>CP082230.1 GCA_019856515.1 Prolixibacteraceae bacterium | reverse complement strand
CAGGTGTAACCATGATGGAGAGTGCTGGAGGTCCTGGTTCAGGAATGACCATTCGAATAAGAGGTGCTTCAAGTTTAAATGGCTCCTCCAAGCCTTTGATTGTTTTGGATGGTATTATCTATCCAACCACAATCGAAGATGATTTCGATTTTGCCTCAGCTAATGCAGATGACTATGGAGCATTAGTGGATATTCCAACGTCTGACATTGCTGACATACAAGCACTCGTAGATGGTGCTGCAGCAGCTCAATATGGTTCTAGAGGAGCAAATGGTGTACTTATTATTACAACCAAACGAGGAGTAAGGGGTCCCAATCGAATTACTTATGGATATAAATTTCAGAAAGAATCTAAGCCATCTCACCTCCCTCTATTAAATGGTGATGACTATGTTTCATTAATGCATGAAGCTAGGTGGAATAAGTATCTAAGATCCAATGGTAAATCTTCGTTTGACATGTCTCCTACGAATGTTCCTGAGTTGGGTGAGAATATTTTTTATCGTTACTATGATGAATACCATTCGGAAACAGACTGGATTGATCAAATTACCCAATCTCCATATTTACACGAACACAATATCTCGATGAGTGGTGGTGGAGATAAAGCGAGATATAGATTTAGCTCTACGTATAAAGACGATCATGGAGTCCTTAAAGAGTCCTCTTTTGAAAGTTTTTCCGCAAAGATGAATATTGATTATAGCTTATCGAAGAAATTGACTTTTTCGGCTGATCTTAGCTATAATAGAAGTACCAAACATAGTTTTGCGATCAAAGATGCAGACTTGAGAAAGTTTACAAACTATAAGATGCCTAATATGAATCCATATTATGTAGATGATCAAGGACAAGTAACAGATCGTTTCTTCAGTCCTTCGACACAGTTTCAAACGACTAGACTCAATCCTTTGGCAACCATTATGAATAGTCAAAATGAGGTCCTTACAACAAGAGTTAGATCGATATTCAAAATGGATTATAGAATGGCAAAAGGTTTTCGTTATACTGGATATATCAGCTATGACAAAAACTTGAAGAACACAGATATATTCTACCCATCAACTGCAAGTGGTATAAGACCAATGAGTATCAATGCAAATCAGTCTATTGAAACACAGGCTAGTTCATTAAATATCTCCACAAGACACTCTCTTAGTTATCACAAGAAGGTTCGCAAGATTCACGATTTGAATACACAGTTTGTCATCACAGCAAATCAGTCAGAGACTCGCTCATTAGGAGTTAAACTTTCGAATACTGGTAGTAGTGAGATCTCAAATATTGTAGACGGTGGACTCTTAACTAGCTTTGGAAATAGTATATTAAAGAAACGTGATTATTCCCTACTTGCTTCATTACAGTATAAACTATTAAATCGTTATATCGTCAATGGATTTATTAGTAGAGAAATTAGTAATGGATTTAGCAAAGAGAACCGTGTCGGTTACTTTCCTTCTCTAAGTTTTGCTTATATATTAAGTGATGAACCTTTCTTGAAAAAGCAGAAAAAATGGTTAAGTCGACTAAAGTTAAAAGCAAGCTATGGCGTTACAGGTAGAGAACCTAAACAACCTAATGTATTCTATGGTTTATATGATAAAGGGGGTTCTTATATGAACTATAATGGCATGGCATTAAAGAGGATAACCTTAGAGAACCTTGTTTGGGAAAAGAAAACAAGTCGCAATGTTGGTTTAGAGATGTCTCTTTTCAAAAACAGGTTCTCTGTTACAGCTGACCTCTTTGAGGATATTAGCTCTGATATTCTACAAAAAGATGTTAAGGTTCCTTCTACTGTTGGTTTTCCAAAGATCCCTTACATGAACCAAGGAGAGATTAAGACCACTGGATTTGAAATTAGCACTAATGTTAAGTTGATTCAAAAACGCAAGTTTAAATGGTCATTACGTTGTAATATCTCACAAGACAAAAGTGTGCGTTTAGAGATGCCTGCCGGAACATCATATAATGTCCCAGTCTATTCCAATGGAAAATACCCGAAGATGATCGAAATAAACAAACCGATTGGTGCTATTTATGGATACCAATACCTTGGGGTATACAAAGATGATAACGATGCAATAGCTCGAGGTAAAGCGAATACCCCTCTCTATAACCCTCTTGGAGAGTTGGTTTATATGAAGGATAAACAAGGAAATCGTTTTCAAGGAGGAGATGCAAAATATCAGGATACGAATTATGATGGAGTCATCGATGAGAAGGATGTAATTTATTTAGGGAATCAAGACCCTCTTTTCTACGGAGGTGTATTCTCGAACTTATCGTATGGTAAATTTTCTCTTAATATCTCATTTATTTATCGCTATGGAGCAAATGTAATTAATGGTACAGCTATCACTGCGGAAGGTATGACTAAATCAAATAACCAAAGTTCTGCTGTTTTAGCAAGGTGGAGAAAACCTGGTGATATAGCGCAAATACCAATTGCTTTGGGAGGAACTAATTTCAACTCGCTTGGTAGCAGCAGGTTTGTAGAAAATGGAGATTATATAACACTAAAGAACATTACTCTTAGATATGAATTTCCAAAGAAGATTGCACAAAAAATTACACTCTCTAAATTAACAATGTTCATGGGGGTAAATAACGTGTACACTTGGACTAAGTACAAAGGTTTGAACCCTGCGGGTCAATTGAATCTGAATACAGGGTTGCTTCTCGACAATGCATTTAACTATAAACCTATCCGATATAATATTGGATTCAACCTAACATTCTAGATCATGAAACAGTATATAAAACATTTCGTTTGGATAGTATTTATCACCATTATATCAGGTTGTGATTCGTGGGTTGATAGTCCTCCAGAAAATGGACTTATTAAAGAAAAATTTTGGAAGAGTGAGCAAGATGTTGAGTCTGCACTAATAGACTCCTATGCTACGCTACAAAAAAACATTAATATTCTATTTCTTCATGGAGAAGTAAGATCAGATCAATTGTCTTTTTATCGTGCACCAGGTTACTACCAACAACTTCGAAGTGGGCGCATTATAGATAACAATAAGATGTGTAATTGGAGTTTTCTTTATAAAGTGATTAATCAAGCAAGTGCAGTAGTTGAAAATGCACCAACCGCTGCTGAAAATGATAAAAACTTTCTGGATGTAGAACGAGATGCCTTGATTGCAGAAGCGCGTTTTATCAGATCATTGGCCTATTTCTATCTGGTAAGAATATGGAAGGAAGTCCCTATTTTACCATACTCATATGAAACAGATAATAATGGTTTCGAATTAAATAAATCTTCAGAAAAAGAGGTTCTAGACTATATCATTACCGACCTTAAGCTGTCACTTCCTCATATTAAACATGCATTCTCCGAAGCTTGGGAGAACCATGGTAGAGGTACTGTTTATGCAGTTCATTCACTTCTAGCAGATACTTATCTTTGGAGAGATGACGAAGGCGATCTTGATCTTGCTTTAGAGCATTGCAAATCAGTTTTTGCTGATTCAAAAAGAGGATTACTATCTTCGGACCAATGGTTTTCGATCTTCTCAGAAGGTAATACAGCAGAAGGTATCTTTGAAATCCAATGTGAAAATTTACAAGGACAATCAGGTCCATGGTATAAACTGTTCCTTAATGCAGAAAGGCCTGAGTTTATATTTAATAAAAAATTACAGGATAAGGATTTCTCCATATATGATGAAACAGACATTAGAGGTGAGAATGCAACATATAATTCGGAAACGGGTTTAATCCTAAAATATATCACTCCAGACCCAACGATAGTACCTTTAAAGTATTATCCAAACAGACAACAATACACTTGTAATTTTATTGTCTATCGAGCAGCAGATATCATTCTTATGATGGCTGAGATTTATGCTGAAAAAGGGATGTATAAAGAATCGATGGAGCAGATTAATAAAATTCGCAACCGTGCGAATGCGACAGAGATTACAACTCTAGAAGAAAGTGTCACAGCATATGAAGACTATATCCTATATGAAAGGACCAGGGAGCTTTATGGAGAAGGAAAATCATGGTTTGATCTATTACGTATTGCCAAACGTAATAATTATGCTCGGAAACAGATGATAATTGATAAAGTTCTAACATCTGTAAGTCCTATTGATCAAGCATCTGTAGAAAGTGCACTACAAGATGAATATGCGTTCTATTTACCGATCTCTAGAAATGAGCTCGTATACAACCAACAGTTAATCCAGAACCCTTTTTATCAGTCAAAATAAGAAATATGAAGAACTCTTTAATAATTACAATGGTCGTTGTTCTCTTTCTTCAATTTGGTTGCAAAGAAACATTTGACGACGCGATGCCTCTTTCAGAGAATCAGGTGTCAATCACAGTATATCTTGAAAGACATCAAGATAAATATAGTTCATGGTTAGAGATCTTAGAAAAATCAGGCCTATCTGATGCATATCGAGCATCTGGATTATATACAGTTTACATTCCCAATAACGAAGCTGTATCAAAATGGTTAGATGGAAAGACAATTGATTCCTTCGACGCAGAGTATCTTCAGCAGCTGGTCAAGAATCACACTCTTAATTTCCAACAATTAGTCAGTCAATACCGACATGGAGCAACTAGGGATACGAACCTTATTGGTCGGAATATGTCAGTAGATTTCAGGCTAGGAGACCAACGAAGTGTTATTCTTAATAAGAGTGCTCTAATCACACATTATGACATTAAGGTTGCCAATGGTTATGTTAACATTATCGACCATGTATTGGAATTAAAACCCTCAGTGATAGTAGAAGTGGAAACCTTATCGGATTGTTCTATTTTTATTGAAGCACTTAAACACACTGGGTATGACAAAATTCTAGGTAATTTCACTCAAGAAAAACGAGAATATTACTCAATTCTTGTTGAGACTAATGAGATGCTTAAAGGTTATAACCCTTCAATCTTATCCGTTGACGATCTTATTACACGCTTTTCAAATAATGACCAATTAACCTCCTTAGATAATGGGTTAAATCAGTGGGTTGGATACCACATTGTTAATGGAGCAAAATACACCAATCTATTATTAAAACAGGATGAAATTCGTTTGTGGAAAAACTTTGAAACTCAATATAAGAATCATGCTATAGAAGTATTGATTGAGAATGAGCAGATGTATATTAATAAGCGAGGAGAAAATCAATATACACAATTAGATGAGACTAAAATTAATATCCCAGCTTCCAACGGTTGTATCCATTACCTCAAACAACCATTACATATTACCCAATGTCGTCCAACACCTATTGAACAGGACATATGGGATATCGTAAACAAAAAAGCCATTGAGAATTATAATGGGAATCACTCTAGACGTAACTTGGTTGAAAAATTCGATTTCTCACTTCCACTTCACGATGATGTATTCGATGAAATTGATTGGGACTCATCTCCTAAAAAATTACCAATATACTACGTCAATAAAATCACAACGATGGATTCTAAAACAGGAAACTATTATTACACGGGGACACATGGACTAGGGGTTCGTTTTGGTGAATCAAATGAAGGCTGGGTGAGCTTTAAAACGCCATATCTAGCAGAGGGTACCTATAGCATCAAAGGCTATGGTTGTAAAAACCCCAATGGAAGTTTTTGGAACATCTATATTGATGGGATTTATCAATTGACACACAATGCAATTTTTAGAGCCTTTGGTTACGGTTACGGGATGGAATTTTCTTATGGTATACATCTTACTGAAGGTGTTCATACAATTAAGATTGAGAAGAAATCAGGAAAAGGCGATTTGACTTTTGGTGGTATAACCTATAAACCTTTGAAATGATGAATAAGAAAATAATAAGTCAGTTTATCTACACCACACTGCTTTTAGCGTTAGTTGGTTTATGCACTAGTAGTTGTACTCTTAATGACAAATGGGATGGCTATTACTCGGACCAGAGACAATTATCGGCAAAAAATATTTGGGAATACCTTCAGAGTAATAATGACTATGCTAAGTTCTCTGCATTAATGAAAAAGTGTGGTTTAGATAAAGAGTTGTCAGGAACTACAAACTTAACACTTATTGCAGTAAAAGATGAGCATCTAGAAGCCACATTTCTTGAAATGAACCTAGATGTATTAAGCGATGAAGAGGTAGACATACTTCGTAACCAAATGCTCATTCATTTGATATACGGTGAAGCTTTTCAGTACATGTTAGATCATGATCAACGCCTATCAACCTATAGAGGAAAGTATGTTGAGTTTAAGAAGAGTTCATTCTCTACAATTAATACAAAGGAGGTAGAGTTGTCCAACATTTACACGGGAAACGGAGTTGTTCACCATAGTAAAGGTATTATTCCTACGTACAATAATATTTATGAGAAGATCTACAACCTTGGACCTGAATATTCGATGATTCAAGAGTATATTAAATCATTTGATGAGAAGATATTTGACAAAGAAAATAGTACTCCAAAGTTCCTGAATGACGATGGGAACATGGTATATGATACGATTTGGATTGAAAAAAACACATTTCTTAGTAAATGTGATCCAAGAGATGAAGAGCATCCAATGACTGCTATCCTACCATCAAATAAAATTGTTTTGGATGCACTTGACCAGGTAAAAGAAAAAGTGGTAATTACAGGAGGCACGATTACAGAAAGCCTACTAGAAAACATGAAAAATTGGTGTCTTAGAAGTATTTTTTATAAAGGAACCCCTCTTTCTGAACCACAAGATATTTATGACCTAAACTCTTCTGCTCAAACACGCTTTTTAATTGAATCAGGGAAACAAGAGATCGATAGAAAGGGACTTATCCAAACTAGCAATGGTTTAGTATTCCTTGCAACGAAACTCTATATACCCAAAAGTATGTATATGAAAACACTTCATTTCATCCCATCTGACTTATGGCGTTTCGACAAAGAAATGATTAATAAATATCTTTCAATCCCTAAGGGAGTTGTCATGAAAATAAAACCATTTAATCCTAAATGGGGATATGGATTTAAAGGTAATTTTATAACAAAATCTCCGAGAAACGAAAAATACAGTATCTCTTTTCCTAAAACATTTAATGTGATAAAAGATAGTGAAGGAGAAGATATATTGAAAGAAGTTGCCTTAATTCCAGGCAACTATGAAATACGAGTGCTATCAGCAAACGGTATTAATGGTCGAGTTGGTGGAAGTGTAAAATTATTCTTTAATGGGATCCAAGCAGGTAATGTTTGGAGGCAAAATCTTCCTAAATATTATAATGCTAAAAAGAAACCTGTAAGCTTCTGTAATTTTGATATACCTGAAGAATGGGGAACCAATACTATTGAAATACGAGTGGATCATATTAAGAAGTCAAACAAAGATGTATACAAACAAAATTCGATAAGTATTCTTCAGATATCTTTTATTCCTTCTAAATCGAACTATTAAAGTGTATTTATATGAACAATATATATAGAGTTATCCTTATCTCAGCCTGTATTCTATATTCCATAGGAACAATGGCGCAACGTATTGAAGTGTATGATGGGGTAAAACACATTCCCCTAGCCAATGTAGATATTAAATCAAAGACAGGAGAAGTTGTCACAACAAACGAGAAAGGGGCAGCAGATATCTCATCACTTATTGAGAGTAAATTTATCTACTTCCGAAAAGAAGGCTATCAAAGTATTGATTACCCGCTAAGCAATGGAATTAAAAAACGTTATTATCTTTATGAAGAAGACATCTTACGTATCAATGACAAGTTTGGTGATCTATGGAATATTGAAAAAGATACAGAGATTGATCATTCGGACTATAGCTTTGATCGAAGTGTTAGAGGACAACATGCAGGCGTACAAGCTAGAGGGGTTAGCGGCCTACCTGGGATGGGATACGAAATAAAAATTCATGGCGTTAGGTCCATGAACTTATCCAACTCCCCTCTATTAATTATTGATGGGATCATATATCCAGACAATAACTATAAAAATGATGTTTTCAGTGAATATGTAGATAATATCTATGCGAACGTTAATCCAAGCGATATAAAGTCAATTCAATATCTAAAAGGTGCTGCTGCTGCTATATATGGAACCTCGGGTGTTAATGGAGCTATAGTTATTGAAACACATAGAACTAAATCATTAAAAACAGCCATACATGTGGAGGCCAATTATGGAGTAAGTGATCAAGCACCTGCAATTCCTTTGTTGAATGCTGATGACTGGAGGAACAAGATTTATGAAGTACTTAAAAGTAATTACACTAATAGGGAAATTCAACAACAATATCGTGGGATATATAATGATGTAAATAACGCAGATTATCATACTTATAAACACGATACTGATTGGCAAAATGAAATTTATCAAAGATCTGTATTCCAAAAATATCTGGTAAATGTTATGGGAGGAGATGCCATTGCTAGATACTACCTTAGCATTGGCATGAATAATGAAAAGGGTGTTATTCAGAACACCGATAATCAAGCCTATACAGCTCGTCTTAATACAGATATTAACCTATCGAAAACAGCATCAGTTGCAGTAAATATTGGCTATAACTACAAATCAGGTCACTTAGTAGATCAAAGTTATTCGAACAATAACCCTTTACAAGCAGCTTTTTTTAAAAGTCCTGTTTTAGGACCATACAAACGTAACTATAATGGTGAATCTCTACTAGAATGGGATCCTTACCACTCTTTTAATGTGAGTAATCCAAATGCAATTATCAAAGATAATATCTCTGAGTATAATGGATTTAGTACCGTTATGAATGCACGTTATACAATGAAAATATGGAAGAATATTGTTTTTGGTGCCAATATAGGAATTGTCAACTGGGAAGATAGACAGAAGGCTTTCTTTTCTGGAAAAACAAGCAAAGCTGTTGTCCCAGAGATCATCCATGATTTCACTGCATTAAACCAAGCTAAAGAACTTGTTGCTAAGGGAGTGAGTTTTGAAGGTGGTATCAACTTTGGATACGAAAGGAAAAATAATCGATCACATCTCCTATTCAATATATCCTCTTCCTATCGCACATCTAATTTTTCAAAACTTTATGCTGGAGGAATGAACACTGCTAGTGACAAAATGAAATTATTAGGTTCTGTTTCAAAAGAAAACACTCGTATAATATCGAGCTATTACAGTGATTATAGAGTTCTAAATAACCTTGCTAAATTAAGATATACTTTAAATGATAGATATGGTGTAGAGATATTCACGAATTATGAATTCAATTCTATCACAGGAAGTGACATAGATAGTGGAAAATTGTATTACGGAGGAGCACTATCATATGATATCGCAAACGAGCGCTGGTTTCCTTTTAAAAGCATCATATCCAATCTTAAACTAAAAGGAGATTTTGCGACTTCAGGAAATGCCAATATCCCTTATTATATGAATAATAAACAGTACGTAGCACAAAGATTTGAAGTCGCTTCGGTGGGTTTTTCAAGAGCAAATATTTTTAACAAAGACCTCTCTTTAGAAAAAGTCACACAACAGGGTTATGGAGTTGAATTAATTACCCCTAAAGACCTTTTCATGTTTACAGCCTATGCTTGGAAATCGAATACAGACAATATGATTATTATAGACCAAATTCCACTCGTAACAGGATTCAAAAAAGGGTACTCCAATAGTGGTGCCATGTCATCAACAGGGTTGGATTTAGGTGCACGATTTATGATAGGAAAAAATGCATTTAAATTCATGCTTGGAGGAAGTTTATCCTTTGTAAAATACAATTACGAAGATCTGGGAAATAATAACTCTTTAGTGACATCTATAAATGAAGGTCAGATCATCATTAAAAAGGGAGGTAGTGGGCCAAAATTTTATGGACTGAAGATGCTTGGTGTTTATACAGACCAGACAGAAGTAGATCAATATAATTTAATAACCTCTTCTGGGCTTAAATATGAAGCTGGTGATGTTATTTTCCAAGACACTAACGAAGATCATATTATTAATGAAAAGGATGCTATTGAGATTGGAGATCCTCTACCTGATTTTACTGGAGGAGTATATGGTTCAATACAATATAAAGATTTGACCTTATCTGCTACGATGAGTTTTGTTGAAGGAGGAGACATTTTTAACTATACACGTTTGGCATTAGAATCACAATCAACAACAAATAATCAATCTTCAAGAGTAATGAATGGATGGAAATTCCCTGGTCAAAAAACGGATATGCCAAAAGCATCATGGGGAGATCCTCATAAGAATAATCAATTCAGTAGTAGATGGATTGAAGATGGGACTTACTGGAGATTAGACGATGTAACCTTGTCTTACCGATTACCAATTGGGAAAGCTAAAGGAAGAAAGAATATTATCTATGTGAAAGGTAAGAATCTTATTACAAAAACACAATATCTTGGTCTAGATCCTGATATTGTTCATCGTGTAGATTCACAATCAATACATGGAGACTACGGAAAAATACCCTCTCTACCTTCTATTATTTTAGGAGTCAATCTAAGTCTATAAAAAAATACCATTATGAAAAAATTATATATATATACTTTACTTTGTTTTTTCATTATTCTATCCTCTTGTCAGGATATCTTAGATGTGGAAAACAAAAATGGAATTAATCAGCACAACAATTATCAGACATCAACTGACCTTGCAATTAATATTGTTGGCATTTATTCTGGAATCCAAGAAATCATGCCAAGTGTAATTCTATTCAATGGTCTACGTAGTGATGAAATGGGTATAGATGAATCAGCATCTCCACAGATTCGTTCAATCTATAATTATATGGAACTCTCCACTAATTCCTATGTTGATCCAACAAAGTTTTACAAAGTCATTGTTAACTGTAATGATTTTCTCAAGAATGCAAATGTATTTGAACAAAGACGAGATGAAGTAAGTCTTAAGAACTATCAAGCATGTATAGGAGAGGTACATAGAATAAAATATTGGTGTTATTGGATGATTGCTAAGATTTATGGAGAGGTATATATTTTTGATGAATCATTTGAAACGGACTTTGAAGTACAAAAAATTAAAGACATGACCCCTTTTACGCTTCAAGAAGTTATTCCTGAACTTATTAAAGTGCTCGAAGATCCTTCTTATCATTGGGATAAAAAGATAAATTGGCAACAACTAGTCGACGAACCCAAAGCAATATATAACTACTATGGTATAGAACATCAGGTATTATTAGGAGATCTGTATTTATGGAATAAAGAGTATAAAAAGGCAGCAAATATATTCTATAAATATTTGACCATTGGTTCTATAGGATGGGGAGATCTTATAGGTGAAAATGAAGATCTTTTTGGTCATCAAAATTACATTCAACTGTACAAAAAAACGATCCAAACATGCGGAAAAAAACTTATTGGGGTTTCTGAATACAACCACAAATTTGAACAGTATAATTCATTGTACGCACTTTTTAATCGAGGTGAGATCATTGCCGGTCAGGGCTATTTAAATATTATAGAAAGCCAAAAAAACACAGAAAACTCTACAGGAGATTTGTACCGCAAGTTTATTGATAATGAAAATAAAATATGGAAATATAATTTTGAGAAAAAAGGCTTTTTAAATACCCTTCAAAATCGAATTATCATTTATAAAGACAGTGAACTGTATATGAAACTTATCGAATGTCTTAATGAGATGGGAGACTCTGAAACAGCACTGGTACTACTAAATCAAGGAGCACAGGAATATTACGATGAAGACACAAAGGTATTCGCACCCCCTTTTCATAAAAATAACATATCTGATAATGGTATTTGGGATGAGATATGGGGAATGAACAGCGGGATACGACAAAGAGTTAGTCTTACCCCCAGAGTATTCCCGAACGAAGCTGATGATAATAAAAAGCAAGAGCTCTTAAGACAATGGATATTAGAGGAAAATGCAATGGAATTTGCTTTCGAAGGAAAACGATTTGAGGATCTTATTCGTTTTTCATTAAGAGAGGGAACAACTAATATTATAGCTCAAACAGTAGCAATGAAATATCCGGAATCAGAACGAAATACAATAAGATCAAAGCTATCAGATATAAATAATTGGTTTTGGCCAATAGAATAATTGTCAATAAAAAAAAGACACTCAAACAAATTTTCAATCTTGTTCGTGTGTCTTTTTTTATCGTATATCACCGTGGCCAATAATTCTTTTCACCAAAGGTGTACAATATAAATTGATTCGACAAAACGATTTCGCTTGATCGCAGGTTCAAACTTAACTCTTTTAAAGTTGACTTCAATCATTGTTTGTAATTCATGCTTTATATCTTGATTATATCTAAAGCAGACTGGTTTGCCATCTCTTGATAGTATTACATCTACATCCAAATCACGGTAACCATTCTCAATTACCGTACGCTTTAACAAACCTATAAAAGGTTTGGAACTATCCTCAACCTTTGGTTCCACATCCCAATACATTCCATCTTCAAGTGATAGCGAATCAAAATATTCGAATCTCTTACTACAGTATGTATTTACTTTCTGTGCATAACTTAAACTTGAGAGTACTAAACAGAATAAAGCTGTTATTAAATATTTCTTCATAAAAATCCCTTTGTTCACTATGTTTACTGCAACAATTCATATATAATATATACACTAAGTGCAATTACCGAATGACCCACTTACAAGCCTTCAATAATCATACCATAATTATTGTTAACAACCATTGTCTACAAATGTATAACTTAATTTAATTAAAATCAATCTTTATTCTCCCCTCTCTCATTAAATCAAATGAGAGCTGTTATGTTTGTAAACAGGTGAAAAAGCTAATTCATTCACGTATGAACATAATAAACACAATCTAGCATCCTTTCAATGCAATTTTCAATCAAACAAAAGACTAACAACCTGAATATTAATCATAACAATAATCATTAAATTCCAAACTGTAAAACATCTTTTATATCACACATAAACTATATGTTACTGTATACGAAAATAGTGATTGCTTGTCTAAATGCAAATAATATTATAGAAAAAGCGTAATTTTAACACATAAAATAAAAAAAGATTGCCTCACACAAGACAATCTTCTTTAGTCATTAAACAATGCCAAATTAGAACTTTTTTCCTATCGAAAAGCCATAAGAGTAAGCACTAAATTTAAGATCTCTACTATACTTATAGTCATATATAAAGGAGGGGGCAATTGACCAACCATTCTTTATTGGAACCTCATACTCAACACCTATTTTAGCAACAAATAAAGTTTCAGTCTCAATATTTTTCTTAAATTCGAACTCCACACCTGGTCCAAAAATGATTCCCAAGCCTTCTATAGGTTTGTATTTTCCTACAGCAATAAATGCGACAGCATTGGTACGCTCATATTCACGTTCACCATGACCTTCACTAACATAGTACTCCTCCAATTCAAGATCTGCAATTGCTCCTATATCCCATTTATGATTTATAGTAAAGAAATAATCAAGACCAACTGTAGGGACCCATCTTCCCGTACTTTTTTCTTTTGTTTCTTTTGAGAAGTAGGAACCAGCATTATGAGTAAAACCGGTATAAAGAGATAAGGAGTGACGTCCTTCTTCTTCTGGTTTATGTCCATGATGCTCTTCTGCACTTACCACATAAAACATGCATAAACAAAACATAAGACTTAAAAGCTTATTTTTCATAACTTAATAATATAACAACTTAACTTATTTGTATAAACACACCATTTTTCACTTTAGTTTAAAACCGTATGTCAAAAAATTGACGCAAAATTAATAGATCGAATAGTTATAAAAAAACAATGTGTCATTAATCTTCACTGATAATATACTATTTATAATTGTAACACTTTAAGTTCTGTTCTTCTGTTACGTCTACGTCCATCAGAAGTTCTATTTGTATCAATAGGTTTACTATAGCCATACCCTTGGTATATTATCCTAAGGGAATCAATACCTGATTTAATTAGATAATCTCGAACCACTTTCGCCCTATTAACAGATAATTCATCATTTAACTCTAATGAGCCAACAGTATCCGTATGGCCACCAACCTCAACCTTTAATGTTTTATTATTCTGTAGGTATTCGCACACATAATCCAATTCATTATGACTTATCTGATCTAAAGAATAAGAATTCGTCTTGAAAAATATATTATTCAATATTGTTGTCACCCCAATAACGAGTCTTTTCATTTCGATTAAAACTTCATAAGGATTACCAACAGAGTATTGTTTCGATAAATTAAAATTCTTCGAATAGAAAATATATCCTTTGGCTTGTGATGTAAATCGGTAATTCTTCTGAAGAGGCAAACTAACAATAAATTCGCCATTATCCTCCCAAGAAGCAAGAACAGCCTCGGTATCACCTTTCTGAAGTTCGGTTAATACAATATTTGCTTTTAATGGTCTTTTGGTTTCTGCATCGATGACTCTTCCATGAACAAAAGAAACGGGATCTGGTTTATTTTCTTTGAGTAAAAAAGCATATATATCTTTTCCCATCTTTCGATCTCTATCACTCACAAAATATGCAAAAGTACCAGACGCACCAACCACGAATGCTTCATCATTTTCGAATGTATTAATTGGATAGCCAATATTCTTTCTTGAAACGACTCTCTTGTTCTTATCTAAACGTGATATATAGATGTCACTTTTTCCTATACTAGGCCAACCATTAGATGAAAAATATAGTGTCCGACCATCAGGATGAATGAATGGAGAAGTCTCACTATATACAGTGTTCACATGTTCATTTAATGGCTCTACCACACCGAACACAGGTGCTCCGTTTACATCATAATCAGTCCTCTCTGCTCGATAAATATCCGTTTTCCCTTTTCCCCCCTTGCGATTACTCACAAAAAAGAGATATCTCCCATCTGCACTAATTGAAGGCTGTGATTCCCAACCAGAGGTATTAACAGACCTACCAAGATTTTTAGGAGAAGACCAACGATTATTGGCTTGCTTCATCGACACATAGATATCACAACTACCCTTTCCACCAAATCGATTACAGGCAGTAAAAAATAACAGACGTCCGTCTGCTGAAATACACTGTGCACCTTCGTTCTCAGGAGTATTAATTGGATAGCCCATATTCTTCGAATTCGACCAACTCTTTTCCTTCTTTTTAGATTCATAAAAATCTTCTTGAGGAAATGGATAATTAAGCCCTGTGACTGGATTTATTCTCAATAAACGAGTAAATACTAATGTTGACTCATCAATACTTAAACTAGGCCAATATTCATCTTCTTTTGTATTTATATTTACCCCTAATGAAAAAGGAGAAAATTCGATTGGAGAAGCAATTGCTTCTTTTGCAAATTCCGATGATGCCAATCGAAGTTTAACATCCTTAATAAATGTTGAGTCTGATTCTTTTGTATACTTCAGGAACTTTCTATAATATTTAATGGCAATATCAAAATGGTGCGTTTTCTTCTCTAAATTAGCCATATTCAGAAAACTTTTAGGGTAACGAATATCAACATCAAGCTCAATTACTTTCTTTAATGACTCTAACTGCAAGGAATCATTTCCGATATAGTAATATACTTCTGCTGCTAATAAATAAGGAGACACCCAATGAGGAGCACCCTTTATCGATTTATTTATATAAAATAAAGAACGCTTATAACTCTTACCATAAAAACTCTCTAATGCTTGCTTATAATGTTTTTTAGGTGCTGATTTTGACACAGAATATTGCGCAAACAGTGGTATAGACATAAGAAAAAAGGCCACAAATATTCCTATCTGTAGCCCCCTTTGTTGATTTTTATTCATAAACTTATTATTTCTCATAGTATACACCTACTTATTCCAAAACTCCCAGGCTTTTTCTGCTTGAAGATGTAACATCTCTAATCCATTTTTGACCATCGCTCCATGTTCTTTTCCTTTTTTCATAAACAAAGTTTCAGCAGGATTATATACTAGATCATACAATAAATGGTCTTTTGTAAGATACTTATAAGGGATATTAGGACAGGAATCCATATTGGGATAAGTTCCCAATGGCGTAGCATTGACAATTACTGTATATTCTGAAATAACCTCTTGATTTAAGGCCTCATAGCCCAACACTCCCTCTGAGGATTTTCTAGAGACATACGTAGGTTCTATTCCCAAACTTTTTAAGCCAGAATAAACTGCCTTGGACGCACCTCCTGTTCCTAAAACTAGTGCTTTCTTATGCTCAGCATTAATTAAAGGACGTATTGATTCCGAAAAGCCATATACATCTGAATTAAATCCAAACAAAAGATACTGACCATCCTCATCAAAAGATACTTTAACAACATTTACTGCTCCAATCTCCTTTGCTTCTTTTGAGATCTTATTCAATAAAGGAATTATCGACTGTTTATGAGGTATAGTAATATTCAACCCTGCAATAGAAGGGTCTTGTTTTATTCGTTCTATAATATCAAAAGCCTTTGGAAGCTCAAAATTATGATATTCAGCATCAATTGTCTCTTCTTTAAACTTAGCTGTAAAGTACCCTTTTGAGAAAGAGTGTGACAAGGGGTACCCTAATAAACCGTATTTTTTCATTCCTTAATAGCTATTAATCGTTAGAACTTCCAGCAAACTTTTCCAAAGCAACAATTGACACAACTCCTACGATCATACATAAAGTTGCAATCATGAATTCTGTCGACATCATATCTGGCATAAACCATTGATATCCTTCCACCACTTTCTCTCCACTCTTCTTAATTAAAACTTCACCATTCATACCCAACTTATAGAGCTTTCTCTTCCAGGGCCACAAGATACATAGCGATCCTAATATAAAACCAGAAAGTAAGGAAATTGTTTGATCATGATATTTCTTAAAAACCCATGATAATAAATGAGAAAAAGCGACCAATCCAATCACTGCACCAACTGCAACGGGGGCTAGTATGGACCAATCTAAGCTGCTCACGGAACGTATCATCACCAACTCATAGTTCCCTAATAAAATCAAAACAAAAGAACCTGATAGACCAGGTAAGATCATACTACATGCAGCAACCACTCCACATAACATTAAGTACATTGTGGAACTGTTTTCACTAGCAGGAGTCATAAAAGAGATCGATAATGCAATGGCTGTTCCAATAACAAATGTAACAATGGTAGAAAGATTACATTGTTTAATCTGTTTTGCCACAAAATACACAGAAGCTAATATCAGCCCAAAGAAGAAAGACCAGATATATATAGGATAAGCAGCAAATAGATATTTGAATAGTTTTGCAAGAGATATCAAACTTACAAACACTCCAAAGAAAACAGGAATAAGAAGTTTCAAATTAACTTGTTCTGCAACACCTTTAAAATCACCTTTAAAAAACATTTTGAATGTTGTCGTATTAACATTCTTAATGGCGTCGATAATTGGATTAAATATCCCAGTTAATAATGCAATTGTACCTCCACTTACTCCAGGAATAACATTTGCTGCACCCATAGCAACACCCTTGAAAAATAGCAATATAGAATTTCTCATTTAAATTATTTGTAATCAATAATACACGTTACTTATATGATACATTAAAATCATATGATCAACAAATCTACGTATTACGATATAGAACATGAAAAAAAGTTGTCAAATTATACATTTTTTTTTGCTATTAGACGTCCCAATTATTTTATTATATTGTTTTGAACTATATTCGTGAGTGATCAATACGAATAACATTTACTCATATCATACTAAATTGATTACAAAAAAGTTTACTATCATGTTCATTAGTCAAATCCTTGCTTTTTTATCTGCAGCTTTTTTATTGGCAATCATGCCAGGGCCCGATAACATCTTTGTCCTTACAGAAAGTATAACCAAAGGGGCTAAAAATGGAATCCAAATATCATTAGGACTCTCATTGGGAGTACTTGTTCACACGACAGCTGTTGCTACAGGATTATCACTTATTCTAACGGAGTCAGAAGTTGCATTTCGACTTGTTAAATATGCTGGAGCAGGCTACCTACTCTATTTAGCCTATCATGCATCTAAAGAACAACCAATCTCTGTAGATTTGGAAAATCCTGTCTCAAATAATACAGGAGTAAAAAGGGTAAGTAAAGGCTTTCTTATGAATATTCTAAATCCTAAAGTATCGCTTTTTTTTATTGGTTTTCTCCCCCAATTCGTTCGTCAGGGATCTTTTAGCCCAATGGTGCAGATGATGATTCTTGGGGCGATATTTATGGGAATATCTTTTATCACTTTTAGTGGATTTGCCATCCTTTCTGGAAAACTCACTGAGATATTCGAACGTCCTTCTTTTTGGAAAATTACTAAATGGACAAAATGCATTGTTTTTATCATCTTAGCTTCAGCATTGATACTAGGATGAGGTGAATAAGCTGTGATACTTATTAATTAGATTCAAAATAATGAAATATAAGTGATTAACATATTGACATATCTCAGTCACCAAATTTCCTCAAATTTACTGATTGCAAAATATTGTAAACACCTGTTATTGTTTTACATAAAAACAACATAGAGTCTATAACCTTCATGAACGACCAATAATTCTTTATTAAATAAAAAAAAGAGGGCTATTTCCGAGATTTGGTGGATAACCCATATGGCGTTGCAACTAAATCATCAATACAACGCTATATTCACCAATTAAATTACGATAAACAGACCATCGTTTATTGTAGGTTTAAGCTTTTTGAACACAGTACTATAATATTCTCATCAAAAACATCAAAAACACACATCGTTATGGATTGTTAACTCTTTTGCATCACCAAACCTATAGTATGACAATAGAATATTCATCTATTTAACATTTTTGATGAAGCAACTATCAATGAAGTATCCTTGAAGTATCAATAAACTACGGAGAAAACCCTATCTAAGATGTCGGTTATTTCCTAAAGTAGAAGCACTTTTCCAATCCAAGTTATCATAAGAACCGTGAACGACCTTAATGTGGTAATTCATGGTCTTTATGCATCCTCTTAGGAACGCGCAGCTCCAGCTCGGAAACAGAATCGATTGCAATCACACTCCTGTATTCTCAATGCGACATATCGCCTTCACCAAAACTAGTAACATAGAAGAGTTTAGATGCCTATTAAAGCAGTGCGATTATTGGACAACACATTCAAGATGGAAGAAAATCACGAATCATTGAAATATTATCATAAAGGATACAACCTGCGAAATTAAGACGATTTAGATAAATAGAGATTCATAAAGAACCCTTAAAGCCGCAATCACCCGACTAACATGCTACTATCACCTGCTTTTTCTTGGGTATCATTCCAAGTATATTCGAAATTACCTCACCCAAAATGGGAAATCGATGAATGAACTTCGAGTGAACTTGGAATGAACTTCGAGCCATCTCAGGGGAAAAGCAGGTGATAGTAGCTTGTTGGTCAGAGTAAAGTGAAATTGATGTTGTCGGATGTGATAATGGTATATGAACATTGTTCTATTTAAGATAGTCACACACCAAGTTTCAGAAAGAGCCCAAAAGAGGAGGTCTACGAATAAACCTCCCCTTCTTGCTTTTGTGTAAATTTGTTTGGATTAAACTCTATTAAATAAAAACTTAACCATTCATGTAATCCTAAGTAGAAGTGACGAATATGTATCTACATACTGAATCTAAACAAAACCTCATAAAATAAAATATAATTCATACAAAAAGCCACCTCACTTAGAATCAACTATCTTAAGAACTCGATAATTTTAATGTCTTATCTCATCTCTATTAAACACCTCATTTTCAGCACCAGGATCATTATATTGTTCTTTCTTCTCTTTAAGTATTCTTTTCAGGTTCATTACAACCTCTTTATACTCTTTTGAATCATAGACGCTTTTCAACTCATTCGGATCTTTCTCTAAATCATACAGTTCCCACTGGTTAACATCATTATAAAAATGGATCAATTTATACCTTTGAGTTCGTATACCATAATGGCGTTTTACAGAATGCCAAGATGGGTACTCATAATAGTGATAAAAAGTAGCATCTCTAAAGCCACTCTCCACACCTTTTTGTTGTTCAAAAACAGGACGCATCGACTTCCCTTGCATCTCTTCAGGAACAACGATTCCTGCATAATCCAAAAATGTTGGAGCAAAATCTACGTTCATCGTTAGTGCATTTGAAACAGAATGAGGCTTAATTGCTTTGGGATAACGTATTAATAGAGGCATGCGATAACACTGTTCATACATCATTCTCTTATCAAACCAACCATGTTCACCAAGGAAAAAGCCTTGATCAGAAGTATAAACTACAATTGTATTATCCAACTCTCCTTTCTCTTCAAGGTAATCTAACATTCTACCAACATTCTCATCCAATGATGCTAAAGTTGAAAGATAATCTCTCATATATAATTGATACTTATATTTGAGTAATGAAATCGAATCCCATTGAGTATTTCTGAATTGTTTAATACGCTTGGCATAGGCTTTCTCCCAAACATCTTTTTGATCTGGAGTTAATCGACTATAAACACGATACAGTTTTTCCAAATCTTGGTTTCTTTTATTAGCACCATCCACATCATGTTGTTTCGCATCTTTAATTGTCTTTAAATCGTGTGTACGACCAAACTCTTCAAGCTCTTCACGCGTTGCGATTTTAAAGTCCCATGCATCCCACATATGATTCTTGATCTCCATTTCTTGTTCATGTGCAGCCGCTCCACGTTGATCATAATTATCCATCAGTGTCTCTGGCTCAGGAAAAATATGATCTTCATACATTCCCATATGCCGAGGTGCAGCCAACCAGTTCCGATGAGGTGCTTTATGCTGATATATCATAGCGAATGGTTTAGACTTATCTCTTTCATCTAACCAATTTATCGCCTTATCGGTTATAATATCTGTCACATAACCTTGTTCTTTAACCTTTGCCCCATTTTCAATAAATTCAGGTTGATAATAATCACCTTGACCAGGAAGTACACTGTAATAATCAAACCCTCTTGGGGTTGACCCCAAATGCCATTTACCAATCATTGCTGTTTGATAACCATTACGTTTCAACAACTTTGGATAAGTCATTTGATTACCATCAAATACATCTGCATTATCTTTTACTCCATTTACATGACTAAACTTACCTGTTAGAATTACTGCACGAGAAGGTGCACAAATTGCATTGGTCACATAACAGTTATTGAATCGCATTCCCTCATTCGCTATTCGATCTAAAGATGGCGTTTCAACTAACTTACTCCCATAACAACTCATTGCTTGTGTTGTATGGTCATCAGTCATGATGAACAAAATATTTGGTTTCCTTATCTCCTCTCGGTGATGTCCCTCTTTTTTAGGCTTCACATTACAAGCTCCGAAAATGAAACTACATAATGCTAAAGCAGTAAATGATTCTATTTTAAACATTTTGAATTGTGTTTTTTGTGTAAAAGATCATTCATAAAACGATTTACCTAAACCCTTTAAATAAAAATCTAGACAAATGATTTTAAAAGAAATATGACGAATTATTTTAATCTTAAGATCTGATATTTCCCTTTTGAACGGTGGTTCGGATTTACATCTTTTGTTCTAATTTTAAACTTACCCTCTGAGACTTTCACCTCCACATCAGGGTGATCTTTCCCTTCATATGGATAAACTATCGTATAGAATTCCACTTGATCGGCATCTTGCTTGGACTGTAAAAATGCAATTCCTTTGCGATCAACTTCAGATCGATAAGAGTATGACACAGTTAAATCTTCTTCTACAACATGTAAATCTTTAGTTGGGGTAACATCCTGCACCATTACATTAATATCTCTATCATAATGAGTATTCAACAATCTCTTTGTTGCATCAACTGTTGATTCGCCCTCTTTCACTTGAAAACGAACCCTCGTTTCTCCTGTAATATTTCCAGTCAGTTTATCATACACCAAAAAGAATTTGTTGTCAACAAAATATATCTCACGATGATGCAATCCGTTGGAATAACTATGGTTATCAAACGAAATCACTTCGTAATTAATTCCTTTATCTATTTTCTTGTTAAATGCTCCTAATGAAATATTCTTATTATCTACGGTTAAAGTCTGATGCACATCAGTTCTTCGGTATGACTCTCTTTTTGCCTGAACTTTCGGTCCACCACTATAAACATAACATCCAGCATCCGGCATTAGTAAAACATTTTTGTACATTAACGAAAAAGTCCCATTATCTGGTTGACAATGAAAATGGCCCGAAGGACCTGCTTTCATAACCAATGCAATATCATCCTTATCCCAACCACTACGCATTGAAAAGAATCCACAATTCTTCATTAAAGTAGATCTAAATTCTGGCTCTACTCCCTCTTTCCCTCTAGTAGCAAAATATGCGATCACAGGGTTATTAGGGAACATGTGTTGCCATCTCTTGTATTTCTTACGCATTGATTTTTCATTCTCTCGCTTTGCATCACCAAACATCGGATAGGTAAGATCAGTCATTCCAATCTTTATGGTCGACATGATCATCTTTTCAATAGTTGGTTTATACTCCTTCGGAAACTCTGAAGCCAAACCACTAAGTTCTGCCATTCGTAAAGCTTTACGAAAAATCTCAATTGTAGCCACATGGTAATTTGGAGATAATTCATATTGGAATCCATCTTCAAAAATTTGTTTTTTTAACTCCTTTGCTAGAATTGAAATCCCTTCCTGTCTCCACTTCTCCGAATCTTTAAATTCTGGAAAATAACATCCAGCATAAATCATACGCTGTGCTTCAAATAGAAGATGATTTCCTTGTTCAGAATAATTTTGGCGTACATGATTTGCTTGCTTATAATACAGAGACAAATAGTCTAATAGAAAAGATGCATCAAATCTATCAGAACTTTTATAATACTCAAAAAGATTTGTACCATCCTGAACTCTTCGTGCCACCTCCAATGGTCGCCAAGAGTATCTATCTATATCAGAATCAACTCCTAATGGATTATCTTTTATCCAATCACGATATTGATATATCCACTCATCTACGATCTTCTCATCTTTTGTTGAATGATAGAGTTTAGCCATTGGAATCCACCAATACATTCTGTTCACCTGCCAACGTATTTCATTGTCTTTAACTGGCCAGTGTTTCCAATTAATTGTATCCCCATAATCAAGACATCCATAGCCATAATGAACAAAAAACTTGTGTTTCATTCCATTAAATGCTTTCATGCTATCACTAGAAGAAAAAGCATAAGGAGTTTCTCCATCAACAAAGTCAAGGTGATTAACAAACGACCGTTCTTTATAATACTTCGTCAAAAGACTAAGTGCAGCATCATAATCACCATTTTCAGTCGCTACCTTCACTTCGCTGAGTCCATCTCTTGATAGATCTAATTTTGATAATAATGCATTTGCTTTCTCTTGTGAATGGGCCGAGAAGAACCACAAACACAGTAACATTAATATTGAATATCTCATGTGGTCTATGTTGTAAGATTAAAAAGGCATGCTTTTACACATGCCTATGATATTTTTTATTTCTTTAGTGGCATATTTTTCAAATGAGCATACTTGATCATTGCTTCTAAATAGTAATAATCAGCATAATTGATTGGAACATCAATCTCAGAATCCTTGGGCAAAGCACCAACACTATGCTTCAACACAAATAGTTTGTTCGTTCCAGGTTTTGCCAAATATTTTTCTGTAGATAAACTCTTCAAAATATCTTCCGCATAATTGAAATATTCATCCCCATTATCAACTACCTGACTCAAATCTAATAAGGCTGTTGCAATAACAGCCGCAGCTGAGGCATCTCTTGGCGCTTCTGGAATGTTCGGTGCATCGAAATCCCAATATGCCACCTTATCTTTAGGCATACGTGGATGTGTCATAATAAATTTTGCAATATGTCTCGCCTGCTCAAGATATTTAGTGTCTTTTGTCTGACCATACATGTATGTATAACCGTACAATCCCCAACCTTGTCCTCTAGCCCATGCAGAATCATCCGAATATCCTTGATAAGTTCCTTTACTAATTACCTTTCCAGTAAGAGTGTCGTAACTTAATACATGATATGAGCTATAATCATCACGAAAATGGTTTGCCATTGTCTTGTTAGCATGGCTAATAGATATCTCCTTAAAACTTGCATCACCTCCATTATTAGACGCCCACATCAACATTTCGAGATTCATCATATTATCAACAATAACTGGATATTGCCACTCACCAAAATCCCATGAACGAATCGCTCCTACTTTAGAGTTAAAACGACTACATAATGATTTAGACCCTTGCATTATCACCTCTTTATATGAAGGATTTTGGGTCAAACGAAAACCATTTCCATATGAACAATATAACATAAAACCAAGATCATGTGTGTGTGTATAATTCTTCACTTCATCTAATGATTCGGTAAATTGAGCAGCCTTCTGTTTTAATTCAATATCCTGTGATGCCTCATATGCATACCATATAGTTCCGGGAAAGAAACCACATGTCCAATCTTTAGGACCAGCCAATCGAACTGAACCATCAGATTCTATAGAACGAGGGTTCTCTCCTGGTTTAAAATGATTAGCAGCCAACTTAACTTGCTCTACCGATATTTTCATTGCATCATAAAACCACTGATCTTTTGCCTCCTTCTGTTCTTGACACCCCCATACTAGTAGTAGCGTCAAAGCTCCCATAATTGACTTAGAAACTCTATTCATCTAAAATTCTTTATTTATTAAGTAATCATCGTTTTCAAAACACTACTCCAAAAATAGAATCAGTAATAGAATCACTTATGCACTATTCTACAGATAGCTTTCACGCCCCCTAAAATATAGTTCAAATATGTTGAATAAAATATCAATATAGTCAAACCAGCCATTTCAACAAAACAATGAAACATCTAGGTAACAATACCTTAACCACAAAACAACCAGATTTATCACCTCAAAATATCATAAGTTTATTTTTTTTAGATTTTCTCCACTTTACACTATCTCAGAGAACAAATAAAGATCAATATTACAAATTGATTTACTTTGGAGATATTAGTAGATCTCGATTTTACAATCTACTAAAAGAGTACTAGTTATAACAAGAACATGGGTTCAGTCTTAATCAAGAGTCTTGATTTTAAATGTGTTGCCCAATAAAACCATTGCTTTATCAGACATTCAAATTCCTCCATATTACGGATTTTGATAAATGAGATACATGGAAATAAAGAATACAAGAATCCGATTGTAATCGACTATGATGCAGATCTAGGCCTCTCCGTTCCTTGCAAGATCTTTATGAAACTTTGAATCAAGAAGATGCATCTACTTACAGAAGATAAAACGATATCTTAGATAGTGTTTACTCCGTAGTCTATTGATACTTTAAGGACACTTTGTTGATACTTGATTCATCTAAGATGTTAAATCGATGAATATGTTATTGTCATACGATGGATTTGGTGATACAAAAAGAGGTCTGAATCCATAAGAATATGTAGTCATCTTATTTTTATTAAATATTAAAACCTTGGTTCTAAAAACTTAATACTTCAGTATAAGATTGTCTGTTTATCGTAATTTGGTGGGTAATCATGTCGTATTGCATTTATGATGGGTCACTGAATTTTGGAAAGAGCCAAAAACGTATATCAACAATAATTTGATCAACCACTAGATTAAAATGATATTCCTAAAGCAGTCTATAATTATAAAGACTTAATCTTCAAAAATAAAAAACCTGTCTGTAATGACTACAGACAGGTTTTTACACTATAAAATTAAGCTATTATATTTTGACGATCTTTTGACATGATGATCGAACATTCATATCATCATAAATTTCTATTGTATATACACCATTACACAATGATGAAATATCAATAGTATTATTTAGAACATAATCATTCACAACTTTTACAACTGCACCAAGAATATCGTAGATAACCACTCTATTTTTGGCAGTGCTTTTTGATCCCGAAATACGGAATAACGAATTCGTTGGATTAGGGTACATTCTATATGAATTCATATTACTGTCACCTGTAGCCATTGCTATACCCACTTTTTCAAGTCTTATTTCAAGAGATTTAGCATCTATTGATCTAAATTGAAGAGATGTAAAGTTTGTTTTAGCATCATATCCATTCGAAACAACTCTTCCTGCAGCGTTACTGAGAAGATTCCATTCTCCTCGCAACTTAACACTTACCAATTGTTCTTGTGGATCATTCCAACGATCTCCATCTTTGATACTCCAAACTTGAGATAAATAACGATTCTTTGCAAGAAGTCCTAAATCAAGATGTGTAAGAGAAAAATCAACAAAGTTACCATCCTCTTTTACCATAGCCATAGCATCAGAATCAATACTTTCAATAACACCTTTCTTCGTTTTAACAATTCCAGCTTTAAAAAAACTGTATCCATATAAGTTCCTTTCTTTAGAATATACAATATGTGCATCTCCACTCTGCTCTAATACATTAAAGAAGTCTGATGGATTTGCAGCAATTTTGTCATTAAGAGTTTTTCCTTCTAAAGAGATGACATATACATATCCTGTACCTTTAGGTTGTGTTCCATGATCAATATAAACTTGTTCAAACTCCCCATGTGTATCTTTTTTATTTCGATCATCTCTAGAATTTTGTAATTCACGTCGAATTTGAACATGCTCCCCATTAGGAAAATAATATGCATTCCCTTTAGTGTCCTCTAATTTTAAAGGACTTTTAGTTGTAATACTTTCACTAAAAGCCAATCCACTATGACTCGTTGAATTTACAACTGTTGGCGCTGCAGTATTACTTAAGAAATTCTGTAGGACTGAAGTATGAACAGGATAAGCACTCAATGTTCCCTGTATATTACTACCCACACATACGACAAAATCACCAAAGAAAGTGTAAGATTTATTCGCTCTCATTGAAATAGACCCCGAGTTTAAAGTACGAACATCTTTAAATCTATAGCCATACATCCCAAATTCATTCAGTAAGGATACCCCTCCAGCAAAGTAATCAAAACAAAATCTTGCATATGGAAAACTTTTATTACGTTCAAGCAATTTCGCCAATGGCATCTTGTAACCTGTTACTCCTGGGATATGACTCCAATCATACCCATTCGAATTCCATCCAGAAGCAGAAGCGGAAGGAGCATTTATATTTGTATCATTAGTTCCAATGATCTCTAATGCTCCATGTGATTGATGATAACCATAGAAATTTTGTTCTCCATTACTCTCATAATCCCAAACATACTTATTAAATCCTTTTACAGATACTGTTTTATTATTATGCCGGTGAACTTGGAATGCTGCATATGGAAAAGTTCTATTACCTTTGGCATACATCAATGGAGCTAATTTTGTTGTACTGATAAAGCTATTTGCTTCAAGCCAGTTCCCGACTCCACCACTATAACCAATAGAGCATTTTACATTTCGGGCTCTTTGATCTTTTACATAATCTGTACTATTCCACAGATCTATAAAATGTCTTTGCAATTTTTCTTTCAGGCTTCCATTTGGAAGTGCTTTTGAGATAGATAGAATTGAAATGCTATTATTTAGTAAAGAACTTCTATTTGTCGGAAAACGTCCTGTCACCCCATTGGCAGTATCATATTTATTAGAATAGAAAGTATATGCCAACCAATAATTTGCCAAATTATCCAAAGCTGTTGCTCCCAATGAGTATGTTGTACCTGATAAATAGTTTGCCATCTCTGAAGCTTCTCTAACGGCATCTGCATTATATGCATTAGCCCAAAAACCATGGTGATGATATCCCGTATAATCATTCTTTATCATACCTCCCCATCCTGGAGATAACTGACACCCCTCATTAATGAGTTTCACCAAACCCTGCATATCTGAAACTCTTGTTTTTTTCTGAGATCCAGTCATCAATACTGTAAGAAGTTTATTTCGGTTGAAAGATCTCATCAAATCGGAATTTCTCGACTTCTTTCGATCTAAATCATTCCACCTAGAAAAAACAATTCCTCCATCTTTGTCGATTCGTTCAAGCAAATTCCATGAAGTCCAGTGACTACAAGTCGCAAGGACTTCAGACCAAAAGCCATCTTTAATTAACTCATCACGCATCAAAAAAGACGAATAGAAGTATCCAGATAAAGTCAAATAAATACCTCCTCCTCTAAACTCAGTATAACATTTATCATCAAAACTACGTGCATTAGCATATTTGAATAGTTGAATAATACCATCCCTTACAGTAGCATTATGATAGTAGGCATTTGTAGGATCATTAAGGTTATACGCAATCGACAGAGGAAACAAAACTTCGGTAATCATTCCTCTAAGATGTCCCCTATCTATATCATCTTGATCTCCTTTTTGAAGTTTTAACACATACGGATCCAAACCAGGGATGATCTGATAATTTCCAACCTTAGCTAATGCTGTTTTTGCTCTATCAGTTGTGTATTTGACATGCTTATTCACCCAAGTCTCTGACAGCGCACTTCCTACACCAGTCAGTGTATACAATACTTTATTACTGATTTCATCTATATCATCCATTGCCATTACCTTACGGCTTGCCATATTGGTAGTAACACCCGTGGCACTACGTACAGTGTAATAAATACGCTTATTCACTAAATAATTAAACCCTAAAGTCTTCAGTTCTCCACCTCGTTTAATTAACCCTGCATTTACAACTCCATGTGCTGCAACTATTGCTGCTGATGTTTTATATTCAGCTTTATTATCAATATCGTCACTAAGTACATAATAAAGATCACCTGCAAGGTTTGATTCAATATAATAATCTAATGTGTTAGGATCTCTACGAGTTAATTGATTCATCTTAACCACTAAATCTAACACTTTTTCGTTCGACCTCACATCAGGTGATGCATTTGAATCTGCATCAATCGCTTTTAAAACGACATAAGTTGTTTCTCCCTGTGTTAACCCAGCAATCGTAACATTTCTATGAATTGATGAAAATGCATAGTCTATTTTTTGCGTATTTACTTTAACTCCATTTTGAAAAACGTCTAAAGTTACCTCTGCATCTTCATCACAAGTGAAATCAACCTCTATTGAATTAGATGAAGTTACCTCATAACTATTGATTGTTAATGTTGGAGCAACAACGTCATTATAATCTACTCTTTTAACCCCATCATCTCCTGAAATTAATAAATAATCATCCATTGCAACGACTCCATAGACCCCTGATTTACTCGTACCTATAGCTTCAACAAATGCCGAGTAATTCACAGGAATTCCAAACTCATAAAGTCCATGCCCAAGACCTACAGAAGATTGTGCCACAATCATCAACATATTCTTAAATGGGGCCATCTGATGCGACTTATGGTACATTGCTGAATTACGATAATTCTGATTATCAAGAACCTTTGATCCAGCAATACCATCTACCTTAAAGACACCTCTATTACGATCAATAAAATATAGTTCGTTGTTTATTTCACAAAAATCTTTTATACTTGATAAAAGGTCAGATGATGAAGTCATTCCATCAATTGTATTTATACGAGCTCCTGCTTGATAAACTTCAATTCCTTTCCCGCCAACCCATAGAGTACCATCTGATCTTAAAATACAGGCATAAGGACTATCTACGGTTACATTAACCTCTCGTTGCTTTATTCCAGCATTGTCAAAAACAACAACCTTCTTGTTCCCTTTATCAACACAAAATATCTCTCCTGCAGTTGATACAAAGATATCAGTTAACTGAACTCCAGGACTAAAAGAAGAAGTTGGGATAAAGTTCGTAGTGGTTCCCCCTGCATAATCGACTTTAACCACCTGATTAGTCCCTAAAAGTGCAATCACCTCATCATTTAAACGAGCCATGGATCTCAAATTTGAGATCTTTTTACTACCAACAGTTGTCCAATTCTGAGCACTACAGACCCCAGTAATAAACAACAGTAGAATTAATAAATAATTTTTCATAGATTGATTTTAATAAAATGCATACCCTTAAACGATTTATACTCTAGCATAAAAATTTAGAGTAAAAGTTGTTGTAATATTTACATCTTTAATGTGAACATTAAGAATTGCATCGAAGATAATAGAGTAATTATCTATTCTTGACAATAATTGTTTTTTAGCATTTCAATTATGTTGAATACTAAAAGACAAATGTAGAATAGACATCAAAACTTTGTCTTTAAAAGCTAAAATTTAAATATTTTTTACAAGATATCCTTATATATCAACTTTTTACAACACCAAACATCATCATGTAAGTATCTGAAAAAAAGCATTAATTGAAGTTATTTTAATGATTAATTGTAACTTTGAAGGGCAAGAGAACAATACATTCTGAAACAAACTATGAGTATAAAACAGAATATTTCAACAGTAATCGAACTATTACCAAAGCATGTAACCTTGGTAGCTGTTTCAAAGACAAAACCAATAGAACTACTTGAAGAAGCATATAATGAAGGAGTTCGAGTTTTTGGAGAAAATAAAGTCCAAGAATTATGTCACAAACAAGAAATTCTCTCTAAAGATATTCAATGGCATATGATTGGTCACCTTCAAACAAATAAAGTCAAATACATCGCACCTTTTGTATCACTGATTCATTCCGTTGATAGCATTAAGCTTCTCCAGACCATCAACAAGGAAGCACTAAAGAATGATCGAGTAATTGATGTACTTCTTCAGATGCATATAGCTGAAGAAGACACCAAATTTGGCATGTCGATTTTTGAAGTTGAAGACATGTTGAACTCCCAAATTTTTCTAAAGCTACAAAACGTTAGAATCGTTGGATTAATGGGGATGGCAACAAATACAGATTCGGATATAGATATTAAAAACGAATTTATTTCCTTAAGACGTTTTTTTGAAACATTACAAAGAACATTCTTCAAAGAAAAAGGTTACTTTAATACCTTATCAATGGGAATGTCCTCTGACTACCAATTAGCGATAGAATGTGGTAGTACAATGGTACGAATTGGGAGTACGCTTTTTGGAAAACGAAGTAACTAACAACCTATATTATGAATAAAGCTCTCTAAATTGCAATCACAGTATTGATACTTTAAGAAATAGAACACAAATATGAATCTAGTTGGTTCTATTAATGAAGCATAAAAGAGAGAAGAAACAATGAGGAACTGTTATATTACTTCTATTTTTGAGATAATAAATATACAGGTTTAGATATAGACAGAATATATTAATAGTGATTACCTCAAGAATAATATTGGTAAAAAGGTATAACAAATCAATATCAGAAATAATTTAAACGATAAGATATGGCAAAACTATCATGTAGTTATATGGGACTAGATTTAAAAAGCCCATTTGTTGTTGCAAGTTCAGGATTAACACAATCGATTGATAAGATTAAAGAGTTTGAAACGAACGGAGCTTCTGCGGTGATTATTAAGTCCCTTTTTGAAGAACAGATACGAAATGAAGCATACCACATAAGTCAAAAAGAGGCACATAATACGTCCTACCCTGAGGCGATAGAGTATATACAGGAATATACTCGTAAGAACTCATTAGAGAAACATTTAAATATTATTTCAGAGGCAAAAAAAGCGGTAAATATACCTGTCATTGCAAGCCTAAGTTGTATTAGCAACAAAGAGTGGGAAGATATTGCGAAAAAAGTTGAAAGTGCTGGAGCTGATGCTATTGAAATCAATGCTTTTATTATTCCTACCAGTAGAACTGAAACATCCGAAGAGATTGAACAGAAATATATTGATATCTTAAAAACAGTAAAAGCTGCAACGAATTTACCTATTGGGATGAAGATTGGTTCACACTATACAAATATCGTTAGAATGGTGGATCAATTAAAAGCCTATGGTGCAGCTTCTGTAACCCTATTCAATAGATTCTACGAACCGGATATTGATATTGAAACGCTACAAATTACTTCGAGTGAGATATTCAGTAGTTCATCTGATCTACGTCGTTCATTAAGATGGGTTGGTATTGTGTCCGGACATGTAGAAGGTATTGACATAGCTGCATCTACAGGGATTCATAACGGAGAAGATGTAATTAAACAATTACTTGCTGGAGCTACAGTTACTCAGCTATGTTCATCGCTATACATAAATGGAGCGGAACATATCCAAACTATTGAACAAAGTTTATTAAAATGGATGGATAAATGGAACTTTAATAATTTAAACGAGTTCAGAGGTCGACTGTCAAACAATCCTTCAATGGATCAACAAATGTTTGAGAGAGCACAGTTTATGAAGTACTTTTCAGAGCATTAATATTTAAAACGAGGGGCTATCTTTTAATATAAGATAGCCTCTCATTTTATTGAACAATTTCCAATTCATCAATAAGGTTGGGAGCATTGGAAAATTTATCGATTAAAAATAAAACATAACGAATATCCAAAATTATATTACGACAATATTGAGGGTCAAACATTAGATCGCTCATAGTGCCATCCCAACAACGATCAAAATTTACCCCAATTAAATAACCATCTCTATTTAAAACAGGGCTTCCCGAATTACCACCAGTGGTATGGTTTGATGCACAGAATGCTACAGGTACTTGTCCTTCTTCATTAATATAATTTCCAAAATCCTTTGACTTATATAAGTCAATTAGTTTTTGGGGTACAGTATAATCCATGATATCAGTTTGACTCTTTTCAAAAATTCCTTTTAAAGAGGTAAAAGGCCTATAGATCACACCATCTTTAGGCGAATACCCTTCGATAGAACCATAAGATACACGCATCGTAAGATTTGCATCAACTTTGAATCTTGTTCTACCATTCATCTCTTTAAGAGCCTTCACATAGGACTTTTGATTGGCCTCAATCTGTTCATTAATATATTGATATTTGAAAAATGAGGTAAACACATAAGTTTGATCCATTTCATACTTAAGTTTAAATATAGGATCCTTTGTTAATTTACTCCTTTCAGATCTACTATAATTTACCACAAAATCTTTTACGGACTCTTTATCTAGCAAGAATGATTTATTGTAAACCTTCTTGACGAAATACTTGTCATTCAACTTATCTCGAATTTTGTACAATGATTTACCATAAAATTCAGGAGCTACAGAATCAATATACAAACTCAAAAGTTGCATCATAACTTCAGCATCAACGACAGGGTTATAATCATTATAGAACTTATCAATTTTATTTAATAAGGAAGTCTGATCAACTAAAATCCCTTTATCTTTATCATGAATAAAACTATTCAATATCGTACTTAACTGGAATAAATCTGCCCCTCTCTCCACTACCTCTTGATAGTAGATGTGACGCTCATTGTAAATAGCGAACTGAGCATATAATGAGTCAAAACGCGGCAATATAGAACCATATGACTTTTTTCTTTCAGGTTCAGAATCTACCCATAATTGAAATTTTTTCTCGGCATCCTTTTTACGCTCAATAGCATGAAACCTTGATAACCCTAAAATTGCACCCTTCCATTTCTTCCATCCATTAGCAGTTCTCGCATATTTTGAAGCATATTGGATTTCAATTTTTGGATCTTTATCCATGAAATTCTTCCATGTTGACAGTTTTATATCTCGAATATTGATTCGAGTAGGAAAAGACGTTGTTTGATACATATTAATTGCTGGAGAAGGAAGATATAGCTGGGTTTTACCTGGATAACCAATCACCATAGTTGGCTCACCCTTCTCTAGCTTACCTAACTTGATCTTCAAGAAAGTTTTTGTTTTCAACGGAATATTATCATCAGAGTACTCACTGGGAGAACCATCGGTATTGGCATAAATTCGAAACATAGAGAAGTCTCCAGTATGCCTTGGCCATACCCAATTATCGGTATCACCACCAAACTTTCCAATAGTAGAAGGTGGAGCACCAACCAACCTTATATCTTTATAAACTTTATAAACATACAAGAAATATTGATTACCATATAAAATTGGTTTTACCACCGCTTCTGTAAATAAGTCCGTCTCAAGCTCCTGTGTTAAAGAAAGAATGCGCTCCTGTATTTTCTCTTTTTGTTGAGCCTTAGACAAGGACTCAAGATTAGATGTTATTTTATCTGTAACCTCTTCCATTCGCTCTAAGAATCTCACCTTTAAAGAAGGAGAATATAACTCTTCAGATCGACTTTTGGCCCAAAAGCCACTCTTGAGTAAATTATTTTCCACACTACTTAATGATTGTATTGAAGAATAACCACAATGATGATTGGTTAAAACCAGCCCCTCTGAAGAAATCACTTCTCCTGTACAACCACCACCAAAAAGTACTACCGCATCTTTCAAACTAGCATGGTTTACACTATATACATCATCTGCTGATAAACGAAAACCAAGTCGTTGCAGATCATCCATATTATATTTTTTCAATAAAGTAGGAATCCACATTCCTTCATCTGCTACCGACATGAAAGTCGTGGATAGAATTACCAATCCAACAAGTATCGCTCTTCTTAAACGAAATAACCAATCGTAGTTCATCATTGCCTATCTTTTTCGTCTTAGTTTAACTAAATAGTCATAATGATCGCCCTCTTCATACTTTTCAATAGAAAAACCTTCATCAGCAACAATCTCTCTCATACTATCAGGATCAAGAAATAGCCAGTCAAAATGACCTCCTGCAACATCTTTAAATTTCATTTGATAATTTACAACACCATAATATTTGTTACTATTAATATCAATAAATGCTTCTCCTTCTTCGTCCATAAATAGATAGATCAAATCAGAAGAATCAAATATAATACAACCATCTACAGAGATAAGTTTTTTTGCTTGACTTAATAGTTTCTTAAACCCATCTAAAGAGCCTGAAATTCCAACACCATTCATAAGAAGTAATAGTGTATCAAAAGTTTCGGAAGGTTGATATTGAAAAAAATCCTGATTCTCTACAGAAATAACACCTCTTTTCTTTGCAATCAGGCACGCTTCATATGAGCTATCTAATGCTGTCACTTCGTATCCTTTCTGTTGTAACAACAAAGAGTGACTTCCAACGCAAGCGCCAATATCTAATATACGACCTTCACACCATCTCAGTGCTTTTCTCTCAAGTTTAGGCATTATTGACTCATTACGAAAAAAATAGGATGCATCCATCTTCTCGTCTTCAGCTATATCTGAAATTACATCAATTAATGTAGGGCAATTATTATCCCAATAATGTTTTACTGCAACACCAATAGGATCTTGTTTAGTTGGAATAAATGTCATTTTATCTTTCTAATTTTTTTTTGATCATTAGAGTTCACAAAGTAAATAGAAATAATAAAAAAACTATCGAAAATATAGAGGAATAGAGTCGTTTTATTTATCTTTTTTCTTGTTTTTAGGAAGTTTAAGCATAACAGTGGTACCTTTATTTCGATCACTCTCTAACAAGATGTCTCCACCGAGAATTGTCATAAAAGATTTACACACACGTAATCCTAGACCAGTACCTTTTTCTCCTTTAGTACCATGATGTACAACGGGAATATCATTACGAAATAGAGTAAATTGTTCTTTTTTATCAATTCCCACGCCATAATCTTTTATCGAAAGTGTAATAAAGTTATAACTCTCAGAAGAGACATATACTTGAACTTTACTTTTAGGATGTGAATACTTCAAAGCATTACGCATCACATTAATCAACACTTTATTAAAGATTCGATCATCAATATATACTTCAATATTTTCATCAATATTAAAATAAAAACGAACACTCTTCTCTTTTATCTCAGATACCAATTCACAATAAGCATCATCAACAATCTCTTCAAGATACTTTATTTTTGGAGTTGCTTTAATTTGTCCATTACGAACACGAGACCATGATAATAAGTTTGTCAATAACCTTTCTAAATTATTCACCTGTGTAAACACACTAATTAAATGAGGTTTCAAATCCTCTTTTGACATCCCATCATAATCTTCAATAATCATCTGGTTTACACCTATGATTGATGTCAAAGGACTTCTTAAATCATGAGTAATAATCGAAAATACATTATCATTCTCTTTCTTGCTCTTCTCCAACTCTTTCTTTGATTGATAAAGCGCGGTATTAGTATCAATATATTTATGATTAAGCTCTTCTAACTGCCTATTCTGGTGCAGAATCTGATCATTCTTTATTAACAATTCATCCGTATGTTTAATTTTAAGAATATATCGACGGATAATAACAATAAAAACGACCAAGAAAGCACATATAAGGAAGAAGAAAATATCTCTCTCCATAGATTTTTGTCGGAGCACAAGTTCTTTTTCTCTTTTCTCCACTCGTAACTCTAGATTTCGTTGAAGCACCTTTTGTTTATCGTAAGTGGCCTCAAATTTCTTGATATACTCTTGCTTCTTTATGTGGTAACGATTCTCTGTGAGTTGTCGATATTTCTTACTGTAATTTAAAGCCTGTCTCAAATTCCCTAACTGTTCGGATATATCAACCATAATATCGTAATAAGTCTCAAGTAACACTAAGTAATTATTCTTCTTTGCAATAAAAAACACTTTATCGGCATAACGCTTTGCCTCTCTCCACAATTTCATATCCTTATAGACAATTGCCATAGTACAAGCAACACTAGCTTCCCCCATTGGATTATCTAATTGTTCAAAAAGGGTGTAGGATTTTTTTGCTGAGATAAGTGCATTCTTATAGTCCTTTGCAAAGTTGTATTCTAAAGCCATATTATTATAGACAGAAGCAACATAATATTTCCGATCTTTTGACTCATATAATTCTATAGCCTTAAGGTAACTATCGATAGATTCTTTATGATGTTTCTTTTTCCCTTTTATTCTCCCCATGGAATTATAAAGAGAAGCATCAAACATCACCATATCACGTTCTGAACATTGGATTGTTAATGCATCCTTTGTAAAGTTCTCTGCTGAATCAAAATCTTCAAGCATCATATAATTCAAAGAAATCTCTTGTATGACAACTTTTAAATTATACGTATTCTCCTTCTTCCCTTTGTAGTATTCATAACATTTACTTAAATGTTCTATGGATGACTCATATTGTGTGTTATACAACTCACACACTCCTAAATCTTCCATCAATTCATAATAAATATTTATAGAATCTTTTATTGCGTCATTGTCAAAAGCTGATAAAAGAAAGTCTAGAGATTGTTTATATTCAGCATTTCTATAATATAAACGTCCCATCATCCAATCAAAATAGAACTTATCCAGTTTCGTATTAAAAGGATATTGCTTATTATATTCTAATAAACCACTGATACAAGAGTCTGTACTATTAAGGATTTGCTGTTCAGTTATTGAAGTAGGATTAATAGGAATTGTATGGCTATAGACATTCGTCCAACCACAACAAACCAATAGGCAACATGCAAGTACCTGACACACTCGAACTCCAATATTCTTAATCATAAGCAACTGTGTAAACTTAAACAAAGTTAATACAATTAGAACTCAGAACATGTTGTTTTTAGGTTTATTTTATCATTTTTTCTTAATTTATGATGGCACAAAACAAAAGAGGCAACCATTAAACGAATGTTCACCCCTTTTTGCATAATAATCGTAAAAATTAACTTTTTACAATGCTTTTAATATCTTATCTGCGTAGAAATACCCCTTTCCTAACACTGTTCTTTTATCACCCTCAACAAGTAGTAAGGTCGGATAAGAGTTAGAGTAACTCGAGCTAATCTCAAATTCTGTTTGGACTTGCTGATCGACCTCCTTCGAACTCCACATTTCAATAAAAGCATTATGATCGATACCCATAGAATCCACAATTTCTAGATATCCATCCAAATGATCCGATCGCATCGCTTTTTCAAAGATCCCACGCTGAACGTTCTCTTTAAATTTCCAAAACTCTTTTGATGCAATTTTTTTAACAATCCACAGTGCTTTAGATGGTTCAAAACTAGAGAATCGATATGTAGTATCTGTCAGGCTCTTATAATAGTCCGAAGAAAACCTCTCTTTGGTCTTTATTACAATACTTGGAGTATGTTTTCTCAATAAGTTATAAAACTCAGGACCACCATGGGGTACATCCTTTCCCGTCCACATTCCTCCACAATAAACTTCAATAGGAAATGTTCCATCTACTTCTTGTTGAATCTTATTTATTGTCTTTATATTACCATAACACCAAGCACACATTGGATCCATAATATAAATCATTTTTTTTTCACTCTTCTGGGCAAATGCTATTGAGCTTACAAATAGTAATAATACAAAAATCTTCAGTGTTGTTTTACTTATCATTGTTGCTTTTTTATGATTAATCATATTTTCACAAAGATGTAATTTCTATTTTAATTATTCATAAATAAAATACTCTTTTATCTTCTAAATAAGCCGTAAACAATCATAATTTAACAATGTCAGATACACCTTTTATTACGAAAAAAACATATAGGAAATAAATATTGCAGCTACAATTCCAATAAAATCACAAAATAAACCATAAGGCAGTGCATACCGACTATTTTTAATCCCAACAGATCCAAAGTAAACAGCAATAATATAAAAAGTAGTATCTGTGGCACCCTGAAAAACAGACGAAAGTCTTCCTGCAAATGAATCAGCACCATAATGATCCATACATTCAACCATCATACCTCTAGCCCCACTACCAGATAGTGGTTTCATTAATGCAGTTGGTAATGCATCAACAAATCGATCATCATAACCTCCCAATAAAACCAACTCTTTGATTCCATTTAAACATAAATCTAAAACTCCAGAAGCTCTAAAAACCCCTACTGCAACGAGTATTGCTATTAGATATGGAATAATCGTTACTGCGGTTTTAAAACCATCTTTTGCACCTTCAATAAAAACATTATAGACATGAATTTTTTTTCTTGCACCATTCAACAAGAACAGAATAATAATAGTGAACAAGATAAGATTCGCTATCAATGAAGAGTAAGAAGCCATCATTTCTGTCGGCACCTGCATAAAACCATAAACGATAAAAGCAACTACAACAATACTACCCAAAAGAGCTGTAAGAAGAACTGGATCTTTAAAATTTATCTTCTGTTTCCAACCAGTAATAATTACACCAGCCAAAGTCGAACAAAATGTAGATAAAAGAATCGGAATAAAAACATCTGCAGGGTGCACTGCTCCAGCTTGTGCTCGATAAACTAAAATTGAAATTGGGATAAGAGTAAGACCAGAAGTATTCAACACCAAAAACATGATTTGACTATTGCTCGCAATATCCTTATTTTTATTTTCAACCTGCATTTGCTTCATTGCTCTCAAACCCAATGGTGTTGCAGCATTATCTAAACCAAGCATATTGGCCGATAGATTCATCATAATTGTACCGTAAACAGGATGATTCTCACCAAGTTCAGGAAACAGTCGACTAAATACAGGAGAAAAGATTCTAGATAACGATCGAATTATACCACTTGATTCACCAATTTTCATAATCCCCATCCATAATGACAAAATTCCAGTAAGTCCCAATGAAACCTCGAAACCAGTCTTTGCCATGAGAAACAAAGCGTCTATCATTTCATTAAAAATTTGATAATCTCCATAAACGAGAAGTTGTATGCATCCCCATAAAAAAGCAATTATAAAAAAAAGAATCCATATGTAGTTTAGTGCCATGGTTTACGCTTTAATGATTCATTGGATAGATATCTCTCTACAAGTTACAAATTAATTATTTGTAAAAACTAAATGGATTAAATTAAACCATTAAATTCATGTTAGTTTTTTTCATCTTTGTAAGAAGAATTCATTTATTGAAGGAAGATGTAACAGGTGTTAAGTTTTACCAATGGCTTAGAATTTGTATCTTTCTTTCTCATGAAACAGAAAAACAATATATTATGCAAATAAGAATCGGAGATAAAGTAAAGTTTCTAAACGATATAGGTGGTGGTACCGTTGTTTCTATTGTAAACGAAAAGATGGTTCATGTTGAAAATGAGGATGGTTTCGAAATTCCTGTAATGGTGAATGAATTAGTCATATCCAATGCAATGAATGAAGCGGACCTACTTGATGAAGAGAAAGACACACAAAATACTGCAATTGAAGACGATAGTGATTGGAGGTTTCAAGAAGAGATCCCCGACCTAAAAGGATTTGTTGAGATAAACATTCAAGAAAATAGTGTTGAACCAGAATATCATATGGCACTAATTCCAAATGATATTGATGCTCCAATCACCAAAGGTGTACAAGCATATCTTGTCAATGACTCAAACTTCACTCTTCTATTCCATTTCTCTAAACGAAATGGTCTTTACTATGAGACGATTGAAAGTGGTACACTCGAGCCAAACATGAGATTTAACTTAATGGAGCTTAAAGAACGTGATTTTGAAAAGAGACCTTCATTCTCATTTCAAATCATTCCATTTCGTAAACGAAATCAAGAGCTACCACCATTTCTTCATAAAGAAGTAACCATTGATCCAGTAAAGCTTCATAAAGAAGGAGCATTTATTAAAAACGACTTCTTTTCCAAGAAGGCCTATCTATTACAATTAAATGATCCGCAAATCAATAATATTGAACAAGCTTTAGAAAACATCTCTCAAAAAGAGATAAAGAAAGCTCTCAAATCACAAGGCGAGAATAAAAGTTCAAAAAAGATTATGGGTGCTATCGTACTACAGAATCTAGATATGCGTGAAATTGACCTACATATCAATGAACTATTAGACAACACCAATGGTCTGTCTAAAAGTGAGATGTTGAAACATCAACTAGACACTTTTCACCAAGAAGTTGAAAAAGCCATTAAAGATAAAGTTAAGAAAATTGTTTTCATCCATGGCAAAGGTAATGGAACACTAAAAACACAGATATACAAAGAACATCGAAAAAGATATGCAAAATATACGATACAAGATGCTTCATTCCAAAAATACGGATATGGTGCAACGCTAATTGTATTAAGAAAATAACCTTGTAAGCTATACAAAATTCATATTTTGTATAGCTTACTCACTTCTTCTTATCTATTTTGCAATCTTACCTCGCCATTTATTAGATGCATAATAGGTTCCAGCACCAATTGCACCTAACACCCACGATATAGGAAAACTAGCCCACAATCCATTGGGACCATAATGTTTTGAAAGAAATATTGCCAAAGGTATCCTAATAATCCACAAATTAATTAAAGTAATATACATTGGAATTAAAGTTGCCCCTGCTCCTCTGAGAAATCCGATATAGGCAAACATTAATGAAAATGCCCAATACATCAAACTACATATCCAAAGATAATTATATCCAATACGTATCACTTCTTGATCTTGAGTAAACCATGACATCACAAATTCACCAAACAAAAAAATCATCATTGCAATAATCAAGCAATAAACTCCTGAGAAGAGAATCGTACTCCTCAGCCCCTTTCGTGCTCTAAATTCTAAATTAGCCCCAAGGTTTTGTCCAACAAACGAAGATAAACCCGAAGCGAAAGTCAAGGCTGGCATTTTCACAAAAGCATCCACACGTACTGCTGCAGAATAAGCTGCTACGGTATTGGTCCCAAAACCATTTACCAAACGCATCATTACCAAAATACCTATAGCGACAAAAGCCTGCTGCAGTCCCGTTGGGAGCCCAATTCGAACGGATTCTTTAAAAACAGTTGTATTAAACACATACTTTCGAAAACCTAAGTTTATGATCTCATGAGTTCGATTCAAATGAACAATTGCACCAACCAACGCAACTCCTTGTGATAGTATCGTAGCAAAAGCCACTCCCTTTACACCCCATCCAAATACAACAATAAATATCACATCTAAAACAACATTTAGTATTGTGGCAATAATCATATATTTCATCGGAGTTTTTGAATCGCCAAGACCTCTCAAAATGGAAGAGATCCCATTAAAACAGAAAAACACAAACATCCCAGCCAAATAGATTTGAATATAAGACACTGCTGAGTCATGCAATTCTAAAGGTAGGCGCATCCAACGAAAAATAATTGGAGCCATCGGAATTCCAATTAACGAGATAACAACCGATGCTCCTAAGAAGAAGATGAAAATCGTATCAATAGCCTGCTTTACTTTTAACTCATCTTTAGCTCCAAAATATTGACTAATAACAATAGAAGCACCTGATCCTACTCCGATGATTAATGAGATCAAAGTGTATATTATCGGGAAAGATGCTCCAACAGCAGCCAATGCTTGTTTTCCGATAAAATTACCTACAATCGCACTATCGACTACATTATATAGATTCTGAAATATATTCGCTAAAATCAATGGCCAAACAAAGGTCAACAATAGTTTTGACTCATTTCCTTTTGTTAAATCCTGCATATATTAAAATTCATTTTATTTTACTGTCCTTCTCACCCATTATGGAAGTAATTCAAAGGTAACAACAATTCGATGATTGTTATGTTTTTAATCACCTCTTTTTAAAATCGGCAGCAAACACGTTATTCAAGGACACAGACATCGAGATCTATAAATAGTCTAATCCAAACAAAACTATCTCACAATGATGTCTCAAAAAAAAGACAACTATTACAGCAGATAAAATAACCTTTCATTATACTTTAATGCACAGATTCTCGTTTTTACATTGAACAATTTCACTGGGATGAAACGAGTATCAACAATTAATTCTATCTATTCAATTTGCATTGAAATTACTTCGATTCCTAAAAACAAACAAAGGTTCACAATTGATGAAAAAAATTGCAATACTACAATCAAACTATATTCCTTGGAAAGGATATTTTGATCTAATTAACATGGTCGATGAATTTATTATTTATGATGAGGTACAATATACCAAACAAGACTGGAGGAATCGCAATATTATAAAAACGCCTCATGGAACAAAATGGCTTACCATTCCATGTTCGATTAAGCATAAATCAACTCAACAAATAGATCAAACCATTGTTTCCAATAACGATTGGAGAAAGAAACATGTTAGCTTGTTAAAACAACACTACAAGAAATCGCCATTCTTCAAACAGGTCATGCCATGGCTTGAAGATGTCTACTTTAGCAATAATGATCAAAGAATATCAGCGATTAATATTCATTTTATTGAAGCAATCTGCAAACAACTAAATATTACAACTCCGATTGTTAAAAGTGATATCTACCCCTCTAATGGAGATAAAAATCATAAACTAATCCAAATATGTCAACTAGCAGAAGCAAATCAATATCTATGTGGTCCAGCAGCAAAGGTTTATATTGATACAGAGCTTTTTCTCTCACATGGAGTTGAATTGGAGTGGATGGATTATAGTAATTATCCAGAATATGATCAACTCTATTCTCCATTTACACATCAAGTCACTATTTTAGATTTAATGTTTCATGTAGGTATAGAAGACACACCTAAATATTTGAAGTCATTAACTTCTCAGCAACCTCAAAAATAATCCTGCAAATAGACTTAAAATGATTACGTTCAACAAACCATATGCAACAGGAAAAGAGCTTACATATATTAACCAAGCCATTACCAAAGGGCATATTAGTGGCAATGGGTTATTTACTCAATGGTGTAATACCTTCTTTTGTGAAATGCTAAATGCACCCAAAGCATTGTTAACTCATAGCTGTACAGCCGCCCTAGAAATGTGTGCAATTCTTTTAAACATTCAACCAGGCGATGAAATTATCATCCCCTCTTTTACGTTTGTCTCAACGGCATTGGCTTTTACCCGAATGGGAGCAAAAATTGTATATATCGATTCAGAAGAGAACACGCCGAACTTAGATGCGACAAAGCTAGAGAAGTATATCACAGGTAGAACTAAAGCAATTGTGGTTGTACATTATGCAGGGGTAGCATGTGATATGGATTTCATTATGTCTTTAGCAGACAAATATCAATTATGGGTAGTTGAAGATGCTGCTCAAGCAATTGGCTCATACTATAAAGGACAGACACTTGGAGCTATTGGACACCTATCAACCTTCTCCTTTCATGAAACCAAAAACATACAATGCGGAGAAGGTGGCATGTTGGTAATCAATGATCCTAAATTCGCGGAAAGAGCTGAGATTATCTGGGAAAAAGGGACAAATAGAGCACGTTTTTTCAGAGGTGAGATTGACAAATACACATGGGTTGACACAGGATCATCCTATTTGCCATCTGACATGAATGCAGCCTATTTAAAAGCACAGTTAGAATTACTGGATGATATTCAATCACGACGAATTCATCTATCAACATTATATAATAAAAACCTCAATGTTTTAGTCAAACAAAAAAAAATAAAGGTTATTTCATTTCCACCCTATGCTACAAATAATGGACATATCTTCTATCTTATATGCAAAGATCTAGACGAACGCACTCGTCTTATTGAATATCTTAAACACGAAAATATTCAATCTGTATTTCATTATTTAGGATTACATAATAGTCCCTATATGCTTACAATAGATAACCCCACGAAACAAAGTCTGGCTCAATGTCAAACATATGCTGACACACTACTTCGATTACCACTATACTATGAACTTACCCCGCAAGAGATTCAATATATATCAAGTAAAATAATTGATTTCTATGGATAAAAAGATATTACATATTGCAATGGATGATAAATTCATTAATGCATCCCAATGGGTTTTTGATAAAGCGTTTCCCTCACAAAATGATTTGATCATTTGTATTAAAGAGGAAAAAGAAGTGATAAACCATATCTACCCAGAATATGTGATGAATTTTGTGCTATTTAATAAACTAAATCAACACCTTACTTCAATCATAGAGAACTATCATTGGGTAGTACTTCACAGCTTATCATTCGAGTTTAGCCAGATCGTTCTAAACTTTACAAAAGCCACATTTATCTGGAGCTATTTCGGTTATGAGGTATATCGTAATACAGTCATGTCTATTCATGAATCCTATGGCAAAAAGACAGAGGAACTAATCACCTCCTCTTACAAAATGAAAATTAGGGAGTTTATTCGAAAACAATATTACAGACTCCACTATGGTATTAATTCTCCTGATCAAGGAGTTCTTGAAGCCTCGAAACATATCTCCTATTTTGCAACTCCAATAAGAGAGGAGTACGAAATGCTTATTGAGAAAGGGATCCTATCGAAATCATGCCAATGGATAAACTTCAGCTATTACCCAATGGAATTTATCTTTGATAAACAGATCGATATGCTGGTCTGTGGGAACAATATTCTTTTAGGTAATTCAGCTTTTCATAGCAATAACCATATTGAGGCGATAGAAATGATTAAATCACTATCTCTACAAAAGAATCAAAAAATTATTACTCCACTTAGTTATGGTGATACACAATATGCAAAGACAATTGAAACCATTGGCATACAAAAACTCTCGGGGCATTTTGAACCATTAAATGATTTTATGGCGCTTGACCAATACAACAAGACTTTGCAAAGCTGTGGATTCGTAGTGATGAACCACTACAGACAACAAGCCTTGGGAAATATCTTGGCATCACTATGGATGGGGGCTAAAGTTTTCCTTGATAATAGGAATAATATTTATAAATATCTTAAAAGAATTGGAGTAAAAGTTTTTCTTATCCATCAGTTAAAAAAAGAGACAATCCAATGGGAAAGATTGCCTATTGAAGATGTAAGATCAAACAGAGAGGTATTAATCAAACACCTATCAAAAGATGTAATTATTCATTCGCTTCAACATCATTGGAACCAATCAATTCTTAAATAAGCACTATTCTAATTATGTAATTTATATCCACCGAACACAAAATCACACCAATCAACTCATAATAAGCAAATTACCAAAGCATCAATTTTGTCATTTATCTAGATATTACCTCTTACAGACTAAAATATCGCAAAGAAGCAGACCATTCTAACAAATGGGTTTTGCATTACAGTGAACTCTTTGTTTAGTTTTGAATTCTTTATTTAACAAAAAACAAGTTCAATTCTATGAAATATTATAAGATGACATACAAGATCTATTTTCTTGCCATAGCCTTTATTAGCATATTATCTTTTAGCTCTTGCTCAAAAGATGATAAAGCCAAATTAAACACCAATTACGATAAATCTGATTTAATTCAGTCTGTTAACAAAGAGGTTTCTAGAGGCCTTCTTGCAGTAAATCCAGTGGTAGGTAAAAATGCAAATAATTTACCTTTAAATGACATCGATATATATAAAATAATATATACCACAAAGAATTACGATGGAAAAGATGTAAAAGTTTCTGGTGCACTTCTTGTTCCTAAAACAAACCTACCCTTAACATTGATTTCATACCAACATGGAACAATATGGAAAGAGAGTGACACCCCTTCTGAGTATGACACTGGGAAAGAAATCAAGATGTTAGCTACTCCTTTAGCAAGTATGGGGTTTGCTGTTGCCGTACCAGATTATATTGGTTATGGTGCCTCATTAGATCACATGCATCCTTATGAACATGCTCAGACGTTAGCTCAAACTTCTTATGATATGATTGAGGCAAGTAGGGATTTCTTAAAGGATAAGAAGGTCCTACTAAATAACAAATTGATTCTTACAGGATATTCTGAAGGAGGATCGGCAACGATGGCCTTACATAAATATATGGAAGAAAATACTAATGACCCAATTACACTAAGTATTCCAGCTTCTGGAGCATACAATAAAACGGCATCAAACATTGCTTTTGCTCAGGAACAAAAACAATCTTTAATGACCAAATATTTTTTATGGATTGTAAACGGGTATAACCAAATTTACAATTTGAATATCTCATGGAGTGAACTTCTTAATACTCCATCTGATAAATTAATGGCTGATCTTCGATCAAACCTCGACATTGAGACGTTAAATGTTCCAATGGAACCATCAAAACTATTAACTCCGACATTCTCTGAAGCACTAATTACAGGAAATAATAAAGCGATTGCCGATGCAGTGAAGGACAACGATCGATGGGAGTGGACCCCCAAACAACCAATGATGATTTTCTATAGTAGCACTGATAATATCGTGAATCCAATCAATGCATCAACTGCAATCCAACATATGCAATCAAATCATGCTCCTGTACAAGCAATAAAAGTAGATGGATTTGATCACTTCCAAGCTTTTGGAGCATATATGGCAACACTATTAAAAGTATTACCAAACTATCAAAAATAAGAGATCAATAATGTGATAGTTTGTGAAAGACACTAGTATTTAGCTAGTGTCTTTTTTTGCTATAACAATTCTCTGATTTCTCAAATAATGTTACATACACAAACCAGAAAGATGAAATAAGGACCTTCTATCTGACCTAAATGTAAAAAATACACTCTTATTTTCTTTAAAATACTTACGAATAAAATTACACGATGCTATTTTTGTATCTTCATAAATAAAAATACCAATCCTATTTTTAAATGGACCTTTAGTGACTACAAACATATTTTGTTTTGATAAGATTTAAAAGTGAAGACATCGCAGTCTTAGCATGGTTATATCTTCAAAGCTGTATTGACAAAAAAGAAACTAAGAGCAAGGAACATTTCGATCTAGTATTCGTATATGTAGCACAAATACCATTTCTTTTTACCATGATACGATTAGATGGAAAACAAACATCTGCAACCTTAAAAAAGGAAATCGCAGAACAAGTGGAAAAATTAATAACAGATGGAGGAAAACGTCCACACCTCGCAGCAATTTTAGTGGGAAATGATGGAGCAAGCGAAACGTATGTAGCAAGTAAAGTAAAAGCATGTCAAGAGGTTGGATTTAAATCCACTCTTCACCGCTATGACACATCCGTTACAGAAGCCGAATTATTATCTAAAATACAGAAAATCAATGAGGATAGCGACATTGATGGATTAATTGTACAGCTTCCACTTCCAAAACACATTTCAGAAGAGAAGATTACGGAGAGAATCAATCCAAGTAAAGATGTTGATGGATTTCACCCTCAAAATATGGGACGTCTTGCCCTAGGGTCTCCCTGTTTTGTTTCTGCGACTCCACACGGTATTATGGAACTTATCGCTCGTTATAATATTGAAACAAGTGGAAAGAAGTGTGTAGTGATTGGCCGAAGCAATATTGTAGGTAGACCAATGAGTATCCTAATGTCACAAAAAGGTATTGACACAACAGTTACATTATGTCATAGTCGTACACAAAACCTTAAAGAAGTCTGCCTTGAAGCAGATATCATTATTGCTGCCTTAGGTAAAGCCCAATTCTTAAAAGCAGACATGGTAAAAGAGGGAGCAACGGTAATTGATGTAGGTATAACTCGAGTTCCTTCGGAGCATACTAAATCAGGGTGGAAACTGCTAGGTGATGTAGACTTTGACACTGTAGCCCCTAAATGTAGTTTTATTACTCCTGTTCCTGGTGGTGTTGGACCAATGACTATTGCATCACTGTTATTCAACACACTAAAATCAGCAAAAAAAGAGATTTATAATTTATAATGGAGACAAATCAGGCTGTTTCTGCACCATCTATACCAACCAATTCGACTTTAAAACAAGTGATGAATAATTACAAATAAATTTTCTTGCGATGAGGTAGAGATAAATGCAACCCAAACAGTTTGTAATGAATAAAACTACAATCTAAACAACTCTATTTTTAAATATAAGATCAATAACTACAGTTAAATTTTGTATAAACAAAAGCGTGTAGGTATCCCCTTATTTAATTATAGAGTTGTATAAGCTTTTCTTTGAAACAAACCACCTTAGTTAACTGTTATCTGTAAAAATTGAGTACTTATGAACAACGTTCTTACAACTATTCTTGAGAGAGTTAGTGTACGCTCTTTTAAAGAAGACAAGGTTCCAAGAGAAGACCTTGAACTAATGATCAAAGCAGGAATGGCAGCTCCATCTGCAGTAAACAAACAACCGTGGGAATTTATCATTGTTGATTCCTCTGCATTACTCTTTGAACTAGGCTCTTTTTTGCCTTATGCCAAGATGACTAAATTTGCTCCCGCAGCAATTGTTGTTTGTGGTAACCAAAAGAACATGCTAGATGGGTGGGAAGAGTCGTTTTGGGTACAAGATTGTAGTGCCGCAACCCAAAATATTCTATTAACAGTAGAATCACTATCATATGGAGCAGTATGGACCGCAATCTATCCAGATATGACGAGAATACATATTGTAAAGCGCATCTTAGATCTTCCCCATCATATCATTCCGTTGAATGTTATACCAATAGGTATACCAGAACAGAATTATAATCACAAGGATAAGTTTGATCCTTCAAAGATTCATTATAATCGATGGTAATCAACACAACCAAAAGAACAATTTAAATCACGAAGGGTCTCCTATAATTAACAGGTCATTCCAACGCGTAGTATATCTGGGACTTCGTTTTTCATTACTGGAGTCCCCTTTATATTGCCTTCCTAAACGAATAGTTTCCTTTCCTAACGTTTTACTCAAATGATCCCAGGCAGTGAAAAGATCATCATACTTTACCATTCTATTTCCTGTAAACAAATCCATCTGTAATATATTTTTATCAATAAAATCAGATACAATCACTCCTGCTTTCTTATAATGATAACCTTCGACAAAGATTTCATCAATCAATTGTGAAACGGTACTTGATAATAACATTGTATCATGCGTTGCAGAAATAAAACGATAAAAACCACTTCGATAATACTGAGGAAGATCTGTTCGATTCCTATTGGTTGCAATAAACACCTTCACCTCATAAGCACATATTCCCTCATTTCGTAGCTTTTCAGCACAGCGCACACTAAAATTTGCAATACGTGAAGTCAGCTCCTCTTTATCCGTCACCATATGATAAAACGTACGGGTACTAGAGATACTCTTCCTCTTTGGAGGTTGATTTTCTAACATAAAACAAGATGAGCCAAGTAACTCATGTTTAGACCTCAAGGATTGAATAGATCCAGTCTTACGAACCACATAATCACTCAACTGAATAAAATCATAAGCAGTGGATACCCCTAAATAATTAAACCTCTTAGATAACTGTCGACCAATACCCCAAATATCGTCGAGTGAAGTCCACTTTAATGCTTTCTCCTCTAACAAATCATTTTTGAGAATATGTACACCATTGAGTTGATCAAATTTTTTGGCAATATTAGAAGCCACCTTAGCAAGTGTCTTTGTTCTACCAACACCAATACTCACTGGAATGCCAACCCATTTTAATATTTTTGTTCGAATATGTTCACACAGCTGGGCAATCCTCTCTTCAGAGATACCTTCGAATCCAACAAAAGCCTCATCAATAGAATACAGTTCGACCAAAGGTAGTTCTGATGAAATTATTTTCATAACCCGATCACTAATATCTCCATATAAAACATAATTTGATGAGAACAGGTGAACTTTATTCTTTTCAACTAAATCACGATATTTAAAGACTGGAGCTCCCATTGGAACCCCCAATTTCTTTACTTCATTAGATCTAGCAACAATACACCCATCATTATTGGATAAAACAGCGACTGGCTTTCCGTCCAACGAGGGGTCAAACAATCGCTCGCAACTCACATAAAAATTATTGCAATCAATTAAACCAACATATGACATAACATGAAACTATATGACCTTCTTAATAACATATGAAACAACACCCCAAACAATAAAGTTATTTTCCTTTGTTACAAGTAGTTTTTCAAAAGATTTATTCTCAGGAACCAACCAACAGCAATCGGCTTCAATCAAAACCCTTTTTACCGTAAATTCGCCATCAATAAAACACACTGCTATTTGATTATTTTTCAACTCGATACTCCGATCAATAACCAAAACATCACCATCCAATAGATCTGCATCCATCATAGAATCACCCTTCACCCTTGCATAAAATGTTGCCTCTGGATGTGACACCAACTCTTTATTAAGGTCGATCTTCAGTTCCATATAATCTGTTGCTGGAGAGGGAAACCCGGCAACAATATCCCCTATAAATGGCAACTCATTTGGAGTCGAAATATCAGGAATATAAATATCTAACGCAAATAACTTCTCCTCCTCTTTATCTCTCATTTGTCAAAAATATAGAGATCCTACTACTTCTCCAAATAGTTAAAAACAACACTTCACGATATCTCAATAACTGATGTTTCCCATGTAGGCTAACATCTTGATTTACAGCATAAAAAGAAGCATGTTTATTTTGATAATTCATTAATTATCAGTAAATTAATGTTGTTCCAATAACCAAATAAATCATGCTTCAGAATAAAAGTACAAAAGTTTTTTCAGAGACACAGAGTTTTTTCAGTTCAAGTGAAAAAGGAATTAATCGAATTATTAGCCTTTACAAGTTACTCAACTTAAGACAACTGAAATTAGGAAATAAAGAGTTGCCTCAGTCTACTTACTTCAAAGGTGACATACTATTAGGCTTACTACTTTTCCCAATTTTCTCTATCCCTAATATTTATAGCTACAGTAAGCATTATCTATCAGAGATGTTAGAAGCACAAAAGAATACATTCTATCGATTTAAAAATAACAGCCAGATAGATTGGCGTACTATAGTTTCATCATGTAATAATAAACTCTTTGGTCAAATAGCCAAAAACTCTCACTCTGATGACTGTAATCAAGCAGAAAGATGCTTAATTATTGACGATACTGATTTTGAGAAGTCTACCTACAAAACTGAACATGTTAGTAAAATATGGTCGCATGTAACCCATCGTTATATATTTGGTTTTAAAGGATTATTTCTAGGTTTATGGGATGGCAAAAGCTATTTTACATTGGACTTCTCTCTACATAAAGAAAGAGGGAAGAATAAAAAGACTCCATTTGGACTCACTGCCAAACAACGTAAAAAACAGTTCTCAAAGAAACGATCAACAAAGAGTAATGGGTTTAACCGAGAGAAAGAACTCGTTATTGATAAAATAACGATGGCAAAAGAGATGATGGTAAATGCTATCAACCCGACGGTATTATATCGATAATATTTACTATCTTTATTCCATGGAAAAAATAGACTATCGAACGCTACCTGAATCGGAACGCCTCATTCAAAGAAAGAATGCGATTCGTTTAATAAAAATGGGTAAAAAGAAGCAAGATGTAGCAAAACTTCTTGGAGTTCGAGCCACTACAATATCTTCTTGGGTAAAGAAAAACAAAGCTAATGGTCTTTCAGGATTACAATCAAAGAAGAAAGGTGTAAAATCAGAAGATTTAAAGTTGCTTACCCTAGAACAAGAAAAACTAATACAGAGTCTAATTCTTGATAAGATGCCCGACCAGTTAAAGCTAAACTTTGCTTTATGGACAAGAAAGGCTGTACAGGAACTTATTCTAGATCAATTTGGTATAGTTATAGCAATAACTACTACTGGCGACTATCTACGTCGTTGGGGATTTACCCCACAAAAGCCAAAAAAGAGAGCTTATGAGCAAAACTCTGTAGCTGTTCAAAAGTGGCTAGATGAAGACTATCCCTCTATCGCAAGAAAAGCAAAAGCTGAAAATGCCGAAATACATTGGGGAGATGAAACGGGGGTCAAAAACAACTGCAACCATGGACGTAGTTATTCCCTAAAAGGGAGAACTCCTGTAAAAAAGAGTATGTCTAAAAAATTCTCTATTAACCTGATTTCTACAGTAACAAATCAAGGTAAAGTTCAATTTATGATCTACTCTGGTTCGATGAATTCAGACCGATTAATTGAATTTATGACACAACTTATAAAGACTTCTAAAAAGAAAATATTTTTGATATTAGACAATCTTAAAGTACACCATAGTAAGATCGTAAAAGAATGGGTATCTGACAATAAGAATAAAATAGAACTCTTTTTCTTACCATCATACTCTCCTGATAGAAATCCAGATGAATTTCTGAATTGCGATTTGAAACAAGGTTTATCTATGAAGCCCTCACCTAGAACACAAGAGAAGTTAACCCAAAATGTCAAAGATCATATGACTATGCTTAAAGAATCACCTTATAGAGTGAAAAAATACTTTAAAGCTGATAGCATTAAATACGCAGCTTAAAATAACGTTAAATTACCGTCGGGTTAATATTAAACAAGGAATTACAGTAGACTACATACTTATGGACAGTTGGTTCTTCTGTGATTCAATATTAAAAACTGTGATCTCTAATGGTATGCATCTTGTTGCAATGGCTAAGATGTCTAGTGCTAAATATTCTTTCAAAGACAAAGAATATAGCACCAAAGAACTTGCTCTCTTACTTAAACAGCGAAAGAGAGTAAAATGGGTAAAGTCACTTAGTCTATATTGTGCAGAAGTCACAGTGAAATATAAAGGTACAGATGTAAAACTATTCTTTTGCAAGAACAGTAAGCGAGGGAAATGGCATTTATTGGTATCTTCAAATACAAAGCTGAGCATAGAGAAAGCTTATCAGATATATAGTATTAGATGGAGTATTGAGGTCTTTTTTAAGGAATCAAAGAACTATTTTGGTTTAGGAAAATCTCAATCGAGTGATTTTGATGCTCAAATAGCAGATCTATCTGTAGCTATTATTGAGTTTAACGTTTTTAGTTTAGCAAAAAGGTTCGAGGCATATGAGACGCTAGGTGGAATCTTTGCTCATGTAAAAGATCAAGGAATGGAACTTGTAATAGTACAACGAATTTGGGGTTTTATCCTCGAATTGATGAGAACTCTCGCAGAAATCATCGATAGTGATTTTAATGAATTGATAATCAGTGTACTTAAAAATAAACCCGAAAATAATAAATTCTTTAGGCTCATTGAATCAATGGTTTATGAACCTGAATAAAGACATGGGAAACATCAGTCAATAATTGGCCCTCCATTAATAATCCATGAGTATGGTGTAATATCTTGATATTTGTTGAAATTTTCAATAAAATCTTCACCCAATTGAAATGCTCGACTCTCCCAATCATGTTTCTGTTCATAACAATTTCGAGGATCTAAGATGGCTGTATTTAGACCATCTATATATCGAGGAATTCTAAGGTTAAAAATTGGCAACAATTCAAATTCACTATTGTTCACCTCTTCAGACAAAGCCCATTGAACAATACGCCGTGTATCCGACAACAAATAACGCTCTCCATTTCCATCCCAGCCACTGTTAACCAGAAATACTTCTGTTTTATGTACTCTTATCTTCTCCAACAGTAACGATGCATAAGTCATTGGGGGTAATGATAAAAATGCAGCTCCATAGCAAGCAGAAAAGGTTGGAATAGGACTCAGCACCCCTTGCTCAGTTCCAGATACTTTAGAAGTATAACCAGACAGAAAATGATATAAAAATTGTGTTTCAGTAAGCTTCGAGATAGGAGGAAAAACACCAAAAGCATCTGCCGTTAACAACACAATCTTATTTGGATGCCCTAAGGACTGTTGTAAAGACGCAAGATGATCAATATGATATATAGGATAAGATACACGTCCATTTTCAGTCTTATGAACATCATAAAAATCAACTTGACCATCTTCTAATACCGTTACATTCTCCAATAAAGCATCTCTTCTAATAGCATGAAAGATCTCTGGTTCTTTTTCCAAACTTAATCTAGCAGTCTTTGCATAGCACCCACCCTCTAAGTTAAATACACCTCGATCACACCAAGCATGTTCATCATCACCAATAAGCTCCCTGTGATCATCCGTTGACAATGTCGTTTTTCCAGTGCCAGACAGTCCAAAAAACAGTGCAACATCATCTTTTTCACCCTGATTAGCAGCACAGTGCATTGTCGGAATCCCCTCTAATGGAAGAAAATAGTTCATCATCGAGAAAACTCCTTTTTTAATCTCTCCACCATACCAGGTTCCTCCAATTACCTGCACCCCCTGCTCAAAATTAAAAGCAACAAAATTCTCTGAATTAAGTCCCTGTTTTTTCCACTCCCTATTCACTACCCGACTTGCACACAACACCAAAAAATCGGGTTCATCAAATTGCCTCAACTCCTCTTTATTTGGACGGACAAACATATTTAAAGCAAAATGTGCCTGCCATGCAATCTCGGTGACAACACGAACTTTTCGTCTATTTTGCGGATCCATTCCACAAAACACGTCTACAACATAAAGATACTTTCCATCTAAATATGTCGTTACTAAATCTAACAGACAGGACCAAATCTCAGGACTTATTGGCTTATTATCATTTGGGTATGACTGACTCGTCCACCAAACACGATGATCAGTATGATGATCCATTAATATATACTTGTCTTTAGGCGTTCGACCAGTAAAAACACCTGTATCCACACTAACCGCACCCAATGAAGTTACCACACCTCGTTCTTGTTCATCTAATGCAGGATCACACTCTAATATAAACAATTCGTCATATGTAGGTTGATGAACAATCGTCGTTGTGCTACCAATTCCAAATTCAGAAAGATATGAGTGCGTCATAATACAAGGTATTTAATGAAGAAATATTACCTTAAGAACAACAAAGAGAGAAGAAAAGTTTTATTAAAAAACCCTCAAACAAGAAACAAAAAATTTATATAGGAAAGTAAAGAAAAAGCAATCAAGATGTTTCTCATTTGAGGGATAAAACAAATATAATAAAAATTAACACACAAAACAATCTAAACAAGTCTTTTATTAAAATAACATAACGATAATATCAAAAACAACGAAGGCTCTAAATCTACAAACAAACTAGACTGTAAATCATATCATTATTATACAAACAATAAAAATTAACACTCTAGAAACAGTAAGATATAAGTACACACATAAACTCCCAACAGTTCAATAGCCATACCGGAAACAATGAAGATATTGAATACTATATTTTAAAACTCAACATAAAACACAAAGTGTTTATTTATGACTATTAAGCCCAGAATCAAAAACAATCTGATTATCAACAATAAAGATCATCTCTCTATAAATCTCCATGAAAAACATTTATTTTTTTCATGGAATTATTTGTAAATATCATCAGAGGTATTACTTTTGTTCCCCGGGTGAGTGCTACACGACATGCTCCTACTGAAACTCCCCAGGGTCGGAAGGCAGCAAGGATAGGTGGTTGTAGCAGTGCGATGTAGTTAGCTCGCCCACATGCCGAATTAGCTCAGTTGGCCAGAGCACGTGATTTGTAATCTCGGGGTCATCAGTTCGAATCTGATATTCGGCTCAACAAAAAGACTGTCTTTTAAAGGCAGTCTTTTTTCATATCTGTAACACCTAAATAGACTTATCTAACAGGTTAAAATCAAACTACCTGTAACCTAAAATATAGTACTTGTACTATAATTCTACATAAATTGATATTCTTAATTCAATACGTCTTTAATAATGATATATTTAGAGATATAGCAAACAGATGGAAACAATAAATTTGAGTCTACTTATATCATTTGTCTATGCAACCTTATATTCAAGAGAGCTTCACTGGAAAATTAATTGAATGAGATATCATTTTTTCTTTGCAGCAATGAATTTGTCCATTAACATATCAAACCGACGATCCATACAGATGCTTATGTCAGTGGTCACAAACTGACCATTATAAAACAAGCTAAAGATAGTTGCAGGTGTAGGTGCTTCTTGTGCCTCTGATAAAGTCTCTAGTTTTCTTATATGAAGCGGTATCTTTCTTCTCTTTGTAGTTTCCACTAGTGATGTGGAGACATGATATTCTGAGAAAGGACAACGATTGGTATAATAAACTGTAATTCCATCATCTAAAGGACACATTCCACTTTGCACACTCTGCTTAAAAGTAGGGTTTGTCCCACTTTTATCAAACTTTAACACCAACAGACTAAACCCATAAGAAAGTTTCTCGAATACCTCAAAACCTTGTCGTAATAACCATTTTGTATCACTCATAAAATGAAATTTCTTGGTTCCCACCACCGTCACCAACCCTAATTTTCCCTGGGCTTTTGCATCATCAATAGCATATTGCAATAATTTTCTTGCATTCCCATGTCCTTTATACCTTCCTGAAACCCAAAAACAGTTGATATTGATATAATTAGGTGCATCAATTGGCAACCATGCCTTCTCTGCTGGTCCATACTCTATAAAAACTTTTGCTCTAGCATCGATACGTCTGAAGACATATCCATTATCCAACTCTTTCTTTAACCATGATTTTTTCAACTCATAGCTCTCTTTGCATTTCTTATCAGAGATCGCACAACAAATATGCTCCTTGTCGATATTTTCTTTACTCAGTAGTATAAAATCGGCCATAACCTATGCATCTTTCCATCGTTCCAACTTCATTAAACTCCTCTTATTCATCAGCAATTTCGACCACCAACGCCATTTACCAGCTGCGACCATTGCATCTACCGTATGATCGACAAACCCATCTAGTCTGTCTTCAAAAGTAAATTGTCCCTCTTGATAACAATAGCTACAATATTTTTCACTTCTCTCATTCCCCACTTCTGTTCCTCCACCTTGAGGATCTTTTGCCATCGGCATATGGCAACTTTGACAAAACTTATTTTTCATATGATTATTTGATAGGTATATAAATCTCAGTAAGAATATCTTCTTTGTTTACTTCACTAGGATCGTTTAGATACTTTTCATAAGACATACGATTACGTAACCGCACCTCGCTCTCTTGCAACCATCCATAATAAATATCATCATACATCTGTCCCAACTGCGAGTAGGACCCACGCAATGTAAAGACCGCAAATTGACCACCTTTTAAAGTCAAGGTTCCAATCTCGCCATCCCCTTCTACTGGTGCTTCAATAGAGTAACAAGCATAAAATCGACACTTCTCATTTTGCGTAATATTAGGGTCATCAAAACTCAAACCAATGGCTTCGGTCTGTCCATTAAAAAGACGATGCTCAGAAACAAATTTACCCAAACGTTCCCAGGCTTCATCATAAGCCTTATGCGAACCATACTTCGAAATGATACGAATGTATGCCAACAACTTATCCTCTTCATAACGGATTTCAGGGTGCAACCCCAGCCTATCCTTTCGGGGCTTCCTTTTAGAGTCAAAATAAGATTCTAAATTACGAAAAGCAGATGGTGTGATCCCAAAATGTTTCTTAAAAGCCTTAGACAAAGCCTGCTGATTGTTATATCCAACTTTTTCCGCAATCTCAGTCAGACTCTGATCGGTAATCCGCAATTTACTCGCAGCACTCTCTAAACGTATACGATGGAGATAGGCTCCCAACGACTCTCCAATATATGCCTTAAAAATTCGATGAAAGTGATACTCCGAGATATGTGCCACTTCCGCCAATGTCTTTAAGTCTATATTTTCACTTATATGAAGTTGAATATAGTCTACTACCTGATTGAGTGACTCATGATATCTATCGTTTGTTACTTTTTTCATTTCCTGCCTTTTGTCTCAATTATATTTGATCTAATTTAGCATTTATATTACTCTTTTGTCAAAGATAATACATGTCAAATTGCACCAACTTATCCATTCTTGCTATTTCACAAGAGAACAATGATTCTCATCATCCCATCGATCAAAACAAGAACAATTTACAATATAATTACAAGACAAAATATTGTCAATGAAAATTCATTCCTTATAATATGCTTTAGTAAACAATCTACAAAACACACAAAAGATCATAAACACAGTCTTCATTTGAAACACTTTATAATAACACATACCGACTTACTTAGCCAAAAGACAAATAGGCTCAAAAGTGGTGCCCTTAAAAATCTCTTATTTAATACCAATCGAATCATGAAATAATGTAATTTGAGATTAATGACATGAAATAGTCCTTATTAAAAGGAGAAAAAGCACAATAATTTCCCATTGAATTGACAAAACTAAAGTATAGGGATCATAATAATTAAGTACTATTTTGAAATGTGAGATCCCCCAGTCAATATATATTAGCATATTTTTTCGTTTCTTCTTTTAACTCATGGTTGATTTTTATAATTTCGTTCTTATCATAAAGACAAACTAAAAATGGCCAATTATTATTTTACTGGGCTGTTTTGAACAACTATACTATTAACATAAAAAGCATTTGAAACCTATGATATGGACTTCTACTTTTAGGACTCTTTTATGTGTGACAGGAATAGTGTTATCTTGTATTTTGACATCACAGGGAAACACGAAATCAGACACTTTCACCACTTCGAAACACACCATCTCGACTTATGATTTTTCTTCAAACCTACCTCTAATCACAAACAGTTATGCGTTGGCAGACAGCACTTCAAAAAAGAAAGGAAAGCCAATAGAAGAAACGAAATATGATTTCCCTTCAAAGGCACAACAAGCGGTAGGAAAGGTGACCTCCAATGTAGAAAACGCAGTGAAAGTGATCACAACAAAAGCAGATAAGGTCATCAAAGATATAGGCCCTGTTGTGGATACTACGGCCAACAAAGTGGCTAAGGAAGCCAATCGTATTTTTGATGATATATCGACAGCAACCAGTAAAACGATTGACGATTTATCTTCAAACAAAGTAGATGAAGTAAAAGAAACCAAGTCAACTCCAAAGGAAACTTATACCACGGAGCATAAGTTTGATCGAGCGATGACACTCCTTTATGAAGAGATGGAGATAAAAGAAGGTTATGGAATTCTTCAATCGGAGGCACGCAAAGGCAATATCAAGTCTCAATTATTTCTAACTTTGTATCCTAATGCGACCAAATTCAGTAGCCTCTCTCCTAGCCTTGATCAAATTTATGAGGGTGCAGTGGAAGGTAATGTAGAATACCAATATTTGTTAGGAAAAAGTTATCTCGGAACAGATTATATTATCCATATTGAAAAGGCTGTCGTTTGGTTACAAAAAGCATCCAATAGTAAACAGATTGCTGCCACAAGGCTGTTGGCTCATTTGACATATTATGGTATAGGAGTAGTGAAGAATGAGGGGAAAGCTTTTCAAATGCTCACCACTGCTGCAAAACAGAAAGATACGATCGCTTTGCGAATGATAGCCGATGCTTATCTATATGGAAAGTTCAAGAAAAAAATAGATCCAAAGAAAGCCATCCCATTCCTTCTTCCTCTTGCACAGAGTGGTCAGGTGACGGCACAAAAAGAACTGGGAAAAATCTATTACCGAGGGAAACGAAGTAAATCGATATTATGGTACCACAAAGCGGCAAATCAAGGCGATTTGGAGGCCAATAAATTATTAGCAGATCTGTATTATGAAGGTACTGGAGTGGTGAAAGATTACAAGAATGCAAAAACACTATATATCAAAGCAGCTGATCTGGGGGATGTGGAGGCATTGACGCGATTGGGCGACATCTATTACTATGGCAAAGGAGTAAAACGAAATTATAGTACCGCATGTGGATGGTATAAAAAAGCCATGATGAAAGGGGCTAAAGCACCAGCGGAGAAATTATCGACGTGCTATGACAAGGGATGGGGAGTGAAACGAGATCCGATCTATAGAGATTTTATTTTGGGTAAAGCCAGTAAACATTACAAGCTGACGTCAGAAGAGAAAAGAGCATTAGGGGATAAAGTGCGCTTGTATAATTTTGGGGCGAAGTTAGATGTTGATTTTTCTGGAGAGACCCACCATCGTATTGGTCGTGAATTCGATAAAAAAGGTGATTTTAAGAAAGCTTTCTATTGGAATAAGGAAGGGGCAAAACTAGGCTATGTCACATCACACCAGATATTAGGCGATTATTATATTAAAGGAATGGGAACGAAAGTAAACAGAGATAGTGCGCTACACCATTATATTGTTGCTGCTTCGTTGAGAAATAAGAAGGCCAATAAACATCTAAAAACCTATAACTATAAACGTGCTAATCCTACGATTGTAAAGAAAGATATTGAGGCTTTAACAACCATTGCATATCAAGGAAATAAGCGTATTGCAGCCTTCCTATCTACATGTTATGACCATGATGATATGGGGGTGAACTACGACCAAGAAAAAAGTGCTTTTTGGAAGAAGGTAGCAGAGAGCCAATCGAAGGTGATAGCCTTGGACCAGTGGAGTGAGAAGCAATGGAAAGATCTTGATTTCATTACGAATCAAGCGTATGCCATGAATTTTAAAGCACAATCAGTACTTGGATATTGGTATCTGACAGGTATCGACCAGAAGGAAAATCTAAGTAATGGAATGATGTGGTTGCAAAGTGCTGTAAGAGGAGGAGACAAAGATGCTGCATTCCTATTGGCATCAGTGTATTATGCTGGCTATAAAACCATCTTACCGAATAAAAAAGCTTATGCGACATGGATAGCCAAAGCATATGAATCAAAGAATGCAGCAATGAAATTGGCTGCAATTCAATTGAAACTATCTCAAAATTTATCGGCAACATATCTCGCTCAAGTGATTACGGACTTAAAAGCACTAGGGAAAGTAGATCTAAATGGTACAGCTCTTACATGGACACAGTGGATTACCAAACACCCAAGTGAAATCACGCAAGCCATCAATTCAAACCATCGTTTACGTTCCATTGAGCTATTGGCACGTATCTATTTTTATGGTCCTTACCCTATTCACGACCCGAATAAGTCAATGATATATTATCAACAAGCAGTAAATCAACAGAGTGTGATCGCTAAAATCAATCTAGGTTATGGCTATCAGTATTCTTTGATACCACAAGGAAGAAGTACCAAGGCTTTGTTCTATTGGCGCGCTTTGGGAAGAGAAAATAGTGCATTGGCTAAACCATACCTATACAGAGCCTATGATCAAGGTATAGGTACAAAGAAAAATAAACGCTTTGCCAAGCGATATCAACCTTCAGAAAGCCAAGTGTTATAGAGGGCTAATGGCAAGAAAATATTGCCACAGATTTTAAAGAACCGAGGATGATACATACGGAATGGCACACAGATGAACACTGATTTTTGTTTATGCTGCGATATTCCCTTTCAGGGAATATCGCAGCATAGCCCAATGGTGAAAACCATAGGGGGAACGAGATAAAAAATCATATAAAGGCTGAAAGTACGATTCGATCATTTTGTCGATGTTAGTGTATGAAGGTGCATGAAAAAGGGAACCACAAAGGATTTTGGTTGTGGCAAGATGCCGAGCAGGAGTTCGGCGTTACCAAAAGGTGTCGTATCCCTTTCGTACCAAGGCATTGGCACAAACTTGGTCATATTGGATGTCTATTTATGACAAAAGTGTATAGTGAAGAGATATATGATCATATAGTGTATGATATATACCTCTTCTTTATATTTAAACTACTTGACTCTGCCTTCGATAGATTCAGCACCTGTTGATCTTCGCCTTTTGCTTTTGACTTGATTCGATCCTAGGTTATAGGAAAAGGTCAGGCGTAACATGGTTCTATCGGTGGATTCAGAAATGTCCAGATGAATATCGCCACTATTTAGCGTAGAAGCATAACTATTCCATCGGAAAGGATCCACTAGAGTTGCAGAGATAGATCCTTTTTTGTTCCATAGAGATTTTATAAATCTAATATTCAGATTTGCTCTTGGGTCTATTACCGTTTCAAACCAGTTGCGCTTTGTGGAATAGAAAAAGGTCCATTCTGAGGTAAAAGTCTTTGAAATTTTAAATTGGTTGTATAATTGTACACTTGCCCATAGATTATCACTATTCCAATCTCGACCTTGGTATTGATTATCGTAGATGTCGTAGTTTGCTACGGCAGAAAAATTGGATCTCCACCAAGAACCTATCCTTAATGGAATATATAGATAGAGCGAAGTTTTATTTGAGTTTCCAAGGTTTTGATAAGTATTTACGATCTCATTGGTTTTTGGATTACGCTGAGGATCTAAGAATATTTGATCATTGTATCTTGAGTGGCTAAGCGAAAGGGTTACGACCGATGGAATGCTATACCTCAAATTGATGTAATGGATATAATAAGGTTTCAAATTGGGATTCCCTTGCTGATAAATATTATAACCATTATAAAAACGATATGGATTGAGTTTAGAGAGAGAAGGTCTTACTATTTTATGTAAATAAGAGACAGAGAGACTGCTCTTTTTGGTCAAGGATTGTCGAAAAGAAAAGGATGGAAACAGATCCCAATAGTTATCTGAAAACTCTTCTTCTGTATTTCCCTTATAGTAAGTATGTTCAGCTCTCACACCCACTGCTATGGAGTTCGTTTTCCATTTCTTATCTAATTTGGCATAACCTGCCACAATGTTTTCATCATATTTCGTATCGATATTCTGAGGAGTTGTCTCTACTTTCTCAAACTCAACATAGCCTTGCTTTATGGATCTTTTTAGCACATTTGCTTTCCATCCTGTTTCCAATCGGAGCTGGTTTCGAAACGATTTCACATAATCCATACGTGCCGTAAGGATTGTGTTCTGATTATCGATATTCTGACTATTACCGCTATAGACATCATTTAAATGAGTAGATTTCATCAGATGGCTATTGTCATTACCAATATACGAAAGTGTGATATCTGTATTGAGCGAAGCTCCCGTAGAGTCTATCTTCCAATGATGATTTAGGTTTGAAGTAATGTTCTTATTGCTATTATCTTTAAATAGGTCGGACTGAATCGATACATCTTTAGGCTTATCCTCCTTTTCAGGGTAGATATAGGTTTCGATACCACTATCATCCTCCCCGTTATAAGTTCCTGCTTGTATTAACAGCCCTATGGTGTGCTTTTTAGATGCAAAATAGTCCAATCCTAAAGTTATATTATTGGATACCCCATCTGTCTTTTTGAACTCATGGTTTTCATTGATATATTTCTTATCGTTCTCTTGGTAATGTTGAACCTGATCAATATCCTTTTCGAATTTACCCGTATAGAAACCATAACTCCCATACCAGTTCATCTTATTCTTACGATAGTTAAAAGAGATGGATGGAGAATAGACCATTCCTGTCTTTTTGATTCCTGCACCTAATATAATGCCACTATTGATCCCTTCTCCTTTATCATATTTCAATTCGATATCTACGATACCACCTGTAATGTTAGCATCATATTTTGCATCAGGGTCGGTAATCACTCTTATGGACTTGACATTGTCTGCTTGGAGAGAGGCGATATAGTTCTCGGCCGCCTTACCCGACAGATTTAAGGATCGGCCATTGACATAGATGGTAGCCGTTTTGCCCATGACACTAATCTGTGTACCATTCTTCAATACTCCAGGTATAACCTCTAGTACTTCTAAAGCTGATTTACCTTGTGTGGATGTATAATCTTTCACTTTCACCGTAAAACCAGTTGCATCTTCTATGATGGCTTTTTTGGCACCCTTTATCGTGATTTCATTCAAGTTATGTATTTTATCCGAGAGGGTGATATGTTTGAGGTCTTCGGTGAGTTGTACAAACTTAGGGCTATAGCCTATATAGCTAATTTTTAGGAATGTATTTTGTTGTGGTGTCTCGTCAAACACAAAGTTGCCCTGAAGATCAGTGATGGTGTTGGCTAACAATGTCGAGTCGGGAGATTGACAGAGTAAAACATTGGCATAAGGGATGGCTTTGCCATGCCTATCTCTCACCACACCTTCTAACTTTTTTTGTGCTTGCACACCCAAAGAAAGGACACTTATAAGCATAACACACAAGAACTTAACTCTAAACATACAATAGTTATTTCTATATTATAAAAAATACTTTTTACTTAAAACCGAAGTGTGATTTACTAGAGTTAGAAACAAAGAATACAGCTGATATTTATGGTCTTATTAAAGCTAGGCATATCACAATTTTATCATAGGTGATTTCAATTCTTGCCACAACACCACACAACATCTCCTCGAGACACAATAGTTGCTATGAGATCTTAACATGACACTAATTAAACTCTTATTTACAAATACATATATTTAAACATAAATTAACCTATAGATAATCTAATTATAGGTTAACAAGGTCCAAAAGAGAGAGAAGACACACAATAGTAAGGCTAAAGCCCTAGCCCATGATGTCAACCACAATTTAGCACTTCTTGAAGGTTAAGCCTATAGTAAGATACATATCGAAGTTTCTATCCAATTTCGAGACATGTAAATAAAAAAGCATGATTTGTGACGATATGCCGTTACAAACCACGCTATGCTGTACATTATTTACATGTATAAAAGAATCTAATTTGAGATCCTTGATATCCCCCATTAAAGTATGTTACTCTATTACGATCCACTGGTAAGAGTGTGCTGCAATATTTACTTTGATTGTGATGGAACCATCTTTAGTAATTTCATACACTCTCTTCTTACCGTCTTTTATTCTCACGGATGCTTTTTGATCGAGTCCAGTATAATATAGAGGTAATTTGATATTGCGCTTGATATCTTTATCCGTAGGATTAAAAAACATAGCCAACCCTTTTTCTTTAAGATCAGGATTAACATGAAGGAATCCATCCCAGTCTTTACCTGATGCTCTTTTAAGATGTATCAAATCACTGTTAAGGATATCTCGGTATTTCTTATACCATGTAATTACCTCTTTTACCAGTGCTTTTGTTTTTGAGGTATCATATAACCTAGGACCTCTGTAGCAAGCTTGCACACCAGAACCGTAATTCTGCATCATATGATTTTCATAGTCATCAAGGTGATCATTTAAAGGTTCTAGGGTAGCAGCAGCTCCTCCTCCATGATATTGTGTCAGAGGAACAAAAGTCCAACACATACTAGGAATACGTTCCCATAAGCCATCATAAATATTCATTCGTCCAATAACCAGTTGACGCTCACGTGGTAATGACCAATTGACCTCACGGTAACCGATTCCCGTTTTGTTGGATCCCGCATTGAAATAGAAATCTGGGATATTCATATAAATTCCCTCTGCACGCATCCAACGATATAGATTTTGTATTTGAGCATACTGTTTCCATTGTGAATCATTCAGACCATGATGGTGTTTATGTGTTGTTGATGCACAGACATTGCCTGGATATGAACCATCATTCTCAAATACCTGCATTCCTGTTTCTTGATAAAACTTCTTCATTTTACGGAAGTAGTCATATCCCCATTCACTACTTAGGCATGGAGAAGATCCAAATATCATTCCCCCTCTTTTCCCTGTCTTGGGATTGATCACATCGACTTCATCACTAATCCAACGGCTGGATAGTAGAGAGTATCCTCCGAGCTCCACCCCTTTGGAATTGGCATATTCTCTTAAAGCCTTAAACTTTTTGTAGTTCTTCGCCGACTCATTTTCCATATTTAGTCCACTACCGAAGCTCAAAATAATCATCTCATACCCCACTGCAGCACATTGATCCACGGCCCTTTTTACCTTTTCTTCGTTGGTAGATATCAGATGAAGAAAAATTGGGTTTTCAGTTGTCCATGGAGAGATTGTACGATACATCTTTCGAATAAATAAACCTTGGCGCTCTCTTTCACGAGTATCTAATGGCATCTCCCAAACTCTAAAAGTGGTTAGGGTGTCTTGTGATGGAATATCAGTATCAGGCCCTAACGGTGATTTCACTTCGAGAATACAAGGCACAGCCATTGGATAGTTTGTTTGGGAAGTATAGCGTAAATCTTTCTCCCAGAAAACCGTATGATTGGATGTTTTCTGATTCATTCCACCAAAGGCATAGTCAGTCTCAACATGAATATTCGGTTTGATCCAATGTTCAGGAATATCCACAAGATCTTCTCCTGGCACCATAGCCAACTGCTCCACTTTGAAATGATTTAACCTGATCGGCAATTTGCCTCTATTGATTACTTCAATCCACTTCGACAGGGTTGGAATTCCATCGTATAGTGCAAAATGGATCTTCACCACTATTTGATCTTTTACAAGAGTAAAGATGATCTCTTTTCCTCTAGGCATACTTTTATTGCTTGCCCACCGTACTTGTTTCCATTTCATACGTGCAGAAAGAGGTTTCACTTCAAAGTCCGTCACTTGAAAAGCCGTAGATAAAGCGGTCATTTGATCTACCCATTTCATTAATGTATAGCCATATTCGACTTGCCCACTTAAACCTCCAAGACTATAGCTTTTGCCATCGATGGTTAAAACACCTTCATTCGAGACAGCTCTCAACAGGCTCTCACCAGTCATTTGGTTCGTGTAATCGATGGTTGCAAGATTAGGCATTAATCGAAACCGTCTTGCAATTAATTGGTTGGATATAATAATATCTTTACCATTTTCTGAACGATACACCTGTGCTTTGACCTGACTATTATCTAACAACCAATCATAGGATGGGGTTGCCAGTGGTGCAGAAATAGAAGGGAGTTGTTCTATTTTCTTTGTGAGTTTTTGCTCAATCTCTTTGGGCTGTTCATACGTATCTGCTAACACATCGGATGCAATAATAATTGGTGATTTTGAGCGATAGGTCACTTTGGGATTAACCCATACTGCATGATCTCCACTGCTTCCGTCTTTTGCATCATCAACAATAAGTTGTAATAATCCTCCTTTTGCTTTCACATCGATCTGTTTTAGCGGATCCCCCTGTGTCATCAAGCCACTATTGTATATCTCCTTTCCATTATGTAGTACCCTAAAGACAACAGAACCTCTATCTACAGTTCCTGCTTTCCCTTCTACTCCTAAAAACTGTTTATGTCCGTGTGCTACTTTGTAGAAAATTCGTTTTCCATTAGTTAGTGGGATAGATTTAATTGGGTTCGTTCCTTTCTCGTTATCTCCACCATAGTGGATCAAATTATCTGCAACTCCTATTTCGGCGGAGAAACGTTGGGCACTATTGAGTTTGATGGTGATCACTGAATTTGAAAGCACCCCAATACCTTTAGCATATGGTTTACCATCAATCGAAATCGGTTCTCCTATCACCGACTTATTTTTTATCGGGATACTTATTCGTTGTTCAATCTTCGACATATCGAGATTTTGCACCTCAACTACTTTCTGTGCTTTTATCGGATTGGCATAAAATGCAAAAACAACCCCTAAGGCATAAACGATGAATCTCATACTTAATCTAGTTTTGTGTTTTAATTGGTCTATCTATAGAAAACACCCATTAAATAATGAATTGGGTATAACACAAACATAAGATTCCTAAAAGGGATAGAAGCATATCTGTTTTTTTGTATTCAAAAGGAGGTCTTTTTGCGCAAAGGAACCATATAAACACTATAATACAGACAGTTACAATACAGAGTATTTTCTACGAAATGCCGACGGTGTCATACCAGTATTGGTTTTAAAGATGCGATTAAAAGCCGATTTAGAATTAAATCCACAATCCCAAGCAATAGAGATAATAGTATGATGATGGTAGATAGGATCAACAAGACGCTTTTTCACTTCTTCAATCCTATAGTCATTCACAAAATCATAAAAAGCTCGTCCGACCACTTCGTTTAGAAGATGGGATAACTGATTGGGGGTAACATTAATCTCTTTTGCCAAATCTGAAAGGGTTAGTTTGACATCCAAATAAAGCTCTTTATCAGTCATACATTTTTTCAAATGGACAATTAACTCTTCCTCCTCTGGAGATATGACTATATCTTTGGGGGTATTTCGTTTTTGCTTCTTCAGGTTCAAGATAAATGCCAACAATAAAAGTAAGCCTAACATCCAGAACCAAACATATGCACCAAAGATATGACTCGTAATAGTTACTGTCAATTTTAATGTATCACTATAACGATCTTGATCGACACAACGGATTTCTAAGGTGTATTTACCTGCGGATAAATTTGCATAGCTGATGGTCGGATCATTTCCCTGATAGTAATTCCATGTTGTATCGACCTCTGGCATCCTCCAAGCATATTTATTTCGATTACAACTGGCAAAAGACATCGATGAAATCTGTATTTTGAAACGATTATGGGTTTTAGGGAGGGTTACAAACCATTGCTGATTTTTATTTTTCCCCCATACCACACAATGATTTAAAGTATCTCCTTGGCGATAGTGTAAATCATCAATAGTTAAAGAGGTGATTTTTGGAGTATTCAAGGTTCGCTGCATTGGAAAATCCTTGGGATCAAAAATATTTACACCTGCAGTTCCTCCAAAAAACATCTTGCCATCAGGATCTTTCCAAGCACTGTTTTTTCTAAACTTACCACTTAACACCCCGTCATAATCAGAATAGTTCGAGAATGTTTCAGTTTTCGGATCAAAGCGAGAGACACCACTATTGGTAGAGATCCACAGGTTTCCGTCGTCATCTTCAAGAATACCATTCACCTCATTATCAGGCAAACCATCTTTTTCAGTATAGCTTCTAAAAGTATAATGTGTTATATGGTTGTCATCTTGAGATTCCACCACTTTATTAAAACCTGCTCCAGAAGTACCAATCCATAAATTAACTTCACTATCTTCAAAAATAACAAAGACCTCGTTATTGCTTAAGGATGTTCTATCGTCGGGATGATGACGAAAATGTTCGAACCATATCCGACCATCCATCTCTTCGTGCATCAAATTAAGACCTGAACCATTAGTTGCAATCCATATGCGACCATTATGATCTTGAAAGACTTTAAAGATGGAATTACCGGATAACGAATGTTTTTTTCCTTCTTCAGAAGCATAATTTGTAAATTGAAACTCTCCTTGATCATCTTGGGTAAGGATGGAAAGTCCACGGTAAGTTCCCAAGAGGATACGCCCAGTTCGATCTTCGATTATCGAAGTGGTTGCACTACTTGGAATAGATTGCTTTGAACCACTTTGATGAATGAATGATTTCCACTTAGATTGGTTTGGTTTGAGAAGGTTTAGTCCACCATCAAGAGTTGCTACCCATAAGCGTCCTTTTGAATCTTCCATGATCTCAGCAATATGATGGCCTGAAAATCCCCTCTTTTTTGCTTCAATCCCCAAATGAGTAAAAGTAGGAGCAGTTATAGAGCTATTCAGATCCATTTGTTCCAACCCACGATCTCTTGTCCCCAACCATAAACAACCTTTCTTATCACGAAATATAGATCGGATAAAACTGTTGTCTAACCCATAAGGATTATCTGGATTGTACTCCCATTTAATAAACCGTTGGCGTGACCAATCATAATAATCCAATCCCTCTTGAGTACCTATCCACACAACTCCCATCTCATCAGTAAAAATATCATAGAGGTCATTACTACTAATTGAAGTCTGTAGAGAAGGTCTAGAGAATAAGTATTCAGAACGCCCCTCTTTAGGGGCATAAATGGTCAAACCACCACCATAATTACCCATAAAGAGATTCCCATTCCTATCCTCTGCAATAGAATTAAAGCCTTTTCTCAAGGGGTGTCTCACCTCATTAATATGTTCAAAAACACCTCTATCAGAATGAAATCGATAGAGCCCATGACCCCCAATCCCCCAGAGAAGACCATAACGATCTTGATAAACCCTTTGAATATTTGCAGAAAAATGTTTTATATGTCGATAATCATTGGAGTTCAATAAGTCCACCCCTCCATTATGGCATATCCATAAAAATCCCTCCTTGGTCTCATTAAATGAATAGATGGTCTTACCCTCCAGAACTTTTTCAATCGTATGATTCGATTTGAAATATCTATAGTTTCCTTTTATCGTACCAATCCACAGATAACCATTTTGATCTTCAAGTAGAGAAGTGATAATAGAGTTGTCTAAATGTGTCTTAATAGCAAAAGTATCTTGAAAAGCTGTCGCTTTACCTGTCACAGGATTCAACTCACAAAGGCCAGTAGTAGTCCCAACCCAAATATTACCATTAGATGAAGGGGTTAAAGAAAATATTTTATCTCCACATATTGTATTTTCACCCCCCTGTTTATATATACGGAATCGATACCCATCAAAACTTGACAACCCATTTTGGGAACCAAACCACATCATTCCATCTTTTCCTCTCTTGATCACACGCACCTCATTGTGTGACAAACCATTCTCAATCGTATAATGACGAAATAATGGCTGTGGCAATCCTTTTACACTCCATATAAGGAGTAATAGTGTAACAATATAGAATTCCTTCATATCTATAAAAATAACACTAAAATAGATATTGTCAATAGGATGAACTAAAGCTTAAATAAAACTGAACCTTAATAATGCTATATTCAAAGCGCTGAAGTTGTCTCTTCATCACCACGCTCACGAATCGAAACAAGGAAGTAAATGATATTCCTGTAAGTAGTCTGCCAACCAAGATAAAAAGAGGCTTGGAAAGTCAAGAAGTTAAAAATGTTCGTCTACTGAGAAGGTGGGGCTACATTGAATAAAAAGATCTTTGTAAAGTATAACTGATTTACCTAAGCCGTATTATTCATATCATCAACCTTTCGAAACAAGGTCTAAACAAGCTTTAGCGAAATGTGCCCACGAATAAGAGTAACTTGAAGCCACACAATGCTGTTTAACCTCTTGAAAAGCGGCTTTAGACATATCTTGAACCGAAAGCATGGTCTCTTTCAATGACATAGTATCTCGGGTACAAAAGAACCCATTATACCCATCTTCTAATATATCTTCAGAAGCAGTAACAACTCCCTCCCCTTTATAAGCAATAACTGGTATTCCAGAAGCCAAAGACTCCGTAATAGTCTGACCAAAGGGTTCACAAATAGATGTCATTAAGAAACAATCGGCAGCTTTATAGTAATCTTCTGGTCTTTGACTTGCACCTAGTAGATGGACACAACCATCTAATTTAAATTGCCTCACCATTCTTTTAAGGTCATTATACTCCAAACCATCTCCTACAATTAAAACAGATATTTTTTCTCGAATACAAGGGGACATTAAATTTAAGGCATGCAAGATATCTGGAAAACATTTTATCGAAACAACTCTCCCAACACATAAATACACAAAACGTTTTTCTATTCCAAGCCGCTTTCGAATATCTTGACGAACTGTCTTGGAAGGAAAAAAACGACTGTGATCAACTCCAGGAGGACACATACTAATATCATCTCTTGAAACAATGGATGCAACCTCATTTTGCATTAGTCGACTTAATACCATCAAAAAAGGAGATTTTTTTAACACTCTATTTTGTATGAAAATATGCTGACGAACCACAATATGACGTATTATAAGATCTTTAAATCGATCTAATCCTGTCAAAACATGACTAACATGGGTATCTGATCTTTCCACAATACTAGGAACAACATAAACAATATTCTTCATTCCGTATAGTAGAAAAGACATTACCATAAGATGACTACGGCATATCACTCGGGTCTCTTTGTGCCACTTCTTTTTTTTAAGATAACGCCAAAATGTAAAAACAAGAATCAAAGGTTCGAATAATAACCAAATACGATTAGGATGAACAAAACGCTCTACCCAAACCCCCTCTTCCATACCACTTTCTGCACGTACACCAGAAGGTGTTCTATCGGAGGCTAGAATAATCACATCCTCTCCATCTTCTATTAATGAATTTGAGATATAAAAAAGAGAACTCTCAATCCCCCCAATAAATGGCTTTGAATAAGTATTACAAACGATAACACGCTGTTCTGATTTCTGTGACATAAAAACAAATTAAACCAAGACACCTTTCATAAAAAAACAAAAGCATCGACAAATCTTATCTACGACTTATCAAACGGGAATAATTAATAGTTTATTATCAAAACAAAAGAACTTATGGCATTTTTACATTTATGTATGAACAAGAATTAATATGTGTTCATCAGTCTAATCTGTTTCATCTGTGTCCCATCCCCTGTACATCAACAAAGATCCGTGAAAATCCGTCCAATCCGTGGCTATATTATTTTCTTTGTGTCTTCGTAGTTCCACTCCCCTTGCACCTAAACCACAATAAAGATCTGTGTTCATCAGTCTAATCTGTTTCATCTGTGTGCCATTACCTGCGATTCAACCGCTGGGAACGGGGTGCTGCCGCTCGGTATCATGACCCCAACAAAGATCCGTATAATCAGTCCAATCTATGGCTATATTATTTTCTTTGTGTCTTTGTGTCTTTGTGTCTTCGTGGTTAATTTAAAAGATCCGTGAAAATCCGTCTAATCCATTAAATCCGTGGCAATACTATTTTCTTTGTGCCTTCGTGTCTTCGTGGTTAATTTAAATGATCCGTGAAAATCCGTCTAACCCGTGGAAATACTATTTTTCGGACAGGCCTTCAGCCCTTGTTGGGGAATGTACATATCCCCAAGGCTCCATGCCAACTCAGAGCTAAAGCACTTCGTCAGCATTCCACCATTGGGCTAGGTTCGGTTTCCCTTTCAGGGAATGTTGTAGTCTGGAGAAATGATCCGTGAAAACCCGTCCAATCCGTGGCAATACTATTTTCTTTGTGTCTTCGTAGTTCCCCTCCCCTTGCATCTAAACCACAATAAAGATCTGTGTTCATCAGTCTAATCTGTTTCATCTGTGTCCCATCCCCTGCGATTCAACCCAGATCCGTTAAATCCGTGGCTAAACATTTTCTTTGTGCCTTTGTGTCTTCGTGGTTAATTTAATGATTCGTAAAAATCAGTCTAATCCGTGGCTAAACATTTTATTAGACGCGAGCATCGCGCCTCTACCTGGCTCAATAAAATCCGTGAAAATCTGTCCAATCCGTTAAATCTGTGGCTATATTATTTTCTTTGTGTAATTCGTGGTTCTTTCCATCCTTGCGCCTCAATCTATTCATGATCAATTTTATTCACAACAGGAGTTATTCTACACCTCATCATTAACCGCCTCTTTTTCGAAAGCTTCTCTTCTTCCAATTCTTATATCCACTTTATTCGGCTTATCCAATGTACAATATTGAGAATGGTTAGATACAAACTCAGGCACCAACTCTTTCATCTGTTTAACAAGAGTGATGTCCGAAACAACATTTAAGCTATCCATCAGACACTTTACTCTAGCTGAGACTTCACTATAATCGACGGTACGTACTTTCGCAATAGTTATCTTTTTGTGATGTGTAGGCAGAGTATTCTCCTCATTTGCCAAAAGTTCTTCATACAACTTCTCTCCATCACGCAAGCCAGTTACTTCTATTTTAATATCTCTATTCGGTTCTAAACCACTTAACTTAATCATTTTACGTGCCATCTGATATATCTTCACAGGCTTTCCCATATCAAACAAGAATATCTCACCACCTCTACCCATAAAACCTGCCTCAAGCACCAACTGACATGCCTCTGGTATGGTCATAAAATATCGTGTAATATCTTTATGTGTAACCGTTACAGGTCCACCTGCAGCAATCTGCTTCTCAAACAATGGTATCACAGACCCGTTAGAGCCCAACACATTTCCAAAACGAGTAGTTATAAATGAAGTTCTATGATCCTTTCTCAAGGCTAATGCCTGAACATACATTTCACAGATACGTTTAGATGCACCCATTACGTTGGTAGGATTAACAGCCTTATCTGTAGATACCATGACAAATTTCTCCACATTATATTTTACTGCCAATTCTGAAAGAACACGACAAGCACCTATATTTACGCGGATAGCTTCATACGGATTCTCCTCCATTAATGGAACATGTTTATATGCCGCAGCATTAAAAACAACCTGAGGAACATACTGCTTAAAGATAGTGTTCATACGAAACTCATTGGAAGCATCTGCAACGAGACTCACAACATCAATCACAATATTCTTCTGTCTCAACTCTTGTTGAAGGTCATACAAAGCACTTTCAGCTTGATCTATCAAAATCAACTTTTTAATATCAAAACGTATCAGTTGGCGAACTATCTCTGAGCCAATAGATCCCGCGGCTCCTGTAACCATCACAATTTTATGATGCAAACCAGTAGCAATTCTATTCATATCCACTTCTATTGGATTTCGAGCAAGAAGATCCTCTATCCGAACCTTTTGAATCTGTTGTACATCAAAAGTTCCATCCATCCACTTCTCAGTTTCAGGAGCTACTTTTACTTGAATACCAGCATTAATTAAACCATCTGTAATGGATTGTCTCATCTCTCTAGAAAGAACGTTTTTATTTATAGATAAGACCACCTCGGTTACACCTAACTCTTTAATAATTAAAATCGAATCGAGTCCTCCCAATACTGGAATATTAGATACATACTTATTTTTTAATGAAGGATTGTCATCCAAATATCCCACAACCTCATAAACAGGCTTACTCGATCCTTTTAACACTTGCAATGTAGTACGCCCAAAGGCTCCTGCACCATATATTGCCACCTTTGTAAACTCCTTGGGTCGATTACCAAAACCGTAATAGTAAACAATCTTAATGGCCATTCTCCACATGAAGAGTCCCATAAAACTACAGGCAGAATGTACAAACAGTTGGGTATTGGTCCATGCCGAATTATTGCCAAACAAAGAGGATAAAATACTAATGGCTAAGAGAATCACAAAAGCAGAAGCAGTGGCACCAAATATCAAACTTATATCACGAAATGTACTCTGTCTGATAATCCCAGCATAAGATTTAAACAAACAGAACATGGTACCATAAGAAAAAATAATAGAAAAAATCAAAAAGAGAGAATCTGAAAAAGAAATGATGACATGGGTATGCCAAAGCCATAAAACTTGAACAAAAACGTAAGAGAGTAAAACCAAAAATATATCTATCCCAAAAATCAAAGTTCTTGAGACAAAATGTTCAGCCAACCACAAATGTAGTTTCTTCTTCATAATAGATAGAGGTTAAATAGTTACTGTTCACTCCCTATCTAAAAATTTAATAGTTCTTTTTGATTACATTGAGGTCAAAACAATCAGAGATGAAAGGGATATGTTTTACAAAATTAATAAAAAAGTATCAAAAAACATAACCTTAAAACATCAAAAAAAACACACCTAACATATTGTAAAACAATGTAAAACACAAAACAATACTACATGCCAGAATCAAATACAAACACAAATTAACATCTAAAATATTGATTCATAAACGACTATTACCTTCCTATAAAGTCGGATAAACCTAGCCTAAAACATTTATAACTTAAGGAAAAGCTATCTCTTTTTTAAATATATAATTCGTCTAATCCGTGGCTATATTATCGTAACTACTCAGGTAGTATTATAGTTTAGTTTTTATTAAATTTTAAATAATGGTTCAAAAAGATATACTCCAAAGTTGTCTATTCCCAGCTTACAGCAACATTATTGCATGATAGCCAATATGCGATCATGTTTAGAACACTCTTTCCTTGTTTCTTTAATGTGTCGGTTATAGATCGCAACATGGCATACCTCTGCGCCCCTTCTTCTGTTCGATATCCCTTAGACACATTCTGTTTTACCTTGATATTACGCATTGCTCTTTCCGAAGCATTATTATCAAACGGGACTTCATAATGATTTAAGAAAGTAAATACACTATCTATTTTTTTCATTAATCGTTTCCGTAATGTTCTGATTTCATCGAGTTGATTATCGTAGGTCTCGATCTTCAGGAGTTCTATTAATCTGGTTTTAAATGAAGCATTTTTGTCTAGAGGGAAATCGCTCTCTTCAGATTCCCGTTTTAATTTCATCGATGCAGTAAAAAGGTCTAAAATATCTTGTGCCCAGTTGTTGGTGGTCTGTTCTTTGATATAGATCAATTCACGCTGTAAATGTGCTAAGCATAGCTGATAATGTTTGGCTGGAGTTTTCAGTTGTGAAGCATAACAGTCACTTACTAAAGTAGCGTTAGTAAATCCATCTTTGAAATTTTCTACCACAACTTTATAACCTCTAGATCTGTGAGCTGTAATAAAAGTTAGTTCATAATTTTGCCAAACCCACATCCATCCTTTACTGCCATCTATTTTACAACCTGTTTCATCAGATCCAACTATATTGGCATCTTCAATAGATTGACGTAGTGATTCATATAGAGGAGTGAATACCTTTTCTGCATGTTTTAAAATATTGTCACTAGTTCTATCTCCTATTTTATATGAAGTCAGCTCTTCTACTAGCGTACTAATACGATTTAAAGGGATATAGTGCTCTATATGCAGACTAAGACCTAGATTTGGCGACTTAACAAAAAAAAACGAAGAAATATTTATTTATGTTGTTGATTGTCATTATCTTAAACTATTGAAAACAAAATTATTTGATTCACTTTTAAGAAATACTCTTGATCATGTCAACGATAACAAAAATAGGTATTTCACGCTCCAAATTATCAGATCGAGCTGGACTATCACTGATTATGAATTTTATTAAAAACATTGGATTCTATTCCCTAGTATCAAACAAGTTTCTATCAAAGATCGCCTACAGTGGGTATGGTTTAACATTGGAATCATTTTTTTGTCAAATGGTCGCACATTTTATTGATGGAACTCACAGTTCAATCTGTTCCTTTGATAGAAAAAAACTCAGTGCATCATACGCACCCGTTATTGGTATTGAGAAGAATGAATTAGCCTCTAGTTTTCAAATAAAACGATTCATAGTAAAACTGTCACAACTATCAAACAGTGAACTGTCTGAGATTCTAAATGAACTCTTTATTTGGCGATTACTACATGAAAAGCCTAAGGTTATTGTTCTTGGGGTAGACACAATGGTAATGGACAACAATTATTCAGAGAAGAAAGAAGACAATAAACCGACGTATAAAAAAGTAAAAGGTTTTCAACCTCTTCATATATCATGGGAGAACTCCCTTATAGATGTCCTATTTCGTCCTGGTAATCACCACTCTAATCATGGCAATGACTATACCGAGAGAGTAAAACATATTGTAGATTTGATTAGATCTCGTTATAGCGAATCTGTCCCTATAATCGTTTGTTCAGATAGTGGTTTTCTAGATGAAAAAGCATTCAACTTTTTTGATCAGTTGAATATCTCTTTCATTACAACAGGAAAAATGTATAAAGACATAACCTCTGAACTAGAACACATTAAACGAGGTGATTGTGAGAAATATACTAATGGAACGTTACAATGGGATCTCTATGATTTTGGCAATAAATTAAAGAGCTGGAGTAAGTTTTGGCGCTGCATCGCAACTTCATTGTCTCGAGAAGAAGATGGTCAGAGGGTATTAGATCTGTCAGGTCCTGACAATCTGATTTACACCAATATTGGAAAAAATAAAATCTCAGACGAACGATTAAAAAAAGCAGATATGAGTGATATTTTAACTGCGAAAGGTATAGTTCAGTTATCTCACCATAGAGGTGCAGACGAATTGATTCATCGTAGCCTAAAAGAGTTGGCTACTACTGAATCATTGCCATTTAAGAAATTTAATCAGAATAAGGTCTATTACTATATTCTGGCAATGAGTCATTCACTTTTTGAGGCTTATAAGAATGACATTTCCTACGATAAAATATCGGCCAAAGCATATCCAAATACATTTAGAAGAAAATTAATCGATTTTGCTGGTGAAATTGTTGAAGGAGGAAGAAATACAACTTTAAGAATCGCAAAAGAGGTACAAGAAGAATTTGAAATTAAAGAATTATGGGAAAGATGTTTAAAACCTCCAATTGTATTATTTACAGCAGCTTAGTATTTGAATCTTGTATTGAAAGAAAAATTAAACCGAACGGTAATGGGAAAGGTATACCCTAAAATAAAAAGGTAGAGTTAGTATCGTAATAGAAATCTAAAATATGACTAGAATAAGACCAAAAACTTACCAGAAAACACTCTTGCTTCAAAAAAAAATGAGATGGCGACTTTGATTTATGCTGATAATCTATAATCGCCAAATTTAGGTAAGAATTAGCGAACGTATGTTGGGACCATATTGAACTGGTGCATTAACATTGGATGGCATAGCTCCTTTATGGATTTGTCCACAACTGCATCTATTCTCATAAAGACGATGCTCAATACATATAGGGTCAATAACAGGGGGGATATCAAAAACTTGACGCTTGCATAGCAACTTAGCATCCTCAGGATTCAATGTGTTTCCACAACTACACTTACCTAAAGGATGATGAGATTCGATATCGGTCGGTGTGGCATCTTGAAATAAAGTCATGCCTTTATGACCAAGTTGACCTCCTGATTTTTTATTAGATTTCTTGCGAAGAGATTGATTCTTCTTTACTGTCGATAAATCTCTAGATGGAGGAAAACTGCTATTACCACTATTTTTCTTACTACGTGATAGTTGATCTTCAAAAGTCTTAACCTTAGCATGAAGCATCGCATTTTCTTCTGACAAAGCTCTTACCTCCGACATAACAATGTCTAATTTTGCCAGTAAAGATTGTACTTGCTCTTTTAATGCCTTATTTTCTTTTTCTAAACGATCAACTTTGTTCATGCCTGCAAAGATCTATTCATATGGTCAAAATAGAAAAGATAACAACTAAAAGTAATCAACAAATACATTGTTATCTATCAACATTGTACATTAAATCAACGTGTTTGAAGTTTTTGTCGATTAAAACCTATCTGAAGAACCTGAGTAGTTACATATTATCTTCTTTGTGCCTTTGTGTCTTCGTGGTTAATTTAAAAGATCCGTGAAAATCCGTCTAATCCGTCTAATCCATGGCTATATTATCTTCTTTGTGCCTTCGTGTCTTCGTGGTTAATTTAAAAGATCCGTGGAAATCCGTCTAACCCGTCTAACCCGTGGCAATACTATTTTCTTCGTGCCTTCGTGTCTTCGTGGTTAATTTAAATGATCCGTGAAAATCAGTCCAATTCGTCTAATCTGTAGCTAAATTATTTTCTTTGTGTCTTTGTGTCTTAGTGGTGATTTTTATCTGTGTCCCATCCCGTGCACTTCAACCCTTCGTGTCTTTGTGTCTTCGTGGTTAATTTAAATGATCCGTGAAAATCCATTAAATCTGTGGCTAAATTATCTTCTTTGTGCCTTTGTGTCTTCGTGGTTAATTTAAATGATCCGTCAAAATCCGTCTAATCTGTAGCTATATTATTTTCTTTGTGTCTTTGTGTCTTCGTGGTTAATTTAAAAGATCCGTGAAAATCCGTCTAATCCATTAAATCTGTGGCTATATTATTTTCTTTGTGTCTTCGTGGTTAATTTAAATGATCCGTAAAAATCCGTCTAATCTGCAGCTATATTATTTTCTTTGTGTCTTCGTGTCTTCGTGGTTAATTTAAATGATCCGTGAAAATCCGTCCAATTCGTCTAATCCGTGGCTATATTATCTTCTTTGTGCCTTCGTGCCTTCGTGCCTTCGTGTCTTCGTGGTTCATTTAAATGATCCGTGAAAATCCGTCCAATCTGTTTCATCTGTGTCCCATCCCTTGCGCTTCAACCCTTCGTGTTTCTTTTCCCTTGCACTTCAACAAGCTACTCATCCATCTCCTGCTGTTCCTTTTCAGCCCTCATCATTGCTTTCTCTTGCTCTTTCTGTAGACGTTTGGCATCTCGCTTCTCTTTAGCCAAGATCTTCTTATGACGACGAAGCTCTTTTCGCTTCTCTCTATCCACCTCTTTCTCTATCTTAGCATCATAAGCAAAGATTTCCAAAGAAGAGACATCTCTCTTCACCTCATACCTCCACTTCATCTGTTGGAACTCTCCAGTACCATAGTTCGAAGTAATTCGGTAGGAGTAGATACGACGATTTAAATCATTATACACCTCCTTTTGAATCTCTCTGGCAGCACCAAACACCAATTTCCAACGATTATGTTCACGGTATTTCTTTCTTAGACGTCGAGCTGCCACCTCATACATATCAAAGATAGTCTGCTCATACTGTAAAGACATTGGAATCGTTTTTCCATCACGTTTAATCCACGAATGGTTAGGATCAAAATAGGCTACAACCTGCTTATTGAGATTTCTTTTAAAAAGGAAATACAAGAAATGTGTTTGATCTTCAATACCACACTGTCCTTGAGAATGAAAAGGCACCTCTTTTTTCACTGGAGCAATACCAAAATCTCTAATATTTAAGATCGTATAGGCATCCCATGGTATTCGAGGTATCTCCTCCATATCAGAAGATTGTTGTCCATATACAAATGATATAGACAACAACCCCAATATAATAACTAAAATATATTTTAATCGTTGCATCACAAAGTCTATTTCACCCAAGGACTACGATACTTCTTACGTCTACGGTTTAGTGATCGAGCATTCATCTTCTTAGATTTATAACGACGACCTCCAACACTACTGACACCACCCAAACGATATGAGACACCAAATGACATATATGCATGGCTATCCCCCGCAAAGGGCAACATACTACCCTCAGACATAGGAATGCCTTCATTAACAGGTTTACTATCCAAGTAATATGCATCCACTTTTGAAGTAGCAGAAAGCAAAAAAGTAAAAGCACCAAAGAGACTCCAATGGCTATCTAAAGACTTCTTCAAAACTACTCCTCCAGCACCCGTCAACACCCAATGTGAACTCTCACCAAAATCATACAATTTATCTTCTGGTGTAAATGGCAAAGTCTGTATTCCACAATAACTCATCCCAATACCCCCACGAACCATCAATGCAAAATCTTGACCAGCACCAGGGTTTACCATTTCAATAACATTAAAATTCACCATGGGAATGAAATTATACATGGTCGTCTTATATGCTCTCTGTGTACCTGGAGTTACCGTTACAGAAGTTCCTGTTGGATCTCCATTATAGGTTACATTACCCGATAAAGTCGCAATAGACATATGCATGTCTAATGCAAAATAATCATTGAGATGTAATCTAAATTCGGGAGTAAATGCCAAACCGATACTGTTACCATCCGTTCGATAGAACCCGAGAAAATCACCACTAGACATATTTACTGTACCAGTAAACTTTGTCGGCCCCAACCCCGCTCCAATTTCCAATCGATCCCAAAACGTCTCTTTTGCAACAAGAGTCGTTCCTGTCAACGAGATAAGAAAAAGTAGGATCGACCTTCGAACACTACTTCTATAATTTTTAAATATTGTTTTCATAAATGGTTACGAATAGCCTTTTATCATTCTTATTCAACTTTTACCTGCTGCTTCGGTGGATCCAATTTTGCATATACAGAGTTATTAGAGACAAACTCAGGGACCAGGGCTTTCATTTGAGCCACCAATATATCCTCCCCCTCTTCATCAATACTATACAGTAACGACTCAACCGCTTTCTGCACTTCTTTAAAGACAACCGACCTTACTTTCGCAATCATAATTTTCTCATGATGCGTCGGTTGGGTGTTCTCTTTATTAGCCAATAACTCTTCATAAAGTTTTTCACCGGGACGCAGCCCCACTACTTTTATATCTATATCTTCATATGGCACCAAACCATGAAGTCGGATCATCTTCTTTGCTAACTCATAAATTTTCACAGGAGATCCCATATCAAAGAGATATATCTCCCCCCCTTGGCCCATAAAACCAGCTTCCAACACCAGACGACAAGCCTCTGGTATTGTCATAAAATAACGAGTAATCTCCTTATGTGTCACACATACAGGTCCGCCCAAACGTATCTGTCGTTGAAATAGAGGTACCACAGAACCATTCGATCCCAACACATTACCAAAACGTGTGGTCACAAACTGTGTTCTTATCCCCTCTTGCGAAGCCAAACCTTGCACATACATCTCACAAATTCGCTTCGATGCCCCCATCACATTGGTTGGGTTCACTGCTTTATCGGTAGATACCATCACAAACTTGGACACACCATATTTAATAGATAGATCAGCCACTGTTTTGCAACTTCCTATATTTACACGTACTGCCTCATATGGTTGCTCCTCCATCAATGGCACATGCTTGTAAGCAGCGGCATGAAAAACATGCGTTGGTCTATATTTATCAAAGAAATGGGTCATACGATGGCGATTGGAAACATCCGTAACAATCGCATGATAGCTCCCTTTATAGTCACGCTCTTTGATCTCATTTTGCAAATCATACAGCGCCGACTCTGCTTGATCAACCAATAACAAAAGTTTCGGTTCGAAAGAGATAATTTGCCTTACAATTTCAGAGCCTATAGAACCTGCAGCACCGGTAACCATAACCACTGATCCTGCCAACCCTTCGGCAATTCGATCCATATGTATATCTATCAGAGAGCGTTCTAATAAATCCTCCACCTTTACTTCTCGAATTTGATGGGCACCAAAAGAGCCTTCAATCCACTCTTCCGAATCGGGAGCCTCCTTCACCTTAATACCTAATTCTAATGCCCTATTGGCAAGCTTATTCTTAAGTCCAGGAGCCAAGTTCTTGGGATGTACTGAGATAATCAACTCTTGACAACCCAAAGCAACCAGTCGACCAATTGCATCCACACCTCCAACGACTTTTACGCCATCAATGGCTTTTCCTTTTAGAGACGATAAATCATCCATAAAAGCGACCACTCGATAATTAGGTCTTTTATTCCTTCGAAGCACCTCCATGGTGGTCATCCCTAAACTTCCGGCACCAAAAATAGCCACAGGTACCCCTTGGGCTGGTGCCATCATTCGGTGATATACCACTTTAATAGCAACACGCAAAGCGATCAATAAGAAAGTCACCAAAAAAAGTTGTACAATAATAACCGAATATGGGATAGTAAATGATCTCATTCCATCGAAAGATCTTCCTCCCATAGAAACTAGTAGCATAAAAATTGTCGCAGAGAGATTGGCTTTAACAATCAATAGTCCATCATGAAAAGTAGTATGACGTATTACACCAGAGAATGGTTTAAAACCCAAGAAAAAAATCAGATAAACAAGGGAAACCAAACCGGTTTGCATATACATTGTAGACACATCCACGTTTAACCACTCGAGATTAAAACGTAAAAAATATGTAAAAACAAAAGTGATTGCCACCACTATCATATCCATACCGAGCACCACACTTTTAGGTAGAAAGCGATGCATCCAGTACTCTGTAAGTCTCTTTTTCATATACACAACTAAATAATCTGTTAAGATTATGCTAATATAACATAAACATTTATATTAAACACTACAAATCTTAACAACCCCCTATTTCTTAACAAAACGTTACATTTGCCAATCATAAAAAAGAGTCGAGACAACCACACAACAAACTATTAATCAACAGCAAAACAACACACCTCGCAAATATTAACTCAACAATAAAATATAGTAGACATATTATAACAAGATAGCTAAAACAGAAACACAAATCATATAAGATCCGTGTCAAACTGTATTCCATCCTCAAACCATAACCACTCTGTCCCAAGACTCCATTCCTATCAAATGCTACCGCGCAACATAGTCATTACACCATTGGGCTAGGTTCGCCTTCCCCTTAAGGAAATACTTCAACCCTTCGTGTCTTTGTGTCTTCGTGGTTCTTTCCTCAATGCACCTCAACCACAATAAAAATCTGTTTCATCAGTGTCCCATCCCGTGCACTTCAACCCTTCGTATCTTTGTGTCTTCGTGGTTCTTTCCTCAATGCACCTCAACCACAATAAAGATCTGTGTTCATCAGTCTAATCTGTTTCATCTGTGTCCAATCCCCTGTACATCAACAAAGATCCGTGAAAATCTGTCCAATCCGTGGCAATACATCCATGCGTTTCAACCGCTGGGAACGGGGTGCTCCGCTCGGCATCATGGCCCCAATAAAGATCTGTGGAAATCCGTCTAATCCGTCCAATCCGTGGCAATACTGTTTTTCGGACAGGCCTTCAGCCCTTGGTTGTGGGGGACTTCTTTACCCAAGGCTCCAACCGATATCTTGACCTTGCGGTCAAGAAATGGTCTCCACCATTGGGCTAGATTCGGTTTCCCCTTCAGGGAATACTTCAACCCTTCGTGTCTTTGTGTCTTCGTGGTTCTTTCCTCAATGCACCTCAACCACAATAAAAATCTGTGTTCATCAGTCTAATCTGTTTCATCTGTGTGCAATCCTGCGTATCAACCATAATAAAGATCTGTGTTCATCAGTCTAATCCGAGGCTAAGTTTCCTTGTTTCCCTAGGCTCCAACCACAAATAAGATCTGTGTTCATCAGTCCAATCTGTTTCATCAGTGTCCCATCCCGTGCACTTCAACCCTTCGTATCTTTGTGTCTTCGTGGTTAATTTAAAAGATCCGTCTAATCTGTGGCTATATTATCTTCTTTGTGCCTTCGTGTCTTCGTGGTTCATTTAAAAGATCCGTCTAACCCGTCCAATCCGTGACTATATTATTTTCTTCGTGTCTTTGTGCCTTCGTGGTTAATTTAAATGATCCGTGGAAATCCATTAAATCCGTCCAATCCGTGGCTAAATATTTTCTTTGTGTCTTCTTTCCCAGCATTTCATACTGGGCTATGTTCTATTTCCCCTTCAGGGAACACTTCAACAACAAATAAAATCTGTTTCATCAGTGTCCCATCCCGTGCACTTCAACCCTTCGTGTCTTTGTGTCTTCGTGGTTAATTTAAAAGATCCGTCTAACCCGTCTAATCTGTGGCTATATTATCTTCTTTGTGCCTTTGTGTCTTCGTGGTTCATTTAAAAGATCCGTCCAATCCGTGGCTATTATTTTATTTGGTACTTCACTCCGAACATCACCCCGATGTTATCCCCTACCACATCACCTCTATCCATTGCCATATCTACTCGACAACCCCACCTATCACTCAATCGATATAACACCCTCGCTCCAAGGCTCCACTGTTCTTTAGGATATCCTTTATTAGATCCATAACTCTTAGGATCATCCTTATAATACCATCGATAGTGTTTCCAGTAGGCACTGCGCAGCTCCCACCGCCATCTGTCTTGAACAGTTCCACCCAAACCAACATATAAACCTTCCATTCTAGTAGAGGCAAAACCTTGATCATTTTTGCGTGGCACCATCAATGGAGTCCCTATAGTACGTCCATAATAAGTCCAGCCAGAAGCATACACCCCATGATTAAAATAGTTATCTTTTCCTGAAGGTTGCCCAGCAATATGCTCTGTACCCGATTGGTCTTTGGTGATAGTCCACTCCACCACCGCCGTCTCCAACCAAGATCTTTTTTTCTTATGCCAACAGACACCCCATGTACCATCTGGGAAGTTCATAAAATCTTTCCCAGAGCCATCCTCAAAGAGGTGCAGATAATAACCCTCCAACTCAAAATCTTTCACTTCATAACCGACACGAAAAACATGCTGTCCCACATGATTTCCTGCGACATTCATTTGATCTCCAATCAAACCATCACTAGAAGCTGCATTTCCCATAATAGCATCCCAATAGCCCTGCCACGATTCATCGAGCTCACCATATTTAGGAGAAGAACCACCCCACATCACATAGTCATCTAATCCAGCCGTCACACTAAATCCATGAGGTAACATTAGTTTCAAATGAAATTTCTTTTGATGCAGATGAGGTCGATCCACATAGCGGTCATCATTGAGTACACCTTCTCCATACTCAGCATACCACTCTATCCACTTGGACAAAACACCAAAAGGCAGAGCAATATAACCATCCGTAGAGAACACTACCTTAGGATAAGGACGGGCATTATTGCTCATCAACATATCTCCATTGGTTAAGGACAAACCACCATATCGAGGGCTCGTAGATTCTGCACCCAAAGAGAGTCGAAAACCCAAATAAGTAGCAGCGGCATAATATTGGTTTAACACCAGCATATTTTGATCTGGTTGACTAGTAACATAACCACTCACTTTAGAAGTAAAAGTCCACCTCTTACGCTTTGAAATAGTATTATATCCGACATCCATAAAAAGATAGGGAGTGAAGAATTGATCTGTTTGAAGCACTTGGCCTTCCTGTCCACTATAAATAAAGAAAGGCGTCTGCTCCTCTCCGCCAAAAACAATAGCTGAAGATACAGATGCCTGCATTTGGGCCTTCAGCTCTCCATAAAAGAACCAAGGCAATAAAATAAAAATAAAAAAGCGTTTCATCCTAAGGGATTTAGTATTTACCCGTCCCACCGATGCCCAAGCACCCTTCCCAGAATAGAAACAAAAATAACAAAAAATACCATACCTGTCAAAGACAAATATGGCATTTTAAAAAAGATTATAGCACACAGGTAAAACGCTGAACTCACCTCCGCATCATGTAGCATATAGATACGCAAGAAGAAGAAAAAGCACCACAAAGACACGAAGTCACAAAGAAAAATTATAGCCACGATTGAACGGATCATAGAAGAACCACTAAGACACGAAGGCACAAAGAAAAATTATAGCCACAGATTTAATGGATTTCCACGGATCTTTTAAATGAACCACGAAGGCACTAAGACACGAAGAAAATAATATAGCCACGGATTTAATGGATTTTCACGGATCATTTAAATGAACCACGAAGACACAAAGACACGAAGGGTTGAAGTATTCCCTGAAAGGGAAATAGAACATAGCCCAGTATGAAATGCTGGGAAAGAAGGCACAAAGAAAAATATCGTATCACAAAACTATTTTCTACAATATTAATTAACCATCCGACAAATTCCATTTTTGATCAATGGGACATTAAAGTTTATAAGAAACCCCAAATGGCAATCTGTCATCTTTAGGTAAGACCTAAATTTGGCGACTATAGATTATCAGCATAAATCAAAGTCGCCATCTCATTTTTTTTTGAAGCAAGAGTGTTTTCTCGTAAGTTTTTGGTCTTATTCTAGTCATATTTTAGATTTCTATTACGATACTAACTCTACCTTTTTATTTTAGGGTATACCTTTCCCATTACCGTTCGGTTTAATTTTTCTTTCAATACAAGATTAAAACACTAAGCTGCTGTAAATAATACAATTGGAGGTTTTAAACATCTTTCCCATAATTCTTTAATATCAAATTCTTCTTGTACCTCTTTTGCGATTCTTAAAGTTGTATTTCTTCCTCCTTCAACAATTTCACCAGCAAAATCGATTAATTTTCTTCTAAATGTATTTGGATATGCTTTGGCCGATATTTTATCGTAGGAAATGTCATTCTTATAGGCCTCAAAAAGTGAATGGCTCATTGCCAGAATATAGTAATAGACCTTATTCTGATTAAATTTCTTAAATGGCAATGATTCAGTAGTAGCCAACTCTTTTAGGCTACGATGAATTAATTCGTCTGCACCTCTATGGTGAGATAACTGAACTATACCTTTCGCAGTTAAAACATCACTCATATCTACTTTTTTTAATCGTTCGTCTGAGATTTTATTTTTTCCAATATTGGTGTAAATCAGATTGTCAGGACCTGACAGATCTAATACCCTCTGACCATCTTCTTCTCGAGACAATGAAGTTGCGATGCAGCGCCAAAACTTACTCCAGCTCTTTAATTTATTGCCAAAATCATAGAGATCCCATTGTAACGTTCCATTAGTATATTTCTCACAATCACCTCATTTAATGTGTTCTAGTTCAGAGGTTATGTCTTTATACATTTTTCCTGTTGTAATGAAAGAGATATTCAACTGATCAAAAAAGTTGAATGCTTTTTCATCTAGAAAGCCACTATCTGAACAAACGATTATAGGGACAGATTCGCTATAACGAGATCTAATCAAATCTACAATATGTTTTACTCTCTCGGTATAATCATTGCCATGATTAGAGTGATGATTACCAGGACGAAATAGGACATCTATAAGGGAGTTCTCCCATGATATATGAAGAGGTTGAAAACCTTTTACTTTTTTATACGTCGGTTTATTGTCTTCTTTCTTTTCTGAATAATTGTTGTCCATTACCATTGTGTCTACCCCAAGAACAATAACCTTAGGCTTTTCATGTAGTAATCGCCAAATAAAGAGCTCATTTAGAATCTCAGACAGTTCACTGTTTGATAGTTGTGACAGTTTTACTATGAATCGTTTTATTTGAAAACTAGAGGCTAATTCATTCTTTTCAACACCAATAACGGGTGCATATGATGCACTGAGTTTTTTTCTATCAAAGGAACAGATTGAACTGTGAGTTCCATCAATAAAATGTGCGACCATTTGACAAAAAAATGATTCCAATGTTAAACCATACCCACTGTAGGGGATCTTTGATAGAAACTTGTTTGATACTAGGGAATAGAATCCAATGTTTTTAATAAAATTCATAATCAGTGATAGTCCAGCTCGATCTGATAATTTGGAGCGTGAAATACCTATTTTTGTTATCGTTGACATGATCAAGAGTATTTCTTAAAAGTGAATCAAATAATTTTGTTTTCAATAGTTTAAGATAATGATAATCAATAATATAAATAAAGATCTCTTCATTCTTTTTTGTTAAGTCGCCAAATCTAGGTAAGATAATAATTGTGCCTTATGTATCGGTAAAATTTCTTGAACCAATTTAAGTTCAATAATTATTTGATTCTCCACCAATATATCTATACGATATTCACTATCTAACGAAACGCCTTTATATTGAAGAGGAATAGACACTTCTCTTTGAACAGAAAACCCTCTCAACCTTAATTCGTATATCAAACATTTCTGATAAACAGATTCAAGTAAACCAGGTCCCATTTCGACATGTACATCATAAGAGCTATCAATTATTTGATTTGCAATAAATTCGAACTCCCTCATTTTCATTATATATTTAAATCAACACATAAGAAACAACACTTATTCAAGGTTAGATGTTCAATTTTCCATGATCCCCTTGCACCACAACCCTTAGCGTTTTAGCGGTTCATTACCACTTACGCATCAACCTTCGTGTCTTAGTGCCTTCGTGGTCACATTTCTTCACCCAGGTCTCTTTTGTGTATCTTAATCAACCTTCGTGTCTTTGTGCCTTCGTGGTTCCCTTCTATCACACATCAACCAAAATATACTTTGTGGTTCTTTTTAATCCGTGGCTACAAATAACGTTTCAGCTCTTTCATATATGCTTGCACCCCGTCTTCACCTTCAGCAGGTGACCATGGAGCAAAGTCTTCCTTACACAATGGCTCATAGGGACCATGCTTCACTTCAAAGATTACGGAGTCATCCTCCAACACCAGTAATCCATGCCATTGTCCGGCAGGAATATCCACACCATATTTCCCCTTATCTCGATCCAAGATAACCGACTCAACGACCTCACCTTTATCATTAAAAAAGAAAACAGCCAACCTACCTCTTAGCAAGATAAACACCTCATCTTTTTCTGGAGTTAGATGTCTATGCGGACGCAAATACGTTCCAATTTGCAGTGCATTCAACATCCTTTGCAAAGGAGCCTCAGCCGAATCATGAAAATTATAATTCATCCTTTTTCTCTCAGATGCTTCTGCTTTAACACAAACATCATCCAATAAACTATCGTCAATTAACATTTTATATTCATTTTAAAACACAAACACCCTGAAATTTACATTCCAAGGTGCTTATATATCAATATTATTTCAACATCATATTCTTCAAATCCAAATCCATGGCTATGTCATTTCTTAGACACCATCATTGTGTCTCTATATATTTCAAATCCTCATAAATTCACCTAATCCATGATCAGGGTCTCTTGCGCTTCAACTCCGTCGTGTCTTAGCGTCTTCGTGGTAATCTTTAAAGATCTGTGTACCATCCCCTGCGCCTAAACACTTCACTTCAACCAGCTTCGTGCCTTTGTGTCTTAGTGGTTCTTTTCCTCACATACCACAACCATAATCCGCGGGAATCCGTTTCATCCGTCTAATCCGTGGCTATATTATTTTCTTTGTGCCTTCGTGTCTTAGTGGTGATTCTCATCTGTGTACTATCCCCTGCACAACAACCCGTCTTCGTGCCTTCGTGTCTTAGTGGTGATTTTTATCTGTGTACTATCCCCTGCACAACAACCCGTCTTTGTGCCTTCGTGTCTTAGTGGTGATTTTTATCTGTGTGCTATCCTCTGCACAACAACCCGTCTTTGTGCCTTTGTGGTTCTTTTCTACTTAAACACAGTCTTCACCACCGCTGCTATCCTTTCGCGATCTGCTTCACTCATATTTGACCCTGAAGGCAAACACAGCCCGATCTCAAATAATCTTTCCGAAGTACCATCCCCATAAAAAGGACAATCGGCAAACACTGGCTGCATATGCATTGGTTTCCATAATGGACGACATTCGATATTCTCGTTCTCCATAGCCAACCTCAAATCTTCTCTAGACACACCACACACTTCTGGATCCATTGTCACACAGCTCAACCAATGGTTAGAGAAATATTTCTCATCAGGTTCAGTAAACACCTCTACCCCAACCACATCTTTAAAAAGATCTTGGTAGAATTGATGGTTTGCTCTTCTCAGTGCAATATGATCATCCAACACCAACATCTGTCCACGACCGATACCCGCCACGATATTACTCATACGGTAATTGAATCCAATGTGCGAATGTTGGTAATGCGGTGCTGCATCTCTAGCCTGTGTAGCCAAAAAACGAGCTTTGGCTATCATCTCTTTATCATCAGAAACCAATGCACCTCCACCAGAAGTAGTAATAATCTTATTTCCATTAAAAGAGTACACACCAAGCTTTCCGAATGTACCTAAAGCCTGTCCGTTAAGTTTACTTCCTAACGCCTCTGCTGCATCTTCGATCACTGGTATACTGTACCTATCAGCCACCTTAAGGATTTCATCCATTTGAGCTGGCATACCATAAAGATGCACCACCATGATAGCCTTAGGTTTCTTTCCTTTAAATATTCTATCTTTAATAGCCTCCTCTAATAGAACTGGAGACATATTCCATGTCTCACTCTCACTATCCACCAATACAGGGGTAGCACCAAGATAAGTAATAGGATTAATGGTAGCCGAAAAAGTAAAAGACGAAGCGATCACATCATCACCAGTCTTCACTCCCAAAAGAATCATAGCCAAATGCAATGCTGCTGTTCCAGCACTCAAAGCTGCTGCTGCAGTGATTTCATTATATTTTTGTAGATCTTCTTCAAAACCATTTACATTAGGTCCCAAAGGAGCGATCCAATTCTTATCGAAAGCCTCTTTAACAAAAGCTTGCTCTTCTCCTCCCATATGGGGAGACGAAAGCCATATCTTAGTTTTCATTTATTATTCTCTTTTACGATTCTAACAGGATTACCAACTACAATAACATTATCTGGAATATCCTTTAGCACAACTGCTCCAGCTCCTACTATCACGTTACTGCCAATATTTATTCCTTGAATGACAACTGCACCTGCTCCTATCCAAGAATTATTTCCAATGGTAACATCTCCACAAACAGTAACACCAGGAGCTATGTGAACAAAATCACCAATCATGCAATCATGATCTATAGAAGCATTCGTATTTACAATAACATGATCTCCAACTTCAACAGAAGATTGAATTACTGCACCTTGCAATGCCACAGAACCAATCCCAATTCTAGCAGTATTAGAACAAATAGAACTGTTACTAATGAGATTACACCAATTACAATTAATTTTTTGAGCTATTATTTTTCGAATTGACGAACTACCAATACCCCAATATACTTTATCATGACTTTTTATTAGACGAGAACGAAACACAGGTAGTTCCATGAAAATCTTCTTTGATTCGTCATCATCAATAAAAGCATCGACTTTAATATTGGAAGAAGTCAAAGCATCTAACACGACCTTTCCATGACCACTTGCTCCATATATATATATCATTATCAATAATTTTAATAAACCTTTTAATCCTGTGTTTCATCCTTGCTCCTTTGCGTTTTAGCGGTTCATCCAACTAACGCTTCAAGAACAAAAAAGATCTGTTTCATCAGTGTGCTATCTCGTGCGCTTCAACTACAATAAAAATCAGTGTTCATCCGTGCCATAAGTTTCATCAGTGTGCCATCTCTTGCGCTTCAATCCCAAATACGCTTCATGTTATATTTCTCTTTAGAATTACTTAGTACTACCAGTAAACTTATCCATCGTGACAACACCTTCAGCACTAATACCATCACGCACCAATACTTTCTTTACCGTCATCCACAGAATTTTACAATCTAATAATAAGCTACAGTTATCTACATACTCTACGTCTAATCGAAACTTCTCTTCCCAGCTGATGGAATTTCGTCCATTAACCTGTGCCCATCCTGTAATCCCTGGTTTCACTTCATGACGTCTAGCTTGCTCTGTATTATATAAAGGCAAGTACTCCATTAACAAGGGACGAGGTCCAACAAGACTAATATCGCCTTTTAGAACATTAATTAATTGAGGTAACTCATCTATACTTGTTTTTCTTACGAATGACCCAATTCTAGTTAAACGTTCTGCATCTGACATCAAGTTTCCTTCATCATCACGTTTATCATTCATTGTCTTAAACTTGATGATATAAAAAGGTTTTCCATGTAAACCAGGACGTTTTTGAAAGAAAAAAGGTTTACCTTGATTGGCAAGAAATAGAAGGATAGTCACAATAAATAGTAAAGGGCTTACTATAACAAATCCAATGAATGAAATAATAAAATCTAAAATTGGTTTTATTTTCTTGAGATACATTCGTATGATGGTATTACAATACTATTCTTAACTCCAGCTTTATCTAACTGTTCTTTGTACATCTTCAACATTTTACTCCACACATACTGTTGTTCATACCGATTTTGAATCATCTCTCTAGCACACGAAGCATAACGTATTCTTTTATTATCATCCTCAATCAAATTCAAGCAAGCTTTAGTCAAAGCTTGGCTATCCTTTGGAGGAATAATAACTCCATTTTGATCATTTACAATAATCTCATTACAACCATTAATATCTGTAACAATAGAAGGCAACCCCATAGCACCAGCCTGCATAACGACATTGGGGAAACCTTCCCGATAACTTGGGAACACCAACATGTCACTGATAGCCATAAAAGGTCTCACATCACCTTGCCATCCTGCTTCAACAATGTAGGGATTATTTAGTATTTCATTAATCGTCTCTGATTCTAAAGGATCTAAATGATCTTCTCTTGGCCCAACTAATAACAACTTAAGATTTGAATGTTTTTGCTGAATATTTTTGAATGATGCGACCAACTCATTTATACCTTTATCACCAACCAAACGCCCGACAAAAAGTAAAACAACATCGTCTTGCCTAATTGTGTATTTTTCTCTCAATAGCACTTTAGTATGTGGCATTATTTTATCTATCGAGAAAAAAGAAGTATCAATACCATTACTGCTTCCAAAGCCTATAACTTCTGACTTATCACAAGAGACCAACTTTTCAGAAAGGATAAATTCATACAAACCATTAGAGTTTGGCAATACTAAAGATGCACAATTATATGTCAATCTTTCTATAAATAAGAACAACTTTCTTTTAATTCCAACACTCTCCATCAAAGGCATCCCAGCTACTGTGTGTATCCTAATAGGCACTTTTGAAAGCCTGGCTGCAATCATACCGCACATCCCTGCTTTAGGAGTATGGGTATGAACAATGTCTGGTTTCTCCTCTTTCATCTTCTTGTATAAACGAAAAATAGAAATAATATCTATCAAAGGACTTGGCTTACGTTTCATTTTTACAGAAAAAACATCAATACCTTCTCGACTTTTTGTTTCATTTAACATTTCTCCTGGAGAAGAAATCCCAATCACACGTATAAATCGATTTACGTATGACAATTGCCCCTTAAGTAAAGTATGTAAAGAAACAGGAACTGTCGTTATTCGAATAAGTTTAATCATATATGCTTGATCGAATAATCCACAGCTACATCCTTAAACTCATTATGAGCTACAGCTAAAACTGTATAATCTGAATTCATCGACTCAATATCATTCTCACAAAAAATCCCATATTCACTCTGAACTTCATCACAATTAGCCCAAGGGTCATAAACAGATATATCAATACCATACTCCTCTAATGTATGAATCAAATCTACTACTTTAGTATTTCGAATATCAGGACAATTCTCTTTGAAAGTTATTCCTAACACAAGCACTTTAGCTCCTTTAACGGGGATATCGTTTAGAATCATTTTCTTCACAATGTCATGTGCAAAATATGGACCCATACCATCATTCATACGTCGTCCAGCCAAGATAATCTCAGGATGATATCCTACTTCTTGCGCCTTTTGAGCTAAGTAATATGGATCTACTCCAATACAGTGTCCCCCAACCATTCCAGGTTTAAACGGCAAGAAGTTCCATTTGGTTCCAGCAGCCTCCAAAACATCATACGTATTGATATCTAATAAGTTAAATATCTTATGTAACTCATTCACAAAGGCAATATTGATATCTCTTTGTGAATTCTCAATCACCTTTGCTGCTTCAGCTACTTTAATAGTAGCAGCAAGATGAGTCCCAGCGACAATCACACTTTTATAAACTCCATCCACTACTTTTGCAATCTCAGGTGTAGATCCTGAGGTTACCTTTTTAATCTTAGTTACCGTATGCTCCTTGTCTCCAGGATTGATTCTTTCTGGCGAGTATCCCACAAAAAAATCCTCATTATATTTTAAACCAGAAACTCTCTCTAATACTGGTACACACTCATCCTCAGTTACACCTGGATATACTGTTGATTCATAAACCACAATATCACCTTTCTTCAAAACAGCACCAACGGTTTCTGATGCTTTTACGAGAGGAGTTAACACAGGACGGTGATGTTTATCTGTTGGAGTAGGAACTGTCACCACAAAAAAGTTTGCTTCTTTTAGATCCTCTATATTACTAGAAAAACAAATACCAACATTATCATTAGATCCAGAAAGAACTTCTTGCAAGTAATCCTCAGTAACCTCTAAAGTATGATCCTTTCCTTCTTGTAATTCCGTGACACGATCTATATTTATATCAAATCCTATAGTAGGATACTTCTTTCCAAATTCAACTGCTAGAGGTAACCCAACGTACCCTAATCCTATTACTGCTATTTTTTTCATAAATTAAGAACTCTATTTTAGGTTTTTATAGTACCATCCACATGCTTCTAAGATACCTTCTCTTACACTATATTCAGGGTGATAACCAATTAATGCCGAAGCTTTCTTTATAGATGCCAAAGAGTGTGGAATATCACCATTACGCGTCTCTCGATAAACAGTCGGCACGTTAAGAATATTTGAATCATATGCACTCAAAGCCTCCTTGAGATACACAACAAGATCATTTAACGTCGTTCTTTCACCATAGGCAATATTAATCACTTCACTCAAAGGACGAGAAGCATCGAAGTCAATCGTTTGTTCGTTTGCATATAAACTCATTTGACAAACAATATCTTTCGTAGGAGTTGTAGCTGCCTTTATATTAGCCTGGACAACATTATCGATATAGGTAAAATCACGAGAATAACTTCCGTCCCCATTAATATAGGGAGATTCATGATTTATCAAACTACTAACAAATTTAGGAATCACTGCAGCATAAGCCCCATTAGGATCCTGCCTACGACCAAACACATTGAAATAACGCAATCCAATACACTCTATCCCATATAGATCTGCAAAATTGCGTGCATACAACTCATCAACATACTTTGTAATAGCATAAGGAGAAAGAGCATTCCCAAACTTATGCTCAACCTTTGGCATATCTGGATGATCACCATAAGTAGAAGATGAAGCGGCATAAACAAATCGTTTCACTCCTGCCTCTTTTGCTGCATGAAGCATCTTTACAAATCCACCAATATTAACATCTGTCGAAGCCATTGGATCCTCAATAGAACGTGGAACACTTCCCAAAGCAGCCTGATGCAATACATAATCACATCCTACTACTGCTTTTTGACAATCTTCATAATTACGAATATCTCCTTCATACAATGTAAACCTATCGTTTTTCGATGCATCATTAAGATTCTCTCTCTTTCCTGTAGCAAAATTGTCCAAACAAACAACGGCAGCTCCTTGAGATAGTAGGAAGTCAATCAAATTTGAGCCAATAAAACCAGCACCGCCAGTTACTAAGAATTTATATCCAAACATTACTTTCCAATTATTGATCTAAGATACATTTTATGATTAAAACGAGCATTTAGTATCATTCTTATTGATTTAAAGTTTAACCTTTTTAAATACCAATTTAAATCTCTCTTTTTTTTACGTTCCTTATAATACATTCGGAGAAACTTTGTCCTTTGTAAGGTATATTCATTTCTTTCAATTTTAAGGTCATGGTTGTAATCCTTCACCTTATCAAGAATTTTGTTTGATGCAGGTAATTCGAGAAAATCATTGCCTATATATATCGGAGTTAAAATGAAATTAAAACCTTTATTTTGATTAAAATCAACCTCTAGAATTACAGACTCCTTATTGTTCTGACTTAATTTAATTAAGGGTTCAGTACTTTTGTTTGTATAAACATCATCAAAACAGAAATTACCTAAACTATAAGCCAGAATCGAACTCTTATATTTAACAATTGGCTGTAATACATGAGGATGATGACCATAAAGAATAAAATCAGTCTTTTCTGCTAATTCAGTAAATAAATCGATATGATCATAGGAAGGTTTATTCACATGTTCTAAACCAAAATGAGCAGAAATTACAGGAATCTTACCTCGATTTCGAATTTTAAACAAATCTGAATACAACTGTTTCTTTGATAATGGAGCTAATATTGAATCATTACCATCAGAAACACCTAAGGGATTTGTTGAATAACACGTATATGCTTTAAAACAAATATTCTCGACCTCTAACTCTTTGTCATAAACTCCAAAATATTTTATATTATTTAGTTCTAGAATTGTAATGGATTCCTTTAGCCCATCTTCTCCATAATCTAGTATATGATTATTCGATAGATTTACAATATTTACACCTAAATACTTTAGTAGTTCGACATTCTCAACTATGGATTTAATATATGCTGATTTCACGCCACTAGTTCTGGTATAATTAGTTAATGGAGTCTCTAAATTAGCAACAACATAGTCAAACTTCTTTAAATAAATAGATACATCTTTAAAATACTCAATGGAGAAACTCTTATTGTCTAGATAGTTAAACCGACCAAACAGAGCTAAATCACCTAAAAATGCTATTTTCATAATAGTGACTTTATAAAAGGTATTTTACCACTTTTCTCAAGTGGCAGAGATGAAAAGAAACCAAATGTATATTTCATTTCTTTTCCAAACCGATCTATTAATGCATTTATTATTTTTTCTTTATGATAATCTTTAAATTCATTTTTATCCACAACAAGATTGATATTCAAATGATCGGTCTTATCTTGAACAAATTGGACATTAATTACTGAATTAGGTATCCCTTTTATTACATCTGACATGTGACTAGAACTTACAACCTTCCCTTCAGGAGACTGTAAATAATCAACCATACGACCTTCAATACTATCAACTACAGGATGACATGAGCCACAATTACATTTTCGCCCACTCATTTTTATTTTATCGCCAATTTTATAACGAATCAATGGAGTACCATGACTTGTAAAAGATGTTACAATAATTTCACCTGAATCAGGGTCCATTTCAATTACTCCAGTATCAAGGTTATAATGCAAACTATATTCCGAGCATTCAGTAATGAATGGAGCACCCTCTGCAGAAGCATATTGATTATAGACTCTACAATTAAATGCTCTTTCAATTTCTATTTTATGAAATTCTGTCAATGTCTCTGATGTTGTAAAAATACCATCAGGAACAAATTTCAATTCTATTGATTTTTCATTTATATACTTTGATAGTATGTATATAGCAGAAACAAATCCATTAATTTGATTAGGCTTATACTCATTCAAATTCTTTATGTAGTGCGGAATATTACCTGGGGTTAACTCAAAAGTTGAATAGAGTCTTTGATTATAAGCAAAATTATTTCGCCAGAATACATTTCTATCAAAAAAATAAATCGAACTAAAATGTCTTCCACTAAATGTTGCTTTACGAGCATTATGTGGGTCACACCCTAACTTAATCTTAAAGGCATCCAAATAGGCCATCCTTTTTTGAAAATCTTCTTTGGTAAAGATTACTTCAAGTGACTTTCCTGTAGTTCCCCCAGTAAAACTCCGAATTCCTGACTTAATAGTATAAACATCTTTAATATTTCTACGGAGATCTTCTTTTGTAACTATAGGTAAGATATCAATGTTATCAATATCGAGCTCAGCAATATCAATGTTACTATATAGTTTTCGATAAAATGAAGAATGTTTACATGCATAGTTAACAAAAGCAATCAATTCATCAGTTTGTATATTCTTAATTTCTAAATCAGTATTATCTCTCGTAGAATATATATCAAGATATCTTTCATATACACCTTTATACCTTTGCTTGTTTTGAATTAAACCCTTAATGGATATTAACACGTTTTGAATAAATGCAGGAACACACTTAAACAATATTTCATGAAAATTACTTTTCATATCTTCTCCATACATTAATATTAACATAATCTGTATAAGATAAAATAATTCGAACTACTTTATCTGACACATTAGGCATAGAGTAGTCATACACAGGACGCAGAATTCTTTCATCGTCTCGTTTCTGAGTATCTAGAACAGCTAACCCTTGTAAGATTCGCTCGGGATTCACCCCAACCATCATAACAGATGCTTCCTCCATGGCTTCAGGACGTTCATGTGCCTCTCGAATATTCAGTGCTGGAAAATTCATAATAGATGATTCTTCAGAAATAGTACCACTATCCGACAATACTGCTTTAGCATTAATCTGAAGATGATTGTAATCATGAAACCCCATAGGCTTCATTAATTGAATCATTGGGTTAAATTCCACACCCAACTCTTGAATTTTATTTCTTGTTCTAGGGTGAGTGGAAATGATAATAGGCAATCCGTAAGTCTCTGCAACAATATTTAATGCCAGAACCAATTTCAAGAAATTATCGGAATTGATATTTTCCTCCCTATGTGCAGACACCAAGAAATACTTTTCTTTATTGAGATCCAATCGAGTAAGAATATTCGAACTTTCAATCTGCTCTTTATATGCATGAACTACTTCATAAATAGGAGAACCGGTTTTGATAACTCTATCAGCAGGTATTCCTTCTCGAAGAAGATACTCACGAGCGATACTACTATACGTAAGGTTAATATCAGAGACATGATCTACAATCTTTCTATTAGTCTCTTCTGGCACTCTTTGATCAAAACAGCGATTTCCAGCTTCCATATGGAAAATTGGAATTTGTCTTTTCTTTGCCGAAATAGCACATAGACAACTATTGGTATCCCCCAATACTAAAAATGCATCTGGTTTCACCTCTTCTAGAACGGGATCGATATTGATTAATATTTGACCTGCTGTAGTTGTAGCATTACCACCTGCAGCATTCAAAAAGTGATCCGGTTTTCGCAAACCCAAATCCTTAAAAAAAACCTCATTCAATTCATAGTCATAATTCTGACCTGTATGCACTAATATATGTTCGATCGATGGTGTCTGATCTAACTTCAACAACACTTGAGATAAACGAATTATCTCAGGCCTTGTCCCCACCACCGTTAATACTTTCAATTTCTTCATAATATATTTCATAAATAACTCACCACAGATTTAGACTGATTTGAACAGATCAAACAAATTACATTTAACTCAAAAATCGCAAATTAATCTTTTAAATTCAGGTTCAACGCCAAAATTCATCAATAAGCCAACGTCAAAATTAGTGGCCTTAAGATAATTCAATAATTGAGCTGAAAACTCAGGTGTCAATCTTTTAACAGCTTTAAGCTCAATAATAACTTTATTCTCAACAACTAAATCAGCATAATACACACCGACATTTTGTTTCTGATAAAATACCTCAATTTTCTTTTGATCTTCCACATATAACCCAGAACTCTTTAGTTCATATAACAAAGCCTTCTCATAAACTTGCTCCAAGAAGCCAAATCCAAGAGTATTATAAACTTCATAATAGCATTTAATTATTTTCTGAGTCAAATCAAAATACATAAGAATCTATCATTTACAAAGTTTGAGCAACAATTAAGTCAAATCTGTGGTTAATAATACAAATTAGTTCTGTAACAATCAGTTTAGTCTGTTAGATCTGTGGTTAAATATCAATTCTGTAGAATCTGAGGTTAATAATACAAATTAGATCCGTGGAAATCTGTCCAATCCGTCTAATCCGTGGCCATATTGTTTTTAAGACGTGAGTATCGTGCTTCTACGTAGCACAAATAAAAATCCGTAGGAACCTCCCTTTGTGTCTTTGTGCCTTAGTGGTACTTTGGAATTTTATCTACGATTCAACCACAAAAAGATCCGTGGAAATCTGTCCAATCCGTCTAATCCGTGGCCAAACTATCTTCGTGACTTCGTGCCTTAGTGGTTAATTCATCTTACACTTCTTCGAAGTATGTATCAGGATCATTTTCATTATAAAACTCATTGATCCAAAACATAGTATACAACTCTTCTTCTCCAATATTTTTTATATTATGCGTATACCATATAGGCATATCTACATAGGAAGGGTTCTCTCCATCCAAATAAAAGTCCAAGACTTCATCCGTTCCGATACGACGTAACTGAATCAGTGCCTTACCTTTAATCACACAGAATCTTTCAATCTTTCGCGTATGGAAGTGATTTCCTCTTGTTATTCCAGGAACAGTGGTAGAAAAAGACACCTGTCCACCAACACCTAAACGAATAGTCTCTACAAAAGAACCTCGAGGATCCGTATGTTTGGTTAACATCACAGGATAGTGACCTTTGATATCCATTGCACAACGGAAAGTATTAAACAGCTGCACTTCTACATTAGAAATCAATGATGGAATTATTCCCTTCTCAAGATACTCAGCTCGACACACTTCAAGAAAAGATAAGATCTCAGAAACTTTCATGGTAGAAGTCGCAGCAATCTCCTTGCAATCTACAACAGTTTCAGCACATGCAAGTTGATATATCTCATCCACCAATTCTCCTACATATATAAGATTTAACTCTCCATCTTGAATAATGGTAGGCGTTTCATGATGTGTCATTTTATGACAAAAAGTTGCAACGACTGAATTATAATTTGGTCGTCCAAATGGTCCAAATACATTGGGGATTAATAAGCCACCAAAAGACCCTTCGGTTCTATTAGCCCACTCATTAAACAGTCGTCTTCCTTCTTTTTTTGAGTCCCCATAAAGATTTCCTCGTGTCTCTTGGATTGAAGATGAAAAAAGGACTCTTGCTTTAGAGTCACATCTTTCCAAACTACCGACAAGGTCATTTACAAGTTGTACATTGGTATTATATAATACCTCCATACTCTCATGACGATTCATTGCAGCCAGGTGTACAATTACATTACAAGATGAAACAAAAGCATCTAAGGTCTCATTAGAGTTCCAGAAGCTGTCTTCGAACGGTATCGTTTGCACATCATTTTTTAATTTTAAAGTCTCAAACAAATGTGTACCAACAAAACCAGCTTGACCTGTAATACCAATTTTTATCATAATCTATTGCTCTTTATTGTTAATGGCATCTTGAACAAATGACAGAGACAATAATTTATCTTTTACCCCTTCTATATTCAATCTATCCGTATTATGGGAATTATAATCTTCCAAAGCAGATGTTTTATGGTCACCATCCGCAAAATATTTCCTGTAATTCAAATCTCTGTTATCCGCTGGAATACGAAAGAACTCTCCTAAATCCTCAGCTTTTGCCATCTCTTCACGAGTACATAGCGTCTCATACAACTTCTCCCCATGACGTGTCCCAATCACCTTAACATCTTGGTTATAATTGAAAAGTTCTTTCACAGCTTGAGCTAAATCACCAACAGTAGAAGCAGGAGCTTTTTGAACAAAAAGATCCCCTTGTTCTCCATTTTTAAAAGCAAACAGAACCAAATCTACCGCTTCGTCTAAGCTCATCAGGTAACGAGTCATCTCTGGATCAGTAACAGTCAAAGGTTGATTATTTTGAATTTGATCCACAAAAAGGGGGATCACAGATCCTCTAGATGCCATCACATTACCATAGCGTGTCAGACATACAGTTGTTCCTCCTTCAGGAATATTACGAGATGCTGCTACAGCCACTTTTTCCATCAGAGCCTTGGATATCCCCATAGCATTAATTGGGTAGGCAGCCTTATCTGTGCTCAAACAGATAACTCGTTTCACTTTATTTGCTACAGCACAACGTATCACATTATCCGTACCAACAACATTGGTTTCAGTAGCTTCTAATGGAAAAAATTCACAGGAAGGTACTTGTTTCAAAGCTGCTGCATGAAATACGTAATCCACTCCTTGCATTGCCAATTCAATACTTCTATAGTCTCGAACATTACCAATATAAAATTTTACCTTTGAATTATTTAATGCCACTCGCATATCATGCTGCTTTTTTTCATCTCGAGAGAAAATGCGAATCTCTTTAATATCTGTATCGAGGAATCTATTTAGAACAGCATTACCAAAAGAACCTGTCCCACCAGTAATTAATAAGGTTTTATCTTTAAACATATACTAAAGCTTCGTTAAGAAATCAAAAAAGTCCTTTGATTTAGATTTATATGAAAAGGTAGTCTTTGCTATTTTTTTTCCATTACAACCTATCTTCTTAGCAAGTTCATAATTTTCAAAAATCCACATCATTTTTTTTGCAAAAAGAATATTATTATCAGGTTCAACCAAAAATGCATTAACGCCATCAGTTAAATAATTGGGAATTTCACCCACTTTAGTAACCAAAACAGGATTACCTGTTGAAAGATATTCTCCTAATTTACTTGGAAAACCACCTAAAGATTGTAATGAATTTGGTCGTGCCAATACAAGAAGCTTTGCACTACTTAAAAGTTGTGGAATTTCAGAAGCCTCTGCAACTCCATAAAAATCAACTCTCTTTTGGTCTTTTGCATACTCTTTTATTGAATTTAATTCATCAATAGTAGCACCTCCAATTAATTTGAGCCTTATATCTTTATAATGTTTCGTAAATAATGCAAAAGAATCCAATAAGTTTAATACACCATCTTTATTGCCAGACATATTTCCACAATATGCAATATATCTCTCATCTGTATCTTCACTTTGGCACAAATCAAACCGCTCAAAATCAACAGTCATTGGTAAATGAAAGATTTGTGTCTTTTTAGGAATTTTATCCTGGAAGTACTCAATAAGAGGTTTTGTCATAATAACCATACCATCAAATAAAGAATATATATATCTAATATAAAACTTTGAATAAATTTTACCTACCAAGGACAAATTCATTAAAACAAAGGGAAATTCACTCTTCTCAATCAATATCTTAGTCCTTTTAATTAATGAAGCCAGTTTAACTATAGTGATTAACACTATACTATTTGACACAACCAAATAATAATCATAATTATTAGAACACAAATATTTAAACATCGATAATAATGATAAGATTATTCCACGTGATTTACCACCTGTGTTGATAATTTTGATTCTACGATCAATATTAGAAATTGTTTTTTTTCTAACGGAAAGAACATTTATGCTACAACCCTCTTCAATTAGTCCTTTTGAATATGAAATAATTCTATTTGCACCAGCTGTTGGACTAGGAAATTCAATCGAAGTTATGACTAATAAATTCAAATCAATATTAATTTAAGAGTTAATACACATTTCAACAAAACGATCCCAAGAATATTTTTTACTAGTTTCAATACAATTTAGATTAATTAATTCTTTATCATGTTTTCTAATAGAAACGACTCGAGATATGAGCGCTGCTAAATCATAATTATTCAAATCACATAAAAAGCCGTTATATCCATGAGATATAATCTCACTTGATGCTGTATCTATAGATTCACTATTATATGCTAATACAGGTACTCCAGAAGAAAAAGACTCAATGATAGTTTGTCCAAAAGATTCATAGCGAGATGTCATAAAAAAATAATCAGACATCTTATAATATTTTTCCGGTTCAGTAGTAGAGGGATAGAATTTTATAACACTACCAAGTTTCAGCTTCTCAACTTTTGTCTCCAACTTTAACTTTTCTGGTCCATCACCTACAATTAATACTCTTATTCGATGCAAAACACCTTCATCTAACAACTCCATTGCATCAACAACATCGTTATAACCTTTCGATTCAGCTAATCTAGCCATACAGAGAAAAGTTATCCTATGATTATCACAAGTATTAATTGAATCTAAATCTAACGAAAGACGATTGAAACGTGATCGATCAACACCTGGTGAAATAACACTAACTTTAGGTCGAACACTATTATATTTTGAAAGTATTTGATTTCTCATCATATTACTAAAAACAACAATTTTACGTGAATAAGAAAAAGCTATTTTTTGAATTACAATACTCTGACTAACGATCAAAAACTGAATTAAACTTTTCTTAATTAATTCTAAAAAACTAATATTATCCTTGTTAAACTTCGTATCTAGTCCATCAATCAAACTTGGAACGATATAAGTAATATTCTTAATCCCATATAAATAAAATCCTAACACAACTAAATGATTTCTACATAAAATAATCGCATCTTTATCAACTTTAAGTCTATTTAAAGCTGACAAAACACTAAGTATTATCATCAATGGTTTAAAAATCGACAATGTATATCTGGGATACTTAAAGCGATTGATTTTAATTATGTCATCGACAGAATCATTTATGACACCTCCAGAAGGAGTCCTATTTGATGCTAGTATTTCAACAACACATCCTTTTCTAATAAGCGATTTTGATATATAATACAATGAATTTTCAACACCACCATAATAAGGTTTATAATATAAGCTTGCTACTATTACTTTATTTTTCTTAAAAACTTCAGACATATATCAATTGATTTTAAAACCAAACGCCTTTGCATAGATGATGCGTGATTTTCAATTCCAGAAAAACTACATTCTTCCATTTTACGATAACTATCATTAATTATACGTAATAAGAAAGGATCTTTTCCTGAGATACAATAAAATGATGCCAATGAGTTAAAAACCCATGAATCACTCCTAACATAAAATCTAGAATCATATACATCGCCATTATTTTCGAGTATAGGTGAAAAATATTGACCATTCCAAGACTTATTTATAATAAATTGCCAGATACGAACAGCTTCATCTTTATAAGATATAGATAAATCATCTTCATAAGCACTTGCATGGACCAATCCGCTCGCAACTGAACACAAACCCCAGACATGGATTCTATTAGAAAAAGATGAGTCATTTGTGTAGTTAATAATTGAGCCACTACTTTGACATTTTTTATGGATAAAGCGACTAGCTTGTTTAATTATCTTTTCTTGAACATCAGATGGCATAAACGAATTAGCAATACTATGTACTTCTACCTGTTGCATTTGATGATAATAATCAATCTTATCACTCTCTTTAGAAACATTATAATACCAAAACTTTTCATCTTCGAGATCTTCATCAGAATGCATATTATGATACAGATAATTGATCATTCCCTCATATATTTCGACTAAAGATTCATCATTCTTACCATAAACACCGAGATATACACCCAAAGCAGAACAAACAAAAGAAGTACCATTATAAACGACAATATTATTTGTAGAATGGGGACCATAGGGTATAGCCCACATATCTGAACATATTTCTCTAGAATGTTCTTTTATCCAATTTACAGAAGCAGTAACATTATCTCTCAATTCATTTCTATAATTAAACTCTTTCGCATATAAACACAATGCAATTAATGAAATCATTTCAGGTGAAGTTGACTCTCCCTTATTATGTTTATATCCAAAATTAAAATCGTATCCAATATCAAAACCACCATCATCACATTGGATATCTATCAATATCGACAGTAATCTATCACAACGTTCTTTCCAAAGCTCTTGCTTAGTTACTTGATACATTTTAATAGAACCAAGTAAACATTCATAAATAGTTTGACTAGAATTATTAACATGAACAAGAGGAACTAACTTTAAAATTCTTTTTTTTATTTGTCCAATCATCTTTCTATTATTCTTATCATTTTTGCAGGCACTCCACCTACCACAAAATTATCTTTAATGTCTTTTGTAACAACTGAATTAGCACCAACAAGTACTCCTTTACCGATAACAACACCAGCAGTAACTGTTGATTTTGCAGCCAACCAAGTGCCACTCCCTATTTTAATCTCACCTCCACTTCCTTTACCAAAACGATATGAATTGTCCAAGAAACTATGGTTATTTGCAACTAGAGTAACGTATGGACCTAGCATAACTTCATCACATAGAGTAACACCATCTTTATGCCCATTTATCCAAGAACCATAGCCTACATATACATTATTTCCAATATTAATTTTATTTAAGTTTTCGAACTTAACATTTAAAGCAACTTGAAAATTAGCACCACAGTTCTTTAAAAATGGTCGATATATACATCCTCTTATTTTACAGCCCAAGCTTGTCTCTGGAAAAAAACCACCTAAGACTTCAAGAAATCTTATTAATGATAACTTAATAAAGAACAATAGATTAAGTATTGTAATAATATATTTTTTCAGTATTCGAATCATATTAAAATCTATTTATAAAACTAATTATATTCTTATATCCTAATAGCAAAACTCCTATAGTGGTACTTAATAAAAGAGCAATAGTCATAATCATTGTATTATTGCTTTCTATAGAAAGTAAAACAAATAAAATTGATAAGTAGGAGACGAAAGAAACCCAGTTAATAAAATTATTACATTTCAATAAAATAAATCTCAAATAACAATAATTTATCAAAAAGCCCAATACAGTTACAATTAAACGAGACAATAATAAACCTATTATCTGATATTCACTAATCAATAATAATGCAAATATTAATTGAATACACACAAGGCTAAAATTTGATATTAGAACGAACTTACCGCGATCGTTTGACTGAATAAGTGTTGAATTTAGGATCCCCACCGAGGAAATAAAACTAGAAAGCAATAAAATTTTAAAAATAAAATATTCCCCATCCTTAATATGGAAAAAATCAAACAAATACCATCTAAAACATATTAATAATACACTAATTAAAAAGGACACAAACATAGATAAGTCCGTAAGTTTTATATAGTAATTTGTAATCGAAATTATATTATTTGATAATATTGAAAATTTAGTCAAGAAATATTGCACTAATTTTTTAGGGATAAAACTTACGAGTGTACACAATTGAAAAACCATGAAATAATAAGCTAAATCTGATTTTTCAAAACGTGAAATTATAAACAACTGGTCAATATATACATACAAATAAGACACAATTGAGCTCAAATACATATAAAGTGATTGTCTCAGAAAATGCTTATTAAAACAATACCCTTCAGTTAATAAAATAGATTGGAATTTAATACGAACAGATCCTACTATCAATATAAACATAAAAGTAGAACAAAAGAAAATGAACATAAAGTCATAAGCATTAATTTGTTTATTTCCAATCAAAATAAGTGACAAACAAATTACAATAAAATATACTTGTATATTTGATAATATTGCAGAGAATACATAATCTTTCAATCCATTAGTAACATAAATCATTAATTGGGAAAAGACAGCACATAGTATAAAAACAATAATTGGAATAAAATTATTATGAAACAGACTATAATAACTATCTAAAACATTTGAATATTTGATTAATAGGAATAATATTAATAATCCAAAACATGATAAACCTGCCGATAAATAGAAATAAGTTTTTATAAATTTATTCTTCTCAGTTTTACAAAGATTTGGAATATATATTGAATATGCCGTAGGTGAGCCATAAACAAAAAATGTTGCTGCAAAATTTAAGAGTAGAATAAATATTGCATACTTTGAGACATAATCAACCCCAATATCACCTAAAAGCCAATTCCTAAAATACGAAATAGGAAGAGCCACAATTGCTAATAAAACAATAATTAGAGATTGGTTCGACCTAAGATATTTAACCAACATTACTTAAAATATTAATAAATAATTTAGACACTGTTTCATGATTATGATTAGAAATTGTCATACTGTGATTATTTTGTCCCATAAGTATAACTTCTTCAGTTGGTTTTGAATAAAACAAACTGATTTTATCAGCTAAATCTCTAGGATCATTTGGATTAAATGTAATACAATTAAACCCATCAATAACATTATCCTCGTAACATGTAAAATCAGAAATTATGACTGGTTTCTTAAAATATCCAGCTTCATACAGATTTCTTGATTGATGAGCAATATTGAATGGAATGACAATAACATCACACTTATTTATTAATTCTTCCACATTACTCATTTTTCCAAACACAGTAATTTTTATATTTTTGTTAATCTGAAGTTTTAACGATTGGCATTTTACATGAAACAAATACAGCTGTGTTCGTAAAATAATGAACCTCAAATTAATCTTTGGAGGTATCACTCCACAAACAACAACATTTAACTTAATATTTAGATACGTAAGAGACTCTAACAATACATCATAACCTTTTAAATAATTAGCTCCACCAGTATAAAGCAAAGTTAACGAATCTCTATTAAATGATTTACTAGTACCCCTCTGCTCAATATTGGAATATTTAAGATTAACAATATCAGGGAGGATATAAGTATCAGCTTTAATCAAAGACCAATTTAACATATCAAATTTAGTTAGAAATGTTACACAGTCACACATATCCAATAAACGAGACATTAATAAATTCACGATGCCCCTTCTTTCTTGTTTAGTTTCTCTCACACAACATATTACTTTCTTATTATGATACTTGAGTAATAAAACCAAAGGAACCTGAACAATACTATTCAAAACGAATATTTCCTCATTCATGTTTCGAATTAATTTATTCCACTTGAACACAAAGAAAATATTCCGCAGAAATTTAAACAACATAAAAATCAAATTTGGACCTCCATTAAAATTTGAAAGAGTTATGAATGGACAATCAACTTCTGTATATTCATAACTATCATCTAAACATTTGCTTTTTAAATAACTACTGGCAGAATTTGATTTCGGAAAAACAACATGCGGACTATAATTTGTATCGGACAAACAATCAATAATATCAAATAAGCTTAAAGAACCTCCACCAATAATATTAGTGTGATGCATAAAAACTATTTTTTTAACAACATTCATTATATATATATTACAAATAGTCTCATAAAATGATCTATTTATTGTTAATTATCTCACATTAAAACAAAAAGGATTCTGAAATAAATAAGTACTTATCAATTTTCAAAGCACTATTAGGAATATAAACTACAAATTGATATAACGACAATATAAATAAGATAGAATAAGTTACTAGTCGAAAAGAAAGATTTGGAATTTTATCTATGACTAGAACTATCAAAACAATTAAATATGGCCTAAAATAATATGATAGTCTTGATAAGTGAACCATTTCCAAACCTAGCAACATCATATAACAATGAAAAATAGATAATATAAAAAAGATTTGAATCAAATAATTATATTTAACGACAGATATTTTAAACAAAACCAAACAATATGACAATAGTAATAATACTCCCCATGAGATAATTAACATTGGACTAATTGAATTAAATTCCTTATAAACATCGATCCCATTTAAGTATCTCTGAGGTAAAAACAAATCGACATTTCGAACAAGTAATGGTAATAGAAAAAAGAATGGAATCAAGGAAAGCAAAAGATATGATATATACTTTAATTTAGTCTTCTTTCTACTTAAAACAAATAAAAGATAAGGCAAACAAACTATAATAGAAGAATTATGAATTGTAAATGCCATGTATAACAATAACATTGCTAATATATTTCTTTTCTCATTAATGAGATCAAAAGCTAGCATACCTAAACAAACAGCTAAGGTTTGACGTATTCCTGACATACTCATAGCAAATAAACCAATTGTTATATGTAGAAATATACAAAGCAATAAATTTGTCGAATATTTATTAAAAAAAAACAAAAATGATATGGATATAAATATCGACAACACTAAATTATATGAATAAAATTCTAAACCTATACTTTTCCCAATATATTGTAATATATCGTATCCATATTCACTTTTATTAAAATCAATATACTCAAATGAATTATAAATATCCAGATACCTGCTAGTATCATTTCCTACTGTTGAATCTCTAAAGCCGAGCAAAACAGAAAAAAGAATAATACTCATAGAGTACAGAATTCTTCTAGAATCAATTTTTTTTTCGATAAAAAAAACAATAACAAGAATTACAAAAAATAAATAATAAACTAACATGTTCTAATTATCTGAATATTTTACTTATAATTCCTTTCTTTTTTTGTTCTTCACCATAACCATAACCATAACCATAGCCATAGCCATAGGTTCCTTCTTTATTAGATACATCGTTTATAACATACCCAACTTTATTATCAGGGATATACTTTTGCATCTGTTCTCTTACAGACTGGATTCCCCCTTTGGGAGTCTTATGAGAACGAGAAACAAAAATTACATGATCGGCTCTATTTAAGATATTATACGTATCAAAAGAGATGCCCAATGGAGCGGTATCTAAGATAATATAGTCATAGGTCTTACGAAGTTCTGCCAACAGTACCCCCATCCGCCCATGAGACAATAAATCTACAGGGCTATGTACTCCAAAGACACCAGAAAAGATGACATCCATTGTCGTGTCACTTTGCGCATTGATGAGCTCATATACATTAGAAGTCTCTCCTGCAAGAAACTCAGCTAAACCATATTCTGTACGACACTCTAATTCGGACTGCAGTCGTGGTTTACGTAGATCGGCACCAACCAAAATCGTCTTTTTGCCTAAGGCAGCGAAACAGAGAGCAGTATTAATCGAAACAAAAGTCTTTCCATCCCCTGATAATGTAGAAGTAAATAAGAATATAGGTGCTTTGGTCTCCTTGAAAGCATGTGCCAGACGCACCCTTAATGCACGAAATTGTTCCGTCACTTGTGCATCTGGAGCTGTCAATACGGGTTTAGACCCTTCTTCAGCATGACCTATTATAGCCATCGGTGCCACACCTACTAACTCTTTAATATCAGAGGCTCCTACAATATGGTCAAAAAAGTAAGACTCTATCATGACTGCAATGGATGGTACCATCAATCCTAATAGAATAAATACTAAATAATTGATCATCGTTTTAGGACTCACAGGAATATCACTTTCTTGTCGTGCCACGTCAATAATAGAACCATTTGGTGTATTGGAAGCTTTGGTAATTGCAGCTTCTGTTCTTCTTTGCAGTAGGTAAGTGTAGATATTATCATTCACCTTAAACTTACGCTGTATATTTAAGAAGGTTCGCTCTGCCTCTGGTAGACTCTCCACTTCTGATGAAATTTTACTCATTCGAGCTTCTACACCCTCTTTCTGCAAAGATACATTCTGTATCATCTGACGCACATTCTCCTGCAGGGTAACGGCAGCATGCTGTAACTGTGCTTTAATGGTTGACAGGCGCTGGATGTTCGGAACACTGGCACGTTGAAGTACCGTGCGTTCATCCAAAAGTTTATTGATCTCTGAAACCATTGAGAGCATCAATGGATCTTCGATCCCCATACTCGATGGAGCCAAAATCCCCTCCGTCTTTCGATTGGACAAATACTCCTTCAAGTATCGATAATAACGTAAGCGCATACCCAATTTCTCTTTCTCCATTTCAAGATCCTGCATCCGTTCAAAGATCTTTTCAGCTTGGGTAGATAGCTCCACCATCTTATTCTCAGACTGGAAGGCTTCTAGTTGGCCTTCCGTATCAGACAACTGAGAAGCTAGACCTTCCAACTGCTGATCAATAAAAGCAATAGTGTTATCTGCTATCTCATTCTTTTTAGCCAAATCTTTATCAATCACTGTCTGCATCAAAGTATCTAAAAATGCCACTCCTTCTGATGGAGTTTCAGTGACCATTGCAAAGTTAAGAATAGTAGTCTCTTTAGATACAGGAGAAACCGATAATTGCATCTTATAATACTTAACCCACCAATCGTAATCCCTTAAGATAATATCATATTTATCTCCTTTACGGAGTTCTATGTCAATTAACCCATTTTCAATAAATGTAAAGTCAATACTTTCATTTTTCACATTAACTCTTGAAATAAATGTGGTATCAATAGGGGGCAAAAAACACATTCCACTATTTAATTTTCGACCATAGTCATAAATAATCCGTTTCTTCTCATCATTCTCCACGACTAGCCTCCATCTATGATCTCCTAAATATTCAAACTGCATTAAACCCCCCATCACCTGAGGGACAGTGTCATTAATTTTTATTTCAAATGGCATCCTATCAAATAGGCGTGACTTAACCACACGCCCCTCAATAAATACTTCAGCCTTTTGTTGCATACGAACAACCGCCTCTTCCATCACCCCATAGGACTGAACCACGACCACTTGGTTATCAAAATGAGAATACCCTCCCATCAAATCGAAGCCCTGTGTCATAGTTCCCATCGCCAAATCGGAACCACCTTTACTCTTCTCATCTTCAATTAAGAACTTGGCAGACACTCGATAAGTACGTACTTGATAACGATTATATAACCACCCTGACAATAAGGCTAAAATAAATGTAATAAAAAACCAACTCTTTCTTCTCCAAATGGAGTAAAAAAGCTTGCGATAATCAATGGTCTGTATCTCGAATGCCGCACCTTGCTGTTCTTGCGGTGCTTGGTAAGGATTTTTCTGCATACGTATAGGGTGTTCTTAAGGGAATTATTTTGTAGAGGAATAATAGATTATTTTATAAAGGTAGCATATAGCGCAATAAAAGTAGAGATGACGCTAATCATCAAACTAACACTAAATGTTTTCTTCCCATAGACTTTGCTGCCTGGCTCGACATAGACAATATCACTGGGCTGTATAATCAAATCACTACTAGCAAGTAGCTCTTCTTGCGTCAAGTCAACGATCCATATTTTCTGTTTGTCTCCATTTTTTCTAATAATCTTGACATTGGTACGCGAACCAAAATCGGTGATATCGCCTGCAAATCCTAACGCTTCAAATACCGTCATCTGATCTTTAAAAACCGTATAACGTCCCGGCTGTTTCACCTCACCCAATACTGTAATAGAGCGGTTAACCAACTTCACCACCACAGATGCCTGTGGTGCCACCTTTTGCACTTTCGCCTTCAACTCCTGCTGCACCATAGAGAGTGGTTTTCCGACGACACTTACTGCCCCAACAAAAGGATAGGTGACCGTGCCATTTTCTTGCACTTGATAACTCACCAAATCCACAGAAATTTCTGAGGTTAAACTATTATAGCTCTGCCCATTAAAAATCGCATTGGTCTCTGGATCAATAGAAGTAACAGAGATATATAGACGATCTCCTATTTGGATCTCATAAGGAGCGATGGTAGGCGCAGTTACAGATGACATGACAGTCTCTTTATTAGGGGACTGCAGATAGACCAACTCCTTCTTGGAGGTACAAGAGGCCAAAGCCATCATCGTAATAAGGAAATACAGTCCGCGGTTTAAAAATCGGGTACAACACATGGGTTACTATTTTTTTATTCCAATAATAAAATTGAAATACAAATTTTAATATTGAGTTTAGATCGTTAACTTTTACAGCTTCGCCTCCTCAATCCCATGTTTTAAATAGAACAAGCAAAGGCAAAACTCCGGATAAGCACACCGAAATTATATAATATTCACAGTCTCACCAAGAAAAAACAGAGTTTTTTAACACACCAAGAGACCGACTACCAATCAATTAACATAAACATCGCTACTGTTAATAACCTTATTTCGTCTCTTTCGGATCCAACCCAAAGTACGCCTTGAAACCTCTTCTTCCTGATAATAAGTGGGTCCAGGAACATCATTGAGTACCACATCCACTGACAGATATCTATTATGATCCTGTAGATACCGCCAAACAGAGCTAAAGTAGTGCATTGGAGTAACCCCTTTGCGAACCACAAAAAGAAAACGGTCACAGTAATCCAACAGGCCCAATGTATCTGGAACCAGCCCCAAAGGAGCCGTATCTAGTATAATTACATCATATATATCACGATAATGCAACATAAGCTTACGCATTCGTGTACATGCCAATAGATCTGCGGGGTTAGCCCCTTTTAATTTTCCAGAGAGAAATAGGTCCAATCCCTCTTCACTATGCTGTACATCAAAATGATCTAAATCAACCACTCCTTCCAGATAATCAATCAAGCCATATTCTGATTGGTGATCCAAAAGGTTCTGTAATCGAGGCTTGCGCAAATCCGTTCCAATAAGCAACACCTTCGCTCCTCTTTTGGCATAGGTCAATGCCATATTTACAGAGACGAAAGTCTTCCCCTCTCCGGCATTGGCTGAACTCACCAAATAGACCGCAGCTTTATCATAATTCGATCTTTTCACCTCCATCATGGTACGCAACTGATAAAACTGCTCCGATACTACAGACAATGGATCAAACACCACAGGCTTGGGGCCACAACGACTATGTCCCACCTTAATAATATCATTATCTCCTACTTCTCTCGCCACTTGCTTCGTATCTTGAATACGATCGGCTAAAAAATAGTGAAGTAAAATAAGTGCTACAGGAATAGAGACACCCAAAAATACAAACACAAGCAACAGTAACGGTTTCTTTGGCGCCACTTGCCTAGAAGCCTCTAAACGCGCAACTTCCACGACACTCCCTTTGGCTCGATTAGAAGCTTTGGTAATCTGAGAAGTAGTACGCTGCATTAATAGATAATCATATATACCAGACTGCACCTTATAGTGACGCTGCATCGCTTGGTATGCTCTCTCTAACTTTGGCATCTTACGCAACGCATTCAAAGTCTCTTGCCTCTCTCCTTCCAACTGTTCACATCTCACCTTATGCTGATTAACCCACTCAGCCAGACGCAAAGTAAGGTTCTTTGAAACATGCGTTTTTAATGCAAACAGACGATCAACCTCAGCCCCATTAACAAAAGTTTTCTCTTTCTCCACCGAATAGAGCCCCTGTACTCTATTAAGCTTCTCCACCTCTTGCTGTATGACAGGGTCATCGACTCCCATCATCGCTGGAGACAAAAGATTACCTCCCTGATTCTCCGAAAGATATACAGAGAGATATGCTCCATATCTTAAACAGATCTTCTCAAAAACTTGTTTCGACTCAAGTTGCTGTATCTTATCAAACAACGTTTGAGACTGTACATCCAACCCCACCATCGCATGCGCCTCTTGAAATATGGCAATGGAAGACTCCGTACTCTGTAGAGAATCGGATATCTTTTTTAGTTGTTGATCGACAAAAGCAATGACGCCATCGGCTTTACGATTACGAAAAGCCAACTCTTGTGCACGAATCTTATCCATCAACTGATTTAAGAAGTCCACATTTAATGCCGCATGACCACTTTTACTTCGTAGTCTAACAATAGAGGTCTTTTTCGAAACGGGTGCTATGGTTAATCCTTTCATCAATGATGTGGTCCACTGATCGACACTTCTAAAACTTAACTGATACGTCGTTCCGATAGGAACTTGTGACGCCTCAGGCAATATTTTTATCTGAATAGACTTCTCTCCTAGTGGTAATGTTAACACATCACCAGTAAGCGCTACTTCGGGTTTCAGCAATAGCTTCTTTTGGCCCTTCTCTCGAAGGTCAGGATACTCCCCACCCAAAGTCTGCCACTCCCACTGTGTCTCATCAACTTTAACTATCGTAGCAAAAGGTCCATTGGGAATAGCTTGCAATGTACTATAATCTAAATCAAAAGGATAAGTACGATAACAGTAACTATCTTTAAAGAGTCCTTCTTTGGTTACAACCAATTCCAAATCCATCTTTGTCACGACACGTCGAACCAAATCGTATGAGGTAAACATCGCAATTTGATTTTCAATAGAGCTAGAAGCACCTCCGATATCAAAACCATTCATCATCTGAGACATCTGCTCTACGCCTTGGGCACCTACAGACTCCTCTTCTACCATAAATAGCGCTTCGGACTGGTAAGTAGCAGGTCTGGTAAGAACAAAAAGAACCCCTAGTAAAAGTGACAATCCCAATGAAGCAAGAATCCACAACTTTTTGTGGTATAAGGTCTCTAATATTTTTTTTATTTCGATAGTAGATATCCCTATCGAAGAGTCTAAATTAGATGAGTTTATTGTCATTATTTTTTCTGTTCAGCCATAAAAAAAAGCCTCTCTAAGGCCCATACATTGTGGAGTCTAGATACAGCTTCGCTACTTTCAGTCCCAAATACCTTCTCTGAAGTAGGACCAAATCATCTCTAGTAATCTACACAAGCACAGAATAGCCCAAAACAACATCCATCATAAAAGAGTCATTGAATTGAAACTATCTTATGATCAAAACTAACCCATTTTATGATAATTGTACACATCGATTATGTTAAAAAATATTTAACAATCCTACCATTCAATGAACCAAACAGTTACATTATCTTAAAATCATATTAAAAAGAACACAAGAAATATTTAGCCACGGAATAGACGGATTACCACGGATCTTTGTTGTGGTTGACGCGCAAAGAAATATAGCCATGGATTAGACGGATCTTTCTGTGGTTGAAGCGTAAGGTGAAGAGCACCGCTAAGACGCAAAGACACGAAGGATTGAAACGCACGGGATGGGACACTGATGAAACTGATTGAACTGATGAAACAGATTTTATTTGTTATTGATGTGTTCCCTGAAAGGGAAACCCAACTTAGCCCAATGGTGGAGACCATAGCTTGACCGCAAGGTCAAGATATCGGTTGGAGTCTTGGGTAAAGATCCCCCTCCAACAGCAAGGGCTGAAGGCCTGTCCGAAAAAATAGCAGCGGATATAAATGAACCTCGTAGAGGCGCGATGCTCGCGTCTAAAAAATAATATAGCCACAGATTGGACGGATTAGACGGATTAGACGGATCTTTTAAATTAACCACGAAGACACAAAGACACGAAGGGTTGAAGTGCACGGGATGGGACACTGATGAAACTGATTGAACTGATGAAACAGATTTTATTTGTTGTTGAAGTGTTCCCTGAAAGGGAAACCCAACTTAGCCCAATGGTGGAGACCATAGCTTGACCGCAAGGTCAAGAAATCGGTTGGAGCCTTGGGTAAAGATCCCCCTCCACAACCAAGGGCTGAAGGCCTGTCCGAAAAAATAGCAGCGGATATAAATGAACCTCGTAGAGGCGCGATGCTCGCGTCTAAAAAATAATATAGCCACAGATTGGACGGATTACCACGGATCTTATAAATGAACCACGAAGACACAAAGACACGAAGGGTTGAAATGCACGGGATGGGACACTGATGAAACAGATTTTATTTGTTGTTGAAGTGTTCCCTGAAAGGGAAACCCAACTTAGCCCAATGGTGGAGACCATTTCTTGACCGCAAGGTCAAGAAATCGGTTGGAGCCTTGGGTAAAGAAGTACTCCACAACCAAGGGCTGAAGGCCTGGCCCAATATTAAATACTACAACCTTGGATCATTACTAACCTACTTTTATCAATGCATGTATATGGTTGAAACTCCTTCACCAATAGCTTACTCCTAGCCCATAGCAATCACTTTGGACCAGGAGTAATGAGACAAATAACTGCACTTTATTTAATCGCGACAACCACTCTACCAACACTCTTCTTGTCAAGCATAATATCAATAAACTGTTGCAAATCATCTAAAGATGTCTCTGAGACAAGTTGCTCATCGAAATCGACAGCCCACGCATTGGCTAATAACATCCAAATCTCTTTACGAATAGACATCGGACAGTTTTGCGAATCTACACCAAGAAGTGAAACCCCTCTCAAAATAAATGGATAGACAGTCATTGCAAAATCACCAGAACCAATATTCCCACACGTAGTCACACTTCCTAATGGCTGACATCCTTTCAGCATGGTGGTTAATGTATTTCCTCCAACCACATCAATAGCTCCAGCCCACTGTGTTCTCAACATAGGACGCCCAGAGGTATCATCCGAAATCGCACGATCAATCTGAGACGTGGCTCCAATACGTTTAATATCCTGGTCCTCTGTCAGCTGATAGTTGGCTGCAATCACCTCATAGCCTAGGTGGCTTAAAATTTTAGAGGCCACACTACCCACCCCACCTAAAGCACCAGTGACTACTACAGGCCCCATCTCTGGTTTTTGTCCATTCTGCAGGAGACGATAGACTGAAAGTGCAGCAGTAAAACCAGCTGTACCATATACCATCGCTTGGCGAGAAGTCATTCCGTCGGGCATCGGTACCACCCAACCTTCTGGCACTTGAATATACTCAGCATAACCTCCAGGGTGACTCATGCCTAACTCGTAACTTGTTACGATTACCGCATCGCCCTCTTTAAAAGCATCACTTTGACTCTCAACCACCACTCCCGCAGCATCAATACCGGGAGTATGAGGATAGTTTCTTGTTACTCCTTTATTTCCAATCGAAGAGAGTGCATCTTTAAAATTCAATGAGCTATAATCCACCTTCACTCTAACTTGTCCCTCTTCTAAATCCATATGAGGCATCTCTTTGATAGATGTCTGATAATTACCCTCTATCTCTTCAACACGAAAAGCACGATATGTCTTATTATTTAAATTCATTGTAGATACGCTAGTTAATGTTATTTTTACACAAATAAGAGAACAAAAAAACTATAATACAACAACTTACAAATGATACCGATACGAACATTTTGTTCTAAATTAAGAGTATCAACACCTTTAGGAGAGAAAAAACATGAAAAAAGGATACTGCCCTATCGACACATTTATACAAAGCATTAAAGGAAAAAGAAAGGGTACGATCATCTTGCACCTTTTTATTGAAAAGCGACGATATAATGAACTCGCAAAACTAATGCCTGATATTAGCGAAAGGATGCTTTCAAAACAGCTTAAAGAACTTGAAGAGGATCTTTTGATACAAAAAACAATCTACCCAGAAGTACCTCCCAGAGTGGAATATAGCCTCACCAACCTAGGTAAAGAGATCCAACCAGTCCTCAAATCCATGTTTAGAGCAGGGATACATCTAGAAAAACAGATGGAAAAATAATTAAGCAGCCCCTAGAGTGGCTACCGTTCATAAATGAGAAGCAGGTGAGTGACAAGTTGCACCAAATCTGGGAAATAAGACACAAAGGAGTGAAGTGCAAGGATAGAGAGAACCACGAAGACGCATAAGGCACGAAGAGTTGAAGCGCAAGGATCGAAAGAACCACGAAGACGCAAAGGCACGAAGAGTTGAAGCGCAAGGATAGAGAGAACCACGAAGACGCATAAGGCACGAAGAGTTGAAGCGCAAGGGGGAAAGAACCACGAAGACGCATAAGGCACGAAGAGTTGAAGCGCAAAGATCGAAAGAACCACGAAGACGCAAAGACACGAAGGGTTGAAACACACGGGATGGGACACTGATGAAACAGATTGAACTGATGAAACAGATTTTATTTGTTGTTGAAGTGTTCCCTGAAGGGGAAACCGAACCTAGCCCAATGGTGGAGACCATTTCTTGACCGCAAGGTCAAGAAATCGATTGGAGCCTTGGGTAAAGAAGCCCCCCCACAACCAAGGGCTGAAGGCCTGTCCGAAAAACAGTATTGCCGCAGATTATTTTTCAAACACCAATAAATGCAATACGCTTTATTTCAAACAAATACACTCACACTCTTTGTTATACCATCACATTTTTATATATTGAAATAGGTCAATAACAGGATTCAATATAAGCAATCATTCGGACGTTTATTCTTGTTTTCCGAATTCAACTTAACAATGTTGTGGAACTTTATAAATATATATTCATCATCACAATGGTACAACATCAGTACATATCCAAAGCCCACACTTCACAAAATCACACCTTGTGGGATATAGCTTCAAAGTACATCCTCCTACCCTACTTTGTATCTGAACTGTACCTTCTCTTACCTTTGTCCATGGTTCAGCCATGATTCGTCCATCGATTTCGGGGGTATCGATGGCTGAATCATGGGGGTACCATGGATAAAATATGGACAAAGCTAGGAGAAGACACTTATCATCCTCTTAGAAGTTAAGGAGAAAACCTAAAGAGAGGGGGAGAGAACATCTTTTACAAAGTTCATCTTACTCTCTCAATCTCACACCTGTAAACGGCAATTTAATAGCTGTCAATTTTTCGTATAAGGAAATCACCACTCTCGCATGCCCCTATCCTTATACCTATTTCACCATCGACAACCAGATATTTCACCCTAATATAACACGGTCTTAAAACGACTCTCAAACGGTTCAAATACGGTGATGGTTCATACTTAGTTCATGGTTCCTTCATAGTTCACTCAATATTTTGGCAATTTTTATGGCCCAACTCCGAATAAGCTTTGCGTTATTCATGTAAAGTCACCGTATTGGAACCGTTTTCAATAGGTTTTAAGACCGTTTTCAGCGGCTGTTTGACCACTGCATATAGAATGAAATAAACATTGATATTTTAGGTGGATTTAACGCTATTGTACAAACGGTAGAGAGACGAGCAAGAAGATTTAGAATGAGTTATAATTTCATCGAGGGGACACATCTAGACAGTAGCATATTAGACTTTAGACTAGCGAGTAGACATGGCCTAATATGACCTGTTTTCCACCAATTCTTGGAAAGATCCTAAAAAAGAGAGAGAGATGCTCCAAAGAACACCTCTCTTTCAACAATCAACTTTTTGTCATACATAGAAAGCTAAAATACGACCATTTATATCAGACAAAAAATTATACATAATGGCTCCTTTTTTTTATAAAAAACTTAAAAACAGTTCATGTAAAAAAGGTGGGTACTATTAGTACTTTACTATTCGCGTGTTGTAGACAACACGATCTCCATCTACCAATTCGAATATATATATTCCCTTGTCAAATGAAGATAGATCGATTTGCGTTGGATAGAAGTAACCCGAATCCGTAGGTCGAGAATAGATCTGTTGCCCTAAAATATTTCGAATTTTTATCTGTCCAGCAAAGGCGAACTCATAGGATGAACGAATATTCAACACCGAAATAAAAGGATTCGGATAGAGAGTAACATCTATCGGTGCAACCACGGATGTTTCTGATTTGGTATCCATTAATTTGCGTGATGTGACAGCATCTGTTGTAGTCGTACGCATCACCATATAGGTAATATTCTCAGGAATATGTGTTCTTTCAACATCTGTCACTTGATCCTCCAAACAAACTAGAGATAGTGCATTGGGTTGAATTGCATTGCTACTATAAAGGGCAGGCCATCCTCCATTATTTCCTTTGATTCCTGCTTGGGTTGCTGATGCAAAATTCGCTCCTGTCAAAGAGGTATAATTGGCTCCTGCAGCACTATATCCATCCATTCCACGTACTGAAGCGGAGGTGACTCCAGACTGAATCTCCATGCCTTGTAAGTGATGACGTCCTGACTCCATTACGATATAGCCAATCTGTTCTGTATAGTGACCGACAGATGCTTCACCAACATGCTTTGTCACGGACAATTTGGATGCAGTTGGAGGATTAGTCGTCACATCTGAACTGGTATAACAAACAGACCAAGAAGGGTTGTTATTACTCATTACTTGCCCTAACACCACAGGGGTTGTATAGCTGTTGTAATAGTTTCTTAATTCAGAGATGTATCCATTCGGTTGTGATGAAGTTTTCACACTTGACACAATTTTCGCTTCCATCTTAAACTGATGACTAGCCTGGGTATAGACTCCCTCTTCGACCACCAAGAAATGGGTTGTATAGTTCTCTGTTAATGGCTTATTACTTGGCACCTGCAGTTTGGCTTGAAAACTACTCTCAGTAACATCTTTAATGCGAACGACTGCACTTACGGCACTATTTGATGGAACAGTTACGGTTCCGACAACCACAGGAGTAGTATACACATTAGACAGTGAAATAGTTTGCCACTGTGACGATAATGACACCTGCTTAGTTTCCATAGGAACTTGTGGAATTTCGAAACAGGTGATGTAATTCTCTTTCACCATCGTATCATCACCATTGGCGTTGGTTACTTTCAATGTTACACGATAGTCTCCAGGAGTGTTGTAGCGTACCACTGGATTTTCTTGCGTACTTGTTGCTGGGGTTCCCCCTTCAAAAGACCATTCGAAAACAGAGGCTCCAGTTGATTTTGAACTAAACGTCACATCTGAATTGACCTTTACTCTCTTAATGTTGGCATCAAAAGATGCCACTGGAGTTGCAACACTTTGGAATGACACAGGAATTGTTATTGGATCGGAATATGCAAAGTCATTGCTTACAGCCACCACTTCGATCACAGCCTTATTCTCTGTAGGAAGACGTTTCAATTCTTGCACAAAATATCCTTCACAACTACTTCCACCTAAATGAGTGCGAGTTCCATCTGCACTCTTTTTATAAACATTATAATAATAGATCCTCTTATCATTGATGTCTGAAGAATGATCCCAACTCAAACTTACTGAAGCCACATCAGCAGTCTCTTCGACTTGACTTACGATCGAAAGATTAGATGCTGCTGCTGGAGCCACTGGTGTTCCATTCAATACCGCAAAACGACCTATTTTCATCTCATAATTACTACCTGCAGCCCCCTCAACTAATAATGAAACAGCCTTAATTCGCTTACCTGCCAACTGACCGATAGCTATATTTTTCATATTCCACTCTTCAGAAGTACTACTACCTAGAGGGAAATAGTGCCACTCTTTGGTTTTCGGGTTCGTACAAAGTGCAAGCTTCATATGCGTAGGTTGATTGGCTTTACCACTCTTATACACCACTTGAAAATTAGTCTCTGTAGAGACAGGCAAGTCGGACATATAGAGACGAACCTCATTATCCGCAGTCACATCGCCTTTTATTCTCAAACTATTACTACCATAGAATGCATCACTCCAATCGAAATCCACAGCAACTTTAGCCCCAGTACTAAATACCATCCATCTCCATGTTGGTAAGATATCTTGGAACGTACGGTTACTCCATGGACGATTGCGAATCTGTTTTCCATTCTCAAAGAACTTCTTACCATGACCAGTACCGAAATTGGTTACAAAAGGGATGGAAGTAATCGGCGTTGAAGCAGGGATATAGTTTGCAATGCCTTTCCAGTGCCAAGGGCCAACGGTTTTCTTTGGATTGTGATTCTGTCCTACCCAGAATCGACTAGAACGATCATAGAAATCATCCATTGTTTTTGCTCTACGCCACGTAGTAGCATCAGGGTTAAATAGTCCTATAGAGGTGTGGTGTGGATGCCCTTTGGGGCAGACCAGCGGCATACACCTAGTGTTCACATTACGATTTAGTACATCATTAACTGTTTTCTCTAACTCAATACCCGAATATACATCATATGGACTACGTCCAATCTCAATAGCCTTCTGCTTAGAACGATAAGGGTAGTGGGATGTCATAGAGGATGAACTGTTTCTTGTCCACCAGTAGTTTAAGAAATACTCGTCACTAACAAGGTCGTCCCCATCTTGAAAGAAGGCTTTGTTTGCATCGTTAAGCATATTCTGATAGCTCACCACTCCTGACAGAGTTAAGGCATCATAGAAATGAATAGACAAATCAAGACCTCTCTTCTGTGAAGCTGTTTCAAAATACTTCAAAAACTCTCTCAGCAATCTTGCTTGAGTCGAATTGATTGATCTTTCGAAGTTGTAAAAGTAACCATCGAAGCCAAAATATTCGCAGGCATCAATAAGCTTATCCGCTACTCTAAAACGACCATCCAGCTCTTTTCGTAATAGAATATTATACCACTTGCTTGGACCTTCACCCAATAAGCCATAGGCACGAACACCATTACGATGGGCTGCATCAATCATATCTGCCGGTGGTGCTTTCATATTAAAAGGTCCAGCATAGTTGATATCCCAACAAGCATAACTATAAACATATTGCCAAAAGCTAAAACACCATAGCTCATCACTTAAATATCCATGAGGAGTACGGTTACTTGCACGTCCTACATCGGGAGAGGCAGACATGGAAAGCACATGAACTTTAGCCTCATTAGGGCGAGCATTTGCATTGGCTTTCAAGCCAACAATCTGTCTACGTTTCGCGAGAGGAACGGTACTTCTAGTATAGGCATTATCACCTTCTCCAGGAACCCACTGTAGTATTGTGGAGGTATTTTTTGTCCAAGTGTAGGTTTGGTTTGAAGGCATCTTCTTTAACTTTTTCTTGGGATTCATAGCCCCAGCAGTTAAAGAAGTTATTAATACTGCAACGAGGCAGGTCAAAAAGCATAATCTTTTCATAAAGCAGATATTTATTATTAAATGAATAAACAACAGTCCATATCATATAACGACATGACTGTCTTTATTTTTGACATTCAATTTTAAAATGAGACTTTACGAACAGATCTATTAATCACACTAAAGACATAGCCATTAATAAGGCTTTATCTTAAAAACTTCAGCTATAAGAGCTGATATTAAATAACGTACAACATAAATTTAGAGATGATCAACTTATGCCCTTTTTATTTTCATGCACATTATCTTATATTAAACAAATCTAAGATGAATAGTTGTGTCTTTTTAGTTTTACTGTTAGAACCTATATGAAGCAGTTACAACTCAATTAAGATATTACACATATATTAAAAACAAACACATTGTATTCCAACTTAATAGACTCTTATATAAAAGTAGCATAATACTCCTTTAATTAAGAATAAACAGAACATGTTTAACAACAGAACATACACGATATCAAACAAATATAAAGCACAGCCTTTATTTTGGCTAGATAAATACAAGCCCAATAAATCAAAGAGGATTCATTGGGCTTGTAATGGAATATCCCAATATTAGGGTCATAAAATATAGATCCTAATGCAACAACCTTTTAGTTATAGTCAGTATTTATTACTAATAAAACCCTGTTTATTGATCTGAACAGATAAATCATTTTTTCGAACTCATGTTATTGCGGCATGCACTGAAAGTGCTACAGTTAATAGCCCAGTGCGAAGCGATAGGTATTAGGTCAAAGAGACTGAGAAGGCCTGTAAGTCCGATCATTATATATCCATTCCGCATAGATCTTCTTCATACAGAATATAGATGTTTCTTTATGTCTTTTATCCAAATCACATACAGATGTCCTCCTTTAGGATTCATAAAGTAAGTTAAGACCGCATAAATAGATAAGACGATGAACACTTTACAACATAAAAGTAATATCATGGATGAAACCGTTATATATGAGCAGATCATCATACTTAAGATAAGACTAATAAGCATTACCATCAAAGTCCAAACATAACATCGTAGATAGTTGACAAATGGTACGGATATCATCTTTCTTATCATTATTCTCCATGCAGGATACTGATAGATAAGAGATACAATAAAATAAGAAAGTGCGACCATATTCATTCCTCCCAAACTACCAATATATATTACAACTGGAGTAATTATCACACGAACTACAGTCCAATAGAATCCGAGATTTGTTTTACCTGTTGCCACCTGTAGTGCACCAACAGGACTACCGACGGCCTGAATGGCATATGCCAATGATAAGAATAATAGAACCGTTCTACCTTCAAAATAGGCTGATCCATAAAAGACAGTTAGGATCTCTCCTGCACCTAATGCAACTATCATATATATAGGGAAATTTATAAGGGCCATGGCTCTAACAACCATTAAATAGGTCTCTTTTAACTTCTCTTTTTGCTGCTGCATCAAGGAGAAATAGGGACTTAAAACAGAGGTTATAACAGGATTTATCAGCCTAAACAGCCTTAACCCGAACTCCTTTGAAAGAGTATAAACCCCAACAGAAGAAGGTGATAATACTGCACCTAAAATTATTATATCCATCTCTTTGGACAAGAAGTCTAATAGTGAAGTCGCCATCGAATAGAACCCAATTCGATAAAAAGAGAGTGTTCCATGAATTGATATGGTGAACAGCAGAGGGTGCCTGGCATAATCTATCAGAATAAAAACTAAACTTGCAACAACCGATCTTATTAAAGTGGAGTAGACCAAACTATATATTCCATAACCATTAAAACATAGAGTGATCGCAAATACGGTGCCTATTAATACTGAAATAGATTCCCCATAAAAGATCTCTCTGAACATAAAATTCTTTTGTAGAAATGTATGATGTAATTTTCCTAAAGAGATCAAAATAAGATTTAATCCAAGTACTCTTATTACATCAACTAACCCCATGGAGTTATAAAGTTCGGCAATAATAGGTGCAACTAAAAATAGGACGAAATAACTCAATAAAGATGAGATAATTGTAAGCCAATACAAACTAGAGTATTGCACTTTAGATATTGTCTGTTTATGTAGAAGAGCAGTAGTGACCCCCATTTCGACAAACACATGAGTAAAGCTAACTACAACCATCGCTATAGCCAATGATCCAAAAACATCAGTATCGAGAAACCGTGCCAAAACAGCAACCTGTACAAGGTGAAAAATGGAAGTCATGATCTTATTGATAGAACTCCATTTTAAACCACCAAACAACATGCTCTTTCCTTCATTTAACATTTATCTATCGCTTTGATCATCCCTAATAGAGATAATGTAAGGTTTTTCTCTAAACAATTCCCTGAATTAAATAACCTCAAACAATCATGTTTCAACTCTTTATCAAAATCTAATAGATCAATAGATTCATTTACATACGAATTCATCCATTTTCGTAATGAGTCATTATGAGAATAATAGTAACCTATTGGATTCATATGTGTTTTGTCATTCCACTTATCTGGTTGTACTCTTAACCCACGAAGTACAAATGCAGGAATACGATTCCAAATAATGCTATACTTGCCTATAGATAATCTGCGAGCCATTGGACTGTCGATTCTACATCCTATCCCCTCCCAAATATATCTTGCACACTCAGGATGTTTGGTAAGTATCCATTTCTTATACAAACGATGGTCATAACGTAACGATAATGGAATATTATACAGTGATGATAAGAAGTCATGATCTAAGAAAGGGGATAATGATTCGGTATATTGATAATACACATTACTTCCCATGTTGGCAGCCCCTAATGCTCTATTATAGATCATAAAATGTTCTTGATTCTCATAGAAATTCAAATCCATCAAGCTCTGTTTTTCCAAAAAAGCAAGTGAATGCCCTCCCCCATTGGGATCAATTCTATCCTGCCCCGTAGGAGTATTCATAAAACTACCTATTACAGCATCCCCAACTTGTCCCGTATGTACAACACCATAATTATCAAGATTAATATTCTTAATCATTGAATAGCCATGAGAAAATCCAAAATATAATGCGAGTCCTTGTGAAACTTGGGTCGTCTGATCAAGATTCTTCAAGAAGTTACCATTATCAAGAAATTGAAAAATCCATTCATGATTTAAATCTGAAGCTATTTGGGAAGCTATTTCCGAATCCAACGTACCAGATTGTGCAAAAGTAAAATTTAGTTGGTCATCATATCCCATCTTGTGAGCCATCATCACTGTCATTCGAGAGTCTAATCCACCACTTAATGATGCGATATGTTTGAAACGATAATCATCATCCAGTTTAAAATTTCGATCTATAGCTTTCAAAAACAGATCATCAACAATCTCGACAGCATCTGACATCTTAATGGAATTGTCTGACTTTAATGAAATTTTATAATAACATTCAGTATAAGCAAGGTCATTTGAACCCCTTAGACGAAAGCCAGTTCTTAATCTATTTATTTCTGAAACGATTGTATTAGACTCAACCATAAACCCTCGAGTCAATAAATCATAACATGAAGGGATGGATATAGACACACTATCACCTTTGCTCTTAATATGAGAAACCATATCAAAAATATTATTCCCCATTAAAACAAAGTCCTTTGACTGGTAGTAGAAAAGTGGCTTTGAGTTGATCTCGTCCCCAAAAAAACACCATTCACTTCGTTGTTTGTCATAAATCAAACCATAGTAAGACCCTCTAAGTCTCTCGTGAAATGTTAATCCATAATGATTCACAAGTTCATTAATGACTTCACTCCATTGTTCTTTCCGGTAGTGGGTGCACAGATCTAGTCTGTTTACAAATACGCCATCTAGAATAATGCGATATTGATCCGTGTCAATATTTATGTTATCTCTGTAGAACTTATTTTTCGTTTGGTATTTCACATTAAAGAGTTCTGCTCGAGGACCAAGTTTTACTTCTACCAATAACTTTGACATCTTATCTTTATTATTTATTATTGAGAATTTAATAAGTATTCTAAGGATCATGTATCCTCCACATAAACGGTTATTCTTATGTTTAAGTATAATAAATACGGACAAATAATAGCTTGGAGTACCTCTTTTAAGAACCGTATTGGTATAACAAAGCTTATTACAGATTATTAGAAATCGCTTATTCCAATAATTTGCACAAAACAGTATTTAATTACGATGAAACACAGAGCTCTAATGATCGCACCAATTTAGATGATCACTCAAAGTAAACTATTTTACACATATCAGAACATATATAGAACAATATCATACAGTGGATTCAATAAGGTAGACTATATTGATTAACATGAAATGATCTTTAGTGTAACACATCGGTGCAATCATCTTGAAATGTTCTAAAAGTTATACTTTTTGGTCTTTTTCATATAATAAAGTGATGCAGAATAGTGTTAATTAGGATCTCATTATTATCCTTTAATAACAATTCTATCTTTTGAAAACAGTTAACTAAATATGTGTAAAATGGATTATTCTATTAATTCCGTTGTTAAAAAAGCAATACTTGCTATGTTGATAGTAAGTAGCTTTGTTATAACTCCTCCTTGTCAAGCATTATCCTCAAAGAAGGAAGAGAAAAAAGAGTTTAAAGAGGACTGGAAAGAGCTTAAAAATCATCAAGCCTCACCCAAATGGTTTGCCGATGCAAAGTTAGGGATATACTTTCATTGGGGAGTCTACTCTGTACCTGCTTATGGTAATGAGTGGTACCCTAGGAATGTTCATTTCAAGAACAGAGGAATATATAAGCACCATGTGAAAACATATGGTAACTTTGACAAGTTTGCTTACCATGATTTTGTTCCCATGTTTAAAGCGGAGAATTTTAATGCAGCGGAATGGGTACAACTTTTTGAAGATGCAGGAGCACAGTTTGCAGGCCCCGTAGCAGAGCATCATGATGGTTTTTCGATGTGGGATAGTGAGGTTACACCATGGAATTCTATGGACAAAGGGCCCCATAAAGACATTGTAGGAGAGATGAAAAAGGAGATGGACAAACATGGTATGAAATTTATTACGACATTTCACCATGCCAGAAATCTTCAGAGATATAGCGATCGTTATGAGGATGAAATTGCAAACCATAAAGGAAGGTTTCAAGATTCTCATTATCCCTATTTCCCTGGTACACCTCCTACAACAAAAGACCCTGAATTGGCATACCTTTATGGTAATATTCCAGAAGCGGAATGGAATGAGAAGGTTTGGTTTGGTAAGTTAAAAGAGGTCATAGACAAATACCAGCCAGATATCATATGGTTTGACTCATGGCTAGATCGAATTCCAGAGAACTACCGTAAGAAATTCTGTACATACTACCTTCAAGAAGCTAAAAAGTGGCATAAAGATGTAGTTATTGTTAGAAAGCAGAATGACCTACCTATCGAATTTACAGTAGATGATCTTGAAAAGTCGAGAAAGAATAAGATTGAAAAGCATGTTTGGATGACAGATGAAACCATCAGCAAAGGCAGCTGGTGTTACACTGACAATCTTAAGGTTAAACCATCGGAGGATGTTCTTCATGTACTGATCGATATTGTGAGTAAAAATGGGGTGCTTCTTCTTAATGTCTCGCCAAAAGCTGACGGTACGATTCCTCAAGACCAACAAAAAGTATTACGAGATATGGGATCATGGTTAAAAAAATATGGTGAGTCTATTTATGCTACCAGACCATGGTATACCTTTGGCGAAGGCCCAACGAAAGAACCGGATGGACATTTCAATAACCATAAGAAGTTCTTGAAGATCAAATATACGGAAGAGGATATTCGTTATACCACAAAAAAGAACACTGTATTTGCAACCATTTTAGGTAAAGTCACTCCTAAGAGGGAGTACGTGTTAACTGCTTTTAACAAAGCCAATAATGATCATTATGGCAAAGTAAAGGGAGTAAAAGTACTCGGTTCAAAGCACAAAATTAAATGGAAACTAAAAGAGGATGGACTTCATCTAACCATGCCCAAAGGTATGGAAGAAGATATGGCTTCGGTAATTAAAATACATACTCAACACTTATAGTAGATAGCAAGGAGAGCAGATACCAAATATCTGCTCCCCTCTATAATAATCCTATTATATACAGGAGACATAACGTCAGTACTTACACGAACCGATGGTATCACTTCTTATACCAACTTTCTATAAATATATTGCATTTCAATATGTTCTATGCTCTATCAGTCGTTCTAGATATTTGCCATAGTCATTGTTTCGCATAGGATAAGCAAGTTCTAATAATTGGGCATCATCAATAAACCCCTTTCGCCATGCAATCTCTTCGATACAAGAAATTTTCTGCCCTTGTCGTGTTTCAATGGCTTGAACAAACTGTGTGGCATTGGCCATCGCATCATGCGTGCCAGTATCTAACCATGCAAACCCTCGCCCAAGAAGGTTGACTTTAAGGTTGCCTTCCTTTAAATAGTGTTGGTTAACAGAGGTAATCTCTAATTCCCCACGAGTAGAAGGTGTAATAGCTTTGGCGACTTCAATTACATCATTGGTATAAAAATAGAGGCCTACTACCGCATAATTAGATTTTGGATGTTGTGGTTTCTCTTCAATGGAGATCACATGCCCATCCTTATCAAATTCAGCAACACCATAACGTTCCGCATCATTGACATAATATCCATAAACGACTGATTTACGCTCTTTTTCCACAATCTCTTTAGCATCCAATACTGAACGATGCAATCCTGCACCATAAAAGATATTATCACCTAAAACCAAACAGACATCATCTGATCCAATAAACGACTCTCCAAGTATAAACGCTTGTGCCAAACCATCAGGACTTGGTTGAACGACATATTCAAAATGCATTCCTAACTGAGAGCCATCTCCTAATAACTCTCTATATAATGGAAGATCATCTGGAGTAGAAATGATCAAGATATCTCTTATCCCTGTCAACATTAATACAGACAGTGGATAATAGATCATAGGTTTATCATAAATAGGCAATAGCTGCTTAGATACTACTTTAGTTAATGGGAAGAGGCGTGTCCCTGATCCTCCTGCTAATATAATTCCTTTCATACTTTTTGAGGATTATCTGTCATTATACATTTTTTCATAATATTCTTGGTATGTACCACTAGTCACCTCTTCCATCCAAACATTATTATTCAAGTACCAATCAATGGTCCTAGATAGTCCCTCCTCAAATTGAAGTGATGGCTCCCAGCCTAATTCTCGCTGAAGTTTGGTTGCGTCAATCGCATAACGTAAATCATGACCAGCACGATCTGTGACATAGGTAACAAGTTTTTCAGAGTGTCCTTCTTCTCGATTTAGTTTTTGATCCATCAAACGACACATCAAACGGATTAAATCGATATTGGTCCACTCATTAAAACCTCCAATATTATATGTTTCACCATCTTTTCCTTCGTGAAATATAAGATCAATAGCACGAGCATGATCTACCACGTATAACCAATCTCGCACATTCTCTCCTTTACCGTAAACAGGTAGGGCTTTACCCTGCAAGATATTATGAATAAAAAGGGGGATCAATTTCTCAGGGAATTGATTTGGTCCATAATTATTTGAACAGTTACTTATGATAATTGGAAAACCATAAGTGTCATGATATGCCCGCACCAAGTGATCAGAACTCGCTTTGGAGGCAGAGTATGGGCTATGAGGCATATAAGGTGTAGTCTCCTCGAAATATCCTTCTGCTCCTAAAGAGCCATATACCTCATCGGTAGAAATATGATAGAACAATTTGCCTTCATATTGTCCATGCCATGTTCTTTTTGCTGCATTCAATAAATTAACGGTACCGATAATATTTGTATTTACAAAAGCGAGGGGGTCTTCAATAGAACGATCCACATGTGATTCTGCAGCCAAATGAATTACGCCATCAAAATCATATTCTTGAAACAAGTCATACAGTAAATCACTATCACGAATATCTCCTTTGATAAATTTATAGTTTGAGAACGATTCGATATCTTTTAAGTTAGACAAATTCCCAGCATAAGTTAATGCATCTAAATTGTATATGTTGTAATTTGGATACTTTTGAACCATTAAACGTACCAAATGAGAGCCTATAAACCCTGCTCCTCCAGTAATCAATATCTTTTTCTTCATTACTATTCTCATTTTTATCTACCAACTTATCTCGACATAAACAAGTGATACTTCATCGAGTCAGTGACCACCAATTTCATAACTTAGTGATATCACCAAAGGTATACAATAGAAGATATTGAACAAGTAGTTTGTTCGCATTTCATGTAATAATATTTAAAAAATAAAAACGAAGCCTACAAGTTTTTTGTAAAACCTCTACTCACAACTCTTTTTTATTATATTAAATAATGTATCATGCCTTGTGCTTATTCTCATCCACCAAAATAAAATTTTAAAAGGAGTGCTTATACATAAACACTCCCTTTACAATCACGTTTCATTGAAATCAATAAAAGATTAAAAAGTAGGCTTCTGGGAGAAAGGAATATCTTCTGTTCGATAATACCCTTCTGTTTTCTTCTCTTCTGACACCCAGAAAATAAGACTTGTAAAATCATCTTCCTTATTCACCTTCATATAGTTATCCGTATTAGAGGTAAATTCAGATGATGGATATTTTATACGATTTGGCATAGGAGTCATTACCTTACTGTCAAAAGTAAAAGGTTCTAGCTTTGGATGACAAGTTCTCCTCAAGTCGGTCCATAGTTGGTAAGGGCGAAGTAAGTTAATATGAATAAACTTCTGTTGCATAATCATCTCTATCTGATCGGCTTTATCACTCTTCGCTCGATAAGCCTTTGCCAACATCTCTGCATATTGTTGTATAACTCCAGATGAAGGTTTTGTTGGTCGCATCATATCCACCACTTCCTGATCATCAAATTTTTCAGGATAATTACTATATCCATTCATTGCATACCAAAAATCAGTCGAATGGATTACGGCATTCTTAAGGTGATCAGCTACGGTTATCCCAGTTATTTGGAACTTTAGTTCTGCTTCAGCCAACAATAGATCAACCTCAGCTAGCGTAAAAATATCTACAGGTAAATTATTATGCATAAAAGTCGAAAAATTCCACATTGATTTGGTGTTTCCAACGTAGCGTTTGTTCTTCTCATCCCAAGTATCATCCATACTAGAAGCCAAGTCATTGCCATAAGGATAATATTTATGGCCATCTTTGTACGCTTGATCTTGCTTATCTGCATTCATACTTACTCCTCTATAATCTTTAAAGCAAGTAGGCATCATCAAGACAGGAAGACGAGGATCATCAATATCAGCTTCGTACTTAGCGCTACCAAAATTCAATCTGTTAGCGATAAGATTCGGCACAAAGCTGACATAAGTTCTTTCATACATCCCTCGATGCCATGTACCTCCTCCAGGGAGTTCATCCGCAGGCTTTACATGAGGAAGATCCCAATAGTAATCTTCATTGGGAAGGTCTTTCACCACATCTTTCATAATATTCACCGAAAACTCTTGGTCAACTCCTGATAGATGAATTGCATAGCGTAATCGTAATGCATTGGTATACTTCTTCCACTTTGACACATCTCCAGAAAATATTAGATCTTGTTTTTGAAAAAGCTGCTTGGCAACTGCAGACATCCCTTTATACTCATCCTCAAGTCTAATATAACATGCCCCAAGGTCCTTCAATACCGTGGTATAAATTTCTTTCGGATCATCATACTTTGGGAAAAAGAGTCCTTTGTTGCCCTGAAATGCCTCAGAGTATGGGATAGAATTATAAAGATCCACACAACGTAGGGTGCACATATCCTTGATAATAGAAGAAAGAGTATAATATATCTTACTGTTAGCTCTCTCGTCTTCGCTTGCTTTCGACAAAAAGAATTGGATCTTCTCCCAACTTCTATTTTTGATATAGAGATCATTAAACCATGTAAATCCTTGGTCTGATAGATAATTTCCTGAATTCAAGTCTTCATAAGATTCATAGAATGAATAACGAGGGGTTATATAACGTCCAGACACTTGAATATAGGACATCACACCAAAACCACTCATCTGCCAATACCACTCTCCATAATCTTTAACAAATACCTTCCATTCACTACATTGAGAGGTAAATAAACCTGAAATTTTATTATTTAATTCAGGTTCGTATTGGTTCGGGTTATCAAATTCCTCTTCCAGCTCACTTTTACATCCAATATTAGCAAACAGCAACACAAGTATCAATATTGGACTTAATATTATCTTTATATATTGTTTCATGATTTTCTTTATTTAGATACAATTAAAAACTAACATTAATTCCAAATCCATATGATCTTGTAGAAGGATAAAATGAGTTCTCGACAAAAGAGTTTGATCCTAATGTTGACTCAGAGTCAATATTAGGAATTGACTTATAAATATAGAATAGATTACGCCCCATTGCACTGAGAGTTAACTTCTGAATTCCAATCGATTTGGACCATTTTGATGGGAAGGTGTAAGACACCGCCACTTCTCTCAACTTGATATAGTCATTCTTATAAAGGTTATCAGGAAAGAAGTCCGTACTCATATCATTAATATACTGCGAATAGTACTCCTGTGCAGAGAGAATCTTCTCATTATTCTCATAGGTAACGTTATTCCCATCTTTATTTTCAACTTTACCAGGAAGAATCACACCATCATGATACACTCTCCCTTTATAAGCAGTTTCGGGAGCAGCTTGATGATGCTTCCATTGTATACGCTCTTGACTACTATCATCAATATAATACGCTAAACCACCATGATCTTCATCACGATAATCCAAAGACTGTTCAGAGATACCATTTCCTAATAGATAATAGTTCGAATAAGAGAATAACTTTCCTCCAAGTCGATAGTCCAATCCGATATGAATATTAAACCCTTTCACAAAATAGTCCATCATAAATCCTCCTAACAACTTATCGGTAATATTCCCTTGAACAGTCATCTCTTTATCTCGATCTAAATAATAAAAACCATCTTTATTCACCAACTTATTTCCTGCATCATCTCTTTTAAAATCATACATATATATTTCACCATACGGACGACCTTCTGTGGCTCTAACGATTACACTGTTTCCAACGGTTCCAATAGGGTTTGAGGTAATTCCATTATATAGATCCTTTATCTTCGAACGTTGTATTGCTGCTGTAGCAGTAAGGTCTAGTCTCATATCTCTAGTCTTAATGACTGAACCACGAATATAAAGTTCTACTCCATAGTTAAGTTGCTCTCCCACATTAAACTTGATTTGTTTCAAGGCAGAACTCTGTGGAACATTAATTCTACTTATTTGATCATAAGTATTACTACGATAGTACGACAAATTCGTCTCTACTCGATTCTGAAACATCCTTGTATCTATGCCTAGTTCATACTCCCGTTTTCTTTCAGGCTTGATATAATCAGAAATAAGTGTAGTTGGGGAAGAGATTTTTATCGCTTCCGTATTTGGAACTAACGATGCACTATAGTTGTTGTTTAAGAAATAATAACCAGGTGCACCACGTCCAACATCAGCCCATGCCAAACGAACTTTTGCAAAATTTAGAATTGGAGAACTTTCATCACTTATAAAATTCCAGTTTACTGCAACCCCTGGATAGAAGTAACTGTTATTATATGAAGGAAGTGTAGAATTCCAATCCTTACGCCCTTGTAATTCTAAATAGACTTTGTCACGATAAGATAATGTAGCACTAGCCATCACACTATGCATCACACGACTACCATAAGAGTGAGAACGCACACGCCCTTTATTTCCGATTGTTGGCCATTCATTAATATTTTCAATAGACCAATAGTTTGGAAATTGTAAATCACCATAAGTAGACACTCCGATAGAGTTATAACTATTCTTTCGATAACCATAACCAATAAATGAAGATACATTGAACATAAGTACATCATTCTATTTAGTTTATGTTATTATATTTGCTTGATACTTATGTTTAAGTGATTAAAAATGAGTGATATATATGGTGTCACGTATCGTAAGATATCATAAATTACGTCATTGGAAGTACTTATCATCAAAGAAACTTCTATTATAGTTTAAGAATCCTTTTAAGTTTAATACTTGATCATTTCGTCGTTCAAAGGCATACTTTCCACCAATAATTTTAGGCTCTAAAACACGTGGCGGATCTTTTCTAGTAAAATCGGTATCCGTATAGTCCAGACCTGCTTGACCAATAAAAGAGATATGAGGAGTAAATCGAAGATTAACTCTGGCAGAACCAATATAGTGGAACTTATCATCAATATTACTATTCTCATTTTGATGCCACATGAAATCCATAAGATAGGTAGGCGAATAATTCTTTGTTGGCCAGTCATTGTCTTCAGCATTAAATTTTGAACCATCTTCATTCTTATACAATGAAGCAATCTCCTGCAATGGATAGTCTCTATTAATACCAAAAGCAACGATCTGTTGAATGTTTGGACTTCTATTCTGACTCTTTACACTATACAGGTTAGATGTAACTTCAAAGGTGGCAAAGGTGGATGCATTATATCTTCCCGAGAAACTAACAACATTCTTATCCTGTTTGTTATTGGTCATGATCCCTTTATAATCACTCTTTGTAAAAGAGAGACGCATACTTCCTTTCTCAGATGCACCGGAAATAGCAGCAGTCACATTATCATGGGATCCTGTATTGAACAGATCAATGAAGTTGTTTTCATATGCCTGATAAGGATAGGTCTTTCCATCAATAAAACGTATTGGAGAACCATCAAATTTTGGACCAAAATTATATCGATTCACAACACTCTCACGCGTCTCTGTTCCATCATCATTCTCAACCATATTGATGTCAAACTCATTCTCACCAGTACCATATTCATTTTGAAATTCAATATAACTTACAGGCTCATTCCAGAAATGTTGATAACTTACATTTACTCCTAACCCACGAGTTTTGCGTCCTTTTTTTGTTGTTATTAAAACAACACCATTAGCTCCCTCACTACCATAAAGTACTGAAGCTTTTGCTCCTTTTAGAATCTCCATCGATTCAATATCTTCAGGATTAATATCATTAATTCCTGATCCATAATCAAAAGAGTTTAAAGGGTCATAACCTCTTGTAGCCATTCCATTATCTTTGTCATAAATTGGGACTCCATCCACAACAAATAATGGGCGAGTATTGGCAGAGCTTTCTAAACCTGCTGCACCACGAATCTTTATATTTACAGAACCCATGGGGCCTGCAATACTAGATGCAACACCTACACCTGCAGCTTTTCCATACAAACCTTCGATTGGGTTTGTAGTAACTCCCGCAACAGTCAATTCTTTGCCATCCACTGTACTTATAGCATAACCTAATGATTTCTTATCTCGACGGAAACCCATAGCCGTAATAACGACTTCATCCGTCTCATTCAACTGAGATACTAAAGGAACCGTCAACCGCTTTCCTTTTCGGACTTCTATTTCTTTCTCATCATAACCAATAAAACGAACTCGAAGTAAAGCAGTACCTTCTGGCACCTTGATTGAAAAATTTCCATCCACATTTGACACTGTTCCTATCGTTTTATTCGGGATGTAAACAGAAGCTCCAGGAAGAGGTTCTGTAGTACTAGCATCTATAATGGTTCCTCTCACAACAAATGAGCCATTCTGACCAAACAGAACAGAACTACTCATCCAAGTAAAGAGAAACAGAACGTAAGGGAGTAGAAGAAGGAATCGTCTTCTACCATAGCAACTCTGTGGTAACTACTCAGGTTCTTCAGATAGGTTTTAACCGACAAAAACTTCAAACACGTTGATTTGGTGTACAATGTTGATAAATAACAATGTATTTGTTGATTACTTTTAGTTGTTATCTTTTCTATTTTGACCATAAGAATAGATCTTTGCAGGCATGAATAAAGTTGATCGTTTAGAAAAAGAAAACAAGGCATTAAAAGAGCAAGTACAATCTTTACTGGCAAAATTAGACATTGTTATGTCGGAGGTAAGAGCTTTGTCAGAAGAAAATGCGATGCTTCATGCTAAGATTAAGACTCTTGAAGATCAACTATCACGTAGCAAGAAAAATAGTGGTAATAGCAGTTTTCCTCCATCTAGAGATTTATCAACAGTAAAGAAGAACCAATCTCTTCGCAAGAAATCTAATAAAAAATCAGGAGGTCAACTTGGTCATAAAGGCATGACTTTATTTCAAGATGCCACACCGACCGATATCGAATCTCATCATCCTTTAGCTAAGTGTAGTTGTGGAAATAGACTGAATCCTGAGGATGCTAGGTTGCTATGCAAGCGTCAAGTTTTTGATATCCCCCCTGTTATTGAACCTATATGTATTGAGCATCGTCTTTATGAGAATAGATGCAGTTGTGGACAAATCCATAAAGGAGCTATGCCATCCAATGTTAATGCACCAGTTCAATATGGTCCCAACATACGTTCGCTAATTCTTAGTCTGCATATAGAGCACTATATCCCTTTAAATCGGATTAGTTCGCTAGTAGAAGAGCTGACTTCCTATAAAATAGGAGATGGAACTATTGACAATATTTTAAAACATGCAGAAAAGGTATTCACTCCCCTATATGAATCTCTACGTCAATCTATTGAAGATGCCAATATAGTTGGATCTGATGAAACAGGTTGTAAAATAGATGGCAGTAAAGGATGGATGTGGGTTTGGCAAAATTATGAACTAACTTTTATCACAGCACATAGATCTAGAGGGTATAAAGTTGTGGAAGAAAATTTCAAAGATGGATTTACTAATGCTACTTTAGTAAGTGACTGCTATGCTTCTCAACTAAAGACCCCTGCCAAACATTATCAACTATGTCTAGCTCATTTACAACGCGAATTAATCTACATAAAGCAACAGACCAATAATAGATGGGCACAAGATATATTAGATCTCTTTTCAGAAGCCATGAAATTAAAACGGGAAGCTGAAGAAAAAGATTTCCCACTAGATAAGGAAGCATCATTTAAGACCAAATTATTAGAACTTCTGAATATCGACATAAATGACGATCAGCTCGATGAAATCAGAACATTACGACAACGATTAATAAAGAAAATCGATAGTGTGTTTACTTTCTTAAATCATTATGAAGTACCGTTTGATAATAATGCTTCGGAAAGAGCAATGCGTAACATCAAGGTAAAACAGAATGTGTCTAAGGGATATCGCACAGAAGAAGGGGCGCAGAGGTATGCCATGTTGCGATCTATAACCGACACATTAAAGAAACAAGGAAAGAGTGTTCTGAACATGATCGCATATTGGCTATCATGCAATAATGTTAACTTAAGCTGGGAATAGATAATTTTGAAAGTTATCTTCTTGAAGCTCTATTTAAAATCTAATAGAGGCTAAACTATAATACTACCTGAGTAGTTACACTCTGTTTCATATTAAGATAGTTTTAGTTGTTAATAAAACTACCTTATATATGCATAAAAAACAATATAAACACTTATGCTTCAAAACACGTATAATCATAATATTCAACAAGATACAATAAGAAAATAGAATAAAACACGTCATTACATAGACTATTCTACATAATAAAATTGAAAATAATAGAGCTAGAAGATGATTATATTAATTGGCATATTATCTCAAAAACTAATGATGGGCTTTAAACTTATATCTTAAACTGGAATCTGTTCAGTAATATATTATTGAAGTATTGTAATAGGATTAATAGTTAAATATTTATGATTATCAAAATATCACAAACAATACTTTCTCAACACATATATTAGGGATATGAATTAGATAAATCGGTGAGAGTAATCAAGCAAATAAAAACACTGCTATAAAAACAATAGGTCTTATAGCAGTGGAGGAAATAATATCTCGGCCATCTATTATCATGACGACGAATACATAAAGTAATGAATGAAATTCTATTTCAATAAGAAGAAAATATTATTGAGCAATAACCAATACTGGATTAGAATCCATCTTTAGGTCCTTGGCAATCTTATTCAGAGTCTCCCCGCTATTCTTTTCTCTATAAGTGATAATATCTCGAGCTTTAGAAGTCATAATTAACTTATTATCGGTATAAAAAGAAGGCCAAAAAGGCATACCTCCATCTACATCATTGATAAGCTTTTCTGTATGTATTAGTTGATGTGTCCTTTTACTAAAAATAAAGTTTTCTTTGGTCAAGTGAGGTGGCATAACACCAAATTGCGTAATAAAAAACAAATTATTCGGATCTTCCACTGGCCTACGTATAATAATATGATCTTTAAACTCTTCACCCTTTTCAGGAGAAATATAAAGATCATTATATTCCACTTTATTCTGATAATCAAACAAAACATATGGAACTTTCATGAATTTATCCATCACTTTATACATTTTGTTTTTGTAATTCCCCATATAATAAACACTTCCATTTAATGAATGTTTATCAATGGTACCCAATATATTATTATGATTCAATAATCGATTATTATCTTGAATCGAATCTAAGATATTTCCATTATGATCTGTTAATAATATTTCATTTGTCGTAAATCTACTGGTTCGATTAGACAAGTCCATCGTAAAAAACATCAGTCTACCATCCGACAAGAAATCAACTTTGTCAACTTGTTCATTTATAAGAATCGTACGTTTATAGCTTCCGTTTAAAGCATTCATGATCAACACTCTTGCTGGATAAGATCTAATATCACAAATCAATATTTCATTATTTCTTTGATCTAATGTAAAACGAATTGACTTACCATGTTCTTCAGGTCCCTTCCCTATTTTACTTATTTCTCTAATAAACTGACCTTGTTTATCAAACATATAGACGTGTCTACCATCTGAGACATAGATATACCTTTTGGTCATCTCCAATTTAAGAATATTTCGCAATAGACACTCTGGATGTGTTTCAAGAGGGATGTAATTAATTTGACTACAGTAATCCGATAATTTCACCGTTTCTTTTTCAGAGGATAATGATTCAGATACATTAATCACATATTCAAACTCATGTTCACTTTTCATTTTCTTATTACATGAAGTGATCAGTAAGAACAGAAGCCCAATGAGTAGAATAGAATTTAGAATACGTGCTCCATAGATAAACCCTCTATTTTCTTTTGAAATCATAAGTACAATTTTTACATATGTTAGATTAAATCATAAACAGCTACACCAAATATGATGAAACAGGTCTTGTTCATAAAGCAGTCAGTTGATTTTGAGAACAAATATCTGTCGAAACTGCTAAATCTCATCACAAATGACCACTTTGTTCAATAATGCAAGAGAGTATTCCGAAGAATAGTGATTTTATTTCAAATATTTGAATATGACAGCGATATGAACTCTTATAAATATACTTTTACAATTAATCAAACACAAATTTATTTTCACCTATTTTAACATTAAACACTTCACACATACAATAAAGAGACATTCCATTATGGATATCATCTTATTTATTCTAAAACAGTTTTTTTAAACTATTTTACGAGCATCATCCTCACCTCATAAACAAACTCGAAGAGATTACTGTTAAACAAGTGTGTATACAAATTGATTTATTGCTTCAGAATTATGTTTGTATCTTTACCAGACAGTATTGATTGTAACATATAAAAACATTGATGATACATTTTCTTGAAATTAACATCTTCGGATCCCTCATTTTACTTGCTTTTTTATTCTTAGCCAATCCGTTGAAGCTAAATACTAAAGCCAATAGGTGGCTTGGTATATTTCTATTACTATGGGCTTCTCACTGGATAGAAGAGATCATCACTTTATCATCAGGTGTGCCGTTTGAATTATCACCCACTTCATTAGTTAAAGTGATTCAACTACTAGGTCCTGTTGCCTTTTTTCTTTGCATTAAATATTTTACCAATCCAAACTACAAAATACCAAGATATAGTATCGCTTATCAGGTTGTTCCGTAAGCGTTCGGCTATACCCGTATTGTGTAGTGTGATTTTTATTGTACTATTTTCTTCTTCCATTGTTCAGGAAGAAGATCATCATATTGAGAAGGCTTTGTATCTATTATCCGATTAAGAACATCAGTGAACCAAGCATGTGGATCTACTTCTGCCACTTTGCACATAGCAGATAGAGTATAAAACAGTGCAGATCTTTGTGCTCCATCTTCAGATCCTGCAAACAGATAGTTTTTTCGTCCAATAGCTACAGGTCTAATCTTATTCTCTACAAAATTATTGTCAATAATGTAACTACCATGCTCCACATATCTACTTAAACTATTCCATAGATTCCATGTGTAATGAACAGCTTTTCCAATAAGACTTTGGGGTAACACTTGAGATGCCTGCGTTTCTAGCCATTTACCTATATCGGTCAATATAGGCACAGCTTTTTCTTGACGAAGTTGAAATATCTCTTCGTGTGACAGGTTATTCTCGACACATTCTCGTTCTATTTGGTAAAGTTTTTGGATTCTTATTAATGCATATTCGGACCGTTCTTTATCGTTTTTTTGTGCATCGAAGAACTTCCGTCGTGCATGGGCCATACATGCTAGCCTTATAATCGGCTTATCTCTTGACAGCTTATTGTAGCCTTGATATCCATCCGTCTGTAACACCCCCTTGAAGTCTTTTAGTATCGCGTCAGGGACATCTGAGTTTCTTGATTTGTTGTAGTCAAACAGACAACATTTTAGGTGTGGAGCATAATAGACCCAGAAGTATCCTAAATGCGTAGCCCCTGGTTTTTTATCGGTAAGCACTTTAATGGTTGTTTCATCCGCTTGAATATAATCGGATGAGACAACCTTATGCTTTACATGCTCATATAATGGAGTTAATAGCTCTGCTGCTTTACTCATCCATCCATTAATGGTGGATTTAGGGAATTCAATTCCCGATCTTTTAAATATTCCTTGGGCTCGATATAGAGGAATATGGTCAAAATATTTTCCTACAATAAATTGACTTATCAAAGAGGTTCCAGCCATACACCTTGGAATAATATCCGAAGGAAGTTCTGCAACAATTACCCCCGACTCCTTAGGTAAGCTATACTTTGGTCGTACGATTCTACGCACGTATAATTTTCCTGGTTCAAATTCAATTCTCTCCGACACCTCTTCTCCTATACGTATCGCCCCATCAGGGATCTCATCAGGTTCAATAACTTCCTCTTGACGTGGAAGATGTTTTGGGATATGCTTTCTTTTGGCACGTTTCTTTTTCTTCACCTCTACAACCACTTCCTCTTCTACTACAGGATCAGAGTTGTCGGAACTATTTTCTTCTATAGGAAGATCTAACTCTAATTGATTTGGATCAATAAAAGGCTCTGTAGTCATTCCGAAGATACGTCTATTAAGATAAGCAATATGAGCCTTCAGTTCCTCAATCTCTTGTTTGAGACTTACATTTTCAGAGTCAATAGATGCATAGGCTTTCGTGACCTGTTGGAGTTTTTTCAACAGGTCATTTATACTTAAGTTATCTATGTTATCGCTCTGATTCATAGTATAAATATACACATTTTTATCTACATAACATAACGTTTTTGCATCTTATATTGTTTAATTACAACCCCTTCTACCATAAGAACAAGATCAGTCCATTCGATACTCTTGTCCATATCACTATCAATTGTTGGAATCTTAAAAGTACCCTGTTCAAGTCTTTTAATAAAAAGGACAAAACCACCTTTTTCCCATCTCAATAGTTTCATCATATTGCGACTCTTGTTGATGAAAATAAAGACATCACCAGAAACTACATTTTGTTTCATTTTATTCAGAACCAATCCTGACAATCCGTTAAAACTCTTTCTCATATCTGTAGGTTCTGAATAGAGACGAAAACGATCATTAGATGATAATGTAAACATTAGCTTTGCAATTGAATTAAAGATTGGATAGTTGAGATGGCGGCACTAGTCGAAGGAATATTAATGGTCACCCCATTAGGGTAAGTGATGACAATATCCGTATCTATTCGTGGATCTGGATTGTCTATCGATACAAAGAAACCTTTATCTACATGGCTATCCAATTCCTTCTTCTGTTTCGATTTCCAATAATTAAATACAGACATCTTTACTGCATGTTGTTTGCAAAAATCAGCAATAGTAATACCACTTTCCTCTTGCTGAAACACCAACTGAAACATTCTTTCCTTCTTAGTCATTTCTTATTGTTTTGATTCGAAATCAAAAATATAGACTATAAAATCAGGTTACAAGATGGTCTTAACCGAACGTTTACGTTGTTCCTATTACTTTCTTGTCGCTTCTACTTCTTCAAGAGAAGAGTACTCTAGATCTTTATCCATTGATTATTGCGTTCATTCTTGTTCATGCTTCATTTTTTATATTCTTGTCTTATATAACACTCTACAAACACAAGAGACAGATTAAGCGATTTGCTTCTAATACTGCTGGCATAAATTTGAGTTGGTTAGATTACATTATTAAAACCTTACTCTTTATCAATATAATTTTCGTCGTTTTTAATACGATATACTTTTCGGATCCCCTCAACATCATTATGAACCTGATCACATTGATAATGATCTATTTTATTGCATATAATACATTAAAACAGAAAGAAATTTATCCAATTAACGAAATAGAACGACGCGAAACGTTAATGGTAACTCAAACGGAAGAGGAGCAGACCAAACGTAAAATTATCTCTGATGAACGACTCTTTGAACTGAAATCAAGTTTAAACCGCTTGATGGAAAATGAGGAACCATATCTTGATACTGAACTTAATCTCATTAATCTTGCCAAACAGATGAATATCTCATCTAATCAATTATCCTATGTTATCAATACTGGATTTGATGAGAATTTCTATAGTTATATCAATAGGTTTCGTGTCAAAAAAGCAAAGAAATTACTACGAAACAACAGCTCCTTAAACCTCTCTATTATAGGAATTGCATATGAATCAGGATTTAGTTCAAAAACAACATTTAACACCATATTCAAAAAAAATACAGGATTAACTCCTTCTGAATTCAAGAAAAAAGGTTCGGATCTATAGCAGCGAACAAAAACACAACACAAGTAACTAAATAACTGTAGATTACACAAGAGGTTCTACTCTTCATTTGCGAACAATTACAGCACTTTGACACATTACTTTTGTCACAAAATAAAACTTTTCAAAGTGATGAAAGAGATAAATAATAAAACTTTTGCTGTAGTTACAGGAGCAAGCCAAGGCCTTGGAAAAGCATTTGCTATTGAGATCGCAAGCTTAAATAGAGATCTAATATTAGTAAGTCTTCCTAACCAAGGATTAAAAGACGTTGCTGAAGAAATTAAGGGTAAATATCATGTCGAAGTTATTTTTTTTGAAACCGACTTTACTACAAATGAAAATATCATTCAACTTGCAGGTTTAATAAACAAAGAGTTTAACATTGATATTTTAATCAACAATGCAGGAATTGGTGGCACACGAAGTTTTAGCGAAGTAAATCTGGATTATATTAATACAATACTACAGGTTAATATCCATGCCACTACAATACTTACACATCAGCTTTTACCTAACCTTAAGAGACAACACCAAGCTTATATTCTGAATGTTTCAAGTATCGCTGCTTTCTCACCTGTAGGATACAAAACTGTATATCCTGCATCCAAACTATTTATCCACTCTTTTTCGAGAGGTCTAAGAGAAGAGCTCAAAAATACAGGAGTAAGTATTAGTGTTATCCACCCTGGTGCAATGGCAACCAACCCTGAGATTACCTCTCGAATTGAAAAGCAAGGGTTTATGGGAAAACTTACATTAATAAAAACGGATCGAATTGCAAAATATGCTATTGCTCGTTTACTCAAGAAAGAGCCTATCGTTGTACTGAGCAAATTGACCTTTTTCACATCTAAGATTCTACCTGAATGGTTAACCATACCATTGATGACCCGTATCGTAAAACGAGAAATTACTAATGAAACAATCTAACCTTTAACATCAAATGAGATCTATTTTTATCACAGGAGTAAATGGTTTACTTGGAACAAACCTTGTCCACTTACTTTTAGACAAAGGGTATAGAGTTATCGGTTTGGTAAGATCATTAGAATCTTACAAAGGAAAAACACACGATAATTTAGAACTTGTCACAGGCACCCTGTTTGACGATTATAGTAAGATACTCCAAGAGGTCGATTATGTAGTTCATATAGCAGCTGTAACAAGTCAAAACATCATCTCAGAATCTTATTATTGGAAAATTAATACTGATGCGACCAAACAACTATTTTATGCTTCTAAGATATGTAAAGTCAAGAAATTTATTTTCGTCAGTAGTGCTAATACTATTGGTTTTGGATCTCTTGACAACCTAGGGCATGAAGATACTCCAATGAGATATCCCTTTACTGACTCAATGTATGCCATCAGCAAAGAGACAGCAGAGAGACAGATCTTAATCGACAACAAGGAGATGGATACTATAGTCGTCAATCCAACTTTTATGTTGGGGGCATACGACACCAAACCTAGTTCGGGTAAAATAATAATGATGGCATGGAAGAAAAAAGTAGTTCTATATCCTCCTGGAGGAAAAAACTTTGTTCATGTGCAAGATGTAGCTCATGGTATACATAATGCTTTATCTAAAGGTAAAGATGGTCAGCGTTATATACTATCAAATGAGAACATGACATTTAAAGAGTTTTATCAAAAACTCAACGATCTTACGAAACAAAATCCATTGATGATAAAAATACCAAAATGGCTTTTGACTCCTATAGGATACATTGGAGATATGCTACGTTATATGCATATAAAAACAAGTCTGAGCTCCGTAAACACAAAAATACTGTGCATTAACAACTATTATACAAATACAAAATCTATCTCTGACCTAGAAATCGATTACCAATCTATTGATAATGCAATTGTTGATGCAGTAGACTACTTCAGTAAACATTCGACATGAGTTATATCCATATTGAATATTACACCAATTACATTTTGAAGTGATATTTTATAGAACGTAAGGATATAGATCATTTCAATATTCTATTGGTATTATTTCGTTATCATGATTCACGAGCAAACAGTACAATAACTAAAATATATTGTCATGAAATACTTAAAATGGTTTAAACTGAGTTTCTTAATTCTGATCTTAGTATACTATAAGACAGAAAGTGTCCATGCTCAAGATGTTGTACCACTTCAAAATGGAAACTTAGACGATTTCATCACTAAGGCAAAATGTAGTAAATGGAGTATTGTCAAAAAAGATAAAAATAAAGGAGTAAATATTTCGACACGCTGGTTATACTTTGGTGATACCATAAAAACACGTGAAATGGCTCTATATTTCAGAGTCAATGCAGGTATCAAAGATGTAATATCTAATCTTAGATCTACCTCTGCATTAAAGACATGGAACCTGGGGATACGTGAATTAAATCTAATAGACAAGAGTGATTCCACTTGGATTACACACACAGTATACGATATCCCATACCCATTCTCTCAACAAGACCTTGTAACAAAGAGTACGATCATAGAGCATGTTTCAAATACCATTATAAATGTAAATGCTGTTCCTTACATCATAAAACAGACTGATAATATTCAGCGGCAACAATCCTATCATGGTAGGTGGATTCTCCAAACAAATTCAAATGGAATGACCGAAGTGCATTTTTCAGCAATCTCTTTTACTGAGACGAATATTCCTCGATTTATACGTGATCCTATTGTTCAAAATAAATTATTAAAATCATTTATAAAGTTAAAAGAACTTTCCACAACAAAACCTTGACATTAACTAACAGTAGAATCTTGAATACACACACCTACGATATAGATAGTGAAAAGGGATGTTAAGGATATTGAAATTATACAATACAAAAGATGAAAAAAATAATCTCAAACATAAAAAGTATATTTAAAATTGATGACACACCTGAAAGAATCGCTAGAGGTTTTGCATTGGGATCTTTTATAGGCATGATGCCTATACCTGGATTCCAAGTTCTAGTAGCATTAGGAATATCAACCATTATCAAGGTTAATAAGAAAGCGGCATGTGTTGCTGTGTTTAATACCAACATTGCGACAGGAGCATTTGTATTTGCGTTTAACTATTGGTTAGGCAAAAACCTTCTAGGAATTAAATCATGTTTTACTATGCCAGATAAAATCGGATTAAATTTTATAACAGTAATAATGGAAGCTGGAGCTGAAGTATTTATTGCAATGACTTTTGGAGGACTCCTAACAGGTATTGTAGCTGCTTTTGTCACTTACTTTTCAATTAAAAGAATCTTACTTAACAAACAGTCTCAACACACATTATAGCGATATCCAACGTGAATATCAAAGCCCTATAATGTGGGGCTACTTTTCATAAACATACATAAGGTCAACTATTTTTGCACAAAGACAGTTTATTTATTCAACTCATTTACAATTAATTACAAACAAGACACTATATTTTTTTACAATTAAACAAATAAATCGCTTGCGATTTAAATTAAATCGCATACATTTGTATCGCAAACGATTTAATTTAATATTGTAATACATAACAAAATGACAAACAGCAATTCATTTCTATTCGAACCATTTAAAACAGGTAAAACAGCAACAATATTTCGATTCTTATTAGGGTTTATGCTATTATATGCAGGAATTAGTCATCTCACATTCAATCGCACCGAATTTCTTGCACAAGTCCCAACATGGCTTCCGATGTCTGCTGATCTTGTTGTAATTCTCTCTGGAATAGTAGAAATATCCTTAGGTTTATCTCTAACAATCCTTGGTCGATGGAAAATCATTGTTGGTTTGACAACAGCCTTATTCTTTATTATGATTTTTCCTGGAAACATATCACAATATATCAATGGAGTGGATGCATTTGGTTTAGACAGCGATCGTGCTCGACTTATTAGACTGTTCTTTCAACCACTACTTGTTTTCTGGGCTTTAGCCTCAACAGGAGCTTATAAAGCTTGGAAACAACGAAAATAATCTCCTTAAATCAAATTAGTAGTTTAGCCATGTTGCCAATGATTTTCATATGGTAACATGGCTTTTGTGTTTTATATCTATACGCATGACTTCTTTCAACGAATTAGAAATAGACCAACACATCCAACAAGCTAACTAATAACACTATAACTCCATTAATAATCACAGAAGCTGTAACCAATATGATTGGTAATTGTGTAAGTCATACCAAACGAATAAATTCCATAAAGAGGTATCTAATACACGTTATATATGAATCAACTATCTTCATTAGAGAGAGCATCATAAGTACAATTACTTCCTTATATATTTAATTTCCCTTACGAATCGAACAAACTCCTATTCCGAATGGTTTAATGTCATGAAAATCCAATGGATCTTATTTGTTAGTTTGAAGTTACTTAGATCTAATCAACATGAAAAACAATATAATGTTTTTTAGACCCTAAAACCTTTGCTTATGCATCGGTGTAGACATCAATATAATTTCAAAAAGAACAACAAATAACAAACCTGGATTAGCTGCCATTAAACTCTAATACCCTAACACAAAAGCTATTTATTAACCTGAAATGTGAAATAATGAAACAAAAGTTATCTACGATTTTGATATTAATGGTTCTCTTAATGAGCCAGACAATTCGAACAAATGCGTGTACAGGTGTAAAATTAATTGCAGAGAATGGAGATGTGATATATGGACGAACGATGGAATGGGGAGCTTTTGATCTAAATTCGAGAGTAGCTATAGTACCACAAGGATATACTTTTAATGGTCATACCCCAGATGGGAATAATGGAATGACGTATACCACAAAATACGGCTTTGTCGCGTTAGACATGCTTGGTAAAGATTTAATGGCAGATGGCATGAATGAAAAAGGGTTAAGCATAGGTCTCTTTTATCATCCAGGATATGCTGTTTATCCCAAGTACAATAAGAAAAATGCTAAAAACACCATATCAAGTCAAGAAGTGGCTAATTATATCTTAGGGTCTTTTGCAACCATTAAAGAAGTCAAGCAGGGAATGGCAAAAGTAGAGGTTGTTGGAGTAGTCGAAGAAGCTATTGGGATTACTGTTCAAGCTCATTGGATGGTAACAGATAAAACAGGAAATTCCATTGTTATAGAATATACGGGTAAGAAACTAAAGATTCATGATGCTCCTCTTGGAGTTATTACCAATGCACCGAACTACGATTGGCATATGACCAATTTGAGTAATTATCTCAATATATCTATGTTTTCTCTCAAACCTAAAACATTAGATGGTGTCAAGTTCACTCCTATTGGAGCAGGTTCAGGAATGATAGGGTTACCTGGAGATAATACGCCTCCCTCGCGTTTTATACGTGCCGTTGCGTGGTCCCACACCACGCGCCCTCTACCAACAGGACAAGAAGCAGTGTATGAATTATTTCGAATATTAGATAATTTCAATCTACCACTAGGACCTGATGGTGCTGAGGGAGCAGAGCATAGTGAGAACAGTGATCATATGCGCAGTTCCACCATCTGGACCACTGCATGGAATCATAGCGACATGACGCTAAATTTTCATACCCAACATAATCGCAGGGTACAGTTCTTGGATATGAAAGAGATTGACTTCGCCAATATCGATGATGAAATCATACATATTGACATTACAGCAAAAGAACAAGATATTCATGTGCTAAAGCCAAGGTTCAATTAATCTTATATGATATACCTACTAAAGTTCGTATACTATGAATTCTCTAAATAAAAATAGTAACCAACCTACCACAGGCAAAAACCGAATAATATTCTTAGATGTTTTAAGAGGTTTTGCTTTGGTAGGGATCATCTATGCCAATTCATTGAGTTGGAGTGGTATTAAATTTATGCCTTTTACAGAGATCGAGGCATTAGGCAACTTAGAAACAGACAAGGTGTTATACCAATTATTGAAATTCTTTGTAGACACCAAATTCTATACGCTATTCTCATTACTTTTTGGTGTGGGATTTTACATGCAATATGCTAGAAGTAAAAGTAAGAACGACTTCAATCGAATGTACTTACGACGACTAGCAGTTCTGTTTCTTATTGGTATTATTCATGCACTGATTTGGTCAGGAGATATTTTAACACTGTATGCCTTGATGGGAATGGTATTATGGAGTTTACGAGAGTTAAGCTCTAAACAAGTTTTTAGGCTATCTATACTACTCTATTTCTTCCCTCTTATACTTGATATCATATACATGTATACATTTGCTTCTGATATGCCCTCATTGCCAAATACGGCCTTAAAGGTCTACCCTGATATGCCCCCCGAAATGATTGTGGATGGCTTCAGAAGTACACACTTCCTTAAAGTATTTGGAACGAACTTCCATAATTTGGTTTGGCGATGGTTTGACTTTATCCCCTCAGGAAGACCATTTAAAGTTATTGGGCTATTCTTAATGGGCTCCTACCTGTTTCAGAAAGAATTTATAACCCAGACAAGTAAACAGTTTCGATATATGCTTCCTCTTTTCATTTGTGGAATTTCATTTACAGCCATAGCCATTAATTTAAATGGCAGTGTCTCATCTTTCTCCAAAGAGTGGAGCAATATAGTTTATAAGTTTACTCACGAAATTGGGCAACTAACCTTGGGAATTTCTTATATCAGTATACTTTCTTGGGTTGTGGACAAATATCCCACATTTCCACTATTTACAATGCTGAAAAATTATGGAAGACAATCCATGAGCTCTTACATAGGTCACACAGTGTTCGGAATTCTTATCTTCTACCCCATCATTGCATTCGGCTATTTTGGTCAATGGTCCTTAGAAAATGTATTTATTGCTATGACTGGCGTGGTAATATTTCAGTTTATATTTTGTACAATATGGTTCCATTTCTTTAGTTTTGGCCCTATCGAGTGGATATGGAAATGTGCAACATATGGCAAATGGTATACCATAAAGAAAAAGAAAGAATCATAGCCATTATAGACAGGATATAGTATGATCTATATCCTGTCCATAGTTGATCATAGTAGTACGGATCAAATTACTTTTCTACATATTTTAATCATACAGAGACTTCTATATCACCATCTCGACAGCAATTAATATAAAGTTCAATTGTACCGTTTTCATTTAAAGATTTTAATGTATAACAGTCAATAACCGCAGGGAAAACGCTTTTAAGATTTACATAAAAAATACGTATATTTAGGACGTTATGCTTTTGTTGTTTATCGACTCAGGTAATTCATGACAAAAGGGAGGTTTCCCTTTCAAAAAAAACCATGTATACAGATTCTTCATATCATTATGATAAACACTTTATTTCATCCTTTTCTTCATTAATTGATCCCCGCAGAACAACTAATGGCAATTATACTTACCCAATGCTGGAGATTTTATTTCTCACCATTTCGGCAATACTATCTGGGCGTGACACTTATAATGACATTGTAATATTCGGGGAAATTAAAATTGATTGGTTAAGGAAATACTTTCCTTATGAAAAAGGAATAAGCTCCCATGACACGATCTCAAAGTTATTTCAAAAGATAGATAATGAGGCCTTTAATGACTGCTTTACTGAATGGATATCTAAGTATTCTTTTACCAATAAGGAGAGTGTTATAAGCATCGATGGCAAATGTATCAAAGGTTCGGCTAAACGTAAAAAAGGTGGAGTACACATCGTGTCAGCATTCGCTTCGGAACAGGGTCTTTCTCTTAGTCAGCTTGTCACAGATAAAAAGAGTAATGAAATTACTGCCATTCCTGATTTAATAGATCTTATTTCGATAAAAGACAAGGTTATTACAATAGATGCTATGGGATGTCAAACAAAAATAGCAAAAAAGATTATCCATAAAGAAGGAGATTATGTTCTACAGGTAAAAGGGAATCAAGAAAAGACAGAAGAGGAGTTAAAGATACAATTCAATCCAGATCTAGTTGATGATTCGAATATTACAGAGGATGTTGGTCATGGTCGGATTGAGACTCGTATATGTGAGATAATAACAAACTTTGAGAAGAATTCTACGCTAGAAAAATGGAAAGGTATACAAAGTCTCATTCGTGTTACTTCTTGTGTAATACATCAGGATAGCGACAAAGAAACAGTTCAGACACGATATTATATTTCATCACTAAATACTAGTGCTATTAACCCGACGGTAATTTAACGTTATTTTAAGCTGCGTATTTAATGCTATCAGCTTTAAAGTATTTTTTCACTCTATAAGGTGATTCTTTAAGCATAGTCATATGATCTTTGACATTTTGGGTTAACTTCTCTTGTGTTCTAGGTGAGGGCTTCATAGATAAACCTTGTTTCAAATCGCAATTCAGAAATTCATCTGGATTTCTATCAGGAGAGTATGATGGTAAGAAAAAGAGTTCTATTTTATTCTTATTGTCAGATACCCATTCTTTTACGATCTTACTATGGTGTACTTTAAGATTGTCTAATATCAAAAATATTTTCTTTTTAGAAGTCTTTATAAGTTGTGTCATAAATTCAATTAATCGGTCTGAATTCATCGAACCAGAGTAGATCATAAATTGAACTTTACCTTGATTTGTTACTGTAGAAATCAGGTTAATAGAGAATTTTTTAGACATACTCTTTTTTACAGGAGTTCTCCCTTTTAGGGAATAACTACGTCCATGGTTGCAGTTGTTTTTGACCCCCGTTTCATCTCCCCAATGTATTTCGGCATTTTCAGCTTTTGCTTTTCTTGCGATAGAGGGATAGTCTTCATCTAGCCACTTTTGAACAGCTACAGAGTTTTGCTCATAAGCTCTCTTTTTTGGCTTTTGTGGGGTAAATCCCCAACGACGTAGATAGTCGCCAGTAGTAGTTATTGCTATAACTATACCAAATTGATCTAGAATAAGTTCCTGTACAGCCTTTCTTGTCCATAAAGCAAAGTTTAGCTTTAACTGGTCGGGCATCTTATCAAGAATTAGACTCTGTATTAGTTTTTCTTGTTCTAGGGTAAGCAACTTTAAATCTTCTGATTTTACACCTTTCTTCTTTGATTGTAATCCTGAAAGACCATTAGCTTTGTTTTTCTTTACCCAAGAAGATATTGTAGTGGCTCGAACTCCAAGAAGTTTTGCTACATCTTGCTTCTTTTTACCCATTTTTATTAAACGAATCGCATTCTTTCTTTGAATGAGGCGTTCCGATTCAGGTAGCGTTCGATAGTCTATTTTTTCCATGGAATAAAGATAGTAAATATTATCGATATAATACCGTCGGGTTAATAAGGAATTTAATCGTATTATTAGATTGCATTGGGCCATCGAGAACAATCTTCATTGGTGCTTAGATGTAATCTTTAGGGAAGACAATAAACAGCGTAAGAAAGAGAATTCAGCTGCCAACTTTAGTATAATCTACAAAATAGCACTCAACCTAATGCAAATGACTGATGATAGGAAAAGTAAAGAAAAAAAAGGTTCATTTAAAGAGAAAATTACAAGGTCGACATTAGATGACAACTACCGTGAGAAATTATTGAATGCATTCCTCTGTAATAATTAATGCCTGATAATCAAATAGTTTTAAAAGCGTTTTCCCTGTCAATAACCGCTATATCATATTTTTTCTTCGACATATTATAGATAGACTTATGCTTAATCAAACGTAGCATTTTCCCATTCTTGATTCTTAACCTAAACAGATAGCAATAAGCCGCATCAATATTTTAAACTTGATCTTTCTCGAAGGTCAATACTAATCATTTTTCACTTTACAGTTTTCTTTCGTCTTTGTGTCTAAGATCTGCAATATCGTAGGATTTCTATATTTACCATGCATCGATGCAATACAATCAAAAGCTTTGTCCAGATTGACCCCTTTTGCAGTGATAAATAATGGTTTAACACTACCACCACGATACAATTTTAGAACATGCTTTTGGTTGTCGCGAAAGCCCGATTTGGCCACCCCAACAATTGGGATTTTCTCCTCTAATAACTCATATAGATAACCACCCAATCCATTCTTTCCTAAATCATCCAATACCACAAATCCATCTACCACGATACAGTCGATCTTTACTATCGCTATCTTCTGAAGTAAGCTCATAATACAAGGTAATTCTCTTTTATAGAAAGCACCAGGCTCATACTCCTCCACCCCTGATATGATCTCTTCATAGATCTCTATTGGTTTTTCATCCTTCCATTGTTCAAATGCCACACAAACGGTTTTGGCTTTATCTTCAAAATAATAAGTATCAAATGCTAGTATCATCGTTAAATTCTTAATTGCATACTTTTAGATGTTAATATAATAAAATTTTACATTCAGAAGCATTTAATATGATTAAAAGTAAATGTGATAAAAAATCAAATTGAATTGCATACACCTAATGGTTGTGTGACCTCAACAAAACAGCAGTAGCACTTAATTTCAGGATAGAAAAATTGAACTGATACTCAACAGAATAGTCATTTAGAGTTTAATGAATTCAATCTCATTCAAGTCAAGGCTACAAGAAAACGAGATATTATAGTTAATTTCACATTTGTTAAAACAACTAATCAAATCTAATGGTCGAACTTCATGAATAAAAACATCCCTTTTTATATATTCGCTGTAGGAGTCTTTGTCATTATGAAGTTTTGGTTTCGAACCTTTGGAAATGATCAACTCCTTTTTTTGTTATATCCAACCAATAGTATTATTGAACTTATAACAGGTGATCAGGCGATCTACACTTCTGGAAGTGGATTTGAACATCCAAGGCTCAATATAATTATTGAGAAATCGTGCTCTGGATATAACTTTCTACTTCTATGCTTTCTCGTACTCTATTTTCAATCATTAAAGCATTCTGAATCCTTAAGTGAAAAGGCATTCCAATTGGTTCAATATTTAGCAATAGCATATATCTCAACTATTTTTATTAACGCATCTCGTATAATTATCTCAATCATACTAAAACATAGTGCAATAGATAATTTCAGGATATCCCGCCATATTATTCACGAATCTATCGGGGTCGTAACCTACCTTACTTTTTTACTTTTTGTCTCTGTAATCAACGAAAAACTATTAAACACAAAGTATGCAAAACTTAAATAACCCAAGATGGCTATTTGTTATTAATACACTACCGATAACCATACTCCTTTTCCTTTTATTTTCTCAATATAATATTATCCACAGCCAGTTGACTATCGAAAGTATTCAACAATGGAAAGCATATGGTGGCATATTAATATGTATTACTCTATTACACTTATTACAAGCAATAGTTCTAATATCTTGTAAAAAGAGTATTCCAGTCTACTCCGCTGGGATATCACTTTTCATATATATACTATATGTTTATTCATACTACTCTCATATCGATACCTTAATTCCATCTTCTATTCCTCGATGGATGCTAAATGGTGAGATTATATTCTATTTAGGAACATTTATCATGCCTACATTGATATACTCTATTTTACTTATAGTATCCTATTTTACCCCACCAACAAAGACACATAAACTATGGAAAAGCTTTTTAGGTGCTTTTCTTATTCCAATTGTCTTATATCTAACAGCTCTATTGATAGTACCTTTATGGAAGAATGTCGATGGTGACTTTGCAATCCATTCAGTGATCATACTTATCATTGCTAGCACCATCATATTTCTTTTTTTTATAATACGAGGAGTATATATCATCACCTTAAGAAAAAGCTTTTTTTGGAAGAAGAATCACCTTATTTGGAAGATACCTATCACTCTTATTCTACCTGTATTAGGTTTACTCTTTAACAGTGGCATCCTAATGGAGCAGCATAGTATAAAGGGAATTATGGGAGACTTCAACAGCCCTTGGTTCTATATCATTACCATTGTCAATAGTATCTTGTTATGTCTACCCAACCTAACAAACCGTACATATCGGTATCTTCTTTTTGTAGGGCGTACGATCACCTTTTCATTTACTTTGTATTTCTTTATCGTCTTCCTACCTTTCCTTCCTGTATCAGTTATTGCTATTATTTTAATTGGAGTAGGGTTTTTATTGGTAACTCCACTTCTGCTTTTTGTGGTTCATATCAATGAGTTATCGAATGATTATAATTTTCTATTGAGCCAATTCACCCAAAGAACGATCAAGATATCATCATTCGTAGCATTTTTGACAATCCCAATGGTAGTAACCTTATCATTTGTCAAAGAGAGACAGACTTTGGAAAATGTATTGGAATATCTTTACACTCCCAATTACACGAAAGAGTATCATATAGATGAGGCTTCTTTTCAAAAAACATTCAATATTATCAAAACAAATAGAGCTGGAAATAACAACTCTTTGATGAATTCTCGTATCCCCTATATCTCCACCTACTTCAATTGGCTTGTGTTGGATAATCTAACACTCAGCAAAAACAAGATTGATCGAATAAATAATATATTTCTAGGCAAACAACCAAATAAACCACGTAGACATCGAAACATACAACTAAACATCAACCATGATGTTAAAATCACCCATTCATTGGTTGAAAGTAAGTATGATCAGAAGCATCATGTATGGAAAAGCTGGATCCACTTAGAACTTACCAATCAAAACAAGAATACGTCACTCTCAGAGTACGCCACAAACATAGTACTCCCTAATGGTTCTGCTATCAATAACTACTATCTATATATAGGAGAGAAAAAGGAGATGGGGATATTAGCAGAGAAGAGATCTGCTATGTGGATTTACACTCAAATTGTAAATGAGAAAAGAGATCCGGGGATATTGTATTATAAAACAGGAAACAAAGTGGCATTTCGCGTATATCCTTTCTCAAAAGATGAAGTCCGTCATACAGGTTTTGAACTAATCCATAAAGAACCAGTTAAAATCGTGATGGATAATGTGGAGATACACTTAGGTGAAGAGAGAGAACAAGATTCAAAAATCATAGAGACACAAGATATTGCATATATTCCATCAGGTCAGAAAAGTAATTTAGATAAGATACAAAGACAGCCTTATTTCCATTTCTTGGTAGATATCTCAAAGAGAAATGAAGATCAGAAAGATGCCTTCATCTATCGTATCAATAAAATAATGTCAAAGTATCCTGAATTATCAAGAGCTTCAAAGATAACGAATGTCAATAGTAATTTGTACTCATGTAATGACTATAATGATTGGAAAACATTCATTAGCAAAGCAGAATCTAAAGGAGGTTTCTTCTTAGATCGAGCGATCAAATCGACATTGGTAAAATCATACTATAAGAGTGATGAATCATATCCTATAATGGTTGTCGTTACCGATAGCCTCAACCATGCTGTGCTTGACAAAGACTTTTCAGATCTAGCAATAACATACCCAGAGAATAAACTCTTTTATCTGCTTAAAGAAGATAAAATATTAGAACCTCATTCGTTAATAACGAATCCCCAAAAGCCTTGTCTTCAAACGTCAGAGTTATCTTTCTACTACCCTTGTTTACGATATAAATGCTCAAATGGTAGAATAGCATATCTAGCAGATGATAAATCATCAAGTATTGTATTAAAAAAAGACTCCATATCCATTGATCCTAAAGATATAAAAGAAGATGATTGGATCTCAGTGATGCAGATAAAAGGGAGCTGGATATCTCAGAATCTTAATCCATCACAATCCAATACGGAATGGTTAAACTTAGTAAAGGGCAGTTTCATATCAAAAACCATGACCCCAGTCACATCGTATATGGTCGTTGAAAACGAAGCACAGAAAGCTATGCTCAAGAAAATACAGAATCAAGTATTGGCAAGTAATAAATCCCTTGACATTGGTGAAGAGCCACAAAGGATGAGTGAACCAAGCTTATGGATTCTTTCGCTGCTAATAGGACTTATACTTTGGATAAGACAGAGAATCAGAATAAGGAAAGAACCGGGAAAGCTGAAATAATCATCGCAACTACATTAATATTACAACTCTTGAGAGTTTAAAGGAAGTTAATACAGATAAAAACAGGGGCTTTCCAAAATCTGGAAGGTAATCATATAGCGTTGCATTCGAATCATAGATGCAACGCTAAGTCATACAATCAATATATGATAAACAGGCAATTGTATTTTGTAGTATTAAGCTTTTTAAACCAGAGACTTTATTATTTTTATCCATAACAAAAAGATCATATATCGCTATGGTTTCAGAGCTCTTTTGGAATCAACAAATAGATAGCATGACAATAGTAATCTCATCTATTTAACATTTTTGATCAAGCAACTATCAACGAAGTATCCTTAAAGTATCAATAAACTACGGAGGAACCCCTATCTAAGATAAGACATAATTTACGCGAAAACACAAATAGGCACCATAGTGTATTTATAACTCTATGGTGCCCTCACAAACAACAATTAACTCAAGTAAAGTCTAATGTATCTTAGATACTACGTTATGAAAAGAGAATAGATGCGATAATAGTCCATGCTCCCAATACAATAGCAAATAAACCTAGTTTCCCTTGTAATGGAGATAATTTCTCCAATAGCTTAGCTCCTTTTTCTTTGGCTGCCTCATTTTTAGATAACACCAATTGACTTATCATACCATATCCAAGTAGGAATCCTAAAGACGCTTCTAAAACATTTCCGCCCATCCAACTTAACCACCAGATTGGACTAGAAGTAAGTAAACCAAGACTCAATACTGCTTGGATAATTCCCCAAACGCCCCATAGACAAGAGATAAGCCCTATCCACCCTTGGTATGGGGTCATTTTATCTAAAAGTTCTTTTGCATTTGGTTTTTTCGACAACAACAACGATGGTGCAGCAAGTACACCTAATAGCAATAATGTAATTCCGTAAATCATGACTCTATCTATATAATAATGTTAGGTATTTTAATCATTATCCACTCTCTAAAAATGGATGATTTTTCTAATGACACTTCAAAGTTGGGCAGATTCATTCGGTTGTCCTAAAGCGATTGATAAGTGTAGGGATTTATTTGATATTCGCAGAACAGAGCAGAAAAATATCGATCAATTGTCCTGTTCATAGGTGATATAATGGGTTCATTAAAACAGTTTAATCTGTATTCCATCCTTGCACATCAACTCTTCTTTCCCAAGGTTTCCACCATTGGGCTAAGTTCGGTTTCCCCTTCAGGGAATGTTACAGCAAAAAAAGATCAGTGAAAATCCGTTGAATCCGTGGCTAATAAATTTATTTGGACCAGGCTTTCAGCCCTTGGTTGGTGGTGATATTTATTTCCCCAAGGCTCACTCCTATACAGCGCTACAGCGCATTATAGTCATTTCACCATTGGGCTAAGTTCGGTTTCCCCTTCAGGGAATGTTACAGCAAAAAAAGATCCGTGGGAATTTTCTTCGTGTCTTTGTGTTTAAAAAGTCATTACCCAACACATCAACCACAATAAAGATCGGTGTCATCTATTTGCTACTCTTAGCACTCCAACTAGTAGCTAAACAAAAAAAGGTCCAACAATCCCGTAGGACATGTTGGACCAATACTAATATTAAAACAAGGGAAACATTAGCATCCTATGGGGAAGATAGAACATCCTGCTACTTGTAAGGTATAGGTTTTTTTCAGTTAAAATTTAGCAGTCAATTTTATTTACAGCCTGCGAATGAGAAAGCGTAATAGCTATGGTTCAGGTAGCAAAACTTTCTCACCGCAAGACCATAGGGATTATATGGTATGACATCTATTTTGCAATAATATATCCTGCCAATGGAAGTATTTTGTCGCTATGGGTCAGATAGCATACTTCCACCGCAAGACCATTGAGATTATGTTGGCTGGAAAAGCAATAGGTCTTATACTGTATCTTTTTCAAGAATTCGATTCAAAAGAATAGACTATCTGTCAAGATGTCAAATCCGATTAATAAACGTCGTGATTCATTTGATATTCGTCAAAAAAGTAAGATAAAATGATGTCACAGAGAAAGAGGTCTACTAAGAATAGCCATCATCCATTCTCAATTTGTGCTTTCACCTCAGCATATTTACGAACAGAGATATTTGCAATCAGGTCATTTACTAAAGTAATTTGTGTTTTCTGAAGGCTTTGTATATATTTCTTATTGACAACAAAAGATTGGTGTGTTCGAATAAAGCCATAAGAAAGTACCATCTGCTCATAATGCTTTAGATGTTTTGAGGCAAGAATAGTGTTATCTAATGTCGTTATTTGGGTATAAGCACCTTCTGATTGAAACATCACAATATCATTTATATTGAGATAGTAGGTGTTATCAATTGTTTTTACCACCAGCTCTTTTCTCTCTTTCTCCAACACCTTGTTGGCAGCCAATAGCGTGTCATGTGTCGCCTTCTCTTTATCTATTTTAGCTAATGCTTTTTTAACTGCTCCCTGCAACTCCATTGGCTCGATTGGCTTTAATAGGTAGTCTAAGGCATTGAGTTTGATCGCATCAATAGCATATTGGTTATATCCTGTAGTAAAAATAATCTGATACTTACTATGATCTATCTCTTTGAGCTTATCAATACTCATCCCATCCTCCAATTCAATATCTAGAAACATCAAATCTACTGATGTGTTCAGAAGGAACTGTTGGCTCTGCTCAAAAGAAGAAAAGATCCCTAATATCTCAAGATTTGGAAACAGTAGGCGTAACATTTTAGACAATGCCTGTTGGGCATTGAATTCATCTTCAACTATAATTCCTTTATACATCTTTCTTAAGTGTTAATGAAAATTTCACTTCGGTACCACCATCTACTCCTTTTCGTTGAATCACAAAGGTCTTTTCATCTCCATACCCTAAAAGATGTAATCGTGCTCGTAACACATCTAGTGCATGTTTCTTCCCATCTGTAGGCTTTGGGGCATACCCCACCCCGTTATCTGTTACACAGAAGAAGAGTTGTCGACCTTTCTGTTGAACCTTCACTTCTAGTTGTCCCTTGTGCTTGCACTTCTTTAACCCATGTTCAATAGCATTCTCCACTAGCGGTTGCATTAACATCGGAGGTATATATACTTCATCCTTTATGATTGATTGATCTATTTCGATTTGATAATCAAACTTGCTACCAAAACGTATCTTCTGTGTCTCGATATAGTTAACAAGTGCGTCTATATCATCATTCAAAGGGATACTCTCTTTATCTGTGAAGTCAAAATTCTTACGCACGAGATTAGAAAAACGTGCAATATATCCTGCTGTCTTTAAAGGATCATCATCCAACAAACTATTCTGTATCGCCGTAAGTACATTAAAGATGAAATGGGGATTCATCTGTGAACGTAATATGGTAAGCTTTAAATCTTTCTTCTCTTGCTCATTCTTATGAATGATACTTTTATGATAGAAAACGAATCCAAATAGTCCCATTAATATAATTACGAGTATCGAGAGAAAGATTATTTGTAAACGATTATGCTTATTCTCAACTATCAACCGAAGGTTATGCTCTTCGGTTAATGCCAAGGCTTTCTCCTTCTCACTCCTCTTCGATTCAAATAGATCACTCTGATTTTTTAACATCTGCTCAAAATCATGTGTCTGTAGGTCACGAATGATCTTCTGAATTGAATCCAATTTAAACAGACAATGGAAAGCCTCTATCGAATGACCTCTATTTAGAGCAAAGAGCATCTTATCACGAAGCATCTGCTCCACCTCTTTGTATGCTCCTCTTTTACTTTCACTAAGTTCTAAAGAGTATTGGTTGGCTTTATCATATTCTCCTATAAGCCGATATACTCGAATTAGATTGTATAGAGCTGTATTCCATGCCTCAGGGAATTGCCTCTTAATTTTGATGGCCTCCTTAAAGAATGCAATGGATTGCTGCATATAAGGAACACTATCTGTTTTATAAAACAGTCGTTCATAGTTCAATCCGATATTATTATATGACTGAGAAACAGCGTGACTATCTTTCATCGCTTTGCTTAAGTTCAATGATTTCACATTGTACTCAATAGCTTTCGAATAGGCTTCGTTCTTCTTATAGAGGACAGCCAAATTATTGTAGAGCCTCGATAGGGTTATAGTATCTTTTAGTTCTTCATACGACAAAGCGACCTGTTCTAGTTCATTCAACGCTCTCTTTATATCGCCCTGGTTAAAATAGAGGTTAGCAAAATACTCCTTCACTTTGGTATGTAAATTGAGATCATCATTCTCCTTAGCACTCTTTGCCACTTCCATCAACATTGTTGTCGCTTTGGTAAACTGATGGCTACTAGTATAGGCGGTTGACAAATTCAATTGTACTTTCGTTTTCCACTTATAGCTCCCCTCAAAAAGAACTATTGCCTTCTGTAGTGAGGCTACTGCTAAATCGCTCTCTTGTATTAAATCATGGTATACCCCTTTGAGGTTATACACTCTTGCAGAATCAAAAGTTGACATAGTTTCTATACCCATTAAACTATCAAGCTTCTGAGAAATATTCTTTGGTGGATTTCTTGATGCAATCTCATCAAATAGCTGATGATATAACTTATCTGACAACTCCTGTCCTAAGGAGATAAATCCAAAGAGACTTAATAGAACACCTAGTATAATCGTTTTCATCTAAATACAAATTCATCATTTAATGAAGTCCTCAGCTCCATCATCTTTTTATCATAAGGGTGCCAAATATACTCAATAAAGGTAATGATTGCTTTTTATTGTTAAAAAATCATCCCGCCTAAAGCACAAAGCCGTCGGTGCGCAAGGGATAGCACACAGATAAAAAGAACCACAAAGACACAAAGGCACGAAGAGAAAATTTAGCCACAGATTAGACGGATATTAGAGATTTCCACGGATCATTTTGTTGTAATCCCATTCTTGGTACAGGTGCGATGCTCGCGTCTCCTTTATCATTATAAGCATATGGAAACGCAAGAAGAAAAAACACCACGAAGTCACAAAGGCACGAAGGAAATTTTTAGCCACAGATTAGACGGATATAACAGATTATCACGGATCTTTTTATTGAAACCCCATACTTGGTACAGGCGCGATGCTCGCGTCTCTCTATATCATTATAAGCATATGGAAACGCAAGAAAAAAAACACCACGAAGACACAAAGGCACGAAGTGTTTAGGCGCACGGAATGGGACACAGATAAACGGATTAGACAGATAAAACAGATCTTTTATTTCGATGACGTTGGTTTGCCTAGTTTGTGCCAATTCATTGGCACGCCGTGCGCGTTAATCGATGACTGCTGTGGTATCCCTCTCGTGCCAATGAATTGGCACAAACTAGGTCGTATTGGATATAATGCGGATAATACGCAAAGCTGAAGAGCACGGAATGGCATACAGGTGAAACTGATCTTTTTATTATGCTACAACCTTCCCTGAAAGGGAAACCGAACTTAGCCCAATGGTGAAATGAATATATTGCGCGGGTGCGCATTATAGAAATGAGCCTTGGGTATAAATATACCCAATATCCAAAGGCTGAAGGCCTGGCCGAAATAAATATTTAATACAACAACAATGCACTGAAAGTGCTACAGTTAACAGCCCAGTGCGAAGCGCTGGGTACAAGCAATAATTCAACAGGAAGGCTGAAAGTCTGATTATTTAAGGGACCCACCAAGACACTAAGTGTTGGGGAACACGTGAATAGTACACATCCAGTCTGATTTGACCCCACTTATCGCAGATAAAGAAAGAGGATTTCTCCTTCTTTTTATCTAGTTATTTAAGATTACTTAGGGGAACTTAATAATTCAAGCACCCAATTATGTATTGATTTAGAAGAAATGAATCTATATAAGAAAAAAGTATCTTTAAATTTTATTATATTTGATTGAACCGGACAAGGCCAGATGCAGTAATGAATATACTTGGCAAGAGATTAAGGGAATTAAGAGTAGAACGAGGGGATTGTTAAGGCAAATTACAGCCGACTTAGAGGTTGATACTGCTTTAATGAACAAGCTTGAAAGAGGTGATCGGAGAGCGCAACGTGAACACATCAAACAATTAGCATCAGTACTAAAAGTTCAAGAAAATGATCTGGTTATTTTATGGTTGGCGGATAAAATAAAGGATGTGATCCGTAATGAACCTCTCGGGCAGGAAGCATTAAAACTAGCAGAACGTGAAATTATCCAAAAATAATGGCAAAGGGATAGGCATTAGAGAGTTGCGCTTGTCAAAGTTGATTCCAAGGGAATTGTGGGTCGAGGGAAACCATTAATAATAAGAATCTAATTAAAACCTGTTATATGAGAATAGCATACATTGAAGTTCAAAATTTCAGAAAACTAAAGTCTTGTAGAATAGAACTTAGCGAAAAAGAAACCATCTTGGTTGGTGCTAATAATAGTGGAAAAACATCAGCGATGGATGTTTTAATGCTATTTCTCAAAAAAACTAAACGAACATGTTTTTCTCCTACGGATATAACTTTATCAAATTGGATACAGGTAAACGAGATTGAAAAAAACTGGCTGTCACAACCTTTAAATGAAGATGCACTATCAATTAAAAAATGGGAATCTATTGTACCCTCAATTGATATTTGGTTAGATGTAACTGAGGATGAAGTTCACTATGTAAGTAATTTAATACCTACTCTTAGCTGGAATGGAGGGAAACTTGGGGTTAGAATGAGATTTGAACCCAAGGATATTGAATCCTTATTTAATGAGTTCAAATCAACAATTGATAAGTCCCAACACATAGTTTCTAGTGAGAAAAATAAAAAGCATAAGGTTGAACTTTGGCCTAAATCCTTAAAAGACTTTCTTGAAAAGAAATTTCATAACCACTTTGGTGTAAAATCTTATATTTTAAATCCAGAACTGCTTAAAGAACCAAATGAAGGCAAAGCAATACCTCAGGAACTTCCTGACGAAGCTATTCCCCTTGAAAAAGAACCTTTTGAAGGGTTATTTAAGATTGATGTTATTAATGCTCAAAGAGGATTCTCTGATGCAAATACTACAGATAGTCCAACCAATAGCTCTGTTTCTTCACTAACTAATCAGTTAAGAAGTTACTATGATAAACATTTAAACCCTACGGAAAATCCAAATCCTGAAGACATTGAAGCTTTAGCAGCAATAGATGAAGCAAGAAGACAATTTGACACAAAACTTAAAAAAAGCTTTGGTCCAGCTATTTCCGAACTTGAAGAATTGGGGTATCCAGGATTTAGTGACCCTGAAATAATTATTTCAAGCAAAGTTAAACCTACCGATGGTTTAGACCACGAAAGTGCGGTTCAATTTAATGTATTTAAAACTGAAAACAACGAAGATATTCCTTCATATTTACCTGAGAAATACAATGGTTTGGGTTATCAGAATCTTGTTTCGATGGTATTTAAGCTAATTCGTTTTAGAGATGAGTGGTTAAAAAAAGGGAAGGCAAAATCAAATGATACTAAAACTGATGATGTAGTTGAGCCATTGCACTTGGTTTTAATCGAAGAACCAGAAGCACACCTACATGCTCAAGTTCAACAAGTTTTCATTAAGAAAGCATATAGTGTTCTACGAAAACATGCAGAATTAGGTGATAATACAAAGCTCTCAACCCAAATGATAGTTAGTACACACTCTAGCCATATCGCACACGAAATTGATTTTACAAGTTTGCGCTATTTCAAAAGGCTTCCAGCATCAAAAGAGGTAAAAGTTCCATGTGCAACGATTGTTAACCTATCCACCACATTTGGTTCAGAAGATAAAACCTCAAAATTTGCAACTCGCTATTTAAAAACAACGCATAGCGACATATTCTTTGCAGATGCAGTAATATTAGTTGAAGGTTCAGTTGAGAATATGCTCTTACCGCATTTTATTAAGCATAAATTTTCTAAGCTACATTGTAGATATATTACCGTTTTAGAAATTGGAGGAAGTCACGCAAAGCAATTACAACCTTTAATAAATGACCTTGGTATAATTACCCTAGTTGTTACTGATATTGATTCAATTAAAGAAAGCTCTAACGAGAAAGTATTACCATACAAGGGTAAAAACTACAGAACTGGAAATAGCACTCTTAAAGAGTGGTTGCCCAGAGAACAAAACTTTGATAAACTTATTGATTTAAAGGTGGAAGATAAAACCTCAGAAAATAATCTTGTTCGAGTTGCTTATCAATTTCCCTTTAAAATAGAATATAAAGGAAATCCAGACACTTTAATAACACCTTATACTTTTGAGGATGCTTTAGTTTTCTCAAATATTAAATTGTTTGAGAAACTAATTTCACCATCAGGATTAATAAAGAAGATGGTTGAAGCTTTAAAGAAGGAGGATGTAATTGAAGCTTGTACTGATATGTTTGAAGCTTTAAAAACTGGTAAAAAAGCTGAAATGGCTTTAGAACTACTGTACTTAGAAGACCCAAAGAAGCTAGAAACTCCTTTATATATCAAAGAAGGACTAGATTGGTTAAATGAAAAACTAAGTCAAGGTTCTACTTCAACGAAAGGAGGTGTAGAATGAGCCAAGCAATAAAAGTGAATGTAAACGATGAAATTTTTTCATGCCTTGATTTAAACAAACCCAAAAGCTTTTTCCTTTTTGCTGGTGCTGGTTCAGGAAAAACAAGGTCATTAGTAGATGTGCTTAAACGTTTTAAAGAAAGCTATGCTAAACAACTTCAATTAAATGGTCAAAAAGTAGCTATTATAACTTATACAAATGCTGCTAGTGACGAAATAAAAAGACGTTTAGAATACGATACAACCTTTATTGTATCAACCATACATAGTTTCGCATGGGAATTAATACAGCCTTTTCAGGTTGATATTAAAGAATGGATTAAAAATAATACTCTTACTGAAATAGCGGAATTACAGGAAAAAGAAAGGAAAGGACGAGGTGGCAAAGCCTCTGAGGACAGAAAGAAAAAGATTGAATCCAAAAAAAAGAGAATTGAGAACCTTGAAACAGTTAAAAAATTCACATATAATCCTAATGGAGTAAATACTGACCGGGATTCTTTAAACCATGCCGAGGTGATTAAAATGGTTGCCGATTTTATTTCCGGATTTCCATTAATGCAGAAGGTTGTGGTTCAGAAATATCCAATCCTCTTAATTGATGAAAGTCAAGATACAAAGGAAGCTCTTCTTGATGCATTTTTTAGTCTGCAACAGACATTCTCAGCAAACTTTTCATTAGGTTTATTTGGTGATACCATGCAGAGGATATATACTGATGGTAAAGTAGATTTAGGTGAAAACATCCCTCCTGAATGGGCTAAACCCTCTAAAGAAATTAATTACCGTTGCCCCAAACGAGTTATTAAGTTAATCAATAAGATAAGGATCTCTGTTGATAAGCAACAACAAAAGCCAGCTGATAAAAATATTGAAGGCGTTGTACGGTTGTTTATAGTTGATTCAAACGGTAGTATTGATCAGACTAAAATTGAAACAGAAGTGGCTACTAAAATGGCTGAAATTTCAGAAGATGAATTGTGGAATTCTTCTGATGAAATAAAAACACTTACTCTAGAGCACAAAATGGCTGCAAGAAGGGATGATTTCATTGGACTTTTTAAACCATTCTACGATATAGATTCAACAGGAGCTTTAGATGGCACATTAAAAGGATTAGGCTTTTTTACTCAACAACTATTGCCTTTGATTAATGCAAAACGTGATGGAGATGATTTTAAAGTTGCTCAATTAATAAAAAAACACTCACCAATCTTAAATAGGGAAGTATTAATGGCAAGTGAAAATCAACTTGAAGAAATTAGAAAAGCTAACAATGCAGTAGAAGTTCTTGCTTCGCTTTGGGACGAAACAGAACCTACACTTCTTGATATAATCCGACAAGTTGAAGAATTGAACTTGCTAATTATTCCTGAACATTTAACTGTTTTTTCAAAAAGCAAAGGTGTTATTGATATTACATTACCTCCATTTAGTGAGGATGAAAAGATTTTAAATTGGTATGAGGTTCTTAAATGTAATATACGTGAGCTAGAAGCATATAACAACTATATATCTGATAATTCAAGATTTGGAACCCACCAAGGTGTTAAAGGTTTAGAGTTTGAAAGAGTAATGGTTATTCTTGATGATGAAGAAGCTGGTGGTTTTCTTTTTAGTTATGAGAAATTACTCGGAGCAAAAGCACTTACCGATAGAGATATTAAAAATGCAGAAGACGGGAAAGATACTAGCTTAGATAGAACACGAAGACTTTTTTATGTAACATGTAGCAGAGCTGAAAAAAGTTTAGCAATAGTTGCCTATACAAAGAATCCAGATAAAGTAGTAAAATATGCTATCTCTCAAAATTGGTTTGTTGAAGATGAAATTATTAGCATGAATTAAATTGTTTATTATTAATATCAATACTTCGTTAAATATTTAAGCAGCAATAGTGCCATAATACAAGAGTTCCCTCGAAAAAAATGATTGGAATATCGAAAAGAGAGTTATATTTTTAAATAGCTAAATAATAACACAATTCTTACTTAAATTATGAAAATAATAAAATGGTTAATTTTAATTATGTTGGCATCCTATTTCGGATATTACATATATCAGAATAGAGATATCGAGTACAATAAAAAACTGTGGATAAGTGGTGGACTTGAGATTCGGGAAAGAATGATTGATGATATCATAGAACACAAATTAAAGAAAGGGATGACTTCTAGAGAAGTCATGGAACTACTAGGTGAAGGGCACTCTTCGAAGTTAGAAATATGGTATTACATAATGGAAGATTTTGGTTGGGATATTGATCCTGTCGAAACTAAAATCTTATCCATAAGCTTCTCTCCAGACTCGGTTGTCACCAGCTATCAGATCAATCATTGGAAAAAATAAAGGAATTTTTCCGATACTCTGTGGGCAAATAAATAGTCATATTAGCATAAAACCTTTATGACAAAAAGGTTTTATGATTTTTCCTGTTTTTAGCGATTTAGAATAGTAGATATACACTTATTCGGGATAATAAAGAGCATCAAATAGGTCATGTTATAGAAGATAAAAGAGCACTATAAGCTTGTTGATTTTAGAGTAATAGAGAAAATATAAACTATCTTATAATGAGGTAGCATTAGTATGTTTATGCAAATATTAACATGTTAAATTTGGTGTTTACGTGAGTATGTCTTTACCAAATATGGGTCTTCAAAATAAAAAAATCCGTGGTAATCCGTGGCTAAATTTTTCTTCGTGTCTTTGAGCCTTCGCGGTTCACTTTCCTTGTCCTCCAATCAGATCGGGGGAAATACGTCTATCCATTAAATCCGTGGCTATATTATTTTGTAGACGCAAGCATCCCGCATCCACATGCGCTTCGTAGTTGCCTAGTTACTAGTTAAGTTTTACAGCAAACAAAGTAACGTAAGTGTTGTTCTATAAATTGGAATAGATCTTAGATGCCTCCATAAATTTGTTTTAATTGGTATTACTACTATTAAACCTTAGTGGGTAAAATGAGTCTAACCAATGTAAACTATCAACTATGGATGCAAACAACTTATGGTCACTTCGTTTGGGATTTTCTACAGCTGAAGCCGATAAGATCTCAGATTTAGGCTTCTCAAAATACTTAAAGAGATCTCTAAGAGATCATCGAGAGGTACGAGAACCGAAGTTTATAACGCGAAGCCCTAAAACACGCTCTGAACTTAAAATATACAGAAAAAGTAAGACAAAGAATGAATTGAATAAGGAGTTAACAAACATCGGGATGCAGTGGCGTTCGTGGCTTGTGCAGCAGTGTTACGAAAGCAAGAATCCCTTTCAGGAAAAGCTAAATCTATTTTGGCAAAACCATTTTGTTGTTACTTCTCAAAAGGTCAAAATGCCTTATTGGATCTATCAACACTACCAAACCATTAATGATTATTCCTTGGGCAACTACAAAGACCTTGTGACACAAGTGGTGCGTACCAATGCGATGATTAAATACCTCGATAACAACAAGAATGTACGAGGTAAGTTGAATGAGAATCTAGCGCGTGAACTACTTGAGTTATTCACTTTGGGCGAGGGACATTACACCGAGGAGGACATCAAGAATACAGCCAAAGCATTAGCAGGCCTGAATCATGCTAACGGTAGGGCGCAATACAGAAAACGTCAAGAAGACAACTCCCCTAAAACGATCTTTGGAGCCACAGGAAACTTCAAGTTAGATGAGGTCATTGATTTGATCTTTAAACAACCCAATACCCCCTATTTTATCACAGAGAAGATCTTAAAGTGGTTTATTTACGATACACCACCCAAAGAATTGGTTCAAGAATATGGGGATATACTCAAACAAAACAACTTTGAATTACAACCTTTTTTTGAAACCCTATTTACCAAAGAGTATACCAAGCAAACGGCCGGATCGCAGATAAAAAACCCACTGACTTTTACTATTCAACTACTAAAAGACGTGGAGATAAATAAACCCAATTACACTTTTATCGCTTTGTTCTTAAGTACACAAAGTATGGATCTCTATAACCAACTCAATGTTAAAGGATGGGGAGGTGGTAAAGATTGGCTTACATCACAGATATTTTTAAACCGACAACAATTTGTAGATTTTGTTCTGTATGGAAACAAGTCACCATTGGCAAAAAGGCTTGTAAATAGAGTCCAAAAATTAGAAGGAACACGCGTTGTATTTCACCCTCAGTTGGAGTTTAAAAAGTATGCGAAGGCCCAGTCCATTATAGCCGATGTGACCAACAAGATGGTGTTCGAAGTGGATGAAAATATGCAATTAGAGTTAAACAATATTCTACTGTATGACTTCGATGCCCAAGCAAGCAATGCCAACCAGAGCGTTTTGAATGTATATCGATATTTAGCCCGTAGTGCAGAATTTCAAATTATTTAATCATGGATAGAAGATTATTTTTACGACTCTTTGCCTCAGCCACCAGTGGTGCGATGGTAATACCAAATGCGCTTTCCGCATCTACTACCCGTAATAAAGACAGTTTTCATCATGAAAACAAAGTCATCTTCATTCAACTAAATGGAGGAAATGATGGCTTGAACACCTTTATTCCATATGAAGATCCACTATACTACGAGCTACGAAAGACGATTGCTATTCCCAAAGAGAAACTTATCAATCGGAGCAATGGAATCGCATTTCATCCAGCACTCAAAGAGCTGGCAAACATATCGCAAAATGGGGACCTATCCCTAATCCAAAATGTGGGCTACCCTAATCCTAATCGTTCTCATTTTAGAAGTAGAGAGATATGGCAAACGGCATCCGACTCTAACGAATATATCACAGACGGTTGGCTGGGAAGATATTTAGATCACCAATATGGTGACCACAGTTTATCTGGTATCAATATCGATAAAACCGAAAACTTAGCGCTTAAATCAGAGCAGATCAATAACATTACTATTAAAGATCTAACGCGTCTTCATAAGAGCATCCAAGGGACATCTAAACTTGTTTTATCCAACAATCCCCAATTAGATTTTGTGCGTAAGATCTCTTATGCATCCGCTGAGGGGAGTAAGGAGATAAGCCAGGCACTAAAAAAGAGTCAATACTCCACAGGCAGCTACCCTAACTCCGCGTTAGGTAATAACCTAAAATGGATCTCAAAGCTGGTCAAATCCACCTTAAGTACTGACGTATTCTACACCTCTATTGGAGGGTTTGACACCCATCGAAATCAGCTTTTTATGCACCAAAGGAAACTAAAAGAGGTCAATGATGCCGTATATGCTTTGTATGAAGATCTAAAGAGAGATGGTTTTATCGAAAATACCACCATTGTACTGTTCTCTGAATTTGGAAGAAGAGTCAAAGAGAATGGCTCAGGAACCGACCATGGAACCGCAGGACCTATGGTCATTATTGGAGGAAATAACAAAGGACAGATCATTGGAGGCAACCCAAACTTAAGAGACCTAGATCATGGGGATCTGAAATATCAGATCGACTTCCGTTCTGTTTACGCCTCGCTACTTAAAGATAAACTCAATTTCAACCCCACACTCCTAGACATCCAACAAAACCCCTTAAAAGGGCTGTTTTGAGCCTTAAACAACGATTTAAATCCAGCATCAAATAAATGCTCACGCTATCTTTCGATACTGTACTGAAATCGTTGTTTAAATTAGAATTTAAGAGTTTCTTTCATGGCAAAATCACTTAATGAATGAAATAACGTTAAATATCTGAAGTACTATGTTCATTCATTGAGTAATCGCAAATACAAAATGAATCGATCTCAGTTCATCAACATGAAACGACCCTTATTAGAGGTGACCTAAGTAATTCAACACTTCAGATACACCTTATATAATTGCTAAACTATCTAGCCCACAGCGCGAAGCGCTGGGTATAGATAAAAAACAGAGAAGTGCTGTAAGTCCAATATCTAGAAAAAGGAACTACGTAGAGTTGCAAATAAAATTGATCAGTGGTAATCCGTTGAATCCGTGGCTATGAATTTTCTTCGTGCCTTTGCGTCTTGGCGGTTCATTCACCATAGGCTGCAACTAGATTCATAACTAAAGAACATCTTCATTTTCAAATCAATATTGAATTTACAAGGTATACTTAGCAATCGTTTATGACCTTAAACATGTCATAAAGCTTGCAGATTATTATCCGATATACAATTACCCAACAGTCTATAAATAAAGATTATTGTAAAACCGTTAGTAAGAGAGGCTCTTGGTAAAGACGTTTTCTTGTGTCTAATTAAAACCAATCTGTATCTTATGCATTTTAAGAGACTTTCTCAAAGAACAGATACATTTAGTTTTCACAGTAAAAGATAGGGGCTTTAATCATTTTTTTTCATTAAAACTGGATCTTTCCGAAACTTAATGGATAAATAAATTGTTGTCTTAGTATAAAACCTTAATAACATGAAAGTTTTATTTACAAATATACTTAGTTACTGGCAAATTCGATTTTATAACGGTGAATAAACATTACTCAATATGATTATTCACCAAATCACGGAAAGAGCCATGAAACTTAACGAGTATGTCAAAGTAAAAAGAGTTTATGGAAGCTATCCAGACTATACAGCTAAAGAATATGTCTATAGAGATATGTGGCGAAATAAATCTTAAGAAGGTATACAAACAATGAATAGTTCAACATATAATGATCAAGTTTTTAGAGGAATCCCTGATTGGCAAGGAGTCTTTAGTGAGGATGTTTATCAAGTTCTTCCAGCTTGGGAGGATAATAATTTATTCTTTGCTTTACCAAATCAGATGAAGCTAGCCGAATTAGCAAATAATCAACCCGATTTCTTTCTATCTTTTGTTTCTGATCATAACGATCCATCAATCGATAACGCATTATACTCAAACTTAACAATTGGGCTTGTATCTAATTTACAGCTAGATACTGCACGAGAAAATTTACGCAAACAAAATGAAAATTCAATTCTAGTTCCAAATGCATTTTCTTCTGAAGTATATTGGCATTTTGAATGTGATGATCAGCATGAAACATATCCATTTGCTTGGGAGAGTGCAGGAAGTACTCGAATAGTTTCTAGACTTAGTGCAAAAACTGGTAATTTAATATATGCAGCTTTAGTCAATAATTCTGTTTCTATATGCAGAATTGCTATCGAGTGTGGTGTAGTAGCAATGTTACCTAGGGTGAATGAAAAGGTAACACTTGAATCCGCTTCTATAATTACAGAGTTAAAAAAACTGAATACTAAAGGAACTGATGAAATCCCATTTCAAGAGGTGATTAGGTATTTTCAACAGAAAGGAAAAAGCAAAGAGGAGAGCTTTGCATTGGCAGGTAGAATAAATCATTTTTTTGGAAAGCCAGCCCCATGTCTTGATATTACAGGTGGTCCATTTATAACATTAGCAAATGTACCTGACACAGTTACTTGGGATTTGAATGAGTTATTGATTACTTCTACACCAAAATTGCTAAATTTTGATCCGTTTACACCTATTATTGAAAAAGGACAACGTAATGAGGTAGTCGTATTTTCGAAAATCCCAGCTTTACCTTTGGATCTATTAAGTGAAAAAGTTCTAGTGGCAACAGTTTTACCCACCAATATTCAACAATGCATTGAAATTGATGTAAATCTTCGGGTAAGAGCAGAGTTCTCTCAAACAAAACAAGCAGAATTAACAACAATACCTATTTATTCTCCTGACGCTCCTTACCAAGAATCAGAACATATACTAAAATTTTCAAAAGCAACACCACACCCATATGAAGTGAAAGTTACAGCAGTGTATTATGGTAATGTACAGGAGACCAAATGGTTTGAGAAAACAGGTAATTACTTGTTTATTGGTTGGAATAATTTACCAGGAAAACTAATCAATATTACGGCTAAAAAAGATGTCTTTTCTCAAGCAGAAATAGAGGTTTCAATTGTGAAAGGGAAAACAAAAAATCTAGATACTACCATTTCTAAGGATGAACCTTCAGCAGCTTTTCTTTTACCCATAGAATTAGCAAATGGACATGTAGAAATTATCGCAACAGATTCTTTGAATAAAGAAAATTCAATTGTACTTGAACTGCCAACACATTCAATAGACTTAGACCTATACACTTTTCCTCAATATGGTGCTCAAACAGCAGAAGTAGAAGTCGAATTTGAGAATTCATTGACAGAAATAGACATTGAATTTAAGCCAATATTTGGAAATGACTTTACGACCAAACTGCATTTCACAAAAGAAAAACCAACCAACACATATTATTATAATAGTCTCCAATTATTCAAAAATGGATATCAATATCGACTAGTACAAGCAGGGCAGAAACAGCAATGGTCAACCCCTAAGAGACCAGATGTTAAACTTAAAATAAACTTAAATAATCATGAATAATTTACCACAAGGGTTTTATGTAGACCATTTATACTGTTTTCCTATTGGACCTTCTGGATCTCAAGAATTTTACTACTTGCCAACAGCTCCAAGCATTGAAGTCGTAGGAAATGAAGTGAAAGCAAGTTTATTAAACAGTGATGATGCAGCTGTCCTTGCGCTTCAAATTATATGGGAAGCAGATGCAAATACAATTGATAAAGCAAAGTCAGAAATCAGAAATCGTTACCCAGATCTTAGTCTAATCAATCTTAATGTAGCAAATTTAAGAGGGGTGACAGCTACTTTGAATATAAATAAAAACGGAAAAGTTCTTCATTCAATTGGACCTATTAATACTTCTGGTCCGAATGTATTTAGAGTGGCACTTCAAGATACTTTACGAGCATCAGAAAAAGAAGCTGTACTCAATACTTTTGATGCAGGAAAAACAGGAATCATCACTATTACTTACAATAGTGAGTTGCATTTGAACGAGGTTGCTGATGCAGAATTTGTTGGAGATTTGGCAGAAGAGGTAAAAGCACTTGCACCAAGAGAGGTTGTGGAAAAAGGTCATTGGGGTAAAAAAGATAAAGTTGTTTTAACACCAAGTCCATCACTTCAAGAATGTAAAGATGATGTCAATAAATCTATCGCAAACAAAAGTTTGATAATCCAACATAAAAATTCTGCAAATGTTTCGCAACAGGCAAAAGATACTGTTAGTCAAGAATTAATAAATGATATCGCTCAAAGAATCTTCAGTAAAATTAAGCAGATGGGCAAAAACGCTCAGTATATGTCTTCTTTTGCTATCAGCATAAAAAAGACAGAACCAGAATCAATCAAATTCGATTTGAATAATTCTTATGATTTAGAAGAAACAATTACCACAAATGGGGGACAAAAATTAATTAAAAACTCATCAACCAGTATTCCAGAACCGAAGAGGTAGAGTAACCAGTTTACTTCTTTAATTTATATAAATTAAATTTGAACACCTTTAAAAAAATACTATGTTAACCATCTCTCCTGCAGTATATGCAAAGAATATCCCTAGCCTATTTGGTCCTATGGATTACATCTTATTTCCAGATAGCGAAAAAAAAGATTCTTATTATGCAATGGCTGAACGCCCAACATTTCAAGTAGATGAAAACGGAGACCCCCGTTTCAATCTTACTTGGTATTTCGGATCAGGTGAAACTCCTGGAGGTATCTGTAGTATGACTGTTGCTCTTCCAATTCCTAATACAGATAACGAAGATGTAAAGTCAAAAATCTTAGCCGCGCTTACGACAGATCAAAAAACAAAAGATATAGCTCAAAAAACTTTTGATTTATGCATAGCAATGGATGCAAAAGATAAAGATAAGATTCCTAATCTTAAAAAAGAGCTTGGATTTACTGATGCTGTAGCTGAAGAAAAATATAATCTTTATAATAAGGTATCTGATTGGACTCAATTCTTACCAAACAAAGATAGTTTGAATATTCATCCAATGCCTTATAAGTCCGGTAAAGTGACTGTTCAGGCATTTGCGAATGAAGATGCATATCAAAAAGGAACACCAGCTGCTGATTCAGGAGCAATGACAACAACTCCATCTTTAATGAATAGCAATGATGCCGTTGTTACTTTTAATTTACAAGAATTAGGAGCAAATTTATTCTGGCAAGGAATGGGGGGATATCCTCTAAACAATAAAGGAGATGAAGCACCACCTTCATACGATGAAGTTGTTGGAGGGGCTAGTATTATTACTGTTAGTTATAAAGTAGAATTCGATGGATTATTACCTGCTGCAGAAGCAGTAGTTACTTTGAATAAAGAGGTAATGGCGAAATTGGATATCAAAGATGTTGTAAAGAGAGGTTCTTGGGGTAGACGATATACTGAAAGAGAGGTTAGAGGAAAAGAGTATCAAGAAGCAATTAATAACAGTACACAAATCACCATCCCTTCTGTAATTGATCAAGGAGATACAAAACAAGATATTACCAAGCTTCTTACCGATTGGTCAGCGAAACAGTTAGAAGAAATGGTTTCTTCTCAGATGCCAAATGTAAATATGGATGATTTAAAACTTGGAGAGGTAGAAAAAATAAAGACTGTAAGTGAACAACAACGTAAATATAGTTTAACACAAGCAGTTACAATTCCTAAATATCCTCAAGCTCAATTATCTAAAATTAGTTCTTTAATAAAGAATCCTAATCCACAAGAGTTGAAAAAGTTTTTCCAATTAATCAATCTTAATGACAAACCATATTTTGATGTAAACTTAACTATTGGAACTCCTTCGATTTCAAGACTTAAAGAATTACAAATTAATGAATTTGTAATTACAAGTTTAGAGTATTATGATTCAAAGTTACGTGATAAAGAGAATAAAGAAGTCAGTACAATTTCTTTTAATTCAAATGAAGCACAACCTGCTAGTAAAGAATTAACAGGTACTTTTGCAAAAGACGGAAAAACTAAAGGATTGAAGTACAGTTATTTAATCTCCTACAATGATGGGACTCCATCTTACCGTGCTGAAAACATTAAACAATCTGGTGATGAAAACTATCTTGATCTTAGTAGTTTAAATTTAGGTGTATTAAATCTGGCAGTTAAAGGGCAAGATTTACCTTGGGCAGTTTTATCAAATGTAAACATTGAGGTTGATAGTGATGGCTGGACAGGTTCTACAAGATTAGATAAAGAGAAAACAACAGGTAATATCATCAAGCCTATTGGTAAAGACATTGAAACTGCACCTACTTATAAAATTACTTACAATTTAACATCAGGAGCACCTGTTACAAAAACTGGTACAGTTGAAAACTTTGTAAATGGTCAAGGAACAATCATCTTGGAATCTCCTCTTGGCGATGGAGTTTATGATATTTATTTTGAATTAGATAATGGTGTTTCTCAAGCTGATTTAAGAGTTGTTTATACAATGGCAGATGAAGTAGGGTCAGATCATGTATTTAAAGGAATGATCAGATTAGATGAAGCAAATTCAGGGACTACGACTTGGAAAGTTCCAGCAAAAGCAGGTTCACAAAGTTCAAACTTCAAAGTGGTAAAATTAAGAGTCACAACTACAAGTGGTCAAACTTCAAATGTGTCTAATCTTTCTGGAGGTACTGTAGCTCCTTTACAAAATAATACATTGATCACTGTTCTTGAGGATGGGCTATCAAACTTCTAGAAGATGTTAGTCAATAATAAACAAATTATAATACAAGGAATGGAGGATGTTTTGGTATACCAAGACGCCTCTATTCCAACTCGATTTTACTATTGTTCTGCAAAACCACGAATTGCCAAAAATGAATCAGTATATCAACTCCAACTATTGCATTATAGTCGAATTACAAATAAATACGCGGGAATGTTATCGTTTGTAATTGACCTTGAATTAAATGATGATGCTTTAATACAATTGAGAAATAAACTTGGTAAGGATGCTGAACTAGTTCCATTTCCATGGTTGTCAGGAAAAGTAAATGCTATGTTGATTGGAGGAGAACCATTGTCTTTTACTCCTTCATTATTTGGGAGTAATTCCACAGCAATCAGTATGAACCTAACTATGGAACAATACCTGCTCTTGACAAGAACAGATGATGAAAAACAGTTTGCTCCTCTTTCTGTAGTGTATAGCCTAGCATTTGAAGTTCTGAGACAAGCTTATTCATATAGCGTTAAGTTTGATGCCGATAAATTTAGAAAGTGGATTCAAAAGAAGTCAAAGGCTGGATTGGTATTTATAAGTTTTGAAAAAGTAGAAACTTATGAAGAGCTAAAATCATCTGATGTTATTGAAATTGTTTCTGAAAGCACAACTGGAGAAGAGCCTCCAGAAGGTTTTAAAACGGCTTTTTTGGCGAGTATGAAAGCTGTATTAGACCCATTACCACAGTTTAGTCAACCTGGATCTAATAATGATAATGGATGGTCTATTGGTTTTTCTTCAAGTGAAATTATAGATATTCAGAATATTGAGAAGCAGCTTGATTTTAATATGACGATCTCTAAGCCAATGTTACGAAAAGTTTTTTTTCAAAATATTCCACATGGTTTGGTAGAAGCATTAAAAACAGTCAAGGATATTGAGATACCGATAGGTCAAAGCTTTACTCAAAAACTGACCACAAGATGTATGTATGATTTTGATGATGCGTTGATCAATGCAATAGAGATAAGGATATTCAAAACTGGAGATAATGTCAATAATCCGGATTTCAACGTGTTTCATAGCACAAGTGCAAAAGAAAAAGTATTTGACATTGAACATGATCCAAGAGATAAAAAAGCATATCAATATGATTACAATATTTATTTCAAGAATCAGCCTTCAGTGACAAATCATTTGAAAACATCTAGTTTAGAGTTGAAACAAGATATGGCATTTCTTGATATCCTACCAGAACAATTTTACTCGTATCGAGTTTTCTCAATTACTACTGTAGAAGATTTTCCGTGGAAATTAATTAGTAGAGTAAAGGTTGAAATAAATGTAGGGGACGATTTTATAATAAGCCCAAATATTCTTCAATTAACTGATAACTCTCAAACAGGAAAAATCACTGCATTTTCAAAAGAAAAAAAGAGCTTTGAGGATGCGATGTATACAGCAACATTTATTCGCAAGAGTAACAAGTCGATTTCACTTCAAGGATATATTGCTGGTCAAACCATTTTATTAAATCAATTCTCAAAACGAAATATCAGTTTCTATGTGGATAATGATAGTATATGGGATGACTATAATAAGGTGACCATTAGAGTAAGTGAAGGAGAAAACCAAGCGATAAACAAAGGTACAATCACCCTAAATGCTCAAAATACAAAAGTCAATTTTGAATATTGGTATACAGGAAATAATAGAGCAGTAGAGTACCAAGTTAAGTTTAGTGACTCGCAGAAGCAAACATATACATCAAATAATAAGGACAACAAGATTGAAGTCCCATTTACTAAAAAAAACAATCAACTTTAAAATATAATTATCATGATTTTAATAGCCAATAATAAATTAACTGTTGACGGGGTAGATGTTTATCCTGACCACAAAAATCCAAACCAATTTTGGTACATTCCAGGGGAAGTTAAATTAGCAGAGCGTAATGACAAAAAAGAATTATCTTATATCTGGTACATCGATTCTGTGTCTGATAGTAATGGAACAGGTTTCCTTAATTTCGAGGTGAATACTGCCGTTTCTCAGGCTACAATAGATAAAATTACACAACAGGTTGCTAGTAAAAACAATCTTGATAAAAGCAAAGTAGCCCTTTCGACATTACCTTACACAAATGGCAATGTAAACTTCTCTGTATTAGGTCCAATTGCTAAAAAAGCGGATGAGAGTGTAAAAGATGACAACTCTGTATTGCGTGTAAGTGATGAGCAGCTTGTATGGTCTGCAGGTTCTTCTTCATTAGTAGGTGATAACAGTGCAGTGTGCTCTGTTAAATTTACGAAAGAAGGAAAATTAGCGGCAGCAATGAAACAGGCTATTGAGCAAAAATCTAATGCGATTTCAGCAATTTATAGTCTTGAGTTTTTAGCAATGCGTCCTGCCATTACATTTTCTGTAAAAGGAACATTGGAAAAAACGATTAAAGATTTTCAGGCAAATATAGGAACACAAATCCCTCTTGAATCTTTTATCTTAGACCTTGGAATTCAAGGACAATGGCAAAGAATAATGGAAAAAACAGACCTAAAAATTACGGTTGAGAACTATATTGGCGATGAAACTGAAGGTTTAAAGTGGGCAAAACAGATTGTTCTTGATTATGTATTAAAGAACTTCTTTGAGGTTCAAATCAGTAAACAAGATGATAGTTGGAGCCCTTTAACAAATGCACCAGAGGTAAATGAAGCTGTTCAAAAAGCAAAAAATGTTGAAGAGGTTGCAGGTGAAAAAGCGGATGAAGATGGGAAAACAGGAGAAGAAAAGGACAGTGCTGTAAAAGATGTGGTTGATGCTACCATGACGGTTATTCCAAAAGTAAATATCAGAGCTGCTTATTATGATGGTAGACAAGAGAATACAATTGACTTTTTGTATACTGAAATGAAGGCGATTACTTATCCTGCATTACCACAATCTTTAGTTCTTGAAGGAATAGAGAATCCGGATAGTTACATTTCAGAAATCAATAGAACTGATGATCCATTTGGTTTGCCTTATCCTGTATCTATAGTTGTACCAAATGCAGATGAGTGTATAGCAAAAGAGATTGAGGCAGTTAACATTCAAGCAAAATATCCTGCTAAGGGAGACAACCAAGTGACTTATAAGTATTCTTTAATATCAGGAAAAACAGAAGGTCAAAGTCCTTTCCCTTTCCAAAAAGATAAATCAGGTTCTTTAGATGTTGCTTATTCTGTGGATTATGTTTTTAAAGCTAACGGAGCTTATAATGCAGCACAAAGTAAATATACTGTAACAGGTGATAGTGAAAACCAAATGATTACTGCATTGCCTGGTGAATCATTAGATTTCTTATCTCTTGACCTTCGATTAATAACTAATTTTTATTGGGGAGAAGTAGATCAAGTAATTGTTTCATTAACCAGCTCAAAATGGGAAGGTGGGAAGCTAGTTGTGTTTAATAAAGGTGCTGAAAATTCTCAAATATTGAAATTTCGCTATGATGCAAAGTTCAAAAACAATCTAATTCAATACAGTGTGAAATTTATGAGTGGAGGAACTGAAGTAGCGAAGCATGATCCAGAACTAGTCGTAGGAGGTTTAATCAATGTTCGTGATCGTTTTGCAAGTCATACTAAAATTACTTTCATAGGAAACTTTGATTGTGATAGCGCTGAAATTTATAGTTCATATGAGGATGGAGAATATTATTGGGGTAATAATATCACACTAAAGAAAGGTGAAACACAATATATTATTGTTCCGACTTTAAAGAAGGTTACAGCAAGCGCAAAAGACTTGAGAGTTAATTATGATGTGACTTTAAGTTCAGGAGATTCTTATTCTGGAGTAACAGAAGGAAAAAAACCAGTTATATTGAAAAACACAGCATTAGTATAAGATGATTTATCAATTACAAGACCACCAATTACAGCAATTGGGTATAGAAAGATCGTTGGGAATTGTGGAAAAAGATGATGCATTTATTGGTGCAGAACTGAAAAAGATAACAGATAAAGCATTCCAATGTTTTGATACAAATGATTCTTGGACTTACAGTTTTCTAAATAGAACTGGAGCACCATTAGAGTATTCATTTAATACCATGTCTAACGATCTTCGCTATACATTGGAAGTAGGAAAACCGCAATTGAGTCCTACTTCTAAATTATCTCGCATCGAAGATTTATTGGAGCAGTTAGAATTTAGTTGGTCCAAATCTGAGGTGGAGTTATATATGGAAAAACTTCAACAATACCAAAGACTAGAGTGGGGCGCATGGTTTGGAGTTCGACATGGAAAAGGAAAGACCGAATTTAAAAAATATGCTGAAATACCTTCATTAGGAAAAGTTAATGACTTTTTATTGAAGAAATACCTTCCAGAATTTCTAAGATCAGAACAAAGTTTGGCAACACCAGTGATGTTGGGAAATAAATTAAGTTCAGAACGATGCGAAATTTACTTTGATCTTAACCATAGAAGTATAACCGTGAGTGATCTTCGACAACATCTTGCTTATGTTGGTTTAGAACATCGAACAGAGGTATTAATGGAATTGGTAAAATCATTCCTTTTTCGCAAAGAATCAGAAGATACAGAATATTTACCAGAAGCACAATGGGGGTTTAGCTATTCTGTTTTACCAGACTCAAAACATGCTGCATTTTCATTGTATGCAATGACAACTGGATTGTATGGAGGCGACGGTTTTGTAAGACAACAATTCTTAGAAAACTCATTAACACAAGGATGGGATGCTAAACTTTATGCAGAGTTAAGTGCTCCAATAGGAAGATGGGGATTACGATCTGGTTATCACAACATGATCTCTTTTGTAATCTCTGAACATGATAGTGGTTATCATTTATCACTAAGTCCACCACCATCACAACCTTAAAAACACTAAACAAAATGTCTATATCAAATCTAAAAGTCCTGAAAGGACGTGCTATTCGCAGTGAATTAGGAGATGCGCTTATTAACCCAGACCCCAGTTTAACAAACGAGGTAGTATTTCAATCTGCTAATGGCGGCTTAAGTTACTTACCGAGTTTCGAAAATGCTTCAGAAGCAGTGGATAGTACAACCGCTTTTGAACCGAGTTTATCTGAAGACGGAGAACTTACAATGTATGTGAAACCTATTCCTCCAGTTTCGATTAAAAATAAGGTGAGAAATGCTACAATGGCAGACCATTCAAGCTTTAGTTTAGTATTGGATACAAGTGGTAATGGAACAAGAATTCCATTGACAAAAACTGATATCAATGGATATCATAAACTAACCGCAACATTGACAGGTAATAACCTAAAAGATGCTAAAGATTCGCTTCATAACACGAATCCAAATGTGGCAATTGAAATAACTCAAAAACAAGATATTGCAGTGTTTCAAACCAATGATTTTATTACAAAAAATTGGTCTAATAAAGAGATTAAGGATGGTTTATTTGCTTCAATGGGAGGTCTTTCAATGGATTCACCAGATGCATTTTATAATATTGCTTCTTCAGCAGACAGTGATTATCCTAATCAATTTTTGGTAATGGATATTACCTATGTTTCACAAATCTCTGCACCGTCTTTACCAGGGTTTGTACGTTGGCAAGTAAGTCATGACGGGCGAGCTTATAACTATTACCAAGACAATCGAGATTTACGTCGTGTATTTTTTATCCCTGATTACTTTGTATTTGCTAAAGGACCTAAGGGCCAACCAACAGTGGCAATATTACAGTTTTTAGTTCCAGAAGGAGCAAAAAGTGTAGAGCAAGTCAATGTAACTTTCCGTTTTTATGGTTCTCCATATGTGGATATGGTTAGAATTGTAAAAGCTTCTCAATCGTTAAAAGACGAGCTTGGTTTTTTGCCAACTATGGTATCAATAGAAAATGCAAATGGTAGTGAGAAAACATTTACATTGTTTTTACCAAATGAAGAGGATACAAGCAGTAAAAATTTGCCTCAACCAAAAGCAACAATTCATTTTACAGAGGATAATAAGAAAAATGGAGGGTTAAGAGATGAAGTGCATCTAAACTTTAAACAGTTTACAGGAGTTTGGGCAGCGATACATAGTACAGCACCAGAAAATCCATTATTCAGAGGTTGGGTTGATTTGACTTTATCACAAGGAAAGTTCAAAGAGAAAATTAACTTTAATGCAAAGGTTCCTGCTGATCAACAAGCAGCTCTTTTTGATTCAATTCTTGATCAAAACTCGCAGAGAGCTTATGATACTCAATTAAGTGTAAATACAGTCCCTGCTCTTTTTAATCAAAAAACTAAATTTGATAACGGCGGAGAACATCAAGTATATCAAATTGAGTTAAGTTTTTATAAATCAAGCATAACTTCTCAAAACATTGAATTGGATAAAGCAAATCTAAAAGGTACAGTTACCATCGAGCAACCAATCCGTGATATTGTTTTAGGATTACAAACTCCAAACGAATATACATATACATTGAGAGTTATTTGTGATGATGGAACAATGTATACATCTGATCGAAAAATTAAGACAGGAGAAACTATATGGATTACTCCTCAAGTCATACAAGACGCAGAGAAACAAGAACAAACAACATATTCTTAATTTCTAAAATAAACGAAATGGCAGGAAGAAAATACTTCACAAACGCTACTCCCTATACTTTATGGGTAACATTGATAATTCGTGAATGTGCTGATCCAAGACATACTGCAGGAACAAAAGATTTCTCGTTAAATTCTGGACAGTCTCTATGGGTAGAGTATGGAAATAATATCAATATTTTTCTTAATGGAATTCAAATAACAGCAGTTTTGGATGGTAGTATTGTTTCACAACAATACATTGTTATCCAAAGAAGTTCAAAGTTAGATAATATGCTAAATATGAGAAATGGAGTAACATTTACATATAACGCAGGAACAAATTCATTTGGTATAAACACAAAACAAGTATAAATAAAAGATCATGGCAGAAAAGAAAAAAATCATCAACAATACAGAGCAAGAGTTAGAAGTAACTTTAGTAGTAAGAGAAGGCGAAAAACCTGAAAAAACAGCTGGAACAGTAAATGCAACTATTCCTTCTGATTTAAAGGGACATGGTGCAAATCAAAAATGGGTAGAGTATGGAAATGATACAAATATCTACTTGAATGGAATTGATGTAAAATTATCTATAGGAGAAGTAGATTTAACCACCAAAAAAAAGGTTTTGGGATGTGGAAAGCCATTGGATAATGAGTTGAATGCAAATGATACAATTGAAATTTCGTTTGATCACACAACCAATTCAATTGTGGTTTCTACATGCAATTCTGATGAAGAAATACATATTCTAAAAGAAGGGAAAATAGAGGACGAAGATAACGACTCTGAAAAATAATTCTACGAAACAGGATTATTATATACTGAAAGGATTAGCTTATTATCTGATTAAAATGTAGAGTCTAGAAACTACAAAAAAACAGGGCGTCATTCTGAAAAGCCTTACGAGTAAGAACAAAAGAGTAAAATAATATGGCATTAAGTGACAAGAAGTACAATGATGCACGCACTATTTTAATTACAGCAGGAAGTAAATCTGCTGCGAATTCGCATCTAAAACATACAAAAGGAAAAGGTTCTCCAGAAGGACACGGAGTTCAACTTATTGTAGAAGCTATTGAAGAGTTTAGACAAACTGATGCAAAGTCTCTAATGAAAACAAGAGGAATGTCAATGGAACATTTTGTAGCAGTAAGTAATGCTGCTACTGAAATGGGTATGAATATTGAAGATATTTTTGAGACAATGGGGGATAACTAACCTGCTTCAAAGTAATCCAAGCAACTCGATCAAACAGCCAAAGAAGGAGACCTCTCAAAATTATTTTTTTGCGTTTCATCCTAGGTGTAGTGCAAAATAGGAGATCTACATACAGAAGAGGCTACTGATCTAACACAGAGCTTGTTCATAAAATACAGACATAAAAAAAGGTCGCTAATTCATATTATATTTGGGTTACTAAAAACGTATGAACAACGACCTACAAATAAATCTTAATGATACAAGAAATAACTTTGAACAGAAGCATGAGTTAAAGATAACAGGCAATATATTAAAGACTATTAGTAATGAAGACACAAAACACACCAAACCACTGACTTTCAGCTCTTACCAGATTAGGAAGCTTAAAAAAATCAACGAGGAAAGTCAGCGCCTTCAGCGCAAAGTTGATACGATCTTATGAACAAGTAATACATCGAGGAGACTATTTAGATACTTTATTTACACTATACTGGGTTCTAAGTAGCCAAATAACATCTCTCAGTTTAATTATTAAAGGCCTTATTTGATCAAAAAAGACCATGGGACTCCATAATACAACATCTGAATAAAAGAGGTGTTATATAGCCTCAAATGATTGCTACATCATAAAAAAAAGGGAGATAATAATAGCAGGCGTCTTCTTTGCTACATATCAATTTTTTGAGTTGTTAAGTTCAATTTGAGACTTGTTATAAAATCATATCGTTTTGCTGATACAGACAATACGTTAGTGAACAGTTCATACTGAAGTTGGAAATCATATAAAAATAAGAGGAGTTTCAATAGATGTAGTCATAACATTACATATTTATTGGGACCAGCCCTTCAGCCCTTGGTTGGTGGTGGTATTTGTTTTCCCAAGGCTCACTCCTATACAGTGTGACTGCGCATTATAGGCATTTCACCGTTGGGCTAAGTTCGGTTTCCCCTTCAGGGAAGGTTGCAGCATAAAAATGATCCGTGTCATCCATATTCCATTCTTGCGCTTCAACAATGATCTGTTATGAATGATCCGAAAATAAAAAAAGCTATCCTACTAAGTAGAATAGCTTTTTTGCGGAGAGAGGGGGATTCGAACCCCCGGTACCCGAATAGAGTACGTCAGTTTAGCAAACTGGTGGTTTCAGCCACTCACCCATCCCTCCTAATATGTTTTAACTCTAGAGAATTATGTCGGGGTACCAGGATTCGAACCTGGGACCCCCTGCTCCCAAAGCAGGTGCGCTAACCGGACTGCGCTACACCCCGAAAATATATGACCAAAGACCCGGATGTCTTTAATCTTTCTCTTTAATATGTACTAGAACTCATTCTATTGTCGGGGTACCAGGATTCGAACCTGGGACCCCCTGCTCCCAAAGCAGGTGCGCTAACCGGACTGCGCTACACCCCGAAAATATATGACCAAAGACCTGGATGTCTTTAATCTTTCTCTTTTAATATGTACTAGAACTTATTCTATTGTCGGGGTACCAGGATTCGAACCTGGGACCCCCTGCTCCCAAAGCAGGTGCGCTAACCGGACTGCGCTACACCCCGAAAATATATGACCAAAGACCCGGATGTCTTTAATCTTTCTCTTTAATATGTACTAGAACTCATTCTATTGTCGGGGTACCAGGATTCGAACCTGGACCCCCTGCTCCCAAAGCAGGTGCCTAACCGGACTGCGCTACACCCCGAAAATGCTGTCTTTAATCTTTCTCTTTAAAGCAGGTGCGCTAACCGGACTGCGCTACACCCGCTACAAAATATATGACCAAAGACCCGGATGTCTTTAATCTTTCTCTTTAATATGTACTAGAACTCATTCTATTGTCGGGGTACCAGGATTCGAACCTGGGACCCCCTGCTCCCAAAGCAGGTGCGCTAACCGGACTGCGCTACACCCCGAAAATATATGACCAAAGACCCGGATGTCTTTAATCTTTCTCTTTAATATGTACTAGAACTTGTCATTCTATTCCCAAAGCAGGTGCGCTAACCGGACTGCGCTACACCCCGAAAATATATGACCAAAGACCTGAATGTCTTTAATCTTTCTCTTTTAATATGTACTAGAACTTATTCTATTGTCGGGGTACCCCCCTGCTCCCAAAGCAGGTGCGCTAACCGGACTGCGCTACACCCCGAAAATATATGACCAAAGACCCGGATGTCTTTAATCTTTCTCTTTAATATGTACTAGAACTCATTCTATTGTCGGGGTACCAGGATTCGAACCTGGGACCCCCTGCTCCCAAAGCAGGTGCGCTAACCGGACTGCGCTACACCCCGAAAATATACATTCAAGACAATGACTCTAAAAAGAGTCAAATAAAGTGCGGAGAGAGGGGGATTCGAACCCCCGGTACCCGAATAGAGTACGTCAGTTTAGCAAACTGGTGGTTTCAGCCACTCACCCATCCCTCCGTATTGCGGTTGCAAATGTAGGAAACTCCTGCTTTTACGCAAAATTATTACGATGAATTCTTCCCATTATTTGGCAACAAAAGCGCCAAAGAACTATAAATCAACAAAATTGATTTCGACTTTTTTTTAATTATTTTTCACCCCGATTCGATTTAATCGAGGCAAAAGTGTTTTTACGCCGATATTACGACCACAGAATCCTTTTTTACATCTCCCAAATAGAGATCGATGATCAGGTAAATACCCACATTTAGATATGGGATCATTTATCTAGATCAGGTACATTTTTCATTTCGCCTCGAACTGTTCCATGATATTTCCTTTGAGATGGAATTTACGCTCATCTTATTTTGTAGACATAGATAGTTACCCCCAACACTGTATTATGATATATATAGGGTATGGAATCTAAAGATTCATCTTTAAGCTTTTTTATTCCCCCTTTGCATACAAATTCATCCAAAACAGAATAAAGCATCTCATCCAAGCTGATTGAAGCAATATAGAGACAAAGATCATACGACTCAACAACTAACATCAAGTAGATCCTGAGATAAGCTATACCTGTTCTATTCAATATTGTTTAAACTTCGATAAAAATGGTCACTGAATCATATGACCTACTAGGGAATATCAAGTGGACATCACCGTCCTTTCCCCTGCATTTATTCGAGAAAACTCCGAGAACTGTTCGAGAATGGTCCATCGATTTCGGCAAAAGGATGGACCATTCTCGAATTATATTTGGATATTTGCCAAATGAATGCAGATCAAAGGCAGGGGAAAGGCAGGGGAAAGCAGCTTTCAGCCCATTACAACATTACTCCTCCATCTCTCATTTTATCCACGCTAGAAGTTATCATACAAGTTAAAATCAGCTGTAATCACTGTTTGTAATTGAGATCCGTTCTAAGTTGGGATCTCATATTAAAGAATAATTTGTATTTTTACACATGTCGAAAAGACAACACGAAGATTGTCTAAGGGAATTTAAGTTACAAATCATAAGGCATCATAGGTTTCCATTTCGTAGAATGAACTGCTTCCTCCTCACGATAACGAGCAAAGAGAGTAGGAAGAATTAAAACAGTGTAACAGCATTTTTTAAATATGGAACAACAGCGAAAGAAGATTCTTGTCACAGGCGGGGCAGGTTTTATAGGTTCACATCTTTGTGAAAGACTATTAAATGAGGGGAACGAAGTATACTGTTTGGATAATTTCTTTACCGGAAACAAAGACAATATCATCCATCTTCTTGATAATCCATATTTTGAATTGATTCGACATGATGTCACCATGCCTTTCTTTATTGAGGTGGACCAAATATACAATTTAGCATGTCCAGCCTCTCCTATTCATTATCAACAAAACCCGATAAAGACCATTAAGACATCCGTGATGGGGGCTATCAATATGTTGGGGTTGGCCAAAAGGAATCATGCTAGAATATTACAAGCCTCCACTTCAGAAGTGTACGGGGACCCTTTTATTCATCCACAAACGGAGGATTACTGGGGTAATGTTAATCCTATTGGACCACGCTCCTGTTACGATGAAGGCAAAAGGTGTGCGGAGTCTCTCTTTGTTAACTACCACCAACAGAACGGTGTTGATATAAAAATCATTCGTATTTTTAATACATATGGTCCAAAGATGCAGCCTAACGATGGGCGTGTGATCTCAAATTTCATCTGTCAAGCATTGCAAGGGGAAGACATTACTATTTATGGGGATGGTAAACAGACTCGTAGTTTCCAGTATGTCGACGACTTGATCGAAGCAATGGTTCGTATGATGAATAGTGACAACTCAGTTCAAGGCCCGATCAATATCGGGAATCCTGCAGAATTTTCGATGTTAGAACTAGCGGAGAAGGTTATCGCACAAACAGGCACTCAATCTAAGATTACATTTCTTCCGAAACCTGAAGATGATCCCACCCAGCGTCAGCCAGACATTGCTTTGGCAAAAAAACATCTTGGAAATTGGGAACCTACAATTGCACTAGACAAAGGATTGTCGAAAACAATCGCATATTTCAAAAGCAGATAATGACAAAGAAAAACATATTGATTACAGGGGGTGATGGCATGCTTGCGAGCCATCTGAAAGAGGTGTTTACCCTTGAAGGAGATGAAAATATATACTGTTTAAATAGATCTGCCTGTGATATCACTGATATCGACTCTATTGAACGCGCAGTAAAACAGTACCAAATTGACATCTTAATTAATACTGCAGCTTATACGGCTGTTGATTTAGCCGAGACAGAGACAGCTTGTGCAGATAAGGTCAACCATTTGGCATTGAATTATATTGCGAAAGTCGCTTCGAAATATGACGTAGAGGTAATTCATATCTCCACGGACTATGTTTTTAATGGTAAAAACGACACGCCATACAGAGAGGAAGACCCTACCAGTCCGGTCTCTATATATGGAAAAACGAAGTGTGATGGAGAGGTAGCGCTGTTAAAAAATCATACAAAAAGTATCATTATTCGTACATCATGGTTATACGATGAATCTCATGCTAATTTCTTCACCACGATGATTCGAATGGGAAGAGAACGAGATGAAATATCTGTAGTAAACGACCAATTTGGCACTCCGACTTATGCGAGAGATCTAGCACAGGCAATCCACTCTATATCAACAAAAACTAACATTACGGAGGGTCAGAGATATGGGGTTTTTCACTTCAGTAATGAAGGAGAAACAACATGGTATGATTTTGCTCATGAAATTTTTCAAAACATTGGTCTAACTTGCACGATACACCCTGTTTCTACAGAGCAGTTTGTGCGTCCTGCACAACGACCAAATTTTGCAGTATTAGATAAGACAAAAATTAAATTTACTTTTGGGATCACAATTCCAGAATGGAGACGTAGTCTCTTAAATTGTATAGAGCGATTTAATCTAAATATAAGGAACTAACACAAAAATGAGTAATATGGACATTTTATCTATGGTTGAAGCGAAAGCAAACCAATGGCTTGAAGGACCTTACGACCAAGAAACAAAAGATGCTATCATGAAAATGATGGACAATGAGGACAATACAGAATTGATCGAATCTTTCTATAAAGATCTAGAATTCGGTACAGGAGGTCTTCGTGGCATTATGGGGCCTGGTTCAAACAGAATGAACCGTTACACTGTAGGTGCTGCGACCCAAGGATTATCAAATTATCTAAAGAAGACTTATCCAGGCGAAAAAGATATCAAAGTAGCTATCGGATACGACTGTCGTAATAATAGTGAGTATTTCTCCAATACAGCAGCTGGTATTTTCTCAGCCAATGGTATTGAAGTATATATCTTCGAATCTCTACGTCCTACACCTGAGATGTCTTATGCAATTCGTGAGCTAGGTTGTAAGAGTGGTATTATCATTACTGCATCACACAACCCTAAAGAGTATAACGGGTATAAAGCATACTGGAATGATGGTTCACAGATTGTAGCTCCACATGACAAAAACATCATTGATGAAGTAGGTCAAGTAAAAGTGGAAGATATTAAATTTGAGCCAAATAAAGACCTTATCCATGTGATGGGACAAGAGATGGATGAGAAGTTCTTAGAAGCGTCACACCAAATCTCGATGTCACCTCAATCTATTGAGCGTCATAAAGACATGAAAATTGTCTACACTCCTATCCATGGAACAGGATATAAGATGGTTCCAGCTGCATTGAGAAAATTTGGTTTTACCAATATTATCAATGTTCCAGAACAAGATGTAGTAAGTGGTGATTTCCCTACAGTAGTTTCTCCGAATCCTGAAGAGGCTGCCGCGATGAAAATGGCCATTGCAAAAGCAGAAGAGACAGGTGCAGAATTAGTTATGGCGACAGACCCAGATTCAGATCGTATTGGAGTTTGTGTTCGTGACGATTCAGGTAAATTCATTATTGTTAATGGTAACCAAACTTGCATTCTTTTCACTTATTACCTTATCGCTAGAAATAGAGAGTTAGGTAAGATCACAGGAAAAGAGTATGTGGTTAAAACAATCGTTACCAGTGAGCTTATCGCAAAGATTGCTGAAGCCAACAACGTAGAGTATTTCGATAGTTATACTGGGTTTAAATTTATTGCTGATGTTATCCGTGATAACGAAGCAACAAAACGCTATATCGGTGGTGGAGAAGAGAGTTTCGGATTCCTTCCTTCAGACTTTGTTCGTGATAAGGATGCAGTAACAGCATGTGCTTTGATGGCAGAGATTGCTGCTTGGGCAAAAGATAAAGGTAAGTCACTATTCGAACTACTACAAGATATTTATCTAGAGTACGGCTTCTCGAAAGAGTTCATGAAGTATATCGTTCGTCAAGGTAAAACTGGAGCAGAAGAGATTCAAGCGATGATGAAGAACTTCAGAGAGACACCTCCAGCAACACTTGGTGGATCAAAATTAGTTCGTGTTAAAGATTACTCTACGCTAGAAGACAAAGATCTTGTTACTGGTGAGGTGAAAAAGATGAACTACAAGAGTACCTCTAACGTACTACAATTCTTTACTGAGAATGGAACAAAGGTATCTGTACGTCCATCAGGAACAGAGCCTAAAATTAAGTTCTACTTCGAGTGTACAGATAAGATTAATTCTCGTGACGAGTATCATTCAGCAGATGCGAAAGCCATGAAGAAGATTGAAGAGGTGATGAAAGATCTTGGAATTTAATCCAGATCATCCACTATAGATACAATAATAGACACAAAGGCTACCTTATTAAGGTAGCCTTTGTTATTGATCTATTTTACGCTAACTATATATTTAAATTGACGATCTCTTCATATTCTATAATGCTTATAGATCATTAATAAGCCTCCACCTAGCGAGAAGCTATACTTCCATATTTTATCATATAGAAACAGAATATTCTTACCATAGGTTATATATTATTGCATTATTAGATCGGTGTCAGATAAGATAGAGGCGTGAGAAGATGTGATTGTCTCTTAAAAAGAAATCGATCACTATCTTGAGATAGTAACCGATTTCGACATCATTTGATATTACTTATGATTATATAGGGCGCTTTACTACCTTTCAAGAATACCATTTCGTATGACAAGTTTTGGCATACTAGGACCAACCAATTGACTTTTGGCTATTGCATCCTCTAGACGAAGGATATCGTCTTTCTTCAAATCAACTGCGACAGATTTCACTGAGTCGTCGAGTTGTGATATATTACGTGCCCCAACAAGTGGTATAATATCCTCGCCCTTAGACAATATCCAAGCGTGTGCAAGTTGAGATAGCGTTATCTCTTTTTCATTAATGATCTCTTTCATTGTATGCATCAGCGGGTCATTCTCTTGTTTCGAAAGTTTCCCTAATCCCATCAAACCAAAAGCGACAACACCAATTCCCAACTCTCTTGCTGTAGGTAGCACCTCTGCCTCCACAGTGTTGTCAATAATTGAATACACAGACTCAACTAGGCTTATTGGATGAACCTCATGCGCTTTACGTAAAGTGGCAGCATCCACTTCTGATAGACCAATATGTTTCACATAACCAGCATCTACAAGATCGGAAATAGCCCCAATAGTTTCTTCCAAAGGAATTCCTACGTCAATACGTGCAGGTTGATATAGATCGACATAATCGACATTCAGTCGTCGAAGTGAATCCGTAAGATATTTTTTCACATTCTTTGGGCCTACATCAATAGGTCCACCAGTCATCATGTTTGAGAAGGTACCATATTTTAACGAAATAAATGCTTTATCACGATCCACTCCCTTTAGTGATTCCGCAATAAGCTTTTCATTTTCACCATCGGCATAAAAATCACCTGTATTCAACAAGTTTATTCCCAGATCTAAAGCTCGATGGATTGTTTTTATGGACTCATTCTTATCTACAGAAGCACCAGTCATGGTCATTGACAATCTCATACAGCCAAGCCCTAGACGGGAAAGTTCAATTCCATTTTTATTATAACTTTTTGGTATCATATTCTTATCTCCTATTGCTTAATGATTTCTTTATGAATTTGTAACAATTACATTCTTTGATCGGTTCATGACCAACACGACAAATAGCGTAACAGAACCGCAGATGGTAAAGCCGATAAAAATAGGTAGTGCTGTCATGTTGATATACTGTCCTATAATTGTAGTTAATAGAATAGTAATAATAGTAGAAATGAATCCGACTATCGCAGCTCCAATTCCTGCAATATGCCCAATTGGTTGCATTGCTAAAGCATTAATATTTCCAACAATAAAACCCGTTGAAAAGAGAATAAGACTTAGAAAAGCAACCAATACCATAATTGGTGGGTTTCCTACACCACTATAACAGATGACATAAACCAATGAGGTCATAGAAAGCAAGACTAAAGAGAGCATCACAAGCCTTAACATTCCTAATCGAAGAACTAATATCCCATTCAAATAGGTTGCGACACCGATTACGATAGCCAATCCAGAGAATATATATGTGTACTCCTCTACCAGGTTGTATTGCTCTTGAAATATCTGTTGACTCGAACTGATGTAAGATAGAAATGGGGCCGTCACTATTCCTATCACAATAGTATATATCACTGCCTCTCTGTGTTTAAAGAACTCTCTCACACCATCGGTAAAGAGAGAGAGTGTCACTTTCTTCTTATTTTCATCGGTCAATGTCTCTTCTTGTCGTCGCCATAACCAAACCATTACACAGAAACCAAATATGATCTGACTATAGAAAATTGACTGCCATCCAAATGCATCTAACATTAACTTACCAAAAAATGGAGCTACGATAGGAACAAGAATGAAAATAACAGAAACAAATGACATTATTCTCGCCATGTAATTACCTTCATATTTATCTCTGACAATTGACATCGTGACACTTCTGGGAGCAGATAGACCAACCCCCTGAAGTAGACGTCCTGCAACCATCATTTCTAGGTTTACGGCACACACACAAACGACACTTGCGATGGCAAAAATAATGTATCCAATATATACCACCGGTTTACGTCCTAAGCTATCTGATAATGCTCCTGATATCAACTGTCCAACTCCCATACCAAGGAAGATTGTGGTGATTAATAATTGGTTATCCTTGGGGTCTGTAATCCCAATAGAGAGACCTATATTATTTAACGCAGGTAATATCGCATCTAATGACAAGGATGCGATGGCCATCAAAGAGGCCATTAAACTAATAAATTCAAAATCTGATATCTTCTTAACACTCATATAGATGTACTCTTTATTTTAATCTTCCCTTAAATTGAATTGCTGTATGTATATTCTTTCAATAATGGATTACCATCATCTCCCATTAACACAAACCTTTCTGGGACAATTGGTATTATTCTATGCATAAATCGTCTTGTAAATCTGATCTAACATATTCCAAAAATCTCTTGATTTTTTACGATCTAAGGCAATATCATCTTTTGACAGGACTGCCTGCCCTACTGTGTTGTGATAGTAAGCACCGCTCTCAATTTCAGGTTGTGTTGCACATATCAATGACATTTGAGCTCCCTCTTTCGGAGTAAGTGTAATCGATTTTAGGATACTTCTTGCAATAGGTCCTGCACCTCCACCTAATCCAGTCAATACTGCGCCTGGGTGAACAATATTTACTTGATAATTTGGAAACAATCGACTACACTCATATGCCCACCACATCACACCTAGCTTACTTCGTGCATAAGCTGCATTACCACTATTTCCTTTATATGTATAATCAGGAGTACATGCTTCGGCTTGTATATATAAATCTCCAGTCACAGCAATAATCTGTACTTTAGGTGATAACAATGATGCAGTATCACACTGTACAAACAGAGCATGATGACCTAAAACATTCACTGCGAATGTCAATTCATAACCTTGTGGCGATAACCGATGAGGCTCATTTAGAGCTATACCTGCATTGTTTATTAACTTATCTATTTTACGGCCATTCAATATTAGTTTCAGATCTTCGATAGTCTTTTCTACAGAAGAGATGTCCGCTAAATCTAAACTTACAAAATGAGCTCTCCCCTTTGACTCTTGTACAAATGACGCTACAGTTTTTCCACTTCTAGCTAATATGATTACTTCAGCACCTCTTGCGATTAGACCTTTTGTTGTCTCAAGCCCGATACCACGATTTCCACCCGTGATTGCAATAATCATTCCATTCATCGTTGGTTCCATTGGACATACAGGTGTCTTAGACTTCTGTCTCCAAATACAATTGAATAGTCTTCGTGCTTTATTTGTTGTAATTTCTCTACTTTTCATAGATAGATATATTAAATTAACTGCTTCCTTTATCGAATAAATATTCGGTACTAATACAAAAAAAAATGACCACTAATTACCATGCTGTTATTACACCAACAACATCTTTAAATAAACTATCTCCTCACGTTCAATATTGCGAATACTTCGTTAAGAAACATCACTGTTGAGAGAAGTTACACTTCAATTTATTGTCTTATATAAACAAAATATCCTTACAAGAATTCATAACTCATTTCAAAATGCAATGGACATTAAAACCATTTCGGAATTCTAAATCACCGAATCAGATCTAAATACGATTACTGTAAAGATGAAACCGATAGTCATTTTTAAGGATTTAATAGTCAGGTACGAAAGAACTGCATTCTCATACTTTTAACAACATTGTAAAATTGCAGTTTCATTAATACGCAATATAATCTTGTCTTACCATTATCGAATACTTATTCGACAATGTTAGATATTATTTCTGACTCATGCAATTTTGATCACAACAATTTTCATCATGACCATCTACACAGGTCACAATATTTATAAAAATGCCTAGGATTAGATCAATAATATATGGGATCAAGGATCATCAAATTGCTACAATCATCTAAACTAAATATTATTACTTTTCGCTTATCTATTGGGAACGAATTAAACCTAAATTCTATGATGATCTATTTTTTCAACAATAACTTTATACATTATTTGACAATAAATATTCTTTAAAACCTAAAAAATCGGTCACCATCATTAACTTAAGATCAGTTGTATTTATTCGGAAATGTACCAATTCATAAAACCACTTTTTAGTACTTTCAACATGATGTACAAAAACAACACTATTTCTCTTAACATCTGCCACCATTCACCCGTTTTCTTACGATTAAATACATTTACTTCACAAATATTTAATAATCGTAATAAATAATAGCTGTTACACAACATCTTAATATGATTCTCCATGTATTTTTATAAGGGTGTATTACAATCAATTAGATATGTATGTATATAAATATGTAATAGAATTTAATACATTTTTAATATTAACAACAACACTACATTAAAATATAAAGATCTATTAATCTGAAGATTACACTTACACATGTTGAACAAATAGATATTTGCAGCTCTCATAATTTCTTTGATAAATTTAGCATTGAAAAGTTAAAAACGGATAATTAAACCGTTGTATAACGATCCAACTAATAACTAAAAACTAAAAACATGCGAGAGTTGAATATCTTCAGATCGCAAAGAACAATTAAAGTCATAGGAACAATAATGCTTACTGCATCATTACTATCGCCACAAATTGTTTTTGCAGACAATGCCAAAGAATCAAATACTATCGTTCAACAACAAAATGTCAATACTATTAGAGGTACAGTTACCGATAACGTAACAGGTGAACGAATTATTGGTGCTACAGTACATATTGTAGGAACAGAAATCGGAACCATAACAGATTTCGATGGAGTCTTCTCCCTTAAGTTAAGAAGTGATATCAAAGAACTTCGATTTTCTTATTTGGGGTATGAAGATGTAGTCGTAGCTTACACGGGACAAAGTGTTATTGACGTCAAGTTAAAAAGTGACACTAAGAATATTGACGAAGTTGTCGTTACCGCCCTGGGTATTAAAAGAGAGGCGAAAAAACTTGGTTACGCCATGACGGAAGTAAAGGGAGAAGAAGTAGCTCAATCTAACACAGTTAGTCCAGTTGCAGCCCTTCAAGGTAAATCCGCAGGTGTAAGTGTTAGCGGTAGTGATGGTGGAGCATTTGGTGCCACCAAAATCCAGATCCGTGGAGTTTCCACTTTAGGATCGAACAACCAACCGATCTTTGTTGTTGACGGAGTTATCTTAGACAATAACACTTCTGGAGGATCCGAGTGGGCCACAGATAGTAATGACTTTGGTAATGAATTAAAAAACCTCAACTCAGATGACTTCGAATCGGTATCTATTCTAAAAGGTTCTGCAGCCACAGCTCTTTATGGTTCACGAGGAATTAATGGAGCGGTGATTATTACCACAAAATCAGGTGGTAATAGTAGAGGCTTAGGGGTTACCATCTCACAAACTACGGGTATTGATTATGTTTATGATGCACCAACCCTACAAAATGAGTATGGCAACGGAACAATCTCAGGGTATGTAGGATACGGTGATAAAAAAGCAGATGGCTCGTACTATAAATTTGACAACCAACATCAATTCCAAACAAACACTTTAGATGGTAAAACATATCCCTCTTTACCTAATCTATCAGGACTTGGATTTGGACCCAAATATGATGGACAAGATGTTATAGGGTATGATGGAAAGCTTACAAAGTATAAAGCTTATGAAAACAATATTGAAGATGCTTATGAAGTTGGTATGAATTCAAATACCAATGTTACCATTCAAGGTGGTAACGACAAAACACATTTCTACTTATCCAACTCATATAACTACAGAAAAGGAACCTATAAGAATAATAATTTCGACCGTTACTCTTTCTTATTGAAAGGAGATCATCAAATATCAGATAAATTTAAAGCAGAGGCATCAGTAAGCTTCTCCCAGTCCAATGCAGCCAATCCAGCAGGAAACTTATCAGGATATTTCGCAGATGGTACATTTGGACGATCATATGACACCAATTACTATAAAGACAAATATACCTCAACCCACGGTGGAGCCGCTGGATCAGGCCCTTCGGACAAATATGGGCAAGTTCCAGGTACAGGAATATGGTTTGGAATCAACAACAACGATGTAAAGCAGAGAGAATATGTTGTTCGTCCTATGGCACAAATTACCTATAATGCAGCATCATGGATTGATTTCACAGTTCATGCTAATATGAATTTGTATGTTACCAACAAAGAGGAAAAATATCTTGGTTCAGGATATAAGAATGACGGGGGATCATATGTCTTAGGAAGTAGTTATAGACGACAACAAACCATTAAAGCATTGATGAATGTTCGCAAAGACATTAGTGAATCTATTGGTTTCAATATGATGGTTGGAGCAGAACTTTACGAACGGTTAGCATACAACACACAAGTAAAAACAGATGGTGGATTAATTATTCCAGGCCAATTCTATATCAAAAACAGCAAGAAAAATGTTATTGGATCAGGTGGATTAAGTCAAACTGAAAAGATGAATTCAATCTATGCCTTGGCATCTTTTAGTTATAAAGACGATCTATTTTTAGATATTACAGGACGTAATGACTGGTCTTCGACTCTAGTATACACTAATGAAACAGGGAATTACTCCTATTTTTATCCATCAGTAAGTGCATCATGGATTGCATCTAATACTTTTGAGCTTCCCGCAATGATTAGCTTCTTAAAGTTACGAGGATCTTGGGCACAAGTAGGTAGTGGTACAGGTGTGTATAGAATCAATCAAGGATATAAAATAGAGTCACTAGAAACTGCTGGTTCTTTTAATTATAGAATGTTTCAAGAGCCAACGATGATCTCTCCAGATCTGAAACCAGAACGTAAAACCTCTTATGAATTCGGTTTAGACCTACGAATGTTTAATAGTCGTGTTAATATCGATGCTGCGGTGTACCAAGAAACGACAAACGACCAGATCATAAGGATACCAGCTCCTGAAGCTTCGGGGGTTAGTGGGCAAATTGTAAACGCTGGAGAGATAAAGAATTCAGGAATTGAGTTGGCAGTAAACACGACTCCTATCAAAACAAGAAATTTTCAGTGGGATTTGAATTTCAACTATGCTAAAAATAAAAATGAAATCGTATACCTTCATCCTACAGTAGGGGAATATAAGGTATTGGCAGGTAGCCCAGGCTATGGTAACTTCAGAGTAGGTTCTGCTGCTTATATTGGTGGTGAGTATGGTGTTCTACTTTCGGACTCTAATCCTGCAAAGTTTCAAGCGACAGATGCGGATGGGAAAAATATTGCAGACGCAAGAAATGGGAAAAATGTCCTAGTATGGGATGACAATGCTCGTGGTGCCTATGCAAAAAGAAGTGGTAAAATCGAAAAGGTCGGCTCTATCATGCCTGATTTTGAAGGAAGTATTAGCACCTCATTAAGTTATAAATCATTCTCTATTAGTGCGCTATTTGATATGCGTTTTGGAGGGGAGATCATTTCATATAACAACCGCTATGGAACCGCATATGGCCATACTGAAGAGTCACTAAAGTATAGAGACAAAGCACATGGAGGTATGGCTTGGGACACAAAATATGCAGATGATGCAGGAATGAGTTATTCTGACGGTTTGATTCCGGATGGAGTATTCGCTACAGGAACGACAGTAACGACCCCATCAGGAGCAAAACAAGATGTATCAGGCATGACCTATCAGAATGCCTATGAAAAAGGATATGTGGAACCAACACATGCCTCTTATCACCACTACAGAAGTAATTCTTGGGGACAAGGAACCGTACATGATGGTTGGGTATCAGAAGTAAACTATATCTCTCTACGTCAATTAACTATCAACTATGCATTACCAAAACAGATGTTATCGAAAGTAGGTATTAAGAATATAAACCTTTCATTGGTTGGGAGAAACTTAGGTTACATATACAACTCATTACCGAACAATCTGAATCCTGAAGGTTTAAGAGGAAACCGAAGTGATTACTCATACTTCGAAAGAAACTTCACACCATATACTGCAACATATTCATTGGCAGTGAAATTTAACCTGTAAGTCTCTTATCTAAAAATGAAAGATATGAAAAACAATATAATCAGTTCATTACTTGCCATTCTGGTATTAATGAACATCAGCTGTAGCAGAGAAGAGTTTGCAAAAACCAATACAGATCCATCAAATGTATCAAAGCCAGAGATGAGTTTCCTCTTTACAGAGGCACTTTATCGAATGGGGGGACCTGATTCATATACAGAGTGGTTTTATAATAATAGTCAATATTTCTTCCCATGGTGTCAAAGCACCGTTTCTGGAGGAGGTAATGATTTTAATATGAATCGAATGAGCTCTGCAGGAAGTGTTAACTTCTATCGTTATATTTTAGGACCATTGGAAGATATGAGATACAATATCGACACTCAACTAGGTCAAACAGAAGCCAATGGCTATCAATACCTCCGAGCGATCACTTATCCTATTCAAATCTTTGAGGTATTAAAGCAAACTGATACAAAAGGAGCATACTCATACAAAGAAGCAGGAAAAGCAAGATATACTAATCCTCCGCTTCTAACACCTAAATATGATTTACAGGAAGAACTACTAGATCAGATGTTGTCAGAGTTGAATCAGTCCTTAGAGGTGTTAACAAACGATGTCAGAGTTAATAATGAAGTGGTAGACCAAACGAGTATAGGATCTCAAGACTTTGTATATGGAAGCGATTGGAGTAAATGGGCAAAATTCACAAATTCTTTACGTCTAAAAATTGCCGTTCGTTTACTTCATCAAAATAGAGCCAAAGCCATCCAAATTGCAGAGTCTGTAGTAAATCATCCTGCAGGTTTTATGACGACCCTCTCAGATGACTTCAATTACTACCCATCCTCAAAGATGTACCATATGAATAACAATGTTGATTTTGGTAATGGTGGTAAAAACCTAGTCGATTTCTTAGTTGCCAACAAAGATCCAAGAGTTCGTTTCTATTTTCATAAGAATGACTTTAACTCTAAAGTAATACAAGCATTCTTTGATCAAGAAAAAGATCTTCCTCCATACATTTTAGCTAATGTAGATTACGATGAAGATGCCGAAGGGAATAGGACTTTTAGAGGTTGGAAAGGTGCAGGAGAACCTTGGGTAAGATATTATGGTGCTCCAGTAGATCCTGAAGCATCAAATACACCTGCAACAAATGACATCTATTTCAACACTGTGAACTTTGAATTAAAGGCTGCTAATGGTGCCGCAGTTGGATACAATCCACTAGCTCGATATTCATATAAGATTGTAAAGCCAAACAGAGATTACAGATATCCGGATGCTCCTGGAGCACCTGTAAAAGATATGAAAGATGATAAGCCATATGCGTGGACTATCATGTCATCCGCTGAGGTTAACCTTTATTTGGCAGAGTTTAAACTGTTAGGAGCCAATATTTCGGGTACAGCACAAGAATATTTAAGAAAAGCTGTAACCACCTCCATCAAACAAGCAGACTTTATCGCTGGAAATAATGGTATGCCATACTACAGTGAGACTCATGATACCTATGTAAATAGAGCTGGAATAGAGGTTTCAGAAAGTAAAGTGGCCTTAAAAGATGGTGAAATTACGACACTTTTGGCACAACCTGACTATATGCTCACTGGAGATGTGGCTACGGATCTTGAGAAGGTGTATATACAGATGTATATACACTTCTTGTCTGCTCCCAATGAACTGTATGTTACTTGTCGCAGAACGGGAATTCCGAAGATTGGTAGTACAATTCTTACTAGTGAGCCAATGACTGTACCTGCAGGTAAACTACCATTTCCAAGACGCTTTACAGTAAACACACCAACAAAAGACAACCTTAACTATGCCAATCAGCTTAAAGCAATACAAGATCAAAACTTTACGGCAGGAGAAAATGAACCAACCGTATTGAATAGCGAAAGATTATGGTATGATATAGGAGCTCCAGCATTTAATGCAGGGCCGAACTATTAATCAACCTTAATTACTTCTTCTAAATAAAAAATGAGCAGGCTCGATTTGATGCCTGCTCATTTTTTTAAGCACTCTAAATATTCTTACTTAGATGAGTCGTTTTTCAATATAATCCGAATTAAACACTCCAAGTGCTCCCATATATTTCATCCTAAAGGCCACCATATCTCCTACATTGTATTGATCTTCTCTATCACTTAAATCCAAGATAATCATATCTGAACTTGCTCCAATTACTGAAACCTTAGGGTCTTCGGGAATTAAATATTCTGGCGAAATATCTAATAATCCTATATCTATAATAGCCCTATAAGCAGTCTCGCCATAGTCCGCCTCATCAATATCCACAGTATGCCCTGAAGGACTCTCTGCCAATAATCCAATGGGAATTTTAGGTTTATCCGCCATCTCTATAATTTGGGCATAAAGTTTAATAACTCCTTGCTGCATTCCCTCATAAGGGGATTCATCCAATAGATGGTTACCAAAATACAACGTCTCTCCTACCCTAAAATGATTCACACCTTTGGGCACCTGTCCTCTTTCAATCAGAGGAATAGTAATAGACGTACCTCCAGAGACCCATGGTATCTGTCGATGAAAATTGGCTTCAATTAATTGTTCATATAATGACAATTGAATTAATTTATCTTGTGAAGGTAATACGCCACTTAAACAGTTCAGATTGGCTCCAATTCCAGTTACTTCAATTCCTTTCAGCTCGAATACCTCACCATAGAAAGCAATTAAATCTTCGCCCATGATTCCTTCTCGTAGGTCTCCAAGTTCAATCATGATAATTACCTTATGTATCTTATCTTGTTTCAATGCTTCCTCTGAAAGCAAACGGATCGTTTCAAGTTCACTATTAAAGCTAGTATCGGCATATCGAACCACCTCTTCTATCACATCATGCGCTGGTGGTTTGATATATATAGTTTTCATCTCAGGATCAATATCCTTAATAATCTCAAGATTACTTATTCGTGAATCACATATTTGATTTGGTCCTAACGAAATCAAATACTCTAGATATCCTCTATTACCACAAAATAGCTTAGAAACGACAGCCCACTCTTTATCATTATTAGAGAACAGGTTATTTAGAAATAGGAAGTTGTGCTTTAATTTTTTTGTATCTAAGACAATATAGGCCATAGTTTTTTATTTTGATAAAATATTTAAGAGATAAGATTAAATACGGTATTACATTAATACTATTAAACAGAAGTTTCAGTAGTGCTGATATAATGCATTCACTGGCAGCGTTTCAATCTCATCTCAAGATAAGGATTGGTAAACCCAATGGATTCGTATAATTTTATTGCAGGGTTATCTCTTTCCACATGCAATGCAACATCTCCATCGACATGATTTAATGCCTTCTCCATTAATTTACGTCCTAACCCCAACCCTCTGAAATCCTTGTGAATAGCTATATAAACCAAGATATTCTCAGGGATATAACCATGCATACCAGTCTTATTAATTACCGTAGCCCCCACAACTTGATCTTGCTGTTTTTGAACAACCAATACCCCACCGTTACCATTAAAGATGTAATCAATTGCTTTTTCAATGTCATCTATCTTATCTCCATACTGTTCTAAGTGTACTTCTAAAAAGGAGGCAATCATCTTTGTATCGCAAGAATTATCATGATCTATCACGTCATAAGTGATAGTAGTATTATTTTCCATAGGACATTTATTAATTAAAAAACTCAAATTTAATGAGAACATACTACAAAATAGACAGGTTTAAAGGAGTATACACAAGATACAATCACAAGGACATCCATTTTATGTTCTACACAACAAATATAACACAAAAGTAAGAGTAAAAAAGTTTAACACCACAATAAAAGAGCTTAAACACATCAATAACAACACTATTACCACATAAAACAAACTACCACATCCATTTTTTGTTTGCACAGAACATATACCATACAACTCTAGTTTACACCATATTCTAGAACTAAAAAGCCCAAAGTGATAAAACACTTTGGGCTATATTATTAATCATGATCTTCTACTGATACTTTTTACGATATCCCATATAAAATATCAATGGTACAATAATCAAGGTCAATGCTGTTGATGCTATTGATCCACCCATTAACGAGATAGCTAAACCTTGGAATATAGGGTCAAAAAGAATCACGAAAGCTCCAATGACTACTGTTCCTGCAGTTAAAAGAATAGGAGTCGTCCGAACAGCACCAGCCTCTATGATAGCCTGTTTTAGAGGAACCCTTTCCAATAGCCTTAGATTAATAAAATCAACAAGTAAAATTGCATTCCGGACCATAATTCCAGCGAGAGCAATCAATCCGATCATACTTGTTGCTGTAAAGTATGCTCCCATAATCCAGTGTCCAACCAATATTCCACCTAATGAAAGTGGTATCGAGATCATCATAATCATTGGCACCTTGTAATCTTGAAACCACCCGATGATCAACATATAAATGACTACAAGAACGACGGCAAAGGCCACGCCTAAATCTCGAAAAACATCGTAAGTAATCTGCCACTCACCATCCCATTTCACTACATACTTATCATCGTTAAATGGTTGTCCATTATACATTTCAATCAGACGGTCTTGACCTTTTACCGGAATCTGCTCTATCTGTTCTTTTACATCTAATATCGGGTAGACTGGACTCTCCAATGAACCTGCAACCTCCGCTGTAACATAGGTTACTGGGTGCTGGTTCTTACGGTATATCGACTTTGGCTCTTTCACTCTATTCACCTTCGCAACATCGCCAAGATAGACCATCGATCCGTTTCTTGACAATAGCTTTATAGCTTGTATGCTTTCAATGGATGCATATGCTTTGTCCTCGAACTGTAAGTTTACAGGCACCTCATTATTCTCATTAGATTGAATAATATTCATAATCCGACTCCCATGAAGAGAGGTCTGTAGTACCTGTTCAATCTGTTGAGTTGAAACACCTCGAACAAGTGCTTTTTGTTTATCAATAATCAGTTTATATCCATACGTATCTGCTTCAATATATGTATCAACATCTACGACATTTGGATTGTCATTAAAGATATCTTCCACATGTAGAGCAATACGTCTTTGCTCTACAGCATCAGGCCCATACACCTCAACAACTAGAGTACTCAACACAGGTGGACCTGGAGGCATCTCCACAACCTTTATCTTTGCACCATAATTAGAAGCAATCTGCTCCAATCCTGGCCTTACCATCTTTGCAAGATCATGACTCTGCAAATCACGATCAGACTTATCGGTTAAATTGACTTGGATATCAGCCATATTGCTTGCCTGTCTTAGGTCGTAATGACGAACCAGTCCATTAAAAGTTATGGGAGAGGCTGTTCCAACATAACTAGTATACATTTTTACTTCAGGTTGATCTTTAATGTAATTCGCCAATGCCTGTGTCACCTCATATGTCTTTTCTAATGTGGTCCCCTCAGGCATATCAATGACCACTTGGTATTCATTTTTATTATCGAAAGGAAGCATCTTAACAGCAACCCACTTGACATAAAACAATAATATAGATCCAATTAATAACATCACGACAGCACCAATAAATCCCCATCGTCTCTTTTTGCTATCCAACAAAGGCATCATCACTTTACGGTAGAGCTTATAGATCCATGTAGATTCCACACCAGATAGTTCATCAGCACCATGCTTCTCAGTCCCCTCCTCTTTTTTCAATAAACGATAAGCGATATAAGGTGTAATGGTCAATGCAACTAATAGCGAAAAGATCATAGCAAAGGCTGCACCAATTGGCATGGGACTCATATATGGCCCCATCATACCTGAAACAGCCACCATAGGCAACACAGCTGCAATAACAGTAAAAGTCGCTAAAATCGTTGGATTACCGACCTCACTAATACTTGCAAGTGCGGCATCCATAAAGGATTTCTGTCGCATTTTAAAATGCCGATGCATATTCTCTGCAATAATAATGGAGTCATCCACTACAATTCCAGTCACAAACACTAGGGCGAATAAAGTAATACGATTTAATGTATATCCTAAAAGGTAATACACAAACAATGTAAGCGCAAAAGTTACAGGAACAGAAAGAAATACAACCAGTCCTCCTCTCCAACCCATACTAAGAGCTACAATAAATGTGACTGCAATAATAGAACCCAACAGATGCCACATCAACTCATTCACTTTATGAGAAGCACTTTTTCCATAGTTACGCGTCACTTCAATATGCACATCACGTGGAATAAGCTTACCCTCCAAATGAGATACTTTCTCAAGAACGAGATCAGCGAGCTGCATTGCATCGGCTCCATTTCGTTTGGCAACAGATATTGTAGATGCAGCATATGTATTAGGTGAATCGGCATGAGTAGCGCCATAACCAAACGTCACATATTGCGTTGGCTTGCCAGGACCATCTTCAACTGTGGCCACTTGATTTAGATATACAGGCGTATTCTGTTTCACCGACACTATAATATTCTCTAAGTCTGATTGACTTCTAAGAAATGTTCCACTCTGCACACTATACGTATGATTATGCTGATAAAAAGCACCCACCGTTTTTTGAGAGTTCTCTTGCATCAGTCGTTGTGCCACTACAGAAGCATCTAAGCCATAACCACTAAGCTTATTGGGATCAAATGTCACCGCAAACTCTCGTGATCTTCCACCTATTACTTTTACTTGAGCAATATCAGTAATCGTACTAATCTCATTAGCAACCTCAGTAGATATTCTTTTTAATTGATAGTCGTTATAGGTCTCACTCCATAGAGTTAACGACATCACAGGGACATCATCAATCGATCTTGTTTTTATCAAGGGCATAGATACTCCTTGTGGAATTTGATCCATATGTTTGACAATCTCATTATAAAGTTTTACGATACTTCTCTCGACATCATCTCCTACATAAAACTGAACAACTAACTGTGCCTGATCTTTCATACTTGTAGAGTAAACATACTCTACCCCTTTGATATTTGAGATCACCTTCTCCAACGGCTTAGAGACCCTTGACTCCACCTCTTTGGGAGAAGCTCCAGGGTAACTTATAAAGATATCTGCAATCGGAACGGATATTTGTGGCTCTTCTTCTCTAGGAGTTAAAGACGCACCATAAAAACCAAGACCTAGAAACAGTAACATCAACAATGGCGTTAGCTTTGAGTTGATAAACTGCTTTGCTATTTTTCCAGCAATTCCTTCTTTCATCTTTTAATCTTTTAGTTTAATCGATTTGTAGATATCTTATCTCCATCCCTGAGAGACACTGAAGGATTATTCACGATCACAGCTCCTTCGTCAAGGCCTGAAATAACACACCATTTTTCCTCATATGTTTCTCCTAATCTAATCCATTGAAGAAGCGCTCTTCCATTTTCTGCTACTTTATACACACCAGTTAATGCACCATAGCGAACAAGAGCTGTTTTAGGTATCACTATCTGTTGAGATTTCATATTAGGTAATCTCACGGTGGCATAAATACCATCACCCAGCTCTGACACCTTCTCTTCTATTTTTGCCACCACCCTAATTTGTCCATTGTGATATGTTCCAGTAGCAGCAATATGCGTTACTGTAGCAGTTAACTTTGTGGATGAATCTCTAACACTCACCTCACAAACCTCTCCTTCATGAAGCTCCATCGATTGGTCTTCAGGTAGAAAGAAGACAACATTATATACATTGGTATTGGCTATAGATAAGATGGGATGACCAGGAGTTGCATAACTACCTTGCTTCACAAATTTATTGGTTATTACCCCATTAAAAGGAGCCACTATTCGACTCGCCATTAGTAGACTCTTCACCTTTTCAACTTGTGCTTTGGCTTGGGTTAGTTGCTCTTTAGTAACTTGAAGCTCCATCGACACTTTATCAAACTCACCTTGCGTTATACTCTCTTCTGCAAGCAGACGTGTCATACGACCATAGTTCTTCTCCTCCAAGTGCAACTTAGAAACGACCTGCTCTAATGCTGCATTCGCAGTTGACAATGAAGCACGTAGCTCTTTGTTTTCAATCTTAACCAACAATGCTCCTCTTTTTACTTTATCACCTGGCTTAACCTTTAACATCTCAATCGTCCCCATCAGTTTGGTACTAAGGTCTGCTGATTCATCAGCAGAGATTGTCCCTGAGATGGTTTGAGGTCGTAATACCTCATATTGTTTCACTGCTATCGTTTCAACTTTTTGTGCAGTATCTATACTCTTTTGCTTACTACTTTCTGAACCACAAGAAAATAGTACGACCAAAGAGGTTATGACCATTAATATATTTGTCCACTTCATGATTTATTTGGTTTTAAGTATTAGTTCCAACTGAAAATTAGCTAAAGCATATTGGTATCTTGCCTGTAGGTATCTCCACTGCATTTGCTCCATTTCTGTTTGGTAGGTCAAAAGATCATTTGTCTTCTCTAACCCCTCAGAATAGCGATTATATTTAATCGAGTATGTCTCTTGTGATTGAAGAAAAGCTTCATACATTATTTTGACCTGCTGTTCGAACACCTTGATTTGATCCAAAGTATTATGCAACTCCATGTTGGCCTTCTCCTCCATCTGTACCAATTGGGTTTGGGCTCTCTTATATTGGGCTTTACTCTTTTTATTTTGGTTCCACTTGATTCCTCCTTCAAAGAGATTCCATCTCAAAGAGACCCCTACCAAATAGCTACTACTAGCTCCACTAAACATCTCAGGCGAGTTTAAATAATAACTCCCCATTGCATTCAATGATGGAATCCATGATGCCTTATTCTGATTTACTCGATAATGAAGCGCATCCACATAGTGTCTCTGAGCCATAAGATCAGGACGTGTAGAGGAGATCATGAGATTTGGTTGTACTTTTTCCTCTTGAATCTGGCCAATCTTATCAGAGGGAATAATTTGTGTTCCTTCGTCTAATCTCAATAAAAACACAAGATAACGATTGGCTTTACGCAAGTTGCTCTCTGCTCCAATCAATTGATTCTTTGCTTTGAGCTCATGAACTTTCGTTAATGACAAATCGGCTTGAGTAACCAACCCTTCCCTCTTCATGGAAGAGATCACTCTTAGTGAAGAAGCCGTCGTCTCTACAGACTTACGAGCAACATCAACTCTCTCTGAAGCCAACTGTAAAGCATAGTATGCTTTCTTCACCTCAAAAGATATATGATCATAAGTTCTCTGCAATGATGCAGATTTTGCATTCATTGCAGACCTGGCAGCCTTTCGCTCATATATCTTATCTAAATTAAATAGAGGCATCTGCACAGAGAACTCGGTATTCCAGTTATCCGTAGCATTTGGATTATTTAAAGTACTTGGTGCAAAGTCTGCTTCTGTAATAGAAGTCTGCTGTAAATTTATACCAAAAACTTGCATGGGGTTATTGGTATAAATATAATTTTCGGCAATGGAGACCTGTGGCATAAAGATCGCATTGGTTGTCTTGTAGTCAGCAATCGCCGCATTCAAATCTTCAAAAGCAATGCTAATCGTACTATTCTTCTCATAAGAGATCGACAGTGCTTCCTCCAAGGATAGTGTTCTATTTTGTTGAGCTATCACACCCAACATGGGAAAACAATATAGCATTACCCATAAGTACACTCTTTTTTTCATATGTCAGTTATTAAATTATGTATCTACAATACTTCAATCCAATAATTGTTATCAAATATTTGGGAGCAAACATCAAATAACTAAAGAAGACCATGCATTTTAAAAACCTAACCAATAGAACCACTCTATTGTTTAATCATGTCATACCAATTCTATATTGTATCGGCACTACTTCTCTTGGATACAATACAAACGTAACATCTATGAAAATAAAGAAATGTAACCTTAGTCACACGCAAAACATATCAAACTAATAACCAAATACATACACTATAACTCAAAACAAAAAAAACCAGCTCCCCGAAGAGAACTGGTCTAACTAAAAATATGTAACAGTCTATCTAAAAATTCTATCTCCAAAGAGGCCCAACCTCTGACTCTGTCAATGGTGCACCTTTAATACCCTCAGATGCCAACTTACCTAAATCTAAATCAACACCTTCGATTTGCATCTCCTCCGACTTCACTAAGGATAATTCATCAGGACGTTGTGTTACTCCATCTTTATCGTCCTTCAACTTCATTTTATACTCTGTCATACCTTCAACTTTAGATTCAAAGCCTGTATCAGTTCCGAAAAAATAGTTTCCTTCAAAGGTTCCTAACTCATCCGCTGTTTGACTTGTAAACATAAAATCTTTTTTAAAGTATCTCTTTTGATAAAAAACATTGCCCTTAATTCTTAAATCATGAGGTAATTCAAAACGATACTTTTTCTTTGCACACCACTGTTCACGACGATCTCTTAATGGTTCAAAGTGTACGGCATAACCATTGTTATTAACAAAAAGATTATTGTATATCGACATATCAAATCCCAAAGCATGCTCTACATTCTCCGCTCCTGGGTTAATATATAATGCTGCATTACCTCTATTTTTAATCGTAGATCCTAGTTCAAAATAGTTTCCAGCAATAAGGTGTTTGCTTCCCCAAACAAAAACACCACCACAACCAAGCTTCTCATTTTTAGCCAAAAAGAAGTTATTCAATAAGACTTGACGATCCCCATGACGAAAGTTCATGGTTCCTCTACACTCTATAAAAGTATTGGCATAAAATACATTCTCCTGACATTTACTTGTAATAATCTCTGGTTCTGAGTTCTGACGAACAAATAAGTTTGAATCTACAAGACAACGACCATAATCATTACGATAATATCCAATACGAATACCTCCCCCTGCATTACCCTTCTTCTTGAAAGGGTTGTTTAGCAAACAGTGGTCAATTCTATGATACATAGCAGGAGCTGGAGTATTTGATCTTTTATGTATTCTATTATTCAAGTTGATCACTTGATCCACTGTTGATTTATTCAAAAATGAGCAATGATCAATACGACAATGCTGTGGTACCTCTCCTTTTTCATTTAAGGAAGTAGTCACATATGCAGATTTTACATTATCAAAATTATCCACGATACAGTTGGTAATCCTATTATAACTTCCATAGATAGCAATTAATCCAGGTCCATGAGATTTCCACTCTGAAGAGATACGTGCTCCATTATTGAGTATAAATCCATCAAAAACAATATGAGAACCTCTTATCTCTACTTTTGCATCTCCAGAGATCTTCACTTCACCCCCATTTTCAGCTCTCACTACGATCGGATTTTTTGCAGTTCCATTAACATTAAGAATCCACTTAAGATCTTTATAAATACCATCCTTAACAATTAAAACATCCCCAGGAGACAACTGACTCGACTGCTTTATAATCTCACTATTTGAATCTACCTCAATGGTTCTTCCTTGAGCCATTCCAATAAAAGGCAACACGAAAACTAAGATGATCACCATCCCCACATAAAATCTTCTCATACTCTTTGGCGTTATATCATTTTTAATCTTTATCATCTCTGATCTTCCCACACAACAGTGTTCTATGGGTTAGTTGTTCATGTCACAAACATAGAGGTTTCTATAGTGAATACAATATCAACACCTTACCACCAGTAGCCCAAATGATTGTTTTGGGAACCTTTTATTCATTCCCAAAAAAAAGGGATCTAATTATTCACTGTAATGTACAATCAAGACATAAAAATAGCCTCTATCTAAAAGGCTTTAGATAGAGGCTATCAAGAATAAAATCTATTTCGTAAAAGGCAATACTATTCAAAAGGGCTCATCCAATCATTTACTAAAGGCAATACTCCATCCTTTTCTGAAATGATAAATTCATCTTTCGAAAGCTTCCAATCAATGTTTAGCATTGGGTCATTCCATCGAATACCTCCTTCTGATGAAGGACTATAAGGTGCATCCACTTTATAAGAGAATAGCGCGGTATCGCTTAGCGTGATAAAACCATGAGCGAACCCCTTAGGAACAAAAAGTTGATGTTTATTATCTTCAGACAAAATTGCACTAAAACTTTTCATATATGTTGGCGACCCCTTTCGTATGTCTACACACACGTCCAGAACTGTACCTTGAATACAACGAACAAGCTTAGCTTGTGCAAAAGGAGGAGCTTGATAATGCAGACCGCGCAAAGCCCCCTTTTTGGAGAATGATTCATTCTCTTGAATAATATGAAAATCGCCACTATAAGATTCTAATGCACTATGCTTATAAGACTCCATAAAATAACCACGATCATCTTTATATACATTGGGTTCGATAATCACCAAATCCTTTAATGGTGTTTCTAATATCTTCATTGATCTATTGTTTTAAAAGTGTGATTACAACATCATCTATATCTTAGATAAAGAAAGATCTAATTAAACATCTAGCTTGTTTACCCAAGACAAAATATATGCTTGGTCACTTATGACCATGATACTCTTACAAATTAGAGTCAAAATAGAAAGAAAGATACTCATCTGCAAAGCATCGACTTAAAACAATCAATATATACTTATGATAACCGTATACTGAAAGAGAGTATCATCCAAGTAGATCTATTTCCACTGAGATCAAAGATAAACAATTCACTTAGAGATGAGATAAAAATAGACAATATCAGATCCCCATCCACACAAAAGCCTAATATATTCATTTACACATCATAATACAATATAGCTTAATTAACCTTTAATGTGAAAACAAAAGGAATACCTTGGTGTAATATAGTGCAAGAACGAAATTATTGATTAAAACATTTTTTAGTATGAAACAATTACTTCTATTGCTAGTGTTGGCATTTACAACAACTGCTCTATCTGCAAACAACACAACCACAACATCTCAAGACCAAACAACAGAGATCTCTATTGACAAAGATTGTTGTAAAGCTGCAGCGGATAAAGGAGAGACATGTACAAAGTGTCACCCAGAAGCCAAGAAGAAATCATGTTGTAAAGACAAAAGCAAAAAAGAGTGCGCAAAGAAGAAAGATTGCTGTAAAGACGCTTCAAAAAAAGGAGAGCAATGTCAAAAATGCGACAAGACAAAAAAAGATTGTTGTAAAACAGCAAGTAAAGAAGGAAAACACTGTAGCAAGTGTAAAACAAAAAAATAATAAACCCAATTACATCATGTAATGAGCTATAAACGTTTGTGAATAGATTTTGTTTAAACAAGACTGAAAATCAAAGCATAGTTTCCCCTACGCTTAGTTTTTTAACGAAATACAAACAAAATAGAACGTAATAAAATAGTTCTTTTTAATGATATTATTGGTTTAAATTATTGCTTGACTTTCATTAATTCAAAATCCATCTACTTACGTTTTATCCCAAAAACCAACGTATCGTAGATGGATTTTTTCACACAACACGCATATCCAATTAGCATTACTTCTTCATAAAATAAGAAAAAACGTTACTACTCAGGTTCTTCAGATAGGTTTCAATAGATAAAAACTTCAAATACGTTGATTTGGCGTACAGTGTTGATAAAATAACGATGTATTTGTTGATTACTTTTAGTTGTTGTCTTTTCTATTCTGACCATATGAGTAGATTTTTATAGGCATCAAAAAAGTCGATCTTTTAGAACAGGAGAACAAATCATTAAAGGAGCAAATTGCTCAATTACTTAAAGAACTTGATGATCTCAAGTTACAGGTTAAAGTCCTGTCCGAAGAAAACGCTTCACTACACAATAAGGTCAAGAATCTTGAAGATCAATTGGCTCGTAGTAAAAAAACAGTAGCAATAGCAGTTTCCCTCCATCTAGAGATTTATCGACAGAAAAGAAGAATCAATCTCTTTGCAAGAAATCCAATAAAAAATCGGGAGGTTAACTCAGGGACACAAGTAACGTTCATTAATTGATTTTGGATGAAAAGGCGTATCTTTAATCAAAGAAATGGTTTTAACTATGATTAAAGACAGACAGAGTATAACATCCGATGAGATTAAACGATGCTCATGGTGTGGGAGTGATCCCCTATATATCGCCTATCACGATACGGAATGGGGAGTACCAAAGATTGATGATATCGACTTTTTCGAGAAGATCAGTTTGGAAGGAGCTCAAGCAGGATTAAGTTGGATCACTATTCTAAAGAAGAGAGAAGGTTATAGAGAGGTATTCTTAGATTTTGATCCCCAAGCCATCGTTGAATCAGGTTTAGATCACTTTTTACAACATATGGACAACCCAAGAATTATTCGTAACCGGAGAAAGATCGAAAGTGTCTACACCAATGCCTTGGCTTTTATTGAAATACAGAAAGAGTTTGGCTCTTTTGCGAAGTATTGGTGGCAATGGAGCGACTTCAAGATCATTGAACTCACCCCTGAGACTCTTGAAGATATACCGACACAGACAGAACTATCACTAAAGATTTCGAAAGATCTTAAGAGAAGAGGTTTTAAATTTGTTGGACCTACGATTATCTATTCGATGATGCAGGCAACAGGAATGGTCAACGACCATATCAGCACCTGTATGTTTCGTAATCATGGGATTACAATAGACCCTACTCTATTTGAAGAGTTATAGAATGAAACAAAGAACAACACCAAATGCATGTTGGAATAGGATCTAAGAGTTAGGTTCCAATAACATGGTCATCTTTTGTTGCTTGTGAGACATTTTCTGGTAAACAACGTGGATATTGTTCCCTATACATTTGGTGTGGTAAATACACTGTGACAAAGCTCTTAAATCTCTTTTTCATCTCCTTTCAGCAACATTCTCTTCTTTTACAAAGAAGTCATCTCTCATTTTAGAATTTATTCTTTCATAAGATTTGTTTAATCGGACAAAGAAATCTTTCTTTGCAGATCTTATAAAAAAGGAAATCTAGATTTTGATAATGAATAAGAAGGTTAACATTGTTACATTAGGTTGTTCAAAAAATCTAATTGATTCAGAGTTGTTTATGGGACAGCTTGAAGCGAATGGTTATGAGGTAGTGACGGATTCGAATGAAACAGATGCGGAGATTGTAGCTATCAACACTTGTGGTTTCATCTTAGATGCCAAAGAGGAGTCCATCAACACGGTTTTAGACTTTGTAGAAGCGAAGAAACGTGGAGAGATATCTAAAATCTTTGTCTTTGGTTGTCTTACGGAGAGATACAAAGATGAATTGATGGCAGAAATCCCTGAAGTAGATGGGTTCTATGGTAAGTTCCAAGTAAAGAAGATGGTCGAAGATTTAGAAGGCGAATACAAGATGAGCTTGAAGAATCAACGCTACGTTACCACCCCTTCTCACTATGCATTCCTAAAGATCTCAGAAGGATGCAATAGGACATGTTCTTATTGTGCCATTCCTTATATAACAGGAAAACATAAATCAAGACCAATAGAGGATATCGTAATTGAAGCTACACTTCTTGCAAAAAAAGGAGTTAAAGAGTTACTCGTAATAGCACAAGATCTATCTTTTTACGGTTTAGATCTATACAAAGAGCAACGCTTAGCGGAACTTGTACGTCAGCTTTCAAAGATTGAAGGCATCGAATGGATAAAACTTCATTATGCATATCCATCGAACTTCCCTTATGATCTGCTACCTGTAATGCAACAAGAACCTAAGGTATCACTGTACCTTGACATCGCATTGCAACACATTTCAGACCATATGCTGAAATTGATGCGTCGTAATATCAACAAACAAGAGACATTAGACTTACTCGCTCGTATTCGCAAAGAGGTTCCTGGCATTCACCTTCGTACCACACTACTTGTCGGTCACCCTGGTGAAACAGAAGAGGACTTTGAAGAGCTATGTGAATTCGTTGAGACAGCACGTTTCGAAAGACTTGGTGTTTTCGCTTATTCTCATGAAGACAACACATATGCTGGAGATAACTACGAAGACATTATTCCTAGTGATGTAAAGCAAGAACGTGTTGACAGAATTATGGAGCTACAACAAAACATCTCACTACTACATAACGAAACAAAAGTTGGGATGACAATGAAAGTTGTAGTAGACCGTATTGAAGGAGATCTATTTATAGGAAGAACAGAATTTGACTCTCCTGATGTCGATGGTGAAGTGTTTATCTCAAGCGAGGAAGAGCTTGCAATTGGACAATTTGTAGAGGTGAAAATTACGGAAGCATCAGACTATGATCTATATGCTGAGGTGATCAAATAACACCAATAGAATATTTCAAATCAAAGCATCTATACAAAGCGTATAGATGCTTTTTTTATCCCATATATCAACAGAATTGCGAATATAAAAAGCAGGGGACACTTTCCTTATATCGATCAATAATTCCCTATATAAATAGTGCTATCGGTCATAATAATTTTGAATCGCACTTAAAGAGCACTATATTTAACCATAGGTTAAACCATATAAACAGCATAATAAAATGAGGAGCCCCCAGCAACGACTTAAAATATTTGTGATTCTTTTGATTCAACTATTTTTGTATCAAATGCATGGGTATGCGTCTCCTCAATTTCAGTCCATAGATATCGATATCATTCGTTCCTACGGAACAATCCCACGTGGAATTATTCAAGGGCCGAAGGGATACACTTGGATATTTAGTGCCAACAAACTATTAAGATATGATGGAACGAAGATTGTTGACTTCACACCACAATTATCTCAATTCACTCAAGAATCAAATATCGTTAGCATTCAAAAGAAAAACGAAGGAGATTTGATTCTTGTAACCAACAAAGGATCATTCTACAAACTGTACGATAATATTATTGAACCTATATTTCCTAAGGTAGAAGTGGAGCTCAAAGAGTCTAGGGTGACCATTTTCCGTATCATATCTAACAAGATGTGGTTTGGCCTATCTAATGGACAGGTCATATCATTTCATATGGAAACGCACCATATAGGGTATCACTCTGTTCAAAAGAAATTAGGTTATCTAATAGACCTCCACATGACCGACAAAGGGACTGCTTGGGGAGTGACCAATAAAAGAAAATTGGTATGTATGTCTATCAATAAAGACCAATTCGAACAGAGTAAACTTCTCATAAAGCATCATCCTGGTTGGATAAAAATAACTACTGGAAGTTTAGACGATGACCTATGGATTGGTACAGAAACAGAAGGACTATTTCACTATAATAATGGTCGGTTAACTCGGTATAATAAAACACGAAGGAATAGACAATATCGTATTGACAGTAATATTATCTTTTCCCTACTGAAAGACGATCGAGGACACATATGGATTGGTACAGATGGAGCTGGTCTCATTGAGCTCTCATCTAAAGGGAGCATACTATCTCGTTCTATGCATCAAGCATACAACGAACGATCCTTAGGGAGTAATGCTATTGTGGCTCTCTCTCAAGTCACTCCATCAGTAATGTGGGTCATAACCAATTTTGGGAAAGTACGCACCTACACTCCCCCTCTTCAAGGAATGAAATATCTTTATGGAAGAAGACAGTCTACCCCTACCCGTGTACTGAGCATCTTCATTGACAAGAAACAAAGAGTTTGGTTTGGTAGCGATGGCTATGGTCTCTATTGCAACGACAAAGGCAAGGTGAGGCAGATAAACACACGCACCAATAAGATTAATGGAAATTATGTGCAAAGTATTCATGAAGATAACGATGGAAACATATGGTATGGCACCTACCAAAGTGGTATTGGCTATCTCGATAAAGAAGGAAAGAACCATAATATAGCACTTGTCAATAATAGTGGCATCACCATCAAAGACATACGTTGTATCTTTAAAGATCACCTAGGAAACATTTGGATAGGAAGTAACTTAGGAATACACTGTATTGATCCTGAAAAGAATATCATTGCTTCTTACAGTTTAAAAGAGATTCAACATGATTACAATCCGGTCTTTTTTATCGAAGAGACGCGTGAAGCTCATCTAATCATTGGCTCTTATAAACATTTAATTGTTTTAGAAAATCCGAGAGATCCAGAAAAGCTAATTGTTCATCATCTTAAAGGTCCAAAAAAAGAGGCCATTAATCTAGTCGATGGGATTAAATTAAAAAACTTCTCATTCTATTTTGCTACCGCAAATCAAGGAGTCATTCATTGGAGAGGCAACTTAAGAAACGCTATCAAGAGCACAGAAGCATGTCCAGAGAAAGATATTCTATCCCTTGAAGCAGAAGGTCAATCGGCCCTCTGGTTCTCGACAAAACAAGGAGTTGTAAGACATGACCTAAAAGAGAAAACAAACATTCGTTGGGATGAGCAACATGCTGAAGTACTCTCGCATTACACCAGCCACTGTAGCAATACGGCCAACGGAATAATATATCTTGGAGGACAAGAAGGGGTCACTGCAATCGATCCTCAAAAATTGAATCCCAAAAACGATCCAAATCAATCATTTCCAATCCTAGTAAATCAGGTGATGATCGGCAACAAAGAAGCGAATCAACAGATCCCTACGCAGGTAACCAAAGGTTACAACTCCGTCGAATCACTATTGATCCCTCATGATATGAATGCTTTGCGTATTGCTTTCTCTAGCAATAATACGCTTAGATACTTCGACGAGAATTATCGTTACAAATTAATTCCTTTCGACAAAGAGTGGATTAATAACCCATCTCACAACGAGATTAATTACACCAATATACCTGCTGGAAAATATCGACTGATTATTGAGAAACACCAGGAAGGACAAAGCATCGAGAAAAAGACTATCCTAATCACCATCTTACGCCCCGTTTGGTTCCGATGGTGGGCCATCCTCATATATGTTGTCACCATTGGAGCCATCATCTTCGGTTTCATTCATTTCATAACCAAATGGAGACTACTAAATGAGAAGCTTGAACTGGCCTCATGGAAACATAATGAGAAAGAGAAGTTTTTCTCGATGAAAATGGACTTCTTTTCTAAAATGTCTCATGAAATACAAACACCTCTCACTCTCATCATGCTTCCCATTGATGAGATGATAACCCAGCTCGACAACCATCCTCTGATTCAAAAACAGTTAAAAGGTATTAAGAACAATGCAGGACGTCTATCGACTATTGCCAAGAATATGCTTTCAACCAAAGAGAGACAGTCTGAATTCGAATCATTAAATAAAGAACATCATAATCTCGAAAAACACTTACAAGACACATTAGAAGCTTTCACCGACCAAGCTAAACATAAGCATATTCAGCTAAATATGGATTTCCTTGCTCAGGACAACATCTTTGAATACGACAAAGAGAAGATGGAACACGTATGGTATAACATCCTCTCCAATGCCTTTAAATTTACCCCTGAGTATGGAAATATTCATATCGAAGTTACCTATAACGCTAAAAAGCAGATGGTTCAAATAACCATTAAAGATAGTGGCTGTGGTGTTCCTAGCGAAGAACAAGAGCGTATCTTCGACATGTTCTATCAAAGCCAACAGGGAATAAAAAAAGGTGGTACCGGTATTGGCTTAGCACTATGCAAAGACTTGATGCATCTTCATCAAGGTTCCATTCAACTTTCTCCTTCTCATGCTGGGGCGACTTTTATCCTTCGTTTTCCTCAGAACAAGATGCGTAGCAGCCTAAATCAATTTAAACATACTCCCTTGCCTAATATGGGGCTTACAATCGATGAAAAAAGACACAATAATGACCACCATAAAAAATCAATTCTTATTGTCGAAGACCATCCTGAGATGCGTCAATACCTCTCCAACTACTTATCCGACAGCTACCATATTGAGACAGCAACCAATGGACAAGAAGCATTAAGTAAAATACAAACACAACTATTCCACATGATCGTGAGCGACCTTCAGATGGAAGGTATGACAGGGACAGAACTTTTCACAATATTAAAACAAAACCCCAAAACACAAGATATTCCCTTCATTCTAATCACAGCCAACCATAGCAAGAAAGAGAGGCTCGATGCCCTTAAACTTGGGGTGGATGACTATATACAAAAACCCTTTGAAGCGGAAGAGCTTAAACTACGCATCAAGAACTATATCTTCAAGAAAAAAAACACTGTCTCCTCATCTCATGAATTTATATTTAAACACCATGTCAATAGTTTTACTCATAAGTTAGAACTGATCATCAATAAAGAGATGTCTAAAGGACAAATATCCATGGAGGAGATAGCCCAAAAACTTAACATGAGCTACTCATCACTATACAAAAAGACTAATGCAGAGACAGGGATAAGTCCAAACGAACTATTAACACGAAAGAGAATGGTAAAAGCACAACACCTACTCGTTTACACTGACAAGAGTATCTCCCAGATCACTTTTGAATGTGGATACTCTGATCCTAAATACTTTTCTAAAGCATTTAGAAAGCAACATCAAGTAAGCCCAAAAATGTACAGAGAAAACAATCTTAAAAACTAAAACAGAAACAATAATTTCCAATATAAAAATTATATATTCGGTGCTCTGTTTACTATTCATAAAAAACGATTATAATCTCATGTACACAAATACGAAATGGGCTAATGCTTTTGTCACTCTTTTGTTGAACAATATCTCCTTCTCACGGTTATAAGAACAGAGACGTAAATCATAATTTTCAACGAGCGTATGGCATTAAAAACCATTCATAACGTAATGAACAACATCAATCGACACACAAAACTCCTTCTTTTTATACTCTTTTCATTTGTAGGAACGATCGTTTTCGGACAATCAAACTACAAATATATTATTGCGAAAGAAGGAGATGGAATATACCGGATCCTTGAACGAAATCACCTAGATCCGATCAAGTATAAAAAGAAGTTTATTGCTCTCAATGAGAAAAAGATGGGCAAAAACGAGCAAGTATATGCTGGAGTTAAATATAAATTACCACTCGTCGAAACAACAAAGTCGTCAAAACCAACTCTTGTAAAAAGTACAGCGAAAAGTAGACCTCCTCTGGCTATCAAGAAATACAAAATCTTTGGAAGCAAATATGACACCGTTCATATTCGAAACAATCAACTAAAAGGTTGTGTATTTTACCTTGTAAGCGGACATGGTGGACCAGACCCAGGAGCCATTGAGACGATAGAGAACAAAATGATTACAGAAGATGAATATGCTTATGACGTCACGTTAAGACTCGGAAGAGAACTTATTCGTAACGGTGCCAGAGTATATATTATCACTCGTGACCCCAAAGATGGCATTCGGGATGACAAATTCCTAAAGAACAACAGCAATGAACTGTGTTATCCCAACAAAAAGATCCCTCTAAATCAAAGAAAACGACTACGTCAACGTGCCAATGCCGTAAATACGCTATACAAAAAAAACAAAAACTATAAATACCAGAGACTCTTAGTACTACATGTGGATGCACATCTTATAACAACTCGTATTGACCTATTTTTCTACTACTTCAAACGAAGTAGAACAGGTAAAAACATGGCTTATAATATGCGAGAAATAATCCGACAGAAATACGACCAATATCAACCACACAGAGGGTACAATGGTAAAGTAGTCTCAAGAGATCTTCATATGCTATCAATGACCGATCCACCAACAGTCTTTATAGAACTTGGAAATATCAAAAACAGCAGAGATCAAAAACGCCTCCTTCAACCAGGCAACCGTCAACTGCTTGCAGAATGGATGGTAGAAGGTGTCATTTATGACTATAAAAAACAGAAGAAATAATACACAATACTAATATAGCAATAAGTTACACCTAATTTATTGGAACTTAAAAGACGGAAGCAGAACCGAAAAATATAGAGACAAAGGTTAGTACAAAACAACACTCCGTCTGATACATTCACATCCAACACCATGTCACAAAAAAGGAATATGCCTAACATATCCCTTTTTCGATAATGAGAAAACTCTAATTTTTCTTCTCTGCATCAATCTGAGAAAGAGTCTTTCCTTTCTCGTCTTCATAACTCCAATGTTTTGGGCTACCTACGATCTGCGCACTATAGATACTTGAATGTCCAGAGAACAGGTAAGCAATTACACAAGCAATAGCGATGTATACTGCAGCTTCTGCACCAAACAACTCGATACCCATCATCGTACATGCAATAGGAGTATTTGTTGCACCAGAGAAGACTGCCACAAAGCATACTCCAGCCAATAAAGAGATCGGCAATGGTATCCAAAAAGATAATGCACTACCTAAAGTTGCACCCACAAAGAAAAGTGGAGTAACCTCACCACCCTTAAATCCGGCACCTAAGGTAAAAGTTGTAAATAGTATTTTCACCAAGAAATCATACCAATTCATCTGCTGTGAAAAAGAGTCCACAATGGTTGGAACTCCCAAACCAATATATTTTGTATCGAAGTTCATACCCCAAATCACAAGTGCAAGAACAACACCCCCAACAACAGGACGTAATGGAGGGTAATTGATTTTCTTAAAAAGGTCTCCCCAAAAATGAACTCCTTTGGAGAATAACATTCCGGCCAAACCACAAAAAACACCAGCCAATACAACCCACAAGAAGTTCTGTACTTCGAAACTTGGCACACTAAAAATCTCATAATGCGTATGATGCACATTAAACAAGCGACAACCATAATCAGCAAATACTGCAGCCAATACCGAAGGAACGATAGTATCATAGCGCATACGCCCAATCGTAAAAACCTCCAATGCAAAGATCGCTCCTGCCAAAGGTGTTCCAAAAACAGAAGCAAAACCAGCAGCCACACCACAAGAGAGTAGAATACGTCGATCCCGCTTATCTAGCTTCAACCATTTGGTAAACTGATCGGCTATTGCACCACCCATCTGTACAGCGGTACCCTCTCGTCCAGCCGACCCACCAAAAAGGTGAGTGATAACCGTCCCGATCAACACCAATGGTGCCATTCGCAACTGTATTATTTTCTTCGGACTATGGAACTCTTCTAATAACAGATTGTTTCCTTTCACAACTCCTTCGCCCCAATAGTAGTACATCAAGCCAATGGCCAAACCTCCAATAGGCAACCCAAAGACAATCATCATATGAGCATTTCTAAAATCAGTAGCCCAATGTAGCGACTTTAAGAAGAAAGCCGAAGCTGCTCCTGCTAATAGCCCTACGAGAAGAGATAACAGCAGCCATTTGATAAGATATCCAAGTATTGCAACTTGTTGCACTTGTGACATCTTCCCTTTAATATGCTCAAACATAGCTTATTATTACAATTAATACATTTCAAAGCACCTATATAGAGGCAACTTCTTGTTCACGAGAGACAAAAGTAATGTCAAAAAGATAAACACTTCATATAAATGGTGTTAAAATCATCATAGATTTATAAAACAGCATCCATGTCATCTTTAAGACCATTTATAATCATGAAATGCGTTATAAGGCTAACGAACACACTTTGATTCCACAATAAAGTTTTATATTTGTCTCTTCAAACGTAACAGACGAAATTAATTTATGGTTCAACTTTTACTCATTCTGATTGGAACTATTGCTGGAATAGTAACAGGTATCACAGGCGCCTCAAGTGTGATGGTAGTCGTTCCTCTTCTAAGTATCTTATTAAATTTCTCCATTCACCAAGCTATCGGTACAAGCTTAGTAGTAGATGTTGTTGCACCTCTTTTTATCTCACTTACGTACTTTAAGAAAGGTCATATTAAGATCAAAGAGTGTATTTCAGTTCTTTTAGGAACTGTACTTCTTGCTCCTATTGGATCATACTTCTCTGACATGGTCCCCGAAAGAGGATTAGGCTCATCATTCGGAGGTTTTATGATAGTGTTGGCCATCATGATATTCCGAACTGGAGCAAAACAAAAATTTAACAAGCAGGACTCTTCATCTCTACCCTCATATTTAAGACACCCAATCACCAGAATAGCACTATGTTTCATCTTGGCTGGAGCCAGTGGATTTATGACAGGTTTTATGGGAGCAGGAGGGGGAACGAACCTACTTCTTATCCTCATCTTATTTTGTGGCTATTCTCTTCACGACGCACTCGGAACGTCCATATTAATGATGGCATTAACTGCCAGTGCAGGAGTAGCAGGCCATCTATACTATGGAAATGTAAATTTCAGTGATGGTATTCTTGTTGCAGTAGTAGCTACAATAGCAGGAACGATTAGTGCCAAGAAGATGAGTAATTTAAATGAAAAAGCACTCTCCTATTTTATGGGAGGAACTTATGCAACTCTTGGTATTCTTATGGTTCTACTAAATATGTTTTACAACTAATCGTTTTTTATTATATTTGTGCCTTACCCTCTTCCTTTACCACGAGAAGTTAACATCACAACATTAGACAACTAATAAAAGATATTGGAATGCGATTATTTAGATCAGGCCTGTTGCTAGTAGCCATTTTTGCTTGTACAACTCTATTTGCACAAGAGAACACAACTGCTACAACTGCAAATACAGCCAAAACGACAACAGCTCAAACATCAACAACTCAGACGAAGAAAGCGGTACGTAAACCTCGTCCTAAGTTCACATTGATGGACAAAACGATTGATCAGCAATTTGATTTGATCTATAATAGATCAACCAAATATCAAGAGTATAAGGTAGTTAAAATTACTTGGTACCAAGATCTACATAAAAACATTAAAGATTCGTTGAGTGCTAAAACTTCTTTATGGAAAGAGGCAAATACTGAAACCATCAAGTTGAAAGCTAAAGTTGAAACACTAAATAACGAACTAACACAAACAAAACAGAACCTTGAAGAGGTGACAAATCAAAAAGACAGTTTAGGTCTTTTTGGAATGCTGGTAGAGAAGTCTACTTACCAAACGATCCTTTGGAGTATCATTGTTGTATTAATCATCTTAACAGTAGTTAGCTTCCTATTATTCAAACGTGCTCATGTCGTAACGAATAAGACCCAAGAGAAGTTAAATGATATTCAAGAAGAGTTTGAAACACATAGAAAGCGTGCATTAGAAAGAGAGCAAGTATTGGCTCGAAAACTACATACAGAACAAAGAAAAAATCAGTCGTTCTAACATAATAACTTCTTTCAGTTATTTATCTATTCGCAACAACACAACACTAGATCGATCGATTCTGAATAAGGCAACACATTTTTATTGGGTTGCCTTATTTTTTTGAGCCTCCTAACCATATTTCTCAACAACCATCCTCTAATCGTAAAACAAACCCTAGAATAGGATAAGAATGATTATACCTCAAAAAGCTACAGACGAAATTTAAAGCACTCCTTTAATAACATCCAAGAGTTCTATACTTGCAAAACAGTTTCCAGACAAAGCCTCACAACCACTATCAACAAAGCGGAGCACAACAAATTAACCCTACTTCCACCCCCACAACTCAAAGCCACAAAGTCAAAATAGACTCACCAACAACCAAACCAATACCATACAGCGACCAAGCCATTACTATACACTGACGAAACAAACACTATACAGTAACACAAAAGGGACTTAACACGAAGCAACAACGGTTCGAATACGGTGATCCTTCGAAGTTCGTTCATAGTTCGTTCGAAGTTCATTCGAAGATTCCGCCTTTTTAATGAGGGAGCTTCGAATGAACTTTGAAGCATTTTTGAATGATCACCGTATTCGAACCGTTATAAGACCGAGTTTAAACCGTTATAAGGCAGGGGAAAACAGCTGTTTATCTATAGCATAATAGGTGCAAAGAGGGGGTGTTGCTATATTGGGGACGGTGTAAAATTATCTCTGTATAAATTTTGAGATATTTTTATTCTTAAATACAAATATCTCAGACTGAGTTTAACATACCCGTCCTGTTTAATGTAATCATCTCCCTATGGTATATTGAGTTGGAATGATATCATACAGAAAATATAGAGCAGAAGGTTGATGGAATCGACTAAACAAGGCCTATTTTATCTCATCAACGATCTGATGACACTAGGATTGTATCAGTTCCGAGAGATAAGTTAATCGTTCGATCTGTTTGGTGTTGCTAGCAGCACGACGCAAAGCTCCTCTATTTCCAACAAACACAACTAACTTCTTTCCTCTAGTCATTCCAGTATAAACAAGGTTACGGGTCAGCATAGTAAAGTGCTGGTAAGCCAATGGAATGATCACCGCATCGAATTCACTCCCTTGAGATTTATGGATAGTTATGGCATAAGCTAGGTCGAGATCCACGAAATCATCGGCACTATAGACGACTTCTCTCTCTCCACTCTTGTCCTTGTAGACCACACCTATCTTTTTCTTACGAGGCTCAATGGTGCTGATATGACCAATATCACCATTAAAGACTTCAAGGTTATAGTTATTTCGTTTTTGGATCACACGATCTCCTTCACGCAATGTGTATTTACCCACTTTTACCTCTTTGTCTCTCTCCCCTTTAGATGGGTTGACTTGGTATTGAATGCAGTTGTTTAGATTTTCAGTCCCTAGAATACCTTTGGTCATTGGTGTAAGCAACTGTATTTCGAGACCTTTGCCATAATACTGTTCGATAGTGGTACAGTAGAGACGAAGAATCATCTCTAATGCATTTAACCCATAATGGATAGATGAATAGGGTGATATTCTATTGAGTATATGACGTAACCCTTGGTTCTCTGATTCACTCAATGCCACTTGCGTTAAGTTGGTTCGTTTGAATTTCTCTGGCACTTCAAAACCATCCCAAGTGTATCCATCATAATCCATTGGATTGGAACTCTGTTGGTCATCTACGACTTGTGACGCAAAATACTTTTTCACCCTTCGGATAAAATCTGACTGTTCTTGTGTAGCCACTTCACTATCGATAAACATACAGTCCTCTTTCTGCTTCCATAAGACGGGCTCTTTAAACGGAGTACGTATCTCAGGCAACACCCCTTCATTCAACTGGTGTGCATAACGAATGATAGCACTCGAAGCCGCTTGTCTAAACACAGAGGAGAGTCGAAATACAGGAACCTTATTGCTTTCAATCATATCGTGAAGCACATTTCCAGCACCTACCGATGGCAACTGGTCAACATCCCCAATGAACAACACTTGTGTCTGATCACCAATGGCACTCAAAAGATGAAACGAAAGCTGGATATCCAACATAGAGGTCTCATCGATAATCAGGAAATCCACATCTAGTGGCTCGTTCTCATTAAATTTGAAAGAGTTGGTGATCGCATTAAAAGAGAGCAAACGGTGAATGGTTTTGGCCTCAACACCAATAACATCTCCCATACGTTGAGCGGCCCGACCTGTTGGGGCAGCAAGCATCACTTTGAGTTTTCGCTCTTGTAGTAGCTTAACCAATAGCTTTAAGGTGGTCGTTTTACCACAACCGGGACCACCGGTAAGGATAGAGATCGGACATTTCAGTATGCTAGCAATAGCATCCCGTTGTTCTTCAGAGAGCGGAAAAGGCTCGCTCTTCTCTAACTTTTCAAATTGAATTTTATTTTTAGACAAAGATGGCGCATAGTCTTCAAGGATTAATGATCGAATCTTATCTCCAACGATATCTTCAGCCTCATATAAAGCATTGTCATAATAGGCCTTCTCTTGGTCTATAAGACGTGATTTAATGCTAGCATCTTTCTCTAGAGAGAGCAACACTTCACTCAGCAGGTCCGTTGAGACACGGTCGTCTAAACGCTTTAATTTCTCTTCGATATGATGATGTAATAGATAACAGTTCCCCTCCTCTTTGGAGCGGGAAAGGACATAGCGCACCATAGCTTTTATTCGTTGTGGACTTTGTGGTTCGATCCCTGTAGCCAGGGCAATCGCATCCGCTCGAACAAAACCGATGCCATGCAACTCTTCAATAAGTCGATATGGATTCTCTTCGATTACCTTAGGCGCAGACGCACCATATCGATCCATTAATTTGGTGGCATAACTAATGGGGATGTCATTTGTTTGAAGATATTGTACCATAGTACGAGTAGCACTATGGTTTTCCCATGTCTTCTTTATTTTAGATAATTTACTTTTTGAGATACCAGGCACATCAAGCAGCTTTTCGATGTCGTTTTCAAAAACATCGAGAGTATGATCGCCAAAGTGACGAACAATCTTACGAGCCATAGCAGGCCCCACTCCAGAGATAAGACCTGATCCCAAATATTTTTGAAGCGCATCTAATGATTCAGGCTCCTTCTCTACAGCTCTTTTCACCTCGAACTGTCTTCCATAAGATTTATGCTGAATCCATTTTCCGAAGAACTCTAGGGTCTTTCCCACGAATAGATCCTCTCCATACATCACCACCGATATGGTTCGGTGTGATCCTGAAGGTTTCACTTTTAAAACAGTCCAACCGTTCTCTTCGTTTCGATAAGTAATTCGTTCCACAACGCCTTCTAGCTGCTCTTCAACCATAGTATTCAAATAGGATTTAATAAGAGTAAATTTACAGTTAATATCTTCAAAGTCAAAATAGGACTTTAAACAAATAAAGGATTAAAACAAATAAAAATAACCTATTATAAAACATACACATATAAAACACTGGCTACCAGCCACAAGGAGACATACAGTTAACATTAAGGACATTTATCATTGCATCATTGAAAACAAACTAAATTATTATAATATTTTTGGGATAGGCTAACTGAATTGGTATTCAAAAGCTCCAATCTGAAAATATAACGCAAAAAGTAAATATAAAACAGAATCATGACATCGAGTTCAAAAACCCAAAAACCGAATTACATGGGGCCATTCCTAATAATGGTTTCATTGTTCTTTATCGTAGGTTTCCTAACTGTGGTAAACCAACAATTCCAAGCCCCTCTTAAAGGTGCATTTCTTTCAAATGTTGGCGCATTAAAAAATACACTAACAACATTCATTACTTTCGCATTCTTCATGGGATATCCAGCAATGGGTAATATCTCATCTAGATGGGTAGACAAAAATGGTTACAAATCGACACTTATTCGCGGTTTGATCATGCTAGTAATGGCATTAGGTATTTTCGAAGTTTCTGCATTCTCTAATGACATTTTAGGAACCATGTCGATTGGCGAAGGTGAAACACTTCCATATGCATTTATCATTTTCTTTATTGGATCATTCTTTTTAGGATGTGCATTGGCTGTACTACAGGTAGTGATTAACCCATATTTGGTAAACTGTGATGTAGAAGGAACATCTTCTGTAACTCGTATAAACATTGGTGGTGCATCAAACTCTATCGGTACAACATTGGCACCTTTCTTTGTGTCTGGTATTGTATTTGCTGGAACTGCAAACCCATCGGTAGATCAATTGTATGTACCATTTGCTGTCTTGATGGCAACCGTTGCATTAGTTGCATTGACTGTAAGTAAACTACACCTTCCAAACATTAGTTCAGAAGGAGCAGATGAAGAGACAGTAGATGATGGAAAGAGCGTATGGTCATTCAAACACCTTAAGTATGGTGTAATTGGTATTTTCGTATATGTAGGTGCTGAGGTTTGTATCGGAGCAAACATTACACTTTTCGCAGAGAGCAGTGGTTTCACAGGCGATGTTGCATTCTTAGGAAAAGTAATGAAAGAAGGTGCATTGATGGCTTCTCTTTACTGGTTCGGAATGCTAGTAGGACGTCTATGTGGATCATTCCTAGCTAAAGTTTCTGGACAACTACAACTTAAAGTTGCTTCTCTGGTTGCCACTACACTTATTGTCCTAAGTATGGTGTTGAAGAACCCATGGTTATTGGTAGGAGTAGGCCTAGTACACTCAATCATGTGGGGAGCAATCTTTGCATTAGCAGTAAACAAATTAGGTAAATATACATCTAAAGGATCAGGTGCATTAATGATCGGTGTAGCCGGTGGTGCTGTACTTCCTTGGATGCAAGGTATCTTCGCTGACATCTTAGGTGGATGGGATATGACATGGGTTATTGTAATCTTATGTGAACTTTATATCCTATGGTATGCAATGGTAGGTTACAAGCCAAGCAATGCATAATCATTGAGATCATTCGGTGAATAATAAAGAGAGAAATCCACTGATGGGTTTCTCTCTTTTTTTTATTTAAACACTCATTATCATGAAAGAGTTAACAAGAGCAGAAGAGCAGGTCATGCTTTTTCTATGGGATATGGAAAAGGCCTTTGTAAAACAGTTGGTAGAGATGTACGAAATGCCTCAACCAGCTTACAACACCGTCTCTACGATTGTAAGGATCTTAGAACGTAAGGGTTTTGTGAGCTACAGGGCTTTTGGACGATCCCATCAATACTTTCCAATAGTAACTAGAGAGGAGTATATGCAATTCATTGGTCTACGCATTGTCAGAGACTACTTTAATGGCTCTTTTGTGGAGTTTAATCAATTCTTTATGGAGAAAGGTGATATTAATCCAAATGAATTTGATCGTATCACAGACATCAAATAAACGGCTAAAGCTTCTTGAATCGCTCGAAGGTCTCTTTGGTTAGTTTTAATCCAAAATCTTCATTGATCTGTTTCAGAGTGTGGTCTTCTTTCTTTTGGCTCTCTGTCCATTCGCGAATCATTTTTAGAAGATCACTACCATACTTATCGAGTGTTGCTTTACCAAGACCTGGAAGAGTTTTTAGTTGACTCATGGTTACAGGAGCATGGTCGGCAAGGAGTTTCATCATATTAAAATGAAGTACTGCACCTTCGGAACAGTCTTGAAGTTGTGCCGTCTCTTCACGCCATAGTTTAAGCACACTGAACAGTTTGGGGTTTGAAGATACGACGCCTTGAAGCTGAAAACGTACAGGTTTAACAATCAAGCGGCCTTCTGTTTTTGCAATCAACTCTTTTAGCTCGGCTACGGGCGTCGCATTTCCCAATGCTTGAAAGCATTTGTTCTTCGCTTCAATGACACGATAAAATGTTTCATTCAGTTCGCCCCACTCTACCCGTAACTCAGTATTGTCAGACTCGAATATAGCATTGGTTAGTTTTGTTACAAACTTCTCAATAAGATTTGTTTGGTAGTAACGAGCCCCCTCTTGTAACCTCTTTGCGAGATCTTCTTTTCTATTCTCAAAGATCATCACACTTAACTGATTGATAAAACGATTGGTTACCTCCTCTAATGGCTGTAAAACATCCATAAAGATGCTCTCCATAGTATCATAAAGTGATCCCTCCCATCGAGAGTGTGATTGAAGTTGATGCGATACAGACGAGACCAACTGTTTTAGTATTTCAGTACCAAATATATCTCTTAATAGAGAAACTTGATACTCCTTATGGGCTGTATCAAGAAGATCATCATCAGGTTCTACGTCAGAAGATATTTTATGAAATAGTCTTACTGTTTCATCACAAATCACAGCATGCTCATTAAAAGGTTGAGTAAGCACGAGTCCCTCCAATGATCGACATCGACTTAAGGCGACATAGGTCTGTCCATGATCGAAAGCACGGTTGGTGTCAATAATGGCACGAGAGAAGGTCAAGCCTTGACTCTTATGAATGGTGATAGCCCATGCTAGTTTGAGTGGAAACTGGGTAAAGACACCAACGATCTTAGTCTCTAAGGCTCCCGTCTCTTTATTTAACACATACTTCACTTCCTCCCATTGTTCTTTAGGAACAATAATAGTCTCCTCAAGATCTTCACATTTGACATGTACTTTTTTGCTATTCAGAAAGGTTACCTCTCCGATCTTTCCATTATAGAATCGTTTTTCGGGAGTACTATCGTTACGAATAAACATAACCTGTGATCCGATCTTAAGCTCTAACGACGACTCCGTAGGATAGTTCTGTTTTGGATATTCTCCTTCAATATCGGCTTTATAGACAAAGAGTTTACCTTTCAGCTCGTCTAGTTTTTTATCATTAATGGCTTTAACAGATGCGTTATGGGTGGACAATCGAATATAGCCTTGTTCTTTATCGGGATTAAATCCAGGAATATAGCGTTGATTCAATAACACCTTAGAGTTCCCTGTCAAGAAGCCATCCCTCACCTCATTCAATATCTGTATAAATACAGGATCGTCTTGACGATAGATCTTCTTAAGCTCTATACGAATATAACGACAGGTTCGAAAAGCATGACTATTAAAAAAGAAAAGAGAAGGATAGAAGTTCTTAAGGATACTCCAATCCTCATTAGTAATCACAGGAGGCAGCTGCTGTATATCACCAATAAGAAGTAGTTGTACACCACCAAATGGCTTGACACTTTTTCTATATTTACGTAGAATCTCATCTATGGCATCCAGTAGATCAGCACGTACCATACTTATCTCATCAATTACCAATAGTTCCATTGATTGAAAGAGCTTGATCTTATTCTTTCTAATCTTTTGATCTGTTAAGCTACTTTTTAAAGCACCAGCCTTCTTGGTCAATAGAGGACCAAAAGGAATCTGAAACAGAGAGTGGATCGTTTGACCACCAGCATTGATAGCAGCAATACCAGTAGGCGCAACAATAATTGTCTTCTTCTTAGTGATCTTTGGAACAGACCGTAGAAAGGTAGTCTTACCTGTCCCCGCTTTGCCTGTAAGAAATATATGCCATGAGGACTTTGAGACAAAGTCCTTAGCATATTCCAGCTCTTTATTAATGGTCACTTTAGTATCTGAATGCATATATTACGTCCTCGAAGAGATCAATGATTATTATAGCTTCTCTTTTAAATATGGAGCAGTGACGCTCTCTTTACATTCCACCAACTCCTCTGGTGTTCCTTCAAAAACAATATCACCACCTCTTTTTCCACCACCAGGACCTAGATCTATAATCCAGTCGGCTGTTTTTATCACATCGAGGTTATGCTCGATAATGATAACCGTATGGCCTCTTTCAATCAGCGACTGAAGAGATTTCATCAATAGTGCGATGTCATCAAAATGAAGTCCTGTGGTTGGTTCATCAAAGATAAATACCGTTGGTACAGCTTTCTCTTTACAAAGAAATGAAGCAAGTTTCACACGCTGGCTCTCTCCTCCTGAAAGTGTACTACTAGATTGACCTAGTTTAACGTAGCCTAATCCGACATCCTGAAGTGTTTTAAGTTTCTTCACAATTGCTTTCTCATAACGACTATCCACTTCTGAGAAGAAGTCTACTGCTTGATTGACCGTTAAAGAAAGAATGTCATATATGTTTTTCTTTCGATATTTCACCTCTAATACTTCTGGCTTAAATCTCTTACCATCACAAAGATCACACTTAAGCCTTACATCTGCCATGAATTGCATCTCGACAGTTGTAACCCCCTCTCCATTACACTGCTCACAACGCCCTCCTTCACTATTAAACGAGAAGTAGTTTGCTTTCATACCCATTACTTTTGCTTGCTTTTGCGAGGCATATAGGGCACGTATATCATCGTATATCTTAAGATAAGTTACGGCATTAGAGCGACTAGATTTACCAATAGGATTTTGGTCAACAAATTCAACGGCCTGAACAGCAGACAGGTCACCATCAACCACATCATGAGCTCCGGTTGGGTTACCATATCCCCCAAGGTATTTGGCTAAGAATGGCCAAAGGGTATTTTTCACCAATGTACTCTTGCCTGATCCACTCACGCCTGTAACTACAGTTAACATATTCAATGGAAACTTAGCAGTCACATGGTTCAGGTTGTTTTCATTGGCACCATGTACGGTAATAAAATTTCTTACTGAACGACGAGAAGAAGGGACATCCAACTTCATGGTTCCTGACAGATATTTCGATGTTAAGGTTTCAGCACTTTCCAGAAGCTGCTCCATATTTCCTTGAAATACCACCTCTCCACCATGCATTCCTGCACGAGGACCGATGTCGATAATCTGATCTGCTGCACGCATAATATCTTCATCATGCTCCACCACGAGTACCGTATTTCCTAGATCACGCAACTCAGTCAACACAGCAATTAGTTTCTCTGTGTCTTTAGAGTGAAGGCCAATTGATGGCTCATCGAGTATGTATAGTGATCCAACCAAACTACTCCCGAGTGATGTCACCAAATTAAGTCGCTGGCTTTCACCGCCAGAGAGCGTAGAGGAAAGTCTATTTAATGTCAAGTAGCCTAAACCAACTTTATCAATTAGTTCAAGTCTTTTGGATATCTCATGAATAACTCTTTTAGCCACCTTCACTTCATACTCATCGAAGACGATATCTTTAAACATCGGGATTAGTTCATATACAGGTTTATCCAAAAACTCTTGGATAGAACGGCCTCCAACTTTTACATAACGACTCTCTTTCTTTAGACGGAATCCTAAACATGAAGGACAAGTTGTTTTGCCTCTATAACGAGATAACATAACCCTATATTGCACCTTATAAACCTGCTCTTCCACCATACGAAAGAAAGCATCTATACCTTCGAAATGATCATTGCCACTCCATAATAATCTTTTTTCATCTTCGGTTAGATCAATGTATGGACGATGTACAGGAAAATCAAACTTATGGGCATTTAGAAGAAGTTGATTTTTCCACTCAGACATCTTCTCTCCTCTCCAACAAGCAACCGCATCTTCAAAGATGGAGAGAGATTTGTTTGGAATTACAAGGTCAGGATCAATGCCAAGCACTTTGCCATACCCCTCACATACTTCACAAGCACCTGTAGGACTATTAAAAGTAAACATCTCAGGCGAAGGAACATCAAACTTTATTCCATCTTTCTCAAACCGATTAGAGAATGAAAAGAGTGCTTCATCTGTTCTTGACTTCATTACAATAATTTCGCAATCTCCGTCGCCTTCAAAGAATGTTGTCTGCACAGAATCCGCATAACGATATCGACTTTCTTCATCATGAGATACCGCCAAACGATCGACAACAATATCAAAAGAATCAGCATCTATATCACCTCGTTCATCCAAAGAAGAGAGTGAGATTAACTCATCATTAATCTTGATTCTTGAGAATCCTTGTTGTCGTAGGCTATCCAACTCTTCTAGAAGTGTTCGACCTTCCCTAACTCTTTTTGCCGCCATCAACATCATCTTTGTTCCTTCAGGATAAGAGACAATGAAATTGACCACATCCTCAACACTTGAACATTTGACCTCTTTGCCTGAGATAGGCGAGAAGGTTTTGCCTAAACGTGCAAAAAGAATACGTAAGAAATCATACACTTCTGTTGAAGTACCTACAGTAGATCTATTATTCTGAATATTTACTTTCTGCTCTATAGCTATCGCTGGTGGTATACCATAGATATAATCCACCTCTGGCTTATCAATACGACCAAGGAATTGACGAGCATAAGAAGATAGACTCTCGACATAACGACGTTGCCCTTCAGCATATAATGTATCGAATGCAAGAGATGATTTTCCCGAACCAGAAACTCCTGTCACCACGACAAATTGATTCCTTGGGATATTCACAGACAGGTTCTTTAGGTTATGAACTCGTGCACCTTTAATCTCTATTATATCATTCTTGAGTGGTCTCTTCTTCTTGTTCATGGAGATGGAACGTTTTGTTATTTATATTCAGCATCGTACTTATACTCCGAAATTAACGGTAAAGCATAAGAAGAACAAAAATACAGAGCTTTATTTACTGGTCAAAATAAATAGCAGAGATAGTAACAATTACTTGCACACTCGAAATAAACAATAAATATATTTTTACAAACAACCCCCCTATAAACAAAACACCAAACAAAATAAAACATACAATAAAACCAATCACCCCCTTAAATTACAACACAAATCATTAAATAAACATTAATTCACAACAACACCCCCTATACGCCACATAGTCAATTAAATTATAAGTATACTTTTGAGTTAACCTATCAAGAGAAAGTATTTTTTATTCATTCATATATTAACCTAAAGTATCTACTATGAAAAAATTAACAAGCAGTTTTGTACTATGTCTTATTTTAATAGGATATACAGCTAGAGCTCAAGACAATGGTCTAAGTGTGTCAGGCACCTTTATGAATCGTTATATTTGGAGAGGAAATGATTATGGAAACAGCCCTGTCGTTCAACCAGCCATAACATTTAAATATGGATGGTTTCAATTGGGGGCATGGGGTAGTTATGCTCTCACCAACCAAGTATCTGCCACAGAAGCAGATCTATGGACTAGCATTAACATTACAACAAACACAACATTGATACTCACCGATTACTACTTCCCAACAGAACCGGGAACAGAAGGGAGTTATTTCTCAAAATCATCGCACACATTTGAAATCGGATTAATACAAAGCATCAAAAACTTCACTCTTTCGGCATATTATGAAACCAACGGAAATCGTACATTTTATGGAGAAGCAAAATATACATGGAAAAACACAGACTTTTTTGTCGGCACTTCAGGAGCAAAATTTGATAAGTTGGGAGAACTAGTGGTCACAAATATTGGAATTGTCCATACCAAAAAGGTAAAGATCTCAGATCACTTTGATATGCCTATAATGGGTGCGATTATTCTTAACCCACATACTGAACAAATATACCTAACTTTTGGATTCTCTATTAAGTAGATAATTTAAAGTACTGTAAGATCTTATCTTTGATAACATCTTACAGTACCTCTTTAACTCTTCAATTATGAACCACCCACCCAATAGCGCTTCCCCCATACCAGAATTATCGCGATGGTTCCAGAAGCTGCAAATCCAACAAACAGAGGATAAGTTGTATCCACCACATAATAACCTATAAATGATGCGATAGGAACCGCAATCACTGTAGATAATGACCCATTAATCGCTGCACCCATTCCAGCAATCTTACCCAGGGGCTCCATCGCAAGGGAACTGAGGTTTCCAAAAAGAAATCCCATCGTCGAGAATTGTAGTACTAGAAAAAATAGAAGTACTTTGATCGGAGGGTTACCCTCACCATAAAAAATGAATATATATAATAAGGATATCAATGTAAAGAACAAAGAAGAGATACTAATAAGTTTGCCTGCACCGATCTTCTCGACAACAAAACCATTCATTAGAGTGGAGACCCCCATCGCCATTGCAACCAGTGCAAACAATTTTGGAAACATCTCTTCAAGACCATATTGAACTCCTAAGATATTTTGAGCCGTAGATAAGAACACAAGAAAAGCTCCGGTCAACATACCTAAAGCAACAGTATATAGAACAGACTCTTTCTGTCCAAAGAAATAACGAATGCTTCGAACTAACGCTGTAAATTTAAAAGGAGTTCTTTCATCTAAAGGTAACGTCTCATATTGTCTTGCAGCAATCCATAGGCATACAATAACAGCAAAAACGATCTGACTTGTAAATATCGATTGCCATCCGAACCACTTCAAGAAAAACATCCCATATGATGGTGCAACAGTGGGGATAATAATGAAAACAACGGAGATGAAGGACATAATCTTGGCCATCCGATCTCCACTATAACTATCTCGGACAATAGCTATACTCACTGCTTTAGGAGCAGAGACTCCAAATCCTTGTATAAATCGGCTAATAATCATCACTTCATAATTTGGAGAAAAGATAGAAGCAATACTAGCTAATGAAAACAATGCAAAGCCCATATATATCACAGGTTTCCGTCCCATTGCATCAGAGAGAGCCCCAGTAAAAAGTTGTCCCACACCGAGTCCTAAAAACATCATTGTGACCAATTGTTGTCCTTGTGTTTGACTTGTCGCACCAATAGATTCCCCTATTACATTTACTGCTGGGAGTAGTGCATCCATTGATAATGAAGACAGTGCCATTAAAGATGCCATCATTGCAATAAACTCAATCTGTTTTATTTTGCTATTATTCATTATACTCTTTCTTTATTGATTCTTTCCACTACAAAAGTATCTGAATTAGATACCCGAAAATGGTAAGAATAAAGGTTTAAATGGTAATTATCGACAGATAATTAACCATAAGAAAGAGTGTTAGGTTGCATTAAGATATTGTTAATCGCATGGGTGAATGTAAGACATACTAAAATTAGTACAAGTATGATTTTTGTATACCACAATTTACTAAATCACAAGTCAAATGAGTAGTCATCATTTCTCCCTCACATTAAGTCTTTGTTTCATCAATATTGAGGTTTTAATCATGAGTTAGTTACCTAAGACTTTCGATTCAATAACAACCGAAGTAATTCCAAAGAAAGGATGTACTATTGAATTGGTATCAAATCATGCCACACTATCATTCATAATTCTCACCTACCCTATCCTAATAACTTGAAGCGACCCTCTCCCTACGAAATTACACTGATAGCAAACATACATGGTATACTGTTTAAAAAGACTTGATCATCATATTGATCAAGCCTCTTTAATAGTACACCCCAAAAGCATTGACTCTTATGAGATACATTTATTATTTATATCGATCTAATAATAACCAGAGACAACTTCTTTTATTCAACTGTCATCTTCATATTCTTCGACATCGCTTTTATCTGTTCCATTGTATAGTTTCCTTCTAAACCTACGGTTACCAAGGAGTCATCGTCAGAAACAATTAATACAATTTCTTGGATATCTTTACGACTCTTCATTCGAGCCCAACAAGATATTGTTGTTTTATCATCACTATGGATGGTCATCATCTTTTTATATTTAAGATCTTTTCTCAATCCATTCCACACGTTTAATACTTTATCCTTATCATCGGATGAGATCATCACCGAAACATTTTTTGTTTGTTCCGCCATACTAGAAAAATCAATATCCGATACAAATTTGGAGCAGTCAAACCAACTACCCGAAAATGAGAATCTTTGTATCCCTTCTATTCCACTACATTTATCATGAAATATAGAGATTCCTGATTTTGCAAATGCTGACATTGGCAGCACCAACATCATTAAAAGAAAAAGACTAACTATCGATTTATTTTTCATCGTATCTTTATTTAAAATTATTTATTCCTTTGACTGAAATCTGTCTAGTAACAGTTTTTAATTGATCCAGGGTCATATCACACTGTAACTCTAATACTAAAAAATCCTTTTTATCATCAATGATCATTATAAAATCAGTAACCCTTTTGTTTTTCATTAGACCATAGAAGATGATATGAGACTCATCCTGATCATACATCTGCATCATCAATTGGTATTTATCTTTTAACAACAAAGGCTTTATGGTCCCGAGAATAGAGTTTTCATCTGTCGTGATTAACAACATTGAATCGATATTATCAAAAAGATCATCAGCCCCTTCAGTCTCCAATTCTGCATTACGAATCATATCAAACATAAAAGGAGTAAACTCTATTGTAGTATAACCTTTTTTGCCTGACAGACTAGATAAATAGCTCCTCACATTGCCTTGACCATATGAGCTCAACGACATCAATACAGTCATTATTAAAATGATCTTCTTTATCATGGCTTTACTTTATTTATTACATCATTACATTTCTTCATTTCCTCTATCTTTTCCACCTCTTTATGCATCTTCAAGAATGAAGGGGATATCTTATTTAAAGTACTATTAAATTGCTCCGCTGCTACTAATCTATTTGTGATAGGTTTTCCATTATAATAACCATAAATAGGCTGCTTCTTTGGTATTGTCTCGAACAATTCATTGACTCCAACAATAGATATTACAGCCACAATTGAAGCCGCAGCAACCCATCTATACCATCTCGGTGTAATCACTTTCTTATTGGTATCCATGGTCTCTTTGGGTATCAAACGATCATGTAAACCATCAACACCTAGAATCATCACCTTATCAGGTAGTAGGTCTGAAGGAATCTCATCTGTTTGTTTAAAGAAACAGACTAACTCATTGAGTTCAGAAGGACTATTGGTGCCCTCGTAATATTTATCTAGCAACTCATATATCTTAGGCGGTACCATATGCACATATAATTTTTAATCGTTCCCTTATTTGTTTTCTCGCTCTAGACAAGTTTACCCTTATTGTTTTAGGATCCATATTTAGGATGTCAGATATCTCATCTGAATTCATCTGTTCTACATCATTTAAATAAATTACCATCCTTTGTTTCTCGGGTAGCTCCTCCATCAATGTTACAGCGACTTGTGACATCTCTTTGCTTTCAATCAGATGCATTAGATCTCTGTCTTCACAGTCCATATTGTTCTCTAATAAAGTAAACTTATTGCGTTTAACTTTGATTAGATCCAAACACCTGTTTCGAACCATACGGAACAGAAAAGCTTCTATGTTGTCCACGTTATCCAATGCACTATTGCTAGATAAGAGCTTAAGCTGAACATCTTGTACCACATCCTCTGCATAAGCATAGTCGGTCATAAATGTTCGAGCAAACTGTATCAAGCGCAATCGCAAAGTATCCGTTATTATATTCGATTTTGGTCCCATACATTATCATGACGATATTCACATTAAAGTGTAACAATCAAAGTAGGATTTTTCTCTTTTTATTTTTCAAACTTATAGCAACCACAGAAATTAAAACACATAGCAGACTAATAAACAGTAAATTGAACATCAAAACACATACTATAATACGACTATACTTATGAGCTAATTCTTTACAACGTAACAAATAAAAGCAAAAAAGGGCAACCATAATTGGTTGCCCCGAATCTATTAAAAACAAAATTTACTTTTGCTCCACCTAATTTATTCTTAGTATTTTGGATTTTGATGCTCCTTCAACTTATTATTCTCTGCAATTTCTCTTTGAGGAATTGGCAATAATTCGTGTTTGTTAGCTTCAAAATGGTTTCCTGCTAAATAACCTATCTGATTACCAGTAGAGTTTGCACTAGGGTACTCTGCGTTCATTTTAGCTTGTGTTTCTTTAATTTTTGTATCCAATAAGTTCCATCGAATCAAATCATACTTTCTCCACCCTTCAAAACACAACTCTAATTTACGCTCTTTCTGAATCGCTAATAAGAAATCATTATGGTCAAGCGTATTCTCTACATCAATAACCCCAGCTCTCTTACGAACTTTATTTATCGCATCGAACCCATCTTGCAATGTAATACCGGCTGGAAGATCATCTCTCACCTCATTTACAGCTTCTGCAAACATAAGTAGTACATCTGCATATCTTAATGTACACCAGTTTACGTTGGTATTATTCGGATTTTGAGCAGGTTCCGCAATCCAATCTCTTCTCCACTTTCCAGGATAAAAAGGCTTCCCTTCGCCAATTGATTTATGAGAACCATCTGCATCAATTGTGAAGTCTGCAACAGATACATCACGCCTTTGGTCTAACCCTTCAAATTCGTCTTTGAAAGTAGGAACAACTTGAACATACGCATTAGCTCTACCATACTTACCTGCTTTAACAAGCGGACTATTCCATGTTCCAATAATCCCAGCATCTTGTGTTCCATGCGAAGCATTGAAAAATGCTATTTCAAAAAGATTCTCTTTGGCATCCTGTTTGAATATTGCGAGATTCTTAAATAATTGCTCATAATCATCTAAAAGATCATGAGTCCCTCTATCCATTAACTCTTTTGCTTCGACTGCAGCTTCCTTATAATACGTTAAATAATCTGGACTACGTTTCATGTTACCATCGGCAGCCAAATAATACCCAGCACGGTAAAGAAGTGCACGAACAATATAACCACTGATCGCTCCTTGGCTTACTCTATCATTTTGATATCCGGTATCTTCACCTAAAAGACTCTTAGCCTCTCTTAGATCTTTGATAATCTGTGCGTATACCAAGTCTCTATCCGAACGTTCAATACTGTAATCATCCGATGTTACAGTAGCCGTAGTTTTTAGAGGGACATCGCCCCAAAGACGCACCAAATCAAAATATAGGAATGCTCGCATAAACTTTGCTTCTGCTTCCAGTTGAAACAACCTCTTTTTTGAAGCGTCCGTTCCATTTTTATAAAGGTCCATTGAATGGATTCCTTCAATAGCAACGTTTGCATTCTCTACTCCTTTATACAAATATCCCCATGTTCTTTCGACCAATGAAGTCGTTGGAGTTACTGTATAATGAGCAATCAATCTGTTATCGTTGTTAAAAGTAGCTCCTTTCATAAAGGAGATATCGTTATCCATAGGATAATTTAAAGAGAGTAAATGTGAGTAAGTATACTTGGTACTCAACACATCATAAATTCCTTTAACAGACATTTCTGCTTGATCAGCATCTTTAAAGAACTTATCCTTAATATAATATGATTGAGGTTCAATATCTAACATACTCTCACAAGAGGATAACATTCCTACCCCAAATAGCGAAAGTGCAACTAATATATTCTTTGCCTTCATAATTCAATATCTTTTTAAGATTTACACCTTACTATTACAATGAAAGATTTACACCCATAATAAACGTTCTACTTCTTGGGTAAGCACCCCAATCTACTCCTGGAGTAAGTCCTGTGCTATTACGTGTACTTACTTCTGGGTCGAAACCTGAGTAGTTAGTAAAAGTATACAGGTTATTTACAGATCCATAAATACGTAGACGATTTAAACCAACTCGTTTCATCATCTTTTTAGGAAAGGTGTAACCAAACGTGATATTATTAATTCGTAAAAACGAAGCATCTTCAACAGCAAAAGTACTGAAGTGAGGAACCATATTACCATCCCATGCAGGCATCGTTGCATCTTTATTCATCTCTTTAAGTGCCGCTGTATTTGTAATCTTTTGTCCACCACCATCAAAATCAGTCCAACGACCATTTAACTCTGCAAGAGCATTATTATTTCTTTGGTAACCTTGGTTATAATAAATTCGATTGGCATTGTAAACATCGTTACCAAGCGAGAAGTTAACGAAGATACTTAGATCAAAATTCTTATAGCTAAAAGTATTGGTCATTCCTCCATAAAAATCTGGATTCGCATTTCCTATTACTTCACGATCATCTGTATCTATTACTCCATCATTATTTAGATCTTTATACTTCACCACTCCTGGTGCTGCAGCTACATTACGTTCACTAGCAATACCATCTGCCAAAACATAGTTCCCTGGAGTTGAATCTTTCGTAAAGTCATCTACTCTGTAGAACCCGTCATAAACATAACCATACATCTGTCCTAATGGATCTCCGACACGAATCATATAGTCATTCTCGTTCATCTTAGAACTCCATGCAGCACTCGCTTCAAAATATGTTTGTCCATTTGCCAATTTCTTCACCTTATTTTTATTGGTTGAGATATTGAAATTGGTAGTCCATGTAAAGTTCTTAGTCTCAACATTCACCGTATTAATCGTAAAGTCAAGTCCCTGGTTCTCTGTCTCTCCGACATTTACCATTTGTGTACTATATCCTGTTGTCAAAGGAACACGACGATTTAACAAAAGGTCTTTTGTTGTTCCCTTATAGTAATCAATGGTTAAACTTACTCTTTGATCAAAAAATCCGACATCAATTCCACCATTCATTGAGTGTGTGGTCTCCCATTTCAAATTAGGATTTGGGATGTTTGCAGGTACGATAACTACTTCTCTATTATTACCAAAACCGTAACTATCATTCACCATTTTAGACTTTGATAGATCAATACCAATTCTATCGTTACCGGATGTACCGTAACTCAATCTCACCTTCAAGTTAGACAAATGTGGAACATTTTGCATAAAGGCCTCTTCACTCAACCTCCAAGCGGCAGATCCAGAAGGGAAATATCCCCATATATTTTCTGACCCAAACTTAGACGATCCATCAGCACGGAATGTAAATGAAAACAGATACTTTTCATCTATATTATAGTTTAATCGAGAAAAATATGACTGTAATGCTGTTTCAGAGATACCTGAACGTAAAGGCTGTGCTTCGCCTAAGCCCATATTTGCTAAGCCCATATCATCATTAGGGAAGTTAGCAGCCTCAGCCTTCAAATAACGAGAGTATGTTTGTACAACTTCACTACCAACCAAAAGGTTAAATTTGTGAAATTCACCAATCGTTTTGATATAGTTTAATGTACCAGCAGCAGACCAGCTATTAGGCACCTCGTACTGTGTAGAACCAAATGCAGAGCTTCTTCTCTTAGCAGTTACTGAACGTTCTCCATCAAATGAATCATTTATTCTTGTACTACGATTCATACCTCCAGTTACAGTAGCTGTTAAATCTTTTGTAATCTTAGCTCTCAAATTACCATTAATAGATAAGTTTTCGCGCGTTTTCTCACGAGTCTCAGCATAAGCAGATGTAACTGGATTTTGCATTACATTTCCATTTTCGTCTTCGAAAATAGGATCTTCATCTTGTGAAATCAAATCACTATCCTTACCATCTTTACCTATAGTTGGACGATAACGAGCAATGTGTGTCATTTTATTAAAATATGACGTTTGATCAGATGTTCCCATTCCATAAGTCTTTTGGTTAACATAGCTTGTAGTAACAGTAGCATCCAAAAAGTCATTAATCTTTTGATCTAATTTCAAACGAAATGAATTTCTTTTAAACCCACTGTTCACCATGATTCCTTGGTTGTCATCATAGCTATAAGAAACGTTATAACGCGTTTGCGAGTTACCTCCATTAATACTTACCTTATGCTTTTGTGTAATTGCATTACCACCAAACATCTCCTCTTGCCAATCAACACCATCACGACCTTGATACAATCCTTTTAGCTCATCATACTCACCATAAACATTCGTGAAATTTTCAAGTTTTTCGTCATATTGGTTCTCATACTGAAGTAAGACAAACTCATAAGGATTCATTAAATCCATTTTTTTAGAGATCTGCTTTACTCCATAAAAACCATCGTAACTGATACGAGTCTTTCCTTTTGTACCTGACTTTGTCGTCACTAAGATCACCCCATTTGCTCCACGAGATCCATAAATAGCTGCGGAAGATGCATCTTTAAGAACATCGATAGTTTCAATGTCAGAAGGGTCAATAAAGTTAATTCCATCTTCAGAAGGAAAACCATCCACAATATACAGTGGTTCATTACTTTGTGTTATTGATCCACCTCCACGAACTTTAATACTCACTTTCGCATCAGGAGAACCTTCACTCATTGTAATTTGTACTCCAGAAACTTTACCTGAAAGTGCTGCCGCAACGTTTGTTGTAGGTAGATTCGCAAGGTCTTTGGATCCCACAGAACTAATAGAACCTGTTAAAGACTTCTTCTTTTGGGTACCATAACCAATCGCAACAACCTCATCTAAGTCCGTTGTCATGGTATTAAGGACAATATCTACTCGAGTAGCATCACCTATTTTTTTCTCTTGCTTTTCAAAACCGATGAATGAAAAGATAAGTGTTTTCTCTTTTGGTTCTTTTACTTTTAAAGTATAATCTCCATTAAAAGACGTAATGGTTCCAATGCTAGTTCCTTTTATATGAACCGTAACCCCAGGAAGTGGCTCACCCTTGTTATCCTTTACAATCCCCTGAATCACTGTAGTCTGTGCATACAAACTAAAGGAGAAGGCCATCATGATGATGAGTGATAATATATTTTTCATACTACGAATGGTATAATTACATGAAATATTTTAAGATTCGATCCAAAATGTTTGGATTGAAACCTCTCTTCGAATTCGAAGAGAGATTTGTTTATTTCTTTTACTTTATTACGATATCTATAGTGTGATGCATCTCTGCTTTTACCCCATCACCACATAATCTTGTCACCATCGAGTAGTGACCTGGAATTAGTTTACCTGACTTAACTTTTATTTTGCCATCCCAGATACCTTTACCTACTTTTCCTGCAGCATCTGGTGGTACTCCAACCCAATCTCTAAACTTATTAGTATTAAAGTTGTTTCCACTCTTCACTAGATCTAATGCTGTAGATATTTCTTTTACCTCTGGAGTAAAATTAGCAGCACCACCCTTAATGAGAACATCTTTATAATCTACACCATTTATTGTTCCAGTATAGTAAACACCTCTCACTTCATGAAGAATTTTATCCGGAACCGATGGACCTTCAACAATGTCAGGAATATTCCCCTCTAAGGCATCTGACGTAGTTCCTTCTAATACATTTGGTGTATATTTAACCTCCCACATGGTAACTTTATATGAGGTTGTTAGTTTAAATCCTCTTTTATCTGCAGTTACCGTTAAATCATAGACACCACCTGGAATATAAACACCTTCTTTAACACCTACCTCACCATTTGTAGGATTAACGATAAACTTATCCTGTTGGTCAATCGAAAAAGCAACTCCAATTCCATCTGTAATTGTAGGCATATCACTTGTAAATCCTTTGTTTCCAGTAACAATTTCATTTACTGCATAACTAAAGTCACTAGGCTGAGACTCCACATGAAGTGTAAACGATGCTTCTAGTTCTCCTTTACTATTACCTCCTATAATGATAATTTCATGATCTTGTACAGCAATACTATTATTCTGGCCCAAGGTAATAACTCCATTATCTTTATTTAATGTTATCCCAGCAGGAAGTGGATTCTTAGACTTAAATGTCACTCCTACACCATCAACATTAGGAACAATTACCGTCTCTACACCTTGAACAACAGTAGTCTCTAAATAGGTAAGCACAGTAGGTGCAATAACTCCTGAAGAGATATGTACAGTATATGCTTTATCAAAAGTTACCTTGCCACCCGGATACGTAACTTCAACATTTAATTCATAGTCTCCCTCTGCAACCCCGTTTGCATCTGCTAGCGATATCACTCCTTTATCACTTATTGCAAACTGCTTATCTGTTAAAGCATAGGTTACATTCTCATTATTAGTCATCGTCGGTTCAACAGAAGTAAATCCACTACCTTGAACAATACGAACTTCATTTATCGCATACTGAAGTGCTTTCGGGATAGGGTGTACAATATTCACTTTGATTGCAGCATCGGCTGTTCCCTTTGAATTTGAAGCTGTAATTTCAACATTATACTCACCAACCGAAAGCGTATGACCTAAAGGTAGAGAAACAACACCTGTTTTGTCGTTCAAAACAAAACCAGCTGGAGGTGTTTGTTTAAATTCAAATGTCAAGTCATTACCAGTGATTATAGGGTCAATTAACATTGCTAATCCTTTTTCGACATTCGTTTCTGGATAAGAAAATGCTGATGGTGCAATAATTTCTTTTTCAATAACGAATTGGATTGCATTAGGAAAAGATAACTCTCCTCCATCATAAATCAACCTAACGTCCAATTCATAATCTCCAGCTTTCAATGCATTCGCAGCTTCTAAAGAGACTTCACCGCTGGTTTCATCAATCACAAAACCGTGTGCATCCCCCTCAATCTTAAATTTGACATTTGTAAGATTACCCTTTATCTCAGGTACTCCTGAAAGGAAGTCCTTTCCAATAAACGCGGTACGATTGTTATAGATTGCACCAGTCTCAACAACTTCTATTTTAAAAGCGTCTTTTATTATACTTGAATTTCTTGAACTATTTACCTGTATCTCTAAAACATAAGTCCCAGGATCGATGTGATTTCCTTTCGCTACAGTTATTACCCCACTATCTTTGTTCAAATTAAATAAATTAATTGACTTGTTTTGGTCTCCAAGCATTGCTTTTTTCAAGACATAACTTGTAATAAAACAATTCGTTTTTGGCTCATTTGAAGTGTAGGCCTCTGTCTGAAATTTAGTACCATCACTAGTAATTGTCATGATAGATGCATTAACATTTGCATCACTAGTAGATAGATCATAACTTATTTGAGGTGTCACTCCTGCGTCTCTCAATTCATGCTTCTCCTCACAACTAAAGAGGCCTATAGTTGCAATTAGCATTATTAAGAAGAGTGGCCTTCTAATAAAAATGTTAGTTTTCATATAAAATGTTTGTTAGTTATCTTGAATGTATCAACAGATAGAGAGTTTAAACGAATCCCCCTTTCATCATCACCAACAAATGTATATCATCCTATCATCAATGAAATTCAGATATCCATAAAGAATAACGATATATGTTGAAATATTTGATAGATATGTTGAATCAAAATAAAAATGGACCACACAGCAGCCAACATAACAACCTATAGAACAGCAATTTAAACAAACATTATTAATTTACAACATTCTGAATGATTCTAGACAAAACATTGTATATATTTACACTTCAATAACACCATAAACTAAGATCATTTTTGAATCTATTCTTTAACCGTAGATGGTATCTACACTCATGTGAACGACGTATGAAACATCTATTTATTCAAGTATTTTCGCTAATCTTACTGCTAAAATTAGATTGCCATGCTTTCACTTATGATTACAACTTTAGACATTTTGATAAAGAAAATGGTCTCACCAACAATACTATCTCAACCATTTTTAAAGACCAAAATCAAAATATATGGGTTGGAACACACAATGGTCTAAATAGAATTATTGGAAATACTATTATTCCATATCTACATATTTCTAAAGACTCAACCTCTATTGGATCAAACTTCATTCATAATATTTTTGAAGATAATAGCAATAAGCTGTGGATCATGACAGATAATGGTGTATCTCAATACACCCCCTTATCAGATAATTTTATCCAATATGAACTAAAAACCAATAGTCTAAAGAAATATGTCTCAGCAATGACACAGGACACAGAGCTCAGTTTATGGTGTTTTAGATATAATGGTGATGTATACAGAAAAAAACAAACAAAAAGTACATTCAGAAAGATCCATATTAAAAATAAAAGCATTCAATATAATCATATTAAAGGAGTACTCTCTTTTAAAGATCGTGCAGTTGTATATACTGAATTCGGCATCTTTATTTTAGATCTAATACAACGTAAAATCATTAATGCCAAACCAATACTTGAAGGGCTCCACATTAACAAAATAATTCTCTCTCCCAATCAAAAACATTTTTGGATCGCAACCGAAAAGTTAGGAGTAATTCAGACGGACTTAAACTTTAATATTCTTTATAAAGTAGACCAACTTCCAAGTAATAAAACAAGAGATCTAGCTTTCTATGATAAAAACAAACTTTGGATAGGCACATTTAAGGGTTTATCCATCTATAACACCCTCTCCAAAGAGATACAAGTTATTTCAGAAAATAAGGTTGACCCATTCTCTCTTAGCCATAACTCGATTCACTCCATCTTTATTGATCACTCCAACAAAGGAGCTTGGCTAGGAACATATTTCGGTGGTGTCAATTATCATCAACCATCAGACCTTCCCTTCCATACATTGAATAATTGGATATCATACAGAGATATTAAAATCCCTGGTAAATTAGTCAACTGCCTACAATTAGATTCGAATAAGAATCTTTGGATCGGAACCTCAGATGAAGGTATTTGCGAATGGGACATTCAAAATAAAATTCTTAGGCAAAGAAATTCCAAAGGACAACAAAGGGTTGATAATAATATTCAGTCCATAAAATCAATCAATGACTCTCTTTCAATTATAGGCACCCATGCAAATGGTTTAACTATATTAAATCAAAACACATCCAGATGGCTAAAAATCAGCACTAAAACAAAGCATCGACTTATTGACAATCATATCTATGACATACTTATAGACCACAACAAACATATTTGGGTGGGGACATGGAAAGGACTTGTTGAATTTGATTTGGCAAAAGAAACTGTAACACCACACACACAAGACAAAAAAGGAAATAGACTTACCTCAGAACAAATATCTGTTCTTTTTCAAGATAGACACGAACGAATATGGATAGGCACCTATAATGGTCTTAATCTTTTTCACTCTTCACGAGATCTTTTCTTTAAATTTACGACAATAAAAAAACAAGGAAAGCTTTCAGACAATCGAGTCTCAACAATACAAGAAGACCATGATGGAAGAATATGGGTAGGAACACATTCTGGTATCAACTGCTATGATCCAATAACAAAATCATTTTACACTCCCAAACCATTGCGGATTTACAACGGTAGCACGATAAATACAATCCTATCTGATAAAAAAAATAATATATGGTTCTCCACCACTGAAGGAGTTGTTTCTTACAATACACAAACAGAAGAAGTAAATCTTTACACCAAAAAAGATGGTATTCTTAACACCCAGTTCATCAACAATAGTGGTGTTATACTTAAAGATAGTACGATTGGATTTGGAGGAATAAATGGGATAACGATGTTTAAACCTATAAAAGCAGAAAAAGATCCTAATAATAAACTAAACGTTTACAAACTCATTGGATATAATAAAGAACATACCGATTCGACAGTATTTCACAACTTACACTCAAATGAAAAGATTACTTTCCTATCAAATCATTATCACATTAAAGCATATTTCAGCACAACTCAAAATTACAATGCGCATAGAGTAAAGTATCAATATAAACTTTTGAACCAGAATAAAAATTGGAGTCCTAAGTCTGGAAAGCATGAAGTTTCATTTTTTGAACTAAAGGATGGCCATTATACTCTTGACATAAAAGCCCAGAACAATAGTTCTTTACCTCTTATTAAAACAAGAATACATATCGAGATTAAAGATGAATCCAATAGGTTATGGTGGGGAGTAGCTATGCCTATTTTGTTCATTATATTCTTGTTTTTTGGAAAAAAAATAAAAATACACATATCATTAAGAAAGAGAAACAACCAAGATACACCAACAGTATTCATTCGTCAAAAAGAGGAAAATAGACCTCAAGACCAGGATATCAAGATTGAAAAATATCTTGAAGACCATGGGCATTATGACCTTCTATTTGTTTCTCAAGAGATTAAGCTACGAGAAAACTACGGTCAATTACTAAAAGATCATTTTAATATCCATTTTACGTCATCTGATGTCGAGTCAATGAATAAATTAACATCAAAAGAGATCGATATCATTTTAATACTATGTAATAGTCCACAGAAGACAAAAGCTATTGAGCTGTGTAAAAAGATAAAACAAAATATCAAATTTTTAGCCATTCCATTAATCATCATATGTAACGACTTAGACGAGAATAGTGAAATAGAATTCATACGCAAAGGAGTCGATCATATTATCTCTCCCCCTTTCTCATCACAAAAGCTCTATGAATATCTTATTGGAAGTTTGCGAACAAATATAAAAATGAAACAAATCTTTCAAACAAGAGAGAGTACTGACGAAAACATAAAACCCATAACTAAAGAGCAGCAATTCCTTCAAAATATCAATAAGGTCCTACAACGCAATTATCACAGAAAAGATTTTTCGGTAGATACATTTGCTGACCTCGCAGGTATGAGTCGATCAAATCTACATATAAAACTAAAGAGTGTCACAGGGGAATCTACAAGTAGTTTTGTAATGAAATTCAGAATACAGAAAGGGTTAGAACTCTTAAAAACGGAACAATATACTATTACTGAGATTAGTGATAAAATAGGGTTTAATAACCCCAACTACTTCTCTTCTAATTTTAGAAAACACTTTGGGCTAACCCCTACAGATTACCTTAATCGTGGAAATAAAATTTAATCAATTCAGATCAAGTATCATCAAACTTCATACTGTCAATTTAATGGAATACTATTTCATTAAACCATGATTTGACCCTTTTGTCAGTAATCACGATACAATAATTTGAGAGAATCTTATTACAGTGTATTAAATATTGAACTGTAAGTATAAACGCAGATGATAGATAATTATTAAAGTGAATGCTAAACAACATTATAGATTTTAAAGGATGAATGCATTAAAAAATGTAAATTTATAGACAAGCTATTCAAATTTTTTAATCTATATTCAATGAAAAAGAGTTCGAACTACTACATGGACCTTGAACACCATTATGGTGCCCATAACTATCATCCTATACCAGCTATTTTAAGTAAAGGAGAGGGCATCTATGTATGGGATGTTGAAGGAAACAAATACATGGATTTTCTTGCAGCATATTCTGCTGTCAACCAAGGACACTGTCACCCAAGGCTAGTAAAAGTAATGCAAGAACAGTGTCAAAAACTAACTCTTACATCTAGAGCCTATTATAATGATCAATTAGGAGAGTGGGAGAAATATACTGCAAATCTTTTTGGGTACGATAAAATGCTCCCTATGAATAGTGGAGCTGAAGCTGACGAAACGGCATTAAAACTATTACGAAAATGGGCATATGAAGTTAAAGGTATTCCTGAAAATGAAGCGAAGATAGTAGTCTGTGATGGAAACTTCCATGGAAGAACAATCACAATTGTTTCGATGTCATCCGATCCTTCTGCATATGGTGGCTACGGGCCCTATACTCCTGGTTTTATTCGAATTCCATATAATGACCTTGATGCATTAGAAGAGGTATTAAAAGATCCACTTGTTGCGGGTTTACTTATCGAACCTATTCAAGCGGAAGCAGGAGTATATGTTCCCAATGATGGTTTTATTCACAATGCTTCATTACTTTGTAAAAGACACAACTGCTTACTTGTAGCCGATGAAGTGCAAACAGGACTAGGCCGTACAGGTAGAATGCTTGCTTGCGATCACGAAGGTGTACGACCAGATATCCTTGTCTTAGGAAAAGCAATCTCTGGAGGAATGCTTCCTGTATCTTGTGTACTAGCAGATGATGAGATTATGCTTACAATACGACCTGGCGAGCATGGATCAACATATGGAGGCAACCCATTAGCTGCTGTAGTTGCAGTCGAAGCACTTAAAATCATTGAAGATGAAGATCTTATCACCAATAGTGAACTATTAGGTAAAATCTTCAGAGAAGAGATGAAACACATACCATCGAGATATATCAAAGAGGTTCGTGGAAAAGGACTTCTTAATGCAATAGAAATTGATGCAGCCTCCCCTAAAAGTGCTTGGGACCTCTGTTTAGAGTTGAAAGATAGAGGTATATTAGCAAAACCTACCCATGATTATAATATTCGTTTTACACCGCCACTTGTTATTAATGAGGCACAATTACGTGAAGCTATTGAGATCATTAAGGATGTACTGGTAAACATTTAATAAAAAAAGTCGTATTCATGATATTGAATACGACTTTTTTATATCTATTAAAGTGAGATTATACATTGAAACGGAAATGCATAATATCTCCATCTTGTACAATATACTCCTTACCTTCAATCGACATTTTACCTTTGTCTTTACATGCAGCTTCGGACTTTAGCTCAACATAATCAACATATTTGATTACCTCTGCACGAATAAATCCTTTCTCAAAGTCAGAGTGGATAACCCCTGCAGCTTGTGGTGCTGTAGCTCCTTTAGGGTAAGTCCATGCACGAACTTCTTTTACTCCAGCTGTAAAATAGGTCTCAAGACATAACAATTTATAAGCAGAACGAATCAAGTTAGCAACACCAGGCTCTTCGATACCAAGATCATCCAAGAACATTTCACGCTCTTCATAAGTCTCTAATTCAGCAATATCAGCCTCAATTGCAGCGGCAAGAATCAACACTTCAGCATTTTCTTCTTTAACAGCATTTTTGAACGCATCAATATGTGGATTTCCATTACGTAGAGAAGCCTCATCAACATTACAAACATATAAAATAGGCTTCGTCGTCAAAAGATAAAGATCTTTTGTCACTTCTTCTTCCTGTTCTGATAATTCAACTACACGAGCTGATTTACCTTGAAGAAGCGTATCTCTATATCTTTCTAAAATACCTACCAAACGAATTGCAGCTGCATCTTTCCCTGTTTTAGCCATCTTCTGTGCTTTCAACAGACGAGTCTCCACAGTCTCAAGATCCTTCAACTGAAGTTCTGTGTCAATTACCTCTTTATCACGTACTGGGTCAATAGATCCATCTACGTGCGTAATATTATCATCTTCAAAACAACGAACCACATGGATAATTGCATCTGTTTCTCTAATATTTGAAAGGAACTTATTTCCTAGACCTTCGCCTTTACTTGCACCCTTCACCAAACCAGCAATATCAACAATCTCAACTGTTGCAGGCTGAACTCTTTCAGGTTTTACAAGCTCTTCTAGTTTTATCAATCGATCGTCTGGAACTGTAATCACACCAACATTTGGTTCTATCGTACAGAATGGAAAATTTGCAGACTGTGCTTTCGCATTAGAAAGGCAATTAAAAAGAGTGGACTTTCCTACATTTGGAAGACCCACGATACCACATTGTAGTGCCATTTATAATTATAGTTTAATGTTTTCTTACACAAAATTTTACGCAAAGGTAAGTTTTTTCATTAAAAAATAGAGTTTGTACGTAAAAAGAAACGTAGCACATGCCGTATTACAGAAACACAAATGGTTCTATCCAATAGCTAACCAGAAAAATACAAAGATTCCATGTTCATCTCGAAACAAAGAATGGGGATTTACTCTAGCCTCAAATACACTAGAGCAAATCCCCATTAAGACTATGTTTACAAAAACAGTCTATCCGTTTATAAACACCATCACAAAACTTATTTCACAAAATCTTCAAAAGCATTATAAGTACCACCACTTTGTTGAGACTTCTGAAACTGAGCCTGCTGCTCTTTCCACTGAGCAGCCAAAGATTTCATCACAGGATCAACATGCTTAAAGATCATCTTGTATGCAGTACAAAAACGTGGCTGTTTGTTATCCGCTGGATCTTTAATACGATCTTTGGTACATCCGCCATAACATTTCGTGTACCACTCACACATTTTACATTTTCTAGGAACATTTGCTTTTGCTGCACCAAAGGATTGCTGTCTCTTTGAATTCAACATATTAATCACACGATCATGCTTAATATTACCTAACTTAAATTTCGGTTCCACAAAGAAATCACAAGAATAGACATTTCCATTATGCTCAACAACAACATATGCACCACACTCTTTCATCAACCCACACTCAGGTGGCTCCATACCTACATAGGCATGAAATATTGATTCAAAGAAACGAATTGATGTAGTAGGTTGACCATCTTTAAAGTCATTAATCCACAGGTCAAAAAGCTTAATCATAAAATGTCCATAGTCAACAGGATCTAAAGAGAAAGGTGCAGCTAAAGTAGGATCATTTTTATCGGTCTCAACGACTGGGATAAACTGCATAAAAGTTAATCCCATATTCTTATAATAGTTGTACAACTCTTCAGCATACTGTGATGAATAATCGGTAATACAACACATCGCATTAACCGACACACCTGCCTCAAGAAGCATTTTAGCATTTCGCTCAACTCTTTCCCATGTTCCCTTACCAGCACGATCAAATCGATACTTATCATGGATATGCTGTGGACCATCCAAAGATAATCCAACAAGCCAATCATATTTCTTTAGAAACCTAGCCCAGTCCTCATTTAACAAAAGACCATTAGTTTGTAATCCATTTCCAACAGATTGTCCATGACCATATTTCATCTCAAAATCAATTGCTTTTTGGAAAAAGTCAACCCCCATTTGTGTAGGTTCACCTCCTTGCCATCCAAAAGAGACAGCCTCACCAGACTGTTGCATTACTTGACGAACCATCTCCTCAAGTGTTTCATCAGACATTCGATGTATTTTCTGTTCTTTAAAGAGTTCTGCTTTCTCTAAATAGAAACAATATGTGCAGTTAAGATTACAGTCTGGTCCAGTAGGTTTCACCAAGACTGAATTTAAAGGTCTGTATTTTTTAGCCATTATATTTGTATGTCAGTTTCAAGAATTCGTAATCTCTATATAATACAAAAATAATTTTTTTCACTAGACAAGTTTACTGTTACAGGTATTACTTTCCTACTCACATTAAAATTAGGACATATCTATCTTAAAATAAGACGTACAGTTCATTTTGTATCATATTGTACTTCATCGATTTAAGGACTAGAAAAAAGATGATACGATATGGGACAATCATGCCCTAAGATTTCGGATCAAATAATACAGACGTGTTAAACATGTAATATCAGAAATAGATATCTCACAGAAATATATTTAGTTTCTGTGAGATAAAGATTCAGGAAAGAGAATCTATAAGTAACAATGATATGAGGTTAAAATGAAGCAAATATAAAATCAACGATAAAGTATATGTTTTTTAACAATATTCATTTCATATTGAACACTTTTTTCATATCTTGCAAACGTTTTATAGGTTAATCTACGATGGTTTTGTTTTTCCATCATTTTTAAGTAAAAGGGACCTCACATGTGAGAGTCCCTTTATTTATACCTTGTTTAGTAGTTTGCGTAATACAATAGAGGCCACCGCACACCCAAAGGCAGGAGGCATATATGATATTGTACCAACAACAGAAGCTTTATTCTGACCCTTTTCTTCAATCACTTTTGAAATCTCGACCTCTTCAGGTGAAAACACAACTGGGATTCCTTGACGAATATTGAATTTCCCTAGACGTTTTCTCACTTGTCTTGCTAATTTGCAGTTATAACTTTCACTAATATCAACGATTTCTATTTGTGTAGGATCAAACTTCCCTCCAGCTCCCATAGAACTGACAATCGGAATACCACGCTCTACACAATGTCGTAATAAATTAACCTTAGGTGAAAGCGTATCAATACAGTCAACCACACAATCATAATTACCAGACTCAAGAAGTTCTACTGTTTGATCATCCCTAATAAAACGATTTACAACAGTTATCACTATTTCAGGATTAATATCGATAAACCGATCCCTTAAAACTTCAGCTTTAGGCTTTCCATTAGTAGATAATAATGCAGGCAATTGCCTGTTACGATTGCTCTCATCCACAGTATCTCCATCCACTAATGTCATTCGTCCTACCCCAGCTCTACAAATAGATTCAGCGGCATATGCACCAACACCACCAAGACCAATCACAATAACATGCGCATCTCTAAGATCTTGCATTGCTTTATCTCCAACAAGAATCTCAGTTCTTCTAAACCAATTCATTTTACTCTAAAAGTTTATTATCTAATATTTGACATCTTTAAATACCTTACAAAAGTTGCCAAATATACACTTTTTTATCATCTCCAAAGGATAACCACTATTCACACAGAAATGTGCATAGACTTCTTCAATCGTATCCCCCTTATCATCGGTCTCCAAAAAGAGCTTATCCAATGGTATCAGGTGAATCAAGTTCATCTTTTTCAAACGATTAACCTCTCTTATTCCTAACGAAAAATAGACAGGAGCATCTATAAATCGTAACATAAATTCTTCACTTCCTTGAAAAGCATGAAATATCCAAACCCCCTGATTTTCTTTCCAATAACTCAATATATCATGATAACTCTTTACGACATGAAGTATTACTGGCTTATGACATTTATTTGCCAACCGTAGTTGTACGCCAAAGACTTTTCGCTGAAGATCATGATCCAAGTTACGATGGTAATCAAGACCTATTTCACCAATAGCAACACAACGCTCATCCTGTAAATAAGCCATTATCTTTTGCTCCACTGCTTCAATAGAGAGTGATTCTACATCCCATGGATGAACCCCGATAGAATAATATCCTCTTGTAATACATCGACTATCACCAATGGAATGACTATATATCGAAATAATATTCGTCTGATCACTACTAAGATTCGAATGTGTATGTATGTTTATATATTTACTTGACATAAAATTAAGAAAAAGAGAAAAAAAAGGTTATTAAAATGCATTCGTAAAAAAATTATGTTTTATTTTGCAATAGTGTAAAGAATCACTTTAGCGATTCACAGATAAAATTATTACTTTCATTGTTAAATAGTGAAATAATAAGATTATTTCTCGTCATTGATTACAGAAAAATTAGACGAGCTATACACGAAAGAAAATTAAATGATGAAACGTTCTTTTTGTAAATTATTGATTCGTATTTCGGGTTGGAAAGTTGTAGGATCAAAAGTGGAAGACAATAAATGTATTATTATAGGTGCTCCTCATACAAGTTTATGGGACTTTGTTATTGGTTGGGTTGGATATAATACATTAGGAAAGAATCCAAACGTAATGATTCGATCTGAGTTTTTTGTTTTTCCTTTAGGACCTATTATTAGGTGGATGGGAGCACTCCCATTGGATAGAAAAAAGGGGTCAAATTCCCTTAAACAGATCGTAAAAACATTTAACGAACGGGATTCTCTTCAGCTAGCGCTTACACCAGAAGGAACTCGAAAGGCAACAACTCAATGGAAAGGTGGATTTCACGCCATAGCTAGATTAGCAAAAGTACCTGTATATATAGGTTATTTTGATTTTCAAAAGAAGGAGTTGCGTTTTGATATTCCATTTGAAATCACAAAAGATGTGAACAATGATTTAGAACGAATTAAAAAGTGGTATCACGATCAAGGAGTGGTAGGTTATCATCCAGATCAGTTTATTACAGGTTACGAATAATTTAATTTCGAACTTAGTAAACAAACTATTAGAAACAAAAGTTGTAAGATATATGAGATCGAAACTTTACCTTATACTATCTATTATTTTTTATGCCTCCTTTGGTTTTGCTCAAAGCCATGAGACTATCTCGTACAACAATTATGATGACGAGTCATTGTTCATGCTTAGTAGAGATGCGCTTGAAGCAAACAATTATGGTGAAGCATATGAATATTGTCTTGAATATTTAGGACAACGCCGAAAGGTTTCAAACGAAGAGTATATTAAAGGATGCATTCGCTTAGGTAAACTTTTTGAAAGTGAATACAATGATATATTAGCAATTACTTTTATCGAAAAAGGTGTAAAAGCGATTCCTAAAGATCAGCCACAAAGACAAGCTGTTCTTCTGCGGAAACTTGGTGATCTATACCTTAAGATTCATGATCTAGATAAAGCGTACGAATGTAGTTTCGAGAGCTTAGGATTATTCGAAGATGTAGGAGATCAAAACTCTTCTGCAGATTTGTTGAATAGACTCGGTAATATCTATCGCGAGAATCATAAAATACACAAAGCATTATCTTATTTCAGAAAAGCGGAAACGATCTATCAAGCAATTGGTGATTCTGTTGGGCTAGGTAATAACTATGCAGATATTGGACAACTATACACGGAAGAGAGAATGTTCTCTTTTGCCAATAGTTTTCTAAAGAAGAGTTTATTACTTATCAAAAATGAATCTAAGAATAGGATTTGGATTGGACGTATTAATTACTACTATGGATTAGTTTACTTTTGGAAAAAAGATTATGATTTAGCTATAGGTCGTTTTCAAGAAGCTGTAAGATACTTATCATCTCATGAAAACAGTAAAGAGCTAATTTCCGCGCATGCCACCATGGGCCGTATTTTTACGGATAAAGGAAAACTTAAAGAAGCATCCAATGCTTTTCATGTTGCATACATTCTTCAAGACAAACAGATGAATGAGCAACAGATAAGCGAACAGTTGAAATTGAAAGTTCAATTAGAGATCTCTAAAAAAGATGAACAGCTGAAGAAAATGATGATTGAAACAGAGAAAGAGAGCCAACAAAAACGTTTCTTTAATGTTTTAACCATTTCGATTCTCATCATTCTTATTCTTCTATTACTATTGGCACTAACTCTTACTCACTATAGAGTAAGGACATCAAAACAGACAAGTGAAATCTTAAGACATGAAAATGAACTTAAGATGAATGAGAATAGACGATTAATTGCAGAGAATGAATCAGCTCAAGCGACAGCTAAATTGAATAATTTAGAGAAGATAAAGCTTCAAAATGATCTAAAACATAAACAGCAACAATTATCAACACACTCTATCCACCTTTTGAATAAGAACAATGCATTGATCAATGTTCAAGATAAGCTGAAAGAGTATATTAGAGCCAAGAATAGAAACATTGATGACCTTCATAAGATTGTTCGTGAGATCAATGAATTTATTAATCTTGACAAAGATTGGGATAACTTCAAGCTACACTTCGAAAGTGTACATGAAGGCTTCTTTAGACGATTAAAAGAACTATATCCAGGACTTACGCAAGATGAATTGAAGTTGTGTGCATATTTAAGAATAAACCTATCTTCAAAAGAGATAAGTAAGATTCTTAATATCAACCCTACTTCGGTGAATAAACGAAGAAATAGATTACGTAAAAAACTAGATATTACTCCTGAAATCAACCTTGTTGACTTCATCATGAGAATATAATATCTCAACGATATAGACAAAATGCACAAATAGGCTCTCTTATATTTATAAGGGAGCCTATTTTGCTTTACCCAAGAACAGTATAGCTCGACATCTTTAACACGAAGGGTGAATACCAAATTACGTCATAAACCAACAAACGTTACACTTAAACAAAATTACTTATCACGATAGAGACTTCAACATAAACAAGATCAATAACACTACCGAGATAGCAATAAATCTGTACAAAAACACCTTCCGGCATTCAAGTAAAAAATCTTCCGACATTCTAATAAGAAAGTGGCTATCCAATGCTACGATACCATATAACAACTGTCTATGTTTTAACCTGTATGGTTCATGTCTAAAAATAGTTTTTTTACATAAAGTGGTCCAATAAGAGGTAATTATAGTCACTGAAGCAACAATTTATATAACTATCATTGTGTACTTACTAAATTCTGAACACAATACTAATTATGAAGTGGACAATATTTAAATTTGCGGCTCTTCTATCTCTTACAGTTTTATTGAGTTGTTGTAACACTGGCAACGTCAATAAAGAGGAATACAACATTTTTCCCAAAGTAAAGAATATCGCGGAAGACAGTGGATACTACATCACAAGTAGAAACGTAACAATATCAAGCAACACTGCTTTACTCAAAGGTGTGGAGAGAACTGCTTCCAACATTTTAGAACGAGATTTCAATATAAAATCCCAAACAGAGAGATCAAATAAAGCGACTAATATCAGATTTATTCTAACAAATAAAAAAGACAATAGAGGTGAAGGGTATCAACTTTCTATTACCGAAAAAGGTATAGTTATTCAATCATCTAAACCCACAGGAATACTATATGGAATTCAGACACTAGCTCAGCTTATCCATATAAACGATGATAACAGTACAGTTCAATTCAAGAAAGTTAATATTGTAGATTATCCTAGATACAAACATCGTGGCTTATTCTTAGATGTTTGCAATCACTACTTTGATATCGAACAACTCAAAGAAGTAATCCGTATTATGTCACGCTTAAAAATGAATAAGCTAACCTTAGGTATCTTCAATGCCTCTGCATGGAGAATGGAGATTAAGTCTCACCCTCTGTTAGTAGAAAAAATAGCATGGAGAAAAATTCGCATATACGAAAAAGGAAAACTTCCTTCTAAATATATCCGAGAAGATAGGATGTACGGTGGGTATTACACACAAGAGGAGCTGTATCAATTAATTAGGTATGCTAATAAATTAAACGTCGAAATCATACCTCATGTAGAAATTAATGACAAACAAGGTCCAATCAAAGAAATATATCCATATTTAGTTTGCAATAAGATCACGACAAATACTCATAACAAACGCCATCACCAAACTTGCTTAACAAGCCCTCATGTACTTGAATTCTGGTCTATAATTTTTGATGAAATAACGAATGTTTTTGAAAGTGAATATATCCATATAGGAGGAGGAACAAAAACAGTAAATCATTCTGACTTATGCGACCACTGCCTACAACATATGGTGGATAATGATATAAACTCTACTGACGAACTAAAAAATTATTTCTTTTCCAATATTGAAACTTTATTAAACTCTAAAAACAGAAAACTTTTAGGATGGAACAATGTATACTCATATGCTAAGAACAACAACTCAACATCTATGGTTTGGCAGAACTCTGAGATGATAACTAAAAACATTCAGAAAGATCTACATACTATAATTGGTATTGAAAGATATCATTCACTAAAAATTCCACAGAATCACATACACACTCCTATGGAAAGGGGGTTGTTAACATTGAGAGATATCTACGAATACAAGCCTAACAAATACCACACCAACCTTAAAGAGGAACACATTGATGGTATTACAGCTCTATTATGGACATTCGAAATTAAATCTTTCGATGAACTAACCTATCAACTTTTCCCAAGGCTTTTTGCAATTGCTGAGAATGCATGGTGTGGTTTAGAAAATAAGGAGTGGAATAACTTCAATTATCGACAAAAAAAGATGGGAGAATATCTCACAAAAGATCATATTAGACAAGGTGAGTTAGCCGAAAGAATAGATTTTAATTCAACCAAATCAATTCACGGGAAACATCTGCTTATTCTGTCTAATGATGCGAATAAACCGATGAGATACACATTAGATGGTTCAATGCCAAATCACAATTCTCTCAAATATATTAAGCCAATTCCAATCAATAAAATAACACATATAAAAGCTAAAATTGAGGATGATAAGAAGAAGCCCTCTTCTTTTGTTTATGAAAAAACCATCAATAGCCATAAAGCCATTATGGCTAAGGTCGAGTTTAAATATCCATATTCCGTTGATAAAGGAAAAGGGAAAGAAAATTGTCTAGTAGATGGTATTCTTAATGAGTTTATTGCAATAGAGAAAGAAAATATCGACTTCACTATTGACTTGCAAGAAGATAAAACTATAAACGCAATCTCAACCAATTGGCTTATTCGACCTATGAGATCTATCTTCGAACCAATATCAGTATCCTACCATATATCCTTAGACGGACAAGAATTCAAAAACATATTCGAAGAGATGTACCCTGCAGAGAATAGAGAAAACGATATGCGAGTAGTGACATGTTACCCTCGTGGAATCAAAGCTAGATATATCCGTGTCATAGGAGAAAATAGACGAAAAAATCCTACAGGACACATTACCCCTATATGGTTCAAAAACCCAGATAAAAATGCATCACTCTATTTAGATGAGGTCATTGTAGAGTAAAAATAAAAATCTATTTAAACGAGCAATACAACGCGAAAGATTAACAATAGAATCCGAAAGCGATATCACTTCTTTTAGAAGAATACTCTATCCAAGCATCAACATATCAAATAACAGAGATATGATATCAATATAGAAGTTGCAATACCCTTCAATAATATATTAAAAAATAAGGTTGTAATGGGAACGAATCATTCCTATTACAACCTTATATATCTTACTTGAATTGATATTTCGAAGAATCTGTTGATTATCGGATAAATCCCCAACACCTCTTCTTAATACAATAAAAATTTTGTTCTTAATTAAAGTGATACAAGAAAATCAGGCGTCCAGTCAACGCAGGTTTTCTTTCATCTTTAATTTCTAATGTCACATCAATCTCTGCCTTCACAACACCTCTAAGATTTACAATCGAATGAAGTTTTGCTGCCAATCTCACTTCGTTATCTACTGCAACAGGTTGACTAAATTTCAACTTATCAATACCGTAATTCACCATCAACTTTACGTTATCAAAGTCAGCAATCTGTTCCCACAAAAAAGGAAGAATTGACACATTTAGGTATCCATGTGCAATTGTTTTTTTGAAAGGACTTTCTTTCGCAGCTCTTTCAGGATCTGTGTGAATCCACTGATGATCTAAAGTTGCATCAGCAAAAAGATTGATCTGTTCTTGCGAGATTTTCAGGTAGTCAGATACTCCTAATTCCTTACCCTCAAATGCCTTAAATTCCTCAAAGTTTGATATAACAATCTTTCCCATATCTAAATAATCAAATAGTAATTTCTTTGATACAAAGATACGGCATTTTACTAATGATACAGAATCTTGACGATTATTTATCCTTACGAAGAAAAGATCTGTGATAAATTTGACGAATATTTATTAGACTATATGAATCTATTGTTTTAATAATACAACTCAACCACTCTTTCGCACAAAAATGATTTGAGGTATCAATAAAAAATAGAGCAAGTCATAAAAAACACTACGATCCTTACATCTAGAGATACATGCGGAAGCAAATATCTATAATGATAAAAAAAAGAAGGCTGTCACAAAAGACTGCCTTCTACATCTAAATTATCTTGATTTCTAATTTTCAGACAACAACTCTTTTGTTACATCTTCAAACTCTTGACTACATCTTCCACAGCCATGGCTTGCACCAGTCTCTTCTGCAACTTCGTCAACAGTAGTCAATCCACTTGCTATAGCATCTTGGATATCTTCTTTAGATATACCAAAACATGAACATATAATTTCCATAATTAATCTCTTTTTCAACTACAATAACTTAATACACTACAAATATATGGATTATAGTTTAAATAAAAGACTAAAGGGTATTTTATTTCACCAATTACCTAAAATAAAACAAGCTCGATTGTTCCATCATGAACAACCGAGCTTGCATATTATAAGATATATACCAATTACAATTTTGAAATTATACAGCCTTACCAATATTCCCTTGTTTAGACAAAGCAAGCGACAATATATTATTCCCTACGATGTTATTTTTGAACAACATGTAAAACGTCGAGATATCGATCTTTCAATAAAGGTTACAGCAACTCCTCAAGCTTCTGATGAAGTGATTCTTCACGAAGATTACGAGCAACAATACGACCTTCTCTATCCACTAATATATTAGAAGGTATCGATTTGATTCCGTATAATTCAGCTGCAGCATTACGCCATCCTTTAAAATCAGAAACATTTGGCCAAACAATACCATCCTTCTCAATGGCTCTTTGTAAAGAAGACTTGTTCATATCTAAAGAGACACCAAAAACACCAAAACCTTTTTCGTGATACTTCTGATAAGCTTTTACTATATTCGGATTCTCAATTCGACACGGACTACACCAAGAAGCCCAAAAATCGATTAGTGTATACTTATTCATACGATAGACATCGGATAACCTAGTCGACTTTTCATCAACTCCTGGCATCGTAAAATCTGGTGCAATAGCACCAATCTGTGTACTCTTTAAAATCTTAATCCTATTTTCGATACACTGACCTTCATACGACTGCCTCACTCTTGGAGTCATTAGTGCATATAAGCTATCAAGTTCAGTCAAATCCAAATAGTAAGATAGATTACTCAAAATATAAGGTGAAACATAAGAATCAGGGTGCTCTTTAATATAGTCTAACTGATACTGCTTTTGTTCTTTTCTTAAATGGACAATATCATCTCCCATCCTTACAATAGCATCTTTATTGGTCTCTGGATCACGAAGTAGATCATTGTACTTAGAACTAAACTTCTTTATCTCTAAAGTATAGGCATCATTTCTCTCCTTATAAAGTCCAAATGCATCTTGAGTCTTAGATCCTTCAATCACAACATCTTCAAGATTATCAATAACTCCCTCAACACTAATATTTGTATTTTCCACAAACACAATAATCGCACCTCGAAGGTTGTCACCTTGTCCTAAATAACAAAGAGTAGGCTTCTTTACAACTCCCTCAAACACAAATTCGTTATCAAAAACTTCTGTCGAATCTACTTTAATAGGTCCATCAACCCCCATCACCTGAAGATAAATATAACCATCCTTTAGTCCTTTCACACGACCTTTAAGTTCATAACCATCCTCTTTCTGACATGATACGAAACATAACATTAGTAATGACAGGGACCACATACATAGTTTTTGGACTTTTTTTCTCATATTCTACTTTCCTATATTTGAAGTAATAAAGATCATAATTCGATTAAAATACAACTAATTATTATATTAATCACAAAGATTGTAAAAATATTTTATTATTAGTGATCATCAGAAAATTGGATATCTGCCCAAACCATTCTATGATCTGAAGAGTTCTTATTAAATGTCAATGTTCCATCTTTATGCTTCTTTTCATTCCAATAGACTCTTGATTCCAATACATTTAAATCCGAAGAGGGCAAAACATAATCGATTCGAAGACCGAAGACATTGGTATCCATGGCATCATCCCCTTTATGATTATACTTCATTTTTTTATTAAACTCAACGGCTCCTAGACTTTTTGGGACCTTATCACCAAATGTCACTGAACTATTCAAGCGTTGGCTTTTCAACAATGGAACTATTGCTGAACGATAACTATCACCATCATATGGATCTGCATTCATATCCCCCATTATCACAAAAGATGCATTAGCACCTAAGGCACCTCTGCTCCCCTTGTCATCAACCATATAATCAGCTCCCTCGACATAATCTTTAATCATTCTAATTTCATCGAAATTGCGACGACCATTACGATCCTCCTTACCATCAAAAACAGGTGGCGTAGGGTGAGCAATAATAGCATGAACTATATGCCCATCAATATCAATAGGCACATCCACATGATTCTTAGACGAAATTCGCAAATCCTTCTTCTCTTCATCATTAAACCAAGAGATACCATCAGGACTAACAGGCCAATTTGGATCTGGCATCTGTTCCCATTTCATATTCTGAAATGTTCGAACATCATCTTTCATTATTGGATATTTCGACAAAATAACAAAAGCGTACTGACCTTCAAACGCACCAAATCCATAACCATCTGATGGCAATGACAATTTTCCATCATTATTAATATCCGATTTCGAAAGAACTCCTGTATTAGAAGTAAAAAGCATATGGTAAGGATATTCAATTGGATGATCACCACTTTGAAGATACTTGGTCATAAAAACCTCCAAAGCTTCTCCCGAAGCATCAAAATCAAACTCCTGAAGACATAAAACATCAGGACGAGTAATTTGGATTATCGAAGCCACATTTTTTGCCTGTTGACAACCCAAACTCAAATCTTTCAGTAACATTCCTTTTTCAAGACGATTCAATGCGGCATTAAAAGTTGCGAACCTCACAGGTTCTTTCTTTACTTCAGTACAAGCAGATACAACTGCCAATAGTAGAAATAGATATAGTGACAAAAGAATTCTTCTGTTCATGGTCTATAAGTTAAAAGTTAGATATCTTTTTAGAAATATAAGCTATTTAAGCTCATGGATCACAGCAAAACTACTCACAGACATTAACGCTGCAGTCTCTGTACGCAAACGTTGTTCTCCCAGAGTTATTTCTACAAATCCATGCTCTTTAGCTAAAGTAACCTCTTCAGGAGTAAAATCCCCTTCTGGTCCAATTAAGATCTTTACACGATCCGATGATACGGTTTTAAAAAAAGAGACACGAGGGGCATCGTCAGCACAATGTGCTATAAATTTCTCACCATCAAACAACTCTTCCACCACATCTTTAAATGAAGTCAACTCATCTAATTGTGGAAGATAAGCTTTAATAGACTGCTTCATTGCTGAGATAGCCACTTTTAAAAGCCGAGGATGTTTAATCACCTTCCGTTCCGATCTTTTACACAACATCGGAGTAATTCGATCCACTCCAACCTCTGTTGCTTTCTCAATAAACCACTCGATTCGATCAATATTCTTAGTAGGAGCTACAGCCACCTGGATAAAATAGCCTCTCTTTTGAAAATCTCGTTGACGATCCACAATATCAAGAGTGCAAGCTTTAGGATGAGCATTTGAGATCTCGGCATTAGCAAAAATCCCACGACCATCTACCAGTTGGATAGTATCTCCCTCCTTAAGTCTCAACACTTTCACACAATGTTTAGATTCTACTTCATCTAAAACGTAACGATTATCTTCCGATAAATCTGGAGTATAAAATAAATGCATAAAACAACTACTACTATTTGAAAAGAACAAAAATAGCATGAAAAACAGAAACTATCTTATTTCAGATGGAAATAACGAAAAATATAATTCTGCAGATCTTGCTTCAAGATCACTCCACGACGACATATCAAAAGCCAAACAGACACAAGAAGAAGTTGACATCCAACAATCCAGCTCTATAGCCATTTGATTGACAATATCAGAAAGTGTTGGATTATGTCCCACTACAATCAAATTATCATATTCATTAGGGACCTTTTCTGCCACATATTCTACAAACTCACTTGTTGTATAATCTCCATAAAGATTTTTCCATATATTACAAACACGCTTGGGCAATGCAAGTTTACTTTCATAGATTGCAGCACTTTGACATGTACGCTTTGCATCACTCACGACAAGAAAAGTATTCTGTCCATCAAGCTCTAATCGCTTTGATATTTCATCAACCACCATTTCAGTATCATACTTTCCTTGATCTGTCAACGTTCTATCCAGATCATCAACCTCCCAAGATGCAGACTCTGCTTTACCATGTCGTACAAATAAAATCTTCTTCATTTCTCAAATCTTTTAGTGCTATCACAAAACTAAAAATTGTAATGTATTATTTATCATTCATTGCAATAATTATAATAGCCACAATCGAGAAAAAATGGAATTATATCACAATCAACAGGTAAATATCAATTTCATTTTGAAATAGACGATAACATTCTGCAAATTTAGTTTGTTTAGATAAGACAAAATAAATGATTACATCGCAACCCTAAGATGATATTTTTCACGATATACAAAACAATATAAAAATGTGAGGTAAAGATCATTAAAAAACACCTCAGGTACAAGACACTTAATTATTCAATGATTGCAACAACGCGAGCTGGACCAGCAGAAGCTCCCACTATCTTTAATGGAAAAGCAGCAACTTTAAACCCAGATAAAGGCAAACTTCCTAAATTCACCATCTGTTCCATATGACAGTACTCCTTTCTTTGTCCAACCAAATGGGCATTCCAAAACAAATCAGGATCATTTGTCTCCTTTGCTCTCTCGATCAAATGTGGCAATGGCAAATCCCACCCCCATGCATCAATCCCCATCACTTTTATCCCTAAATCAATTAACCATTCTGTCACCGCAGCACTAACCCCAACTCCGTGTTTATGGTAATCAGACTGTCCAATATATTTATCTCGCCCTGTTCTAAACAACACAATCATCCCTTCTTTAACAACAAGATCGTGGTCATCTATAAAACACTTCACTTCTTCAAGCATTATCTCTTCATCATCTAACTTATGACTCATATCAATAACTAGCCCCTCACCAAAACACCACTCTAGTGGAATTTGATCAATTGTCTTTGCAGGAGCGTCACCAACAGTAGGCGAATAGTGCCAAGGTGCATCCATATGCGTAGTTGCATGCACTCCCATCTTCTGAATACAATCATCAGCCCATCCTTCAAAATTCTTTGGAAACAGTCGAAATGGCAAGCCCAATACACGAATTAACCACTTGGATGCACGATGAGATTTATGCTTAATCTTAACTCGCATAAACCATGGATCTTTTTTATTGTAAGCAATAGGCTTAGATAAATCTACAATTTTCATAATGACAATGTGAATAAATACTGTTTATTTTCACCAATAATATACTCTAAAAGCACCTTACAATACATTCGAGACATTTTGTTCCCACTTTTAAAAATACAATTGGTATTACCCATTGGTAGAAATATGAGACTATTCATTACAAAAAACCCTTCTCTTTTTACTTAAATAAAAGCAAATGAGAAGGGCAATACCTAAATAAATGACCTTATGACCGACACCCAAGGTCTGTAAGGAAAACAGTTTATCTTTTATTTTGTTTAAATCTACTGCCAAAAAGTGTAGATAACACCATTTGAAATGAAGCCAATCCCATTATCTTTGCAAACAATTTAACGCTTATTGATTTTAATTACTATACCGAATAGAAAGGATAAAATGGACGTAAACAACGCACTTATCGAGAGAAGTAACAACCAATGTGAACTATGTACATCAACCGAAAATTTAACGGTTTATACAGTACCTCCTGTCGAAGAGAACAATGCAGACAAAGCCGTATTTGTTTGCCAACACTGCAAAGAACAGATTGAAGGAAATAAAGACATGGAGCCAAACCACTGGAGATGTCTAAACGACAGCATGTGGAGTCAAGTTCCTGCAGTGCAAGTAATGGCATGGAGACTTCTAAATAGACTTAAAGAGCACGTTTGGCCACAAGATCTACTTGATATGCTTTATATGGATGACCAAACTCTTGAATGGGCTAGAGCAACCAACGAAGATCAAACAAACGAAACTTCGGATGAGGTTAAACACCTAGATTCCAATGGAGCACTTCTTAGCGATGGAGATACAGTAACCCTAGTAAAAGACCTAAATGTTAAAGGTGCGGGATTTACTGCAAAAAGAGGAACAGCAGTAAGAAACATATCTCTTGTCCACGATAATGCAGAACATATTGAAGGAAAAGTAAATGGACAACACATTGTGATCCTTACCAAATTCGTAAAGAAACAGTAACAAAAAAATTCCACACAGCAAATACATCTACATATTGCTGTGTGGAATATCCAAAGACATAAATGATCCTTTTTCCATCTTCAACAGGTCATTTATTCCAATCGGTATTATATAAGACCTTGATCATATAAGTGTCGTATTTTATCTTCCAACACATCCTTTACATCACAGAAATTCTCCTGCAACAGACACATATTGGTATACATAAATGCCATCATTCGTTCCCAATGTTTCGGCTTGTGAATATCCACATCACATAGAGATATCCATACCCTAGAAACCACATGACCATTCTCTTTCTCATATATTAGATCCCAATCCAATGGCTCCTCAAAACCATCTTCGATAAGCAATCGATACTGTGATAACAGTTCAAAGACAAGCAATCGCTTATCTTCATTACGTGAAGTAACCTCCAAAATAACACTTGAACACTTCCTACCTACCTCGAATCGTAAATCTAAATCTTTAATACCTGTTTGGTCTAACATCCATTTCACACGAACACCATGCTGACGATTTTGCGCTGCACAATACACATCAAATGAATCCCAGAACTCTTGAACTAAAGCCCTCTTCTCGTCTCTACTATACATACTTTACGACTCGTAAGATTCCGCAGGTTTAATATTTGGTATAATCTGAATCAGATCAAGCAACAATCCCTCTTTCTCAGGTGAAACATCCACCAATTGAGACTCGATCAGGGAAACCAAACGTTGCTTCTCCGCATCATCCACAACTCCCTCCATATTCTCAATCACAGTAAAAGCTTCAAAAGCAACAAGAAAATCTCTCTTCAACACCAAATCAACAAACAATGAAATATGAGAACAGAAATCCATGCCATTTTCCCAACAGATAGATACCAAATTACGCTGCAGCTCTGCATTAGGTGCATGCTTGATTCCATCAATAATATAGGGTATAGCATCTGTTCTCTTCACATCAGCCAAAAGTCCCAAGATAGACTTAACTACAAATGGATCTTGCGTATCATTCAACACCTGAATCACCTCCGGAAGAGACGAACTATCACCATGCTCTCTTAACATAGCTATCGTCTCAGAGATTCTCTCTTGGTGACCTGATTGAAGCAATGCAACCACCTCACTTTTATTTATTCCTTTTTCTTTCATAATACCTTTATTACAGACATCTGCCTACAATTGTTCGAAGCCCAAACAAATAAATCATTTTTTAACAATCAAAAAAAGAATGCTATAATACCAATACTATATCGAAATGACCTCTATTACTGCGCACCATCTTATTTATACTGCAAAAAAAACATCACCATAACTAACGATATGACTCCATCTTTTACTTCATCTAAACAAAATATATACGCAACAATTTAATCACCTTTTCAAAATAGTATGGATATATAGCATTCTTAAATATCTTAAATACAAACATGCTTTATCCAAACAACGAATCCACGAATTCATTACGATAAAACACTTGTAGATCTTCCATTTTCTCTCCGATACCAATATATCTCACTGGGATCTTGAATTGATCAGAAATACCAATCACGACACCCCCTTTAGCTGTTCCATCCAACTTAGTTACAGCCATACTTGTAACTTCAGTAGCTGCGGTAAATTGCTTGGCCTGCTCAAAAGCATTCTGACCTGTAGATCCATCTAAAACCAACATCACTTCATGAGGAGCATTTGGCACGACCTTATCCATCACTCGCTTGATTTTAGACAACTCGTTCATTAAGTTCACCTTATTGTGAAGACGCCCTGCCGTATCAATAATCACGACATCAGCTCCTGTATTGACAGCCGATTCAAGCGTATCATAAGCAACCGAAGCAGGATCCGACCCCATCTGTTGCTTAACAATCGGAACACCCGATCTTTCAGACCATATCTGCAACTGATCAATAGCAGCAGCCCTAAAAGTATCCGCAGCACCTAGTACAACTTTCTTTCCAGCCTTCTTGTACTGATAAGCCATTTTACCAATAGTCGTTGTCTTTCCAACACCATTAACCCCCACAACCATAATCACATATGGCTTATGTGGCAATTCAGATTCGAAACCTAAAGCAGCATCATCCGAATTATTTTCCTCTAAAAGAGAGGAGATTTCATCTCGAAGAATCCCATGCAATTCACTTGTCCCAAGATACTTATCCTCAGCAACACGTTTCTCTATACGCTCAATGATCTTTAATGTGGTCTCAACCCCCACATCTGAAGTAATCAAAACTTCTTCCAAATTATCGAGTACTTCATCATCTACGGTAGTCTTTCCGACAATGGCACGAGATAGTTTTTTGAAGACGCCTTCCTTGGTCTTTGCAAGTCCTTGATCAAGACTCTCTTTCTTCTTTTTTGAGAAAAAATCGAATATTCCCATTAGATTAATTATTTAGATGCTTATAATACAAATATATTCAATACTTGACATATAAAAAAAGCTCTTATCAATAAATATTGATAAAAGCTTTCTTATCTCTTTCTAACGTTAAAGTTAAAAATTATTTCTTAAAATAATCTTTTACTTCTTCATTAGGAACGATACTCTCAGAGAAAGTGTATGCACCTGATTTCTCTGATTTCACCATCTTGATTACTTTAGCGTAACCTTTACCAGCACCTTTTTGAAGTGATGCAACTGCTTTTTTAGCCATACCTCAAATTATTTAATTTCTCTGTGAAGAGTTACTCGTTTCAAAATCGGGTTGTATTTCTTCAACTCCATACGGTCTGGAGTATTCTTACGGTTCTTTGTTGTGATATAACGAGAAGTACCTGGCATACCACTCTCTTTGTGCTCAGTACACTCCAAAATCACTTGAACCCTATTACCTTTCTTAGCCATCGTCTAAGTTAAAATTAAAAGTTAGTAATATAGCCTTTTTGTTGTGCATCTTTCAATGCAGCAGCTAGCCCTTTCTTGTTAATAATACGCAAACCTGCCGCTGATACTTTAAGAGAGACCCAACGATCCTCCTCTGGAAGAAATAACTTCTTCGTGAATAGATTCACAAAAAACTTTCTTTTTGTCTTCCTATTCGAGTGAGAAACATTGTTTCCCACCATTACCTTTTTACCGGTTATCTGACAAACCTTTGACATTGTCAATAATTTTTTATTCCGTACTAGTTTTAAAATAGTGATAAGTCACAAATCATAAAAACTCAAACCCTTATGTTTGATGTGGTTCGTCCTCCGACATCCAACAGCCTAAGTATCACAACAGATGACTACAAGCACTTTATCTTTTTAAACAACTGCGTGCAAATATAAAGCAAATATTTGATTTCCTGATATAACAAATAAAAAAAAAGCTCTTTTTTTTCACTCACTCATATCAATTCCACATAAAAAGCAAAAAGATGAAGCCATAGATTGAATAAATCTACACGAATCTTTGTCCTAAACAGAACAATATTCCCTCTAATAAAAGTAGAATATAGATCAACACAGATTACAGTTTAGACAACAACACACACCTACAACATCTAAAAACACAAAGCTCCAGCTCAGCATCTTTAACCAAACTCTTACGAAAACAACTTCTCTAACAGCCTATGTAAAGGTTGAAGATAAAACATTACACATATCTTAACGCTACTCTCGCTGAAACTACTGGAGAAGATTCTATTATTGTCGTAATTATTATAGTGTCATCAGAAATGTGGATGTGCTACATTTGATCGGACATTTAATTAAGCTCCTTATCTTTAGATTATGAGAAAGCAAACAAGAAAACGTTACGACAAAGAATTTTAAATTATGGTTATCAATTTGTGTTTTAGTGGCAAAACAGCACAATTAGTAGTCGCTGATATGGATCTTGAAGTAACAATGGTTCGCCTATGGGTTCGCGAGCACAAGAAGTATGAAAGCAATAGTTTTCAAGGAAATGGCAATCCTGTTCGGACTGTAGAAAAGAAGAAATCGCAAAACTAAAAGCAGAGCTACGCCAGACACAAATAGAACGCGATATATTAAAAAAGGTAGTGAGCATATTCTCCAAGAACGACAATACAAATTTAAGTTTATAAAAAAGTATAGGACTGAATCTACTGTCGAGAATATGTATGGTATTTTAAAAGTAAGCCGAAGTGGTTTTTATAGCTGGTTATCAAGGGGTGATAGCCCAAGAACTGTTGCTTTAAAAGAGGATACGATACGTAAAATATATACTGAATCAAAGGCTCGCTATGGTAGTCGCAAGATTACGGCGGAATTAAAAGCCCTAGGTGTCGTTACCTCTAGAAATAGAGTAGCGCGAATAATGAAGAAGGAGTCTATCAAAAGCATTGTAAATAAGAAATATAAAGTCCAAACGACAGATTCGAATCATTCCAATTCGATATCCGAGAACCATTTGAATAGAGCTTTTAACCCAATTAGACCATCGGAAGTTTGGGTTTCCGATATTACTTATATACCAACTGATCAAGGATGGCTTTACTTGACTACTGTTATTGATCTTTTTGATCGTAAAGTAATAGATTGGTCTCTGTCTAGTAATATGGCTACAGAATGCACCATTATTAAAGCTTGGCAAATGGCTAACACAAATCGTGAAAGTAGGCCAGGTATGATATTTCACTCTGATAGAGGCGTACAATATACAGCGAAGGAGTTTAGAGAAAAGTTAGTTAAGAATGGAATAATTCAAAGTATGAGCCGTAAAGGTAATTGCTGGGATAATGCGGTAGCCGAAAGTTTCTTTAAAATAATCAAATCTGAAATGATAGATCATAAATACTATTACTCACATTTTCAGGCAAAAGTGGACATTGTGGAATTTATCGAAGTGTGGTATAATAGACAGAGAAGACATGCAACACTGGGGTATCTGACGCCTATTGAATTCGGAAAAATAAACTATTTAAACGTAGCTTAATTTAATGTCCTATATTTTGTTGCATATCCAGTATGGTATAATAAGAAAAGATTACACTCAGCTCTAGGCTACAGAACGCCTACTGTGTTTAAGGAAGAATATATTAAAAATGTGGCTTAATATTTTATCCAGAAAAAAGCTGCATATCCAATACCTATAACCAGCGCTTCGCACTAGGCTATTAATTGTAGTACTTTCAGTGCATGTTGAGATATGAGTTCAAAACAAATGAGTTAGTTCTTCAGACCAAGTAAACTGGAGGAATGTTGATAAATACTAACTAAAAGTTTGCTACACTAGATTATTTTCAATATTATTTACTTATCAAACTAAATACAATCGCGATAATAGACAAAATCCAAGATCCATTTCTCAAAACTGAACTCAACTCAATAGTACAATTAACATAATGACTATAAATACAGAATCCTATTACAGAAAGAATCAAAATCAATAGAGTCCCTATTGCTCTTTTAAAATTCTCTTGTGCAAGAACCATGTCATTCACTTTATCATTTATTACGATCTTATTCTTCTCTGCCATTTCAAAATATAGTAAGATATACTTTTTTATATACCCCTCTCCAATATTAGTCTTTATATCATTCCAATCAACTACATAATATCGAGCTCTTCCTAATGTTTTTATTGAAAAGCTCAACGTACGTATTAAGTAAATAAAAAAAATCAACAACAGAGCAAATGATAATATCTTAAACGAATCAAACGCCACTTCTTTTGATAACTGCGTCATCGTTGTTAATATTACAGTTGTAACAATACCCATAATTCCAATAAACAACGATGCTTTCTGTTCGACCGTTTTTAGACGATCATCTTCTCTTTGATATCGCTTTTGTGCTAGATCTAACAAAAAGTTCAATTCCTCACTATCTTCTGTATTAATATCTTCTAAGATATAATCGGTCTCAATACGTCCTCTATGAGGAGGGTCTAACAAGGGCCAAAAAAACTCTCTAATATCTTTAAGTGCCATAAACTAATCCATTTACGATTTCTCTTTTTATATTATAACCTACAACCATCTCTACCCATGCCCATTGACCATTAGGATTGATCTCTAGAAAAACATAGGAATCATCCTCAGTTAATATAAAGTCTATTGCTCCGAAACCTAAATTTAACTTCGCAAGTAATGAAATACACATTGTTTCAATATTATCAGGCAAACTATGTCTCGAGTATATTAGTTTATCTTGATCCTTTCTCCAATCAATTTCTGAATCTAAGTTTCTTTGTGAGTCAATAAACACACTATAAAATTTATTGCCAACTACCGTAACCCTGATATCTCCTTTTTTCCGTATATGCTTTTGTAAAAAATTCACATAGCTCTCCATCTGGTCCTTGTTTCCAAGATCTTCTATTTTATTTGTAAAAACTTGCCCCAACTTATTACTACACCCAACCCGACCTGAATGAATCGGTTTGATAATGCAATCATAATCATTCCGATTAAAAAACATTGACAAGCTCTTATATCTATTCGATACAATACTATCAGGAATTGTAAAACCAATACGCTTTGCTATATCTAGTTGATAGATCTTATTTTCAGCTTCTCTTATAGCAAATAGAGAACTAATCCAATTTGCTCCACGCAATAATTTATAAATGCCTTCTAGAGTGTATTTGTTTTCATTATTAACAAAAAACAATTCATCATCACTGAGTTCTTCATTTGAATAACAAGGAAGTACAGCTCTTCTGAAATAGACAGATGAAAAGCTTCTTAAGTCAAAATAACATTCTAAATTATCATCGTAAAGGTATTGTTGTGAATTTGATAAATCCAGATCTAAATGAACTGATTTTGTTAATTCCTCAGTATTAAACCTGTAATAGGATATTTCTCTACATTTCAGCTCTTCCTCAACATAGTTAGTTGTTACATCCTCTTTATTCGTAATAAGTAAGACTTTAGTTTCCACTATACATTATGTAATAAGATATTTTGTATACGATTATAACATGTTATACTATAGGTAACCCCAAGTCACCTAATAAGGTAAATAATCATTCTCATTATAAGTTTTGGTTTCTGTCCCATTTAAACAAATATCATTCTCATTATAAACCTTCGTTTCACTCCCAAATAAAGCCATATCATCATTCTCATTATAAACTTCTGTTAGAACTCCTAATCCCATCATCTTACTTGTAGAACTATTATTATCTACATCTTTCATCTGATGTGTAGGAATAACAGCCTCTTTAAATTTTAAAATATACGGTTTCATAATATTAGTTGTATAAAAATTATTCTGTGGATTTACGTTTAAATGACTAAGTTATAATATTTCTTAATTCGATCATTATTAATAATCATCTTCTATTGATTTGACAACCTCCCTAAAAAAGACATGAAATCATTGTAAATATCTGATTTTCATAGAGAATAACATACTTAAGAAGAAGGAAAGCTAGATTAAAAATGTTATATTAAGTGTGCAAACCAAAACATTTAAAACCTAGCTCATGTACAAGATACTCACAAAACAAATACAGAACAAGTTAAGTCTATATTTTTGTAAACTGAATAATCATTTAACCCGACCAAGGAGACTCAATAGATAAACAACAGACAACTAAAAGGCTTCAAAACCATTATAATAAGAAAGTTTTTTTCATGAAACTTCTTAAAGGTCACATGAATTGCTTAGCAGATACCATTCATAATGGGGACTATATTCTTTTTGATGGATCTGATATTCAAAAAAATATGCAAAAAACATGGAAGGCTTAGACTTTGTTAATGATGGTGATAAAAACACCATTGGATTAGGCTATTGGCTTATGAACGTTGTGCATATACAATAAGGCAAAGAAGATGACGCCTTTGTATAACAAATTGTACGGCTTCGATCATGGAGCAAAGAGTGAAAATAAAAAAGCAATAGAGGCCGTACAGGAAGTCGAGAATGCCATATCAAAGAAAATGACTTATGTGTTTGATCGAGGTTTTGATCGACAAATTTATAAGTATCATATTATTAGCCAGTAATCTAATTTCATAATAAGATTAAAAAAGAATACTAAGTTAGAGTACAAAGGCAAAGAAGTTACAATTGGTACAAAAATACCTTTCTTCATGGAATTAACTGCGAATAAAACAGGTAAGAACAAAAGTATACAGATAAGTTTTCAGTGTGGTGCCGTAAAAGTTAAATATCGCATAAAGCAGAAGGAGTATAAACTATGGCTTGTTACGACTAAACGAAAATCAGGATGGAAATGTTGGTTGTTGACCAATTCACCCAAGGACTCAATAACGTAAATCATAAAAGAAGCATTTGAAGCATATGGCTTTCGTTGGAAAATAGAAGAATACCATAGACATATCAAGTCAAGCTATGATCTAGAGTATATACAAATAAAGAAATTTGATGGGTTGCAAAGCATGTTGGAAATCTTAACAATTGCAATGGGAATCCTGTATAACACGTTAGAGTCAATGCATATTCGGTTGTTGTTAGACAGTAAGATTCAGATACTTGATAAAAACAAAGTATCTGAACTTCGGAATTTCATCTATTATAAGATAAGTGTGATAATTAAAATTTTATTGTCAAAGACTTACCCCAGGCATGCGATACATAGTAAACAACCTCCGTTAGATCTAGCACAAATGAAACTTCAATTAGATTTCTGATAAAAAAGGGAGGTAGTCAAATATAAAAGCGTAATCATAAGCCAAATCAACCTCAATAACAGAGATCAGGCCTTTGGACATAAGGGCATGATGTTAACCCAAGGCTCCATTCTATATTCAGAGCTAAAGCACTTCATATACATTCCACCATTGGGCTATGTTCGGTCACCCCATTCGGGGCTGTTGAAGTACACAATAGACGCAAACATCGCGCCTCTACGTAGTCATAAAAAGATCCGTGAAAATCCGTTAAATCCGTGGCTAAAATTCTTTGTTTCCTACTTTTACACATCAATTAAAATCTGTGGCCAATACCTTAAAGATATTGGCCACGAAAGTTTAATCGCTGTAATCGAATGTCACGGGGAGATGATCCTCATTGGACAAGCTGAAATAACAACTCTTGTAGTGGATGATTTTATTTGTATCGAAGATCATAATCCAAAAGTTTTGGACCGGACCATGGTCTTTCTTATACTTTAACGGCACTTGAAAGCGATCGCCTAGACAGCAAGGGAAAGGTCCATATCTGAGGGTACGAATTTGCTCTCGGCCTGGTTCATGAATTAGCAAGACAGAAACATCGTCTCTGTTTAGTGCCGAATTTATTTGAACAGTAATATCGATTACGCCCTCTTTGATCTCGGCAGTAATAGATTTCACATGACTCTTCTTAGCACTACTTAGCTGAACTTGTGAGTAGTCGAAGGTTAGGTCGGGGTAGACTCCTTTGAAGGCGTTACGAAGGATCGAGGAGCGCGCCAAGACATGCCCATTAGAGAAAGGACTATCGGAAGGATAGCTGTGGTTCACCAACTCACGTACGCCACGCAAGAATTTCATGGTCTGCTTCATTTTCATGACTTGCGACAACTGTTTGACAGATAGTTTTTTTCTTCGGTCGGGTCGAGTTCTGAGCATTTCATTGCCTTTGACATTGTACTTCACTAAAGGACCTAAGACGCCTGTCAACTCTCCACTTTTAATTATTGCCATAACTGACACGTTTTATATTCCAATAGCTAAGGTCCTCTTTGTTAGAGAGAGACCAAGAGAAAAGCTATTCAGAATTAGGTTTTACATAATACCAAAACTTTATTTAACGGCGGATGTTATGACACTTCACTCTTCCCTACACCACACTTTTCCGACAATTACTAGATAAAACTGTATTATCGTTGTCGTTTGGGCGGTTCAAAAAGAGCTCTTGTCGCAACTTTTTACGCCTCTTTTTAAATCAAGATTGGCAGATAATTTTTGTTGAATTCATCGGGTATTTTTCTTTTTCAAAAAGGGTTTAACATCCCACAATCGTATTAAAAAAACACCTTCAATTGTTATTATGTAAACTTAAAACATTACTTCATACTACTTTGTAGTATAAAGTAGACACAATAGCGTCTATTTCAACCTAATAACCCCTTAATTTACTCATTTTTATTTGAATTACCACCACATTTTACTATATTTAATTTCATAGAATTGAACGCTACTCGGATATAAATAGATGTAGATGATTCCATTCAGAGCAGATACCTTAATGGCTCTATTATGACAAGATATTCGACTCTTATTCTCTCTCCAATTTCGAGACCTGTGTCGATAATTCATGATAGCCACAATAGGGTTTCTAGCTACCTTCTCCCACCCTCCTTCGTACCTCCTCCCACCTTTGCCCATGATTTAGCCATGGTTTAACCATGATTCATCCATCAAAACCCCCGAAATCGATGGACAAACCATGGACGAACCATGGCTAAACCATGGACAAAGGTAGGAGGAACCCCCTATCAACCCCCTATCAGGTAACTAGGAGGTAGGTATGTAGGATATAAAAGGGGGAGTCACTTAGCTTTTACACACCTATAACATACTACGAATCAAAGTAGTAATACAAATAACATTTGTTATCTTGTGATATCAACCTTGAATAGTTATCTTCGTTGGGTTCGCGGTGTCTTTGATGGGCACGAATACCGATTAAATTGTGGAATGAGCAAAATTCTTGCGTTCTATATTGTTTATACTTTGCTTATTAATACTATCATATGGGGAGCTAAGGTTCCTTTTTTTAACGAAGTATTTAAAAACAGTATTCGTAAAGCTTATAGTTCATTTAATCATTTAATGGGGATAATTTGAAAATAGAGAGGTATACTATGCAACAAAAGCAATTCTATCCAAATATATGGGCAGCCCTATTCATTATTGCGCTGTACACTTTTATACAGGCGATCGTTGAACTGCCTATTGCACTATATGATTACCATCATGGCACTTCTTATCTGAGCAGTCCGCTGGTATCCTATCCCGTGTTTATTGGTTCGACACTCTTCATTCTGTTTTATGGCTATAAGAGTTCGGGATTTTCATTAAAGGAGGTATTTCCATTTAAGTGGTTTGCGGTGTGGTTGCTTCTTCCATTCATATTGATGGATGTTTCGATTCAGTATTACATGGCCGACATCAATACGTGGTTTACACAACTGATACCCGTACCCGATTGGTTCAATCAGTTGTTTGCAAGGATCTTTGAGAGAGCTCCTTCACAGTGGGTTGGTATTGCAAAGGTGGTTTTGATTGGGCCAATAATTGAGGAGTTGATATTTAGAGGGATCATCATGAATGGTTTTCTTCGCAACTACTCTAAAACCAAGGCTATTCTGATCTCGGCACTACTCTTTGGTTTTTTCCATATGAATCCGTGGCAGTTTATTCCTGCGACGATACTTGGGGTTTTGGTAGGAATATTGAGAGCACAGACGGGTTCGATATGGGCAGCGATTGCAGGACACAGTATTCACAATGGGTTGGTATACCTGTCGATTGTGTTCTGGAAACCTCTTTCACAGGAGCCTTTATTGCAGCATACGACACAAAATAACGTCATCCACGGCTTTGTCATATTATTAATGATTACAATAATTATTTTTGCAACGAGAAAGAACAATAAATATCGATGGTTTAGAAAACCGATTATAACTAAAACAGATCAACATGCTTAAGAAAATTCCTCACACCTATGTGATTATTTTTGGAATCATCCTTCTTTCAGCAGTCATGACATGGATTGTTCCTGGCGGAGAGTTTGCCAGAGAGGTAGTCGATGTAAACGGTGTAGAAAGAGAAGTTGTTGTCAACAACTCATTTGAATATCAAGAGAGCGTTCCACAGTCGTGGCAAGTGTTCTCTTCTTTTTTTACTGGATTTACGAATGCGGCAGATATCATCGCCTTTATCCTTATTATTGGGGGTGCTTTTTGGATCATCAACGACAGTAAGTCTATCGATGTAGGGATTACTTCGTTTTTGGATTCGCTGAAGCGATTCGAACATATTAAATGGATACAGAAGATTGGGGTTGACAACATCATCTTTGTGATGATTATGCTGATGTTCAGTGTTTTTGGGGCGGTCTTTGGGATGAGTGAAGAGACCATCGCCTTTATCATTATCTTTGTACCTCTTTCGATCAAGATGGGGTATGACTCCCTTCTAGGTGTGGCCCTATGTTTTGTGGCGGCGGGTCTTGGTTTTGCAGGGGCTATCCTAAACCCTTTCACTATCGGTATTGCCCAAGGTCTTTCGAACCTACCACTGTTTAGCGGCATTGAGTATCGTCTGTTCTGTTGGGTGGTGATCAACGTGGTTGGTTTCACTTTTATACTACGTTATGCCCATAAGATACGCAAGAACCCTAAGAGTTCGTTGGTGTATGAGGAGGATAAGTACTGGAGAGATAAGAAAGATGCGACATCGGGAGAGATAGAACATTACATACCACGCAGCGCTTATGTTGTCTACGTATTATTGTCGGTTTTTATGATCAATATTGCATTCCAATATCCATCTACAGATCTTAAGATTGGACAGTCGGTTGTTCAGGCCTGTGCATTTCCTTTTCTTGCAGTACTGTTCGTTGTATTGGGAGCTATTTCTCTACGCAAGACAGTGCATTACTTTATTTTAAACCTACTACTATTTACGATTCTACTGCTTATTGTTGGAGTGATGGGGTACGGATGGTATGTTGGAGAGATCGCATCTCTATTTCTTGCGATGGGTATTTTTGGTGGTATTGCTGCAGGGAATAACGGAAACAAGATCACCAAGTTATTTATAGAGGGGTCGGCAGATATTCTTTCCGCAGCACTTGTTGTAGGATTGGCTGGTGGAATCATTGTGATCTTAAGGGATGGTAAGATTATCGACACGATTCTCTACAGCATCTCGACAGCGACGAATGATATGGGGAAAGTATCCTCGGTGAGTATGATGTATTTCTTTCAATCGTGCTTAAATATCATCATCCCATCAGGATCAGGTAAAGCGGCATTAACGATGCCTATGATGGCACAATTTTCGGACCTTATTGGTATCTCAAGACAGGCTACTGTGATGGCCTTTCAATTTGGAGATGGCTTCACCAACATGATCACTCCGACTTCGGGTATTCTTGTAGGAGTTCTTGGGGTGGCTAAGATTCCTTATCCTAAATGGGTAAAATGGATTACACCACTGATGGTCATTCTTATTGTATTAGGGCTGTTACTGCTTATTCCTACAGTAACCATGGAGTTAAATGGATTCTAGTGGAATGACCTTTATGTTGTAGTTATTATTGCCGTGTAATCAAAAATGATCCATTTACATCACTAAAAGAGATCTCTACAACTGATATTAATAGGTTGAGTTATTCAATATAATCCATCTATTTTTTGCTGCAACGATGCGCTGAAGGCGCTAGTTCCATTGTATTAAAAAAAGAGAGGATGTTGCAATAGCAGCATCCTCTCTTTTTTTAATACAATGGATGTTCTCTTTCTAGTAAGTGTATTTTCTCATGTATTTATGCGTTTTAAATTGCTAACTTTAGACTACAACCTAAAGATTACACAAACGTATAAATTCTTAATCACATGGATAAAGTTTTTTTTCCTACAAAGATGCCGTCTGCCATACAGGGGTTTACAGAAATAAGAGTACTCGAGAATTTCCCATACAAGAAGATGGAAGATTTAATGCAATACTGTCATAAATTAGGTAATGACAAAGATGAACAGAAACAACTGAGTGATGTACACATCTATCAACATTATCTAAAAGAGCATTATGTTATCGTTCAGTCTTTTGGAAAGGTTACCTATATCTTATTCTTGGAACAAGGTAAAAGTGGTTTTCTAGGCACACAAGATTATATTTTAAGCGAAGGCACATTGGCATTGAGCCATTCGAGTCGCAAAGCCATTGCCACCAATCAAGAGAAAACGGTTATACGTAACTTCTTTGAAGCATTAGATATAAATTGTTCGGATGCAGTATTAGGCATTGCGATGACAGATCTTAAGGTCAAGAAGAGGACTATAGAGCCGACTGCTGTCTTTCATGATCTGTTCTTAGAGATGTATAAAAGTAATGAGAGCCTACATGCTGCATTAGATCACTTCAAGATCAGTCTGTATATGAATCCCATCAATACACAGGACTCTTTTCTTAAGACACATTGTCTTGATAGTTATACTAGCACCACAGGAGATGAGGACCTTAACGATGTACCTCTAATAAATAAGATGCGACAGAAGATTTCAGAAACGGTAGGAGGCATAACAATAGTTATTAGCATAAGCCTACAGATGTTGATGGAAGCGCTTAATTCATCACCATTAGTTTTGTCTACAACAGAAAAAGAGTTAATCAACGCTTATCATGAGATTACAAGATTAGAGCCTATCTACCCGAGCTTTCTTAAGGTGCTATCTATATACAGTGATTTTCTTTCAAAATTCAATGACGAAGAGGACAAAGACAATAAAGAGGGGTATAAAATTGAGGATATATCTGAACCCTTACAGATACTGTATGAAAAGATAGTGATTAACAACATGATTCTACTTCAATTCTATCAAGAGATATATGATCTTCTCTTTTCGAATAGTTTTTTCACAGTGTATCATTATGAGATGAAATTCAAATATAATGATCAAAAACACTATTTTTCGTTGAGTACCATCTCCCTAGCGATCAAATCGGATCTTCCTGTAGACGAAAGGATTCAAGATGGATTTATATTACAACGGTACAATGGAAAAGAGTGGGAGAATATGCTATGTGTCATTCACAACCAGGTTGTTTTTGTCAATGAATCACATGGACTAACAAGAATGGATCTAAAGCGGATACTTGGTCAGTTATGTACTGGACTTAGAAACGATGATATATTACGAGTGGGTCATGGATTAGATCAAATAGAACCTAATGGTGTGCTACTGCAAGATTATGGTATTGATTCAAATATATTTGAAATTTATCCTGAAGATAATAAAGGGATGGGAAATACGATCATCTCCTACCACCATCATGGAGAAGAGCTTATTGATATTCTTGAGAAGAATAAAGGTCATCGTACTTATCTGATGACCTTAACGCAATCAGAGGATAATTTAGTTCTAAAAGAGTATAGCCCATTTGCACAAGAAAAAGAACAATCAATACTGGATCAGTTTCATGGATTTAAAACACTCATAGAACTTAAGAATCGAGTAAAAAATTATAGTCAACTCTTACCTGAGATCATGTTAACCTAACAAGGATTACATAGAATTAGAAGTGATATTGATAGGCATAGTAGTAGCGAAATAATCGTTTTCGCTACTACTGCTATCTATTCTTTTCCACTACATTAAATCATGTTGTGAGGTTAAAGACTCAAAACACTACTCTTTCTCTAGATAGGTGTAGCCATATAATCCAGAGCGATAGTTTGCTAGAAATTCGCGCCCCTCTTTGGCTGTAATCTTCCCCTCTTTTACGGAGGCAGTAACCCAAGTCTCTACGGCTCTCACAAGCTTCTTGGGATTATACTGTACATAGTCTAACACTTCGGCAACGGTTTCGCCATCGATGATCTGATCAATAGAGTACCCTTCGTCACCCAGAGAGACATGTACCGCGTTGGTATCGCCAAAGAGATTGTGTAGATCCCCTAATATCTCTTGATAGGCCCCAACAAGGAAGACCCCAATATAGTAGTTCTCGCCCTCTTTCAGACGATGTACAGGCAATGTTTGTGAAGAGTTCGTGGTCACAATAAAGTTGTCGATCTTCCCATCAGAATCACATGTGATATCCTGTATGGTTGCATAGTTTGACGGCTCCTCCAAATGGTTCTGAATAGGAACTATTGGAAACAGTTGGTCGATAGCCCAAGAGTCGGGAAGCGATTGAAACAGCGAGAAGTTACAGAAATACTTATCGGCTAATAGCTGTGGTAGTCGCTCTAGTTCATGAGGTATATGTTTGAGACGTTTCGACATCTTCTCGACCTCTCTCGCAATTGTCCAGAATAGTCGCTCCATCATCGCACGCCCTTTTATATCGAGCAGTCCAATACTAAACAGGTTGAGCGACTCCTCTCTTAGCTGAAGGGCATCGTGCCAATCCTCCAAAAGATGGGGTTGAGATAACCCTTTCAAAATACTATATAGATCCTTCACATTGTCGTGCATTTGATCATCGATATGCATCTCATGATCCCAACGAGGCTGTGAGGTGGATTCCATCACTTCGAACACCAAAACAGAGTGGTGGGCTGTTAAGGAACGCCCGGATTCGGTGATGATGTTTGGATGAGGCAGTCCGTTTTTGTTACTCGCATCGACCATGGCATAGACGGCATCGTTCACATACTCCTGAATGCTGTAGTTCACACTACTATCAGAATTTGATGAACGTGTTCCATCGTAGTCGACCCCTAGTCCACCACCAATATCCACAAACTCGACAGGGATTCCCATCTTTTGCAGCTGAACATAGAATTGGGCAGCCTCTTTTAATGCGATCTTAATTCGTCGTATTTTATTGACTTGGCTACCGATATGGAAATGGACCAACTTTAGACAGTCATGAAGTCCATTGTTTTCAAGAAAAGTCACGGCATCTAACAGTTCGCTTGCATTCAGTCCGAACTTACTAGAGTCGCCTCCTGAGCCTTCCCATTTACCACTTCCAGCACTAGAAAGTTTGATACGAATTCCAATATTTGGGCGCACCTTTAATCTTTCGGAGATCTCTGCTATCAGACAAAGTTCGTTGAGTTTCTCGACCACAAGAAATATACGTCGTCCCATCTTCTGCGCCAACAGCGCTAACTCTATATAGTCTTCATCTTTGTAGCCATTACATACGATAAGAGAGTTGGGATCGGTGTTGTTTGCGATCACAGCATGAAGCTCAGGTTTTGATCCCGCTTCCAGTCCGATATTAAATTTCTTCCCATGGGAAACCAACTCTTCGACCACAGGCTGCATCTGATTCACCTTAATAGGGAAGATGGTATAAGCTTTTGCCTTATAATCATTGTCCAGTGATGCTCTTTTAAAGCATTTATACATCTCTTCAATACGACTATCCAGAATGTCTGGGAATCGCAATAAAACAGGAGTAGCAACATCACGGAGCTGTAGTTCGTCTAATAGACCTTTTAAATCGATCGCCCTCCCATCTCTTGATGGCGTCACCTGTACATTACCTTTTTCATTAATTGAAAAATAGTTGATTCCCCACCCTTGCATGTTGTACAATTCCAGAGAATCTTCAATACTCCACTTTCTCATTATCAAAAAACTTAACCGAGTGCTATAAGTAGTCCTTTTGCACCTATAAACAATAAACTTGAGCAAAGCTTATATGTGAAGTCTCGCTCTAACAAAGCCTTCTTTTGAAGAACACGCAAACATACACAAAAAGCCTTTATGTTATGGCTCACGGCAATGTTAAAAATATACTTTTAGATGAAATATCTTCAATTCGACAACTACAATATGACTTTGGTAAATATTTCAAAGAAAAGAGGTGTGAAATATTTAGATCCATTAATGAGATGAAGTATCGCCTCTATAGTCAGCGTATTTGATTGATAAAAATCGTATTTTTGCCTCTTCGAGAAGAGCAAATAATAAAAGCATATAGCCACATATTATGGATGGGAATCGTTATCAAGAGATTCGACAAGAGATGCAACAGGTATTTCAAAAAGCATTTGATTGGAATCGTCTAAGTTCGGAACAAATCATTGGTGCCGCAACTAGATTGGGGGTATGGCACAAAAATCAATTGTGTTACAAGGAGGATGAAGACAAGATGATCTTCTTCGAGTATTGTTTCTATGAATCCCTCACGGCCAAAGGCTCACAAATAGGCCAATATAGAGAAGAGAGCGGATTGACTTTGGCAAGTTTGATGGAGCAAAGTATTCACTCTTTATACGAAGTTGTTGGTTGTAGCAGGGAGACCAATGAGGTTCATTTGAAGGATTTGATTCACGCTGATAGAGAAGAGCTCTCTTTGGTTGACATCAACTTATCACATTCGAATGCCATTGGTCTTATCATCTATACTAGACTCATTCCTTTTGACAACAACTATATATCGACTGGAGTAACCATGACTTTTTCAAAAGAAAATAGCCATAGTGCTTTAGTTCAGAAGAGTAAGATAGAGCTTAAAAAGAGAAGAAAACTCTCGTCACAAGAGCAGTATCAATGGGCTTATCTCTCTTATATAAAATATTCAAGATCATAATTCTTTGGAGATCAACAGACAATACTATGGATGTAAAAATAGAAACTAGCTGGAAAGAGGCACTTAAGAGTGAGTTTGCCCAACCGTATTTCAAGACGTTAACTGATTTTGTAAAAGAGGCGTATCGCACTAAGACAATCTATCCTCCAGCAAAGCATGTCTTTGAGGCCTTTCATCTGACACCACTTACACAGGTTAAGGTGGTTATTCTTGGACAAGACCCTTATCATGGTGCCAATCAAGCCCACGGTCTCTGTTTTTCAGTCAATGAGGGGATAGCATTGCCTCCATCTTTACGAAATATATTTAAGGTAAGAGAGTTGGATGTTAATGTTCCATATACGACCAATGGTAACCTCACTGCGTGGGCAGAACAAGGGGTCTTTCTTCTTAATGCCACACTCACTGTTGAAGCCAGTAAGGCAGGATCACATCAGAAAAAAGGGTGGGAGACATTTACAGATACTGTAATAAAGACGATTTCAGAGAAGCAAGAGAATGTGGTGTTTATTTTATGGGGAGCCTATGCACAGAAGAAGCAAGTGTTGATTGACCAAAACAAACACCTTATTCTTCAATCAGTCCATCCAAGCCCACTGTCGGCACATAGGGGATTTTTTGAGACCAAACCATTCTCAGACACCAACAGTTATCTTAAGAGCAAAGGGATTACTCCAATTCAGTGGTAACACCCACTGCATAGTTATGGTATATTGGACTGGCATGACAGAGACAATCCAGTCGGAAGATGCAAATTCAAATCATAAAAAAGGAGTTGATAACACAACTCCTTTTTTTATTTGTCCAAAGTAAACTTATTCAATCACAAGTTCATCAACATATAATGATGCAAATTTACCCATATCTTTATGCCATTTAGGAATGATACGGATGTTCTTTGCAAGCACACGAACATATCTTGCCTCTTTTCCATTCGGAAAACAAGATACATTCTCAATTCTTCTCTTCATATTGTCTGGCTGTTGCTCATACACCTCTTTATAAATCATAGAGAAATTTTTTCCATCTCTTGAGATATAATAGGTTACAGAAGAGGGCATAAAAGCACCTTTCTTTAAGTCGACCATCCAGTTTGTTCCGATGCGTGTAACAGGATACTCTTGCCCTAGGTCGACAGTTAAATCAACATCATTAAGGTCCATTCGCTGGAAATATTGAGTAAATCCATCACTGATACGCATCCCTCCGCCACTCGTTTTTAATTTTGAGAACGGATACTTAACTGATACATATTTATGAATCCCCATATGCTTCACAAAATGTCTTTTGGTCACCTTTGATATCGAACCATCAGAATGGAAGCAACATGCATTTACATAGTACTTATCCGACATCACCATCGGTCCATCATAAACCTTCGAAGATTTAGAAGGTAGAGTACCATCAAGAGTATAGTAGATTGGTGCGCCGATCTCATTGTAAAGAGTCAATACCACCTGACCTTCTTCATTAAAGTTATTATATGCATGTACGATATATGAAGGTTCTCCATAAGAGATGTTATATAGCTTGAAAACGTCCTCTATTCTATTTACACCTCTCAAAAAGCTTTTCCAATCATCATTACGAATTCCTCCCCAACTTCTATCAGCAACGGCAAGGATTCTTGGAAACATCTTGTAGGTCATCACATCCAACGATGGTGATTTTGCTGCATCAATCATAGCACATACCCCAGAGACGTTTTTACGATCGATATTCTCACCTTCTACCGCAGGATTAAACTCATAGACTTTCTTCAATGTCGTCAAGTTCTTTGTTGTCTTAGAGACCTTATTCATTGACTGAGGGCGATCGAAATCATAGATAGTGTTGGGAGCCTCAATGACTCTTAATCCTCTATTTAAATTCACATAAGAGATCGCGGTGGAACTCATCACGATAGTCAAAGCTCCCTTTCTATTGGTATACTTCCATCCATTATCCACAAAGACTAACTCCACTCCTTTTTCAAAGAACTGTTTGTCAACACTTTTAATGAGTTTAGACTGCATTCTGCCATAACGATCAGTAAATCGATCTAATTTTGAACCAGCACTCAGATCTTGACTGTATTGTTTATCTACCGATAAATCTGTCACATTACCGATACAAACATACTTTGCTTTGAACATAGTGGCAATTTCCCCTATTACAGAGGTAACAAATGTAGACACTGTAGGATTTAGAAAATCCATATAGCAATTCTTCTCGAAATTTGTATGGTTTACCACCTCTCCATAACTAGAAGCATCACAAAACTTAGGGTAATGATTCTTGACTGCACAGTTATTATCGAACAGTGCCACTTCTGGAATGATAGTTACATTCTTTCGATGGGCATAGCTTAATATATTTGACACATCATTACGGTTATACAATGATTTTGTGTCCCCACTTAATTTTGGATATGACGAGAGATTGACTCTCATGTAATCTCCTTTGCCAATCACTAACACCAAGCGATTTAGTTTCATGAATGTCATGTAATCGATAATACGCTTCACTTCGTCGACGGGCATTAAACGCTGTGAGACATCTAGGCGTAGCATACGATCTCGGTAAATAGGCTTATCAGTGATATCAACGCAAGGAATATCGAACTGGCCATCCTTTCCTTTTTTGGTTAACTGAATAAGGCTTTCAATGGCATATATTACCCCTCCTTTACTACTTGCTTTAACGATAATATTCTCTTTCGTTACGGTTAAAGCATAACCATCTTCTCCTAAACCCAACCTCTTATCGTAATAGATCTTCAGGTCTGACTCATCTAACGACTTTCCCTTCTTCACCTCTACAGCGCAAAAGTTTTTAAAGAAATGAATCAAGTCCTTCTCTTGCAATAGCACTAATGCACTATTACTTTTAATCGTAAGGCCCTGTTTTAACTTAAAGCTCCCTGAAGCTGTTTCATATCTTACTGGATTAGGAATAATTGTTGTTACATTACTTTTGTTACCAGTTTTGCCACACCCCACTAAAAGCAACAAGAGTACAATATAATGCAAAAGATACTTCATAGACTGTTATTATTTTGTTTTGTGATTTTAAACCCTAAATACCATTATCCCCTTTACTGTTGTACATATTATTCTTTAAATATGCCAACTTTATTTATGGATACATAATTTTTATTCTTTAATAACATCTAAATTACACATTTTAATACTTTTAGCAAGATTAGGCGATGAATAAATGCAACATAATTCGATCGCAATATAGGGGAGGTAAAAGCGAATATTTTGGATGATTTTAGACATCACTGAAAACCAATACAGTTAAGATATAAAGCCTTGAAATAGTGTTTGACCATATGGGTAGACACATAAATAAAATAGACAACGACATTTATAAAAAAGGTAAGATAAAGGGACTACATCCATTGTATGTATTACCATATAATTTGGTTCAATGAAGCAATGAGAGGAGAGGATATAAAAAAAGCTACAACACATAATGTGTTGTAGCTTTTAATATTGTAAATGGAGTTTTTAAGATTAGTTACTTCTCTTAAAACTTCTTCTTTTATTTCCAAAACGGCGATTTCCACCACCATTATCGTGGAAATTATCATCTCCTCCATTAAATTTTCCACTTCCACTACGACGATCTCCATCACCACCGCGACGATCAGAACTTCCACCACTACGACGGTCACTTCCACCACCACGACGGTCGCTTCCACCACTACGACGGTCACTTCCACCGCCACTACGACGACGATCTCCACCGCCACTACGACGACGATCTCCACCGCCACTGCGACGATCACTTCCACCGCCACCTTCGGCTTTCTCGACTCTTAAACTCTTTCCTTCAAAGTCAAAGTTAGATGAAGAGTTCACTACTTGATCAGAAGAACTAGTTTCTACCTCGAAGAAAGAGTATGCCGATTTGATATCAATAGCACCGATAAGGTGACCACGCATATTTGTTGACTCACAAATGATACGAACCAATGCACCTTTGTTCAAGCCATCAAGATGACCTGCATTGATAAAGAATCGAGACATTCCGCTCCTAGTAGGCTGACTAGTACGACTACTACGATCTTCTCTTGATCTCTTAGACAGTTGTTTGAAATCACAAGAGATATCACGAGCATTACGATAGTAATCTAAGAATTGATTAAACTCTTTAGAAACAATCTTTTTGATTAACTCTTCTCTTGAAAGCTCATCTAATTTATCCGAAACCTTTTCAATATATTGATCAATCTCTTGATCATGAACCGTAACATCTTTTAGGTCATCAACTAAAGAATAAAGTTTAGTTTGGCAAATATCTTCAATAGAAGGTATCTCTTTTGCTTCAAACTTAGCTTTTACAGTTCGTTGAATATCTTGAATACGACGTTGTTCTTTGCTTGTAATAAAGGCAATAGAAGTACCTTTTTTACCCGCACGTCCAGTACGACCACTTCGGTGTGTATACACTTCTGGATCATCTGGTAATTTGTAATGAATTACATGGGTAAGATCTGAAACGTCAATTCCACGAGCAGCTACATCAGTAGCAACCAACATTTGAATGCGTTTCTTTCTAAATGAGTTCATCACAGCATCACGTTGTGCTTGAGATAAATCACCATGTAATGAATCGGCACTATAACCATCTCTCATTAATTTATCAGCAATCTCTTGTGTCTCCATTCTAGTGCGACAGAACACAACACCATAGATATTTGGCTGAAAATCAATAACTCGTTTTAGTGCTTCATAACGATCTCTTTCACGAACAGCATAGTATTCGTGAGAAATATTATTTGAAGTTTCATTCACTCCTCCAACCGATAACTCTTTCGGGTTGGACATGTAAGCTTTTGAAATCCTTTTAACCTCTGCTGGCATGGTTGCAGAAAACAACCAAGTAGATCTGTGGTCTGGGGTTGCTTCTAAGATGGCATCTAATTCAGCCTTGAAGCCCATATTTAGCATCTCATCAGCCTCATCAAGCACTGCAACCTTAACCTGCTCTAGACGAGCCTTTCCTCTCGAAATAAGGTCAACAAAACGCCCTGGAGTAGCCACAATAATATGTGCTCCTCTTCTAAGCTCTTTGATTTGCAATGCGATATTAGCCCCACCATATACAGACACGATACGCACCCAAGGCATCATCTTTGCAAAATTATTCAAATCTTTTTCGATTTGAAGGCACAATTCACGTGTTGGACAGACTATGACACCCTGAGTGTCACTAATAGTAGAATCAATACTATTCAATAATGGCAGACCAAATGCTGCTGTTTTCCCAGTTCCCGTTTGAGCCAATCCGACAAAATCCGACTGCTCCTCTAGCAATAAAGGGATCGCTTCAGACTGAATTGGTGTAGGGTTCTCAAAACCTAACTCTTTGACCCCTAACACTAACTCTTCGCGTAATCCTAATGTATCAAAACTCATATGTTTCTCTAAAAAATAAGACTGCAAAAATAGACTATTTTATTTAGGATCACAACTTATTTACCACATATTGATCATAGAACTCAAAATAGAACTACAAAACTCATTCTCAATAAATTAGAACACACAATAACCGACATCATAATAAGAATTGCAAATAGATCCTTCTATTTTAAGTAATTCAAAATAGAAGATTCTCAATCAAAGCTCTAATTATTTCATCGTTATTGACAATCATTGCTCTAAATATATACATCTTTTTGTCAAAGATTAATAGATCGCTATTTGACTACCATCATCTATATAATTACCTTTGCTTTCAACGCAACAGAAACTACACATCTTTATGGCAAAAGAAATTGAAAGAAAGTTTATTATCTCAAAAGATATTCCGCTAGAGGGTCTTCCCTTCTCCAGCATAGAACAGGGCTATCTATCAACAGATCCCAACAAAACAGTTCGGGTTCGGATAAAAGACACGACTGCTTTTCTCACCATCAAAGGTAGGACTGAAGGTATTACTAGAGATGAATTTGAATACACCATACCCATCGATGATGCAAAGCAACTATTAAAGATGACCTCCAATAAGATCAATAAAAAGAGGTACTACTATCACAATCCACCTCATCTATGGGAGATTGACATTTTTGAAGATGAGAACAGAGGACTATATTTAGCGGAAGTGGAGTTAAATGAATCCACCGAAGAGGTAATACTTCCCCAATGGATCATTAAAGAGGTTTCAGGAGAGGATAAATATTACAATTCACAACTCTGCATATCCCCTTTTACAAGCTGGTCGAATGAACCCTAATCCAATATTATTAAACACACCATACAAGTTTTTACACAAATGAAGCACTCCATCAAACTACTACTACCTCTATTACTGCTGGTAGTTAATATTCCATCTTTTGCACAGAACAACTCTTCGAAAGTTGTGGTAAATATATTCATTGAAAATATGAGAAATGATTATATTATACGCTATTGGCCACACTTAAGAGAAGATGGTTTCAAACGATTCTATCGTCAAGGTTATATTTGCTCTAATGTACAGATGAGTCAATCAGTAATGGACCGCTCAAGTTCTATTACCACGTTAACTACAGGTTCATGGCCACAAGTTCATGGAATTGTTAGTAACCATTGGTACCATTGGCTAAATAACGAGAAGGTAGAAGCCGTTGATGACCCCTACTATATTACAGTTGGAAGCGATTCTGATGAAGGTAAAGCATCTGCACACCATCTTCTTGTCCCTACAATGGGAGATCAGATAAAACAAATTTCACTAAAGAGATCAAAAACCTATACAATCTCTCTAAATCGCAACACAGCAATTCTAGCGAGTGGCCACATATCAGATGGTGCATATTGGTTAGATAATACGAGTGGGAACTTCATCTCCTCTTCTTACTATCTAGAGACTTTTCCTGAATGGGCCTTTCTGTTCAATAAAAAACGCCTTATAGATGATTACATCACAAGAAAATGGGAACCTCTTCTTCCTGAATCAGAGTATTCGGAGAGTTTGGCAGATGATTATATCTTAGAAAAAGGATATGCACAGCGATACAATTCATTTCCTCATGACTTGGAAGACCTACATAAAAAAAGTGGCAGTTACAAAATTTTGAAGTCAACACCTTACGGCAATCAGCTAGTATCAGACTTTGCCAAAAACCTCATTGAGTCAGAAGAACTAGGCAAGGACCAATCTGTTTACCAGCTAAATATAGTCTTCTCTACCATGGATAGTGAAGGTATTAATTTTGGTCCAACTTCAATGGAGATGGAAGATACTTTTCTGAGGCTTGACACCAATATAGCATCCATGCTAAGCTTCCTAGATCAAAAATATGGCAAAGGAAATTACCTTGTATCTATTGCTAATTTTAACCCGACGCAATATGGGGTAGAATATCTTAACGAAGAGCTGAAGATGCCTGTAAAATACTTTGACCCCACAGCAGCTACGGCACTTCTAAAGTCTTACCTTAATATTCGATTTGAAAAAGGGAATTGGATTCTTCTATCTGAGAACCAACAGATCTTTTTTGATCGAGACCTTATCCGCAAGAGAAAGCTAAGCCTAACCGAATTTCAGAACGAGACAGCCACCTTCTTAAAAGACTTTGAAGCCATTTCGCAGGCATGGAGTGCATCAACACTTCTTCAAACAGACTTCACCTCACAAAACAACCTCCCTTTTAGCCATGGATTCAATGCCAAAAGATCGGGAGATGTCGTATTCAAATTGCGACCAAACTGGGCTGTTAAAGACCGTTATAGTACTCCATCCTATTATGGAGATAAACAGTTAATGTTTATGTTCTTAGGAAATGGAATTCGTCACTATAATGATCCGAAACTATATAATGCAACTGACCTGACTCCTTCAATTAGCTATTTAATATCAATACCAAGTCCTAGCGGATCGAGTGGTCAAGCAATTACAAATATCAAAAAATAGAAACGCACACCCAACTTAAAACAAAAGATCGGTAATGCTCCCCTACAAGGTGGCTGCATTACCGATCTTTTATCTAGATAAGAGTTGTGGTTATTTCTTCTCTTCCCACAACTGAATAATCTCATCCACAATATTCAGTGCCCCCTGAAAAACTTCAGCAATAGATACATCAAGCATATAGCACGGAGTTGTAGCTAGCTTATATTTCTCATCCACAATCACCTCACAACTTTTGGTTTTGTGATGAACACCCTCCATCGCTTCAATGACATCAATTGTATCTTGGTCCTGACCAATAGTGAGATCCGCATGGGGTAAGACTTTTGCAATCATAGCAGGGGATATACAAAGAGCACCAATTGGCTTCTCCTCTTTAACCATCCAAAGAATCACCTTACGAATATCTTCATTCACTTCACATTCGGCCCCTTTAAATGCCAAATCACACAAGTTTTTTGCAACACCAAAACCACCAGGAAAGATTACTGCATCGTATATCTCAGCACTAAAATCCCCTATCTCTTTAATATCTCCTCTTGCAATTCGAGCTGATTCAACCAACACATTTCTCTGTTCTTCCATCTCTTCACCAGTTAGATGGTTAACCACATGATGCTGCATTATATTCGGTGCAAAACACTGATAGGAGATACCTCTCATCGAGAGTGCAATAAGTGTAGAAGTAGCTTCATGGATTTCAGTACCATCATAAACACCACATCCAGAAAGGATCACTGCAACTTTTTTCATAACAAGTAAATATTTATAGTGTACAATCTTATTCTTAAACATCAAATTGCATGTTCAAAAACGCAACGCTATCGACCTTTGGTAAACTTAACATGAATCACGGCTCCTATAAACATAAAATATAATGCTCCTGCAAAAATGAGCATTACATTGGAAATAGAGTAACACCAAGATGCTTCATTATAGTGCACCAAACAGTAGAAACCAAAAATGAACCATGCAACAGATTGTGCATAGTTCAATATCCAATTATAGAAACGTGAGACAATACCTTTTTTAGGCACTGGGGCTGGACGAAAAAACACAAAAAGTGAAGAGACAAACCAACATCCCAATACCAAGTACAACCATTCGTTCATTATGAATCTAATTAGACGTTATATGTTGTTGAAGCAGTATCCCCACCACGTCCAGTCCAATTCGTATGATGAAACTCACCACGCTTACCATCTTTTCTTTCGTAGGTATGTGCTCCGAAATAGTCACGTTGTGCTTGCAACATATTTGCAGGAGAATCTGCAGTTCTAAAACCATCAAAATAAGACAATGCCGATGAGAGTGCAGGAACAGCAATACCGTTAGCTACAGCTGTAGCCACCACATTACGCCATCCTTTAGCGGCTGCCTCTAACTTATCTCTAAAGAAATCATCTAACATCAGGTGTTCTAGAGTTGGATTTTTATCATAAGCCTCCTTTATCTTTCCTAAGAAAGTGGAACGGATAATACAACCACCTCTCCACATCAAGGCAATATCACCATAATTAAGATCCCAGTTATTTTCTTTGGCAGACTCACGCATTAAATCATAACCTTGAGCATAAGAGATAATCTTTGAGCCAAGTAAAGCAGCTTCTAAATCATCTACAAACTGTTGTTTATCACCTTTAAAATCAACTTTTGGAGCATCATAGATCTTACTTGCAGACACTCTAAGATCTTTCTGAGCAGACAAACAACGAGCAAATACAGACTCACCAATCAATGTCAATGGGATACCAGCATCAAGCGCAGAAACAGCAGTCCATTTACCTGTTCCTTTTTGACCAGCAGCATCTAATATTTTTTCGACCAAAGGATCGTTATTTTCATCTCTAAATGCTAATATTTCGGCCGTAATTTCAATCAAATAACTATCTAGATCTCCTTTATTCCAATGAGCAAATGTTTCACTCATCTCATCATGAGATAGGTGTAATACACGCTTCATCATATCATAGGCTTCACTAATGATCTGCATATCTCCATATTCGATACCATTATGGACCATTTTCACAAAATGTCCAGCACCATCATCACCAACCCAATCACAACAAGGAGTACCATCATCAACTTTGGCTGCAATAGATTGAAAAATATCCTTGATATATGGCCAAGCCTCTTTAGATCCTCCAGGCATCAAAGATGGTCCCAATAGAGCTCCCTCTTCTCCTCCAGAAACACCACTTCCTACATAAAGCAACCCATGGGATGTAACATATTTCGTTCTTCTAATTGTATCCGGATAATGAGAATTTCCTCCATCAATAATGATATCACCAGGCTCTAGCAAAGGAATCAGCTGATCGATCAACGCATCAACAGCCTGACCTGCTTTTACCAACATCATCACCTTCCTCGGACGCTCTAAAGATGAAACCAACTCTTCTAATGAATGTGTTCCGATGAAGTTCTTTCCCTCTCCACGACCCTTCACAAAAGAATCTACTTTAGATACCGTACGATTATATACCGCAACAGTATACCCTTTACTCTCCATATTTAGCACGAGGTTCTCGCCCATCACTGCCAATCCAATTAATCCTATATCTGCTTTTTTCATGATATACTTTTCTCTATATGCTACAATACTAAATAAAGACATCTCCTTTAAAGCGTGAGTCTTTATTGGGCTACTTTGATGCTAACAAATATAACTAGAAATAGAAAGAAGACAAATAGATCCTATTATATCTTTTATCTATCACATGATAAGTTTCAACTATAATCTCTACAATTCAGCCACTTGAAAGTTCATTTCTTTGAGAATTTTAACTACTGAAAGGTCTTCACTTATGACACGATAAGCTGGAAATTCTCTTCTTAAAGGATATGATCCTCTTTGCTGCTCGAATGTTTCAGGAGAATTTTTCAATAACTCGATCTCATCTACCATTCGATACGTATGTGAAATTGCTAACCATAATGCCTTTCTGCTATCCAATCCTCTCAAATCAATATCCACCTGCTGTGGCACCTCTATCGTTTCTGGCCACCAATCCTTGATAGGCAAGTTAAAATAACTTGATATGGTCGCTACACTCATCGCCGTTCCCATAGCCTTACCATCTCTAGAGTATCCTGCAATATGTGGTGTGGTAACCCATACCTCTTTCAATAATACACGATCAATATCAGGTTCATGTTCCCAACAATCAACAACAAGCCATGAAAGTTGCTCTCGATCAAAAACTTGTTTCAAAACTTCCGTGTCGAACACCTCTCCTCGACAAGTGTTACACAAAATAGGTTTCTTTTCACACTCCAAAAGAAACTTTGTGTCCACCATATGAAAGGTTGCATCATCTCCATCCATTGATAGAGGAACATGGAATGTTATAATATCTGACTCGCTCTTTATTTTATCTAGAGAGACAAAATCCATATCCACACCTTCTCGCTCTAATGGAGGGTCGTTCAGCAATACTTTCATGCCTAAAAGAGATGCATACTTTGAAACTTTACGTCCCACGTTACCTACGCCTACAACTCCTAATGTTAACCCCTTTACATCTATCCCTTTTTCAAGATATAACAATGCGAACATCGCAGCCATATATTGTGCAACAGACCATGAATTACATCCTGGTGCATTTTGCCAAACGATTCCATGATCATCACAATAAGATCGATCGATATGGTCAAAACCAATGGTCGCGGTAGCAATAATTTTCACATTTGAACCGTCCAAGAGCTCTCTATTACACTTCGTTCTCGTGCGAATAATTAATGCATCTGCATCTTTTACCATCGCAGTATCAATCATTGCTCCAGGAGCATATACCACTTCAGCATAGGGTTCAAAAACACCTTGGATATAAGGTATTTTATCATCGACAACAATTTTCATAAGACTACTTATTTTGATCCATATAAAATTTCTTGACCATAGACCACATTGCCCAATTGGTATTCATTGCAGACATCCCAGTACTTGGACAATCTCCTTCTCCACGCAGTGATTTAACAATAGAGTCAATCAAGTTCAACTGAACATGCTCAGGACGTGGATACTCTAAGATTTGATCTGACTCTCCTCTCCTCTTCACAACTATAGGTGTAAATTGGAAAGTAGACATCTCTATGGTTCCATTTTCACAAGTTATAACTATTTTATCAGAAAAATCTTCATAATTGGCATCAAACATCCATCGACCTACACCTTTAACTCCATTTTCAAACTCAAAAGCACCATGTACACGCTCCTCAGCACGATGAAGTTGTCGAACATTAATCGCCTCTCCTCCTGCTTTTAATATCGGACCAAACAGTGACACTAAGTAATCTAATGTATGGGACGCTAGATCATAAAATAGTCCAGCACCAGCAACCTCAGGGATCACTCTCCACGGAAGCTCACCTTCATATTTCTCTGGTTCATGATGTTGATACAACTCCACTTCAACTTCTATTGGCTTGCCTAATGTACCCTCATCAAGAAGTGACTTCACCTTTAAGAAACTTGGCAAAGCTCTACGATAGTAGGCAACATACAACGGAATACCGGTTTCCATCGAAACCCTATTCATCTCTAGACACTCTTCTATAGTAGTAGCCATAGGCTTCTCTACATAAACAGGCTTACCAGCCTTCATGGCAGCGATAGCATAAGCAGCATGTAAATTCGGGGGAGTGGCAATATAGACAGCATCGACTTCAGGACAAGCAATTAATGCATTAGCATCAGTAAATGTCAATGGCACATCATGACGCATTGCATAATCTTCTAGTTTCGACTTATCCCTTCTCATCACTGCAACTAACTTCGAGTTTGGGACCTTATTAAACGCAGGGCCACTTTTCTTCTCTGTGACATTCCCACAACCAATGATTCCCCATCTTATAGTGATATCCTTACACATAGTTTTCTTACTTATAATAAATGTTATAAATGTGAATTATGTAGATCAAATTTACAATAAAATAGAGTGGCGAAGACGAGATAGCTCAAAAATTTACTACAAAATGGTCATTATTGATATTAAAGACAAAGATGTATTATGTTAATATATCTAAAATACTTAATGACTGATAATTATTCAATAGACCAAGTTAAGTTAAAGATATCAAGATACACTATTTACAATTAATTTCGTATGTTAATTTACATTAAAACAAGAGAAAAATAGAGACCACATATTAACATAATACATTTATTAACACCTATTTTAACCACTATTATAAATTATCAAAAACATCAATAATTACTAAGAGCCTATTCTCTTTTGTATCCCACATCATTTTATTTCACTCAAACAACTATAAATAAGCACAATCACAAACACAATATGATTTGGTTCGCAAAACACAAGCCCATAGTAGTTAAATAATTATAACACATCAACAAAGTATTATTTAACAATATATATTCGCCATTGAAACTATTAGTTCTGTAATTCAATAAACGTGTTATAAAGCTTATATGGTTTCCTTTTATCCCCTCAAAAACAACCATTTTTTAATAAACATTTATTTATGAGAAGAATTTTATTTTTATGCCTAATGGGATTGGTATGTCAAGCTGCCATGGCCCACAAAGATTGGAATACACAAAATGTTACTATTGAAGGGGTAGAATATGCTACGATTACAGCCTATAAAGGATCTGACACAGACATTCAAGTCCCTAAATATATTGATGGGGTGAAAGTTTATAGTATAACCAAATTAATTGATGATACCAAGGGTAGTACTATTACGACTGACCAAGTAACATCGTTGGACTTCAGTAAAGCCAACTACATAAAAGAAATTGGTGCTAATTCATGCTCGAACTTAACTGGGTTAACAACCAATATTAAATTACCGAAGAATTTAGTGAACATTGGAGAACGTGCTTTTGAATCGACTAATTTTAATGGACCTGTTGATTTGAGTAATAAAGTAAAGCGTTTAGGAGATGGTGCTTTTGGACACACTACAGGTATCACACGTTTCGTTATACCAGCAGATATTGATTTTATAGGAGACAACTTATTAGGACAATCAAACATACCTAAGATTGAATCTAAAATCATCGATCCTTCTAGACTTGAGAACCCATTTCCAGATTTCACCGCGAATGTTGGGGATCCGAACTATAACGGTTATTCATGGAACCCTTTTTTGGATGTTTATAATAATCCATTAGGAATTCCTGAGAAAGACAAAAGCTATCCTGAGCTAATTGTACCTGAAGGAACATTAGTAGCATATCAAAACCATAGTCAATGGGGAAGTGCTTATTATGGGAAAAGCTTTAAATCAATCACCGAGGTAGTCTCTACTTCTAGCTTTGATAAAAAATCAGATTGCAACATCTATGTTTCAAACAAGCAATTAAATATCAAGAGTGATAAACAACTTAAGAAAGTTTCAGTGTTTAACATACTAGGAACAACACTTAAAGAAGTAAATTCAAACTCAACTAACGAAGTTATTTCAATTAATTATGATGGAATAATTTTAGTAAAAGTAATTTTCACCAATGGTGATCAAAAAACTTTTAAAGTACTAAGTAAATAGTCTTAGAGTTCATTTATAATAAGAGAGAGACAAGAGATCGACTTTTCATATCCGAAAATATCCTATCACATATTGTAACTCTTGTATTATAAGTTCCATAACATATTCCTTTGTGGAGGCAACAGTGAAAGCTGCTTGCCTCTGCTTATTTTCCTTACTCAGAAAGAGCATTTCCCATCTCCGTCATCATTAACGTAAAATAGATTCACAACGAGACAACTGTAGAAAGTTTACCTTTCCCATAATGCTGAAGAATAAATAAATTGTCTCAATCATTAAATTACGTCTTGCCAAACTAATATCTAACATATTGAAGAGTGTTCGAGAAACACACTCCTTAAATAGGGATTGCTCAGAAAGTTTCAAGAAAATAAAATTGGTCCAGCACCTCTATTTTCACTCCACTGATTACAATCTGCATTTTCAAAAAAGAAAGTGTCTTAGAATCGCTAAAACACACTTTAATTTCAGATAAGTACTTCCAATGACGTAATTTATGATATCTTACGATACGTGACACCATATATATCACTCATTTTTAATCACTTAAACATAAGTATCAAGCAAATATAATAACATAAACTAAATAGAATGATGTACTTAGGCACAAAAGAAAACTTCTGTATAAGTTTTCTTTGAAGTTTCATTAAATTCTACAAAAGACACATTGAAGCAATCCAACTTTCACTTTTACCTTGTCTTCGTGCTTTTAGATTCATTGAAGATAAAAAATGATTACTAAAAGCTAATACAAAACACATATTTATTTGACAATAAATAAACTAGACCTTCTTAGTAACTCCTATATATCGTTTCTTACATCTGTAATCAACTTAAATATTGCATTTCACACACAAATTAAGATACTTAAAATCAATACTATGGATGTGCTACATTTGATCGGACATTTAATTAAGCTCCTTATCTTTAGATTATGAGAAAGCAAACAAGAAAACGTTACGATAAAGAATTTAAAATTATGGTTGTCAATTTGTGTTTTAGTGGCAAAACAGCACAATCAGTAGCCGCTGATATGGATCTTGAAGTAACAATGGTTCGCCGATGGGTTCGCGAGCACAAGAAGTATGAAAGCAATAGTTTTCAAGGAAATGGCAATCCTGTTCGGACTGTAGAACAAGAAGAAATCGCAAAACTAAAAGTAGAGCTACGCCAGACACAAATAGAACGTGATATATTAAAAAAGGCAGTGAGCATATTCTCCAAGAGCGACAATACAAATTTAAGTTTATAAAAAAGTATAGGACTGAATTTACTGTCGAGGATATGTGTGGTATTTTAAAAGTAAGCCGAAGTGGTTTTTATAGCTGGTTATCAAGGGATGATAGCCCAAGAACTGTTGTTTTAAAAGAGGATACGATTCGTATACGTAAAATATATACTGAATCAAAGGCTCGCTATGGTAGTCACAAGATTGCGGCGGAATTAAAAGCCCTAGGTGTTGTTACCTCTAGAAATAGAGTAGCGCGAATAATGAAGAAGGAGTCTATCAAAAGCATTGTAAATAAGAAATATAAAGTCCAAACGACAGATTCAAATCATTCCAATTCGATATCCGAGAACCATTTAAATAGAGCTTTTAACCCAATTAGACCATCGGAAGTTTGGGTTTCCGATATTACCTATATACCAACTGATCAAGGATGGCTTTATTTGACTACTGTTATTGATCTTTTTGATCGTAAAGTAATAGGTTGATCTCTGTCCAGTAATATGACTACTGAATGCACCATTATTAAAGCTTGGCAAATGGCTAACACAAATCATGAAAGTAGGCCAGGTATGATATTTCACTCTGATAGAGGCGTACAATATACAGCGAAGGAGTTTAGAGAAAAGTTAGTTAAGAATGGAATAATTCAAAGCATGAGCCGTAAAGGTAATTGCTGGGATAATGCGGTAGCCGAAAGTTTCTTTAAAATAATCAAATCTGAAATGATAGATCATAAATACTATTACTCACATTTTCAGGCAAAAGTGGACATTGTGGAATTTATCGAAGTGTGGTATAATAGACAGAGAAGACATGCAACACTGGTGTATCTGACGCCTATTGAATTCGGAAAAATAAACTATTTAAACTTAGCTTAATTTAATGTCCTATATTTTGTTGCATATCCAGTGATAAAAACACCATTGGATTAGACTATTGGCTTATGAATATTGTGCATATAAATAGGGCAAAGAAAATGACGCCTTTGTACAACAAATTGTACAGCTTCGATCATGGAGCAAAGAGTGAAAATAAAGAAGCAATAGAGGCCGTATAGGAAGTTTAGAATGCCATATCAAAGAAAATAACTTATGTGTTTGATCGAGGTTATGATCGACAAATTTTTAAGGATCATATTGTTAGCCAGCAATCTAATTTCATAATAAGATTAAAAAAGAATACTAAGTTAGAGTACAAAGGCAAAGAAGTTACAGTTTCTACAATTGGTACAAAGATTCCATTCTTCATGGAATTAACTGCGAATAAAACAGGTAAGAACAAAAGTAAACAGATATGTTTTCAGTGTGGTGCCTTAAAAGTTAAATATCGCATAAAGCAGAAGGAGTATGAACTACGGCTTGTTACGACTAAACGAAAATCAGGAGGGAAATGTTGGTTGTTGACCAATTCACCCAAGGGCTCAATAACGGAAATCATAAAAGAAGCATTTGAAACATATGGCTTTCGTTGGAAAATAGAAGAATACCATAGACATATCAAGTCAAGCTATGATATAGAGTATATACAAATAAATAAATTTGATGGGTTGCAAAGCATGTTGGCAATCTTAACAAATGCAACGGGAATCCTGTATAACACGTTAGAGACAATGTATCTTCGGTTGTTGTTAGATAGTAAGATTCAGATACTTGATAAAAACAAAGTATCTAAACTTCGGAATTTCATCTATTATAAGATAAGTGTAATAATTAAACCTTTATTGTCAAACACTTACCCTAGACATGCTATACATAGTAAACAACCTCCGTTAGATCTAGCACAAATGAAACTTCAATTAGATTTCTGATAAAAAACGGGAGGTAGTCAATTATTACTAGAAACACTTTTATCAAAGTTTGAAATAAATACAAGCTAAAATAAAATACATAAAGTGATTAAAGAAACCCAAGACGATTGGACAAATGCGACCTAAGAGTTACCAAACTATTGAATTTTAATCACACAATAAAACGGCATGTGCTAAGAATTTTTATACTTTTGTTGCACACTAAAACTTAACGGAGTAAATTTCATGAATATCAAAACAGCTTACTTACTTGCCATAAGTCTCTTTTTTATAAACTCAGCATGCAACAGTTTCTCAACTAAAATTCATGTTCATATTCCAACAGATATGGAATTAGAACAAAAGCGAGCGTTATTAAGTATCAGAGAGCAGAACAAACACAATCAAACCATGGAAGATTGTCGTCTGTTGTCGTTAAGGAAGTTGCGTAAGAACATTGGTCAAAATAGCAAAAAAATAGAAGGAATTGCGGGTTCACATCTAGAGGATTTTAAGAACACTCATAGGGAAATGCTAAAAAAATATGCTCCACAAGATGAGGTAGAATTATCACGACGAGTTGACTTTAATTTTACTAAGAATGATTCGTCATACATGACCTTCGTAAAACAAGGACATGTATTTGGTCAACATTTCAGGAAGGACACCAACAATATTTATATTATTCGTGAACCCGATCTGAGTACATTCACTACTTTCTCAATGTCCGATGGAAAAAGCTTATCATCAGGAAAATCATGTGATTTCTATACCTACCCTACTTACAAACTTAGTAAGGTGTTCTTTTCCAACGGTAAGATTGAAAAAAATGTTAGTTCTGACTGGTGTGGGTTCTTTAGCCAATCGTGTAAAATAGGTAGAAAAGCACCTATTGATAGCTTACTCGTAAACTTCTCATTAAATAGCATCTTTGAATGCGATACTTTGGTATTAACCGTCGATGATGTTGGAAAAACCTATAACGACATCACGCTTCATGAGCTGAAAAATAATTCTATTTCATTAGAAAGCAATAACGATAAAATAATTAAAATAGTATGTCGAAACGACAGAGGAATGTACTTAGAAGATGAGTATAGATTTACTGATTCAACCCCTTGTCGCAGCGAGAAAGCTTACGATAAATTTATTGAAGAGAATAGACTGCTTAAGAAAAAACTTGATGCTATTGATAATAAAGAGGATGCACTGCGATTACTTGAAGATAGCTTTCTAGACAGTGAACTTGATCCTAGTGCCAACCTCTGTGAAAACTATCTATTTTACAAAGGCAATATAAAGGAAGTTGTGATTTACCGAATTCTAAAACGCGATAACATTGTCTTTGATGCCATGTTTAGGGCTGCTAACCCTAACCAACAATTGTTTACAAATGGTTTTAATGATAAAACTGAAATACTCAATCGTAAAGGGGAAGTGGTTCATAAATTACCGATAGGTCAATTGAATTTTGCCACCTCACGTAGTTACAATAGTATTGACCGTGGATTTGAAAACGTTCACTACCTTAAGAATTCTGAGGAGAATTACCATTTCGACATTGAGAAGAAGAGCATCACAAAAATGAATACATATAGTTTAAAAGGAGCTTTATCTTCTAACCTTGTAAAAGTATGGGATAATAAAAATTATAATCTCTGTATTCTTGACAAGAATATGATTGCCATCAATGACTCTACATACGATAAGATCGAACTAAATGGAGAACTGATTATTGCTAAAAAACTTCAATGTCGTTTGTATAATACTTCAATATTTAAATGTCATATTTATGATGGTAATGGTCAAAAAGTCCTCCCCTATTACGTAACTTCTGTTGCACCTCATTATAAAGGAATTTATCGCGTAACAGTGAACAACAAGATTGGCTATATGGCTTCTACTGGAGAATGGCTAATTAAACCTAAATATGACATGCTAGATATTGGTTTTGATCGACGAGATGAAGACATGAAATACTTTTTGCAGATGGTCAGCCTTAATGGTAAAATGGGACTGATCGATTTAGATAATCATTTAAAACAACTTATACCCTGCAAATACGAAGAACTAATCGTTATTCCTGAAACAAACGGTCAATTCTACATTGCTTCATCCAGCTATAACTATTGTGGAGTAATTGATATTAATGGAAAAATAATAAGCCCATTTAAAACAATTAGCTACAATAATCTTTACAACGAATTCATAAAAACTATTCAAAAGCCTTAAACAACGGTACACAGATGGTTATCCAGAGATAGTTTAACTGATCGTTCTTCGGCTCCTAAGAACTATTTTAGGATTGGATGATATATGGATAATATGGATTCGACAGTAAGCAGGAGTTCTGTTTATCTCACTCTTACATCGGAAGGTATTAATAAACAGAGTACATCACAGAAAGCTAAGAAATTTAGTCCATAGAATAACTAAACTGATGTTTCCCATGTCTTTATTCAGGTTCATAAACCATTGATTCAATGAGCCTAAAGAATTTATTATTTTCGGGTTTATTTTTAAGTACACTGATTATCAATTCATTAAAATCACTATCGATGATTTCTGCGAGAGTTCTCATCAATTCGAGGATAAAACCCCAAATTCGTTGTACTATTACAAGTTCCATTCCTTGATCTTTTACATGAGCAAAGATTCCACCTAGCGTCTCATATGCCTCGAACCTTTTTGCTAAACTAAAAACGTTAAACTCAATAATAGCTACAGATAGATCTGCTATTTGAGCATCAAAATCACTCGATTGAGATTTTCCTAAACCAAAATAGTTCTTTGATTCCTTAAAAAAGACCTCAATACTCCATCTAATACTATATATCTGATAAGCTTTCTCTATGCTCAGCTTTGTATTTGAAGATACCAATAAATGCCATTTCCCTCGCTTACTGTTCTTGCAAAAGAATAGTTTTACATCTGTACCTTTATATTTCACTGTGACTTCTGCACAATATAGACTAAGTGACTTTACCCATTTTACTCTCTTTCGCTGTTTAAGTAAGAGAGCAAGTTCTTTGGTGCTATATTCTTTGTCTTTGAAAGAATATTTAGCACTAGACATCTTAGCCATTGCAACAAGATGCATACCATTAGAGATCACAGTTTTTAATATTGAATCACAGAAGAACCAACTGTCCATAAGTATGTAGTCTACTGTAATTCCTTGTTTAATAGCATTTACCATCATCTCTTTTGCCATCGTTATTTTATCAATAACGAGTTCTTTCTCTCGGTTAAACCCATTACTCTTTGTTGATCGTTTCTTTGAGAACTGTTTTTTACGTTGTTTGGCAGTGAGTCCAAATGGAGTCTTTTTATTCTTCCCTCTTTCTTTATGTAGAGAGAAGTCCAATGTAAAATAGCTTTTGCCATCCCATAAACCTAGAAATAATCCTTTAAAACCAAATATATAACGATGGGTTACATGCGACCATATTTTACTAACATGTTCAGTTTTGTAGGTAGACTTCTCAAAATCAGTATCGTCAATAATTAAGCATCTTTCTGCTTGATTACAGTCATCAGAGTGAGAGTTTTTGGCTATTTGACCAAAGAGTTTATTATTACATGATGAAACTATAGTACGCCAATCTATCTGGCTGTTATTTTTAAATCGATAGAATGTATTCTTTTGTGCTTCTAACATCTCTGATAGATAATGCTTACTGTAGCTATAAATATTAGGGATAGAGAAAATTGGGAAAAGTAGTAAGCCTAATAGTATGTCACCTTTGAAGTAAGTAGACTGAGGCAACTCTTTATTTCCTAATTTCAGTTGTCTTAAGTTGAGTAACTTGTAAAGGCTAATAATTCGATTAATTCCTTTATCACTTGAACTGAAAAAACTCTGTGTCTCTGAAAAAACTTTTGTACTTTTATTCTGAAGCATGATTTATTTGGTTATTGGAACAACATTAATTTACTGATAATTAATGAATTATCAAAATAAACATGCTTCTTTTTATGCTGTAAATCAAGATGTTAGCCTACATGGGAAACATCAGTAACTAAACCATTCACACCGTAAAGCAATGGGATAGTTGAAAGGGTCAATGAAACTATTAAATCAGCTACGATATTCAGAGAAACGTATGATAATCTAAAAGAGACGCTAGATGAACTTAACAATGATATGTTTTATGCTATCTCCACATGACTTGCATGGAGTAATGTGCATATTGTTAAGACAATAGTGTTTCATTTAAGTAATCTTAAAAACAAACTAAATAGGCTGATGTACTTAGGTATAGAAAGTAATACTTTTTCAAGGTGTTGTATTCCACTTCCTTTTTTAATATGAGAATATGAGGATACTAAGATCTTGAGAAAGAGATATAGTAATGTTGTTTTCTTTTTATGAACAGGCCCTGTTTTCAGAGAATAGACATCTCAATAATCTCGAATAGTACTTTCTAATTGAGTGAAACTAAAATGGAAAGATCTCGGCATTATTCTGATAGAGTTCTTTTAAAATAGTTTTTATACAAAACCATATAGAACATAATTAAAGTTGCACAATACGATCGACTCTAATAACATGAAACTCAACACATGATAGCAATTGTGATATTATTTTATTTGCAATGAATTGTTAAATGTAGTTCGTATATCTTTTGTGTATCTAGTCGAATACAGTTATATTAGCATAAAAATACTTAGTACAAATATGTAAACAATTGGACTGTAGTGGTTTTTGTGGACCAAAACGAACTACTACCCTCCTAATAATTAATATACTGAATCTATGATTAAGCTTAAATTCAATCAGGTGTTCTTATTGGCTTTTTTGCTACAAATGTGTTTTATCACTACTGGTTTTGCACAACAACAGGGAGCAAAAGAGGAGGCGATAGCCTATTTCAAAAAGGAGAACTATCAGAGCGCATATCCTCTATTTGTTCAGTTACACGAATTGTACTCATCAGATCCATTGATGAATTATTATTATGGTGTTTCTAAAGTGAAAGTTGGTCGTTTTGATCAAGACATTATCACTTCATTAAGAAGTGCTTTAGTGAGTAATCAAACTCCAACCAATGCACTCTTCTATTTGGGACAATCTTACCATGCCTTTGAACAATATGAGAAAGCCATAGATGCATATGCTCGGTTTGAAGAGAAATCAAAGAAGAAAGAGCAGAAACAGCTCGAAGTAAAGAAATTCAAAGAGCTAGCATATGAGAAGAAGAATCCTTTCTCGTTGGCAGTTGGCAGAAGTCGAGTAGAGAGAATCAAGGAAGAGAAAGAACAGAAACAACTGGCCGAAGTAAAGAAAGAGATTAAAGAAGAGAGTGGTGTAACCAATATTCAAGATGAAAAGAGCTCTTCTAAATCCATTCAATTGGACAATTATGACATCCATTTTAATATCAACTCAACCTTAACCTACCATAGAGTTGGTGATTTTAAAGAAGCATCGGCACGTCAACTTTATCTAAAAGGATTAGAGCTCAAGATGAAGAGAGTTGGTTTATCCGAAACAATTGATAGCCTGCGCAAGGAATTTAATAGTATTGAAAGAGATCAAAATAGCTATTCAAAATCAGAAGCGGAATCCAAAAGACAGTCATTGACAGATGAGATTATTAAACTAGAGCATAAACTTTATCCTCTATTAAAACAAGAACAACAACGTTTTGCACAATCAAAAGTGGTTGAACAGACATATTGGAAGGACTATTCATTGAACAAACAAAAAGCGTATGCCAATGAACTTCTGAAAAAATATGATCCTGAAGCAGTTCTATTTGAAACAAAAGTAGAAGAAGCCGAAACAACACCTAAAGAGCCGGTAAAAAGTTTGACATCACCACCTGTACAAAAACAAGAAGCTCCCAAAGAGATGGTTGATTCTACAAAGATAAACACGAAATCAACAAAAAAGGACAATATCCCTACTACGAAGAGTAGTAATGTAAAAGAGGATATTGTTACAGCTCAAGTAGCAGAAACAACAGGTGGCTCTAAAAAAGCAAATGAAGCTAAACCAAAAGTAGAAACAAATCAAACAGAGGCACCTCAAAAGAGCAAAAAGATAGATTCTCCTTCTACTAAGAAAGAGATTAAAAGAGAAACAACTTCTTCGACAACCAAATCTGCACAAAAAAATGTAGTGACAAATACAGTAAAGCCGACACAAAGCGTCGTAAAAAAAGAAGTTACTACTGCTGCTGTCGTTACTACTACTTCTGTTGCAACTTCATCAACTAAGAATGAACCTAAAAAGCAAGTAGAGAATGTAGATGTTCCTTCTGTAAGTTTTGATGAAGACATGACTTTTGAAGTTGCAAACAACACCCCTACTACCACTCCAGTTGAGACCCAAAACACAAACAAGATTGTAGAGAAACCTTCGGTAAAAAAAGATAAAACGGAAAGTCCTAAAGCTTATTATGCAATTCAAATTGTAGCATCTAAAGGGGACGTAAGTGATGATGTGAAGAACAAAGTTTCAACTGCAGTATCAGCACCATTACACTACTATTCCAAAGGTACAACTCGTTATTATATCGTTGGGTATTTCAACAACTTAAAAGAAGCAGCAACCACTAAATCGTCATTAAGATCTGGTGGGTTTTCTGATGCATTTACAGTAGCGTTGAATGAAAAAGGGGAGAGAATATCATTTGCTGATGCAAAAAAGTTGCTACAGTAATAAATAATCACTATCTTTTTGTTAAATTTAACAAGATCAAAATATTTAAAACCTCAGGATCATGCTTTCGATATTAATACTTTTCATTCTGCTATTGGTTGTAACTGCTCTTATTATTGTTGAAGTGGGAATCCTACCAGGATTATCTATCTCAGGAATTTTTGCGTTACTCGTTGCAGCTTTCGCTTTATATTATAGTTATATAAGCTATGGAATATGGGGGACAACAATCACTTTGATAGCATATGCTGCTATCATACCATTTCTTGTCAAATATATCATGGAAAAGAATAAACACCTTTTTCCAAAGTTAAATACAACCATCGATGGTGTAGTGAATCCGCTTAAAGATATCACAGTCAATATTGGGGATCATGGAGTTTCAGAAACCCGTATGGCACCTGTTGGTTTCTCTATCTTAAATAACCAACGAATTCAAACTTACTCTATTGAAAGAGTAATTGATAGAGATATAGACATTGAAGTGGTGAAAATTGAGAATAACAAAGTATATGTAAAACCAGTCGAATCAGATAATAATAATTAATACCTAATAAGTAATGAGTAGTATTATTCCATTGGCAGTATTATTGCCAATTATTCTCGTTCTGATCCTTATTTTCTTCTACCTAGTACCGGTAGGACTTTGGATCACAGCTTTAGCTTCAGGAGTTCATGTATCTCTTGTTCAATTGTTCGCAATGCGATTCCGTAAAGTACCTCCAGGGGTGATTGTTAGAGCAATGGTTGAAGCACACAAAGCAGGCTTAGCAGAAATTAAAAGAGATGACCTTGAAGCACACTACCTTGCAGGTGGACGCGTTGCATTAGTTGTTCATGCTTTAGTATCAGCATCAAAAGCAGGTATTGCGCTATCTTTCAAAGATGCAACGGCAATTGACTTAGCAGGTCGTGATGTATTCGAAGCAGTACAGATGTCTGTAAACCCTAAGGTAATCAACACTCCTCCTGTAACAGCTGTTGCAAAGGATGGTATCCAGTTGATATGTAAAGCCCGAGTTACAGTTCGCGCAAGCATCGACCAATTGGTTGGTGGTGCTGGTGAAGATACTGTACTTGCTCGTGTTGGGGAAGGTATCGTATCTTCTATTGGTTCTTCAGCTTCACACAAAGAAGTATTAGAAAACCCTGATTCAATTTCACGTGTTGTATTAGAAAAAGGATTAGATGCTGGTACCGCATTTGAGATCTTATCTATTGATATTGCAGACATCGATATAGGTAAAAACATTGGTGCTTACCTACAGATGGATCAAGCTGAAGCAGATAAGAATATTGCACAAGCAAAAGCAGAAGAGCGTAGAGCAATGGCTGTAGCACTTGAGCAAGAGATGATCGCAAAAGCACAAGAAGCAAAAGCAAAAGTAATTCAAGCGGAAGCGGAAGTACCATTAGCAATTGCTGAAGCATTTAGAACAGGTAATTTAGGTGTAATGGATTATATGAAGTATCAGAACATCCAAGCAGACACTAAAATGAGAGGATCTATCTCTGGAGATGATCTTGAACATGGAACTACTGAAGAAAAGTAAGCCCATTCCATAATAAATAAAAAAGGATGCCGACTTGGCATCCTTTTTTATTATCTATCAATTCTCAAGCTCATATGCACAAGATAGGTAATAGTTTCTTGCAGGTGCATTCAACTGCTGAGAAGCAAGACTCTTAAGTATCAATATCCTAAGGTCAATCACTTTGGCTTTTTCATATCCCACACAAACAAGATAATCTGTCAGTTGTAGTGCCCATTGAAAGCTGCTCTCTTTGATCGCATCTTTAACATACTGAAGCATCTTACGTTCTCCTCCCACCATTTCAATCATATGCTTTGCCTCACTCATTTCGGACAGTGGTAACAGATTAGAAGGTGAACCATCAAACCAGCCAACATAATGTAGATATATAGAGCGCACTCCCCACGGAATCATCCCATAAAACTCTTGTAAATTTGGCTGTTCTGCTAATGTTTTAGGCAGTTTTACATGATCTACAGTCTGTTGTAAAGAATAACCGTCATTCATACACTTAATGGTTTGATCATATACACTCAGAATTGCTGTTCCATAATTATCTAAACACTGGTGTATGCGATGTTTTCCACTTAAAGGACGTGTATGTCCAGGAACAAGATGTTCTACTGGAAATCCACTCATTTTCATGATAGACTCACCCCACTCCTTCACATCTCTATATCGAGAACCTCTAATAGCATATAAATTAGGAAAAGCTTTATAATAGTTATCACCACTAAATAATGTTTTAAGTTGTGGAGTCCACACAAATAGTTGATCATTAGTTTCTCCATCCGCTGCATATAGCTCTAGTTGAACTCCAGCAACTTTAATAAAAAGAGAGTCATTGAAAGTTCTATTGGGAGGCAAGTAACCTTGTCCAACACGATCTTTAGATGTATAACCTGGAGCCACTCCCCTATTGATAATATCTTTTTTAGGGAGATTACGCCCAAATTGTCTCGCATTCCTTCTCTTCAAAACCTCACCTACCGGTGAAAGATCTTGTAGCTCCTCTTTAAAACCCTCTCTAGCAATAATAATAACATCCTTTTCATTAGTAATAAAAGCAGAAGCACCACCCGTATGATCACCATGACCATGCGTATAAACTATCGCTTTTACAGGTTTCGGTGTAATCTCTCTAAACTTAACTGCCACTTTCTCTGCTGCACCCAAAGCACGTAAAGCATCAATAATAATCACACCATCTTCCCCTACAATCATTGAAGTATTTGAGCCATCAAAACCCACTGCAGTATATACATTATGACCTAATGCAATGATTTCAGGAGTAAATTCCGAAGAGTGAGCCTTTAATTTAGTAAGGTTTGGATGCTCTTTTTTCTTCTCCGAGTTAACCGTTTTACAAGAGAAGTTAGTCGTCAACAACAACATTAGAGCTAATGACATAGCAGTTCTAAACCTTCTATATCCTTCATTATTCATTTTCTTCATAGTCCTATACAGTTTATCTATTTCCAACACCTATAACCTTAATCCTGTACAACTTTATGAATCGCAAATTCATGACATGTTTTCATACATGCACCACACACCGTACAAAGATGGTCATCGACAAAAGCTTTATTCGCTCCTTTGATTCGGACTTTTAAACGTCCCTTAAATGACAATTGTTCAATTTGCTCTCTTGATAATTCAATAATCGTCATTGCATCAAATGGGCATTTTTGAACACAAACACCACAACCATCACATGAATTCTGATCAATGGTTAATATCCCATTCTTAATACGAAGTTCTTTATCTAGTTCTTTTGCGAAAAGTTTATTTTTTAGTCCCATCTCAATTAATATTAGTACAAACGTAAACCTCACAATGATTTCATGACATATAGAGCATGAATCCATACAATTACAAAGGCAAAGTTAGCACCCTGTAATCAACGGAGAAAGGTAAATAAACGGTATTGGATGGTAAATAAAGGTCATTGGTATCTTAATCGATACACTGAAGGCAACTGACCAGTCTTTCCCTTGAAGTATTTAGTAAAATTGGTTGGATCGTCAAAACCAATTCGATATGCAATTTCCTTCATTGAAAGTGTAGAATAAGATAAAAGTCTTTTAATCTCAAGAAGTATACGCTCATCAATATACTTCTTTGCTGTAGTATTATGATATTGTTTTAATTGACGATTTAACTGCTTTGGAGAGATCGATAACTTCTCACAAATATCAACAATCTTAAGTTTATAACTAATATTCTGCTCAATCTCACATCTAAAGTTCAAATATAAATTCAATGTCTGATTAGGCTCAATCTCGGAATAGGACCTTTTCTTTCTTTCTATCTGAATTAAAAAACTAAGGAGTAAATTTCTTAAATAAGCTTCTTGTTCAAATTGTCCTCCGGCAAACTGTTCTCTAAGCATCTCTCCAACTAACACCTCTATTGACTCATTGCATTCACACAATATTGGCGTGATATTATGAATAAATATCGTAAAATTAAATAGATAGTTATAGTCTAACGACTCTTTGATAAGAAAATCAGAAGTGAAGACAATCGCATATCCTCGCATTTCAGAATTGGGCTCAAAACGTTGTACCTGTCCCATAGCAACAGGAATAATAGTACTCTTATGAAATTCAATTACCTTAAAATCCACTTCGTGAAACCCACTTCCATCTGTTATAACTAATATTTGATGAAATCTTAAACGATGTGCTACCAAAGACTTCTCTTTCATAGAAAGAATCTTTTGGATATCTACCACCTCGAACTGTATTGCGGCTTCTTTAAAATGATATATTGAGATAGGAGACGAATTCATATGTCTATTACAAAAAAAGATCTTAATGGTTATGAGTTTCTAAGATACAAAAAAGGAGATGCCATAGCCTCTCCTTTTTCTATATATTTTGATATTTTTATGCTACGAATCAAGGTCAAAATCAATAATACCCTTCGCAACCCAGATCTCTTTAATATCATTAATATGAATCTCGTATGGATCATATTGGTCATTGTCAGAAGTCATTCTTAAACGATGTGTTGATTCACTTTTTTCTATACGTTTAAATACAATTCCATCTTCTTTAGTAAGAACAATATAACAAGAACCAAACTTCACATCCCTCCAATTTTGCAAATAACTGGTGATCACATAAGAGTTATTCTTAATTGGCAACATTGAATCTCCTGTAATCTGAAACACGCGATATGTCTGTTCTTTCTGTAATTCAGGAAATGGCAGATCGAAATTGACTAAACTCGAAACGAATTGAGGTTCTGCATACCCTTCAGTATAACCTGCAGCAGCTTTTGCAGGAACAATCGAAGCTTTCTCTTTATTATCACTCTCCACAACAATGGGAAGAACACGTATATTCTTACCTTCTCTAGAGATCTCTCTATGCTCTGTTGTTAAATCAACATGAAGCAAGGTATCGATATCCACTCCGAAAGTGGTAGATAGTTTCTGAATATTACGTAATGAAGGAGTACTCCTCTCTTTTTCATAACAACCAATGGAAGACGCAGAGATATTAATCCTTTCGCCCAATTTCTTCTGTGACAAAAGAAATTCCGTCCTTAAATACTTTAAATTCGATGCTAGATATTTCATAATTAGTCTCTTCTATTTTTTCCCTCCAATAATCATTATTGCACCACTTAACACCCCTACTGCACCAACAATGGATAAAATAGTCAGTTGTTCTGGGGCCACCCAATGCAAACCAACCTCACTCATAATCCCTAATAAGATAAACGTAAGTACAGGATTAAGCGTAATGATAATACTCACATTCTTTGCTTTAGTATATTTCAATGCTTCTGCTAATGCACCATATGCCAAAAGTGTATTCAATCCTAAAAACACAACAATTGCCCATTGTTTCAGACTTAACACTCCTAATTGTGACAGGTCTGCTTGACTCAAAAACAACAATGAAGCGACACCATAAATGAATAAATTTAATTGAGTGGTGCTGAATCGTTGCACCAACTTCTTTTGTAAGATGGCATATATAGCCCACATTGTTCCACCAAACAAAGTCCATACATTACCTTCAATATACTCGTTGGAAGAATCAATTAGATTTATCAGCTTTTCTCTAAAAAAGAGTGTAAAGCCACACAATGCAATGACAAAGCCAAGGGCTTGCCATCGACTCAGTTTCTCTTTAAAAATAAAAATACCAGAAAGAGCAAGTAGAATGGGACCCCATTGAATTAATATCTGTGCATTCCCTGGAGAGGTCAAATGGATCCCCTGCATATATCCATAATAGTTAAGGGACAGGCAAACTGTTGCGACCATCAACATCAATGGAGGTTTTCTAAATATCTGCAGAGTGGTATATCGACCCCGACTCAACACAATGGTTAAGAGAATTAAGAAAGCAATAGAAAAACGAGCAAACACAATAGTGTGGGAATCCAGAAATTGGGATGCCATCTTTAATATGATCGCAAGAAAACCCCATAAAAGTGCGGTGAAGCAAGCAAAGAGTATTCCTTTTTTGTTATCACTCATGATATTCGGTCGTTTAATTATACAGTTATTATTCCTATACCAATTCTATTTTTAATGGAGTGGTAAATCACTTCAAAGATATCTTGTTTTGTTAAGGCTATGATAATACCATAACCCCTTCATCTGTTATTTTCAAACAAAATAGAAAGGAAATACACCTCACTTTTAATGATAGTATTCGTATCAAACCTAAAAGAAAGGTCAACCACATACGGTTGACCTTTACTTAAATATTATATTATATGCAGGCTCACATTCGCTTATCGCAAAGAAGCTCCCACCTGATGTTCAAATGACTTAATCATTTTGTTCATGATTTTATCAATCTGCTTATCTTTAAGCGTTCCTTTATCATCACGTAAGATGAAACTCAATGCATATGATTTCTTTCCTTCAGGAAGGTGCTCTCCTTCATAAACATCAAAGATATCGACTTTACGAAGAAGATTCTTCTCTCCCTTAAGTGCAATCGCTTTCAATTGATCAAATGTTACACTCTTATCCACCAATAAAGCAAGATCTCTACGTACCTCAGGATATTTTGGAAGCGGTGTATACTGAACTTTTTGTTTCTTCAACGTCGTAAGTACCGTTGTCCAATGAATATCAGCATAGAATACAGTTGTCTTAATCCCGTTCTTCTTTAGTAAAGACGGCGCAACATATCCTAGAGTAGCCAACACTTTTGGTCCTTGACAAATCTGAATCGCATCACTATAGATATCTTCAGTACAACTCTTAATTTGGATCTTATCTTCCGTAATACCAAGTTTCTCAAGGATATTGATAACATATGATTTCAAAGTATAGAAAGAAGAAGTTGTTGCTTCGCCTTGCCATCCCTCATTATCTCTATTCCCTGACAACCATAAACCTAGATGCTCTTCCTCATGGTATCTATTAACATGATTATCCGTTTCAATAGACTCATCATAGGTATAAACATTACCAAACTCATATAGAGATAGATCTCCATTTCTAAAGTTAGTATTACGCTCAACAGCCTCTAATCCACCAAACAGAAGATTCTCTCTCATCACATTAAGGTCTTGTGATAGAGGGTTGAATAATTTAACCAGATTAGCCTCAGGATAAGAGTTCAATCCATCATAGTTTGAAGCTTTTCCTAATGAGTTACTCCAGATCTCATTAAACCCACATGCTGAGAGTGAGTCAGAAACCATATTCTGTAACTTATGCTTATTTGGTTTATGTGAATATTGTATTGTAGACTTTACTGCAGTACCTGGTTGTACATTATTGTAGCCATAGATACGTAGAATGTCTTCGACCACATCAGCTTCCCTTTGAACATCCACTCTATAAGCAGGAACTTTTAGGTTCCATGTGTCATCGTCTGACTTACTTATCTCGATCTCTAGAGCAACCAAAATCTTTTCGATAGTAGCATCATCAATATCTTTACCAATCAATCGACGAGCATTAGATGGTTTGAATACCACTTCAAAAGGAGCCGTTGGAGCATCATCTGCAGCAACACGTTGGATGTCTCCAGAAATTTGTCCACCTGCAATCTCTTTAATTAACAATGCAGCACGCTTTAAAGCATACTCATTTCCATTAGGATCGACACCTCTCTCAAAACGGAAAGACGAATCTGTACTTAATCCATGACGACGTGCAGTCTTACGTACGTAAACTGGATTGAAATATGCACTCTCCAAGAATATATCAGTAGTTGTATCCTTTACTCCTGAATCTAAACCTCCGAACACTCCTGCAATACACATTCCTTCCGATTCATTACAAATCATCAGATCTTTCGCATCTAGCTCTCTTTCAACTTCGTCTAATGTTGTAAACTTTGTTCCTTGTGCTAAGGTTTCCACAACAATCTTATTGCCTTTGATTTTAGCCATATCAAAAGCATGTAATGGTTGACCTGTTTCAAATAGAACGTAGTTTGTAATATCTACGATATTATTGATTGGAGTTAAACCGATCACAATTAAGCGCTTCTGTAACCACTCTGGAGAGCTTTCTACTTTAACGCCACGAATACTTACTCCTGTATATATAGGGCATGCTGCTGAGTTACGTACATCTATCGTAACAGGCACTTGGTCATTATCAACTTTAAAGTCATCTACAGATGGCTTACTATAGGTAATGTTATCGTTTTGCTGTTTCAAGAATGCAGCCAAATCTCTTGCCACACCAATATGCGATGATCCATCCACACGGTTAGGTGTTAAATCGATCTCAATGATATAGTCATTCTCAACGTTGAAATATTCAGATGCAGCTTTTCCTACAGGAGCATCTGATGGCAATACCATAATACCATCATGACTTTCCCCCAAACCGATCTCATCTTCAGCACAGATCATACCCATCGAAACTTCACCACGAATCTTCGACTTCTTGATCTTAAACTCATTATCTCCATCGTATAGAATAGTACCTACTACTGCTACTACAACTTTTTGGCCTGCTGCCACATTTGGCGCACCACAAACAATTGGTAACAACTCTGCTTCCCCTACATCCACAGTAGTTTTTGATAAGTGGTCCGAATCAGGATGGGCTTCACAACTCTTCACTTCACCAATTACTAACCCTTTTAAACCACCTTTAATGGTTTCCACTTCCTCAATACTACCAACTTCTAATCCAGTCTGTGTAAGAATGGAAGAGAGCTCTGCAGGAGATAGATCTGTGTCTATATAATCCTTTAACCAACTATACGAAATATTCATCTTATATAAGGTATTTTTAACTTGCTTTTGATCACTTTTTTATGTCTAAAACATAAGAAGAACAAATGTAACCAAAACAGTGCTATTGGACAAATCGTCTTTTCGTTATTTCATATTGAACTAATCTTTTCAAAGAAAACGACTCCTATTAATACAATTATTAAGAAATTCAGACGACTCCAATAAAAGTAACTTTGGCAGCACATTCGTGAAGAGTATTACTTTTAACACAATCCGCGCTTCTTTTACACCAACAAATACCCACAAGCAAAAAACACCATCCAATTCTCTATATACCACCCGATTACACACAAACAATAGAGATACAACTCTAATAATTCATAGTAAATATTCAATGAAAAACTTGCACAATTCAATCGTAAGCGATATAATTGCATAAGATTTAAACAAAACAAACAATATACGATTATGAAATTCTACGATTTTACAGCCCGCACACTACAAGGAAAAGAGTTAAACATGTCTGAATTCGATGGCAAAGTAGTTGTTGTCGTAAACACAGCAAGCAAATGTGGATTAACCCCTCAATACGAAGGATTAGAGGCGCTATACCAAAAGTACAAAGATCAAGGGTTAGTTATCTTAGGTTTTCCTTGTAACCAATTCGGAAACCAAGAGCCTGGTGGCGAAAAAGAGATAAGTGAAGGGTGCCTAATTAACTACGGTGTATCTTTCCCTATGTTTAGCAAAGTAGATGTTAATGGGGATCAATCACATCCTATCTTTAAATATCTAAAAGGAGAACTTGGAGGATGGTTTGGTTCGAAGATAAAATGGAATTTTACTAAGTTTGTAATCGATAGAGAGGGTAAACCAATCAAACGATTCGCTCCTGTTGCAAAACCAGAGAAAATGGAGACTCTCATTAAAAAGTTACTAGAGAAATAACAAGAAATATATGGAACAACTAAAGATATCCAATCAATTCTGCTTTCCATTCTATGTGGCAAGCAGAATGATAACAAAGCTCTATCAACCTCTATTGGAGCAATATGGGTTGACCTACCCTCAATACTTGGTATTAATGGTTCTATGGGAGGAATCTCCTTTACCAGTTAAGTCTATAGGAGAAAAGTTATACCTAAATAGTAATACCTTAACGCCACTCCTAAAACGTATGGAGGCCATGGAGCTAATAATACGCACCCGTGACACAAAAGACGAACGCAAGGTATTTATCGAATTAACCACTAAGGCGAGAGAGTTAAAGAGTGATATCGCATGTGTTCCAACCACTTTATTTGAAAAATTGGATATGCCGATGGACAAGATGCAAAGCATCAAAAAAGATTTAGAAGATGTCATTGGACTACTCAACAAATCTCTATCTGAAGATTAAATTACAAGAAAAGATATCTAGGCCTTAATGACTTCACTCAAACAAACAACTGAAGTAATTAGGGCCTAAACATTTGCACAACATATCAACGAATTAAAGTTGTGATTTGATAAAGTCAACAATTTGTTCTTGCTCATCAGGATGAAACCATTCATAAGCCTTATCTCTTCTAAACCATGTCAACTGTTTTCGGGCATACTTTCTACTATTTGCTTGAACTCTCTCAATAGCATAATCGAGGTCTTTTTCTCCACCAAAGTAGTTAAAGAACTCTCTATACCCAACGGTGTTTAATGCAGGTAAATCCTTATAGTCGTATAACGATCGTGCCTCCGCTTCTAATCCTTGATCTATCATCATCAATACCCTTCGGTTAATTCGATCATACACCTCTTCACGTTCGCGATTGACACAGATTTTTATAATATTAAAAGGACGGTTCTTAACTGTATTTGTTCGTAATTCAGAGTAAGGTCCACCTGTCATTCTAATAATCTCAACAGCATGGATCACTCTCTTATGGTTATTTAAGTCCACCTGAGTGTAATAGACAGGATCATGCTCCTTAAGCTCTTGCATGATATTATCAATTCCCTCTTCCTCATACTGTTTTAGTAAACCATTACGAACCACTGGAGTCACAGTGGGTAGATCATCAATACCTTTACACACTGCATCGATGTACATCATTGAGCCGCCAGTCATCACAACCAATTGCTTTGATTCAAATAGGTCGTCCAACTTTGCTAATACATCCACCTCAAATTGTGCGGCATTATAGTAATCATGAACAGAATGAGTCTGAATAAAGTGATGAGGTACTCTTGACAACTCCTCTTGCGTTGGTACCGCCGTACCTATTGTCATCTCCTTAAAGAGCTGCCTAGAATCACACGAAATAATCTCCGTCTGAAATGTTTCCGCAATTCGAATACTTAAATCTGTCTTTCCAACTCCCGTAGGTCCGGTTATTACGACTAATGTTTTCATCTCTATGATTTTCGTAGAAATTAAATATCTAGATCATCAATGGAGTCAAACTCACTTCCCATCTCATCATCCCATGAGCTATCATCAAAGTAAGGGTCATCTAATTCGTCCACAAAACCACTATCCACTCCAATCTCTTGACGAACAACAGGTGCCTTTACATCTCCTTCAATATGACACAATACTGGCATATCTAGATTTCTGTCATTCCAAAACTCTGTTACCTCGATATATAAACTACGATTTTCGATAATATCGTATGCATAAATCAGTTTTTGCTTTTTCTCAACAATCAATTCAGAAAGGGTTATCTTCTCCATCGAAACAAATTCATCGCCCTCGATACCCATATCTACTGCTGTATACTCTTTCTCCTTATTCCAATCTTCATCACATGTAAAGAATGAACAAAATGACTCATCAATATCACATGCAGATTGAATTGCTTTATGAAATGTGAAAAGTGTAGAAGTTCCATCCACTTGTATTTCACAAATAAAATCAGGGTGATCAGGTGAAAGTATACGAAAAAAATAGATCATGTAACTGTATTCTTCAATTTATTATTTAAACAACTTGCTATGGTCGGCAAAGATGACAAAAATAGTCTAGATATATAACACAACTTATCTGTTTTATTTTTGTTTCATTTTTATTGAATTTGCATCGTATTAAACAACTCAATCAAGTGATCTTTTAGATTCACAGCATGATCTAGAGACATCTTTTTACGGATGTTGTACCTGTATATTTCAATAGAACGAACAGATACTTGAAATAGTTCAGCAATCTTCTGATTCGAAAAATCCATCTTTATTAAGATGGCAGTCCTCAACTCTTTATCAGTCAAACTTGGACATCTAAACAACAACTCTTTTATAAAATCCTTATGTTGCTGATCAATAAACTTACGTAGCTCTTCTGTATCACTATACTTATCAATAAGTTCATCGAGATAAGCTACATGTGCATCATAATATTTATCAGGCAGCCTATATTTTAGGTCCTGTTTCAACGATGCAAAGCGTAATTTTATATCATTTAGTATTCTAGAGGTCTGATCTTTATCCATCGCAAAAAGAATAAGCTGTCGACTCTTCGCATCCAACTCACTTCTTAGATTCTGATTCCGAAACTCTACAACCTTCTTCTCTACTTCAAGCTTTTTACGATGCTCTCTCTGCTTAATCTGTTGATTTTTTAACGTCAAGATACGAATCTTACGCCTATTATATTTCCCAATATAATGGACCACAATAAGAAAGATGGTTATAAAAAATAAGATCGATCCAATCACAAACGAGTTAATATACTCATACCATTTCTGATTGACCTTAAAAGGAAGAGTTAGGTTCCCCTCCTCAACTCCCAACTCATTCCAACTACGTATCTGCAACGCATAACTCCCAGGCTTTAACTCACAAAATGTTAAAGGTCTGGTATGATCAAACTCAGTCCAGATACTATCTCTCTTATTTATTCGGTACTTAGTAACAAGTCTCTTCTTTGGAAGTTGTTCCGATCCAATACTAAACGAAAGCTTCTTTACAGGGGAAGTCAATACGATATTAGACGGGATATCATTCGCATTATATAGATCAAGTTTATGGTCCGAACTATAAACTTCTAGCTCTCCAATCCATAGTTTCAAGGCATTATTATGAAGGGTTTCATCATGATTCACAATGGTAAAGCCATTTTGAATACAGACAATAGACTGACTACTATTTAACGGAAAAATATACTCAAATTCATCCACTAAACTATGCTGATGATCATCAAAGGCATAGTGTGATAATTGATTCACTTGCTCATCATTCTTCTTAAAAAGAGCAATGTCATTCCCATGCAAAAACCAATAGGTAAAAGGAGAAACTCGAAAAGTCTTACTTGAGTTGAAATACTGACCTAATGGTTTTTTAGCAAAGGTAGCTTCACGAATAGTATCTTTAAGTGTATCATATCGAAAAATACCTTTCTCTGTAAAAAACGCTAGATCCCCATCAAGCACCTCTGTCCGTTCTGCATATATACCATTATTTCTCAAAAACAACTGCTCTTTAATAGGGCCTTTTCTAGGATACTCTATTGGAATTCGATAGATATCATGTTCTCCTGATTTTATGGTCCACAAATACTCATCATATACTGCCAAAGATTGACCTGGATTATTAATCTGACTATATTTTATGGGCTTATTTTGATCAAAAGGTTCTTTATACAAAACAATCGCATCACTAGCATTTTGTATCCAAAAACGCCCCGTAACACCATTAAACCGAATAGGCTGAAAACTCTGCCCATTCTTATACCCAGAGATTTTCACAACCTCAAAACACTTATTTATTAAATATGTCCCTTTACTATGCCCACATACGATTCCCTCATCCGTTCTTGTCAACGACCAAACACGACCAAAAGGAATCGGAAGCACCTTATATCTCTTGATCATCTTTGATTTTGAGAGATCATTCTGATGAATTGAGAACAGACCTCTCTCCGTACCAATCAACAGACAATCATTCATCTTAGCGATAGTATATATCTCATTTCCAATACTACTATGAAGATAATAGGTTTGCTTCGAATAGTTAGGCTCAATAAATGACACACCTAACATCGTGGAAACTAGAATTCGCCCATGTTGATCAACAACAAAATCAGTAATCCTATTACTATTCAAGTAATTCATCTTATTGATCTCAATATGACGATCCGTAAAAAGGTCATATATATATAGTCCTCGATTTTGAGTACTAAAAATCAACTGGTTATTATAACGCTGTATCTTATTTATCTTACAATTACCAAGCTTGTGAGCAAGCATAGTGTTCCACAACTCCAATGACGTTTTGTTACAATGGAGGTACAACCTATTTTTTAGAGTTAGATAAAGAAAATTATCCTTATTGAGTTTTATTATCTTCTTTACTTCTACACCATCTACATGACCCAAAAGTTTGTCAACCTCTTCTTTGGTCTCCTGAAAATACGACAATTGACCGTTATCCAAATCAGTGATGGTTCCATGATCTTCGTATAGAAGTGACAAATCCATATTTATCTGTGTATCTTCAACAACCGAATTTGTTATTGAATATACCTTACCTGCTCTATTAAAATATATTGCTCCAGATTTAGATTCACATATATTACAAATCTCAACTTCTCTATGATCTATAAATGGAGTAGTCAACTGTCTATAACTATATTGGCCTCTAGGATTTATATACCAAACTCCCATTTCTGAGGCACTACTCGAATAAACAGTTCCTTTCTTAGATATATATATTTGAGTTAAAGCAAACTTCCGTGGATGAGGATATAAATTCCATTTCAAGCCATCATATACCACCAACCCCATATCATTGGCAAGAAATATGCGCCCTTTATCATCAGAGGCTATGCCATAATTCTTATTACAAGCACCATATTCATACTTACTAACATTCACCACATCATATAGAGGGATAGACATACTCTTAGCTGCAGATAATGCAACTACAGATTGAAAAAGAAGATATAAAAGAATAAGATTTATGGCCCTCAACCGCATAGTTATTTTTTGATAATTTACTTTTATAGACAGTATTACACTATATTATGTTTACAAATATATCTAGTTCACCCAAAAAACAACTATTCGGAGCATATTTTTATATAAAAATATGCCAATCATGCCCACCAGTTGGTATTGGTACCGATAATATACAAACAAAAAAAGGGAACAACAACGGCTCCCTTTTTTCTAAAAATTAAACACTAAGTACTATTTATTTATTCGCTTAATATAATTCAGACATGAGCCAGCTTTAAACCACTCAATTTGCAATTCATTATATGTATGATTCACTTCAAAAAGATCTTCGGAACCATCGTCATGAACAATTTTCACCAATATACTTTTACCGGGAGTAAACTCCGCTAAGCCAAGAAAAGAGAAACGATCATTTTCTTTCACCTTGTCATAATCCTTAGGGTCCTTAAAAGTAACAGCAAGAATACCTTGTTTCTTAAGATTCGTTTCATGAATTCGAGCAAAAGATCGAACCAATACAGCACCAACATTTAAGTGGCGAGGCTCCATTGCAGCATGCTCTCTTGAAGATCCTTCCCCATAATTCTCATCTCCAACAATCACAGATTGAATATGGTTCGCCTTATAGACTCTTGCCACATCTGGAACAGCACCATACTCCCCAGTCAACTGATTCTTTACACTGTTTGTCTTCTCATTAAAGAAGTTTACGCCACCGATCAATAAATTATTAGAAATATTATCCAAATGACCTCTATACTTCAACCATGGACCAGCCATACTGATATGATCTGTAGTACATTTTCCTTTTGCTTTAATCAGCAGCGGAAGATCTACCAAATCTTTACCATCCCAAACATTAAAAGGAGTAAGTTCTTGCAGTCGATCTGAATCTGGATCTATCACAACCGCCACATCTTTACGATCATCAGGTGCAATAAACCCAAGATCGTCTACATCAAACCCTTTCATAGGCAATCGATCACCCGAAGGTTCTACAAGTCGAACCTCTACCCCATCTTTATTAATAAGGGTATCAGTCATCGGATTAAAATCTAAACGACCTGCTATAGAGAATGCTGTAACAATTTCAGGCGAAGCCACAAAACCATGTGTCTTTGGATTACCATCATTTCGTTTCGCAAAATTACGATTGAATGAAGTCATAATACTATTTTCATCCAAATCCGCCGCATTATGTCTTGCCCACTGTCCAATACATGGACCACAAGCATTCGAAAGAACCTGTCCTCCTATCTTCTCAAACACGCCCAGATAACCATCTCTATCTACGGTATATCTAACCTGTTCAGACCCTGGAGTTACAGTAAACTCTGATTTAAAATCAATATTATTCGCTATAGCCTGTTTAGCTATAGATGCAGCACGAGCGATATCCTCATAACTAGAGTTAGTACACGATCCAATCAAACCCACATCCATATTCAATGGCCAACCATTTTTCACTGCCGTCGCAGCAAACTCACTCAATGGCGTAGCCAAATCAGGAGTAAAAGGACCATTGATATATGGCTCTAATGTATCTAAATTAATCTCAATCACTTCATCAAAATACTTATTAGGCTCGGCATAAACCTCTTGATCAGCGGTCAATAAATTCTTATATAAGTTAGCCAACTCCGCAACATCCTTACGCCCTGTTGCCACCAAGTAGTCATACATCTGCTCATCATAACCAAACAGAGAGGTTGTCGCTCCAATTTCAGCACCCATATTACATATCGTACCTTTACCTGTACATGATAGCGATTGTGCCCCTTCCCCAAAATACTCTACAATAGAACCAGTTCCTCCTTTTACCGTTAGGATACCTGCCACTTTAAGAATAACATCTTTAGCCGAACACCAGCCATTTAATTGACCTGTAAGCTTAATACCAATGATCTTTGGAAACTTTAACTCCCACGACAACCCTGTCATTACATCCACAGCATCAGCACCACCAACACCAATAGCCACCATTCCTAAACCTCCAGCATTAGGAGTATGCGAATCGGTTCCAATCATCATTCCGCCTGGGAAAGCATAATTCTCCAAAATAACTTGGTGAATAATTCCTGCACCTGGTTTCCAAAAGCCAAGACCGTATTTCTGTGACGCACTCGAAAGAAAATCATAAACCTCTTTATTTGTCACTTCCGCCACCTCTAAATCTCTCTTTGCTCCATCTTTTGCTTGGATAAGGTGATCACAATGTACCGTAGAAGGAACTGCAACCTTAGGTCGACCAGCTTGCATAAACTGTAAGATTGCCATCTGTGCTGTGGCATCTTGCATTGCTACACGATCAGGTGCAAAATTCACATAATCCACACCCCGCTGAAAATCTCTTACATCACTCCCACTATATAGATGACTAAGAAGAACCTTCTCTGTATAGGTCAAAGGCCTACCTAAAGTCTCTCTTGCAGTAATAATCTTAGAAGCCATCTGTTGATAGACGCCTTTTATCAAGTCAAAATCGAATGCCATAGTCTTAATTCTTTTATTTATCTAATTTCAGCAACAAGGATCAATAAGGTTTTTGTATTGATTTGTTCTTTTTTAGTACCGATTTCTTAACAAATAAAAGCCATAAATGTTTTTATTAAGACTATTGTAAATCGTATTCATATCGATTTTTACCGTATTTAAAATCACAACAAATAAGTCCCAACAAAAAAAGCGTTGCACAACCCAAAGTTTGTACAACGCTATTGACAGTAAAGCACCAAGATAACAGAGCCACTAATCCTTATTACGCCTCAAATAAACAATCAAGAAATAGACTAAAAAACCTAGCCCAACCGAAATCGACAAAATTCCTACAGCACCAAAGGCTTGATGTGATGTAAATCGGTCTCCATCATACATATTACGATTCAAATAATCAATTAAAAACAGTCCCATCCCAGTGAAAATAGATACCACTGCCCACTTCAAACTAGCCCACTTATCCGTAAAATTCTCCGTCACTTGATCTAACGATTTTACCACATCCGACACATCTCCTGCATTTAGCTGCTTCTCTGCAAGCAACTTGTAAAGACGACCTCTATTCTTCGATTTAAGAATGATATCAATGATCTTGTACGTCATCAAGAAAAAACCTAAAGGAATTAAAATATCTTCCATAATTATCTATAATTAAATGTTATATTCTTTGTTTCTGTCCATAGGACGGAAACATCCCCTCCAAGGTTTCAAAAAAAGTAAACTTATTTCAAAAACATCAAGCTCCCCCTTGAAAACACAACCCCCAAACTCGGCAACCATACATCAACCTAACGCGCAAGGTGTGCCAATGAATTGGCACGAGAGGGAAACCACAACCGCTGGGAACGCCGAGCTCCGCTCGGCATAGTGCAACAAGAGAGCGACAACCGTAGTATTCATCTGCATAGCGTAGGTTGCATCACGGGCAAATTGCTCGATGGTAGGGTTGACACACGATGCCGAGCAGCAGCACCCCGTTCCCAGCAGCTGTCCCATCCCTGCGCTTCGATCCCCGTCCGTGTCTTAGTGGTTCTTGTCAATCCGCCTTACCCATTGAATCCGTGACTATAATTACCTTGTATCAACCATACATCAACCCTAAGCGCAAGGCGTGCCAATGCCTTGGCACGAGAGAGAAACCTCAACCGCTCGGCATCGTACCACAAGAGAGCGACAACTGTAGTATTCATCTGCGTAGCGTAGGTTACCACGGGCAAATTGCTCGATGGTAGGGTTGACACACGATACCGAGCAGCAGCACCCCGTTCCCAGCAGCTGTCCCATCCCTGCGCTTCGATCCCCGTCCGTGTCTTAGTGGTTCTTGTCGATCCGCCTTATCCATTGAATCCGTGACTATAATTACCTTGTATCAACCATACATCAACCCTAGGCACAAGGCGTGCCAATGAATTGGCACAAACCACCACATAACAATGTCATCCATTCCACAACAAATAATGCTTAGTTTGTGCCAATGCCTTGGCACGAGAGGGAAACCTCAACCGCTGGGAACGCCGAGCTCCGCTCGGCATCGTACCACAAGAGAGCGACAACCGTAGTATTCATCTGCGTAGCGTAAATTGCATCACGGGCAAATTGCTCGATGGTAGGGTTGACACACGATACCGAGCGGCAGCACCCCATTCCCAGCAGCTGTCCCATCCCTGCGCTTCGACCCCGTCCGTGTCTTAGCGGTTCTTATCAATCCGCCTTATCCATTGAATCCGTGGCTAATTGATACGTCATCCCTCTCCCCTGGTCCAAACTAAAACTCCATTCGATCCAATTCATTTTTACTTACCCTCCAATCAGGCAAAAGACGATCCAACAAAGCGTAGAATTGAGGGCCATGGTGATGATACTTCACATGACACAGTTCATGTACAATCACATAGCGTATACAATGTAATGGAGCCTGAACCAAAGAGGGATTCAATAGAATCTTACCTTCCACACTACAACTACCCCAACGTCTTTCCATCTTACGAAACTCCATGGTCACCTCTTTATTCGTAGCCAGAGTTCGACAACATCGTTTCCATTGCTCCTCAAACATCGGTCTGATATCCTTTTTTGCCCTATTCAGATACCATCGATCCACCAACTGTGCCGCACGAGCTTTAGTGGCCTCTTTTCCTAAATAAAGAGTGAGATATCCTCCCTCTAGCTTCACCATCTCAAAGTTTATAGGCTTCACCTTCAGGCGAAGACTCTTGCCATACAACATAAAACACTCTCCACTAACATAGCGTTTCACCGATGGAGGCATAGGCTGATCCACCAACTCATTAAGTTGCTTTCGCAGCCAATCTCTTTTCTTCTCCAACAACCTCTCTACTTGCTCAATAGAAGCCTTTTCAGGAACTTTCAGTCGCACAACACCCGAAACTTCCACTTCCAATCCTGCATGCTTTCTATTGCCCCGTATTACCTCCACAGAGACTTCTCTTCCTCCACATTGCCACGCTATCTTTTCACTCATTTATTGATGATTTGCTTTCACATTTCGTAGAACCTCTCGAATATAATCATCGATCCTATTCCAATCAACACGCTTCCCTTCATAAGGTTCAAGCAGATCAAACACAACATCTTCCAACTGCTGTTTAAAAGCATTTTCAATATCGATATTACCCACCCAATCCACTCGCACTTGATCGTCAAAATAGATCTTCTCAAACACCACCTCTTCTGTCTTTAGTGCCAATGCAGCATGAAATCCGTCTCTATCTTGAATATCGTTCCAATTCTCCTCACTCAATCGGAAGAAAGGGAAGACACTCGGATGTTCTCTTACACTACTTGGAACTCCATTGTCGGCCCTCTCCATCCCCGCTTCTTTCTCTCTCACCTCTGACTCCAACTGCTCTACTTGGTCTAGGTAATCCAACTCTCCAATTCGATCGGCTCTATACAGAGCCACCAACTCTTTCAGCTGTTCACCAATATTTTTATAATAGGCTGCATCTTCATCCATACGAATGGAGATATTCTTCTTTATCTTACTCGCAATAACGTCTGCTTTTCCTGCTTTTCCATAACGTGCTTCATAAGCCTTCATATAAGCCTCATCATCATGCAAATTCACTCTCTTAGTCAACTGAATGGTAGTCCCTTCTGGTAACACATATTGATTCATCAACTGCTCCAATTGATATTCATATGAACTATAGTCGTGCTCATCCCCATAACGAAAACGTACATCGTTACGTAACACCACAAAGAACTTCAGATCTTTTTTATACCTCTCGATCTCTTCAGCAGGAGTGTTATTCACAAAATATACCGAAGCCATACAGACCTTCAACAACTTAGAAAAAGCAAGCAAAGCATCATAAAACTTCTCTCTTAATGTCTCCTCTGCCAACAGCTCAGAGTAGCTATTATAATCCCGATCCTTTGCCCCTCTTTGAGCAAACAATCGAAGCAACTCATCATGACGCTCTGGCAAATCGCGCACCAAATCATTCACAGGAGTAAGAGTGCCTTCCATACGTTCCAAGTCCTCCTTTTCCAGATCTCCTAAATCCGTATACATCTCTTTGGCCTCCTGCCAATTCTTCAGGTTACCCCAATAATCCACGATAAAGCCATAATCTTTCCCAGGAAACAGTCTATTCACTCGTGCTGCTGCTTGCAATAACGTATGTTCCTTCAAACTACGACACAAATACAACGCGGTATCACATGGTGCATCAAAACCCGTCAACAACTTCGCAACCACAATCAGTATCTCTGGCTTGTTCCCATTCTTAAAGTTATCCGTAATCCTTTCGGTGTAGTTCTTCATATTTCCAAACTCATCCTTCACCCACTTAAAAAATGCCTTCTCCTCTGCCTTTAGATCACCCTCACTTAAAACACTCTGCGCCCCTTCTCTATTGTCTGTTTCGGACACCACCACGGCACACGTCACTTTTCTATACTCCTCAATATATCTCTTATACTTCAGAGCAGTAGCAATTGTAGGCGCCACCAACTGTGCCTTGGCCTTCCCTTGCGGATTCGAAGTCTGGATATTCTTCACATAGTGATCACTAATATCCATGGCAATCTCTCGAAGCATCGAATCGGTCGCTTTCAAACGATTCAACGTCATCACTTTATTACGCAACACCACCTGCACCTCTTCATCAAGATCTCCAATCACACGCTCCACTTGTGCCTCAAATGCTTTGTCGTTTGCCATCACAGGCACCATACGCCCTTCATACACCAAAGGGACCACCGCACCATCCTCCACAGCGGCCTCCATTGTATAAGGCTTGCCGATATAACTACCAAACTTATTCTTTGTCTTCTCCTCCTTCATCAAGGGAGTTCCCGTAAATGCCAAGAAACAGGCATTGGGAAAAAGACGTTGCATCTCCACAAAGCGACCGCCATATTGACTTCGATGGGCCTCATCGATCATCACAATGACATCCTCCGAAGGATCTGGTTTCGTATTACGAACTGCATTCTCAAACTTATCGACAATCGTAGTGATCACCACCTTCTTCTTCTCTTTAACCAACGTAGCAAGATGAATACCACTGGTTGCACGAATGGTATCTATCCCACAATGCTTAAAAGTGTCAGTGATCTGTTTATCCAAATCCACTCTGTCCGTCACCAAGATAATCTTAGCACGAGGAATAAGATCACTGCTTCTCGCAATCAACTGTGCCAACATCACCATCGTAAGCGATTTACCACTCCCTTGTGTATGCCAAACAACCCCGCCTTGACGCTGTCCATTTCGGTCCAATTGCTCTATTCGTAACATCGCCTCTCCAATGACAGCATACTGCTGATAACGGGCGACCTTCTTCACTCCCTTATCAAACAGAGTATAATTACGTATGAAATCTAACAAGACCTTAGGTTGCATCAAACGGTAGAGCAAACGCTCTTGACCACTTGCCGTACCACTATCTTCTTTTAGATATTCACGTTGGGCATATATGGCTCGCTCCTCCTGCAACTCCAAGGGTTGTGACAACAGCGCATCCAACTTTTGGTAATAGGCCTGTTTCTCCTCAACACTCAAAAACACCTCTTTCCAAACACTCCAAAACTCCTCTGGCGTCCCCGAAGTGCCATACTTCCCTTCTGTTCCCGACAACGAAAAGAGCAGTTGAGAATAGTAGTATAAGCTACGTATCCCATCGCGCTGTTGGTTTCGTATATGCTGTTCAATCCCCAAAGTAATAGGCGACTTAGCCCCTGTGCCACCCGGACGCTTACACTCTATCACCACCAGTGGAATACCATTTACAAACACCACAATATCGGGGCGATAAGTCTCATCCATTCCATCTCTCATCACCGAATACTCCTCGGTCACATGAAACACGTTGTTCTCCCAACAGTCCCAATCGATATATTTTAGCGGACGGTCTTTACTATCCCCTTCTATCGTTTGAGAAATATCAACCCCCATCGTAAGCATATCATACACAAACGCATTGGCTTTCATATATCCTTCGGTCGTACTAAAATTCTTCAAAAGACGTACCGCCTCTCGTAATTTACCCTCTTCAAAATCATATCGATCCCCTCGCTGCACAATATGATTATTGGCCGAAAGCCACTCTAGCAAAACCCCTTCCAGCAGCACACCGCTGGTTTTATGGCCTCGCATCTCCATCACCTCCACAGGAGACAGATAGCGATAGCCCATCTTCACCAACTGCTTTAAGGCTGGCAACTGCGATCGCACCAACTCTTTCGTATCAGGAGTACTTTTGGTTGTATAGTTCATAGTTTGGATTGGATTGGTTGATTTTATGATTACTTGCTTTCGAGAGGAAGTCTTGACCACTCCCTATTGCTTTCTTGATGAAGTATTCCCGTAACAATGATCTTATCGCCTTTGGGATTCTTCACCCTAAACCTCACAGGATAGTCAGGATCAACCTCTTCATTGATTTCTACAAACATGCCATTTATATTTTCCGTGTTATCCCCTAGATCTTCCATAAAATGTCGCAACAACAACATCGATTCAACAACCGGAGTGACCTTCATCTCATTCCGCCCTAAAGTGGTCAGAAACAAAAAACGACAAGGTTCTTCCAAGCGACACATAGCTTTAAGGGTAATAATCACCTCACTATCCGACACATACTCCTTAGTATAAACCAAATTAGAGCTCCCTTCCCCACTATGATCTCTAACAACTTGTATCATCTGTAGCATTACCATCTCCTTATCACTACAATTCAGATCGATATAAGAATCGCTAGGAAAAGACATGGGCACCTCTTCCTTACTAGATATCACAGGAATCGTAAGACATTGCTCCTGACTTGATATCACTAACGCGTTTTGCCACTTCGCCAACTCCATTGGGTTTTTCATACTATTAGGAGTTAAAAAGATAAACACACAGCAATCTTTGTCGATGCCTTTCTTCATCTTTTTAATCAAATCATACCCTGGTCGCCTCGACCAACAGTCACAGGTCACATTGTCCTGTCCATAAATCCTTATCAAACGTTCTGCAATAGGCACAACAACACCTTTATCCTTTGAATGGTAACTTAAAAAGATCATAAGCTTTATATATTAATTTTAATATCGATTAATCCGAAATCACACAAACATCTGTTGTAATAACCCTTTTTTGAATCTACTACTCTCTTCAATCTGTTTAACGAATGGGGCCACCTGCTGAACTGTCTTCATTGTCTACGACTCCTTTTCGCCCCCCTCATCTTCGTCCTCTTTCTCATCATTAACAAGAGACATTCCCTTTTCGATCTTTTCACTCTCCTCTGACAATAAATCTTTAGAGTGTTTATGAATCATTTCACTTACTTTGCTTAACCCTGGAAACTTATTTAACCTATCTACTGCATTGGCTAATTTTACACTCTTGTCCAGTGCATCCATTACAGGGTGATCTGCTTTATTATAATCTGAGATTAATTTACCAGGGTTCTCAGAGCTTACATCAAGAAGGTTATATAATAATTTATTACGCAACTCTTTACTTATTACATCATCATCGAGTTTCGAAATTTGAGTAGATAAACCTTCAAATGTTTTACTTAATGACTCTTTATGAGAATACTCCTCAATAAGTCTTTTTGCCAAACTCTGTTTTCTATTTGCAGAATAAGTGATCCACATCACGGGTATATAAAGAGGGAGAATAGCTAAAGTTAATCGCGGCAACCTTTGAATCACATCTACCAATGGAACACCATTTTTAAATGAATCATAACTCACAAAAAATGGAATGCATGAAACAAGAATCATAAGAAAAATTCCACCAATAAACTGCCAACGCAATTTATTCTCATTTTTTTCCTCCGACTTCTTTTTCTCAGAATACGCATGACTTAAACCTACAGTAAGAGCTTCCGGAAGTAGTTTTTTAATTTGATCTTTCGCATCCGTTGCCTCCTTATTCCATCCTTCTAACGAACGTTTAAACTCGGTATCATTGTTATCATTAAACTGTTTAATTGATTCACTTGATTCTTTAATTGTATTCTTTATATCTTTTTGCAACGAATCCTTTGTATTCTTCAATTCATCATATGCTGTCTTTAACTCATCAACAGTTCCTTCATGAGTCTTCACTTCACCACTCTCATCCTCTTCTTCAAAACCAAACAACTCAAATTTCACTTTATCAATTTCATTTTTGACCTTTGAAATAGACTTCTGTAGAGTAAGTGACTTGTTATGAGCTTGATCTAATTCATCTTCTTTCTTTTTAAGAGACTCCAACTCCTCAGATAAATCAGGATGATCCGATAAGTAATTCTCAACAAATTCAATTGTTTCTTTAACTTCTACAATACGTTGATTAAACTCATCAAATATCGATTGATTACAATCCTTTAACTCTTTAATCGAGCCTAATGTTTCCTCTGATGTATCTAATAGATCTTTGATATTTTCTTTATACTCTTCTATTTCAACCTTTTGAAGATCTACATCTTCAAACAACGCCTCAATCTCCTTAACTTTAGCCTTTGCATTATTTAGAGATCGTGTTGTATTGCTAACATCCCTCCTTGCGTCTTTAATGTAATCATCTGAAGTCTTTACTAACTCTTCATTTATCTTTACGATTTCCAACCTGAGTTGATCTCGTTCATTCTTAATCTCTTCGATCTCTTTCCAAAGTAAAACTCTTTCGTTGTTAAGGTAGTCAATTTGTTCCTCCATAGTCTAATTAGATTAGTTTGATCAATTACATGGTTAGATTTAATTAATACGGTCAATTTCAAATGAAATCAACCTTTAGTTTATGTTTTCTTTATACAAAATGATTATACAAAGATTTGCTTCAATAACCCTTTTTTTAATCTTTCACTCTCTTCAATCGGTCCATCTAATGCAACCAACTGCTGGTCGATCTTCGATAGAAATGAGGCTATCGTCTCTTGTTCTTGAAGAAGTAGATATGGTTGTTTTATTTTAGAGAATATTTACGACGGACAAGTTTCCATTCCTAATTCTCTCTCCTCCTACTTGATATAATCATACGTATTAAGATAATATATCTAAATCATCCTTTTCTACAACCTTATAAGAAGATACATTATCACAGAAATCATATCTTTCAGAATACTTGATCTTCGAAATCGTTGCTTTAGAAGCACTATAAGCCAACAAGAGGTCATAAATAAAATGATCTCTGTCTATATCTTTTATCTAAACTTATACATTCACCTCAACCGATATTATCGTTATTGCCAGCCCCTCACCTTCAAATAATATAATCGTAAGGATAAAAATAATTAAAATATAATAGAGTCATTCAAAATCGTTATCTTTATCGACATAGACCAAAAGTTATTACGCTTATGAATATTCTATACATCCTCGGTAACGGCTTTGACCTTCAGCTAGGTCTTAAAACCTCTTATAACGATTTCTATAACTACTACACAAAGCTTAAAGACAATCCCTCTGAAGAAATAACAAAATTGAGATCTAGTATTTCTAATTTTATATCCAATGAAGATAGTAGTAAATTCGTAACTACTCAGGTAGTATTATAGTTTAGCCTCTATTAGATTTTAAATAGAGCTTCAAGAAGATAACTTTCAAAATTATCTATTCCCAGCTTAAGTTAACATTATTGCATGATAGCCAATATGCGATCATGTTCAGAACACTCTTTCCTTGTTTCTTTAATGTGTCGGTTATAGATCGCAACATGGCATACCTCTGCGCCCCTTCTTCTGTGCGATATCCCTTAGACACATTCTGTTTTACCTTGATGTTACGCATTGCTCTTTCCGAAGCATTATTATCAAACGGTACTTCATAATGATTTAAGAAAGTAAACACACTATCGATTTTCTTTATTAATCGTTGTCGTAATGTTCTGATTTCATCGAGCTGATCGTCATTTATGTCGATATTCAGAAGTTCTAATAATTTGGTCTTAAATGATGCTTCCTTATCTAGTGGGAAATCTTTTTCTTCAGCTTCCCGTTTTAATTTCATGGCTTCTGAAAAGAGATCTAATATATCTTGTGCCCATCTATTATTGGTCTGTTGCTTTATGTAGATTAATTCGCGTTGTAAATGAGCTAGACATAGTTGATAATGTTTGGCAGGGGTCTTTAGTTGAGAAGCATAGCAGTCACTTACTAAAGTAGCATTAGTAAATCCATCTTTGAAATTTTCTTCCACAACTTTATACCCTCTAGATCTATGTGCTGTGATAAAAGTTAGTTCATAATTTTGCCAAACCCACATCCATCCTTTACTGCCATCTATTTTACAACCTGTTTCATCAGATCCAACTATATTGGCATCTTCAATAGATTGACGTAGAGATTCATATAGGGGAGTGAATACCTTTTCTGCATGTTTTAAAATATTGTCAATAGTTCCATCTCCTATTTTATAGGAAGTCAGCTCTTCTACTAGCGAACTAATCCGATTTAAAGGGATATAGTGCTCTATATGCAGACTAAGAATTAGCGAACGTATGTTGGGACCATATTGAACTGGTGCATTAACATTGGATGGCATAGCTCCTTTATGGATTTGTCCACAACTGCATCTATTCTCATAAAGACGATGCTCAATACATATAGGTTCAATAACAGGGGGGATATCAAAAACTTGACGCTTGCATAGCAACCTAGCATCCTCAGGATTCAGTCTATTTCCACAACTACACTTAGCTAAAGGATGATGAGATTCGATATCGGTCGGTGTGGCATCTTGAAATAAAGTCATGCCTTTATGACCAAGTTGACCTCCTGATTTTTTATTAGATTTCTTGCGAAGAGATTGGTTCTTCTTTACTGTTGATAAATCTCTAGATGGAGGAAAACTGCTATTACCACTATTTTTCTTGCTACGTGATAGTTGATCTTCAAGAGTCTTAATCTTAGCATGAAGCATCGCATTTTCTTCTGACAAAGCTCTTACCTCCGACATAACAATGTCTAATTTTGCCAGTAAAGATTGTACTTGCTCTTTTAATGCCTTGTTTTCTTTTTCTAAACGATCAACTTTATTCATGCCTGCAAAGATCTATTCTTATGGTCAAAATAGAAAAGATAACAACTAAAAGTAATCAACAAATACATTGTTATTTATCAACATTGTACACCAAATCAACGTATTTGAAGTTTTTGTCGGTTAAAACCTATCTGAAGAACCTGAGTAGTTACGTAAATTCAATTGGTCTGATTTAGAATTAGCCCTAGGAGGATATTCCAATAAAGTTGATAAAATAGAATATCTGACTATAATCGATGATATTCACCTTCATCTCATGAAATATTTAGAGATTGTAGATGAAGAATTTAACTCACAAACAAGACCTAATGCCAAAATTATCAACAACTTCATTAGTCCTGAAGAGTGGTTTTCTGAAAGAACGATTCTAAGAGATAAAATAAGTATATACAAAGACGATAAAAGCAAGAAACAGAATATAGATATAATTACTTTCAATTACACCAATAATATTGATAAATTGATTCCAATAGGTTCATCTAACCATAGTAATTCCTTTGGGCGATACCACTTCAGAACAGTCAACCATATACATGGTAAAATAAAACGCAATGCTATATTAGGGGTAAATGATCCAAGTCAAATATTAAACACCAAATTTCAAAAAGATCCAGATATCTTAAGTGCAATTGTGAAAGAGTCACAGAATGTTGAGTCAGATACTGGATCAGACAACATTATTTTGGGAAAGATATCCGATTCCGAAATAATTTGCATTTTTGGCATTTCACTCGGAGCAACCGATAAAAGGTGGTGGGAGTATATCGGTGAACATCTAAATAAAAATAAAAAGTGTATTATCATATTATACTCGTACAAAACAAACGAACAAATGAATATCATTAATAGTCAAACAAGACATTATAGGAGTGAATATAAGAATGATAAAGCGAAACTTATGGATGCAATCAAAAATAATGAGGTGGAAGACAGAATATTTGTTTGTTTTAACCAACGCCTCTTTAAATTGTAATAATTTATTTACATGATAAGCTGATTAATAAAAACCACGTTAAAATTCATCAGCGAATACGTATCATATTCGCTGATAAATTTTAATTAACTCGTGTGACAAGCTTTACAACAGTAATAACAACCATCGGCTGTTGTATAGCCTTTTACTTTCGCTACACTAATTGCACTTGTACATGTATAATGTTCTCCCAAGCTCAAACAATTATCGACATTTGGAAGACGTGAACAATCACTCTTATGTAAGAGTGATCTCCATTGAACTGTGCATTCTTATTCACATAATACTTATCCATAAAATTAATGATTTGATGTAAAGTTTCACAACGTTGTATGTGTGATTTTATGAACAAAAATAAACGTTCGAAATCATCGTTTTATCCATTGAATTCGTGACTATATCGCCTCGTTTCAGCAATCGTAATCGCAACCGCTGGGAACGCTGAGCTCCGCTCGGCATCGTACCACAAGAGAGCGACAACCGTAGTATTCATCTGCGTAGCGTAAGTTGCATCACGGGCAAGTTGCTCGATGGTAGGGTTGACACACGATGCCGAGCGGCAACACCCCATTCCCAGCAGCTGTCCCATCCCTGCGCTTTGACCCCGTCAGTGTCTTAGTGGTTCTTGTCAATCCGCCTTATCCATTGAATCCGTGACTATAATTACCTTGCATCAACCATACATCAACCCTAGCCGCAAGGCGTGCCAATTCATTGGCACGTGAGGGAAACACAAACCATAACACCACTCTTCAACTTTCCCTGAAAGGGAAACCGAACCTAGCCCAACGGTGGAATCCACATAATGCGCAGTAGCGCATTATATCGGATGGAGCCTTGGGTAAACAATACCCCTCCAACATCAAAGGCTGAAAGCCTGACCCAAAACATTATACCATATTCAATAACAATTCTACCTCGATAACAGGGCCAAGCCTTCAGCCCTTGGTTGGTGGAGCAATATACTACCCAAGGCTCCATTTTATATTCAGAGCTAAAGCACTTCATATACATTACACCATTGGGCTAAGTTCGGCTTCCCTTTCAGGGAATATTGAAGCATTAAAATTCATTGTATCAAAAAATCCGAAATAGCCCGTTACATCAGTATCATAGGTGTTCCATTCGCACACAACAACCCTAAGCCGTAATAATCTCAAACACTGAGTTCCAACTCGGTAACCATACATCAACCCTAGGCGCAAGGCGTGCCAATGAATTGGCACAAACCACCACATAACAATGTCATCCATTCCACAACAAATAATGCTTAGTTTGTGCCAATTCATTGGCACGTGAGGGAAACACAAACCATAACACCACTCTTCAACTTTCCCTGAAAGGGATTCCATCGTTGGGTAAACAATACTCCTCCAACATCAAAGGCTGAAAGCCTGACCCAAAACATTATACCATATCCAATAACAATTCTACCTCGATAACAGGGCCAGGCCTTCAGCCCTTGGTTGGTGGAGCAACATACTACCCAAGGATCCATTTTATATTCAGAGCTAAAGCACTTCATATACCATTACACCATTGGGCTAAGTTCGGCTTCCCTTTCAGGGAATATTGAAGCATTAAAATTCATTGCATCAAAAAATCCGAAATAGCCCGTTACATCAGTATCATAGGTGTTCCATTCGTACACAACAACCCTAAGCCGTAATAATCTCAAACACAGGAAACACTGAACTCCAACTCGGCAACCATACATCAACCCTAGGCGCAAGGCGTGCCAATGAATTGGCACAAACCACCACACAACAATGTCATCCATTCCACAACAAATAATGCTTAGTTTGTGCCAATACCTTGGCACGAGAGGGAAACCTCAACCATAACACCACTCTTCAACTTTCCCTGAAAGGGAAACCGAACCTAGCCCAACGGTGGAATCCACATAATGCGCAGTAGCGCATTATATCGGATGGAGCCTTGGGTAAACAATACCCATCCAACATCAAAGGCTGAAAGCCTGGCCCAAAACATTATACCATATTCAATAACAATTCTACCTCGATAACAGGGCCAGGCCTTCAGCCCATGGTTGGTGGAGCAACATACTACCCAAGGCTCCATTTTATATTCAGAGCTAAAGCACTTCATATACATTACACCATTGGGCTAAGTTCGGTTTCCCTTTCAGGGAATATTGAAACATTAAAATTCATTGCATCAAAAAGATCCATGAAAATCAAGCTGGTCCATTGATCCGTGGTAGTGTAAATTAAACTCTGTCTGGGTTATTTTTCGTAGTGATTTTAAATATACTGTTTTTAAATCACTGTAATTATACTTTCCTCATGCATTCATGCGACCTTCCCCTGACTTAACCCGTCTTAAATCCATCCCTAATAAGCCCTTAATCCGTCCTTTGTCCATGGTTCAGCCATGGTTCCTCCATGGTTTGTCCATCGATTTCGGGGTTTTTGATGACTGAACCATGGATCAATGATGGAGGAATCATGGACAAAGGACGGGTTAGGGACGGTTTAAAGACGGATTAGGGATGGATTAAGTTGGGGGAAAGGCAGGGGAAGGTAGCTTGTAATCCTATAGAAAGGCATGGTGTTGGAGAAAGGGAAATATGGCGTTGGGGATGGTAGGAGGTGGTGTTGGGTTGTAGGTTATGTTTGGGGGGCTGTTTGGAGGAGGAGAAAGGTGTGGATTGGAGTGGGGAAAGGTTTTTTTTGATTATTATTAAAAAAAGTTTAGCTGTTTTGAAACCTTAAGGATATCTTTTTCGTCTTCTAAATGTTATGGATGATAAAACGCTTGTAATACAGATAAAGAGAGGAAATGGGCATGCCTTCGAGTTTTTGGTCAACAAGTACCAGAAGCTGGTTTTTCATATGATATGGAAGATGGGGGTACACGCTTCGGATGTAGAGGATGTGGCTCAAGATATCTTTATCAAAATCTACCAGCAAATCGGCACATTCAGGGAAGCGTCGAAGTTGTCTACGTGGATTGCTTCTGTGGCATGGAGGTATTCGGTGGATTTTATGCGTAAGAGGCATGTGTATTTTGTAGAATATGATGAGGTTTCAAATGAAAATGAATCTCATTTTGCGGAGGATAATTTTTTTAGTAGACTTGAGACGGAGGAGAAGAGAGAGGTTATTTCGAATGCTATTGCACTAATACCCCCTAAATATCAAGGGTTGATGAATTTATTCTATACCGAAGAGTTTACCTATGAGGAGATTGTGGATATTACGGGCATTCCGTTAGGGTCGGTAAAGTCGAATCTGAATAGGGCTAGAGCGAAGGTGAAAGAGATTGTAGAGAAGAGGTATAAAAAGGGGTTGAAAATAGAGAGGGTATGAAAGAGATAAAAGATCAAAATAGAGAGATCGATCAGTTGATATCGATGACATTTAATGAGAGTAAGAATAAGATGGTTTTGCCATCTAACTTTGCGAGCCGTGTGACCCAAAAAGCGGTTTCGAAGGAGAGTTGGAAACTTTTCTTTAAACATTGGGGAGGTCAGTGTTTATTTATCGGTATGTTGTTGCTTATTGGTGTGGCTGCATTTCTGTTTGGTTCTCCTGATGAGATCTCTACGACACAGGAGATTTTGGTCTCCAAAGGTGTAGTTATCGGTTCTGTTATTTTCCTGATAGTATATGTTAGTTTCCTCAACGAAGTGGTGATGAAGTATATGACACAAAAATACGACATAAAAGAGTGATCTATCGTCTCTCTCTTTCATATCGTATTTTCGCTTTTTGTTCTATTTTATGGCATCGACCTAGATGAATAGCTTTCCTATCTGAAAGACCATTAAGGATAGAAGATAGGCCAGTCCAGAAGTGTAGACTAATGTAAATATGGCCCAACCCCAACTACTGGTTTCGGCTTTGATGGAGGATAGCACTCCTAGACAAGGAAAGTAGATTAGAATAAAGATAAGGAATGAGATCCCACTAAGTATTGCCATTTGATGGTTGTCATTGTTCTGTTCTAAAGAGGCCGAGACAACATGTGTAAGACTCATCTCACCATCGGCGACGGTGTCGATTTGGTATAGTATACCTAAGGTACTTACGACGATCTCTTTGGCTGAAACGCCAGCCAATAGGGCGACACTCATTTTCCAATCAAATCCAAGCGGTTTCATCACTGGAACCATCCACTGACCGATTTGTCCTAAGGCAGAGCTCTCTAGTTGTGTTTTTTGTTTGAGAACTTCATATTCATGGCGACTTTTCATATAAGACCCTTCGAGGTAGAGCCATTCGCTGTGACTATAATTATCTTTCTCTTTTATATTAATTTGGTGGCTTTGATCCAGCTGTGCCATTTGGAAATCTAACCATTCGCTCTCTTTGGTGTCCGCAGAAATATAGCTTAAGGTCCAGATAAGGATCACACCAAGCAGAATAGTGGTTCCGATCTTCTGTAGATAGTTTCGTGTTTTATCCCACAGTTGGAAGGCCATATTACGTGAACTTGGCATTCTATAGGGAGGCAGTTCATAGATAAAAGGGGTGGTGGTGGATGGTAGTATACTTTTTTGAAGAATCTTAGATACTATTAGACCAATGATGATCCCTAGAAGGTAGAGACCAATGATAATGATTGTTCTGTAATTTGAGAATAGAGATGCGGTGAATAGGATGTAGACAGGTATTCTTGCGCTACATGACATTAACGGTACAACCAACATGGTTCGGATGCGTTCGTTGGTCTGTTTGATGGTTCGTGTGGCCATGATTGCTGGAACATTACATCCAAATCCCATAAGTAGTGGCACAAATGCATTTCCTTGTAACCCCCACCTTTTCATCACCCTATCAACAATGAATATGGCACGTGCCATATACCCAGAGTCTTCGAACAGGGTGGTAAAGAAAAATAGTATCAATATGCTTGGAAGGAAGACCAGTACGGCTCCGATACCTTGGACAATTCCTCCTAATAGGAAATCTTTGAGTACCCCGTCGAACATAACTGTGTCGATCCAGTGGCTTCCCATGGCTATCAGGCTCTCTAGCGCATCTGCAGGATAGGCACCTAAAGAGAAAGTCACATAGAACATGCAGGTCATCAACAAGAGAAGTAGAGGTAGCCCGATGTATTTATTTGTAACGACTTCGTCTATTTTTTGAGAGACGGTTTTGTAGTCAATTGCATTAAGGTGTTTGTAACCACAAATAAGAAGAAGTTGTGAGATGAATTCTTTTCTCTGCTCTTTGATCTTTTCTATAGTTCCGATGGATTCGATACGACTTAACGACTCGAAGAAGGTCTTCTCTTTAGAGGCTTTTGCGCCGGTCGAAGCTAGCTGTTTCTCTATATCCTCGGTATAGTTTGGACGAACAAAGGAATAGCTATTCTCTTCAAAGCGAGATACAATGCTTTCGAGGAGTAAGGCGCGGTTGTTCTTGGCTTTACCATTGGTGGTAACCACCTTCATTTGAATGGTCTCGGACAGCGTCATGTAGTTCATTTGCCCCTCTAAACGATCGAACTCATCCTTCATATTGAGCACGAGAATCGTTGGAATCTCAAGCTCCATAAGTTCCATTGTCAAGACAAGATCTTTCTCTAAATTTGTGTGGTTCACGATATTTAGGATCATATCGGGTCTCTCATCCAGTAGTAGATCTCGAGTGGCAATCTCCTCAGGAGAGTATGGACTCATTGAGTACAGACCAGGCAGGTCAATAAAAGTAATGTCATAGCCACCGAATGATATCTTGGCACGTTTGACTTCCACGGTTACCCCGTTATAGTTGGCAATCTTTACATTAGATTTGGTCAGTCGATTGAAGATAGTACTCTTTCCACTATTAGGGTGTCCCACCAGTGCAACCTTAATCTCTTTACTATTATTTTGGTTCTCTTTTTGTTTCAGTTTTGTATTAAGCTTCTTTTTTTTATCTTTCTCTACGTAGGAATCTGTTACTTGAATGTATGCTAGATCATTTTTACGAATAAAAAGGTGGTTCCCCCCTACTTTGAATTCTACAGGATCTTGTAGTGGTGCTGATTTGATCCTTATTAACTCTGTTCCTTTTGAAATACCATGCTCATAGAGTCGTTGTTTGATGTCTTGGTCTCCCCCAATAGACTCTACATATACTTTCTGATTATGGCTTACCTCTGATAAGTGCATATTTGGCTTGTTGATGTTCTATCTAGATTAAATATAAACAAATATAGGTTTTTTGTGTTAATTTAGACTAGAGATTAATAACAATATGTGAAGTATGATTAAATAATTTTACATTGTTAATTCACTCGATTGAAATAGACGAGACAAAATCCCTATATTATGGAAAAGAGTAGAAAAAGTGAGGATGAGATGGCACGGATAAGAAAAGGGAAAGAGAAGATTAAATGTACCATTGGCCGTATTATCAAAAGTAAGAGAGCGCAGTGTGCTACAGATAATACAAAAGGTAAGCCTAAAGAGGAGAAGTAGTCTCCATAGGATGTCACATGGTACATCATATGGAGACATTTATCAATTATTTTCAGATTAAGTCGTTGCTTAATTTAATTCGAATTTAAAGACTGTCGCAATATCATTCATTTTACTATCTGGAACGGTAAGAATGAAATTACGTAATGCCATATGCCATTTCACAGGAGTGTTGTCTCCAAGTACTGTAATTTTTTTGATACCATTTTCTGGGAAGTAGTCATGTTTGGCTAATCCTCGTATTTCAATTTCGCTATTCACGTCAGGTTTACCCAACATAAATAGATAGAGTGTTTTTCGGTCTTTCGAAATTAAAAAACGACCATCATCTTTCGTGTATTTCACTGTTGATGATTGTCCTCCAAAGTGTCCATCTTCAGCTTTTGCTGTTCCAAACCCTGAATAGTCAAAAGGTCTTGTTTCATACACCGCTTCTGCATTGGCATGCATCCACTCTCCCATTGTGGTCAATACCTCACGTTGTTCTTGAGGAATAACGCCATCTGCGGTAGGAGAGATATTCAGAAGAACAATTCCGTTTTTACTCCAAACATCAATCATATTTCGAACAATCAAAGTGGCAGACTTATATTTTTGACCTTTGACATAACACCAAGAGTTCTTGCTTAAAGTAAAGTCACTAAGCCATACAGACTCTGAGAGATCTTTCTTTCCTCCTTGTTCTATATCTAGAACCCCGATTCCATGAGGCAGATCATTCTGCTTACTAATAATCAAGGCATCTGGATTCTTCTCTTTTGACTTGTTGAAGAAGTAGGCTACCGCTTTTCTTCTATAGGCATCTGGGATTAAGTTTAACCACGAATCAAACCATATGATATCAGGACTATATTGATCCGTCACCTCTTTAATTTGCTGGAACCAATATTCATCGAACTGCTCCTCTGGAAGGTTACCATAAAATTTAGCAGTGTCTGGGTCGGTTGATGAAGTAGCATAGTCAGGATGGTATGCAAAATGGCTATTGTAGTTAAACCATTTTGTCGAATCGCCTTCATGTCTTTGTCTATTTCTAGCATGATGGAAGGTCGTTATTAATTTCATATCATTTTTACGCAGGGCTTTTGCCATGTCGCCAACAATATCTTTGTGTGGACCTTTATCTTTACTGTTCCATGGATTCACTTTACTATCCCACATCGCAAACCCATCATGATGAATTGCGACAAGACCAGCAAATTTTGCACCTGCTGTTTTAAAAAGCCCAGCCCACTCATTGGCGTCAAACTGTGATGCTTTAAACATAGGAATAAAGTCATGGTAGTTAAATTTATCAGGAGCACCATAGTGTTTGGTATGATACTTTATTACGCCATTGTTATTTCTTTGGTATAAAAAGAATGGATACCACTCACTACCATGTTCAGGAACAGAGTATACCCCCCAGTGGAAATATATACCCAATTTAGAATCCTTGAACCATTCAAGATTGTTTTTATGTTTTGCGAGATCGCTCCACTCCTCTTTAAATGGTATTGATCTCTCTTTCGTCTCCTTTTGGACACAAGAGTAACCACATACGGTTATTAGTAATATTAGAAATGTGTTAAAAGTTAGTTTCATAATAATTGTTTTATAGAATTAATCTTTGGTTTAATCACTCAGTGCAATTTAGGTATTTTATGCTTCTCTATGGTTCAAGCCACGCATGCTTTAAAGATGATTATTGGGGAATATCATCTAGTGGATTTCAACTAAACCTCTAGCCTTTGGTCGAGATGAATATAGATACAAGAGATGGCGTCTCTTATTTTTATATAGAAATTATATCCAAAATATTATTCCTCAGAGAGAGTTCTTGAGGTAAGATGTTCTAAGGGAACTAAATCTAGACGTCTTGGATGAAATCTTAGGTAGGGAATCTTTATAAAAAACAGAAGGGGGAAGATCGGGTCTTTAATGTTATGTCCCCTTATGTTATGGAGCGTTTGGTAATAGGGCCAAACATGTTGCTCTTGAATTGTTTTTATCTCCTTAGACTATTCTTCCGTTTAGAATTAGAAGTATCGTGTCTTCAATGTATGGTTGGAATTCCAATCCGAGAAGTTGGATACTTCACATTGTACGAACAGGGTCTAAAGATTGGTATCAGCTCCATAAGATGCATAAATTTAAACGCATCTTATGGAGTATTATTGAAGTTATTTTGGCATTTCAAAGTTTTCAATGATATAATCAAGATCCTTATCACCTCTTCCACTTAGGTTTACAAGGATTGATTCTCGAGGGTTCTGTTGTGCTAGTTTAATAGCATAAGCAACAGCATGTGCACTCTCTAGGGCAGGGATAATCCCTTCGTTACGACTTAGGTCATAGAATGCATCAATACACTCTTTGTCACTAGCGGTCACATAAGAGACACGATTCATATCTTTAAGCATACTATGCTCTGGTCCTACTCCAGGGTAATCTAATCCACTGGCAATAGAGTGTACTGGTGCAGGCTCTCCATTTTCGTCTTGTAATGTATAACATTTGAACCCGTGGATCATACCAGGAGTACCAAGGCTCATTGTAGCAGCGTGATCACCTAACACATCAAGAGATTTTCCACCTGGCTCTACACCAAATATTTTACACTCTTGATCTTCTAAGAATGCAGAGAACATACCCATTGCGTTACTACCACCACCAACACAAGCGACTACATTGTCTGGAAGTTCACCTGTCATTTCATGAAACTGATCTTTCGCTTCGATACCAATGATTCGTTGGAAATCTCTCACCATCATTGGAAAAGGGTGTGGTCCTACTACTGAACCAATACAATAGATAGAGTTTATTGGATCTTTAAGGTATGCTTCGAAAGCTGAATCAACGGCCTCTTTTAATGTTTTAAGACCATGGGTAACAGGAATCACAGTTGCACCAAGAACTTTCATTCTCATTACGTTTGGATACTCTTTCTTAATATCTACCTCTCCCATATGGATCTCACACTCTAATCCAAAATATGCGGCAGCAGTAGCTAATGCTACCCCATGTTGTCCAGCACCTGTTTCAGCAATTAACTTCTTCTTACCCATGTATTTTGCAAGAAGTGCTTCTCCCATACAGTGGTTAAGTTTGTGAGCACCGGTGTGGTTTAGATCTTCCCTTTTAAGGTAGATACGTCCACCATATTTTTCCGAAAGTCTATTACAGAAATAGACTGGAGTTGGTCGTCCTTGGTAATGCTTTCTGATGTTACGAAGTTCTGCAATGAATTTGTGAGACTTACTGATAGAGTAGTATGCCTCAGTAATCTTATTCATCTCTTCTTGTAGCTCATCTGGGATATAACTTCCACCATACTCTTTAAAAAAACCATCTTGGTTTGGATAGTTCTTGAAATAATTGCCTTGCATATTCTTGTTCTTATTTATGTAGTTCTATAGCAGTTTGATTGTATCAAAATGTGATTTCAATCATAATGATAGTCATTTTATGATAAAAATCATAATGTGACTATTGATATTATAATTTTTAAAGAGTGAATCACATAAAATAATGAGTGAAACGGTTTGGATGGTGTACAGAGGGTATATGGTAGGTGAATGTTTATCGAGGGTTGGAACATTCCGTTAAGAAGATTGATCGTTATGAAGGGAGAGGGAATGAACAGTTCAACAGGTGTCGATATCTGATCTTTGGGTAGGGAATTGCAGCAAATATTATCCATTTGGGACTATGAGATGACACCGCATAAAAAAAGAGAGCCTCCGAAGAAACTCTCTTTTTATTTTGTAAATATCTTGATCTTAAGATCTACTTTCTTAAGCGTTATCTACAGTTGACATGTGCTCGATAAGCTCAACAACTTTGTTTGAGTAACCGATCTCGTTGTCATACCATGAAACAACTTTAACGAAGTTTTCGTTAAGTCCGATACCAGCACCTGCATCAAATACAGAAGTACACTTCTCACCAACGAAATCGTTAGAAACAACTGCATCTTCAGTGTATCCAAGAACACCAGCCATAGCACCTTCAGAAGCTGCTTTCATCGCTTTACAGATAGCTTCGTAGCTAGCTGCTTTCTCTAGGCGTACAGTAAGGTCTACAACAGAAACGTCTGGAGTAGGAACACGGAATGCCATACCTGTAAGTTTACCGTTAAGCTCAGGAATTACTTTACCTACAGCTTTAGCAGCACCAGTAGAAGAAGGGATGATGTTTTGACCAGCTCCACGTCCACCTCTCCAGTCTTTCGCAGAAGGACCGTCAACAGTTTTTTGTGTAGCAGTAGTAGCATGTACCGTAGTCATAAGACCTTCAACAATACCGAAGTTATCGTTAAGAACCTTAGCGATAGGTGCAAGACAGTTAGTAGTACAAGATGCGTTAGATACGAAATTCATATCTTTAGAGTAGTTTGCGTGGTTAACACCAACAACGAACATAGGAGTAGCATCTTTAGAAGGAGCAGACATAACTACTTTCTTAGCACCAGCAGCAATGTGTCCTTGTGCAGACTCTTCAGTTAAGAAAAGACCAGTTGATTCAACAACGTACTCAGCTTCTACAGCAGCCCAGTTGATATCTGCTGGGTTACGCTCAGCAGTAACGCGAACTGTTTTACCGTTTACTACAAGTTGTCCATCAACAACCTCTACAGTACCGTTGAAACGACCGTGAGTTGAGTCATATTTCAACATGTAAGCCATGTAATCAACATCGATAAGATCGTTGATTGCAACAACTTCTACATTTGCACGCTCTGCAGCAGCACGGAAAACAAAACGGCCAATACGACCGAACCCGTTAATACCAATTTTGATAGTAGACATAATGATTCTCTTTAAAAATTATATAAGAATTTAGAACCTCTTTTGAAAATGTACACAAATAAACAAAGTATATTTTAAAACATCAAATTTTTTTTGGAAAGCTTTCAAAGAATCTTTTTATTATGGATTTTTCTAGGAAAATTCTCTCCTTTTTTGTAAAACGGCATACAATATTACTCCTTATAATGTATCATGAAATGGAGAGATAATATTATCCTTGGTTCATATGTAATAAATGGAATGTTTTTGATGATGAAACGTCGTTTGTGGATTCATCTGAATACGACAAAAAAACGTTATCTTTGAGGCATTATTAAATCTAATAATAATACAAAACTAATATGAGTATGATTCATCAACTTAATCAACATAGATCCATACGTAAATACACCAATCAACCTATAGGTAAAGATCTTTTGGAATCCATTCTTGAAGCAGGTATTCGTGCCTCTAACACTGGTAACATGCAGATGTACGCTGTGATTGTCACAGAAGATGAGAAGCAGAAAGAGGCCTTATCACCAGCACATTTTAACCAACCTATGGTTAAGAATGCACCTGTTGTTTTGACTCTTTGTGCAGACTTTAGACGTGTTCACCAGTGGTGTAAGATAAATAATGCAGATGCAAGTTATGATGATCTTTTGTGGTTAATAAATGGAACTATTGACTCCATGTTAGTTGCTCAAAACATATCGGTTGCTGCTGAATCGAAGGGCTTAGGACTGTGTTATTTGGGTACTACAATATATAATGCACCTCAAATCATCGAAACATTGCAGTTGCCTAAAGGAGTAATTCCAATTACAACTATCACTCTTGGATGGCCAGATGCAAATCCTCCGCTAACCAACAGATTGCCGATGAATGCAGTGGTGCACTACGAAAAGTATCAAGATTTTAGTGATGCTGATATTCAAAGTCTCTATAAAGAGAAAGAAGAACTTGAAGAAAGTATTAAGTTTGTAAAAGAGAATAACAAAGACAATCTCGCACAAGTGTATACTGACGTAAGATATAAGAGGGCAGATAACGCACATTTCACGAAAGTTTTGAAAGAGACTCTTATTGCACAAGGGTTTAAGCTATAGCGGTTCGATTGTTGTAATAGATACAAATTAGAAGGCTTCTCAGTAAAGAAGAGATAATGAAAAAACAAAAGGTGGAAATATCCTCCAAGTATCAAGAATATAAAGGATGGTTAGAGAACCTAGACACTATATTTGAGAAGGAGGGCGAAATAATTTACAAAGGCCGTAATACGGTGAGTAAATTTAATGTTGGAGGTAAATGCTTTAATGTAAAGTCATTCAAAACCCCCAATTTTATCAATAAGTTTGTGTATGGTAATTTTAGAGAGTCGAAAGCAAAACGATCTTATGATTATGCACACAAGCTTCGTGATTTAGGAATCGATTCTCCTGAACCAGTAGGCTATGTAGAGGTATATAAGAATGGTTTATTCTTTAAGAGCTATTATGTTTCTGTTCAAAAGACTTATGATTTCACCATACGTGAAGTGCTTGAATATCATGTTTCGAATAGAGAAGAGATATTAAACCAATTTATTGATTACACATTTGAGAAGCTTCATAAGAATGGTGTGTTTCACCTTGATTATTCACCAGGTAATATACTAATTAATGTGTCGGAAAAGGGAGAGTATTTATTCTCTATAATCGATCTTAATCGTATGAAGTTTATCTCGATAGACTATCAGAAAGGATTGTATAATCTTCGTCAATTTGATGCGGATAAGGACTCTTTGATCATGATGGGTATGGCTTATGCTCGCAAGTGGAAAAAAGATCCTGAAGAGGGAGCTCGATTATTGGTTGAGTATGACCACAAGTATAAGCACAAGAGGGTGGTTAAATATAGGTATAAGAACTTTTTCAAGAGTCTTCGTTTCTGGAAAAAGTAGACCTTATACGGCAAATAAATATAGTTGACATAAGCGACTCATTGGTGTCTGTAGCCCATCAATTATATGATATTAAAAATGCGATTAATTCTGATTAATCGCATTTTTGATATCATCATCCGTAACAAACGAACTACAATAATACTCCCTGCTCTTCGAGAACATTCAACACCAAAGAGGGTGTTACATATTTCATACACAGTATCTCTTCTTGACTACAAGGCTTGCCCCCATAAACAGAACAAGGTCTACACGCTAATTTTCCTTCAGGAATATGGATGCTATACTCTTTGGGTTGTCCAAAAGCAGAGAAGCCAAAGACGGGATCTGTCCCACCCCATATAGAAACAGTCTTGGTTCCAGTCAATGCACCTAGATGCATGTTCGATGAATCCATTGCGATCATTAAATCTAGACACGATATAAAGGCGATTTCATCTTGGAATGGGATCTTTCCAGCCATTGAGAATCGTCCTCTCTTTTTATCTTCTAATCGAGATAATTTCTCGACCTCTTCGCTACCTCCTCCAAAAAGAAAAAACGTTACGTTATATTTCTCTTGGATTAAATCCATTAGTTTATGACAGTTATCTAGCCCCCACATTTTTGGGGCATGCATCGCAAATGGAGCAATACCAATGCTTTTTGATCCTTTTAAGCAGAGTTCGGCCAATTGTCTACGAGCCTTCTCTTTGACATTGGAACTTGGGATTATTGAAGCGATTTTTAAAGGTGCAGTTTCAATTTTAGCTTTTCTAAATACGTCGAGATAACGCTCCGTTACATGCTTCAGTGGTGTATCAGATTTTCTTAGAAGGATATCCTTTTTCTCTTTACGTCCCTTATCAATTACATATACTGGCTTGCCAGCGAAACGAAATAGTGATCTCCAAACACGTGTTCGTAACACATCATGAAGATCAAGAATTACATCCCATTTTTTTTGCACCTGTAATTCAAAGTAGAATTTGATCAAGCCTAAAAAACCTTTGTGCTTCCCTTTTAAATCAGGAAATACAAGTTCGAGGTTTTCAATGCCTTCAAAAAAAGGAGCAAAGAATGGACGTGTTACTAAGGTGAATTTACTCTCAGGATTGGCTTCTGCAGCTGCTCTAATAACAGGAACAGTTAAGGCCACATCCCCCATTGCTGACATACGGAATAGTAGTATATTTTTCAATTGAAATAAGCTTAAGAGAATAAAACGAGTTAAACAAATAAGAGAACATCAACTCCACAAGCTAATAACTTTAGGGAAGATGTTCTCTATAATAAGTTCTTTATGATATAACTACCCTATTATTGGTAATCCTCATATGATTTCTCTTCAACAAGCTCAGAGCCAGTCTTATCATTGATTGCTCTCTTTACTTCACAACGCTTGTCATTGGTAAAGTATACTGATCGAGCAGTTTGAATAAAATCATCTCCAAATTTCTTTTCTCTCTCAAGATCTCTAATGTGATCTTCAATATCCCAAAGTTGACAATTAATATCATACAACTCTTTATATAGAGGATCCGCTTTGTCAATAATCTTCTTCACAGCTTCGTCAAGAACTTTGTGTTCGTTACGAAGATTCGCCAATTTAGCTTCGTCGCTAATTCTCTCTAATTTAATCTCGATGATTGTTAGCTTATCAACAATCTCCCCGTTAGATACTTCAATTTTCATAAGAGCTCTTGTTTAAATGAATAACGTATACGTTTCAACATCCAATATTATTATTCAAAGGTACATTTTTTAACCTAATATGTCCTAAGGAATAAAGGAACTATTTCGCCCAAATATTGTATTTCATGATACACCAAATGGCACGACATCCATCTTTCCATCCAATCTTTTTACCTTCATCATAAGTTCTTCCATAGTATGATATACCTACTTCGTATATTCGTATCTTAGGCAATCGGCTAATCTTAGCAGTGACTTCGGGCTCAAAACCAAAGCGCTTCTCTTGGAGCGATAAAGACTTTACTTTCTCTGATTTGAATAATTTGTAACAGGTTTCCATATCCGTCAAATTAAGATTGGTAAACATATTACTCAAATTAGTCAAGAACTTATTACCCCTTGAGTGCCAATAGAACAATATGCGATGAGGGTTCGATCCCATGAACCTAGACCCATAGACAACATCAGCATGTCCTTCAATACATGGTTTTAAAAGCAAGTTATATTCGCGTGGGTCATACTCTAGATCCGCATCCTGTATTATTAGATAATCACCATTGGCTTCTTTAATTCCTCTGTGAATCGCAGCTCCTTTTCCCATATTATTCGGCTGATGAAAAAGCTGGATATTGTCTAATGTATTACTCTTCATAAATGCCTCTATCTCGGAGACAGTATTATCCGATGAGCAGTCATTAACAATAATTATCTCTTTCTCAATTTCATTTATTAGAGTAACACGCTGAATAGCATTGAGAATTGAACATATCGTTGCTTCTTCATTATATGCAGGAATGATTATCGAGAGCTTCATTGATTAAATATTTTAGGAGACGTGTAAAATCTATTTATATCTGATGTAATAAGGTAGAATATAGCTGTTCTATTTATCACATTAGCCACTTGACTTCTGTAATTATAGCACTTTTTTAAATAAATTCATAATTAACATACCTGGAACAAACGATATAATATGTATTACAGAGGACTAATAGTAAAAGATGAAGGAGAAACATCATTTTATACATAAAATGATGTTTAATCCAGATTAACCCCTTACAAAGTACACAAAATATGGTTCATATACTTCGCACTTAAAATTAAACAGTTATACGCTCTCTTTTTAGTCATCAATCGCACAACCAATATATCAATCTATTAATTTAACGAAACATGTCGTAAAACACAAACTACTACAAACCAACATAACAACCTACCTATCAATAGCTTAAATCAGACACACAAATATTCATTCCATAATAGTGTATGAAATTTGTCTTATTTTATTTTGCAGTTTCAAGATTATGCCTACTTTTACAATCGATTGCACAAGCATAGATATTGAATAATAAAACAAGCATAAACCATCACTACTGATAAGCAGAAGAGTGATTTAAGTTATTTAAAGACGATGACAAAAAAAGTAGTTACCTTCGGAGAGATCATGTTGCGTCTTGCAACACCAGGTTATTTACGTTTCTCACAATCTAAAGAGTTCACAGCAACTTATGGAGGAGGAGAAGCAAACGTAGCAGTTTCATTAGCAAATTATGGAATTCCTGTAGATTTCGTAACTCGCCTACCAAAGAACGATATTGGTGACTGTGCCATGAAAGATCTTCGTAAATACGGAGTTAATATTGATAATATTATTTGGGGAGGAGAGAGATTAGGTATCTATTTCCTAGAGACAGGAGCAGTAACAAGAGCATCTAATGTAGTTTATGACCGTGCTCACTCGGCTATCTCTTCTATCGAATTAGGAATGATCGATTGGGATGCAGTATTTGCAGATGCACAGTGGTTCCACTGGACAGGTATTACTCCTGCCCTATCACAAAATGCTTGTGATGTATTGGCTGTAGCTATTAAGAAAGCAAATGAAAAAGGTATCACAGTATCTACTGACCTTAACTACAGAAAGAAGCTTTGGAACTATGGTAAAACAGCAAATGAAGTGATGCCAGAATTAGTTGCAGGTTGTGATGTTGTTCTTGGAAACGAAGAAGATGCAGCAATGGTACTTGACATTCACCCAGAAGGTGTTGATGTAACAGGTGGACATGTAGAAGGTGCAGCTTATGAATCAGTTTCACGCCAAATCATGGATCGCTTTCCTCGTGTTAAAAAAGTAATTACAACTCTTCGTGGATCTATTTCTGCTAACCATAACTCATGGTCAGGAGTACTTTATGATGGAGAGAAATTATATGAATCACCACAATATCAAATCACGCACATCGTAGACCGTGTAGGTGGTGGAGATTCGTTCATGGGAGGTTTAATCTATGGATTAATCACTTACCCAAAAGATGATCAAAAAGCTCTTAACTTTGCTGTTGCAGCATCTTGTTTGAAGCACACTATTTATGGTGACTACAACCTTGCTACTGTATCAGAAGTTGAGAAATTAATGTCTGGAGATGCTTCTGGACGTGTATCACGATAAGTATTTAAGAAATCTGAATTATTAGAAGTACTGTGGTTTTTTAATATTACCACAGTGCTTTTATTTTAAATTTACAAGAAATGGCACGTTTTAGTAAGTTAGAAGTTATTGCACAAATGAAAGAGACAGGTATGATTCCTGTATTTTTTCACAAAGATATAGAAGTTTGTAAAAACATCGTTAAAGCATGTTATGATGGTGGTGTTCGTGTATTCGAATTCACTAACCGTGGTGATTTTGCACATGAAGTTTTTGCTGAACTAGTAAAATGGGCAGCAGTTGAAACTCCAGAGATGATTCTAGGTATTGGTTCAATTGTTGAAGCAGCAACAGCAGCACTTTACATTCAACTAGGAACAAACTTTGTTGTTGCTCCACTTCTTCACGAAGAGACAGCTAAGGTTTGTAACCGTCGTGGTATCCTTTGGTCACCTGGTTGTGGATCAGTTACTGAAGTTGGGCGTGCATTAGAACTTGGATCTGAGGTAGCAAAAGTATTCCCTGGATCACAAGTTGGTGGACCTGCTTTTGTTAAATCGGTAAAAGCACCAATGCCATGGGCACTAATGATGCCTACAGGTGGAGTAACACCTACAAAAGAAAATCTTGAAGGATGGTTTAATGCAGGTGTAACTTGTGTTGGAATGGGATCTCAGTTGATCACAAGCGAAATCATCAAAGAAGGTAAATATGCTGAATTAACAGCACAAGTAAAAGAAGCAATGTCAGTTATACGTGAACTGTGCTCATAATATCTTTTCTTTGTTGATAAAGAATTAAGACCTCTTTAATTAAGCAAATACTAAAGGCTGTATCTCATATGATACAGCCTTTTATGTTTTGTTATTTAAAATATAGTCCCAGCCCAACACCAAAACTACTTGTAGAAGTATACTGACAAGATAGAAGAATCTTTGACACTCTAATTCCCATAAAGCCACCATATTGGAATGTTTGATCATTATAAAGACTACGACCAACACCAACCATAGGCCCCAAAGAGAGAAAATTAGTCAAGCGATAGCCGAAGACATTATACAAACACCCTTTTGATTCAGCATCCCCCATAAGCGCATCGGCTTTATCAGAAGTGTTCTCCCCATAAATCCCCCATAATATATTCGATTGGAAATATCCAATAGCTCTAATAGAACGATTATACGTATTGGGACTGTGAATGTATTCGATAGAGAAATCAATCTTCTTCCTCTTCTGAGGTAGTCTTTTTGCACCTACCTCAAGATAGAATAGAATTAAAATAATCACAGCAATAAATCTCATAATCGCTCCTCCCCTTTCCTTTGTAATATATTACTATTAACATGAACTATAACATTAAGGTTCAAGACCATATATACATTAACATTCTTCTAAATTTTTTAATATCTAAAGATTAAAAGTCAAGAGGGGGAACAAAATAAATACATGCTATACAACCATATATATTTATATTATGTGAAACTATATAATTAATCAAACAAGTGCCTAATTAGCAAACATAAAAAGTCTTAATATTTATTCAACATACTATCATTAAGCCAATTGCACATCTCTTGATTTTTTTTAACTTTGATATAAACAAAAAATCAGCTTATGAATATCTTAGAAGTCAAAGATGTCACAAAAAGATATGCCGATCATCTTGCTTTAGATAATGTTAGTCTAGAGATAAACGAGGGGGATATATATGGCCTTTTGGGACCGAATGGTGCAGGAAAGACAACCCTTATACGAATGATCAATCATATTACAGTTCCAGATAAGGGGCAAATACTATTCAGAGGAAAAAGACTTACTAGAGATATGGTTAAGCACATTGGCTATCTTCCTGAGGAGAGAGGTCTATATCCTAAAATGAAGGTTGGAGAACAAGCGCTATATTTCGCCCAACTAAAAGGTTTAGAACGTAAGGAAGCCCTAAAACGACTCAAAGTGTGGTTTGAAAGGTTTGACATCACAACATGGTGGAATAAGAGGGTCAATGAGTTATCAAAAGGAATGCAACAAAAGGTTCAGTTTATATGTACTGTTATTCATGAGCCTGATCTTTTGATTCTTGATGAACCTTTTAGTGGTTTTGACCCAATCAATCAACAGATGCTTCAAGATGAGATAACTCGATTTAAAGAGATGGGTAAAACAATTATATTTTCCACCCACCAGATGCATGCCGCAGAGAATATTTGTGATAAAATGGCTCTAATAAATCAATCAAAGAAGATTTTAGATGGAAACATCAACGAGATAAAGGAACAGTTTAGAACAAACAGATACAAGCTTCAATATAGAGCAAGTGAAAAGATTGAAATATCAAATATACAAGGGGTAGAAGTGGTAGATTATACTCTTAAGGAGAACACATATTTTCTAACTTTAAAGTCTAATTCAAAAGAAGAATTACAAGTCGTTATGAATAAGATATTTTCGAATGGCTTACTAATTAAATTTGAAGAGGTTATCCCTTCCGTACATGAGATTTTCATTAAATGTGTTACAGAGAACCACTAAAAGCTAACTTATGAACCCTATTTCACTTGTAATAAAAAGAGAATATTTAACTCGAGTAAAGAAAAAATCTTTTATCCTTTTCACTATATTAACTCCTATTCTGATTATTGCATTGACTACGATCCCTGCATACCTGATGATCCATTCTGAGACACCAGAGACTAAAATTGGGGTACTTAATCACAATAGAGAGTTACAGCACCTCTTTAAATCATCTAAAACGATCAAGTACGTAAATATCACAGCTGAATTAAAAGATGCCTACCTTGAGACTCCAGAGCTTAAAAAAGAGTATGATGCAATTCTGGAAGTCCCAAAAGATATAATAAGCTCGTCACAAGCAAATCTAACTTCATACAAGTTATTATCATTTGCTATTAGTGAGAATATAAAATCAAAACTAACGGCTGGAGTATCACAAATTAAAATTAAACAGCTTGTAGATAAATACAATATCCCTGGATTAGAAAGAGAGTTTAAAGAGACGAAAACACGAGTTAGACTTAATGAGCAAATTGTTTCGGACAACGGGGAGAAAAAAGATAGTTTCTCAGGGATAGCATCTGGTTTAGGATATATACTAGGCTTCATGATCTATATGTTTATATTTGTTTATGGCAGTATGATCATGCAAGGGGTGATGGAAGAGAAGAAAAACAGAGTGGTAGAAGTAATCATTACTTCGGTAAAACCATTCCACCTTTTAATGGGTAAGATCATTGGAATCATTGCTGTTGGACTAACCCAATTAATGATATGGTTAATCCTATTTGGAGTTACACAACTTGCACTCAAATCATCTCTTTCAATAGAAGCACTTCAAGGAGACAATGACATCATTACCAAAATAATAAATGGATTTGATGTTCTAAATATATGGTATATTGGCTCATTATTTGTGTTCTATTTCCTAGGAGGAGTCTTAACCTACGGATCATTAATGGCCGCTATTGGAGCAGCAGTGGATAACCCTGAAGATAGTCAACAATTTATGATGCCATTAACAATACCTCTCATCATTAGTATTATTCTTCTAACACTTGTTATGCAAAGTCCAGACAATTCTGTGGCGGTATGGGGAAGTATAATACCACTAAGTTCGCCTATCATCATGACAGCACGAATAGCATTTGGTGTCCCCGTTTGGCAATTAATCACATCGATGTCTCTATTAATTATATTTTTTATTTTCTGTGTATGGATTGCTGCAAAAATATATAGTACTGGTATTCTTATGTATGGTAAGAAAATAAACTTTAAAGAGATCTGGAAATGGATTAGATATTCATAAATATTTCAAGACTATTTTGTCTTTTATATTTTTTTACTACATTGCGACATATTAAGAATAATTATATGCTCTATTTATACTCAAATATCAATTGTTGTTGCTACTGTCTACTCTCAAGAAGGCAAGTATAGCTACATGTGTATAATCGACATGAAAAGGCCTTCTTGCAAAAAGAAGGCCTTTTTTTTGGAACATTTTGTAAGATATCAAGTTAATATAAAAACCACTAATAATCATTGGAGATGAAATTCAATAATATTCTAGAAACAATTGGGAATACCCCTCATGTAAAGATTAATAAACTATACGGTGAAGATTATAACGTATATGTAAAAGTTGAAAAGACCAATCCTGGAGGTAGCATTAAAGATCGTATTGCTCTATCAATGATAGAACAAGCTGAAGAGGATGGCATTATAACTCCAGGCAAGAGTAAACTTATTGAACCAACATCAGGTAACACTGGGATTGGACTTGCATTGGTCGCTGCAGTTAAGGGGTACGAATTAACTTTAGTAATGCCTGAATCAATGAGTATTGAGAGAAGGCGTATATTAACAGCGTATGGAGCAAAGCTAGACCTAACACCTAAAGAAAAAGGGATGAAAGGGGCTATCGACAGAGCAAAAGAGTTACAAGAACAGAATCAAGACAGTTGGATTCCATCACAATTTGATAATCCTGCAAATATTGATGTGCATGTTCGTAACACCGCTCAAGAAATTATCAAAGATTTTCCTGAAGGGATAGACTATTTGATCACTGGAGTTGGAACAGGAGGTCATATTTCTGGGGTTTCGAGAGTATTAAAAGAACACTTTCCATCTCTTCAAACTTTTGCTGTTGAGCCTACGGATTCACCAGTAATAAGTGGAGGAAATCCAGGACCACATGCAATCCAAGGTATCGGAGCAGGTTTTATTCCAAACAACCTAAAATTAGAGTACATTGATGGAACAATCCAAGTATCCAAAGAAGCGGCTTTCGCTTTTGCACAGAAAGCTGCAAAAGTCGAAGGGTTATTTGGAGGAATATCATCTGGGGCATCCCTAGCTGCGATTGCACAAAAATTACATGAAATCAAGAAAGGTGCTACAATACTCACCTTCAACTATGATACAGGAGAGAGATACCTTTCAGTAGAGAACTTATTTTAATCATACAAAAGAGGCAGTTGTATGACTGCCTCTTTTGAATTATATTTTACATTAAAGATCAAAAAAGAGTTGGTTGATCTAAATCTAAACCGATATCTTTCTTCACCTTCTTCTTCGATGGAACAACTTTATCTAAAAGCCAAGACATATTCTCTCCTAAAGTTGTTATTGTTGCCATACCTTCAGTATCGTTTAATACATCACCTGGTTGCTTTCCTTGTACAATATTCCAATAACTACTTCCAGGAACAATCATTTGATTGATCAAGAAGAAATTATTCATCGCATCAAAAGAACTCATCTCACCAGCTCTTCGAACAGCAACTACTGATGCTCCAACTTTACGAGCCAAAACATGACCTGCACTACGTGTTACATATCCAGAAACATCAATCAGAGCTTTCATTTCAGTTGTAACATTTGCAAAATAGACAGGAGAGCCAAAGATTATCCCATCAGCATCCACCATTTTGGAGATACATTCATTTAAGAAGTCATTATTAGAGTAACACCGTAGGTCCTTTTTTTCTCTACAAACACCACATGCTCTACATCCTCTTATCTCCTCTCTCTTCAAACGAACCATTTCAACTTCATGACCATTACTTTTTAATACATTAAGTAGATGATCAATAATAGTATCTGTATTACCATTCTTTCGCGGACTTCCGCTAAATGCAACAATTTTAGCCATGATCTTATTTTTTAGGTCTTTGGTGAAGATAAAAAATCATCATGTATTATCTTTTTATACCATCGAATAAAAACACCTCTAACATTCTAAATAAAATGATTTTATATTAGAATAACCCTGAAATGTTACCATCATCCGAAATATTAATTCTTTCTGCCGCTGGAGTAGCTGGCAAACCAGGCATACGCATTATACTCCCTGTAATAGGGACAATAAAACCGGCACCAGAAGAGATTTCAATACTTCGAACAGTCACAACAAAATCCTTTGGTCTTCCTAATAATTTAGGATTATCAGATAAACTCTTTTGTGTCTTGGCAATACAGATTGGAAGATTGTTTAGTCCTAACTTCTCAATTTTCTGCAAGTCCTTCTTTGCTTGTGCTGTATAATCAACAGCAATCGCACCATATATTGTTGAAGCGACAGTCTTAATCTTCTTTTCTACCGGCCAACTCCAATCATAAAGAGGTAGAACCTTTTCACTATTCTCATCGCATGTTTCAATCACTAGATCAGCCAAATCAAGACCTCCATTTCCTCCTTGTGCCCAAATATCAACAACTGTAGCTTTTACCCCTAGCTTTTTACATGCTTCGATAATTAGCTCCAACTCTTCATCTGTATCAGTTGGAAATTTATTCACCGCAACAATTGGATTCTTACAAAAGTGGAACATATTCTCAATATGTTTCTCCAAATTCGGTAAACCAGCTTTTAATGCCCTAGTATCTTCATCAGTCAAAAGCTTGACCTCTTTTCCTCCATGATATTTTAATGCTCTTACGGTAGCAACTAAAACGATTGAATCGGGAGAAAGACCTCCGTATTGACATTTTATATCGATAAACTTCTCGGCTCCTAGATCAAATCCAAACCCTGCCTCAGTAACAACGTAATCAGAAAGAGAAAGCCCCATCTTTGTTGCCAAAATAGAATTAGTCCCTTGTGCTATATTTGCAAACGGACCACCATGAATCAAAGCAGGCGTTCCTTCAATGGTCTGTACTAAATTTGGTTTAATTGCATCCTTCAATAAAGCTGCCATAGCACCTTCCGCATTAAGGTCTCTAGCATAAATAGGATCTCCTGTGAAAGTAAAACCAACAAATATATTACCTAGACGAGTTTTTAAATCAGAGAAGCTTGTTGCCAAACACAGAATAGCCATAACTTCAGAAGCTGCTGTTATATCAAATCCAGTTTCTCGAGGTATACCAGAAGTCGTTCCTCCTAATCCAACAACGATATTCCTCAAAGATCTATCATTCATATCCATGACACGCTTCCACTCTACAGTTCTTGGATCAATACCTAAAGATTTTGTTTTGCTTTGGATATTATTATCAATCAGAGCTGCCAATAGATTGTTTGCTTTCTCAATTGCAGAAAAATCACCCGTAAAGTGAAGATTAATATCTTCCATTGGCAAAACTTGTGACCATCCACCACCAGTTGCACCTCCTTTAATTCCGAATACCGGACCCAAAGAAGGTTCTCTAAGCACAACAGTTGTCTTTTTCTTCCTCTGGTTCATCGCCTGCGTAAGTCCAATCGAAACAGTTGTTTTACCTTCACCTGCAGGTGTTGGAGAGATTGCAGATACCAATATCAACTTACTCTTCTTTACTTTCTCTTCATCAATAAGCTCTAATGGAAGTTTTGCTTTGTACTTTCCATAAAGTTCCATCTTTTCAATGTCCACCCCCAAGTCACGACCAATTTCATTAATCGGTTTCATCTCTATACCTTGTGCAATATCTATATCAGTCATATTCTCTATTTAAACGATAAGTGCCTAGTTACTGTATGCCAATAAAAATAACAACATTATTAATAATAGATGTGGCATTATTCTGTTTATTATTTATTTTTTGAATATGTTTTTAGACACGAAATGATCACAAACTCATAGTAAGCATTATTACAGCATATTAACTAGACTTAAGTAAAAATCCTAAACAATAGACCTTCAAATATGTTTTAACTGAAAGTTAAGGGCTAAAGGATCAAATATCCCCTTATCATAACTTGACAAATAAAAGTCATTTCATAGGTAACAAAACTCTCTTTTTTTATATATTACCATCATCAAATAATTATTCGACAAAATGAAAAAACTACTATTTATTGCTTTTATAGCATTAAGTTCATTAACAGCAAGTATTGCAGGAGAAAGCAACGTTGAAATAGAGTTCAATGAAAAAACGCAATCTTTTGATGAGCTTTTAAAAACAAAACTACCAGTTGTAGTTGACTTTTATGCTACATGGTGTGGTCCATGTAAAAGACAAGCCCCTATTCTTGAAAAATTTGCAGAAGATAACAAAGGTAAAGTTATTATTGTCAAAGTTGATGTTGACAAGAATAAAGCAACAGCCAAAAGATATGCAGTTAGATCTATTCCTACTCTATATATCTTTAAAAATGGAAAGATTGCATGGAAAGGTACTGGTGTACATACAGAGGCACAAATAAGTACTGAGATTAAAAAACTGAAGTAACAATAAAAGGCTAATCATCTATCAGTCTTATAAACAAAAAAGAGGAAACGAAATCGTTTCCTCTTTTTATATATTTATGCTTCACCTGCAGGTCCGCTAAAATTCATTGGTGGAGGCATAGAAGGCTCTCCGTCATGTAATTTAATAGATCCGTGCATTGACTCATATCTTCTTACATTCTCTTCTAAAGTCAACAAAAGTCGTTTCGCATGTTCAGGACACATCACCACTCGTGATTTTACCTTTGCTTTATCCACACCAGGCATCATACGAATGAAATCCATTACAAATTCTGAGCTAGAGTGAGAAATCACAGCTAGATTCGAATATGTACCTTCAGCTACCTCTTCAGGTAACTCGATACTTATAGATTGATTTTCTTCTCTATTCATACGAAAATTTTATTAGTCTTTAGAATCAACCAAACGATCATAGTCTTCTTTTGATCCAACAACTAGGTTTCTGTACAGTTTACGTCCAGTACCTGCAGGAATCAAATGTCCACAAATCACATTCTCTTTCATACCTTCTAGGTTATCCACTTTACCGTTGATAGCAGCCTCATTCAAGACTTTAGTCGTCTCCTGGAAAGAAGCAGCAGACATCCAACTCTTCGTTTGAAGCGCTGCACGAGTGATACCTTGAAGAATCTGACCAGAAGTCGCTGGTACTGCATCTCTTGACTCAATAACCTTCAAATCTTTACGGCGTAATTGAGAGTTTTCATCACGCAATTGACGTGCTGTAACAATCATACCTTGTTTGAAGTTTTCTGAATCTCCAGAATCAATAATAACCTTCTTATCGTAGATCCAATCATTCTCTTTCATGAACTCATGCTTATCAACTAAGTGACGCTCTAGGAATTTAGTATCTCCCGGATCATCAATCTCAACCTTACGCATCATCTGACGAACGATAACCTCAAAGTGCTTATCATTAATCTTCACACCCTGCATACGGTATACATCTTGAACTTCATTCACGATATATTCCTGAACCTTAGTAGGTCCTTCAATACGCAAGATATCAGAAGGAGTAATAGCTCCATCAGAAAGTGGTGTACCTGCTCTTACATAATCATTTTCTTGAACAAGAATCTGACGAGAAAGAGGTACAAGATATTTCTTAATATCACCCAAACGAGTCATTACGATAATCTCTCGGTTACCACGCTTGATTTTTCCGAAACTAACCTCACCATCAACCTCTGAAACAACAGCTGGATTAGATGGGTTACGAGCCTCAAACAACTCAGTAACACGAGGAAGACCCCCGGTAATATCACCTGCTTTACCTGAAGCACGAGGAATCTTAACAAGAACAACACCTTTAGTAACTACCTGTCCTTCGTCCACATTAACGTGACCGCCAACTGGCAAGTTATAAGACTTGATCAACTCTCCCTCCTCGTCTACAATACGTAAACTTGGATTCTTAGTTCTATCACGGTTCTCGATAATAACCTTCTCAGCAAAACCTGTTTGCTCATCCGATTCTTCACGATAAGTGATACCATCCTGTAAATCTGAGAACTCAATACGTCCTTCAAACTCAGTGATGATTACACCGTTATATGGATCCCATTCACAAATAAGGTCATTCTTAGAAATTTCCTGACCCTCTTTCATGAATAATTTCGAACCATAAGGAAGAGCATGTGTAGAAAGTGTAATTTTAGTATTCTTATCTACAACACGTAACTCAGCCAAACGGCTAACAACGATATCTACACTTTTACCATCTTCATCAACAAAAGGAACAGAACGTAGTTCGTCAATCTCAGCAATACCCTCGTATTTAGCTACAACAGTAGACTGAGAAGAAACGTTACCTGCAATACCCCCTACGTGGAAAGTACGAAGTGTAAGCTGTGTTCCCGGCTCACCAATTGACTGTGCTGCAACAACACCAATAGATTCACCTTCTTGTGCCATTCTAGCAGAAGCTAGATTTGTACCATAACATTTAGCACAAACACCTTGCTTAGACTCACAAGTAAGAACAGAACGAATTTCAACTTTCTCAATTGGAGAGTTTTCAATCGCATAACCAATCTCATCAGTAATCTGTCCACCAGCACGAACAATAAGTTCACCTGTTAATGGATGGAAAATATCATGAACAGTACAACGACCAACAATTCTTTCATAAAGAGAGGCAACAACCTCTTCATTATTCTTAATTGCCGAAGCTGTTAATCCACGAAGTGTTCCACAATCTTGTTGAGATACGATAACATCATGCGCAACATCTACTAGTCGACGAGTCAAATAACCCGCATCGGCTGTTTTCAATGCCGTATCCGCAAGACCTTTACGTGCACCGTGAGTAGAGATAAAGTACTCTAAGACAGAAAGACCCTCTTTAAAGTTTGCAAGAATCGGGTTCTCAATAATCTGAGCACCTGTTGATCCAGACTTTTGTGGTTTTGCCATCAGTCCACGCATACCACAAAGCTGACGAATCTGCTCTTTAGAACCACGGGCTCCTGAGTCAAGCATCATATATACAGAGTTGAAACCTTGGTTATCAGAACTCAAAGTATTCATCACTGTATTTGTCAACTTCGCATTAACATGGGTCCATGTATCAATTACCTGATTATAACGTTCGTTATTGGTAATGAATCCCATGTTATAGTTATTCATAATCTCTTCAACCTCTTGGTAACCTTCTGTAACCATCTCTGCTTTCGCATCAGGAATAACCACATCGGCTAGGTTAAACGATAGACCACCAAGGTAAGCCATACGATAACCAAGGTTCTTAATATCATCTAAGAACTTAGCTGTTGTAGCATTATCAGTTACTTTCAAGATATGTGCAATAATATCTCTAAGAGCTTTCTTAGTCAACAACTTGTCAAGGTAACCTGCCTCGTTTGGTACAAATTGGTTGAATAAGATACGACCTACTGTAGTTTCAATAAGACGTATTTCTTGCTCTCCATCTTCATTTAAGTCTGTTGTCTTCACCTTAACAATAGCGTGAAGATCTGCTTTACCTTCATTGAAGGCAATCTCAACTTCCTCTGGAGAATAGAAACAAAGTCCCTCTCCCTTAACTCCTTTTCTTGGCTTAGTCATATAATATAGACCAAGAACCATATCCTGTGAAGGTACTGTAATAGGAGCACCATTCGCTGGGTTAAGAAGGTTATGAGCAGAAAGCATCAACAACTGAGCCTCCAAAATCGCAGCATTACCAAGTGGTAAGTGAACTGCCATCTGGTCACCATCGAAATCGGCATTGAAACCAGTACACACAAGAGGGTGTAACTGAATCGCTTTACCTTCAACTAGGCGAGGCTGGAATGATTGAATAGACAAACGGTGAAGCGTCGGTGCACGGTTAAGTAGCACTGGATGACCTTTCATCACATTCTCTAAGATATCCCAAACAACAGGATCTTTTCTATCTACAATCTTCTTCGCGGACTTAACTGTTTTTACAATACCACGCTCAATCAACTTACGAATGATGAATGGTTTGTAAAGCTCAGCTGCCATATCTTTAGGGATACCACACTCTTGAATCTTAAGAGTAGGTCCTACAACGATAACAGAACGAGCAGAATAGTCAACACGTTTACCAAGAAGGTTTTGACGGAAACGACCTTGCTTACCTTTTAATGAATCAGATAATGATTTAAGAGCACGATTGTTCTCTGTCTTAACAGCATTCGATTTACGCGAATTGTCAAACAATGAATCAACAGACTCTTGCAACATTCTCTTCTCATTACGAAGAATAACCTCAGGAGCTTTAATCTCAATCAATCGCTTCAAACGATTATTACGAATAATCACACGACGATAAAGGTCATTCAAATCGGAAGTTGCGAAACGTCCACCATCGAGTGGCACAAGAGGACGTAGATCTGGTGGAATAACTGGAACCACCTTCACAATCATCCACTCTGGACGGTTTCTCTTCTTCGACGCACGGAAAGCCTCTACAACCTGAAGACGCTTTAGAGCATCATTCTTTCTCTGTTGTGAAGTTTCTGTACTAGCCTTATGACGTAATTCATAAGAAATTGTATCAAGCTCAAGACGCTCTAGCAATGAATACAAAGCTTCGGCACCCATTTTAGCAATAAACTTCTCTGAATCATCATCATCAAGCATTTGGTTTTCACGAGGAAGTGTATCAAGAATATCTAAATACTCTTCTTCAGTAAGAAAATCCAAATATTTAACTCCATCATCACGTTTAACACCTGGATTAATAACCACGTATCTTTCGTAATAGATGATTGTATCTAATTTCTTCGTTGGTAACCCTAGAAGATAACCAATTTTATTTGGTAGAGATTTAAAGTACCATATATGGGCAACAGGAACAACCAAAGAGATATGTCCCATACGCTCACGACGTACTTTTTTTTCTGTTACTTCAACACCACAACGGTCACAAACAATACCACGATAACGGATACGCTTATATTTACCGCAATGACACTCATAATCCTTTACAGGACCAAAAATGCGTTCACAGAAAAGGCCATCTCTTTCTGGCTTATATGTACGGTAATTAATTGTTTCAGGCTTAAGCACCTCACCATGTGATCTTTCTAGAATCTCTTCCGGAGAAGAAAGACTGATAGACAACTTCGAAAAGTTACTTTTAACCTTATTATCTCTTCTGAATGCCATAAAACAAATATTATAAACTTATAGTTCAGCGTATGAAAAGGAAGAAGCTACAAAGAACTCCTTCCAGTTCAATATCTTATTCAAGATCAACACTCAATCCTAGTCCACGTAGTTCGTGAAGAAGAACGTTTAACGACTCAGGAATTCCTGGTGTTGGCATTGGATCTCCTTTAACAATAGCCTCGTATGCTTTCGCTCTACCAATCACATCATCCGACTTAACAGTCAAGATTTCTTGAAGGATATTAGCTGCACCGTAAGCCTCAAGAGCCCAAACCTCCATCTCTCCGAAACGCTGTCCACCAAATTGTGCTTTACCACCTAATGGCTGCTGCGTAATCAACGAGTAAGGTCCAATAGAACGAGCGTGCATCTTGTCTTCTACCATGTGACCTAATTTCAACATATAGATCACACCAACAGTAGCAGGCTGGTCAAAACGCTCTCCAGTCTCTCCGTTAATAAGACGTGTACGACCAAAACGAGGAACACTTGCTTTGTCACACAATTCAGAGATCTCATCTAGAGTAGCTCCGTCGAAAATAGGTGTAGAAAATTTACATCCTAACTCCATACCAGCCCATCCAAGTACAGTCTCATAAATCTGTCCTAAGTTCATCCTTGAAGGTACACCAAGTGGGTTCAATACAATATCCACTGGAGTTCCATCTTCTAGGAAAGGCATATCTTCTTGACGTACGATACGAGATACAATACCCTTATTACCGTGACGTCCTGCCATCTTATCACCAATTTGAAGCTTTCTCTTCTTCGCGATATAAACTTTTGCAAGTTGAATAATACCAGCTGGCAATTCATCTCCAATAGTTACATTATAACGCTTACGTTTAACAACTGCCTCAAACTCCTTGTACTTCATGATATAGTTACGAACCAAAGAAACAATCATATGATTCTTATCTTCATCCGTAGTCCAATCATTACCATTCACTGTCATGTAGTCGATAGAAGAAAGAAGTTTTTGAGTGAATTTCGTTCCTTTAGAAATAATATCCACACCAAAATAATCTTCTACACCTTGTGAAGTTTTACCATTAACTAAGTTAAATAGTTTATCCACCAAGATATCCTTCAAACGATTAGCTTGAACTTCAAACTCTTGATCGATTTGCTCCAACAACGGTTTCGTTGTAGTTCTAGCTTTCTTATCCTTTTGAACTCTAGAAAACAATCTCTTATCAATAACTACACCTTTCAATGAAGGAGAAGCTTTCAATGAAGCATCCTTCACATCACCAGCTTTATCTCCGAAGATTGCGCGAAGCAATTTCTCCTCTGGAGATGGATCCGATTCTCCCTTAGGAGTAATCTTACCAATCAAGATATCACCAGGTTTAACTACAGCACCGATACGAATTAAACCATTCTCATCAAGATTACGTGTCGCTTCCTCACTTACGTTAGGAATATCTGAAGTAAACTCCTCTAAACCACGCTTTGTATCACGCACTTCAAGAGAGTACTCATCGATATGAATGGATGTAAATACATCATCACGAACGATTCTTTCTGAAATTACAATCGCATCCTCGTAGTTATAACCCTGCCATGGCATGAAGGCCACTTTTAGGTTACGCCCTAAAGCTAATTCTCCTTGCTGCGTAGCATAACCATCAGTAAGGATTTGTCCCTTCTTAACACGTTGGTTAGGAGAAACAATTGGCTTCAAGTCAATACATGTACCTTGGTTGGTCTTCTTATATTTAGGTACGTTGTAGCTTTCCGTATCAGCATTAAAGCTTACATAACGCTCATTTTCTGTAGCGTCATAACGAACAACAATTTTACTACCATCCACATAATCAATAACACCATCTTTCTCAGCAGTGATCTGAACACGAGAATCTTCAGCTACACGAGCCTCAAGACCTGTACCCACAATTGGAGATTGTGGACACAACAATGGAACAGCCTGACGCATCATGTTAGATCCCATCAATGCACGGTTCGCATCATCATGCTCCAAGAAAGTAATCAAAGATGCAGCAATAGATGCAATCTGGTTAGGACCTACGTCCATCAAATCAACATCAGCAACCTCTGCCATAGGATAATCTGCATCCAAACGAGCCTTCACTCTTGGATTAACAAACGAACCATCTTCAGCATAAGTAGCATTTGCCTGAGCAATAATCTTACCTTCTTCTTCTTCTGCTGTTAGATACACAACATCTTGATTATCCAAATCAACTTTACCCTCAGCAACTGGACGGTAAGGTGTCGAGATAAATCCAAGATCTGTAATCTTTGCAAACACACAAAGAGAAGAAATCAAACCAATGTTTGGTCCCTCTGGTGTTTCAATTGGACACAAACGACCATAGTGAGTGTAGTGAACATCACGCACCTCGAAACCAGCACGATCACGTGAAAGTCCTCCAGGTCCCAATGCAGACATACGACGCTTGTGAGTCATCTCTGCTAGTGGGTTCGTTTGATCCATGAACTGTGATAACGCATTGGTTCCGAAGAAAGAGTTGATCACCGATGACAATGTCTTCGAATTAATCAAATCTGTTGGAGTAAACACCTCGTTGTCACGTACATTCATTCGCTCACGAATTGTACGGGCCATACGTGCTAAACCAACGCCAAACTGGTTATACATTTGCTCTCCTACAGTACGTACACGTCTATTAGAAAGGTGATCGATATCATCGATATCCGTCTTCGAGTTAATCAATTTGATAAGATACTTAATGATCTCAATCATATCTTGATTAGTCAAAACACGCGTATCAGAATCAATATCCAAATTTAATTTTTTATTGATTCTATAACGACCAACTTCTCCTAAGTCATAACGTACTTCTGAGAAAAATAGTTTGTCAATTACGTCACGAGCTGTTGCCTCATCAGGCGGCTCTGAGTTACGTAACTGTCTATAGATATATAATACTGCTTCTTTCTCCGAGTTACATGGATCTTTCTGCAGTGTATTATAGATGATTGCAAAATCAGCTAGGTTCTGCTCTTCTTTGTGAAGAAGAATAGTTTTCGCACCAGAATCTAGAATTTCATCCAAATGTTCAGGCTCGATAACTGTTTCACGGTCGATAATGACTTCATTACGCTCGATAGAAACTACTTCACCTGTATCCTCATCTACAAAATCCTCTACCCATGTCTTCAAGACACGTGCAGCTAATTTTCTACCTACAATCTTTTTGATTCCGGACTTAGATACGCGAATCTCATCAGCCAATCCAAATATCTCTAAGATATCCTTATCGCTTTCATAGCCGATTGCACGTAACAATGTCGTTACTGGTAATTTCTTTTTACGATCGATGTAAGCAAACATAACACCATTGATGTCTGTTGCAAACTCAATCCATGATCCCTTAAATGGGATAATTCGAGCAGAATAAAGTTTCGTGCCATTTGCATGCACACTCTGACCAAAGAACACTCCTGGAGAACGGTGTAACTGAGACACCACTACGCGCTCCGCACCATTGATCACAAAAGATCCACTTGGGGTCATATATGGAATTGTACCCAAGTATACCTCCTGAACCACAGTATCGAAGTCCTCGTGCTCTTCGTCAGTACAATACAACTTTAATTTTGCCTTGATTGGCACACTATAAGTCAAGCCTCTATCTATACACTCCTCGAGAGTATAGCGAGGTGGATCGACTGAATAATCAATAAACTCAAGGACAAAGTTATTTCGAGTATCCGTGATTGGGAAGTTATCACCGAACACCTGATTAAGGCCCTCTATTTTTCTTTCCTCAGGCGATGCCCCCAACTGGAAGAACTCTTTGAAAGATTTGATCTGTACTTCCAGAAAATCAGGATATTCAAAACGATTTTCTGCAGAAGCAAAACTGATCCTATTATTTACAGTTTGTGAAGACATGAATCAACCGAATTAATTGAACCTAAAACATAAACGCAAAAAGGCTTAGAACCCCACAACGGGATTCTAAACCATAAACCTTCTTTTGAAAGGTCAACTTCTTATTTAAGCTCAACCTCAGCACCAGCTTCTGTTAGCTGTTGTTTAAGTGCTTCAGCTTCCTCTTTAGAAACTTTCTCTTTGATTGCTTTAGGAGCTCCGTCAACTAGTTCTTTAGCTTCCTTAAGACCAACACCTGCTAGGTCTTTAACCAACTTAACTACTGCTAATTTAGATGATCCAGCAGCTTTCAAGATAACGTCGAATTCTGTTTGCTCTTCAGCAGCAGCTTCAGCTCCAGCAGCAGGTCCAGCAACAGCTACTGCAGCAGCAGCAGGCTCGATACCGTACTCATCCTTAAGGATAGTAGCCAATTCGTTTACGTCTTTTACTGTTAGGTTAACTAATTCTTCTGCAAGTTTATTAAGATCTGCCATTTTCCTCGAATTTAAAAATGATATAGTGAATAATTTATTATAATACTAAGCGTTTTTTTCCTCAAGTGCCTTAAGCACTCCAGTAATAGTTTGTCCAGATGACTGAAGAGCTGAAATAACATTCTTCGCTGGAGACTGTAGCAATGCAATAACATCTGCTATCAACTCCTCTTTCGACTTGATGTTTACTAGTTCTTCTAGTGTCTCTGCACCAACATATACAGACTCCTCTACAAATGCTCCCTTCAATACTGGTTTGCCATTCTCTTTGCTAAATTCTTGAATCAATTTAGCTGGAATGTTTCCAGTGTTAGAAAGCAGTACAGAAGTACTACCTTTCAATACGTCAAATAAGCCCGAAGCATCTTTATCCGATTCTTCAATAGCTTTGCGCAACAGTGTATTCTTTGCCACAACCAACTTTACTTCTCTTTGGAAGCAAAGACGTCTTAAAGCACTTGTTTGCTCTGCATTTAGTGCTTCAACATCCGCCAAGTAAAAGTGACTATATGAATTCAACTGCTCTTTAAGTGACTCTACTAATTGTTGCTTTTCTGAGCGTCTCATACTTTCTTTTTTACTTAGTCAATAGACTTAGGTTCAACTTGAATACCTGGGCTCATTGTACTTGATAAGTAGATACTTTTCACGTATGTACCTTTTGCAGCCGAAGGCTTAAGCTTATTGATCATATCAACAAACTCTTTTGCATTCTCAACAATTTGTTTAGGATCAAAAGATACCTTACCAATTGATGTATGCACGATACCATACTTATCCACTTTGAAGTCGATTTTACCCATTTTAACTTCCTTCACAGCCTTACCTACCTCCATGGTAACTGTACCACTTTTTGGGTTAGGCATTAGACCACGAGGACCTAAAACACGACCTAGAGCTCCTACTTTACCCATAACTGGTGGCATAGTGATGATTACGTCTACATCTGTCCATCCGTTCTTAATCTTATCGATATAAGCGTCTAGACCAACGTAATCAGCTCCTGCGTCTTTCGCTTCTTGCTCCTTATCTGGAGTTACAAGAGCTAAAACACGCACTGCTTTTCCAGTTCCGTGAGGCAAAGTTACGACTCCTCGTACCATTTGATTCGCTTTTCTCGGATCCACTCCAAGGCGAACATCCAAATCCACAGAAGCATCAAACTTTGTAGTAGTGATTTCTTTCACCAACGAAGCAGCGTCTTCTAGTGAATAGATCTTCCCCTGCTCCAATTTAGCAGCAGCAGCTTTCCTATTCTTTGAGATTTTTGCCATTTTTTTAAATAAATTTCATTAATTAAAAGGGTGCATCACCTGTTACAGTAATTCCCATACTACGTGCTGTACCTGCCACCATTGACATTGCAGACTCTACCTCGAAACAGTTAAGATCAGGCATTTTTGCTTCTGCGATACCTCTAACTTGCTCCCAAGTAATAGATGCTACTTTATTAACGTGAGGCTCTGGTGAACCTTTCTTAAGTTTAGCAGCTTCCAACAATTGAACAGCAACGGGTGGTGTTTTAATGATAAAGTCAAATGACTTATCAGCATAAACCGTAATAATTACAGGAAGTACTTTACCAGCTTGATCTTGAGTTCTTGCATTGAACTGCTTACAAAACTGCATGATGTTCACACCTTTAGCACCTAATGCAGGTCCTACCGGAGGCGAAGGATTCGCAGCACCACCTTTAATCTGTAACTTAATTAACCCAGCAACTTCTTTTGCCATAATGTAATAAGTTGAAATAAATTATAACTACTCCTTTTCGACTTGCATATAGCCAAGCTCCAAAGGAGTCTTTCTACCGAAAATCTTAACCATCACTTTCAGCTTCTTTTTCTCCTCGTTAACTTCCTCAACGAGGCCATTAAAGCCGTCAAATGGTCCATCGATAACTTTCACAGTCTCTCCCATAACAAAATCAACACCAGAAGCCTCTAGTGTCTCCTCTGCATCATCCATGGTACCCAAAATACGATTCACCTCGCTTTGACGCATAGGTATAGGCTCGTTCGTCTTAGTATCAGCTAAAAAGCCAATAACATTAGAAACGCTCTTCAAAATATGAGGAACCTCTCCTACTAACGCAGCCTCAATAAGAATATAACCAGGAAGCGAGATTCTCTCTTTTGTTATCTTCTTACCATTACGTATTTGATACACCTTTTCAGTCGGGATCAAAACTTGAGAAACATAATCCTGGAGACCTAAATTTGCGATCTCAGCCTCGATATACTCTTTGACTTTCTTTTCTTTACCTCCGACAGCCCGAAGAACATACCATTTTTTTGTATCCACACTCATTTTCGACCTCCAGCAATTTTAGAAAAATAAACCGTAAAGCATCCCTGTTAATTTCTCAAAAGAGAAATCAACCACAAACACCAACAGTGCAATTATAAAAGAAGCAACCATAACAACTAATGCGCTATTAATTAACTCCTTCCGACTTGGCCAACTAACTTTGTAGACCAACTCGTTATAAGAATCTTTAATATAAGCTAATACTTTCATATATCGACTGTTTAATTTAGACGAGTTCTTTTGTCGGATATAAGATAATCGAAATCTTAATTCATCTCCAGCTTAGACATATCCGTAAATTTGCGGTTCCCACGAATAGGAACCGCAAAAGTATATTTAATTCATTGAAATAACAACAAATTATTCAACAATCTCAGTTACCTGACCTGCACCAACTGTACGTCCACCTTCACGGATAGCGAAACGAAGACCTTGGTTCAATGCAACTGGGTAGATAAGCTCAACATTAATTGTAACGTTATCACCAGGCATAACCATCTCAGTTCCTTCAGGAAGAGTAATCTCACCTGTTACGTCAAGAGTACGTAGGTAGAACTGAGGACGGTATTTATTATGGAATGGAGTGTGACGTCCACCTTCTTCTTTCTTAAGTACATAAACCTCAGCCTTAAACTTAGTGTGAGGAGTAATTGTACCTGGCTTAGCAAGAATTTGACCACGCTTGATCTCTTTCTTATCAACACCACGCATCAATAGACCAACGTTATCACCAGCTTGTCCATCATCAAGAATCTTACGGAACATCTCAACTCCAGTACAAACAGTTTTCTTACCTTCAGCTCCAAGACCAATAATTTCCATCTCATCACCAGTGTGAATAACACCAGTTTCGATACGTCCTGTTGCTACAGTACCACGACCAGTAATAGAGAATACATCCTCAACTGGCATCAAGAATGGCTTATCCATATCACGTGGAGGAAGTGGAATCCATGAATCAACTGCATCCATCAATTCCATGATTTTGTCTACCCACTCTTGCTCGCCGTTCAATCCACCAAGAGCTGAACCCATAACAACTGGAGATCCTTCGAAATCGTAGAATTCAAGAAGTTCAGTAACTTCCATCTCTACAAGCTCTAAAAGCTCCTCATCATCTACCATATCAACCTTGTTCAAGAAAACAACGATTTTAGGTACGTTTACCTGCTTAGCTAGTAGGATATGCTCACGTGTCTGAGGCATAGGACCATCAGTTGCAGCACATACAAGAATAGCACCATCCATTTGAGCAGCACCAGTAACCATGTTCTTAACGTAGTCAGCGTGACCTGGACAGTCTACGTGAGCATAGTGACGATTTGCTGTTTCATACTCAACGTGAGCAGTATTAATAGTAATACCACGTTCTTTTTCTTCAGGTGCGTTATCGATTTGATCGAAATCACGAGCTTCTGAAAAACCTTTGTCTGCCAATACTTTTGTAATAGCAGCTGTCAAAGTAGTTTTACCGTGGTCTACGTGACCAATAGTACCAATGTTAACATGGTCTTTGGATCTATCAAAATGTTCTTTAGCCATAACTCCAATAAAAAATTAGATTCTAAAAAAAATCAGTTAAAAAATTACTTTTCATATTTCTACATTGAGAAACATACGTGGGGAGAGCAGGATTCGAACCTACGAAGTCGTAAGACAGCAGAGTTACAGTCTGCCCCAGTTGGCCGCTTTGGTATCTCCCCATTTCTATAACATAAAAACACACCACTTCTCACGATGGATGAAATGGTGTGCAAATGTAAAAACATTTTCAAGTAAAATACAAATTTACTTGAACTTTTTTCTATTTAAATCGAGACTTTTCTTTTACACGCTCTAACTGATGCTTAACAGCAGACACAGCTAAATCTACAGCCTCTTCAAATGACACAGCATTTTTCTTTGCAAATAAATAATCATGATCAGGGATAGATAGCTTAAGTTCAGCTACTTTATTCTCTTTATCCTGACCTGGAACAACACGGAAAATCACTTCAGCCCCAATAATTGAATCTAAATACTGATCTAATTTTGCAACTTTTTTTTCCGTAAAGTCTAACAACTTCTGATCAGCCTTGAATTGTACAGATTGAAATGTAACATTCATATAACACTCCTCCATCTTTTAACCCCTAGTATGGGCTTGTTTGTAAACTTTCCTTAATTTCTCAAACGTCGTATGCGTATACACCTCCGTGCTCGCTAAACTTGCATGCCCTAATAACTCCTGTATAGCCCTTAAGTCTGCCCCAGAATTCATCATATGCGTAGCATAAGAATGGCGCAACACGTGTGGACTCTTCTTCGACACTGTCGAGACTTTAGCAAGATAACGTTTTACTACCCTATAAACAAATTTATGGTACACTTGTTCACCCTTGTCTGTTAAAAAAAGAACGCCTTCCAGATCCCCAAAAACGCTCTTTCTAGCCTCTAAATAACTAGACACCACATGACATAACTCATCATTAAATGGAATAATGCGTTCCTTATTACCTTTACCAAGAACTTTCATTTTTTTCTGACTTAAGTCGATATTTTGGATCTGCAACCCCACCAATTCAGACAAACGCATGCCTGTTCCATAAAAAACATGCAGAATAGCACGATCTCTCAAACCCGAAAAATCACTAGAAAACCAATCATGATCTAATAAATTATCCATCTCCCTTATTCGAACGAAGAAAGGCAACTTCTTTCTTATCTTGGGCAGCACAACTAAAGATGTCGGATCCTTCTCCACATATTCATTTACCAAGAAAAAACGATACATCGACTTTAATGCAGATATCTTACGATGCACAGTACGAGGAGCCATACCCTTTCCCATTAAGTAAACCACCCACTCTCTTACAAGAAATGAATCCACCTCCCTCCAATCAAAAGAGTCAACCATATCTTCGGCGAAACTACAAAACTGGTTCAAATCAATGCGATAAGCAACTACGGTATAAGAAGACAGTCGCTTCTCATACTGCAAAAAGTTTATAAAATCATCCAACCCCATACACAAATATTTTACAGCAAGATACAAAGAAGCTACAAACAAAAAAAAAGAGGTTGCTTCAATAATTGAAACAACCTCTTTTATATGATATAAAACAATCTATAGAAGATTAATCTTCCTCACGGTGCAATTGCTCGATATAGATAGCTTTCTTAACTTCTTCTCTTCTTCTAATAGATGGCTTTACGAAATGCTTACGGCCTCTTAATTCTTTTACAGTACCTGTTTTTTCGAATTTACGCTTAAAACGCTTAAGAGCTCTCTCGATATTTTCGCCTTCTTTAATTGGTATTACGATCATTTTTTAAAATATTATAATTACTAAACTTAAAAATAAAAATCAATTTTTGATTTGTAAACATCCTATCGTAAACCCTTTTTCATTTTCAATGTATACACCTCCAGCATATGACTTTAATTAACAAATTACAATTATATGGTGGGAATACATGAAAGGATGATCTCATCGTTTCGGGCGCAAATTTACATTTTTTCATCACACAGACAAAGCAAGAATGAAAAAAAACACTCTTTTTTTAATAAAAATGGCAATATAAGCTCCTTATAAGCTTTTTACAGAACCCATATAGCGATTAAATCATCCACAAGCCCTCAAAATGAAAAACAAAAACATCAACCCATAAACACCTCTTACATGAGAACATAATGAAAGAACCAATCATGATAGAAATACAAATAGAAGCAGACAGGGGATATAAAGCGCCTTTCCCCTGCCTTTCCCCTGCAATTATTCGAGAGATGTCCGAGAATGCTTCGAGAATGATCCATCGATTCAGGTAAAATGATGGACCATTATCGGATAATCGTTGAACATTTTCCAAGCCAATGCAGGGGAAGCTCAGGGGAAAGGCAGGGGAAAGGAGCTTTGATGTCTCTAAGAGAACCATCAAAGGTGGATACGACACCTTAAACAAATCAGATAGGGTCGAGAAAAATGAGAGATCAGAACTACTCTAACACATTGAAGATTCCATCACAGTTATTGGAGTACGTCTTATTCGGGTAGCGTTTCGAATGAGACAAATTAGAGTTTGCTCCAAAGAGGATCGATCTAAACATCAAACGTTTTAACACGATTCAGCACCGTAGGTAGACCTACAGTGCTGAATTAATCCCTACAAGAGTTAAAGGAACATTATGCCGTTATTATCTAAAGATGGTTTTAAACAACAAACACCTACAACCATTAGAATGTCAACACCTTAGTCTGGTCATCCTTTAGATAATCTGTTAGAGGTATCGCCATTGGAGCAACTTCAAAGTTTAGTTGTTTCAAATCATCCACCACATCATAGGCTGTAGCACATGCAATACATGCTCTGATCTTCACACCATCCTTTTTCATCTGCATCAACTTCTTCTGTATCTTCTTATTCTCTGCAACCAACTTAGCAGAAGGCCCCCATATGATCAATGTGACCTCTTTGAAAAGGTGATTTCGTGCAGCAGCATGTGTATACATTAGTGCAACTCTATCGGCAACATATGGATCATCGCTAGTCCATAAAACAGCAAGTTTATCATCATCTTTTTTTACTTGTGCATTGCTCTCGAATGGAGTAAGTACCATCAGCGATGCCAATGTCAAACACAAAACAATAAAGTTCTTCATAAGTAACGTTTAGTTTAAATATTTTTCAACACGGCCAACAACAACTTGGATGACAAACGAGTTTTATAATCAGGGTCGATATATTCAAATAGAATAGTGCCATTTTCATCTACGACAAAAACAGATGGTACTGGAAGTAGTGAATCCTCATTTTCTCCACCACTCTTACTCTTTAACATCAAGTTATATTTAAATGGAGCCTTAAAACCGATCCCCATCGCTTTAATCAACTCTCCATTCGCATCTGAGAAAAGTTGATACTTTATCTCATCCTTCTCTTCAGTTTTCTGTAGGTTCTTTGGAGAATCAGGACTTATTGCAACTATTTGATAGCCTAACTCTAGAATTTCGCTCTCAGCCTTTTGCAGTTCTGAAAGATGTAGGTTACAATAAGGACACCATCCGCCTCGGTAAAAGACCAGGACACTCTTCTTACTGTTTAGAACATCCTTCATAGGGATGTCGGTGCCATCCACTTTTTTTACACTCACTTTTGGTATGTTTTCACCAATAAGTAGTGGAGAGATATCTTTAGGATCTTTGGGTAATTGCGCACTAGTTAACTGAGCCATAAACAAAAATAATACAATTAAGTACTTCATAATAATTCAAGAATTAATTAAACGTTTCTAAAGGTAGAACCAATATCACACTTCTATGAGGAGTAGATTTCCATTCTATATTGTTTAAACTGCGTGTAATCACATCAGTGCAGGCAAAGCTATGATTCCATCACGGGTATAATATATTTGGCATTATTGACTCCTCACATCAACATAAGATTGGTATCATAGGACAGGTCAAATTAATTCGTTTTAAAATCAATAACGAGAACTAAGCAAGTCACATTATTGCAAATAAAACATGTGAGCAGTGTTATAGAAACAACTAAATATGCCCACATGTTCATGTCCAAAAACTAGAAATAATTCAGTAAAAAGATTTACATTGAAACCTTTACACTACCAGTAGGATTTGTTGCCGCAGCATTGTTATCCAATGGGTAGTTAACGTGATCCATCGCATCAGCGGGGATACTTCCAAAAAGAGGTTTTAACAAGAATGGTGCAGCACTATTATCGGGCACAGGCTCAATAGAGATAACTGCCTTACCACCTGAAATATCCGTTGGGAACATCAATCCATCAGGAGCACTGTGTAAGAAATCTTCTCCAGGGAATGGTGGCCCTGCCATTTCACCACTAAATGGATCATTTTGATCTACTGTCGATACAGAAGAGAATTTACCAGTAGAGACTGGTTGTCCATTTATTACTGCCCAACCTTCATAGATCCAACCATCAGGTAGTGTAGGCAGGGTTAACCCAACCATGGGTGCACCACTCGCTAGATCAAGGAACCAAATACCACTTTTTTCATTAGTATCGGCTCCATTTGTTGGGGTAGCCAAAATATACTTACCCATTGCAGAGGTAAGGTCGACTCCCAAAGCAGTAGCATGATCTACACTCAACATCGCTTCACCGTTTACTATACTTCCTCCTAAAATATGTACTTTACTAGGGGCAGGATCTGCATCTTGCATCGGCTCAATAGTCACAACGAAAGCAGATGCTTTGTTTAGACTAGCTCTATCCAAAGTAAAACTATTGGTAGACATACGCCCATCACCATCTACATTAAATGTTCCCACTGAGACAGGTGCTCCATCGACAATAGCCCAACCCTCATATGTAAAATCAGCTCCTAGATCAGCCAAACCATCAATTTTGACATTAAAATCTCCATTCATTGGAGTGACATTATCATCTTCGTTATCACATGAAACAGCTACAAATGCTAAAACAACTGCTAACGTTAAATATCTTAGAATTCTCATACAATAATCTCCTATTTATTTTATGTTTCTTTTTAAGTATCTATAATTCTGGTGCAAGAGGAAAATCAATATCAACCTGCGTCGTGTTGTGGATGAAGTTTGTAAAGCTGCTTACATTAACCAAAGCCACGAGGTCAATCAATGCTCTATTATCAAATCCAGCGGCAAAGAAGCGATTAAAAACATCCTGACTAAGTCTTCCTCTATTATTTGCAATATCCTGTGCAGCATCCACAATAACTCCTAAATGAGGATCAATCACCTCTCCTTTTCTTATTGCGAGTAGCTCATCGTCGGTAAAACCATTCATCTTAGAGATTGCAGTATGCGCAGAAATGCAGTACTCACACCCATTCACTTGTGCAACAGCTAATTTAACGGATTCAATCTCCTTCTTATTAAAACTAGAAGCTCCGACAACACTGGAATATTTTAAATAGCCCTCAAGTACATCAGGAGAATATCCGATTGTAGCATACAAGTTAGGTAACATTCCTATCTGATTTTCGAGAGAATTAAAGATCTCTTTAGCACGATCATCAACTTGATCTTTCGTTGGTACGATTACTCTTCCCATAGTATTGTTTTTTTATCATTTAACTAACAATACAAAGATGGGGAGTCGTGAAGGATATCTCATTAACGATATTTCCCACACACATATCAATTGTTCCTCTTTGTCAAAAATATGATAGAATTAAAATAGAGATCGGTATTTCAATGGACTATCGCCCGTGACTTTCTTAAAAAGACGACTAAAATGAGAAGGTTCATCAAAGCCTAATTCAAAAGAGATCTCTTTAATTGTCTTATCCGTGTAGTATATCATTCTTTTGGCCTCTAACACAATTCTCTCTTGAATAATCTGAAGCGGAGTGTGGCCATTCAGTTTATTGAAAGTATTCGCTAGGGTTTTAGGAGATTTAAAAAGAAGTTCTGCATAGTCAAAGACTTTATGTTTGCTCTTATAGTATTTCTCTACTAATGCTTGATAACTTCTCAACAAGTCAGTCTCCTCAAGCGGTGGCACAGATGAGTAGAACAACTGTTCTCGAGCCATTCGTACACATACAATAATCATACGTTTCAATAATAGACGCAACATATCACCTTGATTGGCATCGGGAGATTGAAATTCTGCTAGAAATGACTCAATTAATATTCGAAATGGTTGTATCTGTGAACTACATATATCTAAAATAGGTAGAGATGGAAGGGCTCCAAAAAGCAACCCATTACACGACAGATCAGCATCATGCAACTCCAAACAATAGAACATTTGATTAAAATCAATGATAAAATGATTCTCATCTTTACAGTCAACAGACTTTAAGTAACCACCCGGAGTAAGGCAACAGATCTTATTGGTTTCGATCACGTAAGATTCAAAATCGATCTGAATTTCCATCGGCTGACCAAAATTCACCACAATAGTATACATCGATAGTGGCTTTTCTATAACTTCTTTTTGCCACTCTTTTGCACTCAGAATAGAAAAATGCGCACGCATTGCATCTTGATAGTTGTATTCCATAAATTAATAATTTATTCTATTTACACCCACAAAGATTTCAGAAAACAAAGGCAAGTACACTGTTAGAAACTCACATAATGAACAAGATACGACTTATGCACCTCAGAAATAGTTAAAGTTGAGATAAACTCAGCATAAGAACCAAAGCCCATATTCTTCTCTCGATAATTCATTACAGAAACAACATCAGTACTATTTAGATAAGGTAATTTACGAAGAGACTCGTATGAAGCGACATTAACATCAATAGGAATGATATCATTTGAATCTAAGAAGAACAGTTTGCGACAGTAAGAGAGTGTTTTATCACTAACACAACATAAATCTTTCAACTGCTCCCATGAAACAAAACCACCATATCTACTTCGATATCGATAAATCCGAATCATCTCGTCTGCATTCGATTTTGTAAGTAATTTGCTATAATCAGCATATACTATCCTATTAAAATCAACCCTTTTAATAGGATTATCCTCTGTAAGTACAACTAAACCCCGAAAATGTTCTGCCCAAATAGAACCTTTATTGCAGAAGGAGATGAATTGATTCACATCACGAAATCGCCCTTTCGCTCTTCGATACTTCTCAATTCTACTTATCAGCGAGCTATCAAAGCCCAATAGCTCAAGAGAATCTTCAGTAATATTGTTAGGATCAAACTGAAAGCAAGATACAGATGACCACCTTAATGAATCAATAATGGTATTGGGGATATCTAACTTTTTAACTAATGCTATCTCTTTATGACCAACATAAACATATCGGCAACAAACAATAACACCCCCCAAGAGGATGATACTAAAATAGGATATAAGACTTCTCTTTTGTGCACTCATCTCTATATGATAAAATATAGAGTAATAACATATAGCAGTTTTAACTTGTTCAGATAAAAAGAGTAAGAGAAAAAGTGGTTCATAAAATCAAACAATACTATAGGAAGGGAAATACCTAAGAATAGAGTATAAAAAAAGGCTGTCTTAAAGAAGACAGCCTATATATTTTGATAACATAAAAGATCTAAAACTTAAGAAGACCAATTGCATTTAAAAACACCAATGCAATAGCAAAAGGTGCAATGAATTTAATGATAAACATGAACAATTTAAACAAAGATGTTTCAGGCTTACCTTCTCCAAGAACTTCCTGTGCAACAGATTTTCTTGACCATATCCATCCTGCGAAGAAAACGATTAACATCCCTCCTACAGGCAATAGAATATTTGACGATAAATAGTCAAATAAATTAAATAGAGTAAACTTACCTATAGTTACAGATTTCAATGGACCAAAAGAGAGCGCACACATCACTCCTAAAATTCCAACAGAGGTAAAACCAATTATGGTAGCCTTAACTCTTGACATATTCAACTCTTCTGCAAAATAAGCAACGATAACTTCTAACAAAGAGATAGACGATGTTAAAGCTGCAATGACTAAAAGAAAGAAGAACAAAATAGAGAAGAAGTATCCCCCGGTCATTTGTTGAAATACATTCGGAAGTGTGATAAAAACCAACCCTGGACCTGAATCAGGTTCAATGCCGAAAGCAAAAACAGCAGGGAAGATTGCGACACCAGCAAGTACTGCTATCGCCGTATCAGCCAATGAAACAGATGCTGCTGACGAAAACAATTTCTCTTTTTTATCAATATATGAACCATAAGTAATAATAGTTCCCATACCTAAACTTAAGGAGAAGAATGCTTGACCTAATGCTTCTAATACAACTTTAGATGTCAATTTCGAAAAATCAGGATAGAATAAAAATTTCAATCCTTCAGAGGCACCATCTAGAGTGATCGCACGTATATCTAGTACTATGATGATCAAAAAAAGTAAGGGCATCAAGATTTTTGTATATTTCTCGATACCTTTTTCAACTCCAGCAACTACCACCAACCCTGTTAAAAACAAGAATACCAAAGTCCATACTACCGGCATAAAACTACCAGAAGTGAAGGCTCCGAACATTTGATCTAAAGCTTGTGGGTCTTTGCCATAAAAGTTATTTGCGATAGCGTCGTATAAATACTGTAAGGTCCAACCTGCTACGGCACTATAAAATGAAAGAATCATATAAGCTCCGACGACCCCCATGATTCCAATTAGATACCATTTAGATTTGGGTGCTAATTTACGAAATGAACCGTAAGTATTACGTTGTCCTGCACGACCTATAGACATCTCTGTCAACATCAAAGGAACACCCAAGAACAATATAAACACCATGTATAATAAGAAAAAAGCACCCCCTCCATTTTCTCCTAACACATATGGGAATCTCCAAATATTCCCCAATCCGATAGCTGAACCAGCTGCAGCTGCAACTACTCCAAACCTACTAGAGAAACCATCTCTATTCTCTTGTTGCATATTATGATATTATATTGAATTCGACTCGACATACCTTCAGTGAGGTATCGCAATTTCTTATATGACTTTTATCAGGTATGCAAAAGTGCATTTTTTTGATCCACCACACAAGATTTTTATCTTACAATAGATAAAAACGAGGTAGTTCATTTCAAAAATGAATAGATAACAGTCAAATTTCTTTACAAAAAAGAGGCTGCTATAACAATTCAAACAGCCTCTCTTTACACCATATATTAAAGTACTAAAGGTCTAATATACCTACAGCATTCATAAAAACTAAAGCAATTGCAAAAGGTGCAATAAACTTAATAATAAACATGAATACCTTAAACAATGATGTTTCAGGTTTGTCTTTACCCAAGATTTCATTGGATACTGATTTACGTGCCCACTTCCATCCAGTAAAAATAACAATTAAGAAACCTGCTACAGGTAGTAAGATATTGGAAGATATATAATCAAACATATCAAAGATTGTTTTGTCAAATATCGTCGCCTCTTTTAAAGGCCCTGACGATAATGAGCACATCACACCAAATACACCAATACTTATGAAAGATATAACAGTAGCCTTTGCTCTTGATATCTTCAACTCTTCTGTAAAATATGAGACCACCACTTCTAAGAGTGAAATGGAAGATGTTAATGCTGCAATAACTAGTAAGAAGAAGAACAGCACCGAGAAGAAGTATCCTCCAGGCATCTGTTGAAATACATTAGGCAATGTAATAAATACTAGACCTGGACCTGAATCAGGCTTAATTCCGAAAGCAAATACTGCTGGAAAAATAGCTACACCAGCTAATACTGCAATGGCAGTATCTGCTAGAGAAACAGAAGTCGCTGACGAGAATAAATTCTCTTTCTTACCAATATATGATCCGTAGGTAATCATTGTTCCCATTCCTAAACTTAATGAGAAGAATGCTTGGCCTAACGCTTCTAAAACAGCTTTTGAATCTAACTTCGAGAAATCTGGATGGAAAAGAAACTTCAACCCTTCTTCCGCACCATCCAACGTCACAGCACGAATATCAAGAATAATGATTATCACAAAAAGTAAAGGCATTAAAACCTTGGCATACTTTTCAATTCCTTTTTCCACTCCTGCAACAACAACACAACCGGTCATTACAAGAAAGACTAATGTCCATATCGAAGGCGCATAGGTACTTGATCTAAACGACTCAAACATGCCATTCAACTCGACAGAGCTTTTACCAGAGAAACCATCCGTTACTGCATCAAACAGATATTGCAGTGTCCATCCAGCTACAGCACTATAAAAAGATAAAATAAGGAATGCTGCTGCAACACCCATTACTCCGACTAAATACCATTTGGTCTTAGGTGCTAAAAAACGAAATGTTCCATAAGGATTTCGTTGTCCTGCTCGACCAATAGACATCTCTGTCAGCATTAGCGGCACACCAAGAACCAAAATAAAAGCCATATAAACTAAGAAAAAGGCGCCCCCTCCATTTTCTCCTAAAACATAAGGAAATCTCCAAATATTCCCTAAACCTATTGCCGATCCAGCCGCAGCAGCGATTACACCGAAACGACTTGAAAAACCATCTCTACCTTGTTGCATTTACTCTATAGATAATACAATTATACATTTTCACATCATATTGATTACAAAATCATAGTTTTTGATGTGACAAAATTCCAACTTAAAACTCAGGGTGCAAAAATGCACTTTTTACATCTATGTACAAATATTTTTACAATTAATTTCATCAATAAAACAGCAAATAGGTAAAAAACCGTAAGCTCAGCACATCCTATTGCTTTTTATTTATGTGATTTCACAATATTATTTTGATTATTTAGAACTAATCCTTGATATAGAAGTGAAATATTCGAAATCCCAATGAAGTGCTTTTGCAGAAAATTTAAGTTAAAGACATGAAAAAAGGGCAAACTCTAAAGAGCTGCCCTTATATAATTTAATAACCTAACGTTTGTTAGTTATTAGTTTTTATCCAAACCGTTTAGGTCAGAGTATGCTACTTGAAGACGAGCAATCAAAGACTCTTGTCCTTTACGTAACCATACACGTGGATCATAATATTTCTTGTTTGGCTTATCGTCACCTTCTGGGTTTCCGATCTGTCCTTGAAGATAGTCATGGTTTGCTGCTTCAAACACACGAATTCCATCCCAAGTAGCCCACTGAGTATCAGTATCAATGTTCATCTTGATCACACCGTATCCAATTGCTTCACGAATCTCCTCAAGAGTTGATCCTGATCCACCGTGGAATACGAAGTTTACTGGCTTCTCTGAAGTACCAAGTTTTTCTTGGATATATTTTTGAGAATCACCTAAGATAGAAGGCTTCAACACAACGTTACCTGGCTTGTATACACCGTGTACGTTACCGAAAGAAGCTGCAATAGTGAAGTTTGGAGAAACTTCCATCAACTGCTCGTATGCATAACATACCTCTTCTGGCTGTGTATAAAGTAATGAGTTGTCAATATCTGAATTATCAACACCATCTTCTTCACCACCTGTAATTCCTAACTCAATCTCTAAAGTCATACCCATTTTAGACATACGAGTAAGATATTCTTTACAGATCGCAACGTTCTCTTCAAGAGGCTCCTCTGAAAGATCTAACATGTGTGAACTATATAGAGGTGCACCAGTTGCAGCAAAATGCTTTTCACTAGCATCTAAAAGTCCGTCAATCCAAGGAAGAAGTTTTTTTGCAGCATGGTCAGTATGAAGAACAACGCGAACACCATATGCTTCAGCAACAGTATGTACGTGATGTGCAGCAGCAATTCCACCTAGGATTTGAGCCTGTTGACCTTCTAACTTTAACCCTTTTCCTGCAAAGAAAGCAGCTCCACCATTAGAAAGCTGTACAATCACTGGAGAATTTGCAACTTTTGCAGACTCGATAACAGCGTTAACAGAGTCAGTTCCTACTACGTTTACTGCAGGAAGTGCAAAGTTGTTTGCTTTACAAATATCAAAAAGTTTAGTTAGATCGTCACCAGTAACTACACCTGGCTTAATCTCTTGAAATAAATTAGCACTCATAGCTTCGTAAAATTATTGTATAAAAAAATCTGAATTTCTTTAATATTATTATCTCCATATAATCCAAACCATCAATACCTTATAATGATTTAAATCAGTCGACAGGCAAATGTACAAATAAAAAACGAATTCACATGTTATAGAGCAGAAAAATCACTTGACTAGAATGGATATCCGATAGCTATCGAGAAGACAAAATCTGTACTTTTAAATTTTCTATTGGTAGGAATCCATCTTTGCCCTTCTGGCTCTGACGGATCACGTAATTTAATACCTAAATCACCACGAATAATGGCATAGTCAAAATTAAGTCTTGCTCCGACTCCTGTACTCACTGCAAACTCCTTATAAAAACGTTTAAAGTCAAACTCTGCCCCTACACGGTTGTCATCTATAGACCAAATATTACCCGCATCAAAGAACAAAGCCCCTTCTAATACTCCAATCATATTGAAACGATATTCAACATTAGCCTCTATTTTAATGTCTCCGACCTGATTTGGATAGTCTGTTGGGTTCGCTTTATATGAGCCAGGCCCTAATGTTCGTGCACCCCATCCTCTTATATCATTTGCACCTCCAGCATAATATTTACGCTCAAAAGGAACCTGTACCGAGTTGCCATATGGAACAGCAATTCCCAAATAACTTCTAAAGACCAAAGTATTGTATTTATCAATCACTTGACCTCTTCTCAAATCCACATTAAACTTAAAATATTGCGCATATGGGGTATCAAAAAAAGTATATTGTGGAACAGGATTACTCTCAAAATCAGTCTTCTCTTTATTAAGGGAAGTATTAATTAATTGCAAAAGATTCCCCGACGTCTCCACCTTAGTAAACAAGTACCAATAGTCGGAACGTTTTCTCATATTTTGCGTATTGTATGTGTAACTATACGAGAATGCAAAGATAGAGTGATCGGTATAGGAGCTTCGGATTGTTAGATTTTCGATAGACTCAACAAAATCAGGGTCCAAAGCAAACATACGAACTAAATATAGATCCAAAGGGTTAACTTCGTGCGAAGAGAACTGACTCGATTTCCACCTATAACCAAAACCAGAACGAACAATAGTTCTAGTATAATCAGGTCGTTGTTGGTAGTTGTAGGACATCACAAATTGGGTTTGTGGCGTAGAGTAGTTAAACCAGTTATCTGAATTAAAAGGAAACCAGAATTTCGGTATGGTAAATTTACCATCAACTCCCCCTTCCAATGTATTAAACAACTTAATCGTATCTTGGGTACCATAACGCTGTCTCTCAATAGCACCACTAAACTTCACGTCAATCCGCTCTCCACCAGTAAATAAGTTCTTATGCTGATAAGCCAGGTTTGAACCCACACCTAAATTCCCAGAGGTATTGGTTCCCTCCAGTTCAAATGAGTATGACTGTTCTGTATTAGGTGTTAGCTGCATCACACAATCTAAAAGAGGATAACCATCTTCTGACTCTTTTTTTGTATCGATAAACTGAATATTCATCGCACGATAGAGCTTTAACTGGGTTAATTGACTATAAGTACGATCGACATTGAATGATGAATAGAACTCTGAATCATCAATGTGGTTGGCTCTAATAATGAGTTTTGGATTTACTCGCAAAGTACGATCGTACAAAAACACATAATTATCAATCTTTACTGTATCAAAGACCAAAGGCTCTGACGATAATATAAGTCGTTTAGGGTCGAACTGAGCAAAAATCTTATATTGTCTAATCTTATATTTTCTATTTGGCTCCAACACAATCGTATCGTTCACCAATACTCGTTTGGGTTGAACAACCATGGTCAAACCAACACTCGTTTTTCGACCTAATGTATCTGCCGTATAATAGATTTCATCTTCATCGAACTTATAGAACCCCTGTTTTTGAGCCTCTTTCTTGATATCTTTGCGGAAGACATCTAACTTATTTACATCAAATTTATCCCCTTTTTTTACCAATTTATTTGGATCTATTTTATCCAACACCTCAACAACAGTAGTATCTTTAACCTCAACATCAAAACTTGAAATTAAATATGGAGCCCCCAATTTCACAAAATAGGTGACATCCACCATATTCTTCTTCTTTGTAACAGAATCACGAATAGAAGCATGATAATAACCTAAATTGCGGAGATGTTTTAGCATCTCTTCTCTACTACGCTCTGTTTTAGCTCTACTATACACAACTGGAGCCTCTCCAATTCGTGTCCAGAAACTCTCTTTTTTCTTCTTTGGTGATAAATTGTACAGTCCTAAATGAAAACGCAAGAAACCTAGAATACGAACATTGGGTTCCTGTCGTAAATATGGACGAAGTTCTTTCTTTCCTACCCCTTTAGTGTCCAACTTTATATCCACCTTATTTAGAAGATATTGATCCGCAGGAACATATTTAGTTGGATTACATGCTACTATGAAGGCAAATCCTAACAGTAGTAAATATTTATATATGCGTTTTAAATCTAGCACCATATTTCTCAAAAAGTAATTCATCGACACTTAAGTCAATAAATATATTAACTTAAATATCATTTTAACCAGTTTTTACAAAAATAGTCTATAAAATTGAGTTTTAAATAAAAATCAACCAAATGAAATATAATTGTTTGATTTTTTGTAACGAAAAAAATGAAGATGTAGCTTTGTATAAATTTATCTGCATATGGAAGAGCTGTCAAAAAACAGAATTAAATACATTAAAAGTCTTTCTCAAAAGAAGTATCGAAAGCAAGAAAAACATTATATCGCGGAAGGAGCAAAAATAATTGAAGATCTAATTTTAGCGAATCATCCCATAAAAATAATATACGCTGCACCAGAAGCATATGATAAGCTATTAAATCTATCACAGCGTAAGAATATTACACTTGTAGAGACATCAATAAAATCTATTGAAAAAGCATCTCATTTGACTACCCCTTCTAATGCCATAGCACTCATGGCCATTGAACCAGATGTGTTTTCCATAGATATGCTGCATAACAAAATCACCATTGCATTAGATAATATCCAAGATCCTGGGAATTTAGGAACGATTATCCGCATCGCTGATTGGTTTGGAATTGATAACATCATATGTTCAAAAGATACCGTCGACGTCTATAACAATAAGGTGATACAGTCTACAATGGGAGCTATCGCTCGTGTTAAAGTATACTATGATGATCTACACCACATCATCGACCAAGCGACCCAGAACAATATCAATATATTTGGAACCTTCCTAGATGGAAAAAACATCTACTCAGAAGAACTTCCTAAGCAAGGTATTGTCGTAATGGGAAATGAGGGGAAAGGTATTTCTGAGTCTATTGAATCTCTTGTCACAAATAAAATAACCATCCCTTCTTTTAGACAAGAGAAAGGCTCTGAATCATTGAATGTGGCAATGGCCACATCAATCATATGCTCCGAATTTATGAGACGATAAATTCACATATAAAGGTGTGATCTTCTAAATTAAAGCAATTATTCCATTTGGAACAATTGCTTTAATTTAATTCCTTAACCACGCACTTCCGAAAACTATTGAAAAGGCGAAAGAGTCACTACTCCAGGCAAAATCAATACCCATATTCATTCCAAATTTTCTTGCTATTCTATATCTAAAACCAAAACCACCACTTACAACAATATCATCTTCAAAAAACGATGAAGAGGTACCCCAAGCATCTCCAACACCAGCAAATGCAACACCCGACCACCTCTTATAGATAGGAAATTGATATTCCGTTTCCACTTCAAACACTTGCTCGTCTTGATATCTCATTAACCCAACACCTCTCAGAGTAACAAAAGGCTCCATATAGAATGGAACACCTGAAAATGCCACATCATATTCTCCTCTCAGTCCGATAATATTCTTTCTATTGATCGGAATATATCCAAACATGTAACTATAAAGTCTTGAATAGTTATTGTCTGCTCCCAACCATGTTCCACTGTACTGATAATTAATCTCTCCTTTTATTCCTTTTGTAGGAGAAAAAAAGTTATTCCTTGTATCATAAGAAAACACAACACCTAACTCACTAACGGTGGACTTATAATCCTCCTTTATAAGATCAAAAGAGGGGCTAAACTTGGAATCATTATTCACAAAGACATACCGAGCACCAACAAAGAATGGAGAATCTGATATCCTATATGATAAATCAGAAAGAACAGCCCATGCTTGCATATTAAGCATCACCTTATATTGTTGTAAAAGATCCGTAAAGCCTCTTCCATAAAATCGAAGATTAACATCAGTATATCCAGCAAAACCAGTAAATCGTAAACGATCCTTTTTCCACGACTGCATATGATAGACCCCAGCCAACCATGTTCCATTCTCTGTACCTCCACCCATAACACCCGTTATGGTAGGAAAACCTTTACTCTCAGCAAATGAACTATGTATAAATAAAACAGAACCATATCCACCATAACCCACTGCAGGGTTAGTTATAATACCAGGAATAACGATAAATCCTTTTTTCGTTGCCAAAAAATCACTCACATCAAAGGCTCCGTCCAATGAATCCTTAAAACTAACTCTATGGCTCGCCTTCACTGTATCTTTTGGACACATTCCAGACAAAGAGAAAGAAGAGACCACCAGTAGTATCAATACGATATATTTCATGCTAATATGGTATAAATAAGAAAAATACGATTGTATGTTAAACATATCACTCATTAATATTGTTTAAATAGATGAAACGTAATAACCAACATATCAAATACTGTATTATGATCTCAAAAACAACCCGTGTCATTCCCCTAATGACATCTCTTTTCATCGCTATATTTTTCAGCTGTTCAAGTGACAATTATAAATTTGATGACATTGACATCAAAGACATAAATACAAATGTGGCAGCTCCGGTAGCCTATGGCAAGTTTACTTTGTGGGATTTTATTGAAGGTAATGATTCAGAAAACATCATTAAAAAAGATGACGGGACATTATGGTTTACCTATTCTGAAAATGATGTTATTGAATATAACTTACAGGAGCTTTACGGCTTCCCTCAACAAATGTCTATCGGAGATTTTAATATCAATATTCCTGCTATTCCAAACCCTACAGGCTTACCAATACCGATACCCCCTTTAGCATTAAATAAAAAGGTAGCGATCATTACATCTACGGTGGAAAATAGCACACTAAAACTTTTTGAGGCCAATATAAAGAGTGGTTCATTAAATGTAGCTATAACCAATCCGATGTTAGATCTTGATGCAAACCTTAAAGTTCGGTTTAAAGATGCAAGTAAATCAACGGGAGGTGTTATCACTCCTTTAGAATTTGACATCATTGCAATCCCAGGGACTAACAGTTATCAACTTCCGATCAACAATGCTACATTAAACTTTGAAAATGAATTAAACAAAGACCAATTAACCATAGAGCTTCTATTATCGTTTGACGGAAATATTAATAGCTCACTAGATGCAACCTCATTTGCCACATCAATTTCGATTACAGATCTCGACTTTGGATACATCAAAACCGATTTAGGTAGTCATGATATCGATTTTGACAAACAAGTGTTCGATATTGACATAGACGCATTAGATGAAATCGGATCAGGAATTCTATTTACAAACCCAACAATAACTCTTACCACAAAAACGAATATCGTGGCAGACTGTTATATCTCGCCATTAATAGAGGGAGTAGATAATGATATGACAAAAATAGATCTCAATGCCCCCTCATATATGATCCCAACACCTGATAGATCTTCGATAGATCCAACAAATTTTAAAGTAGGAAATTATATCGTCAATAAGGACAATTCGAATATAGTGAATTTCATGGGGCTTCCTCCAAGCAGACAGATCACATTTGAAGGACATGTCTCAATTAATAAAGATCTTAATGGTACTGTTATCTCAGTAACTAAAGAGAATCCTAATATTATCTTTCCTAACAGTGCTTTCTCTGCTAATTTTAAGATGGAAACGCCATTCCAATTCAAGGCACAAAATCTATCATACAGTGATACCATTGATCTATCGGATGAAATTGAATATATCAATAACGCCTCACTAATTTTAAAATATGAACACGAAATTCCGTTTGAAATCGCTGCAATACTTCAGCCTTATAGTAGTCAATCAAAACAGAATATTGGGGCTCCAATCTCATTTCCACCAATAATAAGTGCAAAAGTAGATGAATCAGGACACCCTATTGAGATAGTAAAAGGAGACTCAACTCTTAAGCTAACTGAGACTGATATTGAAAATATAAATCTTACTGATCAAATAATCATTAAACTAATGATTGACACAAAAGATGACGACAAAGCTTTTTTGAATGGTAATCAAACTATCAATATTGAATTGGCAGTAGACGCCAACGCTACTATCGAAAACTAACCAACGAAACACATCTATTATGAGATTTAATATTTTCAGAACGGCAGCTGTCTTATTACTGTTGTTCACACTCAAAACATTCGGTCAGAATACAACACTATATGATCTATATGGGCCAAACTCAATGGAGATCAACCCAGCTCACAAACTAAGAGACAGATCGACATATTTCACGTTACCAGTACTAAATTACACCGACTTTCAATTTACAACGGGACGATTAAACTACAACGACATCACTTCAACTGAAGATGGAAAAACTGTAGTTGATACTGAAAAAATACACCGTAAATTAGACCGTAAAAATACCATTGGCTTATTTACGGAGATTGGACTGCTTGGTGTCGGAATTAAAAACAATAAAGACTACTATAGTATCCAAATTAAAGAGAAAGCTTTGGGACATATTCGCTTTGGCAATGGGGTAACCGACCTTATTCTAAATGGGACATCTACAGTCGACATTAATGGAGTTGTTTCTCGATTCAATAATATAAACACGGGAGAAATTGACCTCAACATGCTTCACTATAGAGAAATCGCTTTAGGGTACGATCGAATTATCAATGATAAATTCACAATAGGTATTCGAGGTAAAATACTCTTTGGCATGGCAGGAATTGAGACGAATGGAGTAAGCTTAAGAACTCAGTCCAAAGATCTCTCGTCTATTGAAATCTACACTGCTGGTCAAATTAATGTTTCGGCCCCTATCGACTTCACAATGGCAACAGATAGTAATGGAGATGAATATATTGAGGATCTAGATACTAATTTTGATCAAGACTACTTTAGTAATTTTGACAACCTTGGCTTTGGTCTAGACATTGGTATAGAGTACCAACACAACGAAGAGTGGTTGTTTGGTTTAAGTGTGATTGATCTTGGTGTGATAGGTTTTAAAAACAACACACAGATCTATCAACAGAGCCACTATTCTTTCAAAGGGGTAGATATCTCAAATAGTGTAAACGATAACCAACCAGGATACAAAGAGTTAGAAGATCAATCGGATGCATTAATGGATGAAATTGAACAGGCTTTTAGAATTAAAAAGAAAGCCGATAAATTCAACATGACTCTTCCTACAAAAATATATATCACCTCAAGTTATACCCCAGAAAAATGGTTCACTGCAGGATTTCTAAGCAAATATGAATCCTTCAACGATTTCTCTGAAACACTTGTTCAGCTTTCAGGAACGATTAGAAGTAATGTATTTGAACTTACTTCCAATTATTCTTGGTCGAACACATCCGGTAGTCAAGTTGGTCTTGGACTCTCAGTTAAAGCAGGAATTGTCCACTTCTATGCTGCTACAGATAACATAATTGCATACAGTAATCCCAAAAATGGAAGTTTCGCTTCTATCCGTCTTGGATTAAACTTCATTCTAGATTAACAGATCGGGTAGATGGCTGGAAGATATTTAATCTTCCAGTACACCTCCCACACCACCGTACGTACGGGTCTCGTATACGGCGACTCCCTAAATCACGACTTTACTTTCTGATAATAATCACTTAGCGTAATATAGCCTGCCTTCTCCAAATTCTTATTCGTTATAGTCGTTTGTAGAATTGGACTCTTTGAAATGAAATGCGCCAATACTTTTTCCTCGTATTAGCATATTCATACGCTTTGCTCTTCAAAACTCCGATCAAATATGCCGCATGAAATAATGATAATTCGCCATCGGGTTAACACTTACCTTTTCGTAGTTCTGTTATTAAAACTTTTCGATGAAGTCTGAGATAATCTTTTAAGGATTCCACTTGCATCTCATCAACTCCATGACTCCCTTTATTACGATAAACCTGTAAATAAGCCTTATTTAGGTTATCTGATTCTAGGACACGTTCTAATAAATTATCTGTTGTAATGGTCGTTTCCATAATGGCTTCAGTTATCCCATTGAAAGTGTGCGCTCTTGAGTTATTCTCGAGTTCCGCTCTACCTTCACTTAAGTAGCTATCTTCCGATATTTTCTGCATTGATCCCTTCATTAGGTAACAGTCTGTATTATGTACAATTTAAGATTCAGTCCTTCCTGTAAAGTGGGTACAGTACTATGACCTCGGCTGACTTCTCACAGTTAACTTTTTTTGAATGGACAGGAAAAAAATACACTGTATCCATCTGTGAGACCTCCCATGGTAAGGAAATTAACTTTCACTCCATCTATCCGCCACATCTACGGTATAAACTCCGTGTAGAATTCGGACTTCACTTTGTTTGGCAAGCTTATCCAGTTATATACCGCCTAATGAGATTCGTATACCTCGGATCAGAGTTTTGCATACGGCTTCCTTCAGGTTATACCTCACGATAAGCACCCTTGCCTTCTGCTAGGTGGTTGGCTCTACAAACCTCCACTACGGACTTGCACCGATTAGTTAATTTACATGCATGGCACACCAAAAGTAAGGAGAAATATCATCTTAATATTTCTCCTTAAATATATGTTTGAAATGAATTTACAACATGACTTAATTTGTATGGTCTACATGTGACCGACCAACAAAGAAAAGACAAAAGCCATTTAATACAAATGCCAATATTATAATCAAATTTCCATATTCCCAACCTTGATTAACCAAAACCTTCCCTATCAAAGCAGTTAAACCACCGGTAATCATTGCAATATTAGCACTCCCTTTTGGTTTCATTTTTGAAAACAAAGCAATAACCATTGGCAATACAAATGCTCCAGAATAAAACGAAAGTGATGTCAATAGAATAGATATAATAGAGCTAATTTTCAAGGCAATTAAAACAGAGAAGACACCCAAGACAAGAACCAGTACTCTAGTCACATACAACATTCGATCCTTCCGTCTGTCTTTAAAATCCATTAGAATAATTGATGCCGACAGTAACGTAGTATCTGCAGAAGACAACACTGCACTCAACAAAGCCAATGAACAGATCGCAAACATCACGGTAGATGTATTAAACTTCAAAAACTCCATGAAATTTATTCCTTTGCTATTCATTGGAAGATCTAACCCATTGATATACATTCCAACATAACATAAAGCAATCGAAAAAGGAATAAGCATCAATGCTACATTACGAACCGATTTTTTCCCAATGGAAGCAGACGATGCCGAAAAAATACGGCTATATATATCTGGACCGACAAGAAAAGTCGTAGAGTAAGTTAATAATAGAATTACCAAATCGGAGATCTTAAAGGTCTGATTGAACGGAAAACTCTCAGACAACGTTGAAAATGGCACACTTGTATCCTTCACAAACAATGAGATAGCCAAAATAAAAATGCCAAAATATATTAAGAATGCCTGAAGTTTATCGGTTTTTAATATTGAAATCTGACCTCCTAATACGGTATACACAATCAAAATAACCCCTGCGACGATAACAGCAAACTCATAACCGATCCCTAGAAGTGTGACTAATATTTTTGCAGCACCAACCAACTGAGCCGCGACTATTCCTACCCAAGCAATAGGAATAATGATCGAAGAGATCTTCTTTGCACTCTCCCCATAAAAACGACCAAATAGTTGTGGCAAGGTAAACTTATCATGAGAATATATAGCTTCTGCTTTAGGCACCAAAAACCACAGACCCAAAGAGGCTGAGAACAAAAACCACATAGCTGCCCACCCCTGTGACACTGTTAAGTTCAATGTTCCTAATATGGCTGAACTGCCCACGACAGTAGCGAGTAAACTACCCGTTATATCTAATTCGGATCCACTTCTTCCAGCAATAATAAAATCTTTTGAATCTTTCACCTGCTTATTTGACTTTAAAGCCAACACTAAAAGAGCTGCAAAGTATATTATTACAATAATTGTAATTGTCATATTTCAATGAATATAAAGTTATAAGTTATCCAAAAATAATAACAATCTACATAAAATAGTAATCACATCGATGATTACTGTTTTAATGCATGAATTTTAAATAAGTGATGTTTAAACCAATCAATTTATAACCATTCTCGGGGCACAAAGCATTCAAATCACCTCCATTAATCTATATTATTCACCCATATACGACAAAAGATAGTACAGGCTTGGAGATTCATTGACCTCATTTATTAGAAATAAAGTCTCATGCGATCATACATAAATCATAGTAAATTACAACTCCTCATATTTTAGGAGGATACCCAATAATTCAATCAGAACAACCTATCACGATGAAGTTTGTCACACCATTTACATATAACTCCTTCTATAAAGAGACTTGAGTAAACAACCTTAAAATAGTAAATCACCTAATGATATCCACGACATCTATTACTCCCGACTCAACTTGTTGTTTCTATTAAATAATAAATGTTAATTAATATTTTGCTTTGCATTTTTATAATGATATATTTGTAACACTTGAAAATAAAGAAGTGGTCGTCTTTCATTTCAAGTATTTGAGGTTAAATAATTTTTGTTGGTGGAAAAGCAAGGATGTTATCATCCTTGCTTACTTTTTTTCAGTACACGGCATAAAAAATACACTATAATCGAGTTACAGTGTATTTCTTTCTTTACAATACTTCTTTATCATTGAAGCATAGTAGCTTTCTATACCAGATATATTCAAAAATGACAGGTTAATTATTGTGTATGTATTCTGTTTAGACAAAATGAAAAACGGAAAAATAACCTTTCCAATATTGACATCTTAAACAATATTCTATCCCAATATCATACGCAAAAACACCCATCACCTAAATATTGTATTTGGTATGAATTAATAGTTATATGCTTTTTGTTCAAAATAACTTTGAGGATGTAGACAAGTTGGACATGCTTTAGGAGCATTTTTACCAATATGCACATGACCACAATGACGACAAACCCAAACAGTTTCTTCCTCTCTTGCAAAAACCTCTTCTTTCTCAAGGCGCTCAATCAGCTTTCTATAACGCTTCTCGTGCTCTACCTCAACCTTTGCAACATTTCTAAAACAAGCAGCAATAGTATTAAATCCCTCTTTTTCTGCAATATCTGCAAAAGTTGGATATAATTCAGTCCACTCTTCATTCTCACCAGCAGCAGCTTCGTAAAGGTTCTGTACTGTAGTGCCAATGATTCCAGCAGGATAAGCAGCAGTTATCTCAACCTCACCACCCTCTAGGAATGAGAAAAAACGTTTTGCATGAACTTCTTCATTACCAGCAGTCTCATCAAAAATAGCAGCAATCTGTTCATATCCATCTTTACGTGCTTGCTTTGCAAAGAAAGTATATCGAGTTCTAGCTTGAGACTCACCTGCGAATGCTTTTAACAAGTTCTTTTCTGTTTCGGTTCCTTTAATACTTTTCATAACTCTTTATTTAATTCAAAAACATTATATGGGAAGTTATATCAGAAGAACACGAATCCCAAGCAATTAGTTGTAATAGATTCTAATTTATAATCGTTCAAAAAAGTGAGGAGAATCACCCCATTCATTATAGCCTACACTTTTATCAACCATCGACAAACGAGCATCCAAACACCCCTTACACTCCCAAGCTTCTTCATCAACACAAGGCTTATTTGGATAGAGCTGATAATCAACCCTAGACTGCTTTGGAGTAACATTAGGCATGATGATATTTGCACCAGCCTTAACGGCCATCTCTCGCCCCATAGGATCTATAGCCTGTAAAGATGTCGCTGCAGCAATATTAATATTTGGCATTAACCACCTCAATGCTGAAATCATTCTTAAAGCCAAGGTATATCGTGATTTCAAATCTTCGTTCGTCTCATTCTTATTATAGAATGGTGTATTGGGGTGAGAAATAAAAGGTCCCATTCCAATCATATCGACATCAATAGACTGAAAAAACAGGAGATCTTCGACTAGATCCTCCACCGTTTGAGACGGGCCTCCGATAAGAACACCAGTACCCACTTGATAGCCCACTTCTCGAAGAGTTCTTAATGTTTCAATACGCTTATCATAGTCATGTAGACAGTTATTAGGGTGCCATTTTCGATACAGTTCACGATTAGATGTTTCAATCCTTAATAGGTAACGATGAGCCCCCAATTCAAACCACTTTTGAAGCGTTGCTTTAGATTGTTCTCCCAAGGACAATGTAACACCTAGTTTTCCGTCATATTTTTGTTTTATCTCTTTTAATATCGAAGAGATATAGTCAACAAAAGCCTTATCACACCTCTCTCCTGCTTGAATAACAATAGAACCATAATGTTGATCATACGATATATCCACAGCAGACATAACATCATCCAAAGACAATTGATAGCGATGGGCTGTAGAATTTGTTCGCCTGATGCCACAATAATAGCAATCTTTTACACAGATATTAGATAACTCTATTAACCCTCTGAAATAGACCTTATCTCCCACGTGCTGTTGAACCAATGCTTCCACTTCTGGTAAGAATTGATTATACTGTTCATGATTCATTGTTAAGCATTCATGTAAAAAACGCCTTGTCTTATCGTAATGAAGCTGTTCCATTATCTATGTCTCTATAAAGATGTGCTACAAAAATAGAGCATTACTATAGGATTGAAAAATAGATTGGTAAAAATATGACGTATACTCTGTTATTTCCTCTCATTGACAATACACAAAACAAGAATATGTCTATTTATACTCTTTAAAAGAGAAAAATCATCACTTTGTATTTGAAAAAAACTATTTTTGTTGGCTATTTGAAGAGGATAAAATGAAGAAAAAGGTTGTAGTAGGTTTATCAGGCGGAGTAGATTCAAGTGTAGCAGCTCATCTACTCAAACAAGATGGTTATGATGTCATTGGTGTATTCATGATCAATTACAAAGATACCGTTGGTACCTTAACAAGTAGTTGTACTTGGGAGGACGATGTGGAGTTTGCATCTATGATTGCGAACAAGCTTGACATCCCTTTCCATGTGGTGGATCTTTCCGAACACTATAAAGAACGTGTCATCGATTATATGTTCAGTGAATACGAAGCTGGTAGAACACCGAATCCGGATGTTCTATGTAATCGTGAAATGAAGTTTGATGTGTTCATGGATAAAGCACTTGAACTAGGAGCTGACTATGTAGCAACGGGACATTATTGCCAGAAATCAACCATCACTATTGATGGCAAAGAGTACTCCCAACTTATTGCTGGAGAAGATCAAAATAAGGACCAAAGCTATTTCTTATGTCAACTTTCTCAAGATCAACTAAATAAAACTTTATTCCCGATAGGCCATCTAGAAAAGCCTAAGGTAAGAGAGATTGCTCGTGAAGCAAAGCTTATTACTGCAGAGCGTAAGGACTCTCAAGGGATATGCTTTGTTGGGAAAGTAGATCTTCCAACATTTCTTCAACAAAAACTAGAGCCTAAAAAAGGCAATGTCATTGAAATACCAAACGACTTTACAGCAAAGAAACGTGACTTCCCTCTTGATAAGGATCACTATTCGAAACACTGTTTTGCATATCCATACAAACCATGGAATGGAAAAGTTGTTGGGGAACATAATGGGGCTCATTTTTATACTATTGGCCAAAGAAAAGGATTAAACATTGGTGGGTACAAAGAACCATTGTTTATTATTGGTACTGATGTAAAGCGTAATATCGTCTATGTTGGTGAAGGTAAAAAACATGCAGGGCTTTACCGTCAAGGATTGTTTATCGAACATACGGACATGCATTGGATACGTCCTGACATGAAACTAGAAATTGGTCAACAAAAAGAGATGGATTTTAGAATTCGGTATCGTCAACCTCTCGAGAAAGCAACAATGTATATTGAAGAGGATGGAGTCTATGTTCTATTTGAAAACCCTCAACGCGGTATCACTGCAGGACAATTTGCTGCATGGTACGTCAACAATGAATTAATTGGTTCAGGAACTATTAAATAACAGATAGTGTAGCTTATCAATAACATTTTTTTGAACTCTTTATATTGAATTTTGTTCATAACACAAAGGACTAAAAGCTCTTTGTATCAACTTAAGTGAAACTCAATTTAATATAAACGTTCATGAAAAAAATTATTATTTGCCTACTACTATCAACGTTTGGATATTTTCAACTTGCGGGACAAGAAATAAAACCTCAAGAAGATAAATATCCTTATAAACTTCCAATATGGGGAGATAAAGCTTACGAACGTGGATATAAACTTCAACTACCTTTTGGTATTGGTGTAAACTACGTGTATAATGAGATGTATCTTGACATTTCAGAATTTGGAATGTCAATTAATGGTGTGGATATGTCTCCTTGGTTAAACAAGGAGACCTTAGGATTTCAACAAACAGTAGCAACATCTAATGGTATTAATTTTCGTTTAGACGGATGGATTCTACCATTTCTAAATGTATACGGTTTGTTTTCTCAAGTATCAGGATCCACATCTGTAAAGTTGGCACCAAATCTAGGAGGAATCCAATTCCCCGAGTTTGGTTCTGATGTCGATTTTGACGCATCGGCTTATGGATTAGGAGCAACATTGGTCTATGGCTACAAGAACTATTTCATCTCTTGGGACATCAACCATAGTTGGACTGAAACAGAACTTTTGACAAAACAAGTTGGAGTGTTAACTAGTTCTGCTCGTTTGGGTAGGGCATTTAACATGAAAAAAGACAGAAGGTTGGCTTTCTACGTTGGAATGATGTATAGAAATTTCACCAAAGCAGAAGGGAATTCTGGTAGTATTAAATTTAACGAAGCATTGCCTGGGATAGATGAAGCATACACAAACTGGTATGACGGTCTTACCCCTTTACAGCAACGCACTTTAGATAAAGTATACGACTCAATGGAAAAGGCCGTATACGACAAAACGGGACAAGAAATAAGCCTAGGGAATGGAGAGATCTTAACAGGTGATGTTGGTTATTTCATCAAAAAAGATCTTGTACAAACAATGTCCATACAGTTTGGAGGACAATTTGAGTTCAATAAACATTGGGCATTGAGGGGAGAATTTGGAATTGCAGACGAGCTTAAGTTTATACTATTTGGTATGAACTACCGTTTTGGCTTTTAATCATAAAGCGTAAAAACGAGGACAAGGACTGCTCACTTTAGAAAGAATATCATCTATTTGAGCAGTTCTTGTTATATCTATATTTAACTATTAAGAATGAAAGTAAGAAAACTACTAATGACAATTGCGTTGTTGTGGGGGGGGATATCCACGGCACAAGACAACTTTAAGATTCCATTTGACAGAATCACATTGAAACTGGATGGACGTATTGATTACCAAAACACCGATGGAAAATTGAATGGTGAGGATATCAATACCCAAGGATTTCAGACTTCTAAAATGGTCTTCCAAACAGACATCGATCTTTACAAAGGACTCCATTTCTTTTACAGACAACAGTTTAAGAGATACAACGATGCTCCAACTGATGGTCTTGGAAAACAGATTGAAAAGTTAGGTATCTCTTATGAGCGTAATGTTTGGAAAATTACTGTCGGTAAACAGTGGTTTAATATTGGCTCATATGAACAGTACTACGATCCTAACGATGTCTACACCTATTCAGGAGCCAACTGTATTGCTCCAGCATGGAAAACAGGTATAAACATTGCCTACAACGTCAACAACCAACAAATTGGATTTCAAGTAGTAAATGGTTCTGAAGTAAAAGGTCAGAACGATTTATACTACAACATCTACTGGTACGGTAATATTGGAAATGGTTTTATTATTCCAATGATGAACGTAGCAACAGATATGGAAAGTGGCAACATGGGGTATATTTCTGAAATCGGTGCCAGATGGAATTTTGGATCTATTAAACTAGATACTGATTTTATATACATTAGTGATCTAAAAGGAACATCGGCATCTAATGATGACACTTACTACTCGATTCCTATCCAGTTAAAGTATGAAGGAAAACATTTCCAGCCAGGTGTAAAATACATCTACAATAACAGAGATGACAATGGGGTGTCTAACATTACAAAAAAATCAGAATACCATCAAGATGTTGAAGGTTACACAATCGAAGGATTCTTAAACTATTACCCATTCGAAGGTAAAGATTTTAATATCCATGCGGTAGCAACTTACGATAAACTTGAAACAATCGATACTAGACCAAATGAACCTAAAGATCTAAGTTCTTTACGATTGATGGTAGGTATTCGTTTCGGATTCGATATTTTCGGAAAGAAAAACTAAAACACCACTATCTACAATATACAAAGCGGCAGTTCATAAGAACTGCCGCTTTTATTTTATCTATATCCTCTTTAATGAAGATATAATAACCTTCTAACTACTCCAGGATCTTATCGTAACAGACAAAAGCAGTTTCAGTCTTTGCAAAATAGACCTGACCACAATACCCATATCCTAGACGTTCAAACAGACGCTGTGCAGGCTTATTTAATATATTTGTATCAATACGCATATACGAGTCACCAGATGCCTTAGAAAGACTTTCAGCCTTCAGAAAAAGCGACTCTGCAATACGCCTTCCTTTGTATGCTTCCGATATCGCAATACGATGTATTCCCCAATAGGCTCCACTATGATTCCAAACGAGTGTATCATATTCGGGAGTATGATCCTTATTGATTGCAGCAACACCAGCGACAGCATTGTCTAGTTCAGCAACCCACAATTCACCGTTCTCAATATCTTTAACAAAAACATCTTTGGAAGGATAATCCTCACTCCATTGGAAATTCCCTTTTGAGTTCATATAAGCCACAGCAGCCTTCACAATTATTGCAATGGCATCTAAATCATCTAAGGTGGCTCTTCTTACCAATACGTTTATTTTTTCCATACAAAGATGTATTTTGATTTAAGACACTAATATACTCGAGATTTCTTTCTATCCAAAACAAAATTCAATCCCATTCGATATGAACTATGGATAGAATAACCCGTACCCATTAAAGGCAAAATATTATCTACTGCAGTATATAAATGAACCACACCTAACTTTAGATTTAATCCCAATCCAAGTCCTGAACGGCTCGCACTATTCCAAGCATATTGTGCCGCAAAATCAATCCATCGGCTATGAAATTTAGTACCAACATACAATCCATTATCAATATAACCTTGAAAAGTACGATGACGCAACATCATAGATGCTTCAAACCACTTTACAGGAGTATAAGCACCATTCATGTAAACCTGAAGCGGTAGTGTTTGAGAAAATGATTCTGCTTTCTCATGCAGCTTCACTCGACTTTTTGCATGTTCAACCAACTCATCAACGGCATCAGAAAAAGAGACATAGTTTGCATGATCTTTATTGATACTACTTGAAACATCAATTCCTTCATATCGATAATGGCTATCCGTGTAAACTTGCTTCAAATTCTTTTTATATTTGATCGAACCTAAATCAGTAATACTCAATCCCACAGCCCATTTATCTGAAGGTCTAAACTCCATACCAAGATCTAATGCCACACCGAAGTTACCCATCTCTGTCAGATAGGATGCACTTAAATTGGTATTATAATTCTTGATATTGGGAATCCCATTCTCATCTGTGGTGACATCAAATGACACAGGAGCAGAGATGTTTGCCTTTCCGTAAGCAGACAATTCCATCGCATCCAAATTCGTTGATTTTACATCAATTCTCATCCCATTGGTTGATATAGCCGACATACCAAAAAGCAGTTTCAAACGAACACCAAAACTAAAGCGATCATTAATAGACCTATCATACCCCAAAGCATATTCGCGATAATGCATCATATCCATAAAAAGACTACCAGTTGAAGCATCTCTATACTTCATAGTTCCATTAGGGGCAGTCTCTATAGCAACACCATTGATCATCAAACCAAGAACATCATTACTATACTGCATCTGACCAACAATCTTCTCTTTCACAGAAAAACTATAATAGTCCTTCCCATTCGCAATACCTAGCCCTAAAATTCCCAATTCAACACCAAGGTTAAAGGCATTATCTTTACTCAAATTAGAGAAAAGTCTATTGTAATCAAGCACGACTGAAGTACCTGTAGATGTCACAGATTGCTGAAAAATATCATCATATGAAAGGCCTCCAGCATTCACTCGGATCTCCTGGTAATTCAACACTGGAAGTGTAAAATAGGATGGCCTATTCTTCACATTATGTGCTGGATTGATCTCCATAGATACAGAAGGTGAAACATTATAAAGCACACTCTTCTGTGCCAACAACTGTAAAGAACTAAATCCCAATACAGTAACTAATAAAAACTTATATATAGAGTGCATAAAACTAGTTATTTTCATTATATACGACATTTGCAGAGGCTGCAATTCGAAGGTTAATAAAATCATCGGCATTTAATTTCACCACCTTATTATCTGGGGTATTGGCTTTCACATTTAAAATCAATGCATCCGAATTCTGTATATTCTCTATATCACTTGCCGTCAACCCAATCTTCTCGACCCCTTTTAATACAGATACCGGAAGACCCGAATTATCTACTTTAGGAGACTTTAAGATATTCATCTTTATTGGTGTTCCAACCAGTTGTTTCTTCTCCAAATGAACGGGTTGTAATTCAAGATCTAACTCCAAAGGAATTCTATTCTCATAGCTAATATAGAGATGGGTATCATGAACAAACGAGATATCACCCAAAGAGACCTCTATCGTATCCGTAAATGAGATATTCTTTGCTGAAAACGACAATGGCACCTCCATCAATAGATCTGCACTAAACGAACTTGTTGGGGTAATTAAATTTGGAGAAGTACTTGTAGTCGTTAAAGCAGTTCCATCAGAAGCGTAATTCACTTTCACACTTCCTCCAATAGACACCTTTTTCGAAGGAGGCAAGGAGAAAAATTCCACCAAATTAGTGTTCTTTTTATCCAATCGATAAACACCATTTGCCACATCATTATAATTCGACACACTTGGACAGGTTACACTCATTACAGGAACCGTCAAGTCTAACTTCGTTCCATCATTATTCTCCCCACTTATCTCAGGAGTCATGATAGTTGGAATAATAAAACCACATTTCGTCTCCAACTGGAAAACAGGTGCAGCAAATTGGATCCCCTCTCCTAGCTTATCCAACATCGGCATATTGATCTCCACATCCGTAGTTGGAATATCAATCGTTTGGTGTCCAATATTCCCTTTAAAATAGTCAAACTGAAGGTTATTCATCGACATCGAGAAGTCAATAGTCGATTTCGCAACCTTACCTTTCACAGTAGAAGGAAATTCAATTCGATAAGTTACTGACATTTCTGGGTTATCCCCATTAGCGGCAAAATCAAATAGAGCCCCTGACAGATCTACAGAATATATATTTGATCCCGTTTCTAAAGGCACACGAAAAGTCAATACTCCCGCTCCAACCTTATCTGGATAAGTACAATTATTCAAACGTATCTCAAGGTTTACCCCACTCAATGCACTTCTATTATCTACAGTGATAGCTAATTTTCCACTTGCCACTTTCACACTATAGACATTCAATTCCGTATTCGTCGTTTCAGAAATATTAACCGTATGTGAATTGGTATATTCGATAGGAGGAATCGTTCCTATTAAACTAAGAATCGAAAGATCCATTGCTGGAATATCCAATTGGTCTCCTCCGATAGGTATAGAAGATGGAAATTGGAAATAATCATTAAGCTTATATTGAATAACATCATTTTGTCTGTAAACAAACTTAATCTCTCCAGAACTATCTTTTACTAGATAGTCTTTTGAGATATTTCCAATAAGATCCCAGACTTTAAAAGACCCCTTAGCAAGAGGAGCGGCTAACTTTGCTTCCGTCTTCTTCACCTCAAGGTTATCAAACTTATAATCCTGAATGCCACAGCCCCACAGGGACGCAAACAGAAATATGGCAACACATAATTTAGACATTGTTGTTGATAGTTGCTTCATCTTATATTACATAAAATTAATACTGAGCCACAAATATAATAGATTATGTTATTTAATTATCTTATAACTCATTAACCAATAAAAACAAATAACATTATTAATCCACCCATAAGTTTCCAACAGAAACAACGATAACTAGAACCACACAAAACATCTATTCTCCCCCAAATGGGGATATCTGGATGGAACAATCCAAACACGACAAAACCACAAAACATAAATAGAGCATTGTTAATATCATTTATAGATATAACACCTCATTAAACCACGAAAAACATTATTTGTATTACCACAACAATCATTGATTATCCTTAAACTTTATTGAAGTAGTACTCCCATTAAATGGTACCGATTTTGCATCCAATGAGATGCAACTTTAAAAATACACAGATGAAAAAAAGATTATTATTTCTAACAATTATCCTAACCAGTCCATTGCTTCTATCCGCAAAAGAAGATAGTCGAACAACAGAAGACAAATACCCTTACCTCCTTCCCATATGGGGAGATAAAGCATTTGAAAAGAACAATGATCTTCCTCTTCCTATCGGTATTGGGATAAACTATGTGTATAATGAAATGTATCTTGGTATCACAGATTTCAGTATGGCACTAAATGGAACAGATCTCTCTCCTTGGCTAGACAAAGATGCCTTCGGATTTCAAAACACCATTGCCACCTCCAGCGGAGTGAACCTTCGAATAGATAGCTGGATTCTTCCCGTTCTAAATGTCTATGGACTATATTCAGAAGTTTCTGGTAGCACCTTTGTAAGCCTTGCACCAAATCTAGGAGAACAACAATTCCCTGAATTCTCTTCAAAAGTAGATTTCGATGCATCAGCTTATGGTCTAGGAGCCACACTTGTTTATGGATACAACAACTACTTTATATCTGCAGATATAAACCATAGCTGGACACACACAGAGCTACTAACAGATCAAGTTGGAGTATTAACGACATCAGGTAGAGTGGGTAGAGTATTTGATTTAAAAAAGGAGAGACGCCTCTCATTCTATGTAGGAATTATGTTTAGAGGGTTCACCGACTCAGATGGAAATAATGGAACAATCAAACTAAACGAAGCATTACCAGGAATAGACAAAGCCTATTTTGATTGGTACAACGAACTAAGTGTAAAAGAGAAAGCATTAATTAATGGTGTCTATGCATTAATTGAGCAAGGTACAGGAATAGAGGTAGGAGATGGAAAAATACTTACAGGAGATATCGACTATAACATTCAGAAAGAGCCAACACAAAATATATCTTTCCAATTCGGTGGTCAATATGAATTCAATAGACACTGGGGACTTAGAGGAGAGTTTGGTATGGCTGACGAAATAAAATTTGTACTTGTAGGACTAAATTACCGCCTAGGTTTCTAACACCTACACCAACCAAATAAAAAAAGGCTAACATAAATGTTAGCCTTTTTATATGTAGTGTTTACATCACCTAATCAAGAAGTACTTATTTTACTTTATTCACGATAGCTGTAAAAGCAGCTGGGTGATTCATCGCTAGATCTGCAAGAACCTTACGGTTGATCTCGATGTTGTTTGCCTTAAGAAGACAAATAAGTTGTGAATAAGAAAGACCTTCCATACGTGCTGCAGCATTGATACGCTGAATCCACAATGCACGGAATGATGATTTCTTCTTCTTTCTATCGCGGTAAGCATAGCATAAACCTTTTTCAAAAGTATTCTTTGCTACCGTCCAAACATTTTTTCTAGCTCCCCAATAACCTCTGGTCTCTTTAAGAAGCTTTTTTCTACGTGCGCGTGATGCTACGTGATTTACCGATCTAGGCATAATTTAATTTTTTGGAGCCACTTAGCGTTCAACCCATATGGAATGACACTTTTAACGAGCTAAGCAACTCAAGTTTTCTACTATTATAAAAATCTATTAAAAGATTACTTCATGCAAAGCAACAACTTGATGTTGTTTTCATCAGCTTTACATACAGTACCGAAGTAAGTAAGATTTCTCTTACGCTTCTTGCTTTTTTTAGTCAAGATATGACTCTTATAAGCATGTTTTCTTTTAATTTTTCCTGATCCAGTAAGCTTAAAACGCTTCTTTGCACTGGAATTCGTTTTCATCTTAGGCATGATTCTGACCTCTTTTGAATTAGTTATTATTTCTTCTTCTTCGGTGAAATAAACATGATCATACGTTTACCTTCAAGCTTTGGTAGTTGATCTACTTTTCCGATCTCTTCCAAATCTTGAGCAAATCTTAGAAGTAGGATCTCTCCTTTTTCCTTAAACAGAATCGTACGACCTTTAAAGAAAACATATGCCTTCACTTTTGCTCCTTCGTTAAGGAACTTTTCAGCATGCTTTAATTTAAAGTTATAATCATGGTCATCCGTATTAGGACCAAAGCGGATCTCTTTCACTACCACTTTAACCGCTTTTGCCTTCATCTCCTTCTGCTTCTTTTTCTGCTGATAAAGAAACTTTTTATAGTCGATGATACGACAAACAGGCGGATCGGCTTTTGGTGAAATCTCTACCAAGTCCAATTCAAGTGCTTCGGCCATTTTAATAGCCTCATTAGTACTATAAACACCTGGGTTTTCAATGTTATCGCCAACTAGTCGTACCTGTGGTACACGTATATGTTGGTTAATTCGGTTAGCGGGTTTCGTTTCCCTTTCTTGGAACCGTCTTCCGCGTGGTCTCATTCCAGCTATGGCTAAATCCTCCCTACTTTAAGTTTTGTAAAATATCTCACATTCTTATTCATAAATAGATCCAAGTTGAGCTCTCACCTCACTCGTAATGAATGATGCAAACTCCTCCAAAGTTTTTGAACCTTGGTCGCCCTCTCCTTGGCGTCGAACAGAAACAGTGTTATTCTCTGCCTCTTGCTCTCCTACAATTAGAAGATACGGGATACGCTTCAACTCATTATCACGAATTTTACGTCCAATCTTCTCATTTCTATCGTCTACAATGCTGCGAATATCGGAAATATTTAGATAATTTGAAACTTTTTTCGCGTAATCATTATATTTTTCGCTAATCGGCAATATCACAACTTGCTCTGGAGTCAACCAAAGTGGGAATTTCCCTGCAGTATGTTCAATCAAAACAGCACAGAAACGCTCCATCGAACCGAATGGGGCACGGTGGATCATCACAGGACGATGCGGTTTATCATCCGCTCCAATATATGTCAAATCGAAACGCTCAGGAAGGTTATAATCAACCTGAATCGTACCCAACTGCCAGCTTCTTCCCAACGCATCCTTCACCATGAAATCTAGTTTAGGACCATAGAAAGCTGCCTCGCCAAGTTCAGTAACAGTATTCAAACCTTTCTCTTCACAAGCTTCGATAATCGCACTCTCTGCTTTCTCCCAATTCTCATCCGAGCCAATATACTTTTCAGTATTACTTGGGTCACGCAATGAAATTTGAGCAGTATAATCTTTAAAATCTAACGCTTTGAAAATAATAAAGATAATATCGATCACCTTCAAAAACTCATCTTTCAACTGATCAGGACGACAGAAGATATGTGCATCATCTTGTGTAAAACTTCTCACACGAGTCAACCCGTGAAGCTCTCCACTCTGCTCATAACGATAAACCGTTCCAAACTCGGCCATACGAACAGGAAGATCCTTATACGAACGTGGCTTAAAGCGATAAATCTCACAATGGTGAGGACAGTTCATCGGCTTCAACAAATACTCCTCACCATCCTGTGGCGTAGTAATAGGCTGAAATGAATCCTTACCATATTTCTGGAAGTGACCAGAAGTCTTATACAAGTTCACATCTCCAATATGAGGAGTGATCACCTGATCATATTCAAAACGTTTTTGCACACGCTTCAAGAAGTTCTCTAAAGCCTCTCTCAACTGTGCTCCTTTTGGCAACCACAATGGAAGTCCCTGTCCTACTTTCTGTGAGAAAGTAAAAAGCTCCATCTCTTTACCAATCTTACGGTGGTCACGCTTCTTTGCCTCCTCCAACTGAACAAGATACTCTGTAAGCATCTTTGCTTTTGGGAAAGAGACACCATAGACACGCGTAAGCATCTTATTCTTCTCATCACCTCTCCAGTAAGCACCAGCCACACTCAACAGCTTAATAGCCTTGATGTATCCTGTATTAGGAAGGTGAGGTCCACGACAAAGGTCTGTGAAAGCCCCTTGGTTATATAGGGTAATAGTTCCATCCTCCAAAGCAGAGATTAACTCTATCTTATATGGATCCTGAATCTCTTCAAATCGTTTTAATGCATCGCTTTTAGAGACATCTGTACGGACGATATCGTTTTTCTGACGCGCTAATTCCACCATCTTCTTCTCGATCTTCTCTAGATCTTTTTCAGTAATGGCTTTACCTTCTGGCAGATCAACATCGTAATAGAACCCATTATCGATCGTAGGCCCAATTCCGAATTTCGTACCAGGATAAACGGTTTCAATTGCTTCTGCCAAAAGGTGAGCCGAAGAGTGCCAGAAAGCTTCCTTTCCATCACGATCTTCCCACGTATTTAGCTTTATAGAGGCATCCGAATTGATAGAACGTGTTAAGTCCCATATCTCTCCATTCACTGTCACAGACAAGACATCTTTTGCTAGTCGGTTACTAATTGACTTGGCAATGTCCAATCCGTTCACTCCTGACTCAAATTCTTTTACCGAGCCATCGGGTAAGGTTATATTAATCATTGACATTATTATAATTTAAAACTAGGCCACAAAGATACACATTATGAAGAAAATATTGACTATAATCTTTCAGATTATCACCAATGAAAACCAAAACACCCCTCAACACCAACAAATCACTAGATTACCACACTGAAATATGATCACGAGCATCGTGTCCCTACCAACCAAACATCCAAACCTTAGCTCCGTGCGCAAGCTTGGGTAGAAAAACACCACAATCCCCTACGCACATCGCATCCTGTATAAGAGCACATTAAATAGTAGAATAAGAAACATTAAAGTAAAATAAACTTCTAAACTGAGGCAATTTTTAATAAAATAGACATAACAACCTTGTGAAACTTGACAAATGGTGATTTACTTTTTCGTAAAAGTAAATCACCATTATTTCAAACAAGCCCCGAATGGGGTGACCGAACCTAGCCCAACGGTGAAATGAATAGGTAGCGCGGATGCGCTACATAGAAATGAGCCTTGGGTACAATACCCTCTCAATACCAAGGGCTGAAAGCCTGACCCAACGACTCCGTTCATCGGGGTGCTCCATCTCCACCCCGTTCACAACTATTGCATTAAAGGCGTGCCAATGAATTGGCACAAACTACGCAATCCAACGTCGATGGAATGAGGTCATGGGATCGGACTTACAGCCCTGCTATCATTTTACACGATTACCCAAGACTCCAACCAATACCTTGACCTTGCGGTCAATATATGGTTCTCACCATTGGGCTATGTTCGGTTTCCCTTTCAGGGAAAGATGAAGCATCGCAAAGTGATAGAAAAAAAAGACCAATATCACATCTCTTGCAGCCCAACCCTTTACGACTTCGTGGTGCTTATCCCCTTGCGAATCAACTAAAGATTCATGATACCCCTTGGTTATAAGTTCCCCTACGCATAATCCACTTCGTGTCTTTGCGCCTTAGTGGTGTTTTCCTCTTCCACCACAACAACCCGACATCCAATACGACTTAGTTTGTGCCAATTCATTGGCACGAGTGGGATACATAAACCTCCATCAATTAAGATTTCTATTTCCATCTGTAAATAACAAATTAATAGGCATCATTTTTTCGCAAAAGTAAATCACCACTATTTCAACCAAGCCCCGAATGGGGTGACCGAACTTAGCCCAACGGTGAAATGACTAAATCTTTATGCACTCTAATAAATTGGCTATATAAGCCTTCTACTTTACCTTTTTGATCTTCTGTCATAATCTCTTGTCCCAATTTTTTCTCAAGATCAGAAATAAATAATGGATCGTTCTCCGAAAATATCTTCATTCTGTAAAATCCCACATTATTCAGATCATATAATCTTTTGAAATTATTGAGTTGTATTAAAAAACAATAGAGTTCCTCCCTATTGTTTATATGCTTATCAAGCAAAGAAAACATCTGATTGTAAAGCGCCCCATGCGACACCATATTATGATATATATCTTTATAACACTGAAAAAAGGCACCCGAATAGTTATTTGATTGAATCGTTTCACCAAACAATGTCAACAAAATTAGAGATAATGAATTCCATAAACTTTCAAACTCTGGATTAGTTAAATCATTACGAATATTATTCAATTGATCTGTTAAAAACTTGATCTTACAATCCAATAAAATAAAATCATATTTATCAATAAAAATCTGACGCAAATCTTCATAACAATAAGAATTAAGACTGTTGCTTATAGTATCTGAGGCACTTCCAATATGCACCATCCCTTTCCTTTTAGAGAAATCCTCTTCATCATTACGAATCATCAAAGCAATAATTCTTTTCTCATCCAATGAGATGCGAGACTCTATATCATATTCAAATAATTTCCAAAAAGCTATATAATTCAATGAATCTATCCGAAGTTTACTAACTCTAAGCTTTAACAACTCCTCTGGAGAATTAAGAAGAACATTGAATCCCTCATTATCAATCTCATATGGAGAAAGATTTAAGTTATAATAGAATAAATAGTTTCGATGAAAACTAACTCGATTATAACCACGATAGTCTCTTCTATCAAAGTTTGACAGAACAAACAAGGCATCAATAAACTGCATATACTTTACATCATAATCTCCAATTTCATATCTTCTGGAATTAACTTTTTTCTTATCCTCTCTTTCTTGCTTTGGAAGCATTTTTCGAAACTCTTCATAAGGAAACATACTTATCTCTTGAAAAAGAATCCCGGCTTCTTTGGGATAAATCTCTTTAAATACAAGCATTAATATCAGTGACCTAAAATCATATTCTCCTTTCATCACTGTACATGCTTGATAGCAATGATTGACAATTGTCACCCATTTCCGAGGGTTATTGAGATCAACAGAAAGATCAATAGGTTTTGCAGAGTCCCCTCTAGGACTAAATATAAAGAACTGTTCTAATTTTAAACGGTCTCCTTTCTCAATATCAGCAACCTGCTCTGGAAGTGCTTTTCTGAACAGTCGCATTGCATAATCTCGAATCTCTTCTGGATACAAATACGGCAACATCACCTCCATCTGTATAAACTTCTCAAGAAACCTTGCGCCTTCTTTTGAATCATTGGCCTTGACAGCGAAGTAGTCGGTCAATTGGTTGGTCACATATTTCTTATCATAGGTTACCAAGAAGATCACATTTTTAAAACTTCCTGTATTACGAAGAATCTTAATACAGGTAACCAGCTCATCCCGTCCAAGGCGATCGAGGTCATCCATAAAAACCAATACTTTTCGCCCAATTTGTTCAATACAACGATCTACCTGATTAAAAAGAGAAGAAATATCTTTATTATCAGAAAAGAAGGCCACACAACTCTCCACCGCACTCTTCAAACTGGAATCACTCATCGACAGTAGCAATTTGCGATAACGATCGATATTTCGTTCTAACTCTCCATGGTAGGGCGACAGATTCTCTTTCATCACATCCAAGAAGTGGGCAATCACCTCTTTTTCACTATTGGCATACCATGGACTATAATCCACAAAAAGATAGTCTCCCTTTTTAATCTTGATATTATCGTCACGATATAACTTCACCTCCTCCTCTTCGATCTCAATCTTTGCACGACGAAAATCCTCCTTAGTCCAATGGTCTTTGGAGATACGATCTTTAATGGCATTTAAAAATGACGTTTTTCCTCCACCCCATGGACTCGTAATTCCGATCGCAAAAGACCGATTCCTTCCAATACTTTGCAACTCGCGTAGAATAAAATCAACCTGACCTCTTCGAGAAGGAAAAAGATCAACATACGTGTCGACCTCTTTATCGTCCAGAAGATTCAAATCCTCAGCACCCACTTCTTCTTTCTGTTTCTTACAAATAACAACCCATGCAATTAAAACACCCAGTGGTACCACAATCCACAGATCCACATAACAAAACCCGAGATTCCTAAAGATCGGAGTATACGACCACATCAATGGCTCTGGCAAAAGAAGATCAAAACGAAAGATGACATACCAGAAAGTTACGAATCCTACCCAGAAGTAATCCCTTCTCGGAACAACATAACGTTTTTGGATCTTTTCGATCACATAAATTCCCCATAAAAACAGACAGAAAACCATCACAAAAATCAAGGTAATACTATTCGATGGAACATATCCCAGAAGTTTTCGGACTAAGGTTCGAGTAATAAAAGAGGTAAAAGGTGTATAAAAGCCATAAACCAAGACTATTGACAGAAGAGAGAAGAACATCTCTTTCTTATAAAGCTTTGTTAAACTTATTACCTGACCTACAAAAGATCGGTTTTTCTTATCAGAATTATATTGAAATGGACTCATTAGATGTAAATGGAATATTGTACTATAAATATACTTAATTATCATTTACTCCAATCATAATTTCAGCAAATTAAATCACCATCACAAAGTCATGTCCTTTCAATATACAGTACAACCAAGTTTGTGCCAATTCATTGGCACGAGAGGGATACCTAAACTTAGATAATACAACACACACGGCGTGCCAATGAATTGGCACAAACTACGCAATCCAACGTCGATGGAATGAGGTCATGGGATCGGACTTACAGCCCTTAAATTGTTTTTACACTACTACCCAAGGCTCCAACCAATACCTTGACCTTACGGTCAATCTATGGTTCTCACCATTGGGCTATGTTCGGTTTCCCTTTCAGGGAAAGAGGAAGCATCGTAAAGAGATAGAACAAAAACATAAGTTTCATCACAATCAATCACTATAATTTACGTTAATTAACATTAGTACAACTATTTTCACTAAACACTAACACAAATCAAATCCTATGAGTAGAAAAAAAGCAATCTTAGCCCTAACATTAGCGATCTTTGCGATCACCTCCCAGTGCTTTGCACAAAAAGACACAAAGAAACCAACAAAAATAAAGTATAAAGTTGGTGACAAAACCTATTTCGATTTTACATGCCAAAAAAAGGTAAAACCCATCATGGCATCCTTCTATCGAATTATCACACCGAGAGAAGACAAACTAGTAGAGGTCCAAACCTATAACAAAGCAACCCATCAACTCATCTCCAAATCAACAGGAAAACTAAAATCAAACAAAACACTAACCCTAGAGGGAAGCTATACGGCATACTACGAAGACGGTAAAGTGAAAGGAGAAGGAACCTACAAAAAGAATCTGAAGCAAGGACAATGGACATGGTATCGACAAGATGGAACAAAATCCGCTTCCGAAAAATACAGTAACAACAAAATCAAAGAAGCATACTACTGGGATAAAAATGGAGAGATCGCAAGCAACGAAAACCATCCATTTACCTTCGAACTAAGCATAAAATACCACAAATTTATTAAAAGAGAAATTCGTACAAACATCTATTACCCTGAAGAAGCATGGGAGAAAGGGATAGAAGGAAAAGTAATTCTCTCCTACGACATCAATGAAAAAGGAGCCATAGAAGATATCGAAATACTTCAATCAGCAGATCCTTTATTAGACAAAGAAGCCATCCGTGTCGTGAAAAACTTTCCCAAAGCAGAACCATTCATTGAACACAATCTACCATGCCGAATCCATAAAGTTATCCATATCAATTTTAACCTAAAGAAAACACGAAGAGCCATCAAATACACACTCAACCAACCTGTATATCTTAACGGGATTGGAAAAGATCAAAACGACCCCAGCAAATCACACATGTACCGTATCATCACCAACAAAAGAGATAGTCTTGTTGATGTCACCACCTATTGGTGTGGAACAAAAGCAATTCTATCAAAAAACACAGCAATATACACCAAGTACAACACGCTTACTTTTCACGGCAACTACACAGAATATTATGAAAACGGAGCATTAATGGGAAAAGGTGAATACAAAAATGGCAAAAAGACAGGCAATTGGGAATGGTTCAGAAAAGACGGCACCAAGGCATCTTCTGAGACGTACCAAAACAACAGACAAACCCATACCACCTGCTTCGACAAAGATGGTAAAACAACCCGTTGTATGAACGAAAAAGAGGCATCAAAAGAAAGAGTAAAAAAAGGATCAAAAACATTACTATCCTCCATAGAACAAAATATCAAGTACCCCAAAACAATGTGGGAACAAAAGATCCAAGGGAGTGTATTGGTTAGCTTCGTACTCACAGTCGAAGGAGAAATAACAGACCTTAAAGTCATTAAATCTCCCCATCCACTTCTATCCGTAGAAGCCTTTCGTGTCCTCGAACTTGCACCCAAACTTCCCACTCGTATCGCACACAACATGCCCTATCCTACATTCTTCACTATACCAATCAATTTTGAACTAAACTAACCAGATTTACCCAACATTTCTTGGTGTAGACACGATGCTCGTGTCTACACCAAGAAAACATCATATGCCACGGTTAGATGCGATGCTCGCATCTAACCTTTCATTATACCCGTCCTCAAAAAGTGCCTCTCAATTATCACGAGAGAGATACATTGTATCACAGTTCATTATGGAATAGCGGAACAATGGGTATAAGAGGTCGCAGAGATATGATCATTAGTCTGCGCATCAGGTAGACTATAGAAGGCATAGAGATGCAGTTTATGCCCTTGCATATCATCTGTAAGAGAGAGTTCAAAGCGAAGATCAGAAGCTTTTACTTTTGATCTATAACATTTCAAATAGCACATATCATCCCTATAGACCAACAGATGAATCATACACGCTTCACCATCTATATTGAAATTATCATTCCTGTCCCACACAAGCAGAAGACGTTCAGTGGACTGCTCTTCAACTCTAAAACGATCTATAATGGGTAACTTTCCCTGCGATAATTTTAACTGAGGAAAATCCATCTCAATTTGCCCATCAACCACTTTGATATTTGACAAATTTGCCGCAATCCCGTCATTTAAGAAATTTCGTGATGCTCTATTCTCGACAAAACCGATCCGAGCAAGAGACCTTGCATTGGACACAAACCTAGCGGCCGCTCCAAAACGATCACAGTGCCGTTTCACTCTTGGTGATCGTCTCTTCTTTTTTATCCATTCAGGATGAGAGCGAATTATATCATTATTTCGATATCTAACTCCCACAACACTTCCTGTCTTTCCACTGAATCCACCTAATATCCCTTTACGTAAAACCCCCATAACAAATAGTTTAAATAGTTAATTATTAAAGTACTACATAGAAGTTATCAAATCCCAAACTAACAACCAAAGAAATATTAGGCGTCTGTATGATTATGTGCGATTATGTATGAAAATGTATGATTTTTCCATCACTATACAGAGATCTTACCCCCCTAAAAGACGCAAAAATCAAATCCTTCAAAGCTCAGACGAGGGACTATCTTATCACTGAAACAACTAGATAAGTTGATGCCAAGATTCCCAAATAGGGAGCTAATTGCCCCTTATCGCCAATTTGAGTCCCCATACCCTATAATTCAAACCCACCAACCTCGGACTTAATCTGTCTCTAACCCGTCCTTGATAAATCCCTAATAAGTCCTTAATCCGTCCTTTGTCCATGATTTGTCCAACATTCCTCCATGGTTCAGCCATCGAAACCCCCGAAATCGATGGACAAACCATGGACGAACCATGGCTAAAGCATGGACAAAGGACGGATTAAGGGCGGATTAGAGACGGGTTAAGTACGGATTAAGTCAGGGGAAGGTAGTAAGTAATACAGAGGGATGTGGGAGGGCATATTAGGAGATGTGGGGGGAGGTTTGGAGGGGGAGAGTAATGGAAGGTGTGGAATTTGGCTGGGAGGACGAAGGGAAATCGTGGGATGAATGTTTGGGGTAGTGTTTATGGTGTGGTGTTTTTTTGGGAGGGGTTAAATCTGTTTTGGAGATGGAATATATTGGGGGGTGTTAAAAAAAAGTGTGTTATTTTTATTATAGATTATGAAAAAGATCTTTGTTTTCTTTGTAACTCCTTAATACCTTTGAGTGATTAAAGTGTAAATGTTGTATTCTATAGTGAGATATCATTTCGATATGTTGCAACTTTTGGAAGGGTGTAATTTGGATAGGCAGTACACTTTAATTGATAATCAAAGAAACATATAGAACATTTAAATATAAAAATAGATCTTATGAAACGACTATTGTTTTCGGTCTTAGCGATCTTAATGATCTCATCTCCACTTTTAGCTGAGAAAATCTCTTTTGAGGATGTCATCAGTAAGAGGACTTTCTCTGCCGAAAGAATATATGGTATCCGTAGTATGAAGGACGGGTTACATTATACGACTTTGGAAAAGGAAGGTACACAGATTGTAAAATACAACTATAAGACAGGAAAGAAGGTTTCGGTTCTTTTGGATATTACAGGAATTGAAGATACGCCTATTAAGCATTTTTCAGACTATCAGTTTTCGGATACAGAGAGCAAGGTGATGCTTACCACAGAGGTAAAACCGATATATCGTCATTCGTTTACAGCGGAGTATTATGTATATAATTTTGTCACAAAGAAGCTACAGGCTCTATCGAAGAATGGAGCACAACAGTTGGCTACGTTTTCGCCTGATGGAAACCGTATTGCATTTGTGAGGAAGAACAATCTTTTTGTTTCGACGCTCTATTTTGGTACGGAGAAGCAGATCACGAAAGATGGGGAGTTTAATAAGATTATTAATGGTGCTCCAGACTGGGTTTATGAGGAGGAGTTTGCTTTTAGTAGGGCTTTTGAGTGGTCGCCTGACAGTAAGAAGTTGGCTTATATGAAGTTTAATGAGGCTCATGTTCGTACTTTCAGTTTTCCGATGTATAAAGGAAGTCACCCAAGCTATGAGGCAAACAAGTTGTATCCAGGGGAGTATACCTACAAGTATCCTAAAGCAGGTGAAGAGAATGCCCATGTGAGTGTTCATGTTTACGATATTAAGAAGAGAAACACCATTAAGGTGGATGTTGGTGAAGAGGTGGATCAGTATATTCCACGTATTCGTTGGACCTATTCGGGATCTGATTTGGGTGTGATTCGTTTGAATCGTCGTCAAGACAAGTTGGAGCTGATGTTGGCGAATCCATTCTCAGGAGATACACGAGTAATATATACGGATAAGAATAGTCGATATATTGATGAGAGCACGTATGACTACTTGACTTTCTTGCCTAACGATAAGGAGTTTGTTGTAGGTAGTGAAAAGGATGGTTATATGCATCTTTATCTATATAGCAAGCTTGGAGGTTTGGTACGTAAGCTTACTCCTGGTGATTATGATGTAACGGAGTATTACGGTTATGATACCAAGCGTAAAGTTTTCTATTATCAAGCAGCGAAGAAGAGTGCGATGCAGAGAGAGGTGTATGCTACACTTTACAGTGGGAAGAAAACGTATGCTATAGCATCTAAAACGGGCACCAACAATGCGATCTTCAGTAGTAACTATACGTACTTTATTCACACTTTCACTGATTTGAATACTCCTGTAATCACCTCTTTGAAGGATAGAAAAGGGAAGACCCTCCGTACTTTAGAGGCGAACAAGGCATTGAATGAGAAGATGGCAAACTACGAGATGCCAACCAAAGAGTTCTTCAGTTTTAAGAACAGCGAAGGAATCTCATTGAATGGGTATATGATTAAGCCATCTAATTTTGATCCAAACCATAAGTATCCGGTGTTGATGACACAATATAGTGGACCTAATTCGCAACAGGTGTTGGATGTGTTTCGTGTGAGTTGGTATGATTATATGGCTGAAAAAGGTTATATTGTGGCCTGTGTTGACCCAAGGGGAACAGGTGCAAGAGGCGAAGAGTTCAGAAAATGTACTTATATGGACTTGGGACATTTGGAGAGCGACGACCAGATTGATGCAGGTAAGTATCTAGGATCGTTGGATTACGTCGATCAGAAGAACATCGCGATATGGGGATGGAGTTATGGAGGCTTTATGTCGACTTTATGTCTATCTAAAGGTGCGGATGTTTTCAAAGCAGCTATTGCAGTGGCACCAGTTACCAATTGGAGGTTTTATGATTCAGTCTATACGGAAAGATATATGAGAAAGCCACAGGAGAATGCCGAGGGATATGATAAGAACTCTCCTATCTATTGGGCACCAAAAATAAAAGGCAAGTATCTATTGGTACATGGAACTGCGGATGACAATGTTCATTATCAGAATACCGCAGAGCTGGCAGAGGTGTTGGTTCAAGCAGGTGTCCCTTTCCAGATGATGAGTTATACGAACAGAAACCATGGTATTTATGGTGGAAAGACACGTCGTCATCTGTATAAAATGTTCACGTCATTTTTAGACGATAATTTGAAATAATAAAAAAAGTTTCATTTATCTGTAATAAATTGTTTCGTCTGCATACTTATGTATATACAATGTGATCTAGGTAGGACAAATAATTTATTACAGATGAATAAAATGAAATTTTTTATTGGGTTGGTTATCCTATTAGTTGTAGGAACAGTCCCAGCTAGTGCAAAGAAAGTTATCAAGATAGTCACCACTATTGAGTCAATTGTACCAATGGGTATAGGACGTTCGCGAGTGATTGAAGAGAAGTCGGATATTAGCTCAGAAAACTTGACAACAAAGCGAGACGATGGCAAAAAAAGTTCACAGAAGAATGTTTCAAGAAAAGGGATCAAGATCAAGAAATTTGATGAGACCAAACTATTGAACTTCTATAGTATGACTGGTATTAACTTCCAGAATATTGCATCAAACGACGCGGTTGTTTCAGACAAGTTAACCAACCTTCTATCTGAAGGATGGGATCTTATCCATGTAACAAGTGCAGTAGAGAGTGACGCAGGAGATGGAGACCATAAAGGTATTTTCATCACAAGATATATTCTATCGAAAGAGGTAGAGTAACCATTTAGGTCTCAGATGGTGGTAGAGGTTTTTCGGGGGATCAGCCTCAAGCTACAATTGAGATTTATAAAAAAAGGCTACACATTTGTGTAGCCTTTGTTTTTTTATAGAGGCTCTATTGCCCATCGATTAATCCAATTGGTATAACTTAAGAACTTGATCTGTTTTGTCTTCGAGGGATAGTTTTCCATCAATCCAATGGATCAAGAAGCCATTTTTCTCCATTCGACGGTACCACGTCATTTGGCGTTTTGCGAACTGATGTATGGCTACATTCAGTCCATCTACCATACGATCTTTGGTTATCTTTCCGGTGATAAATTCGGTGATAAACTTATATTCTAGCCCATAATATATCAATCCTTCAGGTGTGACCCCACTGTCTAACAACCCTTGCACTTCATCTACCATCCCTTCGTCGATACGTTGGTGAAGGCGTTGTGTGATTCGATTTCGACGCTCTTCTCTTGTAAAGTCGATACCAACCATCAAGCTGTTGATTTCAGGGAATTGAAGATCTAGCTCAGGATGGTGTACCATATACTCTTCGATTTCGATAGCACGTATGGCTCTCTTCTTGTTTTGTATATCGCTATTGTTATGAACTCTCTTTAGCTTTGATAGTCGATCGACCAACTGTTCTAGTGTCATGACAGACAGCTCCTCACGAAGGGCATCGTCGACGGGCACTTGAGCGAGCTTGTATCCTTTCAGTACGGCTTCGATATACATACCAGATCCTCCACAAAGCACAGGGAAGACATTGCGTTTTTGCATCTCTTCGTATACTTTTTGAAAGTCTTTCTGGTATTCGAAAACATTGTATTGTGCTCCTGCATCTAAAATATCGATGAGATGATATGGTATGGATTGTCCATTAACAGTGAAATCCTCAAGATCCTTACCTGTTCCAATATCCATCCCACGGTAGACTTGTCTAGAGTCTGCAGAGATTACTTCAGCATCAATTTTGGCCGCAACATGGGTAGCTAATGATGTTTTTCCTGTTGCTGTTGCACCAAGAACTGTAATCATATCATACTTACTGTGATTCATATTTTAAAATATTAAGCGTAAAGATTATTACTGAATTACAAAAATATCACTATTTTTAATACGATAAGAGAAATAACGGCGAAATGAACAGAAAACAGTACGACACCTTTATACATAGCCTACGCCTACTTTTTAGTGGGAAGGGCTCACAGATAGCCTCCTTAGGCTCTCATATAGACAAACAGATGACCCAAACAAATCTATGGATTATGGTTCTAAGTTATGGGTCTGTGATATTATTTAAATATCTGATCAATCAATGGATAGAGCCCAGCATCAGCACCAATGATCTCTATTCGATTGTCACCAAACCATCACTACTGTTTCTGACACCATGGATCACTTCGTGGTTTGTAGCTAAAGTTGGTAGCGTCACAAACAGTTCACTGAATCAAGAGGAGATATTCGGTTGTTTGGTGGTAGCAACGATTCCGATCTGGATATTGGAGGTGGTCACTACGCTTATCCCATGGCTCTATTTTGTGTGGATATTGGGCCCATATTTCGGGTATATAATATATTATTTGTATCAATCGAAAGAACATATTGCACCCCAAGAGAAGATTAGATACACAATTGCAACGATTTTACTATATTTGTTCGTCTATTTCGGCACTTCGCTTCTATTCAACATGATTAATCTTCTGTAGCTAGAAGATATAACATGTTTTACATTGATTATTTTGTCATGAAAATTCAGAAAACAGTAAATATAAAAAATAAAAGAGCAACCTTCGATTATGAAATTATTGAACGAATGGTTGCGGGAATATGTCTGGTTGGAACAGAGATTAAATCTATTCGACTAGGTAAAGCCAACCTTTCAGATTCGTTCTGTTATTTCGAAAAGTCGGAGATGTATGTCAGAAATCTATCGATCTCGGAGTATGATTATGGTACGCACTACAATCATATCGCGAAGAGAGAGAGAAAGCTTCTTTTGCAGAAGAAAGAGATACGTAAGTGGGAAAGAAAGATCAAAGAGACTGGATTAACCATAATACCTCTACGTCTATTTATTACCGACAAAGGTTTCGCTAAAATGGAGATCGGACTGGCTAAGGGTAAGAAGAATTACGATAAGCGTGAGACCCTTAAGCTAAACGATGCAAAAAGAGAGATGGATCGTAAAAAGAGATTTTAAAAGAGTTGTGATCTCGTCTTGACATCAAATATTCCGCCACAAAATTACAGTCCATAGATATTCCGAAAGGTGATGTTCTTATGGTGAATGTGGGAAATAACAACTACAGTTATTCAAAGGGCTGAAAGTACGATACCAAGACGGTTCGTACTTTCAGCCCTTATTCTTTAAATTCTTTAACTGGTTTTATACCGTTTAAACGATTAAGAACCTAGAGTGGCTACCATTACTGCTTTGATGGTGTGCATTCTATTCTCTGCTTCATCAAATACAATAGAAGCTTCGCTTTCGAAGACCTCATCAGTTACTTCCATGGCATTCAATCCATATTTAGAGTGGATATCTTGTCCAATTTGTGTTTCACAGTTGTGGAAGGCAGGAAGACAGTGAAGGAACTTTACGTCTTTATTTCCAGTCATCTCCATCACCTCTTTATTGACTTGGAATGGCTTCAACAGGGCAATTCTTTCGTTCCACACCTCTTCTGGTTCTCCCATAGAAACCCATACATCTGTATAGATAAAGTCACAATCTTTTACTGCCTCCGCAACCGAATCGGTGATTGTGATCTTACCTCCTGTTTGTGCTGCGATTTCATGGCATCTATCTTGTAGTTTTTGCTTTGGTTGACATTGAGCAGGTGCAGCAGCACGGAAGTCCATACCTAATTTAGCAGCTCCAACCATTAATGAGTTCCCCATGTTGTTTCGAGCGTCCCCCAGGAAGGCGAATTTTACATCGGAAAGATCTTTAGATGTGTGTTCCATCATGGTTAGGAAGTCGGCAAGGATCTGTGTTGGATGGAACTCGTTTGTTAAACCATTCCATACAGGGACACCAGCAAAATCGGCTAATTCATTCACGATCTGTTGTCCGTAACCACGATACTCAATACCATCGTACATACGACCTAACACGCGTGCGGTATCTTTCATAGACTCTTTGACCCCTATTTGTGATCCTGACGGGCCTAGATAGGTTACTTTAGCTCCTTGGTCATAAGCTGCTACTTCGAAAGCACAACGTGTTCTGGTAGATGACTTTTCGAAGATAAGCGCGATGTTTTTACCAGTCATGGTTGGTTGCTCGTAACCACCTCTTTTCGCCCTCTTCAGGTCGCCAGCAAGTTCAAGGAGGTAACGAATCTCTTGTGGTGTGTAGTCAAGAAGGGTGAGGAAACTTTTATTTTTAATATTGAATGCCATAATAATAGTAGTTTTAAGGGTTTTACACCTATTAAATCATGAAAAGAGCTATATTCTCGTGTTTTATATTGTTTGTTCTTCGTTAAAAATAACACCTTAGGAAAGCTATGCTTCGATTATTGTGTCTTGTCTAAACAAAATATATTCATAAGCCTTATAGCTCATTTCATAACTCAATCGGGTTTATGCTTTATGAGTCTCTTCGTATTTAAGAGTTATTTTCGTACCAAACTTTTTGTCTTGAAGCTTTGTTGCTTCGGTGATTATCGCTTTCTCTCCACCACTCTTAATGAAGTCAAGACAAGCATTGACTTTAGGCTGCATGGTTCCTTCGCCGAAAGCGCCTTGGTGTCCATACTCCACTGCATCTTCATAGTCAAGAAATTCGAGTACTTTCTGGTTTGGTGTTCCGTAATCAGAATAAAGATAAGGAACATCGGTTAAAATATAAAATTCATCTGCACCAACACTTGTTGCTAAAACAGAAGAGGCCATATCTTTGTCGATCACCCCTTCGACTGGAACAAGATTGTTCAGTTGATCGAAGTAGACAGGGATACCACCACCCCCACTGGCAATGACAATGACCCCTCTATCGCATAACTCTTTAATCCAAGATGAGTTCATCACAGAGATAGGCGTAGGAGAAGGAACGACACGACGGTATGCCCCCTCTTTCTTAGGCGTTGATCTGAATTGCCAACCATTTTTCTGCTCTAACTCATTCTTTTGGGCTTCGTCATATGTTGGCCCAACACGCTTGGTCCAGTTAACAAAAGCATGATCGTCAGGATCGACTTCAACCATCGATGACATGGTGATCACTTCTCTCTGTATATCATATTTTTTTAACAGATTGCGTAGATTTCGCTCAATGGTGTAACCAATACCCCCTTGCGAATCGGCCACACAGACATCAAGAGGCATGGAAGGTATACCATAATCCCTAGTTCCAGCTTCGTTACGAAGAAGAATATTACCCACTTGTGGTCCATTACCATGCGTGATGATAATGTTATAGTTCTGCTTAAGCAAGAATACAATGTTCTCGAGGGTATCCATTGTATTCTTATTTTGCTGATCCATATTTCCCTCTTGGTTGGAACGTAAGAGAGCGTTTCCACCAAGAGCTATTACTGCAAGTTTTGTCATAAATACAAATATTAAAAGGAATCATTGGTAACAAATTCTAAAACTAAAATAACACAATTAGAATCTACAAACCAATGACTTGAGCCCTGCTTAAGAACATGATAGACTAGAATAAAAGTCATATCTTTTGCAGTTTGTTTAACACAAAGCGGAGTGAAGTTCACTTTTTAAGATAAATTCTACGGAAAGTATAAAACTAGTACCATACAAAAGATTAAATTTGTAATAACAAACGACAATGAATAAAAGGATTTTTTCATAGCATGATAAAAAACAAGACCAAAAGCATAAGCAATCTGTTCTCTAAAGTTAAAAACTTGCGACCAGGGGGAAGGATAAAGTTGATTTTTGCACTCCTTTCTTTCGGGTTTGCACTGTATTTACTGATATCACTATTACTATTTTTCATCTTAGGTAAATCAGACCAAAGTGCCTTGAGCATTACGGTTCATGATATTCTTTCGGACCCAACCAATACGATACACAATATTGGAGGAAAGTCAGGAATCTATCTGGGTGATTTCTTGATCAATAGATATCTCGGACTGTCCTCTTTTGGGTTGGTATACTTTTTTGTTCTTCTGGGCTTTTTGGCCTTGGGAGGAAAGAAACGTTTTTTAATCAGGTCGGTTAAGTTGATGCTTATCATGGCATGGACAAGTGTTACATTGGGATTTTTGTTTGTTGCATTCTATGAGAACTCTAATTTCTTCCCAGGAGGAGCTTATGGCCTTTATTATAGCCAATTCTTAAATAGCATTATTGGAAAACTGGGGACTTTCTTGGTCCTTGCTATCACAGCCATGATTTTTATGATCTATGAGTTTGACAATTTCCCTGATCTACTTAAATCAGCAATGGAGAAGGTGGCTGACTTCTTTTCATTTGGTCTTCAGAGGATCGTTAACTTCTTTAAGTCACTGTCGTTTAAAAAGGTAAAGAAGGAGAGTCTTGCAAGTAAGGTGAGTAATAATGAAGCCGATATTGTGATGGAAGAGACTTTCGAACAAGAGAGCTCGTATCCAGAAGAACCAATGGATGAGGAGCATATGGAGCACCATGAATTTGAGCCATATGTACAGTCCCCTGTAAGAGAACATGTTGAGATGGACCCGATGCCAGCCACCACATCCTCTTATATGGAGGAAGAACCGACCCCAGCTCCAATAGTCAACCCAATACCTGTAGCTCCTGTGGAAGCGGAAGAAGATGAGCTTAGCTTAGAGGTTACAGAGACCATTCATGAGGAGCAGGTGGGCGAACTTGATCATACCACGATGGATGATTATGATCCGACATTGGATCTTTCCTCTTATCGTTTTCCAGGATTGGATCTTCTTCGTAAGTTCGATTCGCAGAGTAGTATTGTTACCAACGATGAGTTACAAGAGAATAAAGAGCGTATTGTGGAGACACTACGCAACTATAATATTGAGATAAAGAGTATCAAGGCAACTACAGGACCTACCATTACTCTGTATGAGATAATTCCAGCTCCTGGGGTACGTATTAATAAGATTAAGAACTTAGAGAACGATATTGCTTTGAGTTTGGCGGCATTAGGGATACGTATTATTGCACCAATTCCAGGAAAAGGAACTATTGGTATTGAGGTGCCGAACCAGAAAGCACAAATTGTATCGATGAGAGAGATTATTGGTTCGAAGAAGTTTTCTGAATCTGATTATGAACTACCGATCGCTTTTGGTAAAACGATTTCGAATGAGGTGTATATGGTTGATTTGGTGAAGATGCCCCATATATTGGTGGCGGGAGCAACAGGTCAAGGTAAGTCTGTAGGACTAAATGCGATGATCACCTCTCTCCTATTTAAGAAACATCCCTCACAGCTTAAGTTCGTGTTTGTCGATCCGAAGAAGGTGGAGCTAAGCCTCTATTCTGTTATTGAGAAGCACTTTCTAGCGAAGATGGAGGATGAAGAAGAGCCTATTATTACAGATGTGCAGAAGGTGAAGAATACACTTAATTCGGTTTGTATCGAGATGGATAATCGATATGATCTGCTGAAGAATGCACATGCAAGAAATATAAAGGAGTATAATAAGAAGTTTGTAGAGCGAAAACTTAATCCAGAGAAGGGACACCATTACTTACCATATATTGTGGTGATCGTGGATGAGTTTGCCGACCTGATCATGACGGCAGGTAAAGAGATCGAATCTCCTATTGCTCGTATTGCACAGTTGGCGCGTGCAGTAGGTATTCATATGATTATTGCAACGCAGCGACCTTCAGCCAATATTATTACAGGTCCTATTAAGGCAAACTTCCCAGCTCGTGTAGCATTTAAGGTGGCTTCGATGATTGATAGCCGTACGATCCTTGACTCTCCAGGAGCAAACCAGTTGATCGGTAAGGGAGATATGCTTATCCAAACAGGTAGCGAGATGACTCGTGTTCAGTGTGCATTTATTGATACTCCTGAGGTGGAAGAGTTGGTGGAGTTCATTGGAGAACAGAGAGGTTACCCAACGGCCTTCTTATTGCCAGAGTATAAAGATGAGTCATCACAATTATCTGATGACGCGGACTTAGAGAATAGAGATGAGCTTTTTGAAGAAGCGGCACGATTATTGGTTATGAATCAAGTAGGTTCTACTTCGGCGATTCAGAGGAAGTTTTCTATTGGTTATAATAGAGCTGGACGAATCATCGATCAACTTGAGTATGCTGGTGTTGTGGGGCCAAATGAAGGTTCTAAGGCAAGAAAAGTATTGATCCCTGATGAAACAAATTTGGAAATGTTGTTACAATCTCTGTAATTTGACTATATTGGGACAGAATTTCATTATAAACATAATATATGAAGAACGTATTATTACTATTCACTATTCTCTTAAGTATAACAGTCAGTTATGCCCAAACAGATGGCAAGAGTATTATAGATAAGTTTACAAAACAGTTGGAGTCTTACCCATCAATTGAGGCATCTTTTGATTTCACATTGGAAAATAAAGAGGCTGAGATTAGTGATACGAACTCAGGAAAACTTGTTATCAAGGGAGAGAAGTACAGATTGTATATGCTAGGGATGGAGATATACTCTGATGGAAAGACAAGCTACTCTTTTATGCCAAATACAAACGAAGTAAACATTACGAATGTAGATGGTGAAGAAGAGGGAGCAGTAGATCCTGCAAAGATGTTCCGTATGTATAAGGAGGGAATGCAAGTGAATCTTCTGTCGAGTACTAAAAAAGGTAGTATCACAGAGTATAAGATTGAGCTTACTCCTTCTACAGAAGATAACTTTGTGAAGTTGATTGTATATATCACTTCAGATAATCGCTTGAATAAGGCTGTCACCTATGCCGTTGATGGTAATATTTATACGATTAATATCAATCAGATGATCACCGACAAGGATTTTAAAGATACCTATTTTAAATTCAATGAATCGGATCACGCAGGTGTTGACGTAATTGATATGAGATAAGTTTCGATACTCATCATAAAATAAAAAAGGAAAATATCACTGATGATATTTTCCTTTTTTATTTATGATAGGTAGAGATAGGATTCGGTTCCTTGATTAAATAGAAGATCAACAATGGAGAGGTTTGGAATAAACATCCCTTTGGAGAACATCATCTGTCGATATGGTTTTTGAAGGAAGTTCGTATCTTCAACAGGCTTCTTTGGAGTGATTGCCTCTCTCCTATCTACAACAGCAGTTCCCTCCTGCCCAATTTGGCTAAAGAGTTCAAAAGGTTTTGATTCGTCCAATAGATCTAAAACTACGGATTCGATCTCCATATTGAAGTCCCATAAGAAATCATACTTTTTCTGATAAAAGGGTTCGAAGTAGTCACGGTAGTACTCAAAATAAGGTGAGTGGTTATATGCTGCCAACATCGCTTTCCAATGCTGTTTTTGCCACTGTATATCGTATGAGATCTTTACGTCACGAATGATTGAATGATTTTTTGCAATCACAGGGACAGTTAGATTTTGTATACCATTGGCGCCAAGAATTTGACAACGATTACGAAATGTCTGTTTCTTATAACGCTCTATATCTTCTAACACGACTGCTTCTGCATTAATCCTATAAAAATAGTGATGAATATTGCCCAAATAGCTCGTCGCCAAAATTGTTCTAGTAATATCTTGTTCCATGAATCTAGTAATACATTTTTCAATGATATTGAAATAAGGTGACAAAGATAACCATATGTTTTTTTGGACAACCGTTTTATATCAAAACATTCGATAAGAGATAAAGATGTTGAATCGTTAATAACATATTTATTTTATCTCTTCATAGTACTTCTATTCACATATGCCCTAGGCCAGATAAAGACACATTCATCTCTTTTTATCCTTAACCATTCCCTTTTGTGACATTACATATTGTTAGCAATACTCTATTTTTAGCAATAAATGCTCTAAAAACAACAAGTGTCTATATGTTATTTAACATTTTATTTGTTAAACAGAATTTTATCAGTTTAAATATAAAGCTAGATAATGCCTTCCTTTAATTTTTGTTACATACACTAACACAACAATCTATAACACTAATAATCAATATATTAAAATCCATAATACATTAACATTAATACGAATAAAGCATACGAAACAGATGTTTACGATCTCATCCTATCATTATCTTAATTTAGCATAAAAGATAAAACGATCTTTATTTGTTAAAATACATAAAAGACCTTTTTATCCTTATTTCTTTTCAATATATTTATAGTAGTGAAAAACAGAGAGTATCAACCAAAACATCGAGATCATGACAAAGTTACAATTTCAAAAATCATTAGTAGGTCTTGAAGATAGACTTTACTACTATGCCTTGAGTTTGACTACAAACCAAGATGCAGCATCGGATTTAGTTCAAGAGACATTCTTGAAGGCTTTGAATTATCAGAGCAAGTTTAAAGAAGATACAAACTTTAAAGCATGGGTGTATACTATCATGAAAAACACCTTTATTAATGACTATAGGAAGAAAATAAGGAATAAGATGAGCCTTGAGAGTAGCTCAAATGATTACCTTCTATCCATAGCAAAGAATAAAGTTTTCGCCGCACCAGATGCACAACAAGAGATGAAAGAGATATATCGCGCCATAGACAACCTACCAGAGAATATCAAAACTCCTTTTATTCTATTTCAAAAAGGATATAAGTATACTGAGATATGTGATATTTTAGGACTACCTATGGGAACAGTAAAGAGTAGGATCTTTTTATCGAGAAAGAAACTTGAAGATCAGTTTCTAAATAACAATTAAGAATGCCAATTTAAGAATCATATATGTAGCACGATTCAAAAACAAGTCAATAGTAAATATTCCAAAGAGAGGTACACGTCGTATCTCTCTTTTTTGTTTTTAGCTTATGCTCAATTGAAGTAATACCAATAACGTCTATAAATGAGTTATAATCTTGCGTTCTACTATGTATATTCTACAGCATTGTTTAAATAAAATGTATACATCACTCTTTTTAGCTCATGGATTAGTACAATTGGTATGAGATAGAAACAAGGAGGAATATCATGGAGAATCGGGTAGATGGCTGGAAGATATTTTATCTTCCAGTACACCTCCCACACCACCGTACGTACGGGTCTCGTATACGGCGACTCCCTAAATCACGACTTTACTTTCTGATAATAATCACTTAGCGTAATATAGCCTGCCTTCTCCAAATTCTTATTCGTTATAGTCGTTTGTTGAATTCGACTCTTTGAAATGCGCCAATACTTTTTCCTCGTATTAGCATATTAATACGCTTTGCTCTTCAAAACTCCGATCAATATGCCGCATGAAATAATGATAATTCGCTATCGGGTTAACACTTACCTTCTCGTAGTTCTGTTATTAAAACTTTTCGATGAAATCTGAGATAATCTTTTAATGATTCCACTTTCATCTTATCAACTCCATGACTCCTTTATTACGATAAACCTGTAAATAAGCCTTACCTAGGTTATCTGATTCTAGGACACATTCTAATAAATTATCTGTTGTAATGTTCGTTTCCATAATGGCTTCAGTTATCCCTTTGAAAGTGTGCGCTCTTGAGTTATTCTCGAGTTCCGCTCTACCTTCACTTAAGTAGCTATCTTCCGATATTTTCTGCATTGATCCCTTCATTAGGTAACAGTCTGTATTATGAATGATTTAAGATTCAGTCCTTCCTGTAAAGTGGGTACAGTACTATGACCTCAGCTGACTTCTCACAGTTAACTTTTTTTGAATGGACAGGAAAAAATACACTGTATCCATCTGCGAGACCTCCCATGGTAAGGAAATTAACTTTCACTCCATCTATCCGCCACATCTACGGTATTAACTCCGTGTAGAATTCGGACTTTACTTTGTTTGGCAAGCTTATCCAGTTATATACCGCCTAATGAGATTCGTATACCTCGGATCAGAGTTTTGCATAAGGCTTCCTTCAGGTTATACCTCACGATAAGCACCCTTGCCGTCTGCTAGGTGGTTGGCTCTACAAACCGCCACTACGGACTTGCACCGATTAGTTAATTTACATGCATGGCACACCAAAAAAAAGGAGCTCTCTAAGAGAACCCCTTTTAAAAGTTATATGATCTGTGATATTAACATCCACATCCTGAACCACATCCACCTTCTTGATCGTCACCACAGCTTCCTGAATCACAACCACCAGAACCACATCCACAACCACCAGCTGGGCTGTAAACAGCTTGAAGCTCTTCAACAGTTGGCTCTTCAACAGAAACAATCTTTCCTTGGAAGAAAAGTTCTTCGCCAGCAAGAGGGTGGTTGAAGTCCATTTTAACTGTCTCTTCAGAAACCTCTAAAACGATACCAGTCATACGACGACCATCTGAAGTCATCATAGGGATCATCTCACCTACTTTGATTTTCTCGTCATCAAATTTACCTTCAGCTTCGAAGATAGATTTAGGAAGATCCACAACAGCTTCTTCGTTCACGTCACCGTAAGCATCTTCTATTGAAAGTTGGATACGGAATTCAGCACCTGCCTCTAATCCAGCGATAGCTGTTTCAAAAGCTGGAAGCATTTGACCTGCACCGTAGATAAATTGTAATGGATTCTCTGCCGTAGCAGATTCATAAATATCCGCATCGAATGACTCAACACGTAGATCGTAGGTCAACGTAACCTTTTTATCTTTAACGATACTCATAGTATTTTCTTTAGTAAATTAAAAAACAATGTGACAAAGAAAGTATATTTCATCCAAGAAATAAAAGATTTAAACCTTTTTATCTTTAATGACAAACACCTTTCTATGTTTATTAATTATCATAACAAAAAGTCCTAACCCAATAGGATGGATTAGGACTTGAAATAAGAAATTATAATTGTGTATTCATTTAGTCAACAACTTCAACAATTACTTCATCACTTTGCCACAAACCATGTTTTGTACAGTAAGCATGTGCCATAAGTTTCATTGTTGATTTAGTAGGAACTACATAGAAATCAACCTCTGTTTGTCCAGCAGCATTACCAAGAGTTCCTGCAAGGAATTCAGTCTTCGCTAGCATACGTTCGCCATCCCAAAGTTGTACCCATGAGATATAATGATCGAAATCATCTGGATGAAGATACTCCTCACCTACTTTAACTTTTACTTTATACTTCTCTCCTTTTTTAGCTGTACCATCCACAAGAACAAATGCCGAGTGACGATCTATATAATCTTTTTTTGCTTCTCTCTCAATCTGAGAAATATCTTCATATCTATTAATCTTCATAACTTTGAGTTTTTTAAAATTACCACATTTCAAAAATAACTAACAATTCGCAAACAAAAATGTTTTATTAGAATAGATATTAGTGCTTATTTAGACAAATATTCTGCTACACCTTCATTTGTTGCTTTCATTGCATCTTCGCCCTCTTTCCAGTTTGCAGGACAAACCTCACCATACTGCTCAAAATGCTGTAATGCATCAACCATACGAAGAGCCTCGTCTACACTTCGTCCAAGAGGAAGGTCATTAATTACTTGATGACGAACCACACCTTCTTTATCGATAAGGAATAGTCCACGGTAAGCTACAGCTGCACCATTAAAACCATATTCGCCTGAATTCTCGTCTTTCACCTCACTACCAGCAAGCACACCAAAGTTCTTAGCGATTGTTTTTGTTACATCCGCAACAATTGGATAAGTTACTCCGTTAATTCCACCTTTATTTTTATCTGTTTGCAACCATGCGAAGTGTGAAAACTCTGAGTCGATAGAACATCCTACTACTGCAACATTTCTTTTCTCAAAATCGGCTAATTTATTTTGAAAAGCGATCAACTCTGTTGGACACACAAATGTAAAATCTAGAGGATAGAAGAAGAAAACAACCTCTTTCTTACCAATAAATTGGTCTAATGAGAAACTATCAACGATTTGATTTCCGTCTACTACTGCTGCTGCATTGAACTGTGGTGCTTTTTTTCCTACTAATACTTGCATGATATTATATTTTTTAATGATTTATCTTTTCTGAATTGTTTCTGATACAAATATAAGGGAGTTGATGGTCTGAATCCAAAATAAACCATTCGATATAATTTATGTACATATCGAGAAAACTTATAAGGTGTTATATCGTTACAACTAATAGTTTATTAATCAAACAGTAAGAATCGTGAATAAATTGAAACATACCACTAAATGGGGAATAACAGCGTTTTTGCGAAATCTAAAAAATAAGTTGATTTTTATGAATTATATTTGGTTTGGCTGCAATTTACTTTTCTATATTTGCGTGAAAACGTTCCATTTTTTAACCAAATTAAATCAACTAGCATGAGTTTTATCCCAAAACAACGCATTTTTTCTAGACAGTGGTTTATCGACTACGGATTGATTGTTCTAGGATGTTTTTTAATGGCGATTGCTTACGACTATTTTATTACCCCTCACAAAATCGCACCGGGAGGAGTATATGGTATAGCCATTGTTGTGCATCACGTTACCAAAGGATGGTTCGCTGCTTTTCCTGAAGGCTTCCCTGTTGGAGCTACGGGCTTAATACTTAACATTCCGCTTACGATTGCTGGAATTTGGATATTGGGGCCTCGCTTTGGAATCAAAACGATTCTAGGTTTTGCAATCTGTTCGATCATGATTGATGGGGTCACATGGTTACGAGTAGACGGAGAAGCACCTCTTGTAAATGATGTACTACTCTCATGTATCTTTGGTGGAGTACTTATTGGTGTAGGGCTTGGTCTTATCTTTAAAGCTAAAGCTACTTCGGGAGGATCGGATATTATCGCGATGATTATACAGAAATACTCTGGATGGTCCCTAGGTAAATTAATGATCATTGTTGATTCGGCAATCGTATTGGTTGCATTGGTTGCATTTGAGGATTGGAAAATACCTCTATATAGCTGGTTGGTAATCTACATTACTGGTAAAGCTATCGATGTAACCATGGAAGGATTAGATTACAACAAAGCACTTATTATTGTCTCTAAAGAGTATGATCAAATCAAAGATCGTATCCTTAACGACCTTGAAAGAGGAGGCACAATGCTTCAGGGAAAAGGGATGTATAGCGATGAAGAGAAGCACGTTATCTTTACGGTCATTTCACGTAGAGAAGTACCTATCTTAGAGGAGCATATACATAGAATTGATCCTGATGCATTTATTACCGTAATGAATGCGAGTGAGATATTAGGTGAAGGATTTCAGTCGTTAACTCAAAAGGTGACTGCAGATTAATCACAAATAAAAAGGATGATCGATTAGATCATCCTTTTTTATATCTATACCAATTGGTCTACTACGCGTATCCAATCTAATGTCATATTCGATGGTTGGACATTCTCTTTCTTCACAGCTACCAAAGCTGCAATATCCCACTCTGCGCCTCTAAAAGCACCTGCTTGGCGAGACACTTCTTGGTTGTTTAAGAACCAAACAATTTCATTGTCTTGAATGTCAATTCTAAAAACATGCTTACGTCCAAAATCAATAGATTTTAATGAGCTGTGGTTAGATGTCGAAGCATCAAAAGTACCAAATCCGACTCCTTTTGTTCCTGTACGGAAAAGGTCAATCATCTTACCATTACGTCTATCTTTCAAGACCAATGCATTTACCACTCCCTCTTGAGGTTTAAATTTCGCTGCCACCTCTACCGAAAGCTTCTCCGCTGAGACACTCTTCTTGCTATGCATCATACCTGACGTATAAGCAAAAGTTTTAGGAATGAAACCCAAAGTAGCAGACCATGCTTTTCCTTGCTTAGACTCTCTTAAAACCGCAATATCACAACTCTTTTCGTTTGGCTTAACGTTGCTTGCTTGATATAAGTGAAGATCATCTGCTTGAGAATAAGATCCTCCACTAAAATCACTAAATTGAGGCTCTAACGACCATCTCTCTCCCATAGACTTATTTTCAAAGAAAGACTCATCTAACAGAAGTGCATTGGAATTAAAATAATCTAATGACGAATCTGCTTTTAGTGCTTCAAACTGCTTCACCTCATTTGTTGAAGCCAATTCCATATAACGAGATTTATTCACATCACTCTCAGCCTCTTCTTTAGGAGCAGTTACTTTGATGTTATCAAGAGTCGCCTTAAGTTCCATATAGTGAATCACCTCGAAAGGTTGACTATCTATATTCTCTGTATTTTGAGAAAGAAACTTCTTCACTTTCTTATTCTTCTCCAGCTTAGCCAACTCATTCAAAATATTGGTCTCCTCTGGATTAACACCATTAGAGACAGTAATATTTCCATACTGCTCTTTCAACTGAAGATACTCGCTAACGATTTCGCTGTTCTGCAATTTATCAAGAGTTCTTTTCTTATCAAGAATTTGATTCCACTCCTTTGAAATCTTATCATAAGTAGGAAACAGACCTAACTTGTATTTTAATGTGAATAAAAATCCCATTCCTTATATATATTTTATTTTTAGCGTGATGATTACTCTTTGTACTTTAAAGGCTAAGTTACAGAAAACTATTTAACATAGCATAATCATAAGGTGGTTTTTTAGAACCTATACCCCAATGAGAAGAATGCATCCACTCGACTACTATGATTAGAGCCACTCACACTCAATTCGATTGGACCAATAGGGCTATCATATGAATACTTTACACCAGCTCCAACTAAAGGATATACAATCAGTCCAAAATCGGATGATTGATGGTATGCAGTAAACGAATCACTATTGACAGCAATATTTAACAACCCTGTGATGTAGTTGTCTTTAAATATCTTAAAACGAAAATCTGAACCAAAGATGAGTGCATTTTGCGAAAGCAACTGCATATTTCTTAATCCAATAAATGGCAACTGACTATTCATCTGAATCACACTAGGATCTCCCCCCATCGCAGTCATAAGATAGCAAGGTAGATCATCCCAAGTAACCATACGAAAATTAACAGCTGGCACAATCGTCAAATAATCAGTCACAGGAATATACTTTTTCATATTCATCTCGACAATAATATGATCCAAAAGATCACTCCCATTAAACCAATCTTTAGTCATCGTCTTTACGAAACCAAAAACTTCCCAACCTTTATCAGCAAAATAGGCTTTATTCTTCGAGTCATATTTCAGATAAGCGAAGATATTCGCATAGTTATTACCCAAAATATCTTCTTCACTGAAATTAGGACTCACCACATTAGTAACATTGTACCAATCATAACCGGCACCGAAACCGATAAGCATTCTATCGTATATGATTGAGTGGGCCTCCAATCCTAACGAAGTATAGAGGTAGTCCACCTCCCCATTTGATCGTCCATAACTATCATATAAAGGCAAACGTTCATCTCTAACTTTCACATTGGCTCCCAATCCAATATGATGACCACGATCCATATTATATTTCAACGAGAAAGATGATCGATGCGATAGAATAACATCCGTTGAGAGTCGGGATCCAAATGTTGAACGACCGAAGATGGTACTATTTAGCAACAAGCCAGCATTGTTTACCGTATTATAATGAACGCCGACATTGATCCACGCCGTATGAGACTCATCGACATGAAGCATCAAAATATAACCACCATATCCATCTTGAATTAACTCATACGTTACCAACTCATAATAACCAGTACCATAGATTTGATCAATTCCTTGATGAATATGCGACAAAGAGGTTACAGCTCCTGGATCTATTTGCAGACGACCTAAAACCTCTTTCTTACTAATCTTATCGGAACCTTGAATCTCTATTCCCGAAACAAAAAAACGATCATTATCCCGAGGCGGAACCTTTGAGAACAACCGCTCCTCAGGTTCAATACCTAACGAATCTCTCACCTCCAACAGTCGAGGGAGCATAGACCTTGCATATTCTTCGCCGATCTTAATCAGAGAGTCCACCATCTCCTTATTAAAATCCATTGCTTCAAAATCATCAATAGGAGGACGCAAATAGAGATCACAACTATTCACATTACTCTCATAAGTGTCTTTCGCCATCCACGTTGTAACATTATCTAATATCGAATAGACGCTTTTTATCTCATTCTCTTTAAGCAAGCGTGCCTGAATGTCGATACCAATAATATAGTCTGCGCCCATATCGCGACAAACATCCACCGGGAAATTATTGACCATCAAACCATCTAGCAACATATAATTATCCCATTTCACTGGAGTAAACACACCTGGGATAGCCATACTTGCCCGTATTGCCTTCTTTAAACTACCTTGAGATAATACCACCTCTTTTCCAGTAAGCACATCGGATGCAACGCAACGAAATGGTATAGGAAGATCATCAAACAAGATGTTTCCTTCGTAGTTAATACATATATCTGAGAAGAATTTAAGGACATTCTGTCCATCAAGAATACCCCTTGGAAGTTCTATACCCTCTTTTGAAATCGGTATAGATAGGTGATAACGAGCATCCTCTTCCTTTACAAAAATAGGATAGTGTTCTCGATCCACATCATCTTTCATCATAGTCATCCAATCAGAATGACGAACGATACTATCCAATACAGAAGCTCTATACCCCATCGAGTAAGCACCACCAATGATCGCCCCTACACTAGTTCCTGCAATATAATCAATAGGAAAGCCGTTCTCTTCTAACACTTTAATCACTCCAATCTCGGCAAAGCCTTTTGCCCCACCACCACTCAACACCAAACCTATCTTAGGACGACTAGGTTTCTCTTGTGCGAGAGTCGACAATGGAATTAGTATTTGAAAAAATAGTACTAGAAGAAACAGTAAAAACTTCATAATAGTTAAGTTCAATATTAATTATCTAAGAGGGATCATCAAAGGGGGACCATCACATACTGATATAATTAACAATATCCTCCTCAATACAATAAGGAACAAGATTGCCTATTGGTTCATGATTCTTGGCTTTATTTCGTATTTCTGTAGAAGAAACATCGATCATCGGGGATTTTAACCACTTAACATTCGGAATATCTACGCTCTTCTGATGGACAACATCATGATCGTCTTCTCTCGGAAAGACATACAGTGAGAAGTTCTCAAGTAGCTCCTTGTAGCTATACCACTTTGTGATGTTTCTATAATTATCCTCTCCAACAAGCAAAGAAAAAGTGTATTCTTTATACTTCTCCTTTAAAGCATAAAGTGTATGAATAGTGTAAAGAGGAGATGGCAAAGACTCTTCAATCTCTGTTAGAATCACATTGGGCATCGATTCAAACACCTTCCTAATAAGGCTTTTTCTAAAGGCTATTGGCCATACATCAGAAGCCTCTTTTAAAGGATTAAGAGGGGTCACAGATAACCAAACCTGATCCACCTCTTTATCCTTTAATAGCTCTTTTACTAGATATACATGTCCATTATGGACAGGACTAAAAGATCCAGAAAAAAGGACTATATTCATTTAATCAATATTATTAACAAAGTTATGTACTACAGTCTCTGCTTCTCCGAAAGCAACCTCTATCTGATCATTCACAAGCACGTAATCAAATTTAGGCTCAAAAGACAACTCATAATTGGCCTTCGCAAGACGCTTTTGAATCACCTCATCCGAATCTGTTGATCGTCCTTTAAGTCTCTCTTCGAGTGCTTCAACACTAGGTGGTTTAACAAAAATGGACAATGCATCTTCGCCATAATATTTTTTAATATTCACCCCACCAACAACATCAACATCAAATAGAACATGATGTCCTTTGTCACGAATACGCTCCACCTCTTCAATAAGTGTTCCATAGAAAGTGTCTGTATACACCTCTTCCCACTCAAGAAAATCTCCTGTATCAATGCGTTGTTTGAACTCATCTGGAGACAAAAAATAGTAATCCTTACCATCAGTCTCCGTATGACGAGGTGTTCGACTTGTAGCCGAAACAGAAAACTCTAACGGAAGCTCCTTGGTCAACAGATGTCTTACGATTGTAGTCTTTCCCGATCCTGAAGGCGCCGAGAAAATAATTAACTTACCTTTATTCATCAACTATAATATTCTTATAATACATTCAAAACCTGCTCCTTAATCTTCTCTAATGAATCCTTCATTAGGATCACATTCTTTTGAATCTCAGCATGATTAGCTTTTGAACCAAGTGTATTTATCTCACGACCAATCTCTTGCGAAATAAAACCAAGCTTCTTACCAACAGCGCCACCAGCAGAAAGCGTTTTCTCAAAATAATCACAGTGGTTTCTTAAACGCACCTTCTCTTCATTAATATCAAACTTCTCAATGTAGTAGATCATCTCTTGCTCAAAACGATTCGCATCAAACTTCTCTACTTTTGATAACTCATCAATATGTTCAGTCAATCGAGCTCTAACCGTCTTTATTCGATCTTCTTCATAATTCTCAACCACAGGAATCAGATCTCTTATCAATCGAATATTCAACTCTATATCTTTCACTAAAGCACTTCCCTCTTGTAACCTAAAGTCAGCGATCTCATCCAATGCAGATCCAATAAGTGATTCAATCTCGATCCACTCATCTTCATTTAACTCTTGATGTTCTGTTTTTAATGCATCAGGAAGCTGAACAAGAGTCTGTAGTGCACTGGCATCCAATGAGATGTTCAATTCATTACTTAATTGAGTTAATTGTTCAAAATAGTTCTTTACAATTGGAATATTTATTTTTGTCGAAGACACTTCACCTAAATTCTCATAGAAAAGATTAAACTCTACTTTTCCACGCACTAATTTTTCAGAAATCATCTTTCTTACTTGAATATCCTTCGCTTTATACATGCTAGGAATTCGAGTATAGATGTCCATCTGTTTACTATTAAGAGATTTCACCTCGATGGTGATCTTCTTGGTTCCAATCTCCTTTTCGGCCTTTCCATAGCCTGTCATAGAATGAATCATAATAAAGTGCTTTTGATTACAAAATTAATCAAATAGTACATACACACCCATTTTTACATTGAAATAATCAAGCCATTCAATCAATTAATGTTTTTTTCATGAATGCCATTCTACTATGAAAACAATCAATATATTCATAAATAACCAACAAAAACAGTAATATAATATCAATTAGTTAGACTTAAACTCATTTTATTTCAATACCATTACAATCTAAAACATCAGATTTCGAAAATAAATTTTTGTACTATCTATTTTTTTCAGACATTAGACCCTCTAAAACATTATTGAACACGTAATACTTGAGCAAAAAAATAAAATGGGATCACTGTTAGAACTAATCAAACAAAGAAGATCAACAAGAACATTTGAGAACACTCCTTTGTTAGGTAAACTATGTCACGATGTACATGAAATTGTTCACAAAGACAATAGCGGCCCCTTTAAGACGCCTATTATCATGAAATTAATTGATAGGCAAGAATATATACTTCAAAACAGAAACATGGGAACTTATGGTTTTGTTAGAGGTATCAGAAGCTGTATTATAGGTATCCTTGACGAAAGAAGCACCAAAGGAATGGTGGACTATGGATACATTATCCAGAAGAAAGTTATAAAACTACTGGGCATGAAGTTGGGTACCTGCTGGATGGGAGGATCATTCAATAGAAGTGAATTCAAAGAGGCTCTCTCTATTCCCGACACAAAATTCATCCCCGCTATCATACCTGTTGGTAAAGCTCTGCCCAAGTCGTTTATTGAAAAAGCACTTTGCTCATTTGTAAAATCTAAAACCAGAAGACCTTTCGAGGAGCTATTCTTTAACGAAGACCTCTCAAACCCTATCGCTGGAACTCAAGCAGAAGAGCTATACATACCGCTAGAGATGGTTAGATGGGCACCTTCCGTAGACAACACCCAGCCATGGAGACTTATCATTGATGGAAATTGTGTCCATTTTTATATGAAGAAACAGAAATCACTCGAATCCTCTTTGGTACATATTAACCTTAACGCAATCGACATGGGGATTGCCATGGCACACTTCGAAATAGGATGTAACGAAGTAAAGAAATATGGAAGCTGGCAAGACTCAAAAAAAGAAGACCTACAATGTGGCCATTACAACTACATTATCACTTGGAAGTTCTTTTAAACTCACACATCAAGTTAACAATCAACCTACACGAATTCAAACCTGACACCCATCGCGCACATTAAAACATACAGTATATAATAGAACAATCCATTTGGGAATAAAAACCACTATTTAGACGCGATAATCGCGTCTAAATTCTACAACGACATAATCACCAAACGTTCTTACTCCTTATCATATCGATAATTAAGCAGCTGTTTACTTAATATCAACTCGATAGTCTGTTCAATCACCCGCTATTAGCACCACAAACCACTCTTTAAGATTGAAGCGATCTCCATTAAATACTGTCATCGGGGTCATAAAAAGATGCCGAACTAGAGTACCCCGTTCCCAGCACTTACATAAAAGGCATTGGCACAAACCACGCAACACAGTGCACATCGAATCATTGAGAACATGGAGCTCCCAATGATTGTATAACTCGGCATCTTGGAATAGAGAACTAAAGAGGGTATTTACCCGGTGCAACCCAATTCTTCGGCATATACTTCTCTAGATCTTTTGAGCTAGGCATAGATAGACCGAGGCTATCTAATACGGATTCAACATCAATGGGAGTTGGTGAATTTACTACAAATCGAATACCTGCTCCTGCTCCTGTTCTATAGTTGGCTCGAGAACCTCTGCTATAAACATTCAGACTAAAACCTCGAATGGTAACAATACTGTATTGAAAATCATTTAAAGGATTAACTTCTGGAATCTTATAATATTCCATATACCCATCGCGAACCCATTCAGGGTTAATGCCACTCATATCGTACAGTCCCAAAGGGTTCGGGGGGTAACTGCCTGGAGGAGGGTTGTCGGCAGATGTTTCATAGTAATCACTCTTATAGTTACGTCCTTTTTCCATTAAACCATTGTCCGTGCCATACTTTACTGCCAAACCCCGGCTACGCGCAGCATACTCCCACTGCGCATTCGTCGCCAAATTAAATGACAAACCAGTTAATTTTCCTAACCATGCACAGTAGGCCATCGCCTCATCCCATGTCATAAATGTTGCAGACAACTCTGGTCGAAAAAATATACTATACCTTCCCTCTCGATTATCTCCAACAAGATCTCGTCCTGTTAGTTTACAGAATAGATCAAACTCCTTAAAAGTCACCTCTAACTTACCGATAGAATAACTATCTAGGGTCACCTTATGGACTGGCAATGCACTTCCATGGTTCGCAAAAAGGCGATGTACGCCCAAACTATCCGTATACCCCACATCTCCCAACATAAAAGTGCCACCTTTCACATAAACCAAGTCCGTCAAAGATTTTTTGATGATCCAATCCGTTTCCGACTCGGGCTTACCCTTCTGGGCACAAGAGATATGAAACAGACAAACCCATAAAACCAATAATAGTGAGACTATTTTTCCTCTTCTTTCTTCCATAACTCTTTTCTTTTTTTAAATTATCTAAGGCTACAAAAACATCTCGCACAGATGCAATGCTCGCATCTCCAAATCCAACAAAAACCAACATTTCCAAAACACATTAGACACGAGCATCCTGTCTCTACCAAGCAACCCCATGACCTCGTACAGAAGCGATGCTCTCACGGCGTGCCAATGAATTGGCACGAGAGGGATACCTCAACCGCTGGGAACGCCGAGCTCCGCTCGGCATCGTACCACAAGAGAGCGACAACCGTAGTATTCATCTGTGTGCCATCCTTGCGATTCAACTCCTCCATGATGCATCGGACTTACAGCCCTCCTATTGTTTTTACTCTATTACCCAAGGCTCCAACCAATACTTTGACCTTGCGGTCAAACTATGGTTTTCACCATTGGGCTATGTTCGGGTTCCCTTTCAGGGAATATTCAAGCATTAAAATTTATTGCATCAACAAAGATCCGTGTTAATCCGTCTAATCCGTGGCTAAAATTTAGACGCGAGCATCGCGCCTCTACGTGGTGCTTTTCCTCCTTACGCTTCAAATAATGAATTAAAGAGGGTATTTACCCGGAGCAACCCAATTCTTTGGCATATACTTCTCTAGATCTTTTGAACTAGGCATAGATAGACCTAGGCTATCTAATACGGATTCAACATCAACGGGAGTTGGTGAATTTACTACAAATCGAATACCTGCTCCTGCTCCTGTTCTATAGTTGGCTCGAGAACCTCTGCTATAAACATTCAGACTAAAACCTCGAATGGTAACAATACTGTGTTGAAAATCATTTATAGGATTTTCTTTGTCCCATTTAAAATATGGTGCATACCCATCGCGAACCCATTCAGGTCTAATGCCACTCATATCGTACAGTCCCAAAGGGTTTGGAGGATAACTGCCTGGAGGAGGGTTGTCGACAGGGGTTTCATAATAATCACTCTTATAGTTACGACCTTTTTCCATTAAACCATTGTCCGTGCCATACTTTACTGCCAAACCCCGGCTGCGCGCAGCATACTCCCACTGCGCATTCGTTGCCAAATTAAATGACAAACCTGTTAATTTCCCTAACCATGCACAGTAGGCCATCGCATCATCCCATGTCATATGTGTTGCGGACAACTCTGGTCGAAAATACCTTCCTGATTCTCTTGATTGGACTTCTCCAACCAAATCTCGCCCTGTTAGTTTACAAAAGAGATCAAACTCCTTGTAAGTCACTTCCAACTTACCGATGGAATAACTATCTAGGGTCACTTTATGGGCTGGCAATGCACTTCCATGGTTCGCAAAAAGGCGATGTACCCCCAAACTATCCGTATATCCCACATCTCCCAACATAAAAGTGCCTCCTTTCACATAAACCAAGTCCGTCAAAGATTTTTTGATGATCCAATCCGTTTCCGACTCGGGCTTACCCTTCTGGGCACAAGAGATATGAAACAGACAAACCCATAAAACCAATAATAGTGAGACTATTTTTCCTCTTCTTTCTTCCATAACTCTTTTCTTATTTAAATTCTCTAAGGCTACAAAAACATCTCGCACAGATGCAATGCTCGCATCTCCAAATCCAACAAAAACCAACATTTCCAAAACACATTAGACACGAGCATCGTGTCTCTACCAAGCAACCCCATGACCTCGTACAGAAGCGATGCTCTCACGGCGTGCCAATGAATTGGCACGAGAGGGATACCTCAACCGCTGGGAACGCCGAGCTCCGCTCGGCATCGTACCACAAGAGAGCGACAACCGTAGTATTCATCTGTGTGCCATCCTTGCGATTCAACTCCTCCATGATGCATCGGACTTACAGCCCTCCTATTGTTTTTACTCTATTACCCAAGGCTCCAACCAATACTTTGACCTTGCGGTCAAACTATGGTTTTCACCATTGGGCTATGTTCGGGTTCCCTTTCAGGGAATATTCAAGCATTAAAATTTATTGCATCAACAAAGATCCGTGTTAATCCGTCTAATCCGTGGCTAAAATTTAGACGCGAGCATCGCGCCTCTACGTGGTGCTTTTTCCCCTTGCGCTTCAGGTAATGAATTAAAGAGGGTATTTACCTGGAGCAACCCAATTCTTTGGCATATACTTCTCTATATCTTTGGAACTAGGCATAGATAGACCGAGGCTATCTAATACAGTTTCTACATCAACGGGGGTTAGTGAATTTACTACAAATCGAATACCTGCTCCTGCGCCTGTTCTATAGTTGGCTCGAGAACCTCTGCTATAAACATTGGGATGAAAACCTCGAATGGTAACAATACTGTGTTGAAAATCATTTATAGGATTTTCTTTGTCCCATTTAAAATATGGTGCATACCCATCGCGAACCCATTCAGGGTTAATGCCACTCATATCGTACAGGCCCAAAGGGTTTGGAGGGTAACTGCCTGGAGGAGGGTTGTCGGCCGATGTTTCATAATAATCACTCTTATAGTTACGACCTTTTTCCATCAATCCATTGTCCGTGCCATACTTTACTGCCAATCCTCGGCTGCGCGCAGCATACTCCCACTGCGCATTCGTTGCCAAATTAAATGACAAACCAGTTAATTTCCCTAACCATGCACAGTAGGCCATCGCATCATCCCATGTCATAAATGTTGCAGACAATTCTGGTCGAAAGAACCTTCCAGACTCTCTTGATTGGACTTCTCCAACCAAATCTCGTCCTGTTAGTTTACAGAATAGATCAAACTCCTTAAAAGTCACTTCCAACTTACCGATGGAATAACTATCTAGGGTCACCTTATGGACTGGCAAAGCACTTCCATGGTTCGCAAAAAGGCGATGTACGCCCAAACTATCCGTATACCCCACATCTCCTAACATAAAAGTGCCACCTTTCACATAAACCAAGTCCGTCAAAGATTTTTTGATGATCCAATCCGTTTCCGAATCGGGCTTACTCTTCTGGGCACAAGAGATATGAAACAGACAAACCCATAAAACCAATAATAGTGAGACTATTTTTCCTCTTCTTTCTTCCATAACTCTTTTCTTATTTTAAATTATCTAAGGCTACAAAAACATCTCGCACAGATGCAATGCTCGCATCTCCAAATCCAACAAAAACCAACATTTCCAAAACACATTAGACACGAGCATCGTGTCTCTACCAAGCAACCCCATGACCTTGTAAAGAAGCGATGCTCGCACGGCGTGCCAATGAATTGGCACGAGAGGGATACCTCAACCGCTGGGAACGCCGAGCTCCGCTCGGCATCGTACCACAAGAGAGCGACAACCGTAGTATTCATCTGTGTGCCATCCTTGCGATTCAACTCCTCCATGATGCATCGGACTTACAGCCCTCCTATTGTTTTTACTCTATTACCCAAGGCTCCAACCAATACTTTGACCTTGCGGTCAAACTATGGTTTTCACCATTGGGCTATGTTCGGGTTCCCTTTCAGGGAATATTCAAGCATTAAAATTTATTGCATCAACAAAGATCCGTGTTAATCCGTCTAATCCGTGGCTAAAATTTAGACGCGAGCATCGCGCCTCTACGTGGTGCTTTTTCCCCTTGCGCTTCAGGTAATGAATTAAAGAGGGTATTTACCCGGAGCAACCCAATTCTTTGGCATATACTTCTCTAAATCTTTGGAACTAGGCATAGATAGACCGAGGCTATCTAATACAGTTTCTACATCAACGGGGGTTAGTGAATTTACTACAAATCGAATACCTGCTCCTGCTCCTGTTCTATAGTTGGCTCGAGAACCTCTGCTATAAACATTGGGATGAAAACCTCGAATGGTAACAATACTGTGTTGAAAATCATTTAAAGGATTAACTTTTTCCCATTTAAAATACGGTGCATACCCATCGCGAACCCATTCAGGGTTAATGCCACTCATATCGTACAGTCCCAAAGGGTTCGGGGGGTAACTGCCTGGAGGAGGGTTGTCGGCAGATGTTTCATAGTAATCACTCTTATAGTTACGTCCTTTTTCCATTAAACCATTGTCCGTGCCATACTTTACTGCCAAACCCCGGCTACGCGCAGCATACTCCCACTGCGCATTCGTCGCCAAATTAAATGCCAAACCAGTTAATTTCCCTAACCATGCACAGTAGGCCATCGCATCATCCCATGTCATATGTGTTGCGGACAACTCTGGTCGAAAAAATATACTATACCTTCCCTCTCTATTTTCGCCAACCAAATCTCGTCCAGTTAGTTTACAGAATAGATCAAACTCCTTATAAGTCACCTCTAACTTACCGATAGAATAACTATCTAAAGTCACTTTATGAACTGGCAATGCACTTCCATGGTTCGCGAAAAGACGATGCACACCCAAACTATCCGTATACCCCACATCTCCTAACATAAAAGTGCCACCTTTCACATAAACCAAGTCCGTTAAAGATTTCTTGATGATCCAATCCGTTTCCGACTCGGGCTTACCCTTCTGGGCACAAGAGACATGAAACAGACAAACACATAAAACCAATAATAGTGAAACTATTTTTCCTCTTCTTTCTTCCATAACTCTTTTCTTATTTGAATTCTCTAAGGCTACAAAAACATCTCGTACAGACGCGATGCTCGCATCTCCAAATCCAACAACCTTCTCGCAAGGCGTGCCAATAAATTGGCACAAACCATCCAAACCAACGTCAACAAAACGCGATAAGGGTCGGACTTACAGCCCTTCTGTTGTTTTTACTCTATTACCCAAGGCTCCAACCAATACTTTGACCTTGCGGTCAAACTATGGTTTTCACCATTGGGCTATGTTCGGTTTCCCTTTCAGGGAATGTTGCAACAACAAATAAAAATCCGTGGCTAAAATTCCTTCGTACCTTTGTGCTATCCTTGCAATTCAACTCCTCCATGAAGCAATGCTAAGTTGTCGCTCTCCTGACACACGATGCCGAGCTGGAGCTCAGCGCTCCCAGCGGTTGTCCCATCAACTGTGCTTCAACAAAGATCCGTGATAATCCGTGGCTAAAATTTAGACGCGAGCATCGCCCCTCTACGTGGTGCTTTTTCCCCTTGCGCTTCAGGTAATGAATTAAAGAGGGTATTTACCTGGAGCAACCCAATTCTTTGGCATATACTTCTCTATATCTTTTGAACTAGGCATAGATAGACCAAGGCTATCTAATACAGATTCAACATCAACGGGGGTTAGTGAATTTACTACAAATCGAATACCTGCTCCTGCTCCTGTTCTATAGTTGGCTCGAGAACCTCTGCTATAAACATTGGGATGAAAACCTCGAATGGTAACAATACTGTGTTGAAAATCATTTAAAGGATTAACTTTTTCCCATTTAAAATACGGTGCATACCCATCGCGAACCCATTCAGGGTTAATGCCACTCATATCGTACAGTCCCAAAGGGTTTGGAGGATAATTGCCTGGAGGAGGGTTGTCGGCTGGGGTTTCATAGTAATCACTCTTATAGTTACGTCCTTTTTCCATCAAGCCATTGTCCGTGCCATACTTTACTGCCAAACCCCGGCTGCGCGCAGCATACTCCCACTGTGCATCCGTAGCCAAATTAAATGCCAAACCAGTTAATTTCCCTAACCATGCACAGTAGGCCATCGCCTCATCCCATGTCATAAATGTTGCAGACAACTCTGGTCGAAAGAACCTTCCAGACTCTCTTGATTGGACTTCTCCTACTAACTCTCGTCCTGTTTGTTTACAAAAGAGATCAAACTCCTTAAAAGTCACTTCCAACTTACCGATAGAATAACTATCTAGGGTCACCTTATGGACTGGCAATGCACTTCCATGGTTCGCAAAAAGGCGATGTACGCCCAAACTATCCGTATACCCCACATCTCCTAACATAAAAGTGCCTCCTTCCACATAAACCAAATCCGTCAAAGATTTCTTGATAATCCAATCCGTTTCCGACTCTGGCTTACCCTTCTGGGCACAAGAGACATGAAACAGACAAACACATAAAACCAATAATAGTGAGACTATTTTTCCTCTTCTTTCTTCCATAACTCTTTTCTTATTTCAACTACTCTTTTCCAATCCTCCGCATCTTTTAAAAGATACGTTTTTAACCAATTCTCATTATCCGTTAGCAATAGAACGTCTCGTTCCATATCATCAAAACTCTTGTTCTTTCTTTTACTCTTTATTCTTGTATATGGTTGTGACGAATTTTCATCCTTTCTTGCATCGACCACCATATGCTCAAAGGTCTCCTGCCAATCGCGTTTGCTAACAATATATTCCTCTAAAATTTTTAATGCAGCCGTTTCACTCCCATGATTCTTATCAAATGTCTTTATATCCTCCCAATAGCTGATGCGATGTTTTGCTAAGTAGTAGAGGATACGCCCTTTAACTTCTGGAGTAAGGAAATTCATGAACCCTTTATTTTTTTTCCCGTCCTTAATCATAGACAATAGGTTCTTTATCTGCCCCTCCTTTTGTTCGGCAGCATGCCAATCTGCAACCAGTTTACGAGCATCACTCAACAGTACTTGTGCTTTAATGGTAATATCGCTAGCAAAACCTTCTATGGCCTTCTTAGCATCCTTTGCCAGATCAACTCCTTCTTGAAGCAATTGAACTTGCCAAGCAACAAAGATTTGATAGACATTATACCCTTCCCTGGTGGTTTCAAATAGATCTACAAAATTGAAATCGTTATCTTTTAACTGGTTATAAACATACATCACCAACTCATAAAGACCTCCTAAACCTACAGAGAATTCGGCGGTGCCACCACCTCCTGCTCCCAAAGCAGCAGAAGCAGAAGCTTTGATGGTAAAACGACCACTAGTAGAATCATAACCAATTTTAAACTCGCCCGACAGTTCTGCTCCGGCAGTTCCATTCACAGCAACCCCTACATTACCAAGCTCTTTACAATCATCCTTTTCTATTATTACGGAGTTCCACTGTAGTGCCGCTTTTAATCCGGCTTCCGCTTTAACCCCTACAAAGGCACCTCCTTTTCCACTGGCTTTGGCCTCCAACAACGGATCAGAATCCTCTTTGTCTTTGGTCTTCTTGTTTTTAGTACTGATCTCTTTCCTTTTAATGTCATGGACCTTTTCCTTCTCACATTTCCGTGACCCTTTGATCAATAATGCTTCGGTATTAACCCCGACATTTATATCTGCCGAGAGCAACACATTGGCTCCTGCATAACCACTCACTTCCCCTAATAGATCCATACGGAAATAACCAAAATCAAGCTTCGCGACATCCACGGTAGAGAAAGTGTTTCTCTCCTCTAGCTTATACCCCGTTAAAACCACACGTCTATTTTGCTTATTACGCTCTTGGGTATCTACAAGTAATTCACTTTCTCCTTTACTGGTTACCCTTTCACCATGTCTCACGATACTATCAATAATAAATGGATATCGATTTGCTATGGCACCACGGTAAGCATAAAGTAGTTTTAAGATATATTCTGATGAATACTTTCCAAAGAAGGATGCTGTTTCATGGAAATAGACTGGGAAGCCATTCATCTTATCGAAGAATTCAATCGGTTTCTGAGACAAATCGACATACTCTGGATAATTCTTCTTCAGATATTGATGGAAGTCACTAAATTTAAACTCTTTATCCTTTTCTATACCTTCTATTTTCTCTATTCTTTCTATAATCTTATAATTAGGAATAATTAGTTCTTCTAATTTGTCCCTAGGTTGTGTTACATTCTCTTGTGTCGGATTATTAATATTTATTCTCCGTTGCGACTCCCCTTTATATGGATAACTGATGTTTCCCATGTCTTTATTCAGGTTCATAAACCATTGATTCAATGAGCCTAAAGAATTTATTATTTTCGGGTTTATTTTTAAGTACACTGATTATCAATTCATTAAAATCACTATCGATGATTTCTGCGAGAGTTCTCATCAATTCGAGGATAAAACCCCAAATTCGTTGTACTATTACAAGTTCCATTCCTTGATCTTTTACATGAGCAAAGATTCCACCTAGCGTCTCATATGCCTCGAACCTTTTTGCTAAACTAAAAACGTTAAACTCAATAATAGCTACAGATAGATCTGCTATTTGAGCATCAAAATCACTCGATTGAGATTTTCCTAAACCAAAATAGTTCTTTGATTCCTTAAAAAAGACCTCAATACTCCATCTAATACTATATATCTGATAAGCTTTCTCTATGCTCAGCTTTGTATTTGAAGATACCAATAAATGCCATTTCCCTCGCTTACTGTTCTTGCAAAAGAATAGTTTTACATCTGTACCTTTATATTTCACTGTGACTTCTGCACAATATAGACTAAGTGACTTTACCCATTTTACTCTCTTTCGCTGTTTAAGTAAGAGAGCAAGTTCTTTGGTGCTATATTCTTTGTCTTTGAAAGAATATTTAGCACTAGACATCTTAGCCATTGCAACAAGATGCATACCATTAGAGATCACAGTTTTTAATATTGAATCACAGAAGAACCAACTGTCCATAAGTATGTAGTCTACTGTAATTCCTTGTTTAATAGCATTTACCATCATCTCTTTTGCCATCGTTATTTTATCAATAACGAGTTCTTTCTCTCGGTTAAACCCATTACTCTTTGTTGATCGTTTCTTTGAGAACTGTTTTTTACGTTGTTTGGCAGTGAGTCCAAATGGAGTCTTTTTATTCTTCCCTCTTTCTTTATGTAGAGAGAAGTCCAATGTAAAATAGCTTTTGCCATCCCATAAACCTAGAAATAATCCTTTAAAACCAAATATATAACGATGGGTTACATGCGACCATATTTTACTAACATGTTCAGTTTTGTAGGTAGACTTCTCAAAATCAGTATCGTCAATAATTAAGCATCTTTCTGCTTGATTACAGTCATCAGAGTGAGAGTTTTTGGCTATTTGACCAAAGAGTTTATTATTACATGATGAAACTATAGTACGCCAATCTATCTGGCTGTTATTTTTAAATCGATAGAATGTATTCTTTTGTGCTTCTAACATCTCTGATAGATAATGCTTACTGTAGCTATAAATATTAGGGATAGAGAAAATTGGGAAAAGTAGTAAGCCTAATAGTATGTCACCTTTGAAGTAAGTAGACTGAGGCAACTCTTTATTTCCTAATTTCAGTTGTCTTAAGTTGAGTAACTTGTAAAGGCTAATAATTCGATTAATTCCTTTTTCACTTGAACTGAAAAAACTCTGTGTCTCTGAAAAAACTTTTGTACTTTTATTCTGAAGCATGATTTATTTGGTTATTGGAACAACATTAATTTACTGATAATTAATGAATTATCAAAATAAACATGCTTCTTTTTATGCTGTAAATCAAGATGTTAGCCTACATGGGAAACATCAGTGGATAATAATCTCTTTGTTGCTTCCTTTGCTCTTCGTTCAAATTATTATTCTGTACTCCAATATATGGAGAGGCATAAAGAGTGTAATTTAAATTCACAACCGCTTGCATAAACTCGATATGAGCTTCTTGCCACGTTCCTGTACTAAAAAAATGAGAAAGCCCAACATATTCTGCTTTCAAAAAATGATACGCTGCATCGGCTCTTCTTTGTCCTAAACCTTGGTTATAAATACTACTCCCCTTAGCATCGGTATGGCCGATAATATCGAGCCCAATCAATTTCGTTTTACTTGGATTATAGTTATTCAGATGTTTAAACTGCTTAATTAAACCATAAGCGGTGTGGGGTGCAATAAAATCACAGTCAAAGAAAAAATTAGCAGGATAGTGTTCACTATTATCTTCCGCGGGTATCTTCTCCCACTGCTTCTTTTCTGTCCGTTTTGTTACATCTAATTTTGCATGGTGCCCATTTTCATTAGGGAAATAGAAATTGGCATTGGCTTTCCCTTCTGCCAACACCGCATCAGCTTCTGCTTTAATACTTCCTTTCGCCAATTTACCTTCTAAAATATTGCTTTCGAATTCCCCTTCTGCTTTGGCTGCCAATCGAAGCAGGGAATATTCAACCCCTGCCGTAAAAACATTTGGGGGAACAGGTTCATCTTCTACAGTCTTTTTGAGTTTTGCACGATACTGTTTACCTAAATCAATATTCGGATTTTTACCCTTCTCAAACAAAATCTTTGCAGTATAAAGTCCAAATTTCTCATCAAACTCCTGATCTTCTTCGCCTTTTTTCCACAAATCCCTAACCTCTCGGATCACAATATGTGCATGGTCTTGGGAAAAAGTATCTTTTTTGAGTAGTTCAATAATATGTTTCTTGTCCTCCTCTTTATTAAAATCTCTTTTTCCTTCTACTAACGCAAAAGTCTTTTCCCACTCCTCCGTTACAGAGTAATCTAACGAGGTCAGAAACTTTTCGATCTCTTCAGGAAACGGAACCGTTTTAACTAATTGAGACAAAACCTTTAGAATTGCAATATCATGCTCCTCTTTATACTCTGCTTTATCTTTATTCAAATACTTCTTTATCTTTTTATAAGATTTTGGATAGGAACTCTGTAATATCTTTGTTTTTATTTTTCTATCTATCTTTTTATTCCAAACCTTCTTTTGTGTTTTGACGTTCTTCTCTTTCTTTGCTGATATTTTACAATCTTTCAGAAGATCCTCTCCCTCTACCGCATTCTCGAAAATTTTAAACATACATTCGACGGTCGATTTCTTTAAAGAATCATTCTTAAGACGAGATGTATATTTCTTCTTTACCTTTTCAATAAATTTCTTCGCTACCATAGAAGTAGCCTTCTCTTTTAAACGAATACACTCTGTATACAGTAGGGATTCCTTATAGTTATCAGGGATAGGGGAGATTGTATTATTGTCGCTGCTACCGTCTTTCTTTGGTTCTTCTTCATCACTAAAAAAAGCCTTACGAATTGCATCTGCTTTTTCATCATTGGACTTAAAAGTTGTTTTTGCCAACTCTTTTATAATATTATCGCCCAAATAATGGTTAGTCTCACCACTCTCGTCATCTACTTTTATCAGTTCATCGTGGTCTGACTTTAAAAGACATATTATCTCTCCAGTTTCAGGAATAAGTAGAATCTCATCCACCGCTTCCTTTCCATTTGTTTCTCCCATAACCTTACTATTAAGATCATTAGAAAAATAAACACTCATTGATGTTTTTAACATAGTAGTAATTTTAAAATAGGTTAATATGCCTCGATCTCTAATTGATCCATATCGGAAGTGATCTTATAATCCTTAAGGATATCATCCTCTAAATATCCATCCTGGTAATAAAGATCATACCACATGTTATTCAAATTAAAGGTCACCAACTTACCAACACTATTTCTGCTTTTCACCACCAATAGATTCTTTCCCTCCATTGGACTTTCCAACCTATGACCATCCAAATCGGTCCAGTAGAGCTCTAATAATTTATGCTTCTCTTCAGAACTACTCCTAGCAATCGTTCTTACAACCTTAGCATCCTCTTTCAGCTCAGTAATTCTCCACGATTTAATATGTTTTCTTTTACGATTACGAGTAATGGCAGGAGAGAGACGTAGGGTCATCTGCATACTATTCTGATCATCGGAACACATCTCCTCTTTCAGCCCCACACAGTAGCAGTCCCAAAACTCAATCTTAAAACCCATAAATTGATCATCCACTAACGTAATAACCCCTTGGTGCATCTGACCAGAGAACATCCATTGATAAAAGAAATCATCCTGATCACTACTATCCATGGTCAGATAGAATTGACCACCCAAAAGCTCTTTGCATATTCTATCAATAGTATTCTCCAATGGACGAACAAAGCGATCTAACAAGAGACCATAGTTAGGTGCCAAGCCATGATCTAAGCCCGCATCATAGCGTGCCTGACCCAATGCATTATAATAGTCCGACTTCATTTGATCTTCTCCAAAGGGAGAACTTAAGACATCACTAAAACGCAACGAAGGAAGATAATTTCCAAATTCAACTTTACACATACAATCTTTCTGGATTTGAAGATCCAAAGGCCCTACCTCTAAGGGCGGGATATCACGATCACCTATATCTGCACGATAACGATCCATAATATCATAAGGAAAATACTTCTGCAAGTATCTCCGATACAGCCAATTATCTGTCACTACGGGACAGAAGTAGTCGTAGTCCAAACAGTTAACATGACGTATGTTCCCATTCACTTCTAGTTTTATGCTATACATAGACCTGAAATTATGTAATAAAATATAGTCTATATCATAAAATGTGATGTATACCACAACACTAAATTATAACATAGCCCCCCTAGAGCTACGTTCTGTAAACGTGAATTAAATCGAAGTTTATAAGGGAAATAGCTCTATTATCCTACCGATCACCGAGATCGATAATATCTAAATTAGATTATAAATCAAATATATGTTAAACGCATTAATTTAACAAGCAAAAACAATTATCATTTATCAACATCATATGCCCAACAATCAAATGATACCGATTACACCCACAACAGTATGCAAACTCATTGGCACGTGAGGGACATCTATACCTAACGTCATTTGGTTGATAGAAAGATGCCAAGTTGGAGCACCACGTTCACAGTTATTGCATTAAAGACGTGCCATTGCCTTGGAACGCCTTTTATGCAACTAAATCGATGGAATGAAGTCATGATATCGGACTTACAGCCCTCGTATGATTATTACACCAATTCCACCCAAGGCTTCGCACTGGGCTAGAAAGTGTAGGACCTTCAGTGTAAGGTGAAGCAGCATTGCAAATCAAAACATATAGACACGAGCATCGTGTCTATACCAAGCAAACATCACTTGCCACGGTTAGATAAGATGATCGCATCTAACCGTTCATTACAGCTTTATCCAAAAGCACTATAGAAATCAAACATCTAGACGCAAACATCAGGCCTCTACTAACGCAACAAAGCACATTAGAGAGATACTAATGTGCTTTGTTATAAATATAAAGAGTGATCTTTTCTACTGTTTTCTATAAGAAGATCACCTCTGGTTCTAATTTTATTCCAAACTTTTGATCGATATCTTTTATGATCTTTTGAGCCAAAGCGACCACATCATTGCCTTTTGCAGCCCCATGGTTTACCAAAACAAGCGACTGTTTATCGTGGACTCCTACGGCACCTTCCGTATAGCCTTTCCAACCAGCATGCTCGATAAGCCATCCAGCAGCCACTTTCACTTTGCCACTATCTAAAGGGTATACCACCATTTGGGGGTAATGTTTTAAAAGGTTATCTACCACCTCTTTATCTAGAACGGGATTTTTAAAGAAGCTACCACCATTACCAATCACCTCAGGATTTGGCAGTTTGCTTTCACGAATCTCCACAATACGTTCACGAACCTGAGTCAATGACAAGTCTGCGCCATAGCTCTCTAGATCCTTTAGCGCACCATATCCGATATTTATGGCATGATCTTTTAGCGTCAGTTTAAAAGTAACACTCAAGACCAAAGCGAGCCCTTTATAACGATGTTTAAATATAGAGTCTCTATATCCAAAATGACAATCATCATTTTTTATAACGACAATGGATTCTGTCTCAAAATCCCAAAAACAGACCTCTTCGATAACATCCTTAGCCTCGATACCATATGCACCAATATTCTGGACTGGTGCAGCACCAACCACACCTGGTATATGGGATAGGTTCTCCACCCCACCCCAGCCTTTAGACACACAGTAGGCTACAAAATGATCCCACACCATTCCCGAACCAACCTCCACTGTGACGATTGAGTCAGTGTTTGTCTCTTTGATTATGTTGTTTATGTGTGACTGCATCACCAGGCCATCAAAATCTTCGGTAAAAAGAACGTTACTACCCCCCCCAAGAACAAACTTCTTCTCATTTTCAAACCTAGAGGTTAGCAGACAGTTCAACTCTTCAATATCATCAATCGAGTCAAAAGATATAAAGTATTTGGCTTTGGCATCCACGCCAAAAGTATTTAAAGACTTTAATGGATAATCTTTTTGTATGAATAACATATTTAATAGTAGTATCGAAATATTAGATAGAAAAAAACCGCCATCTAAGAAGAAGGCGGTTTCATATTTTTATAATGTCTTATACATCAATATTTGCATAAACAGCATTCTCTTCAATAAAGTTTCTACGAGGAGCCACTTCATCGCCCATAAGCATAGAGAATGTATGGTCCGCTTCCACAGCATTATCGATAGTCACTTGTCTAAGCATACGCTCTTCTGGATCCATTGTGGTATTCCACAACTGCTCCGCGTTCATCTCACCAAGACCCTTATAACGTTGTACGTGTACAGAACTTTCGTTTCCGTTACCCCACTCTTCCACCAAACGGTCTTTTTGTGGATCAGTCCAGCAATACTCTTCTTTGTTACCTTTCTTCACCAAGTATAGTGGAGGAGTAGCAATATACAGATAACCATTCTTAATCAGATCCTGCATGAATCTAAAGAAGAAAGTCATAATCAATGTTGCAATATGCGATCCATCCACGTCGGCATCGGTCATGATAACAATCTTGTGGTAACGAAGTCTAGAGTAGTCCAACCCTTTTTCGTCATCCTCTGTTCCCACACGAACACCTAAAGCGGTATAGATATTACGAATCTCTTCGCTCTCAAACACCTTATGTGTCATTGCTTTTTCCACATTCAAGATCTTACCTCTCAATGGCAAGATCGCTTGGAATTTTCTATCACGCCCCTGTTTTGCAGTACCACCCGCAGAATCACCCTCGACAAGGAACACCTCACAAGCAGAAGCATCTTTAGAAGAGCAGTCAGCAAGCTTACCAGGAAGACCTCCACCAGATAGCACCGTTTTTCTCTGTACTAACTCACGTGCTTTACGTGCAGCATGACGAGCCTGAGCAGCAAGGATCACCTTATTCACAATCATTTTCGCAGCCTTTGGATTCTCTTCCAAATAGTGTGAAAGCATCTCCGAAACCGCTTGATCGACACTCAAACTCACCTCTGAGTTACCTAGCTTGGTTTTTGTCTGTCCTTCAAATTGAGGCTCAGCAACTTTAACCGAAACTACAGCAGTCAATCCTTCACGGAAGTCATCACCACTAATATCGAACTTCATTTTACTAAGCATTCCACTACTATCGGCATACCCTTTCAAAGTACGCGTCAAACCACGTCTAAAACCAGTTAGGTGAGTACCACCCTCTATGGTATTGATATTATTCACATAAGCGTGAATATTCTCAGTAAACGATGTATTGTAACACAAAGCGATCTCTACAGGAATATTATTTTTTTCTGTATTGATATGGATCGTTTGATCGATGATACGATCTCTATGTCCATCAAGATAGTCCACAAATTCAGCCAGTCCTCTCTCAGAGAAGAAAGTATCACTTTTAGGATTACCCTCCTCGTCGATCTCTCTTAGATCCGTCAGAGAAAGATTGATACCTGCATTTAGAAATGCAAGCTCTCTCAAACGAGCCGCAAGAATCTCATATTTATATACTGAAACACTAAAAATAGAGCTATCAGGCATGAAAGTAATGGTAGTACCTGTTTTATCAGACTCTCCAACCACATGTACATCTGCCTGTGGCTTACCACATGAGTACTCCTGTTCCCACAACTTACCATCGCGGTGAACTTCCGCTTTCAAGTAAGTAGAAAGTGCATTCACACAAGATACACCCACACCGTGAAGACCACCAGAAACTTTATACGAATCTTTGTCAAATTTACCCCCAGCATGAAGAACAGTCATCACTACTTCCAAAGCAGATTTCTTCTCTTTGGAGTGAAACTCGGTAGGAATACCACGACCATCATCTTCAACCGTAATTGAATTATCAGGGTTTATTGTAACTAAAATATTTTTACAATAACCAGCCAATGCCTCATCAATAGAGTTATCAACCACCTCATACACCAAATGATGAAGACCTTTGACATTCACATCCCCAATATACATCGCAGGACGTTTTCGAACCGCCTCAAGACCCTCTAAAATCTGAATACTGTCGGCTGAATAATCAGAAGCTCCATTCATTTTGTCGTAATCTAAATCACTCATATATTTAATATTCAATTGTTACAAATCCACGACTACTTTACTCACGGCTAAAGTCAAAAATATGACCATCTTTTTAGCATAAAGTAGTTCCAATACGTATCAGCAAATATAACGAAAATTGTTCATTTAATCACATTACTTTCAAACGAAAGAGCAGCAGAAAAAAAGAAGTATTTATGGTTAAATGTCGCTTACCCAAATATAGGATAAAAGAGTAAAGCTACCTGCAGGTCAACAGGGCCTAAACAGGTAGCTTCAATGCCATTTAAATCGATCGAAAAGAGCGATTTAATACTATTCAAAATATGTTTTCAAGCATCCGAACCAACCTCTACCACCACAGACTACAGGTAGCCTAACAGCTATTAAATCATGAAATAGACATCACAGGGGGATTCAAGCTACCTTCCCCTGCCTTTCCCCTGCAAATATTCGAGAAATGTCCGAGAATGCTTCGAGAATCGTCCATCGATTTGGGTAAAATGGTGGACGATTCTCGGAGAACGGTTGGATAATTCTCAAGCCAATGCATACTAAAGGCAGGGGAAAGGCAGGGGAAGCTCCCTATCAGGTAGTATAAAACCGTGTCATAACTCCCTGTAAGGTGTTTTAAAACTGTATCTTGACTTATTGTTATGTGGTATAAAATTGGGCATAAGAGCCCTGTTGATTGGTTCTTGGATATTAATTGTAGTGCATTATATTGACATCATGTTCCATGTCATAGCATTATGATATATTGCAATATGGAGTCTATGAGAAACACCTATCTTCTCAGAGACTCCATATCTGTATCAATTTAGAAGTTCCAAGTCAATCCTAACTTAAACTCAAATCCGTTTTGGTTGTAGCCGATCCACTCTTGATATCTTTGGTTCAACAGGTTGTTAAACTGACAGAATGTAACGAGGTTGTATGGCAATTCATACTTTGCGCCAATGCCTAGATTAACAAAAGATTTGATCTCAGGCAGCTTTGTGTCGACCACCACTTTGTTTTTATCATCTACGGAATATACCATTCCTTTTTGTGCGCCAATAAAGCGTAGTGTAGAGCTCATTGACAGTCGTGGAGTGATCTTGTACCCTCCATCGATATTGAAGGTCACTTGTGGCTTATAAAACAGTGAATCTTTATCTAAATTATAGTGATGATACATCACTCCGGCCGTAACGAAAGTTTTCTTGGATAACACGGCATTAAGTTTCAGCCCCAGTGTCAAACAATTTACATCTTGGTAGAATGCTCTAAAACGGTTGTCATAAACTACATTTTTGCCATCTACATGCTTTTGCATACCCCAGTAGTGATCGTTTTTCAACATCTCATACTCTGCAAAGATATCGTAGCTCAAGACGCTTAAGAATAGCCCTTTGGCTCCAACAGCAGCTTTGATTTGTTGTTTGGCATCCTCAATACGTTGACCATCATACATATAGGTGTTTTCGGCCACCATTTTGTAGTAATCGTTATTTTGTACCGATCCAGTCATGTTAGCATACCAAGTCATATAGCCTTTCAACATGTCGTATTGGATATCGATTTCTGGATATACCACTACGGTATTGCCAAAACCTGAATCAAAAGAGGCATCGACACCTAAACCAACGGTTCCGATGATTTTTTCGTTTCTAAAACTAACCTTAGGTACAAACCTAAAGTAGAAGTCATTTGCAGAGGAGTCCGGTTTAGACTGTAATACACTATTTAATTGATCATATTGAAGTGCCATATCAATGCCACCATACAACTTATTAAACTTCTTCATCAGCCCCAAGTTCAATCCAATGTTGTTCTCGGACTGCTTATAGTTTGTCTTGAAATATTGGTAATCGAAATTGGCATTGATAGATATCTTATCCTCTGAGCGATCGGTTTTGTATGTTAAACCTGCCGACACATTATTCTGTGATAGTTTATCGCCATAGTTATAGGTGTTGTCCTTTCCATCGATTAACGATGTTGGAACCTCTCCGACATAACCATAGTATGTATCATATATGTTTCCGTAGCCTAGGTTTACCCCTAAAACAGATCTCTTCAAATAGAATCGAGAAGAGAGGTCAATATTTGTGTTTGCATGTGGCGCATTCACCTTTTGTCCAGACTCTAGCTTCTGGTCGGCAAATTGAGATTCATGAAGTAGATGAACTCCAAAGAGACGTTTGGAGGCATTTTTATTATTATACATCAACTCAAACAGAGGAGATAGATATGTTCCCATACCTGCACGTAAGAATCCATTGCCAGCATGCTCGTATGTAGGCAACTCCATCTCAGCAGGTTTCAACTTTGCAAGAGAGACATTGTCTTCGATAGGGGCCCCTTTGATGTCGTACTCTACCTTAGGTTTTTCAGGCACTTTTTGAGGTTCTGGTTCGTCCATGATCTTTTGAACCTTCTCCACCACTTTTCTTTGTGATTCGAACTCAAAAGACTTGCTAAAACCAATCTTTGTTGTATCGCCTTGGGCGATATTAACATTTGCAAAAACAGTCTGACCACTAAATAGTAATAGGAACAAACCTAAAGTATAATTGAAGTTTTTCATCTTTATCATCTCTATATCTTAAAAGTGAACTGCCTGTGTTTTCTTAGGACTTTTCTTCTTGCTATTATCTTTTGGCTTTGGAGTTGTCTCCGCCGTCTGTGTTGCTTGAGCCAATATTTTTTCTAGCTGTGCTTTTAGTGGTGCCTCGATTTGTAACCCTTGGTTAAGGAAGGATTGTACTGTAACTTTAGCCATCAATTTATCACCTTTGGCCAACATAGCTTGAGTTGCAACAATGTAGTATCGAGCTAAAACATTTGCATTAGGGCCGACTTTAGGACCATACTCCTTAAGAAGAAGGTTCACACAGTCATCATAACGTCCCGCCTGATATAGAAGCACTCCACGACGATATACAGCATTCACACTGTATTTGTCGCTATAGGAGATAAACTTAACATTTTCTAGTACGGCAAGTGCTTTGGCATTCTCCTGTATTTTCAGGTAAGACAACCCTTGAAGGTATCTCACTTCGTTGCGTAACGAAGTAGAGAGGCTTCCGTAATGGCTTAGCTTATCCCCTGCTTCAATCACTTTACTCCATTTTTTGGCAGCAAACGAAGCTCTTACATAACCGATGTACCCAGTTACATTTGCGTCTTTATCGCCTTCGATCCATCTCATGCGCTGATACTGAACCATCGCCTCTTCAAAACGACCTTCATTCATTAAGAATGCCGCTGCCTCTTTCAATGCTTGGGCATAGTATGCACCACGCCCCAATCGGATGATTAGGTTGTTGTACATGTAAGATTTCTCTTTGTTGCCCAAGTAACTATAGAGAGTGACCAAATAGTGGTAGACTTCTCTACGGTGAGCACCTTTAGGGAAATCATTGATATATTTTTTCAATGACAACTCAAAGGCAGTAGTGTGGTTATATGGCAGAATCTCATCGCCTTTAGCCCCCTTCTTCAGAAGGACATAGGCGTCTTTTTTCTGCTCATAAGCATCTAAGTTTTTGTTCTTCTTATAGCTAGAGAACTCCACCGTCTCTCTCAAAGGAATCTTATCGTTATAATGGGTTTCGATTGCTTGGAAACGAAGCGCATCGGGGTCGACATCATCTTTATTTACTGGAATGTGGTTTGTCTTCACATAAGCCACATAAGCATCTGGTTGATTGGTCTCGATGTAGACACTTTTCAATTTAGATAACGCCCTTTTACGCTTATCCGATGATGGATATTGCTCGATTAAGGTTTTTAATGTTTCGATAGCTGGATTGTAGTTCTTCTCTCTAATGTAGATTCCCGATAGACCTAGAAGGGCTTCAGGCACATACTTAGAGTCGTTACTTTCAACCACTTTCTTGAACTGCCCTTTCGACTGCTCCATAGCATCTCTGTTTCTCATCGATTTACCCAACTGTAGATGAGAGTAGGTGGCATAGGTAGAGTTCGGGAAATATTTTAGTAGTTTATTCCATGTCTTCTCCTCTGCACTCACATCATTCATGTTGTTATAGATATGTGCAGATTGATACAGAGAGTAGTCTGGATTGCTTAGCCTCAGTTCGAATGCTTTCGTGTAAGAGTTTAGTGCCGAAGGCAGCTTATTGAGCACATAAAAACAGTCTCCATTTCTATTGTAACCGTCAGCTAATATCGCTTTTGTTTGATCTTTATAGCCATAAATGAATCGCTCAAAATATCTTTGTGCCACACTATAGTCTTTCTTCATATAGTAGCAGTAACCAATACTGTAGTTGACCTTATTTCCCTGTTTGCTCAGGTAGGCACCAGGAGAAGATTTGTACTTTAAGTAGTTATCAAGTGCTTGGTCGTAGTTACCAAGCGAGTAATAACACTCGCCAAGCCAATAGAAAGCTGTTGCTTCTTCACGTTCGCTTAATGAGCCATATTTTTTAGACTGATCAAACAGTTCAATACTCTTCTGATATTCGCCTTGCATGTAGTACTTAAGTCCCAACTTATTGCAGTTGATCTCATAAGCAATACGCATCTCTTTGTCAACAAATGAGAGGCTGTCGATGATCTCAATAGCCCTTTGGTTGTTTGGGGTATTACTAAAAGTTAGTGCAAGGTAACGGTAGGCCTCCCTGTTGCTCTCTGAATATGGATATTTTTTGATGTAATCATTAAACATATTCAATGGGTCATTGGTAGCACTCCAATTCTCTAAATAGCTAATCTTTGTTGATAAGAAGAAGGCATCTTCAGATATTTTAGGATCGAAATCCATCTTGGACGCTTTCAATAGACAGTCTAAGGCCATGGTACGATCTCCAAGCTTATCGGCACAAGCTCCAAGGTGGTAGAGACTATTTTGCCCCAAGAGGCTATTGTTTTTAGAGGTACGCTCGAAAATATCTTTGGCATCTTGATACTGCTCATCATAGAAAAGACAGTAGGCGTAGTAGTAATCGGCTTGATCATTACGACTACTCGCATCAGATGCATATGTTTCGAAATAGGTCAACGCCTTCTTATAATCCTTTTGCATGAAATAGGCCTCTCCGATCAAGCGAGCCATATCTCCTTTGAAACTTCCTTCTGCTTTTTCATATAGAGGTTGAGCCATCTTAAGTGCCTCTTCGTATGCCCCTTTTTTCAGCATTATCTGACACTTATAGGTCTTCACGAAATCATCAAATTCAGGATCGTTTTCTATCAATTTCAGATGTGACTGTGCACTACCATATTTACCCTCCTCATAGAAGATATATGCCAAATATGAGTGTGCTGCATGGTTATACATTGAGACCTCACTACTCTCTTCAGCTGAAACGACAGAGAAGAATTCGTTCTTGGCAGACTCAAACTCGGATTGGTTCAGTAGACAGTAACCTCTTTTATAGTGGAACTCATCCATTGATGCCTCTTCGAGCTTCTCTTCAGAAACGTTGTTGAAGTAAACTAGGGCATCATCATATTTCTTTTGTGCAAAGTATTTTGATGCCAATTCGAAACTACCTTGTGTAGCTAGTCGGCTGTCGGCATATCTACTAATAAAGTTCTGCATCAAAGTATAACCACGCTCTTGGTTTAGATGAAGAGACGATGAAGCATAGTAATAGGCAGACTCTGTTTCAAAATTTCGTCTATTCGGCGAAGACTCCGATATCTCCTCGAAAGCAATGCATGCACCACTATAGTTGCCATTATTATACATTTCTAATGCCTTCTCAAACTTCTCGGCAACTTTCCCATGAAGTATTTGACCATGTGAAACATACACCGTTAATAGAAATCCGAAAACTAAACATATTGTCTTTTTCATTCTGCCCATTTTATATGATGATTTACCTCTATTAGTATTTTTTTTCAAAGCAAAAGAAGATAGCTCCTTCCAAGTAACGTAAATTCTTTTCAAAAATGCATATTTTTGTAATAATTAGGGTAATGAAAGTCAAATTATTTAAGGGAAAAAATAATCATAATACATTAAATATGGAGAGATTATTGAAAATAGAAAATGCAAGCTTCCAACAGAAAGAGAATATCATACTAACAGATGTTAACTTGGAAGTGTACCGAAATGACTTCATTTATATCATCGGAAAGGTAGGTACAGGAAAAACAACAATATTCCAATCTATATATGGCTCACTGCCTTACAAACAAGGCAGTATTATATTTGATGGAGCGGAAGTAAAACAGACAAAGAAGAAAAACATGTATCTGCATAGACGAAAGATAGGGATGATCTTTCAAGATTTTCACCTGCTAGATGATCGAACTGTGGCACAAAATCTTGAGTTTGTACTGAGAGCGACAGGTTGGACCAATAAGCAGACAATAGCCAACCATATCAATATGACTTTGGAGTGGTGTGATATTAAGCATTTGGGACAGAAGTACTCAAACGAACTTTCGGGTGGAGAGAAGAATTTAGCATCGATAGCACGAGCTATTATAAATAATCCGAAGCTTATTATTGCGGATGAGCCGACACAAAATCTTGATCCCGAAACGGCCATCAAACAGATGCAACTACTGAATAGGATTAACCAAGATGGGACGGCGATTATCATGGCGACACACAACCATAATATCATCGATATGTTTCCAAAGGAGACCTATGAGTGTGTTAACAAAACTCTTGTTCTTCGATAGACAACAAGAGTTTTGTTGGGATTAATGAAAATCATATAACCAAGTCATGGTAACCCCAACACCTTGGTTTCTTGATGATGAGTATCCAATGGTTGCATCATCGAATACGTTGAGTAGACTCAAAGTGTAACGACCTTCCAATAGTACCGACTGTTTCTTGAAACGATACTCTAGCCCACCACCACCACAGAAAGCAAAATCGAATTTCTGATCTAAATTCTTACCGTAGTAGTTCTGCATGTCAGCATTTGGATCCTGCTGGGTAAGGGTTTCTTGTTCGGAAAGTAGAAAAGATATGGATGGACCGATATTTAGAAAGAAGCGTAGTTTCTTTTTACCCATGGAGATATGTGTCATTATCGGCACCTCGATGTAGTTCAATTTACGCATGTACTTTATCCCTTGCCTGTTCTTCTCTTCCCAACCTTTTTGGGAGTAATTCACCTCGGCTAAGATTCCGACATGATCTTCCGACATGTTACGGAAAACGATTCCGACCTGATAACCACCTATAGATGAAGCATCAGTTGGGATCTGTGTATATGGATTTGTATTTGGATAGAAAGACATCCATGACATATTATATCCCCCTTTTACACCAACATAATTGTGGGCACGATTAAAGAACTGCCCAAAACTTTCCCCACAACATAAGAGTAAAAAAATAACCAAATACTTTTTCATAAATACTATTTAATAAATACCTTTTGTAAGGTACAAATTTAAAAAGAAAATACAGGAATATGACGCTCTACGAAGAATAAAAATTGAGAAAGCAGAACCATGTATAGTTCTACTTTCTCGATATATCTATCTACTCTATGGATTTAATAGTATACGCTCAACAAAGCCGCAACTTTCTCAAGAAAACTTTGATCATCAGAAGTAAATGGGGCATATGCGTGAGAATCGATATCAATCTGAGCCACAAAACGATCACCTTTTTTTATAGGCACAACAATCTCAGACTGGACATCCATACTACAAGCAATGTAGTTGTCCTCTTGAGAAACGTCCTGCACAATCATTGAGATGTTCTTCTCAGCAACTTGACCACAAACACCTTTTCCAACAGGAATATAGGTATGGTCAGTGGCTTTGCCCACATAGGGACCTAAAGACAGACCTTTCTCATCAGCGGTCAACTCATATATACCCACCCAATCATAATGAAATACCTCTTCTTTCAGAGTTGCCATTACTTTTGGTAGTGCTACCTCTTTGTTCAATCCATCGATCTCTTTAGAGATCTTCTCTAGCAAAATTTCAAACCCCATATATTACATTATTTTAGTTCTAATTGATCACCAAAAGTAATCTTTTCACAATAACGACATTTCAAAGCAAGTGGTTTTTTTGAAACTACAGCAAAGTGTGTCGTTACATCTTCAAAGTTAGTAATACATTTAGGATTAAAACACTTTGCAATGGCATCAATCTCAGTAGGGATCGAAACAGAGCGTTTGTCGACTACTTTATAGTCTTTGATTATATTTAATTTCGCTTGAGGCGCAATCAAAGCAATTCGATCAACTTCATGGTCTTCGAAGAATCTATTTTCGATCTTAATAATACCCTTTTTACCTACCTGCTTGCTCTCTAAGTTGTTTCCAATGGTCACCATGTCACGACATAGGTCTAACTTCAAGATCGAGATAACTTTGAATAGTACATCTGGAGAAATATGATCTATTACGGTACCATCCTTGATTGCACTTACATTTAATATCTTTTGCATTTCTTATTATTTTAAACCTAAAACATGAGCAATTATCGCCATTCTTGTAAACACACCATTTCTAGCTTGATCGAAATAGTAAGCCTTAGGGTTGCTGTCTACATCTGTTGCAATCTCATTCACACGAGGCAGTGGATGAAGAATACGTAGGTTGTCCTTGGTATTTCTCAACATGGCATTGTTTAGGATATAGACGTTTTTCACCTTCTCATACTCTAATGCATCTTGAAAACGCTCTCTTTGAACACGGGTCATATACATGATGTCCGCCTCAGAAATAATGTCCGTGAACTCTCTATGTTCGAAGTAACGAATCCCTTTCTCTTTTAGATAGAGCTTGTAGACCTCTGGCATGGAGAGCTCTTCAGGTGCCACGAAGTTGAATATAGGGTTGTCGAAATGAGACATGGCCTCAAGTAAACTGTGTACTGTACGACCATATTTTAAATCTCCAACTAAGAATAGGTTTAAGTTATCTAAACTTTTCTGTGTCTTTTGGATGGAATATAGGTCCAACAACGTTTGTGATGGATGCTGATTTGCTCCATCTCCAGCATTAATCACAGGAACATCGGAAACTTCGCTTGCATATCTTGCACTGCCTTCAACGGGGTGACGCATGATGATCAGATCGGCATAGCTACTCACCATACGGATGGTGTCGTGTAGTGTCTCCCCTTTGGTAACACTTGAAGACGATGAGTCGGAGAAACCAATCTGACGGCCTCCCAATCGATTAATTGCAGTATCAAAACTCAACCTTGTTCTAGTTGAAGGCTCAAAGAATAGGGATGCAACCACTTTTCCTTCCAACAATCTTTGGTTCGGATTTGCTTCAAAATCTGCAGCCAATTCAAGAATCCTTAGATACTCTTCTTTTGTAAAATCCGTAATTGAAATTAAACTTTTTGTTGTCATAAAAACAGGTGAATTAAAAGACAAAAAAAATACCAATAGCAATGAAGCTATTGGTATATATAAAAATTAAATTGTGATCATTTCTCAATCGGAAACAATCTCGATATATTATTCGATCACTATGTATCTTTATTTTATTCATTATCTGACGCCTATTATCTCTACAATAGCACTCTCTATCTTAGATAAACGATCTACGACCTCTTTTGTTTTAGTCTTTCGAACGGGAAGGACTATTTTACACATTAAATCATACGCTGAGGATAACTGCTTTAAGTCTGTGTCTTTAATGACCTTCATCACATCGTTCATGACAAGATAATCAAATTTCACTTCAACCAAGTCTTCCACAATACGTTCTACAACATCCGAATTATCGATAACATCAATAGTGCTCTTCTTATAAGCGTTGATCAAGCCTGGTACACCTAATAGTGTTCCACCAAAATAGCGAACCACCACCACCAGTATGTTTGTCAAATCTTTGGACAGCAATTGACCTAGAATTGGCTTACCTGCACTTCCCGAAGGTTCTCCATCATCGTTGGCACGAAACTGCTCTCCTTCGACTCCTATACGATAAGCAAAGCAGTGGTGTCTTGCACTGTAATGCTCTTTCTTCAAAACATCTATAATCGGCTTGACTTCCTCCACAGAGAAGATCGGATAGGCATAAGCGATAAACTTGCTTCCTTTGTCCTTAAACAACCCTTCGGAAGGAGTACTAATAGTTTGATATGTATCTTTAATTAATTCGGTCACTATTGTCTACTCTAAATTAAAAAAATCAAAAAAAAGCAGACATTAATTAAAATGTCTGCTCTTCATTAAACTCTTATCTGAGATTCAATCTCAGACAAATATTTTTGGAACTTCTTATCTGTCTCTTTCAAATTACCGATTGTTTTACAAGCGTGTAAAACAGTGGCGTGGTCTTTTTTACCAATCTGGGCACCAATAGAAGACAACGATGAGTCGGTTAGGCTCTTTGCAAAATACATTGCAATTTGTCGAGCTTGAACAATCTCTCTCTTACGTGTCTTTGCCTGTAATTGATCTGGTTTCATCTTGAAATAGTCGCAAACAACTTTGGTGATGGCAGGGATTGAATACTCTTTCTTCGCTTGTTTTACAAGTTTTGAAATCGCATCGTTCGCCAAGCTCACATCAATATTCTTGTTGTTAAGAGTCGACTGTGCCAACAATGATATAATAGCACCTTCTAACTCCCTTACGTTATTCTTGACATTGTTTGCAATATACTCTACAACAGAATCTTCTAAATTAAGACCATTCATCAATGCTTTCTGCTTCAGTATTGCAACACGGGTATCATAATTTGGCTCTGTTATATCAGCGGTTAATCCCCACTTAAAACGCGTCAATAGTCTCTCTTCCATTCCCTTTAATTCAACAGGGGGCTTATCAGAGGTTAATATCAACTGCTTCTTGTTTTGGTGTAGGTGATTAAAAACATGAAAAAAAGCTAATTGTGTCTTCTCTCTTCCTGCCAACTCTTGAATATCATCAATAATCAATACATCGATCATCTGATAGAAATGCAAGAAATCGTTACGATTGTTATTCTTTGTTGCCTCAGAAAACTGTGTCATAAACTTGTTGGCAGAGACATATAATACTGTCTTTTCAGGGAAATTGACTTTGACTTCATTCCCGACAGCCTGAGCTACGTGAGTCTTACCTAGTCCTGAATTGCCATAAATCACCAATGGATTAAAGGCAGTTCCCCCAGGATTCTTCGCAATCGCAAAGCCTGCACTCCTAGCTAACTTATTACAATCCCCTTCAATAAAGTTTTGAAAATTATTTGTTGAGTTAAGCTGTGGGTCTATTTGAATCTTACGAATACCCGGAATAACAAAAGGGTTCTTTATGGATTGGTCCTTATCATTCGCACTTGCAGTACGTTGACGATTAGCTAAAGGAGGTCTATTGTTAGACTTCTCTGGAGTTGGAACCACCGCTTTGGCTTGAGAAACCGGCATTGCAGTAGTAGGAACTTCAATGTTTACATTCTGTGCCGTCTTACTCTGTAGACTCGTATGGTCCATTTTAACATGATAGTCCAATTTGGCACCATATCCTAAATGTAACCTCAAGGCTTTTCTCAAGATATCAATGAACTGCTCTTCTAGATATTCATAAAAGAATGGACTAGGAACCTGTATTGTCAAAACAACCCCTTCAAGCTTTATCGGTACAATTGGTTCAAACCAAGTTTTAAAACTTATTGCGGGGATATTCTCACGAATAACCGCTAAACATTTATTCCATATTTCAACGTGATTCCTATTCATCGATCTTTTCAAAGCAGCATCCTCTATTTCAAGAGGATAGTATATTAACAACTAAAACGTATTCCCTTTTCAATACAAATATCGACAAATAATTGTTTATAAAAAAAGAAGAAAAAATTTGTTTTTTACAACATACAGTCAATTAGTTGACATTCAGTGTATTAATAAATATCACTGAATATCAACATATTACGCCTCAACTTAACAATATATGACGCAAATCATGACTCGACTTGCCCAACATCTTTTTACAAAAAAATGTTTCTAAATATAAAATTAATGTTTGAAGGCTTTGTCTAATGAAATCATTTTGTCTTTCTTAAATGCTACAATCTTAGCTGCAGGACAAATTGATTGTACATGAACTAATTCTTTTTTAGCCAATGAGAAGTCTGTAAATGACACAGATCTTAGGTATTGATCCTTCTTGTGGCTCCAAGGAGTGTAACCACTTAAAACGTCTCCTTTACTACCTACAATATCTTTTTCATTAACTAAAACAAACAACTGTACTTTGGATTTAAGAACAAAGCTATCTGGATCGACAAAGAAGTTTTTCTTTCCAAAGTTGACTCCGTCAATATGAATATATCTTTCTGGATTATTTTTGAAATCTGTCACTAAAACATTCACACCAGCCATGGTACTGTTTAATTGTGTATACATGGTGTCATCGTAGATCATTTTACCTAGAGAGCCATCTCCTGATTTAATCTGCGTTGTAATGAGCTGTAAGTTCTGAACCATCGTATCTAATCCGCTTTCATTAAGCTTTACACTTATCTCATTCATGTTTTTCACCATACCGTTCACCTCAGACATGGTAACCACTAAAGAGTCTGACAGAAGAGCACCGTTACGCATCATCTTATTTACATTCGATTGATTCTTTTGAGTCAACGATGAAATATTAGATGTAATTTCATTCAAATTTGATATCGATGCTTTTATATTGTTTTGCGTCTCTTCGGTAAGAATGCCATTCAATGCTTTCATTGTAACATTCGTCTCTTTGACCAACGTTTCGATATTCTTTTGCAATGGTGCTAATTTCTTGTTCAACTCAGACACTAAATCTAATTCGAGTCGCCCAATCAATGAATCACTTTGAATACTACTGGTCCCAACATTCTCTAATCGTATTGCTTTTGAGCCAAGAAAGTCAGTACTTACAATATTTGCGATACAACTATCTCCTAACATCAAGTCATTACGAACATCGATAGCGACAACCATTTTTTTATTATCAAAGTTAATCCCGATATCAGACACGACACCAACTTTAAATCCATTGTACAAAACTGGACTTGTTTCAATCAATCCATTAATATTTTCATAGTTGATAAAGTATCTTTTATCTCCAGAAAATACGCCACGTCCTTTTAAAAAATTTAGTCCCAATACAAAGACTACCAAAGTCCCTGCAAAAACCAATCCAATCCTTAAATTTCTTTTCTTATTCATATATAATTTACAATATCATTTTTTCAACAACTGTTTCAAGGACACTTTCTTGCCTTGTGCATCAAATGCAACGATAAAAGCATCTTTCACTTGATTTTTTACCATATTCAATGATGCTTTTGCTTCGTCAAAAGTATTAAACTTCCCATAATAATAGCGGAACCATCCATTTTGTTTCTTATAATAGACACTTTTCTTAATAGTTCCGAATCTATCAGTACCGACATCCTTAGAGGAAGCAGCCAACTGAATAGCAAAATGACTCCCTATCTCATTGGTATCTGATTTCTCTTTTTTATTACTAGACTCTACTTTTAACGTCCTAGGTGCTACTTTTGTTTTAACCAACTCTACTCCACTTTCTCTTACATAATCTAAAATTACCTTAGAGATCGTCTCGGAACGTTTCCTCATTCCACTCCACGACTTCAGTCGATCACACTCTTTTTTATTACTTAAATAACCAATTTCGACCAAAACACTGGGCATCTTTGTCTTTCTCAGAACCAAAAAGCCCGCTTGTCTTACCCCTCTTGTTGATACCCCCTGCTTCTTAAAACGATCGTTTAAAAGCTTAGAGAAACGAATACTTTCATTAAAGTTATCGTCTTTAACCATGGTCATCATAATATATGACTCTGGAGAGAATGGATCAAAATCATCATAATTCTGATTGTAGTTATCCTCCATAAGAATAACGCTATTCTCCATTTTTGCTACTTCATTCTCTCGATCTAAAGCCGCAACTCCCTGGGTATAAACCTCAACACCATAAATCGAAGGACTACTACACGAATTGGCATGCAGAGAGACAAAAAGATCAGCATGTGCATTGTTAGCAATATCTGCTCTTTTGTTCAATTGCACAAAGCGATCATCCATACGTGTCATAATCACTTTTAATGATTTATGATAAGGTCGCAACAATTTCTCTAGGTCCAGAGCAATCTTTAAAACCACATCTTTTTCATGTGTTCGAAAACGAATTGCACCTGGATCTTTACCACCATGACCAGCATCTATCACCAAAACAAAAGTGGAATCACTCGCACTTGATGCATTCAATGAGAAAGATGTTAGCATAAATAGAAACAAAACAACATAAATATTCGTTAAAAGAGAACGAAAAACCTTCATTATTACAGTGGTTTTCATAAATACAACTTAGGATAATAACAGACAAGGCAAATATAAGTATTAAATTAAAAAACTTTAAACTACTTTTGATGGAGGGTTTTTATATTTTTGCAGCACAAACACTAATCAAACGATTTAGTGACAATCACGAAGTCGGATTAATTTGTTAAACAACAATTCATCACATCTTGAAGAAAAATAGATTTATATTATCTTTATTAACGTGTCTTCTTCTGTCAAGCACAGCTGTACAAGCGAAATGGAGTAATAGGAATATTCCTTCTCACCTATTTCTTAGCGATACGCTAGAAGCAGTACAAGACACGATGACTCTTGCTAAGGATACCATTGAGAATAAATCCAATTCCATTGATGCACAGATCATCTCTACGGGTAAAGACTCTATTGTAGTGATGCCATCTGAAGGTAAAACTATATATTATGGCGATGCATCTGTTACCTACAAAGATCTCTCTTTAAAGGCAGCATACATCGAAATGACAATGGATAGTTCAGAGATTTTTGCAAAAGGAATGCCAGATTCAACAGGTACTATCATTGGCAAACCGATTTTCAAACAGGGGCCTGATGAATTCGATGCAGATCAAATCAGATATAATTTCAACACGAAGAAAGGTATTGTTACTGGAGTAGTAACAGAGCAACAGGGAGGTAATGTACAAGGAGGAAAGGCAAAAATGCTTAATGATTCCATCTTCTGCATGGTAAACGGTAAATACTCAACTTGTGATCACGAGCACCCTCACTTCTACCTTCAATTGACAAAAGCCAAAGTAGTGGCGAACAAGAAGATTATTTCGGGACCGGCATATATGGTTGTAGAAGATGTACCTCTTAAGTTTCTTTTTCTACCTTTCGGTTATTTCCCGAATCAAAAGACATACTCTTCTGGAATACTAATCCCTTCTTATGGTGAAGAACAAAATAGAGGTTTCTTCTTAAGAGACTTAGGTTATTATTGGGCAGCGAGTCCTTACTTTGATTTCCAAGCATTGACCGACATCTATTCTAATGGTTCATGGGGTATTAAAGGCAAATCAACCTATAAAAAACGATATAGTTTCAATGGTAATTTCGACGTCCAATACTATAACAATAAGTTTGGAGAACAAGGAATCACCACAGGAAGTAAAAGCTATAGAGAAGAGAAGCAATTTAGCATTAGATGGAACCACAGTCAAGATGCCAAAGCCAATCCGACACAGACATTTAGTGCTTCGGTAAACCTATCTTCAACATCCTTTAATCAAGATAATGCAACGGACTATAACGACTATCTATCGGGGACACAAAACTCAAGTATATCATACTCGAAGAATTGGCCTAGTTCTCCTTTTAGCCTTTCGTCTAGCTTAAGTGCTTCACAAAACACTCGTGACAGCACTATTAGTTTATCTCTTCCAAATGTAAGTTTCAACATGTCACGCGTAAGACCATTCAAAAGAGAAAATATGGTTGGAGGTGCCAAATGGTATGACAATTTATCATTAAGCTACTCTTTGGACATGAAAAATAGTATCAATACCAAGCAAGATCAACTGATGAACTCTTCGCTTAGTAAAGATTGGCGTAATGGGGTTAAACACACCATTCCTGTTTCAACAAGTATCCGCTTTCTAAAATATATCACTGCAACCCCAAGTATTTCATACAACGAACGTTGGTATATGTACTCTACGGAACAACAGATGTTAGACAATGGAACTATTGAGAAAGATACGATTAACGGGTTTACAAGAGATTTTGACTACTCTTTTAGCATCGGAACAAGTACCACATTGTATGGTATGTATCAGCCGATAAATAAGAACTCAAAGATAAAAGGTATTCGTCACGTAATGCGTCCATCTTTGAGTTTCAGTTACCGTCCAGACTTTAGTGATCCTAAATACGGTCTATACGGTAGTTACATCAATAACAAAGGGGTTGAAACCCGCTACTCATACCACAGCGATGGTGTATATGGTTATGCTGGATCAGGAAAGTCAGGGTCTCTGAACTTCTCTTTGGACAACAACATCGAGATGAAAGTACTCAACTCAAAAGACACCACGTCCAATGAACCTTTCAAAAAAATTGCACTATTAGACCAGTTATCATTCAGTACTTCGTACAATCTGATGGCCGACTCTCTTAATCTTTCGCCCATCCAGGTTAGAGGACGAACAAAAGTCGCTGGGGTAAACATTAATTTTGGAACCACTTTAGATCCATACTATTTCGATGAGAATGCAGGAACGAAAGTAAATACGTTTTTAGTGAAGGAGACAGGAAACCTTGTTCGTGTGACCAATGCCAACCTATCTTTTGGAATGAATTTCAACTCCAAAAAGAAAGATGGCAAAGGAGGTGACGACAAGAACAATGAAAATCAGAACAATCAGAATCCAGCAAATGATCCCTACATGAATTTAGTGCATCAATATGCTGATTTCGATATACCATGGAATTTCTCATTCGACTATAGTTTTAACTACTCGAACACGGATCCTCGTCGAGATGCGAATATCACTCAAACGCTTAATTTCAGAGGTGATTTTAACCTTACAAAGAAATGGAAAGTGTCATTTACATCTGGTTATGATATTCAAAAGAGAGAGGTGACATTTACAAGTTTCCATATCTACAGAAACCTACACTGTTTCCAGATGTCTTTCGATATGGTACCATTTGGTTATCGTCAGAGTTACACCTTCACTATTCAAGCAAGTGCTTCAATGCTGAAAGACCTGAAGATTACCAAGAGACAATCTTTCTACGACAACCAATCATTTTAATTACAGCATAACTCCTTAGATAGAAAGTGGAATTAGTTCACTTTCTATCTAAACCTATTTTAAACAGCTCAACTCCAATCATTTTACACAAAGATTTGGTAGCTTTGCCCCACGAAAGAAGATCATTCAAATATTATTGTCTACAAATCACTGTAGACCATTGGAATACATCAAAATGAAAAAGAAAAATTCAGATTTCTATAATAAAGCAAAACGTAACGATATACAGTTTGCCATTCAAGAAAAAGAAACAATCATATCGTTCCTCCAAAAGAAATTTACGGATAGAAGTCGTAACTCTATCAAACAAATGCTTCACAACGAAGTAGTGGTCGTAAATGGTGAAGTAGCAACCAAACATGATCACCTGCTCAACATTGGAGATAAAATAACAATTACTCCTGTCAAGAAAGCAAAGAACAAACGTATCAGAGGTATCGAGATACTCTTTGAAGACCGTTCTCTTATCATCATCAATAAGCCTGCGGGACTATCTACCCTTCCTTTCGGTAATGGTGCGAAAGACTCGGTATTCTCTATTCTTACATACTATGTAAAGGGAAAAAGCCGACGTCATGAAATATATAACATCCATCGTATCGACAAAGAGATCTCTGGCATCATGGTATGGGCTAAAAGTGAACTCATTGCGGAACAGGTAAAAGAGCAGTGGAAAGAGCAACCACCTCGTCGTGGATATGTTGCAGTTGTAGAAGGAAAACTTCCTAATACTCAAGGAAAATACTCCTCATATTTAAAAGAGACTCCACAAAAGACAGTAAAATCAAGACAAGATGCTGCTTTTGGAAAACAGGCTACCACAAACTATAAAGTAGTTGATCAAAAAGGGGCATTCTCTTTGGTAAATTTCTGGATGGATCAACCATTCAAACACCAGATAAGAGCACATGCCAAAGACATGAATACTCCGATCCTTGGGGACAAACTATATGGTGCTTCTCGAAACAATCTAAAGAAGCTAGCACTCCATTTAGGTGAGTTACAGATGCAACATCCGAACAACAACAAGCCTATCGTAATTGACACAGATATTCCATCTGACTACAAAAAGCTTTTTTAACCGTGATTCGGTTAGTATAAAGAGCCAACATATATAGAAAAAGGATCAATATCTATACAACATAGATACTGGTCCTTTTTTCTTATCATAAACGACATTTATTCGCAAATAGACCTATAGCTTCTCCAAAGCCGGAAGTGCAAACGAATCGTTCTCTGGACTCTGATGTTCAGAAGCCATAATCTCCTCCATCTGCTTCACCACTTTAGGGTTAGAAGTCGAAACATCATGTAACTCTTGAATATCATTCGATAAATCATACAAAGCGACATGCATATCTCCTTTCTTTATATTCTTTCTTATCGCTTTCCATTTTCCTAACCGAACAGCTTGTTCACCATCCAATTCCGTAAATTCCCAATACAGATAGTCATGCTTTTTCTGTTCTGACACATCCCCAAGTAGCGTTGGCAAGAAAGAGATCCCATCCAACGAATCGTCAGATTCCACTTGTGCCACATCACACAGTGTTGGCAAGACATCATAAAAAGAAGAGACCAAATCAGTAGTCCTATTTGCCTCTATATGATTAGGCCATGATGCAATCATAGGGACACGAATACCCCCTTCATGCACAAAACATTTTCCCCAACCATACTCATTCTTAAATGGACCATTACTCTTAAACCACTCCGACTGCGTACCTCCATTAAATGTTGCACCATTATCAGAAGCAAAGATGATTAATGTATTCTTATACTTACCCGTTCGTTTCAAGTACGACACCAATTGTCCTACACGTTCATCTAAATAGCTTATCATCGCAGCATATGTTGCTCGTGGATACTGCACAGGGAAGTAACCCGACTTTCCTACATAAGGCTTCTCCTCACCAAATTTCTTACGATAATAATCCACCCATCTCTGTGGAGCTTGCAATGGCACATGTGGTATCGGAGAGGCCCAATACATAAAGAAAGGTTGGTCTTTTGGTGTACTCTCCATAAAGCCAATCATCTCATCAAACATCAAATCGGGGGCATAATCCACCAAATTAAAATCGGCATACGAAGCGTCATTATTAGGGTCTGAGCCTTTAGGTAATTTCGAATGAGGTGCAACCAAGCGATTTTCCAGATAAACACGATTCTCATTCTTATACAGATGAACAGGATAATAAGTATGAGCACCTCGCTGACAATTATATCCATAAAAAAAGTCGAACCCTTTCTTGGTAGGAATACTCTGAGTATGCGGCGCACCCAATCCCCATTTTCCAACCATTCCAGTCTTATAACCGGCATCATGCAATATCTGTGAAAGCAATCGTTCACTTGAAGGAAGTGCACGTTGCCCTTCCAAAGTAGAGTCCTCTTCACAAGCCTCAAAATTCCAAACATCCCCTCTCGAGGTCCACTCATCATTACCACGGATATAAGCATGTCCCGTATGCTTTCCTGTCAACAACACACCTCTTGACGGTGCACAGACAGGAGCTCCTGCATAATGTTGGGTAAAGCGAATGCCACTATTGGCAAGACGATCAATATTTGGTGTCTCTATTTTCTGCTGTCCATAGACACCTAAATCACCATAACCTAAATCATCAGCCAAAATATATACAATATTAGGACGAACTGTTTCCTCCCTCTTCTGTTCGTTACAGGCACAACAAAGCCATGGCACCAATAACCCTAAAAATATTCTACGTTTCTTCATTTTCTGTGTGTGTTTATTCTTCAATCTTCAGTAAGGACAAACTTATTTTTCATCCTCATCTACAAAATAATGATATCTTACTTAAAATCTACATTTTAAAGACAATAAAAAACCTAAAATATCTTCTTAAGAGTCACTTTACACCAATTAAAACGATGAGATGATCCTTTTTATGATCGGGTAGATGGCTGGAAGATATTTTATCTTCCAGTACACCTCCCACACCACCGTACGTACGGGTCTCGTATACGGCGACTCCCTAAATCACGACTTTACTTTCTGATAATAATCACTTAGCGTAATATAGCCTGCCTTTTCCAAATTCTTATTCGTTATAGTCGTTTGTAGAATTGGACTCTTTGAAATGCGCCAATACTTTTTCCTCGTATTAGCATATTCATACGCTTTGTTCTTCGAAACTCCGAGTTTCATTAAATTCTTCATCTTCGTTCTTACTCTCTTCCAACATTTCCATATTACCATACGGATACGTCGTCTTAGCCATTCATCTACTTGTTTCAGAAATGATTTCATGTCTGCCAATCGATAATAGGTTACCCATCCTTGAATATAGCTTTTAAGCTTGGATTTGATTTCATCGTAACCAATACTATTATTCCGTGCTACAATTCCTTCCAAAGAGCGCTTCACTTTCCGTTGTGTCTTTTTCGACAATCGAAAACGAACGGCACCTTTGGTTTTGTAAAAACTGTAGCCAAGAAACTTAATCTGATTGTAGCGCACCACTTCTGTTTTATCTCGATTCACTTTTAAGAATAGAGTATCTTCTATAAAACGAATTGTAGAATTCATCGTGCGTGTAGCTCCTCGCTTGCTTTTACATAAGATGACAATATCATCTGCATAACGAACAAACTCATGACCTCGTCTTGTGAGTTCATGGTCTAATTCATTCAGCATAATGTTGCTTAGCAATGGACTTAATGGTCCTCCTTGAGGAACTCCTGTTTCTGTTTCTTGAAACTGCTCTTCAACAACAACTCCGGCTCTTAGATATTTATGGATTAAGGAAACTAATCGACCATCTTTTATCGTTCGTGATAAGATCTCTATCAACTTGCTATGATTTACGGTATCGAAAAATCTTTCCATATCCATATCGATAGCATAATGATAACCTGATGTGATCGTTTGGCTACAGGCTATAATAGCTGTATGTGCTCCTTTATTCGGACGGAATCCAAAGCTATAATTGGAAAACTGTTCCTCATAAATAGGACTAAGAACTTGTGAAATGGCTTGTTGAATAACTCGATCCACGACAGTAGGAATACCTAAAGGACGTGTTTTACCTGGTTCTTTTGGTATTTCAACTCGTCGTACAGGATTGGGAAAATACTTCCCTTCTCGTAGTTAGGAATACCTAAAGGACGTGTTTTACCTGGTTCTTTGGGTATTTCGACTCGTCGTACAGGATTGGGAAGGTACTTCCCTTCTCGTAGTTCTGCTATTAAAACTTCTCGATGAAGTCTGAGATAATCTTTTAAGGATTCCACTTGCATCTCATCAACTCCATGACTCCCTTTATTACGATAAACCTGTAAATAAGCCTTATTTAGGTTACCTGATTCTAGGACACGTTCTAATAAATTATCTGTTGTAATGTTCGTTTCCATAATGCCTTCAGTTATCCCTTTGAAAGTGTGCGCTCTTGAGTTATTCTCGAGTTCCGCTCTACCTTCACTTAAGTAGCTATCTTCCGATATTTTCTGCATTGATCCTTTCATTAGGTAACAGTCTGTATTATGAACAATTTAAGATTCAGTCCTTCCTGTAAAGTGGCTACAGTACTATGACCTCGGCTGACTTCTCACAGTTAACTTTTTATGAATGGACAGGGAAATACATTGTATCCATCTGCGAGACCTCCCATGGTAAGGAAATTAACTTTCACTCCATCTATCCGCCACATCTACGGTATAAACTCCGTGTAGAATTCGGACTTTACTTTGTTGTGCAAGCTTATCCAGTTATATACCGCCTAATGCGATTCGTATACCTCGGATCAGAGTTTTGCATACGGCTTCCTTCAGGTTATACCTCACGATAAGCACCCTTGCCTTCTGCTAGGTGGTTGGCTCTACAAACCTCCACTACGGACTTACACCGATTAGTTAATTTCCATGCATGGCACACACATAAAATGGCATGAGGAAAATCCCCCATGCCATAAAAATAACTGTTATATAAATACCTAGCTACAACAGATGAAAAGCAACTGTTACACCCGCCATAACAATGGATACCATACTCATCAATTTAATTAGAATATTCAAACTAGGACCCGAAGTATCTTTAAAAGGGTCACCAACAGTATCACCAATAACCGTAGCTTTATGGATATCACTACCCTTACCACCAAGATTACCCTCTTCCACATATTTCTTCGCATTATCCCATGCACCACCTGCATTAGCCATAAACACAGCAAGCACAAAACCACTAGCTAGACCACCAACCAATAGTCCCATAACACCTGCAACACCCAATACAAGCCCGACGATAATTGGAGCTATAATCGCCAATATCGATGGCCAGATCATCTCTCTCTGAGCACCTTTAGTTGAAATCTCCACACAACGTGCATAATCAGGTTCTGACTCCCCTTTCAAGATACCAGGGAACATACGAAACTGTCGACGAACCTCCTCAACCATCTTTTGAGCAGCACGCCCCACTGCATTCATCGTCAAACCACAGAACAAGAAAGCCATCATACTTCCTAGGAAAAGACCCACCAACACTTTAGGGTTCATCAGGTTCACCTCATAATGGTGCATAAAATCGACAAACGTAGCTTTATGCAAAGGGATATCTACCCCATTCACAGAGATCGTTTGATGACCTAATCGAAGCAGACCAACCTTCAGCTCTTCAATATACGATGCCAAAAGAGCCAAGCCAGTTAAAGCCGCCGAACCAATCGCAAAACCTTTACCTGTAGCTGCCGTAGTATTTCCAAGCGAATCCAATGCATCCGTACGCTGACGTACATCCTCACCAAGACCACTCATCTCTGCATTTCCACCAGCATTATCCGCTATCGGCCCATATGCATCCGTAGCCAAAGTAATACCTAAAGTCGAAAGCATACCTACTGCGGCAATACCAATACCATACAGTCCCAAACCGATATTCTCAAAACTAAAGTGTGCTGCAAAAAGGAAAGACAACACAATTCCAACCACGATAGCCAACACAGGAATAGCCGTAGAGATCATACCTGTTCCGATACCCGATATCACTACCGTTGCAGCTCCTGTCTCGGCACTCTCCGCAATCTTCTGCGTAGGGCGATAAGCTTGCGAAGTATAATACTCCGTACTCTTACCAATAATCAATCCTACAATCAGACCTACCACGATAGAACCTCCAATCCAAAGATCCATACCCAATAAATAGATCACACCAAACGAAAGTATCGCAATAAAGACAGAGCTAAAGTTAACCCCTTTACCCAGCGAACGTAGCAGTTGATTCTGTGTCGCATTCTCATCCGTACGAACCAAGAAGATACCTACAATAGAAAGAATAATACCCACTGCGGCAATCAACATAGGAGCGATCACTGCATGCAGCTGTGCTTCCGACGACATCTGATAGGCAGATGCACCCAAGGCAGCAGTAGCCAAAATCGAACCACAATACGATTCATACAGATCGGCACCCATACCTGCAACATCACCTACATTATCACCTACATTATCGGCAATAGTCGCTGGATTTCTAGGATCATCCTCTGGAATACCTGCCTCTACTTTTCCAACCAAATCGGCACCCACATCAGCAGCTTTTGTAAAAATACCACCACCAACACGAGCAAACAGAGCCTGAGTAGATGCACCCATACCAAAAGTCAACATGGTTGTTGTTAACACAATCATCTTTTCGGCTTCTGGCAACGAATCAAAAGCATACTGAAGAAGAACAAACCAAACGGAGATATCTAGCAACCCTAAACCAACAACAACCAAACCCATCACTGCTCCTGAACGAAAAGCAATCTTCAGTCCAGAATTCAACGATGCCCTTGCTGCATTTGCAGTACGTGCTGAAGCCATAGTTGCTGTCCGCATCCCAATAAAACCAGCTAATCCAGAAAAGAAACCTCCCGTAAGGAAAGCAAACCATACCCATTTATTTTGCAGTCCTGGCCCATAAGCCATCCACGCAAACAAAATACATAAAGCCAAAAACACCCAAGCAACCACCTTATACTGCTGCTTCAAATAGGCTTTCGCTCCATCTCTAACATGCTTCGCAATTCTACGCATCTCAGGCGTACCCTCATCCTGCTTTATCATATCACGATAAAAATAATACGCGAAGGATAGGGCTATAATGGAAGCCAACGGCACAATCCAAAATAGTGTCAATTCCATAGTCTCATTTATTTAAGTTATTAAGTCTAATAAAGTTACAAACTCAAACCTAAACATCAAAACATCTCGAACTGTTATTCAATACATTTACTTTACTAAATAGATAATATTATAGGGATACTACTCCCAATCCACCCCATTTACTCTCACCCACCTATTCGACACTCTCATAAAATGAAAAGAGCTCCAAGAAGCCTACTGATAAGATCCCATCTCACTATTTCATTTATTATAGACACACACCAGTCTCATCCAGATGAACTCCCTTTTTAGTGTTACACACATGTTTAATTCTATACAAAATAAAATGCTTTATGTAATAATCTCAGATATCAAACATCCAAAAGTCGATTTAAAACATCCAACCCATCTTGACCAACTATCTTAAACACCAAAATAGAAGTAGTTAAATACGTAGAAATAACCAAACAGGTAAAACATTGAATTTATGAGAAAGATTATTCTAACTCTACTAGTTGTCATCTTAGGAATACAAACCTATGCACAGGGAGATATATTCCCCAAGCCACAACAACGGACAAATCTAGAAGGCACATTCAACGGACAGCAAGGAAGAGCTTACCTATGTCCAAACACAACAGGGATGATATTCCCTACCTTTAAAGCGTGTGTATCCCTACTAGAGAAAAAGCAAAGTATAGCAATCGATATCACCAAAGGATTAACCCCTAGCGAAACACCAATACTATCAGCTAGAATCGACAGCATGGTGGTAAACAAACCTCAAGGATACCGACTCAAAGTCACCAAAAACACAATAGAGATCATCGCAAACAATAACGAAGGCCTATATTCTGGACTTCGTACATTAAAGCAGATCCTACAAAATCCACAAAAAATGATCTCATGCCAGCGCATCATCGACTGGCCCGATTTCGAGCGAAGAGGAGTCATGTTAGACATCTCAAGAGATAAAGTGCCAACCATGGAGACACTAAGACTACTTGTCGACCGTTTTGCCGACTGGAAAGTCAACGAGCTACAACTATACATCGAGCACACCTTTGCCTATAAAGACCACAAAGAGGTGTGGGAACATGCCTCTCCAATGACTGCCGAACAGATTATCGAGTTAGATGCCTACTGTAAAGAACGTTTTATCGACTTGGTACCCAACCAAAACTCTTTAGGACACATGGAGCGTTGGTTAAAACACGACAACTACCACTATATAGCCGAACGACCAACAGGTCTTGAATCAGAATACTGGATGATTGACGGACGTCGTCTAACCCTATGTGCAGTAGACCACAGATCTATCGAATTTATGGATAGTCTATACGCCGAGTACCTTCCTAACTTCTCAAGTAAATTCGCCAATATCGGAGGTGACGAACCCTATGAACTAGGTTATGGTCGATCAAAAGAGATGTGTGATAAGATTGGCAAGAGCAAAGTCTACCTAAACTACATCAATAAGATCACAGATAGAGTAAAGCAGTATGGTAAAAAAGCGCAGATGTGGGGCGATATTGTAGTCAAGCACCCAGAACTAATTCCTTTAATGCCAAAAGATGTCATCTGTATGGTTTGGGGTTACCGTCCAAATCAGACCTATGTAAAAGAGTGCAAAAGATTCCACGAAGAGGGCATTCCTTTCTACGTATGTCCAGGAACAAATGGCTGGCTAACCTATATCGGTAAAACAGAGAGAGCACGCCTAAACATCAACAATGCCGTAACACAAGGTAAAAAATATGGGGCCTACGGAGTACTTAACACCAACTGGGGCGACCACGGACACATGCAACCTATCAGTACCGCCTTCCCTGCCTTAATATATGGTGCAGGAGTATCATGGTCGGTAGATCAAAACAAAGACACAGACATCGCTAAGTTAATCAATGAGCATGTCTACATGGACCCAACAGGCAATATGGGAAAAGCTCTTATGATCCTTACCAATGCCTACATGGGAGGATCAATGCGCGACCAAGGAGGACACCCTTTCTGCGACATGATGAGCAAACCAGACGAATACTTTAGTGCCGATAAAAAGATGAGACACTATGAGTATGAACTGATTCCTAAGATGCGTGAAGAGATCAAGAAAGCACAAGAGATATTCAAAAAAGCAAAGCCAAACACAGTAGATGCTGAGATCACGCTTCGTGAGTTAGAGATCGCATCTAAACTGGCCGACTGGGGATGCCAACTTACTGAAGCAAGACTTGTAGCCAAAGACAAGTATGTCTACAACATTCCTTTGAAAACACGTAAACATTTGGTCAAAGAGTTAAACAAGATCATTGAGGAGTACGAAGAAGTGTGGGTCATCCGCAATCGTGTCGGAGGACTTGAAGATAGCAGCAACAGAATGCGAGAAGCAGCCAGAAGATTACTAGAAAAATAGATAACTCCCCTTAAACCATCAAGGAGGCGGAAGAGCACGGATGCCTCCTTGTAAAACAGATCTTTTATGATGCAAACAAAAACAATTATTTCTCAGATAATGACCATGGGATTGATGTTTACAGGATTAATAACACAAGCCCAAAAACAACCCAACATCATCTTTATCATCCCCGATCAGATGAGAGCTCAAACACTCGAAGAGGGAGCAGATAGATATGTAAAAACACCAACATTAGATAATTTCAAAGAACGCGCGGTGAACTTCACCCAAGCAGTAGCCAACTACCCATTATGCTCTCCCACCAGAGGCATGATCTTCTCCGGAACCCACCCTTTCCGTAATCAAGTGATGCAAAACTGCCAAAGTTTCACCACCCACTTAGACTGCGAACTACAGAAAGACGAGCTATGTTGGTCTGACATCCTCAAAAAGAATGGCTACGATCTAGGCTACATCGGCAAATGGCATTTAGACTCTCCTCGCGCTCCATATATCGACTGTAAGAACAACCGAGGCAAACGCAAATGGAATGAATGGTGTGCTCCCGACCGAAGACACGGCTTTTCCTATTGGCATGCCTATGGAACCTACGACTATCATCTGAACCCGATGTACTGGGATACCGATGCAAAACGTAACGAATATAAATTCTACGACCAATGGGGACCCATTCACGAGGCCAACAAAGCCATTGACTATATCAGCAATAAGGGAGGTACCTATAGAGATACCAACAAACCATTTGCTCTGGTTGTGAGTATCAATCCACCCCACACCTCCTATAGCCATGTACCTCAAAAATACAAAGACCTATACAAAGATCTAGATGTAACAACCCTATGTAACACCCCAAATATCCCGAAGAAAGGAACGAAATGGGGCGACTACTATCGAAAGAACATCAAAAACTACTATGCCTGTATCTCAGGGGTAGACGAACAGATTGGAAGGGTTCTTCAATCCCTAAAAGATCAAGGTATAGATGACAACACCATCGTCATATTCACCTCCGACCATGGCGACTGTATTGGCATTCATCAACAACAAGGAAAAAACAATTGGTACGAAGAAGCAATCCGCGTTCCATTTATTGTTAAGATTCCTAGTCACAATAAACAGATCGATGTCGACCACCAACTAGGATCTCTCGACATATACCCAACCATTCTTGGACTCTTAGGGTTAGAAAATCAAATCCCAAGCCATCTTAAAGGGATAAACTACACCCCTGCCATCACAGGAGTAGGCAAACAAAAAACCACAGACCACCAGTGGTATATCCGAACTGCCAATGGCGTAAAAGAGAAAGGAGTCAGAGGTGTTCGTACCGATCGCTATACATTTATTATCGAAAACAAGTCCGACAACAAACAGTATCGTTATCTTTTCGATCGAAAAAATGACCCATATCAACTGAACAACATCGTTCAAAAAAAGAGGTCAAAGGCGAAACAGATGATGAAAATGCTTAAAAATGATCTTCAGAAATATGACGATCCATTTGTGATCTTATAATCACACCAATTTCATGAGTAAGATAAAGTTCTTATGTTGTCCAATTGGATAACATAAGAACTTCATATCATCCTGAGATGATCACGAACTCTTAGGAGCCATATAAAACGAAAAATAACGACTACCCCAGAAACTATCATTAACAGAATCGTATATCATCACCCAAAAATGGACCTCTCCATCATCCATCGGCATATCCCAAACGACATCAAACAACCGACCACAGACACCGTCATCCCCATCGAAACACTGAATATCTTGCATCCACGAACAGTCACCCCCTTTCGAACTATAACGCAAGACCAGGATATACCCCTCAGAAATAAATTGCGAAGACACCTCTAAATACAGGTTCAAGTGCTTCCCATCATAATACCTCACCTCGCCACTAAGAATAACACTAAATGGGATACTTGACATACTCAATTTCGACAGATCGACATAATCCAAAGGTAAAACCTCATGATACGTTCGTTTCATCATAACCTCACGGAAAAAATTATACGAACTATCTTCCAAGACCTCCGCACGATAAGACACTTGAAACAACTTTTGGAAACAGTAGATCAACGCCTCACACAGCTCCTCCCGAACTTTATTCCCCATATTCGTTAAAGAACTACAATCCCCCAAAAAGTCACAACAACCTCGCTGTAGGTAATACATCACCTCACCAAGAATCCCAACATTATATCTTCCATCAAATTGATCCATCATATTCTTTGTTAACCCTTTTCATATCCTACTTGATGATATTTATGGCAGCCCCAATATAAGAGCCGCCATAAACATAAATCAATCAAGTAGAAAAACTAAGCAGTAATCGTAGCGTACGCCGTTTTCGACACATGATCCTGACACAACCCTTTCGAAGTACTATAGAAAGCATAAAGATGCAACTTATGTCCTTCCATCGAATCTGTAATCATCAACTCCACACCCAAATCTGCCACATCAGCAACACCGACATAACACTTCATATATTCCATATCATCACGACAGATAAGGAGGTTGACCTTACACTTCTCCCCTTCAATCTCTTTGATATCTACCGTACTCCAATCGATCTGAAGCAAACCATCATCACCTAACGTCAAGCTGATGTTATCCATCTGTCCTAACCTTCCACTAGTCAGCTTTAGGGATGGAAAATCCACCTCTACATGATCATTGACATAACGGAAATGCTCCTCATTGTCATCATAAGCGGCATTAAAAGTCGTTAGTCTTTGCGATTCTGGACGGAAACCAATACGAACCAAACGACGAGCATCAGAGATAAAATCTGCCGTCTTCTTAAAACGAGCACGCTGCTGCAAACATTTCAACGAAATATTCTTACGTTTAATAATCTCTGGTAACGAACGCATAAAATAAGTCCCTTTCCATCTCGAACCAATCACACTACCTACTTTTCCCATAAATCCACCAAGGACACCTTTTACAATTTTACCCATAACAAGTTAATTATTAGATTAATATTTAATTATCATATCAAACTTATCAGGATTCAAAACGAGAAACAACAAAATCGTGCACGCCTGTATGATTATGTATGAATATGTGCGATTATGTATGATTATGCGTCCGCTGTACACACAACTTACCCCCCTAATCCAACTGTTATTAATTACAGAAAACATATTATCAGACCTCCACAAGGAGTCGAATGCGAAAACAAATATCATATCTGGTATATATAACCTTAAAACAAAATGTCATGAAAAAACTCATCTTACTCTGTTGCTGCTTAGGCATATGTCCACAGCAACAACAAGAAACGAACTACCTAATGCACTACGCATTGGCGCAGGAAAGACAAGAGAGAACTACCGAATCCAACGAAAACTACCAACTATCCCCCCTTATTACATTTAAGATAGACGCGCTCGAAAATAGAATCTATATAGAGCTCAAAGGACAACAACGGCGACTCGACGACCTCAAAAGCCTTATACATATTGTCATCTCCTTTCTAATTGGTCTCGCAAGCTTCATGTTCTACGAAAAAAAGCAAGAGAAATCCTAATCCTAATCTCCACAAAAGAGACGCACACAACGTCTCTTTTTTTATGCGCTCAACCCCACTATTTAGACTAAATAAGTTTATCAAAAATGTTAACAGTATATATAAGGGTATATAGGAGGGGTAATCCTTATTTAGAAACACCCCCACCCTCACCTCAAAAAATATATCAAAAACAAGATCCGTTAAATCCGTGGCTGAGAATTATTTCCCATACGCTTCAACCCTTCGTGGCTTTGCGTCTTAGCGGTTCAAAAAAAGATCCGTGGAAATCCGTCTAATCTGTTTCATATGTGTGCCATCCCTTACGCTCCAACCCTTCGTGGTTCCCTCCTCCCGTGCGAACCAACCTTTCGTCTCTTTTCTTCCTAGTAATCCGTCTAAACTCAACGCCACTACCTTCCATTATGCGGCCTCCAATACCAATTAAACCCTTTCAACTCTATCTCTGTTAATATGACATTGTTTAATTTAAAAATTGATCCATATGGAGCAACCAATTGGCTTAACTGCCGCTGATAAAAAAACGAATGCAAACCCTAAAAAGCATTCATTAGTTATGGCGGATTTCACCTACCCCAAAACACTTTTAGCTAATGACGAAAACATCCTGAGAATGGAACAGACCATTTATCAGAATGAAAAAAAACGGGCAGAGAACATCTTCGACCAGACCTACAGTGATAAAGATGGATCACGCTATCTAGAACAAAACAGAGAGAATATCTTGAAAGGTATTCATTCTAAGATGCTTTCGTGCATCCATCCTGTTTACCTCTTTGCTAAACAGTATCAGATGCAACTCAGCTCTATTTTTCACACACGATTGATCTTCAATGCCAAGAAAGAGAAGAAATACCTAAAGAGGTTCCACTTCTATTCGGAGCTACTTAAACTCTGTTCAGGAAATCGCACTTTCGAACCGGTCATTTGGGAACACTCTCTTTTCAAGAAACTTAAAATCATATCAAAACCGACCAAACTTCAGATACAAGAACATAACATCGATATACTCAAATTTCCAGATCCAACAATCATTATCCGATATGTACTGATGGTATCACCTACCCTTGAGAATTCCAATCATATTACTAAAAGGGTCAACCATTTGATCGAATCTGTAGAGTTCCTATCCTTCCCTTGGTGTTTACAAATAGAACGAGTCATCAACCTTTTGTATGAAATATACGCCGAGTTAAAAGGATATCATTATCAGAACAAAGCCATATATGCGAAGAACATCACCATAGAACAGCTACATCATAGTACGTTTCATGCACAATTGCTGGTCAATATAACAAAAGACAAACCCTATAACCGTCTTGATGAACAGTTCTTGAACAATTTCATTAGTTTATTCGAAATGTATGAAACTGAATTTCATCACTTTAATCATCAAAAAGAAAAAGTGAATCAGGAGACAGAAACCAATGAAAAAGAGACCAAAAAGAGAAGAGATAAGCAAATAATCCAGCCCTTAGAAGTTCCTTTTCAAACGTCATTCATACCAACTGAAGATTCGTTGTTAACTCTACATGACGAACTAAAGCGGAATAAGATGACTGAGAGCGACTATGGCCTTATACGGAGTCTATTCACCAAAACATCTTTATCTGAAAAGATCATCTGGACAGGCAAACAGAATGAACTGAATAATTTCATTGTCACCCTGCTCGATCTTGAAATCATCCGTTTAAATAAATCCCACTATTGGGAGTTGATATCTCATATCATCCAAGGTGTAAAAAGCAGCTATGATCCATTCAATCTTTCTCGCTGCAAACAGTCTAAGAAAATTGATACGATCCAGTATATCTGTCGGAAATTTAAAAGAGAGAACAGAAATAGTCCACAAAGAAAATAGCGGATCAATAGAAAAAGACGTACCGATTATAAAAACACGTATTCAAACATACGTGTTTTTATCTTTCTTCCACCCCACAAATACACCATCTACAGGCACCAATTCCCTCATACACCTCTTATAAAAACAAGTAGCTTTCAAGAAACAAATTCCACAACACAACCCCTTCAAATACCTTTGTATCAAATCATAAAAGTAGAAATATGACCTCAAAAAAATATCTTCACAAAGTCATAAATGCCACGCCTAAGCGACGCAATATAGAGATGCTACTACGAGAGATCATCACCAAGCTCGACCTACTGATCGACAGCATGGCACAGATCCACGAGATGGTCCACAAACATCATAGCCATCGCAAAACAAGACCACGCGAAAAAACACAATGGATCGACTCCCAGGAGGTCATCAACCGGCTACACATCTCCCAACGTAAGCTACAAGAGATGCGACTACACGGTAAAATCTCCTACACCTCATTCTGTGGCAAGATATTCTTCAAAGAGTGTGACGTAGAGAAGATACTCAACGACCACTACCACACCAGAAAATAATACACCATAGATATCATTCAATGGCTATAAACAGGCCGCCGGAAAAACGCAACAGTAGGATTTCGCCTCCTACCCTCTAGAGCGGAGTGTCATACCGATGCCACAGGCAAAGGTGTAAAGCGAAAAGGGCGCTTTTGGATACATACTATCCCCCACTCCCCATTGGAAAGCCATCGACGCGAGCCTTTTTATCCAACAGGTCATAAAGAGAACAAATGAATATTAAATAAAGAGAGAGACAAATATGAAAATGACAAACATCAAAACCATCTCCATCGCCATGATCGAGTATGCCTATCGGCGCAACCTAATAGGGGCCTTACAACTATACTACCTGCTCCAGCCGATAAAAACCGTGCGTTTCGACACCGAAACATGTAGCTACTGCATGAAACAGCTAAGCATATCCTACAGCACCCTCATGCGTCGTTTCAATCAACTACGCCACACCCGATGGATCAAACCCCATCGCAACGACGACAGATACTTTGTTGTTCAGGCCGAAAAACATATCCTCGAACCCTATCTGGTCTACAGCAAAGGGCAGCTCCACTGGCGTCCACACTATCAAATTGTCAACTTCAAGATCATTGTGATCACCGCCCTCATGTTCCAGACAGCCATCTTTCGTGAGATACGCAAAAGCTGTCAAGGAGAGAGTGCACAACTACGAAAACGTGTCATGAGCCACTGCAAGATACATCCCGACTACGGACGCATCTATGCCACCCGACACTTTCGTATACCCTCAAACTATTATGCCAAAGCGCTGCAAGTGTCGCTAATGCAATACTACCGCTACCGCAAAAAGGCTTACGATATGACACTGCTCAGCGTTACGATGCACGACCTAAAAGTCAATATCCCATCGCAACGACTCAAGAATGTACGAACCCTTTATAAGGACGGACCTTATATAGCGAACAAAAAAGACGGCGCCTATCTACAGGAAGCCACATCTATTCATTTTAATCTATTTATATCGCCATGCGAAAAATAAAAAAAATCATTCTCCACTGCTCTGACAGCGACATACAAGAGCACGACAACATCCAAACCATCCGTAGATGGCATATGAACCGAGGATGGAAAGACATCGGTTACCACTACTTTATCTCCAAAGACGGTCGTACCCGATGGGGACGCAATCTAGCCACTTACGGAGCACACTGTGCCGGACACAACCGCGACTCCATAGGCATATGTCTCAGTGGGCGAAAAAAATTCACCAAATACCAATTCAGCAGCCTTCGTATGCTACTGATGCAGTTGATGAAAAAGTATGACATTCCAAAGAGTGCCATCTATCCCCATAACCATTTCAACCGGCATAAAACATGTCCAAACTTCAACGTTAAAGAACTACTCCTCACGTTGTAATCAACCACCGATGCAAGGAGCTTCCACTCCTTGCATCTAAAAATCATCACAATGCATCACACGCTATGCAACAAAATTCGTGATAATCCATTAAATCCGTGGCTGATATTTTCTCCCATACGCTTCAACCCTTCGTGGCTTAGCGTCTTAGCGGTTCAAAAAAAAGATCCGTGGTAATCTGTCTAATCCGTCTAATCCGTGGCTGATATTTTCTCCCATACGCTTCAACCCTTCGTGGCTTAGCGTCTTAGCGGTTCAAAAAAAGATCCGTGGTAATCTGTCTAATCCGTCTAATCCGCGGCTGATATTTTCTCCCATACGCTTCAACCCTTCGTGGCTTAGCGTCTTAGCGGTTCAAAAAAAAGATCCGTGGTAATCTGTCTAATCCGCGGCTAAAAATCACCTGTTACAATGAATTAATCTACTTACAAAAAAAACATATCATGAAAACAAAGAACATCAAGCATTTCACACGCACAGCGCGACACATCACCGATCGTATCATCCATAACAGCGCCACTGGCGACAAACAAGATGCACGCAATCGCAATGACCAAACCAACCAATCCGAAACAACAGGATTCCTTGACCGTAACATCCACGAAATCGTCATCCTTATCATCCTCTTCACCTGCCTCTTCGGCCACAAACTCGACCTCCCATCTCCCACCCTCAACAAATTCACCGAATACCTCGCCTACGTCATGTGCTTCCTCTTTGGCCGCCAACGCAAATAAAACACGAAGGATTGATGGCAAGGGTAATAATTATAGCCACGGATCGGACGGATTTTTAGGACCCACTTAGGCACAAAGAGTTGGAGCGCAAGCGATGGGAACACGGATTTGACGGATTAGACAGATTTACACAGATCTTTAATGTGGTTGATCCATTAATGCTTCAACCTTCCCTGAAAGGGAAACCGAACGTAGCCCAATGGTGAAAACCATATGTTGCGCTATAGCGCAGCATACAGGTTGGAGCCTTGGGTAAACAAACACCCACCAATACAAAAGGCTGAAAGCCTGACCGAAAAACAATACAGCCACGGATTTGACGGATCGGACAGATCAACACGGATCTTATATTTCAACTCCATACAACTTCAACCTTCCCTGAAAGGGAAACCGAACATAGCCCAATGGTGGAAACCATATGTTGCGCTTTAGCGCAGCATACAGGTTGGAGCCTTGGGTAAACAAACACCCACCAATACAAAAGGCTGAAGGCCTGACCCATAAAACATTATAGCCACGGATCAGACGGATCAACACGGATCTTATATTTCAACTCCATACAACTTCAACCTTCCCTGAAAGGGAAACCGAACATAGCCCAATGGTGAAAACCATATGTTGCGCTTTAGCGCAGCATACAGGTTGGAGCCTTGGGTAAACAAACACCCACCAATACAAAAGGCTGAAGGCCTGACCGATTAAATATGATAATCACGGATTTATGTTGATGCGCAAGGATGGCACACTGCTGGGAACGCTGAGCTCCAGCTCGGCATCATGTGTCAGGAGAGAGACAACTTAATATTGTTTCATGGAAGTGTGGAGGCACGATGCCGAGCTGGAGCTCAGCACTCCCAGTGGTTGTGGTATCCTTCTCGTACCCATAAACTGGGGCAAACTATATCGTATTGGATGTAGAATAAATATCCGTACCCTTTCCAAAAAATGTTAATTTTATTTACATTTGAGCAAACAACTGCAACTTTAAGTATACAAAGCAAAAAAAATGAGAAAATTAACTATTCTACTTACCATGATGTGCTTATGTACCTACATCTCTATAGCACAATCAACCACAACAACAAAAGAAGAGCCTGAAATTGAGGAAGAACTTATGATCAGTGATGAGGTGGGTCAGGATAAATATTACGATGGGTACATGAGCGACACATTTGATTATGATGACGAAAGCCCTGTATTTAATTTTGTGGATGTGAATCCAATCTTCTGTAAAGGGATCGCCCCAGAAGATTCACTACAGAACTTTATTAAAAAGAATATTAAATACCCAAAGAATTTAACTGATAGTGTGGATTTGGAACCTGTATGTGTTCGATTTATTGTAGACAAAAAAGGAGAAACAGGACATCACAAAGTTCCAGATAAACTTCATCCATTTTTAGATAAAGAGGCTATTAGGGTCGCTAGATTAATAAAATATCAAACCCCAGCAATATATAAAGGTAAGCCAGTAAAAAAGGCATATCGTGTTTATATAGAATTTGAATAAGGGGCTCAGGAAGAAAGGTAGGTGCACAAGTGCAGGGTAAAGGTATAAAAATCAACAGGAGAGCTGAAAGTCCGATCCGTTACATATACAAAACGAAAGATACAACAATTCAACACGGATCTTATATTTCAACTCCATACAACTTCTACCTTCCCTGAAAGGGAAACCGAACATAGCCCAACGGTGAAAACCATAGATTGACCGCAAGGTCAAGCTATCGGTTGGAGCCTTGGGTAAACAAACACCCACCAACACAAAAGGCTGAAGGCCTGACCCATAAAATATGATAATCACGGATTTATGTTGATGTGCAAGGATGGCACGCCGCTGGGTATAGGTAGAAAAATCAACAGAAGGGCTGAAAGTCCGACCCCCATCACCTTACTCAATGGTAATATATCGATCTCAACTTATCCTATCTGTATCTCTCATGCTGGATTAAATAAATGCGACATCCCCTCAACATCCAATAATACTTAGTTTGTGCCAATTCATTGGCACGCAAAGGATACCTAAAGAAGACGCCACCTTTTTCTCCCGTCCAAGTCACCCCAATACTTCGTAAAGACACGAGAAACATTTGAATCAAATAAAACGTAATTCATTTAACTTATTATGATATAACGAAAGATACAAAATAAAGAAGTAACTCTAATTTATTAGAGCCATCATCAATTACGGTAACTCAGCTAACTAAATTCCAACATTAAGACCTCTAGAACCACAACACCATCTTATTATTATTAATGCTATTTCAACCCAAATATCATAATACTCTTTTGTAAGTTTTTCATAAGGGTTCTTACAAATTTTAAATTGATCTTCTAGAATAGAGATGTATTTATCTGTAATAGGTTTACCTTCTTGTTGCATTTTTTTCTTTTCGGATATTGTGGACTCTAGATACATCAAATGATCCTCAGTTAACAAAGTCTTAATATTAGCAAGAAACTTCTCACCTACGCCCTTTATTAACACACCATCTTGATGTTCAACATTTGCTATTACCTCTTTCCAAAACAGTTTTTTATCCTGATCTTTTAATAGTTTATCATTAGTAAGCCCCTGCTTGTAATCTATATAAAAAAGATGATCAACTTTTAATTCGTCAAAATCATTATGATTTCGATACTGTTTATGTATTTTGAAGATCGACAGTGGAATAATATTTTCAGCTTCTCGTACTTTCAAACAGTACAATTCACATAGAGATTGATTCATTCTTACATGTCTAAGACTCTTTACTGTATCACCTTCACCCCCCTTAGGGTATTTTTTATCACTATCACAAATACATAAACATAAGTCTTCATTAGCATCTATTATTTCTTTAAACTTATTTGCAACTTGACTACCTCCACCACCATCACGTTTTAATTTTACCTCTATAAAATTATAATCTTTATGTCGTAAATATTTCTTTGCTATATACTCATAAAAGTAAGTATCTGTTAAGTTTTCCGTCAATAAAATAGACTTACTCAAAAAATTAGAATTTTTCAGTTCAAGTATATCTATCGAGAATCCTCTATCGTTTACAATAGCTTTGCCAGTATAAAGCAACACTGTCCTGTCTACAATTTCGTCATAATAATTGGTTGAAAAATTATGGTATAAATGATGGTAAACAGCACGAGCACTTGGACTAATCCCAGAAAAACCTGCTAACAGTTTCAATATTTCTAGTTCACAAGAAAGTAAATGTTTACCTTCTCTAATTGCCGTAGCTAAATTCTCTAAAGAATAGATAAAATCAGGTATACAACAAGGCTTACTCAAATTACTCTGAATTGAATTATGTATCTCGAATAACATACTAACCTATTATATCTGGATAAAAGAAACCTATTGGCCAATTTGTTAATCGCCCTTTACTATCATATTTACCATTTTTGATTGTAGTTTCAAAACCCTCCGAATCAAAGATCGATATATTTATAAGCTCATTTGAGATATTTCCATTAGCCACATGATGTCCCAGTCTGTTTACCATCGTTTCACTGTGAGTTTCAAAAATTATTTTCACTTCTATACTTTCCTTCTTTGACGTGTTAATTACCTTTACAAAGGTATCTATCAGTAACGCCTGCAGTCTCGGGTGAAGGTGTAATTCTGGCTGTTCAATAACAAATGTTATAGGCCCCATAGATCTATTTAATTGTTTTGGCATTTTTCGTTTTCGTGTAATTGCCCACAATTGTGTTACAATAGGAAGTATTTGAGAAAACCCAAATCCAGTATCAGCAAGATTTATTTCAAGTTCATTTATTTTCAGACTAATTGACAGATGACCACCTACTGTCGAAACCACTGGTTCAAACTTTAAATTCGTTCGTGTCCACTCTTGGAATTTAACAAACTCTTTCTTTGAAAGGCTCTCAAGAAACATCGGCAGATTTATTCCTCTAGGATCAATCCTATTAACAGCTAACCCCTGCTGTCTGTAATACCTCTCTGCAGTAGCTCGAACAGGTGCGACATAATAGACGTGTTCATAATATCTCGTGAGATAGTGATCACAACTTTCTAATATTTTATTTATATTTGACAATAAATACAAATTATGAAGCTCTTTTAATATAGAGTCTTCTTTATCTAGTTTTTCCAAACTTGTATGCCATGATTTTGGTGATTTTTTATCACTCCGTAAAGAACTATAGAAAGTTTCATACCCTCCTAATTCAAAATTATTAAGCATTGATACATGAGTCTCCTTCTTCGTTCCACTTTTAGTCAATTTTTCTAATATTTTAAATAACGAAGGTTCATACTCACTACCATAAAAATTTATTCTCTCTTTTTTCGATAAAGTTAGTAGCGGTAATATTTTATTAATAGAAAGTGAAATTGTTTTGAACTCATTGTTTTGTGAAAACTCTCTGTCATTAATCACGATACTATTAACCCCATAATCATAATTAATATCAATAACAATTAACGACTCATCAATCTTAATCTCTATTAGATTAACAAACTCTTTTTTATCTTCGATCTTAATATGCAACTTTAATAAAATATTAGCATCTATATCTACAAATCGATTATTAAAAAATAGAAATCCTCGATCATTTTTGCGATCTAGTTTAAATTCATACAAAAATACGATATCATCATTACTACTAGCATGCTTATTAATACATTCGGCATAACTACCAAAGTCAACAAAACTAGGATCATACCATAAAATTGGACTATTAGTTTTTGTATCCAATGACTGTTTTAATAGAGGAAACGATCTCAAAAAAGTACTCTTACCTGAACTATTCTTACCAACAATTACAGTAAGAGGACATATTTCAATACCCTCTATATTTTTAAGACTTCGTAGATTCTTAAATCCGATTTTTTTCATTTAATAATAGTTGCTTTAATCTTATTTATTGCATTCCTCAACAATATCATGTATTGGCACAAAATATTGTTATCAACTTTGTGAGTCTTGATATAATAATATAATTTTTATATCAGCCCTCTTTGTGTTTTACAAATATATACATTTGTTAATATTATTTCAATATAATCCCACTATTTTTTATAATTGGTTACACTTTTGAATATGTCAATTTTTTCTTCATTTTTCAAGAAAAAGATGTTTAACACGAGACTAGTTTAAATAGAACTATTATTAATGCGAATAAAGGATTGGATTTTACATCGAATCAATCAATTTAATCGCCTGTATATCAGATTTTTATATTGTTTTTATCCTTGAAAATCAGTATCTTATAGTTGTTTTCAAAGCGACTTTAAAATATGATAATCAAGGATAAGGACTTCAATTTAATAAAAATATACGATCTAATTTGTTATTATTTCGATGAGTTAAGATATTATTGTGAACGATTTAGTAACAATAACTCCCCTTGCTTTACTGATCAAGAGGTGATGACAATATATCTTTTTGGTGTTCAATATCAAGAATACACCAAGATAAATCAAATTCATAAATTTGCATGTGATTACTTGTCTGACTGGTTTCCAAATTTAGGATCTTATCAAGCATTTTGTAATCGCCTTAATCGTTTAGGTGGAGCTTTTACAAGATTGTCTGAGTTATTACTTGAAGACACTCAGCCTAATGATTGTATTATCGATCAATGTTTACTTGATTCGATGCCAATTATAACGTGTTCTGGCAAACGCAAAGGCAAGGTGGCCAATGAAGTAACCAATAAAGGCTATTGCTCTACCAAAGGAGTTTACTATTATGGCATGAAACTTCATATGCTGGGGATAAGACGACAAGATGCTTTACCTTTTCCAGAGCAAGTCCTTTTTACACCTGCATCTGTGAACGATATTGTCGTCTACAAGGAGAGATGGTCGGAGATGCGGAACAGAACCTTCTTCGGAGATAAAATTTACATGCATAATGAATTTAAACAGCATGTGAAGAATCAGTATAATTCAGAAATGTTGACACCTATTAAGGCAGTAAAAGGAATGCCTTTGATAATCAAACAAAGAATAAAAGCAGCGATGATTTGTATAATAGAGCTGTATCTAAAATTAGACAACCTATTGAAGCAATGTTCTCTTGGCTAATCGAAAAAACAGATATACAAAGAGCTAGTAAAGTAAGGTCTACAAAAGGATTAATGGTACATGCATTCGGTAAACTAACTGCAACGTTTCTTAATTATGTTTTGAACCCTTGATTCGCATTAATAACTATTAATACGTCCGATCCCTGGCAATAATATTTTATCGGTCAGGCCTTCAGCCCTTCAAGTTGGGGGTATATTTTACCCAAGGCTCCATCCGACCATGAGCGCTTTTGCGCATCATACGGATTACACCATTGGGCTAGGTTCGGTTTCCCTTTCAGGGAAGGTGGAAGCATTAATGGATAGACCACAATAAAAATCTGTGGAAATCAGTCTGATCTGTTTCATCTGTGTGCCATCCTTGCGCTCCAACCCTTCGTGGTTCATTTAATATCCATATTGATCAGTTCATTCTGTGTTATCCGTATTCTATGTCTAGCATGACTTCGTTCAATTGGAATAACAATCGATACTTCTCGATCCATCCACAAGCCCCGAAGGGGTGATCGTACCTAGCCCAATGGTGGAAACCATATGGTGCGCTATAGCACATCATACAGGTTGGAGCCTTGGGTAAATATATTACGACTTAATCCAAGGGCTGAAAGCCTGACCCAAATTGAACAAAATCATTGGGCGACTGTTTAGTCTCGAAATAAGTAGCAGTATGACACAATCTTTATCTCAAGTACATGTACATATCGTATTTTCGACAAAAAATATTCAGAAACTCATACCTGAAAATCTAAGGGATGCATTACAACGTTATATTATTGGGTGCTTACATTACAACGTTATATTATTGGGTGCTTACATTCCATCGAATCTCATGTAGAAGCGATATATATCAATCCTGATCATCTCCATATTTTGTGTACTCTACCTCGCACAGTTCCTATCATGACCTTGGTTACAAAAATAAAATCTCCATCTAGCATATGGATGAAAAAGCATGGAACCCCATCCTTCTCATGGCAAGGTAGATACGCAATATTCTCGGTCAGTAAAAGCAACCTTTCAATGGTAAAAAGATATATCCTTAATCAACCCAATCACCACAAACAGGTGGGATATAAGGAAGAATTGATGTTCTTTTTCAATAAATTGGGGATTGAATATCAAGAACAGTACCTGTGGGATTAAATCGGTCAGGCCTTCAGCCCTTCGTGTTGAGTGGGTATTTTTACCCAAGGCTCCAACCAACACCTTGACCTTGCGGTCAAGCTACGGTTTGCACCATTGGGCTAGGTTCGGTTTCCCTTTCAGGGAAAGTAGCAATCATATTACGTTAACAAGAAAATTCATGTTGATTTGTATTATTCACATTACATTTCGAACACACCTTTCGATACAATCAAAAGCCCCGAAGGGGTGATCGTACCTAGCCCAATGGTGGAAACCTTAGGTTGCGCTATAGCGCAGCATACAGGTTGGAGCCTTGGGGAAACAGATACGACACATATACAAGGGCTGAAGGCCTGGCCCAAATTGAACAAAATCATTGATATACATTCGGTTTTCCTTTCAGGTAAGGTAGAAGCATTAACGGATAAACCACAATCAAAATCTGTGGAAATCCGTCTAATCCGTTAAATCTGTGGCAATAATATTTTATCGGTCAGGCCTTCAGCCCTTGGTGTGAGGAGTGTATATTTCACCCAAGGCTCCATCCGATAGCTTGACCTTGCGGTCAAGATACAGTTTGCACCATTGGGCTAGGTTCGGTTTCCCTTTCAGGGAACGTGGAAGCATTAATGGATAGACCACAATAAAGATCTGTAGAAATCTGTCTGATCTGTTTCATCTGTGTGCCATCCTTGCGCTCTAACCCTTCGTGCCTAAGTGGTTACCTAAAAATCTGTGGAAATCCGTCTGATATGTAGCACCAAACGAACATTCAACAATCTAAGCTTGTTTCATATGAAAAAGAGCAGTAATTTCGTGGTTTAAAGACAGATATATCACAAAAACAACAAGCGATAGGGAACGTATATGAAAGGAATGTATTACAGAAGGAAAATAATTTTAGCACTATTACAATCATTTGAAGGAGAGTTAAACAAGTATCGTTTACAGAAATTACTGTTCTTATTCACACGCAAACAAGAATCAAAAAGCTTTGATTTTGTTCCTTACAAATACGGATGTTATTCATTTCAAGCCAACGCTGATCTCTTAACGCTATGTAAATATAACCTCGTCACCCAAGATAACGACAAGTGGGTATGTTTGGATAAAAATATTTATGCGGAAGCGCTTAAAAAAGAGGATAAAAATATCTTATCGACCATTAAAAGAGAGTATGGAGAGATGAGTACGGAACAATTAATCAAGCATACTTACCAAAACTACCCATATTACGCCACCAAGAGTCGTATTGCCGAAAAGATTCTAGATAACATAGAGCTTGAAAGAATATCATTGCAAAGAAGAGAAGGTACAGACACCATCCTATTTACCATTGGATACGAAGGAATCTCACTTGAAACCTACATAAACAAGCTACTTATTAATGATGTTCGTGTACTTTGTGATGTTCGTAAAAACTCATTTAGTATGAAATTTGGATTTAGCAAATCACAATTAAGTAAGGCATGCGAAGGTGTTGGTATCCAATTTCTTCACATCCCTGAAGTGGGTATTATATCGGAAAAGAGGAAGGAGCTGCATACACAAGCTGACTATGATAGTTTATTCTTGAACTATACCAATACGGTACTTAAAGAGGAGAAACAAAAGCTTAAAGAGATCTTGCAATTATTGAAAGAACAAAAGCGTATAGCACTGACATGCTTCGAAAAGAATATTCATCAATGCCACAGAAAACATTTGGCTCATACCATAGAAGCTTTAAATGGATTTGAATACTCCGTAAAACATATATAAATGGCTAAAACATGGGTCTTAATCACAGTCAAAACATACCCTTCTATCTCGATCAAATACGACGAAACGGTATGTACCGCAGGCATCACAAGAGAAGGTAAATGGATACGTATTTATCCCATTCCATTTCGGAAGTTGGCATATGCCGAGCAGTATCCGAAATATCAGTGGATCGAAATCGATTTGGTGAAAAACACGAGTGATTTTAGACCCGAAAGCTTTAGACCTACCAATATAGACGTTGATAATCTTATTTCCTATGGTGAAAGAGTAGGAACAAAAAACAAATGGGCTGAACGAAAGGCACTGCTGCTTAAAACTTGCTATACAGATCTTTCAATGCTAATTACCGAATCTAAAACAGAAGGATTATATACCTCGTTAGCAGTTTTTAAACCAACTAAAATTATAGACTTTATTATCGAAAAGACAGAACGTGAATGGAACAGTAACCAAAAAGCATCACTTCAACAGGGAAAACTATTTGAAGATAACAAACAGTTTCAGGTAGTAAAGAAATTACCATACAAGTTCAGTTATAAATTTGAAGATTGTAATGGAAGACAGAGTACCTTGATGAACGAAGACTGGGAACTCGGTGCATTATACTGGAACTGTTTACGTCATCATAATGGTAATGAAGAAGCCGCACGCCACGACGTTAAAAAGAAATATTGGGATGAATTCAAATCAAAGAAAGAGCTTTATTTCTTTCTTGGCACCACAAAACTCAACCAATTAAGAGCCCCAAATCCGTTTATTATCATTGGGACATTTTACCCTCCCAAAGAACCACAATTATCCTTATTTGAAAACATGACATAAAGGAGTATAGTTCCATGAGAGAATAGGTTAAGCTCAAAAATATTCCATCTCGTATGTTCCAACAATGCCGACAGCATTCCCAGGGGTTGTACCTCTCTTGCGCTCCAACCCTTCTTGCCTAAGTGGTTCCCTAAAGATCCGTGGTAATCCGTCCGATCCGTCTAATCCGAGGCAATAATATTTTATCGGTCAGGCCTTCAGCCCTTGGATGTAGGGGAGAATATTATTACCCAAGGCTTCATCCGACCATGAGCGCTATAGCGCAACATATGGATTACACCGTTGGGCTAGGTTCGGTTTCCCTTTCAGGGAACGTGGAAGCATTAATGGATAGACCACAATAAAGATCCGTGGAAATCCGTCTAATCCGTTAAATCCGTGGCGATAATATTTATCGATTAGGCCTTCAGCCCTTCGTGTTGAGTGGGTATTTTTACCCAAGGCTCCATCCGATCATGAGCGCTTTAGCGCATCATACGGATTACACCATTGGGCTATGTTTGGTTTCCCTTTCAGGGAAAGTAGCAATCATATCACGTTAACAAGAAAATTCATGTTGATTTGTATTATTCACATTACATTTCTAACACATCTTTCGATCCATCCACAAGCCCCGAAGGGGTGATCGTACCTAGCCCAATGGTGGAAACCTTAGGTTGCGCTAAAGCGCATCATACAGGTTGGAGCCTTGGGGAAACAGATACGACACATATACAAGGGCTGAAGGCCTGGCCCAAATTGAACAAAATCATTGGGCGACTGTTTAGTCTCGAAATAAGTAGCAGTATGACACAATCTTTATCTCAAGTACATGTACATATCGTATTTTCGACAAAAAATATTCAAAAACTCATACCTGAAAATCTAAGGGATGCATTACAACGTTATATTATTGGGTGCTTACATTCCATCGAATCTCATGTAGAAGCGATATATTTAAATATTGCAAATAAATTACAATCTTTAAATATATAACATTGTAACGAACTTTTTATTTGCTATTTTTGTATATATAATTACACAAAAACAGATATAGATGATCCAAGAGATTAAAATAAAGAATTTCCTTTCATTCAAAGAGGAAACGGTGTTCAGCTTCGAGGCAACAGCTGACAAGACTCTTGAAGACTATTATGTAGCGGAACAAGCGGATGGAACACGCCTATTAAAAATGGCGATGATATACGGTGCAAATGCATCAGGGAAAAGTAATTTGATTAATGCTTTCGAATTTCTAAACGACTTCACAAATAGCATTCCAGAAGAAAAGAGATCGGAAACTAATTTCATCCCTTTCATGTTTGATGATACAAAAAATCATCCAGGTGAATTTGAATTAATATTTTATGCAAACAAAACAAGACACAAGTATCAATTAATTATAAACCATAATAGTGTAATAAACGAAAAACTCTATTTCTACCCAGGAACTAGACCTGCAATTATTTTCGATCGTTATCTTGATGTTAAAAAAAACATCTCAATTGTTGAATTCGGTTCTAAAATTAAAATCTCTGATCAAGCGAAAGAAGCCATCGAGCTTAAAACACTAATTAACACCTCTGTAATTGCTGCCTACAATCAAGTAAATACTTCAATCCCGGAATTGGATATTGTGAACAATTGGCTAGAATACCAATTTTTAAGTTCTATTAATCCTTACACTGAATTAACCGAATATTCAGATAGCGCAATTAAAGATAATCCTGAAGCAAAATCTCACACTTTGAATTTCTTGAAAGAGGCTGATTTCAACATCACAGATGTCTCTTTCATTGATAAAGTTCAGGAAATACCCGATTCTATTTTAAAGGATATCGAGTCTTCCACGCTTCCTGTCGAAGTAAAAGAGAAAATTAAGAGTGAAAAAGGGCTTCATTATGATGAAAAAATGTTTACACATAGAATTATCAACAACGAAAAAGAAGAACATTTTATACTATCTGAAAGGCTACAATCAAAAGGAACTTTACGTTATTATGGCCTGTCTGCACCTTTCTATCATACAATAAAAAACAATGCTATTTTATTAATTGACGAAATTGATTCAGCACTACATCCTCTATTGGTAAATCATTTTTTAAAAGAATTTCTTCAAAAATCAGATCAAGCCCAACTACTCTTTACCACTCATAATATGTCGTTATTAAACGAGAAAGATATCTTACGTAAAGATGGAATATGGTTTACCGAGAAACTTAAAAATGGTGCTACGGATCTTTTTTCTTTGTCTGACTTTAATTTCCGCAAAGAATTATCATATTTCAATGCATATAAATTAGGTAAATTTGGTGGAATTCCTCAATTGTAAGAAATCATGAGTAGAAAACGAAAAGGTAGAGGACTCAATTTAAAATATGCCGTACTTGGAGAAGGAATAACAGAACAGTGGTATCTAAAGCACCTAAAAGATCTAAAGGGGTACAAATACAGTATCCGTCCATCACTATTTGCAGACATAGGAATTGAAAAAGCAGAAGATATTATCGACGAACTTATCTCTGGTGGTTGCGACCAAATATTCTTCCTTACAGACTACGACACCATTATTAACCAGAATAAAAAAGCACAGTTCAAAAAGCTAGTTGATAAATACAAAGATGAAGAAGGGGTATTTATATGCGATAGTATGCCTAGCATCGAATATTGGTTCTTGTTGCATTTTACATACACAACCAAAGAATATCTCAACTATGAGCAAATTGAACAAGACCTAAAGAAGCATATCCCCGACTATAAGAAAAAAATAAAATACTTAACAGAAGATCGATGGTTCAAGCAACTTATGAGTAATGGAGACCTTGATAAGGCTTGTTCACATGCACAAAAAGGGTTAAAAAAATATCAAAAAGGAAATGTTGGAGAACATTTCCCTTTTACTAAAATTGCTGATATTATTAGAGAATTCGAAAAACAAAAAAACAACCAATAAAATAGTCACTAAACAAGTTTGTGGTGCAAGGGGTAGGCCACGAATTCATGTAAAGTCAGAAGACACCGCTGGAAGCACTGAACCAGCTCGACATCATGAAGCATATTGAAGTGCAAAAGGAAAATTCACCACTAAGGCATGAAGAGTTGAAGCACAAGGTACAGCTCTACTCTATTGGCAATATTATTAAATCGGTCAGGCCTTCAGCCCTTCGTGTGAGGAGTATATATTTTACCCAAGGCTCCAACCGATAGCTTGACCTTGCGGTCAAGATACGGTTTGCACCATTGGGCTAGGTTCGGTTTCCCTTTCAGGGAAGGTAGAAGCATTAAAGGATAAACCACAATAAAAATCTGTGGAAATCAGTCTGATCTGTTTCATCTGTGTGCCATCCTTGCGCTCCAACCCTTTGTGTCTTCGTGGTTCCCTAAAGATCTGTGGAAATCTGTGTTCCCATCTCTTGCGCTCCAACCCTTCGTGTCTTTGTGTCTTAGCGGTAAAAAAAAGATCCGTGGAAATCCGTCTAATCCGTTGAATCCGTGGCTGAGATTTTAGACGCAAGCATTGCGTTTCTACCAAGCATCATGGTTCAAATAAAGATCCGTAGAAAAGAGTATTACCAATAGTCTATACTCTTTTATTTTAAAGATAACAGCTTATCTATCCACTGATTAAATCTTGGGCATTTGCTCCTTATCTTACCTAAGCCAATCGCACTTGCCAACAAAGAACCATAGACAACTTTATTATAATTCTTAAAGATACGTTCTAATCGTTTTGAAGGAGCAGTACCTTTACCACTATTAATATCTTCTGGATTTAAATAGTGTAATTCAGTATCTTTTAGGTAGGGAAGATCATTAAATTCGTTCAATTCAAAATTATCTTCAATGACTTGGACATCACTAAACAACAACCCTTCAAACTCATGTAATTGAAGATATGGGATAAAGCGATAACGAACCGATGAATCTAAGTCGTCAGCCATGGCTTGTTCTAAAAAATCCATTCGCTTTGTTTTATCCACAATATTTTGAGCCTCATCCCACTTAGGAAATTCATGTTTGGACTCTATACCGTAATAATCGAGTAGAGTGGTGACATACACACTTCGATCTTCTAGATAAAGCGCAATCTCTTTCTTTAGGCTATTCCAATGAACGATACCTCCTTGTGATTTCTTAATCTTTGGCACCTGAATATAACACTGATATTCATTAAATAATGGTTGCAACAGATCCTTGCAAAACTCTTGCTCTGTAGGGCCTTCTCCTATGATTACGACTCTTTTCATTTTAAGAAAGGTTGAGCAGAGTTAATAATATTTCGTTCCCATAACTCACCCAAAGTATGCTCTTCAAGCCACTCTGACAGTTGCAATTGATCTAAACGATGAAATACCGATTGATTCTCCACTTCATTTCGATCCACTGTCACCACATCGTCGACATCAAAACAGTCCACAAGGTTAACCGACTGGGTAGAGAGTATTAATTGGGTTCTATTGGATGTCATTTTGATCAGACCAGCTAATTTCTGAATTGCTTGAGGATGTAATCCCAACTCAGGCTCATCAATCACAATAACATTGGGAGGTTCTGGTTGCATCAGAACAGTCGTCAAAGCAATAAACCTCAATGTACCATCCGAAAACTGATAGGCTGAGAAGTTTGAATCTGGGTCTCCTTTTTCTACCCAACGCAACTCTATCTCATTCGGGTTTAAACGTCTAGGCTCTAAGATTAGATTATTAATATAGGGAGCGATAGATTGAATGGTTTTCTCAATACGCAAGAAAAGTTTTGGATGAACCTGTTGAAGATAATAGAGGAAAGCAGGTAAATTACGACCATCCGTCTTCAGATGCCTATTATCGTTCACATCACACTCTCTTCGCAACATAGAGGTAGCTGACGTATCATGAAAATGATAGATCTGGATCTCTGATAGATCTTTTCTCAAATAGCGATCTCTTACAAATGAACTATTTGTGATGGAAGTTTCAAGTCTATTTGTTTTAATAAAATAATTTGTATCATTGTCCTCTCTATCTACATTATAACCAGAACCTTCTTCTTCAATAAACAATCCCCCTTGGTTTGTCTGTCCCATTCTAAACCAGTACGCATTATTATGGTCACTGGATTCATCAAAGATTATCTTACCAAACAGATGCTTCGAATATTTCCTTCCAAAATGAAGTATATTATCACTCTTCTCCTCCATCACATAACGCTGTAGCTGTTGGTTAAAGATAGCATGTATCATCTTAAAGAAAGAGACAAAATTACTCTTACCAGCTCCATTACTTCCAATAAAAACATTGATAGGCTTTAACTCTAATCCTAATTTATTTATGGATTTAAACCCCTCTATTTCAACATACTCTATCATAGTCATTCAGATTTAAAAGCGTATATAATGATGGATATTTCTATGTTTACGATCATAATGATGACATAATACCCATTAAATCATCACATCATTCAATAGGTATTATTCTGCCTCTATTGTTTATTCTGTTTGGTAGACACAATTAATTCTCTTGCATCCACATCTAATATCTCGGCGATCTCTACCACTGTCTCAATACTTGGCTGTGTTTCATTGGTACACCATCTCGAAACTGTCGTTAAGCTTTTGCCCAACTGCTCTGCTAACCATTTGTTCGTCTTGGCTTTCTCCGCAAGAACAATTTTAACCCTATTTATATGTTTTCGCTTAACCATAATACGCAAATTACGTGTATTTTTTTAACCTAAAGGCTAATTTATGAAACTTTGACGAGATTTCATAAATTATTTGATTTGATGAAATTTAATATTACACATCACGTACATCCATCTTCAATAACGACAAAAACCATTACCAAGTATCCATCATAATTCGCAAGGCGTGACAATCGCTGGGAACGCTGAGCTGCCCATCGGCATCGTGCCTCCACACCTCCATGAAACAATAATAAGTTGACACTCTCCTGACATATGATGCCGAGGGGCAGCTCAGCGTTCCCAGCGGTTGTACCTCTCTTGGTCATCAACCAAGATCCGTGGTAATCCGTCCGATCCGTTAAATCCGTGGCGATAATATTTATCGGTCAGGCCTTCAGCCCTTCGTGTTGGAGAAGGTATTATTACCCAAGGCTCCATCCGATCACGAGCGCTTTAGCGCATCATACGGATTACACCATTGGGCTACGTTTGGTTTCCCTTTCAGGGAAGGTAGAAGCATTAAAGGATAAACCACAATAAAGATCTGTGGTAATCCGTCTGATCTGTTTCATCTGTGTACCCATCCCTTGCGCTCCAACCCTTCTTACCCAAGGCTCCAACCTGTATGCTGCGCTATAGCGCAACATATGGATTACACCGTTGGGCTAGGTTCGGTTTCCCTTTCAGGGAACGTGGAAGCATTAATGGATAAACCACAATAAAGATCTGTGGAAATCAGTCTGATCTGTTTCATCTGTGTGCTACCCTTGCGCTCCAACCCTTCTTACCCAAGGTTCCAACCTGTATGCTGCGCTATAGCGCAACATATGGTTTTCACCATTGGGCTAGGTTCGGTTTCCCTTTCAGGGAACGTGGAAGCAGTAATGGATAGACCACAATCAAGATCTGTGGAAATCTGTTTCATCTGTGTGCCATCCTTGCGCTTCATACGGATTTCACCATTGGGCTAGGTTCGGTTTCCCTTTCAGGGAAAGTAGCAATCATATCACGTTAACAAGAAAATTCATGTTGATTTGTATTATTCACATTACATTTCGAACACACCTTTCGATACAATCAAAAGCCCCGAAGGGGTGATCGTACTTAGCCCAATGGTGAAAACCATATGGTGCGCTTTAGCGAATCATACAGGTTGGAGCCTTGGGTAAACATATTACGACATAATCCAAGGGCTGAAAGCCTGGCCCAAATTGAACAAAATCATTGGGCGACTGTTTAGTCTCGAAATAAGTAGCAGTATGACACAATCTTTATCTCAAGTACATGTACATATCGTATTTTCGACAAAAAATATTCAGAAACTCATACCTGAAAATCTAAGGGATGCATTACAACGTTATATTATTGGGTGCTTACATTCCATCGAATCTCATGTAGAAGCGATATATATCAATCCTGATCATCTCCATATTTTGTGTACTCTACCTCGCACAATCCCGATCATGACCTTGGTTACAAAAATAAAATCTCCGTCTAGTATATGGATGAAAAAACATGGGAGTCCATCCTTTTCATGGCAAGGTGGCTACGCAATATTCTCGGTCAGTAAAAGCAACCTTTCAATGGTAAAAAGATATATCCTTAATCAACCCAATCACCACAAACAGGTGGGATATAAGGAAGAATTGATGTTCTTTTTAAATAAATTGGGGATTGAATATCAAGAACAATACCTGTGGGATTAAATCGGTCAGGCCTTCAGCCCTTCGTGCAGGGGATATATTTTTACCCAAGGCTCCAACCGATAGCTTGACCTTGCGGTCAAGATACGGTTTGCACCATTGGGCTAGGTTCGGTTTCCCTTTCAGGGAAAGTAGAAGCATTAATGGATAAACCACAATCAAGATCTGTGTAAATCAGTCTGATCTGTTTCATCTGTGTGCTATCCTTGTGCTCCAACCATTCTTACCCAAGGTTCCAACCTGTATGCTGCGCTATAGCGCAACATATGGTTTTCACCTTTGGGCTATGTTCGGTTTCCCTTTCAGGGAAGGTAGAAGCATTAATGGATAGACCACAATAAAAATCTGTGGAAATCCATATTCCACCCCTTGCACATCAACCCTTCGTCTCTTTGTGGTTCCCTTCTCCGTGCACTTCAATCTAAATCGTCGTTATAGCTAAAAGTTCTGGGGACGGTGTCGTGGATGGATAGTTCCAGATAGCAACTGCCATAAATATATGCATGAAGGGGATCGTACAGCATCACCCAAAAACTTTGATTTTCTCGATGGTATGAGCGATGACAAAGCGTTAGATGGTAGTGGTCATTTATGCATGGAGAGAAAGGGCCATGCTTATATGTACTTTGGTCTTCCTCATCCGCCTGTTGTACTATCAGAAGGGAGTATTTGTTCTCTTTCCAACGCGGCTTAAATTGCAGTTTGAGATCAAGGGTCTCTCCGTTGTAACTTGCCGTGATGGATTGAATAATTCGTTCTGAAGATCCACTAAGAACAATCTCGGGGTAGTTTAGGGAGAGGTTGGGATATGTTCCAATGAAGGAGGTCTTCAGGATGGCTGAACGAGCCATAATATGTCCATTGACATAGGGTTTGTTACTCTGAAAACTAATTTTCACAATATCTCGTATACCATAAAGAAAGCACATAGTGAGCTTCATTTTCATCTGCTGTGCCAACTGTTTGAGGGATCTAGGTTTGACACATTCGGGACGCGAACGTACAATATCCACACCATATGCATGGTAAAACACAACTGGACCTACCGTGCCACTCACGTGACCTTTTTTAATTATAGCCATAACTTTAGATTTTTTATCTCCAACTTATAATATTCTCTCCATACCATCTATATTTTTTTGCAAGCCTGTATGATTATGTGCGTTTATGTGCGATTATGTATGATTTTGCGCCCGCTTCACATGAATATCACTCTGTTATTGTTATGAGATAAAGGGTAGTTGAAAGCCCCTTTCATATGCCTTTCCCCTGCCTTTAGTATGCATAGACTTGGAAAATGTCCAATTATTGTCCGAAAATGGTCCATCATTTTGCGCCAAACGATGGACGATTGTCGAACAATTATCGAATTGTTCTCGAACATTTGCAGGGGAAAGGCATATGAAAGGCAGGGGAAGGTAGCTCTATGGTAGGGTTATGGAGTTATTTAAAACAGATGAAATAGACCAGAATATCTACTTGTAGTGATAAAGAAAGATATTTTAACGAGTGGGATCGAGAAGATCAAGAGATGAGGTGTGAAGCGGTGGCTTCTTTACATTCTTTTGGACCAACAGTTTTATTGGCCCAAAAGAACAGAGGAGTATAATATGGATCTGCAATATACCTTTCATTAAAGTTAATATGCAGATTGGTTTTGGTTATTGAAATGTGGAGAGGAGATGAAAATGAGTGAACTACATCTCCTATACCATTCGGATACAAACATAGATAATGTTAGCTTGCAATCTTGCGCCCCATTGGAACGTATGTTTCTAATCCATTGGCTGTATTTTCAAGAAGGTCTTCATCGATCTGAATCTTGCCTTTTTCAAATAGCAGTACAAGAGTGGAACCTCCATATGCGAAATATCCTTTCTCAGCCCCTTTCTTCACGTGGCTGTCTGGTGCATATGTTTGAATAATTGACCCTACAAAGGTTGCTCCTACCTCTGAATAGAGCACATCACCATATTTTTGGGTTTCCAGAATACTATAACTACGACAGTTGGCACAAAATATTCTCAAACTTTTCTGTAGCGCCAAGGGAGATACGGAGTAGTAGTGTCCTTTGATATCATTCGCTTTGCGGATAATACCATCGGCTGGAAAATGGTAACGGTGGTAGTCTTTAGGTGCTAGACGCACAATAATCATACTTCCATCCTTATATTTGTCAGCTAACTCTTCTGATCCCAAGAACTCTTCTAGGTTAAACGAGGCCCCTTTCACGAAGAACTCTTTGACGTTGCGTATGTTCTTAAATGCAAGTATTTTTCCATCTGCTGGAGAGACAAAATCGTCGTCAATAGGACGCGCACTCGGTTTGATTTTACGACAGAAGAAGTCGTTAAAGGTTTTGTAGTCTTCTAGCTTCTCTTTCTTGTATTCAAGTAGATCGATACCATGGTTCCTTATAAAGTCGCTGATATAACATGTTGACTTGCGTGTATCCATATACTTTCCGACATAGGAAGAGATGAATTTACGCTTAATCAAATAGTGCAAACTTAAACGACCAAATGGTTTGTTATACAACCATTTAAGCCATTTTTCACCGGGAATTTTCTCGATGCATAATTGACCACTTTCTCTATCGATATATTGAATTTGTTTCATTTTTCAAAAATAAAAATATAATTTAAGTTAAACATAAATCTGGAATAAATTCATCTCCTCATCGATATTATTTTATTTTTTTTCGATGAGCAATAGATGTTGCACTACACTAATGTAGATATAACTAATATAACCCAGATTTTGTTTTAATTCCCTCCAAAAGGGACCATTGACTGAAATCTATTGATATTCAACCATTCTAATTAAGATACCTATGGATCAATAAAACCGATCGATCTGATCATTCTGATTTTATCGACTCTATTATCCATCTGTTGGAGCATTGAATTTTGTTGGGGAAGACTACAGTTGGTCTTATATCAATCAAATCATTCAATGAGCTATATCCTTGCATTCTATATTGTTTATACTTCGTTTTAAAGATATCGCGATAAGGAAAACCCTGCTTCCCTCTTTGTACTTTATTTAAACAAAATATATTCACCAGCTCTTATTGATCATTTCATCATTCAGTTGGTATTCGTTTTTTAGTCGCCTTCTTCACATTCTCATTGTAAATTGAATTCGATCTCGTTTATAGGAATTGAGTTGTTCTCTATTCTTTTCTGTTCAGTCTACATATACTATAATGAATTGAATTTTATTTTCATCCAAATGCTCCTTTAAAGCATCCGGCTTAAAACATGCAAAGTTCGGGTTTTTTATTGTAAAAATGAAAAAGCTACACTATTTATAGCATGTTTCAGAGGAATTGCGCACTTCTTCTGCATATTTACAACACCAAACCTCTTTACATCCGTGTAATTATATTCCATGGATAACGATTGCAAGCATAACATCCATGTATTATATTTACAATTACCTTGCCTATCTAATTGATAGATATACATTGGACAAAAGAAAAAGAGGCATATAACAAACTTACCCAGTAAGCTAATCATTTAAGTATAGGACATAAAAAAGGTCATCCTTGAGAAAGATGACCTTTTGAACACTTATTATTTAATCCCACCCAGGATTCTGCTTCAGTTTTTCGTTTATAGTTAATTGATCGGAAGGAAAAGGTTTCAGGTAGTCTCTATTTTCATCAAAACCATATCCATTAGGTAGAGATTTTTGATAAGGATCGATAAAACCATTCTTATCAATATAGAGGTTCCTTCCGATGACAATGATATCTTTTCCTTTGTCATCGAGATATTTCCCTTCTAAATCAGCACCTTTATATAACATACCTTTGGGACGTTTTCCTTTGAATATACTGGCAGCTCTCCATCTCATTAGATCATCAAAACGATATCCTGTAGCCACCATCTCGATGCGTCGTTCTCGACGCACTTCATTAATTATAGGTGTGAGCGTTGGGAACTTCCAGTTAGGGTCTGCAACAATGGCGCCTAGTTCTAGATGAACCATTCCAACTCTATCTCTTAGTTTATTGATCGAAATATCCAAATCATCTTGAGTGATAGAACCAAGTTCTGCTTTAGCTTCTGCATAGTTTAATAGAGCCTCAGCATAACGAAAGATAATCGCTCCTGTAGTACCAAGCCAATGGGCATAACTTTGGTTATAATCGGTATCTAAGCCTTTTTTATTTGCTAAACCGGTAGTGCATTTTTCATCACTAGTCAATTGAATTGGAGGCAACTCATAAATTACATTTGGAGCACCATTGGGTCTATTGCTTATTTTAATATCGCCAGGAACAAAGAGAGATTGTTTAAAACGTGGATCACGATTTTCTACCATTTCATTTAAAGTATGATAAGAATTTGTCATCGTACTTAATGCTAATGGTTTTCCATTCATATCTAGATATGAGTCACAAAAGTCTTTACTCATACCTGTTCCTCCAGTACCTTTTTGAAGATAACGCTGTAGGTTGTGACGTTGGGTTAGACTCACGTCGTATTTTCGCCATAGTAGAACTTCTGAAACAGAGCTGTAGTCTTTCTTGTTGAATAGAGAGAAGTAGCTTGACTTTGGATTGCCATCGTTATATACTTGGCAAGATCCCATATCAATAAGTGCTTTAGATGCAGAAGCAGCCAACTCTAGATATTTGGTTGGATTAGCATCTTTAACCCCAAACACAGTTCCATTATGGTATTTCTCCCAAGTTCCTTCGTAAAGACATACTCTAGATTTAAAAAGCAAAGCGACCTCTTTGGTAATACGCAATTTAGTTTGCGTTTTACTTGCTTTAAGATTCTCAATAGCGTAATCTAAATCTAATATAATATTATCTACCACAATATTACGAGGATCTCTTGGTTTGTATAGTTCTTCCGAGTTGGTATTAAGTACATGGTCATACCAAGGGACATCACCAAACTGTTTAACCAAAGAGTAATAGTAGTATGCACGAAAAAAACGTACTTCTGCAATAAAACTCTTTCTATTTATGTCGTCTCCTGTTACCTTATCACAGTTTTCTAGGAAATAGTTCACCTTACGAATATTTCCCCAGCCCCATCCTCCATTTTTAGAAGGGATGTCCACGGTACCATTTAAACGATTATTAAAGTTTGTAGGAACAAAATTGTCGGAACCATTATCTTTTGCGAAGATACCTCTTCCATACCCCGTACCATGAGATGGGAAAGACTTATAAAACTGATTTGCATAAAGTTCAAGATCATTCGAACTAGACCAATAGTCTGCGGTAGATATCTGATCTAGAGGTTGTCTGTCTAAAAAATCCTTAGAACAAGATGTTGCCACGACACTAAGGATAAATAGATATAATATTAGGTATGATTTTCTCATCTGATTTAATATTTAAAGAAACTACTATGGATTAAAAACTGATATTCACACCTGCTGAGAATACCATCTGAAGAGGATAGATCTTAGCAGCTCCTCTTTTGCCTTTGAAGGCTTCTGGATCGAAAATATCACTCATATTAGAGAAAGTCATCAGGTTCTCTCCTGAGACATAGAATCTAAGCCTTTGAATAGATACTTTCTCTAAGACATGTTTTGGGAATGTATATCCTATTTGCATATTTTTCAATCTTATATATGAAGCATCCTGAAGATATCTTGAAGAAACTTGTTGATTCTTCCCCCCATTTCTGAAGTATGGGCGAGCATAGTATGCATCGGTATTTTCAGGTGTCCAATAGTCCATATGTTCTGCATATGCAACAGATTGCCACATACCACCAGATGCACCGAAGAAACCAGGACCATTAAGCCATATGTCTCTCTTTCCTATTCCTTGCCAGAACATTGAGAAGTCAATCCCCTTCCATTTTGCCTCAAAAGTAACACCATATTGGTATCGAGGAGTTGCATTTCCAATAATGTGTTTATCACCTGAATCATCCACGGTATTTTTTCCCCAGTTTATAACACCATCTCCATTCAGATCATCATATCTCACATCACCAGGAAACCAACCCTTTTTGGATATTTTAGATTGATCTGGTGCATCTTTGATCTCCTGTTCTGATTGAAAAAGACCATTGGATTCATATCCCCATATTTCACCCAACTTCTTTCCTTCATAGCTACTATTCAATAGCTTCTTATCGTTTTTATACTTTATGATTTCACCAGTATAATCTGCAAGGGTTCCCGTGATGCTATATTTAAAGTTTCCAATTTGGTCTTTCCAAGTAAGTGCTAATTCCCAACCTCTAGTTCTTAATTCAGCATTGTTCTCTTTAGGAACACCTGTACCCAAAGTAGAAGGGAGTGTGTTTGCCGGTCCAAACATATCAGAAGTTAATCGTTCATAGGCCTCAACAGAACCTGACAAACGGTTGTTTAATAGAGCGAAATCTAGACCTATGGTTTTCATGGTAACGGTCTCCCAAGTTAGATCCGAACTAATGATATTAGGTGCCTCTGTGTATATTGGTCGCTCTCCATTGATAATCCATGGCAATTCCGTCTTCACCTTCATCAATTCAATATATTGGTAATTTGGGACACTCTGATTTCCTAAAGATCCATAAGAGGCTCTTAGCTTTAATTGATTAAAGTTTAATGATGAAAGGAACGACTCTTTTGCCATATCCCACCCCATAGATATTGAAGGGAATGATCCCCACCGTTTCTCTTCTCTAAATTTCGATGAACCATCGGCTCGCCAATTGATCTCCATTAAATATTTCTCTTTATAATTATAGTTAAAACGAGAGAATACACTTTGTGTAGACCAGTGACCTTTAGAGTCATCTCCAGTTAAATCGCCGACAGCTGTACTAACAGAAGGCACAACGGAGGTTACTAAATCTTTCTTGTTCAACCACTTGCTTTCATAAGTACTTAAAACCTGTTCTGCTCCGGCCATAATTTTAAAGTTATGATCCTTAAGAGAGAATTTGTAGGTTGAGAAAATTTGAGGAGTACTAATCACAGAGGTTCTAGAATCAGTTCGATATCCACTTTGAGGTATTACAGGTCTTTTTTCACCCTGCACACTATAAGTATAGACCTTTTGGGACTCTTTAGAGCCATGATCTGAATTTATTTTGGTATTATACTTTACAGAAGTAACCCAATTTTTAATAGGCTCAAGATCCACGCCTACACTTACTGCCAAACGATTATATTCTCTTTCAGCTCTTCCACCGTTCGTAAGATTTTCGATCCTAGAAGGGTTTGTATAAAATCCATTCTCATCTCTTAATGGATTGTTTGGCCAAATTCGTGATAAATTATGAAGGAAAAGAAACATGTCATAACTAGGGAAATCAGTACTGTTTTTAGTATAATTAATATTTGACTTCACCTTTAGCCAGTCATTTACTTTCGAGTCTAATTTTGTATTTAAGGTATACCTCTTATAGCTCTCATCCCCATAATTCAATATTCCAGATTGATCGTAATAACCAAGAGAAAGATAGTAGCTTGTTTTTTCAGTAGAACCACTCAAGTTAACATTATGTTTCTGACTTGGAGTCCACTCTTTAAAGTGAACATCATACCAATTGGTGTTCGCATTGGCATTTTGAAACGTTCCCCATTGAGTTGGATCATTAGGCCACGGTTTCATATTCGTAATGCTCGTTGGATCTTTATAATATTGGTCAATTCGTCCCAACATTTCAGGAGTAAATACATCGCCACTACCATCATTTCGAGAAGCATCATTAAAGTATCGAGCAAACACTGGAGAGTCGACAACTGCTGGAAGATGTACCGCTTTTGCAAAGGAGAAGTTGTTGCTATATCTAACCCGCACTTTTCCTTTTCCTTTTTTGGTGGTAATCAGAATTACCCCATAAGCAGCTCTAGCTCCATAGATAGCAGAAGAAGCAGCATCCTTAAGGACCGTGATATCTTCGATATCATCTGGGTCTACGTCATTCATAGACATATCGACTCCATCTACTAAAACATAAGGATTACCACTCCCCTTAGTTAATGATGAAAATCCTCGAATACGAATTGATTTTGCTTTTCCTGGCTGTCCTCCAAAGTTAGTGGAAGAGATAGTTAATCCAGCTACTTTTCCTTGAAGTGCATCTGTTGTGTTAGCCACAGGACGATCTTCTAAGGCTTCAGAACCAACTGATGCGACAGATCCAGTTAGATTAGCTTTCTTCTGGGTTCCATAACCAATGGCCACGACTTCTTGTAGGCCAATAGCATCAGATTGTAGTATTATTTTAAAGTCTTTCTTATCACCCAGAGTTACTATTTGGGATTTCATTCCAACAAATGAGATCTTTATTTGGGATGTTTCTGTATTCACTTTTAACATAAATGCACCATTTACATCTGTGATAGTTCCTGTATTTCCTCCCATCACAGCTATGGTTGCACCTGGTAGGGATTCGCCATTATGATCAAGGACAACCCCCTTTATCGTTCGCTGTTTATTCTGTGCTATATTTGTTTCAGCAAGACTCTTTTCTGAGGATGTACTTTGATATTCATCAGCAAAAGAGAGGCTACTTCCAACGATAAATAGAGCTGTAGTAAGAGTTATTCGTTTCGCTAACAAATTACTCCAACGATGCATTCTATCATAGATAGAACTTGATTTGGTTATATTCATTGCTTAATTGTTTAATGTTAATTTTCAGTTTATATAGTACGATGCCTTACATTCAACAATAGAGACTAATGTACATTAGAAGATCCAATAGCATTGGCTCAAATAATAGTTTATAGAGGGTATTTCTTAATAATGATTTATACATTTATATTACCACAATAATTATCAATATATCCCTTTATCAGTGATCAATGTCCCAGATTATAGTTTTTGTGATAAATGGAACAAAGTCATACCCCTATTACTTCCATTAATCTCCTTAATTATGTTATTGACAAGATTAACTAATAGAAGCTAATTAGTTTTAACTCAAATATTACAAGCAACTATATATCAATGATTTTAGGAAATTATAATTCAATATTAGACCTATTATTGGCAGATATTGAACTTTAGAGAAGTTTTTAAGGCACGATTCAACCATTCAACACTTATTTATTAGTCGGATATTATTATTGAACTGATCGTATATATTAATAACAGGTTATATTAAATAGTATGCAGTGTAAATTATTTGGTTGTGCATAAAAATATAACTCCGACTGTTTTATGATTAAATCGGTTGAATAAAGTATCATAGTAGGTGAAAATCATTAGCCAAATTAAAGGGGGATCAAAGAGAGAAATTTAGTTTTAATGAGGAAAAAATAGGGAGGAGTATAGATGAGATCTCATAAGAGAATAAAAGCTTTGAAAGTACAAATGTGATAAAACTTAAGAAGGCCATCTTTAGAGTAAAGATGGCCTTCTTGTTTTTATCACCAATAAAATATTGTATTGGTATTACTTATCCCAACCAGGGTTTTGTTGTAGGTTTTTATTGATCGTCAATTCATTGGTAGGTATTGGTTTTAGATAGTCTCTATCTTCTTTAAATCCATAACCTGCTGGTAGGGCTTTCTTATAAGGATCGATGAAACCGTTCTCATCAACATTGATATTCTTTCCTAATGTAATCAAATCAGTCCCTTTGTCATCTAGGTATTTCCCTTCGAATTCACCACCTACGTACATCATTCCTCTAGGACGTTTACCAACAAATAGGTTGGCTGCCTTCCACCTCATTAGATCATCAAAACGGAATCCTGTTGTTACAAATTCGATTCGACGCTCTCGTCTCACTTCGTTGATGATTGGAGACAGGGTTGGGAATTTCCAGTTAGGGTCTGCAACAATGGCGCCTAGTTCTAGATGAACCATTCCAACTCGATCTCTTAGTTTATTGATCGATATATCCAAATCAGCTTGGGTGATGGTACCTAGTTCAGCTTTCGCCTCGGCATAGTTTAGTAGTGCTTCCGCATATCGGAATACAATGGCTCCTGTGGTACTTTGAAATGAGGAGTAGCTTTGTAGATAGTCTGGGTCCATTCCTTTACAAGATACGAGTCCTGTCATGTTTCCATCTTCCCCTGCAACATCAATTGGAGGTCTTTCGTATAGCTCGTCAGCTGCTCCATTAGGTTTATTGTTGATTTTCACTCTTCCTGGAATATAAAGTGTTTGCCTCATTCTTGGGTCACGATCTTTTGACATTCCAGATAGAGATACATAGCTATTTTCGAAAGTACTTACTGCCAAAGGACGACCTTCTTTGTCCAAATAACTATCACAGAAATCTTTACTCAATGCAGTTCCAGCACCTGGCTGAAGATAGCGTTGTAGGTTATGACGAAGGGTTAAATCTTGATCATATTGTCTCCATAACATCACTTCAGTTACTCCTTTATAATCAGTTTTATTGAACAGTGTATAGTAGCTTGTCTCGGTGTTTCCATCAGAATAGATCTGACAAGTTCCTAGGTCAATAAGTGCTTTTGCAGCAGTAGCAGCTAAATCAAGGTATTTAGTTGGGTTGGCATCCTTAACCCCAAAATCGGTTCCTTCGTGATACTTCTCCCATGTACCTTCGAAAAGTGCTACACGCGACTTGAACAGTAGTGCCACCTCTTTTGTTACCCTCATTGACGTTTGTGCTCCACTACCTTTTAAGTTCTCGATAGCATAATCTAAATCTTCGAGGATTTTATCAATTACAAAGTTACGAGAATCTCTGGCTTTATATAGCTCCTCAGCACCTGGCTGAAGAACATGGTCGTACCATGGTACATCACCAAATTGTTTTACCAAAGAGAAGTAGAAATAGGCACGAAAGAATCGGGCTTCGCCCACATAGCTCTTTTTGTCTTTACTGTCGCCTGGTACATTATCATAGTTATCTAAAAAGTAGTTCACATTACGGATGTCGGTCCATCCCCATCCGCCACCAGAGGTAGGTTTGTTCCATGAGCCATTCATTCGAGCATTGAATGATCGAGGGACAAGGTTATCACTATTGTTATCACGCCAGAACATACCGCCACCGTAGCCAGTACCATGAGATGGAAATTTAGTATAAAACTGGTTTACATAGAGCTTTAAATCATTGGTATTGGTCCAATAATCTGCAGATGATATTTTATCCAAAGGTTTTCTATCTAGAAAATCCTTGCTACAAGAGGCAAGTATTACTCCGATGAATAGTATATATAGTTTAAAAGATGATCTTTTCATTTTTTGAGATCTTTAAATATTAACACAACAATTAAAATTAGAAGTTGATATTTACTCCAGCAGATAACACCATCTGCAATGGGTAAATTTTAGCAGCACCCCAACCTCCACTTATTGCTTCAGGATCGAAGACATCGCTAAGGGATGTAAATGTCAATAGGTTTTCACCAGAAACATAGAAACGTACTTTTTTAATGGAGATCTTCTCTAGCAGATGCTTTGGAATGGTGTAACCTACCTGAAGACTCTTCAGTCGTAGATAAGAAGCATCTTGTAAATACCTTGTTGAAGTTTGTTGGTTCTTACCACCTTTTGAAAAGTATGGACGAGGATAGTAAGCATCTGTATTTTCGGGAGTCCAATAGTCCATATGCTCTACAAAAGCAGCTGATTGCCACTTACCACCTGATGCTCCGAAGAATCCAGGACCACCAATCCATACATCTCTCTTGGCCACACCTTGCCAAAACATAGACATATCAAAACCTTTCCACTTGGCAGTTAAAGTAATACCATATTGATATTTAGGGGTAGAATTTCCGATGACTCTTTTATCGCCAGCATTATCTGCAGTATTGTCCCCCCAATCGATCTTTCCATCTCCGTTTAGATCTTTGTAGCGAACATCTCCTGGTTGCCAAACATTACCTGATATTGGTGTTTGATCCGCGGCATTGTCAATCTCTTCTTGAGATTGAAATAGACCATCTGATTCATATCCCCAAATCTCACCTAACTCTTGTCCTACATAGTACGTTTTAACATTCCTACCATTTTCTTTTTTAGTCAACAGTTTATTTTTATTGTTATACTTGGTTACTTCTCCCCAATAGTTCGCTAGTGTTCCAGTGATACTATATTTGAAATCAGCAATTTGATCTTTCCATGTGAAAGCAAGTTCCCAACCACGAGTACGAAGCGCTGCATTGTTTTCCCAAGGAGCACTAGTACCTAATGTTGCAGGATATGTATCGGCAGGCCCTAACATGTCAGATGTCGTTCTTTCGTATCCTTCAATAGATCCTGAAAGACGGTTGTTTAGAAGTGCAAAATCAAGGCCTAACGTTTTCATGGCAACCGTCTCCCAAGTTAGACTTGGACTGATTAAGCTAGGTGCATTGGTATAAACAGGACGCTCACCATTAATAATCCAAGGCAAGTTGGTTTTTACATTAATCGTTTCAATATACTGATAGTTCGGTACATTCTGATTTCCTAAAGAGCCGTAGGAAGCACGAAGTTTTAACTGGTTTAAATTTAATGGTTTAAGAAATTCTTCTTTTGCAACATCCCATCCCATAGAAACTGAAGGGAATTGGCCCCACCTTTTGTCCTCTTTAAAACGAGAAGATCCATCGGCACGCCAGTTGACTTCAATGAGATATTTCTCTTTGTAATTATAGTTAAAACGAGAGAAGACACTCTGTGTAGACCAATGTCCCTTTCCATCATCAGCAGTTACTTCACCAACAGCTGTACTGATAGATGGAACTTTGTCGGTTACTAAATCCGTCTTATTCGCCCATAAATTATCATAGGTGTATAGTTCTGTCTGTGCACCCGCCATTATCTTGAAATTATGACCATTATCTAATTTCAGTTCATAAGTAGAGAATATCTGAGGTGTTCCTAAAGTACTGCTATTCGAAGATTTATAATAAGAACTATTATTACGAATTGGAACTAATGTATTATCTACGCCATGCTCATAGATTTTCAATGATTCACTATTGGATACACTGCTATACATACGAGCATTGTATCTTACGGTAGTCACCCAGTCTTTTACAGGCTCAAGATCTACGCCTAAACTTAATGCTAAACGTCTATAAGTTGACAAATTTCTACCTCCATTCTGTTGGTACTCAATTTTAGAAGGATCAAGATAGTAGCCATTTGGATCTTTCACAGGATTGGTAGGCCAAGCCCGTGCTACTTCGTGGAAAAGTAGTGGAAGATTATAGTTTGGAAAATCTCTTTCGTTGTTGTTAAAGTTCACATTTGACTTGATCTTTAACCACTTGTTTACTTTGCTATCTATTTTAGCATTTAATGTATAGCGTTTATAATTGTCATGCCCATGTGCTAACAGGCCTGATTGATCGTAATAACCTGTAGAGAGATAGTAGCTTGTTTTTTCGGATGCACCATTTAAAGTGATATTGTGTGTTTGGCGAGGAGCCCACGCTTTAAACTGCTCTTTATACCAATCAGTATTTGCATTGGCTGTATGGTATCGCCCCCACTGGTTTGGATTACGTGTATGTAACATCACGCTTTCGATACTCGTCGGATCTTTATAGTATTGATCGATTCTTCCTAACATTTCGTCTGAAAAGACCACACCGCTACCATCATTTTCAGATGCTAAATTGAAATAGCGTGCAAAAGTGGGAGATTCTACCACGTCAGGAATATTGGTTGCTTTTGAAAAAGAGAAGTTGTTTGAATATGATACTCTAATTCCTTTTTTTCCTTTTTTGGTTGTAACAAGTATCACCCCATATGCTGCTCTAGACCCATAGATAGCAGAAGAAGCAGCATCTTTCAAAACAGTAATATCTTCAATATCATCTGGATTCACATCGTCAAGAGACATCTCTATACCATCCACTAGAATATATGGATTACCACTATCTTTAGTTAAAGAAGTATAACCTCGTATTCGGATATTCCGACTTGAACCAGGAGTGCCTCCAGCATTGGTTGTTGTAATGCTCAGTCCAGCAACTTTACCTTGCAGAGCTTCGGTGGCATTAGATACAGGACGATCATCAATAGCTTCAGCTCCTACAGAAGCAACTGATCCTGTAAGGTTAGATTTCTTTTGGGTACCAAAACCGATAGCCACCACTTCATCTAGTCCTATAGAAGCTCTTTTTAATGTTACATCTATTTTAGATAGATTTTTAATATCGACTACTTGTGATTTCATTCCGACAAAAGAGAACTTCAGTTGGTTCATCGAGCCGGTTACTTTTAATGAGAAATTACCATCAACATCGGTTACGGTACCAGATGTACCACCAACCACGGCAACAGACACGCCAGGTAATGTTTCCCCAGTATGATCAGTTACGGTTCCCTTGATCACTCTCTGTTTTTGTTGGGAAGTTTGGACTTGGTTTTGTAATTCGAGAGGAGACGTTTTTGAAATTGGTTCCGCATTGGATGAATTAATCCCAATAGCAAACGCAAAAGAAGCGTAGGTTACTCTTTTTACAATAGGATGTACAGACGCTACAAACCTATTATAAAAATAACCAGTTTTAGTTACTTTCATGTTTAGTTTTTTTAGTTATGTGTTAAATTCACGCTTATTTCTGCTCATTAATAGAGCAGTTGTCAGTTATTATGTTGATAAAACTACACATCATAATATTCACAACTAGTGATAATAATCATAAAAAACAAAACATAAAGCATAAAACATGTTTAACAAGCGATTATGTATCAATACAATGGATTGCATAAAACAGAACAGAGCACAACAATCAACAGCTTATTAAAAAAAATAATAAAAGGAGAGAAGTAACTCGTTAAACAAGTAGTGTTAATAGCTCATTTCGTATTGGTGTCTCATCCATGTTAGAACCAATAATTACAATCTTACTCTCTCTTTTATCTGAGTTATCCCATGTTTCGCCAAGAGAGGTGTGAAAATCATTACCAACAGATTGAAGAATAAGCTTATGGTTCATATCATGAATACTTAGGATGGCTTTTATACGAAGGACGTTATCTCCATTCATTTTAAGGAATTGGTCGAACCATAGAGAGATCTTTTCTACATCAAACTCTCCATTGAGGGTGTAGCTTAAAGTCTGTATTTGATGGATATTATTGGCAGGTATTTGAGTGAAAGTGAGCTTGGTAAAATCAACGATCTCTTTCTCCAGATTCACTGGATCAAAACATCTACTGTTCAGTATCTCAGTGTCCATGAATTTACCATGAGTGACTTTCTCTATTCTAGCCAGTGGGTTTATAGTTTGAAGTTGATGCTCAACAAGTTCTAATTCGCCCTGTTGGATTAGGTCACATTTATTAATCAGGATAATATTGGATTTGGATATCTGCCCACGCACCTCTTCGAAATTGGGTAGTCGTTTCATAAAGGTGGTAGCATCGACCAGACCGATCACGCTATCTAAATGAAAAAAACGTTGAATACGAGCTCCTGAGAACATGTTTATCACCTGTCCAGCATCTGCCATACCTGTAGCCTCAATAAGCACATGATCGTATATAACACTCGAAAGAATGATACTGTTCAGCACCGTGCCTAGTTCTGTACTTAAAGAACAACATATACAACCTCCAGTCAATTCAAAGAGTGTATTCTTCGTGCTGTTTTTAACAAGTTCTCTATCAATATTGATATTACCCGCCTCATTCTCGATGATCAAGAAGTTTTTATCTCTATTTCGATGAAGAATTTCGTTTAGTAATGTTGTTTTTCCTGCGCCTAAGAAACCGGTAATGATCGTCACAGGCATGGTGGTGGTATCTTTCATAAAGATCAGCTTAAGATTTTAGACCAATTAAATGATGTCTACTATTTCTTCTGCAAGATAATATTTATCACAATAATGCATCCCTAGCTCCTCTATTATTCTACGCTATTGGGTAAAATTAAAAAAGGGCTTTCCGTTGGAATAGAAAGCCCTTTGTGAAATACTTCGTAAACGAAATAACACCAATGATATTGGCATTTAGGTATTGTGTCTATTTGGTTTTATTAGGAAATTTAGGGATAGCAGGATGTTTTGGTGGATTGTTTTTGACCTGCTTCAATACCACCTCAATTGCTTTATTAAGCTGTGCATCCTCTCCATTAAACTCTTTGTGTGGATCGTTCTCTACAATAATGTCAGGAGTAACACCACGACCTTCAATGATAAATTCTGAACCATCAGTAGCAAAAGGAGCATATGAAGGGGTAACGATATGGCCACCATCAACACAACGAATAGAACCAGAGTATCCTACTACTCCACCCCATGTGCGTGTACCAATAATCGTTCCTAACTTATTTTTTCTAAAACGATATGGGAATAGATCTCCATCGGATGCAGAGTAACCGTTACAAAGTAGAACTTTAGGACCTACATGAGTTCCTACAGGACTTACATCCCCCTCTTTTTCATTGGTATGCATGGTATAGAAAGTCGGAGTACGCTTCAACCTTTCTGTGATCATTGGAGAGACATTACCTCCTCCATTAAAGCGATCGTCCACAATCAATCCTTTCTTCTGCAACTGTGGATAGTAAAGTCGCGCAAACATATTTAGTCCATTGACCCCCATATCTGGAATATGAATATACCCCACTTTACCATTGGTCGCCTTATTCACTTTGTCGATATTGTTTTGTACCCAATTGTAGTAGTACAGTTCATCTTCACTAGCCAAAGGCTTGATATAAATAGTTCGAGCACCTACAGACGTTGGCTTATTATTGATAGTCAAAGCAACTGTTTTGTTGGCTTGTCCTACCAACCCTTGATAGATAGAACCTAAATTAGATACACTCTTTTGGTTTACGGCAATAATATAATCTCCTTCGTGTACATCTAAACCTGGTGTTGTCAATGGAGAACGTAGTTTTTGGTTCCATTTAGGTGCTTTCATGATCTCTTTGATCTGGAAGTAACCTTGTGCAGCTTTTTCAACTTTTGCGCCCAAATATCCTCCATAAATACGCTTCGGCTCAGGATGTTTTCCATTGGCAGAGTAAGCATGACCAACGTTAAGCTCTCCGATCATCTCTCCGATAACAAAAGTCAGGTCGGATCTGTGATTTACATATGGTACAAGCTGTTCGTATTTATCATGTATCTTTTGCCAATCTACCCCATGCATATTCTTGGCATAGAAGAAGTCACGCATCTGTCTCCAACATTCGTTATATATCTGCATCCACTCTTGGTGTAGATTTAGAGTTCCTTGCATTTGTGATAGATCGACAGTCTTATCCATTTTAACTGGAGCCTTCAGTGATTTAACCACTTTTATACGTCCTTGGTTGAATAACACAAACTGTTTCATATCACTGGTTGGTCCCCAAGAGAACTTACCTATCTTGGTCTCTTTCTTCTCTGCGATATTGTAAGCATAAACACTCCACTGCTCACCACTTCTGTAACGATTATAATAGATAAATTTACCATCAGAATAGATACTCCAATAGCTTCCTGCTTTGGTTGGAAGCATCACCATACGATCGCTTGGATTATCAAAATCGATCGTTACCAGCTTATCATCTTTTTTCTTATCCGACTTTTTATCAGTCCCTACCTTTGCGTCTTTGTCTTTCTTTGCAGTAGTGATAGGATCGTTTTTAATTTCGAATGGCGAAACGGCATCTTTGTTCAAGAGGAAGATACAGATATTGTTCATATTTGTATATGCATGATTCCATTCTGTTTGGCTATAAGTAGGGCTGAAATTCTGACGTGTAGAGAACAGTAGAGATTTGCCATCTAAGCTAAATGATGGATCTCCTACATCACTCCATCCATCCGTGATATACTTTGTTTTTTTGTTATCTAAACTATATACCGCGATACGATCCATTGGTTTATTAGGCTCTACATAAGTGATCCAACGGCTGTCAGGAGACCATGAACAGCCTCTGTAAATACGTATATCAGAGTGTGCTACTTTAACGATCTTGCCTTTATCGACATCGATATAATAAAGGTCATTATTTTTGTCACTAAGCGCTATCTTCTTGCTATCTGGAGACCACTCCAAGCCGTATAAATAGCTCTTGATCTTTGGTGTCAGACAACGCTCTTGGTCTTGTTTTACATCATGATACCATACACGAAACTCCCCATCTTTATCTGAAACGTATGCATAACCATGGCCATCAGGTGACCATGCAGGGGAACGATCGTTCGCTTTAGAATTGTTGGTTAGATTGTATGTTACCCCTTCTTTTACTGGCACAGAGAAAAGTTCGCCACGGGCTTCGACCAAAAGACGTTGTCCTTGGTTGGCAAGGCTTACATTCTGGATCTCTTTTCCATAATTGTACCAACTGCTACGTGCATATATCTGGTCGTTTTGTATGTCGACATTAATTTTATTGGTTTTACCAGAAGCTACATCATAGCGCATGAGGTATCCCCCTTTGGTAAAAACGATATTCTTTTTATCAAAGCCAGGGAAACGAATATCGTAGTCTGTGAAGTTCGTAAGTTTCTTGTCCTGCTTGGTTTGGGTATCATACGCGAAGAGGTTGGTCGCACGATCTCTATCAGACAGATAGAAGATCTTATCACCAATCCACATTGGAATAATATCTTGATTGTTGTTCTTCACAATACGATCTACTTCCCCTTTTTTGGTATCATAGATCCAGATATCATCAGCCATTCCCCCTTCATAGTATTTCCATGTACGGAATTCGCGGAACACTTTGTTCATTGCAAGCTTATCTCCTGCCGCATTATATGAACAAAAGCCACCAGCTTCTAGAGGAAGTTGTTTAATCTCTTTGGTTTGAATATTTACACGATAGAGCTGCCCTGTGAAACTTCCACCTGTTTGCCAACGAGAACGGAAGATGACCTCTTTACCATTAGGAGTCCACCCCATCACGATATTATTGGGTCCCATACGGTCACCGATATCATCTCTCTTTAATGTTGGGGTGAATGTTAACCTTTGAGGAACACCGCCGTCCGCATTCATCAGGTATACTTCAGTATTCCCATCATATTGTGCTGTAAAAGCAATCTGTTTACCTGTAGGAGAGAAGTGAGCAAACATTTCATACCCAATATCAGAAGTCAGTTGTCGCGCTGTTCCTCCACTACTGTCAACGGTATATAAGTTTCCAGCATAACTAAATACAACTTGGTTTTGATGGATATCAGGAAAACGCATTAATCGGGCTTCTTTGGCTTGCCCTTGCATGATTATGGCTCCCACCATCATTGACAGTAATAATAATCTACGTATCATAAGACGTATTGTTTTGGTTTGAGAAAAATAAGAACTCAAAAGACGAATAATTGATCGTTGTATAATGAATTCTCATAGATAAATTATATTTGTCGACCAATTACAAAAAAAGTTATTTTGATTAGATCGCTACCATGCATATTCATTGGGATATTTATCTTATTATTTCTATCCTGTAATAGAGACGTTAAAACCATAGCAAAAGTTACAGCTGTTGATATATTAAGAAAAGACAATTCTCATCTAAAAAAAGATTATCATGCAAAGGTTGAAGGGAACCGGATCGTATGGAGCGTTGATAAAGCTCTCTTAGAGAGAGACGTGAAAATATCTTTTCGTTTTGAAGGGGATACAATGATTCCCAATCCATCCACACGATTTAATCTTCAAAAAAGCATTGATATAACTGTCGTTTCAGATACGAACCATATTGATAAAGCTGTTTTTCAACACTATAAATTTCAATACACCTCTTTCCCGAAGATACGAAAAAGGAGAGAGAAAAGAAGAAAAGCAGTAAAGATCATTCCACCTCAACCTCTTATCATTGGCTACTTCCCTTCGTGGAAGGAGTATACCCCTACCCCAAACTCGGCATTACGAGAAGTGCCTGCATGGGTAAATCATCTTTTTATTGCTTTTGCCAAACCAGAGATGAGGTATCGTAAAGGAAGCTACTCTATCGGACGAACAGGACTTCAATTTCATTACCCTTCGAGGATGAATGGAAAGCTATTGAAGAATACCATTAAGATTCTTCATGCCAAAGGGATCAAAGTGTTGTTGTCCATTGGAGGAGGAACCTACTGTAACCGACTCAACTATCACAATATCCACTGGAGCGAAATCAAAGCATTGGTCGATGATATGGGCTTTGATGGTATTGATTGGGATATCGAGCCGAACGGAAGCTTCTACAGTGCGGGGAACAGCAAGAATGTGAAGTTCTATAAAGATGTAATACGAAAAAGCAGAAAAGTTTTTCCACGAAGAAAATATATCTTAGCCTGCGCGCCATCGGGAGTTGGAGCATTAGGGGGACGCCTTCATAACGATATAAATAGTCCTTTTTCATATGAAAACAGAAACCATTTGACTCAAGAGTCCGATTTCTTTCTAAGAAAAAACACTTCAAAGCATGAAGCAAACAATCGTATCTCACTGTATGGATTTCGTTCGACTGGGCATATGATCCCAGTATTTAAGAGTGTAGGTAAACTACTTGATATTGTGGCATATCAAGGGTACAATATTGGTACAGCCAACGACCGTACGATCCTATATAACTCTTATGCCTATTATGGGCATAGGTATGGCTTTAAAGTAGCGGCAGGGGTACATGTTCCATTAGAAGGATGGGGTCCATTTTATCATTATGGCAGAGAAAATGTAGCACATTTGGCTTCCCATATGATGCGTTATAGATCTAAACGTCCCATGGATGGAGTGATGGTTTGGCACCTACTTCGTGAAGAGTCTTTTCGAAGTAACCTAAAGATGTCACAAATATGGAGAGACTTAAAATGGAAAATAACAGGTGGAGCAGCGACTAGCGGTTATGAGTTTCTACATATTGCAGATTTGATCTTTAAAGGGCAAACAGAGAGAGAGGTCGTCCTCAACGCAAGGTATTACCATAAAGATCCTTTTTTATCTATAAAGAAGTTAAAACAGAAAAAAGCTGTTCCCCACTGGGACGCCAATCGCTACTACGAAAAGGGTGAGATAGTAAGATTTCATGGCTGTAAATGGGAAGCTTTAAATTACACCTTAGGGCAATACCCTCAAGCAAATAAAAAAAGTGGTTGGAAATTGAAAAAATAACAAACAAATCATAAAGCTCATCTGTTTTTACATTAAGGTACTGCTAGAAAACGATGACTTATGATGAAAAAAACTTTACTTTTAATCGCACTATTTACTGTTTCTCTATTCTCTTTCGGACAAACAGAAGAGACATTTACTTTTGAAGATTCATATGATGGAAGCTCCTCCTATTACGAAAATGGAAGACGGATAAGCTTACAAAATCGCTTTAAGATATATGGTCAACTTACAGATCAGATAGGAGTTTCAAGCACCCATGCCTGTGGTAATGAAGAAATATCTTCTGTTTTCGATGAGATCGGTGGATTCTATATGTTCTATACCAGTTTCTATCTGAAACGATTTTACATGAAGGTAACCAATCAAGATCGAACCTCTATAGATAATACCAAAGATATCTACCTCAATGGTTATCATTTCTCCGATTTGGTATTTCATTATAAGATACCAAAATCTGTTTATAACACAAACCCCAATGTAAACAATGGATACACACTCATCGATCTATCGACCATACCTGGTCTAGATCTGGACGTCACCATTATCGACAAGATCATGTTTGAGAATCCTCCGAAGGAAGCTTATGTCTATATCGATGATGTGGTCTACACCGCGCAGAGCTATAGCAATGAAATATTTCCATTGATGCAGATGCCTGAAATCTCGAATATCCAACCTAATAGTGTGGATGTATCCAGTGAGTTTATCTTATCAGAGCCTTATAATGAACGTGGCTTTGCATACTCAACTACTGATGAAACACCGACAGAAGCAGAAGGAGCAACACTGATCCCTGTTGCAGGAGGAAGCTCCTTTGATATTTTCACCGGAACCATCAGTAATATGACAGTAGATGCAGAATATTATATTAGGGCATATGCAAAGACAGATGACGGTATAAGATACTCTTTTCCGATATCTACCATGTCAGGAGCATCTTCTGTTCTTCGAATGAGTTCAAACGGAGAAGAGATTGAAAACAATTCGACGACAACTTCACTAACCAATAATACTGATATGGGGTCGGCCTTAGTCGGCGAGAGTATTACACACACTTATACCATCTCCAATATCGGAAATGAAACATATAGCATAACAACGAATCCACTAATGAACTTAGAAACATTGGATGGTATTTTTGATGCAACAGAACCTCTATTATTTAATTCAATCGCACCGTTGGCAACAGAAGATTTCACTGTTACTGCGACGCATAGTACTATTGGTATTTATACCAATAATGTCAAAGCGATAAATGGAGCTGAAACAGATTTTACCTTTCCTGTGAAGGCCACTTTCTATAATAAAGCAGAATTTTCAGGATATACCTTCTATAGTTACAAAGAGGACAGTGTGGAGATTACTGCTACAGTAAAACCAAACTTCTCTCCTACCTCTATTAGGATGGATTATGGGCTATCATTTGATGTTCCTGATCATACTGATTATAATGGCACCCTATTCTCTGAAAGCAACTCAAATACATTTAAGATTCGGTTCCCTATCTTAAGACCTGGTACAAAACATTATTTTAGGTTGACTGCCACAAATGCAGCAGGATCCACAGAGTCTAGCTATTATATTCTGACCACAACACCTGAACTGCCGATACTAAATACGAATGAAGTTATCCCATTGAATGAAGGAGAGACAAAGATTATTAGTAATAGTTATCTCGATGTTGAAGATCCCAACCAGCATGTCATTAAGATGACGATTCAATCCTTACCAACTCATGGTAATATAACTAATGATGGGACAATAGTAGAAGAAGGACAATATTTTACACAAGCAGATGTAGATGCAGAATTAATATCCTATATTCATGATGGCACAGACACTTCAGAAGACAGCTTAATTGTGGTAATTAGTAATGATAACCTTTCTCTTGACCCTACCACGATTCAATTTGCTATTACCACCATAAATGATGCCCCAACCGTCATTCCGCAGACAAGGATTGGAGAAAAAGGTATTCCAATTACATTTACAGTAGAACATTTCACAGATAATACTTTTGACGAGGAGTCTGATGCCTTACAGAAGATAAAGATTACAGCACTACCAACTTCTGGAACACTGAAACTAGGAGATGATGACATTGTCCTTAATCAAGAGATTCCTATTGACCAGACAGCAAATATTACCTACGTAAATAGTGAAGAGGGAAACTTTGTCTTTGAGTGGAATGGCTTTACGAATGCTTATGCTGATATTAATGCCCCTGTAGGAATAACAATTGGTGCTGATGTAACCACTCCAATTATTAGTTCATGGGAGATGAATATCACAGAAGATCAAGCTGCGCCTATTCCAACAACCAAATGGACGGACAACTACTCGGATGCACAACCATTAACAAAGATTGCGATACTTCAGATCGGTACGGGGATAACTGTTAAGCTAAGTGGTCAGACCTTAACCGCACCTGTTGAAGTCTTGGCTTCCGATTTAGAGAACCTACAAGTGGTACCAGATGCCAACTTTAATGGGACAGTGATCAATCGATGGGATGCAACAGATGGAACATTATATACCGATGGTGACCAGCAATGGAAAGTAATTATACAACCGGTCGATGACCTTCCTACCGCAGGAGTTATTAACCTCTCTGGAGAAGAGGACACAGATATCACTTTTGACAGTACTGTTTTTGGAGCCATCTATAACGATGTTGATTCTGATGGATTAACTCATATTCGATTTGATTTAACCAATACCAATGGATCATTGACATTGAATGACATAGATGTTTCGAATAGCAATATCTCAATTGCTGATATTGATCAAGTCATCTATACTCCAGCACCTAATGAGTATGGAAATAAGATGGATTCCATCCATTACATTGTCAAGAACGTAAATGGGGAGAGTTTAGATAGTTATGCTATATATATTAGTTTGACCTCTGTGGACGACCCTCCTACCAATCAAGGTTTCACTGTTACACTACGCGAAGATGAGATATACAACTTTACATTTGCACAGTTTAATCAGAATTATCAAGATGTAGAATTGGCAATACAGAGTAAGCTTAAGATTTCCCAATTACCTACAAATGGTAAGCTTCTACTAAACCAGGTGCCTGTCACCCTTAACCAAGAGATCGACAGAGAGGACATTGCACTACTATCATATTCTCCTAAACCAAATCAATCAGGAGATAATTTTGATCTGTTCCGTTTCCAATCTAGTGATGGAGCTCTTTATAGTCAAGATTATGATGTAGTGATCAATGTAACCCCAGTAGTGGATGCAGTAGAAGTTGGTTTTATCCATGCACTACACTTTACAGGTAGTGGCTACGTCGAAGTTCCTTATATCCAAAATATACCTACCGAATGTACTTTTGAACTGATGGTTAAACCTGTTCTTCAAAACAGCACCCAAGTGATAACCACCTCTTTAATCAACCATAAAGGTTTTGAGTTTGGTATCAATCAGAGCAACGAATGGTATATTAAAACTGGTAATGGTACAAGTACTACTGAGACCGTTATACAAACGATTTCTAATTTCAATCAATGGTATAAGATCATGATTGTGACTGGTAATAATGCCAAAATTGCCATTATAGAGAACTCTGAGAACCATAATATAGAGGATATCGGTACGATTATAAAGAGTGATAGTCCTACGATGATTATAGGTCGAGATTATGGTAGTTCTAGTAACTTCTTCAACGGAGCAATAGATGAGATGACCATATGGGACGGAGCAAGAACAGTAGATCAAGCCAAAGATATCTATTCATTGATTCAACTGACCACACCGAATATCCTTGGTTATTGGGATTTCAATGCTATCGAAGCTACAATTATAAAAGATCAGATTGGGACGCACAATGGTTATATCCATGGCAACCCATATTTTGAGAGTACAGGACAGGTTATCTTTAACCAAACACAAGAAGAAACAGCCAAAACGGTATCTGTAAAAGTTATCGATTGGGAAGGACAGTCTACACCTATTGAACAGGTTTCAACAATAGGAGGTACAACAACAGTAAGTCCTCCTTATCAATTAATCTTTACCCCTGCGACCAACTTTACAGGAGTAGCAGAAATCACCTACCAACTCTCAGGAGCATCAAACAGCACTGCAACACATTACATTAAAGTTATCAATGAAGATGACGCCCCTATTGCGATTCCGCAGACAATACACATGGGAGAGTCAGGCATCGTGAATATTGCTGCAGAACGCTTCACAGACAACTATTCTGATGCCGATGGTGATCTACTAGAAAAGATTATCATCACATCTATTCCGATCGAATCACAAGGAGTATTAACCCACAATGGTGTGGCTGTGGTTGCGGATCAAGAGATCACTCTTGCCGATTTAACAACCTATGGTCTTGTATTTACCAAAGAGACAAGCTTTGAAGGCACTGCCTCATTTAATTGGAATGTAGAGGCCAATGGTAAAGTATCACAGACAGCGGCCTATGTTAATTTAATAGTTAATCCTATTATATCTCCACTAGTCATTGTCAATAATACTTTAGACGTGCGAGAGGATGAACCTTATCCGATTACACAGAGTGTATTTAATGATGCGATTACAGATGGGGATAATATCACCAATATAGCACTCCTATCGTCTCCAACAAATGGTTATTTCACTAAAGATGGAGAGACACTAAATACTCCTGTAGAGTTAGACTTTTTGACTTTAGACACACAAAATATATTCATCCATTTTAATGATAACTGGAATGGTAGTGATAGTTTTAAATGGGACGTAAAAGATCACGCAGGTTATACCGATGGGGATGCAACCACCACCGTTACTGTGATTCCTGTAAACGACGCTCCTGTTGTTACGGATTTTACTCTAGAGACCAAAGAAGATGAAAGTCTCATCTTCCATACCCATATCTTTAGAATCGAATATAACGATGCAGAAAATGATGATGCTAAATTTGTTAATATAGAAACCTTGCCTCTAAATGGAACTCTTTACTATAATAACGTTGCAATACAAGAAATAAATTTACCACTAAAACTTGAAGTACTTCAATCAGAAGAGTTGGTTTATCAACCTACAATTAACGTCACAACCAATGATACAATCAAGTTTACGGTAGAGGATATCCATCTGTCAAAAAGTAACAGAGCCAACCTTGTCATCAATATTGAAGAAGTAAACGATCCTCCACAAGGAGCGGACCTATCCATTACATTTGATGAAGATCAATCATTTGATTTTAATGCAACACTATTTCAAGATAACTATTCAGATGTGGAAGGAGATGCACTAAAGTCGATATCCATTGTTACACTACCTCTTTTAGGAACACTTACATATGATGACCAGACCGTCACATCCATGATACTTCCTTTTGAGATCATGTCCAGTGATATAGCAAAACTTAGATTCATCCCGACTCCTAATGGTTTTGGTACTCCTTATGCATCTTTCCAATATAAGTTGAAAGATGTGAATGAAGGAATCAATGGTGCATATACGATAGTGGTTAATGTCAATGAGATACAAGATCTTCCATCAGTAGATAGTAACATACAAATCACACTAAATGAAGATCAGTCGTATATATTCAACAGCTCACTATTTGAACAGGTCTTTACAGATAATGATAATCATCTACTACAAAAAGTAAAGATTCAGACACTACCAACTCAAGGTACATTAGTATATGATGGGACAGACATTACATCTGAAACAATAATCAATATTACAGATATAAATAAACTAAGCTTCCATCCTGAAACCAATGACAATGGACAAGGAAAAACGCTCTTTACCTTTAGTTTAATCAACGACCAAAGTCTTGAAAGTGATAATACCGGGCAATGTTTGGCAGACATATATGCTGTGAACGATGCTCCTGTATTGAATGATGATGGTGCATGGAGTGCTACAGAAGGAAGTACCTTTACTCATACAATAGATGTAGACGATTATGATCAAGATCCTTTGACCTACACTTTAGTATCGGGACCAACTGGAATGACTGTCAATAGTCAAGGTGTAGTATCATGGGATGTCAACATGGAAAACAATGAAGTTACAGGCATTAAAATTACCATTTCGGATGGAAGAGAGAGTGTGACGCTCAATGCATCCATCCAAATCCAAAATGTAAATAATAAGAAACCTGTGATTAACACGACTTCGTTTACATTACCTATTAAAGGACTGGGTACAAGTTATACCATAACCCTTACTGCAACAGATGCAGACTATGGAAGTACTACGTTTAGTGATTGGACCATTACAGGACTAGAGGATAAAGATAGCGATGGAACACTCGCATTTAATATCAACCCATCCACAGGGGTACTCTCTATTAATGATTATGATGAGCTATTTAAATATGGTAATTTCCAATATGCTTTCTTCGCCACGGTAAGTGATGGACTTAATACAAGCGAATCAACAGCAATGACCATCGATATTCAAGACAATAGAGACGAACAGAACGTGAGTGGTTTGATCAACAATACACCGTTTACGACAGATAAAATAAATCAACCACAATTAACAACCGAAGGAAAATATCTGATCTATAGCAGTGAAACACCTGATGTAGCAAGCATAATAAATAGCTACCAAGTGAAGATCCATAAAGCAGGTAGTACCAATATAACTGTCACCCAGGCGGGTGATAACAGTTATAAACCGTACAATGAAACATTCCAATTTGTTGTATCCAAAGCACCTCTTACCATTACAGCCAAAGATGTAAGTAGAGTATATGGTGTGGAAAATCCAGAATTCACATATGAACTGACTGGTGTAAAGAGTGGTGATACGGAGGTATTTATGTCAGAACCTACCTTCACAACGACAGCCACTAGTGAGAGTAATGCTGGACTTTATAACATAGATGTGATGAATGCCACCACACCAAATTATAATCCAACATATGTTTCGGGTACTTTAACCATTAACAAAGCGCCATGGAATGACTCATGGGCGAACAAGAAGAGTGAACTTACTATTGGTGAACAGATCGAAGTCCTTCTAACAAAGAATACAAACTTTAGCATGACATCATCTATGCCAGGAATAGTTTATGTTTCAACACATCAACTCATTGCCAAAGCAAATGGTACATCGGTGATTTCGATACATATTCCATCAGATTTGAACCATACGGCTCAAACAATCATGGAAACGGTTACTGTTCGAACGCCTGTTAACAATGGACCAACGGTATCCACAAGTTCCGAAACGATGAACTTAAAGAATCTTACTATCACTCAAACGATCACTTTAAGTGCTGTGGACCCTGACACCGATCCTAGTAACCTTCAAGGTTGGGAGTTAAGATACCTCAATGACAAAGATAATGATGGCACTTTAGCCTTTGCTATCAATAGCAATACAGGTAAGTTAAGTATCTCTGATTACGATGAGCTATTCGAATTTGAATCACACGATTACAACATGCAAGTCAGAGTAAGTGATGGAGATAGTTATAGTGATTGGAAAGATCTTGTGATTCACATCGATGACAATCGAGATACCCAAACCGTTACAGGAACATATATCACTGAGGCGACTTATGCAACGGCTACAATACAAGAGATAACAAAAACAGATCAAGATGGTGCCTTAGCATATGAAAGTAGCAATCCATCGGTCTCTATCGTCAACGGCGATAAACTGAATGTAGTAGGTGTTGGGACCTCTACCATTACTATACACAACAATGGTAGCAATCAATACAAGCCTTATAACCACACCTTTACTCTCACGGTAACCAAAGCACCGATTGCGGTTACTGCGGAAGATAAGAGCCGCGTTTATGGGCAAGAAAATCCAACATTTACATATACGGTGACAGGGCAGAGAACAGGAGATAACAATATATTCTCTACCGCCCCAACGATGAGTAGTATAGCAAATCAGACAAGTGATGTGGGGGCTTACGCTATTGGAATAAGCGGAGTAGAGAACGAACACTATGATGCAACATATATTCCTGGCACTTTGACAATAGAGAGAGCGATCTCTAATGTGGAGTGGTCTAATAAAACGGATGAGATGTTGGTCGGGGAAAACATTTATGTCAATCTCTCTGAAATAAAAACATTTACGGTTAGCAGTAATAATGAAGAGGTAATAAAGGTGGATAACACCAAGATTACTGCCATTAAAAAAGGTAATGCTATCGTTACAATTAATGTTACTGAAGATCAAAATCATAACAATAAAGCGATCTTACAATACATTACCGTAACAAACAATAAACCATCTGTAACATCCTCTTCCGAAACCATCAATCTGAAAGCATTGGTGGAGAATGAAGAGATACAACTAGAGGCTGATTCGGATATTCCAATCACAACTTGGGAGATGAGATATTTGAGTGATAAAGACAACAATGGAACCCCTCCATTTACGCTTAATAGCACCAATGGAATATTATCTATCTCTGACTATAATGAGTTGTTTAAATTCGGAACTCATGCCTACACATGCCAAGTTAGAGTCTATAACGGAGATATGTATAGCGAATGGAAAGATATCACATTAACGATAGATGACAATCGAGATATTCAAACCGTTACAGAAGCATATATCACAGGAGCTACTTATGCAACGGCGACAATACAAGAGATAACAAAAACAGATCAAGATGGTACCTTAGTATACGAAAGTAGCAATCCATCGGTCTCTATTGTCAACGGCAACAAACTGAATATAGTAGGTGTTGGGACCTCTACCATTACTATACACAACAATGGTAGCAATCAATACAAGCCTTATAACCACACCTTTACTCTCACGGTAACCAAAGCACCGATTGCGGTTACTGCGGAAGATAAGAGCCGCGTTTATGGGCAAGAAAATCCAACATTTACATATACGGTGACAGGGCAGAGAACAGGAGATAACAATATATTCTCTACCGCCCCAACAATGAGTAGTATAGCAAATCAGACAAGTGATGTGGGGGCTTACGCTATTGAAATCACGGGAATAGAAAACGAAAACTATAGTGCTGTATATACTGATGGAAGTTTGTCTATTGAAAAAGCAGTATCTGACATGACATGGACCAATCAAACGGATGAGATGTCAGTGGGTGAATTTATTGATATAGAGCTCTCCATTACGAGTACCTCTATTGATGACGCTCTTTCAACCACAGCCACCTTTACGGTAAGCAGTGACAATGAAGAGGTGGTTCAGGTAAACAACACAAGGATTACAGCCATTAAAGCAGGACATGCTATCATAACGGTGAATATCATTGAGGATCAAAACCATATGAACAAGACGATATTACAGAATATCGTAGTGGTGAATAACAAACCATCCGTGACATCCTCTTCCGAAACAATCAATCTAAAAGATTTGGTAGAGAGTGATAATGTCCAACTAGAGGCTGATTCAGATATCCCAATCACAACTTGGGAGATGAGATATTTGAGTGATAAAGACAACAATGGAACACCTCCATTTACGCTTAATAGCACCAATGGAATATTATCTATCTCTGACTATGTTGAACTATTCGAATTTGAATCGCACGATTATAAGTTTCAAGTCAGAGTAAGTGATGGAGAGAGTTATAGTGAGTGGAAAGATATTGTAATCCATATCGTAGATAATCGAGATACCCAAACCGTTACGGGAACATATATCACAGAAGCTACTTATGCAACAGCTACAATACAAGAGATAACAAGAACAGATCAAGATGGTGCCTTAGTATACGAAAGTAGCAATCCATCGGTCTCTATCGTCAATGGAGACAAACTGAATGTAGTAGGTGTTGGGACCTCTACCATTACTATACACAACAATGGTAGCAATCAATACAAGCATTATAACCATACCTTTACTCTCACGGTAACCAAAGCACCGATTGCGGTTACTGCGGAAGATAAGAGTCGTGTGTATGGAGAAGAGAATCCAACATTTACATATATGGTGACAGGGCAGAGAACAGGAGATAACAATATATTCTCTACCGCCCCAACAATGAGTAGTATAGCAAATGAGACAACTGATGTGGGGGACTATGATATAGTCATCTCAGGAGGAGTATCAGAACACTACTCCCCTACTTATGCATCGGGATTGTTGTCGATAACCAAAGCAGTAAGAGATGTTTCGTGGACCAACGCCCCATCTACAATGAATCTAGGAGATATAGTAACCGTGATCCTATCGGAAGATATCGCATTTACTCTTTCAAGTGATAATAGCTCTATACTGAAAGTCGTGGGCAAAACTGTCGAAGCACTCTTGCCAGGATCGGCAGAGATTACAGTGCTTATACCTGAGGATGTCAACCATACACCACAGACAATCAAGAGAACTATTGTGGTAGACGGTAGCAAACCAATTGTGTTGAAAAGAGAACAAGACATCTATCTGAAAGGTCTCCTTTCCTCGTTCACATTCCAGATGACCGCAACAGTACCAAATGTGGATAACGCTATTGTCGACGCTTGGGAACTACGAAATGTAGTCGATTATGACCAAAATGGAGAAAAGGCATTCGCTATTGGAAACACGGGGATAGTATCCATTACAGATATCGATGAGCTAATGAAAGGAAATTCTAGAGTATACAACACCGAAGTAAGAGCAGCTTATGATGGACAATACTGTGAATGGACTCCTCTTCAAATACGTATTATTGAGAATCGTCACATCCAGAACGTAACCGAAGAATATATTAACAGTGTTACATTTACGGAAACGGAAGTGGTACAAGCATCTATAACAAATATGGGCAAAACGCTTAGCTATAGAAGTTCAAACGAAGAGGTCGTAACGGTGTCACAAAACACACTCACCATACATCAGGTTGGAACATCCACCATATATGTAGATCAAGAAGGAGACAATCAAGTTCAACCTCTTCACGAGCAGTTTATATTCACCGTAGAAAAAGCACCAATTATTGTAGAAGCCTCAAGTTATTCTAGAGTTTATATGGAAGAGAACCCAGTATGGGACTATAACGTGACAGGTGCTAGAGAGGAGGATGAACTCGTATTTGAAGTCGAACCAATGATCACAAGCGCCACCACAACAGAAAGCGACTGTGGTGCCTATCCGATAGAGATTAGCGGCGGTATTTGTGCAAACTATACCCCTACCTATAAAAATGGGGTGTTAACAATTACCAAAGCACAATGGGGTATAACATGGATTAATGAGAAGCTTCAATTCAAGGTGGGTGAAACACTCGACATCTTGTTATCCAGTGAGGAAAACTTCAGAACATCCACAAGTCATCCTCAAATACTACTTGCTGATGGAAAACATCTCGAAGCGAAAGCGGCAGGAATGTCTATGCTAAACATTGTTATTGCAGAGGATACAAACCACGAAGCACAGTATATTCAGAATGAGATCACGGTATCAGAAAGCACAGGTATATGGGATACGACAGATAAAATTACAATCTATCCGAACCCAGCAAGTGAATTTGTTTATATCACAGGACTAGAAATAAAGGATAAGATTGTAGTGATTGCACCGAATGGAACAAAGATCAAGACAATAGTTGTCAAAGAGAAGCGTACCACTCTACCGGTACACGACTTAGAAGATGGTCTATATCTTATTCAGATCAATGATCAACATGTGTACAAAGTCATTGTGAAAAAATAGATCTTATTGTAAAAGAAAAAGAGGGTTCGCTACGGTGAATCCTTTTTTTTGATACATTAGCAATATAAGTATATAGCCCATTTCATGATTTAAGGACACATCTCATCTCACGATTTAATTGGTATTATATAGGCTATCGGAATAAGTATTTAAGATGATATTGATTGAATATGATGCCCATCTATAGCTGAAACATTAACCACAGAATACAATCAAAGAATATAAACACATGTCATATCAAGAACAGAGAATATGCGTATGGTTTGAAAACGAACAGGCCCCACTAACACAGATCACTCATGCTACATTATTGGCAGAAGTAATGCAGAAAGAGCTCTGTTTTTATCATATCTCACCCAACAACACCAACCACCCATCTATTGAGAAAGAGATGGAGAAGCAAAAAGCACTCATCTTAGATAAAGATCCAATACAACGGGTCACCATTGATGTATCTTGTGGTGAATACGATAAGATGTTGATCGAAAAGATCGAGGCGCTAGATCTCCTTCTATTTATCTTTGACAAACAGAGAGATCATAAAAAATTACAGTCACTCGGAGAGAGTGCCATACCATATCTTTTCACAGACGAACAGGTAGATATCCACACCATCTTTAAAGATATTATCTTCCCTATAGGCTACATGAAAAGAGCAAAAGATTCGGCTCTATGGGCCTCATATATCGCAAGATATAACCAAACGAACGTCACCATACTTAGAGCCAACGACAGTGACGAAAAAGACAAGAAATTAATTGATGCACACCTCTACTCCATTGAGAATCTATTTGATAAATTCAAATTCCCATACGAGATAGAACCTTTTCCTCACGCTTCATGGAGCCTTACAAGCGCAACTTATAAGAGAGCACAAAAGAGCGACCACGGACTCATCATTATGGCACTATCGCTAGACAATGATTTTATCACCAAACTTATTCCTGGGTATTATAAAAAGCACATTAAAAAATCGAAGAATCGCGCGCTACTACTCATCAACTCCAAAAGAGATCTATATACGATGTGTGGAGGATAAATAGTGCAAGGATAAAACCTATGGAATAGGATACAAATTAAAATGCGGATAAATTGAATTTATCCGCATTTCATATCTAAAGCTCATAAAATAGCCCCTTATGAGTTAATCAATAGGCTCCTCCACTTCAATCATTCGTGGTCCTTTCATCACCCTCTCCTCGAAAATATCTAAAGACTCATGCCAATTCGTATAGGTAACGATATGCTGTACTTTCTCCAACATATTCTCTAGATGATACAACACAGGAACCTCTGTCGCCTTATCCATCTTGTCAAAATCATCCACAAATATGGTCTGGATCTTTGTCATTGGAATACCTGTACAACTAATAAGCTCCATCAAACGCTTTGGTGTTACAATAAGCAAATCAAGCCCCTCATAGATCATATCCTTCTGATATTGAAGAATACCCTGATCAAAGGCAGGAAAAACTCTTAGATTCGTTCTAAATGAAAGTTTCTTGAATAGCTCTTCCATTTCGAATGCTTTCTCTCTTGAAGAAACCACGATAATAGCTCTCGGAGCCTCCTCTACTGGGTTTTTCAATCGTTGTATTGCACCCATCACAAGAGCCGTCGATTTTCCTGTTCCCTCTCCTGATCGTATAAGAGCATCTGCACCAGACTTGATGACTGACATCGCTAGTCCCTCTACCTCTCTAGGTTCTTTGTCATAACCTAAATCAATAATATTGTTTACAAGTTCTGGTATTAATTTCTTAAGCTTCATATATCGTATGTAATTTCTATTTTCCCAAATTCATTCAACGTCACAAATCTACGCATTCTATTTATCCCTCTCAAATATCTTGGAATAATTCATTTCAATAAGAACCATTTGAATCCATTACGTGAACAAAACATCAATCCAACCCCAGTTTAGATCCTTGCACTATTATGTTTTATATTATTTTACTTTATTTGTACATTATTTACATTAAAACACACACATACCAAACCGAACAAAATACAATGAAGTTACTCTACACTTTAATACTTATTTTCACGATATCTCTTATCCCATCCATATCTTTTGCGAAAAAAAACATCTTTATCACCAACCATATCCATCTACTTAAAGTAACCCACAAAAAAGTGAAAGTGCACTACAATGGCATTGTTTTGAGAATACCCAAAAGGGAAGTGAGCCAAGAGGGTAAAATCGATACGATTAAAGTACGTCGCTATTGCGAAGTATACTATAAGGGCTATAAAGATGCATCTACCTTTACGGATATGGGAAAACCAGGATTCGCAGGTTTTATCCTTCCTGGAGTATCCACACTTTGGACCACCATATTCAAACACGCCGATCCTCGTGATAACATCAACCTACAACGCTTTGGTAAGAATAACGAACTTCTCGATGACCCACTATATCGTATGGCATATAACAAACGTACACGCGATAAGATCAGGGGAGCACAAATCGAAGGAACAGGCTTTCTGGTCGGAGGAGCAGCACTGATTGTCGGATATTTAGCCTATAAATCATGGGAGATGAATAATGAAGATTAGAGTGTATATCAAGAGAGATTTCGATCACGACAGATGACATACCTACGACGATTAAAACCATTTATCAAGAAAGTAGATATTAAATAAAGATGGGTTTATTTTACATCTATTTCGTTAATAGTGTCGATAAGAAGAGAATATATTTTTATTTTTGAGAAGATCAAATGATCTTGACCAACTAAACGACATCTCAATAATCCAACGCACTATATTTATGAATCTCAGAAAATACGTCTCTCTTGTATTACTTCTATTTGTTGTTCATACGGTATATTCGAATAGCTACAACTATATCCCAAAAGTTACGTCATACGATAAAAATGATTATCAAGCAGGCAGACAGAATTGGGATATTAAAGTAGATAAAAACAACGTCATCTATTTTGCCAATAATAGTGGGCTTCTCCGTAACATCTACGGGCATTGGATATTGAATCAACTCCCATCCCAAAAACCACTAAAGGCAATCTGTCTTTATCAAGATAAAATATGGTGTGGTGGCAACGAGATAGGTTATTTCGAATCGGATAAAGATGGAGAGTTACACTACCATCATCTAGCAGATGTCAACGGCAATGTATGGAGCATCGAGGCCTTGGATGACCATATCTATTTTCAGTCCAACAACACCATCACCATATATAACACCCAAACCAAAAGCATATTAAACTACACCTTCAACCGCTCGGTTTCTGTATTAACCAAGTGGAGAGGGAAGATATGGACAATAAACACAGAAAAAGGTCTCGGCTCCGTGAACAGCGACGGCTTTAGTTTGGTTGCCCCCTTCCCCCTTGCAAAAGACAAAGAGGTACGTGTGATCTTTGAACATCAACAGAAACTCTATATCGTCACCCTCGAAGGAGAGATATTCACCTACGATCAAAAGGAGTTTCAAAAACTAGCGCTCCCACAGATGATCGACTGCTTCTCCGCAATAAGTCTCGATAACAAACATATCTATTTAGGCTCCATATTAGAAGGGGTTGTACCTGTCATTGAACAGAACAACCACCTGAAAATCCAAAGAAAGATACAACAACAAGACGGGCTGTTAGACAATACCGTATTGGCCATGGCGATCGATCAAAACGGAAACCTATGGGCTGGATTAGATTACGGTATCGCCAAAATTGACCATGGAAGTTTACTGAAAACCATCATTAATAAAGGGGCAACATATGACATTCTTATCCACAAAGATGCCACCTACATCGCAACCAACAAAGGTCTCTTCACCAACACCCAGTCAAATAATTTTAAGCCCATCAACAACACCGAAGGACAAGTGTGGGCACTAAAAAACACCAGCTCTGGCATCTATGCATGTCATAATAAAGGACTCATGAAAATTCATGGGAACAAGTCCGAACTCATCTACGATGAAGCGGGAATAATGGATGTGGAACAGCTCGGAAACACACCACACTACATCCTTTCGGCATACACAGGAACGCTATGGGTTGAAAAGAGAGGTGATAAATTCCACTTCCGTCAAAACCTAGGTCTTTGGGGTAACCCTAAGCTAGACTACGACAGCATCAACCACTGCATATGGATACATGATGGAAGCTCCGACAAACAGGTCTACCGTGTAGAGATCAACAATAACGAATGCAAGGTGATAAAAACCCCAATGCGCAGTGTTTTCCCCACCCAACGCGGAATACTCTTTTATGATGGCAAATCACTCTTTGAATACCATCAATCCTCATTCATTCCAACAGACAAAAGAATCATAAAGAACATCACAGGAAGCAACATAACCACGATAGCCTCCTCTCCGAACAATGATATTGCAGTCTATGTACAGAACAGAGAGTTAAAGATGGTAGAAGAGCTAGCCGATGGTTCAACAGTCGTCCATGACAAGCTACTGAGTGAAGTAAACAACGATATCTTAACCCAATTTGAATGTCTAAAGATAGACCATAACAAACTCTTTATTGCAACCCAAAGAGGCGTGAAAATTTTCCCTCTAGACAAAAAAAACCGTCACCAGCTGATAAAAAATCCTGTCATAGCAAAAATTGAAATTGACCATACCGATAGCAAAAAGAACAGAGCCTACTACTACCCCTACACCAACAAAACGCTGCAACTAAACTCAGGTAGTTTTAGAAACATCACCCTCACCTTCTCCAGTTCTAAAGACCATCACGTAGAGTATCGTTTTCGACTACTTCCATATACAGAAAAGTGGTCAGAATGGTCTACCACACAGAAACATGTGGCATACGGTAATCTAAAACCAAACAACTACAACTTTGAGCTTCAATGTAGATACAATGGAACAATTGAAAAAGAGACGACCCTTCCAATTGTTATCGACGGCTTCGACTTCTACTACGTCCGTATTGTCATGATATTGGTTCTACTAATATTTATCACCCTCATCTCATTACAGTACATCAAACACAAAAGATTAACACGACAACACCAAGAGTATAAAAAGAGAACAACAGAGGCTCAGGTTGTCACACAAAAAGAGCAGCTATTAGAGTTCACCGAAGTGATCAAAAATAAAAACACCTTCATGGTCGACCTACGAAATGCACTAATCAAGATGAAGAGCAGTAGTGCAACACAGTGGGCCAATAAAATTGATACAGAGATAAACAGAGAAAAAAAGGAGTTTGCATTTCATAAAATATTCGCCGACGGCCACCACGACTTCATTCAACGCATCTCTTCCGAATTTACCAACCTCACCCCCTACGACATCCGTTTGATCCTTTTTATTCGAATCAACGCCAACACCAATGAAATCGCACAATTCTTAAACATATCACCCAATAGCGTTGACACCGCTCGCTATCGTCTACGCAAAAAATTAAACCTAGAACATGCGCAGAATCTCTATAAATTTATTCGTGAATATTAAGCCTCCAACAGCACATTCACACCCCCAAAGCACATCAACCTAAACAAAAAAAAACATCAATCTGAACAAAAAAAACCATCAATCTAAACAAAGAACCCCATGGATTCTCCATATTCAAATAAAACAGCCATAGTGAACCTCTCATCTTCTCAAAAGACATCTCCATGGTATAACAGAGAACAACCCCGTACTAACCCCCAACTTAATCTATCCTTAAACCATCCCTAACCCATCCTTAATCCGTCCTTAATCCGTCCTTCGTCCATGATTTGTCCGACATTCGTCCATGGTTCAGCCATCGAAAACCCCGAAATCGATGGACAAACCATGGACGAACCATGGCTGAACCATGGACAAAGGACGGATTAAGGATATATTAAGGACAGATTAGAGACGGATTAAATCAGGGGAAGGTAGGGGATAAATACGAGTTTATTAAAGAGAAAATAGGGAGTTGTAAATAGCAATTTGGCAGTCATCAATTTTTCGTAAAAATATATCCCCATTATTTCAACCAAGCCCCGAACGGGGTGACCGAATCTAGCCCAATGGTGACATTCTTATGTTGCGCAGTAGCGCTACATAAGAATGAACCTTGGGTCCAATCCACCTCCAATCTATAAGGGCTGAAGGCCTGTCCCATCTCATGCGATTCAACCAAATCCGTTTTCATCCTTTCTACATCCAATACGACATAGTTTGTGCCAATAAATTGGCACAAACTATGTCGTATTGGAAGAGGTGGTGGTTCACAGGGATATACACTTTCAATTTATATTAGATTTTTCTTCAGAGTGTGATTTATATCATTGATAATAAATGCAATAATGGTTAATTTGACTTTTATTAACTAAATCATTTATACATATGGCTAAGTACTATGTGAATAAAAATGCACAGACTAATGGTGATCATGAGGTGCATAAAGAAGGATGCTCTTATATGCCTTTTACAACGAATCGTGTGAGTTTAGGAGACCATGCTACTTGTTCTAGTGCTGTGAGTGCGGCGAAGGCAAAAGGTTACCGTACAGCCGATGGTTGTTATCACTGTTGTAATGCGTGCCACCATCGCTAATTTAGCATTATCAGCGAGTACCTTGTGTATTCGCTGATAATTTTTTTAATCCCTTTTATGATATGATTATTTTATTTTGAAGGGATCTTTGCTAAAGCTGACTAATATTCTATCATTGATTTCTTGGTTATTGATCTTATTCATAAATTCCTTTATAAGTTCTGTTTTCTTTTTTCGATAATATGCAGATCTTCGATTTATCTTTTCTCTTTCAGTATCCTCTATATATGCGCATATAATAACAATACACTCTTTGTTATTGTGTAGGTGTTGCCCGATTAATTCCCACCATCTTTTATCTGTTTCTCCCATAGAGGTTCCGTAGATACAGATCATATTGGATCGAAGGAAACTTTCTTCTACCGCTTGATCAATGAGACTCTCCGTGTTTTCATTTTGTGTTTTCTTTACAATATAGTCTGATATCTCCTGATCATATGCAAAATCATTATTTGCAATTTGATTGACATTGTCGACTCCTAGAACCATATTTGAATCGATTGTCCCATGGACATGTAGCGTTTGGTTGTAGATGTAGTTTATATCTCTCTGTTTTATAAAATTAGACTTTGGGGTAATGGGCAAGAGTTTTTCAAAACTCTTGGTGTAATTAAATGTTATTACATCGATAATGTGTGATTTGTCTTTAGACCTTTTTTTAAAATCGATAATGATGTTTTTTGATTTCTCTCGACCTTCAAATAAGAACTCCTGATTATATAAAAATTTTCTCAGAGTGCTTTCTGCAAGAGGAGTCTTTTTTAATGATTCCTCTTGCCCACTTAGGTATTCTGCCAGATGGTTAAGGATATCCACTATAACCTCTATGTACTGTTCCTTATTGTATGGCTTAATCTTTTTTGCATATTCTCCAAGAGCTAGTTCCATATCGGACCAGTTGGAATAGATCCCTTTATTAGATATGTGATCTTCGATACTCTTTCGAACTTGTTTGACAGGTTCGGAGGGATCGTCGTTAAGGTTGGTGTAGTATTGATAGAAATCGTAATAAGAGGTTTTAAGTCCTAACTGAAGGTCAAAGCCGTTTCCTAAGATATAAAGGATATTCATAAGCGTACTGTTTTTTGGATTTTTGGTCTTGTAGATAGGTATAAAGGTAGTGATTTTAGATAACTCTATTATATTTTGATTATTTTTAGCCTTAGGATTATATGACCCCGATAAGATGCCTGACGATCTAAGGGCCGTACATGCTAAAAATGATGAGATGATCGATATGCTCTATCGTAAAACAGCCTTTGATCACGACGAAGAGCGACTGGCTTTTCTTTTTCGTATGTACGAAAAGATGACTTCATAGGTATGCGGTGTTTTTGGAAAAGAAAAGAACTAACATGAGTGAAACTAACGATATGCCTGAATTACAAGAGAAGATTATTTCTTTAGATGGAAAAGATTATCAGACTTTAGAGTGGAACGAGGGAAGATCTAAAACCATAAGTCTGAGTAAAGAACATTATGACTTGACTATTGAATTAAAGGTTAATTCTACGTTTGTTAAAAAAGGCGATAGCCTTGAGTGGAGCCGTGTTTTTCGATATAAGTGGTTTAATAAATTGGTCGGTTTGGATTCGAGGGCTCCTTTTCAGACGTTGCCTTTTGATAGTCCTAAAGCAGGTCTGTTTTATGCGGAACTTAGTCGACCCAAACCTGAGATGGATTGCCTTTATATTGAGTTGATAGAGGATGATAGGATATCGACGGAGGTTTTGTCTGCATGTTCCATGAAGGTTTCGGGAGAAGCAATGTTGGGAATGGAGAAGCATGATAAACGATTTTCTAGACATTTGGATGATGGAGGGAACCAGCAGGTATTTTTTTCGGCTCCTTTTGGCACAGGGAAGAGTACATTCTTAAACTACTTTTTTGATAGAAATAGTGAACGCTATGATGTGTTTCATCTGTATCCAGTGAACTATGCTGTGTCGTCGAATGACGATATTATGGAGTATATCAAAGCGCGACTATTAGGGGAATTCTTATCTCGTGACGTAGTGTTGGAAGATAATGATTTTAGCGATTGGATTTATATGCACCAATGGCTATTGGCTAGATTAAATAATCCTGAGAATATTCTAGAGGGATTGGGGGCTATGATAGGTTTATTTCCATCTATTGACCCTAGTGGAGGAATGGTTACTAAGGTGCTTTCGCAGTTATCGAAACTAAATAAGAGTTTTGAGACTTATAAGAAAAAACATAAAGATAATTCGGAGAAGACACAAGCAGGTGTTTTTTTATCGGGAGTAAATAATCAAAAAGGATCACTATATGATCAAGGTTTTATTCGACAGTTGCTGATCTCTTTGGTTCGTCGTAATAGAGCAGATAGTGGCAAACAACAGGTGTTGGTGATTGACGATCTAGATAGAATGGACCCTGAACATATATTTCGTATTATGAATGTTTTGGCTGCTCATTTTGATCATGAAGATTATGTCAATGGAAATAAGTTTGGATTTGATAAGGTGATTCTAGTAGGAGACTACCATAATATCCGACATATCTACCAACATAAATATGGGGAGAAGACCGATTTTGCAGGATATATTAATAAGTTCTTTAGTCGAGGGATATATTCGTATGGGTTAGAGATGGCTGTGATCGACTTTAGTGAGAGAATATACAATAGATTTAAGTGTCGTATTTTAGACCGTATAATTGCAGATATGCTAAAGAGTGGTGCGATGAATATTCGCGAGTATCGTAGGTTGTGGCGACTAAAGGATCGTTATACACAAGACCGAAAAGGTTTTACCGTACTACGATGTGAAAAAGCCTATGAGTTATTTATGCAAATTATGGATCATGATACATTGATGGTAAAGTTGAAAAGATGTCAGGAGTTGATTAAAGGATTTCCCGACAACTATCCTGCAAGTGGCGATAGCTATTATACTTCTTTTGTTACAGATATGGAGTATGTGTTATTAAATCTATTTCTATATTCTGGAAAGAAGATTCAGGCTGGAAGTGCAAGAAGAACGGAGTCTAATAAATTCACAATAACTCCCAATATTGGTGTAAGAAACATATCACTCAAAGCTGAAGTCGATCGTAATAGTGACGGTTTGTATTTTATTTCAAATAAGGAAGCTATCCTAAGACAGGTAAGAAAATATAGCCCTGATTCCAGTACGGACAATCATACAGATGATACGAGTCTTCCTCGAACATATGTTTATGAACATTTGATAGAAATTTTCGGGTCATTCCAAACAGATATATAAACCAACAAACAACAATATACCTATGCCAAACTTAGTTGAAGTAAGCTATCAACAGACAGGAAAGAGTAAAAGCAATAATGCTCTTGGGATGCGAGAGATGCAAGCGAGAGCTTATGCAAAAAGAGCAGCACAGTACCTAGTTAATTAAATCGCCTCCTGCATCGGGGAAGTCTAGGGCTTTGATGTTTTTGGGGCTAGATAAGTTGCGTCGCCAAGGGGTGAAGAAGGTGGTGGTTGCGGTTCCTGAAAAGTCTATTGGTGGCTCTTTTGCGCCTACTGCGTTGATGAAGTATGGTTTTTTTGCGGATTGGTGTCCCGAAGATCGTCATAACTTATGTACTCCAGGGGCAGAGAGTAGTAAGACCAATGCGATGGTTCGTTTTATGAGAGAAGAGACTTCGGAGATTTTGATCTGCACCCATGCAACCCTACGTTTTGCGTATGATAAGTTGACGCCCCAAGATGTCATTGAACAGACGATTGAGTTGATATTAAGTGAACAGGTGCTGTATTATCGCTATGATAAGGAGCAAGAACGTTTGGTGATCATGTAGGATATAGAATGGTACCAGCAGATCCCAGCATTGGCATCGACGTTGGTATGTGGAAGTTTGTGCCAATTCATTGGCACGCCGTTCGCATTGATGTCTTGTGGCACGATGCCGAGCTGAAGCACTGCGTTCCTAGCGGATGTGGTTTCCCTCTGATCCATTAGATCCGTGGCTAATGATACTTTTCTTTAACTTAGGTGGGGCCAGGCCTTCAGCCCTTGTTTGTAGTTTTATTTTATTACCCAAGGCTCCAACCTGTATGATGCGCTACTGCGCAACATATGGTCTCCACCATTGGGCTACGTTCGGTTTCCCTTTCAGGGAAAGTCGCAGCATATAAAAGAAATCCGTTTCATCGGTCAATTCATTGGCACGCCGTGCGCATTGATGTCTTGTGGCACGATGCCGAGCTGGTGATCAGCGCTCCCAGCGGTTGTGGTTTCCCTCTGATCCATTAGATCCGTGGCTAATGATACTTTTCTTTAACTTAGGTGGGGCCAGGCCTTCAGCCCTTGTTTGTAGTTTTATTTTATTACCCAAGGCTCCAACCTGTATGATGCGCTACTGCGCAACATATGGTCTCCACCATTGGGCTACGTTCGGTTTCCATTTCAGGGAAAGTCGCAGCATATAAAAGAAATCCGTTTCATCGGTCAATTCATTGGCACGCCGTGCGCATTGATGTATTGTGGCACGATGTCGAGCTGGAGCGATGCGTTCCTAGCGGCGGTGGTATCCCTCTCGTGCCAATAAATTGGCACAAACTTGGTCGTACTGGATGTGGAAAGGATATGTGGGGCCAGGCATTCAGCCCTTGTTTGTAGATTCTATTTTATTACCCAAGGCTCCAACCTGTATGATGCGCTACTGCGCAACATATGGTCTCCACCATTGGGCTACGTTCCGGTCAACCCCGTTAGGGGCTTGTTTGAAATCAGTGTCTCAGTGATCCCATCGTTGTTAATCGATGATGGGGTCGGACTTACAGCCCTCCTCTATCTCTTTTACTTATACCCAGCGCTTCGCACTGGGCTATTAACTGTAGCACTTTCAGTGCATGTTGCGAACATGAGTTCGAAGAGATAATTTATCTGTTCAGATCAATAAATTGGGTTTTTAATAGTAATAGATACAGACTAAAACTAGAAGGTTGTTCTACCGTAAATTTAGAACCAATGGCACGAGGGAAATCGGTTGGTATGGTAGGGGAACTAATCCATCGCACAAGTTGTTTCTAAGGGGGAATGCATTAGATAGGTCTAGACAGATGATATTTCAAGCAATAATAGTACGTACAAACATCCATTATTGTACAGAATCACAGCATCACTCTTATTTTAAACACCTCTTTATTAAGCTTAATATAAGCGTATTAACCACTCCTGTCTAGATAAAATAAATATTTTTCATTTTCTGTCTACCTTGAATCGATAGTTGTTATCCACACTTAAATGGATTAATGCATAGTTTTACTCATACAAACTCGAAATAAGACTAAATGTTATGTATGACACTAAACCAGTAAAAAGTGAAACACTATGAGAATCTTCAATCTAATTTGCGTGGTATTACTGTTGTTCAGTTCTACGGAATTGTTAGCTCAAAACCTATCCATTTCTGGAAGAGTAACAGACAAACAGAACAGTAGTATACCTGGAACAAACATTATTATCAAAGGAACGACCCAAGGGGTTATTTCTGATATTGACGGAAACTACACCTTAAATAATATTCCACCGAATGCTGTATTGGTCTTCTCATTTATCGGGATGCAGAAAGAGGAGGTCTCGATAAAAGGGAGACAGACAGGAGCAGTTGTAAATGTTACCTTACAGTCGAGCAGCATTGGACTTGATGAAGTGGTGGCAGTTGGTTATGGCACAAGAAAGAAGAGCTCTATTGTAGCAGCCATTTCATCTGTTGGAGAAGAGGATATTGATAAGACACAGAACTTAAGAGTAGAACAAGCCCTACAAGGAAGAACAGCAGGGGTTACGGTAACCAGCAGTTCAGCACAGCCAGGGGCTGGAATGTCAGTTCGTATTCGTGGTGCAGGAACCAATGGAAATGCAGACCCACTCTATATTGTTGATGGGTTACCAGTAGGTGGCATAGACTATCTGAACCCTGGGGATATTGAGAGTATGGAGATACTTAAAGATGCTGCATCGTCTTCTATTTATGGTGCCAGAGGAGCAAATGGTGTGGTTCTGATCACGACAAAGAAAGGAAAAGCACAGAAGTTCACGGTAAACTATGATGGATATTATAGTGTTCAGAACCCTGAGAGAAAGCTCTCTTTAATGAATGCAGATCAATATGTTCTGTACTATAATGAGGCGCAACTAAACGATGGTGTTCGTCCAACCTCTTTTAATCGTAGAGCAGATACGGACTGGCAAGAAGAGATATACAGTAAGAATGCTCCTATGATGAATCATAGTGTGACCTTAAATGGAGGAACAGAGCATGCGAAGATCTCTACTGGACTATCATATTTTGGGCAAGATGGATTGATTGCTCCCAATAATTCAAACTATAGTCGTATCACAGCGAGAGTGAATGCGGAGACCAAGAGTCATAACGATAAGCTAAGAACAGGTACTTCACTATACTACTCAAACATTGAGAGTAGTGGAATCTCTGTCAATAATATCTATGGAGGCCCTTTGGCTTCGGCATACAATCTTGATCCTTTAACTCCCGTAAGAGATGAGGATGGAGCGTATGGGGTGTCAGAGAATGTTACCCAAGGGATTACGAATCCTGTGGGCAAGATGGCCTATCTTCATTCGAATACTAGAACTGATAAGTTCGTAGGTAATATGTTCTTAGAGTATAGTTTTCTTAAGAATTTGAAGTTCAAGAGTTCCTATGGTATGGATCTGGCTTATGTGACTTGGGAGAACTATAATCCAGAGTATAAGTTAAGTCCATCAGACTACAATTTAGTGGATGATGTACAGAAGAGCATGACCCGATATTTCAACTACAATTGGGAAAATGTGATCACGTATGACCTGGAGATCTCAAAGCATAAAGTCAACTTTGTATTAGGAAATACCATCTTAGAAGAGACTTCGCATAACCTATGGGGAAGTGGTGTTGATATTACCCAAACACCTAAAGGTCCTGATTATGCTTATATCGACAATACATTAAGTGATAAAGCCACACGGAATGCTTCAGGTGGAAAAGGTATTCCAAATAGGATGCTCTCCTTCTTCTCTAGAGTGAATTATGATTTCAACGATAAATACTTCCTTTCGGCTACTTTTAGAGCAGATGGATCATCGAGATTTGGTAAAGACAATAAGTTTGGATACTTCCCTTCAGTTTCGGGAGGATGGGTACTTTCGAATGAGGACTTTATGGCTTCGTTGAAAGATATTACGAACTTTCTAAAAGTAAGAGCGAGTTGGGGTCAGAACGGTAGTAACCATATTGGTAACTTCGTTTACATATCCAATATCTCTAATGCAGGAAGTTATGTATTAGGAAACCCACTAACTAGTGGCACATCAAACCAAGGTTTGGCACCCAATACGATACCCACCCCAGATATCCGTTGGGAGACTTCAGAACAGACAGATATTGGGTTGGATGTACACTTCTTCGATAGTAAGTTAACCTTTACGTTTGATTACTATAATAAGTTGACCAAAGATCTTCTTCTTGAGGTGAAGATACCAGGGCACTACGGAAGTAATTCGCCTATAGACAATGCAGCAGAGGTTAGAAACAGAGGTTATGAGTTCGATCTAGGTTACAATGATAAGATTGGTAGTTTCTCATGGGGAGCAAAAGCAAATATCTCGTTCAACGAGAATAACGTAACCTATATTGGAAACGATGAGAAGGTGCTTGGAGGTGCTGTTGTTCAGACTTACGGTATGGTTACCAGAGCAGAAGAGGGACTACCCTTGGGCTATTTCTGGGGATATGAAACTGATGGACTGTTCCAAAACCAAGTAGATGTTGATAACCAGCCTGTATCGGTGAACAACAACGGCGATATTGTACAGATGTCACCCAATGCACAACCTGGGGATGTACGCTACGTAGATCAAAATGGGGATGGTATTCTTGATGATCAGGATAAGATTAATTTGGGGAACTCCACTCCTACCTATTTCTATGGATTGAGCTTGTTTGCAGATTGGAAAGGGTTTGATATCTCTATCTTTTTACAAGGCGCAGGAGGTCATCAGATCGCGAACTTATCACGTAGACTGGATGCGGGGATGACGAATTTACCTACCACGATGCTTAATCGTTGGACAGGAGAGAATAGCTCGAACAGCGAACCTAGAGCGACCATTGAGGACCCAAATAAGAACTTCAGTAGATTCTCGGATAGATATGTTGAAGATGGAGACTACCTACGTATTAAAAACGTGCAGCTTGGATATTCATTCAATAAGAGCTTCCTCTCTAAGTTGAACATCAACTATTTGAAAGTGTATGTTGCCGCACAAAACCTATACACATTTACCGACTATTCAGGCGTAGATGTTGAATTTGGATCGGGAAGTATAAACTCAGGTGTTGACACTGGAACGTATCCACAAGCAAGGACATATACTGTGGGACTAAACCTTAAGTTTTAATCTAGTTAAACGGACTAGTCATCATGGAAGAGACGATGGATTACAATCTCATATGATCAAGAGACACCCATCATAAATACATTAAATGACTAGTACTAAAGCGTCTATTATTATGAATAAATATATTTTATACTTCACTATAACCGTTCTATCCATGCTGGCAACAGGATGTGAGGACTTTTTAGAAGTGGACAATCATACCGCGACGACAGAAGACAACTTCTATCAGACGGAAGAAGATGCACATGCCGCATTGTATGCAGCATATAATGCGATTACCGAAGACAAGGGAGGAACCAATGAGTTTGAGTTTTTTCTAAATATGTGTTCCGACGATATGTTTACCGGAGGAGGTAACTCTTCGGATGGTGTGGATGTCAGAAGATTTGAGAAACATAAGATGTTGGCAACCGATTGGCAACACGATCAATTCTGGTGGAAAGGATATGTAGGAATCTATCGTACCAACATCGCACTACAGAAAGTTCCTGCTATTGCATTTAAAGACGAAGTGGAGAAGAGACGTGTGATTGCGGAGCTTAAATTCATTCGTGCCTACATCTATTCGAATTTGGTAAGAATGTATGAGAACATCCCATTGATTACCACTCCGATTACTCTCGCAGACAATCCTGTGGGACAAGCATCGCCAGACGATGTGTATCAACAAATTGCTCGTGACTATATGGATGCGATAGAGGATCTACCTGCTACGGTTGTTGAGAATGAACAAGGGAGGGTAACAAAATATGCAGCAGAAGCGATGTTGGCACGTATGTATCTGTTTTATACTGGATTCTATTCGAAAACAGAGATGCCAGGTGGTGTTACTTTGAACTCTATTAGTGCTGTGGTTGATGATATTATTGTGAATGGTGGTTATCATTTGGTGGATAACTTTGCAGATCTGTGGTTGGTGTCGGGTTCGGATAAAACCTATTATAGCTCAGAGCATGTGTTCCAAATTCCTTACTCTTTTAACGGAAAGGGTGCGAGTCGTAGCGATGTACAATTCTATGGTGTAAGAGACCTTTCGAACACAACGACCTATGCTTCAGGATGGGGTTTTGGTACGATTCGCCCAGAGGTATATAATATTTTTGATCCTGCGGATACACGTCGTGATGCTACCATCTTGAATGCAGACGATGAAATTGGGGCAGATAACTATAGCCACGGCTATCAGTATACGGGATACTATTTTAAGAAATTCACCCCTCTAAGTAGATATGTGGATGATCCTACATTTACAGGACACCCTGATGGCCGCCCTGTGGTTAGGTATTCCGATGTTTTATTGATGGCAGCAGAGTTGTCGTTAAAAGGAGGCAACTTCTCTCGTACGGCACAGAGCTATTATGAAGAGGTAAGAGCAAGAGCCGGTTTGACCACCCACCCTTCGGTGAGTCTAGATAAAGTGTTTGAAGAGAGAAGGAAAGAGTTCTTAGGTGAAGGATTAAGATATTGGGACTTATTACGTAGAGGTTTAGATGTGGCAGATGCAGCGATCACTAACCACTATGAAGCACCATTTGATGTGCAGTTCAACAAGGCCACAAGAGGTGTTTGGCCTATTGCTGATGTGCAGATTCAATTATCCAGTTCTAGTTCAGTACCACTAAAGCAAAACCAAGGCTATTAAACCACCACAAAACTAGCATATTATGAAATTAACATTCAAACTACTATTGATATTCATATGCTTTGGTGTATGGAGTTGTGAACCAACTGAAGTTGGAGTTGTAGAGGATTATAAAAAACCTGATCCAGCAGGACTAGAAGCGCTAAAGAATGACATTCAGGTCAATGTAAGAGAGCTAGCCAAACAGATTTATGAAGTGGAATATGTTCGTGGAGCAGGTGGTGAGGATAGCAAGGCGATACAGTTCATTACTTGGGATTTTGGAAATGGAGAGACCAGTAAGCAGGAGAAAGATACGATCTACTATATAGAACCAGGGAAGTATAACATTACGTTTAATGGATACACGTATGATGGAGAACTTTCAAAGAAAGTTGCAGATGTAGACGCTACAGAGACATTGTGGTGTGCTATTGGAAAGAGGGTATCGATGGACAACTTCGATGATGAAGCAACATATGCTGGAAGATGGGTGAATAAAAATAAGAATGACACGCCTCTTTTTGATGAGTATCATGTGGATGAAGCTACAGCTTATCAGTTTCCTAAAGACAACAATGTGTTGCTTATTGGTAAATCAGGGGGCTGGTGGACAGAAACTGCTTATGACTTCACAAATAATACATTCGATTTCTCAAAGGATGGTATGTGGAGAAAGGTAGCACTACGTTTCTATATTCCCAACACTTTTGAGGTACCTGAAGGTAATTTTGATTTCAATATTCCTGAGTCCTACCTAAATCTTAAGATCGGATTGAATGATGGTTCTGGGAGACAAGAGATAGAACGTAAGATTAAGGTAAGTGAATTAGGACAGTGGGTGGATGTGGAGTTTGATTTCTCAGATACGACTTTCGATCAAGTAGATCCTACAAAGATAGAGAGCATCTGGTTTATGTTCACTCATAATTGGGATAATGATAGGGGTGCTGGTAGAGATGGTACTGGTGTGATCATGATTGATGACATTGAGTTGATTCAGAAAGTTCCTGGATGTGGAATCTAATTGCTAAGGATACTAAAACAATAATACGATGAACAAAATTCTATATATAGCAGCAATATTACTCTTATCCATCACCTTTGGTTGTGAAGAGGATAGAGATCCAAAGAGTTGGGATGAAAATGTTGTGAATCTAGATGCATCATTTAAAGATGTTTCTAGTGTTACTGGCATCCCTAATAGTTATGAATTTTCGAATAATACAAAAGGACTAAGCTATATTGAGTGGAACTTAGGAGATGGCAAGACGGTACGTGAAGAGTCAGGTATCATCATCTATACGGTGGACGGAGAATATCAGCCAATTCTTACAGCTGTTAATGGAAATAGAGTGAGTAAGAAAACATTCGATAAGATCACGGTAAAGGCAGAACAGCTGATCTCGGTTAAGGATATTTCAGAATCAGGTGTAGCAGGAAAAGAGAATCTCAGACAGTTAATGATCAATAGCGATCCATCCACGGTATTTGAGAATAGCAAATGGGACTTTGGTAATGGAGAGTGGGTTGAAACTAGTACGACCGATACCATCATCAGATATCTAGAAGCAGGAGACTATAATGTGAAGTTTGAAGCGACAGTGCAAGGTGCGATGTTGAGTGCAGAAACGACAGTGTCCATTGAAAATGGAGAGATTAAAAAGCAGGATGTGAGCTTCCTTGACTTTGAGAACACCACTCCTTTCGCAGGAAGTTGGGGAGAGGCCAATGGAGACACAAAACTTCTTAATGAGTATAATCCTAATACCAATCCTTATGCTTTCGGCGGAAGTAATGTTCTTGTGATGGGTAAATCAGGAGGCTGGTGGACTGAGGCTCGCTATAGTCTTAATGGTGTTTCTATGGATTTTGCGGATGAGTACAGTGAGGTTGCTTTTCGTATCTACTTAGAAGATAAAACCATAAATATTGGCGGGGTTGACTATCCCTTTAATATGTCTGAGGAGGAGAGGCTGATTAAAATTGGACTCTCGACCAGTGATAGTTGGGATGGTAGAGTAGAGGTAGAAAAAACAGTTGATGCTACAGGTCAATGGGTAGATATCTCTTTTGACTTTTCAGATAAAGATTTCTCTGGCGATAAAATTACCGCTTCAGACATTAAACATCTATGGGTTATGTTTAGCCATGGAAAAGGAACTAGTGGTGTAATCTATATCGATGACATGGTTTTGAAGAGGTCCTATCCAGGGATTACGATCCATTAAATCATAAGAAAAGGTTTAATAGACGATAGTTTATAGCACGATACATATAGTATGTAGAGAGGGTAATTACACCTCTCTACTTACTCCCAAACGTATAAAATTACAGAAGCAACATGAAACACATTCTTCCGCTCATTATAATGTTCTTAAGCGTATACAATAGTACCGCCCAGACGCTTAGGACAGAAGGAAAGCTTATAAAAAATGACCAAGGAGAGAAGGTTATTTTACGAGGAATAGGTACTGGTAACTGGGTGTTGATGGAGGGGTATATGATGAAAACGGCGGGTGTTACAGGAACACAACATGAATTTCGTCAGAAACTTATAGACACTATTGGAGAGAGTGCTACGGATGACTTCTTCGAAAAGTGGTGGCATAACCATATGACCAAGGCAGATGTAGATTCGATGGCGCAATGGGGATTTAATAGTCTTCGATTGGCGATGCATTATAACCAGTTTACTCCTCCTATCGAGAGAGAGAGTGCTTCGAACTTATCCAAACATGAATATACTTGGTATGAGAGTGGTTTTGAACGAGTAGATCAAGTATTAAGTTGGTGTAAGGCTAATAATATGTATCTTATTTTAGATCTACATGCGGCACCAGGTGGTCAAGGACGTAATGCAGATATCAGTGATTATGATCCGAATAAACTATCTCTGTGGGAAGATGTCAACAATCGACATAAGATGGTGGCACTATGGAAGAAGTTGGCCGATCGTTATAAGAACGAAGCATGGATTGGTGGATATGACTTGTTAAACGAGACCAATTGGAGCGAACTGAAGAATGACAACAACCAAATGTTGTGGAGCCTTTTGGAGGAGTGTACGGATGCCATTAGGTCTACTGGAGATAATCATATTGTTTTCTTAGAAGGAAATGATTGGGCTAACAACTATGATGGTTTACCAGAAACTCTATGGGACGATAATATCGCGATCAGTTTCCATAAGTATTGGAACAATGTGGATGCAAACTCATTGGATTGGATCATTGAAAAGAGTGATAAATATGATGTTCCTCTTTGGTTAGGAGAGAGTGGAGAGAACTCGAATGTGTGGTATACCCATTTGATTAAACTCTGTGAGAGTAAAGATATTGGATGGTCATGGTGGCCTGTAAAGAAGAATGGAATCAATAACGTGATGTATGTGGAAGAGCCAGAGGCATACAAGCGACTCGTTGATGGATGGAGAACGGAGAGTACGACAGATGACCTGACAGGGTCAGAAGCAGTAGATGCCTTAAATCAATGGGCAGAGAACCATAAGATCGAAAATGTCCGCATCATGTATGATGTGATCGATGCGATGATCCGTCAACCACATACCGACGATGGTAAAGCCTATAAAAAGCACGCTGTGGGAGATAAGACATGGTTTGCTGATTTTGATATGGGTAAAAATGGGTATACCTATTGGGATAAAGATACAGCCAACTTAAGCCAAGTTACCGACTATACGGATTGGAATACAGGATGGACATACCGAAATGATGCGGTAGACATTCAACCATGTGCCGATAAGAACGACGATGGTTCATTGGTTGGCGCAGCGTATAATGTAGGATGGACTGCCGACAAAGAGTGGATACAATATACGGTGAATAATCCGTCGATAGAGGCATTTAATCTTCATATTCGTCATGCTGGGAATGCGTCATTGATCAAAATTATGGCCAATGGTGTAGATATTACCTCTACACTGACTTTACCATCTACAGCGAATTATGATACATGGACTACGACGACATTTAAAGATATTGTATTGCCAAAGGGAGAGGTAAAGGTGGTCTTCTACTTTATTCAAGGGGGAGCAAATCTTAACTACTTTGAATTTACCGATGGTAAACCTATTAATACAGTAGATTTCCATGTGTTGTCTGCCAAGACCAATAGTGTAGGCGGAAAGATTTTTGTGACAGTAAATAAGTCGATTAATAGTACAAGTGTTCTGAATCCAATAGACTTCACCTTATCTGATGATACTGGTAAGTTTATTGGTATTCAAGATGTTGAAATAAGTAAAGATAATGACCGTCTGCTTGAGATAAGTTGTTCTGATTTCACCTATTTCAATCAACTGACATTGAGCTATCGTGGAGATAATATTACTTCGCAAGCACAGCCATTGGCCTCTTTCACTAGTCTGGATATCGAGAATCTATTGCCACGACAGTTTCGTGTCCCAGGGAAGATTGAAGCAGAAGATTTTGTTTTTAATAATGGTTTTGCCTTTGAAAACACCTCCGATGTAGATGGATCAAAGAACTCATCATATGCTAAAGAGGGGTACTACTTAGACTATCTTATTGCGGTAGAAAATACGAGCTATTATGATCTAGATATGCGAATAGCATCGACACAAAGTGCACCTAAAATATCTATGTGGCTAAGCAAAGATAATGGGGTCACTTTTGACTTAATAAAGACATTCACTCTAAGATCAACAGGGAGTTGGACGACATGGCAGACACAGAAAGCGATCAAGTCAATACTTCTACATAAAGGGGATTACCGACTCCGCTTAAAGGTAGAGCAACAGGAGCATAACCTGAATTGGTTTGAACTAAAACAAGTTGGTGAAACGATCTCAGACAGTCCTGATGAGATCTTTTCATCAGCCAATTTTAACCTATCCTACCAATCCCCTACCTGTTATCAATTGAATAACGGCAGTATTACAATATTAAGTAAAGCCTCGCCTATGGAGGTAACGTTGAATAGTAGAGATACCTACCATGTAAGTCAGAATATCCCATATCAGATTGAGGGGCTGTCTGCAGGAGAGTATGATATTCTAACCTCTACGATACATCCATATAGTAGTCAGCATAAAGTCATTCTAGAGGAGCCTGCTTCTCTATACGCCACCGCAAGAGTGGATGGCAAGAGTGTCTCATTTAATATTGAAGGTGGAGAAGCACCTTATACTGTTATTTTAAACGGTCAAGAGCAGATAACGCAGAAGGGCACTCTAACAGTAAATAACTTGGTGTCGGGAAGCTACACAGCAAAGGTTTCTGACAGTAACCTCTGCTCTGAAGATAGTGATATCACCTTCTCTATTGCGTCTGTAAATATATATCCGAACCCAGTGACCAGTGGGACACTTTATATTAATATCCCTTATGAGAGTGACGCGAAGAGCTATCAAACAGAGGTCTATTCGACAGATGGGAAGTTGATAGATCAGCGTATTCATAACACATATAATAACCTGATTTCACTTGATCTTCAACCTCTAGCTAAGGGCCCATATATACTTAAGGTTAGTCATCAAGAAGAGGTGGAGACCTTTAATATTATCGTCCAATAGTACCTAATAACAACAAAGATGAAGAAGCAATTGATATTATGGAGTCTGTTCTCACTATTGGTTAGTTGTGAAAAGTCAGAAACTCCCAATTTGGCCCCCAATAAGCCTGATAATATTGTACCACTAAATAGTGCTACTTGTAATTCGTTAACGCCATCGATGTCCTGGGAAGCGAGTGACCCAGAGCGTGATAAAATGACATTCACTATTTGGTTTGGGACAGATAAAGAGAAGTTAAGCGTCATCAAAAGTAATATAGATGAGCCATATTATACCACTGAAGAGCCACTAGCACCTTCGACAAAGTACTATTGGCAGATTGAGGTGCATGATGCGACGTCGAGTACCAAAGGAGATATCATGTCGTTCGGAACAGAAGGGCTCGGAGTCATTGGAGATCTTCCATCTATACCTAAGGCGTTAACACCACTACAAGGGTTGTCGGCAGGAGATATCCATTTTACATGGGAGCCTTCGACCAAAGGAGAGGGAGAGATCGAATATAATCTTTATACAAAAAAGAGCAACGCATCAGATTTCACCCTACTAAAAGGAGATATTACGACTACAAGTTTCCATAGCGAAATGGAGGCAGGAGATTGGAGCTGGTATGTCGAAGCAAAAGATAGTAGAGGGCAAATATCAAGAGGGCAAATCAACCATATTACACTCTATTAATCCATTCACTGGGATTGATTTTATACCGATTAGTTTCTATTGAAATCAAAATATTTAAATTATATACTGAAATGAAAAACAGATTCATCATCTTAACATGTATAGCAGTTTTTGCTTCCATGTTTTCTTGTACGAAAGAGAATAAAACTTCGCCTTTTGAAGATCAAATCGAAGCGATCCTTAAAAGGATGACCATTGAAGAGAAGGTAGGTCAAACCGCTCAATTCACTCTTGACGTCATTGGTAAGGGGGAGAATGTATACACGAGTCATTTCCCATTCCAGTTGGATGAAGTGATGCTTAAAGATGTTTTAGTTAATCGAAAAACGGGGTCTATTCTTAACACGGCATCCAATACACCACTAACACTAAAGGAGTGGCATGATGTGGTAAGTAAGATACAAAAGGTGGCTATCGAAACGACAGGTATTCCTGTTATTTATGGTATTGATGCTATTCACGGGACGACCTACACACAAGATGCTACATTTCTTCCTCAACAGATTGGACAAGCAGCAACGTTTAATCGATCGTTGGTGTTCAAAGGAGCCGAAAATACGGCATACGAAACAAGAGCATCAAACCTTCCATGGGACTTCTCCCCTGTTCTTGACTTGGGAAGAAATGCAGCTTGGCCACGTATGTGGGAAACTTTTGGAGAAGATGCATATCTTGTCTCTGAGATGGGTAAAGAGGTGATCAAAGGGTATCAAGGAGGTGATAAGAATAGTATAGACAGACACCACGTAGCGGCCTGTTTAAAGCATTATATGGGATATGGTGCACCTTTTAATGGAAAAGATAGAACCCCTGCCAATATACCTGTTCAAGATCTTATTGAGAAGCACTATGAGCCATTTGTAAAAGCTGTAGAGGCTGGTGCATTAACAGTAATGGTCAATTCTGGTATTGTAAATGGAGAGAGTGTGCATGCAAGCCACCACCTTATCACTGAGATGCTAAAGCAAGACCTAAATTTTGATGGTGTGGTGGTTACGGATTGGCAAGATATTAATAACCTATATGTGCGTGATCGTATTGCAAAAGATGATAAGGAGGCGATTAAGATAGCTTTCAACGCAGGAATTGATATGGCCATGGTTCCTTATGATGTGAAGTATACAGAGGATTTTGTAGCATTGGTGAAAGAGGGGGAAGTTTCAATGGAACGTCTAGACGATGCGGTAAGACGTATCTTACGTTTGAAGTTCCGTTTGGGACTGTTTGAAAACCCAGTGTTCGACTATAATGAATATAAGAACTTCGCTAGTAAAGCCCATCAAGAGGACGCTAAAAGAGCTGCTGAGGAGTCGATTACATTACTAAAAAATGAGAAAGAGTTATTGCCACTCTCTTCTTCGACTAAAGTTCTTGTAACAGGTCCTAATGCAAATTCAATGCGTACCCTTCAAGGTGGATGGACCCTTTCGTGGCAAGGTGAAAAGGTGGAGAAGTATATCGATAATCACAATACGTTTCTTAAATCGATACAAGATATCGCATCTCATGTCACGTATGTTCCTGGTCTTAACTATAAGATGAATGGAGCCTATTGGGAAGAGGAGAACATTGATATACAAGCAGCTGTTAGAGCTGCAAAAAAGGTAGATGTGATTATTGCTTGCATTGGTGAAAACACCTATACAGAGAAGCCTGGAGATTTAAATAATCTATCTTTATCGGAGAACCAGCAGGAACTTGTAAAGGCGTTAGCTAAAACAGGAAAGCCAATTGTTTTGGTATTAAATGAGGGGCGTCCAAGAACGATCTCAGCCATCGAACCTTTAGCACAGGCAGTGGTACACACGTATCTTCCAGGTACTTATGGAGGAGAGGTGACAGCAGATATTCTTTTTGGTAAGACAAATCCTTCAGGACGTCTACCTTACACCTACCCTAAGCACCCTAATTCACTAATAAACTACGACTATAAGCCTGCGGAGAATAGAACGGAAATGCAAGGAGCATATAACTATAAGGCGGTACAAGATCTACAGTATGGGTTTGGTCACGGTTTAAGTTATACGACATTTAAATATAGTAACCTGAAGAGTGATAAGAAAGCTTTTGGACCTCATGATACGATTACATTCTCTGTGGATGTTACCAATATTGGATCTAGAGCTGGCAAAGAGGCTGTACTTCTATTCAGTTCGGATCTATATGCATCCATTACTCCAGACAATAGACGTCTGCGTGCGTTCGATAAGATTTCGTTGAATCCGAATGAGACAAAAACAGTAGAGTTTAAGGTAGCGGCATCGGAACTTGCCTTTGTGAATTTGAATAAGGAGTGGGTTATCGAAGAAGGTCAATATAAGATACAAGTAGGTAGCGAAGTGTTGATGATTGAAGCGAATAAGAGTGCAAAATGGCATAATGCTTTCAGAACAAGATAGGGAAGCCTTACAGACAATATTTTAGTTTAAGAAAGTGTCAGGTATATCGTTTTATACCTGACACTTTTTGTTTTTGATTTAAAAACTTCTGTTAGCTTCTAATCAAATATTTGGTCTTTCTTTAACCCTTTAATGGACCCTCGACGACAGCGCATAAAGTAATAGAAGTGAATTATTATAAAGAATGACCATATCAGCATTCCATTATGCAGTCCTCTAAGTAAGCTTCCTGAAGCGTCAAGAACATAACGATACCAGACCTCATGGATACTATTACAGACTAGAAAGGTTGTGAGGTTAAAACGGAATCCGATATCCCAAAGATTTAGTTCCATTCGATCGCGTCTTCCGAAGAACCATCCTGCACAAAAACAGATCATTCCATATGCTATTGGAAGAATATATGTTCCAGCACCGACTCCAAGGTTCATATTGAAGAATAGAAAGTCAAATGCGATGGATGTTATTGCAATGACTGTTGCGAAGTAAATTAGATTTTTTGTAAGGAATTTCATTTTAAGCCTCCTGTTCAATTAGATTACGTACATTCTCATTAAAAAATAGTGCTATATTTCTCGATAGAAACTGTGACAATAGCTTCTTGCCAAGTTCTGTTAAGAAATAGTATTTTCGGTCAGGACCTTTGAACCCTTTACGGGTTTCAAAATCGACCACATCGATGTGACGATATTTCCTTAGTGTGCGATATAAACTCTGCTCTTCACATCGCATGGTTCCATTAGAGGTGGTCTCTACAAATAGTTTTATCTCCTCCACATATTTTGGTTCTTCTTTTAGTGCCAAGAATATCCAAAGTGTCAACTGCCCCTTCTTATAAGTCTCTTCCCACGCCTCTAATAATGGATCTACTTCATTGTTCATACGGTTGGTTTCTATTAGTATTATACATCTTGAATAATACAAACGTACACATATATATTTAAACAGACAAATATGATTTGCTTATGAAGTAAATACGAACCTTTTTTACTTTGCTATATTCTGTTGAATTAACCGATCAAGAGAGATCGATCCACCTCCATTTATTATTAAGAATAGACTACCTAGAAGCATGGCCCAATCTGTTCTTGCCTGGTGGAGCATGTACCATATATCGTGGGATGCCAACATCGGTATTTTAGTGGTTATGATGGCGACACACATGATGGTGAAGGTCACCAAACTGGATAATCGTGTTAATAGTCCAATGAGTATCATTAAGCCAAAAATGATCTCACATGTGCCCACAAAGTTTCCTAAGAGATCAGGGTTGGGCAAGCCTATTTTAGCAAAACGTCCCGCACCTCTAATGGCTGGGAATAGAAATTTCTGAATACCTTCAGAAAGAAATACAGTGCCAACCATTAGGCGAATTATAGAGATAGAACGACTGGAACTAGTGTAAAATAGAAGTGATTTAATATCCATAATAATGCTCTTTATTTCAATTACTTCACATCATAACAAATAGCACTGTAGGTTGTTTTAGGAAGTAGGGTAATTTAGAATGACATCTCGGCTCTAAAGCGTACTCCAAAGTTGTTTTCCATCTTTTCATATTGATGGGTCGCTCTGTAGATCCCCTCGACTCTCAAGAACTGAAAAATATTACCGACACCTACTCCTAGCTCAACAAATGGCTCATTATTGAGTGATTTAAGCTCCATAGGCATCATAAGTCCAGCCAATTGAGTGTAGTCTAAGTTTCCGTGTAATATCTTCGCAGAGACGGTCTCTCGCCAATCTAGCTTTCCAATTAAGGGTAGATGTTTAAGCAGGATGCCATTGATATGATAATCGATAAACAGGTTGGCAAACTGTGTGCTTGCAAACTCCATACTATTCATGGAGTTGTAGTTATAATATGCATATAGGAAGGATGGATTTCCACGATGAACCTCTAAGAGTGTAAATGGAACATCTCCCCATAAATAACCTGCTTCAGCAGCATATTTCAAAGTAGTTAATCCAATATTAAACTGATGTTTATATGTAGCTCTTAGTTTCAAATAATTACCGCTTTGATTATCTGATAATTCATAGTTGCCAATGGTGCATTTAAAGTTAATTACAGGAAATACTGAGTTAAAGTAATAGCGTTGGAAATATAGTTGATCGACATCTTGATCCCAACTAAAACGTGTCGTTAAAGACATCTCGTTATTATAGTAATATGGGATAAATTGATTATTCCTCGAATAGAAGGGAACATATAGCCCAGAATACGTTTTGTGTCTAGCGATATCTAAGGTCGACGTAATCCCCTGTTTCCATTCATGTATAACCCCTAGTTTGACCTCTTGATCACGAACCAATTTATCGATCTCTTCACGAGCAACAAGAGAGTAGTCAATCTGATCTCTAGTATTCTCATTTAATAAACTGACGTCTCCATTGTCCCCAATATTCACAAAATCATCCTTTACATTTAATGATATGAATCGCCATTTATCGGGATTTGTCTTAAATGTTACTCCTGTTGCATATTTGATCTTGTTGTCGGTAAATCCATAACCTATTTGACCTGTGACCATTGTATTCTTGATGAAGCCCTCGCTTGTACGGAAGTTTGCATTCAATCGTAGCCCTTCAATTTTATTTTGACTTATCCACTTGTTGTAAGGGCCAAAGTCGATATACTTTCCTTCAATATAACCGGTTAAGTTCATCTTTGCAAAGAAGTTACCCGTCTTTACCAACCAATGGTTATTCAAAGAGTCTAGAGAGTTAGCCACTTGCCTATCTCTTATCTCATTGCTTTCAATATAGATAGAGTCTATCGCCACCAATGGTTGGTTTAAATGCTCATTTTTCAGATCGTCTATCGTTACCTTCCGATCGGTGATATGCACATTACCATAGGAATCTATTTGAGTAAAATGGATCTTCTCTTTGGGTGCCAAGAAACTCTTCTTTTTATCGAAGAGTTCAAAATTTATATCTAAACGTTTGGTTCGACAGAACATCGTCGAATCATTAATAGATGCGTATGATTGGTGAAATTTAAGGTTGTTAATTAAATTTATCTGTTTGGTTCCTAAGAGGATTAATTCAATATCTAAAAGGGCCCACGAATCTTCGATCACTCGTACTTGCCCCGAAAACAGAGAAGAGTTCTGCTGTTTTGGTACAAACGAAATGGTATATACCCAACCATTGTCGGTATATAAACTATCGGTAATGTGATAATGATAGTAGTTGAGACTGCCCTGATGAACAGGATTTAGTAGCTGTTTACTGAATAATGTGATCTGACGACGATACAGATCTATGCCAGAAGTTATCTGACTGGCAATAAGATTAATATCCATCTCATTCATAAAATCTAATGCGCGCTTCTCTTCTTTAATCTTCTTATGGTAGTCTATCTCCGGGTTCTCTTGACGAAAGAAGTAGTCGTCTCTTTCAATCAATAGAACTGGAAGTTCTCGACTCTGTAGACTATCATCATTTTTAATAAATATGCCTTGATGGTTACGAAACAATATATTATTTCTTATAAACTTTGAGAGGTTGGTAATGGTAGCCATCATTTTAGTGTGACTATTATAAGAGATGTTAGAAATCCTGTTTGGATCATTCTGTTTCCTATGTTTGCTTATATTTCTAATTATCTGAAGTGCAGGATTCTCTTTGGGAGTCACTTTTACCTCCGAAAGTCCGATAATATCTGAGGTAAGTTGAATTGTGATAGAGTTCAAAACTGCTACTTTATGATGAGCGGTATATGTTACAGTTTTATAGCCTATCGCTGAAACAATAATGGTGTCAACACTAGATGGAAGAGACAATTTAAACTCTCCTTCATTATTAGTAGTCGTTCCGAAATTACTCCCCTTTATCTGAAGGTTCACTAAAGGAAGTGGGTCCTTTGTATCTTTATCAATAACGATACCTGATATTCGGGTATACTGTTGCCCATTGATTTTTAAAATATAAAGAAACGTAGTCAAAAGAATTATATACTTCAACATAAGATAACATTACTTGGTTATACCGACACAATTAACTTGGAGCTTTTTACATTTTCAGTTAGTCTCTTATCTGTATGATTACCATCGGATGAGTTTCTAACAGAATTAAATAACTTGTACTATACACTCTCTTGATTAAACTCTTTTAGACGGAGATATCGAACGTAATGTCATGATGAATATTATTCCTAATGAGATCATGTAATTATACTGTATGAAGATCAAGGCAATCACCTCAATCAGGGGATCAATAACAGCATTGATGAATATATTTCGTCTAGAATTGCAGGAGTCACTATCTCTCCTATATAAATTACTCTTTAAAACAACATAGTACTTAACAAGCCTATATACAAAGCCCTTAAACAGGAAAGCTAGAATAAGTAAAGTTGTCGATGCTTCTTTATTTTGATGATACCCAAATAGCGCTGTTGGGAAGACAATCAGTGATAAGGAAAACAGGAATAATAAGTTTAACCATACAAAAGTATTGTCGACCTCATGCATTTTTCCAAGTAGTACATGATGATTGATCAGTTGTACTGAAATAACCAAAAAGCTTACTGCGTAAGGAATCAGCTGAGGGATATATAACCTCAACAGCTCTACAAATGAGTAATCGTTCGTATCATAATCGATGGGAGCCTTTAATGACATGACTAATACTGTCATTAAAATGGCTATCACTCCATCACTAAAATTTTCTAATCGTTTCTTATTCAAAACTCAACATAATAGCTTTATTATTTTATTACATACACCTTAACCTTCGACTAGATTAAGAGAACTACAAATCATTACCTCCCAAGTTGTGAATGTAAATCACCAAAGCAAGGACATTAATTCCACTGACAAGAAATAGAAGTATATCCACCACATCAAATATTAAATCGAAACCAAACACAGCCAATGTACCCGCTAGTGATATCATTATTAAATACAATACAATCAACAGATTGGTATTTAAACCACCAAACAGATGGGAAAAGAAAAAATATGAACCTAACAGTGTTGTAGCACCACTTAGCAATGCAAATATTGTCATTACAATAAGTCCTACATATCCAGTTATATGTTCAACGGTTCTAAAGAAACCATATAGTCGTTCCATTCCTTCACTTGGCAAAAACATCATCTTATTGGAAATTCCATAAGAGGTTATATATGATGTTACAACCAAGGACAACAACACTGTTATTGCAGTTGGTATCGCCTGTGCGACAGAACTCTCATGTGGTCCTAAAGCTTTTCCTTCTTCTGATGCTAGAGCAGATGTGCCCAGTCCAGCCTCTGATGTTTGAATCACTCTTTGTAAACTAAAAACCATGCCTGCGGGGACTCCAATTCCCATACTTACGGGCTGAAAGAAACCGTCTATAACACGATCTAAGTAAAGAGGAACGTACGTCAATGTGTTTATCACAAAAAATACAAAGAGCCCCAGGTAGGCGAATATTGCAAACCCTATTAGAGATGTAATTGTATCGATAAATAGATTCTGACTCTTACTAATAACCAACAGGCCAACCATTATTATTAATGGGATTACAATAAATATATAACGTTGAAGTTCATTCATGTTATAATTTGCGAGATGACCTGTCGAGATAGTTATTACCGCATCAATTCCATTAAACTGAAACCCTCCGAATCCAAATACATAGAGCACGACTAAGCTAACGCCATAACAGTATTGCATCTGTGATGACATCGTTGATTTAATATAGCCTACGGGCGAGATGTTCTTCAACCGAGCTATAAACGTCTCAGAATAAGTTAGAGGGATTAAAATTAAAGCACCAATAATTCCCCATAATACCATTCCTTCAACAACACCTTGACCTTTTACTGATAATTTATTTAACGAACCTAGAACACCTATTAAAGATCCTGTTCCTACTTTTGCACCTAAAGAGAGCGAAGCTGGTCCCACGATATCTTTGAATGAGACTCTAGTATCTTTCTTTGATTTTATATTAAACTTGGAGAACGTACAAAAACTAATATATAGACTTATTACAACAAAAAATGGTAAGAATATTGGCCATACTGAATCTGAAATATTTGTTGTAACTTGTCTCAGAAACTCTACATTATTCATCTAATTTAGGAACCACGAATTATTGGTTATCACTCTTCTCATTTAAAAACTTTAGTATCTCACTGGTCTTGCTTGCACAGAACTCAATAATCTCATAGTCTGCAAGTTTGTGATAACATAATGGATCTTTCTTGATTGTCTCCATCAGATCACTTTTATTCGTTTGAACCGAAATGATAATCCCTCCAACTCTTGGTATTTTCCTTCCAGAGAGGATAAAGTTGCCATTTTGAAACTGATTGTCTAGAAACTCTATGTGTCCATCCATGTACTGTTTAATTACATCAATTGACACCTTGTAAGTTAAATTCAATATAAACATTATATGTATTGGTTATTAGAGGGGTTAGCACTATAATGAGAACCAATATGGACAATAAGTCCATATCAGTATCCTTTAGTTAACAATGTCTATCTAACTAGTTTCCCATTTTTAATTATAAAGTTTGGCATGCCTGGTCCCGTTATGCTACTACCTTGAAACGCTCTATTAATACGATCATTTTCATCCTTAGAGAATGTGATGTTTTTACACTGAAATGTATCATCAAATTGATCTCTAGTTCTTGATCCAATTAACGGAATAATATCCTCTCCCCTATTATATAACCAGGCATGAACCAACTGTGAGAATGTGATATCTTTCTCTTTTGAAATATCGTTTATCGTTTTTATTAGAATATCCGATTCACTACCGTTTTGCGACAGTTTACCAAATCCCATTGCACCAAATGCAACAACACCAATGCCCAGCTCTCTTGCTGTTGGAAGAAGATCTGACTCAATACTCTTATTTACAATTGAATATTCTAATTCTACTAATTTGATAGGATGTATTGCATTTGCTTTTCTCAACGTCTCACTATCAACTTGAGAGAGTCCGATATGTCGAATATATCCAGCATCAACCAATTCGACCAAGGCTCCTATTGTATCTTCAATGGGTATCCCTATATCTACACGTGCAGGCTGATACAAGTCGATAGAATCAACCCCTAAGTTCTTTAATGATGATGTAACATACTTCTTTACATTTGTCGGTCCAACGTCGACAGAATCCAACCCTTTCATTAGGTTATTAAATGTTCCGTATTTCACCGATAAGAAAACATCATCACGTGGAATATCCTTCAATGCTTCTCCAATAAGTTTCTCATTATGTCCACCTTCACCATAGAAATCTCCGGTATCAATTAGGTTAACTCCTAAGTCAACAGCTTCTCTTATAGTTGCAAGGCTCTCTTTTCTACTCGAATCGAGGTTTGTAGACATTCTCATACAACCTAAACCAAGTCTAGATAGCTTCAAATCATCTTTTTGATAAAATTCACTCATGATTAGATACTTTTTTAGTTTATATTTTCAAATGAGACATTTTATTCGACATAACACTTTAACACATCATGAGGTTTGCTAGAACTGAAACCAACAGTTTTGATGATAAAAGAGATCTATTTAAATCGAATAAGAAAGATGAGTATGCACTGTCTCAAATATGGAGATATGAAGTTTTACTATTTAAACAAACAAAGATCATATCCACGATACTCTGACAGACTAGAACATAAATATTGAGACAAATGCATACTCGATTGTGTAGAGACTAGAGTTTTTTCCACCACTCAATGTTCTGTTTCGTCTCATTGGGTGGTTGTATATCAACAGATTCCCCTATAAATGGAATCACATAATTTGCTTTTAAACGATTCGCCTCTTCTACAAAACGCTTTACAGGTTCATTCCAATCATGTTGTGATAAACTGAAAGCGCCCCAGTGAATTGGCAATATCACTTTTGCTTGTACATCTATTCCTGCTTGTACACTCTGTTCTGGAAACATGTGTATGTAAGGCCACTTCTCATTGTACTGACCACACTCGACTAATGCGATATCAAACGGACCATACTTCTCCCCAATCTGCTTAAAATGGGTACTATATCCACCATCACCACTAAAATAGACATTCGCCTCTTCAGATTGAATAATCCACGAACACCATAAAGTACTATTATTGGTATTCACCTTACGTCCAGAGAAATGTTGAGAAGGCATACATCGGAAAGCAACTCCATCTTCGACAACGCTATCCCACCAATCAAGCTCAACAATTCGCTCTTTATTAACACCCCATCTCTCCAAATGAACACCTACCCCTAATGGCACATAGAACATCTTCACCTTATCCTTCAACTTCAATATCGAACCATAATCTAAGTGGTCATAGTGATCATGAGAAATTACTACGGCATCGATCTTCGGAAGTTTCTCAATCTCGATAGGCAATTCCGTATTAAAACGAGATGTTCCAACCCAACTAACAGGAGAAGGAACCTCTCCAAACATCGGGTCCATTAAGATATTCTTTGTTCCCGTTTGCAACAACAATGTAGAGTGTCCAAACCAAAACAGTCTCGAACCTTTACGATGGTTTGCTAATGACATTGAATCCATTGCATTTATTTGCAAATTAGACTTTGGCTTTGTCACATTACTCGGAGATATTAATTCACCAATACCCTCTCTAAAATCTTTGAAACTAAACTTTATATGTGACTCAATCTTCTTTGTGTTAACAAATTGATCACCCTTATAATGTGGTGTATTACGATATCTCTCTTTATACTTCTCTGTGATAGCTCCGCCAAACTGAGGAGCATAAGATAGCCAAAGGAATACTCCACCAAAAAAAACGAACACTACTATTATTATAATCATCACGATCTTCCCTCTCTTTATTCTTGCCATCCCACTCATATTAATAAGCTATAATATAGGAATCAAATATTTGTTCTAACTCGTTCCACATCTTTAACGCTCTTTTTTGATCTAATGCCACATCATCTTTGGGTAGAATCATCTTTCCCAATGTATTATGATAGTATGCTCCATTCTCAATATCTTCTTGCGTGGCACAGATTAAACTCATTTGTGCTCCTAATTTGGAAGTGACAAATAGCTTTCCCATTATTTTCACTAGCAATGAATTTTCATCATTTCCTAAACCAGATGGAACAATACCTGGATGCACTAGATTCACTTGATAGTTAGGGTGATGATCTAAACACTGATAAGCCCACCACATTAACCCAATTTTACTTCTACTATACGCAGCCATGCCACTAGTACCACGATATTTATAATCAACAGTACAATCATCTGCTTGAATATATATATCCCCTGTTACCGATATAATCTTAGCCGAATCAGCCAAAAGTCCTCTCTGATGACATAATCTAAATAGGATATGATGTCCTAATACATTAACTGCAAATGTCTTCTCAAACCCCTGTGGAGAAACTTGACAAGGACCTTTCACTGCTATGCCAGCATTATTGATAAGAATATCAATATAACGACCATTCAATATCTTATTAATCTCTCTTACAGCTGATGGAATCTGTAAGATATCTTCAAGATCTAGTTTCACAGAATGAACCGTTGATGGGAGCTCTCTTACTGTAGCCTCTGTCTTTTTTAGGTTTCTCGAAAGAACGATAACCTCTGCCCCTCTTTCGGACAAGCCTTTTACTGTCTCATACCCGATTCCTCTGTTACCTCCTGTTATTGCAACAATCTTTCCATCTAACCTAGGAGTATCAGGGCAAATTGGTGTATTGGCCCCTTGTCTCCAACCTCCTAGAAGCATTCGCTTAAATTTATTGGTAATTCGAGTTGTCTTCATATCTAGTATTACATTATTTATAACCGAATATTTATTCGATAAGAGATTAAAAAAAATGCACTTTGATCTCTACGAGATCTCATCGCATTCTCATGTATCAACAATTATCATTAACAACATTACGATACGCTGTCAGATCAACACAATTAACAAACTTTAGAATTAACAACAAACATCCATATTAATTCTCTAACAACGTGATGACACATACAATCTTTTACCGAATAAATATTCGACAATATTACAACAATTTTCTTTATTACAAAACACAGGATAGAATAAAAAGAAAAACAAAACACATAAACGCCTAAATAACAATACAATAAGACCATACATATTTTATCAACTATTTCATTCTACTTCATTAATCTCCCTCATATTTTGTATTAAAACAATCATATGGAGTCAAAATAAAACTATTTCGAAATGAAAAAGGATACCCTACATTAGGATATCCTTTTTCATAAATTCATAATAAGATCAATATCTCTATTGTGAAACGACTACAGAAAAATTCTTTTCACCAATAGATTTTGTCTTATCTTGCATATACAACTTATTGTGCGAACCGTACGGCATATCTTCTAGGCCGACTTTATTACAAGACTTAGCAACATTAATCTCTCTCGCAAATGCAGTTTTTAGTGCGATAGCAGCCAAATCTACAAAATAGTTACCCGAATTACTGGTCATATTGACCGTCACATCCCCTCGTTTATCATAGAGAATCTTATCTGATTCAGTAGATCTTAACTCATAGCCTATATCGACCACGACTTGACCTGTACCCACTTTTTTCCACTCATATATTGTGGTAAAAAGGACAGCATCAATACCCCATGTCTGCTTCACAACTTTCATTGACTTGTCATATAATAGTTCTGAATCATAAGCACTCTCATTCTTTAGAATATCTAAGCCCATATAGAATGGTACAATATAATATCCCTTTTCTACAATGGGTTGAACCAATGTATTGTAGAAAAACAATTTTGCCTCCACCTTCATGGATTTATTGATTGGCGGCATAATCATTATACTTGTAGGGTGTTCTGAATAAAAATCCTCATATGATTCTCGAGTTAAGCCTAACTGATTTGTTGGAGCACAACTATAGAACATGATTGTGGCGAGAACAACCAATATAAAACATCTTGTTTGCATCATTTTATTCTATCTAGCAGGTAAGTAACAATCTTTTTTGATTCTGGATACAACTCCATCTCTTTCTCCATATAACTTTTCCCTAAATCGACTTGACCATCTTGTATTAAAAGATATCCATAATCAGCGTAGATTCCAGGGGGCACCTCTTTAGATGTACTTTGCTTGCAATAATTAATCACAGATTGATAATTTTCCATCACATTAGCACGTGCTTCAGGAGTCATATTCTTATTGTACTTATAGGTCACTTTCTCATACGACCCCCAATAGTAAGGTGATACAGAACAACTTGCAAACAAAGATAAAAGAAGAATAGTGGTTAGGATCTTTTTCATCGTAGTATTATTTTTCTAGTCTCATTACGACCTATAAATACTTCTTTGTCATACACTTTATTTCCATTAAAGGATACAACCACATGGTGCTTTCCCTGTGTTATAGCAAACAATCTTGCCTTCATTGCATACTTTACCTCTGGAATCTTATCCACGGTATATATCTTATCGTCAATATGTAATAACACTTCGCCCTTCTTATACTTCTGTTTATTTGCTCTCTCTGTGATAAGAATAATAGAAGCTTTCTCATCTATTCCAGAGCTGGCTGCCATATAAGTATTTTTACAACCTACACACATCCATAATATTGCGACTATATAAATTAATTGTTTCATACGATTTGCTCATTATTTCTTTTCAATCACTACATATTTACTCAATTGGTCTTTTTGTATATCTCCTGAAACTAAAGTCGCCATAGAGACTTCTGTTGAAGGAGTATCCCCGAAAGTCATATCAATCTGGAGCTCACCAATAACTTTCCCTGGTAACTGAATCATCATTCCAGTTTGTGGATTCTTCACACTCTTTCCTGGTTTCAAGATATCATATTTATCTCCAACTTGGATTCCTTGTGATGCACCTCCCGAAAGTATATATGAACCATCCTCTTCAGAAAGAATATAGGCTTTCCATGGCATATCCATACACTTATTTATTATCTCTTCCACCAATTGATTTATCGCTGCTGAAATAGCCTTATCTGTAAGTGTTGCGTCAAAATCAGCTCTCTCTCCAAAACCCATTACTTTTTTATCTTGCACCGTAGAGTTACCTTTTCCTTCTCCACTAAACACAATCAAACCAGTTGATACATCCACAAGTCTAAGACTTACGCCAGCCTCCACTTCTTGCTTGATACTACTTGAAAACAACTTCTGATTACCTACAGTCTTACGACCTAAATGGGTTACGGAACCAATAATTAAGAAGTCAGCTCCTATTTGAGTAGAAGTAGTGTCTGATAGTCGATTTGTTTGGATCAATTCATTTGCGATCTTATCATAGTCCTGACGTTCAATCAGCAAAAACTTATCACTCGAAACCAATTTCATTGCAAGGATATCCGAAGCTTGTTTACCTAACTGATCACTTTCCTGATCATAAAAAATGCTTTGAGATTGTTTCGTTACATTTGAAAAGCGACCAATAGCCACTTTTCTCTTCAGTGCTTTGGTCTGTTCCACATCTTGAGCATAACTACTAAATGTAAACAAACACAATGCAATAAGGAATAATCTTTTTCTCATATCACTCAATATTTATTAAGAATACCTGCAATTTAGTAATTCAGACAACAAAAACTACATATTTTAACACTTAAAGTTATGTGAACACAACAGAATAATACATCGATATGCAAATAAGACAAGGAAAGCAATATATGTTTATGAAAGTTAATTTAGAATATTATTTTTACCATTCTATTTAATGAATTTATAATACCACCATCTATGACACATATTAGACGTTTTAAATATCTTATTCTATTTTCAATTACCCTACTATACTGTTCCGCTCATCATGTTTCGGCTGCAAAACAAAACTATTTAAAAGCAGACAACAAAGAGATTAGCTACGATGTAATCACAAACAAATCGGAGGACAACAAAGCCTCCCTAGCCATCTTCTTTGACAAAGGAGCCAATACAGAAATGGCAGATGAAAAAGGATTTACCCACTGCCTTGAGCATATGATGTTCCAAGGAACGACCAACTTCCCTAAAGATTCCATCATCCGATATAACGAATCGATGGGAGGAAAAGTCGGACTTACCTTCAATGCCTACACAGGAGCCAGTGGTGTCACATTAAAGATCGAAAACATCACCTTAAAGGACAACAAGATTCCAGATGCATATTTTATCTTCTTGAGTGATATTATCAATAACCTCACTCTTGACGAAACCACCCTCGAAGAACAAAAAAAGATCATTACCGAGGAGTTGCTCTTAAAAGACAACAAGGAAAACAAAACAATACAAGCCATTCAATTTTGGAAAACTCCGGATGCAAAAGAAATAAAAGAAAGCTTTGTCTTAGGAACACAGGAACAAATCAAAAATATCACAAAAGATAAACTTGAAACATTTTATACCAAATGGATCAAGAACTGCAACATCAACATTGTTGCCATTGGCGACATCGATGACGAAGAAACTTCCGACAAAATAGAGACCTATTTTGCCAATGTAAATTATGGCACCATCTTTACCCCAATCCCGGTTAGTAAATACAAAAGATACGACGACTACCCTATTCAGGTCAAAGAGTTTCCATATCATACTGAGTTGTATAAAATCACCTCGGATATACCTATCTTTATCGACAGAACGGGAACTGATATCGATATTGTGATTAAAGAAAGATTACTCAATGCTCTTTTAACGAGACGTTTTTTGACTTGGAGAAAAGATCTATCCAAGTATTATTACGCCTTCGAAATGCAACCCGAAACTTCACAAAATGGAATAGAAGTAAACATCAAATATATTCCTACGCTAGGCAAAGAAATAGAGATGCATAAACATCTATTGGCAAGGCTAAATGAATTATATCAAAAAGGATTTACTGCGAGCGAAATGCGAACTGCCAAACAATTTATCGACTATAGTCTTTCTCATAACTACATCGAAATAAGCAATAGTTCAATCTTATCTTACTACGAATACTACCTTCGCAATAGACTAGTCTATTATTCAGACAAGGAACTTCACACGTACTTCACCGTAAAAAGAGCCAGATATAATGTAAAGGATATAAACCCATTTTTCATATCTAAAGCAAACACCACGCCAACATATCTATATCATATTGGGAAAACACAAAACAAAGTGAATCTTGAAGAGGTTAAATACTTCTATTCTAGTCCCAAAGACAAATCTATTGAGAGTAAAAATCAACCAAAAGCATCTTTTGATCGTATAAAATTTGAAAAAGCCCAGATCATCCACACAGACACCATTGATGACCAAAATATCACAATATGGTCATTGAGTAACAACATGAAAGTGGTATATAAATACATAAAAAGTTATACCAACACACTATATCTCAACGCATATAAAAAACAGACAGAAACGGTTTTAGACAATCTTATATGCTATGCAATGAATCAGAACTATGGATTACAGAATAAAGATTTCTACGATGAACTTAAGGGCTATACCCTACAATTTATCTCATCACCAGAATATGCTTTCATATATGCAAGAATACATAAAACCAGCATCAACAAAGTCTTTCAGATGTTGACAGAAAGACAAAATCCTAAGAATTTCACAGTAGCTGATTTCGAAAAGATGAAGAAAGAATACATCCAACATATTGAAAACTTCACTTCCATAGAAACTCAAATAATAGAAACTGCAGATCAACTTACAAATACAAAACACATCGCCATAAATCACGAATTGAAAGAAATTCCAAAGGTAAGCTACCACGATTTCATGGACAGATACCAAAAACACTTCACCGACTTTAACAATTATGAGTTTCAGATGATTGGGGACATAAAGCCTAAGGCGATGCGTAGATTGATCAAACAGTATCTTGCCATGATCCCAAAGTCAGAAAAACAAGAAATATCAGCAAACCATATCAGTGAGAATATAACCCAACCACTATTACAAGATAGCATCAGTATCAAAAGTGACTTAACCAAACAATCACACATAAAGTACCGTATTGTTTCTCCTTTAAAATACTCTTTAACAAACAAAATGTGTGCCTACATATACTGCGAAATCATGGAACAACGTTTTTCTAAAAAATTAAGAGCAGAACATCAACTAGTTTACACTGCAAACACCGGTGAAACATTCTTAAACCCATTTAACCAAACCTGTGAAATCGACTTTGATATCACATTACAAAACAAAAACAAGTATAAAGCCAGTCAACTGATGGACTTAGAGCAAAAACGTTCTATCACCAAAGAAGAGTTTGATATAGTCATGAAACAGCTTGAAGAACCACTCAATGATTACCATAAGGATATATCCAATTTCTACAAAATATTCTTCAATCGATATTTTACCGACCATACAAGCTATAAAACACCTATAGACATTCAAAAAGAGATTGAACAAATAGACTATGATACCCTCCTCGGATGGATGGCCCTGTGGAAAGGCAAAGAGAGAATCATTAAAGTATATGTAAACTAGAATACCCATGCATAGAGAAGTCCCAAACAAACACTTCTCTATGCATTAAAGTTCCTTAACATAGTCTATTTTTATCACAAAAAAACACCTTCAATAGCAATAAGCATTACGTCTCTATAAACCAATAAAGATCAACCAAAAACAAAGCTCCTATCCTGACGAACCATTTAAAAATTGTATCTTACAATAAATTAACTCACACTAACTATCTTATATCCGATGAAAAAGAAGATTCTGTTTTTTTCCCTATTAATACTTATCTTAATCGCAGTTGTCGCTTACTTAAACGATCCTGCCAAACAGACATCCATTCGAACCGACAAAAAGATATCATACGAAATAATCCAACGAGGATATAGTTTTCATAACAACACCATCGCAGTAATATTTGATAAAGGTGCGAACTTCGAATCCAAAGATCAGATCGGACTGACACACTGCATGGAACACTTGATGTTTAAAGGGACAAAACATTTTCCCAACGACTCCATCTTGAAATACATCCGATCCCAAGGTGGTAAATTAGGAATAACATGCAATGCTTACACTTCTCGTGATTATGTGGTCGTATATTTTGAAAAAATAAAGAACAAGAATAAGGACATCCCAGATGCTTACTTCGAATACATAAAAGATATTCTAGATCATCAATTAACACTAAATTCAGAAGATCTAAAAACCGAAAAAAATGTAATTACCGAAGAATTTAATCGATACAATAACGAAGAAAGTAAAACAGCATCCATTATCAACAACTGGATATTTGGTAACAGCAAACATCACAACACCAGAGTCCTAGGAGATTACAATCAGATACAACAATTCAACACCTACAACATAACCAACTACTACCACCATTGGCTTGACCACTCCAATATTAAAATTGTAGCACTCGGAGATCTTAACATCGAAAAAACGCTTCAAAAGATGAAGAAATACTTCGGTAAAGACACCACTTCACTTATCAAAAATCACAAAGAGGAGATAAAGACAAACCGTTACACCTCACATCCTGTTCAAACAAACGAGATATATACAATACTGGATGATTATCAGATACAACTGATCCTTCCATCCTTAAACAATGAAACGGCTCCATCCTTCGAAAATATCTCACAGAACAAGATGATACAGATTCTCTTATCCAACAGATTCATTAAAATCAAAGAGATTCTATCAGACTACTGTTCCCATTTTGATATTCAGTCATATTCCACATTATTACAGTCCCAACAACTCATCATAACCTATCTTCCTCTAAAGAACCAGCCTATAAATATCCACAAGGAGATATTATTACATATCCGAAATCTATACCAAGATGGATTCACCAAAGACGAAATATCCAAAGCCAAAGAGGAGTTGACATCCCAATACAATACAAAAAGATATAAACAAGATATTGAATGGATCTTTGAGATCACAAGTTATTTCAAAACACAAATAGCTTATGATACATCGCCTTATATTCCATGGTGGTCAAACAAATACACCGATAAAAAAATTAATGAATTATTTAAGGCCCAGACCAAACAATCTCCAATATACCTTATACATCAAGGGTCAAAAGCGAGCAACCCGAACTTAAATTTTATTAGTAATTTCTACTTATCTAAAGACCAACCATCATCACAAATTAGCACCACTGTAAAGACATATAAGAATGTGGTCGACACATTAGCTAAGGGGGAAATTATCTCCAAACAAGAGAATAAAGAGGCGCATATGACAACTTGGCAACTAAGTAATCAAATGGAAATATCATATCAGAAAATCGATATGCCATTTGATGAGTTCCATTTTAATGCATACAAAAAATCATATAACACCTCGCTGGATCTATTTATTGCATATATGATAAACCACTACGTGGGGATGCCTAATGAAGAATATTATACCAACACATTAAATTCAATTCGTCCCAAAGTAATGTATAGTATCACCCCAAATTACATCACAATAGATGGAGAGAAGAAAGGCTCCTGCGACCTAATATTCAAACATCTTCTTGAAAGAAGCAGTTTGAGCACCATAGATAAAGAGACATTCCAACGTGAAAAACAGAAGTATATATATAAGAAAACAGACGCTTTAAAACGCTTCAACGCGTACACAAATTATCTAGTAGATAGCCTCACAGATACTCATCTTGTATTTAATGAACAAATATTACATGATTTTTCATATGAGGAGTTCCTTCACAGATACAAGAGTTATTATTCTAACCTTGCCTCTTTTAAACTAATGATATGTGGAACCCTAGATCCTGATCAGGTAGAAGAGAGCATCGAAGAAAACCTCTGTGCGATTCCTAAAGCATTAACGACAAATGATAATATAGTACATAGAACATTCGATATTTTCTCCCCAAGGAACAAAGTGGTAAGGCGAGTAAATGCACAAAACAAAGAGTTTAAATTACAATACTGTATTCGCATACCCTTCAAATATTCACGCCAAAATATTAAACTACTCAACTTCTATTATCGAACCATCCTTCACGACAGACTTAGTAATGAACTTAGAACCAAACGTCAAATAACTTATGCCGTGAACGTTTCCACACAAAGTTCCTACATCGAACAATCAGGAGATATCGATATTACGGTACGATCTCAATCAAAAAATAGAGACCAAATCATTCGAGTTGTAGAAGAGTGCATCAATAAACCTTTGACTAAAACCGAATTCAAGAAGGCCAAGAAGCTAGAAAATAATTACTCCTCTGACATTATCAGCAACTATTATTTTGATTTCTTCTCACAATACTTCTACAAAACGACACCTATTATAGTTGAGACCAACAGACATACGAATTGTAACTTTAAACAGTTGAACCGTTTTGTAACTTCATGGAAAGACAAAAAGAGAGTTATGAAAGTATTAACAAACTAAATTATTACAATATAAGAGGGGAGAAAGTCTCTCCTCTTATATTGTAATCACTTCTCTAAAACACTAGACAACAACCTTATCGATCTTATATATTATATTCTCCAAACACTTATTAAACATAAAGCATCACAACTACTAAAAACATTTAAAACTAATGCATATGAGTTACATGTATTATGTAAAACATAAAATTCCAACTATATTGCGCCTAGCAATTACAGCAATAAAACTATAACTACAAAGTAATAATTTGCGCCCTTTACATTGGTAATGCTCAATATGCTTAACGAGTATCTAATAACATATAATACTAATGCTATGACAAAATCTTTTACCATTATCTTAATTCTATTTGTCTCATTCATTGTGCATGGACAAGACACGACACCTACAGTCCATTCATTTGTATATAATGGAAGAACTTATGAAGTTATCGAAACAGCTATTCCTTGGGCAGAAGCAGCCGAACTTGCAGTATCTAGAGGAGGGAAGCTTGCGGAAATAAACTCACAAGAAGAACAAGAAGCGATCTATAATGCCATTTCTAATATGCCCCTTGACTTTAGTCAAGTAGAATGGGAATCAAGCTTATGGTTAGGTGCGAATGACATCAATGAAGAAGGTGTTTGGATATGGGACGGAGACAACGATGGAACAGGCACACAATTTTTCCAACAAGGAGAAATAATATCAACAACAAATCCACCTGCTCCGGGTAATGCTGTAGATGGTCTATATAATAACTGGGGGGCTTCATTAGATTTTCCCAGCTCCATAGAACCCGACAATTATGGCGATCAGGATGCACTTGCAATTACACTTATTCAATGGGGTAGCGGAGAACCAGGACAATGGAATGACATCTGGACATTTTTAAAACAATTTCCTATTATCGAATACCCAGCTTTAAAAGTACCAACAGATATAGAAAACAATTTAAAAGTTGAAAGTACTGTAACTGTTTACCCAAACCCAACAGAGGATTATATCCACATTGAAAATCATTATACTGAAATTCAAACATTAACAATATATTCCAATCTTGGTGAAATTGTAAGACAGGTACAGCCAAAACAATCAAAATCGATCCAAGTAGATATTTCGAACCTTATTACGGGGAATTATATATTGAAAATAACAACAATCGATCAAAAGAGTACCATTAAAAAAATCATCAAGAAATAACGACCTACACTTGTATTTCAACCGCTAGTATAACCTGTAAATACATCTGTTCTTATTATTTCATAACACAAGCGCAAATATCTGAAGCTAACTTAACTATGCTTACTTCCTAAAATCCATGTATAATACACAGTCACCCTTCGGGGTATCTGTGGATTATACATACTTCAAATGACCTGCCTTTTCATATCATATTTCCAAACATATCAAATTCAGGATCTTTTCCACGAAGGATTTTACTCAAAATATCATCTTCACCAATAACATTTTCACCTAGATCACTCTCAAGCTTATCATCTGAATGTCTACGACTATAATGCTTTACCATCTGCCACTTGGTAAGAAATTGATTCTCATTATTTTCCCAATCTAAGCCATATCCTTTTCTTTCTACATATCCCGTATACCAGTTGTAGAAGATTAGCAACTGCTCTTTAGGACTTAACTGTGCTCTTAAAATATGAAGATACTTCCACTTCTCTTTATCAGTTAAGTGTTTATCTTTATCAATCATAACAACTATTTGATATAGATGAACAAAATATTTTCGTAATTCATTATGAATGTCTACAAATAATTCTTCTTTAATCCGAAAAACCAAATTCTCGACATCTGATAAAGTATATGGATACTCGAGCTCTCGATCTATGTCAACATCGTATTCTTTAGCCCATAAATTAAATTGTTTATACACGAATAATTTATAAACAGTAACAATAGCATAATTTTCATCTTTAGTACTCACATTAGATTTAAGCTCATATATGTGTTTTATCGCATCTAATATTAGGTTTAAACATTTTGAAATAAATTCTTCGCCACTGTAGATTCCTTTTTCTTGTAAATTTAATTTCATATTTTGCACATTATCACGATGCAATTCTAGCATGCGAAAGAAAGTGCTTTCAATCTGATCTATAGTATATTGTCTTTGTTGAATCTTTAATCCTTGTTGCTGTATCTTATTGGCTTCCATCTGTGCCCAGAAAGCCCAAAAAGTCACGTAACCAACACATGCAGTTAAATGAGGGGTAATATAGGTCCACAGGCCTTTATTTACCATCAATGCATAAAATCGCACTTCATTACTTTCTGAATCAGGGATAACCTCTCCTAAACTACAATACCCCCAAATTCCCATTACAAGAGTAAATAATACGGGGAACATACATATCCAGATCTTTACTTCTTTTTCCTTTAAACCTTGACCTGATCCTTCTTTCTTATTTTTATTCTTCCTTTGTGTATAAAAGTAATAGATAGAATATCCTATAAGGAAAAGCACATTTCCTATAATACAAACCAAGCCTATTTTAAATTCAGTCATTGAAAAGCAGTTATAATCGTTATTTAGGTATCGTTAAATTCATTATTTCATAGAAGCAAAACATTCTCTAAACACCTTTCGGAAAGACATAGGTAATTCAGTCAAAAAGAACTCTTGATAATGTGAATTGAAGTAATGAGCATATAAAGAATAAGGTTTTTCTGCTATCATTGCATTATGGATTTCTTTACAAGTACCTGATAGCATATCTTTAAGAGTAGCAAGTGGGTATATGTTTGGTCTTTCGATATGTGATATCACAATCATTTTAACTTTCTCTTTTAATTCATCATATATTTTCTTCCTCGCGACAACCAAAGGCTTTCGATTCAAATTGCAAATCTTAATAGTCTCCTTCGCTCGATCATCATGACCATATATTTGTCCATCTTTACCAAATGAGAATCGACCAATAATACTATCTATCTCTGGATTCAATAGCAAAGGCTGCTCTGCAGATAACATCTGACTATTAATTAAACAATCCGATCTATCGTATTCAAATTTGCCAGATGATGTTGTACGGATAGGATCGTGATCCATCACTCTTGCTCCCAATATAGGAAACTTATTTCCTTTTGCAGAACGGTCATTACACTTCGAACAAGCCAACAATAAATTACTCCACTCGTTTCCGAGCCAATAATATCCATCCTCAGAGGGGCTATTATCATCAATCACCTTAGCTTTCGGTCTATAATGCTCCACTTGTAACGCAGCCCCCTGTTCACCAGTACTTTCACAATAGTAACACTTTGGTTGGTCTTTATTCGGATCAAAACTCCTCTTACAAATTGAATAGGCTCGTAAAGCATCCAACACCCCATCACATCGATAATAGGAATTTGTATATTTCCCTCCATCTTTTTGTTTTACTGCCTTTTCTATTTGCTTATAACACCCTTGCGTATCTAATTTCTTTGGGGGCTGCCTAAAATCTTTCCGCTTCCAATGAATCATAACTACGACTGCTGGTTATCGATATACTCTTGCATCTTACGCTCTAATACTTCATGATAAATCGCCTCCTTGAAGTCATCTTGTGTCATCACTTCATCAGAATTCACTGAAGAAGACAAAATATCGTCTAAGTCAAACATCGGAGAATTCAGAATCGCATTCGGAAGCATCTTCTGTATGTCAAATTTATCATCCCAACGATGAACAGTAATGCCCTCCTCTTCCGTTCTTTTAACACTCAAAAAAACACTATGTTCTGGAGCTCCTAACAATGCCACAGGGCTGTGGGTAGATGCTATAAACTGAATATTGGGAAATTGATCTGATAGTATTTGTGGTAACCTCTTTTGCCATTTAGGATGTAAATGCAAGTCAAACTCATCAATAACAACCACGCCATAAATATTCTCCATTTTATCCACAGAAAAGAAATCCAACCGAATCAACATATCCCCTATCCATGTGAGAATCATTCGATTACCCGATGCAAGCTGTTCAATAACTTTAGGATTATGAGGATCTTCTGTTTCTATATATTGAACTTTATTATCCTGAATAACAATATCTTCAATATTATCCATCACATTCAACAAAAAGGACTTTAATTCAGGGTACTTAGATCTGCCTATTTTTGCAATAGACTCCTGAACAACCTTTTCTAACGCCTTAAAACCCCGCTTATATTTTTCTAATAAAATAACATCCATATCAGATGAATCAAGAATTGCGTCAACCTTAGAGGTGATCGAGAGAAACTGTTCAAAAAAAGCGTCCCCTTCTAATTCATCCTTTATACCTTTGCAGGCATCTTTAATCTCTGGGTATTCATCAAGTCCGAATAATATTACCGTACTAAAAGTATTAAGGACTGTGGACTTACTCTTCTCATAACTCACCTCTTCATCACGAAATAGATTAACCAATTCACTCTCAACATTATGAAATAGATCTCCATCGCTAGAAAAAAGACTCTTTACATTAGAACCCGATACATTGGAAGATTTTCCTGAAGGAATTCTCACAGGACCATAAGCAACCACAGGTACTTCAAAAGAGATTCCATCCCCATCTTTCTCAGTAACAGTCCTTATTAATATCTCCTCTCCTTTTTGGTTGTTTAAGTTTACCTTCAGTTCGACTTTCATACTCTCTGGCCCCAATTCTCGAGAACCCTCCATCGGATCCAAGCGTCCATATAAAGCTATAGTAATAGCTCTTAATATAGAAGTCTTACCATACCCATTCTCTCCAGTTAACAAAATCCATCGAGCATCAGCAGGAAGATCACTTAACTCAGCATCTTTGATTCCCTGAAAGTTAGACACAGAAAACGAATGCACACTTGTCGGAAGATATTGTTCTACTTTTGATTCCATTATCAAGCTTCAATTAGATCAATGATTATTAAATAAAAATAGTGATTTTAGGACCTATTATCAAGTTAATAATCATCTATTTATTAGTACATATAACACTTCCCTACTGTGGATCTTTTACGGTCATGCCATAGAGAAATATACCCAAAGAGAGTGTTGCCAAAAGTAGAGCGATAGGTTGATAAGAGCCGAGGTAACTCTTTGAAAGGCTAAAAAGCAAGGGAGAGATGGCACTAAGAAAGATAATCAATGACATATTACGTCCTGTGATAGCCCCAAGATGACGTTTACCAAAATAACGAGGGTAAGCAACCACCAGCAAGACGCCAAACAGACCACCAATAGTTCCATAACCTATATTGAGTACAATAAAAGCCCAATGATATTTAAGGAAAGCAAAGCCAATACCAAACAGAATGCCTCCCAATGCTGCCAATAAGACTAGATACTTAATCTTTATATGATCACTAATGATACTTCCTCCGAGCGACAGGAAAGTGGATATGATAGCACAATAGATAAAAATATCTTGTCCTCTCTCCCATGGAATACCTGCATCTCGAAGTATCGAGAAGATATGAAAAGTAAACCCTGTCACAAAACAGGCAAAGAAAGAGGTGATCAAAGTAACCGACCAAAAGGCACGTGTCTTCACCGCTTCATCATAAGTAAAATCTCTAATCTCCAACACCTTTTTGTCTCCCTTCATCTCTTTCTCTTTAGAGATATCCCCATCAGGAGAAAGACCAAAATCTTCAGGCTTCTCTTCATAAGTTCCCAGAAACAGCAATGCACATAAGAGCAATATCACAGACAGAAGCCTATACGTATGGTCCCATCCTATTCGAGACACAAAGTAAGCGAGGCCGATAGTAGCCAAAGCAAAACTGGCATTGGCAACCATACTACTGATCCCGTTCGCCACTCCCCTTTTTCTCAAAAACCACTTCATCAACATCGTTCGAGCCACCATACTCATGATCCCTTGACCATTCAATCGCGCCAAGAAAAATAGAAATACAAGAAGTATCAAGCTCCACCCCTTGGCCGAGATAAGATGAAAAGAGAGGTCGTCAGCAAAATTCGACAGCGGGATAAGATAGGACATCCCTAACATCGTAAAAGACATCAGCAAAGTAGCACCGAACATCATCACTTTCGCACCATGTCGATCATACCACACCCCTGCCTTCTTCAGAAATATTGACGAAATCAAAGTTCCAATCATATAGACCACACTCAGCTCATTACGTGACAAATCGAGTGCCTCCATCAATGAATCCGTAAAAGCAGCCACAGCCATCGTCTGCCCTGGAATACTCACAAATAATCCAATGGTGGTCATCACCATAATAAACCAGCCGTAAAAGAAAGGCCAACGGCTTGGGTTGCTAAAATGTATATTCTTTATCGAAATCATACTATTGGGTGGGTTATGTATAGACAATATACAACACTACCCATAAGATTCAATCATCCTATGGGTAGTTTTATATTTTATTATGCCAATTGCATTTTGAAACGAACTATTAAAACTTGCCAAGATATTTTGTTTATACAGAGCAAGAAATAGTAGCAGAACCTTTCCCTACGGTGATATTTTTCAACTAAGTATAAAAAATATAGCACAAGAGGGTAAAGCCCATCTAAATATGTAATTGGAAAAAATCCTATGAGAGGATAAAACTAAAATTCCGATGTAAAGTGGAAACGAATATCTTTAAAGTCCGTTTGTGCCATCTGAAGAAGGAAACTAGAGTCCGCCATAAAGACATCACGCCCTTGCTTATCTACCGCCATCTTCTGATACTTACGTTTCTTAAAATCCACGATTACCGCAGGATCATCTGCTTCAATCCAACACGCTTTATACATTGGCAGTGACTCGAATCGACACTTTGCACCATACTCATGTTCCAAACGATACTCGATCACCTCAAACTGAAGTTGTCCTACACAACCGATAATCTTACGACCATTAAATTGATTCGTAAACAACTGTGCAACCCCCTCTTCCATCAATTGATCCACACCCTTAGCCAACTGCTTAGCCTTCATTGGATCGGCATTCTCAATATAACGGAACATCTCTGGAGAGAACGAGGGCATCCCTTTATAATGAAGGTTTTCGCCTTCCGTCAGCGTATCTCCAATAATAAAGTTACCAGTATCAGGTATACCAATAATATCCCCTGGATAAGCCTCTTCGATGGTCTCTTTCTTCGATGCCATAAATGCTGTTGGAGAAGAGAACTTAAAGTTCTTAGCCAATCGCATGTGGCGATAGTTCTTATTACGCTCAAACTTACCACTACAGATCTTCACAAAAGCAATACGGCTACGGTGATTTGGATCGATATTGGCATGGATCTTAAAGATAAAACCAGTAAACTTAGGTTCATTGGCCATCACCACACGCTCTTCTGCATCTTTCTCCTTAGGGAATGGTGCAATACGAACAAATGAATCCAACAGCTCCTGAACACCAAAATTATACAGTGCACTACCAAAGAACACAGGAGCTACATTACCAGCAAGATATGCATCGTGATCGAACTCAGGATAAACCCCTTCGATCAACTCAACCTCTTCACGTAAAGTATCCGCGTCATCACCGATCAATTCATCCAGCTTCTCAGTAGACAAATCATCAATCTCCACTGCACTCTCGATCTCTGTAATACTTGGATCAAAAAGGCGTAAGCTCGAATCAAAAATATTATATACCCCTTTAAAGTCTGCACCCGAATTAATCGGCCAACTTAAAGGACGTGTCTTAATCTTAAGTTGCTCTTCAATTTCGTCAAGAAGATCAAACATATCCCCCGTAGGACGGTCCATCTTATTGATATAAACCATCACAGGAGTCTTTCTCATACGACAAACTTTCATCAGTCTCTCCGTCTGAGGCTCCACCCCTTTGGCTGCATCAATAACAATAATAACACTATCCACAGCAGTCAAAGTACGGAACGTATCCTCTTGGAAATCCTGGTGACCAGGCGTATCCAAAATGTTCACCTTATAGCCTTCATACTCAAATCCCATCACAGATGTCGCCACAGAGATACCCCTCTGACGCTCAATCTCCATGAAATCGGAAGCTGCACCTTGCTTGATCTTATTATTTTTTACGGCACCTGCCACTCTAATAGCACCACCAAAAAGCAGTAACTTCTCCGTCAAAGTTGTCTTACCGGCATCCGGGTGACTGACAATGGCAAAAGTCCGTCTTCTATTTATCTCTTCTTGTAAACCCATTTAGTACGATACTTAATTTGACCACAAAAATACAAAATAGATCTAGCTATTAAAACATTATTCATGCTTGCTGACCAAAACCGAACGTTTTTTTATCCATTCCATTAGATTACCTCCATAACCAAACCATAAAAAGCCACGATCAATAAGCCTTTCAACCAATATTCAACCAGCCTTCAAGCCTCCACCAAACCCGTAGATAAGTTACCCTAAACTTACCCTTTGTTTACCTCCACACGACTAAAAGGTAAACAAAGGGTAAGGAAAGGGTAACTGAAAGGTAAGTTAAAGGGCAGTGAAACCCTTGTTTGATACATTAAAATATAGAAATTATATTATATTTATGTTTTGTAAATATTCTGTTGGGCTTTTTGATTAAAAAATTCAATCGATATAATCAACTATACATAACTAATTAAACAACCATTTATGAATACGAAAGATATGAGGGTAAAATCATCTCATGCCCTGAAACTCTTCAGTGCAACACTTCTAATACCTTTTCTACAAAGCTTCTCTTCAACAAGTAACAAACCACAAGATAGACCAAACATTGTTATCATCTACGCCGATGATATGGGGTATGGCGATCTGAACTGTCAAAATCCCAATTCTAAAATTCCTACCAAGAACCTAGATAGACTTGCATCAGAAGGAATTAGATTCACCGATGCCCATAGCTCCTCAGGAATCTGCTCTCCAAGCCGTTATGCACTGTTAACAGGTCAATACCATTGGAGACGTACGCATAGAATCTCAAACTCATTCGACAAACCGATGTTCCGAGATAGCGACATCACCTTACCACAAGTTCTAAAAGATGGAGGCTATGCCACAGCCTGTATTGGGAAATGGCACATGGGGTGGAACTGGAACTTAAATAACGAGCCTTCAGGAAGAGTAAAACACGGGCGTAAAGTACGAAAAGCATATATGCCCAAAGATGTAGATTGGAGCAAACCCGTTTCAGGAGGACCAACAAGTCGAGGTTTTGACTACTACTTCGGAGATGGCACCATCAATTTCCCTCCATACACATGGTTTGAAAACGACAAACCAGTAGAAGTTCCAACGGAGATGATGAATATTAAAGACACAGAATTTAAAACAAAAGAGGGAGGATGGGAATTTCGTCCTGGACCAAAAACAAAAGATTGGGATCCTTACAAAGTATTGCCAACCCTATGCACCAAGTCAACCGAGTGGATTGCTAAGCAGAGTAAAAAGAAACCATTCTTCCTCTATCTTGCACTTCCTTCACCTCATGCACCAATCATTCCAAACGACGAATTCGATGGCACATCTCAAGCTGGAGCCTATGGTGACTTTATGGTACAAACTGACTGGGTTGCAGGTCAAGTAATGAAAGCACTAAAAGACAATGGATTTGACCAAAACACCATCGTGATATTCAGTGCGGATAACGGCCCTGAGAGATATGCATTTAAGCGCGCTGAAAAATACGACCACTATAGTATGGGCGATTTCAGAGGTCTAAAAAGAGATGTTTGGGAAGGTGGACACCATATTCCATTTATCGTGAAATGGCCTAATAATGTGAAAGCAGGAGCAGTTTCAAATGAACTTATATCTCAAATAGATATTATGTCAACGGTAACTGCTGCGGCAAATATAGACATGCCAAAGAGTGCCGCTCCTGACAGTAAAAACATTCTACCGATCTTAAAAGGAGAACAGACAGATCAACCAGTTCATGAAGTCCTTGTCCACAACACTAAAAAAGGACATTGGGGACTTCGCAAAGGAAACTGGTTATACATCAACAGTTCTACAGGAAGTGTATCTAAAATGCCGAAATCGTATATGAAATTAAAAAACTATACGACTTTCGAAACTGAAGGTCTTCTTTTCGATATCGAAAAAGATCCAGAACAACGTACAAATCTATATGCAGAAAACCCTGAAGTAGTGAAAGAGATGTCCACTCTACTTCAAAAAGAGTTAGACGAAAAGTATGCAGTAGACTATTAAAAAACAACAAAGCAACAACAATCCTAGACAACTTTAACTAGGAAGCCAAGTAGGAAGGAGCATCAACGGTGTTGTTTAATCAAACAACATCGGCCTCCTTTCTGCTTTTTTTCTTTTCGTCACTCCCACCCTCCATCCAGAATCTCTCCACCAAGAGCCACGACAAAGCCCCTTTCTCCTGCCTTTAGTATGCTTTTCCCCTGCATTCACATGGAAAATGTCCATATATTATCCGAAAATTGTCCATCATTTTACCCAAATCGATGGACCATTCTCGAAGCATTCCCGAAGAGTTCTCGAATCATTGCAGGGGAAAGGCAGGGGAAAGGGGCTTCATATCCCCTCTCAAGTCTATCTTAGATAATTCTATTTCTAAATTTTATCGTTGAAATCAACAATAATCACACAAAACCACTGTGCCATACAATTCACTGTATCCCAAAACAATACAGGCAGACGCCAGTTAAACAAATTCAGTATTACAACACCTTCATAAACATCCCACAATTATATTTCTTGCATTCAAATCATAAATGCAACACAATATTATAACTATGAGTGTTATTTGTGTGTAAATATTGAAGAAACAAAAAGGAGGATTTCTCCTCCTTTATACTAAGTTTGTCCATCAAATATTTACAGATAAATCCTCCAAGAAATAATGCAAATGGGACAACTCGTAATAAAACAAAGATACTTAATTGAATTGATGCTTGCAACAGGAGCTAGTTTCGAATCGATAGGCTCTGCAATCAACAAAAACAAGTCAGTAATAAGTAGGGAAGTAAAAAGGAATAGTAATCCAGAAACTGGATGTTATTGTGCGATCTATGCAGAAGCTTTATGTAGAGAAAGACATCGTAACAAGCGAAAGCAGATTGTATTAGATGGAGCGATGAAAGACTATATTAAACATTACTTGGAGAAAGGCTTGAGTCCAGAACAGATTAATGGCAGAAGTAAATTAAAAGGGATTTCTTGTGTGTCACATGAAACGATATACACCTATATCTGGGAGGATAAGATTGCAGGTGGAGAGATTTATAAGTCATTGAGACGCAAACATAAGAAATACTCCAGAAGAGGTGCAAAGAACGAATTTCGGGGCAAAATGGAAGGTCGCGTAAGTATAGACCAGCGTCCTAAAATTGTGGAAGAGAAACAACGCTTTGGAGACTTAGAAATAGACACAATTATTGGAAAGAACCGGAAAGGGGCAATTCTCACTATTAACGACAGGTCTACAGGGCTGTGCTGGATAAGGTTATTAAATGGAAAGAATGCCAAAGCTCTTGCAAAGCAAACTATTGATGTATTAACCCCCTTTAAAGATCTAATACACACCATTACATCTGATAATGGAAGAGAGTTCTATGAGCATAAGCATATTGCAGAATCACTAAAGGTGGACTTCTACTTTGCTCATCCATATCATTCTTGGGAAAGAGGTGCAAATGAGAATCTAAATGGATTGATTAGACAGTATATACCTAAAGGAAGCTCTTTTGAGAACTTAACACAAAAGGAAATAGACTGGATACAAGCTAAGCTTAATAATAGACCTCGTAAGAGATATGGATATCATAAGCCTATTGAAATGTATAATAAGCTAAAACTTGATAGAAAAGTTGCATTTGTCGCTTGAATTCACGTTTTCTCACAATTGTTGTTTATATATAAAATTATTGCATTATTTTAACATAAAAATATCTAATCTAATAATTCGAGATGATGCTGGGAATATCATTTCATGAAAAGATAAAGTAAAGATCATGGCAAGAAAAGTAAGGACTCTACCTATAATGGAGTTAAAAGATCATTGGAATAGACCCATTACACATCATAAATATAGAAAAGAATATGAGTCTTCGAGCTTATCTAGGGAGATCTATACTGACCCTAAATTTCTGAGTATTGGTCATGTAAGTCCAAAATCAAAATCAGTTCTTTATGCCGATGATAAATACCTTTGCAGGCATATCTCAAAAGATCAGTCGTTACTTTATTTTAAGTCACCATTTAATGCAGCTTTATTCGTATTCATATTTGTATCCCTTATTTTAGCCCCGATTCTCACGAGGAAGGAGTTGATGGGAGTAGGTGTTTATATTTACTACTTCTACATTTTCGTAATTTGCTTGGGTTCTCTTGGTTACTACTTGAGAAAGAAAGAGTTTATTCTTAATCGTATAGATGGTACAATTACTTTTCCAGGGTGGTTATGGATGAAGAATCATACCATGCCATTTAGTGAAGTTACGTTCATCAGGGACGAAAAGTTTGCGCTACTTATTATTAGGCCTTTACATCCATTAATAATGGCCAATATAAATTTCTCTTTTGATTGTTTTAAAGACATCTCATCGATCGTATGGTATATGGATAAGAATAGGCCTCTACCTCCAGGATCAGCTTTCGATCCCTATCGACAAGAAGACTTCGATCGTAGAAGAATAGACGGATTCCCTCCTCCTTTATACGAAAGTTATGTCCCAACACCAGAACCATCAAGAGAGCACGAAAAAGAAAAGATGCATTACTTAAAGATGGATATTGGAAGGAAAAATGATGAGATTATTTCACGATGGTATGATTCTAATCTTGACACCGATTGGGTGTTGATCAGTATTGAGGATTTCTTCAAGGAAAATAAAGATTGGGGAGAATACGTTAATACACTTAAATTTATATTCGAAGATGGAACCAGAGTCTATTACAAAAACGATAGAGGGTCAATAATGATTCCTCCGGACACAATGAAATATGACTTCATTGGATACTTTTAGAGATCATATTATTACAATAAGAGCTTCGTTATAGTCTAATTTAATCCATATATCGATCATACCTCTACACCTCTCACACTATCGTTAAATAGGTTTAGCGCAGGGAAAAATCGCACTATCCTCAATTACGGGATTAATAAACCAACGGCGTATACATTAAAAAGACCAATACCTATATTAATTTCTTTTCGTCATCACCTTCCACATTTGACATCTTATTAAACAATGTCAAGATGTTTACCTCCTCATATTTATTCTAAATAAAAATTAAATAAGAGTCGTCCAAAGTGTGATTAATATCAGAACAAAAGCAATATTAAAACCTTATATTTAATACATTAGAGCATAGCACAACATTTTAATAAATCATATGTTTTGCAGCTACTATTTAGAATTAGTTGTTTTCTGAATGTTTAAATGGCTACGATATGCAGGAACATGAGACACAAAATATGAGTTTCGACATGACATCATCAATTCGATCATTTGATGTGGATTCTCTTGCAGTGGAGGTTGGTGAGATTCTCTATCACAGTCAGATCACAAACCGATTTTGTTACGGTTTTTGCAGTGATCTAATGAGCGATCTATTGACTATTGATGCTACTGAAACGGTACTGATCACTGGACTTATAACGAAGCAGACGATCAGGACAGCACATATTGCAGAGATACATTGTATCATTTTCGTTCGGAATAAGACGATTCCAAAAGAGTTAATTCAGATTGCACAGGAGTTAGATATTTCGATTATCCGCTCCCCTCATACCATGTTTCGCGTTTGTGGCATATTATATGGCAGAGGAGTGAAAGCAATCTATTAAAATGTAGTAGTGATGAAATATCAATTTGAGGTAGCAGGTGGAGACTTTTCTCATGCAGGATTTGTTTCGATCGAGATAAAGAAGATCATGAAGCGTTTGCACCTACCCCCAGCTTTTATTCGTAAGTTATCTATTGCGAACTATGAAGCGGAGGTCAATATCATTGCACATGCTTATGATGGAGTTGTCGATCTAGAGATTACCCAAGAGAAGATCACAACAACATTTACAGATCGAGGTCCAGGTATTGCTTCCATTCAGGATGCGATGCAAGAGGGTTTCTCCACAGCATCAGACAAAGTGAGAGAGATGGGGTTTGGAGCAGGGATGGGACTTCCCAATATGAAGCGAAACAGCGATAGTATGGAGATCCATACGAAGCAGAACGAAGGAACTATAGTTATACTATCTCATATGGTTCCGATAGCGTAATACCAATTAAATCATGATATGGGCTTTATCCTTACGTTCTATGACTGTTTATATTTCGTTAAGAGGTATCACTTTAGAGAAAGTATTGCTTCCATTTTTTTGCCTTGTCTAGACAAAATATACTCGTAGGCCTTATAGCTCATTTCATTATTCAATTGGTATCATTACTACTATAACTAGATATAATCCATTGAAAAGAGAGACGCTTCTGAAATATGTCACCGTTTCTATTCCCAAATGCCATGGGTGTACTCACTGTATGCGTCATTGCCCTGTCGAGGCCATACGTATCAGAAGAGGTGTGGCCAACATTGATCATCAAAAGTGTATTCTTTGTGGTCGATGCTTGGATGACTGTGCATACCATGCCATCTCCTTAGTATCTCCGAAATCCAATGATGAGAACAGAGGTAAAGTACGTCTCTTGGTGATTCAAGAAGGTTTCTTTGGCCATTTTCCTAATGACAAGCATGAAGAGGTTAGACAAGCTCTTCGCAAGTTAGACTATCACCATATTATTGATTGCCGTGATTATCAAAGACTTCAAACGTTATGGAGTAGGCTAAACGATATCGATGACGATCAGAAAGATATTTCGACACACTGTAATGTGATCAAAACGATGGTTCAAAATGGAGAGATGGAGACTGAACATGATATCCGTTTTGTACCAACGGTTTCGGAGCTCGTTATTGGTGCCATCCATCTTCTTTATGAAGACCATTTGAGAAGTCGTACATCGATCACCATGACGACACACTGTATGTCGGAGAACTACCATCATGGGAGTCATAATCTCGATATCTTTCTTGCTGATGAGACTGTCTCTACGGTATCTCTTGTTAATGAGATACAGAAAAAGGTGTGGAAACGAGAGGTGGGTATAGATAATCCCGATACATCCTCTTCGATGACTCCTTCATGTAGAGAGAAGGCTTCGGTATCTATTTCGGGGATTAAAGAGGTGTTAGAGTGGGTTCATAAGAATGATTTGAAGCCAGACGATTATAGACGCGACTATCATTTAGAGGGCTGTAAGTATGGCTGTTTTAATGGCTCTTATATGTCAGAATATCCATCTATTATTCGTCGAAGAGAGGCCAACCACTCCCCTAGACTGAAAGAGAGACATGACCATAAGGTTCAAAGGGTAATCACATCACTATCGGAGTTTTGGGAGTTTACCTCAACCCCAATAGTGCCCCCACAAGAGGGATTCCAAGAGGCATTAATTCGATCGGAAAGGGTTCGAAAGCTAATGTGTCTTCTTCCAGGCATTGATTGTGGAGTATGTGGTGCACCGAACTGTTTGGCACTTGCAAAAGATATTTCGAGAGGATCAGCAAGATTGGCTCATTGTGTGCTTTTGGATTTAAAATGGATGAAGAACCGCCATGTTGGTATTGACACCACTATGCTTCAGTTAGAGAAGATATGGGGAGATAAAGTTTTACAAATGGATTGTACTAAGAAAGGAGCAAAGAATGAAGTTATCCCAAATCGTAGAAAGAAATAATCTGATTCTGAAGAACGACCACGAACGTTTTCATGAAGATCCTGATGTGAATTCGTTGATGGTTACTGATCTGATGAGTCATGCAATGGCCAAAGGAGATTGTGGAATGTTGTTTGTTACAATTCAAGCACACCGCAATGTTTTGGCAGTGGCATTACTAAAGGAGTTTGCGGCCATCGTCATTCCTTATGATGTAGTGATTCCTGAGAATCTATTGTTAGAAGCCAATAAACGAGAGATGCCGATCTATTCGAGTTCTTTAAGTACATACGAGCTCGTTGGACAGATATATGAACAACTCAATTCGTAGAGATGATTTATCGTGGAGACCTACATATCCATACAACGCTTTCTCCTTGTGGTGACTTGGAGATGACTCCTGTGCAAATACTAGAAAGAGCCAAAGCATTGTCATGGGATTTTATTGGAATCACCGATCATAACGACACTAGGCAAGCCCCCATCATCGCGACACTAGGTAACCAGATGGGAATTACGGTATTTATTGGTGCAGAGATATGCAGTAGTGAAGAGGTACACCTCTTGGCTTATGTTCCCACAGAGATGGCTAGAGCGGCCTTACAAGAATATTTAAAGACCTATCGGTTAAAGGTGGCCAATCGGGCATGTTATTTTGGTGATCAGGTAGTCGTATCGACAGATGAGATGATTTTGATTAATGAAGAAGACCTCCTGTTAACGGCACTATCTCAAGATGTCTATCAAGTGACAGACTTTGTACATTCATTGGGAGGTGTGGTTGTGGCTGCCCATGTTGATCGTCCAAGTTATAGTTTGATTTCGACGCTCGGTTTTATTCCAGATGATTTGCCTTTGGATGGGGTTGAATATTATCGCAGTTCAGAAGAAATAGATTCTACCAAATGGTGTTGTATTCAAAATAGTGATGCCCATTACTTGAAAGATATGCAGCCTAATAGGTGTGAATATCATATGAGTCATTTAAGCTTTGATGGGCTTAAAACATGTTTTAGAAACCACCAAATTCACATCATATGAAAGAGATCGCAGACCATATTATCGACCTGATAGAGAATAGTATTAGAGCAGATGCAAAACATATCTCTGTGGTCTACAAAGATGATGGAGACAAAAAGTCTTTTTGTATAGAGGATAATGGTAAAGGGATGAGTTCAGAAGAGGTGTCGCGAGCCTTAGATCCATTCTATACGACCAAGACCTCTAAACGTATCGGTTTAGGACTATCATTAACACGACAAAGTGTGCTTCAAAGCCACGGTGTGTTTCACCTCTATTCGACACCTAAAAAAGGGACAAAGGTGATCTTCACATATCCAAAGAAGGATATTGATTGTCCACCAAATGGAGATATCATAAAGAGTATGGTTCAAAGTATCATGGCTCACCCTGATATCGATTTTAGTTTGTCTTACCAAGAGAAAGAGAATGTACTGGTCGACACGTCCTTCTTGAATTATGAGGAACGGTTGTCCATAAAATATAGCGATCTATATGCCTATGTGGAAGAGGCGTATGTGGAGATCGACTGGAATGGATTCTAATCACTAAATAAAATGTACGACTATGACCAAAGTGAAGAACTTAGAAGAACTCGTAAAGCTTCGCAACAAGTTAAAAGATAAGATTCAAGTGCGAACTATCACCGAAGGGAATGATCTTGTTGCAAGGATACGTGTGGCCATGGGAACATGTGGTATTGCCTCGGGAGCCAAAGAGACTTTCGAAGCTTTGATTTCTGAAGTAGAACGTTTAGACCTGAAGGTGTTAATAACCACAACAGGTTGTATGGGAGCTTGCTATGCTGAACCAACAGTAGAAGTAACGCTACCTAACCAAGAGCCTATTATTTTTGGTGAAGTAGATAGCAAAAGAGCAGTGGATATTATTAACGAGTATATCATTAAAGGTAAGCTTATTGACGGAGTAGTTCCTCAGAATTACCAATCTATTTAATCTACAAGTTTATGATTCATACACACATATTGGTTTGTGGAGGTACTGGATGTAGGGCTTCACAAGCAAAAGAGGTGCAGGAAGAGTTGGTAAGTCTAATAAAAGATAAATTTCTTACTGAATCAGTACAGGTGACCACAACGGGATGTTTTGGATTCTGTGAGAAAGGGCCTATCGTGAAGATCATTCCTGATCAAACTTTCTATACACAGGTTACTCCAGAAGATGCTCGTGATATTATTGAAGAGCATATCATCAAAGGACGCAAGGTAGAAAGACTTCTATATGAAGATCCGAAGACAAAAAAGAGGATCTCAGATAGTATTCATATGAACTTCTATAAGAAACAGTTGCGTATTGCTTTGCGTAATTGTGGTATTGTTGATCCGGAGAATATTGATGAATATATTGCAAGAGATGGATATCAGGCATTGGGCCGTGTTCTTTCGATCTATACCCCTGCGGAGGTAACTGACATCATCAAACAATCAGGATTGAGAGGACGCGGAGGCGCAGGTTTCCCGACAGGAATGAAATGGGAGATCACCAGTAAAGTGGAGGCGACACAGAAATATGTTGTCTGTAATGCTGATGAAGGAGACCCTGGTGCTTTTATGGATCGATCGATACTAGAAGGTGACCCACATTCAGTGATTGAAGCGATGGCTATTTGTGGTTACTGTATCGGGGCAAACAAAGGATTGATCTATATCCGTGCCGAATATCCTCTCGCCATTGGTAGGTTGTTGGTAGCGATAGAACAGGCAAGGAAATATGGTCTTTTAGGAAGAGGAATCTTAGGTAACGATTTCGAGTTTGACATCGAACTGAAATATGGTGCTGGAGCTTTTGTCTGTGGAGAGGAAACGGCTCTGATCCAATCGATGGAAGGACGAAGAGGAGAACCTGTAATCAAACCTCCCTTCCCTGCAGAGAAGGGTTATTTTGACTGTCCTACGAATGTGAATAATGTAGAGACTTTTGCAAACATCTGCCCTATTATTCTTAAGGGAGCTGAGTGGTTTAATAGTATTGGAACAGAGAAATCGAAAGGGACCAAGGTTTTTGCTCTGGCAGGTAAGATCAACAATGTAGGACTGATAGAGGTTCCTATGGGGACCACTTTGAGAGAGGTTATTTTTGATATTGGGGGTGGTATCAAAGGAGGTAAGAAGTTTAAGTCGGTACAGACTGGTGGTCCTTCGGGAGGTTGTTTAACAGAGAGCTCGTTGGATATGCCTATCGATTATGAGACCCTGCTAGATGAAGGTTCGATGATGGGATCGGGAGGTATGATTGTGATGGATGAGGATGACTGTATGGTGGCTATATCGAAGTTCTATTTAGAGTTCACCCTAGATGAATCGTGTGGTAAGTGTGCCCCTTGTCGTATAGGAAATAAACGTCTTTGGGAGATACTTAATAAGATGACCAAAGGAGAGGCTACAGAGAAAGATCTAGAGAAGTTAATTGATTTGTCACACACTATTAAAGACACTTCGTTGTGTGGTTTGGGACAGACATCTCCGAACCCTATCTTGTCTACTTTCAAGAACTTTAAACATGAATATTTAGGCCATGTAAGAGACAAACAGTGTGAAGCAGGACAGTGTAAGGATCTTTTACATTATACCATCGATGCTAAAATGTGTGTTGGGTGTACGGCATGTCTAAGAAATTGTCCTGTAGGAGCTATCTCGGGCGAGAAGAAGAAGCCTCACCTTATTCATCAGGATATATGTATTAAGTGTGGTATCTGTTACGAGAAATGTAAGTTTAACGCAATCCTTCATCAGTCATGAAAAATATACAGTTAATCATAGATAATAAAGCCGTAGAGGTGGCTGAAGGCACAACCATCTTGGAGGCAGCCCAGAAGGTGGGTATCCATATCCCTGCATTGTGCCACATGAAGATGGACGATATCAATATTGAGAACCGACCAGGGGGATGTCGTATATGCTCGGTAGAAGTAAAAGGTAAGCGTAATTTGTCGCCTGCCTGTGCCACCAAGTGTTTGGATGGTATGGAGGTAAAGACCAATACCATTCGTGTGATTCATGCGCGTAGAAATATTTTGGAGCTTATTATCTCGGATCACCCATATGAGTGTCTCACCTGTGCGAAATCGGGACAGTGTGAATTGCAGACGATGGCACAAGATCTTGGTATTCGTGAGATTCACTTTGAGGGAGAGAAATCGACCTATAGAGAAGATTTCTCGAAAGCGATTATCCGTGATATGGATAAATGTATTCTGTGTAGACGTTGTATTACCATGTGTAGTGATTTTCAGACGGTACATGCCCTATCGGCAGTAGAGAGAGGTTTTGAGGCGGTAGTAAGTCCTGCATTTCATATGGATTTGAATGAATCGTCATGTACTTTCTGTGGTCAATGTGTGGCTGTTTGTCCTACGGGAGCATTATCGGAAGCGGACTATTCTAAAGATGTTATACAGGCCTTGGCCAACCCGGAATATACTGTGATTGCACAGACAGCTCCAGCAGTTAGAGCAGCACTAGGAGAGTCTTTTGGTTATCCTGTGGGTACAAGTGTGACTGGACAGATGGTTACAGCGTTGAAGAACCTAGGATTTGATTATGTGTTTGATACTGATTTTGCTGCTGATATGACCATTATGGAGGAGTCGGCAGAGTTATTGGAACGATTAACACGACATCTTGAAGGTGATAAAACAGTTAAGCTTCCTATCTTGACATCATGTTGTCCTGCCTGGGTTCGATTTATTGAGCAGAATTTCCCTGATATGAAGGAGATTCCATCGACCACCCGTTCCCCTCAACAGATCTTCGGTGCGATTGCAAAGAGTTACTTTGCTGAGAAGATTGGTGTTCCAAGAGAAAAGTTGATTGTGGTCTCTATTATGCCTTGTGTGGCAAAGAAATATGAGTGTGAAAGAGATGAGTTTAAGGTGGATGGAGATCCAGATGTTAACTTCTCCATTACGACACGTGAGTTGGCTCGATTGATTAAGATCTCAAATATTGATTTTAAACAGTTAGAACCATCAGAGTTTGATCAACCTCTAGGAGAATCTACTGGTGCGGGATTGATATTTGGAACTACCGGTGGAGTGATTGAAGCTGCAACACGTACAGCCTATGAGTTGCAGACAGGTAAAAAGTTGGAGAATATTGACTTTGAATCATTACGAGGAATGGATGCGATACGTAGTGCAACAGTAGATTTTGATGGGTTGCCTATTAAGATTGGTATTGCCCACGGTTTAGGTCACGCTAGAAAGCTATTAGAAGAGATTCAAGAGGGTCGTTGTCATTATCACGCTATTGAGATTATGTCTTGTCCAGGAGGATGTATTGGAGGTGGAGGACAACCGTTCCATCATAATAAAACATCGATCTTGCTGGAGAGACAAAAGGCCATCTATAGTGAAGATAAGCAGATGAAGATTAGGAAGTCTCATGAGAATGCATCGGTGATGAAGGTGTATGAAGAGTTCTTGGGACATCCTCTGAGTGAAAAAGCGGAGCATTTACTTCATACGAGTTATTTTGATAGATCATCACAGATAACTATTGATGATAGCGAAATGTAATAGTAACGACCTAAAACAAGAGAATATGAAAACAATAAAATTATCCTCTTTTGCGATAGAGACGGTAGAAGAAGCTTGTTCAGATTTTCAATATAGAGAAGATGAGTTGATCAATATACTTCATCGCTGTCAACATAAATTGGGATATCTACCAGCAGAGGTTCAAGAGATAATTGCGCAGAAACTTCAAATGTCGGTGGCAAAGGTGTATGGTGTGGTGAGCTTCTACTCTTTCTTTTCGATGATCCCTCAAGGAAAACATCCGATCTCTATATGTATGGGAACGGCATGTTATGTGAGGGGCGCAGAGAAGTTGGTAGATGAGTTTAAACGACAATTACGTATTGATGTAGGTGAGACCACACAAGATGGCAATTTTTCTTTAAGTTGTCTACGCTGCGTGGGTGCATGCGGCTTAGCTCCGATAGTGATGGTTGGAGATAAAGTGTATGGAAGGGTTTCGGTCAAACAGGTTAAAGATATTATATGTGAATATCAGAAGAGCTTGATTTGATATTATCTTTAGATAATGTGCAGATGCTCTATCAGGGCAAAACATTACAAAAAAGGGGCAAACACAGTGTGTTGCCCCTTTTTATTTTGTATAGAGATAAAATTAAAATTTTCTCTCTTTGATTTTCGCTTTCTTACCAGTAAGATTACGGAAATAGTAGATACGAGCACGACGTACTTTACCACGACGGTTAACTTCGATCTCGTCAATGAAAGGTGAATTGATTGGGAAGATACGCTCAACACCAACATTACCAGACATTTTACGAACAGTAAACATCTCTTGTCCAGATTGTCCTTTAACTTGGATAACAACCCCACGGAACTTCTGGATACGCTCTTTACTACCCTCTACAATACGGTAGTTGATAGTTACAGTATCACCAGCACCAAAAGACAACTCTTGCTCTTTACCTTCAGCTTTAATCGCGTCTAACGCAACCTTCATTAAATCCATTACAGTATTTTTTAATGTGTTATAGTGCAATATTCACAAATTATCTTGTCAGAGATTACACCATTTGGGCGCAAATTTACAATGTTTTTGTAAATAGAGCAACCATTAAACGCTTTTTTTCGCTGGTACTACTTAATCACTTTAAAATGATCGCCTGTCTCTTTCACTACACGACGATAGTAAGAAGCAGGATAACCTGGATGGTTTGGCGAAGCTGGCATATTATCCTTGGTTCTCAAGAATTTACCATCTTTCTCTTTTTTCACATTACCATCAAGATATTTGATCATAAGGTAGTGTCCAAGTTCTCTCCATTCGTTTGTCATTTTCTCGGCTCTCATGATAGAGTAGTCAGAAAGATATTTCTTTGCAAGCTCTTTGTTTCCTGCATTCCATAGTGCTGTAGCAGCAGTTTCAACAGCAGGAGCTAAAGCAGTAGACTCAAGCTCAATGCGATCTTGTACTTTCTTAAGATCAACAATCATATCACTGTAGCGAGAGTAACAGAAATTTGTAACGCTATTAAATACCCAAAAAGCAGAAGTAGATGACCATGTAAGAAGGTCGCCGTTACCGATTTTGAAACATTCAGGAACTTCTTCGATGTTACAGTAGATAGGCGTGTAACAAGTAGAGTATGTGTCATCCATTCCAAACCATAGTACCCCACCAATTGCAGCTGGCATATCTGCACGAGATTGACCTACGAAAGAGAAGGCTGTTTGTTGTGTAGAAGTGGCACGTTCATTACAGTACTTCACTGAATCCACTTCCCATGTAAGACCTCTCCAACGATAAGGTAATTTATATGGGCCAGCTCCTACATCTTGTGTCATATCTAATGCTGTTCCTTCGTAGTGGTCTCTCATTAGATCCATTACGTCTTTAGCAGACAGTTTGTTGGTTGGTTTAACCCAAAGAGGAAAACGGTTGGTTGCATAACCTTTCTTGTCGTACTTCACTTTGCCAAGAGCATATTGCTCATATTGTTTCATATCAGGAGCGATACGATTGAATGCAGCCCACACACGTGCATCACAGAAACGAGCAGCACCAAAGTCTACTGGTGCATATACATCAGAAAAACTAAAGTCTTTGTTTTTCCCTTTAAAGAATCCTTTTTCTCTAGCAAAAGAGATTACATCGTCCGAATATAAACAGTTGTCAGGATCGTTAAGAGGGAAAGTAGTGATACGTGCTTGGTTTGCATGTCCCGAAACATATCCATCAGGAACACGACGAGCAACCCATACAGCTCCTTTTTCGCCTTCACCTTTACCGATAACTTCCATGATCCATACTTCATTACCATCAGAGATAGAGAATGACTCTCCAGAACTGTAATAACCGTATTTATTCATTAAATCAGACATCGTCTTGATCGCCTCACGAGCTGTTTTAGCTCTCTGAAGAGTAATGTAGATTAAACTACCATAGTCAATTACAGCACCTGCTTGACCATGTAATTCTGATCGTCCTCCGAAAGTTGTTTCCCCGATGACTAGTTGGTGCTCATTCATATTACCAACAACTTGGTAGGTATGCGATAACTCTGGAATTTGTCCAAGATATTTTCCTGAATCCCAATCGTAAACATCACGCATCGCACCTTGTGCATGATCGGCAGCAGGCCAAAAGTAAAGTTCTCCATATAGAGAGTGAGAGTCCGCAGCATATGTAACCATTGTGGACCCATCCTTTGAAGCCCCTTTGGTGATTAGGAAGTTGGTACATGCATCACTACTGTAAGTAGCTAACATGAAAAGCCCTAAGAATAAACTAGATAGTCTTTTCAACATTGTTTTTTATTTTTACGTGATTAATATTGTTTTATCCCGATGGTTATAAGTCAAAATAAAAGAAAAATAATGAACTTTTTACTGTCAAAAGACAAATGAGCCATTAAATTCTGTGATATTTCCACAATTATCCTTTACGGTGAATTGTAATTGATGTACAGCGGTTTTCGATAATCGCGTCGCATCAACTTTGTATTCAAACAGGCGATTCTTCGAATCATAGGTGAACAAGGCATATTTCCCATCAATCTCACCACGATAGTGTGAAATTCCGGTCTCTTTTTCTTTCACCACAAATCGAATCCCTTGTTTGTTCTTTAATCGCTGTTTCTTATGCACTAAAGTTAGTGAACGTAATTTTGGAGCTATAGTGTCCACTTCGATTGTAAATTTACCTAGATTTCGAGTCTTAAATTTGGCTAAGTCACCTTCTATTTTTCCTCCAGCATAATAACGATGTTTTCCATCTTTAGAGAGCTTAGCAACATATGATTTACTCAATAGGGAGTCTGGAATATTTCCTATTTTAAATGATATCGATGCACTTCGATGTAATGCAATATCATCTGGATAAAAAGCATATATAGGTGACCATTTTGCTATCGGGGAGTTGATTATTTCACCTTTAAATTTTGTGTCTTGGTACAGCGTTCGATTGTCTATTTTGAAAGAGAACCAACGGTCATGAAAATAGTGCGCAGAATTATATTTAAGCTCTTCAGTGAGTTGAACGTTATCACGATGACCTAAATGCTCATTGATCATGTCTTCAGATGAACCTTTATACTCGTTACCCGTTTTCATATCTCCCCAAGATAGAGGTTGTATCGGTTTTAAGAAAAGATCTTTTGACTGAAACTCTTTTATCTCTTTAGAGTAGTCACGGTAGGTTAACGAAAAAAGAAGATATGAACTGTTCTTCCAACTATCAGCAACACCTAATCTAAAACTATCTCTTTGGTGGTTCTTGTCTATTAAAATAGATGCATTAGAATACTTCTTTCGATATATTGATAAATAGTTGCCAGGTAGGCGATACATACGATGAACCTTATGTCCAGTATGCCATTTTCGAGAATAGTCGATGTGTGCATTAATATATCGTGATTCATAGAAATGGAATCGGTCGATATCAAAAGCAAACAACGTGTCTTCTTTCGTGGTATTCTCTCTTCTTAAAAAGGCATGGTTAATTCCACATTTAGACCAACTCCCTGAGACATAATCTACCACCTCTATTCCAACTCCTACATGTCCATCCACATAGATCTTGTTATGGTCCTTTATGCCATATCCTTTTGAAGATGGTACTAGAGGGAAACTAACGGGATGGTTCTGCCCGTTGACACAACTATTGGCATCTAATGGGTAAACATAAAGACGATGTAGCAAAGGTTTGCGGGTGTCTTTAATTTTCAACCCACGTGTGGCAGGGTTTAAAGGAACTTGTTTTGCCGTTTCTCGTATCTCATAATGAAGATGAGGCCCTCCAGAACTTCCACTGTTTCCAGAATAAGCAATCACTTCATCTCTTTTTAATTTAAAAAGCGTTTTCGGTGGTACAAGATCGACAGCAAATGCCTCTTTTTTGTACTGCTGCTTTTTAACCCATTGATCAATCTTAGGTGCAAAACGACTTAAATGTCCGTAAACTGTAGTATATCCGTTTGGGTGCTTAATATATAATGCATAACCAAATCCAGATGGAGAAACTTTTATTCGGGAAATGTAACCATTTTCAACAACATGAATTGGCAAACCAACTCGACCATTGGTTTTGATGTCAATGCCCGAATGAAAATGATTTGATCTCAGTTCACCAAATGAACCAGCCACCCTAATGGGGATCTTCACCGGTTGAACAAAATTATTAAACTGTGCTTTCAGACTAGTTATTGTAAAAAGAATGAAAATAAATATGGAGGTAAGTCGTTTCATTTAAAATTTTATTGTTTTGAATCATCGAAATTAATAACTTTAAAAAACGATTTGAAATCAAAATGAAGGATTTTTTAATTTTTTCTATTTAATGAAAATGTTAATTTTGTGAAACAAATTGAATAACAATGACAGAAAAGGAGTCTAAGCTTTTACAAGGTTTTGAACAAAAGGTAAATAGGTTAACCTCAATGTATAATCAATTGGAGGATAAATACAGAAAATTGGATGAGGTAAATCGTATGCTCCAAAATCAGATTGTTGATCTTAAAGATCAAAATGAGTCACTTGCTCAAGATTATCAAAATGCGACTATGGCTGTTGCATTTACAGGATCGGAAGAGAATAGTAAGATGACCAAGAAGAAGATCAACCAGTTGATCAAGGAGATTGATCAATGTATAGCAATGCTTAGTAAATAAACTCTGGAGTAACTATTCAAATTATGGAAGATAAATTATCGATAAGTGTAAATATAGCAGAGAGAAGATTCCCATTGAGAATCGAACGTTCTGAAGAAGAAAAGATTCGTATGGCAACGAAACTTATCAATGAAAAAGTACTTCAATATAAGCAGCGCTTTGGTAAAGACGACTTTGATTCACTTGCCATGACATCACTACAATATGTGGTTGAGATGCTCCTTCTGAAAGACCAACAAGATTTATCTCCATTTGTGGAAAAGATTGAAGATCTTAATGACCAATTAGAGTCTTTTTTTGACGAAAAAGAGAACAAAGAGTAGCTCTTTTTTGTCAATATTATTATATTTAATGTGTGTTCTAGTCGTTTTTATCGCAAGATATCATCTATAGAGCTGGAAAAGAGTAGTATCTTACACAACCAGTCTCATTCATTCAGATAAAAGCGTGATGCTAGAGACACAAGGTAAAACAAGTAAAACAGTAGAAAAGTAAATATGATTATTGAAATTATTATAGGTTTTGGAGGTGCTATCGTAGGTGCTGGAATTTCCTACTATTTATGGGACTCCGCACTTAAGAAGAAGCGGGACTCCATGATTAACGATGCGGAGAATCAATCAAAAGTTCTTAAGGACAAAAAGATTCTTCAAGCAAAAGAGCGTTTTATTCAACTGAAGTCGGAGCATGACAAGGTGGTCAACGAAAAGAACCAAAAGATTGCTGCTTCAGAAAACAGATTAAAACAGAAAGAGTCGACGTTGAATCAACGTAAAGATGAACTGAATCGCAAGGTACGTGACTTTGATACTGATAAGAAGAAGAACGATGCGATAAGAGAAAACCTTTCTCGTCAACTTGAGGTTGTTGAACAACAACAAGAAGAGTTGGAAAAGACACATCGTAAGCAGGTTGAGAAGTTAGAGATTATTTCGGCACTATCTGCAGAAGAGGCGAAAGCTCAATTGGTAGAATCAATGAAGAATGAAGCAAAGACTGAAGCGATGTCTTATATTCAGGAGATCATGGACGATGCTAAAATGAATGCAAATAAAGAAGCGAAAAAAGTTGTTATTAAGGCGATTCAACGTGTTGCAACAGAAACAGCTATTGAGAATTCTGTAACAATCTTCCATATCGAAAATGATGAGATCAAAGGACGTATCATTGGTCGAGAAGGGCGTAACATTAGAGCGCTGGAAGCATCAACAGGTGTTGAGATCATTGTAGATGATACTCCTGAAGCAATCGTACTTTCGGCATTCGATCCTGTGCGAAGAGAAGTGGCTCGTTTGGCTTTACACCAACTGGTTACCGATGGTCGTATCCACCCTGCTAGAATTGAAGAGGTGGTAAATAAAGTGAAGCAACAGATAGAGGAAGAGATTATAGAAACTGGTAAGAGAACTACAATTGATCTAGGAATTCATGGAATGCATCCAGAATTAATTCGATTGATTGGTAAGATGAAATATCGCTCTTCTTATGGTCAGAATCTTCTTCAACACTCTAGAGAGACGGCTAATTTATGTGCTATTATGGCTGCAGAACTAGGCCTGAATCCGAAGAAAGCTAAACGTGCAGGACTGTTGCATGATATTGGTAAAGTGCCTGATGAAGAACCAGAATTGCCACATGCAATCCTTGGTATGAAATTAGCAGAGAAGTTTAAAGAGAAGCCTGATGTGTGTAATGCAATTGGTGCTCACCATGATGAAGTAGAGATGCAAACTCTTATTGCACCAATAGTTCAAGCATGTGATGCAATCTCTGGAGCGAGACCTGGTGCACGTAGAGAAGCAGTAGAAGCATATATTAAGCGACTAAAGGATTTGGAGCAGATGGCTCTATCTTATCCAGGCGTTCTTAAGACATATGCTATTCAAGCTGGTCGCGAACTGAGGGTTATCGTAGGTAGTGAGAAGATTACTGATGAAGATTCAGAGAAACTATCATACGATATCGCGAAAAAGATTCAGGATGAAATGACTTATCCTGGACAAGTTAAGATTACTGTTATTAGAGAAACAAGAGCAATTAATTACGCAAAATAGTTCTTTAATAAATAACATATCTAAAGGAGAGTGGACATAGTCTATTCTCCTTTTTTTGTTATAAATATGAGATTAATCTATCCTAATTAAAGCAAAAAGATACAATCCTCATGCTATCTAACATCTAGAACAAAAGAACTTTATTTGCAACATTATTAAGTTACATTTTTCCTATATATTTGAACAAATAAATTAAGTAAGATTTATATGGAAAATAACTATCTCGTAATCATGGCTGGTGGCATTGGTAGCCGATTTTGGCCAATGAGCACTTCTGAAACACCTAAACAGTTTTTAGATATATTGGGAACTGGGAAGACTATGATACAACAAACCGTAGATCGAATTAAAGATATCATACCTCCTCAAAATATATTTATTGTAACTAGTAGCAGCTACAAAGAGATAATCAAACAGCAATTACCATTCTTAGATGACAATCAGGTTCTGCTAGAGCCATGTATGCGAAATACAGCTCCATGTATTGCATATGCTAGTTATAAAATTTATAGTCAAAATCCTGATGCTAATATTGTTGTTGCCCCTTCTGATCATTTAATAACTGATGAAACAGGTTTTAGAACAATCATTAAACAGGCACTTGAATATACAAGTAAACAAGATGTTCTTCTAACCCTTGGGATACATCCTCATCGCCCCGAAACTGGTTATGGGTATATTCAATCAGAACAAAAAGATATACAAATTGGTGAAATTAATAAAGTAGCTTCCTTTAAAGAGAAACCAAATATTGATACAGCAAAAGAGTATCTTCATTCAGGATCATATCTGTGGAATTCGGGAATTTTTATATGGAGTGCAAAGAGCATAATTAAAGCGTTTGAAGATGCTCTACCCAATATTGCAGAGACATTTGCAAAAGGTGATCATATCTATAATACAATTGATGAACAAGATTACATCAATAATGTATATCCTTCATGTCAGAATATTTCTATTGACTATGGTATTCTTGAAAAAGCAAATAACATATATGTATTAGCTTCGGAATTTGGATGGAGTGATTTAGGTACTTGGGGAAGTTTGTGGGAGAAAAGGCACAGAGATAATGACGGAAATAGTGTTGTTGGTAGTGGTGTTCATCTATTCGATTGCAACAATACGATTGTCACAGTACCAGAAAAAAGACAAGTAGTACTACAAGGGCTTGACAACTATATAGTTGTGGAGGCAAATGGCATCATTATGGTATGCCAAAAAGAAGAGGAACAGAGAATCAAAGAGTTTCGAGAAAAAGTTCTAAATAAATAATGTAGTGAATATGATTAACCTTCTTCTCATAGGTTAATCATATTTTGCACAAATCATTCTCAATGTACTTTTAATTAAATTACACTAATATTAAAAAATAACATAACTACAGACTATTTTCATAATCTTCTCGTTTTAATTAAGGAAAATATAGAACCAACGACAACATTAGAACTTGAATGAAAGACATTACGGCATCTATTGTCTTATATAATACTCCTATATCAGAAATAACTCTGACTTTAACAACACTTAAAGGAGCAAAAAGACTCAAACATATATATATAATCGACAACTCGACTAGTCCTATTTTAGACAAATCAGACTATGAAGATGATTTTACAACTTATATATTCAACAGTAAAAATATTGGATATGGAAGAGCACATAATATTGCAATACGTAAGGCATTAAAGGAAAAAAATAGTTATCATGTAGTACTAAATACAGATATTGAATTCTCTAGTCAAGTTATCAATGAACTTGGAGAATATATGGATCAAAATATTGAAGTCGGACAGATTATGCCCAAAATTGTGAATATAGACGGTAGCAATCAATACCTTTGTAAACTAATCCCAAGTCCTCTAGACTTATTTGCTAGACGATTCTTACCTAAATCTATTTTTAAACAAAAACGAAAACTATTTACCCTAGAGAATGCCAATTATAATTCAGTAATGAATATACCAAATCTCTCAGGATGTTTTATGTTCTTGAGGGCAAGCACACTCAATGATATTGGCATTTTCGACGAAAGATTTCTCTTGTACGCAGAAGATGTTGATCTGACTAGAAGAATCCATTCTAAATATAAAACGATCTATTATCCCAAAGCGACTGTAACTCATTATGCAAAACATGAGTCATATACAAACTACAAAGTCATGATTATTCATATAAGTAGCTTAGTTAAATACTTCAATAAATGGGGATGGTTTAACGACGAACAAAAGGATGATATTAATACTGTTACTTTAAATAATTATACCTCTATTAACAATAATAGTATTGTACCTACACCAACTGAACAATAGTTAATTCATCTAATAGTAAAGTATTTAATAATAACACTTTGGTTAAAAAAAGAAAGACTGCATTATATGATACAGTCTTTCTTTAATTACAATATCCTGAACTCCTCTCTATTTATTGGTCAAATTAACCACTGTTGCAATTGCAACAGCAAGGGATGCAACTGAACTACCTATAGAAATCCATTTTGTTGTTTGATCTTGTTTAATCGGCTTTCTAGGAACAATAATCTCAGCTCCAGGCTCTACCCTTGGATAGTTTTTGAACAATAGAAAGTTTTTTGTTACAGCTGTGGTTCCATTAGCATATATTACGTAAACTTTTGATCTTCGAGAACGTTCGCCAAATCCACCAGATTTATTAATATATTTCTTAACTGTTAAACCCTTCTTATAAACAGACGCAATAGGGTTCATCACATTACCCGAGATACGTACCGTTTCCATATTCTTTGGAATTTTGATCTCATCACCAGGTTGCACCAAAATATCTAATGGCCCGTGCGGAGTAGAAAGGATTTTATCAAGATTTATTCCAACAATCTCAGTTCTTTCTCTCTCGACTTTAACATCAATCTCTTCATCTTTTGCAAGATCCTGTAGCCTTTCTAATTCAATATCTGACAATTGGGTCTTTCTTATAAGCATTGCACCATTAACAAAAGCATCAGGTGTTACTCCTCCTGCTCTTTTAATAATATCAGAAATATGATCTTTCTTCGAGATAATACTATAATCTCCAGCATACATCACTTCACCTCTTAACTTAATAGAGCCAAACTTACGACGTCCTGGAGCTCTCCTAATATAAACAACATCAAATGGTTCTAATACGAATCCTTTCCCTTCACTTGACAATCTTAGATCTCGATCGACACTAAAACTATAATAGTGAGATATTGTATCTGAAAGAACTGCAGCCTCCTTATTTGTTAAGCTACGAGCAACTTCAATAAAAGAGACATCAGCATCCCTTGTAAAGCCTCCTGCTCTTACAATAAGGTCTTGTAAAGTCATATTGTCTACATAAGGATATTCTCCAGGATTGTTTAACTCTCCAAAAACACTAACATTCTTAATCTCTTGCATTTCAAAACGAGAACGAATAGTAATAACATCATCAGATCTTAAGGTAACATCAGAATCTCCATTTAAGACACTGAACAGACCAAATGAAATATTTTCCATTTCCATATTGTCACGTTTACGAGTTAAGAAACCTCTATCTAAATAAGCATCATCTCGTAAACCAGAGGCTTCTTTGATTAATGAAGATAACTGCATTTCATCTTTCAACTGATAAGCACCAGGTCTAAAAACAGCTCCCTTTATAACAACCTTATTCTTATACTTGTTTAAAACTTTACCAGAATTAATTACATCACCATTAGTTAATGCAAAGCTATTATATGCGATAGAATCAATAACTTGAATTTCTTTTTCACCATCAACAATTCGCTCCACCTTAACTTTACTAGTAAAAGCATTTTCAGCAAAACCACCAGAATACTTTAACAGGTGATTAAAGTGCTCTCCCTCTAGCAGTTCATATTTCATTGGTTTTCTAAAAGCCCCAGTTAGTTCAACCCTACTAATATAGCCTGGGATATATATCACATCATTATCTCTCAGTTGTACATCCTCATTAATAGTACCATTTACTAAGAAATCATATAGATCTAAGTGTGCTATAATTTTATTATTTCTGACAACTCTTACATCACGAAATGATCCACTCATATTGGGTCCACCTGATGCATATAAAGCATTGAATGCAGTTGAATTTGCAGGTAAAGTGAAAGTTCCTGGAGTTACAGCATCACCCATAACAATAATTTTTATATCATGTTGCCAAGATAAAGCAACATCGGAGAAAATTGTTGGATTAGGTCCTTTCATTCCAGAATAGATACCAATAAGCATCTGCTTTATTGTTCTGACTGCATTTTTGAATGTTTTACCTTTAACATACACTGGTCCTAAATCAGGGATTAATATAGCACCCGATGTATTAACTCTAAGTTGATATGTAGCTTGTGCATCACCCCAAATTTGAATTGTAACCTCATCCTCAATTGATAGAATATAATCATCTGATGCATTCACAATTCCAGAGGGTGTAAATGTTACGTCTTTTGCAAGAAAAAGAGATGCTCCAAAAATCTTTCTCAACTCTTCATCTTCAGCATTATCTCTTTTTTCCTTCCTTAATGCATTCGCATTTTCCTCTTGATTATAAGACTCTGTTTTATTATCAGAAGAATTGTTTGAGGATATTGTAGAACTAGAAGAAGACGCATTCGTACTCGTCCCTCCCATCCCTGATAATCTCATCCTTAATTCAGAAACTTGGGTTTCTGATGCTCCTCTTTGTTTAGCCAAAACCAAAGCCTGATCAATAGTCAAACCTCTCTTTGCAATCTCCTCTTTCATTTTGGTTATCTGCGTTTCACTTAATTCTGAAACATTCACAGATGCAGGATCAATATTTTGAGTAAAGCCAATGCTTGCTGTCATAAGAAAAACAGCGAATAGAAGTAATATTCTCTTTCCCATATAATTTTTTAGTGATTTCTTAGCACATAGTCCTAAAGTACGAAACAAGGCTTTGATTTATAACATAAATTTCAACAAAAATAAACACCTCATTTTATAACGCAAACTTTTTTGCTATATTGTTAATAATCATAAGGAATTTCACACTCAATCAACATACCCTCTTTCGAAACTAGAATTACATCTAACTCCTGTCCATTTAATAATGGTTTACATACACCATAACACTCTCTGATAATCTGTTGATAAAATACACTTGATGCATTCATTGGAATTATTGACGGGAGTTGTCCTGCAAGTGAAATACTTTGTATCTCAGACTGAACTCTCTTGTCATAACCACAAGCTTCAGCCAAACTAGACAACCATTCGGGTGAAAACTGTACTTTATGACTATGTGTATCAAGGTGACCCTGTGCTAGCTTCACCGCTTTCCCAAGCATTATACAAATAGTTACTTTTTCTATTCTACTATGAGCTATTATTTTTAATGATTCTCCAATAAAATTACCATATTGAACATAGCTTAAAGATGAGTAATCTGGAAATCTTTTTTGAACATACTTCTCACTTCTCCCACCTGAATTAAGAATCGCATGAATACCTCCATTTTCTTGTAATACACGAATCCCTTGCTCTATTGAAGCAACAAAAGCATCTGAAGAATATGGTTTCACGACACCAGTAGTACCAATAATAGAGATACCTCCAACAATACCGACTCTAGGATTAAATGTCTTTTTTGCAACCTCCTCACCCTCTGGAACAAATGGCTCAACAATAAAACCTCCTTCATATCTATTTTTAAAAGCCTCCTTATACAGAAGCTTTGTAATCATCTCTCTCGGGGTAGGATTTATTGCAGGCTCTCCAACATCTAACGAAAGACCTGGAAGAGTAACCAGCCCTATTCCAACACCTCTTTTAAAAACGATTTCTTTTTTTTCGATTAATGTCACACTACACCCAATCTCCAAACCATGGGTATCATCAGGATCGTCACCACCATCTTTAGTAACACTTGCTTTGGCTAGGTTTTCATCTTTATAAAGATTGTATACTTCATACTCCACAAACTCTCCCGTAGGAATAAAAACCCCAACTGAAGAAGGTTCTTTATTATCAAAAAGTTGAATTAAACAAGCTTTTACAGCCAACGTAACACATGTTCCAGTACTATAACCACTTCTAAGTTTATTTTTCATCTTATGACTATTTTTAGATTAGTTGTTCTAATAGTTTTTCATTAGTCGTCACAAGATGATCATAACTTGGAAGATTTGGTCGTTTCCATACCCACAAATTAATACCCAATTTAGATGCAACCTGAAGCTTCTCTTCAAAGAAACCACTCGAACCACTCTCCTTCGTAATCATTATGTCAATATCTAATTGTTCCATCAGCAACTCTTGTTCTCCTACATCTATTTTAGAAGGAAAGAGGTGCAAACATGATGGGGCGACACCTAACTGCTCCGCAATTAACTTTGATCGCTGACAATCAATAATTCGATAATAGAGTTTCGACTTAATTTTAGCTTCTATATATTTTGAAATATTCTGAACGCCAGTCATCACAAAGACATTTTTAGCATCTATCGTCGTAAGTGCGGAAACAATTTCAGCAATAGAATCAAAATAAGTAACAGAAGTATGTTCAATGGACACATACTCTCGTTCATATCGAATTAATCTGACATCTAATATATTAGCTACATTAAAAATATTACGATGCAATTCTAATGCAAAAGGATGAGCAGCATCAATTACCTTAGTTACACCAATCTCATTAAAGGCTCGAATCATATCGTTTGGAGTCATAGCTCCGAAACGATATGTTCCTCTCTTTCCAAGTTCAATCTTTACTTTTGTTTTAGTAGAGTATACATATGGTAATCTCAAGTGTTCCAAAACTTCGACACACTTTTTACCTTCCGTGGTTCCTCCAAAAATCCAAATCATTCTATGTTCGATAAAGATGTTTAAACTCGTGTGCATAAAGTCGAGAAAGACCTTTTCTATTTCCAATAGCTTCTCCAACTACTATAAGTGTAGTCAAAGTCAAGTTATTGTCCTTTACTAAGGATACAAGTTGTGATAGAGATCCTCTAAAAATCTTCTCATCTTTCCATGTCAACTTATGACAGACAGCTACAGGTGTCTCGGGACCATAATGTTCCAACAGTTGCGCTTGAACAGAATCAACCAATGTAGCACTTAAATAGATACACATGGTACTTTGAGAACGTGCCAACTGGTGTAATTTCTCACCTTCAGGCATCTTAGTACGCCCCTCTCCTCTTGTTAAGATAATCGTTTGCGTTTTCTCTGGAATGGTAAATTGAGACTTTAATTGTGATGCTGCTGCCTGAAATGACGATATACCAGGAGTAATATGACAAGACATCTCATGCTTTTCCATGATAGCCATCTGCTCTTGTATGGCTCCATAGATACATGGATCACCAGTATGAAGACGAACAACCAACATCCCTTTATCATAAAACTCTTTCATCAAAGCAACCTGTTCTTCTAAATTCATCGAAGCTGAACTTCTAACCACAGCACCCTCTTTTGCATAATAAGTGAGTTCCTTAGGCACCAAGGATCCAGCATACAAGATTAAGTCGGCCTCTTGAAGAAATCGCTTGCCTCTTACAGAAACTAATTCTGGATCTCCAGGACCTGCTCCAACAATCTCAACATGACCAGACCTTAACATTGTGACATCAATAGAGATCGCATATGTAAAATCCATCTCATCAACCTTCCCTTTTGACTTAGAGACAAGTAATGTTCTCTGATTATCATCATATAGCGATGAAGATTCACTCACACCATAAAATCCAGTGTGCTTAAATACGACATCTGATGGATTAAGAATCTCTACCCCATTTAACTTTTCTGAATCATATGTATTAAAAGGAACCTTTAGTTCTTCAGCAATAAATTTAAGTGCAGGCTCACCAGATCTTATATCTGCACTATTTAATGATGCAATAGCAAATGGATTAATTTTCAATGCTTTTAACTCTTCAATAAGATGCTCCATTAACCCTGCAGGTGAAATACCTCTATGACATCCCATTCCTAAATGCAAGACGCTCGGAATCCATTTGATAGTTGGAATATTCCATTCATAATCAAATGGTGAGACTTGTAAAACATATTCAAACAATGAAGGATCGATTTCCTCTTTCTTATAAAAAACTTGAATATGATCTGGAGCTGTTCGATCCAAATAGCTAGCACCTTTATCTTTTACATCTAATAATAAAGCACCCTTTCGTTGATTGACAAACAGAGAGATTATTTCATTTAACGAAGCATCTACAACCTCTGAATGATAACCGAATTGACGATCTATCGTATCTAAAGCCCAAAGGTCTAAAGTATCACTTGCAGTAGAAATAGCAGCCCATCCCCCTAATACACGAGCAATGTCTTTGGCTAGATTATTTGCACCTCCAATATGTCCTGAAACCACAGGGGTTACAATATTACCTAGCACATCCACGTTCACTATTGCAGGGTCCGTTTTTTTATCTTGTAGACATGGGGCTATCGTGCGAACACAAATTCCTAAAGCTCCAACAAAAATAAATCCATCATAATTTGAATATTCAGTCGCAAACCATTGTGATAAACTATCTATCTTTTTGCCTTCACCAAATTTAGAGCTACTAAACAACTCAAAGTTGGTATATTCTTTTGCTAGAATCGCTCCTGTTTCAGAGCCTCTCTTAGATGAAGAGATAACTGCAATCTTCATATCTTAATTATTTATTTTTGTTTCATCATAACGATTACACTCACGGGATTGAATGTATCAAGCTGAATGTGAGACTTCTCTTCTATTTGATAATCTTTATCGAGTAAAGTTTGAATAAATATACTCGCACTCTCCTCCTTCACCGCATTGGTGGCAATAATTCCACCAACTGGTAGTATGGAATCAATACGATCAAGTATTTCTGCTAACTTCCCACCATGACCACCAATAAACACGGCATCGGGTCTAGCATAGTCATCTATATCTTGATTCAAAAAATCTCCAATAACGTATTCAATACCAGGGGCACCGAATCTCTTCATATTATCTTTGATGATCTCTTCCGATACCAATCTCTTCTCGAAAGCGACCACTTTTAACTTTGGGTATAATCTTTTCGCCTCAATAGATACTGATCCAGTACAAAATCCAACATCCCAAAACACCTTTTTTGCATGCATCTGCATCAAAGAAATAGTATGCAGACGATAGATTGGTTTGGTCATCATATTTGGACGACCATCCAAATATCTATATTGGTCATTGGACACACCGATAGGAAAACTACGATCTGCTTTACGATGTAATATAATATTATTAAGTGGTGCAAATTCTTGATGAATACAATCATTCAAAGTCAATGTTATCAACCGCTCAGAATCACCACCTAAATTTTCCCCAACCGAAATATCATAATTATCATAACCCGAATCAAGTAGATATTGAGCGATAACTTCAGGACGTTTCTTTCGATCTGTTAATACTCCTATAATACCCTCATTACGAATCAATGCCTCATTTAATCTATCCCATGGTCTTCCAGTACAACTGACACACATCATCTCTTCATACGGCAAGTTCAAACGATGTGCATGCATCTGAAGACTATTAAAATAGGGATAGTTCTCAAACGAAGCATAAGGAAATTCTCTTTTTAATGTGGTTCCGAATCCATAAAAGAAAGGATCACCAGAGACAAAAACCACAACCGAACCATCTAACGATTGATATGAAGACAATACCTCTGCTAGAGGTATTGTTATATTCAACCATTCATGAGACAGTGGCAGTAGATGCTTCACTCGTTCGTAATGACGTTTTCCGCCAGAGAAATAATAGTTCCCAGAGATCAAATCCCCTACTTCATTAGTGGGAACATAATTAGATGTATCTGAGATTCCTACAAGTATAAATTTCATAAAATCAAATTTTACAAATCTCGACCCGGCATCATCTGAACAGAATCTTCAAAACTCAATGCTGCATTTAAAATTGTTGCAGCCAATGAAGAACCACCTTTTCGACCTTCAACAATACACTTATTTAAATCATCAAAACTCTTAATACGATGCTTTGACTCTACTACATTAACAAAACCAACCGGAGCAGCAACAACACCTGTTGGAGTCGCTTTCCCTTTTCTGATTGCATCCGTTAATTCAATTAATGCAGTTGGAGCATTACCAAAAGCATATATTGCATTTGGATGCTCTTCTACAGCCAAACGAATACCAGCTTGTGTTCTTGTTATATTCTTCTCTTTTGCCATCTGTGCAACTCTTTCATCGCTCAAATAGCACTTCACCTCAATCCCTAATCTCTCTATTGCTGCTTTTCTAATCCCAGACTTCACCATCGTTACATCAGTAATAATCACAGCATTTCCAGATTTCAAATAACTATTCCATTCCGCCATTGCCTCTGGATCGCAGTAAAAGATATTCTCCATATCGAAATCTGCAGAAGTATGCACCAAATGCAATAATGGCCACAAACGCTCTAATCCCACTTCAGGGTTACGTAACTCCGACTGAATCTGCTTAAAACTTTTAATCATAATAGATTGACCAATCCCTACAGATGTTGTTTCCTCCTGATTATAGTAACCTCTTGGTGTTATAATTTTCTCTCCAACACTATAACTTTGAGAATTACCAATCACCAAGATGGTGAACATATCAATTGCTTCGTAATCTATGCTATCCAATGTACACACAGTAACATTTTGCTCCTCTCGAGCAACTTGTCGAACCACACCAACGGGTGTATCTCCAGATCTATGCTTCTTATAAATCTCAACAAAGCGCCTCAACTGCCAATAACGACCTTTCGATTTTGGATTATATATTGACGTAACAAAATCACCAATAGCTGCGGCTTCAATACGTTTCTCTATAAGAGGCCAAGGAGTCAATAAATCTGATAAAGATATCGTACACAGGTCATGTCCAATAGGAGCTCCTAATACTGCTGCAGCTGCTTGAAATGCTGAAATACCAGGAACAACAGTGACCTCAATTTGGTTATTATGATCTTTGACCCCCATCTCTTCGATCAGAGGAGCCATACCATAAATACCAGAATCACCAGAAGAGATCACAACAACATTCTTATCATTATGTGCATATTCAAAAGCAATTTTAGCCCTCTCACGCTCTTTCTTCATTCCTGTATCTACACATATCACCTCTTCTCCAGCCAATTCAGTAACGAACTTAAAGTAGTATTTATATCCTACAATCACTTCTGCACCTTTTATCGCTTCGATAGCCTGAGCTGTCATTAACGAAGTATCTCCAGGTCCAAGTCCAACAACGGTTATCTTTCCTCTTTGAGCCATCTATTTTTGTATTATCAGTATTGAGAAATATGTTTTCTTACGCTTATTAATTTCTTCTATATCGCTTGTAATAAACTCCTCTTCAGTTCCTAGTTTTTCCACGTAACGAACAGTTATATTACTATATTTTTCTTGCAGATAAGGTATTAAACGATCTTTTATAGTCGAAAATTTCATAATCACCACAGTGCCTGAAGTTGTAATTGCATCATCGACCTCATCGAACTCTTTTACTGCTGCTAACACCTTTAAACTATTGCTTTGAGAAGTCAATGGAATACCTAGTGTAGAACCTGCTTGAATAAAAGCAGGCACTCCGGGGATCATCTTATAATGAATACTATCATTATTTAAACGAGGAATCAAATACCCAAAAGTACTATAAAACGAAACATCACCTTCTGAAACAAAAGCAACCTTTTTACCATTACGAATATCGATCTTAATGGACTCATAAACTTGCTGATACAAAGCCTCTGTTTCAGTCCTATCAAAACGCATAGAAATATGAAAAACTTCCACCTTAGAAAGATCAATATCCAATTGTCCGATAATACCCCTAGCATGTGATTTTAACTCACCATCTCTACTTACACTACCTGGAGCATAAATTTTATCTACCAACTGAAGCGTTTTTAATGCTTTCAAAGTGATCAGCTCTGGATCCCCCGGTCCTAAAGCCACTCCATAAACGAAAATATCTTGCATGTTCCACTTTTTTTGGGCACGAAATGCCACGAAATACGAAAAACGATACTACCACTGTAACCCGAGAAGTAATATAACAAAGAGTGGCAGGTTTCCTGACTTACTTCAATATGATCTACCTTCCCACTCTTTACATAAAGAGCAGTGGCCATGGATTGATTCATACCTTTATCGAAGCTTACAGTAGCGGGTACTGTTCTAGTTTCACACTAGATTCCCTTTAATCATCATGAGTAGAATACACACATGAACACCACGTGACAAATGTAATATTTTGTTTCTTAAAGTCAGCTTCTAATGATTAAAAATAATACCCTCCAATCCGAATTTATGAAACATAAATAAATGATCTATTATCTACCACAACATAATTTAAAAACAGGCAATTGCAAAAAAAGAGGTGATCCAAATAAATGAATCACCTCTAAGAACAACAAAGTTGTATATAATATTATCAATAAATTACTTATTTACTTATCCCCTTTACTTATCCACATTTTAGCCTTAATAAACTGTGAATCATCAGATTGTCCATATTGACGTTGAATCGCTTGATTTACATTATCAGCATTAACAGTTCTCTCATTATTAGGATAATCCAAACGACGTGGACGTACACCTTCTGTTGCACCACCATCATGAGAAAGAACATTCTCATAAGTAGTCGAAGGGAATATATTCGGGTCATACGTAGCCTCTGTTGAAATAGCTTTTAGTGCAGCAGTAGTTATCGTACCTAGAGCATAAACTGGAAGGTCTATATGCCCTTTAGTATCCCCCACTGAATTATAAGGAATATTAGTTGTTGCAACATCACCATTGGTAGTATAATTCAACTCTGTACGATTCCACAAAGCGAAAGCTTCATAACCATTAATAGCTAAAGACTTCCATCTCTCTATCTGGATATTTTCCACAGATGCATCTACAACCTGTACCAAATAATCCTCTTTCATTTGAGCATAAGAACGCAAATCTCCTGTCGACTCTCCATAAAGTGTCATATATTTCTCTGGTGAACCATCTGTTGGATATACCAAAGGATACTTCTCTAATGCCAAGCGGTCTGCATTTTTAAGCAATGTTAGTGCATCCCCTGCAGGAACACTCCAACCACGTGCAGCAGCCTCTGCTAAAATAAAGTAAGACTCATCTCCACCAAAAACAATAGTTGGTGCCACACGAGAACCAATAGTTCCAGGATTTATTCCACATACAATATTAAACTGAATAGAATCTGCGGTGTACTCTGCTTTTCCTGTATCTTCATTTACATCAAACCCACTTTCATTAATATAATATGAAGCACTAACAGTATTTCGATCATCTTCAGTCGACATATCACCATCCTTATCGATAACATATTGTCCATACCATCCTTCATCTTGATTAGCTCCTCTTGCTGAAATAAATGATACAGGTTTCCATGGCTGTCCAGGTCTTGCAACCTCTTCGAATGGATTAAAATACGTCTGACCTGTCCAAGCTACATAATCTCCAGATTTGTTTCTCATGATATGAGCTCCCAAGTAAAATAGACGTGGATCTTGCATCTGCTGTGCTCTATGCAAATATTCATCTCCTAAATAAGAATAAGCGAATCCTCCTGACTTACCATTTATCGCAGATCCCGAGCCATTCTCATGACTTCCCCATGGACCTCCATTGGTACTATGCGTAATCATCGCAGCATCTGTATTATCATAAGAAGTAACAAACCCAGCAGCATTAGCAGCAGCTTCTTCTACAACACCCTGTGACCATGCCAAATCTGCAGCAGAGGCTCTCATTCCAATTCTCAATAACATTGAATTAGCCAAACGTGCCCAAGCTTTTGCACGAGCTTCTTTATCAAGATGACCATATATGATATCTTCTGTTTGACCAAATGTTGTAGCATTGGTACTCAATAAAATATCACGAGACTCTATCAACTCTTTCACAAAATCTTTGTAAATATCCTCTTGCTCGTCATATTTAGGATAAAAAACACGATCATCATATCCATGACCTCCCTCGAAATAAGGAATATCACCATACATATCTGTCAATCGCTGAAAACAAATCACCTGAAAGATACGACCTTCTGCAATCTTTGCATCATTAGATCCATCTCCATTAGCCTCTGTCATTTTAGCAATCATATCGCGACTATTCTTGATCGCACCTGTATACATGGATCCCCACTTTGCTGAAGAAAAGCTATTCGAAGCATAATATCCTTCACCTGACTGATAAGCATCTTGCATTACCCCTGAAAGCGGCCCTGACATAATCAAGTTTCCACGCCACTCTTCAGCTCCACCACCAGCATAACTCAACTGAATTCCAACAAATTGGTAGCCAGGATTCATCTCATTAACTGTGTTAGGGTTCGTATTTATCGATTCAAAATCGTTCGTACACGATGAAAGCAACCCTACAATCATCGCTATTATGTAAATATTTAACCTTTTCATCTCTTACTTAGAATTTTACATTTAGATTAAAACCAAAGCTTGCAGGTAGAGCCATATTACCCGACTCAATTCCAAGACCACCATTACTAATAGAGTAAGCTGCTTGCGGATCTATATTATCTGTTGCCTTATAGATATAACCTAAGTTCTTACCAAAAAGACCTACATTAATCCCACGTATATAATCGATATTCGAGAACCATTTAGATGGTAGACTATACATCACACTCAACTCTTTTACCGAAATATAAGATGCATCATAGACAAACTCTTCGTCAATCCCTGCTACTGATCCATAAAAGTCCTGTGGTGCTGATGTTGTTCCTTTTCCTTCTAGCTCACTTGGGTACCATACTGCACCATCCGTATATTCACCACGTTCTAAAGTCCCTTTGTGCTTTCCTGTAGAGTAAGCAGAAGCCTCAGTCGCAGAATATACATCACCTCCGAATTTAGCATCTAACACAAAGTTCAAAGTAAAGCCTTTATAAGTAACGGCATTCACCCACCCAAACATGATATCATGAACTCCTGAACCAATAGCTGAATAACTAGAAGTTGCAATAGGACGTCCATTATCATCTAGACTTATTGTTCCATCCTCTTCTCTTTGATAAGTAGTACCAATGATTGTTCCATACTCTAATCCTGGAGATGCAATAGTAGATACTCCACCACCACTCATTAGAATCAATTGATCAACATCTGGAGCAAGCTCTTCAACTTTATTCTTATTCACAGCAAAATTGAATGTTGTATTCCATGTCACATCCGCTGTTTTCACTGGTGTAGCATACAATTGGATCTCTACACCTTGATTTCGTATTGAACCAGAATTCACAATAGCTGAATTATAACCAGAGGCATCTGATACTTGTACTGGTACAATCTGATCCACTGACAAAGAGTTGTAATACGTGAAATCGAAACCTAATCTATTAGAGAAGAACTTCAATTCTGTACCTATTTCATATGAAGTCATCGTAGATGGCTTCAAAGTCGCATTAGGAATTGTGCTACCATTAATACCACCTGATGGCATATTTGCACCACCCCAACCTGGGTGTTGATTATCATCTAAGTTATATTGCAATAGTAACTGGTAAGGGTCTGTATCTGAACCTACTTGAGCCCATGATCCACGTACTTTTGCAAAAGAGATAAACTCAGGCAATTCAAATGCATCAGAAACAACAAAAGAAGCTGCAACCGAAGGATAGAAATAGGAATTATTATTTGAAGGAAGCGTCGAAGAGTAATCATTACGAGCACTTACATCCACAAATAAGAAGTTATTATATCGTAACTGAGCCGTTCCGTATAGAGAGTTAATTCGTCTATGCGAATACCCAGTATATGCTGTATTATTCTGTCCTTTATTAGGAACCTGTAAATTAGGATCAGCAAAAGTATCCGAATTAATTCCAATACTTTCGAACTCTTTATCCCATCTCGAAGCTCCAGCATTAACGGTCAAACCAAATTTCTCATTGAAATCCTTATCATAAGTAATCAACGCATCCATATTGGTTTCAATATTTTGATTCTTCTCCATATTAGCCCTACCATTCTCATAGTATGGTGTTCCAATTGGATACAAGGCATTGCTATTATAATAAGTTAAATCACTACCATAACGTACCTGTGCACTCAAATCTTCAGTAAAATTAAACTTAGCTGAAACCATCGAGATCAAACGATCCTTATCGTAGTTATTCTCCACTTCATTCAATGTCCAATATGGATTACTATTATTTAGACCAATACCAATAGGCAAGCCTGTAACAGGATCTTTATAATTCTGCAACTGTCCTAAGGAAACATTATTTGGGACTCCTAGAAGTTGAGCTGTTGGATTAAATGCAGAATTTCCCGACAACGAAGCGTCCGCTTTCTCATTGGTATATGAGATCTTTGCATTCAACTCCAATTTTCCTTCAAAAGCTTTCGCGCCACCATTTAATGACAAAGCATTTCTCTCATATGTTGTCTCTGGAACCAATCCATCATTCGATGTATTACTATATGAGAATCTCACGTTTGAATCGTCTCCTCTATTGGTTACAGAAACAGAATTTGTCCACGTTGTTCCATTCTCATAAAAGTTATTTTCATTATCATAAAAACGATAATCTGAATCATTTCCTTGATAATCCACATAACTCGATTGATTAGCATAACTATTACCCCACATAGAGGTATTGTTATTTGCATCAGCTTGAGATGTTGGCGCTACTCCATAACGACCTTGACCATAAACATCTTGCCAATCAGAATAAACACGAGCTTTATCTAGTGTAAAGTTAGAGTTGAATTCCACCTGAGTACCCTTTGCTCCTGTACCTGATTTGGTTGTTATAAGAACCACACCATTCATCGCTCTTGTTCCATAAAGTGCAGTTGCTGATGCACCTTTCAATACAGATATATTTTCAATATCATCTGAAGAAATTCCTGATAATCCATTACCTGAATCGATACCACCGTTGTCTCCATCATCCGCGTTAGAGAATTGGTTATTCGCAATAGGCACACCATCCACAACATATAATGGTTGGTTACTTCCACTTAAGTTTGCGTTACCTCTGATTATAACCGAAGAAGAACTACCAGCTCCTTGCCCCGTTTGGTTCACCTGCACCCCAGCCAAACGACCAGAAAGTGAACTCATTACGTTAGCATCCTTAGCTGTTGCATAAGCCTCATCTCCGACTTCTGAAGCAGCATAACCTAATGACTTCTTCTCTCTCTTGATACCAAGAGCAGTTACAACTACATCATCTAGTTGTTCTAAGTCTGCTTCTAAGGTAACATTCTGAACATCCTGTCCTGAATAAGCAACCTCAAGTGTTTTCATCCCTACAAATTGATATACAATTGTTGAGCTAGATTGATAATCAGGAGTAACTTTCAAACGGTAGTTACCATCAAAATCAGTAACCGTACCGATATTTGTTCCTTTAATCAAAACCGTCGCTCCTGGCACAGGCATTTGATCTTGACCTGACTTAACATTACCAGTTAGAAATTTATCTTGTGCAAATAGTGCCGAAACACTGAATAGCATCACAAACACAAGAGAAAATTTTCGTAACCACTGCAATTGGTGAATCTTCTTCATCTTTTTGTTGTTAGTAATATGATAATAAAACTTTGTTCTTTCTCACTCTTAAGAAGCAGAGTCTAATTACTTCTCAAGAGCTCTTAGCAAACCTATCTGAAATGCTATCATTTTCTTATTTTCTTATCCCAACGATGGCACTACTATAGATTTAAACATATCTACATGACCTAACAATAGCACATAAAACACTCTTATACAGTCAAATAAACACAACATGTTCTAAAACATTAAACTAACAGGTTACAACACCAATTGTTCAATTTAAAATACTAATTATTACTAACTTAGATCTTCATTATACTCCATATAAAGTCCTTTTACTACAATCTAAACACTCATTAACAATACCCCTATTTTGTAGATATGATATATAGTAATTCGTAAAAATTAATTTAATGACATAAAAAAATCGCGTATGTTTATACAACTAAACACACACGATATTTACACTATATCGAACTTATCTTAACTTGATATTAGGAAATAGTTCACAAATAGATTTCATTATACATTAAACATCAACTAGAATGCTTCTGTCATGTTAAAATACAGAAGCGTATTTCCAACAATTGGATCTCGACCAATATCCATCCTAAAATTCATTCTTGGCTGTACTTCAATTCTTAAGCCAACACCATAGTTGGGTAGTACCCCATCAATATCCCATGGTGATGGTCCCATAAACCCAACGCCTCCCCATGCAGCAAACCCAAGCTTACTCAACATTTTAGTAGCAAAGTTATGAGGTTCAATATTGAGCATATGTCTATATTCACATATTATTGCAGAGGCCGACTTATCTCGAAACTGACCTTTATAGTAACCTCGTAAATCAAAAGGAGAACCAACCGATGGATACTGCGTAAATGGAATATCCCCCGAAGCATAACTAGACTTTGCCATCCAAGCCAACACAGAACGCTCTCCCAATCTAGGCAATCTTAAATATTGGCTATAGGTAAAATCTGTCACATTAAAAGTATAATCACTACCGAATATCGTTGCATACTGTAAAAATTGCAGATCGAAATAGATACCACGATAGGCATTTGCGGGGACATCTCGTGTATCATAACTAACTTTGAACCCCAATCCAGAGGTCAACATATCTATCCCTTCGGACTCCCCTCCATCTGCTACATAATAAGGATCCTCTTGCACCCCCTTTGAAGGATCTGTTATTTTATTTATACGTAAATCATACACTGGTCCAACGAAAAAATCACTCGAAGGAATTCGAAACAACACTATCGGATTAATCTGAAACATACTATTACTGTATGAAGTCGTACTATCTGATCTTGTAATACTCTTATTCTCAGAATAACCTATACCATAATAATTATCAGTGGTATTCACATAAGTATATTTACCCATTAACCTTATCTTATCCTCCTTAAAAAAAAGCTGTGGCCTAACCAATAAGTTTACTCCACCCTCAAATAAGAAAGCAAAAGCAACAGGAACCACAGATCTTTTACTAATAGTATCTTGCATATTCATCTGAAAAGTAAACAATGCACTTCCTCCAATTAAAATACCAAAATCAGGAGTATAACCAGGACCTCCAAGAATGCTAAAACGCAGATTCTTTGTAGAGTCCCTTTCTGCTTTCGCTTTATTTTTTTCACTTGCAAACGAAGTGCCAACGACACACAAAAGAACGAGTATTAATATTCGTCGTAAAACCATTGAGTCTTTTCTTTAGATGTTATAACTTATTAAACACTAGGAGAATCAAAATAGTTTAGCCCGAATAAAAAAAGATACTAATTACAAGCCCCCAAACATTGATCTCCCATCCTCCATTCGCTGACAAAAGATATACCATGTTATCGTAATAGATCAAAAAAAAAGTTACACTTAAAAGAAAAACACCTACTATACGAAGTAAGTGTCTCTCATTTAATTTTACATAGAATCTACAATTTCAAAATCCGTACAATATTTACAAAGATATCAGTATTCTCCATCACGCCTGAGAAAGAATCACTCATAGGACCATAAGTATAAATAGGAACCATTACACCTGAATGACCTCCATTCTGAAAATCAACATCGACTTCGCCTTTAGATAAATCTCCTCCATTCAATGTTAACCCACCTGTTTCATGATCTGCAACAATTATAACGAGAGTCTCTCCATCTAATTCAGCCCATTTCAAGACCTGTCCTACTGCCTGATCAAAATCAAATATCTCTTCTATTAGGTCTCCCACATTATTAGCATGTCCACAATCATCAATTCTAGACGACTCAAACATCGCAAAGAAACCTCTCTTATTCCTATCCAAATGAGTTATTGCCATATTAACAGCATCTTGAAACTCATCTTTTCTCTCCATTGCTAATGGAATCTGCCCCTCTTCAACAACTGCAAACAACCTCTCTCCTTGATATATCTTTGCCTCTTCCAACGAAGATACAACATGGTATCCTTTTTGGTCTAACTCCTTAAGGAGATCTCTCTTATCTGATCGACGGTTAAATTGACGACGGCCTCCTCCAAATACAACATCTAGATTACTATCAAGATATCCCAGTGCAATTTCTTCCTCATTTTCACGCTCCTTGTTATTCGAAACAAAACATGCAGGAGTAGCATCAGTTAAACCACAAGTCACTACAATACCTGTCGATAACCCTTTTGCTTTTGCAAGATCCGTAAGCGAATCCATAGGCTTATTACCCACATCCACACCAACTGAATGATACTTTGCTTTGACACCAGTAGCAATAGCCGTACCAGCCGCACCTGAATCTGTAATCAATTGATCTTCACAATACGTTTTAGTCAATCCAACATGCATTGTTCTGTCCACCATATTTAGCTTCCCTCGGTTTGCAACCCATGCAGAAGAACTATGAGTTAAACCCATCCCATCACCTATCATCAAGATCACATTCTTAACTTTATTCTTCTTCGATGGAAGAACATCAACCAGCTCATATCCATTATCACTAGTGTACACATGGCTCCTCCTTGTTTGAGAAAAAACATCCATCGATAAAAGCTGCATGAATAATAATATTAAAATAGTTATTCTCATTACTCCGATCTCTTTACATACAACATATTATCAGGGATAACCATTTCCGAAGAATAGACACTTGACATTCCAACATCTAATTTCTGTCCCATATACGATTCAAAATATTCCAACCTAATCTTATGATATCCTGCATCCAATGCAACCAGACCATCTCTTCTTACAACTCCATGAGCCCCATCATTATTAACAACCACACAATCATCTATGGTTAAAACGGAACCATCATCAGTATAGGTATAGAAACGATAAAATGCTCTGTGTGGAATTTTTATCCAGCCTTCAAATACAAACCCATAATAATCCTTGACTAAAGCCTTATCAATGCCAAAATTCGGCAAAACACCCTTACCTTTTAATTGTCCTGAATCAATAGAAGAAACATTTTCGAATTGACCTTCATAATATCTATAGTAAATTCCATTCACAACATCTCCAGGATTCATTGAAGATAAAACCTCTGTAGTATCAGTGATAGAAGGCATTCCAGAAGGATAATGAAACATAAAATCCCTTCCTTTATGAGTACGGATCCAACTATCATAGGAAAAGGAACCTTCATTTAAACGAATAATTCGACCTCCGATAGGTATCTTTCCATAACTATCTGCACCTGATCTCTGTCCATAACCAAGACCGACACCTTTATAAACACCGATAAAGTTATTATTATGATCATGACCAACGAACACCCCCATTACATCTTGTTTTTCTATCATCGAAGTAAATAAACCTGAATTTAGATCCGAACTTGCAACTCCCTCGTATTGTAATCCAACTTTTAAAGAGTCAGATAACAACTCTTTATATTCAGGTAATGGAATATGAAAAAAAGCCAACGAAGGAATAGCTCTATCTCCATTTGTTTGTCGGTATGAGTCACTCAGGTTTCTATACCATTCAATCTGATCATAATGTATCCAATCGTAATCTGTAATCTTAGGGTTAATTCCATACTCATTTGAATCCATACAATATACAACAGCTTCCACCTTATCGCTAGAAGAACCAATAATAGGTAGATCAAAATTACCTACCCCTGTTACGTTACCAACCTCTCCAATAAAAAACGGTTTCGTCTTCAAATAATTAAATATCTCGGCTCTCTTGATATCTGGTTCACTATCATGATTTCCTAGCACTACTGTCCATTTAACCTGATTCTTTTCAAACACTTTTGCGATTCTTGCCCATCCCTTCTTAGAGGGATCATCCGTAACAATATCACCTGTCAATATAACTAAATCAGGTTTTTCTTCTGTCAAAACTGAATGGATAGACATCAACGTCTCGTGACATTTTGGCGATGAATTACTCCAGTGAATATCTGTAAACTGAGCTATTATAAAGGTCTTATCTTCTCTAAATCGTAATCCATAACTCTTTGAGGAATCAATCGATTGATCACAACCAGTGATAAATATTCCACTCCATATAAAGAGTGAATAAAATAGAATATTCTTCATCATAATATTTTAATATTAACACCTAATAATTACTTTGTAAGGATAAGATCTTATCCTTACAAAGTTCATTTACCAACCAATGTTCTGTTTAATTCCAGATATCGCCACATCATCATTAGGAATTACCCATACATGATGTATTAAAGGGTTATATTCAGGTCTAGCCGGACGCACCTCAACGATTGTAAATGATGAATTAGGATCTGTACGATCGTTATAACTCCTTCCATGCAAGGGTTGATTATATACACGATCAGCATCTTTCCATCTTACAAGATCAAAATGTCTATTTGCAAACTCTCCTGCTAATTCAACTCTTCTCTCATGCTTTAATTCATCCAAACCTGCATTAACGACAGGAGTAAGCCCAGCTCTAACTCGAACTTTATTAATATCACTGTCTGCATTTTCCCCCTTCATTAATAGTGCTTCAGCTCTCATCAGAACAACCTCTGAATACCTTAATATTGGAACATTCAGTTTTGTTGTAGGACTGTTACCATTAGGGTTCACTGTTGTTCCTACAGCACCTTCAAAACCAAAAGGACTCATATATTTATTAAACTGAAAACCTGTTCGAGAATTTTGTGAAGCGTATCGCTTTGTGGTACCCAACCACTGAAACTCTCTTCCATATTCTAAGATAGTCACTTCCTTACGATGATCTCCTATTTCAAACGAATTGTAGAGTTCTAATGATGGCTGATAATACCCCCAACCATTATAATCCCCCCAACCTTTATTCTCAAGCATTACTCCAGGCAACTTACTCCCTGCATCTACACCAGATACCACAGACCAAATATATTCACTTCCATAATTCTCAGAAGCTTTAAACACCGCTTGATAATCTTGATCGGGGTGACCTGTATTAAGCACAGCCCTCTCTGATCCAGAATTTGTCACCTTGTCACAATACTTAACCACCTCACTCCACTTACTATTATCATACTGAGCCCAATACAAGTATGTCTTAGCAATATAAGCCAATGCCGCATCTTTATGGGCACGACCAAGGTCTCTACTCTCATAGGAGGTAAAAAGAGGTAAAAATTCAACCGCTTTCTCCAGATCACTAACAATCTGCTTATAATTATCTATAACACTCTGAGGACGAGAAAAGTTTGTCGAATACATATTTTCTTCAGTTACGATTGGCACTCCTCCATTATCACCATTATCACCATAAGTATGAGATAACCAGAAATAGTGGAATCCTCTCATGAAATAGGCCTCTCCTAAGATTCGATTCTTTAGCTTTTGCTCTATTTGAATTTTGGGAACATGAACCAAAACATCATTAGCACGTCGAATAACCTTATAACATTGTGGATACATCCAACTATAATAGCTTTCATCTCCACTCAAATTAAAATGAACGGCAGCATCTGCTTTTGCATTTGTTCGACCTGTAACCATGTCATCCGAGGCATTAATATACCAAAAAAAACCTCTCGAAAACATATCTTCATCTTTCATATAATAGTACATAGCATTTGCTGCAGCAATAGCATCTGCTTCTGTTTGCCAATAATTCCCAGAGGTTGCACTCCCTAGTGGAGTCTTTTCTGTGAACTCTTTTGTACAACCAGATGCCACAAGAAGACACAAGAGCATTGTATAAATTCTATTTAAGCTTTTCATATTAACAAATTATAATATCATTAAATAAAGAATGTCGTTCTTAGAAGTTAAACGAAATACCTGCTGCATAAGTTCTTGGAACAGGATAAGCTCCTACATCCAATCCCCGATTCCCAACCTCTGGATCCATTCCTGTATAGTCCGTTATCGTAAAGACATTCTCAACAGTAGCGTAGACACGTAACGAAGATCCTGGGAGGACCGTATGCATCAATGAGCGAGGTAAGGTATAGCCAACTGTCAGATTCTTCAATCTTAAATAAGAAGAATCCTCAAGATACCATGTCGAATTCGTTCCAAAATTTCTATTATCATCTGTTACTTTTATCATTGGAACACCACTATTCGTATTTGCAGGGGACCAAGCCTCAAGAACTCTTCGATCTCTATTATAGGTCTGCTCGGATAAATTATACGTCGAATACTTATATCCATTAAATACCTGAGCTCCCGACACTCCTTGAAAAAGACATGAGACATCAAAGTTTTTATACTCCATATTCAATGTCAAACCAAAAGTTAATGTCGGAAAGGCGTTACCGTGGAAAGTCCGATCTCCATCTGAAATCTTGCCATCTCCATTTGCATCTCGAAACTTCAAATCCCCAGGCTTTGCATTAGGTTGTATTAACACTCCATCTTTCTGATGTGCTTCAATTTGTGATTGATTCTGGAAAATCCCTTCCGCCTCTATCAAATGATATGAGTATAATGACTGCCCAGGTTGTGACCTAAAAGGATATAATGTCGATCTAACATTATCGGAGTGGTAAATATATTTACTAGTATAACCATCTAGATCTTTTAGTTTATTTTTTATAGAAGATATATTTCCTTGAATACCATATTTGAATACCCCATCATGATTTCTATATGCCAAAGATATCTCATATCCTTTATTGATTACATTACCCACATTAGATGTTGGTCCATTGGTCACACCTGTATGTGGATCGGCTGCATTTGTTAAGATCATATCTTTTGTGTTTTTTACAAAATAATCTGCGATTATCTCAACCTTACCGTTAAATAAAGAAGCATCCATTCCGATTCCATATGTCTCCGCCCTTTCCCATTTCAAATCAGGGTTAGACTGTTGATTCACATAGTAACCAGGGATATATTCAGGCACTTTTCCCAAATATGGTTTTTGACTACTCATTGGAACATTATATGCATAATAACTCACAGACTGGATATTACCTATTTCCCCCCATGATGCTCTAAATTTCAAAGAAGAGATCCAATCGATAGACTCCATAAAAGACTCCTCAGAAACCCGCCATGCCCCTGATATCGAACTAAAAACATCACTATTATTCTTTGGAGCCAAACGAGAGGTTCGATCTCCTCTAATACTCAATGAGATAAAATACCTATTATCGAAATCATATCTCACTCTACCGATCAAAGAAATCAATGCATCTTCATATGCTTTAGAGGACCAACTGGTTATCTCTCCTGCATTACTTAAATACTGATACCAACTCTCTTCTCTAGCAAAATTTTGTGCATAAATAGTATTTCTTTCATAAGTTGTCATCTGAGCTGTATAAACCCCAGTTAGATCAATATGATGCCTATTTACATCTAAGTCATAATTTATCTGGTTATCCCAAATCCACTTACTCCTTTTCGACCAAGATTGATTCAAATAATTCATATCTGTTCGTCTTCCCGATTCTGGGATTTTTGGAGTGAATTTCTTATATTCGGTACCCATCAAATCAACAGCATACGAACTCTTAAATTTTAGCCCTTTCAATGGTTTATAAGTGATATAACCATTAACATTAAAGGTTGTTTTAGGATTCGTAACTGTCGGCCTATTTAATAGTGATACAGGATTATATACATCCCCATAAGAACCTGCAAATGCAGACCCTGCTGGTGCCACACCATGGTAATTACCACTCTCATCATAGACTGGTGCTGACGAAGGCATATATATTGCATTAATAATTGCACCTCCATAGCTACTTGAAGTATTGGCACCAACGGAGTAGCCTTTTGTAGCATATATATTCTCACCAATAGATATCTTATCAGACAAATCATATTCACTCTTCATTCTGAATGCAAATCGATTCATTTTAGTACCAAGAAGTAATCCCTCTTTGTCCAAATAGTTGAAAGAAGACATATAGCGTCCTTTATTACCACCACCTGAAACTCTGATATTAATGCTCTTCACATAAGCATCTCTAAAAATCTCATCCACCCAATTTGTACGAGTTACCGCCCCCCAGGGATTTTGAGCCACATCATGTACAGCCAATCGAGCAACACCACTATTATCAGCTGCATTATTGTAAGCCGAATTCTGTTGTTCTGCCGTCAAAGGAGTGGGGGTATTAGTTGCCTGTTGTACACCTGCATACATATCGACACTAACCTTGGGCTTGCCACTCTTCCCGCTTTTTGTTGTAACCACAATCACACCAGAAGAGGCTTGAGCACCATAGATAGATGATGAAGCCGCATCCTTTAGAATCGTAATACTCTCAATATCATTGGGATTAATCGCACCTCCATAATAAGGCATCCCATCAACAACCCACAAAGGCGATTCGCTATTCACAGAACCGACACCACGTATAACTACATTTGCCTGTTTTGACGGATCTCCTCCTTGTTGAACCACCGTAACTCCAGCAGTATTTCCTTGAAGAAAATCTGAAGTATTTGTTACAGGACGGCTACTAATTTGTTTAACATTATTTATTGTTGCGATAGATGAAGACAGGTCAGATTTCTTAGCCGATCCATACCCAATAGCAACAACCTCTTCTAATCCAACATAACGACTCTTTAGAACAACATTCAAAATACTCTTAGCATCGAGGGGAGTTTCTAACTGCTCCATTCCAATATAGGAAAAAACCAATATCTCATCTTTCGAAACCCGATCTAACAGATATCGACCATTAAGATCTGTTACTGTTCCTCTTGAAGTACCCTTTATTGCAACGGTAACCCCTGGTATCGGAGCTCCATCGACTCCAGTAACAACTCCTGTTACTTCCCCATTCTTATCATCGATAACCTGCGGAGTGGATGATGATAGTATAGACCTACTTATTAACAATTTTGCATGTGTTACCTCAGATAAACACATTGCGACCAAACAAAGAGCAATTGCTCTCAATTTTATCCAGTACAGATGTTTCCCAAATAAATGAGAAACTACATTTTTTTTCATAACTTTGTATTACTTATTCAAAATGATAGACCTGCTGATAACAGGTTTGTTTATCAAAGGAAGGTGTTGGCGCACCTTCCTTTTTTAACTACAATAAAAACGATACTACGACACGAATAATGCATAGCATACTACTTAATACTACATTTACTTAATCCATATTTATCTTCTTTATAGAGTTCATATCCATAAGAAAATTAGGTGTTTTTCATCTATTTCAATTGAAAAATATGGATAAAAAACAATGGATTCTAATGCTTTGTTCTAAAAATTTAAGGAATAATTCATAATTAATATTTGTCTCATATTGAAACTATTTTGAAATCTCTAATTGATCTACACTTAATCTTACTCACGATTATTTTAGATTATGAAACATTTTTTAATCTACCAAATCACCATTTACATCAACCAATAGCAAAAAAGTCACGAACAGATCTTTTTGACCAAACCCAAAAAAAGGAGGACTATCTAGAATAAGACAGCCCCCCTGATCATTATTAACCACTATATAATACCTATTGAACTATCAAATTAACTATCGAATCTTGCGAATATATCTTGTTTAGACAAGGCATAAAAATCGAAGCATCGCTCTCCCAACGGTGAGTTTTTTTAACGAAGTATAAACGATATAGAACACAATCATATAGATCACTTCATGACTTAATTGGTATGACTAGACACTAATCAATATCCCACCATATGTCGGTACTCATTAAATCAGGACCGTTTAAAAGTGCAAGCCCTTTTTTATATCCCGAAGGGTTTAATAAACTCTCTTTATTTGAATAACGTAACCTACGAGGAAGATCATCTTGTACATCAGGTGCCAAGGATGTGAATATATAGGACTTGCCTTTCACTGTCTCACCCTCTTCATTCAACACACCTTTCTCATCCACAAACGAAACCTCCCCTGGTTTTACCAATATTTTAGGATATCCTGTTCTTCGATATTCAGCCCATGCGTTAAATGGCTGCATATACAATGAAATATATTTTTGGGTAAGAACACGCTCTTCGTTTGCAGGGGATAAAAGAGCAACATAATCATTGATATTAGAAGCTGTCACACCCCATCGATCCAAAGAAGCCGCTACACCTCTCTTGTAATAAGCATCATCCCATCCATTCCACTCTGATAGAATAAGGCACACTTCACTGTAACCCATAATCGTATTCTTAAAGGTCGCTTGGATCGGCATGTTGGGTAATGAAGTGGCTCCAATACCAATACGAGATGTAAACACACTCTCCAAACCATAAGGCATCCCCTCATAATTATCCACTTGATACGTACCACTACCCAACAAATCACTTGCTGATGGGATATAACTCTTATGAATAATCTGAGGACCTGAACTTGCAAAGGCAACTGCTTCAATCGGAGCCGCAAAATAATATAACCTTGGGTCGACTTGTGCAAATGGTCCAGACACCCCTTTTAGTAGATCTACAAAAGGTTTTGCTACAGCAAAATCTGATCTATTATCGATCGCAAAAGCTCTATAAAAAGGGGATGCATTTGCAGCAACCGCATCACTAGTAAAAAATGCACTATCATCATTACTTTGCATCACACCACTATCCAAAGCTTTCTGTATGGCCTCCGTAGCCACCTCAGGCAACACCTTAGAAATACGCAATGCTCCTCTTAAGATCAAAGAGTTAGCCAACCGCTTCCACTTCCTGGCATCTCCTTGATAGATATTATCTCCCGAAGAGAAAGCAATTTTATCCTCATGAATCATATCCGCAGCCTCTCTCAACTCATTCAATATATCTAAATATACCGACTGAGGATCCGCATATATTGGATTCACCACTTTGTTGCGAGCTCCTAGAGCCTGAAAATCATCACTCTTATTTCCATAAGAGTAGTATGGTATCGGACCATAACTCTCGGTAAGAACCATAAACACCCATGACTTTAATATCCTTGCCACCGCCACTTGGTTATCACTATCACCATAAAGTGCAGCTTCCAATCGTTGTTGTGGGTCCGCATTGATCTCTTCTATCTCTTTAAGATCCATCAAATCAAGATATATCTGTGACCATCTTGAAGCGTTGGTATTCTCATCAAAAACATATCGATCTTCATTTGTATAGTTCGTTTGTGCCCAATATTGCATCCAAACTAAAGCCGAACGCCCTGCATACGATTTATCTCGAAGATGATGAATCAAACTGTTCTGCGACTTGATCAACAAAGTAGTCACAGGCACCCTATTAGGTGCGTTGGGGTTAACATTGGTCTCTGTCAATTGATCTCCACATCCAATTAGAAATAAAAAGATTGGGAACAACACGATATATCTATTAAATCTTAGTTTCAACATAACTTTATCTTTTTATTTCTATTACAAACTGAACTGAACATTCACACCATAATTGGCTGTCGAAGGAAGGGCCCCTCCCTCAATACCTTGCACGTTACCTGATGAGGTAACAGCCATTTCAGGATCTATATTCGTATTATCGAGCCCCCAAGTATATAGGTTTCTACCATAGATTGAGAAACGTAAATTCTGAATAGGACCCGTCAAACGACTTGGGAACTGATAACTTAAAGTAACCTCCCTCAACTTGATATAAGAAGCATCAAATATATTTTGAACATCGGGACCATAACGAAAATCTTTCCCATACTGACGAGCAGTAATCTCTGTGTCATTGGCAACGGCACCACTTGAAGTCACATTATCTTTGGTCACATGTACAACATTCCCATCAGCATCAAACTTGCCATAAACACCATCTAGAATCAAACCATGCTCTCGAATATCAACCCCATTGCGATATACTGTCTCTTCGAGCAACCCCGAAGACATACCGAATAGATTCGAGATAGAGTAATAGTTTCCACCTTTCTGAATATCAATCAAAGCAGATAGAGAGACATTCTTATAACGGAACTGCTGCTGTATTCCCATATTATAATCAGGAAGTACACTACCAATAACCTCTGGTGCTAATGTCTCAAGATATCTTCCATCAATCCCAACAACACGTTGACCTTGGTCATCATACACATAGTTAGTTCCCAAAATTGCACCATACGATGATCCGACAAAGGCATTCACCGTAACATTCTGTGGAGCAACCCCCATCTGGTAGTTATTTATACCCTCTTTCAACGACACCAACTTGTTATTATTCTTCGCATAGTTGACCGTAATATCCCAAGAGAAATTATTGGTCTTCACAGGCGTCGCATTCAATACCAACTCAAAACCATTATTGGTCATCACCCCTGCATTATCAAACATATGAGAATAACCTGAAGTACCAGAAAGTGCCACCTTGGTGATCAAATCCTCTGTGCGATTCCAGTAGAGTGTCGCATCAAAACCCAATCGATTATTAAAGAACATTGCCTCTAAACCAACCTCCTTGGCATAAGTCACCTCAGCTTTCAGATCGCCATTAGCCAAAACATCAGGCACACTATATTGAGCTACCCCTGAAAAGTTGGGCGAAGTGATAGCGTAAGTCTCCGACAAAGCGTAAGGATCCGTATCATTTCCTGTCTTGGCCCATCCTGCTCTCACCTTACCAAAGGAAAGCACCTCCGAAGATTCGAACCACGGCAATGAACTGAACACAAAACTTCCGTTCACCGATGGGTAGAAATAAGACCTATTCTCCACAGGCAGAGTAGAAGACCAATCATTTCGAGCAGTAACATCTACATACAAAACTCTTTTATACCCAGCACTCAGACGCCCAAACACACTATAGCCCAAACGATGTCTCTCATAGTCATCTACAATAGGAGGATCAACAGAATTCTTTGTATTATACAATCCCGAAATAAACAATCCACTCTGGGTTTCACCTGAAGTACGATAGAATTTATTCTTTCGTATATTTCCACCAACCAAAGCATCTAAAGACCAATCGTCTCCAACTTGCTTTTGCCACTGTGTGATCCACTCCACATTATTCTCTTGAAACTGTCTAACGGTCTCCGAATAACTTGGTGTATGACGTGACCCAACAGCCATACGGTCTGAATTCTGAAAGACATAAGAGTCATGATACACCTTCAAAGTTGAGCTCAATGATTTGGTAGGCCTCAAAGTCACACCAGCATTACCAATAAATCTATTTCGACTCTCCTCTGTGTAATTCTCATTCCGAATCCAGTATGGATTATTGATATACTTTGCTCTAGGATTTAAGGCAGAAGTACGGTTCCATGGATTATGTGTCCCATCCTCATTCTTATAGTTCTTCAATCTCTCATAGTCCAGTTGGCGTTGTCCCCACTGCGTCAACTGAAGCATCACATTGTTCGAACTATAACCAGTCACAGGACGACCTGTCACTTGATTATTGATAAAAGATCCACCAGCCGTAATCTCAATCATCTCACTAATCTTAGAGCGACCATTGAAAGTAACCGTATATTTATCCGAAGAGGCATTAGGTAGAAAACCGGTAGCATTCAAACTATGAAAAGACAGACGAAAATCACTATCCTCTTTCGAGCCAGATAAAGAGATCGTATTATTAAAAATCACCCCTGTATCAAAGAACTTATCAATATCATTCTCTGGAGCCACCCAAGGCCTTGTCTTCAAATAATTATCTGGATCTTGCGGATTCAATCCATCCCAATGCAACACCTGTTGATTCGGATCGAACTTAGGGCCCCAACTCTCATCCACATGATATGCCACCGTTGCATATGGCGTTCCGTCGATGGTCACCTTATCAAAGCTACTTAAACCACCGCCACCATATTGACTCTGTAGTTTTGGTAATCGATTCACTTTCTCCACAGAGACACCACTACGAATAGTGACCCCCAATCCAGGACGCTTACCCCCTCTCTTGGTCGTAATCATAATCACCCCATTGGCAGCTCTAGAGCCATAAAGGGCTGCAGCAGATGGACCTTTCAATACCGATATCGTTTCAATATCCTCGGGATTAATATCCTGAGACATATTTCCATAATCAATACCACTACCACCTGGTCGATCTTTACTCTCACTATAGTTGGCATTATCCAATGGGACACCATCAATTACAAATAGAGGTTGGTTCTCCCCTGTTATCGAATTAGCACCACGAATTAACACCCGAGTAGATCCACCAATAGCACTTGAAGAGCCTGAAATCTGTACCCCTGCTACCTTACCAGACAACTGAGCTACCGCATTCCCTTGATCTCCAGGTCCCACATTACTACCAGAAATATTCTGAACCGAATACCCTAGTGCTTTCTTCTCCCTTGAAACACCTAAAGCGGTCACAACCACCTCATCCACAGAAACATTATGTGATTCAAGAACAATTTTATAAAACTCTTTTTGGGTAATTTGGACCTCAACAGGCTTCATGCCAATATAACTTACAGTCAAGGTCTTTGCCTCAGAAGGAGGCGAAATTTGAAAGGAACCATCGAAGCTTGTGACAGTACCTATAGATGTAGAGGAAACAACAACGGTTGCTCCAGGAATTGGTTGGTTATCACGTTTTGAGATAACGAGGCCAGTTATTGCAGGTCTCTGACCGAGCGCAATATTTAAACTGACCAAGACGATAGCCGTCATGGCGAATAAACTCTTTTTCATAAAATATTAACCTTTCTAATTTGATACAGTCACACTCCATAATACTGGATGAATAATGAATTAATAATCTTAATAATCTCTCTTAAACAAAGCCACCTTGCTTATCAGAATAATCAACTGATAAGACAGGTAGCAGTTCAGAGAATGTTGTATAACAGGTCTCAAAGATAGGCAGTAATTATTTAAAAAGACAAATAGGTATTTTACTCTCTTTATCTAAATCATCCCCAAAAAGTCACATTTTCACAATCCATAACATCTATTGAACTTCAAAAGACAAATACCATAACCATTACTATATATAGGAAAGTTATTTTATCCACTCATAAAACATACCTCCAACTCCTTATTTACTCCAAAAAAATCAAACAATAAATATCAGAAGAGGCAATCTTTTCTCATTAATACAGTTAAACTCCGATTGAAAACCTCCTCGACACATCAAAGTGCCATGTTATACCAGAGAAGCAATGTTAGTCTTATACATCACCTCCATACTACTTTCCCCTGCACTTCCCCTGCCTTTAGTATGCAATGACTTGAAAAATATCCGAATATTGTCCGAGAATTCTCCGATATTCTGCCCAAATCGATGGACCATTCTCGAAGTATTCACGAACTATTCTCGCACAATTGCAGGGGAAGGGCAGGGGAAAGTCAGGGGAAGGTAGCTCTGAAGTCATATAAAAAAGTGGGGAATTAATAACGAAAATGGATCTGGGGTGAATAGATTCTTATACGTGAGTAATGGTGTTGATAGACAAAGACGAGTAGAACTCTTTTCAGATAAAATCGAGATCTAAAGAAAGTAGGATTACTAGAGAATAGAGTTGAGATATTACCAATAGAAGAGAGAGAGGGCAATAAAAAAGCCTAAATCAAGAAATGATTTAGGCTTAACAGGTGATCCAGGCGGGACTCGAACCCACAACCCTCAGCTTAGAAGGCTGATGCTCTATCCAGTTGAGCTACTAGACCGATCCTTAAAAAATATGTTAGTGTGATCCAGGCGGGACTCGAACCCACAACCCTCAGCTTAGAAGGCTGATGCTCTATCCAGTTGAGCTACTAGACCATACTTGGTATTACAAAAAAAGAGTGATCCAGGCGGGACTCGAACCCACAACCCTCAGCTTAGAAGGCTGATGCTCTATCCAGTTGAGCTACTAGACCATTTCTTAATTGCGATGCAAATCTATGTATTTTGATTGAAGTTCCAAAAAAAACAGCCACTAAAAATGGCTAATAAATAAGGATAAATGGCTATAATTTTAGTCCTCAACAACATAAACATCAAAAAAAATTACGGGAGAACAGCCTTATTCTCCCGTAACCGATAGAATTATTTGATCAAACCATTTAAATGGGCAATAATCTCTTCATCCGAAACACCAATAGGGATAACCATATCAGGCTTCTTCATAAATATTTTGTGATCCTTGTGGAATCTATTTTTTCCACCACCAGTAATGTTCAACATGATCAAAGCATCTTTATCTAATTGTGGCACCTCTTTAATCAAAGTGGCCAAAGCAATTGCAGATGCAGGTTCAATATCGATACCTTCAAGTTTCTCGAATAATTCACCAGCAGCAGCACCTTCTTCGTTTGATGCAGTCAATACATCTCCGTCAGTTGCTTTTAATGCATCGTATAGCCCTCCAGTCAAACCATAAGGAGGCTTTCTATTAGACAACACTTTTGCATCGATCTCTTCCACTTGACGACGTGCTTGGTCATCATCTTGAGGCAACATTGAACGAGAGTCTGCTCTCCATGCTAACTGGATAGGCACAAATGGTTCATTCTGCGAAACCAATAGTTTCATGTTGTTCGAACCAAAGCGACCATCTTCTTTAAAACGTTCTACCGCTTCCCATGCAGCAATGGCACCTGTTCCACTACCGACAGCTTGGAAGTAGTATGAAGGAATCTCTCCAATAGTAGTGATTGCAGAGTATACCGTTGTAGCCATTCCATCACGACGTGCCACATTCTTTGCCCCCCCTTCAGCATAGTATTCAGGTAATGAACAAGCTACATTAGAGATATGAATCGCGTCGTAGTAATCTCCACCAGAAGCAGCAGCTACGACTTTCACACAAGGATCTAATTCATGATCAAAATACAAGGCATTAATGTTATCCTCAGGAATGCATAAAAGCAATGGAATCTTATTCTCAGAGCATACACGAGCAAATGCTCTTGCCGTATTTCCAGCAGACGCTACCACTAAGATCTTATCTTTTGGCTCTGTACCTCTAGCAGTAACACAATAAGCTTCACACTCTTTAAATGAACCACTCTTCATATCCCCACCTCTTTCTGGCCAATAGCCACTGAAAGTGACATAAAGGTTAGAAAGACCCAAATGTTGGGCTAATGCCTCACTTTTGTAGGTAAAAGGAGAACCAGCACCAGGCAATGTTTTTTGAATTGGTAACCAATCAGAGAACTTATATAGCCCTGGATGGTTATTATGAATAGAAATTTGTTTCTCTTTGTAGACCGCTTGGATAAGAGATGGACCACAGTCACAATCGTGATCTAAAACCCAGTTCTTATCTTCAAAACAAGCATCACAACAAAGAGATTTTAAGTGGTATTCTGTTTTCTTAAAATCAACCATTACGGATCTGTTTTCAAATTTACGCACAAAAATAAGGCTTTTTGAATGAAGCAGTGTATAATTCTGAAATAAATCGAATAGAAGTAATTATCAAACCATACGAATATGATACAGTGGCAATCATTTAATAAAAAAATCTATCGATCAAGATATCGACTATTGCTATATGCTCTATTACTAACAGTATTTGGAGATCTTTTCTTTCCCATAGAGGATTGGATATACTACACCTATTTCAGGCCGTTGTGGCTCCTCCTGACAGTCCTTGCAGGATGGAATCTAGTACATAGAAATAGACAAAAGAACCTCATCTACAAGAGTCTCTTAATCATCTTAACTATCGGGGAACTCATCAATATTATTATTCCATTAGAACAACTAAATATATTGAAGCAGTTGGCCTACTTGGTGTTCTTTATCACCTTCTCTTTAGAACTATTCCATCAGGTTAGGTCTACCACCAAAGTAAGTTCATCTATTATCACAGCTGTTTTGTGTGGGCTAATTATTCTAGGTATTGCAGGCGGTATTGGAGCAATGATTATAGAGTCAGTCACTCCAGATTCTTTTGAGGGTAACCTTACTGGAGATAAGATTGCTGATTTTCAATATTTTAGTTTCATCACCCTAACCACTGTTGGTTTTGGAGATATAATACCTGTCACTGTATATGCTAAAAAATACACGATACTAATGACCCTTATAGGTAACTTCTACTCTATCGTTATTGTTGGTATTATTATTGGTAAGTTTACGTCATCCACCATCAAAGATGAAGAGCATACATTAAACAAGTTGCCTACGAAGATAGACCAAGAGTTAGAAGATAAAGATTAAGTCAGAAAAACAAAAGGTTGGGTAACACGAATGACCCAACCTTTTTTAATTTACTGATTTTGTCTATATAAAATCAATAGTACATGAAACGAACTCTCTTATCCAATTCATTTAACCTCAATACGCCCCATATAGATCAATTCTGCATCATGGGTGTTGTTGGCTGTATTGATCAAATGACGTAATGTAAAGGTAGGCTCATAACTCTTTTTCTTTCCATTATATATCACTTCAATTGGCTTGTTAGGATCAATAGAGGTAGGGCTATATTGGATATAAAGGGTTTTAAAACTACTGTCCTTCACCGTAAATGTATTTCCCTCTTTTACCACATCAGCCATATCACCAGCTTTACTACTTTTCACATCAGTAGCCAACCAATAAGATGAAGCATATTTTACATCATCTTGAATCCAAACTACTCGATTCGGATTGATTGCTCGACGATATTTCACCATCCAGTCAAGAGCCAAACTGTCTTTATGATCCATCCAGTGACCTTTGCCAGGAACAACATCCACATAGTGAGTATAACCATTAGGATCTAGATCTTGTAAGCTATCTAATGATACTCTCCACTTACGAGCAATATCATTTCTATGATACGCAGCATCCTCGGCTCCCATAAAAAGAGCAAAAGGCAAATTACGTAATCCTAAAGGAGTCACCTCATTAGGATGACCAGCATTCATATCAGCACCAGCCAAACGATCAGACATACGAGGTGCCAATTGATATACGCCATCCCCACCAGCAGAGTATCCTGTGATATAAACACGATTCGGATCGACCTGATCGAACAGAACATAACTACGAATAATTTTTGTCAACAACTCATCTACATGAGATTGGTGCCACATATTCCATGCATCTACCGCAGCTCTTGGCGCCACATATACGGCATTACTCATGTTGTTATATAGTGCAATTTGATTACGCCACTGTTGGTCATTTGCCTCTTTGGTTGTCGAACCACCTCCATGAAGAGAGATGATTAAACTCTTAGCCCCTTCAGTTGGTTTGAAATATCGAACCTTAACAGGCATCACATATTTATCAAAGGTATAGGTTGTATCCGCCCACTCTTTCTTCAACAATTCGCTATCCTGTTGATCTAAATACCCCATATATAGATCTGCAGCTTTTTCAGCATCCACCGGTTTTAAGGAGACATCTAAAGTCTCTGCAGGTAGATCTATGTCGTTATTCTCTATCTGCTTCTCGAAGGTTTTAACCGCACTCGCCGAAGGATTAATAGAGGTACAAGCTGTCCATATAGTGGACAGCAGTAGTACAAAACTTGCTATAGGTAGTAATTTTATTTTATGGTTTCTCATCACTTGGTCTCTTCTAATTTTTGGATTGTCTTAATCACTTGTTCTCCTACTCCGATTTGATAACCATGAGACTGATAAACGATCTCTCCTTTGGTATTCACAACAAATACGGCAGGCAGCCTCCCGTTAGACTTGGTCTTCAATGCAGCTTCAAATTGTGCTAAAGTTGTCTGATCTACACCATACTGAGCCTGACTAGGAATTACAAAAGGATCTCTTTCGAACGACGAAGTCAACTTATCTTTAGGAACAAGGAAAGTCATCGCCACACCTTTCGATTCAAATTTCTTTTTCAAACTCTTAACATCTCCCATGAAATGCTTTGTAGGCTCTCTATCAGGATCCAACCAAGCAATTACAGATACTTTACCTTTCATAGTTTTTGCCATAGAAATTGACTTCGACTGGTCTGGATATCCGTTAAAAGATGTCGTATAGTTCACCTTACCTAGTACAGGAAGAGGCTTCATATCTTTTCGTATAGAGACTTTCACTTTGGTCTTCTTACCCTCTTTGACTTCGAAGAAAGCCAGACGAGTAAGCACTGAACCATCTTTAAGTCGGTTTCCTGAAGTCACCATATAGGCACCAACAGGGACATCAACAGTAATTGCTTTCTTCTCTAATTTCACCCCTTCTGGGAAATCCTTCACCGCTTTGCCTTGATCAAAAGCAAGGGTACGGTATAGTCCATTGTCGAAACGAGCAATCGTAAACTGCCCATAATACTGAAGTGGCTTGGTTGGATCAGCACTCACCAGTTGAAGAGTTCCCTTCTTCGGCAATTTTGCTTTTGGTTCAAAACGAACATCAACCCACTGTCCCCCTTCGAAATATTGAGGCTGCTTTGTTGCAGGCTCCAAGCGAGCAGGGATACCTAATGAACGAGAGGTAGCTACAAAGAATATCGAACGACTTCTTTTATCCACACGCTTCAGTTCGAATGCTCCTTGTGGTGAAAGAGGAACTCTAAACACATTGTTAACAGTATCTAATTTCATGTTCTTATGCATCCACTGAATTAAAGCCTTGGCAGATGTTATATCTCCAAGTACTCTCTGTAAATATGCTTTATATGAAGATAACAGCTCTTTCTCGACCCTTGGATCTAATATATATTTTGCCCAAAACTCTTTGGTGTCATATTTTGATTTACTGTATGCAGGTGTATCTTTTAGATGTGATTCAAATATCTCTTTAGGCGTATCCTGTAGGTCTTTATATGAGACCACATGATACATCTGCATCAACACATCACGTTCAGATGGAGTCACCTCTTCAAGTAAGCCAAGAACCACTTGACCATTTCCTCGAGCAGCTTTCAAAGAGACTTTTAATGCTTCCGCATCTACCCCTAACTCCTTGGCTTTGGCAGGAATGTCAATGGCATTACTAACAAATGTCTTCTCGTAAGCACCACGAATTTTATCTTCTTGGGCCAAACGACGACTATTCTCCTTACGCTGTGCTTCTGTCACTTCTGTAACCCTGCGCACATTTTCGATTGGTGGCACCAAATCAAAGTCAATATTTCCATCTGTATGTAGGCGTGGCTCATAAACAATCTCATGAACACCCCCTGAAGCTGTGATCTTCTTCATCGAGTATCCTTTATCGCCATAAACCCACACCAATACATCCCCTAGTCCTGTTTTGATATGACATACCCCATCTTTATCGGTGGTACGTTTCATGATAGGATAGATCTCAGCATAGTTATAAAGAGAAATTGCCACACTTGCATTCGCAATAGGGTTGCCATTGATATCGACAACTTTGATGGTATTGTCTGCAACAGGAGCATAGTTCTCTGTCACATTCAATAGAGAGGTTAAACCATCCTTAGAGACATAAGCAGGGGCACCTTGCATCAAACCATACGTACGAGCATTCATTAGAATACCTCGACTTGCAGGACCTTCAAACCAACCCATATTGAACTCAGGTGCTGGCTCACATGCTCCTGTAAAGTACCATTTACCATCGATACAGACCTCAACCCATGCGTGGTTGTCATCGCTATGTGCCCAACGTGGAGTATACACTTGGCGTGCAGGGATTCCAACAGAACGATATGCTTCAACAGCAAAAACTGACTCCTCACCACAACGACCGTAAGCATTCTTTACAGTAGCCATCGGAGATAGTGTACGCGCATCAGTTACATGATAAGTAACCTTCTCGTGACACCAATGATTCACCTCCAAAGCAGCATCATGCATGTTCATCCCTTTTACACGATCCTTCAGTTCATGGAAGAACACTTCTCGATGGTTATCTAAGTTCTCGTTGTTATTTCGAAATGGAACAACATAATGTCTAAAGTTCTCTTCAGAAACATTCTTTCCCCAAGGGAAGAAGTCACGAATCATAAAGGCAAGATGCACATTCTTATATAAGAAATCTCCATTATAATCAGCCATATCGTTTAATGGCATATAAGCATAGATAAATTTCAATGCCTCTTTTTCATCCACAGTGATAGTATCACTATCAAAAACAGATAAGAGTTCATCATGACGTTTTTCTAAAATCGGCATTCTTGATTTGAACTGCTTCTCCACCTTTGCTCTATATGCCTTATCTGTTATAAAGCTTGACTCTGGTACATTGGAACAGCTCCACAATACAACAAAGCCCAATAGGTATAATAATCTATATTTCATAACAATGATGTTTTACTTTTGCTCTTTCCATACTTCTCCATCCCACTGAATCACCATCACCTCTTTCTCCGAAAATGGCATAGTAGCTTCCCAACGGTTCTTTCCATTGCTCACAATTTTCACTGAAGATAGCTGCTCAGGAGCCATCACTTTAGATAGACCTAAAGAATTGGCTTGATTTGCAGGCTTTCCATATTTCTTAATATAAGCAGATTGTGCGTAGTATATCTGACGCATCAACCACTTGGCTTGATCTTCACCATTGTCATGAAATGCAACCTCTCCTTGTGTCTCGTTAGAGAATTGTACCAATCCCCATGTTTCGGGCTGATGCATTGCAATGACACCTTGTGGTGACCATACCCAATTGTGTTCAGGAAGTGTTTTACCACTATTGGCATCCTTTGTTTTTTGATACGTACCATCCTTTTGACGGTCCACATCCCAATTCACTCTTGAGAAATTAACTTTCCATATTTCATTCATATTAGGAGTACCATTATGGCTATTGGCCTCCTCTAAATCACTCCAAGGAAGTGCGACCTCTACAGTCCACTTCTTGTCTATATCCTTCGAATTGTTTAATGTGCCGTAAATTTTCACAGCACTCTTCATTCCTCTAAGTGTCCAAGCGTCTAAAACATGCATCTTTGCATCGCGATATGGTTTGGTCAAGATCAGATCCCATTGGGTGTTGAATGCATTCATCTCATACTCATAATAGTGATGGGTATCCCCATCAGGATCGATAAAGATCTCGATATCATTATCTCTGAAAATGACTGCATCTCTCTCCGTAAGGGTTGCCCATATCTGAGGCTCTTCCAGCTCAAAAGCGAAATAGAAATAGTTATCATCCCATAACATTTTTGCTTTGGTTGGATAAGTTGGTAAAGGCTTCTGATCACCTTCGATATCAACGAATGTATTGGTCCATGGTGCCTTACTCCAAGCTGCATCATTTATGTTTCCATCAATACGAATAGCACCATTGGTATGAAGTGCTACATATTTTTCAGGAGCATAAGCGACTGCATCCCTACTCTCTAGTACTGGCTCAACCTCCGTTTTAGGTTGGCTTGTACAAGAGAATAGAAGGGCCAAAGATCCGATTCCTAATGCATGTTTTAACAATTGCATAATTCTTCTGTTTAAAGTTGTGTTTATTCCACCACTATCATAAAATGAACTTGATGTCTCTATACATGTTTGAATTCTAATTCTTCATCTATGTGCCGAACATCCTAAGGTGCATCTCATGATAGGTTTGGTATTATTATTCAGGTTTAATTCCAATGTTTATTTGGAGCATCTCCCATTTCAAAATGTAGAACTCCACCCTTCATAATCTCTTTGTGATAGATAAATGGTTTCTCTAGAGGAACGTCATTCCACGTTACTTCCTGTATATAGATAGACTTATCATCGACACCTGGAGCTTCAATTCTCAGTCTCTTTCCTTTCGGCAGTTTCACTTCAAACAGAGGCATCCATGGGGAAGTAATAGCATATTGACCATCCGCAGGATTGACTGGATAAAGTCCCATAGCACTCATCATAAGCCATGCAGACATCTGTCCACAGTCTTCGTTTCCACAATAACCATTAGGACGATCGAAATATTGAGACTCGATAATACGTCGTGTCAACTCTTGGGTCTTCCATGGCAAACCAACATAGTTGTAGAGATAAGCAACATGATGGCTAGGTTCGTTTCCGTGTGCATACTGTCCAATCATCCCCGTAGAGAAAATAGGGAGCTTATCCTCTGTCTCTGGGTAGTAGGAGAACATAGAATCAAGTTTTGCAATAAATGGTTCTTTCCCACCCATGGCATTCACCAATCCATCAACATCCTGAGGAACAAACCAAACATATTGCCATGCATTACTCTCACAAAAATCGTTGGTATACTCTTTAGGTATAAATGGTTTGACAAAATCACCATCTGCATTACGTGCTCTCATAAACGTAGAACGCTTATCATAAACATTTCTCCAGTAATTTGCTCTCTTGGTGAAATATTTATAATCATCGGTTTTATTTAACGCCTTTGCAAATTGTGCAATACACCAATCATCATAAGCATATTCCATGGTCTTTGAAACAGACCAGTTCTCATGTCCTTCGTTATATGGGATATATCCTAAAGACTTATACTTATCAATATCTCTTTCATCGACCATTGCACTAGCTTTACATGCCTCAAAAGCTTCTTCTGGATCAAAGCCTTTGAACCCTTTAAAATAAGCATCGACAATCACAGGAACGGCATGATATCCAATCATCATATTGGTCTCTTCTCCAGCCAAACTCCATACAGGAAGACGTCCACTCTGCTTGTAGTGATCCATTAATGATAAAACAAAATCATCGACTCTCTCTGGCTCTATAAGTGTAAACAGAGGGTGTGCAGTTCTAAAAGTATCCCACAAAGAGAACGTGTCATAATGTATTTTGCCAGAGGATTGAACAATCTCTCCCCCGACCCCTTTGTATCGTCCATCTACATCACTATACATGGTTGGAGCCAATAGGAGGTGGTAGTAGTTTGAATAGAAAATACGTTTCTGATTCAATGTACCTTCCGCTTTTACTTTAGACAAAGATGCCTCCCATTTCTCTTGGGCTGCCACCTTTACGGCATCAAAATTCTTGCCTGCAACTTCAGCATTCATATTCTTTCTAGCCCCTTCAATAGAGACACTCGATAAACCGACTTTTAACTCTATCACCTCATTGTTAGATGTGGCATAGTGAAGAAGAACTTTCGAAGCAGTTCCTTCTGTTTGTGATCCATTGACAGTTTTGTCCTCTTCTGTCAACTCAACTCTATCGGCGGGTTTTGAGAATTCGGCAATAAAATAGATCTTTTGATCTCTTGCCCACCCTTTAGAAAAACGATAGCCCTCAATAGTCTTATTATCTATAACATGTAGATGAGTACCTGTGGCAGCATCCCAATTCATCGCAAAACCTAGGTCTATAGCAATGCGACTATCATCATCCTTTGGGAAAGTGTAACGATGTACCCCAACACGATCAGAAGTCGTTAACTCGGCTCGAATGCCAGAACTTTTCATCAATACACTGTAGTAACCAGGGGCAGCCACTTCGTCTTTATGGTCGAACTTCGAATAAGGACGATAAGCACCATCGGTAAGAGATGAAGTAAAACGGCTATTGTAAGGCATAACCAGAATATCGTATAGATCGCCTGCACCTGTTCCGGTTAGATGGGTGTGTGAAAAACCTGCGATAGTTGAATCTGGATAAAAATAACCAGCAATCCGATCCCATCCAGGTATTCCATTATCAGGACTAAGTTGAACCATCCCAAAGGGTGTGGTTGCTCCAGGATACGTGTTTCCTGGACCGTCGGTCCCTACAAACACATTCACATAATCAATAAGTTTGTCTCCATTATTATCGGCACTATTTTTCTCTTTGGTTACACAAGAAAATAGTCCGAATAAACACGAAACCAGTAAAAGCAATTTAGTATTGTTCATCGCAATAGTATTTTTTAATATATCACATCTTAATATAATAAAGATCACATAGATATGATAAGGTACTCATGCCAAATATACCATTAATTTATTAGCTAATTATTACACTCAAAACCCTAACAATAAGACAAATACAGCCTTTTGTAGTAATAATATTTAGATCCTTCGGTTATCTCAATGACTGAAAAATTGCTATTAATTATACACAGACATGAATTTTTATCCCACATAACCACTTATATGGGTAACAATCAAAATGTTATTTTGATGAATTTGATGGAAGAAAATAACAAATTACCTATGGTTATCAAAACCAATAAAAGGGTATTATAAAGATGAATCTCACCATATAATAAAGAGATAAAACAGGACAAAGTGAATATAGACGTCGGCATAAATTATAGCATATTGAAAGGATATCTTCTATTTGAAGTAGATAATTGAGATTGGAAAGGGTAATGAAGAAGATTGATAAGGCAAAAGATAGAGATCGATTGTGACGTAAAAAAAAGGCAGAACTGTATTAAAGAAGGATCAAAGAAGGAGCTCACAGGTATTAAACTTACCCTTAAGTTACCTTTAAGTTACCCTTCCCTTACCAAAAGGTCGTAAATAGGTAAATAAACCGTATCTCAATAGTAGAGGAAGTACGAAGGAAGTATAGGGGAAACATAGAGAAGAGTTTGATGGATATCATCGAATATTTCAGAAAAAACAACCTTCATTATTGAAAGGTATAAATACGAGAGGTAGTAGAAGAAGGATTAGTTATCAGGAGAGGGAAATTCAATTCAAAAGGAAGAGAAATACGAGAGGTTGTAAAGGAAGGATTAGTTATCAGGAGAGGGAAATTCAATTCAAAAAGAAGAGAAATACGAGAGGTTGTAAAGAGAGCATGAATTATTAGGAGAGGGTAATTTAATTCAAAAGGAAGAGAAATTCGAGAGGGAGTAAGAGGAGGATTAATATGAAAAAGGGGCGAGGTATTAGTTATTGGGAAGGGTGACTTTAATTATTGGGCAGGATCGTTTTAATCGTTTTTGGTGATTAATTACATAATTGTGATTAAGGTGTATTTTGGGTATTAAAACGGGATTGTGGTGGTGGTCTGGGGTATTTAACTTAAGAAGAAGTCGAATGGGGTAAAAAACAAAAAGGTCAGCTCTTTGGACGTGAAGCTGACCTCTTTAACTTGTGGACTGAATTATTTCATTTGGACGTGATAAGACAAAGGTAATAAAAAAGTATAAAGCACCAAATGTAATAGTAAGAAAATGTAATACTTTCTATTCTCCATGTCCACATAGGGGGTATGACAATCAATCCTCCCTCACGCCAAATGACAACTTAAAGTCCTTGAATAGCAGATCATTAATAGTCTTGTCACTAGAGCCACTTTGATAGAATATAGTGATTGTTTTTATTGCCGAATTAAAGACAATTATTTTACCGTTTACGGCTCCTTCTTTTGATATGACATTATAGTGACACTCTCTACATTTACGCCCTAAAAAGGTGGTATATGCTGTTTCAGAGAACTTCACTTCTGCCCACTTATACTTCTCACTTTCAATCATATGTTTCTTATGAGATTCTAATGTCACATCTAAATCCATATAATAATCGAGCCAGACGAGGGTAATAAGCCCAGAGCTTAACTCATCTTTGGTTCCCATAGAGAAATAATATGCATTTTTCGCGACTTGTTGGTTGAAAAGCACCTCCCATTCTGGAGTAATGGTGAAGGATATATCGTCTCTAAGATAATATATCTTACCATCCTTATCGGGAGTTAAGTTGTGGTTTGACATCTCCACACTGTCTTGGGCAGACTGAGCATAAGATTTTATTTCAGCTTTTACGCTGTTAGGTGCTAATACAGATAGTAGCCACAGCAGCGATAGAACAAATCGATAGTTCATATAATAATTCTTTGAGTAATTAATCCAACATTATAGATCTAACACCAGAGAGAGGCCAATATTATCAAACCCATCTTGGTTAAACGAGCTCGACACATATACATCAAACATGAACAGTAGTTCAGTAAATGCATAGGACACTTCATAATATTGCGCTTTCGGAGTGTAGATAAGGCCACAAGATATCTCTTCTCGAGATAAAGAACTAGATAAGAATGGTAAAAATTTCAATAGCAGATAGGGGCTACGGAAAATAACCTTCGATTTTAAATAGCCATCATTGGTAGCCATGGAGTAAGCATCGGTATTATAGAAAGAGAAATACTCGTTACTTATTCGAATTGGAATAGATTGGATACGATAGTTGAAGAATTCAGATATGTGTAGGTTTTTATTATCTCCAATTGTCTTACCAGCTCTCACATCCCAGCGTACCCATGCCGAAGGAGAAGTCTTAATCTTTTGACTAATCCCTGCTTCAAAACGATGTGCATCTCCCAGTGATTTTGAGAAGATATAATCATATGACGCATGTACATAAGGTGCATAGACCCTTAGGTTGGTATATTTTGACGTTTTCTGATTATCAAATAAGAATAGAGAGGTTCCGAAGTTCGCCCCAACGATATTGTAATTTTGTGATTTTAGATTGACATCGGTGATATATTCTCCAGTAGGTTTATTATCACTAAAATCATTACCAAAGAGATTCTCCTTTAGACTATTGTCCATTTGATAAACCTTTTTATGAGAGTAGTACAACTGTTGATGCCAGCGGTTCTTTTTGCTGAAAGTGTGGGTTACGGTGTAGTATTTCTTTCGATAATACTTTTTATAGTTGTCCCCAAAGAAGAAAGAGCTAAGCGAGTTTACAAGAGGGTCAACAGCATATCGATTCATATCCTGGGTATTCTCTCCTGATTGGAATTTTATCGATGAAATAGCACTATACTTATACCATAAATTAATATCCCAGTTCACTTTATCTGGACCAAATGAGTACCCAAGCATTGGAACAAACTCAAATTTCTTCTTCTGATTCTTGTAAATAGATAACTTGGTATCGATACCATAGGCAAATCCGTCGACAGGATTATAGACCAAAGCATTGAGTTTAATAAAATTTGGGGATGTAAAACGTAAGGTAGAGTCGTTGTTGAAGTAGGTCTCTCCCGTCATAAAATTGTAACTATTCTTCAAGAAACTATTGTTTGATTTAGAGACCATCTCTCCTACTCTATCTTGTGACATTTGATTCTTCATAGTAGCATTCTTCAGGCTACTCTTTTCATTGTGTGAAAGAGGAACTGTTCTGAAACTATCCAACGGTACGGTTTGATATGATGCGATATCAAACTGCATCTCTTTAATAGAAGGCATCTTGACAGTATTGTTTTTCTCTTTCTCCACAGGAACTTCAGTAATTTCAGCTGTTTTATCGGTGGTTACAGTCTCTTTTTTAGTCTCTTCATGAACGACTTCTTTAGCAGGCATCACCTTCTGAACAGCTTGTGTTTTCTGTTTCGGTTTACTGTTAATCGTCACATCCGAAGTTGTACTGTTTTCGGCGAGAACCGTATTTACTTCAGGATGGAAGGTTGGATTTAAAGCGACATTGATATATTTGAAATTTGCCACATACTGCACATTTCCTTTTACACCTAAAGCCCCACCACTAAATTCATATCGATGGTCTACTGGCAACCAGACTTTGTGTTTCACTTCATGAAAGTTCTGATGCATCTTTACTGGGCCTACGGGCGTATCAAAAGAGAGATCTACACTATGAATACACCATAGTCCATCCACAATATAGATCTTTCCGCTATAGAGCTGTTTGCTCTTCATACGAGGAATTACCTGTATGATATTCACCGAGTAGTTTCCATCATAGAAGAAACCTTCGTAACGAAACTTATAGTGTCGAAAAGCAGATGGTGCAAAAGGGGATATCATGATCTCAATAGATGGCTGGTAAAGACTGGCACTTAAGAAGTCAATTATTGGGAGATCTAGATCAATCGGCATTGAACTCTTATGTTGTATCACTTTCTGCTTGTATTGATCTGGATAGGCAAATATAACTTGTCGGTATGATTCGTCAACAAACACGTCCCCTTTCTTTATATCGACTCCTTCACGCCTCTTGATTTGGTATGACATGAGTCGTGAAACCTTCGTAAACGCAATTGTTCCTCTAAGATATATATTAGCGATGTAAGACGATATCTCATTTAAATGCTGATGACGCAAGCCAATGGTTTTACGCATGATATCATATGCAGGGTCTTTGCCACTATTGACCTTGATATCGGGAAGCTGAAGATTAATGTCTTCTAATACAACTTCTAGAGGCGAAGAGGTATCTTTAGATAAGTGAAGAGTTTTGGATTTATAGCCGACACAACGAACCAACACTTCATAGGAGTGGTCGTCAGGAATAGCAAGAGTAAAACACCCTTCAATATTTGAGGTGGTACCAGTTGTTAGCTCTGACACATATAAGGTGGCATAAGGAATGGGTTCTCCTTTGACATTTTTCAAAATACCATCTATGTTAATAGCATAAGTAACAGCACTTATCATAACAAGATATATCGATAGGAATAGTTTCATTGTCAATCTCTTTTATAAAAAGAAACAAAAGAGTCACATTTATGTTTGGTCATTATTGGGGGACAAAAGTATATACGATGTATCCGTTCTGCCTAGTAGGAGCAGTTGTAGAGGTTTCAAAAACAGTTTTCTTCGCTGCATCCATGGCATACTTAGAAAGGGATGGATCACTAAAAGAAGACGCCTGTTGGTTTAAACTGGCATTAACGACACGCCCATCTCTGTTAACCACAATATCAATATGAACTTTCCCTCCAAACTCAGCAAGATAGATAGGGATAGGAAGATCCACATGAAAGCGACCTTTTAAAGCGTAGTGAATATTACTCTTTCCAACATAAATAGTCTTTTTCTTGTTTCTTTTTAGGTTAGTATCTTTTTTATTAGGTTTTATTGGGGGATCTGCCATCGCGTTATTCGATGATCTATTTTTTTCTAGCTGCTTGTCTACTTTATTCATTAAAGCTTCCGCCTTTGCCAATTCATCTTGATAAGATTGATCAAAGAACGGATCATTGGTCGTAGCTTCAGAGGTGTGCGAATCATTAACGGCTGCAGACGATCGTACTTCTCTATTTTGGACTACTTTTTCTTGTTTAGGTTTTGGTGGCTCAGGCTTCTTTACGGGCTCTATTTCAGCCTGTATTAGGACAATATCATCACTTTGAGGCTGATATTTCACCACCATCTTCTTGTTCATTGCAAAAGCAAGAATAAGGATATGAAAACATAGCGTAAAAATGATTCCATTAATATTATCTCGATAAATCTGTAGAAACTTGTGCATAAATTTGATATCGCAATTCAATGATAACCCAAAAATAGTATACAAAACGGAAAAAGAGAGGTTCATTTGAAGTTTTTTAAAAGAAATAGCCGAACTATTGCTTTATTGCAGCAACATTTTAACACCTATAATTGTATTATTTATATGAAGTTTTTTTTACCCTTATATATTCCAAAAGATGTCTAACTACATATCACCTAAAGAAATTAAACAAGTAATCAATCGTACAAGTGATGATCAAACAAAGATTATCATCTTTTTTATTTATAATTACGGTATGACACCAGAAGATGTTGTTCAACTCACAAGACGTAATTTTATTATTCAAAATCAAGTGGTACGTATACAGTTTGATCGAATAAAGACACAGACCAAGCATGTGTTTCGAATTCCTGATTATTTTACACAGACGCTATACAAAGTTCTTAGCAGGAGGAAAGAAAAGCAACCTTTCTTCGTAGGAACGAATAGAAAGGCAATGTCTGCAGCAACCCTTGAAAATAGGCTATTCGATGAGACACTTCACCAGAATAAGAAATTAGATCCCCGATCGTTGTGGGAAAGTCACCTATTTTGGATTTTTAGAAAAGGGTACAATTTTTCGGAAGCAACCAAAGAGTATGGTATCAAACATGAAGATAAAGAGTGGAGTATATGGGAAGAAGCGACCCAAGAGAAGCGAGTGTTTCCTAGGCTTCTAGACATATAAACTAATCATAATCTATTTTTTAAGATATAAGTTGGTCGCTTAATCGCGTTTTTATACTTTTATGCGAAATAATTGATTGAAATGGCAAGAAATACAGAGCAACAGTTTAATAAAGCAATTGCAGAATGTGTAGATATCTTCACAAAGAAGATGTCAGATTATGGTACAGCGTGGCGAATACTACGTCCTAGCTCTTTAACGGATCAGATCTACATCAAAGCACAGAGGATCAGAAGCATTGAAGAGAAAGGCTCACAAAAGATTGAAGATAGTATTCGTGGCGAATATATCGGTATTATAAACTATTGTGCCATGGCCCTTATACAGTGCTCCATTGGGTATGACTCTAAGCCTATTCCAAACGAGGAGATTCAACGTATGTTTGAACAACAACTCACCGACTCTCGTGATCTTATGCTAAATAAGAATCATGATTACGGTGAAGCATGGAGACAGATGCGAATCTCATCGTATACAGATCTGATTTTGATGAAAATACACCGAACCAAACAGATCGAAGACAACGAAGGAAACACTATTATTTCTGAGGGAGTGGAAGCAAATTATATGGATATGATTAATTACTCTATTTTTGCACTTATTCGACTTGAAGAAGAGGCTACCGCAGATTAATATGCTACAATAAAACCATTTTTACACTACACTTATTTACACTAAATCGTTATGCATAAAATAATTGTGAAAGCATCACGAATCCTTTTTGGTATGGTCTTCATATTCTCTGGATTCGTAAAAGGGATTGACGTATTAGGGTTTAACTACAAAATGGTCGATTATCTTGAATCGTTCCATTTAGATTTTTTACAGTTTACGACCCTTCCTGCATCTTTCATTCTCCCTTTCCTGGAGTTTGCTATTGGAGCAGCCTTATTGACCGGCATTTGTGTAAGACTAGCAAGTGTATTAGGTTTTATCTTCATGGCATTCTTTACGATTCTAACCGCATATATCTGGAAGTATAATCCAGTGCAGGATTGTGGATGTTTTGGTGATGCATTAATTATCTCAAACAAAGCCACGTTCTTGAAGAATGTATTCTTAATGACTCTCGCGATCATAATATTTAAGAATAGGAATATCACTTATACAAACTCTCTTCCTGCAAGAAAAGGATTATTCTGGGGATTGAATTTTGTAATGGTTCTTGTGATGTATTTTAGTTATAGCTATTTACCTATTCTAGATTTTAGACCATTCAAAGAGGGAGCTAATATTCCTGAAGCGATGAAGATACCAGAAGGTGCACCACAAGATGTGTATGAAAATGTTTACTATTACAAGAACATCAAATCAGGAGAACTAGAAGAGTTTAATGACAACAATTACCCATGGCAAGACACGATTAATTATGTCTTTGATCATATGGATGAGCCTAGATTATTGAAAAAAGGGTTCACACCATCTATTGACGATTTCAGGGTAGAGAATAGAGACAATCAAGATGTTTCGTCTTTCTTTTTGACGAATCCGGAGTATAGTTTTCTTTGGGTCTCATACAATATGAACAAAGCGGATCAGGATGCCTTCGAAGCATCTGAAAGAGTTGCAAAGTGGGCTAAGGAGAATAATATTAGTTTCACAGGGTTAACTTCTACAGATATCGCAACTGTAGATCAGATGAAAGAAGCACATCAAATGACATTCGACATATTAAATGCGGATGAGACAATGCTTAAAACAGTTGTAAGAGCAAATCCAGGATTGCTGTTAATGAAGAATGGTACGGTGATTAAGAAATGGAATGCCAATCATCTTCCTGAAACATTCAGTTTAGAGCTATTAAAACAATTAGAAGATGATCTAAACAAGTAGGAATTAGATAAATCTTTTTAGATAAAAAGATGGAGGTTCAATGAGCCTCCATTTTTATTTTTGTATCTTTGTTTTGCTAATTAAAGAACATTAATTTATTAATTCATTTAAGGATGAGAAAAAAAATTGTTGCAGGAAACTGGAAGTGTAACACATCATTACAAGAGGGTGTTGAGTTGGCTCAGGCGGTAAATAAAGCCGTGACTGAAAATGGTGCAGAAGACGTTACTGTAGTATTAGGAGTTCCTTTTACACACATCACTAAAGTGGTGGATAATGTAAACGCTGACCGTATCAATGTAGCTTCTCAAAACTGTGCTGCTGAAGCTAAAGGAGCTTACACTGGTGAAGTTTCTGCTTCTATGGTAAAATCCACTGCTGCATCTCATGTTATCTTAGGTCACTCTGAGCGTAGAGAATACTATAACGAAACAAGCGAGATTCTTAACAAGAAAGTTGCTTTGGCATTAGAAAATGGACTAACTCCTATCTACTGTTGTGGTGAAGCTCTTGATGTAAGAGAAGCAAATAACCAAAATGCATTCGTTAAGCAACAACTAGATGAAACAGTTTTCTCTCTTTCTGCTGAAGACTTTTCAAAAATAGTTATAGCATACGAACCAATTTGGGCTATCGGAACAGGTGTTACAGCATCTACTGAACAAGCACAAGATATGTTAGCTTATATTCGTTCTATTATTGCTGAGAAATTCGGTAATGATATCGCTGAAGCAACATCTATCCTTTATGGTGGATCATGTAGTCCTAAGAATGCTAATGAGTTGTTTGCACAAAAAGATATTGACGGTGGTCTTATCGGAGGCGCATCTCTTAAATCTGACGATTTCCTTGCAATTATCAATGCATACTAATCGTAAGTATCAGATACAAAAAAAGGCGTTTTTTCAAACGCCTTTTTTTGTATCTATCGGTTTTTATACCAACTGAATTACTATAAACCTAACTTCTTACGAATATCTGCTGGAATCGCATCTTTGTGTACCATTATACACATCGTCTTGTAATCAAAGAAAGCTTTAGAGCAATAGAAGTATCCTTTGTAATCATTATATGATCCCCAAGAGTTCTTCACCTTGTAGTACATCTTACCTGTTTGGTCTTTTGCAGTACCAACAATATGCATACCGTGATCATCTGTTGTTTCGTAGTTATCGAAAGCCACTTGTCTCATCTCTTGTGTAATTTTCTTCTCAAGACCTGGCTTATTCACAGCATTAATTTTCTGACTCTTCTCCTTTGAAGATAATGCTTCCCACTTAGAGATCTCTGCATCACTCATCTCTTTGATGTTGATATCAGGAACCACAGCAACACCTTTTGATTTGGTTGCAAATCCTTTTTCAGAAACATCTGCAGCCCAACCAACAGTAAAACCATTGTCTATTGCATTGTTCATAATACGATCAAGGTCTTGCAATGGTACGTTGTAAACATCGTTCCACATCCAGTTGTCTGGCACTTCAAGGATAAATTTAGAGTAGAATGGGTGGTGTGTGTAAGAAGAGATCTCTACATAATCATCACCGTTCAAGCCACAATAATCTTTAGCAAAAGATTGAGGCGTATACTCTTTACCTTCATACTTGAATTTCTTTGGAGCTTCGCCTAAGTATGCATCCAAAGTAGATACCACCGCTTTATCCCAAGCAGTAGATAACTTACGGTTCTTATTCTTCACAACCGCATCCACTTGTGCTTTCAACATGGTATCCATTTCGCCTTGCACAGGTTTCTCTTCACCATAGTTCATTCCACTGTACACAGACTCAGGCACAACACCATATTTGCTTAACACATATGACACATCATGGAAAGCACCACCAGGTCCGAAATTCAAGTAACCATGCATTCTCACATACTTACGTGCTTTATCAGCATAAGTGTGATATACAACAAACATTTCTGATAAGTCCACAGGCTGTTTTCCCATACGCATCATCTCTGATTCAAGGAAAGATTCACCTGAATATGCCCAACAAGTACCAGAACGGTTCTGATCTTTTACAGATGTTGCTTGAATTTCTTTTACAGGTGTGAATACATACCCCTCTACTTTGTCTTTTTTCTTCTTTTGACCAGCAATGGCTGCATCCACTGACAATAAACTAACTGCCAATAACGCAACAGATAAGATATTTTTCATGAATTCTATTTATTTAAATTAACGTCCAAAATTAGTGTTTGACACTGTGTTTTTATTTATAATGCACTAAAATAAGTAAAATTCAGAGGCTATTCAATGATATATGCACATTCTATTATCGTTATATATTTTTCACATAAAAGGAAGAGGTTACCAATAATAGTAATTGGTTAAAGGTTTAAATAAAGAATGATTACCTTTGTGGAAATTTAAAGGGGTAACTCCCATTATCCAAAGAAGACATTATATAATCATACATATATGAGATTTGATCAATACAGTTTGATTCCTCAAATCAAAGAGAATCTTTCGAAGAAGGGACTTAAGAAACCAACTGATATTCAGTTTAAGTCTATCCCACACATCTTAAAAGGAGAAGATGTGCTTGCGATAGCACAAACTGGAACAGGTAAGACTGCTGCTTTTGCCATACCTGTTATTCACAAAATACACCTTCTTAAAGTAAAGAAGAGAGCAAGTGGAATACGCTGTTTGGTTATGGTTCCAACGAGAGAGCTTTGTATGCAGATCGCTGAAGTATTCAATGATCTTGGGAAGAAGACCAAAGTGGTCACAAAGTCAATATTTGGAGGAGTAGAGCAAGATGCACAGATCGACACACTTAACAAAGGAGTAGATATCGTTGTAGCAACTCCTGGACGTATGTTTGACCTTATAAGCCAAGGACATTTAAAACTAGATCACATAGAAGTTTTGGTTTTAGATGAAGCAGACCAGATGCTTGACAAAGGATTCTATCATGATATTAAATCACTTCAAAGACATATCCCAAAACGAAGACAAACACTCTTTTTCTCTGCAACCATAGATGAAAAGATCAAAAAGCTGGCATATTCTTTAGTTATCAATCCGATAAGGATACAGATATCACCAAAGAATCCAGTAGCTAGGAATGTGGATCACTCCATCGTTAAGGTAAAGATGGATGACAAGCGATTTTTTCTTGAGAGATTCGTCAAAGAGAATGAAGATAAGAAGATACTTGTATTTGTTCGTACCAAGGTTCGTGCAGAACGTGTAATGAAAGCGATGTCTCGAGTAAACATAGAGTGTCTAACACTTCATGGCGATAAAGATCAGAGTGAAAGAATTCAAACATTAGACAAATTTAAAAAGGGAGAGATAAATATACTTGTTGCTACTGATGTTAGTGCTCGAGGTATTGATATCCCGAATGTAGAATTTGTGATCAACTACGACATACCAGAAGAGGCTGACAACTACGTACACAGAGTAGGTCGTACGGGTAGAGGTAGAAGCAAAGGTAAAGCGATATCTTTTGTTAGCAAAGAAGAGAACGAGTTGATTTTTGCTATCGAGGAGTACACGGGAGACAAGATTAAAGAGATCAAGATAAATCTTGATGATTACCAAGATACCATAGATTATTCTGATGATGTATCACAATCATGGCAGTCACTTATCAAGGAACATGATCGTGTCGAGGGAAACCTAAAAAAGATCCATAACAAAAGAAGAAAGCAGAAAGAGAATAAGAAGAAGAAATAAGAGCAATAGCTCAATAGCTCAATAGTTACAAAAGGATTACCAATATAGGAGTTTACTTCTAATGGTAGTCCTTTTTTTGTATCTATACTTATCATCAACCTTGTCTCTATATACATTATAGCACAATGATCAAAAGGGAAATACATACACCACCTGCACTATACAAACGATATTTTAAACGACAACTTCAACATGTCTTAATACCGCATATTCACAATAGCTCATCCCCTATCTATTCATCAAATCGTTGTAGTGTAAATTAAATGGTGAAGATCTTTTTTCTACGTGTTTTTGTAATACAAAAAAAGGCGCCAAAGTTTGGCGCCTTATATATTATTGAATGTATTTCGGTTACAATTTTCTATCGTAATTCTCGTTGAACATCTCGATACCTTTATCAAGGAATTCAATAAAGATCTCAGGATTAGGATTATATCCCATACCTTCACCCAACTGAATATTATCAATTCCAAGCATCACATAGAATGGCTGCGTATTACGACGGAATCTAGATATTTGGAAATCTGTCCATTTATTTCCAACTGTCTTCACTCGTCTATCCGTATCCTTAGATGTGTATTGCTCCCATTTAGGTAGCTCTTTTCTTAGATCGACATAAAGAGATGCAATCACAACTTCTTCAGAAAGTCTTTTCTTAACACCTGGATCAACCCAAACATTATCCTCCATCTTACGACAGTTAGTACACCCCTTACCAGTAAAGTCAACCAAAAGAGGCTTATGTACTTCTTTTGAATACTCTAATGCCTTCTCAAAGTCATAGAATACTGGAATACCGTGAGGTCCTAAATGTTGATCTCGGTTCAATCCAACAGATCCACCTTCACCAGAGCCAACATATACAGATGAAGCACCAAATCCCTGTGGAGCTTCGGCATAGTTAACCGGTGGCGGGAAACCGCTAATAATCTTAACTGGAGCACCCCAAAGGCCAGGAACCATATAGATCACAAAACTCAACACCATTGTACCTAACACAAATCGTGAAACAGGCAGGTGTGTTTTTGGTGAATCATGTGGTAAAACGATCTTACCCCACAAATACATCGCAAGACCAAAGAAGATCGCTATCCATATAGATAAATATATTTCTCTTTCTAACAGGTGTAAGTCTAACACCATATCAGAAATAGACAAGAATTTAAATGCAAATGCAAACTCCAAGAAACCTAATACGACCTTCACCGAGTTCAACCATCCACCTGAACGAGGTAAAGTGTTCAACCAAGATGGGAATGCTGCAAACAGTCCAAAAGGTAATGCTAGAGCTAAAGAGAAACCAAACATTCCAATAATCGGTGCTAGTCCACCATTACGTGCAGCTTCTACAATCAAACTACCAACAATAGGTCCGGTACAAGAGAATGACACCAAAGCCAATGCAAAGGCCATAAAAAAGATACCGATCAGACCACCTTTATCGGCTTTTCTATCTATCGCATTCACCCACGAGTGAGGTAATACAATTTCGAAAGCACCCATAAAAGAGAATGAGAATGCAAACAACAGCAGTGCAAATATCAAGTTAAACCACGGGTTTGTAGAGAGGTTATTTAAACTTTCCGCTCCAAAGACCGCTGTTACCACTGTTCCTAGAAGTACATAAATCACAATAATTGATATACCGTACATCACTGCATTGCGAATACCTTTTGCTCTAGACTCAGATGGTTTAGTAAAGAAACTTACAGTCATCGGAATCATCGGGAATACACAAGGAGTCAATAACGCTGCAAAACCACTTAAGAAGGCTAAAATAAAGATACTAAAATAGTTTCTATCTTCACCAGTATTAGATGAGGTTACAGCAGGTCCTACCTCTTCGTCAGCAGCTTCAGGCAAACTCAAGATATCGTCCACTTCATCTTGCTTTTGCCCCTCGTTAATCACGAAGTTATATTCTATTTCTGTTGGAGGTAAACATGTTTCATCGTTACAAACCATGAATTCAACATGTCCTTTGACTTCCAACATCTTACCTGAAGGAATTTCAATTCTTTGTACAAAAGTAGCTTCGTCACTAAACCAAGAAAGATCCATTTGAAATGTTGGATCGAAATGTTTCTCAGGCTCAGGAACCTGCTGAATACTACCAAGAATTTTAAAATCACTCTTATTATCAAAGCTAAAGGATGTCCTTACGGGTCCACCGTCCGGAATATCCGTAGAGTATAGATGCCACCCGCTCTCTATTGTCGCGGAGAAGACTAACTCATACTCGGTCTCACTAATTTTACTCTTAGAAAACTCCCATTTCACAGGCTCCAAAATCTGAGCAAATGACGGAAGAATAGAGAGCAATAGTAACGAGACAATCAGTCCAAATTTCTTCATGTCCATTCAATAATTTTATGTTTTGTCCAAATACATCTACAAATTTAAAAAAAAATAGATATAAAAAAAGGCCCAAGTAGAAACTTGAACCTTTTTTATGTAAACTATTGTATGATATCAGAGAATAATCTCTCCATCATTGTCATAAAACTTACAATCAAGAAAGCCCATAGAGCTTTTTGATACGACTTTGAAACATCTTTTCAGTTTCCACATCCACTTATATTTTCTAGATATTAATCCACAATTTAAATAAGCAGCAACATATGGATGAAGATGAATCTGAACATTTTTACGGAAAAGTTCTTGATAAATATATCTCAAGTTGTTATATATCTCATCAACGAACAATAAAGTCGATGCAACCTCGCCAGTACCACGACATGTTGGACATTTTTCAGCGGTCTCAATATGCATTTCAGGACGAACTCGTTGTCGAGTTATCTGCATCAAACAGAACTTACTCAAAGGTAAAATATTGTGTTTTGTTCGATCCTTACTCATCTCTTCACGCATTTTTTCCAGAACCTTCATTCGGTTCTCATTACTATGCATGTCGATGAAATCGACCACAATTATTCCCCCCATATCACGAAGACGTAATTGGCGAGCTATTTCTACAGCAGCAGCAAGATTGACCTCCAATGCGTTGGTCTCTTGATCACTTCCTGCTTTAGATCGATTTCCACTGTTAACATCGATAACATGGAATGCCTCTGTATGCTCAATAATAAGATAAGCTCCACTTTTAAACGATACGGTTTTCCCAAAAAGTGCCTTAATCTGTTTTTCAATTCCAAAATGCTCAAAAATGGGAGCATCACCATTGTAATGTTTTACAATCTTTTGCTTCTCTGGGGCGATACTAGCCACGTAGTCCTTCACCTCAGAAGCAGACTGTTTATCATTTACATAGATATTTGTAAATTCAGGATTATATACATCACGGATCATGGCTATCGTACGATCTAACTCACCAGCCACTAAAGAAGGAACTTTAGACTGTTTAAGTTTTGAAGGAACTGCTTCCCACTTTGCAACCAAAGAACGAAGCTCTTTATCTAATTCAGCTACTTTAGTACCTTCAGCAGCTGTACGTACAATAACACCATATTTTTTAGGACGAATGCTTTGAATTAGCTTTCTCAGACGACTTTTCTCATCATTTGACTTAAGCTTTTGCGAAATAGAGACCTTATCACTAAAAGGCATCAACACTAGGTTTCTACCAGCAATAGATATCTCTGAAGTCAAACGTGGTCCTTTGGTTGATATTGGCTCTTTGGATATTTGAACCAAGATCAACTGTCCAGAACTAAGTACATCAGTTATCTTTCCTTCTTTAAAAATATCAGGCTCCGACTGTATCTTATTCATCGACACAGGCTTCTTACCTTTTGATGTCGACTGTAAAAGAAATTTATTTAATGTTTGGAATTGTGGTCCAAGATCAAGGTAATGTAGGAAAGCATCTTTTTCGTAACCGACATCAACAAACGCAGCGTTCAATCCTGGCATAATCTTCTTGACTTTGCCAAGATAAATGTCACCGACAGCAAATTTCGCGTCACTGGTTTCTCTATTCAGTTCGACTAGGCGCTTATCTTCCAAATAAGCAATCTCCACTTCAGATGGATTTACTTCAATTACCAGTTCATTACTCACAATCTCTCATTTGTTTAATATAAAATCGAACTTATAATACAGCAAAAACCTAGAAGCAATTATTTGCTCTAGGTTTTATACTCTTTCAAAACAGAGTCGAAGAATTATTTCTTCTTCTTATGTCTGTTTTTTCTTAGTCTTTTCTTACGCTTGTGCGTAGACATCTTATGTCTTTTTCTTTTTTTTCCGCTTGGCATGATTATACTTTTTTAATATGAATTATTACTTAACGTTATCTTTAACCTTGCTCACAAATGACTTTGCTGGCTTAAAGGCTGGGATAAAGTGCTCTGGAATGATAATAGTTGTATTCTTTGAAATGTTACGAGCGGTTTTCTCAGCGCGTTTTTTTACGATAAAACTCCCGAATCCACGAAGATACACATTTTTTCCCTCTACTAAAGAATCTGAAACAGTATCCATGAAAGCCTCAACTGCCTTCTGAACTGTAACTCTCTCGATACCAGTATTCTTCGAAACTTCGTTTACAATATCTGCCTTTGTCATTGCTATAAATTTAATTTAAACGATATCCTTGACTCAAATTTAGGAGTACAAAGATAAACGTTTCGTATTATTAATGAAATAGAAATCAATTATTTTTGCGGCAAACATAAGAGAATTTTATTAAAAACACAATAGATGGAGAAAATTGCTAACTTATTGATTTTATGGTTTAAAGAAGAAAAAAGAGTACTTCCATGGCGAAAAAACAGGTCTCCTTATCGAGTTTGGGTATCAGAAATCATACTTCAACAGACAAAAGTAGCTCAAGGAAAAGCCTATTTTGAACGATTTATGGAACTATTTCCTAACATAAAATCACTTGCTTCGGCAGAACAGAAAGAGGTTCTTAAAGCTTGGGAAGGCCTCGGATATTACTCGAGAGCCAGAAATCTTCATGAAGCAGCCAATCAGGTCATGGTACGTCACGATTGTATTTTTCCAAAAACACACAAAGAGATCCTTGCACTAAAAGGTATTGGAAGTTACACAGCTGGAGCCATACTATCATTCTCATGGGATATGCCATACCCTGCCATTGATGGGAATACGATTAGAGTTATCTCAAGATTGTTTGGCATCAACTCCTATTCTCACCTAACATCAACACACAAACAGATAGCAGAATTAATTATTGAACTATATATATATGGTAGACCTAAGATAATAAATGAAGCAATCATTGAACTAGGAGCACTCGTATGCTCGCCCAAAAATCCAAACTGTAGTGCTTGTCCAATTAATAGTTACTGTATCGCAAAAAAAGAAAACACCATTAATGCTCTTCCACGAGTAAAAAAGAAATCACAGCCGAGTGAAAGAGTTCTACATTTTATTCTACTACATGGCCCCAAAGACACCATATATATAGAGGAGCGAAAAAAAGATGATATATGGAAAGGGCTTTACACTCCACTATTAATTGAAGGGGCTGAGAAATTTGCTTCATCGAAAGAGATCCTAAGATTCACCGAAAAGAAAAATATAAATATTGAGTCATTAGAACAGTTCGACACCATCATTCACAAACTAACCCACCAAACATTACATATTATTATTTGGAATGCATACACATTAGATCAGTCATCACATTTCATTGCAAAAAGTGATTTATTAAATTTTCCAACACCAAAACCTTTCATGTCATTTTTCAAAAAATATAGCGAGTAATGAACATTATATTTAAAAATCTTGTATTTTATTATATTACTCTTAATATTTGCATATATGTCAGTGAATAAAGTTATATTAGTTGGACGTGTTGGAAAGGACCCGGAAGTACACTATTTCGATAAAGATAATTGTGTCGCAAGGTTCCCTGTTGCTACCAACGAATCACACACAACTCCTGCTGGAGAGAAAGTGGTTCAAACCGAGTGGCATCGTATTTCTTGCTGGGGCGCACAAGCTCTATTAGCAGACAAACACATAAAAAAAGGGATGCAATTATATATAGAGGGCAAATTACGAAGCCGAAATATTGAAAAACAGGGAGAAAATCCGGTACGAATAACTGAAATAATAGTACAACAGATACAGTTCCTTGAGAAAAAGAGAGAGGAATAGTCAAAACGAAAAGTTTTACCTTAAATAACAAACATTGGAAGCAGACGCAATTCCCTCCCAAATATGGGAGGACATAAATAAGATACAGTTCTATGGAGCAAACATAGAAGATTTCATTGGTATCTTTTTTCTACTAATATTACTTATTCTATCTGGTCTAATTTCTGGATCTGAAGCATCATTTTTTGCATTATCTCCAAATGATATTAAACGTCTCAACCAAAAAGGCAACAAAAAAGGAGCTGCAACCATTAATCTATTAAAAAAACCAGAGCAGTTACTAGGCTCCATACTGATTGCAAACAATTTTATTAACATCGGTATAGTTCTTCTATCTGCAAAAATCACCACTAGTTTAATAGACTTTACCAATGCACAAACGATTGGGTTTATTTTTCAGACCATCATCATCACTTTCATTATTTTATTATTTGGTGAGATCATTCCCAAGGTATATGCAAGTAAACAGTCTTACAGTTTTTCGTTAAGGATGACCCCAACATTTTCCATTCTTAACAAACTTTTTAGGCCCATCAACATACTACTCATAAAATCATCAAGTCTTGTCAATAAGAAAGTCTCACATCACAAAAACAACATGTCGATATCCGATCTTTCTCATGCACTCTCACTTACAGAGGAGCATGAAATAAAACAGGACAAAGACATATTAGAAGGGATTGTTAAATTTGGGAAGAAGTCAGTAGTTGAGATTATGTGCTCTAGACTTGACACGGTAGCATTAGATTGGAATGAGTCATTTAATACCGTTATTGAGACTATTAACGATTCAGGGTTTTCTCGCATTCCGATATATGAAGACACATTCGATAATATTAAAGGAGTGCTTTATATTAAGGATCTTCTTTCACATCTTCATAAAGGAAATACATTTAGATGGCAAACATTAATTAGACCTCCGTTTTACATTCCTGAGAATAAGAAGATCGATGATCTTCTAGAGGAGTTTCAGAAATCAAAGATTCACATGGCTTTTGTTATTGATGAATATGGTGGTGTATCAGGAATTGTAACATTAGAAGATGTTCTTGAAGAGATCGTAGGGGAAATATCTGATGAGTTCGATGAAGACGAAAAGAATTTCACTAAGATCGACAATCAAACATACCTCTTTGATGCTAAAACACTATTAGTAGACTTTTTACGAGATCTTCATATTGAAGAGGATTTTCTTGATGATGTAAAAGGAGATGCAGATACCATTGCTGGATTACTACTAGAAATAAAAGGGGACTTTCCACTAATAAAGGAAAAAATTGTCATCGGGAATATCGACTTTATTGTAGAGAAGATGGATGCCCGACGCATCATTGAAATACGAGTGATCAACAAACAGAATTAAATAAAAAACAATGAAATATATATTGGCTCTCTTTATTGCAATAACCATTATTAGTTGCAAGGATAATGTAACCCCAAAACCTAAAGGTTATTTCAGAATAACATTTCCAATAAAAAACTATACAGAGATTAACTCCATAGAACCGTTTCATTTCGAATTACCACAATATGCCACCATTGTAAAAGAGAATGCAAAAAAAGAGGATCAATTCTACAACGTACATTTTAAAGACAATGAAGCAAACATCTATCTCAGCTATTTCAAAGTAAAAAACAACCTCCCCTCACTTATAGAGGAGGCACATAAATGGGCATTCAAACACTCTATTCGTGCGGATGCCATCGAGCAGAGGCAATACGCAAATGACCAGAATAACACTTATGGCTTGGTATATACAATTGAAGGGAATGCAGCCTCTCCTGTTCAATTTTACCTTACAGACTCCACACACAATTTCTTAAGAGGTGCACTGTATTTTAACAATGTACCGAACCAAGATAGCCTACAGCCAGTAATTAATTTCATTAGTGAAGATATTATCAAATTGATCGAAACAACCCACTGGAATGAGTAAGCTTAATTTTCAATTTATCAAAATCGAGGATGCAACTATTGGTATTGTGGAGACAAGTCATGTTTCATTAAATGAGATAGACATTGATCAATTATCACACTCGGATAAGGAATCATTCATCAAGATTAGAAATGACAGAAGAAAGAAAGAGTGGCTCATCTCACGAATGCTACTAAGTAAAATTCTTAACCATTATCCACAGATAAACTATTTAGACTCTGGGAAACCCATACTTGATAATAATTCGCACCACATATCAATCACTCATTCAAAAAACCATATTGCAATAATGGTTTCAAAAGAAAAAGAAGTGGCACTTGATATGGAAGATACGAACCGTAAGATCAGTCATCTAGAAAGCAGATTTATCAATAATGAAGAACAGGTAAACAACAATCTAGATTACTTCAAAATATGGTGTGCTAAGGAGGCTATATTTAAACTCCTTGACCACCCCAATATTGAGTTAAAAACAGAAACGACCACTGACCTTAAGAACGAAACTATAACCTTTAAACGAACTAGCGAGACATTCAAACTGAATTTCATTACTAAGAACAACGATCTTCTCTGTTATATTATAAGATAAAAGAATCCGTTATTCTTGGACTCATTTACGATTATATATATCTTTAGTCTCGAAAGAGAATATTGATTAAAAAAATATAGGAATGAGTAATCCAGTTTCACAAGCACTAGTCATCTTTGGCGCTTCAGGAGATCTTACAAAAAGAAAACTTCTACCCTCGATATATCAACTTTTCATACAAAACAGCTTACCCAAAAAGTTTCTTCTTTTAGGTGCGAGTAGAACTGCCTTCTCAGACCTTGAATTTAGAGAGAAGATGATGGAATTTCTTCCTCAAGACAATCCCAAAAAACTTGAGGAGTTTCTTGAATTCCTTCATTACGAACCAATTCAAACAGACAATGAGAAGGACTACTACAAGCTTAAAGAACGATTAGAGTCCTTGTGTAAAGAGAAAGAAGTTGAAAACAACTATATATTCTATCTATCAACACCTCCATCTCTATATTCTATCATTCCCAAACATCTTGCCACTGTAGGACTAAATAGGGAAGAGAGTCATTTCCGTAGACTTATTGTAGAGAAACCTTTTGGAACAGATCTTGAGAGTGCAATCTACCTCAACAAAGAGCTAATAAAATATTTCGAAGAACAACAGATCTATAGAATAGACCACTATCTTGGGAAAGAAACTGTGCAGAACCTTCTAGTACTTAGGTTTGCCAATGCCATTTTTGAACCGATATGGAATAGAAATTTCATTGACCGAGTAGAGATCACCTCTGCTGAAAGTCTAGGGGTAGAGAACAGAGGTGGATATTACGAGAAATCAGGTGCGCTTAGAGATATGATTCAAAATCATCTTCTTCAGTTAGTTGGTTTAGTCGCTATGGAACCGCCTGTTGAAGTAGAAGCAGATACTATTAGAAATGAAGTTTTAAAAGTATTCAAAGCATTTAAACCTTTTAGCTCTGATGAAGATATTGCTAAAAATGTAATCCGAGGACAGTATACAGCTTCTAACATCAAAGGGAAACCGACCAAAGGTTACCGAGATGAAGTAGGTGTTGCCCCAGACTCTCGAACAGAAACTTTTGCAGCACTGAAATTCTACATCAATAACTGGAGATGGAGCAATGTACCCTTTTATATCCGTACAGGAAAGAGGCTACCAACCAGAGTAACGGAAGTGGTTATCCACTTTAAAAACTCTCCTCATCATCTATTTTCAGGAGGAAAAGAGTTACCACAAATTCACAACCAACTTATCATCCGAATACAACCCGATGAAGGTATTCTAATGAAATTTGGAATGAAAGAGCCAGGTGCTGGATTTGTTACCCAACCAGTAAACATGGACTTTCACTACAACACATTAACAGATAAACAGCTTCCTTCAGCATATCAGCGTCTACTTCTAGACTGTATGATTGGAGATGCAACACTCTATTCAAGAGGAGACACAGTTTTAGAAGCATGGAAATTTGTAAAACCGATCCAAGACTATTGGATGAAAGAAGAAGCTCCGATATATGGATATCCTGCAGGAACATGGGGTCCATATGAAGCGGACGAACTGATTGAAGGAGAGGAACAAACATGGCGCTATCCTTGTAAGAATCTAAGTAATGATGGTTTATATTGTGAACTTTAATGACAAGTCAAAATGAAAGAGCCAAAGTATATCACCTATAAAACGAGCCAAGACATTGCAGAAGCATTGATTCATTGGTTAGATAATTGGTTAAAAGAACGTGACAACCAAGAGACACACATTGCAATATCTGGAGGAAGTACACCGAAACTTCTCTTTTCATTGCTACCACACATGGAAGATATCAAACTACTTGAGAATGTTCATTTTTGGTGGGTAGATGAGAGATGTGTGGCATCTACTGACAACGACAGCAACTACAAGTATTTTAAGGAGCTGTTTTTGGATAAGGTAGATCTAAACCGAGATCACATCCATCATGTAATAGGCGAAGCGAATCCTGATGACGAGGCACAAAGGTATGGTAACCTCATTGAAGAGACATTACCTACAGTAGAGACCTGGCCAATCTTTGATCTTGTGCTTTTAGGCATGGGAGATGATGGACATACCGCAAGTATTTTCCCTTATCAGATGGAATTTATGACCTCACATGAAATCTGCGAGGTCGCAACCCACCCTGTAAGTGGACAAAAAAGGATCACATTGACAGGCTCAGTAATAAATAGATCTAAACAGGTTATCTTTCTTGTGACTGGAAAAAACAAGAAAAAGATATTCAATCAGATAAAAAATAAAGATTCTGCATCACAGAATTACCCTGCCTCACATATCACAAGTCAAAATGAGGTATTATGGTTTATTGATAAAGAGGTTGAATAATAAAATCGGGTAGATGGCTGGAAGATATTTTATCTTCCAGTACACCTCCCACACCACCGTACGTACGGGTCTCGTATACGGCGACTCCCTAAATCACGACTTTACTCTCTGATAATAATCACTTAGCGTAATATAGCCTGCCTTCTCCAAATTCTTATTCGTTATAGTCGTTTGTAGAATTGGACTCTTTGAAATGCGCCAATACTTTTTCCTCGTATTAGCATATTCATACGCTTTGTTCTTCGAAACTCCGAGTTTCATTAAATTCTTCATCTTCGTTCTTACTCTTTTCCAACATTTCCATATTACCATACGGATACGTCGTCTTAGCCATTCATCTACTTGTTTCAGAAATGATTTCATATCTGCCAATCGATAATAGGTTACCCATCCTTGAATATAGCTTTTAAGCTTGGATTTGATTTCATCGTAACCAATACTATTCTTCCGTGCTACAATTCCTTCCAAAGAGCGCTTCACTTTCCGTTGTGTCTTTTTCGACAATCGAAAACGAACGACACCTTTTGTTTTGTAAAAACTGTAACCAAGAAACTTAATCTGATTGTAGCGCACCACTTCTGTTTTATCTCGATTCACTTTTAAGAATAGAGTATCTTCTATAAAACGAATTGTAGAATTCATCGTGCGTGTAGCTCCTCGCTTGCTTTGACATAAGATGACAATATCATCTGCATAACGAACAAACTCATGACCTCGTCTTGTGAGTTCATGGTCTAATTCATTCAGCATAATGTTGCTTAGCAATGGACTTAATGGTCCTCCTTGAGGAACTCCTGTTTCTGTTTCTTGAAACTGCTCTTCAACAACAACTCCGGCTCTTAGATATTTATGGATTAAGGAAACTAATCGTCCATCTTTTATCGTTCGTGATAAGATCTCTATCAATTTGCTATGATTGACGGTATCGAAAAATTTCTCCATATCCATATCGATAGCATAATGATAACCTGATGTGATCATTTCTCTACAGGCTATAATGGCTGTATGTGCTCCTTTATTCGGACGGAATCCAAAGCTATAATTGGAAAACTGTTCCTCATAAATAGGACTAAGAACTTGTGAAATGGCTTGTTGAATGACACGATCAACGACAGTAGGAATACCTAAAGGGCGTGTTTTACCTGGTTCTTTGGGTATTTCGACTCGTCGTACAGGATTGGGAAGGTATTTCCCTTCTCGTAGTTCTGCTATTAAAACTTCTCGATGAAGTCTGAGATAATCTTTTAAGGATTCCACTTGCATCTCATCAACTCCATGACTCCCTTTATTACGATAAACCTGTAAATAAGCCTTATTTAGGTTACCTGATTCTAGGACTCGTTCTAATAAATTATCTGTTGTAATGGTCGTTTCCATAATGCCTTCAGTTATCCCTTTGAAAGTGTGCGCTCTTGAGTTATTCTCGAGTTCCGCTCTACCTTCACTTAAGTAGCTATCTTCCGATATTTTCTGCATTGATCCTTTCATTAGGTAACAGTCTGTATTATGAACAATTTAAGATTCAGTCCTTCCTGTAAAGTGGCTACAGTACTATGACCTCGGCTGACTTCTCACAGTTAACTTTTTATGAATGGACAGGGAAATACATTGTATCCATCTGCGAGACCTCCCATGGTAAGGAAATTAACTTTCACTCCATCTATCCGCCACATCTACGGTATAAACTCCGTGTAGAATTCGGACTTTACTTTGTGTTGCAAGCTTATCCAGTTATATACCGCCTAATGCGATTCGTGTACCTCGGATCAGAGTTTTGCATATGGCTTCCTTCAGGTTATACCTCACGATAAGCACCCTTGCCTTCAGGTTATACCTCACGATAAGCACCCTTGCCTTCTGCTAGGTGGTTGGCTCTACAAACCTCCACTACGGACTTACACCGATTAGTTAATTTCCATGCATGGCACACAACAAAAGCGGTCCTTCATAACAAAGACCGCTTTTATTTATATGATTACACTGGTATCATAACCATTTCTTTCGTCTAAAATAGACCAGTGTCAATAGTGAACTGGAGATCATCAGAAAGATACAAAATGGATAACCAAACTCCCAAGTTAATTCTGGCATAAACCTAAAATTCATTCCATACATACTTGCAATAAGTGTTGGAGGAGAAAAGATAACGGTTACGACAGTAAAAATCTTAATAATCTTGTTCTGATCTAGATCAATTAGCCCCATTAATGTACTTTGCAAAAAATCTAGGCGTTCGAAACTAAAAGCAGTGTGATCAATCAATGACCCAGCATCTTTTAGTAACATTCGCAACTGTGCTTTATCATCTTCTGGAAAACGACGACTCTTAAGAATTGAAGAGATTACTCGTTGCTTATCCACAATATTCTCTCTCAATAACATGGTGGCTTCTTGCAATTTAGCAATCTCAAGAATAAGACGTTCCTCTAGCTCTTGCTTAAAACGAATTCGTTGGCTAATCGCATTAATTTCGCGCCCTACAAACTCAATTAGATCGGCATCAAAATCGATACGAACATCTAATAAAGTTAAAAAGACATACCAACCTGTGGCATCCATTGAAGGTTGACCAACCAAACGCTCATATACCTGATAAAAACCATTGGTTTTCTCCGAATGATAAGCAAATAGTATCTTATCTTTGAGGATAAATGAGACGGGGGTATAACCGAACTTACCATCGATCACACGCATAAAGTTAGAGTTTGCTCTAACCACTTCTCCACTTTCAGAATATCGAGAACTACTCTCAATCTCTTCTGCTTTATGCCAACTTAAAAATGTGATATCAAAATATTCCTCTACAATACTTTTTTCTTCAAAAGATGGTGATTCGAGGTCTACACATAAAACCTCTTTTCCATCTAAATCTTGTAGTGAATTAGAAGAAGAAGAAAAGTGATATCCATTTTCATCGCTGTAGATATAATTAATCATAACTACTCTCTTTGGAAACTCATTATTCATGAAAGGATTTCCCAAAGAAACAATTCAAAACAACTATATTTCAAAAAGTTCTTCTAGAGCGCCAAAGTAATCTTCATCCCACCCTTCTGCAATATTATCATATGCATCTTCAGGTATACTCTGCTGTTTAACCTCTACGCTCGTTCCTTTCTTATGAGGGTGTAACTTGATTGTAACAAGAGAAGTTTCGTCCTCTCCAAAATACCATAACTGTTCAATCTGCTTATTGGGTTCATAACTGATTATCTTACCACAGATTGCTCCATCCCACATAGAAAACTCACCTCCAGGCTCCTTTGGCATTACTGCAGGCTCTCCTGTCCATATCTCTATCATGACGGGATTCGTCAGACAGTTATAGATATCTTCAGGTGATCCTCCTAGAGTAAAATACTTCTTGTATTCTTTCATACAATATCCTCTTTGATCAAAGAGCAATCATAAAAACAATGCCCTTCAATATGATTTAACAAAAGAAGTCAACTTTTGATCAAAATAATCGACTTTTTTTCATCTTGCTAAAGTATAGGTTTTTAGTTTAACACGAAAATTATCATCATATTTATCACTCGCTTTCTTTCATTTTCATATCAAAGCCCTCAAAAGAAATTGCTACCCCAACAAATAATCACACATCCACTTATCGTAGAGGTTGATCTCTTCTAAACGAAGAAGATTAGACATAAACATCACGACTCTATGAAACACCCCATATTTCTCGCACAGACGCTATATGCGCTTCTTTTTTCAATTCTAATATCTATCCTTAGCAAATGGACTTAAACCGCTCCAAACACAACACAATGCGAAAAACTTGTATATATTAAATGACGCAACATATCGCTATTAGCTATTTTATGATCGATTGACTTTTAACACCTTACTAAGGAAACAATGTCATTACACTTCCGTCGGATTAATAGCAAATTGCTAGTCATCAATTTTTCCTAAAAGTAAATCACCATTATTTCAACCAAGCCCCATACGGGGTGACAAAATCTAGCCCAATGGTGAAATGAATATGTTGCGCTGTAGCGCTACATAATAATGAGCCTTGGGTACAACACACCTCTAATCTATAAGGGCTGAAGGCTTGCCCCATCTCGTGCGATTCAACCAAATCCGTATTCATCCATTCTACATCCAATACGACATAAATTTGTGCCGATTTATTAGCAAGTGAGGGATACCACCACCACTGGAAACGCTGAGCTCCACTCGGTATCGTGCCACAAGAGAGCGACAATCTTAGTATTCATCTGCGTAGGTTGCATCACGGGTAAGTTAGTCGATGGTAAGGTTGACACACGATGCCGAGCGAAGCTCAGCATTGGTCCCATTCTTGCACCTCAATCATATCCGTGAATTACGTGGCTAATGATACTTTTCTTTAACATATGTGACGCCAGACCTTCAGCCCTTGGTTGTAGGTTTTATTTTATTACCCAAGGCTTCAACCTGTATGATGCGCTACTGCTCAACATATGGTCTCCACCCTTGGGCTAAGTTCGATTTCCCCTTCAGGAAACTATTGAAGTATTAACCCAATGATAACAAGTCACAATTAATTATTTTATGATAGTTAATATCATCAACTACTATCAACCCGACGGCATTATATCGATAATAGATTAATTGAATTTATGACACAACTTATAAAGACTTCTAAAAAGAAAATATTTTTGATATTAGACAATCTTAAAGTACACCATAGTAAGATCGTAAAAGAATGGGGATCTGACAATAAGAATAAAATAGAACTCTTTTTCTTGCCATCATACTCTCCTGATAGAAATCCAGATGAATTTCTGAATTGCGATTTGAAACAAGGTTTATCTATAAAGCCCTCACCTAGAACACAAGAGAAGTTAACCCAAAATGTCAAAGATCATATGACTATGCTTAAAGAATCACCTTATAGAGTGAAAAACACTTTAAAGCTGATAGCATTAAATACGCAGCTTAAAATAACGTTAAATTACCGTCGGGTTAATAATTATGCTGTTTTGCCACAAAACACACATTGACAACAATAATTCTAAATGATTTGTCGTATTGCTTTCTTGTTTGAAACCATATCGACTACTTTAGAAACACACCATTTATCTAAATATCATGTTTTAGATAAACAAAAAGATGGAGGCACATCATTATTTTTTAACACAATACAAATAAATTTTGTACATCAACCTATTTAGTTTATGTTATTAACTCTGATTATTTAAATATTTGTAAATAAGTGTTTTATCTTGAATTAATCATATAGAAATAGCATAAAACACATCATTGCGAATACTTAGTAGGTAAGAATATCTATCATTTCAATATATCTATAGAGATAATATCCTATTTTTGTTCCAAATGTTTTAATAAATATCATGATAAACAAGATAAATAACTATCTGAATTTAGTAAAATTCTCCCACACCATCTTCGCGATGCCATTTGCGATTATTGGCTTTACATTGGGATATGCCGAAGAGCATCTATTTCATTTAAATACATTTCTATTGGTCATCCTCTGCATGTTTTTTGCAAGAAATGCAGCGATGGGGTTTAACCGACTTGTAGACAGAAAATACGATGCAGAAAATCCACGTACCAGTAGCAGAGAGATACCTAAAGGAATAATTAGTCCTATACATGCAAGAAATTTTGTCATCTTCAACGTGATTGCATTTATCGCGACAACATATTTCATTAATCCATTATGTTTTTACCTATCACCTATTGCGATTTTCACTGTACTTTTTTACAGCTACGTAAAGCGCTTTTCAAGTCTATGCCATTACGTTCTAAGCTTAGGTCTTGCTCTTGCTCCAATAGGTGCTTATTTAGCCGTTAGAGGTCATTTTAGTCTTATTCCAGTACTATTCAGTTTTGTTGTATTCTTCTGGGTTGGGGGATTTGACATCATCTACTCTTGTCAAGACGAAGGTTTTGACTCTAAATTTAGTCTCTACTCTATTCCTTCTCTTGTAGGAGTAAGAAAAGCTTTGAATATATCCAAACTATCACATCTACTATCTATCTGTCTCCTAATCGTTATAGGAGTTATATGGCCATACAACGTAGCTATATACATTATTTCAGCAACAATTTTCACCTCTTTAATTCTATATCAACATTCGCTTGTTAAAGCAGATGACCTATCTAAAGTAAATATTGCTTTTGGAACCACCAATGGTATTGCAAGTGTACTTTTTGCCATAGGAATTATAACTTCAGTCCTTTGGTAAAAAACAATTGACCCAAAGAGTCCGTATAGAATATCACGACGATAAAAAGTTGACTTTACTAGAGGCTATATACGAAGAAAGGAGATACCTATAAAAGTATCTCCTTTCTTATGTAACACCGACTACATATTCAAAGATTTCAATATTCTGTACTCTGAGATTAATAGAATCTATAGCTAAATCCTAAAGTGATCATCTCTTTAAACTCAAAGCGATTCTCCTCTCCCACTTTCACCTCTTTACCTGCGGAATCGGTCTCATATATCGGGAACATCGTATCGCTATTATACCTAGCATCACACAGAACCGTAGCTCTAATATATTGATTCAACTGTATATTCAATTTCCCTTCCCACTTGAAGTTAATAGACTTAAACACCCCTTTATACTTAGAGAATATCGATCCATTGGTTTCAAACGACATATCTTCACTAAAGATATGCTTATAATTTGCAGTAGCTGAGAAACCAGGATCCCACTGTTGAGACTTCCCCTTTTCTAAACCATATGCCGTCTCATCGATTTCATCTGTATCTAAAACAAAAGTAGCTTGTACAGCCAATGGAGAGAGCATCACAGACAAATTACTAGTGGGTTTATAATCCATACCGACAGAGAAACGTAGTCGACCGGGTGCCATAAATTTACTAGTTGGATCCGTTTCACTTTGATCATAATTATAACCAGGAGCCATCTGTGTTTGGAAATTTAACTCTCCCGAGTAGTACCATTTTTTAAATGCAGAGAAACCATATTTTGAATTCATCTCCAAATTATCGGTATTCTTACGCATTCCACTATCTTTATTTTTATTGATACCATACTTAATATCAATTTTATTCTCCCAAGTTTGTGTTGGCATCTTATAGTTAAAATGATAATTACCCATAAAAAGACCAGACAACGACGATTCTCCTCCAGCAGACCAATTAGATAGTGATGTCTGTGTAAATCCTAAGCTTACTTGCCCTCCTAAATCCCATGGTTGAACAGGAGCTTTCATTGCTACAGGCACAATAAACTCATCCGTGATACTATATTTCTTCTCTTTTAACTTGGTCGCCTGCTTATGCTCAGTCTGCTCAATACGAGTCAACTCAACAGAAGGATCATCAATAAATATATTTGCATTTCCTTTTCCTTGATTAAATACCAAAATACCCAAGGAGTCATTCTGCATATTCTTAAGATAGAAACGAATAAAATTATTCTTCCCCTCCTCATTACTTGTCCATATCGAGACCTCATTACCATCTAGATTTGTAAAGGTAACCTTAATAGAGTCTCGCTTAGCAAAACGTTGCAGATTATTGATTGCGGCAAATGCATCTCTATTGGTTGCACTAACCACAGAATCATTATAGAAATATAGCAAATCTTCATTACGTTGTTCTATCTCAAAGCGACGGTCGCTAACCACTGCCCCTGCAATAGTCTCTGCATAGTCTTTTCTATAAGCCTTAAAAAGTGAGTCTTTATACAATTCTCGCTGCTGTTCATTATATGCCATTCTCAAAGAATCTGAGAAATTAAGTCGAATACTATCGTATATATCCAACGACAAATCGGGGCTTAACTCCAAAGCAATAAATTTCTCATTCAGCGTATCAGCAAAAGCTTTGGGAACAACCTTTGATGTATTATTAAACAATTCGCTTGCAGGCAACATCGGAATGGTGCTCGCACTATCAGCAACCTGTAACAATAGAGAATCAGGGACTTCAATACCCGTTAAATAGAGACTATCTATGGTTTGCGATCTTAACGTATCTAACACAGCATTCATCGTACTGTCATTAACATAACCAGAAACAATATCCTTATCTTTTATATCTTCAACATCACGTTGAAAAATATTATCATAGCCAGGACTATTTAAATAATACTCCATATTAACAATTGTTGTGTCAATAGGATTATCCGTAGCATGATGAATTAGACCACTAATACTCTTTCTAAACTCTTGATCCATGATCTTCCACTCATCGGGAGAATACATCAATCTATTCAGTAGTCGAACACTATTCTTAACAGAATCTTGTTGCGTTGGAACATCTGGCACATCTTGTGCTTTAGACACATTGATTGCAAGCAATAAATTCAGTAGTGTAATTAAGGGAAGAATTTTTAAACGTAACATGAGCTATACTTATATTTTTTTTCAGTTACCTACAAATTTACATAATACTATATAAAATCAAACCTCTTTCTTAGATCTTTTCGAAGCAAAGTTCATCCAAATCAATGCAGCAGCCGTAAAGCCCATTCCAATCAAAGACAAAATAGATGGTGACTCATCTGGAAGAATGGTCCAACTCAATAATGCTCCCGACACTGGAATAAGGAATTTCCATATATTAATTTCAGAAACCTTAACTTCTGGACGCTGTAAAACAGTAAACCATAATGAGAATGCAGCAGCCGACAAAAAAGACAACCAAGCCAAAGAGTAATAGTATGGTTTTGGAAAAACAAAACCTGCAAAACCTTCGGTTAATAGTCCCATAATAAACAGACATACTCCACCAACAAACATCGTATACATCGTCAAAATCAGAGGGGGCATACTCTTTGTTTTTGACTTCACTAGTACATTTACAAAGCCTGAATTAAGATTGGTCAATAATAATAAAACAACTCCCACTACGGTCATTAAATAAGTTGTATTAGCCATTTTACCTCCTTTTCCTAGCACCACACATATGACCCCTATAATCCCCAAAGCGACACTAATCAGTTTATCTTTGGTCATCTTATCGGAATCAGAAGTAAAATGTGCAACCATCATCACAAACATTGGCCCCATTCCAATGATGATCGCACTCACAGAGCTAGGCATCAATCGAACCCCTTGATAAAACAGAGCATAATGAATAACTGTTTGCATCAATGCCAACAAACTCATATACTTCCAATGTTTCTTAATAGAAGGTATAATTCTCTTCTTATGAGGAATAAATGGAAAAATAATCAATCCAGACAACATAAATCTTATTCCAGCAAATTGAAGTGGAGGAGTATATTGTATCCCAATCTTAATCCCAACGAATGCTGTAGACCACAACAAACAAGCCACAATGGCCATAAAATTGGAATTTAATAAATAATTACTTTTCATTAACCTCTTTTTAAATCATCGACACTTTATTCTCAACATAAACTCTGCACTGGCATTATCACAAATAAATCCACTACAGGGTTTTAATCCGCGACAAATATCGCTTTTATTTTCACAACCGAAGAATCACATTTTTGTTTTAAGGATTAACTTCACAAATCCTTATTTTTCACAAAAAACATTCAATATAGAGCTTGAATTCAAACCTCCACCACCAAACCATCATCATTATACCAACTTCAACATGAAGTAAGCTATAACCTTGAGAAAAATTACATTTAAGACCTAAAATACGGTTCTTCCATGAATTGTGCTTATACAAATTATGAGTGAACCTAAAATATTTTTTAGATATATACTTAGATCTCTTCCTTTCTAAAGACTAGGCTATATACCAACAGAAACTTCACACAGCAAATACATGACAAGAAAGGAGTATAAATATATAAACATGCTCTAATCATACGATTCTAAATTATATAATATCCACAATCAATAGATCATTCAAACTCTTCAACACATGCTTCGAGAGGACTTCGTTTAATACCCTGATCAACAAAAAAACAGTAAGAACACGCACATAAGCTGAAATAGGCAACCTATTTTCATTAGTCGAAATCAGTCCATCATAACGTCAAACAGGCTATCAAACATTAACTTCTTATTAACTAACAAAATATATCATTAATTAAGATCTATTATAAAGACTACCCTCTTTGAATATTCCTGTAATATAATCATGGTTCGAAAGACATGATTTGAAAAACATCATCATTATACATTAATTATACCGATTAACAAGTATTTAATGGTAAAATACGAAATACTATACATTTCAACTTCTAACAACAGAACATAATCAACAACCCTACCATCACAGTTATATGTTAAAATATACACTTATTGTGTTTACACTATTTCACATCAAACACACCATATTAAAGATTCGTTAACAAGTGCATTTTTTACAATCGTTATCATTTTTTACAACTAACATTGCTCATGACAAAAGCAATCTGTTAAACATGCAACTATTTTGATGACACAAAAGATGAAGTGCATTTTTAATAAATAACCACTGAATAATCTTTTATTAATGTTGAATAAATTATTATCACTATTATTAGGTTTTATACTTTTATCTTCTCTTGAAGCGGAAGCGGAAAAGGTCACAGGAATAGTATATGATTATAAAACGAAAGAACCTATACCATATGTACAGGTAAAGGTCGCGGAGACGTATATAGGTACTGTAACCAGCGATGAAGGTTATTTTGAAATAGAAGTACCTAAGCTACCTGTTACAATAGAGATTAAATATATTGGTTACAAAAGTTTGACTTTAGATATAAAAGAGACAAAAAACAGTGTTTCAGTATATCTTCAAGAAGAGAGTCTAAAACTAGATGAGATAACAGTAACACCAAATACGTCATATGACCAATTCCTTCTAAAACAAATTGTAAAAAATCGCAAGCATAACAATCCTGATCTTCTGAATAATATCCATTATAGGGACTATACGCGTATGTCTGTATTTGTAGGTAATATCGACAAAAGAAAGATATCATCTTCGCGAATATTCAAGAATCAAACAGAAGCAATGATTCCGACCTCTGACACCACTGTAATGATGCCATTCTTTATTGAAGAAAGCATTACAGATCATTTTAGGTCACAACACAACGACAGTGTTAATCATGTCCTTAATCGCTCAGATGGAGTAATGAATGAAATTAAAGATCAAGTAAGAGGAGTGCTTAACAAACGATTGACTGCAGATATCAATCTGTATAACAATCAGATTGAGGTTTTTCAGAGAGGATTTCCAAGTCCAATCTCTAGAATGTCTTCTATATACTATAATGTTTATGTAACCGACAGCATCGCCAACGGGAACACAAAATTATACAAATTCGGTTTCTACCCTAAAAGCAAGAAGAATACAACCTTCTCTGGATACTTTTGGGTAGATAGTAAAAGTTGGGCTCTAACAGAAGTGAGAGCCAAGCTCCCAAACAGTGCCAACATCAATTTTGTCAGCAACTTCTCAATTGCCATAGATTACAAGCAAAACAAAAATGGAAAATGGTTTTACGATCAACAGAAGATGAAACTTCATTTTTCGTTATCCAAACAGGGAAAAGATTTAACTGGAAAGCCATTTCTAATACAACGAATAAATACATTTCAAGAGATACAACAGGTTAAAACACATATCCAATCCAAGGAGATACAACAGGTTAAAACACATATCCAATCCAAGGAGATACAACAGCTAGAGCAAGACTCTATCTTACACTTAGTTAGAAAACAAACACCCATGGACCAATTTGAGATGTCTGCAGACAAAGGTATTAAGATTCTTAAAAACAATTGGTTTATAAAAAATGTAGACCGCTTCAGTGCAATGACACTTAATGGATACTACAATCTAAATAAAATTGATCTAGGTCCATATTTCTCATTCTACAATAAGAATGAAATTGAAGGCTCTCGTGTAACGCTTCCATTTCGCACAAGCAGAAAAATGTTTGACAACTTTACAGTGGGTGGTTACCTTGGATATGGCTTTAAAAATAAAGAGTTCGCTTATGGAGGGAATATTGGGTACCAGTTCAAGACACCACATCGTTCCATAATATCAAGCAAATACCATTATGATTATTTCAACCTTACACGTAACAAGTTTATTGAATTTATTCAAGAAAACCCATATCAAAAAGGTGGTGGAAACATTATCTCATCATACACCTCATTTGAACCAAATCCATATATGCTTCGCAATCAACACGGTGACTTAACCTACGAATACGAGTTAAACAAGAGTATTGGCTTTCTATGGAGAGGGTCTTTAGATAGATACTATAGCAATCGTAATGTACCTTTTATTACTGACGGCAAGTCTATTTCAAACTTTAACACACAAAGTATACTATTTGACACCAGACTCTCATTCGACCAAGATTATGACGATGTATTTTTTTCTAGAATATATTATGGAAATAACAAACCTATTATACATCTTGGATTATTGTTTGGACACTACAATATAAACTCAATAACTAATCCTAAATCAGGGTACTATGCTAACTGGAATGTATCCGTAAAAAACAGAGTTAATATTGGTCCTACCTTTCTAAAATCATTCGTTGAGTTTGGTGGTATTATTGGCGACGTGCCTTATCCATTATTAAATATGGCCAAAGGATCAAGGGATCTCGGGTCTGCTAGATACCATTATAACTTATTGCATCACACATCTTACATCAGTGACCTTTACTTCAATCTACACTTAGCTTATAACACTGGTGGTATATTGTTTAATAAAATTCCATTAATAAAAGACTTTAACCTTAGAGAGATTTTCACTTTTAAAACCTATTACGGCACCCTAAGAGATGGACATAATAAGGTCATGAATATCCCCAACTTTTTTAACACCAACGCACCACAACCCTATATGGAAGCGAGTGCCGGAATTACGAACATCTTTAAATGTCTTAGAATCGAGTATGTATACCGCTTAAACAATGCAGAATCATTTAATAGTTTCTCTGATAAAAGTGGAATCCGATTCCGTATAGAAGTAACCTTTTAGAAAGTATAAGTTTATGACTAAGAAAATAAAAAGTATTGCATTCTTGATGGGATCGATGAGTCTTATACTATTCGTGTGTAGGCTCCTATTTACCATATTCAATAGATCACTTTTAGTGAATATCCCATTCAATCAACATATAAACATCTTTGCCATTGGGATTAGATACGATATTTCTATTCTTTTCTTGGTAAACATCCCATTTGTAATCTCTCTTCTATTACCCTTAGAAAAATTACATAAAAAGGGTAGTTATATGTTACGACTCCTACTCTTTGTTCTAACAAATGGGTTTGTAGTTATCGCTAATTTGGTAGACATCTTCTACTTTCCATTTACACTTAAGCGCATTACTATATCGATATTCCCGTATTTGAAGACACAAGCCAACATGAGTTCACTTGGTATTGAGTTCCTTATTACATATTGGTATGCATTTGTTTTACTTACACTATTAATATTTTCCCTAATTAAATTATTGGGCCATGCACTTTCAAAGATGGAAGATGAAATAGAACGACCAAAAGGAAACTGGGGAATTCCATTAATAATCCTAACTCTAGTATGGGTCATTGGCATTAAAAGCACACTAAATATTTTCGGGAAAGGAATAGAGATTGTATCATCAGTAGAAAAAATTAAAAATCCAATTGCATCTTCCGTAGCTCTCAATTCAGCTTTCACACTAATTAAATCAGCATCAACACCGTACATTCATATCAATAACATCCCAATAGACAAGACAACCACACCAGCCCCCTCACTCTCAAAATCTTTAAAAAAAGAGAATCAGAAAAATGTCGTAATCATTATTCTTGAGAGTTTTACTGCTGAAGCATCAAAGCTACTTAATCCTGAAATATGTGGGAATGGCTACACCCCATTCTTAGACTCTTTGATGCAAAATAGCTTTTACTATACCAAAGCTTCTGCAAATGGAAGAAAAAGCATGGATGCAGTACCTTCTATCTTTCTTTCTATTCCAGGAACACAAACGCCATACATACTATCTAAAGAGAATAAGACTAAACTTTCCTTACCCTCATGTTTAGCTCAACTAGGATACAACACATCCTTTTTTCATGGATCACATAATACCACAATGGGATTTAAAACATTTTGTCAAAAAAATGGAATTAAACACTACTACGGGTTGGATGAATATCCATATCAAGGTGACTTTGATGGTACTTGGGGGATTTGGGATGAACCATATCTACAATATGTCACAGATAAATTAGACGTAAGTCCTAAGCCGTTTTTTTCTTCAGTCTTTACACTTTCTTCACACAACCCTTTTGTTGTGCCCACAAAGTATAAAGGTAGATTTCCCAAAGGAGACCATGGAATAGAAGAAACCATAGGATATGCCGATCATGCTCTACGCCATTTTTTCACCCATATCAAAGACAAAGAGTGGTACAACAACACCTTATTTATCATTACTGCCGATCATGCTATCATGCCTTGGAGTAATAAATATGCAACAAACGAAAAAGCATTTCACATCCCTCTAATATTCTTTGATCCGGGAGCATCACTTAAAGGGAAAAGTGATGACAGAGCACAACAAATTGATATTTTCCCCACGACAATGAGCTACTTAAATCACCCATTGAAAGTACAATTACCGGGACAAGACCTATTTAGAGACAACAAAAAGAAATTCACGGTCTCCATCATCAACGAATCTTTCCAGTTTATCATGGGAGATATACTATACCACTATCTAGACAATGAATGTATTGGAATCTATAATATTAAGGAAGACCCATTAGAACAGATAAATCTTAAAAAAAACCAACATCAATATCTATCAGACATGATCCTCATTCAAACGTGGATCCATGATTATTGTCAAAAAAAGATTTAGATAGATACTATTAAAACAATCAAGAACTAAACAAAGAGTAGATACTATGAGTAAGTATGATTTTTTTAAGAATAACGCCATGATTACCCAAGCAAGACTGTTAAAAGAAGCAGATATGTACCCCTACTTTAAAGCAATCTCCTCGACACAGTCAGCTACCAGTATTATTCAAGGGAAAGAAGTATTAATGTTTGGATCGAATAACTATTTAGGACTTAATAACCACCCCCAAATCAAAGAAGCAAGCCAAAAGGCAATTGACAAATATGGTACATCATGTACTGGCAGTCGATTTATGAATGGAACTATTGACCTTCATCTTGAACTAGAAAAAGAGTTAGCTGAATGGCTTGGCAAAGAAGCAGTGATAATTTTCCCTACAGGATTCCAAGTGAACACAGGGGTTATCCCTGCCATGACAGGTAAAAATGATTATATTATTATCGATGAACTAAACCATGCCTCTATTATCGATGGATGTCGAATGAGTATGGCTCAACGCGTTAAATACCGACACAATAATCCTCATGACCTAGAACAAAAACTGAACAAAATAAGACATAAGAATGGCCGTAAACTCATTGTAACCGATGGAATCTTCTCTATGGATGGAGATATTGCCAAGCTAGATAAAATTGTAGAAGAAGCTGAGAAACATGATGCTTTCACCTTTGTCGACTGTGCTCATGCCATTGGTGTGATTGGAAAGCATGGAGCAGGAACTGCGTCCCATTATGGTATTACAGAAAGAGTTGACCTCATTGGTGGGACATTTAGTAAATCGCTAGCTTCGGTAGGAGGTTTTATTGCTGGGAATAAAGAAATTATAGATTACTTAAACCATGCCTCAAGAACATACATGTTTAGTGCCAGCTTGCCGCCATCATCTGCAGCAAGTGTTTTGGCAGCACTAAGAATAATGAAGACAGACGATTCATATAGACTGCGTTTATGGGATAACACACACTATGCGATCAACTTAATGAAAGAACATGGTTTAGACATTGGAATGGCTGAGACACCGATCATTCCTATCTACATTAGAGATAGCGTCTTAACCTTTCAAATTGCTAGAGAGCTATTTGAACGAGGAATATATGTCAACCCGGTAGTAGCTCCTGGAGTTAAAGAGAGCGATGCTTTGTTACGATTCTCATTAACGTCTGCACACTCTCACGAACAAATTGAATTTGCGGTAGGAAATATAGTTCAAGTATTAGAAAATTATAATGTATTAAAAACAGAACAATGTCTATAACAATCAAGGAGGTTGAATCGAAAAAAGAGATGAAGCAGTTTGTCAAGTTTTTCACGAAACTATATTATGACAATAAATTCGTTGCATTTCCTTTACATTTCGATGAAATGAAAACATTAGGAGAAGACAACCCTGCTCTAAGGTTCTGCCAGCTTAAATGCTGGCTGGCCTTCAAAGAAGGGGAAATTGTAGGGCGAATTGCAGCTATTATAAATAGCAAAGAACAAAAAGCGACACAGATAAATATTGGTCGCTTCGGACTCTTTGACTTCATTGATGACAAGAGTGTTTCATCAGCACTGATGAAAAAAGCAACCGAGTGGTTAAAAGAAAATGGAGTGGCTACTGTTCATGGGCCAATGGGTTTTACTGACATGGACAGACAAGGACTTCTTATTGAGGGGTATGAATGTCCTGGAACAATGGCAACCAATTACAACTTTAACTACTATCAAACACACATCGAAGCTCTAGCATTCAAAAAAAGCACCGATTGGATTGAATTTTTTCTACACACTGATGACAAATCATTGCAACGAATCAAGAAGCTTTCGGAGAGGTGTAAAAAAATAAACAACATAAAAAGTATTGAATTCAAATCAAGAAAAGAGGTTAAAAAAAGAGCTTACGAGATATTTCAGTTGGTCAACAGATCTTATTCCGAATTGTATGGATTTATTGAATTAGATGATGCACAAATTGAATATTACACAGAAGCCTATCTTAGTTTTGTTAACCTTAAGATGATTAGCGTAGTAGTGGATCAAGATGATCGTATCATTGGTATGGGTGTTAGTATGCCATCCTTTACCAAAGCGCTTCAAAAAGCAAAAGGTAAACTGTTTCCTTATGGAGCTATTGCAATGCTCCAAGCCTTACGTAAAAATGATCTTTGTGATTTATATCTGATCGCTATTGATAAAGAATATCAGGGAAAAGGTGTCAATGCCATAATAATGAATGACATATCAAATGGAGCTAAAGAACTTGGAATTAATAAAGCAGAAACAAATATTGAATTAGAAGATAACACAAAAGTTCATCAAATGTGGAAGTTCTTCAAAGGAGAACAACACAAACGTAGAAGGTGCTATATCAAAAACTTATCTTAACGTAATGCTATTCTAAACACACGATTATTAGTATTCAATATTTATGGAGAAATAACAAAAAAGCATGGCAAATATTTTTATTACAGGAGCATCAGGATTTATTGGAAGCACAATGGTTAACGTCGCATTATCCTTAGGTCATAAGGTCTATGCAGGCATTAGGAGTTCGAGTAGAATCGACTCCTTACCTATTGACAAAATAAAAATCATCTCACTGGATCTATTTGATCCGAAACAGCTACGATCAGAATGGCTTAAACTGAATAAAAACAACGAACAGATCGATTATTTTATTCATAATGCAGGTGTAACCAAAAGTGCAGATCCTAATATGTACGACAAAGTGAATTGCGAAGGCACTATCAATCTATACAAAAGTCTTTTCGCTCTACGTACACCTCCTAAAAAGTTTGTATTTGTCAGCAGCCTCGCAGCGATGGGACCGGGAAGCATAGTATCCCATAAACCTATCCATATATCGGATCAGGAGTGTCCCATCACTGCATATGGTAAAAGTAAATTGAAAGCTGAAGAGTTTCTTACAAATCAAACAGCCATCCCTTTCCTTATTGTTCGTCCAACAGCAGTTTACGGCCCTAAAGACAAAGACTTTTTAGAGATATTCAATGTATTAAAGTTTCGTATCGAGCCATACTTAGCTGACCCAAAACAACAATTATCATTTATTCATGCTCATGACTTAGCATCAATCATATGTAGATTGACAACATCATCACATCAAAACAGAGTCTACCATATTTCTGATGGAAAAAACTACAGTGTCACAGAATTCATGGGAGAAGCTAAAAAAATCTTAGATGTTAAAACAGTTCGCATTGTTATTCCACGCCCGATTCTAAAAACTATTGTGGCATTTTCTGAACTTAACTCCTGGCTATTTGGTACAGCTTCAAACCTAAATAGAGAAAAATACAAAGAATTAACTGCCCTTAATTGGGCCTGTGACACAGACAGCCTCTATTCGGATATCGATTACATTCCTAAATATGATATCACCAATGGACTAGAAGACGTTTTAAATTGGTACAAAAAAGAACGGCTACTATGAAATATCTATTATGCCTATTAATTTCACTCACATTGATGAGTATAGACTATCCGAGACCCCAACATGAAAAAGATATATTATTTTACATACAACGCACTAAAAATCGCAACACGGTAGTATATAAAGCCAATTATGACAGTCATGGAATACTTAATCAAAAATCACCCATCCTTGCTTATTGGATCATGTTCGAAAAAGAGGGAAACAGAGAGGATTTAACATATATGGAAAGAAAATATGGATACGGTTTCGAAACAAAAACAGATAGTACCAATAGCTATTTATTAACTTTTATAGCCAACAAAAACATCAAACTACTTCTGGTCCAAGAAGAGCCATATAATTCTAAAGTAGTAATGATAGAAAGTACAGAACAGAGTCCACAAATCTTAAAACATATCTTTATACACTCTGATGATTCTGGCATATGGCCTACCGTATCTGCTATTGATTTGTATATAACGAATCAAAAGCAAATAACAAAAAAGACAATTCATATTGACTAGACCTTTCGGGTCAGTTATTATACCAATTGGAAAATAGTGAAAAGTTTGAACGAAAAAAAAGACTACCTCATATGAGATAGTCTTTACTTTTTGTGATTCAGCTGGGGTTCGAACCCAGGACCCCATCCTTAAAAGGGATGTGCTCTACCAGCTGAGCTACTGAATCAACTCTAAATTAAACAGTCAGTAAACCATCGGTTGGTCTACTTCTTTGTGATTCAGCTGGGGTTCGAACCCAGGACCCCATCCTTAAAAGGGATGTGCTCTACCAGCTGAGCTACTGAATCAACTCTAAATTAAACAGTCCGCAAACCATCGATTGGTCTACTTCTTTGTGATTCAGCTGGGGTTCGAACCCAGGACCCCATCCTTAAAAGGGATGTGCTCTACCAGCTGAGCTACTGAATCAACTCTAAATTAAACAGTCAGCAGACCATCGGTTGGTCTACTTCTTTGTGATTCAGCTGGGGTTCGAACCCAGGACCCCATCCTTAAAAGGGATGTGCTCTACCAGCTGAGCTACTGAATCAACTCTAAATTAAACAGTCAGCAAACCATCGATTGGTCTACTTCTTTGTGATTCAGCTGGGGTTCGAACCCAGGACCCCATCCTTAAAAGGGATGTGCTCTACCAGCTGAGCTACTGAATCAACTCTAAATTAAACAGTCAGTAAACCATCGGTTGGTCTACTTCTTTGTGATTCAGCTGGGGTTCGAACCCAGGACCCCATCCTTAAAAGGGATGTGCTCTACCAGCTGAGCTACTGAATCAACTCTAAATTAAACAGTCAGTAAACCATTGGTTGGTCTACTTATTTGTGATTCAGCTGGGGTTCGAACCCAGGACCCCATCCTTAAAAGGGATGTGCTCTACCAGCTGAGCTACTGAATCAACTCTAAATTAAACAGTCAGTAAACCATCGATTGGTCTACTTATTCGTGATTCAGCTGGGGTTCGAACCCAGGACCCCATCCTTAAAAGGGATGTGCTCTACCAGCTGAGCTACTGAATCAACTCTAAATTAAACAGTCAGCAAACCATCGATTGGTCTACTTATTCGTGATTCAGCTGGGGTTCGAACCCAGGACCCCATCCTTAAAAGGGATGTGCTCTACCAGCTGAGCTACTGAATCAACTCTAAATTAAACAGTCAGCAAACCATCGATTGGTCTACTTATTTGTGATTCAGCTGGGGTTCGAACCCAGGACCCCATCCTTAAAAGGGATGTGCTCTACCAGCTGAGCTACTGAATCAACTCTAAATTAAACAGTCAGTAAACCATTGGTTGGTCTACTTATTTGTGATTCAGCTGGGGTTCGAACCCAGGACCCCATCCTTAAAAGGGATGTGCTCTACCAGCTGAGCTACTGAATCAACTCTAAATTAAACAGTCAGTAAACCATCGATTGGTCTACTTATTCGTGATTCAGCTGGGGTTCGAACCCAGGACCCCATCCTTAAAAGGGATGTGCTCTACCAGCTGAGCTACTGAATCAACATCTAATTGTGCCTATTATTTCTTAAAGGCGGTGCAAATATAAGGCACTTTTTTAATTCTACAAACACGATTATCAATTTAGATCGTATTTTATCGCCCTTAAATGGATGACAGAACACATTAACTTTTGACAATCAATCTTTTGAAAAAACACTATTTTTTAAACAAAAACCTATACAAAATAGTTTTAATCAGAAAAACCATCTGTAACATGAAATACATAAGCCCTATTCAACTAAATGAAATCATCGAATCTGACACCCCAACGATGATCGTAAACGTCCTTCCTCATCATGCCTATATGAGACATCATATTCCCAATTCGACTAATTATGACGTAAACGATCCGAAGTTTATCTCGAACATCGAAGCGTCATGTCCAGCCAAAGAGACTGCAATTATTCTATATGGTATAGACAACACCCTGATGCGCCCCAAAATGGCTGTCCATCGTCTCGAAAAGCTAGGATATAAAAATTGTCTCGTATTAAAAGGCGGATTAGAAGAGTGGGAAAGTGAAGGATATGTCACCATCACCAATTAGAAACAAGCCGTTGTGAACATATCATTGTTTTCGCGTACCTTTAAGCCATTACAAAAAGCGAATAAACCATATGAAAACGGCAGTTGTAGACCTTGGCACCAATACTTGCACTCTATTAATTGGAGAGATCGTTCAGAACAAACTTATTTCTCATTACAAAGAGTCGATTCCTGTAAGACTTGGAGCAGATGAGAATTACAGAGACAATTGTATCACCAATAGAGGCATAGAGAACATCCTGTCAGCATTATCTGAACACTATCAGGTAGCACTGATGCATGGCATTAAAACTGTAAACATCTATGCTACTGCAGCTATCAGAGAGGCAAATAATTGCCCAGACATTGTCAAAGCAATCAACCAAAACAAACAATTTAAGCTCACCATTCTTACTGGTGCAGAAGAGGCAAACATCACGTCTCTAGCCATACTAAAAACAATAGACAAAACTATTCACCCCATACTTTCAATGGACATTGGAGGAGGAAGTAATGAATTTGTTCTCATCCAAAATGGCGAGATCATTTGGAGTAAAAGCTTTAAAACGGGAATGGCACGAATATTGCAACGTTTTCCTTTTGAAGACAAAATTGGTCCAAGCACCATCAAGGAGATATCTGACTACTTTCAAGAGCAACACGATGAGCTATGGAAAATGATTGCAAAACATCAACCCAAAACACTTATTGGAAGTTCTGGAGCTTTTGACACCTATGTAGATCTAATAACATACAAAAAACCTATTTCTCATCTACATAAGCTAAATCAGATTGAACTAAATGATTTTTCAGATCTATATTCCAAACTCATCAGTTCAACCAGAGAAGAGAGAAAAAATATTCCAGGAATGGTTCCTATTAGAGAGACGATGATTGTGTACGCATCTCTTTTAACCAATTTAGTTCTATCAAACAGTAATATATCGAAAATACACCAAACAGGATATGCACTTGCAGAAGGAGCATTATTTAGTATAACTCAGTAACAAAAGATATGGATAAAATTTTGGTCATTGATGACGAAAGAAGCATTCGGAACTCTCTAAAAGACATTCTTTCCTTCGAAGATTATGATGTAGACACGGCAGAAGATGGACTACAAGCAATCGAAAAGATTAAAAACAACAACTACAAAATCGTATTCTGTGATATTAAGATGCCACAAATGGATGGTATTGAAGTATTAGAAAGGTCTATCCCTATCGCTCCTGACACATCTTTCATTATGATCTCGGGGCATGGTAATATCGACACTGCCGTCGAGTGTATAAAAAAAGGAGCTTTTGATTTCATAGAGAAACCAATTGACCTAAACCGTCTTCTGATCACTGTTAAGAATGCAAGAGAACGAGGAACACTGATTCAAGAGAAGAAGGTGTTAAAAAAGAAGATCTCAAATAAAGATACCATTATTGGCTCTTCAGATAAAATTACACAGATATTGAACATTTGCGATAAGGTTGCTGAAACAGATGCTCGTGTCCTGATTACAGGTGAAAATGGTACAGGAAAAGAGCTTATTGCCAAAAGGCTTCACGACAACAGCACGCGCAAAGATCAACCATTCATTGAGGTAAATTGTGCTGCTATTCCATCTGAGCTGATAGAGAGTGAACTGTTCGGCCATGAGAAAGGGGCTTTCACCTCTGCAAACAAACAGCGCAAAGGGAAGTTCGAACAGGCCAACAATGGTACTATATTCTTAGATGAGATTGGAGACATGAGTGCCTCGGCACAAGCAAAGGTACTTAGGGCACTTCAAGAAAATTGCATCACCCGTGTTGGTGGAGACAAACATATTAAGATCAATGTAAGAGTCATTGCAGCAACCAATAAAAACCTTCAAGAGGAGATTAATCAAAACACCTTCAGAGAGGATTTATATCATCGACTCAGTGTTATACTAATTCATGTACCTGCACTAAAGGATCGATTAGACGACATTCCTGCATTGAGTAAGTACTTTATCACAGAAATCAGTAAATCGTACGGGAAAGCGCCTAAAAAGATATCTAACGAAGCCATTAAACTACTTCAAGAGAAGAGGTGGACAGGTAACATCAGAGAACTTCGAAATATCATTGAGCGACTACTCATTCTTTCAGATGATGAAATCACAAAAGAGGACATTGCAAACTTCACTTAAAAATTAGGCACAAAAAAAGACCGTCTTGGCATATCCAAGATGGTCTTTTTTTATAATCATTAGCCATAATTAACAATGATCTTTCTCTTGTATCTCATCAAAAATTCAGAAATACAATAGAAATACAATCATTAATACTCCTCTTCATTGAAGAAGAAATCGTCTTTACTAGGATAATCTGGCCAAATATCTTCAATCGTTTCAAACACCTCTGCTTCTTCCTCGATCTCTTGAAGATTCTCTATTACCTCCATTGGAGCTCCAGAGCGTGTTGCAAAGTCGATAAGCTCCTCTTTTGTTGCTGGCCATGGTGCGTCTTCTAGCCTTGAAGCCAATTCAAGCGTCCAATACATATTTCTAGTTATTTATTAATGATAGATTACCTTATTTTTTGCGAAATTAAAATTTTTTTCTTTATGCAAAAGAAAATAGACAAAAAAATCACGGAATCCATGGTGTTTCTTTCACATTTTTTTGGTGAGCGATATAACGAGATAAAACAAACATATAGTCAGACAACCGATTTAAGTACTTCAAGACATTCTCCTGAACATCAATCTCTTTAGACAATTTCAGCACCAATCTTTCAGATCTTCTACACACAGTTCTAGCCAAGTGACAGAATGAACTTCCTTGTTCTCCACCAGGAAGAATAAAAAATTCCAAAGGAATCAACGATTCGTCCATTCTATCAATTTCATTCTCTAGAAGTTTAATATCATCATCTTCACAAATTAGACGCTTAGATGGCTCTATTTTCTCTTCATCAGTCGCCAACACTCCTCCAATTACAAACAATTTTTTTTGTATCTCAATCAAAGTCTCCTCTTCCATTGAACTTTTCTCAACAAAGGATCGAACCATACCGACATAACTATTCAACTCATCAATGGTTCCATAAGCTTCTAATCGAGGATCAAATTTATCCACCCTAGTTCCTCCAAAAAGACTTGTCTTGCCTTTGTCACCAGTTTTAGTATAAACCTTCATAGACTAATATTTTATGTAAAAGTTTTGTTTCCTAAAATTTGGATCAGTAAAACCGATCCCCATCTCTTTAGATTCCATTGAAGCGGTAACCATAGAATCCTTTACAAGAGAAGGCCAATCTATCTTACCACATCTTTTCCAATGTAATCCATGAGTGATAACAACATCTCCTATATGAATGTTTTCAAATACCTCCATCAATTTATCATGAGACACACCATTACAAAAAATAAGTCCCTTTGAATCTCCCCCCAAATCCTCTTTGAGATATTCGTCATAGGACACCATAACAGCAGTTGTATCCACCGAAGCTAAGACATTTTGATATATCTCCACATCAGCTCCCAACACACAAATCTTACGTGGTTGCAACTCATTTACAAGTCGATAGATACAATACAACACTTTTCGATCGGGAAGGTGCACCAAATCGTTCTCCCCCAAACGGCTCTCATCTTGACTAAATTTTTCAACCATACGATCAATCTCATCATAATAGTAGTAACGATGATCATTGTCGATAACTCCAGTCAACAAACCATATATATATGGAAAACTCTGCCCATACTTCATCTTAAATATTCGTCTTCGAATCGATCGTACAAACTGTTCTATTTGATTTTTTTTTCTCAATTTATCTGATTTTAGATGGTGAAAAAAAATACAACTACAATTAAACTCTAAAATTAATAAATTAAAACAGCAATTACACACACAACATACAACACTGATAACATGATACTTAACAAACACAGAGTGATATAATTAGTATCAAAAAGCATTAACATATTATTAAGAAATGAAAAATGTACAATTTAGACACACAAGACGACAACCAATTATATGTCATACAGTTACAAATACCAATAGACTATTTGTTACCTAATAATATTTTAATTGGTGCAAACAAACGTGCTTAATGATTAACGATTATATATATTTGTATAATCATGAATATGGAAAGCAGTATAAAATATGTAAAAGGTGTTGGCCCTAAAAAGCAGATGCTTCTTAAAAGTGAGTTAAACATTAACACTTTTGAAGAGTTGCTTTCGTATTATCCATACAAATATATTGACCGAACAAAGTTTTTATCTGTAAAAGAAGCGAAGAGCTCCACCGAAACAGTACAGTGTAGAGGCTATATCACTCAGATAAAGAGCGAAGGTGCTGGACCTAAAGAGCGATTGACAGCATATTTTACAGATGGGGAAGCATTTATTGACCTAGTATTTTTCACAGGTGTCAAATACCTTAAACAGTCTCTAAAACTCAAAGAGCCCTATATTCTTTTTGGAAAGCCGAAACAATTTGGGAACAATGTGAGCGTTGTACACCCAGAGCTAACCGTAGATAAAGGTGGAGAACCAAACGGACAACTGTATCCGCAATATCACACGACAGAAAAGATGAAGAAGGAAGGTCTTCAGTCAAAGCAACTTTTCCAAATCATCTGTAACGCATTAGATATAATAGATTCTGAAGAGACGGAGACATTTCCTGATTGGCTTCTAAAGTACAGAAATCTATACCCCAAAAGGTATGCATTAAATGGAGTTCATAGACCTAGAAACTTTGAAGAACTAAATGCCGCTACCTATAGAATAAAATTTGAAGAACTCTTCTTTAATCAGTTGAAGGTAATCTACCTTAAAATTGATCGAGAGCAAAAATATAAAGGAAACAAATTTCCAATTGTAGGGGATCTTTTCAACCAGTTCTACAGCCAACACATCCCATTTGAACTTACCGGTGCACAAAAACGTGTCATCAAAGAGGTACGACACAATATGAATACCGGAGTACAGATGAACCGATTGGTTCAAGGAGATGTAGGAAGTGGAAAAACAATGGTCGCATTCATGACAGCACTGATTGCCATCGACAATGGTTATCAAGCATGCTTAATGGCACCTACGGAGATATTGGCATCACAACACCTTGCATCTATTTTGGAGATGAAACATGATCTTAACATCCATGTTCGTCTACTCACAGGATCAACCAAAATAGCAGCAAGACGAGAGATTCATGAATCCTTAGAAGATGGTACACTCGATCTTTTGATCGGTACTCATGCACTCATAGAAGATAAAGTCAAATTCCAGAAATTGGGATTCGTAATTATCGACGAGCAACATCGATTTGGAGTGGCACAACGTGCTAAACTATGGCGTAAAAGCATCATTCCACCTCACATTCTTGTGATGACCGCAACACCTATTCCTCGCACATTGGCCATGACACTGTATGGAGATCTAGATGTCTCAGTGATTGACGAACTTCCACCAGGAAGGAAGCCTATCATTACCAAGCACTATTTTGATTCGAAAAGGGATAAGATTAATGAGTTTATCCACACCGAAATATCAAAAGGCAGACAAGTATATATTGTGTATCCATTGATCGAAGAGTCCGAAAAGATGGACTTTAAAAATCTAGAGAAAGGATACGAACAGATTGCAGACGATTTTCCTGATCGAAAGATAAGCATCGTCCACGGCAAGCTAAAACCAAAAGAGAAAGAGGAAGAGATGATGAAATTCAAGAATCATCATACCGACATCATGGTTGCGACCACCGTTATTGAAGTAGGAGTAAACGTTCCGAACGCTTCTGTAATGATCATCGAAAGTGCTGAAAGGTTTGGACTATCACAACTACATCAGCTTCGTGGGCGTGTTGGGCGTGGTGCCGATCAAGCTTACTGTATTCTTGTCACAGGAGATAAAATTAGCAAAGTATCTAAAACACGAATGCAAACAATGGTAGACCATAGCGATGGTTTTAAGATCTCTGAAGTCGATTTAGATCTTAGAGGACCAGGCGATATTGAGGGCATTCAACAGAGTGGAGATCTATTAGACTTGAAACTATCGGATATCACAAAAGACGGAGACATATTAGCAGATGTTCGCAATATAATATTCAAGATTGCTGAAAAAGATCATAAACTTGCCCAGCCAGTGAACAAAAAGATTTTAGATATGTTAATAAAAATAAATAAAGGTTTATTTAACTGGAGCGACATCAGTTAATTCAATAAACACAAGAGAGAGATGAAATATAAAATCAACACAGACCAGAAAGCACTATTCAACAAATTCTTCCCAGTATTTGTGTTACTTGCTACCATAATATTGGGGGCAATATTTTGGTCTTATTTTATGTTTGAGGTGGACAATGATATCAAAGATGGAGAGATGAGACATCAATCTATCCTTCAGATACAATCCAAAGAGATCACGAGCTCTATTGAGGACCTTTTTATTGACCTTCAAGAGATATCTGCAAGAGATAAAATAAAGGATTATGTCGCAGAGCAGAACAGAGAGAATAGAGACGAAGTGATCGCATCTCTATCACGCTATATGAAACGCAAGCGCTACTATAACCGCATTGTACTTCTTACACCCTACACAAAAAAATCTCTAGTCATAGAGAGCATAAACGATAGCATACAGAACACCTTTCATCAAGAGCTTGATTTGAACATTAACGACCGAATCAATAAGATTAACAAGATCGTTAAGTATAAATACAAAATAAGTAAGATTCGTCTACTAAAAACACCAGATAAATTAGACGACATAGATCACTATGCCATATCGATATCTTCGACCATAGAGACACCCAATGGAGACATTGCTATTCTATCGTTGAGTTGCAGCCTGAAAGAGATTGTTGCCAAAATGAAAAATGACAAACAGATCCTCTTAAACAACAGACGTGTAAGTGGCAAAACATTCCTAGTAGACACACAAGGAAAACTAAGTTTTAATGTAGACAGCACTGCCATTCCAACAACACCTAATAATAAATACTGCTGCTCTTTCCTTAGCAACTACAACAAACAGGCAGATCGATTTGCAGGACAACAATCGGGATCATTTGTTTCCGAAATAGGATTCTTTAATTATAACACCATCAATTTCGGACATATACTCGAAGAGCTTCTAATCGAAAACAAAGTGGAATATAATAAAGAGAATATCCCACAAAACATCGAATATAAACTTATATCATATATTCCAGAGGCAAACTATAGTGATTACAATACCCACAAACTAAGCAGACTCATTGTAACATATTTAATCATTCTATTTTTACTCATTATCATATCCTACCTAAGCGCAACAGCCCTTTCCAATAAGATATTTAATCAAATACTATTAAAGAGATCCGCGAAGAAACTTCATGATGCAAATACAACCAAAGGAAAATTCATTAACATCCTTGCACATGATCTAAAGAATCCAATCATGACCATCCAAGGATTCTCCACGATACTACAGAATGATGATCCTTGTTTTACAAAAGAGCAGAAAAGCAACTACGCAAGACTCATCCTTCAATCTTCGAAAGGAATGCTCCAGTTAATCGAAGACGTATTGGCATGGTCTAAATCACAAAGTGGTGAGTTGACCATACACAAGTCGCGAATTGATGTAGCAAAACAGATCAACTCATCATTAGAGCTAATCGAGTTACAAGCGATAAAGAAGGAAATTACCATTATCAAAGAGTTCGACAACGATATAATGATCGATGTCGACAATAATATGTTTCTTGCGATTATTCGCAACCTAGTCTCCAATGCCATCAAATTCTCACATAGAGGCAAATTTATTAAGATCAAAACAGACATCCACGACAACCATTGTCGAATAATGATCAAAGACAATGGCGTTGGTATATCTCAGAAGAATCTAAACAAACTCTTTGATGTTGGGGAGAAACACTACACCAAAGGAACCGAAAATGAAAAAGGTACTGGATTAGGATTGGTCTTGTGTAAAGAATTTATCAATAAAAATAGTGGTACGATCAATATAAAATCTCAGGTCGAAAGAGGAACAACCATCACAATTCTCTTCCCTCTATAGATTCACCACCGCATAAAACCCATACCAGCCCCATCTTAAAAACAGAGTATTGCTCCCTCCAAACAACCATATATCGGATAGGAATAACACAAAAAAGAGTTAATCCTATCCCCTATTATCCCAACACCCCTATCTATTGACTAACAGGTAACATAACCGTACTTACACCCAACTTAATCCATCCTTAACCCGTCACTAATCCAACCTTAGCCCGTCTCTAATCCGTCCTTTGTCCATGAATCGTCCATCATAGCTCCATGATTCAGCCATCGAAAACCCCGAAATCGATGGACAAACCATGGACGAACCATGGCTAAACCATGGACAAAGGACGGATTAAGGATATATTAGAGACGTATTAAGGACGGATAAGAGATGGGGAAAGTCAGGGGAAAGTAATATGGAACTACGGAGTAATTGGCAATTAATGGTATTGTAGTGGGATATTACTTTCGAAGAGAGGGGGGGGTGATATTCACGAAGGATATTTTTTTGGATGCCTTAATGGGGTTAAATGTATAATATCGTTAGAGAGTAAGGGTGCGGTTCTTTTCTATGTTTTGAGGAAGATGTGGTGTCAGTCAAAATGTTCGAATTATAATTTTGCACTAAAATGATGCGGCACAACAGTCACACATGACAAATGTCACATAAATAACTACAACTTTTTCACAAGGAGTATTCCAATCTATAATTGGTCTATTTATTCAAAAAATATCAACAATAGCCCGTCGTATTTAAAACAGAAATAAATAACGGTATAATTCGATTTTTAGACAGAGAATCTCATTGAAAAGTAATAATCATATTTAGATTTGTAACGAATATTTTCAAAGATGTCATGAATAAGAATAAAGAATTAACCCACGATGGAGTTGTCTCACGTATTGAAGATCAAGACGCTTGGGTAAAAATTATAGCAAAATCAGCATGTGCAGGATGTCATGCCAAAGGAGCTTGTTCTGTAGCAGATGTCGAAGAGAAACTTGTTCATATAAAGAGAGCTCCGAGGGGATTAGAGATTGGTCAGAAGGTTGTTTTGGTTGCAAATAAGAAGCAAGAAAAACTTGCCTTACTACTTGGTTATCTTCTTCCTTTAGTGGTACTTATTCTCTCGCTAATACTATTTAAGCAACTCGATTTTAGCGACTCAATTTCTGCAATTCTAACTATTACTATACTTGTTCCCTATTACGCACTACTATATATATTTAGGGGACGTATTTCCAATAAACTCGAATTTTCAATCCGTAAAATCTAGTAAATCCAAATAATAATGATTCTAACACTTGTTTTTAATACGATTCTTGTATTAAGTATCATTGGAGTTTTAGCCGCAGTAATACTTGCCGTTGCAGCTAAAAAGTTCAAAGTTGAAGAGGACCCTCGCATTGATGATGTTGAAGGGTCATTGCCAGGCGCGAATTGTGGGGGATGTGGATTTGCAGGTTGTAGAGCCTTTGCAGAAGCATGTGTTAAGGAGATGGAATTATCTGATCTTTTTTGCCCTGTGGGTGGAAACGATTGCATGGGTTCTGTTGCTGACATTCTAGGGCTTGAAGCTGTAAAAAAAGCTCCTCAAACAGCAGTTGTAAGATGTAACGGTACATGTGAACATCGTCCAAAAACAAACCTTTATGATGGTACAGTTTCTTGTGCTATCGCCTCTTCTCTATATGCAGGAGATACAGGTTGTTCATATGGATGTTTAGGCTGTGGTGACTGTGTTACTGCTTGTGAGTTTGACGCGATTCACATGAATCCTGAGACGGGACTTCCAGAAGTTGATGATGACAAATGTGTTGCATGTGGAGCCTGTGTTACTGCATGTCCAAAGACACTTATCGAGTTACGCAAGAAGATGCCTAAAGGTCGTAAAGTTTATGTATCATGTCGTAATATGGACAAGGGAGCAGCAGCGAAGAAAGCCTGTAGCACAGCTTGTATCGGTTGTACAAAATGTTTCAAGGAGTGTCCATTTGAGGCGATCACCATGGAGAAGAATCTTGCATTCATCGATGGCGACAAATGTAAGTTATGTCGTAAGTGTGTTTCGGTTTGCCCAACAGGTGCAATAGTTGAAGAGAACTTTCCACCACGCAAGGTGAAGAAAGAGGAAGCACCAGCTTCATAAGTCAGATTACGTAATTAACAAGAAAAACGATTAAACTATTATGGTGCTTAAGACATTTAAAATTGGGGGTATTCATCCTGCCGAAAACAAACTGTCGGCCAATGCAAGCATTCAAGCATTAGCGATCCCTAAGACCGTATATATCCCGATGGCTCAGCATATCGGGGCGCCAGCCACTCCTCTGGTTAAAAAGGGAGATATGGTTAAAGTAGGTCAAATGATTGGTAAAGCTTCGGGCTTTGTTTCAGCCAACATTCACTCTTCGGTATCTGGTAAAGTAAAGAAGATCGATCAGATCTTGGATAGCTCTGGGTATAAGAAAGATGTTGTTGTTGTTGATGTGGACGGAGACGAGTGGGAAGAGACTATTGACAGATCATCGGATTTGGTCAAAGAGATCACCATGACACAAGATGAGATCAAGGCACGTATTGCTGAAGCTGGGATTGTTGGATTAGGAGGGGCAACGTTCCCTACTCATATCAAACTATCACCACCTCCAGGAAACACGGCAGAGGTTTTGGTCATTAATGCAGTGGAGTGTGAGCCATATCTTACAGCCGATCACCAGATCATGTTGGAGAAAGGCGAAGAGATCATGGTTGGGGTTTCTATCCTGATGAAAGGTATTGGGGTTTCGAAAGCCATTATTGGTATTGAGAATAACAAGAAGGATGCGATTGATCACTTCAAGAAGCTGGCGAAAGCTTATGAGGGTATCGAAATCACTCCTTTGAAAGTACAATATCCACAAGGTGGTGAGAAACAACTTATCGCTGCAACTATTGGCAAAGAGGTTCCATCGGGAGCTCTTCCTATTGCTGTAGGGGCTGTGGTCAACAATGTAGCTACAGCATATGCTGTCTATGAAGCAGTGCAGAAGAACAAGCCTCTATTTGAGAGGGTCGTAACTGTTACTGGTAAATCAGTATCAAAACCATGTAACCTATTGGTTCGTGGCGGTACACCTATCCAAGATTTGATCGATGAAGCAGGCGGATTACCTGAAGATACAGGTAAAGTGATCAGTGGAGGTCCGATGATGGGTAAGGCAGTAGTAAATCTTGAGATTCCATCAGCCAAAGGAACTTCGGGCATACTGATTATGCAAGATACGGAGTCTGCGAGAGAGAAGATGGATGCATGTATTCGTTGTTCTAAGTGTGTCAAAGCATGCCCAATGGGTATTGAACCTTATCTATTGATGTCTCTAGCGGAGAAATCGATGTGGGAACAGTCGGAGAACCGTAATGTGATGGATTGTATCGAGTGTGGATCATGTTCATTCACCTGTCCATCCAATCGTCCTCTTCTAGATTATATCCGTCTAGGAAAAGGGACTGTAGGACAAATTATCCGCAGCAGGAGAAGCTAACTTTAGTATCAATCGAAGTGTAACTATAAAGACACAAAAAACTATAGAGTAATGAAATTACTTACCGTTTCACCATCACCGCATATCAAAGGTGATGAGTCTGTTAAAAAGATTATGTACGGCGTGGTGTTATCACTTATTCCGGCACTTATCGCTAGTACGTTCTTCTTTGGATGGCAAGCATTGATGATTACTGCTGTTTCAGTAGCATCATGTGTTATTTTTGAACACCTATTTCAAAGATACCTTCTTAAGGGAGAGAGTACAATTCAAGATGGTTCTGCAGTAATCACAGGACTACTTCTTGCGTTCAATGTTCCAAGTTCTCTTCCAATATGGTTGGTTATCTTGGGTGCTTTAATCGCTATTGGAGTAGGAAAGATGACCTTTGGTGGTCTTGGACAGAACTTATTCAATCCAGTATTGGTTGGAAGGGTTTTCTTGTTGATCTCTTTTCCAGTACAGATGACCTCATGGAGCGCAAACAGCGCTGTTGATGCATTCTCTGGAGCTACGCCACTAGGAGTACTAAAAGAGGGTTTAAAATCAGGACAGTCTGTATCACAACTACTACCTAATCTTCCTACTAACTTTGATCTTTTTTATGGATCGATGACAGGTTCATTGGGAGAGATCTCAGCAGTAGCACTACTTATTGGTGGTCTATTTATGCTATACAAGAAGATCATCACATGGCACATTCCAGTGGCGGTTCTAGGAAGTATGTTTATTCTTCAGGGAATTCTTTACTTAGTAGACCCTGAGCTATATATCAATCCGCTATTCCACATCTTGAGTGGTGGTGCGATGTTAGGAGCAATATATATGGCTACCGATATGGTCACCTCTCCAATGTCAGTCAAAGGACAACTAATCTATGGAGCAGCGATCGGTATTATTACCATCTGTATTCGTAACTTTGGAGCATATCCAGAAGGTATTTCGTTCGCTATTCTTATTATGAATGCAGTAGTACCTCTTATCAACAACTATGTGAAACCAACTAGATTTGGAGGACAAGCATAATGGCAAAGATAGCATCGAACTTTAAAAACATGGTTATCACACTTTTTGTGGTAACAATGGGGTCTGGAGCAATATTGGGTCTAATGAACCAATTGACTGCAGATGCCATCACAAAGAGTCAGGTAAAGGCTCAAGAAGAAGCGATCGCTTCTGTTCTTCCAAAATTTGATAAACTGGGCGACAGTTACAAGACTATTGTTAAGGGAGATAAGGATAGCTTAGAGGTGTTTCCAGCCTTAGATGCTCAAGGAGCACTTGTAGGTCATGCCATAAAAACGTTTACTAATAATGGATTCTCTGGTCATATCGATATCATGGTTGGTTTTGATAAGGAGAACAAGATTTCTGGATTTCAAGTCTTGTTACACCAAGAGACTCCTGGTTTGGGGTCAAAGATGCAAGAGTGGTTCAGTACACCTAAAGAGGGAAAGAAAAACTCTATTATAGGATTAGATCCAACTAAAACGAAGATGACTGTATCCAAAGATGGTGGAGATATTGATGCCATTACCGCAGCAACAATCTCATCAAGAGCCTTTCTTGATGCAGTAAGCAGAGCAACCAAAGCGATCGCCAATGACAAGAGTGCAGATGGTGTATCTGGTGCTTCAAAACAACATAAAGAGAAAGAAGGAGGGAAATCATGAGTAAACTAAAGATTGTAACCAAAGGATTTTTACAAGAGAATCCTGTGTTCGTACTACTTCTTGGTATGTGTCCAACTCTTGGAGTAACATCTTCAGCCATCAATGGATTAGGTATGGGATTGGCAACAACATTCGTGTTGATGCTTTCAAATATCGCGATCTCTTTAATCGCTAGATTTATACCAGACAAAGTACGTATCCCTAGTTTTATCGTGGTAATTGCAACGTTTGTGACAGTACTTCAAATGGTGATGCAAGCTTACCTTCCAGCGCTTTATAAGAGTTTGGGTCTTTTTATCCCACTGATTGTAGTAAACTGTATTGTATTGGGTCGTGCGGAGGCATTTGCTTCAAAGAACGGACCATTCGAATCGATGCTTGATGGTGTTGGTATGGGACTAGGGTTTAGTTTTGCATTAACACTTCTAGGTGGTATTCGTGAACTGTTGGGTAGTGGAAAACTATTCGGCTTCCCTATCTTTAACGAGAATTACGGTAGCTTGGTATTTATCCTTGCACCTGGAGCATTCCTTGTATTAGGATACCTTATCGCAATCATTAATAAAATCAAAAAGGCTTAAGAAATGGAATATATAATCATTATTATATCTGCAGTCTTTGTAAACAATATTGTTCTTTCTCAGTTCTTAGGGATCTGTCCATTCTTAGGGGTATCGAAGAAAGTATCGACTGCTTTAGGTATGACAGGTGCGGTAGCATTTGTTATGGCGTTGGCAACTATTGTAACTTTTATCGTTCAACATGAGATTCTTAATCCATTAGGATTGGGATATCTTCAAACGATATCATTTATTCTTATTATTGCATCCTTAGTACAGTTGGTGGAGATCGTTCTTAAAAAGGTGAGCCCATCGTTGTATCAAGCATTAGGGGTTTTCCTTCCACTGATTACAACAAACTGTGCGATCTTAGGGGTTGCGATTCTTACAATCCAGAAAGACTTTAACTTATTAGAAGGAGTAACATTTGCTGTTGCTAATGCTGTAGGTTTTGGTGTAGCTCTAGTTATATTTGCTGGTCTTCGTGAGCAGTTGGAGCTGATGGAAGTTCCTAAAGGATTAAAAGGAACACCTATCGCATTGATTACAGCTGGTATCTTGGCGATGGCCTTTATGGGGTTCTCAGGAATCGTATAAGACAATACCATATAATATACTTAAAAAGAGCTATTCACTATTGAATGGCTCTTTTTTTGCTTCAGACTACATAATACCAATTTCTTTCACGGCTTGCTCAAACTGATCGTTGTTGACTTTGGAACGATTCTTCACCTTGGTCTTATAGCTATTTATTGTGTTTATTGAGTAGTCTAGTATTTGACTAATTTTCTTGTTGTCAGTAATTCCGAGACGAATTAGGGCAAAGATTCGAACCTCAGTATTTAGGTTCTTGCTTGAACTGCTTATAATTGTTTTATCCTCATCAAATAGAGAGTTGAACTCAACGATAAAGGTTGGGAAGAGAGATAGAAATGTTCGATCAAAAGAGTCTAAGAAATGTTCTCTTTCCTCTTTTATCCCACCACTACTCAAGACGCGTCTCAATTCATTAAAATCATGATGTATTATACTCCTATCTACTTTCGTATAGATGTACTCTAGCTTCGTCAATAGCTCTGAACTAACCCTAAAAGAGAAACCAATGTATTCATCTTTAATCGTATTGGCTTCTTTCAGTTTTGCATTGTTCCTATTGATCAGAAGGTTCTTCTTTTCAACAATAGTCTTGGTACGGCGTACCTCAATTAATTGTCGATATAGAAGTATCAAGATTACCATGATGACAAGAAGAAGCAACAAGATTACAAGGATAAACATAAGAATGTGATCTTTCTGTCTCGATATATTACGAGCCTTAGCACCAATGACATCTGAAATAATAAGAGATAACTGCTCCTGTCTCAGCTGTGCCCCATACATACGTGCATCCTTAAAAGCAATATCGAGGTAGCGTTCGGCTTGTGCTATTTGTCCACGATTGTAGAGGTAATTGCCCAACTCAAGCAGAGCAAAATTCTCTCTATTGACGATCTTTATATCCTCGATTGCAGCCATTTCTAAAAGCCTGAGATAGGAATCAACATCGCCTAAATTCTTTTGAACAGAAGCGAAAGTGCTTGCATCTACTGCCAACTGTCTTCCTGTAACCTGATAGTCATTAAACAGGGTATGAAAAGAGGATGCTGCGAGATGGTACTCTCCTTTCTTCAAATGGTAGAGCCCTTTTAATGAATAGTGTCTAGGGGTTTTATCTTCACTAAACCTTAGCGCGCGCGATAGCATCTTTATTCCCAACTGTAAATATTTGTCTTGATATATCGTATTGGCATACTTCCAATCTAGCTCAAAATAGAGGGTTGACATCGTATAGTAGAAATCAACAAGTCGTGATGTCGATAATCTCGACAGATTAACCCCTGCTAGTCCCTCTCGTGCCTCAAGAAATAGTCCTGCTCTAATCAAAGACGCTCCTTTCTTTATTATGGCATTATAGTAGAGGTCACCACCTGTTTCCTTAGTGATGTCTAACATCTGAGAAGCATAGAATAGAGAGGAGTCGTTCTCATATGAGAAGTACTCACTATAGAGCTCTTCTGAGATTTTGTATTTAATGGTATCATTATGACGGCATAGATTCAGTTTTTCATAAAGATGCGTTATACTTTGACTCTTTTTAGTTTGAAATATATTACGTTGGTCTAAAGCAACGTTTAGCTCTTTAAACTCCCTCACTTTTGGTTGTCTAGAACAGGCACTAAGAACCAAGATGAACAACGACACGTACCCGAAAAACTTAATACAGTAAACTTTCATAGGACCAAAGATAAGGCATTATTATGAATGCTCATCTTGCATTCATGAAACGATATATACAGATTGGAGTTCTCACTGGGTATATATATAATTATACCCTTATGATGCCAGGAAGAAGAAGAATTTCATCGACTTAGGGGTAAAACATATGAAAAAGATAGAAAACAATATGTTCTAGAGGTTATAAGACTAGACCAATAACGTTATATAAATGTCAGCACACCCATCCACTTAAGACACTACGAACGTGAATATTAAACGATTATGGGACTCTATATTTCATTATATTTTCATTTTGTAAATATGATTCTCATTCTGAATAGCGGAACTTTGATCATCGATGGGAGTTCTATAGATCAACATAGGAGTTTCTCACTAATCGAATGTCTAACAAAGATATATCTAAACATGAGTCAGATTAAGCAGTACCGTTCAATTCTAATCTTAGTTCTTTTTGTACTATATAGTTGTACCTCAAGAGATCATACAAGTTCGATCATTACATCTCCCAATGGAGGTATTAGCCTCACCTTTAGTTCGAATGAAAAGGGATTGTTCTACAGTATAAAAAAAGATACAACGACAGTATTTAAGGCATCAAGACTTGGATTTAAGTTAAAGGACAAACCAGATCTTAACAGTGGGTTTGAAATTATCTCTGTCAATAAAAAAGAGTATGACAAAGAATGGAGACAAGTGTGGGGACAAAACCAGCTTGTTAGAGATCAACACCATGAGCTGATGGTTCATCTTCAAGAAAAACAAGAGCCCAAAAGAAAGATTGATATTGTATTTCGACTATTTAATGATGGCATAGGGTTTAGATATATATTCCCAGAGCAAGATAATCTAAACGAATTCATCATTATGGATGAGTTAACAGAGTTTAATCTAAACGATGATTACGATACGTGGTCCATTAAAGCATACCAAAAAGACAGATATGAATACCTCTATCGCAAACAGAAGTTGACCTGTATTGATGATACGGTGCATACACCATTAACGATGGTTAACCCCAAGGGATTGGCTGTCTCAATACATGAAGCAAATCTTACGGATTATGCTTCGATGACACTATACCGAACGAATAAGACAACGCTTCATTGTGACTTAGTGCCATGGGCAGATGGAACAAAGGTGTATGCCAAAGCAGGATTTAAAACACCTTGGAGAACAATTCAAATTGGAGCGAAACCTACAGACCTACTTCAATCTAACCTTATACTTAATCTTAATGACCCTTGTCAATTCAAAGATGTGTCATGGATTAAACCAGCAAAATATGTTGGTGTTTGGTGGGAGATGCACCTGGGAATAAGTAGCTGGGGGCAAGGGAAACATCATGGTGCAAATACAGAGAATGTAAAGAGGTACATTGATTTTGCAGCAGAGAATAACCTTCAAGGAGTACTGGTTGAAGGATGGAATGTTGGCTGGGATGAGCAATGGTGGCTTGATGGTAGTGTTTTTAAATTCACTACTCCCTATCCCGATTTTGACATCAAAGCAGTTACAGATTATGCCAATGCCAGAGGGGTTAATATCATTGGTCACCATGAAACTGGAGGAGCCATTACCAACTATGAAAACCAACTGGAAGATGCATTAGATTATTATCAAAAATATGGAATCAAATATATTAAGAGCGGATATGTCAATCCTAATGGACTCAATAACAAAGAGTGGCATCATGGTCAGTTTGGAGTGCGACACTATCGTAAAGTAGTAGAGGAGGCCGCTAAAAGGCATATAATGGTCTGCATGCATGAACCTATTAAATCGACAGGTCTCAGACGCACCTTTCCAAACCTGATGAGTTCAGAGGGAGCAAGAGGACAAGAGTTTAATGCATGGGGACCCAATGGAGGTAATCCACCAAGTCATGAGCCTACTCTTATTTTCACACGACTACTTGCAGGGCCAATGGATTACACTCCGGGCATATTTGATATCTCATTACCTCAGAAAAAGAGCAACCAAGTGAATACCACTATTGCCAAACAATTGGCCTTATATGTTACACTATATAGTCCTCTTCAAATGGCAGCCGACTTACCTGAGCATTACATCAATCAGCCAGCGTTTGAATTTATTAAGAGTGTACCTGTAGATTGGGAAAGAACCATCGCACTTAACGGACAAATTGGGGAGTATGTCACGATAGTAAGAAAAGATAAGGCATCGGACAGTTGGTATTTGGGGAGTATAACTAATGAAGAGCCAAGACAATTTGATATCGACCTCTCTTTTCTAGATCCTAATGCCACCTATAAAGCAACGGTTTATGCTGATGGGAAAGATGCAGACTATCAGAGTAATCCAACAGATATAATGATTTATGAGAAAGAGTATAGACAAAATGATTCTCTACAAATCAGTTTAAAAAGAGGTGGAGGAACTTCTGTTGTATTCAAGAAGATACACGAATAAGAACCATACACTTTTGAATGATATCGTTTCACTATAAAGCCGAATTTATGAGTATTATCTTATTAAATATCGGTAAAGTTGGCTCTTTCCGAAACTTAGTGGGTATGCTACATGTTTAATTTCTATATAATAACTTCTAAAATAAGACATCATGTACGATTTATTAGCCTCAGCCTTACATATTGAATCTCCCTATTTTATTGATGGTATTAACTTAGACAAGGAATCCCAACGTTTAGATGTTTATATCGATTTTAAGAGAGGTTCTCGTTTTAGTCACAATGGAGAGGATAACCTACAGGTGCATGATACACGAAAGAAAACATGGCAGCATTTAAGCTTCTTTGAGTATAAGTGTTATTTAACTGCACGTGTTCCCCGTGTTATAAAGGGAGATGGTAATGTTGCTATTCTTGATATGCCTTGGGAAGGTGAACTACCTGGTTTTACACTGTTGTTTGAAGCATTATTAATGTCCTTAATTTCTTATATGCCAGTTCATCAGGTTGCACAAATGACAGGTGTTTATGATGATAAGCTATGGAAGTTGGCAACTTTGTATGTCGATACAGCAAAGGCCGAAGAAGACCATTCTGATATTGAGATGATAGGGGTTGATGAGACTTCTTGTAAAAAAGGGCATAATTATGTTACTTTGTTTGTAGACCTAAAAGAACGCAAGACAGTACATGTTACTGAAGGAAAAGGGGCAGAAACTATTGCTTCTTTTTGTAAGGTTATTCCACATTATCACGACCAAAATAAAGTGATCAAATCAAGTAAAATAAGTCATGTCAGTTGTGATATGTCTCCTTCATTCATTAGTGGCATAGCAACACACCTTCCAGATGCTTCCATTACATTTGACAAGTTTCATATTATGAAGATAATCAATGAAGCAGTAGATAAGGTTAGACGATCTGAAGCAAAAGATGAAGAGTGTCTAAAGGGGAACAGGTATTTATTCTTAAAGAACAAGACAAACTTCACCTTAAAGCAACAGCAAGCCTTTAAGGATCTTTCTATATCAAACAGTAAATTAAAGAGTTTCAGAGCACTCCGAATACGTGAAAGCTTTCAGGATATTTACACATACGCTAACACGGCAGAAGAGTTTGTGTGCTTATTAAAACAATGGTATTATTGGGCAACTCACTCTAGGATGGAGCCTATCATCAAGGCTGCCAATACAATTAAAAGACATTGGGATGGCGTTGTGCAATGGATGGAAACAAAGATAAATAATGGAATATTAGAAGGTCTTAATTCTGTGGTTCAAACAGTAAAAAGAAGAGCTAAAGGATTTAGGGACACTAAAAATTTCATCACAATGATATATCTTGTTACGGGTAAATTAGATTTTAGAAAGGTGAATAAGCATTGTTCTTTTTAATATGATTACCCATCAAATCTTGGAAAGAGCCGTAAAGTTTAAACAATGGTTGTTAAGATGATTCAAGAATCAATATCTATTTCATATATTGGGTAGTAAAATACAAATTATCATTATGTCAGCTATTTTAGATATTACAAAAAGAAGAAGAAGTATCCGTAAATTTACAGATGTGGCCATCTCAAATGAAGAGATTAAAGAGTTGCTTAAACCAGCTCTTCTATCGCCATCTTCGAAGAACAAAAGACCTTGGAAATTCATTGTGACATCGTCCAAAGAGAAACTTCAGGCTATTGCCACATGTAAACCATTTGGAGTTAAGTTTATTGCAGATGCAAATGCAGCTATTCTTATTACAGGGAATCATGAAGAGAGTGACACGTGGGTTGAAGACTGTTCTATTGCAGCAACGCTAATTCAATGGGCTGCCGAAGAGAGAAACATTGGTTCTACTTGGATACAAATCAGAGGCCGTAAAGCAGAAAATGGAGACGATGCAGAACATTCTCTTAAAGAGTTGTTCCAAATTCCGAGTTCAGAGAGCGTGCTTGCAGTGATTGCTTTAGGGCACAAAGAGAAAGATCGTAAGCCATACACCGAGGAAGATATGGATTGGTCAAAAGTTACTTTTGATAACGAATAGTCCCGATTCCATCGAAAAACTAAATAGTATTTAAGACATATCCTTTACATCATAATGGATATACAACAAATATATTTATATTTATTGATGAAAATAGTGCACAATGGATTATGATCTAATCCATTGTGCATACACACAAACCAATAAATATGGATACAAAAATATCACGAAGGTCATTTCTACAGACCTCTGGAGTTGTTGCTGCAGGCTGCTCTATAGCACCATCAGGCTTACAAGCTGCCACGAAGAAATCCACACCAAAGAAGCAACCTCATATTATCTTTATCATGACGGACCAGCATCGTGGAGATGCATTAGGTCTGATAAACCCGATTTTAAAGACTCCTAACATTGATCAGATAGGTAAAAATGGACTCATATTCCGAAATGGATATACTTCGACTCCTAGTTGTACACCTGCTCGTAGTGGACTCCTTACAGGACAAGCTCCATGGAATCATGGTATGCTAGGTTATTCGAAAGTAGCAAGACATTATCCGATAGAACTCCCACGACTGCTAAGAGAGAGTGGCTACTATACGTTTGGTATTGGTAAGATGCATTGGTACCCACAAAAATGTCTACATGGTTTTCATGGAACACTTGTAGACGAGAGTGGCCGTGTCGAAGATGATGGTTATGTCAGTGATTACAGAGACTGGTTTAAACTAAATGCACCAGGTAAAGACCCTGACAAAACAGGTATTAGTTGGAATGAGAATAGAGCCGATACTTATCAGTTGCCAAAGCAACTTCACCCTACACAATGGACAGGAGACACAGCCATCCAATTCATTGAGAAATATGATTTAGACAATCCTATGTTTCTAAAAGTATCTTTTGCACGACCACATAGCCCATATGATCCACCGAAAGAGTATCTTGAGCAATATGATATCCATGATATTGAAGGTCCTGCAAGAAGTGAATGGAGTGAAAAGTATGCTCCAGTAAAGAAACCAATCAACTACAACACTGCATTTGGAGACTTTGGGGATGACTATGCTAAAAAATCAAAACAACACTACTACGCAAACATAACCTTCATTGATGATCAGGTAGGCAAGATAATTCAATCTCTCAAAGACAAAGGGATTTACGAAGACTGTATTATCTGTTTCACAGCCGATCATGGTGATATGATGGGAGACCATAACCATTGGAGAAAGACATATGCATATGAGGGTTCTACTAAAATACCTTTCTTAATGCAATACCCTAAATGGTATGATTCGAAAAGAGAGATAGGAACAGAAGTTTATGCACCCGTTGAGTTAAGAGATTTCCTTCCCACCTTCTTAGATGCCGCAGGTGCATCTATTCCAGAAAAGGTTGATGGTTCATCACTTCTATCTTTCGTTAAAGAAGAAGATCCCAAATGGAGAGAATATATCGATCTAGAACATGCCACATGTTATAAACCTCATAACTATTGGGCTGCGCTTACTGACGGCAAGATGAAATACATCTGGTTTATACGTACAGGAGAAGAACAACTATTCAATCTCGAAAAAGACCCACAAGAGACTACGGATCTTTCAGACAAAAGAAAGTACCGTAAAACACTTGAAAAGTGGAGAGAACGAATGGTAGCTCATCTAGAAGAGCGCGGAGAGACATTTGTTAAAGATGGAAAACTTGTAACCAGAGAGAAGACACTACTTATTGGCCCTAATTTCCCAGACAAGAAGTGGGATAATAAGAGTGCAATAGCTTATTGGAAGAGAGAGACAAATAAAGCATTTAAGATGTTATAATAGACCAAAGAGGGAGTCATGAAGACTCCCTCTTTTACAATAAACATGAACACTTAACATCGACACTTTAGAGTGATGTTTGAATACTATCCACAGCTCTCTCTACCTTCCTAACCAAACGATCACCATTACCTAAATCATTCAAATTAACCCTTTTCTTACGCCATCCTTTTATCATGATTAGAGATTGGCCTTTCACTTGCATTTGTGATACAAAATCACGGCTTGCTCTATCTTGCATATCTACTTTTGTAAACTGAATATTGACATCCTCTCTAGAGGCATTTAGATTAGCAGCAGCACTACCAATTGCTTCGCATTTATTACATCCATCGCTTTCACACACACAGAACATCTTTAGCTTTTGAATATTTTTCTTCTTCAAATGAGAGCCTTCCTTCTCGTTGTTGGTCTTATTGGTCTCAGATGCCAATAAGGACTCCACACTCACACCCTTCGGCTCCACTCTATCATAAGATGAATAAACCATTCTCAATGCGATAACTGTAACCAATAACACACCTGCAATTAGTAGTATAAATTCGTGCTGCTTCTTTTTCATCTCAGTCAATATTTAATCTTTACTCTTATTTAAATCTTAGTCTATTGCTATCTGTTATTCGTCTATTAAGTTTGAATAACTTTCTGTGACAAAACTATAGGTTCTAGATAGATCATCCTATAGTTTTTCTTTTCACTCCAATAACTGTCACAGTAATACATCACATATAACACTATATACCAACAAGATACAGATATATTATTATAACATGACGAGCGACACCCTTCAAAAATGTACCGTGTGTTGTCATATAGTGACCTCTCATAAAACAGCATTATAGTCTATATAATCAAATCCACACCGACATAAAACCATACAGGGATATTCACAAAAACACAAAACAACTATATATCAATGTATTACAAAACACAAACCCTAACATATCACACGATTGTCATAGTACCATAGCTACAATATAAGAGCATTTAAACACCTATGGCCATGTCTATTCGAGTCAATATGAAGATAAATTTCATTCGATAGACTTTTATAATAAGGTTACATGGATAGATCCCAGAGGTGTTCTAAAGATATTGTTTTGAGACAAAACATCAGATAGAAGTATGCCGACTCTTGCTCTGTTACCTACTTACACCACATAAGCAATGTCACACATCAGACATATCAATTAAAGAGACGTAGGCAGACTGGTGCCAAAGGACGGATAGAGGAGATGTATATATACAAAAAGAGCCACCCCTCAGGGCAGCTCTTTTGTCTTATATCAAATTAGATAATCAATTACTCTGCAGCAAATGAAATCTCTGATAATTTCTGATAGTAGTTACGACGCCATTTAGCGTTCACCTCAGCAGCTGCAAATAACTCTTTTGCTTCAGCTGGGAATGCTTTTAACAACGAAGTATAACGTACCTCACCTAGTAGGAAGTTTTGGAAGTTATCCCAATTTGGTGCTTTCGAATCCAATTGGAATGGGTTCTTACCTTCTTCTTCTAGACGTGGATCGAAACGGTATAGTGACCAGTATCCACATTCAACAGCTTTTGCTTCTTCTTCTTGTGATTTACCCATTGTCGCACGAAGACCGTGAGAAATACATGGAGAGTAAGCAATAACCAATGATGGTCCTGGATAAGCTTCCGCTTCTCTAATTGCTTTCAAGAACTGTGCTTGGTTTGCACCCATTGCTACTTGAGCAACATAGATATAACCATAACTCATTGTGATAGCACCAAGATCTTTCTTACGAATCTTCTTACCTGAAGCAGCAAATTTAGCTACTGCACCAATAGGAGTAGATTTCGAAGCTTGACCACCAGTGTTTGAGTAGATCTCCGTATCCATTACAAGGATATTAACATCTTCACCTGAAGCCAATACGTGATCCACACCACCGTATCCAATATCGTAAGCCCATCCGTCACCACCGAATACCCATACTGATTTCTTCACTAGGTATTGTGATAGAGAAAGGATCTCTTTAGCATACTCTGCATTGTTACCTTTGATAGCCTCCAATACATTAGCTGAAGCCTCTTCTGATGCCTTAGCATTATCTTTAGCTTCTAACCATGCTTTGAACAACTCTGCCTCAGGAGCACCTGCTTCAACAGCATTAGTCATGATATCTGCAAGACGATCACGCTGCGCATTGATACCCTCAGACATACCGAAACCAAATTCTGCATTGTCTTCGAATAGTGAGTTAGCCCATGCAGGTCCGTGTCCACTATTCTTCTCAGTAGTATATGGAGTTGCTGGAGCAGATCCACCATAGATAGAAGAACATCCAGTAGCATTAGCAATCATCATACGCTCACCAAACAATTGAGTGATAAGCTTAATATATGGAGTTTCACCACAACCAGCACAAGCTCCAGAGAACTCGAATAAAGGTTGAGCGAACTGAGAGTTCTTAACCGTCTTAGACTTGTCAACTAAATTATCTTTGTAAGAAACATTCTTCTCGAAGTAATCCCAACGAGCGATCTCCGCTTCTTGAGTCTCCAATGGCTTCATTACAAGAGATTTCTCTTTTGAAGGACAAACGTCAGCACAGTTACCACAACCAGTACAGTCAAGAGGAGAAACTTGCATACGGAACTCAAGTCCTGCAAATTGCTTACCAACTGCTTTCTTCATGTCTGTTCCTTCAGGAGCATTTGCTGCCTCTTTCTCATCAACAAGGAAAGGACGGATAGCTGCGTGAGGACAAACATAAGCACACTGGTTACACTGGATACAGTTATCTTCGATCCATTCTGGAACATCAATACCTACACCACGCTTTTCAAACTCAGTAGTACCGTTAGGGAATGTACCATCTTCAACCCCTTTGAAAGTAGATACAGGAAGTGCATCACCCTCTTGTGCATTGATCACGTCAACTACATTCTCGATGAACTCAGGACGATCAGATGCTGCTTTCTCACCAGAAGTTGCAATATCTTTCCATTCTGCAGGAACTTCAACTTTGTGGAAGTTCGCTCCACCTGCATCAACTGCAGCGTAGTTCATGTTAACGATATTCTCACCTTTTTTACCATACGACTTAACAATCGCACTCTTCATCTCTTGAACAGCTGATTCGAAAGGAATCACTTCTGTAATTTTGAAGAAAGCAGACTGCATGATAGTATTGGTACGGTTACCAAGACCTAGCTCTTTACCTAGTTTAGTACCGTTAATGATATAGAAGTTAATCTCGTTATCCGCAAGATACTTCTTCATATTATCTGGAAGACGACGAAGAACTTCTTTCTCGTCCCAAATAGTATTCAATAGGAATGAACCACCCTTTTTAAGACCTTTCAATACATCGTATTGGTTAACGTAAGCTTGTACGTGACATGCTACGAAGTCAGGAGTAGTTACCAAATATGTTGAGCGGATTGGGTCATCACCAAAACGAAGGTGAGAAGCCGTAAATCCACCTGATTTCTTTGAATCGTATGCGAAATAAGCTTGACAATACTTATCCGTAGAACCACCAATAATCTTAATAGAGTTCTTGTTAGCACCTACAGTACCATCTGATCCTAAACCATAAAATTTAGCCTCAAATGTTTTGTCAGAAGTAACTTTAATTTCAGGAAGAAGAGGAAGAGACTTGAAAGTCACATCATCAATAATACCTACAGTAAAGTCATTCTTAGGCTCTGTCATCTCTAGGTTGTTATACACAGAGATAATTTGAGCAGGAGTAGTATCTTTAGATCCTAGACCAAAACGTCCACCAACGATTAATGGCTTATCTGCTTTGTCATAGAAAAGAGAACGTACATCTAGATACAATGGCTCCCCTTGAGCACCTGGCTCTTTTGTTCTATCAAGAACAGCAATACGCTTAACTGTTTTAGGGAATACATTGAAGAAATACTTCTCAGAGAAAGGACGATATAGGTGACATGAGATCAAACCTACTTTTTTTCCTTCTGCAAGTTGTGCATCGATTACCTCTTTGATCGTCTCTGTTACAGATCCCATCGCCATGATAATATTCTCTGCATCTTCTGCACCATAATAAGTGAATGGGTGATACTCACGACCAGTCAACTTAGTAATTTCTTGCATATAATCTTCTACGATATCTGGAACAGCATCATAGAATGAGTTAGAAGCCTCTTTTGCTTGGAAGAAGATATCTGGGTTTTGAGCAGTACCACGTGTTACTGGGTGCTCTGGATTCAATGCTCTATCACGGAACTCTTGAACAGCGTCCATATCCACAAGAGGCATCAAATCTTCTTTATCTAAAACTTCAATCTTTTGAATCTCGTGAGAAGTACGGAAACCATCAAAAATATTCATGAATGGTACACGTGACTTAAGTGTCGACAAGTGTGAAACACCTGATAGATCCATAGTCTCCTGAACCGATCCTGCAAATAACATTGCGAATCCAGTCTGACGAGCAGAATAAACATCACTGTGATCACCAAAAATAGATAGTGCATGAGTTGCTAAAGCACGAGCACTTACGTGGAATACAGTTGGCAACAACTCTCCAGCAATCTTATACATATTAGGGATCATCAATAACAATCCTTGAGAAGCAGTATAAGTAGAAGTGAATGCTCCTGACTGCAAAGATCCGTGAACAGCACCTGCTGCACCAGCTTCACTTTGTAGCTCAGCCAAACGTACAGGCTGACTAAACATATTCTTCTTACCTACTGCTGCCCACTCGTCAACATTCTCCGCCATTGGAGAAGATGGAGTGATCGGATAGATACATGCAACCTCACTAAAAATGTAGCTAATGTGAGCTGCTGCATAGTTACCATCACACGTGATAAACTTTTTTTCTTTAGCCATTGTTTTTTTTAAATTTTGAACAAAGGTTCGTATTTCAACAAGTCAAATAATTAATTCTAATCTTTTACAGTTCGTGTTATACACTGTCTTGTATTAGTTTAATACAAGAAGCCAAATAACCACAAAGGGATAATATTCTCACTACCTATTTCAATCATATCGGCAGCGGCAAAACCATTTGTAGCAGGTTTTGTATATTTCCCTCCAACCATAAACTTCTTATCATGATCCAATAGAAAATCTGCACCATTACATGCCTTTACATTGAATCGTACTCCTGTTTGATTTAGAAAGAAGGTCTTCCTCAAACTGTTATTACTTATATTCTCTGGAGATATCGCATACATCAAATTCGTGTTATGCAGATAGACTTGAGCAGGCTTCTTCGAAGCACCCTCCTCTCCTTGGTATATTAGGTTTAATAACTTCGCATTCTTAAGATATCGCAAATAGTTCATCACCGTTGCTCTCGAAGTGTCAATCTCGCCACTGATTTTACTGACATTGGGAGAAAATGGAACATGGTCGGCAATGATTTGCATCAACTTTCTGAGTCGAGGCAGATACTGTAATTCAATCTGATTGGTGTAAGTAACATCGATCTCTAAAGCCAAATTAATGTGCTTCAGCAATGTTTCATTATAAATTGCCGCATCGTCTTGAAAATATGGATAACACCCATGTTTCAGATAATCGGTAAAATAGGCCAACGGACGAACTTTACTTAGTATCGTTGGAACAATCTGTTGGTGATCATGTAAAATCTCATCCAAACTCAAACATTCAAATTTATTCCCTGTACGAAAATTCAAATACTCTCTGAATGATAAAGGATGAAGATGATACATATGAGCAATATCTTTCAATTCATCATTTCCTTCAATAATCCTCAACACCGGAGAACCACTGAAAACAACTTTCAAGCCAGGGATATTATCATATATCAACCTTAACTCGTTAGACCAGTTAGGATACTTATGCATCTGGTCTAGAATTAACAACTTCCCTCCCCTTTTAAAGAACTCATCTGCAAAAGAGTAGATTCTTCTTTTTGTGAAATAGAAGCTATTTAAGTTTACATAAAGACATGAACGACCATACTTAGCATCCATTCTTTTGGCATAATCCAAAAGAAACATGGTTTTACCAACACCTCGGGAACCTTTGATCCCAATTAATGGGTGATCCCAATCGATTTCATTGGTAAGTTGACGGTCAATAACTCCTTTTAACGAGTCTATTAAATTCTGATGTGTACTATAGAATAAATCCACTATTGATCTTTATGTTACTAAAACAAAACTAGAAAAAAATATCTATTTTTTGTAATCTGTAGATTGCAAATAGACTTTCTTTTTGAAATCCACAGCTAATAACACAGAAAGAACAAAACACAACAACCTAACTGTCAGTAGAATATAAACCTTAATAAGAAAGAGTAAAAATACCATTTATATGACAAAACTTGGTATTTTTACTCTTTCTTATTACTATACTTTAGTATTGAAGTAGCATCGCTCCTACCGAATATCCACCTCCAAAAACAGTGAATACCACTAGGTCATCTTGCTTTACTTTATCGTAGTTCTGAGAGAAACAGATGGCGGTACTCGCACAGCCAGTGTTACCGAACTCTTCGATATGGCTAAAAATCATTCCATCATCCAATTTCATCTGTCTTTGTAGATTGGACATGATACGTCCATTGGCTTGATGAGGCACAACATATGACAAATCACTCACCTCTTTACCACTCGCGTCCAACACTTTATCAATCGCATTACGCATCTGTGTAACTGCATTGATAAATACATCTCTACCATCAGGCATACCTAATCCTTCTTCAGAAGGTCTTAGAAACACAGAAGCATCTGCTTTTCCTAAGTGTCCCAATCCTTGGGTGTAGACATGAGCAACTTTTGCTGATTTGTTGCCTTTAGGAGTGTCGCTAATAAACATTGCAGCAGCACCATCACCCCACAAATGTCCACTCTTAGCACACGACTCATTGCTATACTCCCAGTTATGCTCTGCTGCAACTACAATCACGTTCTTGGCTTTCCCCATAGCTATGTAACCTTCAGCAATCTCTACTGCATTCAACAGAGAAGAACATGCGGATGAAACATATACCACCTTTGCATTCACAGCCCCGAACTCTCTCTGAACAGCATGGCCCATTGTATAAACCGTATCATACGGAGAGTAAGATGCACCAACAATCAGATCGACTTCTTCTGGTTTAAAGCCACTTCCTTCGAACCCATTCTTAACAGCTTCAATAGCCATTGTATTAGTATTCTCTTGCTTAGTTGCCTTGGATCGAGAACGGATCCCAGTTCTTTCAAAAATCCACTGATCTTCTAAGCCATTGACCTTCTCAAAATATGAGTTAGGCACTCTATCGCTTGGAACATAGTGTGACACATGATTAATATACATGACAAATAAATTAACTATTTTATTTTAATAGATTTCGTAATCATCTCTATACATTGGTCTAACAACCCCCTCGTTTCATTACTAAAATTTTGTATTATTATGGGAACCTCTAGACCAACCAACATAATGTGTATGAGTTGAGACATACTCTCCACCCTTACGGAACAGAAACAAGAAGCCTTACCCAGTTCTCTTGTGATCAGAGATTTGAGCAAAGACAATTCATTCTCATTAAACTCTCTTCGTATATGATTTACTCGGGGCAAGTCGTTAATAAAATCATGACGGATAGAAGGATTCTTTTGGATCAACTCTTTGAACGCATCAAATCGTGCATGCACATAAGAGCGTATCACCTCAACGGTAGGCAACAGATCAGAAGTATCAAAAACACCCTTAATCGCATCATATATAATCCCGACTTCATAGCCAACCACACTATCATATAGATGTTCTTTCGATGAAAAATACATATACAGAGTTCGTCGTCCAACGCCTGCTTCTTTTGCTATTGAGGACATGGTTACGTTTGCCACTCCTTGCAATGCAAACAGCTCTCTCGCTTTATGAATAATCTTGTAACAAGTACTCTCTTCCATTTATTATTTATCTTAAAAAAGACGTATGTATTTACGAAATCTCTCTCTTCAAGTTGCACAAATGTATACGTTTTGTGCAAAAAACATATATAATAAACATATTATTTTCATTCCAAACGAGAAGAAATGACAAAGAATTAACACCAAGATTATCAATACAACAACAAGGATGAGGTCGATTTAAAAGGGGTATTTCAATAACGCCGACAGGTTAATGATATTTGGTTATAGCGTTCATATGCAGTAATTTTGGATGAAATCACACATTCATACCCGTCCCAAAGAGGTCGGTTACAAACACATTTAAACACAAGAAATGAAAAGATTTTTTCCTATTCTATTGCTACTCCTTGGTTCCTTTGCAAATGTCATTGCACAAGACAGCAAACACCTTCCCAAAGACAGTCAGGGACGTATCGTAAAACACACAAATTACACTCTAAATTATATTGAAAAATATGAACAGCCATCATGGGTAGCGTATGAACTAACGAAAACCGAACTATCCAAACACCTTAAGAGAACAGATAACTTCCGTCCAGATCCTAAAGTAAGTACACACTCTGCTGGTCTTTCTGATTATAGAGGTAGTGGATATGACAGAGGACATTTAGCTCCTGCAGCAGACATGGCCTTTACAAGTCAAGCCATGAGCGAATCATTTTTCCTTTCCAATATGAGTCCTCAACACCCCAAACTAAACCGTGGACAATGGAGGTTGCTCGAAGAACAGGTAAGAAGATGGGCAAAAAAAGAGGGGAAAGTATATATCGTTACAGGTCCTGTTCTAAAACCAGGTCTTAAAACCATCGGCAAAAACAGAGTTGCAATACCGCAATACTACTACAAGATCATCTATGATTTAACCCCACCAAAGAAGGCCATTGCATTTCTGATGCCTAATAGCGAATGCTCCAAAGGATTCATGGCCTACCAAACATCTATTGATAAAATTGAGAAGCTAACCCATATCGACTTCTTTGCCGAACTAAAAGATAGCGAAGAGAACCAAATGGAAGCTTCCGTCAGTAAGCAGTGGAAGACAAACACCACCAACCACAACTACAAACCTAAGGCAAGTCAAAGTAACAAAGTGAATATCAACACGGCCTCACAAAAGAGACTAATGACCCTACCAGGCATTGGTGAAAAGTTTGCCAAAGAGATAATCCGACATCGACCATATTCATCGATCTATGAACTAAAGAAGATCAAAGGGATAGGCGACAAAACAGTGGCCAAGATAAAACCACACATCACCAAATAGTTATTTCCATTAAGTGATATCATTATTCAATGGAAATTAAAGGAGCGCGTCTATACATATCTGCGTAGACGCGCTCCTTTTGAATCATATCATTATTGACGCATCGTCTTTTGAACCAATCGTGCTGCCTCCTCATAGTTCGAAGGAAGCAATGATTTATCGTTCGCGCGAAAAGGACAAATATCAATCCCTCCCCTACGAGTATAAACACATCCGACCATTAACTTTTGTGGATTCAGTAATCGTTTCAATCGAATATAGATCAACTCACAAATCTCTTCATGAAAATGATTCTCATTTCTCATCGAAACAATATAAGATAGCAAAGAAGCTTTAGAAACTAACTTCTCCCCCTCTATATGTATATAAACACTCCCCCAATCAGGTTGAAATGTCACCTTACAGTTACTACGAAGTAGATCCGTACCCCAAAAGGCCTCCGTCAATCGATCATGATCGACCACCTCTAATAGAGAGGCATCCTCGGTATAAGAGGCAATCTCCATACGATCCACATCCACCACCTGCTCCAACATCTCATGTTCCTTAAAAGGAGATGCAACAAATCGCTCTTTCGTATGAAAACAGACAGAAACAGTCGCTTCCAATAAAGAAGAGAGATCTCTTTCAATCATCTTCTCCACCATAGCAACACCCTCTTTCACACTCTTCCCATAACGAGACATATTGAAAGAGTTAAGGTATAGCTTCAATGATTTACTCTCCACCAAAGAGGGAGTATCCGATGGCACAACCATCTTTAACACGCCAACAACAGGCATTCCCTTCTCTGTCAAGAAACTAAGTTCATATCCATGCCATGCATCAAAACCCACAAAAGGAAGATCCCCCTGTTCAATATCATATATCGTACGATTCAATGATCTTGGAATAGCCACCAAAACAGTACGATCATACTCTTTGGGGTGAGACACTTTCTGTCCCAACACCTTAGCTTCTAAAAAATTAATCTCCATAACTATTTAGCTCTTTAATGCAGGATCCTCATGACCAGCTTTATGGAAAGCCTCTGCCCTTAACTTACACGAATCACATGTTCCACAAGGTGTACCCTCTCCTTTATAACAAGACCATGTATTGGCAAAATCAACACCAAGCTCCATACCTAATGTAATCTCTTCGACCTTCGTCTTATCAATAAATGGAGCATGAACGGTAAACTTATTTCCCTGTTCTACCGCAGCCACAGTCCCCATATTGATTGCATTCTGCATGGCATCTAAGAAAGATTGACGACAATCCACATAACCAGAATAATCAACTTCGCTTACACCAATAAAAAGATCGTAAGCTTCCAAAGCCTCTCCCATAGAAGCTGCCACACTAAGAAACACCATATTGCGAGCAGGAACATAAGTCTGTGGGATCTCTTTTTTATGAATATCTCCCTCTTCCACATCCATCGACATATCCGTAAGAGAAGAGCCACCCCACTGTCCCATATTAATATCAACAATACGATGACCAGCAACACCAGCACTCTCCACCAATAACTTCGCTTTATCTAGCTCAATAGAGTGACGCTGTCCATAAGAGAACGACAACGCATACACTTCATACCCTTGTGATTTAGCCAACCACAAAGCAACCGCAGAGTCCAAGCCTCCAGACAATAATACAATGGCTTTTTTTCTTTCCATTTTCTCTCTTTTAATCTTATAAAATCAGACAAAACATGGAAGAATGAAAACAGGGGTCACCACAAACCACAACAGTTTGCGCCCTTTTAATACCAAGCAAATCATGAAGTTGGTATAATACGAGGTGTTGTCATTATCCCTAGTTTTGTTTATAGACAGGATGGTTACGAACTGTCTTCTTAAATTAACGCCACAAATTTATACTTTCTTCTCAACAAACCAATATAACAAACATGACAAATATCACACCAGTCAATTAATTTACATATAAAGAAATAAAGAGGCACAAGAGTAAAGAACAGACTTATTTTGTTCACGAATAAAGAAATAACACGTATAAATAGAGATGATAATAAACAACGAACACGACATATTCATGATTAAAAAAAAGAGTAAATATTTCAGGTATTATTTAAAAACAAAAAAGTGTGATACAAATGAGTTAATTAAAGTCTGATGACATTAATTCTCATTTGAACCACACTAATAAGTATATATGTGTAAAAGAGTAAAGATATAGTTAATAAGGGAACTATAGTTCCAACTAAATATACTTTATTGTGCTGGGACTGGTGCCAGTTTAACATCTAACTCATTTGCCTCAACATCTGCTGTTTTTCCTAAAACAACCTCAATATTATCCATCAAAGTTGTCTTCGCATAAATTGATTCAGCATCTGGTTCAACCACAACTGAATATTGTCCCGGCACTACACCACGAAGAAGGAATTTTCCTTCATTCAAATATGTAGAAATCGAATCCTGACCTTGAATCGCATAAACAACTCCTTCAGCATCAGCTTGCACTTGTCCTTGAATAGCACCAGACTGAGCCTCAAATACCATACGAATTGTTGGCTTTAAACTATAAGTTCCATTACCTTTTGCAACGACTGATCGTGCTGCATCAAAATCTAATAATGCATTATATGTCACACCATTCTCTAGTGTTTGATTCACTAACAACTTCAAGCCTGATTGTTGACCACTTGGCACTTTCATATCATGCTCAGTTCCATCCACTGTAACAGAGTTGTTATCACCAAGGATCAAACGAATTTGATTATACGTTCCTGCAGGAAGAGAGCCTGAAGTAAGCAGAGTATCATTACCTGCTGTAAATTCTAATAAGTTATAGACCCCTTCATTCACATCTCCGACAGAGCCCCATCCTTTATCTTCATCTCCAAGATTGATCTGTACATCTTTGATATCAACCTTCACTGCATCATAATCACCAGGAGCATCAGTCAATCGAACATTAAGTGTAGCTTGAGAATCCTTGTTATTATCATCATCGTTATTACACGAGAATAATCCTAAAGAAAGCACTACTACTGCTAACAAATTTAATAATCCCTTTTTCATCAATCTCTTTTATTTATTCTTGTTAATACTAATTCACACAACAAATTGTTGTCATTAACAAACATACAAATTACAATTTCAATAACGAAATATGAAGGTATAGTGTAAACAACTTCCCAAACCAAATAGTTCTTAAAATCACTATTAAAAGAGAATAAAACCAATAGTACTTAGCTGATAGACATTCAAACTACCAATAAGATTGTGTTTTGCTGTTTTAATGACATTTAGCACTCGTTATATTTATCATAATCAGATGGTTTGTTATCGACAACTTTGAGATTTGATTAACACTATCAATTCATTTAAAGTACACTATAAACAAATCAGAACAGATTAAAACATAATGTTATCAATAAAATCAGGTTCCAGTATTCCTATTTTAAAACAGATATCATTAACAATAATTAACTACAAACAATAATTACAACACATGAATAATAGAGCTGAATATGGGCTTTTAAGACTTAGATACAAACCACCTTCCATTACATTGGGTTACATCTGACACACCTCTTCCTTACCCTTAAGTTACCTCCAAGTGCTATTTTGGTAAGGGAAGGGTAACTTAAAGGTAAGTTAAGGGTAACTTTACCCCCTGTGAAGTCCTTGTGAGGTCCTTGTGAAACGCCTAATTTAGATACTGGTATTTGGCTCTAAAATATATGCACTATGGTGGCTGACAAACAGAACTGTCTATCGCACTATAGGTTATTGAGGATCTTTATTTTTTGAAGTAATAGAATGGTAGGCGCATGTGTGATCACTCCCTCTTCGATGAGCTTATAAGCCTCATCAAATGGATAGCTTACAGCTTCAATGTCTTCGGTCTCTTCTCTATTGGTTTCACCAAATTGTAGCTCTTCGGCAACAAATAGATGCACCCGCGAATCGATCACGGAAGTGAAAGGGTCGATGGCACCATGGTAGCTCCATTTAGATGCTATAATACCAAGCTCCTCTTTTAGTTCTCTTTGGGCCGCGAATTCAGGAGAAGGATCAGAAGTATCCATTCCACCACACACCACTTCGATACTACGCCTTTGGATTGCATATTTAAATTCATGAACCAAATGTACATCTCTATTATGGTCGATGGCAAGTACTGCAATTCCATCGATCACTCTGGTAACACCAAATATACACTCCCCTCCATCTTCTCTGACACATTGGTCTTCTCGTAAAGAGATCCAAGGATTCCTATAGATTTCGGTCTGACTAATTATTTGAAAAGGAGACTTTTTATTATCGCTCATCATGGTGGATCTATATTCATATTTTATTGCTGAAAAACCAAAACAAATATACGATTCTAATTGTATTTGATATATATTGCAATTACGTCCTGTTGATTTAATCCTCAATGAAAAATGAAGAAGAAGGTACTACATGAAGATCACCACCATATAGAGATCCCACATGACGAAAGGATTCATCTGGATCTTATGTTTCTAAAAAAGCCGATCTACACCATTAGTTTGGTGTTAGGTATAGTATTGCTTATTCTGGAGATATTGTTGGCTCACGTCACGTTTATGCCCACTTCAATCCGAATTCTTCTCTTTATTCTACCCGCTCTTTTTGTTGTATTGCTGTTAAGAGATAAGATACACCCAGAGGCTGAAAAGAGAAGAGAAAAATGGTTGCATATGGCAGTACTATATATTGGAATTGGCTCGCTAGGAATGTTTCTGTTTACAGGCGTTAATTATGTGGCAGCAGACAAAGAGCCACAAACGATTAAAGTTCCTATTGTCTCTCAACGAACAGAGAAGTTCGAGAACCACAATATTGAACTTTTATCTATCTCTTACATGGGCGTAGAGAAAGAGGTTTTACTGAATAGCAAAAGCAGAAACAAGATGCCTAAAGATTCATTGTATATTACCATTAAAAATGGTCTGTTTGGGTTCGCAATACTTAAGTCCCACCAGATGAAATAGCATAGGCATGCTATTTCATCTGTCATGTAGTTGGACCTCACCATCTGCAGAAAACCCTCTATTTTTCACTCTTCTTCTTTGGAAACACCAGGTCGGCTTCGTAATTGATTGAAGATCTCCTGTTTGAGCTTACATTTATCGTACCTGACCCTGGGAAAAGCGTAAGTTGCACATCATATACATCTTTGGTGGTAACCACACGAAGTGTCATCTGAACCTTTCTCTTCTTCTCATCTTTGCGGATGTCTATCTTATTTATTGGTTCATCAAACTCAATAGCACCACCACCATTATAATCCACACTATATGCCCGTCCAAAGAATGGCAAATAGGCTTCTACACTATCTCCTTTTAGTTTAAGGGAGTATCCTTCGCCTTGTATTTGTCGTGTACCACTATTAAAATTCACACGAGTAGCTTCAAGATTAAACTCTCCTGATGCTATATCCTTCACCATCTCTTGGTAAGCTTGGGCTTTTTTCTCTTTTCTTGATTGGGCTTGAATTGTATAAACAAATAGTATACAGATCAATATCACAGTGAACAGTCTCTTAATCATAATTAATAAGGGTTAGTTTTGTATATATATCTAATTAACAATATTCAGGCCAAAAGGATTATCCCAACGGATAAAATAGATGTTTTGCATCTTTACATCTACTATCCATGACGATCTATTAGGAGCCAGATAGCACCCTCATAGGTGTCTCATAGGACTCTCCTTCGTCTATTGGTCACATATTGCATATCCACGGCTCATATATTGGTCACCCTCTCTTTGCATTTATGTGAAGGAAGCGTGAGTGGTATGTGACCAATATGTGAGTAATATATGAACAGTAGACGAAGGAGAGTCCTATGAGACACCTATGAGGGTGGGATCGAATGTGAATTTATCTATCGTCAGATTGTAGTGTTAAAAAAGGTAGTACGACCCATTATTCTTTCAGAAACAGGCTTAATAATGAACATATGTTCATTATATTTGCAACAAATTAAAAATAGATGGGACGTAAGAAGAGTGTTCGAGTTGTAGAGACTCCCCCAATGATGAAAGGATATAGTCCCTTTGGCATCTCATGCCCGAAGAGAGAAAAGGTTGTTCTTAACATCGAAGAGTATGAGGCAGTACGCTTGATCGATTATATGCATTTAAAACAGGCAGAGGCAGCGGAACAGATGAATGTTTCTCGCCCCACACTGACCCGCATCTACGATAAAGCTAGAAGTAAGATTGCAACAGCTTTTGTAGAGGGCAAAGAGATATTTATGGAGGGTGGAGCATTCGAGTATACATCAGTATGGTATCGATGTAAACGGTGTCATCGCATCTTTAAAGAGACCCAAGAGCACAAGCCATGTAATGGTTGTAAGTTTTACGGATCAGATGAGTTAGAAACATTATAACGTTTAAATATAAAGGAGCTTGATTATGAAAATTGTAGTACCAGCATCAAAGAGCAATACGATTGACCACCATTTTGGACATTGTCACTCTTTCAAAGTATTTGTAGTAGATGCAAACAATCAGATTGAAGAAATCATCGATGTGGAATCCCCAGAGGGGTGTGGATGTAAATCGAATATTGCAACCACACTAAAAGAGATGGGGGTTGAGTTGATGTTAGCAGGCAATATGGGCAATGGCGCCATCAATAAACTTTCGAATGCTGGGATCAAAGTGATTAAGGGCTGTGAAGGAGATATTCAGAAATGTGTAGAAGATTATCTAGCAGGAGCATTACGTGTGGTAGATATCCAGTGTGATCACCACGACTGTAGCCACCACTAGCAGCATCGACCTAAGAATCAAAGAGGTTAGAAGTACAGCACCGTTTATTTTTTATTCAAATTACTGTTTGACATAGATGAATAAACGGTTCTGTTCTCAATATTTTATCACAAGGTTACTTTAGTAATTGGAAATATAAGTCTAGATGTTTTCTCAACAGTTTCTTGTACTGTTCTAGATCTCTATTTTTTAGAGATTCGATAATATCGGCATGTGTTACGGCCTCATCTCCAACATTGAGATTTGCCTCTTTTCCTTCGAATATCTCATCATAATTCTCTTTGATGAATTCAAATAGCGGGAATACAATACGTTGGAAGTCTGCCACCGAACTGTTCCCACAGATCTGAAGAAGTCGCATGTGAAACTGTGCATCGCTCTCTGGATCAAAACGATTGTTTTTATACTTAATCTCGCGTGCTTGAATCACCTCAAGATCTTTAATATCTTCCTCAGTAAGGTTGATGAAAATAAACTCAGCGGCACCCATCTCTAATACCAAACGAAAACCAAGCAAGTCTAAGAGCGTCTCTTTACTAAGAAGACGTGGGTTTACGACCCTCTCAAAGCCATTAAACAAAGAGGGTTCTTTCAAGATCATCCCTTTCCCTGGTTTTGAATCAATGAGTCCAACCATACGAAAACGACTTAATGCTTCACGAATCACACTTCGCCCGACTCCAAGTAGATCTGTCAACTCTATTTCACCAGGCAAACTATCTCCTGGTTTTAGATTGGCTTTTCTAAAATAAGCTAGTAGATTCTTTTCCACCATGTCTACCAAAGAGGTCTTTTGAACGGCTTGAATTTTATTTCTTTGCATATAAGCTATTATTAATAATATAGAAAAGGACTTTACAAAATTAACGAATTAAAAGAGAGTATTAAAATATATCGTGAATCAACTAAAGTTAATAATCCCTTTTCTATTTTAGATTGAGAGCTATGGAGTTACAGCTATATCTTGTTTATACAAAATAGTATCATAGTAATTATAGATGTACAAATGTCCCCTTCTTTCTATCTTTCCAATCCACTTTTGGGAGTCTATCGATAAGAAAGAGGGAGACAAGGTGTCAATAGATCGTGTATACTTTTATCGTTTAAAAGTGGTCGGCGATAATGAGTTCTCTTTTCTGTTTTGGCGTCAATAGCTCTTTTAATGGGATCGATTGGAATGTCATCCACGACACACTTCCTTCATATAAAATACCAATATTTTCATTATCGATAGAAGTCAGGCATGAATATCCAGCACCCCTCCCCGCGTCTAACTCCATCCAGAATTGCTTAGGCCAAGTTTTGCCATCATCAAAGCTTACTTTAATGGTTTGGTGAGAACGACTGCGTTTAGAGTTAGGGTTAGAGAACAATAAAACATGTTTCTTCTCGCCTTCTTCGATATAATCATGACGAATAATCGAAGCCATACATACAGGCTCTATTAATGCATTGTGAGAAGTAGAAGATGGGGTCCAACTATCCCCTAAATCTTGGGTAATAGCAATGTTACGCCCGTTGTTATCGCCTTTATTCTTTCTATTCCTATTGTCTCTCATATTAAGCATGATACTACCATCACCGAGTTCTACAGCCATACACTCTGTCGTGTTGTGGGCTGCTGGTGCAGAAGTTGTCCATGTTTTACCACCATCCTTACTGTAGGTAATGTTTGAGAAAGGAAGTCCTTTCTTGTCACGTCCTTGAGTTGGAAAAACCAAAGTACCATCTTTCAACGTAATACCAGCACCTGGAGCAGGGGCATACAACCACCACTCTTTCTTCTTACACATTTGTGTAATGTTGACTGGATCACTCCATGTTTTGCCATCATCACTACTTTTGGTGATCAAGAATTGAGAGGTCTGCTTGACATCTAATCCCGCTTGTGAACCTCTGTTTCTCCACTGGTGATTCCAAGCACTGCTCTCTTCATTCAACCCCTCAAGCCATTTGCCTTCGGGACTTATCACCCCATACATCCATAATCCTGCGATAAAGATGTCTCCTGTGTTCTTATCAACCAATATATTCGCATCACTAACTCCATTGAACTTTTCAGGTAAGTTGCCCCATGCACCCATATCTAGAGCAATACGCATTGGTTCCCAACTCTTCCCTTTATCGGTACTTCGACTTACCCCAATATCAATATTTCCTTGAAGATCTCGACCTTTGTCTCGCCTCACATCATAGATCGCCAATAGTGTTCCATCATTGGTGGTGGTTAATCCAGGGATACGATAAGTGTGTACTCCATCCACTCCTTTATCACGCACCGAAACTCCTAGTCGTTGTTTGGAAACAAACGTGTCATTAGAAGGTATTAACCTTTTACCATCCACTGTTAACTCCGATAACTTTGTAGAGATATGTCCTTGTGCAGACGCATTTTTAGAGACATGACAACTGACCCACAGGTGGTTCACTCCACGCTTCATAAACTGCTTTCCCTTAAAAGTAATTTTGCCTGACGTCACAGAAGATGGAGATCCGAAAAGAACTGCATTATTAAAGAGTTCATGACTTCCTGTAAAATAGAGTTTTACGTTATCAATGTTATGCTTATCCGTGTTTAGTATATCCACCACCACTTCACTTAACTCTGCCAGATCATTGGGATTGTTAAATGTGATCTTCATCACCTGATTATCTAACTCATTCTTCAATACAGGGTAGACACTCGCTGTCTGCTTAAGGTTATCACTCTTCTGTGGTAGATTCCCTGTACAGCTTACCATTAGACCTCCTGTTATCATTAAAGAAGTCATCATCATCTTAATGCAATTCACCATATCATTTTTTTATTTTAGATTGCTTATTTTAGGCTCTAATTTCGTTATTAATAAAACGATATTAACACAATTCATATCTCTTTTTTGAAATGAGGACTTGCAGCGAATCGTATAGCCACAAGTCCTATAATCATCTATCTAAATCTAGGACGGAGTGATTCCACTATATCCATTATTTTGCTTCAATAAATCGTTATCTCTTAAATCATCATCAGAAAGAGGCCACAGCAAAGGTGTTGTTTTGCCTCTAAGGTTAGGGACCATGTCATATATATTGATCGTACCCCATGCATTTGCTCTGACTAGATCTGGCCACCTCTTTAGCTCCAAGAACATCTCTCTAAACCTTTCGTTAAGAATTTCTTTCTCAACAGTATCCTTATCAGCAGCACCTGCATAATCACCAGTATTTGCTCGTCGACGTACTTGATTAAGGTCTGATATAGCACCCGACACATCACCAGATCCTGCTTTGGCTTCTGCTCTCAATAAAAGAAGTCCTCCCCAACGGTAAAGAATCACATCATCGTCAAATACACGATCCTGAAGATCGTCGTAGTAAGTTCCTCTAAATTTATTGGTTACAGGAGTAAGGCTATCCCACGCCGTACAGATAATCACTGTATTATTATCTTCACCTTCATATCCGATAATATCTCTTTGATCACCAAACATCTTAAAGCCACCATCTGGAGTCGTTAACGTATAGGTTCCACTCTCATAATCGCTCGTACTTATTCTCTCAGAAACCTCTACCATCAATGGATACAGGATAGATACCCCACGACGTGTATCATTGATATTGGCATCATAAGCATGCTCTAACTCTAAAGATGGAGCATATACAGCTCTTGCTCTTCCACCTTCTGTTCGAGCGATATCGGCTTGATTATGAGCATTAGCCAAGTTTCCATATCCTGGTTTTGATCTACTTCCATATTGAGATGCTTGTTCATAACGATCGAAATGTGTTGCATAAACAATTTCGCTATTCGTTTTATTGCTTGAGTCGAAGATTCTTGCATAGTCGTCACCCAAAGAGACACTCGTATTAGATTCGATCCAATTGATCGATGTAATAGCCGCTCTAAGATCCTCTACACCTCCACCTAATACTTTACCTTTGTACATAAGCACATCAGCTTTCAGTGCATGTGTTGCAGCTTTTGACCAGTAGTTTTTGTTAGATAGATTGTCTGAAGGATAAAGAGTTATAGCCTCCTCAATATCTCTGATTATCTGAACCATTACATCTACAACAGGAGTTCTTGCAATAATTTTACTACCACTTCCTGTATAAACAGAAGTGACTAAAGGAACATCACCCCATGTTTTAATCATCTTAAAATAGGTGTGGGCTCTCATAGATAATGCCGAAGCCAAGATTTGATTCTTAGTATTACCACGAGCTCCAAAGTTCACTGTACTCCCCTCGTTATACAACTGGTTAAAATGGAATATAGCATTATAGTATTTAGTCATATCCGCCGTATTCTCTTTATCTAAATATTGACTCCATGCATTAGATGCAGGACCAATATCACCAGGGATAAAAGAGTCTCCTCTATCTTCCTCAAGGTATGTTTCGTTATTTATATCCCGAAACTTATCGTTACAGCCATTATAGTAGGCAATCACATCATCAGGAGATGACCAAAAAGCAGAAGGATCAATGGTAGATACTTGATCTACATTTAAGAAATCAGAACAACTAGAAAGTGATCCGATAACGATGAGTAGTGCTATTATATAGTTTTTAAATTTCATATGATTGGTCTTTAGAAGGTGAATCGTGCTGAGAAATTAAACTGTAGAGGGTTAGGATATGTTCCGACCTCTTTACCATCATAATGTTCTGGGGTTAATCCATCAAAAGCAGTAATGTATCCCAAGTTATATACCCCTGCAGCGAGGTTTAGTCCTTTCAACCTCAATGTCTTCATAAAACGACTATTGGCATTAAAATCATAAGCCAAGGAGACTTCACTAAACGAGAGATAATCCCCTTTAGATACATACATATCATTATCATATGCACCATTACCAATTGGTGAGCTTCTCATATGATTTCGATATCCATTGTCCCAGTCCGATCCAGAGTTATATCTAGGGTATTTAGCATTGGTACGGTCATATCCTTCATAGGGTTCAAGTCCTTCAGCCCAGAAGATATTACCATTGGTAACGTCGTCTGTAGTCCCCATTCTGTTACGGGCATTACCATTCATTCGGGCTCTCCATCCATTGGCCACAATATGTCCTAAGCCATATCTCATCACAGTTCTCAGGGTAAATCCCTTGTAATTAACGGTACTGATAATAGAACCAATCTTGTCGGGACTTGCATATCCTTCAAAAGCCAGATCTCGTGTATCGATAGTGTCGTTACGATCACGATCTAACCACTTCACATCACCAGCATGTTTATCTTGACCTAACTTGCTTCCTGAAACTTGTGTATCATAAGGAGCATTCGCAGCCTCATCATCTGTCATATATATTCCTTCAGCTTGCCACATCCAACGCTGACCAATTCGCTCGCCTTCAGCAGTTCCTCCAACTGTTTTATAACTTTGTGATCCTTCGTCCCATACTTCTCGTCCACCGATACGATTATTCTCTTTACCATTATTAGGTAACTTAAGAACATACCCTTTATTCAAACTAAATGAAACAGACATGTCCCATTTAAAATCATTGGTTTGTATTAGTGTTGTATTGACTCCAATCTCGATCCCTTTGTTTTGGAAGATCCCAATATTGTCTTTCAACGAATTGAAACCGGTTTGGGCAGGTAAGTTATATCCATACAAACGATCTTTTGTCCTTTTGTCATAATAATCAAAATATATGGTGTGCTTATTGTTTAGAATCCCCATATCAAAACCAATATCTAATGTTGATGTTGATTCCCACACTAAATTTTGATTTCCAATTTTCGACTGAAGCACTCCTGTTGTTCCGAGATAGTTCATCCCTGTTCCGAAACTACCATAAGTGTCAGCAAGACTTACATTGTCATTACCCGCAGTACCATAGGATGCTCTAAGTTTCAATGATGACAGGACATTCGACACTTTCGATTGCTTATAGAAGTTCTCTTTATGCATATTCCATCCTCCTGATACGGAAGGGAAGAGTGCAAACTTATTCTGTTCCGTAAATCGAGATGAACCATCTCGTCTTAGACTAGCAGATAGGAGATATTTTTCATCGAAGTTATAGTTCAATCGGCCAAAATATGAGAGGGTTTTTGTGTTCCCTATTGTTGAAGAAACTCTCTCATCATCAGTAGCAGAAGCATTCAATGTCGGAACATAATCAGTAGCAGCATTCGCTCCCGACCCCTTCATATCAAAGTTATTTTCACTACGTAAACTTTGTCCAAGAAGAAGATCAATATTGTGTTTACCTATAGATTTTGTATAAGTTAAAATGTTATCCAACGTCCATTGCTCATAAGAATTATGTGTTGCATTCATTGGGCGGTTTGTAACATATGGATTGTATTTCTCAAAGAAATCATAGATGTATTCATACTTATAATAAGATGCTCTGGGCTTGAAATTTAATCCTGGTAGAATCTCCCAATCAAGACTAAAGTTCAATGTTGTACGATAGCGTGATTCATTTCTCTTTTGATAATAATCCGCATGAAGAATATTACGAGGAGACCCACCACCTTCTCCAATAGATGGAAGTCCTTCATCGGTATAAAGACGAATGGTGTGAGGCATTCTTGCAGAACGATCGGTGGCACTATTACCTGGTCCTAATTTTGATGACTTTTGGAAATCAACACCACCATTAACTTTTAGATTCTCTTTAATATTATAGGAACCATTAAATTTTGCAGAGTATCTTTTATAATTAGATCCAACAACAATACCTTTATTATCTAATGCCCCAAAACTTGCATAAAAAGTACCTTTATCATTTCCTCCATCAAAAGATACATTCATGTCGTTTATCACTCCTGTTCTAAACATTTGATTTTGATAATCAGCATCTTTAAAGATCAATTTCTGACCCGTTACGGGATCTACCATTGTTTGAAAACCTTGGTTTGTTAATAGGTCATTTACATAGTCTTGACCGTTCACCGATACCAACTCATCATAAAACTCTGTTGTACTTACAGAGTTGCCATACCCACTTCCTTGTTTGCCTGAATAGTTTGCGTTTCCAGTACCATAACCGTATGATGGATCAGTAAGACGTGATTTGGAATTTGTATCTAACTCCTGGTTTGCAGCAACACGTGATGCCCATAAATAGTCTTGAGCATTAGAGAATGGGTATTTACGAGCTTGTTGGTTTATGGTCATCCCATACTTCACATTTACATTACCAAAACCATTTGAATTCTTACCTTTCTTGGTACTAATTACAATAACTCCAGCAGCCCCTCTTGCTCCATAAATAGATGCAGAGGCACCATCTTTCAATACCTGCATCGATTCAATGTCTTCGGCATTTAAGTCGTTCATATTCTCACGAATAACCCCATCAATTACATATAGAGGTGTTCCATTCCCTGGAGATGTTCCTCCTCGAATTAATACTTTTGGGGTACTTCCAGGTTGGCCTGTTGTAACACGAATATCAACGCCAGGCACTTTACCTTGAACAGATAGCAATGCATTGCCAGAAGGAGTGGTAGCAAGCTCTTTATCATCCACTTTAGTCACAGCTGATGTTATTGTAGCTCTTGATTGTTTACCATATCCAATGGCAACCACCTCATCCAAACCAATGGCACTTGGTTGTAGTGTAATTTCGAAATTTGATTTTTTTTCTGTAGATATTGTCTGGGACTCAAGACCAACGAAAGATATCGTTATTTGAGCTTGAATTGGAACCTTAAGGTTAAAAGCTCCATCAACATTTGTGACCGTACCATTTGTAGTACCTTTTTGAACAACAGTTGCACCAGGAAGGGGGATTCCTTTTTCATCTTTGACAACTCCGTTAACAGATCTATTCTGTGCAATTAGGCTATTAACACTAAATATCAGTATAAATAGTAGCCACGCAAACGATTTATTAAACCGACTGTTTACAATGAGCTTAGATTTTTGCATATTCGCATGATTTTAGTTAGTTATTATTAATTAGCTATTTATAGTGGGAGAGGATAAGAGGTGAGAATTTTACCTCTCCCGTCTATTTATTATCTATGATATTTCATAAAATCCTATCTCTTTTAAATCCTTATTAATATTATCTAATACATCTTGTCCATAGTAAGGAAGATGGGCTCTACATGGTCCACACTCTATGCCAATAAGGTTCATTATTGCTTTTCCAGCAATCACTCCACCACCATATTTGATTAAGACTTCCACTACTTTTATCGAAATGTCTTGCAGTCTTTGTGCTTCGGCAATATCTCCTTTCTCAAAGGCATCTCTTAGTGAGAGGTATACAGACGCGATATAGTTGTATGTACTTCCTACTCCACCTTTTGCTCCCATGGCTAAGCCTGAAAGTAGAATTTCATCATATCCGTGAAGAATATCGAATTTACCCTCTTTATATTGGATACATTGACGCATCTCCATTAAGTTATTGTGAGTAAATTTAATACCTGCAAGATTCGAGATACGCTCCTCTGCTAGTTCTAAAAAGGATAGCATTGAAACTGTTACATTGGAAGTTGCTGGCATATGATAGTAATAGAAAGGAGTATTAGGACAAGCACCTGCAACCTCTTCACAAAACCGTACTAGATCTGATGCAGTTGAAGGAGGTAGAAAACAAGGCCCCATACATCCGACAGCAAAAGCACCATTAACTTCGGCGTGAGCAGCAAGCTCGGCAGACTGTTTGACACTTGTAGATCCGACATGAACAATCACATGAAAATTATCACTTTGGTGCTTTAACCAAGCTTCTGCCACCTGTTTTCTTTCACATAATGACATTAACATCCCTTCTCCAGTGGTTCCATTAATGAAAACGCCTGATAAACCATCCTCTTTAAGTTTGGTTGCATATTTTGCAATCACTTCCACATTAACTGAACCATCCTCAAACATAGGAGTAAACGGAGCAGCTATAAAACCTGTAATTTTCTTCTTGTTAAAATTCATCTATATATATTTAGTAGATACTAACCTATTTTGATTTAGGCAGTATTATATGAAACATCACTCCTAATAGACAACATATTACGACACCTGTTGCTGTATATAGCAGTAGGTGAAGATTTGTGAAATTCGAAATAATCACTTGTAGTATAATGGTAAGAATAAATGCTACTGAGGCAGAACGACCATCCACTTTAGGAAATAGAACCCCCAAAAGGAATAGACCTCCAAGGCCACCAATAATAAGACCTAACACTTTATTAAATGTATCCCATAACGACTTGATCTCCATTCCAGCCATTAATAGTGCAAATGAGGTGCCTAAAAGACCAATGACCAGTGTCGCGCGTTTTGCTATGACCATTGATTTATTTGAAGAGTTGAACACTCTAAAATGAAAATCGATACAGTAGGATGTTGCTGCTGAGTTAATACTACTTGAAACACTTGACATTGCTGCAGCAAAGATCCCACTGATAAGTATGCCAACAATGCCATTTGGCAATTCATTTGTTATATACCATGGGAATATACTATCACCATTTACTAATGCGTAGTTCATGTCTGCAGGGTGTTGTTTATAGAAAACATACAGTGCCGTTCCAACGAAAAAGAATATGAAGGTTGCAGGAATCGTCAAGATTGCATTTGTCCACACACTCTTTTGCGCACTACGTGTATCAGGGGTAGTTAAATATCTTTGTACCATCGTTTGATCAGAAGCATACGTAGAGAATTGATTAAATAACCCGCCTATAAGAACAACCCATAACGTAGGCTGCCTCCAATCGAACGCAGTATTGAAAGCTTCAATTTTTTGATCGGATATAGCCACTTTCATTATTCCAGTAAAGCCTCCGTCTACTTGATTTGCGATAAGAAATAGAGATAGAATGGCACCACCAAGTAAGACTACAACTTGCATTGCATCAGTCCATATTACAGCTTCGATTCCCCCCATAAGAGTATACAGAAGGCTTAAAACTCCCATCATTGATATGCATACATAAATATCAATACCTGTAACCACATTTAAAGCAATCGCGGGAAGAAATAATACCACTCCCATTCTACCTATCTGGTATAAAATAAAAGATGCGCTTCCAGCAGCCCTTAAAAAGTAGTTAAATCGTATCTCAAGGTATTCATAAGCTGTAGTTATGTTTTGCTTTCTGAAGTATGGGATAAATATATAGACAATAAGAGGAGCAACTGCGATAACACCTAGATTGAGCCATACATAAGACCAATTAGTTGCATAAGATTTAGCTGGAATTGCCATAAAGGTTATCGCACTCAAAGCAGTTCCGAAAATACTTAACCCTGCTGCCCACCATGGTACTCGGCCACCTCCTTTAAAGTAATCATCTGTGTTTTTTTGTCGTTTAGAAAAGTAGTATCCGATCCATATCAATAAACTAAAATACACAATTAACACCAATATATTCAACCAACCTAACGACTGTTTATGTGACACAAATTGCCCTTCAACGATCCACGGCGTACGTACTCCTGGTCGTACCTCTCCACTTACCACATAAAACTTATTCTTGTGTTTTGCGAAAGAAGCTGTAGCAACGCCCCCATTCGGCAATTTACCATCTACAACAAGCTCATTGGTAATAGTATTATAAACATACACATGATTAGGAAAGCCTGGATGGTTTTCATAATATGATACTAGTGCTTCATTGATATCTGTATCATTTGTGTCAGATTGCTGGGCACCTTTAAGTCGCATCTCTTCTACTAACAAACGACCATCCGTTCCTGTCGGAAATACAATGAATGATTGACCAGAACCAAATGCATTACCAGCCATTATAGGGAAGCTCCCTGACAGTTTTGACCACTTGCTTAATATAGGATCGTATTTGAGTCCCGAATCTAATACTTCTATCTTTTTCCCTTTCTCTATTGATCTTCCACCAATTAGATAGATTGCTTTCTTTTCACCATCACTTTGAACTACCATGGTACTGTAGGCCCTTGATGGACCAGGGAAAGAAGGTAGTTGTTCCCATTGAACATGCCTACGGTTTAAGTCTGAGACATCTAGTTGAAAGAATAAGTTCGTTGATACTTTCGTCCCTTTATCAGTGACTCCTCCTGCAACATAAACCTTGTCGTTTAATATTACACAACTAAGATTCGACAATGGAAGAGGTAGAGACGGAAGTTTTTTGTATGATACGTCTAAAGTACTTAACTCTAAATCCAGTAGAGTGACATCCGAAGATATACGATGACCATTTTCTCCTCCAATAAACATCAGTCCCTCTTCGGTACTCACTGTTCCACCATATGCAATACTATTTAAATAGTGCTCTTTTTTACTATTCCAATGAAGTCCATTCCTATCAACTTTCCCTATAAAAATATCATTATGATATTGTTTCTTACCACCTTCCCATGGCATACCTGCGGGGAAATTTGCTCCTCCAACAACAACTAAATAATCTCCAATGAAACCACTAAAAGTTCCTGCACGACCAACACCGTGATCTACTGACTCAGGCAACTTTGAAATATTCCTCCATTCAAATCCTTTTCCAATGCAGTTATTAGAAATCACAGATGTAATCATAAACATTATGACACATAGAGTTTTAATCAAATTCATTCTATGAAATAAAGTCTTTATCATTTTATGACTATTTTAGTTATTGCTTAGATAGTTAATCAGTTTGTATGACAAACCTACAACATTAGCAATACAAATCAAATATTGTACGAACTGTTATGAAACATATTTAGTACTTCCTCATAAACAACGAGTTGCATAACCAATAAAAATGGAACCTTAAAATCGGATACCGTACCTTTATAAATCAACAATTCCTTATGTTATTGATAAGATTATTAGCATCTTTGATGGTGAAGTTAACCATAAAACAAAGTATAACCAGATGAAAAGAAGAGATTTCATTAAACTAACAGGAGCAGCAACAGGTGCGATTGTTACCACTCAATTACAAGCAAAGAATGGAGACAAACAACAGGAGTTACCTAACGTTGTTGTTGTTCACACCGATCAACAGAGTACATGGACTTTAGGGAGCTACGGTGGAACTATTGTTAAAACACCATTCATTGACTCTCTTGCAGACGAAGGAGCGAAACTGAACAATTTCTACTGTAATGTAGGAGTATGTACCCCTTCACGAGGTTGTTTCTTCTCGGGTCAGTATCCAGACCAAAATGGAGCAGTACATAATGATAAACCTCTTAACCGAGATGTGGAGACATTCGGTGAGATGGCACGACGTAATGGCTATAATACAGCTTACTTTGGAAAATGGCACTTAGATGGAGATGCTAAACCTGGTTTTATGAAACCAGATCGTTCTATGGGATTTACCGATTGTGAGCACATGTGGAATCGTGGTCATTGGAAAACAATCAATGACAATGCACCAAGGGTTTCTGATAAAATTGGAGATAAAGAGCATTATACCACAGATTATATCTCTGATAAAACGATTGATTTCATCAAGAGTCAAGAAAAGAATCAACCTTTTATGGCAGTTTTATCTATTCCAGATCCCCACACTCCATTCAAAGTAAGAGCACCATATAATCAATTAGTGAACCCTGATTTGATGTCAATCCCAGAAAGTTTTGATCAAAAAGATACGCCTGTATGGATCAAACAGCACCATTGGCATAACCCGAAACATACACTAGAAGATTTCAAAGAAGCAAAGGCACAATACTATGCTATGGTAAAGTGTATTGATGACAACGTGGGTAAAATCATTAATACACTGAAAGACAAAGGTGTATATGATAACACCATCATCGTTTTTACTACGGATCATGGCGAGTATATGGGAGAACACGGAGGATTGCTAGGAAAGAATAATTTCTACCAAAACGCTTATCGTATTCCATTTCTTATCCGTTTTCCTAAGAAGATTAAACCAGGAACGGTAGTAAAACAGCACGTTACAACAGTAGATTTCAAATCTACTTTAGCATCACTAATGGGAGTTACTCCAGAGAAATCAAGTGATGGTAGAGATATGACCCCATTACTAGAGTCTAAGGTAGACACAATGGTCGACGATTATGCAATTGTTTGTCGTCATGGTAGAAATATTAAATCGGCTTTTATTGGGCTGTATAACGATGATTATTCTATTTGCTATAGCAATACAGGCAAAGACCATATGCTTTTTGATATGAAGAAAGATCCTCTACAGATGGATAATCTTTTTGATGATCGTAAATATCGCAAAGTTAAAAAAGAGCTAACAAAGGTGCTTGTATCTCATGTTGATACATATCAGAACAAGTTCCAATGGCTTAAAGACCATATTTAAATAATAAAAAGGGGGGATTACTTAGTAGTCTCTCCTTCATAAACTATTCATAATGAAGAAAAGTCACAAGACACAACTATTTATCATCTTGATTGGTGGGGTATGTCTCTTATTTTTTAAGATCTCTATCTTTAAAACGACTGAGATAGAGGCACAATATCAATTAAAGACGATCGTTAAAGAGATCAATCGTAAATGTCCAACAACTATTGATGAAGGACTAAAATTAGATAGTGCAAGCACATCATACGATACGCTTCATTACTATCTAACATTTCCATTTCTAAAGCTTGACCCGGTGTTTAATGACGAACGTAAGTCTCGAATTGAACTAAATGCTGTTCGTTTTCTAAAACAAAGAGCAAATATGAAGTATTTCCGTGAAGAAGAGACTCCTTTAGTATACCACTACTTCGACATGTACAAAGAAGAGATGTTTAAGATTGGTATTCAATATCAAGAAGATGGAAGGGTTAAAAAGTTATTCTAGGTAACTTTTTAACTCTCTCTAATATCATTATTTTGAATATACTCTGTTGGAGTGACTCCTGTATATTTCTTGAAGATACGATAGAATGAGGTTTTTGAATTAAACCCACAATCTTCAGCTATACCTAAAAGGGTATAATCTTTGTATGTGGGATCTTTCAATCGCTTCTTTACCTCTTCAATTCGATATCCATTGATTAGATCATTAAAATTAGTTTTCAATCCATCACGAAGCACTACGGATAGATGGGACATCGAGATATGAAGATGTTTTGCAAATAGATGTTTGTTTAAGTTTCGATCCAGATACCACACATTATCTTTTAATGCCTGTCGTATTCGTTGACCTTCTAATACAATTTCATTATCAGAGACCAATTCATTTAAGCCAGCAGCTTCAGACAATGTCTCCTCTACTTCTTCATCCATTTCAGTGAAATCCATAACCTTTTTATCCTTTTTCCGTATCATATAGATGAGTACCACAAAAAAGGTGACACCAAGAATAGAGAAAATTAGATACCATGATGCTCTTGTAAATGAGCTCTGGGCAAAATGGAGTGTTATATGCTTTGTACTAGGAAGGCCTTCATTATTCGTACTCTTAATTTTAACTGAGAACTCTTTCTTATTGGATATAGGAAAGGTAACATAAGTTTGAGATTCTGGAAGCCAAATCCATTTAGACTCTCCATCTAACTGATATGCAAAGCGACATTTCGACTGATCTAATGTATTTAATACTGCTAAGTTCACTGTTACATCAGTGATATCCGATGGTAAGTCAATTATTTGAAGTCCTCCTCTTTCCTTATATAGATCAGTCCTCGAAACCAATAGTTCTTTTTCATCCTTCTGCTGTAACTTTACAGAAACGACCCCAACCTTAGTGACACTCCTTTTAGGGTTAAAATCCACAGGTTTAAATCGATTCAAACCATTATTACCCCCCATATATATATAACGCGTATTCTTCGCGTCTACATTATACTCAAACACGTTAGATTGAAGTCCATCAGCTACAGTAAACTGAGAATAGACATCACGCTCAACATCTATACAACGAATACCACTATTGGTTCCGATCCACAATCTACCACGAACATCTTCTTGAATACTCAAAACCATCACGTCAACTTCAACCATCGACGATTTAAACTTGCGAAAGTGATTGTTTACTTGATCATAGACAGCAAGACCTTTCCCTGTTCCGACCCATAAAACACCTCTTGAGTCCTCATAGAAACAGAATATTTTATCTGAAACAGTATTCTTGTCATCAAATTTGGTCGAATACAATTCAAATGTATCAGAATCTTCTAAATAGCGACAAATACCACGATTATGAGTACCGACCCATAAAGTTCCATTGCTGGTTTGATAGAGTGATTTAATATTTCTTGATGGCAGGTAGCCATTCTCCTTCTTTACTGGATATTTCTTTATAAACCTTGTTTGTGGATTATAACGAAGTAAACCGGTATTCATTCCAACCACCCAATATTCACCTGATGTTGAATGTAACATAGAAAGAATAGGCTCATTAGAGATCGGAAGACCATAAAAATTAGAACGACTCAACTTGCGACTTCCCCTATCAAGTCTTAAGATTCCTCTATCTGTACCAAAAAAGATTTTCTTATGGTGATCGACCATTCCACAACGAATTGAATATGCTTTCTTGTCCACTCCCGCAGGAAACTTCACAGGATAGATCTTATTCTCTTCTGAATTTAAGAGATCAACCCCTTCATTTAATGTTGCAATCCATAAATATCTATTTGTCGATGGGTCTTGAAGGATTACCCGCAACAAATTTCCCGACAACGACTTCTCATTATCTTCTTGGAACCGGAAAAGGTCAAATCCAAATCGACTCTTCAACATACTAAAGATCCCAAGTCTAGATCCTATGATAAACTGTTCATGATTCCACTTTCCTATGTATAGAACACCATCATTTTCAATCTGTAGATCTTGGTCTCCAGTATTCTTAACCAAAGATAACTTACGAATATGTGTTTCATACTTGTATATCCCATTATCTGTACCAACAAAAACATCATTAACATCATCAGAAGAGATACAATTAATCTTCAAATCGTCGAATAGTGATTGGACAGAAGGTAAGGGTTGGTAAAGGTCATCTAAACAAACTAAACCTGTGGATTTAACCAACCATATACGGTGGTCAAAATCTTCATACATAGAGAAGATTCTGCTGGTTCCGAGTTGCTTATTTCCAAATACAATAAAAGGATGCTCATTTTTATCAAATAGATGAACACCATTCCCGTCTGTTGAAACCCATAGTCGTTCTCTCGAATCGATCATCAGATCCGTAATCACACGTTTATCTTTGTTTACCTTACGATTCTTATCACTGATATATGGAAAACGTTTATCAAAAACTAACTCCTGTTGCTTCTTATCAAATCGTAATAAACCGTTTCTTGTAGCCACCAAAACAACTCCTTTGGGAGTTATCAATAGATCACTAATACTTGAAACTAGATTATAAACTGGTGATTTTGGTAGTGGTACCACCTCTCCCTTAAGAGAAACGGTATTAAATCTAAAAATACCAGCAATCGATCCAACCCATAAATACCCCTTTGCATCAACGTCTAAAGCCGTAATCTTAACATCATTGATTAGATTGTTATTTTTTATTGGGAGTTCGATTTTCTGCAACTCTTTTCCATTCCAACGGAAAAGACCATTGTTGGTCCCAATCCAATGAAAACCATTTCGATCTACGGTACTTGATGTACATAAATCAGAACCAAAGGCACCTGCAGAAGGGAATGCTTCGAATCGGTAATTATAAGCAAAAGTAGGTGTCAATAAGGACACAAATAAAATAAGTATATATATAAGTTTTCTTAGTCGCAAAGCTGAGGTATATTAATCAATAAAACACGAACGATATGCAATAGAGTCAATCCATAAGCGAAGATATTATTTTAATAAAAAGGAACCAAAATAAGGAACATTTTGAATAGAATAACAAATCACAATAAAGGTCACTAAGTTTGTAGTATATACCACATAATCTATCACCATTAAGAAACTTGATTATCAAAGAAAGACCTTCCCAATACTACATATTTATGGACACACTGCATCCTCCCTTAAAATAAGGAAAAAAGATTATATTAGGACATCACATAGCTATTAAATTAACATATATTAGTATTTACACTTTCAATTTGACTACTAAAGATAGAAAGAACTAAAACTCGTTATTAAACATGCAATACAAAAATTAGATTACAATCACTTAACTCATTGAACACTCTTTTGATTCACAAGAATAGCAAATCTCACGTCTCCTGAATATTTCATATCATTAGCAACTCCAACCTTACATACTTTCTGCACGACTCAAAGGGAGGAAAGAGTAATAATAAAAAACTTGCATCAATAGGTAATCGAATACAGATGAGGCTATAAAGGGTCAATAGTTCAATAATAACAGAGAGACACGACCAATATATAATGAAAAAGCGACTCTTCTGTGAAGAAAAGTCGCTCTAACTTATGATTATTGAATTCTACTCTGTTTTTTTGATACCTATATTAAGATTTAACTCTTTTAATGGTATTGGAAGATAAGTATGCTTCTTTGGATCGAAATTTTCACTTGAACGAAGCATCCAAGTCTGACTCTTACTGATTGGCTCTTCTTTAAGGTCTTGCATCAACTCATCTAGTTTATCTTTCATATTTCCCCAACGGGTTAGATCATGCCTCCTCTGGCCCTCAAAACACAACTCACGACTACGTTCAGAAACAAGTTCATTAAAAATCTTATCACGGTCATTAAACTGAGATGGATCAAGATTTGGAAGACCTGCTCTATTTTTCACTTGGTCGATAAACAAACGTGCTTGATCATAGTTGTTTAATTCATTATAAGCTTCTGCCTGCATTAACAATACATCTGAATAACGAATTAAAGGGAAATTAATACCAGTAAAGTTCTTATCAATACTCCCATTCTCCATGATTTTAAGCTTCAAGCCTCCATTATCTAACAACTTCCAAACACGACCTTCTTTTGTGATATAATAATCCTTTGAAAGACGTTTCTCAACTCCATTAACAAGCATATAAGGATAATCTCCATCTACATCATTACCTATTTTATAAGTATCAATTGGCAATTGCTTATAACCAGAATATAATGTAATCTTTTTCTTTCCATCAGATTTTAATGCCTGACGTCTTTCCATTCTGAAAACACCACTTTCAATCTCATCAAAACTTACACGTCGGAATTTACCAGGATTACGAGTATATCTATTACCAACATACTTAAATCCTTCAACAAAATTATCTGACTCTTTAACAACCCGAACTGATTCTCCAGTTTTAGGATCATCAACATATGTCGTATCTAAGACATTAACACGTCCTACATTATATGGTGCAACATTCCAAACATATCGCTTATCATCATTTGCATCACCTGTTGAAGTTTCGTAATCCTTAACCAATGTCAATCCAGCATAAGCATAGGCATAAGCATATGGATCTTTAATTCCAGTCATAGAACACTGTACTCCATTTAGGTTTCCAATACGACCGTGCTCATTCTTACCACTACTTCTAAGGTTGTTGAACATCACTTCAAACATCACCTCTTGATCATTCGGAGTACCTTTTATCTCGTTTCTAAAGATATCAGTATAATCAGCCATCAAAGAGTAGTTTCCTAATTTAAAAACTTCATTCCCTTGATCTACTACTTTTTGATAACATGTAGCTGTTGCAAAATCAGGAAATTTTGCTCTTTCATCGTTGTGAGTCACCCCAGCAATAGCTAGGTAGACTCTTTGTAAAAGTGCGTGAGATGCAGATTGTGTAACGCGACCTATTTCATATCCGCTACCTCCTTTTGTAGTACAATTTGCTGCAGCATATTCCAAATCAGGAATGATCACCGTTTTATAAATATCTAATGCATCAGATAATTCTTGTGCTGTATTAGCAGAGCTTCCATCTTTAATTGGAGCCAATCTCATAGGAACATTCTTAAACCAACGAACCAAATCGAAGTAGAAATAAGCACGTAAAAAACGAGCTTCCCCTATCATTCGTTTTTTCTTAATGTCATTGATTCCTTTCACAGGTTCAATATTAGTAATCAACAAATTACAAAGATTGATTCCTTCATATAGTTTACGAAAAGTTCTTTCAATATCGACATTGGTCTCATTTACTGTGTGCAGTGCAACTTCCCATGCATTATAAGTTCTTGAATAGACTGCAGCATCAGTGCCAACAGGAAAGTAGCATGATAAATTAGAACCATAAAGGCGTTCACTTCCAATGGTACTATATATCCCATTTAGCGCCAAATCAACTTGTTGCTCTGTTTGATAAAAATCACCAGCAGCGATTTGTGAATATGGCTTTACATTTAGATAGTCTTGGCATGATTGTGTCATAAAAGCCAAAGCCATAGCAGACATACCAATTATATTCTTTAATCTCATCTTCATTCTTTTTTAAGGTGACTTAGAAAGCAAGTTGCAATCCTAAAGTATACGTTTGACTCATTGGATAAGCTGAATAGTCTAATCCTGGAGTTAATGCTCCATAACGACCTACAGATACTTCTGGATCATATCCTGAATACTCTGTCCATGTAAACAAGTTCTGTGCAGAAACAGTCATTCTAAACTTGCTTAACTTCAACTTTTTCAAGGTACGTTTCCCCAAACTATATCCTAAAGACAATGTTTTTAGTCGAAGAAAAGATCCATCTTCTACAATACGATCTGAAACGAAGTTTCCTTTAGGTGGAGCACCATAAACACCTTCATTTCTAATCACATTTACCGGAGCCTCTGTATTATGATCCGAATAACGATCTGAAACAATTGGGAAATAGTTAAAGTTAGTCTTTGTCGTTGGAGTCTCTAATTCAACTCGGTTCGCATTCAACACCTCTCCACCATATGAGAACTGGAAAAAGATAGATAAATCCAAGTTCTTGTATGAGAAATTATTTGTAATACCACCAAAGAAGTCAGGATGAGGATTACCTATAATCACTCTATCATTGAAATTTATCGTTCCATCACCATTCTGGTCAATAAATTTTGCAGCTCCAGGAGCAAGTGTTCTATTTCCATTGTTTGGCACACCTTTCTTCAATACATATTTCCCATTAAGATAGTTGAAATCATCTGCGGAATAAACACCATCACTTTGAAGGCCAAACATCATACCAACAGGTTGACCAACCCTAGTAACATACTGATATTCTGAATATGCATAACTCCAGTCAGGGTTCGTATATAACTCATTCTGGTTGTCATTTAGTGCAATTGTTTTGTTTTTATTGGTTGAGATATTGAAATTAGTCGACCATTGAAACTTTCTTGTCTTGACAATTTGAGAGAAGATTGACAACTCAAAACCTTCATTCGAAATCTCTCCAATATTCTTGTGGGTTCTCTCAAAACCTGTACTTGGAGCCATATTAGCATACAACAAAAGATCTGTTGTATTTTTCTGATACCAATCAAATGTAACTCTAAGCTTCTGATCAAAGAAACCAAGATCAACCCCAATATCTTTTTGAGTGGTTGTTTCCCATTTGATATCCTCACCACCTAAGTTACTCACGATGAAACCAGGTCGATACTCCTTATTACTTCCAAAACTATAACCTGAATCAGAAAGAGGTCCCATCAACTGCATTGTAGAGAAGTCTCCAATACGATTATTACCATTCTGTCCCCAAGTCGCTCTAATCTTTAAGTTTGAAAATAAATTCAAGTCCTTCATAAAAGGCTCTTCACTCATACGATATCCAAAAGATCCAGAAGGAAAATAACCCCATTTATTGTTACCTTGAAACTTAGATGAACCATCAGCACGTAAAGTACCAGCTAATAACCATCTGTCTTTGAAACTATAGTTCAAACGACCGAAGAAAGATAACATTGTATTACCTGTTTTACTTGATGATGGTTCTTTAAATGATGTACCCAAACCAAGGTTGTTTACCCCTAAATCATCAATTGGCATTTGACCAGCATTAGCTCTTAAATTGTCACTAACACGATACTGCATCTCTTGTCCCAACAACACATTGAAAGAGTTATTTCTAATCTTCTTTTTATAGTTCAATGTATTGGTATTACTCATTGTGTAATAACGATACGTTTGAATGTAACCATTAATTCCATCAATACCACGACGACCTTGATAGGTATCATATTTGAAAAATTGCGACAGTCTACGAGAATCTTGACTAAAATTACCAACAGTCTTAAATACAAGATCTTTAGTTATCTTATAATTAAATGACGCCGTTGCTCTAAAAGCATCCAATTCGTAATTACGCTCAGTATTAGATAATGTCTTAACTGGGTTAAAACGAAGATTTTCACGATCATCTAACTGAATACCATCTTCTAAACCATCGTTATTAATTGGACTTACAGGACGGAAAGTTATCGCATCACGAATAATACTAGATCTATTGTTTCCTGAAACACGAGGTCCAATCTGGTTTGTATGTGTATAAGTGAAGTTAAGAACAATTTGACTCTTTTGGTTGAATTTATGATCCAACTTCAACTGTGCATTCCATTTCTGAAAACCGGTACCAATCATAGTACCTTTTTGATCAGTAGCACTCACTGAAGCATAATGTCGTGTTGATTGATTACCTCCAGACAAGTTCACGTTTGCTTGATTTAGAACACCTGTTCTGAAAATCTCATCTTGCCAATTTGTCGCTTTAGCATCACGGTATAATTCTGGATCAACCCAATACTTCTGGAAATTTGACAAGTAAGTTCCTCCTGTAGCCTCAGCTACTTCTTTTTGCAACAATACAAAGTGATAAGGGTCTAACACGTCTAAAGTACGTGGAATGCGCTGAATACCTGAATTAAGCGTAATATTGATACGAGTAGGTCCTACTTTACCACCTTTTGTTGTAATCAACACAACACCATTCGCAGCTCTAGAACCATAGATTGCTGATGCAGCAGCATCTTTCAATACATCCATAGACTCAATATCGTTGGTAGAAAGAGAACCGGGATCAAATGAAGGCATTGCAACACCATCCACGACATATAGAGGAGAGTTATCTCCAGTAACCGAATTTCCTCCACGAATAACGATCTTCATACCACTACCAGGTGTACCATCAGCAGCACTAACTTGAACACCAGACATTCGACCAGCAAGAGCTTCATCAAAGTTTGCGACAGGAGCCTTTGCTAAATCATCTGCTCTCACAGAAGCAATACTACTTGTTACATCTTTTACACTTTGTGAACCATAACCAACTGCAACAACCTCACCAAGAGCCTGTATATCGCTTTCTAATGTAAGATCAATCTTCGATCTACCTTTTACAGGCATGGATACACTCTTATAACCAATGAATGAGAAGACTAGTATCTTTTTAGAGGTCGTTTTAAGTGTATAATGACCATCCATGTTTGTAATAGTACCATTGGTAGTTCCTTTTACTACAACAGTGACTCCTGGGAGTGGAGCTCCAGTATCATCCTTAACAATACCGGTCACTTTTAGCGATTGTGCCATACTCATAAATCCAACGCAGAAGGTTAGAACCATTGTGAGCACAAAATTCATTTTTATATTTAGTTTCATAAACTGCATAAAATTGGTAATGAACAATTATTTTTTTGCTGCAACCTTTACTCTTGAAATAAAGTAGTTCCTAGTCATATGCATAATATTAGAGTCTTTTCCATCTGTCTTAGCTCTAAATGCAATGTGTACACTTTTTCCAACGTACTTCTTTAAAGAGATGTACTGTGACTTAGTCTCAGAAAGCTTATGAAAAGAAGTATAGGGCAACTCTTTCCATGTAGCACTTTTTACATCTCCCTTAAAATCAGTAGAGATTAACACATAAAATTCATTCACAGAATCAACACCCCAATTAGAGCAATAATCCAACTCCATATATGCTTTCTTTACTCCCGATAGAACAATCTCAGATGAGACAACCCAATCATCATTGCGCTGTTTGTTGGGCACAAACAATAAACAATTCGTTCTTTCCCCATCAGAACCCGTACAAGACCAAATACCCCATGATTGAAGCCATTTCATATTTGGCTGCTGCTTCTCATTTTGATCTAAATCATACTGCTTAAAGTTTCCTATATTATGTTGATCGACACGTCGTTTTGCAGTATCAAAACCGTCAGTAAATAATATCGTCTCCTTCTTTGCAAAAGAAGGTGTAACGATAAGGATTAATAACAGTGTTATAATGCTGTTGTATATATTTTTCATAATTGGAATATTATTGTTTTGCTCTTACTTGAACAGATTCGACTAATATGTTCTTTGTTAAAACGGTAACGTCTTTTCCTGCAGGAACGGTGAACACAGAACGTACTCCTATTCTAACTTTGGCTTTTCCTTCAAATTCAGGAATCATCACTTCTGAAGTAGTCATTTTTAGACGAACAGGATCAAAGACAAGTGGATAAGCATTCCACACTGTTGTCGAAGGGTCCCCTGTATAATTATCTGTTACAACCAATTCAAAACGCAATCCTTCGAATACACCCCAGTTATGAGTATACTTCAAAATAACCCTAGAGTTTTCTGAATCAACCAACTTCACATTATAGTCAAATAGCAAATAATCTTCCTGCACACTACGATTAGGAATCATGATGGCGAAACTCTCTTTTTTTGAACCTACTTTTTGGTTCCAAATTCCCCAACCATGCGTCCATCTATGATTTGAAGACTGAAATGGCATAACTGTACTCGTCGGTTCATCAACACTGAAAGAGATCATATTTCCTAGATCATTTTTTTCTTTACCGTAAGAAACCTCATTATATGGAGTAAAATTCGAATTTATAAGTTCTAAATCAACTGCAGGAGCAACAGTAACAGTAACCACATTTTCAAATGTAACAGCACCTGCTTCATTTGTTGCAATAACAGATAGAAGATAATTATTTTGAGCAAGTTTATTCCCATCTGCTAATGAGATAACACCAGTATTTTTATCAATAGCAAACTCAGAAGGTGTCCCTGCAGCAAGTGAATAAGTAATAGGATTAGAACCTTCTATCTTTGGAGTTGTTGAAGAGAATGCCTTACCCGGTTTCGCTTTCTGGACTTTCTGAATATAGTCAAGATTCGAAACACCATTTGTAAGAATTTGGAAAGTAAATCCATCCTTAAAAACAGTTTGAGCTAACTCTACAGGATTTGGTGTTACAATAGTTTTTCCATCATCTTGAAGTTCCATGGTTAAGTCATTTCTAAAATTCTTCACCATAATTCCGATAGAATAATCACCCGGAAGCAGATCATTTGTTCCTTTTAATATAATAGATCCATTGATAGAATCTACTACAATATAATCAGGAGCACCTAGATCAGTCTCTCCTGAAGTAAAGGAGCTAAAATAATACTTAACAGACTGTCCTACTTCTGTATTAAGATAGGCTTTAGATGTTTCAAACCCATTTCCTTCGAAGACATCACCGACACCAGAATAGGTTAATCCATAGGGATCTTTATTAGTTTTGTCATTATATTGATAAGTATCAGGTGTACATGAATACACAAATAAGCTCAATAAAAACGACATGAAAACAAAGGTCCTGAGAGTCTGTAGTCTCATTAAATTTAGACACATAAATTTGTTTTTTTAGTTAGTTACGATCAAATACATCCGGAAGTATTATCCGCCGGCTTTATTGATGGCTAAGTTAACAATAAGAACACAACAGAACAATACAAGTAATACAACAGAACAACACAGACCAGATTAATCAATTGATTATGAGTAAACTAAAAAACAACAACAAATAACAAATGGACAATCACATCACTTTTTTTGTATTTTTAATGTACATTAATTCAAATTGGTAAATAATATTTGCAAACAAAAAAAGGGGCTATACATCAAAATGCATAGCCCCCCTGTATGGAAGATAAGAATAATCAGCACTCGTAATTATGATGCCGGTTTAATTCCAATATTAATATTTGTCTCTTTTTGAGGAGTTGGAAGTATCTCTAGTTCTTCTTGGTAATTCTCACCTGATCTTAACAACCACTGTTGGTTCTTATTGATAGGCTCATTAACCATAAGTTCATTCAACTCATCAAGTTTAGTCTTATAAAGTCCCCAACGAATTAAGTCATGACGTCGTACACCCTCAAAACATAGCTCGCGATTACGCTCATCAACAATCTCATTAAAGAAACTAGTTTGATCTCCTGTAACAGCTGGGTCTAAGTTTGGAACACCAGCACGTTGACGTATTTGATTAACAAAAGGAATTGCTTCAGCAAGTTGATTCTTTTGAATGTGAGCCTCAGCTATCATTAATAATACATCAGCATAACGAAGAACAGGGAAATTAATTCCAGTGAAGTTTTTATCAATTGCTCCAGACTCAAGTTTCTTCATCGGCAGTGAACCATTAGGAATTTGTTTCCAAACAGAACCTTCAATACTCATATAGTTATGTGTAGATAATCTTACTTTGTTACCCATAGCATCTAACATATACATGTATCCAGTACCATCATCACCAGTATTATATGTATCATTAGGCATCATCTTATAACAAACATATAGTGTTTTGCTTTTTCCTGAAGGCTCTTCAACTTTCTTACGTTCCATACGCAATACTCCATCTTCCATTTCATCAAAGCTCACTCGACGAAATTTACCTGGGTTACGAGTATAATTATTTCCAATGAATGAAAACCCTTCAGTACGCTCAGTTGTATAGATAACTTTTTCGATTTGCTTCTCTCCATTTACATCAAGTACAGGCTCATTGGTATCCGGATTGGTCACAAAGATAGTATCTAGAACATTATTTAACCCAACTCTAAAAGGAGCAACATTCCAAATAAAACGCTTATCTTCATTAGCATCACCAGTTGATTTTGCATAATCATAAGTCAATGATAAACCTGCATAGTTATAAGCATATGCATAAGGATCAGTAAGACCTGAAAGAGATACTTGTACCCCGTTCATGTTACCAATTCTACCATGCTCATTAACACCACCAGCACGTAAATTTTCAAACTGCACTTCAAAGATCACCTCTTCATCACTAAGATCGCCCTTGATTTCATTCAAGAAAACCTGCTTATAATCACTTAAAAGTGAATACTTTTTGTTGTTAACAACTTGCATACCATAATCGATAGCCTTTTGGTAACATGCATCTTTTGTAAAATCAGCATATTCACCTCTCTTAGCATCATTTTTCACGCCTGCAATTGTAAGGTAGACACGTTGTAATGTTCCTAAAGCAGCCGACTTAGTAATACGACCAACTTCATAGTTTGTATCATTCTTAGTTAATCCATTTGCAACGGTATACTCAAGATCAGGAATAATAACATCTTTATAGATATCCAACACCTTAGCTTTTGCCATGGTAGTCTCTTGCGTAGAACCACTAAGTACAGGCTTTGTTCTCATAGGAACTTCACCAAACCAACGAACCAAATCAAAATAAAAGAAACCTCTTAAAAAGCGAGCCTCTGAAAGAAAACGTGCTTTTGATGATTCTGAAATAGTAGTTGAAGTAGATATCTTCTCAATAAAAACATTTGCAAGGTTGATTCCCTCATACAAAGTACGATAAGTATCTTCAACCTCTTTTGTTGAATTATTCACTGTAAACAACGGAACATTCCAAGAGTTATAATTTCTTGAAAAAACCATTGCATCCGTTCCACTTGTAAAACGACATGACAAGTAATAACCATAAGTATAATCACTACCTAGAACACTATAAATACCAGCTAATGCTAGATTAGCTTGGTTATCGTTTTGATAGAAGTTGTCCAGCTTAATAGTAGAATAAGGATCTTTATTAAGAAAGTCTGAACAAGACTGAAATATTGTGGCTGTCATTAAGACAAAACCTACAACTATATATTTTGATAATCTTCGCATGATCACAATAATTACAAATTAGTTAAGATTAAAATCCTAGTTCTAAACCAACAGTAAATGTAGCACTTGTTGGATAAGCTGAATAATCTAATCCTGGAGTCAATGCACCATATTTTCCGACAGAAACTTCTGGATCATAACCAGAATAGTTAGTCCATGTATAAAGGTTCTGACCCGAAGCATAGATACGAGCTTTTGAAAGCTTCATCTTCTTCAACATCTTTTTGCTAAAACGATACCCTACTGAGATAGTTTTTAATCTCAAGAAAGACCCATCTTCTACAAAACGATCCGAAATATAGTTACCTGTAGGAGGAGCTCCATATACGTTACCATCTCTAATGATATTTACGTCTGCATTAGGATTAGGATTAGATGCAGAATAACGTCCTGCTACCGATGACAAATAGTTATAGTTTGTCTTTGTTCCTGGTACTTCAAGGTCAACACGGTTTGCATTTAGAATTTCATTACCAGCAGACCATTGGAAGAAAATTGAAAAATCAAAGTTCTTATATGAGAAGTTATTCGTAACACCGCCAAAATGTTTTGCTTGAGCATTACCAATTACAACACGGTCTTCGTTATCAATTGTGCCATCTTCATTAACATCAACAAACTTAGTTGACCCAGGAGCAACAGCAGCACCGTTATCAGCAATACCATCCTTCAATGCATATTTACCATTCACCATATTGAAATCATCTACAGTGTAAACACCATCAGATTTCAATCCATAGAATTGACCTACAGCTTCCCCAACACGAGTTATATACTGGTATTCGGCAACCTTAAAACTCCAATCAGGATTTGTCAACAACTCTGTTTGTCCATCATTAAGTGCCACACACTTATTTCTGTTAAAAGAGATATTTAAATCTGTTGTCCATCTGAAGTTTCTAGTTTGAACATTGATTGTATTAATAGAGAACTCCATACCTTGATTCTCAATCTCACCAACATTCTTATAAGTCTTCTTAAAACCAGTACTCGGAGCCATGTCTGCATTTAACAGAAGATCCGTTGTATTTTTCTTATACCAATCTACTGTAAGCTTAACTTTCTCATCAAAGAAACCTAAATCTAAACCAACTGTTGTTTGTGTAGTTGTTTCCCAACGAATATCTTCACTACCAAGATTCGTAAATACAAGACCTTTATCATAAGTACCATCGAATACATAACCAGACTCAGCAGTAGCGTTCATCAGATTGTATGCAGCAAAGTCTCCAATCTTATTATTACCGTTTTGTCCCCAGTTAGCACGAACCTTTAAGTTCGAAACTACATTCTGATCTTGCATAAAAGGCTCCTGAATTAAACGGTAACCGACAGATGCAGATGGGAAATATCCCCATTTATTATTACCAGTAAAACGAGAAGAGCCATCAGCACGAACAGTACCTGAGATCAACCACTTATCCTTAAAGCTATAATCAATACGTGTAAAATAAGATAACATGGTACTACCTGTCTTACTAGAAATAGGAGCAGGGAATGTTGTACCCATACCTAAATTATTTGCACCTAAGTCATCAATAGGCATATTTGCACCTGATGCTTTCAAGTAATCAGAAACGACATACTGTGCTTCCTCACCAAGAAGAACATTGAATTTAGAGTTTCCTACATTTTTATTGTAGTTCAATGTGTTGGTATTACTCAAAACATATTTATGTCTTGACTCGATGTAACTGTTAATTCCATTTACACCTCTACGTCCTTGATATGTATCATAACCAAATGATTTACTTAACTTACGCGTATCAACAACATAACCACCAACTGTCTTAAAAGTCAATCCTCTAGCCAAAGTCAACTGATAGTCTACGTTTGCACGGAAAGCATCAATTTGATAACTACGATCTGTATTATTTAAGTTCTTTACTGGATTAAATCTCAAATTGTTTCTATCATCCAAGTCAATTCCCTCTTCTAAACCATCATCAATTACTGGTTTCACAGGACGGAAACTTAAAGCATCACGAATAATACTCACACGATTATTTCCCGAAACCGTCTCTCCAGTTTGATTGGAATGCGTATAGTTAAAGTTAAGACCAATCTTAGACTTATTGTTGAACTTATGGTTCAATCTCAACTGTGAGTTAATCTTCTGGTAACCAGTATTGATCATCGTTCCATCTTGATCGACAAAACTAACTGATGCATAGTGACGTGTATTTTTATTACCACCCGAAAGGTTCACATTTGCATTCTTGATATAGGCCGTTCTGAAAATCTCATCTTGCCAGTTTGTACCTTCAACATCTTTATACAACTCAGGGTCAACCCAATGCTCTTTAAAGTTATCAACATAAGTTCCACCTAATGCATAAGCAACCTCTTCTTGCAACAATACAAAATGATATGGATCCATCACATCCAAACGACGTGGAATCCACTGAAGCCCTGCACTTAGGTTTACATTGATACGAGTTGGACCTACTTTTCCACCTTTTGTAGTGATTAAAACAACACCATTCGCAGCACGTGAACCATAGATCGCAGATGCAGCAGCATCCTTAAGGATACTCATACTCTCAATATCATTTGTAGAAAGAGATCCTGGATCAAATGATTCCATCGCGATACCATCCACAACATACAAAGGTGTATTATCACCTGTTACAGAGTTACCTCCACGAATCACAATCTGCATACCTTTACCTGGAGTACCATCTGAAGCAGTTACCTGAACTCCTGACATACGACCTGCAAGAGCCTGGTCAAAGTTTGCAACAGGAGCCTTAACAAGCTCTTCTGCCTTCACAGTAGCAATACTACTTGTTACATCCTTTACACTCTTTGTTCCATAACCTACAGCAATCACTTCTTCAATTTGCTGCACATCATTCTCTAAGGTAACATCAATCTTTGATTTGCCTTGTAAAGGTACTGTCACTGGTTTATATCCAATGAATGAAAATACTAAAGAAGCCTTTCCTTTAGCTTTAATGGTATAGATACCATCAAAATTGGTAATAGTACCAGTTGTCGTTCCTTCAACAACTACAGTTACACCAGGAAGAGGTTCCCCCTGGTCATCTTTTACAACTCCTTTTACAACTCCCTTTTGGGCAAAACCAACGAAAGAGAGCATCATAAAACAAAGAAGTCCGATATATGATAATCTATTTATTTTCATAATTCTATAAATAACAAACGTTTAAGTCTTAAAAGAATAAATTACTTCTTACCTTCTACTTGTACTTTCGTAATGAAATAATTACGCGTCATGTTTTTCAACTCATTCTTGTTATCTGTCGCAGATACATGGAAAGCAATAAAAACTTTCTTTCCAGCATATTTCTTCAACGAAATCTTCTGGCTCTCTGCTTTTTGCATTTGATGAAAAACAGTAAAAGGAAGTGATTTCCAGGTTGCAGACTCTACATCTCCATTAAAATCAGTAGAAATCATCACTTTAAAATCATTTGCTTTATCACTACCATAACGTGAGTAGTAATCCAAAACCAATGACGGTTTTTGAACTCCATTAAGGTCAATAGCGTTTGTTACCAACCAATCATCATTTTGAACTCGGTTACAAACGAAATTCAAACATTTTGCTCTCTGGTCTGTAGCATCTTTACACTTCCAAACACCCCAAGCTTTTACCCACTTCTTGTTATTCTCCTGAACCCCATCGCCCTTAAGACTATAAGCGGTAAAATTACCCAACGTCGAAGCTCCTTGAACAAGTTTTTGTGCAGCAATGTTATCTTCAAACACCACTACGTTTTTCTTTGCCACTGCAACATTCAATGTAAATAGGAATATTGCAATATATGAAATGATATTTTTAGTCATAACCTATAGTTTACATCGTTGCTTTAACTACAAAACTCTTAATCCAAACATTCTTAGTCAAATCGGTAAGTTTCTTTCCTGGAGGTAATACATATTTCACTTTAACTCCAACAGTAACTTCTTGTCCATCAAAAGCGGATAGATCAACATTATACTCAGCATATGTAGATTGTGGATCAACCAATGGAACATTGATAGAAGTCCAAGTAGCTGTAGATGCATCTCCTGCAAAATCAGTACTCACAACAACATCAAATGTAAAACCATCAAGGATACCATACTTATGTCCAATTTCTAAAATCGCTTTTGCTTTCTCTGCATCTACAAAACTAACTTTGTCTGTAAATAACATGTAATCTTCTTGTAACGATTTAAATGGTCTAAATTCAGCAAAATGGAAGGTCTTGCCATCAGCGTCTTTCTGATGCCATAGACACCATGCAGATTTCCAACGTTTGTTTGACTCTTGCGAAGGGATAGTTGCATCAACACTAATAGAGGTCATATTTGGTAAATTGAATTCATCCACCGCATAGTTCTTACTATTATACTTCGGTATCATCAACTCTCTAACCACCATTTCAGTTGCAGGCGCCACCTTAACAGTAATAACTTCAGGAAATTCTACAGAACCAGCATCATTTGTAACTTTAACACTTAGCTTATAATCTGCTTCAGCCAAAGTGTGACCATCAGCCAATGAAATAACCCCTGTATTTGCATCAATCACAAAATCCGATGCATGAGTACCATACAATTCAAATGTTGCTGGAGCAGTACCTACGATAACAGGTGTAGGGGAAGTAAAAAGTTTTCCAGGCTTGGCACCAACTAAATTTGGAGAATAAGTTAGTGACTCAATAAGTTTAGAAAGAACAACAAAAGTAAGTCCTTCCTTAAACACTACACTATCGACTAGTTGTTTTTCAAGACCATATGTACCATCCTCTGCTTGGATCGCAATATTATCATATGTTCGTACTTTAACAGCAACAGCATATTTACCTGGTTTCAAATCATTCTTTTCACTTAAAGTGATCTCACCATCAAGTGTGTCAATTTTGAAATGAGTTAATTCACCCATATCAACACCATCCTTAATCCAGCCATCTAGAAAGAATTCTGGTAGAACATTAGAAGGAAGAGTTACAAAAGCCTTTGACGAAACAAAAGCATCTCCCTCTGGAAAATCAGGAATAGCAACATACGATAGATCCACTGGTTTTGAACCATACCTATCATCATATGTGTATTCATCTGGAGTACACGAAGACAAAATACCTACTAACAATATTAACATTGCGAAGTATTTACGTATGATCGCCTTGAATTTAAACGAAAACATAAATTATCGATTTTTAGTTAGCCTTACTTAAAAAATTCACACAAAAACAAAAACAAGTCAGACCTTTTGGTTTGACACGATAAATATAAATAGTGTACACCTAATAGAAAATGTACTAAATGTACGCGAACAATCAACACATTAAATAAACACATTGATAATCAACAAACTACACGGTCAACAAAACATAAACAATGAATAATTTGACACTTTTACCGAATGATTATAGGAAAAAAACAAATGCAGATAAATACATTGTTAACAGAAGAATATAGATAGTAGGTACAATCAAGAATTATCAATAGTGGCTATGATTCAATCATTTGTAAGGAAGAAGGATTCTAAGGAAATAAAGAAAGAAAAGGTGATTATGAAAACAAATCGGTCAAGCAATACGTAATATTAACCGAAAAGTGGTTAATATTAAACATATCCAAAAGAGCATACAAACATAATTTTATATTTGACATGCTTTAATTTTATTAAATATTCAAAGGTAATACAGATATACTCAGACGACACTTTTATCGACATCACACACAATATAAAGCATTACTCAGAGTCACTATTTACGACAAATTGCTTTGCATATTTCTTTGGAGGAACACCGAAATGCTTACTGAAACATTTACTAAAATAGCGAGGAGTGGAAAAACCTACAGTATATGCAACCTCAGAAACATTCATTCCTCTATTGGTACGCAACAAGTGTGCTGCAGTCTTCAACCTTGTCGACATAATAAAATCATTGGGAGTTTGTCCTGTCACACCTTTAATCTTATCATATAAACTCGTTCGACCTAGACACATCTCACGCGCAAAATCGTTTACACTAAATTCATGATTATTAATATTAGCCTCCACTACTTCTCTAGCACGCTTAAGTAGATCCTTATCTACATCATTCTTTGCCAATATCTTGGTATCAAATTCTGGATCAGACGAATATTGTCTTTGCAATGCACTTCGCGTCAATAATATATTATTGATTTTTTTAGAGAGCATCCCAACCTCAAAAGGTTTCACGATATAATCGTCAGCTCCGGCAGATATCCCCTCTTCATAATGCTCTCTTGAGTCTTTGGCTGTCAACAATACAATTGGAATATGACACAAAGATTCATCTTGCTTAATCAATCGTGTAAATTCAAAACCATTCATAACGGGCATCATCACATCACTAATAATAATATCAGGTCTGTTTTCCATCACCCACTCATAAGCTTCTTTTCCATTACCCTTAACGAAGACATTAAAATAAGATGACAATGTCTCTTGAAGCAGGTCTCTTAACTCTTTATTATCGTCGACAACTAATACCGAAGGTTTTTCAGAATCCTCTATAGGTTCTTCAACATCCTCTTCTGTTTCTTGCTCCGAAAGCAAAATAGGCTGCTGAACAATATCATCTTTCCACTCTTTAAGAAACTCACCGTCACCATTACAAGCATCCAACTTCTTTGGAAAAACAACTTGAAAACATGATCCTTCACCAGGATTACTCTCCACAGAGATCTGACCACCATGCGCCTCGATTAAACCTTTAACCAAAGAAAGTCCGATTCCTGTTCCTCCTGTATCCTCACCTTCTACGTGGAAATATCTATCAAATATCTTATCTATATGATCTTTTTCAATACCAAGACCATTATCAATAATTTTCAACACAACATTATCTGCTTCAGAAAAGACAATAACTCGAATTATTGCGTTATTAGATCTATACTTAAACGCATTAGACAATAAGTTATGAACAATCTTCTTAAACTGCTTAGGGTCGATACAACATGCAATATCAGCATCATTAGCGACAAACTCATAACGTATATCGTTAATGATAGCATACTGCTCATAGGCATCAAATACATGCTTAACAAAAGAGACAAAATCAACAGACCTTCTATGTACAGTCAACACCCCAAGCTCTTGTTTTCTGAAATCAAGAATTTCATCTACCAGATATGTCATTCTCTGACAGTTTCTAAATGCAGAGTTCAAGGAGCGCTTATCCCCATCGATCAATCTATCATTGGATAGTACCTTCTCTATTAAGCCAGAAATAATGGTCAATGGCGTTCTAAACTCATGAGAGATATTGGTAAAAAACTGTAGTTTATTAGCATTATCATTCATCAATTTCTCTGCATCTAACTTCTGCTGCTCTAAAGAGACCTCCAAGATAGACTTTCTAACCAAAACCAAGTGAACACCATAAAGAGCCAAAACCAAAAATAAGAAGTATAATAAATATGCCCACCATGTAGCATAAAATGGAACACCGACAACCACGACAACCGAATCCATATACTTCAAATCAGAATCATTGGCTACACGCACTTTAAAGATGTAGTGACCAGATGACAAGCGATTATAAGTCACTTTATCGAGATATGTTGCTTGAACCCAATGATCATCATAACCTTCGAGCATATACTCAAACTCTGGCCTAAACGATTTTATATATTCAAAAGAGGTAAATGAAAAAGTAACTCCTGAATTTTGATGAGCAATCTTAATTTTATCTTTAAAAAGTAAAGTTTCATGAATACCTAAAACACCGTCTGATTCATCCACTGTACGAATCATAGCCTCTGTAATAAGCACTTTTCTTTTACTCTTAGTACGAATAAGGTCTTTCTCCTTAAATGACACCAAACCCTGTATTCCCCCAACATAAACTTCACCATTGCGAGTAACACACAAACTCTTTTCGTTAATCTCTCCTAGAGGAAAACCTTTTCCATGATCAAAATTAGTAAAACGACGTCCTTTCACATCCAATCGACTAATTCCATTACTTGTCGCAACCCACAGAAAGCCATAACGTGATTGTGCCACGGTAAAGATAAAGTCACTTGAAATTCCATCTTTCTCCTTATTGAAAATATCAAAACCAGAACCATCCTCTAGATAACGACATAATCCTCCTCCTGACGTTGCAATCCAAACCCTACTATTATTGTCCTCATATACAAACGGGATATGGTTACTTGGTAGACCATAAGGATTTGATTCATCCACCGTAAAATGATAAACCTTAGCCTTAGACTCATCATACATAAAGAGTCCATTGCTCTCAGTAGCTGCCCAAAGTCGATCTTTTGAATCAACCATCACATGAAGTATCGTCCCCAAAACGGCAGGAGAGCCGGGAGTGCCACGATCAAGAAAAGATGTAAACTCATCTCTATTCTCATCCGAGATAAACAAACCTATTGCATTACCAACAAGAATTCTTCCCTGCCACTCAGCAATAGCAGACACGGAATTATGTTTTAAACCACTGTTCGACGAATTATATACTTTAAAAGTTTTCGTCTTCATATTCATTCTGTTCACCCCTCCATTATGGGTTCCAACCCAAAGTTCTCGGTTATGATCAAAAAACAGCGCTTTAATATTATTGTGTGAAATCGAATTTGAACTACTATTATGAATAAAGTATTCAAACTTCCGAGTTCGTGTATTGTATAAGTTTAAGCCACCACCTTCTGTGGCGATCCATAGATTCGGGCCACTTCCTTGCAGTATATCGCCAACTACCCTATAATTTATTGAAGTATTCTTTTGTTGATTTGGCTTAAAATACTTAAAAACAGTCAACCGTGGATTATAGATATTTACGCCACCAAAATATGAACCAATCCATACACTTCCTTGCTTATCAACTAAAATTGAATAAATCGAATTATGACTTAATCCATTTGGATCTAAATCAGACTGGTAATATACATCAATCTTATTATTGGACGGATTCCAAACATTCAATCCATAAAAAGTACCAATCCATACGTTTCCTAGCGGATCTCTACAGACAGAACGTATTGTATTGTTTGACAACGGATACTTCTTAGACTTTTCATGAAAATGCTTTAGCACACCATGCTCAGAAAGCAAGTAGACCCCATCAGAAGCTGTACCGACCATGTAACTTCCTTGATAAGCCATAATCGAAGTAACCTCTTTATTCAACATGACTTTGACCACCTTACTATTGGGATCATAACATAACAAACCATACTGACGAGTCGCCAACCACAACCGCCCTTGTTGGTCCATATATATCTTATTCAAGACAAAATCTGGATAGCCAGGAATAGAAACCCTATTCACATTACCTGTATTCAAATCCAACACTCCCAACCCAAGATGATCACCAATAAACAATGTATTACTATCAAGGTAAATAGTCTCACAATGAGGCACTACATAATTATAGAATCGTTCCTCTTTGTAACGAAATACAGAAACACCTTGCTTCACTAACACATAAAGATCACTACTCTCCTTCGATGCAATGATCTGCTTCACATTCTCTCCCAAGACAGAAGTAGAATCGCCTCTTAAGTGATGATACTGCTTAATCTCAGTCCCATCGTATCTATTAAGTCCATTTCTAGTACCTAACCATATATACCCCACACTATCCTGTTCCATTGAGATAACAGAAGACTGTGTTAATCCATCAGACACATTCAAATGCTCGAAAATATGATTCTGAGCATAAGCAGTCTGAAAGATCAGATATACAATACTTAATATGAATAGTAGTTGGATGCGCATACAGAAATTATTACAATTCTTTGTCTAGGCTACTAAAATAGTGCTTTCCGTACGAATTCACCTTGAATTGACGGAATGGTTCTTTTTTTTTAAACATTTTAAACATATGAAAATTACATAATCATTATTCTCAAAGTAAAAACATCATAAAAAGAGTCGATTAGTTAGGTCCATATAGAGATATTAAGTCAAAAAATCACTCACTCTCAGAACAAGAGACAGTTGTAAAAAACATATAAAATTACAATATATGGATAAAAAAGAGGGCTATGTATTTAAACACAGCCCTCTTTATTCTTAACCAATGGTATATTGAATTACTCTTTAACCAACTCTAGATTCTCATCTAGTGGAGTCAATTTTGGCAACAATAAGTGAATTACCAATAGAATAATTAGATATAACGAAGCTGCAACAGCAAACATTACAAAAAAGAATGATTTACCAGCACCATCTAACCCTTGTCCTAAAGCAAAATCGACGATCATACCAGATACAGCACCTACCATACCTCCAATACCTACAACTGAAGCAATCGCTTTCTTAGGCATTACATCAGAAACCAAAGTAAATAGGTTGGCTGACCATGCTTGATGTCCACCTGAAGCCAGAGCAATCAAACAAACCGCAATCCATACATTACTAGTTAATGGAGCAAAAGCTACTGGCAGAATACACAACGCACAGATCAAAAGTGACAGTTTACGTGCTGCATTTAAACCAAATCCTCTATTTATAAACATCTTTGAAAGATAACCACCACCGATACTTCCGATATCAGCAACGACATAAATCACCACCAAAGCACCACCTAGCTCATGCATATCCTTAAGGCCAAAAACCTCTTTAAAGAAGATAGCACTCCAGAACATAAAGAAGAACCATACAGCATCTGTAATTTTACCTATAGCAAAAGCCCATGTCTGTCTCAATGGTAGAACACTAGACCAAGGTAACTTCTCTACTGGCTTATCATCAGTCTTCACCTGGCAATCATGGTTAATATATGCCAACTCCTCAGCAGACACTTTCGGATGATCTTCTGGCTTTCTGTACATCCTTAACCAAACAATTACCCATGCAATACTAAAGAATCCTGTAATAAGGAAGGCATACTGCCAATTCTCTCCTGTTGCTCCTGCAACCAATGGCACTGCAATAGGAGCCAATACTGCACCTACGTTTGAACCTGCATTAAAGATACCTGTAGCAAAAGCACGATCTTTCTTTGGAAACCATTCTGCTACAGTCTTAACTGCAGCTGGAAAGTTACCTGCTTCTCCAATTCCAAGACCAAAACGAGCACCGATAAAACCTACCAATGCAAAAGCTGGCTGAATTGCAGCATGCAACATACCGAAACAACTCCAGATAGCAATTGAGATTGCATATCCAATACGTGTTCCAAATCTATCGATGATACCTCCCATCGTTAACATACCAATGGCATAAGCCATCTTAAAAGCAATGTTAATGTTAGCGAAGTCGGTATTTGTCCATTGAAATTTATCCATCAAGGTTGGTCCTAAAACCCCCATGATGCTACGGTCCATATAGTTAATTGTCGTTGCAATAAAAAGCATCGCCAATATTCGATATCTATACGTACCTTGTGGTTTAGTAGTACTCATAACTAAAAGTTAACTGTTTCTCTGATTATGTTATTTGTTATACGTAATTGCAATTGGATGTGCGATTCTTTCACTCTCCGCTTTCATCATCTCCTTGAAAGTATCGTGTGAAGCCCACTTCTTATTCTCCTCTTCCCATACAGCAAAGAAGTAATGTGTAGAAGGTTGGCTAGATAATTTCTGTGTCAAATAGAAAGTCTCCGTTACCGCTTTTCTATATCTATTTTTTGCAAACTCAGGAGAACCCAAAGGATAAACAGTTGCTTCAGGAGCATTTGCAGACTTTACAAACTCCTTAGTAGGAATCAAAATCCCCATACCCAAGTTATCTTTATTTTCAGATTGCTTGTCTAGAGTAGATCCCATCACAAAATGACCCATCTTCTCCAAAGAAGTAGGCGTTTTCAAATATGAAGTAACAATACCTACTGCCAATGTACTTTCTGGGTTCGCACCTTTTACAGTCACATCACTTTTAAACCAATAATGACCACCCCAAATGGTAACACGCTCTTTAGCCTCTAAATCCTTATTCTCAACATGCCATCCTTTATAATCAAGATCAAAGATAGAACGTACTGGCCCTTTACTTACCAAAGTAAATTCAAAAACATCGGTACTTCCTAAACGATACAAAGAGTCATTCTGACACAAAGCTAGTCCACCTGATCCAAGAGACGCACCAACATGAAGAACATCCATTCCCCAATCATTCAATTGGTGATAGTTTCCTTTTGCCCCAACATTATCCAAAATCATATCTTCGGTTAACTTACCAAATAGATCTTTTGCATTTCTAATATCGAAGTAGTTACGAAAAGCCATCTTATCATTCTCCCATGCAACACTCTCCGACTGGTAACGCAATGGTTTACCTTGGAAGCCTTTAGGAGAGAAAGCGTGATCCACTCCTTTAAAACCCTCTTTTTTATTACCCACTCCCAAACGAACATTTGTTCTTTGTTTGAATACAGGCATCTCCGAGCTCTTCACATATTTAATCGTCAAAGTTACTTGCTCTTTTGGCTTGAAGCTATACAAAAATGCAAACTCATCCCATTTACCGTCATGGTCTAAATCATCAACCTGTGAAGGCAATGCTTTACCATTTAACAAAACTGAAGGTACCATATCGTCTGAAGCAGCAACTCCAGCAATTTTCTCCACCTCTGCACGACCAATAACCACGGGCTCGTCTGCACGTTCTACATCTAAATTGTTTTCTAGTTTGATATTCGTTTTACTTGAAGAACATCCAAACAAAACCAACACAAACATCCATACTGCATATTTATATAGCCTTACCATAATAACTTTTACTTAAATATTATTTTTTGCAAAACAAGAAGAGACCAAGGGAATAAATCCTTGGTCTCTAAAATATAATTGTCTCTTACGCTTCGTTAGAAGGTTTTCCGATTGTAGCAAGAATACCACCATCTACATAAACAACGTGACCGTTAACGAAATCACTTGCTTTAGATGCTAGGAATACAGCTGTACCACCTAGATCTTCAGGGTTACCCCATCTTGCAGCTGGCGTACGGTTAATAATAAAATCGTTAAATGGATGACCATCAACACGGATAGGCTCAGTTTGCGCAGTTGCAAAATAACCAGGTCCGATTCCATTCGTTTGAATACCATACTTAGCCCACTCAGTAGCCATGTTTCTAGTCAACATTTTCAAACCACCTTTAGCTGATGCATAAGCACAAACATCATTACGTCCAAGTTCACTCATCATTGAACACATGTTAATGATTTTTCCCTCACGACGCTCGATCATCTTACGACCAACATATTTACCCATGATGAAAGGTCCAACAAGGTCAATATCGATAACTTGACGGTAATCTTTAACTTCCATATCTTGCATAGGAACACGCTTGATAATACCAGCATTGTTTACTAGAATACCAATTGGTCCAACTTCTGCTTCGATCTGTTCAACAGCTGCGATCACTGCCTCTTCATTTGTTACATCAAACAAATAACCTTTTGCATCGATACCTTTCGCTTTATACTCCTCGATTGCAACATCAAGTTTTTCTTGATTCAAATCATTTACGATGATCTGTGCACCAGCCTCACCAAGTGCAGAAGCAATAGCCATTCCTAGTCCGTGAGTAGCTCCTGTTACAAGAGCATTCTTCCCTTTTAAGCTAAATAAATCTAAAATCATTGGTCTTATATTTAATGATGTTCTTATATCCTGTTAATTAATTATCGTAGATCTGGTGTTGCAATAACATCCATATCTCCGTAAGCTAGATTCTCTCCGCCCATACCCCAGATAAAAGTATAATTACTTGTTCCTGCTGCTGAGTGAATTGACCATGTTGGTGAGAAAATTGCTTGCTCATTCTGCATCCATACGTGACGTGTCTCTGTTGGCTCACCCATCATATGACAAATAGAATGATTCTTAGGCACTTCAAAATAGAAATAAGCCTCCATACGACGACTATGTGTATGTGCTGGCATGGTATTCCATACACTTCCTGGGTGTAACTCAGTCATACCCATCTGCAATTGGTTTGTTTTGATGGTATCATTAACAATTAGCTTGTTTAATGTACGACGGTTTGAAGACTCTGCCTCACCTAACTCAATAACAATTGCATCCTCGCGACCTACTTTTACTGTTGGGAAAGCTTGGTGTGCAGGAGCTGAATTCATATAGAAACGAGCAGGGTTAGCTGCATCACAACTTTTCAATACAATCTCTTTACATCCCATTCCTACATAGATTGCCTCTTTATAGTCAATCTCGTATTCTGTTCCGTCAACAACAACAATACCTTTTGATCCAACGTTAACAATTCCTAGTTCACGACGATCCAAGAAGTTCTCACTCTTTAATGGTTCGATAGTCTCTAGTACGATCTCTTGGTTTACTGGAATAACTCCACCTACCATTAAACGATCATAGTGTGAGTAGTTCCAAACGATTTTATCCTCGTTTAATACTGTCTCAACAAGGAACTCTTCTCTTAATCTCTGCGTATCGTAAGTCTTAGCATCACGTGGATGTGTTGCAAAAACTTCTCTGTAGTTTTCAGCCATCTTTATATAAATATTTAATCTATTATTTTATCTCAAATATGATAAGCACAAATATAAAGGATTAGTTGAAATATGCGCAATCGTTTTCGCATATTTTTTCACCTATTCTAAAACATATTTGATTAACAAAATGCAACAACACACCACATACACCTAATAAACAACACATTACGTAATTCAACACAAAATATTACTGTGCAAACTTTTACTTTTTCTTATTTCGATTTGCACAATGCAACAGTTTGGACCTATATTTGTGCAACAATTGCACAAATATAGAATTTAACACTTATCGTCAAATTCTACACAAATCAAACAACACCTGATACCGAGATATGGAACAAAATATAACGATTCATGACATAGCTAAAAAGCTTGGAATTTCAAGTTCTACGGTCTCTAGAGCACTAAATAACAACTCAAGAATTAGTGATAAGACCAAAGCAAAAGTTCTAGAGCTAGCCAATGAGCTTGGATACAAACCCAATGCTGCAGCTACTGCTTTGCGCATGAAACGCACAAAAACCATCGGACTAATTATTCCTAAGATTAACCGACATTTCTTCTCCGATGCAATTAATGGAGTAGAGAAATATGCAAAAAGCAAGGGTTATAATGTCATTATTACCCAAAGCAATGAAAGTGAAGCGCAAGAAAAAGAGTGTATTCAAACTCTACTTCACGCAGGGGTAGATGGGATTATCGCATCTATTGCACTAGTAAAAAATGACTACCAACACTACTATAAGATTATCGACAGAGAAGTTCCATTGGTCTTCTTTGATCGAATATGTGATGAAATAGAGTCAAATAAGGTAGTAGTGGATGATTTTAAAGGAGGATTCCTTGCTGCTGAACATCTTATTTCGCAAGGCTGCAAACAAATTGCTCATATTGCAGGACCACAACATCTAAATTTGTATATTAATAGAACACAGGGATTCTTCAAAGCATTGCGCAAACACAACATGGAGCCTTTCGCAAGTGAAATCCTTGAAAACTATCTTACCAGAGAAGAGGGGGAAGAAGCTGCAAAGATTCTATTAGGTGGCAAAAAAAGACCAGATGCTATATTTGCATCCAACGATACAGTATGTTTAAGCCTCATCGAATATGCAAAACAACACAATATTGCAATTCCAGACGAACTTGCCATTATCGGATTCAGTAATGAACCCTACGCAAAATTAATTTCCCCATCACTTTCAACTATTGAACAGAGGGGATATGATGTAGGGTACAAAGCCACAGAACTCCTGATTACAAACATTGATAATCAAACAAATACACACGAAACTATCGTTCTTCCAATTAAACTTATAGAGAGAGAATCTTCCGCTAAGAAAAAAAAATAAAAAATAATTACTTTTTAGGGTAGGGTACAAAGGGGGTATATCGGTATAAAAGTGTAAAGGGGATAATAGATGTAGTATTTACGTTTTAAGAGGTTTAAACCTCTTTAGTAGTCACTACTATTTGAATGGCCTTGTTAGAGTAGAATTAATACGTTAATGTGTTGTGTTGTTGCTTAAAATTTTACTACTCTATACAAGGCCATTCGTTTGTTTAATCGTCACGTAATTCAACAAACAACCCTATCCAAAATGCTATTTCAAAAACGATAAACTCTACAACGAGATAGCTTCTCTATAACCAAAAATCATACGCTCTAGAGAAAAAACATTCATATCGATGGCTCTTTCCAAGTTTTGATGGGTAACCATATAGCATTGCAACCAAATCATCAATACAACACTATATTCTCCAATCAAATTACGATAAACAGACCATCGTTTAGTGTAGGTTTAAGCTTTTTGAACCCATTACGATAATAATTTCATCAAAAACATCACGAACACATATCGCTATGGATTGTTAACTCTTTTGCATCACCAAACCGATAGCATGACAATAGAATATTGATCTATTAAACATTTTTGATGAATGAACTATCAATGAAGTATCCTTGAAGTATCAATAAACTACGAAGGAAACCCTATCTAAATAGTATCCTAAAGGATACAACCTGCGAGATTAAGACGTTTTAGATAAATCGAGATTCATAAAGAACTTTTAAAGCCCCCATCAGCTGACTAACATGCTACTATCCCCTGATTTCTCTTGGATATCATTCCAAGTATATTCGAAATTCCCTCACCCAAAATGGGAAATCGATGAATGAACTTCGAGTGAACTTTGAATGAACTTCGAGCCATCTCAGGGGAAAAGCAGGAGCAAGTAGCTTGTGGGGCAGAGTAAGGTGATATTGCTGTGGTCGGATGTGATAATGGTGTTCTATTTATTATGGTCACCCACCAAGTTCCAGAAAGAGCAAAAAAAATACCAACTCTAATCTTAGATGAAGTGAATCCATCATCTAAAATAGAATTGGTATTTATTTTGACAGGCATACCCATCTATATAGATTCGAATTAACGATTGAATAATCTAATAGAGGTCACAATTGGCAAGGCTCTTGATGTTTTCAACATTAAATTCTATCCATTATTTAATAGCGAATTACAATTCAAATGAATCACTTGTATCCTTCATCCATACCTTCAAGGCATCAATATGTTTACGCTTGACACCATCATAGTTACTGTCATAAGCCAAGTTTTTCATCTCACCTGGATCTGCATCCATATCAAAGAGCTGCTCTTTACGGTAACCTTGTTCATATACTACGTACTTATATTTTCCAGAACGAACCATACGTCCTTTTACACCAAAGGTTACTTTCGACAAACAGAATTCAGTTTCCGAGATAGTATACTCACGATCAAATGAAGATCGATCACCTAATGCCAACTTGAACAATGGTTTCCCTTTCATATACAAAGGGGCCTCTACTCCTGCTATCTCAAGCATCGTTGGAATAAGGTCAATACCAGTAGAAACAGGAAGATCAGTATAATCACACACCTCCGTATGTCCTTTCCAGCTAATCATAAAAGGTACCCTAGCAGCTTCATCATAAAGAATCTGCTTCTGATTCCATTTATGGTGCGCATTTCCATCACCATGATCACTCGTAAAGATAATCACCGTATTATCTAATAGATCTTCCTCCTCAAGTGCATCTAAAATAGGCTTCAAATGAGCATCTACTTTTTCAATCAAACGATAGTAAGCCCAACGATACTGTCTCCACTTTTCGTCACTCCACTTATCCGTTGGATATGTACGTTTCGACAACGAATGCACATAACGAATCACATCTGGTTCTAACTCAGGAATCTCAAAGTTATCTGGCAATGCAGGACACTGATCCCCAGCTGGAGGAACACCAATCTCATCATTCTTCATCGCCTCTCCTCTAGCCCACTGACAGATATCATGTGGATTAACAAATGAGGAAACCAACAAAAATGGTTTATCCCTCTTCTGCTTCAAGAACTCGATAGATGAACCAGCCACATCTGGATCCAAATTATTGGCTCTAGCATGCTTTATATAATCAAACCCATGAACATTTATATCTTTCGGATCAGCTGTCAAGTGCCACTTTCCAACATAACCCGTATCGTATCCTGCAGATTTCATCACATTACCCATATAAGGGAATTTCGTAGTATCCCATTCCGCCTTAAGGTTATTAATAGGTACATTAATCTCATGAGGATACATCGCGGTCATCATACTACAACGACATGGGACACATAGTGGTGTTGTAGCATATGCTTTCTTAAAATTCATCGCATGCTTGGCAATACGATCCATTGCAGGGGTCTTCAAATCCTTATTTCCATATGCACTTAACGCTTCAGCACACTGCTGATCAGTCATTACAAAAAGAATATTTGGACGTGTCTGACTATTTTTTTTCTTCCTTCTAAATGGCGTAGCAGCACTACCCATAGTAGAAGCCACACCAACAGCAGAAGCTGTTAGTGCACCTTTCTTTAAAAAATCTCTTCTCTTCATCGCTTACGTAATCTTTTAATTCCTTCCCAATTAAATATAGCTGATAAAATAATCCTTCGTCTCATGCAACAACTTCTCAAGCATGGAGTGAAGCTCCTTTTCCACCTCTGGTTTCTGACCAGCGATATTGGTCATTTGGTACGGATCATTAATATCATCATACATAAAGATGTGCTTCTCATTCTTCTTATCGTATGCAATAACATAACTATATTGATGAGTCTTTACCCCTCTACGTTTCTCATTCTCCTCTTCTGGCTTATCAAAGAAATATAGTGCAGCTTCTGGCCTATCAAAACTCTCTCCTCTAAATACTGCAGAATAATCATTTCCTTCAACTCCTGCAGGGATTTTATCTTTAAGTCCTAAGTAAGATAAAAGGGTAGGCATAATATCTGGAACACTCAACAACAGATTATCATTACCTGGCTGTATATTCTTTGGCCAACGTACAATAAATGGAATTTGGAATGCTTCCTTATACCAAACATTCTTATGCATCAACCCGTGACTACCCAACATCTCCCCATGGTCAGAACAGAAAATCACAATCGTATCATCCTTTAAACCCTGCTTCTCAAGAACATCTAAGGCACGACCAATTTGATCATCCACACCTTCAACACAAGCGAAATAATCTTTTGCTTGCGATAGTTTCTTCTCAACACCCGCATCTCCAAATCCAGTCTCTCTGTTGAAATCAGGAAAATCAGTCTGCACATTTGGTCTATTCAATAGATCCTCGTTGGTCATCCCTTCAAAACGTTTCTTATATTTTGCAGGAACCTCCGTAAATGGAGTATGAGGAGGATTAATCCCCCAACACATAAAGAATGGCTTCTCTTCATCTCTAAACTTACCATCTTTATTCTCTAAATAGTCAATCAAAACATTCGCTTCATGTTCTGGAGACCACTCATTGACATCTGTGCGCTCACTCTCTTTCGCATCGTTCACCCAATAATATGGATGGTTATGACGGTTGTGCGTTCCATAAGAGTACCAAAATTCAAATCCATGACGATGTGCCCCCGGTGGACAATACGAATCCCAAATATTAGGTTCACCTGGTTTTGTTGGTGTAGGTCCATCTAAGTGCCATTTACCAAGATATCCTGTTGCATAACCTTCATTCTTCAAAACATCAGACAAACACACTTCATCTGGCTTCAAAAAGTTGCCATATTTAGTACGCCCAGAGTGACAATTAGACTGAACACCATTGCTTAATGGATATTTCCCTGAAAATAACATACCACGGAAAGGGCTACATAAAGGATGGTTACTCACAGCATCCGTAAAGTGAACTCCTTCACTCGCCAACTTATCTATATTCGGCGTCAACACAGGATCGTTCTTTAAGAATCCCAACGATTGCTTTCTGTACTGATCAGGGAAAATAAATAAGATATTAGGTCTCTTCTTCTCCTCATTCTTCGCACAGCTACTTAGTAGATTACTCGATACTAATCCTACCCCAGCCGTTGCTGCCGTAGTTCGCTTTACAAAGCTCCTTCGTGATATGTTTTTACTCATCGGTTTAATTCTTTTTTAGCTTCACATCATTGGTCATTCCATGTTGACACAAGAAGATCAGCTCAGTTTTACCATTACTAAGATGATTAACCACACAATTAGCTCCATCATCTAACGACCAATCGCCATTGAGGGTAATCTTTATCTTTGATTCTTTACCTTCGTTTTTATACCAATCTCTAGAATACACACTACGCTCTACGTAGTTATCATTATCATCAAATTGAACATCTGCAGGACCATTATAAAGATGGAGATCTGGATCACAAACACTCAAATGAAGTATTTTCTTTTCCATCTTACTCATCATCAAACATGGCATATCAACGACACTCACCAACTCATCATCTACATTACGATTTCTCGCAAAAAAAGCATATCCTTTCACATTAGATGTATGATCCTCAACAATATGCGCTTCACGATCATTCTGTTGTACAAAATATGGGTGCGAATCATCATAACGCATCGCCTTCATAAAATGCTTAACTTCAGAATCAGAAGGCTGAACCAACATCACATACTCATAGGAAGCATCCGATGGAGCATTACCGTGATTAATTACGGCTGTAGCAAAATCATTCTCTGTTCTGTACTTACTTGACTGATCTCTAGAAATTTGATGTTTTCTCTCTACGACCACATTATATCGGTATGGTACATAGAAGAAATTTCCAACATTATCTTTTAAATATGTATCCCTACGTTCTGTAACATCATTCTGCCACTCATAAGGGAACTTATTAATCTCTTTTTTATTCAATTCAATAGGTTCGTCTTTCCCCTTCAAATTGGTTTGGAACAGCGTCGTTTCTGTCGAAAACAGACTATTCTCATTCTGTATATCCGAACCCAAACAGACAATCTTATCATCGAAAAAGAAAACAGACTTTCTTGCTTTGAACGAAGCATCATATTTCACATTTTGATGTAGTCGCATAGCCCAAACACCATACTTTTTCTCAAAATTCAATCCTCCACAAAAAGCTTCATCCGATAACAACATCTCCTCTTTTCCACTCACATTGTCCACTTTCTTCATATCTGCCTGTAGACTATCAATAGGTAGATGAATCGTCGTCGTACCTGGAATACGTGCCCAATCCCATCCCCACTGCCTGAAACCAGACGTGAAATTACTTGGTGTACTTCCTGTTCTAGAAGCCAACACTTCCAATGCTCCATAAGTCAAATAACGACCATAATTATTTGCATCAGGATAATGTTCTGACGACCATAAATATCTAGAGTGACCATGTGCAGTAACCAACCAATTATCTCTTCGGTGAATAGACAATGCAGAATAATTCATCGTCCAATTACCAGAAGGAAAGGCCTCTGCTACACCACCTTTTTTTACAATATACTGTGCTTGCGGATCTGAATCGGCATCATCCACCAAGCGTAAGAACACTCCTGCCATATCAGGATCAATCTCATTACCCCCATCAGGTGTACCTGCCAACGACATATACTTATAATATTCTGTCAATAGACGCCCTGTTCCTTTTGGATGACGTCCAGATAAAGACAGTGGCCATACATACTTATTACAATACAGACGTGTCATCAATAAAGAACGCTTTAAGTTCCTATGTCCATCAGGACTGACAGCAAAACCAGTTTGCGAAAGGACATACACCATTCTACAAGCATTCTTATATCCTCCAGTTGCATAAGCTGGATAGTTATTCGCATGATGAAAAACAGATCCATCAGGCTTAAAAGAATCCTCTAAACCAGGAGCCAATGCCAACCCGTTATTTAAATATCGAACAAAACAGTTCAAATACTGCACTCGAACAGATGGATCATCTATCAATAAAATACTTGACAGACGTCCCATGATGGTTGTATTAAAAGCATCGATACTGATACCTTTCTCTTTAGGAGAAACTAATATCTCTCCTAACCCGCTGAACCAAGCCAAATCTCTTTGAGCCTGACCAACAGAGTGTCCAGCCTTCAACACATCTCTCATTAAGAAATATGCATCATATAAACTACGTAAATTATATCCTAAATGGTGAAGAGTTCCCATTCCACTTCCTTCACACCACCCTTGATCCATCAGATGCGTACGCAAATTAAGAAACATGGTAGCCAACTCTTTCTTTATAGAATCTGCATTATCCACTCCGTCTGCACTCACATAAGCACAAGCAATACGATACATCAATGAAGCGTACGACTTCATATCCATCTTATTTTGTCTAAAATAACTCTTCGTATCCTTCGTATGAGAAGTGTACATATCCGCAAAACGAGAGAAAATAATAGGTCGTCCTATAAGAGATTTATCTGGATTCAAACGGATTCCATAAAAATCATAATCCTTTCTTAAGCGTGCCAAAGAGGAAGGTGTAACTAAAGTTGGCGAATAGACCATATTCTTAAACCTTGCCTCGATAGCCTTAAGATCAGCCAACTCCTGCTCTGTCACTGCATGAACAGGGATATTGGGCTTATTTAGTGCCGATTTTAATAACGTCTGCCAATGATTCGTCGAATAGAAATTAACATATGGAACTTGATAATCACCGGTAGGATACCTAGAATCTATTGTCTCTGATAACACCATATGATCAAAGTATAATGTCCCTTTATGACCCGCGGGAGCAACAATTTTCATTTGATCCATTCCATCCACAGGAGAACCTTTCATGTCCTTCTCATAGTTGATCCAAACTGCTCTCCATCCTTTAAAATTCATGCCCATGTCAAACCAACATGACTTCTCTCCTGACTTATAAAACTGAAAAGTCATCTTTCCCTCTCTCGTTGGGTGCTCGTTGTATACCCAACAAACAAATGTTGGCTCCAAATACTTCTGCTTCTTCAATGATACATTTAGATTCGTAACATCAATGAATGAACCTGGCACATACGACCATTTTAAACTTGAAGCACCATGCTTGTAGTGATACTTCGAAATGCTCAAAGAAGATCCTGTAGAGGCAACCCATGAATCATCTACTTTTGTTTCGAATGACAAAAGCCCTTTATAGGTAATCTCATTAGCACAAATACCTTTAGTACTGCTTAAGAGAAAACAAATAAACAACAAGAGACCTTGTCTTTTCCATTTGTGATGATCGTTTCTCATATACGTTTTCCTATTTAAACTGTTGCAATAAAATTAAATTCTTATAAACGAAAGTACTACATTATATCACAGGTAGTCCCATTTTCGTTTTGGACATCTCCTAAAATACAATATATCTAAATAAATATATGACAAACTAAATAAAATCATCTCATAATCTCTAATCTTGTACAAAAAGAGCATAAAAAAAGAGGTATTTCATTCAGAAACACCCCTTTAAGCATTGTAATAATATGAGACCTATTACTTTTTCTCTAGATTTCTTTTACGAACTAAAGCCTCTAGGAAATAGTAATCTGCATAGTTCAATGGTACATCGATCTCAGCGCCGTGAGGAATACTACCAACAGAGTGCATCAATAAGAAGTTGTTGTTCTCTCCCAACTTAGCTCTATAACTAGGAGATCCAAGACTCTCAACCATCTTATCTGCAGCAGCTTTAAACTTATCACCTTGTGCACCTTCGTTGTACGTTGACAACTCATACAAACCAGAAGCGATTACAGCAGCAGCTGAAGCATCTCTTAAGGTTTTATATTTATCCGTACAATCAAAATCCCATAAAGGAATCATATCCTTTGGCAAACGTGGGTGTGAAAGAACAAAGTTTGCAACGTGATTTGCAAGATCTAAATATCTTTTATCTTTTGTTTCTCTGTAACATACAGCATAACCATATAATGCCCATGCTTGACCTCTAGACCATGCTGACTCATCAGCAAAACCTTGAGCAGTTACACGATTACGTACTTGACCAGTAATACTATCATAGTCTACCACGTGGTATGAACTATAGTCAGGACGGAAATGGTGATCCAAAGTTGTGTTAGCATGTTTGATAGCGATATCTCTAAATGAGTTATCACCAGATAACTTAGAAGCCTCGAACATCAACTCAAGGTTCATCATGTTATCAATAATAACTGGACATTGCCATCCACGCTTAGCTTGCCATCCATGGTTTACGTCCCATGATTGAATACATCCTACTTTAGGACGAAAACGTGTACTCAATGACTTCGCTGCATTAATAATAATTTGCTTATACTCTGGGTTCTTAGTCAAACGGTAACCATTACCAAAACTACAGTAAATCATAAAACCAACATCGTGGTGCTTTGTATTATACTGTACTTCTTCAATAGTCTTATTCACTTTCATGGCACGATCTTTCCAAACATCTTGTCCTGTAAGATCATATAGGTACCACAAAGAACCTGGGAAAAATCCACTAGTCCAAAGCATTGGAGTGTTATAACGTGTCTCTCCGTCAGGAAGAATAGTTCTAGGATTAAGAATAACATTCAAACTATCCATTTTCTTAAACTCTAAGCCAATCTGCTTTTCAGCAAAGATTACATTATCAGCAATAAAGTCCTTCTTTTGCTTCTGCTGACCACCACAGCTAACCAAAGCAAGAAGAGCTATTGCAGCAATACACCAATTCTTCATCATTCTGTTAATTATTTATTGATTTGTATACTTTAATACACATTGAAATCTTCTAGTGCATGAGGATAACCAAACCCTCTCATCAAATATAGCTTCATGCACAATACATCATGAGATCAAATATTAAAATGGTACTAAGAACCACACTCTTTTCCAACAAACAACTAACTAGCAGAACAATAGATACCCTTTTTAAACCAATACCAACAGATCTAATAGCCCTTTTATATCATAAAAATAAAATGTCGAACAATCGTTACACATCGGAACACACCACGACATCTGTTATTAACATATTCCATACCCAACCAGTTGCATATACTCCAAATATCCGTAGTATAAAATCGTTCAAGTACAATTTTACACTACAGCTATTACAACTAATCTACAATGAGTTATCATTCCTATTTATAATGGGACATACCAAGACATAACGGTTTAGATTCTATTCCATATATTTAAATCCGAATTAAAAATCAAGGTTTTTATAATACATATCACACATAATTATTCCAATGAACAGACTTCTAATCATCACACTGCTAACATTAATCACATCGGTCACTTATGGTGCAACCTATCGAATGAACATTAAGTACATCGGACTTGACGGCAAGAAAGTTCCGACACAATGGGTCGCATCTAGCGGAAGTAAGATGAAGATGGACAAATCAAGATACAAGCTAGGGAGAAGATCTCTTCGCTGGGATTATGCATCCAACAAAGATCAGATTGTTTACACAAACCCTGAACTGATCACACAAGCTCTCGAAGAGTACAAAGGTGGGTTTATGACTTGGGTGTATAATAGTAAACCACAGAACGACTCGATAAAAATTGAGTTTCTAGATCAAAACAAAACAAAATTTCACTTCTACTACCACCTAAACTTCAAAGGATGGCGTGCTTGTTGGATTCGCTTTAAAGAGGATATGACTGGGGACAAGTCAACAACAAAATTGGAGAAGATGATCATCCACGCCCCATCAAAAAACAGTACTGGAACACTTTGGTTCGACCGTATGGCATTCCCTAAACGTAGAATACACGACAGGGTTACACCAGATCAACAACTGCCATGGATCAACCCAACCATGAATGAGAATCACTGGGCTGCACTATACCATTGGGAGTCTACATATGAGTGTGATATCAAAGTTGACGGGGAGTTATCCGAAAGACAGAAGAACGAACTTACTGAGATCTACCAAAGAACTCTTAAATATAGCAAAGGATCGAAGCCTAGTGCGAAACAACTAGAGAATGCACTTGACAAGATGGACCTTTGGGGAATTAAAAGATCAAAAGATTCATACATTGGGACACCATTTGTCTCTTTTGACGAGTCATCTCCTGAAGAGATTATTATTCAAGATGCAGGTAAAATACTTAACACATTTGCTAATGACTACTATCACAACAAAAATTTAGCAAGTGCTCAAAATTTCGAACTATTACTAAGTTATTTAATTGACCAAGGTCTTGCCTTTGGTAGTGGAATCGGAACAAATCACCACTATGGTTATCAATTTACACTATATCCTAGAGCCATATTCTTAATGACCAACTATCTAACACGAAAAGGCAAGATAGATCAAATTGGCAAGATGCTTTGTTATTGGACAGGACTACAAGAGATGAGAACCATTCCTGAAATCGGATCTCTTCAAGGGGTAGTGGATAGCTGGCACACAACAGTGCTTCCACGTATCATTGCAGCGGGAACCATCAAAAATGCAAAAGAGAGATATATCGCATATAAGATGATTGAGAGATGGATGGATCAATCTCTTTGCATTGTCCCTGGAACCATGGGAGGAATCAAAGAAGATGGAACCATGTTCCACCACGGAGCAAACTACCCTGCATATAGTGTAGGAGGTCTATTTGGAATTGGCGAATATGTACACATGATGCATAACACGGAGTTCCAACTAAATAAAAACTCTCGTATCAATGTAGCACGCTGTCTTGAAAACCTATTCCACTCTACAAACAAAACTTATTGGGGACTTGGCATCGCTGGTCGCCATCCACTAGGAGGACGTCTAAACAAAGGAACCATCAAACTTTACGGACAAATAGCGATGCTAGGTAACCCATACAACCCAGAAGAGAAAATATGGAAAGAGATCGCATCGATGTATTTGGATGTAGAACCTAACGATACTCCTGTTAAAAAGAAAATGGTAAAAGATGGCATAAAACCTTACGAATATAAAGGTGGAAACTTCTACACCTACAACTATAACTGTCTTGCTACCGTAGATCATAAAAATTGGTTGGCTACAATTAAAGGATACAACCAAGATGTATGGTGTTCAGAAATATATGTTAAAGACAACCGTTTTGGACGGTACCAAAGTTATGGTACGGTCCAAATTCTTTCAAACGGATTAAAAGGTAGTGGGTTCGAAGAGAAAGGATGGGACTGGAACAGAGCACCAGGAGCTACATCGATTCACCTACCACTAGAAGAGCTTGAGAGTTTCCGAAAAGGGGTATTGATGCAACGTTCGAACGAAACTTTTGCTGGGTCTGCAAACCTTAACCATCAAATTGGAGTCTTCGGTACAATCCTTCAAGAAAATAATATGCCTAGATTCACTCCTTCATTCCGTGCTATGAAGAGTGTATTCTATTTCGATAACATGTTGGTGTGTCTTGGAAACAACATCCAAAACGACAACAAAAAGTACCCAACAGAAACAACCATATTTCAAGTAAAGGGAAAAGAGAAAATTAAAACCAAATCAAATATTGCACTACAAAACGGTGCTCTATCAGGCGTAAAATGGGTAAAAGATCCATTCAACAACGGATATATCTTTCCAAATAACACCAACTTATTGTTTGAAAACAAAGAACAGACATCGATGCACAACAAGAGCATGAAGACAACTAAAGGTCGTTTTAGCTCTCTTGTAATCAACCATGGTAAAGCACCTAAAGGAGCTTCATATCAATATGTGATTGTTCCACAAACAAATGACAATAAACTTAAAAGTATCAGCAGTCAGTTTGCAAACAATAGAGCACCATACACCGTGCTTCGCAACGATAGCACTGTCTCGGCAATCAAAACAGCAAAACATGAAGCATACATGTATGCCTTCTACCATGCTGCTACATTAAAACAAGGACCTGTACTCTCCTCTTCTGATGAGAGCTTGGTAATATTCAAAGCAAATAACGAACATGCGACCTTAGTAGTAACAGATCCTTCGATTCATCTACCTAACAGAAAAATGATTCATGACACAGAATCAGAAAAACAAACTGTAACAGTGATCATCGATGGAAAGTGGAAACTATCAGGGAAAAAGAGTGAAGCCGTAAAACAAATTACCAACGATGATAATAAAACTTCCTTTGAAGTGATCTGCTGGAAAGGCAGAAACAACACGATTAAGCTTCATAAGTTCTAAAAATTTAACTAAACTAGAATGAAAAAGATTCTATTTATTCTTGCCCTATGGCTCACTTCTACAGTGAGCTTTGGGCAATACATTGGTTTAGAAGGAGCGGTTCCAGCAAACTGGACCCCTTCTGCTGGAACCAACCTGACAATGAGCTCTACACACTTTAAGCTAGGATCAGAATCAGTACAATGGTCATGGACTGCCGGCTCTAAAATAGAGATTGCCAACCCTGCAAACATGAACAAAGCCCTAAACACTTACAAAGGGGGATTAATGCTATGGATCTATAATGAGACACCAATAGACGACGAGATCGTTGTTGAATTTGGTAATGGAACCAAAGTATCCTATTGGTTTAACTATAAGATTAACTTCAAAGGGTGGAGAGCTTGCTGGATAAGATTCAAGCAAGATATGAAAGGAGCAAAAGATGTCAATTCTCTTGCTTACATGCGTATCAAGGCACCAACAGCACATGCCTCAGGGAAGCTATATTTCGATAGAATGATGTTCCCAAACACACGCATCAACGATCGTGTCACTCCAGATGCACAGCTTCCATATATCAATCCTGAGATGAACACAAACCACTGGGGGGCGGTATACTATTGGGAGAACCTTACAAACTCTACCATTCCTCTAAAGGGAAGCTTAACTGCGGCAGAACAGAAAGAGCTAGAGACATTCACGGACAACATCTATGCCTCTTTAAGCAAGTCGATAAGTAGTGGTGATGTTACCAAAGCAAAGAACTTCTACAACAACATCAATATACAGAGAGTAGATGGACAAATCACGGGGAAACCATATGTCTCAAACGACGAGGCAGACCTAGACAAAGCAGATGATGATATCAAGATGAAAGATATCAACAAGTATCTGTACCTTCTTGCCAAAGCAGCAAAAACCAATAAAGATGCCGAAGCACTAGAGATGTACATCAACATGATGGACTGGGCTATAGATCAAGGATTCGCATACAATAGTGGGATGGGAACCAACCACCACTATGGATATAACTTTACAGGGTTCTGCGAATCAATACTTCTACTACAAGAGGAATTAACAGCGAGAGGCGTTATCGAGAAATACGCTCAAGTAGGAACCTATTGGTCGGGAATACAAGAGTACAAAGCCACCCCACATAATGATGAATTCCAAGGAGTCATTGATAGCTGGAATACAATTACGACTCCTCGTCTATCGAGTATCGCCATCAAATCAAATACCCCTGAGAAATATCGCAACCTACAAGAGATGAAACGATGGATGGACGAATCTCTTAAATACTCAAACGGGACCATTGGTGGTATTAAACCTGACGGATCTTCATACCACCACGGTGCACTATATCCTGCCTATGCAGTAGGTGGTTTTAGTGGTCTTGGTAAATACATCAATTTAACTCGCAACACCCCTTTTGGACTATCAAATGATTCTAGAATCCATATGTGGGATGGTATGAAAGCGATGATACGTTACAGCCAAAAGAGACATTGGGGACTAGGTATTTCAGGACGTCACCCTTTAGAAAATAATGGGCAGATATCCAATGGAACAGTTTACGCAATGGGATACTTGGCAGTAGCTGGAAATCCATATAATGGAAATGATGTATGGGATGAAGTAGGAGCACAATACATGCGCTTCGAATCACGAAATACATCATCACGCAAAGCAATTGTTGCTGCGGGGGTATCTGAAGGAACACCTTACCAAGGAGCATACACATTTAACTACTCTGCTTTTGGTGTATATCGTCGTGACAATTGGATGGTTTCCATCAAAGGATACAACAAATACACATGGGGATCTGAAATATACGAAACAGATAACCGCTATGGACGCTACCAAAGTTATGGTACGGTACAAGTACTAAATGGTGCCAATGCGACTAATGCCAACAATGGATTTAATGAAAATGGATGGGATTGGAACAGAGCACCAGGAGCAACCTATGTTCACCTTCCTTTTGACGAACTAGAATCATATAAAGATGGCGACCATATGGCTGTTGGATCCCACTCTCAACGTGGAGAGATGGCCTTTACTGGATATGCCAACCTAGAGAACCAATATGGTCTTTTTGGTATGCTACTTAGAGAGGAGAACAACCCTAAATTTACACCATCACATCAAGCAGATAAATCAGTATTTGCTTTCGATCGTTATGTAGTATGTTCAGGAACTAATATCTCTAACGACAATGCCACCTATCGAACAGAAACCGCAATATTCCAAAACCAACTATCCAACAAAGCACTTGCCATTGTAGTCGATGGAACTGAGATCACCTCTTTTCCATATGCTCAAGACTTCTCGGATGGCAATGCACACTGGATTATAGACTCAAACGGTAATGGTTATTGGATCAAAGGAGGACAATCTATTGAGATTCGTAAACAGACACAAAACTCAAAATCAAACAATCTAGAACTAGACACAACAGGTGATTTTGCAGTAGCAGTGATCAACCATGGTACCGCCCCCAAAGCAACCTCTTATGAGTATGTCATTCTTCCAAATACGACCACTGCTGAAATGCAAGCATTTGCAACAAAGATGGCATCAACAGAGAAGAGCTATACGATAGAGCATAGCACAACCAACTACCATGTCTATAGTGCCCCAACACAGAATGTAAAAGGGTATTGCTTCTTTAAAGCAGCACCGCTTAGCGACGAGCTAATTAGCCAAGCCAGCCGTGCATGTTTAATATTGACAAAGAAAATCAATGCAGGTCAATATAGGATTAGCTATACCGATCCTGATCTACGTATCGTAGAAGATGGGCCTTTAACAACCAATCCAAGTCAATATGGAGATGGAGTCATTACCCTAAAAGGTAGTTTCGCTTTTGTCGGCACACACCCCAACTGCGAATTGGTATCGAGAGATAGCAAAACAACCGTAATCAAATTCTCGGCCATTCATGGTATGAAGAATGAAGTGGTGGTCGAGAGAGTGGAGAGCCCAATCTTAATTAGTGAAAGTTTTGAGAATGTACCATCAGTAGATAGCTACCAGTTAAGCTATACTTATGACCTATCGAATAAAGACTACTTCAATCGTTATGAGCTGGCAAGTATGAATAAATACTATGCCAATGCCACAAAGATTAATGGAACACATGAAGCATATCTTCTGGCTGGGGCCAATATGCAAGACGCTTCAGGAAATCCTATCGAAGTAACCTTTGCACCTGTATCGCGTCCAACACAGATCAAATCTCTTCACTGTTCATTCCTACTAGGAACACTATTTTCGCCTTCAAATAAATTTGAAGATCTTGACTTCGTTAAGCTTGAATATAAAGACAAAGACGGCAATTACCAGCCTATTGGTCAACTTGTAGGATCAAAATACATACAGAATGGTGCAGCAATAGATCCCAATTATGGGAAACTAGGTACCGATCTCGACCTTAATGGTGTGATAGATGCAGATGCCAACACCCAGTATTCAGACAACACTATGGCAAAGAAGTTTAACTTCGAAATCCATAATATCGACATCAATACCCTAGATTTTCGTATTCAACTAATGTCTGACCAGAATTACGAAGGAGTACATCTAGACCAAGTATTGGTATACGAAATGAAGGACTTGATCCATATAGCAAATATTACAAGAACAGAGACACTACTTTCTGCCCAAGCAGAAGCACAGAAAAGCGGAAAACTGTACTATATTTTTACGGAAAATAAGGTGGAAAATATCACCACCACTTATATCCAAAACACGACAGAGGCGGTAGCAAAAGAGGTGGTTGATGTCAACGGTGGGGTCGGTACATTAATATCACTAGCCAAAACAAGTGATAAAGAACTATATCTATATATGTTCCTAGAAGATGCCGATGGCATACGTTCAGAGATCAAAACCATTGCTTCAACAAACACAGCAAGCAACGATCTACTTCAACACGCTTCTATCAATGCATTCAAATCGATGGGACAACTTCAAGTCGTTGGATTAGACTTTGCCAAAAGCTATACCATCTCCATTTTTAACCTTCATGGAGCGGAGCTACACAAAGAAAGAATCAACAATAGCGAGCAAGTTTTCATCAATCAACTAGAAACACTTCCAAACTTCTTCATCGTAAAAGTGATGGAAGGCAACAGCTATGGAACATTTAAAATTCAGAATAAATAGCAGTAATAACTTCTGAAAAGAGGGGCATCTATCTTCCCATTATAGGTGGATAGAATGAAAAGTCAAAGGTCATATCTTATTTAAAGATATGGCCTCTCTTTTGTCCCATAAACTTGGTAGCATTTTCAAGAGCAAATAGAATGGGATAGCACATACTGATATGATATGATACACTATCCTTCAACCAAACGTTAGAAACGCAGAGTTACATCTCAGTATACTTTACATTCAATATGTCGTAGTTTGTGCCAATTTATCGGCACGAGAGGAATGTTCCAACTCCAGAATACCACAACACACAAATGCGTAAGGCGTGCTAAAGCATTGGCATAAAGCCCCACACTCCAACGTCGATGGAATGAGATAATGATATCGGACCTACAACGCTCTGATTGCGTTTATTCATCCATACGCAGCGCTTCGCACTGGGCTATTAACTGTAGCACTCAGTGCAAGTGCAAGGAAAACAAAAACCCGTGGCCTATCTCTTGCGCTTCAACCTTCGTGTCTTTCTGTCTTCGCGGTTCCAGGCTTACTTGCGACTCAACAAATCCGTGTTAATCCGTCTAATCCGTGGCCATATTTTCCTTGCACCACAACCACAATAAAATCTGTGGTTATCAGTCCAATCTGTTTCATCTGTGTGCCATCCCCTGAGCTTGACACCTTCGTGCCTTAGTGATGCTTTTCCTCCTTGCGCTTCAGGTAATGAATTAAAGAGGGTATTTACCCGGAGCAACCCAATTCTTTGGCATATACTTCTCTATATCTTTTGAACTAGGCATAGATAGACCTAGGCTATCTAATACGGATTCAACATCAACGGGGGTTAGTGAATTTACTACAAATCGAATACCTGCTCCTGCTCCTGTTCTATAGTTGGCTCGAGAACCTCTGCTATAAACATTGGGATGAAAACCTCGAATGGTAACAATACTGTATTGAAAATCATTTAAAGGATTAACTTCTGGAATCTTATAATATTCCATATACCCATTGGATATGCAACTTTTTTCCGGATAAAATATTAAGCCACAGATTTAATGTACTCCTCCATAAACTCAGCAGGTGCTCTGTAACCTAGAACTGAGTGTAGTCTTTTCTTGTTATACCACACTTAGATGAACTCAAATATTAACTGTCTGTCGTGGAGAATATGCCCACCGCTTTTTTTAATATGTCGTACTCCATCTTAACTCTCTTAATTTCTTGTTCTAAAATTCGGATGTGTTTCTCATCCTCTGTTTCCGCAATATTACCATTTCCTTGAAAACTATTATCCTCATACTTTTTAAACTGACGAACCCAACGACGAATCATAGAGCGATCTAATCCATGCTATTCTCCAACTTGAGTAGAACTACGTCCACTCAATACTTGATTGACAACCATCAGATTAAACTCTTTGTCATACCCTTGTCGTTGTTTATCTTTTGTCACAATTCAAATACATAAAACACATACTACCAATAATTTAACCTTACATTCAGTCAAACATAGCAATTCCACCTCTGATAGAAATCCAGATGAATTTCTGAACTGCAATTTGAAACAAGGTTTATCTATAAAGCCCTCTTCTAGAACACAAAAGAATTGAACCAAAAATGTCAAAAATAATCAACCAAAGTTACTTATTGCTTTAAATCTGCACGAATCATCAACAAAAGAATATCTGAGCTTAACTACTGAAGACAAAGGATATGGAAGATTTGAAAAAAGAACTTATTCCTTTTTTTAATATATCTACTCTACAACTAGATAAACGGTGGTCTGTATGTGGAATACAATCAATGATTAAGGTTGATCGAATACAGTCCATTTTAAAAACAAAAAAGTCTTAGTTGAGAGTTCATATTATATAACGAATCGACCTCAGGTTGGAATTTGTAAATGCTATAAGAGGGCCCTGGTCAATCAAAATAAGCAACTAGATCCGAGATATTATATTTGGAGAAGATAAAATAAAGTGTTCTAATTATGACCAAGCAAAAGGCATGGCTATACTATTATCTACAGTAAATAATTTAGAAAGAGGGTCGAATCTCGAAACATAAAGGCCCAGAGAGAACTGTTCTCGTCTAATATTAAAAAGATGACAACTTTATTTAAGCATTAACATTTTTATGGAAAAGCCCTGAACTCATTACGAGATTCTTATTAGTAATAGAATATGCATTAAACTAATCTACTATAGAAATAGTGCTCTATTTCTGCAGTAGATTATAATTTTGGGATCATCTGTTATATCTATATTATTATCTATATGAAACGTATTAATGCTCCATTATAAGATTAAATAATTTTACAATCACACAAAAACTGGTACTTATTGGAGCCAAACACAGACACGACACATCACAATAAATAGAAAAACTTTAAACGACTACAGATGATAAAACCAATTATTCTATTTGCATTATTTCTTATGTTCTACTGTAAGACCTATGCACAACCACAAAAAGCTATATCACATCTCGAATGCGAATATCTAACAAAACCTCATGGACTTGACACAACAAACCCACACTTTAGTTGGCAACTAAATCCACAAAGTATAACTCAACAAAAATCATATCGTATTATGGTTGCAAGCAACCATGACCTCCTTAATGATAACACCCCTGACCTATGGGATTCTGGGATAATCAATGATGATGCTTCAACAAATATTACCTACACTGGCAAACAACTCAAATCATTTCAATCATGTTTTTGGAAAGTCCTTGTATGGGATAATAAAAGAAAAAAACCTTTTGAAAGCGATGTATCTACATTTGACTTAGGACCACTTTCATCTCAAAAATGGAAAGCAAAATGGATTGGTGCCAATAAATCTATACCCAAAAATAACTTCCCTATCTTCAGTAAAATAGTTGAAATACATGAAGACTTTGATCGTGCAATTATAGATGTTAACTGCCTAGGATATTTTGAACTATATATTAACGGAAAAAAAACATCTAAAGACATACTAACTCCATCAGTTTCTGACTACTCTAAACATTCCCTATATCTCACCTATAATATTAAGCCATATCTACAATTAGGAAAAAATACAATCACACTATGGTGTGCACATGGCTGGTATCGTAACAAATCAAAATCTTACGGAGTAGATCATCTAATTCCATTAATTAGGGCCCAAATAAGATTATCTTATAAAAATAGACATCAAACTATAGGAACAGATACATCTTGGTACTGCAAAGCCTCAAATCGAAGTTATATTGGAGGATGGAAATGGAATAATTATGGAGGAGAGAAAGTAAACCTAAATAAAATGACCGATTTAAACTCACATAAACTAACTAAGAATAAAGGCTGGATAAAAGCGAGCTACTATAACGTCTCATCCAAACCTGCAATAAACCAACGCAACAATCCAACATATCTACAAGATACTATCACACCACAAAACATAAAAATAATTAACGACAATGAACTTCTTGTCGATTTTGGAAGACATCTAACCGGATGGATTAAATTAAATCTTCCAAAAGAACAATGTGATTCAATCATCCACATTGAATATATTGATAGAATTCTAGATATTAAATCTATTACAAGTGTTAGAAACAGCAGAATGATCAAGGCCTTCAATAATACTGAGTGGAAGAAAGGTTATCAATCATTCTCACAAATAGATCAAGTCATTTCTTCTCCTCAAAAAAATGGCACATTCCAAAATAAATTCAATTATAGAGGATTCAGATGGGTAAAGATTTCTGGTTTGCATAAACTAGATAAAAAAAAGATTCAAGCCTTCTCTCTTTATGAGAACAACAAGAAAATGTCTGAATTCACTTGTTCTAATCCACTGTTAAACAAGATATGGGATGCAGTTGTAAATACTTATCGTGCATTAAATTATTCTGGATATGTTGTAGACTGTCCTCACAGAGAACGATTTGGTTATGGGGGTGACAGCCATTCTAGCTTAGAAACAGGAATGTCAATATTCGATCTTGCTGCATTATCAAACAAATGGGCAATCGATTGGAATCAAGGCATAAATGACAATGGTATGTGGCCCCATACTATCCCCGAAAGCAATATTCACAAAAATAAATTTAGCCCAGGATGGGGTGGATTTGGTCTATTCTTACCATGGAATGCTTATCGATACTACGGAAACTTTACCACTCTCAAAGCATCTTACCCACAAATGAAAAGATGGATGTCATACATGAAGTCAAAATGCATCAACAACATTCTTTGTCAAGATTCAACACTATCAAAGAAAGAACGATTATGGAGTTTCCATGGCGACTGGGTTGCTCCACACTATGGTATGTCACCAAAACATAGAGTAGACTCACTTTCAACCGCATTTTTCAATAACTGTTTTTATTTATATGACTTAAAATTGATCTCAAAAATCGCATCAACTCTCGGGTATGAACAAGATGCGAAAAAATATAATGAGATGTATCAGATTTCAAGAAAAGCCGTCCACAAAAAATTCTATTCATCAGAAAGAGGATGCTATGTAAACGGAGAACAACCATATCAAGCATTTCCTCTACTCGTCGGTGTCGTACCAGCTAATCTTACCGATAAAATAGACAACTATTTAGAGAATCTTATCTTAGTAAAGAACAAAGGCCATCTAAATAGTGGAATGCTCGGTACATATTTTCTTCTTGAATACCTTATGCAATCTGATCGAAATGACCTAATCTACACCATGGTCAATCAAAAGACATTTCCTGGCTGGGGCTATATGATAGAAAATGGTGCCACAACAATATGGGAACAATGGAATGGAAATAATTCACAAATGCACAACTGTTATCTATCAATCGGAAAGTGGTTTATTCAAGGCATAGGAGGAATTCAACTAAAGGATAATACTTATGGTTTTAGTCATTTTGTTATTAAACCTTGTATTATCACTGGATTAGATCATGCGAAAGTAACCTATGACACTAGATACGGGACAATTTCCAGTCAGTGGAATAAAAGTCAAAACCTATTTACTCACAAGATCACTATTCCTACAAACACAAAAGCCGATTACACATTACCGAAAAATTTTCATGGAACAGTGAAGGTAAATGGTAAGAATTACAAAACCTTAACAGATAAAGATAAGAATTCATTTATAACACTTCCAACAGGAACATATGAAATAGAATTAGGCTTAAAAACAAAGTTTCCTATAGCGAAATAACAGACTACAAATAAATGAGTATATTCTAAAACTCATAAAATAAACTCTCACCATTTGGTATTATTATGAAAAAACATACGTTTTTTCGTAATAATACCACGAATAAAGCATCCTACATGACACAAATTTCTCTAAAAAATATTGCATCTATACTATCACATTTAATCTACACCTCTTAGACAAAATTATGAATTGATACACAGAAGTTCTCACCAACCCACAAATCAAATACCGAGCAATAATTCTGAACCGCTTGACAGGACATTGTATTTACATATTAGATACATATTTTATTTAATATGTATTAAAGACTAATAGGGACAAAAAAATAGAAAAACAGTACAAGAAACGAGTTTCTTAATATATAGAAGTATCAATATGATAACAAGCAAAGACCCTCCTACTAGGTAGAAGAGTCTTCATGAAATATCTTAATTGTAGGGCCATATAGCCCCTATCACTAATTGCTATTTAGCACACTCTGTACACGTACCCCATTCGGTAGTACAGATGTCTTTAATGACGATTCCCTTATAGAAGCCAGACTCCTGCTTGGTCCACGTCTGCCCATTGTCACGTTCCATTCGACTTGGCTCGTCACTCGGAAGAAGGCGCTCCCATTTCACATGAACAATAATCGGCTTACTACCACCATTACCATCCACATTTTCATTTACAAAGAAAGATACCCCTTCACACCCCATTTCGCCTTTAAAGACGAAATCAGCGAAATATGAGTTCAATGGAACATTGATATCCTTCAAAAAATATTTAAACTTCTTACCGACATAAGCTTCCTTTCGATTGTCGAAATTCGTCTTTATATACTGTAAGGTATCTCCTGCAAAAGCCTCTATCGGAGTGTAGCCCTTGTTGTTTCGCAACAAACTACATGATGAAATCATCACGATAGAAGCAAAAAAACAGATAAATGTAAAAATCCTCATAATGGTTCGACTATTTTGATAATGAAAGACCATTTATTCTTCTCTATCTAGGGCTCAAATTGCATTCATTCGATTCGTAGGTATTCCTTATTATGTTACCTAAACCCTTGTAAATACGAAAGAATAAAAAAAAAAGAACCCATCCAAAAAATATGACGACTAAATCTCCATTGACCATAATTTTTTAGTATAAAATAACAAATATCATTTATTGTCATACTACGAAAACAGGTAAAAAAAGTAAGACATTCATCATACAAGAAGCCTTATGTTAACCAAAACCCCTGTAGCACAACAGTAAAAGAGTAAAAAATCTTATTTAATTACTTCCGACACTCTCACAATTCCGCTATATTTGCAAAAAAAAGTTTTGGGAAGAATATTAGCAATAGACTACGGTCGTAAAAGAGTGGGTATCGCAGTGACCGATCCAATGCAGATTATCGCCAACAAACTCACTACTGTTCCTGCACATGAAGTAATCAAATTCCTAGAAGATTACTTTAAACAAGAGGAGGTCGAAAGAGTAGTGATTGGATATCCGCTACAAAACAACGGACAGCCCTCTCAATCGGTGGAGTATATCAATCCATTCATTAAGAACTTCATTAAGAAGTTTCCCGATATGCCTATCGAGCAACACGACGAGCGTTTCACTTCCAACCTAGCTTTCCGCGCCATGATTGACGCTGGGCTAAAGAAAAAGCAACGCCAAAACAAAGCCACTGTAGATGCAGTAAGTGCTACCATTATTCTCCAATCCTATATGGAATCGAAAAAATAGTTTAGACGTAAATAAGATATGATACTACCAATCACATTATACGGAGATCCTGTTCTAAGAAAGGTGACTCCAGAAATAGATAAGGACTATCCAGAATTGCAAAGCCTTATCGGCAACATGTTCGAAACCATGTATAATGCCGAAGGAGTAGGTCTTGCTGCACCACAAGTTGGACTAAACATCCGCCTGTTTGTAGTCGACGCAACCATCTTAGCCGATGAAGACCCTCAGCTGAAAGATTTCAAAAAAGCGCTGATCAATCCACAGATTGTTGAGCGTACTGGAGAATTAGAATCAATGGAAGAGGGATGCCTTAGTGTTCCAGGTATTCGCGAAGACGTAACTCGCCCTGGCCATATCCGAATCCAATACTACGATGAAGAGTGGAATTTCCATGATGAAACATACGATGGCTTTGCTGCACGCGTCATTCAACACGAATATGATCACCTTGACGGAGTGATGTTCGTAGACCATTGTTCTCCTTTGCGTAAACGCTTTCTTAAGGCAAAACTTGCAAACATTACCAAGGGAAAAGTGAAAGCATCATACCAAGTTCGTCCTCCTAGACGATAACCGTTGGTGTGAAAACCCTTTACACCTCTATCATCACATCACACAACCATAAATGTAATATGTGGAAGTGTCTAGGCGACGAATGTACAAACAGCCATAAGCATACCGTTAAAAGTATCTTATGGCTGTTTTTTTATCCCCCCCTCCACCTCTATTAAATTGTCAACACACAAAACAGTCCACCTCAAAATACAAAGACAAAACCAACAACACACTCCTCAACACCATTGCCACATGTAATACAAGGAAGAAATTTCACTATTGCCACTACGAAAGATTATATCTTCCCCTTTTGTAGTGGTGTCATAAACAACTTTAAAGCTCTCATGATATTAAAAATAAAGATATGACGGGATCGGTATCAGAGAGCAAGTTTAGGTAGTGTAGATTAAACTCGTCTGAACTATACCAACCCCCACTCCTTTATATCTCCTAGCACCCTGATAGGGGGATGGTAGGTGTCTCCTCCTACCTTTGTCCATGTTTCGTCCATGGTTCCTCCATGGTTTGTCCATCGATTTCGGGGGTATTGGTGGCTGAACCATGGACGAAACATGGCTGAATCATGGACAAAGGTAGGGGGAGGTACTACTTAGGTACGAAGGAAACACGGAGGGGTAGTGTAAATTAAACTCTGTCTGGGTTATTTTTCGTAGTGATTTTAAATATACTGTTTTTAAATCCCTGTAAGTGCCTTTTTGAAAGTTTTCTTCAATAAAACAAGGGCAGTGAGGTACGAGCTGTTTATTACACCCTTTTTTTATTGAATGAAACTATTCAACCTTTGCATCTTATGGGGCTTTAAATGTCAACAGGCATTCTTTCCCCATATTTGATCCTGAGCTGCTGTATAATCGTAGTCCAGTTCTCGATTGATCGATTCCACTTCTTCTGGATATCCATTGTTGCTAGATATATTAACTTCTTCAATGCCATATCATTGGGAAAGACTCCTTTTGTTTTGGTAATCTTCCTAACTTGCCTATGAAAGCCCTCTACTGGGTTGGTTGTATATATCATTGTTCTTATTGATTGTTCAAACTCAAAGAAGGCACTTAATTTATGCCAATTGCGATTCCACGATTCAATAACTATTGGATACTTCTCACCCCATTTTTGCTCTAACTCTTCTAAACGACTCTCTGCTTGTTCTTTGTTTACAGCCTTGTAGACAGGTTTTAAATCTGCCATAAACTCTTTCTTGTATTTATGGGGTATATACTTCATGGAGTTTCTTATTTGATGTACAATACAGGATTGCACGGTAACAGATGGGAAAATTGACTCAATAGCTTCGGCAAACCCTTTTAGGTTATCAATACATGCAATCAATATATCATTTACTCCCCTGTTTTTAAGGTCAGTCAGTACATTTAACCAAAACTTAGCCCCTTCACTCTCTGAGACATACATGCCAATAAGATTCTTGTGGCCATTCTTATCAATGGCTAGAACATTGTACACAGCTCGGCTTACAACACGTCCTTCGTCTTTGACTTTATAATGCATGGCATCAAGCCACACGATGGGATATACTTCATCTAATGGCCTGTTTTGCCACTCTTTAACCATAGGTATAACACGCTCTGTTATCTCACTTAGTGTTGTGTGTGAGATATTCATATCATAGATCTCTTCTATATGACTCGATATATCTCGAAAGCTCATTCCTTTACCATATAGGCTTAGAATCTGACTCTCCAGAGTATCACTCATTATACGTTCACGCTTCTTAATGACTACTGGTTCAAAATTATTATGGCGGTCTTGTGGCGTGTCAATCTGAACTTCCCCTGATAGTGATTTAAGGGTCTTTTTCCCTTTACCGTTACGCTTATTGCCTCGACTACGCTCTTGTGAATCTAAATAGGATTCAATCTCTGCTTCTAACGCGGCTTCAATAAACTCTTTAATCAATGGTGCAAACGCTCCTCCCTTACCTGTTAAATTGCCTCCATTACGGATCTGATCTAACGCTTTAATTCTTACTTCTTCTAAATCAACTCTTTCCATGTCTACTAATTTAAGAAAATTTAGACAGAGTTAATTTTACACCGTCCACGGAGGAGGTCCTTTGAAGCTACATATCACTAAAGTGTGATTTGGTGAAGTGGGGTTTGTGGATATGTAACGGAGTTGTCCCATTGTGCTGATCAATATACATTCTCTAGCTTTTGGATGCTACGTGTATTGAATTCGTGTCATAGATGTATTTAAATATATAAAAATATGGTGGGGATACAAAGACTCAACACCTATATATTTGAAATATAATGCATTGAACTTACTTTCGGCTAAAAAGTAGTAGAAAGCAGCCGTAAATATCCACCTCTTTTTCTCGGCAAATAACCTTTTGGCTTGTCACTTCTTTTCTCATGTATTCTATTCCTTTAATGATGAGATGAGCTATAGGTGTGGAATCTCTAGAGGATATTTAGAAGCGGTAAGCAATAAGATAAAACCATTGTAAAGAGAGGCCGATAGTGGTCGTGACATAGAATATACGATGTTAAAAACAGAGAAGTGGATGAAAGTATATCTGCAAAATGTGGATGAAACAGAATGAACGAATCCGACAAACCCTCCTTGTTTCAGCCCCATGTGATTACAACAATGCACTGAGAGTGCTAAACTTAAGAGCTTATTGTGTTTGGTAAATAGATCTATAACGATCGTACTTACATCCCTCCTCTGTTTTTTCACCTATATGCTAGCGCTTCACACTAGGCTATTAACTGCGGCGCCTTTATCGCAATATTGTTGTAATCCGAATACCATGAGGACTTTAACTTTAGCACCCCCCTATCGATATAAACTTCAAGGTCTTCAATGGTGTAAATAGATCATTTTTCTTTACGCTATAGTAATCACTACAACATAAAATCAGTTCCAACAAGTGTTGTAAATACCTTTCAAAAACAGGTATATCCCAACAGATTCATATGATAAAATGTGTGACTATAAGTTGTGAATACCTTTCAAAAACAGGTATGTCCCAACTCGTTAACAGTAACAGATGAAGCGAATATTGTTGTGAATACCTTTCAAAAACAGGTATGTCCCAACTGTAAGGTCTTGTGAGTTTATTAGGTATGTGTTGTGAATACCTTTCAAAAACAGGTATGTCCCAACAGAAGTTCAGTTCTTCAACCTTGACTGTGTTGTTGTGAATACCTTTCAAAAACAGGTATGTCCCAACCAACGAATTGGTAAGATCAAGCGAAATAGTGTTGTGAATACCTTTCAAAAACAGGCATGTCCCAACTACATATGAAAAAATTCATCATCTTAGTGTGTTGTGAATACCTTTCAAAAACAGGCATGTCCCAACAAATTATCAATTGACGGTAAAGTGTTGCATGTTGTGAATACCTTTCAAAAACAGGCATGTCCCAACGAAGGTGCTGCCGCATATGATTGTTATGCGGTTGTGAATACCTTTCAAAAACAGGCATGTCCCAACTATTCAACCCCTGTCGTAAAAACATTTGGGGTTGTGAATACCTTTCAAAAACAGGTATGTCCCAACCTACTTTTAAATGGTATCCATTCAATGGGTTTTGATGCCCATTTCAACGAAATAAAAATAGGGTTTTTGTTTGATATTTTCATGGTCATAGGTCATTTTTTCTATCCTATCGAATTATGTTTAATTTCTTTCTAATTGCTTCAGGGCTCCTATCAATGTATTTGCTAAGCTACGACTATAAGTTGTTTTGGCATGGAGCTGTAATATTCCGATCTCCTTAAGTTTCTGCAAAAAAGATACGTTTGGTAGTTGGGAGTGGGCAAATTTATTCCGCAATAGTACTGCGGTCAAAATATATTTCTCTAGTTTGTTGAAGGTTCGGTTTTTGTTGTATGGTTTCTCATCGATAAAAGCATTGAGTGTCTGTTTGAACTCATCGGTTATTTGGTTGTGATAATAGGCGAACAGCATGGTTTTAAAATTGGGATAGCCATTGTGCTTGAATGCTTCGGGATAGACGGATTCCGGATAACCTTTTTTGTTTCGATAGCGTGTTAATAGGCCTTTCTCGAAAGTGAATAGTTTTTCCCAGATCTCGTCTCTTTGAATGGTCAGATATGCGTCTTTCCCACTGAATAGCTCGTGATCGATGGTTTGGTTGTCCCAATGTTTGTTGGGATCATAGCTTTGTAGGGTTTCTACCAGAGGGTCACGTCGTTTGGCACGATAATCTAGTAGGTCGCCAAGTTGTATTTTTGCATCGGTATGGTGAGACACAGGGATCTCTAATCGATAGAGGCTGGTGTGTTTCGTCAGGTTGTCATCCATATTTCCTTTTTCTCTTTTCGACTGTTTCAGGGCACTCTCTTGTTCCGCTTTTTTTTGTGATCCAGAGATGTAGACCTCACGCAGGGATAGCTCCTCCACGCGTTGTTCCATTTGGTTATCGGCACAGGCAGTTTGGTTCAACATATATTTGACCATCCACCATATCGCCTGGTCTTTGGTTTGCTCCTTACGTATTTTGGACATCTCCTGATAGTGGTACTTCTTCTGCAGTTCTTGGTCACTCTTGTTTTGATGTACATCCTGTTTACGTAGCGTCTCCAGTTCATCAGAAGGGATCTCGATAGATTCGGGGAGCTTATTGTAGAAACTTTGGTAGTCCGCTTTAGGATAGCGATAGGTTTCGACAAACCAGTCGGCATACTCATCGGGATGGGTATCGATACGAATTCCAGAGACTTTGGGATGGTAGGTTGGTTTGTCGTCGAACAGCCCACGAGGAAGCGCAGGAACTTGTTGCTGCAACTGTTCTAGGTAGTTCAGGTAGCTGGTGGTCTTGAATCGTTTTGGATTCATGTATTCGAACAACGGATGTTTAAGGGGAATATCGGTGGTTGGATCTTTGGTAAATTGTTCCAGTTGGTTGATTTCGAAATCGAGAAAAGATCGGTAGAAGGTGATAAAATCAGCTCCTTTGAAGGCCATTAACAAAGCTTGCCTCCAAGGTCGCGATGTTTTCTCTTTTGTCCATACTCCCCAATAGAGTTTATTTAGTGATGCCAAATCAAAGTATTTTGCACCCAGCAGGGCTTGCAGTTCGCGATGGTGGTAGCCTTTCCATTCGCTGCGTACGTTTTTTGGCATCCAACGCACCAGCTGGTCGGCAGTCCACGAAGCCAGTGTTCCTCTAATGCGATCCGATAGAAAACGTTTGTCTCCGAGATCCTTTAACCTCTGCTGGCGATCTGCCACACGCTTATGTATTTGCTTGATACAGGCTTCTTTATCGACTTCCTCTTCGGTGTCCGACGTTTTATGTTGTTTCTTCCATCTTTTGAAAGAGAGTAGTTCGATATAGGAATGACAACGCTTCACATCATTTTCGAGTCCCTCGGTAGGCTTAGGTAATATTTTGTCCTTGCTCTCTTCGTTTTTGATCAGATGACCTAAAGCCATATGACGACCATTGATCCAAGAGGCAAAACACGCTTGAGACACATCTTTGTCAGTCTGCTTCTCTTGTTTTAGAAGCATATGTAGCCATGCCACAAGATCGTGTGTAGAGATTACGCAGTGGGTCCAATGCTCCTTTTGTGTATCGGAATCACTCAGCTTATTGCGGATATCGTTTTTTAGTTCGCTACCATAGTAGGTGTTGTTCGTTTTTGTTGAAGTGGTCTTTTTCTTATCCTTGCCCTTTATGGCAAGACATATCTTACGGTCTTCGATGTGATAGGATGGGTTGGGAAACAGTTCTAATGACTTACTGTTTGCATCGGAGGTTTGCAAAGCTTCTTTGTTTCGACATACGGTGGAGAGTCGTTCGAAGAGGTAGATGGGGGTTTTTATCTCACGAGATAGCACTTTGCCATCCATATCTTTCTCTCTGCGATCTTTTAGATGGTTGCCAGCATAGACTTGAAAGCGTATGCCTTTGGGTTGGATCACCTCGTCGATAAAGCGTATGGCAAAATATGGAAATTTGTCTTCGTAGCGTTTGCGCACTACAAGGTGGGAAACCAGCTTATTCTCTATATGATTCCCACTGTATGGTGAGAAATAGTCGTTCAAATCCATGACAAACTCCTCTTTTTGGGCCTCGGTGAGGTGGCGATAGAGGGCATCAGGCACACAGCTCAGATAGTCGACCATCTGCATCATCAAGGGAATACGGATGTTCTCGTGATGGGAGGCCACTTTGTTGCGTAGCCCACGGAAACAGAAAGAGGTGAAAGCCCAACGGGTAAATTGATAATAGATCTTGGATGTGTCCTTAAAGCCTGTCTCTTGACTCAATAGCTCTTCGGCTTTCTTTTTATCAAGGAATTGCATCAAAAGAAAGAGATCGTTAAGCCCAAGAGAATCTTTAGGCGCTCTCTTTCCATTACAACATTTATGAATATCAAACTCGTTTTGTTCGAAGTGTTCTATCTGTTGATCGAGAAACTCTTCGCGAACCTCTTGGTCTGTCATATGGGTATATTGTTCGCGAATGTGATGCACCTCCTTTTTGAAATCGTCGCTTTGTGCTTTAGAGAAAGGGTAAGGACAGGCAAGTGGGTTCGCACGTTTGTTCTTCTCTCGATAGATGGCACGCTTGAAGAGATCAGGAAGAAGGCTTTCGATTACGTCCTTATTGTAAGGAATAGGTTGGTTGTAACCCCCATGACTACAGTTGTTTCGAAGAGCGTTTAGACGCTCTAATATTAGATCTAAGGCCTTAAAAACCTTCTCATGGATATTTATACCATCAGAGCGCTTATCCTTCTCGTAATAAGCTCTTACGGGCACCACAAGAGGAAAATAGTTTTCGATGGCACGAAACAGTTTTTCTTTATCGCTTAATGCCATATTGGAATTATAAAGCGTTTTGAATCTTTTGCCCTCCTTTACTCCTAGCGATGTTCTTTGGTGTATTTCTTTGATTCCATTTTCGATATGGTGGATGGCAAGGTTGAAATAGATGGTATATTTCGCTTTTGCCTTTGGCTCTGTCAGATTGAATTTCTCGCTGTCTTTATTGTAGTGTGTTTTGTTGTTCATATATCAGAAGCTGGTTTATGGGTTAAGGGTTTGATGTTGTTTTTCGAGATGGATAAAATAGCTCCAATAGAGATTGTGAACCATTCGTTTGCGGTAGTGTTGCCCAAGACGACTGAATAGGATAAGTAGGATTACCGCAGCAGGAAGTATCATCCATATAGAGTAGTTTGCGCTCCATGTGTTGCATAGAGATATAGATGATATGACGCCAGAGGTGATGGTTAGTATGGCTACCGCAATAAAAGACTGTCGAAAGAAGAAGTAGAGAGAGTGGTTGGATAGCACTGCTCCATTTTTGCCTTCATAGTCTAGGAGGTAGTAGGCATAGTCGTACAATTCTTCTTGTGCAGTATGGCATTTTGCTTTAGGGTATAATCGGCTTCCAGGTATTCTTGTTTGGAATAGAAATGTGCTTTGGTGTGTTGTTTTTCTTGTATGCTATTGAGAAAAGTGGCATCCCATAAAACAGAGACCGCATCGTTGTAGTATATTTTCCCGACAGGTTTATAGAGTTGGCTAAGCATTTTAAAAGCTTTCGATTTGACCAATAGGAAACTTATAGCGAATAGCAGAGCACCCAAAAGAATGGAAGCCAATGCAACAGGGATAAGGGATTCTTTCCATTCGATATCGATGGTAAAGAAATTCCAGTTCTTATTGATTGCTTGTACCCCATACAGAAGCATTGCACCAGGTAGAAACATTCCGAGGGTGTCGTAAAGAGAGAGTTTATTCATATAATCTAGATATTAGAACCTAAATTTACTAAAAAAATTATAGCTGCAGTTTCGCATGATCTTTAGGTTCGTTAACAGACAAATCATTACCAACTTTTTGAGACATTTTGTTTATTCCATAAAACAATGGCATGAAACAAACAACTCCTTTTAAATCAATAAATAACAATCTTTACTCACTACTTAAGATTTGTGTAATGATGGTTCGAGGATGTTAACAATATTTCAATCTATATTACTACGCAGAAAGCTTATAAAGTAATTTCGACATCATTAAAAGAGTGTTTATCTATCTGTGATCACGATTATATAGAATAAAAAGAACATTCGAGAAGATGCTTTAAGCAGAGAGTTATTGGGTTGGCAAGGATAGATCGAATTCCTAGAACTAACACATCTATGAATAAAGCATTTACAACATTTAATTTTACCTTACAGAACATACTATTATGAAAAATTATTACCCAATTTACTTCAAAGTATTGGTTTTGGCAATACTTATGGGGGTACAGATGCTTTCAAATCCCAATATGGCATCTGCAAAGAATGTGTTTGTTTCAACATCGGGAGATGATGTTAAAGGAGACGGAACGATGTTGAATCCATATGGAACAATAAAAAAGAGTTTAGAAAGTATCGTTGCAGGTGATACGATCTTTCTTCGTAAAGGACACTATATAGAAGAGACATTTGTGAAAAACGTGTCGGGGACGGAAAAGAAGCCTATTGTTATTACAAACTACCGTAACGAAGAGGTGGTGATGGATGCGAGTCAACCAGTGGATAAACTAAGTAGTGGAAAATGGGAACACCATCAAGGAGAGATCTACAAAAGAAAACTGAATGGGATCATATCTCAAGTTTTTGTGGACAATGAGTGGCAGATGCTCGCAAGGTGGCCTAATGCTAATTTTAAAGATGTGTAGATGCTATTCTGTTTAATAGAATGAATAATGAGAACGGTCTTAATACCATCAGGTGTAAATATATCTAAAAGGAGAAGAGGTTATAGTTACAGCATAGTATCGTCACATAAATAAAGATGAAATAAATAAATAAAGATGAAATAAATAAAGATGAAATATATAACATTATTGCTTTGCATTTTGTGTCTGAATTCATCGACGCAAGCTTCAGATACAGAACGATATAATGCAGACTGGAATTCTCTGCAAAAACATACAGTACCACAATGGGCTAAAGATGTAAAATTTGGCATTTATGCTCACTGGGGCGTCTACTCCGTTTCAGGGGGTTGGGATCATACTAGTCCCAATTGGGCTAATGACTATATTACAGGATATCTTAAATATTACCATACGAATCCCAAAGGAGAGATGTATCAATTATTCAATCAACATGTTGGAAACATCAACGAGGGAGTTGGTTATAAAGATATGGCTAACCTATTTAAAGCGAAGAAATTTGATCCAGTATATTGGGCCGATTTGATAGAGAAATCAGGAGCGAAATATGCAGGAATTGCAGCGGTTCATCATGATGGTTTTTGTATGTGGGACAGTGATATAACTGATTTATGTATTGGGAAGTTGGGAGCGAAACGAGATGTAATGCAGGAGCTATATGACGAACTAAATAAAAGAGAAATAAAGACTATTGCGACATTCCATCATGGAAGAACCTACGCTCATTACCAAGCAATAAGAAACAGGTTTAAGAACAAAAAGATTTATGATAAAATAGATCTATTTGATCCTCAACTTCGTAATTATTACTGGTTTATGGGAACAGAAGATGAGTTCTCACAAAATAGATATGATCTTACTGTTGAGTTTATTAACAAATACAAGCCAGACATATTATGGTTTGATGCAGGAGGAGGAAAGTTCTCTACAGAGAAGATTCTTTCCCACTTCTTTAATATGGGAATAGATGAAAAGAAGGAGGTCTCTGTTCACAATAAGGGAAACTTTGGAAAAGAATTCGGAGTATACAGTTATGAGAATGGCTCTCATAGGGCTTCTTTTATAGACTGGCCATGGGAAGATGACACCCCGAGTGCTGTGGGATGGTGTGATTGGCAATGGGCAAATAATATTGTGTATAAAAAACCACGTCATATTATTGTTAGACTATGCGATTTGGTATCAAGAAATGGAGGATTATTGTTGTCGATGAACCCGCGCCCTGATGGAACTTTTGATAGAGAGCAAGAAGAGCTTCTTTTGGAGACAGGCAAATGGCTAAAGCAGAATGGAGAAGCTATCTACAACACAACCCCATGGGCCATATATGGTGAAGGACATCTAGAGAATCTATCTTATGTTCAGATAAACCCAAAGAATGGGAATAGCTCTCGTGAGATTCAACCGAATACAGAGTTATTCAATAAAGAGGATTTTAGGTTTACAATGAATGGGGACTCGTTGTATGCTATGGCTTTAAGTACTGATTACACAAAAAGTTGTTTAATCAAGACATTGAGTTCTGATCTTAAAATCAGTAGCAATAACCAAATCACCAAGGTTACTCTTCTCGGTCATGGTGAAGTCACATTTAATAGAACAAAAGATGGTCTTCTTATTCATCTACCATCCTCTCTACCTAACAAATATGCTCTGGTCTTTAAAATTGAAGTGGATGAGGATTTAATTAAAAGAGAGAATGGTTATCCTAATTCCATCGTTGAGCATCCCCCTTTGACAATAAAAGCAACTAAAGTATCTCGATATGATGTTAAATTCGAGTGGGAAGAAAGTCATGATAATTTTACAGGATATTTTGTAAAATGGGCTCACAAGGGACCAGATGTGGTAAATCCAGTGAACGGCTTTAGATATACAGATAACTGTTCATATATAAATAAGAATAATAGATCTTTTGATCACAATAAGCTAAGCCCATCCACAACATATAAATATAAGGTCTTTCGATATATTGAAAAAGATGGAAAGATCTATTATGAACACAAGGGATCAAATAAGATTGATGCAACAACACTAGAAGCAGATATATATAAAGCGGTAAAAGTTGTTAGGTCTTCGAAAGTATTAGATATGATCTCACTTTCAAACATACACAATGATGAAGACAGAGGGACTGGAGGCTACCTAGATTATAAAGCCAAAGTTATTGATCTGATTCCTGGTAAAAGTTATGAAATGAAGATTGAGTATACTATTCCTGATAAGTTCAAACAACCAAAGATATCAATCTGGATAGACTTAGACTTAGATGGTTTTATTGATTTTGAGGATGAATGCATTAAGAGTGCAGTACTTGACAAGAACCTAAGTTCTGTAACACTTAAACTTACTACTCCTAAACACATCAAAGACAATGCACTATTACGTATTGCATGTTACTCTTCCGACAGACTTAATTTCATGGAAAGACTTCGATTTGTTCATATTGAAGATTACCTGACAAAAACAGATTTGAAGATCAGTACTAATGTAAATAGTTTGATCAACTACAACAGTTATAATATGTCAGAGCGACACTTTACAGTTAGTCCAAATCCTGTAATTAATGGGTTCTATATTCATCAAGATGACATCCAACAACATTCGTATGAGATAATTAATATAGAGGGAGAGGTGGTTTCCTCCTTCACTACCAATGGAATTGATACGATGATTAATCCGCCTCTTAAAAAAGGGATCTATATCATAAGGGATCGTGATACCCAAAAGAGTATAAAAGTAATTTTTCAATAACGAAATAATACAATTGGATTAATAGATAACGTTGGTTACAATGAAGTGTTAGAATAGATTTTCCAACACTTCATTCTTGTACATCTTACCTATGGGGATTCGTGCATTATCTATTTCGAGCTGGTTGCCATAGAGTGATTTCACTTTATCACGATTAACAACAAAAGATTTATGGACACGGATAAACTGCTTCTCGGGTAGTGACTCTAAGAGGTTCTTGAAAGACATGAGGGTGCTGATATTCTCTTGGGCGGTGTGGATAATGAGGTACTCGCGTGACCCCTCGATATAGAGAATATCCTCAAAGGCAATACGATAGAGACGATGTTCACTCTTGACCAATAGATGTTTGGCAGAGGCACTACTGGATGAGATGGTTGATGTCTCGGGGGATGCTGCTTTTCTTACCAAAAGAATTTGCTCTTGTGCTTTGACGGCGGCCTTAAGAAATCGTTCAAATGAGACGGGCTTCAAGAGGTAGTCAACGATATTTAGTTCATAGCCTTCGATAGCATACTGAGGGTAGGCGGTGATAAATACCACCTGTGGTCTATAGTTAAGTGATTTGATGAACTCGATACCGGTCAGTGTAGGCATCTGAATGTCAAGGAAGATAAGATCTACCTTATCTTCTTGTAGGTACAACAGGGCTTCTTGGGCATCTTTAAAGGTTCCTTTTAGATCGATAGAAGGGATCTTCTCCAGATAACCTTCGATAAGCAATCGGGATAGTTGTTCGTCGTCAACAATAATACAGCTAATGTTCTCCATATAACATCAATACAATTTTTATATCTATAATATAAACATTCGTTTGATGCTCAATGTTTACAATACTTCGGTCGCCATATAAAGATTCTAAACGTTCGAGAACATTTTTTACACCAATACCCCCTACTCCATCTTTCTTCTTCTGTACTTTACCTATCGAATTGATACAACGAAAATGTATCCTTTCGGTAGAGGCAAACAACTCAATATCTACATACCCTTTCTCGGCATCTTCAAAGTTACCGTGTTTAAAGCTGTTCTCGATAAAAGGAATCAATAACATCGGGGCAATTCCCACATCGTCTTTGATATCGTAGTGGAAACGGACATTATCGATGGTATCGTCTTTTAACTTCACCAGCTTAATATAGTGGGTAATATAGTCGACCTCTTGCGAAATACTCACATAATTTGAGTTGCAGTCGTAGATCACATAACGTAACAGTGACGAAAGGTCAAGGATGCTCTGCGAAGTCTTATCAGACTTTACTACCGAGAGGGTAAATATGTTGTTTAAAGCATTGAATAGAAAATGAGGGTTAATTTGTGTCTTTAATAGTTGAAATTGCGATCTTCTAAGTTGATGACTCAACTCTAACTCCTTCTTCTCCTCTTTAAGTCGAACTTCATAGAGGTAGAACATGGAGCTAAAAAACAGTATTGTTAAACATGATAGAAAGTTGGAGAAGATATAATTTACATTCTTCGCCAACACATCTTGAATGTTTATGTCTAGATGTTCAAAAAGTGTACCAAAAGAGATAAAGACAGAACGATGGTATATAACCGAAATGGTTAACACGAAGGTTATCAGCAATATATTAATAGATAGGTATTGCCAAACACTTCGTTTATTAAAGTAATTTGGCAAAAGATAGGAATAGTTTACATAGAAGAGAGGGATCTGTAAAAACAGTGGGATCATACTAAACCATGGAAGTTGTATGCGATCACGAAAACCTATAATGAATAAGTACATCAATAGAAGGTATAATCCCCAAAAAAGTATATGCCAAAGCCACTTACGTTGTTTTACAAATCCCTCAATAGATCTCTTCTTCATCTTATCTCTTCTTTGTTTAGTCTATCACTCGTTTACGGAACCATCGGTCAGAAAGACTGAAGGTAATCATACATTGTGCATAGTTTTCAAGAATCATACCATACTGGTTCGATCCTCGCTGTCCATAAACAAAGGCGACATCGATATAGCTTAAGCTACGACGAATGGGAAATCCTAAACCCATAGATACCGACCAATCTTTCAGTTGGTTATGTCGTACATTCAGATAACCATCGTCATACTTAAAACCTAAACGATAAGCGATATGATCTTTGTATTTTAGACTCTCTCTATTGTTTACGTATTCAAAACCGACATTAAAGATGTTCTGATTGGTGTAGTTGTAGTCGGAATTATTAGATTGGATGTCCCCCCAATTGACTCGTTGGTAGTCTAATGCGACCACCAGATTATCCGATAACATATAACTTGCTCCTACAGAGTAAGAGCTTGGAAGGTCGATAACAGCTGCACTCGAAGATTCATTCTTAATGGTATCGTTAATACCGGATGCACTTGAGTTATGTACTATTTGTTGGTGGGAGTCTCCTGAAAGACTTGAGCTAGGAGCAAACTTAGCCCCAAGAATAAGCTTACTGTTGTCGTTGATTGGAAGAGTGTATTGTGCTGAAATATCACCCGTAATTCCAGAGTAGTGCTCAGACAGTTCATCGGTGGTGATCTCTACCGATGAATTGGCATTAAATACTTGCTGTTTGGTAGAGGTCATCGGACCTACATATACAGAAAAGTTCACCCCGACAGAGAAATTATCCGTGATACTAAAGGCGTTATTGAAATAGAATTGAGATAGACCTCCTGAACCAGACCAATAAGTAGGATACTCTTCAAGTGTTCCCTCCACGGTATTGTAGGTGGTGATGTTATAACCGATAGATGAACGAGGGAAGACACCGAAACCACCATACCAATGTTTCATGATACGAGTGGCAACATTCAGAGAGGTGATGTTCCCATCAAAAGTCGTCTCGCTTTCTCCTTGTTCTGTCGCATAGGTAAATATCCCAGTGGCCCCGAGATCATAGAAGATTCGCACACTATCCAGAGCAGTGTACGAAGCTGCCATCTTAGGGTTAATTCGTTCGTTTGTTCGTATTCCGACACTTACATCCCCCATGGCTACACTACGTGCATTTATTCCGTATCCCGTTTGACCAATACCATACATAGAGTAAGGTGAGGAGGTGTTGTTTTGGGTATAAGCTAGAGGTGTAATGGTTAAGCCTAACACGACCACAAAGAGAGTTTTAATGATTGATTTATACATATACGATAAGATGTTTAAACTTATACCAATTACATCAATAGATGAGCTATATCCTTTCATTCTATTTTATTTATCCTTCGTTACAAAATATCACCGTAGGGAAAGACTATGCTTCTATTTTTTAGCCTTGTCTAAACAAAATATATCCACAAGCCTTTATAGATCATTTATTAATCCAATTGGCATTACTCTGATACTATATAATACAGTATTAGTTCAATATTGTTCTGATTTCCATTATCTATCACCAAGCGATCGACAGCCCTATTCTCTTCAAAAGAGGTGAGTTGTAGTATCAAACTACGATCCCACTCTTGATCCTCTCTAAACTCATTTTTAATGAAAGAGGTGATATCGATTCGATATTCGGTATTGTCTTCGTAAGCGGCATCTTCAAATAGATAACCCATAACAGGGGATTCGCCATCTTCGGAAAGAAGCTGACCTAAGACCTTGTTTTTCTTGTCTACGATATATGGGGAAAGCGTGGTCGGTAATCGAAAGTCGAAACGATTGAAACTACCCTTTAGCGGTTTGAACGTTAATATGGCACTGGCAATCATTCCAGGACCGATATATTGAAGGTCCTTCATATCCCTAAAGTTGAGACGTGTCACCAAACCATTACCACCTTGTACATAGGATACATCATCACTTTGGTTCGTAGGAATCGTCACTTCGTTATCGTGCTTTAAACCTTCGAGAGATGTTCCACTATAATCGGTAGTGAAAGTGTTGTACATATAATCGGAACGTGTATATTGTAGCGAGAAGCTTAGTGCTTCGTCACTCATCTTATCGTGGTAGTAGATCTTAATTTGAGGAGGAGAAGCTCCAGAACTGATAGAGTCTGTAGGTGCTTCAAATCCAGTAACAATTTGGGACTCGGCTCCAGGCACAATAACAATACCAGGTAGAATCTCTTTAAACTCATCTACATTGATTAGGGAATCATTCTGATCGTATGCCAAATTAAAGAGTCGTTTCCCTAACTCTTTATCAAGAGGTATAGAGAGGGTCGAATCTTTGCGGAAAGAGGGACGAAATACTTTCTTTCCTAATAACTTTTGTGGATCGTAATAGATCGTATTGGTATTATAGAAGGTAGAGGCATCATTACTGTAGTCGTCAGGATCTAGATACTCATCCAATGGATATACTTCAACATCTTGCATCGATAGCGTGTCTCCATAAAAGTAGCCATCAGAATGTAAAATCATAGTGATAGAGTCAAATTCAGCAGTAGACTCCATGGCAGGATAGAAGTTACAGATAAACTGCACTCGTGTTTGAGTCGTTGTGGTTCCAACCATTGGATCGATCAAATTACCGACAGTAACTCTCTCGGTATTTGTTGTTACCAATGAATCGAGCATGAAAGTAGAGACATCAATGGCAACCGTATCGATCATTACCACCCTTGAATCATCATCTACCAAATCATCCCCAAGCTCATACCCCATTCCGTCATCCATACATGAAGATAGAGATAACGAAAAAATAAGAAATATAAATAGAGCTTTGAATATTGAATTCTTTCTTTGCATTTCCAATATGATTAAATTCTAATGAATATTTACCACCTACTAATCTTAACCTTCTTATACTAAGTGCCACTGAAGTAGAATAGTTCATTCCGACCAAAAATATTAAGGATAACCCCACCCTCGAAACATTTTAAACAAGCCTATTTTGAGTATCTAACAAAGACCATATTTTATCTACGAAAGCATATTTATCGTCGACATATGTAATTTTGAATAGAAATACGCTTTGGTAGATAAAATGATATTCTTGATTGATAATACCCCGTTTTATATCCGTTTTGTTCTCAGCAAATGAACACCACAAGTATCTTAGCGTCAAAATAATACACCTCATAATATGAAAAGAATGAAGATTGCAAACCTTAAATGGATACTTGGTTTAATCATTGTAGTTGGCTTCGCATCGTGTAATAATGACGATGATGATTTGTATGGAAACTGGGTGAGAATGTCTGACTTTGACGGTCTTGCTCGTGGTAATTCTGTCTCATTTACTATAGACAATAAAGCATATGTTGGTCTCGGATTTGGAGACGACGATAGAAACAATGATGGTTATGCTGATGGTTATCTGAAAGACTTTTGGGTGTACAATCCGGATAAAAATAATTGGACACAGATAGAAGACTTTCCAGGCGTACCACGTACAGGTGCTGTAGCATTCGCTGCTAATGGTAGTGGTTATGTAGGTACTGGATGGGATGGAGACTATAGGTTGAACGATTTCTATAAATATGATACAAACAGTGGACAGTGGACACAGATAGGTGATTTCATTGGTTCCGCTCGTAATAGTGCTGTTGCATTTACTATTGGAAGTAATGGTTTTGTAGGAACTGGATATGATGGAAAAGATCAAAAAGATTTCTACAAATTCGACACACAAGCACAACAGTGGTCACAAGTAGCTAGTTTGGGATCTGATCCAAATGGAGGTTCAGGTGGTAGTAAACGTCAAGGAGCCACAGCATTTGTTCTTAATGGTCTTGGCTATGTATTAACTGGTTATAGCAATGGACAAGCTGCAAAAGATGTCTATGCGTATGATGCAACCAACGACGCTTGGATAAAGAAAAGAGACTTGGATTGGGACGATAACGAATTAGAGAATATCGCTGTGATGAGAAAGAATGCTATCTCATTTGTCATGGACGGCATTGCTTATGTAGGCCTTGGTTATAATAGCGGTATTCAGAATGACATCTGGATGTATAATGCAGCAGAAGATGACTGGGACGAGAAAGAAGACTTTGAAGGGACACCTCGTGAAAACGCAGTGGCCTTTACCCTGAATAACCAGGGGTATATAGCTCTAGGATCGAATGGTAGTTATGATTTCGATGATATCTGGAAATTCCAACCTTGGGCTGAGATCGAATCAGAAGATAACTAAAAAAGAGAATTGATATGAAGCAGAGAAGAAAACTTATTATTGTCCTACTGCTTGCAACCATCATCTCTATTGTAGTAGGGAAAAAAATTATCAATAAGCAAGACGATACACTTCACAACATTTCGGTAAAAGTGGAAAAGGTGGAGGGTGGATATGGTTACAAAATCATGATCGACGACCACTGCTATATTGAACAACCCTACATCCCGGCGATTCCGGGGCGCCAACCTTTTGAAAGCTATGATGATGCCCTAAATGCAGGAACACTCGTGGCAAAGAAGATTAGCGAGAACAAATCACCATCACTGAACATCAATGAGTTAAAACAACTCAATATCATCAAATAGTACACAACAATAGGCTGCCTTCTTTTGAAAGCAGCCTTTTTTATATTCATGGTTATTTTAGTTGTAGTAACGTACAGCCTTTCCTAAAGCAGGACTAGGCAACAAGAATAGTAAGTTTACTTGGAATTGCCATTTTTGGTCATCCATTGAATCAGGACGAATAGCATTATAATTTACCCCAAAACTTACGTTCATTGGAATCTTCTCTTTGATAGCAAACTGATGTCCTACACCTAAACCAAATGGAACAATCCAATTATCTCCATCAGGAAGTGCATCATTATAAAGAATAATAGGAGACGATACGATAGACATACCATTTCTGAAGTAATATCCCAACGAGTATTGGATCATCATAGTGGTTGCTTTATCACCTGAAATACCCCAATTTGGAGTTGCACTGATTAGACCCAAGAAAGATTTAGTCCTATAAACACCCAAAAGAGAAGCTCCAAGCGCCCAATTGTCATCTCCAGCTATCTCGGTATCATCAAACGTATTGCTGTTAAATACGACGCTAGGACCAACACCCACAGTAAAATTACCATTTCCGATATCCCAACCATCTTTGTAGGTGAACAGACCCATATATTGAATATTACCCAATGATGTCTCTGTACCCGTATTTGAAAAATTCCTTGTTTCCAATGGAATCATAACACGATTAATGAAATTTACATGCTCATTGATATAGATCGGAGCAACAAAATTGGTATAGAGTGTATTCTGATCATGATCCCCAAATGTCAATACATTCTGGAAATATAGTTTATAGGCAAAAGCAACAGGATTATTGGCTATCTGTGCCATCTTTTGGTCTTCTTCGAAAATTATAAAGAATGATTCTTCCTCTATCTCCTGAGCTACAAGTGGCAGAGAGGATATAACTAAAAGAGTAAATACGAGTAACTTTTTCATATCGTTTATTTTAATAAGACAACATTTTGCTACTCTAACAGACTATCATTCAGTTTTGTTCAGTTATAAGCATAAAAAAGCAGCTCCTCTTCTAAGAAACTGCTCATTTATCATTATAATTCGTTACTATCCTTCTTGAATAGATCTTACGCCTTCTTGGGTAATGACAAACATTTTGCCCTGTTTTAAACAGTACCCTTTCTTTTCATTCTTATTTAAACAATCACTGGCATTAGATAGTTTAGGCAGCCCTGATTCTTCAAGTAGGGTAGCAACCATCGTAGTAGTAAGCATCTCTACGCCACCACTCATTAAGAATGTAGCCGTGGCCAAAAATCGTCTTACTTGATTATCTAAAGCATCATGACGTTCTAGATATCCAACCAAAGGGTGGTTTGAAGTAATCTCTATAGCAGCTTGTTTAGATGGCCTTCCTCTCTTGCGAGATCTATTTCCTCCAACTACAGCAGTTGTTGTTTGTTCCGTTGAAGATGCGACACTATTCGTCATCTTAACAGTGGGTGTTTCAACACCTTTAGACAATTGAACGCTATGACTTTTGACTGGAGGTGGAGCGATTGAACTAGACTGCTTACTCAAAAGATCAGGTGCCTTTTCTAGCACCTTATCTAATTGAGAATTCACCCAATCATTTTCCCCCTCACACTGAAAGTGCAAGTCGCCAATTTTAAAATCAATTTTTGAGACAGACATGATATTAAAATTACTTATATAAATTACATTAACTATTCATCTATATATATTCAACTAATATATAGTCGCATATAAAAGTAACACATAAATAGTGGAATAGTTCTAGTAATCTATGAAAATTTTTACCTCTATAAAAAAAATATCATATCTCTAAATATCAAAATATAAATCTACTCCATTTCAATTGAGGATAAAATATTATCAATTTCTGTTTCAGACTGTTTCAACTTAGACTTGCAATGCTTTATTAAATTAGATACATACTTCACCTTTTCTACCAAAACATCGACATCATATTCGTCGTTTTCTATCTTTTCCAGTATAGATTTTATCTCCTCTATAGATTCTTTATAACTTTTATTATCAACCATATCGTTATTATTTCTTTTCAACAACCTTACTATATAAAACAAAATCATGGAAAACAGTCTCGATCCTATCCTCGGGACACAACTCAGTAGTAGAAGATACCAATACCCCATCTTTTTTCACAAAGGCGTAACCTCTTTTGAGTATTTTATGAGGATCATAAGATCTAACAATCTGCTCCCAATAGCCTAATTTTGTTTTATTACTATTTATGCTATTATCAACCAGTGAATTTAAAGTCTTATAAAACGTTTTCCACTCCTCCTCTTTTTTCAACAAATCTATTTTACAAAATGTAGATAATTGATGACGAAACCGAGAAATCGCATGATCTTTATTGATTATATTATGCTTTGCGGCACTCCTTATTCCAATATTTAGATGATCTAATTGGCGGTCATTACGTCTTAGAATATCGGTCGTTTTAAGCTGAAATGATTGAAATAATTTATACTGTTTATCTCTTCGACGCCCTCTCTCTTCTAAAAGTGTATGGCGCAAATTATAAGATAATCGCTGTTGAAGCTGATGCTCTTTCTCTAACACTTTCTTGATACGAACAGAGAATCTATGGGCAGCAAGATTTAGCTTTTCATACACAATAAGCATCCGTTCGATAATGTAATCGGCAACAGCAGTAGGAGTCTTCATCGGTATTGCGACCACTTGATCTACCACAGAGATATCCCTAGTATGCCCTATCCCAGTAATCACAGGAACGGGCCATAATGCAATAATCTTAGAAATAGAATATGAATCAAAGACCGACAGATCAATCTGCGATCCTCCACCTCGAATGATCACTAATCCATCAAATTCTTCTGTATGATTAGATATATTATCCAATGCCTCAAGAATGCTTGCCTCCGCATTCTCGCCTTGAAGTAAAGCCTGAAAAAGAGTTATCTTACATGAGAAACCATAACGATTTCGAACCACCTGATCCACGAAATCCTGATATCCAGCAGCATGCTCTGATGAGATCACAGCAATATTCTGAAAACACCAAGGTTTCTCCATCGTACTATTCCGCTCTAATAGTCCCTCTTTTTTTAATCTAGCGATGGTCTCTCTTCTTCTTCGCTCAATCTCTCCAAGAGTATAACTTGGATCGATATCTTGAATCTGGAAATTCAAGCCATGCAGCGCTTTAAAATCAACTTGAACACGTAGTAATACTTTGACACCAGGACCAATAGATTGACCTGTTGCTTCGCTAAATTTACGTTCTAGTGATGTGTAGGAAGTGGCCCAAATGATACCAGAAGATTTCGCCACAATCTTATCTGAGTCGTTATCTTTCTCTACCAATTGGACAAAACAATGGCCTCGTGAGTTGACCTTTACTTCAGACAACTCACAATTGAGCCAAAACGGAGATTTAAAAGAAGTGGAGATCACATTCTCTACAAATCCAAGAACTTGAGATAATCGAACACCCTCTTTCATTGAAATCAATTATTTCTTTTTCTTATAAAAACGTCTTTTCTTATTAAAGCCATGATGACGCTTACTATTTGGCGCATAGACTGGTGAATCACCTATCTCAGGCGGTGTATTCAACTTAAGAATTTCTCTCTCAATAAGCACTTCAATATCTTTAAATTCACTCTGATCCTTATCCGAGATTAACGTGATCGCAATACCAGAGGCATCGGCACGTGCAGTACGACCAACTCTATGTACATAATCCGCTGCATCGTTGGGCACATTATAATTAATCACAAGGTCCAGATCTTTAATATCTATACCTCGAGCCAATATGTCGGTAGCCACCAAAAGCTGAATCTTATGACTTCTAAAATCTAATAGAGCATTCTCTCGCTCCTTTTGATCCAAATCAGAATGAATAGCAGCAGAATGTAGATTTAGCTTATTTAAGGCACGACTCAGCTCGTTTACATCCGACTTACGCGAACAGAAGATAATCGCGCCATTCAAATAATCTTTCCCCTCCAATAGAGATTGGATTAACGCAACCTTATTCTTGTCATAAACCATATAAGCCACCTGTAATATCTTCTCCGCAGGCTTAGAGATCGCAATATTAACCTCTTCAGGATCATTAAGAATCGTATTCGCCAACTTACGTATCTTTGAAGGCATCGTAGCAGAGAACAACAGTGTCTGACGACTATCAGGCGTCTCAGACATGATTTTTACGATATCCTCATAAAAACCCATATCAAGCATCCTATCCGCCTCATCAAGTATCACCACATCAATCTCTTTCAAATCGACATAATTAAACCCCAGATGCTGTAGCAAACGTCCTGGTGTTGCCACCACAATATCTGCTCCACTCGACAATGCCTGCTTCTGTCTTGACCACATATCACTCTCGCTTCCACCATACACAGGTATCGATGAAACATTCGAATAATATGACATTCCTTCAATCTGCTGGTCAATCTGCAACGCAAGTTCTCTGGTAGGCACAATGATCAATGCTCGTATCTTAGAATCATCAGGACATTGTGAGATTCGATCTAATATGGGCAATAGAAAAGCCGCAGTTTTACCTGTTCCTGTCTGAGCACATGCAATAAGATCTTTACGCTCTTGAATCACTGGTATCGCCTTTTCCTGAATAGGAGTACACTCTTTATACCCCATTGCTTCGATCCCCTCATGAAGGGGTTCTGTAAAATCTATATCTATAAACTTCAATTGCATTTTTATTTTGAAGATCTCACACCCGAAAAATTCTCTTTATACACACACGATGAAAACTCACTTACATGGTATGGATCTATGATTTAATCTTTTTCTAATTCATCATAAGAGATCAACTTCTTATATATCTCCGATGACACCCAAGCATCCGTTGCAGCATAAACTTGTTGCGCTGGAGTTAGAATTTCATTCTCCCAATTGGTTAATCGTTGACCTTTCGATATTCTGAAACCAAGAACCAATCCAGCCAACTTCTTCAGACCAAAATTCTCGATATCATACTCTTTAACGAAATCTTGTAGCTCAACAAAACCATCCGCATGAAACTTTCGGATTCTATTTAATCCTTTGATATCATCACGGATAGCAGCACCAACTTTCAAGATGTTTTTATTCTCTAACACTTTCTTTAAACAAGTTGGGATACCTATTTTGTTTAATCTAAATAAAAAAACATGGTCATCTGTAGAAAGTTGTAACAAAGAGACCTCATGAACCACCCCTTTTTTAAATGCCGGTCTTGTCTCAGTATCAAAACCTAAAATCGAATACTGTTGCAAACCAACACAGATCTGTTCTATCTCTTCTTCAGAATCAACTAAAACGATCTCCCCATTATACGCATCTAAAGGTAAAGCAGCCAGCTCCTCTTTAGAAATGCTTTTTTTTCCTTCAAAAAATAACATATAAATGAATCTACTGAATATAACGCTCTATTAAACTATTGTCAAAGCAGTTTATTGGTTGCTATGCTTCCTCGCTATCTATATCTTGATCTCCATACAACAGAATATGCAACACTCTCAATCCATTCAACATCAGCTTTCCCCAATGCATCTGAAAATGCTCTTCACACTCAAACAGTGCGGCTTCCATTGCATCCTCTACCCCTAGTTGATAAGACATTACAAAATCTTTCAAGTCTTGGTAGACATCCATTATATTCTCCGAAAGCGTACTCTGCGACGCCTCATCTAATAGATAATGGTCCGAATCTGAATACCCCGTATAACTATCATGCTCACCTAAAAAATTAGATATCTTGCTCTGAAGAAACCAGTAGTCATGCTCCTCAACAAATTTTTCTGCAAACATATCTCCACCATCTACAGATGGCAACATCGTTGCTTTCAGGTACAACAAAGACCAAAACTTTTGAATATTCGCTAGATATTCGGAACGCTTCTCAAAAGAGTTTTGCTCCACAAATAGACAGTACTCATTTGCAACAGCAACGAATTCAACCACATTCTTGTCATACACAATGTGATTTAAACTTTCCTCTCCCATTATGATTCTATGATTTAAACCTTATTCTTATTCTTCAAAAATACATCAACCAAATGAGCTTTCCCACTTTTATGATTGTTATTTCCCTTTTAATACGAGGAAGCCATTCTTGTCAAACACCACTTCTTCAGATTTCAACAACTGGTCCAACACCATAGGAAAGCTCTTCTCATCTGCAAATAGCGAGTGTAATCGTATCAAAGAGACAGGTGCCACTATCGACGATTTCACCCTATCGATCAACGTGGAGGTCTCCGAAGGACCAGATTGACAAATATCACAAACTCCACACTCCGAAACATCATACTCTCCAAAATAGTTGGAGATAAAGACCGAACGACAAGTCTCTCCGACTTCACAATAATCAATCATACGCGTCATTCGCTCCAAGGCAAAATTCTTTCGCTCCTGATACTTCTGTCGATTAAACAAGAAGTGATCCTTAGAGACCCGATTACGAAGCATCGAGACATAAGCCGTCTTTTTAGCAGCACTATAATGCACCACCCCGCTCTTATCTAGAATCCCCAACACCTTCTCTACCTTCTCCTTCGACCACCTCAAATGATCAGCCATCTCCTGTTCATTAACCTGAATGTAATCAACAAAAACACCCTCATACATTCTCAACAAAACACGTATAAATTTATCATACGCAGGATTATCAACCTGAAAAACATACAGATCGTCTCGGCCAATCGCAATATTCACCTTCGACTCACTCTGCATCTCATCCATATATTGGATATAACCCTCCTTCTCCATCAATTTCATCGCATGAAACACATGAATCATCGTATAGCCAAACTTCTTACAAAACTCCATCACATCGACAGGAAAAGACCTCCCTTCCCCCGAATTGATCGGAATCTCAAGACGATTACACAAAGACTCATAGATATTCCTAACTTGATCAATGTCCGGAAAGGCAGCCTCCAAATCACGTTCTAACCCCCTCTTATCCTCCTCATTATAGAGCAACACCACCACCGAACGCATCTCATCACGCCCAGCCCTACCAGCCTCTTGATAATAAGCCTCCATCGAGCTCGGCACATCATAATGCACCACAAAACGAACATTGTGCTTATCAATACCCATCCCGAAAGCATTCGTTCCAATGATGATCCTTATCTTACCATCAATCCAATCTTGCTGCTTCTGGGCTCGCAACTCGGGAGTCAACCCCCCATGATAAAAGTCGGCATGAATACCGTGATTCCTAAGCATCTCTGATATAATACGAGCCTTACGCCTGGTCCGCACATAGACCAAACCTGCCCCTTTTGCTTTCTTTAAAACAGAGATCAGATATTGGTCCTTATTCTTTAACTTACGTACCCTATAATTCAGGTTGGGACGAACAAAACTCTTCTTAAATATATTCTCCTTCTTAAAGTGCAACTCTTTCTGAATATCTCGTGCAACCCATGGAGTCGCAGTAGCAGTAAGAGCCAACACAGGAACATCCGAAAAAGCATCCCTAAAAACACAAATCTCACGATAAGATGGACGAAAATCAAAACCCCACTGCGAAATACAGTGCGCCTCATCCACCACAATCAAATTGATAGGAAGGTGCCCTATTCGCCTCTGAATAATATCACTTTGAAGTCTCTCTGGAGAGAGATATAAGAAAGGAGTATTACCATACTCCACAGCATCCAAGGCAATATGCACCTCATGCTTGCTCATTCCAGAAACCAATGCCACCGCCTTGATCCCAATAGAATTCAGCTTACTTACTTGATCTTGCATCAACGAAATCAGAGGTGTAACCACCACACACAATCCGCCACGTGCCAACGCAGCAACTTGGAAAACAATAGATTTTCCTCCACCTGTTGGCATAATTCCAAGCGCATCCTCCCCCTTCACCACCGAGTCTATAATATCCTCTTGCAATGGGCGAAAAACCTCAAAACCATAATATTGCTTTAATATGGACCTATATTCGTTCAACATGATCAATTTTAATTCCAAACTTTAAGATAAGCAAAATTAAATCATTGTCCTCTCACATCAAAGAAAACATCCACAAACTATCCTCTTTCCCCACAATAAACACTCAAAATAGCAGTACAACATTGATTCCCCAAACCAAAGCATAACAGCATTACAGTGATCGTAAAACAGCAAAAATCAAGCTGTCGTAAAATGATTATTTGTGACATGCTACCATCGAATTAATAGTACAACTCTATTTGTCAACCACAGAGTGAATCATTCACAGCAAAAAACTACGATTCTACCCTATACCTTCTAGCCACCTTCCCTATACTTAAGTTACCCTAAACTTACCCTTAAGTTACCCTTCCCTTACCTCCACACGACTATTTGGTAAACCAAACGTAAAGAACCTCTCTCTTAAATGTGAAGCAAAAGGCTTGATCATACCCTATTGATATATCGATATTACCCAATAATGACAGACAAACCACGTTTTATCATTTTCAAGATCACAAACCATACAACGGCTACAAATAAGTGAGACCTTTGAATGAGGCTTACCGAACTCCAAATAACGTTGATATAAGAGGTTTCACAAACTATCAGAGGGATATTTTCTCTAACCAAAGGCATCATGCCAATTTATTTTTTACTACCATTATCTCAGAGAGCTGACCTTCAAGAGCCCCTATTTTTTTCATCTTATTTCACAATAAATATTTTTATTATATCCCTCAAATAAACTACCTTTGCCGATTAAATAAAAAAACGTTTCTAATCCAAAAATTTATTACCCATGTCGTTTTTTTCAGATAAAGTTGTATTTGAAGGTCTTACCTTCGATGACGTGCTTCTTGTACCCGCATATTCCGAAGTACTGCCACGCAACGTGAGCCTTAAAACAAAATTCTCTCGTAACATTGAATTGAATACCCCAATCGTGTCTGCTGCAATGGACACCGTAACCGAAGCAAGCATGGCTATCGCTATGGCTCGTGAAGGTGGAATTGGAGTTATTCACAAGAATATGTCTATCGAGGCACAAGCAAAGCAAGTAAAGATTGTGAAACGTGCAGAAAATGGAATGATCTACGACCCAATTACGATCTCTCCAAACAAAACTGTACGTGATGCACTTCGTATCATGGAGACCAATAAAATTGGTGGAATTCCTGTTACAGAAGATGACAAACAGTTGATTGGAATTGTTACCAATCGTGATCTTAGATTCGAAAGTAATCTTACAAGAAAGATTAGCGAAGTGATGACTTCTGAAAACCTTGTAACTACAGATGTTGCTACCGATCTTGAGAAAGCTGCACAGATTCTTCAAAATCATAAGATAGAGAAACTTCCTGTTGTGGATGGTAACAACAAGCTTCTTGGACTGGTAACCTATAAGGATATCACCAAAGCAAAAGATAAGCCTCTTGCTTGTAAAGACAGCAAAGGTCGTTTACGTGTTGCTGCTGGTGTTGGTGTCACTGGCGATACGATGCAAAGAGTTGATGCACTGGTAAATGCTGAAGTAGATGCTATCGTTATCGACACGGCTCATGGTCACTCTAAAGGGGTAATCGAAGTGCTTAAGAAAGCGAAGGCTGCATATCCTCAGGTTGATTTTATTGTTGGTAATATCGCTACTGCAGAAGCTGCTTCTGAACTAGTATTTGCTGGTGCAGATGCTGTGAAAGTAGGTATTGGACCTGGTTCAATCTGTACAACTCGTGTTGTTGCAGGGGTAGGTGTACCACAACTTTCGGCAATCTATAATGTAGCAAAAGCAATCAAAAACAGCGGTGTTCCTGTTATTGCAGATGGTGGACTTCGTTACTCAGGAGATATTGTAAAAGCCATTGCTGCTGGAGGAAACACAGTGATGTGTGGATCTCTTTTTGCAGGAGTAGATGAAGCGCCAGGCGAAACAATCATCTTCCAAGGTCGTAAATTTAAATCATACCGCGGTATGGGATCTATCGATGCAATGGAGAATGGATCAAAAGATCGTTACTTCCAAGATGTAGAAGATGACGTGAAGAAGCTTGTTCCAGAAGGAATCGTTTCTCGTGTAGCATATAAAGGTCGTTTAGACGAAGTATTGTATCAGATGGTAGGTGGGCTTAGAGCCGGTATGGGATATTGTGGTTCAAACAATATCACAGAACTACACAATGCTAAATTCACGCGTATTACATCAGCAGGTATGACAGAAAGTCATCCTCATGATGTTACCATTACTCGTGAAGCACCAAACTATAGTCGCGACTAATAAGCTTCTCAACGATTTGAGGGGTTAGATAACAGCAGTATTCATTACCTACAAGTTATCTTATATATAGAGCAGTAAATCGAAAATACACTTCGATTTACTGCTTTTTTTATTCCTCATAATTCGAAATATCTGACTCCAACATATCCAAGACTATTACATCTATATCTCATCAGATAATTTTAGGCTTGATGAGATATAAACCCAAGTGACATATTATTCAAGAGGATCACGATCTTACAAATAATCGTTCCGAATCTATTTATTGAGAGCATGTTTAAGAAGTAAAAAGCAAATAACTGTACCAATATCATTTAATGGTCGATTAATCTATAGATATGAATATTTGGATGAAAATAGAACATCAGATATACTTATGTGGATCAAAGGGTAATATTGTAGACACATAATTGCAGCAGCATTAAATGAGACAAGATGATTGAATCGAACCTAGTTGGACCTTAACATCCCTTCTCTTTATCGAGAGTAAAACATGAAATACCTAAATTCGTTTCATCTCGATTTACAAAAAAAGATGACATGTTTTCCCAGACACTAGAATGTCTCAATGAACAGTAGTAACATATAATCAAAAATCCATTTGAGTATATGTTACTATATTACATAATAGCAGATTACAGTTACCACAATCACATTTTCACATTTCTTTTGCAGTCACTTATTAGATGAATCTTCAGTTATTGTATAAAATAGTTTCTGTGCTTCCCTGATTAATTATCCATTTAATAACACATCTCATCACCCATAGAATCAAATATAAAAAGGGCATTTATGTAAACATAAAATATGTGCTAACATATCTAATCTAGGGTCTATTTTATTCAACACACAACATAAAGCAATTCATTTTAACACTACAAATTATTATTTAACAACACTAGATTTACACAAAAAAACAAATAGACACTAAACAATCCGTATCTCTTATCAGTTTAACATATATGCAGATATATTAATTTACATATGATATAAGTCAAGGCACATAGGTTAACTATTGTTTATTTGTATAATTATTCATTAATTTGCATTAACACTAATGAACATCATATAAATTAGGGGTTCTTTGATTCCCATCCTTGAATCTTTTTTTTAGACTTAAAACCAAATGATAGGCATTTATTGTAACATTTATATCAACATTTATGAAATCTATTTTTAGAAACCTAAGAGGGATAACCATTCCTCGGAAGACAATTGTATATTGTCTTTTTGCTTTTATTTTACTGGGCAGTTTCAGCACTTATGCTGCACCTATAAAAGCAGCAACCAAAGCCAACCAAGAGAAAAAGACGATCTCAGGTACTGTTATTGACACTAAAGGAGCTCCAATACCAGGAGTAACAGTGATCATTAAAGGGACAACCAACGGTGCCGCAACAGATTTTGATGGAAAATTTAATATCAGATATAGCAACCCTCAAGCTATACTAGTGGTTTCATACATCGGTATGGAGACGCAAGAGTTAAAAATACAAGGTAAGTCTACTATTAAAGTCACACTTAAGAGCGATGCAGAGCAACTTGATGAAGTGATTGTGACTGGGTATCAGAAAGTAGACCGTAAACTATTTGCAGGAGCTGCTGCCAAAGTAAAGATGGATGATGTTCAACTTGCAAGTGAGGCGGATATCTCAAAATCTTTAGAAGGTCGAGTAGCAGGTGTATCTGTTCAGAACGTCTCATCTACTTTCGGTGCTGCACCAAAAATTAGAGTACGTGGTGCATCATCAATCTATGGAAATCAAAAACCACTATGGGTTGTAGATGGTGTAGTACTAGAGGATGCTGTAGATGTATCTATGGATGACTTAAACTCTGGTGACATGAAAACCATCATCAGTTCAGGGGTTGCAGGAATTAATTCTGATGATATTGAAAGTTTTCAGATTCTAAAGGATGCATCAGCAACGGCTCTTTATGGAGCACGTGCGATGAATGGTGTAATTGTAATCAGCACGAAAAAAGGTAAAGATGGTACCTTAAATGTAAATTACAGCATGGGATTGACAGTAAGACCAATTCCTTCGTATAATGACTACAACATTCTGAATTCAAAAGATCAGATGCAAGTCAACAAAGAGATCTACGAAAAAGGGTGGATCAATATTGCGAATACACAATTTGCAAAGAATCATGGAGCATATGCAAAACTATTCAATGAGATTAGTAAGAATAATGTGGATTGGAGTAGTGCGGAAGATACAGAGATAAATAATTTCCTTAGAAAATATGAGAATGCCAATACAGATTGGTTTGATCAGTTATTCCAAACAGGCATACAACAAAATCACACGGTGAGTGTCTCTGGAGGAAGTGAAAAGAGTAATTTCTATGTTTCACTAGGTTATCTTAATGATGCAGGTTGGACTGTTGCGGATAATGTAGATCGATATACTGCTCTATTAAAGGGAACATTTAGATTATCCGAGAAATTCTCTGTTACAGCATCTACCAACCTATCTTACAGAAATCAAAGACTTCCTGGTTCAAGTCAATCAGCAAGTAGTGATAATGATAAAACGGCAGGTGGTGTAAATAGATATACTGGTCGTGTAGAGAGAGATTTTGATTTAAACCCTTATATTTATGCCTTAACTACAAGTAGAAATATCCGCACACAAGACGACAACGGTAATCCTGAGTATTTCAGAAGAAACTATGTTGATTTCAACATGCTACAGGAGCTTGAAAGAGATAAAACGTTAGTGGATGTTAGAGATATGAGCTTCAACACCACATTCAACTACAATTTCAACAAACGTCTCACTTGGAATACAAGACTATCGGCACGCTACTATACAGCAAGAACACAAATGGAAACCCATGAGAGTTCAGCACATGCAGCGGCACTTAGAGCAGGTACAGGTCCTAACGATAGTGAAATCATAAGAGATGATAACAGATTCTTGTATGAGAAGCCAGGATCTACAACAGGGATTAAATACAGTTCTCTTCCAAGTGGAGGTCTATTAAATTTGTATGAGAACTTGATGACCAATTACTATGTAAACAGTTCTGTGAATTGGAACCCAGTGATTGGAGATGATCATATGTTTACCTTCTTGGCTGGTGGGGAATTCCGATATATTGATCGTGTATCAAACAACACTCAAGGATATGGGTTTAACTATGACATGGGGAATTTAGCAAGCCCAACAGTGAACTTTATGGAGAAACTATCGTTGAAAGGGAAGAGTTATTATGGTTTGAGTAAGAGTTATGACAGATTCGAAGCATTCTTCCTTAACTATGGTTATAACTACAAAGGAAAATACACTTTCAATGGTACTTTCCGTTATGATGGTTCTAACAGACTAGGTGTAACCAAGACTGCGAGATGGATGCCAACATGGAATGTGAGTACAAAATGGAATATGAAGAATGAGAACTTCTTAACGGATGTTTCATGGCTAAATAATTTGGCTGTTCGTGCAGGTTATGGATTGAACGGTAGCTTGGGTGACGCAAAGAATGCCTCGCTATATCTCAGATCTTACAACATTGCAAGACCATTAGACCCAACACAATCACAAACAGGAATTTCGATTGAAGGTTTAGAGAACTCTGACCTGAGTTGGGAGAAGCAGTATGAATTGAACATTGGTGCAGAGTTTGCTATATGGAACAACCGTGTATCAGGTGATTTCAACTACTATAATCGTGAAGGGTATGACCTAATTGGTCGTTACCAATCGTCAGGTATTGGTGGAAAACTGTTTAAAAAAGGAAATATTGCAGATATGGATTCTTATGGTTATGAGATGTCTTTAGATGTAATTCCGGTAAAAACGAAAAATTTTGCATGGAGAGCCTCTTTCAGTTACTCTTATCACCATAGTGAAATCAAGAATCTTGTCACGAAAGACTGGGTTGCTAGAGCAACAAGTGTATATGGAGTACCATCTAATGGAGGAGCTGTAAGAGGAATATATTCTGCTAGATTTGCAGGTTTGGATACCAAAGGAGTACCTACATTCTATAATAGAGATAACGAAACAGTAAGATATCTTAAGCTCCAGACAGCCGACTTCTCTGATTTTGAATACTCTGGAAGCTTAGAACCCACAACAAACTTGGGTATCAGCAACAGCATTAAGTTTAAGAATTTAACCGTTTCTGCATTAATCACAGGACAATTTGGTCACGTAAAAAGAGTGATGCAAGACTTTAATTACGAATATGATGATTCTAGTTCACTATCCGAACACCTAAAGAACCGTTGGAGAGTTGCAGGAGATGAGACCAAAACAAATATTCCAGCGATTCAAGACTATGCTTTTATGAAAAAAGCAGATGATGCCAATGATATCCAAAGAGCATACCGACTATATGGCATGTCAGACTATTGGATTGCTGATGCCTCTTTCATTCGACTTAAGAATGTATCTATAAGCTACAACTTACCGAAGAAATGGATCTCAGGACTAGGCATTAAAACATGTAATTTTAGTGTTCAAGGTACCAATCTTGCTCTATTGTGGGCTAAAGATAGCGATAAATTGAATGGTGAAGATCCTGAGTTTGTATGGTCTGGTGGTACTACGATGCCGATTACAAAACAGTACTCTTTTACTTTCAAGATTGGTTTATAATCATTATTAAACGAAAAGAAAATGAAGAAATTAATATATAATTTGGTGGCAGTTGCACTTCTTGCCACTAGCTTCTCCTCTTGCGAAAGCTTCCTCGAAAAAGCGCCAGACGATAGGATGTCCGTACAAACTCTGGATGATGTGAGTGCGGTAATGGCAGAAACATATGACAAAATGAGTACGCATTCTGGCTTATTCTTTGCTACAGACAATGTCACATTAGCTGATGGAGTGACGCAAAGTTACCCAATTCTTACAGATCTCTATAGTTGGAAAAAGATTATTACAAATGAGAAACACCAAGATAATCCTGCATCATTCTGGGAAAACAGTTACTCATCTATTGCAAACTGCAACTTGGTCTTGGAGTCATTAAGAAACATGAATGGTGAAACTAGAAATAGTGACTTTGCAAAAGCACTGCAGGCAGAAGCGTTAATTGGACGCGCATATTACCACTTTATGATTTTGAATACTTTCTCTAAAAGATATGAAACAGCTACAGCTGCTACTGACTTAGGTATACCATATACTAAAAAATTAGAGAACAAGCTTATAGAGAAGTATGATCGTTCCACAGTAGAGGCATGTTATAATGAGATCATTACGGACTACGAGCAAGGAATAAAATTACTTGAAGCCAATAGCAATTCATTTAACACAAATAAATATCGCATCACCATCCCAACAGCTTATGCCATTGGAGGACGTATCTATCTTTGGAGAAACAAAGATCAAAGTGATAATGAGAAAAGTAAAGCATATTCAACCAAAGCAATTGCTGCATATGGAGGTGTCGTTTCAATGAAGAAATGGAGTGATTATGCATTAGATAAAAGAGCTATCATTGAAGTTAAATCTCCAGAGGTAGGTTGGGTTCAAACATATTACACTTGGCAATTAGGCTCGTACATCTACCAATCAACAAATTCTTCTTATAAAAACATAACACAACCTTCTGTCTTGGGAAAAGACCTTAGAGATAATGGAAGCGGTTATAAGCTACAAGGAGATATATTTCTTCCTCTAAATTATTTCATACAAGTTGGATATAGTGGTAAATTAAGCAATGATCTTTTCCCTCTATCAGAATCAGTAATCAATCTAGTAGAGGCAAAAGTAAGACTAAATGATCTTAAAGGAGCATATGATGACATGCAAAACTTCTTGGTGACCAACCATGAAGCACCAATTGCATTTACAGATAAAGATCTGATTGACACCTTTAGCGATGTAGATGGAAAGCCACTAACAGCACAGGAGGCATGGATACAGTTCATTCTTAATCAACGTAAGAGACAATACTACTATAAAGGATTAAGATGGTATGATATCCATAGGTATCAAATCAACATTGAACATAGACTTAAAGATGGACGTCTATTGAAATTAAACGAAGAGCTTCCTCTATTTGCTTTTGAGATTCCTCAATTCGCAATAATTAATGGATTAAAACAAAACTACTAAGAAAACATGAAACATTTAGCATATATACTATTAGCAGTTCTTATTGGGTTTACGAGCTGTTCTAAAGATGAGGATGCATTGATCCCATCCGATAAGCCTCTGTTTCCACCAAGAGAAATAACCGAATTAGACAAGCAAATCATTGAGCTTTTCAAAGGATATAATTTACGTGTTGAGTATAAATATATTGAGAACCTACTTCCAAAGGATTGGTACTATATCACACCACCAAAAGAAGATATTGTTCTCCCAATATGTAAAATGCTTCATGAAGCGTGGTTAACACCTATGGTGAATGGATCAAATAAAGAATTTGTTAGAAAAACATTTCCTAAACAGATCGTATTAGTTGGTTCCACTGCAAAGCAAAAAGACGGAACAGTTGTATTGGGACAAGCAGAAGGAGGAACATTAATTCGATTTACAGAGGCAAATAGTTTTACCGAAACAAATGTCGAATGGATGAGAAAGCAACTTCATACTGCTTATCATGAATATTGCCATATTCTTCATCAAACGTTTATTCTTCCAGATGAATATCGAGAGATAACACCTGATAATTATACTCGTACCGGATGGAGAATAGTGAAACTTAAAGATGCAATAGCAAAAGGCATGGTTACTCCTTATGCAACCTCTAATACTTCGGAAGATTTTGTAGAGATGTTCTCTTGTTATATCACTTACCCTCAAAGCAATTGGGATTATCGAATTAAAGATGAGAAACTTCCTAAAGATTTGGTTGAACTTATCCCTGAAAAAGATAGAAAAGCAGACGAAGATGAACTACAGGCACAGATTGAAGAAGCTATTCTTGCTCTAAGCAAACGTAATGAAGGCAGATCATTTATTCGTAAGAAATTCCAAACATTGGAAAAGTTTATGGTAAAACAAGGTGTAGATATGCATAAAATTAGGGAAGAAGTACAAAAGTATTTAGCAGCAGCGGCAGCTAAGAAACCAGTACCAGCACCCTAATCAAACTATCATATTAAATGAATAATATCATGTTAAGAAAATATATAACCATCATATTTTTGGCATCACTTACATTGGTAGGTTGTCAAGACAATAAAATTGAAGAGGTATTCCAAAAGAATGCTTCAGAAATTCAGTCTGAAAGATTGCAAGACTTTAATACTGAACTGAAGAAGAACGATCAATGGCTTGCTTCGATGTATACAGAAACAGGTAAAAAGACATATTTCTTAAAAATCCAGTTCAAAGATAAAGGACGTACGGTAATGTGTTCTGCTTCAAAGGATATCTCCACTGGAGAAGAGTCATCATACACCTTAAGGTATACCCAGCAAGAGGATCTAATTTTTGACAGTCATAGTTATATGGCTCTACATGTAGATGTAGGACTAAAAGCAGACTTTAGATGGAGTGTACAAGAACAGACAGATAACTATATTCTGTTTAAAAGCCGTGCAGACGGTAGTGAAGGAAAATCATTCTTAAGAATAGAGAAGTATAGTGATGAACTTTATTCTTCCAAAAAGAAGTTAAAGAATGACGAATCTATTTCTCTATTTAGAAACATTGAGATGGAAGGTAGCGAGGTACGTTATGGTTTCGCTTATAATAACGCTCTAAACAAGGCTAGTATTACCAAGTGGGAGGAAGAGAATCAAAGAGAAATTACTACGGTTGTGGATGCCGATGTGACAGATAAAGAGATTATCTTCACAGAACCTGTTGTTATCGAAGGAAATAAATTCTCTAAATTCACATTGGGTGCAGACGGAAACTATGTATCAGATGAAGGAGGTAAAAAAGCTTATATCCGCTATTCAGGATATAGTCCAGTAATGCAAACTGGAGCGGAATTCATTTTCGCAAAACAATTCACATATGCGTACTGTTCTATCGAGACTTCTGACTATACAAAAACTTCGCCTAGTTATATAGACGAATTATTAAAACTTCAGAATAAAAAAATAAATGTTTCATATTTAAGATTTTACAATTCCCAGAAATATGGAATATATATTAAAATAAAATCATCACTTGGCAACTCTTTTGTCGATTTTAAGATCGAAGACAAAGAGCTAGGTAGAAAGGTATTGACACCAACAACTCCAATACCGGATGATTTTAAAGATATTCTTGCTCCTTTCTTTGATGCAAAAGGAGTTTACTTTATTGACAAAGGTTCTTATATAACAGCTGCAGGTAAAGTATACGGCGGAAACAATTCAGTACAAATTGTTTCTGTTACTGATCCTTCTTATCAAGGTTATGCCTATACTTACAGTAAATAGAATTAATATTGTATAGTATTAGATAATTCTTTATGAGCCAACAATGATAAATTGTTGGCTCATTTTTATATTGTATAGTATTAGATGAAAACATTAACCTAATACTGATGAAAAACTGATTAATTATTTGTTGTTAACTCAAATACTATCAAACAAAAATCTAACATTCAAGTCTATAGCTGAGGTATTATAAACAACATGTTGATTTCATCGTGCAGGGGGTACAAAAAGGAAACCACTGATGAAGAATCACCAGTGGCTACCGACAAATGTCTGTCTCTAAAATGAGTAAATAATCTTTGGTGTAGAAAAGCATCTAAAATAGAAACATTACATTAAATAAGGGTTGTTTGATTTACTAATCATAAATCTTGCGGTCTGATACAAAGTAATAGACAACCTATGCATTGTATGTGCATTCGACAAAGTAATTTATCTTTGTGTTTTCTTATAGTCTGTGAAATGAGAGTATAAGTCGTTATATAAACAGTAAAAAAGCCCTTCTTTTTCAAGAAGAGCTCTATAAGTTTTACTTAATATAGTTAGCGATTAGATATCCTGATATACCTGAATTTGTTTCATCGTAAGTTTACCATTACCATTTAATCCCACTTTTACATATTTTGCTTTTACAGTATGATCTAAAATAATATCCCATGAACGTCCTACTTTAATCTCCTCGATATCATTTTTCCATAGCTGTGTCCATTTCTGTCCATCAACACTTGTCCATAGAGCCAATTTTCTATTACTATTGTCTCCATTTTTGTAAGAACTAATCAGGTGGAATGCATCCATCTTCATCTCATCCCCTAAATCAAGAACAATAAATGGATTCTTCTCCTTATTGGTAGAGATAACGGACTCTACATCAACTTCTCCCCCTTTAGCTAACAACATTTGCTTGTAGTTCTTAACTGATCGACCAACAGAAGAGCTCTGGATGTTTGCATTTTCGGAGATAAGTCTTCTCTCTACACGAGCATATACATCTTTAGCAAGATCTTTTGGATAACCATCGGCAAGACCTATTCCCATTACGTCGATCTTTTTACACCCTAATGCATAAGCTGGAGAACTCTTCATCAGAGCCACATCTTCTTTTAACAGTCTTCTGTATTTAGGAAGAGCGTGTACAAATTTAGGATCAGCAACAATGGTTCCTTTCTCAAAACCAGGATGTGCTTGCATCTTTTTCAGAAAGTCTACCTCAATATTCTTATCCAAACTATTATAGAAAACATTCTTACTGTTTTCACAAATATCATATGGTGTATTAAATTGAGATGTTTTTCGTCCAGAATATGGCACCTGTCCTTTACCATTGAAATAGAATATATTATGTGACACTTTGGCACCAGAAAACTTGACCTGTCCAGGATAAGATGTAAAACGCACTGTTGAGTTAATAAAAAGATTGTTCAACAAATTATTACAGCCTTTATGCACGACTCCACCACTAGCGATAATGTTGTTCTCAAAGGTCGTTCCACGCTGCCAATCATCCGTACGCATCCCGTTACCGACCACTTCAACTAGCATATTGTTGCGCATCACATTTCCTGTACCAGCACCTGAGACATTCAATGATGCTCCATCACCAATTTTTACGCGAGTACGGTACACATCGTTAAACTCTACAATATTGTTACGAGCATGTAGGTATGGAAGTAGCGCTTCTTGAGTAATATTCTTTCTATTTCTAAGTTTAGGGTCTAACTCTTTCCAACGTAGTGTTTTTGAGGCTTCATCCCAATCTACGGACTCCCCTTCAATAAAAATGGGTGCTCTAACACCACAAATCCCAACTGCCTTACGCGGGCAATTTTGAATAACATTGTGTCCAACATAGTTTTCACCACTCTGCCAGATAAATATCGCATGTCCATGGAAGACAACCTCACCACAATGATCAATAATATTGCTCTCTATATGGTTATTCTTGTTCACATCCTTCTCTCCTGGACCATAGCCTGCAAGAAGAATCCCCATATGACCGACCCTTTGAATCAAATTATTCTTGATCTCAATCCTTTGCGCATGAAGATCAAGGCGGATTGCAGAGTTTCCAGAGTCTATAAAACGACAGTGGTTCACTTTACAGCCTTCAGCTCCTCTAAAACGAAGCAGCGCATTAGGACAATCAAACTTATCCCAATCATGTTGGATACCCCATCCTTTATGGCCTTTCCACCAGTCATAACGGTTTCCATATCTGAACGTGATGCCTTCGAAAGCAATATTCTTCACAGGTTCATCATTCGCCTTTTTATAATGAATATCTCCTTCAACACGAACCAACTCAGTAAGAGTAGGAACGACTTCACCACCAGACGGTTTTTTATTTTCTGGCCAGTAATAGATCTTACGTGCTTTATGGTCAGCCACCCACTCACCTGGTGTATCTAAAAAACGTATTGAATTTTCAGCAAAAGCTGGATGGTGATCTTTGGGAGTCGTAAATGGTGCCGAATTTGCTTCATACTTTAACCATGCTACGCTCTTTTCAAAGTCAACAGAGTCAATTCCAATAATATTATATGCCCAAGGCACTGGACAGAACTCAAACTCTATATCTTCCCAACGATCCCCCTTTTGGATCAACCCTTTTGGGAAAGGCATTCTTTTCAATAGATAACGATCTTTTTGTTGGGCAACGTTTCTACTAGCAAAACGTTTGGCTTTCTGCGCGGCATGATTGAAACCCTTGCTTCGAGCACGTAACAAACGCTGATTTCCATCATAAAGTACCCTTACAGAATCCACCCCCCTAGGGAAATCGGTAACCCACAACTTACCTTTTGCTTTTACAGGAAGCCCTTTAAGAGTAGTATTTACGGAACTCCACTTACCAACGGTTTGTCCTGATGATAATATTGGATTCTCTCCATTTGCAGCTTTGTAGGTTACAAAATTATTACCTACCCCTCCATCTTTTATACCTAAAATAAGTGTTTGGTCTAATAAGTAAACACCGTCATGTAGTACCACATCAATATTTGCAGCTCTTTTACCTCCTTTTAATGTTCTAATATAATCTCTAGCAGCAGTAACTCCAATGAAAGAGTGTGCTCCTTTTTTGACTTTCCCAACTGATGATGGATAGACATCAAGTGTGATCTTATCTTTACATTGAGCCATTGCTGATATTCCCAGCAATAATGTCAACATAGAGATTGCTTTTAGCAGTTTCATATCTTTTTTGTTTAAGTTATAGACCTAAAAATAGAGATTACGATTCTTTATAACGGAGACAGATATCCCAATAAATAATATGAATTAATCAATCACATTTATGACAAATAAAATGATACGTATATGCAACTATTCACGATATTAATGGCATTAGAACGTTTTTACACTCCATAAAAGTGAAAGCCTATTAGACAAAAGCGAAAGAGACTAATTCTCAATCAATCACACCTTAGATTAAGAACTAATACAGAAAGGAATTAACCTCAATTTTATATTTTAATAAGGGATCAGCTAATCAATAGGTGATGAACACCTAATTACCAATCACATATAATAAGAGTCTAAGCTGAATCCTGAAATCTTAAAAACAATTCCTGACCATTGCCGTTTCTGAAGCCATAGAATCATAATTTCAAGAACAACAAAGTTAAATATCACATTTTCACTATACAGAACATAAAATTAAGACCGAGTGTACTGTAAATTAAAATGGTTAATTATATTTAGAGCATAATTGAATAAGATGAATACAATGGGGAAAACAATATTACGAAGTTGGCTTATTTCTTTTTTCATCGGAGGAATGATCTTTACTTCTTTAGCACAACACGAAGATATCAACCAATTAGACGATAATGGTAAGAAGAATGGAGTGTGGGTTGTTAAGCGTAAAAATGGAACATTAAAATATCGTGGACTATTTAAGAATGGACACCCTTCCGATAAACTTTATCGATATAATGAGGATGGAAAGCTCAAATGCATCATGAACTACTCGCTTGGAGGTGACACTGTAGATGCCATATACTACTATCCCAAAGGGACCAAATCGGCCACAGGACGCTATATTAATAGAAAGAAGACTGGAGCTTGGAAGATGTTCCTAAAAGATGGGAATGTATCTTCTGTTCTTAATTTCAAGAGGAATCAACTTCATGGAATATCAAAAACATACTACGATAATGGAAATATGAAATCATTATCAAAGTGGCAAGATGGAAAGCTTTCAGGAACTAAATTCGAGTACTATAAAGAGGGAGCACTCTTAAGTAAGTCTCAGTATAAAGATGGAATTGAGTTCGGGATACATCGTGAACTTTATCGTGACGGAAAGGTCCGATTTGAAGGTAGTATTGAGAATGGTATGAAGCAAGGTGCTTGGAGATATTATGATGTTAAGGGAGAGCTTGGTTGTGAACTCCAATATAACGATGACAAACTTCTCAACCCGGAAGAGTTAGATAAGCTGTCTGAATTAGTAATCCCAACCAAAGAGGATACAAAGAACAAATACACCGATCCTAAAGATTTTATATACAACCCCATGGAATATATCCACAGGGTTAATAAGATGCAAAAGAGCTACTAATACTTAGCGATGGTGTTCAATAATACGAGCAATGGATTTTTGACAAACATCACAAAATCCTTTGCTCGTATTGGTTTTCATACGACAATCTTGTTTGGGAGAATAGACTCCTTTCTTCATATATCCACCGCCTTCAAAGACCCCCAATGTTTTCTTATATTTCTTTGTTCGAGGTGTAGGAATAGGTGTTTTTTCGGACACCATCATTTTCCATTTCTTATCAAACTGAACCAATGTTGTGATATTGGGTTCCCATGGCTCTACTTTTAGATTATAGTAGGACTCATCGAAAGCAGTAGAGGAGTTATAATACTCATCAGCAAGTCCTGCAAAACCATGACCAAATTCATGGATAAATACCTCTTCAGATAGCGGGTGGTCCACAGAAGTCAGGTTAATCGAATTATAGAATCCACCACCTCCATATTTCTTAGTATTTACCAACACATATATCTGATCGTAAGGGACAGTGCCTGCATCTTTATACACTTGACGCATATCGCGAGCCGTAAGATATCTTGAGATATCAAATGTATAAAATGATGAGCCATAAGTTGTATTCTTATATTGATACTCGCCTGGGATATCACAACCACTCTCTAAAGAAGGGTGAAAAACAGCAATAAAGTTGAAGTCGTTCTTATATTTATCATATGGTTTCATTTCAAACAATGCAGTCACCATACGTCGTGCATCTTTGATAAATTTATCATACTCCTGTTCGGTATACCCATCGGCCAACATCACCACATCAACCTTATGCGATACATTTTTTCCATCACCATAAATTATCTCTTTTCGATATTTTATTGGCTGTTCTTTAATAATGAAATAATCTTTAGGCGAGAAAGTAAACTCTGACAACAGCTTCTCTTCTCCATTAAACTGACGCTCTTTGACACGTATTAGACATTCGCCTTTCGGTTTTGGAAAACGAAAGACATGATCATAACCCCTCATCGTTTGATTTGCTTCAGCAGTGCTCTTCCACTCTTGAAAAAGAGGACTGAACCCCGACGAGTAAATCACCTCATTATTAGATCTATTGACAAGCTCTAAGTGATAGTTTCCATAATCCATATCATTTAACAAATGGAATTGAGAGCCACTCCAAAATCCTTCTTCATAATAGTCCCCTTCGATTACAAAAGTAGTATCAGCATTTCCACACAATTGAAACTCAAACCGGATCGTTTCATTCATGAAGCGCTCATCAAACGAAGAAGCATACGCATCAGTAGAGACTAAAGTGGTAAATAATAAAACACTTATAAGATAATATATCTTTCGGATCATAACATGTAACTTTTTGTATTAAAATTAAATATCTTTGCCTATAAATATTTTTTACTGGATCTAATGAATAACTAAATTATGATGAAATCATTATATCACTTGTTAAAGCAATGGTTTGTCGATCTTGGAACAAGCTCCTCTTGGGGAGAATATCTAGGATTAATGATCTCTTTAATATGCATTGCAATCATTGCAATGATTCTATACTATATATCAAGAAAGATCATTTGGTCAACACTACCACGATTGGTTAGCAGAACAAAATCAAGATGGGATGACTTCATGTTTAAGAACAAATTCTTTAGGGGATTTGCCCATCTATTTCCAGCTGCTTTTTTTTATAGTGTTTCGGGTTTTGCTGACAGCGACTTCCATCTAGTTACTACCATTCTTACCGAAGGTACAAAAATTTATATAACTCTAATTTTTGTTTATTTGGTAGATCGATTCCTTGATACTGTTTTAGATATATACAACACCTACCCTTTTGCAAAAGAGAGACCCATCAAGGGATATATACAGATGGTTAAGATCTTTCTTTATGTTATGGGAGGTATTATTCTTATCTCAATATTATTAGTCAAAAACCCATCAACCATCGTAGGTGGATTAGGTGCTATGGCAGCAGTTCTTATGTTGGTATTCAAAGATACTATCTTAGGTCTCGTTGCTAGTGTACAACTTGCAGCAAATAAAATGCTGCAGATTGGCGACTGGATAGAGATGCCATCAAGAATGGCTGATGGTACCGTTGAAGACATATCTCTGAATACAGTAAAAGTACAGAATTGGGATAAAACAATTACCACCATTCCAACCTATGCGATGATCTCTGAAAGTGTAAAAAACTGGAGAGGGATGGAAGAGTCTGGTGGTAGACGTATCAAAAAATCGATATTAATCGATATTAAGAGCTTACAAGTCGTCGATGAAGCCACATTTAATAAGATGCAACAAGATGGTCTTGTAAATCTTGAAATGGCCTATCATATGGGAATAACCAATGTCACACTCTATAGAGAATACACGAAAACTTATCTTGCGAAGCACCCTCAAATAAATAACGATATGACACAAATTGTCAGACAGCTTCAGCAAACACCAGCGGGTCTTCCTTTAGAGATCTATGCATTCTCAATGATCAAAGATTGGCAACCATATGAAGAACTGCAATCAAGTATCGTGGAGACCCTATTGGCGACAATGGCAGCTTTCAATTTAAAAGTATATCAATATCCATCTCACTTAATCGAAAGAACAAAGTAATTGACAACTATCGGAAGCCAATATATGATAAAAATCAATTAAATATTATAAGTAAAAAACAACTATTATTTACATATTATTAATAGATTTGCGCAATAGTAGAAAACATTGTATTAAACATGTTTGATAATTGCGTTTATCGGCTATTTTTGCCTATATTTGCAACAAATTAAAAAAGTTTTCATTGTTTTTGTAACAAATTATAAGTACTGTGAAAAAATATACTGAAAGTCCAGAGATGGAGTACACAGAAGAAGTCGTTCATATTGATGAACTAGACAAAAAAATTCTGCAGCTCATTACAAAGAATGCAAGAATTCCATTTCTTGAAGTAGCACGTGAATGTGGTGTTTCGGGAGCTGCAATTCACCAACGTGTTCAACGACTATTAAATATTGGCATTGTCTCAGGATCTGAGTTCATCGTAAATCCAAACAAACTAGGATTTAATACATGTGCCTACCTAGGAATATTTCTTGAGAAAGTAAACTACGATAAAAAAGTAGTAGAACAACTTAAAGGTATTCCAGAAGTAGTAGAGTGTCACTTTACAACTGGTGCATGGGCTATTTTTATTAAAGTTCAAGCCAAGTCAAACAGACACCTAAAGAAGATCATAGACACCGATCTTCAGGCCATTGATGGGATTGCTAGAACAGAAACCTTTATCTCACTAGATCAAGTTTTCAAAAGACAGATCCCTATAGCATAATTTAGGTATGTGCAATAAAAAAGGCAATTCAGATATGAATTGCCTTTTTTTATTTATACTCCATTTAAGGAGTAGATATGCATTAGAATGGTAGATCATCATCAGAATCACCTCCTGCAGCTGGTGCACTGTTTCCACCTGCATTAGATACTGGAGCAGCATATGCATTTGGATCAAACTGAGGAACTGTTCCTTGTGGTGCACCAGGAGCATCTGCCATAGCAGGCTGTACTCTCCATGCATTCACATTATGGAAATATCTTCCTTGATACTCTCTTGACTCCACCGAAAAAGAAACTTCAAGATCTTGCCCAGATTGGAATCCTTCGATAAGAGAAACCTTATCATTAAATAGAGTAAAACAGATCGTTCTTGGATATTGCTCATCTTGTGTTGTTAGAACAAACTCACGCTTCTTCCATTCACCTCTTGCACTTGTTCCAGAAACCTCGTCTAGAATTTTCTCTAATTTACCTTTAACTGTAAAACTCATAACGGCTTTATAAAATATAATGTTTGACTACAAAGATACAATTAATTAGACAATTATGAAGTTAAAGAAATTATGAATAAATCCCTAAACTATTGACAATAAAAAAGGAGATCCTATAAATAAGGATCTCCCTTTTTCCCATTAAATGGGATATAATTACAAGTAATTATTTTGTAACGATATCAAGAAGTTGAATATCAAATACCAAAGTTGAGTTAGGTGCAATGTCTCCACCAGCTCCTCTTTCACCATAAGCAAGTTCAGAAGGAATATATACCTTAAATTCTGATCCTACAGGCATCAACTGAAGTGCTTCTGTCCATCCTGGAATCACTCCTGTTACATCAAATTCTATTGGCTCACCACGCTCAATTGAGCTATCAAATACTTTTCCTTCAGGATTATTTGCATCAGGAAGAAGACGTCCAGTATAGTGAACTTTTACTTTATCTGTTGATGCTGGAATTGCTCCATCACCTTTTTTAACCACCTTATATTGAAGACCTGACTCAGTAGTGATCACACCTTCTTTTGTTTTATTCTCCTCTAAGTACTTCTTACCTTTCTCAATATTTTCAGTTTTCACAAGCTCTTGTTGTGCTGTAAAAAAAGCACGGATTACAGCTTGGCTCTCTTCTTCAGTAAGTTTACTCTCCCCTTTGTTTAAAGATGATTTAAATGCTGCAGCAATGATATCAGCATTTAATTTACCTACACCTGGAGCATTTTCAAGGTTTTTACCCATACCTACACCAATAGCATATGAAGTTGAATCCGCTTGAGTTGTTAAAGGATACTCTTTTACTGCACCTGTTTGACATGATGCAAAAGCAAATGCACCACCGATAGTTAATGCGTAAGCAAAGTTTTTTAGTTTCATATTATTCAAGTTTATTTTATTTTCTGTGTATTTTATTATCCGAATGAAATTATAGGATCTCCAACAATTCTACTTCAAAAATAAGTGTTTGGTTTGGTCCAATAGCACCACCAGCACCTTGTTCTCCGTAAGCTAGGCTTGATGGGATGAAAAGACGTCTCTTCTCGCCAACTTGCATCTCTTGAAGTGCAATTTGCCATCCTTGAATAACTCCATTAAGTGGGAAAGTAGCAGGATCATTACGCTCTACCGAACTATCAAATACAGAACCATCAATAAGTGTTCCGTGGTAATGACACTTCACTTGTGATTCTAGTGTTGGTTTTGCACCTTCACCTTTGTTAAGAACGATATACTGGATACCACTATCCATAATTTCTACGCCTTCTTTAGTAGCATTTTCTTTCAAAAATGCCTCACCTTCTACCAATGCAGTTTGAGCTGCTTCAGCGTGCTTTTCATTAAGGAAAGCTTGTATTGTTGCATTTGCCTCTTCAGCACCTAACTTAAGCTCTGCTCCGTTTAAAGCATCATTCAATGCTTCTAAAACTTTATTAGAATCAACCTCTTTAATACCTGCTCCAATAATGTTGGAAGCCATACTTAAACCTAGCGCATAGCTTAGTTTCTCTAATGAAGATGTAAATGTATCTGCCATCTTTTTATTTTGTTATTAAAATATAAAACTCGAAGATAATGTTTTTCGTAGAATAATAATACTGAACATTAATAAATTCAACATATTAACTCGACATTAACGCTTTACCCCTCTAAGCATCTCTCTTTTTCCAGGAGGGCCAGGCAAACGCTCCATAGTCAACCCTGCTGATTGTAACGATCGTCGAACCACTCCTTTCGCACAGTAGGTCGTTAAAATTCCGTTTGATGACATGGTGTTCACCACAGATTCGAAGAGTGTATCACTCCACAAACTAGGTTGTATATCAGGAGCAAAAGCATCATAATAAACAAGGTCAACAGGAGGGATATCGTCCCACTTAACATGCTTCATATCAACATGCAACTTAGTTATGGAGAAAAAATCCGACATAACAACTTTTTCTCCCCATGGTGCATTATGAAGTGCCATTAAAACATCTGCTCCATCTTGCTCATCAACCAAATGTCCATAATTAAGAACACAATACTCTTCAGACACTAAAGGGTACTTTTCCATGGTCACAAAATGCACTTTACGACCCGTACACTTCGCCTCAAAATAAGTCAATAAAGCATTCAACCCCGTACCAAAACCTGCTTCTAGAATCGTTAAACACTCAAGATTAGAGTGTCGCAAACCTGCTTCAATAAAGACATGTCTTGACTCTTGAACAGCACCATGAACGGAATGATAATGTTCATCCAACTCTGGAATAAATAACGTGACACTCCCATCTTCTGTTTGAGTCACTTCTCTTTTCAAATGATGCTTGTCCATATTTATGAATCTATTTGGTTCTCCATAATTTGTTGTCTTACTCTAGTTGGAAGAAAACGAATCCAACGTTTCTTTTGTAATTTACTCTTATCTCTCTCTGGATGGAAAAGAATAAAGATCATAAACCATGCAAATAGCACAATACCTTTTACCACAGAAGAGATCGAAATACTCCACCATACTCCAGTCATCCCCAAAGCAGGAATAGAAGTTAACCATAATGCCAATGGAATACGTAAGCCAGTGAAAGTAATCCCAACAAAAGATGGAGGGTTAGTTTTTCCCAAACCGTAAAAAGCACCTGAAGTTCCTATCTCTAGACACATAAACACCTGGCTTAGTCCTAATATTGAGAAATAGATAGCACCAAGACGAATTGCTTCGGCTTCGTTAATGAACAGACCAAATATTTGCCCACCAAAGAAGATAAATATAGCACCTACAACCAATCCAAGGAAGACACTAAATGCCACAGCAACAAGGAATCCCTTATAAACACGATCCCATTTCTTTGCACCATAGTTTTGTCCAGTAAAGGCTGCCAAAGCCGTAGCCAAACCTTCCATGGTCATCCATGAGACAGATTCAATCTGGGCTCCAACACTCTGAACAGCAATTGGAAGATCACCCCACTGAGATATAATACGGGCCATAATCATCGCAAAACAAGCAAACAAACCACTATGTAAACCAACAGGAGTTCCCACACGGAATATCTCTTTGGTCATCTCCCACTTCATTGTAAAATCTTCTTTAGAAATCGGGAGATTGATAATATTCTTTTTCAATGTCACCACCAAAATAAGCGTCACAATCATCTTAGATAAAACAGTAGCTATAGCAGCACCTTCTGCGCCCATCCCTGGTATTGGACCATAACCAAAGATCAGTAATGGATCCAACAAAAAGTTCACCACCAAACCAACAGTAGTCGCCTTAAAAGGAAACGTACTGTTACCAGCACCTGTAAATATACCTGTTAAAGGTTGATTCATATAATAGAAAGGAGCACCTAAAGCAATAATCTGCAAATAACGAATTGCCATATGTACAATTTCGGCACTGTCTAATTTAAAGAAGCCAATCAACCAAGGAGCACAAAAATAAGAGAATACCCCATAGACAATCGATAAGATGACCATCCAAGAGATAGCATTCCCTGTAAATAGGCTTGCCTCCTTATAATTCTTTGCTCCCATTCGCTGGGAAACGCCTACTTCTGTTGCCACTTTTGCGATCAACATAACAGAAACACCCAACCAAGTAAAGAAAGTCGCAGTACCAACAGCAGCGACAGCATCAGATCCAACATGGCCAAGCCACATCATATCTAACATATTATAGGCCATCTGTAAAAAAGACATTCCAATAATAGGGGTTGCCAGTTTAATCAGCGCCTTGCTTATCGAACCCTGCGTAAGATCATTTGTTGTTTTCAATGTAATATAAATTTTAAAATAGTAACTTTACAATTATACAGTCAACAATAATAATAAACGATCAAGCTATGTACATCTCTATTCATCCAGAGTCTCCACAACAACGCAATATGGATCAAGCCATTGCTGTACTTGAAACGGGTGGTGTGATAATTTACCCTACGGATACCATCTATGGTATTGGTTGTAATATCAATGAATCCAAAGCCATTGATCGCGTCGCCAAAATTAAGGGAATTAAAGCAGAAAAAGCATCTTTTTCGTTTATTTGTCACGACTTCACACAGCTTTCACAATACTGTAAGCCGATATCCAATGATGTTTTTAAACTAATGAAAAGACTACTCCCTGGTCCATACACTTTTATACTAGAAGCAAATCATAAAGTACCAAAGATGCTCAAGAATAAAAAGAAGACCATTGGTATTCGTATTCCTGACAACCAAATTATTCGAGATCTAGTCGAACAGTTGGGATCTCCAATACTTTCCACTTCAGTATATGACAAAGATGAACTCATCGAGTATACCACCGACCCTGAATTAATTTATGAGAGATACGAAAACCAAGTAGACCTTATGATCGACGGGGGTAGCGGAGGCAACATTCCATCTACTGTTATTGATTGCACCAAAGGCAATTTCGAAGTAATACGACAAGGGTTAGGTATTTTGGATTAATGCTCCTCACCAGCACCTGATACCGTAACAAAATTATCTCGTGTTATAGATGCTCGGATACTGTGCTTATAGGCAGACAACATATTAGAGTGACTAATACAAGAGTCCACACAGACAATATTATGAGATAACAATTGTGCCCCATCTGCTCTACAATAATGACCACAGAAAACTGCTGGAGCAGATGGAGAATAGACCTCTACTGATGGCATTATTTCCTTAGGAATAGTATATTCAGGAAGGGTATATCTCCCCTCAAAACATATCTCACGGAACGTATCTGGCAAAGGTGTACACCACCATTTCAGACGAAAGACTTTACGATTCAATCCCCTACTACAATATACTTTAATATCCTTCGGCATAGTCATTATTGGACCATGAACCAACAGCGACACTGCGTTCATCATAGCACCATTATCCAACACCATCTCTCTAATCTCTGACTTTCGCCAACTTTGATCCCCTCGTAAACTCGAGATAATCCCAACTGCTTTCTCACTCCAAGAGGCATGCACTACCCTAAACCCATCAAACTCTAAAAATAGAGGTAAACTGCGTAACCACTTAACATACTCTTTCAATGATAACTCCTGCTCCTTGAATGCCAACCGTGTCGATTTACAAAGACGTCCAGCTTTCTTTACCAGATTAGGCTTCATCAGATCTTTTCCTTTAAACGAATGCCATATCATCAAACTAAACTCATGGTTACCTAGAACTGCATACGCATGCCCACCTTCACACATACGCTTAACAATCTCGAATGTTTCAACAATCTCAGGTCCACGATTAATAAAATCACCACAATAGATAGCTTTTCGTTCACGATGAAACCATACACCATCATTCTCCTGATATCCTAACTCCTTTAACAACATCTTTAGAAGAGATGCATGTCCATGAACATCTCCTATTATATCATATTTCATATATCCGAATAAATTCAAACTTTTAAAGATTAACGTCTATACCTTCGTTTTGTTTTGTAATAGAACCAAAACAGACATCTATAATTATGAAAAATCAAATATCTAATTTGTAAAACCCCACTTTCTTTTCCTAACAATAGAAGATCCTGAAATGACAACAAATTACCAACAAGAGAAAGACATTCAACGAATCAGTGATGATATAAATCCGAATACACCTGAATTCTATCACAATGGTGAGGAAATAACATTTAATCTATACAAAGATCTATAAAACAAAAAACAAAACAAGGGAAGACATTGCGAGCAATGCTTCCCTTGTTTTGTTTTTTGTTTTATAGATCACCTAATAGTTTTTGCTTTAGGATCTTTGTTTATAGTGAACGGTCGATAGACTACGTAAACGTTTGGCAGCCCCTTCCGCAGTAATATCGCGTTGTGGCATACCTAACATTTCGTATCCAACCATAAACTTCTTAACTGTTGCCGAACGTAATAACGGCGGATAGAACATCATATGGAAATGCCATTCCGGATGATCCAGACCGTCTGTCGGCGCTTGATGTATTCCAGCAGAATAAGCAAAAGAGACTTCAAATAAGTTATCATACATCACCGTTAGCTTCTTATACATATCAGCTAAACCTAGTTTCTCCTCTTCTGTAAATAGATCTAGAGAAGAGACCTGACGCTTACTCACAATCATTGTCTCAAATGGCCAAACGGCCCAATAAGGTATCAAAGCAATAAAATGTTCATTTTCTGCCAAAATACGCTCATCTTTATCTTGCTCTTTCTCTACATAAGCAGATAACAATGTACGTCCATTCTTCTGAAAATATTCCAATTGACGTTCACTCTTCTTTTGAGGCTCATTTGGTACCATACTAGAAGCCCATATCTGCCCATGAGGGTGTGGATTAGAGCAACCCATAATACTTCCTTTATTCTCAAATATCTGAACGTAATTGATCTCCTCCTTTGCTCCTAGCTCACGATACTCTGTTTGCCACAGATCAACCACTTTTTTGATCTCTCCCACTTCCATCTCTGGAACGGTTAAATCATGACGTGGGGAGAAACAGATAACCTTACAGATACCTTTTACACTATCTGAGATAAACAGATCATCTTCTGCAACACCGCCTTCAGGAGTATCCTTCAATAACGCACTAAAATCATTCACAAATGAATATGGTGCATCATACTGAGGATTCTTCTCTCCACCGATACGCTCATTCCCTGGACACAAATAACACGTCTCATCATATGCCGGACGTTGCTCTTCAACCACCTTTTCTACTTGACCTTGCCACGGTCTCTTAGAACGATGTGGAGAAACCAATACCCACTCCCCTGTTAAGGGGTTCATTCTTCGATGAGGATGTTCTTCTATATTAAAGCTCACTGCTACTATATTTTTAAATAATTAGCTCAATTTACAACCACCTTCTCCTATCTCAGCAACATAGAACTCTGGCTTAATACCAGTACGTGCTTCATAGTTCTTTCCTACTTCTTCGATAAATGTATCTACAGCATCATCTTTAACGATAGAAACCGTACATCCACCAAATCCACCACCAGTCATACGTGATCCAATTACACCTTCGATCTTACGGGCTTCTTCAACCATAGTATCCAACTGCAATCCTGTCACCTCATAATCATCTCTCAAAGAATCATGAGATGCATTCATCAACGCTCCAAACACATCAATGTTTCCACTCTTAAGCTCTGCTACCGCATCACTTGTTCTTTGAATCTCTGAAACAACGTGGCGTGCTCTATTAAGAATAACCTGATCTTCAATGGCATCAGCAACACTATTAAACTCCTCTAAACTAAGTTCACCTAAGTTCTTAATAGGCTTCACTTTTGAGATAGCTTCAACGGCAGCAGTACATTCAGCCACACGCTCATTATACTTACCTGAATCTAATTTATGAGGACTGTTAGTATTACTAATTACGATCTTCGCACCTTCTAATTTCACAGGTACTAAATCATACTCCAATGTATCACAGTTCAAGAAAATAGCATGGCCTTTCGATCCCATTCCTGAAGCAAACTGGTCCATAATACCACAATGTACTCCAGCAAATTCATGCTCTGCCTTCTGGCTCATCTTAACCAACTCTACGCGATCAAGACCAGTCTGGAAAACATCATTAATAGCAACGGCTGTTACAACCTCTAATGCTGCAGATGACGAAAGTCCAGCACCGTTTGGCACATTACCATAAAACATAAGATCAGCACCACCGTCAAATTGGATCTCTTTTTTCACAAACTGTGCAAGAACACCCAGTGGATAGTTTACCCATTTGTCATCTAGTGGTGTAGTAAGTTGATCCATGTTCAACTCCGTCTCGAATGGAAGATTTAGTGATGCAAAACGGAAAGAAGGTCTCTCCACTCTACGTACCAAACAATATGTTCCAAAAGTTAACGCACATGGGAAAACAAAACCACCATTATAGTCGGTATGCTCACCAATAAGATTGACACGACCTGGAGAGAAAAATACTTCTACTTCACCTTCTCCATACTTCTCAATAAACTTACTTTTTAAATCTTGTATATTCATGGCTTATTAAAAATTCTATCCGTTAGTACTATTCACACACCAACACAACTGGTTGGTACTGGTTGGTAAAAGTATACTCTTTTATGATATTTACAAAAACCCAATACATGTTTTATAGCAGACAAATGCCTACAATGAATCTCTTAAGATCATACCACTTGGATTTCGCTCCCACACGACCTCTTGATTACTAACCACTTCAGCCAAACGAACCCCCATCTGTTTAAAGTCAGTTGAGATAGTTGTGATTCCTCCTGCAACAACTTCTTTTAACACTGTATCATTAAAAGAGATGATCCCGAGGTCTGATCCTAACTTCAACTTCAACTCTTCCGCAGCTTTCACCATCGCTACCAGATTACGATCAGATGGAATCAAATAGGCCTCCCCTTTTTGAATCGTCCTATCCTCAAGCGATCGAATGATCTCATGATCATACCCATAAGTATCACAAAAATCCCTAAACCCTTTTAGACGCCCCTCAGGCTCTTTTCCTCCAGGAAACAACATCACCAACTTCGAATACTTCTCTATCGCCTCTCTATGAGACACTAAACTATCATAAACATCACGTTCAAAATCTTGATATATCACAGAATAGAGAGATAAATTTAGATGATATCGGTCTAATAAATAGACTTTATTCGAAGGGATCAACTCCAATATATCTTCAATATCATTAAACATGGCAGACATAATAATATACGAAGTATACTTCCCTACCGAACTCTTTACCAACTGCTCAAACACCTCTCTATTAAAGTGGTGAAAGTAGATATCCACTTTTGTCTCTGCTCCCAAGGCATGTACAAAAGATGTGTACAGATCTTCTTTAAATGAGTTTAACTCATCAAAAAGAACAAATATACGATGTGCGACATGCACATTATCATCCGCAACATAAACACCTTTCCCCGGTTGAGACACCAATATCCCTCTAGATTTCAAATCATTGAACGACAGCATCACAGTGTCTCTTGAAAAACCAAAAGTGCGACAGAAATCATTTATGGATCCCAATTTGTCCCCTTTCTTTAATCGTTTCTCTTGAATCGCATCTACAATACCCTCAATCAACTGCTTGTATTTTGGCGTCCCTTTCGTCTCTTTTATCTGAATGATCTCTTTTACCATACTAAGAATAAATATTTTAACACTACAAAAATAAATAAAAACAGACTTGTAGCAACTAGTATGTTTTTTTTTATAATATTTGCATCAAGCTAAATCATAAACAAAGTAATATCATGAAAATATCAACTCAAACATTTGGGGCCACAAAAAACGGAAAAGAAGTCTCTATTTTTACGCTAGAAAATGAGAACCAAACCATCGTTAAGATCACGAACTATGGTGCGATCATTACAGATATCCAAACACCAGATAAAAAAGGAGATCTAGATCATATTGTTCTTGGCTTTGACAAATTTGAAGACTATGTATCTCAGGAATATATAGATGGTTGCCCATACTTTGGAGCAGTCTGCGGAAGGGTAGCAAATCGTATCAAAGAGGGTACTTTTTCTATTGACAACACTGAATATAAGCTAGCAATAAATAATGGACCAAATGCCCTTCACGGAGGAATTATTGGGTTTGATAAAGTCGTTTGGGATGCCACGACAGAAGAGATGGAAGAGGCTGTTTCGGTTAAACTAAACTACCTTTCTGTAGATGGAGAAGAGGGCTATCCTGGAAACATGAAAGTGGAAGTGACCTATACTCTGACAAAAAATAACGACCTGTTGGTAAAATACAATGCCACTACAGATCAAAAAACAATTGTCAATTTAACAAACCACACTTACTTTAACCTTAATGGGGCCAACGACACCATTAAAGATCATGATGTGGTCATGAATGCACAAGCCATTACACCCGTAACGGAAAATTTAATTCCTACAGGAGATTATTTAGACGTAACAGAAACGCCTTTTGATTTCACTGAGAAGAAGAGTCTAGGACTACAAATAGATGAACTTCCTGATGGTTATGATGTAAACTTTGTACTAAACAAAGAGAAAGATGCAGAATTTGCTGGAACACTATCTCATCAAGCAACTGGGCGTTCGGTATCTGTATTCACAACACAACCAGGAATGCAAATCTACACAGGCTACTATATTCCTGAATTCACAGGACATGACAACAAGAAGTATGGCCGCTACATGGGCGTTGCATTAGAAACACAACACTTCCCTGATAGTGTAAACCAACCAAACTTCCCATCGGTTGTTCTAGAACCAGGACAAACATTCGAAGAGCTTACACGTTTCCATTTCGAAACAAAGTAACCCCCTATAAAAGAAATTATCACAAAAGCCATCATGTTTCACGATGGCTTTTCTATTTTTGTACCAAACAAAAATAGATCACGATGATTCCATATATACAAATCGAGAATGCAACCAAAAGATGGGGGGAACAAATTCTCTTCGAAGATATTAGTTTCAACATCGCAAAAGGACAAAAAGTAGCCATCATTGCAAAAAATGGTGCGGGTAAATCCACCCTACTTAACGCCATCGCAAATAAGACAGAACTCGATGATGGAGTCATCAAAATAGATAAAGATGTGAGGGTAGGATACCTAAGTCAGATTCCCGAACTTAACGAGAACTTAACAGTGATCGAACAAGCCACGGCATCTGATAATCCAATAGCCCAACTTATTCGAAACTATGAGATGGCCATCGCTTCCAACGACACCGAAAAAATGGAGTCTTTGATGGAAGAGATGAATCTTAAAAATGCTTGGGACTTCGAACTTCGATTCAAGCAGATACTAAGTGAGCTAAAGATTGAACATTTCGACAAAAAGATATCCCAGCTCTCTGGTGGACAACAAAAAAGGGTGGCCATGGCACAGATACTTATCAACGAACCAGACATGCTGATTCTTGACGAGCCGACCAACCACCTTGACCTTAAAATGATCGAATGGCTTGAAGCATACCTTACCAAGACCAACTGTACTCTTCTAATGGTAACCCACGATCGTTACTTTCTTGATCGTGTCTGCAATGAGATTGTCGAAATTGAAGACAATACCATCTATCGATATAAAGGAAACTACTCGTACTACCTTCAGAAACGCGATGAACGTATTGCCATTCAAACAGCTGAGATAGAGAAAGCAAAAAATCTATATCGTACCGAACTTGACTGGCTTCGTCGTATGCCTAAAGCACGTGGTCATAAAGCAAAATATCGTGTGGATGCGGCCCATGAACTAAAGAAAAAAGCAACACAAACGATCAGAGAAGACAAACTAGAGTTGCAATTTGAAAGTGCACGGCTAGGAAACAAGATCATCGAAGTCTCTCATCTATCCAAATCTTTCCCAGAAATCACCATACTTAACGACTTTAGTTACAAATTCTCTAAATTCGAAAAGATTGGTATCGTTGGAAAAAATGGAACAGGAAAATCAACATTCCTAAATATGATTACAGGCAAGATTCCTGCCGATAGTGGAACCATTGATGTTGGTCAAACCATCAAATTTGGATACTACACCCAATCAGGAATGAGCTTCAAAGAAGAAGATCGCGTCATCGACATCATCAAAGATATCGCCGAAGTCATTGATCTAGGAAATGGACGCAAATGGACTGCCTCTCAATTTCTAACTTACTTCCTCTTTCCACCCGAAACACAATACACATACGTTCGAAAACTGAGTGGTGGAGAGAAAAGGCGACTATATCTGTGTACCATCTTAATGCAAAATCCGAACTTCCTTATTCTCGATGAGCCAACCAATGATTTGGACATCATGACACTGAATGTTCTGGAAGATTATCTTACCGAATTCCAAGGATGTGTAATTGTCGTTTCCCACGACCGCTATTTCATGGATAAAATTGTAGACCATCTATTTGTATTCGAAGGAGAAGGTAGAATAAAAGATTTCCCTGGCAACTACACCCACTTCCGTGAATGGGAAAAAGAGCAAGAGAAAGAGATTAAAGCCATCGAAAAAAAGAAAACAGTAGTCGAAGAACCGATCAAAGAGAAACCAAAGAAAATAAAAAGAAGTTACCACGAGCAGAAAGAGTTTGATAAGCTTCCTCAAGAGATCGAAGAACTAGAAATAGAGAAGAAAGAGATCGAAGAGAAACTAAACGACAGCACTCTCTCTACCGAAAAAATTATGGATCTATCTAGTCGTCATGCCGAAGTAGGCGACATACTCGACGAAAAAGAATTACGCTGGTTAGAACTAAGTGAAAAACAATAAGAGACCTAGTCTATAAATAACCCAAAGAGCAATTTGTTGGAATTAACAAATTGCTCTTTCTTATTATGATGGCAAGCATAGCATGAACACAAACTAATCCATGTCCTTTACCACTATAATACGCTGAAAGTAAAAAACTTCTTAGCTCAACATAAGAATTCAGTGAAATGCTGTAAGTCCAACACAATCATTTTCTTTAATACAAAAGTTGGAAACGCCGAGCTCCTGCTCAGTATCATACTACAACACATTCGGATCATTATGGTATTCACAACCTCCTTTACACCGAAAACTGCCCTCTTTGGAGTTACAACACATTCTTAGGCCATGGATTCTTTACACCTGAAAGGTCAGTTATAAATCCTCTGAATTTGATCTCATAATCACCAAAATAGAACTCCATCTCATAGATTCTTTTATTTCCATTTTCTGTTTGACTCTTTTCCACTGAAGTTTTAGAATTCGGATCAAAAGTCAACTTTAAATAATCATCCATATTAGTAGTTTCATCATATCCAGGTATCTCTTTTACAAATTTCCCTTTGTACTCTGCCGTTACTGCAACAAAAGATTGTGCACTCTTCTCCTCCTCGAATGTAATGAATAGAGATACCAGCTCCTCTTGCACCTCTCTGGCTTTTAAATCATCATATTCATAATTGGTTAAAACTAAATAGTAGTGTCCTTTCTCTTCAACCCAGTATGCCTGATCTAGATCTTTTACTACACTTTTATCTTTTGTAGCCCCTTTGATCGTTACCGAACCTTTTTTATTATTTTGAAGAGTTATCATATCCTCTTTTGTTAACGAAGGCATATCAGGGAAATCAGGTGAGGTTTTATCACTATTAGAACAGGCTACAAAAAGTACGCTCATTACTAACAAGGCAACAATCTTTTTCATAAACAATTGATTAGGAGTTAATTTATTCAAAACAGTAAATTAAATAAATACATTTAAAAGTATTTATTATGTATTAGAAACACTTTAAATATAATGAACAAATCATAAAATCAAACTATATTTTAAGACTTTAACTCGCCGGAGTATGCAGATCCTGCTCATAAAAAGAATAAAAGTCTACCACATCTCATTCACAAGATCTTAGTACTCCCTTAACTCTTTACATTAAACGAGAAGGGGACATACCATTACCTAAAGGATTAATACATAGAGAAATGAACTATTTTATAAACAAGCACTCTCGGATTATGAAATAATTTCCATTGCTGTGGCTGACACGAGCTACTTTAGCGAAGACAATATTACAGAATGTCAAGACAAAGAAATAACCCCACTGATTTCTACCGCACGTCTAAAGCATAATAGTTATTTAGACAAAAAGATCAATGAGAATAGTTCATCTAGTGATAATCAAGAACAAACGCCTGACGACAAGATAAATCAACTCTTAAATTCTCCCAAATACAATGAAATATACCGTAAAAGGAAACAGACTGTAGAACCCGTTTTCGGCATAATAAAAAAGGTTCTTGGTTTTACACAATTTTCATTACGAGGAGAAACAGAAATAGACTGCGAATGGTCATTGGTGTGTCTTGGATATAACTTAAAGAGGTTATTTAAGATGAAAATAGCCTAATATGACTACATATGGTATTTAATATACTTCATTAGAACTAAATTTAGGAGCATTATAAGCTTCTTAGACCGAATAACTACCAAATATCAGAATTTAAATCAGGTTATGGATCAGAACAGAAAATCACTCGATATGCCATTATTTAAGTCCGACAGACTCCTAGACATAGTTGATAATGTTTGGCTGGGGTCTTTAGTTGAGAAGCATAACAGTCACTTACCAAGGTAGCATTAGTAAACCCATCTTTAAAGTTGTTCCCTACTACTATATACCCCATAGACCCATTGGCTGCAATAAAAATTAGTTCATTATTTTGCCATACCCACATTCAGCCTTTTTCTCCATTTATTTTGCAACCCGTTTCATCTGACCCCACCACATTAGAATGAGATAGGGTCTCTCGTATTGCTTCATATAGTGTAAATAAGACTTTTTCTGCATCTTCTAAAATGTTGTTAATCCTGCCGCCTCCTATTTTGAGTGAAGTCATCTCTTCAATCAGCAATACAATTTAAAGGGACATAATGCTCTATAAACAAACTTATTTTGCATCATATTATAGTGATAAAAGTATCTGAGTAGTTAATTCCTGTGGTATATATGCTCTATCGATAAGGATGTTCTCGTAATTATTGGAATATACAGCAATACTGTCTGCATCTACATTGATTTCAAATAGTTCTTTTTTGCGAATATCATAGTAGTTTAGGTTTAGAGTAATTCCATTGTGCAAAAGTGTTTTAAATGGAGCTATCGAACCATTAACAGGATCTCCAGCCTTGAACTCTTTATATAGCCTCTTCTTCTCCATCAGTCCAACTTTTTTACCTATCTTGATGTAGAACTTTAATGTATCTTTAGTGTATGATGCGCTATCTACATAGGATATCTCATTCATGATACTAGGACTCAAATTGTTGATCATACTACTAGAATGAACAAGTAATGTTGTACGAATTCTCTCATTTAGTCTCTCTTCAGGGGTCTGTTTCTGTTGATAGAATTCTTTATTAATAATAATCGGAGCATAAAGGCTCCCATCTCTATTATATAAGTTCAAATACACATCCATTCCCTCATATACTAATTTTCGCAAATATTTTTGTTCATAGCTTTCTATCTCAACATGGAGGATAAAAACTTCTTTGGGAACTTTTGGAGTATGAAGGACCGTATAACTTAAAACAAAACAATCATTACGTAGTGCCATACTGTCAATGGTCAATGTTTCTCCTACTTTTTCAGGAAACTTATTAATATTACTTCGAATCAGCTTACGAACGTTTGATTGTAGGATCTCTTTTTTTGTTTTATTAGGATTACAAGATAGTAGTGATCCAAGAAAAACGATAGCAATAAGGCATTTTAAGTTGTGAAAGGTATATACTCTCATAGATATATGTTCTAATGATTATTTAATAAGTACTTCCAATGACGTAATTTATGATATTTTACGACACGTGACACCACATATATCACTCATTTTTAATCACTTAAACATAAGTAACAAGCAAATATAATAACATAAACTAAATAGAATGATGTACTTATATGTAAATATACAGATCTATTTTTCATAAAAAAATTAAAAAATAGAGGAGAAGGGATATGTTATGAATTAAATAGATTGTTTCATCAACTTCTTCAAGATATTGGATTCGACTCTAAAATGATATCTGCTCGTGTGTACAATCCAGAAAAAAAGATTTTAGTCCTGAATTTGACCACTTAGCTTTAATTATAACGATTAATGAGACGAAATATCTTGTTGATATTGGGCATGGTGAAGTTATATTTCATCCTCTAAGAATTGAGCTTAACTCAATACAATCGGACGAAGGTGGTTTCTTTGTGATAGAAAAACAATCTAATGGTTATTTAAGGGTATCTAAGGTAGTGGAGGGAGTTTTTCAACCAAAATACATTTTCGCATTGAAAGAACGAAACTTAGATGACTTTATTGATAGGTCTGAATTTAACCAAACGAATCCTACGTCTCATTTCACAAAAGGTTCAATACTCAGTAAACCTACAGATGAAGGGCGTTTGACAATTACTGAAGTAAGCTAAAGATCACATATAAAAAGGATAAAAAGATTATTACCGAAAATATTAGTCCTAATAAACTTGAAAAATACATCAAAAGATTATTTCATATAAATATCTCCGATTATCTATCAACATATTGAAATAAGATCACCTAACTATAGGACAAAAAGAAACCCTGCCATGCATCCCGCAAGACAGGGTTCTTCCACCACAACGCCCATCGCAAAACAAACATGAGAATACATCTCTCGACATAAACCCAAACCTTCGATGAACAATCCTCTTCAAGCATCACCAAGAAGAGGAACTACTTCACAACATTCAAAATAGTGAAGGAAAGGAACAAAGTTGTTAAAAAACAATCCTTATCCTCAGTCTTAATAGATATACAGAGAAAAAAAATGATGCCATGAGAAAAACCCACCATTAATTTCAACACTACAAAGACCTTAATTCAGCTGTAATTCAATCCTAACACTATTCATCCTCCATGAAAAATAATTTAAAATCAATGAAGCAATAATAAAACCTCTACATTTTAACTTCATAAGGAAAACAGTTCTTACTTTAGAAAGTTCAGACTAGCAACATGATTATTATCATGTCATATAAAAACAACTCTTCATATCGATCTTCGAGATTATTATTTTAATAAGATTCGATATATATGATTCATCTCATCCAGAAGCAATAATTCATTACTACTGTAACTACAGATACTTTGAACAACAAACGATCTATTTTTTTTAACTGACATGCCAACAAGATGATAGGCCCGAACAAACTGCAGACGATCATCTAATCCAGCCAAATACACTTGATCATTCTCATAAAGAATAGTCCACAGCAATCCAACATTACGAGCCAAACACCGAGACGAAAAATTATCATATTGTCTTCTCAAAACCTCTCCTTCCATATCAGATTTCAAAACCATGCCACTCCTCAAAATAAAATAGCTCTCTTTTTCTGTAATAATCCTTGAAGAGGCAACAGGAAACCGCTTCAGACCCACAGCACTATAACTCTTAAAATCAATACGATGCAAAATCTCGGACTCGATAGTAGAATGCACATACAGATGCCCATTTAAAACATCTAAGCTAACGTCTGAATCAACCCCTTTCATCTTACTTAATCGTTCCATCACACCATCACCATGCACCAATGTAAGATAGAGATCCTCCCCTGAAGTCACTAAACCAAGAAGCCTATTTTTATAGAAATAGATATCAGACAATCGTCCTACCGATTCGGTCGACTTATGATGTGGAGTCATCATGGGTTGCTGAAGTGTCAGTTGGGCGACCCCCAAACGAAAACGAGAAGTATAACGAAGATCTTTCACCTCTCCACGATAACGTACCGATAACTTCATTTGATCATAAAAATCCTTCATCATCATATCAAATTGCACCTCTAACACCCCTTTTGAGTCAACAGAACATGATTTTATTTTAGGGACCACAGAGCTATCAATATAGATATCCTTATCATATCCATACCCTCTTTTCCCATAAAGACTATATCGAAACACATTCAATCCACCACGTATCACTCCCACTCGCGCATGATCAAAATGACAAGACACCCTATTTACATTAAAACCAGTGAACAGACATTGGAATAGATTATGATCAGAAAAACGTGACACCACATCTTGATAATCATAATTGGTAAACAAAATACAATCTTCCCCATTTTGTCTAACAAAATAGGCATTTGATATCTCTATTTTAGAGATAGACTGATCCTTTGTATTTCGAATCAATACATGACCATACTTCGGCAAGGACGGCTGATTATCATCATCCGTATTCGTTCGTGGATCTACAACAAAAGAAGGTTCTTCGCTACACCCTCCCAATAAGAGCATAACAAGAGATAAAACAATTACTCTTTTCATAATGAATTAGGCACTTTTAGCACCTATACTGAATCGACCCCTCTTCTAACTCCAACAGCACACTAATAATCAATGGAGTAATAACATCGTGTCACAAATTCAAATAGGTTGCTAGTTTGATTTTTCAGTAAAACAAACAACCCAAACAAAAAGTTGTGCTCCACACGATATTTTGCTTTATAACCACACTTAAAATCATATCTCATTCCATGTCATCTATCGACAAAAAATTACTGTACAACGAAATTTCTTTTTATTCCATATACCTGTTCGTTACTTTGTACAAACACCACAAATAAAAATCTGTGCTCATCTGTTCGATCTGTTCCATCTGTGTCCCATTCTTGACCGACAACTAAGATCCGTGTAAATCCGTCTAATCCGTGGCTAAAACTCCTTCGTGTCTTTGTGCCTTAGTGGTACTTTTCCCTTCCAATCGGGTAGATGGCTGGAAGATATTTTATCTTCCAGTACACCTCCCACACCACCGTACGTACGGGTCTCGTATACGGCGACTCCCTAAATCACGACTTTACTCTCTGATAATAATCACTTAGCGTAATATAGCCTGCCTTCTCCAAATTCTTATTCGTTATAGTCGTTTGTTGAATTGGACTCTTTGAAATGCGCCAATACTTTTTCCTCGTATTAGCATATTCATACGCTTTGCTCTTCAAAACTCCGATCAAATATGCCGCATCAAATAATGATAATTCGCCATCGGGCTAATACTTACCTTCTCGTAGTTCTGTTATTAAAACTTTTCGATGAAATCTGAGATAATCTTTTAATGATTCCACTTTCATCTTATCAACTCCATGACTCCTTTATTACGATAAACCTGTAAATAAGCCTTATTTAGGTTATCTGATTATAGGACATGTTCTAATAAATTATCTGTTGTAATGTTCGTTTCCATAATGGCTTCAGTTATCCCTTTGAAAGTGTGCGCTCTTGAGTTATTCTCGAGTTCCGCTCTACCTTCACTTAAGTAGCTATCTTCCGATATTTTCTGCATTGATCCCTTCATTAGGTAACAGTCTGTATTATGAATGATTTAAGATTCAGTCCTTCCTGTAAAGTGGGTACAGTACTATGACCTCGGCTGACTTCTCACAGTTAACTTTTTTTGAATGGACAGGAAAAATACACTGTATCCATCTGCGAGATCTCCCATGGTAAGGAAATTAACTTTCACTCCATCTATCCGCCACATCTACGGTATTAACTCTGTGTAGAATTCGGACTTTACTTTGTTTGGCAAGCTTATCCAGTTATATACCGCCTAATGAGATTCGTATACCTCGGATCAGAGTTTTGCATACGGCTTCCTTCAGGTTATACCTCACGATAAGCACCCTTGCCTTCTGCTAGGTGGTTGGCTCTACAAACCTCCACTACGGACTTGCACCGATTAGTTAATTTACATGCATGGCACACCAACAACCAGATCCGTGTAAATCCGTATCATCCGTCTAATCCATGGCTAAAACTCCTTCGTGTCTTTGTGCCTTCGTGGTACTTTTCCCTTCCACAACAACCAGATCCGTGTAAATCCGTCTAATCCGTGGCTAAATTCCTTCGTGAGACTTTTCCCCTGCCACAACAACCAGATCCGTGTAAAATACGTATCATCCGTCTAATCCATGGCTAAAACTCCTTCGTGTCTTTGTGCCTTAGTGGTACTTTTCCCTTCCACCACATCCAGATCCGTGTAAATCCGTATCATCCGTCCAATCCGTGGCTAAAACTCCTTCGTGTCTTTGTGCCTTCGTGGTGCTTTTCCCTTCCACCACAACCTGGAATTGCTACATTTGACCGGAGATAAGGTTAAGTCCTTAGTAATCTATATTTTATATATTTGCATTATGACACAAGGTAAACAAAGACAAGGGTATGATAAGGAGTTTAAGCTGATGGTTGTCAATCAAGTATTGAATGGCCGTAGTTCAACTCAAGTTGGAGAAGAGCATGGATTAGATAGCTCTATGATTCGTCGTTGGGTTCGTCAGTTTAAAAAGTATGAGGATAATAGTTTTCAGGGCAATGGCAATATTGTTGAAACCGAAGAGGAGAAGCGCATACGGATTTTAGAACAAGAACTAAATAGGGTTAAGATGGAGCGAGACATATTAAAAAAAGCGGTGGGCATATTCTCCAAGACAGACAGTTAATATATGAGTTCATTGTTAGTCATTCAATGATATTTCCTGTTGAGATTATGTGTAAAGTATTAGGTGTTAGCAGCTCATCTTATTATGAATGGAAAAGTGGTCGTATATCTAAGAGAAAAGAAGCCTTACAACGAGATACAGGATTAATACTTGATATATATAATAAATCAAAACGGCGATATGGTAGCCATAAAATTAAGGCCCAGTTAGGCCGAATTGGTGTGAGTACATCAAGAAATAGAGTAGCAAGAATAATGCAAAGTCAAGGGATTAAGAGTTGTATTTGTAAATCCTATAAACCACAAACAACCACTTCCAATCATGGTAAAAGAGTAGCGTTGAATCATCTTAATAGAGAGTTTACGACTGGTGCACCGACAAAAGTTTGGGTCTCAGATCTAACCTACATCCCGACAGACCAAGGTTGGCTTTATTTAACGACCATCATGGACCTATTTGACCACTCTATTGTTGGATGGTCCATGTCAAAGGATATGACTGCGGAAAATACAATTATGAGGGCTTGGAATATGGCTAAGACAAATCGTCCTCCCCAAAAAGGAATGTTATTTCACTCTGATCAAGGAGTCCAATTTGTAGCAGATGTATTTCAAACAGATTTAAAGAAATATAAGGTGATTCAAAGTATGAGTAGAAAAGGGAACTGTTGGGATAATGCTGTGGCAGAAAACTTTTTTAAGATCATCAAATCAGAACTAATTGACCATAAGCACTATCACTCTTTCTCTCATGCTAAATCCGATATCTTTGATTTTATTGAGGTATGGTATAATAAGAAAAGATTGCACTCAGTTTTAGGTTACAGAACACCAGCTGAGTTTATGGAAGAGTATATTAAAAATGTGGCTTAATATTTTATCCGGTAAAAAGTTGCATATCCAACCAGATCCGTGTAAATCCGTATCATCCGTCTAATCCGTGGCTAAAACTCCTTCGTGTCTTTGTGCCTTAGTGGTGCTTTTCCCCTTCCACAACAACCAGATCCGTGTAAATCCGTATCATCCGTATCATCCGTCTAATCCATGGCTAAAACTCCTTCGTGTCTTTGTGCCTTCGTGGTGCTTTTCCCTTCCACCACATCCAGATCCGTGTAAATCTGTATCATCCGTCTAATCCATGGCTAAAACTCCTTCGTGTCTTTGTGCCTTCGTGGTGCTTTTCCCCTTCCACCACAACCAGATCCGTGTAAATCCGTATCATCCGTCTAATCCGTGGCTAAAATTCCTTCGTGTCTTTGTGCCTTAGTGGTACTTTTCCCTTCCACCACATCCAGATCCGTGTAAATCCGTATCATCCGTCTAATCCATGGCTAAAACTCCTTCGTGTCTTTGTGCCTTCGTGGTGCTTTTCCCCTTCCACCACATCCAGATCCGTGTAAATCCGTATCATCCGTCCAATCCATGGCTAAAACTCCTTCGTGTCTTTGTGCCTTCGTGGTGCTTTTCCCCTTCCACCACATCCAGATCCGTGTAAATCCGTATCATCCGTCCAATCCATGGCTAAAATTCCTTCGTGTCTTTGTGCCTTCGTGGTGCTTTTCCCCTTCCACCACATCCACAAATAAAAATCTGTGTTCATCTGTTCAATCTGTATCATCTGTGTACCATTCTTGCGCTTCAACCCTTTCTGACTAAATACTCTTCCTACATCCCAATAAAACTCTGTTCAATGGATATATGCGACTTGTTGCCCCAACAATTTCATGAAAAAAAACCGAGTAATTTAACAGAGTCCACCCATTTTTACAATGATTTAAAACATGTGATAAATAACAATAAGTTTACTTATAATAAGACCTTTTTGGTTATTTTTAGATCTAATTAAACCATAATATCTTACATAATGAATAAACTTCTACTTTTAACTCTTTTTCTCTTCTCTACATTAGTTAATGCACAAATAGTCATTAATGAAGTGGATGCGGACAACCCAAGCACTGACACGAAAGAATTTATTGAATTAAAAACTACGAACCCTAACACACCATTAGATGGATATGTGGTAGTATTGTTCAATGGCTCTGATGACAGTAGCTATGATGCTTTTGACCTTGATGGCTATACATCAGATGTCAATGGCCTATTCGTATTGGGAACAAGTGGGGTATCACCATCTCCTGATCTTATTTTTTCTAAAGCAGATAATGTCATTCAAAATGGTGCAGATGCCGTAGCTATCTATCGAGGTGATGCCACAGACTTTCCAAATGACACACCAATCACTCAGACCGACTTGATTGATGCCATCGTTTATGATACCAATGATGGGGATGACCCTGGACTACTAAATGGTTTAGGCGTTTCGGTTCAATATAATGAAAATGAGAATTCGGATAAAGACCACCACTCCAACCAACGTAAAGCGGACAATACATTTGAAGCGAAAATTGCTACACCTGGTGCGCTAAATAATGGTACTGGAGTTCAAAAGCCAACGATAGCTATCTCCACAACAAAAAACGTCTACGCAGAGGGAGAACAGTTTGATATCACTTTTACATGTTCAGAAGATGTAAAAAGCGACCTAACCATCAATTACACCTTAACAAAAGACAACTTTACAACTAGCGACTATACAGGTGATCTATCCGTTACAATAGGTAATGGAACAACGACTGCTACCTCTACTATCGCTCTAACAGATGACACTGAAGATGAAGGGGATGAGACTCTTGTTGTAACTTTAGATAATTTGAATGCCGACTATCAAGCGACAAATAACTTCTACGCGATTACCATTAAAGATAATGACTATGCTGTAAGTAATTATGGAACACCGCTTAACCCTACTTATGGTAAGGTCTCTACCACAGCTTCAGATGACTATTATAGTAGCCTATATGGATTGTCTGGTCAAGACCTAAAAAATGCCATCACTACATTAATATCAGATGCAAGCGTAGTTAGAGCACAAACCTATGGCGATGTTTGGGATATGTTAAAAGAAGCAGACGTTAATCCTAGTAATAATAGTGAGATATGGCTCTTATACTCTGAACAGGGTCGAGGAAAATCGGAACAGCAAGGTTCTGGTTCAAGTGTAGGAAAATGGAACAGAGAACATGTATACCCACAATCAAGAGGAGGCTTCAAAGATGGAACTTCAAGAAGTGCAGATGGTAAAGAGGTATATATGAATACTGATGCAAATCATACTGAACATGGACATGCAGATGCCCATTCATTACGTCCTGCGGATTCAGGTGAAAATACTCGACGAAGCAATAACGACTTCGGCGAGGAGTATAGTGGACCAGCAGGTAATGCTGGAAGTTGGAAAGGCGACGTGGCACGAAGTGTAATGTATATGGCTTTAAGATATAATGCACTTGATGTGGTAACAGGAAACCCAGACAACGGTACAGTTGGACAACTTGGTGACCTTACCCATCTATTAGCATGGCACAAGGCAGACCGACCTGATGATTATGAGATGCACAGAAACAATGTTATTTATGACTGGCAGAAGAACCGTAATCCATTTATCGACTTTCCAGATCTAGTCGATTATGTCTTTGGAGACAAACAAGGATCGGTTTTTAATAAATCTACAGCTATTGATGAAAAATCTAATGTATTATACTTTGTTCCAAATCCTGTAGTTAATAAGATAAGATTCAAAAAAACCATCTCTGGTTACATTGAGATATATGATCTCAACGGTAAAAAAGTTCTCTCTGATAAGGTTAATGCAAGAGAATATGACCTATCTACATTAAAGAGTGGACTATATTTCTACCAAATCCAAACTAAGACAGAGAGCTTTAAAGGAAAAATAATCAAGAAATAAATTTGTACAAAACGATAAAAGCGACGATCACCCATTGAACCTTTTATCGTTTATCCGAAATTATTCATAAACCCAAGTAACAAAGAACTTGTTTATCTTCTTAGGAATATAGACAAGTTCTTTTCATATACGAATCAAACCACACTTCAACAACTACTCCAAAGGAAAACCAAAGATCTCTCATAAACGAGATAAAGCAGAAAAATATAGCTAACGAACCAACGGATCAACTCAGGTTATTAAAAAAGTAAAACCAAAGACACTAAAATTATTTGGCAACCCATCCACACTCCATATACCCTAGGATCCCCCCTAACAAACAGCTACTAACACCCGACATAAAACGGACATATTACGGACTTAATACGGTGATGACACCAATATAACTCAGATCTCATTCGAAGATCCCTCGAAGAAAAGGCCAAATCGATGAGCGAACTTCGAATGAACATTGAATGAACTTCGAACCATCACCGATCTCATCCCGACTTTAAACCGTTTCAAATCAGGTGAAACTAACTGTTTACTTATAGTCAAACAGCTGCAAAGTTCATTCATTTACACCTCCTCTAGACTACAATGAATAATATTAACCCTCCCCTAGCTGTTCAACCAAACTCTTTCGTCGTATGCATACCAACTTATTACTCTCCTAAAACGCGACGATAATACGCTAAAACCTTCGGCAATTACACCATAGCATTCCATCCATAATGTAAAATAGTTTTTACAAAAACAGTCATATTTGTAAAAACTATTTTACAATGACTCAAATTTCAACACTTCTTCGATAATAGATAATTTGACTAGAATTTAAGAATAATACGGATTATTGGAGACCAATCAGAATCGAGAAATACCTCACAGTCATAGCAGACCACACAGCAATCTAAAATAAAAAAAGGCAGATAGTCTTAGAACTATCTGCCCTTTTGATGTGGAGTTGGAGGGGATTACTTAACACCTCTCCCACAACACCTTACAAACAACGGTATCATATGGGTATCACGGCCTTTCTCACCGTTTCACATTCATTAACTTAATTATTACCAAACTGAACTCTTAATCAATTTGAGGTATCAAAGATACTATTTTTTAGGTAAACAGATACTACGGATAATTGAGAAACTATATGACAATAAATATTTGAAGAAGATCCATTAGGGTATCATTAGACAATTTCAGATCATTATTTCACTACAAAATAAACAACAATTATTCTAAAAGATTAAATAATAAAAATCAAATAATTTGCAAAAACACAAAATGCTTTTTTTTGAATACTTTTATAATGATATTTAACATCAATAATATTAAAAACCAGATTATAAGCAACAATTTATGGCTAAACCAATCATTTTTATAAGCTCAACCTTCTATGATCAAAAACAAGTTAGAGCTGACCTTGATAACTTCCTTAAACAACTTGGATATGAAACAGTAAGAAATGAAGAAGGTGATATACCTTATGGGAATCAAAAAAGATTAGAAGAATATTGCTACAAAGAGATTGATAACATTGATATCCTCATTTGTATTATAGGCGGAAGATATGGGAGTCAATCAAATGTAGATGAAAAATCCTCAGTTACACAGATGGAGTTAGAAACAGCAATTAAGAATAATAAACAAGTGTATATCTTTATTGAGAAGAATGTGCTTACTGAGTATGAAACTTATTCACTTAATAAGAGTAATGATATCAAATATCGCTTTGTTGACAATATTAAGATCTACGAATTTATTGCTAAAATAAAATCGTATAATAAAAATAATACAATACACGGCTTCGATGCTGTTGCTGATATTGTTTCATTCTTAAGAAATCAGTTGGCTGGACTTTTTAAAAGGCTTTTATCCGAACAGTCTAGAATTGGCGAAATATCTCTTATTAATAAATTAGAGGACACATCCAAAACCCTTCAGAAACTTGTTTCATTCTTAAGTGAGCAAAATAAGGAACAAGGCAACAATATAGATCGAATCCTAATGCTCAATCATCCCTTGACTGAGGAATTAAAAAACCATCTTAAAATTAAATACAACCTTTACATTGACACTTTTAATGATCTTAAGAATTTTATGGAGTCTCAAGGCTTTACATTAATGAATGATGCTGAACTAGCTTTTGACGATCGCTTTGGAGGAAGTTATGTATTTCAAGATACTAACAGGGGGGAACCAATAATTGAGATAAGCACTGAAATATTTCGATCAGATAAATTACTTTTCTTCAATTCAAGTAATTGGAATAAAAAATTTGTAACATATCATAATGAAGAGGTGCTAGACCTTGGGATGTAATTTATCAGTTTATATAAGCTCAACAATTAATTTTATGCTCGAATCAATTTCCATATTTCTCAAGTCTAAAATAGTTTTAGTAATCAGCACGAATGCTTTAACTCTTGGCTTAAAGGTTGCTTTTGACAGATTTTCACTGAATCATAAATTAAAGAAAGAATTCTATTTTGAACAAAAGAAACAAATCAAACAAGAAATAGCAAAAACAAAAACGCCTCTTCTTAATAGTTGTGAGGAGTTAAACTATAGACTTTGGAATTTCAATATTAATATAGGTAAAAATTGGCATAAGACTCCAATGTCTGATTGGGCATCTTCTGATGTTTATTATTTAAGAAGTTATGTATATCGTTTACTTGTATTTTTCTATTGGATTCTTAAAACAGAAAAAGACTTAACTCATTATGATGCAACTATCGCAGATAAAAAAGACTTAAATTATCTAATGTACATTAAGACTTTCAAAAATATTTTTTGTGATACAATTTTATTAAAAAGTCTAAATTACGATGCGAATTCAGATGAGAATCATTTTTACAAAAATAATTTACAACTATATGCAGACTATGTAAAAGGGGACAATGATGATGTAATAGACTTTGATACATTCTCAGATAAAATTAAAAATGACCTTTCTTCTATTGAAAAAGTATTCAAATACATTAATGATATTTCCAATAATGATGACAATAAAAATCTCAATGTTATTAGATGTTTTCACTTGATTCTCATAAAGTTCTTATCGTCTTATGGACATGATTATCACAAAACTGAATACAAGAAATTAAATCGATTGCTTATAGACTATTACAAAAAGATAAAAATTAAAGACGAGTTTATAGAATTTTTAAAGCGTAATAAAATGAAAGGTGAACTGAAGTATATAATACTGAAAATTAATTCTAAGATCATAAACTATATAACACCTAGATTTGGCGACTTAACAAAAAAAAACGAAGAAATATTTATTTATGTTGTTGATTGTCATTATCTTAAACTATTGAAAACAAAATTATTTGATTCACTTTTAAGAAATACTCTTGATCATGTCAACGATAACAAAAATAGGTATTTCACGCTCCAAATTATCAGATCGAGCTGGACTATCACTGATTATGAATTTTATTAAAAACATTGGATTCTATTCCCTAGTATCAAACAAGTTTCTATCAAAGATCGCCTACAGTGGGTATGGTTTAACATTGGAATCATTTTTTTGTCAAATGGTCGCACATTTTATTGATGGAACTCACAGTTCAATCTGTTCCTTTGATAGAAAAAAACTCAGTGCATCATACGCACCCGTTATTGGTATTGAGAAGAATGAATTAGCCTCTAGTTTTCAAATAAAACGATTCATAGTAAAACTGTCACAACTATCAAACAGTGAACTGTCTGAGATTCTAAATGAACTCTTTATTTGGCGATTACTACATGAAAAGCCTAAGGTTATTGTTCTTGGGGTAGACACAATGGTAATGGACAACAATTATTCAGAGAAGAAAGAAGACAATAAACCGACGTATAAAAAAGTAAAAGGTTTTCAACCTCTTCATATATCATGGGAGAACTCCCTTATAGATGTCCTATTTCGTCCTGGTAATCACCACTCTAATCATGGCAATGACTATACCGAGAGAGTAAAACATATTGTAGATTTGATTAGATCTCGTTATAGCGAATCTGTCCCTATAATCGTTTGTTCAGATAGTGGTTTTCTAGATGAAAAAGCATTCAACTTTTTTGATCAGTTGAATATCTCTTTCATTACAACAGGAAAAATGTATAAAGACATAACCTCTGAACTAGAACACATTAAACGAGGTGATTGTGAGAAATATACTAATGGAACGTTACAATGGGATCTCTATGATTTTGGCAATAAATTAAAGAGCTGGAGTAAGTTTTGGCGCTGCATCGCAACTTCATTGTCTCGAGAAGAAGATGGTCAGAGGGTATTAGATCTGTCAGGTCCTGACAATCTGATTTACACCAATATTGGAAAAAATAAAATCTCAGACGAACGATTAAAAAAAGCAGATATGAGTGATATTTTAACTGCGAAAGGTATAGTTCAGTTATCTCACCATAGAGGTGCAGACGAATTGATTCATCGTAGCCTAAAAGAGTTGGCTACTACTGAATCATTGCCATTTAAGAAATTTAATCAGAATAAGGTCTATTACTATATTCTGGCAATGAGTCATTCACTTTTTGAGGCTTATAAGAATGACATTTCCTACGATAAAATATCGGCCAAAGCATATCCAAATACATTTAGAAGAAAATTAATCGATTTTGCTGGTGAAATTGTTGAAGGAGGAAGAAATACAACTTTAAGAATCGCAAAAGAGGTACAAGAAGAATTTGAAATTAAAGAATTATGGGAAAGATGTTTAAAACCTCCAATTGTATTATTTACAGCAGCTTAGTATTTGAATCTTGTATTGAAAGAAAAATTAAACCGAACGGTAATGGGAAAGGTATACCCTAAAATAAAAAGGTAGAGTTAGTATCGTAATAGAAATCTAAAATATGACTAGAATAAGACCAAAAACTTACCAGAAAACACTCTTGCTTCAAAAAAAAATGAGATGGCGACTTTGATTTATGCTGATAATCTATAATCGCCAAATTTAGGTAACAAAGAAATGCCTAATTTAATAAGCTTAGAGCATATTGATAATGATTATCAAGAGCAGTTCTCAATAAATGATGTAGACTCAAAAATTTATAAGCTCCAAAAAATGAAAGCAAGAAGATATGAACATGTAATCATTGCTGAAGATTATAGTTATATTTATTTGCAAGACAAAATTCAAGAAGACATAACCTCTCAAATATTGTTAAGTCCAAAAATAATAGCTGATAAACAATACTATGAAATCTATTGGACATCATCGAAATCTAAAAAAAAAGGAGACCTATCGTATCTTTTTGAAATATTAATAAAGGAGTTAAATCTACAAATAATCTCAGATAAAGAACAGACTTTTCCAGGTGCTAAGAATTTTTGGACTTCACTGTCAAAAAAGCAATTTGTTGCTATATACAGGTTGGTCATGCCGACTAACCATCGAAGGAGATATGAAAATTGTAAAGAATACCATATATGGGGAATTAAAGGATTTGAAGATATTGGCAATGAATTTAATTCTAGCTATGAATCAAGATTAACACTTGATGGTTCTTATATAGAGCCAGAAGAATATGTAATATCAGGATTGGAAGACATCGATACAGTTATACAAAAAAATAAAAACTCACCTATTGATTATAAAGGTGATATGGATCAATCTATAGAAGAGTATTGTAAAAAATATGGTAAAAGAATACGTGATTGTGAGTCGATAAGATTATTAGCAAGGGCAAAATAAGTGAGAGTAAAATAAGTAAGAGTTAGCCAATTAATATTAGAGATATTTGTTTTATTCAATAGAGATTTCATGTTTCTTGGGTTGATATAGTAAGGTTAGAACGTCTTGGTTATAGATGTTTCGGACACAGTCGGTGTTGTTGATGTGGTAGACACATACGACATAGACTGGAGATGTGGGAGTGGGTTGAATGTTTTGTTCTATGGTCATTTCGACGCTGCCACTGTTAAGTTCGGCAACGTCTCCAGGATTAAACTTTTGCTTAATGATTTTTGATTCTTCCATGATATCAAATTTAAAGGTCTGTGAATAGATCGGTTGGTTTATGTAGGGCTTCGAAGTCGTAGTTTGCGGTGAGCACTTCGATCTTGGATTTGTTGGGTTTGGCCGTGCTATTGTTGTTGGCTACGCTGACGGTCTGTTTGATCTGTTTTTGGTGCCACCCATGCTTTTTAACGAACTCGGTGAGTATATCGGAAGGATAGCTGCTTAATAGAAATTTTCCTTTAATAGAGGATAGGAGAGTAAGGAGGGCTTCAAAGTCCTCTTTACTGCATACCAATTATGATCTAAATTGGAGAATCAAACATTTTAGAAATATATCTCCTTTGGCAAGGCAAAAAATTGAGACATAGTAGACCCTACGTCGATATTTTTTAACGTAGAATAAGAAGATATAGATACAATGGAATGATTCAATTTGGTTCATTATTGGTATTGTCATCATAGTGTCCACAATCGCTGTTAAAGTATGGAGGATCACAATAGAAGAAAGCCTCTTCTTGATCTCTGCTATTGATGATGCGTAGTGCATCGGTGCATTCGATTTGTACGTTCTGGAGTCGTATGGACAATCCCTCGAATAAGCACCTCTCAACACCTAACCTTCTGCATTAATAAAGGCGGTCTTCATCACCTCTTGTTCACTCTTTGAAATATTATATTTATTGGCAATCTCACGCCATGTAGAGACTGAAGATTTAATCTCATCAATAATTTTATCACATTGACTTTGACTAATACGGAAGAATGGAGCAACCTCTTTGACTAGTTCCAAATCAAGAGCATTATCATCCTCCGAAATATTCAATGATAATCCATACGAATTAGGCACAGGATTAATGTCATAAGCAGGAGATAATTGCCATCCTTTGGAGGTCAAAATAAAACCATGATTTCGTAAATGATCATCAGTGTTTGAAATACAAATATTAAAAACTATCCTCCTCCATAATTCTTCTAAGTCCTCCTTTATACGAACGCCATAATTAGAAATAAACTCTACTAACTCTAAATAACTGACACCATCCTCATGATTATTACCATCAGTATAACCCAATAAAGTCATTGCAGAAGCAAAATGGATACGACGACCAGTCAATGAACGATCGAAGCGTTTAGACAAATAGGTATGGTGACGTGTAGAAAACTTTTGAGCCATACCTTCCGCCATATTAATCCCAGCTTTATGCGCAAGAATATTTACCACCATCTCCCATGCCCCAATATCATAACTGTCATTTTTACTCGGGAATTTTGCTATCCATGGATGATTATTCTCATCGATAATACTAGCTTTTGGGCGTGCACCACCTAATGATGAACCAGGAGCAACTAACATTCTTAACCAATCTAAATAATTTGGATCATCAACAATTTTATCCTCCTCGATCTTTATACTTATCTCTTCAAGCTCTCGTATCGAAGACCACGGAGGAGCAGCAAACTTTATGTTGTCATTTAAAAACGGCCCATCATTAGATTCTTTAAAACGAATTGCACCCATTCTATGCTTATCATAAACACCTAAAAGATAATCCGTTTCAAACAATCGTTTAGGAGACCTATTTTCGACTTTAGCCAAAGCAGCTTCTCTTCGAGTCATTAAAATGCGCCCCCATCTATCAGGAGAAGAATCAAGAAATATTCCGAAATTAGATTTCTTATTATCTTGTAAATATTGAGGCCCTACATATAGCTGTAAATCAGGATCAATCATTTGAACAAAAGAAGACTCTAACCACTCTTTGTCATATTCAAATTGAAATACTTCTTTCCCTCTTATTCTATGTGATGAGAGAATGCCCATTAGTTTTGGTATGCTAAACTGCTCCCAATCAGCATAAACAAAAATCTGTTTCATTTGATCCTGCTTGTCCATAACACTTTACTTTCTATTTATCACAGCAATATCTTGTAGTTTACGACCTAAAATATCGTCCTTAGCCACCTCTAATAGATCTTGATCTAAGCCTAATACAATAAGCACTTGAAAGTATAACCCAATACTTGTATTGGGATTTCCTTTTTCAATTTCTAATAGTGTAGGTCTACTTATATTCGCTCTCTCCGACACTTGCTCTGTACTCAACTTTCGTCGCAAACGTGCTAACTTAATATTCTCTCCTAACTCTATTAAAATTCGCTTATGTTTTGGCAATAATACAATAGCTTTCCGTCCCATATTGTAAAATAGTTTTTACAAATATAGTTATTTTTGTAAAAACTATTTTACAAATTACATCTTTTAGTTCTTCTTAGAACATCCATTATCATTAATATAATTCGCTGACTACAACCCTTCTTGATTAGATTATCAGGACAAAAGATTAAAATCCCTATATCGCAAGTTAAGCAATGCCATTATTCATAAAAGAAAACGTAGTAAAACGGTGCGGACTTGCAGCCCATTATACAACTGAAGGATCTAAATATAGTCGATAATATTTAGCATTTTCAGGTTGGGCAGATATCAATGAATAGATCTTTCAGCTTTACAAACAGCCCAAATAAAATGAGTTCAGAAGGATATAATTTTATCGATAAAGCTTATTGCTAATAAAGTGGGTATCATATGGGTATCAAAACATGCTGTTTTTGACGTAAAAAGAGAGTTTATTGAAGAACAACAAAACATACAAAAACAAGAAAGTCAGACAGTTAATACTATCTGACTTTCATCCTGGTGGAGTTGGAGGGAATTACTTACCCCCTCTTTCACAACACCTTACAAACTACGGTATCATATGGGTATCACGGCCTTTCGGACCGTTTTAGATTCATTAACTTAACTTTAATCAAACTGATATCCTAATCAATTTGATATTTCAAAGGTAATATTTTTTTGATATAAATCAGATTTAACACGACTCTCCTAAGCTTGCATAAAAAGTCAATTTCTTACAACAAATGACTTCTTTATTAGATGAGATTGGATCATTTAACAATTTTACTGTATTTAATCTAATAATGATATGTAATTCCAAGGGGACTTTGTAAATTATTTAATTTTAATGTTTTATAGTCTTGTGTAACATTGCTGTAACCACCAAATGAAATAAATGCTAGCTTTGTAGAAATAAAGTGTTATTTAGGTTTTACAAACATAGATTAGATATAAGATGAGTACAGATACTAAAAGACAACATTATGTATGGAGAGCATATCTTCGTTCATGGAGTCATAACGATAAAATATTCTTTAAGAGAGGTGATATAATAGCTAAAACATCTTTAATGAATGTCGGTCATAGAAAGGTTTTTTATAGACTTTCTGAGCTTTCAAATATTGAGAAAGAATTTATATTTGATTCTATTCATAAAATTGCTCCTAGTGATATAAGTTCACTTTTTGATGATATTCAATTCGATTTAGAACTGCTTGAATTTACTAATTCTCATCCAGAATCATTTAATCAAGATTACATCGAAAAAGACTATAATAATTATGATCAGTATATTGAACGTTATCATGGAATAATTGAGAATTATGGCAAAAATCTTATAAAATGTAGATCTTTATTCTCGCTAAATAAATGTGTGCATGAAGAGGGTATTTTAAATATTATGATTTTTTTATTTGTTCAGTATTACAGGACAAATGCTATTAAAGAGGCCTTTGTTAACGATAAAGTATTTGAGGCTGATAAAAAAATATTATCTAAAACTTGGAATATTTTAAGTTTCTGTATTGCAATAGTAGAGGCCTACAATTCTAGTAATAAAAAATTACGTTTTAAATTTTTAGTAAACAAAACTAAGCAAAGTTTTATAACAGGAGATCAGCCTATTTTCAATCATTTAAATACTCATTTTAAAAAATGTTCTCATGATGTTGAACTATACTATCCCTTATCTCCTCAATATGCATTACTAGTTAAGTTTAATGAAACTAATGGGGATCAAATTAGTGAAATGGTACTTGATGAAGCTGCTGTTCATTATTTTAACAAAAAAATAATAGATTTTTCTAGTGAGTTTATTTTTTCAAATAACGATGAATCTCTTTGTGTTTATAAAGAATAATAGTTGTATTTGTTAATTAAAGTGAATATATTGTTGTAATATCAATGTTAAATAAAATCAAGAATGATTAAACATCCATTACGATACACTAGTAACGATCTTAAAGAGATTCTATTTAAGCCTATCGAAATTTGTATAGGTCCTGTCCAAAGTGATGATGTTAATAGAGTGATTAAGTGTGAGATAATTAAATATAATCATGCAGCAAATTCACCTCATCAACCCGTTGACATTGTGGTAAAAGTAGATAATCAGGCTGAGGAATTACTGAATATTTCTGAAGTAAAGTCATTTAAACTATTATAAAAAAAACTTGTTTTTATACCTGAGCATCTATTAAATAGTAAATTTCAATAGTTTTTTTATTACATGTTTAGATTTACTCTTCATACATTCAGATCACGAATATTAACTTTATATAATACTCTCTTTTTTAAAGAATAAAATAGAGAGTATTATGCGTGAGATCAAATTAAAGAATGCCTTTTGACTTCATTTGACTCGATTTTGTTAAAGAAGTTGGAATGAATGATGATGTATGATAAACATCTTGTTTATCAAAGTAACCACACATAATGAAAATATTCTCAATATCTAGAATAGTCATTTTAGGACCACCACTTTTCAACTTCACAACATCTCCTTCTTGAAATTCTTCTTTCATGGTATTAGATTTTAAATTAAGTATCTACAATATACAAAAAATATTTGTAGTAATATTTTACAACAAATCTACTGTTTAATTTCTAACATCTCCTGTCGATATCTAGTGTAATCAGTCCCATTGATATGGTAGACGCACCAGACATCTACGGGCATTGTAGGTCTTGATTGATAATTTACTTCAACGGTCATGGGGACGCTGCCACTTTTTAAAGTGACAACATGTCCTGGTTTGAATAACTTCTTAATTTCTTTTGATTGTTCCATGATACATATTTAAAGGTCGGTGAATAGATCGGTTGGTTTATGTAGGGCTTCGAAGTCATAGTTTGCTGTGAGCACCTCGATCTTGGATTTGTTGGGTTTGGCTGTGCTATTGTTATTGGCTACACTGACGGTCTGTCTGATCTGTTTCTGGTGCCACCCATGCTTTTTAACGAACTCTGTGAGTATATCGGAAGGGTAGCTGCTTAATAGAAATTTCCCTTTGATGGAGGATAAGAGAGTAAGGAGGGCTTCAAAGTCCTCTTTACTATATCCGTCATAGTGACCACAATCGCTGTTAAAGTATGGAGGATCACAATAGAAGAAAGCCTCTTCTTGATCTCTGCTAGTGATGATGCGTAGTGCATCGGTGCATTCGATTTGTACGTTCTGGAGTCGTATGGCCAACTCTTCGGAGAACTCATTTCGTTTGTTGTTGATCTTCTTGGAGGTGCAGTTCTTTGAAATGTCATATCCCCATGTGCCATCCAGCATGGATGAGAAACTTTCGTTTGCCATTACCCATATGGCCCATGCTCTTTTCTCTCTGGAGAACATATGAGGGTTGGCATATATTACCTTTGCATCGTTGAATTGAGAGCGTGAGTGAAGCGAAATACGTATCATGGTAGATAGTGTCGCAAAATCATTTTTAATTGCCTCATAGAAGTTTATAAGCTCTCTATTGGTATCGTTTATTACTTCGATATTGGATGGTCGTTTCGACCAGAAGATAGCACCACCACCGATAAATGGTTCTGCATATAATGTGTGTTTTGGAAATAGTGGTAATATGGTTTTGATTAGGTTCTGTTTAAAAATGAGAACCTTTAAGCTTACACATTTGTTGTTCTTTTACTTATATAAAACAAGAACTATGAATTTTTCCCTTAAAAAAACTACAGTACGTCTATCTATCTCATATAAAGGGGGTTCAGGGACAGATAACCTATTTTGTAATAATGTAAAAGCAATTCTAGATAGTAAAAAGACTATTGAAATAGATTTTCACAATATCATGAATAGTGCTCACTTAGAAAGTTCCTTTGAGGATTTAAAAGAATTAATAAAATTCAGAAATGAAATAGATTTTATCCGCTTTAATGATGCCTATCTAACTAAAAAGGTATGTCAACGAGTTATCAAAAAACAAGGAGAAGAAATTATTTTAAGAATCAAAGCGAAAAAGTTTTATGAACTCGACATGAAATGTTTTTTAGACGATAGAGAATCATTTTTCTTAAAGTTAATATCATAAAACATTGAAATATTTTTAGGTCATCTACTTTTGGAAAAAGTAGGTCTATACTCTAGACATAACATTGTGTTGATGATCTTATATGGTAGTTCAATGTAGTAAGATAAACTCCCTTAATACTGTTTAATCCATAAATTTAAAGTGTGGACTTTCAGCTATTAAGTTTATTACAATTACACGAACAGTACTTTTTTCTGCTCTAGAATATGATGTACCTTCAGTTCATGATGAAGAATATTTTAAGAAATGGCATAGGGTGAATCTAATTTTAATATATAGGCTTATGTCGTTCTGATAACACTGGTATCATAAGGGTATCACAACATCATATAAAATAAAACAATAGCGGTCAAATAGTTACAACTATCTGACCGCTATTTTGTGGAGCTGGAGGGAGTCGAACCCTCGTCCAAACAAGGAAGCAATATGCTTTCTACACGCTTAGCCATGACTTAATTTTCGAATGCATGCTGGATCAAGGCCACCGACATACACCTTAGTCTCTTAAATTCGTAAGCTGGGCAAGACAACCAACTGACTAGTCTCGATATTTCAGCACTTCAGATCCTAGCCGCCTCAAGACGTAGGCACTAGAGAAGCGTCTTGTTTCAGTATCTAATACCGAACTCCCTTAAAGGGTGCTTTAATCTACTATGATTCAATTAAGCTGCAAGAGCAAAGTTATTTTCGCCAATTACAAAGTTTGTACACTTAGGTTTAACGAGCCAAATATACAAAGCTCGACATGCTTACACACCTCTTCTACCTGCTGTCAAAACCAGTCAACCCCATAAAAGAGAGTACAAATATAGTAAAATGGTTTTAATGTTCTATAGGATTATGGAATAATATGCCATTAAATGGACATTAATGACTCTAAAAGATAATTCCATACGAGCAATAATGAAAAGGCTGGACTTCATTATATGGTTCTATCTGAGATGAATACTAGCGATTTTATCTTGTTTAAAACAGAGCTAAACGCTCATGTATAATCTTTTCTACAATACTCTTTTTAGACGAAGAGTAGTCCAAATTGAACAGAGGTGAACCCACATAGCCTGGGATAGCCTAAGAGAGTGAAAGCGTTAATTAAATGGGATCGAAGAGATATTTTCCCATTTAGAAGAGATATGCCGAGTAGGGATAAAAAAAAACGATGCAGGTGATTTAAACCACCTACATCGCAACTGAAAGAGAATTAATCTTACAAATAAGATTCTAAAGTCAAAATTTACCACACAGCTAACTAACGATCATTACGATGTAATGATCTGTTAAGCATATCTAATTCTCTTGAGCTAAGGATTGTTGTTGAATTATCTAGTAAGAAGTCAGAAGCCTCAGCAAATACTTCTGTCTTAAATCTGTTTAACTTTTTCACTTTATACGAAGACAAACCTTTCTGCTTCAACATATTCTGTGTCTCTTTTAACCACTTGTCATTTTCATATTGACACCAGAATGTGTTATAGACTTTCGTTAGTTTGGTGATCTTTTCTGCAGAGAAACCAAGTTTGGTTACCTCCTTAGGCAGATCTAGATGCTTCCTATATTTAAATGAAGGCTTTCCATAGGACTTATATTCAGGATGCTTCACACTCTTCACACCACCAAATTCCCACACTTTACCTTCTTGAACTGCTCCTTTTTGATCTATCACATCTACTCGCCAGTAATAGGTTTTTGATGGAGTAATAGCTTTAGGATGTGCATAACATAAAGCAGACTCTTGCAATAAAACAGAACGCTTACCTAGCTTATTTTTGTTCTCACTTAGATAGACACGATAAGTTTTAGCATGGCGTGCTGGACTCCAAAAAAGATCTAAGTTAGAATCCACATTCTTTGCATGGTTCTTTGGTACTGGAGTCATAGATAGTTTGCCTCTATAACCAGGAATCCAAAACTTCGCAGGATCACTATCATATGCCCCTGTCGGCTCTTTCCATCTCTTTGCCCAAGTACTATTTGGTCTAAAGTCATGGTTGTCTGCATTTCTTAAATACTGGTAGACATCCCCCTGCCAGTTGTTGGCTGTATCGCCTGGACAAGGATATTTCTTCTTTATATTAAAATGGCCTCCAATATAGGGTGCAACATTATTCTTAATGATCGATTTGTTATTGTTTGAGCCCATCATAAGCACACGAGGTACTCCAATATCATTTAATCCACTTAGCGTGTTATAAACCGTGTTATTTAGAACGATATGTTTATCTCCTTTACATTTTATACTTCCGGTACTCCATACCACATTATTGATCACACTACCATTCTCCCCCCAATTCACTAGAGGTGTTTGATAGCCACTTGAGTCAAATCGGATTCCTGACTTCTTCATATCGTGTACCCAATTGAATCGGATAATAGAGCCGTTGATTGCAGCCACACCGACATTTATCCCTGAGCCATCATGTTGCATCAAGCTAAGGTTATAGATATGGTTGTATTCGATCAAACTTCTTCGACCTACACGTACGCCCTCAGAGTTACCCCCTGTGTGTACAGTATTGTAACGAAATGTAAACTCTTCGGCACTACTAAAGTTTAGTGATCCAGAACCTCCACTACCTAAACAAGTCCAGTCTAAATCATGGAAATTACAGTTCTCTACCCTATCACCACGCCCCATCACATACATTCCAGGGCCATCAGCATAAGCAAATACACAGTTGGTCACGGCATTATTGGTTTTCATCTGTTGATCTAATGACAGCTCCTTTTTAGGATAGTCAAATTTAGAAACCTTAGGCTCGTCTAAGATTCCCAACACCAACTTATGATACGAGGGATAGTCGAATCGACAATCATCGATAGTTATATTTTTTGAACGATTAAAACTAAATGTCCCACCAAAGAAATCGATAGACTTCACTGTTACATTATCGACCTCCACACCTTCGATTAGATAGTCGTTTACCTTGCCTTTGTAGTTGAAATCCTTAGGATGTTTCCCTTCTGGAACTACCACATAGACCGCTCTCTCTTTCTTGTCATAAAACCACTCATTATCTTGATCTAGAGCCATCTTACCAATCATATAGTAGTGCCCCTGTTTCTTCTTCGCATTAAAGAATTTCTGATTGCGCAAGAACTTCGGTCCATCAGGTAGAGATTTCTTGCCACGGCTAAAATCCTTTGAGTATTGAAACACATTGCTACCTGCCTGGTGTTTCACCACAGGTTGTGCCCATGATAACCAAGAACCGATATTCAGAACTGCAATGGCTCCAGTAAAATCAATATGTGTATCAGCTAATGACTCCATATTAACCCCTTTTCTAATTCCAAAGGCTGATGCCCCTTCATCGGTACTTTTTTTATAATCTGCTGCCACAGGACGCTGATCGTGTAATGTCCCAAAAGTACTAGCAGGACCTTGATGTCTCCATGTTGCTTTCATGTCCCAAAAAGAGCCATCTTCAAAAGAGGCATTTGGCCACCGTGCCACCAACAACATTTTGTCGTCACGGAACAACTGAGAGACAGGCTTTTTCACTTTCAAACGATAGGTATTTCCTTTTACCTTTTGCCATTTACCTTCTACAGGCATCGTTCCATCGAACACCACTTTCTGTCCAGGCATACTAGAAATAACCAGTGGTTTTTGTCCATGAAATGATAGGTGGTTCAAATTTATAGGACGATGATAAACCCCTTCCGCTATAAAGCAGGTATCCCCTCCTTTTAAACGCTTGATGGCTTTAGCCACCGTAAGCATTGGCTTCTGAATAGAACCCGGATTGTTATCCTTCCCCTCTTTAGAAACATACACATTCTTCGCAGAGAGTGTATTGGAGAGAAGCAGTACACCTATCCCCAAACAATATTTCAAAAAAATTCCTTTTCTTAATGACAACATATCTGACTTATTATATTAAAATAATAAACAATATTTCTCTCAAAAAACTTTATTAATCCCATTGAATTATGAAATAAGCGATAAGTCTTGCGAACATAATTTGTTTAGACAAGGCACATAAATAGCAGCATAGCTCTCTATACAGTGATATTTTAAACTAATTATAAACAAAATAGAACGAATGGATATAGCTCATTTCATAAATTAATGGGGTTAACCACCCTACTACCAGAAGTCGTACAGTTGACCTCCATTGGCAATCTGACGATGGAAGATTGGTTTACGATCCTTATCGCCAGTACCCAACTTCATATACTTTGCAGGGTAGTCAGCCAACAGACCGATTGTAGACATATCGATAGGCTCAAACCCTAACTTAAATGCAGGAGAGTTCTTCTTCAGATTAAAGTTACCATGCTTATAATCGACAAACAACGGGTCCGCATCAATACTGTGTGTCTCGACTTCAAAAGGACGGTATTTTGAAAAGTGTTTCTCCACAGGCGTCTCTTTCTTAGCACACCAAAACAGATTGTAATCTACCTTAGTATTTCTCGGTAGGGAGATGCCTTCTGAAGCACGATAAGAGACACGATAGAAATTTATATCTTCGCTCGAATCAAAGAATATATTACGTTGTACTAGCGAACCATAATCAGCTGCCTCATCAGGATAAGAAGCCCAACGAATTGACTCTTTAGTACTACAATCCAATATCATATTGTTCACCACATGATTAAATCCTTTGTGGACAATCGCTGCCACATTGGCCATGTAGATCACATTCTTTTTAAATGTTGTTCCTCTTTGCCAGTCATCCGTACGAAGCACACCAGAAGCGTGACTCGCAATGTGATGGACATAGTTGTTTTCCACCACATTTCCTTCGCCAGCACCAGACACATTCAATACAGAACCATCACCAAGTGCTTCTAAGGCACGATAGACTTCGTTAAAAGAGACCACATTGTTACGTGCATGGAGGTATGGAGTGAATTGATGCCATTGATCACTTAATTTCGTAGCTAAAGTGACGTTACGTCTTTTAAAGTCGGCATCAATTTCATCCCATCGAATCGTTTTAGAACCCTCATCAAATTTACACTCTCTTTTGGTTAAAATAGGCATTCTAACCCCACACAAACCAACACCTTTACGAGGAACATGGTGAATCAAGTTATGGGTAATCTTGTTGCCTCCACTCTGCCATACGAATATCCCAGCACCTTGTCTCCAAACCGTTCCTACATGATGTATTAAATTACTGACAATCTGATTGTTTTTATTCACATCTTTTGTGCCTGGGCCGTAACCACAAAGCAATATCCCCATATGTCCGACGTGATCAATCAGGTTACTCTTAATAATATTTTTTTGACAATACAGATCCAATCGTATTGCTGAATTTCCACTATTTGTAAAACGACACTTCTCTACCACACAGCTCTCTGCACCACGTAAACGAAGCATTGCATTGGCATTATCAAACTTATCCCAATCGTGCTGAATACCCCATCCTTTGTGGTCATCGGTCCAACTAAAACGATCGCCATGTTGAAATGTAATACCTTCGAAAGATAGGTTCTTCACTGGCACATCTTTCGGCCCTTTATAATCGACATCTCCCTCAACCAATATATACTCTAAAAGAGATGGAACCACTACATCCACCTCAGGTTCGCCACCTTCAGGCCAGTAGTATATTTTACGTGAATTTGATTTTGTTACAAATGTTCCTTGTGAGATATAGTCGATAGCATTCTCTATCCAAGGCTTAGTATGCGATTTTTTAGCACCAGCAGGCGAGTTGGCCTCCATGGTGATATATCCCACCTTATGATCGAAATCAATACGATCTAAAGGAATCAAATTCATAGTCCAAGGTACAGGAGCAAATCCTAACTCTATATCATTCATATTGTCCCAAGGACGTAGAATATGATCAGGATCATCAAAATGAAACCGTTTTAGTTGGTCTCTATCTTTATCGAAATACACATTCATACTACGAGACGAGATATATTCACGATCTTTATCGATATCTGTTTTACCTTGCTCGAAACCGATAGGCTCCATAGCTCTGATCACAAAGCCCTCTTTCTTTGATCGATCAATACGACGATCTCCAGCAAACATCACTTTGAAATCTTTAATATTATCAGGATAGTTTGCTACCCACACTTTTCCTTTTGCCTCCTCAGGAAAGTTTTCTGGGTAGTCCTGAAGTAATTTCCATGAACTCACCTTTACACCAGAAGACAAAACTGGAACCTCCTTTTCGTATGCTTTATACGTATATCGGCACCCATCAGGAGCACTATCTTCGACACCAAAACGGATGGTCTTAGTAATAGGATACACGCCACCTCTAAGGTAAATTGTAATATCTTGATCTCTCTTGTTCGATGCACGAACAGCTAACTTTGCTTTTTCGATAGTTTGGAAAGGCGCCTCCAATGATCCGACATTGTTATCATCACCATCTGGTGAAACATAAAATGAAGAAGGTCCCTCGGGACGACATCCAACTAGAAGTATTAAAAAGGCTATAAGCCCTACAATATTTTTCATCTCTTTTTATATAGTTTAGTTACACAGGCAAATCATGGGAAGAACATTTTTATTAAAATTTATCTACCTCTAAATTCTTCGCGACAATAGAAATAGAGGTAGATAACTCAAACCATATTCAATTATGTTCTCTGCAACAATCATCAAGGACATCTCCAATTGATGATGATACAAACATATTCCAATATCTGTCGAAGTGTAACACGAAATATCCCAAAGAATAATGTAATTTCGTCATCTCTTTTTGGAACCCAACAGAACACTTATACACAAACAGTTACCTTTAAAATTGTATTTAAATATTCCCAAAAAAATTGACCAAATCAAGATTTTTAATGCGCAACACTGCTCTTTTATTGATTTATGGAGTAAATCATGACATAATTGGAGGTGTAAATTGACAAGTGATTCATGTAATTAACATACATGAATCACTTGTTACAACAGCACAAAACACCTCCAAACAAACTAATACACAAGACAATAACAATAAATTAAAAACAGAAATATAACTATCGTAACATTAGGGATAAAGTTGGATTTAACCATAAATGAAATTGTCTAAAACACAAATCCCATTACCAAATATGCTTTTGGTTCCTTTCTGTCCGCCAACCTCACTTTTTGTCCAGACACAAAAACTTGAATAAAGAATCTTCCATATAGGAGATTCTACTCCATACCCATATTTTCAGATAATCGATAGATAGAATTAGTATAAAAGGATAGATACCATCCCTATGACAGCAATATAAAAAGGGGCATCCCTATATTATCGTCACATATTACTTACCCTTAAGTTACCCTTTACTTACCTTTTTGTCATGTGGAGGTAACTTAAGGGTAAGTAAAGGGTAACTTTAGGGTAACTTAACCCCCTGTTAAACCCCTTGTTGGTTCCTTTTTGACACCTTATATTTAGGTGGTATAATACCCATTATACCACCTAAATAAGATGTCGAGATACAATATTGATGTCACTCTTTCTATATCAATCCCATGGTATCGTATTTCATTAAAGGGAATGTCTCACAACCCATTGAAATGATCTATAGTTTGGACCTAAAAAAAGGGAAGCACCTAGCCTCCCTTTAGTACACTAATTTACTAAACTGTCCATTAATATGGATTCATCGTGGCTCGGACCATCTCTATTTTATGGGCTCACCATGAATCGAGAATCTCAATGGGATAACCCCCTCTTGATCCCTATACAAAAGGATATAGATCACTTGTTCCAATGCTTTAGATCTTATGATAACATCAGCATAAAGCGAGGAGGTTATCTATTATAGTTTAAATTTGATCGTTCTCTCCTCTTGTCCTCTTAAAATTACTGCAGTGTTTTCACTTCCTGCTTCTAATTTTGACATAAGACGTTGAAGGTCTTTTGCTGTAACAATCTTTTTCTTATTCACCTTAAGCACCACATCGTCTAATTGAAGGCCAATTCTTTTTATCGCACTATGTCCAGTCATTTTTACAACAATAGCACCTGCAATTGACTTTGAGCCATAAGCTGTTTGTTCGGACTCTGTATCTAATGAATTAAATTCAGCTCCTTTGATACTTACGTTCTTATCACTATTTCTTGTGTTATTAAAATACTTCGAAGGCATCACAATATCTACCTCAGGAACGAGTTTCTTTAATCGTTCTGATGTGACTCCAAACCCTTCCATAGGGAAATTCTTAAAACCAAGCTTTACTGCCGGTGAATTGTGTTTTACATGGAAATTTCCTTCTAAAGGAGCAATAAATTGTGCATTGGCAACAATGCTATGTTTATCTTGGTGGGTCCAATCAGAAATAGCAGTCGCAGGTACACTTTCTTTGTAATTAGGGTTATGAAATAGGGTATTATCGATTACTCCTCCCCATTTTGTTGGGAACTTTGAGACATAAGTGTCGCCGATGATGATGTTGGTTCTAAATTGATCGTATGTAGGTGCTGGATATGGCACATTACATGTGAAATAGTTAAAGATAATGTTGTTATACACATTTCTGTGATAACCTTCACGTGTTTTCAACCCTCCTCTTAGACAGAGGTTATTATAGATTTCATAGTTTGTTGATCCGTCATCAAGATCGACATCCCAACCGTTATCACACATCCAGAAGTTATGACGCATGATGTTTGTTTGATATGCATCCCAAAGTGCTACATCTTCCCACTTTTCCACCATTTTCTCTATACGAATAGATCCGTCTGCCATCTTTTCTTTTGCCCCATTTGGACTCGCTGAATGCCAGAATCGATCACGTCCCCATGAGTTAAACGCACCATGATCCCCAGTTTCGAGTACCGTCTCAAAACATTTATTCCACTCGATGATATGTCCACCCCAACATCCATCACATATGTTAATGGCAGCACGTGGAACACGATATATGGTATTGTGTCGAACTGTGATCCTAGAACTGATGGCAATATTTACCCCTGCAGTCTGTTTTTCTACACGACCACACTCGGTCATTAAACAATCTTCCACCAAACAGTCGGCAGGGTAATCGGGTGTTTTAGGACCAATAGCTGTATCGATTTTATCAAATGGCACTTTCGTCTCGCCATACTGAAATAGCGGATTTCTCACTGCTTGTGTAGACCCAACGAAGTTCACATCGGTAGCACCATTATGATGGAAGTATGAACTTTTCACGGTTACTCTTCTGTTATAACCATCTACAAAAAGTGCGTTTCCTCCCAATTGGTAGAAAGTACAGTTTTTCACCATTACATCTTCTGCACCAGAAATATAGAAAGCCCCGCTTCTATATATTGTCCAATCCGATCGAACCAATGGTTCATTATTGTCCATGAATGTACGAGCAGTACCTGTGAATTTTATTCCATCAAAAACGATATGATGCACAGGCTTTTTTATTCGAGGCATTTCGGCATGGAAAACAATCCCGTTTCCTCCTCGAATATCCATTTTTGTTTTGGTATGCTCAAAGTCTCCTACAATACGAACAAGTTCTTTTGTCTCCATCACAGCTTCGATCTTCGCTTTAGATAGATTGGTATTTTCGTCAGGATAGCAATATAGTGTAGCCTCTTTTTTATCGTAGAACCACTCTCCAGGAGCATCGAGTTCTTCGAATATGTTTTCAATCATTCGATGGCTTTTATGCACAGCCTTGATGGTATTGACACGGTTGTTCTGCCATCCTCCGATATACTCTAACTCTCCTTTGCTGTTTTTTCCTGTCACTTCAAAGTGGATATCTCCCCATAGTGCACGATGCATTGCATGCATATATGCTCCTGTAGGATCTTTCCACTCTTTACTTTTAGAAACACTCCAAGCATCGGCAGCTCCTCCATTAAATGGAACGGTATGCTTTTTACCCTTTTTCTTTCCGACCATCGACTCCATAAAGTTAGGATATCTAGCCATATGATTGAGCTGATCATTTATAATCAGTTGGTCGATATCGCTATCCAATTTCAACTGGGCTTTATATACTTGGCCTTTGTGCTTTTTCCATTTCAGATTCAGAAGCATTGCAGAAGTGATGATCACCTCATCTCCTTCGACAGCTTTGACTACGAGTTCAGCATCTTCTAAACCACTATCTTCTGTTGATATTTCGATAGGCTTAGCTATCCTATATGTTCCTCCATGAACCCAGATGTATGAGCGGTGATTTTTTGACAACTCTTTGGAGGAACGAAGCATCTCGACTGCTCGTTGGATTGTATGAACAGGATTTTTAATTGTTCCATCGGCACGGTTATCTCCAGATGTAGAGACGTGAATGTCTTTCGCCTGAATGGAGAATGTGTAGAAGCAGAATATAAGCAACAGCTTATATCTTATGTTTAACTTTTTCATGTTGTTGGGTATTAGTATTGGTAGTTAGTATTCCTATATATTAATGACAGTTTAAATCAGTGTGTTTATTTGTGTTAGTACTTAATCTAATTGGTATAAGGTTACGCACAAAGGAGAGATTAAAATTAACCTCTCCTTCTTTGTGTTCTAATTATCCATACTCATCACATAATACGACTTCTCTTTTTAGTAATAAAAAGAGGTATTACAACAAGAATAGATCAATCAAGCCTTTAGTTAATCTAAATTAACTACGGCTTTTACTACGCCCGTTTTCGGGTCTAACCATGAATCAAAATTCTCAACCAAATTATCGAACGCAGAACGATGTGTAATCAATGATTTCACATCTACTTTACCAGTCTTCATTGAATCGATAACATGGTCAAAGTCCTCACGAGTTGCATTACGGCTACTGCGTAATGTAGTCTCTCTTTTGTGGAACTCAGGATGAGCAAAACTAAATTTCTCTAGCTGTAGGCCTACCATAGTGATTTTACCTCCGTGTGCTAGGTAGTCTAGACTTCCTTCGATAGCTCTAAGGTTACCTGTAGCATCGATAATGGTAGTTACCATATCGCCACCAGTAATCTCTCTTACCGCCTCAACAGGATTGTTCAGTGCGTTCACAGCATAGTCTGCTCCGAAATGCTCTTTTGCAAATTCTAAACGGCTATCTTGAACATCTAATGCGATTACTTTTGCACCTTTAATCTTAGCAAAAGCCATAGCACCTAGACCAATAGGTCCAGCACCTGTCACAATCACGAACTCATCTTTTTTGATTTCAGAAACACGAACAGCATGTGCTCCAATAGCCATTGGCTCTACCATAGCCAACTCATCGTAGCTCATTCCTTGACCGTGAATCAAGGCATATTGTGGTACGTTAAGGTACTCTACCATTCCACCATCAATGTGTACACCAGCACCTTGGATGTTTGTACAACAGTTTGGTTTACCATTACGACATGCCACACAGTCGTGACATGGGTAATATGGAATAAAAGTCACTTGTTCACCTACTTCAAATCCACCTTCTTCGCTATCCAACTCCATGATCTCTCCAGACAATTCGTGTCCAAGAACACGAGGATAAGAGAAGAAAGGTTGCGTTCCTTCAAAGGCATGAAGATCGGTTCCACAAATACCTATTCTTTTTATTTTTAGTAGGGCATGGCCCTCTTTTCTAGCTGGTTTTACTACATCCTGCATTTCGAAGCTCCCTGGCTTCAAGCATACTAACTGCTTCATAATATTTTCTTTTTTACAATCCTAACTTATATATACGATCCATTAATCTCCATTTCTCGTCGGCCGTTGCTTCGTCCGAACTATTTTGAAATTTCGATACATAGGCTTCCCATTCAGACTGGCGTGGCTTGGTAGCCAACTCTGCCATTGCTTTGTCGTGGTCGAAATCGGCCACGGTATCCATGATCATGAACAACTGCGTTCCTACGAGGTAGATCTCCATGTCGATGATACCAACATCTAACATTCCTTGTGTTATCTCTGGCCAAGCAGCACCAGGTCCATGAACTTCTTTATATGCTTTGATTAAGGCTGGGTCATCTTTCAATGTCAATGCCTTACAGTATCTTTTATACTCTTTTCTATTTTCCATGCGTTGCTGTGTTTTAAGCCATGTGTCTTTTTACCGTTCTATATCCGTAGATCGTGATGATCACGAAACAGATCAATGGTAGTATGAACGATAGGTTTACTGCAGACATCGATCCAACAGTCTTCATATCGATAATTGCAGCTTGTATTTTTGGAAGGAAAGTACCTCCAACAATAGCCATAATAAGACCTGCTGCTCCAAATTTCGCGTCGTCACCCATTCCTTCCAATGCGATACCATAGATGGTAGGGAACATTAAAGACATACATGCTGATACACCTACCAAGCAGTATAATCCGTTCATTCCATCGATAAGAATGGTTCCTGATGTAAGTGCAATACCACCGATAGCTAGATATTGAAGTAAGCGACCTGGTTGTACATACTTAAGCATGAAAGTACAAACGAAACGAGCTACCAAGAAGAAGAACATTGCAAGGATATTATAAAGCTGTGCAATGTGTGCTCCAGCACCTTCTGTAAGACCATTAACTCCTTGTCCTGATGAGATGATATCAGCAACATCTTTTGATAAGAACCCAAGGCTGTTTACAATGCTTAACCATCCGCTTTGCAGTGCATCTGGAGTCAATCCATCTCTAACAAAGATTCTCTGTCCATATTGTACGATAAATGTCCAACACATGATCTGTGCACCTACATAGAACATCTGTGTGATTACTCCTTCACGATATTTGGAGATCTTGAATAGTTTCTTCAATGTACCTAATAGATTCAAACGGTGATCGTTCTCCTCTTTCTTAGGCATCTTCACTAAAGCAATCGTGATAAACATTGCGATAATCACTAGTCCAATAGCAATATATGGCTGGCTTAGAATATTTAAATCGTGTGCTTTTACAGCGTCGAAAGCTTCTGGGGACAATGCTTCACGTGCTGCAGCACCTCTAGGGTCTAATTTCGCTTGGATCACAGTAGTCGCAATAAACATACCGGTCAACGATCCGATAGGGTTAAATGCTTGCGCTAAGTTCAATCGACGAGTTGCAGTCGAGTCTGGACCCATTGATAAGATATATGGGTTGGCACTCGTTTCTAGGAAAGATAGACCACATGTCATGATAAAGTAAGCTATCAAGAATGGAGCATACATTCCTAGTGAACTCGCAGGTAAGAAGAGTAAACATCCAAGTGCGTAAAGCCCTAGACCTACAAGAATACCGGCTTTGTATGTGTATTTTCTAATGAATAGTGCCGCTGGGAATGCCATCGCACCATATCCACCATAGAATACCACTTGCACCCAGGTACCACCACTGGCTCCCATGTTGAAGATACGAGAGAACGCTTCAACCATTGGGTTAGTAATATCGTTTGCAAAACCCCATAGAGCAAAACAGCATGTAATTAAGATAAAGGGGAGGAGCATCGACCTGGGGACTACTTGATCTTTTGAATTCATAATCGTTTGATTTAATGTGTTGTTATTGGTTTTTATGCTAGTACTGGTTTTCTCATTTCAATAATAGTATTGGTGATCTCATTGAAAAGATCTTCTGTCAATACACCTTCGTTCCATGCGATCAATAGGTCACGCATTTGAGCTACGGTGTGTGGTCCTACAACGACACGATCTGCCTCTTCCATTGAGAATAGGTAGCGAAGTGCCATACGAGAAAGAGGAATGTCATTTTGCTTGGCAATTTCATTCATTCTCATTGCAACATCTACATCTAAGTTTGTGATCCATTCGTTGTTTGGACGTGATTCGTTGTACATGTCTAAACGACGACCAAGAAGTCCCATATGTAGAGCCGAAGCCGCATAGTATCCAATCCCCTCTTTGCGGAGTGTAGGAATATCTTTTTCGAAACCTGTAAGGTTACACGCATCCATTTTCAAGAATCCAGACAATGCATCAAAATAGTCATTTCTTAGAAAAGGGTAAAATGATTCTGGAGGGTTTCCACCAACACCTAAACGTTTTACAAGCCCCTCTTTCTTTAGATCCATAAGACAAGACATGATCTCATCCATACGCTCAACAGGTACTAGATGCGGTTCGTGAAGAAAAAGAAGATCTAACGAATCCACGCCAATAAGCTCAAGACTTTCATATACACTCTTACGCATTGTTTCGCTAGAGTAGTCCACTACACAGTCGTCAGCCTTTTCAGACTTAAGACGACCTACTTTAGAGCTGATAAATGGACGTTCACCCTCCCACTCTTTCAGTGCTTTACCTAAATAAGCTTGAGACATATTATAAGAAGGAGCAGTGTCAACCACACGAACACCATTCTCTAGTGCATAAAGAATCGTCTCTACGGCATCTCTTTCAGGAACGTGTCCCCATACCCCACCAATACCTGATAGTCCACACACCAAACGGCTTTCGTTGTTGAAAAATTTACTCTCTTTGTAGTCTCCTGTTATATATGTAGGTTTCATTCTATTTATGGTTATTAAAGGTTATAAAATTTAATTGCGTTTCCTCCCAAGATAGCTTCTTGGTCGGTTTCTGAAAGAAGGTTAATTCGATCCATCACTACCCCCATCACTCTCTGATAACTTCCTCCTAAGGTACATACTGGCCAATCCGATCCGATCATTACTCTGTCGGCACCAAATGTTTCGATGGTAGCATCGATATACGGAATAAGATCGTCGTCGTTCCAATTGCTCCAATCTGCTTCAGTTACCATGCCTGATAACTTGCAGTAGACATTCTTATGTTTTGCGATCGCTTGCATATCTGCCTTCCAAGTATCTATTGATTTCTCTTTGATATTTGGTTTGGCAATGTGATCAATGACAAAAGGTTGGTTAGGAAAAGCGGTAATAAATTTCTCAGCCACTTTAAGGTGCTTTTCTAAAATCAAGATGTCATAAGTGTACCCATACTTCTCTAACAAAGCAATACCGCGCATGAAATCATCACCTAGTAGGAAAGCATCATCGGGTTCATCTTGGACTACATGACGAAATCCTTTTACCACAGGATAGTTCTTGTAGTATGCCAAGCGCTCTTCGATATCTTCTGCTCTGAAGTCAACCCATCCTACAACGCCTCTAACGAAACGGTCGGTCTCTGATAGGGCAATGAGAAATTTGGTTTCGTCTTCAGATTGGTCCGCTTGAACAGCGACACATCCATCAAATTCAATCGCTTCTAAACATGGTTTAAGGTCTGCGGGAAAATAGTCCTTCTTTAGGATAGACATCTCGTCTGATATCCAAGCATGCTTTTGGGTGTCATACTTCCAAAAGTGTTGATGCGAATCTATTCTAGGTGTTTTCATACGGTTTAATTTCGCTTAGTTTGTTTGCTTGTATGTTATGTTTTTAAAGAAATGATAGACTACTGCGTGCATTGTAAAATTACGAGTGATAGTAGACAAATATAAATTCAGCATCTACAGTAGTCTAAACATTTTCTTGTTCGTTTATAGCATATTCTCAATGGCTTTATTCATCCCTTGATCATGGATCAACTGTAGTGACTTAGTGACTGCGTCAGCCAATCCATCTACTTCGTTAAGGTCCATTTTCCAGATTGCTTTTTCAGCCAATACATTTTTCACTAATCCTTCAAACTCAAGAGAAGAAGATACATTAGCCCACTCTCTGTTCATCAAATCCATCACCTCTTTAGCATCGTTTACAGGGATGTCCTCTAGGTTACGTTTTCCTCTGTAGAAGTATAGCATGGCTGCCATAGCAAAAGTTAACCTTGCGGGCACTTTACCTTCTTGCTCCACATATGCTAAGATTGTTGGCAATACACGAGTCTCAAATTTAGAGAACGAATTTAATGATATCGACAATAGAAGGTGGTGGATATAAGGGTTACTGAAACGTTCTAACACGTCCTTAGAATAGGCAGTCAACTCCTCTTTATCCATATCTAACGAAGGGATAATCTCTTCGTCGATCGCTTTTTGAATGAAACGACCACACACCTCATTCTCTACAGATTGTCTTACGGCATCCAATCCATACAGATAGGCAACAGGAACCAATACAGTGTGTACGCCATTTAGGATTCTTACTTTACGTTTTTTGTAAGGACGGATATCGTCAGTATAGATTACATTTAGTCCAGCCTCAGGTGCAGGAAACTCTTTTTGTACTTGTTCTGGAGCTTGAATAACCCATAGGTGGAAGAATTCGCCTTCTACCACTAGGTTGTCTTCATATCCTAGCTCTTCAGTAATTTCTGGCATACGATCTCTTGGGTATCCAGGAACGATACGATCCACTAAAGTACTACAGAAGTAGTTCGACTCTTCGATCCATCTCAAGAAATCAGCTCCTAGGTTCCATAGATTCGCATACTTAAGAACGATCTCTTTAAGACGAACAGCATTTTCATCGATTAACTCACATGGGATGATGATCAACCCTTTGTCTTTGTTACCCTCGAAATGACAGAATCTCTCATATAGAAGGGCTGTTAATTTACCAGGGTATGAGTTCTGAGGCTTGTCTTCTAACTTATCGTTTGGATCGAAAGCGATACCTGCTTCGGTGGTGTTAGAGATCACAAATCTCAGCTCCTCTTCTTCTGCCAAGGCAAGAAAAGCTTCATGTTCGGTATATGGATTAAGTCCACCTTGGATCGCATCGATTAGCGTATGCTCACTTTTAGCTTCCCCATTTTGAAGACCACGCAGATACAACGTATAAAGACCATCTTGGTCGTTCAACATATCCACCATTCCTCGGTCGATAGGTTGTATCACTTTGATTCCTGCATTGAAATCTAATGTCTTATTCATTCTATCGATCATCCAATCCACAAATGCTCTTAGGAAGTTACCTTCACCGAACTGTACAATCTTAATAGGCCTTTTAGGTAAGGCTGGAGTTATATTTGCTCTATTTAATTTCATCTTCTGTTACTGTTTGAATGGTTTTATTTTGATTAAAGAGAAACACCTCTTTTCCATGGGATAAAGTCATACTGTCTTAGCTTTTCCGCTTTTACCAACTGTTCTCCGGATGACACTTCTATAATGTATTCCATTAGTTCAAAGGCACGCTCACGAATAGACTGTGCTCCTGTTACAATATCACCTGCATTAAAATCAATGATATCGCTCATTCTCTCTGAAAGATCAGTGTTGCTCGACACTTTGATTACAGGCACAGTTGGATTACCTGTTGGTGTCCCCAAGCCTGTACTGAAAAGAATGATATTAGCACCTGTCGATGCCAACCCTGTGGTAGACTCTACATCGTTACCAGGCGTACATAGTAGGTTCAACCCTTTCTTTGTTACGACTTCGGTATAGTCAAGTACATCAAGAATTGGTGATGTACCTCCTTTTAACGCGGCACCAGCAGATTTCATGGCATCCGTGATCAAACCATCCTTGATGTTACCAGGAGAGGGGTTTGCCTCGAATCCAGATCCAGCCTCTTTCGCTCTCTGTGCGTAGGTGCGAATGAGTTCTGTAAATTTATCGGCATACTCTGGTTTAACACAACGGTCAACAATATTTTGCTCTACGCCATTAAGTTCAGGGAACTCAGCAAGAATCGCACTTCCACCTAATGCTACAATCATATCACTGATGTAACCAAGTAGAGGATTTGACGAGATACCTGAAAAACCATCTGATCCGCCACACTCAAGACCAATCACTAATTCACTTAGAGGTTGGGGTGTTCTCTTGAATTTATTGGCTTCCATCAATCCAGCAAAGGTCATCTTTACTGCCTCTGCAATAAAGTCTCTTTCTGAAACACTCTGTTGTTGCTCAAGGATATAAACAGGCTTCTGATTCAACACACCAAACTCTTCTAGAAATTGGTTGATATATTTCACCTCTGCATTTTGACAACCTAGGCCAAGGATCGTCGCTCCTGCAACATTGGCATTGGCAATGTAGCCAGCAAGAAGTTTGCTCAACACGATAGCATCTTCTCTAGTTCCACCACAACCACCATCGTGGGTAATAAAACGTATGCCATCCACATTTGGAAAGAAAGGTGATCGGTTGCTCTGCTGTCCAAGTCCTACCACATCAAGATCTAATACGTCTTCAATGGATGCTCCATTTTGTATTGCTGCAGTAATTTGGGCTATATCGATCGCCTTACTTTGAGAACGCTTATATCCTAATTGATCTTCCAACTCTTCTTGAAGAATTCGGATGTTTCGATTCTGACAAAAAACCAATGGTACGACCAACCAGTTATTGGCTGTACCAACCTTTCCATCCTCACGCTTATATCCATTAAATGTACGGTTCTCAAATGCTTTCACATCAGGAGCACTCCATTGGTATCCTCCACTACTCTTTGAAAATGCTCCTGTGTGATGTACAATATTTTCGGTTGTAATCACTTCTCCTTTACCAATTGGCTCTAAAGTCTTACCTACTGGTAAGCCATACATAACCACAATATCTCCTGTATTAAAATCATGCTCAGCAATCTTATGCTTCACCTTTACACCATGTGTTACAGTATATGGTACACCATCATAATCAACGATTTCTCCCGGTGCAATATCTTCTAATGCAACCAATAGATTGTCCTTAGGACTGATTTTAATTAACCTGTTTTTCATATCTTGTTATAATAGATTCAATCGATTGAAATTGTAGCATAAAAAAATATCACCGGTAAAAATATTCTATGCTTATGGTAATTAATAAAGTTATTTCAATCGATTGAAATTTGTTCATAAAAAAAATGCAACCTTTTATTCAAAGAATATAGTGTTGAAGAGCGAGTCATTTATACATGCTCTTCAACATATATTTCAATCGGTTGAACTAAAACTAGATAAAAAAATATTATTACAAAAATATTTTAGAAGATTTTCTTATCATAAGAGTAGGTTTAAGTACCACATTTTGCTCTTTAATCTCTGATGATGAACTCATTACATTAGATAAAATTAATTCACCTGATTTATGTCCCATAATGACACTAGACTGGTCAACAGAGGAAATATCGGGATCAAGGAAGGAGGTGAAAGGTTCGTTACTAAACCCAACAATTTTGATATCATTAGGAACATCTTTACCATTTTCACGTGCTACTTGAAGTGCTCCTACTGCAGCATAATCACTTGAACAAAATATTCCATCAGGAGCATTATCTAGCTCTAACATTCGTTGCGTTGCAATACGTCCATCTTCATGGTGAAGATCGCTAAGCTGAACCAATTCGGAATGATATTCAATCCCATGATCTTTCAGTGCGGCTTTGTATCCCTCAAGACGGTTACGGTATAACACCAAATGTTGCAGTCCACCAAGATGAGCAATACGTTTACATCCATTCTCTATTAAGTGGGCTACCGCATCATATGCACCTTTGAAGTCATCAATTTGAACGGTGCTTACTCCAAAATTCTTAATGATACGATCAAAGAACACCAAAGGTATCCGCTCCTCTTTCAGTTTTGCAAAATGACTATAATCCTTTGTGTTTAGACCTAATGCAGCCACAACCCCATCAACTCTGGTCTCAATTAAGGTATCGATGATCTCTTTCTCTTTCTCCTCGGAGTCATGAGATTGTGTAAGGATAACACTATACCCCGCATTGTTTACGGACTCTTCAAGTCCTCTGATCACAGAGGAGAAGAAGGTAATATTAGCAGCAGGAACAATAACCCCAATAAGTTTACTCTTCCCTTTACGAAGGGCTGCAGCCAATTGGTTGGGCTTATAGCTTAACTCTTTTGCCATATTATTGACAGCCTCTTTGGTCTTTTTACTCATCTTAGGATGATCATTCAATGCCTTAGAAACGGCAGATCGAGTGATGTTCAATGCATCCGCTATATCTTGTAGTGTTACTTTCTTTTTTTCCATTCTTTTGTCGTCCATGTCGCACAAAAATACATTTTTATTCTATTTAATTGCGTTTTAAGGTGTTCCATAGAGAAATATGAAGCCAATTTTTCGCGTTACTACAGATCCAAAGCCACTCATATAAACTCTCTATTTATAATTTAAAATAGAATTATTTTTCAATAAATTAATAAGTTTATCCATTTCAAACTTTATTAATACAGTTTTTTTAACTTATATTGCAAAAAACTAACTCAATCACCCAATATAAAAAACCCCAATAAGCATGACAATTCTAAAGGTATGTAGAATATATTTCTTCATCTTGATTTATCTTGCCTGTACCGCTCCCCAATTATTTGCGATACGTATTAATCGATTCAATGCAAGCCAAGGTTTTACAAGAAATTCCGTCTCGACCATAAGTCAAGACAAGAGAGGAATTATATGGATAGGAACACCGAATGGTCTGTTTCAATACGACGGATATCAATTCGATAAGTATCACCATAAGTTCAATGATAAAAATTCATTACTCCATAATGGTATTATACTGAGCTATGCAGATAGCAGTGGAGAGATGTGGTTTGTCACCTCAAAAGGATTAAGCATATACAACCCTGAACTGAAGAAATTCAGAAATATGGAGGGGTGGCCTTACCTTGATATCACCTCCATCAAAGAAGTTAGTGAAAATCACTTCATCATAGGAACCAACGACGGTCTATTCTCTGCAAAAAAAGATAGCAACAAGGATAACCTTGAATTAATTGAGATCCCTTTAATGAACACTTCATTGAAAAGTCCGCTTCATGTTGCATGTATGGAGATAACCTCTGATAATAAACTTATTGTTGGGATAAATAGATCACTTATTTATTGGGATATTGAAACCCTAAAAAAAGATGGTGTACCTATCCCAGACCCTGTTTTGGTACCCAATAATACACAATCTAAAATCACAAGTGTAGAAGAGATTCCTAGTTATGGTTATGTTATTGGCACCAAAAGTGCTCTTTATTATAGTAAGAGCCTTATGGCTTTTAAAAAGATGAATCCTTTATTACAATCAAAAAAGACCAACTTGGTTGTTAAAGATATGGTGCTAGACCATAAAGGGGAATTATGGATTGGGACAGAGAGAAATGGATTACTGCAATTCAATCCAAGGAATGAGACTTTTACTCAACATATGCATAAAAGCAATGACCCTAATTCAATAGGTAGTAATCATGTCCGCACCATGTTTGAGGATCACTCAGGAGTATTATGGATTGGAACAGTTCGTGGAGGGTTAAACAACACCAACATTGAACGCCAACCTTTTATGCATTTCTACCATCGCAATAACGATCCAAGTAGCTTAAGTAGTAATCTTATTGATGGCCTATGTGAAGACCACAATGGAAATCTATGGGTTGGAACTTTTGATAAAGGAATTAATGTTATTGATTTTAAAGAGAATGATTATACCATTTATCACCCAACACTACCACAGGGAGTAACAAGAATATTATCAGTCACTCAAGACAGACATGGAAGGATATACTGTGGGAGTAACAAACCAGGTTTATTATCTTTCAAATGGGATAATATTCAAAAGAAGATATCTGATCTTCAGCACATCGAAATTACCGATTCATTAAAAAGAACTTATAGTAATATTTCAAAGATCTATATCGACTCATCAGGAATATTTTGGATGGGAGTACACAATACTAAATTAGGGTTGGTACGCTATAATCCTAATAGTGAAAGAGGTAAAGTACTATATTTTGATGGTCAAACACAGACCAACCACACCTCTATTGGCCATATTGTTGACATATGTGAAGATGATAATAACGACCTATGGGTAGCCACATATAACGAGGGGCTATTTCGTGTAAGAATCAATAAAAAGACACGCCTACCGTACCGATTTATTCCTTATGCTCACCATGAGAAGAAACAGAATAGCATCTCAAACAACCAAGCATTCTCTGTAATGCAGGCCAGTGATAAGAAGATATGGGTAGGACTATTTGGTGGAGGAATCAACTCCATTCTTCCCCCGAAGAAGAACCAACAACTAGAAATCAACCACTACTCTCTTAATGAGGGGATGCCTGATGATGTAATCTACGGTATTGTTGAATCTCCCAAAGGAAGCTTGTGGATTAGTAGTAATTATGGTATTTCGAAACTCAATCTGAAGACCAAGCAGTTTACAAACTATGACATAGAGGATGGGCTTCAAGCCAATAACTTCCGTAAATATGCTTACTTTAAAGGAAGAAGTGGACGAGTTTACTTTGGTGGAATTAATGGCGTTACAGCTTTCCATCCTGAACAGATTAATAAAAACAAACTAAAGCCTAAGATTCTAATTACTGGAATGGAGGTGTTCCACCATAAACTTGAGATCGGAAAAGATCAAGAACATCTACCTACAATTAACAGTGATATCTCTAGTATAAAAGACATTACATTAAAGCATAACCAGAATACATTTACTCTGAACTTTGTTGGTCTTCACTACTCCTCTCCAGATAAGAACAAGTTCAAGTATAAGTTAGAAGGCTTTGATAACCAATGGATATACAGTAATAGTAATAGGCGTTTTGCCTCTTACGCCAATATGAATCCAGGAACCTACACTTTTATTGTAACGACCGCAAATTCGGATGGTGTATGGGCAGACGAAACAGCAACCATCACCATTACAATACGTCCACCTTGGTGGCAAACATGGTGGGCATATATTATATATGCAACTCTAATTATAGCGAGTCTTATGCTATTTAGACGAGTTATCTTGATGAAACAACGTTACGTCAATAAGCTTAACCTAGAGCGAGTAGAAAAAGATAAGATTCAAGAGGTCAATAGAGAGAAATTAGAGTTCTTCACCAATGTTTCACATGAGTTTAAGACACCTCTTACTCTAATCACAGGACCAGTAAGTGATATTCTTGAATCGAATGAACATCTAAGCAATAGAACGAAAAACGACCTTAGTTTAATTAAGACCAATGCAGACAGACTGTTAAGACTGATTAATCAACTGATTGATTTTAGAAGAGTGGAAGCAGGGCACTTAAGTTTAAATAAGGAAAATGATGACTATGTGATGTTTGTATCTCATATCATCAATTCATTCCAAAAGATTGCAGAGAAGAAAGGTACATCTCTGGAGTTCTCACACAATATTATTAAGCAATACGGTAATTTTGATAAAGATAAACTGGAGAAAGTTCTTTATAATATTATTTCCAATGCAATCAAAAACACACCACAAGGTGGGAAGGTCAATGTCTTGGTACAAACCATGGACGAACACAAACAGACAACCTCTAATGAAATATACTGGGGTGTTGATAATCAACTAGAGAGGTGCGTTGAGATAAGAATTGTAAACACAGGTAGTACCATCGAAAAAGATCGTATTCCAATGTTGTTTGAACGATTCTACACCAACAACGAGACAGATGAGACTCAAAACATCTTCTCTAGCTCTGGGATTGGACTAACACTAACTAAAGGACTTGTTGAACTACATAAAGGAAAGCTTGGGGTAATGAGCAGAAATGGAGAGACAAGTTTTATTATTCGAATTCCGCTTGAAGAGCATATTGTCATTGAAGATAATCGAGAGTTTACCACAGAGACGATTTCAATCTCTAGAGAGAAAGGCGATACTATAAAGAGTCTATTAAACGAACAAGGACAAGAGAACAAGAAACCACTTCTTTTGGTCGTTGATGATCATCAAGAGATTCGAGATTTCATCTCTCAAATTCTCTCTAGTAAATATGAGATTATTGAAGCGGTAAATGGTAAAGATGCTTATGATAAAGTCATGAAAGTCATCCCAGATCTTATTATATCGGATGTGATGATGCCTGAAATGGATGGATTAGAACTATGTAAGAAGATCAAGACAAATGAGATCACGAACCATATACCAGTAATTCTACTTACGGCTAAAACGGCAATAGAACATCGTATTCAAGGTATCGAAATGGGAGCCGACTCATATATTCCTAAGCCATTTAATGTAAGACACCTTGAGACGCGTATTGAGAAGCTAATGGAACTTAGAGATGCCCTACAAGAGAAGTTTAAAAACAACTTCTTACTAATTGATAAGGCACCTACAGGGATGAAAGAATCCGACCTTAAGTTTATCAAGCTTGCAGAGAATGTGATCAAAGAAAATATCATGGAGGAGAACTTCTCTGTCGAAAGCTTAGGAAAAGAGCTCGCTTATAGTCGTATGCAACTCTATCGTAAGATGAAAAATATTACGGGATTATCACCCAATGAGTTTATCCGTAATTATCGACTTAAACAAGCGGCTAAGATGCTTCAAGAAGGAGAATTAAGCGTAACAGAAGTTCTCTACCAAGTAGGATTTTCAAATAAATCGTACTTCACCAAATGTTTCAAGGAGCTATATAATGAAACGCCTAAAGAGTATTCAAAGAAATACATATCATAAACCAATATATTAATGATATGAATGACAAGAAATAGAGAGATGCTTTTCTGAATAATTAACGGAAAAGGTTCATAAAATAGAAACAACAAGGGGGACCCATTCAAGTCCCCCTTATTTTATTGATAACTTCTTTCTATTAAATATTGTTCTCTAGTTCGATAACCGCGACAGAGTGTGCAGGAATCACAGCCTTCGTCACCTTATTTCCCTTAACAAAACAATCATAGTTCTTCACCTTATTGCTTTTATTCTGCACCAAAATATAAATTGCTTTATCACTCTTTATTGTTATCATCTCATCCTCCTTCGAAAAAGAGACAAAACGTTTGGTACCAGGCTGAAGATATTTACTTATCAAGTAAATAACACTATAATCTGGGTTATAAGTAATTTTCTTAGTCTCTTGGTCAATATTAATCATTGAGTTCTGCTTCCATCCCCAACCACTCTTACCTGTCTGGTCTAGAATCATATTCCAATAACAGTAGTTCTCAATATCTCTATTGATATAAAGTGCAATCTCTCCCAATCGAGTAAATGCTTGATCTACGGAGTTCTTTCCATTAAAACAGACGCCTTCCGTATGCATTGCAGGTTTTCCTGCTTTTAATAAGTTCATATCACTAATATACTGCGATCTAGTATATTGAATTCCCAAACCATCTACTGCATCTCTATACCTTTTATTATAAGCAAATTCAACAGCATCTAAAGCACCATGAGTCCTGAAAGTCCCTGCCCATATCTCAGTGTTCACATCACGATCCTTAAAAACCTTACGCATATTCTGTGCCACCTCATACATCTGGTCTGGTTTCATTACACATGAAGGATATTTGGTATTTGCGTCTGTCTCATTCTGTATCAAGATGCGATCCACTCGAATACCTTTCTTTGCATAAGCCTCTACATACTTTGCGAAATAGAGAGCATATGCACGATAGATGGCCTGATCCTCTTTTAGTTTGTTCTTTGCTTTAAACTGATTTCCTTGATCCATCACATTGGAGTATTTCATCCACGCAGGAGGACTCCAAGGAGAAGCAAATAGTCTCATCTCTGGATTATATTTGAAAGCAGCCTGTATATAAGGAATAACACTCCCTTTTTCTCTCTTTATAGAGAAATGTTTCATCTCATAATCATCTGCTCTTTCGGAGTAACTATAAGCATTAACTCCAAAATCACTTGCTCCAATAGCAGTTCGACAAAAAGAGAGATGGGCACCTTTCTCACTAAAAAGATTCTCCATCAAAATCTCCCTGTTCTTTTTATGTAGAGACATCAACGAAACCCCACCTATTTCATTGAATGATGCACCAACACCTTTTAGCGTTTGCATCTCCATATCGGGATAGAGATTAATCTTAACGGGCTTAGTTTTACTCGGATTCTGTGGAAATTCCTTCACTGGGTGTGCTAAAACCTCTTGACCATCTACCAGATCCACATAATAGACCTTTGCCTTATCCTGCGCGTGAAGTACCGTAGAGGTAAAAAACAGAGTAAAAGCGATTAATGTTAAGTAATTATTCATAATGTGTTTAGTATAATTAGTTTGTGAATAAAAATTACAATCCCTTAGTTCTGATCACTAAGTAACTATTTATCTTATACAAAAATAATAAGAACCATCATCCATTCTGAACCGTTCTGTACTTTTTAATAATACAAATTCTACAGTTACACCTCATTTCATATATTTTCATACAAAATAAGACTCATATTTAGACTAAGAACAATCTCTCTTACAAGAGAAGCACATTATTCTATTATGACATGAAAAAATATCTATAAGAGAAGGACATTCCCAAGACATACTAAATCGAATGAATTCATTTGCCTCCCCAATAAGCGTAAAAAAATACTCCCTAATAATTAACATCAATACAACGTTATAGACAAATGAGTTCAATTGAAGTCTACATCATTAAAAGTATCCTGATAAAGACTCCTTAGTTCCCACTGAAAGAAAGTTCTATAATCCATTAAAATAACACTCATTTTGCATTCAATCGTGTAATATTTGTATTAACAATAAATAAACCACAACATAAAACACTACTGAACAGTGATTTACAAATATCAAAATATCACTATCAATATTTGATGTATCTCAACCCCTTTTCTCATCAACGGTTCATCATATTTGTACCCAGACAAAGCATACATTGAATTGGGCAATGCTTAATATGCTATCATGTCTGTTGGGTAGTACCAATCGTGAGTCAAAACGATTCTTGGATACCACGAGAACATTTTGCCTTAAATGAGATAATAGATATAGTAGAATTACAACAACTATCACCTCATGAAACCGAAGCCAAAATATATTTCTATGAATCTATTTGATTCATGATTGGTTGAAATAATTAAAATGATTCATTTATACAGTTATACCAAAGCTATTTAAATATAAGAGCAATAGTATAGGTACAAACTTTAAGTGGCAGAGAAAATAACAATCTAGAGGTGGTGTTTGAGTATACATATTTAAGTCCTTTATCTATTACTTGATATTTATTTGAACACTCCCTCATCACATTAACAATACTTATTCCTAATTATTAAGCGAGAAAGGAGTAAGCAATGGTGGTTAAGCCGAAGTTTTACTACCATATTAATTCGTCATTGATTATTTAATAATTAGATTGAGCCTTCCAGATTTATCTGGAGGCTTTCTCTGTATACAAACTTTTGTAATGAAAAACACGTTTAAAACATTACTCACAGGGATGGCGATAACTTCGACACTTGTCCCAGTGTACGGTGCTCAAGCAAATAAAAAGCATTCGAAGAAACCTAATGTACTTATTATCTATACCGATGATCAAGCCACTTTAGATGCTGGATGTTATGGAACCAAAGATATCTCGACTCCCAACATCGACAAATTAGCCTCTAAAGGAGTTCGATTTACTCAAGCCTACGCTCATACCGTATGTTGTCCTTCTCGTGCTGCTCTGCTTACAGGAAGACAACCACAAAGAGGTGGAGTAAATACATGGACAAGCTGTCATCCTAAAGATCAAGATGGACGTAAACTAAACCTAAACGAAGTAACTATTGCGGAGCAACTTAAAGATAATGGTTATACTACGGGGCTAGTTGGGAAATGGCACCTTGGGGCTCAACCAGGATATGGTCCACTACAACAAGGTTTCGACTACTTCTTTGGATTCCGTGGCGGTTTTATTGACTACTACACCCACACTTTCCTTCATGCAGGATGGGAACGACCAACATTTCATGATCTCTTTCGCAACGACACCGAGATATTTGAAAATGGAAAATATTTCCCTGATCTTCAAGTCAAAGAGGCAAACAAATTCATGGAGCAGAACAAGGACAACCCGTTCTTTCTATATGTAGCAATGAACTTGCCACACTACCCAGAGCAACCTGATTCAACATTTATTGATCAATATAAAGATATGCCGTGGCCTCGAAAGTCATATGCACCAATGATCACAACAGTCGATGACCGTATAGGTAAAATACTTAAAAAGCTCAAAAAGTTAGGACTGGAAGACAACACCATTGTTATTTATATGAGTGACAACGGACACTCTACAGAAGACTATTATAACTGGGGGGACTCATATGGTGCCAACGGTGGTGGTGGATACACTGGCAAATGGAGAGGTGCTAAAGGAAGCTTCTTCGAAGGAGGTCTTCGTGTCCCTTGTATCATTAAGTATCCAAAGAAAATTGCTCAGGGACAAGTTAGAAAACAGGCCATCTCAAATCTTGACTTCTTCCCTACAATCTGTGAATTGACAAACACATCATTACCCAATAAGAAGCTAGATGGTAATTCAATAGTCCCAATTCTTAATAGCGACAAAGCCAAATCAAAGCACGACACCATGTACTGGATGTGGCAAAATATGTGGGCTGTTAAAAAAGGGGACTGGAAACTAATATATAAAGGACATGACACAACTGGTAAATATAGCAACCATCCAGCATTAGAGTTTGATATGCCTGAATATTGGTTAGCTAACCTTACGGACAAGAACCCAGAAGAAACTAATTATGCCTCAGCTCATCCCGAAATAGTAAAAGAGCTTACTGCACTACATGAGACATGGGCTACAGATGTATTTGATGGAAGTGGATATACTGACCCAAACAAAGTAACAGAGGAAGACAAAAAGAAGACTAAAGGTTCAACAAAGTTATAGTAGTGTATCATTCCATCCGATAATGGTCCCAATTATTGGGACCGTTACAACCATGTTACTTTTTGAGACGAATATACACGACACAGGATATGTATAATCTAGTTTTGTAACACTTAATTCAATCTAGTGATGAGACAGACAAATATAGTGAAACTAAGTCTATGCCTTGCTGGAATAGCAAATATTGCTACCGGTTGTGGGGTTAAAAAGACTGAGAAAAAGAGTGAGAAGAGTGAAAAACCAAACATTCTTCTAATACTCACTGATGATCAACGTTTTAGTTCGATCCATGCACTGCAGGAGAAACAGGTAATTACACCAAATATGGACAAGCTTGTTGAGAGTGGAACTGTATTTACCAATGCCCATATTATGGGATCAATGAGTGGTGCAGTATGCTTACCAAGTAGAGCACAATTAATGACCGGTAAATATCTTTTTCACTTAACTGATGGTGGAAAGAATTTCCCAAAAGAGGATGTAACCCTTCCTGAAACATTAAAGAACAATGGTTATCGTACTTTTGGTACAGGAAAATGGCACAACTCTAAAGATGGATATGCTCGCTCCTTTACTGATGGAGGAAAAATATTCTTCGGAGGAATGTCCAACCACATGCAAGTACCACTACACGATTTCAATCCTGAAGGAAAATATAAGAAAGCGGACCGCTACGTAGAGAAAAAATTCTCTAGTGAGATCTTTGCTGACGCTGCCATTGACTATATCAGTGACTACAAAGCCGACAATCCGTTCTTTATGTTCGTATCGTTTACCGCACCTCATGATCCTCGTATGGCACCAAAGCGTTATGTGGACATGTATGACCCGAATGAAATTACTCTACCTCCAAACTATATGGAAGAGCATCCATTCGACAATGGAGAGTTAATCATTCGTGATGAACTTCTTGCTCCATTCCCAAGAACCAAAGACGTCACTAAAAAAGAGATCATTGCATACTACGCCATGCTAACTGAAGTAGATGAGCAAATTGGACGAATCATCGCAACACTTAAAAAGAGTGGTAAATACGAAAATACCATTATCGTATTTGGTGGAGACAATGGACTTGCTGTAGGACAACATGGTTTGATGGGAAAACAGAATGTATATGATCACTCTATAAGAGTGCCACTTGTATTTGCTGGACCTGGCATTGAAAAGGGAGTAAAAAGTGATGTACTATGTATGTTGAGTGATGTATTCCCAACTGTATGCGATCTTACTGACATTAAAACGCCTAAGAGCATTGATACCCACAGTTTGATCAATAACATCAAGAATCCAAACCAAAAAGTAGGACCTTATAAAGACCTATATTTTGCATACAAAAGTTACCAACGTGGTTACGTGGACCAAGAGGGATGGAAAATGATTCGTTATAATGTGAAAGGAAAAGAGACAGTACAGCTGTTCAACCTTAAGGCAGATCCTTATGAGATCAACAACTTAGCAAACAACCCTAAATATAGCGATCGAGTGATTGCCATGAAAAAAGCGATGCAGACATCAGCAAAGAACACTGGAGACAAAGTCGATTTCTCTGTAAAAGGATGGAATATTCCTGAAATGGAGAACTGGAAAGAGAACAGACTACGTCGAGGGCTTCCTATTGATCACTCTGCCGCTAAAATGCATTAACCATTTCTGTTTTTTATTTAGCAAAAAAGGACGTTGACTCCTACTCAAAGTGGACAATCTGAATTTCTTTAAAATAATCACTTAAGCTCAACACCAAACTTCTTCCCACCAATACCTAAAATTATAAAGGTGGGAAGGAGTCTTTTTTAATTATATCCACCACAAACTTTGAAATACCTCCTTAGATGGATCTACAAAATATAGATCAACACACTATGTAAGAAGCAAACAAAGGAAGAGGTGATACTATAATGCTTTCAAAGAGGCGATAGTCTCTGAAGGGTTCTCTGAGTTGAACACAAAACTTCCAGCAACAACAACATCTACACCACAAGCTTTTAACTTAGCTCCTGTTTCAAGATTAACACCACCATCGATCTCGATCATTGCTTTCGATCCACGCGCAGTAATCATCTCTTTTAGCTGTTTTACTTTATCGTAAGTACGCTCAATAAACTTCTGTCCTCCAAATCCTGGATTCACAGACATTAAAAGCACTACATCTATATCTTCAATAACCTCTTCTAACACACTCACAGGTGTATGAGGATTCAAAGAAACACCCGCTTTCATTCCACTTTGATGAATTCGTTGGATCGTACGATGAAGATGTCTACAGGCTTCATGATGAACCGTTAAAATCTCAGCTCCGGCTTGTTGAAAAGCATCGATATAGCGATCGGGATCTTCAATCATTAGATGCACATCCAACACCTTTTTAGCCACCTTATTTACATGCTGCAATACAGGCAAACCAAAAGAGATATTCGGCACAAACATTCCATCCATCACATCAAAGTGAATCCATTCGGCCTGACTCTCATTCAGCATCTCTACATCTCTACCCAAATTTAAGAAGTCGGCAGATAATATGGAAGGAGAAACTATCATTACTATCTTTTTTAGATTACTATAATTATTTATTACTCAATTATTCTCACCACAAAAGTATTAAATTTCCTCCATCATCTATATTTTTTCAATGAAAACCAATGACACTAACATGAATAATCGCACACTCAAATTAGGTTTTCTTATTGAAAATCGTAACTTTGTGAACGTTGTACGGAAGATGTCGCTTCCATCACAACATACTTCTATATTTATCTTCATATTAATAACCCTCATTAACAATCGGTAATTTTACTATACAATGTACGATATTATTGAACTAAGCAAAAAGCTTCTTCCAGATCTTAAAGAGATCGCAAAAGAACTTAACGTAAAAAGAGTTGATTCATACAAAAAACAAGATCTTATCTATAAGATTTTAGATGAACAAGCTGTACTTGCAGTAGAAAACAAGAACGAAAAAAAGGAGATCAAGAGCAAAAAACAAGCTCCTAGAAAAGAAGCTCCTCAGAAAAAAGAACAAGCTCCAGTCAACAAAAAGGAGAATAAAAGTACCGAGAAAAAAGAGGCTCCTGTTGCCAAGAAAGAGAACAAACAAGAGCAGCCTAAAAAAGAGAATAAGCAAGAGCCTAGAGAGAAAAGAGCTCAAGCTCCTGAGAAAAAGGAAACAGTAAAAGAGACGCCAAGGCCTGTAGAGAGAAAACAAGCTCCTAAAGAGGTGAAGAGTCACGAGGCGAAAGGCAATCAACCTAAAAAAGCGGAGGCTCCTGTAAAAGAAGCTCCAGCAAAACAAGAGGATGCACCTTCTAATAACGAAGGAGAAAAGCCTCAAGAAAGAAAACTAAACAACCACAATAAAGATCGTAACAATAACAACCGCGATCCGAAAAAACAAAATAAATACGGAAAGAACAGCGACAAAGGATACGAGTTTGAAGGTATCGTAGAGAGCTCTGGTGTTCTTGAAATCATGCAAGATGGATATGGTTTCCTAAGATCATCTGACTATAACTACCTTAACTCACCTGATGATATCTATGTATCACAGAGCCAAATTAAGCTGTTTGGACTTCGTACAGGTGACAACGTAACAGGAACTATTCGTCCTCCAAAAGAGGGTGAAAAATACTTCCCACTGATCAAAGTAAAAGAGATCAATGGACGTACTCCTGACTACATTCGTGACCGTGTACAATTCGATCACTTGACACCGCTATTCCCAGATCAAAAATTCAACATTACAGGTAAAGGACACAACTCTGTTGCTTGTCGTGTAGTAGATATGTTCTCTCCTATTGGTAAAGGACAAAGAGGATTGATCGTTGCTCAACCAAAGACAGGTAAGACTGTTTTGTTGAAAGAGATCGCCAATGCCATCGCTGATAACAACCCTGAAGTATACATGATTGTACTACTTATCGATGAACGTCCTGAGGAAGTTACCGATATGGCACGTAGTGTAAAAGCTGAGGTCGTTTCATCTACTTTTGATGAGCCTGCAGATCGTCACGTACGCGTAGCCAATATGGTACTTGAGAAAGCCAAACGTATGGTAGAGTGTGGACACGATGTAGTGATCCTTCTTGACTCTATTACACGTCTTGCTCGTGCCTACAATACCGTAGCACCAGCTTCAGGTAAAGTACTTTCTGGTGGTGTGGATGCCAACGCTCTTCACAAACCAAAACGTTTCTTTGGTGCAGCTCGTAACATTGAAGAAGGTGGATCTCTTACCATCCTTGCAACAGCACTTACTGATACCGGTTCTAAGATGGACGAAGTAATCTTTGAAGAGTTCAAGGGTACAGGTAACATGGAACTTCAGTTAGATAGAAAACTTGCCAACCGTCGTGTATTCCCAGCTGTGGACATCACTCAGTCAAGTACGCGTAGAGAAGATCTATTAATGCCAAAAGCTGCAATGGATAAAGTTTGGATTCTTCGTAACTATCTTACAGATATGAACTCAGTAGAAGCCATGCAGTTCACGAAAGATCGTATCACAAAAACACGAAGTAATGATGAGTTTTTGTTGTCAATGAACGACTAATAAAAGACTATCAAATACATATAAAAAAAAGACTATCCTATGGGTAGTCTTTTTTTTATATGTATCAAAATCAAATGATCTATGATTTCTTAAACGAAAAGAGAAACTCTAGACCTCCATTATTACGATTCTTCACCGCAATAGTTCCTTTGTGCATCAACACCGCATTCTTCACAATAGCAAGCCCGAGTCCTGTGCCTCCTATACGACGATTACGCCCTTCATCCACACGATAGAAACGTTCAAACAAACGTGCCAAATGACTCTCCTCAACCCCCGAACCATTATCATACAACCGGAATAGGATATCATCATCGGTCTCTTTTATCAGCTGAATAGATATCTTTTCGCCACCATACTTTATGGCATTCTCCACAAGATTCCTAAAAATAGCATATACCAACCCTTGGTTCCCTTTAAATTTCACCTCAGAGTCGATCCTCAACGACACCTCTTTCTCCTTCTCTTTGATATTATAATCCAAATCATGCAACACACGATGGACTATCTCATAAGGATACAGCTCCTCTTTTTGGTATAGATGTTCCGCCTCTTCAATCTTAGATAACAAAGAGATATCCGAGATCAACTCTCCAAGACGTTGTGTCTGTTTAAAAGCCCTATCCAAGAAGAAAAACAACTGTTTGGTATCCATATCTTGATTCTCTAGAATCGTCTCCAGATAGCCTTGAACAGTTGTTACAGGAGTCTTTAATTCATGTGCTAGATTACCAGTAATCTCTCGCTTAAGCTTCCTTGCCTGCTCCTGCTCAGAGACATCTTGAATCGTTATCTCAAAGGAGTTATCAGAGAAGACGATCGCTTGAATATTAAATATCTTTCCAAACTTAGACACCTGTAGTTTCTCTTTCGAGAATTCAGATATCGAAGCCCCATTCTGTTTCCCTTCAATGAAATCAATAATAGGACGGACCTCCTCAATCTTAAAAAAGTCTTCACTCTTTCTAATCGAACGAGACGACATGGTACTGGCAAACATAAGAAATAGTGAGTTCGAGAGAATCTCACTTTTATCTGAAGAGAAGACAGCCAACCCTGACTGCAAAACATGTAGATGATCATACAACTTCTTCTTCTCTGTCTCCAACTTCTCATTATGATGCTGGATAGTGCTATACATCTCCACTATTTTCTTCGAAATATCTCCCAATTCGCTCGAAGGAAAATCCATGTCTAGACCAGCAATAGAACGATTGGAAGAGGCTACAACAGCAAAATTACGTAATCGAGAAACGGATGCACCCATCTGTCCCGTTAGAAAATATAAAAGGAATAGGACCACCACAAAAAGTGACGACATCGAATAGAAAAATAGATTGTCTACTTTCAGTATATTGATCGTAGTCGTATCATACGGTAAGGCAGCACGAACAATATAGTTAGGGAAAGAACGGGCATAATAGTAGAACTCCTTATTTAAAGAGTTCGAGAATCGAATAGAAGAGCCCTTACCTCTCTTTAATGCCGCAAGAACCTCCGGACGATCCTTATGGTTGTCCATTTCAAAGAAGTCATTATATCGATTATCAAACCTCACATGACCATGATCATCGATAACAGTCACACGTAGCTCTTTATCTGGAATCAAATCGAGAAACTGTTTCAAGGGATCAATACGATCTTTCTTCTCATCCCATCGCTTCTGTATTACATTATCAATAATAGAAGCATAATTATCCAATGTATTCTCAAGGGATTCACGCTTCGACTGCACCTCTCTCTGATACTGAAAAATAATTACACTCAGAATAAAGAGGAAAAAGAGAATAAAGAAGTTATAAAAGAGTTGTTTCCTATAGCTATTTTTCATGCTACTATCTAAAAATTAATTACTCACAAACACCGCCAATAAGCAGTGGTATATAATTGTCTACAAGATAACTAAATTACTTCAAAGCAGTACCCATATCCTTGCCTTGTAACGATCTGTTTACCATAAGGCTCTATTTTTTTACGCAAACGAGTCACATTCACATCCACAGTACGATCCAAGACATTATCTTCATCTCTCCACACACGATGAATTATATCTGCTCTAGAGTAGACCTTCCCTGGTTTACGAATCAAAAGAACCAATATCTCAAGCTCTTTACGCGATAAAGAGACCTTTTGACCATCAATGGTCACACTCTTACTCTCCATATCGACTTCAATACCTTGGTAACCCCATTTCTCCCCTTTTGTAACCGTTCCTGTATTGGAGCGAGCGATAACAGCTCTCACACGTGCAATGACCTCTTTAATAGAGAAAGGTTTCTGTATATAGTCGTCAGCACCTAAACTAAAGCCAGTAAGCGTATCATTCTCCGTTCCTTTAGCCGTAATAAAGATCAAAGGAATTTTATGATAACGACTGCTATTCTTTAAAGTGTTCGCCAACTTAAAACCTGAGATCTCCCCCATCATCACATCTAATAGCAACAACTGGAAAGAGTTCAAATCAAGCTGCAATGCCTCTTCTGCCGAATAAGCAACCGTAACATCATAACCTTCATTCTCCAAGTTAAATTTTATGATCTCACAAATATCTTCTTCGTCATCGACAACTAATATTCTCTCTTTATCCATAGCTTCATAAATTTTCTTTTCATTAAAGGTACAACAAACCAATTAAGTTTAAAACGAGAACCCAATTACTTAATATTTATATTACCATTAGATAAAATAAACATAAAAAAGGCAGCCTTCGAAAAAGCCGCCCCACGAAAACATCTCACAAAAAGTTGAGAAATAACATAGAGAGTGTTTTGTTTATTTTGTCCATCCTGCAGTCCAGTCGTCACCAGCATCAACCGCACCAGCGCCATTTACTTTTCCTACATATGTACTATTCAACGCAATAGCACCTACTGTCACACCCGTTCCAAATTGATCAGATGCAACCGCTGTTCTTTGGGTACCTTCCGTTGTCTTCACGTAAGAGAAATACTGTTTTGAAGCATCCGTAATGATGTTTGTCAATACCGAATTATCAATAGTTAGATCACTACCAATCAAATTTGCCGTAGAGTTCTGTTCTACCCCCACTCCAATCATATAGTTTGTCATCAATAGATTTGACAAGATCGCACCAGTACCACGACGTAAGTTCATCGATTGAGACTTATCCGTTCCATTTCCAACCAAAGTGATATTTGCAATAGTAGGCTTAGAACGTGGTGTCGCATCATTGTTTCCTTCCAAATTATCCGACTCGAATCCTGTCCCTTTAGAATCTTCATTCTGTACAGCAACCCAGTTCATACAGTTACCTCTCCAACCTTCAGTCCAATCAAATGAATCATCTTGACTATAGGTCGACACAAGATAGTTTGCACTTACAGTTCCTCCAAAGAACTCAAATCCATCATCCGATCCCTTATACACCTGTATATGGTCTACTGTAGTTCCTGAACCAACACCATAGAAAGCGACACCGTTAGATTCATGATCTTCATCAAAAGCATAACCTGTATACTCCAAACGAATATATTTTAATGTACCAGAGTTATCTGTATCACTACTACCTCCATACGAAGCATTACCTACTTCAGAGATACCACTGCCTCCATCAACATTGATCGTTGCATTACCACATATCATCAAACCACCCCATGCTCCAGGGATCTCTTTACTTGCAGTCATCACAATAGGTGCATTAGCTGTACCAACAGCTTGGATCGTTGCCCCTTTTTCAATCATTAAATAGGACAATACATCTGCATCTGCAACCAATGTAACTCCCTCTTCTATAGTCAAAACATGACCACTTTTAATATGAACACCTTTAGTAACTGTATACGTCTGTCCTGATTGAAGCGTAATATCTTCATTGATGTCTCCACCATAAAAGATGTTACCTATTAGTCCTACCTTCTCTGTTTCAACGCCGTTAGTAGATTCTGAATCACTACTACATGATGCAAATGCGATCATTGCTAGGGCAATAACAAATAAATTCTTAATTGTTTTCATCTTAATTTAAATCGTTAAATTGTAAATAGAGTAAAATTAGAAATGGTATTTTATGCCAAAAGAGAAGTTCACCCCTAGTGGGTAGCTGTTGGTGGTTTTCACTCCAACCTTCTCACTGTTTTCATTTAATAAATCTTGTTGAAACTCTACATTTGGATTCAATAGATTCTTTGCTGAGAACTCCATCGAAAACTTCTTATTTAGCTTCAACTGTGCCAAGAAATCCAAAGTATTAAGCGGCATCTGGTATATATCGCCTGCGCCATTGACTCCAACAGAATAGATACGCTTACCATAAACGTTATAGATTCCATTAAGCCTTAACTCTTTCTCATCACCAAACTTTATTGGATAAGAGATATCGGCATTGATTAGATAAGGCGATGCTCCTTGAAGTGCTCTCTTATCTTGTGTATAAGTTCCATTCTTAGGCAGATAAACCTGTGTATAGATATAAGAAGCATTCAACCCAAAAGTGAAATCCTTTACACGCTTCTTGATCTCAAACTCTGCACCTGCCGCAACCCCTTTATCTGCATTCTGGAAAGTCTCTCCCACTCCTGCCGAATAGAACTGCGTACGCTCAATAGGGTTATCCAAATACTTACCATAGACTCCGAAAGAGACCAGCTCACCACGGTTAGGGAAAAGCTCCCATTTCAAATCAAAATTATAGTTATAACCGTTTTGTATATCTGCATTACCACGAACTGTAGTTCCACCATAAGACTCACGGTATTGGAATGGTGCCATCTCAATAAAATCAGGACGAGTAATGGTTCGACTTAATCCTAACCTCCAGTTGCTCTTCTCATTTGGAGAGAACTTCAAGTTCAACGTAGGAAAAAGGTCCAAACCATCTATCACACTCTTCTTTGGAATACCTGCATCTGTATAGTAGTTCACATACTGGTTACTCTTTTCCGCTCTCACTCCAATATCAAATAAGAACTTTTCGTTCACATGATACATGAAGTTGATATACCCTGCTACAACATACATCCCTGCATCATATGCATCACGAGGAAGCGTTCCATTCTGAAGAGAGATATCCCCATCAGCAAAAGCTTGATCATTAATAATACTACTTGAATGGTTCGGATCAACTGGGATGTCATCCACTTGTTTTACATTATAGTAATACTTATAAGATGAAAAATCACGATCTTTATTCACCGCATCCACACCCGCTTTGATCTCTCCCACTTTCTCCTCTTCTTGATCTTTCAACATATAACTGAGTTCCACCGCACCACTGTAGTCCGTCTCATTCATATCTCCAAAGTAGCGCATGGTCTCTTGCTGGTTTAATGAGAACAAAGTATAAGTACCATCGTCTTGAACTTGATACACGTTATTCTTTCTATCTGGTTCACTACTTTTTGCGATCGAATAGCTTCCTTTCCAATTCAATGCCAATTGATCATTCAATTGATGATCTCCCATCAACTGATGGTTCATTAATTGGTGGGCTCTAAACAGTGAAGTATTCGAAAGGACATCGTTATTCTCTGAATCGTATCCCACATCTTGACGAAACTGATCTTGGGTACGGTGGATCATCAACATGTTATAATATATCTTGTTCTGGTTGTTAAAAGCAAAGTTTATACTCCCCAGTCCAGAGAACATCGTCTCGTAGGCATACTGGTCGTAGTTAAAATCACTAAATGGATTCCCTGAATTATCTAAATTCACCGAACGCCCATTCTGATAAGAAAAATCATTACCATATTTTACTGAAAACAACACACCTAATTTCTTCTGATGATGCAAGTCCCATGTCTTTCCTCCCGAAACACCTAATGAAAGAGAAGGTATGGCCTTATATTTATCCACATCGAAAGATGTGTTAAAGGGATCTTGGGTATAGGTTGGATACCTGCTACTGTTATCTTTAACATCTTCAGGTAGCTCTCTCTTTTCAACGCCAAAACCACTCCATCGATTCCCCTCCGTATCTCCCAAATAGATATCTTTAAAAGTCACATTACTATTTCCGCCAACAGATAGACTCAAATCTAAGAATGGTTTCGATACAAAATCTTTGGTCTTGATATCAATATTACCTCCCGAAAAATCCGCATATTCACTCGACATAAACACCTTCTGTACCCCAATATTCTTCACAATGGTCGTAGGAAAAAGATCTAATGGGACCATTTTTGTATCTGGATTAGGTGATGCAATAGGCAACCCATTCAATGTCGTTGCATTATATCTATCCCCCAATCCTCTAACGGTTATATTGCCTGCGTTAGCTTTCGATATTCCTGTCACCTTAGCCACACCATCCATCACATTAGATACAGCTTTACGCGATAGCTCTTTTGCGCCAACACTCTGTTGCGCTACAGAGGACTTCTTTTGATCGACGAGTAGCATCTGCTCCGTCTCTCTATTGGCTACTCCAACAACTAGAACCGCATCAAGCTCTTCTCCTGCTATTTCGAGTGTAGCTTCGACATCTACAACACCTTGGTCACTCACATCGATAGGTTGTTTCACAACTCGATAACCAATGGAGCTGAAGACCAAATCATATGTTCCTGGTGCCAATGGCAATTGGAAGTTTCCATTCATATCCGATACTGCACCAAATGAAGTACCTTCAATATAGACGTTTACAAATGCCAAACCAACCTTCTGCTGGTTTACGATCTCATAAACAGCTCCCTTTACTACTCCTTTTTCTGTATTTGCAACAGCACCTACATATTGCACTAACAATAGTAGCGCCACTAAAACAAAATTCCTTTTCATTACTCTTGTCTTATGTTTTCACTACAAGAATAGCCCGAGACTATTACAGAAAAACTAAAAGAATATTACAAAACCATTTCACAGGAAACACCACCACATAAACAACTAATTATCAACAATATAACCCAAATAAAATAATTCTGATAAATATGCGATTTAACATGTTTATAACAAAAGCAGATAAATGTTATTTGAATATTAAGAGAAATTGCGTAATGTTACATAGAAGTAAACAAGAGGGAAATAAATTTCAATTTGTAAAAGGGGAAACCTTTTTAATTAATGAATGTGAATTATGAATGTAAAGCTAAAAAAACTACTAACGAACCTTGGATTTCAGATCTTAGTGGCTATGCTAATTGGTATTGGTGTAGGTGCAGCTATGGGGAAAGACGCAAGCATCTTTGCTCCACTTGGATCAATCTTTATTCAACTTATTAAAATGCTAGTAATCCCACTAGTGACGGTCTCTATCATTGCAGGAGCATCGTCTTTGGGAGCTACAAAAAAAGCAGGTAAAGTAGGTATTTCAACCGTACTGTATTTTCTTTTAACCACAGCAGTAGCTGTGAGCTTAGGAATATTCCTAGGAGAAGTGTTCCAACCAGGAGTAGGACTCGATGCAGAAGCGGTAAAGAATGCCTTCCCACCTGAAGACTATACTGGAGCAGCTGCAACACCAGGTTTTTGGGATATCATGATCGGAATGATCCCAGCAAACCCTATTGAATCATTAGTATCAGGAAATATTCTTCAGATCATCTTCTTTGGTCTTTTCTTAGGAATAGCAATATCAACGCTACCTGAACAGAAGAAGACGCCAATCGTAAACGGACTAAACTACATTACAGAAGCATTCATATGGATGATCAAAATTGTGATGTACACAGCTCCTATTGGTGTATTTGGTTTGATTGCCAATGCCACAGGAACTTTCGGATTCGACCTTCTAAAAATGGTGTTCAACCTAGTATGGGTAAATCTTATTGGTGTAGCGCTACTACTACTGGTACTGTATCCTTTAACACTGAAACTATTCTCTAATCTATCGGTTAGAAAGTTCTTCTCTAAAATGACAAAACCACAGATCGTGGCTTTCTCTACTGCCTCTTCCATGGCAACACTACCTGTAAATATGGAAGTATGTGAAGATGAGTTAGGCGTTTCGAAACAGACATCTAGTTTTGTACTACCATTAGGTGCAACCATCAATATGACGGGAAATGCACTATACTATGCATTGGTAGCAATCTTCTTTGCTCAGATGTTTGAAATCCCTTTAGGTGCACCACAATATATCGCCATAATCCTTACTGCAACAGTTGGATCTATTGGACAAGCTGGGGTTCCTGGACCAACACTATTGGTAGTTGCGGTACTGGTAGCAGCAAAGATACCATTGGAAGGGCTTCCACTACTATATGCACTAGATAGAATCTTTGATATGGTACGTACTTCTGTGAATATTACAGGAGATGCTGCATGTGCAGTAATTGTGGATCGTTTCAACAAATAAAAGAGCCATATAACTAATATATAGTGAAAGAGTTGGGAGTAGTATAAACTATCTTTCAACTCTTTTTTTATCCACATTAAACAAGAAGTCCATTTCATTCACATTTTATCAATATATTTGCATCAACAATGATGAGTTAATAACATATCATCTTCAAGCGTATGAATTATAAAAGCGTAATTATTCTGATTCGAAGAATTGTACGTTCAATCAATCTCGAATCAAAGAAAATAGAAAAAGATTACGGGGTCAGCATCCCTCAAGTTCTTTGTCTTGAGTTTCTTAAAGATAGCCCAAGCTATCAAGCATCTCAAAAAAGCATCAGAGACCACCTGAAATTAAACTCTAGTACCGTAACTGGAATTATCTCTAGACTAGAGAAACGAGGAATGCTTGCTAAGCTTCCAAAAACAGGAGACAAGAGGGTAACAATGCTTACACTTACCTCCATAGGTTACGATCTTTTAGAGAAAACACCCGATCTACTTCAACACCGACTGTCAAGTAAGTTGAAGAATGTATCAGAATCAGATCTTACAAAAATCAATGAAGCACTAACAACCCTTGTCGAGATGCTTGAGATTGAAGATGTTGGATCATCTGCGCTACTTACAGGATTGGAAATCATTAACGATCCCAATATGACATTGGAAGATCCTAATGCAAATCCCACTCCACAATAGTCAAAAATCACTTTTATGCATTGAAACCCCAAAATTCAATGCATAAAAGGAGATTACCTCTTAACATCATCCCTCCTCACTCTTTAACCCATCTACATCCCCCTCCAATCAAAAATCCCCACACAAAAAAAACCATTGCTGTAAGTGGCAACTTTGCTTCATCAAATTTTCGTAAAAGCTATTCGCCAGTTGCTCACAACCTGCCACTCTCCATCAACAACTCTAATCAAAAATCCACACACACAAAACAAAAACCTACACACATCATCAATCAACACCAAAGCTTAAATCCCCTCTCCTCCTCAACGTTCCTTATCTACATCGACAAAATAAGATGTAAAAATGATTAGACAAATCACACTATATTATCAGTATATCTCATAGGGGTTTCCTCCGTACTTCCCCTACCCTTCCTCTACCCATAAATAACCTTTTCCTTACCTTTTTGTCGTGTGGAGGTAACTTAAGGGTAACTTAAAGGTAAGTTTAGGGTAACTTTAATATAGGGATGCCTCCTTTTAAACTACTCTTTATTGGTTGTAAAACAGAGGGAAATATTAGTTAATTGTGTGACAGGGTAATTAAATACTATAAGGAAAACCTGAGGTCTTCCTTGTAACTACACCATATATTTTCTTTGGTACTTGAGCCGATATGGCACGTAGATTATAGAATGAAAGCTGTAGAGGATTTGAAACTGTTTCGACAAAACAGTTTAATGCTATACCGAGATAGCAAAATAGTACTAGAGTCGTTATGCCTAAAAAAAAGGACTGCAATCACAACACGCTTAAGGATAATATAACAGTCTAATTGACAACAACCAACAAAGATACACGGAAGCCCAAAGATGCCTTTTCAGGAACGAATTAACACACTTAAATTATACTTTAACGATGAAACTAATGGATATAAAAAGAGATAAAGCAGGTCATATTGTAAGGGGACAGTGAATATATCGCACAGAAACTATTTTAAAACAAAGAAATTTCATTTTTCTTCATAGCCCCACCACTATATTAAGCCTCAAACAGTTAAGGTAGCAATAAAAACGCTAAATACCACACAAATTGAGGTACTCATTTTGATTTGACCCTTTTCCTTGTTAATTTTGTCGTACAGAACACAATTTAATGAGAGCAATCTCACCAATAAGTTCGCCAAAACCAAAACTATCATTATATATGTTTTTTAATTTAAAAAAGTTATTTACATTATTCATTATTTTATTATTCACCTGCCTAATACCTAACCATTCAAAAGCTGCACTAAAAGACTCTGTTAAGATCGGAGGAGCAGTTCGTTTTAACTACCGATACAAAGCGTGGGACCCAAGCATCGCTGACAAAGGTGGAGATTTCGTTTTCGATATGTTTGCTATCAAAGCAAGTGCACAATACGCAAATTTCTTTATGAAGGCTGAATATCGCCTCTACCCTTCCGACTTCGGACGTTTCCTTAAAGAGGGATATATTGGATATAAGTTCACTCCAGAACTACAAATGGTCGTAGGAACAAACCAAGTTCCATTTGGTATCACACCATACACATCACACAGTTATTTCTTCAACATGCAATATTACCTTGGTTTCGAGGATGATTATGATAATGGAGCAAAACTGACATATAATAACGACAAATGGATTATCGATTTGGCTTATTATAAAAACGCTGAAGGTGGTAGTGGTGCAAGCAATGAGAGATATTCGTACGACCCTGTTGATAATGTAGAAGAGATCGGTCAACTAAATCTTAAGATTGAAAAACCATTAGATAATATCTCTATTGGTACTTCAGTACAGTATGGTAAGATCTGGGAACGTATGCAAACAATTGACGACCCTAACGATCCAGATGGGGATAAGAAGATTGAAAATCCTAATTATCATAAAAAACATGACACATGGGCTGCAGAAGTACATATGAATGGTAATTTTCTTTCTAACAAACGTTTAAATGTTCGTTTGGAAGCGATGTATTACAACTATGCAGACATGGATAATAACCTCATCTCTATGGGGGCATACAAATCATCTTACGACGTAGCAAGCGAAGCTTCTATTTTCTCGGCAGCGATTGCTTACACACTACCTATTGAGAAGAAATTTCTCGACTATATTCAGTTCTACAACGACTATAGCTATATGAAGAAAGGATACAGTGGATTTGCCGATTCCCAGATGAATGTAACTGGAATGATGCTTGCTGCTGGACCTATATATACATATGTGGACTACGCCACAGGTAAGAACCAAGATTGGTTTGGAGCTTGGGGTAATGGATTAGGCCAAGGAGACACCTCTGCTGATTGGGAGGCTTGGTTTAATATCAATATAGGATATTATTTTTAATAAAATATTATGGATAAGAAACAAAAAGAGACAACCAAAAAGAAAGACATTGGTATTATACTAGACTTTCCGGGAAAGAAAAAGACTACAGATAAAAAGTATGTTCGCTCAGATAAAAAGAGCTTTTTCGGAATCAAAGCGAATGGCAATGTATTCATTGGCTCACTAGTTATTATCCTTTCGCTGATAATTGCAACGGTGGTAGTTGGTAAACCTATCGAAGGATGGTTTGCAAATACACAGAAGTGGATGAGTAACAACTTCGGTTGGTTCTTTATCATGGCCATCAATTTCTTCCTTATCTTTGCACTGATTATTGGTGGTGGTAAGTTTGGGAAACTAAGGATTGGAGGAGAGAATGCTGAATCTGACTTTAGTACCACAGCGTGGTTTGCAATGCTATTTAGTGCAGGGATGGGAATCGGACTACTATTCTATAGTGTGGCGGAGCCGATCATGCACTTTGGAGGCACACCATTTAATGATGGGGCAGATAAGATTGCGGCAGCCAAAACGGCTATGGGTGTAACATTCCTTCATTGGGGATTACATGCATGGGCAGTGTATGCTATCGTTGGACTTGCATTGGCATATTTTACTTTTAATAAAAAACTGCCCTTGACAATACGTTCTATTTTCTATCCTGTTTTGGGTGAGAAGATCTACGGTCGTTGGGGTGATCTGATTGATATTATCTCAGTATCAGCAACCATGTTTGGATTGGCAACTTCTTTAGGAGTTGGAGTGCAACAGGCTAATGCTGGACTAGCTTATGTGTTTGGAGTTGATTTCTCTAACGAATGGCAAATAGGGTTAATTGTATTTATTACGTTCTTAGCAACCATGTCATTGGTACTTGGACTAGATAAAGGAATTCGCCGATTGAGTGAGTGGAATGTTCGTTTGGCAATGGCCTTATTGATTTTTGTACTTTTGGCTGGACCCACCCTATTTATTCTGAAATCTTTTGGACAGAACATTGGGTTCTACCTTTCGAATCTACTTAGCATGAGTACTTTTACGGAGAGCTACAAAGGGATTAGTGAGGCATCACACTGGCAAAGTGGATGGACTATTACTTACTGGGCATGGTGGATTTCATGGTCTCCATTTGTTGGTATTTTTATTGCGCGTATTTCAAAAGGACGTACCATTAGAGAGTTCGTATTGGGGGTACTATTGGTACCTACAGTGGTAACTTTCCTTTGGATGACTGTTTTTGGAGGAAGTGCATTACACCAAGAGTTGATGGGTAATCATGATATATCAGAGGCAGTAAATGAGAATGTAGCGACGGCTATTTATCACCTATTGGAGAACTTCCCATTTACAAAAGCTGCTTGTATTCTAACCATCTTGCTTGTGGGTAGTTTCTTTGTAACGTCATCGGATAGTGGTTCTATGGTTGTGGATATGCTTACCTCGGGAGGTAAACTAGACTCACCTGTAGGGCAGAAAGTATTTTGGGCATCCACAGAGGGAGCTGTAACGATCGTTCTTCTTGTAGGAGGAGGATTGACAGCACTTCAAACGGCAACCCTTCTTACAGCGCTTCCTTTTGCGGTAGTAATACTGATTATGTGTTACAACCTATACAAGGTACTTAACCATGATTACAATAAGATTGAGTATCTAAAGAAGAGAGAACGTCAAAAGAAACTTACTGCGAAGATAGTTAGTGATGTTGAAGATCGTCTAGAAGACTAATTCATATATCTTTTAAAAGGTGATTCATCAACTTTTAAAAGCAGTGAACACAAAACCCTATATTAAGACTTATGTTCTTTATATAGGGTTTTCTTTTATCTATAAGAATACCTCCTTTCACAACAATACACCTGAGGTATATGAAATATAATGACTCTTTTTTAACCTTAAAAAATGAGGTGGATAATGAAAATATCAAACAAATTGACTCTTTATTTTACATTATATAAACATAAAACATCAATTTAACAGAATTTAACAGCTGCAATAAATTGCCATATGCAATAATAAACAGCAGGCAAGTAATAGCCCAAAAGAGGATAATACACATCACCACGAAGATTATGGCCTACACAATTACACTTTTTCGAAAATATCAATTCAGCTACTCTATCTTTTTTATACAACGCGAAAGAGTATTCTCAGATACAAAGGCAGTGGATCTATTTTGGCAATATAGATATAGACAAATTCGATCAATAACCATTGGTAGAATGTTTTAATGTAGAAGTGATGATAGATCAATTACACTAAGAGGAGCAGGTTTCAATATGGCATAAAAAAAACACATCCTTAGAAAGATGTGTTTTTAGTGCCCAAGGCGGGACTTGAACCCGCACGTCCGTAGGACACACGGCCCTCAACCGTGCCTGTCTACCAATTTCAGCACTTGGGCATATTTCCACTGAAGGATAGTGCTTTTTATCGTAAGTTGAGTAGGTCAGTATTCTAAAACCATTCCTCATCATCCCCCAACAAAGCTAGCAGTATCACTATTTGAACAGTGCTAGAGTGCAAACATAGTAAAAAAATACTTTTTTTCACTATGTTGAATTACTAATTGTAATCCGATTTAATGCGAACATTCTTAACCCTCTGGTTTTCATCAAACTCTACATAATAATGATCTGTACGCGTTGTTGAAGATATTTTCATTTGTGTAGCATGAAAATTTCCACCAGAGATAGGTTGGCTTTTAAGTCTTTTCGATTTATCAAATACATATACCCAACAAGAGTCACGATCTAAGTACTTCATCGCAGGTTTACCATAGTGGGCCATTACCTGTTTAACGGTCAGACCATCCAGCTCTTTAGAGACCTTACGTGACATAGAACAAGAAACTGTTATCAAAAACAGAACAAGGCATAAAGAACAAATTTTGCTATAAATATAATTCATTGGTACTTATTTTTATTTCCTACTAATTTACAATATTACTCTTAGCCACCAAATATTACACCAAAACCAATTCCAGCAAAAAGAAAGTTATACTTTATCTCATTTCGATTGTTTACCACAATTTTCTTCGAAGAGTATAAAAAGTTTCCTTCAATATATAGACCCAAGTATTTTTTGGGGAAATATGCCAATTTAATATTGGCATTGACTGTTGGAGAGGCCTTTTTTTTAAATTCAAATAGATTCTCAGAGAGAGAGGCATCAAGTTTCTTCTCATTAAAGTTAAATAACAAACCTGCCCCCATTGACATAGAACCAGCAAATGCTTTCTTCTTAAATAGTCGATATTGAAATAGTAGAGCAAGGGTAAAAGTATCATAACCAACTTGTTTTAATTGTTCTACGATCTCTTGTTCGCCCTCTCCAGTAGCATTCTCTCCACTATATCTCCACTCTACATCATTTGATTGAAATATTATGTCTAATTCCAACCCAAGTCGCTCACTAAAATAGTATGATGTCGTTCCTTTTATGAATCCTCCACTACCGATATAACTTGCCTCATACTCCCTGTTACTAGTAACACTGAGAGGATAACTAAGCCCAGCAGATATAGACATTCGCTGTCCATAACTAAAAGGCACAAGGAATACAAGCGACACAATAACACCAAATAATCGCATATGTTAAAGTTTTATATTACAATATAACACATAAACAACACCATTGGTTCGAAAGGTATATACACTGTGATACAACTATTTAACAAATGTTAATCGCGGAAATCAACTTCCAAATACTTTTTTATGTTATATTCGTAACTAATTAATGCAAAACACAATAAAGAAAGTCTTTTTGAGTTTATAAAAACAGTTAGATTAGAGCAAAGATTTAATATGGGGAAGATAATTTTTTATAACGAATTAGACATAAGTCAGGAAATCGCGACTTTAGAAACAAAACCGATCAATTTAAGAAACGGTAAATCTGTACAAGAATCTTCGTATGGTTCCATTGAGACGCATAGGATCAATGTTACGGAAGGACTTACGATTTATTCTTATAAGGTTCAGGTAAACAGTCCATGTTTTTACAGGACTGAAATTTCTGAAATGCGAAACGTTCATATTGTTCTTTCGGACAATAATAATGATGGAAAGATTTTTACACCAAACGACATTTTGATTGACAATTCAGGTTTTGTCCTTTTTTACAATCAACACAGTCTTTTGGAGTATAAACTTCCAGAAGATGTTGAATTAAAATGGGTAGAGATTGTTATTGACGACCCACTTCAACTACGACGTAGTTTACAGAAAAGCTCATACCTAGATGGCTTCTTTTATTCAAAGAATCCAATGGAGATGTGTACGAGCATTGACGAAAGACTACATGACGAATACAATCAAATTAAAGAGCTTATCGCAGATGCGGAGAACCAACAAATTCTTCTAAAATCGAAAGGATTTGCTTTACTTAATGAGGTTCTATTGTCATTGGAAAGACAGAAGTCCGATATGGGTAAGTATAGCCAATACGACATTCAGAAGATCTTTACCGTTAAGGCACTTCTTCTAGAGGATTTAGCAAATCCACCTAGCTTAGAGTATCTTGCGGAAAATTCAGGAATGAGTATCAGCAAGCTGAACCGTCTCTTTAAAGTAGTGTTCGGAAAACCACCTTATTCGTTCTATTCAGATTACAGAATGGAAGAGGCTTATAGACTCCTAAGAATGGGGCGTAACACAGTTTCAGAAGTAGGATATAAACTTGGATATTCAAATTTATCTAAATTTTCTGCTGCTTTTAAGAAACATCATGACCTACTTCCGCGTAATATTAAAGGAATGACGTCGGATTAAAGTACTTTAATAATGCTTAAGAGAAGAAACGAACACTTCATTTTTATACTCATATTGCTGTTTTTAATATATGCTCTAGGATCCCCCTCCGTTAGAGCGGAGGATCTTCATGTAACAAAGAAACGTCCTAAAAAGAGGTATCAAGAACTCCTTAATGACATAAAAAACAAGAAAGATGATATACTTCGTAGTGATTCAATTAAGCAGGCAAGACTTGATTCGGTGTGGTCAGAGAGAGATAAAAAAGCACTATGCTTTTACGATTCTCTAAAAACAAAGACAGACAAGAATTTTTTCACGAGGCAATTGCATGATCTTATCATCGTAAAGAAAGATACGATTGCCGATAAAAAGAAATTAAATGAAAACAGTGCAAAATATTTTGCACCGTACCAAAACAAGAAGATTAGAAACATACGTATTGTCTATCGAGATATTTTCCCAATTGAATCAAAAGAGGGAAGTACAGGGCATAGTATAGTTAAATTAATCAATGACTCACACGTTGACACCAAAGAGAGTACAGTAAAACGAAATGTATTCTTTAAGAAGGGAGATGCACTATCCCCTATTCTTATGGCCAATAGTGAAGAGCATTTAAGAGAGTTGCCATACATCAACAGCGTTAATATTATCTGTATCGAAGATAAGGATAATCCTAACGCTGTGGATGTTATGATCTATGTACAAGATAATTTCTCTTATGGAGCAGGGATGGATATTTCATCAACCACAGAAGGGGATGTTAGTGTATACAATCAAAACCTGTTGGGCTGGGGACATAAAATAAGCTTAAAGTATCTATACAACTCGTCAAAGAAACAGAAGAGAGGTATTGAAGCGGAATATACAGCAAGAAATCTCTTCTCTACTTTTGCGGACTTTAAACTTCTATATGCCAACTCATATGAGATGCATCAATATGATGCACAATTACTGAAGGATTTTGTCTCTTCAAAACCACAGTTAGCTATGGAGTTGAGATATCAACAAATCCTCAACAGCAATGAGATCACCCAGATACAAAGTGATTCCATTGAGATTCACCAGAAGAATCGATACGTTGATTCATGGCTGGCCAAATCATTCAACCTTCAGAATGACATTATCAAAAGCCATCAATTGATTTTGGGTGCTAGATTCTCTTATTTTGAACAACAGAGAGATCCAAGTAGCAACCAATTTTATAATGCACTATATCCAACAAAACATCAAATTCTAACGAGTTTTGCAATATCTAAAAGGACGAGTTATAGAGCTAATTTGATCTATGGTTATGGTATCACAGAGGATATCCCTATTGGTCGATATTGTGAGATTGTTACAGGTTATGACGATGCCTACAACAAGGATCGACTATATTTACATATGATGTATTCGCAGAGTTTCCAATTAAAGAGCAAATCATATCTATATTTCGATGTATATGCTGGAGGATATTGGAGCAGCAGCCAGGTTGAACAAGCTATTGCAGGGATAAACATGAACTATTTCACCAAGCTTTATAAGATTGGTAGATATCAATTCAGACAGTTTATCAATTTTAGTTATGCTCAAGGATTTGATCGTCTCCAATACGAGTATCTCAATCTAAATAAAGAGAATGGCATACGCGACATGAATTCACTTTATGTGTATGGAAAACAGAAGGTCGCGATACAACTAGAGAATGTTCACTATCACAAAAGAGCCATATTTGGATTTAAGTTTGCAAGCTATGCATTCTGTGATATTGGCGCGATAGATAATGATGACCCTAACACCAATAATGCCTATGATAAGTATGCAGAAATAGGATTAGGTGTACGTATAAGAAATGAGTCTTTGGTATTCAATACTTTTGAATTACGATTAGGTTACTTCCCGATTGTTCCTAAGGACATGAGTCAATTTATCTATAAAGCAACCTCTACTACAAAATCACAATTCAAAGACTTTAGGGGTAGAAAACCCACGGTTCTTCCTCTCCAATAAGAAAGAACCTTGGGCCTATTGGGTTATAAATTATCAATAAAATAATCAGACACTTTACGCATCAAATGAATACGATCTTTACCTCGAACATTATGAGGTGCGGTTGGATAGACAAAATAATCTAACTGCTTCCCTTCCTTAATCGCTTTACGAAGCATCTTATAACTGTGTTGCATCACAACAGTAGAGTCCATAGCACCATGAATCAAAAGAAGCTTCCCTTTTAAATCTTTTAAGTGGTTGGTCATATTACACTCTTTATACCCTTCTGGATTCTGCTGTGGTGTGTCCATATAACGCTCTCCATACATCACTTCATATAGATTCCAATCTACAACACCACCACCAGATACACCAACTTTAAATACATCAGGATGTCTAAACATTAGGTTCATTGTCATAAATCCACCAAAACTCCATCCGTGAACTCCAATACGAGTTGGATCAACATAAGAGAGACTCTTTAGATAGTCAACCCCTTTCATTTGATCCGCCGTTTCGTTAATTCCTAGATTACGATGAATAACTTGTTCAAAATCTTTTCCTCTATTTGCAGAACCACGATTATCAAGTGTAAATGCAATATAGCCTTGTTGTGCCATATAAAACTGCCACCATCTAGTACTATAGTGCCATCTATCTTGGACCAATTGAGCATGAGGGCCACCATAAACATAGACAACTACAGGATATTTCTTATTCGGATCAAAATCTAATGGTTTGATCATCCTACAGTATAGATCCGTGGTGTTGTCCGCCGCTTTAATGGTAAATACAGACTCTTCACCAATGTTTTTCTTTGCCAATGTATCTTCTGCCTTAAGCATTACTTTAGGCTTCTTATTGCCCCCTATTGTCGTAAGAACCACTTTACGAGGAATATCATGCCTCTCATACACATCGATCATCTGTGTAAAGTTAGCGTTGAATTTAGGAGCGTGCCATCCCATTGTGTCGCTATCCAACTTATCGATCTTCAACGTCTTTAGATTGACACGATATACATTACGAGCCATAGGACTCTCTTTGGTTGCTTGGAAATAAGCATAACGATCTTTGCTATCCACACCATAAAATGATGTAACTTCCCATTCACCTTTAGTTAATTGTTTTAGAAGTTGCCCCTCTTTGTTATACAGATATAGATGGAAGAAACCATCTTTACGTGTCCAACGTATGAAGTTATCTTGGTTCTTCTTTAAAAAGAATAGAGGGTGTAATGGTTCAATATACTTATCGTCTTTTTCTGAAATCAGGGTAGACAGCTTTTCTCCTGTAGCAACATTATACTTATTCCAATGAAGTTCACTTTGGTCTCTATTTACTTCTGCCAAATAGATATACTTACCATCAGGACTCCAAGTTACATTTGTCAAGTAATGCTCAGGATCACCATCAGTCATCAGATATGTCGTCGTCTTAGAGTTTAAGTTATAAACACCTACTTGTACATGATGGCTCTTATGCCCTGCCATAGGATATTTAGTGATTACGGTCTTCTGAGGCTCTTGCATCATATCCACAAGGGTGTAGTCCGCAACCATTGACTCATCTTTCTTATAAAAAGCCAATTTATCAGAAGAGGGAGACCAAAACAGTCCTCTGTCAATACCGAACTCATTACGGTGTACTGTTTTACCACAAACAATACCATTTTGTTTAAAATCAGTTACTGCAACCTTCTCTTTATCGGTTAAGATCCAGACATTATTTTTATAGCTACAAGCTAGCTTACTATTATCTTTGGATAAAAAACTATCTTCCATCCCTTTCGGTAGGTCAATAATAAAATCTATTTCATCATTTAGAATATGAAACTCTTTTCCTTTGTACTTAAATTTTAATGCCGTCGGAGACAACCACTCGATATATGGAAGGCGCTTCATCTCAGCCAACTCTTCGCTTAGTTGATTAAAATAGTTAAGGTCATAACTCTTATGAACTTTCATTGTACGACTATCCTTCACTACCTGCGCTCCTTTTTCCTTCACAGAGTAGTATCGATCAGAACCTTTCACCCACTGTAAATTAGACATATAAGAGGGATAATAATCCGTGTATCGACCAACGATACACTCATCTAGAGATAGGGTGTCCTTTTGTGCCATTACAGGCATAGCATAGATAATCATAGACACAAATAATAGTCTTAATAATTTCATACTTCAAATAGAATTAAAATTTATTTTGCAATACAAACAAATATAACCCATTATTTCATTAAGTATACATACAAAAAGCAGGGATAGATTTTATTTATAAATTACAATACAATACCTTTATACATATATCATACTGAATATTAAGATACAACTTATTTATTTAACATTTTTTTATAACAATATTAAGAACTGATTCATTTTAATTTACTTATTTTGCATAAATAATTCTAAAAATACTTTTAGTTATGAGCAGATTTTTTTATTTTATAGGTTTAATTGTTTCCTATATTGCGACATTTATCTACGCGTTAGTGTCCTAATAAAGAAACAAAGAGAGTCTTAAATAATTCACATTTGTACCATAATTTACAGATTAGATATTTGTCATATGGTCGCTTATTAAACTCCTTAGAGAATTAGCAACTACAACCTTGCTAATTTTTTTCTTTCTTACTCTTATTTATAATTATAGTCTACTACATTTTTTACATGCTTTTGTATCTTTGGAGAACTAAATCTATAGGAACAGAACATAATGAAGGCAGTAATAAAAGCAATAGGCTCAACCACCTTAACCGGTTTTCTCTTTATTCTCATAGCCATGGCATTGGGAATGGCAACCATTGTAGAGACGCTATACGACACAGCGACTGCTCAGATATGGATATATAATGCCACTTGGCTTGAAGTTGTATATCTCATATTCTCGATAAACCTCCTCATCAACATCTTTAGATTTAAATTACTCAAGAATAAGAAAATAGCACTATGGATGTTTCACATATCATTTCTATTGATTATTTTAGGAGGAGCAGCCACACGTTACTTCAGTCACGAAGGCATGCTACATTTAAGGGAGGGAGAAACCACTCATCGCTATTTATCTTCGGATAACACGCTCTCATTAACGGTTGACAATAACACAGAAGAGAGAACCATCAAACTCTCTCCTTATGCCTTTAACCACCACTCCATCTCTTGTGAGGACATAAAAGTTTCCATCTCCAACTACCAAACAGGAGTGGAGAAAACTCTTGAGGCTACACCTAATGGTCAAGGATACTTAAAGTTGATGATTATCCAGAATTTCCATTCCGAGACATCAATCATAGGCCAAGGTGAAGTGATTCATGTAGGCAAACAAACTGTAGGCTTTAGTGCAACAACTCAAAATCCTACTGTCTCCATTCAGAACACTGATAATAAGTTGTCGATAAAAAGTGATGCCTCTATTAGGGTACGAACAATGTCTAAAGACCATCTTTCAGATAATACGATCAAGCACGAACTTCCGCTATTTCCCAAACGAGTTTATCAAATAGATGACCTTCAGATAGTACTAATGGATTATGTACCTAGTGGACGCATCAAAGCAAAGAGATCACAAAATGGAATGTATACGGCTGTTGATGCCACAATATCAACAAAACAGATGAGTAAAGAAGTTACACTCTTCAATATCACAGGATTGCCATTATCTCAACAAAACTTTCTTATTGGTTCCCACAATATCCAAATTGGCTTGGGACAAAAAGAGCGTACGCTTCCTTTTGATTTGAAACTAAAAGATTTCATTTTAGAGCGATACAATGGATCGAATAGTCCTGCCGCTTATAGAAGTATCATGGAACTAAATGACACAAAAAACAACCTGCATAAAGAGGTAGAGATAAGTATGAATAACACGCTCCATCATCAACGTTATCGCTTCTATCAAACATCATATGATCAAGACGAGAAAGGAACGATCCTCACAGTCAACACAGATTATTGGGGAACTCTTATCACCTACCTTGGTTATTTCCTAATGATTTTAGGAATGTTATTGGCGCTATTTACTCCAAACTCTAGGTTCCAGAAATTACTAAAAAGATCTGTTGCACCAGTGCTACTACTGATCACTTTATTGTCCTCTCCCCTCTCTTCGAAAGCAAGCAATTCGAAAGAAGATGTTATTGAAGATTTTAGTAAAATATGGGTACAGAGTCATGATGGCCGAATTAAACCTATAAGTACGCTGTCCAATGACTTTCTAAGAAAAGTGATGTGGAAAACATCTTATAAAGGAAAGCAACCAGAAGAGGTGCTGTTTGGGATTATGGCCAACCCACAAGCATGGAGTCAAGAGAATATTATTAAAGTAACACCATATATTGCAGGATTAATAAATGTAGATAAGAAATATGCGAACTATCAAGATTTCTTCGATACACAAACCCATCGATATAAGCTTATAGAGCTTGTCAATCAAGCATATCAGAAAGCACCCAACCAGAGACACCAGAAAGACAAGGATGTCATCAAGATTGATGAAAGAGTAAACATCTTTAATCTGGCTAGAACACAATCGCTATTAAAAACGTTCCCTTCTAAAGAGAATGTACACTCTCTATGGAAAGCGCCTACGGACTTCACAGATAAAGCAGCGAAGCCAGAACAACTGTTCTTAAGAGGCATATGGGATCTGATCATTAAAGAGTACCAAAACAATAATTACGATAAGGCAATCTACTATCTCAATTCGATAACCACATATCAGAAAAAGAACTATAATGATCTTCCATCAGAGATGATGAATAAGCTAGAACGAAGGTATACTAAATCCAATATCTTCTTAAAGATATTTCCACTATATCTTATACTCGGTTTTGTCTTTCTTTTCATCTGTTTTATCAAGATCCTTGGTAATAGTCCCTACACAAAGCGATTTGAAATAGTACTATTCTCACTTCTTCTGATCCCCTTTCTTCTACATACCGTAGGAATGGTTATGAGAGGGATCATCTCAGGACATATGCCATGGAGTAACGGCTATGAATCGATGCTCTATGTTGCTTGGACCATGATGCTTGCTGGACTTATATTTGCAAGAAAGAATCCTATTATCATTTCAGGTGCAGCATTCCTTACGGGGATTACACTTTTTGTTGCACACTTGAGTTGGATGAATCCTGAAATCACATTTCTAGTCCCTGTATTAAAATCACATTGGTTAACTTTCCATGTAGCGATTATCACTGCCTCTTATGGTTTTATTGGGATATCAATGTTTATCGGAATTGTCAATATGATCCTCTCTTTGATGACCAATTCCAGGAATCAAGATAGAATTAGACAAACGATCCAACAGCTGACCGATATTAACGAAGCAAGCATGATTCTAGGACTATACTTATTGACTATAGGAACCTTCCTTGGTGGGATATGGGCCAATGAAGCTTGGGGACGTTATTGGGGATGGGACCCTAAAGAGACTTGGTCATTAGTCACCATTATCGTATACTCTTTTGTAACTCACATGAGAATGATTCCTGCCTTTAAAGGAGTATTTGCATTCAATGTGGCATCAATATTTAGTTTTAGCTCAATATTAATGACTTACCTTGGTGTCAATTATTACCTTACAGGCCTCCACTCATACGGTTCAGGTGAAGCTGGAAACATCAGCTACTACTCTCTATTAGCAGTTCTTTTTCTTGTTGTTATTTGTGTTATGGCACACAAAAAATATCGCAAATTTCATACTAACCCCTAAGAAATTCGATACTTTCCAAATAACTGTTTGTATATTTGCATAACATTTCGGACACATAACACACATAATCCACTGGTTTTCTGTCTATAATACTTATAGACAGAGGACTGTTATTTTTTATATTATGCAAAAAGTAACACGTACATTCGACATTCTCGATAGGCTAAAAAATGACTTCCCTGAGAAGAAGATGCTTACTGGGAAAAAAGGAAAAGAATGGGTTAGCTACACCACTAGCGAATATATCCAAAAAGTAGATGCACTTAGTGCATCACTTATCGACTTAGGAGTAAATAAAGGTGACAAAGTTGTTACAATAGTAAACAATAGACCTGAATGGAACATCCTAGACATGGCTCTTGCACAAGTTGGTGCAGTTCATGTTCCACTCTACCCAAACCTTAATGAAGATGAATACCTCTTCTTATTAAATCACTCTGAATGTAGCATGCTTATTGTTGGCAATAAAATGCTCTACAGTCGCATTAAAAAGATTTTACCTAATACAAATCAAGAGATTCCAAATCTATTCTCTCTCGATGAGATGGAAGGAATAGAGAGTATAAATACTCTTTTCGAAAAAGGAGAGACACTTCTTCCTCAGATGAGAGAGAAAATCCAATCCATAAAAGACAGCATTCATCCTGACGATATGTTCACCATTATCTATACATCAGGAACAACGGGTGCAGCTAAAGGGGTAATGGTTCCACACCGTGCGATGGTAACAAATGCAATTAATAGTTCTAATTGTCAGCCATTAACAGACCAGCATAAGACCATGTCTTTCTTGCCTCTAAACCACGTGTATGAACGTATGCTCAACTACCATATGCAGTACAAAGGGATAGAAATTTGTTATGCTCAAAATATTGGTACTGTCATTAAAGACTTACAAGAGGTAAAGGCAGATATTTTCACCACGGTTCCACGTTTCTTAGAGAAAGTATACGATGGTATCATGACCAAAAGAAAGCACCTTACAGGCATCAAAGCAAAGATATTTGACTGGGCCATCACTGTAGGTGAAGTATATGACTACGACAAACTAAAGAGTCCTATTTATAAGCTCAAGTTAGGTATTGCACAGAAACTAGTTTTCTCTAAATGGCAAGAAGCACTCGGTGGCAATGTAAAAGTCATTATTTCTGGAGGAGCAGCACTACAACCAAGACTAGCTCGAATATTCTCGGCAGTAGGTATCAGCATCCAAGAGGGTTATGGTCTATCAGAGACAGGACCCGTAATCGCTGTAAATAAATATGAATTGGAAGACCGAATGATTGGGACAGTAGGTCCTGTTCTTGAGGGGGTATCCTGCAAAATAGCGGAAGATGGTGAGATTCTTTGTAAAGGTCCCAATCTAATGCTAGGTTACTACAAAGACCCAGAATATACAGCGGAGGTAGTTGATAAAGATGGATGGTTCCACACAGGAGATATTGGTATTCTTGTTGATGATAAATTTCTTAAGATTACCGATCGAAAGAAATCAATATTCAAACTATCATCAGGAAAATACATTGCGCCTCAAATGTTAGAGAACAAACTTAAAGAGTCTATCTTCATCGAACAGTTAATGATTGTTGGAGAGAAACAGAAGTATGTAGGAGCTGTAGTCTCACCTAATTTCGAAGAACTAACGAGTTGGGCAAAAGAGAACAACCTTACTTTTGATGGGAAAGATGAACTAATTCGCCTACCTGAGGTTATTAAATTTATAACCAAAGAGATTCGTAAGTTCAATAAGACACTTAGCCCGCATGAGCATATCAAGAAAACAGTGCTTGTTGCTGACGAGTGGAACACAACCACCAACGAACTATCTGCAACCTTAAAGTTAAAGAGAGATATCGTTGCGAAGAAATACGAAAAGGAGATAGAGAGTATGTTTTAATATACATTCATCTATTTATATTAATACACGGAGTAATGAGGAAAGTATCAAGAGTATTCGATCTTGTCGATCGATACAAAAATGAATATAGCACGAAAATCAATGCGCTGTGCATCAAAGATCATGGGGAGTGGATCTGTAGGTCATCAGAAGACTATTACAACCTGACCCACCTTCTTGCTTATCAACTCTATCAGAGAGGGGTAAGAAAAGGGGATCGTATCGGTATCATATCAACAAACAGACCTGAATGGTGTCTGATTGATATGGCTATCGGAATGATTGGTGCCATTAATGTTTCAGTCTATACAACTCTTGCAGAAGATGAATATGCATATATATTCAATCATGCGGAGATCAAGATGCTTTTTATCTCTGATAATAAAATACACAAAAGAGTAAAAGATATCGTCCCAGAATCAGCTAAGGACCATATCTTTTGCTTTACTGAAGTAGAAGGAGTTCCATCATGGAAGACTCTCTTTGATCAACAAAAAGAGCCTACACAAGATCAGTTAGATGTGGTTAACAAACAGAAGAAGTTAATTACAGAAGATGACCTTGCAACCATAATCTACACTTCAGGAACAACAGGAAAACCCAAAGGAGTGATGCTAAGTCATAAGAACTTAGTATCTAACTTTGTACAACATAGTCATAACCACAGCTTAGGGTCATCGGCAAAGATCATATCATTCCTCCCTCTATGTCATATCTATGAGAGAAGTATTCTTTACCACTTCCAATACAAAGGGATGGCAATATATTTCGTAGATAATATTGGAAAGATAAGTGCCATGATCAAGGAGGTGAAGCCGCATATGTTCAGCACAGTACCTCGTCTGCTCGAAAGAATTTACGATGGCATTGTCAAGAAAGGAAATGATCTTAAGGGGATACAGAAACGTATTTTTAACTGGGCGTTAAATCTAGGGTTAAAATACGACTTCAATGACAAAGGCTCTCGCTTTTATCGTCTTTCATTGTACATTGCTAATAAGATAGTATTTAATAAATGGAGAGCTGCACTTGGAGGAAACCTAGAGATAATTATTTCGGGAGGCGCTGCACTACAGCCAAGAATCACACGTGTATTTGGAGCAGCCAAAATCTATGCACTAGAGGGGTATGGTCTATCTGAAACATCTCCAGTAATTGCAGTCAACAACATTGTCACCAACGAGTTGATGGTTGGAACCAATGGCCCTATTCTTCCTGGTGTTGAAGTTTCGTTTGCAGAAGATGGCGAGATCCTATGCAAAGGGCCATCATTGATGCAAGGTTACTATAAAGAACCAGAACTAACCAAACAGGTTATTGACAAAGATGGGTGGTTTCATACTGGTGATATAGGGACACTGATCAATGGAATATATCTGAAGATAACCGATAGAAAGAAAGAGATATTTAAACTCTCAGGAGGTAAATATGTAGCCCCTCAAGCCATCGAGAATCTTCTCAAAGAGAGTACACTGATTCAAGAGCTGATGGTGGTAGGTGACAGACAAAAATTCGCAAGTGCACTGATCGTTCCGAACATGGAAGAGGTGCATCTTCTTCTTGGAACAACAGATGAAGACGAAATTGCTGAGAAAAAAGTACAACAAATCATACAAAAAGAGGTTAATCAATATAATAAACGTTTAGGGCAACATGAACAACTTAAACGTATCAAAGTGGTATTTGATCAGTGGAGTTCAACAACAGGAGAACTCTCATCAACACTAAAGTTGAAAAGAAACGTTATATTAGATAAATATAAAGACAAAATAGAAGATATCTTTAGTGGACAATAATACCAATTGCATTTTGAGATGAGTGATAAAAACTCGCGAAGATGTTTTGGTTATACAAAGCAAGAAATGGCAGTATAGGCTTTCCTACGGTGTTTTTTCTTAACAATGTATAAGCAACATAGAGCGTAAAGTCTTAGATCATTTAAAGGTGTAATTGATACAATGTTAGCTAGAGACATTTTGAAGCAGTGTTATAAGAATATTTAAAGAGGGTAGTTCTTGTGAGAGAAAATATATTAATCACCGGCAGTACTGGATTTTTCGGAAGACATCTTCTTTCGCAATGTCAGGAAGCATCTTGTGATAAAAAGAACATTATTGCGGGAGTTCGTAGAGAAAACGAAGCCAAAGTCGATACTCAAATAAGTCAATTTGAGGTCAGACCCTTTGACTTTTTTAATACACACACATTTGAAAAGGCACTTGATGGCATTCAAAAGCTTATACTGATTAGGCCACCAGCACTAAAAAACACAAAGAGATATATTCTACCTCTTATTGAAGTGGCCAAACAAAAGAACATTCAACACATTACGTTCCTTTCTGTAACCAACACAGAAAAGAGCAAAATGATACCACATCTTAGTGTTGAAAAATACATTATTGAATCAGGGATTCCTTATACAATCATTCGTTCTGGGTTTTTCATGCAAAACATCCAACGTCTGAATGGCAATGAGATATCTCTTCATCAGACCATCACAATGACGGCTGGTAATGGCAAAGTTAATTTCACAGATATTCGTGATGTTGTGGATGTTGCATACCGATCATTAGACGATGAGAGTCTACGCAATAAAGAGCTAGAGATTACTGGATCAAAGTGCTACAACTTCTATGAAGTGGCCGAAATGATCTCGAAGAAAATAGGTAAGACCATTAGCTACACCAAGCCATCTGCGATTAAATTCATCAGAGAAAAGGTCAAGGAGAAGTTCTCTATTCAACTGATCATTCAGATGAGCGCAGTGTGTAATCGGATCAAACAAGGAAGAGCTGAATTTACATCTGAAGACTTTATAAAATATATGCATCGCGAACCTAAAACACTCGAAGCATACATCCAAGAGACCTTCTAAACAGGAGGTATATAATTCCATTAAAAGAGAGGTTTGTTATATTGATAGCAAACCTCTTTTATTGTCGATCACCTCCACATAGAGAATCGGGTAGATGGCTGGAAGATATTTAATCTTCCAGTACACCTCCCACACCACCGTACGTACGGGTCTCGTATACGGCGACTCCCTAAATCACGACTTTACTCTCTGATAATAATCACTTAGCGTAATATAGCCTGCCTTCTCCAAATTCTTATTCGTTATAGTCGTTTGTAGAATTGGACTCTTTGAAATGAAATGCGCCAATACTTTTTCCTCGTATTAGCATATTCATACGCTTTGCTCTTCAAAACTCCGATCAAATATGCCGCATGAAATAATGATAATTCGCCATCGGGTTAACACTTACCTTTTCGTAGTTCTGTTATTAAAACTTTTCGATGAAATCTGAGATAATCTTTTAAGGATTCCACCTGCATCTCATCAACTCCATGACTCCCTTTATTTCGATAAACCTGTAAATAAGCCTTATTTAGGTTATCTGATTCTAGGACTCGTTCTAATAAATTATCTGTTGTAATGGTCGTTTTCATAATGGCTTCAGTTATCCCATTGAAAGTGTGCGCTCTTGAGTTATTATCGAGTTCCGCTCTACCTTCACTCAAGTAGCTATCTTCCGATATTTTCTGCATTGATCCCTTCATTAGGTAACAGTCTGTATTATGAACAATTTAAGATTCAGTCCTTCCTGTAAAGTGGATACAGTACTATGACCTCGGCTGACTTCTCACAGTTAACTTTTTGTGAATGGACAGGAAAAAAAATACACTGTATCCATCTGTGAGACCTCCCATGGTAAGGAAATTAACTTTCACTCCATCTATCCGCCACATCTACGGTATAAACTCCGTGTAGAATTCGGACTTCACTTTGTTTGGCAAGCTTATCCAGTTATATACCGCCTAATGAGATTCGTATACCTCGGATCAGAGTTTTGCATACGGCTTCCTTCAGGTTATACCTCACGATAAGCACCCTTGCCTTCTGCTAGGTGGTTGGCTCTACAAACCTCCACTACGGACTTGCACCGATTAGTTAATTTACATGCATGGCACACCAAAAAAGAGAGGCAAATAACATCTGCCTCTCTTCGTTGTATTTTATGTATTAGAGTTATTCGAAACAATTGAAGAATCACCTCAAAATAGAATGGGGATTATTAACTATTCAAACAACACTTCTTATATTTCTTTCCCGAGCCGCATGGACAAAGATCATTGCGACCTACTTTAGATAAGTCCATCAAAGAAGGAGCTTCTTGCTCAATAAACATAGGCTCCAATCCCTTATAATGAGTCTCCCAATCTGGTCGCATCTCATAGAAACATTGAGGCTGAGCCTCTTTACCAAAGAGCGATAAAGCATATTTATACTCTTCAGCAGTATGAAAGTCATCACTCCCCTTCTTATGGTTAGAGCCATGCTTATCACTCCACTCTTGGATCTTATCTTTAGCCCAACCGTAGCCCTTTTCTGCCAACAACACAGAGAACAAAGACTTTCTATCGATCGATGTATCTAACAGCGCCAAAACCTTCTTCTGTTGCTCCTCTGTTGTAATATAAAAAGCAGCCTCATATAGATACATATAAGGAGGCTTAGGATCTTCAATAGTCAATGCCTTCTTTATCGCATCCAAATAACGATCTACCGCCTCTTGGAAATGAGATGACGTGGCTCCAACAAGATACAGCAACTGCTCATTTAGCATATCCCAATCAGGGATCGCCTCTGTAGAGTATAACTTTGCAATCCACTCAGTCAACTCCAAAGAGAGGTGCTTCTCCGCTACCACAGCATACCATAATGCTGCATGATAAGTTTGCGTCGAACTATTACCAAGGATCACATCTTCATTATAAGCTCTCTTTATTCGCTCAATAATCTGAAGTGACACCTCTGTATCATTTTCCAAATTCTGCAGATACCTAATGGCATCATAAGGAATACCATAACGTTGGCTATCCAATATCTCGAAAGCACTTTTCTTATCCATCTTTACAGTGAGTTTTACTTACAAACAATGGCTACTGCATCTGCAATAGCTTCTGGTAATCCAGCTACATTCTTACCACCTGCGGTTGCAAAGAAAGGCTGACCGCCTCCACCACCTTGGATTTTCTTAGCTACTTCACGGATAATCTGACCTGCATTAAGACCTTTATCTTTCACCAAATTATCAGAAATCATCACTGTCAAGTTTGGTTTTCCACCAAGATCTGCTCCCACAATAAAACAAAGATTATCAAGCTCCCCTTTTAATTGGAAAGCAATATCTTTCAATGATCCTGCAGAATCCACAGCAACAATACCTTCAATCAGGTTCATTCCGTTCACCTCTTTCACAGAAGCCAATAGCTCTCTCTTCACCTTCTGGGCCGCTTCTTTCTGAAACGACTCAATCATCTTAGCCGTAGCCACTTGTTCATCCAACAAGTTCTGAAGCGCAGTGGCCACATCCTTTGGATTATTAAGTAGTGCTTTCACCTCTTTCAGAATCGCTGATTGCTCTTCGTGGTAAGCCTCTGCCCTCTTAGCCGTAATAGCTTCAATACGACGAACACCTGCCGAAATTGACGATTCAGATACCACAACCAAAGAACCAATCTGTCCTGTAGAAGCAGTATGTGTACCACCACAAAGCTCAATACTCTCACCGAACTTAATCACACGGACATCATCTCCATACTTCTCGCCAAATAGCGCTATCGCACCCATCTTTTCAGCTTCACTCATAGGAATAGAACGAAACTCTTCTTGAGAGAAGTTGGCACGAATCATCTCATTTGCCACCTGCTGAATCTGAATCAACTCTTCATCTGTCACTTTCTGGAAATGAGAAAAGTCGAAACGCAAATTCTCTGCTGTAACCAACGATCCTTTTTGCTCCACATGTGTACCTAACACTCTACGTAAAGCATGATCTAGAATATGAGTCGCCGTATGGTTATTTGCAATAGCCAAACGAGCATCCATGTCCACCACGCCTACAAATTGTGCTTCCACATTCTCAGGAAGTGTCTCCATGATATGTACCGTTAGGTTATTCTCCTTTTTGGTATCTACCACACTATACTTGGTGTTATCCACCTCAATATATCCTGTATCACCTACCTGTCCTCCGGACTCACCATAAAAAGGAGTCACATCAAATACCACTTGATAGAATGATTTCTTTTTCTGTTTTACTTGTCTGTAACGCAAGATATGCAATGCTGTTGTAGTTGCATCATATCCGACAAACTGAGAATCCATCTCATCGCTTACAAAAGTCCAATCCGAAAGCTCCTGAGAAGCTGCATTACGTGATCTACTCTTTTGTACTTCCATTGCCTCATTAAAACCGGCAATATCCACCCCCATGTCATTTTCACGAGCGATTAACTCGGTCAAGTCCAATGGGAAACCATAAGTGTCATAAAGTTCGAATGCAACAGTTCCTTTTACCACCTTATCACCAGTAGTTTCAGACTCTTTCACAATACGATCTAACAGACGAATACCAGTCTCTAGTGTTCTCAAGAAAGCATCTTCCTCCTCTTTGGTAACCTTCATGATAAGATCCTTCTGTTGAACGATCTCAGGGAAAGCTTCTCCCATCTCTTCAGATAGGTTGTCCACCAACTCAAACATGAAAGCTTTTCTAAATCCAAGGAACGTATAACCGTAACGTACCGCACGACGCAAGATACGACGAATAACATACCCCGCTTTATTATTTGAAGGTAACTGTGCATCTGCAATAGCAAAAGCAACCGTACGTATGTGGTCACTAATAACACGCATCGCGATATCCACCTTCTCATCTTCTCCATATTTCTTACCCGACAGAGCCTCTAGCTTGCCAATAAGTGGAGTAAACAAATCTGTATCATAATTTGATTGCTTTCCTTGCAACACCATACAAAGACGCTCAAATCCCATTCCAGTATCCACATGGGTTTTAGGAAGAGGCTCTAACGATCCATCTGCTTTGCGGTTATATTGCATGAAAACCAAGTTCCAAATCTCAATCACTTGAGGATGATCTTGGTTCACCAAATCCAAACCATCGACTTTCGCTCTATCCTCATCCGAACGAATATCAATATGAATCTCCGAACATGGACCACAAGGACCTGTCTCTCCCATTTCCCAGAAATTATCTTTCTTATTTCCATTGATAATGCGAGATGCAGGAAGATGATTCTCCCATAGATCATATGCGCCTTGGTCAAAAGAGACACCATCCTCTTTCGATCCTTCATAAACCGTTACATAAAGACGATCGGCAGGAACACCAAATTTTTCAACCAACAGTTCCCATGCCCAGTTAATGGCATCTTCTTTGAAGTAATCTCCAAAAGACCAATTCCCTAGCATTTCAAACATGGTATGGTGGTAGGTGTCATGGCCTACCTCTTCCAAATCGTTATGTTTTCCAGAAACGCGCAAACATTTTTGGGTATCGGCGACTCTAGAAGATTTGGCGGCGGAGTTACCTAGAAAGATATCCTTAAATTGGTTCATCCCAGCATTGGTAAACATCAACGTCGGATCGTTTTTTACCACCATCGGTGCCGATGGCACAATCTCATGTCCTTTTGAAGCAAAAAAGTCTAAAAAGGTCTGCCTAATCTCTTTTGAATTCACGATACTATATTTTTGATTAAAATTATCTTTTCTATCCTTTTAATATTCCATTAATTGGGGATGTCAACATAATGAAGAATTATTTTTATTACATTTGCCGACAGACGATAAAAAACGGAATATTACTCTAAGTTTGCAAATTTAGATTATTTCGGTAACAATATTCAATAGAATACGATAAAAATCATTCGTTACATGGCCAATGATAATTATAGGTTTAATCCAGAAACGCTAAGCTACGATAAGGTAGAAATCAATTTTAAGGAACGTGCAAAGAAAATTGCTTCATTCCTTGGAACTAGTTTCCTCTTTGCCCTAGTTATATCCTTTCTGACCACAAAACTCTTACAGTCAAGCAAAGAGATAGACCTTATCAAGGAAAATGACAATCTAAAACATCAGTTTGTTTTAATGAATAAGGATATGAAACAGATGTCCGGCATTCTTAAAGACATTCAATATAGAGACAACAACATCTACCGTGTTGTTTTCGAAGCAGAACCTATACCATCAAAACTTCAGCAAGTCAATTTTGACGACATCAATAAATTTGCTGAACTCTCTAGTGTGGATGATCAAAAACTTGTGGACGAAACAACAGCAAAGATAAATACACTCTACAAACAGCTATACATTCAATCTAAAAGCTATGACGAAGTACTCGACATGGCGCTCAACAAAGAGAAGATGTTAACCTGTATTCCATCAATACAGCCTGTAGCCAATAAAGATCTTAAAAGAGTTGCATCTGGTTGGGGTATACGATTTGACCCAATTTATAAAATTCCGAAATTCCATTATGGAATGGACTTTGCGGCACCTATTGGCACTGAAATTTTCTCCACAGGAAATGGAAAAGTAACCAAAGTGATTAAGAGTAAAGTAGGATATGGGCTTCACGTCTTAGTTGATCATGGATTTGGTTATGAAACGCTGTATGCTCATATGAGTAAATTCAATGTCAAGAAAGGTCAAAAAGTACATAGAGGAGATGTAATTGGATATGTTGGAAGTACAGGAAAATCGACAGGTCCACACCTTCACTACGAAGTACATAAGAACAAAAGAGCTGTAAACCCTCAAAACTTCTACTTCCAGGATTTAACCCCAGAGGAGTACGAAAAGATGATCGAATACTCTTCGAACATGGGACAGTCATTTGACTAATACTTACCTATTGAATTATGAAATAAGATATAAGGCTCACGAATATCTTTCTCTTCAATAAAGCAAAAGAGTAAATTCTAGCCTTACCTATGGCGACAATTATCTATGTCGTAGAAACATAATAGAGTCATAGGAGACCCCTCATTTACATATAGTATTGACACAACACTCATTTGACATCCTATAGTCTTGAGTATCTCATCTTTGTATTGTACCTTTACAAGGCATGATACCATGCTCGATACTGAAACATTCACAAAGGATGAAACCTTATGAAAGATTTAAAGACGTATTATTCTATTGGTGAGGTAGCAGAGATGTTCAATGTAAATGTCTCTCTTATACGTTATTGGTCCAATACGTTTAAACAGATACAACCACACACCAATAAAAAAGGGAATCGACTTTTCACTCCTAAAGATCTCGAAACTTTAAAGCTCGTCTACCACTTCGTTAAAGAGAAAGGAATGACTCTAAAAGGGGCACAACAAAAGCTAAAAGAGCAATACCAAGGAGAAGATCCCAACCTTGAAGTCATCAGTCGACTTCTTAAAATCAAAGAACAACTCGTAAACCTACGAGATCAACTAGACAAAAAAGAGAGTAATGATCAAGATACAGCAGATAATTGATACCATAGAAGCCGTAGCTCCACTACATCTACAGGAGTCATACGACAATGCCGGGTTAATCATTGGCGACCCCAACCAAGAGGTAAAACAAGCTATTATCACCCTAGATGTAACCGAAGATATTCTCGACGAAGCCATCGCTACAGGGTCTGACATAGTTATTGCCCACCATCCGATAGTATTCTCTGGTCTGAAGAAGATCAATGGAAAAAACATGGTAGAGAGGTGCGTCCAAAAGGCCATCAAAAATGATATCGCAATCTATGCCTCCCACACCAATCTAGACTCTGTTTGGGGAGGAGTAAACAGTAAGATAGCAGATAAGATAGGCTTAATCAACCAACAAATTCTTCGACCTAACTATAACCCAATATTCAAATTCACCACCTTCATCCCGAAGACACATATCGATCAAGTTATCGAGAAACTATCAGAAAAAGGCTTTGGTAGAATTGGGAACTACGACAGTTGTAGTTTCACCACGGAAGGTACAGGTCAATTTCGACCTCTTGATGGAGCAAAACCATACATTGGACAAACAGACCAATTGGAAAAAGTGCAAGAGATTCGTTTTGAATGCACCCTTAAATCAACTGAGCTAACCGCTTTCATCCAAACACTCAAAGATGCACATCCATACGAAGAGGTCGCTTACGACATCATCGAAACCACCCAGAAAGAAGCGACATCTGGATTAGGAATGGTGGGAGATCTACCTGAAGCAATCAACACCCAAACATTTCTCCAACAGCTTAGTGACACATTTGAAATTCCAGTGATTAAACACTCCAATATATGTCATGAAAAGATCCAAAAGGTAGCACTTTGTGGAGGTGCTGGAAGTAGTTTCCTCAAGGACGCAATAAAACATAAAGCAGATATCTATATTACTGGAGATGTCAAATACCACGATTTCTTCAATGCCGAAGAGAAGATAATCTTCGCAGACATCGGACATTTTGAGAGTGAACAGTTTACTAAAGAGGTTTTTTATGAAATACTTACAAAAAAAATCCCTAACTTTGCAGTTCGAATGTCGGCAATTTCATCTAATGCAGTGAACTACTACATCGGAAAGTCGTAACATTCTGAAATACAACTGAATTAAAGTAGAAAACGTTTTATTAAGACACCACTCGCTTGAACGGTTAAGATCAACCCTGAGAGTCAAGTGCGGTCGGAAATATAAATAATTTAGAGATGAATCCAAATACAAGACCTGGAGAAATAGACATGACGGTTGAAGAAAAACTAAAAGCTCTTTATGAGCTACAATCTGTAGTTTCTGAAATTGACAAAATCAAAACTCTTCGTGGGGAACTTCCTCTAGAAGTCGAGGATCTAGAAGACGAACTAGCTGGTCTTGAGACTCGTATCACTAAATATAAGGATGAGGTAAAGAACCTAGATACAGCAGTTGCAAACAAGAAGAATGCCATCAAGGATTCTCAAGAGCTAATCAAGAAGTATACTGAGCAGCAAAACAACGTTCGTAACAATCGTGAGTTTGACTCTTTGTCTAAAGAGATGGAATTCCAAACACTAGAGATTGAACTTGCAGAGAAAAGAATCAAAGAGTTCAGTGCAGATAACAAAATCAAATCACAACAGATCAAAGAAGCGAAACTACGTTTCGATGATCGTAGTATCGATTTGAAGAACAAACGTAAAGAGCTTGAAGATATCTCTTCTGAAACAGCAGTAGAAGAAGAACTTCTTGCGAAAAAAGTGAGCAAGATCGAAAAGACAGTAGAAGAACGTCTTCTAACTGCATTCAAACGTATTCGTTCTAATGCTCGTAACGGATTAGCTGTTGTTTCTGTACAACGTGACGCATGTGGTGGATGTTTCAACAAAATACCACCTCAAAGACACTTAGATATCTCTTCTCGTAAGAAGATTATCGTTTGTGAGTACTGTGGACGTATCTTAGTTGACAAAGACATTCTAACTTCATTAGAAGATCTTGTAACTTTAGATCAAGAGTAGAACTCTAAATACAACAATATAAAGAAGAGCCTGTTACATTATTGTAATAGGCTCTTTTTTTATACCCAACGATCCCATTACATATGAAAGGGGTAACAATGATTAAAAAAGTCCACTTTTTCATCTCACAATTCACTCCAAACAAACCATAACTAATACATCACCCTCTAACATTATTAATGGTATAATAGCTAAAGAATGTGTTCACAATAGGTCCAATGGTACTAAGAACAGCAAAATAATATCAATTGAATGATAAAATACAATTGGTATTATTGATCAAAAATACGAAATGCCATTACTTCTTGGATTCGAAATAATCATTCATAAATAGCATCTGATACTTGATGGCATTTCTCCAATAGTTCCAATTATGCTTTCCTGGACGAACAATAAAATCATGAGGTATATTACAGTGGTCTAGTCGCTCATGAAGGGCTTTATTTACAGGAAAAAAGAAGTCATCTTTTCCACAATCGATCATAATACTTAAAGAGTTCTTCGTCAAAAGATACACTTGATCCATCACTGTATTACGTTCCCACACCTCTCTATTCGAAGCATAATCACCCAAACGTTTTGAGATATTCCAATTCAAAGGAAACGGCGTAAAATCAACACCCCCGCTCATACTTCCTGCCGCTCCCCAAATATCTTGGTGACGAAAAGCAAGATAGAGAGCACCATGTCCTCCCATACTCAACCCAGTGATCGCCCTTCCTTTTCGATCTGCAATCGTAGCGTAATGGCTATCTATATAACCGACAAAATCCTTCGACACATACGACTCATATTGCATTGTTTCATCCACAGGGCTATCAAAATACCAGCTGGTATGACCACCATCAGGACAGACAACAATCATATCGTAATGATCTACATATGATTTTAATTTAGGACATTTGTTTACCCATGCCTTATAATTATCCGAAGCACCATGTAGAAGATACATGACTGGATATCTCTTTGAAGTAGTGTAACTATCCGGGAGTATCACTACACCTGAAATCACTTTTTTCATCTTTCGGGCTTTCACTTGAATGGTATCTACCCGAGCAGCATGTAGGGAGAATAGTTGTGTCATCAACACAACCAGCATTAAAAATTTAGTCTTCATGGTCTATTCAGTTAAAAAAAATGTTCCTACAAAATAGTAGAAACATTTCTGAATACAGCGATATATTGGAATTTTATTTCTTCTTATCACCACAGCAGCTTTTCTTCAACTCCGCATCATAACCAAGCTTCTCGATGGCACTCTCCAACTTCTTACAGTCGGTTTTATCTTTACGGAAAGTGACTTTCACCTCTTTGGTTTTAATATCCACCTCCACATTCTTAACCCCTTTTTCGTAAGGGATATTCTTCATGATCGTCTTCTTGCAGTGATCACAATCAATAGAACAGACGTAAGTCACCGTTTCAACTTTCTTCTCACTCTTTGCCATAGCAGGAGTAAAAATTGCAAATAAAAGGAACAGCGGTAATAATAATTTCAAAGTTTTCATCGTAAATCGTATTATTGGTTAATAATCAAATGCATACTTAATACCGAAATAGAACATACGTCCATATATCGGTCCCCAAACCTGAGATGAATCAAAATCTTTAGTGAAAGGAGCATCTGCAGCAATAATTGGGTTATCTTGGGTATAGTTCGCAAGATTCTCCCCTCCTACGTAAAAACTCCAAGCTTTATAATTCTTCGTTACCTGTGCCATCAACATAGTATATGGCTTCGACTCACTCGGTTGTTGATAAACAGGATCACGTCCTTCAGAGGTAGGCAACGACTGTACTCCGTTAAATTGAGCCGTTAAATCAAATTGCCACTTCTTCATATTCGTACTATACGAAGCGGAAACCAAACCTTTATATTTAGCCATCAAAGGCATATCTGACAGACCACTCTTCTCGAAAGTCATCTCCACATCATTAATTCTAAATGCAGCAGTCAACTCAAAGCGATCAAATGGCTCATAACGTGCTTCAACCTGAAAACTATTAGAGAAGCTACGTCCATCCAATGCATACACATATATGTCATATGCCGATTGGGTAGGATCAATCACCATCTGGTTCTTAAACTCTGTACGATAGTAGTCCAAAGACAGCGTCAATGGCTTGTCCCATAGATGCCAGTTATTTATCAAGCTCGCACCAAAATTCCAAGCCTCCTCTTGTAGAGGCTCTTTCTGCGCAAAATGCCAAGCACGAGAAGATGCCAAATAGCGTGTATTTTCAGCAATCACCTGTGGCGTTCTATACCCTTTACCCGCCGACAATCTCAAAGTAGATGCTTCGGTGAAAGCCCAACGAAGATGAAGACGAGGCGTCCAATAACTCCCATGAAGAGAGCTATGATCATATCGTAATCCAGCAAGCACCGTAATGTCCTCCGTAGGAGTATAAGTATACTCAAAGAAAGCCCCCATCACCTCCTCATTGAAACCCACTTTCTGTAGGTTATCTTCTCCAAGAAACTGAACTTGATTGTTGTTGCGATCATTCACATAGTTAACCCCTGTAGTATAGTTATGGTTGGTATTAAAAAGATAAGACTGGTAGATTGCAGAACCATAGATATTCTGTTGATCCACATCATAAAGCTGTCGACCATAAAATGAGTCACGAGTATATCGATCCCACTTCGCCACAATACCAAGGCTCGTAGATGGACGATCAAAGATAAAACCGAGTTTAGAATAGGCATTCATCTTCTTCGAGTCAATACCAATACCGTAAGCACTCTGATCAAAAGGAGAGACATCACTATTAAAAGTGGTTTGTCCCCCATCTCTACTCTCATCGAGATAGCTCCATCCAAATTTCCAATTAATAAAATCAGACTTATATTTCCACTTATTATAGAAGTTATACTGTCGTGTTACAGGACGATCAAGAAAGCCATCACTGTTGTTATCCATCTCTCGGAAAGTATCTTCATAATGACCAAAGAATCCAGTACTCCAATGGTCATTCAATTTCATCGCGTAGTTGAAATTCCACTCCATCTTTCCATCTTGATTTCCGTACATATAGAACGACCCTTTCTCTTCGCCATCAGGCTCCTTCAGCTCCACATTAATCTGTCCCGTCATCGACTCCGCACCACTCTTCACCGCCGCAGTACCTTTAGATATCTGAATAGATTGCATCCATGTACCCGGAATATATTCTAACCCATAGCTATTTTGGGCACCACGGAGTGCTGGAATATTCTCCACCATCATCTGCGAATATTTACCCGAAAGCCCCAACATCTTTATCGTTTTAGCTCCTGAAACGGCATCCGCAAAAGAGACATCCACCGATGCATTGGTTTCGAAACTCTCCGAAAGATTACAGCAAGCACATTTGGTTAGTTCTGCACCCGTAAGCTTCTGTGCTTGAATCGGTGCAACACGAGAAAAAGAGGTCGATGCCCTTCGCTTTGCCACTGTAACCTCCCCTAAGCTCTCGCCAGAGACCATCTCAACAACAATACCATCGATGCTCTTAGGTACGACACTAATGCTTTTATACCCGACATAACTAAACAACAAAGGGGTTGATGTGTCGGTGGCACTTAACTCAAAATTACCATCAAAATCGGTTACCGTACCGTGGGTTGTTCCTTTCAAAACAACATTCACACCAGGAAGTGGGCTCGCTTTCCCGTTGCGATCTAATTCCACCACTTTTCCTTTATAATTTACTGCATAAACAACAGTAGAGAGTGCAAAAAACAAAACACTCATAATTATACGATTCATCATCATATATAGATCAATAAAAGTTTAAAACTTCTGAATCCATATTAGACACCATGTATCCTATTCTTATAGAATAGGTCTCTTAATGTTTCTACTGAAACATACGTACTTATTCCCATTCCCTATTTCACTATGAAAATAGAGACGAATATGAAACATAGAATCATTAGAATCTAATATGGAGTAGATTTTAATAACACGCAGACCATTTCAAACTTATGTAATGCACAGCATACACAAACAACAATGGCTTATAAACGGTAAGAATTAAACTTTTAAGCAATCTAGCTTTAGCTTACACAAGGACATGCACAAAGAGAGGTTGCCCTGAAGTATTTGTAGATTAACAGGGTCAAAGAGAGCTTCATCAACCACACCAACACCTGTCCATCTATCTACATCTAATCGTGTGGTTTGATCTGCTGCATGCTTCAATAACAGATGAAGTACAGGCACTCGTAGTTCTGTGCGATCTTGAATAGTTAAAAGCAAATCATGCTTTACAAACATATGGTCCACCACACAACAAGAAGAGAGATCTTCGCTGTGAAAGTCACAACAATTCGCACTATGAGAATGCGAATCAGTAGCATGGTGATGATCACACGACTCATCCTCGTGCCAATTATCGGGATACAGCAGTGCGTAGTCCGATTGATTATGTTCGAAACAGTGATGAAAGAACATATTGATTCCTGTTGATCCGAATAAACAGATCACCATCATCGATACGCTCAATATTTGTAACAATACTCTTCTCATCAAACATAAAATTTGTTTACGAACAGAACAAAAATAGAAAAAAATCAGAAACAAACACAAATAAACCGTCAAGTATCGCAATAAAAATGGTTCCTAGAATCAAGAAATAGAGTCTATTGAACATCTAATTATATAGATAGTAGATATAACACCTCCTCTCATGCTACCTATCCGAAACATGATCATCCAACCAGCGAACCAACAAATCCATCCAATGATCTACACTTAAGCCTCTCTGCTTCGTACCAAAACCATGCCCTCCCTTAGGAAATATATGCATCTCAGAGGAGATACCAACCACCTTGAGACGGCGATAATAGGCGATACTATTTAAAGACGAAACCACCCTATCGTCATCAGCATGAAGAATAAAAGTGGGTGGGGTATCCTCTCCTATCGACAAATCATTAGAGAATGCTTTAATCTGCACATCGGTAGGATGCAATCCCAAAAGATTCTTGCGCGAACCTCGATGTGTAATAGACTCCTCCATCGAAATGACAGGATAAATCAATATTGAGAATGCAGGTCGACAACTCACCTGTGCCGTTTGAGGGTCTCCATCAAATACAGGATCATCAAAATGAGTAGAAGCAGTGGATGCCAAGTGTCCTCCAGCGGAGAATCCCATCACACCAATCTTATCCGCATCAATACCCAATACAGAAGCCTTCACTCTCATCAAACGCAATGCCTGCTGCACATCACTCAATGGGACATGAGAACGTCCATAAGGAAGCCTGTACTTAAGGACCCAAACAGTATACCCCTGTTTGGTAAGTAACTCTGCCACCTTTGTCCCTTCTAAATCGATAGCAACCTTAGCATAACCACCACCAGGGCATATAACAACACCGACGCCATTGGCTTTAAAAGGTCTATATTCAACGTAATAAGATTCATCATTTGAAATAAGACCTGAAAGCTTCACCTTATTATACAAGACAGACGATTCATTGTACTTATCTGCACTCCATAAACTATTCTTTTGTGCCAAACCAACCTTAACAACAAACAGGATTGAAATGACTAATAATAATTCTTTCATAATGATGTTTTATTGTATAAGTTTATCATTCAAAATAGATACTATCTAACAGAACAATAATACAAAAAATCATAACATAACTTGACAAAATATTCATCCATTGTACGATACTACTCTAGTTGGAATTGCTACATTTGACTGGATATAATATTAAGCCCTTATTCTTTGGGAGGGGAACTGTAGCACATCATTGCAGCAAAGTACATGGATTATATTGAATAACTCGACCTGTTATTAACCCGACGACAGTATTTCGATAAATTAATTTTAGCAAATATCACATAATCAATGACATATATTTTGTGTGGTATCGTTCTATTGACGTCGGGTTAATAATATCGGTCGTGGAGACCTCTTCTAATGATGTCAATGAATCTTATATGGTAACGCTTCATTAATTACTATAACATAAAAGCTGTTCCTCTACGCTATTGACTGTCCTAAAAGCTTTAATGATCGGCTATAATCGGAGTGCTTTACCTATTTGACTCTAAATCCAATAAATCGACAATAAAGGAGACCCCAACATGTAAAGCTACGTAAATGTTATAAAGATTTTATAATAAGATATTCATTTATCCACTAGATTTCGTAAAGAGTCCATACAAACAACTATATTTATGATAAGACCTGTATTTGTGGCTTCGCATTCTACAAGTTAAATAAATTCAAACACTATTTTATGAGAGCGATAATACCTATTATAACTATATTATTGATATCTGTATTTAATCAAGGGAATGCTAACAATCTATCAGATAGCCGAAGAAGCAGCTATTATAAATACATATATCAGTTAAGCCGTAAACAAGCAAGAGCTATTTATAAGAAAGGGCTGAGCGAAGTAGATGAAGGTTATTTTTCGGTACTTAAAGATTCGATTCCTACAGATTCAATATTTAACCGCAAACTTTCACAGGGTAATTACTTGTTAGTATGGGCTCAAGATAATGACCTTAAGTTAGAAATGAGATCATACTCTGATATTGAAGTCATTGTGTATAATAATTACGCAGACCTATTGTTAACTATTGTGGATTCCACTGGAGAAGTTCTAGAAGATGCCAAAGTCAAAATAAATGGACAATCAGTACGTTATAATCCACAGCTCGAAGCATATCAAAAAAGAAAAACAAACACAAGAGGCTGGCTAGAAGTGACATACAATGGATTCACAAGTTATCATTACTTGGATAATGAAGTAAAAAAGGGAGTTAAGTTTCAGAGGGTTGCTTTTTCTGTACCCATAAAATATGTATACGTACCATTAAAGTTGCTAGTTTACTTGCCATACGATTTGTTTATGACGGCATACAATGGTAGACCTCAAGGTTTGCCCTACTACATTTACAAACCTTTTAAGGACACATACCGTTCAATATTTAGGTATGGAACCTATGGTTGGATAAACAGATTAGTACGCTGTTGCGGAAAATCTTCTAAAAAAAACTATCAAGGATATATGGTATTCAGTAAACCCAAATATAAACCCAATGATACAGTGCACTTTAAAGCATGTCTATTAAAGCCAAATGGTCACTTTATTAGTAATCAAAAGCTAATGGCATCTATAAGGGTGGATAATAAGGTAATTAAGCTCAAAGAGATAGAACCTGACCGGAAAGGTATCTATACGCATGAATTTGTATTGCACGACTCCTTGAATATGAAGCTAGATAAAAACTACAGGGTATCCCTAAAGAATGGAGAATGGAGTACAGTGATATCTCAATCATTTAAATTTGAAGAGTACGAACTTAATAGCATTAAATATAACTTACGGGCAGATAAACATGACCAGTTGCGAGGTATACCATTTTATATTTATCTAAAAGGAGAGGATATGAATGGTTTAGCTATACCTGACGGAAGGGTAATTGTTACTCTAAAGTCCCAAAGAACATACAGTAAGTTGTATAAAGATCATGAGTTCTTAAAAGATACTCTGTATCGTTATACACAAAAGTTAGATCCTGTTGGAGAAACGATAATTGAAATTCCAGATACGATCTTTCCAGCAATGGATTTCTCATATGATTTAGAAGCAGTGTTTTTAAATAGTGAAAACGAAAGAATTCAAAAAAATAAAACTATACATTATCATCACCAGAAAAAAGAACTTTCACTTAAGGTTAAGAACGATTCTATTCACTTTACTTATGAAAATCTCGGCAATGAGCTTCCTTTAGAAGTTCTTCTAACCGCATTTGATAAAAACGGAAATTTACTAAAGGAACAAAGCGTCACATTACCATATGCCGAAGTCGTAAATAAGCTGATTGAATCTTATAACCTTAAATCAGAAGTTATAGAAAAATATTTTAGTCTTAATCATTATAAGCCCACACTATCCCTTAACTCTCAACGAAGCAACAACACCGTTAATTTCTCTGTATTTAACCCTCAGGGAGTATGGTTTAAATACTTTGTTTACAAGAAGGATAAAGAAATAGCTAGTGGTCACACTCAGAAATTAGATACCCTAATTAACTTTAAAAGTAATAAAGGGTGTTTCGTCTCTCTTAACTATCAATGGGCAGGAAATAGCTATAAACAATCATACGATATTCCTCTTTACAGAAAACAACTAAGTGTGAAGATGAAGCAGCCACAAGTAGTTTATCCAGGTCAGACAGTAGATATGACACTTGAGGTAAGGGACTATAAAGATCGTCCTGTAAAAGGAGTGGATTTAACAGCATACGGATTAACTAAAAAATTTAACTATAGCGCTCCATCACTCAGGTATTATGGCAAATTAGCAAAACCTCGCACCATGTATAATAAATATAACATGATGGGAGATACTTATTTTGGTTCAACATCATTCGATCCATTAGACTATAATACATGGAATCCAAGAATGAGCTTAGATACCATAACCTATTACAAATTTGTTCGTCCACAAAAGGGCGTTCATGTTGAATATACTAAGCTAGATAAAGGACAAACTCAATTTGCTCCATTTGTGTATAAAGAAGGGGTACCAGTACAAGTTCATTTTATCTTCCTTGATTATGATTTGGTTTATTCATCCATTGCCGCGAATAAACCATATAGTTTTAAATGTAGTCCGGGGTACCATAAATTAAGATTGAGAACTAGTGATTATGACCTAACCGTTAATTCTGTATACTTTAAACAAGACTATAAAACCTTGGTATCTATTGACCCATTAAAAGCGAATAAGCATGTAATTATTAAAGAAAGGAAGCCTGAATTAACGAAGGAAGAGAAGACGCTAATTAGAACACGGTTTGCCAAATTCTATTCGTCTAATCAGAAAGGACTAATTTATTTAGAGCAGAATAATAATTATCAGATACTTAAAAACACAAAATCACCATATAAGTATCTCACCTACTACAACTACAACAAAGCACTTATTGTAGGCCCTTTTCAAAATGGGAAAGCAAATTTTACTCATCATGATAAGTTTACAACTAGTTTTAAATTTGAACCATCATATGAATACACTATTGATGAAGGCCTCGTAAAAATGAAGACCAATGATCACTTTTGGAATTTTAATTATTTAGATAATAATTTTACAACTCCTTCTTTTCATGATGAAGTGATAAATAAGCAAATGATTGAATGGCTGGGTAAAGAAGAGAAGATCCAGTATGCTAATTCAGATATTCACTACGATAATCCATATTACACCATGAAAGGTAATGGAGTATTGGCGATAGAATATAATACAAATGATAGTTTGGCAATACAATTGCGTAATGTTTTAGTTTTTAGAGATTCCGATCCTCAATTTATGCGCATTTATCCATCCAATGTAGAACATATTCATGATTTAAAGCCAGGTATTTATCATTTGTTTTTCTTAATGGAAGATGGGTCATATTTTGAAAAGAAACATATCATACTAAAGGCATATTGCCTTTCAGTTATTCAAACAAATGAACCAGATACACTATTAAAGGATGAATATTCTGAGAATATAGCACAGTTGATACAAGAGAACTGGTTCAAGAAAAGTAAATCAGGCTCACTCTACAATAAGAGGTTAGCAAAAACGGAAATTAAGTCGAACTTCATTCGTAGGCAGCTTAAATACAGAAGCTTACAGACAATAAGAGGAAGAGTTGTTGACGAAGCAGACAATATAGGACTTCCTGGTGTTTCAATATGTATTAAAGGCACAAACATTGGTGGAATTTCTGATTTCGATGGGAACTATTCCATTAAGTTACCACAAGGCAATTTTGAGTTGGAATTTAGCTCTATTGGTTATAAATCAGTAACCGTTCCTGTACACGGTGCAGGAGAGATTAATGCAAGTTTAGCTGCTTCAGTATCAGAATTGAGTGAAGTGGTTGTTGTTACGGACCATACTCAGACAAAAAGTATGAACACTGGCAGCATATCATCTGTTGTGTCAAATTCTATACAAGGACGTGTTGCAGGAGCCCTAGGAGCATCCCCAAATATTAAAATTCGTGGTATAGGGGATACTTCATCCGATAAACCTCTGGTTATTGTAGATGGGATTCCTGTAGAGTATGATATGAATGAATTAGATGATTCCTTAGTGGCTGATATTAATGTTTTGAAAGGTGAAGCTGCAGCAGCAATTTATGGTATTAAAGGAGCTTCAGGCGTAATTATTATTACCACAAAAAGTGGGAAAGGATTACCTTTTGCCAAGCAATTGAATGCTACTGACATTCCTGTTCAGGCTGGCAGTAGTTATAGTTTACGTAATAATTTCTCCGATGGAGCATTTTGGCAACCAAATTTGGTTACAAATAGCAAAGGAGAAGCCACTTTTACAACCACCTTCCCTGATGACATAACATCATGGAACACATTTGCACTTGCTGTGGGAAAGAATAGACAAACAGGGCAAGTGCAAGGAGAAATTAAATCGTTTAAACCATTATCTGCACAATTATTGATTCCTAGGTTTTTAACACAGGGAGATTCCATCAAGGCAATAGGGAAGTCAATTAGTTATTTGAGTGATTCTATTAAAGTAAGTTCAACTTACAGTGTTGATTCAACAGAACTATTCAAAAAGGAAAGAAATTTAGGTCGCATACTTGTTGATACTTTACATGTTAACGCAAGCAGCACAGACACCTTATCTATGACCTATTCGGTTGAACGTGACAACGGTTATTTTGATGGAGAGAATAAGAAATTAACTGTAGTGCCTTTAGGAGTAGAAGAAACAAAAGGAGCTTTTTTCAGTATGCATAGAGATACGACACTTGGTTTTCGCATCCCTATGCATTCTACACAGGGATTACTTTATGTAGAATCCAATCCTTTAAATATTTTACTTCAAGAAACTGCTAAATTACGCAATTACTCACATTTGTGTAACGAACAAGCTTCATCCAAGCTAATTGCCTTACTGAATGAAGAAAAGGTATGTACATACAAAGAAGAAAAATTCAATTATAAAAATGATGTAAATAAGCTAATTGCTCGTCTGCTAAAAAGTACCAATAAAGATAAAGTATGGGGTTGGTGGTCAGAAACAGATACCAAATGGTGGATAACAGCACATGTAATTGAAGGCTTAGAGTTAGCTAAACAGGCGGGTTACAAAGTAGAGTATAATCGAGAAGATATAAAATATAAGTTATTGAATAATTATACACTACTAGATTCACGAGGGAAGTTAAGCATATTAAATACATTGCAAACTTTAAAGACACAAGCCGACTACCCTAATTTAATCAAACAATTGAACGACTCAACCTTTAGCAGAGTGGATTCAATGCGATTAACAGTGGTAAAACAAAGAAGTAATATTGAGATAGATATTTCGTCCTATATTAAGGATAAACAAGAAACTCTGTATGGTAATTATTATTGGGGTAAGAGATTGTGGTCACTATACTATGGTAGAGTTCAGCAAACGCTACTAATGTATGAAATCCTTAAAAACGATGGTAACTATAATGATTGGCTACCAAAAATAAGAAACTACTTCTACGAAAGTAGGGATAGGCAGGGTTGGAGAAACACCTATGAATCAGCATTAATTATAAAACATATTCTGCCGGACCTACTTAAGGAAAAAGCAAGTATTAAGTCTAACTCTTTAAGTGTAAGGATTAACGGAGATCTAGAGGATATTACTAAATTTCCTTTTTCTAGAGAAATTAACGAGGGAGATACAGTAAGCATAATCAAAAAAGGGCATCAATTAGTATTTGCGGGATGGCATAGTAAATATTCCAATAAAACTTCTGTACGAAAAGATGAGTATTTTGAAATTCATAGCTCATTTGAAAAAAATGAAGATACCATATCTCATTTAACGGCAGGTGAGAAAGTGACTTTGGTAGTAGATCTACACATAAAGAAAGAATCAGAGTATCTTTTACTAGAGATACCGATACCATCAGTTTGCTCATACCATAACAAAACACAAAGACAATACCGTGAATCTCATCGTGAATACCATAAAGAAAAGGTATCCATTTACTATAGCATGCTTCATAAAGGTAATTATAAGGTGAAAATAGAGTTAGTTCCTCGCTATTCAGGAAAGGTTAATATTAATCCTGCACGTATGGAACACATGTATTTTCCTGTTTTTTATGGCAACAATCAAATTAAAAGCATAAAAGTGAATAAATAGGATGTTTTCAATTGCTCGTACATACAATGTTTTCTTTAATCATTGCACGTACGAGCAATAAAACATCAATCACACATACAGTCAAATCAATGCACATCCAAAACATTATAATTACCATAATAAAAAGAATCGTAAGATTGCCAAACGCTGGGAACGCTGAGCTCTAGCTCGGCAACGAAGCATCAACCAAGATCCATGAAGCAATACTAAGTTGTCGCTCTCCTGATACACGATGCCGAGCGAAGCGCTGCGTTCCCAGCAGCTGTCCCATACCCTTGCACCCCAACCAAGATCCGTGAAAATCCGTCTAATCCGTGGCTATGAATTTCTTATTTTCCATTCATATGCATCAGCACTAAGCGCAAGGCGTGCCAATGAATTGGCACAAACCATCACACTCCAACGTCAACCACACCACATCCAATACGACCTAGTTTGTGCCAATTCATTGGCACGAGAGGGACACCTCATCCATATAACATATAATAATCGCTATGTGTAAATAATATCATAGATCTAAGGTCGAATAACCATCTATTTTTACACCCCCTCCAGAGAATATCCCTACGATACAGCTATCATAGAAAATAGGGGAGTTGGCCCCGCCCACCCAATAATAATGCCCCCGCCCTGCTTCCACCCAAACACTCAGCCTCTCTTTCAGTCGTCCCTCCTTCAACATACAGCTTCGCTATCTCTGGGCTTCGCCCATCGCAAAAAAAACAATCCCTATACCTATAGCCTTATGAGCTTCGCTCATAAGGCTATAGGTATAGGGATCAATTAAAAAAAAGTGTCTCACCTATTTTCTTCATCCAATCATAGTCTAAGTTAAAACACCTAAGATTTCCTTATATTTATCAACACATTACAATTATCAATCTTGCATATAAATCTCAAGCATGAAAAGAAGAATACTGATTATTAAAGGGCAAAGTAATAGCATCAATGAATTAAAAAATGACAAAAAATATATTTCTTGTTATATCGACTATTTTAAGTCACATGCTGGTGGATGTTATGAAGATGATGAAATCATTAGTTTAGAAGAACCATCTCTTAATGAAATAAAAATTCACAATAGAGATATTGACTCTTCAGACTCTCTTATCGTACTTCTATTAGGTCATGGAGCCACTTCAAATGGTAAACATGTATTTCAATTACAAAAAAATGTAATTATTAATCCTGGACAACTTATATTTAAGACCAGAATTCAATTGTTTATAGTGGAAAGTTGCAGAAATATCATTAATAAAATAAGTGTCAAAAAAATTAACAACACTACGCCTAAATTTAAATACGGTGGTCTATTTGATCTTGATAAAAGACCAAAAACAAAACATGAAGTCATTGAAGCTTATAATAAAGCTATATCTGCATCAAATGATGGTTGCACTTACCTTTTTTCTGCAAATGTAAATCAAGAAGCATACAACTATTATTTCCTTAGATATCTTGTAACGACTGCCCTAGACAAACACCAATATACAACATGCGATCATGTTTTTTCTATTGAAGAAATGTTTGACTTAGTAAAAAATAAAGTCCAAGATAAATGCTTAAAAACCCCAGGAATTAAAGCTAAACAAACTCCTATTATGACAGGAAAAGGTGATTTCCCTTTTGTCGTTTCAATTATGTAGTAATAAATAACTTTATTTTTTTTAAAACCGTCAGTTGCAACAACTTAGTCTGTAAATTTATTTAAGTTGAAAGAAAATCAGTCAATATAAAGTTGTCAACTCTTTATATTGACTGATGTAAAATGAGTCTACTTCTTCTTTTCACTCCGCTTCTCATAAATCAGACATCCACTCAAACCAACTAGGAACGAAAGAACAATATGTATCAGCCCCCCTTAAATCATCCAGTTGTCTCTGTTGTCCTCGAATCTCCACATTTAATCTCGCTTCCACTCTATCCAATCGCTCAAAAAATCGATCTTCCCAATAAACCACTTTATGTTCTTGAGTCAACAACCTAACTTTCGTCTGATCTAATGTCTTCTTAACCTCTTACACATCATTCTCTGGATGTTCCACACTATCAAAAGAACTGATCCCAGTCAAACTAGCAAACACACACACCACATCCAATACGACCTAGTTTGTGTCAATTCATTGGTACGATAAGGAGACCTCATGCAAACATTTAATTTGCAACAACCATATGCTAAAAGTGCTAAATTTTAGACACGAGCATCGCGCCTCTACGTAGTCATAAAAAGATCTGTTTCATCTGTATGCCATCCGCAGGGAACGCAGTGCTCCGCTCGGCATCGTACCACAAGAGAGCGACAACCTTAGTATTCCTCTGCGTAGGTTGCGTCACGGGCAAGTTGCTCAATGGTAAAGTTGATACACGATGCCGAGCTGGAGCTCAGCGTTCCCAGCAGTTGCCCCATACCCTTGCACCTCAACCAAGATCCGTGAGAATCCGTCTAATCCGTTTCATCTGTGGCTATATTACCATGTATCACCACTAAGCGCAAGGCATGCCAATGAGTTGGCACAAACTACGCAAATCCACGTCAATGGAATGGATAGAGAGCAGTCGGACTTTCAGCCCTAAATCGGGAGGAACCTAGATACCCAGCGCTTCGCACTGGGCTATTAACTGTAGCACCTTCAGTGCATGTTGAAGTATGGTAAATGAGAGACAACCGCTGGGAACGATGAGCTCCGCTCGGCATCGTACCACAAGAGAGCGACAACCTTAGTATTCATCTGCGTATGTTGCATCACGGGCAAGTTGCTCAATGGTAAAGTTGACACACGATGCCGAGCGAAGCTCAGCGTTCCCAGCAGTTGCCCCATACCCTTGCACCTCAACCAAGATCCGTGGAAATCCGTGGCTATGAATTTCTTATTTTCCATTCATATACATCAACCCTAAGCGCAAGGCATGCCAATGAATTTGGCACAAGAGGGATACCTCATCCAAACATTAAATTTTGATAGTAGGTCTAATAGGGCGATTAGGGAAACTTTTGACTGTAATAGTGGTGAATTACTTTTACAAAAAATTAATGACAATTAATTTGCTATTTAAACCCCTTTTGACATACACTAATCAATGTCCCCTTCCTCCTCAATTCTCCTCCTTACTTATGCTCAAATACTCAGACTCTCTTTCACTCATTCATCTTTTAACATACAGCTTCGCTATCTCTGGGCTTCGCCCATCGCAAAAAATAAAATACCATTAGATTATTACATAAAAACACCTAAGGTCTAAAATATTGTTTAACTAAGACAATGATGTTTATTCAATACTACATTCTATCACATAAAACTTCAATATAAATAAACATAAAAAGCATAAATATTATTTATATTTGCATATCGACATCTATTAATTTTTACACAAATGAATCCCTACAAACTACTTTTATGCTTAACGGCTATTACTCTTATTAGCTGTAACTCTTCGAAAACAAACAATAGCAATGACTCTAAAAACAACCTACTTGCTTATTACAATTATAACATTGATTCAATTGCGAAAGCAACTCCAATAAGCAAGTCCGACTTTATTAAAATAGAGATCGGAGAAATTGAGATCAATCGTGAAGGGCATGATATGATACAAGAAATCATAGAAGCTGACAAAAGAGAAGATATATCAAGTATTAAATCTGAATACTCTCTTGAAGAAATAACAACAAAAGCACCTAATTTTAGTCCAATCCCGAAAGAAATTTACTCTTCGGAAATTGAGCATAATAATTCATTCCAAAATCATCTATATTCATCCGCAAGTAAATCTCTTATCAAGAGTGCAAAGAGTGTTATTGATGAGGAATTTGGGATCTTTAGACAGTTTCACCATCTATGGAATGCATTACTCGTGAAATGTTATATAAAAGACGATTCTGAAATCACAAGTGAATGGAATAATATCATAAGAAACAAATTAGACCTTCAAAATCTAAATGTCAATATCAATAATCGCATTAGAAACTACCAGAACCTTGTTTATAACAAACATTTATACCTTGATCCAAAAAATGCAACAAAATATCAAGAGTTACCAATGGTCAAAATTGACATTAATAAACTAGATTTGATGATAGAACCATACATCCAAGAAAAACTCTCAAATGAAGGATACGATATTGGTATTGACATATTCTTTACAATCTTGATTGTTTTTATTACTTCTTTAATTTATAAGCCTTTAATTGACAATGCAATTATTAATGCTAATAACTGGGGGAAAATTAGAGAAAATCTTCTTAATACTGGTGAGCTTCTTGTACAATCTAAACGAAAATCAAAGGACAATCCCTGGTGGATGAATCTTGCAATGGATGCATTTAAAACTGCAAACAAAGGTTTTACTGAATACAGGATTAGAGAAGCTAAAGCTAAATTTGAATCTGAAAGAAGACTTTGGAGATCCATAACAGGTTCAATAATAACTATTGCATCACTCTGTTATTTCGTCCCTCAAGATCTTAAAATAGAAGCACAAATTCAAGAAGAATTGACGCAGATCTTCATTAAAAACATTGAAGTTAAGAATATAGATGTTTTAGAAAATCTAGACAACTACACTAACCATTTTTTTAACGTATAATATTGAGGTATGAGGTATCTATATGTTCTTTGCATTCTTTTTACAATTATTTCCTGTGACTCTATTGCAAAGAAAGGCATCAAACAACTTGTAAAAAAAGGTGCTAAAGAAACAACTGAGGAAATAACAGAGGAAGGATTCGAAAAAATAATTAGAGGAGCTGCAAAAGAAGCTGTAGAGGAAGCAATTCCATTAACGAAAGTATTAAAAAACGCAAATAAAAATATGGTAACGAAGGAAATCCGAAAAGTTGGATTTTCTTCTATTACGGAACTTATTCAATCTAATAAGTTTATAGTTAAAAGCTCTAATGGTAGACATAAAGTTTTTTCTAAAGAAGGAGAACAATTAGCGACAATATTAGTTACAAATAAAAATACGCTTATTAATACAAATTGGGTCTCTCGTGGTACTAAAGAAGCTAAATTAAATACTCTATTAAACACTTCGAACTTAATCCCAAATGCAACATACAACGCAAATGGAGCTAAATATTTTACAGATGAACTATCTAGACCCACAAAAGCTATTATGCCATCATTTGCTAGAGTAAATAAAGTCCCTCGTAATAAAGGTATGCAAAGACAAGCAAGAGAAATGGCGATCGGTAAAATCGAAGCTAAAAATTATGATGGAGGTCATATGATTGCAAATTCTCTTGGCGGAATTAGTGAAGGTATTAATATTGTTCCTCAAGCCCCCAATGTTAATAGAAGAACAAGTCGTAATGCTTCTAAAATTGCGAAAGAAAACAATTTTTATGCTATCGAAGATATTGTGAGACAAAATTCTAAATTTATTAAAAACTATACAGTACAAAATGTATACGTTGGTACATCTAGAACTCCAACAAAACAAATCGTATCATATGAATTACGAGGAGAAACTGTAAAACATACTATTCTTAACCAAGTATTTGACTAGGTTAGCAAACCTTGGAACCTACACAAATAAATGTATCAAGATAAAATAGAATAACTCATATAGATCGCTCTCTCTGGGCTTTGCCCATCGCAAAAAAACAAACCCTATACCTCCCATGGTTTCAATCCTCCTGAAGTAACCATTTTATCTGTAATAAAAGCACCACTAGTCTGATCTAAATCCATTTCTGAAACAATTAATCCACTTGATTTGTCAATGATACTAATAGGTATATTACTTATTAGTATCATTGACAACTCTCTTCCACACTTCTTCATAAGGTTGGTTAATATCCACTATATTATTAGGAAGTTTTGGAGGTTGCACTGCTTCGTATGATGCACAACTGGACAAAAAGAAACTCATCAATAGGAGAAAATACGTTATTTTTTACAATTTAAATAATTCACACAAATATACCTCTTATTGATATTTGCATATCGTAATAATTATCAATAGCTATTAAAAACCCCTTTTTTATTAACCATTAAACCGAAAATAATGTATCTAAAATCACAACACAATAAATACCACATTTTCAACAATATCCATTAATTATCATCTGGCTAATATCAAAAGAAATATTCTACTCCTTCTTCTCACTTCTCTTCTCATAAATCAGATATCCACTCAAACCAACCAGGAACGAAAGAACAATATGTATCAACCCCCTTAAATCATCCAGCTGCTTCTGTTGACCTCGAATCTCCGCATTAATTCTTGCCTCTGCACCATCCAAACGCTCAAAAAATCGATCTTCCAAATAAACCAACTTCTGCTCTTGAGTCAACAACCTAACTTTTGTCTGATCTAATGTCTCCTTCACCTCCGCCACATCATTCTCTGGATGTTCCACACTATCAAAAGAACTGATCCCAGTCAAACTAGCAAACACACACCACATCCAATACGACCTAGTTTGTGTCAATTCATTGGTACGATAGGGAGACCTCATCCAAACATTTAATTTGCAACAACCATATGCTAAAAATGCTAAATTTTAGACGCGAGCATCGCGCCTCTACGTGGTCATAACAAAAAAAGATCTGTTTCATCGGTGTGCCATCAGCTGGGAACGCTGAGCTCCGCTCGGCATCGTACCACAAGAGAGCGACAACCTTAGTATTCACCTGCGTATGTTGCATCACGGGCAAGTTGCTCAATGGTAAAGTGGACACATGATGCCGAGCTGGAGCTCAGCGTTCCCAGCAGTTGCCCCATACCCTTGCACCTCAACCAAGATCCGTGAGAATCCGTCTGATCCGTTGAATCCGTGGCTATGAATTCCTTATTTTCCATTCATATACATCAACCCTTTGTGTCTTGGTGGTTCTATTTTAATCGGTATCCCATCCCTTGCGCTTCAAAGATGATATCGATGTTGGACATCTAAGGATATGATGGTAATAAAGTGGGGGACTTCTCTATATTTTCGACATATATGACTTACGGTTTGCATACGGTTTCTTTACCTTTTTGTCGTGTGGAGGTAAGGGAAGGGTAACTTAAGGGTAAGTTTAGGGTAACTTTAGTATAGGGATGGGTGCTAGAAGGGGGCTGGTTTTATGCAAGAAGAAAGGGCTTTCGTATATGAAAGCCCTCTGTTGGTAATGGTCCTACTCTATAAGAGAGGATTTCGAGTTTATGGTCTATTTTAATGATAGTCCAATCCTCTATAGTTATTTTTTATTTATCGAATGTTACTCTCGAATATGGCATTGCATCTTGACCAATGAAATCTTGGTTTAGATACTTGTAGTGCCCTGTAATGGCGATCATGGCCGCATTATCGGTTGTGAAAGCAAAAGGTGGGATAAATAGATTCCAACCGAATTTTTTTGCATCGTCTTGTAGGGCAGCGCGCAATCCTTTGTTTGCGGATACTCCACCTGCAATAGATACTTCGTTTATTCCTGTCTCTTTGGCTGCTTTACGTAGTTTAATGAGAAGGATATCGATGATTGTTTTTTGTAGGGATGCACAGATGTCGTTTCTATTCTTCTCGATGAAATCGGGATCTACTTTGATTTGGTCTCTTAAGAAGTATAAGAAACTTGTTTTCAACCCTGAGAAAGAGTAGTCGTATCCTTGGATACGTGGTTTAGAGAAGGTGAAGGCATCGGGATTACCTAAGGCAGCATACTTATCGATTAGTGGGCCTCCAGGATAAGGTAGTCCTATGACTTTGGCACATTTATCGAAGGCTTCTCCAGCTGCATCGTCGATGGTTTGACCAATCACTTCCATAGAGAGGTAATCGTCGACACGAATAATTTGTGAGTTACCACCAGATACAAGAAGACATAAGAATGGGAATTTAGGCATTTTTTTGTCTACTCCTTCTTCGCCAATAAAGTGAGCAAGGACATGTCCTTGAAGATGGTTAACATCAATAAGTGGCACATTTGTCGATAGCGACAAACCTTTTGCGAAAGAGGTACCCACAAGCAGGGAACCAAGTAGACCAGGGCCTCTAGTGAAGGCGATGGCAGAAAGTTCAGTTGCCTTAATACCGGCATTTTTCAACGCCATATCCACCACGGGAATAATGTTTTGTTGATGGGCTCTTGAAGCGAGTTCAGGAACAACGCCACCATAGGCTTCGTGACATTTTTGACCTGCGACCTCGTTACTCAATATCACCCCATTTTTGATCACTGCTGCTGAAGTATCATCACAAGATGATTCAATCCCCAATATAAAAATATCCTTTTCCATATGCTATATACGACAACGAAACGAGGAAATCTTGATATTATCGTAATTTTTTTAGCATCTTTTTATGAACCTGTGCAAAAAATTACGATTTTTGTTATCGAAGTATCCTCGGTTACGAAATGTTATTCTTTTTAAAGACTCAAAGTTATTAAAAAAATAGGTAAAATAGTACTACTTATACTCTTGATGCTAATAATCACTTTATGTGCTTGTTACGTTGCATTGATGAGCAGTCGTGTGCAGACCCTTATTGTGCAGTCCATAACGGACGATATCTCACAGCAGTTGGGGGCACAAATTTCCATACGAAAAGTTGATATTCGATTCTTTAACAAACTGGTTTTAAAAGACTTTCTACTGAAAGATCAAAAACAGGACACCCTTCTCTTTTCGAAAGCATTGGTTGTGGAGGTGGATTCGTTGAATTTAGAGAAACAACAACTGTTCTCTAATAGTATTCTGTTGGAGTCGGCTTATATCAATTCGAAACGATATAAAGATAGCTTAAGCTACAACTACCAGTTTTTAGTAGATTCGTTGCATAGCGACACCCCTCAAGAGAGTGGATCGCCATGGCAGTTTCAACTTCGCAATGTTCGTATTGAGGATGCACATATTAAGAATAATGATGAGAATGTGAAAGAGCTGTCGGATCTTTTCGACTATCGTCATATTGACCTGAAAAATATTACGGTTGATTTTTCGACTTCGAGGATGGACTCACTACTTCTTTTCAATCTAAACCAGTTCTCTTTAAAAGAGATTCATTCGGTAGAGTTGAAAAACATTACGGGAAAGCTGTCGGTGGACCCACAACAGGTACAAATACACAATCTGAAGGTAGAGACAGGGTTTTCGAAGCTTGAGGTAGATAGCTGTTTTATGCAGTTAAAGCAGGATAGTGTTTCGCTGGATATGATAAAAAGACCCTTTTATCTCCACTTTAAAAAGTCGAGTGTGTCACTTAAAGAGGTTGCCTATTTTGTTCCAGAGATAAAGGGGATGAATGAGGTTGTGTCGTTAAAAGGAACTATTAAAGGTCCGGTATCAAATTTGAAGGGAAAGGATTTTGAGCTTCGGGTTAAGGATCATACTATGCTGAAAGGAAATGTGGGTTTCTCAGGTCTTCCGAACATTAAGAACACCTTTATCTTTGCTCGTTTGGATAGAGCGGTGGTAGATCTAAGAGAGGTTCGTCGTATCAGGATGCCTTTATCATTTGGTGCGGAGTATATGAATCTACCTGAGAGTATCGACAATGAGCATCAACTCTATTATGAGGGGGAGTTCACGGGGTTTCCTTCGGATTTTGTTTCGTTCGGAACACTTACAGGAGCGTTAGGAAAGGTGGATACAGATATTGCTATTCGACCAGATGACGAAGGGAAAGTGAGTGTCAGTGGGGTGTTTAACACGACCAACTTTAAGCTGGGCGAATTGGTACAATCGGAGTCTCTGGCTAATTTGACACTTCGATCGAACCTTCATGGATACTATACCAATGAGAAAGATTATGATCTGAAGGTGGTTGGAACCATTGATGATATTCAAATTAAAGACTACATTGTTCACTCTATTTTTCTAAATGGACGCGCCTATGCAGGTGGTTTTGAGGGTGGAGTAAAGATACAAGATCCACACCTTAACCTTGACTTCAATGGGAAGGTGGATTATATGGCTGAAATACCTAGTTATAATTTCCATTTGAATGTAACTGATTTTGTTCCCGCGTATCTTAAGCAGAGCGAAATTAATCGTATCGATACGCTTAACCTAGCCTTGCAAGCGAATTTTACGGGGAATAGTATCGATAATTTCAAGGGGAGTGTAAATATCGATCGCTTCGATATGGCCAATGGAAATCATCATTGTACGTTCAATGATATTTTGATGGAGACCGACAAACAGCAGGGACAGAGGAATTTCAGGTTGAGTAGTGATTTTGTGAATATCGGTATCATAGGTGATTATACTTATAAGTCGCTTTACCACTCGGTACGAAACATTCTGTCGTCACACCTTCCTAGTTTGTCGAGCGAATCGGTGTTAACGGATAATAATAATATTACGATAAAAGGACAGATAACGGATGATAAAGGGTTATTGCAGTACTTCTCTCCGAAGTCGGCGATACGTTTCCCTATAGAGATTACGGGGGCTTTGACGGATTCGACACATACCGCAAATCTATTGGTGGACATCCCAGAGGTGTATCATGACAACAATCTGATTAAGCATCTGACACTAAATATTTTTGACAACCAGCGCTCTTTACAGGCTCGCGCTAGGGCTTCTAAATTGTCTATCGGAGATGGCTATTCGTTTCATAATTTAGCACTACACTCAAGAGCTGAAAACGATACGATATTTTCTTTGATTTCGTGGAGTAATGCCGATGAGATGACCTATTCTGGAAATATACCTATTCAAACTATTATATCGAGAGATAATGAGGTGCGTAGAGTTCCTAAATTTAGGTTTAAGGTAGATCCGTCATATGTTTTTGTGGCTGACCACGAGATTGGGATTAGTCAATCTACTATTGATATTGACAGCAGTTCGGTAGCTATTTCAGGTTTAGAGATTACCAATATGAACCATCGTTTAAAAATTGATGGTAAGATGTCGTCGTTGCCGAATGACTCCATGAATATTAAGTTTAATGATGTCGAGATAGGTAAGATAGACACCATTTGTGCATGGGACACAGGCTTGAGTGGAAATATTAATGGAATCATGACATTGAAGGATCTCTATAGACACCGCATCGTTTTGGGAGATCTATTTATTAAAGACTTTTCGTTTAGTGATAAGCCTTTGGGGGATATATCGCTGAAGTCGGATTGGAATAGTATCGACAAGGAGCTGTTTTCGCAATTGCTACTACTGAAAGATGAGCGTAGAATTCTTGATGCCCATGGTACTTTTTCGCCGTCACAGAACCGGATGGATTATGATGCGGAGTTGGATAAGGTTCCGTTTATTAGTTTGATGCCTTTCTTAAAGCACTTTTCTTATCATCTGGGTGGTAGCATATCGGGTAAGGTGAAGGTTCAAGGAAAAGCGACACACCCCTATTTGGTGGGGACAGTGCTACTCGATAAAGGAGAGGTTGGAATTGATTTCACTAAAACGACCTATACCATATCGGATAGTGTGACGTTTGTACCAGATACCATGAAGTTTGTGAATATGGGGTTAATCGATGAAGAAGGGAATACAGGTTCGTTTAATGGTTATATTAAACACGACTTCTTCTCTAATTTTGTCTTCGACCTGAATATCGCGACGGACTATCTATCGGTACTGAATACTACGGTAGATGACAATGAGGAGTTCTATGGTACTGCACATGGTATTGGAAATGTACGTTTGACAGGAAATACGGATGACTTAAATCTGTCGGCCAATGTAAAGACAGGTCTTGGTACCAATATTACGATTCCGATGGTGGGTCCATCGAGTGCGACGGAGAATAGCTTTATTCGATTTAAGAAACCCAAAAGGTTCTTTAAGGTGGAAGAAGTTCTGAAGCAAGGAGAGGTGGATGAGTATTTCACGCTTAATTTGGATCTGACCATGACTCCTGATGCAAAGTTCCGTATTTTATTTGATCGTAATTCGGCCGACCTGATTGAAGGTACAGGTTCTGGTGATATGCGTATCATTTACGATAAGGAGGGTGATATCAGTATGTATGGTAATTACACCATCGATAAAGGGAACTACAATTTTACGCGACAGGGTTTTATCAGTAAACACTTTAAGGTAAAAGAGAACAGTACGCTGAGTTGGGAAGGAGATCCATATAAAGCAAGGCTGAACCTTGAAGCAGTGTATTCAACGAAGGCTTCGTTGAAAGAGCTTCTAGGAGAGAGTAGTTCTAGCAATGACTATAGTAAGCGTATTAAGGTGGACTGTATTATTAAGTTGACCAATGACCTCTCTAACCCAAAAGTTGATTTTGCTATTGAATTGCCCACAGCCGATGAGAGGACTAAGGATGAGATTGCACAATATTTATCGACCAAAGAGGAGATCACCAGACAGATGATTTCGATTCTACTTATTGGTAAATTTACGACTCCTGATTATCTAAAAGGGGCTGATTCGGAACAATCGAACAATGCAGATATCATTAGTTCAACGGCCTCGGAACTTCTGTCGAACCAGTTCTCTAGTTGGTTGTCAGAGATATCGAATGACTTCGATATTGGCTTTAACTATCGTCCTGGAGATAATGTAAGTGATCGCCAGATTGAGGTGGCTTTAAGTACCCAGCTACTGAACAACCGTGTGTTGATCAATGGTAATATAGGTAATAACGGGAGTTTACAGTCAAAGAATGCCAACGAGATTGTGGGTGAGGTGGAGGTCTATGTCAAATTGACTAAAAACGGGAAGCTACAGTTAAAGGTTTATAACCGATCGAATGACGAACTACTATACGATACGGCACCATATACTCAAGGGGTAGGTGTTACTTTCAAAGAGAACTTCAACAGTTTCGATGAGCTATTCGAACGTTACAAACGCCAACGTGCAGAGCGTAAAGAGCGTAGACAGAAGAGGCGTTTATTGAAGAAACAACAGAAACAGAAGGCAGAAGAGGAAGAGGATCAAACAGAAGAGGGGGACCCAAAGTCTATAAAAGAAGAAAAATAGGGCCACTTTGTTGTTTATATATGACTTCCTTGTTATTTTACAGATATAAATAATTATTTTTCATTGCCTTTATATAAATTTGTATTTAGAATTTTAATTGAAACATTATATAGACATGCATACCCTATCTATTTTACTAAACGCTACGGCACAAGCAGCTAATGAAACTGCAATAAACATGAATATGCAGGTAAACAATAGCCTTACTCCTGCTGACATCTTTCAGAAAGGTGGATTCATGATGTACCCATTGGTCATATTGTCGATCATCGCGCTTTATATCTTTGGTGAGCGTTACTTCGCTATTGCTAGAGCTAGAAAGTTTGATAACGGTATGATGAATGATATCAAACATAAGATCAAAACAGGTGACCTTGATGGTGCACTAATGGTTTGTGAGACTTCGAACACACCTATGGGACGTATGATTGCAAAAGGAATTCGTCGTATGGGACGTCCATTGAGTGATGTACAGACAGCTATCGAGAATGTGGGTAACCTAGAGATCTCTAAATTGGAGAAAGGACTACCTGTATTAGCAAGTGTTTCTGGTGGTGCACCGATGATTGGATTCCTTGGTACTGTAATGGGAATGATTCAAGCTTTCTACGAAATGTCGAGTGCCAAGAATGTGGAGATCTCGAACTTAGCTGGAGGTATCTATACTGCGATGTCAACAACAGCAGGTGGTTTGTTGGTAGGTATTCTTGCTTACTTTGCTTACAATATTCTTGTGGCACGTGTCGATAAGACTGTAGCTATCATGGAGCATACATCGACAGAGTTCATGGACCTATTACACGAACCAACAAAATAACCTAGCGTATGTCATTAAAAAGAAGAAGTAAAGTAGATGCTACGTTTAGTATGTCGTCGATGACAGATATCGTGTTCCTATTGTTGGTGTTCTTTATGATTGCATCGACCATGATCGGGCCACCGAGTCTCAAGATTACACTTCCACAGAGTGCACAGGGGAAGAGTAACAAGTCGATATTTACGATATATATCAATAAACGAATGGATTATAGTTATGCCAATGGATCGGCACAGCCGCAGACATGTAACTATAGTGACCTACAACCAGCCTTACAAACGACTTTCCCTGAGAATGAATATGTGAAGGGACAACCAAGACCTGTTGTGATGCTACAAGCAGAGAAGAGTGTACCTGTGGAAGAGGTTGTGAAAGTAATGTCTCTTGCGAGAGAGTTGAACTATACGTTGCTCTTAGGGACATCGAATGTCAGAAAATAAGCCCTCAAATGAACTAACATGGTAAATCAAAATGATGATACCCGACTTCATGGTGCTGTTTTTTCGTTGGTTACACACCTGATTATTGTACTGATCCTTTGTTTCGTTACGCTAGATGGGCAAAATGGAGGAAGTGATCAAGAGTACGTTGTGTTGGTGGATAATAGAGGAATGGATAGGGTGGCACAAGCCAAGCCTAAACGTCCTGTGAAGCAACAGAAGAACGATAAGATCGCAACAGCTTCGAAAGCCAGACCTAAAGAGCATCAGAAGAAGGTAGAAAAGATACATAAAAGTGTAGTCACACCTAAAGCAGGAAAGTCTTATAAAAATAAGTCTAACGAAGGGGTCAAAAAAGATACACCTAAAGTCAATAATAAGAAGACTACCGATATCAACTCTGTGAAGAAGGCAGAGGAGAAGAAGAGACAGGAAGAAGAGCGACGACATAAAGAGGAGGTCAAACGTGAGAAGATGATCAAGAAGCGTCGAGAAGATAGTATCCGTAAGGTTCAAGAGAAGATCAAGATCGCAGAGCAGCAGGCTCAGGAGATGTTGAAGAATATCATTACTACTGCTGAGAAGACCAAAGAACAAGAGAAGGTCAATAATAGAGCGACAGCAAGTAGTAAGACCAGTGCGGTTTCGACCAATTCATCTAAACGTAAAGGGCTGAGTGTAGCCAATCGCGTCTATCTTTCTGGAGCAAAGCAACCAGGTCATATTGGTGCTGAAAGTGGAACTATCTACTTAAACTTGACGGTGAATCCGATAGGGCAAGTTTCTAAAGTGTTGGTAGATGAGGGGAAGACAACCATTACGAGTCAGCGTACTATAGATAGTGCAATTGCTTTTGTTAAGACCCTTAAGTTCAACTCTGTTGGCAACGATCAATATGATCACGGGTATTACAAGCTGACCTATAAGAATGGCGGTTTTTATTAATTGCATGAGATCATAATATATATAAAGGGTGAAAGCTAGTTGCTTTCACCCTTTTATGTTTAATGGTTACTTTTGATTGGTTATATCACTTCGATAGTCACCATCTTATGTCCTGCCACCACCACCTCTTCGGGCTTGATATTGAGTTCGGTCACCACTCCAGAGATCGGAGCAAGAATCTCGTTCTGCATCTTCATTGCCTCTAGAGTAAGGATGATTTGTCCCGCCTCGACATTCTGTCCTTTGGCTACAAATACATCTACTATCTTTCCAGGAATAGGTGCAATAACCTCTTGCTCTTTCTCGTCTTCATCGCGAGTTAGAATCTCTTTTCTTCTTTTAGAGATCTCTGTGTCGATTACGAAGTTATATGTGTTACCATTGACAAGTACGGTACACTTATTTTTCTTTATCGATACGATCTGTGCTTTGTGGATCACTCCATCTAAAGTCAATTCAATCTCTTCTTGAGAGAAATCTGTTCCAATATGGATCTCTTCTCCATCCATCGTTTTAAGCTCACCAAGCTCTTCGATAAACGTATATTCGTTCTCTCCACCCACATAGAACTTATTGGTCTTTCTTTTACGTGCTATCATGATTAAAGATTTTTTAAGTGTTTGCTCTGTAACCATGGAGAGCTTAGTTTTTGCTCTAAATCTCCAGTCTCAATATCACTTTTGTTATTCAAGTATAACTGCATCGCCACATAAGCAGCCACCATCTCTTCGTTTGGTTTTTGGTGGAACACTTGATCTATGTCTTTTAACAAGAACGAAGTGGTATAGCTACCCTCAATAAACGAAGGGGTGTCTAATATCTTTTTAAAGAATCCTAATGTGGTTTTAATTCCTTTGATCTTGATCTCTTCAAGAATCTCTCTTGAGGATGCCAATACAGCTTCACGGCTCTCGCCAGATACGATCACCTTTGCAACCATCGAATCGAAGTATGGAGGCACGACAATGCCATTGCGATAACCAGTGTCTAAACGCAGTGCAGGGTGTGTTGGAAAATCGTACTGCTCGATAATACCGAACGCAGGTGCAAAGTTAGACTGAACATCTTCGGCATTTAGACGATATTCAATACATGCTCCTTCGATTTTGATATCCTCCTGTTTGAATGGCAGAGGCTCATCTTGTGCGATGCGAATCATCTGCTCGATAAGGTCCACTCCTGTGATAGCCTCAGTGATGGGATGCTCTACCTGTATTCGGGTGTTCATCTCTAAGAAGTAGAAGTTCTTATCGGTATCCACAAGAAACTCAACGGTTCCAGCACTGTAGTAGTTTGCATACTTTGCAATGTTTACAGCAGCCTCGCCCATCTTCTGTCTTAGGGTGTCGTTTAGTGCTGGAGAAGGCGCCTCCTCTACAAGCTTTTGGTGCTTACGCTGAATACTACACTCTCTTTCGAAAAGGTGCACTACATTTCCATGCTTATCGGCAAGGATCTGAAATTCGATATGATGGGGATCTTCAACATATTTCTCGATAAATACATCTGCATTGTTGAAGATACCTTCTGCCTCGCGACGTGCCATCTTGAACATCATGGACAGCTCATCTGGTGTACGTGCCACACGCATTCCTTTACCACCACCACCAGCTACCGCTTTGATAATAACAGGGTAACCAATATTGTCGGCCAACACTTTTGCGTCATCGATATTCTCCACGATGTCCTTACTCCCCTCTAAGATAGGGACACCAGCCGCCTTAGCCATCTTACGCGCCACTCCTTTATCGCCCATATCTTCAATTGCTTGGGCAGAAGGACCAATAAGAATAACGCCTAATCGATCGCATGCCTCAGCTAATTCGCGACTCTCAGACAGGAATCCATAACCAGGATGAACGGAAGTCACCCCATGATTATGTGCGATCTCCGCAATCATATCTGGGTTCATAAATACGTTTTCGTGGCTGTGGGCTGTGACATCCACAATACGATCCATATGCTGAAGGTATACTGCATTCGGTTCATAATGGGTCATAAGACCAAATACTTCGATCCCCATCTTCTTTGCTGTTTGAGCAATACGGATGGCAATCTCTCCTCTATTGGCTATAAGTATAGATGATATTTTTTTCATACTCGTTATTTGCAAATTAAAGTGGAATGTTACCGTGTTTCTTAGAACTCTTCTCAACGAACTTATTCTCTAACAGTGCGAAGGCTTTGATCAACTTATCACGGGTAGTCTCAGGTAGAATCACCTCGTCGATATATCCTTTTTGATCTGCGATATAAGGGTTTGCCACCTCTTCTTTATATTTTAAGATCAATGAGCGACGCACCTCTTCAGGGTTCTCTGATGCAGCAATCTCTTTCCTATTAAGAATCTTAACAGCACCTTCTGGTCCCATCACAGCAATTTCGGCTGTAGGCCATGCGAAGTTGAAGTCGCCCCCCATCTTATTGCTGTTCATAACAATATAAGCTCCACCATAAGCTTTACGAAGGATCACGGTGATCTTAGGTACGGATGCTTCAGCAAAAGCAAATAGTAGTTTGGCACCGTGCTTAATGATCGCTGCATGCTCTTGTTCGATACCGGGTAAGAAACCAGGTACATCTTCTAACACAAGTATCGGTATATGAAAAGCATCACAGAAACGAACAAATCGCGCTGCTTTGCGAGAAGAATCAATATCTAAAGTTCCTGCAAGGTGTTTGGGTTGATTGGCCACAATACCAATAACCTGATTGTTCAACCTTGCCAAACCAGTTACAATGCTCTGTGCGTATCCTTCTGCTGTTTCGAAGAATGACCCCTTGTCAACCAATCTGTTGATAATCTCAATGACATCGTATGGCTTATTAGAGTCATCTGGAATGATTTTAGAGATATTCTCCATTCCATCAGGTAGGATATTCACACTTTTGGATACAGGAGGTTGTTCTATGTTGTTGGATGGCAAATAGCTAAGAAGCTTTCGAACACCTAACAGGGTATGCTCTTCATCATCATAGATAAAGTCGGCAACACCACTCTTTGCACTGTGAACATCAGCACCACCAAGCTTCTCACTTGTCGTATCTTCGTTCAGCACCTCTTTAACCACATTTGGCCCCGTCACAAACATATAGGCCGTTTTACGAGTCATAAAGATGAAGTCAGTCAAAGCAGGAGAGTACACTGCACCTCCAGCAGCAGGTCCTAAGATTACTGAGATCTGAGGAATAACTCCTGACGACTTTACATTGTTCATAAAGATACCAGCATATCCAGCCAGACTAGCAATACCTTCCTGGATTCTTGCGCCACCAGAGTCAATCAATCCAATGACAGGATGCCCCATCTTTAAACCAAGATCTTGTACTTTTTGGATCTTCTCGGCATGGATTGTACCTAATGAACCACCTTGATAGTTAAAATCTTGTGCATAAACAAGCACATCTCTGTTGTTGATCTTACCATAACCACAGATAACGCCATCACCAAGTGCCTTAGGATCGTTTCCTTCATAGTTTAATGGCAATGCAAATGCATCAATCTCAACAAATGAATCCTCGTCTAATAAAATATCGACACGTTCTATTGCAGTCAGCTTACCTTTTGCATGCTGGCGTTCAAAATATGCATCGTCAAATTTTTCATTAAACCTCTGATCACGGTCGTTAAACCTTTTGTAATGTATTCTATTATCCTTCATTAAAATATATTTTTTTCAGAGTGATGGTTTTCTTACTATAACTGATTGTGGGGGGGTATAAAAAAAGAATCTGTGGGTAGCATCAAATATCATATTCTTAGCTTCAATGTTCATTCTAATATGGGGGCATATTTTAGTTCTAACATTTTATTCTTTCTACGATAGTAGATCAAGCTTAAAGTTAATAGTAATCTATTTAATAACCAAATAGCCAGACCTTTCACTGTTATACTGACAAATTGAATCATTTTTACAAGTAATCGCAACGGACATTGGTTAATATTTGTTAACAAAAAATGAACCTTATTCTTATCGAAAACGTTACAGAAATAAGAGACATCTGTTTATCAACACATTACATATAGACAACTGTATATTGAAAAAATAGAACATTCGAGTTTTATAATCAAAAAGTGATTATTTTTAGCATATAATTCTTTACTTGATCGAAATAACAACAAAATTGACATAGCATGAAGAAGGTTAGAATAGCCATAATATGTATCCTTTTCCTTATCGCAGGATACTTTGTAGGACCACGACCTAGACCATATAAGCTCACGGATTCTCTACCAGAGATTGATAAGAAGGGAGACGAACTTGACCAATGGGTCAACAAACGCGAAGCAGAAACGGAAACAAGAGAGGACAATGAAGCACGTATCATCTGGAATAACAGAGAGACCAAAGAGGATACGGAGTATGTACTTCTCTATCTCCATGGCTTCTCTGCATCATGGTATGAAGGGGCTCCTATTAACGATCATATCACCAAGATGATGAATGCGAATGCATATTATGCTCGACTTCATGATCATGGGCTCAAGAAGAAGAATGCACTGCTAGATATGACTCCAGACAAGCTTTACGAATCCTCAAAAGAGGCTCTAGCTATCGCACACCAATTAGGGACGAAAGTCATTATCATGAGTACCTCCACTGGGGGAACACTTTCGTTGAAGCTTGCAGCAGACTTTCCAGAACTTGTCGATGGATTAATTCTCTACTCTCCCAATATTGTTATCAAGCAACCCGAAGCGAAGCTACTATCTAAACCATGGGGGCTAGACATTGCACGTTTGGCGATGGGTGGTAACTTCCGCGTCTTCCACGACACGGGCAAGGTGGCACAATACTGGTACCAGAAATACCGTGTAGAGAGTATGGTTTATCTACAGCAACTTCTAGATATCACGATGAACGAAGAGACTTTCTCGAAAGTTACATGTCCTACGTTTATTGGTGCCTACTACAAAGATGAAAAGCACGAAGACAACACTGTTAGCGTTAAAGCGATAAAAGAGATGTACCCTCTATTAGGAACCGAAGAGAAAGAGCTTGTTCTATTTCCGAATGCCGACACACATGTGATAGCAAATGGATTACAGTCACACAGTTGGCAAAGAGTAGAACGAAGAACAGAGGCGTTCCTAAAGAAATATATCCTCAAGTAATATCTATGGGATGTTTACATGGTTGATAGGATATGGCAAATATATCTGCTAGGAGAAGACAAAGTAATGGTACTATAGAGTTATTCGACAGAGATCGTTTTTAATGTTTAATAGACCAAATAGGAGGACAGCGTAACGGTGCATATAAATATCGTATCGAGAAAATAGCGTAGCTATAATCGCATATACCAACAAAGGCCTTCCAACGATATTGGAAGGCCTTTGATATAATTAGGTAAACCTAATGAATAACTACTTCTTATCTGATTGGCGTAATGATTTTCGCACCTTTTCTAGAATCTCTTTCTTAGATATCTGGTCTACAATATTGCGTTCAACCTCTTTACCGTCATCATAAGCCTCATAGTTAAAGATATCCTCTGGGCTCTTAGGTCTTATGGCCTCCTCCCATCTAAACAGAGGTAACTTGAGATCTTGGTTACCAAAATCGGCAGGAGGAAAGAAGTCCATCTTAGGTTGAGTAATAAAAGAGATACGATAGATCTTATTCTCTTTCATTTTGATCTTTATATTAGAACACTCTGCCTTATTGACTCCCATCATACCACTCTTATCCTTGACATAGTATATCGTTTCGCCATTCCCAATCACATCCAACACATCCAATGAGTTATTGACAATGTAACCAACCATATTCTTACCACTAATTTGATTATACATATCTAGGCTATCCTTCGATACCATAAATGCATCCGTATAGAGCTTCAACAGGTCGGCTCCTTTAGGTTGGTTCGCATAGGTAATAGAGTCTGCAGTCATCTGGTTATTCATTGCCCAAACGATCGGTTCAAAATACATTCGCATCACCGAATCTTGCGCACTATATACCAATGAGTCACATTTTCCTTGCATATCTTTGCGATAAAACCGCACCTTATTGTATGCTAAAAATATCTTTTTATCGGCAATAGAGTCAGCCATAGGGTAAGTACGTAGCGTATCGGCATGCAAAAACAGGGTATCCTTTTCACTATACTGAAGAAGCTCGGCTTTTTTAGTCACCATTCCCTCCTCACTATGTTCATTATACTCTCCTATTTCACCACGTATCTCAAGCATGCTCTTAAAATCCTCAATCTCTACATGATGATATGCCCAAGCTTGTCCTCGTAGCTTATCATACAGAAGTGTATCACACCTCAACTCCTGCTTCTCATTCCCCATACGAGAATTCTTATACAGCTCAGCATTTTGAGATATTGTCTCATACCAACCTAATTCAGAATAGAGATAACCTGAATCGCCATTGACAGTCGTTGGACCAGATATATAGACAATCTTATGCTCCGTATCATACTTCAGTGTATCGGAATCCATGATAAAATCTTTATTGACAAGATGTACACTATCCTTAAAGAACAACATCTTATCCTCCGAGTAATATCTACCCACACGACTATTCAAAGTATTTAAACTATCCACAATAGTACCACCGGTATTGTAATAAGCCATACCGTGTTCCAGGTTATACTCCAACTCATCGGTAGTAAGCACCAAAGAGGGGTCTTTTAGCTCTACATTACCACGAATAATGGCTAATGCCGTATTCCCATCATAAACAAGACTGTTTCCCTTTAGGTCAACAGTATCTCCTTGCGTAATATGAATACGTCCAAAAGCATCTACTTTATTCTCATTGGAGTAGAAATAAGCACTATCACAATGCATGATAGCCCCCATATGTCTTACTATTACGTTACCAATCAAACGATCAGCATTCTTTGCCACCCCCACATTACTCACCAAGCTATCGCTGTGATCGATATACACTCTACGCTTTTGAGCTGTAGAGACATTCGCCACAAACAATAAGCCAGCAGTAAGCAGAATATATAGGCTTCGTCTCATACTTAGACAACAATTCAAAACAATAATTCTTTATTATAATACAAAAAAGCTATTTACAAGAGAACAAAATTAATGCCACGTTTCTCTTGTAAATAGCCTTTATTTTTTAGATAATAATTACTTCTCCCAATTATTATCAAAATTACAATTCGCATAAGAAGGGTCAATTCTCACATACGTTTCACCCATATGATCTTTGATCCACTGACGGTATACATCCTCTTTCTTCTCACCCAAGAATTGGTCATACAACACTTGATAATCCTCTTGTGGATTTGCCACGTGCTCCTTCGTCTTAGTGATCAGCTTAACCACTTTATATGATCCACCACCTTTACGAGGGTCTTCAGCCCAATAAGGCTTAGAAATTTTCCCCACTTTCATATCAGCCAACACCTTACTATCTTGTGGTGGCACCTCTGAAATATTAAACTTAGATGACATATTCATTTGATTAATCACCAAGCCACTATTATTTCTCGAATCTTTATCTGATGAATATAAGAAAGCAGCTCTCTTCCATGTAATCTTCTCGTCGTCGATCATATCCACGATAGAGTCGATACGAGCCTTAGCTCCCTCTTTCTCTTTAGGATCTATCTTTGGACGCATCAAAATATGTCTAGTATTTGCTTTACCACCTTTCTTCTCCACCATCTGGATGATATGGTAACCAAAATCACTCTTAACCACATTCGAGACCTCTCCACTTTCCAAGTTAAAAGCAGCCTCGGCATAAGCAGGGTCTAACTGACCTTTACCCATAAAACCAAGTTCACCACCATTGGTTGCGGAAGGACCTTGAGAATATAATACGGCCATCGTAGCAAAACTAGAACCATCCTCAACACGCTTCTTTATCTGACGCAAACTATTCTTTACTCTCAACACCTCCTTTTCAGGAACCACAGGAGTCACTAATATCTGTTCGTACTCCAACTGGCCACCTACCTTAGGTAACTTCGACTCGTCTGTATCTTTCACATAACGACGAACCTCAGCCGGTGTTGCTGTAACCCCTTCAGTGATTTTACCTCTCATCTGCTGGGTAACAATTTGTTGACGGATATTCTCATCCAAACTAGAACGAATTTCCGACATATTTTGCTTAAAGAACTTCTCGATATCACGATCCGTACCAATACGTTCTCTATACATTTGTAAACGACGTTCCATCTCACCATTAACCTGACCATCGGTCACCTCAATAGTCGTATCCAGTGCTGCCTCAGCCATCAACAGTTTGGCTTCTAAAAACTGTTCAAGGATCTCACATTTCATGTCACCATCGGTGGTCATACCCTGTGCTTGCATCTGCAAGTACTGTTGCTCCACATCTGACTTAAGGATAATGTTATTACCCACAATAGCCACAATTTCGTCTATAACCTTGTCCTGGCCATTAACCATTACGCTACAACATAGACAAAATGAAAGTAAAAAAGCTCGTAAATTCTTTATATACATACTATCTGATTCTTGTTCTTATTTTTCCTACTTATTTTATTCTATCATCATGCATAGCCTCCTTATAAGTAAGGCTATCCAATTCTCTAAGGAGATTACGTTTTCTTTCGTTCAATATCCAATTTTCCACTCGTTTCCTTGAATATTCATACGGAGCAAAAGCACCAGCATCCATAAATTGCTTCAAATATACACATCTAAAGTTTAAAGAATCCTTTTGTTCGTAATAACGATTTCTTAAAAAAAACCTTTTGGGTTGCTGAAAGTCATCTTTAAAAAAACGTTCTACCATATGAAAAGGAATCCATTCGTCTTCAAAATCATCATAGCGCGTAGCATAACGGAAACAATAAGACTCTAAAGATAGAAAATCATTTGTATCCTTTGACATTAAAAGCCTCTTAATCTCTTCCGGCTCCGAAGCATAGGTTGGAACTTGCACTACTACAGCCTTTACAATAGCGGTAGGCAGCTTAAACTTATCCATATGCTTCTCATAATATGATTTCGATAAATTAACAGGAACTAACGTATCCAAATGTTCTGAAATATATTTTTGTTCCAAGCGATAGATCAGTAAATTCTCACGATACTCCTCCATCTTACGACTCATCTCCATCTCATCGACAGTCAATGTACTTTCAGCTTTACTCACCAAGAGTTTTTGCCTCACCCACTGCTGTTTATAATTTGCAATAAAAGCAGCACGATCCAAGCTATCCAGACCTTCTGGCAGCCACTGAAGCACCATCTCTTCAGTCAGTTTATACCTTCCAACCTCCGCGATCAACGCAGTATTATTCTCATTTTGTTCCACACGAACACAAGAGAGCCACAATACCGCAATGCATATATTTAACAAAAAAAGCTTATTCATTTCACCACCATTTTGTATGAAAGAATCCATATGTTTCTAAGGGTCGGCTTCTTATATTACTAAGAAGTCTACTCAAATATAACAAAATGATAGTATAAAAGTGTTAAGATAAGTTTGAATCGCCATGAACGATTACAAATGCTGTTGAACACCATACGGTATTGAGCCGTACACCATCCAACTCGAAGTAATTCCGTCATAAAAAACCATGACCAAAACCATAAGAACAAAAAAGGTTGTCTCGATCTGATCGAAACAACCTCTCTATTTTATTCTGACTTACATTTTGAAGAACAACTTCCACAGCTTCCCTCACCCATAGAACAAGCGCTTTTACGCACTGCATTCTCTCGGAAAAATTTAGCTGAAAGAAGTCCAAAAACGACCGCCATAAAAAATAGCACGATTAAAAACATCTTAAGAGTAGCCATGATATCATGATTTATGGTTTCACCACAAATTTAAGACTTTATTGTCTTCTACTCTATTTTTAATCGTTAAAAATTACTTTGCTAACTTCAAATTACTGAAATTAACCTTAGAGTAAGCTCTTTTTTGCTCCATCGCATCATAGCTTTTGGCACAGATCAGACCTCTCTTTTTCATCTCTCTATTCCCTCCTACATGGGTATGAGGAAATTGACCATTCTTTTTCAGTAGTATCTGAGTTGCTAAACCTGCAACACAAATTCCTACCAACACAATAGAAATCAGTACTAATTTAACTACAATCATAATTCCTTATTTTGTGCAAAAATACTCATTTATTCTCTAGAATCTCTCTCTTTCGCAATATTTGGAGTGCTTCTAAGGTAGAGTCCTTCTCTTCAACTAACCCCAAAGAGATCAACCCACTAAGTGTCGTATCTTTACAAAAACCATGCTCTATCAGAAAATTTAAACATTTTAAGACCCAAAATGCATCGAAGAGATGAAAGAATCGCTTTCTAAAAGCACCACTTGTACTACAATTCTGTCTCAACTGCGACAATTTATCGATGTCTCCATGACTGTTCATGAACTGAGCAACATCCGGGTCCACCTCCAACATCACATCGTTAGAAACAAACAGATGATCCACCCGGTCAAATAACGTGGTGATCTTACGAAAAGAGACCAAAGGATAGCTCACACTCAGATCTTCGCCTTGGTCATTCCATTTACGCAGCATGGGGCCTGTCCCAAAAGGAACCCTATCAGACAAACGAACACATGGATACACAGTCAATCCAGACAGTAGCCTAGGAGTTCCAATATGTGTAAGTTTATGCAGAAAATAGAAATCCTCACCAGCCTTACGGTCGTTCATTCCTCCCTGCTTCACATAAGCCTCTGCTCTCACAGAAAAAGCAGACCCTACAGTATGAAACGCATAAGGAAACCCCGTAGATTTAAGTGCCTCTGCATAGTAGCGCAGATGCAGTTCATAGTCGACAATACCACGATGAAGAGCCTTATTAGAGTCAATTGGGTGCTCAAAATAGTGGATATAAAAAAGGTTACGATCCGCCAATGCCACTTTCGATAGTTCCATCAGGTAGTTGGGCGAAACAGTGCAATCAGCATCCAGCGAAGCGATCAAACCATCAGAACGATCCACTCCATTGAAGAACCCCACCGCATGATCCATCAGCGTCTTTCTTGCAAAACCAACACCAGCCTTCTTCTTCCGAACATCCTCCACCAGAGCAGTGCGAAGATAAAACCAAGAAACATTGCTTAACTCTTGCGACAACGCATCGAGTCGTTTCATACCACGACGATTCTCTTGTCGAACCGACTCCGATGACATCTCTCCTGAATTAAAAAGCACCAAAACCAACACAGGATTATCGGGACGATCACAAGCCATCAAGCTTCGAATACAAAGATCTATCTCAGGCTCATCATAAGCTGGAATAATCACCACAAGAGGGGTTTCAGGTAGACCATTGAAATCAAAAACTTGATTATCACTATGGACAATCTTTTGTAAATATTTATCCGCAAATCCCATAAACTACAACTAATAAAAAAAGCAAGAGACATGAATGCTCTTGCTTTTTTGGAAATATCTATCGAATACTACTCTCTATTACTTCTTCTGCGATCCGTTTAGGATATCCAGAATCTCAGATGTGATATTGTCTCCACCCTCTGTACGCAATACAGCAGCACCATCTAAAATATACTTATAATGTTGAGCATCTTGGAAACGATCCAATACAGCATTCAAACTATCTAGAACACGCTGATTATTTTCCGCCTGAATCTTTTGAAGCTTAGCAGACAGTTCATAGTCCATCTTCTTCACCTCTTGCTCCATTGCCAAAATACGATCTCTCTCTTTTCTCGCACTTGTTTCAGTCAAGAAACCACCACGCTGTAGTTTAGCTTGGAAAGCTTGTGCATCTTCAGTAAACTTTTGCTTCTTCGCACCAAACTCTTTATTATATCCTTTTTGAGTCTCTTGGAATGCCTCATTAATCTCTTTCGCAAGATAGTAGTTCACCACCAAAGAGTCCATTCTAACAAATGCAATCTTTCCATTGTTAACAGGAGCTGAAGCTGTTTTCGTTTCTTGATTATTTTGGTTACATGCACTAAAAACCAATACAACGATTAGGCTTAAAAGTAGTGCAATAGAATTACTCGTCTTCTTATTCATAAGTTTCGTAAAATAAATAGTAAATGTGTTTTTCATTCGCTCTTTAATTACAAATATAAGATTTTGTATATCACATTCCTTATATTATTTCACAGAATTAAAACATTTTATCAACTAAAAATACACAAGAAAACATACCCAAGATAAACCACACAAGCAAAATCACCAATTAGCTTAATTGATTATATTTAACACGGATCTTATGTTCTATAAATTAACATCATTTGAACCGCCTGTAGCAATATGATATTCACGTTTCATCAATTCAATGAGTTGTTGATCCTTAGGATTTCTCTTAACAGCTTTATATGCTCTGACAAATCGAGGATGTCTTCTATAGATAATTTCTACAGATCTAATACCAGACGAATACCAAGCAAATGAACCAAACAATATCCAACAAAATACTCTCTTAAAGACACGTGAAAAATATTTACGCTTTTCCCTATAGTGCATGACTATTTCAGAAGCCATAACTCCCAATAAAATAACCAGACCTATCACTACAGCAATATTGCTGCTCGTTACAAAAAGTAGATGCTCAGCAGTACCTATACAGGTAAGAAACAAACCAACACCTGCGATTATTGACATCTTTTTTGTTATAGGATCATATAAACAATTTTGAATTTCACCCTTTCTAAAGTGATGATCTCTGAAATGAATAAAACTCCATATAACATAAAATACCCCCAAGGCTCCAAGTCCAAATCCTTCAAGAAAGACCCCATACTTAACGACAGCCACACGAAAAATCACTCCCAAAATTAGCAGATAAATTAATATCTTCTCCAACGTTATCATTACTTAGATTTATTACGTAATAAACAATTAACTATTTTAATCAATAGTTTTTATTTAAACCTTCTTCACACTCCCATTAATTAAATAAGGTTTGATATACCATGAAAGCATATTAAACCTTACTGAGATTGTCACAACGCATTTAATCTTAACACAAACAACAAATAACCTAAAACTAAAATTGTTGCAACAACCTACACTCTTACCTTATTTTATTAGTTCGCTTTGCCTACAATTTTACTTCTAGCTATTTGACCATCTTCAAAACGAATCAAAACCAAAGCTGTCGTACCCAAGCCTAAGTTGGTACTCCACTCATATCCAACTTTTGTAGACTCCTGAAGCTTGCGTCCCATCGTATCATACATGGCCACAGATGCCATCGGTTTTGTACTTCGAACGGCTACTTGACCATTCGATGACCATAAACGATAATGCTGAACATCAGCCTGCGCTACATCGGTAGCAACTTTTTTGTATGCATTAAGATATACATAAGTCACCCAACGAGAGTTACTTCGATAAACTTCTCTATACGAAATATTTTCAAAAGTCATTTTAACCCCAGTATCACCAAAAGCAAAAGAACTATACTCACAAGTTGGTGCTTTAGGTGCTTTAAGATGCAGTATACCTATTCCAGAAGAGGAGAATGCAAAATTACCTACAGTAGACACTTTAGCACCGATAGTTAAATTATGCAACGGGGTCCAAGCAAAAGCACTTTGACCAATCGTTGTAACATTATCCGGAATCACCAAAGGTTGTGCATTGTTAAGACACCCCTTAAAAGCGTAATTACCAATCTCTACCAAACTCTTAGGGAACTCGATCGAAGTCAATCCATGACAATATGCAAAAGCATGTTGATTGATATAATACAAGTTTTCAGCCCCTGAGAAGTCAATCGCTGTAACAGTTGTATTTGGTATCGCTGAAGATTGACCAAAAATTCCTGAACTCAATGGTCCTGCTCCGAACTTACCTGAAATACCTACTACTTTCTGTCCATCTATAGTTGCAGGAATCGTTATTACAGTTTCATCTCCATGGTAAGAAGTAATTTCAACACCATCAATCCAGTTATATCTTGATAATTTATATTGTACTTTTTTCGTTCGCCACAAATCCCCATCATGCTTACCAAAAGTAGACAAACGACGAAAAACAGGATTTAGCTTTTTATATTTATCGTTCTTTCTATAAGCTGCCACCACATCATCCTCCACAAAAATACGTGGCTGTGATGCCTTACGGAAAGCATTTTCTGCAATATCAGGGAATGTCTTACTATGAATAATAAGTTGCGGAGAGTCATGCATACTAAAAGCAAAATTTCTGATTGTCTCAATTTGATCGCCAATTTCAATAACTTTGATCAGGGCACAATCACTAAAGGCATGCATTCCGATTCGTTTAACACTTGAAGGTAAAGTTACAATCCCATTCAATGAACTTTTATAAAAAGCAGCAGATCCGACCTCTTCTAAGCCATCATTCCACACAACAGTTTTTAAAGCGATACAATGACCCAATGCTTCATCTGTAATCACTTTTAAGTTTGTAGATTGACTAAGATCAATTCGTGTTATGGTTCTATTAGGGATATTGAAATATTGACCAAATACACCTACATTTTCATCGGGTTTATCTTCAAAAACACCAATGATTGCAAGAACTTTCTGTCCCTCAACGTCAGCTGGAAAAACAACCTCTGTATCTGATCCAAGATATCGGGTAATGGCAACACCATTCTCCCCTTCATAGTTATATGGGGAAGTATCCCATAATTTTGCTTGCCCAAATCCTAGAATGGGACATAGCAAGACCAATAAACTAAATAAACATTTTTTCATAAACACAAACACTATTTGATTTTAAACCACATATATACACAATTATTTTATATCTCACACACATATTTACCATTTATCATAAATAAATAATATATAAAGACGAATATCACTTAAAATACGCTATTGGAGCATATTTTAACCACCATCAAAGATTGTCAAAGAGCAATAATTCCACTAACACACTTTTATCACAAAGGATCATATACCATTACGACTTACACTTCACCTATATTAAAGACACAGTTCCAATACATTTAAGTTACGGTTCCTTTACCTTTTTGTCGTGTGGAGGTAAGGGAAGGGTAACTTAAAGGTAACTTAAGGGTAAGTTTAGTATAGGGAAGGGGGCTAGAAGAGGGCTTCTTGACTGCGGTGACATACGCACAAACCGGAGCAATAGTTGTCTATATAAAAGAGTTTAATAGATGGTTTGCTAAAAGGATATAAAGTGTCATAATAAAAAGCTCAGTTAAATGGATATAAAGAGGTGACATTCATCATATAAGGATATTCGAACATTTTCTATATTTAAAAGGGGGAAATCTCCCCTATATTAACCCTAAAACTTCATTTACTATGTTTCAATCGTTAATCGCGAAATTGCTTCCGAATTTTCCGGAGTCGTTTGTGTGGAAGTTTTCTAAAAAATATATTGCAGGCAAGGACCTTGAGAGTCTCCGTATTGCAGCACGAAAAGAGAGAGAGAAAGGTGCTGTTACCACTGTGGATCTACTCGGGGAGGAGATACAAAACATGAATGAGGCTCACTATTTTTTTGAGCAATATTCGGAATTGATCCCTATCTTGGCAGAAAACGATTTGGATGTCAATATTTCGATCAAACCCTCTATGTTTGGTATGAAGATGGACAAAGAGACCTGTTATAAACTTTACGAAAAAATTATTGAAAAGGTCGCAAAGTACCCTACAGGATTTGTTCGAATTGATATGGAAGACTCTAGTTACACCTCGATGGAGATAGCGTTGTACGAACACCTCCTAAAAAAATATCCTAAAAACGTTGGTTTGGTCATCCAGGCCTATCTCTATCGTTCAAATAAAGATGTGGTAGAGTTGATGGAAAAATATCCTGACCAGAGCCTTAATTTCCGTCTTTGCAAAGGCATCTATCTCGAACCGAAGGAGGTAGCCTACCAGGATAAACAGGAGGTAAGAGACAGCTATATTCGAATATTAAAATCGATTATCAACCACGGAGGTTTTGTAGGTATCGCAACCCACGACAGTTGGATTGTAGAAGAGGCATTAAGCTGGATAAGAGCCCATGAAATACCCAAGAGTCAGTATGAGTTCCAATGTCTATGTGGTGTGAAAGAGGGACTTAAAATGGACCTGATCAAACAGGGAGAGAAAGAGCGGGTATACATTCCTTTTGGAGAGCATTGGTTTGCCTATTCAACCCGACGATTAAAAGAGAATCCTAAGATGGTAAATGATATTATCAAAGCCTTTTTCTCTTTTTCGTAAAGAGGTTATAAATAGAAACATGCCTGCTTTACATATTTTATACACGAAGTACGGCATGTTTTGATAATGTTTTCATATTTTTAGATGCTTAAACATTCATTAGTAACAAATTTAGCATCTATGAAGCAACACCGATGGGTTGTTTTTATTTGTGTTTTTATGGTAGGTTTCACTATAAAAGCACAAACACAAAGAACGGAAAAGAGAGAACTTACCATAGAGAATATTGAATTTCAGTATTCTGCAGATACGGCCAAGGTTAATCGTCAATATTGCAAAGACATGCAGGCAGCACCTAGTGCTGTGATGATACTTAAAGCAATCAACGATGCCGAAGACTCTTATAATAATTTGGTCAACGAGTACTTTAAGATTCTTTTTCAGAATTTAAATAAAGACGAACGCATTATGATTATGAATGACCAGAGAAGATGGAAACAATTCATACGTGCCCAATTAAAGTTATACGGCACCTTCTCGAAGCCACCATATGTTCATAAGGATCAGAATCAGCACCACTATATTTACTATTCGAAAAAATATTTAGAACAGACCAAGCAGCGTCTCAATACCCTTTTTTCGTTTATACGATCGGTATATCGAAGGAATCATCAGGATGCATTTCAACTCGAAAGAGAGTGTGTTTCTCCTCTTTTATAAAGAGGGAGAAACACAACTATTCTGCTGTTCGATAGATGTAATCAGCACAGGAACTTCAGATATACTTCCTCTTTCAAAGATTCTATCAGAATCTTTCTTATCGGCGTGTTCGAAAGCCCATGTTGACTTATAGGGGATGAATATGGCATGCCCTCCGATCTCTTCCACTGGTAGCACATCGGATTTGTAGGAGTTCCCTACCATTACAAGCTCTTTCACATCCACACCCACCTCATTGAAAAACGACTGATAACTTTCATTATCTTTCTCTTCAAGGACTCGAATATATTTGAAGTATGAGACCAAACCACTTTCAGCGATCTTTCGATTCTGTTCCATTAAATCGCCCTTGGTAATGAGCAGAAGCTGATAGTTCTTAGACAATTTGTGTAAAGTCTCTTTTACTTGTGCCAACAGCACCACCTTTTTCTTAAGCTGTTCATGTCCCAGCGCAATGGTTTGCTCTATCATTTCAGATAGGTGCTTGGTGGCATACTGATTACAGAAGCCCATTAATGATAACATTAATGAGCGCGTGCCGTAACCATATAGTGGTACATTATTCACGATATAGTGATACAATAGTTCTTTTAATTCCGTCTCGCTATAGTCACTATTTGGGGCCAACATCGAAATAAACGCCGTTTCAGTTTCTCTGAAATAGGGTTCATTCTCCCATAGGGTGTCATCGGCATCAAATGCAATATATTTTATCATACGCTTACTATTCAATAATATCTTTAATCTGTTTTTTGAAGCCTGGAGAGCTCCAGATTTTCGTATTCCCTTTGTCGTCAGCATAGATAAAAAATGCCTCTAGTTTAGGGTTAGCCAAAACGATCTCCTGCGATTTTTCAACTCCTAACACCATAAAGGAGGTGGCAAAAGCATCCGCCTCCATACATGTTGGAGCCATCACACTCGAACTCAAAAGAGAGTGTTGAACAGGATATCCTGATCGAGGATCAATTGTGTGGGCATATTTCTTACCCCCATCCACATAAAAATTTCGATAGTTACCAGAAGTGGCCATTCCACAATTTTTTAATGAAACAGTGGCTTGAAGTTCTTGATGGTCTAATGGCATATCCTCTTTGGGCTTATTGATACCTATCACCCAAGTTTTATTTTTACTATTGACACCTTGTGCCACTATTTCGCCACCTATCTCTACCATGAAGTTCTTACACCCTTTATTTTTCAGGTATTCGGCCACAACATCCACAGAAAACCCTTTGGCAATAGCACTTGCATCTAACATGGTACGAGGATCTTGTTTTATAATTTTCCCCTCTTTAAGGTGTACTTTCTGATAGCCAACAATAGATTTGAGGCTATCCACCACTTCAGGAGTTACTTTCTCTCTATTCTTAAAACCAAATCCCCATGCATTAACCATCGGAGCAACCGTCATATCAAATGCTCCTTCTGTAGCTTCTGAAACCAAAACAGCTTTGTTATAACATTTCAAGAAGAATGGATCAAGTTCGGTAGGTTCATTCTTATTGATCTTCGATATGGTAGATACAGGATTAAAAGTAGATAGGGAGTTATCGAAACGCTGCATTTCGGCTTTGATCTCTTCATGCATATCGTCACCATCAGGACTCTCATACACAATATGGTATAAGGTTCCATAAACGGCACCAGAGTTAAACACATACTTTGACGAAGAGGTACTACACCCCCATAGGCAAGTAACGCATAAACTTAATGCGAGCCAAATTCTAAACTGCTTCATAAGGAAAATCGTTTTGAGTTGCTTTTTCTTTTGATCCAACAAAGTTATAATAATCAACAAATAGTTGACGACTTTGTCTTAATTATTGCACGATATGGTAAAAATAAAGCGGAAACAAAAGATAGATTTCGTTTCCGCTTTTTTTAAAACAACTCTTTATTTTAGTTCCATTGATCAAGGTCTAGGTAAGTGCTATCATCCGGAACCAACAGTTCATTTTAGGATGAAAGTATCTCTTTATCTTTGTATGTAACATGTGAGCAAATAATATACAAAGTAAGTCTAAAGATAGAGCTCATTTCATAAAGGAACTGAAATAGACAACGATATAAAATAAGCACTACAACCTATGGAACTATTTTACTGTCACATGTACCATCTTTGAATTCTGTAGAAGAACAAATTCATTGGCTGTAACTTCATCTGCATCTAGCACTAGATCATATGGAGTCTCATATTTTATCTTACCATTTGAATCAACCAGCCATAGTCCAATTGGAGATTCCATAGCAACAAGAGTAACATTATGATTAAAGCATACCTTCTTTCCCTCTTCCGTGACAAAAAGGTAGTCATTCCACTGAACTTTAGGCTCTAATATTTCTTGCTTCCATTGAATAAAATTCATTGTAGAGTAGAGCACTCCATCAACAGAAAAATATACTTGATCCACAGAAGGAGTGGATTGTAATTGAATATTACTTTCAAACGAGGTGGATACCGCTGTCCATGTTTCCCCTTGGTCACTGCTTTTTAAGACTTCACCGGAATTGTTGCTTTCACAAAAAAGGTCTCCATTACCATTTCTAGCTATCTCTGAAACTCGAAATGGAACATTATCCATTCTATGCCATGATCTACCATAATCAGCTGATTTGTACATACCACTTTGATTTATGATAAAAGCAGTGCCATCATTGAAAGTTGACATTTCAGTTGAAATATTATAATCACAAACCATTACATTATTCTTCGTTGCAAAATCATCGTTAGAAGTAGTAACCAGCAATTGCGCATTATCTTTGCCCCCCCTTTCTACGACCATTAGATGATGGTCATCAAACAACTGTATATCAACTAGACTTTGAGACGAATATATTTTTTGCCAATTTTTGCCCCAATCCATCGTTTTATATACACATTGATGATCCATAGCATATCCGATTTCTTTATTCACAAAATCGATGTGTGAAATGTTTTTAGGAGTGACTACATCTTCAAAGGTTAAATCAGAAATAGCATTCTTAGAAGGCAATAAATCAGCATCTTTACTACAAGAGTAAAATAGAATAACAGTTAGTATAAAGTATTTCATAGCAAATTATTTTTTATGTTTTAGGATTATATCGGTAACCCTTTTTTTAATTACCTCAGTATATTACAATAGAACATTTCGATACGAAACGATTCTTTCCTATATGACACGAGTAAAACATGACGATATAACTATCCACTTAATGGCTTAAGCTTTCTTTAAAATGTTTACGATACCACGACTTAATATTGTAGCCCGCCCTGAAAACTAGTTTGTTATATAGTAATATCAAATCCCAAATAGAATATATATCTAATACTAATTCATATTTTGCAAATAAGATGAGCATTCAGAGTAGACTGACTATATTTGATTTCGATTAAGAGCTCTATTTCACCAAAAAAGGAATGGACTGAGTTTCACCATTTACACAATACAGATTCAGAATATAAAATCCTGATGAAAGATTTGGAACATCAAAGAATAGTTCACTATTCTTTTTAATTTTAGACAGTTTAAAATTATATATCGGATATCCTCTATCATTACAAATAACGATATAAGACCCCTTGCTATAATCTTTACCTGCAATCATACGTAATTGACTACTATTAATTGGGTTTGGACTAATTGAAAATAATGTAGGAACAGGTTTACCTTCACTATTATCATCACCTAAATTGAGGACATGAAGACTACTATAACTCACATCACCCAGTGCATCTGTCACTGTTAGATTTAATTCAATATCATAATCATATGGCATTGCACACGAGAAAGACGGGTTTGTAGAAGTTACTACATTCTCTAATCCATTATACCCCATAGACCAATTATATAAATAAGGTTCTTTCCCTCCACTACCAATAGCATCCCAACTGTACGTTCCACTATTAGTTGCTTTATTCGGACCTGATATATATGAATATAAGTCCGAATTAACTCCAACAGCATCCCAAGCCTTACGAACCTGTTCAACTTCTTCTGAATCAACCCCATAAATACTTATTGCGACCTCAACCGTAAACCGCCTAAAGTCAGAATAATTCGAAAAAGATGTTAAGTAATCGACCTGTGTATTATAAACTATTTCTGCAGCCTTCTCGATACCGATCCCTTCAAGATCATATCGAACATAATAACTTGTACCATTATCTACTCTTGATCCTTGATTAGTTCCTGATCCACCCTCTGAAAGTAAGTAAAACCAAAAGTTACCAACTGAACTATTAGTATGAACTCCATAATGATCAACAGAAGTATTTTCCCAATTCTCTCCTTTGTAAAACTCAGGGTATCCTTTTGAAGAAGGATCACTCATTGATCTTAAGCCTGATGAAATTATTTCCTCTCCTATTATATATCTATTCTTTTCAGGTGCATATTTCGACTCAATAACACAAGCCCAAATATCACTTAAAGACTCATTAATTGCCCCCGATTCACTATTATATACTAATCCACATGTAAACTGAGTAAGTCCATGTGCAAATTCATGAGCTACAATGTCTAGACTCATGACTTGTGAAAAATTAGAACCTTTTCCGAAAGTTACACATTCATTGGCTCCATCCCAAAATGCATTATCATTATCAGGGTATCCAAGAGAAACAAGATTTGTATTATAATATCCTAAGAGAGGCTTTCCTTCACTATCGATTGAATTACGACTAAACACAGTATCAAAATAATCATAAAAAAGTATCTGTGCCCATAATACCTCACTTCCAACTCGTACTTCTATATCAGAAGAATTCCAGATATTATCACCATCTCTGTGCACGATTGCAGATATATAACTTGAACCAGAATCCATATCCTTCGCATATATACCACCCCCTCTGACTAAATTTTTTTGATAATAAACTCCATTCTCTTCATAAGTATCAATATCAATTACACCAGAGTAAAATGAATATGCTTGACCAGGTTGTAATTGCTCTATACTAGAATCCTGTAAGATAAAATTCTTATTCTCTAGTGATTCTTTAGAAACATTTTTATTATCATTGATTAATGAGTAATTAAATAGAACCTCTCCATTATTAGCATCAATATAAATACACTGTCTTTTAAATGGCTTACTGCCATAGATAATCATTTTATAAGCTTTACGAAATTCACTGTCAAATTTACCATTTTGATATTTTCGCATATAAACTAACGAAATTGACTTTTCTGTTTCTTCTTGAATAAAATCTTCACATTCAATGAATTCTTTTGCAATAGACATTGCACTACTACGTGAAACTAACTGATTTTCTGTACTTATGATAATATCAGCTAAACCTTCTACGCTTTTAACCATTTGTTCTGACTTAAAAACTAAAACATCAGCAAATTCTAAGTTAAGCCCATCTTTAGACCTTGAATATTTTTCAATATATTTATTGGTTTTATACTTTGACCAAATAACATCGTCTCTCTTTTTAAAGTTATTTTTTAAAACATCACTTAATAAACTATAGTGCATTGGTTTAGCAAACTTAACAATCTTCTTATTATCCTTAATTAACACTTTAATCGATTGCTGTCCACAAACATTTAACGGTATCATTGTGACAATAAATAAAAAATAAAGGCTCTTTCCGAAACTTAGTGGGTATGCTACATGTTTAATTTCTATATAATAACTTCTAAAATAAGACATCATGTACGATTTATTAGCCTCAGCCTTACATATTGAATCTCCCTATTTTATTGATGGTATTAACTTAGACAAGGAATCCCAACGTTTAGATGTTTATATCGATTTTAAGAGAGGTTCTCGTTTTAGTCACAATGGAGAGGATAACCTACAGGTGCATGATACACGAAAGAAAACATGGCAGCATTTAAGCTTCTTTGAGTATAAGTGTTATTTAACTGCACGTGTTCCCCGTGTTATAAAGGGAGATGGTAATGTTGCTATTCTTGATATGCCTTGGGAAGGTGAACTACCTGGTTTTACACTGTTGTTTGAAGCATTATTAATGTCCTTAATTTCTTATATGCCAGTTCATCAGGTTGCACAAATGACAGGTGTTTATGATGATAAGCTATGGAAGTTGGCAACTTTGTATGTCGATACAGCAAAGGCCGAAGAAGACCATTCTGATATTGAGATGATAGGGGTTGATGAGACTTCTTGTAAAAAAGGGCATAATTATGTTACTTTGTTTGTAGACCTAAAAGAACGCAAGACAGTACATGTTACTGAAGGAAAAGGGGCAGAAACTATTGCTTCTTTTTGTAAGGTTATTCCACATTATCACGACCAAAATAAAGTGATCAAATCAAGTAAAATAAGTCATGTCAGTTGTGATATGTCTCCTTCATTCATTAGTGGCATAGCAACACACCTTCCAGATGCTTCCATTACATTTGACAAGTTTCATATTATGAAGATAATCAATGAAGCAGTAGATAAGGTTAGACGATCTGAAGCAAAAGATGAAGAGTGTCTAAAGGGGAACAGGTATTTATTCTTAAAGAACAAGACAAACTTCACCTTAAAGCAACAGCAAGCCTTTAAGGATCTTTCTATATCAAACAGTAAATTAAAGAGTTTCAGAGCACTCCGAATACGTGAAAGCTTTCAGGATATTTACACATACGCTAACACGGCAGAAGAGTTTGTGTGCTTATTAAAACAATGGTATTATTGGGCAACTCACTCTAGGATGGAGCCTATCATCAAGGCTGCCAATACAATTAAAAGACATTGGGATGGCGTTGTGCAATGGATGGAAACAAAGATAAATAATGGAATATTAGAAGGTCTTAATTCTGTGGTTCAAACAGTAAAAAGAAGAGCTAAAGGATTTAGGGACACTAAAAATTTCATCACAATGATATATCTTGTTACGGGTAAATTAGATTTTAGAAAGGTGAATAAGCATTGTTCTTTTTAATATGATTACCCATCAAATCTTGGAAAGAGCCAAAATAAAATGATAGTATAGTTTTAAAGTTCATAGTTAAATTTATTATTGATTTATATTACATTATTTTATATCTCTGAATTTTTGAAAACTTATATATATCTAAGATACCTCAGATTACATGCCTTATGCTACACCTACAAGACCTATTTCACTCAAAATACTAATATAGACGCATTTACAGCATTGAGCTACATTTATAATTTGAATGCAAGATTCATTCACAGACATATTCTATCTAACATCATCATTTGAAATTATTTAAACATACAATACTAGAAATAAAAAATTTACAACAAGAAACAACACTCAAACAACATTGTGTATAAAATATATTTACCATTAGCAATTATAAATAAATAAAACACAAAATCCTAACCACAATACATGATTTACATAATATTTGACTTCTTAAAAAATAAACATTTTTTTTAACAATATTACATATACTTACACATCTATCATATCTCACATTAGAACACATCATATTATCATTAAATATGCGAATCAAGGAATCAAAACATAATTAAAAAACGTTGCAGATAGTTTACTGAATGCATGTACCATTAATCCTTTTGTAGACCCTTACTAGCTCTTTGTATATCTGTTTTTTCGATTAGCCAAGAGAACATTGCTTCAATAGATTGTCTAATTTTAGATACAGCTCTATTATACAAAACATCTACTGCTTTTATTCTCTGTTTGATTATCAAAGGCATCCCTTTTACTGCCTTTATAGGTGTCAACATTTCTGAATTATACTGATTCTTCTCATACTGGTTAAATTCATTATGCATGTAAATTTTATCTCCGAAGAAGGTTCTGTTCCGCATCTCGAACCACCTCTCCTTGTAGACGACAATATCGTTAATAGATGCAGGGGTAAAAAGGATTTGTTCTGGAAATGGTAAAGCATCTTGTCGTCTTATCCCCAGCATATGAAACTTCATGTCATAATATTAAACTTCATGTCATAATATTAAACTCCATTCGTAGAACAATAGCCTTTAATTGGTTACTTCAATGGCAACCTTGCCTTTTCGTTTGCTAAAACACGTTATATATTCTTGATATTGAACACCCCAAAGATATATTGTCATCACCTCTTGATCGGTAAAACAAGGGGAGTTATTGTTACAAAATCGTTCACAATAATATCTTAACTCATCGAAATAATAACAAATTAGATCGTATATCTTTATTAAATTGAAGTACTTATTCTAGATTATCATATTTAAAAGTCGCTTTGAATACAACTATAAGACACTGATTTTCAAGAATACAAAAAACAACATAAATATCTAATATACGAATAATTAAAATACTTGACCAGATATCAAATTCAACTCCTCATTCGCATTAAATATAGACAGAACAACAATTGTATATATACAACACATTTACAGCCTCATTTCTAATAGCAATAGTAAAGCACATAAGTTTTCCACTTCTTGTTTGTACGCCTTACGGTTGATATGTTGGTTTATATCAATATCTATCGATTAAATGGTTTTCCGAAGAAAACAAAGATGATCCATTGACTGTTTTATTTACACATATATTCATTAAACAGGATCATTATGGAAGGTCAAAAAAAGAGCGTAGGTTTAGCATTAAGTGGCGGTGGAGCAAGAGGTGTTGCACACATGGGGGTGATCAAAGCATTTCAGGAAGCAGGAATCCCAATTCATGCTGTATCAGGTACAAGTATGGGCGCTTTGGTTGGAGCATTGTTAGCAAATGGATTTAGCCCCGAGGAGATGCTTGAACTTCTCGACAAGAAACATATCAAAGGATTACTTCATCCATCCATGAAAAGCCACGGATTAATTAAAGTTGGATTTAAGACAACTTATCTTGATGAGATCATGCCCTACAAGACCTTCGAGGAGTTGAAGATTCCGTTGTTTGTTTCGGTCTCTAATATTACCAAGGGTGAGTTAGAGGTAAAGAGCCAAGGTGAGTATCTACCATATGTTATAGCCTCGTGTTCTATTCCTGTCGTTTTTCCAGCACAAGAGATCGATGGGCAGTGTTATGTAGATGGTGGTCTTTATGACAATTTACCTGCCATGTCGTTATACGATCAGTGTGATTATATTGTAGGTGTTCATGTCAATTTCAATGGAGAAGAGCAGATTAAAAATAGTATGGTACAGGTTGCAGAGCGGTGTTTTCAACTGATCATAGGCAACAATGTAAAGAAGGCACTCCCACACTGTAATGCCATTATTGAGCCACATGAATTGCGGAAGTATGGTACTTTTGATCTTAAGTCTAAACTGAAAATATTCAAAATTGGTTATGATTATGGTCGAAGGATTATAAAAGATAAAATTATTCACGATATTTGTTCGTAGTACCATAGACAGTATCGTAAATATTAAGAAGATGAAAAAGGTTTATAAGTTTGGGGGAGCATCGGTGAAAGATGCAGCCAATATCATTCGTCTTTCGAAACAACTGAAAGCGGACATTCATCCTCACAAGGTGGTGGTTATCTCTGCTCTTGGCAAGATGACCAATGCTTTTGAAGTGTTGGTGAATGCATATTATGACCAAAAGCGAGATGATATCGCTATGGCCTATCGTGTGATATACGATTATCATTATGGAATTATTGCAGACCTTTTTGAACGACCACAGTTAGGGCTAATCGATCAGCTATTTGAACAGTTAGCACAACGTATTGAGGAGGTGCCTTCCATGAATTTCGATTATGAGTATGATCAGATTGTTAGTTTTGGGGAGATTCTATCCACCACACTCATTTCAGAGTATTTGAACTTTGTAGGGGTTAAGAACAGTTGGATAGATATACGCCCTGTGTTAAGGACTTCAGAGAACTATAGAGAAGGAAATGTCGATTGGAATATCAGTAGCCAGAATATTCAAAAGCAATTTGTCTTTACAGAGAACCATTCGATGCTCTATATTACCCAAGGGTTTATTGCTTCGACCTACACGAACCTAACTACCACTCTAGGTAGAGAAGGTTCAGACTATTCAGCTGCCATCATTGCACACTGTTTGAATGCGATGTCCGTAACCATATGGAAAGATGTAGAGGGGGTGTTGAATGCTGATCCTAGATATTTTGAGGTCTCACAGAAGATCGAACGCATCTCTTACAAAGATGCTATAGAGTTGGCTTATTTTGGTGCTTCGGTGATACATCCTAAGACACTGAAGCCACTACGGACAAAACAGATACCGCTATATGTAAGAAGTTTTGTGGATCCTACCCTCTCGGGAACTATGATTGGTAATGGACCATATGATACCATATTGCCACCGATATATATTCTTAAACGCGATCAGGTGTTGATCACCATTTCGGATAGAGACCTTTCGTTTCTATCGGAGGAGGATATTGCCTTCTTCTATCAGACCTTATCGGAACACCAAGCCAAATCTAATTTGGTACAGCAGTCGGCGCTGTATTTCTCAGTGGTGATCGATAAGAATCATCGTCAGTTTGAAGAGATGGTCGGGAAGTTAATGGAGAATTATAAGGTGATGTATAATCAGAACTTGGAGCTTCTAACCATTCAGAATAGTGAGCCTAAATTGGACAACTTAGATTATATTCAAGACCGAGAGGTGTTGATTGAGCAGCATAGCCGCAAAACATCACGCTATTTAGTTAAACAATAAAACCGCATAGATTAAAAAGATATGTCAAGAATTGCAGTATTTCCAGGGTCGTTTGATCCTTTTACTATTGGACACGAATCAATAGTAAGAAGAGCATTGCCTCTATTCGACCAGGTTATCATTATGATTGGATATAATTCGGAGAAGCGCTCATTTTTTCCATTGGAGAAGAGAGTAGAGTGGATAGAGAAAGTATTTTCGGATACCAGTAAAGTGACTGTAGCAACCCACGAAGGGTTGACTGTCGATTTCTGTCGTAAGGTAAATTCCAACCATATCCTCAGAGGGTTGAGAACTGCTGCAGATTTTGAGTATGAGAGAGCTATAGCACAAGTAAATAAGAAGATGGAGGACGATCTAGAGACAGTGTTCTTGCTCACAACCCCAGAGCATACACCTGTTACTTCGACTATTGTAAGAGATATTCTTCGTCACAAAGGAGATGTGTCGATGTTTCTCCCGTCGAATATTACGATGAAAGATTTGGCTGACTATGTGGGATAGAATACAACGATTTATCACCATCTTGTTCCTTTGTGTTGTTTGGGCTACTACGGCCCATGCCACACAATTGCATATACAGAATCCGAGCTATGCAAACAAGCGTGTAGAGATCTACACTTATTGTAGCCCTATAAACATGACTCGCATGGTTTTATGGGAAGGGAGTTTTAATGCATCGGGAGAGTTGTCGACGACTATTGATTTGAAACAAATCACCAAGGGATATATGGATTTGGGGACTTATCAATTTGAGTTCTTTATGGAGCCTAAAGCTAAATATGATTTGGTCTTGTCCGATTACAAGCCGAAGAGTGAAGCACAGAAAAGTAGTATCTATTTTAAGAGGCAACCCTTTATGGTGGGGTTCAAGAAGTTGGGTAGAGAAGATATCAATATTCAGCTACAGCATTTTAATACCGTTTATCGTAAGCTTTCGCGCCAAAATGCTGAGTCGCTCTTCTTTCAAAGAAACAGAGCACGCTTAAGAGAGGTGTTAGCCCAACTAGACTCGTTAGATGACCCAAGTAAAGCATATCTTCATTATCATGTTGCCATTCGTAAGAGTGAACTAACCGCATCGGTAGAGGGGTGGAATAGTGACAAGATTATAACCAATCAATTGACCAAACTGCCTTATCTTCCATGTCATGCGACCTATATCTCCTATTTCAATCGTATTTTAGATAATGATCTATACAAACGGGCGATGTCACTTAACCATGAGAAACTAAAGCAGGCAGTATCTAAAGAGGATTTGACAACCATACGTTCTATTTTAATCCAAGATGGGATTACCAAAGGGTTGGTGGATGCTTATATCCTAAAGGGGTTACACGATGCGCTATATTATAAAAGCTTCAGTAAAAAGAGTGTACAAGGTCTAATCAATAAGATGAAGCACACTGCAAACAAGGTTATACAAGAAGAGGCCTCGCAGGTTATGGTAGAGTATCGTGAGAAGATGGAGCAAGAGATCTTTATCGATATGGAGAAAATCACCTTTACGACCGCTTCAGAGAAAATGGATATTGTATGGAAAGGGAGATACCAATATTGGGCATTTATTGATTTGAAAGGGGTCAATGCCAAACAGCAAATTAGTGAGTTAAACACACTTTCTAAACAGCTGGGGAAGGTGTTGAACGTGGCTATTGTGATTGATGTCAGTGAGATTGATAACCCACTAATAAAAGATATTAGAGGCTCTTTGGTTTATAGTAATCGAAAGAGATATGACCTCAAGAAGTTATGTCAGGTGTCAGGAACACCTACATATGTTTTGCTAAACAAAGAGTTAAAAGTACTACAAAAGAGTGCCTTAAGACCAGATGTGAAGTTTCAGAACTATTTCATGGGATTTTATAGGGAGGAGTATATTAAGGAGCAGAGAGCTAAATATAATAGTACTAAATAGGGCACAAAGTATATCGATATAAACCCGACTATGGAGTGGGGTTTATATCGGATTGTGTGTGTGTGTTTAGGTCTATTTAGAGAAGGAGATTAAATAAGATGCGCCCGCAGAAATAAAATATCCTTTACGAAATCCTTTTAGATTTGTTCCTACCGAAAGGTCAAGCTGTAGATTCTCTTTCAACAGATAGGTCACTCCAAGGTCCATATAGTGATGCATTTTGTCGCTATTGTGGGATGTATAGTCGAAATATTCAATAAAAGCGCTCAATGTCTCTTTAATTATCGGCTGGCCATAAGCAACCGATGCGGAATACTCGACATTATCGTTTCCAGCGGTCCATATGGCCCCTGCATTAAACGAGATAGATGATCCGTTATCAAACTCCCACCCTCCTAGAATTTTGACAATAGGCTCAGAAGCGTCAGGAGAAAAGTGGTTGTCTCCTGTTGGAATGACATAATGAAAGAGTAGTGAGAGGTAAGGCAAAAACTTATCTTGATCTAACACATAGAATTTTAATCCTACCTGCATATCCCCCCAGCCATAATTTGACATGGGGTTACCTTCAATACCTTTGGAGTGCATGTATGCGATATTAAAACGCAACTCTAGATTATCGACAAGACCATATCGAAGGAGTGTGGTGTTATAGGTATGGTTGATCTCTTTAAAGTCGGTTGACTTCTCGAACATATATCCGGTTTCTATCTGAAGGCTATTTCTCGGAACGGTATAGTAGGACTCTGTGACATCAGGACGATCGGTGTTAATATCTTGTGCATTGTTGTATAGTAAAGTTCCGAACAGACACCATAAGAGTAAAATTGTTTTTTTCATATCGCTGTTTTCTTATCATAACAGAAGTATACAGCACAAAGTTCAATCGTCCGATCCGTTGCTTCAGTTTGTCTCATTCAAAAATTGCATTTGCGAAAGTAGTACAATGGAAGGCATAAAAAAAAGTGTATTGAAAACCCAAGGTTCTCGATACACTTTTTAGTTGGTTGTAAGAAGCAAGATGATCTGAATTAGATCACAATATCATCTTTTGCAGATTTTTTCACTGCTTTAGAACGTCCAGGAAGAATTAGGTTTAGAATAACCCCAACAATAGAAGCTAGACCAATTCCTTGAAGCGCAAAGTCTCCAATTTGGAAGACTGCACCACCAATACCCATAGTAAGAACTACAGAGATGATCACTTGGTTTCTTGTGTTGTTCATATCAATTCGAGAATCCACTAGAGTCTTGATTCCGACACTAGCAATCATACCAAAAAGAAGGAGCATCAATCCACCCAAAACAGCTTGTGGAATCGTTTGAAGGAAACCACTAACTTTACCACATAGAGAGAAGACAATCGCTGTGACAGCTGTTATTCTCAAAATAGCAGGATTGGTTACTTTCGTTAGAGAAACAGCACCTGTTACCTCAGAGTAAGTTGTGTTTGGTGGTCCACCAAAGAAACCTGCAAACATAGTAGCGATACCATCACCAAGAAGTGTGCGGTTAAGCCCAGGGTCTTTAATGTAGTTTTTGTTCACCACACCACCAATCGCATACATATCCCCAACATGCTCAATGATTGGAGCAATTGCCACAGGAATCATGTAGAGTATGGCTTCCCAACGAAACTCTGGAGATTGCAGTTTTGGTAGCGCAAACCAATCCGCATTGATAATTGGGTCATAATTTACAGCTCCAAGCACCATAGAAAGGATATAACCGAAAGCCAAGCCCACAAAAATGGGGATAAGTTTAAATATCCCCTTTCCTGCCATTACTGTAAAAATTGCAACCATTAGTACGGAACCTGAAATTGCCCAATTGGTCTTTGCCATATTCACTCCATTGGGAGCTAACGACAATCCGATCAGCATAATCACAGGGCCGACGACCACAGAAGGAAAGAGAAGTTCAATAAAGCGCGAACCACGCAGCTTAATGACAGTAGAGATGATGGTGTAAACAATCCCAACGGCAATAATACCTCCGAACATCGCTGGCATACCATAGAGCTTAGAACAAGCAATCATTGGTGCGATGAAGGCAAAACTACTTCCTAGATAAACAGGAACTTTTCCTTTGGTAATAAAATGAAAAATGATGGTTCCAACTCCAGCGGTAAATAGAGCAACAGATGGGTCAATCCCTACTAAAAGGGGAACGAGTACAGTAGCACCAAAGGCTACAAATAGAAATTGAATTCCGAGGATGGTTTCTTTCACCCCAATCGACGTACGAGACGTAGAGTTCATAGTACAGCAAAAAATGGTTACAAAATAAGAAATAATTTACGTAATCATTTTAAAAACGATCTGTACCTATTAGGACTCGTGAGAACGAATATCTTTGACATTTAATTGTGTCGATACCTTTCCTCTAAACTCATTCTCCGTAATGGTATAGCAGACATCAAACGGCATAGCTTGTTTTACGATATCGAAATAGTGTCCTTGTGAAAAGGCTATTCCGGAAAACACAGAGGTTGAACGATTGGGTTCGACTAGATCTAACTTTAAGTGTTCTAGATTCTTACCCACCAACCTACTTGTACCATGATCTAAGACGTCTTCTGTTACAAATACAGGAGCATTGTTATGAGGTCCTAAAGGTTCAAACTGCTTCAAAATTCTTACAAATTTAGGATTTATATCGGAAAGTGAAACTTTTGCGTCAATTTCGATAGTTTGAACCATATCTTTTTCGCTCAAAGACTCCTCTACAATCTGATTGAATCGACGTGTGAATTCGCCTAATTTATCTATTTTCAGGGTCAAACCAGCAGCAAACATATGACCACCATAAGACTCTAGAAGATCTGAACATTTACCAATGGCCTCATATAGATCGAACGAACCAACACTACGAGCAGAACCTGTGGCTAAACCATTGGATTCGGTAAGAATAATTGTGGGTCTATAGAACTGTTCGGTTAAACGAGATGCTACAATTCCAACTACGCCTTTGTGCCAATCACGATTATATAGAACAGTACTTTTTTTCTCTACCAGCTCTTTGTTGTCGAGAATCATATGTAGCGCTTCGTTGGTAATATCACGATCGAGTGTTTTACGAATTTCATTAAACTCATCAATCTTACTACCAAGCTGTGATGCCTCTTCTGCTTTTTCGCTAAGCAAGATACGAACCGATTTGTTTCCATGCTCAATACGACCAGAGGCATTTAATCGTGGCCCTATTTTGAAGACGATATCGTTAATCCGAAGCTCTTGTCCTGAGACACCTGCATTTTGAATTATCGTTTTTAATCCGATAGAGGGAGCACTATTGAGTTTCTGAAGCCCCCAATAGGCCAATACACGATTCTCTCCAGTGATAGGGACAATATCAGCAGCGATACTAACGACAACAAAATCGAGGAAATCATATATTACATCCAAAGGGATGTCATGTTTCAGACAGTAAGCATGTACAAATTTAAAGCCCACACCACATCCTGACAGCTCCTTGTAAGGATAATTACAGTCGATCTGTTTGGGGTTTAACACGGCGACAGCATCTGGTATTATCTCATCAGGGTTGTGGTGGTCACAAATGATAAAGTCTATCCCATATTGCGTGGCTAACGCCACCTTATCGACCGCTTTAATACCACAGTCTAAAACAATGATTAAATCAAATTTATTTTCTGCAGCGTACTCTATACCTTGGGTAGAGACTCCATAACCTTCTATATATCTATCGGGAATGTAGTACTCATACTCTTTGATAAATTTACGGATAAAGCTACACATCAATGCAACCGAAGTGGTACCATCAACATCATAGTCTCCATACACTAAGACTTTCTCCTGATTTTCAATAGCTTGATGCAGACGATCCACCGCCTTATCCATATCTTTCATAAGGAAAGGGTCGTGAAGGTCACTCAATTTTGGACGAAAGAACATTTTCGCATCATCGAAAGTTGTCACTCCTCTCTGAACTAATAGATTTGCGATTGCCATATCTACCCCGAGTGCAGCCGACAAAATCTTTATCTGATTAGCATCGCCGGGTTTTCTATATTTCCACTCTTTTTGCATGTGATATCCTTTCGTCTATTGTATATCTAGATCTAGAACAAAACATTTCTGTTTTCCTAAGACCAAAAGTATAGGTATCCCAAAGATAAGAAAAGAGGTTCTTTTTGCAAGAGCATTTGGAGAAGCCTAAAATAAGTCATTCTATTTTATTATTACACACAATAGAAGAAATTGTTCAATCATTACTCCACCATAATACGAGCTCATCCAATTGTATATCAAAAACTTAACACCAACCTTCGTCAAGTATTGATACTGAATAATTTAACTAAATATATCATAATAATCAAGGCATTCTATTTTAGTTAATACACTACCATTGAGAGACTTAATTCTAATGAAAAAAAAAGAAAAAAACTACACATGTGAAGAAAAGCCCTATTTTTGATAGAAGTAAGCAAACATTTTTTTAATTTTGCCCTTTTACATTGGTAGGCAGATCTGAAACAGTTGGAATGATATATTTACGGGTATATTCTCAAAAGATCAATTATTTGGAATCTGCCGATTAACCCATCTCATCTTTACAAAATGAGCAGAATAGAGCTAAGCGAACAAGAGATAATAAGAAGAAATTCTCTTCAGAAGTTAAGAGAATTAGGTATCGAAGCATACCCAGCAGAAGAATTCGAAGTGAATGCGACAAGTAAGGAGATCAAAGAGAACTTTGATGCCGAAAAGAATAACTACCAAGAGGTTGTTATTGCTGGTCGTATTATGAGTCGACGCATTATGGGGAAGGCCTCTTTTGCAGAGCTTCAGGATCATAACGGTCGTATTCAGATTTATGTCAATCGCGACGAGATCTGTGAAGGAGACGACAAAACGCTTTACAATGACGTGTTCAAGAAGCTTTTAGATATCGGTGATATTATCGGAATCAAAGGTTTTGCATTCGTTACGCAGGTTGGGGAGATCTCCATTCATGCTAAAGAGCTAGTGGTTCTTAGTAAGTCTCTTAAACCGCTTCCTATTGTAAAAGAGAAAGATGGAAAGACATTTGATGCGTTTACGGATCCAGAGATGCGTTATCGTCAACGTTATGTCGACCTAATTGTAAATCCACAGGTTAAAGATGCTTTTGTTAAAAGAACAAAGATCGTCAATACGATGAGAAATATGTTCAATGAGAAAGGTTATCTTGAAGTTGAAACACCTATCCTTCAACCGATACCTGGTGGTGCATCTGCTCGTCCATTTGCAACACACCACAATGCATTAAATATGCCTCTTTATATGCGTATCGCAAATGAGCTATATTTGAAGCGTCTTATTGTTGGTGGTTTTGATGGTGTATATGAGTTCGCAAAAGACTTCCGTAACGAGGGAATGGATAGAACCCACAATCCTGAATTTACAGTGATGGAGATCTATGTAGCTTACAAAGACTACAACTGGATGATGGACTTCACGGAAGAGATGATCGAAAAAGTTGCACTTGAATTGCATGGTACAACCAAAGTGCAAGTAGGAGATAAAGAGATTGATTTCAAACGACCATTCAAACGTATTACGATGATCGACTCGATCAAAGAACATACGGGTATTGATATTGCAGGTATGGATGAAGCTGCACTAATCGACGTTTGTAAAAAGATAGATGTTGAAGTAGACCCTTCTATGGGTAAAGGAAAATTAATTGATGAGATATTTGGTGAAAAGTGTGAAGGGAACTACATCCAGCCTACTTTCATTACGGATTACCCAATAGAGATGTCTCCTCTGTGTAAAAAACACCGTACGAACCCTGATCTTACAGAGCGTTTTGAGTTGATGGTTAACGGAAAAGAGCTATGTAATGCTTATTCTGAGCTTAACGATCCTATCGATCAGTTAGAGCGTTTCCAAGATCAATTGAAGCTATCTGAAAAAGGGGATGACGAAGCTATGTTTATTGATATGGACTTTGTTAGAGCACTTGAGTATGGTATGCCTCCTACATCAGGTATGGGTATCGGTATTGACCGCTTAACCATGTTGATGACGAATTCATCATCTATTCAAGATGTACTTTTCTTCCCTCAGATGAAACCAGAGAAGAAAGCAACTGTTGACCCAGATAGTAAGTTTGAAGAGCTAGGTGTTGTTCCAGAATGGATCGAAGTACTTAGAAAAATGGGAATTCAGAAAGTTGCTGAACTTCAAGAGATGAAGCCAGGTAAACTATTTAATGACCTTTGTGGTTTCAATAAAAAGAATAAACTTGGTCTTCAAAATCCATCTGCAGAGGAAGTGAAGAGTTGGTTCAACTAAGTTAGAAGCTAAATGGCTGAAATAAATAACAATCAAAGAATTGCAGTAATTGGAAGCGGGAGCTGGGCAACAGCTCTCGCCAAGATGCTTATGCATAATGTTAAAGAGTTTAATTGGTATTTCCGATCAGAAGATAATGTCAAGCTCTTTAAGAAATATAAGCATAACCCAAAGTATCTGCGTGCTGTTGAATTTGATACGGATAGAATTCATTTCTATACAGATATCAATAAGATAGCGGAAGATTCAGATATCTTAATCTTTGTAGTGCCTTCGGCATTCTTGAAAGATGCAGTTAAAGATTTAACTGTAGATATCTCAAATAAATTCATTGTATCAGCAATTAAAGGTATTGTCCCTGACGACAATACCATTGTTGGTGAATTCTTCCACCAGCGTTTTAACGTTCCTTTTGAGTCAATAGGCGTTATTGCGGGACCATGTCATGCTGAAGAGGTGGCAAGAGAATTGCTCTCTTATTTGACGATTGCTTGTCCGGATATTAAGAAGGCAAGACAATTTGCATTCAATCTTGAATGCCCATTCATTCGCACCCATATTAGTGAAGATATTTATGGGACAGAGTACTCATCTGTAATTAAAAATATCGTCTCTCTTGCTTCTGGTATTGCACATGGACTCCGTTATGGAGACAACTTCCAAGCAGTACTGATATCTAATGGTATCCAAGAGATCAAACGCTTTGTGGATACAGTGCATCCTATCACTCGCGACATCAAATCAAGTGCCTATCTTGGAGATCTTCTTGTAACGGGATATTCTCAATTCTCTCGTAACCGAACTTTTGGTATGATGATTGGAAAAGGATACTCTACTAGATCTGCGATGTTGGAGATGCACATGGTTGCAGAGGGCTATTATGCGGTGAAATGTATTAAGGAGATCAATGAGAGATATAATGTAAATATGCCGATTACTGACGCGGTTTATAATATCTTATATGAGAACATCTCACCTTCTATTGAGCTGCGATTGTTGACTGAACATCTTAGATAGAGACATATTACAAAAACGAAATAAAGATGGAAAATATCTCGCTTAATCTTAATCGTGCCTTAGGCTTTATAAGCCAAGAAGCTATCGATAGCTATAAAGCAGATGCTGAAAAGTTTAATGTTGCATTACACGAAAAGACAATGCGTGGTAATGATTACTTGGGGTGGGTTAACTTGCCTTCAAGCATTACTGACGAACACATTGCTGATGTTAAAGCAACGGCACAAAAGTTAGCAGCAAAAAAACTTGATATATTAGTTGTAGTTGGTATTGGAGGCTCATACCTTGGTGCCAAAGCTGTTATTGATGCGCTTTCTAATAATTTCCAACAATTCCAAAAAGGAGATGCGCCTTGTGTAGTATTTGCAGGACAAAATATTAGTGAAGACTATCTTGCGGAACTACGTCAACTACTTGCTCACAAAGAGTATGGTATCGTGGTTATCTCAAAGTCAGGAACGACTACAGAGCCAGCATTGGCTTTCCGTGTTCTGAAGAAAGACATTGAGACGAAATATGGCAAAGAAGAGGCAGTTAGTCGTATCATTGCAGTTACAGATGCATCTAAGGGTGCGTTACGTCAGCTTGCAACAGAAGAAGGATATAAAACATTTGTTATTCCAGATGATGTTGGTGGACGTTTTTCTGTTCTTACTCCAGTAGGACTTATTGCGATTGCTTGTGCTGGATTCGATATTACGCAACTGATCCAAGGAGCGAAAGATATGGAAGCACAAACATCTCCGGAAGTAAAGTTCGAGGATAACTTAGCAGCGCAATATGCTGCCGTTAGAAATGAACTTTACAGAAATGGAAAGAAGATTGAGATCCTTGTAAATTACAACCCTAAGCTTCACTATTTCGCGGAGTGGTGGAAGCAGTTATATGGTGAAAGTGAAGGTAAAGAAGGTAAAGGGATCTACCCATCTAGTGTAGATTTCTCATCTGATCTTCACTCTATGGGACAGTATATTCAAGAGGGTGAAAGAACTCTTTTTGAGACTGTTCTTTCAATCAAGAATGTAAAGAATACCGTCCTTGTACCTACAGATGAAGCAAATCTTGATAGCCTGAACTTCCTTGCTGGTAAAAGAGTGGATGAAGTGAATAAGATGGCTGAACTAGGAACTGCATTAGCTCACGTGGATGGTGGGGTTCCAAATATGCAAGTCGAAGTTCCTGAAATCAACGAGTACTATCTTGGTCAGTTGATCTACTTCTTCGAGAAAGCATGTGGTATCAGTGGATATATGCTTGATGTAAATCCATTTGATCAACCAGGAGTAGAAGCTTATAAGAAGAATATGTTTGCTCTTCTTGAGAAGCCTGGCTTTGAAGCAGAAACTCAAAAGATTAAAGAAAAACTTAAGTAGTCAATATATTGATGCAATAAGGTCACATACTCTCTGTATGTGGCCTTTTTTTTACTTCTTTATGAAAAATGATAGAACCAAAGGATATATCTTATCCATCTTAGCTACCATCTTCTTCTGCCATATCTATATCTTCTCGAAAAAGGCAATGGAGCATGCTACTTTATCTCAATTCTGTTTCTATTGGTTTGGACTATCACTCCTTCTGAATGGATTCAGTACATTGATTACCAATCCTATTAAAAAGATAAAAGAGATAGTGAGTAACAACTATAAGGTGCTTATTACTCTGGGACTCCTTGAGATAATTATCTCTATAACACTTTTTAGTGCCATTCATTATATTCCAAATACAGCAGTTGCTGGAATGTTGGGTAATCTATTTCCTATATTCACTGTAATACTAGGGATTACGATCCTTAAAGAGAAAATTTATCCTCTTGAATATATAGGACTAATTGCTGCATTTGTAGGTATTCTTGTAACATCCTTTCCAGAAGATGCAGTGTGGCGAGACTTCCTTAATAAAGGAACTATTCTAGTGATTGTAAACTGTATTGTGTCAGCTATCGCAACGATTATAATCAAATCAAAGATTCAGAATATTCCACCGCTTCTACTTAATAGCAATCGTGCAATAGCGCTATTTATTTATGCTTGCATCGCTCTGTGTATCACAAAAGATTCGCTTCAAATTCCTCCTATTGCAATCAAGAACATTGCCATTGGGGCAGTGATCGGACCTTTTATTGCAATCAATCTAGTCTACTATAGCTTCAAGTATATGGAAGCCTCAAGAGCTACTGTGATACAGAGTACAAAGGGGTTAGTACTAATTGTCTGCACCTATCTATATTGGGGGGAACTGCCGAAGTTCTATCAAGTGGCAGGAGGTATAATCACACTTGCAGGACTAATATTTATGTCATACATAGAGATCCACAGTAGTAAAAGTAAGAGATCTTCTTAACCCATACTATCTACAAATAAATAAGGGGTAAAAGTAATAAAACTTCTACCCCTTATCTATTTTTACAGATCACGAGTGATCTAAATGGTATTACTCAATGTAAAACGGATTAAGAATCTTAATTCTGAATCAACTTTCTTATTATTCGATTCCGCAGGAACAAACTTTAATAGTTTTACAACTCGACATGCTTCATCATTCAACGAAGGAAATACACCTCTAACAATACGGGTACCTTTAACATCCCCAGAACTATCAATATCTGCAATGACCACTACGTCTCCAGTCACATGACCTTCTTGTGCATCTGAAGGATATCGTATCGACCTTGCAATAAAACGGTGCGCATCAGCAATTGTACCATTAATATATTGAGGCAACTGATCCACTTTCTTCAACACCTTACCATGTTCATCATACTCTGAGTACAACATGATATCGCCATTATTATACTCTCGGTGGATCTTTACTTGACCATTCTCATAATAAGAGTAGAAGCTAACTTCTCGCCCCTCTTCATATAAGCGGAATAGTTTTGGAACAAGATTAGGGTAGAAAACCTTATAAGACTTCATATAACCGTCTGCATATAGCTTTTCGATCATCACTTGACCATTGACATAGAACTTCCTAAAAGTCATCTCTAACCCATTGTCATAAGTCTTTTCACAAACCAAAGAACCATTCTGGAAATATTGACGATACTTCCCATGTAGCACTAGTCCCATCGGCACTAACTGTTTTATAACGTCTTTCGATTTCTTATTAAACTTACCCCAGCGAATTATATCCATACTCTCAGCTAAACATGTGCACTCCCATTTCAGGATGCCTGCCATTGTATAGCTCTTCAAGTCATATACTCCCAAAGAGTCATTTCTCACTACCCGGTAGTAGTGTGTCGCGCGTTTTCGTTTTACTTCCCGATTCTTCTTATTGTAGTAGAAGATCTGGGTGTCAGGAGTAGAGGCATGCACTCCTAAAACCATTGTTATAAGGAAGATCAATAAAGGTAAAGACTTCTTCATTTTACTTTAATTAACAGAGATTTTGAGGTACTAATAAATAGCGTATTATATGTTATGTCTAACCTAATAATATAAGTAACTAATAATTGGTATTCAAATATAGTTGATTTTTAAGACTATTCGAACATAATACATTTATTATCTATGTTAAAACTATTGTATTATTAACTTATTATTGATAATATTATAGATAATCAATCAACAACACCACATTAAGAACAACATTTACGATGAAAAAAACAGTGGGAATGCTAATCCTTATTATGATCACTATATGTCATAATGAATTGTCAGCACAAAAGAGTACGAAAGAGAAGCGTCATCATTACGAGTTTATGTTATCCCCAATTAGCACACTTGAAAATGATACAATTGTTTCGAAATATGAAGTACGAAGCACATTCAAAATGAATAAAGTCTCTCTTCAAAAGAATAATTTACTTTACCAACAGCTGCTAAAAAGCCAGCTAGAATTATCAAAATTGGAGACTGAAAGAAAAATTATTCACACCGAAAGGTTAAAAGAGAGTGCTTCAATACTCAAAGAGACAGAAATGCAGTTTAATTTAAGTATTGATACAATCAAATCTTTAAATTCAACAAAGGCGCAGGAAGAGCATCTACAACGTCTAAACCGACAGATTTACGCGATTAAAAACTTAGATGAATATGAGATAAAAAAGAAGGCATTTGGTTTAGGAATATATTTAGGTTTACATTATGAAGTTTATGGAAGAGAGTTGTCTAAATATTATGAAAATAGCACATCATTAGAGCTCGGATATGGCACCTCATACAAAGATATATTCTGGTATTTTCACATAAACTATGGAAAACTTAAAACTAAGAATTTCCAATCGACAAACGATCTTAATCTAAACCCTGAAGTAGATAAGACAGAGATAGGAACCTCTCTATCATATAAACTTTATGATACACATAAGTGGAGAATATCTCCTATCGTTAGATATGACTATGCTATTGTAGCAGGACTATTAGACGAACGAAATACCGACAATATAAACGGTTATAATAAAGTATCTGCTGGAGTAGACATCGACTATATTCTATCTAGAAGGCTATGTTTAAGACCAGGACAACTATTCTCAGGAAAAGAGATGGAAGACATCTCAATAAGAGCTAAAATGAATATTGGCTATATGGAGCTACCACACAATATTAAAGGGTGTCTATTCGAATTTGGACTTGTCTTCAATATATACGGAAGATTCATAAGATAATTATCATTCATAAAAAAGGGACCCTTAAAAAGTCCCTTTTTTATCACCATCATTAATGATGCATATTTCGTAATTCCTCTTCATAGAAGAACTCTTTTTCGCCAAAAGCGGGAACCAAATCATTAATCCATATTGCCTTCGGGTCGTATTTTGCAAAGAAAGGCCTTCCAACCCATTCCGGATTACGCCCTTGGATGAAAGATAAGACAAATACCTTCTCTCCTTGCACCTCTGTTACCCCAACGATCTGTATTTTACCAGGATCACAAGACATACTAGGACCTCTTACTGTTCGACAAATACCACTTACGGATTGGTATGCATCTTTAAAGATATTCCATGCATTATCCAATGTCACAGCAAAATAGTCTTGTGCACCAGTATCTCTCGCTACAAACATATAGTAAGGAATAATCCCTAGGTCCACCTGCTTACGCCACATCTTAGCCCAAACTTCAGGACTATCATTAAGATGTTTCATCAAAGGACTTTGTGAACGAATTTGTGCTCCTGTACTTCTAATCGCATCAATTGCATCTTTAACAGCTTCAGTCTCTAATGCACCATAATGATTAAAATGAGACATTATACTCAAATTGATTCCACTATCCGTAACCTTCTTAAAAAGTTCTAGCAACTCAGGAGCATCATCATCTGTAGTAAAGCGATAAGGCCAAAAAGTCAAAGCCTTTGTTCCAATACGAATCGTCTTCAAGTTCGGTAAGTTTGCATCTAATAGCGTATTAAAATAGCTAGCAAAGAACTTCGTTTTCATAATCGAAGGATCACCACCAGTAAACAACACATCTGAAATCTCTGGATGCTCTCTCAAATAGTCTACCATATAACTTGCTTCTTTCATCGCAAATTTCTCATCTGCTAAAGCAAATTGTGACCAACGGAAGCAAAATGAACAGTAAGCATGACAGGTTTGTCCTTGTGATGGGAAGAACAACATCGTTTCACGATACTTATGTTGCATTCCTTCTAACTTCTCACCATTCAATTCTGGAACATTATGTGCCTGTCCTGCTGGATTAGGATTTAATTCATAGCGAATTTCATCAACCGCCTTTTTCAACTCACTCTTAGCAACTCCCTCTTTTAAAAGCTTTGCAACTCTATTATAATGTGCTTCTGACAACATCCCTTTTTGTGGAAAAGTCAATGTGAAGAAAGGATCATTTTTCCAATCATCCCAATTGATTAACTCATCAACCACGTAGTTACTGGTCTTAAAAGGAAGAACACTACCAACCACTTCGATATCGAAACGATCTTCATCGGTTAGCTTCTGTATTTGAGGTAAGGTTTGATAATTTGAAAGTGTATAAGAACGATATTTCATGAAAAGTATAAATGTTTTTTAATGCACGTTCCCTAAAGAAATATAAGATAAAGTGCATCTGTTTAAGTTACAAACGATGTTTAGAATTAAGCCTAAAAAATTCTTCTCCAAACTGATACAAATATACCTAAATTACACAAAACCAACAAATTGAAACACATTGACACATAACAAGCCAATACCATCTCAAATAGTAACACAGAAACCCATTTAGACAACATTTTACATCATTAATCAACTAAATTGTGACATTACCACAATACATCCATTCTATCAGAATCCAACTTAAGAAATATTGACAAAAGAATAGTAAAGGACCATAAAGAAGAGCCACCATAACTAATAAATGGCAAAGGAATACCAATCACGGGTGCCAAACCTATAGTCATTCCGATATTTACCGCAAAGTGAAAGAACAAGATACAGGCCACTCCATAACCATAGACCCGACTAAAACGAGAGCGCTGTCTTTCAGCTATATATATCAGCCTAAGAAACAAGAAGATAAACAGAAAAACGACTAATGAAGAGCCCATAAAACCCCACTCCTCACCGATAGTACAGAAAATAAAATCGGTACTCTGTTCAGGAACAAAATTAAACTTCGTTTGGGTTCCATTCAAGAACCCTTTACCTGTAATACCACCAGAACCAATAGCAATCTTTGATTGATTCACATTATATCCAACACCTAAAGGGTCATTTCTTATCCCCAACAACTCCTCAATACGAGCACGCTGGTGAAGTTGCAATATATCATTAAAAACATAATCTACAGAAGAGGAAAAAATCAATGCTCCAAGAAGACTCAAATAGACAAGAGCCTTGCTAATATGTCTTGACAACAAGGTTTTTATCGAAAAAATAGCGGCATATAACATCAAGCCATACAACATTATATTGCCCACACTTATATCATATCCCATCTGCTCAATCATATAAGTTGGAATAAAATAAAGTAAACCCAATCCAATAGTAAACACCACAAAATGTTTGTAATCCTTAATAAAGAAACAATAAATAATGGCATATAATCCACCGATAATCAACAGGTTTACTCCTCCAGAATAGACAAGAGTTACAATAAATATAGAAGTCAATAAGAAACCAATAAAAAGGAATATACCAGGAAGTCCTTCGCGATATAAAACCAAAATAAAGACAAAGAATACTAAAGCTGATCCAGTATCATTTTGAAGTAATATAATCAAAATAGGCAAACCTATGATCAAACCAATCTTCAAATAAGAGTTAAAGCTATTCACCTTAAAATTATACTGACTAATCATCTTTGCCAATGCTAAATTTGTAGCAAACTTAGCCAATTCGGCAGGCTGCAGTGCAAAACTACCAATCTTAATCCATGCCTTAGCTCCTTTCACAGAGGTACTAGAAACAAGGGTGACAAGCAAGAGCAGGATGGCGGCACCATATATATAATAAGCGAAAGTTGTAAAGAACTGACTATCCACAAGCATAACAACAGCCATTAAGATCAATGAAGCACCAATCCACATCAACTGCTTTCCATACCTTTGACTAAAATCAAACATACTATCATGATCAATATTATACACCGCGGCATAAATATTTACCCAGCCAATCAACATCAGCATAATATATAGCAAGATGGTCACCCAATCCAACTTTGAAAGTATATTTGTCTGTCTCATTCTTCTTCTTTCTTTTCTTCTTCCGATTCTAGCAATACGGATGTTTTCATTCTATCCTCGAGATACTGTCTCCGCGGAGAGATAAATCCTTTTATATACTTCTCAATCATCAAACTCGCAATAGGCGCAGCATACTTAGCACCCCACACACCTCTCTCCACATAAACAAAGATGGCTATCTTAGGATTATTCATAGGAGCAAAAGCAATAAATGCAGAGTGGTCTGTTCCCGATGAGTTCTCAATAGTTCCTGTTTTACCTACAATCGAAACAGAATCGATATAAGCAACACGACCAGTACCATTCAAAATCACTTCCCTCAAACCTTCTGTCGTCAGATTATAATAGGTACTATCAATACCCGTTTCATAATGCTCAAAAGTCAACTCATCCACTTTACCTGTTGGCGACACCACCTTCTTTATAATATGAGGTGACACAAAATAACCTCTGTTGGCTATTGTTGCTGCCACATTAGCCATCTGTAAAGGAGTACATAAAAGCTCTCCCTGACCAATAGACAAAGAACGTACCGTTAACGAATTCCACGATCCTCGATATAGCTTATCATAGAATTGTGCCGAAGGAACATTACCTTTCCGCTCACCACTAATATCTCCTGAAACACTTCGCCCTAACCCAAAACGCTTTATATAGTTATACCACTCCACATACCCCTCTTTTGTCGAAGAGTATTTAGACATGCTCGCTTTGAAAGTTTGCCAAAAAAATGGATTACACGACTCCCTAATCGCATCAACAATACCCAGAGGTGTGATGTGATCATGAGTACATCTTACTGGACGTGAAGCCCTTCCATGACAAACAAATTTAGTATAAGGGGTGATTACCCCCTCCTGCAAGGCTACCAATCCATTAACGGGTTTAAAAGTAGAACCAGGAGAATATGCAGCTGAAACCGATCGATTATATAAAGGTTCGTTACTATCTTTCTGAAGTATCGTATAATTCTTACCACGAATACGACCAACCAATAGACCCGGATCATAAGACGGGGCACTAACCATCGATAAGATCTCGCCAGTTGCCGGCTCAATAGCCACAATAGCTCCAGCTTTTCCTGCCATCAACTGCTCACCATATAGTTGAAGTTTAGCATCCAACGTAGAGATCAAATTATCTCCTGTTACAGCTGTCGTATCGTAACGCCCCTCTTTAAAGCTTCCCTTCAATCGACTATGAACATCCACTAACTGGTAAGTAACCCCTTTCTTGCCACGAAGTTGCTTCTCATAAGCATACTCAACACCTCTCTTGCCAATATAGTCTCCTGAAGCATAATACTCATCTCGCTTAAGATCTCGATCCCTCACCTCCCCTACATATCCCAGTGCCTGAGATGCTATTGGGAAAGGATACTGTCTAAGTGTACGACTTCGTACATAAAAACCAGGATATTTATACAACTGTTCCTGCAAAGAGGCATATCGACTCGCAGACAACTGCTTTAAAATCACCGAAGGTTTATATCGAGAATACTCCTTTGCCTTATTCAGATTTTTAACCAACAGCTCTTTCTCTACCCCTAAAATAGCACACAATGCGGTGGTATCGAAAGAGGCGATCTCTCGGGGAGTAGCTAAAAAATCATAAGCCGCTTGATTATACACAAGCAGTTCCATATTACGGTCATAGACCAACCCTCTTGCAGGATACGAAACAACCTTCCTAACGACATTGTTCTCTGCCGAGAGTTTCCATTTATCGTCAACAACTTGCAGATCTAACAGCCTTACGATCAAAGCAATCGCAACAAGGGTAAAGATACCTGCAATAACAAAAGGTCTATTCGTTTGAACATCTGGATTCATAACAACTTCTTTTTAATCCAGTTTCTACTCTTTTATAAACAAAAACTGACTCAACACCATCACACTCACAGTCACTACAGTAGTCACCAAACTATGTAATATGACCTCAAAAAGATGAACAAATGAGAGGGACTCTAAGATATATAGGTATAGCGTATAGATAAAAGTAATAATGAAGCAATACTTCATAAACCAAGCTACGCCATAATATTTGATTCTAGGCAACGAGCCCTTCTCATAAACATCACGTGAAGAGATAAGTCTCAACACCGTAGGTCTAATAAAACCGACCAACAAAGTAGCGGAAATATGAACTCCCAACGTATTACTAGGAATATCTATCATCAGCCCCAAGAAAAAAGACAACACCAAAAGTGTGACGCCACTAATTTCAAAAGGGAGCAATAGAAGAAAAAGAATATACACCTGTGGATTCACATAACCTAACCAATAGATATTATTCAGAACAAAGACTTGAAGCAAAACCAAGCCGATAAAAAGATACACATATTTCAAATAGTCCTTAATCATTCTTGCTCCTCCAATGTTATTCGTTCTTCCTTCGAAGTATAATTAATGATATTCACAAAGTTAACACTCTTAAAGTCGGTTAACAACTCCACATCGATATCATAGAAATTACTCCCCCCCTTCTTTTCGAACGTTGAAACCACTCCTACAGGAATGCCCTCTGGAAAAATAGAAGAGTAACCACTAGTGACAATAGTATCACCAACTTGAATATCTACATGAAAAGGAATCTCATTGAGTTGTGCATGGCGATATGACTCTCCATCCCACGACAAGGAACCATAATAATCATTCTTCTTTACCTTCGAACTCAACTTAAAATGTTTATTCAACAAAGAGATAGCCACCGCATAATGTTTCGACACCGAAGTAATTACACCAACAATCCCCTGATCGTTCATTACCCCCTGATCTACCTTTAAACCATCCTTCGAACCTTTGTCTAGTGTCAAATAGTTAAAATTTGTAGAAACGCAATTATTAATCACTTTTGCATTATTCATGGTGTAAACCAAAGTACTATCTAGCCCATTTACCAATCTATCGCTTACAGCCGAAACACTATCCATCTCTTGTTTCAAACTATCCACCACAACAGAATCACCATATGCCACAGACTTAGTGGCCTGAAACTGAAGCACCACCTCTTTTAAACGTGCATTCTCATTCACCAAACGCTGATTCTCTTTAGACAAATAGCCATACTCTTTTACGTCGTCCACCATAGAAAATAGGGTTCCCGTGATAAAATTACTTGAATTAAAAAAGGAGACCTGATGATAGTTATTAAACTGAACCATCATCAACAGAGCGATAAGTTCCAAGAATAGGAACATAAAACCGAAGTGGTACTTTACTAAAAATTTCAATAGGTTCTTCACCTGATATGCGCTGTTTATAAAGTGATTAGATAGATTAATTCTACACAATAAGCTAAAACCAACACAAGGTGGATGAGAGATTCGTCTTTCATCCACCTTGAGTAAACTTTAAATATTTAAATATGGTAAGATATTATCTTTCAAGGAACTTAAACCTACCCACATTCTTCAATGCAATACCTGTTCCACGAGCCACAGCTCTTAGAGGATCTTCCGCAATATGAAAAGGAATATTAATCTTATCCGACAATCGCTTATCCAACCCTCTCAACAGTGCACCTCCTCCTGCTAAGTAGATACCTTTATTTACCAAATCCGCATATAACTCTGGTGGAGTCTGCTCTAAAGCACTCAAGATCGCTGTCTCAATCTTAGAGATCGACTTCTCCAAACAGTGAGCAATCTCCTGATACGAAACAGGAATCTCCACTGGCAATGCAGTCATCTGGTTTGGTCCTTGTACAATATAATCTTGAGGTGGCTCTTCCAACTCGGTCAATGCTGCACCCACATTAATCTTAATATCTTCTGCCGTACGCTCTCCGATCTTAATATTATGCTGATGACGCATATACTCCATGATGTCAGCAGTCAAATCATCTCCTGCGATACGAATGGACTTATTGGTTACAATACCACCCAAAGAGATTACAGCAATCTCTGTCGTACCTCCTCCGATATCCACCACCATATTACCTTCTGGGGCTTCCACATCAATACCAATACCAATAGCAGCAGCCATAGGTTCATAAATCATATAAACCTCACGACCTCCAGCATGCTCTGAAGAGTCACGTACAGCACGCTTTTCCACTTCAGTACTTCCTGAAGGAATACATACCACCATTTTCAATGAAGGAGAAAAGAAGCTGCTTCTACGAGGAATCATTTTAATCATCCCACGAATCATCTTCTCTGCCGCATCAAAATCAGCAATAACTCCATCTTTCAACGGACGTATCGTTCTTAGATTCGAATGTGTCTTTCCTTGCATCTGGCGAGCCTTTTCGCCAATAGCCTCCATCGCATCTGTTTTGGTATTCATCGTAACAATCGATGGTTCGTCCACCACAATCTTATCGTTATGGATAATGATCGTATTGGCCGTACCCAAGTCAATTGCTATCTCCTGTGTTAAGAAAGAGAAAATCCCCATTATATTGACAAGCTTTAAATTTTAATGTTTAAAATGCCTGAAACCTGTCATTACCATTGTCATATCGTTCTGATCACAATACTGGATAGAATCATTATCTCGAATTGAACCTCCTGGCTGAATTACACACTTTATACCTTCTTTATTGGCTATCTCCACACAATCAGCGAAAGGGAAGAAAGCATCCGAAGCCATCACAACACCATTTAAATCAAACCCAAAATTCTTCGCCTTATCGATAGCTTGTTTTAAAGCATCTACACGCGAAGTCTCTCCTACTCCACTACTGATCAACATATCTCCTTTTGCAAGTACAATGGTGTTCGACTTAGTCTGTTTCACCAATCTATTTGCAAAAAGTAGATCACAGACTTCGCTATCATCTGCAGCTCGTTTCGTGACCAAAGTTAAATCTTTCACAGTTTCTTGCTTCAAATCTTTATCTTGAACAAGCATCCCATTTAAGACCGAACGATACTGTTTTACACCAGTTTCAGTTTCTTTGCGTACTAAGATAATTCTATTCTTTTTAGTAGACAACACTTTTAACGCATCTTCTTCATATGAAGGTGCAATTATCACCTCAAAGAAAAGCTTGGTCACCTCCTCTGCCGTCTCCACATCCATTTTCTTATTGGTAATTAAAATACCACCAAAAGCAGAAACTGGATCACTAGACAAAGCGGCCACATACGCCTCCTTCAAATTATCCCTCGAAGCACATCCGCAAGCATTATTATGCTTCATGATTGCAAAGGTAGTAGAATCAAACTCATCAATCAAGTTTACAGCTGCATCAATGTCTAATAAATTGTTATATGAGATCTCTTTTCCATGCAACTGATCAAACATCAAATCAAAATCACCATAAAAAGTACCATCTTGATGTGGATTCTCCCCATATCTTAATGGCTTTCTTTGGTTATAAGACAAACGTAACGATTCACCATCTGAAGGAGCAAAGAAATCATGAATAGCAGTATCATAATGAGAAGAAACAGCAAAAGCTTCTCCTGCCAATTTTTTACGATCGGCTAACGATGTCGCCCCATCCTTCTCTTTCAAGATATCCAACAATGTCACATACTGGTCACGATGTGACACAATCGCAACATCCTTAAAGTTCTTTGCTGCTGCTCGAATCAACGAGATACCCCCAATATCGATCTTCTCAATAATATCGGCCTCCGAAGCACCACTAGCAACAGTCTCCTCAAAAGGATAAAGATCAACCACGACCAAATCAATAAACGGAATCTCATACGCTGCGACCTCTTTTTGATCGCCTTCATGATCTCTACGCGACAAAATACCACCAAACACTTTGGGATGTAAAGTCTTTACCCTGCCACCCAATATCGAAGGATACGAAGTTAAATCCTCTACAGCTGTAACCGAAATACCCAAATCTTCAATAAATTTCTGGGTTCCACCAGTAGAAAAAATCTCGACATCTTGTAATGCCAACTGTCTAACAAGAGGTTCTAGGTTGGTCTTGTCAAAAACAGAAATCAATGCTTTACGAATACTCTTTAAACGGTCCATCTTTAGGTTTTTAAATGATACCCTAAAATTACAACATTTAATCTACTTCTAAGTATTAAGTTATTGTAAACACCCCCTATTTTAACACACCAAACATCAGAAAATCAACACCAAACAGGCCGAACCCCTATTTTCTCTTTTATTAACTATTTATTAAGCCATCTCTCGACAACATAGATTCTTAAAATGGAGCTCATCTCTAATACATATTAAAAAAGCATGACTGCTTGTTAAAAAATATCAAACAACGAAACAACAACGGATTAGATTAAACTAAAATCATTATTCCATGTTTGATAATTAAACTACTCTTCCAATTTAATTTTGTAATAAAACCATAACCACATCTTCATTAAAATGAAACATCTACTGCATTCTTTTGTATTGTAAATTTCTAATACAGCTTTTATGAAACATTTTTACATTTCCCTTAGAATTGTAGCGATACTATCCATCTCTTGGATCTCCATCTCAACCTCTTTTGCTCAAACCAATTTTCCTAAAAAAATTATTCTCTTAATTGGGGATGGCATGGGTACCGAAGAGGTTAAAGCAGCCAACATGTTTCAAGGTGCACCCCTCTCATTCGAAAACATGCCTTACAAAGGATATGCAACAACCCACTGTTACAATAAAAAAATTACCGACTCCGCAGCATCTGGCACAGCCTTGGCTACAGGTAGAAAGACCAACTATCAAACTGTAGCCATGGACATTAATGGGAATAATCTAACCACCGTACTTGAATATCATAAACAACAAGGTAAAAGTACTGGGTTGGTAACCACGACATTCTTAACCCATGCTACACCTGCTAGTTTTGCCTCACATCAAATAAAAAGAAACAGGTATACACAAATTGCCCAAGATATGTTAAGCATAAAACCAAACGTACTGATGGGAGGTAGCAAATACATTAAACGGACCAATGCTATCAGTGCGGGCTATCGAGTGGCCTACACAATACCTGAATTTAAAAAACCGATCCAAATAGACCAGAATCCACACTATGCAGTCCTTTGGCCTACCAACAACCATATGCCATACGAAGCAGATTATGCAAACAGAACCTATCCTTATGCACATCTTTCTGATATGGCCATCAAAGCAGTTGAAATATTAAACCAAGACCCGGATGGTTTCTTTCTAATGGTTGAAGGGGGCAAAATTGATCATGCAGGTCACCAAAACAACATCAAAAGAAATGTCTATGAAACCATTGAATTCTCAAATACCGTAGCCAAAATATTAGCGTGGGCCAAGACAGAAGAAGATGTACTTATTCTAGTGACAGCGGACCATGAAACAGGCAGTTTACTTGTCAAAAAAGATAATGGAAAGGGAAAACTACCTACCGTAGTGTGGGGAACAGGTGGACACAGTTTTTTACCCGTAGGAGTATATGGTTATGGAGAACAAGCCAAATCCATTCACAACAAGGTTATTGACAACATCGACATCTGCCATCTAATGATTCCAACCCCTCCTTTAAACCCATCATTAGATAGTCAGAAACGACCTAAATTAACCTGTAGTCAATGGGCACTAGCAGGAGGATACACCTTTATTTCATCTCCTTCAACCCAACGTATTAACCTTAATATATCGCCTTCATCAGCTGTCGACCATCGAGAGACCTCCCCTATAGGAGAAAAAATATATTGGTCAAAAGCCTATCGAGGAGCCGTCAGTGTCACACAGATCAATCCAAGTCCACAAATCACACAAAACATTCAAATTTATGGGCAACCCAACACACCCAAAAAACCTTCCTACACACCATATCCATATGCAGGAAGAGAATCAACACTAAATAGCAAACATACACTCGGCGCAACAAACTACACATGGACCATTACCCCCGAAGAGGCATACGAATCTATCCAACCTCTTTTTAATGAAGCCAAAGTAATATGGAATGAAAACTTTTCTGGATCTATAAAAATAGAAGTTCAAGCAGTTAACCATTGGCAAACACAACCAACAAAAGCCCAACGAAACACCTTTGTTAGACTTAGCTATCCCCTTCACCTTAAAGTGATGAGTCAAAATAATCACCTTCCAATAGAAGGAGCTAAAATTAATGTGGCAAATGAAAACTTTATAACAGATTATCAAGGAAAAGCTGAAATCGAACATTGTATATCGGGAGACCAGATCCCCCTGACGGTTCACTCTGAAGATTATCTTGATCTTCAGAAAAACATCTCCGTAAATCAAGAGAAAACCATTGAAATTGAACTGACCTCTCTATCCACCTCTACGAATTTAAAAGCAACCCAAGAGCCTTTCTTAACCACCCAAGGCTCAACGATTGAACTACACCAGGTAGATAAAATTAAACGTATCGAAGTGATTAATTTATATGGTTCCGTACTTCAAACCATCCTCAACCCTAACCAAGACCAAAGAATTCGTTGTCAATCGATTCCTTCAGGAGTATACATCATTCGTCTTTATAGAGAAGAAGGAGCCAAACCCATACTACTAAAAACAACATTATAACACCATCAATAAATTCATTTACAACCATGCGTTGGAAGTTATACACTTTCGGCGCATGATCACCAGTTCCATATTAAAAGCTTATAAACAAAAACCGTTAGGAAAACGACAGGACATTATGGATTACTTTTTTATGAAACCCTCTGTACCGATCATATAAACATACATCGTGTAATACTAAAGTCCCTGAGTAGACTCCTACTTCAGGGATTTTTCATTATATTGCAACTCTAGAAATCTAAACATCCAATAAGCAAGCTTTTAATAGATACAGAAACCATTATGTTTTTGCATCAAATAAAAACTAATTAAATTCAACAATTTATGAGACAATTATGTCTACACATGAAGTGGTTAGGATGTTTATGCCTTTTATTTTTTACCACCAACACTTTTGCCCAAAAATCTTTTCCTAAAAAAATCATTCTCATGATCGGAGATGGAATGGGGCAAGAAGAAGTGAAAGCAGCCCACATATATAATGGAGGTCCACTATCTTTCGAAAAGATGCCATACCAAGGCTTTGCAACCACCCACTGTTTCGATAGAAGAATCACCGACTCTGCAGCTTCGGGTACGGCACTTGCAACAGGTCGAAAAACAAATTATCATACTGTAGGACGCGATGAAAATCAAAAAGTATTGACCAATATCGTGGAGTACTACCAATCGCAAGGTCGTAGCACAGGGGTGGTTACTACAGCCTATGTTACCCATGCCACTCCTGCGGCATTCACAGCCCACCAACCCAAGAGAAGTAAGCTAAAAGATATCGCACAAGACATTCTTAAGCTAAAACCAAACGTTTTGATGGGTGGTAGCAAAATACTACATAAAGATGACGCGGAAGCCGTAGGCTACTATGTTGCAGAGACAAAAGAGGACTTCAACAAATCAATACAACTAAACAAAACACCACACTTTGCAGCACTATGGCCAACCAAAAATCATATGCCATACGAAAAAGCATATCGTGGTAAAGAGTACCCCTATGCCCATCTCTCTGAGATGACCACCAAAGCGGTAGAGATCCTCGATCAAGATCCCGATGGATTCTTTCTAATGGTCGAAGGTGCTAGAGTGGACCATGCTGGACACGGAAACAACATCAAGAACAATGTCTTCGAAACACTCGAATTCGCAAATGCCGTGCAGAGAGTATTAGACTGGGCCAAAGACAGAGACGATGTCTTAATCCTAGTAACTGCCGATCACGAAACAGGTAGCCTTCTTGTAAAAAAAGACAATGGAAAAGGAAAGATCCCTTCGGTGACTTGGGGAACTAGAGGACACAGTTTCCTTCCTGTAAGAGTTTGTGGATATGGAGATCAAGCCAAAGCCATCCATAATAAGGTGATAGACAATATCGATGTCAATAACCTAATGGTTCCTAACGGCCCAATCAACCCTGTCGTAAACGCAAAAAACAAGCCTGTTCTGACCTGTAGCAACTGGGCTTTAGCAGGAGGATACACCTTTATATCATCCCCTTCAGATCAACGTATCAAGATAGATATAAAACCCGCAACAGCCGTTCTAAAAAGAGAAGAAGGTCCTTATGGCGAACGAATCTATTGGGCAAAAAACTACCAAGGAGAAGTAACCTTGAAACAGACCAATGGGGCCACAACAAAAACGGTAACCATATACAGTCAGCCTGACACAGCCAAAACTCCTACGGTATCTCCATCTCCTATTGCTGGAAAAAAATCCACACTAAAAACAAAACACGCATTGGCAGCAACAGAGTATCAATGGACCATCACCCCTAAAAAAGCATACCTCTCCATCTCACCCAATAGCAACGAAGCACAAGTGGTATGGAACAAAAACTACAAGGGGAAAGTAACGGTAGAGATTACCACCAAAAACAATTGGGCCGTACAACCCATTAAAACAAAACTAGAGACAAACGTTCAATAGATCATAAAAAAGGGGGAGCTCGACACAAATGTCAACACTCCCCTTTACTATTACCACAAAAAAGGTTAGGTTAGGCCAATAAAAACCCTATTTGCTCAATAAAACATATCTACAATCCGATACCGCCTCAGCTCCTCGAACAGTGGGATGCACATAGAAAGCATACATATGTAGTTTCGCCTCCACCATATTCGATGGAATCATAAACTTCGTAGAGCCTTCCGAAACCTTTGCTACATCCTCCATCACGTAGACCTCACTCAAATCTTCTGTCACAATCATCACCTGCACTTGAAAATCCGACAGATAATCCACACCACTCCAAGACCAACTTAAGTCTACCAAACCTGTCGAATCCAACGCCCCTGTAACATCAGTTAATGGCGAATGCATTCCGTTAGACAACTCCAAACGAGGAAAATCGACCACGATACAATCATCCTTAAATTGGAAACAATCGAAGTTACGAGACATCGCCACATTATGACTCGTCTGTTTGATCGCCTCAGGATATAATCCCTTTCTCACCAAGGCCCCTGCCCTACTAAAAAAAGATCCAGCAGCACCAAAACGAGCACGATGCTCCAACAACTTCACACTACTCGACTTCTTCACATGAGCAGGCAACGAACGCATTACATTAATGCCCTTCCATGTGCTACCAACCACACTACCTACTTTTCCAGAAAAGCCTCCAAGAATCCCTTTTTTAAAAGTACTCATAAGTCATATTAGATTAGGTGATACAATAAATTATCACCACAATAATACCCCCTTTTCATCCCCAAAACTAAGGGTAGGTAAAAGATGCACGCTATTACCACCAAATGCATCATAAAAAACACAAAAGCGATGCTCGCGTCTCCTTCTTGCGACTCAACAAAGATCCTTCTAATCCGTGGCTAAAATTCCTTGTTTTCCATCCTTGCGCTCCACCCCTTCGTGCCTTTGTGTCTTCGTGGTTCAATTCTCCTTACACCACAACCAGATCCGTGGAAATCCGTGGCTATATAATTTAGACGCGAACATCGCGCCTCTACGTAATCATAAAAAAATCCGTTTCATCAGTGTGCCATCCCTGCGAATCATCCCAATATCCAAGTTTCTGCCAATGCCTTACCATGAGAGGGATACTACAACCGCTGGGAACGCTGAGCTTCGCTCGGCATCGTACCGCAAGAGAGCGACAACCTTAGTATTCATCTGCATATGTTGCATCACAGGCAAGTTTCTCCATGGTAAGGTTGACACACGATGCCGAGCGAAGCGCTGCGTTCCCAGCGGTTGTCCCATCCCTTGCGCTTCAACCCTTCGTGCCTTTGTGTCTTCGTGGTTCAATTCTCCTTACACCACAACAAAGATCCGTGAAAATCCGTCTGATCCGTTGAATCCGTGGCTATATTTCCCGTGCGCTTCAACCCTTCGTGCCTTTGTGCCTTAGCGGTTCAATTTCACTTGCACCTCAACCAAGATCCGTGAGAATCCGTCTAATCCGTCCAATCCGTGGCTATATTTCCCATGCGCTCCAACTCTTCGTGTCTTTGCGGCTTCGCGGTTCAACTCCCCTTACACCACAACCAAATCCGTTTCATCTGTGTGCCATCCCTGCGTGTCTTAGCACCTTAGTGGTTCTGATAATGAGTAAGAGACGCTTTGAAAACTAAGTTCCACCAATAGGTATGATAGAATTTGTTCCATAGCAACCTAAATCGTAAGATATGACTATTTCACTGAGAACAGAGAAATAGTCATATAGCGACGCAATACTCGTTATCTCCACAACCCACCCCTATTTAGAGTCATTCTATCGAACAAAAATGAGAACAGTTAACTAGAAGGGTATAAGAGAGAAATAAAAAAGCACAACCCCTTGAATAAATATATGTTAGATCGGTTTCTCAATCTTCATATGACTCCCCCTATATGTTAGGATAGATCCGTAGTGGGAATTGCTGAAGAGACACTTCACCTCTGCCATATAATGGCCGTCATTACAAAAGTCATATAATTTATCCTACAATATTTATTATATTAGATCCTACACCCCTTTATTAATTGGGACAAAAATTATTGAACCTAAATGATTTCTTATGGAAAGAGAATGCTTAAAAATGACCGTGTCCAAGCTATATGTGGACAACCCATTGAACACCTTACACAAAATTAAGAAGTGCCTTCATGAGAAGATTTCATCATTCTCTCCACTTCAAGTTGAGATGCTCTATAAAGATACACTTCAACAGACCACACAACAAGTAAAAGAAGACTTTCAAACCCTCGCCTCTTGCCAAAGAGAAAAAATGCGCCCTCACCACAAGAAACAGGTGTCCATTTTCATACTAAGACAGCTTGATCATCTGTCATTATTGATCTACAGCTACTACCGATGGAACGACAGACACCTCAAAGAGATATTCTATAGTCGTATCTATTTTGGAGACACCGAAGAGTGGATCGTTTTCTATCAATACACCTATTGGGCACAGATGCTCGAACATTTCGCACCTGAATATAAAAATATCATGATCCCTAGAGAGACGTATCTATACAAACAGCTCGTAAGTCTTTATGATGCCCAGACAAATAAAAATAGTATTCATCTTAGTCGTCCTCACAAACTACTGAAATTTATACATATTGTGGCTCCTCTTCATTACGACCACCTTCAGCTACATCAAAGAATCACCAATCTATTGGAGAAACTAACATCAAAACCATTTCAGCAAGAAGATGTGGTAATTAGAATCAATGCTCTACTACACGAGAGTTATCAACAGATCATGGAGACCTATCAAGAGAATAGAGAACAGTGGATCGGAGGAATAAACAAAACACAATTACGTTTTTCCTTCACACACCTTAATATTCTATATGCCTATCTTAAGTCTGAAAGCATCAAAAATGATGAACAAGAGTTCTTTAGTAGTATCATAATAATGATTGAAGAGGCCGAAATATACCTTCACTCACAGGTGGCAACACCTGTCACACCCACAAGAAAAAAACAAGCAATACACTATGACAACCCCATTAAAGTAACTCACCCCTTAGAGAGAACAAAAATTATCGAACATCATGAACTACTATTTAAAAAACAGTTCATCAAAGCACAGCTACCGATCTTTCTTAAACTGTTCAGCCAACAACCCATCCATGAAGTGATCGTTTGGCACGGCTCTCAAAGAGATCTACACACATGGCTAACCACCCTCAAAAAGATGAATATCATATCTATTCCTCATGGAGGCTGGCAACAGATTAGCCAAATGTTTGTAAGCGAAAAAAACGAACACTACACTGCCCAAAGTCTCACCAAAAGCAAAGAGAGTATCAACAAAGAACAGATTGAACTATGGTGTAACATCCTAAAATAACAACACCTTGAACAGATTAGCGATTCCTCTTCTTTATCTAAAAACAAAGAAGAGGGATCTCATTAAAGACGATTTTTACACCTCCCCAAGCGAAAAACTTTTTCTCCTTTACAATTCATCTTCTCCTTGCATATCCTCCCATCTTGTCGCAACCACACCCACATACTTCAACTCCATAGGGACGTACAATTAGCCAGAATCGTTTCATTCATCCTATCCCCTCTCTACCTTTGAATGAGTAGAAACTATAACCCCACATAAGGATGAAAAAAGATAGTCACACCCACGACACACCCAAAGCACCTTTTGTTCGCCACACCCTCCTCTGTCTCAAAACAGAGAAGGCCACCCTACAAAAAGTACAAAACGAGTTAAATCGTCTCGTAGACATCATCTGCCTTCTTAAAGATCTACTGCACCCTCTGCTGATGCGCAAAGACCGATGGCTCGACACCCAAGATGTTTTGGTTTTGCTACATATCTCCAATCGCAAACTGGTATCCCTGCGCAATAGAGGCACACTCCCCTACACCCGTCTAGGAAAGAAGTATCTCTACAAAGAGTCGGACGTGATGGCCATGCTACACAAAAACTATCGGTCACAAAACACTTCTCCTCCTAATGAAGACAAAGAGAAGTGACCATAAACTATCAAAAATCATCATCTAATTTCATGTGTATCATGCTTCAGTGGGATAGCGACTCCCACCCTCTAGCGCCGATCGCATAATATGGTGACAAGGGCACCATCAGGCCACAAACAATAGCCCTATACGATCCCATTGGTTGTAAGTCCATACACATGAAATTTTCATCAAAACCTTATACTATGAAATATCTGTTGATCCCCATTGCATTAATTCAATTTACCTATCAACACAATGCCCTCGATGCACTACAACTATACCTCTACCTTCGTAACCAACGATCAGTATCGTTCGACACCCCTACCATCACAACGATCGCCACAACCTTTAGTTGCTCCATCCCAACCATCAAACGACGCATCCAAAAACTCCAGCGCCTTCGTATGATACGATTAGACCGACATAGAAACCATCGAACAGTATCGCCCTCTCAACTCATCAAACAACATCACTTGGCACCACTAGGGTCACTCTATTGGCTCAACAAATACCAGATGAGACATTTCAAAATCATCGCCATTGTCACCCTTCTCTACTACACCGCTTTTCGCCGTGAGATGATCCAACAGAAAGCCAACCACACGGCCCACTATCGCAAGCTGCTACGCAAACACAGTCGCTATGCCCCCCATCTGGGGATGGTACTACACACACGACAGTTCACCGTGCCGAAGAACTATTTACAAAAAGCACTCCGTGTGTCCACCTCCCAATTCTATCGCTATCGACAACAGGGTCAACGGCTCGGATTATTGGTCATTCAACAGAATCACCAACATCTACCCTTAAAACCCAAAGAGATTAATGGTTTACGAAGCCACCATAAGTCGCTTCCATATATTATTCATCGTAATGGACAATGCTACCTTCAAAAGCCTTCAACCATTACATTTAAAATTAACATTCGGTTATGAGAAAAATAACAAGAATTATCATTCACTGCTCTGATAGCGATAATCTCGAACACGACAACATCCAAACCGTTCGCCGTTGGCATATGGAGAGAGGATGGAAAGATATAGGCTACCACTACTTTATCTGCCTCAATGGAGACATCAAATGGGGAAGGGCCGTGGAGACAATTGGAGCACACTGTAGAGGTTACAATGCCGACTCTATAGGCATATGTCTCAGTGGTAAATATCGTTTTTCAGATGCCCAATATGCAAGCCTTTGTCTTCTCCTTCGAAAGCTGATGAAGAAATTCTCTATTAAAAAGAACCGAATATATCCACACAACCATTACAACAAGAAAAAGACATGTCCCAACTTCAATCTCAAAGAGATCTTGATGAGACTATAATCCCATCTCATCATTCAATACAAACCGAATAATTAGGTATAATACACATTCGTCATAGTATCAATTCAGGTAGCTGGGTGCACTTCGGTGCCCCAGTTTTTAAATCACAATTCCCATGAAACATCTCAAAACCATCGCTCGTACAGCCCGACATATCACCGACAAGGTCATCAACAACACCGCCACCGCCGACAAACAAGACGCCCGCCACCGCAACGATCAAGCCAACCAAACTGCCACCACAGGCTTCCTTGATCGCAACATCCACGAGATCGTCATTCTCATCATCCTCTTCACCTGCCTCTTCGGCCACAAACTCAACATCCCATCCCCCACCCTCAACAAATTCACCGAATACCTCGCCTACGTCATGTGCTTCCTCTTCGGCCGTCACCGCAAATAACCATCACCACATTCCACATCCAATACGACATAGTTTGAGCCAATGTCTTGCCACAAAAGAGCATCAACCCCAGGGAACGCCGAGCTCCAGCTCGGCATCATGCGTCAACCAAATCCGTTAAAATCCGTTGAATCCGTGGCTATAATTCCCTGCAATTCAAACACAAATAAAATCAGTAAGAATCCGTCCAATCCGTTTCATCTGTGTACCATCCCGTAAAATCCAACCCATCGTGCCTTCGTGGTGATTTTTAAAAATCCGTTCCCGACAATTGAAACCAAGCCCCGAACGGGGTGGCCGAACCTAGCCCAACGGTGAAATGAATATGTTGCGCGGTAGTGCTGCATAAGAATGAGCCTTGGGTACAACACACGACCTATCACCAAAGGCTGAAGGCCTGACCCATCTCAGACATAACGCATCCAATACGACCAAGTTTGTGCCAATTTATTGGCACGAGAGGGATACCTCATACAGGCACGAGCATCTCGCCTCTACCCTTCCTATCTTTGCGCCTTCACAGTGCGCTTCATCCATGAGAACACATCGTTCCACTCGGTATCATGCGTCAACCAAATCCGTCTAATCTGTTGAATACGTGACCATAATTCCCGTGCACCACAACCCTTCATGCCTTTGCGCCTTTGCAGTTCAATTCCCCTTACACCACAACAAAGATCCGTGAGAATCTGTCTGATCCGTTGAATCCGTGGCTATATTTCCCATGCGCTCCAACCCTTCGTGCCTTTGTGTCTTCGTGGTTCAATTCCTCTTGCACCACAACAAAGATCCGTGATAATCCGTCTGATCCGTTGAATACCATCGATTGTCTAAGTATTTGGGAAGAAATATATAGTACAGATTTTAATTCCCTCGATTTCGATGGAATTAAAAATCAAACAGATCTTACCCATTTGTACTATCGGTAAACATCGTACAAGACACACAATTCCGCCAATGGGCCGCACAACGCTTAAAAGATTACTTGGTAAAAGGATATAGTATAAACCAAAAACGAACGTCAGCAAAATGATCGTATCGGACTTACAGCCCTCCTATTATCATGAATCTGTCTGATCCGTTGAATCCGTGGCTATATATTTTAGACGCGAGCATCGCGCCTCTACGTAGTCACTCTCCTGACACACGATGCCGAGCTGGAGCTCAGCGCTCCCAGCGGCTGTCCCATACCCTTGCACCCCATTCGTGGCTATGATACTTTTGTTTAACCTATAGGGGGCCAGGCCTTCAGCCCTTGGGTATTGATTTTATTATCAATACCCAAGGCTCCAACCTGTATGATGCGCTATTGCGCAACATATGGTTTTCACCATTGGGCTATGTTCGGTTTCCCTTTCAGGGAATGTTGTCTCATTACCATAATTAAACAGATATAAGATCTGTGGATATCTGTGTGACATCCCTTGCGCATCAACCCTTCGTATCTTTGTGTCTTCGTGGTTCAATTCCCCGTGCGCTTCAACCAGATCCGTGAGAATCCGTCCAATCCGTGGCTATATCGTTCCCAATGGTTTTAATTAACCTTACAACCTAAAATTACTTTTTTTCATATTCATCTATTTTATTCGTTGTTTTTCACATCCCATTTCGCACTTTTATCTATTTTTATAACTCCTTTATTACATTATTCAATCTAAGTAACTACACAACTATGAGTTTCAATGAAGACACCCGCGTTAAAATACCTGCAATCATCCACTTAACCCACTTAGGGTACAAATACATAGACCTCAATACAAATAAAAGAGATAACAATACAAATATATTTACCGATATCTTTTTTGATGCTATATCAAAAATAAACCCTTCGGTGAAGGAAGACGATATTAAAAGAAAATATCACGAGATAACGCTCCAACTACAAAATAACGACCTCGGAAAAGCTTTCTTTAAAACATTAACTTCTCAAAATGACATAAAGATTATTGATTTCGAGAATTTCAACAACAATCAATTCAATGTAGTTACAGAGCTAACATACAAAATAGATCAAGAGGAATTTCGCCCTGATATTACAATTCTTATCAATGGATTGCCTCTTGTTTTTATCGAAGTGAAGAAGCCAAATAATAAGGACGGTATTATTGCTGAAAGAAACAGGATTAATGCTAGATTTAAAAATAAAAAATTCATCCCTTTCATAAACATTACTCAGTTTATGATATTCTCTAACAATATGGAATACGACGATCTCGACAGAGAGCCTATTCAAGGGGCATATTATGCAACCCCCTCATATGGTAAAGTCGTGTTTAACTATTTCAGAGACGAAGAATTCAACAAACAAAATCCTCCTATTTTAGATCCTTTTAATAACACGAATGAAGATCTAATCCTTGCAGACAACAACCTGATCAACATTAAAAATAGTCCCGAATTTATCCAGAATAAAGATCCATATACTCCGACGAATCGAATTTTATCTTCGCTTCTTCATAAAGATAGATTGGCTTTCATTTTAAACTTCGGGTTGGCATATGTGAATGAATCTTCTGGGTTGCAGAAACACATAATGAGGTATCCTCAAATATTTGCTACTAAAAAAATAGCAGAACATATCAATATTAATAAAACGAAAGGTGTTGTTTGGCATACTCAAGGAAGCGGTAAAACGGCTTTAGCTTATTTTAATGTAAAACACCTTACAAGCTACTACAACAAATTAAATGTCATTCCAAAATTCTATTTTATCGTCGATCGGCTCGACCTTCTTACCCAAGCCTCTATTGAATTCACCAATCGTGGACTTATTGTCCATAAGATAAACTCTAGAAACGACTTCGTGAAAGATATTAGATCTACGAAGTCTGTTGAAAACGATCAAGGTAAGATGGAGATTACCGTTGTCAATATTCAAAAATTTAAAGACGATCCGAATGTTACTAGACCAAACGATTACAACCTTAACATTCAGCGTGTTTTCTTTCTAGATGAAGTACATCGAAGTTACAATCCCAAAGGTAGCTTTCTTGCAAACCTAAACCAGTCCGACAAAAATGCAATTCATATTGGTCTTACTGGAACTCCTCTTCTTAAAAAAGATGCAAATACAAAAAATCTTTTTGGAGGTTATATACACAAATACTACTATGATGCATCTATTGCGGATGGTTTCACCCTTCGTCTTATCAGGGAAGAGGTCCAAACTAGGTACAAAATTTTACTTCAAAAATCGCTGAACGATATTAAACTTTTGGAAGGAGAAATCGACACTCGAGACCTCTATGCGCATCCTCGTTTTGCAGAACCAATGCTTCAATACATCGTGGACGATTTCGAAGAGTCTCGTCATATTTTTAACGACCCTTCTATTGGTGCAATGGTCGTCTGCGACTCTGCAAAACAAGCAAAAGAACTTTACAACCAGTTTATAATATCTCAAAAACACAAAAACAGCCAAGACTTATCCGTCGCTGCTGAATCCAATGCCACATACAAAACTTCTCTTGATCAATATAAAGTAACCTCGGCGGAGATTATTCTGCACGATATATATACCAAGGACGAGAGAGCTGATATTGTCGAAAAATTCAAAGAGGGTAAAATTGACATCCTTTTTGTCTACAATATGCTTCTTACTGGATTCAATGCTCCGAGGCTTAAAAAATTGTACCTCGGTCGGGTAATTAAAGAGCACAACCTCCTTCAAACACTCACTCGTGTCAACAGAACCTATAAAAATTTCCAATATGGATATGTCGTTGATTTCGCAAACATTAAAAAAGAATTCGACGCAACAAATAAAGCTTACTACAACGAACTTCAAGAAGAACTCGGAGAAGAGTTTCAGAACTATTCAAATCTTTTTAAATCTGCAGAGGAAATCAAAGAGGATCTAGATGTCATTAACACCACTCTAACTCCTTACGACACACTCAATAGCGAGATTTTCTCCCAACAGATATCTGAAATAGCCGATCGAAAAGAGATGCTCAAAATTACTTCTGCACTAAACCATGCAAAGGAACTCTACAATATCATGAGACTCACCCAGCAAGATGAACAATTAGAAGATTTCGACATTCATAAGATTAACGAACTGGCTCGGGAAGCCAATAACCACCTTGCACTTCTCAACCAAAAAGAAGCGCTAAACACAAACCCTGAAAATGTAGATATTCTAAATCTTTCCATTGAAAACCTACAATTCTCTTTCTCTAAAGCTGGTGAAGAGGAACTCATTATGGCTGATAAGATGAATAAACTAAAAGCCCAAATACACAAAGAGTTTCTCTATAATTTCGATCAAAAAGACATTCAATTTATTTCCCTTGCCGAAGAGTTTAAAAGAATTCTTGCCAAATACGATGCCAGAGAGTTTTCTCAAGATGAACTTAAAGAAGAAATATTTACTCTTACTAAAGTTCACGATCAAATTAAAGAGGTAAATAGACGAAACAATCTTTTAAAAGCAAAATATACCAACGACAAAAAATATGCACGTATACATAAACGTCTTCGCGAAAAAAGTTTGCTCTCTAAAAAAGAAGAACTTATTTTGTATGCCCTCCAAAACATTAAAACGGAGGTAGATATTATTGTTAAAAAAAATAACGCCATATTGAAAAACGAAAGATATTTCTCCAAACTCATGGCTAAAACGATCCTTGAACAATTACAAAAAACAAAAGGAGTACAATACGATCTCGAGGCAATTAACAACATTAATATCCTCATTACAAAACAATATACTGAAGAGTTTAACGCAAGATTTAAATAAAAATGACATCTCTAGAATTTAAAACTCAAGTTACAACACTCATCGACGACCTCAAAAGTGTATGTGCCACTTTTGGCCTTGGTAACGATGGCAATGAGTTTAAAATAATTACCCAGCTGTTCCTTTTCAAATTCATGAACGATAAGTTCGAATTCGAATTCAAGAAAGCAAATCCGAAATACAACAACAACGACTGGTTCACTGAGATTGAAAAACTTTCACCAAGCGAATACGAGATGCTCCTATTGATGCTCGATGTGGATACTGCCAAACTAATGCCCCAGCATCTTCTAGCTCACCTATATCAAAATCAGAACGCTCCCGATTTTGCAAAATATCTCGATGATACCCTCAATGAAATTGCGCTTAAAAATGTCGACCTATTCTCTGTACAAACTGCAGGTGGTGAAAAAGTGAAGCTATTCGATCGTGTTACAGAATTCGTCTCTGACGGTCGCGACGAATTCGCAAAAGCGATTATTAACAAGCTTATTACATGTAATTTTCAACCTATATTTAATGAAAAATTCGACTTCTTCGCCACAATTTTCGAATATCTAATCAAAGACTACAACAACGACAGTGGTGGTAAATATGCCGAATACTACACACCACATGCTGTTGCTAAAATTATGGCTTCTATCCTTGCTCCAGTACCCGTCGAAAATGTGACATGCTACGACCCTTCTGCGGGTTCTGGTACGCTTCTAATGAATATTGCCCATGCTTTAGGCGAACAAAACTGTACAATTTATTCTCAAGATATTTCACAAAAATCGTCAAATCTTCTTCGTTTAAATCTGATTCTAAACAATCTGATTCATTCGATTCCTAATGTTGTGCAAGGAAACACCATCCTCGATCCTTTTCATAAGGAAGACAATCTTCTTGATGAAAACAACACTGCACAGACTCTTAAAAAGTTCGACTTTATCGTTTCTAATCCACCGTTTAAACTCGACTTCTCTGACTATCGCGATCAACTAGCAGACAAAAACAACAACGATCGATTCTTTGCAGGCGTACCAAAAGTCCCTGCTAAGGCAAAGGATAAGATGTCAATCTACTCTTTATTTCTCCAACACATTATATTTTCCCTTAGTCCCAATGGGAAAGCAGCGGTTGTAGTTCCCACAGGTTTTATCACTGCTCAAAGCGGGATTGATAAAAAAATACGTCAACATCTTGTCGACAATAAGATGCTTGCAGGGGTAATTAGTATGCCTTCAAACATTTTTGCTACAACAGGAACCAATGTCTCCATTATCTTTATCGATAAAAACAACCAGGAAGATGTCGTACTGATCGATGCTTCTTCCCTGGGTAAAACAGTGAAAGAGGGGAAAAATCAAAAAACAGAACTAACTCCTGAAGAGGAGCAGTATATCATCACCTCTTTTCTCAATAAATCAGCCATAGATGAGTTTGCGATGGTTGCAAAATATAATGAGTTAAAAGAAAAAAACTATTCTCTTAGTGCAGGGCAATATTTCGATATTAAAATTGAATATTCCGATATCTCCCACCAAGAATATTTGGATAAAATGAAATCCTTTCAAGATAACCTAGATGCTCTTTTCAATGAAAGTAAGGTCCTTGAAAATAAAATTCAAAATAATTTGAAAGGATTGAAATATGAATAAATGGATCAAACTAAAAGATGTTGTTATCTTTAATCGAAAATCATATAAAAAAAATGAAATACCAACATTTGTTAAATATCTAGATACAGGTAGTCTCACAAAGAATAAAATAACAAAACTCCAATATATTGATACTAGAACACAAGTACTACCAAGTCGTGCTCAACGTAAAATATCTAAATATTCAATTTTATACTCGACAGTACGACCAGTTCAAGAACATTATGGTTTTTTTGAATCTGAAATAACTAATCTTGTCGTTTCAACTGGCTTTATTACAATTGATATTATTGATGATTCAATATTCCCCAAATATATTTATTATTTACTTTGCCAAAATTATGTTACTAATTTTCTCCAAAATGTTGGTGAAAATTCAGTATCTTCATATCCATCAATATCTCCACATGATTTAGGGAATCTAAGATTCAAAGTCCCTCAAAATATTCTAATTCAAAAAAAAATCGCCAAAGTTCTTTCTGATCTAGATTCAAAAATTGAATTAAACAACAAAATAAATCTGCAACTAGAGGAAATGGCCAAAACAATATACGATTATTGGTTTGTGCAATTCGACTTCCCCATATCTAAAGAAATTGCATTAGAAATGGGAGATCCTTCTCTTGAAGGTAAACCATACAAATCCTCTGGTGGTAAAATGATTTTCAATAAAGATCTAAATAGAGAAATCCCTCAAAATTGGTCCGTTGTAGAATTAAGTGATATCGCTGAAATTACAATGGGACAATCACCGTCAGGAACTTCATATAACGAAAACAATGAGGGCATTATATTCTTTCAAGGATCAACTGATTTTGGATGGAGGTTTCCTGCTATTAGACAGTTTACGAATAATCCTAAACGTTTTGCAAAGCAGGGTGATATTTTGTTAAGTGTTCGTGCTCCTGTCGGTGACATAAACATAGCAAATCATAATTGTTGTATTGGTCGAGGTTTAGCTGCATTAAGAAGCAAAGAAAACTATAATTCATATCTTTTTTATGTTATGAAATATTTTAAAAATATTTTTGATTCAAGAAATAAAATAGGTACAACATTTGGTGCAATAACTAAGGACGATCTTTTTTCATTGAAACTAGTTTACCCATCCAAAACAGAACTTATAGCTTACGATAATATTGTTAAAAATCACAATACATCAATTTTTAATAACGATCAACAAAATCGTCAACTCACCAAACTTCGTGATTGGCTACTCCCTATGCTTATGAATGGACAAGTCTCTGCTGAAGACATACCAATAGATTAATTAAGATATACTTATTCCTCCTTTTGTTCTTATCTCAAAAGGAGGAATAACCTCTTTTTATTCGAATAAACAAACCGATTCCAAACATATGAACTACATAGACTCTCTTATTGACACCATTAATTCACACAACAGTAAACTTCCTATTTGTCTAAATGCGAATAACCACAACATAGTACCTGAACTTCGCAATCTGTTTGATGATTACATCAATCAAGTTAAAACCTGTATCCATGGGAATAGCATATCTCTGACAAAAAAACTTCCTCCTTATTGGACATACAATTCTTTGATCGAAATGTTAGAAACAATATCAAATTCTTTATTAAATTCTATCGATCATTTCCATGCTGGCTTACCAAACAAAGCATATAATCGTTTAGCAGAAGGCCTATCTATATTATTAAAAAACAAGTCCACCAGAAATAATTTTAGAGAGCACTTTACTCTTTCACTATCTCACTTCAAATCATATCGACTACGCAATAAACTTAGACCCAATGATATAATAAATCACCCGAAAGATTTATTTCATATTCCATTTGGAATACGAAGAATTACCAAATCATACAGATACAGTATCCCTGGATTTCCTTGTCTATATCTCGGAAGTTCCCCTGAGATTTCATTCAAGGAAATAGGAGAGAGTATGAAAGATCTTTTTGGAATTGTATTCGAATCAAAGAAAAATCTCACCTTTTTTAATATTGATTTTTCCGAAGTGCCATATTCAATCGATATAGAAAAACTCTACATCAAAATAGTATCTTGGCCTCTTATTGCGGCATGTTCTATCAAAATGAATGATTCTCATAAATCATATGAGTTTAAACCAGAATACATCATTCCACAACTTCTTCTTCAATATATACGTCAACAAGAAATTGGTCTATACACCCAAACTCAAGACATTAATTTGGATTATATCAAGGACCTTATTCATCTCCTGAAAAAAAACATATCATCATCCCCTGACTATATTAATAAGCTCATAAAAGAACTCGATAGCCTTCAAAAAATCATATCTGAAATACTTTGCTACAAAGAGTCTGTATCAAACGATGACGAGAGATCTAATAAGAATAAAGAATACCAATTGAAAGCCCTACAAAAAGATCTTAAGAAAAACCTACAAACCAATCTCAAACTATTAAAAAAAGACAACTCTAAAAACTTATACATACAGGAGGAGGATGATCTTATGAGTAAATCAAAAAATGAAATAAATCGATTAATCTCACTATTATCTTATGAATTTAAAGAAAACCCAATTAATGGAATCAGATACTTATCTACCCATTACGACTCTAATGTCAGTTTCAACCAAGAAAACTACGTCCTCCCTGTTCTAGAAAATAAATCAGAAGGTTACTGTTCACAATTAACGAATCTATTTACAGTATCTCCAGTTGTTGAAATAAAACAAACAACAAATCCTTTTAAAGAACTATGTAAACAAAGTAATTTATCAAATTTAAAAATAAAATAAACACCTCAATAAACATATGAGAGCTTTTGCACTAATAATAGGAAATAATGAATACGATGATTCTAACGCGAATCTAAATAATGCCAGCAATGACGCGAATGATCTAGCAGCAAGACTTGAAGAGTTAGGTTTCTTCGTTCGTTGTTTGATAAATATGAGTTGTGAAGAAATTGACAGTGTATTACTCGATATTGAAAACACATTAACAGAATATGATCTTGTTCTTTTTTTCTATGCAGGGCATGGTTTTCAAATTGAAAATAAAAACTACCTAACGGCTAGAGACACCCCTTTTGAGAATATTACATCTATTACAAGGAGGTCTATTGGACTTGATGATATAATATCGAAACTCAATAGACCTAAAGATTTAATTAAAGTTATAGTCCTAGATGCTTGTCGAAACGACCCATTCCCTAATAATACAAGAGGTATAAGCACAACATCGTTAGCTCCAATGTTCGCTCCAACAGGAACTATTATAGCATTCTCAACATCTCCTGGTCAAACAGCTCTTGATAGTGGATCAAATGACAGAAATAGTATCTATACCGAAGCCTTATTAAATCATTTAGAAGATGAAAACATATCAATTGAGGAGTTTTTCAAAAGAGTAAGAACGACGGTCTATAATTTATCCAATAAAAGGCAAACAAGTTGGGAACATACTTCCCTTATTGGCGATATCTTCTTGAACTCTGGAAATATAAATCATTCCATAGATCTTCCATATAGAGATGAGGTAATTGCAGATAAGAATTTCGTATCCAAAGGAGAGACGATTGATGATATTATAAATAATCTTAAAACTTTAAAGTGGGATTGCCAAACAAAAGGAATTGAAAATATAGTTTTAGTAAATAAGAATTCTATCGATAAGAACTATCAATTTCTTCTTGGAAGAAATATCGTTCAAGCAGCAGAAGGCAATGCTTACAGTGCTATAAATTTTTGTGAAGACCTTTCAAGTCGGTTAAATAGGTGGTTCTTAAATGATCAAAATCACATATTAAATGGGATGTTATTTGAGATCTATTTTAATAATTATGGGCGGTTTCGTAAAGAGAAATTTAAATCTAGGTTTCTAAAGAACTTCAGCCAACTATCTTTCAACTCCAAGTTCAAAGCATCTTTCGATTTCATTCAGAAACAGCTTCAGCCATTCAAAGATCAATTAATATATATCCCATCGACAAATCCTAAAACGATTCATTTAGAAATCATCTTAACAAACAATGAGACAGATTCAATCCATTATGTAAAATCAGTTAAACATCAAAATAGAGAATTTGTTCATGACGTAGATGATAAACTTAATGATATTTCATTTTCAATAGAAGAGTTTAAGAAGCAATTATCAAACAAATTGTTTATCCCAGAAAACTTATTGAAGATATCATTTAATATAAATGATGACTCCATTAACGTGATTTGTATTTCTAAAAACCAATCAATTGCCTTAAGTAAGTAGGAGATAAAAGTTAATATTGATACCATAAAGAGTATTGTTCTAGTTACAAAAGAAAGAGTTATAACTAGAATAATACTTTTTATTAAACAGAGTATTTCAAGTGTCGTAATTAATTTAGTGTAAATGTTTTAAATATTAAGAAACAAAAAGTCATATGTTATTATTTTCTTTTTGTTTTACTCTAATATTCAACATGAGGTGACAACAATAAACACTCCATAAATTCCAAACAACCTATGGCAGCATCCTATACCACCAGAGGTCTTTCTTTTCAACTGGAAGAGCTGATCAAACGAGGCACCATATTTGTAATCTTAATGACTCCTTACCTCAAGTTTTTAGAAAGCACGAGATGAATCAACATCATATTACAAATAGATACAGGGCTTATTTTTTAATGATAAAAGCCTCAACACGAATGTAGAGGCTTATATTTTTTATGTAAAGAGGATTCGATTATTAATGTTTCCAAACAGATGGACTCTTTTGATATTTAATATAGAACGAATTGGGTTTGCTTTCTTTAAATCTTGCCACCTTTTGAACACTATTTTCACCACAAAACGAATCATACTCATAGGTGATCATTTTTGATTCAGGCAAATTGATTATCGACTGCACATAAAAATCATTCTGTAGTGATATATTCTCTTTCCTATCTCCTATTCGATATGTAAAACGGTTAGAAACGACAAAAGGGCTGCTTGCAGAATCAAAAGAGAGCTTACGTATCTCTCTCTTTTTCGGATATCGATAGAGTTCACAATCTCTAAATACAATGCTATTGATATCGTACTCTCCGATGCTCTTCGATGATTGAGTAGGAATACAAATAACCCTCTTTTCTTTCATTCTAACCGAGCTTCCATTTATGGAGTTAGTTATTTGCGATATATTACTCTTTTTTAGAATTGAATGGGTTATAACACTTTCGGTTGTGCGATTCTTGAAATAATCATAGGCATGACCATTTAACACAAAAAAACTTTCCCCTAAATCTAGATAGATATTTTGATCGCTTTTATTAAATAGCTCTAATTTCACAAAGCCTTTCTCACTCCACAGATCATACGTTACAATACAATGCTCATCTTCAAACACTAAATTATCTTCTTGTAATGAACTATTATCAACAGACTTAACATCATATACCTGATAGTAATATTTCGACATACACGATGTCATACTCATCAGGAATACAAAAACAGAAAACACTTTTATCGATTTCATTTTTTACTAGTTTTGTAGTTATTCATTTATTATTTACGATCAAAAACGTGTGACTTATGGCAAACAACACAAGTCAATATTTTTATATGGATAAAATCAAAGAGATGATTAATTCGGATTGTATTATCACACCTTTTACATCGAGATAGATCTTTTTGATTTGAAGGCAAATATATCAACTATCAATGCAGTCTATCTACATAGAAAAAAAAATCTTCTAAATATATCATCACTTCTACATCCATTAATGCGCAAGGCGTGCCAATGAATTGGCACAAACTACGTAACCCAATGTCGACAAAATGATGGGGTCGGACTTACAGCCCTCCTATTTATTTTCACATCAATACCCAGCGCTTCGCACTGGGCTATGTTCTATTTCCCTTTCAGGGAATGTCTCAGCATACAAAAGATCTGTTCCATCGGTCTAATCCGTTTCATCTGTGTGCAACCCTTGCGCTTCAACCCTTCGTGCCTTTGTGTCTTCGTGGTTCAATTCCCCTGGCACATCAACCAGATCCGTGAAAATCCGTGGCTATATAATTTAGACGCGAGCATCGCACCTCTACGTAATCATAAAAAAATCCGTTTCATCAGTGTGCCATCCCTGCGAATCATCCCAATATCCAAGTTTCTGCCAATGCCTTACCATGAGAGGGATACTACAACCGCTGGGAACGCCGAGCTCCGCTCGGCATCGTACCACAAGAGAGCGACAACCTTTGTATTCAACTGCGTAGGTTGCATCACGGGCAAGTTGCTCCATGGTAAAGTGGACACACGATGCCGAGCGAAGCTCAGCGTTCCCAGCGGTTGTCCCATCCCTTACGCTTAAACACTTCGTGCCTTTGTGTCTTCGTGGTTCAATTCCCCTTACACCACAACAAAGATCCGTAAAAATCCGTCTGATCCGTCCAATCCGTGGCTATATTTCCCGTGCGCTCCACCCCTTCGTGCCTTTGTGTCTTAGCGGTTCAATTCCCCTTGCACCTCAACCAAATCCGTTAAAATCCGCGGCTAAAATTCCTTGTTTTCCATCCTTGCGCGTCAACCCTTCGTGCCTTTGTGTCTTCGTGGTTCAATTCCCCTTACACCACAACCAATCCGTGAAAATCCGTCTGATCCGTGGCTATACTCCCAGTGAATTCATTTTCTCTTTTATTAACGACCCTAAATCTCTATATTTACAGTATACTGTGGTATTCACGAACAGTATGATAAGACGTGACAAACATTCATTGTAGAAAAGAAGCTGAACTCTAGACAGCAAGAAAATACATTAAGTAAATCTTAGAACCGATGGAAACAAGTGGACAACATAACATCATCATATACAATACACCTGACGGTAAAGCTTCAGTAAAACTCTATGCCAAAGATGGATCTGTATGGATGAACTAAAATCAATTGGCAGAACTTTTTGCCACCTCCAAACAGAACATCGGTCAACACATTCGTAACATCCTAGAAGATGGTGAGTTAATTGAACATTCAGTTGTAAAGTTTTTCTTTACAACTGCTCCTGATGGAAAAGAATATAACGTAGCTTTCTACGCTCTAGATATGATCATTGCTCTTGGTTTTAGAGTCAAAGGAAAAAGAGGGACACAATTTCGTGTTTGGGCCAATAATAATCTTAAGTCATATATGGTCAAAGGATTCATTATCGATAATGACCGCTTAAAGAATCCTGATGGTCGTCCAGACTACTTCGATGAACTTCTAGAACAAATTCGAGACATTCGTGCTTCGGAAAAACGTTTCTACCAAAAGGTAAAAGACCTTTTTGCTTTAAGTAGCGACTACGATGCCACCGACAAAGCAACCCAAATGTTTTTTGCCGAAACCCAAAATAAACTATTATACGCCGTAACAAACCAAACTGCAGCGGAATTATTGTATCTCGTACGAATGCTGAATCTCACAATATGTCTCTAACATCATGGAAAGGTAAAACAGTGCGTAAACAAGATATCTATATTGCCAAAAACTACCTGAACAAAGACGAAATTGACGAACTAAATCGATTGGTTACCATATTTCTTGAAACAGCGGAACTACGTGCCAAAAAACGAATTGATATCACAATGAATTTTTGGCACGATAACGTACATCGTATCCTTGAATTCAATGATCTGAAGCTCCTAATTGGACAAGGAGCAATAAGCAGTAGCAAAATGAAGTCGATTGTAGATAAGATCTATGTTAAATTTGATCAACACAGAAAATCGTTGGAAGCACTACAAGCCGATAATGAAGAGTTAAAAGAGATAGAAAACGAAATAAAAGCAAATAAAAAATAGATAACATTACCCAAGGCTACGTTCGGTTTCACTTTCAGGGAAAGATGTCAGAGATAGACCACAAACGAGAGACGAAAAATTTGATAATATATATTTATCTGTGATATTTTTTAAATTAGAGTAATATTGAGAAAATAAAGATAAGTGGTAATTTTAACATTAAATATTTGTAAACTAATGGCTTTTTACACTATATTTGTAATCAATAATACCCGCCACGCTTCTCGTCGACCAGCGCACCTTGGTGGGTTTTCGATTTTTAAGAAGGAGGTGTACGTATGAAATACACCAAATCTTCCCTCTCTATAGTAGATCAAATTGAAAGACTAAAGTCTCGTGGGCTAACATTCAATGACGAAGAAAAAGCGGCTCATACCTTATCAAATATTAGTTATTATCGCCTAAGAGCTTATACCTATCCTTTTCAGGATAACGAAAACGTAAACCATCCATTCAAAGAACATATATCCTTTGAAGAGATATTACAACTATATTACTTTGATGCCAAACTAAGACGTCTCGTATTCGAAGCCTTAGAGAATATTGAGGTTGCTTTACGGACACAGATTATTTACCATATGTCCCTAGCTTATGGTAGCCATTGGATGACAGAAGAGGATCAGTTTATAAACAGTCGGTTCTATAATAGTAATCTGATATCGATAAAAGAAGAGCTCAATCGCTCCAAAGAAACTTTTATCAACCACTACAAACAAAAATATAACGAACCTCAATTACCTCCTTCTTGGATGAGTCTAGAGGTCGTTTCAATGGGACTCCTAAGTCAAGTATTTTCTAACATCAAACCTTTTCAACCCAAGAGAGATATTCAAACTCATTTTGGTCATAAACGTGACTCCATTTTCAAAAGCTGGATACATAGTTTTGTTGGCCTTCGTAATATCTGTGCACACCATGGCAGGCTATGGAATCGTAGATTTACAATTAGACCTACATTACCTACAAACAGCATCTTCCATTTTCTTGACAACTCTGAAATTACGAATAATAAGCTCTATGCAATGCTCTCATGTTTGAATTATACCTTACGTTGCATTCAACCCGATAGCGATTGGTTAACAAGAATAAAAACACATTTAGTAAGTTGTCCATTGGCGAACCTACATCATATGGGATTCCCTGACAGCTGGGAATCTGAAAGGTTGTGGGAAGACAACAAACATTTTATCCCTATTATTAAAAACAACTTATAATTGAATTGTAAAGTTGCAATTTAAAGAACAATAATTCTTTAGAGCCAAATACCCCTACCTTTATTAACAAGTTGAAGACAGTAAGAGATTCCCACTATCATCATAGATATGTATAGGGGGAATTCTAAACCTAGGATAACATACTAGGCAAGAGACAATTTACCCTTTCAGGGAATGTCGCAACATATAAAAAAAATCAGTTTCATCGGTCTAATCAGTTTCATCTGTGTACCATCCCTGCGCTTCAACAAAGATTCGTGACAATCCGTGGCTATGACACTTTTGTTTAACCAATGGGGGGCCAGACCTTCAGCCCTTGGTTGTTGATTTTACTATCAATACCCAAGGCTCCAACCTGTATGATGCGCTATTGCGCAACATATGGTTTTCACCATTGGGCTACGTTAGGTTTCCCTTTCAGGGAATGTCGCAACATATAAACGAAATCCGTTTCATCTGTCTAATCTGTTTCATCTGTGTACCATCCCTTGCGCTTCAACAAAGATTCGTGACAATCCGTGGCTATGATACTTTTGTTTAACCAATGGGGGGCCAGACCTTCAGCCCTTGGTTGTTGATTTTACTATCAATACCCAAGGCTCCAACCTGTGTGATGCGCTATTGCGCAACATATGGTTTTCACCATTGGGCTAAATTCGGTTTCCCTTTCAGGGAATGTCGCAGCATATAAAAAAATCCGTTTCATCGGTCTAATCTGTTTCATCTGTGTGCCATCCCGTAAAATCCAACCCATCGTGTCTTCGTGGTTCTTTTTAAAAATCCGTTCCCGACAATTGAAACCAAGCCCCGAACGGGGTGGCCGAACCTAGCCCAATGGTGAAATGAATATGTTGCGCGGTAGCGCTGCATAAGAATGAGCCTTGGGTACAACACACGACCTATCACCAAAGGCTGAAGGCCTGACCCATCTCAAACATAACACATCCAATACGACCAAGTTTGTGCCAATTTATTGGCACGAGAGGGATACCTCATACAGGCACGAGTATCTCGCCTCTACCCTTCCTATCTTTGCGCCTTCACAGTGCGCTTCACCCCTGGGAACACATCGTTCCTCTCGGCATCATGCGTCAACCAAATCCGTTAAAATCCGTGACTAATGATACTTTTGTTTAACCAATGGGGGGCCAGACCTTCAGCCCTTGGTTGTTGATTTTACTATCAATACCCAAGGCTCCAACCTGTATGATGCGCTATTGCGCAACATATGGTTTTCACCATTGGGCTACGTTAGGTTTCCCTTTCAGGGAATGTCGCAACATATAAACGAAATCCGTTTCATCTGTCTAATCTGTTTCATCTGTGTGCCATCCTTGCAGATATACTCCCCCTAGAATGCAGCCAAAGAGCAGCCCACCAAAGGAAGGAGCATCTATATCTACATTTCACTTTTAAGACCATGGATTCATAAAAAATAGATATCTTAAACGATTATTTGGTTTAAGATACTAACAACTAAATGTATGATGTGATAAATCTTCATCGAAGAAACCATCAGACAACCTTTAAAACATCCATTATGAACAACAAAAACAGACAATGGAGGTACTATTTACCTCTATTCGTAACCCTTTTGTTATGCACATTTCAAGTGAAAGCACAAAAGGATCTTATTCAAGAAGAGTCAAAAAAAGTCCAGTTAGAGACGTTGACTTTCCCTAATTATCCAACCTATCAAGACAAAGACTTTTGGAATAACGTCCCTCCTAAATGGAAGCAGAGCTTTATTAAAGATGGCGAAGCGTGGTTAGATTACTCTTGGCCTATTGCGAGCGCATGGGGATATATGTCTTATAAGCTAGAGGGTGATCGTGGTCCTATCAATGAAGTGTATCATAAACGCAAAGAGGCACTAGAACAGTTAGTGATTGCCGAATGCATAGAGCGCAAAGGACGATTTATGCCACAGATTATTAATGGTGTATATGCTTTTTGCGAACAGACAGCATGGTCTAACTCGGCCCACCTATCTCTTCAAAAAAAGGGAATAGGTCTTCCTGATCACAACGAACATATCATTGACCTATGTACTGGAGAGATTGCTGCCAACTTAGCACTGACCTACTACCTTCTAAAAGATCAATTTGACTCTATTCATCCGCTTATCAATCAGCGAATCAAAGATGAGATACAAGAGCGTGTCTTAGATGTCTATTATGCCCGTGATGACTTCTGGTGGATGGGATTTAATACTGAGTTTGTCAATAACTGGAACAGTTGGATCAATTTTAATGTATTGAACTGTATGTTAATCTGTGAAGAGGATAAAACACAACGCACAGAAGGAGTAAAAAAACTACTTAGTAGTTACGATAAGTGGCTAAACTTCTATCATGAAGATGGAGGATGTGAAGAGGGAGCTACCTACTGGGGACATGCTGGAGGTCAGATGTGTGCATTCTTAGACTTGATGTATAAAGCCAGCGATGGAAAGGTGAACCTGTTCAACAACACGAAAGTGAAGAATATCATTCAATTCCCAATGTACTCATACATCGGAAATGAAAGATCCGTAAATTTTGCAGATGCCACCCCATTTGTAAAACCTAAGCCAGGACTACTATATCGTATGTCTAAATATATCGACGACAAAAACCTAGAGACTTTTAGTCGTATGATGGCACAGGAGTATGGCTATGGTGATCACCTCTCTTTTGACAACTTAGCCAAGGTGATGCCCAACATTATTGAAGGGGACAAATGGATCGACAAACCGATCAATCCATTCACTTGGAAGACCAAATACTACCCAGAGACAGAGGTTTTATATGCTCGTGACAACGACACCAAACATGGAGAGTTCTATCTCGCAGCCAAAGGAGGATATAATAGAGAGAGCCACAATCACAATGATGTAGGTAATTTTATGCTATACTACAACGGACAACCATTCATTATGGATGTCGGTAGTGGCGTATATACCCGTAAAACGTTTAGCTCTAAACGTTATGAAATATGGAACTTTACCAGTGACTTCCATAACGTACCTAAAATTAATGGGGTGAGTCAGAAAGATGGATATGAATATAAAGCCACGAACTTAAAACTTAGTCGCAAGAAGAGTAAGACGGTCTTCTCACTAGACATCAACCAAGCATATCTAAAAGAGGCAGACGTAAAACAGTGGCATCGTAGTTTTGATTTCAGATATGGCAAACAGTTAACCGTAAAAGACAACTATACGTTGAATAGATATATCGCACCGCAACAGATCTATTATATGACTGCGGCCAAGGTTGAGAAAATCAAAGATGGGTGGATAAAACTAGAGTTAGAGAAGACCACCCTAAAAATGAAATACAACGCCAAACAGTATGATTTTGAGGTAGAAGAAATAGCCCTAAAAGATAGCAAGATCATGAAAACATGGCCATCAGGTGTTCGTCGAATGATACTTAAAAGTAAGAGCAAAAACACAACAAGAACATGTGAAGTGACTTTTATTAAATAGAAGAAGTTTCACTCCAATCACTTATTCTCAACAACCTATTCGATCCGAATGGGTTTGTTGAGAATATCCTCCCAACCATACCTCAAACACAGGATATAGGGTCACCAACACCATATATCTCCCACATCAAACTCCACAAACCAACACACCACCATCTCAAAGAACGTGCATGGCGTGCCAATAAATTGGCACAAACTACGCAAACCAACGTCGATGGGATGGATAGAGAGCGGTCGGACTTTCAGCCCTCCTATTTATTTTCACATCAATACCCAGCACTTCGCACTGGGCTATGTTCTATTTCCCTTTCAGGGAATGTCGCAGCATACAAAAGATCCTTCGTATAGAATACGCTGGTGCGTTTTACCGTGCCCTTCAACTAGATCCATCCGTGAGAATCCGTGGCTATATATTTTAGACGCGAGCATCACGCCTCTACGTAACCATAAAAAATCCGTTTCATCGGTCTGATCTGTTTCATCTGTGTCCCATCCCTTGCGCTTCAACAAGATCCGTAACAATCCGTGGCTATGATACTTTTCTTTAACCTATGGGCGGCCAGGCCTTCAGCCCTTGGTTGTTTATTTTACTATCAATACCCAAGGCTCCAACCTGTATGATGCGCTACTGCGCAACATATGGTTTTCACCATTGGGCTAAGTTCGGTTTCCCTTTCAGGGAATGTTGTCTCATTACCATAATTAAACAGATATAAGATCTGTGGATATCTGTGTGACATCCCTTGTGCATCAACCCTTTGTGTCTTCGTGGTTCTTTTTACCGTGCCCTTCAACTAGATCCATCCGTTAAATCCGTGGCTATATAATTTAGACGCGAGCATCGCGCCTCTACGTAACCATAAAAAAATCCGTTTCATCGGTGTCCCATCCCTTGCGCTTCAACCAGATCCATGCAATTGGTATAATAACTTTCGTAATAGTGTTGTTCGAGCGGATCGTATGGCACGAGCCATAAATGCATCTCTTCGGTTTTGGACAGATGGTCTGGGAGAGGAACGGTGAGGTAGTTGTTGTTAGGCCAAGAGAATGGACCTAGCTGTACAGGATCTCCCTCCACCAATAGAAGAAGGTAGAGGGTTAGATGGGTAGGCTGTCGTTTTGTTGCATTGGTAATTTGAAGATGAAGCTCCGCTCCTACTCTGTGCGCTTTAAGCTGTGTGATCACTTTCTCTTCCGAGATGCTCATTCTGATTTTTGCATAGTCAAGATATAAGTTTGGGTATTGTCCAATAATATTATGTCGCATAATTAGTGATTTGGCTCTATTATAGGAGGTTATTGTTGTTTTACTCTCCACAACAAAGGCGTGACGCACGATTTGTGGCCAGTAGGATAGAAATTGGTTTGCCAAACGCATCCGTTCTCTCTGTGCCAACTGCTTGGTGGATTTGCGATCACGATATTTGTGTGGTCTACTTCTTGCAACTTTCTGTCCATGGAGGGTATAGCATACCACATCCCCTACCATCCCATGTAGGGCATTGTTTTTTTGTGTTGCCATTTTTAACTGAATTTTAGGTGGTTATCAACTGTTTACAACATGGTTAATAACTCTATTACCTCCCATTAGTACGGTTCTATCACCGATGGTATTTTGAAGGAGTTCATAAAGATCACCACGCTTGCATTACTATAAATAGAACGTACCAAACCGCCTCTTTGTTCTTGATTACAAGACCTTTTCGTTACGGTTTCGTTACCTTCTTGTCGTGTGGAGGTAAGGGAAGGGTAAGTTAAAGGTAACTTTAGGGTAAGTTTAGTATAGGGATGGTATAGGGAAAGAGTAGGTGAAGGGGTGGTCGATCTAGGAGCATAAAACTTAAAGGTTGTCCATTAACCATAATTAGGTATTTTATTACCAGACTTCTAACACGTAAACTCCACAATATACTAACAGACAGATTATTATGATGATACATGATCTATCCCCATAAATAGGTATAATAGAAATAAGCCCTAGATATTCGGACTAACGGGTCTATATTTAAGGACTTAATCATCTATTTAAACAAAAATTATGAACATTAAATTCTTCTCACTTCTTATAGGTTGGATTCTTATAGGAATATCTACGCATATTACTGCCCAAGAGAGAACAGATATAATAAAAGGTACTGTTGTGGACCAGGCAGGACAAGCTATTCCATCTGTTGTGGTCATCTCTTATCCTTCTGGTTTGGGAACCACGACAAATGCTAATGGAAATTTTAGTATCAATATAAAGGATACGGACCGATATATAGAGTTCAAGATGATGGGGTTTGAGAACCAACGTTTATTAAGAAGTCGTTGGAGTAATCCTCTTCAAGTAACTTTAGTGTCTGGAGACGAGAACTTAGACGAGGTGGTGATCACTGCAGGCCGAAGCAAAGAGACATTGAATGAAGTGCCTGGAGCTATTTCGATAGTATCAAAACGAGTGTTGTCACAACAGCTTGGTGTCACCACGAACCTTAATGAGGTGTTGGCCAACAGTGTACCTGGAATGGCGCCATCATCACAAACATCAAGTAACTGGGGACAGACCTTGAGAGGTCGGAATGTTTTGGTGATGGTAGATGGTGTTCCTCAATCCACCCCTCTAAGAAATGGGCAGTTAGGTATTCGTAGTATCGATCCCAATGTCATTTCGAGGGTTGAAGTGATCAAAGGAGCTACGGCCATCTATGGAAATGGCGCCGAGGGAGGAATTGTAAATTATATTACACAGAAGAGTGGTGGAGAGAAGAAAATATCTTCAAAAACAGTTATTAGAGGGTCACAATCGTTGGTATCCCCTGAAGATAGTCGAAGCTATAGTGTTCAGCAGATGTTTTATGGTACGGTAGGTAAGTTCAGATATCTCGTTAATGGAGGGTATGAGAAGACAGGACTGTTCAAAGATGCTGATGGAGATATCATAGGACAGATCTATGGTCTATCTAATAACACGAACTATAATATTTTTGGTAAACTAGGCTATGATTTCACGTCGAAATCTACACTAGAAGTGATGGCCAATCGTTATCAGTCGAAACAAGGTTTGGACTATACCACTGAGGCTGGAGGTGCATTTATCAATAGTGATGGAGAGTATGAGCTTAAAAAGGCTCAAGGTAAGAGTGGCGAACAACCGGGAGTTTCACCAGGGGTGGTCATAAGCAATATTACGGCGAGTTATAGTCATCAAGATATTTTTTCTGGTAGTCACTTGAATGTGGATGGGTATTATCAGAAAGCAGAAAATATATTTTTCTACTCAAAGAATTTTGAGAACGGAGGACAGTCTGAGATTAATTCAGAGAAGATGGGATTACGTCCACATATTGAAACTACCCTATCTCTTTTTGACACCAGTACTTTACGTTTGCTTTATGGTCTTGATCTTTTAAACGATAAAACATCTCAAGATTTGGTTGATGGTAGACACTGGACTCCTGTGATGGATATGTTAAGTGTGGCACCCTATCTTCAAGCTTCATTGCGCATAAAAGAGGCGTGGATGTTAAAGGGAGGTGTAAGATATGAGAATATGTCGGTACGTGTTCCTACTTATAAGACCTTACCCTATAGTGCCAAAGGCGATGGAGTTTTCTCTGCGAACAGTACGATTCAAGGAGGGACACTTCGTTATGATAATGTGACATTTAATGCAGGGCTTCGCTATATAGCGCATGATAGTTTTAGGCCATATTTTAGTTACTCTCAAGGGTTCTCAGTGTCAGATCTAGGGCGTGTACTTCGTTATGTTCCAGCAACGAAAGCGATTAATTCTATCGATGATATCTCGACAGAACCTGTGATAACAGATAATTATGAGCTTGGATTTAGCAGTCACTTTGGAATCTTTAAGATGTCTGCCTCTGGATTCTTAAGCACATCAGAGATGGGTAGCAGTTTGGTGTTTGATAAGGTAAGTCAAGGGTATGTCAACAAACGACAACCTCAAACAATATTTGGTTATGAAGTGACTGCGGATTTAAAGCTATGTAAGAAATTAATGGTTGGGGGTAGTTACTCGTTTACCGAAGGTCTATATGCGGATGATCAAACCAAGAGCATATCTTATATTCCAAACACCATTATTTCGGCTCCGAAGAGCACTGCATATATCGATTATCAACCTATTGAGAAATTATCATTACATATGAACGTACTACACGTAGGTCAAAGAGATCGCTTTGCTGCAAATGACAAGGGACTCTATGCATTTGGTCATCATCCTGTTAAAGATGCCTATACTGTGATTGATCTACTGGGGAGTTATCAATGTAATTCTCATCTAAAATTAATGGCCTCGGTGAAGAATCTATTAAATACAGACTATTTCCCTGCACGTTCGCAGTGGGGAGCTTTTAATGGGTCATATATTATTAAGGGAGAAGGGTTGACAATGCAACTCGGGCTAGAGTATACTTTATGATGCCATAAAATATGAAAATGAAATGGAGTGAGAACAGAGCCTTAAGATCGATGTAACACCAATAAATAGATGTTATAAGCGATATTCTTACGTTCTAAATTGTTTATAACTCACTTGGATCAATGCCATAAGGAAGGAGACCTTTCCTTATGGCACTCTGTATAAACAAAATATACTTACCACTGCTTACCGTTTACTACCTGATTCAATGGGTTTAAAGGGTATCATTTCATACCTTTCGCCTATAGTTGAATAAAATAATTATAGATAAGTTTATTTCTTTTCTAGTAGCGGAGAGAACTGTGATTGAAGCAGCTCAAACCACTGTTCAAGAGAAGGGTCCATATTGAATCCATTCAATTCATTAATCACAATTAATTTATCGAAATCTTTATCGTCTAATTGGTATTGCTGAAAGAACTTGAACAGGTTTGGGTGGTTCTCACTCCATTTTTTTGAACATATTTTCACGATATCATAACTATCCTCAAAGGCATGGTAAGGATCGTCAAGCATCTTTATGTACTTCTTGTTGAACATCGGATGAGGATGACCACCAACAATAAAGAAGTCTTGTTTCTCTGAATATTTGGCATTGATATGCAGTGCTGTCTCCGACTCAATCTTCTCTTCATTACAGAAGTGGAAACTATATCTTTTGGCCACCTCATTCAGTCCATGTTCTGACTCTGTTCCGAATAGAGGTCGAAAGATAGTAATATCTTTATACTTGCTGTTATTCTCTAGATCGGTCAAGGAGTTTAGAGTAGAGTAACTTGGAACAAGAACACCCATCTGTGCATTCTGATATAGGTCACCAATAACGACCTGTTCAGAGTTTGTTGTCACATGAACATTTTGAGGAAACCACCCTGTAATAGAGATATCTATCTCACCTTCGGTAAGTGCTTCAGAAAGATTTGCCACCGTCTTAATCTTCACGGTATAGCCTTTGGATTCAATAATTTTCTTTGTGAAACGGGTAATCGCAATGTCTTCAGCCCATGGCACAGATCCAATGACTACATCAGGCTTACTGTTTTCTGAGGGATTCGCTTTCTTACTTGTCTTTGTGCTACAGCCAAATAGGCACAATACAAATAGTAATGATAATCTAAAATTCATAATGATCTGGTGATTTAATAAAACAATATATGTCCTTATCAAGCACTATGTTAACGTCAAAGGGGACCTGACATAGCAAGTTCATAAATGTAACAATTATTGTATTACAATAAAATCAATTAACATAACAACAACAATTTTCCCCGATAAAGAACTTTTAATAACAAGAGAAAATTCCGATCATTTTTGAAGAAATAGTATACTATACAATAATTAATCAACTTATAATCAATACTTAATCGTCGCTAAAAGCAGAATAAAACTTGATAATACAGTTCAAATATTAGATGTTATTTGAGTTTATTTTGTATCTACCAACACCACATTTTATTAAGATTTATTTTAGTTATGATTTATTTACGCCACCGAAAGATCTCTTTATAAAGAGATCGTCTGTGATAGACAATTAATCTTTAAATATTATATATGCAATACTATTATTACATGTAAACAGAAGTTGATCATGACAAAATAGGGCGTAGAGGTCACAATATCAAAGTTACATATGTACGTTAATATTATGCTCTACGCCCTTGTATCGTAAGCAGATCTTTTCGATAGATGTGATTTTAATCTATAACTATCGAAAAGGGGGAATTATATTCGTTAAATTATTTCTCTTCTAATAGAGGTAAGAATTGTGGTTTTATAAGCTGAAACCACTGTTCAATGGCAAGCTCTAAATTAAACACATTCAATTCGGTAAGTTCAACTAATTTATCGAAATCTTTATCATCTAGTTGATAATGTTGAAAGAACTTATAAAGTTCTGGATTTGCCTTACTCCACTCCTTAGAGCAGATCTTCACGATATCGTAATGCTCTTCAAAAGCATGGTATGGATCTTCAAGCATCTTCAAATACTTTGAAGTAAACATTGGATGAGGGTGTCCTCCGACAACAAAAAATTCCTCTTTTGCTTGATATTTAATTCTCATATATATCGCTGCGATGCTATCATGTTTCTCCTCATTACAGAATTTGAAGTTGTATCTTTTAGAGAGTTCATTCAATCCATGTTCGGACTCTTGACCATGAAGAGGTCGATAGATTGTGATGTCTTCATAGTCTTCATTGTTTTCCAAATCGGCCAAAGAGTTCAATGGAGAGTAGGAGGGGACAATGACACCCATGACTGCATTTTGATAGGTGTCGCCAATAACAATAAAGTCAGAGGATGTTGTGACATACATATTTTGTGGGTACCAGCCCGTAAGGGAGATATCGATATCTCCAGCCTCAAGTGCGTCAGAGAGGTTGGTCACACTTTTCACCTCCACTTTATAACCTTTAGATTCGATAATTTTCTTCGCCAATCTTGTGATGGCAATATCCTCAGCCCATGGTACCGATCCAATAACCACATCTGGTTTATTATTCTTTGGGGTGTTGACCTCTTTATTGCTTTTAGTCCCACAAGCAAAGAGACAGAAAACAAATAGCAATGATAATCTAAAATACATAGTGATTTCATGATTTAATTTAAACAACAAATGTCCCCATCAAGCACCATGTTAATTCCTAAGAGGTCTTATCAACCAAGCCCATAAAAGTAACAATAATAATATGATCATAAAATATATTACTTAATTAACTATCTAAAACAAGTCATCATATTCCATAATAAGGTTAGATTCGCTCATGCTCCGCTACGAATTGGGTACTGATGTTGTAATTAATGAATGCTCTACAAATAACAAGATATAAAACAATTAATGAATCCTGTCGATTGCCATACATAGAGATAAGATGGAGTGATTTAAATTTAACACATCATGAAAGACATCGATACACAGGAGGCGAACTGATTTTAATTACTACTCCAATCCTGCATAAACACATATGCAGACGAAACTAATAATATAGAACCGGATGACACTATTTTACCCTAATAATATTTTATCATCAGGAATATCATCCAGAACAAAGATGTGACATCGTCAATGAGAAGTAATGCACCTTCTTTAAAGGTATGAACTTTATCAAAAAAGGAGCAAATAAATCTGTTAATAATAATTCATGAAATCACACTCTGTTTTATAGATGCTATTTGACAATTAACTTGGTCCGTTTACATCTAAAAAACGCAAAGTAACTATCATAGTTTGTAAAATATTATATACTTGGGATGAATACAATTCAATTTCATTAAAAAATATCCCCATTAGGAAAGATATACTTTAGTTTTAGTGTCTAGTTCGAACAAAACATATTAACCATAACCTACAACTCATTTCATAACCTAATTGTAGTTCTAAGATATCTCATCATCGCGTGAGCAGTAAATTGGTGAGGTATGAGGTCATTGAATAACATAACTACAAGCGGCAGTATAAAATGTCGAAGTACATATCATTGGAATCATCAAACAGGTGTCATTGAAACATCTCCTATGCGTTAGCAAAAAAGGTTAATAACAAGACATAAACAATAATGAGTGTGGCATATGTTTATCCTGGCTTAGATTATTTTATGACTGTATTTACTCCCAAATAAAGATAATCGAAATTAAAATTATACATCAGGGGATAAAAAAGCATAAAACAGACTGTATAATTTAAACACATCATATATTCATCAATTACAACCTACTACAATAAAACTCTATAAAACAATGTATTAATACAGCATCTACTTCCAAGATCCATTAATCAAATGTATAAAATCATACAACTAACACAAAAAGGACATTTTTTAACACTATACGTATAGAAGAAAACAAATCACATATTATGTAGTGATACTTTTACTAGACATAGTAAAAGATATAATGGTATTTATTAATATTTTAAGATCTAACTACAATTATCAACACTTTCATCAGCATATAATGTTAGTGTTCTTTTCATATTATCTATAACTACTTTCTCAATACATAAAGTTATCAATAAACCGAATCAACAACTAGAGAACATATTTAAAACTAGTTGAATTAACATCAAACAATTGGTCATTATTTTATGAATCCAATGATACACATTTACAATCTATGAAATTATTATTTAATCACAAGTTGAAAAGAAGGTTAAGCTCCAGCTTGAGCACACCTCGGATCACGCTTAAATCTCTGGCTATAGTTACTGCCTTATTTATGTCATATAACTCGAATGCAATTTCATCTAACGATGCTATAGAATCGCATATTGAAGTGACACAAACTGTAAAGACAAAATTAATCAGAGGTCAAGTCATTGATGAAAACAAAGGTCCTCTACCTGGAGTTACCATAACTACCGAAGGAGCCAAACATGGAACAATTACTGATATGGATGGGTTCTTTCAACTGAAGATAGAAGAGAGTGTTGATAAATTACATTTTTCTTTTGTTGGTATGAAGACAAAAACGGTAATCTTGGGAACCAATAAGTTAATTAATGTGCAGTTATTTCCAAGTGCAATTGGACTTGACGAAGTTGTAGCTGTAGGTTTTGGAACGCAGAAAAAAGCCAACTTAACGGGGTCAGTAGCCTCAGTTGGAGAAGAAGCCTTCTCAAGTAGACCCGTTTCAAATGTCACACAAGCTCTACAAGGGAAAGTTGCTGGATTATCTATTACGACCAATAAATCTGGTGGCACGCCTGGGGCAAGCAAGTCAATCAACATTAGAGGATTAGGGTCAGTAAATGGAAAGAATGCTCCTTATGTACTAGTAGATGGTATTGAGATGAGTTTAGATGATATCAACCCTAATGATATTGCACAAATTTCTGTATTAAAAGATGCTGCTGCTTCAGCGATCTATGGTGCACGGGCAGCATATGGAGTGATATTGGTAACGACCAAAAATGGAAAAGAGGGTATTCATGTTAACTACTCTAACAATTTCTCTTTTTCTACTGCCACAAACCTTCCCAATAAGATGAATTCACTGGATTTTGTTGAGTATTATAATGATGCAGCACACAATTCAGGACAATCTCCAGTATTTAATGATGAGATGATTGATCGCATCAGAACTTACATGGGTGATCCCAATAGCATTCCCGTTGCAGTACCTAAAACGACAGATCCAACACGTTATGATTGGGGAACTGCGAATGCCAATACGGATTGGTATGACGAGCATTTTAAATCTTGGGTTCCAAGTCAGACACACAACATTAGTATTAGTGGCGGAAATGGTAATACTAAATTTTATTTGAGTGGAGGATATTTCACACAAGATGGAATATTAAAGTATGGAGATGATAAATACACACGAAAGACGATTAATGCAAAATTAGAGACTAAAATTGCATCATGGATTACCGTTAAAGGGTCGATCTTGTATAGGTCATCGACAAATGACAAACCATCGACAGGAATTGAGCAATATTTTCATGATGTATCAAGATTATGGCCTACGTACCCTATTATAGATCCGAATGGAAATTTCACCGATCTATCAAAAGTGACAGGAATCAGAGATGGAGGGCGTAATATTCAAGAGAAGAATCTGTTTGGATTAACAGGGGAGATTAATTTTGAGCCTATAAAGAACTGGGTTACTACGGTTAGGATAAATAAAAAGATTGGATTTAACGAAAGCAATAAGAGCTCATTATTCTATAATGGTTATTTGGTTGATGGTTCAACAGTTCCTTTAAATAGACAGAACTCATTAACAACGGGGGCATCATCTGCAAACTTACTATCACCTCAAGTTTTTACCACATATAAATTAGATCTTGCGAAGGATCATCATTTCAATATTTTGGCTGGTGTACAGCAAGAGCTAAAAGAGTCAGAAGGAAAGACAATAACACGAAAAGACTTAATCACTCAAGGTGTTGTTTCTGTAAAAACAGCAGTCGGAGATCTAACGGCTTCTGATAATCGAGAACATTCATCTACACAGAGTCTATTTGGACGTTTTAATTACAACTATAAAGGCAAATACTTGATTGAGATGAATGCTCGTGCTGATGGAACTTCGCGTTTTGCTGAAGGTAGTCGTTGGGGGTTCTTCCCATCAGTATCTTTGGGTTATGATATTGCGAAAGAGGGGTATTTCAAATCATTGACTGATCATATATCTCAATTAAAAGTGAGGTTCTCTTATGGTTCTTTAGGAAATCAGAATGTTGCTAATTACTTGTATTTGGAGAACATGAAATATAAGGCTCAATCAAGTTGGATACTGGGAAGTGTTCGTGATCCTTATATGGAAAATCCGAATATCAAGAGTTCAAGTTTGACATGGGAGGTGGTAACCACAAAAACAATTGGTCTTGATATTGCCCTCTTAAACAACAGGCTGACAGGTACATTTGATTTCTATGAAGGAATAACAAGTGATATGTTAGGGCCTTCAAATACAGTCCCAGCAGTATTGGGAACTGGTGCACCCAAAGAGAATAATGCGGAGATGAGAACCCGAGGAATAGACTTCTCATTATCATGGAAAGATAAAATTGGTGATTTTAATTATTTCATCACAGGAACACTGAATAACTACTCAAAGGAAATTACGAGCTATAAGAATGATCGCCAGTTGATCAATAATTATTATGTGGGTAAGGAAATTGGAGAAATATGGGGATACCGTTCCAATGGATTGTTTCAATCAGAAGAAGAGGTAAAGGGAGCTCCAAGTCAGAAGTTCATAAATAAAAAGCCATGGCAGGAAGGTGACGTAAGATATGAAGATCTTAATGGAGACAATGAAATAAATAAAGGGAAGCAAACCATTCAAGATCATGGTGATTTAGAGGTTATTGGAAATACGACACCTAAGATGCAGTATGGAATTAGTCTTGGTGCTTCATGGAAAGGATTCGATTTTTCTATGTTTATTCAAGGGGTAGGAAAACGAGATCTGTGGTTAGATCAGAGTTATTTCTTTGGAATTGTAGGTAATAAACATGTCTCTTCCGCTTTTAACGACCATAAAGATTATTGGACACCTGAAAACACCAATGCTTATTATGCTCGTCCATATATGGATAGACAGTCTGGAAAGAATCAGCAGAAGTCATCAAGGTATCTACAAAATGGTGCATATATACGACTTAAGAACCTACAATTAGGGTATTCATTACCTAGTTCCTTACTACAAAAGTGGTCGATCACTAAAATTAGACTATTTGTCTCAGGAGAGAACCTATGGACACACTCTAACCTTGCAGATATGTTTGATCCAGAAGCAACTTCGGGAAAGAAAAATCGAAATTCAAACAAAGCAGGTACGGGTAATGGTAAAATATATCCACTACAGATGGTTCTTTCAACAGGTATCAGTGTTTCTTTTTAATAATTATGATGATGAGAAAAAATTTAGCTTATATATTTATACTTTCTTTCTTAATGATTTCATGTGAGAAAGACTTTCTAGAGAGATATCCATTAGACAAGATTAGTTCTGCTGATTATTGGACTTCTGAAAATGACCTTAGGTTATATGCCAATAAGTTTTATCAGAAGTTACCGTCACATGGCACAAACTACTCCTCTGGTTATATGTTTAGTCGAGATAAAGGCACAGATAATCTAATCTCAGGTAAAGCAGATGATCGTTTTAGTGGTGTATTGGTTACTCCGTCGAGTGATGGCAGTAAGTGGAATTGGAGTACTATACGTTCTGTAAATTATTTTATTGCTCATTGTGATAAAGTTACGACAGGAAATAAAGCTTCAATTAACACATACAAAGGGGAGATCTATTTTTTCAGAGCATATTTTTACTATAATTTATTAAAAAAATATGGTGATCTTCCTTGGGTTGATAAGGTGATGACAGAAAATTCTCAAGAGCTTTATAATCCACGTGTTTCTAGAAATATCATTGCAAACAATATTGTTAAAGACTTAGATATTGCCATTGAACTGCTTAAGTCTCGCGCATCTCAAAAAGGGGATGATAAGATGAGGATTTCTAAAGAAGTAGCATTGCTTTTTAAGTCTAGAGTTTGTCTATATGAAGGTACTTGGGAGAAGTATCATCAAGGAACAGCATTCGGTGTTGATGGAAAAGATGGTAGAGAATTTCTAGAGCTTGTTCCAGACGTATTGAAGCAAATGAAGATGCTAGGGACATGCGCTATTGAGACTGGAGACCCTACGAATGCTTACTGGTCTCTGTTTAATAAGAGCGACTACACGAATAGTAAAGAGGTTTTATTGTGGAGGAAGTATGATATAAGCTTAGGCTTAGGTCATAACCTAAATAGAAACCTTGCGAGAGGAAACAGCGAAGGGTTAACCAAATCATTTATTGATTCTTTTTTGGATATTGAAGGAAATCCGATTTCAGCAAGTAATGTTTTTCAGGGTTATAATTCATTGACTGAGATTGTAGCTGATCGTGATCCTAGACTGAAACAATCGGTTTGGGTAGAGAATACGACATTGACAACAAATCATCCTTCTGGTAAAGATGAGTATTTTGATATCCCTCTAGTGGTGGCAAGTACAGAAGATCGTAGTATTACTGGATTTAATACTTACAAAGGTTTTAATCCTGATTATGATCAGAGATCAGCAAATCATATTTGTACTACTGGTGCGATTATTATGAGATATGCAGAGGTGTTGTTAAATGATGCTGAAGCCAAAGCTGAATTAGGAACATTAACACAAGCAGATGTGGATCAAACAATTAATGTTCTACGTGATCGTGTAGGAATGGTTCATCTAGATATTGCAAATATCACAGAAGATATTAATTGGCAATTCCCAAAAGTATCAGATGTGATTAATGAAATAAGAAGAGAACGACGTATTGAACTGTCATTATCAGGATATCGTAAAGATGATTTGATGAGATGGAGAGGTGCCTCTTCTTTTATCAATAAACGTCCACTTGGGTTTAAATATACCGGGTCAGTATACGAAGGAAAGTATTTAGACAAAAAAGGAAAAGACATGGTTAAATTAAATCAAAATCTTTTCTTGACAGATGAAGGATTTATTGATCCTTTCAAAAAGATACTGCCTAATGGTTATGGTTTTGATGAGAATAGAGACTATCTACTTCCGTTGCCATTAGATCAATTGAATCTAAATAATAACTTGAAGCAGAATCCTGGATGGGAATCGTAATGAATTGAGTTAACTATGATGAATTAAAATAATTACGTTTATCTCATTACAGACAAGTCTTTATTAAGTTCTATTATTGTATTGAAAGAACTTGGTAAAGACTTTTTTAATGGCACATGTTCATCTACACTGTCATAATCTATTGACAAAAAGAACTTCAGATATAACAAACGAGAAGTTCGTATGTATTCTATTGAAATTGTCGATATTTAAAACAGAGCAAACCTATCCATTATAATCGATTCGTTCTGTTTTAAATATCAACAATTTATTTTATGTACTGACCTATTTAGTTTATATTATTCATCTAAATATAAGTACTTAAGACTCCTTCTCTTCTACTAATAGGGAGTATTCAGGTTTATATAGTTGATACCATTCATCTATGGATACCTTGGTATCCCATTTGTTTTTATCGGTCAACTCTATTAGTTTCTCAAAATGAGAAGTCTCGAATTGAAAGTTTTTAAAGAATTTCTCTAGTTTAGGATGTTTTTTGGCCCATGAACGAGAACATACTTTTACCAGTTGGTATTTGGTTGCAAAAGCATGGTATGGATCTTCAACTATTTTAAATAGTTTTTTGTTGATCATGGGATGAGGATAACAGCCTACGATAAAAACATCTTGCTTTTTTTGCAGTCTATCTTTAACCAAAGTGACCATTTGTAATTGGTCCATTCTTTCGACACATAGGTTGAAGTTATAGCGCTTTTTGATTTCATTAAGAGCACACTCCGATTCGAAACCGAATGTAGGAGTATAGATCGTATGAGAATCTTTATTTTCTTTGTTTTCTAACTCAGCCAAAGAGTTAATCTTAGTATAATGAGGAACGATCACTCCCATCAAAGCTTCATTATAGAGGTTTCCTAATACGGCATAATCAGGACCTGGCTCTGGATAGATGTTTTGTGGAACCCAATCAGAAAGCACAATATCTACTTTTTTATTTCGTAGGGCTTCCATTGGGTTATGGGTAGGTTGGATCTTCACGTTATATCCTTTTGAGACAAGGATACGCTTTGCAAATTGTGTAATGGCTTTATTCTGCCGCCAATGATCGTATGCAATCACAACATCTGGGCGGCTCTTATCATTCGTATTTACTGTTTTCTTTTTTGATGTTGAACATGCAAAACAAGCACAACAACAGATAAGAACAGACACCAAAGAATTAAGGTTCATGGGAAAAATTTTAATTAGATTATTATTGTCAACTATGGGTATAAGGGGAAATTTATAAAATCGAACAAATATATACATTTAACTTGATTGGATTTTTACTGAATTAGCTCATATAATATGATAATTTATTATCGTAAGGACTTTTAAATTTGTCCAATTTTCAATATTCATCTAAACCACAGAATATAATGGGACGAATATGTACGATGATTATGAACCATTGTGCAATAAATGACATTCTATAATAATTGGTTGAGCTATCTTAGACTAGTCATGATGTATAGAGCTTATAATACAACAAATAAGAGAAGAGTAGTTATAAGTATATGATCGATAGCTTTCGTTCTATTTTGGTTATACCGTGGTTATATTTTCACTATTAGGTGAGTAATGCTCTCTGGTTATCTAAACAAAATATATTCGCAATAACTTATCTATTATTTCGAAATGATTTTGAGGTTATATCAAGCATGATGACTTTAACTAAATAAACTTAACAAACGTATGAGTAAAAGAGATCTACTATGGATTATCTGCATGGTCTGCTTTATTTCGATAAACAGTTATGCACAAGAGGAGTTCCCTCACTATTCTAAAGGAAGAACGCATGTCGATACTTCGCAAGTAAGTGCGACAAAGTGGAAAGCATTGAAAAGAGATGTGCCAGCATGGTTTAATGATGCTAAATTTGGCATTTATGCCCATTGGGGGCCATATTGTGTACCGATCTATACTACCCATTACACTGGAAGTGGAAATAGCTGGTACTCACGATGGATCTACACCAAAGGGCATCCCTATAATATCAATCAAATCAATAAGTATGGTCCTTTGCAGTCGTTTGGATACAAGGATTTCTTTCAGATGTTTTCGGCACCGAGATTTAATGCAAACGAGTGGGCAGAGATTGTAGCAGCTTCTGGAGCTAAGTTTGCAGGTCCTGTAGCGATGCATCATGATGGTTTTGCAATGTGGGATAGTGATGTGGCTCCATGGAATGCAGCCGACTATGGTCCCAAAAGAGATATCTGTGGAGAGCTGATAGAGGCCTATAGAGGTAAGGGGTTGAAGGTGGTCTCCTCTTTTCATCATGGTTATACTTTTTCGGGGCTCTACTATGGTAGGAGTAAGAATATAGAACCCAATACGGATATTTACGATCCGAAGTATGCCAAACTTTATGGAAACTTTAAGGATCAACGGGATGCAGAAGCATATTGGCTCGCCCTACTAAAAGAGTATATCGTGAAGTATAAGCCGGATCAGTTGTGGTTTGACTGGGGCCAGAGGTGGATTAGCTGGGAGACACGATATCAGTTGGCGAAATTCTATTATGAGACATTAGAGAGAGCTGGGATGAAGGGTATTATTTCAATGAAAGCCAACCAATGGCCTATCGAAGTCAGTCTACGTGATTTTGAGAGAGGTGGCGCAAAACAGATCGAGTCGCGTCCTTGGCAGACAGATGACTCTCCAGGTCCATGGATGTGTAAAGAGCAGATGGTCTTTAAAGGAGCTGATTGGATTAAAACATTGCTTGTGGATGTGGTAAGTAAAAATGGTACGTTGCTACTAAATATTACACCTCATCCTCTTGGATATATACTCGAAGATCAAGCATCGTCTCTTCGTGAGGTTGGTCAATGGTTAAATATCAACGGGGAAGCTATCTATGGTTCACGACCTTGGAAAGTGTACTATCAAGGTCCAAACAGTAGGTTTACGTTGAAGATAAAGAAAGGGCAGCATCTTCCTAAAGGTGTCGAAGTATATGCTAACAGTGGGCACACCTACTATATCAAGCTACAAAGCAATGATTTTAGATTTACTCGATCGAAGGATGGTGGTTCACTCTATGTTTTTGCAATGAATCGTCCATCGGACTTTGCTATTGCCTCGCTCCATTCGAAAGATCTAAAGCGACACAGTACAATTAGCCTGTTGGGTTCTGACAAGAGGGTAAGCGTTGAATTTAATAAGGAAAAGCAAGCTTATGTGAAGCTTGACACTTTCAGTAAGGAGATGGAGAAGCTTTCGGCTCCATATGTATTTAAAATTGAAGGGTTAAAACGATAACCGTTAAAGCAAAATATCATGATTCATAAGGAAATCATATTGTCCTTTTTGAATCATGATATTAATACCAATTATCTTTATAGATAATTGGAATAATCATTCCCTAATGGGTCCCCGAAGGGACCCGACCTGTTCGAAGTTACTCTTTATCCCAACCGGGATTCTGTTTCAAATTAGGGTTCTCAACAAGCGATTGACGAGGAATCGGCTTTAGATAATGCTTCGATTCGTCGAAAGTTCTAGAATATCCAACATCTCCTTTATACATGTCGATATAACCATTCTCATCTATTTTCGTTTTACTTGTAACATATTTTGCATTCATTCCTGTGACTTTCATACCTCTTAATGGCTTCTCTAAGAATTTACCAGCTTTCCAACGCATTAAGTCATCATATCTAAACCCTTGGGCAGCTAGTTCCACACGACGCTCACGACGTATCTCTTCCAAAAGTGGAGATAATGAATAGTCGAGAAGGGATCTATCTGATGTTGCAGCAGGTTCAGCAATAGGGGCAACGGTTAACTTTGCATCCATACCGACACGAGCACGAAGATCATTTACGGTAACATCTAACACCTCTTGTGTACATTCGCCAAGTTCCGCAGTTGCTTCAGCATAGTCTAACAGTACTTCAGCATAACGAATAATAGGTGCATCCATACCTCCCATATCACCATAGTTTGTTTCGTTAAATTCGTAAGATAAAGAGAAATGATAACCTGTCGTGGTAGAAAATAAAGCTCCCACATTCTGTTCTTTTCCCTTTGGATTTACAAACTTAGAACCAAGAAGTGAAGGTACTGGAATAGTCGAGATTGGCACTTCAGATGCAATTGGTGCAAATACACCTCCTTTAGGTGAGAACCATATGGTTTGACGTAGACGAGGATCACGATTGCTTAGCTCTGCTTCAAGGTTCTCATCATTACTGCCATCATAGAATGTACCATCAAGATTCAAATAGTCATTGACAAAGTCTTTTGTTAGCCCATCTTTACCATTACGGTAACGTAAACGAGCATGTCCATAGATACCAGTGATATATCGACGTACAAGGATAAGTTCATTAATACCACTCATTTCAACGAATTTGAATAGATCATGGTATGAGCTTTCTACACCACTTCCTCTATAAAGAGAAAATTTCTTCGAGTCTATTAACTCTTTGGCTGCATCACGCGCATTCTGTAGAAATATCTCTTCATCACCCAATCCATGGTACTTTCTAAAGGTTCCTTCATGTAGGCAGATTCGTGCTTTCAAAGCCAATGCAGTTCCTTTGTTGACATAGTCGTTTTTCTTGATATCCCCCCACTTCATATTCTCACAAGCGAAAGTAATGTCAGTCAACACAGAGTCCATCACATCTTTTCGAGGGGTACGCGCACCAAAAAGAATCTCTTTATCGTTTGGTTCAATCAATTTTGAAGACCAAGTTACATCTCCAAATTGCTTTACTTTTTTGAAATAGAACCATGCTCTCCAGAATTTAGCAATTCCTTCATAATGTTTCTTTTCTACATCTGTCACCACACTATTAGGAAGACCTGCCAATAGGAAGTTTGCCTTTCTAAGCTGCGCCCAGTTTTTCACTTCACCCCATCCACCTTTGGAATCTGGGACGATCTGCTGTCCAGCGGAGATCTTATTAAACCTAAAAGGTGCTTGATTATCTGTTTTATCATCTTCATATAGATAACCTTTTTGGCCCCATCCACCATCGTGTCCTACAATCTCCGTATAGAAACCATTACAGTAAAGGTCTAAGAATGTATTGGTCCACTTTGTTTCAAGAGTCAAAGCATCTTTGGGTTTTGTCTCAAGAAAATCATCATTACATCCGACCAAAGCGATGATGCTGATCATTAATACTCCTAAATATTTTATATGTCTCATGTTCATGTCCTCCTAATTAGAATGTGATGTTTGCACCAAAAGCTACGGTTCTTTGGAATGGATATATCTTTCCCCCTTCATTCAATCCTTCAGGATCGAACGTCTCATTCAGTTTAGTATACTCCCATAGGTTCTGACCAGTAACATAAAGTCTAATTTTACTGATTCCTGCGCCTTGAGTCCAATGCTTTGGGAATGTGTACCCAAAAGTGATGTTCTTAAGTCGGATATATGATGCATCTTGTAGATAACGAGTCTGCTTATTCATGTTACCACGATCTTTATTGGGGGCATTACGTGGAAGGAATCCATCTTTGTTGTCTTCTCTCCAGTGGTTGTTATGTGTCCATTTCGTCGGAACAGTATATGTTTGAGCAATATTACCCCAATAGTGTGTAGATCCAATCCAGTAGTCTCTCTTGGCAACCCCTTGGAAGAAGATTGTACAATCGAACCCTTTAAAGTTTAGATTGGTTGTAATACCATAAGCATAGCGTGGTGTATCGTTTCCAATAATCTTCAAATCACCATGATCATCTAGCGTTTTTGCACCATTGGTGATCTTACCATCTCCATTTAAATCTTTATATCGAACATCACCAGGTTGTGAATCATATAGACGGAACTGAGAGTAATCGACGTTTTGCTCCTTAACTTCTTCGACTGACTGAAAGATCCCTTCGGTTTCGTATCCCCAAATCTCCCCAAGCTTCTGACCTTTATAGTATATATTTTTTGTGTCAATAATATTATTAGGATTGTCGAACCTTGTTATTTCTGTTTCATTATCTGAAAGGGCTAAAGTTACTCCATATCCGAAATCCGATCCTATCTTATCTTGCCATTTAAGCGAAAGTTCCCATCCTTTAGTCACCAAATCAGCTCCATTTACTTTTGGATAAGCTGCACCAAACATCGCTGGGCCACTCATTGGCAAAAGCATATCTTTCGTTTCACGCTCATATTTGTCAAAAGAGACATTCATACGACCACGCAAAGCGGTGAGGTCTAGTCCGTAGTTAGTTGTCGTTACCGTCTCCCATGTTAGGTCGGCACTGGTTGCACTCGCAGGTGTAATTACCATGGCACGCTCTCCACCTAAAATATATGGAATCGTTTTGGTTTGCATGGTTCCAAGGTAAGGCTGGTAAGAAAAGACAGCTTTCCCATTCACTTTATCCTTAATCATCTGGTTACCCTGTGATGCATAAGATACTCTAAGTTTAAAGTTGTCAATTACCTTCTTCACTCCTTTCATAAATGGCTCTTCTGTTACTCTCCAACCTGCAGAATAGGAAGGATAGAATGCCCCACGATCTTCAGTTCTAAAACGAGAAGTAAGGTCATAACGTCCATTCACTTCCATTAAGTAACGCTCTTTAAAGTTATAATTTACTCTAAAGAATCCTCCTCTTATGGAACGTACACCACCACTACCATTTGTTGTTTGGTCTCCTGAGGTGAGTCCTAAATTCGGAGTTTCGGCAAGCTTATCTTTACGCTGTACCCAATATGAGTTGTCGATTATCTCCTCTTGGTTGTAACCAGCCATTAACTTAAAGTTATGGGCATCAAATGCACTACCTGTATATTCTGCAAAAGCGTTAATGGTTTCGTAATCTTTATAAGCAGCAGACTGTTTTACATAGTCGTTTGCAGGTTCAGAAAGAACTTCTCCTTGGTTAAGATAAGCTATCTTTCTAAAATCAACCTGTTTATCATTAGATTTACGGTTAGTAGTATAATCGGCCTTGATAATCATCCCTTTGAATGGTCGAATAATTGTATTTGCAGTGATCCAGTTATCATCGATACGAATATTTTCACGTCCACCATCGGTTAGATAGGCAATAGGGTTAGATTTTGATTTCCAAGCACCCATTTCATCATCATACTCTGAACTTGCATTTGGCTTTTGACGATAGATAGCATGCCAATAAGAGCCAATATTATTATACTTTACAGGCTTATCACTCTTACTACGGTTAAGGGTTGACTTCAGTCCAATAGTCCACCACTTATATAGATCTACATCTATTTTCAGTGACACATTAATTCGCTTATAACTATCATCTGCCGCTTTTAACAGACCTTGTTGATCATACATACCGAAAGATCCATAATAGGATACTTTACCTGATCCACCAGATACATTGGCTGAATATTTCTGTACTGGAGACTGATTCGCGAAAATAAGATCATTCCAATCAGTATTTTTGAAGTTAATAACGTTACCGTTATCATCTAACACATCTCCATTTTCATCTTGCAAATAAGAGATATCTTCACCGTTTACATATTTCTGGTATGCTGACAAGACTTTCTCTCCATAAAATGGCTTCTCTCCATCCGCAACTCTCCACTCGTCGTAATTGAGCATGTAGTCATATGTATTTACAGGATCTGGTTGACGACTAGGGCGATTGAAACCATAATATGCACTTACATTTACCGTAGGCTCACGATCGCGCTTACCATTCTTTGTAGTAACCAATACCACACCAAAGGCAGCACGTCCACCATAGATAGCACAAGATGCCGCATCTTTAAGGACCGTAATATTCTCTACATCATCAGGATTAACTAGATTCATGGCCATCTCTACCCCATCAACAAGTACAAGCGGGCTACCACTAGTAATAGAAGTAGTACCACGGATATTAATCTTAGGAGCAGATCCGGGTTGTCCATTTTCTACTGTCACGTTCAGTCCCGCTACGGAACCTTGAAGGGCATGACTCAAACTAGGTGCTGGTCGATCGACAATCGTCTCGGAAGATATCGTCTCCACAGCCCCAGTAAGGTTGGCTTTTTTCTGAGTACCATAACCAACAATAACGACCTCATCAAGGCCCTTTATATCACTACTAAGGATCACGTCTATTTTTGTTTTTCCTTTTATTATAACTTCTTTGGAAGCGTATCCTACGTAAGAAAAAACAAGGGTATTACCTTCAGTCGCTTTGAGCTGGTAAACTCCATCGAAGTTAGTAATGGTACCTGCATCGGACTCTTTTACTCGAACAGAAGCACCCGGAATAGTCTCACCAGAGGCATCAGAAACCGTTCCGGTGATCACAATCTTCTCTTGTGCTATAGATGAAGAGGAAATCATCATATAAACAGAAAGCAAAAGAAGCGTTGCAATCTTTTTTGTTAATAATTGTTTTCTCATATGTTTTTGGTTTTAGAGAGTTTATTGATTTCACTTACGAAAATATGTTTATGTATGTTCATAAGTGTTTCATTCCTTCCAATGATTGACTGTATATGAACAATTAACAACATTTATGTTTGCGTTTATCCATATGTTCAATTCCATTTATCATATAGTTAAATAGAACTACGTACAATTCAATCCTGTCAATATGAGAGATCAAAAAGAGTTCATTTTTTGGGATATTATAATGAGATTTGGTATGATATTGAAGAGAAAAAGAGTATTCAACATTCAATCAACAGCACTTTATTGACATCTAAATGAACACATTATCATTAAACAGACAGAAACTAATGATGCTCATATAACTTATGCTGAAGTATAAATATCTATTTCGGCATCCAATTCTAGGTAAATTTGAAATACACTACGTATAGAGATCAAAACTAGCATTACACTATTTTTCACTATATTTACTATTGCTAAATAGATATACAAATATCATATATATCCTAACACTGAAGAAGAGATTGAGGGTATAGAGATAAATTATTTAGTTGTGTTAAGAAAAGCACATACTTCAGTTGTTAATCTAGGATTAATGACTGAAGTATGTGCTTTTTTTGCTTGTTATTCCAACGGATTATCAAGACGGGAGTGAGACTATTTCGAAAAGGTCTTATTCAAACAGATTTAAAGATAGAATCATAACCTTAGGATTATGATGATAGTTTTAATGTCGAACAGACAAATAGAGACTAAGAATAAGGTTCCATCTAATCTGGCATGTAATTATTAAACTCTAAATAGCAGAATGTATGAAAAGGAAGAGCTCTTTTTTAATGGTGATTATTTTACTCCTATCTCTTACGACAAGTTGTGAATGGCTTTCGATGAGGAAGCTCGAAAGAGCAAATATCTTTTGCATCTCTGAAGATAAATCGGCTATCATTGTCGATGGAATAATCAACTCAAATGCTCTTGAGGATTTTAAACGACTGATGGAAGAGCAACCTGATATCAAGAAGTTGAGATTTATACAGTGTGATGGGTCTATCGATGACAGTATCAACCTTGTGCTAGGCACTCTTATTCACAAAAACAGGTTCAACACCGAAATCGTAGCTAATGGGAGTGTTGCATCTGGAGGTACTGACCTATTCCTAAGTGGGATATATCGTACTATAGGTTCTAATGTTGAAATAGGAGTTCATTCGTGGGCAGGAGACGAAGAGGTTGCCACTGACTTTGAGAAAGGACATAAATATCACGAGCCTTACATCCGTTATTATCAGGAGATAGGGATGACAAGAGATGATGCGGAAGCTTTTTACTATTTCACTATATATGCTGCACCAGCAGATGGAATACATATTATGACACCTGAAGAGATCGAACAGTATAAGATCCAAACAGAGTAGTGTTTTGCAATAGATAGGCCCATATAAAGGAATTAATACCATTATATGGGCCTAATTAACCGACTGTTAGAATCTATATTTAATTATCCTAAGATATCATTCAACATCTATAGTTCTATTTACTTAATATTTAGGATTCTTAGGAGTCCATGCAAACTTCTTAGAACTATTGTCTAATGGTGTTTTTGCCAAGTGGTTCACATAATTACTTATAACCTTTTGTGATAGGCCTAATACGATATCTAAAAGATGTCTGTTTTCGTAACCCACATCATAAAATCGTTCTAACTCAGCATCTGTTAGCACACCTCTATTTCGCACAATAAGCAGGGTGGTATTATGTAGAACTTGCAACTTATCGGAAGGCAAGAAAGTCTCATTTCTTAATGCCTCTATAATATCACTATCCACTCCCATCGACTTAGCAATAAGGGTATGTGCCGGAACACAGTAAGTACATTCGTGTTCAACATTAATCGTCTGCCACACCACCGTAAGCTCTTCTTTGTTAAACGAAGAGTTCTCAAATAACTTATGTAATCCAACATAGGCCTCAAGGAGTTGGGGAGATTCAGCCAATACACCGTATAAATTAGGGATACGTCCTCTATTCTTCAAAGCATCTTCTAGTATTGAATGACTCTTCTCTGGTGCAGATGCTACATCGTGTATCTTAAATATTCTCATCATAATATAAAGCGTTACATTTAAACTTTGGTTCTGAAATTAGATATGAGATAGTGATCGCAATGTTTCGTTACTTTTCATCAAACATTAAGTCCTATAAGAACACCATATTGCCAGTTATGTTTTCATGAAATCAGATGTTTAACGATAGGTGCTTATTATTAACAGATGGATTCATATCATGTTAATTCAGCAAATGAAGACACAAAGAGAGGAGTGACCTAAGATATTTGGATAAAACCGATACCAGAGAAGTGTTGGTGCTACAAGGGAAAGCAGGTAATAGGAGGAAAAACATTGCCTCTAACATGAGGAGTTCTCACGATAGAGGCTATGGATAGTATTTTTATGATCTGTTCATTAGCTCTTCAACCATACAAGTCAGAGAGATAAAGTCTTCAACACTCATCTGTTCAGGACGTCTTTGAAGCATTTCAGTATCTAACTCTGAAACATTCGCACATACCGACTTGAGACTGTTACGAATGGCTTTCCTTCTTTGATTAAAGATAGCTTTGACTACACGGAAGAACATCGCCTCATCACAAGGAAGAGTTTGACGATCATTACGAGTAATACGCATCACTGCCGACTGCACTTTTGGTGGTGGGTTAAAGACATTCGCCTCCACCGTAAAAAGATATTCGACATCGTAGAAGGCCTGTACAAACACCGAAAGTATTCCATACACTTTTGATCCATGAGGCGAACAAATACGCTCTGCCACCTCTTTTTGGATCATCCCGACAGATTCAACCACTTGATCTCTATTCTCTAATATCTTAAAGTATATCTGCGTTGAGATATTGTATGGAAAGTTACCGATAATGACAATAGGATCTTCTGATATCGCTTTAAAATCCATCTTCAAAAAGTCGCCATCGTAAATACGATCAGAAAGAGTTGGATAGTGTTCTTTTAGATATGCCACAGATTCGACATCAATCTCTACAGGATATACCTCTGGAAATTCCTCTTCGATCAAATATTGAGTTAGCACCCCCATTCCTGGACCCACTTCAATAACCTTAGACACCTCTCGGTGTTGAATACTATCGACAATTCTTCTTGCAATACTTAAGTCTGTCAAGAAGTGTTGTCCTAAATTCTTTTTTGCTCTTACCAGTGACATATTTTTCTTCTATTAATATATGGAATTCATCCAAAAGAGATATCTTAGCTAGCTACAATTTGGTACTTTTGTATGTTAGCATGAATATGGATGCAAATATAACAAGCTTGATGAAACTTCTGTTTTGTTAAACCTCTTAAAATTAATTCTCTTGGTTAAGATATTTCAAAATAAACTTAAATATATTCTTTTTCTTCTGATAGGTGCAGGAATATTTTACTATATCTATCGTGACTTTGATTTTCAGTTATTACGCAACCATCTGTCTCAAGGCTTTAAATACCAGTGGGTATTGATGGCCATGGGGATGATCATCTTAAGCCACGTATTTAGGGCTTTAAGATGGAATATTGTATTAAACAACAACCAGCGTACCGTCAGTTTTAGCAACTCTTTTTTGGCGGTAATGTCTGCATATTTCATGAACTATATCGTTCCTCGAATGGGAGAAGTGACTCGTTGTGCTGGCATATCTAAAATGGAGAAGATCTCTTTTAGCGAGGCTCTAGGAACAGTAGTAAGTGAACGTATTATCGATATGATCATGCTCCTATCGCTGACAGTGGTAGTGATCCTTGCACAGACCTCTAAAATCATTGACTTCATAAAAGAGCAACCCAAGATATATGATAAGATCACGATGATTTTTCTAAATCCTATGGGCATAGTGGCTATTATAGCCATCGTAGCTGCATTGGGATTCATAGCGTACAAAGTGATCGTTTCGGAAAGACTAAAGAAAATCACAATGGTACAGAGCTTTATACAAGGTATTCTGGCTATTGCAAAGATTCAAAAGCCATTTCAGTTTATTCTCTATACGCTAGCCATATGGTTTCTATACTTTGCGATGGACTATGTATGCTTCTTTGCTTTTGACTTCACAAGCCACTTAAGCGTCATGGCAGGAATGACAGTATTTGTCTTTGGTAGCTACGGAATGGTGGCGCCCGTTCAAGGAGGAATGGGACCATGGCATTTTATGACTGTCGAAGCATTAGCACTTTATGGCGTGGGTCGACAAGAGGGATTAATCTTTGCATTGGTAGTACACTCCGCCATAACCCTTGTGACCATCGTGGTTGGAGGGATCACATCTATCATAGTTACATTTAAGAAACCACATCAATTGACGGAGGCATAAGAAAATGAAGTATGAATATTTTTTAGCAAAAAGACTGTTCTTCGATAAGAATCAGAAGCACCATTTTAGTCGGTCGATCATTAACTTTGCCGTAGCAGGAATAACGATTGGTATTGTGGTGATTATTCTGGCGGTCTCAATTACTGTCGGTTTTAAAAAAGAGGTAAAAGACAAAGTTGTAGGATTCGGTTCCCACATTCAGCTATTGAACTATAGCACAAGCAATAGCTATGACAACATACCAATTCTCTCTGATGAGGAATGGGTCGATAAAGTGAAGTCGCTCGACAACGTCAATCATATGGAGACCTTTGCGACCAAATCTGGTATCATACATACCGGTGAAGAGATCGAAGGAGTAATACTTAAAGGATTCGGGACAAACCACCGCTGGACCTTCTTCAAGAAGCATCTTGTCGATGGCAAGGTATTAGATCTAAAGCGCGACAAGGCAGGCATTGGTATCATGATATCCCAATCTCTTGCATCGAGAATGCGACTCAAAGTAGGCGATGCAATACGAATGTATTTCATGAAAGAGTCACAAACGGTTCCCCAGCTACGTAAGTTTATTGTAAAAGGCATCTTCTACACCTCTCTAACAGAGTTCGATAAGATCTTTGCCCTTGTAGATATCCGACAAATTCAACGTCTCAATAAGTGGGCACCAAATCAAGTCAGTGGTTATGACATTACACTTAACGATTTTGACCGTCTAGATCAAACCACATATGATGTACAAAACATTGTTCTTAACTATAAAGAGAACATCCCCACCATACGCCCCGTGAATATCAAACACAAATACAGAGAGATATTCGACTGGCTAGGGCTTATCGATATGAATGTGTGGGTTATACTAGGGCTCATGATTGCGGTGGCTGGCTTTAATATGGTCTCGGGTGTACTGATCCTTATTCTAGAGCGCACACAGATGATTGGTACATTAAAAGCGATAGGAGCTCAGAACAAAAGCATCCGAAGATTGTTTCTAACCATAGCAGCCTTTCTTATTACCAAAGGTCTGTTTTGGGGGAATCTTATCGCATTAGCACTCTGTTTTGCACAGAAAAAGTTTGGTATCATTCCTTTAGATCCAACTTCATACTATGTCGATAAAGTCCCCATCGAACTCAATATCTCTTATCTGGTAATCCTCAATATCGCGACACTTGCCATTACCATTATAATGCTTGTGATTCCGTCGATGATGATATCTAGGATCTCGCCAGACAAGGCCATTAAATTTGATTAGATGAATAGAAGAGAATCCATTAGCTACCTAAAAGAACAGATTACACACCATCTCCCTGGAGAGGAGGCACACCTTCGAATGCTACCTTATATTAGAGAGCTGAAGCCTCTAGGAAAGCATGTACAACCGAAAGAGAGTGCTGTATTGATCGTGATATGGTTCGACCAGACATTCAAAACATGTGTGATCAAACGAACTTCAAAAATGAGAAATCATGCAGGACAATTTGCCCTCCCTGGAGGCAAGTTCGACATCGAAGAAGATCGTAACCTAATGGATACTGCACTCAGAGAGACTTTCGAAGAGGTGGGACTCAACATCAATAAAGAAGATGTGATAGGACCACTCTCTAAAATATATATCCCTGTGAGCACCTTCTATATCACCCCCTACCTTGCGTTTATCAGTGGCAAACCACAATTTCAAATCAATCCTGATGAAGTAGAGGCACTCGATGAGTTGATTATCGACGATCTCTTTGGCTCTAAAGGCAATATGCAAGTCGATGTCAAAGGGAACATCGTCACAGTTCCTAGCTACAACTATCATAACACCAAAATATGGGGAGCCACCGCCATGATTCTTTCAGAGATGGAGATAATATGGAATAGGTTAAAAGAGAAGGCACAAAGTCAGATTACATTTTAACCCCCATCACATCCGTTAAACAAGGATATCTATACAGGAGCCTGGCTTACCAAAATCGGGTAGATGGCTGGAAGATATTTTATCTTCCAGTACACCTCCCACACCACCGTACGTACGGGTCTCGTATACGGCGACTCCCTAAATCACGACTTTACTTTCTGATAATAATCACTTAGCGTAATATAGCCTGCCTTCTCCAAATTCTTATTCGTTATAGTCGTTTGTAGAATTGGACTCTTTGAAATGCGCCAATACTTTTTCCTCGTATTAGCATATTCATACGCTTTGTTCTTCGAAACTCCGAGTTTCATTAAATTCTTCATCTTCGTTCTTACTCTTTTCCAACATTTCCATATTACCATACGGATACGTCGTCTTAGCCATTCATCTACTTGTTTCAGAAATGATTTCATATCTGCCAATCGATAATAGGTTACCCATCCTTGAATATAGCTTTTAAGCTTGGATTTGATTTCATCGTAACCAATACTATTATTCCGTGCTACAATTCCTTCCAAAGAGCGCTTCACTTTCCGTTGTGTCTTTTTCGACAATCGAAAACGAACGACACCTTTTGTTTTGTAAAAACTGTAGCCAAGAAACTTAATCTGATTGTAGCGCACCACTTCTGTTTTATCTCGATTCACTTTTAAGAATAGAGTATCTTCTATAAAACGAATTGTAGAATTCATCGTGCGTGTAGCTCCTCGCTTGCTTTTACATAAGATGACAATATCATCTGCATAACGAACAAACTCATGTCCTCGTCTTGTGAGTTCATGGTCTAATTCATTCAGCATAATGTTGCTTAGCAATGGACTTAATGGTCCTCCTTGAGGAACTCCTGTTTCTGTTTCTTGAAACTGCTCTTCAACAACAACTCCGGCTCTTAGATATTTATGGATTAAGGAAACTAATCGACCATCTTTTATCGTTCGTGATAAGATCTCTATCAACTTGCTATGATTTACGGTATCGAAAAATCTTTCCATATCCATATCGATAGCATAATGATAACCTGCTGTGATCGTTTGGCTACAGGCTATAATAGCTGTATGTGCTCCTTTATTCGGACGGAATCCAAAGCTATAATTGGAAAACTGTTCCTCATAAATAGGACTAAGAACTTGTGAAATGGCTTGTTGAATAACTCGATCCACGACAGTAGGAATACCTAAAGGGCGTGTTTTACCTGGTTCTTTGGGTATTTCGACTCGTCGTACAGGATTGGGAAGGTACTTCCCTTCTCGTAGTTCTGCTATTAAAACTTCTCGATGAAGTCTGAGATAATCTTTTAAGGATTCCACTTGCATCTCATCAACTCCATGACTCCCTTTATTACGATAAACCTGTAAATAAGCCTTATTTAGGTTACCTGATTCTAGGACACGTTCTAATAAATTATCTGTTGTAATGTTCGTTTCCATAATGCCTTCAGTTATCCCTTGAAAGTGTGCGCTCTTGAGTTATTCTCGAGTTCCGCTCTACCTTCACTTAAGTAGCTATCTTCCGATATTTTCTGCATTGATCCTTTCATTAGGTAACAGTCTGTATTATGAACAATTTAAGATTCAGTCCTTCCTGTAAAGTGGCTACAGTACTATGACCTCGGCTGACTTCTCACAGTTAACTTTTTATGAATGGACAGGGAAATACATTGTATCCATCTGCGAGACCTCCCATGGTAAGGAAATTAACTTTCACTCCATCTATCCGCCACATCTACGGTATAAACTCCGTGTAGAATTCGGACTTTACTTTGTTGTGCAAGCTTATCCAGTTATATACCGCCTAATGCGATTCGTATACCTCGGATCAGAGTTTTGCATACGGCTTCCTTCAGGTTATACCTCACGATAAGCACCCTTGCCTTCTGCTAGGTGGTTGGCTCTACAAACCTCCACTACGGACTTACACCGATTAGTTAATTTCCATGCATGGCACACAATCGGGTAGATGGCTGGAAGATATTTAATCTTCCAGTACACCTCCCACACCACCGTACGTACGGGTCTCGTATACGGCGACTCCCTAAATCACGACTTTACTTTCTGATAATAATCACTTAGCGTAATATAGCCTGCCTTCTCCAAATTCTTATTCGTTATAGTCGTTTGTAGAATTGGACTCTTTGAAATGAAATGCGCCAATACTTTTTCCTCGTATTAGCATATTCATACGCTTTGCTCTTCAAAACTCCGATCAAATATGCCGCATGAAATAATGATAATTCGCCATCGGGTTAACACTTACCTTTTCGTAGTTCTGTTATTAAAACTTTTCGATGAAATCTGAGATAATCTTTTAAGGATTCCACCTGCATCTCATCAACTCCATGACTCCCTTTATTTCGATAAACCTGTAAATAAGCCTTATTTAGGTTATCTGATTCTAGGACTCGTTCTAATAAATTATCTGTTGTAATGGTCGTTTTCATAATGGCTTCAGTTATCCCATTGAAAGTGTGCGCTCTTGAGTTATTATCGAGTTCCGCTCTACCTTCACTCAAGTAGCTATCTTCCGATATTTTCTGCATTGATCCCTTCATTAGGTAACAGTCTGTATTATGAACAATTTAAGATTCAGTCCTTCCTGTAAAGTGGATACAGTACTATGACCTCGGCTGACTTCTCACAGTTAACTTTTTGTGAATGGACAGGAAAAAAAATACACTGTATCCATCTGTGAGACCTCCCATGGTAAGGAAATTAACTTTCACTCCATCTATCCGCCACATCTACGGTATAAACTCCGTGTAGAATTCGGACTTCACTTTGTTTGGCAAGCTTATCCAGTTATATACCGCCTAATGAGATTCGTATACCTCGGATCAGAGTTTTGCATACGGCTTCCTTCAGGTTATACCTCACGATAAGCACCCTTGCCTTCTGCTAGGTGGTTGGCTCTACAAACCTCCACTACGGACTTGCACCGATTAGTTAATTTACATGCATGGCACACCAAAAAAAGGAGATCTTTTTAAATAAAGATCTCCTTTTTTATATATCGTATAATATCAAACTTATGACGCCCTCAATAGATTCGCATAACTATGATATCGCTCCATCACGTTCTGTACGTAATTCGTCGTCTCAGTACCTCTACAATAACCCCATTTAACCACAGGATCTTTATAGTATTTACTCAACGACTTCTTCAATAAGAAAGGCGCTACATTATCGTCCCACGTATTCATATCCTTACCATACTTATTGGCCAAACGGCGCGCATCTAGAATATGACCCAAACCAATATTATAAGAAGCAAGCACAAATTTAACTCGCTCTTTAGGGTCCGATATATGATCCATAAAGTAACTATCCAGCCATGCTAAGAATCGCGTTCCAGCATAAACATTCTGCTCTGGGTTCTTTAAATCAGTAATCTCATAACGATCTGCTGTCTCTGGCATCAGTTGCATTAAACCAACAGCTCCAGCCCATGACTCCGCATCTGGATTAAAGTTCGACTCCTGATAAACAACCGAAGCTACAAGACGCCAATCCCACTCAATATTCTTACTCGCCTCTTTAATAATATCATCATAAGAGGACAAGTGATCGCTCGTTGCCGACTTACTTACATTAGCGGTATATCGTCTCGAACGTTTCGAAGTGTAATATTTAGCATACAACATCTTATATTGACGAGTCTTAGAGAAGTCTAACAACCACTTACTAATATATTCGTTCAAGGCCGTCGAATTAGAACGAACAGCCCATGCCATATCTTGGGTAAAGCTAACGGGTGTTGAAATATCTAGATTCTCATAATAAGCTTGATTAAGTCGCGCCACCTCTTCATCACAAACTGTCATAGGTACTTTGCCATTTGCAACCATCCCAATCAACTGCTCTACGCCATGAAGCGAATCGGTCACGATATTAATATCCTCACCTATTTCATCAGAAAGACTATTCAATCTCTTATAGAAGGCAGTATTTTTCTGTACATAAACTGTCTTCTCTGCTAGATCTCTCACATCTCTAATTAGATGTTCGTCGACCTCTTTACTTGCCATTTTACGCCATGATTCTGGCTTTGGCTGTACCAAAACCTGTCGGCTAGACAATAGCGGATAAGTGAAAAGAACTTTTGCCTTACGCGATTTGGTAATCGTAAGATTCTTTGCAATTAGATCTACGGTACCACTATCTAATAGGTCGAATGTCTCTTTTATATTATTACTTACACGAATATCTAAGGATACTCCCATATCATCAGACAGTAGGTGTAAGATATCATATTGGAAACCCATCGGTTGACCACGATAAATAAAGTAGTTAATTGAATTATAATCAATAACAACTTTAAGTGTTCCTGATACTTGAATCTGTTCAAGCTCTTTTAAAGCTGCGCCACGTTGTGCTTGCCCAACTTCTTTTTGTAAGTTTTTATCGCCCTTACAGGAAGCGAATATAAACAACATCAATATCAAATGCTTGATATACGATCTCATAAAATATGTATTGGTTCATAAATAGGATAAATCCCTTACTTTAGAAACAATGTTCCTTAAATATGGTTCATCCGTTACCTTGCCCTATATCTCGTATAAGGTCTTCTCAAAAAATTATATATCTATTTAGTCATAGAAGCTCCACGATGCTCCGAAAGAGAGATCTGCAGGCTGTATTGGATACGATGGTGATGTAAAGTAGTCAATTCCTCCAAGTAGTTGGTTAACAAATGCATATTTCACAAACAATCTCACACGCTTTAACTTAAGCGATAAGAATAGGTCACAAACTGGATATCCTCCAATTTTCTCGTCATTTTGTAAATAGAATTGATTTAAAGATGGAGAGTATTTATCCGCATAATATTTCGTTGAAAAATATGTGTCCACTCCAAACTGTCCCTCTAATACAGGGTATATATAGCCACTAATGTAAGTACTATTTCTAAATATAAATGACGGTATATGAATGTACGTATCAGAACTGCTTTTCTGATAGATCATACGATTCTCCATTATGAATGGTCCAAAATGGAAATCTTTTTGTAAAGAGACCGACCAAACAGAGAACTCACTCGCTGCTTGCTCTGGTACTACGTTATATCCATAGTATACGTAATTGTTAATAAAGGCCATGTCCGCTCCTACCTTGAAATGGATCGATGGCTTCTCATATTTTGCATGTAATAATAGACGATATGTTTTATCAAAATTATTATCCCACTTATAGTGGTTCGATGTATATTTCTGCACATAATAGTTAGGCGTAGTCAAATCCATCTCTGCATTCAACGTCAAAAATGATGTATCACGCTTCGTTCGTATCGGCTTCGACATCACACCATAAAGCGATAGATCCTGGCTACGGTATCCTGTTACATAGTAACGTCCTCCTGCCGACCAGTTCCAAAACTTCCCTTTCTCGCGTGCCACCTCTCCGCCAACATACACATTATACAAATTCTCCTTGATATTCACTCCCGAAATAGACTGTGTCCCCTCCGGCGTAAGAATCTGTTCTGTCTGTGGCAGTTGCTCTCCTATGATATCAAAACCTCCATACACACGTTTCGAAAATGAGTATTTACGATCCTCATCCTCTTGAAATTTCACCTGTAACAAGTTAGACAATACGCTCTCTTTTGCAAAATCATCCGTGCGACTATCCGACAAATAGTAGGTGGGATTATATCCATAATAATAGTCCGAATCCAATGTAGAACCTGTTCCATTCGACGGATTAGCCTCTGTCTCTGTATACGATTTTGTATCGTTACGATAAGAGATCGTATGCATCAACGTGATTTTAGGTACGAACTCTTCATATACACCATCTTCATACTGTACCTTCTCGAATTTACCCAGGTCATACTTATGATTATAAGAGATATTAAACTCTTTCATCACATTCTGACTCCCTTCCATCCACACAATGTAGTTCTCAGGCTTCAGATCTTTGTTATGAATCACATTTGGGTTTCGCAACCCTCCATTCTCTTGCTGGCTAACCTTGTTTTGTGAAAAACTCAGATATCCAGAGTATCGCTCTCCTTCATAATTCGTAAAGAAAGTGAATGAATTATCCGTACTGTTTTGATACTGATAACGACCATCAGAGCCATTATACTTATAGTCAAACCCAAAGTTCAGATAAGGAGTGATATTTTGTGTATGAATAACATGAAAAGTAGTCTGCCCTTTGGGTTTATTATTCCACCACTGTGAGTAGTCCAATAAAGTATAAGGCGTTGTGGTATTATAGTAAACCACAGAGTTTGGATTCGTAATATAATCTTGATAATTTTTCAAGTACTGGAATCCACTAACAGAGTAGTCTCGCTCAAAAAAAGAGTAAGATTGATATGCCGTACCTAAGTTACCTGTGTTCTGCACATATATATTCTTCTTTTGATCTAAGCGTCGTTGATGAAAATGCGTCAAACTAGTATCCATCTCTGTCGTGATCTTCTGTGAGAAGTCTTCATTAAAACGCCACGTTTTAATGTACGACTTTATAGAATCACTCTCTTCAGGATGATTATGCCCACTCTCCTCCTCTGATTCTTCAATCCCTGTCAGGTCATTTACTTGACCTTGAGATGTAGACACTGTTCCGAGGATAACGAGAACAAATAATGATATGACGTACAATAATTTCATCGCAGCAAAAGTAAATATTTAAATCTTGTTCTCAATGATTTTAAGCCCTAATCGTATGTGACAATTCATACCCTCCAACACACCACACCACTTAACAAACTATAATACAATTAAATACACCTAATTTCCAATAATCAACCTACGGGTATTTTTTATTGAATTATAGCCACTATTATTCAATAATTAGGCTTTTTATAGCAAGTACTATTAAACATAGTGTTATAATTCTTCTTAAAAACAGAAGAATATCCTATACAACAGTCAAAAACAATGCCATAATTTTATGCCAATTCTAATTTGAAATGAGAGATATAGTATCTAATTCAAAACCCTTGACCTCCCTGATAAGCTTTCTCAAGAACAGGATATATTATGTTCCAGTTAGGTTGTGCAAACAACACATTCTGCACTTCGTGATATCCCTCCAAATATTTACGTCGTCGATGCTCATCCATGTCCAACGTCTCTCTCTTTATCACCTCACCTACAACATTCCTTAATTCATAATAAAGATCTTCTCCAATACCCACCTCGATAACATCACCATCAGCGACCTCAATAACCCGCTTCGAGAAAGATGGAAAATCAAGTATCAGTTTCGTCACAACACCATCAGAGTGAATAAGATACTTATCCATCAAACCTGTACCTCGTAAGAACGAATATCGGATATGACCACCCATTATCGGCACCTCCACATCCACATCCGTTAATGCTGTAGGTATACGAGGAGCAAATGTGATGGCATCTAATGCATTATCACTCGGCCTCACCCCCATGAAATATTGATACCATACCCTTATCTGCTCCGCCTCCGACCAAGCCTGCCAATAGGTTCCTGTAAGTCGAGGATAGTCCCCTCCTTTATGTGGATAACAATCACTATTCTCATTGACCATGCCAACACCAGTACGTTCCATACCTTGCCTACACATATTATGAAAAAGCTTATAGGCAATATCCTTACCCCCTATCTCAATCATCTCTTGCATCGCAACACCATTAAGCCACTGCCATACAGTCCCATTATGGTATGCCTCATCTTTATGATAGTGTGACCATGCCAAATGAAAAGGGTGGAAATCCGGATCATCATGATCAAGCGATGAGACTCCCCAAGGATAAACCAATCGTTCCCATACCAATCGAACAACCTTTTTCTTCTTCTTAATATCATCCACATGCTTCAATGCAAAAAGCTGATTCGGTCTCAACTGATAGTCTGCGACCCCACGAGGATCAATACGATCGGCCAAATACCCTCTCTTATCACTCCAATAGTCGCGAATAAAATGTGTCTTCACCTTATCATACATCGCCTGCCACTTGCGAGCATCCTCCGTTCGATCTAAATAGGTCGCAAATTTAATCCCCGTAAGTAACTGATCCATCCATAACGACTGAATATCATTGGCTGCCTCATCTCTTGGCGAATAGGACTTTAGATCCGAAGCCCGTCGTGCATCCATCCATGTCTCATTATCAGCATGAATCAAATAGCCTCTATCGTTAGTCCATCGCTTCATCGCACCTTCAATACTTCTTCTAACCGTAGGATAAAAAGTGGCAATAGAAGCCGTATCACCCGAATACTGCACATAAGCCATCATCTGAGAAATAAATCGTGGAGTCCCATCCGTTGTATGATAATTCAAAGAAGACATCTTCACAATATTAGGGATACGCCCATAATATTTCGAATCCTCCACCGTATCTTGAACCGAGGCAAAAGAGTCTAAAATCTGTTTCGCAGTAGATGTATCGCCTAAAACGAGCGTACCGCCAGGAAGAGATATAAACGTGTCTCGTCCCCAATACTCATTAAACCACGGAACTCCTGCATAAATACCATATCCTCTTTGGTGTGTCACCAACCCATCCATTGTCAACGTAAACCATTTCAAAGCACGATTCACCAACGTATCATTCGTTTGGGTATAGGTAGACTCCTGAATAAGTCTATTCATTCGATCAGCCCGTTCCCTCTTTAGCTTATGAGACATCGATGCTGCAACTGCCGCCTGATCCATTAACAACGAGCGATCCTTACTATATATCAGATAGAAATGAACGCACCTACCTGAACCTACTTTTACATCAATAGAACCATCCTTCAACGAGATATCTTCTGCATCCGAAGTTAAATAGACATATCCGCCACTCTCTTTAGATCGAAATATCACCCCACGTTCATCCACATCAATAAACTCCAACAGTCCATCACCATGAACCAAACTCATCCGAACATAATCTCCAACAACATCACACAAATCAACTTCTATGAACTGCTGGTCATCAAACAAATATAGTTCCTCAGCCCCTTGATCACCTCTCCGCTCCAAATAGTGAGGATAAACCTTAACTTTCGCACCTGCTCGGTCAAATAGTATTCCATCGACATAAAGCTGATAGCCCTTTAAAATACGTCGCTGTCCAATATTCCATCCATCAAACCAACCATACAACTCACTCTCTACACCATGCGTTGTCGTCTGATAATACGAATCCATCTTATTGCTGTAAGCAACCATACGTTGTTCATTTACCCCAATATCGACCCCCAACCGATCCACACTATCTCTTGAACTATAGCGATCATCACTACTACTATCACAAGAACTAATTATCATGGGCAAAACCAACATGAATACTATATATAACTTGAGCTTCATACACCTTCATTTATTACTTTAAACATCCCGCCTCTGAGCGGCCCGAACAAATATAATTCGATATCTGTACATCAATAACAATACCAATCTTTTTATACCAATCAAATGATCAAATAAATGCTAAACCAGTACAATCATATCTTGTTTAGTCAAGAACGCAACAACAGTGTTCATCTCATGGTTTAATTGGTATTAAAACATCGTACAAGCCTAAAAGTTCTAATATCACCAAAGATTACACCCCCAACAATAAACAAAAAAAAAGGCCTCTATAATGATATAGAAGCCTAAGTAGAATAACTCGAAAAGAAAATAATCTAGAACTCATCTTTACTTAGTAAATACAATTCAGGATAATTTTTATCATCATCACCATATCTCTCTTTCAATGTCAAAAGCTCTGACTTCAGCTGCTTTACCAGCGAAGCACTCTTGGCATCATCATAAATATTGTGCATCTCCATCGGATCGTTCTTTAGATCATACAACTCCCATCCTTCAGGTGTATCCCAACCCTTAGTACAGCCATCCAATCCCAATCCACGACCATAAAAATAGATCAACTTATATCGATCCGTCTTAATACCATAATGAGCTGGCACATTCGAACCCTTTATCTGCATCCAATAGTGGTAATACATCGAATGTCTCCAATCTTTCGGCGTATTCCCTTTTAGGTTCTCCTTAAAACTTCGCCCTTGCATATCGCTTGGTATAGCAATCCCAGCAATATCCAAGATGGTTTCAGGAAAATCTAAATTGGTAATCATATCCCCATTTCTTACATCCTTCTGTCCCTTCTGTGGATACTTAACAATCAAAGGCATCCTTAACGACTCATCATACATCCAACGCTTATCGTAATAGTTATGCTCTCCTAAAAACATTCCTTGATCCGAAGTATATACCACCACCGTGCTCTTTGCCAATCCGCTCGTCTCTAAATAATCTAACAAACGACCCACATTCTCATCAATAGATGCCACCGTTCGAAGATAATCCTTCAAATACTTCTGATAAGCCGACTTGACACGTTGTTCATAATTCATCCCTTCCGTATTCAATCGCCCTGTTGGATACTCTTTCTTACGCATCCCTTTGTTCATACGACCCGAAAGTTCATCCATATTGCGACCATAAGCTCTCGATCCTTTCGACCTCGAATCCTTTGGATCAAACAATGATGACGGCTCTGGAATATCAACTCCATCCAACAAATGCTCATACTTAGGATGATACTCCCACAAACCATGGGGTGCCTTATGATGACACATCAAAAAGAAAGGCTTATCACTATCCCTTTGCTTTAACCATGACAAACACTGATCCGTAATCACATCCGTAGCATACCCCTTATATTTTACACCTTTAACCTTCTTACCTGGCTCCCATTCGTGATTCGAATCCTGAAAATTTGGATCAAAATACTTACCCTGACCTGGAAGAACACTATAATAATCAAAACCTTGAGGTTGGGTGTGTAGATGCCACTTTCCAATAATAGCAGTTTCATACCCCGCTTTCTGCAACAACACAGGGAAAGTCTTCTCCTTCACATCTAAATCATCCCATAACGTATACACTCCTGTCTTATGACCATATTTACCTGTCATGATAGTAGCCCTACTCGGAGTACAGATAGAGTTGGTCACATTACAATTCGTAAACAACACCCCATCTTTCGCAATACGATCAATATTGGGAGTCTGAAAAACATCCGCATACCGCCCCTTATAAGCACTAATTGCATTTGCAGTGTGGTCATCACACATAATATACAGAATATTCGGCTTCTCCACCTCACTCTTCTTTTTCACCTCTCCTCGACACGACACCAAAGAGATTAACGACAATCCTACAGTTACAGCTTTATCAATACGAAACATACACACAAAGTTTTTATACCAAAGCTATCAGTCCACCTTCATCTCCGCGAACAAATACGCACAATCCATAACACCTATGTAACAATCAACTCATTGTTAACGTGCATATTTCATTTTCTCTCCTCCTAAATAAATCATCCCTACATCCCTCACTATAAACAATCACTCAACACCCAAAACCCAACTCACTCAACATCAAAACCGAATTCACACAGCATCAATAGTCTTTAAATTCCAAACAACCAATATCCAGATTATCAATCAAAAAAACCGACTCTTTAATAAGAATCGGTTCTCTGTAAAACGGCGGCGACCTACTCTCGCCCATATCTGCAGTAGCCTCAGCACAGTAGTCCTTAACTTTTCTGTTCCCAAAGGGCAATGATGTCGGGGAGAGGTTCCTCTTGCCATAATGGAGACACAATAATTTCCATAGTTCATCTATAGCATTATTCACAAAAAGTATAGACGCAAAAAAACCGACTCTTTAATAAGAATCGGTTCTCTGTAAAACGGCGGCGACCTACTCTCGCCCATCTCTGCAGTAGCCTCAGCACAGTAGTCCTTAACTTTTCTGTTCCCAAAGGGCAATGATGTCGGGGAGAGGTTCCTCTTGCCATAATGGAGACACAATAATTTCCATAGTTCATCTATAGCATTATTCACAAAAAGTATAGACGCAAAAAAACTAACTCTTTAATAAGAATCGGTTCTCTGTAAAACGACGGCGACCTACTCTCGCCCATCTCTACAGTAGCCTCAGCACAGTAGTCCTTAACTTTTCTGTTCCCAAAGGGCAATGATGTCGGGGAGAGGTTCCTCTTGCCATAATGGAGACACAATAATTTCCATAGTTCATCTATAGCATTATTCACAAAAAGTATAGACGCAAAAAAACCGACTCTTTAATAAAAATCGGTTCTCTGTAAAACGGCGGCGACCTACTCTCCCACACCTCTGCAGTAGCCTCAGCACAGTAGTCCTTAACTTTTCTGTTCCCAAAGGGCAATGATGTCGGGGAGAGGTTCCTCTTGCCATAATGGAGACACAATAATTTCCATAGTTCATCTATAGCATTATTCACAAAAAGTATAGACGCAAAAAAACTGACTCTTTAATAAGAATCGGTTCTCTGTAAAACGGCGGCGACCTACTCTCCCACATCTCTGCAGTAGCCTCGGCGCGGTAGGGCTTAACTTATCTGTTCCCAAAGGGCAATGATGTCGGGGAGAGGTTCCTCTTGCCATAATGGAGACACAATAATTTCCATAGTTCATCTATAGCATTATTCACAAAAAGTATAGACGCAAAAAAACCGACTCTTTAATAAGAATCGGTTCTCTGTAAAACGGCGGCGACCTACTCTCCCACATCTCTGCAGTACCATCGGCGCGGTAGGGCTTAACTTCTCTGTTCGGAATGGGAAGAGGTGGAACCCCTATGCAATAACCACCTTAAATTGTAAATATTATAATGTCATTGAAAAGATCAACTCTAGTGAATTGATCTTTTACTAAAACGGCGGCGACCTACTCTCCCACATCTCTGCAGTACCATCGGCGCGGTAGGGCTTAACTTCTCTGTTCGGAATGGGAAGAGGTGGAACCCCTATGCAATAACCACCTTAAATTGTTAATACGGTTATTTATATCTGACTTAATGTTACAATCTAACATTATCAGCATACATAGTTCAATATATCTTTTGACATGCTCCTGGAAAAAGTAATCTAAATACAACTAATCTTTTATTCTAATGAAAGTTTCGGGTAATTAGTACTGCTCGGCTTTGGTCTCACAACCTTTACACCTGCAGCCTATCAACGTCGTAGTCTCCAACGACCCTCTAAGGAAACCTCATCTTGAGTGGAGCTTCGTGCTTAGATGCTTTCAGCACTTATCTCTTCCAAACGTAGCTACTCAGCAATGCACCTGGCGGCACAACTGATACACCAGAGGTTTGTCCACCGCGGTCCTCTCGTACTAGCAGCAGCTTCTCTCAAGTTTCCTGCGCCCACAACAGATAGGGACCGAACTGTCTCACGACGTTCTGAACCCAGCTCGCGTGCCACTTTAATGGGCGAACAGCCCAACCCTTGGGACCTTCTCCAGCCCCAGGATGTGACGAGCCGACATCGAGGTGCCAAACCGCTCCGTCGATATGAGCTCTTGGGAGCGATCAGCCTGTTATCCCCGGAGTACCTTTTATCCTTTGAGCGATGGCCCTTCCATACGGAACCACCGGATCACTATGCTCTACTTTCGTACCTGATCGACGTGTTGGTCTCACAGTCAAGCACCCTTGTGCCATTACACTCTACAGACGGTTACCAATCGTCTTGAGGGTACCTTTAGAAGCCTCCGTTACTCTTTTGGAGGCGACCACCCCAATCAAACTACCCACCACACAATGTCCTCATTGCTGAGTTAGGTTTCAAACAAGCAAAGGGTCGTATTTCAAGGACGACTCCACAACGCCTAGCGACGCCGCTTCAGTGTCTCCGACCTATCCTACACATTACTTGCCCAAAATCAATGTGAAGTTGCAGTAAAGGTTCACGGGGTCTTTCCGTCCCGTTGCGGGTAATCGGCATCTTCACCGATACTTCAATTTCACCGAGCTCATGGCTGAGACAGTGCCCAGATCGTTGCACCATTCGTGCAGGTCGGAACTTACCCGACAAGGAATTTCGCTACCTTAGGACCGTTATAGTTACGGCCGCCGTTTACCGGGGCTTCATTTCAGCGCTTCTCCATACGGATAACGCCCCCACTTAACCTTCCGGCACCGGGCAGGTGTCAGGCCTTATACATCATCTTTCGATTTAGCAAAGCCCTGTGTTTTTGATAAACAGTCGCCTTGGGCCTTTTCACTGCGGCTCCCCTTGCGAGGAGCGATCCTTCTCCCGAAGTTACGGATCGATTTTGCCTAGTTCCTTAGCCATGAATCACTCGAGCACCTCAGGATTCTCTCCTTGACTACCTGTGTCGGTTTGCGGTACGGGTTTATATAATCTACGTTTAGAGGTTTTTCTAGGAAGCCCTTAGGCACACTATCCAATCGTCCGAAGACTCTCGGTACTATCGGGTTTCAGCTCAACGTGCGGATTTGCCTACACATCTCATAACCTACGCCCTTCAACGTACTATTCCGTCAGTACGCGGTGCTTTCATCACTCCGTCGCCCCATCACAACTATATAAAGTACGGGAATATTAACCCGTTGTCCATCGAGTTCGCCGTTCGGCTACCCCTTAGGTCCCGACTAACCCTGATCCGATTAGCGTTGATCAGGAAACCTTAGTCTATCGGTGGGAGGGTTTCTCGCCCTCCTTATCGTTACTTATGCCTACATTTGCTTTTCTAACCGCTCCAGCGCACCTCACAGTGCACATTCAACGCAGTCAGAATGCTCCCCTACCACTTAATGGTAGTCCATTAAATCCATAGCTTCGGTGATATGTTTGATGCCCGATTATTATCCATGCCCGATCGCTCGACTAGTGAGCTGTTACGCACTCTTTAAATGAATGGCTGCTTCCAAGCCAACATACTAGCTGTCTATGCAATCAGACCTCGTTTGTTCAACTTAACATATACTTGGGGACCTTAGCTGATGGTCCGGGTTCTTTCCCTTTCGGACATGGACCTTAGCACCCATGCCCTCACTCCTGGTAATCATATTACAGCATTCGGAGTTTGTCTGGAGTTGATAGGCGGTGAAGCCCTCGCATCCAATCAGTAGCTCTACCTCTGCAATACTATATCCAAGGCTGCACCTAAATGCATTTCGGGAGTACGAGCTATTTCCGAGTTTGATTGGCCTTTCACCCCTACCCACAGGTCATCCAAGAGCTTTTCAACGCTCCTGGTTCGGTCCTCCATCTTGTGTTACCAAGACTTCAACCTGCCCATGGGTAGATCACACGGTTTCGCGTCTACCCCCACTAACTTCGACGCCCTATTCAGACTTGCTTTCGCTTCGGCTCCGAGCCTTAAGCTCTTAACCTTGCTAGTGAGGAGTAACTCGTAGGCTCATTATGCAAAAGGCACGCCGTCACATCTAATGATGCTCCGACCGCTTGTAAGTGTATGGTTTCAGGTACTATTTCACTCCCCTGTTCGGGGTACTTTTCACCTTTCCCTCACGGTACTGGTTCTCTATCGGTCTCTTAGGAGTATTTAGCCTTACCAGGATGGTCCTGGCAGATTCAGACAGGGTTTCACGTGCCCCGCCCTACTCAGGATACTGCTAGATCATATTTGCTTACGTGTACAGGACTATCACCCTCTCTGTGTAACTTTCCAGTTACTTCTACTTCACGCATAATCTCATATCGCAGTCCTACAACCCCAACCACGCCGAAACGTAATTGGTTTGGGCTAATCCGCGTTCGATCGCCACTACTAACGGAATCACTTTTGTTTTCTCTTCCTCCGGGTACTTAGATGTTTCAGTTCTCCGGGTTTGCCTCTGACATAGTCAGATAACCAATAAATTGGCTGGGTTGCCCCATTCAGAAATCTTCGGATCAAAGGTTGTTTGCACCTCCCCGAAGCTTATCGCAGCTTATCACGTCTTTCATCGCCTCTAAGAGCCTAGGCATCCACCATACACCCTTACTTACTTTCTATTATAATTAACCTTTAATGTTAATCTCGATATCTGTTGTATTCTTTTACAGATTACTTTTTTCCAGAATGTCAAAGAACTTATATACACCGATCTAATCAAATTAAATCTAACTAAATCAATATAAATGTGTGGAGAATATCGGAGTCGAACCGATGACCTCCTGCGTGCAAGGCAGGCGCTCTAGCCAGCTGAGCTAATCCCCCAAATAACCTCGTATAAATAATATTACGAATGTAGTCCCGCCAAAGACTTGAACTGGGACCTCTACATTATCAGTGTAGCGCTCTAACCAGCTGAGCTACGGGACTATGTTATAAACATAACCACCTTAGTTTTTCAGCCTAACGCTATCCACTTTGGTTATGTGGGTATATAAGGTTTTTTGATATGACAAGAAAAAACAACCTAATCTCGTCGATTTTCTTTAACCGTTCTTGTCGGCTCCAGAAAGGAGGTGTTCCAGCCACACCTTCCGGTACGGCTACCTTGTTACGACTTAACCCCAATCACTAGTTTTACCCTAGGCCGCTCCTTTTCGGTAACAGACTTCAGGCACCCCCAGCTTCCATGGTTTGACGGGCGGTGTGTACAAGGCCCGGGAACGTATTCACCGCGCCATGGCTGATGCGCGATTACTAGCGAATCCAGCTTCACGGAGTCGAGTTGCAGACTCCGATCCGAACTGAGACCAGTTTTAGAGATTAGCATCCTGTCGCCAGGTAGCTGCCCTTTGTACTGACCATTGTAACACGTGTGTAGCCCTGGACATAAGGGCCGTGCTGATTTGACGTCATCCCCACCTTCCTCTCACCTTACGGTGGCAGTCTCTCTAGAGTCCTCAGCTTAACCTGTTAGCAACTAAAGATAGGGGTTGCGCTCGTTATGGGACTTAACCCGACACCTCACGGCACGAGCTGACGACAACCATGCAGCACCTTGTACGTCGTCCGAAGAAAAGTCTATCTCTAGACCGATCGCCGTACATTTAAGCCCAGGTAAGGTTCCTCGCGTATCATCGAATTAAACCACATGTTCCTCCGCTTGTGCGGGCCCCCGTCAATTCCTTTGAGTTTCAATCTTGCGATCGTACTCCCCAGGTGGATTACTTAAAACTTTCGCTTAGCCACTGACTGTGTATCGCCAACAGCGAGTAATCATCGTTTACGGCGTGGACTACCAGGGTATCTAATCCTGTTCGCTCCCCACGCTTTCGTACATCAGCGTCAGTTATACCTTAGTAAGCTGCCTTCGCAATCGGTGTTCTGAGTAATATCTAAGCATTTCACCGCTACACTACTCATTCCGCCTACCTCAAGTATACTCAAGTAATACAGTTTCAATGGCAGTTCTACAGTTGAGCTGCAGGATTTCACCACTGACTTATATTACCGCCTACGTACCCTTTAAACCCAATAAATCCGGATAACGCTTACACCCTCCGTATTACCGCGGCTGCTGGCACGGAGTTAGCCGGTGTTTATTCATATGCTACCTTCAGCTACTTTCACGAAAGTAGGTTTATTTGCATATAAAAGAAGTTTACAACCCATAGGGCAGTCATCCTTCACGCGGGATGGCTGGTTCAGACTTGCGTCCATTGACCAATATTCCTCACTGCTGCCTCCCGTAGGAGTCTGGTCCGTGTCTCAGTACCAGTGTGGGGATCATCCTCTCAGAACCCCTAGACATCGTAGCCTTGGTAAGCCGTTACCTTACCAACTAGCTAATGTCACGCATGTTCATCTTGTACCGCCGGAGCTTTAATCACCAAGTCATGCGACTCAATAATACTATGGGGCATTAATCCAAATTTCTCTGGGCTATTCCCCTGTACAAGGCAGATTACATACGCGTTACTCACCCGTGCGCCGGTCGTCGTCTAGTAGCAAGCTACTTCCGTTACCCCTCGACTTGCATGTGTTAGGCCTCCCGCTAGCGTTCATCCTGAGCCAGGATCAAACTCTTCGTTGTATAAAAAGTTAATTAATTTAGCTCAACAAAAACTCAAAAATCTATTAGATTGACGGTTGCTTTTTTGTACTTGTCATTATCAAAAAAAATCTTCAAAGAACGTTTAGTTCATAAAAAAATCAACTCTAGTGAATTGATCTTTTATTAAAACGGCGGCGACCTACTCTCCCACATCTCTGCAGTACCATCGGCGCGGTAGGGCTTAACTTCTCTGTTCGGAATGGGAAGAGGTGGAACCCCTATGCAATAACCACCTTAAATCTTAAATACGGTTATTTATATCTGACTTAAATGTTATGATATAACATTATCAGCATACATAGTTCAATATATCTTTTGACATGCTCCTGGAAAAAGTAATCTAAATACAACTAATCTTTTATTCTAATGAAAGTTTCGGGTAATTAGTACTGCTCGGCTTTGGTCTCACAACCTTTACACCTGCAGCCTATCAACGTCGTAGTCTCCAACGACCCTCTAAGGAAACCTCATCTTGAGTGGAGCTTCGTGCTTAGATGCTTTCAGCACTTATCTCTTCCAAACGTAGCTACTCAGCAATGCACCTGGCGGCACAACTGATACACCAGAGGTTTGTCCACCGCGGTCCTCTCGTACTAGCAGCAGCTTCTCTCAAGTTTCCTGCGCCCACAACAGATAGGGACCGAACTGTCTCACGACGTTCTGAACCCAGCTCGCGTGCCACTTTAATGGGCGAACAGCCCAACCCTTGGGACCTTCTCCAGCCCCAGGATGTGACGAGCCGACATCGAGGTGCCAAACCGCTCCGTCGATATGAGCTCTTGGGAGCGATCAGCCTGTTATCCCCGGAGTACCTTTTATCCTTTGAGCGATGGCCCTTCCATACGGAACCACCGGATCACTATGCTCTACTTTCGTACCTGATCGACGTGTTGGTCTCACAGTCAAGCACCCTTGTGCCATTACACTCTACAGACGGTTACCAATCGTCTTGAGGGTACCTTTAGAAGCCTCCGTTACTCTTTTGGAGGCGACCACCCCAGTCAAACTACCCACCACACAATGTCCTCATTGCTGAGTTAGGTTTCAAACAAGCAAAGGGTCGTATTTCAAGGACGACTCCACAACGCCTAGCGACGCCGCTTCAGTGTCTCCGACCTATCCTACACATTACTTGCCCAAAATCAATGTGAAGTTGCAGTAAAGGTTCACGGGGTCTTTCCGTCCCGTTGCGGGTAATCGGCATCTTCACCGATACTTCAATTTCACCGAGCTCATGGCTGAGACAGTGCCCAGATCGTTGCACCATTCGTGCAGGTCGGAACTTACCCGACAAGGAATTTCGCTACCTTAGGACCGTTATAGTTACGGCCGCCGTTTACCGGGGCTTCATTTCAGCGCTTCTCCATACGGATAACGCCCCCACTTAACCTTCCGGCACCGGGCAGGTGTCAGGCCTTATACATCATCTTTCGATTTAGCAAAGCCCTGTGTTTTTGATAAACAGTCGCCTGGGCCTTTTCACTGCGGCTCCCCTTGCGAGGAGCGATCCTTCTCCCGAAGTTACGGATCGATTTTGCCTAGTTCCTTAGCCATGAATCACTCGAGCACCTCAGGATTCTCTCCTTGACTACCTGTGTCGGTTTGCGGTACGGGTTTATATAATCTACGTTTAGAGGTTTTTCTAGGAAGCCCTTAGGCACACTATCCAATCGTCCGAAGACTCTCGGTACTATCGGGTTTCAGCTCAACGTGCGGATTTGCCTACACATCTCATAACCTACGCCCTTCAACGTACTATTCCGTCAGTACGCGGTGCTTTCATCACTCCGTCGCCCCATCACAACTATATAAAGTACGGGAATATTAACCCGTTGTCCATCGAGTTCGCCGTTCGGCTACCCCTTAGGTCCCGACTAACCCTGATCCGATTAGCGTTGATCAGGAAACCTTAGTCTATCGGTGGGAGGGTTTCTCGCCCTCCTTATCGTTACTTATGCCTACATTTGCTTTTCTAACCGCTCCAGCGCACCTCACAGTGCACATTCAACGCAGTCAGAATGCTCCCCTACCACTTAATGGTAGTCCATTAAATCCATAGCTTCGGTGATATGTTTGATGCCCGATTATTATCCATGCCCGATCGCTCGACTAGTGAGCTGTTACGCACTCTTTAAATGAATGGCTGCTTCCAAGCCAACATACTAGCTGTCTATGCAATCAGACCTCGTTTGTTCAACTTAACATATACTTGGGGACCTTAGCTGATGGTCCGGGTTCTTTCCCTTTCGGACATGGACCTTAGCACCCATGCCCTCACTCCTGGTAATCATATTACAGCATTCGGAGTTTGTCTGGAGTTGATAGGCGGTGAAGCCCTCGCATCCAATCAGTAGCTCTACCTCTGCAATACTATATCCAAGGCTGCACCTAAATGCATTTCGGGGAGTACGAGCTATTTCCGAGTTTGATTGGCCTTTCACCCCTACCCACAGGTCATCCAAGAGCTTTTCAACGCTCCCTGGTTCGGTCCTCCATCTTGTGTTACCAAGACTTCAACCTGCCCATGGGTAGATCACACGGTTTCGCGTCTACCCCCACTAACTTCGACGCCCTATTCAGACTTGCTTTCGCTTCGGCTCCGAGCCTTAAGCTCTTAACCTTGCTAGTGAGGAGTAACTCGTAGGCTCATTATGCAAAAGGCACGCCGTCACATCCAAAGATGCTCCGACCGCTTGTAAGTGTATGGTTTCAGGTACTATTTCACTCCCCTGTTCGGGGTACTTTTCACCTTTCCCTCACGGTACTGGTTCTCTATCGGTCTCTTAGGAGTATTTAGCCTTACCAGATGGTCCTGGCAGATTCAGACAGGGTTTCACGTGCCCCGCCCTACTCAGGATACTGCTAGATCATATTTGCTTACGTGTACAGGACTATCACCCTCTCCGGTGTAACTTTCCAGTTACTTCTACTTCACGCATAATCTCATATCGCAGTCCTACAACCCCAACAACGCCGAAACGTCATTGGTTTGGGCTAATCCGCGTTCGATCGCCACTACTAACGGAATCACTTTTGTTTTCTCTTCCTCCGGGTACTTAGATGTTTCAGTTCTCCGGGTTTGCCTCTGACCGAAGTCAGATAACCAATAAATTGGCTGGGTTGCCCCATTCAGAAATCTTCGGATCAAAGGTTGTTTGCACCTCCCCGAAGCTTATCGCAGCTTATCACGTCTTTCATCGCCTCTAAGAGCCTAGGCATCCACCATACACCCTTACTTACTTTCTATTATAATTAACCTTTAATGTTAATCTCGATATCTGTTGTATTCTTTTACAGATTACTTTTTTCCAGAATGTCAAAGAACTTATATACACCGATCTAATCAAATTAAATCTAACTAAATCAATATAAATGTGTGGAGAATATCGGAGTCGAACCGATGACCTCCTGCGTGCAAGGCAGGCGCTCTAGCCAGCTGAGCTAATCCCCCAAATAACCTCGTATAATAATATTACGATTGTAGTCCCGCCCAGACTTGAACTGGGACCTCTACATTATCAGTGTAGCGCTCTAACCAGCTGAGCTACGGGACTATGTTTAAAACATAACCACCTTAGTTTTTCAGCCTAACGCTATCCACTTTGGTTATGTGGGTATATAAGGTTTTTTGATATGACAAGAAAAAACAACCTAATCTCGTCGATTTTCTTTACCGTTAATGTCGGCTCCAGAAGGAGGTGTTCCAGCCACACCTTCCGGTACGGCTACCTTGTTACGACTTAACCCCAGTCACTAGTTTTACCCTAGGCCGCTCCTTTCGGTAACAGACTTCAGGCACCCCCAGCTTCCATGGTTTGACGGGCGGTGTGTACAAGGCCCGGGAACGTATTCACCGCGCCATGGCTGATGCGCGATTACTAGCGAATCCAGCTTCACGGAGTCGAGTTGCAGACTCCGATCCGAACTGAGACCAGTTTTAGAGATTAGCATCCTGTCGCCAGGAGCTGCCCTTTGTACTGACCATTGTAACACGTGTGTAGCCCTGGACATAAGGGCCGTGCTGATTTGACGTCATCCCCACCTTCCTCTCACCTTACGGTGGCAGTCTCTCTAGAGTCCTCAGCTTAACCTGTTAGCAACTAAAGATAGGGGTTGCGCTCGTTATGGGACTTAACCCGACACCTCACGGCACGAGCTGACGACAACCATGCAGCACCTTGTACGTCGTCCGAAGAAAAGTCTATCTCTAGACCGATCGCCGTACATTTAAGCCCAGGTAAGGTTCCTCGCGTATCATCGAATTAAACCACATGTTCCTCCGCTTGTGCGGGCCCCCGTCAATTCCTTTGAGTTTCAATCTTGCGATCGTACTCCCCAGGTGGATTACTTAAAACTTTCGCTTAGCCACTGACTGTGTATCGCCAACAGCGAGTAATCATCGTTTACGGCGTGGACTACCAGGTATCTAATCCTGTTCGCTCCCCACGCTTTCGTACATCAGCGTCAGTTATACCTTAGTAAGCTGCCTTCGCAATCGGTGTTCTGAGTAATATCTAAGCATTTCACCGCTACACTACTCATTCCGCCTACCTCAAGTATACTCAAGTAATACAGTTTCAATGGCAGTTCTACAGTTGAGCTGCAGGATTTCACCACTGACTTATATTACCGCCTACGTACCCTTTAAACCCAATAAATCCGGATAACGCTTACACCCTCCGTATTACCGCGGCTGCTGGCACGGAGTTAGCCGGTGTTTATTCATATGCTACCTTCAGCTACTTTCACGAAAGTAGGTTTATTTGCATATAAAAGAAGTTTACAACCCATAGGGCAGTCATCCTTCACGCGGGATGGCTGGTTCAGACTTGCGTCCATTGACCAATATTCCTCACTGCTGCCTCCCGTAGGAGTTGGTCCGTGTCTCAGTACCAGTGTGGGGATCATCCTCTCAGAACCCCTAGACATCGTAGCCTTGGTAAGCCGTTACCTTACCAACTAGCTAATGTCACGCATGTTCATCTTGTACCGCCGGAGCTTTAATCATCAAGTCATGCGACTCGATAATACTATGGGGCATTAATCCAAATTTCTCTGGGCTATTCCCCTGTACAAGGCAGATTACATACGCGTTACTCACCCGTGCGCCGGTCGTCGTCTAGTAGCAAGCTACTTCCGTTACCCCTCGACTTGCATGTGTTAGGCCTCCCGCTAGCGTTCATCCTGAGCCAGGATCAAACTCTTCGTTGTATAAAAAGTTAATTAATTTAGCTCAACAAAAACTCAAAAATCTATTAGATTGACGGTTGCTTTTTTGTACTTGTCATTATCAAAAAATATCTTCAAAGAACTTTGTATCTTATTCATCCATCGTCGCCGTTGCGCCGATGTTTTTGCGGTTGCAAAGATAAACGATTTTATCTTTAAACTCCAAATGTTTTCTTAAATAATTTCTCAACTTAATTGAGACTTAAAAAACACTCTCCGCTTTTTTCTAGAACGTGGCTGCAAAGATAACTCATTTCATTTGAAAGATCCAAATGAAAAGTGAAATATTTTTTCACCTTATATTCTAGTCAAAATTTCAATGTCCTACCTACCTCTAATCATGCCCTGGTTTTCTATCAGCTTCTTATGTCCTCTCTTTCTCATCTCGCTAGAATCAATGGAGCCACACAGCGGAAGGGATAATATTCAGTTCACTGTAAATATGTCGGTAGAACGTGTGCATTTGTTCTCAAATGCGATGCAAAGAAACATCATTTTCACCCACTATTCCAAATAAAACAACATGTTTTTTCTTAGAAAAAAACAGACCTCCACCCCCAGCCCCTTACGACCAACCTGTTACACCCAAAACTTTTTTCAAACAAAACACACAACACCCCATATCCTATCCACACCACACTCCTCTCCCATCTCAAAAAATGCATCCGTTATATATATAACCCCATTCAAAGAGAAAAAACACCAGAATCAAATTTCAAACACACCACATCAACCACTCCCTAAAATCAGCACGACAAATACACCAACCCAGGAACAACAGCAACCAAAATCACACCTCCCCCTAACCAACCTCGCACCTAATCCGTCGTTAATCCGTCCTTAATATATACTTAATCCGTCCTTTGTCCATGGTTTAGCCATGATTCGTCCATGGTTTGTCCATCGATTTCGGGGGTTTCGATGGCTGAACCATGGACGAATCATGGCTAAACCATGGACAAAGGACGTACTAGGGACGGGTTAAAGACGGATTAGGAATGGATTAAGTCCGAGGTAGGTAGCTTTTAAGGCATAGTTAAGTAGGGAATCGATGGAGAGAAGGTGGGAAATAACGATTTTTCGTGGTAGTGTAAATTAAACTCTGTCTGGATTATGAAATACCAATTATGGTGTTGGTATCTGAGAGGTTAAGAGATGTAAATATCATTGGATAATTTGGATGGTAGAGGGACAGTGTAAAATAAGCTCTCTCCCCCTCTACAAATGATTGGGGTTAGATATTGCACTAAAGTAAATAATTAATATTTTTATACCATATTACATATATATATACATACTTTTAATTTAATCTCAAAAAGTATGTTTCAGTTTACTGGGCAAAATAGGATTGAATCAAAGGGATCCTAACATGCTCATTTATAGGGATACTAAAGCCATTATACCACATCGACATGGTTATTTTCAGTGGGTTAACAGCAAGAGCTGCCATTACACAATCAACTGGCATATAAGGTATTACATAACATTAATTCATAATACTAACGACACACAATGAGATCTCTTTTATTAATTTTAGTGGTTGCATTTGGTTTTACCTCTAATGCAAAGAGTTCTTCTAATGAAGATATTAATGACACCGACCCCATCTAATACCGAATGTCTTAAAGACAGTATTATATTTTACGTACAACAGGAAGATATAGATATGGCGAAGATATGCTTTGACCAACTTGTAAAAAGAGAAGAGGCTGATTACAGCATTACTTATTCGGAAAGGGCATATTATTCAATCTCAGCAGTTATTTTATTGAACATCTAAAAGGAGTTATCCCACATTTACATATTTATTTGAACTTAAGACGTCCTATGAAATTTACATTTCAACATTACATTTTATTGTTGATGATATTCATCAGCACTGATGGATATGGCATAACTAGTAAGAAAGATAAGGCGAAAGCCACAAGTATCGTTGGCTCTGTTATAGGTCAAACAGAAGAAGTCAATACGACAACTACTGTATCGGTTACAGAGCGTGGTATTTTGTCGGATAATTATAAGAAAAGAAAACGACGAACCTATAAGACACTTACGAGTAAAAAGAAAAAGCCTCAGGATATGTTCTACGTTGGGCTAGCGGGAGTTATCCTTGCACCTAAAACTAATCTTCTTTGTGAAGGTCGCGGGGTTAGTTTTTCGATGGGAAGCATTCAATCTAATGTCGATATTGATTTCTCGACAGATATAATGGGTGGATTAACCAAGTACGACATAATGTCTTATATCACCCAATATGAAACGGAAGAATTTAAAGCAGGCACAGAATATCTTTACATAAACTATAGTACAGGAATAGGCTATATTATGCGGTTTGGGAATAGTTCTTTTACGTTTACAGGAAGATTAGGTTATTCTCGGTTTAATATCGATAAATATATACTATCCAAAACGATAGACTTAACACCGTGTGGGAAACTAAACCTCTGTTTATATAATCAGACCAAAAGATATAACAAAAAGAGCGTATTTCGGATCAATCTGATGGCTGAAGTTGGTTATGCTGTCACTATGATTAAACTAGATGGGAATACAGGAAACAGTGGAGGATATATAAAGATGGGGATTAGTGTTCCCTTCGCAAGAGATTGACTTCAATTATTGTGAACAGCTTCTATTGTTGTTAAAATAAATAACGATACAAATGATGAGACAACTAACTTCTCTATTGCTTTTAATGATAGCACAAACGGTATGTGGGCAGCATACTGAAGATATTTCGCTCACGGATACTATCGATATTACTGAAAGGATGTCGAAAGAGTATCAGAAAAAGGAGTATCATCAATTATACGTATATTCTAAGCACTATATACTGATACAACTGGAACATAGAGATCTAGAAGAGGCTGCAGCGGCTTTTGATGTTCTCTTGGACCATGAGATGAAAGACTCTTTGCAAGTGAGTGGGTATTCGAAAAGTATTATAAGCCTGATGTTAGGGGATAAAGATAAGTTCTTTCGGTATGTGAATGATATTTCAGAAGGATCGAAGAGAGTAGTTACGGCCCCTAATGAGGCTGTCAGTATTCGTAGTATGAGTGCCCCTTGGCCCAATTCTAGTTATAACGATAAGTTAAAGGAGATCTATATTGAGCATAAGGATTTCTATCGAGATGTTTTTGACAAAGAAGGGTTAACCGATGCACAAAAGCAGGTTGTGGATTTCTTCGAAGAGTATATCACAACACCTTGTTATATAGAGAGACATAAGCAACTGATGAGAGGTATGTTGAAGTATCACATAGCAAACCAGAATAGTGATTATAATTTGTTTTATCAAAGGTCTCTTTTTCAGAATAGCCTCCCACTCAAAGAGGCGGATAACATTTCAGCGTATTGCTTTAAGGCTTTTGAGGCAGGCTATCAAACCCATTTCTTAAGCAAAGAGGCTACACCGTATTTAAAGGCCAATGGAGAGGGGGGATATATAAAGATCGCTTCCGCATATGGAATAGATTACAAGCTCACGACCATCCCTGCCTACATTGATATATTTTTCGGTGTATCCACTTTTACAAGTCGTGTCTCTTTCAGATCTGGGAATGATGGAAGAGTAGTGCCTATTGGTAGTTCGATCAATCTAATTGAGTATGGTTTTAATTGTGGGATACCTATCTATAACAATAGGGCTATTAATGTTATTGTTCATGGGGGTTATAGTTGGAGTTCTCTGAATTATAATACGACGATTAAGGATAGTAAGAGTGGGAAAGATAAGGAGGAGTGGTATAAGATTGATAACAAGAACAATCGTTTTACAGCAGGTATTACGGGACATTTTAGATTGCTTCGTTCGTATTCTTATGAACATAGTTATATCCGTTTTAATGGGTTGTATCTCACCGTATGTTCTAAATATAATTTTGATTCTAACGCAAACATATTTGAAGTATCTAAAATAAACACCCATATAGGATTGGCTTATCACTACTAGCAAGTTCTATATTTTACGAATAAAATCAACATGAAAATATCTATTATGAGGTTTATAATTTTATTAATGCTAAGCACTCTTTCTTTTGGGGCTTATAGTCAAGCATTTGATCCATTGTATGAAAGTAAAAAGAAAGAGGCAGAAAGTGTGCAGAGTATCAAAAGAGAGATGATTGGTCATATAAATAAAGATCAATTGACTGAAGCTAGTAACGCTTACAATAGATTGGTAAAGAACAAGAGTGCAAATTCGATTATGTTGTATTCTGAATGGATCTACTGTACAGCAATATTTGAGGATACAGAACAGTTCCAAAAGATAATAAGTAGCAGGTATAAGAAACCTGTATTTCAATCAGAAGAAGATTTGCATCAATTTGGAAGCTCCTTAAAGAGTATCAAAAAGTATTATAATAGACATTTTGATGAGATCAAAGAGCATATTATCCATAAAGACTCCTTAGACGATGAGATTAATAACCTCTATGTCTACCAATTCATTGTAACAGACCCAAAGATAGAGGATAAGAAACAGAAGCAGTATAAAGCGATGTTGGAGGCACATGTAGATAGAAATCCAGACAGTAAAGACAGATACTATATCCTATGGCTTATTAATGAGATAGATGATATTAATAGTATTATTACACAAGGAGAGATGAAAGGTGGGATAAAAACACACTCGTCTAACGAATGGAATGCTATTGGAGTCGGGATGGGCGGATTTAGTCCAAATATTTCACTGTTTGACCAAGGCAAAGGTTTTTATATTTCTTTTGGTTCAATCTATAATAACTTATATCTAGAGAGTAATTTAAACTACACCTTCAGCAACTTTACCAGACCAGATCACATCATTGGAGAAGATGGTTCAGGATTTGATGTTTCGACCAAAACAGGTGTAACATACTATAATCTTAATATCGGTGTTGGTCCAATGATATCACTAGGCAAGAGTCATATTATTATTATGGGAAGATTGGGATATTCTAGTATGAGGGTTAGCAATAATGGTAAAACATATTCTCTTACGAGTAATTTGAATATCGCACCCGCAGGTCGTATAGGTTTATGTCTTTATGATAAAAAAATGAAGAGTGAATATGACAGACCATTCAGGTTGTATTTGACAGGTGAGGTAGGCTATAATAAGTCTATAATAAAGTTCCACGAGCTAAAAGTTGGAGATGATGGAAGTTATTTTCAAGTGGGACTAAATTTTGCTTTTAAATAATTCGAGTCATGATATTATAAGGATATTGTTGACCCAATATCCACTTGTGATAATCTATTTTCTTTCGAACAAATACATTTACTAAGGTTCAGTTTTACGAAGAGAGAATACATTCATAAAACTATTGGTGTATTTTATATCGAAGTCACATTGATATAATGTATAGATCATTTCAAGTGGTAACATAGAATAACGACATAATATTGACACTATTTAGGGTCTAGTCTTCGATAATATCCCATAGGTATGGGGGTTATATGATTATTCCTCACATGGTATAAAACGAATGGATAATTTAGGTTATAAGAGATGAAGGGAAGTGTACTATTACTTCTATGTTTGATCACATGGAGTGTGAGAGGAGCAGAGTTTAAGAGAGAGGATGCCAACCATAATCGTACCACATCACCGTTATGGAGTATGAAAGAAAAAATGGTGAAGCAGATCAGTAGTGAAGAGTTAGATGAAGCCTACAGGACTTATCAACATCTGTCGAAAAGAGTTGATGCAAATGATGTAATGCGATTTTCAGAGTGGATCTACTGTTCTCTGATCTTTGACGATGAAGCACAGTTTATAAAGATGACCCATATAGAGGATTATTCAGAGCCTTGTTTAAATTCAAGTCAGGTCGGCAATAAGGCTTCAAAGGAAATTCAACGGTGCTATAAGAGACATTTTGGAGAGATCAAAGAACATTTTAATAAAAAGAAGTCTATTCAAGATGGGGTTGATAGCTTGTATACGTATCTATTTTGGGTCAGTAATCCGATATTGGAGAAAAAGGAGTCATCTGAGGTTAAAAACCAATTAATAGAGGTATTAGATCGTGACTCGAGTTCTACATATAGATTTTATATCCAATGGTTAATTAACGAGATAACGATAGATAATGAGACTGAGAAAGATAATGAGACTGAGAAGTTTGTTGCATCCTCTCAGTCAGATGAGCAATGGTGGGCAATGGATATTGGGTATAGCAATATCAATTTAAGTAATTCGATCCTGCAATCCCGAGGTGGTTTCTATTGGGGTTTTATGTGTTGGTATAATAATTTTATTTATGACATACGATTACAGCTCTACAGTCTTAAAAATAAAACTGCATATAATATTCCTAATTATGAAGATATTATCATAAGACAGAACTCTTATATTGATTACAATAACATTCAACTAGGGGTTGGGCGTCTCATTAATATTGGAAAAAACCAGTTGGTTATAATGGGTAGAATTGGTTATTTCTATTTAGTGTACCAGGAAGATCCAAATGATGAAGAGAGCAGACTATTTTTCTCTAAAACCCTAAACATTAGCCCTTCAGCTAAATTTAATCTTTGTCTTTACGATAAGAAAGAGAAAGATTCATTTAATCTATTACATAGCATCTTTCTATCCGTTGAAGTAGGGTATGTTCAACATTTGGTGAAATTTCAATCTGGGATTGAGAACAATGGTGCTTTTATCAACCTCGGTTTGGTATTTGCGAAAAGAAATAATCATTGATTAAATGACGATGAAATAAAGAACAGCATAATCATAACTGACACATAGTTTAACACCTATGGTTGTCTCTAAAATCAACAACAGATGAATAAAATGAAAACGATTCTCTTACTCTTACTTTGCTATTGTCCACTTATCTCATTTTGTCAAACTACTGTTAATAGCAAATCGTCAGAGAGCCTATTAACAGTGAAACGGAAGATGGTAGACTGTATAAAAAGCAGTGAGATAGAAGAAGCACAGAAGTACTATCAGCAATTGGTACAGGACAATGAGTCTAATTCGATTATGATGTATTCTGAATGGCTTTATTGTTCTATGATCTTTAACGATCCAGAGCAGTTCCACCGAATGATTTTTGTGTCAGATTACAAGAAGCCTAAGGTTGTATCGGAAAAAGCAATGCAACAGTATAAATCTACATATAGTACGATAAAGAGGTATTATAAAAGGAATTTTAGGACGATCAAGAAAGCTATTGTTCATAACTCGTCTATAACAGAAAAAGAGAATATCTTATATGTAAACTTTCTTACTACAACAGATCCCAATAAAGCTTCTTCGATGTATTATCAGCAAATAGGGATGCTGAAACACCAATTAAAGAGTGATGAGTATCTAAACAATCAATTCTTTAACACGTGGCTAATCCAAGAGATGTCTTCTAAAAATAGTGTATCATCAGAGTTGGAGCTTGGGGAAGAGATGCAATCGTATAATCCAGGTCCTTGGACCATTATTGGAGTAGGAATGAACGGCTATTCACCGATTGAGAAAGATTTTATTGGTGGTAATGGTATCTATTTTTCGGTAGGAACCATGTATAAGGCATTTCTTATTGAATCAAATTTTAGCTTCACTAACTGCGAAATAGCTGAGAAGATGAATTTATTCGGAGATGATGGATCTATTAACATAAAAGGAAAAGGGGCAGATATGACCTTCTATGATATAAATATTGGTTTTGGGCCAGCAATAAGTATTGGTCAAAGTCAAATTATATTGTTAGCTAGATTTGGCTATTCAAGTATGCAAATAAAGGGATCTAGGGAGAAATATAAGCTTACGAGTAATCTAAATATTTGTCCTGCGGCTAAATTAAACTTATGTATCCACAATAAAGTATTACGCGGAGCTGGAGACAAGCCGTTTAAATTATATCTATCGGCTGAAGGTGGCTATAAGAAGTCCGTAGTTAACCTTTATCGTGATATAGATGATGACGGTGGCTACTTTCAGGTAGGACTGAACTTCGCCTTTAAATAATCGGGTAGTCTATTTCTGAAAACTATATGGAGTACCATAATTATTGATTATTATGGTACTCCAAATGATGAAGTGTAACTAACTTATCGATACAATTCGGTTTGTGTTTATTCAAAAAGATGGTAACCAATGTTCAGGCTAACCTCTTTAATATTTACGTCATTGGAGAAGGTGGGTATAATATGGATCTTAAGCGATTATCTAAAAAGATTATATATGATGAACTGTAAATAAGCAAGTTCTATTTCCAGTTCTGTATAAATATCACTTTCTAAGCAGCACATTGCATCCAATCATTTCAAACGATGCTTTAACCATTTACCGATAGTTAAAGCATCGTTTTTTTATATCAAATACTCATATCATATACCATCATTATAGCTTATTAGAACATTATGCTTACTATGTAATCAATTGAATATGGACATTTAATGGAGACTAATATCTACATAAACTAGAAGGTTGATGTACGAGTCTATAAAGTGTTTACCCTTATTGGAATATTGTCTTTATTATATCGAGTTAATAAACTGTTTAACAATTTATTATGAAACAATAACAGACCTACGGTGTTGTAAATATGGTTAATGAAGTATATGCCACTCTAATCATCGGAAGTCATTATAGGAATTCAAACCAAGGAGTTATAGGTCAAGAGCTATTGAATCATTGCTAGATGATCATGACTTCGCAATTGAAGAGTAAGATGAGATTGTCGTTCTGACTTACTTAACTTATTAGAGCATATGGCTCATTGATGTCTTAGAACTAATGAATATTATTTATTTAATCATAAGATAGCATCCATCATGAGTGAATTGATTAATAATTCGAAGTATCGAAAAGAACAGTTAAAGCAGTTAATACTTAAATTACATGAAGGTGAAACGGTAGAGGTGGTTCGTCGGGAGCTGGCTGAGACTTTAAAAGAGATCCCATATGGTGAAGTAGTAGAGGTTGAGCAAGAGTTAATACAGGAGGGATTACCAGAAGAGGAGGTGTTACAGCTTTGTGATATCCATGGCTCTGTGCTGGAAGGGAATGTGGACCTGAGTGGAGTACAAGATGTACCGGAAGGGCACCCTGTAGATGTATTTAGGAAAGAGAATATTGAGATCACAAGAGTAGCAGAGAAAGCTTTTCAGGTATTAAATTCATTAGAGCATGTGGAGCCGTCTGAGTTCATGCCATTTGTATATGGTGTTCAGGGTCTTTTTCATCAATTGATGGATGTGGATAAGCATTACCAACGTAAAGAGTATTTGGTTTTTCCATATTTAGAGAGGAGTGACATCACTGCTCCACCTAAGATTATGTGGGGTAAGCACGATCAGATAAGAGAGCAGCTTAAAGCGTGTATTGAGATTCTCCATACCGAAGGAGTTACGAAGGAAGATTTAGAAGACTCTATTGAACTGTTGTTTTTACCCACACTTCAGTCGATCATTGATATGGTTAAGAAGGAGGAGGAGATCCTTTTTCCTATGAGTTTAGATGTACTTACGACAGAGGATTGGTGGCATATAAACAATCAAACCCTTGAGTTTGGATATTGTCTTTATGATCCTACTGTAGCGTGGAAGCCAGAAGGAATGATAGAGGAGGTTGCTGATACGACAATCTCTTCGGATGGTAATATTCAGCTACCATCAGGCAGTTTTACGTCGAAAGAGATTATGGCCATCTTGAATTCTGTACCCTTCGATATGACCTTTGTGGACAAACATGATAAGGTGAAGTATTTCACACAAGGAACAGAGAGGATATTCGCTCGTAATCGTTCCATAATAAATAGAGATGTTAGGTTGTGTCACCCTCCTGGCAGTACACATATCGTAGAGAAGATCATTGAAGATTTTAAGTCGGGAGCTGCGTCGCATGCACCATTCTGGATTCAGATGAAAGGTAAATTTATAAAGATTGAATATTTTGCTCTACGTGGAGAAGATGGGGAATATCTTGGAACGTTAGAGGTATCTCAAGATCTTGCTGAGAACAGAGCATTAGAGGGAGAACGAAGAATATTAGAGTATACCAACGAGAAAGGGGACGATGATGCATAGTTTGATAATCACCCCTAAGACAAAGATATCAGATCTTTTAGAAGCATATCCTCAACTAGAAGAGGTATTGATTGGGATTGCCCCTGCCTTTAAGAAATTAAAGAATCCTATCTTAAGAAAAGTGGTAGCTAAGGTGACAACCCTATCACAAGCAGCAGTCATTGGAGATATTAAGGTAGAAGAGCTGGTACTACTGTTACGAAAAGAGGTCGGGCAAGAAGGTGTTGGGATGATGGAGGTAGAAGAGAATCGCTTTCAGACCACACGCCCTGACTGGCATGACACATCATCGATCGTTGAGACCCTTGACATCAGAGAGAAGCTGAATGAAGGAGAGCAACCGATGCATGATATTTTATCCTCGATAAAGAGACTTAAATCGAATGAGATGCTCAAAGTAATTGCACCTTTCATTCCTGCCCCTATCATCGATAAGACCTTGAGTCTTCAATATGAACATTGGCTAGTAGAGAAAGGACATCAGGAGTATTGGGTTTTCTTTAAGAAACAGTTACCGAAATAATGGTAGTCTTTCTTTAGAGGACCTATTATTTACGAAGAATCTTATTATCATATGGTTATACAACATGATTCTATATAACTAAAACATAAAGATGACTGTTATATGGTAAGAGAGCAACATGTCGATGAATGATTTATATTGGTCTCTAACTATATAATTCTATTGTGAAACATATCATTTTTAGAAACTAAGTTTATGAAGAAATTATGGATTTACTTTGCCGTCGTAATGGTGGTATCCTTCGCTGTTCTAGGATACTACGGGGTAGAGATTTATAGAGAAGCACCACCTATCCCGACAAAGGTGGTAAATAGTAATGGGGAGACCATATTTACAAAACAAGATATCCAAGAAGGTCAGCAGATATGGCAGTCTATTGGAGGTCAAGAGTTAGGGAGTATATGGGGTCATGGGGCATATACAGCACCCGATTGGAATGCGGACTGGATTCACAGAGAGGCCACTTACCTATTAGATGGTTGGTCTGAGAAGGAGTTTCATCGTTCATACGATGATCTAGATACAGAGCAACAAGCGGCATTAAAATCACGTTTAACCAAACAGATCAGAAAGAATACCTATAATAGTGATACGGATCAGATTGTCCTATCGTTACAAAGAGAAGATGCAGTAAATAGTAACGTGACCTATTACAGTAAGTTATTCTCTGATGATCCAGATCTATCTCACTTGCGAGAGCAGTATGCCATGAAAGAGAATACACTCTCGGGGCATGAGAAATTATTTAAGCTTGGAGCCTTCTTCTTTTGGACTTCGTGGGCATGTACGACAGATCGACCGAACCAAAACATTACATATACAAATAACTGGCCAGCAGAAGAGTTGATAGGAAATAAACCATCAGGATCTTTACTATTATGGACAGGATTTAGTGTGATCATGTTATTGGCAGGTATTGGAGTTTTGGCATTCTATCATGCAAAGAAGCAAGAAGACGAGATTGATGAAGCTCACCTACCTGCAGAAGATCCTCTTATGGGTATTAACTCTACCCCATCGATGCGTGCGACATTAAAATATTTTTGGATCGTTAACTTTCTTATTCTGTTTCAAGTTGTCATGGGAGTGGTTACGGCACATTATGGTGTAGAGGGTCAAGGGTTATATGGAATTCCATTAGCGAAGTTCTTGCCATATTCTATCACACGTACATGGCATGTTCAGATAGCCATATTCTGGATCGCTACATCGTGGTTGGCCACAGGATTATATATTGCACCAGCGGTGTCAGGTTATGAGCCTAAATATCAACGACTAGGTGTTAACTTTCTTTTTATATCACTACTTATCATTGTGGTAGGATCGCTTATAGGTCAACTACTAGGTGTGATGCAACAACTGGGTTTGACTACAAACTTCTGGTTTGGACACCAAGGCTTAGAGTATGTTGATCTAGGTAGATTCTGGCAGATATATCTATTTGTAGGACTTATCTTATGGCTTATACTCATGTTAAGAGCACTAATGCCAGCACTTAAACGTAATCATTCGGATAAGAATCTACTTCTACTCTTTATTATCTCCGCAGTTGCTATTGCACTTTTCTATGGAGCAGGACTTACATGGGGACAACACACCCACCTCTCTGTTATAGAATATTTTAGATGGTGGGTTGTTCATCTATGGGTTGAAGGGTTCTTTGAAGTATTCGCAACAGTTGTAATTGCATTCCTTTTTGTACGAATGAAGATTATCAATATCAAAGTGGCGACCTTTACAGCGATTTCATCGGCGACCATATTCCTTGTCGGAGGTATAATAGGTACATTCCATCATCTATACTTCACAGGAACACCTACAGCTGTTTTAGCATTGGGATCTACATTTAGTGCCTTAGAGGTGGTACCCCTAGTGTTTATGGGTTATGAAGGATTCCATAACTATAGGGTGATGAAAGCGACCACGTGGACAATTAACTACAAGTGGCCTATATATTTCTTTATATCCGTTTCTTTTTGGAATCTTGTGGGTGCAGGGATATTTGGTTTCATGATTAATCCACCTATTGCATTATATTATATCCAAGGACTCAACACCACTTCTGTACATGCCCATACAGCACTCTTTGGGGTATATGGTATGTTAGGTATAGGATTGATGCTCTTTGTCGTTAAGGGATTATCGAGACCACAACAGTGGAAACAAGGGTTAATACGATTTGCTTTTTGGTCATTAAATATTGGTCTTATCTTAATGGTACTATTGAGTGTTCTTCCCGTAGGACTAGCACAGACGGTAGCAAGTGTTGATAAAGGATTATGGTATGCAAGATCGGCAGAATTCCATCATTTAGATTATATCCTTGTTTTCAAATGGCTACGTTTTATTGGAGATACAATCTTTGCAGTTGGAACCATTGTCCTCGCATACTTTGTTATTGGATTAAAATTTGGCTGGTCATATGAAAAATCAGACAAGTCATAACTAAAAGACACATAAGCATAGAAGAAATTACTAAATTATATCAGCTCTAACATTGAGATGGTAGTTATAATACATTCGAACGTAATACAACTATCAACTCAATGTTAGGGCTGATTTATTTCCCCATATTTAGAGAAATCCTATTATGTATTAATCTCTTCTTATCGATTTTACATAAACAAGATAAATATCATTATGGAGTATACTGTATTAATGTATTTTTTAATTAACTTAAACCTACGCAAAAAAGACCCTTACAAACATTGATTTAATAGTATACAAAACATTAATACTTTCAATATGTTATAATATTAATATTAACATAAAACAACACTTAATTTATATAAGTAAACGTGGTTGTATATTTGCATATCATTTGTTTATCGAGCATATCCTAAAATAACAAATATACAAACATGAAAAATAGATTACTTTTAATCACCTTATCCCTATCTCTCCTGATGGGATGTAGCACATCTAAGGTCGAATATGTGTGTAGTACCGACGCAACAAAACTTGCAGGAGAGTACATCCCTGTAAAATTAACTACAGATGTCTCACACCTATCCAAGAATCAACAGAAGATACTACCTCTTCTTTTCGAAGTTTCGGATATTATGGATAATATCTATTGGAAACAAGCATGGGGAAATAAAGAGGTATTGTTCGAACATATTAAGGATAATAATTTAAGGAAGCTTACTACAATAAATTATGGGCCATGGAATCGTCTAGATGGGGATAACTCTTTTATCGTAGGCATCGGCAATAAATCCTTAGGAGCTGAATTCTATCCTAAGGATATGACGAAAGATGAGTTTGACCAATTGAAAGACCCAAATAAGACGAGTCATTACACCATCATTAAGAGAGATTCAATGAACAACCTTAAAGTTGTTCCTTATCATCTTGCCTATAAATCGGAGTTGGACAAAGCTTCTAGCCTCCTAAAACAGGCAGCAACACTTGCTGAAAATCCCCCTTTTAAGGCTTACCTAGAGTCGATAGCTCAATCATTGGTAGATGACAACTACTATAAGAGTGACATGGCATGGATGGATATTAAAGATAGTAAATTAAACTTTGTGGTTGGGCCTATTGAACGTTACGAGGACCAATTGTATGGTTACAAAAACTCATTTGAGGCGATTGTTCTTGTGAGAGATGACAGTTGGTCTAATAAAATAGATCATATCATACAACTACTCCCTCAACTGCAAAAAGCGCTCCCTGTGGATGAGACATATAAGAGTGAAGTCCCATCTCTAAATTCACATCTAGATGTTTGTGATGTGGTCTATTGCAAAGGAGATGGTAATGGTGCAGGAAAAACCATTGCATTAAACCTTCCAAACAATCCCAAAGTGCAACAAGCCAAAGGTAGTCGAAGAATATATCTAAAGAACTGCATGAAGGCCAAGTTCGATAAGATTATGGTGCCTATTAGTAAAGAACTTATCGTTCGAGAGCAACAACAGTATGTAACTTTTGATGCATTCTTTGACAATACATTACTTTTAGAGATCGCGCACGGGTTAGGGATGAACCATACTGTTGATGGAAAACACACGGTGATGGAACAACTGAAGGAACACTACTCTGTCATTGAGTTGGGTAAAGCAGATATCGTTGGACTTTTCCTTATCAATGAACTAGACAAGGTGAAAGCACTTGGTGAGAATCATGATATCAAAGATAATTACGTCACTATTATGGCTGGGATATTTAGAGCACTACGTTTTGGTGGGGCAAATACACATGGTAAGGCCAATATGATTCGTTTCAACTATTTCTGTAAGTATGGGGCATTCGAGAAAGACATGGTAACAGGCAAATATCATGTAGACTTCGACAAAATGCATGATGCTATGGTTAACCTCTCTAAGATATATCTAAAGCTACAAGGTGATGGCAATTATGACAAAGCTTCTGCATTTATATATGATCTAGCAGTCATCCCTGCCGATCTTGAGGCTGACCTAGTAAAACTAGAGACTGCTGGCATACCAAGAGATATTGTATTTGAACAAGGGTTAGATCAGTTAGATCTATAACCGACTATTGGCTTTGGAAGTGGTAGACCTCCAAAGCCAATAATATTTATATTATATTAACTCTTACATTTCAAAACTACAATCGCACACTGCATTAAATAATCATTAAATATCTATTCAAACAACACATCCATCCACGCAACAAACATAACACATATACACCTAATAAACAACACAATATAAAAACATAAACATCCACAGATTACTCCTTAAAATCTCAATACACACTGCTTTGAAATCATAAGCGTCATATGGGTTTACATATAGTATATATTCACGAAATAATATAATATGAAAACCAAAACATCATGAGACAATTCTTTACTTTGTCAACTCTTTCCATCTTAATTCTGTTAGGATGTAACCCCTCTAAAGAAGAGTACAAGTGTAACACCAATGCCCAAAAACTTTCAGGAGAGTACGCTCCTTTCGCATTAACCACCAATACAAGTCACCTAAGTGATAACCAAAAAGAGTTACTTCCCATCCTCTTTGAAGTGGCAGATATCATGGATGAGCTTTATTGGAAACAAGCATGGGGCGACAAAGAAGATCTATTAAGCCGTATAACTGATGATCATCTAAGAGAGATAACTCTTATTAACTATGGACCTTGGAATCGATTAGATGGACAGAAATCATTTATTGTTAACATCCCAAAGAAATCTTTAGGTGCTGAACTTTATCCTAAGGATATGCATAAAGAGGAGTTTGACCAGTTCCTGTCCCCAATAAAGACTAGCAACTTTTCTCTTATTAAAAGAGACTCCTTAGGAGCTCTTAAAGCGATACCTTACCATATTGCTTACAAAGCATCGCTACAAAAAGCATCTACCCTACTTCTTAAAGCGGCATCCCTTGCAGAGGATAGTAAATTTAAAGCGTATCTAACCAAACGAGCAAAGTCACTGATCACAGACGAATACTATGAGAGTGATATTGCATGGATGGATATTGCCGATAGTAAAATAGATTTTGTTGTTGGCCCTATCGAGAACTATGAAGATCAACTATATGGATATAAGACCTCTTATGAAGGGATCGTATTAATTAAAGATGAAAGACAATCAGAACAACTAGATCAACTGATATCTATTCTTCCCGAACTACAAAAAACACTCCCTGTAGCAGAAGCATACAAAAGTGAAGTTCCATCACTGCACTCGAAGCTTGGGATCTATGATATGATCTACTCTCAAGGAGATGGAAATGCAGCAGGTAAGACAATTGCGATAAATTTACCTAACGATGCCAAGATAAGAAATACCAAAGGAAGTCGTCAGATGCTCTTACGCAATGCAATGAGAGCCAAATTTGATAAGATCGTTATTCCTATAACAAGAGAGGTGATTGTAAAAGAGCAACAGCAGTATGTAAATTTTGATGCTTTTCTTCAAAACACGATCTTTATTCATCTAGCCAACAGTCTCGGCATGCGACAAACTCTTGATGGAGACAAAACAGTTGCCGAGAGCCTTAAAGAGCACTACACCACCATCGAGTCTTGTAAAGCAGATATTCTATCACTATATCTTCTATCAAACACACAAGAGCTTGGAGAAGATCATGACATCAAGAACAACTATGTAACGATCATGGCTGATATCTTTAGATCACTACGTTTTGGAGAAGCAAGTAACAGCGGTAAAGCCAACATGATTCGTTTCAACTATTTCTGTCAATATGGAGCATTCGAAAAAGACATGATAACAGGAAAGTATCAAGTCAACTTTGAGAAGATGAATGAAGCCATGAAGAATTTAGCAACAAAATTGCTTACTATTGAAGGAGATGGTGACTATCAAAAAGCATCAGAGCTTATTGAGGATCTAGCCATAGTACCTGCAGACCTTAAAGCAGATCTTGTTAAAATAAGAAATGCAGGAATCCCTAGAGATATAGTATTTGAACAAGGAATAGATCAGTTAGAACTATAACTCCATCTATTATCTATACAAGGATAAAAATAAAAAACTCCAACTACATGATGTAGTTGGAGTTTTTTACCTTAAAACAATACATAGTCATCTTGCGACTTATTGTTTAATATAGAATATCTCACTCGGCATACTCTCATTACTCGCCCTATCTACTGTCGTGATAATATAGTAATGTTTTTTACGGAACAGTCGTAAAAACTTACGGTGGATATCAAAAGTACAGTCAGAAGTGAATTGCACCATATTATCTGGAGTTAACTCAAATAGCTTATCTGCTTTCGTAAATCGATACACGGCATAAAAACGCCCCTTATCCATCTCACCACCTAACACAGGGTCCCAGTATATCTGACGCCCTCTCTTTACCTTTCGCATATTGATATTGATAGGGTAAGCTGGAGGAACAGAATCCATCCATGCCATATTAGGTGTAAAAGCAGGTGTCGAAAGATAATTTGCTTTCAATGAATCTTTAAAACCCATCATCGATTGGGTCAAGTACTTCGATGAATAGAATGCAAAACCATCTACGCCTTCAATATCACGATCAAGTTTAATCTGTTCTATTCCCTCTTGTGCAGATTGCCATGAAACAGCAGAAGCATCAGGCTTCATCTTATATAGTGCATTCCCAATGTAGCAATGACGACCTTTATTATTCTCCCCCCACCAGTGAGCTAGCGTCTCATAGTCTACTTTCGGTTGTCCTCGATACCAATAAATTTGAGGCAACAGATAATCGATCCACTTCTTCTCTTGCCACATAATAACATCCGCATAGAGGTGGTCGTAGTTGGTCATTCCACCAGTAGTGTTAGAGCCTCTCAAATCAGATCGTTTCTCTCGCCATACACCGAAAGGACTAATCCCGAACTTAACCCATGGCTTAGTCGCATGAATACTATCACTTAACTGCTTAATAATAGTATTCACATTATGACGCCTCCAATCCTTCACCTGATTTGCCTCGAATCCAGCAGGATATCGTGCAAAAGAAGTAGAATCAGGCAGAGCCTTGCCTGCAATAGGATAGGGATAAAAATAGTCATCAAAATGGATAGCATCTACGTCATATCTTCGCACCACATCTGTCACTACATCAGCCACCCAATTTCTTACTTGTGGTAACCCTGGATCGAAATAAGTACGCTTGCCATATTTAAAGGTCCACTCAGGATGGACTTTCGCAATATTCCCATCACTTAATTGATCTTCTTCACGTTGCTTCACACGATAAGGATTAAACCATGCATGTAGTTCCATACCTCTTCTGTGACATTGATGAATCACAAAAGCCAAAGGGTCAAAATAGCTCTCAGGCATTTCCCCTTGTGTCCCAGTTAAATATTTAGACCAAGGTTCATATTTTGAATGGTAGAATGCATCAGAAGTTGGTCTTACTTGAAAAATCACAGCATTCATATTGTAAGATTTCAAAGTATCAAGTAACGTACATAGATCGTGTTTCTGCTTCTCCACATCCCCACCACGTGCTTTCGGCCAATCAATATTGGCTACGGTAGCAATCCATGCCCCTCTAAACTCATGTTTAGGTTGGTTACGATGGTTTTGTGCGAACAGAGCGCCTTGAGAAAGAAGTACTATTACTGTAAAGAGAATAGATCGGTAAAAATTCATAAGTATTAATCAGAATTCCATTATTTGTATTTACGTAATACAAATATAATCAATTAAAATATCGAAGACTGATTTTCCTCTACATACTGTGAATAATGATCAATAAACTCTCCAATATGATTACGCATCGCCTCTTCTGCACGGTCCTCATCTTGATCTTTTATTGCATCATAAACGATTTGATGTCTATCACAAATCACCTCTTTAGCCGAATAACCATCTTCGGCATAGATTGAGTCACACAGTTTTGGTAGAAGGTTAAACACAGGTTCCATACTCACCACCACAAAACGGTTATGGGTAGCCTGAGCAATCAACTGATGAAATTCAACATCTAGAGCCGCCGTTTTACGATCGGTATACTCGGTAAAAAGGCGTGAACGTTCAATGTTTTTCTTAATACACTCTAAGTTATATCCGTTACGACTTTTGGCAGCCATTCGTGCCACTTGAGGTTCAAACTGTAGTCTAAATTGAGCAAGTTGATGCAACCACTTTTCATTGAAAGTAGAGTTATAGAAATGGTTCACAGAATCCAATGCATTATTCATCGCATAATGCGACACATAGACACCACTCCCCTTACGTATCTCGACCAATCCCTTGGCAGACAACGAACGGAGAGCCTCACGAACAGTGGTACGGCTCACCGATAACAGTTCACACAACTCTCGTTCAGCTGGAAGTCGTGTCCCCTCTTGAATCTTTCTTTGCAATATTGCTGTTTCTAATGTCTTGATTACACGCTGAACTAGCGTTAATCCCCCATCTAGATCACTAAATATATTCTTCATACTTCTTCTCCTCCACTAAACCTTGCTACAGTTGATCTGCTTCCATACGCCTAATAATATGTAACAACATTTTATCATCTTCCTCATCGAAAGTGGTATTAAGATTTGCCCCCACCATTAGTGCCATACCTCTCCACAACCAAGCATTGCCTGTTCCTCTAAACTCTTTGATCAAAACATAAGGAGATTTTCCTGTTTGATAACTAATCAGCTTCAGTAAGAGTTTATTTTCCGAATAAGACAGTGCCTTAAGTGTATCTATATAAGTATCATAAATATGATCTTGATACCATTTAATATACTTCTTACGTTTACGCTTCGAATTATACACCTTGGCATACTCTTTATTCACCTTATCATACTCCTCCAATACGATCAACGAAACAGGATAGACTCTTTTGACTCTCTCCTCCAGTTTCTGATATTTATTCTCTTGTCTATGGTTTTTAAACTTATAAGGAGGGATAATCTTAACCTCTAGAAGGTTAAAATGTAACAAAGAATCTTGCCTTGTCTCATAATTCACTTCGTCTTCTTTCTCTTGAGCAACAACCTTTTGGAAAGAAAATAGGAAGATAAACAAAACAAGGGGGCGCAACAAACTAAACAATTTTTTCATCTCTTTACTTCATAAACAGAACCACAAGCTCCATTATATTACAGCACAAGTTAGAAATAAAAATCACAATTTCATGTTAAGCAGACAAAAAAAGGAGGATTTACATCCTCCTTCTTAATACAATTATATTGTAACTCTTCGAATTCTATTTGAAATAATCGATATTGAATCCGTACAATTTACTTCGTTGTAGGTGCTACTGATTTCTCTATAATGTCTAATCCAATACGAGGCATTAACAATCGAGTAATCACATTTCCGCCTCTAGAAGGAGCTTCATCAATCTTATTTGTGTAAAGTGAACGTACACACTGTACTTCATACGCTACATTTGCTTCAAGCTTTGCTGTCTCTTCTCCCTTTATCACAATAGAAGAGGCACCATCATCATCTGTGGTTAAAGTAATTAGTGGTACTTCTGCTGTATTTGGAGGAGTATCTCCATCATCCACTAACTTCATTACATAAACCGACATAGTCTCATCCGCTACAAGAGGAACATCCCACTCCACTGTTGTTGGACTTCCTAGCTCAATCATCGACTCTGTCAAACTAGGCTCTGTCATATTTATTGACACAACATTAGTATAAGTCTGTCCATTATCCCCTTTCACTTTAAAGGTTCCTTGAAACACAGTCTTATCTTTAAAACCTAATGCATAATAACTTCCATCCGCATAGAAAGGCATTGGCTGATCATCAAACATCACTGTGTTACCACCAACTAATTCTGTTGTATATCCATTTGAATTAAAAAACTGGGTTTGTGCAATACTGCTATTGTTCACCATATCACACGTTAAGCTAACTGTCATAGAGCTATCGGCAATAGACTTTGGTTTAAAGTCATCATCTAAGCAAGATGTTGCAAAAATCGCAACGCAAATTAATAGGAGGTGTTGTACTGTTCTCATAAGTATCTAATTATTAATCTAGTTTTCAAATATAAACAAGATGAAGCAAAATGCGTACCATTTTCAATAATAAACGATCTTAAAAGATTAAAAAAACTAAAAAACCACCTTCCGATATGAAAGGTGGCACTCATAGATGACATAGTTGATTTGCTACATATATGATTCTATCGGATCACATGTGCATACCAAATTCCGGTCTCCAAATGCGTCATCCACACGACCTACGGGCACCCAATATTTACCATCTCTTAGCCATGGTAGCGGGTATGCAGCCTTCGATCTTGGATAACTATGTTCCCACTCATCAGCAGTAACTACCAAATCCGTATGCGGTGCATTCTTCAACACATTATCTTCTTTATTGGCCTCGCCACTCTCCACCTCTTTAATCTCCATAAAGACGGTATTAAGGGTTTCGATAAAACGATCCAACTCATATTTCGATTCACTCTCTGTTGGTTCAATCATCAATGTTCCAGCCACTGGAAACGATAGTGTTGGGGCATGAAAACCATAATCCATCAAACGCTTTGCGATATCCAACTCCGTAATACCCGAAGTAGCCTTCACTCCACGACACTCTAGTATAAGCTCATGTCCGACACGTCCGTCCGCACCAGTATAAAGCACTCCAAACGTATCTTTCATATGATGTGCAATGTAGTTTGCATTCAGAATCGCAACTTCAGTAGCACGCTTCAACCCATCGGCTCCCAACATCTTGATATAACCATAAGTGATAGTTTGTACCAAAGCACTACCCCATGGGGCAGAAGAGACAGCATGAATACCCACATGACCATTATTGATCACCGAGTGTGAAGGCAAACACTCCACTAAGTGAGCAGCCACACCAATAGGGCCTACACCAGGACCACCACCACCGTGAGGAATCGCAAAAGTCTTATGTAGATTCAAGTGACAAACATCTGCTCCAATAAAGCCAGGATTAGTCAATCCTACTTGCGCATTCATGTTCGCACCATCCATATAAACCTGACCTCCGTTCTCATGAATAATATTACATATCTCACGTATCTCCACTTCAAACACCCCATGTGTCGATGGATAGGTAATCATACAAGCCGAAAGATCATCCTTATGCTCTTTCGCCTTTGCTCTCAATGCTTCCACATCCACATTACCATTCTCATCACATGGCGTCACCACAACTTTCATTCCTGCCATCACCCCACTTGCTGGGTTTGTTCCGTGTGCCGAAGAGGGAATCAACACCACATCACGATGTCCTTCACCTCTGCGTATATGATACTCTCGAATCACCATCAATCCGGCATACTCACCCGCTGCTCCTGAATTTGGTTGCATCGACATGTCCGCAAAACCGGTAATCTCACTCAAGTCTCTACGCAACTCCTCCATCATGGCATGGTATCCCAATGCCTGATTTTTAGGAATAAATGGATGCAAACCGTTAAATTCAATCCAACTTAATGGCAACATCTCGGTAGCAGCGTTCAGTTTCATCGTACATGACCCCAACGAAATCATTGAGTTCAACAACGAAATATCCTTACGCTCCAAACGCTTAATATATCTCGCCATCTCTGTCTCACTACGATAGCGATTAAACACCACCTGCTCCATAAAAGGCGTAGTTCTTTTCAACTCACTATCGTAAGTTACCGCCTTAGGGAACGTCGTTACTTCTGGCTTTGGAAGGTTAGCCGCTTTAGCAAACACCTCTAGTATCCAGTTTATATCTTCTAAGTTAGTGGTCTCGTCAATAGCAATTCCCACATCTCCATTATCGAAATAGCGGAAATTCATCTCTAGATCCAAAGAGAACCACTCAATATCTTCTTTCTTCACTTTGGCTGGCAAAGCAATACGCAACGTATCGAAAAATGTCTTGTTCACCTGACAGTACCCCATCTGTTGAAGCTCTGTTGAGATAAACGAAGCGATCGTATGGATACGCGTTGCTATCTGAGTCAACCCATCTGGCCCATGATAAGTCGCATACATCCCCGCCATGGTAGCCAATAGCGCTTGTGCTGTACAAATATTCGATGTTGCGCGCTCTCTCTTGATATGCTGCTCACGAGTCTGCAAAGCCATACGAAGTGCTTGATTTCCTTGTACATCTTTCGTAATACCAATGATACGACCAGGAAGATTACGCTTATATGCCTCTCTTGTTGCAAAGAAAGCGGCAGCAGGACCACCATACCCCATTGGAATACCAAATCGTTGTGACGAACCAAACACCACATCTGCACCCCATGTTCCTGGAGCTTCTAATACAGTCAATGCCATCAAATCTGTAGCCACAGCCACACGAACCTCTTTCTCATGACAAACAGCCGTAAAATCGCGATAATCCGCTACTACACCATCCGCATTTGGATACTGCACCAACGCACCGAAAAACAGATCATCTAGTTCAGCCGTCTTAAAATCACCAACCACAAGCTCGATACCAAGAGGCTCAGCACGAGTAATCAAAACATCCAAAGTTTGTGGCCACACTTGATGATCCACAAAAAACTTCACCGACTGTTTCTTCTTACGACCTTTGGCATTAAACAACATGATCATAGCTTCCGCAGCAGCAGTACCTTCGTCCAATAAAGAAGCATTCGCTAGCTCCATTGCTGTAAGCTCTGTAACCATGGTTTGGAAATTCAACAAAGCCTCTAAACGTCCCTGTGAAATCTCTGCTTGATAAGGAGTATAGGAAGTATACCATGCTGGATTCTCCAACACATTACGTAATATCACCGATGGTGTAATCGTATCATAATACCCCATTCCAATGTAGGTATTAAACACTTTGTTCATCGATGCCAACTTCTTAATATGCTTAAAATAGGCTCTCTCTGTCATCGCAGGAGAGATATTCATATCGGAGATACGAATATCTTTAGGGACCGTTTGATCGATCAACTCATCCATCGATGCAACCCCCAACTCTTGAAGCATCTGTTCCACCTCATGATCTCTAGGACCAATGTGTCTATCTATAAACTTTTCGTATGGCATAACGAACTATATTTTAAACAGTCTAACCTCTCTTTCCCCTTCCCTAATAGGGAGTAAAAGCAGACTACTATGAATAACAATAAAACATTCAATGATCACTTAAATCACTACCCAATGTTACAACTCATTTCAAGAAAAAGGCGTGATAATAGTCATTTGCATGTAACAATTGATATAAAATTAATCAGAAGCATCCTAAAATCATAATATAGCTATTGCATAACATATAAAAATACAGAGCATCTGCCCTGAAACACGGAGCTCCTGCTCAGCCAAGACTTCAACAAAAAAAAGAGAGGAAGAACTCCTACAAACGATGGGGGTAACAGCGGGGAATACTGAGCTCCAGCTAAACTATGACATCAACAAATAAAATTACCACATAATTTTATTATATTTACAAATAAATACACTTGTAAACAATAATACCACTTTCATTAGAAGAACATTAATGGAGTGTGTTTACATTTTGTTCTAAAGATATAGGCGACAACCTTTTCCATAAAAATAACGAAGAAACCCATTCGAAATCAAACAGACCTAATCATATGATAACGAACCAAATCATGAAGCGATCTACTCTTTTTATCGTTAAAAATGTAACAACCGCAATCCTATCATTACTACTATTTAGCAATTGTTCCAAGGATGATGAAGTAATATATTTTCCTCCACAAGCTGAAGGTTATTACAAGTTGGTCTCAATAAGTCCTGACGAGCAACATTTTATCGATTCCAATGAGAATGGTAAAAGGGAAGATTTTTACACCGAATTCACTACAGGCAATAACCTATTTATCGTTGATGACCCAACCAACTTTCTTCAAGTTAAGAGTGAATTTGATGTCAACAAAAACAAAACGATTCTTTTTGAATTTGCTGTTCCTGGATTCCATCTGCTCAAACAAAATGAAGTAAATGCTATCGAACAGAAAGAAGGACAACGATGGAAAGTATGGTTCAGCAACAAAGTAGAGACAATCCCATATGAGGAAAATATTCTCGCAATGAACGAAATAAAACTATCATCACTAGGTTATCAAGTAAGGGTTCTATCGACTAAATACTCCAACAAAATTTTAATGGTTCGAGTTCATTTCTTGAATCAAAGTCAAGACAAGAATGAAGCTGGAGGATATGTTCTAGACCTTGTATATAAATTTATCAACAACAACAGAGAAAGTGCCATAAAACAGTCTTCTTCCGTTAAATTAGAAAATAGAGATGTAGTCCCTGAATAACACATTCAACACCTATCATCTCTTCAAACTTATGTTATTGCAATATGCACTGAAAGTGCTACAGTTAACAGCCCAGTGCGAAGCGCTGGGTATAAGTGTCAAAGATATAAGAGGGCTGTAAATCCGATCATTATATATCCATTTGTTATAGCGAGTATCTTGAGATGGATCCGACTTACAGCCCTTAGTGGTTGGTAATTATACACACCTAGTGTAAAATCCTAGACTAGAAAGTGTTAAACTTTCAGCGCATGGTTGCAGCAAATACAGATGGACTGTTTTGAATAGGTTTATCTTTCAATATAATCTTTTAGATCTCTTCGAATGATGTAAATGGATCATCCCTGATGATACTGAAATCATTACGATAACATAAAATCTAATAGCTAAGCCTATTCAAAATACTGAGTTGTATTAAACTATCTTACTTCTACTTTCTTTCGAATAACTATATTATCACTCGCATCTCCTATCAATAATTGATATTTACCAGCATGAACAGCCCAGTCATGTCTCTCCACATCATAAAAAGCAAACATATCTCTCTTTACATGAAAAGTCACCTCTTTTGATGCTCCAGCTTCTAAAAATACTTTCTGAAACAACTTTAACTCTTTCATTGGTCTTACTACCTTAGGCTTCATATCGTGAACATACAGTTGAACAGTCTCCGAACCGCTTCTATCTCCACAGTTCTTTACAGTCAAAGTCAGTTTTACGGTCTCCATATCCGAAACGATATTGCGATCCATCGAGACCGAACCAAGTTTAAATTTCGTATAGCTTAATCCAGAACCAAAAGCAAACAGAGGTTTCTTCTTGACATGATCAAAATGACGGTAACCAGTAAAAACACCCTCTTTGTAGAACTCCTTACCCATCTTGTGAGGTTTACCATGAATACTATAAAGCGGTTTACTATCCAACTTCGCATGGTTTATATCATAGCTAGCAGAAGCAGCATTGTCTTCCCAACGCTTCTCGATAGTAATAGGAAGCTTACCAGAAGGGTTGACCTTCCCATAGAGAATATTAGCTAGAGCACGACCTCCTTCTTGACCAGGATACCAACTGTGAACAATAGCTCCGACTTTATCCACCCAAGGCATCGCAACCCCACCACCTGCGTTGATCACCACCACAGTATTACGATTACGTTGTGCCAAAGCTCCGATCAAATCATTCTGAAACATAGGCAAACCAAAAGGTCTATCATGTCCCTCACCTTCAATATTACTGGTAAAGCCAACAAAGGCCACCACCACATCATACCCAGGCACAGCATATAGTTTAGAAACAAAGTCATCTGATAAACCGTCGTTAGTATACGCATCATTTTTAGGCAACTCCAACAAGTCTATTTCATAATTATTAGGAGCAGATGCCACCATGCTATCATAAAAAGACAGAGGTTTCGCCGCCTTCACTTTCGCTGCACCTCCACCACTATACATGCTCTGTTTTGCATTAGGCCCAACAACGAGTATTCTCTTCATTCCTACCCCTTCAATAGGGAGTAGAGATCGTTTGTTCTTCAACAAAACAATTCCCTCTTCTGCCACGCTCTTAGCACACTCCTCTCGTGAAGCAAGATCAACACCTTGCTTACTATATTTATCTTTCTGATGGTTGAGTGTAAAAGTAAGAATCCGTCGAACCTTATCATCTAAAAGCTTCATGCTATCAGGAGATGAAAGCACGATAGGTTTTACACTCTCTACATTTAAATATTGAGGTCTCGGCATTTCCAAATCCAATCCAGCCTTAAAAGCATCCGTACTATAAACAGAGACCCAATCTGACATTACCACCCCTTTAAAGCCCCACTTTTCCCTCAGAACGTCCTCTATTAAGTAGTGCGATTCAGAAGTATGTACCCCATTAAGAGGATTATAAGAGGTCATGATCGCTCCGACCGCAGCCTCTTGAACCGCAGCCTTAAATGGAGGGAAATAGATCTCATGCAATGCACGTTCGTCCACTTCTGAACTTACTCTATGGCGATCATAATCCTGATTGTTAGCCACAAAATGTTTCACTGTCGCAACCACCCCCATATCTTGAACTCCTCTGATATATGCTACAGCCATCTGAGAGGTTAAATATGGGTCTTCTCCCATATACTCAAAATTACGACCACACTGTGGCACACGATACAAATTAACCCCCGGAGCAAGCAAAACATCTTTATCAATGGTCTTTACATCTGAAGCGATAGACTGCCCCATTTGAAAAACAAGATCCCTATTCCATGTCGCTGCAGCGCAAATCGTCGCAGGGTAAGCCGTAAATTTTTTCTTCTTATCCTTCACTCCCATCGGACCATCTGTAAAGCGCATCGTTGGGACATTTAAACGAGGAACACCCCTTGTATTAAAACCTTTATAACCACCGATAAGATCAATTTTCTCTTCTATCGTCATTCTCAGCAGTAACGACTCCACTTTCGAATTCACATCTGTTTGTGCAAAGCCCAAACTAGAAAGCATAAAACATATTAGAACCAATAAATAACTTCTCATACTCAAGGATTTTAGACCAATACTACAAATCGCATAGGATTGGTGATTTAGTTGTGTATTTAATCTCTTCTATCAGCTATATATTGAAATGCACCCAATTCAACTGATATAATTATTAACTACCAAATTTATCCTTCCATTCCCTTATTTATTACCACAGATGTAACACAAGAGTGATAATTATATTACCGACATAAGTATTTATGCGAAAATAGTGATCATTAGAAAAAGAAAAAGACATCGAATGGTAGGAGAGAAAGAGAAAATGTAAATATCATTGAATTCAAAAACTGAGAGTACTGAGCTATAACTTCAACATAAAAAGATGAGATGCGCACATCTCTTAGAAACAAACTCCACATCCAGCACGACTTAGTTTGGGCCAATTCATTGGCACGAGAGGGATACCTCCACCGCTGGGAACGCCGAGCTCCAGCTCGGCATCGTGCCACAAGAGAGCGACAACCTTAGGATTCATCTGCGTACTATGTTGACAAATAATGGGGTCGGACTTACAGCCCTCGTGTATTTCTTTTTATCTATACCCAGCGCTTCGCACTGGGCTATGTTCTATTTCCCTTTCAGGGAATGTTGCAGTATAGACAAAATCCGTAGTGTCTTAATGGTTCTTTTTACCGTGCGCATCAACCAGATCAGTGATAATCCGTGGCTATATTTCCCTTCGTGATATATTTCATACACGTCATCCATTCCACATCCAGCACGACTTAGTTTGGGCCAATTCATTGGCACGAGAGGGATACCTCAACCGCTGGGAACGCCGAGCTCCAGCTCGGCATCGTGCCACAAGAGAGCGACAACCTTAGGATTCATCTGCGTACTATGTTGACAAATAATGGGGTCGGACTTACAGCCCTCGTGTATTTCTTTTTATCTATACCCAGCGCTTCGCACTGGGCTATGTTCTATTTCCCTTTCAGGGAATGTTGCAGCATAGACAAAATCCGTAGTGTCTTAATGGTTCTTTTAACCGTGTGCATCAACCAGATCAGTGATAATCCGTTTAATCCGTGGCTATATTTCCCTTCGTGATATATTTCATACACGTCATCCATTCCACATCCAATACGACATGGTTTGTGCCAATTCATTGGCACGAGAGGGATACCTCCACACACATCATAAAATCCAACACAAACCATGTACACAAATAAATCATCGAGCAGAGGTTGTATGCGATGCAGAGGCGCACGGCGTACCAATGAATTGGCACAAACTAAGCAAATCCACTTCGATGGGATAGACAGGATTGGTTCACACCTTCGACCTTAAGGCAAAGAGTAGTTTCTATCCCCTGTACTTCACTTTCAGAGCAGAAATAGTATTAAAAACAATTAAATAAGAAAGACTATATATGATCTATCTCCGAATACTCCCTACGAAACAATAAACATATATGTCATTTTAAATTCAATTTAAAACACAAACACCTGCCAAACCTTAAAAATGACATGTCAATATTTTAAAATATCACTTATTGCCAACAACAATAGCCCAATAACACATCCAAAACAATCAATAAACCAACAAATACAAGACTAGCCCCACCCAACAAGTCATATGTTAAAACATACAAACAACGCAAAATAAATGTGTTAATACATTATAATTACATCAATATAATTTAATATTTTTTATAATGAAAAAACTAATCTTTTCACTTATTGTATTAAAAAAAAAGGGGGGGGGGGGAGGTATAATGTTATACCAACAAGAAGCCATGGATACAACAAGTAAAACAGTAGATACAAATACCTTTGATATCTTATAGATTAGAATATTAACCTTTAGTCAGATAGATTATTACTTCAGTCTGACTCCTATTAAAATTACGCTATGAAAAAAACAAACTTATTATTTATCCTATTAATCACACTATTCTCGTGTTCTAAAGAGGAAACTCCTGAAGTTCCTTCGTACATCGAAGGGCACTATAAACTTGTAGGAGTAGATGCACCATCGTTTAACTCAGACATCAATTATAACGGTAAAATAGAAGGCTTCTATACCGAATTCACTACTGGAGACAATGTTTTCTTAACAAATAATAGAAATAAATTTCTTCATCTCGGTTTAGGTAAAGACTATAATAATAAGCCAGCAGCAGTTTTTCTTTTTCAGGTTCCAGGACAAGTTTTAGACATCAAAGAGATTCCAGACAAATACTTTGACAAAAACATGAGTAGAAGGTGGTATGCAACAGCAGAAAAAACTCTTTGTCCATATGACAACAATGGTGCTATTAAATTTAATTTAAACGGTGATAACAGTGGTAGTAGTTATGGTGGAATTAATCAAATTATATATCACAACAATATGCTTATTATCTCCATCAACTCAATATATTACAACCAAAAGAAAAAAGCAAGTGAATTAATTAAGCTAAAATTAATATACAAGTATCTTGACAATGATATAGACAAAGCATCTAAAATAGCTCCGTCAATCACACTAGATAAAGACGACTTCACTGATAAATAATTATCAAAACTTTAATGGCGGAGTGAAGTATCAACATATACATGATTAACCCTTCAAAAACGCATATTCCCCAGCGACAAAAGATCTATTCGCACAATGCCACAATCCAGCAAAACATTAGTGATCTATATGGCATCGGATAATGATCTCAAAGGGAATGCAATGGTAGACCAATGGTTTTAGTTGTACCAGGAGAAGAACCTCCTGCTCTTAATAAGGAGAATCCATCAAGATATATGGACTAAAATAATAACAGTTAGAACAATTGAACACAACTTCAATTGTTCTACTTTTTTTAATACTTAATACTTACTACTTATGAAATATTTATTTAAAATAATTGGTTGTTTAATTCTTTTCAACTCTTGTAAAACAAATGAAGATCTAAATAATATACCAAACTATATTCTTGGGGACTACAAGATGGTAGCATGGGAATCTTCAGAAAAAATTGATATTAATAAGAATGGAAAATTTGAAGATCTTCTTACGGAATTTGAATCTTCAGGATACGGATTAGGCTTCGATCCAAGCTCACCTCAATTTAAACTTTCTATTTACAATAGTATTGGCCGTACATATTTCATTTATGAAATACCTAAAGCTGTTGTTGACCATATCGAATACCCAAATAATGTTGCTTTAGATTATGAATATTGGAATATAGATAGTAAAGAATGTAATCGATCTATAGATCAAAGTCTTCTTTTTAAAACACACATTACAACAAAGGGAAATAAGAATGACACCTTTAATTCAATACAATTCAAGAATGACACAATTATAATAGACATGACAGCCGAAATTACGAATCTCGAAGACCCTAGGGCTGTTTACATAACTGATATGAAATTATATTATAAGAAGGACAAACAATAAGTAGTACTATGCACTCAAAAAGTACGAGCAAATAAATACCTCATTACTATTTTGAGACATCTATTCTTCTTAAAAACATTTAATTAAAACAAAGATGAAACACCTCCTATTTATTGTCTTTGCTATCATATGCTTCAGCTGTAAGCAAACTGACACCTTAAAACCACAAGCCAGCGAGACATTAGTGATCTATATGGCTGCGGATAATGTTCTAAAAGGCAATGCGCTGTTGAATGTATATGATATGGTAGAAGGCATAAAGGAGGATCAGAAGATCGTGGTTTTTATGGATAAAGGAGACAAAAGCTCTTACCTTATGGAGCTAAACAAAAAGAATGGTACGGCTATCCACCGACAAGTAGTTAAACAATATCCCGATCAAAACTCGGCGGATAGCCATACCCTCCATCAGGTACTTAAAGAGGTAATCGAGAGATATCCATCCCAGCAGTATGGATTGATATTATGGTCACATGGAACGTCATGGTTTCCTGTGCCGAAACCGAAGACCAAATCATTCGGTGTAGACAAGCAATCTACTATGGAGATCCATGATCTCGCAACGGCATTGCCAACCAAATTTAAATATATCCTTTTCGATGCCTGTTTGATGGGAAGTGTAGAGGTGGCTTCAGAACTACAAAACAATACCGACTACCACGTTGCATCACGGTTATCTTGCTCGATAGTAGGGTTGACACACGATGCCGAGCGAAGCTCAGCGTTCCCAGCGGTTGTCCCATCCCGTGCCCATCAACCAGATCAGTGATAATCCGTGGATATATTTCCCTTCGTGATATATTTCATACACGTCATCCATTCCACATCCAATACGACATGGTTTGTGCCAATTCATTGGCACGAGAGGGATACCTCCACCGCTGGGAACGCCGAGCTCCAGCTCGGCATCGTGCCACAAGAGAGCGACAACTTTAGGATTCATCTGCGTACTATGTTGACAAATAATGGGGGCGGACTTACAGCCCTCGTGTATTTCTTTTTATCTATCCCCAGCGCTTCGCACTGGGCTATGTTCTATTTCCCTTTCAGGGAATGTTGCAGCATAGACAAAATCCGTAGTGTCTTAATGGTTCTTTTAACCGTGTGCATCAACCAGATCAGTGATAATCCGTTTAATCCGTGGCTATATTTCCCTTCGTGATATATTTCATACACGTCATCCATTCCACATCCAATACGACATGGTTTGTGCCAATTCATTGGCACGAGAGGGATACCTCCACACACATCATAAAATCCAACACAAACCATGTACACAAATAAATCATCGAGCAGAGATTGTATGCGATGCAGAGTCGCACGGCGTACCAATGAATTGGCACAAACTAAGCAAATCCACTTCGATGGGATAGACAGGATTGGTTCACACCTTCGACCTTAAGGCAAAGAGTAGTTTCTATCCCCTGTACTTCACTTTCAGAGCAGAAATAGTATTAAAAACAATTAAATAAGAAAGACTATATATGATCTATCTCCGAATACTCCCTACGAAACAATAAATATATATGTCATTTTAAATTCAATTTAAAACACAAACACCTGCCAAACCTTAAAAATGACATGTCAATATTTTAAAATATCACTTATTGTCAATAACAATAGCCCAATAACACATCCAAAACAATCAATAAACCAACAAACACAAGATTAACCCCACCCAACAAGTTATTTGTTAAAATACAAAAACGATATAAAACACATGTGATAATACATTATAATTGTATCAACATAATTTAATATTTTTTATGATGAAAAAATTAATCTTTTCACTTATTGTTCTAGGGGGGGTATAATGTCGTGCCAACAAGAAGCAATAGAACCAACTAGTCAAGCAGTAGATGCAAGTGCTTTTGAAATCTTGCCTACCATTTCTCAGAGCGAAGCACAAACCAAATTCGCTAAGATTCTTTCTAAAGCAGTGTACAATGATGAAGGTGTTCGAGGCTTTATTCAAAGAGAAGCACTAAAGCAGTTCGATTGTGACTATGATATTCTTTATGGTAAAATAAAGAACAAAGAAGTCAAAGAAGGACTCACTTTTAAACAAGCTCTAGATGTATACGCTGAGGATGCAAATACATTGGATCAGATCGAAAAAAGTGCTCCGCTTATCAATATTTTACTTCCAAACCTAGAATTTGCAGGTGGAATGAGTGCAGAAAAATGGGATATCTCAAATAACCGCATTGGTGTCGCAGCAGAAGCTGGAAACACTGAAAATACCGTTTATGGTAATGGAGAAAAGGTATACTATATTGGGAAAAATGAAATCCCAAAATTTCCGTTACTTGTAGTCAAGAACAATGAGAGAATGATTGTAAAAACTCCTGCAACAAAGTCTACCGAAGCAAAATACGAATTTGCAAAAAATTCATACAACCCTAATTATAACAATTCGAAATCTACGAAATGGTCTGAATGGAGAGAACAGAATGTTTCAAGAGGAGGGGACACTTTAGATTATCTTTCAGGAAAACGTATATACTCTAGATTGATTGAAGCATATAAAAAAACAAACACTCCAATATGTCAACGTGATTATGTATATTACAATATTAAAAATGATTCGAAACTACTTAATCGAAAAAAGAATATTGAAGAGAAATTAATTCAATTCCGAGTTAATGGAAGTCTTTGTGATGATTTAATTAATGATAATAATAATTTACATCCGACTACTGGAAAAATATTACTTGAAAATAATGATCCAAAATTTACAAGTTTTACCGTGGAAAAAAGATATGCAAGTTCAAGTGAGATAATAAAAGGAATCTGGACAGAAGGTGCATGGGAGTTCGTTCTAATATTAAAACATCAATGGCTTGATGGGTCAACCACACAACAACCATATTCATTTTCAGTAAAGGGGGAAGATCTATTTGATATTATTACAGTTTCTAACGATAGAACAATTCCAACATGGTTTAATCATAGTGAAAACAATTATCAAATGAGGACCAAAGATAAGAACCGAATTACATCAAAATGGTTTAGGCCAAACGGGGAATATGGAGTATGGCTTTTTGAATGGGATATTGCAAAAGAATCAACAACAGTAGCTTGGGTATTAGTTGAGCAAGATTATAACAATAACAAATTTGAGACTGAAGTTGAAACAACATTTACTCGCCAAACAACTTGGGATTTTAAAGCTGGAATTTCGGCTAAAGTCAAAGAGCTAGTTTTTAATCTTTCAGGAGGTTATAATAACAATTATGGTTCTGTGATTAAAACAAAAACAAAAATATCGATTAAAGAGTCAGATGACGTAATTGCAAAAGGAGATATGAAATACCATCATCCATTGATTACAAAAAAAAGACCAGTTGTTGAGAATCACTATCCAGTAGAACCTGTTTGCAATGGGAATACAGCGTTTATGATAATTCAACCTGACTTAAGAAACTAAGAACATGACAAAATATTGCATTCTACTTCTTTCTATATTTTTCTCATGCAAAAATGAGGATCTAACAACAGCAAAGGAAGATCTCCCCATGGAAATGAGAGGCCTTTATAAACTGATTGAAGCTAAAACAGAAGAAACATATCATAATTCAATTGACATCAACAATGACGGTATTGAATCAGTTGATATTCTTGGACAGATCATGAACAGTTACTGCACTATTAATATCAATAAACCCGCATTATTTTCAGTTGTCACATCAAATACTATATTTCTAAAATTTCCGAGATCGAGTAAATACAGTTCAGCAAAAAGCACTTGTTTTACTAGAGACCTTACATGGAGATATACAGCACAACGATATGTACTTAATAGAAATATAACTTTAGATCTTGACAATGTAAATTACAATGATGGTTCATGGAGCAAAATTAAGTACAAAGATGGAATAATTTCAGCTACATACCAAGCTGATTTCTATGACTTTAAAGAAGATAGATTTACAAATCTTATAGTCAATGTAAAACTTAAGAAACTAACTTACGATCAAAACAAAGCCTCTATGGTTGCTAAAAACACGCCCATAACCTACTCTAAGGATTACCCTAAGAAATAATTCAAACGACCTTGTAGTTCAAAATGGAGCTACAAGGTTTCTTTATTTATCCCTTATAAAGAAAATACGATCTAGTTATGAAACACCTCCTATTTATCAGCTGCAAGCAAACAGATCGTTCAGAACCACAAGCCAGCGAGACATTAGTAATCTATATGGCTGCGGATAATGATCTAAAAGGCAATGCGCTGTTGAAAGTGTATGAGATGGTAGAAGGAATAAAGGAGGATCAGAAGGTCGTGGTTTTTATGGATAAAGGAGACAAAAGCTCATACCTTATGGAGCTCAACAAGAAGAATGGTACGGCTATCCACCGCCAAGTGGTTAAACAATATCCCGATCAAAATTCGGCGGATAGCCATACCCTCCATCAGGTACTTAAAGAGGTAATCGAGAGATATCCATCCCAGCAGTATGGATTGATCTTATGATCACATGGCTCATCTTGGTTTCCAGCTCCGAAACCCAAAACCAGATCATTCGGTGTAGACAAGCAATTTACTATGGAGATCCATGATCTCGCAACGGCATTGCCAACCAAATTTAAATATATCCTTTTCGATGCCTGTTTGATGGGAAGTGTAGAGGTGGCTTCAGAACTACAAAACAATACCGACTACCACGTTGCATCACGGTTATCTTGCTCGATAGTAGGGTTGACACACGATGCCGAGCGAAGCGTTGCGTTCCCAGCGGTTGTCCCATCCCGTGCCCATCAACCAGATCAGTGATAATCCGTGGATATATTTCCCTTCGTGATATATTTCATACACGTCATCCATTCCACATCCAATACGACATGGTTTGTGCCAATTCATTGGCACGAGAGGGATACCTCCACCGCTGGGAACGCCGAGCTCCAGCTCGGCATCGTGCCACAAGAGAGCGACAACTTTAGGATTCATCTGCGTACTATGTTGACAAATAATGGGGGCGGACTTACAGCCCTCGTGTATTTCTTTTTATCTATCCCCAGCGCTTCGCACTGGGCTATGTTCTATTTCCCTTTCAGGGAATGTTGCAGGCAAGTTTTGATCATAATATACCAATAACATCAACATATCTTAATAGCTATCCCCTAGCATTCAAACCACTGTTTGGTTCTCTGTTTAAAGAGTGTTGCGATACAGTTGGCTTACCTTTTGGTGCTATTTTGGTAAGGGAAGGGTAACTTAAAGGTAAGTTAAGGGTAAGTTTAGTATAGGGATGGTACCTATGAGGTGTAGGGATGGAGGCAGGAAAGAGGATGGGATATGGGTACGAAAAAAGAGATAACAGGATGCTATCTCTTTTTTTATGTTGATTAAAACCAATCAAACCCGTTGGTAGATGGGTTTTTTCTATTGTAGAAAAGGGTTGTTCTGCTTTTCGTTGGCGATGGAGGTAGCGATGCCGTGTCCTGAATAGATGGTTGTCTGTTCGGGAAGAGGCAATACTTTCTCTTTGATTCCATCAATCAGCTGTTGGTGGTCGCCTTTGTATAGATCAGTACGTCCAATACTACCATTAAATAGTACATCTCCACACACCATAAAGTGATCTTCTGGACTATAGAAGATGATACTTCCTGGCTCATGACCAGGGACATGGATGGTGTCTAACTCACTGTTACCAAAGGTAATTTTGTCGCCTTCGTGGATCTCTTTTTCAATCGCTGGAGCCGATGGTACTTCAATACCAAACATAGCACCTTGGGATGGACCACGTTCCATGATCTCTTGTGAATAAGGGTGTGCTTCGACAGGAAGATCCCATTTTTTAGCCACAAAATCATTACCCCAAATATGGTCAAAATGGCCATGTGTATTTATGAGTCGTACTGGTTTCAACGATTTTCTTTCGATAAAGTCCACCAGTTGTGCCTCTTCGGCTGGATTAGAACAACCCGGGTCGATAATAACACATTCCAGTGTTTCGTCCCAAATAACATATGTATTTACCTGTACAGGGTTAAAAGTCAAGCATGCAACATTCATCATAACGTATCTATTTTTTATTCTCTACCTTTGAGCATCGGAACGAATGAAAAGGCTCCGTGATTCTCTGTTTGAAATTGGTCGCCACATCGTCTTATCTTGATCATCTCTTGATCTTTTCCTTCGCCAACAGGCACCACCATAATTCCACCATCTCCTAGTTGTTTTAAGAGTTGTTGTGGTATTTCGGGGGCAGCAGCAGTGATTAGGATTCGATCGAATGGTGCGATGGTGGGTAGGCCAATATAACCATCCGCATAGTATAAACGTGGACGGTATGTTAATTGTTCTAAGAGCTGTTTGGATTGCTCATGCAGTGGAAGGTGACGCTCGATGCTAAAGAGATTGGCTCCCATATCACATAGCACTGCCGATTGGTAGCCAGATCCGGTACCAATCTCCAACACTTTCATACGTGGAGCAACTTCTAATAGAGAAGTTTGGGCAGCCACGGTGAAAGGTTGGGATATTGTCTGTCCACAACCAATAGGGAAGGCCATATCTTGATAAGCATATCGAAGAAACGACGGCTCAATGAATAGGTGTCGCGGAACGCGAAGCATAGCCTCCATTACTTTAGGGTCAAAATTCCCTTTATGTGCAAGCTGTTGCACCAATCTTTTTCTTAAACCTCGATGTTTTATGTTATCCATTACCACGCATTAAACAGTAGAGAACATATTTTTAAAGCAACCGAAAATAAGAAATTTAATTCATATCTAAGAATAGAAGTGGTAAAAATGGCTATAGAGGTGCTGTTTGGTAAAGATTAAGGTAAGATTACGTCCATACGATATGAATAAGGTCGATTATATCTCGCCTCTATCGATGGCTTGGACAATCAATTCGATCAGGTAGTCCTCGCCATAAGGGTCGTATTTTGATTTGAGGTCTTGTCGGAATATTCTAGCTACGGATTGCCAGATGAAGGCTGTGAAACCACCACGAAACTCTTTGATGATATGGTATGAGGTGAGGTTTACCTCTCGGTCGATTAGGCGGATCAATATGCGCCCTTCACTCATTTTCATCTTTCGGATCATCGGTTCGTACTCTTTAAGCAGTGCTTTTTCGAGTCCTTTGGCAAATCGACGACGGTCGCGCTTCTTGTTATATTTGTTGTATTCCTGTTCATACTCGGCTACGACTACTCTCGCTTTTTTGGCTAAGGGGTATACTTTTTTTACCTTACGTACCAAGCGATAATACTTTCGCCAATAGTTACGGCTGTAGTTCTGATTTACACGAACTTCGGGCAGTAGCTGTGGTTTCGAAATGAGCGTATCAGACACACCGACATTGTGGATCGAAATAGGGGCTTTCTCTTGTGCTATCCCTCTTCCAACCACTCCAATGAAAAAAAGCAGTATCATGTGTCTAAATCCTCTCATTTTCCTTCGGTTTTCTTGAAATACAAAGATATCAATGAGAAACAATATAAGGAAGAAATAATAATCATACCTTAAATTGTGATAATAAATTATATTTGTAGATAGACAGTATTCAAAAAAGATAATCGCATAACCCATGAAAAATTTTCAACTGAATGTGACTTCAGAGATCGGGAAACTAAATGGTGTGATTCTACACACTCCCGGAATCGAGGTAGAGAACATGACCCCAGAGAATGCGGAGAAAGCATTATATAGCGATATATTAAATCTATCTATCGCACAGAAGGAGTATGCTCAATTTAAAGGAGCACTTCAGAAGGTAACCAATGTTTTCGAAGTAAAAGATCTATTGGCAGAGACACTTCATAGCCATGATGCTAAGGCGTCGTTGTTAGAGAAGATCTGTTGTGAAGAGAAATGTTTCGATATTATCGATGAATTGAAGGAGATGCCTACGGATGAATTGGCTCGACAGCTACTTCAAGGGGTTCCTATTCAAAGAGATAATCTAACCAACTTTTTAACGGAGGATCGTTTTGCTCTTCGCCCATTGCATAATTTCTTGTTTACGCGTGATGCGTCGATGAGTGTTTGGGACAATGTGTTGATTGGTAAGATGGCCAGTAAGGTGAGAGAGAGAGAGAGTTTTGTGATGGAGACGATCTTTCAATATCATCCGACCATAAAGGCCAGTACGGTAAATCCATTGACTGCGAAGCGTAAGTTTCCATTAGATCCACGTGTCTCTATCGAAGGAGGAGATGTACAGGTTGGCGCAGAAGATCTGTTGGTGATTGGGTGTGGTAGTAGAACGACGACCTATGGTATTGATTTTATCATCGAGACACTGAAGCAGAGAAAAGATACCCCAAAACATATTATCGTTCAAGAACTTCCTCATACACCTGAATCATTCATTCATCTGGATATGGTGTTTACTTTCTTAGCAGAGGATAAGTGTATGGTTTATGAACCATTGATTTTGGGACGTAATAAGTATCAGACGATCCATATCGAGATCGATAACGGTAAGGTGAAGAAGATTGAGACGGAAGAGAATCTACTGAAGGCATTGGCAAAGAGAGGTATTCACCTGGACCCAGTTCAGTGTGGAGGAACAGCTGACCGTTGGACTATGGAGAGAGAGCAGTGGCATAGTGGTGCTAATTTCTTTTCGTTTGCTCCAGGTAAGGTGATTGGTTATGCCCGAAATGTGCATACGATAGAGGAGATGAATAAGCATGGTTTTGAGGTGATTCCAGCATTGGATTTTATTGTAGGAAAGAGAGATGTCAACGACTATGAAAAGGCGGTAGTTACGATCGAAGGGTCTGAATTGGCTCGTGGTGGTGGTGGTGCTCGCTGTATGAGTATGCCTATTCAGCGTGAGAAATTCACTTGGAAATAGTTAATACCAATTACATCTATAAATGAGCTATATCCTTGTGTTCTAATTTGTTTATCCGTTTGGTGGCAAGAGTGTCTTGAGATCAGGGTTGATGAATGACACCATAAGATGGTTAAGGATTTTTGTATAAAACAATAAAGCGCATCCTCATAGTTGTTGACTATATAGGGTGCCGCTTTATTTGTTTTAATGATCAGGGAGGGGTCTAAATCTTCTTGATCTTTATGGTTTGTCCAATAGATAGCGATCTTGCATTACGGATGCTATTAAGGCTCTTAATAGAGCTCTCAGTAACTCCGTTGTACTTCTTCGCGATCTTCCATAGGGTGTCGTTCTTTTTCACGGTGTAGTAGACGTATTTTCCAGAACTAGACTTAGAGCTAGAAGCTGTTTTATTGCGATAACCTCTTGCTCCAATCGCTTGTTGCTTTTGGGTAAAAGACTTTGTGTTAAAGCCTTTATAGTAGCTATATTTTGAGGCAGGGACGTAGATTACGAGCTTCTGTCCTACACGGATCATGTTACGGCGAATGTTGTTCCAGTAGCGAAGGTCACTACTTCTAACATGAAACCATTCGGCAATGTATCCCACGTTGTCTCCATTCTTCACTTTATAGTATACTTTCTTTTTCCCTTTGATGTCTCCGTGGGCATATTTAGATGACCCTAATGATTTTGGTTTCATCAATCTGTTGTTCGGGAAATATTTGTTTCTATCTAGTGCATAGATGTGTGACTCTTGGTCGATGAAGTCTCCAACTCTTTCCGCTGGAAGTCTTAACATGTACGTATCAGTAGCTGTTGCAGGGATTACATCTTTACGATACTGAGGATTCAACTCACGTATCATATCGATCGGGATGTTCATCTTGGTTGCCACCTGCTGTAGGTGTAGATAGTGATCGACGGTGATGGTATCCGTAGCTAGTGGTAAGACGCGTTTGTTTGGTGTGATTCCATATTCATCGGCATAGTTCATGATGTATGTTGCAGCGATGAATGAAGGCACATAACCTCTTGTCTCTCTTGGTAGGCGATAGTATATCTCCCAGTAGTTACGTGCTCCACCACAACGACGTATGGCTTTGTTTACATTCCCTGGTCCACAGTTGTATGCCGCAATAACTAAATGCCAATCTTTGTAGATGCTGTATAGGTCTTTCAAGAATTTGGCTGCTGCTTCAGAGGCCTTGTAAGGGTCTCTTCGTTCGTCGACATAGCTGTTAATACGAAGTTTATACTGTTTTCCTGTGTGGTACATAAACTGCCATAATCCAGATGCACCAGCTCTAGAGTAAGCTCTAGGGTTCAACGAAGATTCGATGATCGGAAGATATTTCAGCTCTAAAGGCATGTCATAACGATCTAAAACTTCTTCAAACATTGGGAAATAATACTCTGATAGTTGCAGTAAGTTTGCAATCTGTCTCTTGCGACGTACGGCATATAAGTTGACAAAATTCTTTACGGTCCCGTTATAAGATAGATCAATAAATGAGTTGATATTTTCGAACTGTTTGATGTATACACTGTCCGATAACATTCCTTTTAATACCTCTGATTCGTCGATCACATGGTCAAGTCCATTGATGGTGTCTTGGTTGAGTGGTTCGAAAGATGTCAAACAGTTGGTTCTCCATTGGATGACCATTGAATCTAATCGGTCGGTAAAGATATCGGATAGATCTTCATCTACCTTCACGTAAGACCACTGATAGGTTCCATCGAAGTCTAGCTTGTCTACGGACTTGATCTTAATTCTTTGTAGTGAATCAGCATCTACACTTTTGCTCTTGTTGTAGTCATTGGCCGTGACTGGAGAAAAGGAGATGAAAAGAGATATAAAAAGAAGAATATATAACTTCATTATTGTCTATTGAGTGAGGTTAAAATTTGAATTGTACACCCACTCCCATTTGGTCTGGAGTGGCATAGGGTTGAACATCCATCGAAAGATTATCGCTGATATCAAAAGTAGAGAAGTGTGCATCAATACTGGCATCAATGATATTCAGTAGATAAAGTGCTGCCATACCTACGACGTTCAAATCTCTATTACGTTTGTAGTAAGACATACCAGATTCTAGCTGTCTTAGTAGGTACTCTTGCTGTTGTGGATCTTCAAGGTTAACGTTTGGATTTCGAATCAACTGCTGCAAGTAAGCAAGTTCTTCGGGAGTCAATGAGCTATACTCTTTAGATAGAATCTGATATCCTTTCTTATAGTCTTTGTATTGACCGTTGTTCCATGTGAATCCATATGTCATGGCTGCAAAACCACCATAAATTAGTGGAAGTTTCCAATATTTATGGTTGTAGATCTGTCCAAGACCAGGAACAAGTGCTGACATAATAGATGCCTTCTTAGGAGAACGAGGAATCATACGAAACTGAGGCTCAAGCTCTGTAGTATCCATAGGAAGTTTGACACTATCTGCAACGACTACAGAAGCTGGCATCACCTCCTTTTTCTCTTGACCAATGGATTGAATTACCACTGAAAGAAGTACTACACATGTGATCAAAATACGCTTACTGAAACTATTCATCTCCATCTAAAGATCTACCTATTTAGTTTTTGTTTGGTCCAATATAGAAATAATACGCTCCAATTCCTTAGGATCGTCAAAAGGAATTACAATTTTCCCTTTTCCTTTGTCATTCATTCTGAAATCCACCGTCGCATCGAAATAAGAACGAAGATGTTGTTGAAGTGAACCAAATTCTTGTGGGAAAGGGTCTCTTTTAGCTGCGGGATTCTTTGGAAGTTCACTCTCTTGCTCTCCTTGATTGTATTGGCGAACAAGCTCCTCTACTTTTCGTACAGAGAGACCTTCCTCGATGATCTGATGGTAAAGTTCGACTTGGAAATCTTCATCATCGATGTTAATGATAGCTCTTGCGTGTCCCATGGATAGGGCTCTCTTCTGAAGGCCATTCTGTATTACCACAGGAAGCTTTAGAAGACGTAGGTAGTTGGATACCGTAGCTCTTTTTTTGCCTACCTTATCGCTAAGGGCATCTTGGGTCAAATTACATTCGTCAATTAATCGCTGGTAGCTTAATGCCACCTCTATAGCAGATAGGTTTTCACGTTGTATGTTCTCTACCAATGCCATCTCGAGCATCTGCTCATCGCCAACTTGTCTAATCCAACAAGGAACGGATGTTAATCCTGCAACTTGAGAGGCTCTAAAACGTCTCTCACCAGCAATTATTTGGAGCTTACCACCTCCGATTTTACGTAGAGTAATAGGCTGTATTAGCCCCAACTCTTGAATCGAAGTTGCTAATTCAATAAGTGTATCATCATCAAATTCGGTACGTGGCTGAAAGGGGTTTGCCTCAATCTTATCTATGTCCACATGGGTGATAGATGAAGATGGATCATTCACTAAATCAGCATCATTGATTAATGCACCCAAACCTCTACCTAAAGCATTTCTTTTTGCCATAATTACTCTATCCTGAACGGGTATATATTTAAACTGTAGCTAAGCTACTATTATTAACAATTATTTCGCGAGCAAGTTCTAAGTATTGTTTTGCTCCCGTTGAATTAGCATCATACTCTATGACTGCTTTGCCATAACTAGGAGCTTCACTCAACTTAATATTTCTTGATATCACGGTCTTAAATACCATCGATTTAAAGTGTGTCTTTATCTCTTCATATATTTGATTCGCTAAATTTAATCGTGAATCATACATGGTCAGTAAAAACCCTTCGATCTCTAAAGTGGGATTCAGTCGACTCTGTATAATTTTGATGGTGTTAAGAAGTTTTCCTAATCCCTCTAAGGCAAAATATTCGCTCTGTACAGGTATTACAACGGAATCCGCAGCGGTAAGTGCATTGACTGTGATTAGTCCCAAAGAGGGAGAACAGTCAATGATGATAAAGTCATAATCATCCCTTACCTCTTCGAGGACCTTCTTAAGAAGTTTTTCTCTATTGGCTAGTTGAAGCATCTCGACTTCAGCACCGACCAAATCGATATGTGAAGGGACCAAGTATAGCCCTTCGATGTCGGTCTCTTTAACGATAGTTTTTGGGTCTAGCTTATCTACTATACATTCATAGATGGTAGACTCAACTTCACTCAAATCAAAGCCTAAACCAGAGGTAGCATTCGCCTGAGGATCTGCATCAATAATTAAGACCTTCTTCTCTAATACAGAAAGGCTTGCAGCCAAATTTATTGAAGTGGTTGTTTTACCCACCCCTCCTTTTTGATTCGCTAACGCAATGATTTTACCCATAGTAATTTGAATTATTCCATCATTAAAACGTGTAAGACATCCAGTGTGTGCCTTCTTTGTTCAAGTAAACAAAAGTAAGATATTTTTTGCAAAATGACCTATAATGGGTCGACATCTATAATAATCGAGACATTCTTGTTCGATGAATGTGATAGTACATGAGAGATAATCTTTTCAATCAGTTTCTTTGCCGCTGAAATCGAATAGTCTCTTTCGTACTTTAGGATTATCTGTTTTTGGTAACTATTCTGAACCCTACTTAACAATGGATATTCAGGACCAAGAACACGATCGCCAAACTGCTGTCGGAGGACATAGGCCAGTTGATTAGCAAAAGTATCTACGATATTCTGATACTTATGTTTAACCATAATCGATACCATCCGGTAGAAAGGGGGATAGTGGAACATCTCTCTATCTTTTATTTGTGAACGATAGAGCGATGGATAATCCCCTTTGATTACATCATTAAATAGTGGGTTGGTTGGGTCGCTTGTCTGTATAACCACCTTACCGCCACCATGAAGACGTCCTGCCCTGCCACTGACCTGTAGCATTAATTGGAAACTTCTTTCGTATGCTCTAAAATCGGGAAACTTAAGGATGGCATCCGCATTAATGATACCCACAACGGCTACATTAGAGAAGTCAAGCCCTTTGGTGACCATCTGTGTACCGATGAGTATATCAGCTTCATGCCTTTCGAAGGAACCGATGATATGATCGAATGCATTCTTCTTTCTTGTGGTGTCGAGGTCCATACGTAGAAGCTTTGCTTCAGGAAACAACTCTTTTATCTCCGCCTCTATCTTCTCGGTGCCGTGACCTATGTCTTTGATCTCTTTCCCATGACATGTAGGGCATGCTTTTGGGAAATACATCTTATAACCACAGTAGTGACACACCAATGAATTATCAGCTTTATGATATGTAAGACTCACATCGCAATGCAGACATTTAGGGGTCCAACCACAACTATTACATTGAACAAACAACCCATAACCACGTCTATTTTGAAATAGGATGACTTGCTTCTTATTCTCTAGGCTTTGCTTTATCTCTTCGACAAGGACAGGGGTGAAAGCCCCCTGCATGGATTTTGTTCGTTTCGCTTCAGAGATATCCGTGATGACAATCTCTGGAGGAACAATATCGTTATATCTTTGGGTCAATGTTACTAGGCCAAACTTACCACTCTCTGCATTATAGTATGTTTCAACCGATGGTGTTGCAGAACCTAATAGTGTTTTACACTGGTGAATATGAGACAACACAATTGCTGCATCACGGGCATTATATCTTGGAGATGGGTCGTACTGTTTAAATGAGGATTCATGCTCTTCATCAACAATAATCAACCCAAGCCTTTTGAATGGCAGGAATATAGCTGAGCGAGCTCCGAGGATTACTTGACACTCACCCTCTGTATTAGAGGGGTCATAAGCATGCATCTTCTCCCACAACTCAAGCCTCTCATTATCTGAAATACGACTATGGTATATCGCCACTCGATTGCCGAAAACGCTCTTTAAACGACGTATAATCTGTGTGGTCAACCCTATCTCTGGCAATAGGTATAAGACTTGCTTATTTTGCTTTAAACAGTCCGCAATTAAACGTATATATATCTCGGTCTTTCCACTTGCTGTCACTCCATGAAGTAAGACGACCTGTTTCTCAAAAAAGTTATGTAGAATCTCTTTGTAAGCCGTCTCTTGAACCTCTGATAAACAAGGGAGTGTTGTCTCCGTAGAATGAGCATTAATCAACTCACGCTCTTCTACTTCAAAGAGTTCAATGATCCCCTTTTGAACAAGTGGTCGTACACCGCTATAAAGCTGTCTTTTTTTGATTTCATCTGTCGAAAATCCATAAGCCCAGTTGTCGTCTATACGACACTCATCCATCATATAGACCATTAGCTCTTGCTGTTTGGGTGCTCTAGAGAGCCCCTTTAGCACCATCTCTAGCGTTTTCAAATGTCTATATGAAGAAGATAGCCGCACCATCTTAACCATTCTTTTTTGGACTCCTCTAGCGGAACCATCACATGAGAATACGCTTTCTCGCATTAAAGAAGAGACGATTTGGTATACCTCCTCTTTACCGAATTCCTTTACTAATTTCGATAGCTTAAGGTCGCGATCACCAAGTGCATAATAGTAGATCTCTCTGGTTTGGTTATCCCACTGCTCCACTCTTTGTGGTTCAACCTCTTCATCAACCGAGATTCGAGCATCGGCATCTAAACGCAGTGATGCAGGAATGGCTGCTTTCATCACCTCTCCAATAGTACATTGATAGTAGTTGGCAATCCAAGACCAGAAGTTTAATTGAATATCACTAACAGAAGGTGTCGTATCTACGATAGATACAACCGCTTTCGTTTCGTATCCTTCAGGTTTATTGCCATGTAGCTTAAGTACAATCGCAACAATAGGCTTGTTTCGAAATGGCACAACAATCCTCTTACCAACTTGTATCTGCCCACTTAACAATTCGTCGTAGTGATAAGTAAAGGCAGATGCAAGTGGAAAAGGCACCACTACATCGACATATAAACTTGAACTATTCATAATTCACACATATAAAAAAAGGGTAGCTTTCGCTACCCTAATATATAATATTTTTCTTCGCTTAATCGAATTATTTCACGATATCTTTGAATTGAGCATCATCGATATACTTAGCGAATTCAAGATCTGTTTTAGCCAATGCTTTATATTTAGCATCTTTTGCAACAGCATCACGCAAACTAGCATACAACAAAGTTGTTTTAGCAGTACGTGCACCGATAACAGCTTTCAAGTAATCAACTAACGCATCGTCAGACTTGTTGTTGTTCAAAGTACGAAGTGCACCGTTGTTGTCTCCAGCTAACATTTGAGCCAAAGCAGCGTTTACACAAGAACATTTTCCGAAATACTTAACAGCAGCATCGTAATCACCTTTCTTGATTGCAACAACACCAAGGTTGTAATCTACTTCTCCACCAGCTCCGTTAGCAGCACCGAATAGCTCTTCAGCTTTTGCTACATCACCGTTAGAAAGAGCAACAGCACCTAAGTTGTTCATCACGATAGGATTCTTAGGATCTAATTGATCTGCTTTCTTGAAGTTCTTGTTTGCAGCATCAACGTTACCGTTCTTCATCTGGATCATACCCAAGTTGTTGTAACCTCTCCAGTCAGATGAGTAGTTCTTGATGAATGCATTGTAGATAGCCATTTGCTGATTCTTATCTTCAGTCAAAGTAGCAGCATACAATAGCTCTGCTTGGTTCAATTTTGAAGCATCAGAAGTAGCTAAAGCTGAAATCTCTTCATCACTCTTACCAATTACATCTACAGAAGCAGTGATCTTCGCACGACGTAGTTTAGGAAGTACTTTGTCTGCCAATACAGTGAATGCTTCAGAAATATTCTTGATCTCACGATCACGTACTTCAGGATCATTATACATAGCAAGAACACGCAAGATAAGTTGCTTGTCTGGAATGTCAGAAGCTTCAACAAGCTCTTTGAAACCTTCCCAATCTTCTGGAGTAAAACGACCAGTTACATCTGCGTCAATTTTATTACGCTTCAACTGACGATTAACATACTTAGAAGCAGAGTTCTCACGATTCTTAGCAAGTTTCTCATTAAGATTCAATGCTCCATCTGGAGAAGCATAAGCAGAAATCTCGATGTCTTTCAACTCTTTCTTCTCATCACCATAAGCAGCTTTGATATACTTTGTCAACTCAGCTACATCTTCTTTCTTAAGCTCTTGTCCACGAACATAAGCACTGTTAATTAGATACATCAAGTCAGCTCTATACGATTCAGGAACAACTCTTTGGAATTGATCAATTGCTGGATCATAAACACCTGTTGTGTTTTTTGATTTTTGAATACCAACGATTGAAGCAGGTGTATTTTCTACAAGAGTAGAAGTTGCAATAGTACCTTCACCAACCTTGATAGGATCAAAAGTCACAGATTTAGCTCCTTTAGAAGCAACAATACGTACTTCTAAATCACCTTTTCTCATTCCTTCTACGAAAGGTACAGTTCCTTTATAAGAAAAACTTCCACCTTTTGCATAAGGAATCACTTTAGCATTACCGTCTACTTTTTCTCCTTGAAGAGAGTAAGGCTTGAAAGCTTGCTCACCACCTTCATAAACAAATACTGGAGTAGCTGTTACTGAAGCACCCTTTACGAAATAACTTTCAGGGATGCGTCCTTGAATCGCAACATCTACATTACCACCGTGAGACTCAAGAATCTCAGGAGTTACGTCATAAGTAATCTTATCCGCATTCTTTTTCATCTTTTTAATGCTAGCACATCCAGACAGCAACACGGCTGCAAGGATAACACCACCCAAAGATCTAAAGTTGAATTGTTTCATGATATACATCTATTAGTTTTCTAAAAACCACTTATTCTACATTATACACAAAAGTAAAACGATTTGTTAATTTTGAAAAAGTTTTTAAGCTATTTTTTCTTATCAATTAAGGTATTAACCTAGTTAAACCTTTTGGGTAGCTCTGACCGAAAATTATACGCTCAATTTTATCAAAATCAGCCTTATTTTTCACAAAATCTAACTCATCTGTTGTAATAGCAACAACAGGGAAGTCTCTTTGTTGAGAAAAAAAGTTAAAATAACCATCTGTGATCTGTTTCAAATAGTCTGGAGTTATCTCTGTCTCATAGCTTCTTCCACGATTTGAGATGTTCTCCATCAATCGTTCCGTACTTAAATGAAGATATACATAAAGCGAAGGCTTAGGTATATTTTGATATATGATGTCAAAGAATTTACGATATAAATTATATTCATCCTCTTGAAGTGTCGATTTAGAAAATATTAGAGACTTCATAAAGTAATAATCCGAAACAGTAAAAGTTTTAAACAGATCTAATTCAGCTTGCTGCTTCAACTGATTATATCGCTCTGCCATAAAAGACATCTCTAATGGAAATGAAAATTTATCAGGATCCTTGTAGAATCTTGGCAAAAACGGGTTATCAGAGAACTGTTCTAATATTAATTTCGCATTATACTTCTGACTAAGCATGGTAGACAAGGTGGTCTTACCTGCTCCAATATTACCCTCAATAACTAGGAAATTTATATCCATATCTTACTTATACAAACTATTTATCAACGGTTGGATTATCTTTCTCATGACGACGATCTTTCAGATCCCCTGCTACATATCCCAGAACAAAAGCGATCACTCCGATAGAGACCACTAAAAAAAGCATCTTCTCAACCCCCATCAAAAACAGAACCAAAGAAGCCACCACGATAGAGCCAATCATCGACCACATCGCAAACTTACTAGCATAGTGATGTGCAGATCTAACACCATGTTCCGTTTTTAGGTGATCGGAAACAGAGTTCAAATAACGGTCCACCTCTTTACGTTCGTGCCCAGGCTGAGCAATTGCAGCCTTTATCATTGGAAATATTTCTTTTGTTCCAGACAACTTTCTATTACAAATGTCACACTTATCAGCATGAGAAGACATCTCTTCAATTTGAGTTTTTAAAACCTCATTAGGAAAGAAGCGAAGATCTTTCTCAGATACACCTTCAATTGAACGATTTAGATCATCAATTATCTCTTGGGGGTTATGCATGAAAGTATTTTTTCAATTCAAAATTAAAGTACAAAAAAAATCCCTTCTAACCATAGAAAGGACTTTTTAAATTATCTCGATTCATCCTATGACTTACAAAAAAAGCACTGAGCTACAGACAAAACCACATACAATAACATGGCGAAAGTAATTCCCAACACACCAAAGCAGGAGATTAGGGTAATCACCACAGCTAAAAAGAAAAATCGTATTTTATTCTCTTTAAAAGATAGATTCTTAAACTTAAATGAAAACATTGGAACCTCAGACACCAACAAGAATGATGTCGCAAAGGCTAGAATCGCCAAAAGAGTTGGATTAAACATAAACGCATACCAATGTCCTTCCACTCCATCCACACAAAGCAGAGCCAAAGAAGCCCAAAAGATTGCATTTGCTGGAGTTGGCATACCGATAAAAGATGTCGACTGTCTTGTATCAACATTAAATTTAGCCAATCTAAGACCTGAGAAAACGGGAATAACCAAAGCACACAAGTAATACCCAACGTATGAAGAGTTCACAACCTCCATCGGTGACATCACCTTACCTTCAAGAGTTATCTGCAAAACACCAAAAAGGAGCGCACCAGGAGCAAAACCAAAAGTGATCATATCGGCTAAAGAGTCCAACTCTTTACCAATATCTGAATATGCTTTTAAAGCTCTTGCCACCAATCCGTCACAGAAATCAAATATAGCTCCACAAAAAATTGCAATCACAGCAAGTTTAAGTTCACCATACAAAGCAAAGTAAACAGCGAGAACCCCTGAAATTATATTCAAGCTGGTAATACTATTCGGTATATGTTTTTTGATCATTTTCTAAATATTTTATTTCGAAGCACTCAATGAATTAACAATCTTCACATCGTAAACCCAGAGCGACTCTTTTATTCTTTCATACTACGATATCAATCTAATATAAAAATAGACCATAGGTGCAGCCAAAATCACACTATCGAAACGGTCTAACAAACCTCCATGTCCTGGAAAGAATGATCCGCTATCTTTGACATCAATACTACGTTTAAACATCGATTCCACTAAGTCACCCAATGTTCCTGCCACCACTGTAATGAGTGCTACAACCAACATGTCCACCATTTTATATTGTGGAAAAAGATAACTTAATACGACAGCTGCGATCATTGTCATCACACCGCCACCAATACTTCCCTCCCATGTCTTCTTAGGAGAGATACGTTCAAACAACTTATGCTTTCCAAACTGAGAACCGAAAAGGTAAGCACCTGAGTCATTGGTCCAGATAAAGATAAATATCCCCATTAAGAGATATGGTGAATAAGCAGCGTATGCCTCTCCTTCAGGAGGAAATACAAAGAAATTAAACAGGGCCAAAGGAGTAGTTACATAAACCAATCCCAAAAGCGTAAAAGCCAAGTTTAAGAAAGGCACTTTACTATCACGATAGAGTTCATATACAAAAAGACCCACGATCAATGGAATGATACCCAGCGTCACTTTTGATGGCACCATTCCTGATGCAACAAGAAAAAATGAGATAAAGATATAGATACTTGTAGCGATACCTATCTTTCTATTGGGGCGCGCTTTGGCTTTATAGGCAAGATGATAAAATTCATTGGTTGCCAGATAAGAGATCAAGATAAAAAGCACAAAAAAAGTCCATTTACCAATAGCGATTGATCCAACTAACGTACAGACAAAAAGAATGCCCGTCAGTGTTCTTTGTTGTAAATTATTCAATGGGTCTAGTATATATTATATTGTTCAACAATAGCCTTAGCATCATCAACATCTTGAGGTCTCACATATAACAATGCATAACCTAAAGACAACATTGACTCTTCGCCATAATCCAATAGCATCGAGACAATTTTTTGGTCTTGAAGACAGTAAGTAATCTCATCTAAAATATACTTATCATTAGATATCGAGACAAGCTTCCAGCCTTCGTCATACCTATCGTATTCTTTACGAACCGTTTGTAAATCTAGCATGTCAATGATATCTATTCAAAAAGACTTTAGTTTATAATACTTTAACACTCTTTCAAGATTCAGCATCCGCAAATGTAAGAAAAAAACTTAATGTGTCGTTTATTCATAAAATAATATAGCGATTTTTATTATTGTTAATGTTCAGTATACAGACTAGCCTCAAAATGGCATCAAACCACCTCTCTCAATAGTTAAAACAACCGATTCAACAAAACGTTTAAATAAAAAATGAGGCATCCCAAATATGGAACACCTCACTCACTTTAATATATCATTTGAATATCACTTCGACACGAAATTATGCCTCCGCTTCATTCTTATCTTCTGATGTTTTCTCCTCACTCGAAACTTCCTCTTCCGATGTTTCCATCTTCTGTTCAGCAGCCTCTGCTAAAGCAGCTTCACTTTTAACATAAGCCTCCTCAAGTTCGTCTGTCTTGCTTTTCCAAGGACGTGCACCAAAGATAGTCTGTACATCATCCGTAAAGATTACCTCACGCTCAAGAAGAATATTTGCCAACTTCTCAAAGGCCTCTTTATTAGTCAACAGAATCTGTTTTGCTCTCTCATAAGAAGCCTCAATTAGCTCTCTTACCTCATGATCAATCATCACAGCTGTCTCTTCACTATAAGGCTTAGAAAAACCATAACCTTGATTTCCTGATGAGTCATGGAAACTAACATTTCCGACCTTACCACTCATACCATAAATAGAGATCATCGAATAAGCCAACTTGGTTACTTTCTCCAAATCATTTTGTGCTCCTGTAGAGATACGACCAAAAACAATCTCTTCCGCCGCACGACCACCTAAGGTAGCACACATCTCATCCAACAACTGCTCTTTGGTTGTAATCTGACGCTCTTCAGGCAGATACCATGCTGCACCTAAAGCGTAACCACGTGGAACAATAGTCACTTTAACCAATGGATGCGCATGTTCAAGCAACCAGCTCACCGACGCATGACCTGCCTCATGGAAAGCAATTGTCTTCTTCTCCATTGGAGTTAATATCTTATTCTTCTTCTCCAATCCACCCACAATACGGTCTACTGCATCCAAGAAATCTTGACGATCAATCACATCCTTCTTCTTACGAGCAGCATACAATGCAGCCTCATTACAAACATTTGCAATATCTGCACCAGAGAAACCAGGAGTCTGTTTGGCCAAGAAATCAGAATCGAAATCCTCACTAACTTTCAAAGGACGTAAATGCACTTTAAAAATTGCTTTTCTCTCATTCAAATCAGGCAGATCTACATGTATCTGGCGATCAAAACGACCTGCTCTCATCAATGCCCTATCTAAGATATCCGCACGGTTCGTAGCAGCTAGGATTATCACCCCTGAATTGGTTCCAAAACCATCCATCTCAGTCAACAGCTGATTCAGAGTATTCTCTCTTTCGTCATTCGATGAAAAACCACCATTCTTACTTCTTGCACGACCAATAGCATCGATCTCATCAATAAAGATAATACAAGGAGCTTTCTCTTTTGCTTGCTTAAACAGGTCACGAACTCTCGAAGCTCCAACCCCAACAAACATCTCCACAAAGTCAGAACCTGACATCGAGAAGAAAGGGACACCAGCTTCTCCAGCAACGGCTTTAGCCAACAACGTCTTTCCTGTTCCGGGAGGTCCTACAAGTAGTGCTCCACGAGGTATTTTACCTCCAAGCTTAGTATATTTATCTGGACTCTTCAAGAAGTCCACAATCTCTTCAATCTCCTCTTTAGCTTCCGAAAGTCCTGCCACATCTTTAAAGGTAGTATCTACTTTCTCGCCTTTCTCGAAAACCTTTGCCTGTGATTTACCCACATTGAAAATTCCTCCAGAACCACCAGCGCCACCACCTTTACCCATACGACGGAAAAGGTAGAACCATATAAATATGATAATCAATATTGGAGCCAAGCTAAACAACACACTCATCGAATCGGTACGTTCTTGGTAAGAGATCCCAATACGATCATCTTCGGGTACATTACCCTGTGCTTTTTCCAACTGTCTTGTAAAAACAGCCACATCTCCAATATTCACATAAAACTGAGGTCCTTCAATAGTAGGTTTAGAGAAGGCTCCTTTAAATTCGCCCTCATACTTCTTAAAGCTATCGGCTTTAAGAAAAAACTCAGCCTTAGATCGATTCACTACATCAACCTTCTGAATATCCTGATTTGACACCATTGGACGTAGTTCAGTCCAACTTTTTTCTATTGCACTACCACCTCCAGCAAAAAACTGAAACCCTAAAAACAATAGGGTGATAATACCAAAGAATAGAAAAGGATTAAATTTTTGGGGAAGCCCACCCTTACCATTATTGCTGGGCTTTCCTTGTTTAGGCTTATTCCAGCCCTTCTTATTATTATCTTTAGCCATATTTGCTTTTAATTTTCGCTTTCTATTAGGGTTAACTCTCCATCTGACCATAAATCTTCGATGTTGTAGAAAGAGCGATACTCTTCTAAGAACACATGAACGATCACATCGAAATAATCCACTACAACCCATTGGGCATTACGCAAACCTTCTACCGTTCTTGGATCTATATGCAATTTACTCACCACCTCTTCGGCAATACCATTACAAATTGCATCTACATTTACCGTGGAGCTACCATGACAAAATATCATATAATCCGTACTTGCACCATCTACTTCACGGAGGTCTATCACCTTAACATCTTTTCCTCTCTTTTGTTGTATTCCCTCAACAATAGAATCAATCAATTTTTGAGTTTCATTCATATAGTCTACTCTATCTTTTTTCAGATGGTCATTAGTTACAAAGATATATTTTAATCCGTAATTATTATATTTAAGACCAAAGGATATTATTTTTGCCCAATATTTTCAACACATAAAGAAAAACTTTCAATGAATACTAACATTGGTGACATAATAGTTCAATTAAATCACATAGATTCTACCAATAACTATGCCAACCGTCTATTACAGACAAAAAGTCAGGTGCATGGCACCACCATATTCGCCAACCTCCAAACGGCAGGCAAAGGACAGAAAGGAAACTACTGGGAAAGTACAGCCAATCAAAACCTCACCTTTTCCATTATTCTCGAACCTCGAAACATAGAAATCACCGAGCAGTTTCGTATATCACAGGCCATCTCTCTTGGACTCTGTTCATATCTTCAACAAAAAACGGCACAAAAAGTTACAATTAAATGGCCTAATGACATCTATGTCGATAACAACAAAATATGTGGGATACTTATTGAAACAAAATGGATGGGTAGCAAAGTGTCAGTAGCCGTTGCTGGGATAGGGCTAAACATAAATCAACAACACTTTAGCTCGGATGCACCAAACCCTATCTCCTTATCACAGATTACAGGCCAAACCTACGATCTAGAGACAGAACGAAAAGAGCTATTACAGCACATACAAACACAGTGGGACATCATGGAGCGCGACCCTAATATGATCGACAACCATTACCATCAACAGCTATATCTTCACCATATCACAGCGACATACGAAGACAAATACGGGATATTTAAAGGAACGATAATTGGAGTGAATTCGATAGGGCAACTAGAAGTAGAAAAAGAAGATAAAACCCTACACACCTACAATTTCAAGGAGATACGTTTGATACACCCTGCCAAATAACAAGGTGTATCAAAATTCAGATATCCACTATAGATTTCCGAATGGAATTTGTTGCAAGCCATTAGCCAACTGGTTAATGCCGCTCTTCAACTTCTTCCCCACCATCATTTTCATCATCATATTCATATCAGCATGAACTGTCAAACGAACCTTAGAAGTAGTAGAAGTCACAGGAAGAACCTGAATCCAAAAAGTAAATTTAAATGGAACAGTCCCATTACCAGTCATCTTAATCTCTTTCGATGGCTCACGGTTGACAATCTGTAAACCAGTACGCCCCATCGATCCTACCTTAAAAGAACAAGTGTCGTCAGTAGCTTCAAAATCTTCTATTTTAAAGTCAGGAGCATCTTTCACCTGGCTCTTCACCTTCTCTATATTCTCTGGTGAGAAAAGCGCTTCAAAAGTCTTAAACGTACTTAGTTTCTCATAAACCACATGCTGATCCCAATCCAAGGTCACCACATCACTAATATATTTTTCTAATCCCATAATTTCATTTTTTTGGCAAAAATAAACCTTCTTTTGAAACCATCACTAATAAAAACACCATAAAAAAGGCTATTCCCTTTTCGAAATAGCCTCTCTAATATGGTGTTGGATCAACTAGCGTCCCCAGTTAGCTGGATCAATTCTCCAACTATCCAAATCTTGCTTTTGATCTTCTGTAATGTCGCCATTACTTAGTGCAAGCTCCAAAAGATTTTGGTACTTACTCAAAGTGGTCAATTCAATATTAGCCTCTTCAAAATTCTCTTTCGCAATCGTAAAGTTATAAGTAAAGATAGCCAACATACCTAGCACATCTCCACCAAAATTACGAATCGCTTCAGCAGCTTTAAGCGAACTAACACCTGTAGATACCAAATCCTCGATGATAACCACCTTTTGATCAGGAGTCAAATCTCCTTCAATCAAATTCTCTAAACCGTGATCTTTTGGCTTCGATCTAACGTATACAAACGGAAGGCCAAGCTCTTCTGCTACCAACACACCATGTGCGATAGCTCCTGTAGCCACCCCTGCGATCACCTCTGCTTGAGGATATTTCTCTCGAATCAATTCTGCAAATCTCTTTGCAATAAAAGTACGAACAGCAGGATAAGAAAGCACCTTTCTATTGTCACAATAAATTGGAGACTTCCATCCAGATGCCCAAGTAAAAGGACTCTCAGGTGAAATCTTGATTGTATTAATCTCCACTAACTTTTTTGTTACTTCCAATTGTAAGTCTTCCATATCAATATGCTTTTTCTTGTATATTTGAATACTTCGGCAAAGGTAAGAAAGTTTTAATATTATTCAATAATATTCTACTTAACAACATCCTTAAGAAATCGTTAAATCATTAATAAAAAAACACCTACGGCTAAAAAGTCTCGGTAAACCTCGGCTCCTAGCTCTCATTCTAAACCGATACTCTCTTTTCAACAATTTGAGTATTCGCATAGTTCAAAATATCACAGATAAGCTCCTTTGCCTATAATAAATAAAAAGATGAGACGTTTTAAACTAACAACAAGATATACGTAAATAGTAATTTCGAAACATAATGGGCTTTACAAAGAACCTTTTCTTCAAACAAGCAGGCCGTGCCATCATGGCTTTTTCTCTTCTCTTCACCTTTAGCAACTGCCAATTGAGCAGTCTTATAAAAAAAGCAAACCGCAGCAAAGAGAATGGAGAATACCATAAAGCGGCAAAGCTATTTACAAAAGCAGCATCCAAATCGCAAAGCAAAGAGCAGAGAGGTCGCTTCTTCTACGAGACAGCACAAAACTACCATCGCATAGGAGACTATCGTAAAGCTTCGGCATTCTACAAAAGGGCTTTGACCTATAAATATAACGACTCCACACTACTACTCACCTATGGTGACATGCTTTGTGGCAGTGGAAAATATGAGAAAGCGATAGAAACATACGAAACATTCCTACAGGCCAACCCTAAATCAAAAGTGGCTAAAGAGAAGATACGTATGGCAAAACTTGCGCCTGAATGGATTCAATCCAAGTCGAGAGTAGAGATCAAAAAGATGAAAGAGATCAACTCTAAAGGATCTGATATTGCCGCGATATACCCCACATCACGCAGCAACTATCTTGTCTTCTCATCCAACAATCCAGAGATCGTAAGCAAAAAGAAAAGTAGCATTACAGGAGAGCAATTCTACGACCTCTGTTATGCAAATTTTAATATACAGAGACAGCGTTGGGAGAAACCAGTTACGCTCGACCCAAATATGATTATCAACGGACCAGAAGACGAAGCCGTCACCTCTTTCACCTCTCAAGGTTCCGTAATCTACTATACAAAATGCCAGTACAACAAAGCAGGGAAAGCCAGCGCGGTAGTATATAAGAGTAGAGTAGATGGTGATCAATGGGCCAAACCAGAGCCAGTAATGATACCCAACGACTCCATCATGGTAGCCCACCCATCCATCACTTTAGATGGCAAAGAGCTATACTTCGTATCCGACCGACCAGGAGGTTATGGAGGAAACGACATATGGGTAGCTAAAAACAGTAATGGCAAGTGGGGACGTGCCACCAACCTAGGGCCACAAATCAATACCCCAGGAAACGAGACCTACCCATTCATTAGAGACAATGGAGAGCTATACTTCTCTTCCGACACCCACATCGGCATAGGAGGACTAGATATATTCAAAGCCATACAAAATGAAGATGGTGTATGGGAAGTCGAAAACGCAAGATCACCCATCAACTCTTCAGAAGACGACTTCGCCATCACCTTTCTTGCTGGTAAAGAACAAGGACTATTCACATCCAATAGAAAAGGTACACGATCAGACGACATCTTCTCTTTCATCATTCCTGCCATGGAGTTCACCATCGAAGGACACATTAGCAACAAAAAGACGCAAGAGCCGATCAGCAATGCCACAGTTCGAATTATTGGAACACAGGGAACCATGTTGAAACTAAAATCAAGAAACGGAAAATACAGTTTCAATATCAAAAAAGACGAAGAGTACCTCGTTGCAGCCTACAAGAAAGGGTTTCTTAATGCCAAATACCTTTTCAACACACTAGAAGCAAAAGAGAGCATACATCTAAATACCAACCTTGCCCTCACCCCCACCGATGCTCCGATCTCGGTAGACAACATCTACTTCGACTTAGCCAAATGGGATCTTCTACCTCAATCGAAAACATCCCTCGACCAGCTATATCAAATTCTTATAGACAACCCAACCATCGCCATTGAGATCATGGCGCATACCGATGCACGAGGAGACCAACAATCCAACTTTACCCTATCACAAAAACGTGCACAAAGCGTTGTCTCTTACCTTAAAGCCAAAGGCATCCAAAGTGTTCGCCTAACAGCCAAAGGATATGGAAAGACTTCTCCTAAAGTAGTTGATACAGCATTAGCAGAGAAATATGACTTCCTTAAAGAAGGAGAAGTGCTTACCATGGAGAATATTCTTAAGATGGATAACGAGCAGCAAGAGATCTGTCACCAAATCAACCGTCGTACTGAATTCCGTGTCATCTCGACCAACTACCTAAAAAAATAGCACCCACTCTATCAGAGAGTTCGGGAAAAACATAACATCTTACACCTAATAAATCAGCCGATAACAAGTTTGTTATCGGCTGATTTACTTAATTGTAATAAAAAAGACTTATCAATGCAACAACATCGTTGCCAAATAAGCCCCACTACAAAACAGGTAAACTAGTGCAATAATAAAATACAAAACACTAACCCGCACAATATAACGAGGATAACGTTTATAATATAAAAGTCTATACCCATTAAACTGCAAACGCTGCGCTCCAGCTCGTCATCATGTATCAGAAGAGTAACAACTTACTATTCAACTCAGATCTTAGTCGATACGTAAGAATAGAATAAGGATGACACAAACTAAACTGATTAATACGGATCTTCTTGTTATACCCACATCAAATCCTCCACATTCCCTGAAAGGGAAACCGAACATAGCCCAATGGTGAAATGTAATATGAAGTGCTTTAGCTCTGAATATGAAATGAAGCCTTGGGTAACTCCACCCACCACCAACCAAGGGCTGAAAGTCCGACCTATTTCATTTTATCCATAAAAAAGTTGCATCTCCAAAGCTGCAAACACTGGGAACGCTGAGCTCCGCTCGGCATCGTACCACAAGAGAGCCACAACTTACTATTCAACTCAGATCTTAGTCGATACGTAAGAATAGAATAAGGATGACACAAACTAAACTGATTAATACGGATCTTCTTGTTATACCCACATCAAATCCTCCACATTACCTGAAAGGGAAACCGAACATAGCCCAATGGTGAAATGTAATATGAAGTGCTTTAGCTCTGAATATGAAATGGAGCCTTGGGTAACTCCACCCACCACCAAGCAAGGGCTGAAAGTCCGACCTACTGCATTTTATCCATAAAAAAGTTGCATCTCCAAAGCTGCAAACACTGGGAACGCTCCGCTCCGCTCGGCATCGTACGACAAGAGAGCCACAACTTACTATTCAACTCAGATCTTAATCGATACGTAAGAATAGAATAAGGATGACACAAATCAAACTGCTTAATACAGATCTTCTTGTTATACCCACGTCCAATACTTCAACTTTCCCTGAAAGGGAAACCGAACATAGCCCAATGGTGAAATGTAATATGAAGTGCTTTAGCTCTGAATATGAAATGAAGCCTTGGGTAACTCCACCCACCACCAACCAAGGGCTGAAAGTCCGACCTATTTCATTTTATCCATAAAAAAGTTGCATCTCCAAAGCTGCAAACACTGGGAACGCTGAGCTCCGCTCGGCATCGTACCACAAGAGAGCCACAACTTACTATTCAACTCAGATCTTAGTCGATACGTAAGAATAGAATAAGGATGACACAAACTAAACTGATTAATACGGATCTTCTTGTTATACCCACATCAAATCCTCCACATTACCTGAAAGGGAAACCGAACATAGCCCAATGGTGAAATGTAATATGAAGTGCTTTAGCTCTGAATATGAAATGGAGCCTTGGGTAACTCCACCCACCACCAAGCAAGGGCTGAAAGTCCGACCTACTGCATTTTATCCATAAAAAAGTTGCATCTCCAAAGCTGCAAACACTGGGAACGCTCCGCTCCGCTCGGCATCGTACGACAAGAGAGCCACAACTTACTATTCAACTCAGATCTTAATCGATACGTAAGAATAGAATAAGGATGACACAAATCAAACTGCTTAATACAGATCTTCTTGTTATACCCACGTCCAATACTTCAACTTTCCCTGAAAGGGAAACCGAACATAGCCCAATGGTGAAATGTAATATGAAGTGCTTTAGCTCTGAATATGAAATGAAGCCTTGGGTAACTCCACCCACCACCAACCAAGGGCTGAAAGTCCGACCTACTGCATTTTATCCATAAAAAAGTTGCATCTCCAAAGCTGCAAACACTGGGAATGCCGAGCTCCGCTCGGCATCGTACGACAAGAGAGCCACAACTTACTATTCAACTCAGATCTTAATCGATACGTAAGAATAGAATAAGGATGACACAAATCAAACTGCTTAATACAGATCTTCTTGTTATACCCACGTCCAATACTTCAACTTTCCCTGAAAGGGAAACCGAACATAGCCCAATGGTGAAATGTAATATGAAGTGCTTTAGCTCTGAATATGAAATGGAGCCTTGGGTAACTCCACCCACCACCAACCAAGGGCTGAAAGTCCGACCCGACTCATTTCATCCTACGTCCACAAATCTAACATACAACCCTCACAAACTAAAAACCACACCATCCATTCCACACCCAATACGTCATAGTTTGTGCCAATTCATTGGCACGTGAGGGAAACCCCAACCATATAACATAAAAAGCATACCAGAACCAAGTGTTCTAATATGCTTTTTCTTAATCCTACTCTCGCTGAAACTATCTCTCTGACAATAATTCTAATGAACCATCTAGAAATCTTCGATGAAGTCTTAATCCTACTCTCGCTGGAACTACCTCTCTGACAAGACGGAATAACACCTGAATCTTCGAAAGAGGAATGTCTTAATCCTACTCTCGCTGGAACTACCTCTCTGACAAGGACGCGTATATGCATCCTCCAAGGCGGAAGGTCTTAATCCTACTCTCGCTGGAACTACCTCTCTGACCGATGAAAGCCTAACAGTCTGGGTTAAAACAGACAGTCTTAATCCTACTCTCGCTGGAACTACCTCTCTGACTTCATGGATGAGTATGTTTTATTCGTAAAGCAATGTCTTAATCCTACTCTCGCTGGAACTACCTCTCTGACAACGTTCTTGCAAACAGTGCAAATGGTTTGCAAATAGTCTTAATCCTACTCTCGCTGGAACTACCTCTCTGACAGAGTACTCAAGTGATCTAGGTGTGGAGTTAGATTGTCTTAATCCTACTCTCGCTGGAACTACCTCTCTGACAAGACAAGAAAAATGCTATTAGTAGTAATAATCGGTCTTAATCCTACTCTCGCTGGAACTACCTCTCTGACATCACCAATGCAACAATTGGAGTTAAGTACATTGTCTTAATCCTACTCTCGCTGGAACTACCTCTCTGACGACGCTAACACAGTTAACGATGTTAATAACCAGGTCTTAATCCTACTCTCGCTGGAACTACCTCTCTGACCCTGGATAATTTATTGATGGATTTCGGTCCATCAGTCTTAATCCTACTCTCGCTGGAACTACCTCTCTGACATGAGATAGAATACAATACCAAGGAGAAATCCGTCTTAATCCTACTCTCGCTGGAACTACCTCTCTGACTCAAACTTAAAGTTGTATCGTAAGAACTTTGAGGGTCTTAATCCTACTCTCGCTGGAACTACCTCTCTGACTATCTCTAAAGATGCGTAAACGAACTACAATTCAGTCTTAATCCTACTCTCGCTGGAACTACCTCTCTGACTAATATCAGTGTGTCTTTGAAATCCATCTTGATGGTCTTAATCCTACTCTCGCTGGAACTACCTCTCTGACAGCAAACAAAAGGCAATACTGATAATCAATCGATTACGGCAGTATTTTAACAAAAACTCTATCATCTTTACAATTATTAACCTTTAGTAAGCACACTGCAAAGATAGAAATAAAAACGACACCATAAACATGCTATACAGCATAGGATATATCCATCTCTTTGCACTGTAAATATGATCATAATTATGGAGATATGCAAAGTATTAGGTAACGTAATTAAACGAAAAAGCCAGAATCAATCTTGAGGCGCACGACGTGCCAATAAATTGGCACAAACTACGCAAATCCACCTCAATGAAATTAGCTATCCAATAGACGCGAGCATCACGCCTCTACGTAGTCATAAAAAAATCTGTTTCATCGGTCTAATCAGTTACATCTGTGTCCCATCCACTGGGAACGCTGAGCTCCGCTCGGCATCGTACCACAAGAGAGCGACAACCTTAGTATTCATCGTATGTTACATCATGGACAAGTTGCTCAATAGTAAAGTTGACACACGATGCCGAGCTGGAGCTCAGCGTTCCCAGCGGCTGTCCCATAACGCTGGGACCTCAACCAAGATCCGTAGAAATCCGTGGCTATGAATTTCTTGTCTTCCATTTATATAAGTTAACTACGATCTGAGGGGTCAGGCTTTCAGCCCTTGGATGTAGGTGAGTGGTGCTAACCCAAGGCTCCATTCCTTATTCAGAGCTAAAGCACTTCATATCCATTTCACCATTGGGCTAGGTTAGGTCACCCCATTCGGGGCTGTTGAAGTATCCAATAGACGCGAACATCGCGCCTCTACGTAGTCATAAAAAGATCCCTTTCATCGGTGTACCATCCATGCGCATCAACCCTTCGTGTCTTCGTGCCTTAGCGGTTCAATTTCCCTTGCACATCAACCAGATCCGTAAAAATCCGTCTAATCCGTTGAATCCGTGGCTATATTACCATGCATCACCACTAAGCGCAAGGCGTGCCAATGAATTGGCACAAACTACGCAAATCCACGTCCATGAAATTAGCTATCCAATAGACGCGAGCATCGCGCCTCTACGTAGACATAAAAAGATCCCTTTCATCGGTGTACCATCCATGCGCATCAACCCTTCGTGTCTTCGTGCCTTAGCGGTTCAATTTCCCTTGCACATCAACCAAGATCCGTAGAAATCCGTCAAATCCGTTGAATCCGTGGCTATATTACCATGTATCGCCACTAAGCGCAAGGCGTGCCGAGGCATTGACACAAACTACGCAAATCCACCTCAATGAAATTAGCTATCCAATAGACGCGAGCATCACGCCTCTACGTAGTCATAAAAAGATCTGTTTCATCTGTGTGCCATCCACTGGGAACGGGGTGCTCCGCTCGGCATCGTACCACAAGAGAGCGACAACCTTAGTATTCATCTGCGTAGGTTGCATCACGGACAAGTTGCTCAATGGTAAAGTTGACACACGATGCCGAGCGGAGCACCCCGTTCCCAGCGGCTGTCCCATACCCCTACACATCAACTAAGATCTGTGAGAATCCGTCAAATACATGGCTATGAATTTCTTGTCTTCCATTTATATAAGTTAACTACGATCTGAGGGGTCAGGCTTTCAGCCCTTAGATGTAGGTGAGTGGTGCTAACCCAAGGCTCCATTCCTTATTCAGAGCTAAAGCACTTCATATCCATTTCACCATTGGGCTAGGTTAGGTCACCCCATTCGGGGCTGTTGAAGTATCCAATAGACGCGAACATCGCGCCTCTACGTAGTCATAAAAAGATCCCTTTTATCGGTGTACCATCCATGCGCATCAACCCTTCGTGTCTTCGTGCCTTAGCGGTTCAATTTCCCTTGCACATCAACCAGATCCGTAAAAATCCGTCAAATCCGTTGAATCCGTGGCTATATTACCATGTATCGCCACTAAGCGCAAGGCGTGCCAATAAATTGACACAAACTACGCAAATCCACGTCAATGAAATTAGCTATCCAATAGACGCGAACATCGCGCCTCTACGTAGTCATAAAAAGGTCTGTTTCATCTGTGTGCCATCCACTGGGAACGGGGTGCTCCGCTCGGCATCGTACGACAAGAGAGCGACAACCTTAGTATTCATCGTATGTTACATCATGGACAAGTTGCTCAATGGTAAAGTTGACACACGATGCCGAGCTGGAGCTCAGCGTTCCCAGCGGCTGTTCCATAACGCTACACATCAACTAAGATCTGTGAGAATCCGTCAAATACATGGCTATGAATTTCTTGTCTTCCATTTATATAAGTTAACTACGATCTGAGGGGTCAGGCTTTCAGCCCTTGGATGTAGGTGAGTGGTTCTAACCCAAGGCTCCATTCCTTATTCAGAGCTAAAGCACTTCATATCCATTTCACCATTGGGCTAGGTTAGGTCACCCCATTCGGGGCTGTTGAAGTATCCAATAGACGCGAACATCGCGCCTCTACGTAGTCATAAAAAGATCTGTTTTATCGGTGTACCATCCATGCGCATCAACCCTTCGTGCCTTAGCGGTTCAATTTCCCTTGCACATCAACCAGATCCGTAAAAATCCGTCTAATCCGTGGCTATATTACCATGTATCACCACTAAGCGCATGGCGTGCCAATGAATTGGCACAAACTACGCAAATCCACCTCAATGAAATTAGCTATCCAATAGACGCGAGCATCGCGCCTCTACGTAGTCATAAAAAGGTCTGTTTCATCTGTGTGCCATCCACTGGGAACGGGGTGCTCCGCTCGGCATCGTACCCCAAGAGAGCGACAACCTTAGTATTCATCTGCGTATGTTACATCACGGACAAGTTGCTCAATAGTAAAGTTGACACACGATGCCGAGCTGGAGCACCCCGTTCCCAGCGGCTGTCCCATACCCCTACACATCAACTAAGATCTGTGAGAATCCGTCAAATACATGGCTATGAATTTCTTGTCTTCCATTCATATGAGTCAACTACGATCTGAGGGGTCAGGCTTTCAGCCCTTGGATGTAGGTGAGTGGTGCTAACCCAAGGCTCCATTCCTTATTCAGAGCTAAAGCACTTCATATCCATTTCACCATTGGGCTACGTTCGGTCACCCCATTCGGGGCTGTTGAAGTATCCAATAGACGCGAGCATCGCGCCTCTACGTAATCATAAAAAGATCCCTTTCATCGGTGTACCATCCTTGCGCATCAACCCTTCGTGTCTTCGTGCCTTAGTGGTTCAATTTCCCTTGCACTTCAACCAGATCCGTAAAAATCCGTCTAATCCGTGGCTATATTACCATGCATCACCACTAAGCGCAAGGCGTGCCAATGAATTGGCACAAACATATCATCCATTTTAGAATAGGCCACAAGGCTAAAATCAAACCCATGATTAATTACACAAAAAGAACCTTAATAAAAACACAAAAATGACATGGCAATATTTTCAAATCACATATATTGCGAACAACAATAGCCCTATAACATCTAAAGACACAACTAACACATTACTTCAAAAGACATTTCACCCCCACTCGCCTCATATGTTAAACATAACAAACACAAAATAAATTTGTATTAAAACCTTATCATTACAATAATATAATTTAACTATTTTTATAATGAAGAAACTAATTTTATCACTGATTGTATGATTCTCCTTCTTCAGCTTCTGTTTTTGATCATAAAACAGAACTAGGTAATGAACTATTCCTTATAATTAGGCCAGAATAGGAGTTATTATCTATTAATCCAAAGGAAGCATAACAATTTTATGATACTTGTAATATCTTACAAGTATCATATATAAATCAACTGAATAATGGTGCCGTCGGGTTAATAATTAAAAAAACTTTTTTTTAATATTTTACATAGCCATAACATCACGAACTTTATAATATGAAGAAAATAGCATTATTAACAACCCTACTCTTTGCAGGATTATTTTCATGCCAGAAAGAAGTCATGATTGACGCTCAGAAACTTCCAAGTCAATTCCTAGGAGCCTATCAATTAGTAGATATGATATCCGACTCTCCAATTGATTTTAATGGAAACGGAAAACATAATAAATATCTACTTAAACAGTATGAAACTGGTGATAAAATGGGACCTGTAAGATTTATACAGGCAGGACATTTATCATATATTAGTGGAGAATTCCCTACCATTGAAATCGAGATTCCTAGAAATATAGAATACAAAGTTAGTGAACACAAAACAATAGTGCACTTCAACTACAGGAACAACTGGACTGCAAGGTACTGTGTTGAAAAAACACCAAATGAGGGTTATAGAATACTCACTTCTTCTTCTGGACCCATTCAGGAACAACTTAATATCGGAAGTGGTGACATCGGAAATATTGTTATTCATAATCATATAATGACAGCAAACGCTTTGATTGATTGTTACGATCATATGGATAAAAAGGTGAAGAAACTTAATGTCCAATGCACATTCTTATGGCAAGCAAAAGGAAAAGAAGAAGCCCTTGAAATAGCAATCAAAACACCTATTTATAAACACTGATCTACATTACATAAATATTCACGTCTTCCAATCTTTTTTATTTAACCATATTGAGTTTAAACGCGATCATCGTTTCTCTGCAACATATAGGGAAGCGAAGTTCCTGTTTGAACAATGATCTAAACGGCTTTTTTAAAGGGTTCAAACAGGGACCATCCCTATACTAAAGTTACCCTAAACTTACCCTTAAGTTACCCTTCCCTTACCTAAATAGCACCAAAAGGTAACTTAAGCGTATGGCTAAGGTAGATGAAGGGTAAGGCAAATATAGGGGAGGTATAAGGGAGGGATAGAGAAATTAAGGAAGAGAGGAGTTGAATACTGAGAGGCGAAGGGATTGCTCTTTTTCATTAAGAGAGAGAAATTATTTTTGGGAAGGTGGAATTATTGTTATTGGAAAGTGGGATTTATTTTGGGAGCTGGGATTATTTTTTGTTGAGAAGAGTCGATAATAAGATGAATGATGGTAAAATAAATAGGAGTTATGATATTTAGAGTTGGTCCTGTTTCTTCTCACACCGAAATAATACAATCCCCCATTTATAATTGAGATACAATGCATTACAATTAGGAGATATAATTTAAATCATTCTAAATAATAAGACTATTATATCCGTTATTATCAAATATAGAGGCTGGTTTTGAATTATTATCCAATTATTAGCTTTACCTTTGCATGCAGTAATTAATTAAGAACACGAAACGATGGGGGTGCCTATGCGAATAAAAGCATTCAGGCTGAGATCAGACCCTTTGAACCTGAGGAGATAATCCTGCTTAGGGAATTTGTAGATCCACGTATCCTCCATGTTTGTATTCATTTTAACAGTAATGAAAAACAACATGAGAAATCTATTCTTAGCACTTATTTTAACCACATTATCTTTTTCATTGTATGCCCAACAGACCATCAAGGGTGTTGTGGTAGATGAAAACCAATCGCCCATTCCTGGGGCAGCCGTTGCCATTGAAGGAAGCTCCAAAGGAGATGTTACGGACTTCAATGGAAATTTCACTTTAGAGGTTAAAAACAAAGGGACTTACGCTATTGATGTGAGTTATATGGGGTATAACAAGCAGGTTATTTCAGTCAAGACCCCTCAAAGCAAAACATTAACAATCATACTTAAACCCTCGTTGCAAAATGTTGATGAAATTCTAGTTGAAGCGACAAGGGCTGGAGAGAAAGCGCCTTTCACCTATTCGAATATCTCGAAAGAGGTGTTGGATCAGAAGAATACGGGTCAGGATCTTCCTTATCTATTGAACAACACTCCTTCGTTGGTTGTAAGTTCGGATGCAGGTACTGGAATTGGTTATACGTCGATGAAGATCCGTGGAACGGACCAGTCGCGTATTAATATTACCGTTGATGGTATCCCACTTAACGATTCGGAGAGTCAGAATGTATTTTGGGTCAACATGCCTGATTTTGGGTCTTCGGTTCAGAATGTGCAGGTACAACGTGGAGTTGGAACCTCAACCAACGGAGCAGCCGCTTTTGGTGCCACAGTAAATATTCAAACAGCAGCACCTGACACGGAGCCTTATGCCGAGTTAAACTCAATGGCAGGATCATTCGCTTCATTTAAAAACACGGTCAAAGTGGGAACGGGTTTAATCAACAACCATTTTAGCTTTGATGCGAGAGCAAGTTTTATCAACAGTGATGGTTATATAGACAGAGCTACTTCGGATCTTCAATCCTACTATGTTTCGGGAGGCTACTATTCAGAGAACAACATTGTAAAGATGAATGTTTTCACAGGAAAAGAGAAGACCTACCAGGCATGGTCAGGAGTTCCTAACGACAGTCTTAAAGCCGGTAACAGAACGTATAATCCAGAAGGGGTATATACTGATGCCGATGGTAAGACTCAGTATTACGATAATCAAACAGACAACTATGTACAGACGCATTTCCAGCTGTTCTACACCCATATCTTCGACAACAAAGCTACTTGGAATGTTGCGCTCCATAGTACACTCGGTGAGGGATACTATGAGAGCTATAAAGACAACAAGAAACCAAAGAAATTTGGCATAACATCGACTTCAGAGAAGATGGATTTCATTACACAGAAGTGGCTAGATAATACCTTCTATGGTTTTACGACCTCCTTCAAACAACCTCTTCCTTTTGGAGATTTCATTGTTGGTGGAGCGTGGAACAAGTATGATGGAGACCACTTTGGAGAGATATTATGGGCAGAGAAAGTCAATGTACCTTATGAAGATGAGTGGTATCGTGGTAATGGAACCAAGAAGGATGGTAATATATATGCCAAGTTAAATGCCAATATAACAGACCAACTCTCTGTAATGGGAGATGTTCAATATAGACATGTAGACTATGTTATTAGCGGTACGGATGATAATATGGTTAATATTGATCAGTCGTATAACTATAATTTCTTCAACCCTAAGTTGGGTCTTTATCTAGCCCCAAGCCAAGCATGGGACAGTTATGTTAGTTTTGCGGTGGCACATAAAGAACCAAAGCGTTCTGATTTTGTGGATGCACCAACAAATAAGAAGCCTACCCCAGAGAGACTTTATGATACAGAGCTAGGATTTAACTACCATACGAAGACAGTACAGTTCTCAACCAATTTTTACTATATGCAGTACAAAGATCAATTGGTGAACACTGGGGAGTTGAACGATGTAGGGTCAGCGATCATGATAAACACACCAGACAGTTATCGTTTGGGTATTGAGCTATCTGCAGGAGCACGTCTTAATAAGATGTTTGATCTTTCAGGTAATATTGCATTCTCACAAAATAAGATCAAGGATTTCACCTCTTATGTGGATGACTATGATGCTGATTGGAACTATCTAGGTCAGAAAGAAGAGTCATTGGGGACTACAGATATCGCCTACTCGCCTAATGTAGTAGGTAACATTATTGCCACGATGCATGCTACTGAAGATCTTGATATATCTTGGACTACACAATATGTAGGAGCACAGTTTATGGATAACACGAGCAGTTCAGATAGAAAGATTGATGCCTACAGTTTTACCAATATCAAAGCGAGTTATGAACCAACCATTAGAGGGTTGAAGAGACTTATGATTTGGGGACAGGTAAATAATATCTTCGCACAAGAGTATGAGACCAATGCATGGGTTTACTCTTCTTATGTTGGTGGCACAAGAAACAACGACATCGGATGGTATCCACAGGCAGGGATCAATTTTGCACTGGGACTTACGATACGTCTTTAATTTAAAAAATTATTTCATCACCTCAAATCTATTATAAAACACTATTATTTCTTATAGTTGATCTTGCGTCGTTATTGACGACGTAAGATCTAGTATCAATTATATGTTGAGATTATTTCGAAATACAATTGGTATAAATCTTTCCCATAGCCACATCCCTTTTATTGCATGAAAGAGGTTGTGGCTTCTCTATTTTATAACGAAAGAGAAGAGCCAGCTTATATATATCCATAAAAAAGAGCGTAGGATAGACAATTAGTATGCATCGTAGAACAGGAGCCAAACAGATAAGTATTGGGCCGATGATAGAGGTGAATCTATTTTGATTTAAACGATCATAATAATTCATTAATTTCATCTCCTCACGTAAAGATTGGTTCTTTGGAGTAACTAAGATCTCTTTTAGGGTTTGTGTAGCGAGCTCCATCTTTCTTATGGCATCCTTGTTTAAATCTAGCTCTGAGTTAAGTACAGGGTTGTCTATATGGATCACTTCGATATTAGACTGTGTCAATTCGTTCTGAAAAAGCATATCCTCATAACCATATCGACATAAAGAGTTGTCAAAAGGATGTGTCTCTAATACGGTCCTACGTATCGCGAAATTGTTTGTTAAAAACGCCCTATTACCAATCACTTTTCTCTCTACAGCAGGGTTTGCAACACGATAATTTCCATACAACCCTTCGAGTCTTTTATTACAAGAGAAGCTACTAGGGTATCTACGACCACCATATATAATTTTGCATGTAGGATCATCGAAAGCACCAAGGTAAGTTCGAATATAATCCTTTTTCATTATGATGGAGTCACAATCAATAAATACCAGTAATGGAGCTTGGGTCTTTTGAAGAAATAGATTGCGTATTCTTGCCCTACCAATATTTTCTGGAAGTAATTCATAAGTAACATGTTTGCCTTCTAGTTGACGATTGGCTAAAGAGAATTTCTCCTGAGAAGCATCATCCAATAGTATCACATTTACAGGTAACTGATAACGTTCGATTTCAAAAACCAAAGCGGTTACTAATAACGAGATATTTCTATTATATATGGGGATGCATACGCTCAGTTGGGGCATCATAACATTAGTGGTTTTATTAATTCATAACCGATTTTATGGATTTTTATTGTACAACAAAACGCTTTTTATGTGTGTCTACTTCTGCGTATCTTCTAACATTAAAGCGATGTGTCTCTATTAAATTAAGATAACTTTAATACTTTTTGAGGGAACATCTTTGCCCTTAATAGGTTATAGAGTTATAATTGTACCCATATACTATAATGAGATGATCTTGTGGTGTCGGTACTCCAAAACGGATCTATATGAGAAAGATACTATATATACTAATACTATTTACAATGACAACATACAGTAGTGAGGCTCAAAACAGATACAATAGCCTGAACACACAAGAAGAGAATGTAATTGAGAACAAACATACAGAAGCTCCTTTTACAGGCCAATACGATAAGTTTAATGAGAACGGAACCTACATATGCAAACGTTGTAATGCACCACTATACCAGTCGTCAGATAAGTTTGATTCAGGATGTGGATGGCCTGCATTTGATGATGAGATAGAGGGGGCTGTTAAACGAATTCCAGATAACGATGGTTTGCGTACGGAGATTGTATGTGCCAATTGTGGAGGACATCTAGGACATGTATTTCTAGGCGAAGGATTTACTTCAACGAATACCCGACACTGTGTTAATTCGATCTCGATGACTTTTGTGCCTAAAGGAGAACCGCTACCAAAGATAATTGCCCCTCATAACGACACAGAGGTGGCTTATTTGGCTTCGGGATGTTTTTGGGGCACAGAGTATCATCTACAGAAGATTCCTGGCGTCATTTCGACTACAGTAGGTTATATGGGTGGAAAGACAAAAAACCCAACCTATCGAGAAGTTTGTACGGGCAATACAGGTCATGCAGAGACCACCAAAGTTGTTTTTGACCCCTCTAAAGTAAGTTTCGAAACCATTGCAAAAGTCTATTTCGAGACCCACGACACCTCACAGATAGACGGACAAGGGCCAGACATAGGTACACAATATCGCTCGGTGGTATTCTATACTAGTGATCGACAGAAGGCGACCACAGAGAAGCTTGTAAAAGAGTTAGAGAAGAATGGTTATACTGTAGTTACTGAAGTGATTCCAGAAGAGACATTCTATGATGCTGAAGCGTATCATCAAGACTATTATGAAAATAAGGGATCGAGTCCTTATTGTCATATATATCAAAAGAAATTTTGATTCTTTCTATTATTATTCTGAAAAGTAAAGGCTTATGGAGTTCTTCTCCATAAGCCTTTTATTTTTTTATGCCCAATCGAGTGATGAATTGAGCGATATTGTTCCATACAAAATTGTTTATCCTTCGTTAGGCAATATTACTAAGTGATGTAACACAAATATTGACATATTTATACTTAAATAAGGCGAAACGACTCTTTTTCGTCTTGTTTAATTAGTAGTTTTTCCAAACAGTTTACCTATCACGATATGACTTAATTGGTATGGATACGAACAACACTTATTCTCCTAAGAAATCACGTCTCACCTTTTGGTTGATCTTGAGCCCATCAGGGTCACTCGCAGTCTTTAATCGACATAGATCTTCAGCCCAAAAAGAGGTGCGAACGCGTAAAGGAGGATTTTTATCGATGGCTACCTGATAAATAACTTCTGCGACTTCTACTCCTGTTTGATACACTTGGGCATTGCTCTCTGCTGATCTTTTTTGAGAACCACGCATATAGTCATTAAAGATATCTTGATAAGCTCCTTGCTCCATCTTACCATCTTGCAATGTACTAGCCACTGCTGAATTCATAAACTCCGTTGTGACACCCCCTGGTTCGACAAGTGAAAACTGAATATTAAAAGCAGGGGTGATATAACTTGCTAAAGACTCCGTAAAACCTTCCACTGCAAATTTAGCGGCACAATAGAATTCATTAAAAGGCTGACCAACAAGCCCACCAACCGATGAAATATTAATTACTCTTCCTGACTGTTGCTCACGCATATAAGGAAGTGTGGCTTTAATCACTCGCACTATTCCATAATAGTTGACATCCATCACCCACTTCATCTCCTCTTCAGAGGCTTGTTCTATATTCTTGGCAAACCCAACTCCTGCATTGTTTATCAATAGATCAATTTTATTCGATTTATCGATAATATATTTTACTGTAGACTCAATCGTAACAGTATTCTGTACATTTAGCTCTAATATTTGGATATCTAGCGTCTCTGCATCGATTCGTTGATCCAGTGCATTTCGCTTATTTAGATTACGCATAGTTGCATATACTTTGTACCCCATTCGCGCGAAAAGAACAGCACTCTCCAATCCGACCCCCGTAGAACATCCTGTAATTAAGACAACCTCTTTTTCTGTACTCATAAATTCAGCTATTTTTCTTTATTTACAACTTGATTACACCCAATATCTTAAGAGAACAATAGGCTTCAATAGGTTAAAATAAGTCTAATTTATTCAGACAAACAACTCTTCTATTATCAATTAATAAAATGAAGATCTCTCTCTTTTATCATTCAAATATGTTCATGATAGACTTATTGCAATTCGTATGGGGGTAATAGATGTAAATTACAAAGTCGATACTACCTCTCTTTTCATATTGTAACAGAGAGGTAATATCGACTTTATACGTTTATTGTGTTGCAGGACCTAACAAGTTGTCGGTTCTATGAGATTTTCTGGAATATATCCCAAAGAACGACTCCTGCACTTACGGAGATATTTAAGGAGTGTTTGGTACCATATTGTGGTATCTCTACACATGCATCACATTGGTCTATCACTTTTTGGTCGACTCCTTTCACTTCGTTACCAAAAACAAGTGCCAACTTCTCTCCTTTTGTCGGTTGGAAGTCTGGTAGCATGATAGAGTGTTCAACCTGTTCGATGGCACATATTTTATAACCATAGGCTTTAAGAACCGCGATAGCGTCTAGTGTATTCTCAAAATATTTCCAATCCACACTCTCTTCTGCTCCTAATGCTGTTTTACGAATATCATCACTTGGAGGGGTGTTTGTGATCCCACATAGATAGAGGGAGTTAACAATTAGGGCATCCGATGTTCTAAAAAGAGAACCTACGTTATTACTACTACGGATGTTATCCATCACCACCACAATAGGTGTTTTATCATTGGCTTTGAACTCGTCGACAGAAAGGCGACCAAGCTCACTATTCTTAAGCTTTCTCATCATTAAATAAAATGGGATTTATACCTCTCCTTAGAATGGAGGTGTATCATCAAACTCATTGCCTGTAGGGAAATCGAATCCACCAAAACTAAGGTCTTGACCTTGTGGGTTAGAGTTACTTGAATCGATATCACTATTCATCTTAGAGCTAAAGGTTTGTCCAGCATTCACCACCTGTCCTGGGTTGACGTTCACCTTAGGATCTAATGCTTCCGTAGAGGCATACTCAAGAAGTTCAGGATCGTCAAGATTGCTAAACTTAGCCATAGAGCTTTCGAAACGCAGCTGCACATCACCTGTCGCACCATTACGGTGTTTTGCGATAATCAACTCTGCAATACCTTGCAGGTTATTTCCATCGGCATCTTCCGTAATTCCATAATACTCTGGTCGGTGAATAAATAGCACCATATCGGCATCCTGCTCGATGGCACCAGATTCACGAAGGTCAGATAGCTGAGGACGACGTCCCTCTCTCGACTCTACTGCACGACTAAGCTGAGACAGCGCGATGATGGGAACATCGATCTCTTTGGCAATGGCTTTCAAGTTACGTGAGATGGTAGACACCTCCTGTTCACGAGAGAATTTTGCATCCCCACCTGTAGTCATTAGCTGAAGGTAATCGACAATCACACAACCAATATTATGCTGGCTCTTCAGACGTCTACATTTCGCTCTGAATTCATATACAGAGAGTGCAGGCGTGTCATCAATAAAGAGAGGTGCTCCAGTCAGTTTCTCCAAACGAGAATGTAATTCGCCCCACTGGTGTTCCTCCAATTTTCCTGTTTTAATCTTCTCTGACCCAAAACCTGTTTCGGCAGCAATCAAACGATTAACCAACTGCAACGAGGACATCTCTAGTGAGAATACGGCAGTAGGTTTTTGGTGTTCAACAGCGATATTACGAGCCATCGAGAGAACAAAAGCGGTCTTACCCATCGCAGGACGTGCTGCGATAATAATCATATCTGTCTTTTGCCACCCTGATGTGATACGATCGAGACTTGTAAATCCAGATGGGACACCACTCATACCTTCTGGTTTGACAGAGTTTTCGCGCATCGTTTCAATAGCTTGGGCAATCACGGGTTTCACAGGAACAGACTCTTTGGAAATGTTTCCCTCTGTTACTTTGAAGAGTGATGATTCGGCAAAGTCGATTAGATCTTCTAGCTCCACAGAGTCTTGGTAAGACTTTGTTTGGATCTCTGAAGACATATGGATCAACTCACGTTGGATATGTTTTTGCGCAATGATTCGTGCATGAAACTCAATATGGGCAGCAGAAGCTACTTTAGATGTCAACTGGGTGATATAGAGAGGACCTCCAACGATGTCCAACTCCCCTTTATCACGGAGCGCTTGGGTAACCATTAACAGGTCGATGGGCTTATCCGAAAGGTTAAGGTCTTTGATGACCTTAAAGATTCTTTGGTGCTCATCTTTGTAAAAACACTCAGGCTGTAACATGTCGGCCACCGATACATAAGCATCACGCTCTAACATTAAAGCACCAAGCACAGCTTCTTCCACCTCCACTGCTTGTGGGGGTAGTTTTCCATATTGCGCTTCAATCTGCTCTAAGGAAGGAGCATTACTATTTCGGATGTTATTCTGACGCTGTACAGCCATCTTTCGATTCGTGTTTGATACATTAAAAAAGAGCGGCAAAGATAATTAATCCTTTTGAAAGATCCGTGGGAATCTTTGCGCTCATTTAAATCTACAAAATTTAGTTCAATAATTCATCCAATATGGCCACCAAAATAGAGGTCTCGGTATAACCGGCCGCCCTAATTTGTTGTGGAATAAAACTTGTTTCAGTCATTCCAGGAACCGTATTCACTTCCAATAGTCGGAAGATCTTGCCATCGTAGATGAAGTCCGCACGTATGATACCACTACAATCTAAAGAGCGATATAATTTCTTGGTTAGCGACTGTATCTCTAAAGTCTCTTCACTAGAAAGATCTGCTGGAGTAATTTCGTCTGCTTTTCCTACCACATATTTCGCTTCATAATTGAAGAATTCATTTTCCGTAATCACCTCCGTCACAGGAAATGCGGTCAATTTACCGTGAAAATGTAAGGCTCCACAAGTAAACTCACGTCCCCCCATAAAGGATTCACAGAGAACTTCTTCTCCTTCATCAAACGCTAGTTTAATCGCTCGGTCTAGTTGTTCCAACTCTTTCACTTTGGTCACACCAAAGCTTGACCCACCCGCATTGGGCTTCACAAATATCGGTAGTCCTAGACTCTCGACCATCTCATTTGAGTCCCACATGTCCCCTTTCAGTAGACGATGTGATTTGGCAACAGTAAAGCCTTCACTACGCAAGAATTGATTGCAGTAGTACTTATTGAAAGTTAAAGCAGAGGTGGCAGCATTACAACTTGAGTAGGGTATTCCAATCATATCGAAATATCCCTGTAGCTTTCCATCCTCCCCTGGCGTACCATGAACGATGATGTAAGCTGCTTTGAATGCAATTTTCTGTGCCCCCACCATACTAGTAAAGTTGTTCTTATCCACAGAATAAGATTCTCCTTTATGGCTTGTCACCTTCCACTCATTATCAGAAATGTCCACCAACCAAGGCTGGTAAGCAGTGGATTCCAGACATTTCATTACAAAAGCAGCACTTCGAAGAGATACTTCTCTCTCCGAAGAGTAACCGCCTGCTATGATAGCAATATCTATTTTCATTTATACAATAGTTGAATGTATATGACCTACTCTGTGCCTCTGTTGGCAATATAGTTACGCCATCTGTCGATACATCCTGCCATATCTTCAGGTATAGGAGAGTCGAACACCATCTCTTCGCCTGTTGTAGGATGAATAAAACCTAGCATCTGTGCATGTAGTGCTTGTCGAGGCAATACATCAAAACAGTTCTGCACAAATTGCTTATATTTAGTGAAGGTTGTTCCTTTCAGGATCTTATCTCCACCATAGTTATCGTCGTTAAAGAGCGTATGTCCAATGTGTTTCATGTGTACACGAATCTGGTGGGTACGTCCTGTTTCAAGTACACACTCCACTAGATTGACATAACCTAAACGTTCGACCACACTGTAGTGCGTTACGGCATGCTTACCATAATCCCCTTCAGGGAAAACGGTAAAGACCTGTCTATTTTTCAAGCTACGACCGATATTTCCAACCACCGTACCCTCTTCTTCTTTAACATCTCCCCAAACGATAGCGTAGTATCTACGTTTGGTTGTTTTATCGAAAAACTGTTTTGACAGATGGGTCTTGGCATGTTCATTTTTTGCCACGACAAGAAGTCCCGACGTGTTTTTATCAATACGATGAACCAATCCTGGACGCGTATCTTCGTTGTTATACATCGGCAAATCTTTATAACGATAGGCCAAAGCATTGACAAGGGTACCAGTATAGTTTCCATGACCTGGATGAACGACCATTCCTGGTTGTTTGTTCACCACCACTAAGTCGTCGTCTTCATACACGATATCCAAAGGAATATCTTCTGGAATAATCTTTAGTTCACGACGAGGATAATCCATCATGATGGTTACCACATCGCCAGGCTTCACTTTATAGTTTGCTTTTACTACTTCGTCATTGACACGCACAGAACCTGCATCAGCAGCTGTTTGTATCCTATTTCTTGAGATCTGATCTATACGATTCACCAAGTACTTATCTACACGAAGAGGTTTTTGCCCTTGATCGACTTCGATCTTATAGTGTTCAAAAAGCTCTTCTTCGTCATTGGAATCATAATTTGTCATTGCATCTTCTACCATCTTCAACTACTCCTTTATTGTATTACAATGGTATCTTTCACCGACGTCAACCAAATGTCGATAAACGATCCCTGTTTCACTTTTCCTTCTTCCACCTTTGGTTGTTGTGTCGACACGTGTGCCTCTAGACTATCTTCAGCGGTCACAAAAGAGTCGTCATAGATAACCACTCCTAGAGATAAACCTCTGTCATCTAACAATTGTTTTACCTCTTCTATATTTATTCCTGAAAGATCAGGTATTTCTATCTCTTTAACATTCAAAGAGCTACCGACCTCTAGATCGACAACACTTCCAAGAAAGACTTTATCCCCAGAAGGAATCTCTTTGCCTTCCACCTTTTGAGAGAGAACAAGATCTTCATATGGAGAAGGCACTAACGTGATCTTTCCCAACTCTAATCCTCTTCTAGATATCTTCAGTTTTGCTTTACGTATAGAACCATTAACCAATTTAGGCATCTGTATCTCCTTAGGATTATGGGATGCTATGGTAACAAAAACTTTACGCCCCTCTTTGATTTTAGATCCAGGTTCAGGAGTCTGCTCCATCACAGTACCAGGCTCAATTCCATATTTAAAAATAGAATCAGAAACTGTTAGTCGCACCAATACATGATCGGACTGCTTCAACTCATTAATCTGAAGCCCAGCATAATTTGGTAAGATGATCGACTCCCCATGCTTGGTGTAGATCTTAATACAAAACATGGTGATCCAAATTATTACTGGAATCAAAACAAACAGGCCTAACAAGTTGTATAAGAACAGTTTTGTTCTTATAAATACTTTAAAGGTTTCCAATGTGTTATACAGTTTTGATTTTGCAACTTCTATAAAACTCATACTGTAATATTATGTGATTATTGATGACTTTCTCATTATGATACAAATATACAGATATGCGAATGAATAATTCAACAAAAAGAGAGCCATATCTACGATATAACTCTCTTTCTATTTGCGACACATCCAATACACTATAGATATGATCCTATTTTTTTTCCAAATCAGCTCGTTTTGGTCATACTATTCGAAGCGTTCGATAATATTATACAAGGTATCTCTTTCAGCAGCTGTTTTACCTGCATCATGAATCATCCCTACTAGCTCTTGGGTTGTGGAACTCGGATTTTGTACTGCTCCCGCCATCGAATAGATCTTGGTTGAGTCGTCAATCGTACCATCGAGGTCATCCACACCGTATGATAGAGATAACTGTGCCACCTCTTTACCAATCATAGGCCAGTAGGCTTTTAGATGAGGTATATTATCGACATAGATCCTTGAGATAGCATAGTTTCTTAGATCTTCCGTAGTGGTCGACTCCTCAACATGTGAGAAAGCGTTGTTATAACGTCGAAACTTCAGTGGGATAAACGTATTGAAACCGTCTGTTTTATCTTGTAACGACCTAAGACGTTCCATGTGGTCTAAGCGGTGGCTATAGTCTTCAATCAATCCATACAACATCGTGGCATTGGTTTTCATTCCCAAACCATGTGCTGTTTCATGAATATCTAGCCACTCTTCAGAAGTCGCTTTATCAGGACTTATCTGTTTTCGCACCTCTTCATCGAATATCTCTGCGCCACCACCAGGGATAGAGCCTAAGCCAGCCTCTTTAAGCGCCATAAGACCTGTTTTAAAGTCCACCTTTGATATCTTGCATATCGCTTCGATCTCTACAGCAGAAAAGGCCTTTACATGTAGTTCGGGCATCTCTTCTTTGATCACTCTGACCATGTCACAGTAGTAATCTAAACCTCTGTCGGGGTGTACCCCTCCTGTGATATGGACTTCGGTCACCTTTTTATCCTTATACTTTTTGATCGTTTCACGAAGCTCTTCAATACCTTCTTCCCACGCGCCCTCTTCATTAAAACGACGTTTATAGGAACAAAATGCACAATTTTTCATGCATATATTGGTCGGTTCGAAATGGAAATTACGATTGAAAGTAACCTGTGTGCCATTGATACGACGTCGTACGACCTCGGCCAATAAGCCCAACAGAGGCAACTCAGCCTCTTGGTAAAGAAGCATTCCCTCTTCTCTAACCAAACGCTCTCCACCAAACACCTTCTCAACAATTGGAAGGAACTTAGAGTCATTGGAGAGCTTTTCGTATATAAGTTCTTTTATTCTTTGCATCTCTCAAAACATTTTTTGTAAAGATAAACATATTCGGGGGTTGCAAAAAAAGACCTTTTAGTTTTTTATTTTTTAAACACAAAAAAAAGGTAAAGAACATCGACTCTTTACCTCTCTTAAATCATTCCAAAGAATTATCCGAAACCGGATAAGCTTATGCTTTGTGACGTGGCTCGTCAGAAACAGATAGTTTCTTACGACCTTTTGCTCTACGAGCTTTCAAAACTTTACGTCCGTTCACAGTAGACATTCTCTCTCTGAACCCGTGTTTGTTACGTCTCTTTCTGTTCGATGGTTGAAATGTTCTTTTCATCGGGTATACTTTTTCTGATTATATTCGCTAAATATTTCGGTCTGCAAAAATAATTCTTTTTTTTGCTCTACCAAACTAAGCGGTTTCTATTTTTAAAAATTCGCTATTTATATAGACTTTAAATCCAAATAAATACGCAGCAATCACCACAGTCCAACGGGACTATAGCTCTAAATGTATCACTTTTTTCGTCTCAAAGAATTCTTCTTCAAAAAATTCTGGGATAGGATAAACGCTACATTTGTCGGCAAAGGTAGCAATCTCTTCTGTAAAATCGCCCCCTTTTATGTATAAAATTCCATTAGCCAATCTGTTAAAAGATTTTTTACTCACCACAGGGCGAGACATGGCAACAAATTTTGGGAAAGCAGTGACAGCACGACTCACAATAAAATCGAACTTCTCTTTCACGTTTTGAACACGCTTATGCTCCCCTTTTATATTGGTTAAACCCAATGCTTCACATACCCCATTAACTACGGTTATTTTCTTTCCTATGGCATCCACACAAAGGAATTCAGTTTCGGGGAATAAGATCGCCAAAGGGACCCCTGGGAATCCACCACCTGTACCAACATCCAGAACACGTGTACCTGGTTCGAAGCACATAACTTTAGCAATAGAGAGAGAGTGCAGAACATGTTTTTCATATAGATGTTCCACATCTTTACGAGAAATCACATTGATTTTTTCGTTCCACTCAGCATACAATGCTTCAAGCATCTCAAAGCGTCGCTTCTGTTCCTCCGTTAAATCGGGGAAATATTTTAAAATAATATCCATACTTAATTTTATATCTCAAAGCCCAGAGAGTTTCTACCGCCATCTTTATCGACCAATACACGAAGTCGTTTCTTGGCACGAAACAATTGAACTTTAATTATATCGACCGACAAATTTAGTGCTTTTGAGATCTCCTCATAAGAATAATCATGAAAATATCTCAATTCGATCAATTTACTATATTGAGGACTTAAACAAGCAACCATTCCATGGACAGCACAAGTAAAGTCACGTTTATGAAGAATCGTTTCGGGGGTTTCACTATTTTCAGAAAAACTTTGGTGCATTCCCTGCTCCAACAGATAGGCTTGGTCGGTGAAGGTTAGAGGGAGAGATCTCTTACGCAGATAGTCGATACAGTGATTTTTTGCAATACGAAAAATCCATGTACTAAAAGCATACTCTTTATTATATGAAGAGAGGTTTAGAAAGGCTTTGGTAAAGGCTTCGATAGATATATCTTCCGCCTCTTGATCGGAAAGAACAGCACTCCTTACCCATTGGTATACGGGGCCATAATGACGCTGTAGTAGTTCAGCATATGCCACACTACTACCAGCCAATGCCTTAACCACCCAGATATGATCACAATTCAACTCCTTTTCTGCGCTCAACTCCATCTTCTTCTTTGTCTTTGAATTCTAAATTTCAACCAAAAATTAAAACTATAGAATGGCCAAAAGAGACGTGAGATATATTCAAATAGTACGAAATTCTTTTCTTGTATTTTTTTTGTTATCCATCTTGTGATTAGCATATGTATCAAGCTTCCCAAAGAGAATAGCAAGAGACCCCAAACACGATATTTTGAACATACAATAAGTAAAAGTAGAGAGATGAACGAGACAGGCCATCCCCAATTCTTTAACCATTGCATTACCTTTTGACCGAAACCATACCTCTTCTTCATCAACAAATACTTCTCCCTTTGGTTTAAATAATCGCACTTATCATATGGATCATTTAAGAGAACCTTGGCTCTAGGGTCCATCACAATAGCCAGCTGCTTGGATGTCTGTGTTAAAGAGTGAGCATACCATTCATTGATATAGAATCTCTCATCAAGAAACGCTCTAAATCCTTTGGTATCGGTAAAATGATGTCGCTTATAAGCTATGTTATATGGTAAGGCAGGGACCAAACCATTTATTTGACTATTGCTAAAATGGTCTATTCCATACTTGATGATATGAAGGCGCAAGAAGTAGTTACTCCAAGATTTCACAGGCTCATAATTACATAAACCTTGAACCAAGATATCATCCTCTTTCACACCGGCCATCAATGTCTTCAAGTAATCTTTTTTTACCGGACGCATATTGGGTGTAAGAAACAGCAACCACTCTTTAGAAGCAGCTCTTGTCCCTACTGACAAAGTCAATGCATTATTGAATTCAGTTTCATTGAAGATACGAGTAAATACAAGTTGTGGGTACTCTAAAGACATTTTCTGAAGAGCTATCGGAGTACGGTCTTCTGAGCAGTCGTCGACAACGACCACCTCAAAATCATGATAGTCCTGCTTAAGCAATGATTCTAAAACAGGCTGTAGGACATCAAACTCATTTTTAGTTGACAATATTATTGATACGCTCTTTTGATAATCACCAGAAGCTGTTGTTCGCTTACGGTAAAATAAAAGATGACGAAAGTCAGTAATAATATAGAAGACAAAATAAAAAAGTATGATCGATAGAATGATTATCTCTAGAATAGTCAGTTCCGCAAAATTAAATCGAGGGAACAAAGATGAGAAAAACTCATGATTCAGAGGCATATAACAACTTTAGTTTCGTAAATAACTCTTGTTAACTAACTTTACACTAATCAAAATTACATATAATTTAATTCACAAGAAAGTGTTTCATCGCGTTATCTAAAAATTGAAGGCTATCGGTTTTGTAATTAAAAAAAGATCTATACAGAGGATCCTTTTAGATAAATCCCTCCGTTTCATTAGATATTGATTATCTTTGTCGCTTAGCGAGAGTGAGAATGATGGATCATTTTCTCATATATTTGCATGTTATTTTAAAAATTAGACAACGTGAAGTTCGAACTCATACATAAGGGAAAAGGAACCAAAGCAAGGGCAGGAAAGATCACTACCGATCATGGTGAAATCGAAACGCCTATTTTTATGCCTGTGGGGACTATTGGATCCGTAAAGGGATTGCACCTGAAAGATTTGACCGATGATGTCAAAGCACAAATTATATTAGGAAATACATACCACCTTTACTTGCGTCCAGGACTAGACACCCTAGAGAAAGCAGGTGGACTACATAAATTTAATGGTTGGAATGGTCCCATTCTAACGGACAGTGGTGGATTTCAGGTCTTCTCTCTTGGAGATATCCGTAAGATCACAGAAGAAGGGGCTGAATTTAGCTCTCATATCGATGGATCGAAACACCTTTTCACTCCAGAGAGTGTGATGGACACCCAGCGTACTATTGGAGCTGACATCATCATGGCTTTCGACGAATGTACTCCTGGTGATTCAGACTATGGTTATGCAAAAAAATCTTTAGCATTAACACAAAGATGGTTAGAACGTTGTATCAAGCGTTTTGATGAAACAGAACCTAAATATGGTTATAGCCAAACACTATTCCCAATTGTACAGGGTTGTGTTTATAAAGATCTTCGTGTTAAAGCAGCAGAGCATGTAGCGAGTTTCGAACGCGATGGATATGCTATTGGAGGGCTATCTGTAGGAGAGAGCGAAGAAGATATGTACTCTATGGTAGAAGTAGTGAATGATGTTCTACCAGAAAACAAACCAAGATATCTAATGGGTGTAGGAACTCCCGTTAACATTCTAGAGAATATTGATCGTGGTGTTGATATGTTTGACTGCGTTATGCCCACAAGAAATGGTCGTAATGGTATGTTATTCACATGGAACGGCATCATGAATATGAGAAACCAAAAGTGGGCAAACGACTTTAGTCCATTGGACCCTTCAGGAACATCTTACGTAGACCATTCTTACACAAAAGCATATGTAAGACACCTATATAAATCGAAAGAGATGTTAGGCGCTCAAATTGGAAGTATTCATAACCTTACGTTCTATCTTTCATTGGTTAGAGAGGCCAGAAAGCAGATCCTAGATGGAACCTTCCCAGAATGGAAAGAGCGCATGGTGAAGCAACTTAGTAGAAGGTTATAATACTAAATTAAGAAGCGCAGCATATGAAGCCATTCTTACAAAAAATTGATTATTATATCATAAGAAAGTTCCTCGGAACTTTCTTCCTTTCCATCACACTAATCTTAAGTATCTCTATTGTATTTGATATTAGTGAACATGTGGATGATTTTATTGACAGTGAAGCTCCATTGAAAGCAATCATTTTTGATTTCTATTTAAATTGGATACCTTACTTTGCCAACCTTTTTATTGGTCTTTTCACCTTTATCTCAGTGATCTTCTTCACATCGAAGATGGCATCAAACTCTGAGATCATTGGTATTCTTGCAGGAGGAGTTACCTATAGGCGTCTAATGCGTCCTTATTTGGTCTCTGCGTTCCTTATTGGGTCGATGTCTTGGATATTGGGTAACTTTGTTATCCCACACTCCAACATCAAGATGCTAGACTTCAAGAACACCTATATCAAAGGGAAGTACTACAATACGGAGAGCAACATCCACAAACAGATACAACCTGGGGTTTATATGTATATGAGTCGATATAATGTAAACACAGATACAGGACACCGTTTCTCTCTAGAGAGAGTGGAAAACAATAAGCTTGTTTCAAAACTTATGTCTCAATATATTCGATGGGATAAAGAGAAAGAGAAGTGGACCATCCACGACTACTATATTCGTGATATCGACAAGAGTGGAAAAGAGACACTCACATTTGGAAAGAAAATTGACACCACTTTAACAATTCATCCGAAAGAGTTCAAGACGCGTGTTAATGAGGCTGAGAAGATGAATCTTTTTGAGCTTAACGACTACATCGAGAGTCAAAAGCTAAGAGGAGTATCAAACCTTGAAGAGTATCTTATCATGAAACATGAAAGAACTTCAGGCCCATTCTCCACCTTTATTCTTACTATTATTGGTGTAGCACTTGCATCCCGTAAGACCAGGGGAGGCATTGGACTTCACATTGCATTAGGGCTGCTTCTTAGCTTCTCTTATATCATGTTTATGCAGATCACCAAAGTATTTGCAGTAAGTGGTAGTACCGATCCATTTATCGCTGTTTGGATCCCCAATATAGTCTATACAATCATTGCCCTCTTCATATATCGATGGGCATCTAAATAGAACTGAATTACAAGGAAGTGTATCTATGGATCACTTCCTTTTTTTATGTCTCTAAAGAGAGTTCGACCCATGAAATTTCAATACAAAAAAGATCTGTTTGCTTTATATCCTAAAGCACGACGATAGGTGTCTGCTCCTACCCTCCTTCGTCTTTTGTTCATATAATGGTCACATATTGGTCATATATTACTTATATCTCCGTCACATTTTGTGTGAACAGTAGATGAACCATATGTGACCATTATATAGATCATAGTAGAATGAGGGTCGAAAGAAGGTAGAAGCAGACTACTATGATGTAGCGATCTGTGAGTACCTTTATCCATTCTATATTAAAGTTTCGATTGTTCTTTCGTTCCATTGTTTCAATATAGAACGTATATTACTCAATCACGAAGTGATTTCTCATATTTACGGTTATCTCCTTTACGGAAAGGCATTACCTCAGTATAGATTCGATGGGTTTCAACATACATCTCTTCAGGAGTATTTAAAAGCTCAAACGAACTAATTAAAGGATCATTGGTTCGTTTCATTGTCTTTCTCATCTTATCTCTATATTGTCGTACTTGTTTTGCAAAACGAGGGTTATCAATAAGGTTATTCAAGCAGTCGGGATCGCTTTTAAGATCATAGAACTCTTCGACAGCACGATATCTAAAAAGATCTACACGTTTTTGATGCAGCATCTCCACACTCTCTTTCATCGCTTGAAGCACTTTCCCCTCATTGGCATTATGATAGGTTCTTTTTCCATCACTCCAAGGGTTAAAGATGTAACCATAACTTTTATCTTGAATGCATCTCATTGGATACTCTCCAGCCCTATTAATATAGTCAATTTGTGTAAATACACTATTACGATCTCTTTGATGCTTTCCCTTTAGTAGGGGAAGAAATGAAGCACCATCGACCTCTTTAGGTGCAGAGAGCTTCAACAGATCCATAATGGTAGGATACAGGTCTATTGTAGAGACATACTCATCTTTCACTTGATGTGGTTTAAATAGAGATGGGGCATATACAAACATCGATGTTTGTGTCGATTTTAAGTAACAATTCGCTTTGGAGAAAGGCATAGCAATACCATTGTCCGATAAAAATATTACGATGGTATGATCCAAAACAGAAGATTCAGAAAGTGCATCCATCACCCTTTTAAAAGTATCATCGAGTCTTCTTGTTGAAGAGTAGTATTGTGACATTTCTCTTCTTACTTGAGGAAGGTCAGCGAGGAACTTTGGAATAAATACCTCATCCGGAGAGTAAACCTTAGAAGGATGGGATGCTCCTGGTTGTAGGCCTTTTTGTGGATCATAATAAGGACGGTGTGGATCATGGGAGTTAACCATGAGATAGAATGGTTCATTCTTCTGTTGACAGTTCTGAATAAACTCTTTGGTATAGTGATAATATTTATCTGGATTACGCCCGCTCCCTAGACTCTTTTTCAACTTATAGTAGTCCCATCGAGTTGAGAATTTAGCCGAAGAGTGAGCAACCTTACCCAACACTCCCGTTTGATAGCCACTAGCTTGAAACTGCTCCATCATGGTAGGCACCTCCTCATTTGCATAGATAAAACCATGATGCCCCGAATGGAAACCATATTGACCAGTAGCGATGGTTCCTCGACTAGGCATACATATTGCACTGTTGACATGTGCATTTCGGAATCGTACTCCTTTTTTAGCAAAACTATCTAAATGAGGTGTCAACTCTTTCACCTCACCTCCAAATGAGTTTAATCCCATTCCAGCTGGACCTAGGTCATCTGCTGTAAAAACAACTACGTTATACTCTTCTAACGACTTGGTCTTTTGAGACATTGCAACATGAGGTATTGCAAAGCACAATCCACAAGATGCGACATTTATTAAGATCTCACCTATCTTCATAATATATGGTTTTAGCAAGTTTCATTGATGATATTCTTCAAATTTACAGATTAATGAGAACCCATAAAGTTTCAAGCACCTTAAATTGTCTCAATCCTAGCATCATGTCGAGGAAACAGATATCGTGGGACTATTATGGACAGCCTGAAACATTAAAAATATTGAGTTTTAATCAAAAACGTGATATAGTTCCTCTCTCCCTCTTTATCAATGTCAATATTTTATTTAAATGATCGCATCCATATTCGACTTTTAATAGCCTTTATCTACCATGATCATTGTATAGAGAGAATCTTCCTTGATAAATAAGTAATACTAGACATTGGCTGTTGCATATTAAACATGAGATTTGGTGAATTAAAATAGTTTTGTTGACAACACATTAGCATGAATTGTTATGTCCAAAACAGATAACAGAATGAGAAAACTAAGAGTAACACTACTGGGACTGATGCTCCCAGCATTATCATGGTCATGTCGAGAAAGTATTCAGAAGGAGGTATCACAACCCAATATTATCTTTATTATGAGTGATGATCATGCTTTCAAAGCGATAAGTGCTTATGAAGGTGGAATCAACAACACTCCAAATATAGACCGTATTGCAGATGAAGGTGTCCTTTTCACCCATGGGTATGTAAACAACTCAATATGTGCACCTAGTAGGGCTGCCATGTTAACAGGGAAGCACAGTTTTGCAAATGGAAAAGTCGATAATGTACATCCATTTGACTGGAATCAGAATAATATTGCAAAAGAGCTGCAACGCGCAGGTTATGAGACCGCACTTATTGGTAAGATCCACCTGAATGGTTTGCCACAGGGGTTTAGTTATTCAAATGTTCTAGTTGGACAAGGACAGTATTATAACCCCGATTTTATTGAGAATGGTAATCCTAAACGGTACCATGGATATTGCACAACTATTACGACCAATATTGCCATGGATTGGTTAAAAAGTGGTCGTAAAAAAGATAAGCCTTTCTTTTTGATGTATCATCAAAAAGCACCCCACAGATCTTGGATGCCAGAGCCTAAATATATGGGAATGTTCGATGATCAACATTTTGAACTGCCCAAGAATTTCTATGATAATTATGACGGTAGAGTTGCAGCAAAACATCATGAGATGGGGATCTATGAACATATGGATCTAGCCTATGATCTTAAAATGTTAGATGAAAAGCAGGAGATCCCTTCCCACTATAGAAAACATGCACAGAGAAACTACAACCGAATGGACTCCACACAGAGAGCTCAATGGGATGCATACTATGCACCATTAATTAAAGAGTTCAAAGAGAAGAACCTAAAAGGAAAAGCACTCGCAGAATGGAAGTATGATAGGTATATGAAAGATTATCTAAGTACGATTCAATCTGTTGATGATGGTGTAGGAGAGCTCCTAGACTATTTAGATGCTGAGGGACTAGCCGAAAATACAATCATCGTATACACTTCAGATCAAGGATTTTATCTTGGTGAACATGGGTGGTTTGATAAACGATTTATGTACGAAGAGTCATTTAGAACCCCTATTCTTATGAAGTACCCTAAAGAGATTAAATCACATACCATTGAAAATAAGCTGGTTCAGAATATTGACTTTGCTCCTACATTTTTAGACTATGCCAATATTGACATCCCTAAAGATATGCAAGGGGAGTCGTTCCGATCTCTACTTAATGGCTCGGACCACAAGTGGCGTAACAGTATCTACTACACCTATTATGAATACCCAGGAGAGCATAGTGTGGAAAGGCACCATGGCATACGAACAGAGAGATATAAGTTAATTCACTTTTATTATGACTCTGATACATGGGAGATGTATGACATGGAGAATGATCCTGAAGAGATGCATAATCTATACGGTAATCCATCGTATGTACGAATACAAGAAAATCTTCACATGAAATTGGATTCATTAAGAGAGAAGTATGGAGACTCTGATCGTTTAGATCAACATTATATCGATAGATATCTCTCGAGTAAACAGTATAAGAGAAGAGTAAAGATTAGAGAGAAGATGCTAACAAAGAAGTGACACCAATTATATTAATAATACACACCCAATAATATAAAGATTATTAATGTCCCCTTAATGCGCTTTACGTTTATGGCTGACTCCCTTGAGTTAGCCATAAACATTTAATCCCTTTTACGATCTAATGGTTGTAAGTGTAATTTCCCTCCTCCTCTGCTCAATGCAATAAGATGCACTGTGGTTTTCGATTTAATTTTAGTAAAAACCATGTTACTGTTATATAAATATGAATAAATAATAGGGTGGTTGTTAATACGACATGATATATGTATTTTTGTGTAAAACAGCCTAATATTGTTTTTTGGGGATTAACTAAACGGATAAGAAGATTGTATTGAACTTTGTTAAACAACATTTCTATGATTAAGCGAAAAGTCATTGTAACCACTATTGGAATTATTATTTTACTTGCTTTTTCTATGGCCTTTCAAGCGATGCTTGCTGGAGGAAAGGAAGAGAAAAAGGAGGCGAAAGTAGAAGAGAGCATACGTTATGTTCATGCGATCCCTGTAAAGTATGCTGAGTTAAGTTCTCCCATTAATTCTCAGGGGAGAGTTTTATCTAAAAATATCGTAGCATTGAGCGCTGAGGCATCAGGGAAATTGATGTCAGGTAAGATCTCACTAAAGAAAGGGGCTCGATTTAAAAAGTCAGATAAACTATATCAGATCTATGATAAAGAAGATCAGTTGGCCTTGAGAGCATCGAAGAGTGAATTTCTTACTATTGTTGCGAGAATGTTACCTGATATTAAGATCGATTTTCCGAATGTCTACCCAACATTCCACTCTTTTTTCGATCAGATAACCTTGGATAAAGATCTTCCTGCACTACCTCAACAGGATATCGATTCAAGCAGTAAGTTTAAAACCTTTCTTGCAACACGTAATTTCTTGAATACCTACTATCGTATCAAACAGAATGAGCTAAGATTGAAACGCTTTTCAGGTTATGCTCCTTTTGATGGTACGTTCACTTCGGTGAATGTTGAAGTTGGGTCATTTGTAAACCCAGGACAACAGATCGCGATGATGGTAGATAACTCTCGACTGGAGATTGAAGTGCCATTAGAAGCGAAGTATATTCAGTGGGTAAAGAGAGGAATGAAAGTCTCTATCCAAACAGAGCTGGGTGAAGATTTAGGTGTGGGAAATATCACTAGGATATCACCATTTGTAGATGCAGGCACACAATCATTAAGTGTGTTCGTGGGAATTAACAGATATGAGATGCCAAATCTATTCTATGGGCAGTATGTACGTGTGGTATATCAGAACTTTACGGTAAAACATGTAATGCGTCTTCCTAGAAGTAGTGTATTCAACCACAATCAAGTTTTTATTGTAAAAGATGACCTCTTAATAAAGAAGGAGGTAGAGATCCGCAAGATTGAAGATAAAGATATTCTTGTTTCTGGTCTAGAAGAGGGTGCAATGGTAGTAGACGAACCATTGGTTGATGCAAGAGAAAATACGAAGGTTAAATTACTTAATTCTGCAACACGATGAGAAAGTTAGTATCAGAATTTGTAAAGTATCCTTTTTACGCAAACCTTATTATTATATTTCTACTTATCGGAGGTATTGTGAGTTACAAGTCGATGAAGAAATCTTTCTTCCCCGAGGTAAGTAGCCGTAATATTTATGTCTCTGTTTTCTATCCTGGTGCTTCACCCGTAGAGATGGAAGAGGGAGTCACTTCGCGTATTGAAGAAGCAGTGCGAGGGTTGGTCGGGATTAAACAAATCACCTCCACCTCTTCAGAGAATAGTTGCTCGGTACAGATTGAAACCACGGGAACTATCGATATTGACGAAACATTAATGGATGTAAAGAATGCTGTAGATGGAATTTCATCCTTCCCTTCCGCGGCAGAGCGTCCAATAGTTTATAAACAGCGTAACACTTCCATGGCACTCTATATCTCATTTAATGGAGATATAGAGCTACAAGATCTGAAGAAGTACGCACAGCAAGTGCAAGAAGACTTTTATGCCTCAGGGGTGATCAGTCAAGTATCGATAATGGGGTATCCTGATTTGGAAATATCAGTGGAGGTAAAAGAGGATGATTTGATGCGTTACCAAATCACTTTTGACCAGATCACCAATGCTATTCGTTCGAATAATAGAGACATGTCTGGAGGACAGATCAAGTCACAAGAGGAAGAGGTATTAATTCGATTCCGTTCACGCTCGGCAAAGCCTAACGACATTGCGAATATCGTACTAAAATCGAATGTGAATGGTGCAGATATTCGTATTGGTGATATTGCTGTTGTTAAGAGGAAATTTGCAGATATACCATTGAGATTTCAGAAACGAGGTAAGCCGCTCGTAAGTATGATGGTCAATAAACTGAATAGTGAAGATCTAGAAGATATCACGGTTTATGTAGACGATTATATTACTGAATTTAACAAGACACACCAAGGTGTTGCGATGAGGAATGAGTTCTCATTTATGGAGATCTTACAGAGTCGTCTTGATCTATTGACATCAAATGGACTAACAGGTTTGATACTTGTTTTGATCACGCTAGCTCTATTTTTGAATTTACGTCTCTCCTTCTGGGTGGCGTGGGGTATCCCTTCCTCATTCCTATCGATGTTTATCGTTGCCAATTTAATGGGATTGACCATTAATATGATCTCATTGTTCGGTATGATCCTTGTGATTGGTATATTAGTAGATGATGGTATTGTTATTGGAGAGAATATCTTTCAACATATTGAGCGTGGTGAGAAACCTTTGAGAGCTGCCGTTAATGGTACTATGGAGGTAGTCCCATCCGTTCTTACATCTGTAATTACCACGATGGTTGCTTTTATGCCTCTATTGTTCTTAAAGAACCAGATGGAGACCATGAGGGAGATGGCCTATGTTGTGATCCTCTGTCTATTCTTCTCTCTGTTTGAAGCCTTCTTTGTCCTTCCTGCTCACTTGGGTAGTTCGAAGTCACTCGATCCAAGTAAAAGAGAAGAGAAACAAAATTGGATACGTCGAATTATGGAACGTTTTATCCATTGGCTAAGAGATATCATCTATGATAAATACCTAACACTCTCTATTCGTTGGCGCTATATTGTGATCTTTGTACCAATAGCCATGATGATTGTCACTGGTGCTATGTTTCAAGCCAGATGGATACGTACGACATTCTTCCCTGCCATGGAGTTCGACTCTTTTACTATTGACTTCGCTTTTACTCCAGGTTCTGGAGAGAAACGAACGCAAGAGTATCTAGACATTTTCAACAAAGCAGTATGGGAGGTGAACGATTCATTAATGCAAGTACATGGTGATGCAATAAAAGAACTTGAACCATCATGGATAAGTAAGCTTACGGATCATCAGATGGATACCACTCAATCATTTATAAAAGAGACTTTCGTTGTTTTAGGAAGTTCATTTAATGGACTTGAAAGTGGTTCACATGCAGGTAAAATTGACTGTTTTCCACGAAACCTAGAGGGGCTACCTGTCTCTTCTCACGAGTTAACCAACTTAGTGAAGAATAAGATTGGATCAGTACCAGAACTTCAGAAGTTCTCTATTGCTGGACAAAGCATGTTTGGTAAACCAGTATCACTTAGCTTACTAAGTCGTGATAAGGAAGCATTAGATGGGGCAAAACATTTTCTAGAATCACGGTTGTTAAATAACCCAAAGCTTAAGAATGTCAATGACAATAATACGCTTGGAAAACAGGAGATACTATTAGAGCTTAAGGATAAAGCTTTCTCTCTAGGATTAAACGAAGCTTTTATTGCCAATCAAGTACGTCAAGGCTTCTATGGTGATCAAGCGCAACGACTTCAAAGTGGTCGAGATGAATTACGTGTTTGGGTTCGTTATCCACTGTCGGACAGAGAGCGTGTTGGACAGCTAGAACAGATGAGGATCAAGACACCAGCAGGGAGTTATCCACTGTCGGAATTGACAGATTATCATGTAACTCGTGGGCCCGTGTCAATTAAAAGATATGATGGTTATCGAGAAGTAAAAGTAGAAGCGGATGTAGTAGATCCAAAAAGTTCGGTCACGGACATCTTAACGGAGATACAAAAGAGTGATCTTGTAGAGCTTCAGAAACGATTCCCTACCGTTAAGATTGAGAGTCAAGGGCAACAGAAAGAGAGTAAAGAGGCGATGGATACTGTCAGTTTCTACTACTCTATTGCTTTCTTTATTATAGTAACTATTTTGATGATACACTTCAAATCATTTCAACAGCCACTATTGGTTTTGATGATGATACCGTTAGCAATTATTGGCGCATTCTGGGGTCATGGATTATGTGGAAAACCAGTATCTCTGTTATCCGTATGGGGAATTATTGCTTTAACAGGAGTGATAATTAATGATGCCGTCGTCTTTCTGTCCACCTATAACAGTAATATTCTTGATGGGGACATGCCAGAGCATGCAATACATAAAGCGGCAAAGTCGAGATTACGTGCGATACTACTGACCACATTAACCACAAGTATTGGGCTTTATCCTCTAATTCTAGAGAAGAGTTTCCAAGCACAGTTCCTGATCCCAATGGCAGTTTCATTGGCATATGGAGTGGCGTTTGGTACACTATTTATTCTACTCTTCTTCCCATCATTGGTTATGATACTAAATGATGCAAGAAGAGCATCTAAAGGACTTAGAGTGACGATTAAGCGTTATATTGACACGGGAAAATGGGAATGGCATACGCCTTCGGCTAGAGAAGTTGAGATTGTGAATGTCAATGCGAAGAAACAGATAATGTATGACTCATCGAAAGATGTCAATACGTTGGTTGGCGATTTAGATTTGCATCTAAATAATGATGACTGAGCGTCATAAGTTTTCTTAGTTTATATCATAACACTCTTCTACTTATAATGAAAATTATAAGTGGAAGAGTGGGTTTACACTTCAAAAGAAGAATATAATGAAGATACTATTTAGATGTTTATGTTTGTTTTTATTGCCATTAGGAGCATGGGCACAACAACCTCTCTCATTAGAAGAAGCAATTCAGAGAGGGTTAGAGAACAACTATGATATCAGGATTCAAGACAAAGAGGTAGCAAAGGCTACCACACTTAACAGTTGGGGACAAGCTGGAAGATACCCATCTATAACCTTTGTTGGCAAAGGAACCAACCAAGATAATTATTCTCCGACCCTTTCACATCAATATAGTGTTACAGGTGGGGTAACATTAAATTGGGTACTATTTGATGGTTTCCGTATTAATATTACCAAAGCAAAACTAGCAGATCTACAGAAGTTCTCTGAAGGCAATGCAATGGTTATAATAGAGAATACAGTTCAAAGTATTATTTTAGGATACTATCAGTTGTTACAGAACCAGTCCGAAAAGGAAGTACTTGCACGTGTAAAGCAACTTTCATACGATCGATTAAAGTATGTGGAAGAGCAACGTAAAGTCGGTACATCGGTAAAATTTGATTACTTACAAGCGAAGAATAACTATTTGGCCGATAAAGCGAAGTTATTAAGTCTTAGTGTTACGACACAAAACTTAGAACGTAACTTAGCATATCTAATGGGAGATGATAGTTCTGTTTCGTATAAGTTAACGACTCCATTAGAAGTTCCCAAAGCGGACTATGTAATGATTGATTTGGAACAGAAGATGAGAAGTTCGAACCGTAACCTTATCAATCAATATTTATCACTTGCTGTTATTACAGATGACTACCGCTTATCAAAGAGTGGAGACTATCCTTCGGTTAATGTAACGGGATCTTATAATTATGGACATGGTTGGTCTGACGCATCAGGTTCGATGGGCAATGCCCCTGTAAGTAATCTCTTTATTGAGATGGGTGTGAGATACAATTTGTTTAATGGAGGTATTCAGAAACGAGCAAAGAAAGTTGCTAAGTATAATGTAGAGGTACAAGAGCTTAGGACGGAATCTCTATGGCTTGGGCTTAAGAATCAGTTGATAAACCAATTCAACAAGTACATGTTGGAGAGAGAGCTTTTTGAAGTGGCAAATGAAGCTGAGAAGAGTTCTTTATTGAATCTTGAGATTGCCCAAGAGCGATATAATGTCGGAGCAATCAACTCATTTAACTATCGTGATATTCAAATTGCTTATCAGAATGCAGCATTAGGTATGGTTCGATCTAAATATCGTCTGATCGAAACTAACGTAGGCTTAGTTAAATTGACCGGAGGCATATTAAATGACTATACGGAGATAAAGAATTAATCACTACAAGCTAGAGCGTAATAGTATTTTTTTATCCAAAAGAATGGGGAATAGACTCTTCACACAAAAGTCTATTCCCCATCTTTATTTTTTATTAATAAGAGCTAAGATCTGGTCCATCTGTCATAATAAATCCACTTCCATGAATATTCTTAATCTCAATATTTGGATCTAGTTTCATATATTTTCTCAATTTGGTGATAAACACATCCATACTTCTTGCAGTAAAATAGTCATCTTCACCCCAAATCTTCTTCAGTGCAGTCTCTCTAGTCAGCAGTTTATTCTTATGTTGACAAAGAAGTTCTAATAGTGCAGCTTCCTTAGGTGATAACTGTTTGGTTGTATTTCCTGATTTGATCACTCTTGTGATTGGAGAGAAAGAGACTGTTCCAATTCGATACTCCTCCTGCTGTTCCTCTTCTTTGTTTCCTTTACGACTAAGAATTGCTTGAACTTTACAAATCAACACTTCAGTATCAAAAGGTTTAGTAATATAGTCATCCGCTCCAACATGATAACCTTGAAGAATATCTTCTTTCATCGCTTTTGCTGTAAGATATATCAACGGAATATCTTTGTTAATAAGTCGAATCTCTTTGCCTACAGAGAAACCATCGACATTAGGAAGCATGACATCAAGGATACATAAATCATAATGACTCTTCTTAAATGTATCTACAGCTAATGCTCCGTCATTAACCCATGTAACATCGTAGTTGTTGATCTCTAAATATGATTTTAGTACCGTCCCGAAACTAAGATCATCTTCTAAAAAGAATATTCGTGATTTATCTGACATATGTTATTATTTTTAACGCTTTAACCATTTCTTACTTTACGTTTACATAGTGAGGAATATAGACCTCAAATGTACTCCCTTTACCAGGCTCACTCTTCACCGTTACTTTACCTTTATGGGCATCTACGATGGCTTTTACATAGTTCAATCCAAGACCAAATCCTTTGACATTATGGATATTTCCAGAGGTCTGACGATAGAAACGTTCAAAGACTTTATTTTGAACAGAACGACTCATTCCCATCCCCTTGTCTTCTACAGAGAACAGAACACCGCCCTCTTTGTTTCGAGTACGAACAGTTATTTCAGGAGCTTCTGAAGAATATTTATTTGCATTGTCTAGTAAATTATTAATCACACTAGAGAAGTGATTCGGATCAGTAAAAATCATTGGATTCTTTGCATCTGGTTCGAAATAGATACTTCCACCTCTCTGCTCTACTTGTAGCTTAAAGCTTTGTATACACCTCTCAAGAAGTTCATGAACATCAAATTCAGTAAAGTTTAATTCGAGCTCTTTTCTTTCAAAACGAGCAATACGAAGGATCTTCTCTACATGTGAATTCATTCGTTTATTCTCTTTCTTAATCATCTGTGCAAAGAAAGATATCTGTTCTGGATTATCAATAATACGGTCATTCATTATTGTGTCGGCAGCCACACCAATTGTCGCGATAGGAGTCTTGAACTCATGGGTCATATTATTAATAAAGTCATTCTGCATCGCCGATGTCTTTCGCTGCTTCAATATAAGATAAAGACTCAATGCAAAAGTCACAATAATTATTAATGAAAATAGAGTGGACAGTAGCAGCATTCCAACGATAGATCCTACAATATAGTTCTTACGGTGAGGGAAACTAACCCCAAGCTTATAACCCATTCGAAGTATTGCGGATGGAAAGAGAGAGGCGTAAGTTGCTTTTTTACTTTCAAATTCATTAGAAGAGCAAAATAGTCTCTTATTTTGGGCAGACAAGCAGTAGGCATAATCTGTTTTTATTCCTTTATTACGTAACTCTTCATTTAATATTTTATTCACCAACTTAGGGTCCATCTTGTGTCCTTCTTCCCAACTCCTAACTTCATTGGCAACCTTCATCATGAAGCTCTCGATTTCACCCATTTGCTCCATAATGGAACCATTAATATTTTTTAGTTCGACATCTAGACTTCTAGATGCACTCTGAGTTGGACCAACTTGTTGTGTTGCTTTAGAATTACTGCTTTGTTGTATTTGACGCTTTACTTCAGGATCTAAAGGGATGTCAATATGAAGGTTGTTCTGATTCATTTGATTTAGATAGGGGTGAGCCTGAATTTCGACTGTAACCTTACCTTGAGGAATCATATTTTGAGGGACCATTCCCTGTACAATCTGGCCACCCTTTAATAGTAGTTTATTTATATTAAGGGAATCAGAAAAGAGAATATGGTTTGCAAACTCCATCTTCTTATAGTTCTCAAGTCGGCGAGCTGTTTGGTATATCGCATCATTAACGCTACGTTCAAAGATTTCGTTCTTGACGTCTATGGCATTCTTAATCCAATAAATTTGAATACCTGTGATACCAGCCAAAGAGATGGTCATAAGACCAATTAATAAATTAATGTAAGCTTTCTTCATATTGTCCTTTTATTTCTGAACTAGTTCAAAGATAAGTAATAAAAAGGAGCATATTTAGTGTGTTAACTTTTCGTTAACTGTAATTAACCGCGCTTTAACCGCAATGTCTGTTCTTTCACCCTACATTTGTAATGTAACAAATAGGGAACAAGTTCACTTGTTTATTACAGAGTTCTTTTAAATGTTGGGTTTCTGTAAATACCACAACAATCATTGTAGAGATTTCATAGATTTTTTAGATATAGATAGTTGGTTTTAGTTTTGTGTTACAAGATAACACGTTTTTTTCATAAGCAGATATTTTGAGCGGTGGAGGATCAATTACTCCACCACTTTTTTTCTAAAAAAGACTCTACAGTTCTTAGTAATGAGATTTCATAGATTTAGATATAGATATAGATAGTTGGTTTTAGTTTTGTGTTATTATTAATAACACGTTTTTTTTCATAAGCAGATATTTTACTTAGGATAGAACAAGGTTCTATCCTAAGTTATCTTTTTCTCGATTACAAGAACAATAAATTTGATTTCATAGATTTTAGATATAGATAGTTGGTTTTAGTTTCGTGTTTTTAACACGGTTTAGTTAGTTATTAGGTCTTGTTGGTCAAACACTCTGTTTGATCGACAAGATATTTTAAAAAGAGATTTCATAGATTTAGATATAGATAGTTGGTTTTAGTTTCGTGTTCTCAACACGGTTTAGTTAGTTATTAGGTCTTGTTGGTCAAACATACTGTTTGATCGACAAGATATTTTAAAAAGAGATTTCATAGATTTAGATATAGATAGTTGGTTTTAGTTTCGTGTTCTCAACACGGTTTAGTTAGTTATTAGGTCTTGTTGGTCAAACACTCTGTTTGATCGACAAGATATTTTAAAAAGAGATTTCATAGATTTTAGATATAGATATAGATAGTTGGTTTTAGTTTCGTGTTCTCAACACGGTTTAGTTAGTTATTAGGTCTTGTTGGTCAAACACACTGTTTGATCGACAAGATATTTCAAAAAGAGATTTCATAGATTTAGATATATAGATAGTTGGTTATAGTTTTAGTGTTAAGGGGAATAACACGTACTTTGCATTAATTGCAAGTTGGGTTCGAATGATAGTTCATTCGAACCTTTTTTATTTATGCCTAATTATGAATCTACCCCTCAATAGTTTACACGCAGAACAAGACACTACCCTATTAATCATATTGTTAATAAAAGAGTGGACTATACAAAACATTTAATCACAACTCGTGACAAATATTATGTATGTTGTGTAGCACATTTAAATAATATGGGACTCTACCCATATACACACACGCCTGTAAATCAGTAGATTATAAACACAAAATTCACACAACCACGATTATAGGGATAACCCACGTTGGACTATAGTGATATTTCTACTGAACGATTATACCATCGAGTTGAAATTTGAATTATAATATTTGCACTGTTATGCTTTATCATGGTCATGCACCTTTAAAAACTCATGATCAACAAAGAATAAGTTACTGTTCAAAAAAACTAATAGTGTAAATAATAAAATCAATTTGGCTTATGAAAAAAGTTCTACTTTTAATTACTATGTCACTAGTGGCATTTTCAAGTGTATTCGCTCAGGAATCAGTATTATTTTATCCAACTTTAAGATACCTAAAAGGTAGTAATGGAGCCACTCCTGTGACTATTATAGGGAATGCACCAGAAACAGAAAAGATTTGGACTAGGGGTAACAAAATTAGTGAAAGTCTAATTGATTACACACGTCCAGCAGCTACGGATGACTACAAGTACGTAGCAATAACAGCCTTAGAAAGCAACGGAACAACTGTTACCGAAACAGAGTCTTGGTTAGTATTAGATCAAGTCAACCTACAAAATGCAATTGGGGCAGTTAATCTTGACTACTACTACTCTATTCGTAGTGCAGATAAATCAGGTGGACAATCACGAGTACAAATTCTAGCAACAACTGATTTTTCGGGAGACGTTAACAGTGCAAATATTCAAGCAGCAACATGGACTGATATTACTCCTGCTGAATATAAACAAATTGATAACACTGTTGACCCAAAAATAGAATACTACAGACATACGATTGAGCTAGCTCCGTTTGTTGGTAAGAATGTAAGAATTGCCGTCAAATACACCTGTGATTATACTGGTACTAAAGCAGATAATGGTTCTCCATTAATGTTTCGTATAGGTGATATTCGTGTAACAGAACAAGTTGACTACTCGGGCTTCACATCTTCATTATCTGTAGACTTCGAAGATGATTCATATGGTACTGTTGCAGGAGCTGACTTTGGTGGCGCATACGTTGATGGATATCAAATTGGCCCTGTAGGAAGTGAATTCGAAAAACATGCAATTAATCAAGTGGCGGATCTTAATCAACAGAACTTCTATGTTTTCCAATCAAATTCTACTAAAGAGTTTGAAGCTGGAAAATTTGGTATAGATAATAGATATGTAAGACTTACAGGAAAAAATGCCAATCTTAATCGTGTAGCATGGTTTATTTCACCTGAGCTTGACTTAACAAATGTTTCTAATGCATATATGGAATTTAAAAACTCTGTAAGATATGGAACGTTCGCAAATTACAATATTGAACTTCTAGTAATTGAAGGATATACAGGATATGATGGAGATGGAGATCCTGCGGATCAAATCACTGCAACGCATAACATCACATCAAGAGTTACTTGGGGAGAAACGAACAAGGGGTACTATTACACCCCAGAGTGGACAAATTCAGGAAAAGTAAATCTTTCTGATTTTGCTGGAAAAAAAGTACGTTTTGCTTTCAGAACTAATTTCAGTGATGCAACAGCAACTAACTTGTTATTAGATGATATTAACGTATCTACAAAGAAATCTACTTCGACTGCAGTAGGCGATGATAAGAAACAAGCACAATGGACCATTTATCCTAATCCAGTTGTTTCACAATTCAATATCTCAGGAACAGAGCGTATAAACAGAGTAGAGGTTTATAGCATCTTAGGAAATAAAGTGGCAGATCTTACTGTTACAGCACAAGATGGTGTGGATGCTAGCACTTTGGCTCCAGGCTTATATGTAGTGAAACTACATGGGGAAAGAGGAACCGTTGAATTTCAAAAGATTCTTAAGAAATAATACAACTCGATTGTAGATCACATCTATAATTCTATTAAAAGCGTTGTGTGAAGGATAACTCCTTTACACAGCGCTTTTTTATTAGGCTTTTTCCGAAACTTTGTGGATGACCATATTAAATAGAACAATGCTCATATACCCTTATCACATCCGACCACATCAATATCACCTTACTCTGACCAACAAGCTACTTGCTCCTGCTTTTCCCCTGAGATGGCTCGAAGTTCATTCAAAGTTCACTCGAAGTTCATTCATCGATTTCCCTTTTTGGGTGAGGGAATTTCGAATTTTCTTGGTATGACACCCAAGAGAAATTAGGTGATAGTAGCATGTTAGTCAGGTGATGGGGGCTTTAAGAGTTCTTTATGAATCTCGATTTATCTAAAACGTCTTAATCACGCAGGTTGTATCCTTTAGGGCAATATTTCATTGATTCGTGTTCTTCTTCCATCTTGAATTTGTTGTTCAATAATTGTACTGCTTTAATAGGCATCTAAACTCTTCTATGTTACTAGTTTTGGTGAAGGCGATATGTGGTTACCCATCAAATCTCGGAAAGAGCCTTTTTTTATTACCGTATCAATATTTATACACCTTCTTTTCCACACGAACACGTTCCTTAGGTTGAACCGCTAACGATCAATTGTAGAGTTCAAATGGGATACTTTTCTATTACGCCATAAACAGAAGCAAAGTGATTACTGCAGTGGAGTCACGAAAAGGGATAGCACAAGTATCAGACAAATAGATGCTGTTATTAGGTATTATCATCGAATAGACCCAATGGACTTAGGAATTCAGCAACAGTTAAGCAATCAATGAGTTATACAACTAAACCCTATTGAAAGTGAAATGGTGTAACTAACCCGTTACATTACAATCCATATGAGACCTAACTGTTTTCTATGGAAGCATGATCTAAAATAGACATTAGTAAAAAGAAAATACTAATTTTGTATATGGTATAGGGTACTAAAAACAAGCCATGGAAATATTTCATTTCGATTATATTGTCGTAGGTAGCGGATTGGCAGGCTTAGCCACTGCATACCACGCATCCAAATATGGAAACGTTGCAATTCTGACCAAATCCACAGCTCAGACAAGCAACTCTCACTTTGCGCAAGGAGGGATTGCCTGTGTTTATGACAGAGAGGATAGGTTAGAGAAACATGTAGAGGATACATTGATTGCAGGTAGAGAGCTGTGTAATGAGTCGACAGTCAACATACTTGTCAAAGAGGGTGTGGACCGTGTCAAGGAGGTGATTGAGCTAGGTATGCAGTTTGATACAGATGAGCATCATGAGATTATTTTAGGATTAGAAGGGGGACATTCTCACCGTCGGATACTTCATGCTGGGGGAGATGAAACAGGTGCTCGACTGACCTCCTTTATGTTAGAACAGGTTCTGAAACTTGATAATGTGACTATATTTGAAAACATGTCTGCTACCTCTATTCTTCATCGAGACAATCGAGCTTATGGTGTCGTAGCATATCCTCTTTCCAGAGGGGAGTCAAAGGCATTCATCGGCAAGCACATTGTTTTGGCTAGTGGTGGTATATCAAAAGTATATTCTAGATCAACCAACCCTGATACAGCTACAGGGGATGGTATTTCGATGGCCATTGCAGCAGGAGTGGGTGTACAGGACCTTGAGTTTATTCAATTCCATCCATCCGCACTATCGATAGAGGGCAAACCCTCTTTTTTGATCAGCGAAGCGGTCCGTGGAGAAGGGGCATATCTTTTGAACTCTAAAGGAGAGAGGTTTATGGTGGGTCAGCATCCGAATGGTGAACTGGCTCCAAGGGATATCGTGGCTAGTGCAATATTTAGAGAGATGAAAAGTGATTCATCTAATTTTGTTTATCTTAGCCTAAGACATTTAGATGGAGAGAAGATGCGAGAGCGTTTTCAATCTATCAATCGCTTCCTGATGGATTTAGGCATTGACTTCACCAAAGAGGATATACCTGTGGCCCCTGCTGCACACTATATGGTAGGAGGAGTTGCAACGGGAAGTCATGGTGAGACATCGATGAATCATCTATATGCAGTAGGAGAAGTGGCATCAACAGGAGTAATGGGGGCCAATCGACTAGCGAGTAATTCGTTATTAGAATGTTTGGTCTTTGCACATAGAGCAGTAGCTCATTCGACAGCGGAGACTGTGGAGTTTGATCAAGAGGTTAAGATTACAGATATAGCACGTCTATTTCATGCTAGTGAATCGTCGTTAACACAACATCAAGAGATTATTCATGAAATGAGTGTTGTGATGATGCAATATGTGGGCATCATTCGTAATGGCAATTCACTTTCACTAGCACAAGAGATACTAGTGGGACTAAAGGCAAAAGTCATGGAGCCCAATAGCATTGAGGGAATAGCTATAATTCAAAGAATTAACAGTTGTTTATTAATGATCGAGATGGCGAGTTCACGTAAAGAGTCGAGAGGGGGGCATATCCGAAGTGATTACCCCAAAAGTGATGAAGCTTTTAAAGAACATACGAAACATTAATAAAACATTAATAAAATTAAAAAATTATTTTTGCTAGATTGCAAGAAAATCGTAACGCAATAAAAGAACTATGAAGCTAGATTTTGATGACATATCATTTTTAATACATTCAGCATTTGAAGAAGATCTAAAAGATGGTGATATTACTTCTAATAATATCATCCCGCTGGGCAAAGAAGGTAAAGCGTCGATGCGTGCTAAAGAGGATGGGGTAATTGCAGGCCTAGAAGTGGTAAACGAAGTTTTTAATTATCACGATGAAGACATTAATTATAAGCCATTAGTTGACGAAGGACAGTGGGTTAAAAAAGGAGATATTATTGCAGTAATGTATGGACCTTATAGATCACTACTTATTGCAGAGCGAATCGCACTTAACTTTCTTCAAAGAATGTCTGGAATTGCCACAGAGACTCATAAATATGTTGCGGAAACGAAAGGCACAAAAGCAAAAATATTAGATACACGTAAAACCTTACCAGCATTTCGTCACTTAGATAAGTACTCTGTTTTTGCAGGTGGGGGAACGAATCACCGAATCGGATTATACGACATGGTGATGATTAAGGATAATCATATCAAGATGGCGGGAAGCATTACTAAAGCTGTAGAGCAAGTAAGGTTGCATATTCCAAATTCTATAAAGATAGAGGTTGAAACGACCACTTTTGAAGAGGTAGAGGAGGCCGTAGCTTCGGATGTTGATATCATCATGTTAGATAATATGGACAACAACTTGACGCGAAAGTGTGTTGAATTTATTAATGGTCGTGCAAAAGTGGAGGCCTCAGGAAATATGACATTGGATCGTATTGCATCTGTAGCAGAGACTGGCGTTGATTTTATTTCTGTTGGTGCCATCACCCATTCGGTAAAGGCACTAGACATCAGCATGAATTTTGTGGGTTAAGATGAATTTGATCATTGATATTGGGAATACCCGTATTAAATATGCACTTTTCGAAAGTCAGAAGTTGATCCATTTGGAGTCAACTTCTGATTTTGATCTCCCTTTGATAACAAAATGGGTAGAGGATTATCCAATCAAAAGTGCTATCGTTTCGGATGTTCGAGACGTACGTCATCAGATCGAAGCAGATCTCATGAAACTATTATCTAAAGTTTTATTCTTAGATGAAAAAACAACTCTACCCATTAACAATAGCTATCGGACTCCTGAAACACTAGGTAAAGATCGCATTGCTGCCGTTGTTGGTGCATGGAGTCGTTTTCCAAACAGAAATAGTTTAGTTATCGATGCAGGTACAGCGATAACCTATGATTTTATTGATCAAACAGGAACATATTTAGGAGGAAATATTTCTCCTGGATTACAAACTCGTTTTCGTGCACTGCATGATTATACGGGAAAACTCCCACTACTTGAAGTCAAAGCAGTGGAGGAAGAGATAGGGAAAGACACTACCAATGCAATACAGAGTGGTGTAGGGTTAGGATTGACCTTTGAAGTAGAGAAATATATCAGTCATTTTTCAGAAAAATATCATGATCTTCATGTTATTATAACAGGAGGAGATGCTGTTTTCTTTGAAACGATCCTAAAAAATTCCATATTTGTAGACTTAAATGTAACGTTAATAGGACTAAACCGAATCCTCATAGATAATGACAAATAAATTCTACACTTTTTGTTTAGCCATTCTGATGGTTTGTATTTCAAACTACACCATGGCACAGAATAACAATACAAGTTCTCCTTTTTCAGCATTTGGATTTGGAGAGTTATCCAACAAATCCACCGGTAGATCTAATGCCATGGGAGGAACGGCTATTGGTATGCGTTTTCGTGACCAAATTAACCCAGCCAATCCAGCATCTTATACTGCAAGAGACAGTATGTCTATGGTATTCGAAATGGGTGCGAGTGGAAAACAGACTCGTTTTGCAAGCAATGGGGCAGTTAACAATACAAATGACAGTAACTTTGATTACATCGCACTGTCTTTCCGTATACAGAATGGAATAGCTCTAGCTTTTGGTTTACAACCATATACCAATAGAGGCTATTCGATGTCCAGCACACTAAAAGCAGGCACTACAGAAGAGGCTACAGTGCTCTATTCAGGGGACGGCAGTGTCTCTAAATTCTTTTTCGGAACAGGTGTTAAACTATTTAAAAACTTGTCTTTAGGGATCAATGCAAACTATTATTTTGGTACTTTAACAACGAATTCAAGTTCAGACTTTAAGCAAACATTGAGTTCTGACATCTATTTTAATAATACGAATAGGATTAGGGGGTTAGGTGTTGATGCAGGTCTACAATATCAGCTTGATTTGGATCCAGAAGGCAAAGGTCCATATATGGTATTTGGAGCTACAGCTAAATTTAATACTAAATTGAAAAGGGATTATGATATACTAAGATATTATTCTAATCACAACATAACGAGCGGTGGATCTGTAACGAGTACGAATGACACCATACAAAATATGACAGGTAGCTCAAAGGATGTTAATTTACCTTTAGGTCTTGGTTTAGGTGCATCATATAATGTTCCAAACAAATTAACTCTTTCGGCAGACTTCTATATGGAAGATTGGAGTGATTACAATGATAATGTTGGGTATGCAACAAAAGATGTAACTTATGGAAATCGTTACATTGCTGCTGCAGGTGTAGAGTGGATCCCAGAGAAATTCGCTTTAAGAAACTATTTAAAACGAATCTCCTATCGTGCAGGAGTTCGAATGGAACAGGATTACATAAAGATCAACGGCAACAATATTAATACGTATGCTGTTACAGCAGGTATCGGGCTGCCTATTGCACGTCAACGTTCGACGTTAAATATAGGGGTAGAATTTGGAACAAAAGGAAGCTCGACAAGTACAACGTTTAAACAAGACTACACGAAGCTGTATATTAGTTTTGCACTTCATGATTACTGGTTCTTTAAACGTAAGATCGACTAAGAATATAATACGTAGAATTATATATTGAAATCAAAATGAAAGCAATTTTTAAAAGAACACTAATGTTGATGATCGCAATCTCTTTGAGTAGCGTAGCAGCATTAGCGCAAAAGAAAATCACCGGGGTAGTTTACAAAGAAGGTAAACCAGCCGCAGGAGTGGAAGTGTCTGCACACAAATCGAAAGACTCGTTTTTTACTAGTTTCGATGGCAAGTATGAACTAACGATCTCTTCGAAATCAAAATATATTCGTTTTGCATTTCCAGACAAAGAGGAGAAGTTAGACATCGAAGGTAAAGAAGGGAATGTTTTTAACTATAACTACGGTGGAAAGCCATTTGAGGCACCAAAAGCTGCAGTAGGTGGTGTGAACTTAGGCTCACATTCTGAGTTAGCTAAAGCCAAGAATGCAGACTATACTAGAAATTACAGCTTATTCTCTGATTTCTATAAACAAAAGGATTATAAGAGCGCATTGAAGCCATGGAAGATTCTTTACACTAAGTATCCTAAATCATCAGTTAACATCTATATCAAAGGGGTTAAGATGTATGATGCTTTCATTAACCTTGCTTCTACTAAGAGTGAGATTGATGAGTTGATGAACAAAGAGCTAGAGATCTATGACCAACGTGCTAAATACTTCGGTAAAAAAGGATATATTGAAGGACGAAAAGCAATTAGTTATCTTCAGCACATGTACAATAAAGAGAACATGACTGACGATCAACTAAAGGTGGTTTGCAAGAAAGGTTACACGATGCTTGATGCATCAATTAAAGAACAAGGAAACAAGTCGCAAGCAGCAGTTATCCTACTTTATATGCAAGTTTCTGGAGATCTTTACCGTATAGGAGAGTTGAGCAAAGAGCAGATGATTAAGAACTACGATACGACCTCTGCGATCATCGATGCAAATGATGAAACAGAAAGTGATTCATTCAATACGATTAAGTCTTCAATAGACAAAATGGTAGTAAGAAGTGGAGCACTAGATTGTGAATCTATCGTTGCTATTTACGAGCCTAAGATTAAAGCAAATCCAGACGATATCGCGATGCTAAGAAAGATGATGAGATTATTCCGTCGTCAGGATTGTACAGATAGTGACCTATTCAATGAAGGAGCTGAACGTCTTTATTCTCTTGAACCATCAGCTGGATCTGCGATCTCAATGGCACAGCGTTATATGAGAAATCAAGAAGCGGACAAAGCTATCGAGTATTTGAACAAGGCTCTTGAGATGAATAAGACAGAGAAGAATATTGCTAATGATTTCTCTGCAAATTACTATTTAGGTGCACTTTATTACCAAAAAAGTTCTTTTGGCAAAGCCCTTAAGTATACTAAATTAGCTATCAAAGCGGATCCAGAAGAGGGGAAAGCATATATTCTTGCAGGAAATATCTTAGCAGTGGGTTCAAAAACATACGGTAAGAGTAGTTTTGAACACTCAATGGTATTCTGGTTGGCTTATGACTATTTCGCAAAAGCAAAACGAGTAGACCCATCTGTTGCAGCAGAAGCTCAAAAGAAGATGTCTACTTACAAGAAATATTTCCCTGAGAAGAATGAGTTATTCTTCCAAGGATATAAATCAGGACAAACAATACAGCTTGGTGGATGGATTAACGAATCAACCAAAGCTAGAAATAAATAGTACCATATGTTGGTAATAAAAAAATATAGGAATATGGTGGCACTACTTACAGTAGTGTCCACTCTATTCCTTTTTTCATGTAAAAATACGGGAAGTGACCAAAATATACTTCCTGAATACAAGCACGTACCTATTTCGACAGCAGAGAACTTTGAGATGACTTTTACTGACTCAGCCAGAGTTACGATGCATTTCACAGCTCCAGTGCTAGTGGTTGATACCAAAGAGGTAGATGACGAAATAGAACAGTTTAAAGTTTGTCCCAAAGGTTTTATCGTAGAACGCTTCAACAATGACGGGGTTCAGGTTGGACATATTTCAGCCGATTACGGAAAACAAGAAGAGGCACTACATCGATTTGAAGCACGAGGAAATGTAATTGTCTCAAACGATAAAGGAGATACACTTAAAACCGAACATCTCATCTATCTTCAACAAGAGAAGAAGATCTATTCAGATGTATTTGTAAAAATCATTCAAAAAGATCGAATTATCACTGGTGACCGATTCGAATCAGATGAGAATTTTGAGAATAGAGTTCTGTATAACTCTAAGATACAAATGGATATTGATGATAATGATATCCAAAAGAAGTAAATATAAACCAATTTTATCTTAAGATGAGTAGTTTTGCCATTGTTATCATTACCATGGTTCTCTCTGCATTTTTTTCAGGCATGGAGATCGCATATTTGTCAGCTAACAAGTTAAGATTAGAAGTAGACAAAAATCGAAATGCGTTAAACTCACGTCTTTTAAACATCTATACCAAACATCCGAGTAGATATATTTCCACAATGTTGGTCGGAAATAATATAGCTTTAGTGATCTATGGTTTGGCTTTTTCAAAGATCTTAGAGCCACTCATATATGGTTACGTTACTTCATCTACAGCTGCACTTCTTTTTCAGACACTCTTTTCAACACTCCTTATATTAGTTTTTGCGGAATTTCTTCCCAAAGCACTGTTTCGTGTTAACCCGAACTTAGCCATCAATATTTTTTCTATCCCAGTTGCGATGTTCTATGTTCTCTTCTACCCTATCACATCACTAACACAGGCATTTACAAAGGTGGTCATGAAACTCTTTTCAAGAGGAAATAATGTCATCAATGATCAAGAGAAGCAAATTTTTGGAAGAGTCGATTTAGACAACCTTTTGAATGAACATAAGCTTGAAGACCTAGAACATATACCAGAGAATGAGATCAAACTATTCAAGAATGCCCTTGATTTCTCAAAAGTCAAATTAAGAGAGTGTATCGTGCCTCGTCCAGAGATACATGCCTTGGAGATTGATAGTACTATTTCCGAAATGAAACAGATGCTGATTGAGACTGGATTTAGTAAGATATTGATCTTTGAAAATTCGATTGATCATATCGTTGGATACGTGCACTCTTCTGACCTTTTTAAACACCCTGATAGCATTAAAGATATATTGAGAACTATTGCCTTTGTTCCAGAAACGATGGAAGCGAGTAAGCTACTTTCTAAGTTTCTAAAACAGAATGAAAGTATCGCAGTAGTAGTGGATGAGTTTGGTGGTACTGCAGGAATAGTAACCAATGAAGATATCTTAGAAGAGATCTTTGGAGAGATTGAAGACGAGCATGACAGTGATGAGTATATCGCAAATAAAATAGACGAAAACACCTTTATACTCTCAGGGAGGCTAGAAATAGATGATCTGAATGAAAGGTTCCATCTTTCTCTACCAGAAAGCGAAAGTTACAAAACTATTGCTGGTTTAATTATCGATCGAAGTGAGCGTATTCCTAAGATGCAAGAGGTGATAAAAGATGGAGCATATCAATGGAAAATACTCAAAAGTACTCCTACACGGATCGAATTAGTTGAGTTGACAATAAAAGATATGAATGCAAACTAGGCACACATCTAAATATTTGTTAATTTTACATCCATAAGAACAAATTATTTGATCAACTCGATCGATATAGTCGCTTTATATTCACAACTATTTTACTATATTCGTAGCTCAATAGGAGTTATTTAAACTTGTAATTACAAATTCACAAATAAATATCGATGGCAACATTACAAAAGATTCGAGATAAGGGTGGCGTCTTCACAGCAGTTCTGATTGGAGGAGCTCTTCTAGCCTTTGTACTTGGAGGTCTACTAAAATCGGGAAGCTCATTTAGTCGTGATGAAGCGATGGAAGTAGCTGAAATCAATGGAAACTCTATTAAGCAACCTGAATATCAAAAGATAGTAGACGACTACACAGAAGTTTATAAGATGAGAGCAGGTGGTGCTTCAGTAGACGAACGTGTATCGCAACAAATTCGTGAGCAAGCATGGCAAGTGCTAGTTCGTAAATATGTTATGGAAGACATATACGAAGATCTAGACATTAATGTAAGCTCTGAAGAGTTACTGGATATGATCCAGGGAGAGAACATTCACCCAATGATCAAACAGTTGTTCGGAAACCCACAGACTGGAGAAGTTAACAGAACTGCAATAGTTCAGTTTTTACAGTCTCTTGAAACAACCGCTTCAGCACAACAGAAGATGTATTGGAACTTCCTAGAAGATCAAATGATCAAAGACAGAGAGTTTTCTAAGTACAGTAGCCTTATCAACAAAGGACTTTTTGTAACAAAACAAGAAGCACAATTGGATCTTGCAGAGCGTAACAATCAATTTAACATCGATTATGTTGTGAAAAGCTTTAGTTCTGTAAGTGATAGCTTGGTAAAGGTAAGCGATGCTGATCTAAAAGCATACTACAACAACCATAAAGACAACTATTCTCATGATGAAAATGCTACGATCAAATATGTTGTATTTAATGTAGCACCGTCACAAGATGATGACCTTCAGACAAAACAGTGGATGGAAGATCGTAAAGAGGAGTTTACTACTACAGCAAACTTAACTTCTTTCATGCGATTGAATTCAGATGTTGCTTATGCTGACAGTTATGTAAAACCTTCAGAAGTGGCTGCAAACCTTAAAGAGTTTGTTCAAGACGGAAAAGAAGGAACAGTATATGGTCCTTATCAAGAAGGTAACAGCTGGAAGATGGCTAAAATTGTTGACTTCAAAGAGATGCCTGATTCTGTTAACGCAAGACATATTCTTCTTTCAGTACGTAACCAAGCTGATATGGTGAAAAACCAACACCTAATCGACAGCTTGAAGAGTGCTATCGAAACGAAAAAGACAACATTTGCTGCTGCTGCGAAAACTTATTCACAAGATCCAGGTTCGGCCGTTAAAGGTGGTGACTTAGGGTGGTTCAAAAGAGGTCAGATGGTTCCTCAATTTGAGGCTGCTGCATTCTCTGGAAACAAAGAGCTTCAAATTGTACAATCACAGTTTGGATTCCACTTGATTGAAGTAATTAAGAGTGGTAAAAAAGCTGAGAATGTAAATGTTGCTATTCTTGTTCGTAATATTGAGCCTAGTACTCGTACTTATCGTAATGTATACGACAAAGCATCACAATTTGTAGCTGAAGCGTCTAATGAGAAGTCATTTGATAAGCAAGCTGAAGCGATGAAAGTTGCTCCACGTATTGCAACGCTTTCAACAACTCAACAAGATATAGCTGGTATTCCTCATTCAAGATCAATTATTCGTTCGGCATTCCAAGCTAAAGACAGAAACAAATTGATTCTTGACAGTAAAGATGCTGCTATTTTCGAATGTGATGACAACTTTGTTGTGGCACTACTATCTGCAAAGCAAGAAAAAGGAAACTCTACTTTTGAAGCAGTTAGAACACAAGTGAAGATGGCTGTAGAAAAAGAGAAAAAAGGAGAATATATTGCAACAAAGATGAAAGGTTCTGAACTTGCATCTATTGCATCAGCAAACGACCTTACAGTGAAGAATGCTGACAACCTTAACTTCTCATCATATGCAATTCCAGGCGCAGGTATCGAACCAGCTGTTATTGGAGCTGCAGCATCATGCAAACTAAACCAAGTTTCAGCTCCTGTAGTTGGAAACAATGGTGTATATGTAGTGAAAGTTACAAAGAAAGAGAAAGGAACAGACAACAACGTGGATGCTGCTCAAAAGCGTCTAGCAAGTGAAGTTTCTTATCGCGCAGCTTTCCAAGCATACAATGATTTAAGAGAAACCGCAGATGTGAAAGATTTTAGAATTAAGTTCTACTAGTCGATCTCATCACAAGATATTAAAAGGGCTAAACCATTAAGGTTTAGCCCTTTTTTCATGTCGTCAACCACACTAAATGGAAGTATCATTTGTTAGGTTATCCAACTCATCATCATTCACTAATGCTATATGGAGAGTGTAAATCACATATTGCTTCGTTTATTTTCATACAATAGGATTAAATATGCTCTGTTAAAACCAAATATATTGAATTGCATACGCTATAATAACAAGCTATAATAGCGACTGTTTAACGAGGTGAATAGCTTGACTCATTTAATATTTCAGAGGAGTTCGTTCTTCCTAATAGTTCCTCTAAAGATAAATTCTTATGATTCTTCATGTAGGATTGAATGATTTTGTATCCAATCCATCGACCGCATTGACCTGGTGATTTAGGGGTAAAAAAGTTAGTAAATGGAGCAGGACCAACCATTTTGCGAATCAATAGCGGATCACTTTTAAATAGTAATTTCTGGTCCACCAAGTAATTCCACATCCCGATTTCACTATTTTGGCACCACTCCCACTGTTGTTTTGTAAATCCTATTGGATAATAAAGTTCTTGGTCAGGAAATAGGTAGCTTAATGCATATAGGATTTGTCCTTCATAAATTATATGATCTATAAGTTTACGTTTCTTTATCGAAAGCGGATACTGTATTCGCAACCATAGTTCCATCACATCGATAGCAACCCTTTCTGGCTTCATTTGCTTTCGCTTATAGCTTGGAATCCCTAACATCTCATAGTACTTACAGTTTGCACCTAAATACTTATCTAAACTCACCCCTATTTGTGTTTGATTATAGACAAGACTATGGTTGAAACCAGAAACTAGAGTGTAGATCTGAGGCAACGGTTTAGCAGGGAAATAATGGTTAAAATAACGAAATGAAGTAAAGTAGTCATTGTCATTTTTTTTATTGAACAGAGAGTCCACCGAATGATATGCTTTCGAAACAACCGAATCAGATAGGAATTGTTGGCATATATTGATAAAATCAGGACTTTTAAGATCATTCACACCCAACACCTGTGTTGCAAAAAACTGAGCTGCTTCATCATCCTCTTGAACAAAAGCATTTAAATTCTGTATACTTCTATTTTGTGGAGAAAGAATCTTTTCAATATGGACCACTTGTTCCACCGTTTTGGCTCCTTTGGTGGAAACATCTCGATTTTCCGTTGCACAAGAGAGGCAAAGTGTAGACAGAAACAGAGGCAATAGATAAAAACTCCTAATATTCATAACAATAGATATTAAAAACAACAATAAATAGATCGTGATGCTACTACTTTTTGTAGAATCCTCCAACAAAAATGAGAATCTTTTAGTAAATTAAAAACCAACTTTAAAACTATTAAAGTACTTTTGAAGTTACAATTATGATGACTTTAAAAAGATAATACTACAAAAACCTATGTTATGATTAAAAAACTTGTAATCACTTCTGCTTTTTTGTGTTTAGGAATCGTTAGTACTTTTGCACAACAGAAATTTAGATTCTCATTTGTTGCTTCACCTCAAATAGGATGGATGAAATCAAGCGACAGTACAGTGGATGAATCGAAAGCAAGATTTGGCTTTAGTTTTGGTATCGAAAGCGATATCTTTTTAGAACCAGAGCATCGCTATTCGATTGTTACAGGTGTACTTCTATCTTCGATGGGCACAAAACAGAGTTATACGGAAGATAAGACGATTCAAGGTGTTGTCGTTTCTAAAGGAGAAGAGGTAAAACTCGGATACAAATACTTAGAGATCCCTCTGGCAATTAAACTACGATCGAGCCAACGTCACAGATCAATCTTTTACGCACAATTTGGACTCACCAACTGGCTCAACATTGGGAGTAGTGTTAACACAAAAGATAAGACACTCAATGGAAAGAATATCAAAGACGATCTATCTTTCTACAACCTAGGATATAATGTCGGGGGAGGCTTCGAATATGACTTAGGTGGAAAGAATGCACTGAATATTGGTATAATATATCAGAATGGTTTTACAGACACCACCACAAAAGATGCTTTCATAACAGATGCATCACTGCGAAATGTCAGATTGAACTTAGCCTTTATATTTTAGATTTGTTGCCAATAGTCGAAGAACGATAAAATCATAAATAATAAACAGACCGAGGATGAAGATAGCATTAGCACAGCTTAATTACCATGTCGGTAATTTTGAACAGAACACAGAAAAGATCCTCCATCACATAGAGAAGGCCAAGAGAGAGAATGCAGATGTAGTAGTATTTTCTGAACTAGCCGTTTGTGGATACTACCCTCAAGATCTTTTAGAGAAAGAACGATTTGTTAACAGTTGTATTGAATCTGTTAATAAGATTGCGGAGCATGCACACGACATCACTGTTATGGTTGGTGCACCATCGATTAATAAGACATCAAAAGGGAAGCGTCTTTTTAACTCTGCCTATATTCTTCAAGATGGAAAAGTTTTAGATATCATCCATAAAACACTGTTACCCACATACGATATCTTTGATGAATATAGACATTTTGAGCCAAACAAAACGTTCCGTTTGGTTGAGATAGGTGGAAAAAAGATTGCTATCACTATATGTGAGGATATATGGGATGAACAAAGTTCGGATAACAATTTTGCTCAAAAGAAGCTCTACACTGTTTCGCCAATGGAGGAGCTAAGTAGACTTAATCCAGATATTGCAATCAACCTATCGGCATCTCCTTATTCTCATGACAAAGAGACCAAGAGGAAGAAAACAATACAACAGCATGCATCGAAATATAGACTACCATTTATATATGTTAGTCAAGTAGGAGCCCAATCAGAGATTCTTTTTGATGGTGGGTCTGTTTATGCACTCCCTGATGGATCAATTCAGAATGAATTGGCTTATTTCAAGGAAGATTTTGCTGTTATTGATACAGCAGCAAAGAGCAAACCATCGATTCAACCATTCAAAGACAATATTGGTAAAATCCACGATGCATTGGTTGTTGGAATCAAAGACTACTTCCATAAGTCAGGGTTTAGATCTGCGACGCTAGGACTTTCGGGAGGGATAGACTCTGCTGTTACCGTTGTTTTAGCCGTAGAAGCGCTAGGAGCAGAAAATGTAAGGGTATTGCTTATGCCATCTAAATACTCTTCAGATCACTCTGTAAAGGACGCTGAGGAGCTTGCAAAGAATCTTGGTATTCAATATGACTTAGTTCCAATTGTCGATGCAGTAACTGCTTTTGAAGGAAGTTTATCTAATGTGTTTGCAGGATTAAAAGAGGACGTTACAGAAGAGAATATTCAAGCCCGAATACGAGGAACTTTAATGATGGCCATCTCCAATAAATTTGGAAATATCCTACTGAACACCTCCAACAAAAGTGAAGCAGCCGTTGGGTATGGCACACTTTACGGAGATATGAACGGTGGTCTTTCTGTACTTGGTGATGTCTATAAAACAGATGTATTCAAACTAGCTCACTATATCAACAGAAATGAAGAGATCATTCCTGTGAATACCATTGTAAAACCTCCATCGGCTGAGTTAAGACCCGATCAACAAGACAGTGATTCACTACCTGATTATGATCTACTCGACAGCATTCTTTATCTCTATATTGAAAAGACCATGTCAAACGATCAGATTGTTTCACATGGATACCCAAGAGATGTAGTAGAGAGGATTGTTGGGATGGTAGATAGAAACGAATATAAACGTTTCCAATGTCCACCTATAATTAGAGTCTCATCGAAGGCTTTTGGAGGTGGTCGTAAAATGCCAATCGTTGCAAAATATCAGAACTGATAGTTAAGGATATAAAATTATTCAAGAGAGAGGTGAAAAGCTTCTCTCTTCTATTTTGTAAGCCCAAGTAAACAATCGAGAATAAAAACAGTTCACAAGACGCACTTTTTTTTTCAAATTTATTGTATATTCGGTCACATAAATAATTCTAAATAATTTTATATCAGGATTATTTCATTAACTTTGATGCTGTATAACATAAACAGAGTGGAGTATGTTTAATTCAAATTTCGATCTAGAGGGTCACTTTGAAGAGAGAGAAAGCATATTTACAGTTTTGTCGCCAGAAGAACTTAAAGAATTAGAAAAAGCGAGACAAGTAATTCGTTGTCGTCGTAATGAGATAATTTATAAGGAAGGCGACACTCCAACGGGTATGGTTTATCTTCATGAAGGAAAGGTAAAGATCTACAAAGAAGGTGTCGGAGGACGAGAACAGATTATCCGCATGGTAAAATCTAGAGGTTTAGTAGGTTTTAGATCATTACTAGCTGGTGAAAATCATATATCGTCTGCTGTTGCGTTAGAAGAGAGTGTGATCCACTGTGTACCAGAGGATTTTCTTTTCAACACGTTATTGAAAAATAATAACTTCTCTTTGCGTCTTTTGCAGAATCTAGCTCAAGAGTTAGGGTTCTCCAATAAACGAACTATAAGTTTGACCCAGAAGCATATTCGAGGTAGACTGGCCGAAAGTTTACTTCTTCTTAGAGACAAATATGACTTTGAAAACGACAATGCGACGTTGAAGGTCTATCTATCACGAGAAGATATCGCCAACTTATCGAATATGACTACATCTAATGCCATTCGAACGTTATCCACTTTTGCGAACGAAAAGGTGATTGCCATTGATGGCCGTAAGATTCGCCTTCTCGATATTGAAGCTTTAGAAAAGATATCAATGCTTGGCTAAAAAGATAACCACCACCGTAGATTGTCTATCTCTACGGTGATGGTTACATTTTTGAGGCCCACTTCCATAAACTACTCACCCTATCTCTTTTAAATACCCCTTTTTTTCTTTAAATTACCTAGCAAGTAGTTCGTAGGGTACATTTAAACGTAAAAATATGGAGATTCAAATATATTGCAATAATACAGGCATTCGAAGAAACTATCCATTAGGTGTAACTTTAAAAGAGATCGCGGAGGATCAAGATGTCCAGATAGATAGTGATCTTCTTGGAGCGATGGTCAATAACAGATGTAAATCATTAGATTATCCTGTCGTAAAACCCAAAACCATCGCTTTCTTTGGGTATGAACATCCTGAAGGTAGACGAATGTATGCCAAATCTCTATCTTTCTTATTGTGGGTGGCGGGATTACACTGCTTTCCCGAACACGAATTATCCATACGTAATTCAGTATCTGGAGGCTACTTCTGTAAATTTACCAATCCAGATACTTTGCCATTAAACTTTCTAGAGATACTACTCAGTGAGATGCATCGTCTTGTAGAAGAGAACATCCCTTTTCACCGTTATTTATATCCTATCGACGAGTGTGCAGACATCTTAACAAAAGAGGGGCTAATGGCCAAGAGACGACTGTTTCAAGAGTATGGTAATCTATATGCTCCCCTAAATGAGTTTAATGGACACCATAACTTCTTTTACAATCACCTGGTTCCCAATAGTAACAATCTTAAGAGTTTCGATCTAGAGCCTTACGCGGATGGTTTTATACTACGACTCCCAACAAAAACAAATCATGGAGAGTTAGAACCGATTCACAACCAGCAGAAGTTGTTTCAAACTATAAGATATCATAGAGATTGGGCAAGCACGCTTAATGCACGTAACTTATCTCAACTTAATGACTGTAAATACAGAGAGTGGGATCGCGACTTAATCAAGATCGCGGAAGCTTTCCATGAAAAGGAGATTGCAAGGATTGCCGATAAGATCATACAGAGTAGAGATGAGATAAAGATCGTTCTTATTGCTGGACCTTCTTGCTCTGGAAAAACAACTTTTAGCAAGAGATTAAGTATCCAACTCTCGGTATTGGGATGTACACCAAAACAACTCTCGTTAGATGACTATTTTGTAGATAGAGTCGACACACCTCTTGACGAAGATGGTAATTATGATTTCGAAGCTTTCGAAGCCGTAGACCACACCTTTCTTAACAGTCAATTGAAGGCACTTTTTGAAGGAGATGAGGTAAACCGTTATCGTTTTGATTTCACGAGTGGAACAAGAGTTAAGACCGATGATCTAATGCATCTAGGCAAGCAAGACATATTGATTATTGAGGGGATCCATGCCTTGAACCCAAAGCTAATAAATCAAGTGGCTCCAGAGCATATCTATAAGATATTTATATCTGCACTTACCCCAATATCACTCGACGAACACAATTATATCCCTTCAACTGACAATCGCTTAATACGTAGAATTGTTCGCGACAGTAAATTTCGCAATTATAGTGCTGCGGAAACCATTCAAAGGTGGCCTAGTGTTCGCAAAGGAGAAGAGAAACACATTTTTCCTTATCAAGAAGAGGCAGATGTGATGTTTAACTCGGCTTTAATATATGAATTAAGTGTTCTCAAACCATACCTTGTCTATCGACTAAGGGGAGTAAAAGAGAAGGCACCAGAGTATGCTGAGGCAAAACGACTACTCAACTTCATATCCTATTTTAGGAGCTTTAATGCTACAGAGATCCCTCCCACCTCGATCTTAAGAGAGTTTCTTGGAGGAAGTAGTTTTGAATATTAATTATCAATACAGAAGGCAACCAAAATAACTATTGGTTGCCTTCTATATGACATAGAATTAAAATCATATGGCATCTATCTTACGGAAGATCTCTTTTTTGGCAAGAACTGTTTGGAAGAAGCCTCGCCCAAACATAAAAGCAACCATCGCAAGCCATAAAGCATGGTTCCCAAGATAAGGTTTAAAAATAAACCACATTGGGAAAAATAGCACTAGAGTGGCCAATATCATCGTATTTCTCATACCTTTTGATGAAGTAACACCAATATATATCGCATCCCATATATAAGCGGGAAAACTCAGTATAGGAACAAGGATTACCCACCACATATATTGGTTTGCAACCTCAATGACCTCCCTATTGTTTGTCAATAATCGTAATATTGTCTCCCCTGCAAAAGCATATACAACAGTAAATAACCCCGCGAGTCCTACCCCCCATACAAATAGTAGTTTTAATAAATTTCGAAAAGATGATTTGTCTCTTGCACCATAGTAGTTGGCAGAGAGAGACTCACCTGCGTAAGCGAAACCATCCATAAAGAAGGAGAAGAACATCATAAATTGAAGTAGAAGTGTGTTGGCTGCAAGTATTTGATTATCTACTCCTGCCGACTTCGAGGTGAAGAAAGTAAACACCAAAATAATACACAGCGTACGAATAAATATATCTCTATTTAGCGTAAAGAACTTCTTCAGGTCATCGACATTCAAATAGTAACGTAAATTATGCCATGAAATCCTGTCAGGAAAAGCACGATATATCATCACTCCTGTGACAGTAAAACCGACAAATTGAGAAATAACCGTAGCGAGTGCGACACCATCAGAGGTCATCTTTAACACCAAAACAAAAAAGGAGTTAAGAAGAATATTCACAATATTCACCAAGATAGCAACCATCATCGGAATCTTTGCATTCTTCATACCCACCAACCAACCATTTAGGGCATACAAGCCTAGTGTTGCTGGGGCTGCCCATATACGTATACGGAAATAGACTTTTGCAGACTCTTTTACGGCATCACTTCCCTCTAAAATACCAAAGCTCATCCATTCAATTGGAGATTGTAGTAGAATTAGTGACAAGGCAATAATTAAAGAGACCAAGAGAGATTGGTAGAACAGGTGATTTACCTTCCATTTATCTCCTGCACCGTAAGCCTGTCCTGTTAATCCACTGGTTCCCATTCGAAGGAAATTAAAAGCCCAATAGATGAAATTAAACAGAACACCTCCAAGGGAGATCGCACCAATATATATATCAGAATCCAAGTGTCCCATCAATGCTAAGTCCACTAACGATAATAGAGGAACAGTGATATTACTGATGATGTTGGGGATAGCCAACCTTAATATTTTCTTATTCATATGATTTATGTCGAGATAGAATTTCACCTCAAATATGTATGACGCAAATGTTATAGATACAGATCTAGCACTTTATCAAAACTAGATTTATTTGGCCAATCTTTCTTCCACACTTCATCCACTACCTTTTCCATCTTTTTGAGATAAACACCATCAAAACCTTCTTTGAATATCAAGCTCACGGTCTCTTCAAAACTCTTGTAGATACTTTGATGAAAATTTGCCTTACGAATATTACGACTCCTAGGAAAACTGACGGCTAGATCGATATAGTAAAAAGCAAAATCAAACTGGTTATCCACAGACACCCCTAATGTAACCAACTGTTTCATATACTTCTTAAAAGTTGTTGGTCTCATTTTGGGTCTACGTGACCTTGGAGGATAAAACTCCTTTGTAACTGCCACTTTAGCCTCCTCTAAGAGCTTTTCTTCATTTGGATTAAAGTAGAACTTATAGAACTCTTTGATGTCCTTAAAACGCTCATAAAGGTCCATTATCTGCTCTTTCAATTGGTTCTCATCTAAAGTCTCCAAATGCTTTTTTAATTCTCTCTTACTCATACAGTTTTATTTTATCATAAGACAAAATAAATCCTTCTAGCCCGAAGACTAGAAGGACATATCTATATTTTTCATTCATCGGTTGCACCCATAACAATTTGAAATGACAGCCCATGATGGTTAATTTCTTCTACCGAAGAAACGTAGAAGGAAAAGGAACAGGTTGATGAAATCTAAATACAGAGTTAATGCACCTAGGATAGCCACCTTATTTCCTGACTCTTCGTCATGTGCCATTACCGAATGCATCTTCTTAATTTTCTGTGTATCATAAGCCGTTAAACCTGTAAATAAGATCACTCCAGCATAACTGATAATCCAATACAAAGCCTCACTATTCAGAAATATATTTACCACCGATGCAATAATAATACCGATCAAAGCCATAAATGCAATGTTCCCAATCGAAGACAAATCTTTCTTGGTTACCATGCCATACACACTCATAATACCAAACATTACTGCTGTAATTAAGAATGTATAGTATATCGATGCCGAAGTGTAAGCTAAGAATATAATACCCATGGTCACCCCATTTAAAGCCGAATACAAAAAGAACAGCAACTTCGCTGTTTGTGACGAGATCCTATCGATACGAGATGAGATATAATACACCAAAGCAAACTCAGCTATAATAAAAGGAAATATACCATATCCACTACTAAATACCATATTGATAATTGTAGCCGAAGAGGCACTATAATACGCGACACCTGCAGTTATCAACAAAGCTGAAAACATCCAAGCGTATACTTTCTGCATAAAAGCGGACTGAACCTCTGAGGCATCCCGCTGCATCCATCTATTTTCCATAATTCTATTCTCTAATTTTAATTTGTTGGTCTGATTAGATTCCACAAAAATAACAAAAACAATTGATACAATCTCCAAACGAATTGTTATCGATCTAATAATAGAGTAGTCAAAAATCGTGCCTATGCTAAATTGACAGTCTATTTATTCAAAAGAGTAAGAAAATAAAAAAAGATTTGACAACTTTACACCGTAATAATTATCTCCTCAGTAGAAACTTCCGCTTGAATTAGTCACACAGAACTAAACATAGCCCAAAACGGACCTAAGGAGCTATAATCTAAATGAAAGATGAATAATGCTATAATGTGGTTAGTGATGTTACTAGCCAATTTTATTTTAATCGTTCTTGCCTATAAAATATTCGGTAGAAGAGGACTACTTGTATGGATACCGATCTCTACGATCATCGCCAACATTCAAGTAATGCAAACGGTACACCTATTTGGAATGGTCGCAACTTTAGGGAACATTGTTTATGCCTCCTCCTTTTTAGTTACGGATATCCTCTCCGAGAACTATGGAAAAAGAGATGCCAATCAAGCAGTATGGATAGGTTTCTTCAGCCTTATCTCCATGGTGATACTGATGAATTTAGCACTCCTATTCACCCCCTTGACTGGAGATACCATGTCTGAAAAGACACACGAGTCTCTGTCTATGATATTTAAACTCATGCCTCGTATTGCCATTGCGAGCCTGATATCTTACATCATATCACAAAGACATGATGTATGGGCATTCCATTTCTGGAGAAGATATTTTCCCAAGGATAATCAGTTGTGGATACGCAACAACCTCTCAACAATGGTATCACAACTAATAGATAGTGGATTTTTTACCGTTGCAGCATTCTATGGTGTCTTCTCTAACAATGACCTATTACAGATTTTTATATCAACCTATGTACTCAAATGGGTCGTTGCAGCGGCAGACACCCCATTTGTATATCTAGCAAGACGCATTAAGAAGAAGAACAGTTTCATTTATGATGAAACACTGAGATAAAAAAAGCGGGTCCTTAAACCCGCTTTTTTATTTATTCATCTGTAAAAGTATCTTCATACCTCACAGCTATAATCTTTATTATCTGATAGGCCACCGTAATTACCACTGGAACTGACAGCAACCATAATATTGAACTTGTATACATGATCAACACATTTAATTCGTTAGTAAATATGAGTATCTCCGTGCTCAGAAACCTCAGCCTCTGTAATATCTTTCTTATTTATTGCTCTCCAAGCATAGAAAATATAAGCGACTACAAAAGGAACAATTAAAGAGACCCAGCTCATTACAGTTAAGGTATACTCCGAAGAACAGCTACTTTGAATACTCAACGACGATTGCATATCTACATTTGATGGATAATAACATGTATTATTATATCCAGCTAATATAAAAAGTGCAAATACCGTCAAAACGGTTCCTACTCCAGAGAACCAAATCGCCTTCTGCTTCTCTGGAAATCGAATCGATTTAATAATCCCCCAAAGCACCAGTACCACTCCAACCAATAATGCCACAGTGTTTATTGGCATCTCCAGTAAGTTTAACAAATACTTATTTGGTACAATAGAGACAACCCCGGCAGCATCATAAGCTCTTCCATCAATAAAAAGAATCGAGATTAAAAATGTCAAAAAGAACAGTAAGAACAGTGCGGAGTTAACGACAATAGCTTTTCTATATCTAGAGATAAAACCATCATAACTAATACTATTCATGAAATAGTGTAATGCCAATACTCGAGCTAAGAACACCACTGCCAATCCTAATGACACATTAATGTAGTTAAATACAGCCTCCAAACCACGCATAGGATGTTCCCATGAAGAGAAGTTCATCTCATCCAATTTAAAATTAGCTCCGGTGAAGAATGTTCCAACCACGACACCAATCAATAGTGGGGCCAATGCGCCATTGATAAACAAAAAAACCTCAAACGTACGACTACCTAAGAAGTTATTTGGTCGTTTACGAAACTCATACGATACCGCTTGGATAATAAAGCAAAATAGTAGCGCCATCCATGCCCAATAAGCACCTCCAAAACTTGTAGAGTAGAACAATGGGAACGATGCAAAAAAGGCTCCACCAAAAGTAACTAATGTTGTAAAGGTAAACTCCCACTTTCGACCTAATGCATTAATCAACAAAGTCTTCTCAGTCTCATTTTTTGCAAAAGAGAAGATCATCGACTGACCACCTTGAACAAAAAGCAAGAAAACCAATAGACTCGCCAACAAAGAGATGATGGCCCACCAATAATGTTGTAAAAAACTATACGATAAGAATCCTAACATAATCTATAAATATTATACAGCCTACTGCTTAGGGCCAATTTTAATTTGCTTAACCATAATCATTATCTCTGCAATCAGCAAGAATGTAAACACTATTGCAAAAAGACAGAATGTCACCACCACTGCACTCGAATCAATATTCGTTACAGCTGCAATGGTAGGCATTAGGTCTTGAATCACCCAAGGTTGACGTCCCACTTCTGCAACAACCCAACCAGCCTCTCCTGCAACATACACCAAAGGCAATGAAAGAAGCGACAAATAGTAAAACCATTTATGCTTCGTTATTTGTCCTTTTAATGAAAGGAACAGTGCCAAACCAAATAGTACAATAAAGAAACTACCTAAAGCAACCATAATATGGAAACTATAGAATACCAACGGTACGTTAGGAATAATGTCTTCTGGGTTTTTAAAATAACCGTATCCAAAATATTTAAAGTAATTCTCCTGAAAAGACTTACTCATAAATTTATCTCTTAATACCGCTGCCTCCTCAGTCTTCTTCGAGCGCTTCGCCTTCTTATACTCTTTCAGTGTAAGAATTGCCTCACGACCTCTCTCTATCTTTTCCGTTGTCGATAGCATACCTCTTTCAGGAACACCATCTAAAATATCATATACGCCAGGAACATAAGCATTGGCATCATGAAAAGCCAACATAGAACCCCCTTTTGGAATCTCTAGCTTAAAAGCAAACTTATCAGCATCACGTGTAGAGTGATCCTTGACCTTATCGTTAGATAGAACTCCTAAAGCAATCAGAGGAGCACCTTCTTGCCCACGATACAACCCTTCCATTGCAGCAAACTTCATCGGCTGGTGTTTCGCAACCATCTGGCCCGATCCATCACCAGTTGCAGCTAAAAATAGAGAACTGATCAATCCAAAGATACTAGCAACTAAGATACTTCGCTTCGCAAAACCAATCTCTCTTTTTCTCAACAAGAACCAACATGAAATACCTAAAATAAAGATGCTTCCTGTAACCAATCCTGAACCGATAGTGTGAACAACTTTATTGGCAGCCATTGGACTCAAAGCCACATCCCAAAAATTAACCATCTCATTTCGTGCGGTGTCTGGATTAAATTGCATTCCTACAGGATTCTGCATCCATGCGTTAGCAATTAATATCCATAATGCAGAAAGGTTAGCACCAATCGCTGTCAACCAAGTTGCGGCTAAGTGATACCCCTTACTTACTTTGTTCCATCCAAAGAACATCACTGCAATAAAAGTGGACTCCATGAAGAAAGCCAACATACCTTCAATAGCCAACGGAGCACCAAAAATATCTCCAACAAACCAAGAATAGTTGGACCAGTTCGTTCCAAACTCAAACTCTAAGATGATACCTGTAGATACCCCAATAGCAAAGTTTATACCGAACAACTTCATCCAAAATATAGTTGCTTTCTTCCATTTCTCATTGCCTGTCTTATAGTAAATCGTTTCCATTATAGCCAAAAGAAACGTAATACCAAGAGTTAATGGAACAAACAGCCAGTGATACATAGCTGTAAGTGCAAACTGGGCTCTCGACCAGTCTACTGTCGATAAGTCTAAAGTCTCAATCATTATTTATTATCTGTTTGAATGTTTGTCAAATTATCAATTACATGAGAGCTTCGCTCCTGATCAGTAGTAAACTCTGTATTTAATTTATTGGGGAAGAAAAATAACTTCAACACAAAAAACATTACAAACAACTTCACAAGAATTACCGCCCATGCCTGTTTTCCCCAAGTCATAGATTTAAATCCTTGATAATAAAATTGAAAAACTCGTTTAAATATATTCATGTGTTTCATTTTAAATTCACTCTTATTCCGTGAAAATACAAACTTATTTCAATAAAAGAATATAAGATGCTTTTTTCTTATACTATATAATATTCACTATCATAAAAGCACCTTGACCACAACCAATACTAATAACTGAACACCAATGCTTTATATATGTTCAAGCATGACATAATGTTTTTAAATATAATCACAAAACACAATTTATACTGTTTAAAAATAGCACTCAAATTAACCCCATAACCGATTCCAAATGACGAAAGTCACATGATAAAAAATAGAAGGTGATTACATTTGTTCCCCTTTATTAATAATTTAACCTTATTTAATTAATACACACAATATATTACAGTCAAATACAACAACTAACTTTGACTGTAGTTACAAATCCTTAAAAACTATTTCATATGATTAGGACCTTTACTTTATTTATTTCATTATTAGTCGCATCACTATCCTTTGGTCAGATTCCTGCAGGATACTATAAAACGGCAGACGGTAAAAGTGGACAAGAATTAAAACTGGCACTTCATAACATCATCAAAACCCATAAGGATAATGGATATGGTGGACTTCTGACATATTATCCTGAGACCGATGCACGTACAGACGATCCGAGCAAAGTCTTGGATATGTATTCAGACATTCCAAACGGAAAACCTAAATATCTGTACTCTTTTAATCAATCTGGAGCCTCTGCAAAAAATGAGGGCGAAGGATATAATAGAGAACACATCGTACCCCAAAGTTGGTTCGGGAAAAAATCTCCTATGAGAAATGACTTCTTCCATGTATATCCAACAGACATCAAAGTAAACAACCTTAGAGGAAGTTATCCACATGGAGATGTAAAGAATGCAACAACAACAACAACGAACGGTTCAAAAATTGGTACATGTGCAGATGAAGGATACACTGGAATCGTTTTTGAACCTATTGATGAGTACAAAGGTGATATTGCACGTAGTTATCTATATATGTCTACCTGCTACAATGACAAAATTTCTAGTTGGAATGCAAAAGGAGGTTCAGTACTAACGGGAAAAGAGTTCCCTTCGTTTAAACCATGGTTTATTAAAGTCCTTCTAAAATGGAACAAACAAGACCCTGTCAGCAAGCGCGAGATAGACAGAAATAACAATGTTTATAAGGTTCAAGAAAACCGTAATCCATTTATTGACCATCCGGAATATGTTGAGATGATATGGACAACAGATGAGCCATATTTCACCACAACGACAACCGAGCCTCAATCATTCAAAACGGGTAAAATCACAATCCACACAGAGTTTGAATGTCCTAACGGCGTCAAGTCAATGAAACTATACTGGGGATCTACAAAAGATGATCTTTCGAATGTAGAAGTTATCACCAAGAATGATCAAAATAACTATCCTCTTAATGTAGATGCAAAATTGAAAGAGGTATTCTTTAAAATCGAATTAGTAGATAATAAAGATAAAAAAACTACCAGTACAGTGAATAGTATTAAGAACAGTGACCTATTACCTCTTTCATTATTTAATGAAGAGTTCAATGGTAGTACTACCATGACACTGTACAAAAATACAAATTCAAAAACACCATACATCTACAAAAATACAGTTCTTGCCTTTAATGCCCATAGAGGTCCTGAACCAGCGGACCTATGGTACATATCTAAAGAGATAGACATCAGCAATGTTATGAACTTTAACATTACAACTGATCTATGGACCAAATATGCAGACGGTGGAAATTCACAGCCATTTAAGATTCTTTATTCATATGACTACAACGAGGGCAATCCATCAGAAAATGGCACATGGATAGAGCTAAATCTTGACTATCCTTCAGCGAATTCTAATACTTGGAAAAGAGATATCCAATCAGGTAATATACCATCAAATGATCATACTAAACTGTTCATTGCAATACACTATGTTACCTCTGGAACAGGCAATGGTGAAACATCATGGTGGCAAATTGACCGTTTAGAAGTCACTGGAGAGACAAACAAAACAACAGATGTTAATGATCTCACATTAGCAAGTAAGGTCTATATTCATCCAAACCCAGCAGCAGAGTTTATTCAGATACAGAATAATACCCAAGATACTCAATTCACAAAACTTGAGATATACAATATCATGGGGATGGTTGTAAAACAACGAGCATTACAAATTCAAGATCAAAAAATAGACCTTAATACACTTAACGCAGGAGTATATATAGTGAAATTATATACATCCAGCGGGAAAATAACTGTAAAGAAGTTTATTAAGAGATAAAAACAACCTTACAATTAAATAATTCACTTGGGACCCTACAATGGGTCCCTTTTTTTTTCTACTTTGCACTTATCCCCCTATATTATAATTTAAATAAATATCACAGATGAAAAAAATTACATTTCTATTGGCATGTCTATGCATCGGACTCTTTTCTTGTAATAAAAAAGAGACATTTATTATCACACACAACCAGATTGGGCAAGTAACACTACAAACAACCCACGAACAACTAGTAAAACTTTATGGGGATAAAAGTTTAAAAGAGACGATGGACGAAGGCACAGGAGCTCTGGGCACAGAAGTTCTATTTAAAAATGCCAATAACAACATCCATATCACTTGGCAGACATCAAAAAAAGTAAAACCTGTCATTATCAAAACAGATAACAAAAATTCAGAATGGAAAACCAAAGATGGAATTCATATCGGCACAACATTAAGTGAAGTAGAGAAGATCAATGGTGCGTCATTCAAAATAATGGGCTACGAAATCGACAGGGACTTAGCAGGAACAGTCACTGATTGGGGGAAAGGGACTTTAAACGATGCTAAAATTGGATTCCAATTTGAACTTACAAAAGAAGTTGGAAATGACTACATGAAACTAATTGGAGATAAAGGTATCTCAACAAACAATGAGATCCTAAAAAAAGCGGAGCCTGTAGTTCAATCCATTTTTATTGTACAACAACAGTAGCCAATCATTTCAAACAACAGTAGATCAAAAAAAATGCCTGTATTGAGTCAATACAGGCATTTTTTTTGATCTATTGTATTCAACTACTCAATGACTATTTCGTCAAGATATAACCATGCATAGCGATCCGAAAACTTGTGCCAAGAAGGATTATTCCGTCTGTTTTCACCAATAATACGAATATAACGGATTTTCATTCCTCCGGGGAAACAGTCCACACTCTGAACAAACTCTTTATGTCCATTAGCAGGATAAATTTCATGAAAAATATTCTTAAATGAGATCCCATCTTCTGATACAAGATATTTAACCGATTTCGGTTCAAATACTGACTTATTCGGACGAACCAACCAATCGGTATTGATACGAAAAACCTCTACTCGCTTACCCAAATCTAGAGTTACATCCATATTCTCCATCTCCATTGTTTGGAAATCATTTCGAATACCATCCACTAACACATCAGGTCGGAAAATCCCTTGGTCACTTGAATACATATAACGAAATGACGTTTTTGCCATCAACCCCTTGTGTTCCTGTAATCGTTTTCCATACACCTTGGCTCTTGTACCATCTTTATAAAAAGAGCAAGCTTTTATTAACATCTTTCCTCTTATCGGTATTGGTTTAGAGTAGAGTGTCGATTCAACCGTTGGCTCTTTTCCATCTTGAGTATAGCGTATCTGTGTATCTGCATCGTTAGATAAAGTAAGCGCAAACTTCCCATTCGGCTGTTGTTTCGTACGAAACTCAACTTTATGAGCAAGATGTCCATATCGTAAATTATTTCTTTTCAAGTAGGGTATCAAAAGCTTCTGCCTAGAGTTAAAATCATTCCAATCTTTATCACCATAACCACTCCATCCACTCTCTGCAATAGCAAACAGTCGAGGAAATAGACGATAACTAACAATATCAATATCAGGAGACGTATTTGTCCACAACAGAGCCGCTACTCCTTTTATATATTTTGCAGCGACCTTATTCTTTTTCTCATCAAAATTAGGAGCAAATTCATACACCTCTCTCAGAGTTAACAATCCTCTTTTTGCTTTGGAGTAGCCATCCAGAGTCTGCGATATCTTTAATGAATATTTTCTTTGAGGACATATTATTATTGGATGTTTATGTAGAATATTCTGCTTTCCAGCACCTGTACTCTGCCACACCATTGCCATTGAATTAGGGTTGGAAGAGTACCTATAAATCTTATTCCAGCCAACTAATTTCTTCCCATGTTTATATATGACCTCCTCAATATCCGACATAAAATGATCCTGAAGTTCATCTGTTGATTTAAAACCGTGCTCCTTCATATGATCATGACACCCTTCACACAACTGTTCATAAGGTGCCGACATATAACCACCACCAACATGAACAAAAGGAGAATCAAACACATGTCCAAGTTCAGTAATTACAGTGTCCCAAAACTTTAACACTTCAGGATTACCCATACAGGCTGGATAACTCTTTTTTACATCCTTATCTTTAAGACCATCATAATTAACACAAGACAAATATGGATAAGCACTAGCTGCAGCCTTCATATGGTTAGATACCTCTACCTGAGGAATGATCTCAATATTCAATTTCTTTGCAAAACGAACTAAATCTCTTAACTCAGATTGTTTATAATAACCACCATACTTCTTCCCATCATCTTTATTTATACCATATTTTTGATTCGACGGATAACCAACAGATGGTCTCCATGCTGCAACCTTTGTAAGCTCAGGATAAGATTTAATTTCGATACGCCATCCTGCATTATCTGACAACTCCAATACAAGCTTATTCATCTTTATATGCGACATCACTTTAATGATGCGTTTAAGATCTTCTATGGAATAAAAATGGCGACATACATCTAGATCAAGACACCTATATTCAAATGTTGGAGTGTCTGCAATATTAACACAAGGGATAGTTACCTGACTGCTGTCCCTTTTTTCCATCAATTGAGACAACGTTTGGAAGCCGTATAAAATACCTTCCTTTTTATTTGCCTCTATCACGATGCCCGAACTAGTCACCTGGAGGTGATAGCCTTCGTTATTTAAACGGCTATCTTTAATCAACCGAACCTTAATATTAGGGTTCTCCTTACTTCTTTTAACAGTTACTCCTGTTGCTTCATGAAGTAATTCTCCTCCTGTTTTAGCAACTTGCCTCAGAAGTGCAGTATTGGTTGCCAGCCTTAATTCACTAGGGACAACATAAAATCCATCTCCCATATCTGCAGATGCGACTTTGGGAAGAACATTCAATTCTATCTTCTCTTTTTTGACATCCTGACACCCTACTAGTAGGGCTGAAAATAGAAAAAGAAAACTTAATTTAAAGGAAGAACTCATCATAAGTCAATAACATGTTAATTATCAATAGCGAATATAAATATTTTCGAAGACTATATATAACATTTAAATAATTATTGTTAACAACTGAGTAACAACAACTACCACAAAACACACATTCAAACCGCTGTATTTCTGCTATTTAAATACATTATTGCATTAATTAACATTTGTAGTAATATCGAATAATAAAACACAATAGTAGATTATTTATAGCATATACCAGACATCGAATATGAATAAAACAAAAAAGCCACCTCATAAAATGAAGTGGCTTTTTCTTAATGTGGGAAATGCTGGATTCGAACCAGCGACCCTCTGCTTGTAAGGCAGATGCTCTAAACCAACTGAGCTAATCTCCCGAATGGATATCAATACGTTTTTTCGTGGGAAATGCTGGATTCGAACCAGCGACCCTCTGCTTGTAAGGCAGATGCTCTAAACCAACTGAGCTAATCTCCCGAATGGATATCAATGTGTTCAATGGTGGGAAATGCTGGATTCGAACCAGCGACCCTCTGCTTGTAAGGCAGATGCTCTAAACCAACTGAGCTAATCTCCCATTTGTTCACAATTGCGGTGCAAATATAGGTCAATTTCTATTTGTTGCAAACATTTTAACCAATCTTTTTTCATCTTTACCACTACGCACAAGTCCCTACAACCTCGACTACATTCATAATCTTAAGGTTATAGCTTGAATCGTTTAAAATCTTTTTTCACAAAGTTCTGCTCATTTTAAAACATTCTAGAAGAAACCACGTCTTCTTTATGGTTTGGCAACATTTCAATAGATGTAAGGCATGCAAAAAAAAATCAACATAATAAAAACACATGTCAAACATCAAACCCTTCTAATATCGCAAACTACAGGGGGGGATATAATAGGATATCTACAAACTTTTGAGACAATCTCATAATCTTGAAAATAAAAAATGACCACACTTCACACTACTTCTTTTTCCTCATCAATAAATAAACAACACCATTCAAAACAGCCCCAACACTATAGCAAACAAGGGGCAAACAGGGGGTAAACTTACCCTTAAGTTACCCTTAACTTACCCTTCCCTTACCAAAACAGGGCAAAAAGGTAAGGAAACCGTAACGTAATCGTAATTTATACGTGTTTTTATGATAGTGTAGTTTCATGGTTATCTCCCTCCTAATCCACTATAGAATCGAGTAAATAATGAACGAATACACTATCGCTTCATCATGTGATAAAACGGTGATAATATTCAACATTAGACAAGATTGCAAGGCACTATTTTAGATAACTGAATTTATTGTAAACATATAGTCTATTGGCAAACATTTTTATGAATATCGTTTAGGTAAGACATATATTATTTCACAAATAATTAAACTAACAACAGTTCAAACACAACAACCTAACTTACAACATAGTAAATAATCAATCTTTCACATAAGTTATTTGAACCAAACTATAAAACATTGGTTTAAGCAGGAAGGATGTGGTGTTGGCGTTTTTACAACAAATATCTTGCAACAATTTACTACTTTTGTAAATATTCAAAACATCTGAAATAAAGGTCATGGAACTGAATAATCTTACAGCCATATCTCCTGTAGACGGAAGATATCGAGGCAAAGTTGCTTCACTTGGAGAGTACTTCTCAGAATATGCATTGATTAAATATCGTGTGTTTGTTGAAATCGAATATTTTATCGCACTATGCGAACTTCCATTACCACAATTGGAGGGATTCGACAAATCGAAATATGATGCCATTCGTGATATATATAAAAACTTCACAGAGAAGGATGCGCTTCGTATCAAAGAGATAGAGTCAGTTACGAACCACGATGTAAAAGCGGTAGAGTATTTCATCAAAGAGAGATTCGATGCGCTTCAGATTGGGGACGATAAAGAGTTTATCCATTTTGGATTAACATCACAAGATATAAACAACACCTCTGTTCCTTGCTCTATAAAAGATGCTATTCAAGAGGTTTATCTTCCGATGTTAGAAGAGTTAATTGAGAAATTAACACAACTAGCAGAAGAGTGGAAGCAGATTCCAATGTTGGCTAAAACACATGGTCAACCAGCTTCTCCTACCCGATTAGGGAAAGAGATACTTGTTTTTGTAGAGCGTTTGCTTGTACAGTTAGAGCTTCTTAAAGCCATTCCATGTTATGCAAAATTTGGTGGCGCCACAGGTAATTTCAATGCACATATTGTTGCCTACCCAGAGATTAATTGGGTTGAGTTTGCAAACAATTTTGTGAACGATCACCTAAAGCTAGAGAGATCTCAGTTGACAACACAAATTGCACACTATGACAACTATAGTGCTACATTTGACAACATGAAACGTATCAATACGATCATTTTGGATTTGAATCGTGATATGTGGACCTATATCTCGATGGGATACTTCAAGCAGAAGATCAAAGCGGGAGAAGTAGGATCGTCAGCCATGCCACATAAAGTGAATCCTATCGATTTTGAGAATTCTGAAGGAAATGTGGGAATAGCCAATGCAATGTTTGAACATCTTTCAGCAAAACTTCCTGTTTCACGTCTACAACGTGATTTAACAGATTCAACTGTTTTAAGAAATATTGGAGTTCCTTTTGCTCACACAGTTATCTCTATTAAGTCGACATTGAAAGGACTTGATAAACTTCTTCTGAACAACGATGAGTTAGAGAAGGATCTTGATGACAATTGGGCTGTGGTAGCAGAAGCCATTCAAACGATACTTCGTCGTGAGGCCTATCCTAATCCTTATGAGAAGCTTAAAGAGTTAACTCGTACCAACAAGAAGATGAATCAAGAAGTGATTCATGACTTTATCGACACATTAGATGTTAATGAGGACATTAAAGAGGAGCTTAAAGCCATTACACCACACAACTATACTGGTGTAATGTTCTAGATAGAACAATTGGTTCATAATAATAATATCATGACAAACAAGCATATACGATGACTCCATCCTTATGCTTGTTTTGTTTTTATAACACTTCAAATAAAAGATATTAACGTCTCTTTTTGTAACTTTGTAATAAAAGGTATAGATAATGAAACATGATATCACCAACGAAGCTGACATTAAGTTAATGGTAGACAGCTTCTATGCTAAGGTAGGCGAAGACGAAATCTTGGCACCAATCTTCAATGAGAAGATTCAAGGAAATTGGCCCGAACATCTAGAGAAGATGTATCGCTTCTGGGGATCAATGCTTCTAGATCAAAACAATTATGTCGGTAATCCATTAATGAAACACCTTACACTCCCAATCTCCGAAGAGCATTTTGAGAGATGGGTACAGCTCTTTTTGATTACTTTGGATGAACTATTCTTTGGTCCAGTAGCAGACCACGCAAAAGTCAGGGCTCAGAATATTGCAAAGATGTTCCAACAGAGAATTGGAGCTTATAAAGACAAGCCTTTCTCTATGGATTAAGTCTTGATATTGCACTCCAATTATGTCTTGAGATAGCACCTCACCCTAACGGAAGGTTGTAAATACTACTTTACTGCAATTGAATCATGAAATTGAGGTGTCATCTCTTCTTCTGATTATTCTTTAATCTGAAGGATTACAAGATGAAATGAGAGATGGATAGTACAATCGACCATGCCTTAGTATTATTGATTATAAATTAGCACAAAGTGCATATTTCCAATACTATTAAAGATCTTTTCCCCCAAGTATTTTGTTAGTTTTACGGTTAGTGTTAACTAAGAAAATTGTATCTTATTATGGCAATAAATGATATTGTAATACTCGGACTGATTGGTTTGATAGCTGGAGTTGTAAGTGGAGCATTAGGTGTTGGAGGGGGAATCGTATTGATACCAGCACTTGCACTGTTTTTTGGAATGTCACAACACATGGCCCAAGGAACAAGCATCGCGATACTACTACCTCCAACGGGAATCTTAGCTGCTATCACCTATCACAAACATGGTAACATCAATTGGCAATATGCTTTCATCATTATGATCGTTTTTGTTCTCGGAGCTTGGATAGGTGCGAAATTTAGCGTTTCGATACCAGATAAGATGTTGAAAAAAATATTTGCTGTCTACCTTGTATTGATTGGAATTAAAATGTTTTTTGGAAAATAGAAAGATAGATAACCCTATGCAAAACCTTATTCACCAAATAGATGAATTAGCGGAGTCGTTTTATGACGAAGTCGTTGGCTTTAGACGACACTTTCACCAAAACCCAGAGCTCTCGTTTGAAGAGTTTGAGACCTCTAAGTATATACAGGAGAAGCTTACAGAACTTCAAATACCTTTCACCGCTGGATATGTTAAGACTGGAATCGTAGGCCATATAGAAGGCAAGAAGAAGGGCACAGGACCTACCATCGCTCTTCGTGCAGATATGGATGCACTTCCAATCAAGGAAGATAGCGATGCGCCATACTGTTCGACAAACAGTGGTGTGATGCATGCCTGTGGTCATGATGCACATAGTGCTGCACTACTGGGGGCGGCAAAGATGTTAAAACAGTTAGAGGATGAATTTGCTGGTACTATCGTTCTTATCTTCCAACCAGGAGAAGAAGAGCACCCAGGTGGAGCGAAGCTCATGTTAGAATCTGGTGCATTAGATGCTTTTAAGCCCGATATAATTTTAGGACAGCATGTATTACCTGAGATGGAGGTTGGACATGTTGGTTTCAGACCAGGAATGTATATGGCTTCTGGAGATGAGATCCACTTTACGGTGAAAGGCAAAGGAGGACACGGTGCACTTCCACATAAACTAACCGATACCGTACTTACGACAGCCCATATATTGACATCCATGCAACAGATTGTTAGTCGCAATGCTCCTGCTACGATACCTACAGTTCTCTCTTTTGGGAAGGTGATTGCAGACGGAGCGACCAATATCATACCCAATGAAGTGGTGGTAGCAGGTACATTCCGTACAATGAACGAAGCTTGGAGAGCCGAAGCGAAGCGACGTATGGCGGAGGTTGCTCATGGAACGGCTGCAGCCATGGGGGCATCTGTAGATTTGGAAATTAAACATGGTTACCCCGTACTTCACAATGACGATAAAGCCACTGTACGGGCCATGGGATATGCCAAGGAGCTGTTAGGAGAAGCGTGTGTCGAGTCGATGGATCTAAGGATGACTTGTGAAGATTTTGCCTATTACTCTTTAGAATATCCAGTTTGTTTTATGCGCTTTGGTGTAAAAGGAGAAGGAGAAGACATTAAAGGAGGGTTGCACACCCCTAAATTCGATATTGACGAGAAGGCATTAAAAACAGCCATGTCGAACTTAGCGTATTTGGCTATACGTTTTCAACAAGAAGGCTAGATTGTTCATAACTCCAATCATGAGAAGGATCCTTATTTACAAAAAATAAGGATCCTTTTTTGTATGAAATAAAAACTACTCTTCAGATTGATACAGTCGTACCATCTGATCTTTTTCGGCAGTAGCTTTAAATTCCGTTGAACGAGGTTCTCCGTTAGTTCCAGGGAAGGTAAATGTATACGTTTGATTCTTTTTCACCTTAAACTTAAGGAAGTTGTTCAAGTCATCGTATGCATCTGGAGATTGTCCAGAACTAATGATTTTATCCTTGTGGTAGAGGTCGATTTGACGAGCAACACGAGCGTCACTCTGATCAGAGCAGGCCATTGTTTTGAGTAGTACAACACGCAACATGACCTCGTCTTCTTTTAGTGGTTGTCCTTCAATAGATTTCTGATATACTTTAAGATATCTATCTGTGACATTCTCCGCATGTATCCATTTGATATTCTCATTCCATACGGCAGGGAAGTGATCTTTTCGTGGCTTCCAAGAGGTTGCAAAGATAGCATGATTGTATTCGTTTGGATTGGCTTTTCCTGCATCCGAAAGAAACCAAGCCTTGTCTAGATCTTCGAAATAGTACTCCGTAAAATACCATTGGCCATCTAACCATACTTCAACCCAGCTGTGGTTGCCTCTATCATCGAACCAATTGTAGGTCCCTGCAAAACGAGCAGGTATTCCAACAGCACGGAAGGCATCAATAAGTAATACAGACAAACCAGTACATGTAGCACGACTCTGTTGCATCGATTCATAAGGGCTTTGATCAGGTTTCCAACGATTGGTGTTATACGCTACACCAAGCTCTTTCTTTGCATTTTTATTGACAGCATATATCGCCTCTTTCATCGACATTTCTGGAGTAATAAAGTTGGAAAAACGATCCATAAAATCTTTTCGCCAATCATCACGATGTTCATTGATCGAAGCATAAGGAACCACATCATTAAAGAAGATAGAATCAGGAATCTCTTTTGCCCAATTATATTTACTTCTGGCCTGATAAGCAAGATCAACATTCTTCAAAAGGTAGTCTGCTTTAACCTGATCTAGGTCCATTTGGGGCATATAGGAAACCAAATATGCCATCGCTTCTTTTTGCTTTGATGGAACTTTATCTAAAGCGGTTTCAATTTCTATTGCATTATCGCCAGCTTGACTTACTGCTTGTTGTAAATCATCACGATAAGCTTCAGGGAACTTATTAAATGGATTGCAACTTTCAAAGAGAGAGATGACTGAAAGTAGCACAATAAATGTAATGTATCTCTTCATAATAATTTAATGCTTAGTTTCTTACCCTAAAATAAGCATTATTTAGCTCATCTCAGAATCTAGCCTAACAAAGCATACCTGATTATCAATAGATTATATATTTATGTATATATTTTGATAGGTTTTTTCGTCACATAAAAAGAGGAGATAACGTTCTTGCGAACACTATCCCCTCAACACTATGTAAATCTATGAGAGTAGTTTACTTCTTAGCCCACCAAAGTTTAGTGGCCATATTGTCTTTACCTTCCAAAAGCAATAAAGCTTTTTGATATTCTTTTTTATTCAACAAAGGTGAATCAATAGAGTATCCTATTCTTGATGGTAAAGTAGTAGTAAGTTCATCTATAAGAGAGGTAAACTTATACTCTTTACCCAATGTTTTATCATCCTTTTTATTCAGAATACCTGCCTTATCTACAAATGTAACATCCCCAGGCATCAACAATGTTTTAGGAAATCCTGTTCTTCTGTACTCAGCCCATGCATTATGTGGTTGCATATATAACGCAATATATTTTTGTGTTAATACATTCTCTTCTGTTGCAGGCTTAAGCGTTTTCATATACGCATCAATAGCACCTATTTGTACTCCCCATCTCTCCATCGAAGCACGTACCCCTTTTTCATACTGATCCTTATTCCATCCATCTCTTTCAGAGAGTAAGAAACAAACTTCAGCATAGTCCATTAATGGATTACTAAATTCTGCTAATATTGGCATGTTAGGAAGTGATTTATCCTTAATCTTATTAGCATACTTGCTCTCAATACCATAAGGCATTCCAATATAGTTTTTGGGAGCAAAAGAGCCCTCACCCAACTTATCAGAAGCTTTAGGAACATAGTCTCCCTTACAGATATTTAGTCCCGTTGCAGCCAAAGCTGAAGCTCCAACTGGAGAAGCATAATAATATAGACGAGGATCTACAGTACCGAAAGGACCACTCTCCCCTTTAAGTAGATCAACGAATGAATTAGCAACGGCAAAATCTTCTCTATTCTTTCCTGCAAATGCTTGATAGAATGGTGAAGCATTCGCTGTTGTCTTCTCTCCTTTAAACATTGCATTGTCGGCATTGCTTTTCATAACACCAGAAGCAATCGCTTTATCCATCGCATCTTTTGATTCTGCAGGATAAACCGCACTAATACGTGTTGCTCCACGAAGTATTAGAGAGTTCGCAAAACGTTTCCATTTGGTTGCGTCACCATTAAACATTTGATCCCCTAAAATGAATGCTTTATCACCCTCATTCTTTGCAAGATCATCTGCAGCAGCTCTCAACTCTTTTAAGATATCAAGATATATCTCTTTTGAGTCAGCAAACGCAGGTGAAACAATACCTTGTTTTAACTGTAATGCTTGGAAATTAGGATTATCAACACCTACAGAATGGTAAGGAATAGGACCATATGTTTCAGTTAGCAACATAAAAGTCCATGACTTCAACACTCTAGCAACTGCAATTTGACTTACATTTGGTCCATTAGATGCAGCTTGCACCTTGGTTTTTGGATTTGTATTTAAATCAATAATTGCCTGCAGATCACCTAGGTCAGCATAAATTAATTTCCATGCAGATGAGTTAGAGTTCTTTCTATATTGGTAGCGACTCTCTTGTGTATAACTTGTCTGTGCAAAATATTGGATCCAAGTTAATGCCATACGTCCTGAATACCATTCATCTCTAATATCATCAACCAAACGAAATTGTGCGTTGGTTAGCAATGATGAAGTAGGAACATATGTTGGTTCATTTGGATTCACGTTTGTCTCAGTCAACAAATCAGAACAACTTGTTAGTAAAAATAGGGCTGCAAATGCAGTATATAATATCCTTTTCATGATAATGCTATTAATAGTTTATTTGACCTAAATTCTTATTGTGATTAGAACTTAAGTTTTAGGTTCACTCCAAAAGTTGCTGTTGAAGGAAGTGCTCCACCTTCTATACCTTGTACATTTCCCGATGAAGTTACTGCAGATTCTGGGTCAAATGACTCATTGCTTAATCCCCAAACAGCAAGGTTACGACCATACAATGATATATTCACATTCTTTATTGGACCAGTATATCTTCCAGGAATAGTATACCCCACAGTTACTTCACGTAGCTTGATATAAGAAGCATCGAACACATTTTGTGCATTAGGCCCAGTATAATAACCCCTTGAATAATCTTCCCCTTTAAGGTTCTTTGTATTCGCTATCGGAGATGCAGAGGTATTGCCATCTTTATCTGTATATACTACATTACCATCATCTCCTATTTTACCATATACTCCATCAATGACGATACCCTTCTCACGAATATCAACGCCATTTTGGTGTACAGATCCTTCTAACATACCTGTATACATTCCCCACATGTTTGTCGTAGAGAAGTAACTTCCACCTTTTTGCACATCGATAAGAGCAGTTACAGTTAAGTTTTTGTATCTAAATGAGTTGTTAAGACCAAGATTATAATCAGGAAGCACAGTACCCAATACTTCAGCTGTTTCGGACTTCAAATATTCACCTTTAGTAGAAACAATTTTATTACCAGCATTATCGAATACAAAATTTGTTCCCATAATTGCACCGTAAGTCTCACCTACAAATGCATTTACAGTAACTTCAAACGGCGCATTCGCCATTTTATAGTTGTCGATACCTTCAGCAAGTTCTACTAATTTGTTGTTGTTCTTCGCAAAGTTCAAAGACAGATCCCAAGAGAAATCAGATGTCTGGATTGGAGTAGCAGTAAACATGATTTCAAAGCCCTTGTTGGTCATTACCCCTGCATTCATCTTGTTATATAGATAACCACTTGCTGGAGATACTGCAACACTTGTAATCAAATCTTCTGTACGATTCGAATAGTATGTAGCATCAATTCCTATACGGTTATTAAAGAACTTCAATTCAGCACCGATTTCCCATGATTTAGTAATCTCTGGTTTTAATGTTGCAGTAGGAAGTGTGTTTGGCGTACTATAACGAGCAACACCTCCAAAATTTGGTTGATAATTTGTATAAGTCTCCTGTAGTGAATATGGACTAGTGTCATTACCTACCATCGCCCATCCAGCTCGAACTTTACCGAAAGTAAACCATGGAAGATCTTTAAGAGCTGATAGCTCCGAGATAACAACACTTCCTGTAAATGAAGGGTAGAAAAATGAGCGATTCTCAATTGGAAGAGTGGATGACCAATCATTACGGAAAGTTGCATCAAGATAATAGGTATTTTTGAAACCTAAGCCTAAACTTCCATATGCACTATAAACTAATTTTTTCTCAATTGGTCTCATTGATGTATATTTATCTATAGTTTCAACAGGATCCTTCGAGTTTGATACAACGTAAAGATTTGGCAGGTTCAATCCACCTTTAGTAGATACATAATTATAATGATATGCATTTTTTCTAATATTTCCACCAACCATGGCAGCAACACTAATATCATCAGTAACATTCTTATTAAAATTCAACATTCCTTCAAAGTTATTCTCGTTTGATTGTCTTACGCGCTCTGCATAACTTGAAGTCTTTTGGGAACCAACAGCAACACGTTCAGAACTACGGAACACATATGAGTCATGATATGTTTTTACACTTGCTTTCAACGATTTATTAAAGTCATAAGTAAGACCTACATTACCCATATATCTAGCACGCTCATCCTCTGAATAGTTCTGATATCTTGTCCAATATGGATTATCATGATATTTAGGAGCAGAATTACTTGAAGAGGTTCTATTCCAAGTATTCTGTGTACCATCATCATTCTTGTAGTTCTTCAAACGATCCATGTCTACCTGACGCTGACCCCATTGAGAAAACTTCACCATAATATTATTATCACCATACCCAGTTTCAGGACGACCTAATGCTGCAGTATTTACATATGACACACCTGCTGTAACTTTTAATTTATCTGTTAATGCAGTTGAACCATTAAAGCTAATAGTATACTTATCTAAGTTTGAGTTTGGGATATATCCATCTGTATTAACACTAGATATTGACATTCTAAACTTGCTTTTTTCATTACCACCAGCAAAAGAGACAGAGTTGTTATAAGTAACACCAGTGTCAAAGAATTTTTCCACATCATTTGCAGGAGCTACCCAAGGACGTGTTTTTAAGTCTTTATCGCCATTTAAAAAGGCATCCCAGTGTAGTACTTGTAAGGTTGGATCGTATTTAGGTCCCCAACTTTCATCTACTTTATAAGCTGCTACATTATATTTCTGTCCATTGATCTCTTCTTGCTCAAAAGAACCATTACCACCACCATAACTAGTTTGATATTGAGGCAGACGATTAACTCTCTCAAAAGCAACACCTGAACTTACAGATATTCCAATTCCATTTCCTTTACTGCCCTTCTTGGTAGTGATCATGATCACACCGTTAGCAGCACGAGATCCATATAGTGCTGCAGCTGATGGGCCTTTAAGAACAGACATCGTCGCAATATCCTCTGGATTGATATCTTGAGCCATATTACCATAGTCATATCCTCCAGCACCACGCTCAGCCGTTGACGAGTTGAAATTAGAATTATCGATTGGAACCCCATCCACAACAAATAAAGGTTGGTTATTACCTGTAACAGAACTTGCACCACGAATAAGAATACGACTTGATCCTCCCATAGATCCTGAAGAACCTGACACTTGTACTCCTGATACTTTTCCAGAAAGAGCAGAAACAACATTACTCTGTTTGGTTTGGTTCAATTCATCACCACTAACATTTTGAACTGAATAACCCAAAGATTTTTTCTCTCTTGAGATTCCTAAGGCAGCAACTACTACTTCACCCACAGCAACATGATCCTCTTCTAGAGTGACATCATAAACAATTTTGTCGGTCAAAGGAAGAACTATCTTTTTCATTCCAATGAAACTTATCGTCAAAGATGGAGCACCTTCTGGAATTTTAAGTTTAAAGGCACCATCAAAATCAGTTACAGTACCAACAGTTGTTGAAGTTACAACAACAGATGCCCCTGGGATTACAGAGTTATCTGATGCAGATCGCACCACCCCAGTAATAACTCTGGTCTGTGCTAATGAAACTTGCACACTACACAATAGTAATGTTACAAGGATTAGTAATTGCTTTCTCATAGACTTATATAAATATTTGATTTTTGTGTTTTACTCTGTAGTCCATTATTTAATTCACAAATGACAAATAATACAAACAGAATAAAATATATGACATTTTATGTTATGCCATAGAGTACAAATATATGTGTTTTACAACAGTTTAATTACATTATGCAATAACACGACACCATATACTTACATAATCACACACAGATCATACAAATAATACTATATCAAAAGACACATGCACATCATAATAATAAAACTTGATAATCAAGCTATTATATATTAATAAAAGTACACATAGTTATACATATACAACCACTATATTAAATTTATATTAACTTTGATTATAATCACATAAATTGACATAATAAACAACTAAAAACCTACAATCTTTAAACAATAAGCACAAAAAAAGAGATAATGTTCACAAAGAACATTATCTCTCAACACTATGTAAATCTATGAAAATTTCTAGTTCACATCCCACCAAAGTTTGGTGCTCATCTTATCACTACCTCCAAGTTCTACTACACCTGAATCATAACCACTTGGGTTTAATAGCGGTTCATCATTAGCAAATTTAACACGACTTGGAAGGTCATCTGTCACATCACTTACCAACGTAGTGAATACATACTCCTTACCTGCATCATCTTTACTTATGATTCCGTCCGTATCAACAAATGATACATCACCAGGTTTTACTAGCGTTTTAGGATATCCTGTTCTACGATACTCAGCCCACGCATTATATGGCTGCATATAAAGGGCTATATACTTCTGTGTCAATACAGTCTCCTCAGAAGCAGCAGGCAATGTTGCCATATAAGTATCAATACTTGCAGCATTCACACCCCATCTTATCATGGATGCACGAACACCTTTCTCATACCATTCTTGATTCCAACCATTTAACTCTGACTGAATAAAACAGACTTCTGCATAATCCATAAAAGGGTTACCAAAAGTAGCTTGCATTGGCATATTTGGAAGGGAGACCTTAGTCGCTCCAATTTTAGAAGCATACTCACTTTCCAAACCATAAGGCATGCCAATATAATTATCTGGATTATATTTCCCAGTCCCTAGAATATCCGAAGCTTTTGGTAAATAATCGCCTTTGGAAATTGCAGGTCCAGCAGAAGCTGTTGCTGTTGCATCAAAAGGTGCAGCAAAGTAGTATAGACGTGGATCAATAGAGGCGAATGGACCTACATTTGCTTTCAGAAGATCTACGAATGGTTTAGCTACAGTAAAATCAGTTCGGTTATCCACTGCAAATGCTTTATAGAAAGGTGATGCATTGGCCGCTGTTGCTTCGCCACGGAATAGTGCATTATCAGTATCACTGTCCATAATCCCACTATGTAGTGCTGCTGTTATTGCAAGATTTGCAATCTCAGGAACCGCAGCTTTAATACGCAATGCCCCTCTAAGAATAAGAGAATTTGCTAGCTTCTTCCACTTTGAAGCGTCGCCACCAAAAATACGATCCCCTTCAGTAAAAGCAACTTCAGATACGTCAATCATATCAGCAGCTTCACGTAATTCTTTAAGGATATCTGTGTAAACATCTTTTGGGTCAGCATACACTGGATTTAGAATATTTTCCTTTGCTTTTAGTGCTTGAAATGAAGGATTATCATTTCCGTAAGACTCATAAGGGATGGGGCCATAAGTCTCAGTAAGCAACATAAAAGTCCATGATTTAAGGATACGCGCTACGGCAATTTGGTTGTTATTATTCCCATAAGCCGACATCATGTCCTTAGTTGCAGGATCTGTATTTAGATCCGCAATAGTCTTCAAATCCATCAAATCCGTGTAGATGACCTTCCACGAACTTGAATTTGAATTTTCACGATATTGGTATCGATCTTCTTCGGTATAATTAGCTTGTGCCCAATATTGTGACCAAACCAAAGCCATACGACCAGAATACCACTGATCTCTAATATCATCTACCAAGCGATATTGAGCATTGATCAATAAGGTGGTAGTAGGAACAGTCACTGGACTATTCGGATTCTCATTTGTCTCTGTCAACTTCTCTGTACAGCTAGCAAAAAACAATGCGGCTGCGAAAGCTGTATATTTTATCTTTCTAATCATTATCAATGGTTTTTGGATTTTTACTTCTCTTGAGATGAAATCTCAATAATTAGAAGCTAAATTTCAGGTTAACACCATAGTTTGCTGTAGAAGGTAATGCACCACCTTCAATTCCTTGTACGTTTCCTGAAGAAGTTACAGCCGATTCTGGATCAAAATCAGGATTATCCAATCCCCAAACAGCAAGATTTCGTCCATACAATGAAATATTTAGGTTTCTTATTGGTCCTGTAAGACGACTTGGGAAAGTATAACCAAATGTAACTTCACGTAATTTGATATACGAAGCATCAAAAACACTTTGAGCATCAGGTCCAGAATAGAAGTCTGAAGCATAGCGCTGAGCAGAGATATTAGTCTCATTGTCCACAGCATTTCCTGAGACATCCCCAGCAGCATCGGTATGTACTACATTTCCATTACCATCGACTCTTCCGTATACACCATCTAAAACAATTCCATTCTCTCGAATATCCACACCATTGTGATATACAGATTCTTGGATCATCCCTGAATACATTCCCCACATATTTGAAGTAGAGAAGTAGCTACCACCTTGTTGAATATCAATCAAAGCAGTAAACGTAAAGTTTTTGTAGCTGAAAGAGTTGTTAAGTCCCATATTGAAATCAGGAAGTACAGTACCTAGTACTTCTGGTGAATCAGTTTTTAGATAACGACCATTGGTTCCAATGACTTTGTTTCCTGCATCGTCGTAGACATAGTTTCTACCCATTATTGCACCATAAGACTCTCCAACGAACGCATTTACTGTCACATTGAAAGGAGCTCTAGCCATTTGGTAGTTATCAATTCCATCTGTTAACTCAACTAATTTGTTGCTGTTCTTTGCAAAGTTCACTGCAATATCCCATGAAAAATCACGTGTTTGAACAGGTGTACCAGTTAACATTAACTCAATACCTTTATTACTCATGACTCCCGCATTCATCGTTTTGTACAGGTAACCTGTAGATCCTGATAATGCCACATTGGTAATAAGATCCTCTGTACGATTAGAGTAGTAAGTCGCGTCGACTCCCAAACGGTTTTTGAAGAACTTCAGTTCCGCTCCAATTTCCCATGAATAAGTAGTCTCTGGCTTCAGATTCTCATTAGGCAGAGTATTCGGAGTACTGTAACGTGGAGTACCATCAAAATTAGGCTGATAGTTTGTAAAAGTTTCTTTCAAAGAGTAAGGGTCTGTATCATTACCTACCATGGCCCATCCAGCACGTATCTTACCAAAAGAGAACCAAGATAAATCTTTCAGTCCATTTAATTCAGAAAGAACAAGACTACCTGTAAATGATGGATAGAAAAACGAACGATGAGCTTCAGGTAAAGTAGAAGACCAATCGTTACGGAATGTGGCATCAAAGTAGTATGTATTCTTATATCCTAAACTAAAGTTACCATAAGCACTATAAACTAACTTATGCTCCTCATAGTCGGTAACCTTAGAAGGATCTTTTGAGTTCGTAGTTGTATATAGATCAGGCAGAACAAGTCCCCCCTGAGTGGTTGCATAGTTAGAATAATAGTTATTCTTACGTATGTTTCCCCCAGCCATTGCTGTTAAACTAAGGTCATCAGTCAATTGCTTATTATAGTTCAACATGAATTCATAATTATTCTCCACAGATTGACGTACTTGCTCTGAATAACCAGAAGTCTCTTGTGAACCAATAGCAGAACGTTGACTATTACGGAAAGTGTAGGAATCATGGTAAGTTTTTAGACTTGCCTTTAGATCACTTGTAACATCATAAGTCAATCCAATATTTCCGATATAACGGTTTCTTTCATCTTCCGTATAATTCTCGTAACGTGTCCAATATGGATTGTTCGAATAAGCAGGTGTTCCATCATATGCAGAAGTTCTATTCCAACTATTTTGAGTTCCATCTGGATTCTTATAGTTCTTCAAATGCTCCATATCCAACTGGCGCTGTCCCCACTGGGTAAACTTCACCATGACATTATTGTCACCATAGCCCGTTTCAGGACGTCCTAATGCAGCAGTGTTTACATATGACACCCCAGCGTTAACGGTAAATTTATCGGACAATTTACGAGAACCATTAAAGCTAACAGTATATTTATCAAGATTAGAGTTTGGCATATATCCATCGGTATTCACACTTGATATAGACATTCTAAATGAACCTTTATCGTCAGATCCCGAAAGAGAAACAGAGTTATTGTATGTCACTCCTGTATCGAAGAAATCTTCCACATCATGCTCTGGCGCTATCCAAGGACGTGTCTTTAAGTATGTAGATGGATCATTTTGATTGAATGCATCCCAATGAAGGACTTGTTTGTTAGGATCGTATTTAGGTCCCCAGCTCTCATCAATATTATAACTCACAGCATCATAAGATTGACCATTGAAAGTTACTTCTTCAAAACCACCAATACCACCACCATAAGATGTTTGGTAATCAGGAAGACGATTCACTTTCTCAATAGAAACACCAGTGCTCACACTTACACCGATACCTTTATTTCCCTTTGAACCTTTCTTTGTAGTAATCATGATCACACCATTAGCAGCACGTGAACCATATAGTGCAGCAGCAGAAGGTCCTTTCAGTACAGACATTGTTTCAATATCTTCAGGATTAATATCCTGAGCCATATTACCATAATCATATCCACCAGCACCTCGTGCAGCTTCTGAACCATTGAAGTCTGAATTATCAATAGGGACACCATCTACAACGAAAAGAGGTTGGTTGTTACCTGTGATAGAACTAGCACCACGTATCAAAATACGACTAGAACCACCCATTGATCCAGAAGATCCTGAGACTTGTACTCCAGACACTTTACCTGAAAGCGCAGATACAACATTGCTCTGTTTCGTTTGAGTTAAATCATCACCACCAACATTCTGTACGGAATAACCTAGTGCCTTTTTATCTCTTGATATACCGAGAGCTGTGATGACAACCTCATCCATCGCAATATTATCTTCTGCTAGAACAACGCTATAGTTTTTTTGCTCAGTTAGTGAAACGACTTGTGATTTCATTCCCATGAAACTCACAGTGATATTAGAAGCATCAGAAGGAACTTTTAAAGAGAAGTTTCCATCAAAATCAGTTACAGTACCAACTGTCGTTGAAGTGACAACAACAGATGCCCCTGGAATTGGTTGTTGATCTTTACTTGCTATAACATTACCTGTTATAACACGAGTCTGTGCAAAAGCAGACTGTATCGTAACCAAGACCAAGAAGGCCCAAATTAACAATTGTTTTCTCATAGACTTAAATATTTGATTTTATTGTTCTCGTAAAATATCGACTATGATACTGCCATTTAACGATATCTATCCCGTTACAAATAGATATGAAAGTGATCACGGCAAAATTGCATCTCTTAGTTGTAAACTAATTCGACTACACCACAGTACGAATATTTTCCGAATGCAAATATATACGAGGAAACATATTATCAAAAATGATCTGTAAGTATAAACACCCTTTTTACTTACACTTTATCACTCAAATGGTGCAACTAATAATATCTACCAAATATTGTTAACAAAGGCTTTAATGCTCAATATCAAACAGATATAACATAAGACTAAAGAATATAAGTTAAGGCAATGTTAACCAACAACTGTTTATTAACTAAATTATTGATACTGTTAATAATTTCAAATTAATATTTTTTAAACAATCAACCCCTGTTATTTTAACACTTATGACGTGTTTAAAGATCTGATAAAGTGATAAAGCATCAATTTACAATAGGGTCATATCATAAAAACTACATTTATTTACAGAAGAGGGTATACAAATAACTTAAGAGTATACTAATATAATGGGATATCAAAAAGCTCCCTTAACATTTGTATTTTAAGTAATTATTTCGACATAAATTTAAATAGAATGAATTCATGTTCTAAGAGGATATAAACAAGGGGTACTTCAATTCAATACACATCTAAAGTCATAGATATAACAGACAAAAAGAGGATGCCCAAATATATAGGCACCCTCTTTCAATAAAATGATATAATAATATATCTCTATTTATTGTGCAAGATTTGGATTCAAACGAATTGCTTCCAATGGAAATTTAACTACATAACGAGGATCATTCTCTAGTAATGTCTCTGTTCTAGTTTCACCAGCATCATCTTTAAACTCATGAGTAATCGAAGGTTTTCCAAGACGCTTCAGATCAACCCATCGCTTTCCTTGGAATGCCAACTCCATACGACGTTGACGTAGGACTTCTTTAAGCAAAGCTGCATTATCCATAGCATCAATCTTTGCATTAAGCGTAGCTGCCCCAGCTGGAGTATATCGTGCTTCAATAAGCTTCTTCAGTTGTGTCTTTGCTGTTGACGCATCAGGAGCATCAAGACGTAAAGAGGCCTCAGCAAGCATAAGCATCACTTCAGGAACACGGAAAGTTGTTTTAAATTCATTACTACTCATTACTTTTGTTTTTCCATCATCAAAAAGCATAGCTTCTTTTCTCATAGAACCGTCCTCAGACATTCCTTCATTTAATGGAGTTGAAGCAATTATCAAGTTTCTTTGTGATGGAAAACTATATATTTTATGAATCGACAAGATGTTTTCAACTGACTTATATGTAAGAAAATCATCTTTTTCAGTATTCACATTTTGCAAAGAAGACTGTAACACTAATGCTTCATTAGCATCTGAAATTACATTAGACCATGAACCTTGTAATAACCCGACTTTAGCTTTCAAGGCATGTAATGCTACTTTGCTAAACCTATACGAAAGTGCTTTGTCTTTTTGTTGTTCAACAACCATAAGCTTACCTGCCTCTATTAAATCATTATTGATTTGGCTATAAATCACAGATAAGTTTTCTCGATTAAATTGACCATTAAGATCAACTTCTGGTTTTAAAACAAGAGGAACTGATTTAGTTGTAGATGCTGTTGATGCCATGTAGGTATCAGCAAAAACATTTACTAAATCCAAATATACCATTGCTCTCAATGCGTATGCCTCAGCAACCAACTGATTTTCATCAACTTCTGTCCCTTGGGTCATTTTTCCTTGAGCAGCAATTACCTGATTACACCCAAAAATAATCTCATATTGAGTTTTATATGTATATATGATTGTATTTATATCACCATTATTCTCATTCCAAAAATAATGCTCTATATACATTGCGTTATCGTCTCCTCCCTTAAAGGTATAATCATCTGAACGATAATCTATCAATCCTAGATTGTTATTATTTTGATTGTAACTATCGGTCAATAATGCACGATAGTCTTCAACTGTGGTAGGAAGTACCTTACCTACCGGAGTAATATCTAGGAAATCACTACAACTAGATAAAAAAGTGGCAATAATTAATCCCACTAAAATATGTATCTTTTTCATTGTCTTCAATAAATTGGTGAATTAGAAACTTAGGTTTAGACCAACGGAGAATGACTTCGCAATTGGTTGAGAATATACACTACCATATGTCTCAGGATCAAAATAGCCACTATAGTCCGTTCCAAACACAAACGGATTTAATGCTTCAACTTTCACAGAAGTAGTACCAACTCCAAGTTTGTCTGTAAAACTCTTTGGAAGATTGTAACTCAATCGAATATTTGAAATACGAATATAGTTTACTTCCTTAAACCAAATATCTAGATCTTTAAAAGGCTCAAAGGAACCTAAACCACCTGAGTTATATGCATAGTATTCATATGGGTTTTCAGGATCACTAGTGGAAGACATAATTGCAGGATAAACTCCATCTTTATTCTCAGGAGACCAAATTTGATTAACCTTACTAGAATAGTTTCTTGATCGATCAAAAGAACCTGCACTATAGAATGGTGTTTCACGTTTCATTCCTTTTAAGAAGAAGTTTGCAGCAACATAAAGTGTAAATCCTTTATAACGAAAACTATTTACAATACCTCCGGTGAACTTTGGATCTGTCGTACCCATATAAGTATATCTATCTCTAATTTCATCAGAGCTTAATGTAGAAGCTGTCAATGGAGCATAATCCCATAATGCTTCTAGTTTAAAAAACTCTGTTGCAGATACTCCCTTTCCATTATCATCATATATTGGCATTCCAGTTTCACTCAAACCTCTGGTTTTAAAACCAAACATCGCATTTACTGGTAATCCTTCACGAGATGGTACTACCTGCTGATCTCCAACATGTATTTTTTCCACCTGATCTTTATTATGTGACCAGTTAAATGTAACATCCCAACTAAATCGTTTTGATCTAATAGGCTGAGCAGTCAAACTTAATTCATAACCTTTATTACTAACCTCAGCCCAGTTCACTGGAGATGTATAAAAACCAGTCTCATGTGCTAATTCTTTTGTTCCAATTAAGTCATAAGAATTACGAGAATAAATATCTGCAGTAAACTGTAAACGATTTTTAAAGAATCCCAACTCAATTCCTAGATCGTAGTTTGTAGTTTTTTCCCACATCAAATCTGGGTTGGGTGCTCCTGTTACTACAATCGCATTTTCGTTTAACCCACCAAGAATATTGTGCTGATTCCATTCTCCTACAAGAGTAGGGGCTGTTGACTTATCAATATTCCCCTGAAGACCATATGAAAGACGTAATTTGGCCTTATTCATAAAATCAAGATTATAAAATGCTTCTTTATCAATATTCCAAGCTGCACCCATTGCCCATAAAGGAACGAACAGATCATTCGTATTCTTTCCAAAAATATTTGATGCATCAGTTCTAATACTACCAAATAATGAATAACGGCGATCAAAGCTATAACTAAATGTACCAAAGTAAGAAACATATGCATTCTCTGCAGCAGCTTCTCCATAAGTTGGAAATCCATTTGCATCACTTTCTCTGTGATAGACTAAAGGTTTCGATGTTAATGTAACTGGATTAAAACCATACACCCATGACTCACGCTGTGCAAGATCATCATGTCTGATTTCATCACCTATCATCAAATCAAGTTCATGTTTACTTCCGAAAGTTTTATTGTATTCTAAAATATTCTTAACATTCCATTGATTGATACGGCGATCCAAATTATTTCTAATTTGTCCTTCTGGAAGAAAATGTTGTTTATTGCCATCACTATCCGTATACTCTGATTTATAATTACGATGTCTCGAATAGAATGTTTCCCAATCTGCACGTTTTTCAGCTAACGATTGATCATACTGATAACCTAAAGTAGAACGGAATGTTAAGTCTTTCAATATCCTCCATTCTAAATCAAACTGAGCTAAATAACTCATTGATGTAAGGTTATACATTGTACCTTCTCGTTCCTCTACAAAGTTAAATGGCAAATATTCATTACCATTTGTCTGCGTATCTCGATCATACTTATAGCTACCATCTTTATTGTAAATATTCAAGTATGGGTTCACATTTCTCGAGTATCTATTTGGGTTGGTATAATTTTCAGTTCCTTGTAGGAAAGATGAGTTTTTACGTCTATTTGCGAATACTTTAAGGCCAACATTTAAATTGTTAGTTACATTAAAGTCCGTACGCATCGTTATACTACTTCTATTCATTCCAGTCCCTACAGTCGTACCTTTTTCATCATAGTATCCCATAGACACATAGTAGGTTGCAAAATCACTACCTCCTGATACACTAAGGTTATGATTTTGATTCACAGCAGAACGATAAATTTCTTTTCCCCAATCAGACCCACTTGATCTCAATGCACTGATTTGATCTTGCTTTACTTTACTTAGATGATCGAAGCCTTTATCTTGATAAATTGAAAGCTCATTACTTTGGCCATTCTTATCATTCTCTAAGATTCTCATCACCTCACCACCATGATAATTATAAGATCCCCAAGGTGAGAAATCAGTTCTGCCAGCCATCTGAAGTTCTAGATCAACTTTCTCACTCGCATTCAGTAAGTTTAAGTCATTCATTTTTGGACGCTGTACAAAAGAGATATTAGAGTTAATGTTCACATTAACCTTACCCTTTTTACCTTTTTTGGTGGTAACAACAATTACACCATTTGATGCACGAGCACCATAGATAGCAGTCGCTGCAGCATCTTTAAGAACTGTGATACTTTCAATGTCGTTCGGGTTCAGACCAGCAATACTACTATTCGTAAGGTCACTAATATCTTTACCATCAAGGCTAGGTACATCCGTATTAGTCAAAGGAACACCATCCACTACCCAAAGAGGATCTTGGGATCCATTCAGTGATGCATTACCACGAATACGTATCTTTGCTGGAGCACCTGGAGCACCTGATGTAACAGTAGTTTGCACACCAGCTAACTGTCCTGCAAGCATTTGATCGATACTCGAAACGTTTGCTTGGATAATATCATCTGTTTTAAGCTTCACTACAGATGCGGTTAGTTTACGCTCTTTGATATTTTGGTAACCAGTCACAACAATCTCTTCTATGTTTGATACATCAGACTTAAGTTGAATGACCAACTTACCAGAAGAAGGAATAGCTATTTTTTTCGTTTCATAGCCTACAAAGCTACAAGATACGAATTCAGCACTTTTTGGAACCTTCAATGAAAATACACCATTGATATTTGAAATTGTTCCTTGACTATAGTTGACTACAGTATTACTCTGTACTTCATTTAATACACCTACAACGGTGTTGTCTAGAAATACAGATGCTCCAGGAAGCGTTTCTCCAGAAGCAGCATCGAACACTACCCCATGAATTGTTCTTGTCTCTTGTGCGCTAACGCTCCAAGAACAACAGAACAGGAGTAGAAGTAAGAATAAAGAATATTGTTTCTTCATTTTAAATAGTTGATTTACAAAGATTGATTAATTTGAATAGTTGATTGCTTGTCTTCTCTCACTAGAAGAGAAGACAAGACTTTGGTATTATTTTATTTTCTTAGAGATTGCTCAATTCTCAACAATAGATCTTCATAGTGATTTCTTGTTGCAACATCTCCGGTATATCTTTTTGTTTTCAGTAACTTCTCAATGCGAAGAAGTGTTCCTCTTTTACAGCTTACAATATCATCTGAACGAAGCCCTGTTTTGAAACGCCTCTTTGAATCGATATGACAACCCTCGTGAAAACATGGCATTCCAACATGTAACCAAGATTCAACGACATCACTATGTAGCTTCTTCTTCTTCTCTTTCGAAGCATTTCTATCTGAAGCAATAATTAATGCATCAACGAATGTTTTCTCTATCATTCTATCGTTGAATGATAGACTTCTACCTTTGATGGTTTGACGGAAAATATATTTATATAGATCCTCCAACATCTGATCAGGACCATATCCTTTCGTCCCTTCAGCATCCTTAGCTAGAGTCATACGGTGCATACGAGTATCATTTAACAGATCCCACATTACATATGAAATAGCACCATAATAAGAGGCTGTAGGCTCATATTCATTATATCCAATCGGTGATGTTTTAATTGGATACACCTTGCTATATATAGGCGCAGCAAATAACCACTTAGGAAAAGTAAACACATTCTTCTCTAAATAATCTACGGCCTCTTTTTGCACTTTACCTGGAACATAATCATATGCATGCTCATGGTCTCCTTTAACAATATTGTTTTGGTAAACCCCTCCAATATTTGCCAATACATGGTAAGAGTAACGATGCCATTGACCAATAATACCATTCATCAGTTTACCGGCAGTAACGTAGTTATCACCAGATTTAGTTGTCCACTCTTCAACATGAGGAATAGTCTTCTTCAAATTGATCAATCCAAATTCACTAGCCTTCATTGCGTTGTCTCCAAGATCCTCAATTTGAGCTCGTGGATCAACAGCATCACGCATTCCTTGTTGTGCTAAGAAATGGCAATGAGGATTCTGATATGCCTCCTCGATGGTTTTACGAGACCATGATTTTTCATTATGAACATCTTTTACACCAGTGAAGTGATATCCCCACTCTATAGCAAACACATCATACTCTCCAATTTTTGGAGTGATATGCTTCAAGTGGTCTGCCTCTTGTGCGACATAATTAAATCGAGCGTAATCCATAATAGAAGGGGCTGTTGCTGCACTCTTCGTAAAAGTCTTACTTCTCAACGAATCAATTGGATATGTATAAGAAGACCCCATATTATGAGCTAACCCTAAAGTGTGTCCGATCTCATGAGAAGAGACAAAGCGTACAGCTTCTCCCATATGTTTATCAGAGAACACATTGTCTCTTGATTTAGGATCTATAATACCCGTTTGAACACGCATCCAATCTTGCACTGCCACCAATACATTATGCCACCATATTACATCCGCTTCAATAATTTCTCCTGAACGAGGATCAACAACACTAGGACCCATAGCATTCGATTGGTCAGATGCTGCATATGTAATTACTGAATAGCGAACATCATCAATATCAAAATCTTTATCCTCCTCAGTTACCAACTTACAAGTGATAGCATTTTTGAATCCAGCTTTCTCGAATGCAACATTCCAATCATTCACACCATCAATAATCGGCTGTTGCCACTGATTAGGAGTTGCAGGATCGACATAATATACGATCTGTTTTTTAGGCTCTACCAACTCACCTCTAGCATATGCCTCAGGATCTTTAGGCTCTAATTTCCAACGTGTAATCAGTTCTCTTTTTTCAACCTCTTGCTGTGCATCATTAAAGTACCAACGATCTTCAGTAAAATACCCCACTCTTTCATCAGAGAAACGTGGTGTCATTGGCTCTTCAGGAAGAAGAACAAGATTAGATGTAACTTCAACAGTCATACGAGCCTCCGATTCCATTCCTGGAATCTTAGTTGTCTGAACTGTCTTAACAAGTACATTCTCTGGAAAAGATTTAACTTTACCAATATATCCAAAGTTCTTTGATGGGCTAGTTCCCATTCCTACCGAACCAAACACATTTACAATACTCTTCTCACTACCATCATATATCTTATTCACTTTAATAACAACTGCTGTAGAGTCATTATTATAAGCTTCTACTTTGAAATTTTCTAAGATTGACTTCGTAAAATTTCGATCTACACTCTTTGTTATATTATCATCTTTAGGAGAGTCAACAAAGGGCTTATAGTTCATGACGAAGACCTTTTTCTCTAATCTATTAAGATGAAATTGTACTACCAAACTTTCAAATTTGATTCCTTGATTTAGACCTGCATCATTTAACTTTGCAGGAACTTTAGATAGCTTATTAACCACAAGCATATCACGATCCATCATTTTAAGAGGAATCTCAAAATAGTAGTTATTTGTATCCTTACAAAGTACATTAATGAAACCAGAGTCACATTCTGCTTTCAAAAATTCCTTGTCATACGGCGTCTTGACTACCTCTTCTTTGGCATCCTTATCCTTGTTTTTTCTCTTTAACCACTTAAACTGTGCCGATGACTCCATTGGATTCACCATCGCGGCAAGAAGAATTAATGCAGCAACTACTCTAAACATATTATCGCTTTTTCCTTAATTTTAAATAATAAGAGATGATCTATTATTCGTTTACAGTTCCAAACACTCTATGAAGTCATTAATACAAGTTGTTATTAACAACCGCACTTAAATAACAAACTGTCACAATAAGATGCAATCTCTTTCAAGAACACATAAAAAAAAGGAAGATTACTATTATTTTGAAGGGATAATGAATGAAATGACAGTATTTAGGAGTCAATAGACAAAAAACAGGAGTGAATGATTACCCCTATTTTTCTCTTATGATAGGTAATTCTGAAATATAATAATTCTCATCATGATAAAAGTTACAAGATTTAAGTGTAAATGTTTTATACCTCAATCTCATTAATCGATGACCTAAATTCATAGAGAATCCACTTTGGTCTCTCCTGTTTAAATTGTTACGGACAACAATAAAATCGCCATCCTTAAATATTTCAATCTTAAGAGGCTCTTCTTTGGTCGCTATGTTATGCTTTAAAGCATTCTCCACCAATAATTGTAAAGATGCTGGAGGCAACTGAATAGGTTGAACCTGTTCATCCAATAAGACATCTACATCGAAAGATACACGTTCACCAAAACGCAACTTTTGTATTGCAAAGTAATCATTTGCAAATTTAAGCTCGGACTTCAATGTAACTAAATCTTTCATCTGCGTAGATAGCTGATAACGTAACAAGTTAGATAATCTTTTCGCAAACGTACAAGCATCTACTGGATTTCGTGGGATAAGTACTATAAGAGAACTTAATGAATTAAATACGAAATGAGGATCAAGACCCGTTTTCAACAATTGAAGCTCAGTCATTGCAAGCTCTTTACTCTTTCGCTCTTCACTAATTTTTGTTAGAAAAAGAGACTCTTCCGCTCGTAATCTCAACTTATGTTCTCGATCAGAAAAGAACCATGACACCATCACAATGGATAAAACACAAATGAGAAAAAGTATCAATATCAATGCCAAGTTACGCTCTATTGCACTTAAGAATTCAGTATAGTTGAACTTAGGAGTATTTCCGATGAGCAACCATTGCTGTCCACCTACATGCATAACGCGATAAGAACGTATTACTTCCGACTGTAAAAAACCAGAGAATACGGATCGGTATGTACTAAACATCTCAGGGTCACAATTCTTCACAATGGCCCTATCAATTTGACTTGGGGACAACTGTCCTATCAACTGCTCTTCTGGATGATAAATATACCTTCCATTTTCATCGAGAATCTCTAAATAATTACTCGAACGGATATCCATCTTTGCAACTTTCTGATGAAAACGTTTAAGGTCAACAGTGATTCCGAGTATAAATGGATCCGATTTATCAAACGATAGATATCCTATATCCATTAAAAAAGTATCCCCCTTACGATAGGGACCAATAGTATAATTTCCTGTATTACCAATAGAGTTTTTCCTTGACTTAACCCATAGACTCGAATGATCTGACAATGAGTTATACCATCCATCAACCACTGTCGAGTCAGACTTAACATAGGTCTCTAACATATCAGGGAACTCTCTCTGTCGATGAGGATATTCAACAAAATATCCTATTTTCTTCTCATAATCAGAAAAATAGCTCTTTATTAGTTCGAGATTCTCCGAGGCAGCAATCATATTGAAACGCATTCCTGTTTCTTGTGCTTTCTCATATATAGAATCACGCAAAGAAGAAAGATAATATACACTTACAACCACAATTGTAAGTGCAACCCCTAAATAGACTCGTACTTTCGTTGGTATTCTCATGACAATAGCCAGTTTTTAAAGCTTAAAACTTTTGTTGCACTTAAAAGAACTAACTCATCTGTCTCAGGAGATAGATTCAGTTTGTATCTATTATTAGAGTATAGAACCAACTCATTCACACTTTGCTTATTCACCATATATGACCTATTTACACGGAAGAATAGAGTTGGATCCAATTGCTCTTCCAACTCTTTGAGTGTCGCATCATAATAGAATTTACGACCATCTTCAGTAATAGCATATAGATATTTATCCTCCGCAATAAAGTAGCATATCTCATGAACACTTATAGGCTTATAAACACGTCCAAGACGAAGCATCATTCTCTGAATATACTCTTCTTGAACATATTCTCCTTCAACCTTATTCTCTTTGGTTCTCTCCACATAATAAGAAGTTAAATTCTCATACTTCTCAAGTGCCTTAACAATACACATTCGATCATAAGGCTTTAGAATATAAGCAATGCTATTTAAATCAAAAGATGTTTGAACATATTGATCATACGCTGTCAAGAAAATAATCGGAGTCGAGACTTTTACTTCTTTAAAAATATCAAAACAGTCACCATCACTTAAGTGGACATCCATAAAAACCAAATCACACGTATTTGATTTAAACCATGCAATACTGTCTTTGACAGTATCTATCTTACCACATATTTCGATATTATCTGGTGCAATATCTAATAAATTACTTTCTAGTTCTTCACACAATAACTCTTCATCCTCAATAATCAGTACCCTCATGAAATGTGTATAGAATATATTTGCCTGTAAATATTGTTATTTTACAACAAAAAACAATCAAATTTTACCATTATTATTCAATTTATTGACTACAAGCAATAGTTTCGCAGTTATTCTTTTAGAAAAGAATCAATATGATCAATTAAGTTTTTAGTAGTCAGTGTATCTTCAGATATACAAACGATATCTGACTGTAAGTAGAAAGGCTCTCTATATTCAAGTGCTTGAACAATAAAACTACGAAGCTCAACTTCCGACTTTCCCCTTACTATTGGACGCTGGCTATTATTTTGTGTCAACCTCCTCACTAAAAGATCCATTGGTGTTTTTAGATATATAGAGATACCTGTATGACGTATCACGTCCATATTATTATAGAAACATGGTGTACCACCACCTGTAGCAATAACGACATTTTCAAATACAGACAACTCTTGTAATGCATCTCGCTCTTTTTCACGAAACCCACTTTCTCCCTCTTTTTCAAAAATGGAGGCAATAGACATGAAATATTTCTCTTCGATAAACTTATCTAGATCTATAAAAGAAAAACCCAGAGCAGAGGCCAATTGCACACCTATAGTCGATTTACCAGCCGCCATATATCCATTTAAATATACTCTACTTTTCTCCATGTCCATCTCCTTTTATATTAAAAAAGTGTCATTTGATTATCATCATCATCCGAGGTTGTCTCGTCCTCTATATCCTCAACTTCTTCTATAACTTCAGGTTCTACGAGTTCTAAATGTGCAACATCAAATGTTGTTAACCTCTTCCCTTTCGCCTTTATTGATTTTACACCAATGAAATCAGAGGTAATTACCTCTTCAGCCAATCGATTTTCGTTTCTTGCACCAAAATGAATTTTCACTATCGCCTCACCATTATCACTAACCAACATCATCTTATTCTTAGGATTATCTCCAATGAATGATATGGTATCCTTCTGGGTTGGGTCAATCTGGAACCGCTTTATATAATAGAACTTCTGATCTGCATCCCAATACACTACAACAAAGACACGATCAGAGTCTAGCTTTTGAATTCTCTTGATATCAGAAGAAAAATGATTACTTAGATCATATGAATGAACCGTACAATCACCCATACCACTTATGGATACGATTTTGTCATTACCACTAAACTCACCTAAAAAGGCACCTCGTTCTTCTGTGTTAAGTCTAAAAATATCCTTATCAAAAAATATACGACGTCCTCCTAGTGTGGAAGCACCTTTCTCTTTTAAAGTGATCTTCAACACTTCATTTTTGGTGACCGTATTTCCTTTTGATGTTCTTCCTTTAATTGCAAGCACACCCAGGTCAACCTCAAATATCAATCTTTTCAATCTTAACTTAGGCTTCAAAGTAACCTTTAGCTTCTCCGCTTCACCATTTGGATTAGCACTAAACCAATAAAGTCTAGAACCGGCTTTATCTCCCATTAGATTATATTCACGATCTCTTGTGACACCTGTCACAAAGAAACGTTTCATATAGGTCGTTCCTTGCTTCCCCTCACGGTAAACGGTATTATATATCGTTCGCTTGTCATTCTTTTTAAAGACCGCAATATGGATTACATTTTTACCAATAAACGCTTTCTCACTCACTTTTGTTACAAAGTAACTTCCATCTTTACGGAAAATAATCACATCATCGATATCAGAGCATTCAAACAGATACTCTTCCTTCTTTAGAGAGGTTCCAATAAATCCCTCTTTTCTATCGACATAAAGTTTCTCATTTGCTACAACAACTTTGGTTGCTTCAATATTCTCGAAACTTCTAATCTCCGTTTTACGCTCTTTATCCTTACCATATTTCTTCTTGATCTTACGGAAATAGTCGATAGTATACTTAACCATCTGACCAAGTTGTTTGTCAATTTTAGCAATCTCTTCTTCAATTGAAAGAATAAAATCAGTCGCCTTTTGAATATTAAACTTCAAAATTCTAGCCATCTTAATCTCTAGAAGTTTAATAATATCCTCTCGCAAAATTTCTTTCTTGAGACTCTCCTTCCATGGATCAAAACGCTGATCGATATGTGCCACCACTTCGTCCACACTCTTAGCCTCTTCAAACTCTTTATCTTTATACATGCGCTCTTCAATGAAAAGACGCTCCAAAGAGCTATAGTGCCATTGTGACTCTAGTTCAGACTTTCGAATCTCTAACTCTTTCTGTAAAAGTGCTAAGGTATTTTCTGTAGAACGTCGCAAGATAGTCTTGACATCAAGAAAAACAGGCTTATCTTGATCAATGATACAAGAGTTTGGTGAGATTGAGATCTCACAATCAGTGAATGCATATAGCGCATCAATCATTTGATCAGAACTTACACCAGGTCCAAGGTGAACTAAGATCTCTACATTTGCAGCAGTATTATCATCAATCTTCTTTACTTTGATCTTTCCTTTATCATTCGCCTTAATAATAGAATCGATCACTGAAGATGTCGTTCTACCATAGGGAATTTGATTAACAACCAAAGTCTTTGAATCTCTCTTCTCTATATTAGCACGAACACGTACGGCACCACCTCGAAGACCATTATTATATTTAGATACATCAATATATCCACCCGTCGGGAAATCAGGATATAAGTCAAAATCTCTCTTTTGAAGATAGAGAATAGATGCGTCAATAAGCTCAATAAAGTTGTGTGGTAGTATCTTAGATGCTAAACCTACCGCAATACCCTCTACCCCTTGTGCTAACAATAGAGGATACTTAACAGGAAGTGTCAGAGGCTCCTTGTTTCTTCCATCATAAGAGAGTTGCCAATCCGTAGTTTTTGGATTAAACACGACCTCTAGGGCAAACTTAGAGAGTCTGGCCTCAATATAACGTGGTGCAGCAGCAGAGTCTCCAGTTAAGATATTACCCCAGTTTCCTTGGGTATCCACCAAAAGGTTCTTCTGTCCTAGTTGCACCAAAGCATCGCCTATAGACGCATCCCCATGTGGGTGATACATCATCGTCTGACCAATAACATTGGCCACTTTATTATAACGACCATCATCCATACCCTTCATGGCATGCAGGATACGACGTTGTACCGGTTTCAGTCCATCATTGACATAAGGAACAGCTCGTTCTAAGATTACGTACGAAGCGTAATCTAAGAACCAATCCTTATACATTCCTGAAATATATTTTGCATGATAGAGCTTATCATTTACTCCATCAATATTCTCATTATCTCTATTCTCGTCTTGTGGTGTGTCAAACTCTTTTGGATCCATCATTAAGGTTTTAAAGCAAATTACTCAATCTCGTCTTTCTCTACATGCAGATTTTCTATAATGAACTGTTGACGATCGGGAGTATTTTTCCCCATATAAAAGCTCAACAACTCGCGAATAGATTCTGCTTTCTTCAGGATAACAGGATCTAAACGAATCTGATCGCCAATAAAATTCTTAAACTCATCAGGAGAGATCTCTCCTAACCCCTTAAAACGAGTAATCTCTGCTCCTTTGCCAATCTTCTTAATGGCAGTAACACGCTCCTCTTCATTATAACAATAATAGGTCTTCTTCTTATTTCTCACTCTGAACAGTGGTGTCTGAAGAATATATAAATGCCCTTGCTTTATTAATTCTGGAAAGAACTGGAGAAAGAAGGTAATTAATAAAAGTCGAATATGCATTCCATCCACATCTGCATCGGTTGCAATAATCACCTTATTATACCTCAACTCTTCAATACCATTCTCAATATTTAGTGCGGCTTGTAGAAGATTGAACTCTTCGTTCTCATACACCACCTTCTTTGTCAATCCAAAAGAGTTTAATGGTTTACCCCTTAAACTAAATACGGCTTGTGTATTTACATCTCTCGACTTGGTGATAGAACCACTTGCCGAGTCCCCCTCTGTGATAAATATTGACGATTGTTCTGCCTCTTTTTTATTAGTATTATAATGTGCTCTACAATCTCTAAGCTTTTTATTGTGTAGACTGACCTTCTTAGCTCGCTGTTTTGCTAACTTCTTTATTCCTGATATCGCTTTACGCTCGCGTTCAGACTCCTGAATACGTCTCAACATCACCTCTGCCACATCCGCATTCTTGTAGAGGTAATTATCCAACTCTTTGTTTACAAAGTTAACAACAAAGTTACGAACAGAAGGACCTTTAGGGCCTATATCTTTCGATCCTAATTTTGTCTTTGTCTGCGACTCGAAGATAGGCTCTTCCACCTTAATAGATATGGCAGCCACAATACTTGCACGTATATCCGATGCATCAAAATCCTTCTTATAGAAGTCTCTTAATGTTTTTACAATCGACTCTTTATATGCAGCTAAATGTGTTCCTCCATGCGTTGTATGCTGACCATTCACAAAAGAGAAATAATCTTCACCATATTGATTCGTATGCGTCAACGCCACTTCAATATCCTGCCCTTTAATATGAACAGGAGGATATAGACACGGCGTATCTAAACTATCATTCAAAAGATCTAACAGACCATTCTTCGACTGAAACTTCTCCCCATTATAGTAGATAATCAGTCCTGAATTAAGATAGCAGTAATTCTTAATTAAATTCTCAACAAACTCACTTATATAGTGGTAATTACTAAATATCGCTTCATCGGGTTTAAAACTAACCCAAGAACCATTAGGCTCCTCCGTAGGTTCTATTACTGAATCGGAAACAATATTTCCCTCAGAGAAACTAACCTCTTTTTTTTCTCCCTCACGAAACGCTTGAACCGTAAAAGAAGAGGACAAAGCATTAACAGCCTTCACCCCTACACCATTCAATCCAACAGACTTTTTAAATACCTTCGAATCATACTTTGCTCCAGTATTCATCCTCGATACTACATCCTTCACTTTTCCAAGAGGTATACCTCGTCCAAAATCACGAACAGATACTAGCTCATCACTAACGTTAATCTCTATTTTATTCCCATAACCCATCATGAATTCATCGATAGAGTTATCTACCACCTCTTTTAAGAGGACATAGATACCATCATCAGGAGATGTTCCATCTCCCAACTTTCCGATATACATTCCAGGGCGCTTACGAATATGTTCTTTCCAATCTAAGGTTCTAATTGAATCTTCAGAATAAACTTGTGACATGGCAATACAAGGTTGGACAATTGGTTATTACTAAATACAACTTTTTTGTAAACTCCTAACTTACAAAAAAGTTAAATAATTTGTATAATGATTTATGAGGAAACCTCATAAAGCTACAACAAATCATTGATTACATAGCACAAAACAATAAATATAGGGAGTCCTAACATCCAACGAAGTGCTGAAAACACAGGTTTCAACTCTTGATTACTCATCGACGAGCGACTAAAACTACGTCCATTCATAAATGGAACATACTTCTCTATAACCAACGTTACTCTATAAATCAACCAACCATAGAAGACCCCTAGAAGACCTCCACAAATAACATCACCAGGATAGTGGACGCCTAAATATACTCGGGAAAAACTAACAATCGCAGACCATATAAGCATATAGTATAAGAAAGTTTTATTCTTTACATATTTATATATCAGGATAGACAAGGCAAATGAGTTGGCAGCGTGTGCACTCACAAAACCAAATCGCCCACCCTTCTTATAAAAGATATTAACCAATGACCCAATAACAGGATCATGACCTGGTCTTGGTCGAGCAAAACCATACTTAAACAAATTACATGTTTGATCTGTCACTAAAATAGTTAATGCAATCATAGGAATAATAATCCACATCTGTTTTCCAAAATGCTTATATAGATGGTAGGCCAAAATACCATAAAACAACACCCACGTTATTTTATAAGTATAGGTAAACATCACATAATCCCACAACGTCGAATGATTTCCGTTGAAATATAATAACAACTGAGAATCAAGCTCCTTCAATGCTTCTATTAGCCACATAGTCAAACCCTTTTAAATATTATGAATAGAGAAATAAAAAGCACAAACAAATGAATGATTGTGCTTCTTATTAAGTGTTTTATTTATTTAATCGCTTCCAAATCTCATCTTTCAGTGGAGCGATATTGAACCCTGTCACCGAAGAGATAAATAGATGAGGTATATCTTTTAACTCTTCATCAATTTCTGACATGAGATCTTCGTCTAACATATCAGACTTCGTAATAACCAAGAATCGTTCTTTATCAAGTAACTCTGGATTATACATCTCTAACTCGTTTATCAACACATCATACTCTTTCAGATAATCATCACTATCTGCAGGGATCATGAATAGCAACATTGAATTACGCTCGATATGTCTCAAGAAACGATGTCCTAGACCTTTTCCTTCATGAGCTCCTTCAATAATTCCTGGAATATCTGCCATTACAAACGAACGATCATCACGATAACCAACAATACCTAAGTTAGGTACCAAAGTTGTAAAGTGATACTCTGCAATCTTTGGTCTTGCAGCAGAAACTACCGATAGAAGTGTTGACTTTCCTGCACTTGGAAAACCGACTAAACCAACATCAGCAAGAACTTTTAGTTCGAGAATCTTCCATGCTTCTTCTCCATCCTCTCCTGGCTGTGCATATTGAGGTGTTTGATTTGTTGACGATTTAAAGTGTGTATTACCCAGACCTCCTCGGCCTCCTTGAGCAATATGCTCCTCTTGACCATCCTCAGTAATCTCAAACATCACCTCTCCAGTTTCTGAATCTCTCGCGATGGTTCCTAATGGCACATCAATGTATACATCCTCACCATCCTTACCGGTAGAACCTTGGCCTGAACCTGATGCTCCATGTCCAGCAAAAATATGCTTACGGAACTTCAAGTGCAATAGAGTCCACATCTGACTATTACCACGAATAATCACATGTCCTCCTCGTCCACCATCTCCACCATCTGGACCTCCTTTAGGAATATACTTCTCACGGCGCATATGGCGTGAACCTGGACCACCCTTACCTGAGCGGCAATATATCTTTACGTAATCTACGAAATTCGAACCTGACATTAAAAAATATGGTTTAATCAAACAGGAATTCCTGTCATCTTATTCAACACCCAATCAATGAGACTTTTGCCCCCACAAAGTTAAAAAAAATGACAGACGGTACACCCCATCTGTCATTTTATTTCCGCTTATATTTTTTTTACAAGCTCTTAATTGCAGCAGTCAAACGACTTGCAATCTCCTCTATCGATCCTTGTCCTTCAATAGGGCTCAATTTAGATTGAGCACCATAAAAGTCCTTTAAAGGAGCTGTTTTCTCATTATAGTTATTAATTCTATTCTCAATGATAGAACTATCTTGGTCATCTGAACGCCCTGAAGTTAATCCTCTATTAAGAAGACGCTTCATCAACTCTTCCTTCTCTACTTCCAACGACAACATGGCTGAAACTGCAGTTCCGTGTTCTGTAAGAAGTTGATCAAGTGCTTCAGCTTGTGCCACCGTACGAGGGAAACCATCGAAGATAAATCCTTTTGATGCTTCATTCGATTCCAGCTTAGAACCAATCATACCAATAACAACCTCATCAGGTACTAAGTCTCCATTATCCATAAAAGCTTTCGCTTTCAATCCAAGCTCAGTTTCTGCTGCGATTTCGCTACGAAGAAGATCTCCTGTAGAGATATGATTCAAATCAAAATCCTTAATAAGGAATTCTGCTTGTGTTCCTTTTCCGGCTCCTGGAGGCCCAAACAATACTAGATTCAACATTATATATTCTTATTTTATTAAGGTACAAGTGTATAAATATCCTTCAAGTTACGTCCTCTTCCATCATAGTCTAATCCATAACCTACGATGAAATCGTTTGGAATTTCCAAACCTACGTAATCAACAGTAACATCCTTTTTCAATGCTTTCGGCTTGAAAAGTAAAGTAGCTACTCTAATATCTGCAGCTCCTCTTTCTGTTACTTGGTCGATAAGATTTGCAATAGTAAATCCTGAATCAACGATATCTTCTACGATAACTACAGTACGATCTTTCAAATCTTCCTTCAAACCGATCAACTGCTTAATATTCTCTGTCGTTTGTGTTCCCTCATATGAAGCCAACTTCACAAAAGAAACCTCTGCGTCTGTTAACTCAACCTCTTTTAACAAATCGGCTGCGAACATGAAACAACCATTCAGGACACACAAAAATATTGCTTCTTTCCCTTCAAGATCTTCTCTCATCTTGACTGCCATCTCTTTCACAGCAGCTACAATCTGCTCATTTGGATAAGAAACTTCGAATTCTTTGTCCCAAAGCTTAACTCTTTTCATCTCTGAAATTGTTTATCGACTAACGTTTGATAGATGTACTTTAAATTTTCATCATTTACTCCCCGAATCTTCTCTATCTAATAGCCACATTTTAATAATCTAAATAGATTTGTAGGAGAAAGGGCGCAAATTAACGAAACATATCCGGTTCAAAAAAAAAAGATGGCATATTTTTTTGTCAATAAATCATTTTTTTTCCGATCCAACATTTGTATCTTTTCTTTTTGTAAACCCAAAACATTCACTTAGTTACTAATCAAAAGTATGAAACCTAGAGTAAGTATTATAATGGGCAGCACATCTGACCTGCCAGTGATGGAGAAAGCAGCACAATTATTAGACGATTTTCAGATTCCTTTTGAAATCCATGCCCTTTCAGCACATCGCACCCCAGAACAAGTTGAGAAATTTGCGACCGAAGCAAAAAGTAGAGGTATTGAAGTTATTATTGCTGCAGCAGGTATGGCGGCACACCTTCCTGGTGTTATTGCTGCAATGACCACTCTTCCTGTTATTGGCGTACCAATAAAAGCTAGTTTAGATGGTATGGATGCACTTCTAGCTATTGCCCAGATGCCTCCTGGCATTCCAGTTGCCACAGTAGCCATCAATGGTGCAATGAATGCAGGGATCCTTGCAGCACAAATTATTGCAACAGGAGATGACAAAGTTGGAGAGCAGATGGTCGCATACAAAGAACAATTAAAAGACAAAATAGTAAAAGCGAACAAAGAGCTTCAAACAGTAGATTTTAAGTATAAGACAAATTAATCACACTTATACTACCTCGAATCAAACCTTCATCTTTTTCAATTGTTCTTTCAGTTATAATATAACAGTTAGTTCAATTCAGATGAAGGTTTATTATTTTTACATTCTACAATTCACGCTATTATTACATACAGCAACCCTGTCGTCACAACCCTCTATCAACGAATCCTCTTTTCAAGATACGTATAACCTCTATGCTTCATTCCATTTAGAAGAACCCTTTAACTCTGAGACCAACCCTCTCTCTTTAACCTCACTTCAAAAATGGTACTTTAATCCGATATCAATAAACCAAGCAAATAGAGAGACTTTACTACAGATCCCTCTGTTTAACGCCATGGACATACAAACATTATTAGATTACCGACAAAAGCACGGATACATCTACACAATAAATGAACTAGAGGTTCTTCTACACCTTGACCCCCTTACATCAGATCTTCTATCTTTTCTTATCTCTTTCCACTTACCTAATGCAAAAAAAAGCCCACGCAAACTCAAAGGTTATAGTGCAGTTACTCTCTCAAATAAAAAAAGATCGAATAAAGTCAGCTTTGAGGGGTTCGACAAATACAAGAAACAAGAGAGGCTATATATTGAAAAAGGAAAATGGAGTCTAAAGGCTATAGGAGAGTCTGACTATGGGGAGACTAAAATATTCCATGACCACCTGAGTGCAACATTACAGTATAAGGGACAGAAAACACAATGGATCATTGGTGATTTCAAGCCAAACTATGGACAGGGTGTCTCCTTCTCCACCTCCTCTTTTTTCTCTAGTAACACCCCCGATGGTATTATTAACAATGTGAATAAAATTCAGAGCCATGCACTTGCTGAAGAGAACAACTTCTTTCGTGGTATCGCCATAACACAGAAAGTAGGAGCATTTAAACTGATAGGATACTACTCCCAAAAATCGCGAGATGCATATATAAGAGATAAAGACACAGAACCGTTCTTCTCATCCACATCTAGTGATGGGATTCATATATCCCAATCCCAAATAGCCAAACATAATGCATTAGAAGAAAAAGCAAAGGGGGCTGCACTTGAGTATAGCAATAAAAACGTCAAAATCATTGGATACTACCATAATGGATCATATAGTGTCCCTCTAAAAAAATTAAATGCAATCACTTCAGAATATCTACCCTCTATTGATAATTTCAACATCTATGGTGCAGCATACCATATCTATCTAAAGAAGTTCCATCTATTTGGTGAAGTTGCTTGGGACCCATACCAACAAATAGGTCAGATACATGGTATCTATGGTGCCATCCTCCCACACTTACACACAACCATCGGTTATCGCTCTTATCCCATCACCTTCTACGCACCCTATGGAAATGCTTATGCCGTTCATAGTAGTTGTAAAAACGAAAAAGGACCGTTTATCATTAATAACTTTGAGATGTCTCGGAAGTTTAAAATCCAAAACACCCTCTCCTACTTTAATGAAATACGCCCCATAGACCTTCAAGATCAAGAAAATAAAAACTCCATGAAGATTACCACGACCATCAACTATCTAAAGTCAAGTTCCACCTCTCTGCAACTTAAACATCAATGGAAATCATATCATCGATCATACAAGAGAAACCATAGGGCATATCCTTATAGCTACACCTACCAAAACATCCGTATTAAAGGCTCTAAAGAAATATCCTCCAAATGTACAATCAATACAGAGTTCCAATGGACCACTCTTCAAAAAGACGAACTATCTGAGCAGGGCCTATTAGGCAGGATATATGCAAAGATCCTACTGTTTCCCAAAAGCACAACATATATTCAAGCGGCACTCTTTGACACCGACTCTTTTCAATCACGATTATTTACATATGAACAAGATCTTCGATACAACTTTAGCTGCCCATCATATTATGGTAAAGGGCAACACTTCTTTATTCTTGAGAGACTCGAATTAACGCCTTGGTGTCAAATATCAACAAAAATTGCGTGGACTGAGTTTACTAAAACAAAGAAGCTAAACCAAAATAAAACCATAGAGGAAAAAGAGAAGATTAATAGTTATAGCCTAATGCTTATGCTAAAGCTATAAGCACATCAACAAGAGTGAATATGATACAATGATTTTATCTAACAATAAAATTACAATATAAAGAGTAAATAGAGGGAGTAACCACTATGGGTTACACCTATTTATTACTATTTTTGTCAAAATTTTTGCGGGATGTTTCCCCTGTATATCAATTTATTTTATGGATTTAAATAAAAAATACGAAGAGATAAGACCCTATAGAGACCATGAGATTAAAGAAGTTGTTGCTACACTATTAAAAGACGACTCTTTCCATCATGTATTCGAAAAACTATTCCCGAACAAACAAGAACGAGAAATGTTCCTAGACATTTTCGCCTCAATAGAAACGGTAATTGACTTTCAATATAAAATTATCCGCCCCCTTGTTGATCGCGTTGCAGACATGTCTACTGACGGAGTTCAGTTTTTAGGAAAAGAGAACTTTGACTACAAAAAATGTCATGTGTTTATTTCGAATCATCGTGATATTGTACTTGACCCTGCCTTCCTTAATGTAGGAGCTATTAAACAAGACATTAGAGCGACTGAGATTGCAATAGGAAGTAATCTTCTTATTTACGATTGGATTACACATCTCGTGAAAATGAATCGTAGCTTTGTAGTAAAAAGAGATATTCCGGTAAAACAGATGCTTGCAGCCTCTGAAAACTTATCTGGATACATCCGTTCCAATATCACAGAAAGAGATCAATCTGTTTGGATCGCTCAAAAAGAGGGGCGGACTAAAAACGGGATCGATAGAACACAAGTCGCATTACTTAAAATGCTTAATATAAGCAATAACCACAGTTCAACCCGACAAGGATTTATCGATCTTGATATCGTTCCGATGTCTCTATCCTATGAGATTGAACCATGTGGAGGCCTTAAAGTACTAGAACTTCTTCGCAAAAAGTATGAACCAGACTACAAAAAACAGCCTGGTGAAGATTTGCAAAGTATGGGGACTGGTATCATAGCACCCAAAGGAAGAGTTGTCTTTCAATTTAGTGAGCCTATCAATCCAACACTTCTAGCAACAGAAGAGGTGAAAAATAAGAATAAACAACTAAAAGTTGTTGCCGATATTCTTGACCAAGCAATTATATCCAACTACAAACTGTGGCCATTTAACTTCATCGCATTCGATCGTGTTAATAATACAGATCGTTTTAGTAATGAATACACATCTGAAGATATCGAAAAATTCGATAAACTAACCGAGGAGAGTTTATCTATCATCGATTTCAAACAAGATGAAGCACTACAGTTGTGGCTTGAAATGTATGCCAATCCTGTACAAAGCAAGATTGAATTCAACTGCTTGTAGAATAGACATTAAAAAAAGCACATCCATTACAGATGTGCTTTTTTGCTACTATGGTTATATGCTAATTTAGAACCATCTCTTCATTCAAAAATTCTTCCACATCATACATTGGTAAGTCGAAGGCATCTGCAACACCCTGATAAACCACTTTACCATCCACAACATTCAATCCGAGCTTCAAGGCTTTATCCTCCTTACATGCCTGCTTCCATCCCTTATTTGCTAACTTAATCGCATAAGGTAATGTCGCATTTGTCAGTGCCAAAGTCGATGTTCTTGGAACAGCACCTGGCATATTAGCTACCGAGTAATGAATTACACCATCAATCTCAAATACTGGATTATCATGTGTTGTTGGACGAGTTGTTTCAATACAACCTCCTTGATCAATCGCTACATCTACCAATACAGTACCAGCCTGCATCGTAGGTAACATATCTCTTGTGATCAAATTCGGAGCAACGGCACCAGGAATAAGAACAGCACCCACTATCACATCATGTGTTTTTGCCATCTCACGAATATTATATTCGTTGGACATCATCGTCTTAACGTTAGCTGGCATCACATCATCCAAATAGCGTAAACGCTTCAAGTTGACATCCATAATCGTAACATCCGCACCTAAACCAGCAGCCATCTTAGCAGCTTCCGTACCTACAATACCTCCACCAATAACTAAGACCTTTGCAGGTGGCACTCCTGCAACACCCCCCATTAAAACACCACGTCCACCAAAAAGCTTCTCTAAATACTTCGCTCCTTCTTGGATAGACATTCTTCCTGCTACTTCCGACATAGGAACCAATAAAGGCAACGAACGATCCTCTAACTCTACAGTCTCATAAGCCAAACAAACACCTTTCTGCTGAATCATAGCATGTGTTAATGGCTCACACGACGCAAAGTGGAAATAAGTATATACTAACTGGCCCTCTTTAATCAAAGCATACTCTGGTTCAATAGGCTCTTTTACCTTGATAATCATCTCGGCAATGCCATAAACCTCTTCGATAGTAGGAAGAATGGTTGCTCCAGCTTTCTCATACTCCTCATCTTCAAAACCGCTACCCATACCTGCAGTATGTTGTACATAAACTGTGTGACCATATTTGATCATCTCTGCAGCCCCTGCTGGGGTCAACGAAACTCTGTTTTCGTTATTCTTTATCTCCTTTGGAACTCCTATAATCATAGCGTTATATTTTTAAGCGACACTCAAAAGTAAGTTACACCCAATTCACAAAACATGATTTTTATTAGCAAATGATAAAACCCATATCTACGATACCCAAACTTTAAAATCATGCTTTATTACTTTTTAACCTCAAAAAATTACAATTAATCTGATTCCCAATGCCATAAATCAGAATCCCAAACTAACTTCAATTTGATCAAGTAAAATTATAACTTACCTTTGTTATCTATTGATGTCGTATAACACTTTTTGACCCGACTTACTTCGGTCAAAATCGATATAAATTCATATTTATTTTTTCATTATGCCAGAAATATCAATTCGAGGAAAGCAACTACCAGAATCTTCCATTCGTAAGTTGGTACCTTTTGCTGACGCGGCAAAAGACAAAGGAGTACATGTATTCCATCTTAATATTGGACAACCAGATATTAAGACGCCAGCCCACGCCATAGAAAGAATCAAAAATTTTGATTTTGAACTGATTCCCTACGGCAACTCCGCCGGTAACCTTTCTTATCGAACCAAACTGGCCAAATACTACCAATCACATAATCTAGACGTAGATTCTAATAATATTCTTGTCACCACAGGAGGTTCCGAAGCAATAAGCTTTGCTTTCAAAGCATGCTTTAATCCTGGAGATGAAATCATCATCCCTGAACCATTCTATGCAAACTACTTATCGTTTGCCCAAGAGTCGGACATCGTGATTAAAACCATCACCTCTACCATTGAAGATGGGTTTAAACTTCCATCTATTGATAAGTTTAAAGAGATTATTACAGAGAAGACCAAAGGCATTTTCATCTGTAACCCAAGTAATCCTACAGGCTACCTCTACAACAAAGAGGAGTTACAGGCTTTAGCTCAGATCGTAAAAGAGTATGACCTCTACCTGCTATCGGATGAAGTGTACAACGAGTTTGTATACGATGGTCGCAAACACTGTTCAGTACTATCATTAAAAGACATTAAGGAGAATGTTATCATGATAGACTCCGTCTCAAAACACTTCAGTGCTTGCGGAGTGCGTATTGGATCTTTAGTATCACACAATAAGAGAGTAATATCAACGATTCTTAAGTTTGCCATGGCACGCCTATGTCCACCCATGCTTGGACAAGAAGTTGCAGAAGCCGCTTTCGATTCGCCCCCTGAATATATACAGGAAGTATACAAAGAGTATCTCAAGAGACGAGACTACTGTATCGATCGTCTTAATAAAATGGAAGGAGTCTACTCACCCATGCCACAAGGTGCATTCTACTCAATAGTCAAACTACCTATAGACCATTGCGATAAGTTCTGTCAATGGCTACTAGAGTCTTTCTCCTACCGAAAGCAAACTATCATGCTAGCTCCTGCAACTGGTTTCTATAAGACTGAAGGGGCAGGCATCGACCAAGTACGTATAGCCTACGTACTAAAGACCGAAGACCTAGAAAAAGCATTAGACTGCCTCGAAGAAGCACTAAAAGTCTATCCAGGACGTACCAACAAGTAGCCTCTATTGACATCTTTAAATGAGGGATAAGTTTACCCTCATTTAAAGATGTAATCCGTATTATAATCGAAAAGCCATCTTAAGCATCAACACGCGTTCTCTTAAAGGCAATCGAGTATAACTATAGTTCATCCCCGACTCCGTGCCAACCTCATACTGATCTTGATCAAATAGGTTCGACATCACAAAGGACAAATCATATCGCTTACTAGGACTCCATTTCACCTCAGCATCCATAAAGAAGAAGTCCTCAAAACGATCCTTTGCCACCTCTCTGTCTGTATAGTCTCCTGCCACAGAGAAAGTGACGCTCTTTGTCGGATATAAATAAAGATCCATTCTATGCGTATAACTTCGTAAAGGATCGGTGACTACACCATCATACTTTTGCCACATATAGTTACCCACCAACTTATAATTGGCCGAAAACCACTTAATCTTCTTAAAGATTGTAGTAAAAGTCCCTGTAACAATCTGAGAACGATTATAAAACAATGTACCATTCTGTGAAAATAAGGATAAATAGTTGTTATAATCTCCCTTCAACTTCAGTGTTAATCCTGCACCATACAGCGTCTTATCGATTAACCCACTGACATAAATAAACTCGCTCTTATTGCTCCCCCAGGTAGGCAATATCTCTGTCAGCTGCGACGAATAACGATAATCATGATATTGATGAGACCAATTCTTATAATAGGTCCCACTCAAGCTCGCAAAAAACATCGTAGCCAAATCTTTATACCGAATTGACCCTCCGGCTTTAAAACGTGATACACGATCAAACCACTGGTCCATATCCAATTGATTTCTATACAACGTACGATAATCCTTAAAGAAAGGAGTTTGTGTCACCACAAAATCATGGGAAGCATCACTATCGTAAGAAGTATCTAAACGAAACTCCCATAAGTCCAAATACTCATAGTTAAAGTAAACCTTAGGATGATACGAAAGGTAATAATGATCCTTCGTCTCTTTCCTCGTTTCCCATCCCAACTTCTCCACCTCAAAAGGGACTTCAAAATGAACGTAGCCCTCCTTAAAACGCCATTTATACGATGGGTTCATTCCAACACTATATTCACTCTTGGTTTGATTACCCGACACGGTTTTACCTAATGGATCACCTACAAGATCATAGTCTCCAATAGGAGTTAAATGATCTTGTTTCATCAGGTAGTCAATCCCCACTTTAAACTCTCTTTTTCCATTTAAAGAACCTATCCCGACATTCCCCTTCGCAACCCAATAATTTCGATCAGCGACTTGGTGAATCCAAGGACTCATCTTCTGCTTTGACGAAGACGATCCCAATACATCCATTTGACTCTCTCCATCATAATACCGCAACAACATACGCATAGACAAAAGCAAATTGTCTTTACGCAAGGTCATATCCATGGTATTATCCATATAGTTAGGAGACTGACGGTTCTCCTGTCTCCGTTGATTTCCATTTTGTACCACACGATAATCTTGCCTCTGCCAAGAAAAAGACGCTTTCATCTTATCTTCGATATAAAGATTATCTCCATTATGCTCAAACTGCAACTGTGGAACCACCCTATCTGTCTTATAAAGCCCTTGTTGCAATGATTGTACAGTCACTGGGTTATCCACACCATATCGTTGATACATGCTCATCGATTGATCTGTTCGATCACCATAATAAGATGCATTGGCCCTCAACGTAGTCTGCTTAGAAAACGAAAATAGCTCATTTACCCCCACACTATAGGAGTTATTATCCAAATAACGGGATGCGGGCAGAGGAATCTGTCTTACCCCTAGCTCACCATATAGATCCTCAGGTAGCATATCAAAGGTAGATAGATTCGAGTAATCCAACCGATTGCTCGTTTCACCCGATAAATCTTTACCAGTATTATTCATCTTTCCTGTAATCAGTGCTTGATGTTTCGGATTCACTCTCATCAGAAAAACACTATTATCCCACGATGTCCAAGGCATACCAACTCCTCCTTTCAACTCGCCAAACATACGCATCTTATGCCCCTTCTTTATCGTAACATTCAGTGCAGCTTGTCTTGGAGGAACCGTCCCCTCTAAAGCCCTTTTATGTTGATGATGCTCCATAATCTGCACCTGAGCCACTGCATCTACAGGCAAACTATTGGTCGCCTGATTATAGGCCCCTCCCAAAAGATCTTTGCCTTCAATATAGAAACGGCTGATGGCTTCACCCTGATACTTCACCGTACCATTCTTGCTCACCTCAATACCCGGCAGTTTCTTCAATACATCTCCAATCGTACGATCTTTCTTCTCTACAAACGACCCCACATTGTATCGAATCGTATCTTTCGTAGCCCGAATAGGAGGCACATCCACTGTCACCTGTGCAATATTCTGCACCTCCGTATATAGCTTAACACGATGGTTTGTAAGCGCCTCTTCATACGAAATAGAAAAGGTCTTATATCCCATATGTGCATATGTAACACGCTTCGCTTCAGGATATGCCTTAATGTGATATTCTCCTTTGGTACCCGTAAGAAAATAGCCTAACATCTTATCCGAAGCCCCATAAAGTTTACATATAACATTCGGAATAGGCCTCAAACTCTTGGCATCCACCACCAACCCTTCCAGTCCCTTCGATTTCTCGGCATAAACGCTCAAAGAGAAAAGGCTAATAACGGTTATTACGATAGTAATATATCTAATCATATTTTATTCTAATTCCATTGGATTATAGGGCTTGGGTTTTAATTTAGCCATTGCTTCTAAAGATCTATTCGGGTTTGGAAAAGCATGTTCAATCGCTTGTGCAGGAAACTCCCGGCTATACTTATACACCTTTCGTGCCTTCTTTCTCGAAGATGGAATGACTTTATTACTTATCTTTTTATATATCAATTGGGTATGATTCAGTGTATAAAGCCCATTTAATTTGAAATGATAATGATCCTGAGTATCATGAATATCCATGATTAAACCTGGCAATCCACCAAAAACATCTGGACCATAAGGCATAGAGATACCCTCTGCAAACCATGCCTCATAGTCGCGTCCCCGATAATGACACGTTGCCATCTTACATTTGTAATTCAGAATCGTACTATCTCTTTCGGTTATAATCCAATCAAACAAAGGAATACTATCCTCAAATTCATATCTCTGTACAAGAACCCCCTTTTGGCGTCTTAGTAATTTACCATCTAAATAGCCATGCATAACCATCTCGTAATACTTGATTTTCCGCCCAACATTCATAAGTTGAATTATTCCACTTGACGAATTAATTGAATTCGTAGCACAATCATCGTTAATGGAATCTGATAAAAAATCATTGTAATCTTTAAAACATCGCGAGTGTTTACCTATCTGCAAGAAAGTCTGCGCATGTTTCATTTTCTCTGGTTTCTTAGGATCTAAACGAAAATCTAACGTGTAAAATATATTAACTTTAGCTGTATCAACTATATGTTTCTCGACTATTTTAAAAGTCAGATTACCGAAATCACGTCCTTTAATACTTTGGCTGTAACCACCAAATGTAACAAAGATCAACAAGTAAAATAAAATGAATAGTTTCATATCTTTATAAAAAAAGAGCTATAGCATCAATACTATAGCTCTTACCTAATAATACTTTATTAATCACAATATTCAGCTTCTAAAGCTAATGCATATTGCACCATCTCTCCCGTTGATTTAAAATTGGAATTTGGTACATTTTCAGTATGTCCACAAGAAGTCGTAATTGTTACAGCATTGGCAATTCCAGCCACACTTAAAATAAAGGCCGCGCATAAAATAATCTTTTTCATAAAAAATTTAAATTAGTTTATTAATGCCTACTCACTTTATATATTTATTAAAGGCTTTTCAGCAATCTCCTTTCAGTTACAATATAATAACTATTATAAACATTTATTAAGTATTATGGTGTCATTTTGTGTACATCTAACATTAATTTAACAAATATATTCCATTTTATACATTTATATCAAAAATAAGAGTACGATACAATGGAAGAAATGACAAACAGTTGATGCTAATTCACCTCTACTCTAATTCCATTGGATTGTAAGGCTTCGGCTTAATATTAGCAATATCATCAGCTGTCAATTCATCATCAGGGAAAGCTTGCTTCATTGCTTCTGCTGGAAACTTTCTTGTATGCTCATATATCTTTCTTGTTCGCGATCTTGTAGAGGCAATCACTTTCTCATCATTCGTTGCATAAATTAATTGAAGATGGTCCACAGGATATAATCCATTCAATTGGAAGTGATAATGATATTGGGTGTCATGAACATCCATTATTAAACCTGGTAATCCTCCAAAAACATCTGGACCATAGGGCATAGAGATACCCTCAGCAAACCATGCCTCATAGTCGCGTCCACGATAATGACACGTTGCCATCTTACATTTGTAATTCAGAATCGTACTATCTCTTTCGGTGATAATCCAATCAAACAAAGGAATACTATCCCGATATTCATAGATGGAAGGATATATATCATGACGCTTCACCAACTGCCCTTCTTCAACACCAAACAAAATAGTCTTTTGATACTTGCGTCTTTTCATCACAGACATCAATTTCATCATCCCCTCCATCGCACTAAGTGATTTTTTAGCACAATCATCATTCACCGAATCAGAAAGGAATTCATTGTAATCTTTAAAACATCGCGAGTGTTTACCTATCTGCAAGAAAGTCTGCGCATGTTTCATTTTCTCTGGTTTCTTAGGATCTAAACGAAAATCTAACGTATAGAAGATATCAACCTTTGCCGTATCAATGATCTCTTTCTCGATCACGTCAAAACCAAGTTCATTCAAATCCCCCCCTTCAACAGTCTGGGAATAAACATTACCAACAAAAAGGAGAATAAGGAAAAATAGGAGTTCTTTCATAAAAATTAAATTATCGGATTTAGGTTATAACTTAAATAACATCTCAAAGGTAATTTGACCACCCACTCTCAAAGATACAAACATAAACATGTAAATACATATATTAACATTAATTTAATACAGTTGGTTTATTAAAATAGTACCATATTATCACAAAATCATAAAGTAGCATAATAAGGGCGAAGTAAGGGCTAGAAGCTAATAATCAATATCTAAAGAGAGAGGAACAATGTGATCGTTATATTACATATTCAAGTCAAGAATACTGTTATATTAACATTTATTCAACCCACAAACAGATAAATCAACATTATTTATCATTCAGATGTGATATTATGTTACTTTTATACCCACAACAATGACCAATATGGGGGGAGTAAATCATATAAACACAACCTAAATGAAAAAAATCATTCTACTACTAGCAATTACGATGGCTAGTCTAAACACAAAAGCACAAGGAACAGGAACGGAAGACCTTTTCAAAATTAACCTGACATTAAAACCAGGTTTTGGTGTAGAGAAGAAGATCGGGGACAAAAGCACAATGGATCTGTCACTCAAAACCTACTGGTCAATAGAAGATACCGAAGCATATATTAGACCATCTATCTATCTGGGGTATCGCTATTACTACAATATTCTGATGAGAGAAAGTAAAGGGAAAGACACAAAAGGTAATAGCGCAAGTTTTGTAACTGCTGAAATAGGATATATTCATAAAAACATTACCAGCAATAAATACTGGAATGATATTAATCCTTATGGGATAGATTGTAATATAATGTGGGGAATACGTAGAACATTTAACTGGTTCTACCTGGAAGGACAAATCGGAGTTGGTAAAACCTGGTGGCATGACAAACAATATGAACATGCAGGAACAAAAGCTATCGACTGGAGAGGAGATATCATTATTGGATTTCTTCTTTAAACAGACTTGACATTGTATCATGATATCTTCTACATTATATCATGATACAATGTAGAAGGCTCCTTCCAAACATTGGAGTATAAAACCTAGCCACTCTAAATCCGACTTTAATAACGATGATTAAGATTAAGCCTAATCTTAAGACGAGGAAAAGGATCGTTAGGGATCAACTCAGTTTCTTTAATAATCGATAAATTATACCATATTCTTCCGACTCTCAACATTCCAGATTTCACCTCAAAATCATGCGTATAATACAAATTAAAATAATCAACAACGAAATGATCTAATACCGTGATCTCTTTTACATGATTATCATGAATCATCTTTTTCAGCCTATGTTCCAATAGATCCGTTTGCGTTTCTACCGGAAGCTCCTCTTTGCTACAAGCAAACGAAAGAAAGATCATAAAAAATAAAATAACTTTTTTCATTGTATATTGATTTAACCCTTCCCATAACAACCGATAAAACAATCAGTAAGTCCATCACCTTGTTGCTGCTAAGTGTTATATTAATTAATTAATTAGAGTAGTACAGTAATATCGTACGGATATTTTGTAAATCTTGAACCTCCATTCTTGATATATCCAGTAAATTATACCATTTCCCCTCTACCTTGATTTTACAGTTGGATATTTCAATAGTTCCAGAAGAGGGAAATTGAAAATCAATAAACTCTGGACGATCCCAAGATAACTGATCTACTTCTACAATAACGACTCCTGTCACGTTATTGGATCGAATCACCTCTAAAACCTTCGCTTCCATTGCCTCCTCTTCCGTCATATAATGCGTCTTACTACATGCGCAAGAGAGGAATATCATTAAAATGAAAATAACTTTTCTCATATTTATTATTCTTTTGAGTATCATACAACAAACCATCCCACAGATACACTTCAAACTAGTAAGTCGTATCTCTCACTCCAACTATCGATGTTTGGCCTTCGTGATAAATAATTGTAAACTTCCTTTGCAACCATTTGAAAAGGCACGAACGAAACGCACACACCATTCTCCTAATAATCGAGAACGACACAATAGTGATTCCAAGACGGCGAAATCAAATCCTCATTATTACTTCACCCTCCTTTAAATCGATCACGAGCCCTTGGTATCTATTTCCAGGAGCTAAATACATCCTCTCAACCCTCTTCAAATAGTACCATTTTAAATCTACTCGAATCATACCTCCTCCCACTTCAAAATCATCTGTAAAAGAGTTGTAAGGATTTAATATCGGCACCCGATCTCGAACATAGACCTCTTTCACATGATGCTCTCTAATAATTTCTAAAATCTGTCGCTCCATCGCATGGGCTTCAATATTACTCTGTTTGTTCTCCTCAGAACAAGACACTATTGAAAGAACAACAATAAATAGAAAAGTAATTTTTCTCATCTCAAATATATATTACGATTCACATCCTTTCAAAAATATCACCACAAGGAAAAAGAATGGAATTAGGTTTAAAACATAAATAACTAAGCACAAAGTTCAAATATACACAAATTAACACTCAAGCACACTAAATCATACTAATGGTTTTTTTTATGTGATAGACCTTTACAAATAGTATTTAAACATCAACTATTCAGACCACATTTCACTATTTATATCCTATTTGTAAAGGTTTTATTGTAGTAGAATCAAAGATATTATTTATTTTTGTTCTAAATAACAAGCGGTGTTGACACAACACCAAACATCTAAGATTCAAATATTTAAACAAAAACATGTCATCAAATATAGATAGTATTCAAAGCACCATTGACCAATGGGCTACACACGAAAAAGAGTGGGCACTTAAGTACCTCATACAATTTCAACAAAACATGAAAAATAGTGATGAGTTAACCTTAGACCACCATCACGACATAAAACATATATCCCAATCCAATAACAACAGAGAGGACAGTGAATCAATAATAACTCAAAAGAGATCCGAACAAGAGTTGTCCGAATCGATCGAGACATTCCCCGTTTATGACAGAAAGAACCCATTCTCTGCTAGGGTCCTCAAGAAGGAGCGCATCACAGGAGATGCATCGAACAAAGAGGTATACCACCTAGAGTTATCACTACAAGGATCAGGCTTGACCTACCAGCCAGGTGATATTCTTGGTATCCACCATGACAATCCACCACGACTCGTTCAAGCGATCCTCACCCACTTTAAAATAGACGCAGATGCACCATTCTTCTATCGTGATCACCTAAGAATTGCGGAGTCCATTCTTCATCACTTAGTAGAGATCACTTCGATCAATGCGATGTTACTAAAGAAATACCAAAAGCTGACAGACCACGAAGGATTGCAAAAGCTATTACAAAACAAAGACGAAAAATTGGCGTACCTCCACGGACATGATATTCTTGATCTACTGCATGATTTCCCTTCGGATATCACATTTGATCAATTCATTACGATTCTTACTCCTCGCTATCCTCGTCTCTACTCCATTGCATCGAGTATGAAGAAGGTCGACCAACAGGTACATATTACTATTCGTACCGTTCGTTACGAGATAAAAAATAGAGAGAGAGAAGGGGCTTGCTCTACATTTATTGCTGATAGAATCAAAGAGCGACAGCTACTGCCTATCTTTATTGAGTCGAACAAAGGATTCAAACTGCCCAACCAACCTCAACACCCTATTGTGATGATAGGTGCAGGTGTAGGAGTAGCTCCATTCCGCTCTTTTCTCCAAGAGATAGATCAACTAGAATCAAGCAAAAAACCCGAAAGCTGGCTCTTCTTCGGCGAACAGAAGAGGGAATCCGACTACCTATATCAATCGGAGTGGAAAGCATTCCAAAACAAAAAAACACTGGGTCGAATAGACACCGCTTTCAGTCGTGATAAGGAGCAAAAGGTATACGTACAACATCGTATCACAGAACAACAAAGTCTATTATGGGAGTGGATAGAGCACAAAAACGCTCATCTATATATTTGTGGCGATAAAAATCATATGGCCAAAGAGGTCCAAGAGAGCCTTAAAGAGATTGTGAGAAAACATGGAAACCTAACCACAGAAGAGGCGGACAAATACATCAAAACATTGAAGCGAGAAAAACGTCTTCAGCTCGATGTCTTTTAATCCCATGGAGACAATGAAACATACATTAAATCACGACTCCATCTTGTGTTTTAATGGCTTGCTATTGCTATAACAGAGCTGTATTCAATGCAGAAACAACATGAAGATGCTTATCTCACGACATAGTGAGGTAAGCATTTTTCATCTCTACAACACCAATTCTAGTCATAAAAAATGATCGGCATTTTTCCCTAATCAAACAATCAACACCCGTTACTAACCAATAGACAAATAGGTCCACCAAACTATTTTCCAGAACCTCTTCAAACCACACCTCTTAAGTCACCCCAAATCAAAACACCCAATACCCCAGACAGAGTGTAATTTACACTACCACCACCTCCCTCTCGAATTAGATATTCAACCTAGCCAAACAGGGGAATACCCTATACCTTCTCCCAACTTAATCCGTCCACAATCCGTCGTTAATCTAATCTTAATCCGTCCTTTGTCCATAGTTCGTCCATCATTGATCCATGGTTCAGCCATCAAAAACCCCGAAATCGATGGACAAACCATGGAGGAAGCATGGCTAAACCATGGACAAAGGACGGATTAAGGACGGATTAAGGACGGATTAGGGATGTATTAAAGGCGGATTAAGTCAGGGGAAAGTAGGGTTTAATCTACTATCAACCCACTGTTTGACCTCTGAAAGAATATTGATATGGCATGAAGAAAACTCGGTGGAGATATTGTGATACTATCGTTAGGATACTGTTAGACTATGGTTAGATTTTTGTAGAGTGATTATGATGGTATTTTTGTGACCTTTCGGAACAGGATATATTCGTAAGTTTCGATAGTTCACTTCAGAATTCTATGGAGGTAAAATGAGGGGTATCTTTCAAGGATATTTTGTTTGTAGGGCATTAAAGGGTATTTCTATTGAGAAAGGCTACTGTTTCATTTTTGTAGCTTGATTAAACAAAATATATTTGAGATGATATGTTTATCATCTCAAATATCTAATTGTTATGAGATAGAATACAGGCTCTATCACACCTTCATAAGATGTGGTTAGAAAGCTTGGATGAAATCGGCTCTAGAGTAGGTTCCAGGAGAGGCATGAGATCCAAATTCGAAATCCATCTCTACTTTTTTGACACGGCTGTTTTCGGTTAAAGTAAAGGTGATAATTCCAAGACAGGTACGCGCTCCACTAGACCCCATATGCTGGGTTAAATCTTCAGCTTGGTTAATCTTAATCATTAACGTTTCAGCTTTTTGTCCTACGACCTCTATACCTAAGAATAGGGTTGTATTAAGGATGTCCACCAACTCCTGAATGGTATAGGGGGTCTTCACCGAAGCTCCAACTTTTTTAAATGCTACATCATTGATCTTTTCATCCCACACTGAGCTCCAGAGGCTAGAGTGGGATTTATGTTCGATTTCTTCTGCAAGTGTTGACTTACTGAAAGAGATAATCATGAACAAAATAAGGTTAAAGCGTAAAAAAGCATTCATCATTTTTAGTCAATTAAGATGGGTTATTTTATTCAATATCTTCGGCTACTGCACCTGTACCACGTTGAAGTGATTTATATCTTTTTGATGGTGAGGAGATAAAAGATCCAAGACCTAGTTGTTCCCATCTTGTGTCTACCTGCTCGATCATCTCATCATCAGAGACAACAGGATTTGGCCACAATCGTTGGAAACCATCGTTGGTCTCTGTCTTACGTGTTCCGTCAATAATCATACGGCTTGGACCGTTCGGAAAGAACGGGTCATATATCTTACAGTCTCTTAGTGGATCGATATTTCCAGAGCAGTACCAACTCACAAAATCATAGTCTGTGATATCGACTCCATTATCGACCACTACTATAAATTTAGCAGGTGCAAATGCTTTCTCTTCTGTAATATATCTGCTCGCCTCTTTTATATCGAAAGAGGCATCTTTATTGACCGAGATAATCAATATTGAGATACCATCTTCCCAAAGTGATCCATCGAACGACTCAATGTAACTAGGTTGAGAGAGTGGTGCAACAAAGTGTATCGGTTTGCCTTCGATGACATTTTCATCTACTCCCCCCTTCTCTTCAGGTAGTTTTTCGGTGGCATCCACCCCCATTTTAGAGCCATATGCAAAAGCGTTAGAAGAGTGGTCTAGCACATCCATTGGTCCCTTAGAGAAGAAGACATCACGAGCGACGTTCACATTCTTCGAGATGATTCTTGCAATACGACGATAGCTATGTACATTGGCTTTTTCACCATTGGTGACCACAAGAACTTTGTTGAACATCATCTGTCCAGCTCCCCACATACTATAGGCTACCTTATTGGCTTGTCCAGCAAAGGTTTTGTCTATCTGTGCCAGGGTAATATTGTGGGCTACTCCTGCAGGAGGTAGATCCATATCGATAATCTCTGGCACCATCACCAATTTCATCGGGGCTAAGAAAATACGTTCTGAAGCACGTTGAATATATGCATCTTCCATCGGTGGAATACCTACGATGGTGGCAGGATAGATGGCTCTATTTTTGTATGTAATACATGTCACATGGAATCGAGGATACCAATCGGCTAGAGAGTAGAATCCAGTGTGATCACCAAATGGACCTTCCCATACTAACTCCTCTTCGGGATCGACATATCCTTCGATAATAATATCGGCATTCGATGGGACATAGAGGTCGTTGGTAACACACTTAACCAAGTCGACGGCTTCGTCGCGAAGGAATCCAGCAAGTAGATACTCATCGATATTATCTGGAAGCGGAGCAGTGGCAGAAAATATTAGAGAAGGGTCGCCACCAAGGACAACAGAAACGGGCATCTTGGTGCCTAGTTCTTTATGTCGATTATAATGTCGAGCTCCCGTTTTATGCTTATGCCAGTGCATTCCAGTGGTTTTATTGTCTAAAACCTGCATACGATACATTCCTACATTTCGAATTTTTGTGTCAGGATCCTCCGTTACCACACAAGGAAGGGTAATGAAAGGTCCCCCATCGGCAGGCCAACATCTTAATATTGGCAGCTTAGATAGATCGACATCCTCTCCTTTAAGAACCACCTCTTGACATTTCCCACGGCCTTTAGATCTTTGGGGCATCCAAGATGCGATTCCTTTTAATGTTGGAATCATTTTAAACTTATCGAACCAACTCAGTTTCGGTGATGTTAGTTCGGAGAAGACGTGGTCGATACGCTCACCTACTTGGTCGAGAGTAAAACACCCTAAGGCCATAGATATTCTTTTTGTAGATCCCATAGCATTGATTAAAACAGGGAATTCGGTTCCATTGTTTTCGAACAATAGTGCCTTACCACCACGATCGCTTTTAGAAAAACGGTCGACAATTTCGGTAATTTCCATGTCAGGGGAGACTTTCTCCTTGACTCGTATCAGTTCTCCCTCTCGATCTAATTGATCTACAAATTCAGTTAATTCTTTAAAGGCCATCTCTTAAGTAGTTTAAAATGTCACGAATATATTATCGTATCTCCCTAGTAAATATAGGGAAAGAATTCCATGTGAAAAATACAAATTATCGATTGGCTTTGCACATTTACAGCCTTTATTTTTTGTAGGTCGTTTAAATAAATAACATAAACTTTTTCATACACAGCCTTTTTGAGTTACTTTTGCAGAAGAAAAGAGAGAAAATATTCTTTGTTTCTATGAATAAACTCAATACAATATTGCGAATGATCATGATCTATTTCGATATTGTATTGGTGAAATAAATATCGTAGTCACCCATCGTTATATCTTTATATAAAGTGAAAAATATTATCGCAGATTTACTACAACGTGAAGCACAGGCTGTATTAAATATTCCACAGGACAATGATTTCGAGAAAGCTATTGAGATTATAGAGCTACACGTCCAGAAAAAAGGCGGAAAGTTAGTAACAAGTGGAATGGGTAAAGCAGGTCAAATTGCTTTAAACATCTCAACGACTTTCTGTTCGACAGGAACACCATCGATCTTTCTTCACCCTAGTGAAGCACAACATGGAGATCTTGGAGTGATTCAACCTAATGATGTGTTGCTATTGATTTCCAACTCTGGACGAACGAGTGAGATTGTCAAGTTGGTGCACCTAGCAGAAAATCTATACCCAGGATTGCCACTAATTGTGATCACTTCAAAGGGAGATAGCGAACTTGCAAATATTGCTGATATTGTTCTTCTTACAGGAGACCCAAAGGAGTTGTGTCCATTAGGATTAACCCCTAGTACCTCCACAACTACCATGACTGTGATCGGGGATATTCTAGTGAATTTGACCATGAAAAAGATCGAATTTACCAATGAGCAATATGCCAAAAGACACCATGGTGGCTATTTAGGAGAGAAGTCGAAAAGACAGGCGAAAAATAACTGATTTATACAACTAAGAGCTATCGTTCAATGAGAATCACAAGAGAAAACAGCGTTGCGTTGATCATCGATCTACAGGAGAAATTGGTTCCTGTAATGCGTAACAAGAAGGAGGTCATTAAGAATAATCAGATTGTTATCTCTGGGTTGAAGGAGCTTGGAGTGCCTACGATCTTTTCACAGCAGTATCCGAAGGGATTGGGAGAGACCATAGAAGAAATTAAGTCGTTGGTGGAAGATTTCATCTCATTTGACAAGGCTGACTTTAGTTGTTATGGTCACGAGATGTGTAAAAGTTTCTTGCATGCCAACGAAGCGAAGAATGTGATTATCACAGGTATTGAATCACATATTTGTGTATTACAGACGGCACTTGATTTGAAAGATGCTGGATACAATCCGATTGTGGTGGTGGATGCAGTAGACTCACGTAAGAAGTCGGATAAGAAGGTGGCTTTACGTCGTTTCGAATCAGAAGGAATTACATTGACAACTTATGAATCAATCCTATTTGAATTGGCAGGATCGGCAAAAGCACCTGCTTTTAAAGCGATCTCTAAGTTGATTAAATAGTCATTGATGTCTATCGACAATACGGGTTACCAACTTGAATGAGCTGAATGTTCATGATCTATTATACAGAATGTATATGCAAGACCTGATAGTTTACTTCATCAATAAATAGGTATTATAGTATGGTTAGCACGTAATGATTCAACATATAAAGAGAAGCCCAAGTTCTGAACAGAGCTTGGGCTTCTTTATTTTAGTCTATTTTAATGGAACCTGTTTTGTCTGAGATAAAGACTTCATGGCCTCCAAAGCATCGTTGACATCGAATATCTTGATGAAAGTCAATCGTATTCGATCTTTCTCCTGTTTCATTCCCGCCTTGCCGGGGTTCTGTTGTAGCCACTGCAAAATAGCAGTAAACTCAGCAGAGCTATAGAATGGTGATTGTGGATCGGAGATAAAATCAAGGATCATACGCTTTTTCTTCAAACGTATCTTCTCAATACCGATACTTTGTGCAGCCCATCTTAGCTGTACTATTTTAGTCAACTCAGTAGCCTCTTCAGGCATCTTACCGAATCGGTCTTCCGTATTCTGAATAAAGAGGTTTAGATCTTCGACACGCTCAATATTGTCTAATTCATTATATAGAATCATACGCTCCGCAGTGTTCTCCACATAGTCGCTAGGAAACAGCAGCTCCATATCTGTCTCTATTTGACAATCTTGCACATAGGATACATTCATAAAGGCTTTGCGCGCCTCTTTGTCGTTCTCTTTCTCGTCATCAAATATATCTTTGAACTCTTCTGTTTTCAGTTCGTGAATGGCTTCATTCAAAATACGCTGATAGGTTTCAAAACCAATGTCGGCAATAAAACCACTCTGCTCCCCACCAAGCATGTTACCAGCACCACGAATATCAAGATCTTGCATCGATATGTTAAAACCACTACCTAGCTCCGAAAACTCCTCTATGGCCTCTAAACGACGACGTGACTCGGCAGGAAGAGAGGACATTGGAGGTGCTAAAAGATAGCAAAATGCTTTCTTATTAGATCGTCCCACACGTCCCCTTAACTGGTGTAGCTCACTCAACCCAAATTGATGGGCATGGTTGATAATAATAGTATTGGCATTAGGGATATCTAATCCCGATTCGATGATGGTGGTGGCAATCAACACATCATACTCCCCTGCAATAAACGATAGCATGACCTTCTCTAAAGAGGCCCCATCCATCTGCCCATGTCCTACGATGGTTCTAACCCCTGGACAGACACGTTGTATCATGGCCTCCACTTCGTGGATGTTTTGTACACGGTTGTTGATAAAGAAGACCTGTCCACCACGCTCCAGTTCATATTCGATAGACTCTTTGATTATCTCTTCGTTGAAACCATGTACTTCGGTTAAAATAGGATAACGGTTCGGTGGAGGGGTGTTGATCACAGATAGATCACGTGCCCCCATTAGCGAAAACTGCAGGGTACGTGGGATTGGTGTGGCTGTAAGAGTCAGAGTGTCTACATTCACCTTGAACTTCTTCAACTTCTCTTTGACCGCGACACCAAACTTCTGCTCTTCGTCAATGATCAATAGACCTAGATCTTTAAAAGCCACATCTTTACCGACCAATTTATGGGTTCCGATAACAATATCAATTTTACCCTCTTTTAAGCCTTGTAGCACCTCTTTGACCTCCTTAGGCTTACGCATCCTAGATAGGTATGCGACGTTACAAGGAAGGTCCTCCAAACGCTGTATAAAAGTCTTATAGTGTTGGAAAGCCAAGATGGTTGTTGGGACTAAAACAGCCACTTGTTTACTATCACAAACGGCCTTAAAAGCAGCACGTATTGCAACCTCTGTTTTTCCGAACCCTACATCACCACATACCAGACGATCCATAGGTATCTGCTTCTCCATATCTTGCTTCACAGCAAGGGTCGCTTTGTTTTGATCTGGCGTATCTTCGTAGATAAAAGAGGCTTCTAGTTCTTGCTGGAGGTAGCTATCCTCAGTGAAAGCAAATCCTTGCTCCTGTTTTCTTTTGGCATAAAGTGCAATAAGATCTTTGGCAATATCTTTTACTTTCGACTTGGTCTTAGACTTCATCTTCTGCCATGCAGAGGTACCTAACTTATTCAGTTTGGGTTCTGTCCCATCTTTGTCTTTATATTTAGAGATACGATGAAGCGCATGGATACTGACAAGAAGTGAATCGTTTCCTTTAAACACGAGTCGTAATGACTCTTGTACTTTCCCATTCTCTTCGGTACGAACCAGACCAGCAAACTGCCCTACTCCATGGTCGATATGAACAATATAGTCTCCTGGACTTAGCTTTTGCAACTCTTTTAAGGTGATGGCCAGCTTGGATGACTTCTGTGATTTCAGACGGAAACGGTGGTAACGCTCAAAGATCTGGTGGTCTGTATAGATACACAATTTAAGGTCGTGGTCTACAAAACCTTCACTGACAGAGGTGAGCATATCTTCGAACTCCTCACTATACCCTTTATCATTGAATATCGCCCTGATTCGCTGTAGCTGTTTGGTATTAGACGAAAGAATAAGGTTGCGATAGCCTTCAGAATTGTGGTTATGAAGATCTTCAGCTAAGAGGTCAAAATTCTTATGAAATAGAGGTTGGTTCGACAGGTTAAAAGTATAGACATTGGACTCTTTAAAGTAATTTTTATGTCCATATTCGATTGTACGAACAGCACTCATCGCTTGGAGATAAGCAGTGCTATTGATCAAAGCATCATCGATATTTACATCGGATTCACTTCGCTCAATATAACTTTGAGAGTGGTTGTAGAAATGGTCAATCTTCTCACCAATAAAAGAGATGTCTTGTGCAATGACCAAACACTCTTTTCCAATGAAATCGAAGAAGGTGCATTTCTCTATCTCTTTGGTCACATCTTGTATGTTCGGAACAATGGCAACATGCTCGATTCGAGACTTTGAGATCTGTGATTCGATGTCAAAGATACGTATGGAATCCACCTCGTCTCCGAAGAAGTCAATACGATAAGGGTCCTCGTTGGAGAATGAGAAGATGTCCACGATAGATCCTCGGATAGAGTATTGTCCTGGTTCGTATACAAAATCGACACGTTCAAAACCATACTCTTCAAGGGTCTCTTGAAGAAAAGGGGTGTCTAATTTATCGTTAACACGAACCTGGAGTGTAATGGTTTGTAGTGTCTTCTCCTCAACAATCTTCTCAGCAAGTGCCTCAGGATAGGTTACAACAAAAGCTTTATCGCTGCTACTGATGGCATTTAACACATCGGTTCGTTGAATTACATTCTCGCTTTCAATACGATCTAAATCAAGGTGTCTACGATGAGATGATGGGAAGTAATGAAGATTCGTTGGGGCATAAAACCTTTGTATATCATCATAAAAATAGGCTGCCGATTCCTGGTCGTTTGCAATAAACAATCCAACTCCTTTATTTTCAGATATTGCAGACCACAGATACATTGGTGCTGCAGAACCTTTTAGCCCCTCACATTTATATTTTAAGCTCTTGCCTTCTTTTAAATCCCCCTTTAAGGTAACCACTAAAGGGTTTGAATCAATACAGTTTGCTAATTCTTTTGTATCCAATGATGCTTCTTTTTATGATATAAAATTCTTTATTTGATGATCTCTTCCCATACAAAATAGGATGGGTCGATTACCTCTCTATTCCATGCCACAGTGTTCTTGAATATTCCGAACACAGAGGAGCCACTGCCACTCATAGATACGTAGGTAGCACCCTCTTGATAAAGTTTAGTCTTTAACTCTTGAATGGCTGGATATTGACAAAATACACTCTTTTCGAAATCATTTTCAACCAACCCTTTCCATGATGGTAGAGGATTGAGGATCGCCTCTTCTAAAGAGGTGAAAGGCTCATGTGGTGTAACATAACGAAATGCCTCTGGTGTGGAAACCATAATGTTAGGATTTACCAGCACCAAACGATATCCTGACAGATCCAAGTCGGTTGGAACTAACTCTTCCCCCCTACCCGTTGCGAAACAGGGGGTATTGATAATAAAAAATGGACAATCACTCCCGAGTTGAACAGACAGATCGATGAGCTCTTGCGTGTTTAACTCTAAGTTAAACATCTCATTTAATGCTTTTAGCATAAATGACGCATCTGCAGATCCTCCACCTAAACCAGCTCCAAACGGAATCTTCTTATGTAGATGGATGTCTAAATTGGGAATTTCAAAACGCTCTTTTATGAGTAAGAGAGCTAGATAAACTAAATTATCAGTCAATTCGCCCTCGATGGTTAAACCGGATTGTGTAAATCGAGTGTGATCCAAACCATTTTCAACGATCTCCAATCCATCACATAACTGTAGGGGATAGAAGAGTGTGGATAAGTTATGAAAACCATCCTCTCGCTTTGAAATGACATTTAGACCTATATTAATCTTTGCATTAGGAAAATAAAGCATACTCCTTTCTATTTTGATGCAAAAGTACAAAAAAATATAGATTTAGAATAAATCATAAGTCACACATAAATGACTGTAAAACACAACTATAAGAAGATAATGTTAATAAAAATAAAAATCACGTTTAAAATAAAGATATAGAAAGTGAAAGTTTATGTAATATTAGATTTCTCCTCATATTTTTTATATCATTGCACCATACTTTACATAATCGTTTGCACAATTTTATTTAAATCGACAGAATATGAGATGGTTACTTATTATAACAATCGCTATGTCTCTCCTTCCTGTTTCTTCTGTAAGAGGCAATGGTGCTACTGATCGCAAGTCTTCACTTATGGTCCAAAGATCAAGGTATGTGTTATACCATTCACACGATGAGATTGCCCGCAAGAAAGCATTAGAAACTATTTTTCAATATGCAGAACAGAAAGATGGGTACGCTTTAAATGCCTTAGGTTTGATCTATATGAGTGGGAAAGGATTGCCAAAGGATACCATTAAGGCTAGTGAGATGTTTGCAAAAGCTTCAGAACAAGGTATGGGAGATGCCATGTGTAATTTAGCTAAATTATACCGTACAGGTAGAGGAGGTGTAAAACAGTGTGACACCATGGCCTTTAAATATTATAAGATGGCAGCGGAACACAATCACCGCGTCGGGATATACTGTGTTGGGAGATGCTACTATAAAGGCAAAGGAACCAAGATAGACTTCAAGAAAGCCTATGATTGGTTAACTGTTGGAGACCAACAAGGAACTGTTGCGGCAAGTTATCTAAGAGGTGTTTGTCTCTATAAAGGAAGAGGCGTCGAAAAGAAATCAGACGAAGGACTTAAGTTAATTCGAACAAGTTTAGATGAGGGCTACACGAGAGCAGAAAAATTCCTCAAATTCAACAAGATAGATTATTAATAAAAAAAGCACTGCTATAATAGGCAGTGCTTTTTTTATATTGTACCAAGATATGGTCTTTACTATTTCTTTCTAAAGAAGATCTGAATAGGAACTCCTGTTAAATCGAAATGCTCTCTAAACTTATTCTCTAGATATCTTTTATATGGATCTTTGATATACTGAGGTAAGTTACAGTAGAAAGCAAATGTCGGAGCATGCGTTGGAAGTTGCATCGCATACTTGATCTTGATATACTTTCCTTTGTAAGCAGGTGGTGGATACGCTTCGATCACCGGTAGCATCACATCATTAATAGCAGATGTTTGAATACGCTTAGTACGTCTCTCATATACAGCCATTGCTTCCTCAAGTACCTTGATAATACGTTGTTTTGTTACCGCAGATGTGAAGACAATTGGAATGTCCACAAACGGCGCAAAACGACGGAATAACTTCTCCTTAAACTCATTGACAGTATTGGTATCTTTGTCTTCAATCAAGTCCCACTTATTGACCATCACCACCAAACCTTTACGGTTACGTTGGATCAAGTTGAAGATCGATACATCCTGTGCCTCCACTCCTCTTGTTGCATCAAGAATCAGAATACAAACATCTGAATTTTCAATAGTTCTAACAGCACGAAGCGTAGAGTAAAATTCTACATCTTCATTTACATTACGTTTTTTACGTAATCCAGCCGTGTCCACCATCAAGAAGTCATGACCAAACTTAGAGAAACGTGTAGAGATCGAGTCACGTGTTGTTCCAGCTAAATCTGTAACAATATTACGATCCTCTTCCAAAAGTACATTTACGGTAGATGATTTACCTACATTAGGACGACCAACGAAAGCCAAACGAGGAAGGTCAAGATCTTCTTGCTCTACTTCTTTTGGGAGTTTATTAACCACTTCATCCAGAAGATCACCTGTTCCACTACCATTGATAGATGAGATATTAAAATAGTCTCCCAATCCTAACGAATAGAACTCGGTTGCATCTAGAGACCTTTTGTTGTTATCCACCTTATTCACCACTAGTATGAACTCTTTGTCTGACTTACGAAGTAGCTCGGCAACTCCATTGTCAAGCTCTGTAATGCCATCTTCCACATTCACAACAAACAAGATAACATCCGCTTCATCAATAGCCAAATGTACTTGTTTGCGAATAGCATCTTCAAAGATATCATCTGATCCATGAACATACCCACCTGTATCAATGATAGAGAATTCTCTACCATTCCACTCTACTTTACCATAGTTACGATCACGAGTTACTCCAGCCACATCATTAACAATGGCCTTACGTGATTCGGTGAAACGATTAAAAAGAGTTGATTTCCCAACATTTGGGCGTCCTACAACAGCTACTATACCACTCATGCTTATATTCGTTGTTATTTTATTCGTTGTATCCGAAGTTCTTCAATTGATTGTCTTTATCTCTCCAGTCCTTGTTGACCTTAACGATGGTCTTAAGGAATACTTGTTTCCCGAAGAACTCTTCCATATCCTTACGTGCTTCTGTTCCTACACGACGTAGACCTAACCCTTGGTGTCCAATGATAATACCTTTCTGGCTCGATCGTATCACGTGTATTATGGCACGTATCTTAATGATTTCTGGCTCCTCTTTGAACTCCTCTACTTCAATCTCCACAGAGTAAGGAATCTCTTTCTTATAGTGTACCAAAATCTTCTCTCGGATGATCTCCTGTACAAAGAAACGCTCACTCTTGTCTGTTAGCTGATCCTTCTCGAAATAAGGAGGCGCTTCAGGTAGAAGTTCGACGATACGATCGAAGATGTAGTTAAGGTTGAATTTTCTAAGTGCCGAGATCACAAGTATCTCTGCCTTAGGAAGACGCTCTTGCCAATCTTTGATCAACTGATCTACGGTCTCTTGGTCTGAGATATCAATCTTATTTAAAACCAAAAGAATTGGAGTATCTGTTGCTTGTAGCTTCTCAAGATACTCTTGGTTTTTATCCCATCTCTCAAATACATCTGTAACGTAAAGAATTACATCTGCATCCACAAGCGCTGAATCTACAAACTTCAACATAGACTCTTGAAGCTTATAGTTTGGTTTAAGGATACCTGGGGTATCCGAGTAGATAATTTGGAAATCATCTCCATTTACGATTCCCTTGATGCGGTGACGAGTTGTCTGCATCTTACTTGTAATAATAGAGAGTTTCTCTCCAACAAGTCCATTCATCAATGTCGATTTTCCTACGTTTGGGTTACCGACAATACTGACAAAGCCTGATTTGTGCTTCATTATGATATCTTAAATATATTTGCTGCAAAGATATAAATATTTCTAACCTTTTGATACATTAATCGTTAAAGGTCAATCCTTGCTTAAAAAGTTACTTTATTATTTGGTACTGTAGATCTCCATAAAACAGTTCTTGCAGTCAAAATCAAGACGATACTGTTGTTTTTCATCTACAAGCATCAGTGGAAGTGCGAATTGATGACCTCTCTTCATACACTTCCCTATCTCATTTAAGATGCAATATCTGGTATGCATTAACATCTTATTCTTTCGAGCGCCTTTCGAGATCTCTAAAGCCATCTCTTTGACCTTTGCCTGATGTCTTTCATAGAACTGAACAGCTAAACGATTGGCCACATTGGCCCTATAATCCACCTCATTTTCAATATAAGGGACATGATTCGGAACAAACGTTGATCCATCGATATGTGTCTCTTCCAATATTCCAATTAAAGCTTCCACTAACTCACGTCGTACTTGTGACAAGACTTTATTTGGAATAAAAGGAGCATTCGAAAGATCAAAACGATATTGAGACATATAGAACGGAGTATCTCCTAATTTCGATAGTTGCTTCTCAATATTCGATTTTGCAGCCTCTTCATTCTTGGCTATCTCCAACTCTTTTCTATCTAGTTGTTGCTCGACAAAACGATTCTCATCTACATGAAATCGAATCGTGATCATCTCTGGACCCTCCGTCACCTCAACCTGTAGAGCTCTTTTTCGTGATGTACGACTCTTCTCTAAGGAGTGTAAAAATTGGTGGTTATAGTTTCGATAGACTTGATCTCCTTTAGATAGTGGAATCATTCGTTGTGGAAAGATACGATCTCGCTCCACTGTATTTACTTTTACGCCTTCGGTCTGTGCATTGGATTGCACTACGACTAAACCATCGTTGTTTGCTAACTCTACTTCGGATTTGATGGTAAAAGATTTCTTAGAAACCTCATCTACCTCTCCAATATATTCTCCTAATGACTTTGGTGTATCCAAGTTCGCTATCGAATTTTGCTTTCCATTAAGAAAATATGGTGTAAAATCGCGAGAGAAACTCTTCTTTGGATCAGGAGTGAAATCATAGACCGTCTTACCAACAGAACTTCGTCTTTTAGTATGGTCATTATTTAATATCTCATCTATACTTCTACGATAGTGTCCAACAGAATTCTTCAGATATGTGATGTCTTTTAATCGTCCCTCTATCTTGAGGGATTGGACACCACTGTCAACCATCTCTTTTAACGAATGGGTTTGGTTCATGTCCTTTAATGACAATAGGTACTTATTATCTACCCATTTTGTGTCATTTGCATCTATTAAAGAGTAAGTTTTACGACACGATTGAACACATGCTCCTCTGTTGGCACTACGAGCACCATTGTAAGCACTCATATAGCATTGTCCACTTAAGCTAACACATAAAGCTCCATGAATAAATGCCTCTAACTCGACATCAGTATGTGAAGCAATATTTGTTATCTCCTCTAAAGATAACTCTCTTGCCAATACCACCCTATCAAAACCTACCTTCTCAAGAAAAGAGACTTTCTCTAAAGTGAAGTTATTGGTTTGGGTACTTGCATGTAATGAAATGGGAGGTAAATCCATCTCTAATATTCCCATATCTTGAACAATCAAAGCATCTACACCAGCATGATATGCTTCCCATATAATGCGGTGAGCCTCTTCTAATTCATGGTCATATAGAATGGTATTCAATGCCATAAACACATCGCCATCATAACGATGGGCATAACGAACTAAAGATTCAATATCTTGTATACTGTTACCTGCATTGGCTCTTGCACCAAAGCTTGGTCCCCCAATATATACTGCATCCGCACCATAATCAAAAGCAGCCACGCCATACTCTAAATTCTTGGCAGGGGCTAATAGTTCGATGAAATCTCGTTTAGACATACCTCTTATTAATAATCATCACATTTTTAATAACGTGCAAAGAAACAGGTTTTTTTCATATTTCAAGCTTTCTTTCTCACATTATACGATAACCAACAAAATAAAAAGAAGCTGCCTATAAGTCAGACAGCTTCTTCTATAATATATGATTAGAACCCTGATGGGTTTACTCTTCAATAAGTACTTGACCTGTCATGGCCGCTGGAATCTCAAGCCCCATGATGTTTAAGATAGTTGGAGCAACGTCGGCAAGAATACCAGACTTCACTTTTTTATCTTTCTGATCAGTAACCCAAATAAATGGAACTGGATTCAATGAGTGTGCAGTATTCACAGAACCATCTTTGTTTAATGCATTATCTGCATTACCATGATCTGCAATAATTACTACATCATAACCGTTTGCTTGAGCCGTTTCAACAACTTGTTTTGCACAGTTGTCAACAGAAGAGATCGCTTTCTCTATAGCAGAATAATCTCCAGTGTGACCTACCATATCTCCGTTTGCAAAATTCAAACAGATAAAGTCAGCTGATTGAGCTTCCAATTCTGGCAATAACTTACCTGTTACGATTGGCGCTGACATCTCAGGCTGTAGGTCATAAGTAGCCACCTTTGGAGATGGAACTAAAATACGACGCTCTCCTTCAAATTCTGATTCACGACCACCTGAGAAGAAGAAGGTTACGTGTGCAAACTTCTCAGTCTCTGCAGTACGAATCTGCTTCAAACCAGCTCTCTCCACGATCTCCCCTAAAGTTTCCGTAATATTTGCTTTATCAAATATTACATTGATGCCTTTAAAGCTCTCGTTGTAAGTAGTCATGGTGTACCACTCCACATCCATTGTTTTCATTCCAAAATCAGAATGATCCTCTTGTGTGAAAACACGAGTCAATTGACGTAGACGGTCTGTACGGTAGTTATAACAGATAACGACATCTCCTTCTTGAATCAATCCTTCTGCATTACCATCTGCATCCACAGTAACAACTGGCTTAATGAACTCGTCATTCACCCCTGCATCATATGAAGCTTGGATAGAAGCTAAAAGATCTGTTGACTTCTCGCCTTCTCCTTTTGTTAGCTGATCATACATCAACTTAACACGTTCCCAATTCTCATCACGATCCATACCGAAGTAACGTCCGATCAAAGAGACAAACTTAGCTGGAGTACCCTCTAACGACTCTAATGCTTCCTTTACGTAACCATAAGCTGACTTAGGGTCAGTATCACGTCCATCAGTTAAACCATGAACATAAACATTCTCTAATCCCATACTTCCAGCAACTTCTGCAAGTGCTGTCATATGCTTAGTTAAAGCGTGAACTCCTCCAGGTCCAACAAGACCAATTAGATGAACATTCTTGTTATTCTCTTTTGCGTAGTTATATGCTTTTTGGATCTGCTCATTATTCTTAAGCGTATCCTCTTCAATTGCTTTGTTAATCTTCACAAGGTCTTGGTATACCACACGACCTGCACCAATATTTAAGTGCCCAACCTCAGAGTTACCCATCTGTCCATCAGGAAGACCTACATTCTCTCCTGAAGTAAGAAGTTGACTATTTGGATACTTCTCAATCAACGAATCAATAAAAGGAGTCGGTGTATTGAAAATTGCATCTGATTTTGATTTATCGCCAATACCCCAACCATCAAGGATCATAAGTAAGGCTTTCTTTGTATTTGCCATCTTTAATTATTTTGATCAATTCTAAATTAAAATGCAGGGCAAAAATACCTAAAAAACCATTTATAATCAAATAGTTTACGAGAACTTAACAGAAAAGTGATCATTTCGTAAGCAATATAAGAAGGCTTAAAACGTAATGTCGTGATTTAACATCCAATAACAACATTTTATTCGTGTAAATCATAATGACAATCACATTCAATACGATCTGTATTGTCTTTCTAGTGACCTAGATATAGCCAATAGAATGGAACGATATACAAATTTGGGCATTTTGTAATAATACAATATTGATTTGGGACTAACCTATATAACAATGGGATAGTAATTCATAACGGGACAACATATATTGATTATGACAACAATAATTATCATAATGAAATCATAGTTACGGAGAGAGTGTTGTCATACTATATAACAACAGACGGTTAACAATAATAATTAATTTTAACCAATTATTAATTTATTTTAATAATGCCGTTTTAAATACAAACGAAAACAACAACAAACATCACTAAGTTTATGAAGAGAATTTTACTCATCTTGCTCATCATGTCAAGTCTAAATCTTTTGGCAGAAAACCAATTGAGACAAAGGACAAATAATTTGACATTTCTTAATTCAACAACATCTAAGGATCTCTTTTTTGCATCTATTGATTATCAAGAAAATCCTATCATCTGTACTGCGGAAGATGTAGAGATTAAGATTGACCCAAACTCACCATTGAAAGTTAAGGACATTAAAGTTATTGATTTTGACAACGGGAGCTGGGCACACATCAAGGCCACATTTTATGCTTCAGAACCGGTATTTGGTGAAGATGTATATTATAGAGTAAAGAATGCATTCACATTTAATACCAAAACAAATAAATACGAGGACAAGTGGGTACGTATTAAAGTAACACTAACGGATCAAATTCTTTTATCTGCAACAAATGACCTTCTTACCCCTGCAGACAAGGATGAAGAGATCAAAGATATCGTCTCTTATAACAATCACTTTTTCTCTAAAGACGATAAAAGTCAGGCTTATCATGTATGGAACTATACTCATAGTGCTAACAATAGCTTTATCTTAGATCTAAAAAACCGCCCTTTCATTAGCGACTTTCTTATCGCAGACAAAGGAGTGGCTACGGAGAATAAAAGTGACAATGTAGATAAAGTTACTGTTAGTATCAGTGATGATAAGTTAACTTGGATTGATTACACGATTGAAAATGATTTGGACATTAAATATCTACATATCGAACCGACACAAGCAAGGTATGTAAAGCTAACCATTGACAATGCTAATCAAAAAGAAGATGGATTCATTGGCCTATTCCAAGTATATGGAAATAATAAAAATCCGAATATCACTAATAATATTGAGGGTATTCATGCAGTATTAAATGACAATGAACTTGAAGAGCCAGCATCTGGATGGAAAGCAGATAAGTCACACACTCATCTATTTGAATTCGATGACATATACACGATTGATCAAATTGACTTCTTTGAATATCGTAATTTCTGGCAAAGTGTAGGGTTTCCTCCAACCATTGACATGAAGGTGGAAGTGAGTATTGATAACAAAAATTGGACAACTATTTCTCAACAAAAGTCAACGAATAGATTTAAACGTGTAGGATTAGTTGACCCTGTTGTTGCAAAATACATAAGAACGACAACCCATCAAAAGACTGAAAGAGTATACCCTGGTCCTTCATCATCCTATTGGTCACTTTCAGAGGTTAGAGTATTTGGAAGAAGGTCTACTGTTGGAGAGCGAAAATTAGCAACGGCAGTTAAGACTATAGGCAATTCGGATATTAGTATTTATCCAAATCCAGCATCCAACTTTATCGTAATTAAAGGGGATAACATCAAAGGCGACATCAAGTTCTACAGTATTATTGGAGCTCTTGTGAAAGAGGTTTCTAACTACCAAATAGGTGATAAAATTGATATCACAGATCTTCAGTCGGGCATGTACCTAATCAAGAACAGTGGTAAAACATATAAGATTGTTGTCAAGTAATACCAAGTTCTAACTTTAAAGTGACCTATAAGTTATTGCTAATATATTTTATCTTGTCAAAGCAAAAAGTGTAGGTATCACTTTTACTATGATGATGATTAATCAACGTAGAAACAACAGATAGAACTGTAAGATATAGATCATTTTATTATTTGACTTAAAACCTATAGCTATTCAGGTCTGATAGATTTACGACAACTGTAGTTCGACTATGGTTGTCGTATTTATTATATCTCGGAGAAGTATATCTTTTTCACTCTTTGTCCAATTCCTGTCATCACTTCATATGGGATGGTCTCCAAAGATTCAGCGATGGTGTGAATAGAGTGTGATGGACCAAATACAATCACTTCATCTCCTACAGAAACATCCGCGACATTGGTTACATCAACCATACACATATCCATACAGATATTACCTATAGTAGGAGCTAAAACACCACGTATTAGCACCGTGTGATTTCCATTTCCCATCTTACGATGATACCCATCTGCATAGCCAATGGGAAGTATCGCAATTTTTCCGACAGTATCTCTTCTACCATGACGACCATAACCAACAGTATCTTTGTTATCAATCACTTTTAACTGTGAAATCTGGGTCTTTAATGTCATCACTTCCGTAAGTGCATCTTGACAGAAGAAGCTCACTCCATATAATCCTATTCCCAAACGAACCATATCCATCTGGTAAGGTGCAAACCGTTCAATACCCGCGGTATTTAAAGTGTGCTTCATAAAATCATAACCTAGGCGCTCCTCCAAATGAGATGCTAACATCTCAAAATGATCAAACTGTTTATAAGTAAAATGCTCTTCACCTTCTGTATCACTAACGGCTAAATGCGTAAATACACTTTTCACTTTTAGATACGGATAGGTTTTTAATTTCGCTGCAAGGATATCCATCTGATCCATAGAATCAAAACCAAGACGGCGCATACCTGTATCTAATTTAACATGGATAGCCACATGACTCTTTCCACTCTTAGATACTGCCATTGCAAAATCGTTTAACAGAGAGAAGTCATAAATATTAGGTTCTAAGTCATACTCAAGCATCAAATCAAAAGCATGCTTCTCAGGATTCATCACCACAACAGGAATACGAACATTCGATTTTCTTAACTCAATACCTTCATCAGCAATGGCCACAGCCAAATAGTCTACTCCACAATTTTGAAGCATATGCGCCACCTCAATACTTCCAGTTCCATAAGAAGAGGCTTTTACCATGGCCATCACTTTAGTGGTAGCTCCCAACAACGACTTATAGTATTGTAGATTATCTCGCATCGCATCCAGGTTCACCTCCAAATAAGTTTGATGCGTCTTCTCTTGGATCTGATATGAAAACTCTTCAAGCCTATAACTACGCGTACCCTTAATCAAGATACAATGTTGGGCTATTCTGAGGTTTGGGATATCTTGGATTAGCTGATCAGTATTCAGATAGAACTTTGCATTCAACTGCTCAAATAGAGAACGGTAATGATAAAGACGTGAGCCAACACCATAAAGCTGTACAATATGGTGTTGTGAAATAAGAGATGCTACCTCATGATATATCTGGGCCTCATCTTCTTCTCTCTGTTGAGAAAGATCTGATAGCACCAGTACTTTCTCTTTGTTCTCTTTATTATTTTGTTCCTGATAATTCAAGGCCACCGAAAGAGACAATAAATCACTATTATAACTATCATCAATGATGGTTGCATTTTGTAGCCCCTCTTTGATCTCCAAACGCAATGAGACACGCTCTAGATGTGCCAATTTATTTACACATTCATCACACCAAAGTCCCATCGACAGAACAAAGGATGCAGACAAGATAGCATTCTCAATAGCTGCCTCGTCTTTATATGGGATAGTAAAAGAGTAGTCCTTACCTTCAAATCGAAGCACGATGGCTGTAGACATATCTCCGATATCCACGAGAGACACAAAAACATCCGCATTCTTCTGATGCTGAGATATAATAAGCCGACGTGATCTATCCGTAATTTTCTTTTCAACAACATCCTTAACCCACTCTTGTGAGTCGAAGTAAATCAACTTATCAACATGTTGAAAAAGTAGTAATTTTTCTTCTAACAGATCTACTCTGTCATTAAAATTACTTAGATGAGCATCCCCCATATGGGTAAGCACACCTATGGTAGGTGCTATCACTTGTTGTAACCTAGCCATCTCATCTGGCTCAGATATTCCTGCCTCAAATAACCCAATATCATGTGATACATCTAGCATCTGTACAGACAGAGGGACACCAATCTGAGAATTAAAGCTCCTCGGGCTTTTCACCAAATTACACTGACCAAACAATATTTGTGAGATCCACTCCTTCACCTGGGTCTTGCCATTGGATCCCGTAATACCTACAACTGGTACAGAGAACTGACTTCGATGAAATCTGGCCAATTGCTGCATAGCATATAAGGGATCATCCACCACTACAAAGGCGATAGTATCCGTGACCAAATCTACAGGTACCTTTCGAACAAGGAAGGCTCTGACACCCATATCAATTGCCTGGCGTATATAGTTATGACCATCCGATTTCGTTCCTTTCAAACAGACAAAAAGCGTATGTTCTGCATCTGATATAGAACGAGTGTCCACCGCAAAACTGTGGATATACTTTCCCTGTAACGTATCACTATCAACATGACACATCAACTTCGATACCAAAGTGGACAACGGATAATTCATATTAATTTACTGTGCTTTATTTATCTCTTTAAAACAATGTCTACAAACAGGCTCATAAGCCTCTTGTTCTCCTAATAGCACTTGCTTATCATCAGTGGTTAGACGGTGACTAAACTGAGCTAAGTTACCACAACGAACACATATTGCATGCACTTTCGTAACATACTCTGCTTCTGCCATCAAAGAAGGAATAGGACCGAAAGGGACCCCCTTAAAATCCATATCTAATCCTGCCACAATAACCCTCACACCACTGTTTGCAAGTTCACGACAAACATCAACAATAGAACTATCAAAAAACTGGGCTTCATCAATGCCTACCACATCAGTATCGGCACTTAACAATAGAATATTCGCTGGGTTCTCAACAGGAGTTGAACGAATCGCACTTTCGTCATGCGAAACGACCTTATCTTCAGAATAACGAGTGTCAATAGAAGGCTTAAATATCTCCACATTCTGTTTTGCAATCTGTGCTCGTTTCAATCGACGAATCAACTCTTCTGTTTTACCTGAAAACATAGACCCACAGACTACTTCAATCCAGCCTCTCTTTTGTGTTGCATTGATGGTTGTTTCTAAAAACATATGTAATAGTTATAGCAATTTAATGTATTCATTTCTCTTCAACAAAGATAATAGATATAAGAATACTGTATATGATATTTCCATTGAAAGGTGTATAAAATTACATTGCCAATAAGATTTAAAAGATCTCTTTCTTACTTAAATTACAAAAATACTATAAAGATTATTGTAACTTTAGAACATAACTATTTAACTGTAAATCAAATGAACACACCACTATTTTTCATTCAAATCCTACTTTTAATCAGCCTCTGCTCCGGATGTAAGCATAGCAAAACATTAATCGTAGATAACAACTCTACCGACAGCTACACCCTTACTGACGCATTTACTGAGGCTTCAAGATTAAAAGAGCTCGACGACCATTTAAATATCCAAATTATCATTAAAGAAGGTACCTACTATTTAGACCGTCCTATTAGTATCACCCCTGTCATGAGTGGTTTATCCATTATAGGACAAGGGTTGGTAGAGATAAAAGGTTCGCGTATCTTAAAACCTAATTGGAAGATATACAATGATAAAATCATGTCATCTAATATTAAAAATATCTCCAGCAATTCACTACTATTTGTTGATAACCAGAAGCAGATCCTTGCTCGATACCCCAACTATAATGAAAAGAAAGGTCCTTGGCAAGGTTGGGCTGCAGATGCAATATCAAAAGAAAGAGTTGCTTCGTGGAAGAACCCCAAAGGTGCCATTTTTAATGCAATGCATAGAGGACAGTGGGGGGATTTTCACTATACAATTACTGGGGTCGATGACAATGGCAAGGCTATTCTTAGTGGAGGCCAACAGAATAACAGAGCTTCAAAACCGCATATTAAGTATCGGATGATAGAAAATATATTTGAAGAGTTAGATAGCCCCAAAGAGTGGTTTTTTAACAGACAAGAGCAAAAGCTTTATCTATGGGAAACAACAATCATGCCCCAATTAGTAGAGGTATCAAATCTAGACAATCTAATACACATAGAGGGTACAGAGAACAATCCGGTAAAAAATATTTCAATAGAAGGAGTACAATTTAGCCAAACCAACCGAACTTACTTGAAAGACTATGAGCCCCTTCTTCGTAGCGACTGGACTATACATCGAGATGGTGCTATTTATATGAAAGGAGCTGAAAAAGTATCAATAAACAGATGTACATTTAAAGACCTAGGAGGAAATGTTGTTTTTATCGATGGATATAATAGAGATCACCATTTCAGCAACAACCTAATCCACGACTGTGGAGCAACAGCATTTAATTTCGTGGGAGATCCCTCCGCAGTAAGATCTCCTGCTTTTCAATACTACCAATCCGTCGACCGAGATAAGATGGATACCCTAAAAGGGCCTAAAAACAATCACTATCCGATGCAATGTGTTGTAGACAACAACCTTATATATCGTATTGGTCGTATTGAAAAACAAACTGCTGGAGTAAACATATCGATGTCTCGACGCATTAAAGTCGATCACAACACCATTTATGATGTCCCAAGAGCTGCTATAAATATTTGCGATGGAACATGGGGTGGTCACCAAATTACCAACAATGATGCATTCAACACAGTACTTGAAACGAGCGATCATGGTGCGTTCAACTCGTGGGGAAGAGACCGATTTTGGCATCCAAACAGGGGCGTGATGAACAAATTAACAGCTAAAGATGCTTCCATTGCCAAATGGGATGCCATTGAGACGACAACCATTGCAAACAATAGGTTTAGATGTGACCATGGATGGGATATTGATCTTGACGATGGATCATCAAACTACATTATTGAGAACAACTTATGTCTCTCAGGAGGAATAAAACTAAGAGAAGGATTCTATCGAACCGTTCGTAATAATATCACACTAAACAATGGATTCCATCCACATGTGTGGTTTAGTAATTCTCACGACTCAATCTATAACAACATCTTTATGAGTAAGCACAAAGATATTCGCCTCCAAGCATGGGGAGATTACGTCGATAAAAACATATATACCGATAAAAGCATGCTTGTTATAAACAAGACCAAAGGGGTGGATAATAATAGCGGCTATAGCGATGATATAAGACATGCCATAGAGAAGAAAGTGTTCAATTTCGATCAAAATCTATTGCTTGATTTCAATTTCATCAACTTCGACACACAGCACTTTGGAGTCACAGATCCTAAACTAAAAGAGCTAGCAAAGAAACCAAACATATCCATTATCGTAAGAACAGAACAATTATCTAATGATATGGTATTCTATAACTGGAAGGGAGCAAAAGTAAAACAGGTTACTTCTTTAGCTGAAAGATCCGCTGCAGGACTACCAAACTCTAAAGGAATAATTATTGTATCAATAAAAAAAGAGAGTCCTGCCGATAGTTCTGATCTTCAGGTAGGAGATGTGATTACAAACATAGAAAACTACGAAACCTCTAGTTTACCTCAGTTTATCAAGGCCATAGGTCAACTTGAAACACATCATAGTTTAAAGATAAAAAGATATCGTAATCAGAAACAGAGTACAGTTACTATTACGAACTTGAAATAGTGATATCCATTAAATTATAGCGCATCGGTTAATGCAATGGATTAGTACCGACAATATCTTTGAGGTCTAAGGATTTGTTTCCAATAATTCTTAGACCTCCACAGATTTACGAAAACGGAGTATATGGATAACATGGATGTTAATCTTTAAACGAAAAAAATAGAGATAGAGTCCTTTTTTTACACGATGTTTCTACCTTTGTAAACAATTAAATATATCCTTCTTAAATACTTATGTTTTATGAACAAAACACAGATTGAAAAGCATTTAGATTTTGTACGTAAGGACATCGACCACCTTGTTTTTTTATTAGACAATCTAACAACGGAAGACAAAATCGTCCCTTCTCGTATTCGAAGCATTGTAAACAAATGTGATGGAATCTCTGATATGCTAAAACTTCTTTTAGATGAAAACGATGGGGCAGAAATAAACCAAACAGAAGAAGAGACAATCGTTGACCATAAACCTGTAACCGTATTAGAAGAAAAGAAGGTGGAACAAGAAGAGATACCAGCTCAGGCTCCTCCAAAGCCTGAAGAAGTAGCTCCCACACAAGCCAATATTCAAGAGCCAGAGAAGGTCGAGACACCTCAACCAGTAGAGGATAGAGTGGCAGACAATGCTCATACCCCTACCAAGACAGAACTTAAAATAGAGGCTGTAGAGAACAGCGATACTCCTGAACCGAAAACAGAAGAGACACCTCAACCTACACCCTCAGCTGTATCAGAAAACTCGATTGCTGGATTTGCCCAACTAAGACAATTGTATAACAACATATACATCGACCCAGCGGTAGTTGCATTCTTAGCTCCGAAAGAAGAGAGACAAATTGCTCTAAATCTTAATGACAGATTAATGTATGTCAGAGATCTCTTTGCAGGTGACATGGAGAGATTAAACAGCACGATGGAGAAACTAAACAGTACTCTTTCTGAACAAGAAGCACTTGTCATTCTTTCTGAAGTATCTCAGTGGAAAGAAGAACCTGCCCACCAATCTTTTCTAGAGCAAGTTAAACGTAAATTTATTTAATCGATCACAAATCATTATGTCAAAACTATATTTAGTTCCTACTCCTGTAGGAAACCTAGAAGATATGACATTCCGTGCAATACGTATCTTAAAAGAGGTCGATTTGATCCTCGCTGAAGATACTAGGACATCTGGAAAATTATTGAAACATTTCGAGATCGACACTCGATGTATCTCACACCATAAGTTCAACGAACACAAAACATCGGAGAGGTTTGCTTTAGAGATAAAGGCAGGGACCACGATGGCATTAATCACCGATGCAGGGACACCAGCAATCTCTGATCCAGGCTATCTTTTAGCAAAGAGCTGTATTGAAAATGATGTAGAGATAGATTGTCTTCCTGGTGCTACTGCTTTCGTACCAGCACTTGTGAATAGTGGTTTAGCTAATGATAAGTTCTGTTTCGAAGGCTTTCTTCCCCAAAAGAAGGGACGTCAGAAGAGACTGCAAGAGCTTGCGGAAGAAGAAAGAACCATCATCTTCTACGAATCACCCTACCGTGTAGTAAAAACACTCACCCAATTTAAAGAGTTTATCGGAGAAGATCGTAGGATAAGTATCAGTAGAGAGATTAGCAAGATGTACGAAGAGACCGTAAGAGGAACGGTAACAGAGATGATTGCTCACTTTGAAAATCATCCTCCTAAAGGAGAGTTTGTAATGGTATTAGAGGGGAAAATTCCTGAAAAAAAGAAGAAGAAGTTGTAATTATCAAAACCCCCTTCTGTTTGAGAATCAAAATATTTTAAATAAGAGAAGGAGTAGTCAGACTACTCCTTCTCTTATTTATTGAAATCATGGAATTGCTTGGCAAGATAATCTTAATGACAACTATCCACCTAAGTAATTTTATTATAACTCTTCGGTAGTATACCCTTTAACCAAATCACGCATATTATACGACGAAGCCATTGTTTGTCCATAAGCTCCAGAAGAGTGTATGGCCACAATATCACCTCGCTTAGATTTTGGAAGCATAACTCCTTTTGCAAATACATCCGATGATTCACACACAGGACCTACCACATCATATTTCTCTCTTGAGAGATCACTCGTAAGAACCGAGATGTCATGATGTGCTCCATAAAGTGCAGGACGAATTAACTCTGTCATTCCTGCATCCAAAATCATAAATTGGGTCTCCAAACCTTGCTTTACATACAAGACTTTAGATATCAAATGGCCACACTGTGCCACAACAGATCTCCCCAATTCGAAGTGAAGCTCCTGCCCCTCCTCTAAATGAATATGATCATGGAATGCTTTAAAGTAGCCCTTAAAATCTGCCACAGGTGCCTCAACAGGTGCTTCATAATTGATTCCTAATCCACCACCAACGTTAATATGATGAAGATGAAAATCATTCTCCTTAAACCATGCAGCGATTTTATTGATCTTCAAACTCAACTGCTCAAAGACAGTCATATCCATAATCTGCGATCCCACATGAAAATGAATACCAGTCAACTCAATATTATCTAACGATTTAAGACGCTCAGCCACCACATCAAAATCCCAATGGTTGATACCAAACTTATTGTCCTTTAATCCTGTTGTAATATACTCATGTGTCTTTGGGTCAACATCTGGATTAATGCGAATCGCGATAGGTGCTACGACTCCTTCCTGTGCTGCCAAATCATTGATCACCTCAATCTCAGGGATACTCTCACAGTTGAAACTGAAGATCCCCACACGTAATGCCGTTAGTATCTCATGATCTGTCTTTCCAACTCCAGCAAAGGCAATACGTTCAGAAGGTATACCCATACTATGAGCATAACTTACCTCATTACCACTCACACAATCTGCACCAAAACCCGCTGCTACAATCTCTTTTACAACACCATCATGTGTATTCGCCTTTAAGGCATAATGCACTTGATAGCCATACTTATTACTCTCCGTTTTGATCTCCTGAATCGTCTTTCTCAACAATTCTGTATCGTAAAAGTAATAAGGTGTAGCCTTGCTTGTCAGCTTTGATAATAACTCTCTATTTATCATGATCTCTTAAAATCTTAATCTAACAGGTGATTAGAAATCGCTTGTAACGTTCTTTTCTTATCCTCTGTTGAAACCAATACTGAAATATTGTGGTCACTACCACCATACGATATCATTCGTACAGGAATATCACCCAATGCATCAAAAACCTTCATGGCTAAACCTTCAGATGTAGAGATCATATTTCCAACAATACATATAATCGTTTGATCTACATCAAGCTCAACATCTCCATACTCCTTGAGCTCCATTACAATCGCATCTAGATTCTTAGGATCATCAATAGTAACAGAGACAGCAACCTCAGAGGTCGTAATCATATCAATAGGTGTCTTAAAGAACTCAAAGATCTCAAAGATGTTTTTCAAGAAACCATAGGCATTTAACATTCGTCCTGAACGAATCTTAACCGCAGTAATTCCATCTTTTGCAGCAACTGCTTTTAGACCTTGTGAACCCGTCTGACTTCGGATAATTGTTCCTTCATCATTACGGTTCATCGTATTCTTAAGACGTACAGGGATATTAGCCAATTTTGCAGGCAATACTGTTTGAGGATGAAGAATCTTAGCACCAAAATATGCAAGCTCTGCTGCTTCATCAAAAGATAGTGAATCCACTTTCTTCGTATTCTCTACCTCACGTGGATCATTATTGTGAAATCCGTCAATATCAGTCCATATCTGAACCTCTTCTGCCTTAATCGCAGCTCCAATCAACGATGCTGTATAGTCGGAACCACCACGCTGTAAATTATCAATCTCATCATCACTATTCAGACAGATAAACCCCTGTGTGATATAATAATCAGCACTTGGATTCTCCTCTAATAATTTACATACATTCTTCTCAATATAAAATTGATCCGCTGACTTATCACTATCAATCTTCATGAAATCTAGTGCCGAAAGTAGTGTAGACTTATACCCTTCTTGAATCAACAATAAGTTGAAAAGATTAGAAGAGATAATCTCTCCTTGGGCTAATATATTTTTTTCTCCATTCTCGGTGAACTCACCAGAAGTGAACGACTTGATCGTATCGAAACAATCTTCAACAATCATGAAAGCTCGCTCAATGATCTCTTCCGAATGATACATCTCACGAATGGTTTGGTAGTACTGTTTCTCTAACTTGCTGATGACAAAGCGTGCAGAATCCTTGTTCTTCTTGGCAAGATAATCTGCAATCTCCACCAAAGTATTAGTGGTTCCAGACATCGCAGAAAGAACAACCAACTTTTTCTCTCCATCGGTAACAATATCCATTACCGTCTTCATGTTTTCTACTGATCCAACAGAAGTTCCTCCAAATTTTAATACTTTCATTTGCCTCAACAGTTATAATTTCATAATCTACTACACACAAAATACTGCATGTTCATAAACTTAAACTATATCTAAAAGTATCACACTTATCACTTTCAATTTGTAAGCAACAAGGAAACACTCTTATTTATGTGTGTATGAGGTACAAAATTAATAAAATAATGATTCATAAAGTCGTCACACAAGATTAAAATGAAATAAATCAATAAAAATGTAAGCATTAGACCACCAAACTAATTGATTTATTAGTTTTTAGCAATATGAATACCAATTTGATATTTATTTAACAATTAAACTAGAAGAAAACAATTACATCAAACTTTTTACTATACATTCATTCTCTGCAAATAGAACACTCCCAAACACTCAAAGTGATCTATTTTTACATGACGAGAACCTCAAACCAATACTACTCTATGACTAGTCACTCATAGAAACACGCAATGAATCAACTTAAATAGAAAAAATGACAAATCGCAGAAGAAGTTATTATTCAAAACAGACTACCCCAACTCGGCTATTTAAGAGTAATTTAAAAGGGGTTTAAAAGGGACCTCACAGCCACCAAAGTTACCCTAAACTTACCCTTAAGTTACCCTTCCCTTACCAAAATAGCCTTTTGAGGTAAGGGAAAGGTAACTTAAGGGTAAGTAAACTGTATTTCAATAGGCTGTGAGATATATGCAAGCTCTATTTTTATCAGCCATTAATCCTTGATTCAATATTTTTTTGTTGGGGTTGTAATAAATACCACAAACATTCTACATATAGAGTAGAACAATAAATTATAAAGGAAATGAAAAAGGCGTTATTAATGCTAATGGTACTTCTTGGGGTACAACTAAGCAGTTTTTCAATGGAGAAACCTGATGTGACAAAACTTCCAAAGTATGTGATCATTACGATCGAAAATACTAAGCTACTAGGAGGAATCGGGATGACTATCGATTGGAAGCGTTCTCCATATAAACCACAATTACAAGAACTGCTAGATTATTTAGAGCTAAAAGATGGTCGTCGTATTCGTGCTGCAATTGACCTTTTTAATGTGATGGATGAACTTGGGTTTGAATATAAGGATGCATATAATGCCAACTCAGGATCTTTGGGAGTGGGAAATGGAAATTCAGATATCGAAGTTTCAGCTAGCCAAGCCAAGTTTCGTGTAAATATTGTCTTTAAAAAATACAACAAATAGCAACAATCTATTTTAAAAGAGTAGATAATAAAATAGCATCCCCGTAATGGAGGATGCTATTCTTTGCTTATTTCTTATTCAAAAGGTGTGGAACTAATTCTCAATGTTATAATTGAGATCGATATTTATCGAGTAGCTCTTGTGCCGCACCAAATGAGGATATTTTATCTTTCTCAATTTCATCCTCATACTTTCCAAGAAGGGCTTTTATCTCTTGGTTATGGAAGAAATCATTCTTCAATCTTTCGTTGATTGTTTCATACATCCAATACTTATCTTGTTCGGATCTACGAAGATCAAAATATTTGTTCTCTTGAGTGAATGACATATAGTCCATCATCATAGTCCAGATCTCGGTTATACGCAACTTATACAGTGCGGAACAAGTTACAACCTGTGGAGACCATCCTGATTTTGGTTTCGGAAACAGATGTAAAGCATTGCGAAACTGAGCAGCAGCTAATTCTGCTTTGTTTGCATTATCATCCTCCGCCTTATTTATTGCGATACCATCAGCCATCTCCATAATGCCTCTCTTAATTCCTTGTAACTCATCACCAGCACCAGCTATTTGGATTAAAAGGAAAAAATCAACCATAGAATGAACAGCTGTCTCAGACTGTCCGACTCCTACGGTTTCAATAAATATCGTGTCAAATCCTGCAGCTTCAACCAATATGATTGTCTCACGAGTTTTTCGTGCTACACCTCCTAATGAACCAGCAGATGGGCTAGGACGAATATATGCATTAGGATCAGCAGATAGATCTTCCATACGAGTTTTATCTCCTAAGATGCTCCCTTTAGTTCGTTCACTAGAGGGGTCAATTGCCAATACAGCTAATTTGTGTCCTTTTCCTGTGACTAGGGTACCTAAAGCTTCAATAAATGTACTCTTTCCAGCTCCTGGGACTCCTGTGATACCAATGCGGATAGATTTACCTGAATATGGAAGACATCGCTTTATCACCTCTTGGGCAATCTTTTGATGTTTTGGATTACTACTCTCAATAAGGGTTACTGCCTTACTAAGAATGGTTATGTTTTGATCTAAAATACCTTGAACGTACTCGTCAACAGTCAATAGACGGCGTTGTTTATTTAGAAAACGCTCGACAGCACTTTGATTTACAATCTCTGGTTGTGAAACTCCACTATTTACAGCCAGCCCTTTATATTGAGGATCATTCTCTGGATGATGATCTTTGCAGTTGTTACTCATAGAAAAATCATTTAATGATGAATTCTTTCTACAAATTTAGCAAAAAACAATCGGCCTTTTCACTACGATCACTTCTTTATAGCTTCTAAATTATCCTATATGCTTGCTAAAATTTAGCATAATAAATACTTTCACTATGCGAATAGTCGTTATTTTTGAAATAAAAAACAATGAAGAAGTTACTTACTATGCTAAGCATCATTCTGCTTAGCTCTTGTGCAAAAGAGTATATTGAAGGAGAAGGTCCTGTAATTAAGGACAAAGAATTACAAATTGATCCATTTACTAAGATCTCGGTAGAAGGTCCATTTACTGTGAACATAACACAAGGAACGGAACAAAAGGTTACCATCACTACGGAACAAAATATTATTGATAGAACCAACAAAGTGGTTGTAGATGGGGTATGGCAAATACGTCTTCAGGAAGGAGATTATAAGAACATATTACCAAAGATTAATGTTACTGTGCCTAATCTAACCTCGTTTGTGTCTCTTAATGAAGCGAAAGTATTTGTTTCTGAATGGGATTGTGGAGACGATGATCTACACCTTGAAGCATCTGCAGGAAAACTATCATTTGATCCTCCTGTTGTAGCAAAAAACATCAACATAACCATCTCCAAAGGAGCAGAAATATTTACACCTAAGGTGTCTACAAACGCCATAGACGTTGCTAGTGATAATTGTAGAGACCTCTCTATTACAGGTAGTACAACCAAACTGAACATCACCCACACAGGAAACGGAGGCATCAACACAAGAGCTCTTCAAGCTGATGATGTTACCGTTGTAATCACCAATGGTTCTAAAGTTAATGTAACTGCCAATAAAACATTAAATGCTACTGTTAATGGTTATGGACGTATTGGATATTATGGAGACCCTGTAATTACAAAATCAATTAATGGAACAGGCGAATTAAATCACTATAAATAGATATTTATATACAAAGCCAATCTGATAAATTTTTATCAGACTGGCTTTGTACATCGTTTAGATTCATGGATAGTATCTTGAATGTAGATCACAATTAATGATATGACCATAGTAATAGCTATTGTAATAAAGGTTCTTTCAACTGCACCATATTGAGAAATTTCCATTAATATTTGATTAACTCCATAATGAATAAAAAATACTAAAGCACTTAATCGTCTAAACAAAATACTATTAATTCCTAACTTGATATGATCCTTAAAATATAATAATAAGAAGACAGAGGTTGGCAAAAGCATAAACATAAAATCTGCACCTTCTGTTGACTCATAAATGTTGAAAAATTTTATTCTAAGAACATAAGACTCAAATAGTAAAGCTGTAATTGATAATAAAAACAACACCAAGTTATAACTTTGTTTAATTGTGAATCTTTTCCTCTTTATCATATAACCAATACCAATAAATGGTAGTGCATCCCAAAAACCATTTCTTATTAGGTATTTTGGTAGTTTTAAGATTTTTGCCACGATATTATGGTCAATATCTTCACTTATTATTTGAATATAATAAAATGAGAAACATGCAACTGCATAGATAAATATATAAAGTAAAACATTATTCAGTCTCGATTTATAGATAAAAGAAAATAGGAATACGCCAAGAATCATTGCACCGATATACCACAAGTGGCCATAGCCCATAACAAAGTTTAAACAATATGTTGATATAGAAGTATGATAATAAAATGGGAAATATAGTAAAGACCAAAATAAATAAATCTTTATATTTTTTTTCAAGTATAATGATTTATTCAATAAATATTGCTCTTTGAGTAAAAGTCCATTTATTAAGAAAAATGATGGCACAGCAATCCTTATAATTCCCTCAATTAAAAATTTATAACAATTATCATTCTTTATTGGATTACAATGAATGAGAACAACGAGTAAACTCAGAATGAACTTTAATAAATCTATACCATTAGTCGAGTGTTTCTTTTCCATGTCATGTTACTTAGTTAAAACAAATACGATACACCAAATATTAACCCAAGATTATTCCCCAAAAGATCTCCATGGTCATATCCCAACTGAGCTGTGAATACCCACCTACTTTTATAACTATAATCTAGTTCAAAAGAGTAGCTCTGCTGATTCTTAGGGTATTCAGGACTATCTTTAATAGAACTTGGGTCCTCTTCAAAATATCGCGCATAGTGCTTTAAATATGAAGCCCTCAGCTTCCACTTCACCTGATAATTTAGATACCCCATCGCACCTAAATAGTACGAGATAAAACGAGAAGATTCAAACCCTAAATTATTCTCCTGTGGGATCATAAAGGGAGTCCCAATAGTTTTATTATGATAGGTCCATCCAGACTTATATATATAATTGCCCATATAATTATCTTGTCCATACATATGATTTTCAGGATCATGATAACGACCTGACTGATCTAAAGTAGTCGCATATTCTGCGACCATTGAATCAAAGAACTTATCTCCAGAACGATCTATAAAAATACCCCAAGTTCCATCAGGGAAATTATTAAAACGTTTTCCCGAACCATCCTCAAAGAGATGAAAGTAATAAGCCTCCATTTTAAAGAACTTATTCTCATGAGATAGACGAAACACATGTTGAGAAATATGATTTCCAGCAACATTTTTTTTATCGAAATCAAGGCCTGTATCCCCTCCTTGCATACCCAGTATTGCTCTGTAATAACCTTCAAATGATTCATCCATTTGTCCAATATTAGGGTCTGGAGAAACTCCTCCCCACTGTACATAGTCATCTAGTCCAACCTCAATTGCTAATATTTTCGGAACTTTTAACCTAAAATGTAACTTCTTTTGATGAATATGAACCTCGTCCACATACCTATCATCATTAAGTAATCCTTCTCCATATTCAGCATACCAATCAAACCATTTATCGGCAATTTTAAATGGTAAAGAGACAAACCCATTGGTTGAAAATTTAAGCATCGGATAAGGAAGAGCATTATTACTCATCAACATATCACCATTAGTTGCAGACAAACCATTATAGCGAACATTATCTGATTTTGCTCCAATATCAAGTTTAAATATTCTACTGCTTAAGGACAAACTATATTGATCTAGTAGACCTTTAATACCACCAGAAGAGGTATTATATATCGAACTAGCCAAACGTGCTTCAATTGTATATTTGCTATCATTGAATGATTTTGAATAATTAAGCCACGGTCTAATATATTGAGTTACTACCTGTTTATTTTCCTCAATTACACCATTGGCACCACTATATAGCCAAAATGGTGTCTGTCCATCTATATTCACTAACGTACGCGATGACACAAACCCGTCAAGTTGTGCCAATGTGGAAAAATGACAAAGCAATAAAACGATTATCGTAAGATATCTCTTCAAAGAATGATTAATCACGTTACATCTTTATTTTAATTACATAAAAAACTAAATGGCACCTACATCAGATGTATGTGCCATTTAGTTAAATAGAGCTACACCAATTGCTCTTTATTCCGTCACATAAATATCATCATGATCCTTATTTGTATCAATGAACTCATAATGCAAAGTATTATGCAATCCCTCGGCTAAAGTATAGGGAGGCTTAAAACCAGCACTCCGTACAGCTGAAGCATCAAATTGAGTAGTAGCACAGAATTTCTTTATTCTCACACTACTTACTGCCAATTTCTTTCGTGTTACTAGAGCAAGTAGATCAAAACAGTACCCTCCTAACATTCCCAATGCATATGGAAACTTTACAGAAGGGATTTTCTTATCTAGACTTGTTTCTACCTGAGAAACCAATTCATTCATAGTGCAATCAGGGGTATCTACGTAGTTAAACACCTCATACCCAGAAACACGATTAATTAAACGATCTTTAATTAATGCAACAATATTCCCCACATAAGCCATTGATTTTTTATTATTACCTTGACCAATCATAAAGAAATGCCCTGATGCAATTTGCTTTAAAAGATTAAAAACATTACCCCGATTGCATTCTCCAAAGATTACTGTAGGACGTATGATTGTTAAAGATCTATTTTCAGGATCTTTGTGATACCATTCTCTTAATACCTCTTCTGCTTGCCATTTGCTCTTTCCATAATGATTAAATGGATCATGAGGATGGTTTTCATTAGGACAATTCTTATTAAGACCATAGACTGCGACTGAACTCGTAAAGATTATTTTCTTTACACCATTCTTATCCATTGCATTAAGAACATTTTTCGTCCCCTCTACATTAACATTATAATACAAGGAGGTAGGAGAAACATCATCGCGATGCTCCGCAGCAAGCAATACTACTGCATCAGTTCCTTTTAATGAAACATCTAAACTATCCTGATCTCTAACGTCGCCAATACTTGTTATATCACTATGATGGCGACTTGGGTTCTTATCTAAATTGTAGACAGAGAACTCATTTCGATATGTGTCTAGAAATCTCGAACCGACAAAGCCAGAAGCTCCAATTAGCTGAATATTCATTTGTTGTTATATATTTTTAAGAGAGAATCTAGAACTATGTGATCAGAAAATACGGTTTTAACCCTTTCACAAGCATTATTCCCCAATTTAATCCGGTAATCTATATCAAAAGACAATTTATCGATTGCCTTAGATAATTCATCAACATTATTTGGTTCGACAGTTATCCCAGTAATCTTATCCAACGAAACAAATGGAACTCCTGTTGGTAGATTAGTATTGATTACTGGCTTTGAACAAATCATTGCTTCAAGTTGAATAATGCCAAATGCTTCACTTGGCTGTACAGATGGAAAGACAAAAAAAGAACAGTTCTTAATCATTTCCCATTTTTCCTCTTCTGTTACGAAAAAATTTTTAAAAATAATTTTATCAGGAAACTGCTCTCTATATTCATTCACCAAATCGACGATAGAAGATTCACCATCACCTACAATCACTAACTTTAGACTAGTTACTGACTTATCATATGCTTTTAATAAAATATCTATTCCTTTATAATAGGACAATCTTCCCAAATAGAGAATATAGGAATCATCTTCTGTGATAGTATCCTTGACCTCAATACTTAGCGGAAGTACCTTGACCTTATATGAGTAATCTTGCAACAATTTAGAGAACTTAATCATATTAGGTGAAGTTGTTGTAATAACATCAGCTCTCCTTAATAATAAAGATTGGAAGAACTCAACAAAACCTTTAAGTATTTTTTGCTTAATTATGTCACTATGCCAAGTTACAATAATCTTTTTTTTTCGAAAAAGTCCAATTAAACTAAAGAGTGATGTGACACTTGCTAAAGGAAAAGGTTCATGAAAATGTATTAATGAACTTCGTAAGGCTAACTTTATGTAGTAATAGTAAAAAATGAATGATATAGGCATTGAAAAATATGTCCCCAATGAAGCGCATCTAACCACATTTATTCCATCAATAACTTCAATCTTTGTTTTAAGAGTAAAATCTTTGTTTACACAAAGAATACAAACTTCAAATTTATTCTCATGTAAAAATTCCGAATATTGCTTAACAACAGTCTCAACCCCACCAATATCAGGCGAATAATATTTATTAACTTGTAGAACTTTGTCACTCATGGTCAATAATCTTTATTTTTATTTTCATACAAATTATTAATGTTATTTACATGATTGGTGATCGAATATAATTCGGACTTATGAGAAGCATTATCGACGATTCTTCTATGGTGAATGGTATTAAGTTTACTAAAAGCGTATCGTATACCTTCAGAAATAGAATCAGTATCACCAACTTTCACAAGAATACCAGATATACCATCTTCTACAAGGTCAATATTTCCAATACAATCAGTGGCAACTACCAATAATTTAGACATTTGAGCTTCAATAATAGAAGTTGGCAACCCTTCAAAAAGAGAAGTTGATATATAAAAATCAAAATACTGTAGAATAGACGATGCTTTGGGAATATCACCCCAAAGAAAAACATTCGATATATTTAATTCATTAATTATTTTTTCAACATTAAGCTGATAATTTGTATCCCTAAAGCTACCTCCAATAATATGGAGAGCAACATTAGATAGATTTGCACTATCAAATGCCCTAATCATACGGATTAAATCTTTTTCTGGACTTATCCTAGAAAGTGTAACTGCATTATATGAATAATGCTCAACTTCTTTTAAAATATCATCATAATTAGATCTAACACAATCATCGAGTTCGATCCCATTATGAATTACTGTATTCTTATCTGAATTAACTTTAGTATATTTAATAAAATTCACTTGTTCTGAAGCAGATACAGAAATAGATTGGTCATATATTTTAGAAAAGACACGTTCAAATAATAAGAATAATTTGAGCTTAACACCTTTATACTTTAAATGGAAACCATGTAAAGTATAGAATATTTTAAACGAGTATATTAGCTTGAAGATTGATAAAAAGAAAGTATACAACGCTCCTCCTTTACCGTGACAATGAATTACATCTGGTTTCAACTTCTTAAAGAGAAGAAACACAGAGGTCAATGAAGAAATACTAAACCTAGACACATCGATATTATGAATGGTCGAGTACTTCTCAAACTCACCAAAAAGCTCGTTATCAGCATTATAACAAATAACATGTATATTCTTGTCTCGTGAATTTTTTATTAATCTTAAGACACACAGTGGTGCTCCTCCAATCTTACATGTAGGGAATATATGCAATACCTTCATTTAAAACCTTTTAATAAATTAATAAATCTAAACGTATAGAAAATTACAAAAAGAATAGTCAATAATACTTTATTTTTAGAATTCTTAATAATAAAAGGAGGTATAAAGATCTCTAACAATAATAATGGATAACTCAATCTTAGCAAGACAGAAACACTATTAAAAATAAAATTCAAACATACCCCAACCACAAACAAATTAAAATAGAACTCATATTTTGTACTATTAACAAAACGAATATAGTAACACCCTAAAAGAACAATTATGATATACCATAATTGAACAACTGAGAAACCAACTTTTATAGCATATTCAGACAAAATATAATACAACAATTTATCACCTACCATGCTAGGAGCAAAAGGAGAAATAAACTTAATAATACTAGAGAGCGGTAGAGATAAAAAAACAAAAATAAAACAAGTTAAGACTGATAATATTATAATTTTATAATTAGATGTACGAGGCACAAATGGCACAAGCAAACATAACAATAAAGAACTATGGAAAAAACAACCTGTCAATAATATTAGATAATATTTAATATACTCTTTCTTAAACAAGAACTCTATCGAAAATACAAAAAAGCCAACAGAGATACCTTGTCGCATCTGATTAAATTCTAAAGACAAAAAGTAACTAGATAAGAAAATAATGAAAGACAAGAGCTGATAGGGAGAGTATTTGGCAATAGAGTATGATTTTAATATAATACTAAGAGATGCAGCTAAAAAAAAAACAAAAATGTGATCATTAACCAAAGTCTTGGCTAATAACACAAAGTATATAAAAAATGGTTCAAATATCAACAAATATCTTTTCGTATTCCACCATTCAATATGCCTAACAAAAGAAATATAAGTGGCTGTATCTGCACCAAGTTCACCCCTAAAAGTGACCATAAGAATACTCAAAATTGTTAATCCAGCAAATATGATATTCCGTTGTTTTTCTTTGACTTGATTCAATACAATCACAAAAAAAACACATATTGTAAAATATATAAAAAGTGTAAATTGTGTTACAAGCATTAAACAGTTTTAAAAAGATTCATGTATTTTTCTATAATCACACTGGAATCAAACTTATTAACAGAACTTACAATATCATCTTTTTTTAGATTCCGAATAGAACCATCCACGCTATTCTGAAAATGAATACTATTTGTAATGTCAATAATCCTACCATTTGAATTATTAATTATTTCAGTAATTCCACCTTTATAGTTATTTGAAATAACGGGGGTCCCACAAGAAAGTGATTCTAAAACTACATTAGGGAAACCTTCATAACGTGAACTAGAAATAAAAAAATCAGCATCCATAATCAATGGATAAGGAGGATTAATAAAACCTAAAAAAGAGACATGATTATCACAATTGAGTTCTTTCGAAAGGTGCTCCAAATCATTAAGATTGTCTCCTTTTCCTATAATATATAGATGATACCGTTCTATATTACTAAATTTTGCAAAAGAATGTAACAAGAGATCATATCCTTTTTGATATGAAAGACGTCCAACCGTTATAAGATTAATTTTACTAGAATCAAATTGAATTGATCTTGAAAAATCCCTATAATCCTCTATTTTTTTGATGTCAATCGGATTATTTATTTTTTCAACATCCTTTTGGGGGATATGATATGTCGTCACAAAATCATTATACATATCATCACTCTGAACTATTATTTTGTCAAAAAGAGAATATGATAGTCTATACAAAAAGTCAAAAAATACTCCTCTTCTATTCTCTTTACTCACAATATTGGTTTCTCGGGCAATAAATTTAATTTTTGGAAAAAGAATAGATATAAAACCAACCAATAAATTAAAATGGCTTAATGTCGAAAATACAATATCTGGCTTTATCTTTGAAATAAAAGATATAACATCGATAAGACTTTCTCTAACTCTCACCGAATTTCCAAGTATTACATCTATCTTTAAATTCTTTGCATTTTCAATAAAATCACCATCACTAGAGAGAACTAATAGCTTACACTCAAATTGATCACTGTCGATCGAAGAACATAGGTTTATAATAAAACGTTCAGCACCACCACCATCTAACTTGGGGACAATAAATAGAATTTTTTTCAAACTTAATATTATTTTAAAATAAATATCATAATGGAATAGCAACTAAAAAGGTTGCAATTTTTAAGCTACACTTTTCAAGTTTATATTTCTTAATTCCATCTCCTTTTCGAATGGAGTCTTATAGTCCAAAGCTGAATGCACTCTATCATTGTTATACCAATAGATGTATTGATTAATAGTTTGACGTAGCTGTTTCATATTGTCAAATCTAATATGATTTACGCACTCATATTTGATCGATTTAAAGAAACTTTCTGCTACAGCATTGTCCCAACAGTTACCTTTTCGACTCATGCTCTGCTTTACATCACGGTGCTTTATGAAAATATTCCTAAATAAGTTACTTGCATATTGAGAACCACGGTCTGAATGAAAAATAAACCCTTTTTGTATATCTCTGTTATTGCGAGCATTCGTCCATGCTTTCAAAACGGTATTCTCTGTAGTCATATCTTCACTTATAGCCCATCCAATCACTTGTCTATCCGCTAGATCAATTACAGTTGTAAGGTATGCCCATCAGTTTAAAACATTAATGTATGTGATATCTGAGACCCACTTACTTCCTAGTTCCTCTACACGAAATTCTCGATTTAGAAGATTTGGAGCAATTGGATAGTCGTGACTAGAGTCTGTTGTTGCTTTAAACTTCTTTTTTAAGATACTTTTTAATCCCATTCTATTCATAAGACGTGCGACATAACTCCTTGACAAATAGATGTCAGAACGTCTCAATGTTATGCGAATTCGACAACTTCCATACCTACCTTTGCTTTGATCATAAATCCTTTGTATTTCTTCTTTTATGGTCAATGTCCTTTGAATAGATTGGTGCTTTGAACTATAATCTTTATTCACCCACTGATAAAAAGACTTCCTACTAATACGAAGAAGTTCACACATTTTCCCAACTGAATAGAAACTTCGATGATCCCTTATAAACAAATACTTATTCAGTCTTTCTTGGAGAAAATGCTCACCGCTTTTTTTAATATATCACGCTCTAATTCTGCATTTTTTAATGCCTTCTTTAGAAGTTTTATCTCTTGCTCTTCTGCTGTAAACGTTTTTTTTCCTGCTAAACCTTCAATACTAGCGGCTTTCTTTAACCAGCTTCTAAGCGTTATAGGACTTACCTTATAATCTTTCGCTACTTTGGTAACACTTTGACCTGATTGCACTAAGGATACAACCATCTCTTTAAATTCAATATCATATTTCATAACTCTGCTAAGTTAAGAAAAGCATAGATTTTTTTTGTTACCTCAAAAGTAGACATTCCATGACATTATCATACTTACACCTGTAATATGAGGATTTAAAAGAATAATCTATCATTGCTGAAATAAAAATAAATTCTTCTGATAATTTGATTATTCATACGATTACCCCTTGTGAACTGAGATAATTAAATTCTGGAAAGTATAATGATCAATGTTAGTATTTATTAACCTTAATAGATACTTCTAAAAAAATACTATAATTCAAATACCCTAATATTTGTCAATTACGCTGTCCCTAGTAAAAAAATTAACGAGTACTTAAATATGACATTAAAAATAGTAAAGGTTTAGTAACCATTCAAGTCACAAACACTGGTAACTCATATTTATATACTACCTAAAATATAACATAATTTCACATTCAACAAAAAAAGACAAGTATTACGAACATATATAGTCAATATAAATCCCGAACAAGAAATAAGACAGTTAAACATTTAGAACCCTAGCACTTAACAGCAAAGTTGTTTAGTTATTTAATAAAGCAGTAAATTTCACACTAATCGTTTATTGGTGAAAGAAAAGAAAAGCACATTACTGACTTTGCTTCATAAATGAATATTGTACTGAATAGTAAACGATAGCAATCATAGAACTAAAAATCGCAGTAAATAGTATATATAGTATCATTCTTGGCTTATTTTTATTTGAAGGGACACTAATTGGCTGCAAAATAGTGAAAACGGGAGTATCTTGTTTTACTTGCAGATTAGCCTGCTCTAACTGTTTTGCAAGCTCAGTATAGACCGAAAAAATCACATTAAAATCATTTGTTAGTTTCTGCAACGTAATTTGAGATTCAGCAGTACTAAAGTTTCTATTTTTGTCTTTAAATACTGCAATCTCTTTGCGACATTTCTCAACCAGTTCCCTTTGCTCAAGATACCTTTCTTTAACAAAAGTATATTGTTCTGTTGCCTTTTCGATTTTAAATCTAGTAACAAATCTCTGAAGCAATAAAAAATAATTCATACCAACTTCCGCAGCCATTAATGCAGTTGGAAAATTTGAAGATATTTTAACTGATTTAGTCTCATCATCAATAGTGAGTGAAATGGATGAATTAATTTGATTAACAATGCTTCTTTCATTCGCTGAAAGTGAAATAAATCGTTTATTATAATTAACGTCTAAGTGTTTTTTGGGCGGGCCTTTTAAACTATTGATAATTGTAAAAGGTAAACCTATAGAATACTTAGATAAAATATGCAGCGATGATTCTTCCTTATATATGGTATAATAATCATATAAAGTTATTGAATCCTCTCCATATGTTACAAAAGTGTTCATTAATTCCTTTTGAAAAGGCACACTTAAAACTATTTCAGGATACAAAATTGGGGGAAGAGATTGAACCCTATTTGATGCGCCAATATTAACACCAGCCATTGCAGCCAATCCAGATAATCCACCCATACCAGATTGACTTCCATTCTCTTGAGCTATAAACACAGTACTTGCCTGGTATTCAACAGGAGTAACAACTCCTATAATTAAACCTATAAATGAAGAAATTAATGTTATCATCAAAAGTCGAAGTCTTTTTCTAAAAAGATACTTTATTAAATAAATCAAGTCAATTTCTTCTTCAGTATTATCTTTTATCATTTTCTTAAATAGTATTTATGGAATTCAAACAGTTAAACAAACCACATATACTAGGACAAAATAATTTGTCTAGTTGCAAATACAGCATTTACTAATTAAATAAAGTAAGTTAACTCTACACATATTTAATTAGTAAGACACACACATCAAATAACTCAATTATCAATTCATTTTAAAATGAAACTATTTATCAAATACAATAAATGCCATTCAATAAATATATCATCAAATATGAATCATAGTTTTTTAATTAATGACTATGACAATTGGACATAACTAGATGAAGTATTGATTCTTATTTAAAATTAAATCTGATATTTCTTACAATTTTAACAATACTAGATTGATGTTACAATACAATAAATTTGTATATATCGGTTATTATAGATAATATTCAATTTATAAGGATTTTTTTTGTGATAAATCTAATATTGAAATAATCTGTTCATTTCTACTCAGATTAAGATTTAGATCTGCTTCTTTGGAATAACTATTTAAACATCGTCTTTTATATTCATTATAGTCTCCAATAATCTTAGCTGGATTACCACCGACAATTTTACCAGAAGGGATTGACTTTACAACTACTGAACCCGCAGCAACAACAACATTGTCTCCAATTGTAACGCCTGGAAGAACAATCGAATTACATCCAATAAATACATTATTACCAATGGTCACTTTATTATACAGATACCTTCTGCCATCATTATCACGAAATAACCATGTCGAACCATCATGAGTTAATATTCTTACACCTGCAGTAACAGTAACATTATTGCCTATTTCAATTAAAAATGGCTCTGAACCCCAATCTCGAATATAAATCCGACAATGATCTCCAATTATAACACCTAGAAATCGAGCATATCTTATTGCTCCCAAAAAGTAATAAGCAATAAGTCTCATTATCGAAGATGAAATTATTATTTGTTTAATCATCAATTAATTGCATTTAACTATTCATAAATAATACTGATATAATCTTATTGATACAATAAAATCTACTTTTGAATGATAATTCAAAAAAATCTACGTATTAATGTCAATAATATTAAAAAAAATGTCCTTCACTCTAAATTATAAAGTATTAGCCAACAAGTACATTTCAGCCACAAATACATTATAATTAATTGATCAATTGGAGTAAACTGAATGAACAAACCATCGTTTAAACATATATTGAAAAAAATGGAAACATAGTCATACAATAGGATGCATTTCTCTATAAAAAAGACATTAAGCTCATATGTAATATTTAGAAGAGTAATTATTTAGTCATATCGCTATTACTTGGATAAGTAACGATCCATTCATCTACAAGATTATAGATAGAGCCTTTGAATAAAAGGATTAAAGAATAAATGACAATAAATTATCAAAGATTACAAACGAGTCTTATTCACCAACTTAGGTTTATTTCTCACAAAAAACGCCCTCACAATCATTTCAAAAACACTTGCAGAAATTGAAATCATTACAATTGAAATAAGTGTTGTCGGCATAACCTTTATTACACATAATAACAATCCAAACAAATAAACCAGAACTGATGAAACCACACTAATCGAATATTTATTATAATATCCAAAGACTAATAAAAAAGTGCCTAGCATCATTGAAAATATATTAAAAGGGATAATTAAACTATTCAGATGCAACAGATTAATGATTTCCGAAGAATGATCCCCTAAAAATAACGATATAACTTGGTGTGAAAATAAGTTTAAGACCAATACAACCAACAGCATTGCAATTATTCCCCATTTGAAATAAAACCAAAACTTATTTTGTGATCTTGAGTGAACCAAAGTAGGGTAAATAGCATCATTAAACATTGAAAATGGAACCTTTGACAGATTAATTAATTTATTACACAAATCATAGAAAGTTACATCAGAGGAACTTAACATCATACCAATAAACACAACGTTAAAATTATCTCTTGCAACAATCATTACCTCAGAAAGAAAGATACTCGCAGATTTTACCAGATGAACTTTCACAAGGTTGAAACTAGGAAATTGATAGCTCTTATTTAATTTATGAAATACCAAAAGACAGGAAAATAATCCTGAAATAAATGCGCCTACCCCATTAATTAATGGGATATATAAATAATCAGATTTTATGCTTACTGTAAAAAAAATCAAACATGTAGTTACGATCTTTAAACCTCCCATTATATAAGTAATGTACTTCATATCTTCGATTCCCATATAAAACCATCTAGGAAAGAAAAGATCTTGAAAAATCATTAAAAATGACAACCAGTATAAAGAGCTCCATTCATTAGGACAAAAATATGTAACAAAACAATAATACAATATGGTTGCGATAATGCCTAAGAATAACTTTCCTGTTATAATTGAAACTGTTATTTCATAAACTTGATCAATATTATCTCTATGATAAGCAACTTCTCTTGCACCATACGGATCAAATCCATATTTGACTAAAGATCCAAAAATAAAAACTATTGATCTAATATAGATTATTTTACCGAACAGCTCGTTACCTAAAACTCGTAATAAATATCCATACAACAACATTGGTAGCAACATATTCACAACCTGGAGGATACTTAAGTATGAAAAATTCTTTACAATAGACCTGAATTCCTCTGAAATATTTCGAAACTTTAAAATCATCTGTTAAAGTAAGTGATTACTCTTCGGATTAACTTAATAAGCAAATTATCAATAGCTTTTTTATTATTTAATATTTTCATCTCCATATTAATAGCGTCCTTTTCATCATAGTAGATCGAGTTTCGATAACAATTCCACCAAATATCATATCTTGGGCATAATTCATTCCAAGGTTTTGGTCCATTGTAATGCACAATTCCAATATTTCTAGCTTCTTCGATCTCTGACTTACTATAGATAGGAGATAGCATATCTATATCAAAAGAATTCATATAATTACTTTGGACAAAAGTATACCGAGGGGAAATATATCTGATACGGTCTTTACAAACTAGATTTACAATATCTTGATCTTGAAAATTTAAATCTTTTTTTGAAAACTCAAGAAATTGATTTTCAATACAGTCATGTCTAATTAAGCTACAATTGAAAACAAGGAAACCTGAATTAATATAAGAATAATGATCAAGTCCTAACCTATCCAAATACGCTAAATTCTCTGATGATAGAAATGCAGCTTTAACTCCTGCCAAATAATTGTTTTCTAAATCAATCGTATGATACAATTCAGACAGATCATCTCGAAAGATCACATCAACATCGGAATATATAGCTTTATTAAGCTGAGGTAATAAAGATGGAATAAGTAGACGATAATACGCTGCAACAGATATATCACGAACTTCGAAAGAAGCCTTAAACTGATCTCCACAATCAACAAAATTAATAGTTAGACGATCATATACATCACATAATCTCAACAAATATTTTCTTGATACATCACTCAAATTATCATTACACAATATATAAATATCATATATAGTATTGACTTTTGCACAATCTAGTAGTGAAGTTATACATACTCCCGCAGGAAGAGCCATCTGATCATCAAATGAAAGAACTATTGGCACATTACTTCTTAAACTCATCATAAAATTCATTAAATGTAACTGACTTAATGTTATGTTTTTTGCACTTTATGAACAATTTTTCCAAAAAACTGAGATAACTCAATGATTCACTCTCACTTGTAACATATGGTGAGAGTTTAGGCACAACTTCCATATTATGGAACATAACAACCAAAGGCAAAGTATTCTTTAAATCATTATTAATTAAATTATATGCATCTTCAGTAGAGATAATCATTGGACGTAACCAATCTATATCCAACCCTCTCCCTATTAATCTCTTAAGTAGATTTTTAAAGCTCTTCTTTGGTATTGTTGTAATTGGCACCTCTAACAATTTCGAATTCCCCTCAAACTTTAGCCCTTTCTCTTCATCAACAAAATATAAATCTCGCGAACAGCCTGTAAAATCTAAATAATCATTGTTCGAATCATATTTCCAATGAATTCCAGGAGTTATTGAAGAATCTATCTTATAACCTAAATCAGAAAGTAATGATGCAGTATTCTTGCTTATGCCAAATCTACCTGCCCGAAATGATACGGGAGAAAATTCAAAACATTCCTTAAACTTATCTGTTAAAATATCTAAGTAAATACGTTCATCATCTAATGATAATTCTGATTGAATACCATCACAATGCTTTCCTTGTATATTTTCAAATTTAGCATTAATATATTCAAAGTGTAAATGTGTCCCAAGCTCACATTTATTTCTCTGATGCAAATCTTTAAAGTAATCAACGCTCTCTCTGTTACACATTACTTCATACGAAATAAAATATACAGGCTTAATATTATATTTTTCAAATAAAGGCTGAAGTCGTGTCTTAACTCCAACATGAATTCCAAAAAACGAAATAGGTTCAGAGTTTGACCAATCAACACTCTTGTCACATTCGGTGTCAATTGTTATAATTATATTTTTCATCTAAAGATTCTAATTATACTAGTAATAATGAACAGAGGAAAACTAATTAAATGCAATTCATCAAATTGAACTCCTCCAAAAGAACGCTTAAAATTATCTATTCCATTTGTTATAGGATCATCTTTTAAGGCTATCCCACCCCAATCATAAATATTAAAATTGTGCTTTTTAAAATACTTAATAGATTCCCAATGAAGAAACTTTGAAGATCGACCATGAATATTTCGATCTTCAATTTCATTTGAAGGACAGGACGCTTCATATAAGAATCTAGTGACCATACTTGACCTATCCACCAAAAAAACTCTTAGAATCATAGGTTTATCAAGACCATCATCCTTTACATAGAAGAAATGCAAGTTATCTTCCATTCCATTAAAGCTAGATCTATTTAATTTTAGAAGATTTTTTTCTTCAGCAAAGACATTATAGAAATCAATGAAATCATCTATAGAATAATTATTTAATTGATGAAACTCGAAATTATCCTTTTCCGAGCGACGAACTTCATAACGAACTTTCTTTCTAAAAGAGGCAAATATTTCATCTTCTGATAAGGTCAAGTCAGTCTTTAGAGTATGAAATTCTTTTCTCTTAAAGAAAGATGAACTTATATTACATACTCCTTGGTACTGATATATTTCGGTAAAACCTAAAATATCCTTAATATCCAACACTTCTTTGAACCAATATATATTCTTATACTTACGAGAGTTGATCCTAATCATATTATTTGTAAATTAACATACATAACGATAAGTAATTATTCCAAATTACACATATAGATAAAAAACTAGATTGACTCATCATTATGAAAATACTCAACATTAGCTAACGATGCAAATTAGTTTATCACTGGACTTTAATTGCATTTGTCATTAATTTAGTCTAAATGTAAGTAATTATTTTATACCATTCTATAAACTTCTCAACACCAACCACAAGATCAATTTTGGGTACATAACTCACAACAGTATTAAGATCCTGTACATTAGCAAATGTCTTCTCAACATCACCATCTTGCATAGGAAGGAATACCTTTTTCGAATCTAGCCCAAGCTCTTTTTCTAGGGTTTCGATGAAGTCCATAAGTTTCACAGGAGATGAATTCCCAATATTAAATATAGAATACTCCTCTACAATATTAACTTCTTTCATAATGAGAGAAAATACTCCTTCAATAATATCATCGATATAGGTAAAATCACGTTCCATATTACCATTATTAAACACCTTGATAGGCTCACCATTCATTATTGCTTTTGCAAAAAGCATTGGAGCCATATCAGGACGTCCCCATGGTCCATATACAGTAAAAAAACGAAGACCTGTAGTCTTTAGATTGTATAGATGCGAATAAGTATGAGCCATTAACTCATTGCTTTTTTTCGTAGCCGCATATAAACTTACAGGGCGGTCAACCCTATCTTCTTCAGAAAATGGCACTTTCTTATTTCCACCATAAACTGACGAGCTTGATGCATACAAAAGATGTTTAATTTTATTGTGACGACAACATTCTAGAATGTTGACAAATCCCACTAAATTACTCTGAACATATGCATGAGGATTCTCAATAGAATAACGAACACCTGCTTGGGCTGCAAGATTCACAACATGTGTAAATTGTTCTTTTCGAAATAAAGCTTCTAAGTTCGATAAATCTGTTATATCTAATCTTTGAAAACGATAATGATCGTATTTATTACTAATGACTTCTAAACCATATTCAGATACATTATCCTCTACAAAGCCAGATTCTTTAAGCCTTGCATACTTTAAACGAACATCGTAATAGTCATTAATATTATCAATACCATATACTTGAACATTATCCTCTTGACAAAATTTCTCAACTAAATGGAACCCGATAAACCCAGCTGCACCAGTAACTAATATTTTTCTCATAACTATTTATTACCTATGCCTTCATACTTAAATCCAACACTTGTCATATGGTCTCTGTCTAAAATATTTCGACCATCAAATACAAAAGCAGGTTTATACATATCTGCATAAACTTGCTCCCATTCATATGTCTTAAATTCATCCCATTCCGTTAATATAGCAATAGCATGAGAACATTTCATTACAGCATATGCATCATCATATACAAACACAAGGCTACGAATTTCATCTTCTGTAAGGGACTCAAACCTTTCTTTATTAACAAATCGATGGTTCTGCAAGTATAGAAGGTCCTGAATCATCTGCTCTCCACTTACTTTTGGATCATATATATGAATTTCAGCTCTATCTTGTAAGAGTTTATCCGCTACATAAATCGCTGCAGACTCTCTTGTATCATTTGTATCTTTCTTAAAAGCCCAACCTAAAAATGCAATTTTTTTCCCAGAGACAGTATTAAAAAGAGTCTTTATGATATTCTGAGCAAAACGTTGCTTCTGGTAATCATTCATCTTAATAACCTGTTCCCAATAATCAGCAACTTCTGGTAAATTAAAATAACGACAAAGATAAGTTAGATTTAAAATATCTTTTTGAAAGCACGAACCACCAAAACCAACAGAAGCCTGCAAAAATTTAGACCCAATTCTTGAGTCTGTACCAATAGCATGGGATATTTCTGAAATATCAGCTCCAGTTTGTTCACACAGAGCTGATATTGCATTAATTGAACTTACTCGTTGTGCCAACATAGCATTAGCAGTAAGTTTTGACAACTCAGAAGACCAAACATTCGTTTTAAGAACCTTGCCTGAAGGTAACCAATGCTCATATATAGAAGCAAGCTTATCCATTGCTTGTTTACCAAAATCAGTATTATCAGAGCCAATTAATACTCTATCTGCATGCTCTAAATCACGAATAGCTGTTCCTTCCGCTAAAAATTCTGGATTAGACAAAACAGTGAATTTATGATTAGAATCTTCTGACTCTAAAATTCGTTTAATACTTTCAGCTGTTCGAACAGGAAGTGTCGATTTCTCAACGACTATTTTATCATCATTTGCATACTTAGCGATTTGTCTTGTACATAACTCGACATACTTCAAATCAGCAGCCATGCCTTTCCCTTCACCATAGACTTTTGTTGGAGTATTTACAGATATAAATATTATATCTGCTCTTTCAATTGCACCTTTGACATCTGTAGAAAAAAACAAGTTTCGCCCTCTAGCAATACTAACCACATCATCTAAACCTGGCTCATACACAGGAAGTTTTGTTAAATCAGAATCATTCCATGCATTGATGCGCAATTGATTGATATCAACAACTTCTACATTAATCTCAGGACAATGCTTGGCAATAACAGACATTGTTGGGCCTCCAACGTAACCAGCACCAATGCACGCAATAGTATAACTAGATTTTTTATTCATTTTGCTGTTTTTCACTTGGTAAGAAATTCAGTTTTAGGTGTATGTGCAGTTAAATTAATACACTTACTTTAAATACTATGAAGATAGTAATTTTCATTTATTTAAACTGATAATATGACACAGCTTCGCCACTTAAGTCACAAATATAACTTACTAGCTTTACTGTTGCTTAAATAAAATGATAACCGACAATTCTTACTTTACTCAAAAATTCAAGTAAAGTAAGAAGATGAACACTTTATGACAAATATATAGCAATAAAATGAATATGAAAAGTATTTGATCAATTGACTTAAAAGAAACTAGCTATTATTGTGGATAGGATAATATCTTCTTACCTCATAAATTAGTATAGTATCAATAGTGAAACTTTAACATCATTATGGATAAAATTATAATGATAAATACCTAGTTATAACACTTTCAAAAATAACACTATTAGCAACATTAGAATGTATTTTATAAAAGCATAGACGCAAAGAATCGGTTCTCTGTAAAATGGCGACGATCTACTCTCGTCCATATCTGCAGTAGCCTCAGCGCGGTAGGGCTTAACTTATCTGTTCCCAAAGGGAAATGATGTCGGGAAGAGGTTACTCTTCCCATAATGGAGACACAGCATATTACCTAAAAAAATATAGACGCAAAAAACTGACCTTAATAGAATCAGTTCATATCGATAATAAAAGTATAGACGCAAAAAAACCGACTCTTTAATAAGAATCGGTTCTCTGTAAAACGGCAGCGACCTACTCTCCCACATCTCTGCAGTACCATCGGCGCGGTAGGGCTTAACTTCTCTGTTCGGAATGGGAAGAGGTGGAACCCCTATGCAATAACCACCTTAAATTCTAAATACGGTTATTTATATCTGACTTAAATGTTATAATCTAACATTATCAGCATACATAGTTCAATATATCTTTTTGACATGCTCCTGGAAAAAGTAATCTAAATACAACTAATCTTTTGTTCTAATGAAAGTTTCGGGTAATTAGTACTGCTCGGCTTTGGTCTCACAACCTTTACACCTGCAGCCTATCAACGTCGTAGTCTCCAACGACCCTCTAAGGAAACCTCATCTTGAGTGGAGCTTCGTGCTTAGATGCTTTCAGCACTTATCTCTTCCAAACGTAGCTACTCAGCAATGCACCTGGCGGCACAACTGATACACCAGAGGTTTGTCCACCGCGGTCCTCTCGTACTAGCAGCAGCTTCTCTCAAGTTTCCTGCGCCCACAACAGATAGGGACCGAACTGTCTCACGACGTTCTGAACCCAGCTCGCGTGCCACTTTAATGGGCGAACAGCCCAACCCTTGGGACCTTCTCCAGCCCCAGGATGTGACGAGCCGACATCGAGGTGCCAAACCGCTCCGTCGATATGAGCTCTTGGGAGCGATCAGCCTGTTATCCCCGGAGTACCTTTTATCCTTTGAGCGATGGCCCTTCCATACGGAACCACCGGATCACTATGCTCTACTTTCGTACCTGATCGACGTGTTGGTCTCACAGTCAAGCACCCTTGTGCCATTACACTCTACAGACGGTTACCAATCGTCTTGAGGGTACCTTTAGAAGCCTCCGTTACTCTTTTGGAGGCGACCACCCCAGTCAAACTACCCACCACACAATGTCCTCATTGCTGAGTTAGGTTTCAAACAAGCAAAGGGTCGTATTTCAAGGACGACTCCACAACGCCTAGCGACGCCATTTCATTGTCTCCGACCTATCCTACACATTACTTGCCCAAAATCAATGTGAAGTTGCAGTAAAGGTTCACGGGGTCTTTCCGTCCCGTTGCGGGTAATCGGCATCTTCACCGATACTTCAATTTCACCGAGCTCATGGCTGAGACAGTGCCCAGATCGTTGCACCATTCGTGCAGGTCGGAACTTACCCGACAAGGAATTTCGCTACCTTAGGACCGTTATAGTTACGGCCGCCGTTTACCGGGGCTTCATTTCAGCGCTTCTCCGAAGATAACGCCCCCACTTAACCTTCCGGCACCGGGCAGGTGTCAGGCCTTATACATCATCTTTCGATTTAGCAAAGCCCTGTGTTTTTGATAAACAGTCGCCTGGGCCTTTTCACTGCGGCTCCCCTTGCGAGGAGCGATCCTTCTCCCGAAGTTACGGATCGATTTTGCCTAGTTCCTTAGCCATGAATCACTCGAGCACCTCAGGATTCTCTCCTTGACTACCTGTGTCGGTTTGCGGTACGGGTTTATATAATCTACGTTTAGAGGTTTTTCTTGGAAGCCCTTAGGCACACTATCCAATCGTCCGAAGACTCTCGGTACTATCGGGTTTCAGCTCAACGTGCGGATTTGCCTACACATCTCATAACCTACGCCCTTCAACGTACTATTCCGTCAGTACGCGGTGCTTTCATCACTCCGTCGCCCCATCACAACTATATAAAGTACGGGAATATTAACCCGTTGTCCATCGAGTTCGCCGTTCGGCTACCCCTTAGGTCCCGACTAACCCTGATCCGATTAGCGTTGATCAGGAAACCTTAGTCTATCGGTGGGAGGGTTTCTCGCCCTCCTTATCGTTACTTATGCCTACATTTGCTTTTCTAACCGCTCCAGCGCGCCTCACAGCACACATTCAACGCAGTCAGAATGCTCCCCTACCACTTAATGGTAGTCCATTAAATCCATAGCTTCGGTGATATGTTTGATGCCCGATTATTATCCATGCCCGATCGCTCGACTAGTGAGCTGTTACGCACTCTTTAAATGAATGGCTGCTTCCAAGCCAACATACTAGCTGTCTATGCAATCAGACCTCGTTTGTTCAACTTAACATATACTTGGGGACCTTAGCTGATGGTCCGGGTTCTTTCCCTTTCGGACATGGACCTTAGCACCCATGCCCTCACTCCTGGTAATCATATTACAGCATTCGGAGTTTGTCTGGAGTTGATAGGCGGTGAAGCCCTCGCATCCAATCAGTAGCTCTACCTCTGCAATACTATATCCAAGGCTGCACCTAAATGCATTTCGGGGAGTACGAGCTATTTCCGAGTTTGATTGGCCTTTCACCCCTACCCACAGGTCATCCAAGAGCTTTTCAACGCTCCCTGGTTCGGTCCTCCATCTTGTGTTACCAAGACTTCAACCTGCCCATGGGTAGATCACACGGTTTCGCGTCTACCCCCACTAACTTCGACGCCCTATTCAGACTTGCTTTCGCTTCGGCTCCGAGCCTTAAGCTCTTAACCTTGCTAGTGAGGAGTAACTCGTAGGCTCATTATGCAAAAGGCACGCCGTCACATCTAATGATGCTCCGACCGCTTGTAAGTGTATGGTTTCAGGTACTATTTCACTCCCCTGTTCGGGGTACTTTTCACCTTTCCCTCACGGTACTGGTTCTCTATCGGTCTCTTAGGAGTATTTAGCCTTACCAGATGGTCCTGGCAGATTCAGACAGGGTTTCACGTGCCCCGCCCTACTCAGGATACTGCTAGATCATATTTGCTTACGTGTACAGGACTATCACCCTCTCTGGTGTAACTTTCCAGTTACTTCTACTTCACGCATAATCTCATATCGCAGTCCTACAACCCCAACCACGCCGAAACGTAATTGGTTTGGGCTAATCCGCGTTCGATCGCCACTACTAACGGAATCACTTTTGTTTTCTCTTCCTCCGGGTACTTAGATGTTTCAGTTCTCCGGGTTTGCCTCTGACCGAAGTCAGATAACCAATAAATTGGCTGGGTTGCCCCATTCAGAAATCTTCGGATCAAAGGTTGTTTGCACCTCCCCGAAGCTTATCGCAGCTTATCACGTCTTTCATCGCCTCTAAGAGCCTAGGCATCCACCATACACCCTTACTTACTTTCTATTATAATTAACCTTTAATGTTAATCTCGATATCTGTTGTATTCTTTTACAGATTACTTTTTTCCAGAATGTCAAAGAACTTATATACACCGATCTAATCAAATTAAATCTAACTAAATCAATATAAATGTGTGGAGAATATCGGAGTCGAACCGATGACCTCCTGCGTGCAAGGCAGGCGCTCTAGCCAGCTGAGCTAATCCCCCAAATAACCTCGTATAAATAATATTACGATTGTAGTCCCGCCCAGACTTGAACTGGGGACCTCTACATTATCAGTGTAGCGCTCTAACCAGCTGAGCTACGGGACTATGTTTAAAACATAACCACCTTAGTTTTTCAGCCTAACGCTATCCACTTTGGTTATGTGGGTATATAAGGTTTTTTGATATGACAAGAAAAAACAACCTAATCTCGTCGATTTTCTTTACCGTTAATGTCGGCTCCAGAAAGGAGGTGTTCCAGCCACACCTTCCGGTACGGCTACCTTGTTACGACTTAACCCCAGTCACTAGTTTTACCCTAGGCCGCTCCTTTCGGTAACAGACTTCAGGCACCCCCAGCTTCCATGGTTTGACGGGCGGTGTGTACAAGGCCCGGGAACGTATTCACCGCGCCATGGCTGATGCGCGATTACTAGCGAATCCAGCTTCACGGAGTCGAGTTGCAGACTCCGATCCGAACTGAGACCAGTTTTAGAGATTAGCATCCTGTCGCCAGGTAGCTGCCCTTTGTACTGACCATTGTAACACGTGTGTAGCCCTGGACATAAGGGCCGTGCTGATTTGACGTCATCCCCACCTTCCTCTCACCTTACGGTGGCAGTCTCTCTAGAGTCCTCAGCTTAACCTGTTAGCAACTAAAGATAGGGGTTGCGCTCGTTATGGGACTTAACCCGACACCTCACGGCACGAGCTGACGACAACCATGCAGCACCTTGTACGTCGTCCGAAGAAAAGTCTATCTCTAGACCGATCGCCGTACATTTAAGCCCAGGTAAGGTTCCTCGCGTATCATCGAATTAAACCACATGTTCCTCCGCTTGTGCGGGCCCCCGTCAATTCCTTTGAGTTTCAATCTTGCGATCGTACTCCCCAGGTGGATTACTTAAAACTTTCGCTTAGCCACTGACTGTGTATCGCCAACAGCGAGTAATCATCGTTTACGGCGTGGACTACCAGGGTATCTAATCCTGTTCGCTCCCCACGCTTTCGTACATCAGCGTCAGTTATACCTTAGTAAGCTGCCTTCGCAATCGGTGTTCTGAGTAATATCTAAGCATTTCACCGCTACACTACTCATTCCGCCTACCTCAAGTATACTCAAGTAATACAGTTTCAATGGCAGTTCTACAGTTGAGCTGCAGGATTTCACCACTGACTTATATTACCGCCTACGTACCCTTTAAACCCAATAAATCCGGATAACGCTTACACCCTCCGTATTACCGCGGCTGCTGGCACGGAGTTAGCCGGTGTTTATTCATATGCTACCTTCAGCTACTTTCACGAAAGTAGGTTTATTTGCATATAAAAGAAGTTTACAACCCATAGGGCAGTCATCCTTCACGCGGGATGGCTGGTTCAGACTTGCGTCCATTGACCAATATTCCTCACTGCTGCCTCCCGTAGGAGTCTGGTCCGTGTCTCAGTACCAGTGTGGGGGATCATCCTCTCAGAACCCCTAGACATCGTAGCCTTGGTAAGCCGTTACCTTACCAACTAGCTAATGTCACGCATGTTCATCTTGTACCGCCGGAGCTTTAATCACCAAGTCATGCGACTCGATAATACTATGGGGCATTAATCCAAATTTCTCTGGGCTATTCCCCTGTACAAGGCAGATTACATACGCGTTACTCACCCGTGCGCCGGTCGTCGTCTGGTAGCAAGCTACCTCCGTTACCCCTCGACTTGCATGTGTTAGGCCTCCCGCTAGCGTTCATCCTGAGCCAGGATCAAACTCTTCGTTGTATAAAAAGTTAATTAATTTAGCTCAACAAAAACTCAAAAATCTATTAGATTGACGGTTGCTTTTTTGTACTTGTCATTATCAAAAAAAATCTTCAAAGAACGTTTAGTTCATAAAAAAATCAACTCTAGTGAATTGATCTTTTACTAAAACGGCGGCGACCTACTCTCCCACATCTCTGCAGTACCATCGGCGCGGTAGGGCTTAACTTCTCTGTTCGGAATGGGAAGAGGTGGAACCCCTATGCAATAACCACCTTAAATTCTAAATACGGTTATTTATATCTGACTTAAATGTTATAATCTAACATTATCAGCATACATAGTTCAATATATCTTTTTGACATGCTCCTGGAAAAAGTAATCTAAATACAACTAATCTTTTGTTCTAATGAAAGTTTCGGGTAATTAGTACTGCTCGGCTTTGGTCTCACAACCTTTACACCTGCAGCCTATCAACGTCGTAGTCTCCAACGACCCTCTAAGGAAACCTCATCTTGAGTGGAGCTTCGTGCTTAGATGCTTTCAGCACTTATCTCTTCCAAACGTAGCTACTCAGCAATGCACCTGGCGGCACAACTGATACACCAGAGGTTTGTCCACCGCGGTCCTCTCGTACTAGCAGCAGCTTCTCTCAAGTTTCCTGCGCCCACAACAGATAGGGACCGAACTGTCTCACGACGTTCTGAACCCAGCTCGCGTGCCACTTTAATGGGCGAACAGCCCAACCCTTGGGACCTTCTCCAGCCCCAGGATGTGACGAGCCGACATCGAGGTGCCAAACCGCTCCGTCGATATGAGCTCTTGGGAGCGATCAGCCTGTTATCCCCGGAGTACCTTTTATCCTTTGAGCGATGGCCCTTCCATACGGAACCACCGGATCACTATGCTCTACTTTCGTACCTGATCGACGTGTTGGTCTCACAGTCAAGCACCCTTGTGCCATTACACTCTACAGACGGTTACCAATCGTCTTGAGGGTACCTTTAGAAGCCTCCGTTACTCTTTTGGAGGCGACCACCCCAGTCAAACTACCCACCACACAATGTCCTCATTGCTGAGTTAGGTTTCAAACAAGCAAAGGGTCGTATTTCAAGGACGACTCCACAACGCCTAGCGACGCCATTTCATTGTCTCCGACCTATCCTACACATTACTTGCCCAAAATCAATGTGAAGTTGCAGTAAAGGTTCACGGGGTCTTTCCGTCCCGTTGCGGGTAATCGGCATCTTCACCGATACTTCAATTTCACCGAGCTCATGGCTGAGACAGTGCCCAGATCGTTGCACCATTCGTGCAGGTCGGAACTTACCCGACAAGGAATTTCGCTACCTTAGGACCGTTATAGTTACGGCCGCCGTTTACCGGGGCTTCATTTCAGCGCTTCTCCGAAGATAACGCCCCCACTTAACCTTCCGGCACCGGGCAGGTGTCAGGCCTTATACATCATCTTTCGATTTAGCAAAGCCCTGTGTTTTTGATAAACAGTCGCCTGGGCCTTTTCACTGCGGCTCCCCTTGCGAGGAGCGATCCTTCTCCCGAAGTTACGGATCGATTTTGCCTAGTTCCTTAGCCATGAATCACTCGAGCACCTCAGGATTCTCTCCTTGACTACCTGTGTCGGTTTGCGGTACGGGTTTATATAATCTACGTTTAGAGGTTTTTCTAGGAAGCCCTTAGGCACACTATCCAATCGTCCGAAGACTCTCGGTACTATCAGGTTTCAGCTCAACGTGCGGATTTGCCTACACATCTCATAACCTACGCCCTTCAACGTACTATTCCGTCAGTACGCGGTGCTTTCATCACTCCGTCGCCCCATCACAACTATATAAAGTACGGGAATATTAACCCGTTGTCCATCGAGTTCGCCGTTCGGCTACCCCTTAGGTCCCGACTAACCCTGATCCGATTAGCGTTGATCAGGAAACCTTAGTCTATCGGTGGGAGGGTTTCTCGCCCTCCTTATCGTTACTTATGCCTACATTTGCTTTTCTAACCGCTCCAGCGCACCTCACAGTGCACATTCAACGCAGTCAGAATGCTCCCCTACCACTTAATGGTAGTCCATTAAATCCATAGCTTCGGTGATATGTTTGATGCCCGATTATTATCCATGCCCGATCGCTCGACTAGTGAGCTGTTACGCACTCTTTAAATGAATGGCTGCTTCCAAGCCAACATACTAGCTGTCTATGCAATCAGACCTCGTTTGTTCAACTTAACATATACTTGGGGACCTTAGCTGATGGTCCGGGTTCTTTCCCTTTCGGACATGGACCTTAGCACCCATGCCCTCACTCCTGGTAATCATATTACAGCATTCGGAGTTTGTCTGGAGTTGATAGGCGGTGAAGCCCTCGCATCCAATCAGTAGCTCTACCTCTGCAATACTATATCCAAGGCTGCACCTAAATGCATTTCGGGGAGTACGAGCTATTTCCGAGTTTGATTGGCCTTTCACCCCTACCCACAGGTCATCCAAGAGCTTTTCAACGCTCCCTGGTTCGGTCCTCCATCTTGTGTTACCAAGACTTCAACCTGCCCATGGGTAGATCACACGGTTTCGCGTCTACCCCCACTAACTTCGACGCCCTATTCAGACTTGCTTTCGCTTCGGCTCCGAGCCTTAAGCTCTTAACCTTGCTAGTGAGGAGTAACTCGTAGGCTCATTATGCAAAAGGCACGCCGTCACATCTAATGATGCTCCGACCGCTTGTAAGTGTATGGTTTCAGGTACTATTTCACTCCCCTGTTCGGGGTACTTTTCACCTTTCCCTCACGGTACTGGTTCTCTATCGGTCTCTTAGGAGTATTTAGCCTTACCAGATGGTCCTGGCAGATTCAGACAGGGTTTCACGTGCCCCGCCCTACTCAGGATACTGCTAGATCATATTTGCTTACGTGTACAGGACTATCACCCTCTCTGGTGTAACTTTCCAGTTACTTCTACTTCACGCATAATCTCATATCGCAGTCCTACAACCCCAACCACGCCGAAACGTAATTGGTTTGGGCTAATCCGCGTTCGATCGCCACTACTAACGGAATCACTTTTGTTTTCTCTTCCTCCGGGTACTTAGATGTTTCAGTTCTCCGGGTTTGCCTCTGACCGAAGTCAGATAACCAATAAATTGGCTGGGTTGCCCCATTCAGAAATCTTCGGATCAAAGGTTGTTTGCACCTCCCCGAAGCTTATCGCAGCTTATCACGTCTTTCATCGCCTCTAAGAGCCTAGGCATCCACCATACACCCTTACTTACTTTCTATTATAATTAACCTTTAATGTTAATCTCGATATCTGTTGTATTCTTTTACAGATTACTTTTTTCCAGAATGTCAAAGAACTTATATACACCGATCTAATCAAATTAAATCTAACTAAATCAATATAAATGTGTGGAGAATATCGGAGTCGAACCGATGACCTCCTGCGTGCAAGGCAGGCGCTCTAGCCAGCTGAGCTAATCCCCCAAATAACCTCGTATAAATAATATTACGATTGTAGTCCCGCCCAGACTTGAACTGGGGACCTCTACATTATCAGTGTAGCGCTCTAACCAGCTGAGCTACGGGACTATGTTTAAAACATAACCACCTTAGTTTTTCAGCCTAACGCTATCCACTTTGGTTATGTGGGTATATAAGGTTTTTTGATATGACAAGAAAAAACAACCTAATCTCGTCGATTTTCTTTACCGTTAATGTCGGCTCCAGAAAGGAGGTGTTCCAGCCACACCTTCCGGTACGGCTACCTTGTTACGACTTAACCCCAGTCACTAGTTTTACCCTAGGCCGCTCCTTTCGGTAACAGACTTCAGGCACCCCCAGCTTCCATGGTTTGACGGGCGGTGTGTACAAGGCCCGGGAACGTATTCACCGCGCCATGGCTGATGCGCGATTACTAGCGAATCCAGCTTCACGGAGTCGAGTTGCAGACTCCGATCCGAACTGAGACCAGTTTTAGAGATTAGCATCCTGTCGCCAGGTAGCTGCCCTTTGTACTGACCATTGTAACACGTGTGTAGCCCTGGACATAAGGGCCGTGCTGATTTGACGTCATCCCCACCTTCCTCTCACCTTACGGTGGCAGTCTCTCTAGAGTCCTCAGCTTAACCTGTTAGCAACTAAAGATAGGGGTTGCGCTCGTTATGGGACTTAACCCGACACCTCACGGCACGAGCTGACGACAACCATGCAGCACCTTGTACGTCGTCCGAAGAAAAGTCTATCTCTAGACCGATCGCCGTACATTTAAGCCCAGGTAAGGTTCCTCGCGTATCATCGAATTAAACCACATGTTCCTCCGCTTGTGCGGGCCCCCGTCAATTCCTTTGAGTTTCAATCTTGCGATCGTACTCCCCAGGTGGATTACTTAAAACTTTCGCTTAGCCACTGACTGTGTATCGCCAACAGCGAGTAATCATCGTTTACGGCGTGGACTACCAGGGTATCTAATCCTGTTCGCTCCCCACGCTTTCGTACATCAGCGTCAGTTATACCTTAGTAAGCTGCCTTCGCAATCGGTGTTCTGAGTAATATCTAAGCATTTCACCGCTACACTACTCATTCCGCCTACCTCAAGTATACTCAAGTAATACAGTTTCAATGGCAGTTCTACAGTTGAGCTGCAGGATTTCACCACTGACTTATATTACCGCCTACGTACCCTTTAAACCCAATAAATCCGGATAACGCTTACACCCTCCGTATTACCGCGGCTGCTGGCACGGAGTTAGCCGGTGTTTATTCATATGCTACCTTCAGCTACTTTCACGAAAGTAGGTTTATTTGCATATAAAAGAAGTTTACAACCCATAGGGCAGTCATCCTTCACGCGGGATGGCTGGTTCAGACTTGCGTCCATTGACCAATATTCCTCACTGCTGCCTCCCGTAGGAGTCTGGTCCGTGTCTCAGTACCAGTGTGGGGGATCATCCTCTCAGAACCCCTAGACATCGTAGCCTTGGTAAGCCGTTACCTTACCAACTAGCTAATGTCACGCATGTTCATCTTGTACCGCCGGAGCTTTAATCACCAAGTCATGCGACTCGATAATACTATGGGGCATTAATCCAAATTTCTCTGGGCTATTCCCCTGTACAAGGCAGATTACATACGCGTTACTCACCCGTGCGCCGGTCGTCGTCTGGTAGCAAGCTACCTCCGTTACCCCTCGACTTGCATGTGTTAGGCCTCCCGCTAGCGTTCATCCTGAGCCAGGATCAAACTCTTCGTTGTATAAAAAGTTAATTAATTTAGCTCAACAAAAACTCAAAAATCTATTAGATTGACGGTTGCTTTTTTGTACTTGTCATTATCAAAAAATATCTTCAAAGAACTTTGTATCTTATTCATCCATCGTCGCCGTTGCGCCGATGTTTTTGCGGTTGCAAAGATAAACGATTTTATCTTTAAACTCCAAATGTTTTCTTAAATAATTTCTCAACTTAATTGAGACTTAAAAAACACTCTCCGCTTTTTTCTAGAACGTGGCTGCAAAGATAACTCATTTCATTTGAAAGATCCAAATGAAAAGTGAAATATTTTTTCACCTTATATTCTAGTCAAAATTTCAATGTCCTACCTACCTCTAATCATGCCCTGTTTTTCTATCAGCTTCTTATGTCCTCTCTTTCTCATCTCGCTAGAATCAATGGAGCCACACAGCGGAAGGGATAATATTCAGTTCACTGTAAATATGTCGGTAGAACGTGTGCATTTGTTCTCAAATGCGATGCAAAGAAACATCATTTTCACCCACTATTCCAAATAAAATAACATGTTTTTTCTTAGAAAAAAACAGACCTCCACCCCCAGCCCCTTACGACCAACCTGTTACGCCCAAAACTTTTTTCAAACAAAACACACAACACCCCATATCCTATCCACACCACACTCCTCTCCCATCTCAAAAAATGCATCCGTTATATATATAACCCCATTCAAAGAGAAAAAACACCAGAATCAAATTTCAAACACACCACATCAACCACTCCCTAAAATCAGCACGACAAATACACCAACCCAGGAACAACAGCAACCAAAATCACACCTCCCCCTAACCAACCTCGCACCTAATCCGTCGTTAATCCGTCCTTAATATATACTTAATCCGTCCTTTGTCCATGGTTTAGCCATGATTCGTCCATGGTTTGTCCATCGATTTCGGGGGTTTCGATGGCTGAACCATGGACGAATCATGGCTAAACCATGGACAAAGGACGTACTAGGGACGGGTTAACGACGGATTAGGGATGGATTAAGTCTGAGGTTGGTAGCTTTTAAGGCATAGTTAAGTAGGGAATCGATGGAGAGAAGGTGGAAAATAACGGTTTTTTATTGTGAGAGGAGATAAGTTACATCCCACGACAAAGTCAAGAAGAGGTCGTGTAAATTAAACTCTGTCTGGGTTATTTTTAGTGGTGATTTTAAATATACTGTTTTTATTTTCACGCAAGGTCATTTTTGAAAGAGTGATAAGATGTATTCTATCTAACGAAAAAGCATCTATGTCATATATCTAGATTGGAGGCAGACGACATTATAGATATATTCACTATATCCACATCATAGTAGGTTAAATGAGATAGGCCCGACTTTCAGCGCATTATTGCAGCAAATACAGATGGAGTGTTTTAAATAGGTTCTACCTGCCAATATAATCCTTGAGATCTCTTTTAATGATGCAAATAGATCTTAATATGGGAACACTTCATTAATTACTATAACATAAAGTCTACTCCACTAGGGTATTTGAAGAACTTTGATCGAAGCGAAATAGGAATTAATGCTGATGGTATGATACTACGACCTGGTTTAACCTTTCGATTTAGATCTAAATTTACGACACAACCTATATCGAGTCATAATACGTTATGGATGACTCCATCATATAGTTGGCAAAAGTAAGGCATAACGACAAAAATATAAGACGTTGTATTTGAAAGATATCCATGAGAGAGACTAAATAATGTTTTCTCTTATATGTATCAACATTCCATTACTATAAATTGTATACATAATTAACAGAAAACATTCGGTTCACCCCCACAAATATCACGAACAACATCCCATATTTGTTGTTGTTACAAAAGTCTTATTAAAAGTGCATTCATAAATATCAGTTGTCTAGAGTATTCCTCAAATTGCGATCAGTTAATAGATAAAGACTAGAGAGATATGAATACTATGAGACATGTTGCATTGTTATTGATTCTTGTATTTACAGGAACAGTAGTAAATGCTCAAAATCCTCAAAACTTACCTACACATAAGGTTAAGGGTGTTGGAGGAAATGATTGGAAAGGTGAAATAAATAACCGTTGGCTAGAACTTAAGAAAGAAGATATTCCAGAGTGGTTCTTAGATGCAAAATTTGGTTGTTATACACACTGGGGACCATATTCAGAGGCGGCATATGCTGGTCCTGATTATGTGAAGCGTATTTATGAAGCACAAAACACGCGCAAGCCAGATGATCGTAAATCGAAAGAGCACCATATAGAGAAGTATGGTAGCCTAAAAGATTACACATATATCGATATCATCAACGATTTCAAGGCACCTAAATTTGATGCTGGAGAGTGGGCACAATTGATGGCAGATGCAGGTTGTAAGTTTGGGGGTATTTGCCTTGTACACCATGATGGTTTCTGTATGTGGGATAGTAAACAGACCAGATGGAATGCTAAGAACATGGGGCCTAAAAAAGATATATATGGTGAAATAGCGACGGAAGTAAGAAAAAGAGGTATGAAACTCGCAGCTACATTTCACCATGCAAGGACATATGATTGGATTCTTAAGTCTGGTAAATATACAGAAGAGGAGAAGAAGTGGAATCCTATCTTCAATCCTGAATATAAAGATCTATTTCAGTCAAAACTTTATGTACAACCAGAGGAGTTTGGTAAAGAGTGGGCTGCAAAAGTAAGAGAAGTAGAGGACAAGTATGATCCTGATTTCATCTGGTTTGATGGATTAAACCCAAGAGATGGTGTATTGAATGAAGATTCTGTATTGAATATCCTAGAGAATCAATACAGCAAAAAAGGGCATTTGGTTGCCAACAAACTACCAGGAGGTCGCAAGCAGTGGAATTTCCCTAAAGGAGTAGGTATTCGTTGTTACGAAGGTAACAGAGACATGGAACCAAATCCATCGGGTTATTTTCTTTCGGACAGAGCAATTGGTTATCCATGGTGTTGGGTAGAGAATAAGAAATATCGCTTTGGTGCAGACTACCACATAAATATCCTTGTGGATTTGGTAAGTAGAGGTGGTATTTACTTGATATCTCTTACACCTAAAGGAGATGGTTCGATTGCCAAAGCAGAACAAGATATCATGAAAGGAATGGGTGCATGGTTGAAAGTTAATGGTGAAGCCATTTATGCTACCCGTAAATGGAGAACTGCGGGTCATGGTGACACACAGTTGATCAAGATGAAAGAGAGCAGAAACTTACTATTCTGGGATTATCACAATTATGGTAAAAACGAAGTTCGCTACACACGTAAAAAAGATAACAGCGCAGTATATGCAATTACCACTACATGGAAAGACCATGGCACGTTGGTTCTTCCAGAGCTAGCAAAGGGAGAGAAATTTGCAAAGAAAGGTATTGCAAGAGTAGAGCTATTAGGCTCAAAAGAGAAGATAGAGTGGACAAGAAGCTCAAAAGGTTTAGAGATTAAGTTCCCTAATAACAAGCCTTGTAAAGCACAATATTCATTCAAGATTGTACCAAAAGGGAAATTAGTTAATTACGATAGAAGTTAGTATTATTTTTCATACTCTTGGGTAAGGGCACCAAATCAAAAAAGCCCTTATATTATTGGATTTTAGATTAATAGAGATTAACGCCTGACAGACGGTTCGCACAAGGAGCCTGACGTTGGGTGTTTCTCGTATATCCTATCTTGTGGTACATACATCTGGGCATAAAAAAATCTCCATTAAGCTAAATGTGTTATTTAGCTTAAGGAGATTTTTTTTATCGTATTAAGATGATCTAGAACCTAAATTATTTGGTATTACCAAGCAAATTTAGGTAGAGAAGACATCATTTCGTTTACTCTTTTCTTCACAGAGGCAATCACCTCTTCATTTTCGATATTTGAGATCACCTCGTCAATAAGATCAACAATAGGAGCCATATGCTCTTCTTTCAATCCACGAGTTGTGATTGCAGGCGTACCTACACGAAGACCTGAAGTAGAGAAAGGAGAACGAGAATCGAAAGGCACCATATTCTTATTGATTGTGATATCCGCTTTCACCAATATATTCTCGACTTTCTTACCTGTGATATCAGGGAATTTCGTACGAAGGTCGATCAACATTAGGTGGTTATCTGTACCATCAGAGATCACTTTGTATCCTTTGTTTACGAAAGCTTCAGCCATCACCGAAGCATTCTTCTTCACCTGAGCTTGGTAGTCTTTGTATTCTGGTTTTAGGGCTTCACCGAAAGCAACTGCTTTGGCCGCAATCACATGTTCAAGAGGACCCCCTTGAATACCAGGGAATACAGAAGTATTCAACATTGCAGACATCATTTTCTCCACGCCTTTAGGTGTTTTCACCCCCCAAGGGTTTACAAAATCTTCTCCCATAATGATGATACCACCTCTAGGTCCACGTAATGTTTTATGAGTAGTAGACGTTACGATGTGGGCATGAGGAACAGGGTTGTCCAAGATACCAGCAGCGATAAGTCCGGCAGTATGTGCCATATCTACCATAAAAAGAGCTCCAACTTTATCCGCGATCTCTCTCATACGAGCATAATCCCACTCTCTAGAGTAAGCAGATGCACCACCAATGATCAGCTTTGGCTTTTCAGTAAGTGCTATTGCTTCCATTTTATCGTAATCGATCATTCCAGTAGACTCCTCTACTGTGTAAGCCACAGGCTTATAAAGCAATCCTGAGCTATTCACAGGGGAACCGTGCGAAAGGTGTCCACCATGCGCTAAGTCAAGGCCCATAAATTTATCTCCGGGTTTCAAGCAAGTAAGAAGCACCGCCATATTAGCTTGTGCACCTGAGTGAGGCTGAACATTAGCATATGTTGCGCCATAAAGTTCACAAAGGCGATCAATAGCAAGTTGCTCCACTTGATCTACTACTTGACATCCACCATAATAACGGTGTCCAGGATATCCTTCGGCATATTTATTTGTCAAACAAGAACCTGCTGCTTCCATCACTTGATCAGAAACAAAGTTTTCTGAAGCGATCAGCTCAATACCTTCCAGTTGTCTCTTGTCTTCTTGCTCGATAAGATCGAAAACTTGCGTATCTTTTACCATGGTAATAATTCGATAAGGTTAAAAAATAAATAATGAACTTTGGTTTTTGGAATTGAAAAAGCTTTATTCATCGGAGAAGTGAACTAAAACACTTCTATAAGCACTAAAGATAGTTGCTTTCGAGATAAAACCAATATATTTTCTATTCTCCACGACCGGTAAGTTCCATGCCCCCGAAGATTTAAATTTTTTCATAACTTTTTCCATACTTTCGTCAGGGTGTACCATTTCAGGTGGCATAACCATCAAATCTGTGACGTAAGTTTTATGATACATCTCCTTGTTGAACATGATACTACGGATATTATCAAGAAGGACCACGCCTCTAAAATTATTATCCTTATCGATCACAGGGAATATATTTCTTTTACTTTTAGAGATCAATTTAACCAAATCACCGAGACAAGCATCCTCGTCGACAGTAATGAGATCGGTTTCAATCACTCTTCTAAGCTTCATCAATGTTAGAACTGTCTTATCCTTATTGTGTGTTAAAAGCTCACCTCTTTCGGCCAAGTGAGAATGGTATAACGAGTGTTTCTCAAAAGCTAATATCGTCAAATAAGAACAAGCGGAAGAGATCAGAAGCGGAACAAACAGCGTATATCCTCCAGTAATTTCAGCAATTAGGAATACTGCGGTCATTGGAGCAAACATAACACCAGCCATGACACCAGCCATTCCATATAAAGCATAATTTTCGGTTGCCAACTCAGGACTTCCTTGGTTTATTATTGATGAAAAAATAAATCCTGCAAAGCATCCCATAAATAGCGTAGGAGCAAAAATACCCCCAACACCACCTGCACCCGTTGTGATTGCAGTAGCAAATACTTTGAATGCTAATATGGCAATAAAAACAAGAATAAGTATCGTTTGGTTGTTCTTGAAAGAGAAGAAAACAGAATTATTTAACACATCTGTGTAGTTCCCATTTAGAATCTGATTGATAGAGACATATCCTTCACCCCATAAAGATGGGAAAAGGAAAATTAATAGACCTAAACCTACGCCACCGATAATTACTCTATGTATGAAACTCTTTTGTTTTTTGAAATGTCCCTCGACCCATCTCATCACACGCGTGAAGTAAACTGATATAAGACCACATAAAACACCTAGAATAATTACCCAGTGTAGATTGTTCACATCGAAAGACTCATGGAGACTAAATCTAAAGTGATAGCTATCCCCCATCAAGAAGTAGGAGGTGGTGGTTGCAGTCACCGCTGAAATTAACAGGGGTAGCAACGAGGACATTGTTAAGTCGATCATTAGTACCTCTATCGTAAAAAGGAGACCAGCGAGTGGCGCATTAAAGATTCCGGCGATAGCAGCAGAAGATCCACAACCAGCCAGTAGGGTAATCGCACGATAGTTTAAACGAAAGAACTGGGCAAGATTGGATCCAATCGCAGCGCCCGTAAGTGCTACGGGAGCCTCAGCACCAACAGAACCTCCGAAACCGATGGTGATGGTACTAGTGACCATCGAAGAGTACATATTATGTTTTGAGATCTTACTATTCTTCTTTGAGAAAGCATAAAGGATCTTAGAGACCCCATGTCCTAGATCTTCTTTAATGACATATTTAATTAGAAGGACAGTGATTAAAATCCCGATCATTGGATAGGCTAAGTATTGATAGCTTACATCATCAACACTGAAGTTTCCTGTCAAATGGTGAATGGTGAAATGAATTAGGTTTTTAAGGGTAATGGCAGCCAAGCCACTCAAGGCCCCGACAACTAAACTAAGAAGTAGAATGAATTTGCGTTCTGATATTGTATCCATTCTCCACTTCTCAATCTTCTTTAATATTGCATTCATTTTTTTCATAACGGGGGCAAAATTACGATTTCATATTGTATAATTTTAGCGAAACAGTATATTTTTTCCTTAACTATTAGGTTTTTATGATAAGGTTAATGCTAAAAACAGATGATATGATTTAAGTGGCACAACATCCTTCAGTTATGTTAAACCCAGCATATACTGACAGAGATAATAATATGTTTGAAAATTGGATATTAGATTTAATAATTCTCGTCAATTGACAGGCCACCCGTGTTTTTATCATCTCTTCATCTTCATATTTATGAAAAGTTTCATTAACCTTAGGATTGTATATTGTATCAATCAAGATACTTCTCAGCTTGTTGTTTTTCTATAGACATTCGTTTATAGAATTTATGAGGGAGAGGTATTTCGACATGCAGAGAGCATTGTGTCATGGGATGAATGAGGTCTAATGAAAAAGCACATAGGAATAATCCCTTATGCTTTAGTATCTTTCCTTCCACGCCATATAGAGTATCACCTAATATTGGTGTATCTCTTAGCGACATATGAATACGCAACTGATGGGTACGACCAGTTATGGGAGAAAGCTCTACGAGTGTCAGTTTCTCAGAACGTAGAGAAGGCACCACATCTATTTTACGGTATTTAGAGCATGCACACAGTCCATCGATAGGTAGCTTGATCTCCCCCTCAACATCAATATCTCCCATAATTAAGGCTTGATATTTCTTAGTTATCCTTCGTTCTTCTAGCATCTGACCAAGTAGCATTCGCGTTCTCTTTGTTTTGGCGATAATGACCAAACCAGAAGTTGCTTTATCTAAACGGTGAATGGCTCGTGGATTTACGTATGCATCTGGCTGCTCACTATGGATTAACTTTCCTTGAAGTGCATTCTCTAGTGTATCGAAACGATTTCCACTTGTAGTGATGCCTGCAGGTTTATCAACAATAGCCATCCAATCATCTTCATAAACTATCTTAACCTCTATATCATAAGGCTTTAACAGAGTCTCTATTTGTTGATAAAGTGATATTTGCATTCCCTCCTTAACCCAATCACCAGAAGAAGCTCTACGCCCATCTATATGTATCCATCCTTTGGCTAGTGTCTTTTTAATACTTTTTGATGAAGGTAACTCAACAAAAACACCCTTTAAATAGTTATATAAACGTATATCCTCTGTAATATGGGGAACGATATGAATCGAGACCACTTCTAGTTTATTTTGCATGATAGCATCACTGTTTGAATATGAGGCTACAAAAATAATAAATAAGAGGGAGTCATCGGATTAAACTGTGAAGAAATGATATACGATCACCATAGTACTATTGATAAAGAGTACGAAACGTTAAAAGAGAAGATTTTAGAAGCTCCAACACGAGAAGCGAATAGGTATATCTCTGAATATATTGAGAGTCTCAACTCGATATATATATTGGTAGGAACAGACCTTGTCTTGAATATGCTTTCGGAGTTAAAAGCACATATTCACTTTGGTTGCTGGTATCTAGAGCGCTCTAGTGATATTCCCAACCTCTATCGTGTGTTACATACCTTAGAGCAATTACCTGTATTCCTTCATCACTATCTGCCCTACAACGAGCATTTAACCACTCTATCGATTAAGGAGAAGTATCTATCGAGAGAGCACCAGTTACATCAGTTGCTACTCTCCTTTGCAGTAAAGCTCCTTGAGATAAAGCAAAAAGAGGCAATCAAGGTTCCCATGGTGATACTCTCCTTCGAGATCATACAAGATCTACAGATTGAGTTTATTGTGGAAGATATTGAACCTCATTTTTTTCCAATATTTGAAATTCTAGATGATGGGTTTCTTCCTCCTCTAGTTATCATTATGGACCACTATTATGTCGGCAAAGAATCTGTTCCCTCAACGAAGCTACTGCAACTTATTAGAGATAAATTTAAATATACCGATGAAGGTATGTTGGCATTAGATATCCTTGTTTTTCTACAGAATATAGGAGAACACGAACAAGAACAATCAGTAGCTTTGATGACGCAGTGGCAAAAGGCCAAATCCATAAGAAAAGATTTTCTATGGGATGCCTCCGATTTCGATGAAGGGTATGATGATACACCATGGATAGAAGAGTCACCATTGGATAATAAGACCTATCAATTCTTTGAAGAACTGTATCAGACACATGAAAAGAGAGAGATTGCAGAGGAGTTATTGTCACTTCTACATCAGTATGAATCACTTGATATCGAAAAGATAAGGGTTATCTCCCAAAGAAACGAACTCTCTTTTATCTCCATTATCAATGAGCGGAGTCAAAAAAGCGAATGTATTGATAAGATACGTCTATTCTTACAGGGGTTAGACAGAAATATGACGATTCTTATCATAAGTGAATACCTTATTCTTCAAGAAATTATCACGGAGCATGAATTAAACGAAATAAATAAGAGATAGCACTAATGCTCATTCTTAGAATCGTAATATCCCTTAAATTTTCATGTTAAAAGAGAAGGTGACATATTACACTCTGAAAGTATATCATTTTATGACCTATTCTTTTAAGCCTAGATTGATGATGATTTCAGAAGTGGAAGGCTGTAGGTTCGACCATCTTTTATGATTTACGATGGTCAATGAAATGAAAAGGAGCATACTTACAGCACCTACTCTGTTTTTCATCTATCCGCAGTGCTCCGCACTGGGCTAGAAATTGTAGCATCTTCAGTGCATGTTGTCAATATATGGATCGAAACAAAGAATCTATTTATTTAGACCTGAAAACTAGAGAATTAATGGCAACAAACACACTCTTAAGCTAGAGGGTTGACACACTCATTTAGCCCTAATTTTCAAATCGTATGGTATAATACAGCACCTCATTAATACTATCGATCTATCATATTATTGAAATTATATGTCTATATATTGAAAAGATTTTGGAAATCATTTGAAATGATATACATTAGCAGAAGATAAATACAGAGAGACACTGCATAGTTCTTCTATCGTTATTTTCATGGAAGAATCCTTACTAATTAGGACCTTTATTCAAATCATTACCCTTTCAATTTTTGATAATCAAATAAGCTATAGGCTTATTATACGATAACCAAGAAAAGCTTTAACAAACATGTTCAAGCATTTCTCAGCAACAAGAAAAGCCGAATACGCTCCCAGCGTGTCCGGCTTTGTTTATATTTAGATATTATCTAACTCCATTGGAAAATCAGAGCATACACTCTTGCCTTGCAATAGACAAGGTGTATTCAATACTGTTGGACTAGAAGCTCAAGAGACAAAAGATCTTATTAAACCATAGGGATCTGTGTATGACATTGAAGACTAGATATGTTGAATTAATTCACCGTAAATTTTACAGATGCTTCATTTCCTTTATCATCTTGGATCACTAATCGATGGCTTCCCATTTCTGGAGAGATAGCCACTTGATGAATTATTTCAGTCATTCCAATATTTTCGCCATCTAAGAACCAATAGAGCACTTCATCTTCATGGCTTGATGTAGCTCTTAAGATTACTTCAGTAGGTTTACCATTGAAATCTCTAGGAACGGTTATCGCGATACCTTTAGAAGGATATATAATGCCAATAGTATTTTCGGTGTTCCATTTGCCTTCAGACAGACGTGGAGGGACGACCACATAATCTGCATGGTATTTCTTATAGTAGTAGGCCATTTGTGGCGGAAGAATAAACCACTTCTTTTTCACCATCTTTGAGATCGGGTAGTTAGAGCTATTTACTCTAAAAGATTCTGTCTCGTCTAACATCACGTCTTGATGATATGGGCAGGGTTCCGTTTCAAAGACTTGTTTTCCAACAAGGATGGTATCTATTCTAGCGCAACGTTTGGATGCTCTAAAGCCACTTTCGTGACACACGGCAAGTTCTTCAAGATCTCTTGACGGGGTTTGGAACCATTGTGCTTTGGGTAGTAGATGGTAGATGTCGAATAGTAGAGGTGCTGCAGCCAATACGCCTGTACAAGCAGGGCGCCCCTCTCCAGTAGCATTTCCGACCCATACACCAATGGCATATTTAGGATTTGTTCCAATGGCCCATGCATCTTTAAAACCATAACTCGTCCCCGTCTTCCAAGCCAATGGCTCATAAGAATCAAGGTACTTCCATCCGACTTCATTCATCGGCCTATTGACCGTTTGCAGTGCCTTGAAGGTATTCCATATAGCCGCTTTGCTTAATGGCATATCTTGTCGTTTATATAGTGTACCTCCTTTAATAATATTTGGAGAGAATACAGCTTCTTTGCGACTTGTTTCTAAAGCCCTTGCCATGGATGCATAAGCACCAACCATTTGCCACAGACTCGATTCGCCCCCACCCAGTATCAACGAGAGCCCATAGTAGTCGGCTGAACGAGAAAAGGAGGACATCCCAAGGTGTTTTAACAACGACAAGAAACGTGGGGTTGAGTAGGATCTCAACATAAATACGGAAGGAACATTTAAAGATTCACTTAACGCCTGATTGGCCGCTACAGCACCTCTAAACTTATGGTCGAAGTTTTTTGGAGCATATCCATTCATGAAGATAGGATAATCAGGAATAATGGTGTAGGGGGTAATATATGATGCATCTTGCATGGCAGCATAAAGGAAAGGCTTTAGAAGACTCCCCGAACTTCTCTTGGCCTGCACCATATCCACAGCACCTTGATTTGGGTCATCCCAATCCACATTGCCAATATAAGAGATCACCTCTCCTGTTTCGACAGACATCACCAACACCCCAATATTATATATGCCATTGGCACGATACTTTACAGAGTAGTTCGAAACAATTGATTGAATTCTATTTTGTAGATTTATATCTAGAGAAGTGTGTGTTGCATTACCGGGAGAGATTCTTTTTGTCCATTGAAGGGCATGCATAAATTTCTTGGGAAAAGGGCGTATTGAAGATGGTATACGTTCTAATAGAGAAAGTTCGTAGGACTGCTTATCCATCTTTCCTTTAGCATACAATTTCTTTAGCAGTCTATCTCTCTTCTGTTTTAATAACTTGTTATTGCGCCCAGGGTAGATAACGGCAGGAGCATTTGGAAGCACAGCCAGGGTTGCTGATTCAGCCCAAGTGAGCTTAGTAGAGGCACATCCAAAATATCGCCATGAGGCAGCTTCTATCCCTACGATATTTCCACCATAAGGAGCATTGTTAGCATACATACGAATGATATGCTCCTTGGAATGAAGTATATCTAGTTTTATTGCCAACACGGACTCGTAGAACTTATTCCATATATTACGAGATCTATTCCCTAGCGCCATACGAGATACCTGCATCGTAAGGGTACTAGCACCACTCACGACCTTTCCATATTTCATGTTCAGGTATATCGCTCTTACCGTAGATTTAAAATCAACACCTATATGGTGATAGAAGTTCTCATCTTCGCATGTTATCAATGCTTCTTTAAACTTATCACCAATATGATGGTTATCGGGGAAACGCCACTGCTGATCTTGTGCAAGCGTCGCGCCGATAAGTTCATCATTTCGCCCAAAAAGGACAGTAGATTTTGGTGTATGAAACGAAACTACTGGTAAGATTATCCAAATAGTTAAACCAATAAACAAGATGGAGATCCATCTCTTGACTCTTTTAGAACATTTCACCTGTAGTCTCATCTCCTATATAACATTATTTAATTTCGATAACCTTAGCTGCACTGTTAGCATGAATCTGATGGTTATACATTGCTTCCACAGATATTGCAGGCCACTTGTAGACGCCAGTATAGCTTGCATTAAATGTAATCTCCACCTCAACGGATTCTTTGTCATCTAGATCGAAATATGAATACACTTCGCTATCTCTCACCTCTTGGTAGTTTATGTATTCAGGCAGCGCGCTCTTTCTATTCAATATTTCAACCCCAGAAGGAAGAGGAATAGTTAATGCGATCTCTTCAAGGTCCCAGTTACTTTGATTTCGAACAGATACAGTCAACTTATAATCCTTTCCCTGTACCAAAACAGAGTCCTTTACGATATGCTTCTTTTCATCAAAAAGGATTGGATTAATAGTCAATATATTAGAGGATGGTTTAACAAAAGCATCAGAACGTTGATAAGATTGGTTTATTGTAATATAAGCTGCTTTGTTGCCTTTGTTTTCAATCTCTATAGAGGTCGTCTTTTTAAATTCATTATCGTAAACTGAAGAAACGACAGGAGTAACTTGAGATGAAGTCTTATCCCCATCGATAGAAGAGGTCAAAGTTGTGATATTTGCATCATCATTCTGCTCAGACATAAAGCCATGCATTGCAATGAGAGCAAAACAAGTAGTCTGAGTACTCATCCATACATCAGAACTAAGTTTCTTTGCAAGATCTTTAGCCAAAGTGAATGCAATATCTCTCTTACCTAATATATCTAAAGTCATCAATCGAATTGCTTTATCTCTGTCCTTAGATCCAAAAGAGCTAGAAGACCATCCTTTTTCGTAAGAAGGGTATGAAAGATCTCTTAGGTCTATTAAAGACTCAGCTGTTTCTTTACGTCCAAGTTGCGCATAAGCTGCCGACAGAAGCCATGGGGTTGCACTATTGGTAATAAGCTCATCACCTTCTCTCATTCGGTTCATTGCACCCAGAGGAGCTTCACCAGCCATAACCAAGACAAACAGACGATAAGATTGAACGACATCATTGTCATCAAGACTCCATCTGTTTGCAAGAGACATTTGATAGCTTATCCAATTTGTCAACATATCTCCCGGAATAAAATATCCTGCTTTTTTAGCCATCACCATAAAGTGACCAGCATAACAAGATGCCCATTCAGAAGAGTAATGTCCTCCTGGCCAATATGAGAATGAACCATCGGACTTTTGGAAAAGCAGTAATCGTCTCAGTCCACGTTGTACATTATCCTCCATTGTTTGACGCTTATTCGAATCGATATTTTTATCCTTAAGCATCAATAATTGAGGGAACACACTTGAGGTTGTTTGCTCTAGACATCCATGAGGATAAACAATCAACTGCTCCATTCTCTGATCCATATTACAGGCGATCATAGTGGAAGCGTTTATCGACAGACTTTTGCCAATCTCATTGGCTTTAATTACCGCATCATATGTATAACTCTCTCCAGGCTCTAATTTCTTTGAGACCACCTTATACTGAATAGGATTGGAGTTGTCCACATGGATATCAATTTTATATGAAGCAGAGTAACTCCCACTTTTGGCAGATACCACTATTGTGGCAGGACCAGTAACTTTAGATGTCTTTAGATTAAAGTATGCATCTTTCTCTTGTTCGTCGCCCATTGAAACAGATTGCTTGGCCTCACCAACGAGAGCAACAGTTCCACTTACGTTAACTGAAACTTCCACATCGTCATCCATCTCTTTATTTGCAAAGATCGAAACAGGAAGTTTAAATGTCTCCTCTAGATCTAGAGTACGAGGTGCATCTGCCAAGATCATCAATGGATCAACGACCTTAACAGGTTTTTCTGTTGAACCATAACTGCGCTCATTTGATGCCACTACCATTACACGAACTTCACCGGAGTATGAAGGAAGCGGAAACTCATGTGTCTCTTTATCTCCTGCATTCAAATGGAAAGGTCCCGCATACATTACCACAGGCTTAAATCTCTTTGCTTTCTTATGAGAAGGATCATCAAGCATACCATCTCCTCCAACAGGAACCAATTTGCCCAATCGACCAGAGTACATCCCTAGTATGTCATTATATATATCCCATGTAGAAACACGCAATGCCTCTTCACGATAGAAATAGGTCCAAGGTGCAGGTGTTTTGAAGTTAGTAATTCCGAGTAGTCCTTCATCAACAATAGCCAAAGTATAGTCCATTGGTTGTCCACTTCCCTCACTAACTTCAACCTTAATTTTACGTTTCGCTCTTACTTCATCTTTACATTGAATCACAGGCTTCAAGTGGGTTTCAGGATCCTCCACTTTCACTCGTTGTATGCCATATAGACGAATAGGATGATCATTCTGTGTAACTTGATAAGGTTGTATATATGTTACATATAGATAGACATTTGGAGCCATCACTCCCTCCGTAGGAATAGATACTGTTGTTTGATTATCCTCTGTTTTTACCCATATCTGTTTTACAACCTCCGCTCCTTTTTCGATCGAGATCAAGGCATGGCCTCCTTTTTCACTAGGAAATAAGAGTTCGATGTTCTCCCCTTTAACCACACGCTCTTTCTTCAAGTTAAGGTTCAAAAGGTTTTCTGCTCCTCCATCTTTTTTACTATTGCCTGGCCAATCACAGAAAATAACCTTAGTGACTGTATTACCATCTGGTAATTTTACTACGATAAGATAACGTCCCCAATCACGATCACGTACTTGGAAAGCAAAAGATGCCTTACCATCTTTTGAATTAAGATTACCACTTTTATATGCGCTGTATCTGCGACCATCCACATAACGAGCTAAAGAAGATACTGAAGAGGCATCCCACCACCATGAGTAGTCTACTTTGTATACTTGATATTTAATCAAAGAGAATCCTTTTGCCAAGTTTGGCTTTAATACGACCAGATCACAATTAATATTTTTCTCTGTATCATAGTAAGACCCATAACTTTTGGTTCCAGAAATTCGCATTCCCACAAAATTTTTGAATGGATAATAATCCTTCGAGAATTCTGAGGTACTAAAAGTTCCACCATCTTCATATACTCTAGTTTCAAGATCCAAAGCAACCAAAGGCTCTTTTATGTTCTCTTTACTAAGCGTAAGTGCGACATTGGCATTCCCTTTGTCATCCGTTTTACCGTCCCAGATATTACGATATGATGAACGTAAAGTGGAAACTTCATTTTGGAATGAATAGCCGGCATATCCCTTGATCTTAATCTTCTTTCTTCGTACGCGAGCATCCACAGTCATCCTTTTTGATTTTGCGGGAAGACCATGTAACCACTTCGTATTGAATATCTCTTTGGATATCTTTCCCACTTCAAGACTTTCGGGTTCATCCACCCATTTAATCTTCATTCTATTGGGACGAAAGGTTTCGATTCGTAATACTTTATTGAATGTCAAGCCGCCAAACTTCACCTTTAGGGTCCAGTTTCCTGTTGGATCAACTTGCTTGGTCGCCGTTCGGTAAGCCACCATGCTCTCCTTCTTCATCATGACTTTTTTGTCTTTCAACACCCCTTTGGTGTCATAAAGCTCATAGACTACAGGATAGCTATCACCCAAATGTTTTTTCGGATCCTTGATAATGGTAGACACGAAGATGGAATCACCTGGTCTCCAAACATCACGTTCGCCATAAGTATAGGCAGTAATCTGATTCTTGTTAACAGTACCAGAAACATCAAAGTCACTTATCATTTGCTCATTAGAACCCAACTTCAAGAATCCCCAATCATCTCCTTTTTGAGCTAGCACCAAGATTGCAGGAGTTAATGTCTTTAGCTTTGCAAAACCATCCTTATCGGTAGTCTGTTCTGCAACCACTTGATTTTGGAAGTTTAATAGTGAGATCTTTACCCCATCCATAGGAGCCGAAGAAATTAGATCACTGGCTGCAATATGATATACATTCCCTTCTTCTTTCTTCGCAATCAAACCAATATTAGAGCTAATCACATACCTTGATATTGACCTTGAACTGCTATAGTAAGCTGCATTAGAAGCATCGTCTCTTTTACGCCAATCATATAGATTATTCGCTTGATAATAATCCTCTTCTCCCCATACGTCATCATTATCCCAAAAACCATTGTCTTTAGGCTCTTTAAGCTTCATACTTCTAAGCTCTGCTAAGGTCTTACATGGATATGTAGAGTAAGTAGGTCGCATTCCAACAGTAACCTGATAAATTTCGTTAGGTTTGACATCAATGATTTCAGGAATATTGATTGCATATGCACTCTTTTCGTTTACTACATTTCCTTCGAGCTTCATCTTTTCGCTATACACAATACGTCCATATCTTCGAGGAGAGGAGCTTGATGAAGTTATATTATGCTGTTGTAAAAAGAAAGGAATATTATTTTGGAAAATTCTAACGATACGAATGTCTACTGCATCTAGGTTCACGGCACTAAATGGGATAATAAATCCACTTGCATTAGGAACAATATTACCTTCCCCTTCGAAAGTTAGTTCTGGTTCCACAGAGGTAAAGTAGATCGATTTAGTAAACGATGTACCTAACTTCTTTCCTTTACTACTCTTTAAAGATGAAGATATGTTTAGAACTTGCTCTCCCGATAAAGGGCTATCTGGATATAAGATAACTTTATTTCCACTAATGGTCGCCCCTAATTTACATCCACTGATACGAAACAATCCTTTAAGATTTTGTTTGGTATTTAAAGGTTCAGAAAAAGAGACCGTGATTACAGGAGAAGTAGAGGAAGTGACGCGAATCGCTTGATATTTAAAATCCCCCATAGCAGGAACCGTCAACGTCTTCTTACCCGTCCTATCAATATCTAACTCTTTACCATTCCATTTAAAAGTGACATTGAAGGGTTTATCCTTTCTTGTTATGTTATCCACTTTGTAGAAGAACGTAGAGCCAACAGAGGTCCATTCAATTTTATATTTCTTATCAGATTCTACAGATAGGGCAGCTTTCGCTTTATCTGCATCCACAACATCATTAAATTTTATTGATCCTTTACAACTCATCTTTGTTGGATCATCAAAATTAGATTCTAAACTTCCAATTACAACAGTGAAATTTGGAACAATAGTTTTGAAATTGAAGCTATAATCATCAATTCCTTCTTTGGTCGGATAAAGTTCAGGCAGATCTACCTCCACTTCATATTTTGTCCCACTCTTTAACTTCTCTGTAGGGGTAATTATTAGTTGCTGATTTCCAATCCACTTTGATGTATACTCAAAACTAGGAGAGAAATCTAATATATCGTCAATGTCGATAGATACATCCGTGATTACTTCAGTAAATTCGATCAAGATAGGGCCTTTTACACTTACACCATGATTTGAAGTCATCGATATAAGGCTTGACACTTCTTTATTATTTTGATCCTTACCCCCTGATGTTAAGTTACATCCTTGAATAAAAATCATTATGGCTATCAAGTTGGTTAATAGCCAAGGGAAACGAGAACTATTCATAAACAATCTCTTAATAATGTATGATTTATATAATTTTAATATAGGTGACTGCAAAAATAATTATAATATGATAATTATTGGCTCTTTATGAGACATAATCATAAACAATTATTGCACAAGGAAAATAATACCGTCAATTATGATGAATGTACCTTTCAAGGGTTTGTATTATCATGGTAAGAAATAAACACCATGTAGCTCAAAGAAAAAGAATCGTAACTACTCAGGTTCTTCAGATAGGTTTTAATCGACAAAAACTTCAAACACGTTGATTTAATGTACAATGTTGATAGATAACAATGTATTTGTTGATTACTTTTAGTTGTTATCTTTTCTATTTTGACCATATGAATAGATCTTTGCAGGCATGAACAAAGTTGATCGTTTAGAAAAAGAAAATAAGGCATTAAAAGAGCAAGTACAATCTTTACTGGCAAAATTAGACATTGTTATGTCGGAGGTAAGAGCTTTGTCAGAAGAAAATGCGATGCTTCATGCTAAGGTTAAGACTCTTGAAGATCAACTATCACGTAGTAAGAAAAATAGTGGTAATAGCAGTTTTCCTCCATCTAGAGATTTATCGACAGTAAAGAAGAATCAATCTCTTCGCAAGAAATCTAATAAAAAATCAGGAGGTCAACTTGGTCATAAAGGCATGACTTTATTTCAAGATGCCACACCGACCGATATCGAATCTCATCATCCTTTAGGTAAGTGTAGTTGTGGAAACACATTGAATCCTGAGGATGCTAAGTTGCTATGCAAGCGTCAAGTTTTTGATATCCCCCCTGTTATTGACCCTATATGTATTGAGCATCGTCTTTATGAGAATAGATGCAGTTGTGGACAAATCCATAAAGGAGCTATGCCATCCAATGTTAATGCACCAGTTCAATATGGTCCCAACATACGTTCGCTAATTCTTAGTCTGCATATAGAGCACTATATCCCTTTAAATCGTATTAGTACGCTAGTAGAAGAGCTGACTTCATATAAAATAGGAGATGGAACTATTGACAATATTTTAAAACATGCAGAAAAGGTATTCACTCCTCTATATGAATCACTACGTCAATCTATTGAAGATGCCAATATAGTTGGATCTGATGAAACAGGTTGTAAAATAGATGGCAGTAAAGGATGGATGTGGGTTTGGCAAAATTATGAACTAACTTTTATTAGAGCTCACAGATCTAGAGGATATAAAGTTGTGGAAGAAAATTTCAAAGATGGATTTACTAAGGCGACTTTAGTAAGTGACTGCTATGCTTCACAACTGAAAACTCCAGCCAAACATTATCAGCTATGCTTAGCACATTTACAGCGTGAATTGATCTATATCAAAGAACAGACCACCAACAACTGGGCACAAGATATTTTAGACCTTTTTACTGCATCGATGAAATTAAAACGGGAATCCGAAGAGAGTGATTTCCCTCTAGACAAAAATGCTTCATTTAAAACCAGATTAATAGAACTTCTGAAGATCGACACCTACGATAATCAACTCGATGAAATCAGAACATTACGGAAACGATTAATGAAAAAAATAGATAGTGTATTTACTTTCTTAAATCATTATGAAGTCCCGTTTGATAATAATGCTTCGGAAAGAGCAATGCGTAATATCAAGGTAAAACAGAATGTGTCTAAGGGATATCGCACAGAAGAAGGGGCGCAGAGGTATGCCATGTTGCGATCTATAACCGACACATTAAAGAAACAAGGAAAGAGTGTTCTGAACATGATCGCATATTGGCTATCATGCAATAATGTTGCTGTAAGCTGGGAATAGACAACTTTGGACTATATCTTTTTGAACCATTATTTAAAATTTAATAAAAACTAAACTATAATACTACCTGAGTAGTTACAAAGAATCTCTTTGAGCTATATGTTTATCTAAAATGTAATACGATCAATTTTACTGCTATTTATATCATGTGATAGAACCATACCATGCTCTACATGCACCATATTAAGAGAAATTGGAAGAGGGACAGTCTCACCGTAGGTTTTCTGAACCCAATGTTTTCCATGATCGGCTGACAAGTAAATACAAAGTCTCGTAACGGGAATTTCAGGTACAATTCCATCAGGGAATTTCACGTAGTAGTATCCAAACATGACACGTGTTCCATCTGTATTATGCCCAATATCAGTAGGTACAACATGATCAATATTCTCATAAGATTCAAAATATTGATAATCCAAAGTTTCCATTACTTTATTTTTATATCTATCATGAAAGATAATTTCATTCCCAATTACATTTTGAATTTCAGTGTAGTGCTCGAGTGTCTCACCTTTTTTAAGCCAACTATGGCCATCATCATTACTAATTAAAAAACCATAATCTTCTTTATTATATTTTCCAATCACGATAAAATCACCATTCTCTTTACGATAAAAATTCTGTCTTTTATCGATACTTAACCCCTCTATTTTTTTCCACGTTAAACCACCATCAACCGTTCGGAAGACCGATTTAGTGTCTGTTTTTATAAAACCTATATCTCCATTAAAAAGGTTCATCATGTCAAAAAGATTTATCGTATCAAAGCTGAATTTCACATTCAAGCCACCCATATTGGGTGTTATTACCTTACCATTTTTATAAACTAACAAGTAACCTTTTCCATTCTTCTCTGCAATTATAACACAGTTATGTTCATCAAAACATTTGATATATATAAGTCCCTTACTATCATATATCTTATTCCAGATCTTGCCTCCATCTTCCGTTTTATAGAGACCATCTTCTCGGACTCCAAAACCATGATCTTTATCTGAAAAATCAACACGATATAATGAAATATTTGCATCGATTGTTTCCACCTTGAAGTTATACAAATCATACTGCTTTATATTCTCATTCTGGGTACAACTCATAAACCATAGCGTAGATAGCACATAAACAATCCTCTTTGTAGAGTGGATAGGGATCTTTCTTTTCATAAGACTTTTTTTTAGATTACATTAATTTAAACCAATCAGCCTATAGATTGTAATAAATAACACTGATATAGTTGTATTATAAAAATACATCAATAAATATCAGATATCTAAACATGACCTTGTCCACATGATAATCATAATAATTACTTAATCTCTAGAAACAGATCCTATATATTTCACTGCTTTATTAATCAAATGTAGGTTAGTAAGTAATTCGATATAGTTGATTGGCACTAATAATATGAGATATAATTATATTATCCTCAGCATCTATAATTCCATGGTTATGACCTACATCAAAAAAATGACCATTCGCATCGGTCCAAGAATCTCCTCTATCCCTTGAGAAAGTTAGCCGACCAAAAGGTGTGATATGATATGGAAGATAAAAAACACCAAAGACTGCATAAGTACCATCAGACTTTGTAGCAATATGTTTAACTTTTATCTTACTCATATCATCAAATACTTCGAATTCAGTAAAATCAGTTGTACTCATAACCTGATGTGACTGTGTTTCTTCGAACAGGATATCGTATCCATCAGTTGCATAAGTGATTAAATGGGCTTCTTTAAAGGGGGTATTGATATGCTTCCAATTAACGCCACGATCCATACTTAGAAGTATAACCCCCTTTGAGGGACTGCCAACCAACAATTCTCCATTTAATCGAGATACCATAGAAATAATTGATACTCCCTGTAAATAATCTATCTTTTTCCAATGTACCCCAGCATCATCAGTATGATAGGATATTCCTTCTTTCGTTTGCAAGAATCCTACTCCATGATTGAAGAGTTTTATGTCAATAAAAGTACTAAGAGTCTCAAAAGCTTGTTTGATAATACGAAAAGTTTCTCCATCATTTGAAGTATAGACATACCCACTTCTTTTAGGTGCTTCAGGATATGCATAGACCAATAATTTTCTATCATTAAAACACTTCACCTGTTTCAATTCAGCACTATCCAATCGTTTTATCCAAGATAAACCACCATCTTCAGTTATATAGAGACCATCATCCGTAATGCCAGCCCCGTAGTCATTATCAGCAAAGTCAATCTGAATAAAATCTTCATCTAGTAAGATACTTTCAATGATAAGATTGTTTAAATTGTAACCCTCAAGATTAGGAGTATTAGCACAGGATGTAGATAGAATGAGAAATACAGAATAACATATTATCATTTTTATTAATACAACAAGGCTTCGAGGTAGTTTACTGGGGATCATATGAATTAAGAGTTTTATATTCAGACTATAAATATAAAATCATAATTATTGTTCTCTGCAAATACATCCACAACAAAAACACTAATTACTCAAGATTAACAATTTTTACATCTATATACTAAGAAAGAAGAAGATAACCCTATATTTAATGAGTTCATCTTCTCCTTTCTATAACATTCAATTCACAAAATATTATTATTTCAATGCTTTTACTACAGCATTAAGGTGTTTAACCCAGATAGCAACAACACTATCATAATCTCCAAGCCCCTTAAGAGGCTCATCTTTAACATCTTTTTTGCGAACAAGATTTACTGTATAGCCAGCTTTTTCCAATTGGGGCTTCCAACTATATTTATCATCTCCTGCCATATCATTAGAGGCGTGATCTCCTGCTACAGACATTAAGGGAATAAGCGTAATATTCTTATCTTGAAGTTTTAATGCTTCAAGTTTTGTGATTACATCAATAACATCAGGTTTTGCCTCTACAGTACCCACAATAAATTTAGGATCTTTTGCCTTGAAGAAATCTCCGACTCTAGTGTAACGATCGTTAGCCGCATGTGTTGAACCATGCCCCATCATTAGAACTGTTTTTCCTTTTAGATCGTCTAATCCAACCATTATTTCAACAAGCTCTTTCATATCCTCGTCTGTATTCATCAAAGGTGTTCCCAATGTAATCTTTACATTCTTGTGTTTGGCATCAAGGTCATCAACAAGTTTTTTCACATCGTTGTATTCCAAACCAGGAATAAGATGAAGTGACTGTACTGCAATCTTACTATATCCCTCCTTGATAAGCTTCGTTAAAGCCTCCTCTGGAGAATCAACATTCTTAAATGGACTATTTTCTCTCTTAATAAGAATATTACGAATGATGTAAGAAGTAAATGCCCAGCGAATCTCCGCATCAGGATTTGCTTTTGCCACTTCCTCTTTGATATTCATTAAAGTAGCTTCTGGGCCTTTATAAGAAGAACCAAAACTAGCCAGTAGGATAGCTGTTTTATCTGCATTTTTCTTCTCTACAACTACATTATCATCATCTTTTGAACACGATGTAAATATCCCTAAGATAAGGGAAAAGATCATAACACTTTTTAAAACTGTCTTCATTTTTCTTTAGGTATTTAATTTAAAAGATTATCATATCTCGTTAGGAAAGATTTGACACCTTTTAGCTAATGATGGCAACACTTTTTTTGGTCATCTTTCATAGATGCTTTAAGGTGTTGTACAAAAATATCGACCACTTCATCGTAATCGCAAAGACCTTGTAATAGAGGAGAAACAGCATAATTATTTTTCTCAAGAACTGTTTTCCAACTATCTTCTTCATCTCCTGCCATATCATTGGTTGCATGATCGCCTGCAACGCTCATTAATGGCATAAGCAGTATGTTTTTCGAAGAGAGTTTAGCCACCTCTTCTACTACATTCTCTATATCTGGTTTTGCTTCTACTGTACCTACAATAAAACTTGGATGCTCTTTCCTAAAAATATTTCCAATTCTCACATACCTATCGTTGGCTGCATGCACAGTTCCATGTCCCATCATCACCACTGTTTGGTCATTCTTATCAAACTTATGAACCAAGATATCAGCCAATTGATTCATATCCTTATCTGTATCCATTAGTGGTGTTCCAAGAGACAAAGTCAACTGAGGATTCGCTTGTTGAAAAGCTTCCACTTTCCCTTTTAAGTCGTTATACTCTGTTCCTGGAATAATATGTAATGACTGAACTGCTATTCGTTGATATCCCTCTTTTTTAAGTTTTAATAAAGCATCCTCAGGAGCATTTACTCCTTTGTACGGACCGACCCCTCTTTTATGAAGAATCTTTCGAATAATTCGTGAAGTAAAAGCCCACTGAATTTCAACATCAGGATAAGCCTTCACAAACTCTTCCTCAATATTCTTAAAAGTAGCTTCAGGACCTTTATATGAAGAACCAAAAGTCACCAATAGGATGGCCTCTTTACTATCCTTACTTGTTGCTTTTGTTCCATTAGAGACACATGAAGTGAATCCAATGAACATCATCAAAACAACCACTACACTTCTGACACTTTTCAAAATCATAACTTTATTATTTATACCAATTTGATGAAACAAACATATTCATTTAAACGTAATTATCTGTCTAAGATTCATATTGAAGAATCTTGTTTCAGGAAACAAATCATATTCGAGCTATTAGAAACAGCTTAAATCCTCAAATGGTATTTAGGTATATCTCCAACGATAAGTTCTACTAGTTAAAGTAGATTTGGAGTCCTGCAAAGAATGTACGACCTGGACTCAATGTACTATAATGGTAACCATAAGGTTTATCATCCATATAGTCGAATAAATTATCCACACCGACCTTTGCATTAAACTTAAAATTATTGATCGTAAAACTATGATTGGCTATAAAGTTCCAAAGCATAAAACCGTCGACCTCCTCTTTTCCATAGAATCGTTTTGACTGCCCTTTACCTTGAATTATATATCGAAAACCAATATGTTTTGTTTGATGTAACCAAGACAATTGCGTATTGGCTTTATGCTCACTGACCCCATCTAAAACTTTATCTGTCTCTACATCTTTTGCATCCACATAACTATATCCAGCATTGAATTGCAAAAAAGAACATATTCTCCAATCCATTGCCACATCAACACCTTCGGTCAAGGCTTCATCGATATTTACCTGCTGTTTGGTGATTTTAACCCCCATTTCTTCAGCGCTAACAGGTGTAGGTATGACTTTGTAAGCTATCATATTGTTCACCTTATTATGATATGCAGATACTGAGAAGTTTAATTTATTGAAATCTAACTCTAATGAAATATCATAGTATGTGCTTTCTTGGGGTTTCAAGTCTTTATTACCAAGATATAGATAATGCGATCCCATACCCTCTTTTTCATAGTAGTAGTATAACTCTTTTAGTGTCGGTGCCTTAAATCCTTGACCTAAAGAAGAGCGAAGTTTAATCCAACTGTTTCCAACCATCGCAGACACTTTAGGTGTAAACATGGAACCAAATGCTTCATGATTTACATACCTTACCCCTGCCACTAATGTGACATACTTAGTACTCCACTCATCCTGTGCATAAGCAGATGTAGTCGTTGCATTTACATCATTTCCTTTGAATCGAAAAGGTGCCTCTAGAAACTCATACATATGCTCTGCACCTACACTCAACGTATTGTTTAGTGGTAGGACAAAAACACCATTTAACTTAGCTGTACGAAGAATTTGATTCGTATTAAGCTGTTCATCTCCAGAATAGAAAGTCTTCTGATGCTGTATCCCATTCTCATTATAAGCAATATTATACTTCTGATTATACAGATACTTGTATTTATAATTATCGTAATAACCCTCAAAGGATATCTTAGCCTTCTCAGAAAAAGTATAAGCTCCATCAATTGACAAGTTAGCATCAGTAAAGTATGAGTTATAGCTCTTGTATGCAACAGGGTAAATAACCTCTTTATCAAAAATAGTTCCTGTAGCTCCAAGAGAAAATTTATCGTTTGGCGTAAATCGTAAAGATTGGATGAAAGAACGATCCTGATATTCATTAGAAGCCTTTGCTAAAGTTGGTACAGGATCTTTTTGCCCCTTACGAATCATCTTCCTAGAGGGCTTCTCAACACTACTCAGTTGCCAACCGTCCGATGTCTTATAACTCACCGTAGAAGAAGTTGACCATCCCTTTGCTTTATAAGATACTTGATTGTTTTGTCTAAACTGTCCATAGGCACCCAGGTAGGTATCGTTACTAGCAGAGATCCCATTTTTTGGCGTCTTGGTAATGATGTTTATCACTCCAGCTATAGCTTCCGAACCATATAGAGATGAAGAAGCTCCTTTTACGATCTCAATCTGTTTAATATTCGAAAGAGGTATTCGATTTAGGTCACTGTTACCTCCCATGTCACCATACATCCTTTTACCATCAACAAGAATTAGAATATAGTCGTTTCCTAAACCATTGATCTTCATGAAAGAGCCCATCGCATTAGGAGAGAATGACATCGATGGGTTAACCATCGCTAGGATCTCTTCGATATTCGCAGCGCCCATTTGTTCTATCTGTTTTCCAGAAATAAGCTCTGTACGAACAGGCACACGCTTCAAGCTGTGCGCTGTTCCTGTTCCTGTAACCACTATCTCGTCCAAAGATTCACTTGATCTTTCTAGAACAAAACGATGAGCGTCATTACTCAGACTCGCAACAATAGAAACAACTAAAGTTTTGTATCCCATGTAACTGATCTCAACATGAGCATCACCTTCTCTAGGAACCTCTATTGAGAACTTCCCATTAAGGTCTGTAATTGTACCGATTTTGGTCTCTTTGATTTGTACAGAAGCGGATGAAACAGGTGTACCATTATCATGGTCTACCACAATTCCTCTAACTCGATATGTACGCTGGGCACATACAACTCCCATTCCTACAAGAAGGAAAAAGAGTAAGTTAATAATTTTAGACATGTTCGTTTTTATAATATTAAAATCATAAACAATACATGTACTGACGTGAAAAAGCTCATAACAATCCGAGCGGTTTACTTACAATGAAACGCTCTATGACTGTGGTGTGCACAATTTGACTTTTAATCCCGAAAGTATATGCTATGTATCTATCCTCTGGCAGGTCTTCTGGCTCAACTCATTTATCGTGCCTTCCCATAATCCTTGATTACAGTGGCGGTAGTTACGATAAACTTTTTAGAGTATTACAGCTGCGGGTACAGCCTCGGATTCACACCGAGTTCCCTCTCGTCATAGTAATGTATACTACGACTACCAAATTCGAACACAAAGATATAGGTTTTTTAAAAGAACAAACAAATAAACGACGGTTTTATTTAACACATATTAAGACTTGATTGTCTTATATTATATTAACCAATAATAATCAAGCACCCAATTCTCTTCGGCTCACCCATACACCAACCCACAGTAAACCAACAAAATACAGAAATAACACAGCCACAGAAGACCATATCATCTGTCCATCTAGCATCAACGCACGAATGGCAATAGAAGCATGAGTTAAAGGCAGTATTTTTATCAAGACTTCTAATAAATAAGGCATATTATCTAATGAAAAGAATGTGCCACACAAAAAAGTCATGGGAGTGATCAAAAAGGTTGTAAACCGATTCATATCATAATGCGTATTCACCACCATGGCAGCAATATAGCCAAAGGAGGCAAACAGTAAACAGTTAAGAAACGTAACCAATAGAAGTGAAATAGATAGGTCGACTTGAATACCAAACAAAAAGGTTACGATAAGAATCAATAGAGCCGCATAGAGGCCTCGTAATGCCCCTGCAATTATATTACCTAGTGTGAGTAAAAAAAGGCGCACAGGGGCTGTCATATAGAATTCAAAACTACGTTCATGAAGTTTGGATACAAGGATCCTAATGGAGACAGCATTAAAGCTTGTTCCCATTGATGAAAGTGCAATAATACCAGGTACAATATATTGGTTATATGGATGCCCCTCTACCACCACTCCTTGGCCGAGTCCCCAGCCAAAAGCAATAAAATAAAGAAATGGGCTCATGATAGCCGACGAAGTAATTCTAAATAAATTATTCTTAAAGAAGATAAACTCTCTCCATAAAATGGTTCTAATCTCCATAATCTCTATTTGTCTTTACTAAAATGATAGAATACATCTTCTAATGTTAACACCTTCACAGAATGATCTACATTCAACGTCTTTGCGAAGGCTTCCGCCTCTTCTCTAGTATCAAAAAAACGATACGCAACAGTGGTATCTGTTTCGCTAAAACTAACGGTAGTAGATCCTACAGCGTCTTTTAACTCTTGACTACTCCCCGTAACCACAGCCTCTCCATTCTTAATCAATACTATACGATCAGATAGGGCTTCCACCTCCTCGATATAGTGGGATGTGAGTAGGATTGTTTTACCCTCTTTACGCATCACTTGAAGAATCTCCCATATTTTACGTCGAGAGATTAGGTCTACACCGGTGGTAGGTTCATCGAGCACCAACACCTCTGGATTATGAATCAAAGCTCGGGCAATCATCAATTTACGCGCCATTCCACCAGATAATCGGCGGGCAATACGCGATGTAAAGTCTTTTAGCCCCATCAATTCAAGAAGATAATCAATACGTTCCTCGCTCCCTTTACCATTTACCCCAAACAATTTTGCCGCAAAAACCATATTCTGATAGACCGTTAAGTCCTTATCCAGGTTATTATGTTGGGGAACCACACCAATCAAACGCCTCACCTCTACATTCTGTCGCTCTACCTTCTGTTCTTCTACAAAGATTTGCCCTTGGGTAGGCAACAAAAGACCTGTAAACATCTGTATAAGCGTCGTTTTTCCTGCACCATTGGGTCCGATAAGACCTAAGAACTGACCTTTCGGTATATCTAGATTAAAATCATTTACGGCGACAAAGTCTCCATACTTCTTGGTTACATGTTGAAATGAAATCATGATTGAATATCTATTTTACACCAATTTAACTTTGAAATGACTCATTTAAAAGTTAAATTGTTATTATTCATTTTCTATTTGAGTAGTGCGATTTATAATAATCGACAAGTGTTGCAATGGAAGAACATTCAAATATCTCCTTCCCATGGATAACAACAGAGAAACGATCTTGTTCCCATAAAACACCTTCCACGTCTATGGACTCCACTTCTCTTAGTGCAACTCTTTCACGCTTAAACGCACTAATCAATAGCGCACAAATCTCTTTCGGTACCACAACATCTAGGATCTCCTTAGTCTCATAATGCACTTCATACTTACCTCGTAGCTTATCATACTTCAAATGGTCCGACTGGAATATCTCATTGAAGTTACCACGCCATAACAGATCTTCAGGACTTCCTTCCACCAAAGGTCCTTCGGGATAAAAAAGCCACACCTGATCGGATAGTTGTAGGGCTAGATCCAAGTCATGTGAAGAGAGTAAAATGGAGATATTTCGACTGATTGCAATATCTCGAAGCAACTTCATCACCTCGATACGTGCAGTAAAATCCAAGAAAGCAGCAGGTTCATCCAATATAATTAAATCGGTCTGTTGAATCAAAGCTTTCGCAATAAATACCTTCTGTCGCTCCCCATCACTTAGAGAAGACAACAGGTCTTCTCTTTTATGAGCAATTCCACATTGAATCAACGCCTCATCAATAATTTGATGATCCTGATGGTCCAAACGGTTCCATCGACCATGATAGGGACTCCGACCTAAGGAAGCAATTTCATATACTGTAGCATTAGGCACTTCCACCCTATCTGTTAATACCACAGACACACATCGTGAAAGACGTTGAGAAGAGATACCACGCAAAGGCTCTTCGTGATAATAAACCTCACCTGACAACATGGGTTGAAAACCAGCCAATGTTCTTAGTAACGTACTCTTCCCTGTACCATTACTACCAATCAATGAAGTAAGCACTCCTCTTTTCAATGTTCCTTGAAGTCCAGCGGCAACCACCTTCTTGCGTTTGCCACTCTGATAGCCTACATCCAAATCACGAAAGGATAAAACAGGTCCTAATTGTCTATCATGATCCATATCTTACATTCTTCTTTTTTTCCAAATAATAGAGATGATAATCGGTGCGCCAATAAAAGCCGTCACGGAGTTGATCGGTAGAGTCGACTCACTTCCAGGCATTCGAGAGATCAAACAACAAAATAACGTCACTAGTCCCCCCATCAAACAACACTCCGCAATCAATAGCGTATGTCGACTAGTTCTTAAGATCAACTTAGAGATGTGTGGAACAGCTACTCCAACAAAGATCACTGGACCACAAAAAGCAGTAACTACTGCTGTAAGTACTCCCGCCAAGAAGATGATGGCCCTTCTAGTTCTATCTACATTTAAGCCCAAGTTTTGTGCATAACGATCTCCTAGCGAAAGTAGATCTAACGATTTACTAAAAAACAGTGTAGAGAAAGACCCAACCACCATACCTATACAGAAACGAGTAGCTTGAGTTAAGTTCAATCGAGAAAAACTTCCCAATCCCCACATCACATAACTCTGAATACTCTCTTCCGTACTATAGAATTTCAACACACTTACCACTGCATTGGTAAGGTATCCAAACATCACACCCATAATAAGAACACCCAAGGTTCCTTCGAGATGTTTGGACACATACAACACCGTGAAAAGCACAACAAAAGCACCTAATAAAGATGCCAATATCACAGCAAAATCGCCCCAAAAGCCAACTGTAGAAAATACAATTTCGAAACACTGATCCGCAACCAATATCACCAGTGCCACACCAAGACTTGCCCCTGATGATATCCCTAATACAGATGGTCCAGCCAAAGGGTTACGAAACATTGTCTGCATCAGAAGACCAGAAATACCAAGTCCCATGCCTGCCCCCATTGCCACCATCGTTTGAGGCAAACGGGTTTTTATCACAATCAGCTCCCACACCTTCTTATCTACAGGTAAACCGAACAATGCTTTTCCAACCTGATCCACCGGTATAGATATTGATCCATAAACTAGGTTGGCAATAAAGAGCAAAGTCATCAACACCAATGTGCCGATGATTATTATCACCGTACCCAAAGAGACACGACGACTATTCATTTGGTAACGGTTCATAAAAATATGGTTTATACTCAGGGATTAGTTCTGGATGGAAGATATGTATATAATCGGACAGAACAATATGTGGTTTCATCGCATTCTCTTCATAGAAAGGCTTTGAACGTATATTACACATAAATACATGATCCCTATTAAAGGCATCAAAATCCCCATAACGCTCATCCTCTTTAATTAACATCTGTCGATTATAACCAACAGGTTCTGGAAGAAGTAGTCTCCAATAATCTGCATCCAAACATTTTGCATATACCGTCTCGAAGTCAAGTGGTCGTGCACCAGTATATTGATCCTTGAAAACGTATTCGGCTCCAGCATCTCTGAAATAGTGGGCATAAAAACTATTGCCACCAGGAACATACCATATACCTGAACGCAACTTTCCAGAGAAGACTGTTGGGCGCTCTTTCACCTCTTTGGTTAACTGGGTCAAACGATTATACTCCTTCGCTATCTGATCAAACTGAACAGTTGCCTCCTTCTCTTTTCCAATAAATAGCGAAATAAATTTCACCCATTCAGCACGTCCTAATGGTGTCTCTTCACTATATGCAGCCATAGGAATCAATGGGATACCAAGTTGTTTTAAAGAAGCATAACCACCTCTCTTAAATGGAGAGACAAAGATGACATCTGGTTGCAATGATGCAATTAACTCTAAGTTAAAATTTCCTTGCTTACCAACACGTTTCACTTTACCACTATTGATACGCTGTGTCATCCCTTTATGGAAAAGTCGACGACTACTATTGGTACCCACAATAGGATCAATATAGTCTAAAGCAAAAAAGTAAGTAAGTTGTGTCGAAGACAGGCAGATGATTCGTTTACAAGGAATCGGAATTTCCATCTCTGAAGATGACATAGAGACATCTGAAATACTATCTCTAAAAGTCAAACGAAAATGATCATCAACCTTCTTATCTTTCTTTTGTGTCACCACGTGACAATCATAACCTCGCGCATCCTTCACCACTTTAAAGTTATTGGCATATGAGAGTGCCAAACTATCTTGTGAAGCATACTGATTTTTTGTTTTCACTCCACCACAACTTGTAAACATTAATACAGTAGCTGCAAGTGTAATCCATATCAATGGAAAGAACCGTCTCATCATAAATAAATTATTATTGACACACCGTATTTCCCCCTCGAACACAACATGTGTAGAATTAATATAAGGCAGGTCTCCTGACTCTCCATAACATCTAAACCAATTCTATGTTGAAATAACATCTTAATTCCTACGAAATAGAATTGGTATTAACCTTCCCCCACCTTCAGCGGAGTGGTACGTAGTATAAATGCATAAATAAATGGATTACAGTAGCGAGGACTGTTCTGGACTTACACCAGATTCCCTTTTCAGTAAGATCACTAGAGTAGAAAAACTTACCACCTTATAACAAAGCAAAGATATAGTTTTCCTTAGCTCATAACCTATCTAACTCTTATTTTTTTAATCTCACTTCTCGATATTAACAAAATGAGACATGGGGAAATACATTAAGATGAGTTCTCTATAATAAACCAATCATAACTATAGGATATCAAACGACATCTATCCGTATCTCTAAACTGAAATAAAAACGGAGGACTTGTAGCAGTTATCAACATATTGATAATCGGGTAGATGGCTGGAAGATATTTTATCTTCCAGTACACCTCCCACACCACCGTACGTACGGGTCTCGTATACGGCGACTCCCTAAATCACGACTTTACTTTCTGATAATAATCACTTAGCGTAATATAGCCTGCCTTCTCCAAATTCTTATTCGTTATAGTCGTTTGTAGAATTGGACTCTTTGAAATGCGCCAATACTTTTTCCTCGTATTTGCATATTCATACGCTTTGTGCTTCGAAACTCCGAGTTTCATTAAATTCTTCATCTTCGTTCTTACTCTTTTCCAACATTTCCATATTACCATACGGATACGTCGTCTTAGCCATTCATCTACTTGTTTCAGAAATGATTTCATATCTGCCAATCGATAATAGGTTACCCATCCTTGAATATAACTTTTAAGCTTGGATTTGATTTCATCGTAACCAATACTATTCTTCCGTGCTACAATTCCTTCCAAAGAGCGCTTCACTTTCCGTTGTGTCTTTTTCGACAATCGAAAACGAACGGCACCTTTTGTTTTGTAAAAACTGTAACCAAGAAACTTAATCTGATTGTAGCGCACCACTTCTGTTTTATCTCGATTCACTTTTAAGAATAGAGTATCTTCTATAAAACGAATTGTAGAATTCATCGTGCGTGTAGCTCCTCGCTTGCTTTTACATAAGATCACAATATCATCTGCATAACGAACAAACTCATGTCCTCGTCTTGTGAGTTCATGGTCTAATTCATTCAGCATAATGTTGCTTAGCAATGGACTTAATGGTCCTCCTTGAGGAACTCCTGTTTCTGTTTCTTGAAACTGCTCTTCAACAACAACTCCGGCTCTTAGATATTTATGGATTAAGGAAACTAATCGACCATCTTTTATCGTTCGTGATAAGATCTCTATCAACTTGCTATGATTTACGGTATCGAAAAATCTTTCCATATCCATATCGATAGCATAATGATAACCTGCTGTGATCGTTTGGCTACAGGCTATAATAGCTGTATGTGCTCCTTTATTAGGACGGAATCCAAAGCTATAATTGGAAAACTGTTCCTCATAAATAGGACTAAGAACTTGTGAAATGGCTTGTTGAATAACACGATCCACGACAGTAGGAATACCTAAAGGGCGTGTTTTACCTGGCTCTTTGGGTATTTCGACTCGTCGTACAGGATTGGGAAGGTACTTCCCTTCTCGTAGTTCTGTTATTAAAACTTTTCGATGAAATCTGAGATAATCTTTTAATGATTCCACTTTCATCTTATCAACTCCATGACTCCTTTATTACGATAAACCTGTAAATAAGCCTTACCTAGGTTATCTGATTCTAGGACACATTCTAATAAATTATCTGTTGTAATGTTCGTTTCCATAATGGCTTCAGTTATCCCTTTGAAAGTGTGCGCTCTTGAGTTATTCTCGAGTTCCGCTCTACCTTCACTTAAGTAGCTATCTTCCGATATTTTCTGCATTGATCCCTTCATTAGGTAACAGTCTGTATTATGAATGATTTAAGATTCAGTCCTTCCTGTAAAGTGGGTACAGTACTATGACCTCGGCTGACTTCTCACAGTTAACTTTTTTTGAATGGACAGGGAAAATACATTGTATCCATCTGTGAGATCTCCCATGGTAAGGAAATTAACTTTCACTCCATCTATCCGCCACATCTACGGTATTAACTCCGTGTAGAATTCGGACTTTACTTTGTTTGGCAAGCTTATCCAGTTATATACCGCCTAATGAGATTCGTATACCTCGGATCAGAGTTTTGCATAAGGCTTCCTTCAGGTTATACCTCACGATAAGCACCCTTGCCGTCTGCTAGGTGGTTGGCTCTACAAACCGCCACTACGGACTTGCACCGATTAGTTAATTTACATGCATGGCACACCAAAAAAAAGGATACAACCCGTGGGCTGTATCCTTCTAATACATATATTCACAACATAATGATTAAGTCTACTTCAAGTTGCCATTAATCAATGTTTCATGTTCTGGAATAGGGAAGAAATAATCTACCTCCGTAATACTTGCAGCAGTGAAAGTAGGATCTTCACCTGCATGATCTTTATTAAATTCTGCTACTTTCTGACGACGTACCATGGTAATCCATGTTTTGTTTTCGAAAGCAAACTCCCACATACGTTCATTCAATACAGTTGTATCGAAAGTCGATTGATCTGCACCATCAGCAATAATATTTGCAGCTGAAGCAGAACCATCATATGCACGATGTTGAACTTGACGCAATGCATCATATGCTCTTGCAGTAGGTCCACCATTAGCCAAATTGTCCGCCTCAGCAACAATCAATAGTGCATCTGCATAACGGAAGATTGGATAAATTGTATTTGTAGTGACATCTTTCCATGGAGAACCGCCAAGGTCACGATATTTACCAATCCAAACATGCCCCTCTTTGCCATCTAAGCAAGACTTTTGCTTTGCAACAGGAAGAGGTTTTCCTTTTTTATCGTGCTTGATCACATCATAAATAGTATAAGCTTTTCGGTTATCATTAGGAAAATTATTATAGAAAGCTGTCTCTACCATATAATCCTTCCAGCCACCTTCTTCTGTACCACGAAAACCTTTACCTCCATATGATCCAAGATCACGACCTAAATTATAGTTTCCATAAAAACAGAAGATATGCTCTTTGCCATCTAAACGACGATCAAATTTCCAAAGGTCAGAAAAATCTGTATATAATGAGTGCTGTCCAGAAGTAATAACTTCAGCTGCAGTATCTGCTGCTTTCTGATAGTATTCAGCTCCTTTATTTAAAGGATATCCAGCCATATTCATATATACATATGCTTGTAACATACGAACTGCATCAAGATTTGCACGTCCCATCTCATCTCTTGTTGCAGGAAGGCCCATCGCTTCATCAATATCCTTAAGAATGAAAGCATACATCTCCTCCGCAGTAGACATCTTTACAAGCTTTGCTTCCTCTCCATTGAGCAATTTTTCTACAATTACCCCTTTACCCCAATAACTAACGATATTATAATAAGCTAGAGCTCTTAGGAAATGTGTTTCCGCAAGGTATATAGCTTTTTTATCCTTATTCATTGCGATATTCTCAATCTTCGCTTTATTACTTATAATACTGTTTGCTGCTCCAATGGCACGATACATCGCTTTCCATACAGCAGTAACATCATCATTATTAGCAGACACATTGAAATCATCAAATTCCAACATACGCTGTTTGTTTAAACCTCTGATTGAAGTTAAAGCTGGATCTCCACAGTTTAAAGAAAAACCTCTACCACTAATCCCACCAAAACGAGTGTCATCTTTAAAGATATAGTTATAGATAGGTGTTATTGCGCCAACTAATTCATTCTCACTTTGGAAATATGTTTCAGTTAACATCACAAGAGATGTATCTTCTTCTAACATATCACAACTACTGAATCCTCCGCCTAAAAAGCATACTCCTAAAGCTAGAGATAATATCTTTTTTTTCATTACTTACAACTTTTTATTGTTCTAACAATATCATCATTCTTAAAAACTGATATTAACTCCTAAGTTCCAAACTCTTGCTGTTGGATATGGAGCTATATCATAACCTGGCATCATATCTGAAGTGCTGCTACTCACTTCTGGATCATAGCCACTGTAGTTGGTGATTGTGAACACATTTTGAACTGAACCGTATACTCTAAGTTTAGAAATTCCGATGCTCTTAACTGCCTTTACAGGTAGTGTATATCCTAATGTAATGTTCTTAAGTCTTAAGAATGACCCATCTTCTACAAATCTTGAAGAAAGAGCTTGGTCTTTAGTACGACTTGTTGTACTAAATGCAGGAATATCACTATTTTCATTTTCTGGAGTCCAGCGATCTAAGATTTTTGTACTTACAGGATCTGTATTAGCAACCCCCATTATCTTAGCATCTAGATAGTTAAAAACATCTTGACCTAATGTTGCAGTGAACATCATTGACATATCTAGATTCTTATAACTGAAGCTATTAGAGAATCCTAGATACCAATCAGGAGTTGCATTTCCAATAATTGTTTTATCAGAGATATTAATCACGCCATCTTTATTTGTATCGGCAAAGTGTGGATCACCAGGCTTAGCACCAAATTTCTTTGCTTCTTCTGCTTGGCTTGTTTTCCATACGCCTAAGTAATTATATCCATAGAATTCTCCGACAGGTCTATCTAATATTACTTTTGACACAAGACCAGATGCTCCCATAAAAGGCAGTTCTGTAGCTCCATTAAGATCCAAAACCTTCTGAATATTACGTGTTGCAGTAATTGTACCGTTATATTTAAAATCCCTTTTACCTAGATTGACCCCCAAAGAAAGATCGACTCCTTGGTTTTGTAAAGAACCTACATTCTTAAGCTCAGTTCCAAAACCTGACACATAAGCAGTGTTGATGTAAAGAAGAATATCTGTTGTCTTTTTATAATAGTAATCTGCAGTAATATTAAACATACCTTCCTTAACAGATAAATCAATTCCTACGTTAGTTTGAGAAGTTGTTTCCCATGAAAGGTTAGGACTATCAGCATATTTTACCGTAGAACCAACATATTTCTCAGAACCATCCAAAGAGTAGTTTCCTCCAGGTCCCATCAAAGATCTAGATCTATAAGGATTTGTTGCAGAACTACCCGTTTGTCCATAACCTACACGAAACTTCAAATTATCGATGAATTCTGAATCAGATAAGAATCCTTCTTCCGAAATTCTCCAAGCAAAAGAAGCACTAGGGAAGTACCCCCATTTATGATTCTTTGCAAACTTTGATGAACCATCCGCACGAATCGACCCTGTAAAAAGATACTTTCCTTTGTAATTGTAGTTTACACGAGAAAGAAATGACATCATAGAAGAGTTATTCGAGAAATTTGAACGATAACTAGTAGCTTGAGAAGCATAATTCAAGTCATAATATCCACGGTTCAAGAAGAAGTCATTAGCTACAAATGAGTTGCTATTACTCTTGTTTCCACTTTGTTCATTAACTAAGGTAATATTCAAACTGTGATCGCCAAAATTATCAGCATAAGCAATCATGTTTGTATTCTGCCAATTATTACTGTATGTATTTGAAGCACTTCCTTTCTCTACACCTTTACCAGCATAAGTGTACTTATTGTCAAAACCATAGTTGTTTGAATTATTCATCAAATAACCACCAGAAACAGAAAGTGTAATCTTCTTAGAAAGCTGATACGTTAACGACGCATTAAGTGTCGAATTAGTTTTTGTGGCTTCTCTATTTAACTCATTTACATCAGCAATTGGATTATTAACTGTACTAAATGATGATTCTGTATATTCTCCATTCTCATCATAAATAGGTAGTGTTGGTTCGAAAACCAAGGCATCAGTTGGAGGAGCGCCGTTAGGCCATTTAAGATTAAATTTCTTTTCCTTAGATTGGAAACCACTAATATTAACTTTCAATTTAAGTTTATCCGATAATTTAGCATCTAAATTCATACGATAATTCATACGATTATAGTTTGAATTCTTCATGATGCCATCCTGATCCAAATATTGCCCAGAAAATAGAAAGCGTAGTTTATCTGTTCCACCAGTAAAAGATAAATTATGGTTTTGTGTTGCTGCAGTTCTATAGATCTCATCTTGCCAATTGTGTCCTCCATCTTTACGGAATGTATCAATTTGCTCTTGACTATATGGTGATGGTTTTCCGTATGCAGTTCTTTTTGCATTTACAACTTCAGCATAAGAAGCGGCATCTAAAACATCAAGTTTTTTAGCGATACTTTGTTGTCCATAATAGCCATCATAGTTAATTTTCATATCGCCAGCTTTACCTGTTTTTGTGGTCACAAGTATTACCCCATTTGAACCTCTCGACCCATAAATAGCAGTAGCTGAAGCATCTTTCAACACTTCTAAACTTGCAATATCATTTGGATTCAGTTCTTTTAGAGATCCACCAATAAAACCATCAATAACCACTAAAGGCGCATTGCTACCTGAAATAGAGTTCCCTCCACGAATACGAATCTTAATATCTCCACCAGGAGCACCACTGTTAGTTGATACACTAACACCAGCCATTTTTCCTTGAAGAGCCTCGTTTACTGACGAGGTGTTTGCTTTCAAGATATCGTCAGATTTAACACCAACAGTAGCACCTGTAACATCACTTTTTTTCATCACTCCGTATCCTACAGCGACTACTTCGTTTAGAGCAATAGCACTCTCCTTTAATGTTACATCTACTTTTGTTTTTCCTTCTAATGGAATTTCTTGGGTTGTAAAACCAACATATGAGAACCTAAGTACAGGCTTTTCTTGCCCTTTAATGTTGATCATATAATTACCATCAAAGTCGGTAATTGTACCCATTGAAGTACCTTGAACAATAACAGTAACACCAGGAAGAACTCCCCCATTGGTATCTTTAACTGTACCTGTCACCTTCATCTGCTGTGCCATTGCATTCCCTCCGATGAAAGAAAACAATAACAACATCGCCCCCATAAAGAGTCTACGATGCCAAGCTTGATTCACTTGTTTCATAATCTATAGTTAGTTTTTATTGCTACAATAACTTCTTCTTTGAACTTCTTAACAGAAATAAGAATATATATTAAACTCACCTCTTTGGTTCAAAAAATCGTCAATGTGTTAAAAATTCATACCCATCACAACGAAAAACAAATAATGGCACTTCTGTTTATCGGGGATCACAAATTACATAACAAACTAAATAATAGATAATTACATAACTAATTCTTGTAACAAAACTCAAACACTCATTACAGTTGTGATGATGAGTTCAAATCTATATAATAGAATTAGTTATTAAAGACTCTAAGCATCAATTGAACAATTACAACATATTATGTGAACTAATACAGCATTTTTGATTAACACATGAGCACACATTTTTACTATATCATCATGTCTGAACGATTTTATTCATTCTATTTTACATACAGAAACTTAATTAAACAAGCATGTGATAATAATTAACGTTCAATCTATCAGATAAAAAAACCTCTAGAGCAAAATTACTCTAGAGGTTACTTAGAAACAGTGAAACAAAATTACCTGATGGTAACAATATTAATGTTCTGGATCCGGATCAATATTAAGATTTGGATTCAAAGAAGATTCTCTTTCAGGAACCGGAGCATAATAACGACTCTCAGTAATAGAGTTTGGATCAAATCCAACTTCCTCGTCATCATGGTTCATATTTGTTTCAATAACACGCTCTCTTCTGACATTGTCATTCCACGTCTTATTTTCAAAAGCGAATTCCCAAGCTCTCTCTTGTAGGACTACTTGATCGAAAGTTGCTTCATCAGCTCCCGCTGCTAAAATATGATCTTCAATATCTGTACCTAAGTAAGCACGATCTTGAATTTGATGAAGAGCAGAATAAGCTTCTGCTGATGGTCCTCCATTGGCTTTATTTGATGCTTCGGCAAAAACAAGTAATGCATCTGCATATCGGAAGATCGGATATATAGCATTTGATGTAGCTTCATTCCAGTTTGCACCTCCGATATCTCTATATTTACCAATCCATGTATGCAACTCTTTACCTTCAATAGCCGCACTCCAATTCTCTTCTGCTAAAGCCTTACCTTTTTTATCGTACATAATCGTATCATATATACAAGACTTAATACGGTTATCTTTTGGGAAATTACGATAGAATTCATTGGTTACGACAAAATCTTTCCATCCTCCTTCTTCTGTACCACGGAAAGACTTATTTCCATAAGAGCCATAATTTCTACCAGAAGAGAAATCTCCGTAAAAAGCAAAAATATGTTCTTTAGAAAAACGATTATCATATCTCCATAGATCCGCATAGCTTGTCTCAAGAAAATGACTACCAGATTCGATTACAAGTTTTGCTTGGTCAGCCGCTTTTTGGTAGTACTCCACTCCTTTTTCAAGAGGGTAACCTGCCATATTTAGGTAAACATATGATTTTAATAAACGAACAGCATCTAAATTTGGTCTAGACTTATCTACATTTTGTGATTCAGGAAGATCTCCAGCTTTTTCTAAATCGGAGAGAACAAAAGTAAACACATCTTCCATTGAGGATTTCTTTACATTAACAGCCTCTTGACCATTAAGATTTTTGGTCATAATTGGCACCTCTTTCCAATAGATTGCTAGGTTATAGTAAGCGAATGCTCTTAAGAAATATACTTCAGAAATATAGGACTTCCTTAGTTGATCGTCCATAGGAATCGTTGCAATACGATCTAAATTCTCTAATACATTATTTGCTGCACTCACACCTCTATATAGTGCATACCAAAGCCCCTCAACATCAGGATTTTGATTAGAAACATTAAAATTATCAAATTCCAACATACGTTGCTTATTCAATCCTCTTGGAGAAGTAAGCGCCTGATCTCCTGCATTAACCGTATACCCATAAGTTCCCAAACCACCAAAACGGCTGTTATTCTTAAAGATATAGGAGTATATTGGAGTGATTGCTGCTTCAAACTCCTCTTGAGTTTTAAAGTAGTTATCAGGAGTCAACTGTGTTGAAAGGTCCTCTTCTAAAAAACTACAGCTAGTACTAAAGCCAAGTAGTATCAGAGAAGACAATGCTAGTGTAATAATATTTTTCTTCATAACTATCTATATAATAAATCGTTAATCTTCAATATTTTAAAATTAGAAACTTATATTTACTCCAATACTACCAACTTTCGCCATTGGGAATGGTGCAGTATCATATCCTGGAGTTTGGTCACCACCTCCATTACTTACTTCAGGATCATATCCTTTGTAGTTGGTTATAGTGAAAAGATTCTGTCCTTGAGCATACAGACGAATAGAACTGAATATTGCATCTTTATTCTTCGAAAGGAAGGTGTAACCTACCGTTAGATTCTTCAACCTTAAAAAGGATCCATTCTCTATAAATCTAGAAGACGAAAGTTGATATGTATTTGTTGCGGCATTGCTACTACTAAAAGCAGGAATATCTGAATTCTCATTATCAGGAGTCCAACGATCTTGAATAGCAACACTAGTCGCTTCTGTATTAGCCACACCCATCATTCGTGCATCCACACCATTATATATCTCGTTACCAAGAGATGCAGTGAAAAGAACTGCCATATCCCAATTCTTATAACTAAAGCTATTTGAGAAACCAAGTGTCCATGTAGGAAGAGCATTTCCAATTACCTGTCTATCGTCGGAGTTTATTGCTCCATCACCATTTAGATCATGGAATCTTGCATCTCCTGGTTGAGCTCCATAAACAGCTGCAGCTTCTGCTTCAGAAGATTTCCATACCCCCTCGTATTTGTAACCATAGAAATTACCAAATGGGCTTCCTGGTTCAAGGATTGTTGTCATATCACTATAATCAAACATGATATTATCAGCTCCACTAAGATCAATAATATTTGATTTGTTTGTTGAAGCAGTTAAAGTTCCATTCCACTTAAAATCATTATTACCAAGATTTAAACCAAGAGATAAATCCCAACCTTTATTACTCAAAGAACCAACATTACGAAGTTCTGTTCCAAAACCAGTATAGTTAGGGACTGGTACATACAATAATAAATCGGTAGTCTTCTTACTGTAATAATCAACACTAAAGTTCAACTTGCCATCGAAAAGTGCAATATCTGTTCCAACATTATACTGAGAAGTAGTTTCCCAAGTTAGTTCTGGATTATCAAAACGCTTCAATACATTACCTACAGAGTTCAGCTCCCCATTGATAGGATAATTCACTCCTGGATCTAAAACGGCATGAGATTGATAAGGATTAATTGCCTGATTACCTGTAACACCATAACTTGCACGAAGTTTCCAATTACTTACAGCTTCTACTTGTTGCATAAATGATTCTTGTGTAATTCTCCAAGCAACCGATGCACTAGGGAAATATCCCCATTTATGTGTATCTGCAAATTTAGACGAACCATCAGCACGAATGGCAGCAGTTAATAGATATTTATCTTTGTATGAATAGTTTACACGAGTCAAATATGACATTAATGTCGATTCAGAATATGATGATCTAGGATTTATACTATTTGCTCCTAATGAGATATCATCATAACCTAGGTTAACATCAAAATCAGTAACTGTGGTACCATTACTTCTACTTTTATAACCAGACTGTTCATTAACCAAAGTTACATTTAAATCATGGTCTCCGAATGAATCAACATAGGTTAACATATTAGTGTTTTGCCATGCACTATTCCAAGAATTCGATATAGATGCTTTACCATTTGTTCCAGTACCTGCATAAGTATATTTACTGTCATAGCGATAACTATCTGATGATTTCTTATTGGTACCTCCAATCACTTTCAGTGTTAGTTTTGGAGTAATTGCATAAGCAAAAGCGACATTGAGGTCAATACCATCTCTTTTGGTTTCAGCATTTAGCTCTTCATAATCGGCAATAGGATTATTTACCGTAGCATATTCAGATTGCGTATATTCACCATTCTCATCATATGCACTGTTCGTAGGCTCAAAAGTAAGTGCATCCATTGAGATACTTCCATTTGGCCATTTTAGATTATAAGAATTATTTGAAGATTGATATCCAGAAATACGTGTTGTCATCGTTAACTTATCTGACAACTCTGTTTCTAAGTTTGCTCTATATGAGAAACGATCGTAATTAGAATTCTTTAAGATTCCTTCTTGATCAAGATATTGACCAGAAACAAGAAAGCGAGTTTTTTCTGTACCTCCTGAAACAGACATGTCATGACTTTGCATCAATGCATTCTGATAAACTTCATCTTGCCAATCAGTGCCACCTGTTTTATTATAGTCAGCAATCTGTTGGTCTGTATATTTCGCTGATCCTCCTTCAGCAATACGTTTCTCATTTACAACTCCAGCATAAGTTGTAGCATCCATTACATCTAACTTTTTTGAAATACTCTGTACCCCCATAAAGCCATTGTAACTAACCTTTGTGTCTCCTGTCTTACCAGATTTCGTTGTTACAAGAATAACACCATTTGCACCTCTAGATCCATAAATAGCTGTCGAAGATGCATCTTTCAACACCTCTAAAGAAGCAATATCATTTGGGTTTAACTCTTTAAGACTGCCACCGATGATTCCATCAATTACAACCAATGGGTCATTATTTCCATTAATAGAGTTGGCTCCACGAATCAATATTTTCATATCGCCACCGGGCGCTCCACTATTTGAGCTAATTACAACACCTGACATCTTTCCTTGAAGAGCCTCATTTACTGAGGATGTGTTAGCCTTAACCACATCTTCGGCTTTAACTCCTGCTGTAGCTCCAGTTACATCACTCTTTTTCATGACACCATAACCAACAGCAACCACCTCATTAAGTGCAATAGCACTCTCATTTAGAGTAATATTAAAGTTTGTTTTTCCATCCACTGGGACCTTCTCGGTTTTAAAACCAACAAATGAGAAATTAAGGACTGCCCCTTGAACATTGTCCAAATTCAACTCAAAATTACCATCAAAATCGGTAATCGTTCCTTTATTAGTTCCATCAACCATTACAGTTACTCCAGGAATAGGCTGTTTACTTCCGTCGTAAACTGTTCCTTTAAGTTGTGTGTTCTGTGCAAATGCTATACCATGTAGCAACATGATAAATAGAAACAATGCACCTCTTTTTAGCATATTCAGATGCTTACGCAAATTCAGCTGTTTCATTTCCGTTTGGGTTTTATTGTAAGTTAATCTCGACTCTAAAATATCACCTCAATTTTTAGTGATATATATCTTGGTTTCCACTGTCGCTTTATTCTTTTTAATGAAAAAGATTGGGGAAAAACAACAGTATCTTTACTTTATGACCTAACTAATAACTCTTTGACTCACAAGAAGGTTACATAGAGTAACACCTCACTTTAACTTAATCCTTTATCTATTTTCTTGAAAGCATCTATTGAGGATCTATTTCAATCGTTAAGTGATAATTGACTTATCATGATATAAACTTGAAATAAAACCACCGTCCATTTTACAACTAGTATAGACAATCTCATGAGGTGGTTTTAGTCCTTTTAAAAACACGACAAGAATCACAATCAATAAATTAACTAATAGAAACACTTTAGATAGATCCATCATACATGCCCTACTTGATTCGTTAAGTCAATATTACCTTATAGCAACATTTCCAACAACAAAATAGTGCTTATACGAACTTTTAATACACTTTATACGAACGTTAATAGGATGTTTAACACCCATTCACATGATAAGTCGAATTTCAATGTTTGAGATTGTGGAAGATAATGGACAGTTTAACTTTATTAGAGCAAAGAAGTTCACATGTTATGTCAAACATATATGTTAATAACATACTACACACAAGAAGTAGTTGTAACATTATACTAATTTGTCAAAATAACAGCGTGATTTGAATAGCTTAGAACTATTGGAGTAGTATATTTAAGAAGTAGTCAAATTCACTTCCAATCTCACGAGATATAAAACAACGAATACAGAAACTGAAGAGCAAAAAAAAGAGATACTTAAGTAAATAAGTATCTCTCGAACTCTTCATCAGATGAAGGGTTTTATCTAATAATAAAAGGATCTTCGTACTTCTTTAAATCTTTCTTCAATAATGAAGTCATTCGACGTACTTTCTTTTTATTCTTACTTGCAATGTTAATCAACTGGTAAGGGTCCTCTTGTCTGTCATAAAGATATACCTGCTGATCCTTATCTTTTTCATTCTCGATAACAAAAGTATAGCGATCATCACGAATACCTCTAACACCACCACTCTTTGGACCATAGTTCATACGAACATACCACTGGTGATCTACAGTCTTCTGCTTTCCTTTACCTGTAATCGCAGGTGTATAATCAATACCTTTTAGGTTACTTGGAGTCTTTTCAGACATACCTAGAAGACCTAGAAGTGTTGGATAGATATCCAATGATCCCAATTGATAATCAACATTCTTTCCGTTTGTTACACCTGGAACTTTCACCATAAAAGGAACTCTCATAGACTCTTCGAACCAGTTATTCTTACTCACTCTATCATGAATTCCAATACAGTTACCATGATCTGATGTAAATACGATGATAGTATTATCATCTATACCACTCTCTTTTAATGCCTCAAGAATACGACCAAATTGCTCATCTACCCCAGTAATACATGCATAATAGTTCTTGATATTCTTACGATAGTAATCTCCCCACTTGGTTCCTTTAGCTGGAATATTAGGACGATCACAAAGTTTCTCCACATCCATATCTTTGTAGATATTCTTATATTTCTCAGGGACCTGGTCATAAGGACTATGAGGTGGATTGATACTTACAACTAATGCAAATGGTTTGTCGTTGTTACGATAGTTTCCATCCTTATTTTCGATATACTCAATAGCCTTGGTTGCTTCATGTGTCGGTCCCCATTGGTTATATATCTTAAATCCGTCTCTTGGAGCATCCGTATCCCAATACATAGGATGCATATGATAATCATAAGTTCCATATGCATGCCAATAGTCAAATCCATGACGGCGATCAGGCTCACACCATTCGTTCCACTTCTTTTTTCCTACATTATTCTTACATTTCACATAAGGAGGACGTGGAGAATCGAGATGCCATTTTCCAACATAACCTAAATCATAACCACTTGTCGATAATATATCAGACCAACAAAGAGCATCTTTAGGAAGTTCGCTACCAAACTTCTCTGTTTCATTATTACAGTTAAGAATAACCTTATTCTTCAAAGGGTGCATCCCTGAAAATATCATTGCCCTAGTAGGTGAACATACAGGATAGTTAGCAATAGCCTGACTAAAATTAACTGACTCCTGCTTAAAAGTATCTAGATTTGGCGTTTTCACCAACTCCTCATCTTCAAACCCCATCGCTTGACCTCTCATCTGATCAGGAAAGACAAAGATAATATTGGGTTGTTTTTTCTGTGCAAAGCCAGCAAAGCATGATAATAATGCTCCAGCACAAAGTGTTTTAGAAACAAATGTTGTTAGTTTCATATAGAAGTTCGTTTTATAGATTTATTAACTACAGTAAAAATAGTAAAGTAGTTAAACATTTATCATAGAAGATCATACAGTAATTGTCCCAGAATAAGTTAATATAGTATATTTGGGACGCTAATTAACTGATTATAAATAGAAACTTTTTTCATTCTCATTTGTAAATCTTAATATAAACAAAGGATAATATCCCTCATAAGTACATAATATGATAACAGCACAAGAGATCACACTAACAGATATGGCACTCAGAGTCACTATCTCTATGTTAATGGGACTATCTATTGGAATAGAAAGAGAGGCAAACAGGCAACCTGCAGGTCTAAGAACACATACCTTAATATGTGTAGGAGCAACTCTCATTATGCTTGTATCTATTTATATTCCACAAATGTATCATAAGATATATGACCTAGACCCAACAAGAATTGCAGCTCAAGTCGTCACGGGTATCGGTTTTGTTGGTGCAGGTGCAATTATTAAGATGGGTACAAACATTAGAGGACTAACGACTGCTGCCACCATATGGAGTACTGGTGCTATTGGTTTAGCTATTGGTGCAGGGATGTACGAAATCGCATGGATTACAACAGCCATCATTTTGTTCGTTCTTATTCTTTTTAATATTGCAGAAAGAAAACTATTTGCACCCTCTCCTCTTAAAAAGGTTATTGTAGAGTCTCATAAAAAAGAAGATCTAGAGAAGACCATTATCAACCATCTGAAGAGCAAAAAGATTAGGATTCGGTCGAGTAATATGGACATTAGATATGAACCATACGCAATTACCTATGACCTATTGGTTCACTTTAATAGCCGTGCAGATCTCTACCACCTGCAAAACTCATTAAAAGAACTAGACCCAACCATAACGCATATTCGTATATTCGAAGTTTAACATCAATTCGATTAAAAATGAGAGATAAAGGCTTGTGGATATATTTTATCTAAACAAAGTTAAAAAATAGACGCATCGCCATTTCCTATAGTGATATCTTTTAATGACAGATAAACAAAATAGAATGCAAAGGTGTCGAGATAAAACAAGTATATTATCAACGTATTCTACAGTTGCTCTTTTATCCAGTACCAATCATTGGTGATAGAGAGCAAGTTGTTCGACTCTTTTATTTCTGATCCACTTAATTTATCGTCAGTAAAATAGATCGTTGGAATCCCCATAGCTAGTGCACCTTTCACATCAGCCTCTAATGAATCTCCAATCATAATAGCATCTGCTTTACGGGTATTTGCACAAGAGAGTGCATGCTGGAATATTTTAGGAGAAGGTTTCGGTGACCCAACCTCTTCTGAAGTAACAACATGATCAACAAACTGATCGATTTTACTTGTATATAACTTCTTACGTTGCACCACCCTAAATCCGTTAGTGATCAACACAATACGATATTTACCACTGGCATACTCAAGGAATTCCCATGCTCCGGGCATAAGTTTCGACTGCAATGGCATATACTCTAAATAACATTCGTTAAGTCGAAGTCCCAGCCCTTTTGCTTTAGGTAGCACTTTTGCAAAAGTATCTTCGAAGCGACCAATGATTAACTTCTCTTTATCAATCTCTTTTTTACGATAACGTACCCAATATTCTGTATTAATCTTCTCATATTCTGCAAAAAATAGATCATAATTATCTACCCAATCTAAGATATTCATATGATCCATCGCTTCTTTCAAAGCAACCTTAGAGTTTGCATCAAAATCCCATAAAGTATGATCTAAATCAATTAATAACGTTTTGGTATTACTGGATTTCTTGAACATGATTACTTCTTTGTAAGTTGCAATAAAAAGGTTTGTATGATTTTATCCCGACAAGCAGGATCAAAGAAAGTGAGATTTATATAGTAATGGGCATCATCCCCCTCTATCTGGAACCACAACATCGTCTTTATGCCGAACAGATGATTTTTGATGAGAATATTCTTTATAGTGTGATTATCTAACCGATACTCTCTCACATCTTTCTTAAAAGACTCTTTTTGAGCCACCTCCACACTATCTTCATGCACAAACAGATCTATCTGATCGGGTTCCATATAGAAATAGAGAAAAATGTCCGACACAAACAGTACCGCGACCCAAATCATATAGGTATATTGATGAAACAAAAGAAACATAAGAGACACCATTAGATAAACGAACATAGTTCCTCTAAAGAGCCCATATAGTGACTTTTGTGCAATCTTATTTGATATTTTCATTCCTTAATATTCATTTAATGGATTCTCAATATACACAAACCTATGTTATCATTACCTGATTTTTTCGAATAAATTAACGCTGAAATCACACATAATACCGTCAAATCGTTACGATTTGTATTAATTTTGTGGAACACATTAAATTTATCAAAAGAGATATGATAAAAGAGGCCAAGTTACATTCAGACGTTGTCATCACGAATCAAGTCGTAGATGAAGTAAAAGATCTCCTTTCACAATACGAAAATAGATCAATTTTTGTATTTACTGATATAAATACTACTAACTTTTGTTTACCTATATTTTCTGACCTCTTCTCTCAGTATGCTATCTCTTATTATGAAATGCAACACGGAGAGGATAATAAGTCTCTGAATACTGTAGTAGAGATGTGGGACTTCTTAGGAAAACATGGAGCCGATCGTAAATCTCTTGTAATTCAGATAGGTGGAGGACTTCTTACAGACATCGGAGGTTTTGCGGCATCTACGTTCAAAAGAGGAATGGATTTCGTAAATATCCCTACAACCCTGTTATCTCAGGTCGATGCATCTGTTGGTGGAAAAACAGGATTCAACTACCATGGTCTGAAAAATGAAATTGGAGTCATCCGTCAACCAAACAGAGTAATTATCGATCCTATATTCCTGAAAACACTTGACGATAGCCATCTTATATCAGGATACGCAGAGATGCTTAAACATGGTTTCATCTTCGACAAAGAACACCTGAATAAGTTGTTGGATGTGGATATCTTAAATATCGACACACAGGAACTCGCAGCACTAATTCAACGAAGCATAGAGATCAAAGACCATTTTGTATATATTGATCCAAATGAGAAAGGCATACGTAAAGCACTTAACTTTGGACACACAGTAGGGCATGCATTAGAGAGTCTATTTATTGAACACCACGTACATCCTCAACATGGTTATGCTGTTGCCTGGGGTATGATAGCAGAACTATACCTATCTGCAGTGAAAAAAGGACTCTCAATCGATGTGGCTGACAACTACTCGGATAAATTAATCCATATTTTTGGGGTTCCACCAATTAAAATCGATGCTTCTCAACACGACAGGCTACTTCAGTGGGTATCAAAAGACAAGAAAAATGAAGGTAAGAAAGTCAACTTTACCCTTCTTTCAGATGTTGGTACTTTTAGTATTAATGAAGGTGCAGAGAGCAACGAAGTGATTGAGTCCATTGAATATTTAATCAAGAAAACGAACATCTAAGATGAAATTTAAGATAGATAAAACAGATAAAAACCTTTTAGGAACGGTTACTCTTCCGGCATCTAAAAGTATATGTAATAGAGCACTAATCATCAATGCACTCTCTTCCACTCCTATCGAGATTGAGAACATCTCTGAAAGTGATGACACCAAAGTGATGCTTAAAGCATTGACTTTTGAAAACAACACAGTAGATATTGGACATGCTGGTACCGCAATGAGATTCTTGACCGCCTTCTTTTCACAAAAAGAGGGGGAGTGGATTATGACAGGTTCCCAACGAATGAAACAACGCCCTATTGGTGTATTGGTAGATGCCCTGCGCGACATGGGTGCAGATATTAGCTATATGGAAAAAGAGGGCTATCCTCCTCTTCAAATCAATGGAAAGAAACTTAAAGGAGGAGAACTTTCATTGGACGGAAGTGTTAGTAGTCAGTATATATCTGCAATTCTAATGTTAGCTCCGACGCTAAGTGAAGGGATTGAACTCACGCTAACAAACCGAGTGATTTCGAGATCCTACATAGAGCTAACACTAAATATGATGAAACACTTTGGAGTAGACTCTACTTTCGAAGGGAACACCGTAAAAATCTCACCTCAAACATATCAAGCTGAAGAGTTTCTATGTGAGAGCGACTGGACAGGTGCATCTTATATCTATCAGATTGCTGCACTATGTGAAAATGTGGACCTTACTCTTCCTTATCTATTTAAGAATAGCCTACAAGGAGACTGCGCCATCATTGAATGGTTCGAGAAATTTGGCGTGACAACCACTGAAACAGAGAAAGGATTAAAACTTCAAAAACAAGGTGGGTTTACTGAGAATAAACTTGTTCTTGATTTTATTCTTAACCCTGATGTTGCACAAACGATGGCGGTACTCTGTGGACTTCTAAATATACCATTCCATTTTACGGGTTTAGAGACTTTGAAGATCAAAGAGACAGATCGCATTCATGCGCTACAAGTGGAATGTGGAAAGATGGGAATGATACTTACAGAACCTGTAGAAGGTGCATTGGCATGGGATGGCACATGGGATGAAGACAAAAAACAAGACCCTTGTACTTTTGACACATACAAAGACCATCGTATGGCTATGGCATATGCTGCAGTAGGAATGTTTAAGCACCCTATCTATATCAATGAGCCTATGGTAGTAACAAAATCATTTCCTCGATTCTGGGATGACATGAAAAACATTGGTTTTACTGTTGAAAATGTAACCGTTTAAATTGGTAATAATGATTCAACCATTTGACGATGCATACTATATGAAACAAGCCCTTTTAGAAGCAGAGAATGCACTACAAGAGGGTGAAATTCCTATAGGTGCCATCATAGTATCTGAAGGAAGGGTAATTGGACGTGGACATAATCGTACAGAGACACTAAACGATGTGACAGCTCATGCCGAGATGCAAGCCATCACAGCAGCAGCAGAAACTCTAGGCGGCAAATACCTCAAGGATTGCACCCTTTATGTGACCGTTGAACCTTGCATTATGTGTGCTGGTGCTTTAGGTTGGTCTCAGATAAGCAAAGTCGTATACGGAACCGGAGACAACCAAAGAGGATATAGCAATATTGCCCCTAAAGCATTTCATCCAAAGACCGAAATTATAGGTGGTATTTTAGAAGACGATTGCAAAGAGTTGATGACACAATTCTTTAGAAATAAGCGTTAATAACAATATCTCTATAAAAATATTTTTGGAATAAAATATAATAGAACACAGTCATAGAACATTTTTTTCAGATTATCTTTGCAAAATCTCTCCCTAAAAAAATAGGGATATACATAAAGTTTCCTGACTTAAATTAATTGAATTATGAGTGTACATAACGAAGCAAAAAAAGGAGATATCGCTGAAACTATCCTACTTCCTGGAGATCCTCAAAGAGCGAAATTTATCGCAGAGAACTTCCTTGAAGATGTAGTATGTTATAACAAGGTACGTGGTATGTTGGGATATACTGGTACATACAAAGGGAAAAGAATCAGCGTTCAAGGTACTGGTATGGGAATACCATCCATCTCTATTGTAGCAACGGAGCTTATTACGGAATATGGTTGCGAAAACCTTATCCGTATTGGAACATGTGGTTCAATGCAGGAAGATGTTCATGTAAGAGACCTTATCTTAGGACAAGGTGCATGTACAGACAGTAATGTCAATCGTATTCGCTTTGGAGGGAAAGACTATGCAGCTATTGCCGACTTTGGTTTATTAACCAAAGCATACAGCAAAGCAGTAGAGAAAGGGTTTACTACTCACGTAGGAAACATCCTAAGTTCAGATACATTCTATCACGATGAGCACTTAGGAGATACTTCTAGAGCATGGAGAGATTTTGGCATTATGGCAGTTGAAATGGAAGCAACAGCACTTTACACGATTGCGGCAAAATACCGTAAAAAGGCGTTGACTATTCTAACTGTGAGTGACCACATTATTACAGGTGAGGCAACCACCGCAGAAGAAAGACAGAACACTTTCACTAAGATGATGGAAGTGGCATTAGAACTTGCATAATAAGATTCTTCGGAAATAAACCAATAACCAGCTTTTTAGATCGCACGGATTCTATAGTATTTGGACCATAGTAGACGAGTCGGTGCGATCATCAAAAAAGCTGGTATTTTTATGTCAAAATATCAGCTTCTCATGTATGAAAAACAGATCCTAATCATCACCTAAAAACATCAAAGAGAAAAACTCTTCTAAGCCACCTTCTCCTAAATAGCACCTTACCATCCCCTGTCTTCTTTGAAATATCAAACGATGTACATTCGAAGTTTCCTCACCCAAAATAGAAAATCGATGAATGAACTTCGAATGAACTTTGAATGATTTTCGAACCATCTCAGGGGAAAGTCAGGGAATAGAAGCATGTTATACCGATTGTACTTTGATGTGAGTTATTAAATTGCCCAAAGACATTTTGCATCTCGTTACGAAACAAAGCACGAGCATTAAAATGCAATCAATGCTATTTAACCACTTTATTGGGATTCTTCTTTACAAACTCAGACCAAGAGGATGCTCCTGATTTTTGTAGTGGGTTCTTCTGTTGAAGATGATGACATACAGCAGCAGCCAAACCATCAGTAGCATCTAGCTCTTTGGGTAATATCTCTATTTTGAACATACTCTTTAGAAAGTAAGCGACCTGCTCTTTGCTTGCACCACCACTTCCTGTAATCGACTGTTTTATTTTCAACGGAGCATATTCAAACACCTTTTTATCCATAGATAGAGCCGCCACCATAGCAACCCCTTGCGCACGCCCCAGTTTCAACATCGACTGTACATTCTTACCAAAGAAAGGAGCCTCAAGGGCGACTTCATCAGGATCATACTGCTTAACTAAAGACAATGTACGTTGAAAAATATGGTGAATTTTATCGTAATGAGTCTGAAAATCTGAGGTCTTCACTACTCCCATCGAGATTAGCTTTAACTTTTTATTAGATACCTCTATCACCCCATACCCCATCACATTGGTTCCTGGGTCAATACCTAAAATCACCTTCTTCGGCTGTTCTGTTTTCAACAATAAGATCTCCTTTTTTCTTTAAAATGGTCTATTCAAAAATCGAGAGTAAAGATATCTTTTTTCTCTTAGATTGACGGTTAAGTCGCGAACCAGCTTCTTTGAGGCTCGTATTAAATTCAAAACCAATAATCAATGAGTAAGAGTTTAGATACAACCACATCAAAACAACCAACATGGCACCAATGGATCCATATAGCTTATTATATCGCCCAAAATTATCAATATAATAGGTAAAGCCTGTAGAGATGAAAATGGTCAAGACAGCAGCTATAGCACCTCCTATTGACACACTAGACCACTTTGCTCTTTTAGCAGGTGCAAACATATACAAGCAGCTATAGGCACAGTATAAGAACCCAAAACCAACAATCCACCTTAGCATATTCAATAGAAATGAGAATATATTATCTTCTAATATTCCCTTTGTGATAAGCCATGAATAAACATATTTACCTACTACAATACAGGCTATTGCAATAGTTACAAACAGTGTTAATAACCCGACCAAGAAGAGTGCAACGAGTCGTTGGTTAAGCAATGTGCGAGACTCTACAGTATGAAGAGACGTATTAAAGGCACTAATCATTGCATCAATACCACTTGTGGAGAAAATCAATGCCGCGATAAAACCAAAACTCAACAAACCTCCATGCTGTTGTGTCAACACATCATTAATAGTCCCTTCAATGGCATAATACGCATTATGAGGCATGGCCTGATACATAAAGCTCATCATCTGTTCTCTAAAACCCTCAATAGGAATGTAAGGTAGCAATGTAAAAAGAAAGATAATCGTAGGAAACATTGCAACGAAAAGGTTAAAAGCAATAGCAGATGCCCTCACACTCAGACGACCACCAATGATTCCTCTTAAAAAGAAAACAATAAAATCATAGAGAGGTACGCCTCCCATCATTGGGATCGTAATTTTCCTAGCATGAATAAATATAGACAACCAACGTCGTCTTAGATACGTTTTATTCCACTTCATAGTTTGGTTATAGTCTCATTTATATCAATTCTATATTGAAATGACACATAAGTTATTGTGAATATATTTTGTTTAAACAAGGCTAAATATACTATTATCCATGCCTCATACGATAATTTTTACGTAACGAAGCGTAAACAAAAACATAGTGAACATTCTAATATAGCATTGGGGTTACTCCTTCTCAAAACGGAGCTGATAGATCTTTTGACTTCCTCCACTTCCTTTCACAAGATAATAAACCCGATAGTTGCCATTAGAAGTCTCTAACTTACCAATCACGTAAGTGGCTTCGGCTTTGCCTCCTTGATGGAGTGCAACGAACTTAGATGGTCTATTCTCATTAAAAAAAGTAGAAACAATTATTTCTGCCTGATTCTTACTGTAGATTCCTTCTTTACTGACCACGACAAGCTCCACTGAATCATTAAAGTATGAAGAAAGTGTACCAGAATCACCTTGCTTTAGTGCAGAGGCGATATCATCCACGACATTCGCTTTCGCAATACAAGAAATTCCAATTAATAGGAAAGTAAAAAAACTCTTATGTATAAAACTTTTCATAATCAAGCCCTTTCATAAAATTAATGGCATTGTCCTAAAATAAAACAATATCCTCTATCAAAAATACATAAAAAAAACAAATGGTGGATATTATTTCATATTACGACCATATTTGGCCTATATTTTGATAATCAATTAATAGTATTTAAAGAGGAAATATGGAGTATCTAGTGTTATAATCATATTAGTAATAAGCTTCAAAACTATATATTTGTCCAACTAAATGCAAAACAAGATTGTTATTTATAAGAAATAAGCACTTTTAGATTTACGACCATATGAAAGTTACATTCCTTGTCATCGGTAAAACTGATCAAAAATACCTACAAGAGGGCATAAAGATATTCGAAAAAAGATTGGGGCATTACCTTCCTTATGAGATGAAGATCATCCCTGATATCAAGAATAACAGAAAGCTGAGTGAGAGTCAGCAGAAAGAGAAAGAGGGTGAACTTATTCTACAGCAAGTACAGAATAGTGACACGGTGGTGCTTATGGATGAAAGAGGGGAAAATTTTGACTCTATTGGTTTCTCTAAATATTTAGAGAAAAAGATGGTAATGGGCACACGTAATCTTATCTTTGTAATTGGAGGACCCTACGGATTCTCCGATAAAGTATATGATAGAGCCAATGGAAAAATATCTTTATCAAGAATGACATTCTCTCATCAAATGGTACGTCTCATCTTTGTCGAACAACTCTACAGAGCCATGACGATTCTAAAGAATGAACCTTACCATCATCAATAATAAAAAGAAGCGATGAACAGAGACAAAAGAACCATAGGAAAGATAATATACCACTTCGTATTTGCAATCGTTTTACTCACTATTGCCACTTTTTTATATGGTTCTTTTGACACCAAAGAGCTCAAAAGAGAGACACTCTCTTCTTTTAATCAGATCTTCAAAACAGAAGAAGTTATTCTTGACAGCTTAAATGCCTCTACCACTTCCCTATTTAGCCAGTCTCATGATATTGATTCCGTAATTCAACAAATCACTCCCTCTATTCCAGATCAATATCGGATCCTTGTATTTAAGAATGATACGCTTCAATATTGGAGTAACAACGATTGGAGTTTTTATAGTCAGTATAGTGAAGAACAGATGGGAGATGGAATACACCGACTTCCTAATGGGTGGTATTTCAACAAGACTCAAAATCTTGGAAAAGACATTAAGGTAGTTACCTCATTTGTGATCAAAGAGGAGTTCTCTTACACCAACAAATATCTAAAACCCAAGTTCATTGGTGCTTTCTCACGCCTTGATAATCTTCAACTGTATGACACAAAAACCATATTTAGTAGCCCAATATATACTAACGATGGAAAAATTGCTCTTTATGCATCTTACACGCCTCCAACCACATCATCATCAGAACACAACTACCTGCTATTCTGTTTGATTTTCACATCCATGGTGTTACTTTACAGTGCATCTATGAGAACACTATTGCTCCTATTCTCCAATATATTTTTACGATTAACCACCATCCTAATCACCTATATACTGCTCTTTCTCCTATACTCACAATATATTATTCCCCACTTCCATCTGACCTATTTTGCACCTTACACCCTAGCAATATCTGATTTCATAGATTCACTCGGAATATATCACCTAATGAGTATTACGATCTTCTCCTTTGTAGTAACCCAAAATATAGTGGTAGTCGATTGGAGCAAGGATAGAAAAAATAGATGTTACAGCATATACATCCTACTATATTTAGTTACAGCTACCATCTGGTATCTTTTATGCTACTATCTACAGAAGGGGATCGAAAACTCACATATCAACCCTTTCTTTGCTGAAGAGCTTCAATTTACAATCCCGAACATCCTCTTTGCGCTTTCTATTGTTTTAATCTTCTACTCTTTTGTGATTTCCATTCAAACATGGTCACAGTACAATGAAACGATCTTTAAAAATAGAAGTATACACTATCTCTTAGCATATCTAATTCCTTTCATTGGCCTACTAGAGTTCCCATATCAAAACCTATCATATCTACTCATTATTCTTTCGTATTCTATCACGATAACGATACAATTAAATAGTAAAGTAGACCATAGGCTTAAGTATCGATTTATGATTCTTTTTGTATTCACCGTCCTCGGAGCATCCACCTACGTAATATTCAGTAAAGAGGGAGTAGCCAAGAGGTCCAACAAACATCGTGAAGTATATACTGAGAAGATCACCAATGAGAGAGACCCACATGCTGAACTCCTTTTCGATAAAATAAGTAATCGCATTGCCAATGATTCATTAATCATGGATATGCTGCCACGACAAAAAAGAATTCGAGACTATATCATAGAGAGCTATTTTAGAGGCTATTTAACAAAGTACAATACTGCAATCACACTATATAGAGCGAGCGACCAGATGGAATTGGGACGTACAGACAAGTGGATACCTGTAGACGATTTCTTCAACCTGCTAATTATTAGAGAAGGGATAAATATCAAAGACACCCAATTCTCTTTCCTTCAGTCTATGGATGGTAGAATAACCTACCTTGGGAAGTTCAATTTCCAAAGTCCATATAGAAGATATGTCCTTATCATTGAGCTATCCTCTAAAACTTTTGATGAAGGGAAAGGCTATCCCGAACTTCTCTTAGATGATCGTATTCAAGAGGTATACAATACCAAATCTACGATCTTCTCTTATGCGAGATATCACCAAGGAAACATTGTTATGCAAAGAGGAGCTTTCCACTACCCTTCTCGACTTGATGCTTTTAAGCAAACTAACAATAAACCATATAATGGAGCGGCTTTACATCGCATGGCCTATGACCATAAGATTACAGAACTAAATGATGACATCACATTGGTTGTAAGCTATAAAACAGGCCAATGGAACGATATCATTGTGAATTTCTCCTATGCATTTATACTCTATTATAGCTTCGGAATCATTCTAATGCTCTTCTTTTTCAACCGTAGAAGGCCTATAAAAGCATTCGAATTAAAACATAAGATACAATACACTATCATTATCCTGGTTCTTACCCCTCTACTAATTCTTGCTGGAGGGATCATCGTCTATAACTACATCCAGTTCAACACACAAATGAAACAGGATCTGAACCGCAAGGTGAAAGAGGTAACCGCATCGCTACAGATAAACTTTAGCGATACCAACATGCTGACACCAGAATCTGCATCATTTATAGGAGAGGAATTAAACCATCTGTCTGAAATACTATGGACCGACATCAATTTATACGATACCCAAGGTATCATTGCAGCGACAAGTCGTCCTGAAATCTTTAGACTTGGACTTGTAGGAAATAGAATGAATAGAAAAGCCTTCAATGAACTATGCAATAAAGTCAAAAGAACCTATATCCACACCGAACATATTGGTAGTTTGAAATACCTATCTATCTATGTTCCTTTCAGAAATAATGAAGACAAAATATTAGGGTACATCAACATTCCTTACTTCTCTAAAAATAGTGACCTCATTAAACAGATCACCACATTTATCATCACCTTTATCAACCTATTTGTGATCATACTTCTTTTCTGCCTCACCATAGCCATTATTATTTCTCAGAAACTCACTTCCCCGCTGACCATGATTGAAGAGAAGATTGGAGATATGAAATTTGGTGAAAGCAATGAGAAGATAAAATATCAAGCCAATGATGAAATTGGTAAGCTTGTAATGCGTTACAATGAGAAAGTCGATGAATTGAAGAAGAGTGCAAAACTACTCGCTAAAAATGAACGAGAAGAAGCTTGGAGAGAGATGGCTAGACAGATTGCCCATGAGATTAAAAACCCTCTCACTCCAATGAAATTAAATATACAATACTTACAGAAAATGCACGACAACCAATCGGAAAATTTCAACAAGTATTTTAATAAAGTGACACAAACCCTAGTGGAGCAGATTGACACTCTGTCAAATATTGCAACATCGTTCTCTTCTTTTGCTAAAATACCAAGTGCCTATATAGAGAGGATTAATCTTCAACAATCCATACAAGAAACAATTGCCCTCTTCTCATCTTCAGGCACCATCTATTGGGACAACGAGTGCCAACAACCTATGATCGTTCTTGCCGACAAAGAACAACTAGGACGTCTGTTTATTAATTTAATAAAGAATGCACAACAAGCTGTTGTGGAAGGAGAAGAGAGCATTATCACACTGACCACATCCGAAGAGGAGCATCGATATGTTATCTCTATTCAAGACAACGGGCCTGGTATCAGTAAAGATGTTCAAGAAAGACTTTTCGAACCCTATTTCACAACCAAAAGTCAAGGGACAGGATTAGGGTTAGCCATTGTTAAGAAAATTGTTGAAACCATTAAAGGAACGATTATTTTTAAAACAGAAGAGGGGTTTGGTACCAATTTTACAATCTATATTCCCAAAGCAGTATCCACCACCAAATAGATAGGGTTCTATAATCAATAGCTCTAATCCAATGTTACATGGTCTATAAAACATCTACATATAGCTCATTTTCAATATAGATCGTTATCTACCTTTTTTTTGTATCTTCATTCCCGAATAATACCTATAAAACAAAACAAAAATGAAAAGAAGTTTCACTCTAATGTTCGCCATCACCCTGTTATGGTCATGTCAGAACACGCAAAAGAAATCTTGTTGTAAATCCAAAGAGAGCCTACCTTATTTTGGAAAAGCAGGGAAGAGAAGTAAAACCACCAATACCGACCTAAAAACTTTTAACGTCACAGAGTATGGTGCAATACCAAATGACCAAACAGACGATACAGATGCAATCCAAGCCACTATCGATGCAGCAAGTCAAGCTGAAGGTGGTATCGTTCTTATCCCTAAAGGAAAATACATTGTGCTATCGGATAAGTCACAGAAAGTGATCGAGATTAACCATAGTAATATTCATATTCAAGGGCAAGGAGAAGGCAAAGATGGAACCATCATCATGTCTATGAATCCAAGAACACAACCTAACGATCAGAGTCCTTGGCTCTCTCCTTCGGTTTTCCACACAGGACTTCAAATTCATGACACCTACTCTTTCTATAATATCAAGGATCAAGAAGGAAAGATTAAAGTGACAAAAGACGCTCGTAAAGGAGCAGACAAACTGTCTATTGAATCGACTAATGGGATTCATGCAGGTGACGTTGTATTGATCGGGATGCAGAACCAGAAAGACCAACCTAGTCTAATGAAGAAGCTAATGAACGATATGAAGTTCGAGAAATTTCAAACTAGCTATAGTGAAGCTAAACAGAAAGAAGAGTGGAGTTACCAGTGGTTTACAGAAGTAAAAGAGGTGATCAATGACCATGAAATTATGCTCACGCATAAACTCCGTCACGATATCGAAACAAAATATAACGCTTCTGCTGTAAAAATGGCGATGCTTAATAATATTAGCTTCACCAATCTTCGATTCGAGAGCCAGTGGGAAGGTGGATATGTACACCATAAAACTAGAGAATTTGACTACGGATGGTCTGCCATTGGAATGAACCGTGTCATTGATGGGATGGTTAAAAACATTACAATAGACAACTATACCCAAGGAGTACAGTTAGTAAACAGTACGAATACTACGGTGCAAGACATCACCATCACAGGTATTCCAGGACACTACTCTATAAAATTATACCACTCTAACGATAACCTATTCCAACGCATCCATGTCCTAGCAAAAAGAACCCATGGTCCTTCAGTAGAAGGAGCATCACAAGGTAATGTATTTACGGAGTTCGACTTCTCTACACCTCAACCACTCGATTTTCATGGTATTGGTGGAGTCGGTCTAATGCCTCCGATGAACAACCTAATGGAGAACATGACCAATGTGTCTGCTATCGCAGGAGGTGCAGCACCACAGAACACACCACATGCTGGACCAGGAAACACTTTCTACAATATCGAGATGACTGGAAACAAACATGGCGCATTCCACGAAGTATTCCACTCATGGATATACCAAAACCCTAAGAAATTCAAGATAGAGAAGCGCGACGACTGTCATATCCAGTATATTGGTTCCAATATTATTGGGGTGTACAACGAACAAAAGAATCTTACGGTGAACCAAAAAACAAACAATATCTCTAGCAAAGAGGTTATAGTTAAAGAGCTGAATAGCAAACCAGCAACGCCATCTCTTTATCATACACAAAAAGAGGCAGGATGTAAATCTAATTGTGGATCTAAGTAATGCATAATTGGGTAAGGGTAGCCAAAAGCTCTAATTAAATGTCTATTTTAGCAGCCGAAAGAAAAATTACGAAGTGTTATTATGGTAGAAATTGGAAAAATTAATCAACTGCACATTGTCAAAGACCACACTGCAGGAATATACCTTGACGGAGAAGACCTAGGAGAGATACTTCTTCCAAACCGTTATGTACCTGAAAATTGTGCACCGGGAGATCTTATCGAAGTGTTCATCTATCTCGACTCGGAAGACCGATTGGTTGCGAGTACCGACTTCCCAAAGGTGATGGTTGAAGAGTTCGGATTTCTACAAGTGAGACAAGTAAATCATATCGGTGCTTTTATGGACTGGGGACTACCTAAAGATCTTTTGGTTCCTTTCAAAGAGCAACACACAGATATGAAGGAAGGTCAATACTATCTTGTATTCACCTATCTAGACCCTCAATCTAATCGTATTGTTGCAACCTCTAAAACCAATAAGCTTCTGGGTAACATCAAACCCGAATTGAATAAAGGGGATAAAGTGGAAGCATTGATATGTGAAGATAGAGAGATTGGATACACTGTGATTGTAGACAACAAATATCGTGGGATGATCTACAAGAATGAGATATTTGATACACTAGAACCTGGAGATCGAATCGATGCATTTGTAAAGAATGTAAGAGAAGACGATAAGGTCGATCTACAGACAACACCGCTAGGATACAAAAAAGTGGATGAATCAACCGACAAAGTGTTGACCACAATCCAACAGTTCGGTGGTAAGATAAAGGTAACCGACAAATCTGATCCCGAAACCATTAAAGAGGTATTCGGAATGAGTAAAAAGACTTTTAAGAAAGCGATTGGTGCCCTATACAAACAACGTCTAATTGTTCTTGAAGATCAATATATTTCAATCGTAAAAGAGAAGAAATAGATACCAAAATACGCATACTAAAAAGAGAGTGTTTTCATTTCAACATGAAACACTCTCTTTTTTATTATCATAAATACAAATCTATGTCAGAACCTTTTATTAAAGAAAGCTCCGACAAAAGATAAATATATTAATTATACAAATCCTTGATCCATCATCGAATCAGCAACTTTTACGAAACCTCCAACGTTAGCACCTTGGATATAGTTTACTTTGTCACCTTTCTTACCATAACGTACACAAGTATCGTGAATATCTTTCATGATAAGCTTCAAACGCTCATCCACTTCCTTTTCAGTCCATGAATAACGCATACTGTTTTGTGACATCTCTAAGCCTGAAACAGCCACACCACCAGCATTCACAGCCTTACCTGGTGCAAAGATACATTTGTCTGTCAACAAGAATGCTGCCTCGGCAGTACATCCCATATTAGACACCTCTCCAACCATCATAACACCATTAGCAAGAAGTGTTTTCGCATCCTCCTCATTCAACTCGTTCTCACAAGCACAAGGTAACGCCACATCTACTTTACACTCCCATGGTTTCTTTCCTGCAAAGAACTCAGCGCCGAACTCTTCAGCATATGGAGAAACAATATCGTTGTTTGTTGCACGAAGCTCTAGCAAATAGTCTACTTTATCACCTGTGATACCTTCTTTATCATAGATATATCCATCAGGACCTGAAATCGTAACTACTTTTCCGCCTAGCTCATTGATCTTCTTGATACAACCCCAAGCTACATTACCGAAACCAGAAACACTAAAAGTCTTTCCTGCAATCTCCGTACCCATCTCATGAAGCATATGCTCTACGAAATAAACAGCACCATAACCTGTAGCTTCTGGACGAATCAAACTACCTCCCCAGTTAGTACCTTTACCTGTAAGTACACCTGTAAATTCATTACGGATACGCTTGTATTGTCCAAATAGATAACCAATCTCACGTCCACCAACACCTATATCTCCTGCTGGAACATCCGTGTTTGGTCCAATATGACGCTGTAATTCAGTCATAAAACTTTGGCAGAAACGCATGATCTCATTATCACTACGTCCTTTGGCATTGAAGTCAGAACCTCCTTTACCACCACCCATAGGTAGTGTAGTTAGTGAGTTCTTAAAAGTCTGCTCAAATCCTAAGAATTTCAAGATACTTAGGTTCACACTCGGGTGAAATCTCAAACCTCCCTTGTATGGTCCAATAGCACTATTGAACTCCACTCTATAACCACGGTTGATCTCAACCTCTCCTTGATCGTTAACCCAAGGGACGCGGAACATAATTACGCGCTCAGGTTCCACCATACGCTCAAGAATCTTTGCTTTCTTGTAGCGAGGATTCGCATTATAAACATCCCAAACAGTCTCTACAACTTCTTCTACTGCTTGATGGAATTCGCTCTCTCCTGGTGTACGGGCCTTTAAGGCCTCCATGAATTCGATTATCTCTGTATTCATAGATCTTAATTTAATAATAGTTATTTTTTCACCTTGAAAAAATCAACTCCCCAGTCGATCACTGAGTGGGTTGGTTTGGGTGGATTACTAATTCAAAGGTATGCTTTTAATTATAACGACAAAATGATTTTTATTATATTCTTAAATGCATTTTTAACCACAACAAACTGATAATAAAAAGGTTAAATACTTTTTAATGTTTGAGAGCATAATTACATCAATAACATAAGAATGAAATTTATAATGATAGTTTTAATTCAATTACAGCCCTATTTCAAGAAAAGTGTAAAGAAAAAACAAGCTATAATTAACGAATGTACATCTTTTGCCCTCGACCACTAACAAATCTACATCACTATACCCATGAAACTTTTATGAATAAAAATATCATTTAGACACATTCTAAGTACTAAAGACCAAAGATTGCCTACTCATTGGAGGGTATTTACATGATAAAACTCAAGAATCAAAGATCCCAATGCAAAAAAGTAGTTAGATACATTATCAACAGCAAGGCCCATTCATAAAACATTTATAACGACATACAGAAACTATTGCAACATGCACTGAAAGTGCTATAGTGAATAGCCCAGTGCGAAGCGCTGGGTATAGGTGAAAAATAAACAGGAGGGATGAAAGTCCGATTCGATCATATATTATCCACGTTAGTATGGATGAAACTAGAATTATTCTTTACCCGATAGAATCAAACGACAAACACCTTCGTCTTGCTTCAGTTGTTCCATAAGGTTCTCCAAAGAGTCAAACTTCTTCTCATCACGTACACGCGATACAAATTCAATGGTTATATTCTCTTGATAGATATCCTCATGAAAATCGAAAATATGCGCCTCAATAGTAGCCTTTGGATCTTTCTCTTCTAACGTCGGACGTATGCCTATATTTAACATCCCATGGTATATGTCACCACTCCACAGTACACGGATGGCATATACGCCAATTTTAGGAATAAGCTTTCTTACATCATTGATTCGAACATTAGCTGTGGGAAAGTGAATCTGGCGACCAATCTGCTTTCCTTCCACCACCACACCCGTAATCGAATAGTAACGACCTAATAGATCTGTCATGTGAGTGAGATCTCCATCCATGATCTTTTGTCTTATCAAAGAGGAGCTTAAATCATAAGTAGAGACTCTTTTCTGGTCTAGTCTATCTAACTCAAATCCAAATTGACGACCATACACCTCTAATGTAGACATATCATCGACCTGGTCTTTGCCAAAACGATGATCATATCCCAACAACAGATAACGAAGAGAAAGTTTCTCCACCAGAATAGATTGAATAAATGAAGAAGCACTTAATTGTGCAAAGGATAATGAAAAAGGATAAACGACCACATGATCAACCCCTAGCGATCTTAAGATATCAATCTTCTCAGGAGTCGTGGATAAAATCGAAGCTTTTAACCCTTTGGGAGCAAAAACTTCTTGTGGATATGGATCAAAAGTAAATACAACCGATTCTAGCCCTTTTATTTTGGCTCTTCGAACAAGCTCTTTGATCAAATATTGATGCCCTAAATGTAATCCATCAAATGTCCCTACAGTGATGGCGCTATTCGAAATCGAAACGTGGTCTAAGTTGTAATAAATTTTCACAGTATTCCTTTGAGTTCAACCCTACAAAAGTAGTGAAACCATTTGTTTTTTTAGTCGCGCATCCATATAAATAATAGCAGTATGACAGGTACCATCCCTATACTTAAGTTACCCTAAACTTACCCTTAAGTTACCCTTTCCTTACCTCCACACGTCATTTTGGTAAAGAAAGGGTAACACAACTGTATCGAAACCATGAGTTAAGGGGTGGTGAGATACGCTTATATATCCCCTTTGCATATTAGATAAATCGTTGTTTGCGAAACTACCATAAGATGGGTTTATAAGACCCTAACTTTCACGCAGTTTAATTATATAACACCATCATGAAATGGGTATTACAATAAACCTATCTATTTTATGTGTTCTTTAAAGAAAGCGATCTGTTTCTGAACAATTTTATCAAACGAAGCCCCTTTATATGCGTCATAATGACCTGCCTCTTCTACAATAAACAACTCTTTAGGCTCCACTGCTCTTTCAAAAAGATGTTTACTTTCAGCTACAGGATTTACATCATCCTGTCCTGCTCCCACAATCAAAATAGGTGCATCAATTAACGCCACAAACTTCTCTGCCTTCAGCCTAAAAGTGTTTTTCAATGTACTGAAAGGTATTTTTGATAATAACGCAGGATAAGCATCTGCATTCTCTTTTAAGAAGATCAATGACTGCTCATCATGAAGCATCTTGTTCAAAGGAACCATCATCCCTTTATTATTTAGAACCTCACGTCCCCATAACTTACGAATCATTCCTAAAGTCGCCGCTTTGGTCTCTTCGTTACCATTGGTTACCACACGCTCTCCATCTCCAAATGTAAGCTGAACACAAACACTACGATACACCGAGTCTAAAGCAGCAGCAATAATTGCATTCGCACCACCTAAAGAGGATCCCCACAAAGAGATATTCTCCACGTCCACAAAAGATTGGTGACGCAGATACTCTGTTGCATTATAAATATCCTGTACTTGATTTAATGGATCAATGGTCGTTTCCCCTTCACTTTCACCAAAACCTCTGTAATCAAAAGTTAATGCCACAAAACCATGGTCTGCAAATGCTTTTGCATAGCTATCGACCAATAGCTCTTTGATCCCTGCAAACCCATGACATACCAATACCGTAGGGTATTTGGTTTGCTCATCAAAAGAAGCAGGCTTATATAAATTGGCAGCAATAGTCGATCTCTCTGAATAGAATTTTATATTTTCCATAATTCACTTTTTAATGATTCCTTGAACTATGTACGTGTAAATCGCTATTTTGTTATCATAAATCACAATAAATTTTAGCACCTAAAGTAGTATACAATAGCAAATTAGTATTCCCAAACGAGACCTATTGCACCTAATTATATCGACTGTTAAAAGTTTACCTCTCTCTCAGTACATGCTTTACTAAGAATACACCACCATTTTGAAGAAATGACATCTGTGATTTTGTAAAACCTGAATCATCATCTGTAAATCGTACAATATTATGATCTACATATGATATTATTTCTACATCGTTATGTAGATACAATGGCATTAAAAGATCAAGAGACTTAAAATCTCCCTTTTTTACATGCATACTACTTTTCTTTAGATCATATCGATAGACCCCCAAATTTTTTCCAAGGCGCATCGTTCCATATATGGAACGGTTTGCTACAAGTGGAGTGATCTTAAGATATTCAACATACTTATTTCTATACGTCTTTGAAAACTTATCCGCATTGACCAGTGTATTTTCCGCAGGCTTATTTTTGCCAAAATCTAAATCATATAGCGCAACCATCTCACCACTCTTCTTAAACTGATATATTTTACTATCGTATGGTTGATTAAATGTTACGCCATCCAATGTCTCACGAAGAAGATTATCATTCCCCTTAGTAGAAATATTCACATGGTAATCACTTTTGTCATATGGCAGATATTTGTTTAAAACTTCTCCTTTTAAGTTGGTAACCACCACCCTTTCATCCTGTTGATGGATAGAACATGCAAAAATATACTTATCGTTAGAAAGAGGTAAAACTGCATCCGCCATGAAAGGTAGTTTTACTTCTGAAAGAAAGTTGTTTTGGATATCATACTTTACCAATCGATGTGATGAACCAGTTAAGATAACGACATCTCCATCATCAGTCACATAGAAATCACTTACTCTATTGTATTCTTCGGACCCTTTACCTAAGCGACCCACTTTCCCTATAAACTTACCCTGTTCATTAAATACAAAGATCTTTTTTGAATCCAATAGATCACCTATGTAGTAAGTATTATTTTTGTATATCAACTTCCGAATATCTGAAAAGACAGATTGTTCCGTTTGCTCTAGTGGAATTAACTCAGTATGATCTACAAAGTTCTTGCTGTCATAATTTAGTCGATCCACACAGTTTAAGATCTCTCCATTAAATCCTTCTTTTTCATGTTGTTCTTTTGTTCCGCAACTTATGATACAAAGAATCATTAGAATGTAAAGTATCGTTCTCATCGTTTGTTTAGATTAGTATTAAAATATACTGTATAGTTTCTCAATAAGTTCTCGAACATTAGGCCCATAGAGGGCTTAGTTTACGTTCATTGGCGATGTATACACAATATTGCGATCAAACAGACTAGTGGAATAACCTTCATGTTATAGTTATTATTTATCACTATTAAAAACCCAGTCTTTTGATGTGAACAAATAGATCGTTTCTTCGAACTTATGTTATTGAAACATACACTTAAAGAGTAGCACTTTCAGCGCATGTTGCATAAACATTTACATCGATATATTCCCAATCTGAAGTTTACTATTTTAGGATATGTTTGCAGATTACAAAGCCTCCTGACTCTAGATGAGCTACAATATTATCTGGTAAAGCGTCTTTGTTATTTATCTTATCACCTCCACTATTTCTTTCAAATGAGAAAAGAATACTATCGTTATATAGCTGTAAAGGATTAAATATTTGGTTAATATTTCTCCGATCTTTTTTATTAGGAAAATCAGCATACATCTTATTTCCTTTTAGATCATATTTAAAGAATCCGTTTCGCTTCTTTTCGAAATCACGGATCTCTCCATAAATAGCATCTTTTCCTACTAAGATTTCTGAATCACAAAATTCCATATGTGGTAGTTTCGTCTTTCGATATTCACGAATCATTTTCCCTCTATTATTTCGATACTCATCAGAGAGTGTCAAACTTCCAAAATCGAGTTTGTATAATGGTTTCAGCTCACCATCAGAGGTGATATTATAGACTTCTTGGTTCTGACGATGTATGTAATTCACACCATCTTTTGCATCGCTAAATCGTTTATAGTCAAGGTCTGTATCAATACATTCCTCTGGAAATTTGAAATATCTTTTTATGACATTACACTGCTGATCAGTAACTAGAATTTGATAAGCCTTTTGTTTCTTCCTTGTTAAAAAAACGAACTTATCATTCGATAGTAGACGAAAGCCTTTTGCAAGAAAATCGATCTTCACTTCTGATATAAATTTACTATTACGGTCATACTTTATCACCCTAGTATTATAGGTGTCTACGACATAGACATTCCCAAGATCATCCACATCAAAAGCATGGCATTTAATAAATTCACCAGGGCCTCTTCCTTTTCGTCCAATTTTATGTATAAATTTTCCTTTCGAATCGAATACAAGGATACGATCTCCCTTTACTATATCCATTATATAATAAAAGCCATTCTTATATTTCATCACTGGACCAAATCCTATCAGTGCATCTTTATTCTCTTCTATTTTTACAAATTCAATATGATCGACCAAACTGGGCATTTCAAACGTCTCTTTCTCTTCACAATCTAAAACTTTGCCTTGGAAACCATCACTTGACTGTTTGGAACCACAACCAAAGAGTAATAACATTAAGATTAGGGGGAAAATACTTTTCTTCATTCTATTAGTTTTTTAGGTTCTTTATTATTTAAAATTTGATTGGTATTAATGAGACATAAATCCCTGTTATATAGCAACAATCATTCTGTTAATATCACTATTTATCATCATTTGTTTTGAGTGCATGTTGCAGAAGTATTGACATTATCCATCGTAAGATTACTGTTTCAAAATGTGTTTAATAAGAATAGTTCCTCCCGATTTCAAATGCGGAATGAGACTATCTGGAAGCAACTCCTTATTATTACGTTTCTTAAATGTATTATAGGAAAGAGTCGAGAATATTATGCTATCATTATATAGTTGTGACGGAAAAACTATCTGACGTAGATCACACTCATTACTTTCAGAACCTACAAAATCTGCAGACATCTTATTCTTGTCTAAATCATATTTAAAAAATCTATTTTTTTTAGCTTCTGTATTATTGTAAGTTCCATAAATACATGTTTCGCCCAATAATATATCATATTTACAGAAATGCATTTGTAATAATTTTTCTGCTCTATGACCTCTAATCAATTTCCTGGGATCATTTCTAGACTCTTCACTAGGTGTATAACACCCAAAATCAAGTTTATATAATGGAACTAAATCACCATCCGAAGTAATATTGTATATTTCTTGATTCTGGCGATGAATATAATTCACACCATTTTTTGCATTGCTAAAGCGACAAAAGTCTATATCTCTATCAACATATCCTTCTGGATATTTAAAATATTTCTTTATGATATTACATTGATGATCCGTAACCAAAATTTGATATTCAGACTGTCTCTTATTGGCTAAAAAAACAAACTTATCATCAGATAATACCCTAAACCCTTTTCCAAAGAAATCCATCTTCACCTCTGATAAAAATTTATTATTTCGATTATACTTGATCACTTTAAACTTTTTACTACCTACGATATACACATTCCCTAAATCATCTACATCAAAAGCAATAGATTTAATAAATTCACCTGGCCCTCTTCCTTTTCGTCCAATTTTACGAATGAATTTTCCTTTTGAATCAAATACTAATACCCGTCCTCCATCTACTATATTCATCGCATAATAAAACCCATTAATATATTTTATTTTAGTACCGAATCCGAAAACAGATTCTTTATTTTGTTCCAACGTTACAAATTCAATATGATCAACCAAACTAGTCATATTAAAAGCCTCTTTCTTTTCACAATCTAAAACTTTGCCTTGGAAACCATCACTTGACTGTTTGGAACCACAACCAAAGAGTAATAACATTAAGATTAGGGGTAAAATACTTTTCTTCATTCTATTAGTTTTTAGGTTCTTTATTATTTAAAATTTGATTGGTATTATTGGGACTTGAGCCCTGTTATAGTGTAACAACCATTTAGTTTATGTCAGCATTTATCATCATTAATAAACTGGTTTACTAATGATGAGACAACTCATTTGGTTTGAATATGCATCAAATGATGGGATCGGACTTTCAGCCCTCTTATTTTTATATTACCTATACCCAGTGCTTCGCACTAGGCTATGTTCTATTTCCCTTTCAGGGAAGGTTGCAGCATAGAAAAGAAAACTTTGGGCCTTTGAGTCTTTAGTGGTGCTTTTAAAACCGTTGCCCATCCCTTATACTACAACCAAATCCGTGATAATCTGTCTAATCCGTGGCTATGAATTCCTTGTTTTCCATTCTTGCACGTCAATTTTTTGAACTTCCCTTCACCCGTGCGACACAACAAGATCCGTGGAAATCCGTCCAATTCGTTAAATCCGTGGCTAAAACTCCTTCGTGTCTTTGGGTCTTCGTGGTGCTTTCCCCCCTTACGGTTCAACACCTCCATGAAGCAATATTGAGTTACCACTCTCCTCATACATGATGACAAGCGGCAGCTCAGCGCTCCCAGCGGCTGTCCCATACCATGCGCATCAACTAAGATCCGTGGAAATCTGTCCAATCCGTTAAATCCGTGGCTAAAACTCCTTCGTGTCTTCGTGGCTCTATAATAATCGGAATTCATCAGTATTCCATCCCTTGCCCATTAACCAAGATATATTCACAACAACCTCTCCTACAAGTTCTTCACCAACTCATCAAAGTCCTCACTTAGTTCAACATCTGATTTAAAATCATATAGCGTTAATTTTCTCACTGTAAAATAACTCTTCCAATAATTATATTTTGACTGAATCACCTTAATCATCGCACTTGAACGATCTCTTTGGGCACTATTTAGTTGTAGTACATCAATATTTCCATTTCTAAATCTCTTGGTCGTAACCTCGTAACCATCTTCAGCTAGCTCTTGAGAGCGTTGAGATGCTTTCACTTTATCGTACTGCAAATTGAACTCCATCACAGTAGTCAGCACATTTTGCTCAAAATCAATCTGTGATTGCTCCACTTTTATTCGATTCACCTCTTGTCTTGATTTGGCCATCTCTACTCGACCTCTGCGTCTCCCCCAATCTAAAAGAGGAATTTTCAAAGAGACCCCAAAATCCTGATAATCATCAAATTTCGGTTGATACACATTCGGGATGGAGCCATTTAACGGAACCTTACTCTTGTAGTCATAACTACCATCTACTTTATTTATTCCATACGATAGATTTAAATTGGCTTGAAAACGATGTTCCGACTTAACTCTAGCCACATTGGATTGGTCATTCAATAGCGTCAACTCATTTTGGATCATCAAGACATTTGATCGTCTTGCTTGTGTCAGGGCATCGCTCTCTTCAATTCTTATCGAATCAACACTTGGCAGCAAAACTTTCACCTCTGTATCTTGTGGCAATCTAAGAAAGGATAGAAACTGTACTTTACTCTTGCGCACTCTCACCTCCCACTCTTTTAATGCAATAGACTGATTATTCAGCTGTAATTCTAATTGTAGTAGTTCATCTTTCTCAATAGTTCCAATCTTAAATCGCTTATGGGCTATCTGCACCATGGTATTTGTCTGGTCATAGTTATACTTTGCATTGCCACGGTTCTTTTCAGCCAGAGCATAATTAAAAAAGTAATTACAAGTAGTGATATATACGTTCTCTAGATTAGATAGATATTCTCTTTTGGCCTTCTCATATTTTTTTGGTTCTAATAACCTACTCCATTTAAGCCTATTATAACCAAATAACTTTTGTGAATAACCAATTCGATATGGACGCGAAGCATATTGAATATACTCTTGATCTCCAAGGTTTTGATTTCGATCTAAACTGCTCTCTAGAAATATCGACCCGCCAGTAAGTCCAACATTCTGACGAATACTTAAAGAGACATCTGAGTTAAGATTTTGTGTGTGCACATAACTCTCTGATTTGGTTACCGAATTATATCGGAGGTTATTAGCATTCTTATAGGATATAAGGTTTGACTTCAATGATAATTCGGGCAAAAAGTCTGCCTTATAAGTTCGGTATTCCCAATAGCTTGACAGGAAGTTATTCTTATTGATAAAAACACTCAACGAGTTACTCTTTGCCAGCCGACAAGCTCCATCCAATGTTAAGGTAAACTCTTCTGGTTGCCCATAGCCTATCAGTGACGACAACATTGTAATTAGAATGCAAATTCCTTTTATATTTCTCATGAATTGTAGAATTAGTCGTTAGATTTACGGTTTAGGTAGTAATAACACAAAGGAACAAAATAGAGACTTACGAAGGTTCCTAATGTCATCCCTCCAATAATCACCAAGGCCAATGGACGTTGTAAGACACTACCCATATCGTCACCAATTAGAAATGGCACCAATGCTAAGATGGTAGTGATACTGGTCATTAATATTGGTTTTAACCGCCTGTGACCTCCCTCTTCGATAGCCTCTTTCAGACCTCTACCTTGTTTTCGCAATTGGTTGATGGTATCGATCTTCAATATCGAGTCATTGATGATAATACCACACATCACAATAATTCCAATCATTGCCATCAGATTTAGTGTTTCACCTCCAACCCATAGTATAAATAGAGCACCAGCAATATCCATCGGTACCTCTAAAAGTACAATAAAAGGTTGGGTTAGACTTTCAAATTGTGCCGCAAGGATAAAGTAAAGAAGGCATAAAGCGATAAGTAGTACAATGAGAAGTTCTTTAAGAACGGCTTTCGCTTTTATAATACTTCCCCCGAAAGAGCTGTTCATATCTTGCTTCTCCCGAACCTCTCTCTTCAATAGTTGCTCTAGTTCTGTTTGATCATAGCCTCCTGTTGACTCAAAATTAATAGGAAAAACCTGCCCCTTTCTATTGCCAAAATAGGTCTTAAAATTTGTCTTCTGTTTCAATGTCACCAAAGAGGAGACTGGAATATCAACATTCTTTTGGTTTCGAATCTTTAGCTCTCTAAGCACCTGTTCCATAGAGTGCATCTTTCCACTGATAACAATAGGGATATATACAGAGCTACTTCGTAGATCCTCTATCTTAAAACTCTTTAGTGCAGTCTTTAATTTATTAAATAGTGCCACCTGCCCTACTCTATATAGTGTTAGATGTTCAGGAATCACACATATCTCTACATAGGTTTCACTTGCAAAAGGGGTGATCAACCCAAAAGGATATTGATGATTAAGATATTCCACGAAGTGATTCAAACTATCAACACCGACTTGCTGTTTCTGTCTCTTCTGCTCTAAATTCAGAATAAAAGGAGCCTCTTTCCCTTCGAACATCTGTGTAAAACCAGAAGGAGGAACAGAGATATCGTAGTGAGCAATAGGATAACGAGTGGTAAAATAGTTGTGTATCTTATCTTCAAAATCACTCTTATCAATACTTTGGCGTAACTTTAAATAGATCACACTCTCATTTTCGGCTAACTCCAAGTCGTTATGATGAAGAAACTGCTGCGTTCCCACATAACTATCAGAATGTTCAATATACGGTTTGACATCATCCAGTAGATCTACGACCCGATGTCTATTCTCTCTTAGGTTAATTCGCTCATTCCAATCTAGTTTCACCAACACCTCATTTTCATCTAATACAGGGAATCGCTCTTTCGGCAAAATATAAACAAAGAGACAGGCAAAACCGATAAGCATTAAGAAGGCAGCAAACATCCCTTTTCTATGGTTAAAGACCCAATGCCACCCTTTCTCATAAGCATCTGATGAAGAGAATATCGCAAAACGATTCTTCTTCTCTTGCTGTCTCTTTCGACCTCTAATCCATATCAACCGATAGAGGGTAGGGATTAAAATAATCGATACCACTAAGGAAGAACTTAATCCTATGGTGACTGCCATCGCTTGATCGTAGAATAGCGCTCCAGATATCCCACTGAGGTAGATCAATGGTAAAAAAACAGCACAGGTCGTCAATACAGACGATATAAGAGGACGAATAACCTCATGGGTACCATTAGCACATGCCTCCATAAGATCGTCTCCCATAGAGATCCTTTGGGTGATATTATCAATCACGATAATCGAGTTATCGATCATCATCCCCACCCCTAAAATAAGACCAGACAACGATATGATATTGATAGAAATATCCAATAGATAGAATAGCAGTAGAGAGATTACCAATGAGATCGGCACACTCACCCCTATAAGCCAAGGAGAACGCCCATCTTTTAAGAATAAGAACATCACCAAGAATGCCAATAATCCTCCCCACCATAAGCTCTGAAACAGATTACTCATGGCATATTTAAGTATCCCTGTCTGGTCTCTTACTTTGGTGATCTCGATAAAAGGATAATCCTTCGTGATACGACGCAAAAGGCCATTCACCTTATTAGACATATCCTCCATACGTGCATCGGCCTGTTTTACTATCGCCATGGAGATACCTTCCTCTCCGTTGGTCATAAACAGTCCACTACGACTTTGAGCCCTCATCTCTACTGTTGCAATATCTTTTAGTTGCAATAGATGTTGATTGACGTTCAAGTAGATACTTTTCACATCCTCTAATTGATGTAAACCGTTAGATAAATGGATGTTATATTGATACTGACCATCTTTCACCTGTATAGAGCCAAAGCCTCTATTGTGTTCGTTTATCACTCTAGTTAGCTGCTCTGTTCTTAATCCCAATGATTTCATCTTTTGGGCATCTGGAGTAATAGATATCTCAGGAAACATTCTTCCTGTCATATCTACCATTGCAACTTCTGGTAGCTGTTCTATTTTCTTTCGTATCACATTGGAAACCGTCTCGCTTAAATCTAAATGATCCGTTTTACTCTCTACGTTTTTCTTCAATGAAGCATTCAAATAGAAAGCTGGAAGATCGGTAGAAGAAGCCTTCATTATAGCAGGACGTTCAAAATCCTTAGGCATATTGCGCATCACCATATCCACCTTTTCATTGACATCGATAAAGGCATAGTTAAGGTCTCTACCATATGAAAAACGCAATACTATCGAAGCGATACCATCTCTGGTTTCACTTTGCAGGCTTTCCAAATAAGGCAACTGATTGAGCCTACTTCTAAATCGACGAACCACCTCATTCTCTAGCTCTAGGGCTGTCTTATTTTTCCCATTCAACTGAATGGTAATAACAGGTATATCTACATCGGGAATCAATGAGATAGGTAGCTTCTGAGAAGTTACCAACCCCAACATCAGAATCGCAATAAACGACATAATTACTGCGATGGGTCTACGTATTAAAAAATTCACCATAATATCTCGTTTTTACGCTTTCTCTTTTTTACCTACATTCATAAATATTGGCAGGCTTACAAACACTGCAATCAAACTAAACAATAGCCCCCCCATCGCTCCTAGAGCTAATGCGAACCAAAACCCCTTATCTTGACTATCTATCAAGAATGGAACCATCCCCAAGACTGTCGATACTACGGTCAATAGGATTGGAATTACTTTCTTATGAAAAGCATGCAAATAACTATCTAGTGCATTACGGTTTGAACTATCTCGAAGATGGTTGAAGTCATACACAATGAACAGTGCAGTATTGACTGTGATTCCAGACAGAAGAATCATCGAAGCATAGCCCCCTTGATTAAAAGGATATTCCGTAATGGTAAAAATGGAGAAGATCCCAATGAAAGAGAGTGGTATCATGGTGATAATCACTAACGGTTGAATCAATGACTCCAAAAGAACCGCACATATAAAATAGATGATCACAGCCACCAAGAAAAGTAATCCATACTGCTTCTTATCTTTGGCATTCCACCTCCATCTTCTATTGGAACTCTCTTCGACTCGATAACCTGTTGGGAGCTGCTCACTAATTTCATCAACAATTTTTTCTCTGTACATCTCACTAAAACTACGATCTCCGATAAATTCGTAGTCTACACGCATCACATACTCCTGATTTCTCTTCTCTATACTTCCCGAAGTAAACTCTTTACGAACTCTAGCCACATCTTTTAAACGAACCCCTTTTTTAAAGATCCCATCTAATAGCATATTTTGGATATCCCATATGGGTACTGCTTCTACGAGTTTAGGTCTTAAAACCATCGAACGGAAGGAATCACCATTTCCTACAGGAGGTAGGTTTTGTATCGCCCAATTGTGCTGGCTTAAGAGATAGTATAACTCTCCTAAGGTCAATTGATATTTGGCCAGTTTCTTCAGATCGACATCTACCACATACTCAAATTTCTTATCCCTAATTCTCTGTTTATTCGCATGAACAACCACCTCTTTCACACGAATACTTTTTTGAAGTTCTTTTTTTATGTTGTTACCAATCTTCATCAGTACAGGATAGCTCGTTCCCACTAGGGAGATGGATTGATTTAAGTTTCGTTCCGAGATATGGTTATTAAACCCCTGAGGATCCACCCCATAGATTCGGGCATCCAAACTTCCCGTTTCTGTGGCTATTTGGATCAATTCACTCTTCAAGAACATAGGGAAAGCCCCACTCTGCTCCTCTTCTTTGAAATGTATTTCCATGAAGCCATAATTTGCGCTATAGATATGACTTACAAATCGATCAATCTCACTATATTGAGATAACCTTCTCTCGATCTTTAGAAAAGAATTATTCATCTGGTCGAGCGTAGCGCCATCAGGCATCATAGCTTGCATTCGAAGCATGACTTTTGGTTCTTGCCTTCCTGCATGGGTCTCAAAGTATTGAGAAAAGCGATATAACACCCCTCCTCCTATACGGTTGAACCACGGCAAGATATCTTGTTGAAAGAAATTACTTCCTATACTCTTATTATAACGATCTTCAAACCAAGTCCTTTCCACCTTGTCTCTCCCCCATCGACTCTCTGGTTTCCCTAAATGGGATGGAATAGAGAAAAAGGGAATACCAAAAACCAATATCGAGAGAGTAATCATACTTTTACGATAACGACAACCCCACAATATAAATCGTTCGTAAACACGTGAAACTTTAATTACACGACGTAACCCCCTCTGCGCTTTTACAGCATCTCTCTTTTTCATCGGCACCTTGTCCATCAATGCAGGGATAAAGAAGTATGCGATCAAAAGAGAGACAATAAGATTAATGATCATCACCCATGAGAAATCAACTAAGTTCATTCTCTGGTTCTCTTTCAAGAAAAAGATCACTGACAAAGAGCCTATAGTAGTTAATGTGGCTGCCAAGATAGCCCAGAAGATATTCTCATTGGACTGTCGCTTACAATAGTCCGCCATCACAATGGTATTATCAATAATAATCCCTAATGATACCGTGATCCCCGCCAATGAATACAGATGTATCTGTACATCAAAAAAGAGATAACCAATGACTGCAATGGCTAAGTTGACCAACAACGACACTGTAATCACCAATAGGTAACGCCAGTCTCTACTGATGACCCACACAAAAAGAAGGAGGATAAGTAAGGCCAAACTCGACCTAAAAAGGATCTTATCACGCTCCTCTCTTAACGATTTAGAGGCATCATAACTCAAATCTAAAGAGACACTCTTGGGGAGCGATTTCTCTATGATCTCCACCTTCTCTAGCACCTCTGCTCCTAACTCAATTTGATTGGCCCCCTCACTGCTGTAGATATTAAGATATATTGTATTGAGACCATTTAACCTGAAATAGCGTGAAGGAGGAGTGTGACGTACCTTTACTTTAGCAACCTCCCCTAATCGAACGATATGGTCCTTAACAGTTCCAATAATGATTTTATCCCATGCGATGGTATCGTCATGATGAAAAGAGCCACCGCAATAGCTAAATGCGTGCCATGACGACTCTTGTTGATCAAGCCACTTAAATAACCCTAACTCTTCTTTATTGAAATAGAGATACATCGCATTGGCGACATTCCTCGTGGTCATTCCATACTGGTGAAGTCGACCTGTATCATATTCCACACACCACTCCAATGGGGTAACCCCGTCGACCTCTACCGATTCGACTTCGTCAATCTCACCTAAGGATGACACCAAATAGTCCTCTGCATACTTTCCTAAGGCATCCTTACTTTTGGTCCCATGAACAGTAAAAGTCATCAAACGTATTCGCGTATCATTACGTTGATAACTTCCCCCAATGACAGGGCGCGTAACACCATCAGGCAATTTGGGATAAAGTGTCCGAAGTATCGATGACAATTCAAATCTGACGACATCTATATTCACCTCTTTTTTGAAAGTGAGACGAATGCGGCCCTCTCCTTTCGATGAATTGGAGCTTATATCTTTTAAGCCATCCATAGTGGACAATACTCCTTCAATGGAAGAGGTCACCTCTCTCTCTATAATCTCGGCAGATACACCTCTCCAACGGTAAGAGACAACCACTTGGTTACTTTCACGAGTAGGTTGTAGTTGAACGGTTAGCTGCGAAGCCAAGGCCATACCAACAATGGCAAGAACAATAAAGATGACATTAATTCTAAATGAATTTTTAACGCTTGCCATACTTACTGTATTACTTCGATAGGAGTATCGTGTGCTAGATCAAAATTATTAGAGACAATCACTTCGTCTCCTTCTGCTAGTTTGCCTTCTAATATCTGAACATTCAAACTATTCTCTTCTCCTGGCGTTACATAAACCCATTTGGCTTTCTTTCCATTACGAACAAAGAGTACATTCTTATTCTGACGATACAACACCGCACTCTTGGGGACCACCAGACAGCAAGCCCCTTCACTTTGGACGATCACATTGACATTCATCCCATCGATCAATTGATGTTTCGAATTATTCACTTTCGCCCTAATATGAACCATCCCAGATGCATCCACTCTTGGATCAATCGCAGCAACCGTACCTATTAGCTCTAAACGCTTATTGGCAAAAGGCACCACCTTAATCTTTTCCCCTTTGGAGATCTTATTGTATTCTCCTTCTAAGATGGAGAAGTCCACCCAAACCATATGATCATCCACCACATCACAACATTTTTTATAACTTGATGCTGGATTATATACTTCGGCTTGTAGATCCGATATAACACCATTTAAAGGAGAACGAACCTCTCTATCTCTATAATTTATCTTTGCTCGTTTTAGTGCAATAACAGCACTATTAAACCCACTTTTGATCTTAATCATTTTAAGTAGGGGAGGCTCAATGGTAGCACTATCCTTCGTTGAATAGCCATATCCTAGAAGTTTATCCTCTAAAGCAATAGTTGATTTATCATACTGTAGTTGTGCTTCATCCAAACGCATCTTCAGCTCCTCTGACGAGACCGTAGCAATCAAATCGCCTCTCTTCACCCTTGTTCCATTCACCACATGAAGTGCTACTATTTGATCTTTGGCCTTAAAGGGAACAGCAGCTTTTCCGCAAGCATGTACGATTCCATTACTTAATAGTTCATGATGAAACCTGCTCTTTACCGCCTTCTTTACCTTCACTTTCGTGACCGTATCCACAGTTAAAGCCGTTTGGCTTTTCAATTCACTATCCCCCTCTTGTTTCGTCGAACACGAAAACAAAGACATAAGAAGAAAAGAACTCAAAAGAATATGTAATGAGTTACCTAAGTTAGTTTGCATAGTTATTATCAGTTTTGATGGTCAGTTTTTACTTTTCTTTTAAATACACATTACGAGCATCTATAAATCACTAAAGATACAAAATACGACAGACAATTTATATCATATATTGACATACTTTAATATTATGCATCATATCAAAGCTATTGTTTAACAACTTTACCTTTGATACTTAACCGTACGCGACGCTTCTGAATATTACAATAGACAATAACTGTTTTATAGAAAAATCCAATCTCACGTGCATCGTATTTAACACGAATATTTGCATAATTACCAGGACCAATAGGTTCTCTTTTCCATTCAGTTTTAACACACCCACACGAAGGTTCTAAATGTTCTATCAATAGTGGATTTTCTCCGATATTATTAACTCTAAAAGTGACCAACTTAGGAATGTTATAAAAGATATCTCCTAAATCAATTTCAGAATCAACAACTTCAATTTCAGTAGTCCGATCAACTATTTCTAATAAGTCTCCATTAAAAATCGACAGCGAAACAATCAGCAATACGAATACAATCACTCCCCCAACAATATATCTATTCATGACCTTAAACATTAAACAAACTAGAACTGGTTCTCTTCGAATAAGAACTTCTTTACATTCTTACTATAAAGAGGATTTCCAATAAAAACAATTTTATTGTCCTTATCTGTTATTAACACATGTAATAATTTATTATTTACAAGATCATTTGACCTAAAAAAAGTATTTTTTAAATCATGATATATGGGTAAGTCAATCTTATAGCTTTTAATAATCTGAATAACCATATCACGATGGGGAGTTGGCACAAAAAACCTTTAGTTATATTTTGAGGGATATAAACGAAGTAACTCGTTCCATTGAATTAGATCTTTAACACAGTCTGTACAGTGAAATATTCATACTATTCTTTTTTGTATTACTGTAAGACCTTAATCCTGTGTGAATAAACAACTCAAGTTCATTGGGTATAATTAATTCTTGATTGATTTTGTTTTCCACTTCAGCCATCATTCTATTTTTATTGGTACAAGACATCTGAAAGCACATCCCTAACAACAACACATATCTCATCTTATATTTATTTTTTCAAAATGTGTTTAATAAGAATAGTTCCTCCAGATTTCAAATGTGGAACAAGACTGTCTGGAAGCAGCTCTTTATTATTGCATTTCTTAAATGTTTCATAGGAAACATTCGAAAAAAGAATACTGTCATTATATAATTGTGATGGAATAACTATCTGACGCAGATCAATTTTTCCACTATTAGAACGTAAATCTGCATACATCTTATTCTTATCTAAATCATATCTAAAAAATCTATTTTTCTTAGTTTCTGTATTATTGTAAGTTCCATAAATACAAGTTTCGCCCAATAGTATATCATATTTACAGAAATGCATTTGCGATAGTTTCTTATTACGATCCACACTAATCAATTTACCTGGATTATTTCTATACTCGTCACTTAACGTATGACATCCAAAATCAAGTTTATATAATGGGACTAAATCACCATCAGAAGTAATATTGTATATTTCTTGATTCTGGCGATGAATATAATTCACGCCATCTTTTGCATTACTGAAACGGCAGAAATCTAGATGCTTATCATTATATTCTTTAGGGTATTTAAAATATCTCTTTAAGATATTACATTGATGATCTGTAACCAAAATTTGATACTCGGACTGTCTCTTATTGGCTAAAAACACAAACTTATCATCAGATAATACCCTAAATCCTTTTCCAAAGAAATCCATCTTCGCCTCTGATATAAACTTATTTTTATGATCATACTTGACCACTTTAAATTTATATCCATCGACAATATACACATTACCTAAATCATCGACATCAAAAGCACGAGATTTAATAAATTCCCCTGGTCCTCTTCCTTTTCGTCCAATTTTACGAATAAATTTTCCTTTTGAATCGAACACAAGTACTTTTCCTGCATTTACTACATTCGCAGCATAATAAAATCCATTCTTATATTTTATAGTGGTACCAAACCCGAAAATAGATTTTTTATTTTGTTCCAACTTTACAAATTCAATATGATCAACCAAACTTGTCATATCAAACAATTCTTTCTTTTCACATTCTAATACTTTGCCTTGGAATGCATCAGGAGATGGAGCACGCTTACATCCAACAACACATAGAAATAAAACAATACTGAACAAACTTTTCTTTTTCATATTACTTAGTATTAAATGATAGATAATTATTAAATCTCAATAACCTACTGGAGACATCGGTTTCTATTTATTCATCTCTCACAATTGCCAAAAGAAATTATGGTTCTATATCACAAGAATCATAATCTTTTATAGATCCTCATAGTAAATGAATGAATGATATCTTTTTACAGATTTATTGTCACACCATACAAATTATAACTATATAAAATGTAATTAATGAACACTGTGTAGAAAGCCTGAACAAGGGATTGTCTAATTTCATATTATTATGAGAATAAAGGTTATAGAAATCTTAAATTATACATAATAGTGAATGTATGTAAATCAAGTTTTTATATATAACTCAAATCACACTAATATTAACATAGACATAACCCCACACCCCTTTCCTGTTAATTATCAACACAATACAGATCTTCACAATCTTCTTAAAGAAATACCTCAAAACCAACATAATCAGAAAACATATACAATATCAAACACTGAATATTTAATCTCGAAGTATGAATCCAATTTTGATGATGGATCTAAAGAATAAAATTAACATCATTGAGTTTTTTTGAGCAGACATACCATAATCTTTATTTGTAAAGACGAACGATCCTTAGAGATCAGTGACTTCATTTAAAACTGTTTCTATTTTGTTTCACGCCTACACTGAAAAGGATACCCTCATCATATATAAATTGTATTAGTCTCTTTTGATATAAATAATGTAAAGAAACATAACTCAAGTATAAGTATATAGTTATGACCACCATCTACTGAAGCACTCCCTTTCTTTTTGAGGATATAAGGTGAATACCCAAATGTATGAGGTACCAATCCATTATGCTTTAAAAACGACTCTTTCGTTTTACTTTTTTACTAGTAAAAGAGAGACGGGCCTTGTAATTGGTCAAAAATACAAGGCCTGTTCACAAACTTGATCTATTCTTTAGTCTTAAGCCTAGGCTAAAAAGTGATATCCCCTTCAGGGTATAGGTTGTTTCCATATCTTTAAATCAGATTAATGAAGCGATACGATGATTTTGAAAATATAACATAGTAGATTTCTCTTCTTTTTATGAACAGTTCCTGTTGTTATTTATTTTATGGCTCACCGTAAGAGGTATGTAGTTAGAGTCGGATAAAGAGGAACTAGAGTTTTAATAAAACGATACAAGCATTGTCGTCTACAGAAACAGTACTGAATTTCTTGCTCTCTTTTTCAATCGAATCTTTATATTTATGTAAATCACATGGATATATATAACTCACTATTAAATTCTTATTGATAACACACCTTGAATTATACAATAAATTACCAATTAGATTATTCCCAATTCGAACAGTCTCTGATTTTTCAGACTGTTTATCGTATATCGTAACCATCTTTTCTCCTTCCATAAGGTATTTAAGCAATAACTTATCATCCGTTTCGATAAAATCTATAACCGTCAGATACTTTTGTTTCGATATCTTTTGAAACATCTTTACAGGATGCATCCCCTGGTTCTCTTTGAAGAAGTTGATATTTGGAAACAGTTCGATGTTATTAATGGCATACTTTAATTTTACTTCTCCATCTTTCCATTGATATATGGCATTTGTGAGTGGTGGATTGTACGTAACTGAATTTGTAGAATAATCGACCTTTAATCGATCTAAAGTTCCACTGTAATATTGATAAACACATTTTGGACGATGAATAAGACCTTGTTGCTTATTAAAATTTGCATCTAATAATTCAATATAATTCTCTTGATCAGGAGTAGTTTGGATTAAAAATTGATCTCCTACACTTGCGATACTAAAGAAACGTTGATTTAAGGCACTCTCTTTAATAAAGTCAAGGTTGTTGTCAAAGAATAAAATCTTCTTTTGTCCTCTATCACAGATAGCACAACCTCTATTTTTGGACAGCTGGAAGAAACTACCTAAACTAATATATTCACCTTCTGCTTTACCTATACGCTTCATCTTTTTAATGAAGCTTCCATCCAACCCAAATTTATATACTGCATTGGCTTGAAGTTGATCTGCAATCCATATTCCAGATCTATTTATAAATAGGTTATTGATCTCTCCTACAATAGATCTATTTGTAGTCTCTAGAGGAATCACTTTTGATATGTTAACCTCCATATCACTAACATTGATAATTTTCTGAGTTAAATCGATCTTCCCATTCGTTGCGATAAAACTCATCTTTTGCTCCTTTTTATGACAGGAACAGAATAACATCACTATGATAAAACTAGATTTACATAGCAGACAAAAGTTGTTGCGTAAGTTCATATGCATATATAGATTATTAATTGATTTTAGTTAGTATTAATCAGAATCACCTCCTTTATTTTAAGAGCCCAAAGTGTCATTTATGGTTTGTATCGAAGAAATCATCTTTCAGTTTTGTAAAAACTATAATGGGATTGTTATCTGCGCTCAACTCCCTAACACCATATCTGTGAAATATCTTCATAAAACACTGAAATATAGCTTCATCAGCCTTCTTGAATTGCTGACCAATTTCCAAAATAGCTTTAGGTGATATAGCCGAAATAAATCTATCGTGAGAGTAATAATTGAATGGGAAAAAAAACATGTGTCTTTCATCGCCTTGTATACGATTACAATTAATCAATGATGCGCTTTTCTTATGATACAGCATATGAATTAACTTACCATCACTCTCACATGTAAAACATAGATAAGAATTTGTTTCTAAATGAGAGCCCAAAAAGTAAGACAAATGGTTTTTACGAACTTTTTGTCCAAATTGGTAAGTTGAACAAGAAATAGGCACTTTACCGTGAATACTATTTTTCCCAAAATCAAGAGCATACTGGGCCTTAACCGAATTTGAGCTTATACTATTAATCGTATCTGATAATATCGGACTGTATGAAACTTGATTAAGTGAAGACATACAGCCATTCTCCGTCCTCATATGAACTTTTGGATAGATAGGCTTAAACATTGGACCAGCTTTTAGAATCGCTCCTTCTCTATTGACAATATAAAACAACCGATTCTCTAACTCGCCTAGATGTTTGTTTTTTTGGTTCCATGCATACAAAACAATATTTCCATCATTTAATATACTAAATTCAAGATAGGCAACATTAATGTCGATATACCCTAGAAACTCTCCCTTAGGATTATAACGAAGGAGCTTTTGCAATGGAGGACTTGAAATCAATATCTCATTATTACATTTATCCACCTGTACTTCTGATAACTTGGTATATTCTCCTGGACCTCGGCCTTTCTTCCCAATTCGATTTAGAAACCTACCTTTCATATCAAAAACAAATATCGCATCGGACACCCTCTTGTCGATAACATAAATCAGATCATTATGTATACGAATATCGGAAACAGCTCCAATAAGACATTCTTTATTCGTTTCAAGGGGTATAGCATAAACAGAATCAACTATAGAAGAAGCATCAATAGTCTCCTCATTCGATTTTTCTGGCACATGAATGGTCACCAGACTATCTGTACTTAATTTGAGTACTTCAACGTCTGATAACTTAAGATCTTGTGGCGCAAAGCCACCAAAATTTACTTTACTACTACATCCAACAAGTAGGACACTCATTAGTAAGACAATTTTTCTCATTAGTTAGGTTTTATGGTTTGAATACAATCTTCTTCATTAAACTTCCGTAGCTTATAATTACCACAAAAGTTATTCTTAATTATCGTGATAAGTCGATTATTAACCTGACGGCAACATATCGCAATTAATTATCTTATAACAGTTTAATTTTTAGACCCTACAAGAGCAAGAATGACATTATGCTTCCGTCGGGTTATTAGTTGCCAAATGATACTCGTGAATAAACGACAAACTTATACGCTTGATTAAAACTCTTTTAGTGTATATAAGATCAAAGCTGGATTCTCCTCCATTTTCATACTCTTTGCAATGAGTTTATCTTCTTCTGAAAAGATAGTACTGTGATCAACAAAACTTTCACGAAATTTTGGATGTGGAAGAGTGTATATGGTAATGAAATAATCACCAGAAGCAAACATTGGACGATATGCAACACCTGCTCTTGGAAACAAATTATTACGCATCACTTTCGTTCCTCCAATTACTTTCTTAGTTTTCTTATCTCTGAAAAGATAGAGTTTCTTTCTATGACTTAACAAAGAAAAGAAACTATGTTTACTCGTTTCAAGAAAATCACCAAGAAAATAGTAATCATCCTGCTTCATTAAATCACGAGGGGATAGTTTAGCAAGTAAATTATCTGAAACCTTCTTCGACGAGAAGTCTAGAATATATTTACTGTATAACATGTTATCCAAATGACGGTATTGAAATATAGTATCTGAAAATCTATGGCTTAGATAACCATTTTCTTGCATATAGCTCTTTGTGTAGAACCTACATTTTTTGTAAGTTGATGGCATACCTACCTGTTTTATCTTGCATTGTTTATTAGTAATGATAATATTATAAGAATCACTTTCACCTAGTGATGGGTCACTCTGGCTATCGTGCTTATAAAAAATATAACCATCTTTTGTAATATCAAATTCAGCAAAATAAAAAGGGATCTTACTATTTCTAACAAATTTACCATTAGGACTATAATAACTCATCAAATTTCTTTGTGATACCAATAGCTCTTGATTTGAATTATCAAAAGCCATATCCGACACTCTTAAAAGTTCTCCTGGACCTTGCCCCTTTTTTATTTGAGTAATGTATTTACCCTTATTATCAAAAATAAATATTCCATGTCCTTTAGAATTATCCCTAATATATATGTGCGTACTTGTCATGATCACATCACTAATGCGACCAAGTAAACTAGCTTCTGTTGTCTCTAAAGGGATTAACTTTGCCTCTTTAATATATGAGCTTAAATCATATTCACTCTTTTTTAAGAATGGATTTAAGTCTACCTTTTCAACTTCTGCATCTACGACACCAAGAACCTCTGTTCCATCAGGTAGTCGTGTTTTTTTCTGAGGAGTACTCTTACAAGCAACAAAAAGGATTAGCAATAAATAAGTTAAAACACTCTTACTGTACATATCTATATATTTTTATTAATGATTTAAAATCACAATTATGAAATCCAAACAACGAATTCCTTATTCTACACAAGGAATTCAACAAGGTTTATGTTACGAACACACTTGTATTAATTATTGGCTCTTACCGATATTTTGTGGGTAATCAAATCAACCATAATTTAAAAATCAACCACAACACGGATGCAAGAGAACTCAGTTATTATCATGTACATAAGACTTGATTATTTAAAAGTAATATTTAAATATGCTTTCCTAGCATAAGGTTATTTTGATTCGCTATAACCAAATATATCTAGATCTATCCGTTTTAGATCCATTAGGTGTTTACTCGATGTTTTAATTTATCCTAGAGATTCTATTTTTTTTAATCATCCAAGAATAGATATACTGTAAACCAATCCAATAGTCTAGAGTTACTTTAGTTTATATCGTATGATCACGGAATTATCTGTTAATTTCATCTCCCTCAATCGTTTCCTTGATTCACTGCTTAACAAATCGTTTGTAATAAGTTGATCCACGAAATTTGGGCTACACATACTGTATATATAATCTCTATCGATATGGGATAAAAATGTTAGTACCTCTTTAGAATGCTTTGTACCATTCTCTTTAATTCGAACACGGTGGTTCTTTTTGTTAAAAAACAACACATAAAATTTATTTTTCAATGAGTACTCTATAATGATATAATCCTCGCTCTCCATTCTATCATACACAAAAGCGGTATGATCACTATTATCTCGAATAAACTTCGTATGCAACTCCTTGTCCACATTCTTTAGACTTTCTTCATTAAAGTTGTATTTACCAAAATCTAAACTGTAACTACACTCTAGGTCAAGAGACTTGGTGTTTAAATAATATATATCGTTACAAGAAGGGTAAGAATAGCTAAAGCCAATGGTATTATTAAATCGTTGAAAACAGTCGTGATTTGTTTTAACAGCTAAATAATAAGTTTGAGGAGCGCTAATTTTCTTTATTATTTTACCTTCTTTCACAGAATAAAAAATCACATATCGGTTATACTTGAAAGGCTTTTTTGATTGGAAGTAGAAAGCATATATACCATAAGAGAGGTATACAAATTCTTCTGCTGGGAGAAAAGTCTCTGGAATCTCATACTGTATAACCAAATTTCCTTGCAAATCATATTCTATGATTTTATGTCTTATTAAATCAAGAACTTGAATATTTCCATTTTGCCTATTTACAGTATACCTCTGGCAATTTAAATACTTATTAGGGCCTCGTCCCTTAAGCTCCTTTGTTGAATAAATAAATTCTCCGTCTAGACTAAACACTGCGACAATATGTTGTCGCTCATCTTGAACATAGTACTTCCCATTAATAATGGATAGATGTGTACATCTATTCAAAACACATTTCTCACTTGTCTCTAACGGAATAATTTCAATCTCTGAAAAAAAGTCTGATAGTTCCTTTGACGTTTTTCCTTCGACTTTTATCTTATACGAATTCTTATCAATACCCTCTTGATGACAAGAAAATATACAAAAAGAGATTATAGTTCCGAACAGTATTTTTTTTATCAATTTCTTCATATCGCAATTTATAAATTAGTTTTGTTGACTATTTTAGGAATGTCTTCTTAAATTTATACTTTACGACAATAGGGTTGTCCGACATCTTAATACTATCTAATACAGCTAACAACGAATCGTCCAACAAATCTGGTGATATCAGATTTCGTACACCTTTGGGAGTGCACAACCCATATATATATTCCTCGTCTATGTAATCCAATCGCAATAATAATTCTTTTGTTCTTACGGGATTCTCCTTAATTGCAATTCTCTTGCTCTTTTTGTTATAAAACAACACATTACTTTGTCCTTTAAAAGAATACATTACAATAAGATACTCACTGTTCTCTAACTTTGTACCTACCATAACCATATTTTTACAATTCTCTCGAATGTATTTAGATATAATGTTGACTCCGATCTTTTTTCCCTTATCTGAGTTCCAATTATACTCTCCAAAATCTAACCGGTATTTACATGTTACTTCTAAACTATTTGGATCGATACGATAGATCTCATTGGAAGGAAAATTATGATTAAAACTAATGCTATCATTGAATCGCTGAAAACAATTTCGATTTGTTTGAGCAGCCATTCCATCTTGATAAATACTATCTATTTTTTTTATTATTTTCTCACCTCTAAGGGAATAGAAAACGAGTGCATTTTGAACTATAGAATTGTCATTTTTTCTTGGAGTGCTACAATAAAATGCAATGGTATCTTTCGATATAGCCATCATCTTATTCGTTGTATACAACTTTGGAACATTATATTTGTCGATGAAATTTCCATCGATATCATATTCAAATAATTTAGACATAAAACCTGCATAAATAATAATATTTCCATTATCATCTCTCACTAGGTAACGATATAATTCAGGGAACTCTTCTGGGCCTCTTCCTAAACGTTGGTTAGACGAATAAAGGTGTTTTCCATTCGCTCCAAAAACAATCACATTCTTTTGTTTTCTATCTCCAATGTAATATCGATCATTCACCTTATTAAATCCAATCGTACTTCTGGATTCTTCAATTAAGGAGTTCTCAGAGGTCTCTAAAGGAATTAACTCAATTTTTGAGAAAATATCTTTCATCTTCACCCGTGATGCTTTCATCACATCAATCTCAATGATCTCAGTAGAATCAACTTGTTTTTCATGACACGAAGCAAACATTAATAAGGCTATTAATGTACATATAAGGGTTCTTTTATTCATAGGTTGTAATGGGTTAAATCGGGAACTATAAAGTAGATAATATTTATCGCAACTAGTATCTAAAAACATTCGATGGATACTAGTTAGAATTAAAATACGCCATATCGGATGGCTATTCTCTCTTCATAGAACTACTATAATTCAGTTTTTTACTAAAAATATTCATAATTATTGTAATAATCAATTTTAATCTATCCTAGTTCAACAATCACAGCAGGGACTGCATGCTTTAATTCATAGGAAATTAATAATCATCAACTTTTCATAAAAGTAAATCACCATAATCTCAACCAAGTCCCCGACAAGAGGATCGACCCTATACCAAGGCGCAAGGCCTGTCCATATCCACCGACTCACATCTAATACTGCTAAGTTTGTGCCAATGTCTCAGCACGAGTAGGAGTACCACAACCGCTGGGAACGCTGAACTCCGCTCGGCATCGTACCACAACTCCATCAAATAACTACCATCATTGCAATAACATTAATCGGGCAGGCCTTCAGCCCTTCATGTTGGGGTATTTTTATTACCCAAGGCTCCAACCTGTATAATGCGCTACAGCGCACTATATGGTTTTCACCATTGGGCTAAGTTCGGGTTCCCTTTCAGGGAAGGTTGCAGCCATAGGCATTTGAAATAGTACAAATAACAGTAGATATAGATCAGACCACCAGCCCTACTGTTATTTTTTCACCTATACCCAGCGCTTCGCATTGGGCTATTAATTGTAGCACTTTCAGTGCAAGATGTGAGCATTAGGTTAGATCCACTCGATCCCGCAGGGCACTCCAAGGCATTGGCTCAAACCTCTATATACCAATATTAATGAAAGACAATGAAATCGGACTTTCAGCGCAAATGAGAACATTACAGAAAATATAGGTTGATCCGTTGCATCGTGATTTGATAGACAGGTTGTTTGTGTATAGATTGAACTATGGAGTTTGTCCCAATGTCTTGGCACATTTTTTGATTGTTTATTTGTTTTTTGCAGTTCTTGGAGTTACTGTGATTAGAATATCGAGATACGATAGATCAAGTAGTTGTGTACACTTCATATCGTATCGCTTGTAAACGTTATAAATAAAATCCATATACTTGACACTTTGAATTCACGCTTTGTTATAAGGGATTTACCAACAATTGTTGTAAATTGTGTTCGAAAAGCAAAGCTTAATTAAAGATTTTGGATGCAAAGAGTAACCAAAGTTTTTTTAAATTTGTTTGCAAATGAAGAATACAATCAACCAATTATTAAAGCACATATTCACAATGACATTAAAGCGAATCCTATTTATCATCATGATCATAGCCACTTTCACGGCTTGTCAGAAAGAATCGAACCTTAAGATTAAGGGTACGATTACTGGCGGTAAAGGAGAGAAAGTTTATCTATACAAATTGCGAATCAATGGGCAAAAAGCAATTGATTCAACCAAAATAGGTGGAGATGGTGCTTTTGAGTTTGGATGCGATGTATCCACACCGACATTCTATCTGGTAAAAGTAACGCCATCGAACTTCATTACTCTAGTAGGAGACTCTCTTCAAACTATTGAGATTGAAGGTTCTTATAAGAACTTTTCAACAGATTACAATATCAAAGGGTCTGAGGCATCGGAAGATATCAGAACTCTTAATCTTCATTTGATGAAGACCAAACAACAGATTGCAAAACTTCAGAAGGAGTACAACAATGTGTTGAATGGTTCAAAGAATATTCAAGAGCTCAACCGTATTGAGAATGAATTTCAAGAAGTGATGAAGAAGCAGACCATGTTCTCAACCGACTTTGTCAAGGCACACCCATTCTCTATGGCATCGGTGATTGCATTATATCAAAAGTTTGACTACAACGAGTATGTGATTAAAGACTTACAGACAATGAAGACTGCTGCGTCTGCTTTGGCAGCCATCTATCCAGACTCGAAACATGTACAGGCATTACACGACAATACACTACGTTTGATCTCAAAAGAACGTAACTACAAGATGAACAACTTATTAAAACAGTATGCTGTAAATAGCCCTGACATTGAGTTACCAGACACCAAAGGGAACGTTCGTAAACTGTCATCTTTCCGTGGCAAACATGTACTTGTTCAATTCTGGGCATCCACCGACAATGGGTCAAGAATTCAGAACGCGATCTTACGTCAGAACTACCAATTGTTCCATAAAAAAGGTTTAGAGATCTACCAAGTGAGTGTGGATACCAATAAGTCATCATGGATGAATGCGATCAAAGAGGACAAGCTTAACTGGACTAATGTTGGAGATATGCAGGGAAGCAACCAAGCTGTCATCAACTACAATGTACAGATGATTCCTTACAACTACCTTCTTGATCCAGAAGGAAATATTCTTGCAAAGAACCTTATTGGTCCTGAGATGAATAAAGTACTATCTAAAGTTCTAAAATAATGTGAACCACATGGTCTCTTGATCATTTGGCAAACACTCAAAATATAACCATCCTAGCTATTATCTAGGGTGGTTTTTTATGCAAAAAACTTTATCTTGCGATAAATGTTCTATGTGTGTACATAGATTGGAAAACGAATTATTTGATTCTGTGGAGAAAAGAGATAAAATCTATTTTATATCCGATGTGCACCTTGGTGCTTCGGCTCTAAATAATAACAAAGAGAGAGAACGTCATCTAGTTAAATGGTTGAAGGAGATCGAGCCAACAGCATCCGAACTCTTCCTTGTAGGGGATATCTTCGACTTTTGGTATGAATATAGTGCTGTAGTTCCTAAAGGGTTCACTCGTTTCTTTGGGCAATTAAGTCACATGTGTGACGCTGGGATTAAAGTAAAGTTCTTTACAGGAAACCATGATGTATGGGCTTTTCACTACCTTCAAGATGAGATTGGAGTCGAAGTTTACAATACACCAAAGATATTTGAAAGGCAAGGCAAAAAACTTTTTGTAGGACATGGTGATGGACTTAATCCTAATGACAAAGGATACCTTTTGCTTAAGAAGGTATTTACCAATAAGGTGGCACAGACACTATTTTCATGGATTCATCCAGATATTGCATTCTATATTGCCAATAAATGGTCTAGACACAGCCGTCTTTCTCATCCTGATGAATCGGCCCACTTTGTTGCCAACCATGAAAAAGAAGAGCAGCTTCAATTTGCGATGCAATATCTAAAACAGGAGCCGATAGACTATTTCATCTTTGGACACCGTCATGTTTATGTGAATCATCCATTAAACGATACGTCTCGACTCATCATACTGGGAGAATGGATACAAACATTCTCTTATGCACTATTAGATAAAGGAGAGCTAACGTTGAATAAGTACCCAATGGTGTAAATATTCGATCATAGATTAACGGTATAATAAAAAATAGCCTTAAGATATTATCACCATAGAATATTCATCTATTTAACATTTTTGATGAAGCAAGTATCTTTGAAGTATCCTTGAAGTATCAACAAACTACGGAGGAAACCTATGGAAAACCTCTATCCGTTATACACATTTTTGACGGTTCGCAATAGAACGACATTCGTTTTCTAGCCTCGGCTTTGACAAGCCTAAGTGTTGATAACTCCAAAGCTTATCTCCAAATTCCACATAGTTTCCAGTGCCTTAACAGCAAACAGACTCGTACCAAAGACGGTTTAAGAACGGTATAAGTACGGTGATAGTTCATAGTTCGCTCATAGTTCATTCAAAGTTGGCTCACCTAAATCGTGTTTTCGATGAGTGAACTTCGAGTGAACGATGAGCTATATTCGAATCATCACCGTATTTATACCGATTAAAGGCCGTCTTTGGTACGTTTCAAGTCAGGGGAAAGGAGCTGTATATACAGAGTTATTCCATAGGGAGGTATAAGAAAAGTAAAAAAGAGTATTGGCAATTATTTTCAAGTGGAATGGTAAACGTTGAGTAGTAGTGTTATAACCAATCATACTCCCCCTCTTCCATGGGTTCGGGGTGGATGGTCATCTCCATGTTTAGATCTTCTAAAATACGTCGTTCAATCTTAGTACAGACCTTGTGGGTATAGAATAGACTCGAGTTGGCAGGAAGTTTAATATGGCATGTAATCTCGGTATGATCGCCATATTGGTGAATATGAAAGTGATGCATAAACACTTCTCTGCGTGTCTCTTCGGCAGCAATCACTTTGATCTTCTTGATCAACCCCTCATCGGCATCTTTTCCCAACAAAGCGTCGGTCTCTTCCTTTATGATACTATAACTGGTATAGAAGATCATGATAGCCACAAGAATACCTAGTACACCATCCATCCACCAAAAGTTTCCAGAGAAGAAGATACCTATCAAAATAATAGCTGAAGTTAAAGCATCACTTCTATGGTGCCAACCATCTGCTCTCAACATACGTGAGTCGACCTTCTTTCCTAAGTAGAAGGAGAGTTGTGCCATGAGCTCTTTTCCGACAATTGAGACCACGGTAACCACTTTTGCGACAGTACCATAATGAGTGGCTCCACCCCCATTTAATTTCTGTATTGAGGAGACAAGAAACTCGAAGCCGATGGCTGCCAACATCATTCCAATGATAATGGATGTGATATGCTCGAAACGACCATGACCAAAGGGATGCTCTTCATCCGCAGGTTTAGATGCCACTCTAGCACCAACAATCACAAAGATAGAACTAATAGAATCAGAAAGCGTATGCCACGCATCGGCAATGATAGCTATCGAACCTGAAACAATTCCAGCCCAATACTTTATCCCGAATAGCAGTATATTCCCAATGATTGAGATTACGCCAGCAAACGAAACGGTACGTTCTTTACTCCATGCCATAAGATCTATCTCCTTAACCTTTAATACCAATTAAATCATGAAATGAGTTATATTCTTCCGTTCTATTTTGCTTATACTTCGTTAAAAAATATCACCGTAGGGAAAACTATGCTTCCATTTTTATGTCTTGTATAAACAAAATATATTCACAAGCCTTAAAGCTCATTTCATAATTCATTTGGTATAATACCAATTAAATCATGAAATGAGTTATATTCTTATGCTCTATGTTGCTTAACTTCGTTAAAATATATTCACAAGCCTTATTGCTCATTTCATAATTCATTTGGTATAATTACAATGAATAACTATCGTTTTTTATTGTTTCCATCTTTACGCCCTTTACGCAATTTCATACTCTTAGGATTGAAAGAGGTAGGGTGTTTACGAGGCTCTCGTTTTTTCTTCTCATGAAATGCCCCTTTAAAGTCTGGATCATTTTCTCTCTTTTGCTTATCGATCTCTCTTAATTGTGCCAATTTCTCTTTCTTCGAGATAGGGATAATCTCCACCTCTGAAGGCATTGGCATCTCTTCAATATCAGCACGCATCAACTCCTGGATACGATCTTTATGGAACAGTTCGTCTTCAGCAATAAAACTTATCGACGTTCCCTTCTCATTGGCACGTGCAGTACGTCCAATACGGTGTACATAGTCCTCATAATCTTGAGGCATATCGAAGTTAATCACGTGTGATATTTGTGAAACATCGATACCACGAGCAGAGACATCCGTAGAGATCAAGATACGAACCTCTCCATTTTTAAAGGCATTGATCGCATTGATACGAGAAGATTGTCCTTTGTTTGAGTGAAGCACCTTCACCTCTCCCTCAGATTTACGTTTAATGACCTTAAAAACGCCCTCTGCGACCTCTTTTGTCTTACAGAACACAAGAACACGTTTGAAGGTCTCTTCGTCCTTTAGAAGGTGTGAAACAAGATTTAGCTTTGTACGATAGTTTTGTACTGCCACATAATACTGCGACACTTTCTCTGCAGGCGTAGCACTAGGAGCTACTTCGACACGAAGAGGAAAATCTAAGAATTCATGGCTCAGCTCTTCTACTTTTTCAGGGAAAGTAGCAGAAAACAGAAGGTTCTGTCTTTTTACAGGAAGCACTTCTAAGAATTTTCGTATTTGAGGCATAAACCCCATATCTAGCATTCTATCTGCCTCATCAATCACCAATGTCTTCACTTTCTTAAAAGAGACGGCACCAGCCCTATAGAGATCCCAAAGACGTCCTGGTGTCGCCACTAAGACATCAATACCTGGTTCAATCAATTCCGCATGTTTGGTCCATCCAACCCCGCCAAACACAGAGGCATAACGCAGGTTAGAGTAGGTTAATAGCTCTTCGATGTCTTCGCCCACCTGCATCGAAAGTTCACGTGTAGGAACCAAAACGATGGCACGAGGGTCAACCCCTTCAGCTTTCACCAATTTGCCAAATATAGGCATCAAATAAGCAGCAGTTTTACCTGTACCTGTTTGTGCAATTCCTAATACATCTTGTCCACTTTTCACTGCTGGAATCGCCTTCTCTTGAATAGGGGTAGGTTGTTCAAACCCTATCTCGTCTAACGCCTTTAGTATTGATTTACTGACTCCAAGTTCTTGGAATGATTTCATCTATATTGATTTTTTGTATAATTGACACTTCTATTCATTGAAACGGATTCTTACACCCATTTCATCCGACAAAAATAGTTTACTTTTCAGACATATGCGAAATATCTGCATTAAATAGAACGGTAATACTTACCAGGAAGAACTTCTATTTGTCCCATAAACTCTAATTGGGTCAATAGAGACGAGAGCTTGGCTATCTCTATACCTGTTTTCGATGCGATTTCATCAATGGATATTCGCTCGTAAGCTTTAATAAAATCGAGCAGAGACACTGCTATTTCATCAAGCTCAAGATGGAAAGTAGCAGGCGACGACCTCTCTTTACTTATTGTTGGCTCCCACTCCATCACCCGTAAAAGGTCTTCATCTGAGGCTATTAACGCAGCCACTTGTCGTTGAATCAACAGATGACAGCCAGTCGAAGTGGCTTGTTGAACGCTCCCTGGAAGAGCAAATACTTCTCTAGCATATGAGAAAGCCATATTGGCTGTATGCATAGCCCCTCCTTTGGCTTTTGACTCCACCACAATCGTTGCATCAGAGAGTGCTGCCACCACTCGATTACGTTGTAAGAAGTTCTGTGGTCGGATAGATTGGGTGGTCGTAAATTCTGTAATCAAGCCTCCTCCTGATCTCACTATCTCCTCGGCAATACGATGGTGAGCTGAAGGGTATATTGTATGCAAACCATGACCTAAAACTGCATAGGTAGGTACACCATACTCTAGTGACTTTTTATGTGCTTCATAATCGATACCATAAGCCAATCCACTTAGAATATCGAGATTATTAAACTGATCAGAGAGCGATTTAACAAACCCATCAATCCACCGTATGCCATAGTTGGAGGCTGCACGAGTACCGATTATAGAGATGGAGTGATGATCATTTTCAGGAAGTGTACCTCTGTAATATATCATCAGAGGAAAATCGGGTACCTGTAGTAGTTTGAATGGATAGTTGGCATCTTGATAAAAGACACATTGAATATCATACTTATCCATCCGCTCTAACTCTTTCTCTGCTTGGATAAGGATATCAGAAGATAGAAGTGTATCAATTATCTTCCTAGAGATCCCTGTCTCCCTCTCTAATACGGAGGCTCTTTCTAGAAAAATGGAAGACATATCCCCACAATAGGCCACCAGTCGATCGATAATCTCACGATCAATCTTCGGGACCATAGACAATGCTATTGAATAAACCCGATAATCCATATAACTCTTTTTTATATCACTCAGCAGTATAACCATATGAACAGCAAAAGGTTCTATTATTTATCCCACACCGCTCCACATTAATAATGTTACATTAAAATTATTTTTAATGTCAAAATATCACTTATTTACCACTTTTACTTATATTTTTACAATTACGATATCAAACTATAAATAATAACAGATGAATAATTCCAGCATAGGTCAACGTATCATGACATTGCGAGAGACACTTCAGATCGAAAAAGAGAATCTTTGTGAGAGAAGTCAACTAACGGTAGAGCACCTAGAAAAAATAGAAGCAGATAATCATACGCCTTCTATCTCTACATTGATTAGAATATCTAGAGCCTTAGGGGTTCGTGTTGGTACATTTCTTGATGATTCCAAGAATATCGGACCTGTGTTAAGTCGCAAAGGGGAAGAGAACAAACAAGATCATATCTCAATGCATCCTGTTTTTGACAACCACAAAGTAGATTATATGCCTATGGCGTCGAACAAAGCAGGGCGTCATATGGAGCCATTCCTTATCAATTTAGAGGAGGGACAAAATACAGGATATCAAAAATCATCCCACGAAGGAGAAGAGTTTATCTATGTTTTAGAGGGGAGTGTAAATATCGAATATGGAAAAGAGAACTACCATCTAAAACAGGGAGAGAGTATCTATTACGACTCTATCGTAGAGCATCGTATTTCGACCACCGAAGCCAATGGCGCTAAAGTGTTGGCTAATATCTACACTCCATACTAAGCACCACACCCATGCAACTATTTGAAAAAACATTAGGACAAGTTCTAGAAGAGCAAGTATCCCGATTTCCAAACAAGGAGTTTCTTGTCTATAGCGATCGTAATCTGCGATTCACCTATAAAGAGTTTGATGAACGTGTCAACCATTTGGCATTAGGCCTTATAGAGATAGGGATGAAGCCAGGAGATAAACTAGGCATTTGGGCAAACAATGTTCCAGACTGGATTACTTTTATGTTTGCTACGGCTAAGATTGGAGCCATTTTGGTCACGGTAAACACCAACTACAAGTCTCATGAGTTGGCTTACCTCGTGGAGAATTCAGACCTACATACGCTTGCCATCATCGACTCCTATCGTGATAGTGACTACATCTCAATGGCTTATGAGTTGGTACCCGAACTGAAGCAACACGAAAGAGGGCAGCTCAAGTCGAAGAAGTTCCCTAAGCTTAAGAATGTGGTTCTTATTAACCCTGAGAAATATCGTGGGATGTACTCCACTTTCGAACTGATGCTTCTAGGTAGTCAACAGCCCATTGAGCGATTGGTAGAGGTGCAAAAACAGTTTGATGCCCACGACACAGTGAATATGCAATACACTTCGGGAACGACAGGTTTTCCTAAAGGGGTGATGCTCTCCCACTACAATATCTTGAACAATGGATACACTGTGGGACAATGTATGGAGTACACTGCAGACGAAAAGTTATTAACATGTGTTCCTATGTTTCACTGCTTCGGCTGTGTTCTTGCACTATGTGCCATTATCACACACGGAGGAACTATGGTGATGACGGAGAATTTTGATCCGATCCATGTGTTAGCATCCATACAAAAAGAGAAGTGTACGGCACTGTATGGCGTTCCCACCATGTTTATCGCGGAGTTAAACCATCCGATGTTTGATCAGTTTGATGTGAGCAGTTTAAGAACGGGCATCATGGCAGGATCACTTTGTCCTATCGAGACCATGAAACAGGTGATGGACAAGATGAATATGAAGAATATTATCATCGTCTACGGATTAACCGAGAGCTCTCCTGGAATGACAGCAACAACCATTCACGATGATCCAGAAATCAGAGCAACCACTGTCGGAAAAGCACTTCCTCATGTACAAGTAAAGATTATTGACCCTGAAACAGGAGATCTTCTTGCGGCAAATTGTCAAGGAGAGGTATGTTGTAAAGGATACAATGTCATGAAGGGGTACTATAAGAACACCGAGGCGACAGAGAAAGCCATTGATAAAGAGGGGTGGTTACATTCAGGTGATCTTGGGATGATGGATGAAAATGGTTACCTAAAGATTACAGGACGAATAAAAGATATGATCATCCGAGGTGGTGAGAACGTCTATCCACGCGAGATTGAAAACTTTATTCACGAACACCCAATGGTGGAGTGTGTTGAAGTTGTAGGCATACCAAGTAAGAAGTATGGGGAATCCATCGGTGCTTTTATCAAAGTAAAAGCAGGACAAAATCTTACGGAAGCAGACGTTCACGAATATTGTCGTGGCAAGATTGCACGATTCAAGATCCCTAAATATATCTTCTTTGTTGACAGCTATCCTATGACAGCAAGTGGCAAAATACAGAAATACAAGCTGAAAGATGTTGGACTACACCTACTAGAAAAGGCAGGAGTAGAGGTGATCTAGTTGGTCACCCAAATAGAGATATTACTTCGTGTACATGAATAGCTACGAAGTGGATAGAGTGCTGGGGCTTTTATGGGAGCTCCAGCCGTTATCAGATTAAAGTGTGAACCACATGTTTCACAGATAATTGTTGGCTCTGATCCCTGTTTTTTTGAGGTGATGACATGAGCACCATTTTCATGTGTGCATGCCAAATCATAGGCATAAAAAATATTGCCATCAAGATTATATACCAACAACCCTTTGTACCCTCCGTAATCAAATACCTTATAATTTCCTGGTGCTCTCAGAAATGGATCATTCTGGAGATCAATCTTCACTCTAAATCGTACATCAGGGATATTTGATTCATAAGAGCTATCACTACAAGAAATCAGATGTAGAAGAAAGATGTGTAAAGAATATATGAATATTCGTTTCATTTTCTTATTTTTAACCATAATCTTAGCAAAGCTACTAAAAATGATAGATATAACAACACATGCCCATGAGGTCGTTAAAGCCGATATTCCATTAATCCTTAAGATTCTTATCTTCGTGGCTATCTTCGCATTCACCAAATTAGGTGGTAAGAAAACCAAGGAGACGAAGAAGACAGAACCTAGAAGAGATGAGAATGATGTGTTTGCTAAAATCAGACAAAGCGTCAATGATTCTATAGATAATGATGAGTTCAGAGACAACCAATTTGATTTCGCGGACGAACCTTTTGAGAGTTATACAGAAAAGGCTGAAAAACCTTTTAATGGAGGTAATTTCCATGAAAAATACGAGAAGAAGGAAGCAGTAAAACCTACACAAACCACCAATGACAAAAAATACAATTTTAATGAGTCTAAGTGGAACAAAGAGGCAAGCGAAACCAAGAATAAGAAAGAATCAAAGACGATGCAACTGAAGTCGAAAGTTGCTACAAATAAGAAGAAGGTACACTTCGATTTAAGACAAGGAATCATAGCAGAAGCAGTATTAAATCGTAAATATTCCTAATCAATAAAACTTCGATATTTCTTTTTTTTAAGGACTAAGCATTGGGCTGCAATAAAAAATATTGCTAAATTTGTTTTGTCTTTAAAAGAGTTTTGACCATTTATCAACGTGTCAAGATTCTTTTTCTTTTTTTATAATTTACTCAGATTAAAAACTTTAACTCTTAGATCAAACATCTGTTTGATTCAAGAACACTAAAATAGATATACTATGGCAAATATAAGCTACATGACCAAAGAGGGCCTAAAAAAGCTTAGGGAAGAACTTGACTATTTAACCACAGTTGAGCGCCCTCGTATCTCTAAAGAAATTGGCGAAGCAATCGAAAAAGGAGATATCTCGGAGAACGCAGAATATGATGCTGCAAAAGATGCACAAGGAATGCTCGAAGCAAAGATCTCTGTCGTTCAAGGGCAAATTGCAAGTGCACGTATTATTGACGAATCAAAGATTGACACTTCTACGGTACAGATCCTTAACAAAGTAAAGATCAAGAACTGCAAGAACAATTCTATCATGGAATACACCCTTGTTTCTGAAACAGAAGCGAACTTAAAAGAGGGTAAAATTGCAGTAAGCACACCTATTGCCAAAGGTCTTCTAGGAAAAAAAGTAGGAGATAAAGTGGAGATAACAGTGCCAAATGGTATCATTCCTTTTGAAGTAATTGAGATCTCTCTTTAAAATTCAATCGACCTAACCATGGCAACAATATTCACTAAAATTATTCTTGGAGAGATACCATCTTACAAGATTGCCGAAGATGAAAAGCACTATGCTTTTTTAGACATTGCGCCACTTACAAAGGGACACCTACTAGTGGTTCCTAAAAAAGAGGTAGACTACATCTTTGATATGGATACGAATGAATATGCAGATCTTCAAATGTTTGCACACAAGGTAGCCTTAGGGCTAAAAAAAGCGATGCCTTGTACGAAAGTGGCAAATATCGTTCTTGGCCTTGAAGTGCCGCACGCACATATCCACCTGATCCCGATGGATTCAGAAAAGGATGTAAACTTCTCCAATCCAAAACTTAAACTCACCACAGATGAGTTCCTAGAGATTGCAGAGAAGATCAGAAAAGAGATCTAAATTGGATTCTTGACACACAGTATAGAGATAAATATACCGTAGCGTTACGTACAAAATGGATATAAAAAAAGCAAAGTCAATAGACTTTGCTTTTTTTTATATCTTAAAATATCTGAGTTATACTCTTGTATGGAAGTTATTCAGATGTTTCTGGCAATAAGCCTTATCTATCTTCACTTTCGTGTCCTCTCCAGAAGGCATATCGAACATCACGTCTACCATGATTGTTTCACAAATACCTCGTAGTCCACGAGCACCTAACTTATATTTCAAAGCTACATCCACAATCTCATCTAATGCTCCTGCAGTGAAAGAGAGATCCATTCCGTCCATCTTGAACAGCTTTACATATTGCTTAATCAAAGCATTCTTTGGCTCTGTCAAGATGCTACGTAGTGCATCACGATCTAACGGGTTCAAGAAAGATAAAACAGGAAGACGTCCAATGATTTCAGGAATCAAACCGAACGATTTTAAATCTTGAGGTGCTACATATTGTAGCATATTTTCTCTGTCTAGTTTGTCAGTAGAACGGCTTGCATTATATCCAACAACTTGTGCATTCAAGCGCTGAGAAATCTTTCTCTCAATACCATCAAAAGCACCACCACAGATAAACAAGATATTCTTCGTGTTCACAGGGATCATCTTCTGATCAGGGTGTTTTCTACCACCCTGTGGCGGTACGTTCACAATAGATCCTTCTAATAACTTAAGAAGACCTTGCTGAACCCCTTCTCCTGAGACATCACGAGTGATCGAAGGGTTGTCCCCTTTTCTCGCAATTTTATCAATCTCATCAATAAATACAATACCACGCTCCGCAGCCTCCACATCATAATCTGCAGATTGCAATAGACGTGTTAACAAGCTCTCAATATCCTCACCAACATATCCAGCTTCAGTAAGCACAGTAGCATCCACAATAGTGAATGGCACATTTAACATGCGAGCGATGGTACGAGCAAGTAATGTTTTACCAGTACCTGTTGGCCCTACCAACATAATATTGGATTTCTCAATCTCTACCTCATCGTTATCCGTAGTAGGTTGACCAAGACGTTTATAATGGTTATAAACTGCAACAGACAATATCTTCTTTGCTTCGTCCTGTCCAATCACATACTGATCTAACTTATATTTTATCTCTTGAGGTTTTTTCAAATCAACCGTAGCTAGATCAAACTTATTTGAACCTTTATACTCCTCCGATATAATCGTATGAGCTTGTTCAATACAGCTATCGCAGATATGTCCATCCACACCAGCGATAAGTAAGTTTACCTCCTTCTTAGGGCGACCACAAAAAGAACACCTATCCATAAAGTTCTCCTATCCTTCGTATTAAAAAAAACGAGAAGAGAACATCACTAATAGTCTCTCTTCTCACTATTTGATTTGAATAATTATCTATCTCTTCAATATAGTATCAATCATACCATAATCCAATGCTTCAGTAGAAGTCATCCAATAATCTCTATCTGAATCAGCTGCCACTTTATCGAAAGTCTGCTTCGAATGGTCTGCTATAATCTGATACAACTCACTCTTTAACTTCAAGATCTCTCTAGTAGTAATCTCGATATCGGAAGCTTGTCCTTGTGCTCCTCCCAAAGGCTGGTGGATCATCACACGTGAATGAGTCAAAGCTGAACGTTTACCTTCCGCTCCTGCACACAACAACACTGCAGCCATTGATGCAGCAATCCCTGTACAGATCGTAGCTACATCACAATTGATATACTGCATCGTATCATAAATTCCTAGACCTGCATAAACAGATCCTCCTGGAGAGTTAAAATAGATTTGTATATCTTTTCCTGGATCAGCCGATTCTAAAAACAGAAGCTGTGCTTGGATAATATTTGCCACATGATCGTCGATAGGAACCCCCAAGAATATGATACGGTCCATCATCAATCGAGAAAAGACATCCATAGAAGCCACATTCATCTGTCTCTCTTCTATAATTGTTGGAGAAATATAGTTCGCATTAATCGATTCAAATCGATGGAGGTTCATACTGCTAATGCCCATATGTCCCTTCGCAAATTTGCGGAATTCATCGTTGTTGTAACCCATACCTATATGTTTAAAACAAAAAAAACTTTGTAGAGACCGCTAAAACGGTCTACTACAAAGTTAATAATCTTATAGAATGTTTCCTATTTTCAGATTAAGATTAGTCTTCGAATAATGCATCAAACTCTTTTTGATCCACTTCTTTCTCCTCAGCATTTACCTTATCTAAAATTAGGTCATAAACCTTTTCTTCTAGTTTACGCTCAGCAAAACGTGTGCGTTCTTGCTCGTTTTCAAGAATTGAAGCAGCATATTGATCAAGATACTCATCCTTAACATCGAACATACCGTACTGACGGAATTGCATCAAAGCAGCTTCTTTTGCAAGCTCAAGAACCTCTTGGTTCTCTACTTGAATTTCGTTCTCTTTAACAATCTTGTTCTTAATAAGCTCCCACTTGAATCCCTCTTCGTAGTTGCTCCACTCTTCTTCTACTTTTTCAGTAGTAAGCTCTTTGTTTGTCAACACGATCCAACGCTTCAAGAATGCTGCAGGAAGATCAAATTTCGCTTTCTTAATCAAAGATTCACGAGCATCAACTCCGAAACGGTACTTGCTTGAATAGACAAAGCTAGCTTCGATCTCTTCTTTCACTTTCGCACGGAATGCTTCTACTGTATTGATCTCAGTATCTTCACCGTAAATCTTCTTGAACAACTCCTCGTTAACTTCGTGAGCAACGAAAGTCAATACCTCTTCAGCAACAAATTTGAACGTAGTATCCAATGCTTCTGCATCTTCTACTTTGAACATTTGAGCTGCATTTGCGAAACAAGCCTTAGGATTAAGAACTATTTCAAAATCTTTAGTAGCGCCAATGAAAGAGTTTTTCACCTCTTCATCCTGAATCATATCAACAGCAAGAGTTACATCCTCTACTTTGATACCATCAGCTACTTCATTTCCTTCTGCATCCACCTGAACGAAAGAACCTTTGATAGTCTCTTTCTCTTCTACTTTTTCTGCAGGTTGATTCTCACCAAAACGGTTAGCGAAAGCTTCAACTTGGTTGTCAATAGCTTGCTCATCCACTTTGATTGTATAGTAAGGAAGCTTACTTCTCTTATCTAAAGTAATATTGATCTCAGGAGTAAGAGCGATATCAAATACAAATTCGAAATCAGTATCTTTTGCCCAATCAATACTCTTTGTTTCTTCATCATTAGGAAGAGGCTCACCAAGAATATCAAGATCTTCACTCTTGATAAAATCAGTTAGAGATTTAGAGATAACTTTGTTTACCTCTTCTGCAAGAAGAGATTGACCGTACATCTTCTTCACCATACCTGCAGGAACTTTTCCTTGACGGAAACCAGGCATTTGAGCCTTTTTACGGTATTCTTTTAGAGTCTCGTTTACCGTTGCCTCGTAATCGTTTTTTTCAACTGTCAGCCTGACAACAGCATTCAAATCATCAATGTTTTCTCTGGTAATTTTCATAATTTCCTACACTTAATGAAAGATTCAAAATGCCAAAAGGCAGGTATGCCTCCTTCTTTATTCTAATTTTTGATTTTTTATATAATAAGAAACCGCCTACGATCCTTTATCAGGATAACGAAAGCGGTTCTATGCTATCAACGTGCGGATGAAGGGACTCGAACCCCCACGCCTCTCGGCACTAGATCCTAAGTCTAGCGCGGCTACCAATTACGCCACATCCGCGTTCCCACAAAAGCGATGCAAATATGGAATATTTTTTACGAACCTCCAAAAATATTCCATACTTTTTTACTTCTTACGCAATTCGAAGTTTTGTCCTAAGTATAGACGACGAACTTCCTCGTCGGCAGCAAGCTCTTCCGCCGTACCTGATTGAAGAATACGTCCATCATATAATAGATACGATCGATCGGTAATAGACAATGTCTCATGCACATTGTGGTCGGTAATCAAAATACCAATATTTTTATCTCTCAATTTAAATACAATCTTCTGTATATCCTCTACTGCAATAGGGTCAACACCAGCAAATGGCTCATCCAAAAGAATAAACTTAGGGTTAATGGCCAAACAACGTGCAATCTCACAACGACGTCGCTCTCCTCCAGATAACTGTATACCCTTACTTTTGCGAATATGCTGCAGACCAAACTCGTCCAATAGAGACTCCAATTTATCTTTCTGATACTCTTTCGAGGTGTCGGTCATCTCTAATATTGACATGATGTTATCCTCAATACTTAATTGACGAAAAACAGATGCCTCCTGTGCCAAATACCCGACCCCTAACTGGGCTCTTTTATATACTGGAAGTTTAGTAATATCTTCATCATCAAGAAAGATTCGTCCTCCCGAAGGTTGGATCAAACCCACTGTCATATAAAATGAGGTGGTCTTTCCTGCACCATTAGGTCCTAACAAACCAACGATCTCTCCTTGTTCTACATCAAGTGAAACCCCCTTTACTACCAATCTTTTTCCGTATTGTTTCTTTATCCCTTCGGCTCTTAATCTCATATCCTTTGAATAATTAATATACGATATACGTGCAAATATAACGAAATATGATGAGGTGATGTGATCCCCCATCAATTTTAATCGAGATCCTCTAAATCATCATCAAAGTCATATTTCTGCTTTTTATTTACAGCCCTAGAGATATAAATACTCACTTCATATAGGAATACCAAAGGAATACAAACCAACACCTGACTAAACACATCCGGTGGTGTGATAATTGCAGATAATAGAAGTAATGCCACATAAGAGTGCTTTCGATAAGTACGCATAAACTCAGGTGTGAGTAGACCTATCTTACTAAAGAAAAATGCAATCACGGGCAACTCGAAGACAACCCCTCCAGAGAATACGATACTGGTCACCGTCCCGATATACGAAGAGAGTTGAATCTGATTAGACACTTGGCTACTTACTTCATATCCAGCCAGAAACTGTAGAGATAAAGGTAAAATAATGAAATATCCGAACAGCACCCCTACAATAAAGAGTAACGAACTTACAAAAACAGCCCCTGAAGCGACTCTTTTTTCTGTATTATATAGTGCAGGTCTTACAAAACCCCATACTTGATAAAAAACATATGGGAAAGCCAATATAAACCCCATCACAATAGAAACCTTAATGTGGGTAGAGAACTGACCTGACATCATAATATTCTGAATTTCAATCGGCCGAATATTAAAAGAAGAGGACTCAATAAAAGGCAATTGTTCATGGATCCATGCCATCATCTGATTCAACTTCTCATAGGTCCAAAAGTTTGGGTCTTTAGGCCATAGGATAATCTCGTCAAAAATTACACTCCTATTCATAAAGGCCACGACACTACAGATAAGTACCGAGAGGCATGCTCTTACCAAATGCCATCTCAACTCCTCTAGATGCTCGATAAAAGACATCTCCTTCACCTGCTTTCCTCCTGATAACTTCTTCTGTGCAACCATATTTTTCATCGTCCAGTTATACCTATACTACAATTAAATGAGGAATACATTTCCGCTCTATCTTGTTTATTCTTCGTTTTAAAACACGAACGAAAAAGAGGCTACACTCTCGTTCTTAAGCCTTCTCTAAACAAAAGATATTCGAAATCATTTATCCCTCATTCAAAATAGAATCGGTATTATTTTTATTCTATCATCACAAATATATTAAATCTATGTCGATTTGCATCAAAATTCAAAAATAGCAACTCCACCACGTTCAAAAATCTATAGATCCACCTCTCCAAGAGAACACAACATTTCATCTCTCAAAACCATATTTAGCAACCGACACAACCTCACCATGCCACATTTATCCTACTCTTTTTATACATTAATTTGCACAAACAACATGACTATCTCGATGTAGTAATAACCCTTTAAATTGAGGAAAAGACGTGGAGCTATAATGGAAAAAAACATGAGAACTATTGTGCCAATAAATTAAAATTGATGCGACATCTATTCTTGACACACATTTTGGAACTGATTTCATGAAAAAATTGTTTTTCAACATCGATTCCATAAAATAGGGAATTTTCACAGTAAAACGGGGTAAAAGCATACAAAACCTTAAGAATAACTCTTTCTAGATTAAGTCATAAAGACAAATTATCCAACATACCACGATCGTTCAACTAACACGAAATCCGATCAAACATGTCCCATAACATCTATCTCTATAGAAAGAGTAATTCGTTAATAAAAAAGATTAATTTGATATCATTAATTCTACAAATATGCCCCCATTCAATTATCACAAAAGAGTCACAACCCTTATAATTTAATAGCAACAATAGAACAAAACTACCTGATATCGACACAAAACCCCTCGAATAATGACACCAACACATCACTAATAGTACAAAAATTAGACCAACGCCTCATTGCAATACCTCTCCCATCCTGTAAGTAATTCATTCAGTTTTACCCTATAAAATAGGGTATCGAACCATCAGCCCATTAAAGATTATTTAAAAAAAAGCGAAAAACGAAGCTTGAATACATCTAATAATTTATATATCTTAGCTCATGATCATTATAGAATGATTTATGAGTGAATTCGCTTTTAGGAGTAATTTAAGGGAAACAAGATGGACAGAAGCATTTCATTAACGGACGAATTAAAAAAATACTTTGGCTTCGATAGATTCAAAGGAAGTCAAGAAGAGGTCATCCACAGTATCCTCGATCAGAACGATACTTTTGTGTTGATGCCTACGGGAGGGGGAAAATCTCTTTGCTACCAGTTACCTGCTCTGATATCAGAGGGTACTGCTATTGTTATATCGCCGCTTATCGCTTTGATGAAAAATCAAGTGGATGCTATTAGGTCGATAAGTACCAATAACGGCATTGCCCATTTTCTGAACTCCTCTCTTTCAAAATCGGCCACCAATCAAGTAAAAGAAGACGTACGCAATGGTATTACGAAGTTACTATATGTAGCTCCTGAGTCTTTGACCAAACAAGAGAATATCGATTTTTTGAACGAAATTACGATCTCGTTCTATGCAATCGATGAAGCCCACTGTATTTCAGAGTGGGGTCATGATTTCAGACCCGAATATCGTCGTATACGTCCTATTGTCCACGAGATTGGTTCAGCACCGATCATTGCCCTAACAGCTACGGCGACTCCAAAAGTTCAACATGACATACAAAAGAACTTAGGCATGAGCAATGCTAGAGTTTTTAAGTCCTCTTTTAATCGTGAAAATCTATTCTATGAGATTCGTTCTAAGAACAAAGCACCGGAACAGATCATCAAGTTTATTAAACAGCGAGAAGGCAAGTCTGGTATTATTTACTGCTTAAGTCGCAAGAAGGTAGAGGAGCTTGCAGCAACCTTACAAGTTAACGGTATACGTGCATTGGCCTACCATGCAGGTATGGATTCGACCACGCGTTCAGGAAACCAGGATAAGTTTCTAATGGAAGAGGTCGATGTGATTGTTGCAACCATTGCTTTTGGAATGGGCATCGATAAACCAGATGTAAGGTTTGTGATACACTATGATGTACCTAAATCTTTAGAAGGCTACTATCAGGAGACAGGTAGAGCTGGTCGAGATGGCGGTGAAGGTCATTGTTTGACATTCTATAGCTACAAAGATATTCAGAAGCTTGAAAAGTTTATGCAAGGAAAGCCAGTTGCAGAACAAGAGATTGGACAACAATTGCTTTTGGATACCGTGGCTTTTGCTGAATCTGCAATATGTAGACGCAAGGTGCTGTTGCACTATTTCGGTGAATCCTATACCGTAAATAACTGTGGCAACTGTGACAACTGTAAGATGCCTAAAGAGCAGATAGAGGGTCGTGAGATGATCTTGATGGCTTTAAATGCTGTAAAAGAGGTAAAGCAACAGTATAAGTCAGAGCATATGGTAGATATTCTTACAGGAGTAAAAAATGCTGCTGTTAAATCCTTTAAACACGAAAGTCTTGATCATTATGGCAAGGGGGAAGATCAAGACCCTAGACTGTGGAAGGCTGTCTATCGTCAATGTATTATTGCAGGATATCTACATAAAGATATCGAAAACTACGGAGTATTAAAGATGACTCCAGAAGGAGAAGGCTATATAGAAAATCCACACTCTTTTATGGTGGTAAAAAACCACGATTATGAAGCTGTAGTTGAAGAGGGACTGTCTTCACCAGGAGGCAACTCAACGGGTGATCCTGAGCTCTTCAATATGTTGAAAGATCTTCGTAAAAAAGAGGCTAAGAAGAGGGATCTTCCACCATATATTCTTTTCCAAGAGTCATCATTATCGGATATGTCGATTCAATATCCAACCAAGATAGATGAACTTCAGCATATTGTAGGTGTAGGACAAGGAAAGGCTAAAAAATATGGAAAGCCATTCATCGAACTGATCCAGAAATATGTTACGGAGAACGGTATTATCCGTGCACAAGACATGGTTGTAAAGAGCGTGGCCAACAAGTCAAAGAATAAAGTATTTATCATTCAAGCGATCGATCGTAAGATGCCACTTGATGATATTGCAAATTCAAAAGGGTTAGAGTTAAATGACTTGATATCTGAGTTGGAGGCAATTGTCAATTCAGGAACTAAAATCAATATCGACTATTATTTAGAGCAAGAGATTGATGAGGATGCGATTGACGACATCTTTGATTTCTTCCATGATGATTCAGAAACTGGAGAGCTCTCCGAAGCTTATGAAGAGTTAGGTGATGACTATGCAGAAGAAGACATTCGATTGGTTCGTTTGAAGTTCCTTTCTGAAGTTGGAAACTAAGAAGAGAGGCTCATATCCTACATCTTAAACCAATTATATATCTAGAGGCACAACATTGATATGTTCTATCAGACCTCTCCTTCGTTTTAAAGTATCACTGTAGGAGAAGACAACATAACCATTTATTGGTTTATATAAGTAATTTACAGACAGAACATTTCAGTCGATGATCTCAAAATATCGTTGGTCATACTAAAACTACTCTATCAAAAAAATAATAGCAAGGGCTAAAGTATTAAAGATACTTTAGCCCTTGTTTGGTATATATCCTAAGAGATAAAACAAGAAGCGCCGCAAGGAGGAGTAATCCACCTTTCACGACGCTTCTACGTTGGTATGTTCTGAATTTGTTTTGTTCAGCAAAAAGCACATATCGAAGAGAAGTCATATCTCCTCTTCTCTACAAGTATCCTAGGACACTTATACTCCTTTTTGTTGACTATTGAATATTGACACTACAACTTAGAAAGAAGGAGCATCAATTTTTTCAATCATTTCACCGATTAGCGTTGTTTGTGTACATCTTTCGATCTTCACTCTAACGTAATCACCTATTTGGGCATCTTTTTTAGGGAATACCACCAATTTATTTTGAGAACTACGTCCACACAATTCATCCGAAGATTTTTTTGATAACTTCTCGACCAATACCTCAACGACTTTTCCAATATCACTTTGATTGCTCTCTATCGAAAGGCTACTTTGAAGTTGAATCATACGTGTTAAACGCTCTCCTTTTACCTCTTCTGAGATATCATCCTCTAGTTTCTTTGCAGCATATGTACCAGGACGCTCTGAATATTTAAACATAAATGCAGTGTCATAATGCACCCATTTCATCATGTCTAATGTCCCTTGGAATTGCTCCTCTGTCTCGCCACAAAATCCACAGAAAACATCCGTTGTGATCGAACATTCAGGGATGTGTTTACGGATCATCTCCACACGATTCTGATACCACTCTACAGTATATCTACGATTCATTCGTTTCAACACCTCATCATTACCCGCTTGGATTGGAAGATGAATATGCTTACAAATATTTGGATACTTTGCAATCATTTTCACTACACTCTCTTTAATATCTTTAGGGTGAGGAGTACTAAAACGAACACGAAGAGTTGGTGACTCTTGTGCGACCAATTCTAATAGATGGTGGAAACGAACTGGCTTAGTTGTTCCTTCGGGCATCCACTTGTACGAATCTACATTCTGCCCAAGAAGAGTTACTTCTTTGTAGCCGTTCTTAACCATATCTCTTACCTCAGCAAGAATATCTTTAGGATCACGACTACGCTCACGACCACGTGTATAAGGTACGATACAGTATGTACAGAAGTTATTACACCCGCGAGTTATGGAGACAAAACCAGAGATCCCTTCATTCATTCGCTTAGGAATGATACTATCGTATGTTTCATCAATAGTTAACTCCACATTGATCGCATCTTCTCCCTCAATCGACTTGTCATAAAGGTATGGAAGATTACGATAAGCATCAGGGCCTGCCACGATATCAACGACTTTGTCTTCTAACATCTCGTCACCAATACGCTCAGCCATACATCCGATAAGACCTAGTTTAAGCTCTTTATTACTTTTCTTTAAAGCATTAAGTTCACGCAGACGTCCCCAGACACGCTTCTCTGCATTATCTCTTACAGAGCATGTGTTCACCAAAACAACATCTGCCTCCTCTTGATTGTCAGAGATCTCAAAATTCCTCTCTGCCATCACGGATGCCACTACCTCACTATCAGCAACGTTCATCTGACACCCGTAGGTTTCGATATATAGTTTCTTTTTCATTTCAAGAAATTCAAAAATCCAGTAAAAATAAATGGGTTACAAAGTTAATTTGATTTTTCACAATCCCATGAAACTTAGGGCTAAAAAAGATTTAAAGCTCTTAATTCACCCCGTTTCATATTTAAATAACATACGAAAGAATCTTGCGTATATTCCCTATTATTACATTTTGCTTATACAAAAAAACCTATCTTTGTAGTACGCAGAAGTAGATGAACGATAAGGTCCATCACCTGCGAACAGATGGACCTATATGGATAGGTTCATTACAGATAATAAGAAGTTGAATTTAATTATAATAGTACAAATCGATATGAGATCGCTATTCTGTTTATTTTTACTGCTTACTGTTGGTAGCATTGTCGCAATGGCTCAAGACCCATACCCAGAAAAACCCGTAGCGCCAGCACCAACCAGTTTAGAGGCACTAATAAAGAAGCCCATTTTTAACCACTCCAACCTAGTGGATTCATTAATTGTATGGCATGCTCAAGAGAATAGTTTACAGAAAGGAGTTCGTGGATATCGTCTTCAGATTTATTTCTCCTCAGGAACAGATGCTCGTTCGGAGATTCAAAAGATTAAGACTCGCTTCTTAAGAGTCAAACCCGATGTCAATACGTATACGACCTACAGTGCACCTGACTTTAAATTGCGTGTGGGAGACTTCCGCTCCAAATCGGAGGCGTTAAAGTTAAAGAAGTCACTATCTTCCATGTTTCCTGACTCATTCATTGTACCTGAAATAATAGACCCAAATTATTAATAATCCAATGGAGACAATAGTGTGCTATTGTCTCTTTTTTTTACCATTTACCCAAAATTTACCATGAGTGATCCAATAAAACATGAGTGTGGCATCGCACTGATTCGTTTAAAAAAGCCTCTTAGCTATTACGAGAAGAAGTATGGCACGTGGATGTATGGCCTCAACAAGCTTTATTTGTTGATGGAGAAGCAACACAACCGCGGACAAGACGGGGCTGGAGTCGTTGGAGTAAAACTATCTGTTGACCCAGGATGTGAATATTTCGATCGTTATAGATCTGTGGAAACCAACCCAATAAAAGACCTTTTCCACCATATCTTTTCGACCATTGACAAGCACAGCAAAGAACATCCTGAAGCAGTATTAGATGCGACATGGGCTTCAAAGAACATTCCATTTATTTCAGAGCTTTATATGGGACACCTCCGCTATGGGACATTTGGTCGTAATAGTGTTGAGTATGCCCATCCAGTGATGCGTCAGAACAATTGGAAATCGCGCAACCTTGCACTGGCAGGTAACTTCAACTTAACAAATGTAGATGAACTCTTCGAGAAACTCGTACAGCTAGGACAACACCCAAAGGCCTATACCGACACGGTGACTGTATTGGAGAAGGTAGGTCATTTTTTAGATGAAGAGAACGAACGTCTTTTTCGTATTTTCAAAAACGAAAGATATAACAATCAAGAGATCTCTGCAAAGATCAAAGAGCAGCTAGATATACAATCTATTCTTGAACAAGCAAGTAGAGATTGGGATGGTGGTTATGCAATGGCAGGAGTGATTGGACATGGTGATATGTTTGTCACAAGAGATCCTTGGGGGATTCGCCCAGCACACTTCTATGAGGACGATGAGATTGTAGTGGTCGCTAGTGAACGTGCGGTAATACAGACTGTGATGGACGTAAAGTATGAGGAGGTCAATGAGATTTCTCCTGGTCATGCACTTATCGTAAAACATGACGGTACAGTATCACAAGAGTTGGTACGTGTACCTCAAAAGCGTCGCTCTTGTTCCTTCGAACGTATCTACTTTTCAAGAGGATCGGATGCAGATATTTATAAAGAGCGTAAAGAGTTAGGACGATTGTTGTCGCCTAAAATTATGCAGGTGATTAACAACAACATGGAGGACACGGTCTTCTCATATATTCCGAACACTTCAGAGACTGCTTTTTATGGCATGGTAGAAGGAATTAGAGAGCAACTTCTTATATGGAAGAAGGAGAAGATCCATGCGTTGTCTAATGAGCTTACAGAAGAGTGTATAGCTGATATCATCAAGGTAGAACCTCGTATCGAAAAGATCGCTATTAAGGATGTGAAACTACGTACCTTCATTGCGGATGATGCCAGCAGAGACGATATGGTAGGACATGTCTACGATGTGACTTATGGTCAAGTAAGAGATCAAAAAGACACATTGGTGGTGATCGACGACTCTATTGTAAGAGGAACAACACTAAAGAAGAGTATTCTTAAGATTCTTGATCGACTTAATCCGAAAAAAATAGTCGTCATCTCATCTGCACCACAAATTCGCTACCCAGATTGTTACGGTATTGATATGGCAGTTATGGGGGATTTCATTGCATTTGAAGCGACCATAGCTCTTCTTAGAGATCGTGGAATGGAAGATCTGATCCAAGAGGTCTACCAAAAGTGTAAAGCACAACAGAACCTTCCCAAAGAGGAGATCACCAACTATGTAAAAGATATCTATCGTCCTTTTAATGATGAAGAGATCTCTGCGAAGATTGCAGAATTGCTCACACCTGAGGATTGTAGTGCAGATATTGAGATTGTATATCAATCCGTAGACAATCTTCATAAGGCTTGCCCTAACGATCTTGGAGACTGGTACTTTACTGGTGATTATCCAACACCAGGTGGTCGTAAAGTGGTGAATAACTCATTTATAAACTATATCGAAGGGGTTAAAAAAAGAGCGTATTAGTTATCAACATGATATGGATCTGTTTTTTTAATTATCACCACCTATCGGTATCACAGAAAAGGGCTTTATTGTAATCAATAAAGCCCTTTTTTATCTTGTTTTAGAATGATCTATTGGAAACGAATGATTGGAACTTCATCATTCTCCGCAATATCATCAAGGTAAGATGACACATGGCGATTAACCTTTCCATCATACATCTCATCAATATCGATCATGATACCTGTCTCTTCAACTTCACCAAAGTGGTCATTTATCACTGTACCGAAAGTACGCATCGTAGGAGATAATCCCATATATGCATTAATCAAAGGAGGAATATTCTCTCCTAGTTTTCTCACCTCAACAGATAATACCTTATACCCCTCTTCATATGTAAGCCCTTCGAACATCGCCTTCATCTTTGGCAGGTCGATATTAACAGGCATTGGATTATAAGGATATACTAACCTCTCTTCATCACCGAAATACTTATCAAAGAAGTACAGAATCAGGTTTCTCGCCTCTTCATTATAGCTTTGATACATCGTTACTTTTCCGAAGAAGTACTTTATCTCTGGATGATCAATCATTAGCGCACCCAAACCATCCCACAAATTATCCAAAGCAAACAGACCTTTTGCACCAGCTTTACTTGACTGATACTCTGGCTGAACGAATGAACGTCCTAGTTCGATAACATTGGGTAGATACTCTTCGATGAAATCCTCCGAGAAGTGAAAAAGACGAGAGGTGGCAAGATGAACCTGTCCATTCTCATCTTTAGGTAGATCTCGACATAGAATAAAGCGATAGCCACCTAATATCTCTTGTTGGTCTGGATCCCAAACAATCAGTTGTTCATAAGGGATATCGTCCGTATCATATGAATCAATATCCACCTCTTTTCCAGTACCCCCACCAGCAGCTCTAAAGGTCAATTCTCTAAGACGCCCAATCTCTATCATAGTGTTTGGGGCGTTGTGATAATTCAGTAGATAAATTTCATTACCTGCCTTGTTGGTTTTTCTCATGAACCTCTCTGGAGTTAGTTCGGCAAGCAAAAGCTCACGACTAACTGGGGCTATAATCTGTTTCATAAAAGCATCTTTTTTTAAAAGACAAATCCAGTATACGGTAGTTTTACCAACTAAAATATGGAAGAGCGATATTCTTGCGTTCTATATTGTTTATACTTCATTATCAACATTCATATAGGGGGAAGGCTATGTCTCCTTCTTAAGTGTCTTATATAAACAAAGTATAGTCGCCATATTCTACCACTCACCTCCTTATTCCATTGGTATTATCTCCATTATGTCTCCATACCGTTCAATGATATAGACAATATAGATACGATATAATGGTAAATTTATATAGATAGTACGTAACAACTATCTATACAGTATGTTGGTTCGTTGATGTTATTTCTGTTCTCCAATCTGATAGACTTTCTCTCTCAACCAAGCAGCCCACTTCATTGGACTCTTGGATTTATCAAAGGTAGTGTAAGGGATAGGTTTTCCAAAAGTGATAACAAACTTTTTGTTTTTGTGACGCACCATCTCATCAGCAAGAAGGAACATCTCGATATTCCATTTAACACCTAAAAACTTACGGATCTTAGCAATCCAATAGAAGTGTTTACTATTACGACCACTCACATGCACAGGAACAATATCACGATGTGTTTCTATCGATTTCTGAATACAATGTTTGTTCCATGAAAGGTCTTGTATCTTACCATCTATCAACCTCGAAGCAAGACCTGAAGGGAATATCAATATCTGTGAATCGGAAGCATAAGCTTCATTAATCATACTGATTGATTTTCGCTGATTCCCATGTTTATTAATCGGAATAAATAGATTCTTAACAGGAGTGATATTCATTAAGATATCATTCACTAAGAACAGAGAATGACCTTTCTGTCTTGTTACAATATTTAACAATAGTAATCCATCAAATCCTCCTAATGGATGGTTGGCAGTAAAGATAAATTTACCCTCTTGTGGAATATTGTCTAAACCTCTATAATCAAATGAGATATGAAACTCATCAATCATCGCTTGAATGAAATCCACTCCTTCAAGGTGTCCGTAATTGTCGATGATATAATTCAAATATCTGACATGCAACACTTTGGAAACCAAACGGTATATAAAATTTGGTATCCTACGTGCCATCTTTGGATCTTTCTCTTCAAAGACCGTCTTGATATCGAATTTCTTTAGTTTATTTTGATTCTCTGTCAAAAGATTTCCTCCTACATTCTATGATTTAGGCAAAGTCAATAGACACGATATTGTGTTCTATTAACCTCATATTTTGCACTGCTATTCTGCTATTACTCATGCAAATTAACAAAATTATAGGTAGAACAGATTGTATTATAACGTTTTTTTAGATCAGAATCTCATTCTTGTATTCACAGTTGTAATAGTTGTGACATATGAACCTTTCACTCTAACTAACATCGAAGAGAGATATTCCAAATAACGATATATCTTTTTCTACCCCTAAGACATTCATCTCATCAATGCCATCAACTATAAAGAAGTGGTCTATACCTATCTTTCAACTCCATCCAAATATACGCTGTAGATAAGGAAAGCATATAAACGATAACAGTCACTAACGGAATAAAAAATAATGGATCGTATGAACATTTCATCAACTTAAAAGAGAGGGCTCTTATTATAGAGACATAAATTGCATGAAAGATATACACGTAAAATCCATAACGGGATAACTTACGAATATACTTAGAACCTCTTTTAATGGTGATATTTAAGAAAAATAGATAAAATAAAATCGCTTGTAAGATATTAAAAGGACTCAGCGGGTTAAGTAAATATAGAGGATCTAAGAAGTTGTAATGAACCATCATTATCACCGAAATATATTTAATAATCCAAATCGAGATCCCTAGCAGAAGAAACGTTTTAGCATTAGATTTTGACCTCTTTTGATAATATCTCTTTAGCGAATAACCTAAGATAAAATAACCCAAATATTTAACAAAATAGAGCATCCAAACTAGCTCACCCCAAAGACTTAATGGAACAGCAAACATCGTTAACAAGACACCTAATGTCATAAAATTAGACTCTCCAAGATGACACTTTATTCGCATTAAGATAGGCACCATCAAGTATAGCCCTATTAGCATAAACATATACCATAAGTGATAGCATGGCTGTCCCTTTAATAACATTACCAACGGAGCAAATGGTTCAAACGGACTGATATTGGCATAATCTTCAACGATCTCCTCCATATATGCCAACAATACATAGACAAGGCTCCAGAATAATGTTGGAAAAAGAATCCTTCTCTTTAATATGCTCGGATAAAAATAGGAAGGTTTGCTATTCTCTTTCTTTGCTAATAAAAATCCGCCACTAAGAAATGTAAAAAGTGCTACAGAAACAGAGATAGAGCAATAAAACAAACCCACAATAAAGTTGTAGTCTACCCTATCTCGCTCTCCAGTTACATACACATTACCTACATGTACCGTAATAACCATTAATGAAGCTACCACTCTTAACAGATCTAAATTGGTCTCTCTCCCCTTCGTTCCCTTTGTCATTAATCTTTCTATAATTGTATTATGCCTATCTCTTTTTTAAAATGATCAATATTCTTCCATTCAAAGTTGTTTATCCTACTTTCTACCATGGTCACTACAGGAAAAACAAAGTCCGATTTTTACCATATACAAACAAGACACATTTTTAAGCCCCTACTATTTCAACACCATCAACGATTATTCTAAAATTAGATAATCACAATTCAAAAATATTTAAATACAGTATATCTCCTTTTCAACAACTCCACTCCGTATGAGATAGTATAACTGAACAGAGTGACAACAATTATAGTCACAGGGATGTAGATCAATGGATTCACATTCCATTGAAGAAATCGAAAAATGACATTCTCCACAACAGATAATAGACCAGCATGGATAAGGTATATTCTAAAGCTATGTAGAGATAAACGACTAAGTAAAGACGTATGTTTTTTCAATTGCAATTGATCAAAACAGTTGTATAGAGCCAATGAACCAACCATCGCAAAAGGAGTAAAAAAACCATAGAAGTAGAATGGGGCACTCACATTTTGCAATAAAAGCCATCTAGTTGCAGAGGCAATCATCAAAGAGCAAACAAACCATATCGCAATTAAATATCTCTTAGAAAGTCCATCAAATCGTACTCCTCGTAAAGAGTAACCAAGAATAAAGTATCCTAAAAACTCAATAAATCGAATCATCCAAAAGAGTTCGCTGAAATAGTCAACAATTGGACTTAACAAGAGCAGGAGTATCCCCAATCGCAAGAATACCTTCTCCCCTATATATGCTTTAATCATCATTAGAGCAGGAACAGAGGCATAAAGACCAATCAACATATACATATACCAAAGATGGTTATAAGGACGCCCCATAAACCAATTTTTCAATGGTAGGGTATAATCAAACGGACGTATCTTCATGTAATCAATAACAGCCCCTTGTACATAGCAATAAATCACATAGATAACACTCCATATTAGGGTTGGATAAATAATACGTTTTAATAGCGTATTCGAATAGAAGGTTTGGTAATCTATATTACCTTTTTTTGCTAAAATATAGCGACCACCAATCATTACAAAAATCGCAATACAGACCCGACAAAATGATTGAATCGAATTACTCACAATAAAATTCAGCTCTCCCGGAACGCTATCAACCATATATGGTGATGTGGTATGAGAAGACACAACCATCATACATGCAATAATACGCAAAAGGTCGAAACTTGACTCTCGACTGTTCATCTTCATATTAATTCAAAAATAAATACTCTCCTCTTAGTTAATAATAACGAAAGGTCATATCGTTAATTATATATGAGAATCACTTTCCTGATTAATTTAATGTGGTTGTCCCACTCTAAGCTCTTATCATCTCCATTCAACTTGCACACTACTTCACTGATAAACAAACCCATAACAGACATCAATAACGCATGAGAGTTATTCGCAATTTCTTTTTATTTTATTAGCTTTATCACTTCTAAATACCAATTAAAATATGGTAACCAGAATATAATACCATAGAACCTATAAAACAACAATCAATGAAATTCATTTACAAATTCACTGTCCTTCAGTTTATCCTTCTATGTCATATAGGAGCGATAGCCCAAGTCAAAGGGGATATTAGTAGCAACTACTGGGACTTTGATCATGGAGTACCCTCCAATTGGCAAGGTAGCGGCCTAAGCACCTCTTCAAGACATTATAAAGTCGGTCAACAGTCCATACAGTGGAACTGGGAAAAGGGTGATAAAGTCGTGGTCAACAAGCCACTGAATATCAATATTGCCTACGCTCTTGAGAAAAAAGGTGGCAGTAAACTCTACTCAGAACACACCTCCTCTTCTCATGCTGACATTCAAAAAATAGGGGGACTGATGTGTTGGATATACAATGAAAATGCAATAGATGACGAGCTTTACATCTCTGTTGGGTTGGATGATAAAGAGGCCTATCGATTTCCATATCACCTCAACTTCACAGGGTGGAGAGCTTGTTGGATACGCTTCTCAGAGATGACCACTATTCAACAGGTAGATCAATTAAATAGACTGACATTCACTGCACCCAATAAGAGTTCTAAAGGGAAATTATTTATCGATCGTATCATGTTTAGTGAGCACCCGATCCATGGTCGTAATACTCCTGATCAACAACTTCCATTTATTAACCCAAGGGTTAATCATAACCACTGGGGAGGTCAATGGTATTGGGAAACCACCTATAAGCACGACATTCCTCTAACCAAAGAGGTAACCAAAGCACAGAAAGAAGCATTTCATAAGATCGAGAACCGTATTCTAGATATTGTACGTGGAGATGTACCTCATCAAGATGAAAACTGGTATTATAAAGATAACTTTGCAGACCTTGGAATACACCGAGCTGAAGATGGACACATAACAGGTCGACAGATAGTCTCTTCGGATGAATACAATGCCAACCTCAATGATGTGAAGCCGCTTCATCTCTCTCGTATATTTTATGGACTTGCACGAGGTTATGCCTTAACCAATGACGACTACTGTAAAGAGATGTTCTTTGATCTATTCGATCACTTTATCGATCAAGGGTATGATTATGGTAGTGCCACTGGAACACAACATCACGTTGGATATCAGCTAGAGGGACTTCCTGAGTCATTCCTACTGATGAAGGATGCTTTAGAGGCATCAGGGCGACTAGAAAAAGCAGCACAAATCATCTCCTACTGGTATGGCAATGCAGAGTGTCGCAAAGATGTTCATGTAAACGAGTTACAAGGAGTATCTGACTTCTGGAACACCAAAGCTAGAGGTCGACTTATAGCAGTCCTTTTAATGGATGATAGTCCAGAAAAAGTAAGAGCGATGAAAGAGTTCTCTCGTTTTGTTGATAACTCACTACAATACTCGGCTGGAACTGTCGGTGGGCTTACACCTGATGGATCACTATTTCATCATGCAGGACTCTACCCTGCTTATATGACAGGTTCTTTTATGGGTATTGCACCAGTAATATATGCCCTTTCACACACCACCTTTGAGATTGGAGACCAGGCTCGTTCTAACTTATCCCAATCGATGTTATTGATGCGCAATTTCTCGAACAAATATGAGTGGCCCATCGCCTTATCAGGACGTCAAGTATTTGCAGGGATGATCAGCCAACGTACTATTGATGGCATGGGATATCTTGCCAAATCAGGAATTGGAACAAACAAGATAAACAAAAATCTTGCTGCGGCTTATATGCGATTGGCTAAACCTTGGGAAAGAATGTACCGAGAGTTCGCTGACGATGGCATAAAGCAAGAAAGCAACATGGATGGTTTCCAAGTAGTGAACTATGCCTGTCTAGGACTCCATCGACGTGATGATTGGTTGGTGAGCATAAGAGGTTACAACCAATATGTGTGGTCAGGAGAAATATATGAACATGACAACCGATGGGGAAGATATATGAGCTATGGCTCTATTCAAATCAACAATCAAGGGAGTCCTATTAGCAACATAGAGAGTGGATACGATCAGAATGGATGGGACTGGAATAGATTCCCTGGCACCACCACGATACACCTACCTCTTGATAAGTTATATTGTCCTGTAAGAGTTTTGATGTCGCGTTCGGATGAGACATTCTGTGGAAGTTCATCACTAGGAAAGAATGGTATCTTTGGTATGAAACTACACGAAACGGAGACACTGAAGAACTTCACACCGGATCATCGTGCCAGAAAATCGGTATTCTGTTTCGACAATACCATCATCTCTCTAGGTAGCGACATCGAGAATAGCAATAAGGATTTCCCTACGGAGACTACATTATTTCAACTAGAGGCTGGCAAAGATTCAATTATTTCCATCGATGGTGTTAAAAAAGAGGGACTATTTATTCAAAAACCATCTAAAAAATCGGCACACATTATTGGAGATAATAAGGGGAATATGTACTACCTGCCTAAAGGACAAAATTTAGTGGTACAAAGACAAGAGCAAGTGTCAAAGCATAATAAATCAGAACAAAACACCTATGGGACTTTCGGTGTAGCCTACATCGATCATGGTAAGGCACCACGTCATGGATCTTATGAATACGCCACGGTAGTCAATGGAGCAAATAGTAAAATTACGCCCAACTACACTGTGCTACAAAAAGATCACCGTGCACATATCGTCAAAGATAAAGCAACAGGTATCACTGGCTTTGTGCTTTTTGAGTCAGGGAAAATAAAACACGACTTACTGAAGCGTGTAGACCACGAATCCTTAGTTATGATTGAAGCACAGGATAGAGAGCTTAACTTGTCTGTATGCTCCCCTAGTATCAATCTTAACAGTAAAAAGATGTATGATGATAAAGGGAGTCTTCCTGTAGATATAACCATAGAATTAAAAGGACATTGGAACTTAACGACAGCAAGAAAAAATGTAATAGTAGATCATCCCAGTGCCAATAAAACCACACTTCGATTTACATGTATAGATGGTAAAACGACAGAAGTGAATCTTATAAAATAGATTCAAAATAACAATGCCCTTAAGCTACACATTAGAACCTTTGGGCATTGTTATTAACATGGTGAATAACGACATTCAAAAAGTCGCTTATTCCCTATAAATCAAACAACTAAAGACAAACCAATTCGTTAATAACTACATCTTTTTCCCTATATAAAAAACATAGCCATAAAAATCACGATACTTATTATATAGCATCTCTTCTTCACGTTGACTCTGAATAAACTCCTTTGCCCATTCATTATCATGATATCTTTCAAGAAAAACCTCTTGTACCTCATGTTGTGGATAGTAGAAATTCTCTGTCCAACAATCCACTGGAATAATAAAAGTCGCGACAGGAACATACCCAGCCTGTTGCATTTGTGCAATTTTATTAGGGATGGTATCAATCTCTGGATATGCACTATTCCAAAATTCTTGAATCTCCTTAGGGCGTTCCTCTGTAAACCAAGAAATCTCAGATGCAACAACATACCCCCCCTTTTTTAGAAATGACCTCCAATAGGTTAGACCATTTTTAAAGCCAATATTATATATGGCACCTTCCGACCATATAAGATCTAATGAACTTTTCGCAAATGGCAATTGGTCCATCGAACCAACTTCTCCTTTGACACGAGAAGATAATCCATACCTATGGGCATTATCATTAAAAAGAGTGATAAACTTAGGGAACATATCCACCCCAATAACCTCCCCTTGAAGATGCTTCGCTAAAACCATGGTCTGCCCCCCAGTACCACAACCAAGATCGACCACTTTCGATTCATGATTTAAGCCTTCTATAAAGCTCAAAGCTTTTAATGTCGTCTCAACACTTCCGGGACCTTGACGTTCTAAACTACCATAATATTCACATATTAAGTCTAATTCTTGAATTGATTTATTATCGTCACTCATAGTCTCTTTTTATTACAATACATCAAAACTAAATATTATTCCTATCAATAATAAACCCCAAGTGAGTGAAAAATGTTCCAACTAAAGATACTCGATAAGTATTGCAAAATTTCAATAAACATATAAACTTAAAGTTGATAAAATTAAATCATGATCATGTACTGAGTTCTGTATTTGTTAACAATTAATATTCTAATAAATTGTCTCTCTAAAAGAAACCCACATTGGATAAAGAGACGATAAACTCTAAGCCTTTACACCTGATAATACAATGTTGACTTTGTGCAGAATCTAAATCTATTAATAGAAAAAAGAAGGAACAGAAAAACCTTTTTTTAGTAGCATCTTACAGACTTAATTAATGTGTATATTTTACATCATCATTAAACAATATCGTTAGAAAAAAAACGTCTTTTCCTTTTGAGTCTTATTACTAATGGATTTAACGTCAAACTACAATCTTGGAGTTTCATCCAACAGTTTATATATATATTTTTTGCATGAAGTGAATTAAGTCTAGTGTAACTACTCAGGTAGTATTATAGTTTAGCCTCTATTAGATTTTAAATAGAGCTTCAAGAAGATAACTTTCAAAATTATCTATTCCCAGCTTAAGTTAACATTATTGCATGATAGCCAATATGCGATCATGTTCAGAACACTCTTTCCTTGTTTCTTTAATGTGTCGGTTATAGATCGCAACATGGCATACCTCTGCGCCCCTTCTTCTGTGCGATATCCCTTAGACACATTCTGTTTTACCTTGATGTTACGCATTGCTCTTTCCGAAGCATTATTATCAAACGGTACTTCATAATGATTTAAGAAAGTAAACACACTATCGATTTTCTTTATTAATCGTTGTCGTAATGTTCTGATTTCATCGAGCTGATCGTCATTTATGTCGATATTCAGAAGTTCTAATAATTTGGTCTTAAATGATGCTTCCTTATCTAGTGGGAAATCTTTTTCTTCAGCTTCCCGTTTTAATTTCATGGCTTCTGAAAAGAGATCTAATATATCTTGTGCCCATCTATTATTGGTCTGTTGCTTTATGTAGATTAATTCGCGTTGTAAATGAGCTAGACATAGTTGATAATGTTTGGCAGGGGTCTTTAGTTGAGAAGCATAGCAGTCACTTACTAAAGTAGCATTAGTAAATCCATCTTTGAAATTTTCTTCCACAACTTTATACCCTCTAGATCTATGTGCTGTGATAAAAGTTAGTTCATAATTTTGCCAAACCCACATCCATCCTTTACTGCCATCTATTTTACAACCTGTTTCATCAGATCCAACTATATTGGCATCTTCAATAGATTGACGTAGAGATTCATATAGGGGAGTGAATACCTTTTCTGCATGTTTTAAAATATTGTCAATAGTTCCATCTCCTATTTTATAGGAAGTCAGCTCTTCTACTAGCGAACTAATCCGATTTAAAGGGATATAGTGCTCTATATGCAGACTAAGAATTAGCGAACGTATGTTGGGACCATATTGAACTGGTGCATTAACATTGGATGGCATAGCTCCTTTATGGATTTGTCCACAACTGCATCTATTCTCATAAAGACGATGCTCAATACATATAGGTTCAATAACAGGGGGGATATCAAAAACTTGACGCTTGCATAGCAACCTAGCATCCTCAGGATTCAGTCTATTTCCACAACTACACTTAGCTAAAGGATGATGAGATTCGATATCGGTCGGTGTGGCATCTTGAAATAAAGTCATGCCTTTATGACCAAGTTGACCTCCTGATTTTTTATTAGATTTCTTGCGAAGAGATTGGTTCTTCTTTACTGTTGATAAATCTCTAGATGGAGGAAAACTGCTATTACCACTATTTTTCTTGCTACGTGATAGTTGATCTTCAAGAGTCTTAATCTTAGCATGAAGCATCGCATTTTCTTCTGACAAAGCTCTTACCTCCGACATAACAATGTCTAATTTTGCCAGTAAAGATTGTACTTGCTCTTTTAATGCCTTGTTTTCTTTTTCTAAACGATCAACTTTATTCATGCCTGCAAAGATCTATTCTTATGGTCAAAATAGAAAAGATAACAACTAAAAGTAATCAACAAATACATTGTTATTTATCAACATTGTACACCAAATCAACGTGTTTGAAGTTTTTGTCGGTTAAAACCTATCTGAAGAACCTGAGTAGTTACAGTCTAGTTTGCTTTACGGTAAGTTTATACTTACTTATTAGGTCTATTAGATCTTTGATTTCTTCAACATTACTAAGGTTAGAATTGGCAAGTGTTTTTTGACATCGACTAAAGATATCTAAATTATCTTCTTCATAAGCGTCTATTAGATTATTAACAATAGGATCTAATAGATTTTTCTCACTTCCATCCCAGTGTTTTCCCGCAATAACTAAAAGTTTACTATACAACTTGACACCACTAGATTTCATTTTTTGATAACTATCAAAATAACTATCAAACAATATCTTATGGTTTGATGTAACAGTTTCTATTAATACTTTAGAAAGATTGATTTTATCCATTATTTCTGTCAGAATCAATTCATTGTGATTAAATACCAAAACGCTTTCAAATTCATCTTTTGAGATTTTGATACTTTTCAACTTACTTGATATTGGTGAAAGCATTTCAACTCTATTGGTCGACTCAATCTCAGTATAATAACTTTTAACAAGTTCTAGATATTTCACTAAGGCATCTTCATACTCTCGAACTTTATCTATAAACCTTTGGGTTTTAGTAATGTTATATCTTCTGCGACTAATCCACGATATAAAACACTTAAGCATCTCTATTAAGAAGTAGACAACAAATGGATAACAAATTAGCACAATAATATCATGATTCTTGATAACAGATATTTTAGAAGGAGCATGAGGTTCTTTAGCTTCACTAATACATTTTGTTACAACCTCTCTAATATCTTTAATATTTCTATTTGTTGAATCTAATTTAGCTGAGATCCTTTTGATCTCATTAGATGTTTTTTTTTCCAATGAATACGACCAATATATATAATTTTTATCCGCTTTGCTAAAATCACAACGGTGATCTGAAGGGTATATTAAATTGATATTTGAATTCACCATTTTTACAGAATCTATCCCTTTTTTCATTCCTAAATCACATAAAAAATTGTTACTAGCTTGTTTAATAATCGATAAGCAGAAATAATGCAAAGAAGATCAAAAATGCCCCTCTTCGTCATAAATCATAACATTAAATATACCATTAATTAATATCGAAGAGTTTTATCTTGTTAGTAATCTATTAACTTAGAATGAATCTTTGACCTAATTATATGAACAAAGGTCCCATCATACATCTTAATCTTATCTTTCAATAACTTTAGATTATCGAGACAGGGCTTGTTCATAAAATTCAGACATAATAAAAGGTCCCTAATTCATATTATATTTGGATTGCGAAAAACAGATATAAATTATGAACAACGACCTTTCGAACAGCAAAATTAGACTATTTTACAACGACCTACAAATAAATCTTAATGATACAAGAAGTAACTCTGGCCGTAAGCATGAGTTACTTCTTGTAATAACGCTTCTAGTGATCTCTATTTTGAGAAGCTATGGTCATCTCAACATGAGTAAGATTCATCGTAATATGGTACGTAATTACGATGAATCTATGTGTGTGTTTGCAGAAGGATATTGATCGTTGTATTAGCCGAGTTCAACTATCTAGAATCTTGTCTTCGTTAGAGTTCCTTCTTGTCAATCCACACAAATAAACAGGATTCGTCTGAATGGTATGCCATAGATGGGAAAGAACTAAGAGGGAGTATTAATTTAAATTCTAAGGATACTAGAGGTTTAAGTATTGTCTACGCTTTGTCTCACTTATCAAACCAACAACAACTTTTGGGTTACTATGATGGAACAAAAGAGAGTGAAAAGGAGGTTGTCAAAGAATCCATAACAAAGATGCTAAATGCTGCCAAAATAAGCCTAGATGCAATGCATAATTCAGCTGGATTACTATCAGATATTGAACAAAGCGATCGTTTTTATTTGACACAAATAAAAGGAAATCAGAAACACTTAAAGGAAGATTTGATCCATACATCAGAACATCTTGTGGCAGATAATATGTTGTCAGAAATCGATAAATCACATGGTAGAATAGACCAACGAGATTATGAAATATATGCAATAAATACGGAGATGCTACAGCCTCGATGGTCGGAAAGTGGCATCTGTAATATGGTTAAGGTAACAAGGTCAAGTTGTACGCTAAAAACAGACAAAAATCGTAAAGAAATACGATATTATATCACGAATTATAATGGGGATATCGCTGAAATTGCAGGTGCGATAAGGAATCATTGGAAAATAGAAGTGATGAATCGAATAAGAGATGTCAATTTTGGGGAAGACAATTTCAAGTCTCTAAATCATGGAATACAGAAATCCATGGCTGCTATTATGCTATTCATATGCAGTGGCTTAATGAAAATAAATGAAGACGATAACTTAAATAAATTAAGAGACGAACTTGTCTATAGTCCATACAAAATAAACAAGTTTTTTGCCGCATAAATTTTATGAACAGGCCCTGTACACCTTTATAAGTTTCAACCTGTTTATTCCACCATATTCTCACTTGGTAACAATACCTATCGATAAAAACACAAACTATCGATAAAACAAAAGCAACCAATAGACTACGGTCAAATCCCCAGAGCAGTAGACTTAGCCCATATACAATGACAATACTTACATATACTTTCCCACTCTCCCTCCTACCAATCTGTTCATTTTCAGAACTACAGGTTTTAAACCGAATTACCTTACAAAGAGTAGATTCCTTCAAATTGACAAACAGAAAAGGGATAGCAAAAATCCCCACTAAATCAAAATAACATACCTTGCCGTGATCAGTGATCGTTATATAATTCCAAGGTAAATCCTTAATTCCATAACGAAAAACCAAATACCATAAAAAGATAAATAACCCCCAAAAGAAATCCCTACTTGAATATCTATAATGCTTCTTTTCATTATTGCGGAGATATACACTCCATCCAATAATCCCCACGACCACCACTATCATCAGAGGCACACTTCCCGATGGGATATGGGTAGTTATCTTTTTTACGACATGATCTAATACAAAATTGGTAAAAGGCTTATAAAACCCAAAAATGAGGACCACAGACAATAGAGAGAAGAATATCTCTTTCTTCCATTTCTTAAACCATGGTTCTATAATATCACTTGTAAAACTCTTCATATGGGATGGATGCGTATGACTCATTGTATTCTAAATGGAATATTCTAATCTAAAAATACAAAATAATCACACGCCTACCATTCATAGAATCTAAAATGTATACTATGACAACATACTCTACTAGTCCTAAATCTTATAGTCAAGCACTAGGTGCAGATAAATACATGGACTGTTCAAAAAGAGGAAAAACCTTTGCCTATCTCATTATCAAAATATTAGTATCACTTTAAGTGCATGGTTGAAACAAAAGAATAGAAACAGTTTTGTGAATATCCCCGCAGGTCAACAAGAACCTCTATATTCTTCGAAGACTTTTTTCATTCGAAGACTTTAATCTTCGTTTCTTGTTAACCCCTAGACGATAGCGTAATGAAAAACGATACAGTTGACTATCCGCATCAGAATCCATTGTAGATTGTATATTGGCATAAGCACTACTCCAAGTGTTTGGTTGATACTGTCCCAATACATCTGTCATACTTAAGGATAAATTTAATTTCTTAATAATATGAACATTGAATATATCTCGACTATAATGTAATATACACCTCTTGCACACTTGTTAATTTATGTCTTTACTCATAAGACCTATCAAATTATGAAAAAGAAAATTATTTGCACCGCTCTATTTATCTCATTTATGGCCATCTTTGGTTATGCTGCTATGAAAAGCGTTATTACCGAATAGCAGAACATGGATTAGACAAAGAGCTTGTCAAGAAAACCAGATACAAATATTGGCTATATAAGCAGATCACGATCTTAGTGCTCAATGACAAATTTGAAGTGATTGCAGAGAAAAAGCGAGAGCCAGGAAAATATAAGTGTAGGTCTTTCTATGTTGGCAAAGATGGTTTTTATGTCCAACGTTATCACCCAGACGATCCTAATATTTCAGAAGACCAATTCACTATCGATCGATTCCAATTAGTAAAAAGAGATCACATATAAATATGTAGATGACAAGTATAATCGACACGCATTCATCTATCATTTCAAACTGTGTATAAGTCCCGTCTTAAATCGATTATGACATCTATATGGTGCTGTAATCATTAGATATACAGCACCAAAACACACTTGTCAACACTTATCCACAACTGTTGATTACAGTCGATCTAAATCTTCTGTATTGTTCGACTCCGTACCGAATAGCTCCTTAAAATCTTTAAAATTATACTGCAAGGAAACCCTCAACATTCGATTATCAAAGTCATTTACACCACCAGACTGTATATAGCCATATTGACTATCCCAACTGTTGTCATTCGTATCTAAGATATCACTAAAGTCGACGGTTAGATAGAGATTATTATGAAACATTTTAACCGTAGATCCTGCCCTTAAGTTCAACTGATCACTATAGGTAGTAATCGATCTGAAGCGTTCACTTCGATAGTTGACGGATGCAAAAAGAACCCAATGTTTCGTCACATTAAGGTCATTACTAAAAGAGGCAAACCAATTGGCATCTCGCATCTTCATCACCTCTCCTCTATAGGGTATATCGATCTTTGGAAACACGACTCCTCCACCTATATTATAGCTATACACTTTTCCAGAATAGCTCTTGTTCATCCCCAACAGCCAACGTTCGGAATGGTCAATATTAATCGGCATATACTTAATAATATCTGGATTATTCGGATCACTCATCGAGGCATCTGTCACCAAATCATCATATCGAGTATACTCCGCCGAGAAAGACCACCCATGAGGCAACGAGACATCAAACACCAAGTTCTTTTTAATGGTAGGTCGCAAATATGGATTACCCTCACTATAGGATAGCGAATCAAAATAGACCTTCGTCGGATTCAAATCGGAGAAGTAAGGACGTTCAATCTTATGGTTATAATCGATAGAGAGCGACACAGATGACGACGCTTCATAAGTCAAACTTAGCGATGGAAACCAATTGAGGTAAGTACTATCTATAATATCCACCCCATTAAGAGAAGTATTAGTTATCGTCTGTTCTGCTCTTATCCCCAATTGATATTGCCACTTGCCAGCTTGATTGCTTAAAGAGAGATAACCTGCATTAATCTGGTCAACCATCTTCTGGTCATTACGATAGTTCTCTTTCCCACTCTCTACATGTACCGAAGAGGAAGCACCGATATTCTTCACCTTACCCACCTTAAATCCCATATCAAGATCTGTATTTGACCACAATACCGTCTCTAAATTACCCTTTAGGGTCAACACATTAAACTCATCCCTATTATCATTATGAGTATGAAATTGCCCCCCTTCCGACTGTTCCACGATAGCTGTAGCATAACGATTCTCATTGAAGGCATAATCAGCAGATAAATTAATCTTAGCATGTCCACGAAAACGTTTCACATGAGATAGACTCACCACATGTTGAGATACCTTATCATCGGTCTGCACATCAATATCACGATCCACAAAGCTAGAGCCCTTCTTATCGATCGTCTGATCCGTATGTTTAACAAAGTCATCCTCCGACTTACGGAATTGATACAACAACTTGGTCGTATTACGTTTATTCTCATCAATCTCCAATCCTCCCGTCACATGATGCTTTCCCATCTCCGAAGTATTCGAACTATTCGTCTTATTATAGATTGTATAATCCGACTGATAATTATTCGTATAGTCATCATTATAGTAGGTCTCTTTATTCTTAAAGTAGTAGTATCCAAAGTAAGTACGAACATGCTTAAAAGGCTTCGTGAGATACAATCCACTCACATTACTCCAGTGTCTTCCCCAATAAGAGGTGTTAGACAACTTTGCACTAAACTGATCCTTTCTCTTTGTCGTAATACGCACGATGGATGATGCACTTGCGTCGGTGGTCGCAGAGGGGTTCTTATCAATCTCGATATCCTGAATATTAGATGATTCCAATACCTGTAACTCCTCTTTAGAAGTGACCTCTCTTCCATCAATAATAATCAAAGGAGTCCCCTTACCAAAAATCGTGATATTATTTTTATTATCCACCAACACCCCAGGAGTACGTTTCAAAACATCCATTGAATTTCCTAGATCACTCAAAGAGGTATTAGCAACCGAAATCACACTCTTTCCTGCTTGTTGCTTCACCTTAGGTCTCCTTACCGAAACCACCACCTCCTGCAACTCTAACCCCTTCAAGATTATTGTTCCCACATCTCTACGCTCCCCTGGGTTGACCTCCAACACCTGACGGCGAAAACCAACACAAGAGACCTGAATCAAACAAGGTGTCATATTGGGGGTATTCGATCTCAAACTGACCATCAAGAAACGCCCCTCCCTTAATAATCGAAGAATCCCCCTTCTCCAGCAGTGCAACTGTAAAATACTCAATAGGGTGGTTACTCTTATCCACCACCCTTCCTTCAATACTTTGCGACTGGGCATAACCCACCCCCACCGTAAGAAGTAAAAACAAACTCAATAGGTTTTTCATTATAGGTCTATTATAATATTCTATCCGAAAGATAGTAATTATCAACCTTATAACGAACACCATTACAGTCACCCCAAAAGACATATAACCATAAATTAATATCCAAACCATTATAGAGACTTCGTTTGCCAAACACGAAAACCAAACACGTCATGCTCGCGTCTAAATATTTGCCACACCGTAGGCAAGTCACAAATACACATCAACGAGAGAATATTATAATCTATTGATATCCGAAGGAGAAACATTACGTCCTCTATATTTCTTTTGGTAGTTATTAAACCTAAGTTTAGCAGTAAACAATAAATAACTTGTCTCTCTCTCGTTATTGATTTGCATATAGTAGTTATCCACTTCAGTAATAGAACTGTTTTCATACATATCGAATATATCACGATATTGCAACTTTAGATATAGACGATCCTTAAAGAATGATCTTCTAAGCCCTACATTTATTCGATACGATTCCGCAGATCTTGTAACATAGTAATCCTGTTCATTACTATAATCAAAATCCAATGTCAACAGATAATCTAAAGGCAACTTAAACTCATTATATAATTCCATCAAGACATTTGTTTTGTTATAACTATTGTCTCTATGTTGTCCTTTGATAGAGAAGAAAGGCTGTAATACTTGAATAGATAACTGAGGCTTCCACCAACCAATCTTATGCATAATAGAAAAGGCGCAATTGATATTCTCATACTTATCGTAATTCTTGTAGGTAAGTGTAGAGTAGTTTCCTTCATTATTATAGTCAAAACCAATATTAATTGGGTTATCAACCAGAGTATAACCAACACTCACATTAAAGTATTTAAACATTGCTTGATAGTTAAAATCATATATCTTCTCATCTAATAGAAATGGGTTACCCTTTTGAACAAGAAATCTATTCACATAGAGATCACCACTATTCAATTGTGAAAACGAAGGCCTACGTATGCGTTTATTGACATGAAAACTAAAACTCTTCTCATCAATTTTCTTAGATATCGAAAATGATGGAAAGAGATCTGAATAGGTTCTATCCAATAACAGTTCCGAATCAACTCCCTCTTTCATCTTCTCCATAGACTTCTCATATCGAACCCCTGCGCTTAAACTCCAATTACCCGGTAAATCTGCTTTTATACTGGTAAAACCAGCATACTTCTCTTCATTATTCGTATATATACTACTTTGTATAAGTGCATCCGAATTCTTCACATAACCATCTCCTTCGATCATATTATATTCGCCGCCAAAATCCACATCAATATGACTCATCAAAGACCAACTAGCAGTCAATTTCGCTGCATAGAGATCAAAATCTGAAACCCCAACATTACGCACTATTCGAGTCGACTCTCTCTCAGAATCTTCCTTTGCCACTTGTGAGAATTCATTATGATTATTTGATAAATCGAAGTCTACCTGTACCTCAAAACGCTTTGTCAGTTTTGCATTATAGAAAGCATTCATAACCTGCTTATAGGGCTGCTCATCCTTTCTTGAATCCATATTGATATTATCATAATCCTTACCATCTGCATCCACATGAATTTCACCCAATGTATGAGAATCAGAACTATTCTTATAAGCCTTATACTGAGCGCCAATACTATGATTTGGCAGAAACTCCCAATCAAAACCACCCATTAATTTATATATCTTAAAATCAAACGAATAAGGCATTCTGAACTCTTGATTCCATTGTATATCCCTATCCAATCGATAGACCCCCACATCTTCACTTTTCGTCTTTTTATCTGTCTGATAATAACTACCAAACAAATTTAGCTTATTGTAGGTAAATGAGATATCTGCACTCTCTGTATGACTAAAATATAAACCTGCCTTGACCTGCTCTTGCAACGTAACAGCCAACCCGTTCAATGCACTCTTTTGCATCTTAATAATCAATACCGAACGACCTTCAGCATCATACTTAGCACCAGGGTTCTTTAATAGCTCAATAGAAGAGATCTCACTCGATTTTAGCTGTTCTAACTCATTGTCATCGAGTACACGTCTATTGTTGATATAGATGATAGGCTTACCCCGAGCAAAAACCGTTATCTTATCTTCATCTATATTAATCCCAGGGATCTTCTCTATCACATCAAAGGCATTACCTAAAGAGCTGAGTGTTGAATTCTTCACATTAGTTACCAGTGCACCGCCTTGCATAGAAAACACAGGGCGCTTGCCAGACACAACGACTTCCTCTAAACCATTATGCTTTGGCTCTAAGCTTATCGGAGCAACGGTAGTGACAACCTCATTTAATACAACATCAATATAACGAGTATCCATTCCAATATAAGAACACTTCATGATAAGCCTATGAGGAAACTCCCCCTTCAGTTCAAAATCTCCCGACATAGAGGTCACAGCACCTGTGATCAACGTAGTATCACTATCAAAAAGTACAACATTACCATATCCAATACCCGACGTTCCATCGGTTAGCTTGCCTTTTATGGATACCGCCGTTTGTCCCCAACAAGACATACTCAAAAAGACACAGAAAATCATTAATAAGGAGGTTCGTCTACAACGAGAGTTACTATTTTTCATTTTAAAGGAATTCTAAGTTTATAATCTAAAAAGATATCCAGATACTATAAATCCATATCCAGTATAGTAACTATATGACGAAGAAAAATGAGTTAGGTTCCATTTAATAATTACAAATAACATATCTATCAAAACACTATCCTAGTGTAGAAAGATAAACGACTCGAATTATTATCAAAATATAACTTTAAATAGGCACTAACTCTAGATCACATTGCCATTATTTAACTAGTTTATAACTAAGACACTTAAACTAGAGAACAAGACCAAAGGAGAAATAATATATTCCACAAGAGGGAAACTTTAAATATAAAAGATCATCATACATTTCCCTCTTGGTGACTGGTATTACATACTATCGTAGTTGCTGCAATGCCTTCTCAAGTTGACTATCTGTAATCCCAAGACGATCTTTAAGGGTATAATCATTTTTAATATCTGGAACAACTCCATGTCCGTCATACAGCTGACCATTAGGCTGATAAGAGTACATCGTAGACATTTTTACCTTAATACCTGAATTGGACAAAGGTCGACTCATAGAGAAACCACTTCCTCCACCAGTTGTATTACCTAAAAGAGAGACGTTATCCCCCTGCTTAATCCCTGCTGCAAAAATATCTGAGGCGCTAAAACACGCTTCATCAATCAACACAATCACTTTATTCTTATAATAAAATGCATTATCCTGTTTAGCTGCTGGACTTATCACCATATAATGATAGTCCGTAAATTTCTTATTACTCACGACCGAAGAGGGTTTAAACGTTCTATTAAACCTTTTAATTGCTCTCTTTTCATCAGAACTCAATTTATCTGAATCGATAGGATAGGCATATCGAGCATCAAAATATCCATTTTTAGGGTGAATATCTTCCTCTTCATTAATACGATATCTTGCAACATTTGTCACAGTAGGTTCTTGTATAAGATAAGGTAATAATGCCAATAATGGTGCTCTACTACCACCTCCATTTCCTCTAATGTCAATAATCAAACCATCTGTATCTTTAAGTCTCTGCATTGACACATGTAGAGAGTCGATAAATCTATCTTTGCGATCCATATATATATTCATTGCCAAGTATCCTATATTTCCTTCTAGCCTCTTCTCCTTAAAATAGAAACGATGACGACTTATTGTACCTTTATAATCTGATAGCTTAACCTTTTTTATAACTCTTTCGTGACCATTGCCCAAAGTCACATCCACTGACTGTGCAACATCCGCGCCAGCCAGTTGAAGCATAAACTTCGTATATGACAAATACTGCTCTGCCCCTCTATCTACAAACTTAGATGTTGTCTTGGGCACCATCTGCTTTGCCAACAAAAACAGCTCCGAAACAGGAATATTATTTAGTGCAATAATCTGAGGATATGATTCATTATAGAAATTATCACTCTTCAGATCTTTACCATAAAACACCCCATCATGTTGAATTATTTGAAGAGGCAACCTCATCTTACGGTCCTCTCGTGTCAACACATATCTTCCCATACTAACCCTACTATGACCATCACCAAAATTAGCCATCAGTATCTTCAGTTGAAGTGCAAAGTCTCGTTTAGTAATACCTTTTCTTAGATCTTGAATTATAACATCAATTCCCGACTTATAATCAAACCCAACCCTATCTGCATATGAGTAATGATTCACAATCTCCCACTCTAAATGCTCTAAATCTTCTATCACCTCTTGCTTAGTCAGCCAATCACTCTTCACTGGTTCATAACCATCTATTCGTTTCACAATATATTTCAACTCATCAGGAATAGCATGTGTATGATTGCGTTCTATCCTACTCTTCGAAAGTTCTTCCTCTAGATATAAGGAGGCTAAGTCTCTATTCTCTTTTTTCAACTCAAAGTCCTTTGTCACAACTTTATCGTTTAAATAAAACTCAACAGATACTGTTTTACCTCGTTTCATATTCATATCATCCATCAAATAATGTAGATAACGAGTAAAAACATATTTCCAGATCCTCGGTTCTTTCTCTTTTGCTCGATCCAAATATACATCGATAGATACTCCTTCAATTGAAACCAACTTCACCCACTCTTTGTTATACATCGTATATGGAAGACCTTCACGAAATTCGATCTTTGAGAATGGTGTACGTTTATCTTTTTCCTGACCAGAGGCAAAAGCCTGTACTCCTGTCAGTAGTACAATAAAAGCAATAATAAATTTTCTCATATTTTCATATCATTAGCTATAATGACCTAGTATAATCTAGAATCATATGCAGTTAAAAATTCCTATTTTCGAAACGAATATATTGGGGAATGAGATCTTAAAAAAAGAAAATAGACAAGAGGGAGTATTTGACCGATAACCACATCATGTCGGTCGACTTGAAATGAATCGGTTTAATTAATTTTACCTCAATAAACTCAAAAACATAATAACATGAATTCTCAAAAACTGATTACCTCATTTAAAGATGGTCAATACAATAAACCTATTCGTTATATTTTTCACACCCTATACATCCTAGGCTTTTTATTCATTTTTATACCATCATATGGCTCACCATGGCCTATCGAATTACCGAGATTCTTCTTCCGAGATGTATTTGAATATAGTCTAATCAGTTGCTTTGTATATATACTCTATATCATTAAAAATAGCGTAACACAGCAAAAAAGGAATACCTCTCTTTCCATATCCATAATTACGATGGTCGGAGTACTTATAACCCTAGCATATTTTAAGAACCATCATCATTATTATAATACTACTAGTTATTACAATCCAAGTTATTCAGATATAATTGAAGACTTCATGCAATATATAGGCTTTGGGACCCTTCTCTTCTCGTCTTTTATCTTAATTGACAACATCAACATACTATTCAAAGGTCGATACTATAAGATGAAAGAGGCTCTAGAAGAAGCAACAAATCAGCTCTTACGTCAACAGTTTCACCCTCATTTCATGTTCAATGCTCTCAATTCGATATACAGTATGGCGTTAAATTCACACACTGAAACACCTGAAGCCATACTCAAGCTATCAGCAATGATGAGATATCTTACCGATGAGATAACTGTCCGAAGAATACCTATCAGTAGGGAGGTCAAGTTCCTTAAAGACTACATCTCCATTGAGAAGATACGTTTTGGAGAAGAAGCCAACATAAAGATAACTGAAGAAGGAGATTTAAATAATAAATTTATCGAACCATTACTTCTAATCCCACTAGTAGAGAACGCATTCAAACATGGTTTCTATAATAACAATATGGATTCATACGTTCATATGTCTATTTCAATAAAAGGTGATATCTTCACCTTCACAATAGAGAATAGTATTATAAGAAACAGAAATAAAATAGAGGAACGAGAAGGCAAAGGAATAAAAAATTTGAATGAAAGATTAGACCTAAGCTACCCAAACAAATACGACCTCACGCTTCTTAATAAAGAAACCTCGTACCTTGCGACACTTCAAATAACAATCACGACATGAAAAAATATACCGCTATAATTGTAGACGATGAACAGTTGGCTATTGATGTCATTAAAAACTATATCGATCGTCATCCACAAATAGAACTACTACAAAGCTTCAAAAATCCTGTAGAAGCATTTTCCTACTTAAACACACAACATGTAGACTTAGCCTTTGTTGATATCGAAATGCCACACCTTCTTGGCACCGAACTAATAAGTAGCTTAAACACCCATACCCAATTCGTGATGGTCACCTCCTATTCGAACTATGCGATAGAAAGTTTTGACTTAGAAGTCCTAGACTACCTGCTTAAACCTGTTCCATTTAACCGATTTAGTAAAACGATCGATCGCTTTACTAAACGAATGCAATCTAACGAAGAAGAGAATCAATATACTGTACCACCATCATTTTTCATCAAAGAAGGAGATGAATATATCAAAGTTGAAGTGCCAGATATAGACTATGTCGAAGGGATGAAAGATTACGCTAAAATCCAATGTGGCAACAACTTTTACCTTGCTCTAAAAACGCTAAAAGCACTAGAAGAGATATTAGCTCCCTACAACTTTATTAGAATTCACAAATCCTATATAGTCTCTATTGACAGAATAACACAATATAATGGAAGGGCTGTTATCATTGATAATCACGCAATACCTGTGGGTTCAAGTTACAGAAAAACACTTAAGACCATACTCGAAAACAGACAACTATAGAATACCTATTAAAGCCATTATAGAGACTTCGTTTGCCAAACCCGAAAACCAAACATTTCTAGAATTGCCATATGTGGGATCACGATAATTACAACCACTGGGAACGCTGAGCTCCAGCTCGGCATCATGAAGCCGAATGTAGTGTCAGCATACATAGAACAACATCTATCGCCTGATATTCACCTCTAGTAAACTCCAACATAGCCGAGCTGAAGCTCAGCGTTCCCAGCAGTTGATGCGCAAGACGTGCCAATAAATTGGCACAAACTTCCCAAAACCAACGTCAACCACCCCACATCCAATAAGACCTAGTTTGTGGCAATTCATTGGCACGTGAGGGAAACCCCAACCAGCCATTGAATTTACAACAACCATGCACCGAAGGCCCTACATCTCATAGCACTAGGAGTAGATATCCCCAACATGGAAAGGTTGTAAGTCCACTCCTTGGGAATTCCATATGTGGAATCACGATAATTACAACCACTGGGAACGCAAGGCGCGCCAATAAATTGGCAAAAACTTCCCAAAACCAACATCAAAAGAGTGAGATATAATGATGTCCGACTTACAGCCTTACTGTATTTTTTCATCTATTAACCAGCCCTTCTTAGTGAGCAAGAAAATATAGCACTTTGAGTGCATGTGACAATAATGGGGTACGATGACAAGGTTTTCGTTCAAACGAATCACTCTATCGAAGTATAGTGATAGACGTACGATAATTTAATCCAGGTTAGAGCTTTGTTATAGGTCGTGTTAGAATACGATTGACTCTCTCTTTCATCCTCTTTTAGGTTCTAATATCTGCATAAACGGTATACTTATGGGATAGAAGTGGATTCCTAGGTACCAAACCCTGACCTAATCCGTCCCTAATCCGTCGTTAATATATCCTTAATCCGTCCTTTGTCCATGGTTTGTCCATCATTGATCCATGGTTCAGCCATCGAAAACCCCGAAATCGATGGACAAACCATGGACGAACCATGGCTGAACCATGGACAAAGGACGGATTAAGGACGGACTAGAGACGGATTAGGGACGGATTAAGTCAGGGAGATGTGCGAGGTTCGTGCGAGGTTGGTTAGGAGGAAGAGGGTTGAAGGGGTATATGGGAATCATTTTAGAATCTAGAGAATGAGACAGTTTATAAAAACGAGACATCTAGTATAATTTGTATTTTATAATAATATTTTCGAAATAATCATGAGAGCAGCTATACTAAATTTAGAAATACATATTCTATTATATATACGTGATCTCAAAATGAACCTTGGGCTATGTGTACGGAATGTAGAGGGGAATATTGGACTATATATAGGAAATTTAGAGGTGAACAGCAGGTCACAGATACGGGATATAAAGGTAAACCTTGGGCTATGTATAGGAAATTTAGAGGTATCTATTAGACATCGTGTGGAGGGGGGAATGAGATATGGTGGTTTAGAGTGGAGGTGGTATTGGCTACAAGAATTAAAAAAGGGATGGTGATGCCGAAAGTGGCATGACCATCCCATATTGGAATTATAAAAAAACGAATCTTCTACTGTTGATAGTAGCGATTGATGGTCGTCATGGTTTCGTTCAGCAGTTTGGCATCGATAGAAACAGTGTCCATTGGATTTAGATTTAAATCGGTAATGTCGTAAGTTCCATCGTAGTCGATACAGGTAATACGATCGGTATCAACGAATGCAAAATTAAGTTTTGTTCCCATTACAATAGGCTCTCTTTTTTGGGTGGAGAACATATTGGCACCTACAGAGTAGGCTTTGATATCGGTAGTACAGTTGAATTCATTTTGCAATAGGGTAGGTACGATATCATAGTGGGTGGTAAGGTGGTTGTAAACCTTAGCAGTGTCCCCTGGGTTATGTACGATCATCGGAATTTGGGTTTGATATTTGGTAAAGTTACCACCGTGTCCCCAATAGTTCTTATGGTTATCGTTAAACTCTTGTCCATGGTCACCTGTTACAATCACAATAGTGTTCTTCAGTAGGTCTTTCTCCTTCAATGTTTGGAATATGTCCTTTGTTAGGTGATCGATATAGTGTACACTATTTTTGTACAAGTTGTAATACTCCTCTTTCACCGATGGGTCTGAAAGTTTCTCATATTTTGGATAGTCCCATTCAGGTTGGAAAGGGCCTTTATAATCTTTTGGGTGTGCAATCGCGTGAGCTGAATCGTAGAAGATAAAGCTAAAGAACGGTCTTGCGGTATCTCTCTCTGTTTTAAGAAAGCGTGTAAAGTTTTTCGTAATATTTTCGTCTCTGATATTTGAGTTCTTCCCTTCGGTTTCCAAGTTAAGCCCATCGATAGATTGAAAAACAGTACGATAGAAAGCTGGATTTCTTAAGGTTGCACTCGGAAATGTTTGAATTTGGTAGTTATACTCTTTCAAGACATCAAAGAATACAGGAGATGTTCTACTCGACTTCATATCATCCCAATAGAATGGAGGGATACTATAGAATAAACTAAAGACACTACCACGAGTAGCATTACTACCACTGTTGTGTCGGGTGAAGACCATGTTCTCTTTCGAGAAGTTGTATATGTTTGGAGTGATCTCCTTTGTCATACACTCAAAGTGCCATGAGTCGATCATCAACACCACGATATTTTTCTTACATGCTGAAGTTTTAATTGGCGCTTTAGGGTAGTCGAGACTCTTGTTACTAGACAGGCGGATCTCAGGTTCATCTGCCACTTTCGACTCGTCGATAAAGTGTGAATAGAGAAAGGACTTGGCCGTCAATGGGTAGAAAAGAGGGAAGACACGCTTCGCCTTCATTATGGGTCTATAGAGCATTGCATCCGCATATGCATACATTATATTTACCCCCAGAAGGAGAACGATCCCTGTACATGTGATACGTCTCACTGTCCTTCTAGTAAACAATTTCGTTAGTTTATTTGCTAGCAATAGTGCGCCCACTTCCAGCAGTATAATTCCACCAATAGAGCATATACCTGTGATGTATGTCCCTAATCCGATATGAAATATCTCTCCTGCCCCTTCACCGAAAAGCAATCCCAATACGAAACCATTAATATGAAAACGATATAACTGAAAGACAAAAGTGTCGATCGTTAGAATAGTAATCATTGTGGCTCCAATCATCACCGTCAAGGTGTTCAGTATTTTCGGGAATCTATAGAGCAAACTTAACGGCAGGAACAGTCCAATAAATAGTAACAGGACCATGCTAAAGTAGTGTCCAATGGATGCGAATCCAATAAACGTTCCCGACATTGCGGTGATATAGTCTATATGCGTTAAATATCTCATTGAGATAAACGCACAAATGATTATGTTTATAATCAGAAATAGGTACGATTTCTTAATACTCTCTCGCCAATACATTGTAAGTGTGAATTTGTTTTTAAACTATATCATTATATGTCTGCAAATGTAATTTATTATTAAAAGATACTTAAAAAAAGTATTCTGTTATAAATAACATAAGATATACACAACCGTTCTACACAACAACATAACACACTACACATAAGATAATTACATAACGAAACACGCTTAAAAACAGCTACAAGACAACTTAACTATTTAGAATACAAAAGTTTCAGATGTAATTACTCTTTCACATTTACACAAACCCCTACACCAGGGAAAACGCTTTTAAGATTTACATAAAAAATACGTATATTTAGGACGTTATGCTTTTGTTGTTTATCGACTCAGGTAATTCATGACAAAAGGGAGGTTTCCCTTTCAAAAAAACCATGTATACAGATTCTTCATATCATTATGATAAACACTTTGTTTCATCCTTTTCTTCATTAATTGATCCCCGCAGAACAACTAATGGCAATTATACTTACCCAATGCTGGAGATTTTATTTCTCACCATTTCGGCAATACTATCTGGGCGTGACACTTATAATGACATTGTAATATTCGGGGAAATTAAAATTGATTGGTTAAGGAAATACTTTCCTTATGAAAAAGGAATAAGCTCCCATGACACGATCTCAAAGTTATTTCAAAAGATAGATAATGAGGCCTTTAATGACTGCTTTACTGAATGGATATCTAAGTATTCTTTTACCAATAAGGAGAGTGTTATAAGCATCGATGGCAAATGTATCAAAGGTTCGGCTAAACGTAAAAAAGGTGGAGTACACATCGTGTCAGCATTCGCTTCGGAACAGGGTCTTTCTCTTAGTCAGCTTGTCACAGATAAAAAGAGTAATGAAATTACTGCCATTCCTGATTTAATAGATCTTATTTCGATAAAAGACAAGGTTATTACAATAGATGCTATGGGATGTCAAACAAAAATAGCAAAAAAGATTATCCATAAAGAAGGAGATTATGTTCTACAGGTAAAAGGGAATCAAGAAAAGACAGAAGAGGAGTTAAAGATACAATTCAATCCAGATCTAGTTGATGATTCGAATATTACAGAGGATGTTGGTCATGGTCGGATTGAGACTCGTATATGTGAGATAATAACAAACTTTGAGAAGAATTCTACGCTAGAAAAATGGAAAGGTATACAAAGTCTCATTCGTGTTACTTCTTGTGTAATACATCAGGATAGCGACAAAGAAACAGTTCAGACACGATATTATATTTCATCACTAAATACTAGTGCTAAGGAATTTAATCGTATTATTAGATTGCATTGGGCCATCGAGAACAATCTTCATTGGTGCTTAGATGTAATCTTTAGGGAAGACAATAAACAGCGTAAGAAAGAGAATTCAGCTGCCAACTTTAGTATAATCTATAAAATAGCACTCAACCTAATGCAAATGACTGATGATAGGAAAAGTAAAGAAAAAAAAGGTTCATTTAAAGAGAAAATTACAAGGTCGACATTAGATGACAACTACCGTGAGAAATTATTGAATGCATTCCTCTGTAATAATTAATGCCTGATAATCAAATAGTTTTAAAAGCGTTTTCCCTGACCCCTACACCTGTCAATATTTTATCATATTCAACACTTTAAAAGGCAATAATACTCCTTAACATTATATTTACAATTGTCCTTTAAGTTGTAAGATAGAGATACAGATTCGGCTTTACTGGGCAGAAGGTTTGTAGGAAATATGTCATCTAAGAATTGCTATATTTAAACAGGGATAAGACTAGTCATTAATAAAAAAATCTATGTCCTGCGGGTTTGTATTCCTCCTCTGTTTTTTCACCTACACCTAGCGTTTCTTACTAGGCTAGAAAGTTTAGTACTTACAGTACATGTTGCCATAACAATGGATTTGGAACAAAGAAGCACCCTCTTCAGACCAACAAACTGGTGGTCTAATAGTAATGAATAGTTACATAAAATAGAAGGTTATTGCTCTAGTATAAGGCCTAAATTTAACAACAAACATTGTTGTAATCATTTTGGGTCTACGGAGGTTTAATAGGATATCCATTTACGAAGTGTTCTCTTTCATTACAAACCATTTACCTCTATTTCAACAGAGACTCTCTCACCGAATGATTCCGTTATGTTATGTCAAATTAAAAGTTAGTTCTGATCACACAGGAGTATTTTTTTGCTTTTTTTGAAAAAGGGACAAAGCAAAGCTGCTCAATGTTTCACTCATCCCAAGTTATTTTCGTACTTTTGTGCTAATACCAATACGATATTGAACTGGTGGCTATTCTTCCGTTCTATTTTGTTTATATTTCGTTAAAAAATATCTCCAAGGATAAGGCTATGCCTCCATTTTTTATCATGTCTAGACAAAATTATATTTGAGAAAATATCCCCATCATTAAAAGATAGCGTTGGTATCATAGTTGATTGTGTATTTTTAATAAGATAATATAAGATGAGCGAATATCATGTTCCTGTGTTGTTAGATGAATGTATCGAAGGATTGGATCTGAAAGAAGGTGGAATTTATGTAGATGTGACTTTCGGAGGAGGAGGCCACTCTAGAGAGATTCTTAAGAAGCTCGTTGGAGGCAAGCTGGTAGGTTTTGATCAAGACATTGATGCAAAAGCCAATGTACCAGATGACGATCGTTTTATCTTTGTTAATCACAACTTCAAATATATCCAGAACTTCTTGGCCTACTACGGTATTGATAAGGTGGATGGCATTTTGGCTGATTTAGGTGTTTCGTCACACGAATTTGATGTGGCAGAACGTGGATTTTCATTCCGTTTTGATGGCAATTTGGACATGAGAATGAACCAAAGTGGACAGACATCGGCTGCAGAGATTGTAAATAGCTATAGTGAGCAGGAGCTTTCTCGTCTCTTCTGGAGATATGGAGAGGTAAAGAACTCACGTAAATTGGCACGCATTATCGTTGAAGAGAGAGAGAATAATCCGATTGAAACGATTCAACAGTTCAAGGAGATGATTGCGTCATGTACTCCCAAACATATCGAGCATAAGTATCTTGCAAAGGTTTTCCAAGCATTACGTATCGAAGTAAATCAAGAGATGGAAGTTTTGGAAGCACTAATGAATGCGAGTCAGAATGTATTAAAGCCAGGAGGTCGTTTGGTTGTAATTACATACCACTCTTTGGAAGATCGTATTGTGAAGAATATGATCAAAGAGGGAAAGACAGAGGGGAAAGCAGAGAAAGATTTCTTTGGTAAGACCTTCAATCCTTTTAAGGCCATAAATCGTAAAGTGATCCTTCCGACAGAAGAAGAACAGAAGATAAATCCTAGATCGCGAAGTGCTAAGTTACGTATTGCGGAGCGTGTAGAATTATAAAATAGTCGCAGGATGAATCAAAAGAAAGCCACCAAGAGAGGTTCCCTACTGGCAAAGATTCTAGGGGGAGATCTCTTTTTACAACTTATAAGAAAGAAATTCATCTATATCCTTCTCGGGTTGGGCTTGCTGTTGATGCGCATTATTTTTAGCTATCGGGATGAACGGGTACTGATTCAGATTGACCATATCCGAGATTCAATAGCAATCAAGAGTATGATTTCACAAGAGCTGGAGACAGAGCTACAACAGTTAGGTCGGCCAAGTGAACTGTATGATAAGATAAAACAACAAGGGTTGGATCTAGAGCAATCTAGAGAAGTTCCTGGAGTTATATATGTAGATAAAGAAGAGGATTAAAAGATTTTAAAGTCACATGGGAAAAGGTAGTTTCAAACAACGATTCCGAATATTGGTACTTGCAATGATTTTCATTGCACTTTGCATCTTTGTTGGTGGTTTCTGGAATATCTTTTCTCAAATGTCTGAAATACGACAACTAGAGAGTCGCATCGACTCAAAAGAGCATGTGGTGTATGGTCGTAGAGGGAATATTCGAGCTTCGGATGGTAGTCCTTTGGCTGTCTCTATCAACCTTTATGAACTTCATATTGATTTTGCCACCGAAGGTTTTGACCGTGTAGGGTTTAAGAAAGAGTTCTCAAAAACAGTATCTCAACTAAGTAAGATCTTAAAAGATCGCTCTTCATATCAGTATAAGCTATGGCTTCAGAAAGGTTTTAAGAAGCGTAGCCGTTACTATCCTTTAACCAAACAGAAGGTGAACTACTCCACATTGGAGAAGATTCGTGCCATCCCTTTCTTTTCGCAGAGTAAGTATAAGAGTGGTTTGATCGTAAGCAAGAAGGCATTGCGTAGCTACCCCCTAAACTTTAAGTTGGGTCGTACGATAGGTCGTCTGAATAGAGAGAACCTTGATGGAGAGATTCAAGCCAGTGGTAAATATGGATTGGAAGAGGGTTTTCAAGATATCTTGAAAGGAGGAAAGGGCATCTACCGTAAAGAGCGTGCTTCGAGTGGTTGGATTCGTAATCTGGTTGAAAAGCCAGAGGTGGGAAGTGATGTGGTTACCACCATTGATATTCAGATTCAGGATGCTGTAGAGAATGCCCTTGGCACCAAAGTGATGCAGACCAAAGCGGATTGGGGATCGGCCATTGTCATGGATGTACATACAGGAGATATTGTTGCACTCTCAAATTTGGAGTTAAACAAGAGTGATCGATTAATTGAGGGGAGACAAAATTATGCCATTGGAAATGCAGGTAATATAGAGCCTGGATCGACATTTAAGTTGGCCTCACTCCTCACCTGTTTAGAGACAGGAAAGATCGACACGTCAAAAGTGTATGATACAGAGAAGGGAATATGGCAAGTTGCGGATCAGAAAGTAAGAGACAGTGACTGGAAAGAAGGAGGTCATGGTAAGTTGAATGTTTCGGAGATCATACAGAAGTCATCCAATGTGGGTACTGCCAAGATGGTTACCGATGTGTTTGGAGATCATCCTGATCAATTCATTAATAGGCTCTACTACTTAAAGCTTAACGAACCTTTTCATATTAACATTAAAGGGTTGGGTAAGCCAGAGATACGCCATCCTTCACAAGAAAACTGGTGGGGAACGACTTTGGCATGGATGTCTTTTGGTTACGGTCTAAAGATGACGCCTCTTCATACCCTAACACTATATAATGCGATTGCAAACGACGGAGTGATGATGGAGCCTCGCTTGGTTCAGTGTATACAAAATCAGAAAGATGGAGTGACCGAACGCTTTCCTACAACGGTAAGGGTTAACTCTATCGGAAGCCAAAAGACCATCACGGAGATTCAAAAAATATTAGAAGAGGTGGTAGAGCATGGAACAGCCCGTAGGTTGAAGACATCTAAATATCACTTCTCAGGGAAGACAGGAACGGCACAGATTGCGGTCAAAGATAAGGGGTATGTTTCGAGTGCATATTATGCCTCTTTTGTAGGTTATTTTCCTTCAGACCACCCTCGATACTCCTGTATCGTTGTGATTGCGAACCCTAAGTTTCATGGTTATTATGGAGGGCAGATTGCAGGTCCTGTTTTCAGAGAGATTGCAGATATGCTCTATTCATATGATGTGAATATACATCAGAAAGATGAAGTGGTTACGGCACCACTGCGTAAAGTCGGTGCACCCAAATATCATGGATTCTTAGATGATATAAAGAGTGTTTATGGTTTCCTTGAGGTAGACACCTTACTGAAAGCCACCACCTCTTTGGTTAGGGTGGAGAACAAAGATGGCAAGACGCGTTCATATAATGAGCGTATCAAAAAACATATTGTTCCTGATGTCAAAGGGATGAGTGCATCGGATGCCATGTTCTTGCTTGAGAATCGTGGATATCATGTTCACCTTTCGGGTAAAGGACATGTTATCAAGCAGTCTGTGAAAGCTGGAACTAAACTAAAGGATGGAGGGCATGTATACCTCCAATTATATTAAATTGCTATGACGAAGAAATTAAGTACACTCATTGATAGTATCGCTGTTCAAGAGGTTATCGGAGATCCTTCGGTTATTCATATTGAGCAGTTGACACAAGATTCAAGAGCCGTAGCTCAAGGATCGATGTTTATCGCAGTCAAAGGAACCGTAGTGGACGGTCATCAATATATTGCTACCGCTATTGAGAGCGGAGCTACCGCTATCGTATGTGAAGTGATACCAGAAGAGGTTGATCCTCGTGTGGTTTGGATAAGAGTATCCCATAGTATGGCAGCAGTTGGGTTGTTGGCATCCTGTTTTTATGGAGCACCATCGCAACAGTTGAAGATGATTGGTGTTACGGGTACCAATGGAAAAACGACCATTGCAACGCTTTTACATGATCTATTCAGTAAGATGGGGTATTATGTAGGGCTTCTATCGACCATTGAGAATCGCATAGGGAGTCACCACTACCCTTCGACCCACACTACACCAGATCCAATCAGCCTACAAGGATGGCTAGCTAAAATGGTAGAAGATGGTTGTAGCCACTGTTTTATGGAGGTCAGCTCCCATGCTATCGATCAACATCGTATTGCAGGTATCGATTTTGATGGTGCTATTTTCACTAATATCACCCATGATCACTTGGACTACCACAAGACATTTAAGAATTATATCGCCGTAAAGAAGAAGTTTTTCGATGATTTGAAACCTCAGGCATTTGCCCTGACCAATAGGGATGACAAGAATGGAGAGGTGATGCTTCAGAATTGCGATGCCAAAGCCTATAGCTATAGTGTACGTGCACAGGCGACCTATAAGGCCAGTGTCATTGAACAGGACCTTACGGGTATGCAGTTGTTGCTAGACCGCAATGAGATATGGACCCCTTTTGTTGGGAAATTCAATGTCAGTAATCTACTGGCTGTTTATGGTGCGGCAGTACTATCGGGCGAATCGTCGACGGAGGTTATTGCAGCCATTTCACAATTACAACCAATCAATGGACGTTTGGAGACACTCCACTCGAAAGATGGGAAGGTAGCTATTATTGATTATGCCCATACGCCTGATGCCTTAGAGAATGTGTTGAAGACTATCGATGAGATTCGCACACGTAATGAACAGGTGATCACCGTGGTTGGTTGTGGTGGTAATAGAGATACCACCAAACGTCCATTGATGGCAAAGATAGCAACGCAGTATAGCGACAGGGTTATTCTTACGTCGGACAATCCACGTTTTGAAGATCCTGAGATGATCATTAAGGATATGAAGGAGGGTGTTTCTGCGGCATATACTTCCAGAGTGCTCTCTATTACCAATAGAGCTGAAGCCATCCGAACTGCGATTGCCTTGTCATCGCCTCAGGATATTGTTTTGGTTGCAGGCAAGGGGCATGAGGATTATCAAGAGATAGAGGGCAAGAAGTACCCTTTTGACGATCATCAAATTGTAGAAAATGAATTAAACGCTTAAAATTACTGATCTAATATGTTTTACCACTTATTTGAATTCTTAAACCAATACGACTTTCCAGGGGCAGGAATGTTTCAATACATTTCTTTCCGTTCTTCGTTGGCTGTAATCACCGCACTACTTATCTCATTGATCTTTGGAAAGAAGATCATAGGACTTCTTCAACGACAGCAGATTGGAGAAGAGATCCGTGATCTTGGGCTCCAAGGACAGATGGAGAAAAAAGGAACGCCTACCATGGGAGGAGTAATTATCCTTCTATCTATTGTTGTTCCGACGCTACTTTTTGCAGACTTAACCAACACTTATATCCTGTTGATGTTGATCACTACGGTTTGGTTAGGTGCTATCGGTTTTGTGGACGACTATATCAAAGTGTTCCGTAAGAACAAAGATGGATTGGCAGGTAAATTTAAGATTGTAGGTCAGGTCTCTTTGGGTTTGATTGTAGCCGCCACCCTTTACATCTCTAAAGATGTAGTGGTTAGAGAGAAGGTTTTAGATTCAGATGGTCAAGTAAAAAAAGAGATCGTTATTGATCAACATACAGGTTTACAAAAGGTGGTAAACAAGACGGTAGATGTAAAGTCGACTAAGACAACGATTCCATTTATTAAGAACCATGTGTTGGACTATAGCTCATTCTTCTCATTTATGGGAAAATACAAACAGTTGGCAGGATGGGCCTTATACTTTTTGGTGATTATATTTATTATCACGGGGGTATCCAATGGGGCCAACTTAACGGATGGACTAGATGGATTGGCCACGGGAACTTCCGCCATCAGTGGTGTGACGTTTGCTGTATTAGCTTATGTGAGTGGTAACCTTATCTTTTCGGATTACCTCAACATCATGTATATTCCCAATATCGGTGAGTTAACCATTTTCATCTCAGCATTTATTGGAGCCACTATCGGGTTCTTATGGTTTAACTCCTATCCAGCACAAGTGTTTATGGGAGATACAGGTAGTTTAAGCTTGGGTGGTATTATTGCCGTTTTTGCTATTATTATTCGCAAAGAGCTACTGTTACCATTTGCATGTGGTATCTTTATGATCGAGAGTCTGTCTGTGATGATTCAAGTGTATTATTTCAAGAGAACCAAGAAGAAATATGGAGAAGGGCGACGCATCTTCTTGATGTCGCCACTACACCATCACTACCAGAAGAAAGAGATGCCTGAATCGAAGATTGTGACTCGTTTTTGGATTGTAGCAATCATCTTGGCTATCTCTACTATTGTTACGCTTAAAGTTCGATAGACATGGAACGAATTGTTATTTTAGGAGCAGGAGAGAGTGGTGTAGGTAGTGCCATTCTTGCACATAAAAGAGGATATAATGTGATGGTTTCGGACTTCGGAACCATGGCACCAAAATATAGAGAAGAGCTGGATTCACATGGTATTGCATGGGAAGAGGGAGGACACTCGGACGATCTTCTAAATGGGGCTAGCCTTGTTGTGAAGAGTCCAGGTATTCCACGTACGGCTCCTATCGTAAAAAAGATTGACGTTGCTGGCATTCCAATCGCTTCAGAGATTGAGTTTGCTGGACAGTTCTATTCAGGAAAGTCGATCTGTATTACAGGTAGTAACGGTAAGACCACGACGACTTCATTGTTATACCATATGCTGAAAGAGGCGGGGTATACTGTTGGTGTCGGTGGAAATATTGGAACGAGTTTTGCACGACAGATAGCGGATCAGGAGTTCGATTGGTTCGTATTGGAACTGAGTAGTTTTCAATTAGAGGATATGCACCAATTTAAGGCGGACATATCGATATTACTGAACATTACTCCCGACCACCTTGATCGTTACGACTATCAGTTGTCAAAGTACGCAGATGCAAAATTACGCATTATACAGAACCAAAAAGAGGAGGATCTGTTTATATTCTTCGAGGATGATGAGACCATCGCTCAGAAGCTGACAGAGATGAGACTCCCAATGGCATCTGCTTCCTTCTCATTAAATAGTCATAGTCCATCGGCATTGGCTAAAGTTAATGAGGGGCATTTGGATGTGTCGTTAGCTGGTCGTCATTTTGTAGCACCTCTAGCATCGCTTCCTTTAAAAGGGAGACACAACTGGTGTAATATGATGGCAGCAGTATTGACTACCCTTCGTGTTGGGATGAGTCATCGTGATATTCTGAAGGGATTAGAGACATTTGAAGCGGTAGCTCATCGTTTAGAGCTAAGCCGTATATTGGATGGTGTAAGCTACATTAACGACTCAAAGGCAACAAACATTGATGCGACACGTTTTGCATTGGATGCTTATGAACAAGATATAGTTTGGATTGTTGGAGGAACGGATAAAGGAAATGACTATTCAATCATTGAGTCATTGGTCAAGGAGAAGGTAAAAGCCATTATCTGTTTGGGGATGGACAACAGTAAGATTGTTGCTGCTTTCCAACAAAGTGGTATACCTATCGTTGAGACAGACGCGATGGAAAAAGCAGTAGCAGCTGCCCATGGTTATGCAAAGGAGAATGACATTGTACTGTTATCCCCATGTTGTGCAAGCTTTGATCTGTTTCAAAGTTATATTGATCGTGGGAATCAATTTAAAGAGTATGTAAACGCATTATAGAGTGTGATGAAAAAATTCTTATCTCAAATAACTCAACTGTTCCAAGGAGACAAAGGAATTTGGAGTATCGTAATCTTTTTGAGTATTCTATCGATACCTATACTTCTCTCTTCTGGAGGTCGATTGGCCTACAATATTTATCAAGGGGCATATCTGCAACCTGGAATAAAGCATGGGGTCTATATCCTTCTTGGACTAGCGATCATGGTAGGTACCATCTATCTTCCCATCACCATCTTTGGGAAGCTCTCGATTGCGATCAATATATTCGTATGCTCTATTCTTATGCTTGGGCTGTTTTTATCTTCGGGTAGCGAACAGACAGGACGTAGTTTGGATTTGGGAGGGATAAGTTTTCAGGTCACCGAGTTTGCAAAGCTGGCGCTCATCTACACCACCGCCTACTTTATTGGCACGGGACAGAAGGATGAATCATCACGCAATGGTGCTTTTTATAAGATCATATTATCGACAGCAGGGATTGCAGGAGTAATCTTTTTAGCCGATTTCTCCACCTCGTTTATTCTTGGTACGACAGTATTTATCATGATGCTGGTCGGTCGAATGCCTTTAAAGAAGATTGGGTTATTGATTCTATTCGGGGTGATGTCGTTTACAATTCTGATATTAATATCGGATCATCTGCCTGTGAAGATTGGACGTATCTCGACGGTTAAGTCGAGGGTTATGAGCTATGTAAACGGAACAGAAATCACCAAAGATCACCGTATGCGACAGGTGGATTATGCAAAAGTAGCCATTGTTCGTGGAGGAGTGAAAGGAACAGTAGATAAGAGTTTGGTCTCCAATTTCCTTAGTGCATCGCATAATGATTTTGTTTATGCCATGTCGATTGAGTTTGGAGGAATCGCGTTAGGATTCTTCATATGGTTCTCATATGTCGTGTTCTTTATTCGATCCTTTAAGATCATGATCCGGTGTGAAAAGGTCTTTCCGGCGATGTTGGTTTGCGGAATTGCCACACTATATGTGCTGCAAGCCTTTACAAATATGGCAGTATCGTTAAATATCATTCCTGTTACGGGACAGCCTCTGCCTTTTATATCGTTAGGAGGCTCTTCGGTTATAGCAACATCACTAGGTGTAGGTATTATCCAGAATATAGCATATCGATCGAAGATGGCCACCAACAAGGTGGAGGTTTCAGATAAAGATAACTCTATTATCAACGAAGTAAGACGTATTGAGAATAAGTATGCCTATCTGAATGAGGATGACGACATCGATTTTGATTAAAAGGTGGTTATAGATTAAAGATTTGATTTGAAGATGAAACAAGATATAAAAGTACTTATTAGCGGAGGAGGCACAGGAGGACATATTTTTCCTGCGGTCTCTATTGCCAATGAGATTAAGACGACTTATCCACAAGCTGATATTCTTTTTGTTGGAGCTTTAGGGAAGATGGAGATGGAGAAGGTGCCACAGGCTGGCTATCCCATCAAAGGTATCCCTGTTGTAGGTTTCCATCGAAAGCAGTTGTGGCGTAATGTGATGTTCTTACCGAAGCTTATCATCTCACTGATGAAAGCTTGGCGTATTATCAAAGAGCACCAACCTGATTTGGTGGTGGGAACAGGAGGATTTGCTAGTGGCCCCATTCTCTATTTGGCCTCTTTGATGGGGAAAAAGAGTATCATTCAGGAGCAGAACTCTTACGCTGGAGTTACCAATAAGATTTTAGGTAAGAGAGCTGATGCGATATGTGTGGCCTACCCCAATATGGATCGTTTTTTCCCTAAGGAGAAGATTCATTTTACGGGAAACCCTATTCGTCAAGTCCTTCTAGAGAAGTCAGAGGATGTTGATATTCCTTGGGAGCTGGATGCCAATAAACCCACCTTGTTGATTATTGGAGGTAGTTTGGGTGCGAGACAGATAAACCTAGCCGTAGATAAGTATGCCGAACAATTGATGGCTAAGGGGGTTAATGTGTTGTGGCAGTGTGGTAAGTTTTACTACGATGCACTGATAGAAAAATATGAAGGTAAGATGGCCTCTAACTTTCATATCCTTCCATTTATTGCAGATATGAAGACGGCTTATGATGTTAGTGATTTGTTGATCTCTAGAGCAGGTGCAGGTACTATTTCGGAGTTATGTGTTATGGGAAAAGCGACTATATTGGTGCCATCACCTAATGTAGCAGAGGATCATCAGACACATAATGCGAGAGCACTGACCGATCATGGCGCTGCTGTATTAGTAGAAGATAAAGAAGCGATAGAGGTTTTGGTTCCTAAAGCTATAGCGTTGTTGGAGGACCACCAAACCATAGAGATTTTAGAGAAGAAGATTAAAGATTTTGCAAAACCCAATGCTGTAGCTGATATTGTGGCTGTAGCATCAGATATATTGAAAGAGAAATAATGGAAAATTATCGTCATATATACTTTATTGGTGCCGGAGGTATTGGGATGAGTGCTTTGGCTCGCTACTTTAACCATAGTGGGTTCAAAGTGTCTGGATATGACCGTACGGAGACGGAGTTAACAAAGACTTTGGTTTCAGAAGGAATTGATATTCACTATCATGATGCACCGGAACTTATTCCGACAGATATAGACCGTACCTTAGTGGTTCTAACTCCTGCCATTCCTCAAGATTTTGGTGAGTTGGTTGCCGTTAGAGAGAAGGGCTACAAGGTGATGAAGCGTGCTGAAGTGTTGGGTTTGATCTCAAGAACAAAGAACTGTATTGGTATTGCAGGAACGCATGGTAAGACTTCGATCACCACACTGACCTCATTTATCATGCACCAGAGTGCTGTTGGATGTACTGCCTTTTTAGGAGGTATCTCTAAAGACTATGGGACAAACTATCTACTACCGAATGAAGGTAGTGATGTGATGGTGGTAGAGGCAGATGAGTTTGATCGCTCGTTCATGCAACTCTCTCCAGATACTGCGTTATTAACCTCAACGGATGCTGACCATCTAGATATTTACGGGGATGATGCCTCTATTAAAGAGACCTTCGATGCGTACCTTTCGATGGTTCCTAATGATGGTTATGTGGTATACAAGAAGGATATCGATCTGAAGAAGAAAGATGCCACTTGTTATAGCTATGCACTGGAAGATAATGATGCTGATTTTTATGCGAGTAATATTCGGGTAGAAGATGGTGGATATACGTTCGATATTCATACTCCTATGGGAGTGATTGCATCGTGTCGATTCACCTATCCAGGACAGGTCAATTTGGAGAACTGTATTGGAGCAGTAGCTGTATCTCTATTGAATGGGGTGACCACAGAAGAGATTCGAAAGATTATTCCATCGTATCAAGGAGTTAAGCGTCGTTTTGATGTTCAATTTGATAATGGTTTAGTGAAATATATTGATGATTATGCTCATCATCCAACGGAGATTAACGCGACTTTAGATAGTATTAAAGCACTGTATCCAGGGAAGCGTGTGACTGGAATTTTCCAACCACACCTATTCTCACGAACTAACGATTTTTATAAAGGTTTCGGTGAAAGTCTTTCACAGCTGGACTCATTATTGCTATTGGATATCTATCCAGCAAGGGAAAAGCCGATGGAGGGAGTCACCTCAGATTTGATTTATCAGCACTGTCATGCAGCAAAAAAGAGGATAATATCAAAAAATGAGGTTATTTCTGTTTTAGATTATGAACAATTTGATATCTTAGTAACTCTCGGTGCGGGCGATATAGATACGCTCGTGGGTCCGATAAGAGAATATTTGACAAAAAATGCATAAAAAGGTCAAGACGCTCATCTTTATTCTGGTTGCTGTCCCTCTTTTCATCCTCTCCCTTCTGCATATCAGATCATGGGTGATGTCGGGAAGGGTGGATAACTATCGTATTGTCGTACTCGACGCTGCAGAACATCGTTTTGTGGATAAAAGCTCGGTGATAAAGTTTGTCGAGAAGACCAATGGTGAGGTATTAGGTCGAAATAGAGATAGCATTAGTCTACATAAAATCGAAAAAAAGCTTAAAAACAGTAATTATATAGAGGATTGTGAAGTCTATTATAGTATGGCATACAACAAATTGTATGCGAGCGCTGTTTTAAATATAATTGTAGATCAAAAAGACCCAATCCTAAGGGTAGTATCAAAAAAACGAGATTTCTATTTGGATGCACATAAAAGTGTAATCCCTTGGTCTCCAAAGTATACGGAGAAGACGCCCATTATCACAGGGAATACCGATCTCGATTTTATAAAAAATGAGCTATTCGATCTTTGTCTATTTATCCAAAATGACCGATTTTTACGGTCTCTTATCGATCAAATAGACATAGATAAGAACGGGGAGCTCGTTATGATACCCAAAGTTGGGGATTTTAGAGTTATTTTTGGCACCCCTGAAAAATATAAACGCAAGTTTAAGTATTTAAAAGCGTTTTACAGACAAGTATTGGCCAACGAAGGTTGGGGGAAGTACAGACGTATTAATTTGAAGTATGAAGGACAGGTTGTCTGTTCTTAAAAATATAAATCGCTATGAACACATATCGACAACTCGAAACAATTGTAGATATAGGAACATCAAAAATTGTTGTTCTTATAGGTTGTTTTGCGCCTAACCGTCAAGTTGAAATTGTGGGTTATGGCGAAAGCGAAGCACAAGGAGTACATCGTGGAGTGATCATGAACAGTAAGGAGACTGCTGACTCGATCAAGATGGCTCTATCCATGGCAAAGAAGGGAATTGAAGAACCTATAAAGAATGTTACGGTTGGTTTTAATGGTCATAAGTTAAAGAATGCCATTGTTCAGGTGGATAAGACTTTAGATCCAGATAAGGAGATCAACAAGGAGAGCATTCAATCGATTATAAAAGAGGCAAAGATAAAGGCTTGTGAAGGAGGTAACATTAGTTATCATGTAACGCCAATAAGCTTTATACTGAACTCCGAAACAATTATCACCAATCCTCTTGGTTATTCAGGAAAGGAGCTGAGTGCAAAGTATCATGTGATCACAGGACCTATGGAGTATCAGACCATGCTTATGAAGTGTTTTGAACACTTACATCTGCATGTGGATAAGATCATGATCCATCCAGCCCTGTTAGGAAAGTACTGTCTATCGAAGCATGAAAAAGAGATTGGAAGTGCTGTGGTAGATCTTGGTTGCGGTTTAACGACTGTGGCAATATACTATAAGAATCGTCTATATCATACCTCTTCTATTCCTTTTGGAGGAGAGGTGATCACTGGTGATATTATGGAGGCTTTCCAAACCATCAATGAGTTTGCAGAGAAGTTAAAGAAATCACATGGAACCATCACAAGTTTGGTCCCTAGTAATGATATACAAATCACCCTTCCTAAAAGTGGTGATATAAAAGAGAAAGATATTTCTCTCTTGGCTCTGTCGGAGGTAATTGAAGCGAGATTGGAAGAGATTAACGAAGCGATCGTCTATCAGATGCAACGTTATGACTTAATGGAGAAGATCGGTTCTAATGTGGTGATGTCTGGAGGTGGAGCAAGCTTCAAAGGCATGAAGAATATACTTTCGTTTGATACGGGTAAAGATATCCGTGTGAATGAATCACAGAATATTGCAGGTCCTTATGTGGAGAAGCTAAAACAGCCAGCTTATGCATCTGCACTGAACTTGTTGCAATACACCTTGGAGAAGTCTGAGAAGATTCAACGCCCTAAGGTGAACTTTTCAGAACGAACTAAGCCGAAAGTTGAGAAAGAGAGTAGATCCCCTAAGAAGACTAATAAGCAACACTCCTTTTTAAAGAAATTAGGGAATTTTGCATTTCAATTTTTAGAAGATGATAGTGACGAACTAAACTAGAATAATTAGCTTATGCAGGAGCGTTTGATGAACTTTGGTTTTAAAGAAAATGAAGATTCCATCATTAAGGTCGTAGGTGTCGGTGGAGCAGGATGCAATGCTGTAGACCATATGTATCAAGAGGGAGTTACCGGTGTAAACTTTATTGTTTGTAACACGGATATTCAAGCGCTTCAGAATAGTCCTATTAACCTAAAGATTCCATTAGGGATTACGCTTACTGAAGGTCGTGGTGCGGGAAATAATCCCTCTCAAGGGAAACAGGCTGCCATTGAGAATATCGAAGATATAAGGTTGGTCTTTGAGAACTCGACCAAGATGATATTTCTTGCAGCAGGTATGGGAGGAGGAACAGGAACAGGTGCCACCCCCGTTATTGCTCAACTTGCACAAGAGATGGGAATACTTACAGTAGCTGTAGTGACTATTCCTTCGCCCCAAGAGGGACAAAAGCGATATGAACAAGCCCTCAGAGGAGTGGAAGAGTTACGTCCATTTGTTGATAGCCTTTTGGTGGTTAGTAATGCGAAGTTACTTCGATTGTATGGAAACCTACCTGCAAGTAGAGCCTTTCATAAAGCGGATGAGATTATTGGTAATGCGGTCAAAGGGTGTGCTGAGATTATCACACTTCCAGGCACGGTAAATATTGACTTTGCGGATGTGGAGTCGACCATGCAGAACTCAGGTGTTTTCTTGATGGGTAGTGGTACAGGAGATGGGGAAGATCGAGCAAATATGGCAGTCTATAATGCTTTAAAATCTCCCTTGCTTGACAGTAATGATATTGATGGAGCCAAGAGTATTTTGCTAAATATTATCAGTAGCAAACATCATGAAGCTCGTCTTAATGAGATAGGACAGATTCTTGACACGGTACAAGACGAAGCGGGTGATTCAGCCGAGATTATTTGGGGTACGGGAGTGGATGATAGCCTTGGTGATCGTCTATTTGTCACCGTATTAGCCACCGGTTTCCACAAAGATCCCAATCAAACAGTCCACAATAGGCATGATATGCCTCCTACATATAATTACGTAGAGAGTTCTGAAAAAGAGGAAAATCAAGTACCTTTGTTTGAAAGTCCTTTTGAGGAAAAAGAGTTTGTTTCTAAGATGGAAGAGGAACAGGACGTCATGACTCATCAAGGAGATGAAGTTGAAACCGAAAAGATACAAGAGGAGTTTGTGTCGAAAGAGAATATAGAGGAGGAGACTCCTGATCAAAAGAGAAAAGAGAACAGTGTCTCTAAATGGTTCAAACGTAAGTTTGGGATTAGTAACTTTTTTGAAGAAGAATAAATAACTTAAGAACCCAAAAGGATTTATATCCTTCAATAATATATCACATGGAGTTTGACTATCAAGAACAGAAAAAAGAGGCGATAATAAAAGTGATTGGTGTTGGTGGCGGAGGTAGTAACGCTGTTAAACACATGTACAGTGAAGGTATCAAAGATGTGGAGTTCGTAATATGTAATACGGACCAGCAAGCCCTTGACGACAGTAATATTCCTCGCAAGATACATTTGGGGCAATCTCTGACAGAAGGTAGAGGAGCAGGAAACAAGCCTGATGTTGGAGAAGAAGCTGCAAGAGAAAGTATCGAAGAGATCCAAAAAATATTGGGAGATAATACCAATATGATTTTTATTACAGCAGGAATGGGTGGTGGTACAGGAACAGGTGCAGCACCTGTGATTGCAGAAATCGCAAAAGATCTTGGTATTCTTACGGTTGGTATTGTGACTATTCCATTTAGAAATGAAGGGAAACGTCGTATCAATCAGGCAGTCGATGGTATTCGTAAGTTAGAAGGTAAGGTTGATTCCCTATTGGTTATCAATAATGAACGTATTATTGATCTTTATGGAGATTTCCCTTTGTCGGAGGCCTTTGCTAAGGCTGATGGTGTCCTTGCCACAGCAGCCAAGGGAATTGCAGAGATCATCACTTTCCATGGTTATATCAATGTGGATTTCGCGGATGTGGATACGGTGATGCGTAATTCTGGTGTCTCTATTATGGGGTCCGGAACATCTGAAGGAGAGAATCGTGCCATCCATGCAATTGAAATGGCCCTGAATTCACCACTATTGAATAACAACAATATCAATGGAGCACAAAATATTCTTCTGAATATCACATCAAGTAGTGATAATGAGGCATTGATGAGTGAGATTGATGATATTACGAACTATGTACAGCAGATGGCTGGAAATAATGCTGATTTGATTTGGGGTAATGGTAATGACGATAGTTTGGGAGAGAAACTTTCGGTTACAGTTATTGCCACTGGATTTGGTCAAGCCTCTATTCCGGAGCTGCGAGAGAAAAAACCTGCTCCACAGTCGGTGAAGGTTTCATTGAATCAACAGCAACCTCAGTACAAGGAGCCTAATATCTTTAACCAACCACCTCCTCAACAGCAGATGCCATCAAATGTACCTGATCAGGCTCCTGTTAGAGAGAGTTATCAACGTCCAATGGACCAAGGTTATGATTTAAATAATTCGATCTATCAGAAAGAGCGTAATGAGGATGCAATCAATCAATTGTATAGCAACGATGCTCCTGCTCAACCTTCTAATTATCAAAATTACACCCAGCACAACAATCCACCATATGGACAACCAAATGTGCAAGAGCCAGATAATGGTATGCGTCGTAATTTCGATCAAGCGAACGATGAAGAGGTAGATCAGATGACTCGTGTTCCAGCATACAAGAGAAAAGAGATGCTGAAGCAACAACAGAACAATCAAGCATTCTATAATCAAAGGCCAACACAAGAGTATTCACAGTATCATGTGGATCCCAATAGTAATGAACCAAAGATTAATAACAATAACTCATTTCTACATGACAATGTAGATTAATATATTATCATACTATGACTACAATTTCGGATGCGATAACAGTACAGATGAAAGAGGCGATGAAATCGAAAGATAAAGTTCGTTTAGAAGCCTTAAGAGGAATTAAAAAAGTTATTATCGAAGCGAAGACTGCTAAAGCTGCCAATGATGAGCTTAGCGATGCTGACATCCAAAAGATTATTGCGAAGCTTGCAAAACAGAATAGAGATTCAGCTAAAATCTTCAGAGAGCAAAATCGTGCAGATCTTGCTGAAGTTGAAGAGGCGCAAGCTGAAGTGATGGAGACATTCCTTCCAGAACCTCTAACGGAAGAGAAGATTGAAGAGAATGTAAAAGCAATTATCGAAAAAGTTGGTGCTTCTTCGATGGCTGACATGGGTAAAGTGATGGGAATGGCAAGCAAAGAGATGGCTGGTCAAGCAGATGGAAAAGTGATTTCAGGCTTTGTTAAGAAACTATTATCTTAAAAAGTATTTCCTCATTTTACTATTTCTGAGATAGTTAAAAAGTGATTCTTCTTTTTAACCTTTTTCAAGGGAAAAATAGAAACTTTTTCTCATCTACAAAGGTTACCTTTGTAGATGAGGAACTGAAAATATACCCCTTGGATCATGAGCGCAAAACAGATAACCAAGGTAGTGTTATTAACTATAATCACTACTTTACTTACTACATTTATACTTCTAACTGCTTTTATAAAAAGACCACAAGCAGATAATTATACCATAACTCCAACAGAGCAAACGGTGCATGCCATACCATCAGTTAAAGCGGTGCCTATACCTGAAATCGTGACTTTTGCGAACGACACCCTACCAATGGATCGTGACTATGTTAAGGAAAGTATGGATAGAGAACTTCTTGTGAATAGCTATTGGCAATCACAGACATTGATCCTCATCAAGAAGTCGAAACGCTATTTCTCTATTATCGAACCCATATTAGAAAAGTATGAGATTCCGAATGACTTTAAGTATCTGGCTGTAGCCGAGAGTAGCTTAAGCGAAGTTGCGGTGTCTCCTTCAGGAGCAAAAGGGTTGTGGCAGATGATGGGTAGTGCAGCCAAAGATTACGGACTCACGGTCAATAGTTATGTGGATGAGAGATATCACATAGAGAAGTCGACCATCGCAGCATGTAAATATTTGAAGCATGCACATGAAAAGTTTAAAGATTGGGCATTGGTAGCAGCAAGTTATAATGCAGGAAGGCGAGGCGTACTTAAACAGATGGAGATACAAGGAGCGACAACATATTTTGATATGCTGTTAAATCCTGAAACGGCAAGATACCTGTATCGTATTGTGGCATTTAAGATTATATTTGAGAACCCAGAGCAGTATAATTTCATATTACAAGAATCGGACTATTATCCTCTTTATGACACTTATGCCATAACGGTAAAGCATAGCATAAAGAATTTTAGTACCTTTGCGAAAGATCATGGCATTAGTTATAAGGAACTTAAATACTATAACCCTTGGTTAAGGAAGCCATATCTTAAGAACTCGAGGCAGAAGTCTTATCAGATTCTTCTACCTAACAAAGCAGAGGATGCTGTAAACCATTAATCATAATCATTTGTAATGAATAGATCAACCCACTCAGAAGAGGAAGGTTTTATCACCGTGACTGGGGCCAGAGAACATAACCTAAAGAATATTGACGTTAAGATTCCTAGGAATCAGTTGACTGTCATAACTGGGCTTAGTGGTAGCGGGAAATCTTCTTTAGCTTTTGACACTATATATGCGGAAGGACAGCGTAGGTATATTGAAACCTTTTCATCCTATGCACGCTCTTTTTTGGGCAACCTAGAGCGACCTGATGTGGATGAAATATCGGGTCTTTCACCGGTTATCTCTATTGAACAAAAAACGACAAATAAGAATCCGAGATCCACTGTTGGTACAGTAACCGAGATTTATGACTTCTTGCGCCTTCTTTTTGCAAGGGCGTCTACCGCTTATTCATATAATACTGATGAGGAGATGATTAAGTTCACTCCACAACAGATCTTAGATTTGGTGATTGAATCTTATGATGGACAACCATGTTTGATACTATCTCCTATTGTAAAAAACAGAAAAGGGCATTATCGCGAGCTCTTTGAACAGATCTTAAGAAAAGGATTTCTTCATGCAAGAGTCGATGGAGAGGTTATCTCTATTGAGCATGGGATGAGGCTAGATCGATATAAGAATCATACGATTGAAATTGTTATTGATCGACTCGTGGTAAGCGAGAAAGATGTGGATCGTCTTAAAGCTTCTATCACGACAGCAATGAAGCATGGAGAGGGAATTATGATGATATCTAATCGAGATGGTTCGGAGTATCGTTATTTTTCGCGCAACTTGATGTGCCCTACTACTGGAATCGCTTATGCGGAGCCAGCACCCCATAATTTCTCATTCAATTCACCACAAGGAGCCTGTTCTCATTGTAATGGGATGGGTGAGGTGACTAAGATTGATATTGATCTTATTATTCCTGACAAGGAGCTCAGTATTCAAAAAGGGGGCATTCTCCCTCTAGGTGTTCCAACAAAGAGCATCATGTTTAGACAGATTGAGGGGCTATTAGCCAAGTATCAATGTGATCTTAGGACGCCACTGAAGGATGTTCCTGAAGAGTGTATTCATAAGGTCCTCAATGGTACGAGTGAAAAGATCCCGATGAGTCAAGATGGAGAATCTAGCTTCTATAATCTAGGTAGCTTTGATGGTATTGTCAAATATATCACGATGCAGAGCGATGATAGTAAATCGAAGAAGGCACAAAAGTGGGCCAATCAGTTTCAACGTCGTATTACTTGTCCTGTTTGTAACGGTCAGAGACTTAAAAAGGAGTCGTTGCACTTTAAGTTTGGAGGAAAGAATATCGCGGAGTTATCTCAAATGAATATCTCCACTTTATATACTTTTCTTAGTGAAGTCGATGATAAGTTGAGTAAGAATCAACAGACTATCGCCAAAGAGATTCTAAAAGAGCTTTTAACGCGTATTCATTTCTTACTTGATGTGGGGCTAGATTATTTATCTCTTAATAGATCCTCTAGAACGCTTTCAGGTGGAGAGTCTCAACGAATACGTTTGGCAACACAGATAGGTTCACAATTGGTCAATGTGTTATATATTCTTGATGAGCCAAGTATTGGCCTTCATCAACGAGATAACCAGAAGCTGATACAATCTCTAAATCATCTTCGTGATATTGGGAATACAATTATCGTTGTAGAGCATGACAAAGACATGATGTTGGATGCCGACTACGTTATTGACATGGGTCCTAAGGCAGGTCGACATGGTGGTGAGATTATTGCTTCAGGTACTCCTGCTCAGCTTATGGAGTCCTCTAGTATGACAGCACAATACTTAACAGGAGAGATTAATATAGAGGTTCCTGCAACACGCCGTCCTGGAAATGGTGATGAGTTAATATTAAAAGGAGCTACTGGTAACAACCTTAAGAATGTAACCGCGTCATTTCCTTTGGGAAAACTAATATGTGTTACAGGTGTCTCTGGAAGTGGAAAGTCCTCTTTGATTAATGGAACACTACAGCCTATACTGAGTCAATATTTCTACAAGTCAGTTAAAGATCCTCTACCATACGAGTCTATTGAAGGCTTGGAGCATATCGATAAAGTTGTTCAAATTGATCAATCTCCACTTGGAAGAACACCAAGGTCTAATCCTGCAACCTATACAGGGTTATTCTCTGATATTAGATCTTTATTTTCACAACTTCCAGAATCGAAGGTACGAGGATATAAGCCTGGTAGGTTCTCTTTTAACGTTAAAGGCGGAAGATGCGAGAAATGTAAAGGTGCTGGAATGCGTGTTATAGAGATGAATTTTCTTCCTGATGTTCTCGTGCATTGTGATGAGTGTAATGGTCAAAGATATAATAGGGAAACAAGAGAAATACGTTATAAAGGCAAATCTATTTCGGATGTGCTAAATATGACTATCAATCAAGCTATTCCTTATTTTGAGGCGGTGCCTCCTATGAAAAAGAAGTTACAAACATTGCAAGATGTTGGTTTGGGTTACATCACTCTAGGGCAATCGTCTACGACACTCTCAGGAGGTGAATCCCAACGAGTGAAGCTTGCTTCGGAATTAAGTAAAAAAGATACAGGAAAGACATTATATATCCTTGATGAGCCAACAACAGGGCTTCATTTTGAAGATATTCGGATTTTGTTACAAGTTATCGATAGACTTGTAGACAAAGGTAATACGGTAATTATTATTGAACACAATCTAGATGTGATCAAGATGGCAGACCATATTATAGATATTGGAAAAGAAGGAGGAGTTGGTGGTGGTGAAATTCTATGTGAAGGGACTCCTGAGGAGATCTGTTCAAATGAAGTATCTTATACAGCCAAATTTCTTAAAGAGGAGTTATAACAAAAAGTGCGATGTTTATGAAACATCGCACTTTTACTATCCCTTTCCAACAATCGTATTGGGAATGAATATCTTAAAACAAGATCCCTTGCCTACTTCTGTTGTAACATTAATATCTCCACGAATTAAATGCATAAAATGTTGAGATATCGACAGACCTAGTCCACTCCCTCCGAATGACTTACAATAGTTATTGCTAAATTTTCGAAACCGATCAAAGATAAAAGGTAACTCATCTTCAGGAATACCACATCCCGTATCACAAACGGAAACAGACACTCCTTTCAAATTGGTTGTCATGGATACTTTTATCGTTCCCTCTTTGGTGAATTTCCAAGCATTATTCAGTATGTTGGTTAGAACACGTCTCAATATACGGTCATCTGAATATACTTTAATAAACTCATCCTCGACATCGAGTACAAAGTCAATGTCCATATTTATCAACCCTCTATATTCGAATGATTTAAATACAGTTCGAAGTAAGGAAGATAGATTAACGACACCATAATTAGGATTAATGGCATTGACTTCAATTGCAGATATATCTAGAATATCATCGATGATATTTAGCAGGTAGTCACCATTTTCTTTCATTCTCTGTTGAAAACTATGCCGCTGTTCTAAACTATAAAATTCATCATCAATAAGCTCCATAAAACCCAATACACTATTAAGTGGTGTACGTACTTCATGATTCATATTAGCGAAGAATTGACTTTTAAGTTGTCCAACCTCCTTCAAATGCTTATTCTCTGCCTGAAGCATTCGAATATTGTTCATAAGGTGCGATATATTACGACCAATTAGAAGTGCAGAGTCGACCTCGCCATTATTTAAGATATTAGGAATCGCAAAGAAGTCAATATCATATTTTACACCTAAATGAGTCAATGCAAGCTCTTTGCGCCTAATCGCCTTCGAACCAACAGCTTCTGTAAGGATTGAATTCTTTAGACCTAGTGGCTCTAAAATTGCTTCCTGATAGGACTGTCCTATTAATTCTCCTTTTGTTGCACCTAATGCTTTTACCATAGAATCATTAATAAATTCAATGGTATAATCATTCGATATCTTTACAACAAAATCAGGGATATCATCTGATATGTTAAGGTCTACGGTCGTTGTAGATGGCATTTCCATTTCATCAACTTCACACACCTCATAAAATGATATTCCCCACATAGAGAATTCCGAAAACGGATATATATATACATTGTATAGTTTTTTACTTTGATCATTATCATAAACGTGTGTAATCAAAGAACTAACAGTATTGCTATCTAGACAAAAATGAGAGATATGATCGACCTGTGGGAATATACTACTTAAAGGCATTCCTATTATATCTTTCTTATCAACATTAAGCAGTGACAAGGCTCTATTATTCGCACTAGACACCCTTACTTCACCAACCAACTCTCCACTAACATCACTATTCGCGACCCAAAGTAGACCACTATTGTAATGTTCCATAAAATCAAATAGTTTCCCTTCAAGTATTCTAAAAGAGGATCTCTCTTTAATTTTAGATGTAACATCATAGACTCTTCCTTCAAGGATATAGCAACCACTTTTATCCATGGTATATGATGTTATCTCTTGACGAGTATAGAAGGTCATATTATCATCTAAACTCCATTTCAACAACACAGGCAATAACTCCACCAATGGATTGGACATAAAAGAGTTATACAATCGATGGAAAGCTTTATCCAAATATGACATGAGAAGGGAAGCTTGAAAAGAGCAGTTAAGAACATCTTCCAAAATACTTTCAGTCTCCTTATAATCAAGTTCAATTCGCTGTCCTACACAATAGAACTTAAATTTAACTCCATTTATCTCTTCTGAAATCTTCTTTTCAAGTTCTGTTGGGATATGATTTTGAACTTTATTTTTTAACGGTAGGTATGTGATAAAATAGTATACATCTGAATCATTTTTCAAGGCTTTGACACCGATCCGAAAAAACAGACCTTCGACACATAGATATTCATAATATGTTTCTGGCTCACACAGGGCTTTTGGTAACACATCATAAATAATATGAAAAGGTTCTTGTAAAATCTCTCCAATATTAATGTCTAAGTTAAACATCTCTTTTGCAAGAGGATTTATCTTTAGAAGGCGTAACTCATCGTCAAGAATCATTGCAGGCAATTCGTAAGAATCAAATAGGATCTCTAATATTCCTGTTTGATTCTTAGATTTACCATCTTCATGGAAATGATCCTTAACTATATTATTTGCGATTTCTGTCATTTAATTCTGATAACAAGATAGCTCCTGGGGGAGATCACTATCTATTAGATGTTCAAAATCTAGTTCTTATGATAATGTAAAGGTATCTACAGGACTTCCTTTAAAGGTACTATTGTTCAATATAACATTTGCTGTTTCGCAATATGCATCATGCTGAAAAAATAAGACCCATTTGTTATCAACAACTTTTCGCAGAAAAGATTCTTTCTCCTTCATTGCGATCAAAGGGAATAAGTCATAAGCAGCAACCCATACATTAGAAACATGAGCTAATGTCGGAATAAAATCGGCTGTGAAAACAATCGATTCACCGTTTGAATGGTGGAGTACAGGGATTATTTGTCCTAAAGTATGACCATCCATATAAAATAGTGTAATATAATCTTGAAAAGGTTGGTCATCCTTGTCTAACAGAAACAGACGACCAGACTTCTCCATCAAATCTAAATCTTTGATATGATATGCTGCATTTTCTCTAGGATTATCGGCATGTGCATTATCCCACTGGGCTCTAGAAACAAAGTAATTTGCATTAGGAAATAGCTCTCCAAATTCACCATTACCTACATCAAAAGCACCACATGAGTGGTCCCAATGTAAATGAGTAAAAATAATATCTGTAATATCAGAAGGATCGACCCCCACTTGATTTAATGATTCATAAAGCTTTGATCCAGCATCGAGAGAATTATTTCGAATATATTTCTCAGAGTAATTCATACCACTCCCAACATCAATCAATATCTTACGATTGCCTTCCTCGATTAGTAAGTTGCGCATATTCAATTGACACCGATTATACTCGTCGGAAGAATATACTCTACTCCACAAAGGTTTTGGAATCACACCAAACAGAGCTCCGGCATCACACTTAAAAGTCCCGCAATCGATTTTATGAATCTTCATCTTTACCTAGTATTTAAAACATTTATCGTCTCTTGATTACACAAATTTAAACAACGATTAATTCAAAACACTATCATTGTTTAATTATATCGTTTTTTTGTAAAATATTGTTCCTAGCATCTCCATTTTAATGAAGAGTTATTTCCAAGTATGGTATAATTAACCCGCAAACAGTCCCCTCAAGCAGTACACCCTTTCCATTCAATAAGGATTTGATCTATCATTAAGGCTCTAAAACAATTACCGTTTAACTATTGCATTCCCCTAATTAACTTTTTTATTTATTTTACAGAAGAGTTATTGAGAAAGAGGATATCATTATCGATAATGATCCCAAAAGATCATAATCGATAATGAATCATTGTAGAAATTTGTAACATTAGCAATTCTTACAGATCTGTTTATCGACAGAGTGTAATTTAAGCTTTAAGGCTTGCCTTTGTTTTAGTAACTGAGACAACTCATACGATTTTACAACGGCTTCGATATCGTACTTCTCTAATAGTATGTAATAATACTTTTTTCCAAGGAAAACAGCTTTAAAATGTCTACCTGGATGAGATACAATAAATGATATTAGGTCATCTGAAGCACCTTCTTTATAAGATACTTTTTCCCACTTACTCTCCAAGAAATCACTATGATGATTATCAATAGTATTAAGCGCCACCATAGAAGTCTTACATGATAAATCTTTATCATAAACACGAATACCAGTATGATCTAATGATTTTTCTCCAATATAATTACTGGTTAAATACATGAGCCCTTTATCATTAAGGTTTACCTCGATAAAAGACCTGTCCCAGCTTCGTTTGAATGTTTGTCGCTTATATACATACCATTTGTTTTTATCATAAGGCCTATCTTGAACAACAAAATCCTTCAGCTTTTGCCTAATGATAATGTCACAACTATCCACCCCTCTTTTCAATTGATTACAAAGGTCCGTATAGATATCGCCTTTCATCATCTCTAATTTAGCACGCATCTCTTTCGCATTCGTGTAATTCACCAAGGCGGAATCAATCACCGATAGTGCCATTGTTGTATCATTTTTAACCAAATATGAGTTAGCACGTGATAAAGCAAGTGCCGCTTGTTTATCCTGATTCGGTCCACATGATGTTAAAAACAATAGTACCAATAGTAATGGAATGAATAATATATTTTTCATAGCGATAAATTTTCTACCTAACAAAGCTATACTAATACCTAAAATACGCAGATGTTTTTCTTGCATACCTCAAATCTTTATTATGGGGTAATATCCTGATTTTAAGCCTGCATTTGGAGATACTACGTGCTACATCTATGAATTTAGACCTTTGATAGACACAACTTCCCTTACCCACTTATGTCTTAAGGCTAATGAGGGAGAGCCAATACCAGTTCCGTTTATCATTCTATCCAGTCTTTGTAGATTTAATTAGTTTCTTATTGTTTGTTGCTAAATGAACAATCACTCTTCGCCCACTTTTGGTAATCTTAGCTGCCACCGTAACAAAGCGAAATATAAATGCTTTGAGTCTACTTGTTGTCTTTAACCCGTCGACTAAATCAGCAAACTTTGATATTATGTATCGATATAGAATGTGTGCTACAGCCATTATTATCAAGTAAACAGTGTTCTCTTCTAAGTTGCTGTGAGGCATTGATTTCCAATTAAAATCATTGTTCTGAATATCAAAAACCTTCTCGCTAGCTCCACGTTGATTGTAGAATATAATAGCTTGTTCTTCTGTAATATCCCAATCATTGGTTACTATAAACTGATAACTCTTCGCATCATTGGTTATCAATGACATTTGATTGGACTTATTGGGTTTTCGGTATGCGATGATTCTATGTGTATATTGACCAAATTCATATTTGAAGCTATTGACTTCATATGCTTGATTATTTATCTCACAACAAGACCAATTATCTGTTTTTGATGCTTTTGATAGTAATACGTTAGAGTGAGAGGCTCTAATCGAAAATAGAATACCCTCTTGATGAAAGTAGTCTGTAACCTCTTTGATATATGAACCACAGTCCATTCTTGCATATCGTAATTTTACACCTTTGGATGCCAACAACTCTAATGCTCGTTTATGGGTCTCTAATTGAGCCGTTTTAACATGACAATTTCCATTTCGTCCTTCAATATATACAGGAATGTTACCTATGGTTGCGACTCCTGGGAAGTATCCTTCTGTCTTCTTATAGCTATATTCTGCATCACTCTTTTGAGTGGGAATAAACTGGTGATCAAAATCATAGATAAGATCAGAAGCATTAGGATCTAACTGTTTAAACTTAATAGCACTAGCCAACAAGAATTTATTCATTAGTGTGTTAACATTTATCTTTTGGCCTTTAATTGTAGTCTTTCCTTCGATAATCTCACATGGAGTAGAAAGCTCCACATCTCCTCTTAGAATGGTATCAGCAGAAGGGATAGAAATTGATCTCAAGTTATTCAATGTATTATCCCGAAGATAGTTAATATCTTCCGTCGCACTACCTCCACAAAAAGTAGTGTATACGCGTGGTAATAACAAATCAGAGAACTTATAGATACACTTTGGGTCTCGGTCTACTAATTGCTCATTAATAAATTGAATAATGCCGTTTGAAATTAGCAAATCATGAATTAAATATATCCCACCAAATGGTGTCACCTTTGAATTAAAATCTTTGATCATTCACCTAAATAGGTGATTTTTCTGAATATATAAAAGCCTTACTATGCATTGTCTTACTGATGTTTACTTAAAATTAATACAATACACGTGCGGATTCAAGGTAATACTAAAAAACTTCACAGAAAATGATGTTAATTGAATACAAAATAAATAAAAAGAAAGGGGAATCAAATTATAATGAAATAACTTATATTTACCAGACAAAAAAAGGTGGAATGATTACTCTAACTCAATTAGAATACATAATAGCTGTTGATAACTATAGACATTTTGCAACTGCAGCAGAGAAGTGCTTTGTTACTCAACCAACTTTAAGTATGCAAATCAAGAAATTAGAAGAATTTCTTGGTGTTACGATTTTTGATCGTTCTAAGCAACCAATTATCCCAACAGACCTAGGAACAAAAATTATTGCACAAGCAAGGAACGTTCTAAAAGAGTCACAAGAAATTGATGAAATAATTAAATCAGACAAAAATGATTTATCTGGTTCTTTGAGAATTGGTATCATTCCAACACTATCACCATACTTACTTCCTCTGTTTATTGGTAAATTTACCAAAGAGTATCCTGAAATTGATATTACAATAGAAGAGCTATTCACCTACGAAATTGAAAGTAAACTCAAAAAAGATGAATTAGACATTGGAATACTTGTCACACCATTAAAAGATAAAGAGATCGAAGAGACTCCTCTATTTTATGAAGAGATGATGATCTATTGTGGCGAAAAAAGCAATTTCTTTGCAAATGGAGAGGTACTTTTAAATGATATCAACACACCTGATTTATGGCTGTTGAATGATGGACACTGTTTCCGCAATCAGGTTGTAAACCTTTGCAAAATGAAGCAAGGGACAAACAATCATCCCTTTAAGTTTGACGGTGGCTCTCTTGAAACAATCATTAAAATTATAGATCGAGAAGGTGGCTTTACGTTGATCCCAGAACTAGCCGGATTAGATCTTATCAAGAAAAAATCAGACCAGGTACTATGCTTTTCAGACTACACTCCATTGCGTGAAGTGGCAATTGTATATACCCGCCACTACACAAAAAGAAAAATAATTGATTTAATTGCAAAAAAAATAATTGAGGCTATACCAAAGAGAATGAGAGAAAAAGCAAGAGGCACAATAGTTGAGTGGAGATAATTTCTTATTTTTGTTTTGTAGAATTCAAAATTTGTATTTCCTTTGCACCGCATTCAACAAAAAACGTTGACTGCACAGTCGCAGAGAGATTTGAAAAAAATATTTTTTTTCTTGCAGTTTTAAAAAAACAACATATCTTTGCACCGCTCTTAAAAATAAAGAAAACACCATTTCTTTGATACGAAGAATGGCCCGTTCGTCTAGGGGTTAGGACGCCAGGTTTTCATCCTGGTAACAGGGGTTCGAATCCCCTACGGGCTACTATCACTAAATATACTATTAGTGACGTATTATATAGAATAAGAGATGGCCCGTTCGTCTAGGGGTTAGGACGCCAGGTTTTCATCCTGGTAACAGGGGTTCGAATCCCCTACGGGCTACATAAATATTGAAGAAGAAAATAAAAAGAAAAATGGCAAATCATAAATCAGCTTTAAAGAGAGTACGTCAGTCTGAGAAAAAAAGACTACATAACAAGTACTACGCAAAGACAATGCGTAACGCTGTAAAGGCACTACGTAACACTACAGACAAGAAAGAAGCAACGGATAGCCTTCCTAAGGTTGTTGCACTTATTGACAAGCTTGCAAAGATCAATGTTATTCATAATAACAAAGCAGCAAACTTAAAGTCAAAGTTATCTTTGCACGTAAATAAGCTTTAATTAAAGCCAATTAATTTGGAGCTTATTTAATTGATTTAATTTTTCTTACTCTATTTAAGTAGGATAGAGTCCTCTAAAATATAAATAGGAGGCCCGTTCGTCTAGGGGTTAGGACGCCAGGTTTTCATCCTGGTAACAGGGGTTCGAATCCCCTACGGGCTACTCTATTATTTTGTTGTGTCTTATCGGAAGACCGTTAAGGCCCGTTCGTCTAGGGGTTAGGACGCCAGGTTTTCATCCTGGTAACAGGGGTTCGAATCCCCTACGGGCTACGATCAAACATATTTGTGTTTGAGATGTTAAAGGTGTAATATTAATATTACACCTTTTTTTATGTCTAATCAGTACTCTTACTCCATTAAAGATCTTGCATTACAAGATCGACCAAGAGAGAAATATATTCTTAAAGGATCCCACGCTCTTACTGATGCAGAACTCATCGCAATACTTCTCAGATCGGGGTCACGAAATGAAACGGCTATAGAACTAGCACAACACATCCTCAAACACTTTAATAACGATCTGTCGAAGCTCAGCTTGTGTAATTACAAACAACTAAAGCAGTTTAGAGGGATTGGAGACACTAAAGCGATTACACTACTGGCGGCCTTTGAAATTGGAAAACGAAGACAACACATCAATAATAATTTAACTAAAATCCACAATAGTAGCGATGTTGACAGTGCAATGCGAATAGAGCTTGAAGGCTTAAAACATGAAGAGTTTTGGATTCTTCTTTTAGACCATCAAAATCATATTATAGAGAAACACAGATCAAGCAAAGGAGGACTCACATCAACAACTGTAGACCTTCGACTAATCATAAGAGAGGCAATGATTCACTCAGCAACACAGATTATTCTTGTACATAATCATCCATCTGGATCACTCACTCCTTCCAAACAAGACCTAGATATTACATTAAAGATAAACAATGGGCTAAAGATTGTTGACATAAAGCTATTGGATCACTTGATTATAACCAATGATAATTATTTCAGTATGGCAGACCATGGAATACTATCAACCATCTAAAAGTATTTTCATTACTTTAAGTTTTTAGAGTCAATTTATATTAACTATATTAAACACACTAAATATTTTAATCGTAAGGTATATATATGCAGATCCGCCTAATAAACAATAACAATATTAATCGAGATAGCTGGGATAATACAATCGACAACTCAAATATTTCAAGTCCTTGCCTGAAGAGTTGGTATCTAGATAAAATGTTTCCTGACTGGGAAGCAATAGTAGATGAAAACTACACTATGATTATGCCTATCCTTCATCCTATGTCAATAGATCACTTCTATCCTTATGGAGGCATTATCTCAACAAATCCGGTCTATTCTGAACACCTAGATCAATTCACAGAGAAAATCCCTAAAAGGATTAGTTCTATTAAGTTGAATCCAACAAATTGGTGGTTAAAAAAGGGGGATATATACAATGTTAATACCAAACAAATATCTCTTGAGTATGCACAAGAAGAGATATTGAGTAGATTTAAAGATGATGTTATTATCGACAGAGATCATCTTAATGGACAAATTCTGGAGATAAAGAATATCAAGACTATTATCACCTATTTAAGAAAATCTATTAAGACCGAATATAACGAAGAAGAGTTATTTACTAGAATCGAGAATATTATAAAGTTTGCCATATCTAACAACGAAGGTATTGCTATCGGATATATCAATTCGAACAATGAACTAAGCTCGCTTGTCATTCTCTTGTTTAATCAAAACTTCATTCATCTTTTCCTTGCAATATCATACTCAGATATTGATAAACATCAATTATACCAAATCGTAGCTGAATTTATTAAAGAAAACGATATGTCGAATACAATAATAGACATCCCTTCAAGCATGAATCGTTTTGTTCAATTATCGCCAGAACTAATAGGTGCTTTTAATATCAGATATCAAAAGTTGGTAGAATAAAAATAAATTACCGATTCTCTTGACAACATGATTAATTATTTATTAATTTTGTCGGAAAATTACGTATGGTCCACATTATAGGTGAAAATAATTCCCTTTTTAATAACTACATCGCGGAGATCCGTGACGTTGAAATTCAGAAAGATCCACTAAGATTCCGTAGAAATCTTGAACGTGTAGGAGAAATCATGGCTTATGAGATTAGTAAGCACCTTGATTATTCTGAGGTTGATGTACAAACACCTCTAGGAAACACTCCTGTATCTATTATAGATAAAAACGTAGTTCTTGCAACAATTTTAAGAGCTGGTCTTCCATTACATCAAGGGCTTTTAAATGCATTTGATAGAGCTGAGAACTGTTTTATCTCAGCTTACCGAAAGCATAACGAGGGTGAAGATATCTGTATTGAATTTGAATATATTGCATCTCCATCTCTTGATGATAAAATCGTTATTCTTTCAGACCCGATTCTTGCAACAGGTTCATCTATGGAAGTGGGCTACAAAGCCCTACTTGAAAAAGGAACTCCAAAACATGTTCATATCGTTTCAGTAGTTGGTAGTAAAGAAGGTGTTGAATATATAAAGAAACACCTAGGAGAAGAAAATGTAACATTATGGGTAGGTGCTGTTGACCCAGAACTTAATTCACAATCATACATTGTTCCAGGTTTAGGCGATGCAGGTGATCTTGCTTTTGGACCTAAAATTGACTCAAAATAGAAGATTAAATATAAGGTGAGATTAATTTCTCACCTTTTTTATTCTCGAATTATCCTCACAAACATCAATTAATTTCTCGACATCCATGTCAAGAACTGGATGAACCCAACTAGGACAAATATCTTTCAAAGGCAATAAAACAAATTTACGTAACTGCATTCTAGGATGAGGAAGAACCAAGCTTGGGGAACATACCTCTTCCCCTCCATAATCAATGATATCTAAATCCATTGGTCTAGAGCTGTACCCCTTGCCTATTCCTGTTCTCATACGCCCCAGTTCCGATTCAATTTCTAATGCGATACACAATACCTCATTTGCCGGTATATTAGTCTCAACTTCAACTACCCCATTAATAAAGTTTGTTTCTGCCTCGAACCCCCATGGTTCACTCTCATATAAAGGAGAAACAGAAACAATAGTTCCAACTCTTTTGTTTATCTCTACAAGAGCTCTATCTATAAGACCAAAAATATCACCTTGATTACCTCCAAAACTAATAATAACGTTTGTCATACATTTTTTATTTTTACATTTTGTAATTTTAAGGATAAATTTATTACCAATAGAATATATAGCACTTAATATACGATAAAAACTAAACAACGGAAAAATGAAATTTTTAAGAAATCTACTAGCCTCGATTCTTGGATCCATCATTGGGATAACCGTGATGATCACATTTGGAATACTGATCATTGCTATGATAGGTGTTGGAATGTCCTCTGAGGGGGAAGTAAAAGTAAAAGACAACTCAATACTTGTTTTGAAACTTGACAAACCTTTTGTTGACAATGCAGCAGACAATCCCTTAAGCTCATATGACATTCCTCTTTTTGATAATTACAATTCATATGGGCTTTTCAACCTTACAAAACAGTTGAAAGATGCAGCTAAAGACCCTAAGATTAAAGGTCTTTATATTGACACATCTTTTGGTTTAATGGCACCTTATGCCACAGCTACTGAACTTCGCAAATCCCTTCAAGAGTTCAAAAAAAGCGGCAAGTTTATATATACTTACATGGAATTTGGAGAACAAAAGGCATACTATTTGACCTCTATCTCTGACAGTATTATACTAAACCCACAAGGACAACTATTCTTAAGTGGACTCACATCACAAAGAACATACTACAAAAGAGTACTTGATAAAGTGGGTGTGGATATCCAGATCATGAAAGGGCGAGACAACATATATAAATCTGCTGTCGAACAATACTACAGGGACCATCAAAGCAAATCAGACAAAGAGCAGACAACGAAATATCTAAACGATATATGGTCTGTGATAACGAAAGACATTGCTGAATCAAGGAATATCACCATCCCTGAAATTAATAAATGTGCTGACAATATATCAACATACCTATCTCCACTGAATGCCATTAAATACAACCTTGTTGATAACTTAAAATACAAAGATCAAGTACTTTCGGATCTTAAAGATCTATCAGGAGTTGAAGAGGGCAAGAAGCTTAATACAATTAGTATATTAGACTACCAGTCAACCTCCGATGACAAAGAACTTAAGGAGTATCATAAAGAAAAGATTGCGGTGATCTTTGCTCAAGGAGCTATTGTTGATAAAACAGATGAAAGAGAAGAGATTAATCCAGATAAAATAACTAGAGTACTTCGAAAGGCGAGGGAAAATGATAACGTTAAAGCAATTGTATTCCGTGTAAACTCTCCTGGTGGAAGTGCATATGGTTCTGAGCAAATGTGGAGAGAAGTTGAGCTCACAAGACAGGTTAAACCTATCATTATATCTATGGGAGACTATGCAGCATCAGGAGGTTACTACATCTCTTGTGCGGGATCTAAGATTGTAGCAGATAACAATACAATTACAGGGTCCATTGGAATATACTCTTTCATCCCTAACGCAAAGAAATTGGTGCAAGATAAAATTGGTGTCACATTCGATTATGTGAGCACAAATAAAAATGGAGCTCCGCTTAGCGTAGTTGATCCACTAACTCCATTTCAGAAGAACATGCTCCAAACTAAAATTGATCAAGGATATGAACTATTCATTACCCGTGTTGCAGAAGGACGTAACATGACAAAAGAAGAAGTTCATAAAATTGCAAGAGGAAGAGTATGGAGTGGTAAAGAAGCTGTAAAGATTGGATTAGTAGACAAAATTGGAACACTTCAAGATGCCATCAAGTTAGCAAAAGAAGAAGCTGGAGTTGAGCAAATCAAACTACAAGTTCTACCTAAAGTCAAGGATCCAATTACGGAGCTATTTGAAACGACTAGCAAAGAAATTCAAATTCGCTTTATGAAGACCATTCTTGGAGAAGAGACATTCGAAATATGGAATAATGTCAACAACATCAAGAAACTAAATGGTACATATATGATGCTACCATACCACGAAACAATTTATTAATAAAACATAACATTCAAATAAAGTTCATTTGGTTCATATCAAATGAACTTTTTTTTGAATTATCTTTTATACTTTTGATAGCATTATTAAACAAGCATAAAAACAAAACATTTTGGGAAATATATTCTTAAAGCCACTATCATGGATTTACGGTTTCATAACCTACATAAGAAACTTAATGTATGATTATAAAATATTTTCTTCAAAAGAATATGCACAACCTATAATTTCAATTGGGAATATTACGGTTGGTGGAACAGGAAAAACTCCACACACCGAGTATCTTATTGAATTGCTTAAAAGTAAATTTAAGATCGCTACCCTATCTCGAGGATACAAAAGAAAGACTACAGGTTTCCTAGAAGTAAAAGAGAGCTCAACTGCTCAAGAAGTTGGTGACGAACCACTTCAAATGAAGATGAAAAATAATGATATTGTAGTTGCAGTTGATGAGAAGAGGGTACGTGGTATCGATAACTTATTAGCATACGAAACTTCAACAAGACCAGAAGTAATACTTCTAGACGATGCTTTTCAACATCGAAAAGTAAATCCAGGATTACATATATTACTAACAGACTTTAACAGGTTAATAACTCAAGACCACATTCTACCTTACGGTCGTTTAAGGGAATCCGCAGAAGAGAGATACAGAGCCCAAATTATCATTGTAACCAAATGCCCCGAAATACTTAAACCGATCGAAGAGAGGCTTATCATTAAAGAACTAGACATTAAACCATTTCAAGATCTTTTCTTTACCACTCTAAGCTATGGTGAACTTGAGCCACAACTAAATAATAGTTCACCAAAGATAACGGACTTTAGTGGTAAAAACATTGTTCTTTTTACAGGCATCGCAAATCCAGAATCTCTTGAATCCTATCTCACTAAAAATGGCGCAAATTTAAAAACTATTATCTACTCAGATCATTATCAATTTAAGAAAAATGACTTAGTCAAGGTTTCAGATGAATGGGAATCATTTCATGATGAAGAAGCTATTTTGCTAACAACTGAGAAAGATATGATGCGTATCAAAGACATGACAGAGGTACCAGATATTATAGACAACAAACTCTTTACCATCCCATTAAAAGTTAAGTTCATTGGGGAAAACAAGAATTATTTTGACAAAAAGATCGTAAAATATGTTAGCGAGAACGCGAGCAATTTCAACATTTCTACAAAACAATATAGAGCGTTGCATTGATCTTGTAGTTATAACGACAGAGCTATTTCAGCCCCTATACGAGATAACAGAGCATCCCCAACGTATTGAAACAAGGTTAATACCTTCAATAAAGAGTTCAGATGAGCAATTGTCTATTATGTTCGGTAATATATCTGGAGTAAACACACTATTGCTCCAATTCAATGCAATCTCACATGACGATGCTATTGAGATTGTAAAAGCCATAAATACATTCTACAAACAAAACATATTATTCTTAGACATACAGATATTAAGCGAAGCAAAGTCAACTTATGTCACTTGTATTAACGAGATATCACACCCCAGCCCTTTCCCATTTCGTGGTTTGAAGAATCAAAGTATTTTAGATGCATTCAAGAGTGGAAATATTCCAATAAAAGAAGCAATACTCACAAGTAACAAAGAACTCACATCAAACAATCGTTCAGTAATAAGCCACACTACGACATTTATTAACCTCATCACAGCATCATTATGGACACATGAACATTGTGCTTGTTTTTTATTAACCATTCCATGTGATAGAAAGAGACAAGTTGCAGATCTCTGTAAATATATGTTTTATTGTTACAATCAATTTAAAGACAATAATTCCATAATCTACAATTAAACTTTTTATTTGTTACCATAACGGGATAATTACCTACATATATCTACGATTTTTAAATTAATCCACTATTTTTGTATCAAATAATAAATTAGACACCTACTGTTTGATAAATAGGAATAAATTAATGATATAACTTACTGTCATATGAAAGTTGCAATTGTTGGAGCTAGTGGAGCCGTTGGCCAAGAGTTCCTTAAAGTACTAGAAGAGAGAAATTTTCCACTTGATGAACTTGTCTTATTTGGATCAACAAGATCTGCGGGCAATACCTATTCATTTAAAGGGAAAACACTTACCGTTAAAGAACTTAGTCATAATGATGATTTCAAAGATATTGACATTGCATTAACTTCTGCGGGGGCATCTATTAGCAAAGAATATGCGAATACGATAACCAAATTTGGTACGACAATGATAGACAACTCTAGTGCATTTAGAATGGATGATACAATACCTTTGGTTGTTCCTGAAGTGAATGCTAAAGATGCCATCACATACCAAAGTAAGATCATCGCAAATCCAAATTGCACTACAATCCAAATGGTGGTAGCACTTAAACCTATACATGACCTCTCTCCTATTAAAAATGTCCACATTTCAACATACCAATCAGCAAGTGGTGCAGGAGCATCTGGTATGGAAGAACTTGAACTCCAGACAACTCAAATAGCAAATGGAGAGGCACCTCAAGTAAATGCATTTGCTCATCAATTGGCAATGAATGTAATCCCTCATATCGATATCTTCATGGAAAATGATTATACCAAGGAAGAGATGAAGATGTACCACGAGACCAGGAAAATCATGAATTGTGATATTAAAGTGAGTGCAACTGCAGTAAGAGTACCTGTACTAAGAGCACACTCTGAAGCAATATGGCTTGAAACAGAAGCTCCATTAACGATTCAAGAAATCAATGATGCTTTTGACAATACAAAAGGGATAACTCGCATAGATGACCCATCTAATAAATCTTATCCAATGCCATTAGATCTTGCTGGAACAGATGATGTTTATGTTGGAAGAGTCCGCAAAGACATCTCTAAAGAGAATGGAATTGCACTATGGACCGTTGCAGACCAGATAAAGAAAGGTGCAGCATTAAATGCAGTTCAAATTGCAGAATATCTTGTAGAAGAGGGGCAATTCTAAAAAAATAAACCCCAAAATATCTATCAGATACTTTGGGGTTATTTAATATTTTCATCGATTAACTTCATGAAGAGCAATAGATGAGATCGACTATTCTATTTTATATCTGATCTCCAGACTCATCATCATAATAATTAAACAAGAAGTCATTATAAGGAAAGCGCTGTACGTGGATCTTCTTCACCTCATTATATAAAAGTGTCTTAAATGACTCCATATTATCTCTTTCTTTTGCAGAGATAAATATCGCTTGATCATTAGACTTAGCCATCCATGTTCTCTTCCACTCTTCTAAACTAATATTCTCTTTTGTAGAAGGTGTTAAATCATCCTCTTCCTTTGGAGTATATTGGAAGGCATCAATCTTATTAAACACATAGATCATCTTCTTGTCCGAAGCTCCGATCTCTTTCAGTGTCTGATCTACCACCTCAATCTGTTCTTCAAAAGCTTCATGTGATATATCAATTACATGAAGAAGAATATCAGCTTCTCTTGTTTCATCTAATGTTGATTTAAAAGAATTAACCAAACCATGTGGTAATTTTCGTATAAATCCAACAGTATCTGCTAAAAGAAATGGTAAGTTCTGAACAACCACTTTTCGAACTGTGGTATCCAGTGTAGCAAACAGTTTATTCTCCGCTAGCACTTCCGACTTACTCAAGACATTCATGATCGTTGATTTCCCTACATTGGTATATCCAACCAGTGCCACACGAACAGACTTACCTCTATTTTTTCTTTGTGTAGCCTTCTGCTTGTCAATCTTTACCAGATCATTCTTCAAACGAGATATCTTATCTAGGATAATACGTCTATCTGTCTCAATCTGAGTCTCTCCTGGTCCTCTCATTCCAATACCACCACGTTGACGCTCCAAGTGAGTCCACATACGTGTCAATCTAGGAAGCATATATTGATATTGTGCCAGTTCTACTTGTGTTCTCGCACTTGCGGTTTGTGCATGATTCGCAAAAATATCAAGAATAAGATTTGTACGATCCAATACTTTGATCTCCAACACCTTCTCAATATTCCTTAATTGTGTAGGTGAAAGTTCATCATCAAAGATTATAGAATCTAAATCATGTATCTTAACAAAATCATGTATCTCCTCCAATTTACCTGATCCGACAAATGTCGCACGATTAGGTAACTCCATCCGCTGCACAAATCGTCCTAGAACATGTGCACCTGCAGTTTCGGCAAGAAAAGTCAACTCATCAAGATACTCTTCCACTTTTGCCTCGCCTTGACTACTATTAATCAGACCTACTACTGCGGATCTCTCTCTATCTTCTATGTTTATCTCTTTTGATCCCATCTATTATTCCTACAAATGTAAAAAACCCGACCTCGTCAATATAGACAAGATCGGGATTCGTTTTATATAATATCTTGTTCTGATCTACTAATTCAACACGAAGTTAATAGGCACAGAGTATGATACACGTACTGCTTTACCACGTTGCATACCTGGCTTCCATCTTGGAAGTGTCTTCACAACACGAACAGCTTCTCTATCTAGAGCTTTATCAACTCCACGAGCAATACGTACGTCTGTAACACTACCATCCTTTTCCACTACAAAAGTAACGAAAACTCTTCCTTGGATACCATTCTCTTGCGCAATAACTGGATACTTAACGGTCTTACCAATATACTTCAAAAGTGCGGCATTTCCTCCAGGAAACATAGGCATATCCTCAACAAAGTTAAAGATCTCTTCCTCTTCGGCCTCTTTTTCATCTTCAACGACTGTCTCAACCTTCACTGGTCCATCCACGTCATCAGATTCTTCGATTTCCATTTCATCTTCAATCACTTCCTCATCATCCACAATAGTGATCACATCACTAATCTCTGCAGGTGGTGGTGGTGGTGGTGGTGGTGGTGGAGTCTCTGGTTTTGTCGTAATCGGAATTTCATCCTCTATCAAATCATCTTGCTGCATAGCACCAAAACTATCAGTTTTCTTAGGCTCTGTTGTCCACGCAAAAGCCAACCAAACTGCAAGCAATGAGACAGCAAGACCTAACCAGACAAAGGTAGACCTTTTGCTTTCCAAATCAGCTTTGGGAGTTTTTTTTGGTTCCATAATCCTACTTTAAATTATTCTGAAACTTTTTGTATTCTTTCTTTTCGAGGGTTTAAAGATAAAAAATAAAATTCTAAATTGATAGGATTCACCACTTTTTATCACCCCAAAAATGTCTTCTTCAGCTCAAAACCATTACTCTTATCAGTAAAAATTAATAACCCAAATTCATTTTATGCAATAAATCTATTGCATAAACATTAACTTCCTCTCATAACTTCGTTTTATTTCATCTACAAATTCGGGGGTTAATGACTTTCGATAGATTCTTATTGCTGATCTATACACACCATTAAATCTCAATGCACACAAAGCCGAATCAAAATTTAACCCTTCCCAGTTCAAATGTGCCTGTCTATCTAGTCGTTCAAACTCTTTCCACTTCAAAAAAGAAGGCAAAATAAAATATGCATGATTATTTTCGGTATTATCAAAAAACATATTATCCGACACTTCGCTTAGTTCAAAGAATTTATCGATTTCGACATTCGCCTCAAAGGTCACATCACGATATTCGTTACGACTTAACTCATAGCCATACCTCACAAAACACTCCTGTAACTCCAATATCTTACCATGCCCTTCTACACCACGTAAACGTATACCATAGTGCTCTTTCCCTGAAATATTAAGGACCACCTTTACCGCATCTAAGTTTATCAACTGAGCCACCTTCATCATCTCTATAGTATGTTCAACACACGACAATGGGTAGTTCTTAGTAAACATGATATAAAAATACAGTGGAGTATTTGCTTTTGATTTATCTCCATAATAACCATAGAATGGATTTATCACCTCAAAGACCAAGGTGTCTGGCACGATATCCTCCACGACACGATTCAGACTTTCTCTTTTGAATAGATTACCATGCAATTCCAAATTATCCATAAGTGCTTCGGTTAAAAGTTCGAACTCTTCATCAACTGTTTGTATTAAAGTAACCTCTTAAACCCTAAAATGTTCGTATTAAATTAACTACAAGCGACAGAATTGATGATAAATACCGATTGTTTTCATATTTTTATAAAACATATCAAAACAACAAAGTGTTTAAACCACCTTACCACAAATTGAATCCATTCAAAGAAACAGGTATGAATACATCAACACAGAAGCATCTAAATCAGTTTAAACTCTCTCGAATACTACTCCCTATTATTATCGGATTAGTAGTTGCTGTATATCTTATCTACAAAGAGAAAGATCAAATAGCCACCTTCAGTTTTACAACACAAGGGCTATTTTTTCTGCTAGGAGCAGTGGGGCTTATGTTATTCAGAGATTTTGGATATATTCTTCGACTTCGCACGCTATCCGGAAAATCACTTACCTGGATTCAATGTATTAAAGTTGTGTTCTTATGGGAATTTGCATCAGCCATCACCCCTACGGCCATTGGTGGAACAGGGGTAGCCGTTTTTTTCCTTCATCAAGAAAAACTCTCTTGGGCTGAAAGCACCACAATTGTGATGGCCACCAGCTTTCTAGATGAACTCTTCTTTGCAATCAGCTTTCCAATACTACTCCTAAGTATCGGTTGGCAAAACTTATTTATACAGTATAATGCAAACAGTTTCGTCAACAACCTTATATGGTTTGCCATTGCTGGATATGCCATCAAACTATGCTATATAATATTTGTCTCCTATGCTCTCTTTTTTCGTCCGCTACTTTTTAAGAAAATAATTGTTGCTATAGCTTCTCTTCCATTCTTACGTCGTTGGAAAGAAGATGCTGCCCAATATGGGGATGAGTTTGTCGTTGCATCAGAAACGTTACAACACAAACCTATCTTCTTCTGGATAAAATCATTCTTTGCAACGACCACATCATGGATATCCAGATATTGGACTGCCAACTTAATTATTCTAGGAGTCGCAGTATCTACGGTCAACCCAAACCCTCAACTCTTCGAAATCTCAAATCAAATGATCATCTTTGCTCGACAACTTATTATGTGGATCATGATGATGGTGATGCCAAGTCCAGGTGGGGCAGGATTCTCGGAATTCCTATTTTCACAATACATGACCGATTTTATCCCACATGGATACGGAAATATGGTCTCATTAATATGGAGAGCCATAAGTTACTACCCGTATCTTCTTATAGGTGCCATCATCTTTCCTATATGGGTTAGAAACAACTTCACAAGAAAAAAATGATAGAAACAAAGACAATAGAGGTGAAAGACCTTGGACTAATTAAGATACGACGAGGTAGCACCAAGAGCACCATCCGCTGCTCTTTCAAACAGGATGGCAGCATACTTATGGGAACACCACCATACATAAGCTGGGGAGAGATAAATGATTGGATCGAAAGCAATAGATCTAAACTAAAAGCAAAGCTACAACAGCCACGTCCAAAGACAGATGCACCTCTTCCTGACTTATGGACATGTCAAGGGCATACATATAAAATCGAATATAGAGAGGTTACAACCCCTAAAATAGAGAACAGTAAAGATTACGACAATACCACATTACTAGTTCCAAAGAATCTACCTCAAGAAAAGATTGACGTCATAAAAAAACAGTTCCTAAATTCAGCAGTAAAGATAGAGGCATGGAAATACCTCCCAATCAGGTTAGATCATTGGAGTGAAACACTTAAACTAACCTACCATAAATGCTTCATTAAAAACAATAAGACCAATTGGGGCAGTTGTTCATCCCTTGGAAACATCAATTTAAACCAACATCTCATGAGGCTTCCAAGTCACCTAATCGACATGGTAATAATACATGAATTGACACACACCATTATCCCGAACCACGGAAAAGATTTTAAAGCTGCAATGCAAAAAATGATTCCTAATATCAAACAGTTAGACCAGGAGATAAAACAGTATCACCCACACAGATGGTAACCGCTAATATTTAAATCGAGAATTATGAAATGGAATCAACTTATATGCCCCACAAGACTAGGTCAAGAGAATCGTAGCACCCAGAATTTTGATCATCGGTCACAATTCCAGAGAGACTATGATCGTATTATCTTCTCTGCTACATTTCGCCGACTACAGAATAAAACACAAGTATTTCCATTACCAGGCTCCATCTTTGTACACAACCGTTTAACCCACAGTCTTGAAGTTGCTAGTGTTGGAAGATCTTTAGGTGCCATGCTATCTGCCGAACTCATAAAACGAAATGAGCTTGACTGGGAACTAGCAAGTGAGATTGGTGCAATCATCGCATCAGCATGTTTGGCACACGATCTCGGAAATCCACCTTTTGGTCACTCTGGAGAATATGCCATATCCGACTTTTTCCAGAACCATTATGGTAAGAAATATCAATCCCAATTCACCAACGAGCAGTGGAATGACTTCGTTCAGTTTGACGGAAATGCAAATGCCTTTAGATTATTATCACACCAATTCATAGGCAGACGTCCTGGTGGCTTCTCCCTAACCTACTCCACACTGGCATCTATTGTTAAATATCCATATGATTCCACAAAGACCACAAGACAGAAATTTGGATTCTTCCAAGACCAAAAACAGACCTATATTAAAATCGCAGATACATTAGGAATAACAAAAACAGAAGGACAGTATGCCCGTCACCCTCTAGTCTACCTCGTGGAAGCTGCCGATGACATATGCTACCAAGTCATGGACATTGAGGATGCATATAAAATGAAAATTCTTACTTACGATCGTGTCGAAGAGTTCTTACTGCCATTCCATAAGGAAGAAGACAGCACCTCTAAAACATTGAAGACATTGAATACCATAGAGGACAAAAACGAAAAAGTATCCTACCTTAGATCGATTACGATAGGCAAGCTTACAAATGAGTGTTTTGAGCAATTCATGCTTCACTATAAGGAGATAATGGATGGAGAGAAAGTTACACCTCTAATTCAATCTATCTCTTCCAAATCTTTAGATGCATTAGATCGCATCCACAAAATATCCAAAGAAGAGATCTATATGCAACGTGATGTAGTCGAGATTCAAATTGCAGGACATAAGATCATCACCACACTGTTGGACAGATTTATTCATGCACTTGAAAAACCAAATACACCACACGCTAAAAACATGCGATCACTTATTCCTAAACAATATGACATAAACAACCCCGACACATACAAACGGACTTTAGCCATTGTTGATTATGTATCGGGGATGACAGATGTATATGCCTTAGAATTATACCGTAGAATGGAAGGAATATCTGTTCCAGCCTTCTATTAAACAAGACACCCAAGTGGGGGTTAGATCTGTTTCTTCAACAACTTTACATTGTTCTTTAAACGCTCTATCTCCTCATTTTGGCTCTTAATCTGACTCTTTAATGACGAGATACTCTTTGTCAAAGCCGCTCTTTTTTGTTCTAGAGCCATCATCTTATCATCATTTGATGATATCTTATTATTTAAAACAACCGCTTTATCTTTCTCATTATTCAAAGCATACTTCACCTCAATAAGTTCGCTATTTTTTGCCTCTAAACTCTTCTTAAATATCTTGATATCACTCTTATATTTTGCGATATCTTCATTCATCTGGCTTATTGTTGAACTCAACTGTCTGTTCTCATTCTTGTACGAGAACAACTGATCTTCTAACTCACCACTTATCTCTTGATTCTTTTGCGACTCCATAGCCATCTTATCTGCTACTTCATCCACTTTACTCAACATCTTTGTATTGCTATACTCTAGATCCTCACGAATCTGATCAAAAGCAACATTTCTATCTTTTAACTCTTTTTGGGTCGAAGACAACTCTTTCTTTAGCGTCACCACTCGCTGATCACTCTTCTTTTTACGAGTCTCCAGCTCTACATATTTCTTCTTCGAAACACACGAGGCCAATCCTATTGCTAATATTCCACAATAAATAATTAATCTTTGATACATAATCTATGTTTCCTTATTTGTGTTTGTATTTACATCGATAAGAACAACTTACGATATCCTTTCTAACAAAGATAACAATTCTAACGACGTTTTAATGTTCTATTAATTTTAAACAGCAAGGCGATACTCTTGTTCATTCAGCCCATACTTATATAACATAAAATCATCATAATTGGTATACGTACCCCATAAAAAAGGTGCAACTGTAATAAAACAGCTGCACCTTTCTTCATTCGATTTCGTGGCAAAGTACTACGACACAAAAATCTTTATCATAAATACAATAGCTAAAATCCACATAGATATAGTCACCTCTTTTCTTCTACCCGTCAAGAGTTTGATAAAAACATAAGAGATAACCCCCATCATGATTCCATTGACTATAGAGTAGGTCAAAGGCATCAACATGAAAGTAAAATATGCAGGAACTGCTTCTGTAAAATCTTTAAAGTTAATTTTACTGGTCTCACTCATCATCATTACCCCCACAATAAATAGAGCAGGAGTCGTTGCTGCTGCAGGAACCATTAAGAAAAGAGGAGATAGAAGTAATGCGATCAACAAGAAACTAGCCGTAACCATAGACGTTAAACCTGTTCGGCCACCCTCTGCAATACCAGCAGCACTTTCCGATACCGTAGTCACAGTAGACACCCCTAATAGTGCACCACAAACTGTTGCAATAGAATCGGCTGTCAATCCTTGCTTAAGATTCTTAATTTCTCCATTTTCATCCACCATATTTGCACTATTAGATACACCTACAAGTGTCCCAATAGTATCAAACATATCGATAAAAAGAAATGCAAACAAAACCACTACAATGTTTATCGTCTCATCAAAGCTGCCAATCCAACTGAAATCAAGATGAAAAGCAATCGGAGAGATCGAAGGTATCGCAAAATCCCAGCTCTCTGGCAACTGCGTCACCCCCATAGGTAAACCAATCAATGTACAGAAAATCATCCCGATAAGGATCGATCCCGGCACCTTCTTATAATATAAAGCTCCAGTCAATATAATTCCTAAAATAGCTATCACAGCAGAAGGCGATGTCAAATCCCCCATAGTAACCAACGTCGCACCATTATCTACGACAATTCCAGCTCCCTTAAGACCTATCATAGTAATAAACATCCCAACACCAACGGTAATACCCTGACGTACAGACAGTGGAATAGCTCCAATTATCTTCTCTCTCACATTAATCAAGGTCAAAAAGATAAAAAACAACCCCTCTAAGAAGATCGCAGTCAACGCAACTTCCCAGCTATATCCCATTCCAATACATACGGTAAAAGCAAAGAAGGCTGTCGTTCCCATTCCAGGTGCCAGCGCATATGGAAGGTTGGCTATCAATGCCATCAAAAGTGTCCCGATAACGGACGTCAAAACTGTAGCAGTAAATAATGCCCCCTTATCCATTCCGGTTGCAGACAACATATTTGGCGCAACAGACAAAATATACGCCATGGTCATGAAAGTTGTTATCCCTGCAAGAATCTCGTTTCTTACACTTGTCCCGTTTTCTTTAAGCTTAAAGAGTGTCTCAAGCATTTTCTGTTAGATTTTAAAGTGTCAGTCTAAACTTTCCCCTTGTTGATAATAAAAAAATTGGGGCAAAAATAATACAATTATCAATAAATAAAACAGTGGAATCACCTTTACCAATGAATATGGAGTGATTTTAAATATTTTCAACATGAAGACGATATATATGACATATTCTCAACAACATACAAAACCATACCTTTCACTTTATTTTATTAAGTTTCAGACCTCCCTCCACTTTGCATACAATAATCAGGAGACCTCTTAATCATATCAAAATATATCGGGGTGATACTCTTTTGTACCTTGAAATGAAAATATTAACATAAAGTACAGCTCTATTAAAACAAACAGACACAACATTCCGTTACTATAATACCAATTGAATTATGAAATGTCGTGTCAAATAAAATAACTAGAGCTCAGTGGGTTTTACTTTTTACTTTCAATGACTCTTTGTAAATTTATCAAAAATATAATATCGTAAGTTCCATCTAAACACATAAATAAGATGCAAAAAATAGTTTCTCTTTTCACAATAATGGTTCTATCCTTTTCGCTATATGCACAGAAATCGGTCATTCTAAATGGAGTTATACTTAACGCTCAAACCAAAGAGTCTATTCCATATGCTAACATAGGCATCGACGGAACCATGACTGGAACTGCAAGTAATTTTGATGGAGAATTTCAATTAAAAGTTCCAGAAAAATCTATCGGAAATGATATTATTGTTTCGGCAGTAGGATTCCACAACATACAGATACCTTGGAAGAACGTTAAAACAGGTATCATTCTACAGATTGAACTAAAAAAACAGACATTCTCTATCCAAGAAGTTGATATACAAGCGCAATCATTGGTACTAGTTCGTATCCTACGTACAGCTGCACTTAACACCCAAAAACATTTTATTCAAACACCATACAGCTTGGATGCACACTACGAATATGCTTTTGCTTCTAAGGGACAAAACCACAACCATCAAGCCAACATTCTCTATACAGATCAAAAGGGATACCAGCTTCTTAACGACTCAGTTCTGTTCAAAAACTATGGATATAACCTTAAAAATGTCACACTAGATAACCCTAAGAATAGAGACCTTGACCATAGAGCACTATATATTAATGATCTTCTTCAATTTGATTTAGCGAAGTGGAAACGTGGTATTTTCAATCCATATACTATCAAAAAATTCAAACTAAGTAAGAACAACGAATCTAAAATCAATGGAGATATAGTATGGGTTGTCGACTATGAGCTACTAAAGCCCTCTTTTGATATTACCTTCGATCCATACGCAACTGAGTATAAAGGTAAGGCATACATTAATATGAGTGACACGACCATCATTAAAAACGAAGTGTGGGTGAATGCTTCAAACTTCTCCCCGATCTCAGCAAACCACTATACAAAAAAGACAGAAACAGCCACAAACCGCTACTACTTTGCCACTCAATATCAAAAAGACGGAAACAAATATCTTCTTGAGTCGGTCCAATTTACAAGACAAACAGAGGGGGATAAAGCCATAAACACCCATGCAAATGTTTATGTAACCAAAACTTACAAAGAGGCACAAAGTAAGAGTCTAAAAAAATATTTCTACTATTGGAAATAACTCTAACACAGTAAAATATTGCAGGTGACAATAAAAACAGAACGCATTGTTAATATAACATAATACAAACTTAAAAAATGTTTCACTATATTTGTATTGTATAACACCAAGACATTGCCTGTTCATGAGTAAGAAAGTTGCAACACGATACACATGTATTATGATGCTCATATCACTGATATTGGCATCATGCAAGCCAAACTATGATTCACATATAGATAAAACCCCTCAGTTCTCAAGGGTCAAAACTGTATATGAATCATACGTTAACTTTAGAGGAGAGAAAAATATCCGCACAGAAAACATCTATAATAAAGATGGTAAATTGACACGTTCCAACACTTATGAGAACGACTCTCTTAGATACTATAAACTATACTATTACAATTCAGAGAAGCAGATTCAGGATGTCGTAACCTATTCAAAAAATGCATCCAATCAAAAGCTTTATGTTGTCGAAGAGATGATATTGTACGAGTATAGCAAAAGCAAATATTTAACGGAGAAGATTGTAAGTAGCATTGATAAGAACCAAAGTAGAACGGTACTATTTTTCTACAATGAAACCCATAAACTTGTCAAACAACAAGTACTAAAGAAAAATATCATCACTAGAGAGTCGACCTATGAATACAACGAACTTGGTAAACTAAAGACCAAGCATATCCATTATATGTCACCCAAACACACTTCAAGAATGGAATATGACTACTCTTCAAATATCTTAACCAGTATAACCACTTATGACGAGAAGGGAAAGGTGATCTCATGCCGTAACTTCTACTACAATACAATCAATGAAAAAGTATTAGAAGAGAAGTACATCTATCCTCCCAAACACGAAGCTATCGTAAAAAAACATTATAATTATGAGGTGACAAATAATCGCATCACCGACAGTCTAACCCAAAGAGACATTTAATCCGTTGCTTTCCAAACAACAGGTTTTTATTGAAAGGTTCAATTAACATCACAAGCCTCACAGTAGTTAAGACCTGCACTAGCGCAAATTACGGATGACCTCATACAGTAAGTCATATACACTTTCTAGTGTGTCGAAAAAAAACATAAAAAAAAAGCTATCCAAATTGGATAGCTTTTTTTCGTTGACCCACCAGGGCTCGAACCTGGACTCTTCTGAACCAAAATCAGATGTGTTGCCAATTACACCATGGGTCAATCTTTAACTATGAACGTCTCTTGTTTTAAGACGTTGCAAATATAAAATCCTTTTTATTATTTACAAAATTTTTTATTAAAAATACCCCCATTTAACGGGAGGCTACTAAAAAAAATCAACAATAAAAGAACTTTATTGTTGACCCACCAGGGCTCGAACCTGGACTCTTCTGAACCAAAATCAGATGTGTTGCCAATTACACCATGGGTCAATCTTTAATGTGTCTCTTTGTTTAAGACGGGTGCAAATGTACGCTCTTTTTTTTATTATGCAAACAATCGGATAAAAAAGTAGTAAAAAAAAATCATAAAATTATCTTTGTATTGGGATCACAAAAGCATAAAATCCAATGATGAATAAAAGGACCAATACCCTAATAGGCTGGGGGCTATTTAGTTTCAGTCTTATCATATACCTATTCACACTTTCAAAGAGCGTCAGTTTCTGGGATTGTGGTGAATTCCTTGCAACGGCCTACAAACTACAAATTGGACATCCACCTGGTGCCCCTTTTTACCTCATTGTAGCTAGAGCTATTTCGTCCATCTCTTCGACACCACAAGTGTCAACACTACTTATCAACAGTGTCTCAGCATTAGCAAGTGCAGCAACGGTTATGTTCCTATATTGGACCATCGTAAGAGTTATTAGCCACAAGAAAGCCTTACAATCTAAGATTATTCCTATTGGAGCTGCAATAGGAGCATTAACTTTTGCTTTTACCGACACCTTCTGGTTTTCGGCAGTAGAAGCCGAGGTATATGCACTATCTAGCTTCTTTACCGCAGTCGTTTTTTGGTCCATCCTTAGATGGCGAGATGAAACCGACACTCTTTTCTCCCGTTGGATACTCATGATATTCTATTTTATTGGACTATCTATTGGTGTGCACCTACTGAACCTACTCGCCATCCCTGCGATCATTTTTATTATCTATCACCACAAATGGGAGATTAATACCAAAAACTCATTGATTGCACTTGCCTTATCTGGACTATTGATCCTGGCCATAAACTACGGGATCATACCTGGTATACCATGGCTCATATCAAAACTTGAACTCCTTTCAGTAAACCAACTTAATCTACCCAAACATACGGGTATCATATCTTTTGTCATTCTCTTCTTCCTCACATTTGTATTTCTAAACAGATACAGTATTTCGAGAGGTAAAGCAACGTTAAACCTTATCACCAATGCAACTGCTCTTGTCATTATTGGCTATAGCTGTTATGCTACGATTGTCATTCGAACCAATGCCAATCCGCCAATCAATGAGAATGCACCAACGGATATGTTTCGTCTACAAGAGTACCTCAATAGAGAGCAGTATGGCGACCGTCCTCTTCTCTATGGTAACTACTATACTGCTCCCGTAGTAGGGCAGAAAAAAGGGAGTACTAAATATCGATATGAAAAAGGGAAATATATTGATCAAAACGGCACACTTTCCCCAAAATATGACGATCGATTTAACACCTACTTCCCAAGAATGTATAGTGCACGAGGGCAACACCCTCAAATATATCAATCATGGACGGGAGAGAGTGGCAAGTGGATTAACGTCAAACAATCTGGCATAAATCAGAAAATCTATCGCCCTAGTGCCATCGACAACTTCACCTTCTTCACTACATATCAATTAGGCCACATGTACTTTCGCTACTTTATGTGGAACTTTGTAGGTCGACAGAACGAAATGCAGGGCTACGGCGATATACTTTATGGCAATTGGATCAGTGGCATACCCGTCTTGGACTACTGGATGGTCGGTGATACCAACAAACGACCTGATGCCACCAACAGCAAAAAAGGACAGAGCACCTACCTCTTCTTGCCCCTACTATTAGGACTTATTGGACTATACCTACAAATGACTTCAAGTAGATCAGAAGGCAAAGACTTTACGCCTATTGTGTTGCTCTTTATCACTACTGGAATTGCCATTGTCATCTACCTAAATCAAACACCGATACAGGCAAGAGAACGCGACTACGCATATGTCGGATCATTCTATGCATTTGCCATATGGATAGGAATGGGTGCCTACTATATACTTAAAAAGATCACATCAAAAAACCCCAATAAGAGTGTAACGATCATCGTTTCAGGGCTCTTACTTCTGGTTCCTCTACGTCTATTACAACAAAATTGGAAAAACCATGACAGAAGTGATAGAAGCTTAGCCCACCAATTGGCACAAAACACCTTAAACCCTTTAGAAAAACAGGCGATACTATTCACTTATGGAGACAACGACACCTTCCCATTATGGTATCTTCAAGAGGTTGAAGGGCAACGAACTGATATTCGAGTTTGTAATACCAGCCTTCTATCTGCCAACTGGTACATACGTCAAATGCAACGAAAAGTGTATACCTCAACACCACTACCTATCCAACTAAAGAGAGGGCAAGTCGCGGAAGATATAAGAGAGTATATCCCAATCATAAATCGAATCAAATCTCCATTCCCAATTCAACAACTGATCCATCAATGGATTGGATCTAAAGATATTAGAACCAAAGTAAAGACGACTAGTGGAAATAAGATTGACTATATCCCATCCAAAACCATTGCAATTCCTATCAATAAAGCAGAGGTTAATAGTGGCTTTCTTCATGAAACCATCCAAAACAGAGATATCAAAGACACCCTATTTGTCAAACTTAAGGGGAAAGGTATATTTAAGAGTGACTTGATGATTCTGAATATGCTTTGCCACTATAAATGGGATCGACCAATATCTTTTGACCCTAGCGCCTTAGATGGAATCAACCTAGATCTAAAACCTTATGTTCGATTTGATGGTCTAACTTACACCCTGATACCGTATGAATTCACCCCTACAGAAAAATGTATTGGTGAGATCTCTTCAGACCGTATGGGTAAGATCATCAATAACTATCAGTGGAAACAACTTGGTAAGAGCGACACTTTTTGGGACGACACCTCCATCAAAACACTACACTCAGCAAAAGTGAAACAAGCATACGAGAACCTTATCATCCAGCAGCTGCAAGATGGCAACAAGTCAAAAGCAAAAGAGGCTTTCAAGCAATTTGAGAAGTACACCATGCATTCTCCTAAGTTAATCACAAAAGAAGACCTCGCTTTAGTAACGATACTTCTAAAGCACCAACTGAAAACGGAGGGACAGACCCTTTTGTTTGAGATTTTCGACGAAGCCTATCAATGGATAGAGTATTACACCTCTCTCCCACCATATTTGGCAGCAAGTTACGACAACCGTATCCCGAAAAGGATCAATATCCTTACAGCTTGCACACAGATCGCGAAAGAAGGTCAATGTGAAGATGCATTCCAAAAACGTATCGACCAGAAATTGGAGCAGTTAATCCTCCAACTAGAGAACCCACAAGAGTAGATATCTCAATCTAGAGCAAACAGATTATCCGCTCAAAACAACAGCGATTCTATGGCTTTTCACTATCCAAGCCTAGAATCGCTATTTTTTTCTACCTCTTACACCGTCCTTTTACGGTCTTTTTTACTCTCTTTTTGCCTATCTCGACAACGCACTTCCTAGGTACCTCCTCCGAACCTCAATCGTACCATCTCCGACCTTTGTCCATGGTTCAGCCATGGTTCGTCCATGGTTTGTCCATCGATTTCGGGGGTTTTGGTGGCTGAAACATGGCTGAACCATGGACGAATCTTGGACAAAGGTCGAAGGAGGTACCTATGAGGGGCGGAGGAGGTACTTAGGAAGTATTTAGGAGGCCATAAAGAGATAACGATTAAGCCACAACCAAGTGATGACTAGTTTGTAGTGGTGTGGAATGAGGACTATCGTTAAGTAGTAGTTGAGATGGAACGAATGAAATAAATTTCTTTAGTTCGGGGTACAGTTGGGGGTGATAAAATATCCACACGACTATAACCAAGAGATGACTAGGTTGTAGTGGTGTGGATAAAGAGCTACAGTTCAGCAACTATTCAGTCACAAGAAGATAGTTTAAAAGCTATATTTCAGTAATTATTGGGTGACAGCAAGGTAGCTATGAAGGTATTACTGAAAGGTGGATTGGCCTTTTCTATTTTGATAATCGCTTATAGTAGGCCATCATCTTTTTGTCATTTAGACGTGCGTATACATTTGAGATATAAAGAGCGAGATGCTTCTCTTTCTGAATTTTGTAGACAGCTTTCAATTTAGATAGCGCATATCGGTAGTTTTTACCACTCTTTATCAGCTCTTTCAAAAGGATAGCGTAGTTACGACGTGTTTTATTCTTGTTGTATGTTGCCATTGCCTTTTTATAATGGTCATCGGCTATATAGTAGACATCGATAGCAAGAGTACGTCTGGCCAAGTAGTTTGTAGGATCAAGCTTCACCAGCTTTTTGGCAGTAGCGGATACCTCATTCGATTTTCTCAGTTTATAACATATCATCAGGTAGGCAGTTAATCCCTCTTTAGACTCTTTGAATGCTGGTGTTTGTGTTTGCCATAATGTATCAGCCTTATCATATAGTTCGGCCTCCACATTAATCATAAAATATCTCTCGTTTAGGGCTTTTGCATATTCCGAATCGGTCTGTTTCATTAGATCGTTAAGAACACGCATCTCTTTCGACATCTCCCCTTTTTGCTTGTATATTAGGGCTAGATCGCTAAGCATCTCTGCATCGCTAGAACCTAGGGAGTAGGCCAATGCAAGATTTTTTAATGCCTTGTCGGTTTGTTTGAGTTTTAGAGCAGACTTTCCTGCCATTAAGTATGTTTCTGCAGGAACATCTTTATTGTCTTTTCCTTGTTCTGCCATAAGAGCTTCAGCATAGTCCAAAGCTGCCTGGTAATCACCTTGTTCTAATGAAGAAGTGTATTTCTTTTGTAGTCCAGCAATAGGAGAACACTGCGTTAGAGACAGCATCATTGCTGTTACGATAAGGAAAAAGGCAAAGCCTTTGAATTTACTTAAGTTTCTCATTCATTTGATTTTTACTTCGATATTCTACAAATCAAATCAGAAAATTGAGATATACAAAGTATTCAAAGTATATAATGTTTAAAATAACTCTTTTTCTAGGGTTTAGGGTTATAAGTCGAATTAAAGACTCATATACATCAATAAATTTTTTTATTTTCGTGGTGGCGAACTCTCTTTGATTGATTTGCACCAAAAAGACAGATAAAAATTAATCCATTATACTTTTAGACAAAAGAAAATGAAGCAATACAAATTTTACAATAAGATCATTGGATGGATCGTTTTTGCTATTGCAGCAACGGTTTATTTGATGACCATTGAACCGACAGCCAGTTTTTGGGACTGTGGAGAATTTATCACCACTTCCTATAGATTAGAAGTAGGACACCCACCGGGGGCACCATTCTTCCTTTTGTTAGGACGTTTCTTCTCTATTTTTGCTTCAGATCCGTCGAAAGTAGCGATGATGATCAATGGTTTATCGGCCTTGGCTAGTGCCTTTACTATTCTTTTTCTTTTTTGGAGTATTACCCACTTGGCAAAGAATATTGTATCAGGCAAAGAGAATCCTTCCCTAGGAGATATGATCTCTATTTTTGGTGCGGGTGCTGTTGGTGCTTTGGCATATACATTCTCCGACACTTTTTGGTTTTCGGCAGTAGAGGGTGAAGTTTATGCCACATCATCTCTGTTTACAGCCATTGTATTTTGGGCTATACTGAAATGGGAAAATGAAGCTGATCAACCACACGCAAACCGTTGGTTGGTGTTTATAGCCTATATGATCGGACTTTCTATAGGGGTTCACCTTTTGAATCTATTAGCAATACCAGCCATTGGATTGGTTTACTACTTTAAGAAATATAAGCCTAGTTGGAAAGGTGCTGCTATAGCACTAGGAGTTTCAGTTGTAATTCTTGGAACTATTATGTGGGGAATTATTCCTGGGGTCATAAAGTTTGCTAGTTGGGTTGAACTATTCACAGTCAATTCATTGGGAATGCCTTATAACACAGGGGTTATCTTATACTCTATATTGCTTATTTCTGGTTTGGTTTATGGAATATACTATACAACCAAAAAAGATATGCCATGGAGAAACCTTGTGGTAGTATCTACTACGGTAATTATTATTGGGTACTTCTCTTATGCCACTATTGTAATTCGTTCTTCGGCTAATCCTCCAATGGATCAGAACAATCCGAATAATGTATTCTCGCTGTTGGACTATCTGAACCGTGAGCAGTATGGAGATCGTCCTTTGTTCTATGGTGCTTACTATAATACTCCTTTAGATGAGAACAAACCTTATGATGAGGCAAAGCCAAGTTATGTTCAAGAAGGGGGCAAATATAAAAAAGTTAAAGTTCGTCAGTCGCCAAACTATCAGAGTATTGCTAGCACTTTCTTTCCTAGAATGTACAGCAGCCAACCTACACATGTTAAAGAGTACAAGAAGTGGGCTAATATTAAGGGCCATGCCGTAACAGTGGATGGAGATAGAGGACAGAAAAAACGTATCATGAAACCTACTTTTGGAGAGAATCTGACCTTCTTCTTCAAGTATCAGGTAAACTATATGTATTTGCGTTATTTCATGTGGAACTTCAGTGGTAGACAGAATGATATTCAAGGACATGGGGATGTGGTTCGTGGTAACTGGATCTCGGGTATTCCTTTTATCGACAATGTACGATTGGGAGACCAATCTGAGTTACCATCCATTTGGAAAGAGAATAGAGGACACAATACATATTACATGCTTCCTTTGATTTTAGGTCTTTTGGGGATGTTCTTTCAATATCACCGAAGCGAGAAAGGGAAATATGATTTTGCCATCGTGATGATGTTATTCATTATGACAGGATTGGCTATTGTGGTTTATCTAAACCAGACACCACTCCAACCAAGAGAGCGTGACTATGCTTATGCTGGGTCGTTTTATGCTTTTACTATTTGGATCGGATTGGGTGTACTTGGATTGATAGATCTATTAAAAAGAGTGGCTCCATATACTACAAGTAGTATCATTGCTACCCTAGCATCTTTGGTATTGGTTCCGGGTATTATGGCATCAGAGAATTGGGATGATCACGATCGCTCAAATCGATATACATGTCGTAGCACAGGATACAACTACCTGAATACATGTGCAGAGAATGGAATTATCTTCACCAATGGAGATAATGACACCTTCCCTCTTTGGTATTCACAAGATGTGGAAGGAATCAGAACAGACATGAGGGTTTGTAACCTAAGCTACCTTCAGACAGATTGGTATATTGATCAGATGAAGCGTAAAGCTTGGAATTCGGCACCTCTACCTATCACTTTTGAGAAGGATCAATATGTTCTTGGGACAAACGACTATTGCTATGTTTACGAACACCCTTCGTTTAAAGATAAAAGACTTGAACTTCGCGATGTGATTGATGGTTTTATCAAATCGGATAATAAAGCAACGAAGTTGCAAGATAATATATCATTCTTCCCTACAAGGATGTTGAAGGTAACCATCGATAAGGAGCAAGTGATTAAGAGTGGTTTGGTGGCAAGAAAAGATTCGGATCAGATTGTATCTCAAATCGATATCAACCTAAAAGGAAACATTATCACAAAAGATCAGTTGATGTTGTTAGATATGATTGCCCATACCGACTGGACTCGTCCATTCTATTTTGCGATTACAGTGGGTAGTGATAAGTATCTAGGACTACAACCATATTTCCGTACAGAAGGTTTTGCCTATCGTTTGGTACCATTAAAGAATAGCAACCTTACGGATGATGCCGAAGAGGTGACGATGGTAGATACAGATAAGATGTATTATAACATGATGGAGAAATTCACATGGGGTAATATGAATGATCCAAAGGTCTACTTAGATGAAAACAATGCACGTATGGCAATGAATATCCGTAATAGCTTTGTTCGATTGGCGGAAGCCCTTCTACAGGATAGTACGAAGTTTGATTCTCAATTAAATATTGGAAAAGAACATACAGTGTTGGATCATCGTTTGAAAGCCATTAAAGTGCTGAATCGATGTGAAGAGGTCATTCCGTCGGATAAAGTTGCTTATGACTATTTCGGATTGTTAATAGCTCAAACCTATTTTAAAGCAGATGACAAAGAGGCTGGTGTGAAGATCTTCAAAGAGATGTTGAACAACTATACGGAACAATTGAACTACTACACTCAGCTTCCTCAAGCGGAGAGCATGGTACTTCAGAATGATATTCGTAGAGCACTTTATATATTAAAAGAGATGAGTGACACTTGTAAGAAATATGACCTTGCACAGTTGCAGAAGTCTATTGATACTGTTTTTGAAGGAACCATTCAGAAATTATAAATTAGTGTCGTAAAAGATATTGGTTCAGACTCCCATCCTACTTATAGGGTGGGAGTTTTTTTGTTTTTACCCCTGGGGGTAATAGAGTTCATCCACTACAGATAGGAGCCTGATTTTTGTTATACTCTATTATTTATTTAACTTTGACGCCGATATTTCTGGATATCAAGTCAGTCTATTAACATAAAAAGAAAAAGTTGGTATTATTTTTGTGGTATTCATTTACCATGATAACCAATACTGTTGGGCTCAGTTTATGAGTCATATATTGTGTATGAAGCTAAAGTTACAAGTACATTTACCTGAAACATTGACCAAATGGTTTCCTGAAGCGATTTGGAAGATGGACGATACGGAGAAGAAGTGCTACCTAACCTTTGATGATGGTCCTATTCCTGAGATCACACCATGGGTTCTAGACCTCTTGGCTCAGTACAATATCAAAGCAACGTTCTTTGTGGTTGGAGAAAATGTCTACAAATATCCCGAGATCTATCAACGAATCCTTGATGAAGGCCATGCTGTAGGTAATCATACCTATAACCACTTGCAAGGCCTAAAGACTCCAAATAAAGAGTTCTTCGAAAATATAGAGCAGACGGACCGCTTAATTGGCTCTAATCTGTTCCGTCCACCCCACGGTTTAGTGAAACGTAGCCAATATAGATATCTTAAGCAGCGATATAAATTGATCATGTGGGATGTGATTAGTTGCGACTATAACCGTAACATCTCTAAGATAGAAGTACTACGTAATGTGTTGGACTTTGTTCGTCCGGGTAGTATTATCACTTTCCATGACTCCGTTAAGTCAGAAGAGAATCTAAAATATGCACTACCACTAGCAATTCAGGCTCTACAAGGGGAAGGCTATGAATTTAAGAAGATAGAATTTCCAAAGATTCGTCCACTATATATCAAACCCAACAAAGAGCTACTCGAAAGACTTCGCAAGCGAATACTACGAATTGCCAAAGGGGCATAATGGTATCTTGATCAAAAGGATTGTGAATTGTTTGTAAACAATTTGCAAAGCATCCTCATTTATATATCTGAACCAACGAAATTAGTTAATTTTGCTGTAGACATCGATCCCAAAACCTCGTTGTCGTATTACACATATCCTAATTTCATCGTCATCATGAGAATACTTATCATTGGCTCAGGAGGTAGAGAGCATGCCATTGGCTGGAAAATAGCCCAAGATATTCAGAGAGATAACTTATTCTTTCTACCAGGTAACGCAGGTACCGCAAACCTAGGACATAATATTGCAGGAGATGTCATGGACTTTGAGCATATCAAAGAGGTCTGTTTGGCAAACCAAGTCGACACCCTGTTTGTAGGCCCAGAGAATCCACTATGTGATGGAATCTATGATAGTTTTAAAGCAGATGCCGATCTTGGTCATATTGCAGTTATAGGTCCTTCAAAGAGAGGAGCCCAATTGGAAGGAAGTAAGGATTTTGCAAAAGAGTTTATGCAGAAGTATAACATTCCAACGGCACGATATCAAACTTTTACACTAGAGACATTAGAGAGAGGCAAAGCATTTTTAAAAGAGCTTTCGGCACCTTATGTACTAAAGGCAGATGGACCTGCTGCAGGAAAAGGGGTGGTCATTTTAGACAGCTATGATGAAGCGGCAGCGGAACTCGAGGATATGCTAAAAGGGAAGTTTGGAGCCTCTTCTTCTAAGGTGGTTATTGAAGAGTTTCTCTCGGGCATTGAATGTTCTGTTTTTGTATTGACTGATGGAAAGAGTTACAAGATTCTTCCGGTTGCAAAAGATTACAAACGTATTGGAGAAGGAGACACCGGCCTCAACACAGGAGGTATGGGGGCAATCTCACCTGTACCATTTGCTGATGATGTATTCATGAAGAAGGTGAAAGAGCAAATCGTGCTACCTACACTTGATGGTATCCAGAAAGAGGAGATTGAGTACAAAGGCTTTATCTTTTTGGGGCTTATCAAAGTTAATGACGACCCTTATGTCATTGAGTACAATGTTCGATTGGGAGACCCAGAAACAGAAGCGATCATGCTACGTATTAAGAGTAGTTTAGTCGCGCTTCTACAAGGAGTTGCTAATCAAACATTAGATCAAGTAACGTATGAGGAAGAGGATTACGCAGCAGCCACAGTGATGTTGGTTTCGGGAGGCTATCCAGAAGCATACGAAAAGGGAAAGGTTATTACAGAAGAGCTCATTGATTCGGATGATGTCGTTGTTTTTCATGCAGGAACTGCAGTTCGAGATAGCGAGATCGTAACCAATGGAGGACGAGTTATTTCGGTGAGTGCAAAAGGGAAAAGCCTAGAAGAAGTGTTAAGCAATGCTTATGAGGCTACAGATAAAATAACATTTGAAGGTAAATTCTATCGTAAAGATCTTGGATTCGATCTTTAGTTTTTTAATCTTCGTAAAACACTCTGTTTTTTCTTAATACACATAGAAAGAACAGAGTTGTTTTTGACGTTTAAAATTAAAATCCACTATCTAAGTTATGTTGCTACAAGTTCTTAAGTCAGACCGTCACACCAATTTAATTTTACTACTTATAGCAACTATATTTTTATGGGGTCCTACATGGTTTGATCCTGTGGCTTTCTACTTCTATCCAGGAGAGTCATCGATGCCACTATTTCACTATATAGACAATCTATTTCCAAATAAAGCGACACTTACTGTTGCCATACTAGGGACATTATTGACATTCATTAATGCGCTATTGGTCTATGTACTGAATTCTGAGTTCTTATTCATGAAAACAAGAACCTATCTGCCGAGTTTTTTATATATTATTTTCACTAGCTCTGTCAGAGAGTATGATACACTTCTCCCTTCGCAGTTTGCGGCGACTCTGTTTATTTTAGGCATGTATTATATCTTTAAAACATATCAATCGAGCAGAGCCATTGGAGATATTCTTATTGCGTCAATAATCCTATCCTTGGCCTCCCTATTCTATCTCCCTTCGATACTATTTCTTCCTATCATATGGATCTCCGTCTTGATTCTTAGACAGAAGTTTAATTGGCGACATTTGGTTATCCCAATTATTGGGGTGATAATACCATGGTATATCTGTGGCTCCATATATTATTTGAATGATCATTTCTACTCTCTCATTAATATACTACAACTTAATACATTTAGTAAAAACCTGTTTTTATCTCACGATGCGGTTATTTACCAACAGGGTATTGTTGTGGCATTTTTTGTTGTATGGGGTATTTTGAGTGTGGTTAAGAGGTATGGTCTAAAGAAAGAGGCATCACGAAAGTATCTGAATATCATGATTTGGACAGTTCTTTGTTCGATAGCGATATACTTCCTTTTTGCGACTTGTTCCTATGAACTTATCACTATTACTGGAATACCTCTAGCCTATCTAACGGCCCATATATTTCAATTTTCAAAATCTAATTTGTGGTTTAATCTACTGTTTGTTTTATTTCTCTTGACGATCATTGGTTCACCATATCTCCATATAATCACATTTTAAAAATTTGTTTGGATGACTCATCATCAATGGAATCCTGAACGTCCAACGCTTGCTATCTACGGTATTCAAGACTGTGTAAAAAGCGACTATCCTGGATTTATTCATGACCATAACATGGTTTTATTTCACAACGGTGAAGTGAAAAAACTGGTACAATTAGAGCGTATTACAAGGAATAAACGTGATAATAAGATGCACCAGCATTTGGTTTCTCTTTTAAGAGAAGAGAAACTGATTGGGATGGAGTTAGATGTGGTATTTGTCGATCATGAGATAGGACGTGCATTTATAAGTGAAGATGGTCAAATTCGATTTGAAGCACCATTAAAAGGGGAACTATCCAGTCAACCGGAGTCAGGATACCTGAAGTGGTTTGACACCAAGAACAGAGGGTGGGCTTTGAGCCATGAGATGGCTCATATTGCCACGATACTACCTTTCTGTGGTATATGGAAAGAGAACAGTCTACATGTCCATTATGATGGAGGGGCAAGTTGCTCAAACTTCAGTGTATGGCACTATAAGCATGGCGAAATAAATTTGGTAGATGCCCATTGGAAGAATAAAGAGATCACCTCCCTGCATAATGCCAATGCACTCACGTTTGCAATTGTGGGTGCCAAACGATTTGATCAGAACTCTGTCCCAGGAAAGATCATGGGATTTGGCTCTTTTGGGAAAGATCTTCCTGAAGTTAGAGCTTGGCTAAGAAAACATGATTACTTCAAAGATATATGGAGAAGTAAGCAACTATTTTTTAATAAGGCAGAAGAGGAGATGGGGGTTAAATTAAATCATTTTGATCTTCACCATCCCTTGATACAAAATATTGCCGCTTCGATACAAGCCGAATTTGAGGAGAGGTTATTGAACGACTTAAAACACTATAAAGAGATCACATCTGCCACAACCTTATACTATTCAGGAGGATGTGCATTGAACATCAAAGCCAACTCAAGAATCATCGAAGAGAATCTTTTTGAAGAGGTTGTTATACCTCCATGTTGCGAAGATTCGGGACTTGCATTGGGTGCAGGGGCATGGATAGAGTTCTTAAAACATGGCACACTAAAAAAACACACTGCCTATCTCAACAATTGGGGCCTCCCAGAGAAGTCTTATGCTTATGATGCCAGTGTTATTCAAAGGGTGGCAGAGGGGATAATGAATGGATACGTATTTGCAACATGCATTGGGGCTGGAGAGTGTGGACCTAGGGCACTTGGAAATCGAAGTATTATAGCCAAAGCAAGCTCTGTAGAGATTGCTGAGAAAGTAAGTCAGTATCATAAGCGCAGAGAGTGGTATAGACCTATTGCCCCTATCATGTTAAGAAGCAATGCAGAAAAAGTGATCGATGGGAAAATAGATGATTTATCTAAATACATGCTTTTAGATTACGTCATAAAACCTGAATATAGAAAATCATTAGAGGGGGTAACCCATGTGGATAATACCTCTCGAATACAGTATATAGATCAAAGAGAAGAGAATCCATTTCTTTATGACCTATTAACCTGTTTGTATCAGATGTATGGAGAGTTGGCGTTGATCAACACTTCGTTTAATCAACAAGGGGAGCCTATTGTTCATTGCTATGATCAAGCAATTACTTCAGCAAAGAACCTCAAAATTGATGGAGTAATAGGCAAAGGAACTCTAACGTTAATTGATCTTTAAGAAAGTGGTTATTTTATCGCGCCCCCCTTTCTTCCATATATATTTTACTAATTTTATAGAGCCTTTTAACCAAGACACCTTGTTTTTTCAACTCTAAGTTTGAAAAACAACTACAAAGTTAAATGACCACAGCGCCCAAAACCTTGCTGTGGTCATTTCTGTTTCTACTCCTCGTATCTCATTTCAAAATCTACTTTTAAAGTCATATTTTGTATTAAAATATAAAAAAGATCACTTTTTCTGTAACTATTATTACTCCAACACCGTCTAACTTAATAGAAAGACCATTTAAATAATAGATCAAGAGAAATGCTGAGACTAAAAAATATTCATAAATCATACCCCACGGGGGATACCAAGCTTCATGTACTGAAAGGTATCGATCTTCATATCAAAGAAGGGGAGTTTGTATCTATCATGGGGTCTTCAGGTTCAGGTAAATCAACACTACTTAATGTACTAGGCATACTAGATAATTATGATGAGGGAACTTACCACCTAAATAATACGCTGGTCAAAGACATGAGTGAGAACGAAGCTGCAGATTTTCGTAATCATACTATTGGTTTCGTTTTTCAATCCTTCAATCTTATCACTTTTAAGACGGCATTAGAGAATGTGGCGTTACCCCTATATTATCAGGGAGTAAATAGGAAAAAGCGTAACGAGATTGCGTTAGAATATTTGGAGAAGGTTGGTCTAGGGCCATGGGCTGACCATCTACCTAATCAACTCTCTGGAGGACAGAAACAGCGTGTCGCCATTGCTAGAGCATTAATTACGAAACCTAAGGTTATCCTTGCTGATGAGCCTACAGGAGCTTTGGATACCACAACATCTTATGAAGTGATGGAGATGCTGAAAGATATTAATGATCAAGGTATCACCGTGATTATCGTTACCCATGAGCAAGATATTGCAGATAAAACCAACAAAGTCATTCACCTAAAAGATGGTCTGATTGAAAGAATACATGAGAATATCGTTGAACTTCAAACTGCTGAATCATGAAGTCACTTTTTGATGTAGATGCATGGCATGAGATATTCATCACTATTCGTAAAAATAAACTTCGGTCTTTTCTTACAAGCTTCTCTATTGCTTGGGGTATTTTCATGTTAATGATTCTACTAGGTTCAGGTAATGGTCTAAAGAATGGTTCAAAGTCGATGTTCGAAGAGAGTGCATTAAACACTATTTGGGTTTGGACCAATATCACCAGTAAGGCTTATGATGGCTATCCAAAAGGACGAAGAGTAAAGCTACAAAATGATGATGTCAAGATTATCAAAAGTGAGGTTGCCAATATCGATAAGTTATCGGCAAACTTCTATATGGGATCTACCCCATTTGCCTATAAGACTGAATCTAGTAGTTTTTCCATCAAGTGTTGTTACCCTGCAGTAAAAGAGATCGACAAACTAGAGGTAGAGAAAGGAAGATTTCTTAACCATTTAGATATAATCCAAAAACGTAAAGTGATTGTTATCTCTAAACAAGTAGTGGATGCTCTTTTCAAACGAGAGGATCCATTAAATAAGATGATTATTGTCAACAGTATTCCTTTTCGTGTCATAGGAGTGGTAAAAGCCAAGGATGATGATCTGAATCCACTAATCCCTTTTACAACTTATCAAGTAGTATTTCAAAAGACTAATCGAGTTCATAATATCGCGCTAACAACCAAACAGATCTCTTTAGCTGAGTCAGAAAAGTTAGAGCAGGATATTAGAACAAGAATGGCTCATAAACATCATTTCGATCCAACAGATAATCGTGCACTAGGAACCTATAATAACTTTGCCGATTATAAACGAACCATGAATATCTTCTCAGCTATTCAGATGTTTATATGGATTATTGGATGCGGAACATTGATGGCAGGGATTGTAGGAGTAAGTAATATCATGTTGATCATTGTGAAGGAGCGAACCAAAGAAATTGGGATACGTAAAGCATTAGGTGCTAAACCCAACAGTATTATCTCATTGATACTACAGGAGTCTATATTCCTTACGACCCTTGCAGGGTTTATTGGAATGGTCGCGGGAGCTGGTGTTATGAAGCTAGTTGTACTTATCATGAAATGGAATAACATCGAGAGTGATACGTTTGTTAATCCATCGGTGGATATTGGTATAGCCATTACGGCCACTATCGTGTTGATTATTTCAGGTGTCGTTGCAGGATATATTCCAGCAAAGAAAGCGGCTAAGATTAGTCCTATAGAAGCACTTAGATACGAATAAACTAATCCTTTAAAGAAATAACATGTTCGATTTAGATAAATGGAAAGAGATCTGGGCAGTACTTTCTCGCAATAAGCTAAGAACGTTCTTAACAGCACTTGGTGTTTTTTGGGGAGTCTTTATGCTTGTCGTCATGATTGGTGCAGGCTATGGTTTTGAAAAAGGAATATTTGGACAGATAGATGGTGTTGCAACCAATACGGCTTTTATGTGGAGTCAAAATACCACCAAAGCTTATAGTGGATTCAAGAAAGGACGTAGCTGGAATATTGAACGTGGAGATATTGATATCATCTCTGAGAAGATTGATGGAATCAAATATATCACGCCTCGCATTGGACTATATAAGAAGTTCAGTGACGGTATGAACGTTTACTATAAAGACAAAAAAGGAAACTTTAGAATTAATGGAGACTTTCCTGTTTATAGTAAGATGGATGCATTTAAGATTCTAGAGGGACGTTTTCTTAACGATTTTGATATCAGTAAAGATCGTAAGGTCTGCGTGATAGGAAAAACTGTTGCCAAAGATCTTTTTGGAAAGAAGGAGTCACCTATTGGTAAATATATCAATATTGTAGGAGTCTACTTTAAAGTGATAGGGATTGTAGATGCTGTCTCACAAATAAATATTGGAGGACGAAAAGATAAGTCTGTTTACGTGCCTTTCACGACACTGCAGTTGGCATATAACATGGGAGTAGATGTGCACTTCTTTCTTGTTACAGGAAAAGAGGGTGTCGATATTGCAAAGCTGAGTAAGAACGTTTCTGCTATCCTTAAGAAAAGGCATAAGATTGACCCAACAGATGAATCAGCCGTAGGGTCTTTCAACTTACAAAAAGAGATAAAGAAGTTCTCAAACCTGATGAATGGTGTAAAGTTCTTAATCTGGATTGTTGGTATTGGAACCTTATTGGCAGGAGCGATTGGCATTAGTAATATCATGCTAGTTGTAGTGAAAGAGAGAACACAGGAGATTGGAATACGCAGGGCATTAGGTGCTCGTACTCATCAAATATCATCTCAATTAATATTGGAGAGTGCCACCATTACCGCCATCGCAGGGATCGCAGGTATCGTTTTTGGAACACTTGTATTGGCAGGAGCAAGTATGGTTCTGGCACAAAATCCAGATTCGGCATTTATATCCAATATGGTTATTCAATTTGACCTAGCCATCTATTCTCTATTGATCATTGTCATCATTGGCGTATTGGCTGGAATTATTCCTGCACAGAAAGCACTTTCAATAAAACCCATAGAAGCATTAAGAACAGAGTAAAACGTATATTATATCATAGTTATGAAAAAGGTATTTAAAATAGTCATCATTCTACTTGTAGTTGCAGGTGTAATTGGCACATTCACATTCATCTACAAAAAATCACAACCGAAAGAGGTTAGTTACGAAATGATAGATGTTAAACGCGACACTATCATTATTAAAACAATAGCCACAGGAGCTGTTGTGCCAAAGAAAGAGATTGCTATCAAGCCACAGATTGCTGGTATTATTAGTAAAATATACGTTGAAGCTGGGGATACTGTAAAGCAAGGAGATATCATTGCTAAGGTTAAAATTATTCCTGATATGGTAAACCTTAACAATGCAAAGAACCGAATAAAAAGAGCTGAGATTGATCTTGAACTTAGTAAGAACAATCATGAGAGAAATGATAAATTGTATAAGAAAGGAGTCATATCTGAATCTACTTATGTACAAACAGAGAGAAGTTTTAAAGCAGCAAAAGAGGAGCTAAAAGCATCAAAAGATAACTTAGACCTTATTCGTGAAGGGGTAACAAAATCAAGTGCTTCGCAAACCAATACATTGATACGTTCAACGATTACGGGTATGGTTTTAGATGTTCCTGTTAAAGAAGGTAACTCGGTGATCCAAAGTAACTCATTTAATGATGGTACTACTATCGCTTTGGTTGCAGATATGAAGGATATGATCTTTGAAGGTAACATTGATGAGACAGAGGTGGGTCGCGTTAAGATTGGTATGCCTATGGAGCTAACAATTGGTGCGATGAGTAAAGAAAAATACCATGCTATCATCACAAATATTGCCCCTAAAGGTACCAATAATGGTGGTGCTGTTCAATTCAAGATTAAAGGAGCAGTATCTCTAAAAGAGAACCAATTTATTAGAGCAGGATATAGTGCCAATGCCTCTATCGAAGTACAAAGAAAAGAGAATATTTTATCGATTCCTGAATCGACGATCTTCTTTGAAAGTGACACAAGCTACGTATGGACTCCTCAAGAAGATAATAAGTTTGAATACGATAAAAAGAGTGTAGAGTTAGGGTTGTCTGATGGTATCAATGTGGAAGTAACAGAAGGATTGGAAGAAGGACAACAAGTAAGAGGAAATAAAAAATAGACAACTTTCAGTAGTTGGAAATCATTAAAGACAGAGACAATGAAAAATAGTTGTATCAAAATAGTGCTTTGTTTTCTTTCCATGCATGTGGGGGTTGTATCAATGGCTCAAGATAATACATCGAGTCAAGATCCATGGAATCTTGACAAGTGTATTCAACATGCAATACAAAATAATAGCGCTATTCAAAGACAGAAGTTAAATAGCGATATCGCCTCCAATAATCTAAAGACAAATAAGTTATCACAACTCCCATCATTATCTGGAGGATTGGGGAATACAACCTCATGGGGTAGATCTTCAACAAACTCGGGACTTATTGTAAGCAATAACTCGAATCGAACGGACTTTAATATTAGTGCGAATGTTAATATATTTCAAGGCTTTGCATTAAAAAATCAGATTGAAGCGAGTAAACACGAGCTTGAGTACAATAATAGCTTAACTGAGGTTAATGTGGCTAATCTAGAAATACAAGTAGCACAAGCATACCTGAATATCTTAGTAGCAAAAGAGTTATTTGAGCTATCTAAAGAACAAACAGAGATCACGAATAAACAAATTCAGGTTACTAGAGAGAAGGTTAATGGTGGACTTTTAGATAAAGGCCCATTACTTGAGTTGAATGCTCAGTTGGCGAATAATAAGGCGGAAGAGGTTAATAATCAAAATAATTTAACTCTCCGTAAATTGGAGTTGGCACAACTTCTTGAACTGGAGAATCCAGAAACTTTGGATATAGTTACTCCTCCAATGGCTTTAATTCATTCGGAGAATAAGCTAAATAATATTGATAACTATTACCAAACAGCTTTAAATCTTCGTCCTGAGATCAATGCAGCCAATGCACGTATTAGACAAAGTAGCTCGAATGTTAAAGCAGCAAAAGGTAGACTATACCCAAAATTGAGTGCTAGTGCAGGCTATTCGAATGGTTATTATTATTTCAAGAATGAAGAGAATAAAAGTTTCAGTGATCAAATGAATATGAATGGACAGGAGAATGTTCGTTTAAACCTATCTATTCCTATTTTTAATGGGTCATCTGCACGTAATAGTTATAAGAATGCCAAGTTACAGGCACAACAATCTAAGTTGGACCTTGTACAGGCAGAAAAGGATCTTCGAAAGACTGTTACCAATGCACTAACACAAGCACGTGGTGCACATCAGAAGTTTAATGCCTCTTCGATACAAGTGAGCTCGAGCAAAGAGTCATTCGATTTTGCTAACGAGAAGTTTAATGCAGGTGCAATTGATATCTATGATTACAACCAGGCAAAGAACTCTTATATCAGAGCTAAATCACAAAAGATACAGGCGAAATATGAGTTTATCTTTAAATCAAAGATGCTTGATTTCTATACCGGCACAGAGATAAGTCTATAATCCTATATCATTGAAACACTTAGGTAGACAACGTGACTAGAAGTATCTTATTCTTCTAGTCACTTTTTTTTGCATGAATATCAATAAAGTAATACCTCTTTATTGATATTCATGGTTATGGTTAGACTATGGCTTTATTGAAAAGCACCTAACAAATACATTTATACTTCATTCTCTATCCGTAAAAAAACAATTATACTTCAATAACATCAGATATCGATACTTCTCTCTATCCTCACTCTATGTTCTTAATTTATTTACCTTATCTTTAACACAATAGACATCTTTATTGCGTTAATTCTTAGTCGAGCAAATGATTATATCTACGCTATATTCGTTTAATGATGATAGTAAACTATTTTTTAAGTAATTTCTACTGCTCACTATTGTTTTACGATATCATAGTTTTAAGCCCAAGCCCCCCTTTTAAATGTATAATTTCATGATTATACAATTTATCAATTTCGAAGACATAAAATCTTACTACTAAGACAGTATTCTTGCTAATCGGATGCTTTTATTAAATGTAGTATAGTCATCAAGTGGGATTAACGTATTCTTTACATTCGGATTTCTATTGTAGAAGACATTTTTTTAATAACCTAGAATAAAAACAAAGTTTGTTATGAAGCGATTATTAATGATTTTCCCATTATTAATTTCTTGTGTTATTGGTCTTTCACAAGAACAAAAACCCAATATCATTTTTATTTTTGCAGATGATTGGGGATATGGAGATTTAGGGTGTCATGGCTCCACATTCTGTAAAACACCAGTATTAGATAAAATGGTTGATGAAGGAATCGACTTCCAGAATTTCTCTGTTGCAAACCCAGTTTGTTCGCCCAGTCGTACAGCCGTCATGACTGGACAATTCCCTTCAAAATATAATATTCATGGACACTTCTCTTCCATTAAGACCAATAAAAAAAGAGAAATGCCTGATTGGCTTAACCCCAAAGCTCCAATGCTTACAAGGATGATGAAAAAAGCTGGGTACGTAACAGGACACTTTGGAAAATGGCATTTAACAAATTCTGCAATAAGTGATGCTCCCCTTCCCTACCAATATGGCATTGATGAATATGGTGCGTTTAATATTTCTGGAAAACAGATGGATGTAGAACAGACCATTCCAATGACTTTAGATTTTATTAAACAACATCAAAGTCACCCTTTTTACATTAATGTTTGGATTCATGCAGCCCACACTCCACATTACCCTAAAAACAAGTACCTTGATGAGTTCAGTTATTTAGATGAACAAAAAAAGGTATACGCTTCTGTAATAACAGATGCTGATAAACAAATAGGGAATATATTCTCTCTTTTGAAAGAGTTAGGCATTGATAAAAATACACTCGTTGTATTCTCTTCAGACAACGGTCCAGAAAAGACAACTAAAAGACGTAAAATTAATGATGCATCAACAGGACCAGGGCTCGGGTCATTTTATTCCGTTGGAGAAACAGGAGGGCTTAAAGGGAGAAAAAGATCTTTGTATGCTGGGGGTGTTCGTGTTCCTTTTATTGTTCGTTGGCCAGGGAAAGTTCCTGCTGGAATTAGAAATAATACAACATCTATTACAGCTGTTGATCTCCTGCCAACATTTATCGAATTAGCTGGTGCTACCCCTCCGAAAAACTACCATGGCGATGGACAAAGTATTGTAACAGCCTTAAAAGGGAATCCATTTGAAAGAACTAAAACAATTTACTGGGAATGGCGACTATGGAAAGATAATTCCCCCAATTGGCCCAACCTAGGTATTCAAGAAGGGAAATGGAAACTACTTATTAACACGGATCTAAAGAGATCTGAATTATATTGTATTCAAGATGATTGGGCCGAACAAAAAGAGATGTCTAAAGAATATCCTAAAGTTGTGCAAACACTCTTAAATAAAGCATTAGTATGGAAAATGAAACTACCAAAGAAGAGTGAAATTCCACAGAGTTGCATTTCGACAGAACGAATGAAGTAGATATTAATTTCTTTTTCACCATCTACATATTACCTTGCTATACAAATCTGAAAGAAGAAAGAATTTGGAGATATCAACGACTAAAAGAAGTAATCTGACTTTCGACGATATCTCCTTCTTTTATTTGAAGGTATATCATAGCTAAGCATTAACTCATGGGTACTTGGAAAGCTATAAGTATCTTCTAATGAAGTCATATCATAGGCATAACCTAGGCGTATTCCTTCTCTTATATCATATTGCATACTCATACCAAATGAGTTTCCTGTTCGATACATTATCCCTCCAGTGAAGTTGTTATAGAAAGTAACAAAAGCATGAAGATCTGCTGCAATATTCGTACTACGTATATATCGAACCGTTGTAGCCAATTTCATCACAATATCTCTATCTAGCTTAAACTTGTAAGCACCTAGAAGATAGATGTGTAACATATCTTTATTAATTGAAGTTCTTGAAATATCTTTAACCGATACCTGATTCTCAATTAACTTAGGTACAGATACTCCAATTAGATAGTCTCGATCTCGATACATAATTCCAATTCCTACATTTGGAAGAAACTTATTACTCATGTCAGCAATAAATGCAGGATCATCTTGGTTCTCTCCTATTCCTAGAATATCTGCATAAAACAGATTAAAACCAGCAGAGATACCAAAGCTTAGGTAACGTCCTCTTCGAGGATTGATATCTAAGTGATAAGCATAATCACCATAAACACCAAGCTGTGTCACAGGACCATAACCATCATATACAATCCGCCCTCCGAATCCCATCTGATTGTCTTGGTAAGGCATAGTAAAAGCCAGTGTACTTGTCGTTGGTGCCCCTTCAAAGCCAGTCCATTGATGTCTTGTCAATAATTTGATATTCATTGACTCTTGCACTCCTACATATGCAGGGTTAATCGTGGCTAGATTATTTAAATATTGGCTATAAAGGGGATCCTGCTGACCTCTTACTGTAAGAGAGAACAATATACCGCATACAAGCATTAGAAGCGTTCTAAGCGTCTTTCTAAATGAATATGATATGTTAGTATGGAATCTCATATTAAACCTCTATTCTCCACTATTTACTTAAATAAATGTAACCTTTCTTCGTTGGATAACTGTCTGTCTTCAAGATATAATAATAGGTTCCTGAAGTTACCGCATTTCCATTATTCATTCCTTCTGTGGCAATACCATCCCACCATGAAGTTTCTCCATCTAATCCATATCGGATATTCTTATATACAAGATCACCCCAACGGTTATAAATATGAATTTCAGACTCTTTACACATCTTAATGGCTTTGATCTCAAATCTATCATTAATACCATCGCCATTAGGAGAGAATCCTCTTATTACTTTCAACACTCCTGCTCTAACAAGGATCTTAACAAACTCAGTTGAACAGTGACCTTGACTATCACATATCTCATACTCAAACTGATCTTCTCCAAGATAAGTCTCATCAGGAGTATATTTGATCAGCCCTTTAGATACTAATTCAGCCGTTCCATGCAATGGGTTGGTAAAGACCTTTAAAGACAAGGTGTCCATATCGTTTTCTAAGTCATAATCATTACGAAGAACTCTAATGTCCACATGCACACGCTCTTTTGTAATCCCTACATCTTCTTGTGTAATAGGAGCTGTTCCATTATAGTTTACTGCAAACTCTGTACTGTTAGTACATCCATTACGATCCATCACTTTTAAGATATACGTTCCTGCTTTACGAACAATCATCTTCGAAGGATCTGTGTTATCCACATGTCCATAATCTTGGGCATCTGGGTCTTTATTAGACCAATAGTAAACATTACTCTTTCCGATACTATTACTTCCATCAAGAGTAACCCATGAGTCGAATGATATTTCAGATACACCCTGTACAATGGCTCTAGGAGTTGGATCAAAAATGATCTCCTTCTCTGTGCGATGTGTAGATCCAAATTTATCCGTCACTTCTAACCAAACCGTAGTATTAGACGTTACTCCATTCTTATTGAAGGTAGCAGAAGCAATATATGGGTTGTCAAAATGATCTTTAGGCCCCCATTCATAAGTTAGTCGTTCTCCTGTTGATTTGGTTCCATCTAAGCTTATGGTTTCATCACAAGATCCAAGAAAACCATTTCCATGACGATCTTGATGTGCTGCAATAAATCTAGACTCTAGTACGATACCTACTTTGATAACCATTATGGTAGGCTCTCCTGGACATCCATTCCCTTTTTGTGTTGGCGTAACACTCAATTCATAGGTTCCCTCTTTATCAAAATAGATTAATTCTGATTGTACTGCTGTTGATTTAAACGTGTAATTCATCTTCTGCCCTTCAAGTGTCTTTAACTTCCACTCGTAAGTAAACATAGGATCGTTGATCGTAGCTTTAAAACGATGCACAGCACCTCTAGAGATAGTTACATCTGGATCGATCGTTTGAGCACAAACGAATCCAGCTGTAGCTACCCAAAGGCAACATAAGGTCCATATTTTAAAGTATATTGATCTCAAAATAGTTAATCATTAAGCAATTATTCTACAATCAAGATTTTTCCTGCTCGAGGTCGTTTCTTTAAAAGAAATTCTACCTTCCGCTTTGTATCTACAATACCAATAGGCAAACCATTATTGGTTTGCGCCTTAAGTAGACGTATAGAGTAGCGATGGTCTTCATCTAAATCATCGATCTTTAGGTTAAGCGCCATCGCATCATCTTCTCTGTCTATTATAATATCTTGTGTGCCTTTATCTTTACTATCCTCGTATACTCGGATCGAAACCCTCAGAGGAAAGTATTTTTCATATGTAGTCGATCGCGTTTCAAGATCCTTCTCAATAGTTAAATCAAGGGGTAGGAGATCTCCTATTGATGTTGCGCAAGCTTCTTGATCTGTATTAATAAATCCCAAAGTCATATGATTTGGTAGAATATTTAAAATTAGTACACGACTATTTAAACACCCTGCCTGCTCTGTGTTAGAGCGCAATACATAATCACCTGGTTTCTTAAACACACAAGACACTACAGAAAGTTTGGGTGATCCCAAAAATCCTGCTTCTAAATCAGAAGAAGCATGGGTCATCATACTGAAACCTGAATACAATATCCAGTTGTATTTCCTACCCATTACTTCCTCTACGCTAAAACTATGAATCTCTCCTTCGACAAGACGCACCCTCTCCTGTCCCATTGCTTCCAATGAGACAGAACAACAACACCACATCAAACAGAGGAGGCTTATATGTCGAAGAGTTTGAGTCATATTATAGCTTAATATCTATGAATTTAACTAAATTAATCAAAAGTAATATTGCTGTTTGAATAACGCTTAACAGTTCCCGTTGCATTATCATTAGCAGCATCTTTATCAGCAACTTTCTGATTCAATATTGTTTGAGCAGTAAGTGATAACAAAGGACTAATCTCAGCCTCACCATTATATCCAGCTGCTTCTAAATATTTCTTAACATTATTCACTGTAAGATTTAGAGTAATATCAGCAACAACTCCTGTACCCGTTAAAGTAAATACACCAGCTCCATTATCCGTAACAGTAACAGTCCCATCTGTTGACACTAGATCATCAATTGTTACATCAGTAATATCTCCCATTGTAACCGTTGTTGACCAATTGTCTCCAGCATTTACACCTTCTACACTGAATACATAAGGAACTACAGCTTGACCATGCGTATAAGCAATTTTACCTCCTTCGATAGATGGATCAACTTGGTTTGTATAACAAACTTCACCACCTCCAAAAGTTAACAACATATCAAATGTACTTGCTGCGATAGTAATAGGTAGCAAACGCAGGTTTTTACAACCAGCTTTCGAATCTTCTACTTGCACATAGTATGTAGTACCTGCAGCAACTCCAACTCCCCAGTCAATAGTTACCTCTTTTGTATTTGCATTTGTCAAAGTTGCAGTAGCAAGATCTGCATCAGCGAAACCAGCTACAGCATCATATGTTCTAATTTTCCAAACTTGGTTTTCTCCATCAGATGCTACACGATATACATGCTTTGATCCAGGATATGGAGCATCTCCTGTAGACTGTGCAAATGCTGCTGCACTTGCTACCGCTAGTACAACAAAGCTTAATAAAATTCTTTTCATTATATGATAGTATTATTTTGGTTCTTAATTATTTGAATGAAATATTTCCTGTGTTAGGAAGACCTTTAACAGTACCACCTTTATTAGGATCGATAGTTCCAGCAACAAGATTCGTTGTTCCAGAAGTAATGGTTGAAGCTGTAACACCAAATGTATTTGTAAGATCTAAATCAATAGGAAATCCTGTATAAGTTACAGTAATTACTACAGAAGCTACACCATCACCTGCAGTAATAGTCTTTGCGCCTGTATCAATTTTTCCATCTACAGCAGTAATTGTTGGTATATTACCTGTTCCTCCCTCTATCACAGCAGCATTACTATAGTTAAATGCCCAATCTCCTGTAGCCATAGTTCTTGTAACAGTATATTCAAATGTTACTGTTCCCTGATCACCTTGAACATGTACATTTCCGCTCTCTGGATTACAGTTATATGCATTATTGTCAACGATATTAATATTAAATCCATTGGCATAAACTCTAATTGGCAACTCTCTAACAGCAATACACCCTTCTTTAGTTTCTGTAAATCGCAAAGTATAATCTCCTGCGACTAAAGATGTATAGTCAATAATTATATTTTCATTATCCGTTTTCGTAATTGCTGCAGATTTATCTTCTTTTGCAGCATTTACTAAAGTCCAAGATGCGGTGTTAGTATTATCTTCCATACCGATAGAGTAAAGGTATTTTCCACCAACAAATGGTTGGCTACCATCTGTTAGACTTTGTGCTTGTGCACTGATAGATAAAGTAAAAAGGAATAAAATAAATGTCAGCTTTCTCATCATAATTGTTTGTATTTATGGTCGTCACTATAATTTTAATATCTTATTTCACTCGGAGATGGTGTTTTGTTCACAATTAAGTTATAGACAGGTTTACCACTCTCCACACTGCAATAACCATCGCTTACAATTAAAATAACACGATACGTTCCAACACTTAAAGTCGGTGGGACTACTCTAATATCATCCTCAAACACCTCTACATTAGTTTCGTTATTAATAATCTTATATCTTTTGGTAATTCTATCTTTATTCACATCAGACACCGTTACTCCACTGAAATCCAATGCCGATATAGAACTCCATTTACCATCATTTTCAGCTGCACATTTATTAAGATCCACAGGCGTAAAGTCATTAACTACAGGCTTTGTATTCAACCGAATATATAATCTCGATGTTACAGCACTACAATGTTCATTTCCACTTAGGTCTCGACTTGTCTGTTGCACATCAACATAACCATTGTTTAAGGTTGCAATCTCGTTCCATTTGACAGTGATCGTAGATCGACTTGTAGAGCTAAGAACCTCTTCTTTAGTGCTTATCGTACTTGGAGATATCACCCCACCTACAACCGTCCATTTAATCATATCATTTTTATAATCATCTGCACCTAAATCGTATCCGGAAGAAGCATCTACTGAGAAAGTATTCTCCATCCCTTTAGTACATACCAATGGAGTATCTTTTGCTCCTGTTGTACCAGATGGCAATTCATTTAGTGATGAGGAAGGATCTTGCCCCAATACACTCATGGAGCTACACAAAGCAACTCCAAGAAGCAAAAGCCCTATATTTTTTAATAATCCATCTCTCATAACTAAATACAAGTAATAACTGACTCTTTAAATGATACTGTAATAAGCTATTAATACTACTCTTTGATCTTATTCTTACAACACAAACATATAGTTTCACATTATACTAAACAAGTATAAAAAGATGTTATAGTCTCAATTTTCAATTATGCTTTTTTGATAGGCACAAACAAGTTTAATGTACTACATTACGGTTATAGTAGGACAATGCATAAAAAAGAGTGTCATAAGTGCACATTTGAACGTTTTATGTATTGTCACCATTTTTAAAAGCAATGTCATAGTTAAATAATAAGCAAACAGACACTGTATAGTACCGTTCCACTTATAAAAATTCATATATTTCCCACAAAAATACAATACATAACAAACTATATATCAACACATAAAATACCTCAACTCAAACCAACCTGAGGATAACGAACAAAATATTCATTTTAGTATATCAAGTATGAATTTTTATCATGTCATACTTTTTTTACATTAAAATGAAAGATATTTTATCCATGACTAGATATGACAGAATGGTCAAATGACACAAATTTTATTAAAAAAATTTACCCTAATCCATATATGTTAATTTTACGTTAATTTAAGTTAACCCAGACAACTAATATCATTACACAACTAAATAATGATAATAATACACTCATATCACAGTGCAGAATAAACCAAATTACTTCAAATAAAGCTCCGATAATTGTACGGGTAATTTTATGCGAATTTTAGAACCTGATCTTTATATAAAAGTTCACATCTAAAAACAGTCATAATTATATACGACAAAAAGAAGGGGTATTCCCTCAAAGAGAATACCCCTATAGTACTATATGTATATTTTATTATTTCGGAGAAAGCACAACAAATGGAATCAGCATCTCTTCCAAAGAGATCCCTCCATGTTGGAATGTATCATGATAAGTAGCAGAAAACTGACTAAAATTATTCTTATACACAAAATAGTCATATGGTCTTCCGAATATATATTTCGTTGACACCTGTGGATGAGGTAACCCAATATCATTTGGTCTATTTACCTCATAGACATTCTTTGAAGGATATTTTAAATTCCGACCTAATTTATATCTAAGATTCGTATTGGTATTCTTCTCTCCTTGAATCTTAACAGGGTTTTTCACCCTTGAAGTACCATGATCCGAAGTTAAAACAACATGAATATCATCTTCAGATAATTTCTCCAAAAGCTCTCGAAGCTGTGAATGTTCAAACCAGCTCTTTGCCAAAGATCTAAAAGCGGCTTCATCACTTGCAAGCTCTTTAATCATCTCCATATCGGTCCTTGCATGAGAGATCATATCAATAAAATTGATAACTAAAACGGAGAAATCGGCTTGTTTAATCTTAGAATAGTGTTCCATCACCTTCCCTCCTGTTAAAGCATTAGAGGCTTTAACAAACTGAACACCTTCTGTTCGTTTATAACGTTCAAATTGACGAAGAAGCAATGTCTCTTCATGGAGGTTTTTAAACCCCTCTTCATCCTCTCCCACCCAACAATCAGGATGCATTGTAGCAATCTGATTAGGTGTCAATCCCGCGAACAAACTATTACGTGCATACATGGTTGCAGTAGGAAGAATACTACAGCAAACATCTTCTCGAACCACTGAGTAGTACATCTGAATCAAATCTTTTAATGCCAACCAGTGATCAAACCTTAAGTTATCAATCACTAACATAAACACTTTCTTAGATTGATCTAGAAGAGGAAACACACCTTTTGATATCGCATTGACAGAGTTTAACGAGAAATTATGGATTCCTCCATTATGCCAATCCTGGTAGTTATTTTGGACAAACTTAAAGAAGGCCTGGTTGGCATCTTTCTTCTGCATCGCAAGCACTTCATCCATCGTACTATCTCCACCATCAGCAAGCTCTACTTCCCACTTTTCAAGTTTTACAAACAAACGTTTCCAATCCTCAATATCGACACATGCATTAATCTGATCAGACAAACCCATAAAAGATTGTCGATAGTCTGTTGTCACCTTCTCTGAAACTAAACGTTGGTTCTCTAAGACTTTCTTCAAACAGAGTAGCATTTGAGATGGACGAACAGGCTTTATTAGATAGTCTGCGATCTTCGAGCCCAAAGCCTCTTCCATCACATTCTCCTCTTCACTTTTTGTAACCATAACCACAGGAATTGAAGCATCTTGCTCTTTGATTAAAGGAAGTGTTTGCAAACCTGTTATTCCTGGCATATGTTCATCTAAAAAGACAATATCGAAACGTTGCTCTTTGATCATATCAATTGCATCATAACCATTGGTTGCAACCTCTACCTCATATCCTTTTGTCGTCAAAAAGATGATGTGAGGCTTCAACATCTCGATCTCATCATCCACCCATAATATCTTCATAATATCAACTCTTTTATGATTCAAATAACAATATAGAAAGAGTGAAGTTCATAAACTATAGAGAAACGCCCTTTATTTTAGCATCGGCATCTTTTCATTACGATAAAAAGTTCGATACAGATCCATCTCTTTATTTTTATTCAACCTTCTGAGATTCTCCTCAGAGATTACCATAGCCTCATTCACCAATCCTACTACCGCTTCTTTATAGCGTTTTGTTGCGACTAAAGCCTTCACATAGGCAAGCGCCTTATTATAATCGGACAATCCTCTTACAACCACAAAGCTAGTCGAAGCATCATAATTTTCAGCCGACACCTTGTAGTTGCGTTTATTAAGATCCTTAATATTTACCAACATGAGTTGTTGTCTTACCTTGTTCATTGTACGTACATCCTTTTTAACAATAAAGATAACTGCAAATCGAATATCCTCCCTGCCTGTAAACACATCCTCGGGCTTTCGTACATCAAGAACCTCTTGTTCGACCTCTTCACTTGTACTTTCTACTGTAGACGCAACCACAGCAGTGGTTGTAACTGCAGCTGCAGCTTTAGCTGGTTCATTCGTAACAACAGGTGCAGGTTTCTCAGCAAGTTTATTCTCTAACAGTTCTGAAACGGAAGTTTCTTCATTGACCTGCTCCGTAGACACACTCTTTGTCTGTTCAACTGCTGATTCGACTTCTCTCTCTTCAGATTTAACCACCTCTTCTGATCCTACTGTTTCAACAGCTACTTCTGCTGTATTCACCGCAACAAACTGACCTTGTGGCTCTGGATTCTGCTTTTGGGATTCAAGCTCTTTCAACAAGACCATCGGATCAATATTACTTTTCTGATCTAAAGCCAATCCGTTCACACTCTGTGAGAAATTTCGAATAAAGAACTTCTGATAATCCATCGACACCTTATCCTCTTTAATCGTTCTAAAGTTCTTAGAAGAGATCACATAATTCTTAAACTTCGTGCCATTCAAACTACTGAAAGCTCTTTTCTGATGCGTAATCGCATTAAAATATATCTTAGCAAAATCCTTATTAGGCAGCGTACGCACCACAATCAAAGATGTTGCCTCATTTAATTTTTCAATATCCACATCGAAATCATCTTCTGGAAAGAAATCAATATTAAAGTGAGCTACATCAAAACGCAATCTATTTAGGTCAGCAGTCAAAGAAGCACCCACTTCAATCACATAATAGAAGAATGTTTCATCGATATTCTCAAACTTCTGATCCACAAACTCTCCTCCATTTGAACCAAACGCCTCCTGATTTTGTATCTCTGAATGGATATAGCCATTCTGTACCATCGTTGCATAATCTTTCAATGACTGTTCTGCCACTAATTTCTCTAAACGAAGCACCCTTGGCATCAGCTCTGATTTTGGATATTTAAGCTTATACTCTTTTATCATGCCCTCCAAATAAATACTTCCCTTTTGAGCTCCGACAGACACCATTTGAATATAAGCTGCCTTAGGCAACAAAGTAGAGTCTTGAGGATTGGTAACGATCTCACTACTAAAAGATGTGGCCTTATCATATTGACCCAACCTCAATGCAACAACAGATTTCGCATATAGGTCATCCTGCTCCCTTCGTGCTTTCAATATCGACTCAAATGACTCTGGATTACGCAAATACATTGCAATTCTTGTATGACCAAAACCATTTAATATTCGAGCCTTATACATCTCTGCTTCACTCTTACGACCAGCCCTATTCGACAGATCATATGCATAATACAGGGCAGTCAATTTCATTTGAGGGTCAGAGACCTTTCTAAGATATAGATCAAACATTTCCAACGAAGCCGACACATCATCAAGATCTTCACCATAGATACGTGCAGCATTATAAGCGGCAAGGCATATTTTCTTATCCGAGGCAACAAACATTGAATCATTTCTCGGAATATCTTTAACGTAATACCCCTTATCTAAAGGAGACAACTTTTTCTGCTTCTGCTCTTCTTCTCCCTCTAATGCACCATCTTGTGAAGTATCCACTTCATCACCGAAACCTTCTTCCATTTTAGACTTATCTGCCCTTCTCCAATTATCAGACAGTGCACGCTTACCCCATATTTGCCTAAAACTTGCTTTTCCAGAAGCGACCGTTGATGGGTTATAAAAATACCAACTACTACCACTACTTCCAGATCTTTGAGGGTTTTGTTGCGACAAATTCATCTGAGCATTGCTACGGAAGAAATTATCATCTAAGTCATTTTGTTGTTGACTTTGTTTGCGAAGCATCTCTTCTCGCTGACGTTTTCTCTCATCCTTTATCCAACCCACGATCTTTTTATCCAAAACATCCTTTGGTAACCCAGCCAAGTTCTGCAAACTATCCTGAGTTTCGATCACCTGAAGGTTCTCCGTCAAAGCAGTTAAGAACTTTGCTCTTCGACGAATTTCATTCGCTTTCGGGTAACTAGATGGAATAACTGAAACAGCTGTATCGTAGTAAGCCTGACTATTTCGATATTTTTTTCTATCAAAGAATATATCTGCTAATCTTAATGATGATTCAACTCTTTGGGTTGGATTTGCTTCGGAAAGAGTCACCGACTGCTTATAATAATCAATAGCAACATCTTGTTCACTCTGTTCCCAATAGATATTACCTAAAGCATAGTATATACGATCTTGAAAGTCCTCATTCTTCTCGTCTCTTAGTAGACGACCAAGAAAACGTTTGGACTTCTTCAACTCTCTTTTGCTATTATCCAATTCATAGATCCCAATCTTAGCATAAAAAGACATACGGTAAGGTGTATTCATTCCCAACACCTTTTGATAACATTTCACCGCTTCTCCTTTTTTATCCATAGAGGCATAAAGTTGCCCCAATAAAAAGTTATATCGTCTCTTATCGGCTCCTGACATCGGAAACTTAAGTGCATTCTCCAATCGAGTAATAGCTGCACCATAATTTTCACTCTTTATCTGATAGTCAGCCCATACCAATGATATATCTCTACGAACAGATTTTGATAGTCCCTTAGTGGCCTCTAATTTCTGAAGATAAACAATGGCTTCTTCATCTTCACCTTGCGTAAAAAATGATCTCGAAATCCACAATTTAGCTTCGTTCAAAGACTCGCTATAAGGATATTTTTGAATTATCATTTGAAAGACAAATTGAGCATCCTCCACTTTGCCACTACAATAAAGTGCTTTCCCTTTCAAAACATAAGCATTGTCCACCCAATCATTCCACTCACCTCTTTTCATAAAAGCAGCATCGCCACTTCCCTTCTTTGGCTTCACCTTGATTGAATGCTTCTTTACCAGCTTATCCGATTTCGTAATTGCTTTCTTAAAGTAGCTTGACCCAACGCCTCTTGCTTCAGGGATATCTTCAATGAAAACAGGCAAAGGGATACTATAATCAAGGACAAAATCGTGTTTTACTTTATCTAAACCCGTGTCATAGGCAGTTTTACCATTATAGTAGACATTATAATGGGATGTCATATTCTGAAATCTTCTTGACAATCCTGTGTTACGAGTTGTACCACAGCTATAAAAAAGAAAAAATGTGCCAACGAAAATTAAGACGAATATATATTGAACTCTATTTTTAGACATATATGTTTTGCGTTACCTCCACAAGTTAATCATGATACTCATAAAATAAACTACTAAAACAATACTTTATTGTTTTTGGCGCATGAAAGAATCACATCAATGTGATGAAACTCATTTTCTATCGAAATACATCACATTATACAATTGGAAAAAAACACTTTTTGACTTCTATTTCCCTAATATTTATAATTTTGTAGTTCTAAAAGTAATTGTCAACGATATGGACAGCAAATTTGTCATTTATAATACGCACTCTCGTAAGAAAGAAACATTTCAACCTATCCACCCGGATAAAGTCGGAATGTACGTGTGTGGACCTACAGTTTATGGCGATGCACATTTAGGTCATGCTCGACCTGCCATCACCTTCGATATCCTTTTCAGATATCTACAACACCTTGGTTTTAAGGTTCGTTACGTAAGAAACATCACAGATGTAGGACACCTTGTTAACGATGGGGATGAAGGAGAAGATAAAATTGCAAAGAAAGCAAAGCTAGATGCTCTTGAACCGATGGAAGTGGTACAACAGTACACAAATAGCTATCACAAGAACATGAATGATTTGAATATTCTTCCTCCTAGCATTGAGCCTACTGCTACAGGACACATCATCGAACAGATAGAAGTAATCGAAGAGCTTATCAACAAAGGATACGCTTATGTAAGCAATGGTTCCGTCTATTTTGATGTTCGTAAATATGCCAACGACCATACCTACGGTGAACTTTCTGGAAGAAAGATCGAAGACATGCTTGTCAACACAAGAGAACTAGATGGGCAGTGTGAAAAACACTTTGGACTAGACTTTGCTCTCTGGAAGAATGCTCAACCCGAACATATTATGAGATGGCCATCTCCTTGGGGAGAGGGTTTCCCTGGTTGGCATACCGAATGTACGGCAATGAGTTCTAAATACCTAGGAGATCGATTTGATATCCACGGTGGTGGTATGGACCTCATGTTTCCTCACCACGAAGCAGAGTTGGCACAAGCCAAAGCTTGTCATGGACATGACCATGTCAACTACTGGATGCATAACAACATGATCACCATCAACGGTCAGAAGATGGGGAAATCTTTAGGCAATTTCATTACCCTAGACCAACTATTCGAAGGTAAACATGAACTATTGGAGCAGTCATACGATCCAATGACCATACGTTTCTTTATTCTTCAAGCACACTACAGAAGTCCTCTCGATTTTTCGAACACGGCACTTCAAGCTGCAGAGAAAGGATATCAGAGATTAATGCAAGCCATTCAAAACATCGAACTACTTACTCCTAGTAAGAGTTCTACCATCGATACTGATGGTTTAATGAATAGATGTTATGAGGCGATAAATGATGATATGAACACTCCTATTTTAATCGCGCACCTTTTTGATGGAGTAAAAACCATTAACCTGATTAAAGAGGGATCTCAAAAGGCTACACAAGAAGATATAGATGCCCTTAGAGAGCTGTTCCACACATTAGCCATTAACGTATTAGGTCTAAAAGCAAGTACCGAAGGAGATCAACAAGCGGATGTTCTTTCCAATGTAATGGATCTTCTACTAGATATTCGTTCTGAAGCAAAAGCCAATAAAGATTGGGCTACATCTGATAAGATTCGTAACCAACTTAAAGAGGCAGGGCTGGTAATCAAAGATACAAAAGACGGTGCCGAATGGCATATACAATAATCGGGTAGATGGCTGGAAGATATTTTATCTTCCAGTACACCTCCCACACCACCGTACGTACGGGTCTCGTATACGGCGACTCCCTAAATCACGACTTTACTTTCTGATAATAATCACTTAGCGTAATATAGCCTGCCTTCTCCAAATTCTTATTCGTTATAGTCGTTTGTAGAATTGGACTCTTTGAAATGCGCCAATACTTTTTCCTCGTATTAGCATATTCATACGCTTTGTTCTTCGAAACTCCGAGTTTCATTAAATTCTTCATCTTCGTTCTTACTCTTTTCCAACATTTCCATATTACCATACGGATACGTCGTCTTAGCCATTCATCTACTTGTTTCAGAAATGATTTCATATCTGCCAATCGATAATAGGTTACCCATCCTTGAATATAGCTTTTAAGCTTGGATTTGATTTCATCGTAACCAATACTATTATTCCGTGCTACAATTCCTTCCAAAGAGCGCTTCACTTTCCGTTGTGTCTTTTTCGACAATCGAAAACGAACGACACCTTTTGTTTTGTAAAAACTGTAGCCAAGAAACTTAATCTGATTGTAGCGCACCACTTCTGTTTTATCTCGATTCACTTTTAAGAATAGAGTATCTTCTATAAAACGAATTGTAGAATTCATCGTGCGTGTAGCTCCTCGCTTGCTTTTACATAAGATGACAATATCATCTGCATAACGAACAAACTCATGACCTCGTCTTGTGAGTTCATGGTCTAATTCATTCAGCATAATGTTGCTTAGCAATGGACTTAATGGTCCTCCTTGAGGAACTCCTGTTTCTGTTTCTTGAAACTGCTCTTCAACAACAACTCCGGCTCTTAGATATTTATGGATTAAGGAAACTAATCGACCATCTTTTATCGTTCGTGATAAGATCTCTATCAACTTGCTATGATTTACGGTATCGAAAAATCTTTCCATATCCATATCGATAGCATAATGATAACCTGATGTGATCGTTTGGCTACAGGCTATAATAGCTGTATGTGCTCCTTTATTCGGACGGAATCCAAAGCTATAATTGGAAAACTGTTCCTCATAAATAGGACTAAGAACTTGTGAAATGGCTTGTTGAATAACTCGATCCACGACAGTAGGAATACCTAGAGGGCGTGTTTTACCTGGTTCTTTGGGTATTTCGACTCGTCGTACAGGATTGGGAAGGTACTTCCCTTCTCGTAGTTCTGCTATTAAAACTTCTCGATGAAGTCTGAGATAATCTTTTAAGGATTCCACTTGCATCTCATCAACTCCATGACTCCCTTTATTACGATAAACCTGTAAATAAGCCTTATTTAGGTTACCTGATTCTAGGACACGTTCTAATAAATTATCTGTTGTAATGTTCGTTTCCATAATGCCTTCAGTTATCCCTTTGAAAGTGTGCGCTCTTGAGTTATTCTCGAGTTCTGCTCTACCTTCACTTAAGTAGCTATCTTCCGATATTTTCTGCATTGATCCCTTCATTAGGTAACAGTCTGTATTATGAACAATTTAAGATTCAGTCCTTCCTGTAAAGTGGGTACAGTACTATGACCTCGGCTGACTTCTCACAGTTAACTTTTTTTGAATGGACAGGGAAAATACATTGTATCCATCTGTGAGATCTCCCATGGTAAGGAAATTAACTTTCACTCCATCTATCCGCCACATCTACGGTATAAACTCCGTGTAGAATTCGGACTTTACTTTGTCGTGCAAGCTTATCCAGTTATATACCGCCTAATGCGATTCGTATACCTCGGATCAGAGTTTTGCATACGGCTTCCTTCAGGTTATACCTCACGATAAGCACCCTTGCCTTCTGCTAGGTGGTTGGCTCTACAAACCTCCACTACGGACTTACACCGATTAGTTAATTTCCATGCATGGCACACACACAAAAAAAGCGGTTGATCTCAACCGCTTTTTTTATCTCTTAGTCTGGTGTAATCCTATAAAGCTGATAACTCCTCCTTTAATTGACCCCACATATTATCTTCTAAATGAGCTCCTGTAACTGCAATCACTTTTGAGGCCAATAGAGAGCCAATATAACCACATCTCTCTAATTCGTAGCCTTGTGATAGTCCATACAGAAAACCTGCAGCAAAGAAGTCTCCAGCCCCAGTAGTATCAACAACATGATTCGATAAAGTTGGCACATGGTAACATTGCCCCTCTTGGCTCACATAAGCGCCCTCAGCGCCGATCTTCACCACAGCCATATCAACCATCGAAGCGATACAATCAAGCGCCTCACGAGGCTCTTTTCCCACAAAAGCGCGTGCTTCCTCTTCGTTGGCAAAAACAATATCCACATAATCACAAACCAACGAGGTCAAAAGCTCTAAATTCTCAGTTACCACATTAAAACTAGCCAAATCAATAGCCACTTTCAATCCAAGATCATGAGCCATTCTTGCTGCTTCAATAATCAAAGAGTGATTTTGAACCAAATAGCCTTCGATCATAAAAATATCAAACCCATCAAAAAAGTCCTTCTTAAGATCCTCTGCCTCTAAAAGAGCTGCAGCTCCAAGATGTGTTGCAAAGGTTCTTTCTCCATCTGGTGTAACCAAAGAGATAGCAACCCCAGTCATAGCAGCACTCTCCTTCAAGAATAGGGAGACATCAATCGAAGACAATGAATCAATAAAAAAGGACCCTAATTCATCTTCGCCTATCGATCCAATAAAACCAGTTTCTATCCCTAAAGATGCCAATGCACCTACCACGTTAGAAACAGATCCTCCTGAAGTAATTTTTTTTGAATTATTTTTTGTCTCCTGATGAATTACCTCAGATTCCACCCGATCCACCAAGGTCATACTCCCCTTAGCCAAATTAAATTTCTGTAACACAGAAGGATCCATCAACAAAGTAATCTCATCTACTAAAGCATTACCTATTCCGATCACCTTGCTTTGCTTCTTTTGATTCATCACACTCAAATATTTTTATCCATTTTTTTTACAAATATATTTTAGATTTCGGAAAAAGCTATTACATTTGCCACGCAATTAGAGAAAAACATAGCCCATCAACGGAGGGTAAAGACACTTCTCTTTCGCACTGTAAAATTCCCTAGTAGCTCAGTTGGTTAGAGCGGCGGACTGTTAATCCGTAGGTCGTAGGTTCAAGTCCTACCTGGGGAGCTTAGAGTAAAGCTCGTTCTTTATTGTATCTTAATTTTAAATTCCCTAGTAGCTCAGTTGGTTAGAGCGGCGGACTGTTAATCCGTAGGTCGTAGGTTCAAGTCCTACCTGGGGAGCTTAGAGTAAAGCTCGTTCTTTATTGTATATCTTATTTAAATTCCCTAGTAGCTCAGTTGGTTAGAGCGGCGGACTGTTAATCCGTAGGTCGTAGGTTCAAGTCCTACCTGGGGAGCTTTTTAAATAAGAACCTCTTTTTTTATATTTATATTCCCTAGTAGCTCAGTTGGTTAGAGCGGCGGACTGTTAATCCGTAGGTCGTAGGTTCAAGTCCTACCTGGGGAGCTCTTAAAAGCCGAAGTTTATCACTTCGGCTTTTTTTGTCTCCATACCTCAACAAACATCTCCACGATTGAACTTTACCACTCCTACATCAACCGACATATCCATATCACTTCAATCATTTTTTATGGGCTTAATACACACAAATAAATCATCCTTAGACAAAACCCAAAATAGAAGTACAGCCTTAATTTAATCTGCTATTTTTAAACAGGGCAGAAACAGAATAGTAACCCAATATACCCCTAAACAAGTTGTAATACGAGTATCGTAATAGTCAATGATAACCGTAATACCTCTTACATTTTATCTACATTTCTTATTTACACGCCACTCTCCACCTTTCTACCAAACACACTAAACCCTAATAAACAAGTACTTAAGCAAAAGATGTCATATAAAACAGGAAACATATTCTTAACAGAGATAGAATATGCTCTACAACATGTTTAATGCTCCTGCGGATTATATATCTTTGTTTTGAAAGATAATACTAAAGATTATCCACAGATGCAGCGTAAACACTTGCGCTGTATCGATTATTCCGCATACTTCAGAAAGCAAAAGACACCATTCATAGGATTGATGTGTCTACCTATCATATACACTGTATATTAATTACATTATATCATATATTCATGAAGAACAGGATATTTACCCTACTTGTTCTTTTATGCACTACGTTTACCACGTTTGCTGAAAAGAACAATGCCATTGTTGATTACGTAAACCCATTAGTAGGAAGCGATTCAGACTTCTCTCTATCTAATGGTAATACATATCCCGCTATCGCTTTGCCATGGGGGATGAATTTTTGGACTCCCCAAACAGGGCCTATGGGTGATGGATGGACCTATGCTTATCACACAAAAAAGATACGAGGTTTTAAACAAACCCACCAACCGAGTCCGTGGATTAATGATTATGCTGCCTTCTCTATTTTCCCAGAGACAGGAGACCTTAAAATACTAGGTAAAGACCGTGCAGCATGGTTCTCTCACAAAGCAGAGGTTGCAAAACCAAACTACTATCGTGTCTACCTTGCTGACTACGATGTAACCACCGAAATCACTCCTACAGAGAGAGCGGCACATTTCCGTTTTACCTTTCCAAAAACCGATCAAGCCCATATCCTTGTAGATGGATTCTATAAGGGCTCTCAAGTAAAAATATATCCTAAAGAGAGAAAGATCGTAGGATACTGTAGAAACAATAGTGGTGGTGTACCTGAGAATTTCCATAACTACTTTGTTATCTACTTTGATAAAGATTTCAAGAGTGTTGGAACATGGGAATCTAAAAAATCAAAGAACCCTACTGCCAACTATGCTCCAAATAGCAAAGAAGCAGAAGGATACCATGTTGGTGCAGTGCTAACTTTCGAAACAGAAGCTGGTGAGCAGATACATGCACGTGTTGCCTCTTCGTTTATCAGTCCTGAGCAAGCAGAATTAAATCTTAAAAGAGAGATTGGTAACGATAGTTTTAAGACAACCAAAGAGAAAGCAACTCTAGCATGGAATAAGGAGCTATCTAAAATAAAAGTAGAAGGTGGTACCACCGACCAGTATCGCACATTCTATACGGCTCTATATAGAACCATGCTATTCCCTCGTAAATTCTACGAATACAACAGTAAAAATGAGATTGTACACTACAGTCCTTATAACGGGAAAGTAGAAAAAGGATATATGTTTACCGACAATGGCTTCTGGGATACCTTTAGAGCTGTATTTCCATTCTTTACATTGATGTATCCAGAGTTGGACAGCCATATCATGCAAGGACTTGCAAACACCTACAAAGAGAGCGGATGGCTACCTGAATGGGCAAGTCCAGGCCATAGAGATTGTATGATTGGATCAAACTCTGCATCACTAATTACGGATGCTTACCTAAAAGGGATTAGAGGTTTTGATATCGAAACACTATACCAAGCGATCATTAAAAACACCAAAAGCAAAGGACCACTAAACTCTGTGGGTAGATATGGTGCGGAAGAGTACAACAAGTACGGATATGTTCCTTACGATAGTGGCGTGAATGAAAATGCTGCTCGTACCCTAGAGTATGCATATGCCGACTGGTGTATATACGAGCTTAGCAAAGCACTGGACAAGCCGAAAGATCAAATCGACCTTTTTGCCAAAAGAGCCAACAACTATAAAAACCTTTTCGATAGCCGTACTGGATTTATGTCTGGAAAAAACATGGATGGATCATGGTCCAATGCACGCCCTGACAAATGGGGAGATGCTTTCACAGAAGGGTCTGCATGGCACTATACATGGTCAGTATTCCACGATCCAAAGGGCTTAGCTACCTTATATGGCAGCAACGAAAAGATGGCAGCCCAACTCGATAGAGTATTTACATCGGCTCCAACTTTCGATGACTCTTACTATGGCTTCCAGATTCATGAGATCACGGAGATGTTGATTGCTGATATGGGACAGTATGCTCATGGAAATCAACCAGTGCAACATGCGATATATCTTTACAACTGGCTAGGTCAGCCTTGGAAAGCCCAGTATTGGACACGAAATGTCATGGACAAACTATACACTCCAAACGCTGATGGTCTTTGTGGGGATGAAGATAATGGACAGACTTCTGCATGGTATGTCTTTTCGGCAATGGGATTCTACCCTGTTGCACCTGGAACAGGCGAATATGCCATAGGGTCACCTCTGTTCAAAAAGATTACACTTACACTAGAGAACGGAAAGAAATTTGTTATTCAAGCCAACAATAACAACCACAGCAATGTATACATTAAAGATGCAACATTGAATGGAAATACATTCTCTAAAAACTATATCACTCATAAACAGTTAACCAATGGTGGTACTCTAAAGCTGAATATGAGCAGTAAGCCAAATAAAAAACGCGGAACTAAAGCATCCTCTTTTCCTTACTCTTTCTCTAACGAGAAGAGATAAGATAGAGATATCAAATAGAACACATACACAATTTACATAGATGATAAAGAGAGGTCCAATTGAGCAATCATAACGGGCTTCTCTTTTTTTGAACGACACTCAGCGACATCATCTGTCCTACACTCAATTACCCCGAATATCCAACCCTCTTTTGACATCACCCAGATACTTCTAGTTTATAAAATATATTCTATAACAATCAACATCTACCCTTAGCTTCACAAGCTAACAAATGACAAGAACATTTAAAGAATCCCCAAAATGCACTATACAAAAGAATTACCAATCCTCCAACACCATTCACAAAGAGAGGTAGAGAGCCATACCCACCCAATCATGGCACTTCATAATTTTGTCTAAATCAACCTATCAAATATCAATTTACTATTGTATTTTATAACATAATCATATTTCTTTGATGTACACTTATAAACACGAAGTGTACATCTACCAAATTGCCATCCAAACAGCAAACCAGTGCTACAGCTTATTGATAATAATCACATCAATAAGGAATCTGTGATCATCATACTTTATTAAGTACACCCACTTATATTCAAAAGAAATAAGTATCACTTCTGTGGTGCTATGGAGAAAAATCGCTCGTACTTGAGACAGACTGCGAGCGATTTCTCCAGTTTCTTTTATCCTAATACTCTTTATGTCATATCCCCCACTTTATAAATAAGGAATAATTAATCTGAAATAAGACTACCCTATCCTTTTTTACTTAAATTTGTGTCCATATGAATAAACAAGGTATGAAACAAGCAAATTTAATAACACGAAAGATCGTTGCTGGGGCTATTATGCTTCTGTACTTTCTCTCTGTGGGCTTAGCATACCTGTCACATGAGAATTTCCATGCACACAGTAAAAGCTGTGGACAAGCATATCATCATGACCATTCCAATCATGATAACTCATCATGTTTGTCAAAACAAGGAAATAACCCATATCAGTGGCAAGCAAACTCGCACTTATGTGAGTGGTTTAAATATACGCCACCACAGATCACAACACAAGAAACCACACTTGTGAATATAAGCGAGGTATGCTGGACAGTTCAAGCTGCCCCCATGATTCTTCCTCCGTCGAAGAAAATTATACACTCCTGTCAACATCGTGGTCCTCCTACTTATTACATTTAATCGTAGATCAAAGTAAAAAACATCACTTTCATTGTTTATGTCGATTCATTTCACAAAACATTGAGAGGGGCTTTTGTTGTGTCAAAAAATAATATACCTGTATTGCCAATCAATGCGAAATACAGTACTATTTTTCTAATTACACAACAAGATGACGACACTATTTGTAACAACATAAAAAACTAATAATGAGTAAATTATTATATATCATCGCAATCATACTATTTATGATTGAGGGAGCTTACGCACAAAAAAAAATAACTATTGTTGATCAAGAAAGCAAGTCTGCAATTCCTTTTACTACCCTTTATAATACGGATAATCGACAAGGGTTTGTAACAGATGTTTATGGTAACGTGACCCTTCCTGAAAACGCCGAAAACAGTAAATTACAGATCTCCTCTATGGGGTATGAATCTAAAATTATTGTGGTAAAACAGATTGAAGATGGCGAAACCATATCTCTTGTACCTTCCCATCTAAAAATAGATGAGGTCGTTGTTTCTGGTACCACACCAAGCCTTCAAAAACAGGAAGTCATGAATGTTGCCTACCTGAAGATGAAAGATGCCACTGTGCAGAACTCTCTCTCCGAAACCATATCTAACATACCAGGAGTACAGCAAGTCACAACTGGAGCTGCTATCGGAAAACCAACCATTAGAGGACTTTCAGGATCGCGTATTGCTACATTTACCCATGGTATTCGATTAGAGAACCAACAATGGGGTGCCGAGCATGGACTAGGTGTAGATGCAACAGGTATCGAAGGTATTGAAGTGATTAAAGGACCTGCAAGCTTACTATACGGTAGTGATGCACTTGGTGGAGTTCTATACCTAGTAGACGATCGTTTTGCGCCCAACCACACCACTCAAGTAGAAGTGGGAAGTGATTACAACGCCAATACCAAAGGGATCGATGCTTATGGAAAAGTATACTGGAGTGGTGAAAAATGGAGCGTTAACCTTAGTGGAAGCCAAAGAAACCATATGGACTATATCGATGGGGATGGCAACGTAGTCAATAACACCCGATTTCAAACATACGATTTCAAAGGAAAAGTGGGATACCGAAGTAAAAAATGGTCTTCCACATTAAGCTACAACCATCTTGATGAAAAATATGGAATCAACGAAGATGGCGACACAGGAGGACATAGAGATCGTGATTTGGTGGCACCATACCAACCGATTATTACAGATATCGTAAGTAGTGAAAACATATTCCACCTCGAAAATTCAAAGATCAAACTTAACTTAGGTTTTGTACGAAACCATAGAAAAGAGATTGAAGGAGAAGAGCACGACCATGGAGATGAACACGGAGACGAACACGAGGATGAACATGATCATGACCACGGAGCTGTTGCAGCTGATGACGATCATGATCACGACCATGAAGATGAGCATGAACACGAAGGGGAAGAGCATGTCGGTCTAGAGATGCTTCTTCAAAGCTACACCTACAACCTACAATGGATCAAAGACTTTGACAACAGCCAAGACCAGTGGATCGTAGGCTCACAAGGAATGTATCGTAAGAATGAGAATCTTTCTGAAGAGACACTTATTCCCAATACCACGACACAAAACATCGGACTCTTCTCCACTTATAAATGGGGTATTGCAGATCGTTTCAACATGCTATTTGGTGCAAGATATGATCTACAAAAGATGGATAGTCCGGATGCACAATCGGAGATTCAAAATAGAACAGATAATGCATTTTCACTCTCTGCAGGATTCAATTGGTCTATCGGAGAACGCATGTTTATCAAAACCAACATCTCCACAGGATTTAGAGCACCCAACATCTATGAGTTGGCTAGTAATGGTTCTCACCCATCTGCCAACCGATATGAAATTGGAAATCCAAATCTAAAGAAAGAGCAAGCAGTACAACTTGATCTCTCCATCGCAAGCAAAGGGGAACATTTGGGATGGTACATCAATCCTTTTGTAAACCGTATTCAAGACTATATATTCTTAACACCTAACGGAGAGACAAAAGAGAACTTGAAAGTATACCAGTACCAACAGAGCAATGCCACACTTTATGGAGGTGAAGTGGGAATCCACTACCACCCTCACCAAATCCACTGGCTACACTTCAACTCTGACCTAAGCATGGTATATAGTCAAGACGATGATGGAAATGCCATCGCATTAACCCCAGCAACACATATCAACAATAAGCTCGCTTTCGATATCCCAACAGGTGAAAAATGGAGCCTCAACGTATATGGAGCATACAACTACACATTCAAACAAGATCGTGTAGCAGCTTATGAAACACCAACAGATGCATATGGCTTAGTAAACCTTGGAGCAACAGGACGCATCCAATGGCTAGATCGCACTTTCGTACTAGATCTTTCAGTAAACAATCTATTCGACAAAGCTTATACGAGCCACCTATCACGCTATAAAGATGTTGGATTACTAAACATGGGACGCGCCGTTCAGTTCGGAGTAAAAATCCCAATCCTATAACACCCAATAACTATTTTAAAGCAAGAAGGTCTTAATGTAAAATTATAATTTATTTAAGGTCATATTGACATAAATCTCTTTTCAGAATAAGGCCCCTTCTTTCCAGAAGTGGGCCTTTTCTCTTGTATATATCTCTTCAATAAACAATACTTCCCTTCGGGCTTCAAGCTACCTTCTCCCTACTTAACTCGGACCTAATACGTCTCTAATCCGTCCTTAATCCGTCCTTTGTCCATGATTCGTCCATCATTGATCCATGGTTCAGCCATCAAAAACCCCGAAATCGATGGACAAACCATGGACGAAGCATGGCTAAACCATGGACAAAGGACGGATTAGAGACGTATTAGGGGCGGATTAAGTTGGGAGGAAGTCAGGGGAAAGTAGTACGATGGTATTAAGATGGGGTAATAAAGAGAAAAATGAGATCGCTTTAGAGTGATGAACAAATGAATGGTATAGTGGGGCTATGGGATCTATTAATTAATAAAGGGGTGGAGTTGGATTATGCGAAAATTGAGGGTGGGGGATTTTTGACGGTGAGATCGGTAGATGATGACGTGGGAATGAATGATTGGCAAAACCAGGTGTGTGTAGCTAGGAAAGTGAGATCGGTAGATGATGACGTGGGAATGAATGATTGGCAAAACCAGGTGTGTGTGGTTAGGAAAGTGAGATAGGTTGATGGTGAAGTGAGAATGGACAAGAGGCCAAATGCGGGGAAAGCAGGAGTGGCGAGAGGTTTTTCAACAATGTTTACAACTATATAGACTGGTGGTTTTCAATAATATATTCATGCTATAGATGGAAATCACAGAAGATATTCACATGTAGAGTTGGGGCTAGCGATAACTTTATTTAAATTTGTTAGAAGAAGGAGTATTATACGAATTACATATATAAATGGGCTATATCCTCACGTTCAACATTGCTTATATTTGGTTAAGAGATATCACTGTTGATAAAAGGTTATGCTTCGATGAAAAGCTGCTTTGAAGGAGCTCTTTTAAGGTTGGCTCATTTGGTTTGAAAGAGGAGGTACTTCTTTGTTGAAGAGTGTATTTGCAACATATTGATAGATCATCATGACAAAAAATAGACGCGTATTACTGATCACATACTATTGGCCTCCCTGTGGTGGAGTAGCTATTTTTAGGCCATTGATGATGGCCAAACATCTCCAAAAGATGGGATGGGATGTGGTGGTATATACGGCAGAGGAGGCTTTTTATCCTAGCTATGATTATAGTACGGAAATCCCCTCAGACATTGAGGTGATCTATGGAAAGATATGGGAGCCTTATAAGCTTTTTAAGAAGTTTGCTGGACGTAAGAAAGAAGATAGCTCGAATCCTGTTTATGTCAGAGATAAAAAGTTCTCATGGAAAGACCAACTCTCGATATGGGTTCGAGGCAATTTGTTTATTCCTGATGCTCGTAAATATTGGATTAAGCCTTCGGTAGATCGTTTGACACAATATCTAGAGAACCATCCTGTGGATGTGGTTATCTCCACAGGGCCTCCACATTCGTCAAATATGATTGGTCTTGGTGTCAGTCAACAATGCAACCTTCCTCTCTTGGTCGATTTTCAAGATCCATGGACCCAAGTGGATTATTATAAGATGTTGAAGATTTCGGGATGGGCTGATAAGCAACATCGCAAGATGGAACAGCAGTTGTTTGAAAGTGCCAATGCGATAACCATTGCGAGTCCAAGCTGGGCAAAAGATTTAGAGACGATTGGTGCCAAGGATGTCACCCCGCTCCTTTTGGGTTATGAAGAGAGTGAGCTGGCTGACTTAAAGCATGAAGAGAGCCGATTTCAACTGGTACATGCTGGTATTTTAGGTTATGATCGTGCTCCCATTACTCTGGTGGATGTCTTAGCAGACCTTTGTAGAGAGGACCACGATTTTGCATCCAACTTATCGATTCTTTTTGCAGGCATCGTAGACATTGGTTTGAAAGAGTATATTACCCAAAAAGGTCTCGATAGATATACCGAATATACGGGAAATGTGGATAAGAAGGTGGCACTTCAATATAATAAGAATGCCTCTATCCTACTGCTTCCGCTCAATCAAGCTGAGAATGTCAAGGGGCGTATTCCTGGTAAACTATACGAGAATTTACGCACAGGCAATCCGATATTGTGTTTGGGGCCTCAGGATAGCGATGTGGCAAGTATCATCTCTTCGTGTGATGCAGGTGTGACACTTCCTTACGATGCTTATGATCAGATAAAGGAGTTTGTTTTATCGTGTTATAAGAGATGGAGAGGTGGCGAGGTTCAAGAGATCTCTCCAAAGGTTAGTGATTACGATGTAGCCAACCAGATGGCACAACTTTCGGAATTGTTGAATAATATTAGTCGATAGAGATATGGAACTAAAAGCAGGTATTTCGTTGTGGAAACAGATAAAAAACTGGATACAGATCCTAGTCGTGCGTCCCATCATGTGGATTGCGTATATGAAGCTTCATATATTTTCTATAAAGAAGAAGAATCGTGTTTCGATCTTTGTTATCGAGGGACATTTCTTTGACAATACCAAGTCATTGGCTCCTGTGATCACTACGGATAGAGATTTAGAGGTCGCTTTTATTGTGAAACACGATAGGGTGCGAGAAGTGATGCAGAAAGAGGGGTATCGCGTCATGAAGATGAAGTCGTTTGCAGCTTTGCGCTTCTTTCTACGCTCTTCATATGTTGCGTTCTCTTATGGCAGCAGCTTCATGGAGTTCTTTCCCTATTTTATCTCTCCACGTTGGCAAGAGGTATTGTTTATCGACCATGGAATACCAGTGAAGGCGACGGCTCGAAAAGTCCCCAAATATCAGCACTATGGAAATCACCTGCTGCTACAACAATATACCTACTGCATCTGTAGTGGAGCACAAGAGGCCGAGTTATTGGCTGAGGCTTATGCTATTCCTTTGCAAAATGCATTGGTTACTGGAATGCCTCGCAACGATCGTTTGATCACCTTAATGGAACATCCTGAACTGATCACCAAAGATATCAAGAAAGGGAGCAAGCGTGCTATTTTATATGCTCCCACGTGGCGACCTTACGGGAGAACACACTTCTTTCCATTTGCAGATCATGACTTGGAGAGGGTCAAAAAGTGGTTGGAAGATCATGATGCTATTCTCTATTTTAGAGTACATAAAGAGGACCTAAGACGTAACGAAGCCTTCTTTTCGCAGCTGGATATGGATGGACCATTTCGCTTGGTAAACCAAGATTTTGAGCCAGATGTGGTAGAGATCTTATCTCAGTTCGACCTTCTAATATCAGATTTTTCGGCCATGATTGCCGACTTTTTACCCCTGGATCGTGCCATGGTATTTCTACCTTATGACTACGATATTTATGCCGCACAAGTGGGTGTCATCATGGACTACGACCTGTTGACACCTGGAGCTGTAGTGTATGATGAAGTGTCATTCTTAGATGCACTTGCAGAAGGATTAGATCATCCAACTAAATATGCAGAAGAGAGACATAAACTGATGGATGTATTCTACCAATTTGAAGATAACAAGTCTTCTTTGAGGGTAGTTGCAGAGATAAAGAGATCGTTATTCCGTCACCATTATCAAGCTTTGGAGAAGTAGTTGTCGACCCACTCTTTCAACAATTTGAAGTTTCCTAAGCCCATCAGAACAAGGAAAAACAGAGAACGAATGACCATATCAACAAACCAGAAACCTCCTATGTTCTCAGGAAGAAGATAGGCCAATATCGTTGCGACAGTGGATACGATAGCTAGACGTGTAATCTGTATTCCAAATGGATGGATATGCCAGCGATGGTAGATATAGACTCCTCGAGCTAACAAGATAGTGAAACTTGATAGTAGAGTTGCAATGGCGGCACCTACCGTACCCCATATAGGAATAAGAAGCATATTGGAGACCACTACCAAGAGCATCAATAGAAACTGAAAGAGTGCTTGGGTACGATATTTTGGTGAGGTGGCAAGAAGTGTCGCTCCTTGACCCGAAACCATCTCTAAAACATTTGAGAAACCAATGATGGCGATGATGATCATTCCCGATGCATAACTTTCGGTCAATATGTTTGGAATGTTGTCTAGGTTGATCACAATACCACCATACAGCACCGCCCCCATGAGAAGTTGATACAGTGCACTCTTCTTGTAAGTATCCTCGATGAGCTTAATATTGTCGTGGCGCCAAGCATCCGAGATGACTGAAGCTCCAATTTTTTTAAGTGCGCGTGCAGGTAGAAGCACCATGGTGCCAAAGTAGAATGCAATCGAGTAGATTCCAGTCTGCTCTAGACCTAGATAGGAAGAGACCATATATTTATCGATGTTGACAATCGCAATACCACTAAAACCAGATACGATACCAAAGAAGGCCACATAGCCAATCTCTTTACGCAGACGAGGAGTGATAAAGTGGAAGTTGGGGCGAAAAGAGATCTTCTCTTTGGTGACCAGCAGATATAGAAGAGCCAACAGAGGCACTCCCAATATCGCAACATACGCTGTCAAGAATGTATCGAATGGAATGGCTCCAGTGAAATAGACTCCAAGGAGTAGTAGGTTTAATATTCGCACCACCACCTCTTTCATAAAAGTTCCGATCACGGCATTGTAGAGTAGACGATATAGAACATCTAATGCATTGAAGAACAGCAGGAAGAAAACCAGAGGAATGATATACCCCATATGATCAATTAGCATGGGGGATTTATCTGCATTTTGTGCGATGACCAACGCCTTACCTCCTGCAAACATTAGGGAAAACCAAAGCAAAAAGCCGATGATAGAGACCATCAAGAGAAGAAAAGGATAGCCATGGTGTCTCTCTTTTTCGGACCGAAAGTATGGGAACATTCGTGTGGTGACCGCATCGAACCCTAAAGAGGAGAATTGGGCACAGATGGTGGCAATAGCAACCAATACGTTGACCAATCCTACCTGCTCGGTAGAGAGCAGTCGTGGCATTAAAATAGTAACATTCAAGAAGGCGATAAAGGCGCCTACAAAGGACCAAAAGGAGCCCTTAATGGTCTGTTTTTCTAGTATTCCCATAATTATACACTTGGTCGGAGGGTGTTATGATTTTAAACAAGCCCACCGATTTTTATGCTCACATCTAACTCTCTTTTGAATATGAATCATAAGTTTGATTCGCAAAAGTAGAACGCTTTTCATAAAAATACGAAACAATGACCTATGAAACACGGTGATCCATAATAAAAAGATTATTTTTGTTGGTAAGACTATTATTGAATCAAACAATATGAAAGATATCCAATGGAAAAAAGTGGGAACCATCGTAGGTATCCTTGCTATATTTCTAGTTGTAACCTACACTTACTTCTCTCCGTTAATCGCAGGGAAAGCGTTACAGCAGCATGATCATGACACCTATATGGGAATGTCTTCCGAAATTCGATCTTATCGTGTGACACATGACCAAGAGGCACTTTGGACGAACCGAATGTTTGGAGGGATGCCCTCTTACTTGAGTGGCGCAAGATATTACGGAAATAAGCTTTCTGTCATTGACGATGTGCTTCGTGTAGGCCCCGTTCCAGGAAGTAGTGTGTTCTTGACTTTTGTTGGGTTTTTCTTTTTGATGATGGTCTGTGGTCTCTCTCCATGGGTGAGCTTGGTGGCCAGTTTGGCCTTTGGTTTCTCCTCCTTCTATTTCATTATTTTAGGAGCAGGTCACAACACCAAAGCTTTGGCTATCTCCTATATGGCACCTGTTCTTGCGGGTATACTACTCACCTTTAAGGGCAAACGATGGTTGGGCGCTGCAATTCTTGGCGTCGCATTAGGTCTAGAGCTAAGAGCAGGACATCCACAAATGACCTACTATCTTTTCTTGATGGTGGTGGTTTATGGATTGGTTGAGTTATACTACCATTTTAAAGATCATAAACTGGTCGATTATTTTAAAAATATTGGGGCATTGACTGTTTTCGCGGTATTGGCTGTATTGGCCAACAGTTCAAATCTTGCATCCACATATGAATATAGTCCTTTCTCTATACGTGGAAAATCGACGTTACAGACAGAGGATAAAACGAGAAAAGAGGGACTCGACAAGAGTTACATTTTTGATTACAGCTATGATGTAGGAGAATCTTTTACGGCATTTATTCCTAGGCTTAAGGGAGGTGGAATGAGCGAACCGTTGGATAAAGATAGCCATTTGTATCAAGCCATTGCCAAACAACATGGAGCTGGTCAAGCAAAGCAGATTTGTCGTAACATTCCTCTGTATTGGGGTAGTCAACCTATTGTTAGTGGACCATTTTATTTTGGGGCCGTACTTTGCTTCTTGGCATTTTTCGGGATGTTCTTTGTGAAAGGACGTATCAAGTGGTGGTTAACGATCACTATCTTTATTGCATTTCTTCTTTCGCTAGGAAAGAATTTCTCACTTCTGAGTGATTTCATGGTCAATTATTTCCCTATGTATAATAAGTTTAGGGATGTGAAGAACATTGTTATTATTCAAAATCTAGCGATGGCCATGTTGGGTACCTTTGCGATTTGGAAGGTGACAAAAAGAGATTATAAAGATGGAGAGATAGAGAAAGCATTAAAATATAGCGTCGGTATTCTAGGCGGCTTATGTCTTCTTTTGGTGGTGATTCCAAGTATCTCTGGAAACTTCGTAGGGAGTGTGGATGGACAATTGAGACAGGCAGGATGGCCAGCAAACTGGATTCAAGCCCTTCAAGATGATCGAAGGAGTATCGTAAGAATGGATGCCCTCCGTAGTCTGTTCTTTGTGTTGGTTTCGGCGGCAGGAATATGGGCTGTATGGAAACAGAAGATTAAAGGGCAATGGGCAGTAGTTCTTTGGGCTGCACTAGTCTTGATCGATATGTGGCCACAAGACAAGAAATATCTAAATGACAGTAATTTTGTAAGCAAAAAAAGGGTTGAAAATCCATATACTCCATCTAAGGCAGATAAGATTATTCTTCAAGATAAATCATTAGATTATCGTGTATTAAACTTATCAGTAAGCACCTTTAACGATGCTAGCACCTCTTTCTTCCACAACTCTATTGGGGGTTATCATGGTGCCAAGATGAGAAGATATCAAGATCTTATTGAACATCAGCTTTCAAAAGAGATTCAAGCACTACAGGCAGGATTTGGTAAGATAAAATCAGAGGCCGATGTTTCAAAGCTCTTCGATCAAACTCCTGTGTTGAATATGTTGAATGCAAAATATCTTATCTATAACCCTAAGGCTGCACCATTAACAAATGGCTCGGCGTATGGTAATGGATGGGTTGTAGACCAAGTTAAAGGGGTTAAAGATGACAATATGGAGATGGCTGCTTTAGGGCAAAGCAAACTGTCTCATGTCGCCGTAATGAATGAGGCTACAAAGAAAACATTAGGTAAACTATCCAACCTTCCTCTTTCGGAGAAAGAGAAGGTGACCATGACTAAATATGATCCGAATGAGCTCACCTATGAAGTACATTGTGATGCGGATCGTTTGGTGGTATTCTCTGAGATATATTATCCTAAAGGGTGGAGAGCCTATGTGGACAATAAAGAGGTAGATATCTATCGTGTGGATTACCTATTGAGAGCATTGAAGATTGGAAAAGGAACACGTTCAGTTCAATTTAAGTTTGTTCCTTCGACCTATGAAAAGGGAGAAGTAATCTCTTTGATTAGCTCCATCTTACTTTTACTGTCGTTGGCAGGAATGATTGTGTATGGTTGTAAAGAGAATAAAAAGAAGACGGAAGCGTAGATGGGAAGAGGTCGTTGCAAAAGCGGAATACGAAAGAACTACAGAGACTATTTGTCTGTAATTAGTAGTCATAGTTTGATACTTTTTCTTTTGGGGTTAATTGCTGTAATCTATTTTAATGCAGTACAGGCTTCAAAAGATGTGTATGAGAGTATTGGTATGACTTTACTTATTTCTGATGATATCCCAGACGATCAGCTAGAGGAGACGGTCGCGGATTGGCAAAATATGGAGACGATCAACTCTGCCGAGATTATCTCAAGAGAGAGAGCTGCCGAGAGTATTAAGAGTACTTTTGGAAATGATGCGTTTGATGTGATTGGCTACAATCCCATGAAAAGGATGGTGGATGTTTCACTGACGGCTAAATTTGCACGAAAAGGAGATATTGAGTCACTGAAGGAGCAGCTGGAAGGCTACTCTTTTGTGCAGAAGATTCATTATAAAGAAGATATGCTCGACTCGATAAGGAGCAATCTAAAGAATCTATATTTTCTCTCTTTGGTGGTCATGGCCATATTTGTCATTGTGTTTATCTCTCTAATGAGAAGCACCATACAAAACTCATTGGATAGCAAAAAGGCCTTGATAAAAAACATGAGGTTAGTTGGAGCTTCTAGTTCTTTTATACGAAAACCATTTATGTCAGAGGCTTTCTGGATTGGGTTTATTGGCTCGACGATCTCACTTATTCTGTTATCTATTTTTATAGGGGGGGTGCATAAATACCTTTATACCTCTTTGGATTTAGGTACAGTGATAGAGAAAGTTATACTGCTTATGGGAATATATACTGTGGGTATTGGTTTATCACTGATTACGACCAGAGCAAAGCTTTACGCTTTTATGAGAGTGAATGAGAATGAAGTTTATTTTTAAATAACATAAAGAATGAAAGATCAGAACAGTAACAAGTTTGCTTTAGAACCAGCAAATTATAAACTATTAATTATTGGCATTGGTATTATTGTACTAGGCTTTATTTTAATGAGTGGTGGCGGTTCAGAAGATCCGAATGTGTTTGATGAATCGATCTTTAGTTTCCGTAGAATCACATTGGCTCCAGTGGTGGTTTTGTTTGGGTTTCTTTTTGAAATCTTTGCCATCATGTATAAACCGAAGAACAAATAATAACAATATAGAATGGATCATTTACAAGCATTTCTGTTAGGACTACTTCAAGGCTTAACAGAATTTCTACCTGTAAGCTCAAGTGGACACCTTGCATTAGGTAGCCACTTTTTAGGTATTGAAGAGGAGAACAATCTACTCTTTACTATTGTGGTGCATGGCGCAACCGTGTTGAGTACTATCGTTGTATTCCGTAAAGACATTTGGAGTCTTATTAAGGCAATCTTTTCATTTCAGTGGAATGAAGAGACCCAATATATTGCAAAGCTGATTGTGTCTATGATCCCAATCGGTGTAGCAGGAGTGCTTTTTAAAGATCAAATTGAGGCACTATTTGATGGCAATATTGTGTTTGTTGGATGTATGTTACTACTCACCGCATGTTTGCTGTCGTTTACCTATTTCTTTAAAAGGAAGAACGATAGAGAAGTGGGTTTTAAAGATGCAATCATTATTGGTATTGCACAAGCCATGGCTGTTGTACCAGGGATTTCACGTTCTGGATCGACCATTGCTACAGGACTACTTCTGGGAGATAAAAAAGATTCGGTAGCAAAATTTTCATTCTTAATGGTACTGGCACCAATTATTGGCGCAAACCTATTAGAAGTAGTAGGTGGAGACCTTACATCAGCACCCTCGGTGTCTGTAACTGTTTTGATGACAGGGTTTGTAACGGCCTTCTTATCTGGGCTTCTAGCATGTAAATGGATGATCAATATAGTCAAAAGAGGGAAGCTGATATATTTCGCAATTTATTGTGCAGTTGTCGGATTAATTTCTATCTTTGTAGGCTGATTTTCAAACGTTTATTTTTGATAAAATTCATTTAAAGATAGGATAAAAAGACGAGTGAGAGAGTTGGATTCATTTGATTTTAAAGATGGTGAAGTGTTGGCTTTTGATAAGCCACTAGAGTGGACATCATTTAATGTGGTAGGGAAAGTCAGACATAAGATTTGTCGCTACTTAGGTGTGAAGAAGTTGAAAGTGGGGCATGCAGGAACGTTAGATCCTATGGCAACAGGATTAATGGTTCTTTGCACAGGTAAAGCCACTAAGAAGATAGAGCAGATTCAAGGTACAGAGAAAGAGTATATTGCAGAGCTAAAGCTAGGAGCAACTACGCCATCTTTCGATGTGGAGTCCGAAGAAGATGCAGAATATCCTTATCAACATATCAATAGAGAAATTATTGACAAGGTGTTACCACAATTTATCGGAGAGATAGATCAGGTTCCACCCATCTTTTCTGCTGTAAAAGTTAATGGTCGTCGTGCTTATGACTTGGCCCGAAAAGGAGAAGAGATCGAGTTGAGATCGAAAAAAATAACGATTAAAGAGATCGAAGTCCTAGAGTTTAAAGAACAACATCTCTCTTTGCGTGTTGTTTGTGGTAAAGGAACATATATTCGTTCTCTTGCAAGAGATTTCGGAGAAGCCCTTGAAAGTGGCGCCTACCTCACAGGATTACGTAGAACACGTGTTGGGGATTTTAAGGTAGACCAAGCTTATACTATCGAGGATTTCTGTAGTTTCTTAGACGAAGCAATACAAGCAAAGAAAGAAGAGAAATAAGTTAGGAATTCGTTACGCATAATAAAAATAGAGTCTTCTATGAAGCTGTCAAAATTTAAATACAATTTACCTCCAGAATTAGTTGCAACTCATCCTTCTTATAACAGAGACGAATCACGTCTTCTTGTTTTGGATAGAGAAAGTGGTAAAATTGAGCATAAAGTATTCAAGGATGTACTTGATTACTTTGACAACAAAGATGTGATGGTTTTTAATAACACGAAAGTGTTTCCAGCACGCCTTTATGGTAATAAAGAAAAAACAGGAGCACAAATTGAGGTTTTCCTATTGAGAGAACTGAATAGGGAGCAAAGACTTTGGGATGTACTTGTGGATCCTGCTAGAAAGATTCGTATCGGAAATAAACTGTATTTCGGTGATGATGATGCGATGGTGGCGGAAGTAATCGACAATACAACATCTCGCGGTAGAACACTTCGCTTTCTTTATGATGGTCCTTATGACGAGTTTAAAGAGGCACTTTATAACTTGGGAGAGACACCTCTACCTAAGATTATCGGGCGCCCAGTAGAAGACGATGATGCCGAGAGATATCAAACTATTTATGCTAAGAATGAAGGTGCCGTTGCTGCTCCAACAGCAGGTCTACACTTTAGTAGAGAGCTAATGAAGCGCCTTGAGATTAAAGGTATTGATTTTGCTGAGGTGACATTACATGTAGGTTTAGGAAACTTCCGTACTGTGGATGTAGAGGACCTTACAAAACATAAGATGGATTCGGAACAGATATGGATCGAAGACAAAGCTGTGGATGTCGTAAACAATGCAAAGAAGAATAAGCAGAGGATATGTGCTGTAGGAACCACTGTCATGAGAACACTGGAGTCTTCCGTGTCGACAACAGGGCACCTAAAGCCATATGAAGGATGGACAAATAAATTCATCTTCCCTCCATATGAGTTCCAAGTGGCAAATAGCATGATCTCCAATCTACATACACCTCTAAGTACACTACTTATGATGGTAAGTGCATTTGGTGGTTACGATGCCGTGATGGAAGCATATAATGTTGCAATTAAAGAAGAGTATCGTTTTGGTACATATGGAGATGCAATGTTAATTATATAACATTCATCTTTTTATTTAATATCATCAAAAGAGGTACTTCTTGCTTATATATTAAGTTTGAAGTACCTCTTTTATTTTATAGATAAATACATTAAGATTCCAATTTAAGATGAAAACTTACAGACATATTCCACTCATAGCATTAGCATGTTTAACTCTGTTAATCTGTAGCTGTGAATCACAATATTTCCATGACTATAACGTCAAAAATGAGACATCTTTAAGTATCAAACTAAGGATGTTTATTGGTAAAGATAGTACGGATGTTAGCATGACTGCTGGACAAGAGCAGAAGCTAAAAGAGTATACAGATCAGACCAATGATATCGACACAGAGAGAATCGTTACACTGTACGACTCTATCTATGTGTATAATGATGCAGGTACAATCTTTATTATGAAATGGAATAAAGAGGCAGATCTATATAAAGATCTTAATTATGCCAACTTCTTCTATCAGGGGGATTGGCAGTATGAACTTAATAATACCTCTACAGTATTCTCTTTGAAAGATGAGGATATTAATATCTATCGAACGGAGAATGGTCTTCCGACGATTCAAGATGTTATAAACAAAGTAAATGAGGGGGATGGAACAAAGTAGTGATAACTACACGATGTTGAAATAATATTGTAATCGTTTCAAAATGGTATTGCTCATATCATCTACTTCCATTTACAAAAGAAGCGGGATGTCTTACAGTTAGAAGTCATCCCGCTTTTATTTTCTATTCTCTAAAGAGAAGCTTACTTAAGCATTGAGTAGAGAGAAGTGAAATTGATGTTGTCAGCAATCATATGCTTCAACTTACTAATTTCAATACGCTCTTGCTCCATTGTATCTCTATAACGTATGGTTACGGTATTGTCTTCTAATGATTGGTGATCTACTGTCACACAGAAAGGTGTTCCGATAGCATCTTGACGACGGTAACGTTTTCCGATAGAATCTTTCTCATCATACTGACAGTTGAAGTCGAATTTCATACTATCAATAATCTCACGAGCTTTCTCTGGAAGACCATCTTTCTTAACCAATGGCATTACGGCCAATTTGATTGGTGCAAGTGGTGCAGGAAGACGAAGAACAACACGTGTGTCTTTCTTTCCGTTTGCCCCTTCTAACTCCTCTTCACAATATGATGCAGCCATCACTTGTAAGAACATACGATCGACTCCAATCGATGTTTCTACAACATAAGGTACGTATGATTCACCTAGCTCAGGATCGAAATACTGAATCTTTTTCCCTGAATACTCTTGGTGTTGCTTTAAGTCAAAGTCTGTTCTAGAGTGGATTCCTTCTACCTCTTTGAATCCAAATGGGAAACGATACTCCACATCTACAGCAGCATTTGCATAGTGTGCAAGTTTCTCATGTTCGTGAAAACGGTAGTTGTCATCTCCAAATCCAAGTGCTTTGTGCCAACTCATACGAGTCTCTTTCCATTTACCAAACCAATCTAATTCAGTTCCTGGCTTCACAAAGAATTGCATCTCCATCTGTTCAAACTCACGCATACGGAAGACAAACTGACGTGCAACGATCTCGTTACGGAATGCTTTACCAATTTGAGCAATACCAAATGGCAATTTCATACGACCCGTTTTCTGAACATTAAGGTAGTTTACAAAAATACCTTGAGCCGTTTCAGGACGTAGATAAATCGTATTTGCACCTTCCGCTGTAGATCCCATCTCTGTTGAGAACATCAAGTTGAATTGACGTACATCTGTCCAATTACAAGTTCCTGAGATAGGACATACAATCTTATAATCGATGATGATCTCACGAATTTCCTCTAGGTCGTTCGCATTTAATGCATCGGCGAAACGTGTATGAAGAACATTAATCTTCTCTTGATTCGCTAATACTCTTGGGTTGGTTTGAACAAATTGATCTTTATCGAAAGTTTCACCAAAACGTTTTGCCGCTTTAGCTACCTCTTTTTCAATCTTTACTTCAAACTTAGCAATTTGATCCTCAATTAAAACATCAGCACGATATCTCTTCTTTGAATCCTTGTTGTCAACCAATGGATCATTGAATGCATCGACATGGCCTGATGCTTTCCAAATAGTTGGGTGCATAAAAATTGCAGAGTCAATACCTACAACATTTTCGTGTAGTTTGACCATTGAATCCCACCAATATTTCTTGATGTTATTTTTCAACTCTACACCATTTTGACCATAGTCATAAACAGCTCCCAATCCGTCATAGATTTCACTAGATTGGAATACATATCCATACTCTTTACAATGAGCAACAAGCTTTTTGAAAATATCTTCTTGAGCCATAAGATGTTCTATATTTATATTTTGGACAAAAGTAATGATTTTATTCATTACTTTTATTTGAATGAACACTATTATATTTATACTCTTTGAGAGTAAATTGGATGAAAAATATGATTAATCAACTTCCTCGAAATCGACATATTCTCCCTGATCCTTTATTGTAGTCTTAGAAGGCTTATCCGTACTGGTTTTATTCTTATCGATGGTTACCTCACCTTCCTCTTTTGTTGTCTCTTGTTGGTTAAAACCTCCGTTGGAAAAACCGCCCATTTTTTCCATTGCTTTCTTCTGAATCCATTTCTTTAAATATGGAGAGACTACCTGCAACAATAATCTCACCCCATAATACACTAGAAGAATGACCAGTACCGTTCTAAGAAAACTTACAATTCCTAAAATTACCAATGGTTTAATCATAATCTATACCTGAATAAGTTTCAACTTGCGCTTCATAAATACACAATGAAAATTGTGAAATCGCAAGATACAAATAATTTAATAGACTCCTTGTTAATCAGTTCTTAATGCTATAAGTCATAATCGATAAAGTTATCACTACCATACTTATTCATTCCTAGTATGATATTTATACCAAAGCGACATGAAACACCATGCATTGATGTGGGGTTAAATATAGGAAGAATGTTGTCCGTCGCAATATAAAATTGGACAGGACCACCTCTTGTAGCTAAGCCAAAGCCGATATTGTCAAATGAACCTTCGATATAAGAATAACTTGTAGATAAATTCAACCACTCCGAAATAAGGACCCCTGCAGATAGTGTTGTAGAAAAACATGGTTTCCACTCTTGAAATCGCAAACGAGATATCGAACCTAGAGTCAACCACCAGTTAGGACGGTAACCTACAGAGAAATATGTCTTCATAGGTAGTACCGACTTAAAGCTTCCTGATCCAGGGTAGAAATAGAACGAATTTGTAATAGAGTCTGTCAATGAAGAGAAAGCATTAGATGGATTCTCATAATTAGGAGCATTTTCATTAAATCCATTCGAGATATCTACTCCTGTGTATTTAAAAGAACCATTTTGTTCAAATGTCTTCACCTGGTCATTCCACTGTATAAAACCTAGGTCGACAATACTAAATCCGAAGATTAATTCACTACTATACTTATACTCAACCCCTAAATCAAGCGCTCCTCCAATATTACTAAAGTTTGTAAAATATGAAGTATTAAAGGTCGGTAAACCAACATGACTTAGGTGTGGTTGATGTGTATACGGATAATCAGGCTTCTTTTGTTTCTCAACCATCGTATAATCAAGAGGACCCGCACCATAAAGTTTCCCCTCGGGAGTAACTTCTAATAGCGTTCCGTCCATTTTTGTTTTAACATCGAAATTTAAGTCTTCCGTCTTTAGTGCAGCAAGTCCAAAGAGAAGTTTTGCCCTAAAACCAATGACAATCTTATCATTATACCCCCTAGAGAAACCTAAGGCTATTTGATTAAATTGATATGCTTCAAGTCCTATATTCTTTGAATTCATCACTTGAGTATCCCCTGTCACAGGAGCATCAAAAGCACTATTCCCTTTATAAAGAATATCTATTAAACTCTTATTGAATGAACCATAGGCAATATTACGTGTGGAGTAGTCAAACATAAATACATTCTCACCCATACGAAAACCAAAGCCTAATAAACTAAGTGAGCTTTCTTGATAAATATAGTTATAATCACTGGTAGCATCATAAAGAGTAGACATATCCAAAACCAATGAGTCTTTTCTGTTGCCCGTCCCCTTACGAAACATATCCGAATATCTGATCCCATTAGTTCTAGCACCAGCATCTACTCGTCCAAAACCAGGAACACCTATATATCCAACACCAGTGTAAGGATAATGGGCTGGATTAAAATCTCCTGCCTGAGGAACTCCATCCATAAAGTATAGCGTTAATTCCTGGGAATGGACATTTCCAAGACTAAAGCATAAGAAAAGAAACGTTAGAACACTTACTCTAGCTCCTTTTCGTCGAAATATCTTAGGGTTAATTAGTTTTAACATTATAAATCTCCATCATTTATGTTTACCACAGAACGAATTCCTAAATTGAGTTGAATGAAATCCTCACTATGTACTATCACATTGAGTAACTTCGATCCATCAGCCTTTTGCGTATTGAATACTGTTCTTAAAATAAAGGCGTCCGACTTCTTAAGGGCATCTAGTTGATCTTGTGAAAGTTCAGAGTCAAGCACTCCTTCTGAAACTGTTTGTGGTCGATGAGTTGGTCGTAAAGCTTCATCATCAATATCGGGGATAGTTAATTTTCCCAGAATAATCTTAATTGGTTCATCCACTTCTTTTCCTTTATCATCAATGATCTGGTGTGTGAACGTAAGATCGTTCTTCTTATCATAAGGAACTAATTCTAACCTAATCCCCATAGGAATACTATTTTTATAATTCCCGATCAACTTGACTCTTTGGATGTCGTCAAAGTTATAATCACTACTAAAGTCAATAGTATCTATTATAGCAGTTTCTGTAGCTCTAAAATAGAATGGTAACTTTATCTCTAAATCGCCCTTTAGCTTACTATTGGGGATAATAAAGTTTGGATTCTTTGGTGAGATATTCTCTTTACGTGGATTAAAATTATGTCGATATGTACCTGCAAATCCAATGGCTTCGAACGGTTGGGATATAAAGATCGATCGGATTAAATTAGAACCAAGATTTGCTCCCGATTCAGATATATAATCATATGAGTCCTTTAAAACACCATCCTCAACATGCTCTGGTCTTTTTATATAAGAGTTAATATCATCAGACTCCATTGGGGATTTATCCTTAAAAGATACAGATAAAACCGAGTTGACAAGAAAGGTAGAACCAACACTATTTTGATAATATAGTTTCATAAAAGCAGGAACTTTATCATCAATAATAAATGCCATCGCATCTCCTTCGACACGATTCCAAAAACTTGACACAATATTCACCTTACTCTTAGGCAAACTTCTTTTGTTATATCCTAAATTTACCTCTACTTTTTCATGGACCATCTTCTCAAAGTTGACCACAAAAGTAAAGTCAATTCCTTTAAGATTAGTTGATTTTGTCTCAATGTGATCCAACTCCAACTTACCATCAACAGTCATGACATTTCCTTTATTTGCAGAGATAAAGTCTAAAATAACATTTTTATATGTTCGATTGATCTTCCCCATTCCTCCTTTGATATTCATATCAAAAGTCAAAGGATCACTCCCAACTTTAGAACTTCCCAGTGTTACTTGCATCCAGCCATCAAAGGACTCACCATTGGATGCGACCTGAACATTTAATCCCAATTGATTTAAAAAAGAACGATATACCTCCACATCATCAAGGTCGTTCATATTAAAATCAACAGGTATGGTTTGATGAAAACGAAGCGCTCCCATTGCGACCAATTGTGCATCCGATGGGGATGTTATACCTGCAGGAAAATGGACCTCTATTTTGCGTGACCGAACCTCTAACTCAGTGGGGAATTCATATACCTCACTCATATGGAAGTTTATAATATTTTTCTGTAGGTATTTAAAATATAGTGTACCATCCTCTTCTGGAGCAAAAGAAAAACTCTCATCAATAGGAGCTTCTATTAAACTCGAGACCGTAACTTTTGCATGGACAAGTGGAGAAGTTATCGTTGGTGATAGATTCTCAATTCCCGCAAAAGAATCAAAATTGAACATGGAGGTATCACACGAAACTAAACTTATGCAAACTAATATTGTTGCAATAAGAGTACCTCCTCTGTATTTCTTCATATTATTATTTAATCAAATATTAAAAAGAGCTAATATACTATTAGTTCACTTCGTATTTAAAAATGTTACAGTTCTCATCCCCTGAAATCAAATCAAGTTTATTATAATCCGTCCCACATCTACCTGTAACAAAATTGTATCTCCCATATAGGGGGAATCCTGACATCTCAGAACCATCTTCATCGAGCCAGTGGATCTCTCTATTTTCGTCGCCTAATATACCTAATTTTAGGTTATTAGGCGAAACATGAACCACCTTTACCACATTTAATTTAGAAAGAGTTAATCTCTTTTGGTGCTCTAATGATCCATTTTTATCGTAAATGGACATCTTATTATGATCAACATAAATATATTCACTTTTTCCATCTAAATCGATATCTTCAGGAATAAATTTATGTAAATTCGACATATGGACCATTTCTACATGACGAAGACTGCCATCAAAAAACAGACGATAAACCATCCCATCACTAGAAGACGTAACAATATGTGAACTTAAATTAGGGAGATCTTCTTCTAAAAAGAAAGGATTCTGTTGAGATCTTTTAAAATAGAAAATCGCATCATTTCGGACACGCCCTCTTCTATCCACCATATAGGTTTTCTCATTATCTGAATAAACAATATAATCTTTTTTACCAACTTCAAAATGTTGTATTGGGCCAACAATATTTGATATTAATGGTTGTGTTGACCATCCTTGTATCCTATCCCCTGTAAGGCTATACACTTCAATCTCTTTATTTTGCACAGGAACAAACACTCGTTTCTGGAGTCCATTATCATACGAGAATAAAGACAAACCTGTCACTGCCTCATTTGTTAATTTCACAGGATAATGATCCACATTATTCCCATTTTTATCCAACAGATAGATAGAGCGACTAGTATTAAACAGATACTGGACCTTCTTATTTCGATAATAATCGACCATCTTAACCTTCCCAAGTATAGGTCCATCTAATGGTATTTTCCACAATAACACTCCATCTTTAGAGAACATATAAAACCCATTATCTTCATCCTGTACCAAAATACGATATTCACTATCTATCGAGTGATCTTCCACAGTAAATATCTTACCATTATACGGAGCATCAAGCTTAACGGTCCACACTTTAGATGGCTCATCACAAAACTCAGGGTCAAATGTTAATCTTCCTTCATGATGCAATGTTCCCTCATCATAATACATTGACCAACCCATTGCTGTGAACTTCATCAAGGTTTTATCCTCAACTTCTAACCATTTATAAGTATCACGATGAATGTTATCTTTCCAAAAAGGAATAAACTTCCTCGGACGCATAAACATACTGAAACTCGTATAGTGATTTACTGTCGCACCATAATGTTGATACAAATCAGTATCTACCAATTTTTTTGAATTATTAAATTGATTTACTAGGTTCACTAGAGCTTGAGGAGAGGATGCAAAAAGCATAAAACTTTTGTAGAAACAGTAGTATTTCGTTTCGACCGAACCGAATAGATGACCTAATACATGACCACAAAACTGACGATCTGGCGAGCGATATACCTTCAGCCTTTTACCATTGACCAAAGAATAATTTAAAGGATCAGCATTGAAGCGATCTTTTCCAACAATCTGCTCTACCTTCTTTGCCACACCTAACATATACTTTCTAGAGTCAGACACATTATTTATATCTAACCAAAAGAATCTATTCTGTTGCTCATCCAATCTATTGGATTGTGTGTATATGATACCTAATTCACGCCCTAATACATGGTAGAAAATTTCAAAAGGCTCAAAACCGTACTTCTTCTTCACAGACATCTGTCTCATATGAAGTTTATCGTACTGATGGTTCTTAATCAAAAACCTTTTGTAGTTCGACTGAAAAACATCTTTACTTGAAAGCCTTACGGTAGAGGCATATGAAACCGAACTTGGAAGTTCACGAATCATCAATGATCGCATTGGTTTTTGGCCTTCCAACACAGACATCAAGTCTCTCTTTGTTGCTTCTTCCATAGAGATTCCATCAAGAATAATCGCATGATTCTCTATTCGCACCCCTAATTCAGATACCTTTGCAAAATGTTTGGTCTTACTAATTCCTTTCTTAAAACGCCCACAAAAAGCCATCAATATTAAATCATTGGTCTTTTTATGATTCAGAAATATCTTTACATCCCTAGGTTGCTTTGACTTTAGCGTTAATGTCTTAAATATATTCTCATTTGATAGATCCTTTTGAATCAGTTGACGAATCATCTGCTCTATAAAAATATCATGATCCGAGAAAATAAACACTCCATGATTAAATGACAAATAGACTATAGGCTTTTTATCAGGCGATAATATCGTCCAAACAGGATAGCCATCATATCGTTTTTTCTCTAGTGACAGATGGGAATGTTTGATTGCTGTCCGGAGAATATCCTTAACCATTTTAAGTTCAGTAATAGATTCAAAGCCAAAAGTTCCTTGAATCGACATTTCATCTTTTCCAACTTTATTCAAAGATAGAAAGAGTGGTCTCCCTTTAAACAGACTTCGTGCAGTTTGATTATTTACCAGTAACGAATCAACAATCTTCACCTTACTGTCAATCTGCTTTCCAACAGGCAGCTTAACAAATGATTTCCATAATTCACTGTCATTAAGCTTACCAGAGAACCCTAGAGTATTTCCAATACGAAGAATTACAGGAGAAGCATTAGGAAGTGCATTGAAGGCATTTGTTCCTATAAACTGATTTGCTTGTCTAAAAACAAACCAACTCACAATCAAACATGCAATCATCAAAACACCCACTAACCCTAAGCTTCTCTTATTCATTATTTTTGAATCTACTTTTTAACAACCTTCAAACGATGCATATCACCGTTCGCATCTATAATTTTAACAACATAAATACCAGAAGGTTGTGTCAATCTTAACGTTAATTGACCTTCTTGATTATTTAATGTTCCAGTATCCACTTTTACACCTAACGATGAATACACCTCAAATATAACTTTTCCATGTGGAAGTCCTTCGATTCTCACCTCTTCTTCTACTGGATTTTCTATGATCTTAGCATTGTCTTTATAAACATCATTCACTGGAGTTGATGATTTACTTATCGAAATCGTTACTGGGTAGTGATCTGAGATATTATAAATCGCATTAATTATCGCAGAGGGATACATATCATTTATTCCATCGGTAATATCCATATTGAAATGCTTTCCATCTTGGCCTACCACATCATAAGAACCCTTAACATATTTCCAATATCCTTCTCCCTCCTTTGTTTTTGAATCGGTCAAAATAAAATCAAAACGATCATCTGAACCTCCTCCTACGGAACAACCACCAATCATGTGAGTGGATTGGGTATGGTATAAACTATACACCTCTTCATTATGCCAAGCTCCCTCTTGACTTATAGGATCTGAAAAGTGGATTCCTGCACGCGTTGCATCCACCATCTGCTGATAGGCAGATTCATTCGAGTTATACAAGTTCAAGTCTCCAATAATAAATACGTTGTCTGTCCAACCAAGTTCATCAAGCTTAACCATCACTTTACGTATCTGTTCTGCTCTTCGACTCTCATTCTGACTTCCTGCGCTTGATTTTAGATGTAACAATACAATATGAATGAATTCTGTTGCAACACCATTCACTTTGGGTGTATCTTTTGTATTTAAAGAGTAGAAATCAGCACTTCGTTCATAACCCCCAAGATGTAATGATTCAGAGGAAGCCAACTCTAGCTTATTGCTATCATAATATAGTTGATTTAATAAATACGATCCGTATTTTGGCGCAGCAACGAATGAAGTACGACCATCTTGATTCAATGCATTATCTAACAGATAGTCGATATCAGCCTGATCATCATCCATCTCATTACATGTAAATATATCTGGTTGCACATATTTGAATAGATCTTTCAATCCATCTGTCTTGACATCTCTATCATTATTATTTTGGTCACAATCATATACATCCTTTCCATAATAGAGAATATTTTGATGAAGGATCTTAATCTTATCCTGTGCATAGGTAAAAGTAGTAGCAAGTAGTAAGACTAGAAGGCAACTCAGACGACGCTTCCATGCTTTCAGTGCGTAAGTATGGTATAAATTATTCATGTACTATTGGGTTTAAGTTATAACGAACCACAAAAATACATAATACATGTAAGAGTTAAACTTTCATTCCTCGGAAAAACATCCCCATTTTTATACTTTTCAACATATGTTGAAAACGTGTGATGACACCAGCAGTACAACTATCTAGGTCGTTCTATCTTCTCTACCGTCACCACTTTCCATACCATTTTATCTAGTCGTTTGTCTATATCATAGACCAACGAAAGCTCGACCCATTCCCCCTGCTCTAAACTGTTTTTTGTCATCATAAAAGGAGGAATAAAACAGTCGGACACAAAGCCAAATGGCTCTCCTACCTTTTGCTGTACACGTCCTGATATGGTCTTAAATATAGATCCTGATGGGAGCGTCTTCGAAAGTTCAACATATAAGAGATCTGGATTCATATCTTCCTTCTCTTTTAATATGACACGTAACCATGTTCCAACTTCAACCTCAAATTCAATACGACTGAATGGGATAACTACTTTTTGCGAAACACCATAAACAACCCCAACCACTTTAGCTTTATGATCAATCCAAGAAACGACTCCAACAAACGAAGGAAAATCAGACCACAACCAACGTTCCGCCACATGTGCCCATTGATTTATTACCTCATTTGCTACTTTTGAAGAACAAGGAAGTGCCTTATGCATTAGATTTGAAAGCATAATGCCCTGGTCACACTTAACTTCTCTTGATTTATTTTGAATCAAGAGGTGTGCCATCCAAGAAGCCACATTGTCGCCTGAATGTTCCGCAATACGATATGCAATTTGCAATCCAATATCATACTTTGTTATAGGAGACATATTACATTGGTATGCACGACACAAACAAGCCAAGACTGTTTCAGAGTGATCTAACTGCTGATGGTATTTTGCCATGAGTTCCCACCCCCAATACAGACCGATATTCTTGTGTACAAACTCTTTCATTAATGAAATACCGTACTCCAATTCATCTCTCTTTTCATTCAAGAGGAATAGAGATAAACCAATCTCTTTAAACTGAGGGAAAGAGAGTAATAGTTGATATATTCTATCTTGCCACTGTTCTCCCTTTGGTCCATTAAATTGTCCAGACTGAAGAAAAGCACAACTACACAAAACATAAAAACGTTCATAGAGAGCTCGAATATAAAACCCTTTCATCAAAGAGACTTCTTGTGAAGTTTTCGAAACTCCTTGCTGCTCCCACCAATCAAGAACATCAATAAAAAACACTGCAGGGTTTCTTTTTCCAATGAGATAAAACTCTTGAATCAATCGTTCTACCTCACCTTCATCCCAAACATAATCCCATTGTGATAACTCTCTAAAGATCTGCTTCAATACACTTAAAATAGGATTCTGAAGCTTCAACGACGATAGTGTAGACACATAGTCAACTAAAGCCGTGACTGTCTCAGAAGAGGTAGGTAAATGCGCTGAGACCAATTGCCATGATGACACTCTCTGTAAAATCGAAATAAAAGATGGAACATCAATATGCGACTCTTTCATCTGATCTAAACAGGCCATGGCAACACTGTTCTTCACGTGATCATCTCTCTTCTCTTCTTTTGTCAAATTCGAAATGATCTCTGCTACCCTCTTCCAATCTTTAGCCTCTCTGGCTTTGTCTATATCTAACGATCGACTCATGTTCACCTTCTTAACTTAGTAAAAACGACACGTAGCGTATTACTAAAAATAAAATTCAATTTAAGAATACAAAATTAAGCAATCTTTTGGAACGCAAAAGACATGTCTCCCTATTATTTCATATACAACGAAAGATAAAAGGCATATCCGGGTACTCTATTTAAGGTAAATACCAAAACCAAAGCCCCAATTACTCGTGGTGTTATATGTAATAGACAGATTTACAAACTTAATATGCAACGAACACATCGCACCATATTGAAGTTTATCTTCATTATGATAGCTATCTCCATATCCTGCCATTCCAGCAAAAGTTAAAGCTTCCAAGAACTGATAACCGAACAATCCATAGAACGACCCTTTCGATAGAGATGATACATCTCCTTCTGAAGGAGAACAGTTCTCTCCCTGTATACCATATACCAACTGGTTCACATCATAACCCAAGGCCCGCATAGAGCGATTAAAAGTATCAAACGAGTTGACATACTCTAATGAATAGTGATAAGTCGATCTTTTATCTTTTACAGGAACCTTTTTAGCACATACATTTAGATGCATTAACACCATCAAACTTATTAGACTTAACGAGAAGATCTTTATTTTGATCATTGCATTTCATATTTAGGGGGATAATAATCAAACTTTAAACGCCTCTTGCCTTCTCATTAAAAACCACAGCTGACAGTAATTCACAATCAACAATAAAGAATTAGACTGTCAAACTATGGCTTTTGAGCATACACATACAACACTATTTGAGTCAAAGATATGTCATAAGCATGCACTCTACTTGCATTACAAACAAACCTTATCTAGCTAAAAATGAAGTGATATCATCATATCACATGAACTAGACCAACAAACTATCATTACTTTATACTACGAATAACCAAACTAAAAGTTCACTTCCAACCCTCTTTTTTCTACATTATTTCTGATATAACGAACAATATTACATGCCATGAATCCATTAGAAATGGAGTTATATAACAAAAATGGCATGTAATAAGCCTCCACTTACTACATGCCATTTAACACTAAACAGAATATTATTTCTTATACGAAATATTACTGCTCACTTTTTCTATATTGATAAATATCCTCAATGGTCAACACACACATGTCATGTTCTAATCCCAATTGGATAATCTCTGGCAAACGAGCCATCGTACCATCTTCGTTAGTTACTTCACACAACACAGCACTATCTCCCAATCCAGCCAATCGAACAATGTCGATACTTCCTTCAGTATGACCTCTTCGATCAAAAACGCCACCGCTCTTTGCTCTCAAAGGAAACACATGACCAGGTCTTGCCAAATCTTCAGGTTTAGCCCCCTCTTTAATCGCAGTACGTATCGTCGTAATTCGATCCGCAGCAGAAACACCTGTAGTCACCCCCTCTTTGGCTTCAATAGTCACCGTAAAAGCAGTTTGGTTCTGGCTATTATTTTTCTCAACCATAGGAGGAAGATCTAACGACTGACACTTCTCGTCGGTCATACACAAACAGACGATCCCACTACACGTACGAATCATCAAGGCCATATCTGCGACGCTCATTTGATTCGCAGCATAGATAATATCGCCCTCATTTTCACGATCTTCATCATCCACAAGCAAAACCCCTTTACCTGCTTGTAAATCCGTTACTGCTCTTTCAATACGCTCCTTATAGGTCGCACCAAACCACGTGATATCTTTTTCTGACATAACTTAGGATATAAAATAAACCAATGATTAAATACTACGAGGCAGGATAAAACACCAAACAGAAATGTTTGATTTACCATAAACGAACAGCTAATCTATTAGCTTCGTTTATGTGAATACGATCTTTTCTTCTCTCATCCAGACTATCACTGTCGGTATTGGAATTTCACCAATTCAATCCCTTACATATAAAGCTCATATACAAAGGAGTCGTGGACTATGACCACCGGTAAGGAGTTACACCTTGCCCCGAAGAATTTCTATATTTACACCCTCAAAGGTACAAATTAAAACACAAACACAAATGACATCTACGTTAGTTTACATACCGTCTAAATTTCAATAGGTCTCAACCCATAACACTTAAATCAAATGAATTATGGAATGAGCTATAACAGCTTACGAATATATATCGTGAAAACAAAGCACAAAAAAGCCTCAGGATATTATCTTCCCAAGGCTCTTTTATATCAATCCTACTGTTCTAATACCTCTTACTGTCCATCATTGACCTCAGAAGCATCCACAATTTTATATAGCTTATCGGCTCTTCTTACCTTCGTTTCGATAGGCATAGAGAAAAGTTGTCCTTTCTCTACTTTCTGAACCGATTCTAACTCATATCTAAGTTCACTTACTTTTGTCTTCACCACCCCTGTAGTTGGACCCGTAATCAGAATCTCATCACCAACCTCAAGCGTTCCAGACTGAAGAAGGAATTCCCCTACCTGTAACTTACCAAAATAGTTCGTTGTCTTTCCTGCAATCGCCTTCTTCTTTGTCGCTTTAGACCCATATTTATGACTCCACTCACCTAGACGTTGACCTAAGTAATATCCATCCCAGAATCCACGGTTAAACACTTCAGACAAACGTGCATCCCAAGATGCAATCTTCTCTTCGGTGAACTCATCATTAAAATAAGCATCGATCGCTTCGCGGTAACAAGTCACTGCCGTATCCACATATTCCGCAGAACGTGCGCGCCCCTCAACCTTCAATACTGTAACACCAGCATCTAACACTTTATTCAGAAAATGAATCGTCTTCAAATCCTTTGGAGACATAATATACTCATTATCCACTTCCAACTCTTCACCAGTCTGCTTGTCTGTTACAATATAAGCACGGCGACAAACCTGACTACAAGCACCACGGTTCGCAGAAGACTGACGCTCATGAAGACTTAAATAACATTTACCTGAAACTGCCATACATAAAGCCCCATGGACAAACATCTCAATACGGATCAACTCTCCATTCGGTCCTCGTAAATCCTCTTCAATAATACGATCATGGATATATTTCACACGATCCATTGAAACCTCACGTGCAAGTACTACAACATCTGCAAAGTTAGCATAAAACTTCACCGCCTCGTAGTTTGTTATATTTACCTGAGTTGAGATATGCACCTCCATATCAAGGTCTCTACATAACTGTATCACCCCCATATCAGCAGCAATAATAGCAGACACCCCCGCCTCTTTTGCAGTCACGATAATCTCCTTTATTTTCGTAAACTCCTCATCAAAGATCACCGTGTTTACCGTCAAGTAACTTTTTACACTAGCCTCTTCACAACGACGAACAATCTCTTTTAGATCTTCTAATGTGAAGTTAAACGATGAGCGAGAACGCATATTCAGCTTCTCTACTCCAAAATAAACCGACCCTGCTCCTGCTTGAATTGCAGCCATTAAAGACTCATAAGAGCCAACGGGCGCCATTATCTCTATATCTCTCTTTCTCATTTCAAATACATAACTATTTCGGACACAAAGCTACATCTTTTCATCCAAACAAACACGTAATTTAAAACCTAAGACTCTTTTTTTAAATAAGATCATCGATTACTAGCAAAACAGCCTCAAACAGTAAGCGATAATAAAGACAAATGGCTAACATACCTTCAGGATGTAATCTGTTTATTTCAATTCGAAATTAACCCCAATTTTATATGCCGAATCATATGATTGTACCACATGATACGATATGGGTTTCCCAAATGGAGTTCCGATTACAGTACTATAGCCCAATGTCAAATAAACACGATCACGGACTCTTATATTTCCACCAATATCAAAAGAGAGGTTATAAAATTTCATATCATCAATATAGGAAGCATCATAGTATTCCGAATCATTATATCCATGTTCATAATCTGGAGAATAGAAATTAATCGAATAAGCTAGTCCACTATATAGTGTGATGAGTTTTGAAGACCACATAAGATGAACAGGGAAATTAATAACACCGAAATTAACAGTTCCCAAATTATATCTCTCCTTACCTTTATCCCCATCAAATACCCGACTCTCATATAGTCCTCTACTCCACGAAAGTCCAATGCCCTCCCTTAACGTAAACCGTTGAGACAACTCTTGATTAAAAAATACATTCCCATAAAAACCAGGCAAAGATCTAGTCTTAAATTCTGACCTCTCCCAATGTAATTTACTTGTCACGGGTAGATCATTCGGTGAGATCAAAGTTCCAACCTCTACAGATAAAAAATGTTTCTTCTCTTGTGCCCCCAAAAAGTTAAATTGCATAAATAATAACATCATGCCGATTACTTTCACTTTCATATAATTTACATATTAGATTTGAAATGTGTTAAACTAACTTATAATTATACCCTAAAATACGCAGATGTTTTTCTTGCATACCTTAAATCTTTATTATTGGGTAATATTCTGATTTTAAGTCTAAATTTATAGATACTACGTGCTATATCTATGAATTTAGACCTTTGATAGACACAACTTCCCTTACCCACTTATGTCTTAAGGCTAATGTGGGAGAGCCGATACCAGTTCCGTTTATCATTCTATCCAGCCTTTGTAGATTCGATTAGTTTTTTATTGTTTGTTGCTAAATGAATAACTGATGTTTCCCATGTAGGCTAACATCTTGATTTACAGCATAAAAAGAAGCATGTTTATTTTGATAATTCATTAATTATCAGTAAATTAATGTTGTTCCAATAACCAAATAAATCATGCTTCAGAATAAAAGTACAAAAGTTTTTTCAGAGACACAGAGTTTTTTCAGTTCAAGTGAAAAAGGAATTAATCGAATTATTAGCCTTTACAAGTTACTCAACTTAAGACAACTGAAATTAGGAAATAAAGAGTTGCCTCAGTCTACTTACTTCAAAGGTGACATACTATTAGGCTTACTACTTTTCCCAATTTTCTCTATCCCTAATATTTATAGCTACAGTAAGCATTATCTATCAGAGATGTTAGAAGCACAAAAGAATACATTCTATCGATTTAAAAATAACAGCCAGATAGATTGGCGTACTATAGTTTCATCATGTAATAATAAACTCTTTGGTCAAATAGCCAAAAACTCTCACTCTGATGACTGTAATCAAGCAGAAAGATGCTTAATTATTGACGATACTGATTTTGAGAAGTCTACCTACAAAACTGAACATGTTAGTAAAATATGGTCGCATGTAACCCATCGTTATATATTTGGTTTTAAAGGATTATTTCTAGGTTTATGGGATGGCAAAAGCTATTTTACATTGGACTTCTCTCTACATAAAGAAAGAGGGAAGAATAAAAAGACTCCATTTGGACTCACTGCCAAACAACGTAAAAAACAGTTCTCAAAGAAACGATCAACAAAGAGTAATGGGTTTAACCGAGAGAAAGAACTCGTTATTGATAAAATAACGATGGCAAAAGAGATGATGGTAAATGCTATTAAACAAGGAATTACAGTAGACTACATACTTATGGACAGTTGGTTCTTCTGTGATTCAATATTAAAAACTGTGATCTCTAATGGTATGCATCTTGTTGCAATGGCTAAGATGTCTAGTGCTAAATATTCTTTCAAAGACAAAGAATATAGCACCAAAGAACTTGCTCTCTTACTTAAACAGCGAAAGAGAGTAAAATGGGTAAAGTCACTTAGTCTATATTGTGCAGAAGTCACAGTGAAATATAAAGGTACAGATGTAAAACTATTCTTTTGCAAGAACAGTAAGCGAGGGAAATGGCATTTATTGGTATCTTCAAATACAAAGCTGAGCATAGAGAAAGCTTATCAGATATATAGTATTAGATGGAGTATTGAGGTCTTTTTTAAGGAATCAAAGAACTATTTTGGTTTAGGAAAATCTCAATCGAGTGATTTTGATGCTCAAATAGCAGATCTATCTGTAGCTATTATTGAGTTTAACGTTTTTAGTTTAGCAAAAAGGTTCGAGGCATATGAGACGCTAGGTGGAATCTTTGCTCATGTAAAAGATCAAGGAATGGAACTTGTAATAGTACAACGAATTTGGGGTTTTATCCTCGAATTGATGAGAACTCTCGCAGAAATCATCGATAGTGATTTTAATGAATTGATAATCAGTGTACTTAAAAATAAACCCGAAAATAATAAATTCTTTAGGCTCATTGAATCAATGGTTTATGAACCTGAATAAAGACATGGGAAACATCAGTGAATAATCACCCTTCGTCCACTTTTAGTAACCTTAGCCACCACCGTGACAAAACGAAATATAAATGCTTTGAGTCTACTTGTTGTCTTTAATCCCTCGACTAAACCAGCAAACCTGGATATAATGTATCGATAAAGAATGTGTGCTACAGCCATTATTATCAAGTAGACTGTATTCTCTTCTAAGTTACTGTGAGGCATTGACTTCCAATTAAAATCATTGTTCTGAATGTCAAAAACCTTCTCGCTAGCTCCACGTTGATTATAGAATATAATAGCTTGCTCTTCTGTAATGTCCCAATCATTGGTTATAATAAACTGATAATTCTTCGCATCATTGGTTATCAATGACATTTGATTAGACTTATTGGGTCTTCGGTATGCAATGATTCTATGTCTATATTGACCAAATTCATATTTAAAGCTATTGACTTCATAGGCTTGATTATTTATCTCACAACAGGACCAATTATCTGTTTGTGATGCTTTTGATAGTAATACGTTAGAGTGAGACGCTCTAATCGAAAATAGAATTTCCTCTTGATGAAAGTAGTCTGTAACCTCTTTGATATATGAACCACAGTCCATTCTTGCATATTGTAGTTTTACACCTTTTGATGCCAACAACTCTAATGCTCGTTTATGGGTTTCTAATTGAGCTGTTTTAACATGACAATTCCCATTTCGTCCTTCAATATATACAGGGATGTTACCTATGGTTGCGACTCCTGGAAAGTATCCTTCTGTCTTCTTATAGCTATATTCTGCATCACTCTTTTTAGTGGGAATGAACTGGTGATCAAAATCATAGATAAGATCAGAAGCTTTAGGATCTAACTGTTTAAACTTAATAGCACTAGCCAACAAGAATTTATTCATTGGTGTGTTAATATTTATCTTTTGGCCTTTAATTGTAGTCTTTCCATCGATAATCTCACATGGAGTAGAAAGCTCCACATCTCCTCTTAGAATGGTATCAGGAGAGGGGATAGAAATTGATCTCAAGTTATTCAATGTATTATCCCGGAGATAGTTAATATCTTCCGTAGCACTACCTCCACAAAAAGTAGTGTATATGCGTGGTAATAACAAATCTGAGAAATTATAGATACACTTTGGGTCTCTGTCTACTAATTGCTCATTAATAAATTGAATAATGCCGTTTGAAATTAGCAAATCATGAATTAAATATATCCCACCAAATGGTGTCACCTTTGAATTAAAATCTTTGATCATTCACCTAAATAGGTGATTTTTCTGAATATATAAAAGCCTTACTATGTATTGTCTTACTGATGTTTACTTAAAATTAATACAATACACGTGCGGATTCAAGGTTATACAATAAAACTAATTAATCAACAAAATTAGACACGACTGTGTCTAATTTACAAATGCTACTAATATTGATAGGTCTTCATGTTCATAACACTCTTTTTTACACAACTCAATTATAGTTTATATGACAGTCCAATATTAAATTGATGGTGACTATTGCCTTCATTTACCCCCGAAATTGTTGGAATTTCCAAAGGACGTGGTGTATATCTATAGCCTAAATTGATATAAGTTCTACTTATCAACTTTATATTAGTCCCAGCTTCTAATGTAAAAGTAGCTTTTCTGTAATTCGATGCTTTCTTATAGTCTTCAAGCCTTTGTTTAGTAGTGGTAGACGGAAAAGAATAAGATGTCAAGTTTAAATCTAAAGCAACTCCAGTATATAAATTTACTCTTGAACACGGTTCCCAAATCAAATGAATAGGAATATTAAAAGACCACCTTGCATCATCTGACATATAAAAATACACACCCTCCTCTACTCTCGGCAGATAATCCATTATTTCACTATGTTGTCGTGCATAATTGACACCAATACCCTCCCTAAGGATAAGGTGCTTTGATAGTTTTTGATTTAAATAGGTTCGAAAATAAAATCCTGGAAGCATGGAACCTTTCCAATTAAACATCGATACATTATCTTTATCTATAATTTCATCTGCACTCAATGTCACTCCTGTTTCAAAAGTCACATAACTCTTTTTATCCTCTTGTGCTTTTAAGGAAAAAAACATAGTACCCAACATAATAAATAGTAAAACTCTTCTCATACAATAATTTTTTTATCTCATCACGAGACATTGTTAAACAATAAGGCGTTGCATTCACGTAAAAAGAGAATACGGTACCTTGAAATTCACTCATTATTTATAGATAGAGTTGGTATGAATTAGTTTCATCGAATCAACGAATAATATATCGCTTTAACCAAGCAATACAATATTACATTCAAATACATTAATTCACAAATATTGACATGCGGTAATACGCACATTTAACGAGATGAAAATATTTTATATCGCAAATATTAACAATCCAGACCTCCTCTCATCACCGATATTCCAACAGTAAACTAAAGTCACTTCACCACAAAGAAATCTTAATGAACCATATTATTAACATGGTTCATTAGGAGGTAATAGTTGAATGATATCTAAATACGATCATATTACATCAACACTGCCCATATACTTATAATCAGATGAAACTATCATAACTTATGAAAGAAATTGTTTCTATGGCTGTATCATGAAAGCGAATAGAAGAGTTTGAAAATTATAAAAAAAGAACAAAGGGAATCTAATTTACACTACCCTGTTAGATTACCTCCATTACGAATCTGATCTAATGCTTTAATTCTTACCTCCTCTAAATCTACTCTTTCCACATCTATTAATTTAAGTACATTTAGACAGAGTTAATTTTTCACCGTCTTTACACCGTCCCCCTTATACTACCTACACTTCATTAACACCCAAATTTACGGGAATTTCCAAAGGACGTGGTGTATATCCATAAATTACACTCTCTTACACACATTTTAGAAAACCACTCTTTTGCAAATACCTTCAAAGAACTTCCTCCCACCCTCCTTCGTACCTTCTCCGACCTTTGTCCATGGTTCGTCCATGGTTCGTCCATGGTTCGTCCATGGTTCGTCCATGGTTTGTCCATCGATTTTGGGGGTATTGGTGGCTGAACCATGGACGAAACATGGCTAAACCATGGACAGAGGTCGGAGGAGGTACCTATCTGGTACCTATCTGGTATCTATCTGGCACCTAGCAAGGTCGGAGAAGGTACAAAGGAAAGGGTAATAAATCCCCTATAGTATTTCATTTACACCGTCTTAAGTGAGGCAGGCTAATAGACAAACTATATTCACAAAATTACACTGCTCATTCGAAGGTTTAAATAGTATTAAACTTCAAATTGGATGACCTACATCTCTTCACAGATAGTAAGAAATCACTATATTGTAAAATAGTCGATGGTTTAATCATACAGATATTGATATACAAATGAATATAAAGATTCTTCAGGGCTTTGATGGTGCAGTACAGGCAGAAGGGCTAGCTGTTATTATTGATGTTTTTCGTGCATTTTCTTTTGCATGTTATGCAGCGAATAATGGTGCAGAAAAAATTTATCCAATAGACAAAATCTCACTGGTGGATGAGCTTTATGAAAAATTGCCCAATTCTATTCGTTGCGGAGAACGTCATGAACGTAAAGTAGAACACTTTGATTTTGGTAATTCGCCAACCCATATTGAGCATGAAAATTTCAAAGGGAAGACGATTCTTCATAGCACGAGCTCTGGGACTCAAGGAGTTTATTTAAGCCGTAATGCGACAGAAAAGATTACGGGGTCGTTTGTCAATGCTCAAGCTGTTGTAGAGTATATAAAACAAAAACAACCCGAAACTGTTTCTCTTTGTTGTATGGGATATGAAGGTACTGCAGAAGCAGATGAAGATACTCTCTTTGCTATATATATTAAAAACGAGTTAGAGGGGAGAGAGAATCATTTTGATAAGATGGTAGAGAAGTTGAGACTAGGGTCTGGCAAACGACTTTTCGATCCATTAAAGCAGTCTTTTTCTCCGAAGAGAGATTTTGAACTATGCTTAAGCCTTAATCGTTTCTCTTTTGTTCTTAAAGCCCAAGAAGATGAGTTTGGGTATTATTTAGAGAGGATCGATATTTAAATTCACCACTATTTACAAAAAACCTATTCACCATGGATAAAAGATTATATGACTTTGACAAAATGATCGATCGCAAAGGAACGGACTGTTTAAAATATGATGCTTTGTCGATGTTTTTTGGTCAAGAAGATCTACAACCATTTTGGGTTGCGGATACAGATTTCGAGACACCAGATTTTATTTTACACCCCATAAAAGAGAGGCTTAATCATCCCGCATTAGGTTATACGTATCGATCGGAGGAATTTTTTCAGTCCATTATTGATTGGCAAAAGAAGAGGCATAACTGGAATATCAATAAGCAGTGGATCAGTGGAACTCCTGGCGTAGTTTCGGCCATTAGTAGTGCGATATTGGCTTTTACGGAGAAGACAGACAAGGTGATTGTTCAATCTCCTGTTTACTTCCCATTTTTCCAAACGATTACTGGACTAGATCGAGTGGTTGCAAATAACCCTCTTCGAAGAGATGGGGATCGTTATGAAATGGATGTGGACCATTTTGAACAGCTTGCCAAAGAGGGGGCAAAGATGTTTTTACTTTGTAATCCACACAATCCAGGAGGGATGGTTTGGGATAAAAAGACATTACGTCGAATAGGCGAGATTTGTGTTCAATACAATATTATTATCGTCTCCGACGAGATACATTCAGATCTAATATTGGGGGATCAACCCCATCTACCCATTGCGAACATCTCTAAAGAGATATCGGATATCACGATTACTCTGATGGCTCCGAGTAAGACTTTCAATATTGCTGGTTTAGCAACATCATTTGTGATTTGCTCGAATGCCAAAGTAAGAACCTCATTTAATAAGATGGTGAATGCACTACATATTCATGGAGGTAATCTTCTAGGGAATATTGCATGTGAAGCGGCATATAAAGATGGAGAAGAGTGGTTGGAGCAACTACTTGATTACCTCAAAGAGAATAGAGATACTGCGATAAGTTATTTAAATAAAGAGTTGCCAAAACTATCGGTGTTCAAGCCTGATGCAACCTATCTTCTTTGGTTAGATTTTAGTGCTTATGGCACAGAGAAGGAGATAGAACGTCGTTTGAAGACAGATGCTAAGGTAGCGCTTAATTTAGGTAGTACTTTTGGCGAAGGAGGGAAAGGGTTCTTTAGATTTAACTACGGTTGTCCAAAGTCAACAATGATGGAAGGGTTGAAAAAGATGGTTGCAGCCTTTAAGGATTAAGAGTTGACATCTCATTGTCAATAGAAAAGCGTAAGACCACTGATTCGGTCTTACGCTTTTTTATGGTTTGTTGAGAGGTTAACACCTCTTGCTATAACTAAACGTCTCTTCTTAACAGAGATATTGCAACGGTTCTTAATGGTTGTTTTCTTTCAACAGATACTGATATTTGATCGAGACTTTCAAGTGCTTGATCAAAATAGCTTTGCTGGATGGCCTCAGCCTTTTGTCTTACATTGAGTTTATCATAGATAGAAGTAATCGCTGCAATTTTCTCTTCACGATCAAACACTTCTTTTGATAACCATTCATTTAATTTATCCAATTCATCGCCCTTTGCATCTCTCATCGCCTGGAGCATTAGAATCGTCTTTTTGTTTGACACGATATCTCCACCAACCTCTTTACCGAAAGTCTCAGGATTACCATATACATCAAGAATGTCATCTTGAATTTGAAAGCTAATGCCTACTTTGATACCAAAATCATATACCAAGTTTGCATTCACCTCATTTGCTCCTCCTATGATGGCACCGATTTTCATAGATGCAGCCAAAAGAACAGCCGTCTTAAGACGAATCATTTCGATGTATGCCCCCACTTCTACATCACTTTGGTTTTCAAAGTCCATATCATATTGCTGGCCTTCGCAAACTTCAAGCGCAGTTTGAGTGAATATGTCAAGCACTTTTGCTCGTAGGTCAGGAGCTAATCCTTTGAAGTAATTATAAGATGATATCATCATGGCATCACCTGATAATATGGCCGTGTTTGGATTGAATTTCTTATGAACAGTGTCTTTTCCACGACGTAGATCAGCATCATCCATAATATCATCGTGCAAAAGAGTGAAGTTATGGAAGACCTCTACAGCCAAAGCAGCATCAAGACCTTGCGGTGTCAATTGAGAGAACATCTCCATGGCCATCAACAATAGTCTTGGACGAAAACGTTTACCTCCATTACCTAATGCATAAGCAATAGGTGCATAAAGATGTTTTGGTTCACGAATGTTTAATGCCTCAATTTCAGCCTCTATATGTGTCTCAACAATACGTTGAATCTCTTCTAATCTTTTCATAATAGGTTCTTTTTCTATTGGTTCTCTTTTTTGTCTAAAGGTTCCTCTATTTTCTTAATTTCCAATAGGTCAAACTCGATATCCATCTCCTCATCAAAGATGTCCAATAAAGGCTCATCGAAGTACTTGGTCGTTGCAAACGACTGTAGTCCCATTAGTAGAGAAGGTAGAAGAATCAAGTTTGAGAAAAGAGCCACCATTAACGTTAATGACACTAGAATACCCAAAGCTACGGTTCCTCCAAAGCTAGAGAAGCTGAATATGCCAAACCCAAAGAATAGAACGAGGGAGGTATATATCATACTCACTCCTGTTTCTCTTAATGCTAAAATTACTGATTGCCCAATATTCCAGTTAGTATATTTTAATTCTTGTCGATATTTCGCGAGAAAGTGAATCGTGTCGTCGACTGATATACCAAAAGCAATACTAAATACCAATATTGTAGATGCTTTGATCGGTATATTGAAATAGCCCATGATTGCAGCGGTAACCACCAGAGGAATCATGTTCGGTATTAGAGACAGGATGACCATTCGTCGACTGTTAAACATTAATGCCATAAAGATGGATATCAACAATATAGCAAGACCCAACGATTGAAAAAGACTTCGAACGAGATATTGTGTTCCTTTGGTGAAGACCACACTTGATCCAGTAACGGTGACATTGAATTTATCTTTTGGAAAGTATTTTAATGCCGTTGAATCGACTTTCTGTTCTAACTCTAACATTCTATCGGTACCGATATCCTTTACTCTAAAACTGATGCGAGCCTTGCTTCGACTCTCATCCATGAAAGCGTGTATTCTGGACTCATCACCTCCGCCTCCTTGTGCATAACTCAATATAAAAGACCGTTCATAGTTACTCGGCAATTTGTAGAATTTCTCACTTCCATTATAGTATGCCTGTTTCGCAAATTTGAACAACGGAACGATAGATACAGGCTTAGAAAGCTCAGGCATCTTCTGTAATGTACGTTCAAATTTATCGATCTTTGCTAAAGTAGAACCACTAATGATATTCCCTTTTTTCTTTGTCTCTACGGCAATCTCTAAAGGCATTAGTCCTTTAAAATTTGACTCGAAGAACTTTAGATCGACATATATTGGATTGTCTGTTTGAATATCATCCACCATATATCCAGTGCTCTTTATCTTTGAGATTCCAAATATCCCAATACAAAGTATTACAGCAGATGCGATATATACCTGTTTTCGATAGTTAAGGGTGATAATAACCAAACGATCAATCACTCCATTCATCGCTTTACGATTAAGGTGACGAGTGTCTTTAGGACGTGGTGGTCCCATGAAACTAAATCCAACAGGTATGATGATCAATGAAATCATAAAGATTGAAATGATGTTGAGCGATGCAACTAATCCAAACTCCTTTAAGATATCTGATGAGGTCACTAGGAAGGTTGCAAAACCTGATGCAGTAGTGATATTGGTTAAGAGTGTAGCATTACCGATCTTAATGATCGTACGTTGTAGTGCTTTCATCTTATTACCATGACTGATATATTCGTTATGGTATTTATTGATTAAGAAGATACAGTTCGGGACTCCAATCACAATTAATAAGGGCGGAATCATCCCTGTCAATAAAGTGATCTTATATCCTAAAAGAGACATCGTTCCTACCGTCCATATTACTCCTGTCGTTACAACCAATAGAGGAAAAATAACTTGCCTCACTGTTTTAAAGAATATGAATAGTATCAATACCACTACGGCTAGAGCAAAAAGAATAAATAAGAAGAACTCTTTTTTAATCTGCTGAGAGGTCATGACTCGTATATATGGCATGCCTGAATAGTGAAGTTTCTTTCCAGTCTTCGCTTCATATTGATGACAGACCTTCACGATGTCGGTTACCATTACTTCTCTCTCAGGAGAGGCCATCACTGCTTTATCCACCGTGATCGCTAACATGTAAACATGTGTCGTGTCGTTATATAACTGACCTTTAAAGAAAGGTAATGAGTTGGCAATATTAGATAACGAATCCACCTCCTCTTGTGAGGTTAGATCCTTTGGGAATATTTTGTGTATTTCAAACGACTTTTTCTCTTTGTTTTTATCCAAAGTGTAGACATCTCCCATGGAAAGTGTCCCAAGAACACCAGGAACTTTTTCAAGTTCACTACACATGTTGCGCCAGTAGCTTAAATGCTCTATGTCATAAAACATGGAATCTTTAACCCCAACGACAATAACATCTGAGCCTGCGCCAAAAGTCTCAATAAACCTCTGATTCTCCTGATATACAGAATCTTTCTCTGGCAAAAGGGCAGCATACTCATATGATAACTGTATGTTTCGTCCCTGATAGCCCATGAAGGCAGTCATTAATAGTAACAACACCGATAGAAGTACTCGGTTCTTCAAAATAAAACGGGCAATTCTTTTCCACATAATTGTTTAATAAATATAGGAGAGCAAAATTACGTTTTTTTTAATGAGAATAAAACTTATTCAACAAAGGAACCTTTCTGAAGCCCTAATGTCATAATATTTTTAAAGATCGGTATGTTAACATTATGAGAAATAAACATTACTATAAGTTGAAATTTTATGATATTACTCCGATAAAAATGATTTTTTTTCTATTGTATTGTATATAATAAAATTACATTTGCGATCGAGAAATAATATAGTAGAAAACATTATCACAATGAATTACGGACTATTAGAAGTATTGACACTTGTTGGGTCTCTAGGACTATTCCTTTATGGAATGAAACTGATGAGTGAATCTCTACAGAAGGTCGCAGGAAACAAGATGCGTGACATCTTAGCCTCTATGACATCTAACCGCGTAAAAGGAGTTCTTACTGGAGTTCTTATTACCTCTTTAGTACAATCGTCATCAGCAACAACAGTGATGGTTGTAAGTTTTGTGAATGCAGGACTTTTAACGTTAAAGCAATCCATTGGGGTAATCATGGGTGCCAATGTGGGTACGACCGTCACGGCATGGATTATCACCTATTTTGGGTTCAAAATGAGCATGAGTACCATTTCTCTACCGTTAATTGGACTTGCTCTTCCATTACTCTTCTCATCCAAGAGGTCACGAAAATCTTGGGGCGAGCTGATTATTGGATTCTCATTACTGTTTATTGGATTGGATTTCCTTAAACACTCTGTTCCAGACATTAATTCGAATCCTCAGATGTTAGAGTTCTTGAAAGACTTTAACAACCCGACGATGTCAGCCATTTTCATGTTCATGTTCATCGGAACAGTTCTGACTATTTTAATACAATCATCAAGTGCTGCAATGGCACTAACATTGGTGATGTGTAATGAGGGATGGATCTCTTTTGAACTTGCTGCAGCAATGGTTTTAGGTCAGAATATTGGTACCACCATAACAGCAAATCTTGCTGCAATGGTAGCCAATACATCTGCCAAAAGGGCCGCAAGAGCACATCTAGTATTTAATGTTCTAGGAGTCCTATTAGCACTTGTCTTTTTTAATCCATCGATGCATGTATTAGACGGACTTGTTCGATTCCTAGGAGTCACGTCTCCATTCCCACGTGCAGGTGAAGCAATTGAGGCTACGCAACATGCGATGCCTATTGCACTTTCGATCTATCACACGATGTTTAATATACTTAATACGCTGGTATTAATATGGTTTACAAAACCTATCGCTGATTTTGTTACGAAAATAACACCAATCAAAGATCAGGAGGACGAAGAATTTCACCTTAAGCATATTAAAACAGGTCTTCTTTCCACTCCAGAGGCCTCTCTTTACGTTGCAAAACAAGAGATGGTACATTATGCTGAAATCACTCAGAAGATGTTTAAACACCTTGAAAAGCTATATAAAGAGGAAAAGGATAAAGGGTACTCTAAACGACTATCAAAAATAGAGAAGTACGAAGATTCTTGTGATAACATGGAGCTTGAAATTGCAACATTCCTTACTAAAGTTAGTGAAACAAAACTATCTGAAAGAAGTAGTGAGGTAATTAGTGCTTATTACAAAGCAATTGACAACATTGAGAGTATTGCAGACTCATGTAATAATATTGCACGTCATATCGATCGTAAGCGTGGCCTTAAACTTGATTTTCCAGAGATGATTGAGAAGAAGATCTCTATCATGTCAGGGTATATCAATGATGCCATTGCTGTTATGATAAAGAATATCTCTTCAGACGATACTGTCAATATGGAAGAAGCTCTTTCTATTGAACGTGAAATCGACAATTATAGAAACATACTTAAGTCAGATCACTTGATTAACCTTGAGAATAAGGTATACGACTATCAAGTGGGAATTATCTATAACGATATCTTCTCCGAATATGAGAAAATGGGAGACTATATTATCAATGTTACACAGTCTCTAAAGACAGTGAAATAGAGAATATATTGTTACAAGACGAAAGAGATCTTAAAGTTTATTCTTTAAGATCTCTTTTTTTTTGGACATGAAAAAGGGGAAGCATAATACCAGCTACCCCCCCTGTGTCGATCGAAAAGTGTTCTACTTAAAAGTAGAATATATCCACCTCTTTATTCTTATTAAAGAGGTTTTCTTACTTTGCATTGGTATTCTTATCCGTCACAGGAGTTTTGCTATCCGAAGACATCTTACAGCTACCTGTGAATATTGCTCCTGGTTCAACAGAAAGCTTTGACATATGGATCTCTCCATATACTTTTGCACTTTTTTGTAGGCTTACTAACTCCGTAGCAACAACAGTACCTTCAATAAGACCTGATATATCAGCAACCTTACATTCAATACGTCCTTTAACTTTCGCGTTACCTCCAAGAACCACTTTGCCTTTTGAGACTAAGTTTCCCTCTAGAGTTCCATCAAATCGTATATCACCAATTGACTCAATATCACCAACGATTTTGGTGTCAGGTGTTAACGTATTTAGAGCAGCACTATCGAATTGATTATTCTTTGCCATTGTACTCGTATTTTTTGATTTTGAAAATATTGCCATAGTGGGGTTCAATTTACAAAAAGTGAAACGACTAAAAAAACATTATAGTTATATAATGACATGGAAAATAGTCAATTCCATAAAATATCAAAGATACCCTACATAAAAAGACAAAAAAAAATCCCAAAGAGGGATTTTTTCTTTCAACCTAAGAAAGAAAATTCTCTTTCATTAGATAGCCATATCTTTCTCAATTGCTAACTGTCCGCGATAGTGACCACACTCTCCACATACAGTGTGATATTTCACAGCAGCGCCACAATTTGAACAAGATGCGATTGTCGCAGGAGTCGCTTTATAATGCGTTCTACGCTTATCTCTCCTCGATTTTGATGTTCTGTGCTTTGGATGTGCCATTTTTCTTAACTTTAATCTTTATTATCAAATATCTTTTTTAATTCATTCCAACGTGGATCAATTTCCTCTTCCAACTCTTCTTCGACCTCTTGGTCTTCAAAGTCGTCATCGTCATAATCTCCCGTAAAACTATCTAAACGGTCTAACATATCTGGATTACACTTCGACTCCCCATCCTCACTCTCAGGATGAACATGTCTAAATGGTAAGGCCAAAGCTGCAAACTCATATAGTAACTGTGAAAGCTCTAACTCGTATTCTTCTGGGTCAACATAGATAATGTCATCATCTATATTGCTTTTCGGGTCTCCAAATTTAACAAAGAGAGAGGATCCATTCTCAATATACTGATCATATTCATCTAAACACCTATCACAAACAACTCTTACATTCCCACGAAGATCGAAATTTAGCGTCATAAGGTTTGTTCTTTTCTCAAAAACAATCTTAGCCACTACACTTCCACCTAAAATTTCTCCCTCTTTAAAAAAAGAGAAAAACTTGTCATCTAGAAGAAATTCATATTCGTGAATCCCTTCTTTCAATCCTGAAAAAACAATCTTATATGTAGATAAATGTCTCAAACCAAAATATTAAAAGCAGGGCAAAAGTATAAAAATTTGGAGAACTCAAGAAAAATAATCGATACTTTTCGTCTCTTTTTTAGCTTTTTGAGGAATTATTCCAATAATCGCCCATGGATACGACCTTATTTTAATTACAAAATTACGACATCAACTGTTTTTTAACATTCTTAGTTCCCTGTAGTTGACTTAGCCCTCAAAGTAACACGAAACACAGATCCTTGACTTTCAACACTTTTGATTAGTCTTATTCGCCCACCATGATATTCTTCCACAATTCGACGAGCTAAAGATAAACCTAAACCCCAACCTCTAGGTTTAGTGGAGAAGCCAGTGTTAAAAATCTTCTTCTGCATTGTTAATGGAATACCTTTTCCACTATCTTTTATCTCAATATACACCTGATCCTTTTCTTTACCGTAGCTAAAAACAATCTCACCTGAACCTTCAATGGAGTCTAATGCATTTTTAATTAAATTCTCAAACACCCATCCTAACAATATTTTATTCATTGGAAATACCAACTCTTCATCGTTAGAGTGAATAAAGCGAACTTTCTTGGGAGCTCTTGGTTTGAAGTATGCAATACGGTCTTCCACGAGCTTTACCAACGAATAATCCTCCATAGATGGTACAGACCCAATCATGGAGAAACGTTCTGCGATAGCAGATAAATGCATCACATCTCTTCTCATCTCTTTTGAGATAGACTCAGCTCCATCCTCCAACTCTAAAAGGTCTAACCAAGCTTGTAATGCACTAATTGGAGTTCCTAGTTGGTGAGCTGTCTCTTTTGCCAACCCAACCCATAAAAGATGTTTGTCCATTGCATTTTGCCTTCGGTAAAACCACCAAAATGCGATAAAAAGAAGTCCCACCAATAAGATCTGCACATACGGAAAAAAACGTAATCGTTTCAACCATATAGAATCATCATAATAGATGATATTCTTCTTATTTCCCACCAATTGAATCTCAATAGGAGGATAATGCTGTTTCATCTCTTCTAAAGCAACCTCTAGTATCTTGGGTGACTTATCATCGATATTACGAGAGTTAATAATATTGTCATTTTCATCTAAAACAATGAGTGGTATAGACTCATTGTTTTGAATAATATCAATAATAAACGAGTAGTTATTGTCAAATGAGACGGTCGTATTAGACAACAAACGTGTTGCACCTGCAATATTAAGTACCTTTTGATGTTCTTCTGTTTTCAGTCTCTCAACTAGAACCTGCGTGAACCATAAAGTTCCAAAACCAGTAATGATAGATAAGAATAATATCAACAGATTGTACAACCGTCTATTTCTCATAGTGATTACCTAAATTATTTCTTCAATAGTACGAACAATTCCATCACGATCAAAACCACTCAAGCGATATAAGTCATCTTGGGTTCCATGCTCAATAAATTTATCTGGCACACCTAATCGAATAATACGGCCTTTAAATGAGGTGAGCGAAAGCTCCTCCCAAACAGCTGTTCCAAAACCACCTTGTATCACACCATCTTCAACCGTAATCACATAATCATAATTCGAAGTTGCAATGTCATTTAAAATATCCTTGTCTAATGGCTTGACATACCTCATATCATAATGTGTAAGCTTTATGCCATGACGTGACTCGATAATGTCAAGAGCATCAATAACAAAATTACCTGGGTGTCCTATAGAAAGGACCGCTATCTTTTCACCTTTTCTTAAAAGTCTCCCTTTACCAGGAATAACTTTCTCCATTTTGTTCTGCCAATCGATCTTAACACCTTTTCCTCTTGGATAACGAATACTCACAGGGCCATAACCCTTGTTCTGGTATGTATACATCATATTTCGCAACTCCCACTCATCCATCGGAGCAGCAACAGTCATATTGGGTATTATTCTAAAGTATGCAAGATCAAACACACCATGGTGTGTTGCTCCATCAGCACCAACGAATCCGCCTCTATCAAGAAAGAAAGTAACATCTAGATTCTGTAACGCAACATCATGTATCACCTGATCATATGCCCTTTGCATAAATGAAGAGTAGATATTACAGAAGGGCATCTTTCCCTCACATGCAAGTCCAGCAGAGAAAGTAACGGCATGTTGTTCTGCAATTCCGACATCAAAACTTCGCTCAGGAAACTCCTTCATCATCTTGTTTAAAGAACAACCCGTAGGCATTGCAGGTGTAATACCTACGATATCTTCATTCTCTTTGGCCAGCTCTACAATTGTCTCACCAAAGACATCTTGATACTTTATTGGGCTCTTTACCTCTTCGTTTGTAGGGCTCTTAAATACAGCTCCAGTCTCTGTATCAAACTTACCTGGGGCTGCATGCCATTTTGTTTGATCCTCTTCTGCAGGCTTAAATCCTTTACCTTTCTTGGTAATTACATGTAGAAGTTTCGGCCCTTTGATTTTCTTTAAATCATTCATGATACGAACCATATTTTCAGTATCATGTCCATCGATAGGACCAAAATATCTAAAGTTTAATCCCTCAAAAAGATTGCTACTTCTAAGAATCATTGATTTCAATCCCGATTGCGTTTGATGAACAATTTTTCTTGCTTTGGGACCAAAGCTATTCATCGAACCAAGAAGATTCCAAACGTCATTACGCAACTTGTTATAAGCAGAAGAAGTGCTCATATTAACGAGATATTGACTTACGCCACCGACATTAGGGTCTATTGCCATTTGGTTATCGTTCAATACAACTAATATATCGGACTTCGTGATGGCAGCATTATTTAATCCCTCAAAAGCCATACCTCCTGTCATAGATCCATCTCCAATGACAGCGACCACCTTTCGATCTTCTTTCGAAAGTGCAGTTCCAACAGACATACCTAAACCGGCAGATATAGATGTGGAAGAGTGACCTACTCCAAAAGCATCATATATACTCTCTTCACGATTTGGGAAACCGCTTAGACCTTGATACTTTCTATTTGTGTGAAAAGTCTCTCTTCTTCCTGTTAATATCTTATGCCCATATGCTTGATGACCGACATCCCATATAAGCTTATCCTCTGGGGTATTATAAACATAGTGTAATGCGACTGTTAATTCAACAACCCCTAAATTAGCTCCTAAATGACCAGGATTCTCGGCATTTGACTTTAGTATGAACTCTCTCAATTCTTTACATACCTCATCTAACTCTTTAATGCTCAATCTCCTTAAATCTTCAGGGCTATTGATTGTATATAGTATATTTTTCTCCAATTTCTTATCTAATTAATCAGAAAACAGTTGATTTGAAAACTGATAGTTATCCGCAGTATCGCAGAGTAACATATACAGTGAATATTTACAAAACTAATCTATTTTAATAAAATCTCTCAATTAAGACCATGATTCTAATCAGTTGTAAATCAATTTAAGCATCTGATGCACAAAAATAAATACCAATATTCTTCTTCAATATATACATTATGATAGTATTTATACATATTATACGCAAAATTGTTTTTACATTAGATTAAATTTGCAGAACACATAATTTAAAGGGGTACAAATGATGAATTCAAAAGTCAACAAGTTATTCTACACTCTCAGTTTTCTCCTAATCTTCTCTTCGTGTTATACAAAGAAAGTTTATAATGAACTACAAGGAAAATATGATCAAGAAGTAAAGGATAATAAACAAAAAACTACAGAACTCCATAAAAAGGATGTAGCTATTGCAGAACTGAGTTTTACAAGTGATGAAGATAAAAAGAAGTTAACTCAGCTTGCCAAGGATACAACAAGACTATACTGGAAAAACCGAAATCTTAGTCTCGAGAATGAGTCTTCTAAAAAAAGAATAGCTCAATATAGAGCACAAATTAAAGAGATTCAAACAGGTACTAATTCTCAAATTGATCAATACCTTAATCAGTTTGAAAGACTTAATAAGACACTTGAAAAAAGAGAACGAGATATACGACTTGAAAAGCTTAAGGTGGAACAGAAAGACGGCGAGGTCGTTCAAATGCAACAGTTAATTGAACAACAAAAGAATATTCAAAGCAATATTAAAATTCAATTAGCAGATGCTCTTTTAGGCTATATTGACAATGGTATCACCATTATGAACAGAGAAGGACGAGTATATGTTTCATTTGAAGAACAACTCCTTTTCAATGTCGGAGAGTATGATATTGACACCAAAGGAAGCGATGCAATTAAGAAACTTGCAAAAGTTTTAGCTCAAAATAAGAATGTCCAAGTTATCGTTGAAGGTCATACCGATGACTTAACAATGAAGAAGGATAGTCAGTTTAAGGATAACTGGGATCTAAGTGTTCTAAGAGCAACATCTGTGGCAAGGGAAATCCTTAAAGACAAAGACATCGATCCCAAAAGGATTACTGCAGCGGGTCGAAGTAAATACTACCCAATCGACCATTCTCAAACACCTGAAGCGAGGCAAAAGAATAGACGTACAGAGATAATTCTTGCTCCAAACATGCAGAAATTATTCGAAATCATCGAAGGAAGATAGATTTAAAAGCTGTCTTATTTTCAATTAAGACAGCTTTTATCTTTTAAACGATAAAGTTTTTCAACAAGATAGGGGAAGAATTATAACGGTGTAATTCCGTTAATCCTAACCCCATTAAACGCTCTTTGGCTAAATCGTAGTTTCTAAGAAGATGATCTAACTTGTGACTATCTGAGCCAATCGTAAACTGAACACCCTCTTCTAGAAATATAGAAGTAACTTCATCACTAGGGAAAAAATCATTACAAGGGCGACTATATCCACTCGTATTATATTCTACCATCACACCCTCTTCAACCAATACCTTAGCAACTTCACGATATAGTGTCGAAAAGTCCTTTGTAGGATAATAGTTATATTTCTTAATTAAATCAGGGTGTGACATGGTATCAAACATTCCAGATCTTACTGCGGCAACAAAATTCTCATAATACAACTCATATAAATGGTTAATATCATATTTAGAATAAATCGGATGATGAGGATCAGAATCAAAATTATCTCCATTAATAAAATGGACTGAACCCATAATATAATCGAATGGATACATTGAAAGAACTTCTTTAGTCTCTTCAATACGATCAGGATAGAAATCTACCTCTAGACCTAATAAAACCTTAATTTTATCTTGTTTTGATTTCTGAAGTAATACCTCCTCCACCATTTTAGATAGTAATTCACGACTCGTAGTCCAATTGTTGGGATAATATCCATAATGATCAGAAAAACCTATTTCATCGACTCCCAATGCTACAGCCTTATCAATAATTTCTTGATGAGTGGCCACCCCATCTGAATATTTTGTATGAATATGATAATCAAAAATCATCCTTATTTCTTTTTAAATGACAATGGGTTTACTTTAATATTTTTCACATAAAGCTCACCTCCCTGATGGAAAAGAATAATCTTAGATGCTTTATGAGTATAGTCAACAGATATACTCATCACTTTAGAACCATCACCATAATAGAAATCAATAAAACCATTATCAACAACAACAAGTACTTTAGCATAATCTACAACTGGTTTAACAGCCATTTCACCACCCGTACATTGATATATATTTTGTTTCTTATAATATCTTAACTCATAACCAGAACTTTTTGACCCCACTTTGAATAGGAATCCATAAGAAGACACTTCATCATATTTGATATTCCCTTCTAAAACATAGGCATCACCGAATTTGCCACTAAGTATATTCTTGCCAAGCCCTGGAATTAGTTTCTTATCATCACGTGATACACCTTTCTCTTTTGATAAACCTTGTAAGTATGGAGCATAAAAGAATTTACCCTCTCTATAGTTCATCCTTCTTGGAGAAGAAAGCTTCAATGAACTGCCATCTTGATTGTAATTATCGACAGAAATCCCTCCCATCAATACCGTCTCATCATTAATATTAGTAACTAATGTCTGATTATATCCTCCTCCATAGTCTAAATGTCTTCTAGCAATAATACAATCTTGACCTCTCTTCGTGAGATCTACTTCATAGATATTATTCGATAACATGAAGAATGTTTTTCCATCTTTCTCAAACATTTCAGATCTTGAACAATCCTCCTTAATTACACAAGTATTATCCCACTGCTCTAAATCTTGCGACGTATATATTTTAACATCATTACTCTTTAAATCAGTTAGAGTCAAAACCCATTTTTTTATTATCATACTCCATTTTAAAACGGGTAATGAAACTGTCGTAAGGTCAACAGACGATATAGAAAAGGTTTTATCAACACGCTCCCATTTATCTTCATCAAGAACTTTTAATTGAAAAAAATCATCTTTTATCTCTAGTAAATAGACTTCTGGAGAAGCACCTAACATCTTTGCATCATCTGTAAATATCCCCCACTTTATAGTATCATGAACTGAGAATGGAGAATTGTTTAACTCCTCTTCATTCCAATGGTATAGATCCTCAGAAACAGCTTGTTTTAATACAATTGTTTTTTTCTCACCATCTAACATTCTCTCTGTATAAAATAGATGATATTGACCAGCTTTTTTGATTATACCGGTGTAATCTAATACCTCATTAGAGTTATAGTAATGGAATAAACTTTCACTATCATTTGTAGTCGGTCTAGCATATACACCAACTGCGTTTATGAATAGCACTATAATTAAAAGTATACGTAGTATAGAGTTCATGGTTGTTGTTATTTCAAATATGACAATTTCTACAATAAAGTAACAAAGAATATATCATATAACAATAAAAGCACAGTATAGAACTATAGGCAATGGACTCCTAAAAAAACAAAAAAATATTATACTATAGAATAAAAGTATAACAACCCATATCACAACAACATATTACACTAAAATATCAGATATAGATATCTACATAATGATATTATCACCAATAAAAATCTAATCTTTTAACAAGAATCGGTTCTCTGTAAAATGGCGGCGACCTACTCTCGTCCATCTCTGCAATACCATCGGTACGGTAGGGCTTAACTTCTCTGTTCCCAAAGGGCAATGATGTCGGGAAGAGGTTCCTCTTCCCATAATGGAGACACTGCATATTACCTAAAAAGTATAGACGCAAAAAAACCGACTCTTTAATAAGAATCGGTTCTCTGTAAAACGGCGGCGACCTACTCTCCCACATCTCTGCAGTACCATCGGCGCGGTAGGGCTTAACTTCTCTGTTCGGAATGGGAAGAGGTGGAACCCCTATGCAATAACCACCTTAAATTCTAAATACGGTTATTTATATCTGACTTAAATGTTATAATATAACATATATCAGCATACATAGTTCAATATATCTTTTGACATGCTCCTGGAAAAAGTAATCTAAATACAACTAATCTTTTATTCTAATGAAAGTTTCGGGTAATTAGTACTGCTCGGCTTTGGTCTCACAACCTTTACACCTGCAGCCTATCAACGTCGTAGTCTCCAACGACCCTCTAAGGAAACCTCATCTTGAGTGGAGCTTCGTGCTTAGATGCTTTCAGCACTTATCTCTTCCAAACGTAGCTACTCAGCAATGCACCTGGCGGCACAACTGATACACCAGAGGTTTGTCCACCGCGGTCCTCTCGTACTAGCAGCAGCTTCTCTCAAGTTTCCTGCGCCCACAACAGATAGGGACCGAACTGTCTCACGACGTTCTGAACCCAGCTCGCGTGCCACTTTAATGGGCGAACAGCCCAACCCTTGGGACCTTCTCCAGCCCCAGGATGTGACGAGCCGACATCGAGGTGCCAAACCGCTCCGTCGATATGAGCTCTTGGGAGCGATCAGCCTGTTATCCCCGGAGTACCTTTTATCCTTTGAGCGATGGCCCTTCCATACGGAACCACCGGATCACTATGCTCTACTTTCGTACCTGATCGACGTGTTGGTCTCACAGTCAAGCACCCTTGTGCCATTACACTCTACAGACGGTTACCAATCGTCTTGAGGGTACCTTTAGAAGCCTCCGTTACTCTTTTGGAGGCGACCACCCCAGTCAAACTACCCACCACACAATGTCCTCATTGCTGAGTTAGGTTTCAAACAAGCAAAGGGTCGTATTTCAAGGACGACTCCACAACGCCTAGCGACGCCATTTCATTGTCTCCGACCTATCCTACACATTACTTGCCCAAAATCAATGTGAAGTTGCAGTAAAGGTTCACGGGGTCTTTCCGTCCCGTTGCGGGTAATCGGCATCTTCACCGATACTTCAATTTCACCGAGCTCATGGCTGAGACAGTGCCCAGATCGTTGCACCATTCGTGCAGGTCGGAACTTACCCGACAAGGAATTTCGCTACCTTAGGACCGTTATAGTTACGGCCGCCGTTTACCGGGGCTTCATTTCAGCGCTTCTCCGAAGATAACGCCCCCACTTAACCTTCCGGCACCGGGCAGGTGTCAGGCCTTATACATCATCTTTCGATTTAGCAAAGCCCTGTGTTTTTGATAAACAGTCGCCTGGGCCTTTTCACTGCGGCTCCCCTTGCGAGGAGCGATCCTTCTCCCGAAGTTACGGATCGATTTTGCCTAGTTCCTTAGCCATGAATCACTCGAGCACCTCAGGATTCTCTCCTTGACTACCTGTGTCGGTTTGCGGTACGGGTTTATATAATCTACGTTTAGAGGTTTTTCTTGGAAGCCCTTAGGCACACTATCCAATCGTCCGAAGACTCTCGGTACTATCAGGTTTCAGCTCAACGTGCGGATTTGCCTACACATCTCATAACCTACGCCCTTCAACGTACTATTCCGTCAGTACGCGGTGCTTTCATCACTCCGTCGCCCCATCACAACTATATAAAGTACGGGAATATTAACCCGTTGTCCATCGAGTTCGCCGTTCGGCTACCCCTTAGGTCCCGACTAACCCTGATCCGATTAGCGTTGATCAGGAAACCTTAGTCTATCGGTGGGAGGGTTTCTCGCCCTCCTTATCGTTACTTATGCCTACATTTGCTTTTCTAACCGCTCCAGCGCACCTCACAGTGCACATTCAACGCAGTCAGAATGCTCCCCTACCACTTAATGGTAGTCCATTAAATCCATAGCTTCGGTGATATGTTTAATGCCCGATTATTATCCATGCCCGATCGCTCGACTAGTGAGCTGTTACGCACTCTTTAAATGAATGGCTGCTTCCAAGCCAACATACTAGCTGTCTATGCAATCAGACCTCGTTTGTTCAACTTAACATATACTTGGGGACCTTAGCTGATGGTCCGGGTTCTTTCCCTTTCGGACATGGACCTTAGCACCCATGCCCTCACTCCTGGTAATCATATTACAGCATTCGGAGTTTGTCTGGAGTTGATAGGCGGTGAAGCCCTCGCATCCAATCAGTAGCTCTACCTCTGCAATACTATATCCAAGGCTGCACCTAAATGCATTTCGGGGAGTACGAGCTATTTCCGAGTTTGATTGGCCTTTCACCCCTACCCACAGGTCATCCAAGAGCTTTTCAACGCTCCCTGGTTCGGTCCTCCATCTTGTGTTACCAAGACTTCAACCTGCCCATGGGTAGATCACACGGTTTCGCGTCTACCCCCACTAACTTCGACGCCCTATTCAGACTTGCTTTCGCTTCGGCTCCGAGCCTTAAGCTCTTAACCTTGCTAGTGAGGAGTAACTCGTAGGCTCATTATGCAAAAGGCACGCCGTCACATCTAATGATGCTCCGACCGCTTGTAAGTGTATGGTTTCAGGTACTATTTCACTCCCCTGTTCGGGGTACTTTTCACCTTTCCCTCACGGTACTGGTTCTCTATCGGTCTCTTAGGAGTATTTAGCCTTACCAGATGGTCCTGGCAGATTCAGACAGGGTTTCACGTGCCCCGCCCTACTCAGGATACTGCTAGATCATATTTGCTTACGTGTACAGGACTATCACCCTCTCTGGTGTAACTTTCCAGTTACTTCTACTTCACGCATAATCTCATATCGCAGTCCTACAACCCCAACAACGCCGAAACGTCATTGGTTTGGGCTAATCCGCGTTCGATCGCCACTACTAACGGAATCACTTTTGTTTTCTCTTCCTCCGGGTACTTAGATGTTTCAGTTCTCCGGGTTTGCCTCTGACATAGTCAGATAACCAATAAATTGGCTGGGTTGCCCCATTCAGAAATCTTCGGATCAAAGGTTGTTTGCACCTCCCCGAAGCTTATCGCAGCTTATCACGTCTTTCATCGCCTCTAAGAGCCTAGGCATCCACCATACACCCTTACTTACTTTCTATTATAATTAACCTTTAATGTTAATCTCGATATCTGTTGTATTCTTTTACAGATTACTTTTTTCCAGAATGTCAAAGAACTTATATACACCGATCTAATCAAATTAAATCTAACTAAATCAATATAAATGTGTGGAGAATATCGGAGTCGAACCGATGACCTCCTGCGTGCAAGGCAGGCGCTCTAGCCAGCTGAGCTAATCCCCCAAATAACCTCGTATAAATAATATTACGATTGTAGTCCCGCCCAGACTTGAACTGGGGACCTCTACATTATCAGTGTAGCGCTCTAACCAGCTGAGCTACGGGACTATGTTTAAAACATAACCACCTTAGTTTTTCAGCCTAACGCTATCCACTTTGGTTATGTGGGTATATAAGGTTTTTTGATATGACAAGAAAAAACAACCTAATCTCGTCGATTTTCTTTAACCGTTCTTGTCGGCTCCAGAAAGGAGGTGTTCCAGCCACACCTTCCGGTACGGCTACCTTGTTACGACTTAACCCCAGTCACTAGTTTTACCCTAGGCCGCTCCTTTCGGTAACAGACTTCAGGCACCCCCAGCTTCCATGGTTTGACGGGCGGTGTGTACAAGGCCCGGGAACGTATTCACCGCGCCATGGCTGATGCGCGATTACTAGCGAATCCAGCTTCACGGAGTCGAGTTGCAGACTCCGATCCGAACTGAGACCAGTTTTAGAGATTAGCATCCTGTCGCCAGGTAGCTGCCCTTTGTACTGACCATTGTAACACGTGTGTAGCCCTGGACATAAGGGCCGTGCTGATTTGACGTCATCCCCACCTTCCTCTCACCTTACGGTGGCAGTCTCTCTAGAGTCCTCAGCTTAACCTGTTAGCAACTAAAGATAGGGGTTGCGCTCGTTATGGGACTTAACCCGACACCTCACGGCACGAGCTGACGACAACCATGCAGCACCTTGTACGTCGTCCGAAGAAAAGTCTATCTCTAGACCGATCGCCGTACATTTAAGCCCAGGTAAGGTTCCTCGCGTATCATCGAATTAAACCACATGTTCCTCCGCTTGTGCGGGCCCCCGTCAATTCCTTTGAGTTTCAATCTTGCGATCGTACTCCCCAGGTGGATTACTTAAAACTTTCGCTTAGCCACTGACTGTGTATCGCCAACAGCGAGTAATCATCGTTTACGGCGTGGACTACCAGGGTATCTAATCCTGTTCGCTCCCCACGCTTTCGTACATCAGCGTCAGTTATACCTTAGTAAGCTGCCTTCGCAATCGGTGTTCTGAGTAATATCTAAGCATTTCACCGCTACACTACTCATTCCGCCTACCTCAAGTATACTCAAGTAATACAGTTTCAATGGCAGTTCTACAGTTGAGCTGCAGGATTTCACCACTGACTTATATTACCGCCTACGTACCCTTTAAACCCAATAAATCCGGATAACGCTTACACCCTCCGTATTACCGCGGCTGCTGGCACGGAGTTAGCCGGTGTTTATTCATATGCTACCTTCAGCTACTTTCACGAAAGTAGGTTTATTTGCATATAAAAGAAGTTTACAACCCATAGGGCAGTCATCCTTCACGCGGGATGGCTGGTTCAGACTTGCGTCCATTGACCAATATTCCTCACTGCTGCCTCCCGTAGGAGTCTGGTCCGTGTCTCAGTACCAGTGTGGGGGATCATCCTCTCAGAACCCCTAGACATCGTAGCCTTGGTAAGCCGTTACCTTACCAACTAGCTAATGTCACGCATGTTCATCTTGTACCGCCGGAGCTTTAATCACCAAGTCATGCGACTCAATAATACTATGGGGCATTAATCCAAATTTCTCTGGGCTATTCCCCTGTACAAGGCAGATTACATACGCGTTACTCACCCGTGCGCCGGTCGTCGTCTGGTAGCAAGCTACCTCCGTTACCCCTCGACTTGCATGTGTTAGGCCTCCCGCTAGCGTTCATCCTGAGCCAGGATCAAACTCTTCGTTGTATAAAAAGTTAATTAATTTAGCTCAACAAAAACTCAAAAATCTATTAGATTGACGGTTGCTTTTTTGTACTTGTCATTATCAAAAAAAATCTTCAAAGAACGTTTAGTTCATAAAAAAATCAACTCTAGTGAATTGATCTTTTACTAAAACGGCGGCGACCTACTCTCCCACATCTCTGCAGTACCATCGGCGCGGTAGGGCTTAACTTCTCTGTTCGGAATGGGAAGAGGTGGAACCCCTATGCAATAACCACCTTAAATTCTAAATACGGTTATTTATATCTGACTTAAATGTTATAATCTAACATTATCAGCATACATAGTTCAATATATCTTTTTGACATGCTCCTGGAAAAAGTAATCTAAATACAACTAATCTTTTGTTCTAATGAAAGTTTCGGGTAATTAGTACTGCTCGGCTTTGGTCTCACAACCTTTACACCTGCAGCCTATCAACGTCGTAGTCTCCAACGACCCTCTAAGGAAACCTCATCTTGAGTGGAGCTTCGTGCTTAGATGCTTTCAGCACTTATCTCTTCCAAACGTAGCTACTCAGCAATGCACCTGGCGGCACAACTGATACACCAGAGGTTTGTCCACCGCGGTCCTCTCGTACTAGCAGCAGCTTCTCTCAAGTTTCCTGCGCCCACAACAGATAGGGACCGAACTGTCTCACGACGTTCTGAACCCAGCTCGCGTGCCACTTTAATGGGCGAACAGCCCAACCCTTGGGACCTTCTCCAGCCCCAGGATGTGACGAGCCGACATCGAGGTGCCAAACCGCTCCGTCGATATGAGCTCTTGGGAGCGATCAGCCTGTTATCCCCGGAGTACCTTTTATCCTTTGAGCGATGGCCCTTCCATACGGAACCACCGGATCACTATGCTCTACTTTCGTACCTGATCGACGTGTTGGTCTCACAGTCAAGCACCCTTGTGCCATTACACTCTACAGACGGTTACCAATCGTCTTGAGGGTACCTTTAGAAGCCTCCGTTACTCTTTTGGAGGCGACCACCCCAGTCAAACTACCCACCACACAATGTCCTCATTGCTGAGTTAGGTTTCAAACAAGCAAAGGGTCGTATTTCAAGGACGACTCCACAACGCCTAGCGACGCCATTTCATTGTCTCCGACCTATCCTACACATTACTTGCCCAAAATCAATGTGAAGTTGCAGTAAAGGTTCACGGGGTCTTTCCGTCCCGTTGCGGGTAATCGGCATCTTCACCGATACTTCAATTTCACCGAGCTCATGGCTGAGACAGTGCCCAGATCGTTGCACCATTCGTGCAGGTCGGAACTTACCCGACAAGGAATTTCGCTACCTTAGGACCGTTATAGTTACGGCCGCCGTTTACCGGGGCTTCATTTCAGCGCTTCTCCGAAGATAACGCCCCCACTTAACCTTCCGGCACCGGGCAGGTGTCAGGCCTTATACATCATCTTTCGATTTAGCAAAGCCCTGTGTTTTTGATAAACAGTCGCCTGGGCCTTTTCACTGCGGCTCCCCTTGCGAGGAGCGATCCTTCTCCCGAAGTTACGGATCGATTTTGCCTAGTTCCTTAGCCATGAATCACTCGAGCACCTCAGGATTCTCTCCTTGACTACCTGTGTCGGTTTGCGGTACGGGTTTATATAATCTACGTTTAGAGGTTTTTCTTGGAAGCCCTTAGGCACACTATCCAATCGTCCGAAGACTCTCGGTACTATCGGGTTTCAGCTCAACGTGCGGATTTGCCTACACATCTCATAACCTACGCCCTTCAACGTACTATTCCGTCAGTACGCGGTGCTTTCATCACTCCGTCGCCCCATCACAACTATATAAAGTACGGGAATATTAACCCGTTGTCCATCGAGTTCGCCGTTCGGCTACCCCTTAGGTCCCGACTAACCCTGATCCGATTAGCGTTGATCAGGAAACCTTAGTCTATCGGTGGGAGGGTTTCTCGCCCTCCTTATCGTTACTTATGCCTACATTTGCTTTTCTAACCGCTCCAGCGCGCCTCACAGCACACATTCAACGCAGTCAGAATGCTCCCCTACCACTTAATGGTAGTCCATTAAATCCATAGCTTCGGTGATATGTTTGATGCCCGATTATTATCCATGCCCGATCGCTCGACTAGTGAGCTGTTACGCACTCTTTAAATGAATGGCTGCTTCCAAGCCAACATACTAGCTGTCTATGCAATCAGACCTCGTTTGTTCAACTTAACATATACTTGGGGACCTTAGCTGATGGTCCGGGTTCTTTCCCTTTCGGACATGGACCTTAGCACCCATGCCCTCACTCCTGGTAATCATATTACAGCATTCGGAGTTTGTCTGGAGTTGATAGGCGGTGAAGCCCTCGCATCCAATCAGTAGCTCTACCTCTGCAATACTATATCCAAGGCTGCACCTAAATGCATTTCGGGGAGTACGAGCTATTTCCGAGTTTGATTGGCCTTTCACCCCTACCCACAGGTCATCCAAGAGCTTTTCAACGCTCCCTGGTTCGGTCCTCCATCTTGTGTTACCAAGACTTCAACCTGCCCATGGGTAGATCACACGGTTTCGCGTCTACCCCCACTAACTTCGACGCCCTATTCAGACTTGCTTTCGCTTCGGCTCCGAGCCTTAAGCTCTTAACCTTGCTAGTGAGGAGTAACTCGTAGGCTCATTATGCAAAAGGCACGCCGTCACATCTAATGATGCTCCGACCGCTTGTAAGTGTATGGTTTCAGGTACTATTTCACTCCCCTGTTCGGGGTACTTTTCACCTTTCCCTCACGGTACTGGTTCTCTATCGGTCTCTTAGGAGTATTTAGCCTTACCAGATGGTCCTGGCAGATTCAGACAGGGTTTCACGTGCCCCGCCCTACTCAGGATACTGCTAGATCATATTTGCTTACGTGTACAGGACTATCACCCTCTCTGGTGTAACTTTCCAGTTACTTCTACTTCACGCATAATCTCATATCGCAGTCCTACAACCCCAACCACGCCGAAACGTAATTGGTTTGGGCTAATCCGCGTTCGATCGCCACTACTAACGGAATCACTTTTGTTTTCTCTTCCTCCGGGTACTTAGATGTTTCAGTTCTCCGGGTTTGCCTCTGACATAGTCAGATAACCAATAAATTGGCTGGGTTGCCCCATTCAGAAATCTTCGGATCAAAGGTTGTTTGCACCTCCCCGAAGCTTATCGCAGCTTATCACGTCTTTCATCGCCTCTAAGAGCCTAGGCATCCACCATACACCCTTACTTACTTTCTATTATAATTAACCTTTAATGTTAATCTCGATATCTGTTGTATTCTTTTACAGATTACTTTTTTCCAGAATGTCAAAGAACTTATATACACCGATCTAATCAAATTAAATCTAACTAAATCAATATAAATGTGTGGAGAATATCGGAGTCGAACCGATGACCTCCTGCGTGCAAGGCAGGCGCTCTAGCCAGCTGAGCTAATCCCCCAAATAACCTCGTATAAATAATATTACGATTGTAGTCCCGCCCAGACTTGAACTGGGGACCTCTACATTATCAGTGTAGCGCTCTAACCAGCTGAGCTACGGGACTATGTCTAAAACATAACCACCTTAGTTTTTCAGCCTAACGCTATCCACTTTGGTTATGTGGGTATATAAGGTTTTTTGATATGACAAGAAAAAACAACCTAATCTCGTCGATTTTCTTTAACCGTTCTTGTCGGCTCCAGAAAGGAGGTGTTCCAGCCACACCTTCCGGTACGGCTACCTTGTTACGACTTAACCCCAGTCACTAGTTTTACCCTAGGCCGCTCCTTTCGGTAACAGACTTCAGGCACCCCCAGCTTCCATGGTTTGACGGGCGGTGTGTACAAGGCCCGGGAACGTATTCACCGCGCCATGGCTGATGCGCGATTACTAGCGAATCCAGCTTCACGGAGTCGAGTTGCAGACTCCGATCCGAACTGAGACCAGTTTTAGAGATTAGCATCCTGTCGCCAGGTAGCTGCCCTTTGTACTGACCATTGTAACACGTGTGTAGCCCTGGACATAAGGGCCGTGCTGATTTGACGTCATCCCCACCTTCCTCTCACCTTACGGTGGCAGTCTCTCTAGAGTCCTCAGCTTAACCTGTTAGCAACTAAAGATAGGGGTTGCGCTCGTTATGGGACTTAACCCGACACCTCACGGCACGAGCTGACGACAACCATGCAGCACCTTGTACGTCGTCCGAAGAAAAGTCTATCTCTAGACCGATCGCCGTACATTTAAGCCCAGGTAAGGTTCCTCGCGTATCATCGAATTAAACCACATGTTCCTCCGCTTGTGCGGGCCCCCGTCAATTCCTTTGAGTTTCAATCTTGCGATCGTACTCCCCAGGTGGATTACTTAAAACTTTCGCTTAGCCACTGACTGTGTATCGCCAACAGCGAGTAATCATCGTTTACGGCGTGGACTACCAGGGTATCTAATCCTGTTCGCTCCCCACGCTTTCGTACATCAGCGTCAGTTATACCTTAGTAAGCTGCCTTCGCAATCGGTGTTCTGAGTAATATCTAAGCATTTCACCGCTACACTACTCATTCCGCCTACCTCAAGTATACTCAAGTAATACAGTTTCAATGGCAGTTCTACAGTTGAGCTGCAGGATTTCACCACTGACTTATATTACCGCCTACGTACCCTTTAAACCCAATAAATCCGGATAACGCTTACACCCTCCGTATTACCGCGGCTGCTGGCACGGAGTTAGCCGGTGTTTATTCATATGCTACCTTCAGCTACTTTCACGAAAGTAGGTTTATTTGCATATAAAAGAAGTTTACAACCCATAGGGCAGTCATCCTTCACGCGGGATGGCTGGTTCAGACTTGCGTCCATTGACCAATATTCCTCACTGCTGCCTCCCGTAGGAGTCTGGTCCGTGTCTCAGTACCAGTGTGGGGGATCATCCTCTCAGAACCCCTAGACATCGTAGCCTTGGTAAGCCGTTACCTTACCAACTAGCTAATGTCACGCATGTTCATCTTGTACCGCCGGAGCTTTAATCACCAAATCATGCGACTCGGTAATACTATGGGGCATTAATCCAAATTTCTCTGGGCTATTCCCCTGTACAAGGCAGATTACATACGCGTTACTCACCCGTGCGCCGGTCGTCGTCTAGTAGCAAGCTACTTCCGTTACCCCTCGACTTGCATGTGTTAGGCCTCCCGCTAGCGTTCATCCTGAGCCAGGATCAAACTCTTCGTTGTATAAAAAGTTAATTAATTTAGCTCAACAAAAACTCAAAAATCTATTAGATTGACGGTTGCTTTTTTGTACTTGTCATTATCAAAAAATATCTTCAAAGAACTTTGTATCTTATTCATCCATCGTCGCCGTTGCGCCGATGTTTTTGCGGTTGCAAAGATAAACGATTTTATCTTTAAACTCCAAATGTTTTCTTAAATAATTTCTCAACTTAATTGAGACTTAAAAAACACTCTCCGCTTTTTTCTAGAACGTGGCTGCAAAGATAACTCATTTCATTTGAAAGATCCAAATGAAAAGTGAAATATTTTTTCACCTTATATTCTAGTCAAAATTTCAATGTCCTACCTACCTCTAATCATGCCCTGTTTTTCTATCAGCTTCTTATGTCCTCTCTTTCTCATCTCGCTAGAATCAATGGAGCCACACAGCGGAAGGGATAATATTCAGTTCACTGTAAATATGTCGGTAGAACGTGTGCATTTGTTCTCAAATGCGATGCAAAGAAACATCATTTTCACCCACTATTCCAAATAAAATAACATGTTTTTTCTTAGAAAAAAACAGACCTCCACCCCCAGCCCCTTACGACCAACCTGTTACGCCCAAAACTTTTTTCAAACAAAACACACAACACCCCATATCCTATCCACACCACACTCCTCTCCCATCTCAAAAAATGCATCCGTTATATATATAGCCCCATTCAAAGAGAAAAAACACCAGAATCAAATTTCAAACACACCACATCAACCACGCCCTAAAATCAGCACGACAAAAACACCAACCCGAGATAAACAGCCACCAAAACCACACCTCTCCCTGACCAACCTCGCACCTAATCCGTCGTTAATACGTCCTTAATATATACTTAATCCGTCCTTTGTCCATGGTTTAGCCATGATTCGTCCATGGTTTGTCCATCGATTTCGGGGGTTTGGATGGCTGAACCATGGACGAATCATGGCTAAACCATGGACAAAGGACGTACTAGGGACGGGTTAAAGACGGATTAGGGATGGATTAAGTCTGAGGTTGGTAGCTTTTAAGGCATAGTTAAGTATGGAATCGATGGAGAGAAGGTGGAAAATAACGTTTTTATGTTGTCAGGAGAGATAAGTTACATCCCTCAACAAAGTAAAGAAGAGGTCGTGTAAATTAAACTCTGCCTGGGTTATTTTTAGTGGTAATTTTTAGGTGTACCTCTTTTGAGTCGGGTTGGATATATGGTCTCATTGGGGGATAAAAAGAAAGAGAGACGACACTTTTTTCAAGGGTTGTCTCTCTTTGTGCAAGCGATGAATCGCTAATAATTACGCCAATATGGATTTAGAATGAGGGATATAGTTCAGGTATGTTTTTCACATACTCTTTTTAAAGTATATCACCGCAAGGGAGGGTAAGCCTCCTTTTTGTACTTTATAATCAATAAATTACATCAAGCACAATTACGGCTCATCTATTAATCCTATTGGTTCTATTTTTCGGATATCACCTCCATGGCTTTATCGAGTGTAACGTCTAGCTCTTTGATTATAGGATAGAATCCTTTTTCACCTAAGATGTTTCTAGCGGTATATGCCCAGAGTTGCACTTTCAGTATACGACCAGACTCTTTCATGTCTTTAGAGGATATCTTGACTTTATTCTTTTTGCAATAAGCGATAAAATCACTAAACTCTTTATGGTCGATAAAGTATTGTCTCATCTCCATGGCTGTTTTCACACTCTTTAGTTGTGCACGATGTTCATCTGCATAATCGAAAGCAAATTTGAATAGCAATCCTTTAGAGATCACATCGGCATATAGATTAGAGAAGCCAGTTGTGTCGGCAGGGACAAAGATGTCTGGCATAATTCCTCCACCACCATGAACGATACGACCACTCTTCGTGAAGTAGTTTATAGTATCAGCCACAGCAATACTATCTTTCACCTCTAGCTCACCATGTTTAATTCTGTTATATATATCCTTATTGTACTCATCGACCCCTTTGTCATAAGGTTTTTGGATACAACGACCAGAAGGAGTATAGTATCTTGCGACAGTTAATCGAAGTGCAGAACCGTCATTGAATGGGATTTGTTCTTGAACAAGACCTTTACCAAATGATCTACGACCAATGATAGTACCTCTATCATTATCTTGCATTGCCCCAGCAAATATTTCACTTGCAGAAGCAGAGTATTCGTCGATAAGAACCACCAGTTTTTCATCGGTAAATTTACCATTCCTTTGTGCTACAAACTCTTGGCTTGGCTGAGTACGACCTTTGGTGTAGACGATCATATCATCTTTTTTAAGGAATTCGTTCGCCATCTCTGCCACAATACCAAGTATTCCACCAGGATTACCACGAAGATCGACAACATATTGTTTGGCACCATCTTCGCGTAGTTCATTTAATCCTTTCATGAACTCCTTATAGGTAGTCACTGCAAAACGTCCCACTTTGATGTACCCAGTAGTATCGTTCAACATATATGAGACATCCACGCTATAGAGAGGTATCTCACCACGAGTAACATCGAATTGAATTAGCTTAGGGAGTCCTTTACGTTTGATTCCCACCTTTACATTGGTCCCTATTTCACCTTTTAGGAGCTTCATGACGGCTTCGTTATTGACGCCATTTCCAGCAATCGTAGAGTCGTTGACAGTAACGATTCGATCGCCACCAAGAATTCCTAGTTTTTGAGAAGGGCCACCAGAGACGACATCAACGATCATTACTGTATCGTTTTCGATTCGGAATTGAACTCCGACGCCACCGAAATTACCTTTCATCTCTTCGTTAACATTCTTAAAGTCCTCTTTCGCAAAATAGGCACTATGTGGATCTAACTCTTCGAGTATATGTGGGATCACTTCGTTCTCCAACGTCTTATTGTCAACGGTATCCACATACCTAAGCTGAATCATATTCATGATCAAGCCCACCTTATTCGGTTGGAGCAGTGGGGATTTTGCTGAAGTTGTAGGTATTGCTAATTGCGTATTACTATATTTAGTTTTGTAATAGAAATTAAAAATTTCAGCAATAACAAATACCCCAAGAAAAATAAGAAACAGATGTATTTTTTTCATATGGTTATTTTGTATAAAGTACGGATCAATGAGTTATAGCGCGCGATATCTAGAGTACTAAGCCTCTTTGGTCACATCGAATTGCTCTACAATAATACCAGCTTTTTCGAGTAGCTCTACCCCATCATTCACTCGGTAAGATTCGGAGAAAACGACACGAACAATGCCAGCTTGGATAATCAATTTTGCACATTCAATACATGGAGAGGAGGTAACATACATGGTTGCACCTTCACTACTATTACTTGTACGTGCGATTTTTGTAATTGCATTGGCTTCGGCATGGAGAACATATGGTTTAGACTTATTAAACTCATCTTCACAATTGTTTTCGAAACCAGAAGGTGTTCCATTATATCCATCAGAAATAATCATCTTATTCTTGATTAATAGGGCACCGACCTGCCTACGCTTACAATAAGAATTCTCAGCCCAGATGTGCGCCATTCGTAAATATCTACGATCTAACAGTTGTTGCTTCTTTACATTATCCATACTCTGGTATTTTGATAATAAATGCCCAAGGGGCTGAATTAAAATTGTTTCTATACAAGGATACTATATTTTCCTGAAAGGAGAATATCAATTAAACGTCAATTTAAATCGGCGTAATGTTAATATAACGCGAGATGACCTTATAGAAATGAGCAGGTCTGATAGGCTTTATAAATACCTCACTCACACCAGAATCAATAAAATTATGAATCTCGTTCTCTTGAGAGAATGCCGTTTGTATTATGATAGGAGTTTGGATCCCTAGGTCACGTATCTCTTTGGTTGCATCGATACCAGACATTTTAGGCATTTGAAGATCCATTAGAATCAGATCTATTTTCAGCCCACTCTTCATCATGTCAACAGCTACTATCCCATTTTCGGCCCATACTACATCACAGGAAACTTTTTTCAATAAAGCCTCTAGGTATATATAGTTAGACTCGACATCTTCAGCAACTAGAACACAAGGGTTATTCATAAAAATTCATTTTATACTTTAATGAAACAATGATTCCATGACCGATAAGTAAAGATCACAGAGTCCATTAAGACATCATGAAAGGGGGTATCACTACAAAGTTGGAGTTTTTTTTTCTTAGATCAAAACAAGGCACTGATAAACACACGGTAGAGTCGATGTTTCAGTGTCGACATATTCTCATCGGATACGATGAAATGTAGATATTATACCTAGATGTTGTCGTGATATGGTTGTTATTCGAACTACATCAAATGTTTATTGGTATCATCACGATTAAAATACATATATTAGTTATCGAAAAACAATCCAATATTCTATCATCTAACAGTATATAGATAAACAAATTGGTATAACCCGTCATATACCCATTTCATCATGAAATGAGCTATTCTATTTGATGATGCAATGGGTAATAAAAAGGTATTTTATGAACCATTGGCATACAATTATCACCTTTGACCAGCCACTCAATGCACATATGGCAAAGAACCTGCTAGAGTCGGAAGGTATTCCAACAATAATGAGAGATGAATTGACAGTGCAATCACATAACTTCTACTCTAATGCTATCGGGGGCATAAAGCTCGATGTAAGAGAGGAGTGCATCGACGAAGCTCTTAAGATATTAGTGGATGGAGGATATCTTCAACCGCCCCAAGAAGAGGAGGAGAAGAAGAGGCTTGTTGTGGTGTCGAAAGAGAAGACTAAAGATACGACCTTATGTCCTTTCTGTCAATCGAAAGAGATTCGACAAGAGGGCAATCAAAGGCAAATGATTATATTCTTTCTTTTTCTATTTGGTCTACTTATACCAATGTCTTTTGTGATGGGGAGTATAACTATGGGTGTGGTTACTACCGTTGTCGCAGCAGTGATACTTATCTATATGTTTAAGAGAAAGAGCTACAGTTGCTTTGATTGTGGTGGTCGATGGAGGTATAGGAGTTAATCTTAGATGATATACGGGCATAAAAAAAGCTTCTTCGAAAGATCGAAGAAGCTTTGTACCCGGGGCGGGAATCGAACCCGCACGGCATTACTACCACTGGATTTTGAATCCAGCGCGTCTACCAATTCCGCCACCCGGGCGTATATTGCAGTCATGCTGTTATCATGTATGCGGTGCAAATATAATAGAATTAATAAGTTGTTTGCAACTTATTCTTCTAAAAAAAATAAGATAAAACGACCATTTAACCGTAACCATTTCATTTTCAACTGATGTAAACAAAGTATTTTATGCACTTCCAAGAGAGGTCATTCAAAAGATATTAAATTTCATGTTCTTTTGATCGCATGAAGTCAAAACAGGAGGTGTAGGCTCAATGTAATACTTTTTGAAAATCTGCAGCATATTTACGTGAAACAGGGATGGGATCACTGGATGCTTTTGAAATAAGTTGATAACCATTGGTATTTCCTTTTGCTGAAACGATATGGTGTAAGTTAACGACAAAAGATCGATGACACTGGACAATATGGTTTTCATGAAATAGCATTAGAGTCGAAGATAGCGTATTTCTGATCCATTTTTGTTTTACCTCTTCATTATCGAAGTAGACCACTTTGACATTATTCTTTAGTGCTTCTAAGTAGATAAGACTATTCACATCAATAACTAGAGGTTTATCTTTCTTATTTAGAGAGATAAAAGTTATCGACCTACCGGCATATGAGTCCTTGTTTACTTCTATTACAGAAGGGTTTATGTGATACTGCAACTCTCTTTTTAGTTGCTGGTTTTTTTCAATCATATTCAACACAAGCACAGGTATTAAACCGACACAGAATGTTATTCCAAACACATAGGCCACAATAGTAGCATCAAATACCACTGGAAAAACGAAGAGATAGAAACAGAGCCAGTTTAAGAAACTTATAATAAGTAACAACGACGAAATGCTAATCACTTCGTATATAAAGAGCCATTTCTTCACCCATCGTCTTAAGAAATACCCCTTTATAATATAGATAGAGATTAGTTGTCCAATAGAAGTGGCTATTCCAAAGGCTATCGATAAAAGTATCTTGTTTCCAGTGAAATTAACAAAACCAAAGGGTTGAAATATGTATAAAAAAAGGGCGATAAAGACACTGACAATCATGCAGCCCCTTATACTTAATAGCTTGTAAGGAAAAGGGCGAAGAAGATAGGTAAGATAACGAGATATCATCGATATATTTTATTAAAACCGTTCTGTAATATAACCTTAACGAAGTTAATCAAAAAATGATATCTTTTTCTATCTCCTCTTTACATCATCACAAGACGGAGGATATGCCCATTAAATAGTGTAATCAATTACATCTATAGATGAAGTAGAAACATAAATACGCTGACTGAAGTCCTCTAGCCTGGTTTGTCTTGCTACCCAATTTTTTTATTGAAGTTATAACCGAGCTGGAGCTCAGTATTCCCAATTATTGTTTTCACTGGGGCTTAATGGCTTTTTGCAATTATATTTTATTATTTATCCTTCAGAGATTGTTGATCCTTGTAGGCTTATGCTTTAGCATAAATTAAAGATACAATTCAGTAACCTAAGAGAATCTAATGTTTGAAGTTTAGAAGATCGCTTTATTGTATTGGGTTATTTTACACCATTGCAAATTGGAGTAGAACTCTGGATAATAAGTATTTGGATCTACAGGAATATAGCAATTAATTCCATGTACATTATCAAGTGAAAGATTCTCTTGAAACTTATCTGTATGGTCATGGAAGAGGATAAATGTTGAGAGAGCAGACTTCATTTGCGTTGCAGCATTTGCTCCATAGTTCTTATGTACCATGTCGAATAGATCATAACAGTCGGCATCTTTATGAAGCTTCTGCACCTTTTCCGCCTTGACTTTCATGTTTGGATCGTTGGTAATGATCTGTTGCATGGCAGTTTGAATCATATTAATGTTATTAAGATTATATAGTGCGATACTTGCCGATTGCATCTTTCCCTCTTTTTGTTTGTAGTGTCGGATATAAGTTTTACAAACCTCTTTTAATCGTTTCTCTACTGTTTGTTGTGTGTTTAGAAGGATAGGCAATATTTTTTTGTAAGGCATACCTGTGGTTAATATATCTGTAGGAGAAGCTATGAGGTAATCGGTATTGTTTTGTAGTTCTGAAGCGACTTCTACACTTCCCATTAAACAGGCATCGAAAAGAATATATTTAAATTTTGTTGGCAGTGCCGATGCGAGATCATGGATCTCCATGGTGAATTGCTTGTCTACACCGAATGATTTGGTTTTGGGTTTCGGCGCAGGAAACCAAGAGGTGCCATGTGACCATAAGATCAATCCATATTGCTGGGATGGATATCTCTCGATCACCTCTTTAAGTACCTGATGGAGGGTATGGCTATCCGCCGAGTTTTGATCGGGATATTGTTTAACCACTTGGCGGTGGATAGCCGTACCATTCTTCTTGTTGAGCTCCATAAGGTATGAGCTTTTGTCTCCTTTATCCATAAAAACGACCACCTTCTGATCCTCCTTAATGCCTTCTACCATATCATATACGTTCAACAGCGCATTGCCTTTTAGATCATTATCCGCAGCCATATAGATCACTAATGTCTCGCTGGCTTGTGGTTCTAAACTATCTGTTTGCTTACAGCTGAAACATATGGTAGCTAACGTTATAAAAAGAAGGTGTTTCATAGACTAGATATGATCGTTGTTGTTAATAAAAAACCTTGTAGCTCAGAGTTGAGCTACAAGGTGGTATAAACTATCTCTTAGGATAATCTTTAGAGTATACAAGAGAGGTTTCGTTTGCGATTTTATAGGTTTTATCATCTCTTTCAATCCCAATCTTTTTGAATTTTACATATACAATAATGCTTCTAAAATTCTTTTCTTTGAAGTTGTAGAAATTGGATTCATATTTGGCAGTCATTATTTCATTTTCATATTTAAAATGACTCCAAGAACCGTCGACGTAATTAATATTATCCATACGGGAGTATATACTTTTATCAAGCACATACCTTTGGGCATTATATCTCCACTTTACATATCGAGAGAATGTGTTCTCTGATGCAGAAAAATAAATATCTGTTCTAGGAAATGTGATGTAAATGTTTTTGGGCATAACGAATGTAAATAATCTAGCATTATTTAAATTGGTCTTTATGTTCTCATCGCCCCCGTCACTATTGATTATCTGTCCTAGAATATCATTGGATTCTATCCCATCGTTGTTAATATCAAAACAATCCATTGGATCTGCTTTTGCTTCGATGAGTTTATAAACGCCCCTCATCTCCATTGGAAGATCTTCTTTCTCATTGGGAAGGTCTTCTTTCTTACAAGAAGCAAAGATGATGAACAGAATAAGTAATTTCTTCATTTATTTTATTTAGTTGTTTATGTCTGGTAAAATCATAAGATGCGCAACATTTCCGTCTTCAATAGTTTTTATCGGCATCAAGTTATTTTTTATCTCTTTTTTTCTTGTAATGAGAGGATCGTTGTAATTTATTGTTCCCTTCGCAATAACATCATCATTATCATTTAGTGATAGTAATGTTTTCACTTCTTTAACAGAGCCTGAGCTATTGTTGTATCCCCCCGACACATTGAATTCTATTTCTTTAACCTTTCCTGAGATACTTGCATCAAAATTCCATGCCTTTTGATGAGTGAATGTCATTTTTATATCTTCTTCTACCTTAAGATCACTACTGTCCTGCTCTATCAACATCCATGCAACGTTGGTTGATTCTTTAGCGATATCCCATTCAAAAAGCCATGCTCCGTCATCCCCATTGGGCTTAAACCATTTTCCTTGTATTACGTTTTTATCCTTTGTCCTCATTTGATATTCATTCCTACTACTATTAAACCATGTAGGAATTAATCTATTATTAGACACGGTAATCACGTCAAACAGATCTTTACCTCTTGCAGTAAAGTGATACCCTACTTGGGAGGTTGTACCATCCAGATATTTATGTTTTAGTACTAATTCAAATTCCCATGCACCATCTGTCCAGATGGCCTTATTAATAGTAGAGTTAGATGCTTCGTATCCTCTCGTTGTATATTTTGTAAAGTTAGGGTCGTTGTTTTGGATATATATCTTTCCAGTAGTTGGATGTGTAGTATCTTCATCTTTAATTATATTAGCACAACGACTACCATGAATTCGAAATTTATACAACTTTTCTTTAATTCTATTCTTTCGAAATTGAATCTTTGAACAATCAGAAATCTTATAATAGGCATAATCACGTTGACATACAGAATTATTTCTGTGGTATCCTGTAATAATATCAGGATATATGAGACTTCTTTTTAAATAATTTATTGTGTCTCCTCCTTTAGAGATTGTTCGTTCTCTCCATTCTTCCCATTTTTTTGATTTTGGGTTACTATAATTAGGATTGTATATATTTTCTGCAAATTCATACTTTGCTTCAGATGATTTTGTTGCTGGAATTTTAACAACCATTCTTTCATTTGTCTTGACTACAAGTAAAGGAAATTTTGGGATCTCATTTTTACCAATGTAGTAAACTTCTTCTCCATTACCATAAACGGTATTTTCAATGCTTCCTACTTCTGAAGCGACACCAATACGGTTATTTGAAATATCCCATTTCTCTGCACTAAGTCCACCTGCAAATTCTAAGTCAGGTAATAGAATGTTAATAAGCGGAGCACTTTTTTCGATTTGATCTAATGTATTGGCATCTTCTGCATATACATCTAGTGCTTGCTTGAAAGTGATTCCGTCTTTTACTTCTTGATTCTTTACTTTACCATAAAGAATATCATAATCACAGTCGAACTGTTTCAGTGCTTCTCTTTGGATAAAGCTTCGAACAGCTTCGTCGTTGTAGACTGCTTTAGAAAGGATCTTAGCAAATTTGGTTTGTGCTTCGCCCTGAGAAATAGTAGGCAAGATTTCAAAGGCACTTACATCTACCGTTTGACTGGTTGTTTCCATTGCATCTTGTTGGCATGACATCATACCCCCCCTAATACAAAAAGTGAAAATATTAGTTTTTTCATTATAAAAATAATTAAATTATGTTGATGCAATTTTATATTATATATAAATACGAAATACTGTTTTTACCCATATTAACATTTAATAATCTAAGCACAAAGCAATACTCTTTTGATCGTATTTATTGATTTACATGTATATTATTGGGCTATTGCTGTTGGCAACAAGTGAAATTCAAAAATATTGACATGTCATTTTTTAAGCTTTATCTCTATTTGTATTGCATAATGAAACAAAAACAATTGGTTTGCTTTTGTTTTTCATGAACACTTAAAATGTACGATGTAATTCAAGGAGATTTAATGCATAGCATATGTTAAGAATCGTGTTGGCTATATCAAAATAAGAGTTGTATTAAGAAGGAATTCATATTTCTGGGAGGTGAGGACTTACAGCCCTCTAGTGTGTTTTGCACCTATACCCAGCGCTTCGCACTTGACTAGTAAATGTAGCACTTTCAGTGCATGTTGCCATAATATGGATTCGAAGTATAGAAACTATTATTTTCCAGCCATGCATAACACTTCGCAATGGAATATAAAGTGTAGCACTCTCAGTGTATGTTGCAGCAACATTGGTTTAAAATAAAGGAGCTATCTCTTTAGACCAATAAATAGTGACTTTATTTTTTAGCGGTACAATTTTGTGTTTTCTCTCTCTTCAGGTCGTCCATTCCCCATGATGGATAATACTTTTTGGTTTTGGCATTTTGGAAGAGAGATTCCACTCGTTCTAATGTATGACAATAATCCTCTTGTTTGCCACCTTGGAATGCGTTCATCTTATTTTGAAACATGGATAAGATGAGATGGGCTCTAGGATTTTGCTTATTATATCGAATTGCTTTATTACACTCCTCTATTACTTTGCGATAGTATTTTGGTCCATTTACTTCTGGTTTTGAAGCAATCAACACATAATAGTAGTAAGCATTTAGGGCAGATAGTTCAGAACGATCGACTTGTCTATAGGCTAAGAGTTTCGCTAGATACTTTTGTGCCTCGTCAAGCATACCTTTCTTCATTGAGCTATCGGCAAAGAGAGATAGCTTCATATTTAAGTATCCAATATAATAGGTTGTTAACCATTCATTCGGGAATCGGTCTTCTATCCTCTTCAAGAAATTACACGTCGCCACTCCACCTTGAAGAGTGTGGACATGACATAGGCTATCTATGGCTACTCCTAGATGATATTCAAAGTCATTAGATTCTTTTTCACTTTTCTCTTTCTCATTGGCCCAGGTGCCAGATATTCCTAATATAATGCATGCAATCAATAATAGATTTTTCATTGTCAAATATTTAAATTAGTAAATTGTCATTTTATCCATAATAGTAATTGTTCGATTCTAAGTGCTAGCTCATGAAATGTACTTTCCCCTTTCATCATCCTGTAGGTCTAAAAAGTAGACACATCATATGCTGCTGATTTCCTCAACGAAAAGAATAGTCCAACAAAGAAGAATCGATCTCTGTTATTCACAATAGCTCTCCTCTTATATATCCCTACATTGTTAGGAGTAGCGGCATAATCGTACCCATAGACATGCTCTTTACCTAACACATTGGTGGTGTAAGCATATAGGATAATACTTGGGCTTATTAATGCAGTGATATTTAAATCCAAATTATGAATTGGAGTTGTCGAAGCATTCATAAAACCACTTCGATTCGGGTTGTGATAAGTACGCCCACTGGTGTAAGCGTAACTAGCCCCTATATAGATCTTGAGCGGAGAGATAAAGTACTTTGCAGTTCCACTTATGTTGTGACGTGTTGCATAGGATGGGGTTGCCATTAATGGGTACTCCATCTCTTGTCGCTGGGCATCATTATATCCATATGCCAAAGTGTAATCGATCTTTCTACGAAAGATCTTTCCTTTCAAAAACAGATCAATACCTTGACTATAGCCGTATCCATTTGAGGTGTAGTTTAGTCCCTCTTTTAGCGAAAGTCCATCATACACTTTTTTATACAACTCTAATTTGAATAGAAAGGATCGCTTGTCATAAGTTGCGCTCAGCTGATAATGTAAGGCAGTCTCTTGATCCACATCATTCTGAATGGTATAGTTTGGTAACTGAGAGTAACGACCTATTGTTGCCGACAATTGTAAGGGAGAAGTAACCCAGTGTAGGGACACCTTTGGAAGGTGGCTGTAGCTTTTAAATGAAGAGGTGTATTCCAGACGATAAGCAAGGGAGGTATAAAGACTCTTTACTATCCTGAACTTATTATCCCAAAAGAGTGCACTTAAGGTGTTCGAATATTGATTATCCAGGGTGTGTATGTAGGATTTATCCACATACGTCTCTTGGTTATCAAAGAGGTAGGCCTCCGCACCTAATCGTATCGAATAACCTCGCCCCACCTTCTTTCTTAGCATTGCTTTCAGATGGAGCTCATCACCCTGCATTGAATAGTTGTCTCCAGCCACTCTCGCATTTTTATATCTGAGAGCTGAATGAGAATAGGCAGTACCTAAGAATAGCTTTGTTCCTTTGGATGAAACAGACTCAATTACTGAATTGATAAAATAGTTACTCCCATCCATGTCTATATTACGTAGAGAGTTTGTAGAGAAAGGCTCTTCTACCGCTCGTTGATAGGTGGTGTTATCATAACTGACAAACAGTTTGTGTATCGTTCTAGGAGAGAGCTGTGTCTTTAGCTCAAACTCTCCTGCCAAGGATTGATAATCCTTTTGCCAATCATAGTTGTCCGGAATCATAGTGTTGTATAAGGACATATTGGTGTAGTTTATATTGGAAGATAGAGAACCGTTGTTCCAAGCTGCTGTTCCACCTCCGCCGACACTTAGAGGTGATATATTTAATCCGAGTTTATTGGTCGTAATATCCTTCGTCTCCATAGATAATACGGATGATAGAGCTTGTCCATATTCTGCACTATATGCCCCTAGAGACATATTCATCCCTTTGAATAGAAAAGGAGAGTAACGGGATCTTGAGGGTATATTATTGGCTGTAGTGGTATAAGGAGACAAGACATGCATGCCGTTTATAAATATTTGGGTCTCTCGGGTATCTCCTCCCCGAACATAGAGCTTACCATCATCCCCTCCTTTTTGTACTCCGGGAAGTATTTGGAATGCATTTAACACATCTCCTTGTGATCCTCCCTGTAAGACGACATCCAAGGCATCTACCCTCTTCAATGCCTTGTTTTCGCCATAGCTATAACTGTTTCCTGTGATAACTACCTCATCGATGGCGATCTTCATCGGCTCTAAAATGATCATGATGATACCGGTTTGTTCTGGGTGTATGGCTAGCTCTTTCTGTTCATATCCCATAGCCCGAACAACCAAAGTCTGCTCTGTTGATATGTCGATCGTGAAATCGAACAGTCCATCGATATTAGTAGAGGTGCCAACAAGTGTCCCTTTGAGGTAGACATTTGCTCCCATAATCGGATCAGCCTTTATGTCTTTCACATGGCCTTTTACCTGCAACTGTGCAGTAGCATTATAGGTTATTAATAGAAGGATGATCATTATCAATAGTCTCATTGTGTCCACTTTATCATTCAAAATATTTGTATCCATCTTGGCAGATTCGCGTGTTCGATTATTGAAACCCACACTCTCCTGCCCAATACAATATTATGACTTACAACACATTAACACAAAACACTAGGATATAACACTAAGAGTTGGGACCAATGACTTTCCCATGTGACGAATGGATTATTATTATGACCAATGGCTAAGGTTGCTTCTGGTCTAAATCATTTTATCTCTTTTGTTGTTATAGCATTATAGGGATAAGAAATATTAAATGATAGGTGGAGATATGAGACAGGTTATTCATAGAGCAAAAACAAGAGGTCATTCCAATAATGGTTGGCTAGATTCATTTCACACATTTAGTTTTGCGGATTACTACCACCCCGAACGTATGCGGTTTGGAGTGCTTAGAGTACTAAATGATGACAAGGTAGCTCCAGGAAAAGGTTTTGATAAGCATCCTCATGACAATATGGAGATCATATCCATCCCCTTACAAGGAGAGCTAGAGCATAGAGATAGTTTGGGAAATGTAGCCGTTATTAGAGAGGGGGACATTCAAGTGATGAGTGCAGGTAGTGGGATACGACATAGCGAGTACAACAAGAGTGACTCGTCTGATGTATCCTTTCTACAGATATGGATTATCCCCAACCAGCACAGGGTAGCCCCTAGATATGATCAGATATCCTTTAAAGGATTGGAGAAAGAGAATCAATTGGTTCAGATATTATCCCCTTATGTAGAAGATCAAGGCGTGTGGATATATCAAGATGCATGGTTTTATTGGGGATCATTTATTGAAAAGACAGAAATAGAGTATCATGTTCATAAAAAAGGAAATGGTGTCTATATACTGGTCATTACTGGCTCTATTTCTATAAACAATAAGACTTTTCATCAAAGAGATGGAATAGGTGTATGGGACCAAGATTTGTTAACTATAACCTGCTATCCAGAGACACAAATACTATTAATGGAAGTCCCTATGAGATAGAGGTTTCAGCCCTTTTTTTACATCCCATTATATGGCATAAAAAAAGCTTCTTCGAATAATCGAAGAAGCTTTGTACCCGGGGCGGGAATCGAACCCGCACGATATTACTACCACTGGATTTTGAATCCAGCGCGTCTACCAATTCCGCCACCCGGGCGTACATCACAGTCATGATGTTTTCATGATTGCGATGCAAATATAGGTGCTTTTTGTAAATATGCAAACAAAGGAATCAAAAAAGATTCTTTTATTTCAAAAGACCATCCTTTAAGCCACTTGTTCTTGGCTATCTACCTTCTTTACTACACGACCATAAATCACTAACATTATAGCAGATACGGTTGCAATCCCCACAAATACATACCAGATATAGTGTGCATGGTCGTAAGCAGTTAATTTTTCTGTGTCAGACAAAAGAGCTGGGTCTGGACAAAACTTCTCCAATAGAAATCCTGAAAGACCAAAACCTAGTATCGATGAGATGAAAGAGTGAAGGTGACTAAATCCAAGGTACATGCCCTCTTCTCCTTTAGGCGCTTGAAGAGAGAAATACTCTAAGAAACGAGGTGAGATGAATGATTCCGCAAGACCTTGGAATACAATACCGACAATCATCATGAATGCTACAGGATGCATACCAAGGATTGGTTCGCCTCCCAATAAGTTACCTGATGCCATACAGAATGCTGAAATAGGCATAATGAACATACCTATTGTCATTGAAGTTAGTGCAGATTTGTTTTTCATCAATGCAGTCACAGCTCCTACAGTTAGGAATACCACTAATGGGTTAACGTTAGCATACCATGAAGGAGAGGCACCTTCACCAGCCATACGCAGTACATATTTAGGCATGGTTGCATACAATTGGTGCTGCACCATCCAAAAACCTGTTATAATCAATATAAGTACGATCAATCTAGCATTGGTTAATACTTTCCCAAGTGCATTAAGAATATCATGAATTGATTTTCCTTCCCCCTCATGATGAGAGGTCTTAAAGAATAGATAAACTAAGACAATGGCTAACAAAGTAGCTGCTGCAGAGAAGAAATTTAGGTAAATTAACCCCTCATCCCCCATTGACTCACGCAAAGGCTTAACAATTGTTTTTCCAGAGAATGCGCCGACATTCACCATCGCATAAAAGATAGAGAATCCTTTTGCTCTATTGGCTACCGTTGTCTCTTTCGAAACAGTAGCAGTAATCACCGACTTGATAAATGAGCCACCAATAATGATTAAAGAAACAATAGGAATAATAGCCCATTTTAGACCACTCTCTCTGAGGCCATGGAAATGTGTATGTTGACCATATTCGACAAGCCCTGTTGTCTCAAGTACAGTTGGCAAAGCTCCAAGTCCGAAGTAACCCAATGTTAATAAGGAGAAAGCTAGAATCAATGCTTTCTTAAATCCGATCTTATCCGCATATGCCCCACTAAATGTAGGAAGGAAGTAGAGCAGTCCAGAGAATACACCTGCAATAGAAGCAGCCTGCATGTCTGTAAAACCAAGTATACGTGAAAGATATAAAGTAATCACAATAAAGACACCATAGTAGGCAGCTCTCTCAAGCAACTCCACCGAATTGGCTACCCAAAAGGCTCTCGAAAAAGATGATTGTTGTTTCATAAAGAGTAATAACGTTGATTTATATTAATAATTAGTTGTGAATAAACATTTTTCAGATCATAGCACGAAAATAATAGAATTTAAATCACTTGCACGTTTTTCATTGACAAAAACAGTGATCATCTATTATCATTCAGTACAAAAAACAGACATTATTTGGTAAAAACTAGAACAATTGTCATATGACAGTATCCAACACATACAGGTAAATTGAATTGCATATATTTAATTATAATACATATAATCAATCAACAATTACTGTTAATAATGTTAGGCAGCGTCCACAACTTCCATATGCATAGAAATAGAGAGTCTAAAATAGAAAACAATAGGCTACACGTTTAATAGATTTAGAACTTTTAATATATCAGATTAACCAACTGCTTATCAAGACTAATGTGATTGTATTTACACTGTCGTATAGACCTCCACATCATCCCTAAACGGTAACAATAAATTCCTTCAACATAAGTAATAGTATTAACATAACTATATAAAAACATGATCTTAATACAGATAGCACAATAATTAATATAAAAAACGTAGATGTTTAATCTATTTTTTCATATCTTTAAGATACGTTAATTTGCATATTTTATTTAACCCTTACATGAAAACACTGCTTTACCGATTATTTAGACATAACCTAAAGCCAGAAATAGAGACGGCACAAGGTGCATTTGAGACCTATTTTCCTATATATACTAGTTTCGCATTTGACATATGCTGTAACAAGACGATTGTGAAGTGTCTTATCGAAGACCTATTCATAGATATATGGTTCAATCATCCCAATCCGATTGAAACATGGGGAAACACCAGTGAAATGTTTATGAAGATAAAAGTGTATCTACTAACTCATATGGAACTTTCCACTTCATTATATGAAGGAGTACGTCATCTTTCATACTCAAGGATTAGTCCAGAAAGAGAGAGTCAACTTAAAAACTTTATTTCGATTCTTTCGCCGTTACAACAAGAGATACTAAACTACCATGAAAGCAACCAACTTATAAACGCAACCACTTTAAGAAGCCTTAATCTTAGTACCAGTGAATTTGAAAAAGAAGTAGGTAAAATACTTCAGCTATTACATTCACTTCCCAATCCAAACCAAAAGCTACGCCTTTCTATTAATAGACAAAGCAAACGAGTAGGAAATGAATAATAAAGAAACATCATCAGATATCTCAAATAATAAACGACTATGGACCCATTGGGCAGGTCATATATTAGGGACTAATCCCCCAAAGGAACATCTGATATTAGAGCACAAAGGAAAAGATCTTACCTCTGTATATCGAAGAGTGGTGCAAGCATGGGAACAGTTAAACCAAATTACAAATAAAGATCCTCTTAAAGATCGTAAATCATGGAACACTGTTATGAAAAAGATAAAACATAGAGAAAGAGATGAAAAAAGAAAAGACATACAGAAGTTCTGTATTTATGGTGTTTTCTGGATAGTCATTCTATTAATCATTGTTTGGGCTATTTTTAGCTAAAACATGCTATGAAACAAGTTTTTTGACCAGAGGTTTATGTAAACAAATTATAAGAATGGATGTTCTATCAGTAGCCATTTTATTCATTCTTATAATCTTATTTATATGAAGATACATGAATACCAAGCGAAGGATATATTTAGAGAGTATCAAATTCGCACCCCTAAAGAGAGACTCTGTTTTGATACAAAAGAAGCGATTATCGCTTTTCGTAAAATCAATAAGAAGGTTGTTGTAAAAGCACAAGTGCATACTGGAGGCCGAGGGAAAGCTGGTGGAATAAAACTTGCTTCAAATGAAAAGGAACTTCAGATGGCAACCAATACCATTCTCGGAATGGATATTAAAGGACATATTGTTGAGAAAGTACTTATCTCAGAGGCTGTAGATATTCAGAAAGAGTACTATGTAGGTCTTACTATCGATCGAAGTAACCATACTATTCTTCTCATGGTTAGTTCAGAAGGAGGCGTTGAGATTGAAGAAGTTGCAAGGGTAAGCCCCGAGAAGATTCAAAAATACGCCCTTCCTATAGGTTCTAGTTTAGCTCCTTTTCGAGCAAGAGAGGTCGCATTCGATTTTTTCAAGGATATTCATCTTGTTAGACAATTCGCAGATATCATAGAGAAGATGTATAAGGTCTTCGTAGAGAAGGATGCGTCCCTGGTTGAGATCAACCCACTTGTTATTACAGGAAAAGAGGAGATGATAGCCTTAGATGCTAAGATGACCATTGATGACAATGCAATGTATCGTCATCCTGAATTGGAACAATTAAGGGATGATGATGAAAATGAGAAGCTTGAGCTCGAAGCGAAGCAACATGGGCTTAGCTATATTAAACTAGATGGGAATATTGGCTGCATGGTCAATGGAGCAGGTCTTGCCATGGCCACGATGGATATGATCAAGCTATACGGAGGAACACCAGCCAACTTCCTTGATATTGGTGGAAGCTCTAATCCAAAGAAGGTGAAACAAGCGATGCATTACCTTACACAAGACCCCAATGTAAAAGCCATCATGATTAATATTTTTGGAGGAATCACTCGATGTGATGATGTCGCGCAAGGTCTTCTACAAGCATTCGACGAGATTGAGATTACCCTTCCCATCGTTGTGAGACTATCAGGCACTAATGCTAAAGATGGGCTTAAGATACTAAGTGCATCAAACAAAGTGAAGACCGTTTCCTCAATGAGTGAAGCAGCAAAACTTGCAATTGCAACCATCGCGTAAAATATTGCATTCATCAAAAAAGAGTTATTATGAGCATTCTAATAGATAAAAAAAGCCGCGTCATCGTACAAGGAATTACAGGTAGAGATGGTGCATTTCACACAAAAAAGATGTTAGAATATGGGACGCATATTGTAGGTGGTATCTCTCCAGGAAAAGGAGGCACAACCGTAGAAGGTGTTCCTGTGTTCAATACCATGCAGGAAGCGGTCTTAGAGACATGGGCAGACACCTCCATTATCTTTGTACCTGCACGTTTTGCACCCGATGCCATTATAGAAGCATCGGAATCAGGAATTAGACTTGTTATCGCCATATCAGAAGGGATACCTGTGATTGACATGCTTCGTGTAAAGGAGGTTCTTAAGCGAAACGGCACGAGTATGATTGGACCAAACTGCCCAGGGCTTATATCGCCAGGTAAAGCGATGATTGGTATTCTTCCGACCAATATCTTTAAAGAGGGTCATGTTGGGCTTATAAGTCGTAGTGGAACATTAACTTATGAGATGGTAGATCAACTTACTCGTAATGGTATTGGACAAAGTACTTGTATTGGTATTGGTGGTGATCCTATTGCAGGGTTATACTACCTTGAATTACTAGAACTTTTTGAAGAAGATCCAGAGACAAAAGCAGTCGTATTGATTGGTGAAATTGGTGGCGATGCTGAAGAGATAGCTGCTGAGTTTATCAAAAATCATATGACCAAACCAGTGGTTGCATTCTTTGCAGGGCAAACGGCTCCTGTTGGAAAACAGATGGGACATGCTGGAGCCATTATTTCAAGTGGAAGTGGTACGGCACAAGATAAGATCGCATGTTATGAAGGGTTGGGTATACCTGTAGCGAGAGAACCAGAAGAGATTCCGGTTCTTGTAAAGAAGCTTCTTTCATAACAATAATATCCTCAACGATAGGATTAAAACAGAGGCGTCAATGGGAAGACCATTTGACGCCTTTGTTGATTCTAAAACTCCACCATAATACCTATAGTAGGTATCATATTACCTGAAGAGGTGTCTAGATATTTCAGATCATATCGAGAGGGGTCATTTGGGTCTGTCAGAGGAGTACCATTCTCATCAAACTGTTGCACTAATACATCTGGAGTATCGGTAGCAGCAGCCAACACATTTTGGATATCAATATAGAACATCAGTGTCCACTTGTCATAATACCAAGCTTTATCCACCCGCAAGTCTAGCTGTGAAAAAGAACCTAGTCGCTCCGTGTTAAATGCAGCATAATCTAGATACCCTTGCCCTTGTACATCCCAAGCCTCTTTTAGTGATGATTTAGGCTCGTTGTATGGAGTATAGGGTGATCCTCCTTGAAAACGGTATCTTGCCCCAATAGACCAATTTTTAGGCAGATTCTTCAATACTGTCAAAGCCAATATGTGACGCACATCCCATGACGACGGAATATACTGGTGACGATAGTCTTGGAATTCGGAATAGAAGAAGGTGTAAGAGGCTGTAACATTAAACCCCCTTAAGTCGCTATTGCGATAGAGGGCCTCCATTCCATAGGCTCGCCCTTTAGAGGTGGATGTCACCTCTTCTGTACCTACCACACCAAAGTCGCCACCTTGGCTCGCAGTAGAGATTGAATCTTGAACAGAATAGGGATACTTATCATACTGCTTATAAAAGCCTTCTACAGAGAAAACAGTATTCTCTCGCGGACGTAATACCACCCCTAGTCCAAACTGATCAGAGGATATAAAAGTAATCTCATTGTCTTTGTTTACGAGATTTCCTTCTAAATCTTTATATCCAAGAGTGGTGTTTACCGGCAATTGATAAAGTCTGGCACCATAACCATTTAAGCTTAACTTATCCGTGAAGTTGTATTTCGCAGACAGTCGTGGGGCAAATTGTTTAAAAGGATTATTCATATAAGAGGCATAGCTAGAACCATCAATTCGTAGACCTAGAGATAGGTCAAGTCTTTGATCAAAGAAAGCCTGTGTTAGCTGTGTGAACAGACCAAACTTCCAGTAGTCAAGATTGGTTTTATATTGATAATCAACAACCTCATCTCCAAGATATTCTCTTTGAAAGGTTTTATTATAGTATTGGACATTTTGAACACTAACCCCGGATACAGCCTTAAAGTTTTCATGGTAGAAGTGATTCTCATAACGAAAACGAGTGTTCATCTCATAAGAGTTATAGTTAAGATTCAAGTTATCTACAGTCTCCACATTATCTTTAAACTTCTCTGCACTATTATCGAGGCGGTCATTACTTAATATCAGTGCATGATATCCTTTGTCATAGAAATGTTTATATACGGCACCTAAGGTATAACTCCACTGATTATTGGTAGGTATATTCCCTAGAATATATCTCTGCTCTTCTGTCTCGTTGGCATCCTCATTTAGAACAAGGTCGTCATATGCCCCAATACCGATAAAAGTCAATTCATTCTTACTATCAAACTTATGTTTAATCTTAAACTGAACATCATTATATGTTGGTAGAAAAGGTAGATCCAGCAACTGGAATAGAAACTGCAAATAGGATCTTCGGGCAGAAACAACCATAGTGGTCTTCTCCCCTATTGGTCCATCAGCTGTTAGTGCCAAGTCAGAAGCACCAACGGTGGCCCTAAATTTCATCTTATCTGTATTTCCATCTTTCTGTTCAAAAGAGAGAACCGAACTTAATGGCATTCCGAAATTTGTAGGATAAGATCCCGAATAGAAGTTTACCTCACGAATGAAATCAACATTTAAAATTCCTGTAGGGCCTCCAGAAGCTCCCTGTGTTGTAAAGTGATTAATGGTAGGAATCTCGACTCCGTCTAAAAAGAAACGATTCTCCGCAGGGCCACCACCACGAACAATTAGATCGTTACGGAAGGAGACAGAAGATCCCACTCCTGGATAGGATTGAATCACTTTAGATATATCTCTGTTTCCTCCAGGATTACGCTCAATCTCTTCGATAGGTATTGAACGGAAGGCAATGGGAGCTTCCACCTTCTCTTTAAATGCTGAAGGTCTCACTTTTACCTCATCAATATCAACAACTGAAGGGGAAAGAGAGACTTGTAAATAAGTAGATCTGGCATTAGTTACTAGTAAGGTTTTTGAGATAAACGTTTTGTAACCTAGAAGCGTAACTTTGATGGCATGATAGCCGGGTTTAATATTTTCGATAGTGAATAGACCTTCATCATCGGTTATTGCACCATCAGTAGTATCTGCAATTTGAACCGCAGCAAAGGGCAAGGGTTTATTGGTTTGTGCATCCACTATAACCCCTTTAAAAACACCTCTATTTTTTGTTTGTGCATTTAAGCTTCCTGTTCCTAGGAATAACATCAAAGCCCAAAGCATCACTATATTTTTCATTGTTGCTATTAGTTTGATTTACACTAATAGCAACAATGGTGAACATATAATGTTGTTAAGATTTGACTTTTTCTACTGGCCATTGAAGTAAGATCGATAAAATTGCAGCCATTCCCATTAAATATGGATAGTACAAGAACTGCATTAATTCTATTGGTGTCACCTTGTCTAGCCCAACTAATGTTACCGCAGCGAGAATTTGTGCTCCATATGGGATGAGGCCTTGAACGAAGCAAGAGAAGGTATCCATAATAGAAGCAGCTCTTTTCGGTGAAATATTATAAGCCGTAGCGATATCTTTCACTATAGGACCCGACATTACGATAGCAATGGTGTTATTTGCCGTAAATACATTGACCAAACTCACTAACATAGCGATACCAAATTCGGCACCTTTCTTTCCATTGGCACGTTTACCGATTGTGTTTAGTAGAAACTGTATCCCACCATTAATTCGGATTAACTCTACGATACCTCCGACAATCATTGAGATAATAATGATCTCTGACATCCCCATTGCACCATCACTCATGGTCTTCAACCAATCCCAAACAACCAGTTTTCCTGTCATTAGGCCAATAGATCCAGCAAATACAGTTCCTAACAGTAGAACAAAGATAACGTTCATCCCAGCCAAAGCAGAGATCAGTACAAACAGATATGGTAATACCATAATCAACTCTTGTGTTGTAAAATCGGTAGCTTGTACACTACTTGATACATTACACAATGCATATATCACGATTGTAACAAGAGCTGCAGGAACAACAATCTTGAAGTTCATTCTAAATTTGTCTCTCATCGAACATCCTTGTGTTCTTGAAGCAGCAATAGTCGTATCAGAAATTAACGATAGGTTGTCTCCAAACATTGATCCTCCTACAATAGCACCCAATGCTAAAGCAATACCGACTCCCCCACGCTCGGATAAAGATACAGCCATCGGAGCCAAAGCTAAGATAGTACCTAATGATGTTCCGATAGAGAGTGAGATAAAACAAGAGATTACAAAAACGCCTGCCAGCATGATATTTGGAGGAAGAAAATGTAATCCAACATTAACTGTGGCATCTACTGCTCCAACCGCCTTTGCTGTCGCGGCAAAACATCCTGCCAATAAGAATATAAAGACCATCATCATGATATTCTTATCTCCCATCCCCTTCACAAAAGATTCGATCTTCTCAGGAACTGATCTCTGACTATTCATCGCAATGGCACAAAATGCCGCCACAAGGAAAGAGATTATCAATGGCATCTTATAAAAGTCACCAGACCAAAGAGACGAGACCAAGTAAATCACTAAGAATACAAGGATAGGCAGAAGGGCCCACTTATTTGATTTTACAGTGTTATTCATCGTTATAATAGTTGCATTTTTCTGCAAATATGCCCCTCTTTGTTTAAGATATGAAATATTTCATGCTATTTTTAATTTATTTTCATACTTATATCTATAAACGATGAAATATGATCTTAGGGTAAGATCATTTTAGAAGTGAAGGAGGTAGGTCTATGCCTCTTTGATGATTTACATTGTTAATGAAAAAGAGAGGATCCATAATAATGGATATATGATTATCGGACTTTCAGTGCCAGTTGTGACAAAGGTATCGTTTTGGAAACAAAACATATTCACAAAACAGTGTAAAAGCATATCATCATTGGACATCACCTTGAAGCAGTGTATTGAATCCAACCTATACTAATCCATTCCTTTGAAACCAGTGAAAACTTAACCTATATTTTAGTGATCCTATAAATATCTATTTAACAATCTTGATGAAATAACTATCCACAAAGTATCCTTAAAGCACCAACCAAATCACAGGCAATAAAAGAACGAAAGAAGTTGTACTTGGAATAACTACACCAAAGTTCTGTCTAGTCCTAAATAAACCATTCATATTATATTAGGACTAGACAAGACTCTTATGGGTGTAGCACCATAAATTCACCTTTTGACACTTTACCTAGCGTTCCTTTTACTTTTAGCTGAAGTTCATATTTCGCATCTGTATTCACATCTTGAATATCTAGAAAATAAATTCTTTCATGGTTTTTATCTGTTGAAATATATCCGAGGTGTTTATCACTGGCAATTTGTTTTCCGTCTTTTAACACGATAGCCTTTTCTACAACTAGTTCTGCACCCTCTTTTATTTCTCCAAGGAAGAAATAAACTCCTGCTTCTTTTATTTCATTAGAAACATCATATTTCAGTACAGCAGTTTCATTCCACAAATCCTGTGTATCCCATATTCCGACAACTTTTTTATTTTCTCGCCAATATGATACCCCTTTGTAATCCAAACGTTTAACATGGCTCTTCATACGCCTTTCAAAATCACTCCAGTCTTTCAAATCTTTTGGTGTCCAAGCAGCTTCACTTAAAGCACAATTTCGTGGATAAAGCGCAATGTCCCATAGCTCACTTTTGTGCATAAACGGGGTCCATACAGAAGTTTGGATACCAAGTATAAGCTTCTCCTGCTCTTTTGTAAGGCTTTCTGGAATAGGATTATATTCATAAATATGTTTAGCCGTAGTTACACGTGGCCAACCTTGTGGATGATAAGGATTTTCACTTTGCTTACGCTGGATATAGTATCCTTTATTGGAAGCCACCACTGTTTTACGACCTTGCTTTACTGACTTTTCGGCTCCTTTCATACCACGCCAACCCATTACAGAGGCCGTTGGAGAGAGTCCACCGTCTAAGATCTCATCCCAACCAATTAGCTTACGACCACGGCTCACCACCATTGTCTCAAGCCTTTTGACGAAATAAGCCTGCAGTTCATCCATATTCTCTAGGCCTTTCTCCTTCGCTCTCTTTTGACAATGGGGACAAGCTTCCCACCAGTTTTTCTTTACTTCATCACCCCCCACATGAATATATTCACTTGGGAATAAATCAATCACTTCATTTAGAATATCGTTAATTATTGGATATACTGATTCTTTGCCTGCACAAACTACGTTGCTTCCTTTATGCTTGACATATTTGGTATTTCGCATGGGATAATCTCGGAAGTACTGAATGTATTTTTGTCTCTCCACATTGTCACACCTCATCTCAGGAATAGCCCCTAAAAGAGCAGATGAGTGCCCAGGCAAATCGACTTCTGGCACAATGGTAATATGAAGTTCTTGTGCATATTTAACGATTTCTCGTATCTGCTTCTGGGTATAGAAACCTCCGTAAGAATTGATTTCGCCCTTTACAGGATAATTTGGTTGATTTCGAAATGCAGCAATTTGAGTCAGTTCTGGATGTGATTTTATTTCAACTCTCCAACCATGATCATCGGTTAAATGCCAGTGAAGTACATTCATTTTATGTATTGCCATTAAATCAAGTGTTTTTTTTACATATTCAACAGGCTGAAAGGAACGTGAGGCATCAAGCATAAAACCACGCCATCCAAAACGTGGATAGTCTAGCACATTTACACAAGGGATGGATAGTGTCTTCTGATGTGTATTCACTCTACTAAAGACTTGTTGTGGCATAAGTTGAAGTAGCGTCTGCAGGCCGTAAAAGACACCTGTTCTGCTTCCTCCTGTAACGACAATCTTGTTTTGAGCCACATGCAGTTGGTAAGCTTCGTCACCATATTTATTTTTAAGCGAACGGCTAGTCTTTAATTCAATACTATTAGAACCGGAAGCAGCTTTTAGTTCTATACCTGTCGATATCCTTATTTGATTTTCAAAATATTGGACTTCATTGTTAAGCTTAGTCGGTGATTTCATTTGTGTTTTCGCATTTAACACAAAACTACCTGTTGCAACTTCTGCTTTTACAGGTTTAGGGATAATGGCTAATTTGTCTTGAGCCATCGAAAAGCATGGCAAAATTAAGATCATTGCCAATAGTATTTCTTTAAATGCTTTGTAATTCATACAATTATGATTTAGGTGGTTTTCAGGAGAATCTGTGGTGAGTCTTCGTGATTTCACTAAAAACTCAATGCAACTTATCCATATCATAGTTCTAGTTACATAAGCTATAAATAATGTCTTACAACACTGGGATATCTCCTATTGCAAAGGAAATGACATAACATAAAAGCAATGTTCTCAATATTCTAAGAAATGTTTGAACTTATCTCAATGTCATCTAAACGAAAAGACCTTATCTATACACCGAAGGTGATAAACAAGGTCTTTTGATTGATAATCCACAGGAAACAAGTCATATCTTGACTCGTTTATTCGAAATATTTAATCGTCATATTTACTTTTATTGGTCGTCTGATGCTTCCACTTTATTGTTCTCAGGTATCTCATATATTTCTGGCCGATCCGTATAATATTTTATTATCTTCTCTCTAGAACTAATACCATTGTCGTGAAAAATAAATTCGTTATTACTCATATATTCGCAACCAAGTTCTTTTTTTAAACGTTGAATAAATATTTTTCCTTCTTCGATCTTAGCAATGGCTTGATTAAGGTTATTCCATTTCTTTTTTTGCTGAAAATATTCTTTTTTCCACCGACCAAACAGACGAACCCCTAAGATTATATGCATTTTTTTAAGAAAGTCTGATTCTCTCTGTGATTGCATCTGCTTACTTGAAGTTTCAAGTGTTTTGCTATCTCTTAAAAAGCGAATATATTCTTCTTGGCATTGCGCCAATAAAGAAGCTGGCATATTGGCATCAATACGCTCTATTTCATTCTTGATACCTTCTTGTATTTCAGCAATATTTTCATCTATAGATCTATAAGCATAAGTTCTAAATGACGAATAATAATCATCTATGACTATTGAATTACGTAATAATTCACGCCTAAATATCGCTTCAGATAGAACCTGTTTTTTATAATTTCGATCTGCTGCTGCTTTTTCCTTTTTATAGGCTTCTGAACCATATTCGTAGAAATATTTAATCGTATTTTGGAAACGCAATATTTTCATATAAGCCTGTTCAATATAATCTTCAATAGGATCCAATTTAAACTGATGGTCAAAAATTAAAAGGCACCCATCTCTAATTATCCCGAACTGAGAAAGAAATCTACAATAAACAACTTGATCATCTACTTGCAAAGAGTTCTTTAAATTCCTGTACTCTTTAGGAGTATATATCAACTCCACATCATCATTCCCAAAATGCCAATCATCTGAATCTTTTGATACAGTATTGAATTGAACTGTTAGACCAACTAATTTTTTATCATAGTAAACCAAACCTGCTCGTGCCATCTTATGAGATTTCACTTTAGGTTGTGCCTCGACAAGATATGAAGTCATATTATCTCCATATTTATAGTTTATTGCATCTTCACTAAAATCGACAACAGGGATGGCTTTGATTTGCAATAGTTCTTTGTTTAAAGATATTTCAGAAATACGTTCACCGTAAAGACTCCTAAATACAGGGTATTCATTTAAATTATTAGATAACAAAGATTTGTATACATCTTCTTTTAACTCCTTTTCTACAGCATGAGAATGTTTTACTGAAAATGTTTGTGAAACGATATTACAAGCGGTTATAGGCAATAAGAGAAGTAATAGAAGTGTTTTTAATCGATAAATCATAGTCATATTTTCAGGTCAACTAGTATAGTGATACTTTGATTAGGCGGGTATTTTAAAAGAACAGACATCTGGTCTATTTCACCTTTCATATTTAGTAATACACATATCCTACTAGAGTTAATTCACTCTTTACTAAACCGAATATAGGGATTAGTCTACATTAATTATGCACCATATATCACACATCTTAACACTTCAGTGTATCAACCATTTATTTTACCCGAATATTTGTCATCATTACCTCATGTTCACTCGTTCAAAAAGCATGCTTTCTTTTTCTCCGCTTAACACCAGCACCATATCAATCCCTATCAATAATAATTGAATCAGACCATTCATCACGATTATAATCAGGCAAGAGTCTTGTAACAGACTTCCAATCGGCGGAATTATCCACAGTACAACCTCTTGCTATATTGTCCGTTTCATTAAATTGTACACAAGATATTTCGCAGTGATCCAACTTTAAACTAGTAGCTTATCTTAGAACATTTATATTAGCCTACCTCACTTATTCAGTGTATAGCAGCCATATACAAGAGAAGTACCCTTTCAATCCACTCTCCCATGACTAACATACTACGACACCCTGACTTCTTTTGAATAAAATTCAAAGTATATTCAAAGTTCCCTCACCCAAAATGTAAAATCGATGAATGAACTTCGAGTGAACTTTGAATATACTTCGAGCCATCTCAGACGAAAGGCATGGGTTAGTAGTATGTTATTCTCTTTAAATGTGACGTTTGATTTAAACTTGAACCTTAATATCAATACCACTCTATAAAATCATCATATGAACCACCTCTTTGTGTTCTAATTTGTGAACTCTGCAAAAGTTCCAGGCAACTGTTTTACCTCCGCAGCCAGAATCGATTTCATCTCCTTTAGTTTGGCTGCATATTTAGGATCTTTGGCTAGGTTATGTTGTTCTGTAGGATCAGCTGATAAATCATATAGCTGATCTGCATCGTAATAGTTTGGGTAAAACTTAATCGCGGGAGACTCCCCACCTCGACCACCAGGCTGGTCACAAGTATGTGTGAATGGAGCATTAGGATCGACGCCTTTTTTTGCCAACTTATTACGCTGTTCTACCGTGATATTTTGTACCCATTGAGGCTTTCTAAAAGCTATATATTTCCAATTCTCTTTTCTTACTGAACGAGTCGCTCCTACCTCATGAAATAGATAATCGTGTATTTCACTCTTTTTCCCAGTTAATAGAGGCTTCATACTCACACCTTGGATTGGCAAGTCAGTTTTTAGTGTGACATCACAAAGATCTAAAATCGTAGGTAAGAAATCGACGTTAGATGTAAATGCATCTATACTTCGCCCTCCTTTAAAGAATTTCGGACCGTAAAAAACAGATGGAGTATGTGTTCCACCTTCGTAACATGTAAACTTGCCATGTTCCACTCCATGATCAGACATAAAGATAATGATCGTATTGTCTAGTTCTCCCATATCATCGATCTTCTTTACCAATCGTCCAATAGCATCATCTAGCCATAAACCATCGGTAGCTTCTTTAGGCATATTTGCCTCTTTAACACGTTTTCGAATACTCTCTTGTGAAGGCAAAACATCTACGGGATTATCTAACCACCCTTTGGCTGTTGCCCGACGATCCCCTTTATACTTGGTTCCATATTTTGCAGGACCATGAGACACTGTCGTTGCAAAGTATAGGAAGAAGGGTTCCTCACTATGTTCCGATTCTGCTTTATTTAAGAAATTCAATGCCCCTTTAACGATCCAATCGGTATTGTGAAAAAGCAGGTCTTTGGGTAGAAAACCTGGAAGATTACCTGGATATATCGATGCAGCATAATCAAAACCAACATCTTTATATTTCTGTATCTGGTTGTCGTAAATTCCAGCCAATGCTTCTTGTACTTTGATACTGTCTCCATTCTTAGGAACTCTATGTTTTAATGAGTGTCTTGATTCATCTCCATGAATTACATGATTCTTACCAACTCCACCAGTATAATATCCTGCATCATTAAGTGCTTTGGCAACATTGTAATCGTTATTTGTAATTCCGATATTGAATGTAACATTTGCTTGATTACTCTTCTTTAGTAGTCTTTTAAATCCGATGTTTTGAGCCGTTGATGGATAGCGTCCTGTTAATATTGAGAATCTTGAAGGAGTACAGATTGCACCAACCACGTGCTGTTGCGAGAATATAACACCTTGGCTTGCTAAATTGTCGAGATTAGGTGAAAGGTTTCGTTCATGACCATTAGGAAGATGTCCCTCTTGTAAGAAATTGAATTCAGAGAGGTGTTGATCATCAGTTAAAATAAAAAGAACGTTAGGCTTCTTATTCTGTTTCGGTTTAGCTATAGCTCCATAGTTTACAACAAATGCAGCTCCTAAAACCATCCATGTGTGAAGTTTCATATTTCAAAAGTTAGTTTACTACCAATAGAATCATGAAATAAGCGATATCTTTTCTTTCTATCTTGTTTATACTTCATTAAAAGATATCACCGTAGGAAAAGAGATGCTTCCAATTTATGTGCCTAGTCTAAACAGGATATATCCGTTAGACCTTATAACACTTTTCATCATTCAATTGGTATTATTATTTCCAATACTGTTGTCGTAAGCAAACTTATAGAGTATAATTAACTGACTATCTATCATATTATCACAAAAAGTAACACAGATATCTCGTTGCAGAAATTATGGTAAAACATATGGTCTATTTTTCGTCACAAAGATGTTATCTTTGTCAGTATTCAGATAAACACTTAAATATCATACACATTTTGTATCTAAACATTAACCATAGAAACTATTGTGTTGAAGTATTTGGAGAAGGAGAAGTCCTTTTACTTCTACACGGTTATATGGAATCGAAAAAGGCGTTCGATCCAATAAAAGAGAAACTAGCACTCCAATATAAGGTCATCGCGGTAGACCTTCCAGGACACGGTGATGCCGGTGAGATTACAACTCCTTTTAGCTTTGATGAGATTGCAGCAGATATGATGATGCTTCTTGACCATTTGGAAATTGAAGGACGTGTTCATTTTGCAGGGCACTCTATGGGAGGTTACGTGGGACAAGCCATGGCTGCTTTTTATCCCAATACACTAAAATCCCTAAACCTTATTCATAGTGCTACATGGGCAGCAAGCAAAGAGTATCAAAAACTTAAAGAGAGAGAGAAGAGCTTTGTTTTAAAGGGAAAAGCAGGAAGTATTGCCCGTATCTCTATTCCAGACAGTTTTGCGCCTAAAAACAGAGAGAGGATGCGCCCAGTCATTGATCAAATGATCGAAGATGCACAAAAAATGACTACCGATTCATTAGTAACCATCATCGACGCGATGAAAGGAAGAGAGTCTTGGTATCATTTAGTCAATTGCTATCCTATTCCTGTTCATATCATCGCTGGAAAATATGATCAAGTAGCACCTTTAGAGAAGCTACAGGCTGATCTTCCTAATTGGAGAAATGGACATTTGACCATTTTAGAACAATCCGGACATCATGGATTTATTGAAGAACCAGAAGTGTTCCTATATCAACTAAATCAATTTACCACGCAAATAGATGCGCATTGGCAGGATAGACAAAAGGTAAAAGAATCCACAAAATTAGATCAGAAAGAAGACCTATAAGTACGAATTAACCTTTTTTTTAAGGAATGGTTCTATCGTACAGCGACCATTTTTAGTTTAACTATTAATAATGAACAATTTAGCCTAAATAGGTTGTATTTTTAGAAACATTTTAAATTGTCGAATTATAGGGCCGATCTATTGATCTATTTACGTATGGGTTCTACATTTGTGGAGATTTAAATAGAAATCAGTTAAATAAAGATTCAAATATCTTAAATAGAGACTTATGAGCAGTTTTATGAAATCTTCCATCGGGAAGAAATTCTTTATGAGTGTTACTGGGTTATTCCTGATAACATTCATCTTTGTTCACCTGAGTTTGAACTTACTGTTGATCGTTGACGACAGTGGCGACTTGTTTAACATGGCAGCACACTTTATGGCTACCAATCCAGCAATCAAGATTATGGAGCCTGTATTGGCACTAGGTTTCTTGGTTCACATCATCTGGTCGTTTGTTATCACTTTGGAGAACAAAAAAGCACGTCCAATTTCTTACAATTCAGGAGATAAAGTGCTTAGTCCAATTGCTCCATCAAAGAACATGTTGATTCTTGGAGGAATGGTACTTGTATTTTTAGTAATGCACATCGCTAACTTCTGGTGGAAATTCAAGATCTCTCATGTAGGTCTTTCTGAAGTTCATGTAATGCAAGGTGGTGTAAGTGTTGAAATGGAGAACGCGTATGCATTAGTTGCTGGTTTTTTTAAAGCATCACCTTTATATTGTATAATCTACATGGTTGGTGCAGCACTATTAGGACTTCATATCTCTCACGGATTCTGGTCAGCGTTACAGACAATTGGTTGGAACAACCAGATTTGGAGAAAGCGATTGGAAGTGGTTGCACGCATCTTAGCATGGGTAATTGCAGTAGGATTCGCGATTATTCCGTTATACTTCATGATTAAATTCTAAGAACCTTTAAGGATTTTACAGATGAGCATTTTAGATTCAAAAGCACCAGCTGGGCCATTGGCCGAGAAATGGTCTAAACATAAAGCAAGTATTAAAGTTGTTTCTCCAGCAAACAAGCGTAAACTAGACGTTATTGTTGTAGGAACAGGTCTTGCGGGTGCATCTGCAGCTGCTTCATTAGGAGAGCTAGGATACAACGTAAAGGCATTCTGTTATCAAGATTCTCCACGACGTGCACACTCTATTGCAGCACAGGGAGGTATCAACGCAGCAAAGAATTATCAAAACGATAATGACTCTATCTATCGTCTTTTCTACGATACAATTAAAGGAGGAGACTATAGAGCAAGAGAATCGAACGTATATCGTTTGGCAGAGGTTTCACCTCTAATCATTGACCAATGTGTTGCACAAGGAGTTCCATTTGCACGTGAATATGGCGGATCACTATCTAACCGTTCATTCGGTGGTGTATTGGTAAGTCGTACGTTCTATGCTCGTGGACAAACTGGTCAGCAGTTGTTGTTGGGTGCTTATTCAGCACTAAACCGTCAGATCAACGCAGGAACAGTAGAGATGCATAACCGTACGGAGATGCTAGATCTTGTTGTTGTAGATGGTAAGGCAAGAGGTATTATTGCTCGTGACATGATCACTGGAGAGATCCAAAAACATGGTGCACATGCTGTATGTATGTGTACAGGAGGTTATGGAAACGTATTCTTCCTTTCTACTAATGCAATGGGATGTTCAGGATCGGTAGCAGCACAGATTTACCGTCGTGGTGCTTACATGTCGAATCCTGCATTCGTACAGATTCACCCTACTTGTATTCCAGTTCACGGATCACAACAGTCTAAGTTGACTTTGATGTCAGAGTCTTTACGTAATGACGGACGTGTTTGGGTACCAAAGAAAAAAGAAGATGCTGTTAAACTTCAAAAAGGAGAGATTTCAGCAAACAATATTAAAGATGAGGATCGCGACTTCTATCTAGAGCGTCGTTACCCATCATACGGTAACCTTGTACCACGTGATGTTGCTTCTCGTGCTGCAAAAGAGCGTTGTGATGCAGGTTTCGGTGTAAATGCTGAAGGTAAAGCGGTATTCCTTGACTTTAAATATGCTATCGACCGTTTAGGACGCGATACTATTGAGAAGCGTTATGGTAACCTTTTCCAGATGTATGAGAAGATTACTGACGTGGACCCATATAGCAATCCTATGCAGATCTATCCTGCGATTCACTATACAATGGGTGGAACATGGGTTGATTATAACTTGATGACAACTATTCCTGGACTATATTCATTAGGAGAAGCAAACTTCTCTGATCACGGTGCAAACCGTCTAGGAGCATCAGCATTGATGCAAGGATTGGCAGATGGATATTTCGTTCTTCCTTATACTATCGGTGATTATCTTGCAGATGAGATCATGGTTCCTAAGATCGAGACAACCCTTCCTGAATTCGCAGAAGCAGAGAAGAGTGTTACAGATCGCTTGAGTCAACTTTTCAATGCGAATGGATCAGAGCCAGTAGACTATTTCCACAAAAAGTTGGGTATGATCATGTGGGATCATGTAGGTATGTCTCGTAATGAAGCAGGTTTGAAAACGGCTGTTTCAGAGATCCGTGCTCTACGTGATGAGTACTATACAAATGTACGTATCCCAGGTGAATTGGATAATCTTAACCCTGAACTGGAGAAAGCAGTTCGTGTAGCAGATTCATTCGATATTGCTGAACTTATGGCATTAGATGCATTGGCACGTAATGAATCATGTGGTGGACACTTCCGCGAAGAGTCGGCTACAGAAGAAGGAGAAGCAAAACGTAACGATGAGATCGGATGTTACGCTTCGGCTTGGGAATATAAAGGTGCTGGGCAAGAGCCTGTAATGCATAAAGAAGAATTAGTTTTCGAGAATGTAAAACTTGTTCAACGTAGCTATAAATAATTAGTTAGATAATCCACATTACGATGGCAGATAAGATTTTAAATAAGCTATATATCAAAATTTGGAGACAGAAAAACTCCAAATCACAAGGAGCATTCGAGACCTATGAGTTGGAAAATGTTTCACAAGGAAGTTCTTTTCTAGAGATGCTTGACATCCTTAACGATCAATTGATTCGTGAAGGTAATGATCCAGTTGCATTTGATCACGATTGTCGTGAAGGTATCTGTGGTATGTGTTCTCTTTACATCAATGGTGAAGCACACGGACCTGATACAGAAATTACAACTTGTCAGTTACACATGCGTAAATTCAACGAAGGGGAGACAATTACGATTGAGCCTTGGAGAGCTGGAGCATTCCCTGTAATCAAAGACTTGATTGTTAACCGTAATGCTTTTGAAGAGATTCAACAAGCAGGTGGTTATGTTTCTGTAGGTACTGGTGGTGTTCCTGATGGTAATGCGATCCCTATTGGACAAGACGATGCAGAAGAAGCAATGGATGCAGCTGCATGTATCGGTTGTGGTGCTTGTGTTGCCACTTGTAAAAACTCTTCAGCAATGCTATTTGTATCTGCGAAAGTTTCACAATTTGCCAAACTTCCTCAAGGTAAAGTAGAAGGTAAGCGTAGAGCGAAAGCAATGGTATCTAAAATGGATGAGCTTGGATTTGGTGGATGTACCAACACTGGTGCATGTGAAATCGCATGTCCTAAAGCAATTTCTATCTCAAACATTGCACGTTTGAACCGTGAGTATCTATGTGCTAAATTAGCAGACTAATCTCTGTATAGCACTAATCACATATATAAAAGCGCCACATTCGTGTGGCGCTTTTTTCATGTCTACAGTAGCGATATTCAGAGCCTGTGTCATTCCAAAAGATCACATGGATATCAAGACATTTATCCACCACCCTCTTATTTGTATGTTATAAAACATAATAGTGACAACAGGAATAGATCTTATTTTAACATATATTTACATCATTAAATAACCTTGTACATTGATCTTCGTTTGCCATGAATCAATCATATACTTCTAGATTAAAATATAGAGAAGGAACCGCCCAAGATAATACACAAATCCGTAAGGGATATTTGTGGATAATGGGCTTTGTGATTGTTATACCCTGGTTATTGATTTATGGTCTATGTACATACATAACCACATCAATTTTAGGCATTAAAATTACATCCACTGAAGTGGACATGTCTACCACTTCCCTATTTTGGACAAGCTTTTCAGGTTTATTTGCTACAGTATTAACGGTAGCAGGAGCGATCAAGATTATGGAGAGGAAAAGACTTCGGGATATTGGTCTACGAATAGAAAATCGTACTACAGACATAATTATTGGTGTTATTTCTGCTGCATTATGTATTATAATAGGATACATCGTTCTTATCTCAACCAAGCAAATTGAGTTTATTCGCACCAACTTCAACCTCTATGAGATGAGTGCAACCATATTTATTTTTCTATTCGGAGCAATGATAGAAGAGTTGTTAACTAGAGGGTACATGCAACGAGTTTTGATGAGTAGGTTCAATAAGTATGTTGCAATATTAATCTCTTCACTCATATTTATGCTCATGCATGGGGCTAATCCGAACTTAGGTATAATCCCATTTTTAAACCTGTTCCTTGTCGGTATATTATTTGGACTCTCCTATCAGTATACAAAAAACCTATGGTTTCCTATAGCATTTCACGCCAGCTGGAACTTTTTCCAGTCTCTATTTGGTTTTAATGTAAGCGGCATATCCTTCTATTCAGCTATCGAAAGTCGCATACATACTCCGACAATAATCAATGGTGGTAGTTTTGGATTCGAGGGATCTATTCTTTCTATCTTATTTGAGGTCGGCATCATTCTTTGCTTGTTTTTATACTACCATAAGAGTGACGAGATATATCGATAGAGTAAGTAATACTTATATGACAACAAGAGTTAGGTATTTCTCATCACCAATTCCCCATAGAAACTACAGCTCATATAACGACAATAGGCTATACAATAGATAAATTACAGTGAGAACGTAGTAAATAAACACAGATAGAGCAGTTGAAATGATCCCCCTCTTCTTATCTCTAAGATTCAAAATAACAGACAAACTACCTTGGTTTTAATTGTTAATCCTAAAACATTTTTACTTTTGCACCGTTTTAGAGATATATAGAACATAACTATACGCACTTTTCAATTAAGTTATGTCTATAATGACAGATAAAAATAGTAGTAGAATAAACCCCCTTTATTCGTGATAATTATGCCATATCGTAGACTACCAAATACAGATAAAGCAAGATTGCGAGCGATTCGCAACGCCATAGATACTGCAGACAGACAGAGTATTAATAATATTCCATTTGATGTTTCGTTGCTCGCACAACTTCAATCATTTTACCCAATATTTGAGACCGCAACATTGAATCAGAAACAAGCGATTAAAGAACAGAATCTAAATAGTAAGAAGTATGGAAAGGCGGTAGATAATGCAAGGCTATATCTACATCATTTCATCCAGGTCTATAATTTTGCGGTCATAAGAAAAGAGATCAAGGCAGAGACACGCACGTTATATGGTTTAGATCCATTAAACACAAAGCTTCCAACACTAACCAATGACAAAGAGCTTCTCTTTTGGGGAGAGAAATATATCCAGGGTGAACAGCAACGTATTACACAACGAGGAAATCCAATATACTCTCCTTCCATCGCAGTGGTAAAAGTAAAATATGATCTATTCAAGGATCTTTACTTTAGTCATAATACGTTCAAAAAGAGCACCATTAGACATTCTAAAGAGGTCTTAAAACTCAGAAACGAAGCGGACCGATATATTCTTAAACTATGGAATGAAATCGAAGGATACTACTCTCGACTTGCAGCAGAAAGAAAAAGAGAAAGAGCGAGTGAGTATGGTGTAGTGTATGTATATCGCCCTTATGAAAGAGCAAAGAAGGACTCTGAGAAGCAGCAATGTAAACTAAACATATTAGACCCCAATTTAATGGTAGAGGCTTAACCTCTACCATTAAATTTAGAAGTATTACGACATAGGGTCTGACTCTATACTTTGATCAGCACTAGAAACAAAGTGCTTACGTTTTGCATAAAGAGACCTTACTGCAGGTACGAACAAGACAACAGCCATCATCATATATCCACTTAATTGAGCCATTGGGATATCATTCTCAATAACGTCAATTCCTAATATGCCCTTAGATGAGAGGTAAGCTAAAACAACGAGTGTTCCATTGTTAACAAAGTGCGCCCATATAGACATCCACAAACTTCCAGTCCAATAGTATATATATCCTAATAATGCCCCTAAGAATATTCGAGGTATCATTCCAGAGAATTCAAAATGAAGTACACTAAATATAATCGCAGCCAACCATATTGCTTTATGTGCATTTTGGACTTTATTAAAAAGCATACGTTGAATTATCCCTCTAAAGACAATCTCTTCCCCAATCGCAGGAATTACTGCAACGACAACAAGGTTTGCTAACATATACGGCAAACTAGTGACACTAAGTAATTTCTTTATGATTGTCATAGACTCCTTTTCCAGCTCGTGTAGCCAGCTCTCTAAACCACTGAGAGCATCAGGAAATGGGATGGCTTGATTCAGCTCTCCCAAATAGGTCGAAATAGGAATAGCCAAGAGGGTCATAAAGAAGATCAGTAAGCTATAAGTCTTCACATCATTTTTAGATCCAAAACTGAAACCTTGACAACCACCTTTCATGGCTGTCCGCGAAAAGAACCAACCAGTTCCCACAAAAAGCGACAAAGAGGAGATTCCCAAAAGCAAGATAGTTCCTACTTGTGATTGCATGTCCAATCCTAATATTTTCATTGGAACAATCGTCAATAATGCACCTACCACTTGAAAAAGACAAAAGCCGAGCAACAAAAATAACATCGCATAAATAGGCTTTCTCTTCAGCTGAATATTATACATACAATTTAGATTATCTATTATCAAAATGATTACATGATGAAGATACATAAAAAGCAAGATATTTACATACAAGATGTTCCATCGATAATTAATTGATATAGACAGAGGGATATGGTTCTAGATAGATAATACAAACAGCTACAGACTCACTATTGACTATTAAGGAGTTAAAAATCTTTTTTCTATATTTGTCCTCTCAAATAAAATTAGGAAATCGTGAAAATCGGAAATATAGAACTAGGCTCAATGCCATTATTTTTAGCCCCAATGGAGGATGTTACATATAAATCGTTTCGATATATGTGTAAGAAATTTGGAGCTGATGTAATGTATACTGAGTTTGTTTCATCAGAAGCATTGATTAGAGATATAGCCAAAACAAAGAAGAAGATGACCCTTTTTGAATTCGACAGACCTGTTGGAATTCAAATTTTTGGTCATAACATAGAATCGATGGTTGAAGCAGCAAAGATTGCGGAAGAGTCCAATCCCGACATCATCGATATTAACTTTGGCTGCCCAATGAAGAAGATCGTGAATAGAGGAGCTGGATCGGGTATGTTTCAAGATGTACCTAAGATGGTCGAAATGACACGACAGATAGTAAATGCAGTCAACAAACCGGTGACCGTTAAGACTCGTCTTGGCTGGGATGATAACAGTAAGGTGATCGTAGATGTTGCCGAACAACTTCAAGATACAGGTATTGCTGCACTAACACTTCATGGAAGAACTAGAAAGCAGCTTTACACAGGAGAAGCAGATTGGGATTGGATCGCAAAAGTGAAGAATAACTCCCGTATGCATATCCCAATTATTGGTAATGGTGATATCAATGGTCCATTAAAAGCAAAAGAGTGTTTAGAGCAATCTGGTGTGGATGGATTAATGATTGGTCGTGGAGCTATTGGACGACCTTGGATATTCAAAGAAATTAGACACTATTTAGAAACAGGAGAACTTCTTCCATCACCTCTTGTACCTGAGATTGTTGATAATGTAAAAGAACAATTAACACAGTCAGTGAATTGGAAAGACTCTCCAGAAAGAGCAGTAAAAGAGATGCGTCGTCATTTCGCCAAATACTTTCCTAGCCTCCATAATTTTAGAGACATCCGAATAAAATTATTACGTGCAGATGAACTAGACGAAGTGTTGCTATTATTAGATGAAATTGCAGAAAGATATGCAGATACTAGAGTAGACTATACCAATATTAGTCTCAAATAAAGTCTGTAGAGATGAAGTAAGGCCTAGATGAATCAATCATTTAGGCTTTATCTTTTCAACTATATAATAGCGTTAAAATAAAAAAGGATGTCCTGGTGGACATCCTCAAACCTAACCTAACCTAAAATTCCTATGAAAAAATTTGCTTTTCCCTTACACTGCAAATATGCATATAAATTTCATTTGACACCCAAACATTTCAGTTAATCAATGTTAAAGCTGTCTTCTTTTATGATTTAACATACATATTTCACATCAAATATATAAAGACTTAAATGTATTTTATTACTTTCAACCCCACAAACTAAAGACAAGCATCACATGATATATTCTGCAATCATCACCTGTATAGGAACTTTAATTTTCAATATACCTTTTGGATACTTTAGAGCATCCACCAAGAAATTCTCATTTCTATGGTTTGTATTTATTCATCTGCCCGTACCGTTTGTGATATGGTTTCGCTCACTTAATGGAATATCATTAACTTGGAGCTTAGCACCTTTTCTTTTTGGATCTTATTTCCTTGGTCAATATATAGGTAAAACAATTGGAATCAGACGTCAAAAGAAGCGTCTTGAATTAGAGAAGTAAGGTGTTTGGCAAGTTTTGCCTTCACCTCTTCTATATCTATTCTTTGTCCCACCTCTTTTTGAATGGAGGTAACCCCTCTATCTTGGAAACCACATGGGTTGATTAAATTGAAATACTCAAGATCTGTATTCACATTGAGAGCAAAACCATGCATCGAAACAAATCGTGATGCTCTCACTCCAATGGCACAGATTTTACGCATTAACGCAGGCTTATCTGTATCTAACCAGACACCTGTAGCCGCATCATCACGAGTACCTGTAATTCCATACGCTGCAATCGTTCTAATGACTGCCTCTTCCATCAGTTCTATGTAGGTACGTAGACCAATATTGAAATTCTCTAAATCGAATATGGGATATCCAACGATCTGCCCTGGTCCATGATAAGTAATATCTCCACCTCTATTGGTCTTTACAAACTCAGCATCTTTGGCCTGTAACTGTATATAGTTTGCCAATAGGTTATGCTCATCACCACTCTTACCCAAAGTAAAAACATGAGGATGCTCTACAAAAATTAAACGGTTAGGAGTCGATTTTTTCGACTCCAATGAACTGTTCTGCTTTTTTATGTTTAAAACTTCTTGAAAATACTTCTCTTGAAGATCCCACACCTCTTGATAGGCACCTTGACCTAAGTCTATAATATCAATTTCTTTATTCATAAAGCGCTTCTAATAATGTAGAACAATTACTGTATCTTACGAATATGATTCTCTGCATGATAAGATGAACGAACCATAGGACCACTTTCGACCACTCGAAAACCTTTCTGTAGGCCAATCTCTTTTAGCTCCGCAAAATAGTCTGGATGGAAATATTCCTGCACCTCTAGATGTTTCTTTGTTGGCTGCAGATATTGCCCCATTGTTAAGATCTCAACACCATTGGCACGTAGATCATCCATCGCTTCCATGATCTCCTCCTTTGTCTCTCCAAGGCCCAACATCAATGCTGTCTTGGTTACCACACCAGCATCCGAAATATATTTCAACACGGACAAGCTTAAATCATATTTCGCACGACTTCTTACACTAGGTGTTATACGACGCACGGTTTCAAGATTGTGTGATATAATTTCAGGCTGGGCATCGATTACCTTATCGATACAAGCAGTGTCGCCATTAAAATCAGGAATCAACACCTCCATGGTTGTGGTAGGGTTCTCCGCTTTCACTTCTCTAATAGTCTCGGCCCAAACTTGAGCTCCACCATCATCTAAGTCATCTCTATCGACAGAAGTCACCACACAGTGCTTAAGCTTCATCAGCTTCACAGAGTTGGCAACACGTTTAGGCTCTTTCAGATCTAGGGGCAGTGGACGTCCACTTTTGGTCGCACAAAACTTACATGATCTCGTACAGATCTCTCCAAGAATCATGAATGTAGCGGTACCATTTCCCCAACACTCCGCCATATTAGGACAACGTCCTGATGAACAGATAGTGTGTAACTTATGCTCTTTTACAATACCTCGTAGGTTCTGATATGTCTTTCCTTCTGGCAAACGAATCTTAAGCCAATCAGGTTTTCTTCTTCTATTTTCCATAAACTATCAAATTTAGTCACTTCTTCTTTCCTCAAATGGATGACATTTTCCGAAAGGCACACCAATGTATAAAAAAGAGTTTAAAGTACGAAATTAGTCATGACGTTATTACAAAGAAGCAGAAAAACGATCCAAGACACCATGAGAATAGTCAGATAAATACTGTCTAAAAGAGTAATTATGCCCCCTCTATGTGTGACACTAAAATCACACTCATTAACACTATGAAAGCGAAATGATGTTATCATTGATAATATGAAACAACTCGCTTCAATCAAAAAGCATTTGCATATTATTTTTCTTACTTTTGGACAAATAATAAAATTATTGATCTATTTCGATTATCAAAATCGGAACTCTTTTTAGAGCACTAGAGGCATTTTTAAGAGTATAACCAACATAATAAACAAAGCAATGTCAATAACTAAAGTTTTTTCTAAGTTCCCAAAGACATTTTGGGTTGCGAATTCTATTGAGCTTTTTGAACGCTGGGCGTGGTACGGCTTCTTTGCTCTTTTTGCAAACTATCTTACAGGGTCTGCGGATCAAGGAGGTCTCGAGCTTACCCAACAAGATAAAGGTTGGATTATGGGAGTCGGTACTGCCATTCTATATTTCCTTCCTGTCATCACAGGTGCCATAGCCGATCGCATAGGCTATAAGAAAACACTTTTTATCTCTTTCATTGTTTATATCACAGCATTCCTTCTTTTTCCACATGTAGACTCTTTCATCGGAGTATTCATGGTCTATTTATACCTTGCTTTGGGTGCAGCACTCTTTAAGCCAGTTATCTCTGCAACGATAGCCAAAGTAAGTACCAAAGAGACAAGTTCTATTGCATTTGGCATCTTCTATATGATGGTAAATATCGGTGCTTTTATTGGTCCTCTTATAACGCTTACGACCAAATCAGAACCAAACAACATCTTCTATATTTCTGCCTTTATTGTCAGTCTAAACTTCATTCTTCTGTACTTCTATCATGAACCACATAAAGAGGAAAAAACACAGAAGACAACTATCGGACAGACTGTTTCACATATCTTCAGTAATATTGGAGAGGTATTCAAAGATCTGAAATTCGTCGCATTCCTTATTATCGTAGCTGGCTTCTGGACAATGTACAACCAGCTGTTCTTCACCCTTCCTGTATTTATTACACAGTGGGTAGATACAACCTCTTTATACCATTGGTTTGCAGAGTATTTTCCTGCAATTAGCAGCACCTACGGTGACGCTGATACGCAGACAATGCAAGCAGAGTTTATTGTTAACTCGGATGCACTATTCATCATTCTTTTCCAAATCATCATCTCTTCTATCGTAATGAGATGGAAAGCATTGAATGCCATGATGAGTGGTTTCGTTGTTTGTGCAACAGGTATGGCTTTGTCTCTATACACACAAAATGTATACTTCACAATCTTCGCCATCTTTATATTTGCAGTAGGTGAAATGTCATCGTCACCTAAGATCACAGAATATATCGGGATGATTGCTCCCAAAGAGAAGAAAGCTCTTTATATGGGATACTCATTTATCCCTGTATTCTTAGGAAACCTATTCGCTGGAGTGATTGCTGGAGACCTTTATGGTAAATGGTCAGACAAAGCAACTATCGTAAAAGAATTCGCAACAGAAAAAGGCTTTGCCATCTCTAGCGAACTATCACAAAACGAATATTTCCATGCTGTAGCTCAAAAGATGAACCTTTCGGATATCGAACTGACCAATTTGCTGTGGGATCAATACAACCCTTCTAAGATATGGGTAGTGATCTACGGTATTGGTATCTTTTCTGTCGTTGCACTATTTCTATACAACCGTCTTATCTTAAATAAAAAAGAGTAAGACCCAACGACTATTAAAAACAGAATAGCCATCCTCCTTAACAGTAAAACTGTCGGAAGATGGCTATTCTGTTTTTATATTTTACACTATTTGAACAACACGAGTAACTACTCCACTTCGAATACCTTCATATCCTTTACCAAAGCTTGATTGACCTGGATATTCATATTGCGATTCTCTTTCTCTAAACAGATCTTAATCATAGTCTTCGAACCTTTCGCTGTGAATGATATAATGTTTGAATGTCCTATCGACCCCCATTCGTTAACCCCACGTTGTGGCATCACCAAAGGATCAACATACACTCCATCAACATAAACCGATCGAATAGCACATTTATTATCTGTATTCCATGGCCCATTTCCATTGGCATAATTAACATAGAATTGATAGTGTTTTCCTCTCTTCGTACGAATAGGAACCATAACTACATTATTAACCCCCGCTACCGAAAGTTCAACCATATTTTTATCTACATTTGGAATAGAAACCTGCTTGTCTTTAGCATACGACCTTAATAGTATCGTCTGTTCATTCGTAGGATGGCTACTGTACAATATTGGGGAAGACATATATGAATTGAGTAGATCATCACCCCCTTTAGCTATAATAGAATAACTATGTGTCAAACCATCGGACTTTGGTAAGTCAAAAGAGAATGATGGAGCTTTTTCATCTGTTGGTACCGTAGAAAGACATTTCCCATCATTGTAAACAAGATACCCTGTGGCACCCTCTACTCGATCCCAGTATATCTTACCACTCTCACAACGCACGTTTTGTGGCATCTCCAACTGAAACTTATTGGCTACCATATTGACATCTTGACCTTCACCAAAACCTTTGTTATCAAGAACTATTTTCACCTTATAATGTTTCGATTCATTCAAGTCAAGCTTATTATCCACACGCTTGCCATTAACATACATCTCGGAAATATGACGACCAAAACCTTCCATCGTAATATCAACGGTAGCCTTACGAAGTTTTAAATTAGTTAAACTCTTCTTCCCTTGATATGACTCTGGGACCACTGGATGAAACGACAAAATCCCTTGGGCATTGATATCCACTCCAAAGAACACTTTGTAAATCATACTCAGGTTGCCACTAATACTCCACAACATCTCACTTGAGTTTAAAGCAGTAACAAAATCACCATTATCAGCAACCATATTCTCTTTATTAGTCAAGAATAGAGCAGCAGCTCTATAGATCGATGCCAATCCTGCATTTAACGCTTTTTCATTACCAACCTTTGCGGCAGCTTGATTATAGAATGCCTGAACAAATGGCCATATACCATTATTGTGATAAGGACGTATACTTGGAATCTGTGGATAAACACATGGTGCACCATAAGCAACCACAGGCATCTTTGAAATTACCGACTCACTCTTTTGATGATCAGCAACATCGAACAACACAGTAAATGCTTCACCCAATGTTTCCGACTTTGGAGAAAGCACATCTGCTCCTCTTCCATAGAGGTATTGTCCATAATACCCACTTTGGGGTTGCCATAGATGTTTATTTATCGCCAGCTTCAACGACTCTGCTCGTTGCTTATAAACCAACAGCTTCTCATTATCACCGAGTAGCGCAGCCATCTGTTGCAAAATCTGATACACTTCATAATGTGCTGCATTCGTACCTAGATTCTTAGAGCTATAAATATCCACATTATCCATCCATCGTGGATAAGTCTGTTTTCTCCAATCTAAGAATGAAGATTCGCCACGCATCAACCCTGTCATTGGATCGTAAACAATCTTCCAATCATCCTCTACCGATTTTGAAATAATGTCATATGCCTCTTTCAACCATGCATCATCGCCCATGATCTTATATACTTCCCATGCAGCAAGTGTCCACACCACTCTATCTGAAGATACTGGCCAAGCCCCTCCAGAGCCAGTATCCTGGACAATGCGACCACCTCTCACCTTCTTTCTCAAAGAAGTGAGAGATCTAGTAGGATCAATCATTCCAACACCTAAGATGGTAGAATAGCTCACATCACGTGTCCATACCCCACCCCATTTCTGTCCAGTTCTCCATGTTCCATCCTTTTCACTATCCGCTTTTGCCTCTTCCAAAGCCATCGCATAAAGAGCATTCAACAGAGGAATATCAGAACTAAACTGAGGATATTCTGAAATATCACTCTTCAATTTCCACGCTTCTGCGACATGCCTATCTGGATTAAACACATTAAACTCATAGCTAATCTCATAAATGCCATCTCCGTCGGGATCTTTCATCTGTTGATAATCACCAAAATTCTCGAAATCCCAAGAAAGAGGTGGAACACCTCCAGCAATATATACACCATTGAAATCACGCTTCATCACTCTTTCTCCACTACGATCTTCGTAATATCCTTTCTCTTCGAACGATGCCAAAACATCTCTTAAATCTAGACGAAAAACAACTTTGGTCTTTGGCTCTAAAAGATCATTCACATCATCCACGGATGTAGTATCTGCATTGTTCACACCAAACGTTGAAATAGGAGTAACAAAAACCCCATTTTCAGGTCTAATTACAATACGTCGATTGACATTAATAGGAAGGTCATTGTCTTGCTTATTCAAACTATACTTAAATTCGACAGCACGACTAATACTATTTAAAGGACTTTCATAATTAGAAGTCATATGGGTATTCGAATGGACCTTTGCAGTGTAAGCCCCCTGTTCCACTCGATCTTTATAAATAGAGAAAGATTGGCTCTCATATATTGGTTTATCATCTTGACAAGCAGTTAAAATACTACTGAAACCAACAAGAATAGCCATGAGCCTAGCTATCTCATTAAACTTTTTCCACTGTAACATATTCTGGATCTGATTTTAAATAATAGACATTTCTTCTATACGAAGATATAAATATTTAGCTGCAGAAAACCCACCAACTACATGATTTACAAAAGATAACCTCCGCAAACGTTTTCGGTAATACAGAAACTCTCGATAGACATAATATTTTTATCCAAGTCCCTTAAATTTGCCGAGAAAAACAGAGTCATAAACTTCTCTAGAAGCGATATTGTCTACACAAAAAGATCGATGAAGAGACAGATGCAAGAAAAAATATCTCGATTTAAAAAATGGAGGAATGAAACATGTAAACAAATTGTCCCCACTTTTATGTACATCCATAACGAGAACCTCCTCTATATTATCATCAATAAAGACAGCATACCCTTCACTTAAATCATTTATAATCTCCTCTTTCTCTATACTGAAAAATATCTCCGTCTCATTGGATTCAATAGAGATATCTTTAGATCGAAACTTCGGAATACGCTTCGACAACAAGATTTTTGTTGGATCAAGCATCCATTTATCACCACTCCATCTAAAGGCATAGTTCATATTATACGAGAAACACTCTCGATAACGGTTTCTATCATGAGTGGAAAAGAACCCTTCGTCCCAAACCTTTTTAGTTAACTTCATCAAACGACTACACTGCTTAAACTTATCCCTATTTACCTGCTGCTTGTGCGTACCCTTATCCACTTGAGGTGAATGAGAAATAACACGGTGAGATGGTCCCTTATACGAGGAGCTAGAAATAGACTTCTTTTTTGTAACAATCGCTTTAACCATAATTCCATTTTTAGGGGTACCCCTATTATTAAACTAATAACAAACCACCATCCCCATTGGTTCACATGCATTGTTATTATTATGGTGTTTATCATCAGTTTCGATTTAATACAACAGTCAATGATGCTTTATGACAACATCTTACAGGGATTAAAAAACACTATATTTAAAATCACTACGAAAAAGAACCCAGACAGAGTTTAATTTACACGACCAATCACTACTAAAAACACCCAAGACAGTGTTAATTTACACTACCCTATCTTCATTAACCTCGCCTCTCTAACAGCATAAATGACACAGAACATCCATATTTTCTGTACGATGAAAAAAGGGCTTCCTAGGTACTTTCTCACACCCTTCTAGGTACCTCCTCCTACCTTTGTCCATGGTTCATCCATGGTTCGTCCATGGTTTGTCCATCGATTTCGGGGGTCTCGATGGCTGAATCATGGCTATAACATGGACGAATCTTGGACAAAGGTAGGAGGAGGTACAGAGGAGGGTATTGTTAACCTACTAGCAAAGTGCGGTAAGGTGTGTCTGATTTGGAGTAGCGTAATATACCATCGATAGTTAAATTGAAATCTTAAAGAGTCTTGAATGAGCAGGAGTATGCAGTATATGAGGCACATGTGTGTTTTCACCCATTAGTATATCAAGATAGACAAAATCCATAAGAGTAAGGCAGTGAAAATTATATATTTTAGTGGGTTTAGTGAATTTATTTAAGTTGTCGATTCATAATCTACGACATCTGTATGGGAATCATTTTTGACACGGAATGGTACAGCGTCAAAAAAAAAGGCTTTCTTATTGAAATACAGTAAAAAACACTATCTTTGCGGCTCAATTACCATCCATACTTGTGAACTGTAGTCTTGAATGTGTCTGGAAACATTGGTGTTAGCTCCACTTTATGGACATCAGACACGTCCGAAGATGATGAGTTTTTAAGAACAAAACGTAATTGTTAATTTTTATATTTATTTAAATTAAAAAGAAGCAAGTGGATACTTTAAGCTACAAAACCGTATCGGCGAATAACGCGACGGTAAAAAAAGAGTGGGTTGTAGTAGATGCTACAGACCTAGTACTAGGACGTCTTGCCAGTAAAGTTGCTAAAATTTTGCGTGGAAAGAACAAACCATCATTCACACCTCACGTGGATTGTGGAGATAACGTAATCATCATCAATGCAGAGAAGGTTCGTTTGACAGGTAAGAAACTTACACAGAAAGAGTACCTTCGTCACACTGGATTCCCAGGGGGACAACGTTCTATGACTGCGGAAGATATTCTTGCTAAATACCCAGAGCGTTTAGTAGAGAAAGCGGTTAAAGGTATGTTACCTAAAAACCGTCTAGGTCGTAAGATCTTTACAAACTTAAAAGTTTATGTAGGTGGTGAGCACAACCAAGAAGCTCAACAGCCTAGAGTTATTAACCTAGATGACATTAAATAAGTAGTATGGAGACTATAAACGCAATTGGTAGAAGAAAAGCCGCAGTTGCACGTGTTTACGTGAAAGAGGGTGCTGGTAAAATCACAATTAACAAGCGTGATATTGCAACTTACTTCCCATCAGATATACTACAGTATATCGTGAAACAACCTCTACTTCTTCTTGATGTAGTTGAGAAGTATGACATCAAAATCAACCTTGATGGTGGTGGATACAAAGGACAAGCGGAAGCTGCTCGTCTTGGTATTTCTCGTGCTTTAGTAATGATTGACGAAGCAGTTAAGTCTGATCTTCGTAAAGCTGGATTCATGACACGTGACCCTCGTGAGGTTGAACGTAAGAAACCAGGTCAGCCTAAAGCTCGTAAACAATTCCAATTCTCGAAGCGTTAATATCATTTTTATTAAAACATATTTTTGTTTAGTATCTAAACCTCGAAGATCTCCTTTATGGAACTACTTTGAGGTTGCTTAAACAGAAAGTAAACATTATTTATTATGCCTAGAACTGATTTTCAGCAATTGCTAGAAGCAGGTGTACATTTTGGTCACCTTAAAAGAAAATGGAACCCAAATATGGCTCCATACATCTTCATGGAGAAAAACGGTATTCATATTATCGATCTTCAGAAGACTGTAGTTAAGATTGACGAATCTGCTGCTGCACTTAAGCAAATTGCGAAGTCTGGTCGTAAAATTCTTTTCGTTGCTACTAAGAAGCAAGCGAAAACTATCGTAGCTGAAAAAATTAGCGAAATCAACATGCCTTATATCGCTGAGCGTTGGGCTGGTGGTATGTTAACTAACTTCCCTACTATCCGTAAGGCAGTTAAGAAAATGACTACTATCGACAAGTTGATGAAAGATGAGAGTAGCTGGTCAAACTTATCTAAGCGTGAAAAGCTTCAAATTACTCGTCAACGTGCGAAACTAGAGAAAGTATTGGGATCTATCTCTGATCTATCTCGTCTTCCAGCTGCATTATTTGTAGTTGACGTGATGAAAGAGAAGATTGCTGTACGTGAGGCAAAACGCCTTGGTATTCCAGTTTTCGGTATGGTTGATACAAACTCAAATCCACAAGATATTGACTTTGTAATTCCAGCTAACGATGACGCTTCTCAATCTATCGAGCTTGTTCTTTCTATTATGGCTGATGCTATTAAAGAAGGGCTTACTGAGCGTAAGATGGATCGTGAAAAGGATAATAAAGAGAAAGAAGCTTCTAAGAAAGAGGCTGCTAAAGAAGATAAATAATTTTCAACCTAATATTTTCTGACCCATGTCTGTAAATGCAAAAGATGTAATGAAGTTGCGTAAAGCAACAGGCGCTGGTATGATGGATTGTAAGAAAGCTTTAACTGAGGCTGAAGGTGATTACGATCGTGCTGTTGAGATCATCCGTGAGCGTGGTAAAGCAATCGCAAACAAGCGTGCTGATCGTGAAGCAACTGAAGGAGTTTGTATCGCAAAAACTTCAGCTGATAATACTTTTGGTGCAATGCTAGTTTTGAACTGTGAAACTGATTTCGTAGCGAAAAACGAAAGCTATATTGCTCTTGCAACAAGAATCCTTGATGTAGCGATTGAAAACAAAGTGGCAGATCTTGAGGCGTTGAAAGCACTTGCTATTGATAACACTACTGTTGGTGAGTTTATCGCTGAGCAGACTGGTGTTGTTGGAGAGAAGCTAGATCTTTCTTTCTATGCATGTTTAGAAGCAGCTTATGTTGCTCCTTACATTCACGCTGGAAACAAGCTTTCTACTATGATCGGTTTTGACGGTGTAGTTCCTGAGCAAGTTGGAAAAGACGTTGCAATGCAAGCTGCTGCAATGGCACCTATCGCAATCAACAAAGATGCAGTTGCTGCTGAAACTGTTGAGAACGAGTTGCGTATTGCAATGGAGAAATTCCGCCAAGAAGGTAAGCCAGAGAATATGCTTGAGAAGATTGCTCAAGGATCACTTAACAAGTGGTTCAAAGAGAATACTCTTATCGAGCAAGCATTCGTAAAAGATGGAAAAATGACTGTTTCTCAATACCTAGCTCAAGAAGCTAAAGGTGTTAATGTAACAGGAATGGTTCGTAACTCTTTGAACGGATAATTCTGGATCTACTATAGATACACTAAAAAGGGCACTCAAATGAGTGCCCTTTTTTTGTTTTTATATCTATATGAATTGTAAAAGACATATGATTATCAACATGTCATTGATTTCATCTTATTATTACACATATAATTAATTCTAATCAAAAGAAAAACTCTTTTATCCTTTATAGATAATGAAATTCATTAAATGGTATCTCTTTATGTATTAAATCGGCCGTGACACATCACTATCACTTTACTATGATTTGATTTTTAATACTTTGCAAATATTACTATATAGTTACACCTCGAACTGAACAACAATAATAATTGCTGTTATTAGCATTCATAACAAAATGCTAATACAACTTAACTACTAGATAAAAATACTAAATTACAACAATATAATATTCGAAAGATTATATCTATATTTATCGAGTTAATAGTTACTTATCGATAAAATCACTTACATTATTGTTGTTATTTCAATAATATCACGCACAAAATATGGATATCAATAAACATGACAATATAGGTTATAACGAGATTATACAATCCTCAGTTAATACACCCTTAATATCTATTATTATTCCTACTTACAGGCGTCCATTTAAAGTACGTAAAGCAATTATTAGTGCAATACAACAAGATACTAACACTAATTATGAAATTGTAATAGTTGAAAATACATCTGATAAATCTCCCGAAACTGAAGCAGTGATTCGAAGTTGCAAATCAGATAGAATTTCATACTACCAAAATCATGATAATATTGGCATGTTCGGTAATTGGAATAGGGGTTTGAGACTAGCTAAAAGTGAATGGGTGACCATACTTTGTGATGATGATTTGATTGAGAATGATTTTATCTCAAGAGCTACACATATTATTAAAAGAACTTCTTACCGTTTTTTTTGTTTGAAGAATGAAATCTTTTCAAAAGAGGATGATTTACATCATATTAGAAATAATACTTTTAAACAACATGTAAGGGAAAAGAATAAATTTCATATGCTGTTATCTAATCAAACTTCAACAGTTGGTAATTTTTACAAACGGTCTATTGCGATAGCTCTTGGTGGGTTTGATGAGTCATTATATCCATCTTCAGATTACGATCTATATCTCAGATATATAAATACTGAAGGTCCATACCTTATCGATAGGTCAAAATCATATGGTTATTTTAGAATGGAGGGAAACACCTCTAGTGAAATCAAAGTTCAATTTGATTTTTGTAAAAAAGATCTGATACTTCAAAAAAAATGCATTAATAATCTGAAAATAAATGTATTGAAGAAAAGACTGATGCTGTCTATTATTAAAGTAGCAAATAGAAAACGGTTACAGAAGTTAAATCACCAAAAGAAGTCTTTATTATTTAAATTGGAATTAATCATTTTGTCTTTTTATACAGGAATGATTAATTTCTTGTACAAGAAAAAGATTAATATTTAGTGATATTAAGTCTATATAAATAGCATTTATACTGAATAAATTAATCAAAAAAGAATTATTGTGAATAAGATAGAGCAATTACGCAAAGAGATACTTGAGAAAGTAGAGATGTACTACAATGCAGTTGAAGATGAGAAAGAGTCTTTTATACCTGGAAAAACGAGAGTAAGTTTCGCAGGCAGAGTATACGATGAAAAAGAAATGGTTAACCTTGTCGATTCATCTCTAGACTTTTGGCTTACGGCGGGAAGATATGCAGATGAATTTGAAAGACGCTTTGCAACCAAGATGCAACAGAAGTACTGTGCCTTAGTTAACTCAGGTTCGAGTGCAAACCTAGTAGCATTCTCAGCCCTTACATCTCCTAAACTGAAGGCAAAACAATTAAAGCCAGGAGATGAAGTAATAACAGTTGCAGCTGGTTTTCCAACGACAGTAAATCCAATTGTACAGTATGGTTTAATTCCTGTTTTTGTTGATATCGAAATCACAACATGTAATATAGATACCTCATATTTAGAAGAAGCTCTAAGTGACAAAACTCGTGCTGTAATGCTTGCTCATACTTTGGGGAATCCGTTTGATCTAGAAACAGTATCTGCCTTTTGTAGAAAACATAATCTTTTCTTAATTGAAGACTGCTGTGATGCTGTTGGATCTACATATAATGGTAAGATGGTTGGAACTTATGGTGATCTTGCAACGGTTAGCTTCTATCCAGCTCATCATATCACTATGGGAGAAGGTGGAGCTGTTCTAACCAAAAGTGGTTCACTTCATAGAAACGTACTATCATTTAGAGATTGGGGACGTGATTGTTTTTGTGGACCTGGTAGTGACAATACCTGTGGTCATCGTTTTGATTTTCAATTTGGAACACTGCCTCCTGGCTATGATCATAAATACGTATACAGTCATATAGGATACAATTTGAAAGTTTCTGATATGCAAGCATCTGTTGGGGTTGCACAGCTTGACAAATTAGATTCATTCATTGAATCTAGAAAGCAAAATTTTAAAATTTTAAAGAATCACCTACAACAGTATTCATCATATCTAATTCTACCTGAGGCAACACCTAATTCAGATCCCAGTTGGTTTGGCTTTATGTTTTCTATTGTTGAAAATGAACATTTTTCCAGATTAGATATAGTGGAACATCTTGAAGATGAAGGAATCTTAACAAGACAGTTATTTGCTGGAAACTTAACAAGACAACCCGCATATGAGGATGTGAACTACAGAATTGTAAGAGAATTGAAAAATACTGATTATGTAATGAAGAATGGGATTTTTATTGGAGTATATCCTGGTATTGACAGCGAAAGGATGGATCATATGAAATCATCATTTAATCGTTTTTTTCAAAAGAAGGGATTAGCGTAATAATTACAACACAAAATACAAGATTATGAAAGCTGTAATTTTAGCAGGTGGATTTGGAACAAGACTGAGCGAATCGACTCACCTAATCCCTAAGCCAATGGTTGAAATCGGAGGGAAACCTATTCTTTGGCATATCATGAAATCTTATGCTGCTCACGGAATAAAGGAATTTATCGTTTGTTGTGGATACAAAGGGTATGTTATCAAAGAATGGTTTGCAAACTATTACTTACATAATTCCGATGTCACTTTTGATCTTAAGAACAACCAAATGCAAGTGCATAATTCTGATTCAGAGGATTGGAAAGTAACTCTTGTAGATACTGGACTTCATACGATGACAGGATCTAGGATAAAAAAAGTAAAAGATTTCATTCAAAATGAACCTTTCTGTCTAACATATGGAGATGGGGTTTCTGACATTAATATATCAAATGTTATTAAACAACATTTTCAACAAAACAAGCTAATTACAGTCACAGCCTATAAGCCACAAGGTAAATTTGGCGCATTAGAGATCAGTGATAGTGGTGTCGTAAACTCTTTTCAAGAGAAACCTAAAGGAGATAACACTTGGATTAATGCTGGTTATTTTGTTTGTCAACCTGAGGTTCTAAACTACATTGAAGAGGGAGACAATATAATATTTGAAAGAGAACCTTTAGAGAAACTAGCTGAGGACAATGAAATGTATGCTTATCGACATCATGGATTTTGGAAGCCAATGGATATACTCAGAGATAATATTGAACTTAATAAACTGTGGGACGAAGGAAATGCTCCATGGAAACAGTGGTAGTAAGTATACCAATCTATTGTAATAATCTAAAAACAATAGATATAACCATTATTAGTCAGAAACATGACAATACAACATTATAATAACTTCTACAAAGGCAAAAAAGTCCTTGTAACTGGACACACAGGATTCAAAGGGTCATGGTTGTCTATATTCTTACTTGAGCTAGGTGCTGAAGTGATTGGTTATAGTTTAGATCCAATAAGTAATAAAGATAATTTTAGTTTAGCTTCAATATCTTCTAAAATAATTGATATTAGAGGAGATATTAAAGATAAAGAGAAACTTTATACAGTTTTTGCTAAATACAAACCAGAGATTGTCTTTCATTTAGCAGCCCAAGCATTAGTCCGAGATTCATACTTGTCTCCGATTGAGACATATGAAACCAATGTAATGGGGACAATTCATGTTATGGAAGCAATTAGACAAACTCCAAGTGTTCAATCAAGTGTACTTATAACTACAGACAAATGTTATGAAAATAAAGAGCAACTCTGGGGATATAAGGAAACTGATTCATTAGGTGGTTTTGATCCTTATTCAAGTTCTAAAGGAGCCTGTGAAATTGCGATACAATCGTGGCAAAGATCATTCTTCTCTTCATCTAACAAACAAACAATCGCAAGTGTCAGAGCAGGGAATGTAATTGGAGGTGGAGACTGGGCTAATGATCGAATTATTCCAGACTGTATAAGGTCAATTGAAAGTAATATACCTATTGAAGTAAGGTCTCCTAAATCAATAAGACCATGGGAGCATGTGCTAGAGCCACTATCTGGGTATCTACTTTTAGCACAAAAAATGTGGGATTCTCCCGGAAGTTTTAATGAGCCATGGAATTTTGGACCTCACTTAGAGTCTGTAATCCCAGTTTGGGATATTGCTACTAAGATTGTAAATGAATATGGCTGTGGGCAAATTATTGATATTTCAAGTTCTGATCATCCTCATGAGGCAAAACTCTTATCTCTCGACATATCTAAAACATTCTTTAAACTTGGATGGAAACCAAAGCTAAATATTGATGAAACAATTAAGCTAACGGTTGATTGGTATAAGAGATATCAAACAGAAAATGTTTATAATATTTGTGCAGATCAAATCCATTATTTTTTAAGTAAATGAAAATCATCAACACAACCTTAGAAGGAGTATACATAATAGAAAACTTCCATGCCTTAGATTCAAGAGGTGAGTTTGTAAAAACATTCAACAGTAAAACCTTTGAAGAGAATAATTTAAATACGGTTTGGAATGAATCATATTTCTCTATTTCAAAAAAAGATACAATCCGTGGGATGCATTTTCAACTACCTCCACATGATCATTACAAGTTAGTCAATGTTCAAGCAGGATCTATTCTAGACGTAGTGGTCGATTTAAGGAAAAGTTCTTCTACATATGGTAAATATGACTTTTTTGAATTAAATGACAGAAACAAACGATCTATATATATACCTAAGGGGTTTGCACATGGCTTTCTTGCATTAGAGGACAATACAATTAGCACTTATAATGTATCAACAGGATATAACCCAGAATCTGACTGTGGCATTAAATACAATTCTATTGGTTTTGAATGGAACCATATTGAAGATCCTATTATTTCTGACAGAGATCTAAATTTCGTAACTTTAGACATGTTTAAATCCCCATTCAAATGAGAATACTAATAACTGGTGCAACAGGTTTTGTTGGCTCAAATTTAACACATTACTTTATTGACCAAGGTTATTCTGTTACAGTGACTGTACGAGATAGTTCTTCTTTTTATAATTTGAAGGACATTAATGATAAAATAGATACAATTCTTTATGATGGTACGATTACAAGCCTAAAGAAAGGTATTAAGGATAAGAATATTGATACAGTATTACATCTTGCTTCACTTTTTATTGCAGAACACAAAACTGATGATATTGACAATCTAATTACTAGTAATATTTTATTTGGAACACAATTACTAGAAGCCATGAAAGTGTGTGGTGTAAAAAAGATAATTAACACTGGGACATCATGGCAGTACTATCACCAAGAGACATATAACCCTGTATCACTTTATGCAGCAACAAAACATGCATTTAGCAATATACTTGAATACTATATACAAGCAGAAGGTTTTAAAGCCATTGACCTTATTCTTTATGACACTTATGGTGAAAATGACAACAGAGGTAAATTAATAAATCTTCTTCATCAATTTTCTGATAGTAAAAAGGTATTAGATATGTCTAAAGGAGAACAGAGACTTTACTTTGTACATATTTCAGATGTCTGTTATGCTTATAAAGTTGCATTAACATTATTAGATAAAACTAACACCACACATCCGATATATTCTGTTAGAGGTAATATTAATTATTCTTTGAAAGAAATGGTTTATCTTTTTGAACAAGTAACAGGGAAGAATCTAAAAATTAATTGGGGAAAACGGGCTTATAGAAAAAGGGAAGTAATGAATCCTTTTTCGGTAGGACAAATTATGCCAAACTGGGAATCAAAAATAAGCCTGGCTGAAGGATTAAAGCTCTTACATCAATCAGACTAATTACGCATTCTTAAGCGTACATTCAATTATTGACTAGAGGTGTTATTAAAATCTATTTTCCACTTAGAGAAAATAATTATTAATTACGTCGTAATCATCAACTGTAAGACTTCCTAAATTAAACATGAATAGTCATAGGTTATTTAATGTATATATGGTAAGCCAAAAGCATCTATTACACAAAATGAAAAAATACGTTTTCAAATTGGAGGATATTATTTTAAATTGTTAAAGACTCATACAATGGTGTAGACACACATATTTAATATAGTCTACGAGGATGTAATAATAACTTTTTGATATCAATAGATTGTTTAATACTTGTGAATTGAAAGTTATTCTTTAATTTTGCGATTATAAGTGATTATTCTCAATTTTTAAATAGGGCAATATCATCACATAACTCCATAGGTTCTGCTGCTATTTTTATATAGAAATGATTATTTAATCATAAAGAAATTGTTGTGTTAAAATGAGAAAAACTAACTCTTTATTGGTATCGATCATTATGTCCGTTTATAATGAAGAAAGTGAGTGGATAAGAAAAGCGATCAATTCAATACTAAATCAAACCTACACTAACCTAGAGGTAATCGTAGTTAATGACAATATACAGAACAAGGTTAACACCAATCTACTCAAAGAAATTCAACACAAGGACAACCGTATACAGATAATTGATAATCCAACTAATTTCGGATTAGCTAAAAGTATGAACATCGCAATAAAAGCATCTCAAGGAACTTATATTGCAAGAATGGATGCAGACGATATATCTTCACCTCAGCGTATTGCCAAACAAGTTAAATATTTAGAACAAAATAAAGAAATAGCTGTATTAGGAACACAAATAAAGAAATTTGGAGATAAGAATAATGTCAAGATATTCCCTTCTGAACCTGATGATCTTAAAACAAAGCTATTCTTTAAATGCTGTATCTCTCATCCATCTGTTATGATAAGAAAGTCTGTGGTGATTGAAAATAAATTCTTCTATAATGAAGATTACAAATCTGCACAAGACTATGATTTGTGGACAAGAATGATGTTGAATGTAAAAATCGCAAACCTTAATGAAGTTCTACTTCATTATCGTGTTCATAATAAACAAATAACGCACATTAAACGAAAAGAGCAGATTAACAACACAATTGTCTCACATTCAATGATGTTATACAATAGTCCATTTCATAACATACCTCATATTAACTTTATAAGTAATGTAATTTGGGATAAAACAAAATTTAAAGATAGAGACAAACAAGCTCTATTTAGAACCAATATTATTGAATTAATAAAGCAAAACAATAGGGTTAAATACTTTGAACCATTTGAGTTTAACAAATGTATGTTCAAAACATTAATAAGGAGGAGTATAAAGATCAGTTATAAAGACCTAGTAATACTAAAATATATTATTGCACCAAAGCCAATACATGTAATCTTTTTTGACTCTATACAAAAAAAGCTACAAAGATTAAATGCATTTACGAGATTCTGTATACAATTCGTTCTTTATTCCTAAAGAACGAATTTATAATATATCAATGGAACGTGATTTATTATAAATTTCTTTAATTTCCATTTAGTAATGGGATTTTTTAAATATGGGATTTTATGAGATTTCATAAAATCAATTTTATGACTATTAATATCATCAATCCCTTTAACACATTTATAAAATTCTTTTGTAATAAAATAAGTATACCAAAGAAAGAATTTTTCATCTTGATTAAGCCTTGCGGTAATATGTGTTTTATCTAATAATAAATAAAGTGATTCCGCTCGGCTCCAAGTATTAACAGTAGATAAACTTCTACTATCTTGTCGATAATAATAAAGAGATTCAGGCAACAGCATAACATTATTTGCGCATTGAATGAAGTCTTGCATGAAATAATCATCTTCATGATTACTAAGCTCCTCGTTAAAAATAAGACCATGCTCTTTTAGCAATTCTGTACGATATAAATTTAACCAAACATTGGGTTGGTATATTTCCTTATTATAGAAATTAGCGGCCTTTATTTGTTCTCTTTTAAGAGGTGAACGTCTTAAAAATTCAATATGGTTCTCATTGAAGTAGCTAACCGCAGAAAAGTGAAACATATCAATTGAATTATTTTTCTCAATTAACTCGATCAATTTATCGATAGCTCCGTCCTCAATCCAATCATCAGAATCTACAAACCAAATATATTTACCCGTTACAAACTTTAGTCCTTCATTCCTTGCAGAAGATAATCCCCCATTTTTCTTATTTACGAATTTCACGAAATCATACTTTTCAGCATATTTCTTTGCAATTATTGCAGAATTATCAGGTGAACCATCGTTTACCAAAATAACTTCATATTTATTCGATGATGAAGAAACTACAGACCTGACACATTTATCGATAAAGTCTTCCACATTATAAATGGGTATGATTATTGATAAAATAGAGTTACACATATGATTATTAATTTACTTTTTGTCTATAATTACGTCTAAATATCCCTTCTCTAATAAAACTCACCATACAACTCATGATAAACTCGACAAGTATCTTTCACATATTTCGATAATGAGAAATTCTCTTCTACATATGGTATTGCATTACTTTCAAATGTTCTTAGTAAATCACGATCTTCATATAATCTAGTTATATTATTGGCTAATGATTGGGCATCTTTGACAGGAGACAATAATCCAACATAATTGTCCTTCACAGCCTCAGGAATACCCCCAGCATTTGTTGCAACAACAGCCTTTCCTTGAGCTAATGCTTCAAGAATGGAAACACTGAGGCCTTCTCTCTCAGATGTTAGTGTATATAGATCAAACTGAGGTACAAGTTGTATTGCATTTTTTTGAAATCCATGAAGTATGAGATTTGAGGAAATATCATATTCCTCAATCTTATTTTTCATCTGTTCTGTGAGTTTATTGTCTTCACCTACTTGGATTACAAAAATATTCTTGTACCCATTTATATTTACAAGAATATTGACCACTTCAACTAGAGTTAACAAGTCTTTGGCTCTAGTGTGATTTGCAATATTACCAACAATAAAAGCATCAGAAGGAAGGCTATAGTGTTTTTTTAGTGAAGGTAGATTACTATTTCCTATTTTATCTGTAGGAATACCATCATAAATAACAGTGACATTTTTTCTATTATCTTCTGTTAAAATAGAGACCAAATCATCTTTCACTGCATTTGAAATACAAATATATCTTTTTATGATATCAGAATTATATTTCTTTCTCTTAATATATGCAGAATTTACCCCTAGATTTTTCTTACTAAATACAATTGGGGCTTTTAAATGGAAGAACTTAGATAAAACATAGTGCAGCGTAAGCCCAACTCTAGTATGTATATGTATAATATCAGGTTCTTCATTTTTCAACACATCAATATAATCACGTAATATCTGAAAATGATATTTCTTTCTTTTTTTCAAACATATTACACGACAAGATAAATCCTTCTTTCGTATCGAAGAAGGTGTTTCATCTAAGCAGACCAATATGTGTTCACATGAACAATCATTTTTTAATAGGTAGAAGAGTTGTTCCTCGCTGCCCCCCCAAACTTTAGAATCTGAGAAATGTAATATCTTCATCAAACTATTATTCCTTAATTTAATCCTTAATTATCGAAATGATCTCACTCTTTGAACCAAAGATACATTAATATTTTTGAGAAAGATAAAATCATAATACTAAAAAGAATTCTCTGAAAAATATAAACTTCAAGATTAAACCTAAATTATTATTGAAATTAATGAGTAGAAATTCCTTTCCTTGCACAAATATATTTTTCACCTATTGCACCTTTTAAATACTCTTCATTCTCAGCAAAGCGATCATTTTCTTTCTGTTCATGATAAATATGAGAGCATGACGCTAATAAATGAATGTTTTTTCTTTTGACACCATTATTCATCAAACGTACAACTAGATCTGAATCTTCTAAGCCCCAACCCTCAAATGATTCATCAAAACCATCTACATCTATCAAATCTTCTCGCCAAACTGAAAGATGACAACTTCTCACCTTTCTATAATGATTTAGTATTCCTGGGAACATGCGATGGTAAAAAGGCCATCGTATGAATGTTAATCTTCGCCCAACACCCTTCGTGAAGAAATTCTCACGCTTTATTTCTTTATTTAGAATTTTAGATGTTAAACTTTTAGACAAACGAGCCCTAGATCCTGAGATAAAATAACCATCCTGTCTATACTTTCGATGATCTTCAATGAAATGATTTCGAATAAGAATGTCTCCATCAATAAAAATAATATAATTATACTTGCTTTTTTCAATTGCCATATTTCGGCTCATTGCAGCCCTAAAACCATCATCCTCAATCCAAGAATGGATAATTGGAAAAGGCAGTTTACCACGCCACAGATCTATTAGCTCCTTGGTTTCACTTGTAGAGCCATCGTCCGCTATGATAACCTCATCAGGAAATAAAGTCTGATCAAGCAAGCGTTCTAGAACAACATCAAGTGCCTTCGGCCAATTATAGGTCGTTATTATTAATGAGATACCAGCTTTTATCATCGATACATCAATCCTCTGTTTTGTATAATAGTAGTGTTCATAACAAGATAAATTCCCATTAATATTTTCAATAAAATTAATAAAAAGAAGATTATTTAATACCTAATTTCATCCATAATTAAGAATACTTCAACATTCGTACATTTATTTAGAATCAAAGATACTTGTTTTACAAATAATTTAGATCCAATAACGATCTTCGGAATCATGATGAACGCAAAAACGATCAATAGCATAAAATAATTAAACAGAATAATCATATAATTTTCGTATATGCTTAATCTATCGTAATTTTGGCAAAACATTTTTCTATAATCATGGCAAAATTTAAAAGAGTACTACTTAAACTATCTGGAGAATCATTAATGGGGGACCAAGAATATGGTATCGATTCTCAAAGACTTAATGACTATGCAATACAAATTAAAGAAATTGTAGAGAAAGGTGTTCAAGTAGCTATCGTAATTGGTGGAGGAAATATTTTTAGAGGGCTTAGTGGGTCCACTCAAGGATTTGATCGTGTAAAAGGAGATCAAATGGGGATGCTTGCTACAGTGATTAATAGTCTGGCTTTAGGATCTGCACTAAAGAACAATGGTGTTGCCAATAGAGTATTAACAGCAATAAGAATGGAACCAGTTGGAGAGTATTACTCCAAAGATAAAGCCATTGAAAGTCTTGAATCAGGTAAGGTTGTTATATTATCTGGAGGAACAGGGAATCCTTATTTCACAACAGATACAGGTTCAAGCCTTCGGGGAATAGAAGTTGAAGCAGATGTGATGCTTAAAGGAACAAGAGTGGACGGAATATATACAGCAGATCCGGAGAAAGATCCTACAGCTACAAAATATGATCAAATTACTTTTGATGAGATATACAGTCAGGGGTTAAAAATTATGGACCTTACAGCAACAGCCATGTGTAAAGAAAATAATTTACCTGTTATTGTTTTTGATATGGATACAATTGGCAACCTTGTAAAGGTTATCGATGGAGAAAATATTGGAACATATGTGTATAATAACTAATCTCACTATATTTGAAGAACAAATATGGATAGATTGAGTTATTCTGATAAAATAGATAAAACAACCATAAAAACTCCTAAGCAATGAATGAAGAGTTACAAATGATTTTAGATATGGTTCAAGAAAAGATGGACAACACGATTGAGCATCTTGATAAAGAACTAGCAAGTATTCGTGCAGGTAAAGCAAGTCCTCGCATGTTAGATGGTGTAATGGTCGAGTACTATGGGGCTCCAACCCCTCTATCTCAAGTTGCAAATGTCAATACTCCTGATGCACGTACAATTGCAGTACAGCCATGGGAGAAGCAACTTATTCCAGATATCGAAAAGGCTCTAATAAACTCTAATCTTGGGCTAAATCCTGATAATAATGGGGAGATTATTCGTCTTAATGTGCCACCATTGACTGAAGAACGTCGTAAAGGGCTTGTTAAAGATGCTAATACTGCTGGAGAAAATGCTAAGATCGCGATACGTGGTGCACGTAAAGATGCGAACGACACTTTCAAGAAGATGTTAAAAGCAACAGAGATTTCTGAAGACCAAGAGAAGAATTCGTTAGGAGATGTACAGGTGCTTACTGATAAATACATCAAGAAAGTAGATGAACAACTAAAAGCTAAAGAAGTTGATATTCTTACAGTTTAAGATTTGATAGTCTATTAAAAATCCCAAAGCATCTATTTTGCTTTGGGATTTTTACTTACATCTTATTAATCAACAACCACATTGTCTCAAAATTAGGATATTTGTCTCGTAACTCTTGAATACGTGCTCGTGCGCTTTTCTCTTTATTATAACTCTCGAAACAGACACGAAACCAACCTTCTTCATTGACTAGAATAAAAGCCTGTGTTTGGTATTCGTCGATTAACTGCTTCTTTAATTTTAGAGCATTTTCCTGATGTTGGAAACTTCCCCAAATAATATAATATTTAAAGTTGCCAACAGAAGAATCCTCTCCTTTTGCTGCCACGACTTTCTCTTCTTTAACCGTTAGTGGAATTGCTTTTGCTTTTGTACTTACCGTTTGAGTCTCTTCTGAAGAAGCTTTTTTTAGACTATGACATGACGTAAAAGCAAATCCAATCAATACCATGGTCCAAAATGTGTGTTTCATAAAAGTTTTTTTTAGATTGATCCTAATATTAATTCACTATATACCAAAGAGTAAATTTATCTATTTTCTTTGAGATTTATATGCTTATTTGTTAGTATATTTTACTTTTACTATTTGTACCTTTGATTTCATAAGGATATTAACAAAAATTCCTTCTAAAATATGGCATAAGATCCTCTCTTTCATCTTATGCTAACGATATTAAACGACACACGATGCCTTAAATCAAAAGAAGGCTTCTTTATTGATAACAATCTTAAACGATAGAGATGGAAACTAAAGACTGGAAGAATCTCGGGTTTGGTTACTCTAAAACCGATAATAATGTACGCTGCTATTTTAAAGATGGCAAGTGGGGACAATTAGAAACACATACTTCTGAAGAAATAACCATGCACATGGGTGCAACTTGTCTTCACTACGGTCAAGAATGTTTCGAAGGCTTAAAAGCATTTAAGGGTAAGGATGGTAAGATACGTGTTTTCAGAATGAAGGATAATGCGAAACGCATGTCTGAATCTGCAGAAGGTATACGTATGCAACCCATTCCTGAAGACATTTTCTGTAATGCTGTCAAAAAAGCAATTAAACTTAATGAACATTTTATTCCTCCATACGAAAGTGGTGCATCACTATATATTAGACCTCTTTTAATCGGAACGGGTGCACAGGTAGGTGTAAAACCGGCAGATGAATATCTTTTCATCGTATTTGTAATGCCTGTTGGACCATACTTCAAAGAAGGTTTTAAACCTACTGATCTTGCGATCTATCGCGAATACGATCGTGCAGCACCGCATGGAACAGGTAAGTTTAAGGTTGGTGGAAATTATGCTGCAAGTATGGCTGCTGGTGAAAGAGCTCATGAAGAAGGATTCTCGGCAGTATTGTATTTAGATGCTAAAGAGAAGAAATATATTGATGAATGTGGTCCTGCAAACTTCTTTGCAATTGAAGGAAACAGATACATTACTCCTCGCTCAACTTCAATATTAGAGTCTATTACAAATAAAAGCTTGAGACAAATTGCTACAGACTTAGGCATGGAAGTAGAAGTACGTCCTATAGAGGAAGAAGAGCTAGCAAATTTTGACGAAGTAGGCGCCTGTGGTACTGCTGCAGTAATTTCTCCGATTAAACGTATTGTTGATATCGAAGAGAATAAAGAATATAACTATGGTACCGATGCAGGTAAAGTAAGTACAAAGCTTTACGAAACACTACGAGGCATCCAGTATGGTACAGTAGAAGATAAGCACGGATGGATTGATATTATTGAATAATCAATATCTCCAGCAATCGGGTAGATGGCTGGAAGATATTTTATCTTCCAGTACACCTCCCACACCACCGTACGTACGGGTCTCGTATACGGCGACTCCCTAAATCACGACTTTACTTTCTGATAATAATCACTTAGCGTAATATAGCCTGCCTTCTCCAAATTCTTATTCGTTATAGTCGTTTGTAGAATTGGACTCTTTGAAATGCGCCAATACTTTTTCCTCGTATTTACATATTCATACGCTTTGTTCTTCGAAACTCCGAGTTTCATTAAATTCTTCATCTTCGTTCTTACTCTTTTCCAACATTTCCATATTACCATACGGATACGTCGTCTTAGCCATTCATCTACTTGTTTCAGAAATGATTTCATATCTGCCAATCGATAATAGGTTACCCATCCTTGAATATAGCTTTTAAGCTTGGATTTGATTTCATCGTGACCAATACTATTATTCCGTGCTACAATTCCTTCCAAAGAGCGCTTCACTTTCCGTTGTGTCTTTTTCGACAATCGAAAACGAACGACACCTTTTGTTTTGTAAAAACTGTAGCCAAGAAACTTAATCTGATTGTAGCGCACCACTTCTGTTTTATCTCGATTCACTTTTAAGAATAGAGTATCTTCTATAAAACGAATTGTAGAATTCATCGTGCGTGTAGCTCCTCGCTTGCTTTTACATAAGATGACAATATCATCTGCATAACGAACAAACTCATGACCTCGTCTTGTGAGTTCATGGTCTAATTCATTCAGCATAATGTTGCTTAGCAATGGACTTAATGGTCCTCCTTGAGGAACTCCTGTTTCTGTTTCTTGAAACTGCTCTTCAACAACAACTCCGGCTCTTAGATATTTATGGATTAAGGAAACTAATCGACCATCTTTTATCGTTCGTGATAAGATCTCTATCAACTTGCTATGATTTACGGTATCGAAAAATCTTTCCATATCCATATCGATAGCATAATGATAACCTGATGTGATCGTTTGGCTACAGGCTATAATAGCTGTATGTGCTCCTTTATTCGGACGGAATCCAAAGCTATAATTGGAAAACTGTTCCTCATAAATAGGACTAAGAACTTGTGAAATGGCTTGTTGAATAACTCGATCCACGACAGTAGGAATACCTAAAGGGCGTGTTTTACCTGGTTCTTTGGGTATTTCGACTCGTCGTACAGGATTGGGAAGGTACTTCCCTTCTCGTAGTTCTGCTATTAAAACTTCTCGATGAAGTCTGAGATAATCTTTTAAGGATTCCACTTGCATCTCATCAACTCCATGACTCCCTTTATTACGATAAACCTGTAAATAAGCCTTATTTAGGTTACCTGATTCTAGGACACGTTCTAATAAATTATCTGTTGTAATGTTCGTTTCCATAATGCCTTCAGTTATCCCTTGAAAGTGTGCGCTCTTGAGTTATTCTCGAGTTCCGCTCTACCTTCACTTAAGTAGCTATCTTCCGATATTTTCTGCATTGATCCTTTCATTAGGTAACAGTCTGTATTATGAACAATTTAAGATTCAGTCCTTCCTGTAAAGTGGCTACAGTACTATGACCTCGGCTGACTTCTCACAGTTAACTTTTTATGAATGGACAGGGAAATACATTGTATCCATCTGCGAGACCTCCCATGGTAAGGAAATTAACTTTCACTCCATCTATCCGCCACATCTACGGTATAAACTCCGTGTAGAATTCGGACTTTACTTTGTTGTGCAAGCTTATCCAGTTATATACCGCCTAATGCGATTCGTATACCTCGGATCAGAGTTTTGCATACGGCTTCCTTCAGGTTATACCTCACGATAAGCACCCTTGCCTTCTGCTAGGTGGTTGGCTCTACAAACCTCCACTACGGACTTACACCGATTAGTTAATTTCCATGCATGGCACACAATCGGGTAGATGGCTGGAAGATATTTAATCTTCCAGTACACCTCCCACACCACCGTACGTACGGGTCTCGTATACGGCGACTCCCTAAATCACGACTTTACTTTCTGATAATAATCACTTAGCGTAATATAGCCTGCCTTCTCCAAATTCTTATTCGTTATAGTCGTTTGTAGAATTGGACTCTTTGAAATGAAATGCGCCAATACTTTTTCCTCGTATTAGCATATTCATACGCTTTGCTCTTCAAAACTCCGATCAAATATGCCGCATGAAATAATGATAATTCGCCATCGGGTTAACACTTACCTTTTCGTAGTTCTGTTATTAACTGATGTTTCCCATGTCTTTATTCAGGTTCATAAACCATTGATTCAATGAGCCTAAAGAATTTATTATTTTCGGGTTTATTTTTAAGTACACTGATTATCAATTCATTAAAATCACTATCGATGATTTCTGCGAGAGTTCTCATCAATTCGAGGATAAAACCCCAAATTCGTTGTACTATTACAAGTTCCATTCCTTGATCTTTTACATGAGCAAAGATTCCACCTAGCGTCTCATATGCCTCGAACCTTTTTGCTAAACTAAAAACGTTAAACTCAATAATAGCTACAGATAGATCTGCTATTTGAGCATCAAAATCACTCGATTGAGATTTTCCTAAACCAAAATAGTTCTTTGATTCCTTAAAAAAGACCTCAATACTCCATCTAATACTATATATCTGATAAGCTTTCTCTATGCTCAGCTTTGTATTTGAAGATACCAATAAATGCCATTTCCCTCGCTTACTGTTCTTGCAAAAGAATAGTTTTACATCTGTACCTTTATATTTCACTGTGACTTCTGCACAATATAGACTAAGTGACTTTACCCATTTTACTCTCTTTCGCTGTTTAAGTAAGAGAGCAAGTTCTTTGGTGCTATATTCTTTGTCTTTGAAAGAATATTTAGCACTAGACATCTTAGCCATTGCAACAAGATGCATACCATTAGAGATCACAGTTTTTAATATTGAATCACAGAAGAACCAACTGTCCATAAGTATGTAGTCTACTGTAATTCCTTGTTTAATAGCATTTACCATCATCTCTTTTGCCATCGTTATTTTATCAATAACGAGTTCTTTCTCTCGGTTAAACCCATTACTCTTTGTTGATCGTTTCTTTGAGAACTGTTTTTTACGTTGTTTGGCAGTGAGTCCAAATGGAGTCTTTTTATTCTTCCCTCTTTCTTTATGTAGAGAGAAGTCCAATGTAAAATAGCTTTTGCCATCCCATAAACCTAGAAATAATCCTTTAAAACCAAATATATAACGATGGGTTACATGCGACCATATTTTACTAACATGTTCAGTTTTGTAGGTAGACTTCTCAAAATCAGTATCGTCAATAATTAAGCATCTTTCTGCTTGATTACAGTCATCAGAGTGAGAGTTTTTGGCTATTTGACCAAAGAGTTTATTATTACATGATGAAACTATAGTACGCCAATCTATCTGGCTGTTATTTTTAAATCGATAGAATGTATTCTTTTGTGCTTCTAACATCTCTGATAGATAATGCTTACTGTAGCTATAAATATTAGGGATAGAGAAAATTGGGAAAAGTAGTAAGCCTAATAGTATGTCACCTTTGAAGTAAGTAGACTGAGGCAACTCTTTATTTCCTAATTTCAGTTGTCTTAAGTTGAGTAACTTGTAAAGGCTAATAATTCGATTAATTCCTTTTTCACTTGAACTGAAAAAACTCTGTGTCTCTGAAAAAACTTTTGTACTTTTATTCTGAAGCATGATTTATTTGGTTATTGGAACAACATTAATTTACTGATAATTAATGAATTATCAAAATAAACATGCTTCTTTTTATGCTGTAAATCAAGATGTTAGCCTACATGGGAAACATCAGTTATTAAAACTTTTCGATGAAATCTGAGATAATCTTTTAAGGATTCCACCTGCATCTCATCAACTCCATGACTCCCTTTATTTCGATAAACCTGTAAATAAGCCTTATTTAGGTTATCTGATTCTAGGACTCGTTCTAATAAATTATCTGTTGTAATGGTCGTTTTCATAATGGCTTCAGTTATCCCATTGAAAGTGTGCGCTCTTGAGTTATTATCGAGTTCCGCTCTACCTTCACTCAAGTAGCTATCTTCCGATATTTTCTGCATTGATCCCTTCATTAGGTAACAGTCTGTATTATGAACAATTTAAGATTCAGTCCTTCCTGTAAAGTGGATACAGTACTATGACCTCGGCTGACTTCTCACAGTTAACTTTTTGTGAATGGACAGGAAAAAAAATACACTGTATCCATCTGTGAGACCTCCCATGGTAAGGAAATTAACTTTCACTCCATCTATCCGCCACATCTACGGTATAAACTCCGTGTAGAATTCGGACTTCACTTTGTCGTGCAAGCTTATCCAGTTATATACCGCCTAATGCGATTCGTATACCTCGGATCAGAGTTTTGCATACGGCTTCCTTCAGGTTATACCTCACGATAAGCACCCTTGCCTTCTGCTAGGTGGTTGGCTCTACAAACCTCCACTACGGACTTGCACCGATTAGTTAATTTACATGCATGGCACACCAAAAAAAGAGTCATACTGTTTGTACAGTATGACTCTTTTTTGCTATATAATCAACTAATTACAAGCGTTCTTTATTTCTTCGATAGAGTTAAGATCAGTACCATTGCCATAACATTGGAATGCCCCCTCTAATGTCGTAATATTTTTTAATGGACAATAGGTCGTTAGAGCCTTATTATAATAAATATCAAGACCACCATGTAGCTCTCTAATGGCACCAAGTCCAGTTCGGCTTGATTCATCTCCTAGTGAATTTAACTTCATGTTTTCACGGATATTCAACTTTCCATTAATACGAAGAGGATCACCAAATCCAGTTAATGCAGACATCTCTGAAGATCCAATTAACTCTAGATTTCCTTTTATTAAACGTAAATTAGATAGACCTTTAAAATCACCTAAATGATCACAATATTGAGAAGATAAAGTTCCTCCTATTGAATCTAGTTTAGCAAAACCTGCAATCGTAGTTAGAGTTGGACAGTTTTGAAAATGAAGGCCCTCTTTGATCTCTTCAACACTACCAAAACCTCCAACAGTTTCAAGCATATTACAATTTGAAATCAGTACACTTTTTCTTAATGTATCTAATTTTGGAAGAAGAGATAAACTAACCAAAGATGAGAGGTTTTTAACTTCCACCTTACCACTTAGATACTTTACATTGTCTAATCCATTGAAATTATTCAGCTTTGCACAATTACGCAATTCAACATTCCCAGGAATAGAATCAATAAGAACAGTTCCATTAAGAGATTCAATAGCATTACAGTTATTAACTATAAGAGAACCATATAATGCTTTTAACTTTGCAAGGTTAGTCGTACTATTCAATTTAGCCAAGTTATCTAAAGATAGACTTCCTTTAAGGTATAATAAATCATCTAAACCTTCTAATGTCTCTATTTCGGGACAATCCTTAATCGAAAGACCACCACTAATACTGTCAAGCAATGAGAATCCTGATAGTGTTGTGATCTTTGACAGATCACTCAATATAACACTACCTCCAACTTGATCTAACTTTGGAATAAAATTAACAGATGGTAGATCTATTGACTGTATCCTAATAGTTCCAGTAACTTCTCTAACAGTACTTAAACTAGACAAGTTCTCATGTGCATAAGTAATTGAAAGAGATCCACTAATTCGATCATATTTCTCATCTGCAAACTTCTTTAAGATCTCATCTGCATCAGAACCACTAATAGTAACCGAACCGTAATATGTCCCAGGCACTTCTGGCTCAGTTGGTGTTGTAGTGCTTGTATTGTCATCACTACTCTTTTTACATCCACTGATAATTAAGGATGAGATGAGAAGAAGAAAGCTTAAGGATTTAAATATTTTTTTCATATCAAATTTATTCATGTCGTTTCCATATAGATCAATGATGATCGAAATATCAAGTCGTTAAAATACAAAATCCCTGCCACAATTGTAACAGAGATTATTGATATTTATTTTATTTTCTTGAACATCACTTAGATAACTCCAACATTCTTAAGATTGGAGACTTCGCTTGTTCAATAGTCTCTTCTGACAATATAATTTCAGGCAACTCATACTTTAGAGCATTGTATAACTTAGGTAAAGTATTTAGTTTCATGAATGTACAGTCATTACAACCACAAGTTGAATCAATTGATGGTGCTGGAATAAGTATCTTATCAGGACACTCTTTACTCATCTGATGTAGTATTCCACTTTCCGTAGCAATAATAAATTTCTTATTATTACTCTCTTTCACGTAGTTAAGTAAAGCTGTTGTCGACCCCACAAAATCAGCGACCAACAAAACTGGTTGTTCACATTCAGGGTGTGCAATGAATTTAGCATCTTTATTTTCGTCCATCAACTTAATGATTTTCTCCAAAGAATACTTCTCATGTACCATACAAGCACCATCCCATAAGATCATATCACGACCTGTAACAGAGTTCATATAATTACCTAGATTTTTATCTGGAGCAAAAATCAACTTTGCATCTTCTGGAAAAGAATCGACAATCTGTCTTGCATTTGACGATGTTACAACAACATCAGTAAGGGTCTTAATATCGGCAGTGCAATTTATATATGATATAACTTTATGATCTGGATATTTTGCCTTGAAAGCAGCAAAAGCATCTTTAGGAGCAGATTCAGCCAATGAACAACCAGCATTTAAATCTGGTATAATCACCTTTTTAGAAGGGTTTAATATTTTAGCAGTTTCACCCATAAAGTGAACGCCTAAAAATACAATAATATCTGCTTCTGTTTCTTGAGCTTTTCTTGCTAAAGCCAAACTATCACCTAAGAAGTCTGAAATATCCTGTAGTTCAGGAGAGATATAGAAGTGACCTAAAATCACTGCATTCTTCTCCTTTTTTAATTTCTCTATTTGGCTAACGATGTCCTCTTCATTTGAGATTGGCATATCAATATACCCTTTCTCATCTAACATCTCTTTAATCTGTATGGGTTCCATACTATTATTGAATGTGTTAATATTTCATTTTTGTCCTTTTTTCAAAGGATGATACGGGCTCCAAAAATAAGAAACCTTTTTGTAACTCTATAAGAATAACCTACAAACCTTTATATCTTAAGCATGCTACATTGCTCTTTATATCTTAATGAAGCCCACAACATCTAATATCTCACCCCTTCTTTACCCCCTCTATATTAATCTCACTATAACTCCTTCTTAAGCGTTACACCTTTAAGCTCATATTTCTTCCCTTTAGTCAAGAAGGACCTATAGCTCAATAAAATACTTTGATCACTTTTGTCATATACACAGCTCTGAACCTCCGTTTTTTCGATATAGAAGTCTCCATAATTACGTCTCATAAACCACTTTTTATAACTTGTATAAGTCCCTAATAGCATTTGGTCAATCCCCATAAAAACGTTGTTTCTTTCGATCGTATTTATCTTAAAAGATATTCTCTGTGGATACTTTTTGGGGCCACCATAGAATGACCAAACAGGTAAGTCCGAAATGCGGATAAATTGATTATCTTGATCTCGAACATACTCCACATCGACACGATAAAGATGTTTCTTCATATAGTGATCCTTAAAAGATAGTTGATACTTACCTGATATGTCTTCAGTCCAATCATAAGGAGTAACAGTCAACTCAAAAGTAGAACGATGCGCAATGGTAAGAGATTCACGATTATTTGAAACGAGCTTGAGACTCCATTTTGTTTTATCATATATCGTCTCATAATCAACAGGAATTTTAATTGACAAACCATACATTCCCTTTTCAAACCTAAATATATTAGTATCCAAACTAAGTTCCGAACTTCCTGAGATCCTTTCAACCTCAATATGAAAATCTAAGTTCTCTTCAATCTGACCATATACAAGTTCCACTTTTAGCTCTATATCTTTTACTTTAGGGGACATCTCGATATTTGCGATATGTTTGGAGAACTGTATTTGGGGGAGACCATCATAAAAGACATCCTTTTTTTGTTGACAAGAATAAAGCATTATGCAACAGAGCACCCAGAATATACTTATATACTTACGACTCATATCCATCATTTTGTTTCATTTTTTTGTTTGCATTCATTTCAACTGAAGGTATAGGCATCGTAAATCGATGATCATTTGCAGGAAGTAACATCGTCTGAGTAGAAATCAAACGTACTATTTTCTGTTGACGTATTTTGAGGCGAAAGAAATGTTTCGACTCATACACAAATTCCTTTCTATATTCCTTTTCAATAAAATCAAGCAAAGAGGAGCGATCCACAAAAGTATATGGACTTTCACCTCTCTGTTTGAGATATACATTTAGATCCTCTACAACTGATGTTGTTACATCTCCATTGTCAATCTGTAAAAACCATAATAGAAAGTGTACTTCTGCCATTCTTAAAAGCTTGACTGTTCCACCATTTGGCATATCTGCCCCTGGTTGACCCATATACTTAGTTATCTCATAGTTGCTTCCAACTTTTCGGAAAAATAGATTTTTACGTACATCAGAGTCACCATAACTATTTACAACAGTAGAAGGTGCATACCACTTAGGTCTCTGATTTCTTGTGTCATAATATATCCATGCATTTTGGGGATTATCCTTATCCGTTTTAATTATTTCAAACAAAACTCCTTCCGATGTATATGAAGTCCATGAATCACGATACTTGCTTTGGTCTATCCAATCACTCGAGTTGAGATCTATATGTAGTAACGTATTTATTGCCTTATCTTTTTGATCCTGATACTCATATATCTTGGCTAACAAATAATAGGCTACTCTTTGATTGGCTGTTGTCGGAGAAGTTGATTTATCAAGTAGTGGTAATGCCTCATTAATATCATCGATACAATTGGAAAGATTAGAAACTATGGTTTCTCTTTGATATAATGAAAAAACTCGTTGCTTGATATATGGTACTCCCATTGAATTTTCATCAAACGGATAAGAAGAAAAAAGACGGATTAAGTCAAAATGCACCATAGAACGTATTAGCTTTGCTTCGGCTTTCATCTGCTCATATCGTTCTTTATGATTCTCATAATCGTTAGTAGGGAAAGATTGGTCTATGATCGTATTTGCAAGATATACTGTATGATAGGCTTTTTCCCATATTGCTGTCAGTTGTGGGTTCATAGCGTGAAAAGTCCAATGATATATTTGTTGATACTCTCCATTATTTTGAGGACTTGCCTCCACATTATCAGTCAAGAGATCACCTATTCCCATAGATAAGAAACCACCATATAAAGCTTCATCACCTAATGAACTATAGCATCCCCTAACCATTACCTCCCAAGATGCATAATCTTTAAATGCCATTTGCTCACCAAAAGCATCCCGAGGTTGATAATCTAAGGATAATGTACAACCTGTGATGAGCGTAAATATTGATAATATTGATAGAATATATTTCATAATATCCTTTTTAAAAATTCATTGTTATACCGAAAAAGATAGATTGATTGGATGGATATCGGAAAGCATCGACAGAACGTGCCATTTCTGGATCTATTCCACTGTAATTGGTCCACGTATATAAATTGGTTGCCTCAACACTTAATGTCGTATTAAAAGGTAAAAAGCCAAAATCATGACGACCAATACTATAAGCAATTCTGACATTCTTAAGTTTTATATAGTTACCCGATTCAACATAGCGAGTTGACATCTGGTGGTTATTTCCATTTGCAACTTGTTTGGGGATCTTTGTCATATCACCTGGTATTTCCCAAGCCTCAGTTAATAACCTGCGGTCTTGGTTATATATCATAAACTCACCATCTGATTCAAAGAAATATCGATTATTGTTCACTACTTTGTTGCCAGCTGCACCTGTAAATAATACAGCTATTTCAAGATTTTCATTTTGAAGACGAACTCTGAATGATCCATTATGTGGTGGTATTCCTGTACCAATCACAACGGCATCTGATTGATCATAAGTCTCAGTTAAACGACCATCCTTCTTAACCCAAATTGGTGATCCGTTCGATACATTAACACCTCCATAAGGAACCAAATAAACACTACCTAAGGCCTCTCCTTCTCTGATAATCGTAAAATTATTGACTATATCTTCTCCGTTAGGTGTATGTGTTACCTCATTATCATTATACGAATATTGTGCTTCAAAGGTTAAACTCCAAAAGCCTTTCGTCCATGGCGTTGCAGTAAAAGAAGTTTCAAAACCACGATTACGTACAGCACCCGCGTTCATCATCTTCGTAGAGAAACCGTACAATCGAGATAGTTGTACATCTAGGAGTAAATCATCGGTATATTGTTCATACCAATCAAGACTGATACCATACTTGCTACCTTTAGACAAAAAATCAAATCCTATACTTTTGGATAGACTTTTCTCCCAACCTAATGCTTTATTCCCAACCTGTTTTGCAGCACCAGCTTTTTTACCGCTATAATATTGATTAAACTTATATAACTTCATTGTTTGGTACGGGGAAATACTTTCATTTCCAGACGTTCCATAACTGAATCTTATTTTAAATAGATCTACGTTCTCATTAAAAACACAACCAGATAGATCTAATCCAGAACCTAAAGAGTAGAAGTTCGAGTAGGGGTTATTCTTACCAAAAACAGAGGAGCCATCCCTTCTAAATGATCCATCAAAGAAGATAATATTATTCCAATCATACTTTATAAATGATATATAACTCAGCATATTTCGTTCCCAATATCGCTCTGCTGTTTGAAATGGCTTTTCTGCTGAAGACAAAGAAGAAAGTAATGGAGATACATACCCTTTGGCTAAAGCGATAAAGCCATCTTCCTTTCGGTAGTCAGTCTCAAAGGCCCCCATCAACTCAATATGATGATTCGAAAGATGATGTTTATAATGCAATTGGTTTGATGACTGTAAACGTGTATTGCCTGAATAACTTCTCTTTTTATCTCCTTGAATTGAAGATGAAGGATCTAATTGATACATACTAATTCCAGGAGGATTAAATTGATCTAATAGAGAATGAGAATAATTCCAAGAGTACAACCCTGTAAAATAAAATCCTGCTAAAATATCCCATTTAAAATTGCCTTGCATTCGCAAATGATACGTTTTTGTTTCATTGTTAATCATTTCTAAATCACGTATTGCATTCGGTCCTAAAGATGTTGAAATATAATTTCCTTTTTCATCTCTAGGTGCATCATAAGGATTATTCAAATATGCCTGAATTACAGGACTATTTTTCACCAATTTATCACCTATACCTGTAGGATTCTTAGCATCTAGGTAATTCCCATAGAAGAACAAAGAGGTGGTGATTTTATCTCCTAGGTGATGATTCAATCGACTTGTAAATGAGAAATTATCCAATGAAGAATTTTGTAAAGTACCCACATCTTTTCGATACGATAGCTGATGACGGAAAGCGGCTTTACCTTTTCCTCCTTCGATATTTACACCCAATTCTGTAGAAGTACCTCTTCTCAAAACTTCTTTTTCCCAATTTGTTGGATTGGCTGCCAACTCATCAATACGCTCCTCTGACAATCTTTTAATCCCCAGTAAGACTTCATATTGTAATTTCTCTTTTGAGCTCATCAAGTCAACAGGTAGCAAATTAGGGTACCTTAAACCATAGGTAACAGATGCCCCCACATGAAACCCTTTTGTTTTTGCTTGTTTGGTTTCTATAACAATTACTCCATTCGCCCCTCTAGAACCATACAAAGCTGTTGCCGTCGCATCCTTAAGAATTGATATTGACGAGATATTTGAAGGGGTTATCTTTTGTATAAAAGAAGCCTCGACAACCAATCCATTCAAAACATACAAAGGCCCAGCGTATGCATGAACAGAACTTGCCCCTCTTAAAAACATAATGGGAGCAGCATTTGGATCTCCCGATTCAGTTATAGACTGCAACCCACTTACCCTACCTTGAAGCAAAGCACCTATATTTGAAACAGATGTACGTAGATTATTATCATTAATAGAGGTTACTGCTCCATTTAATTTCTTCTTCGACCGACGGCCATAAGCAACAACAATCGTTTCTTCTAGGATCTTCGTAACTGGGAAAAGTATGACTTTATTATTATCCGATTTTTCACACAAAAAAAATTTTTCTCTATATCCAATAAATCGAACACCTATTGTATCTCCTATATTGGCTTTTAACTTGTATCTTCCCTGTATATCTGTTACAACTCCAGTATTATTATTTTTATTATATACAGTAGCTCCAACCATTATTTCATGCGTATTACCATCAAAGACAGCACCTGTTATTTCTTTATTTTGCCCCTTTATATGGCAAGATAAGATGGACAGAACACCCCAAATAATTATTCTTTTCATACGATTAAAACGTTAAAAGGTGGGAAAACAAATGTTTCCCCACCTCTATAAGACTACTTAGACTTATTTACTTTTTGATCAACTTAAATGTTTTAATTCCCAATGAACTATGTATTCTTAGAATATAAACACCTGTATCAAGTTTTACATTTCTCTGAATATTTAAATCATTATCGAAATCGTAAAGAATATATAATAAAACACCTTGTGAATTATAAATTTCCATCCTTTCCACGGAAACCCCTGAACTAACAGTTACATGCAACCTGCTATCAACAAGTGGGTTTGGAAACACCTTAATTTCATTAAATTCACTATTAGGCCATACACTTGAAAGAAGTAGTACATCCAGTTCTATTTCTTCTGTTTTTGGAGAAACTAAATACAAGTACTCCATTTGCATCCAATATTTATGAAGGCCTTTAACCACATTCTTATCTTGGTACTTTCTTAAATCTAGATCTGTAATCCTTTCTATTATTTTCCCATCTCTAAAAATTAAAAATGCTCTTACATCTTTATCAATTTTTGTTGTATGCCAAATGATATTGACAGCATCAGTACCTTCTTCAACCAGTAATTTATCAATAGTCAATTCATCTATGACACGGATAGTTTTTTCATCACTTTGAATTATCGAACCATTTTTTAATACCACCTCTAATTGATAAACAGCAACTCCTTTTTTGAAGCTTTGATCAACATACTCATTGACATCAACATCTCTAATTTCAGTTATTGACTTACCTTCTTTCAGGATATTGTAATGATCAAACAACTCCTTAAATCCATAATATTTCCATGAAAGTCTAGCCTCAGGCCCTTCAATTGATGCATCAAATGACCTTAGACCTAGTTCCATTTTGTTTTGGTGAACAATAATCTTCATTGGACAACCAACAACACCTTCCGCATTAATCACCAATACCCCATCACGGGCTTCTACAGTGTTCTTATCTACAGCAATTGATATAGATGCACTATTCTGGTAACTTGTTTTGGAGAGCTTTAACCATGGAACATTGCTGTTAATCTCCCAACTAACCTCTGCATCTCCAGCAAGAGTTGCTAAAAGGGTTATCGTCTGAATTGAAGCATCAATATCAAACATTTGATTGTTTACACTCATCACACTCGGGTTCTTTTGAGGGTTTTCATAACTAAAAAGAAACTCATCCCAAAGTGTTTCACTAAAGTTTAGATAATTAAGCGGATCTAGATACAACTCTTTATCTAACTCAGTACTGATAGTCTTTGGAAACCAAACCCTATGCCCTGTTACTGATGCATTCGCTTTACCGGTAGAACCACTTTCTACAATAGTATTTTGGTACACATCATAGAAAGTTCTCGCTTTATCTCTTAAAGCTTGAGGAAGTTGATCATTGATCATGATCAATCTTGTAAAATGGCCTAAATCGCGATGATCTTTATTGCGTTTCGAATACCAACTTAACTCTCGTGCTGTTTCAATCTCTTTCTTATGATCATACACATGATCAATCAATGATCTAGCAAAATCATTCAATGTCGAGATATATTCATTTTGATACATGGTTAAATCCGTAGCCGCTTGTGTAACATCTGCAGGGTTCGAATTTCCACCAACAGTGTAACTCTCCACATAGTCAGTAACCAAATATCTACTCATCTCTTCACTGGTGATCAATGGATTAGAATTCATTCTTTCAAATGCCACTTTGTAGTCCCATCCATCTCCTGGCTCAGTCTTCTCAGAAGCCAATAAGTATTTTGCATACGGCATAACCTGATAAGCTGTTTCTGTTTGACCAAGTAGACACAAATCAAATCCTAGAATATCAATCTTCTTACCAGTACGCTTTACTGAATTTGCCAACGCTTTATCTAATTCCCACAAGTTCATACCACCAACAAATGACCTTTCAGTCACTTCTCCATCTCTAAAAATACCATTACCATGATCCCAAAGAGTTAGTCCATATCTTTCGGCAGGGAAACTCTTTTGTGCAAAAGCCAAGAATTTATCCAAAGTATTCCAATCGGACATTTTAGGATCCACACCAAACATATCTGAAATCTTTTTCGACACTATTGTGTTATTTTCTCCTTCAGGATCTTTGGTCACATAATAAACACCATCCTTAGAATCATCATCTGCATCATAAAGAACAATGTAGTTAACCAAACCTGGCACGGACCCATTGAATTCAAGCTCATTAATATCTTCGGCTCCATCTAAACCAGTATTGTCTTCATATAAATAGATCATCCAAGTCCATGCCGACGTATTATTTAATGCAACATTTACAACATCAGGAGAACTCTTTTCACTCTCCCCAGCATAACTATAAAGTGCCGATACAGAGTAGGTGTAAAAGTTCGGATCTAAGTTTACATCAGTATAAGTTGTTGTTTTGAAATCATCTATTTGATGAATCATTTTTCCATTACGATAAATCCGATATCCAATACCTTTCCCTTTATCGTTTCCAGTACTACCCTTTTCTGCATTTACTCCCACTTTCAAATGTGGACGATTCTCTGGAACAAAACAGTCTTTCGAGTCAAAGACTCTCAAACGGTCTCCTTCTGCTGCAACGAGACACAATCCATTATTGGGCAGTTTACCTGAAATCCATGCTTTAACGAGGTCTGTAATATCAACTTCTTGCCATCCATTCGATCCAAAGTAATACTCTCCCCAAACCTTTTGATCATCATAGGATATCTTTGAGCTAAAGTCAAACGTACTTTCATCCCATGATTCATCAATTGCATAAATCTTTGAAGGCTCAGTATTATGGTCATTGGCCATAAAAATCTGATTCAATCTTAACTTGACACTCTCGATCTCTTTACCTTTAAATTGTTCTATATCAAACTTAATCATAGAAACCTCATGATGTCCCTTGGGAGCATAGTTTGCAACCCACAATTGTTCATCACTATACTTCCCCGTTTTTGCTGGACCGTAAGTATCCCCCTCAGGGTAAACATTGATATACTCTTTTTTGATCGGACGATCCCATGTCAAAAACACATTATTCGTGTTATCCGATTGTGTTTTCACCTCTGCATCAAGGTGTGTAGGAGGAAAATCATTCTCAATATCAATAAACACAACCTCAGGAAATGATCCATCAGAAGTACCTTTCTCATATTTTACTCGAACATAATACTCATATTCTCCACGTTTAAGGTGCTCATCTTTATAGGTTAGCGTATTCTCATCTAGTTTCGTCAAAAGCCTACCGTCTCGATACAACCAATATGATTCAACTTTATTTGTTCTTTGTGGATCAGATAATACAGGGGCATTCCATTGTATCTGCACATTATTGTAGTCTTCCACTGCGACTTGAAATCCTTCAACTTCAGGTGTAAATGGTATTTCATCAATCAATACATCATCAATTGTTACCCCTCTAGCCATGTTTTCATATCCAGGAGTCATATCATGCCTCCATCGAATAAATACCCTTTGGTTAGCATATGGAGAAAGATCAATTTTAATGTGATGATAAGAATCACTAATCAGAGAGGTGGAATAAGATCCTAATTCCGTCCAACTTAGACCATTATCTGAACTTATTTCCACAAAAGTAAAGTCGTATGCTCCTTGTCTCGGTTCTGGAGAATATCTATTCATCCACCAAAACGAAAGTTGATAGTTTTCGGGTAAATGAATAGGAGGAGTTACCAATATTGCATCACCATCATACTTCCAATTTGCACTAGCAGCACCAAATCCATCATGCGTTATTCTTCCGAGATGCCATGAATCATTAGGTGAAGACCATCCAGGAACAGGGAATTGATTTCCTTCAAACCCTTCATAGAATGGAAAATGTCTCACTTCAGCATCCGTCACATTAACTTTAATCGGGATACGAACAACTTTAGATGGACCATTATGATTGATGACTAAGTCAACCGACTTATTTCCAATATTTACAGGGTTAAAGTCAACCTGAATCTCGCCGACTTCTGTTTCTGCAATAGAAATCGACTGCTTTTTAACAGTGAATTCTGATTTATTAACTCCTTCAATTACAACACTGGTAACATTTAATGGACCAACTCCTATATTCTTGAAATTAAACTTATAACTTGGATGCTCATGTAGCCCAATCGTTGGAGCATCAAAATTAATATAACGATGATGTATAATTGGAGTAATAGGCGCATCAATCACCTCAACACGCATCGAAGGAACAAATGATACCATTAGACCATCTCTTCCATCTATTGTTATTGGATCAGGATTTCCATCAACATTATGATGTCTCTTATAATAAGATACTAGTTCTTCTTGTTTTGGAGATATCGCAAATCCTGCTTGATCATTACCTAATACGTGACCATTGGAATCTAGGCCTATCACCAAATTCTTACCCACTTCATAAATAAATGGAATTTCTAAATCAATAGCGACCCATCCAGCTTGATTTGGCAAATGCATTGGTCCTTCATATACTTTTGTCAAATTAGCATACGGCTCCCATTTTTGTCCATCTCCAAAATTACGTCTCGTGGTATTTGCCATAAAAATTGTAATATCTTCTTCAGCTTGAACCACACCATTGTAATAATAGAAAATACGACTAATCCGTTTGCCGTTTAACGAGGAAAACATTGAAGCAGGATATATACTTTGGCTGTAAGTATAAAATGGGGAACCAGCAACTCCACAACTTAAAGGCAAAGCCCCTAGTCCAGTTTCTTCATTTTCGGAACTATATGTTTTAATAATGGATCCCCCTAACTCCGTTTCAAATCTATTTACTTCTGATGTTGTAGAGAAAACAGTACCTTTTGAATCCGTTGCACTGTTAATGACTTTCCAAAAATAACTTGTTCCATTCTTTAACTTTTGGGGCAACTGATAAGATGTAAACAAATCATTTGAGACACTTATTTTATTAGCATCACTCAATGGAAGTTTTTCTGAGAAAAATAAATCCACAGTCTTAGCTCCTGCTCCATTTACCCATGATAATACTGGTGTTAATATCACATCTTCATCACCTTTCTTTGGAGTCATCCCTGTAATGTCTCCAGGGAATACTCGAACTTGAATCACTTTAGAGTAATCATCTCCATCTAATAATGACCCCTTGAATACAATATTTGCATTTTGGATACCCACTTTGTTGGCAAGAGCTCTCACTGACAAAGTTACTTTGGAGCTAGGTGACACGGTTAAAGGTAAAGTGTTTACAACTTCAAACTGATCTAAATTAGCTCCTTCTAATTTCAATAGTTCAGAAGTCACACTAAAGGACGTATTTCCCTCATTGGATAACTCAAAATCATAAGTTTGCATACTTACCCCCTGATGAATATCTTTAAAAGAAAAAGGCTTCTGTGCTAAGAAATCATCATTTAGTTTATATGCAATCTTTGATGCGGAAGTTAAGGTTGGTCCACTCACATAATCGACACTAATAAAAGCTCTATACTTTGCTTCTGTCACACCATGAAATGCAATATAAACTTCCTCTTCTTTAGCCAATAAAATTTCGATTTTCTGGTATTCATCTGTAAGATCGACATCCATTATTGATGTGAAAGTTGAGCCATCAATACTCTTTTCTATCGTTAATTGATTTGATGAAGAAGAGGCTCTTGCATAAAATACCAATGGAGTAACACCATCTCCAACGACTTTAGGTGTAACCAAACGAGATTCGCTTGCATAACTATAATTAGCTTTCAACCTTGCATGATTACTTCCTTTGTAAGAATCACTCTTATAAAGACTCCAAGTAGATTTAGTCATTTTGAGGTTCTGCCAATCGGTAGAAGGGAAAGCAGTTCCTTCAAAATCATCAAGTAAGACATGTTCAGCAAGTACTGATACGCTTTCAGTTAATCGATTATTACTTAGGTTATCATCATCCGATAACACAAACTTAATAGCATGCATTCCTTTCTCATTAGCGTGCCATTGATAAGTAAGGGTATGACTTTGTTGCTTCTCAATTGTAGGTAAGTGTAATGTCTCAATTAAAGTTGATTTATTATATACTTTAACCGTATTGCCACTTTGAGCATTATCACCATTGTTGCTTATAACTACCTCAAAAGTAATATCATTAGTTACTTGTATAAAACTCGATGCATTATGTTTTAATGATTCTAGTTTTAAATCATTCGGGAGTACCTTATCGATAGAGATATTGTCAATAGCTAATCCACTAGAAGCAGCATCACTTGTTCCATGATAACCCCAATAGTATACTCCATCATTAGACACCGTAAATTCATCAGATGTAAGCTCATATGTATTTCTTGAGACTTCAACATTATCTTGTAATACAGAAACCTCTACATCATGAGAATTAAATAACACAACACTATACTTCTCCGTTTTTGTATTAACCCCTCTTATATTGGAAATTATTCTATATTTCTGCCCCTTCTTTAGTTTAACTGGAGCACTACAGATCCAATCGTCCATTGGAGAAGAAGTATAAGAGTTGATGATCGATACACATCTCTTTGAATTTTGTGAATGATAAGAATCATCAATCTCCCACTCTTTTTGATCACCATTAATATTGATGCTTCTCCAACCATAAAGGTTCGTTGAGTTTGCATCTTCGAAACCTTCATAATATGGAATATCTAACACTCCATACGACTTCGTTTGCCAAGTTAACTCCTGTAATTCGGAATTACCCTGTGATGTGACCTCCACCACAATATTATCCACATTACCAGCTACAACTTCTCCCTCTTTTGCTCTAATCTTTAATTTAAAGATCTGACTTTCTGAAGGTAGTATTTCGCAAGAAGTTACAATTGCATCATCTTTAGTAACAGTAGCTTCCCATCCATTCTTTACAAATGAGAAATCATAAGTATCTGCTTTCGATCCTTTGTTCTGAATGGTAAATAATAAAGTATGCCATTTACCAATCATTTCAGTTAATGAATTCGTTTCTTGCTTCACCACAGACACAAATGAAGGGGCTTCGGCAATTTGAATATTAGATAATAGAAGCCCTTCACCTCTTGAGTTATATCCAGTATTAAAATCGACTCCAACATATATCTTTTTGTCCTTATACTTGGTTAGATCAAACAACAACCTTTGCCACCCAGCATCTTCGAACTGACCTGTGTTAACCCATTGTCCAAATGAAGATGCTTTAAAACGAGAACCATTTAATAGAGGACTTCCTGTATAAATCGTATTATCCAGTTCCTCTTTTACCCCTGTTTCATGATCTATAATAAAAACTCTAAAGTCATCAAATGGTCCCAATGATCCATTTACATCCAAATATAATGTTGGTGTCGTTGCACTCGAAAGATCTATAAATGCGTTGGTATTGATATCCACATCTTCACTGCTATCTGCCTTCAACCAAACAGAATTTTTACGGCTCGATGTAGTCGATTTTAATAATTCGACTTGTGTTTCAGAAGAAAGATTATAACTATTCAATGAACTATTGTCATCTTTAAAAGGATATGTCAATGGAACCATTGTTGTCGAAATAATATCGACTTCTTTAGTTAAACCTGACGATTGACTACTTGTAATAGACACCTTTTGTGAAATCTTAGATTGGTGCGCATAACTTCCTTTAATCCCATTCAAAGTCAAAACGACTTCTTTTTCTTCTCCGCTAACTAATGAAAGCTCTGTCACATCACTCCCATCAACAACAAATGTTCCAGTCAAACCATTACTTAGTGATAATGTATAAGTATCCTGTTTCTGACCTTTATTAACGACTTTAAAGTTGTACAATAAAGGCTCTGTCTCAACCCAAGTTTTGCTTGGAGAATTAACCGAAAGTTGTACATCATAACTCGGGGCATACTCTAACACAAAGTCATCAAGATACAAGTTTGTCGATGAAGTAGTATGAAAACCTATGAAATAAATACCATCCTTTGAAACACTAATCGCATGATCTTTTTTTACAAAATCTGATTGATAGAAGTCAGATATATTGCCTACGATACCATTATCATCTAATAAAGTAGACTTATCGCTAGAAACTTTTACCTTTAATTGGGCATTTCGATACTTCGATCCACCTTTTAATTGATAACTTAAGCGATAAATCTTACTTGAAGATAAATACATAGCTTGAGTTACTGCAATATCATTTGCATTATTATATTTAGAGTTAAATTCTAATACAGGAGAATTCGAAACCCCTTTTGTTGACGATAAAGACCACTGATTACTGTTATTATCTAAATTCAAGCTACTCCATCCCGTAGGTAAAGTATTCGAGCCATTAAAATTAACACTTATCGGATAAGTTCGGTTTTCTACTAAAGTGGTTAAAGAAATATTAATACTTTTATCTGTTATACTATTTTCACTTGAAGTAATGACAAGTGATGGTGCATAGATATAACCATTTACAGCTCCCTGATTCGGTGAACGAACAATAAGTTTCAGTGATTGAGATGCTCCATTTGCAATCGAAATATTATTAATCTCGGTACCATCCGATTTTACGACTCTCTGCTGCCATCCAGCTTCAATATTTTCAAACGACAGAGCATAAGTATCACTAGAAGAACCTCTGTTTTCTATTTCAAATGGAACTTCCACTTCAGTACCTAACCCTAGTTCTTTGGCAACTTCAGAAATAGATACATTAAATACATATGGATCTGCAGATTTAATAACAAGTTTATCTATAAAGGTATTCTTCGCTCCATAATCAGAGATCCCAATTAATTGAACCTTGACAACCGAGTTAGTTAATGGTATAGACATCTTTGTCCAATCAGAAGATGAATGTAATGGATATAGACCTTTACTCTTCCATTGTCCATCTCCCTCATTCACTTTTATCTCGATACTTGCAGGTTGAGATGAGCTATCTCCATTCCACCAATAAAATGTAAGTTCAGGAGATTTAACATTAGTGAGACTAAACAGAGGACTCTCTAGAATTCCTCTGGTTCCCTTTTGAAAGCTATAGTTATTAAACATGGCTGCATTGGCACCTTCATATACTGAATTAGGACCTCTATTGGTTCCATTGTTGATGGACCAATCACTTCCCAATGGGATAGATTTCAAGCTCCATCCACGTTAGGTAGGGTCGTCTTCAAAACCTTCTGTAAGAACTTGAGCTTTAGAACCCAAAGAAACAAACAGAAATAAAGATAGTAGAATTACGTTTCTCATAAATTTACAGTTTAAAAGTCCAAAGATAGATGGGCAATAAAGGGGGGACAATCATCATTTATTTGGATAATTCTTATGTGTAATAATTTTCACTATTGAATATAATACCTACAATCGGGTATAATTATAATTTCACACTAGCAATCATTTTTTAACAATACACATAAAATCAACACTCTAACAAAAGTTGCATGACAATCATCAGTTCTTATAATACCTATAAGTAGCTAGCTATTTATTATGAGTCATTCATGCGTAGAGATAAAACAGTTCCAGATAAAAGTTAAGACATTTTCACTACCCAAACACCCTGTTTAAACCATGTCTTCTGAGTATAAAGTCAGTCTAATATCTTTAATACTCACCTCTTCTCGGGTATAATTAAATAACGTGAAAAGGGCTAGTCATATGGAATAAGAAATTCGGCTGATAAATAATCCTAGTATATTTGTAATGGATAAATAATTGGGGACAAAGAATCAATTCTAATGAACAATCATCTTAATAATTTCAAACAATACCTTATAACAGAATCTCCTGATGTAAATAATTGCTGGGAGGAGTTAAAAACGATCTGCCAAGTAAATAGCTATAGTCCCAAAGAGACAATTCTTACTTCTGAAGAACGTTGTGATTTCTTCTATTTTCTCTCTTCAGGAACATTAAGAGGTTTTCAATATACAGACAAGGGTGATGAGAAAACAAAGTTCATATTCTCTAGACAACTCCTTTTTACAAACTACGAATCTTATGAAAATAATGAAATTTCATCAACGAATATAGTTACTGTGGATGAATCATTTGTAATAAAAATCCCTAAAGAGAAGTACGTTGATTTCCTATCTAGACATCCAAGCTTTTCACTATTAATGATTCAACTATTAATTCGGACAATATCTCGAATACTAAAAAGACGAAGCAAACTTGACCTATTAAAACCATATGATAGATATCTTTTTGTAAGAGAACATATGCCTAGTGTTTTTAATAATGTTCCACAACAATTTATTGCTTCTTACCTAAATATGACTCCTGTATCACTTAGCCGCATGAACAAACGTTATCTTGAATCACTGAAAAAATAATCTCAAGTACACTGCACTTCTTTACACGTGTTAAGTAGAAAAAAAAGAACACAATCTACTTTTGCACATATAAATCACAACAAGAAGTGTAATGGTTCATAGCACAAAGTGCCGGTTTATTATTCTATTATTCCTTACGATTGTAGGGTTTAGATTAACGGCAAAAGAAAAAAATAGCACATACAATTTGTCATTAGAACAGTGTATTGAGATTCTTCTGAATCAAAATCTGACAATAAAGAATCAACAAATAAGCATAACTCAACAACAGTTCGAAGTTCAAAATGGAATTGCAAATTCTCGTCCTCAGGTAGGAGCTGATATCAGTTTTACTGATCACTATCAAGTTGGAAGCATGCTACTTCCAGGAGAAGAAATTCCTGTCAGTTTAGGGCCTAATATTCAGACTTTAGTAACACTACATGCAGAGCAGTCCTTGTTCAACAAATCATCAAAGACAAATATCCAGTTACAAAGAGAGAGAGTCAAACTTACCTCTACTGAATTAGATCAAATTAAAGAAGATCTAATTTATAAGACTTGTATCCTCTTCTATGCAGTTTGTTCAACCATAGAGATGCAAAAAGTTATTGACGAACAGAATAAAATTCAAACTAGCATTATGGAAGAGACGAAGATCCGGATTCTTAATGGCTTCTCTTTAGAAACCGATCTTCAGCAAATGCAAGTGGAGTTATTAGATATAAAATCGAAAAACAGCTCTTTACATGTCGAAAAAACAAACCTACTAAACCAGTTGAAATCCATACTCAATATCAACATCAATGATACAGTTACACTAAATAACAAACATTCTCAAGAAGTTTTATCACTAAAGCATGAGCAACTCACATCAGAATTAAAATCTGTAATAAAGATCCAACAACAAAAGAGAGTTGACTCAATATCTATTCTTCATATTAAAGCAATGAGATACCCCAAGATCTCTCTTTTTGCCAACTATGGTGCTCAAAATCTATCGCTAGACATAAATGGTTTAACATCCTCTCCCTACTGGTCTGATATAGGGTCTGTTGGTATTAAGTTAACGATCCCAATCTATACATCAGGAAAGACGAGGAATCAAATTACGCAAAGAAAACTAGAATACGAGAAACATCAAGTTCAACAAGTCATATCTGATGTAGAGACTGCATATTCTAATGCCATCGCTAAATTTAAAGCCTCGCAAACAGACATTTTATTAGCCAAACAAAAGAAAATCCTTTCTAAACAAGTTCTCGACGTTTCATATCAGAAATATAAACAGGGAAAAATTGTAGTGAATGATCTTCTTCAATCTCAGGAAAAACTACTAGAGAATAACGTCATATATACCCAAAAAGAATTTGAGTTGCAGACTGCCAAACTGGAGGTCTTATACTATGAAGGACGAATTACTGAAATCACTCAATTATAGACATATCATGAAAAAAAAACATATACTTTATCCACTACTATGCATTTGTACAATCGCTTCTGCTGTTTACATATATCTCATATTCCAAAGAATCGAGACAGATGATGCACAAATAGATGCCAAAATAACTCCTATTATTTCACGCTTAGATGCCTTTGTTGATTCTGTCTATATCACCGACCACTGTAATATTAAACGAGGTGATACTCTTATTCAACTCGACACCATACCATTTATATTGGATATACATGAAATAGAGGCACAAATTAATGGACTTAGATCTAAATTACAATCAGACTCTGTCATCCTTTTGGGTAAGCAGATGGAGTACAAAATACAAACATTAAGACAGAACGAAATTTCAACTGAATATTGGCAGATACATGATAACTTTCAACGAACAGAAAAGATGTTCTCCAATAATGCCTCAACTCTAGACAATTATAACGAATCGAAAGCCAAGGACTTGATTTATGACAACAAGCTTAAAGGTCAGAAACTTGTAACCCAAAAAGCATTGATCGACCTCAATGATCAAAAAGAACAGATCAGAATTACCAAGGCTCAAATCAAAGAGACATTAATTAAACTAAGGAAAGCATACCTTAGCTTATCATATACAACAATCGTAGCTCCATACGCTGGAAAGATATACAAAGTAGACATTAAAAAAGGACAATTTATCAAGCAGTCTCAACTCATCACAGAGTTAACGGACAATCAAAACATCTGGGTTACAGCGAACTTTAAAGAAACAAAAGTAGCATATCTTCAACATGGTAAACATGTGAGCATCGAAGTTGATGCCTATCCCGACATAAAACTCAATGGGTATATTGACTCATATTCTCCTGCTACAGGTGCTCGTTTTGCTCTTTTTCCTAAGGATAATGCCACTGGGAACTTTATCAAAGTAGTACAACGCGTACCCGTAAAAATTCTATTTGATAAAAATCAGAACTTCTCCAATTTGATACCAGGATTGAATGTAAATGTAAGAGTTATCGACTAAAGAAAGTATATGATTCAAGAGACCAAAACAAACTCAGGTAAAATAGGATGGCATACCATCATCCTTGTTGCCACCGTCACATTCAGTGCACTTCTAGAGATTATAGATGCAACAGTAGTAAATGTAGCCACCCCGAATATAATGGGAAACTTAGGTGCTACACTTGATCAAATTGGCTGGGCAACAAATGCTTACTCTATTGCCAATCTACTAACTGTGATTATTGCCCCTTGGATGGCAAATAAGGTTGGGAGACGCAACTATATGGTTGGATCAATGTTAATATTTACCATTGGCTCACTTTTCTGCGGTAATGCAACCAATATCTGGGAACTCATTTTCTTCCGTTTTATTCAAGGAGCAGGAGGTGGAGCATTTCTTGTTACAGGTCAAACGATAGTTATAGAATCTTTTCCCAAAGAGAAGCTTCAAATGGCAAATGCAATCTTCACAATGGGACTTATTTTAGGCCCTGCATTAGGTCCTGTTTTAGGTGGGTTTTTAACAGAAACACTATCGTGGCCATATATCTTTTACATCAATATCCCATTAGGAATTATCGCCGCGATAGCACTATATCTTCTTGTTGAAGATAGTCCCTACAGAGATAAAAAGGCCAAATTAGATATGAAACAATATGCTGTTCTTTCGTTATTCATCATCTCTCTGATTACCGTTTTAGAGAATGGTGATCGCGAAGATTGGTTTGCAGAACCCTATATACGAATACTGTTTTTTGTGTCTATTATTTCATTTGTATACTATACCTATATTGCATCAAGATCCAAATACCCTGTAATTAATTTTCATCTGTTTAAGGATCGAAATTTCATGGTCTTCAACATTGTCAATATACTATCGGCCATTGGAATGTATTCAAGTACATTCTCAGCTCCAATATTTACACAACAGATATTAGGTTATTCCCCTCTTCAAAATGCATTACTAATCCTTCCTGCTACTATGGTCACCCTATTTTTGACACCATTAGTGGGAAAGATCCCCAAGAAAATGTCCTTTCTGATCATCGCTAATCTTCTGTGTTCTGTGTTTATGATGTCGTTCTCTGTTCTGTTTTTTCAAACAACACCATCTATCTCTGGTCATAGTATCACTTGGATATATGTCGTTCGTAGTATCGGTTTTGCATTGATGTTTTCCCCTTTGAATACTCTTACCTTTATGAACATCGATAGGAAATACATTTCAGATGCATCAAGTACCTATAGTACGATTCGAAAACTAAGTCAAACAATGGGAGTCGCATTAACTGCTACATTTATATCACATAGACTACCAGTCAAAGAACAACAGATCGGATCTATGATCCAGCCGTCTAGTTTTGGATACCAGTATCATCTACAACAGTTAACAGACAAGATTCATTCATTGGGAACACCTCTGTCAGAAGCAAGTCAAAAAGCTTACAATATTATCCACAATAACTATATGGATCAAGTGACATTTGCTGGTTATCGTGATGCTTATGCCATCACTTTCGTCACATTCTTAATTTCTATAATAATCGTTATTGTCTTTGCATTAATCAGTAAGAAAAAAAGTATATCCTAATTTATTCTTATGAACAAAGACTCATAATAAAGACGCCTCTTTCTTTAAATTAAGTAGATATTAATGCCTTATACGATCCATGTGTAAGGCATTATTTTTTCTTTTAACTAAGAAAATCTTTCGTGATAATCTGACGTCTTATTCATCGATAGCCTTAAAGAATATTAAAGCAAAGACCTTTCTAATAGGTACTAAACAAAAGATAAGAAGTCAACAATAGACTACTACTACCTTTGTATTAACAAAGTCAGAAGATGCAAATATGGAGAATATTAAAAATGATATATGATGAAATCATATAAGCAAAATTAACATCGATTATATACAACAAGTCTAACTACCTATCAAACATCCTAATATTATCAAGTTGGGCAATTCATACGCCTTGTCTTACTCTTTAAAACTAAAATTGGCTCTTCTACCAAAATCCCTATTCAAGAATACCCTACTCAATAAATAGACATTAAAATGAATCGAATAACACTGTTGGGAATGGACTTTTCCACTTTCCCATTTCTTATCATAGTAAGCCTCGGATTATGGTTTCTATTAAATACTCTTTTACAAACAATCAATCACAAAGCATACCCATCTTTTCGTAGAATAAACAGTATGCTGATAATGCTTTTTAGCATCTATTTAGTGATGACATATATATTTTAATACAGGTTAATAAGATGGTGAAAAATATTATAAAAATTGCTTTAATCATTTTACTCCTAGCATGCGGGTATCTTTCTGCAGTAAAACTCTGGGATCACTATATGATTAAACCATGGACACGTGATGCAAGATTAAGAAACAATGTAATAGGTATAGCCTCTTACCTGAATGCTAAAGTAGACTCCGTTTATGTCAAAGAAAATCAGTTTGTACATAAAGGAGACACATTATTCTCCGTTGATAAACGCGACTATATTAACGCTTACAAAGAAGCCCAAAGAACGTTAGCCGTTTTAAACGAAGAGAGAAATCAGGCACAGTCTGAATATAACCGTAGGATAGAACTTCCCAAAGGCTTAGTTAGTAAAGAAGAAGTAGATCAAAAAAGCTTTAATCTATCCATTGCCAAAAGTAAATACAGTCAACAACTAACAAAGGTGGAGAAGGCTCGAATAGCACTCTCTCGTATCGCAACATTGGCCACCGTCGATGGTTACATTACGAATATATCCAGCTTCAAAGGGTCATATATTAAAGTTGGGCAACAAATTATGAGCTTAATCGATGCTAATGGCTTCTACTTCTATGGCTATTTTATGGAAACACAATTAGCCAATATAACACCAGGTGATCGTGCTATAATTAAGTTGATGGCTTACCCTGACCAAATGATTTATGGCGAAGTAATTAATGTTGCACGAGGAATTGCAGACTACAGTAACACTTCAAGTTCAGGATCTCTACATAAAGTAGATCCCACATATGAGTGGGCACGTCTAGCTCAACGTGTACCTGTACTAATAAACATCACCTATGTCCCACCAGAGGTAAGATTAACATCGGGATTAACAGCAACCATTGAAATTGAAAATCAAAATGACAAATAATTTTCTATCGAGAGATCACGAAGCATACAAGTTTACTTCTAGACTAATGATGATACTTCCAGCTCTCATTTTGTTAGAATGGATTTGTATGCGGTTAGACATTGGTTCTGCCAATAGTGGCATTGCAACAATCATTGTCCTGACACAAGCTTCATCAGGTGCCCTTCACCAAAAGATGCGATTGCGACTCCTGGGTACAGTTATGGGGGGATTAGGTTTTCTCATCATCTATCCAAACTTTGCACAAGTGATGGAACTCGCATTATTTGGATTTGGATTATGGATCTTTGTAACAACACTTCTAGGCGAATTAGATCATGGAGACAACTATTATGCATACCAAGTTGCCAACTTAACAATTATGATATTGGCTTGGCATACTCTAGAAAGGCCCTTATCATCATCAATTATTTATGAAACAATAAATAGGATACTTCAAATTTCACTCGCTATCATCCTACTCTATGTTTTTGGAAATTTATTCTTTCCAAATCCTATTCATCATATGATGAAAAACGAATATACAAAGTGGATCAATAGCATTGAAAAACAACTTATAGGCAAACAAAAAGCCAAAGATCTAGATCTCTTCTTCACTGAACTTACAACCAAAATTCAAGGTTATGAAATAGAGATCAAAGCAAATCATTTTTTAAATTTTGATGCAATCAATGAAAACAGATATTTTATATATCACCTAGGTAAATTGCAGTGCTATCTTTTGAAACTCTCTTATTCTCTTTCATACCATGGAATTAGTCAAAACGAGTTTCAAAACGACTATGCTAAGACTTTAACAGGCATCTATGGCAAAACATCTCTCAATGAGAAACTAAAGATTGCGAAACTTTTTAGAACAGAGATCCTTCATGATAGTTTCGAAAAGAGACTTCCGAAGACAGTCCAAAACGATATCATTAATGTGGTAGATACCTATATAGAGCTACTTCATATTGCATCAAATTCACTCAGTTCAAAGATTCTTAGTCTCAAGAAAAGGTGGATAAAACGTTTTTATCATACAGTGCATTCACTGGCATTAAAGCGTGCATTACGTCCATTAGTTACAATGACGATCACAGCTCTTATTTTCTATTATTTTAAGATCCCAGATGGAAGCACATATATTGTTGTAGCAGTAATCTCAACATTAATGAATGCGAGGTATCCAGATCCCAAAAGACTAATATTAGTCTTATTACCTGCTGTGATCACAGGAATACTTATTAGCTATTTCTATATGTTTATTGTATTTCCTCTAATAAACACCTTTTTAATATACATTGTCGTTCAACTACCATTCTGGATCACTTGGATATGGTTAAAAGGGAAGAAAAAGTACAATATCTTTGCAACAGAGGTCGCTATTAATCTTATTATATTAGTTCCATTTACAAATAAAATGGATTACAATCTCGACAATTTCCTGAACACATGTGTCACCGTAATACTATCCATGTTTACTGTAGTACTAGTACTCAATACTGTCTTTCCAGAATCCACTAAAGGAATAAAGAAAAGTGTTTTACGTGCATCTCGTTACGATATGATACGGTTTACAAAAAGAAAGTTCAGTGATATTGAACAGCTCTTTAAAACGATAGCTAGAACAAAAAGTATTTCACAAATCCCAGAATCACGAGAAAAGAACAACCAACTTGCAAAGCAGTTATTTACACTATACAATATCGTTTGTCAAATGAAAGATTGCTGTTCATTCCTTAGCAAAGAGCAATATAAAATGATGCGAAGCAAGTTTAAAGGAGTTGTAAAGAATTTAGGGAAAGAGTCACACAATAAAGAGACAGAATCATTCATCCAGTTCATTAAAGATGAATTCCATGATACAAAAAAGGATGCTAGATATGAGATATCATACCTTCTTTATCTAATCAAAAAAGAATCTCACCATGAATAAAATATTTTTATTGCTTATCATACAAGCTATATTCTTCGTTACTAGGAGTCTGTCGGACTTAAGCAATGGGATATCGAGTGATTTCCGATTCTGATCTATAACCTGATTTAAGTTCTGATATTTGGCAGTTATTCGGTCTAAGAAGCTTATAATGCTCCTAAATTTAGTTCTAATGAAGTATATTTAAACGCCATATGTAGTCATATTAGGCTATTTTCATCTTAAATAACCTCTTTAAGTTATATCCAAGACACACCAATGACCATTCGCAGTCTGTTTCTGTTTCTCCTCTTAATGAAAATTGTCTAAAACCAAGAACCTTTTTTATTATGCCGAAAACGGGTTCTACAGTCTGTTTCCTTTTACGGTATATTTCATTGTATTTGGGAGAATTTAAGAGTTGATTCATCTTGTCGATAGGTGTTTGTTCCTGTTCCTGTTCCTGTTCCTGATTATCATTAGATGAACTATTCTCATTGAGCTTTTTGTCTAAATAACTATTATGCTTTTGACGAGCAGTAGAAATCAGTGGGATTATTTCTTTGTCTTGACATTCTGTAATATTGTCTTCACTAAAGTAGCCTGTGTCAGCAACAGCAATGGATATCTCTCCTAACTCAGTAGGTATTGTATTTATGGTTGGTATGAACTCTCGTTTGTCATTTGCATGGGCATTACTATAAGCACCTAAGATTATCATGTCATCATTTACAGCAGCTTGACCATTAAAACATTGATTGAAACCATCTTTGGTCTTCATTATTCGTGATTCTGGATCAGTGAAATTGTATTGATCAGATTCATTAGGGGATGGGTTAGGTGCTTTGGGCTCTCTGCCTCTTGGATTCTTTCCCGTCTTATCTATATGATCGTTGCGCTTCTGTATTTTAGCATCATACGTCTTCTTCTCTTTTGAATAACGTTCCTTGGCACGATCTTCCACAACCGATTTTGCTTCTCTTATCTTTACAAGTCTAGTTTCCCTGCGTCTTATTTCTTTAGGAATATCAAGGTCTGTATCAGTTTCTTTATTGTCTGTTTGATTGGCTAACTCTAAAAGTGAGTCTATTTCTGTTTCAAGTTTTTCCTCTAATCGTTTCATATATTCATAACTCATCGCTTTGTGTTTTGATGCGTTAGCTTGAACTTTAGTTCCATCTATATAGATGTTGCCAAGATTTAATAACCCTAACTCTTTTCCTATCAATAAAACCTGTTTAAACCAACCTTTAATCTCTGGCAGGAATCTTTTCCTGAAATTTGCAATAGTATCATGATCAGGATGATGATTGCCTGAAATAAATCGAAATGCTACTGAGTCATAAGTCGCCGCCTCTATCTTTCTTGAACTAAATACACCTGTAGAGTAACCATAAAGTATGAGTGATAAAATGAGCCTTGGATCATAGGCCATAGTACCAGACCCTCGGTATTGTCTATAAACGGATCTTAAATCAAGTTCTTCTACAATATCTACAATGAATCTAGCCTGATGGTTCTCTGGGAGCCAATCATTAATAGACGGTGGCATAAGTAAGCCTTGGGTTCTATCTGCACTCTTAAAACATCTCATACTCCTAAGATAATAATTTATTTTAGTTCATTAGTTTAAGTCCGACAGACTCCTAGCTGTAAAACAGTCGGCCCCAATTACGAACGTCCTGAGTCCATTATTCCAGAAGGCTTTGCGGAACTAAACGAATTAGATAGTATAGGAGGAGTGGAAGGAATAGGTGTTTTCTTCCAAGACAGTACTCTATGCTCTCTTATCTCTGAGGGACTTGAAAGTAATAAGTTGATTCAACAAGCCTGGAGCAAAGTAGCGCAAAGCAGTCTAAATAAACAGTTAGTACGAAATCAAAGTTTACCTACCTTTGGGTATCAGAGTGAACTAAGCTTCGGAAACTCTAAAGGACAACCTTCAGCCTCCTCTGCAAAGATATCAGGATCAGCAAGTGCGACGGTAAATTGGGAGGTAGATTTATGGGGTAAATATAGAAGACTTGATGAAATAGCGGAAGCTAACTATCAAGGAACAATATTCAATAAACAAGCGTTACAACTTAACTTCGCAGCACTAATATCGACCAACTATATCCAACTAGGATACTATAAGGATTGTATTGATGTAGCGAAAAAGACAGCCATTTCTCGTAACACACAATATCAAAATATGCTGCAAAAATATGACCATGGTCTAATTACAATATTTGATATTAAAAGAGCAGAAATACAGGTCAAAGATGCAGAGAATTTAGTATTTAACTACCTTCAACAGCAGAAGCTTATCCTAAATCAACTAACTCTTCTAAGTGGAATTCAAGATTCAAGTTACTATACAAACATCTCCCTATCTCCTCTTCATACACAAGAAGTTCAAGTGGGTATTCCATCATTACTTTTAGCGAGAAGACCAGATATACGTCAAGCCGAACAGATGGTGATTGCTTCTAATGCCAACATTGGGGTATACCAAGCCATGCGACTTCCTAGCTTCAACCTTACAGGCTTATTAGGAGTAGCAAGCGGAGACTTAATATCATTTAACAATGGAAGTCCATTAATAGGTGGTGGTACACTTGATCTATTCGGACCAATATTTAATTTTAAATCCAACAAGTTAAAGGTAAAGTTAGCCCAAGAAGAAACCAATGAAGCAAAATTAAATTACCAATGGACTGTTGAAACGGCATTTACAGAAGTACAAGATGCACTTAGCAATATAGATCTTTTAAAAATTCAATTTGAAAACAACACCATACAAATGGAGAAAGCACATGAAGTTTATCTTATGGCTATGGACAGATACAATGCTGGACTTGATGATTATGATACATTACTGAACACCGAAAACACCTATCTTAATTATCAATTAAATGTTCTACGTCTTAAGAGTCAACTCTTGGAATCTTATATCACACTTTACAAGGCTTTAGGAGGTAACTGGAACTAATCAATCCCATCGAAATCGTCCAAATAGCGACGTTTTAAGCGACTCAGAGAAACAGGTGTAACTCCCAGGTATGAAGCAATTGCCCGTTGTGATATTCGATCAATTAACTCAGGATGCTCTTTCACAAAACGCTTATATTTCTCATACGGTTTTAATGGTCGATAGGTACGCTCCTCAATAAAGAACTTTGACAAATTAACCACTGTTAATAAGTAACAAAGATTAGCGTATACAATGGATTCATGTCTTAATTTCGAAATAGTTTGGCCTGGTATAATTAAACACTGTGCAGGTTCCATTACCTCAAAATCGATTCCATGAATAAAGTGACCTTGAGGAATATCCTTACTAAACAAAAAGCAATCATTAGCAGTGAAGAAGATTCCAGTGTTTATATCCCCATTATCATCGTAATAAAAGCTACGAATCGTCCCACTGATAATGTAAATAAGTCCTTGAGGTAATATCTTTCGATCTTCAATATTATAAGTAGGATTAAAGTTGTGGATAAAAGCATGCTTTTTTACTTCGTCTCTATCAGAAACAGTCATCTCCACCTCTCTCTCAAGGCGATCGAATACCTCATCAACCATATTGTCAAGTCTACTATAAGCCATAAAGTGTTATATAATCATTTGATTCATAAATACCCATCAAATATAAAAAAATCCAACCCTACAAACACGTCTAAAAGATCCATTCAATTATCAGTAATATGGTTGTCCAAGCTATCTAAAGTCAGATGGTACCCTAATTCTATCTGCTCTTTTGCTTTATAGAACTCATGAAACTGACAGCTATCCCAAGGAATAGAGACAACCTGTTTCGGTTGATTAAATTGAATTGATTGCTCACAAATCTTCATTAACATCAACTCCAAGGAAGAGGTTAAAATATCCAAACTTGCGATCTTCAACGAAGGAAGATGTAACTTAGAGATAATCGAGACCTTCTTACCACCATCATCTTGACTTGAATCTGCTCTAGTAGGTTTACCACTTAAATTAACAGCAACAACAGGAAGATGTTTATTTATTACGAACTCAAGAGGAAGAGGAGAAAGAAGACCCCCATCCACCAACTTCATCCCTTCACGATAAACAGGAACGAAAAAATCAGGTATCGAAATCGAAGCACGTATGGCTTCATACAAACTTCCGTTGGAAAGCGCTACTGCTTCATGTGTTATCAAATCAGTAGCAACGGCTGTAAATGGAATAGATAAAGAAGAAATATCTTGATCCTTAGTTACCTCACTCTTCATGATACCAAATATCTTTTCCCCTTTAACCCAGCCTTCCTTTCCAATGGTTACATCCACGAGCTTAAGATAATCAGTACGCTTCATAGAAACCATTTTCTTCTCCATCGCATCCAATCCACCCGCACAATAAACACCACCAACCAAAGCTCCAATTGAGGTTCCAACCACCTCTTTTATGACAAAACCATTCTCCTCTAGTGCTCTAATAGCTCCAATATGGGCTAACCCTTTAGCTCCACCTCCACCTAAAACTAAAACAATCTCTTTTCCCATTATTTTATCGTTTTATCAAAGATACATTTTAATTTAATCACAAATACAAAAGGCTATCCCTATACAAATAGGAATAGCCCTCTTTAATTATGACATTAATAATTATGAATCACGTAACTCTCAACAACTTAAGAATTATAGGTTCAGACTTATTAGTATCTTTGATGTTACTGCATTTGTATCCTTAGTATATCTCTCATAAGTGACTTCGATAACAGTTCCAGATTCTACTGTCGCAAAACGAATACGAAGAACTTTCTCTAACATCTTTATGAAAACCTTCTCATCACTTTCTTGCGCCCATGTATGAGTTGGCTCCATATCAAAGTTGTTGTATCTACCATTGCCAACCATCTCATAATCTTCATGAGTGAAAGTATACTTTTTGTCTGGAGTTACATCTCCCTCTACTTTTTCTGCTACAAAAGGAGGAATTGAGATCCATTTATATTTGTATGCTAATCCAACTTCAGCGATATATACATAATGCTTACCTTGTTCTTCATTATCACCTAATATCTGGTAAGAACCACTCTTATATACCATTCTTACTAAATAACTTAGACTCTTGTACGAACCTTCAACTTTCTTCCGAACAGTAACAATCTTGTTTAATACAGCTCCTTCTTTAGCGAAGATATTATTATATGTATAATATTTCGAAACATATTCATCTGCCTGAGCGTCACTAGAGAAGTTAGGATATTTAAGCCCCATCGCGGTATATTCACTACTCTCTAATTTTGTTGGAATAATAAAAGCTTCTCCATCAAAAACCATCGGTACTGCTGTATATGAATGTGACTTACCATCATAATATTTGTATGTCAATTTCACATAATCACCTCTGTCAAAAGTGGTAACATCATATTTAGCCGTTAAGAATTTCACAATGTTTGATTCCCTACTAAAGTTATCAAATCGCTCTCCTGCTGACTTATAATCAGCATCTGTTGCTGTATAAGTATCTTTAGCCTCTTTTAGAGATAAAGGGTTATTCACATTATATTTCACTTTAACAAGTTGTCCACTTGTTGCATTATAGTTCTTCGTTAAAATAACTCGAAGCCCCTCACTTAGGTATTTATCCTTCGTGCTAACAGGAAATGCATTTTTAGCTGCTGCCATATTAAATGACACAAACATCTCATCTAACTCCTCTTGAGTGAAATCAGTAGAATTTAGCTGAGACAGAATATACTCCTTATTTTTTGCATGCTCTTCATCTTTCTTCTTATCCTTTTCCTCACCTGTAATTAATGTGTTCAAAATACCAATATCACTACTTGACATCATGAACTCTTCAGCAGTAGCATCTAACTTAGTTTGTGAAGCCTGCTCTGCTTGAAGTTTTTTCATTGCTGATATATCCTTACTAACCTCATCATTTATATCTGACATCGGGTCACATGCCGTAAGCGTAACAGCACCTAGGACTAAATAATATATATATTTTTTCATTGTATCTTCTAATTTACTGGTTAACAATTACATGCAAATATTTAGAAACGTACTCTAAATCCCATTGACCATGTAGTACCCATTCCATAATATACGTCAGCTTCTTGCCAAGTGTGATTCGTTCCATCTAAAGCATCTGAAACATACTCCGTATTCAATATATTATTTGCTTTTCCATAAAGGGTTGAACTTAATCCTCCAAGCTTGAAATCCCATCTTATGTTTAAATCAACTAACCCGTAGTTAGGCAGTTGCCATGAATCTGGATTACTTGCTCCATCTGGTTCAGCTGTCTTTCTACTTGTTAAATAGAATTGTGCAAAGTTCTTTGCATAATAACTATAGTCCGCACCAATCTTAACATCTTTCAATACTTCGTAGTCAATTCCCGCACTAATAGTAGTTTGAGCAGCATCTCCAACGTGTACGTCTTTAATATAAACATCTAAAGTTTCTCCGTATGGATTCTGATTCTCATCAAACAACTGCACATCTGTCACATTGTTTTGCCATTTCCAATCACCAATAGAAGCTTGTCCTGTAATCGTTAATTCTCTTGTAGGAGTAAATCGCATATCTAACTCAAGACCCATATGAAGTGCATCAAGACCTAAAAGTGTTGCAGTATATCTGTTTCCACCCTGATCATATACCGTACTATTCATGGTTTTATCTAACCATAAAGTGTAGTATCCATTAAGATTCGCTTGGAATGTTGGCGTAGTAAATCCATACCCAATTTCAAAACTAGTCACCCTTTCTGGAGCTGCTTGTTCATTAAAATTGTTCGAGTTATCTGTATATACCGCATTAAAGTCAGGCTGACGCTCAAAATATCCTGCATTAACAAACACATTATGCTTCTCTGTAATATTATAGTTTGCTCCTCCTTTAATACTAAAACCAAAGAAGTTATTCCAATCCGTCTCTTGGTTACCTGGCTTATACTTAAAGTAATCAATTCTCTTATACTGTTTCGCTGAGAATGATCCTGAAACAAATGCCGAAATGATATCATTAGAATACTCTAACTGTGCAAAACCACCTTCCCAAAGGATTTTACCTTCATTATAATAACTCACAGTATCATTCTCCCATACTGATCTGTTGGGATTATTCACATCACCATCATCAATAGCAAAAGATCCTCCTAAAAGGTCATCCACCTCTTTATAATGCATTCCTTTATACCAACGTAAGTCATAACCACCAGTCAATTTCAGACGATCATCAATCTCATGAGTTAGATTCGATAAAATACCAACCCATTCATGATTGTTCACACTGTTAACAAAGTATGCCTGAGAACCTTGATCTTTTGCAGCAATATTCTCATCTACTATTTTGTCATAGTCAATTTGCCCCTCTACACGATAGTCTGTACTCTTATAACCCCACGCGTTTCTATTATCTCCTGCAGTACGACGTCCACCACCTCTACCTACTGAACCATAAAGGGCAGTTGATATAGAAGTAGAAGGGTTCAATGTCCAGAAGTGATTCAAGATCGCCTGTGGTTTATGGTAATAGTTTTGAGATGAATTATATTTCTCGCCATTCTTCCATCCCCAATCTGGGTTGTAACGGTAATCATCTCTTGCGATAGTCTGATACTCACTGATTTTCATTCTTTGGTAACGCTGTCCATGTGTCTGTGGTGCACCAAAAACAGTTAATGATAAACTATGGTAGTCATTAATACGTTTTGATACATTTGCAAAATATGACCATGAATCATAATCAGTAGCATTAACCCAACCTTTACCTGAGTTGTGTGCAAAGTTAACAGATGCTGCCCATCCATCTTCTGTCATACCTGTAGAAAGAGTAATCGCCTCTTTTTGACGACCATCATTACCTGTTCCGTAATATGCACTACCTCCACGCTTCGAGTCTGTTGTATTGGTCAAAATATTGATCGTTCCACCAACAGAAGGTACAGCAACCTTAGCAGCTCCAAGTCCACGTTGCACCTGCATTGAACGAGTTACATCACTCAATCCAGCCCAGTTACTCCAATATACTTTACCATTCTCCATTCCATTAATAGGTACACCATTAATCAGAACAGCAATATTTCTAGAGTCAAAACCACGTAGGTTAATACGAGAATCACCATATCCACCACCTTGACGTGTTACATATACAGATGGTGTAGAACGAAGAATTTCAGGAAACTCTTGTGATCCCAACTTTTCTTGAATGATCTCTGGTTTAATCGTAGAGATCGCAACAGGGGTCTCACGATTTACTGCAACAGAAGCCAAAACACTCACCTCGGCAATACCAATAGCATTATCATCTAGTCCAACTTGACCTAAATCAACAGTTGAACCGTTCGTGACAGTTATCGTTTTCTCTAAATCAGCATAACCGACATAGCTAAACACCAATGTCTGTTTCCCAGCTGGTGATTTCAATTCAAAAGTACCATCAAATTTAGTGGCAGTGCCTCGTGTTGTTCCTTTCAACATCACTGTTGATCCGATTAGCTCTTCTCCGGTCGTTGCATCCACAACTTTACCAGTTATGATTCCATCTGCAAGTGCTGCAAAGGATGTTAAGCATAAACAGATTAGGAGATAAAAACAAATAGCAGTTCTTCTCATCGTTTAGATTTAAAGGGTTTTAAATATAAGTCAGCTTTCTAAAGCTTGATTTCAATTTTTTCAGAAACACACCACACAGATGTGCCTCTTAATTCTCTCTCAATATATCCCTGTATTAAATTTTATTAAAACAGGTAGTTGGTTTAACATTTTGACAACAAAATAAGTCTTAATTTCAATGCAGTTGATTAAATTAATATTAACTATCTAAAAAATAATTTTTAAAATATTATCTTTAATAGACTTTAAATCAAACACATAATACTTTAATCCCCCTAAAAAACTCTTAATCATTTTTTTTAGATAAGGACGAGCAAGTTAACACTTCATTAACATGATCAAGGTGACTTAAATCATACAACTATATGCTATAGAAGACAATAAGTATTATATTAAACTAATGACAGAAATCCATTGTGTTATAAATATGAAAGAATAGAGAATCACAAACTAACATTTACCCATCTAGCACCCAATTAAACCTTTAAATCATCAACACAAATCGAAATCCAACAACAATCCACAAGCTATTCCAGTTTTCATATTACTTCAAGCCAACTGTTCTTAAACATCTACACTTTTTCATAATTATTGAACTCTATTGGCTCGATGAACTACTTTCATCATTAAATACTGATCTCTACCTACGAAAGGAACCCCCTAATTAATCAAAATAGTGTAATTCGATTAACCTATTAAGAATTTTATCCACATCGATTACTCATTATATTAAGTACCCAGCTGCTTACCCAAAACATGAAGATAATTGGAACCAGAATGGGGTAAATGACATTGTGATATAATATTGAAGTGTCTTTTTTTAGCCAATCTATATATTGAAATGAAGAGTGAATCATGTCAGCACTTTTTCACCTATACAGAAGAAAAAACAGCCATCTGACTTCTCTTGTGATAATATTTATATTCGAAGTATGAACCATTTAAAAATACAATAAGGAGAGATCATATCATTATCGTTTTGTGTCGTTAAAATCTTTATTTTATAAACACGTAGTGCTATATCATTAAAATCTTTATTTTTGAATAATTATTTCAGCAAATGGATAAACTCCAATAAAAAGTGGGCAATACGCATACTTTAAAGTGAACAGAACGTTAATAATCAAAGATCTATGATTTTTAACAAGGAAATATGTTCATTGCGTGATATTTATATGTATTTTTGCGCACTAAATTTGAAATCATGCAAAATATTAGAAATATTGCGATCATCGCTCACGTTGACCACGGTAAGACAACCTTGGTGGATAAGATGATTCTGCAAGCGAATGTTCTTAGAAAAAATCAGGAAACAAAAGACCTTATTCTTGATAGCAACGATCTAGAGAGAGAGAGAGGAATTACTATTCTATCGAAGAACGTATCGGTTCAATATAACGACACTAAAATCAACATTATCGATACTCCTGGTCACTCGGACTTTGGTGGTGAAGTAGAGCGTGTATTGAATATGGCCGATGGTGTTCTATTGTTAGTAGATGCATTCGAAGGAACGATGCCTCAAACACGTTTCGTACTAGAGAAAGCAATCAATTTAGGTTTAAAGCCTATCGTTGTTGTAAATAAGGTAGACAAACCAAACTGTCGCCCTGAAGAAGTTCAAGAGCAGGTATTCGATCTAATGTTTAGCCTTGGAGCTACAGAAGAGCAATTAGAATTCCCAACAATTTACGGTTCTGCAAAACAAGGATGGATGAGTACGGATTGGAATAATCCAACAGACAACATCACTGCACTACTTGATTCGATTGTTGAGAACATTCCAGCTCCTATCGAGAATCCTGGAACTCCACAGATGTTGATTACATCTCTTGATTTCTCTAACTATGTTGGTCGTATTGCGATCGGTCGTATTAATAGAGGAGAATTGAAAGAGGGAATGAACGTATCTCTTGCAAAACGTGATGGTTCTATCAAAAGAACTAAAATTAAAGAGATCTATACATTCTCAGGTCTTGGTAAAGAGAAAGTAGAATCTGTTAGCAATGGTGATATCTGTTCTATCGTTGGTATTAACGGTTTTGACATTGGAGATACCATCTGTGATTTCGAAAATCCAGAACCATTAAAGCCTATTGCTGTTGACGAACCAACAATGAGTATGTTGTTTACTATTAACAACTCTCCATTCTTCGGAAAAGAGGGTAAATATGTTACAAGTAGACACATCAGTGATCGTCTAAAAGCGGAGCTAGAGAAAAACCTTGCACTAAGAGTAGAGCCAACAGCTTCTGCGGATGCATGGAATGTATATGGTCGTGGTGTACTACATTTGTCAGTACTAATCGAAACAATGCGTCGTGAAGGATACGAACTACAGGTAGGACAGCCTCAGGTGTTAATCAAAGAGATTGATGGAGTGAAGCACGAGCCTATTGAAGAGTTAAGTATCGACCTTCCAGAAGAACTTTCTTCAACTGCTGTCGATCTTGTATCTCGCCGTAAAGGAGAAATGTTGAACATGGAACGTAAGGAAGACAGAATCCATTTAGAATTCCGTATTCCATCACGTGGTATCATTGGTCTTCGTACAAATATGCTTACTGCAACCCAAGGTGAGGCTGTTATGTCACACCGTTTTGTAGCTTACGAACCATACAAAGGTGCTATTCCAACACGTACAAATGGTTCATTGATTGCAATGGAGACAGGTACAACTTTTGCATATGCACTTAACAAACTTCAAGATAGAGGTAACTACTTTGTAGACCCTCAAGAGAATATCTATGTAGGTCAAGTTGTAGGTGAAAGTAGTAGAGCGGATGATATTGTTTTGAACGTAACAAAAAGTAAGAAACAATCTAACGTACGTTCTTCTGGTACTGATGATAAAGTAAAACTTGCTCCTCCTATTCGCTTTAGCTTGGAAGAAGCATTAGAGTATATCCAAAAAGATGAGTACGTAGAGGTGACTCCAGAGTCTATCCGTATTCGTAAGATCATTTTGGATGAGAACGAAAGAAAAAGAGCTTCAAAGCAGATCGGATAAGACCGATAAATTTGTCGCACGAATATATTACCAAAAGAGCATTGACAACTGTCAATGCTCTTTTTTTATGCAGACCCAAGAGACCTTCTTTGATGATAGCCATAGGGAATGGTACGCTATACTCAGATACCATAATTTCGCCATAAGATAATCATCACACGTCTACGACAACAACTCTTTGAAAGTGCCAAACTGTCGACCCTAAAGCTTTAATATGATATGCACTTCTGTCATAATGATTAAAAGGATATTTATTATATCATTAGCATATCTTAATACACCAAGCTCACACTAACAAGCTACCTTCCTATACCTTTCCTCTGAGATGGCTCGAAGATTACCCAAAGTTCACTCGAAGTTCATTCATCGATTTTCCATTTTGGGTGAGGGAAATTCGAATGTACTTCAAATAATATTCATACGAAAGCAGGGGATAGTAGCATGTTAATCAAAGGAAAGAGGCTTTAAAGAGTTCTCCTCTTAGAGATGCTTTATCGCTAATAAATATGCAAAATGAAAGAATCAAAAAATAAATCAGATATCAGACTGTTTCCCATAAAGAGATTAATTTACATCAACCATACCCCTGAAATATTGATAACATTCCATACCAAATTGTCATAAAACGTCCAACAATCCTTGGATTACCATAGGTCTCCTCCGTAGTTTGTTGATACTTCAAGGATACTTTATTGATACTTCATTCATCAAAAATGATAAATAGATGAATATTCTATGCTAATAATATCTTAACTGATGTTTCCCATGTAGGCTAACATCTTGATTTACAGCATAAAAAGAAGCATGTTTATTTTGATAATTCATTAATTATCAGTAAATTAATGTTGTTCCAATAACCAAATAAATCATGCTTCAGAATAAAAGTACAAAAGTTTTTTCAGAGACACAGAGTTTTTTCAGTTCAAGTGAAAAAGGAATTAATCGAATTATTAGCCTTTACAAGTTACTCAACTTAAGACAACTGAAATTAGGAAATAAAGAGTTGCCTCAGTCTACTTACTTCAAAGGTGACATACTATTAGGCTTACTACTTTTCCCAATTTTCTCTATCCCTAATATTTATAGCTACAGTAAGCATTATCTATCAGAGATGTTAGAAGCACAAAAGAATACATTCTATCGATTTAAAAATAACAGCCAGATAGATTGGCGTACTATAGTTTCATCATGTAATAATAAACTCTTTGGTCAAATAGCCAAAAACTCTCACTCTGATGACTGTAATCAAGCAGAAAGATGCTTAATTATTGACGATACTGATTTTGAGAAGTCTACCTACAAAACTGAACATGTTAGTAAAATATGGTCGCATGTAACCCATCGTTATATATTTGGTTTTAAAGGATTATTTCTAGGTTTATGGGATGGCAAAAGCTATTTTACATTGGACTTCTCTCTACATAAAGAAAGAGGGAAGAATAAAAAGACTCCATTTGGACTCACTGCCAAACAACGTAAAAAACAGTTCTCAAAGAAACGATCAACAAAGAGTAATGGGTTTAACCGAGAGAAAGAACTCGTTATTGATAAAATAACGATGGCAAAAGAGATGATGGTAAATGCTATTAAACAAGGAATTACAGTAGACTACATACTTATGGACAGTTGGTTCTTCTGTGATTCAATATTAAAAACTGTGATCTCTAATGGTATGCATCTTGTTGCAATGGCTAAGATGTCTAGTGCTAAATATTCTTTCAAAGACAAAGAATATAGCACCAAAGAACTTGCTCTCTTACTTAAACAGCGAAAGAGAGTAAAATGGGTAAAGTCACTTAGTCTATATTGTGCAGAAGTCACAGTGAAATATAAAGGTACAGATGTAAAACTATTCTTTTGCAAGAACAGTAAGCGAGGGAAATGGCATTTATTGGTATCTTCAAATACAAAGCTGAGCATAGAGAAAGCTTATCAGATATATAGTATTAGATGGAGTATTGAGGTCTTTTTTAAGGAATCAAAGAACTATTTTGGTTTAGGAAAATCTCAATCGAGTGATTTTGATGCTCAAATAGCAGATCTATCTGTAGCTATTATTGAGTTTAACGTTTTTAGTTTAGCAAAAAGGTTCGAGGCATATGAGACGCTAGGTGGAATCTTTGCTCATGTAAAAGATCAAGGAATGGAACTTGTAATAGTACAACGAATTTGGGGTTTTATCCTCGAATTGATGAGAACTCTCGCAGAAATCATCGATAGTGATTTTAATGAATTGATAATCAGTGCACTTAAAAATAAACCCGAAAATAATAAATTCTTTAGGCTCATTGAATCAATGGTTTATGAACCTGAATAAAGACATGGGAAACATCAGATCTTAAGACTATTTTTTGTTTTACTGTCAATCTTTGGTCGGATATATACACATTCATATTTAAAGACCTATCTATTCTCTAAAACTATTTGGGAGAGTGATATCTCCGTATTACTTAATTCAATAGGGGTCTTAATCCAAACAAGCTCTTCTTCGTTGAGTTAAAAGATATACATCAATATTTATCATCAAATACAAAGAACTCAATATAGACAAAAGTATAGATAAACATCAGTTAACTTTTTTTAACCATATCAATTCTGTCCGATCTATCCTTACAGAACATATAATACTATGCATTTACACAGTACTATGTATTGCATAGTACTATATTTTTTATAACCTTTGTAATATCAAAGATGAAAATCACCAACCTTATTAGTTATGAAGTTAGACAATACAAAAGCACAGATGCGTAAAGGGATACTTGAGTATTGCGTACTTCTACTTTTATCTAAGAGGCCATTATATGCTTCAGAATTGATTCAGGAGCTTAAAAATGCCAAGTTGATTATTGTGGAAGGAACACTCTATCCTCTACTTACAAGACTAAAGAATGCAGGACTTCTTGAATATCAATGGCAAGAGTCACAACAAGGGCCACCACGCAAATACTACACACTCACAGAAGATGGTAGTCAATTTTTGGCAGGGCTTGAAGAATCATGGACAGAGTTGTCTAGTACAGTGAATAACATAAAAAATCTATAATCTTAAATATCGACATGAAAAAGACCGTTTTTATTAATCTCGCAGGTACTACCTTCCTTATTGACGAGGATGCGTACGAAGTAATGAACCTTTACCTAGATAAATTAAATAAGCATTTCAATGGCCAAGAAGGGGCATTAGAGATCATTAAAGATATTGAAGGGCGAATTGCAGAGCTATTTATTGAAGAGAGAATTAAAGAGGATCGTTCTATCAATATTGCTACCGCAAATAGGGTTATAGACCAATTAGGTGATCCATCACTATTTGATGATGAAGAGGATCAAGAAAATGTGAATGAAGCTCCAACTCCACAGAAACCTAGCAAGAAGCTATTTAGGTATCCTCAAAGAGGAATCATAGGAGGAGTACTTGCAGGGATATCAGTATATCTGAATGTCAATGTAGCTATATTGAGACTATTGTTTATATTATCATGTCTATTTGCTGGTTCTGGTATTCTTATATATATTCTGCTATGGATCATTATACCCAAAGCACGGACACGTATAAATTACATGCAGATGAAGGGGATCCCTCCTACTGTAGAAAATATACAGAAATATTCTCAAGAGATAGATGAAGAGATGATGTTTCGAAACAGTGGTAGTGGATGCCTAAAGTGGTTGTTCGGAATAATATTGTTTCTATGCCTACTCCCATTTTTCATTGTGCTATTGGTAATGATTCTTCTTCTTCCTCTTTTGATGGTCTTTCCTTCAATTATCGGAAATCACATGGTTATCAATGGAACAAATTTAACCATGGATGCACTTCATTTTAGTTCATTAGAATCGGCTGCAGTTGCTGGTTTATTTGTTATACCATTAATTATCATCTTAATATACAAACTAAAGAGTATCGATTGGGATTTAAACACCAAAAGGTGGGTCAGTGTATTTCTTATAATTCTATGGATTGGTTGTGGTATACAGACTTTTAAAGGAGTTAATCATTATCTAAAACAGTTTAACAACAACTCATTTAAAGGGGTGTCATGGTCTAATTTTGCAGATCGTTCGTTCTCTCAAAGCACAATAAAACAGTCTTTCAATTACGTATTAAAGTCTCACCCAGACACACTTTGGATCAAAGAGAAGAAGGAGATCGAATCAGAGGGTGAATTAGTGAACATATCAAAACTTAATATTACGAAGCACAAGTCGAACAATCTTGCTCTTCAGATAAAAGCGGGCCTATCAGAAGGTCACCTTGAGAATGCAAAGATGTATTATGAACTAAAAGGTGATACTCTTTTGTTATCGACTCATATATACGAAGGAGATCCAATGGTGGAGGAGCTATATTTTAAGCTTAAACTTCCAGTAGGTCGAACTATTTTCATCGATAAGTCACTATCAAATACCCTAGATGATGTGAAGAACATAGACAATACATGGGACTATGAGATGGTTGATAAATTTTGGAAACAAACACCTAAAGGATTGAAGAATGTAAGCAAGTAGCATACTGAAAGTGATGTAATTGAACAAAATAAAAAGCATATCAATCGCAATGCTATTATAATATAACCATATTGTTTTCTATTTTTACACAAACTATGTTTTAGAAACAATATATCAATCAAACTTTTAATAATAGCATGAAAAATACATTCCTCTCTCTAATCTTACTTCTATTTTCATGTGTTGCGATAGCACAATCGAAGTCAGATGACATTTATGACTCTATAGAAGCGAGTGAAGCTGCAACATACATGGAGATGTCAAGACCATTTATTAGCATGTCTTCTACAGACCTCGGAGCACAACAAGCAGAGATTGTTAACCATATTGATGAAGTGCGTTTTATTCATTACGACGTCTCAAAGAATGATTTAAAACCCTCTTTTGAGAAGTTTGTTTGTAAGGCATTCGGTAAAAAGCCTTTCAAATTTTATGATATTGTTAATGAAATGAATATTGACCGTAAAGATATCTCATTTAATGCCTGGGTTATTCATGAGAAATCAAAGATTCAAGAGTTCCATATTCTTATAAGAACAGAGAAAGAAGATCAAGGATCATTTCTTGTTTCCTACTATGGGGAGTTTGGTAATCTTGAGCTTGACTACTTAAAGGATATGGCGATGAAAGATATCGGTCTATAATAGAACTGAATTATGAAAAAATTAAGAAGATCACGAAATAAAGTTATCGCTGGTGTATGTGGCGGTGTTGCAGAGTATATTAATCCTGAAATTGATCCTGTAGCTGTAAGGGTTGCTACGATCATTTTAAGTTTCTTTATACCAATAATCCCAGTACTCTACATTGTAATGGCAATAATTATTCCTTCGGAAAACGACTTCTAAATAAGTGATTTGATCATTGCATATATACCAAATGCCACAAATATTACGTTTATATTTGTGGCATTTGTCATTTTAATCGTATGTAATTATGGAAATCATATTCGCTACCCACAATCCCAATAAGTTAAAAGAGATCCAAGAGATGGTTGGAGATACATATCAAGTTTTAGGACTACATGATATCGACTGTCATGAAGAGATCGCTGAAACGGCATCAACGCTGGAAGGAAACGCATTGATTAAATCTTCATATATCCATGAAAAGTATCATCACAACTGTTTTTCTGATGATACTGGACTGGAAGTAGAATCACTGAATGGTGCTCCTGGTGTTTATTCAGCAAGATATGCTGGTCCCAATTGTTTGGCAGAAGACAATATGGACAAACTTCTTCATGAACTAAAAGGAAGTGAAAATAGAAAAGCACAATTTCGTACGGTTATCTCACTTATTATTGATGATCAAAAATATGAATTTGAAGGAGTTGTTAAAGGCGAAATTACACTTGAGCGTTCGGGTAAAGACGGTTTTGGTTATGATCCAATATTCCAACCAGAGGGATATAATAAAACATTCTCTGAGATGTCAAGTTCAGAGAAGAATCTTATAAGCCACAGAGGTGTTGCGGTTCGCAAATTGATTTCATTTCTCAAAACATACAATTCAAAGAAATCATAACCACTCGTTTCAATCATCAATATTATGCTGAACATCAAAGACAAGTACTCTTTTATTCTTCTATTCATCTTATTCACTGGCTTTTCAACTAATAGTTTTGGAGAGAAGTGGACTGTGTATGATAGCTATACTTCAATTAAAAATGTCATCTCTTTTGATAATAAAGTAATAGGTTTGTCTAATACAGGATTACTTGTTTTTGATAATGAACACAAAGAAATTGAGACATATTCAAAGGTAAGTGGACTCTCCTACACCTCTCCTACTGCATTGAATCACGTAGGAAAGAATATCATCATTGGATATAATAATGGCGGGGTAAACATTATTGACGGAGAGGAAGTGTATGTAATAGATGATATCATCTACTCATCTACCTTGAAGAATAAATCCATTTCGAGTATCTATGTAAATAAGAATGACATATACCTATCATGTGACTTCGGAATAGTTTGGATAGATGCGAAAAAGATGGAGATAAAAGAGACATGGATTGTTGGAGACAATAGTTCTCAAACTCAAATCTTAGATCTATGTATATACAATAATTATATTTACGCCGTCAATTCGGCCGGGATATATAAAGCCTCTATGTCGCCTGACATCAATAAGATGAACTATCAAAATTGGCGTTTTCATCCTAAAAATGGCACATCTGAACTATCCAATATCGAATGTTTCGATGGTCAATTACTAGTTGGATGTAATGGTAATGAAAATTTATATTATTTCTCTGAAAGTGGAGAATACAATGCGACACCTTGGAGAAGCTCATCATTAAAAACTCTTAAGGCTGTTGATGACAAGTTGTTGATCATCGAAAAAAGTAGATTGAATATTTATAGAGACAATTGGGATAATATGTCAACCATACAGTCATTACAATGGAATGATGAAGCCCATAATCTTAGCTTTAATGATGCTTTCATTGATTCGAATGGAAACTTATCTATTGGATCTGAAACAGAGGGGCTTATTATATCGGAGGATCAAAAACATGGAGAGTTAATCACTAAAAAAGGTCCGAAGAGTACTGATTTCCAAAACATGAGGATTTTCAATGATAAACTGTATGTGGTCAATGGCTTCCTAAAAAATGAATGGTGGAATGCATGGAATCCATTTCATTTCACATCCTTTGATGCAACAAAGGATGAATGGACAACCTACTTAAGAGAAGATATCGAAGAGAATAAAGACTTAGGTTTTAATGACCTAACCGATATTGTCGTGGACCCTAAAGACAAAGATCATATTTTTGTTAGCTCTTATGGCTCTGGAGTAATGGAGTTACAGGCCAACATATGTAAGAATGTATTTTTCTATACCAACAGTACTTTAGTAAATGCAAATCCAACGGGAAGATATACAAGAATAGGAGGAATGGATATAGATTATGATGGTACATTATGGGCTACGAATACGATTTCCAAAGCATTTCTCCATCGTTATAAAGATGGAGAGTGGACCTCATTTACATCTCCAGATGGAGACAACTATCCTTGGGTTAAAAGACCATATGTAGTAGGCAGTCAAATATGGGTTCCGAAAGTATTAACTCCCGAGATATTCGTGATGAGCAAAGATGGTAGTCAAAAGCGTGTGATCAAAGTCAGGGCTCTATTCCAGAATAACTCAGAAATAACTTTTACCGATCCAAGTATGGTCACACAAATGGTATTGGATAAGAATGGACAGGTGTGGGTTGGAACAAATAAAGGGGTATTCGTCTATGCATACCCAGAGAGTTCCCTTACAAAACAAGATTTTTATGCATTTCAACCGTCACAAAATCTAGATGATAATCTGTTTCACCCTATATTAGAGAGTGAACAGGTAACTTCTGTTGCAATAGATGAAGGAAACCAAAAATGGATAGGGACAAAAAATAGTGGTGTATATCTTTTTAATCAAGACGGAAGCGTACAACTCAAACATTATGACATCGACAATAGTCCTATTCCAACAAATGATATTCGACAAATTATTGTAGAGCCTGTAACTGGTGAAGTATTTATCACTACGAAACAAGGCGTAGTGTCAATGAAAGGGGATGCGATAAAAGGATCCATTACAATGGATAATATCTCGGTGTATCCTAGTCCTTACCAACAGTCGAAACACTCTTATGTTACCATTGATGGATTGGCAATCGATAGCGAAGTTAGAATCGTAAACTCTAGTAATATTCTTATCGCAGTATTGCAGTCAAAAGGAGGACGAGTAGTGTGGAATGGTGTCGATAGATTTGGTCATAAGACTGCTTCTGGTGTATATCAAGTTCTTGTATCCAACCCTGACGGTACCATTACAGGGAAAAGTAAGATCCTTATTCTCAATTAAGTCTATCCATGGAGCCACTACACACCCACGCGATTGTACTATATACAACGAACTATACATCTAGTAAGAAGATTGTGCATCTTCTTACTCCTGATTATGGGAAGTTAAGCTGTATTGTTTCGGGAATATCCTCAAAAAAGGGAAAAGCGCTACGTGCCTACCTCCAACCATCCAATCAAATACAATGTGTAGTAATAAAACAGAGTATCAGGCAAAATTTGTACCAGCTAAAAGAGGTTAGCTTGATACATAGCTACCAGTCTATTCCATACGATGTAATGAAATCAAGTCAAGCATTCTTTCTTTGTGAATCGATGAATAGACTAACAGTAGAGGAAGATCATGCTATAATGCTCTATGAATTTGTATCTAATGCATTTAATTTGTTAGATGTTATAGGCAGAGGTGCTGAGAATTTTCATATCGTTTTCCTATTTCAACTAATCAAGATACAAGGATATGAACTCACAAAAGATTATCTTAACCAATACCTGAGCTTGAATGAAATCGAATCCTCTATCTATCGTTGTGAACAATTAAAGTTTGATATGTTAAGTGAAATAAGGTGGAATAGGGGAATAAGAAATAGGTGGATTGAGGTGATTATTATCCATATTGAGAGATCATTAAACATATCACTTAAGATAAAATCGCTTGATGTTCTCAAACAAATCTTTGCTTAAAATGTTTTTCTTATAAGGTTGACATAAAAACAGCATCTTTTTTATTATTGGTTATTTATCATGCAGCTAGTTGTTTAGCATATTTAATCATTAAAAATGTAGGTCTTTTTTGTTTATAATTAACTTGATGAATGATGAACCATCTGTTTTTTGTTTACTTTTGTTTTGGATTTTATTCTAGATAAAGAATATGGCAACAGCAAAAATTCCTCTTTCGCGAAATAACATTTTCGCACATATTAATAAACTTGTTGAAGAGCACAATGCATTAAATGTAGCTCTTCCTTCTTCTGACATTGTATGTCCAGACGAGCTAATCAACCTCGTTCAGAAATACATGAAAGAGGGAGTAAATAATGTAGCACCTCTAAATGGAGTAGCTCCTTTGCGTAGACAAATAACGCAAAGCATTAATAGCGAGTATGGTGCAAACTATGATGAAGAGTCTGAGATTACGATCTCCACAGGCACGATTCAAAGTATTGCTACTGCAATTAATACTTTCATAAAAGAAGGGGACGAAGTCATTGTATTTGAACCCTCTATTGAATCCTTTATCCCTCCGATTGAAGGGAATGGAGGCCGCGCAAGGTTTATTGGACTTAAGGCCCCACACTTCCAAATAGAGTGGGAAGAGGTGAAAAAAATGATCTCTACAAAAACAAGAATGATCATTCTAAACTCACCTCAAAACCCAACAGGAAGAGTGATGTCTGATGACGATATCAAAAGTTTAATCAAACTAACCAATGGTACTAATATCATTATTGTTGGGAATGAGTCTTTTGAGAAGATTGTCTTTGATACAGAAAAACACCACAGCTTTGCTCAATATGAACAATTGAAATCACGAACATTAATTGTGTCTGATTTTGGACCTGTATTTAGGATCAATGGCTGGGGCATATCATATGTATTAGGACCCGAGAAATTAATTAAAGAGTATGTCAAGGCTCAATCTTACAATGGCCAGAGTACCAATACTCCTGCTCAGTTAGCTTTGGCAGAATATCTTTCGTCATACAAAGATAATGGTGATCTTTCTGAGATGTATCAAGGCAAGCGAAACTATTTTCTGCGTTTGATAAAGGATAGTGCTTTTGAGTTTGTTCCATGTAAAGGAACTTATTATCAAATCCTTGATTATAGCAAGATATCGAATGAACCTGATGTTGATTTTGTAGAACGACTCATTAAAGATTATGGTGTTGCGACAATTCCAGTTTCCGTATTCCAACATGAGAAGAATCGCAAAAGTCATCTAATTCGCATCTGTTTTGCAAAACCCAATGATATACTAGATCAGTTGGCAGACAAACTAAATAGTGTTACTGCAACCGTAGAAACTATATAAATTTATATTTATACCCTGTTTTTCCTTTGGATGGGATAAAAAAAACTATATTTTTGCATTCGCATTAAATACAAATGCCTGCATAGTTCAAGGGATAGAACAACAGTTTCCTAAACTGTAGATCATGGTTCGAATCCGTGTGTGGGTACAAAGAAAGAGAGGCTTTAGTTCATCACTAAAGCCTTTTTTATTACCATATACTTCGAACTTACTCCCTATTAAGCATCACTTGACCATATGAAATATAGATTTTATAACGACAAGTAAAATATCCACTGTCATATATTTTAAAAAATTTATTGGATGGATGTAACCTTTTTCAGTGTTTATCGTCTTATCTCTACAAACAGTATGTTTATTGTTGTGAATCCAACGAATATGAAGCGATACCCGTTACCTCAAAAGAATGGATTCTAAGTAAAACCATTGCCACATTATCATCAACTAAAGTGTACCTTAACTATTTCGTGTAAATAATCTAATGCATCAAAATGATGTTTTACACTTTAGTTTAAGGAATAACTGATTTACTAACTTAATTCCAGACAAATGAAGATTAGAAGTATTCTTTTATCACTACTTACTCTTGCTTTTATTCTAAAAGGAAATGCACAAACCATCACAGGTCAAGTTGTAGATAATAAAGAGGCACCACTTCCGTTAGTTAACACTTTTATTTTAGCAAAGAGCGATAGTAGCTATGTCAAGGGGGCAGTAACAAATAGTCAAGGAGAGTTCTCCTTTCAACTTCCAAAAGGTGAATACCTATTACGCATTAGCTATGTTGGCTACAAAACACAGTGGAAAAATATCGGTGTAAAAGGAGTAATATCACTAGACCCCATAAGACTTATTCCTCTTGAAGATCTTCAAGAAGTTACAGTCATGGGACAAAGAAGCAGGATTATTTCTCAACATGACAAAGTGATATTTAATGTTGCGAACAGTTATGCAAGTAACACCAGTGCCAATAGTTTTGATCTTCTATCCAAAGCTCCTGGCCTTATCGTGGATACAAATAATAAAACCATTAATATGATCGGAAAGGGTGCTTTAATTGTGACCATTAATGGCAAACAATTAAATCTTGACGGAGATGCTCTATCATCCTATTTGGGGACTATTAATCCAAAAGATATTAAAGATATTGAGATAATTGAAAACCCACCAGCAAAGTATGATGCTGGAGGAAATGCCGGGGTACTTAATATTGTTCTGAAAAAGAAAAAGAGTGATTTTATTGGTGCGAACCTATCACTTCAAGCAAGAAAAAGAGACAGAGGAGAAGATTATGGTACAAATACTTCCATTACAATAAAGAGAAATAAGCTTAGTTTTAATGGTGCAATTAATATCAGCAGGAACAAACCGGATAATGAAATATTCATGATCCAAGAAGATCCCCTCAATCTGCATTTAATAGACAACGTACAACAGAATAATAACCTTTATAATCGAGGGGTTCGCTCTCAGATAAATTACGACTTCTCTAAAACTCTATCAATAGGTATTGGGTATAGCTATTTAGATAAAGACAATAGGAAATCGTATCTCGGGGATCAACACATATCAAACTACCAGAATCAATCACAGAGCTTTTCTGAGAGTTATAGTAACAGGTATAATAATAGTGATATTACTAGTGCAAACATCCAAAATATCTATTCACAAATAGATATCACTACCAATAAAAGAGGTGATTTATTGACTCTTCAAGCAGGAGGTGTGTTCTCCAAAAACACAACAGATGGCCTACTTATCAACAATGTGAATAGTCCTGATGTACATGCCTTGGATCGTAGAAACAACACGCAGAACAGTAGTGATTTCACCTCTTATGCAATAGACTACTCTTTGAAAGAGGTGCTAGGGTGTGAAATCTCACTTGGAGCTAAAGCCTCATTTAATAAATCAGATGGAATATTCTCTACTGAAATTAATGACGGACAATGGAAAAGAGAACCTTCAAGTGACACTGAGTTTATCTACAAAGAAGACATTTATGCATCATATCTTGAAATGAATAAGAATTGGAATAAATTATATTTTAGAGCAGGAGTAAGAGCCGAACACACAAAAACTTCATCTTATGAATTAAAGATTGACAGCACCTACAATAACTCTTATACACGTCTTTTTCCTAATGCTATTCTTGGCTATAAGACATCCAGTGGACTCAGTTTTACAATCTCTTACAACAAGCGCTTTACAAGACCGTGGATATGGGCATTGAGTCCTGCAACGAACTATACTGGAGACAAATATATTAATCAAGGGAATCCATTCCTTAAGCCCATGATTAGTGATAACTACTCATTTCGATTTAGTCACAAAAGGTTTATATTTTCACTAGGCTACATTCAAGACAGAGATATGTTTAATAGCAATGTGTTGTATTATGACCAAAAGAAAGATCTCTTTATCACCTCTAGATACAATAATTTTAAGGAAGATAAAGTCTATCTAAATCTAGATTATGGATTCAAAGTAAAATGGTGGAGTTGTAATATTGGGACCTCAACCAATTGGAGAACAAACAAAAATACTGATGCCCGATTTGATATTGTTGATAATGAAGTATGGAGTACCTATTTCAGGATAAATAATGACTTTAGGCCATTTGTAAACACCTTGTTCAAGAACATATCTTTCAATGCAAACTATTGGTATAACACCGGGGATGAAGGAGATAGAGAGACCACCTTCTCTTCTTCAAACCTAAACTGTGCAATCAACTATACGACCAGTAATAATAAGTTGAATATATCTTTATCAGGTAATGATCTACTGAACACACAAAAATATGGTTTCGAGATGATACAGAATAATACGAAGACATATTATAAAGTAAATAGTGATCAACAAAGCGTTATCCTTTCATTGAGTTACTCACTCGGAGGAAACATTAAATTCAAACGAAAAGATGTAAATAATCAAGATCTGAAGAGGTTGTAAAACAAAAAGAAGAGAGTTGTCCACTGATTTGGAGCTCTCCTCTTCATCAATTTAATCCCATCTATTTGAAGTAGAAGTAGCATACTTTCCTCCTCCAGTAAAAAATAGTGCCACTGCACCAAGAGTATACAATCCCAAAAGCTCTATTTTCCAGCCTCCATGATCGTTTAATGCAAAGAAATCATGGGTGTGCACCAATAAAAATGCAAAGATACACCCTGATACATATACCAAAGAAGATAGACGTGTTCTATACCCTATCAAGATCAATAATGGTGCTATTATTTCAGTAATATATACACCATATGCCATAGCTGTTGGTAGGCCTTTAGATGCTAGTATGCCTTCAATCATTCCTAAAGATCCAATTTTTGAGATACCATGTAAAAGCATTAAAGCTCCAACTGCAAATCTTAAAATTAGTAGTCCCAAATCGTTATTTTTGTCTTTAATCATTGTTCTCTATTTTTAATATTTCAGGAATACGATCTAAATATGATTGTCTTACTTCATGGGGTCCGTGGAGTACATCTGTGAAAAAGTGGATGTCTGCTGACAATTGACAATATCCTAAAAGTCCTGAATTAAAATAATGCTCTAAACTCTCGGCAGATTTACTACCAAAAAGATGTGCTTCATTACTACCAGTATTGATAACGATATCGATTTTTTTCTCTTTTAATAATCCTTTTGGCCCTTCAGAAGTATATTCAAAAGCAAAACCTTGGGTAAAGACTTTATCAAAGAATCCTTTTAGGATTGCAGGCATTTGCCACCACCATAATGGAAATACAAATATCAAATTATCGGCTTTAGAGATGGTTTCTTGGTATGCTTTGACATCTTTGGGAATATCACCTCCATTGAATGAATAGTTAAAGTCCTGAAGATCTAAAACAGGATTAAATTTGTCTTTATATAGATCAATAAGCTCTACCTCTTGTTTCGCATTTAGAAGTTCTTGTTCCATTTTTGTTACCACAGCCTTTGTAAAACTCTCGTTGTTAAAGTGTGTATAGATGATCAGATTTCTCATTTTATTTATTTAGATTAAACCTATATTGCAAACATATTAACAAAAAGAGCGTATAACAATACGTTACTTCTAGGTAATTGACTTACCCTCAAGTAACTATTGCTGATTAACACATAGATACGAATGAAAAAAAAATCCATTATTTTCGATCAGTGCCCTATTAAGGCTACTTTAGATATCATCACTAACAAATGGAGTCTATTGATCATATACGAATTATCCAATAGATATAACGTGGAAAATGCGGTTCCAATAAGGTTCAAAGACTTAAGAGATAACCTAGAGGGCATATCTCAAAAGATGTTGACACAAACACTTCGATCCCTAGAAGAGAATGGTATGATAATACGAAACATATACCCTGAAGTTCCTCCAAGAGTTGAATATGCGCTCTCTAAATTAGGTCTATCTTTCATCCCCTATTTAGAGTCGTTAGAAGAGTGGTCGCAAATTAACCATCAAGAGATACAAGAAGCGAGACAGAGGTTCAATAACTAATGACACATACGTTTTCTCACCTCTCTTATTCTCTTCATATTATCCATGGTAAATATCGAGTTAGAAATAATCAATCCTCCCATGATTGCAGCAAACATAAATAGAGCCGATTGACCCATATTCTCAGTTGTTGATATGGGTTGTGAAAAGTAAAAATCTGTTATTCCAATATAAGATCGGCTACCTGGCACCATAATGATAATTCCTTGAACAATGTATACCAAAGATGGAACATCTCGCCAGCCTCCTAAAAGACAGCTATAGACACCAACCAATACTGATGCCATAAAAATAGCGGGGATCATTCCAATGTATTGACCTAACATATAAGAACATAGATAGGCAATAAAACCAGATATTACGCCAAAAATAACTTCTCTTTTTTGCACGTTAAAGAGTACTGCAATACAGAAAGATAAGAGGATGATTGCCAGTCCCTTTGTAATAGGAGTAACAGGATCTACAATATAGTTGTGGGGTATCTCTAATAATTTTTCCATCAGCTGTACTCCTACCAATGCCCCAACTATTAGTTTTATCAACACCACAAAAGCATCCATAAGTCTAGCGGTACCAGCCAACAAACCACGACTAGAGAGCTCTTCTAAAGCCAAAGAGATACTCAATCCTGGGACATATACGATGACTGCAGATAAAATGGCTATTGGGATACTAAGAGTTGGAAAGAATAGACTCAAGACACTCGCTAATACAGCAGATATAAAGGCAGATAATATTTCAAACATACCAATCATATAGGTATGTTTCATTGCAAATTTCCACAATAGATAGACTATTCCTCCGAGGAATACTGAAATAAAACAAGTAACCCAATTGGAATCATACAGTAATGAGAAGCCTCCTGAACCTAATGCAAAAGATAAGAACTCTACAAATGACGAATAATATGGACGCTCTGACTCAATTTTATTTAACTCGTCATCGATTTCAACAAGTGTATATCTATCCTCTAGAATATGGTATATCAATTTGGTAACCTTGGTTAAAGCACCCAAGTTAATTTCACCAGGTTTAGATCTGATAAGCAATGCCTTTCCATCATGTTTTCCATCTGAGAAAGAAAAAGATAAAGAAGTTGGAGAGTCAAGAATATCACAATTCAAGTTCCAATGCTCTACCACCTCAGTTACATAAGCTTCCACTCGGAAAGAAGATGTACCATATTTATGTAACATCTTAGCTAAACGTACAACCAATCGATATTTCTCTTCTATCTCAAATTCTATTTCCATAGCCTCTATACACAAAGTATTATTCCCATATGATGGGACTTGTAACAATCCTTAATTTTTCAATAAAGATATATATAAATGATTCATTCAATTCATCTTTTTTATGAAACCTTTCTCATGTAAACAAAGAGTCCCTGAGTTATTAACACTATTGAAAACAAATTGTTACTTTTGTATCTCAAGTATTTGGCAAAAAATAAAAACAAGATAGATATGAAACCTATTGTGGTAAGTGGAATACGTTCCACAGGAAACCTTCATCTAGGAAATTACTTTGGTGCAATAAAGAACTTTGTGAAAATGCAGGACGATTTTCAATGTAATTTCTTTATTGCAGATTGGCATTCATTAACAACCCACCCTACTCCAGCTGGTCTTCATCAAAATGTAAGACAGGTTTTATCGGAATATCTTGCCTGTGGTGTAGATCCAGAGAAAGCAACTTTATACATCCAAAGTGATGTTCCTGAGATTGCGGAGCTATATATGTATATGAATATGAATTCTTACTTAGGTGAGCTTGAAAGAACAACCTCTTTTAAGGACAAAGCAAGAAAACAACCTGAGAACGTAAATGCAGGTCTTCTTACCTATCCTGTGCTAATGGCTTCGGACATCATCATCCACAAAGCCAACCTTGTACCTGTAGGAAAAGATCAAGAGCAAAACCTTGAAATGGCACGTAAGTTTGCAAAGCGTTTCAATCGAATGTATAAAAATGAACTCTTCCCAATCCCACGTCCATTTACTTTTGATGGAGAGGATATGGTTAAGATACCTGGACTTGATGGATCAGGAAAAATGGGGAAATCTGAAGGAAATGCAATTGGACTAGTAGAAGACCCTAAGAGTATCCATAAGAAAGTAATGAAAGCTGTAACGGATGCTGGACCTACGGAGATGAATCAAGAAAAACCTGAAGTCATTCAGAACCTTTTCCAACTAATGGATGTGGTATCAAGTCCTGATACTGTTGCTCATTTTGATGGTCTTTACAATAAGTGTGAAATTCGCTACGGAGATCTTAAGAAACAACTTTCTGAAGATATCATCAACTTCACTGCACCTATTAGAGAGCGATTCAACGAGATCGAAAAAGATGATGCATACCTAGCTAAAGTAGCTAAGATGGGGGCAGAGAAGGCTCGTGAATCTGCTGCTGCAACATTAGCAGAAGTAAGACAGACAATGGGTATTAAACGATTCTTCTAAACATATCGAATATACCATACACCTCTCGTAAAATTACAACGATTTTACGAGAGGTCATTTCAATTAACCATTACGAAGACTTCATATGATCTATCAAGGAAATCTTACAAAGATGAAAGTTATGAATGGTGACCCCATTCAATACGAGCTTGTTTTATCAGATAAAACCATTCCACTTAATCACTCTATCGGCCAGCATGTCTCATTTCATTTTAAAGGACAAATTAACTGTGTAGACTGTGGAAAGAAAACAAAGAAGTCTTTTAATCAGGGGTTCTGTTACAACTGTTACCTAAACTCTCCAATGTCGGACCCTAGTATTATTAATCCAGAATTATCCAGAGCACAGTGGGGAGAAGCTAGAGATATCGAATGGTCTGTCAAACACGATCTTATACCACATTACGTTTATTTAGCCCTTTCAAGCGATGTTAAAGTTGGTGTGACACGTCATCACCAAATTCCAACTAGATGGATAGACCAAGGAGCTTCGGCTGCATCTATATTATGTGAAACCCCTAATCGACATATTGCTGGAATCATAGAAACGGTATTAAAAAAACACTACACGGATAAAACATCATGGATGAAGATGTTGAAGAATGAAGTAGCATCCATTGATAAGCTTGAGACTGAGCTCAAGCTAGCAGGGCAATATCTTCCTATTGAGTTACAAAGATATATTGTACAGAACAGCGATATTCAACTTCTCAATTATCCTGTAGAGGAGTATCCAACCAAAGTACAAAGTCTCTCTTTTGATAAAACACCTATCATTGAAGGTGTGATCAAAGGAATAAAAGGTCAATATATTATTTTTGAACATGGAGTGCTCAATATAAGACGGCATTCTGGATATATGGTTGAAGTCGACATCTGATATCTACCATCGAACTCTGTTCTTTTTGAATAGGAAACTTGATCGACAATATGTTTTACCTGGTCTCCAACGAATCATTGCAATCATTCGATAAACAAAATCACTAATCGAAATTGGAATTAAACGTAAGAAATATATCAACTTAAAAGGATATCGTAATCGATGTGTGATCTCAAATATAGCTCTTGCACCACTATAAAATGTATTGTCATGGAAAAAGATAACACCATCAATACTGGGTTTATAGCCATGTATCTTAAATATCTCTTTTGTCTCTTTTGCATACAAACCTCCAAAATAGAACCGTGGTTCTTGTTCAAACTTAAGGATGATGTAAACCCAAAATGAGCAAACCATACACTCATCATCAAAGAAAATCCACCACTGCTTAGCATCCCATTGTTTAGAAAGATCTGTATGATTCATATTATAACTCTTTTGCTTTAATTAAACCTTGATTATTACTATAACCTAAACAATACAAATCGAGTAACTGTTTACAATATGTTATGTAACACACCGTTACGCACAATCTAAATATCAATAAATTACAGAAAGAAACCACTGAATCTACCCTATTTTTTTTGAAAAAACATATAATTTCACCTTATTGGAATATATAAGTCTAAATGTAATATAATGGAAAGAGATAACACCATTTGCAACTATTCAGGAAAACCATGTAATATTAATGATGAAATGAATCTTCTCTTCGATATTAGTCAAACACTAATACGAAGTCAGGATGTATCATCAACACTTACTCCTATACTGAAAATGGTGTGTGACCATTTAAATAGTGATAGTTCATTTTTAGCGATTCTTAATCGTCAAAGATCCCAAATAGTTGTCGGCGAGTCCTATGGTCTTAGTCCTGCACAAGAGTCTAAGGGTAAATTTAAAATCGGAGAAGGAATTATTGGTAGGGTTGTCGAACTTGCCCGTCCTGTAGTCATTGAAAATCTAGGTGAATCAAAGTTCTTCTCTAATAAGATGAACCAATTAACCAATCAGGGAGCCAATTATACATTCATATGTGTCCCTATTTTTCAGGAAGAGCAAGTCGTTGGCACCCTTAGTTCGACCATGAAATACCGTCCACAAAATAGCTATGATAGCGAAAAACGTCTTCTTGCAATCATTGGAACGATGCTAGTACAAGCGGTAAAAACTAAACGTACACAAATGGACGAGATTGAGAAGCTTCGTGCAGAGAATTTAGGTCTAAAGCAAACATCCAGCAAAGCGCGAAATTTCTCGAGTATTGTTGGAAACAGCTCTAAGATGAAAGATGTGTTTAACCAAGTGTCCCTGGTTGCAAAAACTATGTCCACTGTTCTTATACGTGGAGAAAGCGGTATTGGTAAAGAGATGATTGCCGATGCAATCCACTTTTCTAGCGATCGTGCAGAGAAACCATTTATTAAGGTAAACTGTTCTGCTATTCCTGAAGCACTGATCGAAAGTGAACTTTTTGGACATGAAAGAGGAGCTTTTACTGGAGCAGACAGTCGTCGTAAAGGCCGTTTTGAACTAGCCGATGGAGGTACAATATTCTTAGATGAAATAGGAGATCTACCAATGTCAACCCAAGTAAAACTGCTAAGAGTGCTACAAGAACGAACATTCGAAAGACTTGGTGGAACCGAAACACTTAAAACAGATGTCCGCTTCGTTTGTGCCACCAACAGACACCTAGAAGAGATGATGACCAATGGTGAATTTCGAGAAGATTTATTCTACCGTATTAACGTATTCCCTCTTTTTGTTCCTGCATTAAGAGAGCGAAAGAATGACATTCCTCTTCTTGTAGACCATTTTATTCAGAAGTATAACAATCAAAACAATGCTTCCATTAATAGAATAACACAGAGGGCAATGGATCGTTTGATGATGTATTCTTGGCCAGGTAACGTACGAGAACTCGAAAACACAATTGAAAGAGCGTGTATCATGGCACATGATAACGTCATTCACAGTTATTCTCTCCCAACTACTCTTCAGATTGAGGAAAATATAGGAGAACACAAGAAAGATGGCTTAGAAGAGACTATATCATCTATTGAGAAGCAAGTTATTCAAAAAGCACTTACGGAGCATAAAGGAAGTATTAAAAGAACATCTGAACAACTTAAAATCTCAGAACGAAAACTTGGACTCAGGCTTATGAAGTATAAAATTAAAGCGTCTGATTACAAAAACAAGAACAAATAAATAGTCATTCATGACGAATTGTTTCTATATATAAGCTATTCCTGATCAAAATACATCATTTAGATCGAAATTACGACTACATTTAAAATCTACATAAATGTAGATTTTAAATGTAGTCGTAAAACATGTTATACAACACATTCACACACACATAACACCCAAGTAGCTACATATCAGTGTATTAATCCAAAATAAGAAATAAAATCTACATTTTTGTCTTATAACAACCCATAGCCTACATTTATGTAGAAAATCGTTATTCCTATATTAATCAAAAAAAATACACTCACATAACTAACTGCAATACAGTGTATTAAATTAATTCGTTTATTTTTGGCACGATAGTGGCAATAGTGTAGTTGTAATTGATACAAAAACAAAAATTAAACGTTATGAAAAAAGTTTTATCACTAGCAGTTATTTTATTTGCAGTTTCTTTCAACTCTTTTGCAAAAGATACTAAGTTGAATTCAGATGAAGACAAAGACATTACAACAGTAGCATTGTCAAATGCAAACCAAGAAGTTATTAGAGAAAATGTAATTGGAGCTCCAGTTCTATTCATCAAAAATGATAAACTATTTGTTAGCTACCTAAACCCAACAGAAGATAAAGTTTCGATCACTTTTACTGACGGAGAGAACAACATCCTTCACGCCAATGGTTTTGGTCACAAGAATGCAATCTCAACAGCTTACTCATTAACTTCAATCGACGAAGGAGATATGATTTCAGTAAAAATTAAGTCAGGATCTAAAAAATACACTTATGAAATTCAAAAGTAATCTTCGTAAAGTTGAAAGTACATTCATAACGCGATATTTAGGACTAGTCTAAATATCGCGATTTTTATGTCTACACAATATAGTCCATCCAACAAGATGATGTTAGCGACTATCCTTCATTAATATTTATGTGATCGAAATTTAGGAACCGAATTGGAACCCAAGAAGCAAGAAGTCCTAATGCCGTTACAGTTAGTGAAATTATTAAGATATCACTTCCCACAAGTTGTACAGGATACGCATCTACAATAAATGCCCCTCCACCTTGCAGTTTAACAATACCAAACTCTTGTTGTAGATAACAAAGAATAACTCCAAGCACAAGCCCAATTAACATCCCCAAAACAGATATTAACCAACCTTCATAGAGAAAAATATGCCTTACCAGTTTCTTGTTTGCACCCATACTTTGTAGTATCGCAACATCATCCTTCTTATCAATCATTAACATTGAGATAGAGCCAATAAGGTTAAACGAAGCAACAAAAAGAATAAACACCAATATCAGAAAGATAGTCCACTTCTCACCTTTCATAATTTTGTAATAAGTATCATGCTGCTGATATTTATTCAACACCTTGAACTTATTGCCAAGCAGTGAAAGCATTTCAACACGAACATTATCTTCATCAGCGTTATCGGTCAGATACACTTCTAATTGACTTACATCACCCTCTTTACGTCCCATTAGTGTTCTCGCAAAATCTAATGGAACCAAAACATACTTTTGATCAATATCTGCTTGAATAGAGAAACAACCTGTTGGGTAAGCAATTTTTTGGCGAAAACTCTGCGTTATATTTATACTTAAATTCTTTGTTTTCTTTGGGAAATAGAAACTCAACGGACGTTGAAAATTAAAGCCTATTCTAAGGTCACTGGCCACCATACCTCCAAGCAAAACACCACTCTTATCACGTTTGTGTAATCGAGCAACACCTTCTATCATCATCTTGGCGACACCTGACTTCATAAGAAACAAGGAATCTACTCCTTTAACAGTAGCTATAGTTGTATTTTTACCATATCGTAGAAGTGCATTCTCCTCTACGGTAAGAGAAATCGATCGTACACCCGAAATCTTATTCAACTCATCTAATGGAATTGTATTAATATTAAATACTTTCCCCTCTATCGGCATCACTCTCAGAGGAGGATCGAATGAAGAAAAACGAGATTGAATTAGATTATCAAAACCATTAAATACAGATATGGTTATAACCAATGCAAAAGTTCCTACAGCCAACCCAATCATTGAGATTAGCGAAATGATATTTATAACCTTAGTTTTTTTCTTCGAAAAGAGATAACGCTTGGCAATGTAGAAAGAAAGATTCACAGTTTATTTTTTTGCGACAACAATAAGTCCAGTTCCAGTATCATGCTTCATCAGTACATCCATGTAGTTAAGAATAATACATAGTGGAAAAACAACAAGATAGTAAAATGGAAGCAGAACAAAGAATAATTGAGATACACCAAGGAGTAAAATAGGATACTTCATCGACAATTTCCAGCTTATTTTTCCTGGACAACCATAACTATAAGCAACATCAATTGAATGAAACCCTGCATTGGTTAATTTAGACTTTATATCTTCGACACCATATCCGTCTCTGACATGTTCATCAATAAAACCATGCACCTCATCATGATCGTGATCGTGATCGTGTGCATCACTTCCACCTTGGTCACTTGGAGTGGATATTAATAAAGTACCATCCTCTTTTAAACTTTGATAAAAATGATCAAATACGTCACAGTCCTCTTCAATATGCTCCATCACATCCACCGACAAGATCAAAGAAAATCGATCTTTAGATACAAATTGGGTAAGATCGGCATATTCAAATTGAACCCTTTCCCCTTTCCCTATTTTCTGAAAAAATTGATTACAATCTTCAACCTGCTCATTTTTTACATCGACACCAAGAATATGAGCCTTCTTAAAGTAACAAGACATCCGATAAACATATTGTCCAAATCCTGAACCAGCATCTAAAATCTCACGTTGGTCTACTGACAATTTCTTTAGCTCTCTTCGAATATGCCATGATCGTAATAATAGAATATCTAAGAGCTTGTAAAATATAATACGTAAAAAAGGTGTTCTATTAAACACCTTTCCTAACGAACGCTTTATCGGATCGTACTTCATTACTATTTAATTATTTAATAGATTCTCAATATTTTCAGCATAATCTAGACTATCATCTACATGAAATGAAAGTTCTGGGATAATACGAACTTGCTTCTTTATCTTCTGACCTAAGCTGTAGCGAATATTCTTAGCAATTTTATTGACCTCCTCAACATATGCTTCTACATTATCAGAAGGAAACACACTAAGATAGCATCTAGCAATAGCCAAATCTTTAGATACACGTACAACCGTTACCGAAATCATACGACCTCCAAAAACAGAGAGTGAGTTAAGACGAAAATACTCGCCTAGTTCTTTTTGAATTAATCTTCCAACTTTTTGTTGTCGAGTTGAATACTCTTCCATATCTTTATTTTTTTACCTTCAGGCAAAGTTAAGCAAATTCTATCTAAATAAGATACCACCAACCAATAATAGCAATATAGTGCATGCTATTTAGATTCTTACACTTCAACACGATTTATCTCCTCTACATTTTAACAATTCGATATAAAGGGTATGATAATTTCTCCCCAACAAGTTTAATGCAAGTTTAATATACAATCGCAATCTAGATATGAATACCGTAACATAATAATCCTATCTTTACACCCATATGGTGGATTTAACTACATTTGGATTACTAGGTCTTTTTATCTCAGCATTTTTAGCTGGAACAGTTGTTCCATTTAGCTCTGAAGTCGTACTATCAGCATTAATATTGAATGGTTATGACATTAAAACTGCGATAATCGTTGCCTCACTTGGAAATTTTATTGGTGGACAAACAACTTATTACATCGGGTATTTGGGAAAGTGGGAATGGATTGAGAAATACTTTCGGGTATCACGCAATAAGATTATAAAAACTCAAAAAAGATTTGAAAAGTGGGGACCAATGAGTGCTTCCCTTTCATTTATTCCCGGTATTGGAAATGCAATCGTATTGGGGCTCGGATTCTTGAAGATTAACTCTTTTGCTTGTGCAGTATATATGCTCATTGGTAAAGTGGCAAGATATGTCTTATGGACATACCTCACCTTGCTTGTTTAAAACTGGAAATAATATGACACCGACATCGACCACATAATCATACCGGGAGAGGTTAATAAATTTCGCATATATACATCATCATCCAACTTAATATTGCGAAGATCATAGAAAAGATCAATACCGTTCTGTTCAACAGTTAAGTTCGTTCTGAAATTTTTGTATCGATAGTATAGTCCGCCCAAAAAAGCCAACGAGATATTTCCTTGTCCCTCAGAAGTTAAATCAAATGTCTTATCCACCGTCGTCTTCACGCCACTCTTAGATACACTGTTAAGGTCTAGAATAAACCCCTCCTGCTGTATCTTAAACGGTCTATCAATGGACGGAACATTGTACCCCATAACCCTTCCCATAAAACCTAAAGAGTGAATTTTATTCTCTAAAAATGGCAGAGAACCTTCAACTCCCAGACTAGGAATCCATGTATCATATGGAGCATCTTTAATTGTATACACTAAATACTTCTCGTTCGTTTCAGTCATCCAACCTCCGCTCAGCGTGTAATTAAATTTTGTAATTCCGACTACGGCTGAAATATAAGGAGTAAATTCATATTTCGCATTAGCACCTATAGTGGTAACCCTGTTATCATCTCCGATGTTAAAACCACTGTTTAGTTCAACACCAATACTTTGCGAGAAAGCGAGTTTTTGGCAAAACAGGATAAGGATAAAAAGTAAAAGTCTATTCATAAGCTACAACACAACATAAAACTATAACATATATTTATAATAATTGTTATACACAACGCTACAAATATAACATAATAGAGTGACTTTCAATTATTACACCAATTAATGAACGTTTTATGTAATTCATAATTATAATTTATGAATATCAATCAATGTTTACATACGAAACAATCTATGTGGGAAACACCTTAAAACAGACTAAACAGGAGTCAAATTACTACAATAAAATGCGTAAAAGGTAACCTTAACATTCTATTAGATATTTCATAGCAGTATGGTAAGAGTGATTCGATTTTGTACTCATTATAATTGTAACATATAATCCTCACCCTGATTATTACGAAACACTGTTATTCAAAAAGAAACGAGAGGGTAATAAGATTAACACCCTGATAAATTATCCTCTCGGATTTTGTATTTATCTACACATCATTACAACCTCTACATAATACCTTAAGAATTCACTTAATCACATAAAAAAAGCTGCCTCTAGGACAGCTTTATTAAAATATAATCGGGGATCAATAATATAACAAATTCTCAAAAACAACTTGCAAGAATCTGTCGTGACGTAATTCCAAATTTCTTACCAAGCTCTATCAACTCAGATAGTTTAATATCCAAATTCTTTCTATTCTTATCTATAGATTGATGAAGTGAGTCTGCATCAAATAGTTCACTTCTTAACCTCTCAATATCATGTTGTAGAATCTCTAATCTTATTCGACTAAAACCGTGACGAGATAAACTGTTCAACATACTTTCATGATGTAATAAACGTCCAACAAAACCATGAGCCATCTCAATGAAATGATAATGTGCTATAGGAAGTGACTCCGAAAGTCTTAACTCCTCATATAAAATGCTATCCTGATCAACAACAAACTGTGACAAACGCCTCAAACGAAGCAAATCAATCTCAATCAATCTTCTATCCTGTAGAATATGATGATTGGTTTCATGATGATCTCTTGTAACAAAATCATTATGATTTGTAATGGAGTGTATCTCATGAGCAAGTTTGGCACCCTCTTGAAGGTGTCGCCCATTAAAACCAAGAGCAGATAGAACATCCTTAATCTTTAAATAAGGAAGCCCATTACGTAATATCTCACGTCCCTCTTTTAGTCTAAATCCTGTTATTCTTTGATCCATCACCATAGCGTAAAATCTTTAGAGGTTAGCACGCATTTAAATTAGTTGGCACACATTATGTTTTAGTATCATTCAATCTTATCACAAATATTATACCACAAACAAATATCTTTATTTTTTTCTTCAACATTCTTAAATAATCATTACTAAATATTGATCAAATAGTCACAAACACAACACTATTTGAATCCGTATGTTAATCATATGTGTATTTCTTATTGTAACCAATAAAATCCATCATATATCACGTAATGAACTATTTATTAATATCAACAAGAAAAATAAGACATTGTTCTCATTATGATCGATTGTGATAATTATTTATCTCATTAAAGACGCCTCCTCTGAGATATAACAAGCTTCATCTCATCATACAACGATAAAGGTTAATCAATAAAGTAGACAGGGGAAAGATATAGATCAACGATTGATAAAAACATGACTTTAATAATCTCTATGTCATGATTTATTTCACGGAGTAAGTATTTTTAATTATCGATAAACTATCTATGATTAGTATAAGGCAATCCGTTTGCTAAAATTCATAGATTCTATGCCATGCTCCTAAAAAGAGTTATCGAACATGACAATTCGATCTATATATATGACATTTTTAGATGTGGTCCATATAACAATAATGTCTACTATAATTGTAAAATAGTTTACCAAAAATGAATTTTATTAACCCGACGGAAATAACCACTAGGTCAATATACCCCAATCTATTAATCAACGATAGAATTTTTCTCAAACAGCCTCTTGATACGGTTTTAATACGCTTCACCTACGGTTCCAATACGGTGATTTAACTAGAATAACTTAAACCTCATTCAGAGCAGCCACATAAAAAAGGCTAAATTCTTGACTGAACTATGAAGGAACCTTGGACGAAGTATGAACTATCACCGTATTGGAGCCGTATTCGAATCGCTTTAAGACCGTATTGAAGAAGGGAAAGGTTACTGTTTTTTTATAGTTTAACACGAGTAAAGCAAAGTGTCACATCTATTGAATACATTTTTGTTGAGAGGAACAAAATAGAGTCTTCAGAACTGATATTTTAGACCTTGAATGTGACAGATATTGAAAGTCTAAATCCTCAAAAGAGATGGATATGACACCATCGTATTGAAAGAAGACATTAAAAAGCCTAAAAAGACAGAATAAAATATCTACAAAACAATACATCAATCTAATTAACAGCAACTTCTAAACCGAACATCGTCATATAAATTGACCATTAAGTGTTGATATACTTTTCATAAAAAGAGCATTTATCTAATTTGGAGTTATTTTGCTTACTATTTTTCAAATGGCATACCATTTGAGGAAACAAAAATCAAAAATAAAATTGTATCTTGCATCATAACATAGACAGAGAACAGATAGCATCTTTCTTATCGTTATTCCTTCATTTATTGATTTTTAGACATTTTACTGTGAACTCATCATATGAGATTCAAGGAACACTATATATCATTAAAATTGAATTTAAATTTTTGGAACGATGAAATACATATGGCTATCTGCATTATCACTTCTTACTCTGTTTAGCTGTGTTAGCACAGATCAAACCCAAGAAGATTATGCGTCGAAAGTAAACGTTTTTATAGGAACTGGCGGACATGGACACACCTTCCCTGGCGCAGCTTTCCCTTATGGACAAATTCAATTAAGCCCAGACAATGTTACTGGTGGCTGGGATTGGTGTTCAGGATATCACGATTCAGACTCTACTGTAGTTGGGTTTAGTCATCTTCACCTTAGCGGAACTGGTATTGGAGACTTATATGACATATCTGTTCTTCCCACCATTAAGAAGGTGGAATATCGTGAGGGGGATGATAATGCAGCATTTATCTCGAACTACATTGGGACTTATGATAAAGAGGATGAGAAAGCTTCTCCAGGGTACTATGGCGTCCGATTTAACAATAGCGGTATCAAGGCTGAACTAACCACAACCAAACGTGTAGGTGTTCATCGTTATAGTTTTCCTAAGCATCAAGGTAATAATACAATTATATTCAATCTAGGATATGCGAAAAACTGGGATGCTACAGTGAAAACTGCTATCACCGAGGAGTCTCCGACACAGATCTCTGGATATAGATGGTCTACTGGATGGGCTAAAGATCAAAGAGTTTATTTTGTCGCGCAATTCTCTGCACCTATTATTGCAAAACAAGTATTTGAGACAGGAGATAATCAAGCTGTTGGTGCTTTCGAATTTAAACAAAGTGAAGTTGTGGTAAAAGTAGGAATCTCATCTGTGAGTAAAATGAATGCAGAAGAGAATATCACTACCGATAATGCTACCTTTAACTTTGAAGAGACCCAAAAATTTACTCATGAACAATGGAATAAGTCACTATCTAAGATTCATATTAATGGTGCATCTGCTAACACAGATACCATATTCTATACTGCACTATATCACACAATGATTGCTCCAGCTCTTTTCTCTGACCAGAATGGACAATACAAAGCACCTAATGGACAGAATAAAGTAGCAGAAGGTTATAATAGATATACCGTTTTCTCTCTTTGGGATACATATCGTTCTTTACATCCACTGATGACCATCACAGACGAGAAAAGAGTAAATGACATGGTGAGATCTTTGCTTGATCATTATGAGACCATGGGATTTCTTCCTGTCTGGGAACTTGAAGGAAATGATAATGGGTGTATGGTCGGAAACCATGCAATCTCAGTGATTGCAGAAGCGATCATGAAAGACATTGGAGATTTCGATAGAGAAGAGGCTTATCAAGCCATGAAAAAGAGCTCTCTAATCGACCGCAGAGGTATGGGATATCACAATAAGATCGGTTATATCCCTTCGGATAAAGAGAATGAAGCAGTAGCAAAATCTCTCGAGTATAGTGTTGATGATTGGGCTGTTGCAGCAGTAGCAAAGAAGTTAGGCTACAAAGAGGATTACCAATACTTTATCAAGAGAGCCAATAATTTTGAAAACTATTTCAATAAAGAGACTGGATTTTTTAGAGGTAAGAATGCTGATGGATCATGGGTTACGCCATTTGTTCCTACGGAATCAAGGCACCGTGACAATGATTACACCGAAGGGACAGCATGGCAATATCTATGGTTAGTTCCACAGAATCCACAAAAGCTTATCTCTCTTCTTGGTGGAGAAAAGCCATTCGTAGAAAAGTTAGACACTTTCTTCTCTCTTAAGGAGGGAATTACGGGAGAACATGCTTCTCCAGATATCTCTGGACTAATTGGAGGATATGCTCACGGAAATGAGCCTGGTCACCATACTATTTATCTTTATAACATTGCCAACAGGCCAGATAAGACACAATCATTAATTCATAAAGTGATAAACGAGATGTATCATAATAATCCAGATGGTATTTCGGGAAATGAAGATTGTGGTCAAATGTCTGCATGGTATATCCTTAGCTCTATTGGCATCTATCCAATGAACCCTGCAAGTGGACAATACCAATTGGGGGCTCCTAATGTACCTGAAATTACTATTAACCTTACTAATCATAAGACATTTAATGTGGTTGCAGATAATTTCGGAAACAATAATATCTATGTGGATCATGTTGAGTTAAATGGTAAAAGGTTGAATAGATCTTTCATTACACACAAAGAGATAAAAAAAGGAGGCGAACTGAAGTTTTATATGAGTAGCGTGCCTTCTAACACTTTCAAGAAACTGGAAAACAACAACTAACTCTTAAACCTTATTGAATATGATACATTCAGTACAAAAGACAAGACTTGTTCTACCAATTTTGCTTATGCTTGTTTGGTCAGGTCTGAAAGCTCAAGATCCTGCATCCTACGTGAATCCTTTTATCGGAACCTCTAATTTTGGAGCATGTTATCCAGGAGCAGTAGTTCCCAACGGAATGGTATCGGTAGTTCCTTATAATGTCACTCTAGACGATCTTAATCCATTAAATACTGACTCACGTTGGTTGTCTAATCCATTTGTTTCGGATAATAGCTTTATGACAGGATTTACTCATGTCAACCTGAGTGGTGTTGGTTGTCCTGACTTAGGATCTATTATCTTAATGCCAACAACAGGTAAACTGGAGGTGGATAAAAATAAGTATGGTTCTACTTATAGTGACCAAGTTGCAAAGCCAGGATACTATAGCACAACCATAAACAAATATAATATTAAGGCCGAAGTTAGCTCGACACAACGTGTGGGAATTAGCAGGTATACTTTTCCTAAAGGTCAATCAAATATTCTCTTAAATCTTGGATTAGGGTTAACCAATGAAAGTGGTGCTTACACTAAGATTGTTTCACCAACAGAGATTGAAGGTTCAAAACTACTCGGAACATTTTGCTATAATAAAGACGCTGTATTCCCAATATATTTTGTAGTGAAGTTTAGCAAACCTGCTAAAGATAGAGGGTACTTTAAGTTTCAACAACCACTAGCAGGTCCTCGTGCTCAGTGGTCATCCACTAGCGGTAAATATAAGATATATAAGAAATACTATAAAGAGATGGCTGGCGATAATATCGGGACCTTCTTTACTTTTGACACCAAAGACGGAGAGCAGATCGAAGTGAAAGTTGGCGTTTCTTATGTTTCTATTGACAATGCAAGGCAGAATATGGAAGTGGAACAACCAAGTTTCAATTTCAATAAAGTAGCCGACAGCGCCTATAAGAGCTGGAACAGCGAACTTTCTAGAATTAAAGTTGAAGGTGGAACTGAGGATAATAAGACCGTATTCTACAGTGCACTCTACCACATACTTCTACATCCAAATATTCTTCAAGATGTGAATGGGCAATATCCTGCTATGGAGTCAGATCAGATACTCACAGCACAAGACCGAAATCGTTATACAGTATTCTCTCTTTGGGATACTTATCGTAATGTGCATCCATTCTTGTCATTAGCATATCCAGAGAAACAGAGAGAGATGGTTCAAACCATGATTGACATGTACGATGAAAGTGGATGGTTGCCAAAATGGGAGTTGTATGGAAGAGAAACTTATGTAATGGAAGGAGACCCTTCGTTGCCTGTGATAACAGACACCTATTTAAGAGGTATTCGCGGTTTTGATATTAACAAAGCTTACAAAGCCATGTTAAAATCGGCTACTACAAAGCAAAAACTTAATCCTCTACGTCCAGATAATGACTTCTACTTGAAACATGGCTATGTACCTTTTACTCATAATTTTGATAATTCGGTATCACATGCATTAGAATACTACATTGCTGATTGGAACCTAAGCCGTTTGGCTTTTGCATTAGGTGACAAAGAAAATGGAAAACATTTTGAGAAGCAGTCAAAGGGTTATAGAAATTACTTTAATAAAGAGTACCAGTTGTTTGTTCCTAAGAAAGAAGATGGGCATTTCATCGAGAACTTTGATCCAACCATGGGAGAGAACTTTGAACCAGCACATGGTTTCCATGAAGGTACCAGCTGGAACTATAGCTTTTATGTACCTCATGACATCAAGGGGTTGATTAAACTTTATGGAGGAAATAAGAGGTTTGTAGAGCGACTTGAAACTAGTTTCGTGAAACAACATTATGATCCAGCCAACGAACCAGATATTGCTTATCCTTATCTTTTTAACTATATTAAGGGACAAGAGTGGCAAACACAAAAATGGATAGATACACTCAGACATGACTACACAAACAAACCTGATGGTATTCCTGGAAATGATGACACAGGGACTCTTTCAGCTTGGATTGTATACAGCATGATGGGAATTTATCCTGTTTGTCCTGGTGATATGAATTATGCAATTACCACTCCTCTTTTTGACAAAGTAACCATCGAATTAGATCCTACTGTCTATCCAGGCCAGTCGTTCACGATTGAGAAAAAGGGAGATAAAGGGGATATTTATATCGATTCGATGAAATGGAATGCGAAGAAGTGGAATAAGTTCTTCATATCTCATCAAGAGATTACTAAAGGTGGCACTTTGTTTATTAACACAACCAATAAGAACTAAATAAATACAACAACAAATGTCGCAAAACAAAAAGAGCCCACTTAGTTGGGTTCCATCTACTTATTTTGCCATGGGATTACCTTTCATTGTAATCAACCAAACGGCAGCACTTATGTATAAAGATCTTGGAATTAGTGATGCAGAGATCACCAAATGGACTTCTCTTATCATACTTCCATGGTCATTAAAATTTTTGATTAGTCCTCTTCTTGAGATGGCTAAAAGTAAACGAGTATTCGTTGTTCTAACTCAGCTTATCACAGCAGTCATGTTCTATATGGTTGCTTCGGTACTTGGTATGAATAGTTTTTTTGCTGTTAGTATTTCTATGCTAGCTGTCGTAGGATTAAGTGGAGCTACCCATGATATCGCTGCTGATGGCCTATATATCGAAAGTCTAAGTTCATCGCAACAGGCAGAATATATTGGTTGGCAAGGTGCATTCTATAATATTGCCAAGATTGTCTCGACAGGAGGTTTCGTCTACCTAGCAGGAGAGTTAGGCAAGTCTATGGGGGTTGTAAGAGGATGGGCTATTGTAATGGCAACCCTCGGAGTCTTGATGATGCTTTTGGGTATTTACCATATAAAAGCACTTCCAAATCCAATCAATAAGGATCAGAAAAAAGCAAAAGAGGGATTCACTATATTGGTAGATGTGATAAAGACTTTCTTCCAAAAGAAGCATATCTTCTACTACATTATCTTTATTATACTTTATCGTTTTGCAGAAGGATTTGCCATAAAAATGGCACCACTATTTCTAAAGGCTTCGAGAGATGTTGGAGGTTTAGGGTTAAGCACATCACAGATGGGAACTATTTATGGAACTATGGGTGCGGCGGCTTTTGTGATCGGATCACTTCTTGCAGGTAAGTATATCTCTAAAAAAGGATTAAAGAAGACATTATTTCAGTTGGTCTTAATCTTTAATATTCCTTTTGCAGTCTATTTTGTTTTGGCCCATTTTCAGCCTGAGAGCCTAACATGGATCTCTATTGCAGTAATCTTCGAATACTTTGGTTACGGATTTGGATTTGTTGGTCTTACCCTATTTATGATGCAACAGATTGCACCAGGTAAATACAAAATGGCACATTATGCTTTTGCTACCAGTATCATGAACCTAGGTGTAATGATCCCATCATATATTAGTGGAGAGCTTAGTGACTGGTTGGGATATGAGATGTTTTTTGGATGGGTTGTAATCGCAACAATTCCTTCTATTCTAATCACGAAGTTCGTTCCTTTTGGCACAAAAGAAGAGACAATAGAATCATAATATACAATAATAAAGTTTACAGATCATGACAAATAAAGTTCAAATACCTTGGCAAGACCGTCCTGAAGGATGTAAAGATGTAATGTGGCGTTTTGAAGAGAATCCAGTGATTGGAAGATATCATATTCCTACATCAAATAGTATCTTTAATAGTGCTGTCGTTCCCTTCGAAGGTGGCTACGCTGGTGTTTTTCGATGTGATAATAAAGCAGTTCAAATGAACATCTTTGCGGGTTTTAGTAAGGATGGTATTGATTGGGATATTAATCATGAACCGATTGAGTTTGTTGCGGGCAATACAGAAATGATCGAGTCTGAATATAAATATGATCCTCGTGTAACATGGATAGAAGATCGCTATTGGATAACATGGTGTAATGGTTACCATGGTCCGACTATCGGAATTGCATATACTTTCGATTTTAAAACATTCCATCAATGTGAAAATGCATTTCTTCCTTTCAATAGAAATGGAGTGCTATTTCCTGAAAAGATTGATGGGAAATATGCGATGCTAAGTCGTCCATCGGATAATGGGCACACTCCTTTTGGTGATATCTATATTAGCTACAGTCCTGATATGAAGTATTGGGGAGAGCATCGCTGTGTTATGAAAGTAACCCCTTTTGAACAAAGTGCATGGCAATGTACTAAGATTGGTGCAGGGTCTGTACCTATTCTTACTGATGAAGGTTGGTTGATGTTCTATCATGGTGTAATTACCACTTGTTCTGGATTCCGATATTCCATGGGATCTGCCATCTTAGACAAGAATGATCCAACCAAGGTTCTTTATAGATCTCAACCCTATATTCTAGCTCCTGCAACACCATATGAGTTGACTGGAGATGTACCAAATGTTGTATTCCCTTGTGCGGCGTTGGTAGATAAAGAAGAAGATAAAGTAGCAGTATATTATGGTGCAGCAGACACTGTTGTAGGACTTGCATTTGGAAAGCTGAGCGAAGTAATTGCTTGGACAAAAGAAAATTCTCTATAACAGGATATATATAACAAGGGAGCCATACTAGACTCCCTTGTTTTACCTTTGATATACGGTCATATCAATATTCATTTATCATCGTGATCATTTATTCCATAATTAGGCTACATTTGACCCTCTTAATTTTAATAATCCGAATTCATTAAGATGGAGTATATTTTCTGTAGTATCACGTTTATTACGATCCCATTTATTATATACTATTTGTGCCAAAGAGTATCATGGTTAATTAAAATCGGTCCCATTGCTACGGCATATATTCTTGGAATACTCTTTCATCAAATATGCGATTTAGATAATGAGAACCTTTTCTCATTTCAAGAAAATTTCTCTTCGATATATCTTCTACTTGCAATACCTCTGCTCCTTTTCTCAATCAACATAAAGAAAGAAATACGTCAGAATCGAGAAGTCTTAAAGGGGTTTATGATAGGATTGATATCTCTATTGATCGCCACATGTACAGGTTATTTTATTTTCAAAGATAAAGTACCTCACATGTCTCATATGGTAGGAATGGTTACAGGACTATATTCAGGAGGGACCCCCAATTTAGCATCAATAAAAGGAGCACTTAATATTGAAGCGAATGAATTTATAATGGTCCATAGTCTTGATTTTATCATAGGCTCCCCATCGTTGTTTTTCTTTATGACTATCGCTCCGCGAATATTTAGAATGATACTACCTGTGGATAAAGATAAGAGTAGTAACCTACAGCCGACTACATCAAATGTTAGACCTATTTACAAAGAAGGTCCCTCATTGTTAAAAAGTCTTTGTGTCGCCATTGGCGTGGCCGTATTAAGTTTAGGAATAGGCTTACTATTCCCTAAAAATCTACAACCCATAGTGATCATCTTACTAAATACGACTATTGCAATTCTAGCAAGTAGTAACAGAACCATTAATAAACTCCCCTTGTCATATGAACTAGGAAATATTTTTATTATTGGATTCTCTTTTATTTTAGCGAGTATGGCAGACTTATCAAAGATAGATTTAGGTACTAGTATAGGAACCTTTTATTTTATGATGTGGTCCATATTAATATCTTTTGTCCTACATCTACTCTTGGCTAAATTAACCAATCAGGATGCAGACAAAACACTAATTGCGATGGTTGCACTCTATTACTCTCCTGCCTTTGTTCCTGTAGTTACCTCTTCAATGAAGAATAAAAGCATTCTATTATATGGGATTGTTATTGGGATGTTGGGATTTATTATAGGAAACTATTTGGGGGTTTCCATCTCATTGCTGCTAGATTTTTTTGCGTAAAAAAGTAGGATATTAAAAATGCCACTGTGTTTAAAACAAGTGGCATTTTTAGTTATAGATGATGAGTAAACTTATGGGTATTTTTCATTGTAAAAAGCTCTATACACTCCGTTGGTCCATCCAAAGCCATCTTGGTTAGGATACTCTCCTCCACCTGTGTCAGTCAACTCTACGACATTGTATTTTTCTAATAGTTTATGGGTGTTCACGTATACATTCTCACACAAGCTCATCCATCGATCTCTAATTGCATTTGAGATATCTTCGTGTCCATAATCTTTCATCGCACGATAGGTAATCCATTGTAATGGAGCCCAACCATTAGGAGCATCCCACTGTTCGTTTGTAAAGACCGGGGTCGTTACAACACCTCCTTTTTTAAGAAAGACTTTGTCCACTTTATCTGCAACTTTCGCTGCTTGGTCTTTAGATGCAATCCCTACAAACAAAGGATATACACCTGCTAAGGATATTTGAGGAGAACGAGTGTTATCAATCCAATAATAGTCTTTATAGTAACCATCTTCTTGGTCATAGCAATACTTATTGATTGCTTCCGCTCGCTTCTGAGCAAGGTTTAAGTATTGTTGATGATGGTATACATCATTCTTTAGCTTATACATTCTAGATAATACCAACTCTAAATGATATAACAATGAATTTAGATCAACTGGCACAATCTCTGTCGTATGAATCGTATGTAGATCTTTTCCGTTTCGGAACCATCTACTTGAAAAATCCCACCCTGATTCTGCAGCTGAACGTAGGTCTCTATAAACAATCGATGACTGTAAAGACAAACCTTCTTGTGCAAGACGCTTTGCTGTTTTTTTGTCTTTACGATACATTTCAAAACGAGGAATATTTAGTCGATCATAATATCGATTTAAGTGCTCTCCATCTTTCATCATAATCACATGTTTCTCTGAACGATGGTTTGCATTAAGCTGACCTTCTCCTTCCATCCAAAATGCATACTCCTTCTCTAACGAAGGCAAGTATTTTAGGTATGTTGAGTCGCTAGTTGCTTGTGCAAGCGATTCTATCATGAAAGAGTAAAATGGAGGCTGTGATCTAGATAAATAATACTTACGATTTCCATTGGGAATAAAACCTACTCGATCAATAAGATCAGAGAAATTATCCGTCATATTCTTTGCTAGACCAATTTGGTTGTCAACAATTAACCCTAACATCGTAAAGTAGCTATCCCAATAATAGATTTCCCTAAACCTTCCACCGGGCACGATGTATGATTTATTTAATGGAATTAAGGTGCCATAATTTACTGCGTTGGGATTACGTTTGAGATGCCCCCAAAGAGCCTTTATATGTTCATTTATATTCCCAGCAACATGAAATGACTCTTTGTAGGCATCGGCTAAAGTAAAGTGATTGAGTAAAAAAGGTTTTATCACATTTATATCCTTTTTATTATCTAAAGAATGATACTCCTCAAGAATTTGACTTAAAGGGTACTTTGGTATTGCATCTAAAAAGTCTTTGGAATCATTAAATAGTTTTCCCGCTCCAAACAGGTCATCATTGGACAATACATCCTCAAAAAGATCACCATATTGTTGATTCGGATAGGTCATAGTATTAGACATCATCGCAGTGTCGTTGGCATTCTTCTTGCCCCCAGCACAAGCGATCAATAGGAAGCTAAGTATTACTGTTGAGATCTTTATATATTTCATTATAGGCAGATTTAAAAATTCACTACTACTGAAAGTTCATATGTCATAGGTCGCATATATCTTCCATACATCCAATGGTTGTTATATTTGTATGCTTCATCTTTCTTAATCAACTCAGATCCAGAGATAGTCCCTTTTGCCCCCGTTTGATCGAGAAAATTAACAACATTCATATTTAATGCTACATTCTTGTTTGCTTGATACTTTATACCTGCAAATGTTTCCCAGTGACTATTGAAATATAGTGCATTACTCAAATTTGCATAAGTCTTGCCATAGTATCTGAAACTTGACCATAAAGACATCTTCTTCCCAATATTAAACGATGGATCAATCTCAATTAATGTTCGGGGAATTTCTGTTACAAAATTATCCGTTGCATTAATGTGTCCTTCCGTCCCATCGTTAAAATGTACTGTCGATTCATATTTCTGGTACGTTGGATTTTGTAATGTTAGTAAGAAATGTAGGTGAAACCATTTGGTTGGATCCGCCTCAATATTAGTTGTCCATCCAACCGTTCTAATATCATAATTGAATGCAGCTGCCTGTACTTCTGTACTACCAGGAGCAGGATTATTTATATTTAACCTCTTATAGTTATTAGACTTCTGAATACATGACAACATGGAAGTAATATTCATCCAATTATTGTGATAAAATAGACCTCCTCTAACTAATGAGATTTTGATCTGCTGATCATTAGGATTCGATGTTCCAGCATAGTCTTGAATCGCTGGTCGACGCGTAGCATATGTGAAATCTCCAAGAGCACTCAATGATCTAGACAATCGGTATTGGATGCTTGTAGCAATAGCATAATTAAAATAGTTCCCCTCAAAATTCTTAGGCTTAATGATCTTACCATCTACTTCCTGACCAATATGAAATCCATTCACTCTAGAATAAGGAAGATTCTCTCCTGCAACTCTATAGTATTCTCCTCTCATTCCATAGTACCAACTCAAACGATTGTTGGGTTTCCATGTGTCCGAAAAATACAACGCTAATTTATTTTCATAACCTTTATAATACTCAGACCCACCTAGGTTGTAATCATAGAATACTTGACTGTTCCCGCTACTTAAATTACGTGTTAACATCTCAGGATGAGGAGAAACAACTTGATCATATCGAGTAGTACTTGACGCATAATCCACATCATAATACCATTCATTAATACCTAATCTGATATCATGAACATCACCATTATACGACAACTCTGTCGTTGCCAATAAGTTCTTAACAGTACCATCATGACTATATCCTATTCGACCTTGCTTTTGCCCAGTATATTTCTCATTCCCTTGATAAAAAGTTACGGCTGATCCACTCGTTCCAACTTCCTGACCGTTCTTCACTTGTGATATCGCAGTTCCTCCCACAGCATAAAAAGCTGCATCAGCCATCATGTATTTCGCTCGGGTAGACCATTTGATCCCTGAATCAAAGTTGTAATCAAGCATAACGGTTCCTTCATTAGCCTCCGTATTACAGAAATCGTCATATTGCCCTTGAATCAACTTCCCATTTCGTACATCTACATATTCAATTTTTCCATCAGAAGATAAATATGATGTTGTTCCCAATGATAAACCAGGAATCTCTTCGACTTCTCCATCTCCTTTATAAATAAACGATGCTTCTGCTGCTGCATTGGCAACAGGCTTAGATTTCGAATAGTGATAAATAAATGATAGATGTCCTTTATTATTATTGAATAATTTTGTTAATCCAAACTTATATATCTGTGTTCTATCTTGATAATCTGTGAACTTAAGATCAAAAGCTCCCGGATCAAAATTCTGATAAACACTTCCTGAATAAACCCAATTATTGTATAGTTGCCCTGACAAGTTTAGATCAAACTGCTGCTGACCATAGTGATTTACTAGATAATGTAATTTTCCTTTAAATTCTTTCGTCCCTAACTCAGTGTATGAATCCACTGAATATGCAATATTCCCCGTCAGAATGGCTGACTCAGTCGGATTCATTACCCCCATTTTTCCTAAACTTACATCACTACGCCAATGTGTCGATACATTATGCAAGCTGGAACTATAAACAACAGGCAAGCCGTTTTCATAGACACATACATCCTCTGAAGGTAACCCTATTTGAATCTCTCTCGGCTTATTCGAATCAGAAGCATTCAGCATGATATTGCGATCTTCTCCATCACCCTTTTCTTTATCCTTCGTTGACTCTGTTTGCCCCAATGAAATAAAACAGGACAGAAAAGCAGACATAAAGATTATATGTTTAAAATTCATGTGTTAATTGGTTTACTAGTTTCACATTAAAATGATCTCTTCTGACTTATATATGACGATATAAATCTTCGAAGAATACACCTCAAAATTATCAAGTAAACACTCCTGAATCCGATAAATATGAATTATATATAGGTCCCATTTTTAACACACTCTAAATACCATACTCATAATCAACAAAATACACACAAACCAATTCCTATCAATATAGTTACACTATAAATATTACACCTAAGACTGATGACCGATACTCAATATCTGTTGTTCAAAATGACCTCTATCCTTAGCATGATTTCTCATTTTCGTACGATATGCATAGATTGTATTAACACTATAGCCAAGGAAGTTCGCAATGGCTGCACTTTCATCAATTCCAACCCTTATTAATGCACAAATTCGCTGTTGGGGACCTAGTAAACCATCTTGCCCAGAATCCAATGTATAATCAGCAAACAAGGCATTTAATTGTGTAGGGAAGTCCGGGTATAGATATAAAAAGGCGGTATCAAACTTACGATACAACTCTTCTGTTTCTGCAGTAACCTTACGGTATTCGGATGTAATACGCATGACTTCATCATATCTTTTGTCTCTCATGTTTTTATGAATCGTCTGCTTCAACTGGGTAAGCTTTATGATATAGTCCGAACACTGATGAATAAAATACCCAATATACCGATCTTTAAGTTTATCAGAAGAAACCAAAGCTTCATTTGACTTCTCAATAGAATCCTTCAATTCAACAATTCTATTCGTTTTACGTCTTAGCAGCATCAGTAGAAATGCAAACACAAAGGTAGAGAGAGTTACCATAATCAATAAACCATAGATAATCCTCTTCTCTTTCTGTAATGTATTGCTATAAGCATTATCTATGATAGGCAATATCCTTGCAATCTGCATCGCATGCTGCTTCGCTTTAAACTGGTTCGCATCATGAATAGCTATCTGTGCATATTGATAGGCCCTTTTTACATCACCTAACTCATATAATGACCATGCCAAATCCCCTAAAGACATATACTCCTTGGTTGCAGACTTAATATCAACAATTGATGTCTTGATCAAACACTCTATGTACTTATCCGTCTTCTGCAAATGCTTATTTGCAACGGCTTTCATATACATGGTCATTGCATAATGGTTAGACGAAGGAACCAAGCGTTTTAAAAGAGTGTCAATACGCTCCAAAACTTTTTCCCACTTCTCCTCATGAAATAACTTCCGGATTACAATATCCTCTATCAGTACAGGCTTACTTTTTAGATGCACGACAAGACTAGAGTAGACCTGTTCAAGACTATCCTTATACCTTAGTTTATTTTGATCATTGGAAAAAGCAATCAGGCCTTCAAAATAGAACTCTCTCATCTTCCCATAACGATATTGAAGATCTTCTGGAATAGGTTGTTTATGGAACTTACTAATCAACGAAGCACATTCATTATACATACCAACTGTTGACAACAAGGACACCTCATCGATCATATGATCTAGATGATGAATAGAATCTTTTAATACAAAAACCTTATTGGCTTCGAAATAGTACTTAGCTGAATCGTGATCATACTTTAAATACTCATTAAATAGTTTATGACCATAATAATACTTTTCCTCTTGCAATGATGCTTCGAAATACTTCAGTCTTAACGAATCTAACTGGAGCTCTTTTTTGTGGATATAATGATCTCTTTGATCCAACACACTATCCAATTCCAATAATAGTGCTTCTAAATGATCATGATGGTCTTTATAGGTATGACAACTACTAAGTAGTAATGCAAATAATAATGGTAAGTTCTTCATTGAATTTAGATATCAATTCATTTAAATAAGGCTGGGAGAGATAGACTAGTTAAGTTTATCAGCTAATGTAATTTACATAATTGTGTCCAATATATAAGTACATTATCATAAAAGCAAATTAGAAATATGTTTCCAAACAATGAACCTAAGACAGAATTAAAACATCGAGGATTATCAAGAATATCGATCCGAATCTAATAATGTTGACAATTCAAACTATAAGAACACTATAGACCATCAAGTATCTTAAAGTACGCTTGCATGACAATTGGAACACCTTTCCTTTACCAAAATGTCGTTGAGAGATAAGCGAAGGGTAAGTTTAACATAGGGATGGCTACTTTATACAAAATATGAGCAACTTTTATCACCGATCTTACAATAGGGGAAATAATATCGGAAGGGGGCCGTCTTGCTATAATGTAGAAGTATCAATTGCAAAAAGTATAGACGCAAAAAAACGACTCTTTAATAAGAATCGGCTCTCTGTAAAACGGCGGCGACCTACTCTCACCCATCTCTACAGTAGCCTCGGCGCGGTAGGGCTTAACTTATCTGTTCCCAAAGAGCAATGATGTCGGGAAGAGGTTCCTCTTGCCATAACGTAGACACAATAATTCCCATTGTTTCATCGATAGCATTATTCACCAAAAGTATAGACGATCGGGTAGATGGCTGGAAGATATTTTATCTTCCAGTACACCTCCCACACCACCGTACGTACGGGTCTCGTATACGGCGACTCCCTAAATCACGACTTTACTCTCTGATAATAATCACTTAGCGTAATATAGCCTGCCTTCTCCAAATTCTTATTCGTTATAGTCGTTTGTAGAATTGGACTCTTTGAAATGCGCCAATACTTTTTCCTCGTATTAGCATATTCATACGCTTTGCTCTTCAAAACTCCGATCAAATATGCCGCATCAAATAATGATAATTCGCCATCGGGTTAACACTTACCTTCTCGTAGTTCTGTTATTAAAACTTTTCGATGAAATCTGAGATAATCTTTTAATGATTCCACTTTCATCTTATCAACTCCATGACTCCTTTATTACGATAAACCTGTAAATAAGCCTTATTTAGGTTATCTGATTATAGGACACGTTCTAATAAATTATCTGTTGTAATGGGCGTTTCCATAATGGCTTCAGTTATCCCTTTGAAAGTGTGCGCTCTTGAGTTATTCTCGAGTTCCGCTCTACCTTCACTTAAGTAGCTATCTTCCGATATTTTCTGCATTGATCCCTTCATTAGGTAACAGTCTGTATTATGAATGATTTAAGATTCAGTCCTTCCTGTAAAGTGGGTACAGTACTATGACCTCGGCTGACTTCTCACAGTTAACTTTTTTTGAATGGACAGGAAAAACACACTGTATCCATCTGCGAGATCTCCCATGGTAAGGAAATTAACTTTCACTCCATCTATCCGCCACATCTACGGTATAAACTCCGTGTAGAATTCGGACTTTACTTTGTTTGGCAAGCTTATCCAGTTATATACCGCCTAATGAGATTCGTATACCTCGGATCAGAGTTTTGCATAAGGCTTCACCTCACGATAAGCACCCTTGCCTTCTGCTAGGTGGTTGGCTCTACAAACCTCCACTACGGACTTGCACCGATTAGTTAATTTACATGCATGGCACACCAAAAAAACCGACTCTTTAATAAGAATCGGTTCTCTGTAAAACGGTGGCGACCTACTCTCCCACATCTCTGCAGTAGCCTCAGCGCGGTAGGGCTTAACTTCTCTGTTCCCAAAGGGAAATGATGTCGGGAAGAGGTCCCTCTTCCAATAATGGAGACACACATCTCTATCAGATCAATTACCGATCATTACAAGGAAGATACTGAAAAAAGTATAGACGCAAAAAAACCGACTCTTTAATAAGAATCGGTTCTCTGTAAAACGGCGGCGACCTACTCTCCCACATCTCTGCAGTACCATCGGCGCGGTAGGGCTTAACTTCTCTGTTCGGAATGGGAAGAGGTGGAACCCCTATGCAATAACCACCTTAAATTGTTAATACGGTTATTTATATCTGACTTAATGTTACAATCTAACATATATCAGCATACATAGTTCAATATATCTTTTTGACATGCTCCTGGAAAAAGTAATCTAAATACAACTAATCTTTTATTCTAATGAAAGTTTCGGGTAATTAGTACTGCTCGGCTTTGGTCTCACAACCTTTACACCTGCAGCCTATCAACGTCGTAGTCTCCAACGACCCTCTAAGGAAACCTCATCTTGAGTGGAGCTTCGTGCTTAGATGCTTTCAGCACTTATCTCTTCCAAACGTAGCTACTCAGCAATGCACCTGGCGGCACAACTGATACACCAGAGGTTTGTCCACCGCGGTCCTCTCGTACTAGCAGCAGCTTCTCTCAAGTTTCCTGCGCCCACAACAGATAGGGACCGAACTGTCTCACGACGTTCTGAACCCAGCTCGCGTGCCACTTTAATGGGCGAACAGCCCAACCCTTGGGACCTTCTCCAGCCCCAGGATGTGACGAGCCGACATCGAGGTGCCAAACCGCTCCGTCGATATGAGCTCTTGGGAGCGATCAGCCTGTTATCCCCGGAGTACCTTTTATCCTTTGAGCGATGGCCCTTCCATACGGAACCACCGGATCACTATGCTCTACTTTCGTACCTGATCGACGTGTTGGTCTCACAGTCAAGCACCCTTGTGCCATTACACTCTACAGACGGTTACCAATCGTCTTGAGGGTACCTTTAGAAGCCTCCGTTACTCTTTTGGAGGCGACCACCCCAGTCAAACTACCCACCACACAATGTCCTCATTGCTGAGTTAGGTTTCAAACAAGCAAAGGGTCGTATTTCAAGGACGACTCCACAACGCCTAGCGACGCCATTTCATTGTCTCCGACCTATCCTACACATTACTTGCCCAAAATCAATGTGAAGTTGCAGTAAAGGTTCACGGGGTCTTTCCGTCCCGTTGCGGGTAATCGGCATCTTCACCGATACTTCAATTTCACCGAGCTCATGGCTGAGACAGTGCCCAGATCGTTGCACCATTCGTGCAGGTCGGAACTTACCCGACAAGGAATTTCGCTACCTTAGGACCGTTATAGTTACGGCCGCCGTTTACCGGGGCTTCATTTCAGCGCTTCTCCGAAGATAACGCCCCCACTTAACCTTCCGGCACCGGGCAGGTGTCAGGCCTTATACATCATCTTTCGATTTAGCAAAGCCCTGTGTTTTTGATAAACAGTCGCCTGGGCCTTTTCACTGCGGCTCCCCTTGCGAGGAGCGATCCTTCTCCCGAAGTTACGGATCGATTTTGCCTAGTTCCTTAGCCATGAATCACTCGAGCACCTCAGGATTCTCTCCTTGACTACCTGTGTCGGTTTGCGGTACGGGTTTATATAATCTACGTTTAGAGGTTTTTCTTGGAAGCCCTTAGGCACACTATCCAATCGTCCGAAGACTCTCGGTACTATCGGGTTTCAGCTCAACGTGCGGATTTGCCTACACATCTCATAACCTACGCCCTTCAACGTACTATTCCGTCAGTACGCGGTGCTTTCATCACTCCGTCGCCCCATCACAACTATATAAAGTACGGGAATATTAACCCGTTGTCCATCGAGTTCGCCGTTCGGCTACCCCTTAGGTCCCGACTAACCCTGATCCGATTAGCGTTGATCAGGAAACCTTAGTCTATCGGTGGGAGGGTTTCTCGCCCTCCTTATCGTTACTTATGCCTACATTTGCTTTTCTAACCGCTCCAGCGCACCTCACAGTGCACATTCAACGCAGTCAGAATGCTCCCCTACCACTTAATGGTAGTCCATTAAATCCATAGCTTCGGTGATATGTTTAATGCCCGATTATTATCCATGCCCGATCGCTCGACTAGTGAGCTGTTACGCACTCTTTAAATGAATGGCTGCTTCCAAGCCAACATACTAGCTGTCTATGCAATCAGACCTCGTTTGTTCAACTTAACATATACTTGGGGACCTTAGCTGATGGTCCGGGTTCTTTCCCTTTCGGACATGGACCTTAGCACCCATGCCCTCACTCCTGGTAATCATATTACAGCATTCGGAGTTTGTCTGGAGTTGATAGGCGGTGAAGCCCTCGCATCCAATCAGTAGCTCTACCTCTGCAATACTATATCCAAGGCTGCACCTAAATGCATTTCGGGGAGTACGAGCTATTTCCGAGTTTGATTGGCCTTTCACCCCTACCCACAGGTCATCCAAGAGCTTTTCAACGCTCCCTGGTTCGGTCCTCCATCTTGTGTTACCAAGACTTCAACCTGCCCATGGGTAGATCACACGGTTTCGCGTCTACCCCCACTAACTTCGACGCCCTATTCAGACTTGCTTTCGCTTCGGCTCCGAGCCTTAAGCTCTTAACCTTGCTAGTGAGGAGTAACTCGTAGGCTCATTATGCAAAAGGCACGCCGTCACATCTAATGATGCTCCGACCGCTTGTAAGTGTATGGTTTCAGGTACTATTTCACTCCCCTGTTCGGGGTACTTTTCACCTTTCCCTCACGGTACTGGTTCTCTATCGGTCTCTTAGGAGTATTTAGCCTTACCAGATGGTCCTGGCAGATTCAGACAGGGTTTCACGTGCCCCGCCCTACTCAGGATACTGCTAGATCATATTTGCTTACGTGTACAGGACTATCACCCTCTCTGGTGTAACTTTCCAGTTACTTCTACTTCACGCATAATCTCATATCGCAGTCCTACAACCCCAACCACGCCGAAACGTCATTGGTTTGGGCTAATCCGCGTTCGATCGCCACTACTAACGGAATCACTTTTGTTTTCTCTTCCTCCGGGTACTTAGATGTTTCAGTTCTCCGGGTTTGCCTCTGACATAGTCAGATAACCAATAAATTGGCTGGGTTGCCCCATTCAGAAATCTTCGGATCAAAGGTTGTTTGCACCTCCCCGAAGCTTATCGCAGCTTATCACGTCTTTCATCGCCTCTAAGAGCCTAGGCATCCACCATACACCCTTACTTACTTTCTATTATAATTAACCTTTAATGTTAATCTCGATATCTGTTGTATTCTTTTACAGATTACTTTTTTCCAGAATGTCAAAGAACTTATATACACCGATCTAATCAAATTAAATCTAACTAAATCAATATAAATGTGTGGAGAATATCGGAGTCGAACCGATGACCTCCTGCGTGCAAGGCAGGCGCTCTAGCCAGCTGAGCTAATCCCCCAAATAACCTCGTATAAATAATATTACGATTGTAGTCCCGCCCAGACTTGAACTGGGGACCTCTACATTATCAGTGTAGCGCTCTAACCAGCTGAGCTACGGGACTATGTCTAAAACATAACCACCTTAGTTTTTCAGCCTAACGCTATCCACTTTGGTTATGTGGGTATATAAGGTTTTTTGATATGACAAGAAAAAACAACCTAATCTCGTCGATTTTCTTTAACCGTTAATGTCGGCTCCAGAAAGGAGGTGTTCCAGCCACACCTTCCGGTACGGCTACCTTGTTACGACTTAACCCCAGTCACTAGTTTTACCCTAGGCCGCTCCTTTCGGTAACAGACTTCAGGCACCCCCAGCTTCCATGGTTTGACGGGCGGTGTGTACAAGGCCCGGGAACGTATTCACCGCGCCATGGCTGATGCGCGATTACTAGCGAATCCAGCTTCACGGAGTCGAGTTGCAGACTCCGATCCGAACTGAGACCAGTTTTAGAGATTAGCATCCTGTCGCCAGGTAGCTGCCCTTTGTACTGACCATTGTAACACGTGTGTAGCCCTGGACATAAGGGCCGTGCTGATTTGACGTCATCCCCACCTTCCTCTCACCTTACGGTGGCAGTCTCTCTAGAGTCCTCAGCTTAACCTGTTAGCAACTAAAGATAGGGGTTGCGCTCGTTATGGGACTTAACCCGACACCTCACGGCACGAGCTGACGACAACCATGCAGCACCTTGTACGTCGTCCGAAGAAAAGTCTATCTCTAGACCGATCGCCGTACATTTAAGCCCAGGTAAGGTTCCTCGCGTATCATCGAATTAAACCACATGTTCCTCCGCTTGTGCGGGCCCCCGTCAATTCCTTTGAGTTTCAATCTTGCGATCGTACTCCCCAGGTGGATTACTTAAAACTTTCGCTTAGCCACTGACTGTGTATCGCCAACAGCGAGTAATCATCGTTTACGGCGTGGACTACCAGGGTATCTAATCCTGTTCGCTCCCCACGCTTTCGTACATCAGCGTCAGTTATACCTTAGTAAGCTGCCTTCGCAATCGGTGTTCTGAGTAATATCTAAGCATTTCACCGCTACACTACTCATTCCGCCTACCTCAAGTATACTCAAGTAATACAGTTTCAATGGCAGTTCTACAGTTGAGCTGCAGGATTTCACCACTGACTTATATTACCGCCTACGTACCCTTTAAACCCAATAAATCCGGATAACGCTTACACCCTCCGTATTACCGCGGCTGCTGGCACGGAGTTAGCCGGTGTTTATTCATATGCTACCTTCAGCTACTTTCACGAAAGTAGGTTTATTTGCATATAAAAGAAGTTTACAACCCATAGGGCAGTCATCCTTCACGCGGGATGGCTGGTTCAGACTTGCGTCCATTGACCAATATTCCTCACTGCTGCCTCCCGTAGGAGTCTGGTCCGTGTCTCAGTACCAGTGTGGGGGATCATCCTCTCAGAACCCCTAGACATCGTAGCCTTGGTAAGCCGTTACCTTACCAACTAGCTAATGTCACGCATGTTCATCTTGTACCGCCGGAGCTTTAATCACCAAGTCATGCGACTCAATAATACTATGGGGCATTAATCCAAATTTCTCTGGGCTATTCCCCTGTACAAGGCAGATTACATACGCGTTACTCACCCGTGCGCCGGTCGTCGTCTAGTAGCAAGCTACTTCCGTTACCCCTCGACTTGCATGTGTTAGGCCTCCCGCTAGCGTTCATCCTGAGCCAGGATCAAACTCTTCGTTGTATAAAAAGTTAATTAATTTAGCTCAACAAAAACTCAAAAATCTATTAGATTGACGGTTGCTTTTTTGTACTTGTCATTATCAAAAAATATCTTCAAAGAACTTTGTATCTTATTCATCCATCGTCGCCGTTGCGCCGATGTTTTTGCGGTTGCAAAGATAAACGATTTTATCTTTAAACTCCAAATGTTTTCTTAAATAATTTCTCAACTTAATTGAGACTTAAAAAACACTCTTCAAAACCGTCTAAGAACTCGCTATCGTTTTTCTCGAAAGCGTTGCAAAGAAAGGGCTTTTTATCCCACACTTCCAAATTATAATCAAACATTTTAATTGTAATTAAAATTCAAAAGTTGCTATTCGACTAAGACAAAACATGTTATTAAGCATAAAATAATACCACACAAACAACATCTATAAATACCAATCCATATATTGAGTACACACAGAGTCAATAGACAAATCTTGATATCTATTTCCACACAAAAGCAACAACTTGTTATTAACACTTTTAAAGAATTAAAACAATTGCACCAACAAAACAAAGTCCAATAAGCTTTACAGCAGAACATTAAAGAACACACCCTGATAGTCACAAAAAAAGCTTATGATCTTTTAGGATTATAATATAATTATTCATAAATTAGCAATACACAAAAAATAACGATGATTTATTATTACCTTTTGTCTCCACCCATTAGACAAATCTTTATTTCGTTCAATTGCCTCTGAGCACTTAAAGAATAAAAGCTGAACACTTTTTATTATAAAAAAGGAATAATAAAAAAGGACATTTCTCTTCAGAGAAATGTCCTTTGTTTTTATATATCACAAGTTAAAATCAAGCACATATCATTTCACTCCACTCAGAACAAACAACCTGACACAAACGATCATTTAGTGCCTCAAAAATAAGGTCATCACCCCCCATAAGGCCAGTAACATAATACGTCTTATCTGAATGCTTACCAAATTCGTCCACCTTTGACTGCACCTTAGTCATTAATACATCTGAAAACATCACAAAGGGCATAAACACCACCTTTTTGAATGGCAATCTTTCAACAATATCCATGACTTGATTTAAACCAGGATAAGACAATTGTGAAATGAATCCATTCATACAAAATCCAAATGTTGAATTTTCCATCACCAACCGTGTCAACTTAGCAACATCTGCATTAACATCAGGTAACGAAGCTCCAACACCAAGGCCTACCAAACAAGTATCTTTTCTATCTCGACAAGAATCCCCCTCGGCATTACCAACCAATTTCTCGCCCAAATGAATAAGATGATCACAGACCCCCACACTTTGAGCTAATCGCAATGACAAATCATCATATTTCACAGCAATATCTTCAAGTTGCTGAGGCATATCAAATTTCAAGTGAACACCTGGAAATAGAGATACAGGTATTGCTACAATATCACGCCCACCTTTGACATATAGATCATCTATAGCATCATATAATGAAGGTGAAGAAAACTCCAAAAAACCATAAGAGACCAATAGTGATGGATATCTTTTTTTAAATTTATGAACCAAGGTAGTAAACTCAGCCTCAATGCGAGGACCACCACTTCCGAAACCACACAACAATATACATTTACTATTTTTCATCAAGTTCAGTCATTAATGAGTCAACATTCTGTCCAATCAATATTACAGTTGGAGTTGGAAGAGGCTTCTGTGCAGCAATATCCGAGAAACTAGACAGATCGCCAGCAATCATCTGCTCTTCTTTGTAAGACACCTTGGAAATGGCTGCAATTTTAGTCGAAGCTTTAACTCCATGAGAAAGCAACTGTTCAATAATATTATCAATATTCTTCAATCCCATATATAAAACAAGTGGAGTACCCTCTTTGATCATCATGGCAATAGAAGCAAACTGCTTAAACTCATTCTTTGCAGTAGTTCCTGTACAAAAGAGCAGTGTTGTATTCACACATCGCTCTGTAATAGGAATTTGAAAATTATTTGCCGCAGCAATCCCTGCAGTTACACCAGGAATCAACTCATAGGGCACATCCTTTTCCTTTAAAAATCTTATCTCCTCTATTCCTCTACCAAAGATAAGTGGATCTCCCGTCTTTAATCGAACCACCTTCTTTCCATCTAAATAACCTGAATACATAAGAGAGTTAATTCTCTGTTGACGGACCTCTTGACACTGCATATCACAATGAGTTTTCCCGACATACACTTGCTCTGTAGACTCAGGAATTACCCCAAGAATTTCATCCCCCATTAAACTATCATACAAAACCAAGTCAGCGTCTTGTAGTAGTCTATAAGCTTTTACGGTTAGTAAGTCTGGATCTCCTGGACCCGCACCAACAATTGAAACAATATGCTTCATAAAAATAACTGTCAATAAAATGTTTACGAAAAAGACGATACGAGGAAAAAAGTCAACAGAAAGACACCTCTTGAAACACAGAGACACTTTCAATATGAAGCGATTTACCACCAACTGTCCGAATGGTATATGTAAATTTAACAACCAAACAGGTCTTCTGACTCACCTTATCATACACAGCCTTCCCATCAAAAATTTAACAGTGGCTAAAACATCGTGTATAAAATTAAATAGGTTTACAGCAGCGAACAACTGTTCCGAATTCTCATCGGATTCCCTCTAGCTTATACTCCTATAAGACTTGGTTGTATATTTCTTTAATACTCTGCGAATGTAATCATTTTGAAACAAAGAAGGATTCTATATTTATATTAACGATAATAGATACCCCCTCCTCAAACACTCCTACTTAATGATATTATCTCTTTTTAACCATCAGCATTCCTTCTTTAGTTAATTAAACAAAAGATTCAATCCACAACTAATTTAAGACAAAACTCTATTTTGAAAGACATCAATCTGTTTTGAATCACAGTTAGTAGAATCAACGTCCAAACGTAGAATAGTATGATATTAAACTAGGTCGAAATCTACAATACCAACAAAGGAGAAGTGTATTTAAAATCATAACTCAGGTCATTACCTACAACAATAGAAGAAATAATCTTATACTCTTGCTCTTCTCTTAAATTATCAAATTCTGGAATAGGCAAATGTGACATCTCAGATGCCTTTGTATAAAACTCCCTACGTGAAGGGTGCTCTGGCATAATTCCATTAATTAACTTTCCCCAAAAATCTTCTTTAATAACAGTTAATAATAAACCAATACAATCATCACGATGAATTAAATTTACAGGAGAGTCTCCATTTTTTAGATTCTTCTTTCCTGCAAGGAATCTTCCAGGCAAACGATCATAACCAATCAAACCACCAAAGCGTATGATGGTCGTTTCAAAAAAAGATTGGCTTAGCAATAGGTCTTCCACAGAGCGGAGTGCTATACCACTATTTTTCTGGGGCTCTAGATTTGTATTCTCATCCACCACACCATTAGTATTTGGATACACAGAGGTACTACTAACAAACAACACCTTTTTTATGGTACTTTTATTAATCTCATCAACCAAACTCTTAATCTGTTCATAATGGAAAGAGATAATATCATCACGTCTCTTAGGAGGAATATTTACTATCAGAATATCTGCATTAAAAAAAGCTTTATCTACATTTGAATTAAGTGAAGGTGTTAAACTTACAAAAAATGGAGACATTCCATTCTCTTCAATCTCCAATAATTTATCCGCATCCGTGGTTGAACCAGACACTTCAAATCCGAGTTTTACTAATTCTATTCCCAATGGCATTCCCAACCAACCACAACCAAGTATCGATATTTTATTTCGCATCATTTTCTATTGATATAATATATTTGAAACTATAACAAATAACGAAATAAATAGGTTTAGACAAACTAAACAAGGAACTAAAAAAGGTATAAATAAGAGAATAAAGACTCTTTTTTATAGTCATATTGATACGGAAAATCTTATTTTTGCATCTAACGTTGATTGAGATACAAAAAAGCAATGCATGTATTAAGAATCATTCTTAACTACAGCATTCTACAAAGGGCTAAACATTACTATGTCATTTCGAATTAGAGAAAATCTTCAGAAATTTTTTGTGATTGGGATCAGTTATAAAAAGACGGCAATTGAAACTAGAGAAAAATTCTCTCTTCAACCTGAAGATCAAACAAACATACTAGACCAAGCTAGTGGTAAAGGTATTGAGTCGTTAGTAGTACTTTCGACATGTAACAGAACTGAACTTTACGGGTTCTCTTCTGATCCAGATGCCATTATACACCTTTTTCTATCAAATTGTAATGCAAAATATGAAGATTTCATTACACATGGATATATCCAAAAGGGACATGATGCAATACTACACCTGTATCGTGTTGCATCAGGTCTTGATTCTCAAATTATCGGTGACTTTCAAATTGTAGGACAAGTAAAAAATTCTTACCGTGAATCAGAGCAGAAAGGTCTAATTAATCCATTTGTAAATCGACTATTCTCGTATGTATTTCAAGCGAGTAAAAAGGTTAAGAATAGCACTGATATTAGCAAAGGAGCTTCTTCGGTCTCTCATGCTGCTGTCCAATATATTAAGGACAACACAGAAGAACTAGACAAAGCAAACATTCTACTTTTTGGATTAGGTGAAATTGGAAAAGACACATGTGTTAATCTTCTAAAACACATGCATAACAGATCTCTTACTGTTGTCAATAGGACTTTAACCAAAGCGGAAAATCTTGCCAATAAATTTGACCTACACTTTGCTCCTATTGAGGATTTGACTTCAGAGATACAGAAAGCAGACGTAATTGTAGTTTCCACAGGGTCCTCTAAAGCAACTGTATTACCTAAACATTTTGAAGGAAAGAAAAGAAAAAGTCTTGTTCTAGATCTTTCTGTTCCTCGCAATGTTTCTATCGACATTGAAGATAATCCATATGTTGAAGTTGCAACTGTAGATATTTTATCTCAGTCGATATCTAAAGCAATGAAACATCGACATAATGCCGTACCTCAAGCCGTTAAAATTATAGAAGATTCCATTAATGACTTTTATGGGTGGTTAGAGGTGAAAAATCTTTCACCAGTAATCGTTGCGTTAAAAGAAAATCTGGAAAAAATTAAAGAGAAAGAGATTGAATACCATAAGCCAAAGTTAAACGATCTTGAGCTAGAGAAAATAGAACATATTAGTACTAATATTGTTAATAAAATTGCTCGTGCTTGCATTAGTCACTTAAAGGATAATCACAAAAAACACTCTTCTCCTATTGAAACGTTGGAAATGATCTTTAGAGAAAACGAAAACTAATTCTTATTTTTGTGTCTCTAGGACATCTAGCATATGTTTTTTATTATGTTGAATATGCTATACTGGAATACATAAAAACAAGAAGATAATGTCTAAAAAAAGAGTCATCAGAGTTGCAACAAGACCAAGTCTATTAGCAAAAACTCAAACAGAACAGACAGTTGAACTGTTAAAGGCGAAAAATCCTGATATTGAATTCCAAATTAAAACCTTTAGCACAAAAGGTGATCGTGTATTAGATAGATCCTTAACACAATTTGGAACAACAGGACTCTTTGTAAAGGAACTTGAGATGGCTATGCTTGAAGGTGAAGCAGATATTGCCGTACATAGCTTGAAAGATGTTCCTAGTATTAATCCTCCTGAATTTATTTTAGCAGCATATGCTCCAAGAGAGAATTCGTGCGATGTACTAATAACTCGTTTAGGAGAATCATTATCAGAACTAAAAGAAAATTTCATTCTTGGAACAGGAAGTCCAAGAAGACGTGTTCAAATTGCACAAATACGACCAGATGTAACATTCAAAGAGATACGTGGAAATATTGACACCCGTATTCAGAAACTAAAGAATGGTGAGTATGATGCCATTTTATTAGCAGCTGCTGGAATGAATCGTCTAAATATCCCTTTTGAATCAAAGGATACTCTCGACCTAGATATAATGACTCCTGCTATAGGACAAGGTGCTATAGCCATTGAATGCCTGAAAGATGATCATGAAACTATCAAAATTGTCTCTTCAATTAATGACCACGACACAGAAAAAGCGGTATTAGCAGAACGAGCATTTATGGCCGAAATAGAAGGAGGCTGCAAGTTTCCTCTAGCAGCACATGCAATATGTAAAAACGATCAGATAACAATGACCGCCTTAGTGGGTGATGGTCAAAAGTTAACACAAACTAAGAGAACAATTACAGTTGATCTGGAATCATCTGTTAAAACAGCTATCAACTTAGCTCAAGAGTTAAAAGAAGAGTGCAAAAAACTGAATATAAATTACCACCTTTTCTAATACATAAAAAGACATAAGATATGGCAACACGTCCACTTTTTCCAACAACAAGAATGCGTCGTCTAAGATATAACGACCATGTAAGAAATATGATTGCAGAGACAACACTGACGGCAGACGACCTTGTCATGCCTCTATTTGTTTGTCCGGGAGAGAACATCTCTAAGCCAATCTCTTCAATGCCTGGTAATTCACAAATGTCTATAGATGTCCTTGTTGAAAGATGTAAAGAGCTATTCTTCATGGGCGTTAAGTCCGTACTTTTGTTTGGCATCCCTGAGCACAAAGATCTTGATGGAACTTGCGCAACACAAGATCACAGTATTGTTCAACGTGCAGTTAGAGCAATTCGTGAAGAGTTACCAAACATATACATTATTGCTGATATTTGTAATTGTGAATATACTACACATGGTCACTGCGGTACTATCATTGATGGTGATGTAGACAATGATCTAACATTAGAAACACTAAGCAAGCAAGCAGTCTCATTGGCTAAAGCAGGAGTTGATATGGTAGCTCCATCCGATATGATGGACGGTAGAGTTGGTGAAATGCGTAAAGCACTAGATAGAAACGGGTACAACAAAACTCCAATTATGTCTTACTCTGCAAAATATGCATCTGGATTCTATGGCCCATTTAGAGAAGCGGCAGAGAGTGCTCCTCAGTTTGGCAATAGAGCAACTTATCAAATGGATCCTCGCAACAGTGAAGAAGCGATGAGAGAAATTGAGATGGATATCGCAGAAGGTGCTGATATTGTTATGGTAAAACCAGCACTAAGCTATTTGGATATTATCTATCGTGCGAAACACGAATTTAACATGCCTGTTGCAGCCTATAATGTTAGTGGTGAATTCTCAATGGTTCATGCTGCTGCAGAAAAAGATTGGATAGATGGAGAACGAGTAATGCTTGAAATTCTTACTTCGATCAAAAGAGCTGGAGCCGATATTATTATTACATATCATGCCCCTGAAGTCGTGAGATTATTAAAAAGCTAATTTTTTTGTAGATCAATACAGTTCAAAATTATTATAAGGGTAGATAAGTTAAGTTTCATATCTATCCTTATATTTTTATCAAAATAATTCTATATGCCTCAATCACTTTTTTTAGATACACTTCAAGGTAAATGTACTGATCGTCCTCCTGTTTGGTTTATGAGACAGGCAGGAAGAGTACTCCCAAATTATATGGATATGAGAGACCAATATGGTTTCAAGGAGATGATGGACACCCCGGAATTAGCGGCTAAAGTCACTCTTCTTCCTATTGATGATTTGGGTGTTGACGCAGCAATACTATTTTCAGACATTTTAGTGATCCCTGAGGCTATGGGAATGGAACTAAGCTTTGAAGGTAAAGGTCCATCTTTTAAAGTAGCACTCAAAGATGTTGAAGATCCAAACCTATTCCTTAAGGAACAGCCAGAGAAACTTCAGCATATCTATAAAGCTATTGATTTAATCAAACAGCAAAAACCTGAACATATTCCATTAATTGGATTTTGTGGTGGTCCTCTTACAACACTTTGTTACATGTATCAAGGGTTTAGTCAAAACCTCAATTTTCCAGATGTTATCCCCGCATTATATCGTGACACCAAAGTTATTTCAAAAGTGATTGATCGCATCACTGAGATGTCTATCGAATACGCAAAAAATCAAGTTGCACATGGTATTGATGCATTTCAACTCTTCGAAACACATGCAGGACTTGTTCCATCAGATATATATCAAAAATTATTTCTCCCAAGTGTAAAAAAGATCCTCACGGCCGTAAGAGATCTTGGAGTCAAAACAATATTCCTTCCCAAAGGACTTGGGACAGGTCTTTCCATGGTAAATTACGATCTTTGTGATTGTATTAGTGTTGATTGGCAAGTGCCATTAGAAGGTGTCAGACAATACGTTGGTAATGAAATAACACTTCAAGGAAATTTTGATCCAAGAATTCTTCAGACAACGCCTGAGGTAATTACAGATCACTTCAATAAATATCTTGAATTCGGACAGAAAGAGCATAATTGGATCTTTAATCTAGGTCATGGACTACTTCCAACAATTCCTGTTGATAATGTAAAACACCTTGTTAATCTGGTAAAAGACAGTGATTGGAAAAGATAAGTAAGTTATTATTTGTATTTAACAAATAAACACCATATATTTGTCTCTTTATTCTTCAAAAACAACGAGGGATAAAGAGATGAATTACAAGGCCTAATAATTCATCGTAATTTTTAGATATAAATAAATCGATCCAGATCATATTTGGTTCGTTTTTTTTTTGTTTAAAATTACGTTTTATGAAAACATCAATTCCAACACAATATAGCGTTTCTTCTTTATTACTAAGTTTATTTCAGAGTAAACACACAAACAATCAAGAGACATCACGTATCTCTCAATGGGCAAAAGTATCTGACACTCTAGAAAACAGTGCTAAGAATGTTAGAACCATGAGACTTATCTCTGTAGGAATCTTACTGACTACAATAGTATTATCTCTATCAAACAACTTAAATATACCTTCATATTTTAATGTTCAATCGATCGTGGGAACTCTTGTTATTTTCACATTCTGCCTGTCTTTATTAGAACAAAGATATATTCAAAGAGCACAAAGAATTCAACGATATATCTTCTCTCGATAAATAACTTAATGTAACCAAGGTATGTGTTATTTACATATAAAATGAGGTACATTCACTATCTATATATAGTAGAATGCACCTCATATATTTTTGTAATTACTTCATTGCATCAAGGCTCTCTCGACAAGCATTAATCGTCTTATCTAATTGCTCATAAGTCAAACTATTGGATAAGAAATAAGATTCAAATGATGATGGTGGTAAATAAATTCCTCGTTTCAACATCTCATGAAAGAACTGCGGGAATTTATCATTATTAGCAGTTGCAGCACTATTAAAATCGACTACATCAACATCGGTAAAAAAGATACTTATCATTGAACCAATTGAGTTGATACGATATGAAAAACCACTTTCAGACAATACTTTTTCTAACCCTTCTTTAAGATAAACTGTTTTCTTTGACAGCTCTTGATAGATATTTGGGTTATCATTTAATTCTCTTAAAAGTGTATAACCTGCAGTCATAGCAATAGGGTTACCAGACAAAGTTCCAGCTTGATAAACAGGGCCAACAGGAGAAACGATCTCCATAATCTCACGTCTTCCTCCATAAGCACCAACAGGCATACCTCCTCCAATTACTTTTCCATAAGTAACCAAATCGGCATCTATACCAAGAAACTCCTGTGCTCCTCCTGGAGCAAGGCGAAACCCTGTCATCACCTCATCAAAGATCAATAGGATACCATGATCAGTACATAACTGTCTAATCCCTTTTAGGAAATCCATATTAGGTAAGACACATCCCATATTACCTGCTACAGGTTCAATAATAATTGCAGCAATCTCATTAGGATTATCCTCAATTAATCGTTTTACCCCATCTAAATCATTATATTCAGCAGTAAGAGTATCTTTAGCTGTACCAGCAGTTACTCCAGGTGAGTTTGGTTCGCCAAATGTAGAAGCACCACTACCTGCTTTGATCAAAAAAGAATCAGAATGACCATGATAACAACCAACAAACTTGATAAACTTATCTCGTTTGGTATACCCTCTTGCAACACGAATTGCACTCATACATGCTTCTGTTCCCGAGTTTACCATACGAACCATATCAACATTTGGAGCCATACTGCTTATGAGTTCAGCAATCTTATATTCCAACTCTGTTGGTGCACCAAATGAAGTAGAATGATCCACTGCTATCTTTATTGCATCTATAATAGGACGATGTGCATGACCTAAAATCATTGGCCCCCAAGATCCGATATAGTCAATATAATCATTACCATCGACATCAGTCATTACACTTCCACTTGCCTTCTCAAAAAATACGGGAGTTCCCCCTACTGAATTGAAAGCACGTACTGGAGAATTTACACCTCCAGGGATATACTTCTTTGAAGCATCAAAAAGCTCTGAACTTCTCTTATATTGATACATATCTTTATTTTTAAATTTCGTTTTCTCTATAGAAATCTGATACCGTATGAAATAGTTCGTATAACGAAGGGGTCGATGATACCAATACCTCTCTTGTATAATGTTTTAACTCATTAGCCGTAGAAGGTCCAATTGCAAAACATGGATGTGAAACATCGTATTGTGCAAAAAAAGATTGAACAGCAGAAGGAGATGCAAACACAAGTGCATCATATTGCTGGATATCTAAATCCACCTTTACATCAATCGTTTCATACACCTCCACCAAATTAAACGAATAATCATGATCTTTCAAAAATGCCTCAATATAAGGCATTCTTTGTTTGCCACAAAAATAAGATATTCCATTAATCTTTGGATAACTTTTAAGTAATTCGATCACACCTTTCGAAGACTGTAAACTTGGGACAAGAACATCTCTACAACCAATATGATCTAACGCTTCTGCCGTTTTATTACCAACTGCAATACACCTAGAATGAACGACTTCATTCATCACTGTAATATTTGTTGAGATACTCTTTACGGCATTCTGACTAGTAAATACTTTATACGGATATAGTGAGGGGTAGTCTGGACGTAACAGTTTAATCGAGATAAAAGGCACACTATCACAATGAATATCTGGAAAAGATTCTGACAACTGAAGTATTTCAGTTACAGCGAGCTCTTTTGTGACAAGTAATTTCACCATTAAGCAATTAATCCTAAGAGTTGAACAACAATTATAACAAATACCATAGCTGCTGGATATACCGTTGCGTATGCAATAGAAGGAGCTTCACTTTCTGTCATTGAATCAATCGCAGCAAGACCAGGAGTACTTGTCATGGATCCAGTTAATCCTCCAAGCATTGTCAAAACATCTATTTTCAGAATCCGTTTGCCTACGAAAACACCCAAGATCATTGGAATTAATGTTATTGCACCACCTACTAGAAAGAGTTCAAACCCGTACTGCTGAAATGTAGAAACAATTTGTCCTCCTGCACTTGTTCCCACTGAAGCTAGAAATAACAATAGGCCAAATTGTCTTAAAAGATTATTGGCAGCCCCAGTCATTGTCCATAAAATAGGACCTGTTTTTCCTACTCGTCCCAAAATCAAAGAGGTCAATAAAACACCACCTGAGAGACCTAGACTAAAAGACATATTGCCTGCAACCAAACTTACTTTACCAACCAATACTCCTAAAACGATCCCTATAGCTATAGGTAAGAAATCTGTATCTGAAAGACGTTTACTATCATCACCAAAAGCTTCTGACACCTGCTTAATATTGTCAACAGAAGCAGCTATTACGACCTTATCTCCTAGTAATAATTTGGTATTTGGTGTTGGTGCAAGATCTATACCTGATCTTCTTATCCTCGTAATATTCGCAGAATAAGTATTTAAGATATTCAACTCTCCGATGGTTTTGTTTATAACCTCACTCTTTGTAACCAAAACAGGACGAACATCGTATCGTTTATTTAGTGGAATCTGCTTTTTTGTCTCTGGTCCAATTATGTATTCCATTTTAGACATAGCACTTTCTGGTCCAACAGCTTTTACCACATCTCCCTTTTGAAGAATCGTATCTTTAGTTGGGGTTATAGCTAGTCCATCCTGGTGCAATACACGCGAGATAACAGCCTTTGTCATTGTACGAATCTTTAACTCTGACAAACTCTTACCTACCACTTTCTCATTTTCGACAATAAAGTTCTTCTTAAAAAACTCAGGATTGGATACCTTCTGTGATCTTTCAAACGTATTCTCAGCATCTTTAATACTAAGTTTCATGATCTTAGGAAGCATACGGACAAACAGAATTACACCAATAACACCAAAAGGATAAGCAATACCATAACCAATCGAAGCAAGTGGGCTACCAGTAATATCAATAGCAGCTGCTAAACCAGGAGTACTAGTTAATGCACCAGTAAATAATCCCGAAACTATATTAATATCAATATCCAATAAAATAGCAAGAAGTGCTGCCGTTAATCCGCCTGAAAACACCAATACAAATGCTAAGATGATTAAGGACTTACCCTTCTCTTTAAAGGAGGAGAAGAATCCAGGTCCAGCTTGTATTCCAATGGTAAAAAGAAATAAAACCAAGCCCATACGCTGAAAATCTTTGGGTATAACAACCCCAAAATGGCCAAAGATAAGAGCAACAAAGATGACAGCAGAGATATCTAATGAAATATTCTTTATTGAGATTTTTCCTATTATAAACCCAATGCTAATAATAAGAAATAAAGCGAAATAGCTTGATGATAATAATTCCATGATAATATAATTATGCAATTTTTAGTTTAACCCTTTAACCATAAACCTATATGCATATACAAAAAGAACCGAGCATTGTTTGCTCGGTCCATCAATTTATTTTAATAGAAAATTAAAATCGTCTTTATGGGTCAACTCAATAGCGTTCTGACCGTATTTAAATATCCGACAGCTTCGATCTCCAACGAGTCTCAACTGACCCTTTTGATATCTAAACATTGTACCTTCTCTTAGTCCCGCAACATATATATCTTGATTAACTTCTAAGAACTCTTCAATACGTTGCTCTCGTGTCTCACCTCCATGTCCTTCTGGATTTGCATCTAGATAATGTGGATTAATTTGGAAAGGAATAAGGCCACAACAGTCAAAACCTAATGGATCAACAATTGGCATATCATTAGTTGTTTTCAAGAAAGGGCAAGCCACATTAGATCCTGCACTCCATCCTATATATGGAGTTCCATTCTCTACTTTCTCTCTAATGGCTGGCATTAATTGTTGTTCATGCAACATACGAACCAATTGCCACGTATTTCCTCCTCCAACAACAATCGAATCAGCCTCTTTTATTGCTTTGATTGGATCCTCAAATCTATGAATTCCTGTTACCTCATAACCTAATTCATTAAATCTATCCGCGACTTTAGCTTCATATTCATCAAAAGAAAAAGTTACCGCAGCATAAGGTATAAACAGCGCTTTCTTTACTTTGTCTCCAAGAAAGTCTTTAATCTCTGATTTTGGATAATCTAAATAAGCCTCTCCTGGCATTGTTGAATTGCTAATAAGCAGTAGTTGCATCATATCGTTGAGTTTTAAATAGTTATTATACTAATGCATTCACACTATAAACAAAGATAACTAATAATACTGAATGAAAATGAGATACGAACCACTTATTAGACCTAAAATAAGCCAATACCAAAAGTCATAGGAGTCGTTTGTGGACCTTTATCACTTTGAAATAGGTTGGGTTGATAATATTTAAAATATACAGATATCAATCCATAACTTATACGACCAGTATACGAATATCTAAAGGGAACCAATTGAAAATCATCATGGTCTTTTTGCTTTCCAGATGATGTTTTTATTTTTGTATGTGAACCAAGCTTTATCTCCCCTGTTACACCCGCAGAAAAAACTATAGGAGTCATACTATTAGGAATGCGCAATTTATATTGAAACATCAAAGGAATAGACAAATAAGAACTAACTAGTTTACTCTTAATTAGGCCATCATCATCTAAAGCTAATGGCTGAACCATGCCATTCTCATCTTTAATTGTATAAGGTTGATTAAACCTATAATTATTCCACGTAATTCCTAATCCTGTCATCAAACCAATACGCGGATTAAATCGTGACAAACCAATACTCAACTTACAGAAATTGATCGCAAACTCAATAGACTTATTGTTATCAATATCCATAAAATCATTTGATACTGGATACATACCATATGATGTATTATTCAGCGTATTTAGTCCGATATCAATTAATGACCAACGAGCTTCAAACTCCTCTTTAGAAGATTTCTTCATTAGAAATCCATTCATATCCATGAAGCTAATCTTAAAGTCATTTACTGCAACATTTAAATCACCATAAACTCCTCCTAAATCATCACTGATTTCATGCAACCCTTTATTTGTTTTTGTACTACTTTTTGAGCTATTATCTTTAAACCATTCGTCAGAAAGTTTATCTATCTCAGGTTCATTCGTTTTAACACTCTCCTTACTGGGACTCGAAGTTGTTGTCGTTACTCCCCCATTCTTTTTGAACCAATCATCTGCATTCAAAATCGTATCTCTTGGGGCAACAACCACAGAATCAGCTAAATTATCTACCGGTTGCAACTTTGTATCAGCTCCCAATAAAACACTTGTATTTACTGCTATAACTCCTATAATGAGTACTGTATCTCTTATAATACGGATCATCTGTTCTATTTTTTAACGGTCTTATTCATAATAAATATCACTTATCGAAGCGATAGTAGTACCTATCTTCTGAAGGAAACGACGTCTTTTCACCTTCTTCTCTCCAACTACTCTCTCCTGTAAAGGCTGATCTAGCTCTTCCTTTACATCATATTTAAGCTTATTCGGTCTTGTTTTAAAATCAATCTTATCATCAACTATATTTATCACATCTTTTGATTCTGGTAAACAAATTTCTTGAACATCAACTTCATTTGATTCAAATGAAATTGCAACAGGTTCAATATACTCCATTTGGTCCATTTCTCTCACAGAAGCATATGTTGCTTCAATTTCTTTCGCTGTTTCAATCACCTGCTTAACCTCTTCTATATGTTTCGGGCTTTCAACCTGTGCCAACCCTTCATTCCGACTATCTTTTCGATAGATCTCACGCTCAAGAGTATATTTAGGAGGCATAAATGATTTCTTATACTCTTCACTTTTTGATAACCCACTCTCAGTGGTATCAAAACGTGGGGCAACAAGTACTTGATGAATCCCTATGAACAACAATATAGTTGCAGCAATAGAAATAACCTTTTTTGTAAAATCGAAGACAAAATGTTTCTTATAAAGTTTATTCTTAAAGTCACATACAATCTCATGATCTGGAATTAGCCTGATCAAACTATATATATTTAAACTCTGTTTTACTACATCATCTCGTTTTGCTAAATCCTCGATATACTTAAACTCGTCTTCTGAAGCGACTCTTTCCACTACCGATATAATAGCATCGTCAATATCTTCGCTGCGATAGAGATTAATCTTTGCATCAAAAGTAACTTCATCCATTGATTCTAATGCTACTCCTAAACAATCCTCCACTTCTTCTTGTATCTCTGGATTACTTCGAAGAAACTCTTCGAACTTCCCCCGTAACAAACTATCTAAATTATCCTCCAGATAATCTATTACATATGTCTCATAATTATCAATAGTTATCTTCATAATCAATCAACCAAGTTTTCAATACTACCTATATATTTTCTCAAACTCTTTCTTGCTCTGAATATATACACCTTCACTTGACTCTCGTTCAAATTAGTAATTTCAGCAATCTCATCATATGAATACCCTTCATAATCACGTAATAATACAACCGAACGTTGAATTTCAGGTAACGACTCTAATGCTTCATGGAGTTGCTCTTGTAAATCAGAATATTGATTTGTATCAAAACGCTTATCTACGAGAGTCACATCAGCTTTATCATCCACAAACTTGGACCTTCTAAAAAGATCCATCGCACCATTATGGATTGTCATAAAAAGATAGCTTTTTGATTTCTCTACATCAATTTGCTTACAACGAATCCAAATTTTCTCAAAACAATCTTGGATCAAATCATGAGCAGTATCACCATCCTTTACAAGTCGTAAAGCATAACGATAAGCGCCATCCGAATGACATTTTACTAATTCATTATATTCTTTCGTTGTCATATTATTTAACAGGAACTAAAGTCATTACATATATACAGACGCATATCACATTTGAAAAGTTACAGATATTCTTTCTTTTTATTAAATAAACAGAAAGAAGTAATCATCAGCAAGATATTTACTCCCTACTTACTTACAAAACACCATTTCTAAGAACATCAAATTTAAAGTACATGGCAATATAAGGTACAGTAAAATTAAAGCTACTGAAGCTCTTGTTTTACATGTCTATGATCAAATAGACAATGACCAATACCCTATGATATTATTTTAAACCTCAGTTATACATATTAAACTAATCGTGAACAATAAATAGAAATTATAAGACACTTCAAATAAGATCACGTTTGTCTCAATGTAAAATATATTGACAAAAATCGACTCTTTAACAAGAATTGGTTCTCTGTAAAACGGCGGTGACCTACTCTCGCCCATATCTGCAGTACCATCGGCGCGGTAGGGCTTAACTTCTCTGTTCCCAAAGGGCAATTATGCCAAGAAGAGGTCTCTCTTGCCATAATGGAGACACAGCATATTACCTAAAAAAGTATAAACGCAAAAAAACTGACCTTAATAGAATCAGTTCATATCGATAATAAAAGTATAGACGCAAAAAAACCGACTCTTTAATAAGAATCGGTTCTCTGTAAAATGGCGGCGACCTACTCTCACCCATATCTGCAATACCATCGGTGCGGTAGAGCTTAACTTCTCTGTTCCCAAAGGGCAATGATGTCGGGAAGAGGTTCCTCTTGCTATAATGGAGACACAGCATATTACCTAAAAAAGTATAGACGCAAAAAAACCGACTCTTTAACAAGAATCGGTTCTCTGTAAAACGGCGGCGACCTACTCTCCCACATCTCTGCAGTACCATCGGCGCGGTAGGGCTTAACTTCTCTGTTCGGAATGGGAAGAGGTGGAACCCCTATGCAATAACCACCTTAAATTGTTAATACGGTTATTTATATCTGACTTAATGTTACAATCTAACATATATCAGCATACATAGTTCAATATATCTTTTTGACATGCTCCTGGAAAAAGTAATCTAAATACAACTAATCTTTTATTCTAATGAAAGTTTCGGGTAATTAGTACTGCTCGGCTTTGGTCTCACAACCTTTACACCTGCAGCCTATCAACGTCGTAGTCTCCAACGACCCTCTAAGGAAACCTCATCTTGAGTGGAGCTTCGTGCTTAGATGCTTTCAGCACTTATCTCTTCCAAACGTAGCTACTCAGCAATGCACCTGGCGGCACAACTGATACACCAGAGGTTTGTCCACCGCGGTCCTCTCGTACTAGCAGCAGCTTCTCTCAAGTTTCCTGCGCCCACAACAGATAGGGACCGAACTGTCTCACGACGTTCTGAACCCAGCTCGCGTGCCACTTTAATGGGCGAACAGCCCAACCCTTGGGACCTTCTCCAGCCCCAGGATGTGACGAGCCGACATCGAGGTGCCAAACCGCTCCGTCGATATGAGCTCTTGGGAGCGATCAGCCTGTTATCCCCGGAGTACCTTTTATCCTTTGAGCGATGGCCCTTCCATACGGAACCACCGGATCACTATGCTCTACTTTCGTACCTGATCGACGTGTTGGTCTCACAGTCAAGCACCCTTGTGCCATTACACTCTACAGACGGTTACCAATCGTCTTGAGGGTACCTTTAGAAGCCTCCGTTACTCTTTTGGAGGCGACCACCCCAGTCAAACTACCCACCACACAATGTCCTCATTGCTGAGTTAGGTTTCAAACAAGCAAAGGGTCGTATTTCAAGGACGACTCCACAACGCCTAGCGACGCCATTTCATTGTCTCCGACCTATCCTACACATTACTTGCCCAAAATCAATGTGAAGTTGCAGTAAAGGTTCACGGGGTCTTTCCGTCCCGTTGCGGGTAATCGGCATCTTCACCGATACTTCAATTTCACCGAGCTCATGGCTGAGACAGTGCCCAGATCGTTGCACCATTCGTGCAGGTCGGAACTTACCCGACAAGGAATTTCGCTACCTTAGGACCGTTATAGTTACGGCCGCCGTTTACCGGGGCTTCATTTCAGCGCTTCTCCGAAGATAACGCCCCCACTTAACCTTCCGGCACCGGGCAGGTGTCAGGCCTTATACATCATCTTTCGATTTAGCAAAGCCCTGTGTTTTTGATAAACAGTCGCCTGGGCCTTTTCACTGCGGCTCCCCTTGCGAGGAGCGATCCTTCTCCCGAAGTTACGGATCGATTTTGCCTAGTTCCTTAGCCATGAATCACTCGAGCACCTCAGGATTCTCTCCTTGACTACCTGTGTCGGTTTGCGGTACGGGTTTATATAATCTACGTTTAGAGGTTTTTCTAGGAAGCCCTTAGGCACACTATCCAATCGTCCGAAGACTCTCGGTACTATCGGGTTTCAGCTCAACGTGCGGATTTGCCTACACATCTCATAACCTACGCCCTTCAACGTACTATTCCGTCAGTACGCGGTGCTTTCATCACTCCGTCGCCCCATCACAACTATATAAAGTACGGGAATATTAACCCGTTGTCCATCGAGTTCGCCGTTCGGCTACCCCTTAGGTCCCGACTAACCCTGATCCGATTAGCGTTGATCAGGAAACCTTAGTCTATCGGTGGGAGGGTTTCTCGCCCTCCTTATCGTTACTTATGCCTACATTTGCTTTTCTAACCGCTCCAGCGCACCTCACAGTGCACATTCAACGCAGTCAGAATGCTCCCCTACCACTTAATGGTAGTCCATTAAATCCATAGCTTCGGTGATATGTTTGATGCCCGATTATTATCCATGCCCGATCGCTCGACTAGTGAGCTGTTACGCACTCTTTAAATGAATGGCTGCTTCCAAGCCAACATACTAGCTGTCTATGCAATCAGACCTCGTTTGTTCAACTTAACATATACTTGGGGACCTTAGCTGATGGTCCGGGTTCTTTCCCTTTCGGACATGGACCTTAGCACCCATGCCCTCACTCCTGGTAATCATATTACAGCATTCGGAGTTTGTCTGGAGTTGATAGGCGGTGAAGCCCTCGCATCCAATCAGTAGCTCTACCTCTGCAATACTATATCCAAGGCTGCACCTAAATGCATTTCGGGGAGTACGAGCTATTTCCGAGTTTGATTGGCCTTTCACCCCTACCCACAGGTCATCCAAGAGCTTTTCAACGCTCCCTGGTTCGGTCCTCCATCTTGTGTTACCAAGACTTCAACCTGCCCATGGGTAGATCACACGGTTTCGCGTCTACCCCCACTAACTTCGACGCCCTATTCAGACTTGCTTTCGCTTCGGCTCCGAGCCTTAAGCTCTTAACCTTGCTAGTGAGGAGTAACTCGTAGGCTCATTATGCAAAAGGCACGCCGTCACATCTAATGATGCTCCGACCGCTTGTAAGTGTATGGTTTCAGGTACTATTTCACTCCCCTGTTCGGGGTACTTTTCACCTTTCCCTCACGGTACTGGTTCTCTATCGGTCTCTTAGGAGTATTTAGCCTTACCAGATGGTCCTGGCAGATTCAGACAGGGTTTCACGTGCCCCGCCCTACTCAGGATACTGCTAGATCATATTTGCTTACGTGTACAGGACTATCACCCTCTCTGGTGTAACTTTCCAGTTACTTCTACTTCACGCATAATCTCATATCGCAGTCCTACAACCCCAACCACGCCGAAACGTAATTGGTTTGGGCTAATCCGCGTTCGATCGCCACTACTAACGGAATCACTTTTGTTTTCTCTTCCTCCGGGTACTTAGATGTTTCAGTTCTCCGGGTTTGCCTCTGACCGAAGTCAGATAACCAATAAATTGGCTGGGTTGCCCCATTCAGAAATCTTCGGATCAAAGGTTGTTTGCACCTCCCCGAAGCTTATCGCAGCTTATCACGTCTTTCATCGCCTCTAAGAGCCTAGGCATCCACCATACACCCTTACTTACTTTCTATTATAATTAACCTTTAATGTTAATCTCGATATCTGTTGTATTCTTTTACAGATTACTTTTTTCCAGAATGTCAAAGAACTTATATACACCGATCTAATCAAATTAAATCTAACTAAATCAATATAAATGTGTGGAGAATATCGGAGTCGAACCGATGACCTCCTGCGTGCAAGGCAGGCGCTCTAGCCAGCTGAGCTAATCCCCCAAATAACCTCGTATAAATAATATTACGATTGTAGTCCCGCCCAGACTTGAACTGGGGACCTCTACATTATCAGTGTAGCGCTCTAACCAGCTGAGCTACGGGACTATGTTTAAAACATAACCACCTTAGTTTTTCAGCCTAACGCTATCCACTTTGGTTATGTGGGTATATAAGGTTTTTTGATATGACAAGAAAAAACAACCTAATCTCGTCGATTTTCTTTAACCGTTCTTGTCGGCTCCAGAAAGGAGGTGTTCCAGCCACACCTTCCGGTACGGCTACCTTGTTACGACTTAACCCCAGTCACTAGTTTTACCCTAGGCCGCTCCTTTCGGTAACAGACTTCAGGCACCCCCAGCTTCCATGGTTTGACGGGCGGTGTGTACAAGGCCCGGGAACGTATTCACCGCGCCATGGCTGATGCGCGATTACTAGCGAATCCAGCTTCACGGAGTCGAGTTGCAGACTCCGATCCGAACTGAGACCAGTTTTAGAGATTAGCATCCTGTCGCCAGGTAGCTGCCCTTTGTACTGACCATTGTAACACGTGTGTAGCCCTGGACATAAGGGCCGTGCTGATTTGACGTCATCCCCACCTTCCTCTCACCTTACGGTGGCAGTCTCTCTAGAGTCCTCAGCTTAACCTGTTAGCAACTAAAGATAGGGGTTGCGCTCGTTATGGGACTTAACCCGACACCTCACGGCACGAGCTGACGACAACCATGCAGCACCTTGTACGTCGTCCGAAGAAAAGTCTATCTCTAGACCGATCGCCGTACATTTAAGCCCAGGTAAGGTTCCTCGCGTATCATCGAATTAAACCACATGTTCCTCCGCTTGTGCGGGCCCCCGTCAATTCCTTTGAGTTTCAATCTTGCGATCGTACTCCCCAGGTGGATTACTTAAAACTTTCGCTTAGCCACTGACTGTGTATCGCCAACAGCGAGTAATCATCGTTTACGGCGTGGACTACCAGGGTATCTAATCCTGTTCGCTCCCCACGCTTTCGTACATCAGCGTCAGTTATACCTTAGTAAGCTGCCTTCGCAATCGGTGTTCTGAGTAATATCTAAGCATTTCACCGCTACACTACTCATTCCGCCTACCTCAAGTATACTCAAGTAATACAGTTTCAATGGCAGTTCTACAGTTGAGCTGCAGGATTTCACCACTGACTTATATTACCGCCTACGTACCCTTTAAACCCAATAAATCCGGATAACGCTTACACCCTCCGTATTACCGCGGCTGCTGGCACGGAGTTAGCCGGTGTTTATTCATATGCTACCTTCAGCTACTTTCACGAAAGTAGGTTTATTTGCATATAAAAGAAGTTTACAACCCATAGGGCAGTCATCCTTCACGCGGGATGGCTGGTTCAGACTTGCGTCCATTGACCAATATTCCTCACTGCTGCCTCCCGTAGGAGTCTGGTCCGTGTCTCAGTACCAGTGTGGGGGATCATCCTCTCAGAACCCCTAGACATCGTAGCCTTGGTAAGCCGTTACCTTACCAACTAGCTAATGTCACGCATGTTCATCTTGTACCGCCGGAGCTTTAATCACCAAGTCATGCGACTCGGCAATACTATGGGGCATTAATCCAAATTTCTCTGGGCTATTCCCCTGTACAAGGCAGATTACATACGCGTTACTCACCCGTGCGCCGGTCGTCGTCTAGTAGCAAGCTACTTCCGTTACCCCTCGACTTGCATGTGTTAGGCCTCCCGCTAGCGTTCATCCTGAGCCAGGATCAAACTCTTCGTTGTATAAAAAGTTAATTAATTTAGCTCAACAAAAACTCAAAAATCTATTAGATTGACGGTTGCTTTTTTGTACTTGTCATTATCAAAAAAAATCTTCAAAGAACGTTTAGTTCATAAAAAAATCAACTCTAGTGAATTGATCTTTTACTAAAACGGCGGCGACCTACTCTCCCACATCTCTGCAGTACCATCGGCGCGGTAGGGCTTAACTTCTCTGTTCGGAATGGGAAGAGGTGGAACCCCTATGCAATAACCACCTTAAATTCTAAATACGGTTATTTATATCTGACTTAAATGTTATAATCTAACATTATCAGCATACATAGTTCAATATATCTTTTTGACATGCTCCTGGAAAAAGTAATCTAAATACAACTAATCTTTTGTTCTAATGAAAGTTTCGGGTAATTAGTACTGCTCGGCTTTGGTCTCACAACCTTTACACCTGCAGCCTATCAACGTCGTAGTCTCCAACGACCCTCTAAGGAAACCTCATCTTGAGTGGAGCTTCGTGCTTAGATGCTTTCAGCACTTATCTCTTCCAAACGTAGCTACTCAGCAATGCACCTGGCGGCACAACTGATACACCAGAGGTTTGTCCACCGCGGTCCTCTCGTACTAGCAGCAGCTTCTCTCAAGTTTCCTGCGCCCACAACAGATAGGGACCGAACTGTCTCACGACGTTCTGAACCCAGCTCGCGTGCCACTTTAATGGGCGAACAGCCCAACCCTTGGGACCTTCTCCAGCCCCAGGATGTGACGAGCCGACATCGAGGTGCCAAACCGCTCCGTCGATATGAGCTCTTGGGAGCGATCAGCCTGTTATCCCCGGAGTACCTTTTATCCTTTGAGCGATGGCCCTTCCATACGGAACCACCGGATCACTATGCTCTACTTTCGTACCTGATCGACGTGTTGGTCTCACAGTCAAGCACCCTTGTGCCATTACACTCTACAGACGGTTACCAATCGTCTTGAGGGTACCTTTAGAAGCCTCCGTTACTCTTTTGGAGGCGACCACCCCAGTCAAACTACCCACCACACAATGTCCTCATTGCTGAGTTAGGTTTCAAACAAGCAAAGGGTCGTATTTCAAGGACGACTCCACAACGCCTAGCGACGCCATTTCATTGTCTCCGACCTATCCTACACATTACTTGCCCAAAATCAATGTGAAGTTGCAGTAAAGGTTCACGGGGTCTTTCCGTCCCGTTGCGGGTAATCGGCATCTTCACCGATACTTCAATTTCACCGAGCTCATGGCTGAGACAGTGCCCAGATCGTTGCACCATTCGTGCAGGTCGGAACTTACCCGACAAGGAATTTCGCTACCTTAGGACCGTTATAGTTACGGCCGCCGTTTACCGGGGCTTCATTTCAGCGCTTCTCCGAAGATAACGCCCCCACTTAACCTTCCGGCACCGGGCAGGTGTCAGGCCTTATACATCATCTTTCGATTTAGCAAAGCCCTGTGTTTTTGATAAACAGTCGCCTGGGCCTTTTCACTGCGGCTCCCCTTGCGAGGAGCGATCCTTCTCCCGAAGTTACGGATCGATTTTGCCTAGTTCCTTAGCCATGAATCACTCGAGCACCTCAGGATTCTCTCCTTGACTACCTGTGTCGGTTTGCGGTACGGGTCTATATAATCTACGTTTAGAGGTTTTTCTAGGAAGCCCTTAGGCACACTATCCAATCGTCCGAAGACTCTCGGTACTATCGGGTTTCAGCTCAACGTGCGGATTTGCCTACACATCTCATAACCTACGCCCTTCAACGTACTATTCCGTCAGTACGCGGTGCTTTCATCACTCCGTCGCCCCATCACAACTATATAAAGTACGGGAATATTAACCCGTTGTCCATCGAGTTCGCCGTTCGGCTACCCCTTAGGTCCCGACTAACCCTGATCCGATTAGCGTTGATCAGGAAACCTTAGTCTATCGGTGGGAGGGTTTCTCGCCCTCCTTATCGTTACTTATGCCTACATTTGCTTTTCTAACCGCTCCAGCGCGCCTCACAGCACACATTCAACGCAGTCAGAATGCTCCCCTACCACTTAATGGTAGTCCATTAAATCCATAGCTTCGGTGATATGTTTAATGCCCGATTATTATCCATGCCCGATCGCTCGACTAGTGAGCTGTTACGCACTCTTTAAATGAATGGCTGCTTCCAAGCCAACATACTAGCTGTCTATGCAATCAGACCTCGTTTGTTCAACTTAACATATACTTGGGGACCTTAGCTGATGGTCCGGGTTCTTTCCCTTTCGGACATGGACCTTAGCACCCATGCCCTCACTCCTGGTAATCATATTACAGCATTCGGAGTTTGTCTGGAGTTGATAGGCGGTGAAGCCCTCGCATCCAATCAGTAGCTCTACCTCTGCAATACTATATCCAAGGCTGCACCTAAATGCATTTCGGGGAGTACGAGCTATTTCCGAGTTTGATTGGCCTTTCACCCCTACCCACAGGTCATCCAAGAGCTTTTCAACGCTCCCTGGTTCGGTCCTCCATCTTGTGTTACCAAGACTTCAACCTGCCCATGGGTAGATCACACGGTTTCGCGTCTACCCCCACTAACTTCGACGCCCTATTCAGACTTGCTTTCGCTTCGGCTCCGAGCCTTAAGCTCTTAACCTTGCTAGTGAGGAGTAACTCGTAGGCTCATTATGCAAAAGGCACGCCGTCACATCTAATGATGCTCCGACCGCTTGTAAGTGTATGGTTTCAGGTACTATTTCACTCCCCTGTTCGGGGTACTTTTCACCTTTCCCTCACGGTACTGGTTCTCTATCGGTCTCTTAGGAGTATTTAGCCTTACCAGATGGTCCTGGCAGATTCAGACAGGGTTTCACGTGCCCCGCCCTACTCAGGATACTGCTAGATCATATTTGCTTACGTGTACAGGACTATCACCCTCTCTGGTGTAACTTTCCAGTTACTTCTACTTCACGCATAATCTCATATCGCAGTCCTACAACCCCAACAACGCCGAAACGTCATTGGTTTGGGCTAATCCGCGTTCGATCGCCACTACTAACGGAATCACTTTTGTTTTCTCTTCCTCCGGGTACTTAGATGTTTCAGTTCTCCGGGTTTGCCTCTGACATAGTCAGATAACCAATAAATTGGCTGGGTTGCCCCATTCAGAAATCTTCGGATCAAAGGTTGTTTGCACCTCCCCGAAGCTTATCGCAGCTTATCACGTCTTTCATCGCCTCTAAGAGCCTAGGCATCCACCATACACCCTTACTTACTTTCTATTATAATTAACCTTTAATGTTAATCTCGATATCTGTTGTATTCTTTTACAGATTACTTTTTTCCAGAATGTCAAAGAACTTATATACACCGATCTAATCAAATTAAATCTAACTAAATCAATATAAATGTGTGGAGAATATCGGAGTCGAACCGATGACCTCCTGCGTGCAAGGCAGGCGCTCTAGCCAGCTGAGCTAATCCCCCAAATAACCTCGTATAAATAATATTACGATTGTAGTCCCGCCCAGACTTGAACTGGGGACCTCTACATTATCAGTGTAGCGCTCTAACCAGCTGAGCTACGGGACTATGTCTAAAACATAACCACCTTAGTTTTTCAGCCTAACGCTATCCACTTTGGTTATGTGGGTATATAAGGTTTTTTGATATGACAAGAAAAAACAACCTAATCTCGTCGATTTTCTTTAACCGTTCTTGTCGGCTCCAGAAAGGAGGTGTTCCAGCCACACCTTCCGGTACGGCTACCTTGTTACGACTTAACCCCAGTCACTAGTTTTACCCTAGGCCGCTCCTTTCGGTAACAGACTTCAGGCACCCCCAGCTTCCATGGTTTGACGGGCGGTGTGTACAAGGCCCGGGAACGTATTCACCGCGCCATGGCTGATGCGCGATTACTAGCGAATCCAGCTTCACGGAGTCGAGTTGCAGACTCCGATCCGAACTGAGACCAGTTTTAGAGATTAGCATCCTGTCGCCAGGTAGCTGCCCTTTGTACTGACCATTGTAACACGTGTGTAGCCCTGGACATAAGGGCCGTGCTGATTTGACGTCATCCCCACCTTCCTCTCACCTTACGGTGGCAGTCTCTCTAGAGTCCTCAGCTTAACCTGTTAGCAACTAAAGATAGGGGTTGCGCTCGTTATGGGACTTAACCCGACACCTCACGGCACGAGCTGACGACAACCATGCAGCACCTTGTACGTCGTCCGAAGAAAAGTCTATCTCTAGACCGATCGCCGTACATTTAAGCCCAGGTAAGGTTCCTCGCGTATCATCGAATTAAACCACATGTTCCTCCGCTTGTGCGGGCCCCCGTCAATTCCTTTGAGTTTCAATCTTGCGATCGTACTCCCCAGGTGGATTACTTAAAACTTTCGCTTAGCCACTGACTGTGTATCGCCAACAGCGAGTAATCATCGTTTACGGCGTGGACTACCAGGGTATCTAATCCTGTTCGCTCCCCACGCTTTCGTACATCAGCGTCAGTTATACCTTAGTAAGCTGCCTTCGCAATCGGTGTTCTGAGTAATATCTAAGCATTTCACCGCTACACTACTCATTCCGCCTACCTCAAGTATACTCAAGTAATACAGTTTCAATGGCAGTTCTACAGTTGAGCTGCAGGATTTCACCACTGACTTATATTACCGCCTACGTACCCTTTAAACCCAATAAATCCGGATAACGCTTACACCCTCCGTATTACCGCGGCTGCTGGCACGGAGTTAGCCGGTGTTTATTCATATGCTACCTTCAGCTACTTTCACGAAAGTAGGTTTATTTGCATATAAAAGAAGTTTACAACCCATAGGGCAGTCATCCTTCACGCGGGATGGCTGGTTCAGACTTGCGTCCATTGACCAATATTCCTCACTGCTGCCTCCCGTAGGAGTCTGGTCCGTGTCTCAGTACCAGTGTGGGGGATCATCCTCTCAGAACCCCTAGACATCGTAGCCTTGGTAAGCCGTTACCTTACCAACTAGCTAATGTCACGCATGTTCATCTTGTACCGCCGGAGCTTTAATCACCAAATCATGCGACTCGGTAATACTATGGGGCATTAATCCAAATTTCTCTGGGCTATTCCCCTGTACAAGGCAGATTACATACGCGTTACTCACCCGTGCGCCGGTCGTCGTCTAGTAGCAAGCTACTTCCGTTACCCCTCGACTTGCATGTGTTAGGCCTCCCGCTAGCGTTCATCCTGAGCCAGGATCAAACTCTTCGTTGTATAAAAAGTTAATTAATTTAGCTCAACAAAAACTCAAAAATCTATTAGATTGACGGTTGCTTTTTTGTACTTGTCATTATCAAAAAATATCTTCAAAGAACTTTGTATCTTATTCATCCATCGTCGCCGTTGCGCCGATGTTTTTGCGGTTGCAAAGATAAACGATTTTATCTTTAAACTCCAAATGTTTTCTTAAATAATTTCTCAACTTAATTGAGACTTAAAAAACACTCTCCGCTTTTTTCTAGAACGTGGCTGCAAAGATAACTCATTTCATTTGAAAGATCCAAATGAAAAGTGAAATATTTTTTCACCTTATATTCTAGTCAAAATTTCAATGTCCTACCTACCTCTAATCATGCCCTGTTTTTCTATCAGCTTCTTATGTCCTCTCTTTCTCATCTCGCTAGAATCAATGGAGCCACACAGCGGAAGGGATAATATTCAGTTCACTGTAAATATGTCGGTAGAACGTGTGCATTTGTTCTCAAATGCGATGCAAAGAAACATCATTTTCACCCACTATTCCAAATAAAATAACATGTTTTTTCTTAGAAAAAAACAGACCTCCACCCCCAGCCCCTTACGACCAACCTGTTACGCCCAAAACTTTTTTCAAACAAAACACACAACACCCCATATCCTATCCACACCACACTCCTCTCCCATCTCAAAAAATGCATCCGTTATATATATAGCCCCATTCAAAGAGAAAAAACACCAGAATCAAATTTCAAACACACCACATCAACCACGCCCTAAAATCAGCACGACAAAAACACCAACCCGAGATAAACAGCCACCAAAACCACACCTCTCCCTGACCAACCTCGCACCTAATACGTCGTTAATACGTCGTTAATACGTCCTTAATATATACTTAATCCGTCCTTTGTCCATGGTTTAGCCATGATTCGTCCATGGTTTGTCCATCGATTTCGGGGGTTTCGATGGCTGAACCATGGATCAATGATGGACGAATCTCGGACAAAGGACGTATTAAGGACGGGTTAAAGACGGATTAGGGATGAATTAAGTCCGAGGAAGGTACGAGGTTGGTCAGGAGGAAGTACAGGTTGGGTGTAGATTAAACTCCCAATAGATATATTGTAGAGCCACATAACCTTGATATACTGTTTAAAAGTTAGTGACACCTAACTTGCTTAAAACACCGAACACTTGTGAGGTAGAGCTCAAATAAAGATATATAGCTTCAACTATCCCAGCAGAACATTTAGGTATAAGTAAATAGTAGGTTCGATATAAGATAAGTATGATTATACTTTCGAGGGTTATGCAATGAAAAAATGAGAGGCAATAAAGAACTACCTACAGAGAAGTTATTTTTGGATGATGAAGAGGGTACTAAATCAATGGGGATTTTCTCAGAATAAAATACAAGTTAATGCAATATAAATATATTTTTGCATACAAATACATTTATTCACAACACTCTAATTGTACGAACCGTGTAAATTCGGAAGAGATATTCTGTCATTTTACATCGCGTGAAGGATAAATGATTGATATTTACCAATAATAACCACAAATACAGATGAAACACCTAACTTTTATTATTGCACTACTTCTTTGCATTAATGCGTTCTCTCGCAACACAAAGAACATAGATAAGCTAAGTACATCAGATGTAAGTGCAACCAACGATAAGAAGAAAATGCATCGATTTCTATCGATCAATGAATACAGTAATGCAAGAGAGGCATATCTCAAGTTACGCGATAATAAGCACTCAAACTCTGTCATGACATATTCGGAATGGATCTATTGCTCTATTATCTTTGGTGATAAAGAAAGGTTTTTAGAACTCATAAGACTTAACTACTATCCTAGCTCGACCAATACTACAAAAGGCAAACAATCTAAATATCACAACATTAATACTCATCTTATTCAATATTACCAATCCTATTGGGATGAAATTAGAGAACGAAGCAAGGTCGACAAGTCGATGACGCAAGAACAGATTAATATGTACACTTATTTCTACATGGCCACCTGCAAAAATCAAAGTGAGAATGTTAGAATAAAGACAAGTGACGCACTTAAGGCGTATATTAAGAGTAATTCTGCTTCGGAAAATATATACTTCATTGAATGGCTTCAAGGAGAAATGGTTCGGGAGAGTGAGGAAGATTTTCAAAAAGGTAAAAGAAGAGATAAAATGATTCTTCTTGAAGTAGGAGGATTTAATTCTAAAGGGGGTGCTGGTATATATATAAGCGGAGCAGATGTATACGACAACTTTATGATTATATCTACTTACGGTTTCAGTTTACCCAAAAGCAATCCAGAATATTCGAGTTCATGTAAGACCTACTACAAATTCGTAAATCTTGGAATAGGTCCCATCATCCATTTAGGCAGAGGTTTTATTGCTATAATAGGAAAGTTAGAGTATTCAAGGAGTATGATCAGTGTAGATAATAAAACATACCTTGAGGGGAATAGCCTAAATTTTGTTCCGTCATTAAAGTTACAGCAGCCAATTATTCCTATTCGAAGGAGTAGTTCTTCATTCAATCTACACTTAACCATAGAAGGAAACTATGGAATAAGTATTAAAGATTATAATGGAAAAGGGAGTACACATAAAACCCTACTATTTGGCTTACAGACCTATTTTTAAGTTGAAATATCTTGCATCAGGTTAAATCCTGTAATGAACCATATCCATGTGTCATAAAATCAATATAGCCATCACAGGGTTCTGAATGATTAACTATGCCACATGGATATTTTATTAGGTATGATACTAATATCCTACACCTAAAATAGTTTAAGCGTATAGATTACAGTTTCCATTTTCCACCGAGCCACACATAACCACCATTAGAAAGAGACCAAGCACCTGAAATCCACATAGCTTTAGTAGATGGTTTTTTTACCCATCGAGGTTCTACATATACATACTCATTGTATTTTTTGTCGTACCTCCACTCTCCTTTTATTAACACATAGCCATCACCTGGTTTTTGAATATGAACCACTACATTAGGATTTGCAGGGCGTTTTGTGACTACACGATAGTGATTGCATGTGTGGTAAACGGGTTTACTATGATAAGTACAACCATGATAGGTATACTTCTTTGGATGATGATGTTTTGGTTTAAGCTTATGGTGATGACCAGAATGATGATGGCAATGGTGATCACAATGTTTCTTTTTATGTTTCTTGTGATGATCCTTCTTCTCTTTATGTTTCTTTTCGTGATGTTCATGCTTAGACACGGAGGCGACATAAACATTCTTCATTCCGGTCTGAACATATGCCTTTGCATCTACACTTCCTATAAATATAAAGGAGAGTAGGCATGCGGTCAAAATAAGTGACATTTGTTTCATAACAATATATTTAATACACAACAATTGCCATTATACACATAATCATCATAACTACATAGTTAACAAAGAATAAAAGATGTTTCACGTGAAACACTTTTTACCATAAGAGGCTATAAAACATCAACTAAAATCATTAACCACTGTATATCAATGTATTATCTTTTTGGCACCTATAGTGTAATTAATATCTTGATAGTAATAGGCTCAAATCATACCTTTGAAGTTAGTACCAGATGTTAAACATCATTTTCCCCCACAATATTCCAACCATACAAATATTAATCTCAACAAAACATGAAGTATTTAATTACATGTATCATATTAGTAGTTACAGGAACAAAGTTGTTCTCTCAAGTGAAGCCCCTAATCAATGTCACAGATATAATCGAAGGAGAGTTTTCTACATTTCGAGTCGAACCACTAAGCACTAAAACTCTTGCAGATAAATATCATTGGTTGATTCGTAAAAAAGGTACAGGCAAGAGTATATATTATGAAAGGGAGATGACACAAAGACAATATACACAACAGTGGACCGATGTTGGAGATTTTACGGTATATGTACGCATGAGAGATAAAAATGGTTGTTTATCACCTCAGATCCCAATGGACTTTACAGTACATCCATCTCAATGGTATATCAAGCCTATACCATTAAATATAATACAATGTAGTTTAACACCAAGCAGAATATCTATAGGTACAATAAAGTTAGTACCAAAACCAGATGCTTCAATTTCTTTTAAAGTAGCATTTACTGCAACCATCGCAGGTGAATATACCATACAATATCAAGTGGAAGATGGGGCAAAACGGAAAGATATGGAGATACGCTACACAGCCAAAAGAACGACTATTCATGAAGCCAGCTATGTCGATATTAACATTGACCAAACCGAATTTGATAGCTACTATACGAATACGACTGATAGTCCAAAGATATTAACGATAAGTGTTATAAGTATCACTAATCCACACAAACAACCTGTAGCAGAAAAAACTGGTGGTATGAGTTCATTTACAGCAACCATTAATCCACGACCACAAATTGAGTTTAAATAGTAGTGTATTCTGAATTGCCATATTATTGTAACAATAAATCGATGAATAGCAGACCTAATAAGATTCTATTACTTCTTACCATAGTATTTTTAGTTTGTCAGGGAGGTAAAGCACAAACTAAAACATTTATTCAGGGAGAGCCTATCAAATTCTCACTTATCGAGAAGGATAAATGGACTTATGAGTGGTGTATTGAAAACTCAGTAGGAGCTATCAGTAAGCTGGCTTCAATAACTTCAGAGAGTGGAATAATTCCATTTACAGAAGTAGGGACATACAAGATACACGCAAGAGGTATAGATTCTCATGGATGCTATTCAGATTGGATAACAAAAAGCTTTAATATCATCAACGGAACAGTTGGAGTGGAAGATCACCTCGTATTATATGAAAACACATTAGAGAGTTTTGACCTATCGATAAATGATCAATATCTTCCAAAGTCTTCAGAATACGAGTGGATGACAATAAGTAGGAGTTCTTACTCTATATCTAGGCGAGGAAAGGTGGATATTTCGAGTAAACCGTTTAATTATGCTGAGGTTATTAAATATAAGTTGAATAAGTCACATAAGAAAGAGCCGTTAGTGATAATTCAGAGGCAACCCTCAGACTTCACTAAAAACATTTTGGTCTGCAACAATGAGAGCTATATTTTAAGATCTTCGGGAGGTGTCAAAGGGACTGTTTCGAATAATGACTACAGTACTTTTGGACATAAGTTATCCTATCATGGAGTTACAAAAAAGACAAAAATTGGGAATGCAGTCCATATGGATGAGAAAGGTTCATTTGAATACATTGGGACAAATAAGATTACTGGATATGATAGTTTTAATTACCATGTCACAGACTTATATAGTGGTATAATCCGCCGGGGCACGTGTTATATTTATCCACAACAGACAAATGACATTTGCTTAGACAACATATATTACATCCATACACACAACAACATAGAGGGAGACGTAAGTGTAAATGATCAAATTAAGACAAAGTCCTTTAAGAAATTGACCCAAGAAAAGTATGGCAAATTAATAGTTCAGGAAAATGGACATTTTAATTACACCACAAAACAGACTAGTGGCTTTATTGATAAAATTATACTAGAGACAAAGGTAGACGGGAAATCAATCAAGTCCAGATGTTATTTTATTTCTACACCAAAACATGAAAACTTCAAGTCAATAGGACTAGAGAGTAATGTTACGTGTGCGCCATATGATGAGCCTATTGAAGTCACGTTATTTAACCTTCAGAAAGAGACCTACTATGAGTTATTTGATGGTCAGCATCAACCCTTCACCCCCAACCTCACTGTATTTAGCAAAGATGGTAAGGATAAACAGGTAAGCATTCCAACGATAGGCAGGCAAACTCCAGAAGAGATCATTGTTGAAGCCTATCACCCTAATATTAGCACAAGAGAAGAAGTTGGAGTTCATCGATTCAAGAGACATCCTTCATTGGATTTTAACACCAATGTTACGACAGATATTAATAATTCAAATATCGTTTTTGAGTTTCAATCACTCCATGATATAAAGAGTCATTACTCCATATTTGATGCGCCATTTGACGGGGCATTGATTGGTGAAACAGACAAGGAGTTTATAAATATACTGAGTACGACAATACATGGAGAGAAGGTATATATCCAAAGTAATGACAAACTATGTTCCTCTCCGCTGAAGATGGTGAATATTGATATCTCTTCATTATTAGAGATAAAACCTTTCAACACAATAACACCTAATAATGATGGAAAGAATGACACTTGGATTATACGTAACATTGAGCGTTACCCGGAAAACAATGTACATATCTTTAATCGTTGGGGAGATCAGATTGCCAGCTTTAGCAACTATAACAACCAAAGTGTCGTTTGGAAAGGCATATCAAAGAATAAGAATTTGGTTACCGATGGTACATTCTATTACATGATTGAAGTTCCCAATTATCCTCCGCTAAAAGGATGGATCTACGTGAGAGGAGGTCGTGATGATATCTAAACTATTTAAATTTAGCATACTCTTTATTACTCTATGTACAATACGGTTTAATGCCATGGCCCAACAAGATGGGATGAATAGTCAGTATTTTTTTCATAAAATGTATATAAATCCTGGTTATGCTGGAACCATCGATGAAATTCAATCGACATTGACAAGACGAGATCAGTGGGTCAATATTCCAGGATCTCCCAAGACGACCTCAATAATGGTACATGGTCCCATGGGAGAATACAATTTTGGGGTTGGAGGTATTTTTATATTAGACCAACTTGGCCCAGAGAGTAAGAGCTCATTTCTACTGAATGTTTCTTACCAAATTCATATCAATTACAAGGTAAAGCTATCATTAGGAATTCAAGCGGGATTAATTAGTGACAACATTCGATGGGAAGATATAGAGGTAAAAGATAAGTATGATCCTCTTGTTTATGAACAGGAGAATAGTAGCCGATACTCTCCTGATTTTAATGTAGGGATATACTTATACGGATTATCATGGTATGCAGGTGTTTCAGCGAGACATTTAACCCAGAGTGAGTATGCATATTCAGAAGGTACGGTATACAAAAGTGCGTATAGTCTATTATCTAGACATATCTATCTATTCAGTGGTGTAATATTTCCACTTACTAGGGATCACTCTATATACATGAAGCCATCGTTTATGTTGAAATATCTTCAATCCACAGGTATACAGTATGATGTTACTACAAATTTTCTTTTTATGAACCGTTTTTGGCTCGGAGCGACCTATAGGAATACCAAAAGTATTATCGCAATGACTGCATTCAATATAACTCCATCAATCACACTAGGATACTCCTACGATATTGATCTGGGTAAGACATTAAAATTTGGTAGTAACAGTCATGAAGTAATGATTAGTTACAGTTTGAAAGATAAGAAAAGAATCATTAACCCTAGACAGTTTTAAACACATGCGAAAAGTTCTTCTACTTCTCATATTTATCGGGTTTCAATTCAGCATCTGTTTGGCACAAAAGAGGCAGGCAGATAGATACTACCGTAATGGTCGTTATAAAGATGCGGCCCCATATATTGTAAAACTATTAGCGTCAAATAGAATCGATACGGATAGTATTAGAGCACAGTACCACTATAAGTTGGGCAACTGTTATCAACATATCGGGGAAGAATCTAAAGCCTGTATACATTATAAACAATCAATAGATATTGATCCCCATTGGGAATGTATTAGACAATATACAGGTTTGTTGTATCAAGAGAAGAGATACACCGAAGCTCTAGGCTCTTTTAAGGATTACTATACGCATAGTTTATCAGAAGAAGCACTGCAATGGGTTTCATTCTGCAAGCGAATTATGATAGAGGACAAAGAGGTTCACCCAGCTATTGCATGTAAGAACCTTAAAAGTTTAAATTCGACACAATCAGAGATTGCACCAGTACTTGATGGTCATACGTTGCGATTTGCGAGCAACAAAGATCAGACAGATCTTAAGAATATGGAGTTTATGGTAGATCGACTAAATGTATACCACATTTATAAGCATGATACAATAAGTGAGCATACGCAGAAAGATTTTGTTAGTCTTGATAATAAATACCATTGTATACCGAATTTTGTTGATAAAGCACAATTGTGGTACACTAGAACTGACATCAATAGGGACCATAATGAATATACGAAGACTAAAAAGAGAAAGCTTTCGATATACAAGACTCAAAACAAAAGTGGTAATAAATGGGCTAAATCACATCGAATAGTATTTCCAGGATTTGAAGAGAAGTCTATCGGACATATCACTCTTAATAGTCAAAAAAGTGTAGCAGTATTTGTTGGAGAAGAGAAAGATAGTCCATCACAGTCTGACCTATATATCTCACACAAAAAGGAAGGGAAATGGGAAGTCCCAACAAACTTAGGAAATGTGATCAACACAAAAGGTAATGAACTGTTTCCTCGAATTATATCAGATAGCCTATTACTTTTTAGTTCTAATGGACACTATGGGTATGGAGGATACGATTTGTACTATACCCATCTTTACAAAACAGATTCTGTCGGAATTCAACATCTACCTCAGCGTATAAATAGCCCGTATGATGAGATAGGAATAGATTATAATCGAACGAACCAAACGGGATATATAAGTAGCAATAGACCACAAGGAGAAGGGCAAGATGATATCTATAAGTTTAATGCAGATATCTTTAGCTACTTTATTTACCATGTACATATAAGAGACACCAATAGTCGTAAGCCAATATATAAAGCGAGATTATTATGTTTGAATAGAGATTCTCTACATAAAGAGAGTGATTTAAATGGAAAGGTTCACCTTAAAAAGATCCCACAAAGTAGAATGAGGGTATTTATTCATGCAGCGGATTATAGAGATACGGTGGTATCCATCAAGGCCCAAAGTTTACTCAAAGAGAAAGTGTTTAATACAATCTACCTTAGTCCCCGTAAGAAAGAGAAGAAGCATGTTTACTTAACTCATCAAGTATATTTCGGGTTTGATTCATATCAAATTCCCAATAAAGACAGAAGTGAACTCCAAAGAATCGCAGATCAATTAAAGGAGAATCCATCTCTGAAGATTTACCTATCAGGCCACACCGATAAGATTGGAAGCAATCGATATAATGTTGTTCTTTCGAAAAACAGGGCTGCTTCAATAAAACAACAGTTAGTTGGCATGGGGGTTTCATCTAAGCAGATTGAGATGAAATATTTTGGTGAAGATATTCCTAATAATAAGAAAGTTAAACAGTTTAATCAGAATGCGAAGGATCGTAGGGTTGAAATATATATCACCTCTTTGGGAGTTGAAGAGCAACAGATTCCGAATTACATAAAAGATCAGTTACTATTTGAGAGATATAGAAAGAATCAACATGGTAATATAACAGAGAGAAATAAGGTTAAAAGAGAAACAACCCAAGGGGTAATTTACTTTAGATTTAATAGTATCCGTTTAGGTAAATATGATAAAGATAAATTAGACTTAATTGCTCAGAGACTACAAAACAAACCACATTTGACAGTTAAAGTTTATGGTCACACAGATGAAAGAGGTAGTTCTGTATATAATAAGAGGCTTTCAAGACTAAGAGCCGAGATGGTAGGAAATTATCTAAAAGATAGAATGACGAATACGATTTTGATACAAGTCAAAGGATACGGAGAGGACATTCCTTCACAGCAATCAATGAAAACAGATAATCAATATCTAAAACATTTGTATAATCGAAGGGTTACTATCACACTCTCAATTTAAACATACTAATATAAATATAATGAACAGATTTTTTTTACTACTTATTTATCTTCTACCAGTGATCTCATTTTCACAAGAAAAGATTATTCTTTGGAATAGCTCCAACATCAGTGTTACTGAAGTCACTTCAGATGGAAAACCATCCAAGTATCGTTGGGTGATAACTCAGAACAAGCCAAAGAGTATAATTATAAAGGACGATATATCAGTCAATAAATACATAACACATTCATGGGAAGAACCAGGAGATTTTGCAGTTGCAGCTCAGATGATCAATGAAAAAAATTGTGTAACAGAACAAATCCATGTAGACTACAGGATTATTGAACCAGAATGGAGTATCATTCAGAAGCGTAACTTGACACAATGTAGTTATATAACCCCAGCCAAATATGGGAGCCCATTACCTGCAAAAATGCTAGCATCAGCAACTGTTGATTTTGTTCAAATAGACTTACGGTATAATTGCATACCCAAAGGAGGATATAATATTGAAGTCACCTTTAACGATGGGAAAAATAATGAAAAGAAGACTTATAAATATGCATCAAAAGTTGATGTTCTTAGCGAACAAAATTATTCATTAAAGCTATATGCTAAAGATTTTGTAAAAACATGGACCAACAAAAGTGGTAGTGGAAAAGATATCACAGGAAATATTGTAATTAAATACACGATTAAAGGGAAAACTAAGATTGCGAAACCAGGTGCAGCTATTTCTCCATTTAAGGTTACCATATCACCAAAACCAAAGATTAAATTTGATTAAGATATTGAACGAGGATAACATCTAAATTATGGTGTTATCCTTAAAATTTAATGTTCCTATCTTATTTACTCTTTATCTTGAGGTCTAATGACGATGTATTACCATACCCGTTTATAAGTATTTTATTTTTCTCAAGGTTAATTTCAATGAGGGCATAATTATTCTCTTCAGTTCCATCCACAACTGATTTCATTGTATAATAATGAATATTATTATGCAGACAGTAGTTTCCATCGTGATGGTGACCTTGAAATACTGCCATTACCTTACTTGATTCTTCTAGTATCTTTCGTACTTGATAAGCATTCGTAATGGATATTCTTTTATCTGGAAGGTTGAAATCGTCTAAAGGATGATGGGTAAAAACGATTACAGGAAGAGACGTCTTGGTCAAATCCTTTTTTAACCACTCTAACTCTTCAGAAGGTATATATGCATCAAACCATTCGAAATTACCAGCATCGTAAGGTATACCATTCGACTTAAAACAGGTATCTAGAACAACATAGTGAACTCCACACTCATCAAAAGAGTAGTAGCTTTTTTCTTTCGATATTCCACTGTTTACCACCCTAGAGAGGAACTCTTCTTTTGAGATACTATCAAGGTCATGGTTTCCTAGAGCATGATATCTTTTTCCTTTAAATGCAGCAAAAGCGGACTCTATTCTCTCTAAGAAGTGAAGCGTGGTCTGCTTAGATGGGTTCTTTTTTTCATCTTTAATATCTCCGAGACAAACAACAAAAGAAGGTTGCTTTGAATTGAAAAAAGAGATTGCTTGTTTAAACTTAGCTAATGCTCTTCGATAATAACGATTCCATTCCAATTTAGGATCTCTATCGGCATAATGAACATCCGTAATCAATCCAAATGAACAAACATGAGAAGAGGATGAACTACGACATTGTGAAAATGTCAAGGCCATCCCCGTTAATACTGTATTCTTTAAAAATTCTCTTCGTTTCATATCCCCAAGGCTTTAGTATTTCATCAAAGATACAAAGAAATATTCTTATCTTTTATGATCCACATCTCCTCCAGAAGAGGATGATACATCAACTTTTTTTGGTGTTCCATAATAGTCGATTTTACCACCAGAGGAGGCACTTCCAATAAAAGCATTGAGAACAGTTAATGTAATGTCTGCCCCTGAAGATGCTCTAACCTTTGCAACAAGAGCATTTAGTTTAGGACTATCAAAGTCTCCACCTGATGATGCTGAAACATAAAGTTCATTTGCCTTTCCTTCTAATTCCACGTCTCCTCCACTAGAGACTCTTGCATCAATTCTTTTGGCATCCACATTAATTCTTACATTTCCAGCAGAAGAGGCTTCTGCATAAAAATTATCACAAACAAAATTTCCGACACCTTCTATTGTACCACTGCTTGTTGTCTTTGCTCCTTCGAGTCTTGGAAGGGTAATATAGACATTCATTTTGGATGATCGTTTTATGGACTTACTTACAAATATCCTTAACTCACCTCCTTGTACTTTGGTAGTGATGTTATCTTGTAAATTCTCATCTGTCTCCACGACAACTTCAAACTGATCACCAGAGCGAACTTTGGCAAAAATAGCTGTAGCAACATGTATCCGTGTGAAATTATCTATGTCTCTAGCCTCTCTTGTTACAATACCATTTCCCTTTTCACTTCTCTGCACTTTCATTGCAAAACTATCGTGTTGAAAGCTACAAAGAATCGTAAATATGACTGTAAGAAACAGTAGTCGATTCATCTTTTCATTCCAATACATTGTTCTTATATTTTAATAGATAATTGGTTAATTTCGAATAAATAACTGGCCATGTGATACTTGTTCCACCTTAGCGACAACAGGAGTACCTTTGACATTTACATTAGATCTGGTACTAATATCTCCAATAATTGTCTTTTCCGAAAATATATTTGCTTTTGTACTGTTCGATGCATGAATCTCCGTGTGGTTAGACTTAAAATTAGATGCTTGATATTTAGAACTATTCTCAGAATATATTAATTGTTTATCACAAGATCCCTTAAGAGACAAATAACTTGAGTTAGAGATATATGCCTCCATCTTTTTTGCCTGGATATGCATCTTCACTTTCGATGCATTCGATAGACAGATTACGACATGTCCAAAAACAAAAGTATCTTTTGAGTGAACCTCTGCCCCATCATCTATATTCAATGAGAATATTGTCGGCAAATATACCTTAACCTTGATTCTTTTGTTTAGCATCTTGTCAGTATCTACAAATACTCTCAACTTACTTTCCTTGACTTCTAATTTTACGATGGCTTCCGAAAGGTTATTCATCTGCTCTACGCCATAAAAATCAGACTTAACAAGCTCCACATCTAAGTTGTTTTGGATACACAAGGATGTGAATTCTTGTAGCTCATAAAACTTACTGTTCTTACTATTCTTCGCGTTACAATTAAAAATTGATCCTAAAGAGATCATTAAAACCAATGATATATAAGCTAATATTTTCATGATATTTTATTTGTTTATAAGCCAAAAGACTTAAATTTAGACAACTAAACACTTAATGAATACCAGTATATTTTTATTGAGATCTCATATGTATGACGTACTCCAATGAAAATAGTTACAATAAAAATTTGTTAATTCCTGTATCATGAGAAGTAGAAGACAATATTCGCAATTAAATCATATCTATGATCACTTGTATCAAGGAGAACTACTTCGTGCCATACAAGAGCTAGAAAAAGAGAGCACCAACCATAATGAATCAGATATTTCGTATCAAATTAAGATACAGAAAGATGTCTATAAAAACATGCTTCACTTTACCTCTCAAAATGCTGTAGATCCAGAGAGAGAGAAGGTATATCACCAATTAAAAGAGAAACTTCTTAAACTCACCGATAAGCTTCTATATAAGATTCAAATGAAGTTTCAGAATAGCTTTTATGGTGTCGAAGCGAGCAAAATAGAGAACGGTAGAATTCTATCCATTCAAAGTGTTATTGAATCTATTGATGATATCTATATACAAAGTGCGACACAGAAAGTACTAAAAGATGCATTTAATGAGAAAGAACAAAAATCACGTACCTATAATATTCTCAAAGAGTTATTCCATCATTGTGTATTTGGTAACCAATTAACGATTGATCACTTAAATCATATTGAAGGCCTTTCAAGTTCATCACCACTCGTCGAGAACTATATGAAGACATTAATTAGTGGTATTACAATTGGAACTTTATTGCATTTTAACTCAGAGAAGATCGAGATTCTTCTCTCCTACTGTTCTCATAAAGATGACGAGGTAAGCGTACGATCATTTATTGGCATTCTTCTTATTTATGCTTGGCACCATGAACGCTTCTTATCCAATATTCAACTTGCGAAAGGTGTAGATAAAGCGTTGGAGTCGATGAGCTATTTAATTCATCCCACCCTTAAGATGATGAGTCGTAACTACCATATTCCATGGGTGAAACGTTTTCTTGATAATGAGATTATGGAAGAGATGAAAGATCTTTCTTCAAAATACAAGAGTGATGATCTACATGCTCCATTTGATGATGATGAAGAGAATCCAGTATGGAAAAAGATTATCGAAGAATCCCCTAAACTAGAAGAGAAAATTCGGCATCTATCTGAACTTCAAGGTAAGGGAGTAGATGTCTATTACGCATCATTTTCAAATCAGAAACAATTTCCATTCTTCAAAGATCTATCATCTTGGCTAATGTCTTTTCAATGGGACTATCTTGACCTATCTTCATTCGCCTTTTTTGATCACGAGATGACCGATATTGTGAAGGAGTCAAATATGTTATGTGAAAGTGATAAGTATTCATTCTACTTCTTGCTTCATGCAACACCAGAACAACAAAGAGAGGCAATGATTCATGGGATTAAAGAGGAGTTCGCACAACAAAATGAAGTTGAAAAAGAAGAGACAAAGATTAACCCCAATAATGAGGAGAAAACTATTGCACGAAAATATTTAATGGATTTGTTTCGTATGATAAATCTATTCGGAGGTCTTCAATCACTAAAACCACTATTGAATGATGCAATAGAGCCCTCGACTCTTGAAATATTTCGTAAATATATCAACCAAGAAGTTGAACTAAATATTGCAGACTTCTATTTTGACAATAAATATTACGAGGCTGCGGGCGAAATATATCAGACATGGATTCAAAATGATACTGAAGGTAGCATTACACAAAAGTGTGGTTATTGCCTACAAAAACAAGAACGATATAAAGAGGCAATAAAAATATACAAAAGAGCTGATATCATCACGGACAAAACATTGTGGAACCAGAAAAAGATTGCTTTCTGTTATCGCAAGATAGGTCAATATAAAAAAGCCATTAAATGGTACCAAAGTGTATTAAAGCTCAATCCAGATCATATACCCTCAATTCTTGCGATTAGTAGTTGCTATATTGAAGAGCAGTTGTATGATGAAGCCCTAGAAATCTTATCCCAAGCATATTGTAATGTGTCAGAAGACCATAGAATACAAAGTGCAATTGGATGGGTATTATTTTTAAAAGGAGATTATCATCAAGCATTAAATTACTTCAATGAAATAGAGAACAATATATGGATGATAGAAGAGTATAAGGGACATGCCTACTTCTGTCTTGAGAGTTGGGATAATGCGATCGCCTCTTTTAAACGATGCATGAAACTATCTCCATATAAAAGTGTAGAGATGTATGAGAGGATTGTAGAGAAAGAGAGTATCTATATCCAGAATAAAATATCAAATACTTCTATATCTCTATTAAAGGATATGCTATATACTATAATGAAAGAAGAGAGCTTGTAGCTCTCTTCGACCTTAAAAACTAAATACCAAATTTTATAAACTATCGTTTATTTCCTTTGTTATGTCTTCCTTTATGATGCCCCATCTTTTTCTTTTGCATCATTTGGTCAAACTTTACTCTTTGTTCATCAGACAGTAAAGCTCTTATATCTTGAGTTGACTTTGCCTTCTCTTTTGCAATGTTAGTCATCAAGTCACTCATTTTATCAATATTCTTATTAATCGCCTTCATGTCAGGAGATTCTGCAGTTACAAGCGTTTGCTGGTGTGCTCTAGTCTCTCTTAATTCATCAGCCCATGGCTTACAAATTTTTTGAGAAGCCATACGAATATCTTTCATTTGAGCCTGCTGCTCTTCAGAAAGTTCCATAAACTTCATCATTTTACACTTTGCCGATTTCGGACACTGCTTTCCTTGAGGACCATTTTGAGCAGATACTGACATAACCCCAATAAAAAGGATCAATAATGTAGAAGCGATAGTATTTCGAATGATGTTTTTCATGATGTCTAAAATTTAATTATTACCCATGCGAACTGATGTAATTCTGTGATTCGAATCTTAATTACACTTAATTTGATCCTTTAAAAGAGAAAAGGTTTAATTAATGCGACATTTTTTTTAATTTTATTTCCACACTTCTCCCCTTCCCAAAACGACCAAGTACCAATCTACATAATAGTCATAGGAGTCACTTGAATGAAAAGAGAAATTACATTTGATCTAAAAGAAGAGAGTCACAGAAATTTTGCCAAATGGATAGTGGAAAGCTATAATGGCACATTTGATGGAACCTATGGTGTTTTTGATAACCATTCGGGTAAAGGTGAGGTTTGGTATTATGGATGGAAAGACCTTCTAGAAGTGGCTGTCATCGAAAATGTACTATACGAAGAGACTCATTTTATCAGAAAGGCAACACATGAGAACAAGTGGCTATTGCTTGTCTACAACCTTTCACAATCTGTTAATCAAGAGATCAAAACAGACAGGAATCTACTTGGAAAATTGAGCGATGGGATATTTGCTCATAGTCTTAGTTACGATTCAACATACATATATCAAGCTCATCAGTTAAACAGAGCCATTATACTACGTATAGATAAGTCTGCAATATCTCGCTTTACTAAAAATCATAAGATCCTGTCTTTTTTTGACAAGAACAATACTTTCGCTTTTTATGAACAGCTAAATGCTGAAACATTTAAGAAGGTAATAAAAATCTTCTCATCACAACAAGACCGGGACTTCTCAGAAGGACAAACGATGAATATATCTATCGAGTTAATCCTCTCCTTCTTCCAACAGATCAAAGAGAGACAACTTAATTCATCTATTGGTAGAGGATTACACCCCAAAGATATTCAACTCATGCAGATGGCAAGGAAATTTCTTGCCACATCATATTACAATAAAATAACACTTCCAGAGCTTGCCGACAAGTTAAATATTAGCGTCAGTAAATTAAAGAGAGATTTCAAAAAATATTACAACACCAATGTCACACAGTTTTATACTGACATCCGAATGACAAAAGCATTTGAACTTCTAGAGACTGGAAAGCACCAAGTCGGTGATGTTGCTGAAATTATCGGTTATGAAAGCTTACCTCAGTTTACGCAAACATTTAAGAAGTATCATGGTATTCTTCCAAATCAGGTAATTACAAAAACTACAAGAAATAACAGTTTGAGCTATATCAAACAATCATAGAGCTTTTTTGAAAAACAAAGAGGTGAAAACATGATCTATATTTGCAATACATTCAGTTACAAAATGGTAACGGTTATTTCAAATATCAAAAATTAGTACTTTAATTAGAATAGATCATGAAAAAATCATTAATGCTAATAGCTCTTTTTATACTAGGGGTATCCTCTAATGTAATGGCAGCGAAAAAAAGTGATAAACCCAACATCGTTGTTATCTTCGGTGACGACATAGGTTGGTTTAATATCAGTGCATACAATATGGGGATGATGGGATATAAAACTCCAAATATCGATCGTATTGCACATGATGGTATGATGTTCACTGACTACTATGGAGAGCAGTCATGTACGGCAGGCCGTGCAGCATTTATGACAGGTCAAATTCCAGTAAGAACAGGACTTACAAAAGTAGGGATTCCGGGTGCACGAGTAGGCCTTCAAGCTGAAGATCCAACCATTGCGGAGCTACTGAAACCACATGGATACGTGTGTGGGCAGTTTGGTAAAAACCACTTCGGAGACCGTGATGAATTCCTTCCAACCAACCATGGTTTTGATGAGTTTTACGGAAACCTGTACCACCTAAACGCAGAAGAAGAACCTGAACATGCAATGTATCCCAAAGATGCTGCATTCCGTAAGAAGTTTGGACCTCGTGGTGTTATTCATTCATATGCAGATGGACGTATTGAAGACACTGGTTCATTGACTATCAAAAGAATGGAGACATGTGATGAAGAGTTCAAAGAGGCTGGATTCGATTTTATGGAGCGAGCTGTCAAATCAAATAAACCATTCTTTGTATGGATGAATGCAACAAGGATGCATGTAAACACTCACTTAAAAGATGCTTCTAAGAACAAAACAGACTATGGTATCTATGCTGATGGTATGGTAGAACATGACCAATGGGTTGGAGATATTCTTGACAAACTGAAAGAACTAAAGGTAGACGAAAATACTATCATTATCTATACTACGGATAACGGTGCTGAAGTATTCTCATGGCCTGACGGAGGTACAACACCATTCCACGGAGAGAAAAACACATCATGGGAAGGTGGATTTAGGGTTCCATGTATGATCAAATGGCCAGGTCATATACAACCTCATCAAGTATCTAATGAGATTGTATCCGCTCAAGATTGGTTACCTACGATTATGGCAGCAGTTGGGGAAGACCATGTAAAAGAAGACTTATTGAAAGGAAAGAAAGTAGGGGATAAAACATTCAATGTACATATTGATGGTTTCAACATCCTACCATACCTAAAAGGAGATATGAAGGGCTCTCCAAGAGATTACTTCTTCTATTTTACGGATGATGGTAAATTGGCAGCAGTTCGTATGGGAGACTGGAAACTTATGTTCCTTCGCCAAGATGCTAAAGGATTTGATGTGTGGGGAAATCCATTTACACCACTCAGATTACCTAAGATCTATAATTTAAGAATGGACCCATTCGAAAGAGCAGATGAAGAGTCTATTAACTACGATCGTTGGATGTTTGACAATGTGTTCTACCTATACATGGGACAAGATAAAACAGCTGAATTCTTAAAAACATTCTTAACCTACCCTCCTCGTCAGAGACCAGGAAGCTTTAATGTGGATGAAATCACTGAGAGATTCTTGAAAGTACAAGACTAATTTGATGTTTGAGTAACCAAATATTGCAAAGAGAGGTTTTCCTATTAAGGAGCCTCTCTTTTTGTAAAAAGCAGAATCATGATTAGAAACCAAATACTTGATCTTAAAGCGCAGATGTCTAATTCAATAATTGGACAAGAGAAGCTTATCGATCGACTCATCATTACAATTTTATGTAATGGTAACCTGTTGTTAGAAGGGCTACCAGGGCTGGCAAAAACAAGAGCAATTAAAAGTATGTCAAAATACATTGATGCCGATCTTAGTCGTATCCAATTCACTCCCGACCTACTTCCATCAGATATTACAGGAACAGAAATTCTAAATAAAAGTGACAATGAAATTACTTTCACTTTTGAAAAAGGCCCAATATTCAGTAACCTAGTTCTTGCAGATGAAATCAACCGAGCTCCTGCAAAAGTGCAATCAGCACTACTAGAAGCGATGCAAGAGAAACAGATATCCGTTGGAAGTACGACACACAACCTGCCCAAGTTGTTTATGGTTTTAGCAACACAGAATCCAATAGAACAAGAGGGAACTTATCCTCTACCTGAGGCTCAAATGGACCGTTTCCTAATGCATGTAACCGTACAATACACAGATAAAGATGCAGAAAAAGAGATTCTTAGATTGGTTCGTAATGAGGAGTTAAAGGATGGGAAATATGAAGACGACTGTAAAAGGGTTATACCACAAGAAGCAATATTTAAAGCAAGAGAGGAGATTGGAAATATAAAAGTAAACGATATCGTTGAACAGTACATTGTGGATATCATTGATGCCACCAGATATCCAGAAAAGTATGATCCTGAAATGAAAGGATGGATTGAAGCAGGAGCATCTCCACGTGGAACTATTGCTTTAGACAAAGCTTCTAGAGCAGTTGCTTGGCTTCAAGGAAGAGACTATGTTACACCAGAAGACGTAAAAGAGATCGCTCTTGATGTACTCAGACATAGAATTATGCTAAGCTATGAAGCAACGGTTAAGAACATCAACATTGACCATGTTGTAGATCAATTACTATTGAATGTTGCAGTAATATAATATAAGGATATGAAAACACATCTCTCTACCACCATCAACGAAGATCATCGAATTGTAACCAACAATTCAAAGTTACAACAACTACAATATGATATTGCGAAAGTGGGATTTTCACCCAAGAAGGTGGTTCAAACTATACTTACGGGAAGCCATAAATCAAAACTAAGAGGTAGAGGAATGGACTTTGAGGAAGTACGTAACTATGCTAAAGGAGATGATGTAAGAAACATTGATTGGAAAGTAACTGGTAGAACGGATGAGCTACACTCTAAAGTCTTCACCGAAGAGAGAGAACGTCCAGTTTTTATTATAACAGATCAATGTAGTAGTATGTTTTTAGGTACCAAGGAGTATTTAAAATCAGTAATTGCAGTAGAATCAGCTGCACTAATCGCTTGGAAAGTCCTTGCTGTTGGAGATAGAATTGGAGGACTAATATACAATGATACCAACAAGTTTACACTTCCACCAAGGAAAAATAAGTCTCATGTTTTAACCATGATAGATCAGCTCACTGATTTTAATCACGCTCTACTCAACAGCAAAGTTCTAAAACCAAACGATAACACCTTGGGGGAGATTATCTTTGAGATAAAAAAAAGGATAACCCATGACTACTTGGTTGTATGGATCAGTGACTTCAATCAATATAGGTCATCACATACAAAAGATCTTGTCGCGCTAAGTGAGCACAATGACGTTATTCTTGTTCAAGTATCAGATCCTTTAGAGACCAATTTCAATCCACAACAGATTACATTCTCCAACGGAGATGACCAATTTCAATTTGAGAGATCATCTGAAAAAAGAGTTAAAAGAGTAACAAATCATTTTAAAGAGAAACAGAACCAGTTGGAAGCACTATCCACCAACTACCCTATTACACTTCTTAAGTTATCAACAGAAAGTAGTGCAACACATCAGTTTAAAGAGATTTTGAGAAAAAGCAGATAGTTTGTTATGATAGATATTACACCCCAAACGTACTTCTACAAGCTTAAGGACATGCACCCTATAGCAAGACCTAAAGATGTTATCTTTTGGCCAGAGACCATTGGCTGGAAAATAGTTACATTGCTTCTACTTCTAACAATTTCGTATATCATATATAAGCTGATCACTAGATACAATCGTAGAAAGTATCGAAAACATGCAATAAAAACCATTACAGATGCATTCCGCTTACAAACCAAAGGTGATCTATCACAAGAAGAGTATATCAAGATATGCTTAAGCCAATTTAAAATCGTGGGGATAGAGAGTTATGGTCGAAAAGAGGTTGCATCATTAAAAGGGGAAAGGTGGGCTATATATATAAATGATCGAGCTGGTAAAGAATGTATTGCCCCAAACCTGTTATGTAAAGCAGAGAAGACACTCTATAGTCTAACAGAAAAACAGATGATGGATACCAAAGAGTTAAATAAGTTGAATAGACAAATTATCAAGTGGATTGGAGGTCATCATGTTTGAATTTGAACATCTAAATATTCTATACATTCTCCCTCTTCCACTTCTGATTTGGTTTATTATGCCAACCCTTCATCATAAAAGATCTGCACTAAAAGTCCCATTCTTTGATGAAATGCTTCAAGCAGGAGGCCTTAAATCACGAAAAAGAACCGCAATATATAAACGAAAGTTAATGGAGTGGATATGTTTATCATTGTGTTGGATACTAATGGTTATGGCACTTGCTAAACCACAAATTGTTGGAACACCAGAAAAGGAAGTAAAGAATGCACGAAACTTACTACTTGCAGTTGACCTATCTGGAAGCATGGCTACAACAGATTGGGAAATAAACGACGAAAGATGTTCACGGTGGACAGGAGTTCAAGATGTCCTACACCACTTTATTGAAAAACGAAATGGAGATAGAATCGGTGTCATTTTCTTTGGATCACAAGCATACCTGCAAGTCCCATTTACCACCGACCTCAATGTCGTAAATCATTGGATTGATCAGGTGGCTGTAGGGATGGCTGGAGGTAAAACAGCAATGGGAAATGCCATAGGTTTAGGTATTGAACTTTTCAAGAAAGATAGCATCGATACCAAAACGATGATACTGCTTACGGATGGTGTTGATAGTGGAAGTCACATCAATCCTCTACAAGCAGCAAGACTTGCGTCAAAAGACTCTATTGTAATCCATACCGTTGGAATAGGACGAAAAGGCTCGGGAGTCTATGATCTTGATGAAAAATCGCTAAAATCAATTGCCTCTCAGAGTCATGGAACCTACTTTAAGGCAACAAATCAAATTGAACTTAATCGAATCTATGATACTCTAGACAAGATGGAGCCAATTGAATTTGAAGATAATGGATTTACCCCAATTACACCACTGTATTATTATCCTTTAGGATTAGCATTAGGCATCCTATTACTTCTTAATACAGTTCATGTAATTGTTCTAATCATAAAACGAACTAAAAGTGATGAATAAGCTAAACATCAACTTCGAAGCATTCCATTTTATTCGTCCGAATCTTCTGTGGCTACTGATACCTATCGCACTATTGTCACTGTTTGTATTCTTAAAACAGAAAAGGGATGTTAAATGGAAGAATCAGATTGCAGGTCACCTTCAGTCTGTAATGATATTAAAGGGATATGAGGGAGTTGCAAAAGCCAACTATCTTCATCTTTTTATCTTGACACTATCGGCCCTAGCGCTAAGTGGACCAACCTACAAAAAATTTGAAAAACCAGGTGCCAATATAAAAACCAAGGTTACGATTATGTTGGATGCTTCTCGTTCGATGAAATGTAAAGATATCTCGCCGAACAGGATAACTAGAGCAAAACAGAAAATTACAGATCTTGTGGATATGAATTATGGAGCAGAAACTGCCCTGATCGCTTATGCTCAAACGGCTCATATTGTTATGCCATATACAAGCGATCCCAATATTATCAAGATACAATCAAAAGCCATTAATACTGATATTATGCCTATACAAGGGACAAATTTAGAGGCAGCATATCAATTAGGAAAGCAATGGAGTTTGAAAGATTCAATCCCTACAACATGGGTGGTAATAACAGATGATATTTCCCATAAAGAGAGAGTTATTACAGAAGCTTTTTTGAACTCAAACCCCCAACTATATATTGATTTTCTACTTGTATCTACTCCTGAAGGAGGACCTATACCTATTTCAAAAGGAAGATTTCTTAAAAATAAGCAAAGACAAACGATAATATCAAAACTATCAACAGAAGAGGTTCTGTTGTTAAATAGACATAGCCGAGTTACGATACAACCTGTTTCAGTAACCCAAGAAGATGTTGATGGCATCTCATCAAACATCAGACAGAGGTTGTTATATCAAAAAAATGGAGAAGAGAAAGCCGACGATTGGGAAGACATGGGATACTATTTATTGGTAGTTATAGCCATAGCAATGTTACCTCTTTTCAGAAAAGGCTCAGGAATCCAGTGGGTAATATTGCTCCTAATAGCACCACTATTCAACAGTTGTAATAACACCCATGAAGGGATATCTAACTCATTGGATGAAACAAATCGATGGCATTGGGAAGAACTTTGGTCTACTCCAGACCAATTAGGAATGAAATATTATCACAAAGGAGATACCTTAAAGGCAATGAAACATTTTAAAGACCCAATGTGGAGGGGGTTTTTACTGTATCATCAAAACAACTACGAAGCAGCTGCAGCAGAGTATTCAAAAATTAGAAATAGTGAAGGATATCTAAACTTCGGAATGTGTATGTCTGAATTAAAGAACTATAGTCGTGCAAAGGAGGCATTCGAACATGCACTCTTAGCAGATCCAAAGAATAGTAATGCAAAAGACAACCTAAAGGAGATAAACCGACTGATAGAACAGAAGCTTAAAAATTATCATGAAATTAGTAATGATGAGGATCGACAAAATGGTAAATCACAAGAGGATGAAACACTCAAAGAGAATAAGGGGGACGAAGAACAACAAGAAGGCAAAGGAAAAAACCCTCCACCTGAAGAGAACGACAACATTAACCCTGATAATAAAGGGGATGATGACTACCAAGCAATAGATCCCAACGAACCGTTAACCAAAGAGGATGTTTCAAGCAAGATACTTAATCAGATGAATAATGATCCATCGATATTCTTACGACGAAAATTTCAATACGACATTACACAGGTAAAGATTAGTAGCGAACTAAAAACAGAAACACCATGGTAAGAATCAACAATATACCTTTTACTAGAATATGGACTAGTACCATCTGTTTTTTCGTCTTTTTATTTCCAGTAAAAGCAGACTATTTCTCAAAAGTAACTCTCTCAAAGAGAGAAGTGTTACCGATGGAATCAACAGTACTCTCAATATCGGTCTATACAACAACATGGTTTACAAGATCTGCAGATCTCTACGACTTACAAATTAAGAATTCGTTTACCATTCGAACAGGAAGGCCACAAAGCTCATATGAAAACTTTAATGGGAAAAGATATAATATTCAAACCTTTACATATCATATTTATCCACTTAAAGTAGGAAAACAAGAAGTGCCGCAAATTGAAATACACTTTGCGACACCAGAAGAAGGTCAATATAAAGGAAAAGAGGTAAAAACAGTCACAAAAACAATATCGTTTGAAGTAGTACCTATAAAACAAAAGTTTCATGGTAAAGAATGGTTAGTCGCAAATGACATATCTATCCACCGAGTGTTTAGCCCAAACAAAACACACTGGAAAGTAGGTGATGTCGTAACAGAGACCATTAAAATTAGGGGGAAAGGGACATTAGCCTCTTTGATCACTCCTATTGTTCACGACACTCTTGAGTGGGCCACAATATACCATGGGAAGATTAAGAGAACACAAAAAGTGTCCGAAAATAATGTGATAGCAACAGTCATCCAAGAGTCGCAATTTTTAATCGAAGAAAAGGGAACATACTCAATTCCTGCAATACAACTGCACTATTATGACCCTACTCTTAAAAAAAATAGAACAGCAAATGCACGAGGTACGCAATGGAAAATTAAAAGCAACCCAAATTTAACAGCTCTAAAGCAACTTCAAGACTCGCTTAAAAAACAGAATAGAGCAAAGATCACTTCAGATGAAGAGATTTCACATCCTTGGTATGACAAACTTCATTGGAAGCATATACTAATAGGAGCTATACTATTAGTAATTATATGGAAGTTCGCTGTTCTTCTTATTCGGATAGGAAAGAAGTTAATCAAACGTTTTTGCGACATGAGAGATCAAGAATGGTATCTATTTTTTAGAATCATAATATGTTCAAATCAGAAAGAACTCTACATTCGAATAAACAAGTGGTATTTAAAACTAGGAAGGAAAAACAATGAAGCATTTACTACTGCTATTCAAGATAGCAAACAAAACAACCTTATCCACTCATACAATATGTTATGTGCTTCACTTTTTGATCCTAACAACAGAAGAAATATATCCAAAACAAGGCTTAAATTGGGATTAATCCGATGGAGGTGGACAATGTATAAGAAAACAGAGATCATCCCAAACATAAACCCCCAATAGTTAGTATAAGCTTATACAGAGGCTCAAGAGATAGAAAGTAAGTCCACACACAATTCATCTTAAAAAATTAGTATCTAAGTTATGATTGTAGTGGACTTAATTTATTATCCCTGACATATATAGGTAAATGATTTGACAGACAATTAAATATCTCGACTTCTACCCTCTTCTCTATATTTGTCTAGTAAATTCTTCATCATCTTAACCTTTTCAGGATATTTCGAAAATAGATTGTTTCGCTCTTGAGGATCCTCTTTTAAATTAAAAAGCAGACCATGTTGACTCTTATCATCAGCAGTATAGTTTTCTTGCTTATTATACCACCCTGGTACAGGTGTATGACCACCTGAATAACTATCAATTAGTACCCAATCTCCCACTCTGATAGCATATCTATCTTTCTTTGTATTTTGCACTGTTCCTCTTCGAATCGGCTCTTTATATCTCTTCCCTTCTAACAACGGTAATAGATTATAGCTATCAACGGCATCGTTTCTTTCTAGATCATATCCTACAATTGTTGCAAGAGTAGAGGCAATGTCAACCTGACTAATAACTTGATCAGACATACTGTTTTTCTTAATATGCTTAGGCCACTTCATCACAAAAGGTACACGGTGACCACCTTCCCATGTATCTCTCTTTAGTCCTCTCAATTTCCCCATACTTCTATGGTCAAAGTTACGAACTCTTGCATAAGCATATTTTTCTGGTCCATTATCAGCAGTAAAAATAACAATGGTGTTATCATCTAACCCTGCACGCTTCAATGCTCTATTAACACGTCCAACAACATCATCTGTTTGCACAACAAAATCGCCATAAGCACCTGCTTCCGATTTTCCTCTAAACGCTTCGTTAGGTATAATTGGTGCATGAGGACATGGAAGGGCTAAGTAAAGAAAGAACGGCTTATTCTTCTTCTGTGAGGCGATATAATGCTCCATTTTAGATGTTAATGTTGGTAGAACATTATATGGGTCCCAACCTTTAACCATTGGACCAGGACGAAATTCCCATCCACCTTCTAATGGCCGCTTATCTTTCAACTTTAAGGGAACTGTTGGCGCCTCTACAAATTGATCATTCTCAATAAATGCATATGGTGGGAAGTTGATTGTACCATCACCAAAATAGTAATCAAAACCTTGGTTTAATGGTCCCCCTTTGATTGGTTGGTCTGTAACAAGTTCATTTGGAGCATATACTTTTTTTCTACTCTTCTTTGAACTGTTTGGATCAAGATTAAATTTCCAATCCCAACCTAAGTGCCATTTACCAATACATGCGGTCTGATAGCCTTTTTTCTTTAACATTCGTGGTAACGTAAACTCATCCTTCTTAAAAACAGACTTCCCAAATGCATTCACAATATTATGCATTCGACGCCAATGGTATTGACCTGTCAATAGAGCAAAACGGGATGGGCTACAAATACCAGAACTACTATGTGCATCACAAAATTGGATGCCCTCACTGGCAAGTTTATCGATATTTGGGGTCTGTATCTTTCCTTTCGGATTCTGATACGAGACATCACCATATCCCATATCATCAGCATATATAATGACAATATTAGGGGTTTTAACACTCTTCTTTGCTTTTGATGTTGTTCCGAAGAACATACAACTGACAAAAGCTAGTGCGGTTAGATTGTTGATCAAATGTTTCATTAGTTTGTATTTTGATTTAATACGATCACACCAAAATTACCGAGATCGGTGGATTCCACGTGAAACAAACGAAACAGATGGTAATAGTTCTGTAACTATTATCAGGAAGTAGATCCCATCTACTCATTTTTTCAAACCATAAAGATTGGGACTATATGAAATGATACTAAAAGAGACTGCTATTTGGCTATTCCACGATTTTCATAATGTGTATCCACACTCACTCTACAAGTATTATACCATCAATCAACAAATATTTCCCACTACTCTAATACAGTATAAAAACGGTTTTTAAACGGTTCCAATACGGTGATGGTTCAATATTCGTTCACGGTTCCTCATAGTTCCTTCAATAATTCGGTCATTTTTATGGAGCAACTATGAATGAGTTCTAAGTTAAGATTAAGGCTCTTTCCGAAACTTGTTGGTGACCATCTTGAATAGAACAATGCTCATATACCATTATCACATCCGACGACATAAATATCACCTTACTCTGACCAACAAGCTACTATCACCTGCTTTTCCCCTGAGATGGCTCGAAGTTCATTCCAAGTTCACTCGAAGTTCATTCATCGATTTCCCATTTTGGGTGAGGGAATTTCGAATATAGTTCGAATGATACCCAAGAAAAAGCAGGTGATAGTAGCATGTTAGTCAGGTGATGGTGGCTCTAAGGGTTCTTTATGAATCTCTATTTATCTAAAATGTCATCATCTCGCAGGTTGTAACCTTTAGGACAATATTTCAATGATTCGTGATCTTCTTCCATCTTGAATGTGTTGTCCAATAATCGCACCGCTTGAATAGGCATCTAAACTCTTCTATGTTACTAGTTTTGGTGAAGGCGATATGTGGCATGGAGAAAACAGGAGTCTGATTGCAATCGATTCTATTTCCAAGCTCGAGCTGCGTGTTCCTAAGAGGGTACATAAAGACCATGAATTACCCTATTAAGATCGTTCATGATTCTTATGATAACTTGGATTGGGAAAGTGCTTCTACTTTAGGAAATAACCGACATCTTAGATAGGGTTTCCTTCGTAGTTTATTGATACTTCAAGGATACTTCATTGATAGTTCATTCATCAAAAATGTTAAATTGATCCATAATCTATCAAAATACAATGAATTCACTTTCATAATGACAACCTTCAAATATTGTACATAGCAAAGAAGTACATTTTTTTCAATATGATTATCACATAAAGGCTATAGAATCTTTTTGGACATCTTGATGTCCTTGCAATTGTACATAAAAGGCTATCGTTATAAGTAGTCAATGAACTAAATGCGAATTCCTCCATAAAGCTCTATTAAGTGAGGCGATTAATAAAGATGTATAAGTTGGATGAAAGAGAAGTTATTGAGGTAGATTAATAAAAAATCCCCTATTTATTTCTGATAGAATAAATAGGGGACAAAATATTTTGTTATGAACACGAAAACGTTACATCCTTTCTAACAAAGATGTAACGTTATGAAGAAACCTGATGCTTTTTTTAGAAAAAAAGCAAACCACTTACTTTTGCAAATCATACTTATACGTTTTAGAACCAGAATTTACAATAACATTTAGTGAAGCACCATCCTTGATTCCAGATAACGCGAAAGCTTGAGAGATTGCCGTTTTAGACCCCAAATTTACTCGATATAAAACTTTAGCTTCTTTATTGAAAGTAATTTCAATATCGTCACTCGTTTTATTTACATAACTAACAAAAAGTTTCCCATCTTTAATAAAAAGCATAGGTTGATTTGAACTGTTGTTCAATGCAGACGCATCTGCGAATTCAATGTTTACAATCTTCCCAAGGCTATCAGTAGAGTTATCTGTATCTGCTGCTGATACACTAAGAGTAGAAGTGATAAATACGATTGCTAATAAAGTAAGTAGTTTGTTCATAACACAAAAAGATTTACAGAAATAATTAAAATTCGATTAGTAGTATTACCATAAGCGTGCCAAAAAATATCACCAAAGAATAATAATACTGGTTATCAGTGACATACAGAAACAACATTTATGGCACATCATTTTAGACAACAATAATCTACATAAATGTAGCAAACACATAAACTGGTTACATTTATGTAGATTATATAATAAACACTCTCACAACAAACTGTAATACTACTAGTTACATAGAATGTAATATATACAATTCATTTAAAAGATTTGTATTGTGTTATAAAACACATACATTTATGTAGATTTACACATGCCATCGATTGCAACAATTCATATCTAATTAGTTAGTGGCAATAATTCGTTACCTTCGTGAAGAATAACAATCGCAAAATAATGAAGAAAATAAGCGCTGTATTATTTGATATGGATGGTGTTTTATTAGATACAATGCCACTACATGAGGCTGCATGGAGCCAACTTTTCAATGAAGAGAATATTCCTTTCGATGCAGAAGATGCCTACTTAAATGAGGGAAGAACAGGTATTAGTATGATTGAAACGGTGTATCATAAAACGAAAGGTAGTACACCTAGTAAGGAGTACACACATAAGTTATATGAAAGGAAAAAAGAGATTATGAAGCGCTTCCCTCCTGTTGTAGAAATAATAGGAATGCCTAAAGTATTAGAATTCCTCTATTCAAAGGGAATTAAAATAGGTGTTGTAACAGGATCTGGACAAAGGAACATTATCAATAAGTTGCAACAATTTTACGACAAAATTGTTATAGAAGAGAACATTATCACCGGTTTAGATGTAAAGAATGGTAAGCCTCATCCCGAACCATATGTAAAAGCATTAGACCGAGTAGATATTACTGCAGAAGAAGCTATTGTAATCGAGAATGCCCCACTAGGTGTAGAAGCAGCAAAGGCTGCTAATATATTTACCATCGCTATTAACACGGGGATTTTGGATGATAAAGTTTTAGAAGAAGCAGGAGCTAATAGGGTCTGTAAAGACAGTGAAGAACTGCTTCAAATGCTCAGAGATTATATCCACTAGGCAACAAGGTGAATGTAATAAGGATTCGAAGCCCAAAAGCCAACTCAGTATGGAAGCTTCAACAATACCAATTATTTTTTTTCTAGAAGAAGATAAATCTACGAGAGAGAAACTTAAAAAGATGTTTAAAAAGCTCGGAGATCAAAACATTAAATGGTTTGAAAAAGAGGTAGATTGTTTGTCAGAATTAGACAGCAAACCAGACATCATCATTCAAGATAAAACAGAAGATAGGACGGGTGGGTATACATTACTTTATGAGACAAAAAAAATGTGTCCACACACTAAATACTACTTTTGTTGTTCTGAAAAAGATAAACTGTATGCTGAAAAGGGAGTAAAAATTGGAGCCGATGAAGCATACATTATTAACGACGCTAACTTTGAGGTTATTGCAACAAAAATTCATCAAGAGATTATTAAAAAACGTCTTGAAAAATTCTATCATAGTGCAAACGTTGGCATGTGGGAGTTTTTTGGAATTATTTTACTATTCATGATAATTGTTTTATCAGTAATCTTTTTAAATCCAACTCTTTTTTAATAACAATATTACATAAAAGGCAGTTTCATTAGTTTGAAACTGCCTTTTATGTAAGTTAGATATACCAAACTAGTCTTCGTGTTTGATTACACGGCCAGCTTCAAGGTATTCTTTATATTCATCCATATTTGCAAGAAGTTCCTTAGCTTTTTTGATCTCTATATCATCTTTTAATGCCGATTTAATCTGCCCCTTTTGATAATAATATCTTACGATCAATTCACCTTTAAGAAGGTCACAAATCTCAGGTTTAAAAGCTTTAATATCTTTCTCTAGGTTTGGAGCAAGTTTCTTCTTCAATGCATCAAAGTCATCTTTCGAAAGATCATAGTACTTCTCCTTCTTAGCTTTTGCAACCACCCTTTCAAGTAATTTTTCACTCACACTCTCATATGTAAAGTCATGCTTGGTTACATAGCTTACGAAATCATTATAAATATCGTCTGTAATCTCAAAGTCTTGAACAGAAGGTATCTCTTTGTGCTCAGCAACAAATTTAGTTGCATAGTCAAAGATCATAAACTCTCGAATTAAATTTATTGAAATGCTACTGAAATATTCAGGCTTGATCTCAAGATCAGGAGTAATACCACCACCATCATATACCTTACGTCCACCCCTAGTGTTGAACTCAGTAATTAATGAGTCAGGAATAGTTCCTACACTACCATCATCATTTCGATGAGAATAATCTAAAGCTTGAATACATCTTCCTGAAGGGATATAATATTTCGCTGTAGTCACCTTTAATTTAGAGTTGTAGCTTAAATCACGTGTTGTTTGAACAAGACCTTTACCAAATGTTCGATTACCTATAACAACACCTCTATCCAAATCTTGAATAGCACCAGTAACAATCTCCGAAGCCGAAGCTGATCCTCTATTCACCAACACTACAAGTGGCATTAATGTGTCGAGAGGAGCTACAGGTGCTTTATAAACCTTATCCCAAGTAGATACTTTTCCTTTAGTACTTACGATCTCTTCTCCTTTATTGACAAACAAGTTTGCAATTTTCACGGCTTCAATAAGAAGACCTCCAGGATTTGAGCGAAGGTCAAACACTAGCTTTTTCGCGTGATGTTTCTCTTTTAATTCAAGAATGGCACGTTTCACATCATCACCACAATTAAGGGTAAAGCTTTTTAATCGAACATACCCCACTTCATCATTTAACATTCCATAATAAGGAACCGCATCCACATGAATCTTTTCTCTTTTCACTTTGAAAGTAAGAGGCTTCTTTTCACCAAAACGGCTAACCTTAATCTTAACTTCCTCACCTACGGTACCTTTTAGAAGGTTACTAACCTCTTCAACTTTTTTTAATCCTTGTATTTTTACACCATCTATTTCAACGAAAACATCACCAGCTTTCAGACCTGTCTTTTGGGCTGGAAAACCTTCATATGGCTCTGCCACAACTACCAAACTATCATGCTTACTAATAACAGCACCTATACCACCATATTCACCAGTGGTCATAAATTCAAAATCATCCATATCCTGTTCAGGAATATAGACCGTGTATGGATCTAGTGTTTCAAGCATCTTATCGATACTTGTCTTGACAATCTTATCTGGTGAAATACTATCAACGTAAAACAGGTTCAGTTCTCTAAACAACGAGTAATAGATATCTAAATTCTTCGCAATAGTAAAATTCTTACTATCTCGATTAAAACTAAGCAGTCCAACCATTAACGTCCCTAATATGACAAAGGACACTACAATTTTTGTATACTTTTTTTTCATCTATGGAAAGTGTTTTTATTGTATTTATTATTTTTTTCAGCACTAATAAATAAAAGCTAATTATATGATATTCTCCATTCTATCGACAAACAAAAATAGGCAAACAAGCTCTAAATAAAAGCATAAACTATTCTTACTATAATGATTTAGGTTTACTTTAACAGTTTGCATCTCAATAAAGATTCATAATAGAGTTAAAAATAGAACATATTACGACCTAACATGGTTTAGATAGAGTAGGATATAAATTAGACAAAAAGCAGAGTCAAGGTACTATTATATTGAGAATAACCCAACTATTAGAATCTATCATTGAATGTTTTTTTGTTACTTTGAACCAAAATAATCAAAAACAATATAGAAATATCACTTATATGACAAAAGGATTGGTCATTAAATCAACAGGTAGTTGGTATACAGTAAAAGACGATGAAGGACAACTACACTTGTGCAAAATAAAGGGGAAATTTCGAACGAAAGGCATTCGAACTACCAATCCTATATCTGTGGGTGATATGGTTTATTTTGATCTAGTGGTAAATTCTACAGATAAAAATGAAGAGCCTGTTGGCTTAATTAAAAAGATAGAGCCACGAAAGAATTATATCATTCGTAAATCATCAAATCTATCCAAACAGAGTCAGATTATTGCTGCAAATGTGGATCAGGCATTTTTAATTGTTACCATATCACACCCAAGGACGTTGACAGGATTTATTGATCGTTTTCTAGTATCTGCAGAGGCTTATAGGATTCCAGTAAGACTTGTATTTAACAAGTTAGACATCTATAATGAAGAGGACTATGAAATCCTTGAAGATTATCTACACATTTACGAAGGAGCTGGTTATGAATGTTTTCAAGTATCCGCAGAAAAAGATTTTAATATCGATAAGCTAAGGAATAAAATGGCAGGAAAGATTAATGTTCTTTCGGGACATTCGGGTGTGGGTAAATCGACCATTATTAATAAGCTTGAACCAGGTTTAGACATTAAAACAGCAGAGATATCTGAAGTGCACCAACAAGGAAAACATACCACGACTTTTGCCGAAATGCATGAGATGAAAAATGGTGGTTATATCATTGACACACCTGGTGTACGTGGTTTTGGTATTACAGATATTGACAAAAAAGAGTTATCTCATTACTTCCCTGAAATATTCCAGCATTCGAATGAGTGCCAGTTTAACAACTGTAGTCATCAACACGAACCAAGGTGTGCGGTGAAAGAAGCTGTAGAGAATGGAGACATTGCATATACTAGATATGACAGCTATATTTCGATGATGGAAGACTCTGACGAAAAGTATAGATAAAATCAATTTAATGTTAACAATTTAAGAATCGTCACCAAATATTGATTTATTTCATATATTTGTGGGGTAAGCATTTAAAAAAATAATAGAATGATTCTACAGAACAGTACATTTTACTTTTGGTTTTACTATTACGGCTCCAACTAACGGGATCGGGTAGATTTGTATTGTCAAAATATAAATAGAAGGTCCTCAAAAAGAGGGCCTTTTTTTGTATCTCATCGTTCGTAATAAATATTAAAACAATGTAGTAGGTCTATTTTACCAAAAGAGAGTACTACAGATAAATATGCATTCTATGCAAGTAAGTATTATAGGTTTAGGTTTAATCGGAGGATCTATCGCTAAAGATCTAAGACAGAAAGGTTTTTGCAGACATATTGTCGGAATCGATAGCTCTGATTCTAATGCACAGAAAGCATTAGACTTAGGAATTATAGATCAAATTGCATCTTTAGAGGAGGGGGTACAAAATAGCGACTTGGTTATCATTGCCATTCCTGTTGATCACACTTTGGTTATTCTTCCCGAAGTCCTTAACCATATCAAAGAAACTACTACAGTGACAGACATGGGTTCTACGAAGCAAATGATTGTAGATCGTGTTAAGAAGCATCCTAAGAGATCTAATTATGTTGCAGCACATCCAATGTCAGGAACTGAAAATAGTGGACCAGAAGCTGCATTAGAAGGCTTATTTGAGAATAAGATTGCGATTATATGTGATCACCAAGACTCTAGTGTTCAACACTTGGCCTTAGTTGAAAAAATGCTTCAATATTTAGGAATGTCTATAGCATATATGAGTTCTGAAGAGCAAGACCACAGCACGGCATTTGTTTCACACCTGCCCCATGCTGCATCTTATGCTTTGGCTAATGCAGTACTATCCAAAGAGAATAAAGAGATCATTTTCGATTTAGCATCAGGTGGTTTTAGATCGGCAGTGAGACTAGCAAAGAGTTCCCCTGAAATGTGGGCACCAATATTTAGTCAGAATAAAAAGTCTGTTCTTGAAGCAATGGATGTATATATCAGACACTTACAAAGCTTCAGAGATAACATAGCAGAAGATGATCCTTCATCTATGTATAAGGATATCGAGAATGCAAATAAAATTCGAGCGGTTTTAGATAATCACAACCCTCAATTAATTAAAAATGAGCAAAAAATAATCAAATTATATACCCGAAATAACTAGTTATGGTAACCGAATTAAATATTCGTCCAATATCACATTGGACACAAGATGAAAAGTACCCTCTTTTGGTCGCAGGACCTTGTAGCCTTGAAACAGAAGAACAGACATTAGATACAGCAAGACAGCTTGCAAAAGATCCACGTGTACATGTATATCGAGGTGGTGTATGGAAGCCAAGAACAAGACCAGGATCATTCGAAGGAGTAGGTGAGATTGGCTTAGAGTGGCTAAAGAAAGTAAAAGAAGAAACTGGGCTTAAAGTCGGTACAGAGGTAGCAAATGCACAACACACTGAAGCTTGTCTAAAAGCAGGAATTGATGTATTATGGATTGGAGCAAGATCTACAGCAAGTCCATTTGTTGTTCAAGAGATTGCAGATGTTCTTAAAGGTACTGATGCGACTGTAATGGTTAAAAATCCGGTTAACCCTGATGTTCAACTATGGATTGGTGCTGTTGAACGACTACACCAAGCTGGAATTAGGAATTTAGTTGCAATTCACCGAGGTTTTACACCATTCCAAGAAACAAAATATCGTAACTATCCTAGATGGAAGACTTTGATAGAGCTTAAAAGACTTGTTCCAAACCTTCCAGTTATTTGTGATCCAAGCCACATTGCAGGAAAAAGAGAGTTGCTTCATGAAATAAGCCAAAAGGCTTTCGATATGGGTATCGATGGTTTAATGGTAGAGTCACACAGAGACCCTAGTTGTGCACTTAGTGATGCAGCTCAACAGTTGACACCTATCGATCTTGGTCTAATGCTAGATAAGCTCGTATTGAGAAATCTACATATTGATAATCCTAGTTTTGACAATAAACTAGACGAGCTAAGAAATCGAATAGATGCAATGGATCATGAAATTATGGAGTTGTTATCTTCTAGAAATAAGATTGTTGCACAGATCGGAAGCTATAAGAAAGACAACAATGTGACTGCATTACAAATAGATCGTTGGACACAAATGATGAATGATAGAACAAACCTAGCAAACAAGCTTGGCGTGGACGAGACTTTTGTGAAGATTCTATTTCAATTAATCCATGAAGATTCAGTAAGACAACAAACAGAATTTATTGACAAATAAGAGTCTTATAATACCAATTGCATTTTGAAATGAGGGATAAACACTTGCGAAGATATTTTTATTATACAAGGCAAGAAATGACAGCATAGTTTTTCCCTACGGGGATATTTCTTAACGATGTGCAAGTATGATAGAACGTAAAGATATAGCTCATTTAAATCTGTAATGTATATAACGAAAGAAGGTGATCATTATTGATCACCTTCTTTCGTTATAATTGATTGTGATATCTTCTTCATCACTTTCTTCATTGCTTGTTCAATTCGGTCATAAGGCAACTCTTCTTTTCCTATAAAAATAAACATCACGGAAATAACCTCACCAGAAGGTATTAATGATTTATTAAGCCTATAGGCTTCTTTCATTCTCCTTTTTAATAAGTTTCTTTTATTTGCCCTTTTAAATAACCTCTTGGGTACTGTAAAAGCAGCCTGATTTCCAACATTTTGGTCAGCATACGAAGAGTTCGTTATATAAACTGCTTTTATTGGAAAACTTAATGTCGACAGTCCAGATGAGAACATCTCTTCGATCACTTTCTGACTACATAGTCTCTCCTGTTTCTTAAATGTGTTTTTGTCCATTTATCAAAGCAAATAAAAAGAGGGAGACCATCTCCCTCTTCAAAAATCTCCTATAATTTTTCACTTTTCGCCCTTATTCATCTTGATATATCTATCAATGGCCATGGTCATCGAAGGAGCTTCTGGTATAGGTGCATTTACATCTAAACGTAATCCTGCATCTTCCACTGCTTTAGCAGTGGCTGGACCAAAAGTCGCAATTCTCGTATCATTCTGTTCAAAATCAGGGAAGTTTTGCATCAATGATTTAATCCCAGATGGACTATAAAAGACCAACAAGTCGTAGTTTACATCCTTCAAATCAGAAAGATCACTACTTACTGTTTTATATAAAATAGCCTTTGTAAACTTAAGTTTAGCTTTTTCCAAAGACTGAGGCATTTCAGGCTTATGGATATCAGAAAGAGGGAACAAATAGTTTTCCTCTTTGTGCTTTTTCATTAAGTCTACCAAATCATTAAATCTACCACTACCCACAAATATTTTGCGTTTACGGTAAACAATATATTTTTGCAGATAAAAAGCTGTTGCTTCTGAAATACAGAAATATTTTAACGAATCAGGAACTGTAACACGAGTTTCTTCACAGATTCTAAAAAAGTGATCTATAGCTGTGCGACTAGTAAAAATCACCGCAGTATGATCAAGAATTTGTGTACGAGTCTTACGGAATTCTTTTGCTGGAATTCCTTCTACATGAATAAATGGACGAAAATCAATTTTTAAATTGTTTTTCTCAGCTAAGTCAAAAAAAGGTGACTTACCTGCCGCTGGTTCTGGTTGAGAAACTAATATCCTTTTGATCTTCAAAGCTCTAAAGATTTATGGGTTTACTTCATAATATACCCTGTATCTATCCAAGTAACCACTTAGATATCAAAAGTATTGGTAAAATTTCAAGGGTACAAAGGTACAAAATCAAATAAAAAATAGAAAAATGTTTTCTTAACAATACCAATATTGATCTAAAAAACATAAAGACAAAGCACATTGAAACTACCACTAAAGATGTGTTTATCAGTACATTAAAAGGTGTCTCCATATAAGTTACACATAGGTTTATAATTAGTAAAATAATACCTATAATTTTTATAAAGAGAGCATTATTGAATAAAAACTCCTCAGAAATGTCATGAATATCAAATATCCAAGACAGAAAAGAAATCAAATAATAACGGAAAAAGCTATATATAGCAGTAAAAGAAAGAACAGCTAATAACAACACAGGTTTAGGGTACAAAATATTTGTAAAGTGTTGGACTAACTCAACTCCATAATACGAGATCATCAACCATGCAAGAACGTCAAGACGAAAAGCTGCATGTCCAATTCGATAAGGCATTTCGCGATATAATCGATCGGCTACATTCCCATAAACTAAAGATTGGAAAATCATATTAAGATACTTAGGAAATATAATCTTGACTGAAACAAGAATCATAAAACCACCTAACAGAAAACCAAATCCAATATTATCATAGATATCTAATTTTTTCTCAACACCATCCATGCGAACTACAGATGTTGTAACAAAAGAAACCACAGAACTTGAATCAATGCTATTTGCTAAGGAATCTTCTTTAAAAAAAGAGGTAGTATCTTGTATTATCATACTTCGGAATATGGCTTGTCTTATAAGAATTAGTAGCTCTGAGATTGTAATCGCACAAAATTAAAGATAAAATGATGAATATACACTAGTTTAAATGTAAATATTAAAAAACACATACGACTTGTTGATATTCTCTTTACTATCACCACACATATTACTCGTTACAACTTCTTAATATATTTTTTATTGACAGAATACAACGAAAAATAAATTCCTCATTATAAACAGAGACACTTAGCTATTTACTTATACTTCATCTCCTAATTCTTGTCCTTAATATAATTAAGAGTTAAAAATCAAGGCATATGTTTCATTGGAAAAAAATATTCTCATCACATAACAGAGAGTCGATTTTATGATTTTTATTTTAAGAATCAAACCTCTATCTTATATCAAGGTAAGTATATATAGACCAATAATTCATTCATTAATCGATTAAAAGTTAATACTTTTGCCTCCACACAAACAAAAAATAGTTCTCATGGATTTATATCTTGCACCATTACAAGAGTTTACTGAATACAGTTATCGAAATGCCATACAAAAGCATATAGGAGGTTTTGAAAAGTATTTCATACCATATATCAGCTTTCAGAGAGACCTGAAATTGAAAAACAGACAAAAAAGAGATATTGCTATTGAGAATAACCCTCATCAAAATATAGTGCCTCAGATATTAGCAGCAAATAGAGAGGAAGTAGAATATTTACTTCCATTCTTAGACCAATATAATGAAGTAAATATCAATTTTGGATGTCCATACCCAATGGCAACAAAAAAAAGAAGAGGTGCAGGTATTTACCATGATATCAACATGGCTAAGGAGATCATAGAGAGTACTATATCCATCTTTAAGGGCAAAGTGTCAGTTAAACTTCGTAGCGGTCTTGAAACGCACGAAACATGGAAAGAGATGATCGATATTCTAAATCAATACCAGCTTGAAGAGATTATTATTCATCCAAGAACTGCAAGCCAATTATACAAAGGAACGGTTGAACTATCTTACATGAAGGAACTTATAGAAAAAAGTAAACACCCTGTTATTTACAATGGCGATATTACAACAATTGAAGAGTTCGATAGAATTAATGAGATGGTTGGCATCAAAGGTGTCATGTTAGGTAGAGGAGCTTTACAAGATATTTTTTTAGCATCAAAAATTAAAGGAAAAGAAATTTTGATGCCGAAGAAGATATTGGAATCTATACATCAAGATGTATTTGAATGCATATCTAAGCAAACAGATATTGAAAAGCAGGTCGTTCAAAAGATGGAGAGATTTTGGTCATACTTTTCATACCATTTTGTAGACAGTAGAAAAGTATATAAGAAGTTTAAGAAGTCAAAAAATATGCTGAATTATAACGAAGCCATTTCGCATGCTTTCAGTAAAATGATAATCGGGTAGATGGCTGGAAGATATTTTATCTTCCAGTACACCTCCCACACCACCGTACGTACGGGTCTCGTATACGGCGACTCCCTAAATCACGGCTTTACTTTCTGATAATAATCACTTAGCGTAATATAGCCTGCCTTTTCCAAATTCTTATTCGTTATAGTCGTTTGTAGAATTGGACTCTTTGAAATGCGCCAATACTTTTTCCTCGTATTAGCATATTCATACGCTTTGTTCTTCGAAACTCCGAGTTTCATTAAATTCTTCATCTTCGTTCTTACTCTTTTCCAACATTTCCATATTACCATACGGATACGTCGTCTTAGCCATTCATCTACTTGTTTCAGAAATGATTTCATATCTGCCAATCGATAATAGGTTACCCATCCTTGAATATAGCTTTTAAGCTTGGATTTGATTTCATCGTAACCAATACTATTATTCCGTGCTACAATTCCTTCCAAAGAGCGCTTCACTTTCCGTTGTGTCTTTTTCGACAATCGAAAACGAACGACACCTTTTGTTTTGTAAAAACTGTAGCCAAGAAACTTAATCTGATTGTAGCGCACCACTTCTGTTTTATCTCGATTCACTTTTAAGAATAGAGTATCTTCTATAAAACGAATTGTAGAATTCATCGTGCGTGTAGCTCCTCGCTTGCTTTTACATAAGATGACAATATCATCTGCATAACGAACAAACTCATGACCTCGTCTTGTGAGTTCATGGTCTAATTCATTCAGCATAATGTTGCTTAGCAATGGACTTAATGGTCCTCCTTGAGGAACTCCTGTTTCTGTTTCTTGAAACTGCTCTTCAACAACAACTCCGGCTCTTAGATATTTATGGATTAAGGAAACTAATCGACCATCTTTTATCGTTCGTGATAAGATCTCTATCAACTTGCTATGATTTACGGTATCGAAAAATCTTTCCATATCCATATCGATAGCATAATGATAACCTGATGTGATCGTTTGGCTACAGGCTATAATAGCTGTATGTGCTCCTTTATTCGGACGGAATCCAAAGCTATAATTGGAAAACTGTTCCTCATAAATAGGACTAAGAACTTGTGAAATGGCTTGTTGAATAACTCGATCCACGACAGTAGGAATACCTAAAGGGCGTGTTTTACCTGGTTCTTTGGGTATTTCGACTCGTCGTACAGGATTGGGAAGGTACTTCCCTTCTCGTAGTTCTGCTATTAAAACTTCTCGATGAAGTCTGATATAATCTTTTAAGGATTCCACTTGCATCTCATCAACTCCATGACTCCCTTTATTACGATAAACCTGTAAATAAGCCTTATTTAGGTTACCTGATTCTAGGACACGTTCTAATAAATTATCTGTTGTAATGTTCGTTTCCATAATGCCTTCAGTTATCCCTTTGAAAGTGTGCGCTCTTGAGTTATTCTCGAGTTCCGCTCTACCTTCACTTAAGTAGCTATCTTCCGATATTTTCTGCATTGATCCTTTCATTAGGTAACAGTCTGTATTATGAACAATTTAAGATTCAGTCCTTCCTGTAAAGTGGCTACAGTACTATGACCTCGGCTGACTTCTCACAGTTAACTTTTTATGAATGGACAGGGAAAATACATTCTATCCACCTGTGAGATCTCCCATGGTAAGGGAATTAACTTTCACTCCATCTATCCGCCACATCTACGGTATAAACTCCGTGTAGAATTCGGACTTTACTTTGTTATGCAAGCTTATCCAGTTATATACCGCCTAATGCGATTCGTATACCTCGGATCAGAGTTTTGCATACGGCTTCCTTCAGGTTATACCTCACGATAAGCACCCTTGCCTTCTGCTAGGTGGTTGGCTCTACAAACCTCCACTACGGACTTACACCGATTAGTTAATTTCCATGCATGGCACACATACAAAAAGGAGAACTTAAATAAGCTCTCCTTTCTTTAAAATACATTGAAAAGTTACGGTTAAATACAACTTCCCATGAAATTGGAATCCGCAACCTCTTCTAATACATCGTCCTCCATCACTTGTGCTTCATAAGCATCAAGAAGTGAAGAAATAGGATCTGATGAACTCTCTGCATCAGTCTCGCCCTTTGCCAAAGAAAGCAAATGCTTCATTAGCAAAGAGCGGTACTCTTCCTCTGTGTTAATCCCCTTTTGTGACATAAATCAATTCATTAAAAAATAAGTATTAAAGAGTATTAGCGAGAAATAGATACGTTAGATCAATGTGCCTCAAGCCAGTTTACGCCAAAACCAATATCTACTTTTAAGGGGACAGCTAAATCTACCGCATTTTCCATTTCCGATTTAATAATAGAACAAACTAAATCGAATTCTGTTTTACAAACTTCAAAATTTAATTCATCATGTACTTGAAGAATCATCTTTGATTTAAGTTTAAGCTCTTCTATGCGGGCTTGAATTCGATTCATGGCAATTTTAATAATATCAGCAGCAGATCCTTGAATTGGCGCATTTATAGCATTTCTTTCAGCCATACCTCTCACCATGCCATTTGCAGAATTAATATCACGTAGATAACGTCTACGTTTCAATATTGTCTCCACGTATTGATTCTCTCTTGCCACTTCTATCTGCATATTCATAAACTCTTTCACTTTTGGAAATGATTCAAAATACCCATCTATAAGATCTTTCGCTTCAGATCTTGAAATATTGAGTCTTTGTGATAAACCAAAAGCAGAAATTCCATAAATAATTCCAAAGTTAGCAGTTTTTGCTTTTCGTCTCATGTCAGAAGTCACCTCAGAAGTCGAAACTTTATATATCTTAGCAGCAGTAGCTGTATGAATATCAATATCTAAAGCAAAAGCTTCCAACATACCTTCATCCTGACTTAAATGAGCCATTATACGTAATTCGACTTGAGAATAATCGGCAGAGACAAATAAATGTTCCTCATCAGGAACAACAAAAGCCTTTCTAATCTCCTTTCCTTGGGCATCACGAATAGGAATGTTCTGTAAATTCGGGTTGTTAGAACTCAGTCTTCCTGTTGCAGTAACAGTTTGATTAAAGGAAGTATGAATCCTTCCAGTCCTCTTATTTATTAATTTAGGAAGTGCTTCTACATAAGTAGAAAGGAGTTTCTTCATAGATCGAAATTCCAACACTTTTTCAACAATTTGATGCTTTGATTTTAACTTAACCAACACCTCTTCCGAAGTGGAGTACTGATTTGTTTTTGTTTTCTTCGCTTTAGCATCTAGATTAAGTTTCTCAAATAAAATAATACCTAACTGTTTTGGGGAAGAGACATTAAATTCTTCACCAGCCAAAGAGATGATCTCTTTCTCTAATTGAATTAGCTCTCTTGTTAATCTAATTTGTGTATCACTCATCGAACTAGTGTCAAAACATACACCATTATTTTCAATGATAGCTAAAACATGAACAAGAGGCATTTCCACATTCAGAAACAACTCTTCTAGGTTCGACTCTTTTAATTTAGGTAAAAAAAGACTTTTCAACCTAAAAGTAAAATCAGCATCTTCACAAGCATAACGACAAACTTCATCTACAGGAAGGTCACGCATACTTTTCTGATTTTTCCCCTTTTTACCAATCAGGCTCTCCGTAGGAATTTTTCTATAGTTCAAATATTGCTCACACAAATAATCTAAGTTGTGTCTTAACTCAGGTTCTAATAGATAGTGGGCAATCATTGTATCAAATAACCTACCTTTAATTACTAATCCATATTGTAGTAAAATAAGCATATCATATTTGATGTTCTGCCCTACCTTTTCAATAGACTCGTCCTTAAATATAGAAGCAAATTCTTGCAAGATCTCTTTGGCTGTTGATCTATCGGAAGATATCGGGACATAGTAAGCTTCACCCTCTTTAAACGAAAATGAAATTCCAACAATCTCAGCAGATATTGGATCTAAACCTGTCGTCTCAGTATCAAAACAGAAAGATGACTGTATACACAAATCTGCACGGAGATCGGCTCGTAAGGCAGGCGTATCAACTAGATAATATTTTAATTCGCTATTTTCAAATGCAGCAATAGTTTCACGTGGAACCTCTACCTCTTCTTGTGCTAAATTATCAAATAGAGATGGTTGTGAAACTCTTCCAAACAAATCCCCTTGTTGCGGTTGAAACAGACCTTCTTGTGGAGTTTTAGAAACAGTACTACTATTATATTTCTGAATTAATGCACGAAACTCTAATTCACTAAAAATTGAGTTTAATTCACCTTCATTGGGATCTTGCCTCTTCATCTCATCAAAAGTGACATCAACAGGAGCATCCAGCATAATTTCAGCAAGAACCCTCGAAAGTTTAACTTGCTCTTCATTTTCCTCCAGTTTCTTTTTTTGAGCACCTTTAAGTTTTGATATATTCTCGTATACACCATTAATTGAGCCAAATTGATTAATCAATTTGGTGGCAGACTTCGGTCCAACACCAGGGCATCCAGGTATGTTATCCGAACTATCCCCCATCAACCCAAGTATATCAATGACCTTAATGGGATCATCTACACCAAACTTATCACAAACTTCGGCAATCCCCCAAATTTCAGTATCATTCCCCATACGTTTAGGTTTATACATAAAAACAGAGTCATTAACAAGCTGCGCATAATCCTTATCTGGAGTCATCATATAAGTTGTAAAATCCTCTGATTTTGCCTTAACAGATAGTGTTCCAATAACATCATCAGCTTCATAACCTTCAGATTCAACAATTGGGATATTGTAAGCCTTAATAATATCTCGGATATAAGGAATAGAAGCTCGTAGATCCTCAGGCATGGCTTCTCTATTCGCTTTATACTCTGGATACATTTTATGTCTAAAAGTAGGAGCATGGACATCAAAAACGACAGCAATATAATCAGGGTTTTCTTTTCTCAATAGATCCTCTAAAGTGTTAGTAAAACCTAACATTGCAGAAGTATTAAGCCCTTTCGAATTATACCTAGGGTTCTTGATAAAAGCAAAGTATGAACGATAAATCAATGCATAAGCATCGAGTAGAAATATTCTTTTCTCGTCAGCCATGAAGTATTGGGTTAAAACTGAGATTATCCCCAGTAATATTATTAATAAAAAACTCAATATAACGAACAAAGATATAAATTCATTGGTTCACAATATGAGCATTTATATCTTTTTCACTAGTACAATCATTAATAAATTGAATAAACAACAAGTAATATTACATACATATTTATTTAAAGAAAAATATATGTGAAAAGTAATTGATCACAAATAAGACTATAGAATTATATTATTACATTTGAAATGTATTCATAGAGTAATATTTATTGCAGAAAGGGCGTATGACAACATTCAATCAAATAACTTTCCCCATAAAAGATCATCTTGATAATTTCGAACCATTCTTTCGTGAAGCTGTAGTCTCTAACATTCCGATGCTAGATAAGATCCTACACTATATCATACGAAGAAAAGGGAAACAAATGCGCCCAATAATGATTTTTCTATCAGCGGGGTTATGTGGTAATATTTCAGAAAAATCTTATCATGGTGCACTTACCATTGAACTCATTCATTCAGCAACACTAGTTCATGATGATGTTGTTGATGACTCATTTCAACGCAGAGGAGCCTTCTCAATAAATGCTTTATGGAGAAATAAAATTTCAGTATTAGTTGGAGATTTCATTCTAGGGAAAGGGTTGACTTGGTGTATAGAACACAAGGAATACAAGTTTCTAGAACTAATATCTGAAACAGTATCTGCGATGAGTGAAGGTGAAATCATACAAATAGACAAAGCAAGAAAGTTAGATATAACAAGAGAAGTATATTTCGATATCATTGAAAAAAAGACAGCGTCTCTACTTGCTTGTAGTGCAGCAATTGGTGCAGCATCTACTACAGATGATGACGATACTATTAACGAACTAAAACAGTTTGGAAAAGACCTAGGCATAGCCTTTCAGATCAAAGACGATGTATTAGATTATCAAAATAGCAATATTATTGGGAAACCAACTGGAAATGATTTGAGAGAAAGGAAAGTGACACTCCCATTAATATATGCATTAGAGAAAAGCTCAACAAAAGAACAAAAAGCAATCCTTCGCAAGCTACGTAAGAAGAAGAAAAATAGTAAAGATATCTCAGAACTAACTGAATTTGTCATTACAAATGGTGGTCTTCAACATGCAAACGAACAGATGAATATATTTACTGAACGTGCACATGCAAGACTTATGAAATTTCCTAAAACAGAGTATCGTGATGCTTTAGAGCACTATATAGAGTTCGTTACTACAAGAAATAAATAACTATCTTAAGATTATATCTTATTCATCATTTTACTTGGAATCATCACTTTAAGTGACTTCCGTTGAAGTTTAACTTGTAATACTTTATCCGAACTTACAGGCTCTCCATCTACATGAAGTATCGTATCTGATTGCTCTACTTCACACGACTGACAATCGTATGCTTTGTAGATATTACAGCGATCCAATCGTTTTGTGAAAAATGCAAATGTCAAATATGGTATTTGATACCATTTAGGTTTAGCGATAGCACTAACAGAGAAATACCCATCTTGAATACTCGCTTTCGGAGCAATGTAAGCATTATTTCCAAACTGAGAGGAGTTCGCAAAAGAAACCATAAATGCCTCTACATCTTTACTCTCATTCTCCAACCTCAGTTTATAAGATCTATCCTTATATGAAAAGTAGCTAGAGAAAATAGCCTTAATATACGAAGAGAGTCCTCTATTATTCATTTTTGCAAACTCATGACTAATAAAAGCATCATAACCTATTCCCGATACATTAACAGATAGATAATCATTAACTCTTAACGTATCCACTTCACATGATATCATATTTTTAAATTGATCTATTGCTTTTAATGGAGAACATGATATCCCAATATGGCGAGCAAAACCATTTCCTGAACCACATGGAATTATTGCCATAGAAGTCTCTGTGTATAATACTCCTTGGGCAACCTCATTTACAGTACCATCACCACCAACAGCAACCACAATATCAATACCATTTTTCGATGCTTCATTGGAGAGAGAAACGGCATGACCTGCATATTCAGTTTCTTTAATCTCAAGATCGAATGAATCTAAGTCTAGTCTCTTCTCAATTTCTTTAGCAATATCTTTTTGTTTACCGGTTCCCGATATTGGATTGATTAGAACTAGTATCTTTGTTTTTTTCATTCTCTTAAAATTAAATTGATAACAATAGTTATACAGTAAAAAACCTAGCAGTAGAATCATTAGAAGCTTAAACAATTCATACTGAAATTAGAGTAAAAACCCTTAATCTATATTTTAATTAAGGTAATATTATGATTCAAAATTAAAAAATAAAACGAGTTAATTTAAATCACAGATGATAATAGGCAAAAAAAAACAGTAATAAGCCTACAAAGCAGGTATTATTACTGTTTTTAACTATAACGATCTTATTAGAAGAACTTAATTTCCTCACCTTTAATGCTAGACAATAAGTTGTTAGCTAATCGACTTGCACCAAACCTAAACAAACTTGAATTCATCCATTCATCACCTAGTATATCTCTTACAACTGTAATAAAGTCTATTGCTTCGTGTGTCTCAGCAATACCACCAGCAGGCTTAAATCCGACCTTAACTCCAGTTTCTTGGTAATAATAAGCAATAGCTTGAGACATTACATAAGAAGCCTCAATGGTAGCAGCAGGATCCATCTTACCAGTAGAGGTCTTGATAAAGTCTGCACCTGCATACATTGATAGCAAGCTAGCCTTCCATATTAGATTTGGATCTTCTAATATACCTGATTCTAATATAACCTTTAAATGTGCATTACCACACGATTTCTTCTGTGCCTTAACCTCTTCAAATACAGATGCATAATCACCTGAAATCATATCTCCTATTGGAATTACAATGTCTATCTCATTTGCTCCCGCTTCAACAGTCATCTCTGTCTCTTTACACTTAACTTCAATAAAAGTCATTGAAGAAGGAAAACAACCAGAAACAGCAGCCAAGTTTATATTGTCAACATTAAGGGTTTCTCGAACAGTCCTCACTAATTTAGGGTAAACACAAATTGCAGCTACATTAGATAGTTCAGGAAAAGCTGAACTAAATTCATTAACTTTTTGTGTAAAAAGGAGACCTTTCTCCTGAGTGTCAGTAGAATTTAATGTAGTTAAATCAATACATGATAAAGCTAACTTGTAGAAATCTAAAGTATCGCATTCACTCCTTTTAGTCTCTAAGATATTCTTTATCTCAGATCTAACATCTACTATTGAGAATTTCCTATCAAACTCTTTCCATTGTGAAAAATTAGTTTCACCCATAATTATTTTAATTTATTGTTGTTAATATGTCTTTCCGAATCACGTTTTGTCTTCTTCTTAAAGTTTTGTAATAGAGCATCTTCAAGATTAACACCTGTTTGATTAGCCAAGCAAACCAAAACCCATAAGACATCAGCTATTTCATCTGATAAAGCCTCTTTACTTGAATTTTCATCACCTTTAAACGACTGCTCCCCATAGGTCCTTGATATAACGCGAGCGAGTTCACCAACTTCTTCCATAAGAATAGCCGTATTAGTTAACTCAGAGAAATACCTCACTCCATATTTTTTAATCCAGTCATCAACCATAGACTGTAACTTGCCAATTGTTATTTCCTCTTTCATAATAAAATATTATACTATCTATTTTTGGAATCAATAACAATAGTTACAGGCCCATCATTAATTAATGAAACCTTCATATCGGCACCAAAAACACCCGTTTTAACATCGGTTGAAACAGTCTTACTTAGCTCATCTACAAATGAATTGTATAAAGGGATAGAAACCTCAGGTCTTGCAGCATCAATAAATGAAGGACGATTACCTTTTTTAGTTAAGGCAAGTAGTGTAAACTGGGATACAATAAGAACTTCCCCATTAACATCTAATATAGAACGATTCATTTGACCATTCTCATCCTCGAAGATTCTCATTTGACTTATCTTTTTTATTAGCCAATTGATATCTTCTGCATTATCTTCTTTTCCTATTCCTAATAGAATTAGTAGACCATTCCCTATTTGTGAGTGTATCTTTTCATCAATTTTTACTGAAGACTCCAATACACGTTGTAAAACTACTTTCATAATTTAAAAACAATAATGAGTTTTAACAGTTATATTAAAATACTTTTCATCAAAGGTACTTAAAGTAATACACTAAGCATGATAAAAATAATAAGTAGCAACACTACTGATCCATCGACAAACATTGCAACAGAAGAGTTTTTATTAAAAAACTCAAAGGAATCATTCTTATTTATTTATATAAATACTCCCTCTGTAATTATTGGAAAGCATCAGAATGCATTTGCTGAAGTATCCGCAAAATATATTATTGATAACAATATTCCTCTTATTAGAAGGATATCTGGTGGAGGTACGGTTGTTCATGATAACGGGAATCTAAATTTCTGCTTTATTTCAAATCATGAAAGCATTGAAACACTATCATACAAAAAATGTATCGAACCAATAAAAGATTTCCTAACTCACCAATATGGCATCTCCCCTATACTATCAGAACGAAATGATATTCAGGTAAATAACCGAAAAGTTACGGGTTCTGCATTTCATATTTATAAAAAAAGGACTATTGCACATGGGACACTCTTAGTTAATAGTGATATTAAAGAGATCTCTAAGATTCTTAAATCAGCTACAGCAATGTTTGATAGCAATGGAGTCAAATCGAAAAGAAGTAGGATTATGAATTTAGGAGAAATATCTAATATTCCTTCAAATATTGAAATATTCAAAGATAATATGATTAGCTTCTTTACTAAACAGGGCTATTCTTATGAAGATATATTGAATATTGTAGATTACAATATTGTAAAAAAACTATGCCAAGACAAATACACTAAATGGGATTGGAATATTGCATATGGACCAAAATTCACTTTCCATATTAATAAACCACAAGAAGATGCATCTTATAGGTTCCACGTGGAAAAAGGATATATATCTTCAGCTTATAAGAATGACTATATAATAATAAATACAGAAGACAAAGTTCATTTTAAGAAGAATGTGCTAGTCTCCTTTTTACAAAATAAAGGGCATAAAGAGATAGCTATTGAGATAGACAATTACTTGTTATGAAAACTACTTATTGAAATGATCAAATACTAATTGTCCTTTATTATTACCAATCAATTGCTGCAGCTGATCTTGGGAAGCACTTTTTATTGCAGCTACACTTCTAAAGTGAGTAAGAAGTGCTTCTTTAGTTTTTGGCCCAACCCCTGAAATACTATCCAGTTCCGAAGATATAAATCCTTTAGATCTTTGATTTCTATGAAAGGTTATTCCAAAACGATGGGCTTCATCTCTTAAGTGCTGAATAACTCTCAGAGTTTCACTCTTCTTATCAAGATACAACGGAATAGGATCTCCAGGGAAGAAAATCTCTTCTAACCTTTTAGCCAAACCTATAACGCATACTTTATTAATAATCTCTAGTTCTCTTAAAATCTTAACTGCAGCACTAAGCTGTCCCTTTCCCCCATCAATTACAATTACATCTGGTAATGGTAAGTTGTCATTTATTAACCGATGATACCTCCGATAAATAATCTCTTCCATCGAAGCAAAATCATTTGGTCCTTCCACTGTTTTAATATTAAAATGTCGATAATCTTTCTTTGACGGTTTCCCATTTTTAAAAACAACGCATGCTGCAACAGGATAATGCCCTTGTATATTACTATTATCAAAACATTCTATATGTCGAGGAAGTTTATTAAGTTGAAGATCTTTCTTTATCTTTTCGAGAAGTAAGTCACTTTTTATCTCAGGATTTTTTAATGACCTCACCTTTTTTTGTTCTAACTTATAATACTTTACATTTCGATTTGAAAGATCTAGTAGTTTCTTCTTATCTCCAATTTGAGGAACAATAAATTTTACACCTTCTAATGAGAATCCTATTTCAAATGGTATTAGTATTTCACGAGATACACTAAAAAATCGCTGTCTGATATCAATAATTCCTTTTTCTAGAATCTCTTCTAGACTTTCATCTAACTTCTTTTTATATTCAAGGGTATATGACTGAATGATAGCGCCATTTTTCACCTTTATAAAGTTTACATAACCTGATTTATCATCCATATCAACGGTAAAGACATCAATATCTTTGATCTTAGCACTTACAATTGTAGACTTACTTTTGTAATTATTCAAAAGTTCAAACTTTTGCTTGAAATCATTTGCTTCCTCAAATCTCAGTTCTTCGGATAATTTAATCATAGTATCTCTTAAATACTCTAATACCTCACCTAAATTACCACTTAATATATGCTTTACGCGTTGTATATCTAGATTGTAATCATCTTCTGAATAATATCCTTCACAAGGACCTTTACAATTTTTTATATGATACTCTAAACAGATATCAAACTTTCCAGACTCAATATTCTCTTTGGTTAGTTTGAATTTACAGTTTCGTAGTTTAAATATTTGGTGGATTAGGTCAATTAAAGCTCTAACCATAGAAGTAGAAGTATATGGTCCATAGTATATTGAACCATCTTTAATAACATTCCTAGTAATAAAAACTCGAGGAAAGTTCTCATTACTCACACAAATCCAAGGATAAGATTTATCATCTTTGAGTAAAATATTGTACTTCGGTTTATACTTCTTTATTAGGTTATTCTCCAATAGAAGTGCATCTTCCTCTGTCTCAACAACAATATGTTGAAGAGAATAAATCTTTCTCACAAGAATCTCTGTTTTCAAGTTATCATGTGATTTATTAAAATAACTTGAAACTCTTTTCTTTAAGTTCTTCGCTTTACCTATATAGATAATCGTACCATCTTTATCGAAATATTGATAAACTCCAGGTTCACTAGGAAGTAACTTAATTTTGTCTTTCAATTGATTCTTGTAAGAAGGATCTACCATAAGCAGTTAATTAGAACCTTAATAATGAATACACTTCGTATTTTTCATCTAATCTTTCACGACCTTTTAAGAAATCTAGTTCCACCATGAAATTAATGTACGTCTTTGTTACACCAATCTTTTCAACCAAAGATGTAGCAGCACAAACAGTACCTCCTGTTGCCAACAGATCATCATGAATTAATACCGTATCATCATTAGACAATGCATCCTCATGGATCTCAATAGTATCAGTTCCGTATTCAAGATCATATGATTGTTGGATAGTATCAGCTGGTAATTTACCCGGTTTACGAATCGGTACAAAACCTGCGTTCAATCTGTATGCTAAAGCACTTCCTAGAATAAATCCTCGAGATTCAATCCCAATCACCTTCGTAATTCCTTTGTCTTTATAGTAATTATATAGTTGATCAACACAATATTTAAAAACGGCAGGGTCTTTAATTGCTGTAGTTATATCCTTAAAGACAATTCCTTCTTTTGGAAAATCAATTACATCACGAATTGATGATTTTACCTCTTCTATTCCTATTTGTTTAGAATCCATGTAAAAAAAAAATGGGAAGAAAAATTCTTCACTTCCCACTATATTGTGAAACACTTAATTTATTATTAGCGCCCTAATAAAACTAGTAAAACATTTATATCACTTGGAGAAACCCCAGATATACGTGATGCTTGACCAATTGTCTTAGGTTTTATCTTAGTAAGCTTTTGTCTAGCCTCTGTAGATAGAGTATGTATAGACTCGTAATCAAATTTATTAAAAATATTGATATGTTCTAACCTTTTTAGTTTATCTGCAATAGCTTTTTCTCTTTCTATATAACCAGAGTATTTCATCAAAATTTCGGCTGCCTCAAATATTTCATCACGACGATTATCGGGTAATGAAAGATATAGGTTTTCGAAAGCAGGAATTGCTTTAATAAGTTTAAAGATAGTTAGTTGGGGACGCAATACCAAATTTATCAATTTACATCCTTGTTTAAGTGCAGTTGTACCATTGTCAACTAACCATTCATTAATATATTTTGCCTTGATACTATATTGTTGACAAAAATCAATGACCTTATCTCGAAGCTCAACTTTCTCTTCTAATAATGCAACTTGACGATCTGTAGCAAGCCCTAACTCATAACTCTTCGCTGTGAGTCTAACATCTGCATCATCTTGTCTTAACAAAATACGATATTCAGCTCTACTTGTAAACATACGATAAGGTTCATCCACACCTTTGGTAACAAGATCGTCGATAAGAACCCCGATATACGCTTCGTTTCTACCAAGTACAAACTCATCTTTATTATTAATCTTTAAGTAGGCATTAATTCCAGCCATTAAGCCTTGTGCTCCAGCTTCCTCATAACCAGTCGTTCCATTAATTTGACCGGCAAAATAGAGATTTGGAAGAGACTTAACTTCTAAAGTATGATGTAATTGTGTTGGGTCAAAATAATCATATTCAATAGCATAACCAGGTCGTAAGATGCGAACATCTTCTAACCCTTTCACTTTCTTAAGACCAGCAAGTTGTATATCCCATGACAAAGAAGATGAAAATCCATTTAGGTAATACTCAATTGTAGTCTCACCTTCTGGCTCTAAGAATAATTGATGTTGATCTTTAGATGCAAAGGTTATTAACTTTGATTCAATACTGGGACAATATCTAGGTCCTGTGCTTTCAATGGTGCCATCAAACATGGGTGAGTCCTCAAAACCTTGCTCCAGTTCACCATGAACATCTGGATTAGTGTAAGTAATATAACAAGGTTTTTGCTGAAGGTTTGTTTTTATATCTGGATCATATGAAAACTTACGAACATCATCATCTCCTCCCTGTGCTTCCATTACTGAGAAATCAACAGATCTTGCATCAATTCTCACAGGAGTACCTGTTTTCATTCTATCTGAAATCAAACCTTTTGACTTCAATTGTTCAGTAATACCTAATGATGTAGGTTCAGAAATACGACCTCCTTCAAGTTTTGTCTTTCCGAAATGCATCAATCCAGTTAAGAAAGTTCCATTAGTCAATACAACCGCTTTAGAGTTAAATACAACACCTAGCTCAGTCTTAACACCAGTTATTCTTTCACCTTCAAAAATAAGTTCCTGAACAGTTCCTTGCCAAAAATCTAGATTATCCAATTTTTCTAATTGGTCTCTCCAATTTTCAGAAAAACGCATCCTGTCACATTGAGCGCGTGGGCTCCACATTGCAGGACCTTTAGATCTATTCAACATTCTAAATTGAATAGATGAAAGATCTGTAATCTTACCACAGTAACCACCCAAAGCATCAATCTCTCTGACAATCTGACCTTTAGCAATGCCACCAATAGCAGGATTACAACTCATTTGAGCGACTTTATTAAGATCCATTGTAATTAATAAAGTCTTAGATCCTAAATTAGCCGCTGCTGCCGCCGCTTCACATCCAGCATGACCAGCACCAACAACAATTATATCATAAAATGGTAACATATAATTTTCCTATTAAAAAAACAAAAGCAGATGGAAGTACTATAAAGACATTTCAACCTTTACCTCATTAAAAATAACTATTGCTTTATCTTCCTCTAGTCTCATTTCTGCAGCTTCATCATCCGTTTTATCTTTAAATCCTAGAAGGTGTAATATCCCATGAGATAGTACACGTGCAAATTCTGAATCAAAACCGACATTAAGCACTTCTGCATTATCTTTTACCCTATCGATACTTAAAAAGACATCTCCAGAGATTAGATTACCTTCTACATAGTCAAAAGTAATAATATCCGTATAGTAATCATGCTGCAAATAATCAATGTTTATCTTAAGAAGATAAACATCAGAACAAAAAATATAAGAGATCTCCCCTACTTCATTATTCTTTGAAGTTATTAAACGTGTAATAAACGTCTGCAAAAAACTCTCCTCATAAGCAGGAAAATCGATATCCTCTGCAAAAAATTCTATAGCCACTTTCCTTTGTTTTTATGTATTAAATTAAGAACACCCTAATTTAGAGTCAAAAGTAAAAAATAAAAACTAATTTAAATGTAATTACACAAAAGGATTTGAAAGAAATAAACAAAATGAACCGTATTTCACTAGCTGTATATCAAACAGATACATAGTTATAAACAATACTTATTCACAATGAAATACTTTTTCTATAATTAAATCGGACCGTATAAAACCTTGGGAAGTCATTTCCCAACCATCATGTATATAAACCACTTCATTACTATCAATAAATGGTTGAACTTGTGTAGTGAAAAAATCCACAAATGAAGCACCAAACTGCTCTAGTATTTGTCGTTTTACTCCCCATTTTGTTCTAAATGAAGTAATCACATAGTCATTATATTTATCTTCATTCGATAATATCTCTTCTTCAAAATAGCGCTCATTTTCATTTAGAGCATCTATATATTTTTTATTATTAGAAATATTCCATCGACGACTATGCCCATCAAAGGAGTGAGCAGATGGACCAACTCCTAGATAAGAGGCTCCATTCCAATAGGAGCTATTATGATTCGAAATTCTATCATTTTTACAAAAATTGGATATCTCATATTGCTCAAAACCAGCTTTATTTAATGAATCAACCAAAATTTCGTAATGTTTCAGACTCTCATTCTCATCGACTGGCTTTAGTTGCCCTTTACTTAAACGTCGATGAAATACTGTTCCTTCATGATATGTAAGATGGTATGCAGAGATATGAGAAATTGGCAACTTAATTACACTATCTATGGTTTCTTTCCATAAAGAAAGAGTAAGATTCGGAACGCCATAGATTAAATCTATCGAAATATTATCTATTCCTACTTCAATGGAGTTGCTCACAGCATTAAAAACATCTTTAACACCGTGACGACGGTTCATATCTTTCAATATAGTACCGTCAGTAGATTGAACACCAATACTCAGTCTATTAACCCCATTACTTTTTAATTCTCTCAAGTATTCCTTTGATAAATCATCTGGATTTGCTTCAACAGTGATCTCAACTAGGTCCGAAACATTATAATATTCCTTTACAGAAGATATTAATTTACCGATTTGGTCCGTTGTTAATAGAGACGGAGTACCCCCACCAAAATAAATGGTATTAATGATTGGATCATGCTTTAAATAATCCTTTCGAGAAGTCAACTCTTTCATTAATGCAATGAACATCGGTTCAATTAATACTAAGTTTGTACTTGTGTGAAAATCACAGTAAAAACACCTAGTTTTGCAAAAAGGAATATGAAAATAAATTCCGGACATAAAATAAGTGAGTATATGATAAAATTAATTGACATCTCTATTAAGTATGCCAAATACTTTTTTGTTTTGTGGTGTGGTATTATCCTTTATGGATGCCTCATGCCATCGAACGAAGTACCAAATGTAAGAATCCCAAATATTGATAAAATTGTTCATATGGTTTTCTATATTGGATTTACCTATCTGCTCAGTGCAGTATCATACAAGAAGTGGAAAAAACGATTTACACTTCTTATTGCAATATCATTCGGTATTGGTATCGAAGTAATACAAGGATTGCTTCCTTTCGAACGCTCTCCTAGTTTTGCCGATGCTGCAGCCAATACAATAGGTGCAATCATCGGCATAATACTATTTAAAATACTCTATAAAAAGAGTCAATTATCAAAATCTTAGATTTGCAGGAGTTTGATCATTATTCGCATCATCTAACAATTCACCAATCATTTTATTTTTAAACAGGTTGGTGATATCTTCTCTAATATCCTTAAAGCCAAGATGTAATGCACAAAAATCATCATGTTCTTCTCTTTCAGAACAAGTCATATCACAAATTAAGCATTGTTCAAAGAAATCCTTTCCATCAATGACATTTACCACATCAAATAATGTGATAAGGTTTGGATCCTTTGATAAACAAAATCCTCCATTAGGTCCTTTGTTGGAATTCAAGACTCCTGACTTAACAAGTTTTTGTAATATCTTTCCTAAAAAAGGTGATGGTATCTTTAGATCTTCCGAAATTTTCTTTATTCCATACTTATGATCACCATCAAAACCAGAAGCAAGATATATTACAGCTCTAACTGCATATTTACATGTATTTGACAACATAGGTTCAGAGTATTTAAATAGACAATTTCAATGATAATAATTATTACTGCTTTTGAATTGCGATTTTCTCAACTCTACGAGTATGACGACCTCCTTCAAAATCTGTATTCAGAAATGTCTTTACAATATCTAGTGATACCTCTAATGAAGTGAACCTAGCTGGAATTGCACAAACATTTGCATCATTGTGTGATCTAGCTAATTCAGCAATCTCACTCTGCCAACACAAAGCAGATCTAACATTTTGATATTTATTTGCAGTCATATTAACACCGTTAGCACTTCCACAAATAATAATCCCCCTTTTTAGCTCGCCTTTATCAATTTTTGAAGCCAAAGGATGTACATAATCAGCGTAGTCACAGCTATCTAATGAGTTACATCCAAAGTCAACTACTTCAAAACCTTGCTCATTTAAATACTTGATAACATCTATCTTTCTTTCGTATCCTGCATGATCGCAAGCAATTGCAATTTTATTCATCTCGTATTACATTTTAGAATGCAAATCTAATAAAAAGAGATAAAACAATCTTAATTATCAAGTAATAATCGTTTACTATTTAGTGAATTATTAAAAAAACCAACAATCATTGTTACAAAGATGTGTATCAAGTAGTGATAAGAGGGTGAAAAGTTGATTACAAAAAACTGTTTTCTTTTTTTGTTTTATTAGATCCTTCAAAACATAGGTAGATTCTCATACTATCCAAATTTTAATGCATATATTTAATGACATTAATCGAACGCGAAACACACATTATTTTGTAGTCAAAAATATCACTAACAACTATTGATAACCTTCCCACAACATTGTAAGATAACCTTAACGTATATCTAATAATCAGATCATTAACATGTGTAAAAACTATCACTAATTGTTAATTGAAAGTTAATCACGTAAAATCAAAATCCCAACAAAAATCTTTTTACACTACATCAACAGCCTATTATTATTATATTCTTTTCCTTTTATTAAATATACATATAAGAATTAAAAGTATATGATATAATAAAAAGAGAGTTGGAAAACGTTGAATAACTTCTGACCCAAAAATTCATTAGTTAAGTCAATAACCACTATTTTTGTAAAAAATATTTTTAGTGTTATGGATGATAATTTTGATTTTAGAGAAGAGAAGACATTTGATTCGGATAGTGACTTAAACAACAAGTTACGACCATTATCCTTTGATGACTTTAAAGGTCAAAAAAAAATCGTTGATAATCTAGAGATTTTTGTTGAAGCTGCCAAAATGAGAGAGGAAGCTCTTGATCATGTCCTTCTCCATGGCCCACCTGGTTTAGGAAAAACTACTTTATCTAATATCATCGCTAACGAATTAAATGTAGGTCTTAAGATTACTTCAGGTCCTGTTTTAGACAAACCAGGAGACTTGGCAGGTCTATTAACTAACTTAGAACCACATGATGTGCTTTTTATTGATGAAATCCATCGATTATCTCCTATCGTTGAAGAGTATTTATATTCCGCGATGGAAGATTTCCGTATTGATATCATGATAGATAAAGGGCCTAGTGCTAGGTCAATACAGATTGAAATCAACCCTTTCACTTTAATAGGGGCAACAACTAGATCAGGGTTATTAACAAGCCCTTTAAGAGCTCGATTTGGGATTAATAGTCATCTTGAGTATTATGATATTGATGTATTAACAAAAATTGTGGTCCGATCATCCGCTCTACTCAATGTACCTATTGATGAAGCTGCAGCGCATGAAATTGCGTTTAGAAGTAGAGGTACGCCACGTATTGTGAATAGCTTGCTTAGAAGGGTAAGAGACTTTGCAATGGTTAAAGGAAATGGGCAAATTAATATTGAAATAACTCGTTATGCTTTAGAGGCATTAAATATTGACAAATATGGTCTTGATGAAATGGATAATAAGATTTTAGCTACGATCATTGATAAATTTAAAGGTGGTCCTGTTGGAATATCAACCATTGCTACTGCTGTTGGAGAAGATGCTGGAACAATTGAAGAGGTATATGAACCGTTCTTAATAAAAGAAGGTTTTATTAAGAGAACACCTCGTGGACGAGAGGTTACAGAGTTGGCATATACACATTTAGGAAGGGCTTCAATAGATGATAGTTCTAATTATAAGTTATTTTAATATCGATAACATAATAATATAAAGAGTAAAATATATACTTTTGTTCTCTATTGTCAACAACTTTTTATAGTGACACTCTATAAGAAAACAACACTTCAATAATGAGAACGTTAGAGAAAATTTTAGAATTTGTACTATTTATTGGCATTGTCTTTCGGGTAATGCTAGTAAATAATGGATATCTTCTAGAGGGAATTGCTCTCGGTGCCTTGGGAGTTTTTTACCTCATTTGGAGTTTTATCCGCTTTCGAGACTACAGCTTTATTAAAAAAGATAATGCCACATGTCAGTATGATCCAATAACGAAACGAATGTCCCTTTTTGCTGGTATTGGCCTTTTTATTACATGTGTAGGAGCTGCAGAACACTTAATTTTTATCACAAGTAATAATGTGATAGTACTTATAGGAATGCTTCTACTACTTTTTGTAGCAGTATCAGAAATTATAGTCTATAAGAAAGAGAAACGTGTATATATCTCAAGGGTATTTAAACGAGTCTTTGTATGGTTAATATTGGGTTGTGTGGTTTGGTATATCTCAGGAGTATCATCTATTGAGATTATCTATCGAAAGCACCCTCGTTTTATTAAAGCTTACAAAGCCGTTAAAAAGAGTCCAGATAATGAACAGTTAAGAGATATTATGTGGAGAGAGTATGATAGAGCTATTGGAAAAGATGGTGGTTCAAGTCACTCAAATATCAAATAAGGTATTAAAAAAAGAGATACATAAAAAAGGATTACTTCATATGAGTAATCCTTTTTTTATTTAAATTAATAGATTTACTATCAATCAGTTGTAGTATAATAAACGTTTTTGTTTTCATAGATTTAGTATAGTTCCTTATTTATTGGTATTTTGTTCCTATTGAGATGGATATAACAAATGTTGATATCTATTTTTGTGGATATCTCACTTCATTAATTATAGTCTATTTCCCATCTAGTATATGATGTTGAAAATATTTTGTAGTGTAACAGAGTTAAACTAAATATATTAGATGATATGAGTTTGTGTTATTAAGTTGAAGTGCATAAGTAAGGGAAATAATATATGCAAAAGTTAAGTTTACAACAGAAGCTTCTTCAGAAGTTGTCTCCTCAGCAAATTCAAGTGATTAAATTGCTTGAATTACCTACGATGCAGTTAGAGCAAAGAATCAAGAAAGAATTAGAGGAAAACCCAGTATTAGAACTTGAGAGGTCTAGTTCTGAAGATATCGATGACGATTATAATGGAGATTTAAAATCGAATTCTGATTCCGATAATGAAGAATTTTCAGTTGATGATTACTTGAATGAAGAAGATATTCCCTCTTATAAGTATCAAGCAAACAACTACTCCTCTGATGATAAAACACAAGAGATGCCATTAACTGAGGGAGCTTCATTTCATGAAATATTAATGGAGCAGCTTAGTCTTATTGACTTGAATGATGAGGAGATGATATTAGCTGAAAATATTGTCGGCAATATTGATGAAGATGGCTATCTAAGAAGAGATTTAGAGTCTATTATGGACGATCTTCTTTTTATGCAAAATATCCATACAGATGAAGATGAATTAGCTAAGGTTCTATCTAAAATACAAACCTTAGATCCTTCTGGTGTAGGAGCTTCTGATTTAAGAGAGTGTCTGTTACTTCAACTGTTACGTAAAAATGCATCAGACCCAGTCATTGCAGTTGCTACAGAGCTTATTAAAGACCATTTCGATGAATTCTCTAAGAAGCATTACGATAAATTAATTAAGCGATTAGATATTGATGATGAAATGCTTAAGGACGCAATCCAAGAGGTACTAAAGCTTAATCCAAAGCCTGGAAGTTCTTTTAGCAATACAATAGGTAGAACTAGCCAAGCCATTATTCCTGATTTTATTCTTGAACTTGTTGATGGGGAGCTGGTCTTATCACTAAATCAACGTAATGTCCCGGAATTAAGAGTTAACAACACCTATTCTAACATTCTAAAGGATTACAAAGCAACAGGAAGGAAAAGTAGTTCTCAACAGAAAGATACAGCTCTCTTTGTTAAACAGAAATTAGACTCTGCAAAATGGTTCATAGATGCTGTTAGACAACGCCAGCAGACACTTCTATTGGTAATGAATGCGATCATCAATTATCAAAGAGAATATTTTATGGATGGTGATGAAACTAAAATAAGGCCGATGATATTGAAAGATATTGCTGATCGTACGGGTTTAGATGTTTCAACAATATCGCGTGTCTCGAATAGCAAATATATCCAGACCCATTTTGGCACATTTCAAGTGAAATATTTCTTTTCTGAAGCAATGCAGAAGGATGATGGAGAAGAGGTTTCAACAAGGGAGATTAAGCAAATTCTTAAAGAGTTCATCGAGGGAGAGAATAAGAAGAAGCCATTAACAGATCAAAAGCTCTCAGATATACTTAAGAGCAAGAGTTATAATGTTGCTCGTAGAACGATTGCGAAATATCGTGAACAGATGGGATATCCAGTAGCTAGATTACGTAAAGAAATATAGTAGATAGATAATACACATTGTTGATAACTCAGATTAAATGTTCTATATATGATTTTATTCGACTGACATATAGTTTGTTATATCGATATATACAATATGTATAAAAGAAAAAGGAAAGAGTAATGGATCTAGTCCAGTCTCCTTCCTTTTTCTTTTAATTAAATAACCACATTATTAAATTGGGTTTTTATTGAATGGTTTAATCTCTCCTTTTCGTTTGAAGATCCAACTGTGTTTCAATAGTTTCTTTCCTTTCATAAGATTCGACATCTCATTTTCAGCCTGCTTTAGTGATTGGAATGATTCGATAGCTACTTTGAACTGACCATTCTCATCTTGCATGAATACAACAGGACTGTAGCCTAGCTTTATTAGCTCAGTTTTTAAGACCTCAGCATTGTTGTAAATATTATAACTTCCAACAATAATAAAGTATCGATCCTTAAGGTTGACTCCTCTTATAACCACTGTTTCTTCAACTTCTATGGTTTCTTCAATAGGAGTCACAACTTCAGTAACAACCTCCTCAATAACAGGAACTTCTTTGGGGACCTCCTTTACTTTCTTCTCTTTACACCCCCAAAATGTAACAGAAAAGACAATGGCGAAAAGTGAAAAAATTCGTTTCATAGCGTATTCTTTAATTCTTGACATAGATTCAATTAGGGTGATCTACTATCATATATAACAATCTCCCTAAACTAAAAGTTTGATTCCTTTTTCTTCCTATGGTAAAGTAACTAAAGAATGTAATGAATTTAAGATAAAAAAATATGTTATTCAACAAATTTATACCCAACACCTTTGAGTGTTTTAATATGCTCACTACCAATTTTTTCTCTAAGCTTACGGATGTGTACATCAATAGTTCGATCACCAACAATAACATTGTCTCCCCACACCGTATTATATATCTCCTCTCTAGTAAATACTTTACCTGATTTTGATACCAATAAAGAGAGTAATTCAAACTCTTTACGAGGTAAGATCATCTCCTTCTCATCTTTGATCAAAAGATATTTCTCTTTGTCAATAATGAGATCACTTATCTTAAGGATATTTTTATCTTCGACAGCCTCCACTGTGTTAGAATCATGTCTTTTAAGCAGTGCTTTAACACGACTTATCAACACTTTTGGACGGATTGGTTTCGTAATATAATCATCCGCTCCCGCTTCGAAACCAGCAATTTGTGAATAATCTTCGCCTCTTGCTGTAAGGAAAGCAATGATACATCCCTTTAATGAAGGGATTTTACGAATCTCTTCACAAGCAACAATCCCATCCATTTCTGGCATCATCACATCTAGGATAATCAGATGAGGACTATATTTTGTAGCTTGTTGGATTGCTTCTTCTCCATTTCTTGCGGTATGTACATTAAATCCTTCTCTACGTAAGTTATAGCTAATGAATTCAAGAATATCTTCTTCGTCATCCACAAGTAGAATCGTGTATTTGCTGTAATCGTCACTCATTTTTAATATTGTTTTGGATGTAATCAAATATACATAAAAAAGATGATAAAAGTCGTAATCTATTTCTCTAAGGTAAAAGTAAATGTACTTCCTTTATCTAGGGCACTTTTTACCTGAATAGATTGGTTATGAGCTTCTAATATATGTTTCACGATGGCTAGACCTAAACCTGTCCCACCCTCTTTTCTTGATCTACTTTTATCAATTCGATAGAATCGTTCAAAGATACGATGTACATGATCATTCTCAATACCAACGCCATTGTCAGTAATCTCTACCATAATATGATCCATCATATCGTAGAAACCAACCTTCACAAATCCTCCTTTTGAACCGTATTTCACCCCATTACCAATAAGGTTTCTTAAGACATCAAATATCTTCATTCGATCTCCATAAACAGTAATAGGTTTTTCAAAAATTTTACCGAAACGAAGCGTAATATTCCTCTCAGTGGACTCTCTCTCCTCAAGGTCAAAAACCTCTTGTGCCAACTGTACGATATCAAATCTAGTTCTATTAAGTTTCAACTCTCCCGCTTCAAGTTTTGTGATCGATTCTAAATCATCAACTATAGATATCATTCTATCTACACTCTTTTCTGTTCTTTCAAGATATAGTTTATTAATCTTTGGATCGTCCATTCCACCATCAAGCAGGGTCAATACATATCCCTGAATATTGAAGATAGGAGTTCTAAGTTCGTGAGAAACATTTCCGATATAGTCCTTACGGTATTTCTCTAACCCTTTAAGACGTTTAATTTCAGCTATTTTAAGGTGTGACCACTCCTCTACTTCTCTATGTACTTCATTGATCAAATCGATCGAATTCATTAAGTTATTTTTCGTTTTTCTATCCGACACAGGGATAGAACGAACAATTTTATAGATAGGTTTCAACTTATCGTAGACCAAACTGTTTAAGATATAGTTAACAATGAGTATGGTAACAACAAAAAGTATAGGTACAGAGATACATAAAAACCATAATCGATGGTAAACAAAGTTGATTGTAAGAAATACAACGAATATCAAAGTCAGTGCTAGAGACAAATATACTGACAAGCTTTTTAACGTATAGGATTTCATGTAGTTATGCGAATTATTCAAGATCTATTTAATCATCCAAAGATGAGCAAAAAATATTATATAACATGGCAGTTAACCTAAACTTAACAGTATCAAAATGTCTAACAAATAAATCAAATTGATTTAACATTCAAGTAATTTCAAATAAGGTAATTGCAGTCATAAAATCAAAAAACCAAATTAATTATTTATTCATGGAAACGTTTTATTTAACGCTAGTAGTTATACTGTTCGCCTTGGCGATTTCTGACCTTATAGTGGGGGTTAGTAATGATGCAGTAAACTTCTTAAATTCGGCTATTGGATCAAAGGCTGCACCCAAATGGGTCATCTTTGCCGTAGCGAGTTTGGGTATTTTAGTTGGGGCCACATTCTCTAGTGGGATGATGGAGGTGGCTCGTAAGGGTATTATGAATCCAAATATGTTCATGTTCAATGAGATTATGATCATATTTGTCACAGTCATGATTACCGATATTATCTTATTAGACCTCTTTAACTCATTGGGACTACCTACTTCTACAACTGTATCAATTGTATTTGAATTACTAGGTTCTTCTGTAGCTGTTGCATTGGTGAAAATATCAAACTTAGGGCAGTCTATTGCTGATATTCACCAATATATTAATACAGATAAAGCGTTGGCCATTATATTTGGCATACTATTCTCTGTCGTTATAGCCTTCTCCATTGGAGCTTTAGTTCAATGGATAACGCGTTTGATCTTTACATTTAAGTTCGATAAGAAGATCAAATACTACGGCTCTATCTTTGGTGGACTTTGCCTAGCATTTATTACATACTTTATACTTATTAAAGGAGCAAAAGGTGCATCTTGGATTGATCCAGAACATGTAAAGTATATCAAAAGCCATACGACAACAATCATTAGCATCTGTTTTATTTCTTGTACTGTGATCCTCCAATTGATTTCGATGATATTTAAGAAGGTAAATATCTTGAAGGTCGTTGTTTTGATTGGTACATTTGCACTTGCAATGGCATTTGCTGGTAATGACTTGGTTAACTTCATCGGAGTTCCTTTAGCTGGTTTTGAGTCATTCAATGCATGGAGAGTATCAGGATTAGCTCCAGATGCGATGTCGATGTCTATTCTTACTAAACCAGTAGAAACAGAAACATATATGCTGTTGATTGCTGGTATTATCATGATCGTTACTTTGATCACTTCGAAGAAAGCAAAGAAAGTGATTGCCACTTCTCTTAACCTATCTAATCAAGGAGAATCTGAAGAACGTTTTGAATCGTCAGCAGTATCTAGAGCCATTGTAAGATCTTCCATTTCTGTCTCTCAAGGGTTAGGTAAAATAGTTGCTGAAGGTATTAAAGGACGTATTAGAAAGCGTTTTACAAAACAACCAAAAAATGAAGATGACACTGCTTTTGATCTTATTCGTGCCTCTGTAAATCTGGTGGTTGCTAGTATCTTGATATCGATAGGTACTTCTTATAAACTGCCTCTCTCTACGACATACGTAACTTTTATGGTAGCTATGGGTACTTCCCTTGCTGACAAAGCCTGGGATAGAGAGTCTGCCGTTTATCGTATCTCTGGTGTTTTTACTGTTGTAGGTGGATGGTTTATGACTGCCATTGTTGCTTTCTCGAGTGCAGCGATCATCGGAGCAACTATTAGTGTTGTTGGTGATGGAACAGTATTCTTATTCTTAGCTTTAGCTATATTCTTGGTGTTTAAATCTACTTTTAAGAGTAAAAAAGACAATGATAACGAAGAGGAAGAAGAGTTAACAGAAGAGGTTTTAGAGACGACTAAAGTGCTAGAAAAGAGCAAGCAAAGAGTTACTAACTCTGTGTTGATAACTTCAAAAGGCTATCTTGTTGCAATTGAAAGCTTCCTAAATGAAGATCGCAAAAATATCAAAGAGATATTAGAAGAGGTTGACTATTTAAGTCAGAAAACTAAAAAGTGGAAGAATAACGTAAATAGTGTTGTTCTAAGGCTTCAAGCAGACTCTGTTGAAACAGGTCACTATTATGTGCAGATCGTCGATTATCTTCGTGAGTTATCACATTCATTGAATTATATCATCACTCCGCTTTATGAGCATATCAGCAATAATCATAGACCTTTTGTAGATGTTCAAGCTGAAGAGTTAATACAACTTGTTAATAAAGTCAATGACTTCTACAATTCAGTAATACATGTAGTTAAAGAAGAGCGTTTTGATAAAATTGATGAACTTATCAACGAACGTGGAGAGGTACTTGAGTTTATGTCAGAGCTTGAAAAGCTTCAGATTAAAAGAATTAAGAAGAAAGAGGTTAATACCCGTAATTCAGTACTATTCTTTAATATTTTGTCAGAATCTAAGAATCTGCTTTTCCACTCAGTAAATATTGCAAAAGCATATAGAGACTTTGTTCATTATTCAAAGAAATCAATTTAAGATGATCAGCCTTATCCCATATGGAAATTGCGATTAATCATCAAATATCTAAAAAGAGAATTCATTTCGATGAATTCTCTTTTCTCATTATCTCTCATTACTTATTGGCTCTTTCCGAAACTTGTGGGTAACCACATATCGTTGCAACCAAATCATCAATGCAACGTTATATTCTCCAATTAAATTACAACAAACAGACCATCGTTTATTGTAGGTTTAAGCTTTTTGAACCCATTACTATAATAATTTCATCATAACCATCACGAACACATATCGTTATGGTTTCTTAACTCTTTTGCATCACCAAACCTATAGTGTGACAATAGAATATTGATCTATTAAACATTTTTGATGAATGAACTATCAACGAAGTATCCTTGAAGTATCAATAAACTACGAAGGAAACCTTATCTAAGATGTCGGTTATTTCCTAAAGTAGAAGCACTTTTCTGATCTTAGTTATCATAAGAATCATGAACAATCTTAATAGGGTAATTCATGGTCTTTATGCACCCTCATAGGAACACGTAGCTCGAGCTAGGAAACAGAATCGATTGCAAGCAGACTCCTGTATTCTCGATGCCATATATCGCCAAAATTAGTAACATAGAAGAGTTTAGATGCCTATTAAAGCTGTGCAATTATTGGACAACATATTCAAGATGGAAGAAGATCACAAATCATTGAAATATTGTCCTAAAGGATACAACCTGCGAGATTAAGACATTTTAGATAAATAGAGATTCATAAAGAACCCTTAAAGCCGCCATCACCTGACTAACATGCTACTATTACCTGCTTTTTCTTGGATGTCATTCCAAGTATATTCGAAATTCCCTCACCCAAATAGGGAAATCGATGAATGAACTTCGAGTGAACTTTGAATGAACTTCGAGCCATCTCAGGGGAAAAGCAGGAGCAAGTAGCTTGTTGGTAAGAGTAAGGTGATATTGATGTGTCGGATGTGATAATGGTATATGAGCTTTGTTCTATTTAATATGGTGAACCACTAAGTTTTGGAAAGAGCCCACTTCCTACTTATTTACACTTGCGTAAGTGACCAACTATAGAAAATAATAAAACAAAAGAGGCTTACACTTGATCGTGTAAGCCTCTTAAAAATATCTATTGACAAGATTGATTTCGATTACATATTAGCAATTCGTGTCAATCTAGGAAGGTTAACGAATTTAATTTCTCTTCCTTTTATCTCTATAATCTTATCATGTTTAAACTCTGAGAGTAGTCGAATTACTGATTCGGTGGCAGTTCCGACCATATTTGCAATCTCTTCTCTAGTTAAAGAAACTTGCAGTACATTATCTTTATTTACACCAAATTTATCACGAAGCATTATTAGTACTTCTGCGACTCTCTCTCTTACTGTCTTATGTGCAATATCTGTGATATAGTTATTGGCATCCTTTAGTTCTTTACACACCACCTGTAAAGTATTCAATGTGAATCTATGGTTAGTAGAAAGAATAGATGTCAAAGCATTATATGGTACATGCACCAAAACAGCTTGTTCAATAACTTTTGCAGTAGTACACGCTCCTTCTTTACTCAGAAGCGAACGATAAGCGATAATATCTCCTTTGGTTACAAATCGTATAATCTGCTCTTTACCGTCACTACCTGTTTTAATAATCTTGAGTACACCACTCATGATACAATAGAAGCCAGTTAGGCGTTTCCCTTCATGATAAACTACATCGCCTTTTTTATATTGACTAGTAGAAGCTTGACTTTCTAATAACTTTAATTCGTCAGGTGTTAATGACTTAAAAAAGTTAAATGTAGATAAATCATACTCTTCTTGGAGGGGGTGAATATAACTCTTCATAGTAAGCATTTAGTTTGTTGGATCAATTAGATTGAATGTAAAAGTATAACAAAAGGTTGGAGAAAAAAAGCCTCAAAAAGGAGAAATAACTGTTTATTTATAAGGTTATTACTGTTATATAACAGAATTTACACCATGCTTTTCTGTTATGTAAATCATGAAATATATCATTAGGTAAGAACTTTTGTAATTCATCGGTTGTTTTATATAAAAATGGAGTAATCATAAGACAATTTGATATGCATAAGCTTGCTTTAGTAACAGGTAGTAGTCGACGTATTGGAAGAGAGATAAGTTTGAAATTAGCCTCTATTGGTTACTCTCTTATTTTACATTATTCCAATGATTATAATGGTGTGGAATCATTGAAAAAAGAACTTGAGGAGAGCTACTCGAATCTTCAATTCTTCTCTTTTCAAGGTGACTTAAGATGCCCTACTTTTGTGGATGAACTATCACAATTTTGTGATTCGAAATGTGTTATTGTGAATCTGCTAATTCATAATGCATCGATATTTGAACCGGATGATCTGACAAATGTTTCGTTTAATTCACTGCAAGATCACTTTAGTATTCATCTTTTTCAACCATTGTTAATAACAAAGTGGTTCTCGAAGCAAGCCGTTAAAGGACAGGTTGTTACTATTGTTGATCAAGCTGTGACAAATAAACAATCTGCTTATCTTTCATATATACTATCTAAAAAATCCCTTCTAGAGGCAACCTATATGTTGTCACTTGCTATGGCTCCAGGCTTTCGTGTGAATGCCATTCTTCCTGGTATGATTTTACCTTCCAAACATGGTAATGCAGAGAAGTTCCATAAAGAGGTGCTAGAGACCCCATTAAAAATCGCGCCAGGAGTACAATCGATATTGTCAGCCCTAGTGTTTCTTATAGATAATGAATGGGCTACAGGCCAGACAATATATTGTGATGGTGGCGAACATTTGGTTTAATGATTAACAATTATACACATAATGCAAATAGGAATTAAAAAATTACATTTAAGGACATATATTGGTTTTCATGATGGTGAACAGGACAAAAAACAAGATGTCTTCATTCATCTCAAGATCAATGTCCCATTTCATTCATCCATGTCAGAGGATGATATTTCGAATATTTACAATTATAAAACGATAACTAAACAAATTATAAATTTTGTAGAGAATAGACGTTTTTTGTTATTGGAAAAACTTACCGATGATGTGGCCAATTTGATTCTAGAAGACCATCGTGTCTCATTTGTTGAAGTGGAGATCGAAAAACCATGTGCATTGAGGTTTACTGAATCAGTTTCTATACTTGTCCAAAAACATTCTTCTCATGAATAGAGTTATAGTATCAATCGGGTCGAATATTCAACCTGAATTAAATATCCCTGAAGCGGTTTTATCAGTATCATTGAAACATCGCTTATTGGAAGTCACTCACGTTGAAGAGACACAACCATTAGGTATTATAGATCAACCAAATTTCCACAATGCAGCCATGAAAATAGAGACATGGTTTTCACAAGACGGTTTTAAGATTTACTTGAAAGAGGTAGAGGACCTGCTCCTTCGTGATAGAACGACGGAAAAGTATGGTCCTAGAACCATTGATTTAGATATTGTTGTTTGGAATGATGAGGTGGTAGATGAAGACTATTATAGTCGAGATTTTCTTAAAAAACATACAGATCAGCTTATGAAATGGTAACCTATATATGGTAAAACCGATATTTGTTAATTCAAAACACTTAGGAGTCAAATTGTTCTAGGTGTATGGATAGAAAAAAATTATATCTTTGTGTGATTAACGATAAAAATAGAGGTAATACCATATAATATCATGAGTAATAAGTTTCGAGAATATAAAAATTTCGATCTCTCTCAAATTAATAAAGATGTATTAAAATACTGGGAGAAAGATGATACTTTCCATAAAAGTATGTCGACACGCGAAGGAAAACCAACCTTTGTATTTTATGAAGGTCCCCCTTCAGCTAATGGTCAACCAGGTATTCACCACGTTATCTCTCGTTCATTAAAGGATCTTATCTGTCGTTACAAGACAATGAAAGGATTCCAAGTGAAACGTAAAGCAGGATGGGATACACATGGTTTGCCAGTAGAATTAGGTGTTGAAAAAACTCTTGGTATTACAAAAGAAGATATTGGTAAGAAGATTACCGTAGAAGAATATAATGCAGCTTGTCGTAGAGAGGTGATGAAATATACCGATCTATGGGAAGATCTAACACATAAAATGGGATATTGGGTGAATATGGATGATCCATATATCACTTATGATAACCGTTACATTGAGACGTTGTGGAACTTATTGAAAGAGCTTTTCAATAAAGACATGTTGTATAAAGGTTATACAATTCAACCATACTCTCCTGCTGCGGGAACTGGTTTAAGTTCACATGAATTGAATCAACCGGGTACTTATCGTGACGTAAAAGATACTACATGTGTTGGCCAGTTTAAAGTGGTTCGTAATGATAAGTCTGAGAAATTCTTTGGTAATGAAGATCTGTTTTTCTTGGCTTGGACTACCACTCCTTGGACGTTACCTTCTAATACTGCACTAGCTGTAGGTCCAAACATTCAGTATGTACAAGTTCGTACTTATAACCCTTATACCGGAACACCAGTGTCTGTTATGGTGGCTAAAGATCTTTATCGTAAATTCTTCCCTGAGAAGAATGAAGGTCTAGATTTCGATAGCTATGAGACAGGAGCAAAGAGTATTCCATTCGAAGTGGTTGCTGAATATAAAGGAACTGATTTAGCAGGTATCTCATATGAGCAGTTGATTCCTTGGATGAAACCTGATGGAGATGCTTTCCGTGTGATACTTGGTGATTACGTGACCACTGAAGATGGTACAGGTATTGTTCATATTGCACCTACTTTCGGAGCAGATGATGACCGTGTTGCTAAGGTTGCTGGGATTGCACCAATGCTTCTTTTAGACAAAGAGGGCAAGCAACAACCAATGGTGGATAAGCAAGGACGTCTATTTCCTATTGAAGACCTTGATACGGAGTGGGTTGCTTCAAATGTAGATGTAGATCTTTATAAAGAGTTCTCTGGTCGTTATGTGAAGAATGCATACGATAAAGAGCTAACAGAAAAAGATCCTTCTTTGGATGTGGATATCTCGGTGATGTTGAAGAAGGAGAATAAAGCCTTCCGAGTAGAGAAACATGTCCATAACTATCCTCATTGTTGGAGAACTGATAAACCGATACTTTATTATCCATTGGATAGTTGGTTTATTAAAACAACTGCGGTTAAAGATCGTTTGATCGAACTAAATAAAACAATCAACTGGAAACCTGCATCTACAGGAACAGGACGTTTTGGTAACTGGTTAGAGAATCTTGTTGATTGGAATCTTTCAAGATCTCGTTATTGGGGAACTCCTCTTCCTATTTGGAGAACAGAAGATGGCACAGAGCAGAAATGTATCGGTTCGGTAGAAGAGTTGATGGCTGAAATAGAGAAATCTATTGAGGCTGGTTTCATGGAAAAGAATCCATACGATGAATTTATCGTTGGAGAGTATTCGAAACAGAATTATGAGAAGATTGACCTTCACCGTCCATATGTAGATGATATCTTTCTTGTTTCAGAGAGTGGTCATAAGATGACTCGTGAACTAGATTTGATTGATGTATGGTTTGATTCTGGAGCAATGCCATTTGCTCAGATGCACTATCCATTTGAAAATAAAGAGAACTTCGGTGAGGTTTATCCTGCTGACTTTATCGCAGAAGGGGTTGACCAGACACGTGGATGGTTTTTTACGCTTCATGCGATATCTACAATGATCAATGATTCTGTTGCTTTCAAAAATATCATATCTAATGGTTTGGTTTTGGATGCAAAAGGAAACAAGATGTCTAAGCGTCTTGGTAATGCTGTTGATCCATTTGAGACTATTGAGAAATATGGATCAGATCCACTTCGTTGGTATATGATCACAAATTCTCAACCATGGGATAACTTGAAGTTCGATGTGAACGGTGTAGAGGAAGTGCGTCGTAAGTTCTTCGGTACACTTTATAACACATATAGTTTCTTCTCTTTGTATGCTAATGTGGACGGATTCACATATAGCGAGCCTGATATTGAAATGGAGAAACGCCCTGAGATAGATCGTTGGGTATTATCTCTATTGAACAGTTTGGTGAAAGAGGTGAACGGAGCATTAGAAGCATATGAGCCAACAAGAGCAGGTCGTGCTATAAATGACTTTGTAACGGAGAATCTTTCGAACTGGTACGTACGTCTTTGTAGAAAGAGATTCTGGGGTGGTGAGTACGATCAAGATAAGATCTCTGCTTACCAAACGCTATATACTTGTTTGTCTACAATTGCGAAGTTATCTGCACCTATTGCTCCATTCTTTATGGATCAGTTGTATAGAGACCTTAATAACATTACGAACAAGGATTTCGATGGTTCAGTGCACTTAGCAGAGTATCCTAATACTGATGAGACTCTTATTGATGAGCAACTGGAAGAGCGTATGAATATTGCTCAGAAAGTTTGTTCTATGGTACTAAGCCTTCGTCGTAAGGAGAAGTTGAAAGTAAGACAACCTCTTCAAAAGATTATGGTTCCTATTCTAGATAATAATTTTGAAGCGCAGTTTGAAGCGGTGAAAGATATTATCTTGACAGAGGTTAATATAAAAGAAGTTGAATACATTACAGCTAACTCAGGTGTTATCAAGAAGAAGATTAAGCCAAACTTTAAGACTTTAGGTCCTAAATATGGTAAGATTATGAAGGGGATAGCTGGTGCTGTTAATGGATTATCTCAAGATGATATCAATCTCTTCGAAACAAAAGGTAGCCTTCAGTTGTTAGTTCAGGAGCAACAAGTAGATTTGACTCTTGAAGATGTTGAAATCATGTCGGAAGATATTCCAGGATGGTTGGTTGCAAACGAAGGGGCATTGACGGTTGCTTTAGATATTACAGTTACGGAAGAGTTGAGAGAAGAGGGTATTGCTCGCGAGTTCATTAACCGTATTCAGAATATCAGAAAAGAGAGTGATTTTGATGTAACAGACAAAGTTGTGATAACTATTCAACGTCATGAAAATCTAAATAGTGCATTAGAGAACTTTACAGATTATATATCAAAACAGACACTTGCTACAGAACTTAACTTAGTGGATACTATCGAAGAAGGTAGAGGACATGAGGTAGAGATCGAAGCAGATGTTCTAACTAAAATTGATGTTAAACGTGTTTAATTATTGATGTTTGCATTTGTTGTAGTGTGTCGTTTTAAAGATAATTTTATTAAATTAGTGGATCAAATCTAATAGGAACTCATAAAATTATTCTTAACCTTTATTATTATATGGTGGAAAAAGTAAGATACTCAGATGAAGACCTGGAGATATTTAGAGCAGTGATTCTAGGTAAGCTCGACAAGGCAAGAAATGATTATGAGTTGTACAAGGATGCCATTACCCAAAGAGACGGTAACGACACACAGGACACTTCTCCTACATTCAAAGTGTTAGAAGAAGGGGCAGCAACTTTATCAAAAGAGGAGGCTGGAAAGTTAGCTCAGAGACAGCAGAAATTTATTCAGCACTTAGAGGCAGCACTTATACGTATTGAGAACAAAACCTATGGTGTTTGTCGTGAAACAGGTAAGTTAATTGCTAAAGAGCGTTTGTTAGCTGTGCCTCATGCAACTTTAAGTATTGATGCGAAAAATAACAGAAAGTAATTCTTTCATAATAAAAATTGACAATCCGAGGAGAGGTAATACTCCTCGGATTTTTTTTTAATATTAGATTTGTATGTCAAAGCGTAACATAGCAATTGTGGTTGTACTATTGCTTCTTGTGATCGACCAAGCATCAAAGTTTTGGATCAAAACACATATGATGTTGGGAGATGAGTTCGATGTGTTTGGTGATTGGTTCCGAATACATTTTGTAGAGAATAATGGTATGGCCTTCGGGTTTGAGTTTGCTGGAAAATACGGTAAACCATTCCTTACCATATTTAGAATATTTGCATCGGCGGCGATTATCGTCTATTTAAATAAATTAATCAAAAAAGGAATTCCAACAGGAGCAGTAGTAAGTATATCTTTGATACTTGCAGGAGCTATCGGGAATATCATTGATTGTGCTTTCTACGGTGTTATATTTGATCATAGCTTTGGGCAGATAGCCACACTATTTCCAGACGGAGGAGGGTATGAAACGTTCTTCTATGGTAAAGTGGTCGATATGTTATATTTTCCATTAGTGGAAGGGAACTTCCCTGCTTGGTTTCCAAAGGTTGGAGGTAATCACTTCTTATTCTTTAGCCCAGTATTTAATATTGCTGATTCGGCTATCTCTGTGGGGATTGCTATCTTACTTCTTTTTTATCGAAAGATATTCGATGAGGAAAAAGAGGTACATAAGGCATAAGATTGAAAAAGCGATTATAAGTCCACCTTTTAATCGCTTTTTTAATTGCTTATGATACTATATCTGATCGGATAACCAATCTTCTGGATTCAGACACTCCGTCATCTTCCATATCTGAAACTTTAATAGCGTATTCGTTCCGTTGTGGCTATCTGTATACACATCACCTAACGTCTTCCCAAGCTTTATTGTTTGGTTCTTCTTGACGTAAACTGTTTTTAAATTGGAGTAGACAGTGATATAACTTCCATGTCGTACAAATACTGATAAGTTACCATGTTTGATTGCCATCACGGCAGTCACAACTCCATCATATACTGCTTTTACCTTTGTCTTAGGTAGCGTAGAGATCGTAATCCACTTGTTATTTACCTTCAACTTCTTCATTATGGTATGGCTATGTACCCCAAAATGGTCAATAACCACGCCATCTACAGGCCATATTAGCTTACCTTTATGTTTTTCAAACTCTTTTTGTAGTGTCTTATTGTTATACCCTTTGTTGGCCCCCTCAGATACAACCTCTTTCTGTAGTTTGGTCGCAATACTCTTCTGCTGTGATACGATAGCAGTTAGTTCTCTCTCCTTGTCTTTAAGGTTTTGATAGTAAGAGTTCTCAATCACAAATTCATTGTTGAGTATTTTACATTCATGAGAGACGCTATGGGTCATCTGCTCGACCTCATCACGATTCTTTTTCATCAGAACTTTACTTCGAGAGATGGTCTCTGCTAAAGAACTAATAAACATTATTTTTCTAGTCTGTATCTTTTGGTATTGCGCAGCCTCCCCCTCTTTCATATAGAAATCTTTGATGTCTTTAGAGGTGAATAATGTGATGAGCTTTTGATCTGGAGACCCTTCCAAATTCATTTTATTGAGAAATTTAGAATAGGACTCTTTTGCTTGTGTCAGGTCGTTATCTAATGAGGTAATAACATAGCTATAATCCTCTATACAACTATTGTAGATCTTGATTTGATCTTCATATTTCGTAATGAGGTTTTGACGTTGCCTGATACTGTTCTTTATTAACTTCAGTTGAGACAAAGAGATGTCTGCATTTTTCTGAGCTTGATTAAGAAGTTTCTGTGTCGTTTTTAACTCTCTAAGTATCTTTCGTTGTTGTTTTCTCATTGATGAGATATCTTGTCCTTCACTACTCATGAAGGACAGGATACAACATATCCATAAAAAATATTTAAGAAGAGAGTTTTTCCACATAACCTACAACACTTTACTCTTGTATGATGAGGGTATTGAGAATTTAAAAGAACTTTCTTTATCTACCCACATCTTATACAACTTCACTTTCAGTTCAAAGATAATATTCTCTTGCTTTTGAGAGGTCATTGTTACCACCGAAGGGTATAAAAATCCTTCCAATTCGACATATTTGTCAATATTTATGGTTGTCGAAGAGTTACTTTCGAGATCTTTATAGATCACTTTTGAAAGTTTAAACGTATGTGGGTCAAAGTAGAGACGTTCTTCTACCTTGTTTTGTCCTATATATATCTTATTTTCTTTTTTTATAACTACCTTTTTCTTCCTTTTATTGTGTTTCTCTTTTCGAGAGACGGTTTGCTTTAAAGATGTCAGTACATAATAACCATCTTCTGTAAAACTTTTATATTTTTTCAACATCCTTCCATTGGGGTTGATCTGCAGGGTTAGTGCATTTCCCATTAAAAGATCTTCTAATTTGAAAAGAGAAAGGTTGACACCAATATTCTCTTCCAGTCGTTCATAATTTGATCTCATTATTTCCCGACCAAGGTAGTTTACCAATATAAGGGTATCTTCTGTTGCAAGAAGTTTACCTATGGGTAATATACCCTTCTGTGCAGAGATAATAATCACGCTATCCATCTTTGCTTTTATAGAGGCCGTGAATGTGTTTTTGCTACCATTAAGCGTTGCACTTATAGATGCTTTTCTGGCACCATAAGTTTCATAACAGCTCTCTGCATTTCGCACATTCCTCATTAGCTTCGAAGCACTAATGGGTTTTAGTGTTTCCATACTTGCAGTTGGAGTAACACTCTTCTGTAACCTCTTCGTTGTACTACAACTCGTTGTGATTGCTATGAGAGCAATAAAAAGTACCGACTTTGTTTGTAAAAATCTAAACACTACTGACTGCATTAATCTTTCAGATTTAAAGAAGTATTACTCGGAGTAATACTTCTTACCTTTAATTTTTTTATCTAGGATCTCAGACTCTATTCCCTCTTTCTTAGCTTTATTCCAATTGTTTAAGGCTCCATCAATATCATCTAAGAAATATAGAATATCTCCATAATGTTCATAAAGAGTAGGATTTACATTGTCCATACTATCAATAGCATTCTTCATATAGAATTTAGCCAAACGATAGTCCTTTTTCATGAATAGTACCCAAGCATAAGTATCAAGATAGGTAGGGTTATTGGGATTTTTCTCCACAACCAAAGCACTAAGTCTCTCAGCCTTTTCTAACTGCTCACTACGAAGTGATAAATAATATGCAAAATTATTCATCGCCATATAGTTTGTTGGATCTAATTCAACAACCTTATCATATGCTTTCCATGCCTCTTCAAACTTATCAAGATTATAGAGTGCTTCTGCTTTGTAGGTATAGATCTGCGAAAGCATTGCCTTATTTACATCTGGTAATACCTCTGCTTTTTCAAGAATAGGAAGCATCTCTGTATACTGCTTATCTTGCAATAGTGTTAGCGATTTGAAGATGTACAAAAGAGGCTTGTTTGGAAACTTGAGTAATGCCTTCTCTGTATTTGCTTTCATTGCATCCCAATCAAGAAGTTGGTTATCCAGCATGATAACTCGTTCCCAATATATATAATTACTCCCCTCTAGGTCGATGGCATATTGAAACTGCTCTTGTGCTCTCTTAAACTCTTGCTTCTGAATTAAATACTCTGCAAAAAGTGCATGTGGTCTACTCTCACTAGGATTTGCAGCAATCATATACCCAAGCAACTTCTCTTTCTCTTCATCCGAAACTACAAACTCTGTTTTGGGTGCCGTTAGAAGAAGAAACATCTGAATCTTGGTACCAGTATCCAATGTAGTGCTTTGCATTGCTTTCTCGACATGAAAGAGCGCCTTCTGTGGCTGTTTACCTTCACGATAGTAGTTCGCAAGTGAGATGTGAACAAAGCCATCTTTAGGATCAATTTCAAGCACTTTATTGTAATACTTTAAAGCGGTTTCTCTATTATCCTCTTTCATGTATAGATCCGCCATAAGACCATAATATTTTGTCTCCTTAGGATTACTATCAATTAATCGCTGGATCTCTTCTCTCGCTTTCTTTGGCTTCTTTAATGAAAGATATATCTGTTCTTTTGCCACAGAAATACGTTCATTAAGCCCCATCTCTTTCTCTAAGCGATCATACATCTTTATGGCCTCTTCAAATTGATTTGATGAAGCATATAGTGCCGCGTTACGATATATATAGTCGAGGTTCGTAGGATGTTTGGCTACAAGCTGTTCATAAATATCTGCTGCTTTATCATACCTCTTTCGCTGTTCAAATACCTGAGCCAACAACATGGCATACGTATCATTTGAAGGCTCTAACAAATAAGCTTTTTCAAGCAGCCCTAATGCACTAGTGATATCTTTTTTTGCAATATGTATTGTAGATAACTCATACATAGAAATGGCAGACTTTGGGTCTATCTCTAGACACTTAGAGAATAGAGCAATAGCCCCCTCAAAATTACCAAGCATACGCTGTTTTAAACCTTCAATAAAAAGATATTCAAATTGAAGACTCATCTCCTCAGACAGTTTCGTGTCTGAGCTATTACCCTTCAAGGCAACAGGATTAGCTTTATTTTTTGAGGATGTAATCTTCTTACTCGTACTACATGAGAGTAAGGCTACAAGTAGCGTTGCTCCTATGAGTACTTTGTGTATTTTCATCATAATGCTAATATTTTTTGATGATAAGGGATTCTTATTTCTTTCCTGTGTGGCCAAAACCACCTTCACCTCTTTGAGTATCATTTAGCACTTCCACCTCTTCCCATTTAACGGTTTCGTGTTTTGCTACCACCATTTGAGCAATACGCTCTCCATTTTCAATAACAAACGGCTCTTCAGAAAGATTAACGAGGATGATACAAATCTCGCCTCTGTAATCCGCATCGATTGTTCCAGGACTATTTAGAACAGTGATTCCATGTTTGAAAGCCAGTCCACTACGTGGTCTTACTTGTGCTTCATATCCTACTGGTAATTCAATAAACAATCCTGTAGGAACCAATGTTCTCTGAAGTGGTTTTAATGTGATTGGTTCTTCTATATTTGCTCTTAGATCCATTCCTGCAGCAGCTTCTGTTCCATAATGAGGAAGGCTGTTTTTAGATCTGTTTATTATTTTAACTGATGTCATATATAAGTTTTTTTTATTCAAGAGTTTGACAAACGACTGTCGACATAAATCATGCCATCTATATGGGGTTTAACCTCTACCCTCTGCTTCTTTTTTCTAACTCCACTTTCAACTCCGGAAGAAGTGAAAGTACAAGAAAGACTAAGATAGTAAATCCCCTGAGAACAAATCCCAAGATAGTGTTAACGTCTGGAAGATATTGACCTGAAAAGTATAATGATAAAGCGAAGATCACTAATAGTATAACTCGCTTAACATTATAATCTATAGGGTAATATTTCCTCATATAGTAATAGCTTGCTACGGTCATCACCGCAAAACAAACCACCTGTGCTATAGCTGCAACTTTGTAGCCATAAGTTGACAAAAATAAGGAATTTATTGAGATCGTTATCAATGCACCCCCGATAGAAAAATAGGCACCAAAATAGGTCTTATCGGTTAGCTTATACCAAAGAGACAGGTTATAATAAATTCCCACCAGCATATTTGCGATCAGAATATATGGCACCACGCCCAACCCTTCGTAGTATTTTGGATCTAAGATCATTTTTATTTGATCAATAAAAAGTGTGATACCAAGGAACACTGCCAAGCAGAATATGACAAAATAGGTCAAAATATCTGCATATATCTTTTTATCCTCAGTCTCTTTTTGTCGTGCAAAAAAGAAGGGTTCAAAGGCATATCTAAATGCTTGAACAAAGAGGGTCATAATCACTGCCAACTTTGCATTTGCTCCATATATCCCCAATTGATACATCGCATCAGTATGTGGCTTAATTAACTTGGGAATTAAGACCTTATCAATATTCTGATTTACCATTCCTGCCACCGATACAACAAGTATGGGAATACCATATATCAAGAGTTGTTTTAGTAGCCTTGGGTCATATTTACGAATAGAGATATGCATCTCTGGAATTAACAATATAAGTGAAAATAGCGATGCAATAACATTGGATATAAGAACATAACCTACACTAATATTGGGATCATATATGTGCAGAAGAACACTATCAGGACTCTCTTTCGTTAACCATGGACACAATACCAAGAAAAACAGGTTAAAACCGATATTGATAGATACGTTCAGTAGTTTGATAATCATAAACTTAACAGGTCGCCCTTCAAGCCTTAGCTTTGCAAATGGAATAGTGGATACCGCATCCAATACGAGTATGTATGACAACCATCTTACATATTTATCAGCATTATGGTAGCCAAAAAAATCAGCCAATGGCGTATTGAAGAGGAATGTCAAAGACAAGAATACCATTGAACTGACCACCATCGTAAGAAATGAAGTCGTAAATACAGATACAATATCTTGCCCTTTTTGTGATGCATATCGAAAGAATGCTGTCTCCATACCATAGGTTAATAGTGCCATTAAAATGGCTACCCATGCAAACATGTTGGTGATCTCCCCTAACGATTCGGGAAGAAAAATACGTGTGTAAAATAGAGCTAGGAAATAGTTGAGAAACCTTGGAAGAATTGAACTCAATCCATAAATTACAGTTTGTCCTGCTAATTTCTTAATGGTACTCATATATGTTATATATCAATAAGATTACTGCTAATAAAGATACAAAAGTAACTTATAATTATTTTTTTGACGACTAGAATAGGAGTGAAATACTATTTTTATCATCGATAATCTCTTTTGACTCTTTTGTTATGATACACTTTTATATCTTTATCGTATAGAATGCTATTTTTAAAATGATTATGAAACGAATTAGACAAGTCAGTACACTATATTTCTCAATAATAATTACCTTACTTTTGTTCGGAAATACCTCATGTAAAACGACTTCGAATACACGAAAACCTGTCTCTGTGGTGAAGATGACAAAGAAGTCAACAATCGGTAAAGAGGTGTTAATAACTATAAAGGTGCTACCCAAAGGTGGCCAAATAGAGAAAGCATCTCTATATGTGAATAATACAAAAGTTAAGGATCTAGAGAGCTTTGAGTGTAGTGAAATCCTTCCTAAAGAGCTTCTTCGCATTGGAAAAAATAGTATAAAAGTCGAAGCATTAAAGGATAATGGTCAGACGGGAACCACTCGTCGTGAACTTATCTTATTTGCATCCAAGGCTCCTGAAAAATTGGGGTATAGGGTTGTCGGTAGCTACCCTCATTCACCCGAACATTTCACAGAAGGTCTCGAATTTAATAATGGACTTCTATATGAAAGTACAGGAGAGAATGGAACTTCGGTTATCTATAAAACAAAGTTCCAGCGTGGAGAGATTGTCTCCGCTACAGCATTGAATAAAGAGTTCTTCGGCGAAGGTATAACCCTGTTAGATGGTAAGGTGTATCAGCTAACTTACAAGAAGCAGAAAGCTTTTGTTTATGACAATACCACCATGGCTCAAATTGGAAATTTTTCCTTTCCTAACAAAGAAGGATGGGGACTAACGAATAATGGTAAAGAGCTCATCATGAGTGATGGTTCCTCCACCATATATTTTGTAGATCCATCTACCTTCAAGGAGGTTCGTAGAGTAAATGTATTCTCAAACCAGAGAGAGTATACCTATCTGAATGAACTCGAATATGTGAATGGTTATATATATGCCAATATATGGACCACAGAAGATATAGTTAAGATCGATAGTAAAACAGGAGAAGTGGTTGCGATTATTTCTTTAACAGGACTCTCTAGCTCTGCCCAAATGAAGAGCAAAAAAGCGATAGATGTAATGAACGGCATTGCATATAATCCCAAAGATAGCATGCTCTATGTAACGGGTAAATATTGGCCCCTACTGTATAAAATAGAGCTTACAAAAGAGGATTTACCTGTTAAACCTTAAACCCTTATTGGCAACCAACCATTAGATAAACAAAATGATATAGAACTTCTCAACTCATTTTGTTTATCCTATCTTCAAAAGGAACATCGTTTCAAAAGCGATTCATCCACCTCCTGCCCTATCCTAATTCAACCTCTCTAAAGTCAGATCATTAATTAATAAAGCATTACCCCAAGAGTTTAGATGCCTATTAAAGCAGTGCAATTATAGAACAACACATTCAAGATTGAAGAAGATAACGAATCATTGAAATAGCATCCTAAAGGATGCAATCTACGAGATTACGACGTTTTAGATAAGTAGAGATTCATAAAGAACTTTTAAAGCCCCCATCACCTGACTAAGATGCTACTATCACCTGCTTTTTCTTGGGTATCATTCCAAGTATATTCGAAATTTCCTCACCCAAAATGGGAAATCGATGAATGAACTTCGAGTGAACTTTGAATCAACTTCGAGCTATCTCAGGGGAAAAGCAGGAGCAAGTAGCTTGTTGGTCAGAGTAAGGTGAAATTGATGTGGTCGGATATGATAATGGTATATAAACACTGTTCTATTTAATATGGTCACCCATCAAGTTTAGGAAAGAGCCTGATTTTTTGTGTTTTGAGAGGAGGTACAAATGTAGATAGAGTATTTAGTTGTGGAGGGATTTTAAAAATACGGGGTATCTGGTGTGAGGGGGTATTTCTTGTTTGAATTTTGTTGGGTGTAAAAAAGATAGAGGCTGCATCCACCATTGAAAGGGATACAGCCTCTATTATTATCGTTTGTATGTGATATTAAAATTCACATGTTTTAGGTGCACGTGGGAATGGAATTACGTCACGAATATTACCCATGCCTGTAACAAAAGTAATAAGTCTTTCGAAGCCTAAACCGAAACCAGAGTGTGGTGCTCCACCAAAACGACGGGTATCAAGATACCAGCTCATTTCATCTTTAGGGATCTCCATCTCATCCATTTTAGCTTCAAGAACGTCTAGACGTTCTTCACGTTGAGATCCACCAACAATTTCTCCAATTTGAGGGAATAGAATATCCATTGCAGCAACAGTTTTTCCATCCTCATTTACTCTCATGTAGAAAGCTTTAATGTCTGCAGGATAGTCTGTAAGAATAACTGGTTTTTGGAATTTCTTCTCTACTAGATATCTTTCGTGTTCGCTTTGAAGATCGGTTCCGAATCCTTCGATAGGGTATTTAAATTTACCTTTCTTGTTTGGCTTCGAATTACGTAGAATTTCAATAGCCTCTGTATATGTTAACCTTACGAAATCATTGTCAGCTACAAGCTGAAGTTTTTCGATGAGGTTCATGTTACGCTCCTCTTTAGGCTTGTTCTTCTCCTCTTCTTCTTGACGCTTTGCAAGGAATTCAATATCCTCTTTACAGTTGTCTAAAGCATATTGAATAAGGTATCTTAAGAACTCTTCTGCAAGATCCATATTGTCATTAAGATCAGCAAAAGCCATCTCTGGTTCGATCATCCAAAACTCTGCCAAGTGGCGTGATGTATTTGAATTCTCAGCACGGAATGTAGGGCCAAAAGTATAGATCTGACCTAAAGCCATCGCAGCTAATTCACCTTCTAACTGTCCTGATACAGTAAGGTTTGTCGACTTTCCAAAGAAGTCTTGAGAGAAATCAACCTCTCCCTCTTCTGTTCTAGGCGTATCGTTAAATGGTAGTGTTGTAACTCTAAACATCTCTCCTGCACCTTCAGCATCCGAGCTTGTGATGATTGGAGTGTGAATATTGTAGAAGTTTTTATCACTAAAGAATTTATGCACTGCAAAGATCATGGCGTGGCGGATGCGGAATACGGCACTAAAAGTGTTCGTACGCATTCTTAGGTGTGCATTCTCGCGTAGAAATTCAAGTGTATGTTTTTTAGGCTGGATAGGGTATTTTTCTGGATCTGCTTTTCCTAATACCTCTATTTTTTCAGCTTGAAGCTCAACGGATTGTCCACTACCTTGAGATGCAACCAACTTACCTGTAACTGAAAGAGCAGCACCAGTAGTTGTATCTCTAAGTGTCTCCTCTTCAAAAGATGCAACATCAGCAACCACTTGAAGATTACCTAGGCAAGTTCCATCATTCATTGCTATGAAGTTGACACTTTTACTACCTCTTTTGGTCCTTACCCATCCTTTAATATTTACTTCAGTACCTGGTTGTCCCGAAAGAAGGATTTCTTTGATTAATGTTCTTTTCATCCTATGATATATTTTGCAATAATTCTCGACTTAAAAAGATAAAACAACCCTTGATCTGCACAAAGGCCAGATGGCGTTGTTTCATGTTTAAGAGGAGACAAATTTTTTAGTTACTGTATGACAACATATTGTCTATGACTTAAGATTACGTGTCAAGATTACAAATGTACAATTTTTGTTTTGATCTTTTTTCATTCAACGCAGTAACTGACTTTTTTTTGTACATTTAGATAGTAAGGATAACAAATAATTGATTTCTTGCAGTATATGATTACGTACCTCTGGAATGTAATCTGGTTATCTCTTCGATAGGGCTGTTGTTATGGCTTGTGAGCGTTACTTCAATGTGTTTTGTTTGTGTCAGAAATATTGTGGTAATCGAAGAGGAGGCTCATTGAAATATTAATAAAAAAACAAAAATGTAATGTCAAAAAATAAAATACAGAATTGGACCCAACTATGTTTCCGTTTAGGAGAGATGTTTCAAATGGATTTAGATGAAAATGGTGTTTTTATGCTTATTGGTATCCGAGAGAGAGGTTGGGGATTTAGAGAGTATTCCAAGGAGGAGAAGATGAATTTGATACATCTTGGAACTTCTACACTTTTGTGTGAGTTGGGTCGTATAGAGAAGATTGCAGTCGATAGAGATGGTTGGCCTGTGTTTAAAGAGCCAAGTGTGGTGGTTAATTGGGCAGAGGCACAGAAGATAAATGAGCTTAAGCAGGCTTCGATTACCTATTTTAATAAAGTGTGGAAATTGACTAATGATTAATCTTGGCATGGAAATTGGACTGTTAACATTGTTAATAAACTAAATTGAAGTAGTATGATTAAGCGAATCTTGAGTGTTTTCATTTTAACTCTAATGGTGATAGTACCATCATTCGGACAGAATAGTGATATAAGTAGTGAAAGTGTTGTATGGGTTTCAGGGAAGGCAGAACAGATGGTCTCTCCTAAGCGTGTTTACATGAATATCTTTTTATCTAGTAATCCAAAGATGAAGGATGCTGAATCAATAAATCAACTAGAGAAAGATTGCTATACGATTCTAAAACGCTATGATATCAATAAGTCGGATTTAAAAGTTGTTGATGTGGACAATCAAGTGGTAGTAAAAAGAAAGCATCAACTGGGGGTTCATGAAACACGTTCTTATGAATTAGAGGTGAAGGATATCTCTTTGCTTGATGAGTTGTTCTATGAGTTTAGTCAAAATCGTTATATCGAAGTAAGTCTGGGTCGATTTGAGTATGGCGACTTAACCCAAATAGAGAATGAGTTGGCAGTGAAAGCGACACTTAAGGCAAAGGCTAAAGGAGGTCAAATTATTAAAGCACTAGGTAATGAGATCTTGCGTGTTGTAAGTGTGGATGTAAATAGCTCTCAACAACAAGACTATAGGGCTCCTAGATATATGAAGGCTTACAGTGCTGTTAAAATGACTGCTTCTGATCATAATGCTCCTAACACTCAGGATCTGCAAGTGAAGAAGATGAAAGTCGTATCACGAGTAAGGATGTGTGTATCTATGAAATAAGACAATGGACCTCTATAAGAGGCTCGTGACAGTATAAATATATTGATTATAAAAAAACCATCATACTTTAAAGTGTGATGGTTTTTTCGTTCAAAGAAGAGTTGATTATTCAACTACAACTTCTACAATTTTGTTTAGCGCTTTACTGAATGCATCTACTTCTGAAGGCGATAGAACTTCATTGATTTTATTATTACAATGTTCTCTCGCATCTTCAATTTGTTGGGCTACATCCTCCCCTTTTTCTGTTAATCTTAGAGTTATTGCACGTCGATCAGCTACTGATATAGAACGATCAAGAAAATCGTTTGTAACTAATCTGTCGACAATTCTACTCACTCTTGACGGAGAAAGATTCATTTTCTTTCCTAGTTCAGAGCTAGATATATTACTACATTCTTTTAGGGTAGAGAAGAATTGAAGCTCGGAATGTGATAAACCCATTCTGTTCATTATCTCTACATCCATCATTGAGCATCTTTTTTTGAGCTCAAATATCATTTCTAAGATTGTTTTAGAACTTTGTTCCATAGAACCTGACGTTATTATGTTGTGTTGTTGTTTGTCCTGCAAAAATAATAAATAGCACAAATAAATTCAATGGTTTACGAAAATATTGGGCTTTTGTTATGATAAATCCTAATAAATATGCACCACTTTTGTTTTATTAGAATAATCTATTAAAATGTTTAACTATTAGATTTGTGTTTTTGATATGAGTATAAGTGATTTAAATCCGCCTGTTTTGAGGTATAATTAATTGAGATATCAATTTGATATTATCATTATAAGAGCTTGTTATTTAGAAGTGTTAATGTGATACTATTAGTGGTATGGATAAGTGTATAACAACTTTATATTACTTAACATGTTGTTACATAAGCTCTATCTCTAAAAATTACAATCTATAGGTTCAGATGTCCATGTCTTTTTTATGGAATTTAATCTAAATTTATGAGATAACCGTTTTGGGGGAGGTGGTATGGTAGTGCTATTATTCTATTTTATCCCCTAATATTCAAAATAGAATAATCTATATAAATAAAAAAGCACCTACCAGTAGGTAGGTGCTGTGCATTATTTTGATAATGTTTCAATCGAACATCAAGTTAGATGAACAAATTTACGTTTGATTTCTCTGCTGCCTCTAGGTAGTTTGCAACACCACCTACTTTGACTCCAGAAATGAACTCTTGTGAGTCAACGCCCATCACATCCATGCTCATTTGACAACCAATGAGTTCTATTCCAGACAGTTTCGCTTTGCCTATCATGGTTTCAAGCGCATCTACCTTTTTAGATAACATTCTGTATCGCATCATCTTAGAACCCATTCCCATCATGTTCATCTTTGATAGCGTAAGGGCCTTCGAACTGCTTGGCATCATCCACCCAAACATTTTTCCCATCATATCTTTGGGTGCCTTAGGTGCTTTGGGATCTTTAAGGATATTTAGTCCCCAGAATGTGAAGAACATGGTTACATTCTTCCCCATCGCTGCTGCTCCATTTGCAATCACAAAGCTTGCTAGTGCTTTATCTAAATCATCACTAAAAACAACGATTGTTTTGTCATCTCCTTTCGATGTAATAGAGAATCCATCATTGTTTTCTGTCTTCTGTATTTGAGCGGTAATCATTCCGTCTTTTTTTGACTTCGAGATTAAAGTGTTTCCAGTGACATTACACCAGCTTTCAACATCTCTATAGAAACCCATATCCGAAGCGGTAATCTCAAGCGTTTCATTCAATTGAATTTTGTCCACCTCTTCTTTTAGTAGAGAGATCGGACCAGGACATTGAAGACCTGTTGCATCTACCTTATGCATATTGTTGGTTTTACTTTCTGTATGAGTACTTTCATTGTTTGATTGCTTCTTCTCAATCAGGATTGGATTTTCCTGTATATCAGTAGCAGAGGTGTATAGTTTATACCCTCCTGATAGGTTATACACATGTTCATAACCATTTTGAAGTAGTATTCTAGTAGCAACATATCCTCTTAAGCCAATCCCACAATATAGGTATATAGTCTTTTCCTTAGGGATTCGGTTAAGATTCTGTCTAAGCTCATCTACCTCAATTTGAATCGCACCATCTATGTGACCAAGGTCATACTCCATTGGTGTTCTTACGTCTAGTAAAAAGATATCCTCTCCTCTGTTTTTCATCTCGTAAGGAGAGAGATGGTTTGATAGTCCTTTTAAAATATTTTCTGCATTGAATGCTACTTGGTTTACTGGATCCTTTGCTGAAGAGAATGGTGGAGCATATGCATGTTCTACATCTTGAAGGTCGTAGATATCTCCATTTACTCCAATGATGGTCGCCAACATATCGATTCTTTTGTCCACTCCTTTTTCTCCAACGATTTGGGCTCCCAATACTCTTCCGTCATCTGAAGAGAAGAGTATTTTTGAGGTCATCTGAGTCGCTCCAGGGTAGTACCCTGCATGAGACCCATTAATGGTGATTGAAACTTTATATGGTATACCCTCTTTTATAAGTTGTTTCTCACTTAGTCCGGTGGTTGCTACTGTTAAATCAAATACTTTCGCAATCGCGGTACCTATAGCCCCTTTATAGGCTCTTTTATGACCAAAAGTCATGTTGTCCGCAAGAAGTCTACCTTGTTTGTTTGCAGGTCCAGCTAGATATGCGATTGTAGGTTTATTGGTAATTGGATGAGGAAATTCCATACTATCTCCTAAAGAGTAAATATCCTCTTTAGAGGTTTGTAGATATGGATCCACTTTCACTCCACCTGTAACGCCTAGTTCTATTCCAGCCTTTTGTGCTAAAGTTGTATCTGGCTTCACTCCAATAGATAGAATAGCAATGTCAGCCACGAGTACCCTTCCGCTATTTAAAGTAATGTGGACTTGGTTATTGATCTCTTCGAAGGATGCTACGGCATCGTCTAAGATCAATCCGACCTCCTGCTCTTTGAAATGTTGATGAATGATAGAAGCCATCTCAGGATCAATCATATTCATCACCTGTGGTGCTGCTTCTACTACGGATACTTGTATATTTCGATGGTGTAGGTTTTCAGCCATTTCAAGACCTATGAAACCTGCTCCAATAACTACAGCTTTTTTTGGTGCTACCTTGTCAACAAATTCCTTAATTCTGTCCGTATCTTCAACATTTCTTAATGTAAGGATCTTGGGACTATTAATACCTGGTATCGGTGGAATTACTGGCTTTGCTCCTGGTGATAGCACAAGTTTATCATAAGAGAGCTTGTATGTCTCTTTTGTTTGATGGTTTAATACAGAAACCTCTTTCTTCTCACTATCGATTTCGATCGCCTCAGAAAGTGTTCTTACATCAATATTAAATCGTTTGCCAAAGCCTTCAGGTGTCTGAACAAGAAGTTTGCTGCGATCCTTAATAATGCCACCAATGTAGTATGGGAGACCACAGTTAGCATAGGATATATATGGTCCTTTCTCTAACATGATGATTTCACTATTTTCATCTACTCTTCTTAATCGTGCTGCAGTTGTGGCTCCACCTGCTACACCCCCGATAATAAGGTACTTCATTTTGTCTAAGGCTATTTATTTGTTGATAGCAAAGATATATGTTTTGATAATAACAAACAAATTAAGTTTGTGATTGTATAGTGTTGTTTATCAGTTGTTTGCGTGTCTTAAAAGGTTGCTTTGTGACAAAAGTCACGAACAAAAAATGTTGATGAAAGTGAAATGTTCCAGAAGTGATATATGTAATTAGAGGAACACATTTTAATGGTATCACAACTGTGTCATGTGAATATCATGCATCTGGATGATGAGTGACTTGATGATTGATAATCTAAGAGAAGAGAGTCTATATGAATCAATGAGATGGTGTGTCTATATAGTTAGGTATATCGGTATTGGAAGGTAATTTAGTTATTAGGGTGTTTTACACACTTTTCATTGATCTATAAGTCTTCAATTGGATGATTAAGATCCAGTTTAACTCATTGATCAATGAAAATGTATGTCTATCAATTGAGATCTAATACAGTTAGAATGTTATCTCTGCACGGAATCTAAATCCAAAGTTCTCTTTCTTCACCTCAAATTGGTGTGTCGCACGGTAGATGGCTTCAATTCGAAGGAATTGAAGTATGTTACTCACACCAGCACCAAATTCGATAAATGGGACGTTGTCTAGTGATTTCAACGTTTTAGGAGCATCAAGTCCCACAATTTGATTTCGATCAAGTTGACCTTGTAGGAATTTGGCAGAGAATGACTCTCTCCAGTCCCATCTTTTGATTAATGGTATGTGTTTGAAAACTAAGCCATTTAGGTTGTAGTCTAAGAATAAACTAGCAAACTGTGTACTAGCAAACTCCATATCGTTCATGGTGTTGAAGTTGTATCTAGCAAGCCCATATGTTTGGTTTGATCTATGTACCTCTAGCAAAGTATAAGGAACTTTACCGAATTGATATCCCGCTTCTGCCACATACTTAAGTTTTGTTAGACCAATGTTGAATTTATGTTTCCAGGTAGCCCTAATCTTATAATAATTCCCTTTTTGGGTGTCAATATTGTAATTTCCTGCTGTTAGTTTAAGGTTTATAATTGGATATAGAGAACCAACATAGTATCGTCTAAAGTAAGATTGGTCAAGCTTTTCATCCCAACTAAAACGTGTAATCAATGAAACTTCATTGTTTGTGTAAGAGGCCAGTGGGACATTTTTGACAGTGAATGGCACGTACATTCCAGAGTATACTTTATGGTGAGAGACATTAAGTTTTGAAACCAACCCCTCTTTCCATTCATGAATGATTCCAGCAGATACTGATTTGTCTCTAACCAGCTTGTCGATATCTTTTCTAGAGATTAGTGAATATAGAATGTTCTGCTCTCCTGTATTTTCAGTGTTTTCTCTTAAAAGCTTGATACTCCCATTGTCTCCAACTTTTACAAGATCATCTTTATAGTTGAACGTTAAGAACCTCCACTTCTCTTCGCTGGTTCTAAATTTAACCCCTGCAGAATATTTGATCTTTTTGTCTTTGAATCCATAACCAATTTGACCTGTTAGCATCGTATTTTTGATCAGATCTTCACTTGTTCTAAAGTTGGCATTGACACGGATTCCTTCCACTTTGTTCTTCAGCATCCACTCTGTGTATGGACCATAGTCGATGTATTTGCCTTCGATATATCCTGTTAATATCATTTTAGTCACAGCATCCCCTGTTCTAATCAGCCAGTGGTTGTTAAGAGAGTCTAAGGCGCCAGTAACTTGCTGTTCGACTAAATCGAGTTTTTCTGGACGGTAATCATCCAAAGAAACTATGGTCTTATTATTATCTTTTGCAATTAAAGGGTCTTTGAAGTCATTTTTTTCATTCTCAGGGTTCAACTTATGCTGATTGACACGAACATCACTATAGTGATTTGTTTGTCTCATATGGAACTTCTCTTTGGGTGCGAGAAAGTTTTTCTCTTCATCCAAAAGTTCGAAGTCTGCTTCCATTCGACTTGTCTTCCAGAATAATGTTGTATCGTTTATGTACTGAAATGATTGAAGGAACTGTAACTTATTAACAAAGTTAATTTGTGCCTCATCGGGTAGTTTTGCTTCAATCTCCATTAAGGCCCATGAGTCTTCTCTTACTTTGAATTCTCCAGTAAATAGTGGGTCTAATGGATTTTTAGGGCGGAATGATACCGTATATTGCCAACCATCATCTGTAAATAAACTATCTGTAATAAGATATTTGTAATACATTAATCCTCTTTTTCTTACAGGACTCGCAAATGATTTACCAAATAGCTCTATAAATCGGTCGTAGAAATTGATTCGAGAGGTCATCTGTTCAGCATACCCACTAATATCTGCATCCTCTAGGAACCCTAAAGCTCTTTTATTCTGAGTCAGTTCTTTGGTGTAATCAATATCTGGGTTTTTTTGTTTTACATTATGCGTAAGCCTTTCCATGAAAAGAATAGGTAGCTGATCACTTTGTGTGCTATCCTGACTTTTAATAAACACACCCTGATGGTTCTTAAAAAGAGAATTCTTACGGATTACGTCAGATAGGTTTGTAAGAGTAGCAGTAAGTTTTGTGTAGGTTTGATAATCTGTACTTTCAAATCTATCAGGGTTGTTCTTTCCTCTGTGATCACTGATATTTCTAACAATACGTAAGGCAGGATTCTCTCTTGGGTGAATCTTGACCTCAGATAGTTCAGTTACATCAGGGGAGAGTTTGATGATAAATTTTTTACCAATGTATTTACCAAACATTTTTTTAACGATATACTCTCTCTGTTTGTAACCAATAGCAGATACTAAGATTGTATCTTTTGTGGATAATCTCTCAATACGGAAATTTCCATCTAGATCAGAAGTCGTTCCTCTAGTTGTACCTTTAATCAATAAGTTAACAAAAGGAAGCGTCTCTTTGGTGTTCGCATCTTTTATAACCCCTGATATCTTAATCTTTTGTTGCGCACTCACATTAATGCACACCAATAGAATAGATAGTAGTGTAATTGCTATCTTCTTCAAAATTTGTTGTTTTGTTATGTCTTTACTGCTCAATCTAATTGTAAATAGCACTTTATATTTGCCTGTTCTATATACGTCTGCAAAAAAAAGCAAAAATTACAATATTATACTAAATATAACGGTGAAATCTGTATTAAATTATATCAGCTCTTTACTCTGTATTATTCTGGTTTAGGGATAATTGAATTGGTTTTTGTATATCTTTGTCGTAAGTAGAAATAGATGTATTTTTTTATGGGTAAAGTGAATTGGAAACCGGGAAATATGATTTATCCACTACCAGCGGCTTTGGTGTCCTGTGGGTGGTCTCCTGAAAACTATAATTTGATTACGATATCTTGGACAGGAACAGTCTGTACTAACCCTCCGATGGCCTATATCTCTGTTCGACCTGGGCGTCATAGTTATGACCTTATAAAAGAGTCTGGCGAGTTTGTGATTAATGTTACAACCAAAGATATTGCAAAGGAAACGGATTGGTGTGGAGTCAAATCAGGTAGAGATTTTGATAAGTTTAAAGAGACGGGATTAACCCCGTTACCTGCGACAGTGGTTAAGGCTCCATTAGTTGAAGAGTCTCCAATATCTATAGAGTGTAGAGTAAAAGAGATTATCTCTTTGGGTTCTCATGATATGTTTATTGCTGATGTCGTGAATGTGGTCGCTGATGATAAATATCTCGATCCTGAGACTGGAACATTTGATCTTTCAAAGTCTACTCCACTAGCCTACTCTCATGGACATTACTTTGCTTTAGGGGAAGCTATGGGGAGGTTTGGACATAGTGTTCAGAAAAAGAAAAATACCAAGAAAAAGAAAAAATGAAATAAACCTGCTTAGTTGTAACGAATTTCATTCGTTGTTCGTCATATAAATGTATTTTAGGACATCTTTTTTAATACAAATAGATCTTATGAGAACAAAACTAATTGCAGGTGCTTTGATACTGATGAGTATGAGTGCATGTCAACAAAAAACTAAGTCTGTGAATAACCCATTATTGGAAGTATGGTCAACGCCATATCAAACTCCACCTTTTACATCTATCAAACCAGAGCACTATAGACCTGCGTTTGATGTTGCTATTAAAGAAGCACGTGAAGAGGTAGATGCGATCATTAATTCAAAAGATAAACCTACTTTTGACAATACTATCTTGGCTCTTTCTGATGCTGGTGATAAGTTAGGTCGAATCATGGGCGTACTTTATAATTTAGATGGTGCCGAGACATCTCCTGAACTACAACAGTTTCTTGAAGATATTAATCCAATTATATCTGATTATAGTAGTTACTGTAATCTTAATGAGGGTTTATTTAAGAAAGTTAAAGCAGTATACGAAGGTGATGAATCACTGAATGCTGAGCAGAAAAAACTTTTAGAAGATACCTACATAGGTTTTGTAAGAAGTGGTGCAGAGCTGAATGAAGAAGATAAGAAGAAGTTAGCTGCAATAAATAAAAAGCTATCTGAATGTAGTTTAAAATTCGGACAGAATGATCTTCATGAAACGAATGCTTATACTATGTTCGTTGAAAATAAAGAAGATCTTGCAGGCCTTCCTCAATTTGTTATTGATGCAGCAGCTGAATCTGCTAAAGAAGCGGATAAAGAAGGTTGGTTATTTACGATGCATGGTCCTTCGTTTGGTCCTTTCCTAAAATATTCGGACAATCGTGAGTTGAGAGAAAAGATTTATCGTATGTATACGTCTATGGCTAATCACGATAATGAGCATAACAACACGGAGATTATCCGAAATATAGTTAACCTACGATTAGAGAAGGCAAAACTATTGGGATACAAGAACTATTCGTCCTATCAATTGGAGAGACGTATGGCAGAAACTCCTGAAAAAGTGAACGCTTTCTTGAGTGAACTACATGAAAAGTCTAAACCTGCTGCTCAACGAGAGTATAACGAGGTGTTGGCCTTTGCAAAGAAAAATGGTTTCAAAGGTGAGCTTCAAAGATGGGACTGGTCTTATTATACTGAGAAATTGATGCAAGAAAAATATGGTTTCAATGAACAAGATATTAAACCATATTTCGAGCTATCTAAAGTAAAAGCAGGTGTGTTTACATTGGCCAATAAACTTTATGGTGTTGAATTCAAGGAGAATAAATCTATCGATAAATATCATGCTGATGTAGATGCATACGAAGTATACGATAAAGATGGAACACTTCTTTCAATTCTTTATCTTGATTTCTTTCCACGTAAAAGCAAAAGTTCTGGTGCTTGGATGACGACTTATCGTGATGAAAAGAAGGTGGATGGAAAACGTGTAATTCCTTTTGTTTCATTGGTGACAAACTTCACGAAGCCAACAAAGGATACCCCTTCTCTTCTTACATTTAGAGAAGTGACTACTTTCTTGCATGAGTTTGGACATGGACTTCATGGTATGTTCGCTAACACGACTTATGAAGATCTTTCAGGAACTAGTGTATATCGTGATTTTGTGGAGCTACCTTCGCAAGTATTGGAGAACTGGGGTGCTGAGAAAGAGTGGTTAGACCTTTTTGCTGTTCATTATCAAACAGGAGAGAAGATTCCTGAAGAGTTAGTTAAGAAGCTGATTCGTTCTCAGAACTATCTTGCAGGTTACCTTTCGGAAAGACAGTTGAGTTTTGGAATAAATGATATGAACTGGCACTCAATTACTGAGCCATTTAGTGGGGATGTAAAAGAGATGGAAGACAAAGCAATGTCTCCAATGGAGCTTTTCCCTCCAGTTGACGGTAGTTGTTTCAGCACAGGATTCTCTCATATTTTCTCAGGTGGATATGCTGCAGGATATTATGGCTACAAATGGGCCGAAGTACTGGATGCCGATGCTTTCAGTGTGTTTAAAAAAGAAGGTCTGTTTAACAGTGAGACTGCAGAGCGTTTCCGTCATACTATTCTTGAAAAAGGAGGTACAGAACACCCAATGAAGCTCTATATTGATTTCAAAGGATCTGAACCATCTGTAGATGCTTTATTAGAAAGAAGTGGCTTATTATAGAGTATTTTAACTCTAGTAAATATATAAAAAAGGCTGTGTTTTATTAAACATAGCCTTTTTTTATGTTGTAATTATACCTTAAAACTAAAGATCATTCTCTATATTTACTCCTTTACCATCATTCCTTACTATTCTTATCACACAATTATGATGTTAGAGGAGAAAGAATTGCTAGAAAGGCGCAAGCAGCTAAGAGAAGAAGCAATTATCAATGAAATGAGTCGTTTAAAAACCAACAATAGCAAGTTAAGTCTAAAGTACAAAGTGCTACTTTCAGTCTTGATTGGTTTTGTTGTAGGGTTTGCTGTGCTCCTTTACTACTTTAAGAATGATATTCTAAATGAGATAGAGTACAATAAGCCGATAAAAGAACAGAGTGTTGAAGTTCTACAGCATAGATTTAAGATTGTCTATTTCCGCATACAAATAGGCTCCTATGTGACAAGACATCCTGAACTGATTGAGAGAATATTTGAAGAGGGATATGTGGACGAATATAAAGATAGTCGATACCGATACTTTATTGGTGAATTTGTTACACTCGAAGAGTCTAATAGAATTCTAGAGGAGATAAAACGACAAGGGTATATGGATGCTTTTATTGTTCCTTTTCGTAATGATCTACCAGTGAGCTGGGATAAAGTGTGGTCTGAATTAAGGGCGAAGAAACGATAGTTGATATCGCCTATTCATCACTCTTTTTCTTTAATGGAATACGGTAAAGAAGTTTAATTGTTATTGGAGTCCCTTTATACTTTAATGAAGAGTTGTTTTTTGAAGTGACATTAATATCATTTAATCCATAACTAAACTTCACCCCTAAAGCGCCTTTTCCTAGTTTTTGAGAAACTCCTAGATTTAACGCATATTTTAAGTCCTCGCCATTAACAGTATCTTTGTTATTCAATAACATTCTATATTCTGCTCCGATAGAGATATTCCATTTTCCATTAGGAGACATCACTAGCTCGATAGGAATAGTAATGAAGTTGTTGTTGATTGTTTCAGAAACTTTGGGTGCTAATGGACCATTATAATCAATTTTATTTTGGGTAAAGTCATAACCTATACCACCTTTGACTCCCCATTTCTTGCTTAGGTCATATTGCACATAACCCTCTACTCCTGCGGCCAAACCAAAGGAGTTGTTCGATTCATTATCACCACCAAAATAAGATACTCCAGCTTGTGGCGTAACGCCATATTTAACTTGAGCATTAGTCGTGTTAACCAAAAAGATTAGAAGAAGGCTAAATAATAGAAGTGCCTTACAAATATGTTTCTTGATGGTATTCCCCATGGTTTGAATGATTAAAGTTATCTGCAAATAATCTCTTCTCGTGAAAGTTGTGTATAATTACACTATTTTTGACACAATAGTAAGATAAAAATATTGATTATCACTTATAATTCTCTTAAAAATAGAATAATAATATCATTTTTGGAAGATATTTTTATGATAATTTGAATAAATATAGTCTAATCATTCATTTTGAAGTAGTTTGTGCCAATTGGATTAATAAATGAGCGATAAATACTCGGTAATTTATATTGTTTAAACAAGGTTTAAAAATAGAACACGTGGATATTGATCATTCATAAATGTAATCGGTATTATACCTATCTTGAGAGTGATTTGGGATGAAATAATGTTTGCAAATGAAATGGTTTAAAAACGGAGAGAAGCTCTACTATACTGCACTTAAATATATAGATCAAGGGAATGAGAAGAGAGCGATAGACTACTTATATGCTGCATCTGAAAAGAAATATGTGGAAGCAAAGTGTGTTTTGGCATTCCATGAGCTCTTTGACTTTGACAGTAAAGAGTGGAATATTTTCTTGTCCTTATCACTTATCGATAAGATTGTATTTATTGCAGATAATTTTTTAAGTGTTGATAATATCATTAAAGCGGATCGTTGGTATAGGTTTGCAATAAAACGAGGTGCCGATAATATATGGTCAATTCTTGGAGATGCTTATGAAGCAAGAAAGCTTTGGGAGGAAGCAATCTCTTGTTATATGAATGGTGTTAAAGAGCAAGATGCCTATTGTGCTTATAAAGCTGCTAGAATAGCAAATACCCATCCATATTCTGTACACCATATCACGATTGAAGAGAAGGTTGATCTGTATTTCTACGCGGCCAAAGGGGATGTAAAAGAAGCGTATGAGCCCGTTGCTTCATTCTTTGAAGATGGAGTTACTGTTGATGTCTCTAAAAAACTTGCCATCTATTGGAATGAAAAGGCTGCTGAATTTAGTGTACAGGCACAATTTAAACTGGGTGAATTATTGAAATATGACCAACCAAGGAAGTCTAGGTATTGGTTTCTAAAAGCGGCAAAATCGGGTAATCATCAAGCCTCATTGGAGATTGCAAAAGAACATATTGAGCGTAATGAAATCGTTGATGCTAGAGAGATCCTATCTCCTATTATTGACAATGCTGATGAGCATATTATATACCTCTATTCTACCTTAGTTGAAGAGGAGGAGAGAGAGAAATATCTACTGATGGCCTCGGATAAGAAAAGTACAGATGCCTATTTTGATCTCTATACAATCTATCTGAATCATGGTAACATCAACAAAGCATACGATTATTTAGATTTAGCTGTAGATGCCCATCATGTCAAGGCCCTATTCCATCAAGGGAGAAGATATGCTAAAATGAAAGATTGGGATAAGGCTTATATGTACTTCTCAAAAGCTTCAATACGATCTGATAAAGAGGCATTAAGAATGATGGCGAAATACTATTGGATAGGAAGAGGTGTGGAAGTGGATAAGAATCAAGCATTACTCTATTTGAGGCGAGCTACTTCTGAGGAAGATCAGTTATCAAGATATATTTTAGCTCTTCTGTATTTGAAAGGAAAGTTGGTCGTTCAGAATCCTATGCAATCCAAAACTCTGTTTTCACAAGTGAAAGAAAAATGGGAGAAGTATGCTCTTTTTCATTTGGGCCTCCTATATCTATCCGAGGATGCTGAAGAGTCAAAGAGATGTTTTGAAAGAGCATTGTCTTGTGGGAATAGTGGAGCAGCATGGCATCTAGGTTATGGTCATGAAACGAACCAATGGCGTATCTCTCGCATGTCTGAGGCGGTATTAAACTATCGAATTGCTGCTCATAATGGTTATCCAGAATCGTTTAATAATATTGGAGTGATTTACCATCATGGAAAAGATGGTATCATCGACTTAGATCGTGCTGAAACGAATTACTTGAATGCAATTGACCATTCTGTTATACATGCATATTATAACTATGCTGTGCTTCTATTGCAGTTACCTACTTTTGAGAGTGATGAAAAGGCAATAGATCTACTTAAAGTTGCTGTGGATAGAGAGTTTGTTCCAGCAATGGTACTTCTTGGAAGGCTTCACATCGAAAATCAAACAATTAATGCCGATAAGAAGGAGGGCATTTTGTTATTAAAAAGAGCTTCTGATCTAGGTGATGTGGATGCGAAAGATCTCCTTCTTGAGACATTGGGTTAAAATACTTTTATCTGCCAAACATGTAGGTAAGAGACCAAATTGCCTTTGCTATGATACACATTGAAGGTATCGATGTGATGACAAATTATAAGATAAATGGAAAGGTGATGTTCTGATTTCAATAATGGTATACGTGAAGCTAATTATTTTAGCTCCACGTATATCTATTTAGAACTCCAATGTTATGTTCTTAACTTGATCTGAAATGGTTATTTCAAATGTTTTATTTTCTTTACTCCATACTCCATTTTTATTCTGTATCTTATCTTCTATCAGTAGCTTGTGAGGTTTATCCACATTGTGAATAACGATGTGAATATCTCTTTCATTCTTCTTTCCTGTTAAGTAGTGTTTCCCTTTATGTTCTAATCGAAGAGACAATGATTTGCCATCTTGATTAGCATCAATTTTGATCGTTTCAAACATCTCCTTGCTGATACTATTCTTGTTTTCACCATCATCATTAAACCAAGTATAGGTGCTATTAGGAACTGTCATATCTGCATAATAGTGTAGATAAAGTTTTTCAGTACTATACTGTTTGGTGTTCTGGAATGTATCAACCATGGGTACGAAACTTCCAGCTTTAACAAAAACAGGAATATGTTCCATTGTTACATCTATGTCTATATTACTATTTCCGAAATATCGCTCTCCAGAAAAGAAGTCAAACCATACTCCTGATGGAAGAAAAACTTCCTTCTTTTGAACTTTCGCTGCTAATATAGGATAAACCAAGAAGCTTGATCCCCACATATAGACATCACTTCTATTCCACATCTCTTTTGGAATACTGTTCTCATAAAACCAAGGTCTAGCCAATGGTGTACCATCTACTGCCTGTTCCCATGCCAATGTGTAGTTATATGGCATCAATTGGTATCTAAGTTCAATGGCTTTTTTAACGATCTGTTTAACAGAATCTGGATATGCTACAACCTCAGATGGAACATCAGCTCCGTGTGGTCGGTATATTGGGTTAAATACCCCAAATTGAAGCCACCTTGTATACAGTTCATTATTCTGTGGCCCTGCACAAAATCCGCCTAAATCTGAACTAGCGTAAGGCATCTGCCCCATGCTTAATCCTAACATGATTGGCACTTGAGGGCGCAGTCCTCTCCAACTTCTTGAAACATCTCCAGACCATGGATAGCTAGAGAATCGTTGCGTCCCTACAAACCCAGCTCTATTTAAATGAAACAACCTCTTGTTTGGATATAACTTATTGTATTTGTCCGAAAGAAGTTTACTCCAATAGTGTCCGTAGATATTGTGTACTTCGTTTGTTGTTCCAAGGCTATAATGAATACCATTAGGATGCATCTCTGGCTCTCCAAGGTCTCCCCACCAAGCAGATACCCCCTCCTCAATAAGAGGTTGATATTTTTTCCAGAACCACTCTTGTCCTTGTTTTGAGAAGACATCTACCAATGAAGCTTTACCAAACCAAAACTTCTCAATAACAAATGGCTTACCATCTTCCGAGAGTCCCAATGCATTTGCTTTGTTCGCACTTTTGTGACTTGCTGTTGATTCTAAAATAAAAGGCTCAGCAATAAGAATCGTTTCGACTCCCTTACGTTTAAAATTACGGATCATACTTCGGTGTGTAGGAAATGAATCTGTATTCCATTTTAGGTCTCCCATTCTCCAATTCTCTTGTCCATATCCAAACCAATAAAGATCCAAAATGATAGCATCTACAGGTATTTCCTCTTGTTGCATTTTATCCAACATCTCTTCAGCTTGTTTCTGACTAGTATATCCAAAACGAGACATCAAATTACCCATTGCCCAACGTGGAGGAAGTGGAGCTGTTCCAACTAGACTTGCGAATTTATGATGCAAATCTATTGGTGAGTTTCCAATGGTGATGTAGATGGTATTACCACTAAAGCCAGAACCAATACTTAGAATATCTCTCTTCGTACTGGCAATATCGACCTCTCCAGTAGCACCACTATTGTAGAAAATATTGTAGTTATTCGATGAGATAAAAAGCGGTTGTGAAAAGTTTAAATTCTTCTCACCCCACCCATAAGAGTAGTGAGGTTCATTATGTAGCTTCAATTTCTCTCCCCTACGATCCATGTCTAGAGCCCTTGATCCTCCTCCATATATCTGCTCCGATGGAGACAGTTTGAAATCAAAGGAGAGCTGTTGGTTTTGAAAAGATATATCTACTAACCTAGCAATAGGGTTGGTTAAGTCAACTTTGTTATAGAAAACCAATTGAAATGGTTGTTTGGTCAACTTTGCTATCCACTCCTCTCCTTCTAATACAACCTGTCCATCGACCTCCGTGATGTTATCAACATGTTGATTCTGTCCAACCAGAGCGTAAGTCTCCAGTGCCTTGTTCGCCTCTAAAGCTTTTACTTCAATGGTGTAAGGGTTGAATATCGAGATCTCTATAGGGAGTTCGTTTAATTGAAAGGATAACATCTTTTTATCCGTTACCTCCACATGACTTACTTGTGCTTGAACACGCCATGAGTAGAGTGCGACAAAAAGCATTAGGTAGTACTTTACATGAACTTTTTTCATAAGAAAGTGTATCTATATGGTTTAAATTATCGTGTGATACCAATTGGTATTACTCGTATCCTGAATACAACGGATTGACTGATGGGTATTTCGTAACCCTTCTCTTAGATACAAAAAAAGGTTGAATGCATTGCTGCAAATCCAACCCCCTTCTCATAGATGTCATCTGTTGACGTATAATGGTTTTCACTTTAAAAAGATGAGAAGAAAACACCACAAAGATGCCTTCTTCTCTATGCTATGTTTAGTGAAGTTCAAGAATTATTACACTCTTTCCGTCAATGTGGATAGGAGTTGTCACATCCACCTCTTTATTATCAAGTACAGAATGTCCTTTTGTAAAACCTTTTAGAACTTGTTCATAACGTAGTGGATCCACATCTTTAGCCTCCTCATTCTTATTTAGAATGACTACGACTCTCTCACTATTAGTATATCGAGAATATAGGTATATGCCGTTCTCTGGGATAAAGTGAATAAGTTTACCTTCAGTGATCGCCTTAGATCCTTTTCTCCATTTTAATAGTGTACGGATATATTTTTGAGCATCTTTTTGATCTTTATTTAGACCTTCTCCTGTGAAAGCGTTGACCTTATCACCACTCCAACCACCAGGGAAGTCTGCCCTCATCTTACCATGTCCATCATGAGCGAAACCTTCCATTAACGTCTCTGTCCCATAAAATATCTGAGGAATACCTCTTGTTGTAAGCACTGTTGCTATCCCCATCTTCCAAAGATCTAGATCTTTATTCAACACAGAGTAGTAACGAGATAAATCGTGATTATCTGGGAAAGTAACAAGGTTATATGGATTGCTATATAGAAAGTCTTTGGCTAACGTTAAGTAAATTCTCATTAACCCATTTTCCCAACCTTCTTCTTCAGTGAATCCTTTACACAATGCACCTTGAAGAGGGAAGTCCATCATTGATGGTGTGTAAGGGATATAACCATCTTTATTGGCTTCATTTCCCTCCCAGTATGATACGATAGATGGATCAAAGAACATCTCTTCTCCCACAATCGTGAAGTTTGGATATGCTTCCAACACTTCCTTATTCCATTGTGCCATCATGTTCTTGTCAGGGTATGGGTAAGTGTCCATACGGATACCTGCAAGATGAGCATACTCTATCCACCATATCGAGTTTTGGATAAGATATCTAGCCACATAAGGATTCTTTTGGTTTAGGTCTGGCATAGAAGGAACAAACCATCCATCTACCATATGATCTTGATCTCCTTTTGCCACATGAGGGTCTTGGATCACTGTCTTTCTATGGGTTGTAATGGTAAATGCAGACTTGTCCATTTTATTCATGGCCTCGTCTGTATATTCAATTTTACCCATATCTACCCCTTCAGGCATATTGTTGATCCAATCATTTGATGGAAGATCTTTCATCCACCAGTGTAATGCACCACAGTGGTTAAAGATCATGTCCATAATCAACTTAATGTTTTTGTCTTTAGCATCTTTTGCAAAAGCCCTATAATCTTCGTTTGAACCATAGTGACGGTCAATTTGATAAAAATCAGTCACTGCATATCCATGATATGAATTGGCTGGCATATCGTTTTCAATTACGGGATTTAACCAAATAGCAGTGTATCCTTGATCGATAATATAGTCTAAGTTCTTTACTATACCTGCGATATCTCCACCATGACGCCCTAAAGAGTTCTCACGGTTAAGGTTCTCTCGCATTACTTTGATATTATCATTAGAGGTATCCCCATTTGCAAAACGATCTGGCATAATTAGATAGAGTGCATCTTTGGTGTTGAAACCTTCTCGCATAGCAGAACCAGCTTCACGAGAACGTAGCTCATAAGCATATTTTGCAATAACCTTATTCTTCTGCTTAAAAAGAATATCAAATACTCCAGCTTTAGCATCTTTGGAGATGTTTAAATCAATAAAGATGTAGTTCTTGCTATCTAATTGGGTTACACCTTTTACCTCCACTCCTGGGTAATTGATGGATACCTGAGTTAAAGCAATATCTTGACCATGAACCATCAATTGTAGATGGGGATTATGCATCCCTGCCCACCAAAACATCGGTTCTACTCTATCCAATTTAGGCTTTGCTGCGATAAGATTAAAGCTAACAAAGAAGGATAGAAGTAGGCATAATATAGTTTTTCTTTTCATCTCTGTATGTGTTTTTTAATGCAAATAAACCCTATACCTCACTTCTTTTAATAACAAGAGAAGGAGGATAGGGTTTATTAATATAGGTATATTACAACTTTAGCGTATCGTTTCCAGCTAAAGTATACTCTTTATCAAATACAGTCAATTCGCATGGTACATCAGAGATATTTTCAATGATGATATTGTCATGAGTAGCTTGAACTTTAAGGTGTGCACCTCTGAAGTTAACTTTAAAGCTATAGCCTTTCCACTCTTTTGGTAAGAATGGGTTAAGGACAAGACGGTTGTTTCTTGCACGGAAACCACCGAATCCCATAACGAATCCCATCCAGGTTCCACCCATCGAAGTGATGTGTAGACCATCTTCTGTATCGTTGTTATAATCATCCAAGTCCAAACGAGCAGTACGAAGGTACATCTCATAAGCTTTGTCATGATTACCAATTTTTGCCGCTAAGATATTATGGATACATGGTGATAAAGACGACTCATGAACTGTAATTGGTTCATAGAAATCGAAGTGTCTTTTAATCGTCTCTGTATCGAACTCATCTTCGAAAAGGTATAGACTCTGAAGTGTATCAGCTTGCTTTATATAACAAGAACGAAGAATTCTATCCCAAGACCATTTCTGGTTAATTGGACGATTTTCCTCTCCCATCTCTGCCGTAGGGACAATCTCTTTATTTAAGAAGTTATCCTGCTGTAGGTAGACCTGACGAGTCTCATCATAAGGGAAATGCATGTTATCAACAATATCCAACCACTTCTCTACCTCTTTTGCTTCATCGAAGTTCCACTTCTCTTTTAGTGTCTCATACTCTGCAGCATGATTCTCTTTCAAGTAGTCGACAACCTCTTTCGTATATTTAAGTGTCCATTGAGCCAAACGGTTCGTATGGTAGTTGTTATCCACATTGTTCTCGTACTCATTTGGTCCAGTTACTCCTAACATCACATACTTGTTAAGGTGGTTTGACCAATTCACACGTTGTGCCCAAAAACGAGAGATTCCTAGCAATACTTCAAATCCATGAGGAGCTAGATATTCAAAGTCATTGGTGTAGCGGATATACTCATAAATTGCAAAAGCAATCGCTCCATTACGATGAATCTCTTCAAATGTAATTTCCCACTCGTTGTGACACTCTTCACCATTCATTGTAACCATTGGATATAGTGCAGCACCATTAGTAAAACCTAATTTACCTGCATTCTCAATAGCTCTATCCAAATGTTTGTGTCGATAAAGGAGAAGGTTCTTTGAGATCTCTTCTGGAGCTGTTGCCAAATAGAATGGCAAACAGTATGCCTCAGTATCCCAATATGTACTTCCTCCGTACTTCTCTCCAGTAAATCCTTTAGGCCCAATATTCAATCGTGGATCCTCACCGGTATATGTTTGGTTTAACTGGAAGATATTAAAACGAATACCTTGTTGTGCAGCAGCATCACCTTCGATAATTACATCACTGGTCTCCCATTTAACTGCCCAAGCATCTTTGTGCTCTTTAAGCATTTGGTCGAATCCTTTATCGAAAGCTTTATGCAAAAACTGCTTTGCATCGTTCATCAACTCACTCTTCGAAGTATATTCTGATGAAAGATTTACACCAAATTTCTCTACAGTTAATGTCTGACCCTCTTTCACATCAAGAGTCACGATGTTTGAGACATATTTGTTACGCTCTTCTAAATCTGCGCTAAGACGTTGCTTTTCGCCATCTACAAAGATCTGGAATTTCATACCAGAAGTAACGTGGAATAGCGTTTTTCTCGTCTCTGCGGTAATATAACCTTCACCAGTAGTTATCTGCTTCTCCACTTCGTCCCAAAACTTCTCATCGTAGTTGGTATCCTTATTCATTACGTCGAAATCAACGTAAGGCTTGATCGTAATACGGTCAGAGAAGTTTACGGCTTTAACACTATATCTAATGGCACCTGTTTCTGAGTCTACAATACTCATAAAACGTTGTGCATGTACTTCTACGATTTTACCACTAGGAAGCTTTGCAGTGAAACGACGAACCAAGTGTCCCTCTTTCATGTCAAGCTCTCTGTGGAAATCCAATACTTCACAAGTTGCTAGGTCTAGATCTTCATCACCAATAGTGACATCTATACCAATCCAATTTGCTCCATTAAGAACTTTAGCGAAGTACTCAGGATATCCATTTTTCCACCAACCCACACGAGTTTTATCTGGATAGTAAACACCTGCTACATAGTTTCCTTGTAGGGTCTTTCCTGTGAATTTCTCCTCAAAATTAGCGCGACCTCCCATGCGTCCATTTCCAAGACTCATTAAACTCTCGCTAATCTCATTCCATTCTGGGTGATATTGGTCCTCAATTACTTTCCAATTATCATGTATGATAAAATCTTTCATATCTAATCTCTTTTTCTTTCGTTACCCTTAAAACTTAAGACGATCCAAGCTCATCTCTTCAAAACCTTTGATCACAAAATCTGCTTCTGACAGTGTCTCTTGATCTCCTACACCAATACAAAACATGCCACCTGCTTTAGCAGCTTCGATCCCTGCTACGGCATCTTCGAAAACGACACACTCTTCCGCAGGAACACCTAACAACGAAGCCCCTTTCGTGAATACCTCAGGATCTGGTTTTGCTTTCGATACACTGTTTCCATCTACTATCTCATCAAAGTATGAGGTCAATCCTATTTGGGTAAGAATTAAAGGAGCATTTTTACTTGCCGATCCTAAAGCGATCTTTATACCGTTCTCGCGTAGTATATTTAAGAATGTTGTTACACCTGGAAGAATCTCATCTTCTTTCATCTTCTGGATGTAAGAAACATAGTTCGTATTCTTCTTTTCTGCATAGTGAAGCTTCTCCTCTTCTGTTAGCGTTTTGTTTCCAATCTCTAACAATATGTCCAAAGAGCGCATTCTACTCACCCCTTTTAGTCTCTCATTATCATCTTCTGTGAAATCGAAACCTAACTCATTAGCTAACTCTTTCCATGCAATGTAGTGGTACTTAGCAGTATCTACTATCACACCATCTAAATCGAATAAACAAGCTTTTATCTGTACCATTTTATCACCCTTTAATTTTGTTGCTTAGGAATTTTTACGAAACTTACAGCTGCTGCTGCCAATAACATGGAAACACCACATATGATCATCATATAGATTGCTTGATTGCCAAATAATGAAGACAATATTGCTCCTCCGAGTAAACCTGAAATAATCTGTGGTCCTGCAATGGTGAAATTGAATATCCCCATATAAACTCCCATTTTATCTGCAGGAAGTGCTTCTGAAAGAATAGAATATGGCATCGCCAAAACTGCTGCCCATGCAATACCTACTCCGATCATAGAGAAAATAAGTGCATTGGGAGTTGTGATGTAGAACATCGAAATATACCCAATACCTCCAAGAAGCAAGCTGACCATGTAGGTGGTCTTACGACCTATCGCATTTGCTATGCGAGTCATTAACATCGAGAATATTGCGGCAAAAAGACTATAGGCACCAAACATTACACCTACCCAGTTACCTGCCTCTTGGTATGCACTTGAACTTGTATCACTGATAGCCGTACCCCAAACATGTTGTGATACTGCTGATGTGGTATAAACCCACATAATATATAATGCGAACCATGAGAAAAATTGAACAATGGCTAATTGCATCATGGTTTTTGGCATCTTCTTCATTAACCCACCAAATTCGGATAAGTTTTGACCAAAACTCTTCTTCTCGTTCTTTTCACTTATCCACTGGTCGTGGTCTAAACCGTTTTGTTCACAGTAAGTTTTAGGATCGTACTCTTTGGTTCTGAAAACGGTCCATATAACAGAAACTAAAAGAATTGCACCTCCAATATAGAACGACCAAATTACTGAGGCTGGAACCTCACCGTCAGGTGCTTCATTGGCAACATCTAATACATTGGTTAATACATAAGGAAGAATCGACCCAACCACAGCTCCTGCATTGATAAGAAAACTCTGAACGGAATATCCTAAAGTCCTCTGTTTTTCAGGCACCATATCGGCAACCAATGCACGGAAAGGTTGCATCGTAATATTAAATGATCCATCCATCAATGCGAACATCAAAGCCCCAAAGACTAATGCTGGAATCAAACTTATTACCAATGATGCATTGGGCATAAGCCACATCGAAAGAGTCGCTACAATAGCTCCACCTAAAATATAAGGACCTCTTCGCCCAAATCTATTCCATGTTCTGTCAGACGCTGCTCCTACAATGGGCTGAACAATAAGCCCCATCAATGGAGCTGCCAACCAAAAGATAGGTAGTGAATGTAGGTCTGCTCCTAAGTTGGAAAGAATTCTACTAACGTTTGCACTTTGAAGTGCAAAACCCATTTGGATTCCTAAAAACCCAAAGCTGACATTCCATATCTGCCAAAAAGATAATTTTGGTTTCGTCCTCATATTAGTATCGGTTAATTGGGTCATTGGTTAGACCTGATTACGTATTAACTTCTAAAATCTAGCTCTCTACTTCATCGCAGAAAAGAGAGTATTATTTAATATTTAGTTAATACAAAAATAGTTTCGTAATCGTGTATTCAAAACAGTTTAACTGCTTGATAAGTTGTATATTGTCTTTGCAAACGTTTGCTATGTTGCATAACATTTTTTCAAACGTTTGCGGTTTTTTAAAAAATAAAATCATTTTTTCAACCTTCTTGAGGTCCCTCAATATGTTCTATTGATTAGGCTGGTTACTATAACAAAAAAAGAAAAAGGAATGTTCATTCATATTGTTGATAATCAGTCGTTAAATTGATAGGTGTTTCTTGGTGAAAACAATAGTCGTAATCTGAAGACATTTAGTGATACGACTGTTTTGAGAAGAGTATGATCAGTTTGGAAATACAAACTAGTATCCAATCGGTTATTAAAGATCGAGAGATCTAAATGGATACAAAAACATTGAGGTCTGTTTAATTGGTCAGAAAAGGAGATCTAGGATTAGGTATAGATCAATAAAAAGTCCCATTATTTCTTTCGTATCTAACGATTGAATTAATGAGACTTTTTATATCAAAATAGAATCTAATCTCGATGGATAGAAGATTCTCTAATAATCAAATTTGTTTCAATAAAGTGATTGACAAATGTTTCTGGATCTTCCTCACTTTCGATTCTCTCTATAAGTAATTGGGTTGCTTTAGCTCCCATTTCATAGCCATGTTGATCCACAGACGTTAAGGTGGGTTCTGTAATGTCAGAGAACCTACCAGAGCTAAATCCTACAATAGCAATGTCCTTGGGGATATGTAATCCTTTATTATGGACAGCCTTGATGGCTCCAATAGCCGTAAGATCGTTAACAGCAAAGATACCATCAGGAGGAGTATCTAGACTTAGAAGTTGACGTGTAGCTACCTTACCTAATTCAAAATTATCAGCATCAATAACATACTCTGGTATAAATGTAATACCTGCCTCCTCTAAGGCTTGTTTATAACCTTGAAGACGTTTCTGTGCGATCTCTAGACTTTGTGGTCCACATAGATGTGCGATACGCTTACATCCCGATTGAATTAAATGTTTTGTTGCCTTATATCCTGCTCCAATATCATCAATAAGAATTCGATCCCCCTCGATCTCTTTCGCGTCCCTATCAAAAAAGATCAGTGGTATTCCCCTTCTTGAAAATTGCTTTAAATGATCAAAATTATCACTCTCTTTCGTAACAGATACCAGTATACCTTCAACCCTATTGGATAATAAGGTTTGAGCATTTGTAACTTCTCGCTCATACTTCTCATTTGATTGACAAATCATTACACTGAAGCCTGCATCGTAAGCAACATCTTCAATCCCGCTGATTACAGAAGAGAAAAAGTAGTGAACAATTTCAGGAATAATGACGCCGATGGTATGAGTTCGGGAGTTTTTTAAACTTAATGCTACCGCATTAGGTTGATAGTTGAGCTTATCTGCAAGTTCGTGAACTGCATCTCTAGTTTTTTGGCTAATATCAGGATGATTTTTTAACGCCCTCGAAACAGTGGACGCAGAAATTCCTAACTCTTTTGCAATATCTTTTATGGTGACCTGACTCTTCTTCATATGCTATATGATAACGACAGTTTAGTGTTTTAAATACGTTTGCAGTTTTGCCGCCATTAAGGTAGCGATTTTATCGTAGATTCTTCATGCTATAGAATATAGTATATCATCTATTCTAAGTTAAAAATCGTTAGACAAAAATGTCTGTTCTCGTATTGTAATTTGGCTCCTTGCGATTGTTCTATTGCTTTCAAAGATACGTATTCTTAACGTTGAAACCGATTATTATAACTATTTTGAAGTTGCTGTCCCTTTAACTCAACTGCTTTTAGTGGTGAATAAATATTACTACTGTCAACGAAGTGCTGAAAAATGAGCCACTACTCATTACCCGCTTTGGTTATTTCAGATTGTATCCCTTCTAGTACATCATCTTTTATATTATAGTGTAATCAGAAAGATCCATTAACATCATTAGAAGAGATATCAAAGACTATATAGATATGGATAGCAGTAATCTATTCAAAACAGTCTATAGGTTTTTGCTCCAACGATGCGCTGAAGGTGCTACATTGACTGTTGGAGGTCGAAGTTTGCGCCAATTCATTGGCATGCCTTTCGCGTTGTTTTGTCTTTGTAATGGTTGAAATCGGTTTATGTCTCCTTTTCGTGCCAATGAATTGACGCAAACTATGCATTACCTCATCTAAATAAATGTCCACAAAAGGTTGATGCGCAAGAATGAAATACGGATGATATGTCTTAAATTGATCTATACAGATCTATAACATTACATCATAACTAAAAGGCTATTATCCTCTGACTTTCCTTTGAGATGGTTCGTAGTACATTCAAAGTTCATTCGAAGTACATTCATCGATTCTGCTTTTTGAGTGAGAGAACATTGAATATACTTCCAGTGATATTCAAAAGAAGGCAGGGGATTGTAGTATGTTATTCGGGGGAAAGTGGCTTTAAAGGGAAGGTTTTCATTGATATTCGGTCATTTTTTCATCTAGGGTAGTGTAAATTAAACTCTGTCTGGGTTATTTCTGTAGTAATTTTAAATATATGCGTCCATATTTGTCACCATGAACTTATATAAATACAAAAAGCGACCTATTCCAAAGAGATAGATCGCTTTAATTATTATTTCTTTATTTTAATTTTAGATGTTATAATCGTCAGATAGTACCTCATTTTCCCAAACCTTAATGGCATAACTCTTTTTGTAGCCATTGGTTTTATCTTTGTAGTATAGCTCATAAGCTTTTACAAATCTAGGATACTCTCTGTATCTAACCTTTACATACTCCAGAGTGGACATTTTCAAGCATAATACTCCAATGGTTAGCCAAAATAGAGATAACTTCATTATACGAGTAAAAGGAGTTCTTTTGATTTTGAAACTGTATAGAAGGTTTGCAATTACTATTCCAATTTGAATGGTCATACCTGTAATGAGTGTCCATTTGTGTGGACTCCACAATTGAATAGAACGGAAGAGTCCGACAATGATCAATGAATAGCTGATTCCTGCTAATACGTCAAGTAAAAGCTTTGTCTTGTTCATATGTCTATATGCTCTTTTCGTAAAAATATATCTTAGGCTAATGTCTTTAAAGATCATCGCTCCCCACAGGGGATAAATACAAATTAATATAGCAGTTGGTATCGATATTTGAGAGTGATAAGGTATTATGTCATGCAATTTAAGAAATGTCATAATAAGAAATAGGACCCTTAAGACTGCCTCTAGTATTCTCATAGGTTTGGTGTTTGTTATAATGTGTTAAGTCATTTTTGAGATTTTAAATATATGATATTTTGTTAAAAAATGTGCTATTCTGTAACGTTATTTTGTTTAAACCTTGCTTTGAGTTAACATTCTCTTAAACAGGCTAAAGTTATGTTTAATAAACCTATTGTGTAGATATAAGGTATATATTTTTCTTCAACATAGTCGTAATGTAATGTTAAAACGATTGCATTATTATGTTTGTGATGGGTAAAATTCTAAAATTGAACAAGTTTTTAACGCATTTAGAATGAATGTGTTATAAAACATGTAGACCGCAAACGTTTGTGAAAACGTTTGCGGTTGTTTTTTTGATGCCTGTGGTTGCAACATTAATTTTTCTTTAAGAAAAAATGTTTCTTTTGTGAATATGAATTTAAAGTAAACCAAAAAACATCAAACTTTTTTTGTGAGTTGTTTGTTACTGTTTTCAATAAGAACCAGAATTTTAGTCAAATCAAAAAACACAATTTCATTTCAAAGACCCAGAGTTAAATAAGTTGTAGGATTATTATTAAGTAGTTGATAATTAGAACGAACAGAAAAGAGCTTCTTTTCTGAATAGGAATCTTTTGTGCTTTTTTTAAAGAAAAACTCAAGCCATATGAAAGTAAATAGTCTATTTAAATCTATGTTTTTCTTGCTGGTTGCACTTGTAAGTATAGGTGTTGCACAGGCCCAAGAAAAAATGATTACAGGATCGGTAGTCGATAAGTCTACCAGAGAGTTCCTCCCTGGAGTAACCATAGCGGTGGAAGGTACTGCAAGAGGTACTATCACTGATTTTGATGGTAACTTCACACTCAAAGTAAACCAAGGAGAAACATTAAGCATCTCCTATATTGGATATGCAACCCAAAAGGTTGTTGTTGGTTCTCAAACCAATATAGCCATCGAACTTGTAACAGATACTCAAGGATTGGATGAAGTCCTTATTATTGGTTATGGATCGGTTAAAAAAGAAGATGCAACAGGTGCTGTAGAAGCTGTATCATCTAAAGAATTTAATGCTGGTGCCATTTCTTCACCTCAAGACCTATTGGTTGGTAAAGCATCGGGAGTCCAGATTACTTCTACTGGAGGTGCTCCAGGAGCTGGTTCGACAATCCGTATTCGTGGAGGTTCATCGATGGCAGCATCTAATGATCCACTGATAGTAATTGATGGTGTGCCGATGGATACAGAAGGTGTTTCAGGTATGCAGAATCCTTTAAACTCTATTAATCCTGCAGATATTAAGACTTTTACGATTCTTAAGGATGCATCATCTACAGCTATTTATGGTTCAAGAGCATCTAATGGTGTAATCTTAATTACTACAAAAACAGGAAAGAAATCACAAGACATTAAGGTTACCTATAATGGTAATGTTTCTGTTGGTACTCCTTCATACAAAGTAGATGTAATGGATGGACCATCTTATAGCGAGTTTATTAAGAATACATATGGTGCAGATTCAAAAGCCTATTTGAATACGCAGACATATCCTAATCAGAATACCAATTGGCAAGATGAGATATATAGAACATCTGTAAGTACAGATCACAATGTAAGTTTGTCGGGTGGTGTGAAGAATTTACCATACCGTCTGTCTTTAGGTTATACTGACCAAAAAGGTATTGTGAAAACTTCATCTATGCAGAGAGAGACTGTAGGACTAAATTTGAACCCTAGTTTCTTTGAGGATCAATTGAAAGTGTCTGTTTCAGCAAAATATATGCATATTGATAATCGTTTCGCTAATGATGGAGCAGTGGGTAATGCAATTACTTATGATCCAACGAAACCTGTATATGATCCAAATTCAAAATATGGTGGATATACTACTACAATTGATACGAAAGGGAACCCCGTAACGATTGCGCCTAATAACCCTGTCGCTTTACTAGATCAAACGAACAATACGAGTAAAGTAGATCGAGGAATCATTAATGGTAAGTTCGACTATACTCCTCGTTTCTTTTCAGATTTGACTGCTACATTGAGTCTTGGTTTGGATGTTTCTAAATCGAAGGGTACAGATATCACTGATATCACAGCTGCTTGGTCTTCACCAAACGATCCTAATCGTGCTGGTTCATATAAGCCATATACTCAGAATAAAAATAATCAAACTTTAGATTTCTACCTAACATACAATAAGAGTTTAGAGGATCATACTTTTAAAGCGATGGGCGGATATTCATATCAAAAATTTAAAAGAGACGGTACTGATATTACATATAATGCAATGCAGAATAATATCGTTACTCCTGAAAATATTGATAAGAATCTTAACTATCTAATCTCTTTCTTCGGTAGAGTTGAGTATGCATTTAAGCATAAATATTTATTGAATGCGACTTTCCGTTCCGATGCAACATCAAAATTAAAAGAGTCAAATAGATGGGGTTATTTTCCTTCAGTAGGTTTTGCTTGGAAAATTAAAGAAGAGGCTTTCTTAAAAGATGTGGATCCTATTTCGTCGATGAAATTGAGATTGGGATGGGGACAAACAGGACAGCAAGGAGTCAAAGGTGATACTCCTTATTTAGGAACCTATACTGTCTCTAATGCAACTACTCAATATCCATGGGGTGGATCATATATCAACACACAGAGACCTAATGGTTATGATGAAGATCTTAAATGGGAAAGAACAACTACTTATAATGTAGGTCTTGATTTTGGTTTCTTTGAGGAGAAACTTTCAGGTTCATTTGAGTGGTATTATCGCGAGACAACAGACTTATTAAGTGAAGTTCCTGTTCCAGCAGGTGCTAATTTAACAAATCTTCTCTTGACAAATGTGGGTAATCTAACCAACCAAGGAGTTGAGTTTAATCTGTCTTATAATGCTATAACAACACAAGATTGGAACTGGAGAGTTGGTACCAATTTTACTTATAACCAGAATGAGATTACAAAGTTGACAAATAATGATGACCCATCTTTCTTAGGTAATGCGACTGGTGGTATTTCTGGAGGAACAGGTTCTACAATTCAAATGAATTCAGTAGGACATCCAACGAATTCATTCTTTGTTTATGAGCAAGTTTATGATGAGGATGGGCGTCCACTAGAGGGGGTTTATGTTGATCAAAACGGTGATCACCTGATAAATGATAATGACAAGATCCATAAAGGGCAAGCTGCACCAAAATGGATGGTTGGATTGAATACAAGTCTACAGTATAAGAATTGGGATTTCTCGATGTCTGGAAGATTTCAATTTGGTGCGTCGGTTTATAATAACAACGCATCTGCGAATGGTGTAAAACAAGATACGTATAATAGTGGAGGTAATTTCTTGTCTAACAGATTGCCAATAGCAGCAAATAGTTTTGATAAGGTTCAATATTGGTCATCTCATTATGTTGAGAATGCAGATTTCTTTAAACTTGATAATGTCTCATTGGGATATACATTTAACAATATTTCTAGAGCCATTTCAAGTATTAGGATAAATGCAACAGCCCAAAACTTGTTCATTATTTCTAATTACACTGGGGTAGATCCAGAAGTTACAACTATTAACTTGGATGGAACAACAAACGTTGGTATTGACAACAACTTCTATCCACGTTCTAGGACTTATATGTTAGGTGTTAATATTTCTTTCTAAACCTATTCTGATTATGAAGATTCAAAAGATAAAAAATATAGGATTAGGTATTCTTGCATCCACAACGATGTTATTTACATCGTGTCTGAATGACTTGGATGTGTTACCTCAAGATCCAGATAATGTTGTTGCACAACAGTTATATACAACAAAAACTGGCTACGAACAAGTGCTTGCCAAAGTGTACGCTGGATTATCATTAACAGGTCAGAAAGGGCCTGCAGGGGATGGTGATGTTGGTGGAATTGATGAAGGAACTTCATCTTACATTCGTAATCTATGGAATGCACAGGTTTTAGTTACAGATGAAGCAATATGTGCATGGGGTGATTTTGGTGTTTCGGAATTAAACAATCTAAAATTCTCTCCTGCCAACCCATTTATGGAAGGTCTATACTATCGTCTCTACAATGAGATTGCGATGAGTAATGAGTTTCTTCGTCAGTCTACAGATGCAAACCTAGATGCTAGAGGTCAGTCCAATATAAAGGATGATATTAAAGTGTATAGAGCAGAGGCTCGTTTTATTCGTGCTTACTCTTATTGGGTGTTGATGGATGTGTTTGGAAATGTTCCTTTTGTTACTGAAGAGATGGGCGTAGGTACGTATCTCCCTCAGCAGAAAATGAGAGGTGATCTTTATGATTGGTTGATCACTGAAGTAGAAGCTTTTACTCCTGACATGCTAGAGGCAATGACTGCTCCTTATGGTCGTGTGGATAAAGGTGCTGCTTGGATGTTGATGGCAAAGATTTATTTGAATGCCGAGGTTTATAAAGGCACTTCAGTTGCAGGAAATTGGGATAAAGTTGTTGAATATACTACGAAAGTAAATGACGCGTATACTTTCTATACTGGTTCATATAAGCACCTTTTTTATGCCGATAACAACAATGCAACAGTAAGAAGCGGTTTTATCTTTACTATTCCTTATGATGGTGATAAGATGCAGACTTATGGTGGAACGAACTTCCTAGCCTTTAGTGCTACAGGTGGCGAGATAGCTCCTGATGCAATAGGTCTAAGTGGAGGATGGGGTGGTAACCGTGCTCGTCCACAATTGATCGATCGATTTTCAACTGGAGATTTCAGAGGGTATGTAGAACCTAAGACATATAAAACAGTTCAACAGGATGGTAAGGATGTAGAAGTTGTAGATAAAGGTTTTGCAGGTATGTTCTTTGATTCTGGTAAAAAAGCAGTAGATAATCCTGCAAAATATTCTGATGGATATGGTGTAATGAAGTTTAGAAATATTGCACAAGATCCCACAAATAGTCCTTCCAATAAAGATTTCGTGACTACTGATTTTCCAATGTTCAGACTTGCTGATTCTTATTTGATGTATGCAGAGGCTGTTGTTCGTGGAGCCACGTTCGGTACAAGAACTAAAGCTTTAGAGTTGCTAAATAAGATCCGTACACGTGCTTATGGAGATGCTAGTGGGGCTGTTACAGATACAGATCTAAATACTGACTTTATCCTGGATGAAAGAGGACGTGAGTTGTTTTGGGAATGTTCAAGACGTACGGACTTAATTCGTTTCAATAAGTTTACCTCTTCTGATTATGTTTGGGAGTGGAAAGGTGGATCAAAATCAGGTTCTGGTGTAAATAGAAAATATAGACTATTTCCTCTTCCTGGTAAAGATGTTGGAGCAAATACTAATTTAAATCAGAATTCTGGCTACTAAAATCTTGATATAATGAGAAAGAATTTAATATATACTGTTTTTGCTGCATTGATGATCTTCTTCTCTTGCAGTAAAATTGATAGAAGCTTAACTCTAAATGAGGGTGTAGCTCCTGTTTTACAAAGCCCTACAGGTGAAGATAGAGAGTATGTTCTAACAGAAGAGAATCAGAATAATCCTTTTGAAACATTTATCTATACTGCAGCTGATTATGGTACTACTATCGCTGCTAAATATACAATAGAGGTGGATACACTTGGTGGAGACTTCTCGACTCCTGTTGCAAGTTCAACTTCGTCTACTCAATTGTTTCAAACGATAAGTACGAAAGATTTTAATCAGTTGGTTAATATTGCCTTGAAACGAACACCTGAAGTGCAGCATGATGTTCAAGTTCGAATGCGTGCTGAAGGTGAAGATCCAGGTGTGGAGATATTGTACTCTAATGTTGTTACACTTAAAGTAACACCTTATGATGCAACTATTCCTCCTCTATATATTGTAGGAAATGCTGTTTCGGAATGGGAACCATCAGATGGTGTCGAAATGCCTGCAACAGATGTTAATAAGTTCAAAGTTACTGTTGATATAAAAGGGTCTGATCAGAATGATGCTGCTAATAAACTTGCCTATGGATTCCGTTTCCTTTATCAAAATACTGCATGGGATCCAGGTTTATATTACAATAATGATAAAAATACTGGATTTGATGTAATAGAATCAATTCCTGCAGGAAGTGTATCAGGATTGGATAGTGGATTTAATGGTGATTTTAACTTCCAAGTAGCAGTTACTGGTAAGTATACTATCGAGATCAATCTTGATAATGACGGAAAGAAGACCATTAAGTTTACAAAAATTGAAGAGTAGTTTGTGACCATATATTTATTTGATTATGAAATACAGCAAGATATTATTAGGTGTGATGGCGATCTTATTCGCCTTTACATCTTGCGAAAATAAAGATGATGTGGGAACAGTAAAACCTATTACTGCTCCATTGATCCAGAACCCTGATGGTTCTGCTAGTTATGTGCTCGAAGAGGCAGATGCGAATGGCTCATTTGATACATTCCTGTGGACAGATGCATATTTAGGCGAAGGTTTAACACCAACATATGAATTGCAATTTGATTTAGGAACAGGTGATTTTTCTGATCCTAAGAAGATCTCTGATATAGATAAGAACTACTACTCTATAAAAGTTGGAGATATGAATCAGATGCTTCGTGAACTTGGAACTACTGCTGGGGTATTGAGTAATATTCAATGTCGAGTGGTGGCCAAATCAGGTGAAATGGTTCAAACCTCTACAGCAGTAAGCTTTTTGGTGAATAGATATATTTATCAAGATGAGATTATAACGATAGGTCTATATGGAACATCTGTTGGAGAACAAGAGTTCTTGCCAATGGTTCCAAATGTGGATAGAACACAATGGTCTATTATTACACCTCTAGAAGTAGGTAACTTTATTTTTAAAGATAACTCTTATAGACAGACTACTTATGGAGTTGATCCTGATAATGCAGGTATGACTATTGAGAATGGTGGTAATTCAATAACGACAGTAGCTAAAACATACCGAGTAACTTTTGATCTTACCACAAAAGCATACACTATTGAAGACTATACGTTCCCTGATAATTTATATGTTGTAGGTTCATGGAATAATTGGGTTAATAAGACAGTTGCAGGTCCTGGAGAGACATTGCCTGCACTTATGAGGAATGTAAAGATCGGAAACTATGAAGCTTACGTTTATTTTGCAGATAAAGGAGGATTTAAATTTATTACAGAATTAGGTTCTTGGGATACTCAATATGCAGATGATAGTAATAACCCTGCGAATGGTAATTTGACTTTAGGTGGTGGAGATATTCCTGTTGTAGCGGGTGGTATGATCCTTATCACTGCAGATCTAATTGGGATGAAGTGGACTACTACACAAACTAATTGGGGCGTAATTGGTGATGCAACTCCTGGGGGTTGGGACACTGATACTGATTTGGTTGTTGATGAAAACACACATCTTTTAAGTGTTACTCTTGATCTTACTGCAGGAGCAATAAAATTTAGAGCCAATGATGATTGGGCACTAAACTATGGAGATGCAGATATGAATGGTGAGTTAGATCAAGACAATGATAACAACATCACAATTACAGATGCAGGAAACTATACAATCACTGTAAACTTTAATCAGTATCCATATACTTACACGCTTGTCAAGAATTGATATCGTTTAGTTTAGTATATATGATTAATTGAAAATGGCGGTGGGGGAGTTCTCATCGCCATTTTTTATATAACCAATAATATAACTACATATGAAAAGAATTATACTATTAGTACTCTTATGGACAAGTATTGTAGGTGCAGGAGTTGCAGAGAATATTACTGATTTCTCTTTTACTACTGTTCCTGAAGAGTGTACATCAAATGCACCCATTACAATTCGTTTTGATGCCAAGAACTTCGATGTGGAATCAAAGTGGGGAGGTGCTTATGTTTGGATCTGGATTGATGGTGTTGGAAATCCATCAAACCAAGGAGATTGGAGTAATACGAATGATGCTTTTAAGATGACTAGAGAAGGTACTTCTTCTGTTTATACTTATACCTTCACTCCTACTACGCTATGGGCAGGAACAGATTTTAGTTCGATAAGTAGAATAGGATTCCTTGTGAAGGACAAATCAGGAAGTGGTAAAACCTCCGATTTATCAATCTCTTTTGCCGAGAATACGATAAGTGTTACAACTTCACCTGCTTCTTTTAATTCTGCTGATCAAGTGACATTGACAGTAGACACCAAAGGTCAAGATACGTTTGATGGTTGGGGGAATATCTACTTGTGGATTTGGCAAGAAGGTATGACTGGGGTTACGAATCCATCTGATCAAGGAACTTGGGGCGACACCAGTGAAAAGTATAAGATGGAGCATGTTCCAGGAACAACTAAATATAGATATACTTTTACTCCGACGGAGTTATGGCCAGGGATTCCAGGATCATTGATGTCTAAGCTAGGTGTGTTATTTAAAAAGAAGGATGGATCAAAGAGTTCGGATAACTTCTATTTTGATGTGACAAAAGGTGGCTTTATGCTTGATACGGAGGGATTAGATAACGGACAACAAATTTTAGAAGGTTCTACTCTATCGTTTACTTCAACGGCCACTGAATCCGCTTCATTATCCATATACATTGATAATATAAAAGTTAAAGAAGTTTCGGGTAATACAATTAGTTACGACTTTATTCCTAGTGGTGTGAAGTCAGGAACAATAGAGATTCAAGCTGCTAAAGGCGGACAAGTAATTAGCAATAAATTTACTTATTTATCTTATGGTGCAACGGTTTCAGAAGAACGTCCTGAAGGTGCTATTGCAGGGATCTCTTATCCTACAGCCACTTCGGCCAGGTTAGTGCTTTATGCCCCAAATAAACAGAATGTATTTGTTTTAGGAGATTTCAATACATGGGAGGTCTCTTCTCCTTATCAAATGAAAAGAGATGGAGATTACTATTGGTTAGATATCAATGGACTTACGTCAGGTGAAGAGTATGCATTCCAATATTTTATTGATGGAACGATTTTAGTTGCGGACCCTTATACCGATAAGATTCTTGACCCATGGAATGATCAGTACATTACGAATGAAACATATCCAGATTTAAAAGGGTATCCTGTAGGCAAGACAGAAGGCATTGTATCAGTATTGCAGCCTGGACAAACACCTTACAAGTGGAGTGTAAATGACTTTACTGTACCACAGTCGAGCAAGTTAATGATATATGAGTTATTAGTAAGAGATTTTGATTCAAAACATACTTACCAGGGGGTCTTAGATCATTTAGACTATCTGGAAAGCTTAAATGTGAATGTGATTGAATTGATGCCAGTGAATGAGTTCGATGGTAATAGCAGTTGGGGTTATAATCCGAACTTCTACTTTGCACCAGATAAATATTATGGTCCAAAGAATGATCTAAAACGTTTGGTGGATGAGTGTCATAAAAGAGGCATGGCTGTAGTGATTGACCTTGTATTAAATCACTCATGGGGTCAAAGTCCATTTTATCTTATGTATAAGAATGGAGATAAGCCTTCTAGTGATAACCCTTGGTATAATGTGGATCATAACTTTGAAAATCCTGATGCCCAATGGGGTGAAGATTTTAACCATGATAGCGAAGCTACAAGAGCTTTGGTGGATAGTATAAACAGTTATTGGATGTCTGAATATAAGATTGATGGTTTCCGTTTCGATTTTACGAAAGGTTTCTCCAATAACTACAAGCCAAATGATTCAGATCCATGGGGATCTAAGTATGATCAAGATCGAATTGATAACTTAGAACGGATGAGTAGTGAGATTTGGAAGCGAAATTCAGATGCTTTAGTTATATGTGAGCATTTAGCAGAGAACGCAGAGGATAAAGTGTTGGCTGATTATGGTATGTTACTTTGGGGTAATATGAATACTAGTGGATATAAATCATTAGAAGGAAATGGTGGTGATTTTACTGGTGCAGATTACAAGACTCGTGGATTTAGTAACATGAATCTTATTGCATATATGGAGAGTCATGATGAAGAGAGAATTGCATACAAAGCAGAGACTTATGGGGCTATAAATGGCAGTTACAATACTCGTGAGATTCCTACGATGTGTGAACGTTTACGTGCAAATGGAGCTCTATTCTTCTTAATTCCAGGCCCTAAGATGATGTGGCAATTTGGTGAAGTTGGATATGATTATTCTATTGATGAAAATGGAAGGACCGGAGAAAAGCCAATACGTTGGGATTATATTGGAGAGCTTAATAGAAATAAGGTTTATCAAGATTATGCACGCTTTGCTGAATTAAAAAGGAATGATGAGGTGTTTTCAACATCTGATTACGACTACTCATTAAACAATAAAGGTAAATATATTCGTCTACATTTAAATGGAAAAGAGGTTGTTATCGTTGGTAATTTTGATGTAAGTGCAAAGGGTATTACTGTGGATATCCCAACATCAGGAACTTGGCATAATATGGTGACTAAAGAGACGACTCAATTATCTGCTGGTAATAATAGTATTAATCTACAGCCCGGTGAGTATCGTATTCTATCAAATTATGATCCAGATACTAGTACTGGGATCTCTGATAAACTAGTGAATTCAGAAGTGAATGTTTATCCTATTCCTGCATCGGATCGACTATTTGTGGAGAGTAAATCTGATGTAATATCTTACCAAGTATATGACATATTAGGAAATAAAATGTCTTTTTCTGAAATAAAATATACATCGAATGAAGTGTGGAATATCCCATTAAATGGGTTTGATTCAGGGATATACTTCTTGGTGCTGGAATATAAAAATAAGAATATTGAGAAAGTCATGTTTATTGTTCGCTAAAAATGGTTATCTTTAATGAACTTAATGTATTGATACTTTCGATAGTGAGGGTATTGATATTTTAGTTGTGTGTTTATTTTCAGTTTATTAAGGGGTGTCTGCAGTTCTGTAGATCCCCTTTTTTATTGCTCTTCATTGTGATGTTCATTGTACAAAGTATTAAAATTTCAATTATGATCCGATATATACAAACGTTAACTGTAAATAAAAATATGTGATTGTATTTGTCTGTTTACTTCTTTTAGATATCTTTGTTAGGTTTGTGTTTTGAAAAAATACAAGCCTTTTCCGCGCCTGTCGAAAGCAGTTCCATACCACGTAAGTTAGGGGATTCCATCCGACAGATTCATTTTTTTTTTACAATAGAATGAAATACGATGTTATTATTGTGGGTGCAGGGCCCGCGGGGATTTTTGCGGCTTATGAAATAGTTAAGACGCGTAACGATTTGAAAATCTTGATGCTTGAAAAAGGACGAAATATCTACAAAAGGGTATGTCCTAAGCATCACAACGGAGGAACTTGTGTTCACTGTAAGCCATGTAGTATAACTACTGGTTGGGCTGGAGCAGGAGCTTACTCTGATGGTAAATTGTCTCTTTCTCATGAAGTGGGAGGACACCTTCCAGAATATATTGGAGTGGATGAGACACAAGAGATGATCAAATATGTTGATGATATATATCTTGAGATTGGTGCAGATTCTACTGTTGTAGGAGAGGTTGAAACACCAGAGATGAAAGAGGTTCGAAAGAGGTCTATTGATGCTAATCTTAAATTAGTGCATTGTCCTGTTCGACATCTTGGAACGGAAAGAACACAAGATCTATATCGAGAATTGTATGAAAGAGTTATTGCTTCTGGTTGTGTTGAAGTTCTGTTTAATACACCTGTTGAAAATTTGGTAATTGAAGACCATACGATTAAAGGAGTAACGACTCATGATGCTACGTTCTTTGGAGATTATGTGATTGCATCTGTTGGACGTGAAGGTTCTAATTGGTTGTTGTCAGAATGTGAAGCTCATAAAATATCAACAGAAGTTGGTATTGTTGATATCGGAGTTCGTGTAGAGTGTCGAAACGAGGTGATGCAAGAGATTAATGATAATTTCTATGAAGCCAAGATGATTCACTATACAAAGACCTATGATGATAAGGTGAGGACATTTTGTTCCAATCCAGGTGGTTTTGTTGCTTCGGAGTATTATGACAATGGCAAACTAGCAGTAGTGAATGGCCATAGTTATAAAGAACTGAAGAGCGATAATACTAATTTTGCATTATTGGTTTCACAGAAATTTACCGAGCCGTTTAGGTCTCCCATTGAGTTTGGAAAGCATATTGCTGCTTTGGGGAATATGTTGACAAACAATAAGCTATTAGTTCAACGTTTTGGGGATATCATTCGTGGACGTAGAACGACTAAAGAACGTTTATATAGGAATAACATTATTCCGACATTGAAAGATGCTGTACCAGGTGATTTAGGGCTAGTTTTACCTCATCGAATCTTAACAGATTTAATTGAGATGATTGAAGCTTTAGATAAAGTAACTCCAGGTTTAGCAAGTGATGAAACGCTACTTTATGGAACAGAAGTCAAGTTCTATTCAAATGTGATTAAGGTAAAGCCAACATTTGAAACAGAGAGTGTGAAAAACTTGTATGCTGCTGGTGATGGTGCAGGTATAACACGAGGTTTGATGCAAGCATCAGTAAATGGTGTGATGATTGCTCGTGAAATTTGTAAATTGAAAGGGTAACCCCCTTGCGGAGAGTTGTGAAATGGGTATCACTTCTCTCATGCGAAATGGGTAATTAAATATTGGATTAGAAACATGGTAAATCCCTGGCAGTTTTTTTACTGACCAGGGATTGCTATTTTACAACACTTTGTTATTTGTTAGAATCGATATAGAAAACCGAGTGTAAAATCTATATTGAAAGCACCATCATAGTTGTTAATTGTAACAAATGTCGGTCGTATGCTAAAGTCAATATCGAATGGTATCTTGTCGCTACTGTAGGTTATGCCTGCGATACCACCAAGGTTTAATAAGAATCCATAATCTTCATCAATATCCTTATTCCAAGATGCTCCTACTCCTGCTCCTGGTCCAACAAATAGCATGAATTCATCTGAAAGTGTTCCGGTGAACTCATAATATCCATCTACATGCCAACTTCCTGATTTTCCATCAAAGCGGAATGGCATGGTAATGTCGAGTCGATGACTCGTCCCTAAAGGTTTGATATATGTAATATCAAATCCTGATCCATAATTTATGCCTCCTCCTACTCTTACCCCCAATTGGGTTCCTTTGTTGAGAATATCTTGTCCAAATCCCACTAGAGGCAATAGAAATAAAAATAATAGTAATTTCTTCATAAGTGTCCGATTTAATTCTTAACTCTATAATACAAAAGGATTAAAGCGGTGAAATTGTTTAACTAATCATTTTATTTCTTATACTTATCTTGTGTTAAGTCACTTAATGCTTTAAACATTATTACTTAATCTAATGCTTGGGATATTCCGAATTTTGTTAATTTTGTGATTCTGAGATAAAATATTTATTGAGATGTTAGATAAAATCAAGTCGTTATATACTGAAATTGAGTCGCTTAAGGCTTCTTCAAAAGAGGAAGTAGAAGAAGTGCGTGTAAAGTATTTAAGTAAGAAAGGTCTTATAGGACAGCTCTTTGGTGATTTTAAGAATGTAGCTCCAGAACAGAAAAGAGAAGTGGGGGCAAAAATTAATGAGCTAAAAAGCTTTGCTACGACCAAAATTAATGATCTAAAAGAGTCTTTTGAGCAGTCGGATATGGGTGCGCAAGGAGCAGACTTAACTTTACCTGGTGATGCTTTCGAGATGGGAACACGTCATCCCTTAGCTATTGTTAGGAATGAGATTTTAGATATCTTTAATAGACTTGGTTTTACCATTAGTGAAGGGCCAGAAATTGAAGATGATTGGCATGTCTTTTCTGCATTGAACTTCCCAGAAGAGCATCCTGCTCGTGATATGCAGGATACATTTTTCATTGAGAAGAATCCAGATATCTTGCTACGTACACATACCTCTTCTGTTCAGGTACATGAGATGGAAGAACTGAATCCACCTATTAGAACAGTTACACCAGGTCGAGTATTCCGTAACGAAGCTATCTCAGCTCGTGCTCACTGTATGTTCCATCAGATTGAAGCACTTTATATTGATAAAGATGTTTCTTTTGCAGATTTGAAGCAAACGTTGATGTTCTTCGCGAGAGAACTATTTGGTGAGAAGACGGAGATTCGTTTACGCCCATCTTACTTCCCTTTTACTGAACCATCTGCTGAAATGGATGTTTCATGTTTGATCTGTGGAGGTAAAGGATGTAACGTGTGTAAAGGAACAGGTTGGTTAGAAATTCTTGGTTGTGGTATGGTTGACCCTAATGTGTTAGAGTCGTCAAATATCGATAGCAAGAAATACTCTGGTTTTGCATTGGGTATGGGTATTGAACGTATAGCAATGCTTAAATTTGGAGTAAATGATTTAAGACTTTATTTCGAGAATGATGTTCGTTTCTTAAAGCAATTTAAAGGGGCCAATTAATTCTTGAACACATAATACTCTATCAAAAAATAGATAAAAAGCTCACTACTCAAGTGGGCTTTTTTTATGTCTATATGTGATATAATCTTATAATTATTTTCTCGTCTCGAATCTCACCATCATTACTTTCTTTTTGTTAAAGTTAGTTGCAACCTTAGGGGCATTATGTTGTCCTAATGCTCTAAAAAAGATGATATATAAAGATTTAATATGACATATCTATATATGACAATATATGACACATGTAATTAGCCTTATTTGTTTATGCATTGATTTATACTGTTTTATGTATTAGTTGGTGAAGACATATAAGCCTTTTGCTTAAGAATTAGGCCAACTTAGATCATATAATCACTTTACTGTATAAGCAATGTAAAGGTATACTATGACATTCTGGTTGACAAAATGAATGTCATTCAGAAGTCTATTCGATTTTTATAGGTATTATATTATTGATATATAGTGTTTTGTGTGTTGTCATCATATGACACTAACCACGGTCTGTAGAAAAACTATTGATGGAATATTTGTAAAACAATAGATTTGTGTCAGTAAAGTTCTAGTAAAACGAAATGGTTAGAAACTAAGTTTTACGTCTGGAAGTTTTATCATTGGGATTTTAAAAGCCAATGGAATTTATCACTAAAAGAAATAAGGTAACAATATAATACTTTGAGAGATGGGGAAAAGGCAACGTAATTTAGCAATCGTATCACTTTTTGTAGCAGTCGTTGTTGTACTTGCAATAAAGTCTATATATACTGAAGTAAATATATCACAGCAGAAAGATGATGTCGTTAGTATTGCATCAACTGTGGAGGAGACGAGTACAACAAAGAGTCCTTGGGATGTAGAAACAGAAAAAAAGGTTGATCAATCAACTCAAAATATAAAAGAAACTTTAGGGAAAGTAGAGAAAAAAGAGAAGCACAATAGCAAAGATTCTGTTCAGGAATTGAAAATGTATTGTGTGTGTTCAGCTGATGGATGTCATAAATGTGTTGAGATCGAAGAGGCAACAAAATCAATGTATGCAGAAAATGAGAATGTGAATATTCAATTTACCACATTGAACATGAAAGACCGCTCAAACAAAGATTTTGTCGATCAAATGCAAATAAAAGATGAATCCGTTGTTTTAATTAAAGGATGGCGAAAAAAGAAAGTTAAATTGAGCAACTTCAAAGAAGGTGAAGAGTTAGAGAGTGAGGTAAAGAAAGTTGTTGACAATATTTAAGTGTTATTTTAGAGTAATTTCGTTCTCGTAATCCATTTAAAAGGGCTGTCTCTCTCGAGACGGCCCTTCTTATTTTTGGAATACTAATTACATGTTCATATTGCCACATTCATAACGGTTCTATTATTGACTTTATATTGGTTAGTTTGTCATCGCTAATAAGGTAAGAGGTGCTCTCTCTACCCCAATTTACAACAATATTTTGAGTGTCTTAGAAAGTACCAACATCAATATTTCATCGCAGTATCTGAATAAATGATCTTAAATAGTAAGTACTATAAGGCGAACTATTTAAAGTTCTTTTTGACTCTTTGATACCAACTATCTATGGACTTTTTATATTCCCAATTATTCTTTCCCATCTCCTCTACAAGCATATTATAATCTTTTGTATTGAGCTTGATACTTGCGATTTGTTTCTTTATCTCTGGAAAAGAGTCACACCATGATGTGGTGCCATATTTTACAATATTGAACCTCGCACCAACAGACTTTGGATCATCTAAGAATTTTAAGAAGTTAGTATTTAGCATAGGATGAGGATACATTCCTGTGTAACAAAAGTCATTTCGTTTCATATAGAAGTCTTCAAACATCTCTACCGTTAACTCTGCTGGCTTATAAGGCAGGTTGTATGCCTTGATCGTTGTCTCTAGATAGGAATAGACCTTTTTTCTACTCTTGATACTATAAATCTCTCCTTTAAGTTTCTCTTTTATCGTTGGTAGTTCTGAAATAGAGTTGATCTTCATGTACTTTGGAACAACCAATCCGTAGAATGCGTCATCATAAATATTTCCTAAATCAACGAGGGAATCTACCTCTCTATTGCTGTTTATTGGAACCCATTGGCTTAAATATATATCTGCCTGGTTGTCTTTAATTGCTTCGATTCCATCTTTGACTTTAATGATGCTTATATGATACCCTTTTTCTGTAAGGAGACGGCGTGTTAAATAAGCAAATACATCATGAGATCCATCAGTGGTGGCAATCCGAATCTCTATCTTCTTTGCAATATGGGGTTTCTCTTTCGTTTTCGTTTTATTATTACAAGAAAGTAATGATAGGGCGATTAATCCCATAATTAATAAGTTGATCTTCATATCATGTCATGTTTTTATTTAGCATAAAAATATGCCATGATGTGTAACTCTATATATCTCTATTGACTATTTAACCTTTATTTAACTAAAATTTAGTTGGAGTATGATATCTTATAAGTTTCGTATTGTTTCTTGTTGCAATGAGGAGTCTAGCGCATATTCATACTGTGTTTAATATTTACATGGATAGAGTTTTATATCTGTTATGCTCTATCCATGTAAATATTATTGTATCCTCTACAGGGCTACTTGAATGTAGATTAACTAGTAGTTAATAATGATTTTTTTGATTCGTATATCTTCTAAAGGGCGCCAATTGTTTGTAACCTCTACTTTTGCTATTTTATCAACTACATCCATCCCTGATATAATTTCACCAAAAATTGTATACTCCCCATCTAATGTAGGTGCTCCTCCTCTAGTGGAATAAACTTTACGTTGATTATTTGTAAACTTATAGTGGTTCTCTTTTTCAATGTCATCCAACTCTTTGTTATTGTACCTTCTTCCTTGTACGATATAGAATTGACCACCATCCGACCTTTTGTCTGTATTCACATCATTAGGAAGCCTTGGTGATCCAATCATTCCTCGTTGATGAAAATATTTAGGATTAATAAATGCTGGTAGAGTATATCCTGGACCTTTCCAACCAACGATATCATCTTTTCCTGCATCGCGAGTATCTGCTGCCCCACTTTGGATAACAAAACTCTCTATGACGCGGTGAAATAGGAGGTCGTTATAGAATCCTTCATTGATTAGTTTTACAAAATTGTCTCTATACTGAGGCATATTATTGAAAAGCTTCATCTTAATATTACCGACGGTTGTAACTATCGTTATACTTTTGATCTTAGCATTTCTTTTTTGTTCTTTTGTGGAAGTATCTCTTAAACTTGATATACTTTTAGGTTCATGTGCACTCTTTAGTAACGATAGTATAACGTAAGATGGGATAGCATAGAAGCTCTTTTCAAAATCAATATTAAACTGGACCCCCATACCTATAACTTGACCTTTACTATCAATTACAGGAACCCCCTGCTGATATTTAGGAATAAGATTACTGATACGATAATAAGGAGATCCACTTACGGTGTCACACTTGAAATACTTCCCCTTTGAGTAGCGAAAAAGCTTCCCTGTTCTCTTTTTAATGATCTTGGTAATCATTCGCTTAGTAGGTTCTTTTCTCCTTAAAATAAATGGCTTAGAACAGATGGAATCTACTTGTAGAATAATCAGGTCATGGATACGATCAACAGCAATAAATTTATCTACTATGATATCTCGTTTTGTCCCCCAAAGCCTCACTTTTGCGTTATTTGCCCTAGAGAATATTTTATAAGGACAAACCAAAAGGTTCGGAGCGATCATGAAACCAAATCTTTTCTCTAACTTTCTTTGATTATCATAGGTTGTCACATCTACCGAAGCACTATATAGCATCGAGAGGTCTGCCTTTATTATTTTCTTTTTGACCTCTTTGGTGGCTTGAGAATTTGATGATGTCTGTTTATCACCACCACATGAAAAGAATAAGACAGATAGAGCTGTCAATAGAATGGTAAAGATGTGCTTGTTCATGATATACAATTTATTCTAATACAATCACTTTAATATTAATATTACTCCAAGGACGATTGAATTTATCGTATTTTACTTTAGATATTTTATCCAACACGTCAAACCCTGATACAAGCTCCCCAAATATCGTATACTCTCCATCTATCCCTGGATATCCACCTACATGGATATAAGCATCTCTCTGCTCTTTTGTAAATACTAACTTGTTATTGTTCAGTGAATACTCTGTTTTAATCTGATCTTTGACTTGACGAATAAGTTTATTGTATTCTTTTGCCTTTCCCTCTTTCTTTAAAATTGCGGCCTTCGTTTTCACCTCTTTATTCCAATATCTTTTCTTAATACTTTTCTTTATCGGTACGTTCCGAATAAGCTCCAAAGTATCCAACTCTCCTTTTCGATATCTCTTTCCTTGAATAATAAAGAATTGTGAGATATCACTCTGCTTGAAAGGATTCTTCTCATCAGGTTGTCTTGGAGCACAAAGTGCTCCCCTCTTTGCAAAGTGAGTTTTACGTATTTCATCATCTACAGTAAAGTCTGGATCTCCATAACCAATACGTACGGAATGAGATGCTTTTTGGTAGCCCTTTGCACCTGCTTGGATCATAAAGTCTTTAATTACTCGATAGAACATCGCTCCATCATAATATCCCTGATCTGCCTCTTTAATGAACTTGTCTCTATGTTTTGGAGTGTCATTATAGAGTATCGCTTCCATATTTCCTAGGCTGGTCTCTATTTTGACACGACGTATTGTTTGACCTTGAAGAGATAACGAAGTTCCAATATATATTAGGATAGAGAACCATAACTGTTTTTTTATTCTCATAGGATTAAGAATTAGTCGATTAATTCAATTTTCATGACGATATCTTTTAACGGTCGGTCTGATACTCCTGTCTCTACCCCAGCAATGGAATCAATGACACTCAGCCCTTCTGTTACTTCACCAAATACGGTGTAATTTCCATCTAGATGAGGTGTTCCTCCCTCTTGCTTATACACTTTACGATGTTCTTCTGGAATTGTAAAACGATTAGTCATAGCGATACTGTCAGCTTCTTCACGAAGTTTTTCTCGTAATGAATCGATCTTTTCATACAGGTGGTGCTGTTGGTAATACATAAAAGAGTCTTTAAGTATCCATTGTTTTTTCATGAATATCTTCTGCGATTCTTTCATCAGTTTCTCATCTTCAAGGGAATCTAACTCCTCTTCAGTGAAACGCTTTCCCTGAACAATATAGAATTGCGAACCCGAAGACGCTTTTTGAGGATTAGATTTATCCCCTTTTCTTGCAGCAGCTATTACCCCTTTTTTATGAAAAAGTGCTGGATTAAATTCTGCATCAATAGTGTATCCAGGTCCTCCATTTCCCAATTTCTCATCTTCTTCCGCTCCTCTTGAATCAGGATCCCCACCTTGGATCATAAACTCTTTAATGATACGATGAAAAAGTAGATCATTATAGTAGTCACGTTCAACTAGCTTGATGAAGTTATCACGATGTTTCGGGGTTTCATTATATAGTTCCACAACCATATCTCCATATACTGTTTGGATCTTCACATGGTGCTTTTGGTCTGCTCTTCTACAGCTGGTTATGCTAATAAGAATAAGCCCTCCTATAAGAAGTATATTTTTAAAATAGCAGTGGAAGAAAAAGGTCGTTTTTTTCATTATTTACCAGATATTTATGGATTGAATTCTTTCGATCATAGCAAAAATAAAAAATCTTTATGGATTTCTTGGAATTCGAATAATTAGGTAATTTTACTATTGAATATTTAACATCCTTTTTTATGAAACGAATAGTTGTATTAACAGGTGCAGGAATGAGTGCCGAGAGTGGTCTAAAAACCTTCCGTGATAGTGATGGTTTGTGGGAAAACTATGATGTGATGGAGGTTGCTAGCATCGAAGGTTGGGAAAGAGATCCTGTTTTAGTACAACGTTTTTATAATGATAGAAGACGTCAACTATGGGATGCGCAACCCAACCAAGGTCATTCCGATTTAGTGAAACTAGAACAACATTATCATGTCGATATTGTTACACAGAATGTAGATGATCTACATGAGAGAGCTGGGAGCCATAATGTATTGCACCTTCATGGTGAATTAAGGAAGGTCAGAAGTACTCGACATCCTGAATTGGTTTATGAACTTGGCCCACAAGATAAGGATGTTAACATGGGTGATCTTTGTGAAAAAGGATTTCAGCTACGACCTGATATTGTTTGGTTTGGAGAAGCAGTTCCTCGGATGGACCCTGCGATTAACATGCTTCATGAAGCAGATATTGTTCTTGTTGTTGGAACTTCATTAAGTGTCTACCCTGCAGCTAGCTTAGTTCATTATGCACAAATAGGGGTGCCTGTTTATCTAGTGGACCCTAAACGTCCAGATAATCTTCCTGCTGGAGTGAAATTTATCTGTGCAACAGCATCGGAGGGGATATCTATATTTTATGAATTAATTAGTCAACAGTAATGAAGATAGTGGTAGCCATCACAGGTGCAAGTGGAGCAATATATGCACAACGTTTGCTTAAAAAGATCAAAGCACTGACTCCAACTAATGAAGTTGCAGTGGTTTTCTCTAGTAATGCTCAAGATATATGGAAGTATGAGTTAAAAGAACCATGGATAGATGGAAGTTATGGTGTAGACATCTTTGATCGAAAAGACTTTAATGCACCCTTTGCATCTGGATCATCACGTTACGAGTTAATGATCATTGTCCCATGCTCTATGGGTACTTTAGCTCGAATCAGTCATGGCATTTCGGATGACCTTATTACTAGAACAGCTGACGTAATGCTGAAAGAACGTAGAAGATTAGTTATTGTTCCTCGTGAAACACCTTACAATCTTGTCCATCTTCGGAATATGACCTCTTTGACCGAGATGGGGGCAGTGATTGTACCCGCAACTCCGTCATTCTATCGTTGTCCAACTACCATTGAAGAGGTGGTTGATAGTGTTGTCGATCGTATTATGAGTGTGTCAGCCCTTAAAGATGAAGAGAACTCTTGGGGAGAGGGTCCTATGTTGATGAGATAGTCACGATACCAATCTCGATACCTTTTAATTTTGATAACTCCTTAATGAGTGCAAGCATCGTTGCTCCTGTGGTACATACGTCGTCTACAATCAATATACGTCGATAATGTAGCAACGATGGTTTAGTTATTCTAAAGGCCTGCTCCATATTACCACGTCTCTTCTCTTTGTTTAGTGAAGTTTGTGTTTTTGTATAACGAATTCGCTCTACTGCATCTGCCACCATCGGAACTTTCAAGACTTCAGACATACCACACGCAATTAACTCCGATTGATTATACCCCCTATGCCATTTCTTTAAATAATGAAGAGGGATGGGGATGATTACATCCCATGAGTAAGTTGCCCATGTTTCAAATACTCTCTCTCCCAATATACGTCCTAGGTATTTTGCGATATCCTTTCGGTTGGAATATTTCAGTTTGTGAATTAATATGGGAAAGTGGTTCTCATGATGGTAAGAGGTTAAGCAATACATTTGAGTAATCACCATCACTTGAGTAAGCTCTACTTCCTTATACTCTATTTCGGAGCAATTCATCCATGTAATATTCATCCAGCACTCTCGACATAATCCTATGTCATTAAAGACCTGCCGATGGCAATAAAGACAATACTTCGGAGCAATAATATCGATAAGAGGTCTAAAAAGAGACCACCACTTCCTGTCTTGGTCCCTTGTCGATTCGTTACAAATGGGAAACATCCTGTTGTTTTTATGTTTTAAAATCTAACTGATAAGAGGCAATAAAGTTCGTTTAACTACTTTTTTTTGTTAAATTAGCAGTGCAGTTAACGCTGTAGTTGAATAATTAAATAACTATATTACATTTTATTATATATTTCTCTAAAGGGACTGTGAGATACCATTTTCCCATTTTCCTTATCACATCACTTTAAGAACTATAGAAAGAAGTTACCCATAAGGGTAACTTCTTTTTGTATGTAACCAATTTATTATATCATTGAATTATACTTTATTAGGGTGGAAATAGCTACATTAGTATCTCCTATACCAATCAAAATAATATCGCTATGAAATCTGTTCAAAGAGCTATGATAATTTCAAGTCGAAGTTTGTGGAACTATGCAGTGATTGCTATTGTCTCATTGCAATTATTTGCGTGTTCAATGCGATCTTCCGAACGTATATTTACAAAGTCGGAGATCAAGCAACATTTCGTTCCCCAAGTAAATGAAATAAACCTAGAAGAGGGAAGATCATTCTACCTAAGGGATCTTAACTCCATTGGATGTACCAATGAATTGATTCCAACGGCAAACTATTTAGTTGAAAAGCTTTCAAAATTGATGAGAGTTAAAATAGATGTAGCCAATAAGGGGGATATCACACTATGTATAAACCCGTCGCTTTCAAAAGAGGAGTATACACTTCAGGTTAAAGACAATAAAGTTGCTATTGATGGTGGAAGTACTTCAGCCGTCTATTATGGGATACAAACATTTTTGCAACTCTTACCCCCTTCCGTCTTCTCAGATGATACGATAAAGGAGAATGAGCTAAAGTTGGTTACATTGCCATCGGTAACCATAAAGGATAAACCACATTTTGCTTATAGAGGAATGATGTTAGATGTAAGCCGACATTTTATGCCTTTCCCTCTCCTATTAAAATATGTGGATGTACTATCTCAACACAAAATGAACACTTTGCACCTGCATCTTGCAGATAGTCAAGGTTGGAGAATTGAGATCAAATCCCACCCTGAATTAATGAATATTGGTTCCGTGAGAGGTATATCTGAGAAGATATCTCCTTATAGGCATAAAAAGGCAAAAAACTGGCAACCTGAAGATGCTGACCCTTATGGCCCTTTCTATTATACGCAGGAGCAGATAAAAACCCTTGTTAAGTACGCATCATTGAGAGGTGTAAGCATTATTCCAGAGATTGATGTTCCTGGTCATTCAACAGCTCTAAATAGGTCATTGGGACTAGGATGTTGTCCACACCCTTTTGAAGGAGATGTGGTATGTGCGTCAAATCTGAATAGTCTGAAGGTACTTGATGATATATTTACTGAGATCGCGACCATATTCCCCTCTCCATATATCCATTTTGGAGGAGATGAAGTTCGCTTCAGTCAGTGGAAAAAGTGTCCTAAATGCCAAAAATATATGAAGGATCATCAATTGAAAGATGAGAAAGCACTACAGAATGACTTTGTGCATCATATCACAGAAATGCTTCATAGTAAAGGAAAAAATCCTATTGGCTGGAATGAGATCCTTCTTGGAGGTGATCTACCTAAAGGAACGATGATTATGTCTTGGGAAGGGGTCGCCCCAGGAATAGAAGCAGCCCAAAGAGATATAGATGTTATTATGGCACCAGGGCCTTACTGTTATTTCGACATGAAAGAGTCCAACAACAAAAATGAGCCTGGACATACTTGGGCTGGTGTCGTTACATTAGAGGATGTTTATAACTATAATCCTCTGTGGGATATCCCATCTGCTTATCAAAATAATATTAAAGGAGTGTCAGGAGCACTTTGGAGTGAGTTTGTAGTACCCGAAGAGATACAGTTCTGGTATAAAAGCTATCCTCGTATCTGTGCACTTGCGGAAGTAGGATGGACCAACAGTTCAAATAAGGCCTTCCGATCTTTTATGGATAGATTAGGTCTCTACCACTTAAATAGACTAGATTATCAGGATATATCTTATCGTATTCCTCGTGCGATTCCCTATTGGAGGGGTACAGATTCTATATATTTCAAAAAACCATATATAGAAGCAAAAGTGAGATACAGTGAAGATGGCTCCTCTCCTCTTACTAATGGCCTGAAATATACTAAAATGTTTAAGTGTCGTAATCGGAGTAAGTTTGAATACGTGACATATAGTCCAATGGGGCGGGCTTCAGTGTGTACATCTAAAGATATATTTATAGAGCCCATTATTACTTTTACTTACGAAGACCTGAAACTACATTGCACCAAAAAAGGATTAGAGTCTAATACGACATATCAGATAGAGATAGTGATTGACAAGGGGGTGAAGAGTGTCTCTACGTTGACCTACAGAACATCTAATGAATCTAAGGGAAAAACACAGAAACTAACCCTTTATCCGAAGAGAACCAAAAAGATTAAGGTGAAGACAAACCAAGAAGGGATGCTTATTATAGATATGAAGTTTAATAAAGCCCTCAGGTCAAGAGGTAAGGTCTATCTAAAGAAGTCATAATAATAGACTAAATTTGAGTGTTTATTATCATCCGTAATTCTTTTAAAATCAGATGGATTATAAAAAAAAGGTAGTATTTGTGTGATCATACAAATACTACCTTTTTTTATGATATCATTTCATAATTCAATTGGTATAACTGTATGCTGCTATTGGAATATTTTAAAAGTGACTTGTGGAACACGAACTAATTTAATAAAGACATTTCAAGAATCTGCGTGAACCACCTTTGCATTATGCCTCTATAAAATATAACCGTCTAACACATTGTTATGATGCTTAAAGGAATGGCACAATCCATTTAAGATCAGCAGGGGTTGTAACTTTTATGTTCTCTCTATTCCCTTCGACTAAGACCATCTCCACCCCTAGTTTTTCTACAACAGATGCATCATCGGTAAAAAGAGGGTCAAAATTCTGCTTGTATGCATTGGATATGATATCCCATTGAAATGTTTGTGGGGTTTGTACTAAAGCATATTGACTTCTATCCACAGCGGTGGATTTATCTCCTTTAAGCTGCCTTATGGAGTCTACAAGAGCAACTACAGGTACTACCGCACCATTTGTAGTGGCTTCATCAAAGCAGCGATGTAGAGTCAACTGAGAGACACAAGGTCGAACGCCATCATGAATAGCAACTACACCTCTTTTTTTTACCATCGAGAGTCCATTCTTCACGGAGTGAAATCGGCTTTCTCCACCATGGATAACCATATGAGGGATCTCTAGTTTATTCTCTTTACAATATTGTGACCAGATATCGATTTGATCTTTGGGTAGTACGATAATCATCTCCATATTGCGATCAAATTGATAAAAGCAACTCATTGTGTGCTCAAGAATAGCTTTTCCATTTACTTCTAGGAACTGTTTGGGACAATTTGCTCCCATTCTTGTTCCACTGCCTCCTGCTACAATAACGACTGTTCTTTCCATTCTTGATTTATATTATATGATCTTATATACCAAATCAAATCATGAAATGAACTATATCCGATCGTACTTTATTGTTTATCCTTTATTAAAGAATATCACTGTAAGTAAAGCGGTGTTTCCATTTTTGTGGTTTGCCTAAACAAAATATATTCACAAGCTCTGATAGATTATCTCACACTTCAAAGAGTATTGCTTCCATGATAGACTTGGGTTTAAAGCAAATTTATGAAATGATGTTGTATAATATAATATTTACATGAATATTTTTTTGTAGTTGATTATTCAATCCGCTATTGCATTTTTTATCTGAGATAGTCCTAAAGAATTAAGGGGGGTACTGAAGAAAAAGTATAGAATTAACATTGTAGACATATTAAAAAATAGGGCTTTAATAATTTCAAAACGTAGTGTTACCAAATTATTAACAAGGCTGTTTCTTTTAAACAAATCATAAATGTGTGATGGACGAATTTTTACTTTTGCAGCGTTTCTAATCCATTTTTAATTTAATAAAAGCTTAAACAATAAACAATGAAAAAGCTATCTATTTTTATCGCCCTTTTTATTGGAGTTCTATCTGCTAAATCGCAGAACGTGCAGTTACACTATGACTTAGGTGAAGGAAGACAGTATCTTACCTCTACCGTTGAGATGTTCAAATTGGATAAGTGGGGATCTACTTTCTTCTTTATTGACATGGACTATGGTGCGAACGACTTCAATGGTATTAGTCAAGCATACTGGGAGATTGCTCGTAGTTTTAAGATCTCAAAGGATTGTGCATTCGAGCCAAGAGTAGAGTATAATGGTGGAGTTGTAGTTAAACCTACAGATGCTACTAATAGTAGTTACAATGCCTTCGCAATTGAAAACGCTGTTTTAGCTGGGGGTCAATATACTTGGTCTAGCACAGACTTTTCTAAGATCTTTACATTATCGCTTAACTACAAGTGGATTCAAGATAAACATGATGCTTCATTCCAGATTACAGGTGTTTGGAATCTGAATTTCTTTAAGAATAAATTCTCTATGACTGGTTTTGCTGACTTTTGGAAAGAAGATTTCAATATGGGAGATAAGACGACACACTATGTATTTATTACAGAGCCTCAATTCTGGTATAATGTAAATAAAAACTTCTCTGTAGGATCGGAGATTGAGATGAGTTCGAACTTTGCATACAACGAAGGTTTTATGGTTAACCCAACCGTAGCCGTTAAGTGGACATTCTAATTTCGGATTTAATACAAAATCATTACTTTCGCAACCTTCAAAAAAATCATAGAGATGTTAGAGAAGTTTTTTAAGTTAAAAGAGAATGGAACTACTGTTAAAACAGAGATCCTAGCAGGTATTACAACATTTATGACCATGGCCTATATCTTGGCTGTGAACCCAGATATTCTTAGTGCTTGTGGAATGGATAAGGGTGCTGTATTTACAGCTTCTGCTCTATCTGCTGTTGTGGCTACTCTGGTAATGGCATTGGTTGCCAAACTACCTTTTGCTTTGGCTCCAGGTATGGGACTAAATGCATTTTTCGCTTTTGGTGTATGTTTGTCTATGGGACATGATTGGGAATTCGCTTTGACTGCAGTTTTCCTTGAAGGTATCATCTTCCTATTGATGACCGCATTTAATATTCGTGAGTTGATTATTAACTCTATCCCTAAGAATATTAAACATGCCATCTCTGTAGGTATCGGTCTTTTCATTGCTTTGATTGGTATGAAGAACGCAGGTATCGTGGTTGCAAATGATGCAACATTAGTTGGTCTTGGCGATATTACTTCTGCTTCTGCTGTCGTAGCTTTATTAGGAGTGTTTATCACGGGAGTTCTTTTGGCTCGTAACGTAAGGGGAGCTATTCTAATCGGATTGTTCATTGCAACGATTATTGGTATTCCAATGGGCGTTACAATTGTACCTAATGATATCGACTTCTCGGTTCCTTCTCTAGAGCCTATAATGTTTAAGTTCCAGTGGGATTGGTTAAACTCAGCAGAGGGAATCTTCTCAATGGTAACTGTTCTTTTTACGTTCCTTTTTGTGGATATGTTTGATACTGTAGGTACACTAATCGGTGTAACCACCAAAGCAGATATGTTAGATAAAGATGGACGTATTCCAAATGTAAAGCAAGCACTTTTTGCTGACTCTGTAGGTACTACAGTAGGTGCATTCTTAGGAACTTCTACAGTAACTACTTTTGTTGAGAGTGCAGCAGGTGTGGCTGAAGGTGGTCGTACAGGTCTTACGGCATTATCGACAGCAGGTATGTTCTTCATCTCTCTTTTCTTGGCACCTATCTTCTTGATGGTTCCTGGAGCAGCTACTGCACCAGCACTTATCATCGTTGGTGTAATGATGGTCACTCCTATTAAGAGCATTGATTTGGATGATTTTACAGAGGCTATTCCAGCTTTCTTTACCATGGTAATGATGCCATTTACTTACTCTATTGCAGAAGGTATTGTATTTGGTTTGATCTCATATGTTTTCTTGAAAGTTTTCACAGGAAAATATAAGGATGTAAGTATGGTAACGGTAGTTTTAGCTCTATTGTTTATTGGAAAATTTATTGTTGATGCGATGTAATTATCGAGCAATACAATTCATAATATTATAATTCACAAAGGCTACCTCACCCAAAGGTAGCCTTTGTTGTTTTTACTCTATTTAGAATGGCGGTGTTATTTAGAATAATTATCTTTAGGTAATAAATAAAATGAATAATAGTTCAAAATATGGCACATTCTCATTCAGGAGGGGGAAACTCCCATGACCATGCATCTTTACCAGACCGTATTGGCAACGCTTTTAAGTTAGGGATTTTCCTTAATATTGGTTTTACGATAGTTGAATATGCTATTGGAATTTCAACTAATTCTTTGGCTTTGATATCGGACGCTACACATAACTTGTCAGATGTTGGAAGCCTATTATTATCTTGGTTTGGACTTCGTTTAGCACAGAAAGTTCGAACCAATCAATTTACTTATGGGTATAAGAAAGGTACGATATTAGCCTCCTTTATTAATGCTGTGGTCCTCTGCTTTGTTGTTGTAACTATCGCATGGGAGTCGATTGAACGATTTCAATCTCCTGTTGTTATTAATGGAAATGGGGTTATTATTGTGGCTGCTATAGGTGTTTTGATTAATGGAATCTCCGCTTTCTTGTTTTTCAAGGACCAGAAGAAGGATATCAATATTAGAGGAGCTTTTGTACACCTACTTGTGGATGCATTGGTATCTGTAGGGGTTGTAGTTTCTGGTGTAATGATTAAATATACGGGATATACATGGATAGATCCAACCATTAGTTTGGTGATCGCTGCTATCATAGCTATAAGTACCTACAGCCTGTTAAAAGAGAGCATTCGTTTGGTACTTGATGCAGTACCAAGGGATATTGATTATGAAGAGATAAAATCTATTCTAGAGAAAGATCCACGTGTTAAAGAGGCACACCACATCCATATTTGGCCTATTAGTAGCACCTTAGTTTCATTAACAGGACATATTGAGCTGAATAGTTGTGATGCAACAATGGGTGAACTGATTATTCTGCGGAAGGAGATAAAACATGACTTAGAGCATCACGGTATTGGACATGCAACCATTGAGATGGAACTACCTAATATAGGATGTTCTGATTCACACTGTAATTAAATAATTTCATAAAAAAGTGAGGCTGCCCTATTAAAGAAGGCAGCCTCACTTTTTTTATGATTACTTAGTGAGCACATCAAACCTTGCGATGGTTGCTTTGTTCATGTGATCAATCGTTTCTATAGGAACGAACTTGATATAACGTCCCTTCTTGTCTGCCCCTACTCTACTTTGAATGATAGGGTGGTTGCGAATGTTATCGAAACTTCCTTTTAAAACAGGCTTGCCCCAACTCTTACCATTAAGACTTACATAAAACTCATATTTATTGATAAAATTCAAACTCCAACGGTCTTGAATAGGAAGGTATCTAAATCCGCTGACATGATAGACTTGTCCTAAGTCGATAACCATTCCTTGTTTATTATCTTCAATCATTCCATAGTTGTGATCTTGACCGTTAACTATTCTCTCAAAATGAGATACATTATTATCATTAACTATCCATTGTGTGGCAGGAATATCGAAAAGCTTCGAAGTAATAGGACTATATTTCCCACTCTTAGGATCTTTTATCCTTGCACTAACCATGGCTTTGTGATCTAATTTAAAAGGTACTGTATATCTCTTTTCATTTTTGATCGGATTCGAACTATTAACCGTGTAGTATATCTCAGACTCTTGGTCTGGTGCAATGATATAAACCATTCCGTCTTTTGTTCTAAACATACGAGGTTCAACGAGTAGTGCCGGGGCTAAATATAGTGCTGCTTTCGAAAGTGTAATAGCTCCTTTGGACTTCTCAATCATAATACGAACCTTCGTTGTATTCATATTGGGGGTTCTAAGGATACGTTTATACCCTATCGTTGTCTCTTGTGCAATCTCTTTCCAACGATTGTCTTTCCATATTTCCACACTGAACTTCTGTACGCGTTGGCCCAACTGAATATTTTCTTGTAATAAGACACGGTTAAATGTCACCGGTTGGTCAAATGTCATGGTTATTAAAGCAGACGAGATGGTGTCGTCAGTTGCCCAATAGGTATTTAAATCGTTATCAAGCAGTGTTTGTGTTCCAAACGTTTCTGAATTACCTCTAACATTTGAAGCGGTGATAGTTTTTGCTGACTTAGATACTTCATCATGGAAATCTGCCTTAATCTGCTTCCCTAAAGCTACCAATTGCTTTACATCGGTTGGGTGAATCTGCCCTCTTCTATCTAATGGAAGGTTCAGAAGGAATGTACCATTACGACCAATCGAATGATAATAGATATCCATTAAGTGAGGCAATGTCTTCACTTTGTTATCTTCTTTTTTATGATAGAACCACCCTGGGCGAATAGAGGTGTTTACTTCTGCTGGTACCCAGTAGTTACCATCTTCATGTCCTGACCTAAGTTGTACATAGTGAGGCCATCCAGGCCATACTTCGTCTCTTCTTAATGTACTCCAGTTGGTTTTATTGGCAAAGCCTTCTTCAGTACCCACCCATCTTACATCAGGGCCTGCATCACTAAAAAGACATGCATTCGGTTGAAGCTCTCTAACAATCTTATAGGTGTTTTCCCAATCGTAATATGTTTTTCTATCGATCTTTCTCTTCTCTCTTGCGCCACCATAATAACCATCTCCTCCATTAGCACCATCAAACCATACTTCGAATACATCTCCGTATTGCGTAAGCAGTTCTCTTAGCTGATCTCTAAAGATATTGATGTATTCAGGCGTTCCATAGGCTTTATTATTTCTATCCCAAGGGGAAAGATAGATACCTAGTTTTAAACCATATTCGTCGCACGCTTCACGAAGTTCTTTAACCAAATCTCCTTGTCCATCTCTCCATGGAGATTGCTTTATGGAATAGTCTGTTGTATTGGTTGGCCATAAACAAAATCCGTCATGATGTTTTGCCGTAAGAATGATTCCCTTCATTCCTGCCTCTTTACAAACCCGAGCCCACTGTCTACAGTCAAGATCTGTCGGATTAAAGAGTTTAGGACTTTTGTCGCCATAACCCCACTCGTCATCCGTAAATGTGTTCATGCTAAAATGGATAAACGCATAGAATTCCATCTCTTGCCATGCTAACTGCCTAGGTGCGGGTGTAGGCCCTAATTTCTCGGGCGCAGGTGTGTGTGTACACTGTATAAATAGCAGTGCCAATAGAATCGTCGTTAGTTTTCTCATGTATACTTAAATTTAGATGTGTTTTGCAATCAGTTTCAAATCTTTTGATGCAATTAGTTCACCATCAATATAAGTATATAGTTTCCAACTTCCTAATTTATCATATAGAGGTTCCCATATAGAGTCTCCCAAGAAGAATTGATAATTGTTTGTTCGTATAAAGTACTCTCCCGTAAATGGAGGAGCTACCTTACCATTGTCTCCCTTGAATGGCGGATGTTCAATTCTAAATGAGAGCCTTTTGCCTTTTGCTTTTTTTATAATGAGTACATAACCAAACTCTGTTCCAATGTCAGCCTTGATGGTATTGGTTATATCTAATAGCTTCGGTAATGCTTTGCTATCTCTATCCCATGCAGTATACTCTCCATAGCTATACATCTCTACCTCAATCTTTTTCTTTGCCATTACATGAATATGATTTTAAATGAACTAAACAATTCTATTTGACCCGGGTTATATGCAATGATAAAGATAGTTAACCTCCTTTAATCTGTAGTTTTCGTAATAACTTATTTCTTAGATACATAATTTGCATTTATGTTAATAAATGTATACTATTGTATCTGTACAAAATAATAAAACCTAATGAAAACTGTAATTTATTTTACCCTTTTGCTCTTAATATGCTCTTCTTGTGATAAAAAAGAAGATGTAGAGCTAAAAAACAATGATTCTGATTTTGTGTTATTGTCAAAATCATTAGCAAGAGTTGTTAATCAAGACATCGAGGCATATCGTCTAATTATGGACAATGCAAATTATGATGAGAGTGAGAGAAGAGCTGTACTTCTATATCCATTGTTAGAAAAAAAATTCTCATCAACGACCTTGTCACAAGAGCTTTGTAAAGATGAAAATATTGATAAAGTGTCTTTACAGAAGATGTTTGAGGAGTATCCAAAACTTACGATCATTACTTTTGAGGAAAAAGGAGATGTGAAGGACAATAAAGAAGAAATTATTGTAATTGATGCATTATCACAAGATCCGAATAAGGTTAAGGTGGTTAAAGCTTATGACAGCAATGGAAAAGTAAAAAACATTGAGGTAAAAGAGAAACCAACTGAAGAGCGAAATATCATTATTACAATTGGTAATGGTTATCAATTACTTACTAAAGAAGAGATTGCTAAAAAGGAGAAGGATCTTAATATAGAGCTATCTAAGCACCAAATAGCATCACCTATTATAGGTAAATACTATATTTCAAAAAGCATATTCACTTCTAAGAATTAGTAAGTCACCATAGGTCGATTAAATGAAGAATATGAAAAAGGTATTATTATGCCTCGGGATTCTACTCCTTGGAAGTAGTCTGTTTGCACAGAAACATAGCCTCTCTTTTGGAGTTGGTGTCGAGGGACAACAGAAGGGTTATTTTGGCATGGGACCAATATACCAGCTATCCTATAGACATCTGGTACTAGATTGGGTGCAACTTGAGATGGCAGGATCGATTAGTCTATTTGATGATACTGGTTATCCCTCTTTTGAAAAGTGGAAGAGCAATAGTTATAGATCCACAAGTTCCATATCGAATTTAACAAGTCAGTCTTTAGAGTTAAATGCTGTAGTAAGAGCCATCCGACTCGGGGCTTTAGATATTTCATTCACCGTAGGGACCCGATTAAAGCTATACGATTATATCCACGTTGTTATGGATAAACATGGTGTTGATTTGATCGAGAATAAGACTACAGAGATCTCTTTTAGAGAGGGGGATGAATTTCGTGTGAAGGATATCACAGCTTTATCTATTCCTGTTGGATTGGAGGTCTCTTATAATCTTAAGAATCATATGGTACTAAGATTATCGGGTTCTTACGATAAGGATCAATGGTACTCTTCTGATCTAGATTATAAACGAGATAGTTTTAGGGCGATGGCTGCCATTGGATATCGATTCTAACAAATAAAAAATGAAGAGTAGAATAGGAGCTAAATACTCCTTTCTACTCCTCTTTATTAATCCAATTTCACTTCGTTTTTCAATGTCTTGCCATCAAAAAAGTCTTTAATGTTATTTAGTGTGGTATCGGCAATATTCATAAATGCCTCTTTCGTAAAGAAAGCTTGATGAGAGGTTACAATCACATTGTTGAAAGTCAGTAGACGAGCAAGTACATCATCTTCTAATACTTGATCGGATAAGTCCTCAAAAAAGAATTCACTCTCCTCTTCGTATACATCTAAACCTGCAGCAGATACCTTACCCGATTTTAGTCCTTCAATAAGGTCTAATGTTTTGATCAGTTTCCCTCTACCTGTATTGATGATCATCACACCCTCTTTCATCATATCGATGGCATCTTTATCAATGAGCCACTTCGTCTCGCGGGTGAGTGGACAGTTAAGTGAGATGACATCGGATTGCTGGAATATAGTGTCTAAATCGGTATAGGTATATCCTAGTTTCTTGGCCAGCTTATCATCAGGATAAGGATCATAGGCCAATACTTCCATCTCAAACCCTTTAAGGATCTTAATTAATGCCTTACCTATCTTTCCTGTTCCAATCACCCCTGCAGTTTTCCCACTAAGGTTATACCCCATCAGCCCATTAAGTGAGAAGTTGGCATCTCTGGTGCGGAAATATGCACGATGGATCTTTCTGTTTAGCGATAGCATTAACGCAACAGTGTGTTCTGCAATGGCATTAGGAGAGTATGCAGGAACTCGGACTACCTTAATCTTATCTTTCGCAGCACGTATATCGACATTGTTAAAACCAGCACAACGTAGTGCAATTAGTTTTACCCCATAGTTATGAAGCTTGTTAATAACTTTCTCGTTAATGATATCATTAACGAAGATGACCACAACATCGGCATCTTGAGCCAATAGGATATTATCCTCTGTAAGGTGATAGAAGACAAAACGTACATCAAACCCCATCTTTTCAGCTAACGGTTGATATATATCTTTGTCATACGGTTTGGTGTCAAAGAATGTTATCTTGGGTCTCATAATAGATCAAATTGTTTAATATCCTCCTAAACAATTTAACCTACATTTTGTTTTGTGTTTTGGTACGATATTTATCCGTTAAATGCACGCTGTCCAAGCGAAAGGGAAAGTACCTTTTCTATCTCCTTCAGATTTTGAATATCACGTTGTAATGTCATGATCTTCTCAAAATCATCTTGGTGGTTTATATGGGCCATCTCGGTTATCTTATCTTTAATCATCTTTCGAACCCTACTCAATTTATAGTTCTCTACCACTTTCGGAATCAGCGTAAAGAGAATATCCTCTGTATGTTCGATATAGTTACCTTGTTGTACCCACAACTTACTTTCTGTATACTTATTGGTCAAAAGCTTACTTGCCAAGCGACTCATACTCATGTCAGGATGATGAATAAAGTATCTGTTCGGTTCGAAGTTAAACTGATTTAGATGTGCTTTATATTCATCAAACATATCCTGAAAAAGGCGATTCTGAGAGGTGAGGTTGTCTGCCTCTAGTTCGTCAAAGATATAGTTAGCCACCTTAACTGTCCTGGTTCTATTGGTTCCCTCGATAGGCTCTTCCATAAGATCCATTGGACCATACTTTAAAAGAAAACGTAGTATCTCTCTCTCCTCAAGTTCGTAAGGATTCTCCTCTATAAACATATCCATCGGGCCAAAATGTGGAGGCACCACTTGTCGCTGTTTCTTATGTAACTGCTCCGCCTGTTTCTCTTGGAACTTGCGTAGCTCTTGATAAAGATTTTCCTCTCTAATCTGCATCAATCGACTACACTCTCTCATATACCTCATCCTAAGATGATGATATGGAATGATGGAGATGAGACGAACAATTTCAGTAATTGCATTTGCTCGTGAGATAGGGTCATTCTGTGTTTGACTCAATCTCGCAATAGAGGCATACTCAATAAAGTCTTTTTGGTTATCAAGGATGTATTGCTTAAAATTACTGTGGTTGCGTGCAAAGGAATCCGGGTCTTCTCCTTCAGGAAGAGGAACAACTTTAACTTGCATCCCCTCTTGTAGTGTTAGCTCCACACCACGAATGGCAGCTCCAATACCAGCACTATCCCCATCATATATGATGGTAACCGTATTGGTAAATCTTCGTAGAAGGCGTACCTGTTCAATGGTCAAGGAGGTACCAGCAGAGGCCACCACATTCTTAACTCCAGCCATATGCATCGAAACCACATCGGTATACCCCTCTACAATATAGCAGTTCTGTGTGGCTACCACCTCCTCCTTGGCTTGATAAAGGCCATAGAGCACCTGACTCTTGTGATAGATTTCGGTCTCTGGAGAGTTGATATATTTTGCAATTTTTTTATCCTTATTTTCGGCCATCGTACGTCCCCCAAACCCAATGCTCTTACCCGAGATATTGTGAATAGGAAAAATCACTCTCGACTCGAATCGGTCACGTATCCAATTGTCTCTTCTGATGGTTACCCCAATTTGTTCCAGCTCCTCGATATTGGCACCATTTACTTGTGCCGCTTTGGTCATCTCCCCATGAGAACGAGGACAATAACCAATATGAAAAGCTTCAATAGCCTCTTTGTTGATACCTCTCTGGGTAAGATAACTAAGTGCAATACTTTTCCCTTCATCGGTCTCCATTAACTGATGTTGAAAGAACTGTTTACACCACTCTGAGATCTCCATCAACTTTTGCTTCTGAGACTGTGGAATATCGTGTGTATCCGTCCACTCTTTGGGAAGGTCAATATTATATTTTTTGATCACCAAATGAAGGGCCTGCTCAAAACTTAATGTCTCATGCTCCATGATAAATTGAAGTACATTTCCTGCCCTTCCACACTCTAAACATCGATACATCCCAGGGTTATTGTAAACCATCAGGCTCTCCGATGTCCCATGGTGAAAAGGACACATTCCGACCTTGTGATCCCCTCTCTCTTCTAAAACAAGAAATTGTGAAATCACCTGATCTATAGGTGGTAATGACTGGATAATCTTATCGATGTACTTTTGCTCTATCATGAAATTCTTCAAAAAATGTAAACAGCACAAATATACGAAAAGATAAGATCTGTATGCGCTATTACCTCCCCCTATTTCCTATAGACCTCCTTCGTACCTGCTAGGGGGATGATAGGTACCTCCTTCGACCTTTGTCCATGGTTTAGCCATGTTTCGTCCATGGTTCAGCCACCGTAACCCCCGAAATCGATGGACAAACCATGGACAAACCATGGACAAACCATGGATAGACCATGGACAAAGGTAGGAGAAGGTACGAAGGAGATACGGAGAAGGGGCCTATGAACTCCTGTGAATCTTCATGCCACAAAGCATGATTTTGCGAAGTATTGTCTGTAGATATGTACGGATGTTTTTCCATTGTGATGATGAATTAAGTCTCTATATTTAGTGAATGCAGTTTCGTGCGATGCTGCATTCGCTCTATTTAAATATATAAAAACATGGTAATAACTCAAAAATAAAGTGTCTATTTGTTTGAAATGAAGTGAGTTGTGTCTACTTTAGGTTGAAAAGTAGTAATAAGTAATCGCCAATAGCTACCTCTTTTTATCAACAAATCACCTTTGGGTTTGTAACTTCTCTGGTTCTGTGGAATATATCATTCAATGGATACTATTTTTTCGAGAACGTTTTACAACTTGCGATGATCTAAATGATGGTATTTTTCCCAAGATTTATCATCCTTACTTTTGATGTTTTTGGGAGAGGTGAAAACTTCAAAACTATCTATTTTTTGAATATGATCTACAGATGTTTTGATGTTAAAGAAGGTTTGCCACCCTTTTAGATCAAAAGATTTCCCATTTTTAGTGCATATTCCTTTTTGTTGTAATACCAACCTTCCGGAGTCGATAACATACTTTTCATTGTGTTTTTTATATGTAATAGTTTCATATAGAGATAATTCTGTAGTGGTGTCCATTATATTTAGGAACTTGTTAATTTTAGGAATATTGAACTCCCAATGGATATCGATCTTAATTACAGCATAATCCGATGCATTAATGAAAAAGGTTCCTATTACCTTCTCAACATCTAGTCCTTCAGCATAACGATATCTGTATTTACGTTCGAAATCTACCTTGTAGACTTTTTGGCTATCCAATTTACTCGTTCCTGATAGTTTAAGTTTGAGTCTATTTATTTGATCTTTTTTTAAAAGATGTGTGGTACTAATTAAATCAAAATAGGGCATAAAGTAAGTAGCAGTTGCGACAAAGCAAGCACTACTTCTATAAGATTCAATATTATAATTGAAGTCAATTGTATCATAAGCAGCTTGAGTTTGTCTTACATACATATTCTCTTTGTAGTTTACGCCATTTTTATCATATAATAGTGCAAGTAGTTTCGATTGAACCTTTAGTCCATTAGCATCTGCTAGTTGTCCTCTACTGTAGATCTCAATATTGTAGTCCTCTTGGATATAGTTATTGGGGATATTACGAATTGCTTTCTTTAAGATCTCTTTGGGATCTAGGGCTTTGGCTTGAACCATTACTTCGTCGAGAACACGATCTTCTTTTTTTAGAACGACTGTTTCAGGGATATGGTCTATAGGAAGTTCTCTACTGGTATAGCCAATACAGGAGAAAAGAATTGTTTTGGTATCAATATCTTTGGGCATGAAGAGTTCATAGTGGCCATCTTGGTAGCTAACCGTACCAATCAACTCCTCTTTTAGGCCTATATTACAAAATGGGATAGCCTTGTTATTTTGATCTACCACAACCCCTTTTATATGAATCGAATGGTTTTCGTTGTCCGTAGTGGTAACCTCTATCTCTTGGTCTTCATCTGAATTACTTGACGAATTGGCAAGAGAAGTGGGCTCTGTTTTAGGGATATAGATAAATGCATCAAACACATCACTCCATTCCGCACTGAGTCGTGTATGTTCTATTGCATAGGATTCAAATAGTCCTTTGTTATTTAAGTCGATCCATTGATAAGGAGCACCTTCTTTCATCAATTTATATTCTATACTGTTTTCAGATAACCTACCAATATTGCTTTCTTCACCAAATGCTCCATACTCCCCGGAGCCAATGATTGGAGCATAAGAGAAGATACGGTCCTCTAGTTGATTTTTTAAATGTCGCCCCATCGGTTTATATTGAAGTAACTCTTTGTTTTTAGTCGAAGATAGGTCATTCGCAAAATGAGTAGATGCTCCCCAGCAAACCACCTTCTCGTTGGGATGTTGACTTAAGTGAAACAGTAGGTTTTTTGCCATCTGGAGATCTCTATTATTACTCATATAGGCTTTAAACTCTTTAGGACTCACACTGCCTGGGTGGTTTTCATAATAATCCCTTGCCATAGTTTCAGTGCTCTCGATGAACTGTATCCATAGCTCTAAGTCTTCAGACCCCTCTCCTTTTATATTTTTAAGACACTTTGTTATTCGTTTAAGATTTTTGCCAAATGTCCGAAAGTCCTCATGACTTAACTTCGTATCAAAGATTGTTCCAAAATTAGTAAATACTTTCTTTAAAAGCTCATAGTCAATATCTTCCTCTTTATGGTGTTTGTTTAATAGACTTTTAAGATCATTAACAAAGTCATTGGTTGAATAACCTCCTGTGAATTGACTGTCAAAACCAATGATCTGAATTTCAGATTTATTATTCCTAATATATTGGATTAGTTCTTGGAAAATGTCGGTGGAAGCCCATATAGAAAAGACACTATTGGTTATTTCTTCTCCAACCTCTTCTCCCTCATCAATATTCTTCTGCGCTCTGTAAAGATCATATAAGCCACTCTCAAAAGCGATGGTATTATATCCCATCTCTTCGTGTAGAAACTTAATGAAATGAATATTGAACTCCATGACGGCTCTTTCTCCATGGGTTGCATCTCCTATTAGTATGACCTGTTTGTTTTTAAGCTTTTCTGTTAATATTTTTTTATTAACAATAAAGTAATTGTTCAGTGCAGTCGTATCATTTTGTGTAGTACGACCTTTTGTAACTCCTAGACTTAGGAATAATAAACAAAATAGAAGAACTTTCATATGAATGAATTTAGAGTTAAGGTATCGTTTTCATTGACAAGGTTTGATTGAAATAGTGATCTTATAGTCTTTATAGACCTGCTAGTATCAATTAAATAGTCTTGTCTTTAGCTTAAGTAAATGATAAGGACATTTTTGTTCTAAAATAAATTGCATTATTGTAGTATAATTATACCTATAATAACATTAATTAACAAATATGATTGATTGAATCTTTGAATAAATTAGAAGTCTTCTAAAATAAATATTACGATGTGTTTTTATTCTATGCTTGGTTGGATAGGCTTTATATTGTTCCCATGTTTTGGAGTTCTCCCCAGATCATATCTTCGGGGAGGTTAATATGTTTGCTTAATTCGGTTACATATACTCCTTTTACGATAGCATCAGGGATAACATGTATTACTTGAATAATCTTCATAAAGACGGAAGAGTTGTCTAGTCCAAGTTCTTCTTTATTTTTATACATGGTCTTTACTAGGTAGAATAACCAATCTTTGGCTTGTGCTACGTGCTCTTCGAAAGAAGATATTCGCTGTTCTTGAAGATAAGATACTAGGTGTGGTGTGTTGATATCTACAACTCTTACACTTACTCCTTCATGGATAAGTTTAGAGATACGATTGTAAGTCTCCATAATGGATGCAATATCATCACCACTCCATAGTGTGATATTATTAGAGAAGCGTACAATCTGTTTGATGTGTGGTCCTGAGAGTAGATTTCGAGGGATGGATACGCTATTATGTAGTTGGTTTCGATGTAGGTAGATCATCTCTAATGGATGCATGGTAAGATGGCATCCTTTTTTCTTTAGGATATCGCCTTTGGCTTGGTAGATACCTAGAATCTCTTTTTCGGGTTGAAAGCTAGGGGATTCTGGTAGCATACTGAAGCCGTATGAGCTATCCATCTCATTAATTTTGATTCCACTAAATCCTGCAACTCTACCAGCTACGGTCAAGATGGGGAAGATAATATGATTACGAAAGAAGTCTTTTGAGTTCTGACCATCCGAGACGGTTAATGCTGTGGCTTCAACAATCTCTTTTTTGTAGCCTTTGGATGCGATGGCTTTTACCAAAGTGTCTCCTTGGGATAGAGATAAGCCTATTTTGAATGTGTCTATGATATCCGAACTGATACCCCATTGATGTAAGAAAGGTTGAAATTTTGGGTGATCAGAGGCGTCTTGCATCTTCTTTAACTCTTGATGGTAGTACCCTTGTGTCCAAGTCAGAATCAGTTGGCGTGCTTCACGATCTTTTCTACGTTGTGCTGCTTCAGGGGTCTCTTCTTCCTCTTCCACCTCGATATGGTATTTGTTGGCCAACTGTTTGATGGCATCTAAAAAGTTTATTCGATGGTATTTCATCATGAAGCCTACAGAGTCGCCTGCTTCTCCACAGCCAAAGCATTTGAAGATACCTTTGGCCGGAGATACGGTGAAGGAAGGGGTTTTTTCGTTATGAAACGGACATAAGCCAAGAAGGTTCACCCCTCGTTTTCTTAGGTCCACCTCTTCTCCTACTACCTCTTCAATCTTAGCAGTATCGATCACTTTATCTATGGTCGTTTGATCTATCATCGTAAAAAGAATTAACTTTAATACAAAATAACAAAAGAAATCGTCAACTAAAAACCTGTAGTGTAGATCTTTTCTCTTTGAATGGAATCGTCATGAAAAAATAGTACTTTTGAAGTACAATCGTAATTAAAAGTGTTGCATATGTTTTCAGGTATTGTAGAAGGAATGGGAACAGTAGTTGCCATTGAACAAGAAAAAGAGAATTATCACTTCACGCTGTCTTGTAATTTTGTAGACGAGTTGAAAATTGATCAAAGTATTGCACATAATGGTGTATGTTTGACTGTTGTATCTTTAAAAGATTCGACGTATACAGTTACTGCTATTAAGGAGACGTTAGAGAAGACGAATCTACGTACATGGGAAGTAGGCTCAAAAGTTAACTTAGAGCGTAGTATGCCGATGAATGGACGTTTAGATGGACATATTGTACAGGGGCATGTAGACCAGACAGCTATTTGTAAGAAGGTAGAAGAGGTGGATGGAAGTTGGTACTTCACATTCCAGTATGCTTTTGATAAAGAGATGGCTCGTAAAGGTTATATGACTGTGGAGAAAGGTTCTGTTACTGTTAATGGAACGAGTCTTACTGTTGTTAATTCTCAGGATGATTCATTCCAAGTTGCTATTATTCCTTATACTTACGAGTTCACAAACTTCCATACCTTTAAAGAGGGGTCTGTGATTAATATTGAATTTGATATTATAGGTAAGTACTTAAGTAAAATGATGACTTATCAAGCATAATAACAAAAGAGAGAATGTGGTTAGCATTCTCTCTTTTATCTTTCTTACATTATGATTTAAGAGTAACCAGTGAGATTTGTCTAGATGAAGTTATCAGTTGTACCAACTAAATCATTTCATCTGTCCACTTGGAATTATTACTTCTTCTTATCAATAGAGGGAACACCTCTGTAATCTTCTGGTGTGATATCTTTTACATCACAAAAGTCTAAATAGGATTTCCATCCGATACCAACGACTTGATTATTTTCGAAAGTAATTGGGGTTAATTCATTCATATTGATCTGACCATCTGCAGAGATCTTATCCGTGTAGAACCATAGGGTCGAGATAACATCCCCATTCTTAAGTGTGGTAAGCGTTTTGTTGTATGGGTTATTGTATAACTGCCCAAACTCGGTAGTTGATTTCGTTATCTTATTGGTTAATGCCAATACTTCATCTTCACTCATTCCTGCTTGTACTTTCGACAGTCCTATCTTGTTATAGGTTCTTAATTTGCCTGTGGTCGCACAAGATGAAACGATTATCAAAGCAACAAAAGCTACTAGTAAGTGGATTCTTTTCATTTCTTTGTTGTTTTATGCCCTTTATTTAAAAAAATGAAGGTGCTTAATGTAATGTTGATTGTTCGATATTTAGGAAGAGATGATGCTCTTCATTTTTTATGCATAATACAAAGATATACAACAATATATAACTTTGTGCGAATTAAGATAGTAAATGTTTTTTATGAAAATAAAAAACCGTAATACTTTTATCGATTTATCCCACTTCTATAGATTGATCATCATATTCTAGGTTATTACCTGTCGATGAATATATCTGTAGTTTAACAAGCAGGAGAACTGGTGATTGTCTTGTGATAAGCCATCTAATGTAATCTATCTTTAGCTTCCATTATAGGTGGGCAATATTTTTATATAATTGATCTTTCCCTGAGTTGTAGATAGTTGATTATCCGTTTATGCCTTCTCTGAGAAATATATATTCGGAACAGTTTACCCTGCACTTTATGAATAGGTAATAACCATAATAAAGAACGAAGTGAGGGGTTCTTCTCATTCGGATCTGTAACCCGTTATGGGTTGTTGTTATCCAATAAAAACTCCCTTTATACAATAGAATTGGATAGAGGGAGCTTTTATTGATAGGTTTTAAAACCTTATTTTATCTCTAGAGATGTTTCTCCAATGTTGTTACCATCCGTAAATAGATGTACTACATATTTACCTTTAGAAAGAGGTGGTTTATTGGTATTGTCCCAATATATTGCAATTGGTAAAGCTTCTCCTTCGTAATTAACTGATCTAACAGCACTGTACTGTATTTTTGAATCTTCGTATTTGAAAGTGTTGTCTTCCTCTTCGACCAAGAGATTTTCAAATGGATCCATAATACGTATATAGATATTCTTTTCTCCTCTCTTTGCCGTTACATTCTTGGATAAGGTGCAAGTGATCTTCAGTTTTTCAATTTTTCTGGCTTTGTGATTCTCTTTCCCTTTTTTGTTTATCCCGATGGCCTTAATATTTTGAGCTTCTAGAGTCGCAGCAATAGAGATCTGTTCTTTTAGCTCCTCGTTGCTTTGCGAGAGTTTTTCATTCTTTTTACTGACTTTAGCAATTTTTTGCTTCACTTGATTGTTCTCAGCAAGTAGAATGGCATTTCTTTTGTTCAAAGAGTCTATCTGGACAATATAGTTACGCATAATTTTGCGAAGCGTTGTTACCTCTTTTCTGTATCTTGAGATCTGTTTGTAACTTGCTTTTTTTGTCTGCTCTACTTCAGTAAGCAACTGTCTGACTTGCTCAGAAGCCATCTGCAGACTTTGGGTTAGTGTGTCGTTTTCTACAGTTAAAGAATCATAACCAACAGAGATCCGTTGCAGTTCGATCTGTAAAGAGTCCTTCTCTTGCCCCATTTCTGAGAGGACCTCATTGTGTTGACTTCTCTCGGTGAAGTATAGAATAAGCATCACTGCAAGTACTACAGAGAGAGCAATCACTATGATGCTTTTCTTCTTTTCTGTATTGTTGATATTATCTTTCAGCATAACTTCCGATTCCTTTGATGTGATTTCGATTTATACAAAAATAGCAAGAAAAACAACTGAAGCAAATGGATGGTGTATGGGATTATCGAATAAAGAAGCCCTTTTGCAATGATATGCAAAAGGGCTTTGTGTTTTCAGTTGGTAAATTCTTAAAGTAGGTTACCTATTTTAAGACCAAAAAATACGGTTCTTGGTTGACCAGGACCATAAATATATCCTGAATCTCTATCTCCTCCTTTATCAAAGTCAGACTGATAATCGTTAAGAATATTTTTAACGCCACCATCTAATATAATGCTAATACCTCCAGGAAGCATCCATGTTTTAGAGATTTTGAATCCCAAATCGTAGAAGTCTGGACTTTTCTTAACGGTCGTGATATAGTTGCCTTCACTATCTTGTGGGTTGGTATTTCCTGAGTAAGGAACCAACATCGTCCCTGTATATGTTCCATTTGCCGCAAATGTCCAATCTCTTACAGGACTATATGCTAATGTAACGTAACCATAGTTCTCGGGAGTTCTGAAATACTCTTTATATCCTTCTATACTGTTTTCACTAGGGTCTTTAAAATAACTACGTTGAATAGTATAGCCTGATTGAAGCGTTAATTTACGGCCAAGAGCAGCGTTCAGCTCTAGGTTAACCCCTTTAACAACACTACCTTCTTTTGCATTTTTACGAGTGTACTCTACAACCCCTTCAGGTGAAGGAGCTCCATAATCAAATACAAATGTGTCGTTAAGTTTAGTGTAAAACCCTTCTACTAAGAACTGTAAACTATTGTGTTCTCCAATATCCGGTGTGATACTATATGACCCCGTATAACTTACTGAAGATTCTTGTTTAAGATTTGCATCATTAACGTGAACTACTTTACGTGCTTGTGACACTTCGATATGTAGATCCTCATTAAAAACTTGCGGTGCACGATATCCTGTAGATACGCTACCTCTCAATTGAGACCATTTCGTGATATCATACTTAAGTGATATTCTCGGAGAGAGAACATTTCCAGAAGGTACTGTATTCCCTTTCTCTTCTTTATCGGTAATGTTATAATGGTCATATCTTGCTCCCAAACTAAGGGTAGCTCTTGAGGTCTTCAACTCCCATTGTGCAAATGTTCCAAAGATATTTAATGACTGATCTGTAATGTTTGTCTCTTTAGGAGCCCGTGGATCTGTTTTGTCAATCTTGTTGTCCGAGAGCTTGTCTCCTGTGTGTTCTACTCCCACAGTAATATCTGAATCAAAATAGCCTAGTTCGAATTTTTGGTTAAATTGTGTTCCAATGTTATAAGCAAGATCTGTAGTATTTCCGAATGCCGCTGGATCTTGGTTTGCTCCATAATATGAGTCACGGTTAATGTGTTGCATAGAACCGTAGATGTTTAGAACCCCATTGTTACCAGTGAATAGTTTCCACTCCGAAGTTACTGTGTTTAATTGATGTTGAACACTCTCTGCTATATTTGACTCCACCTCTGGTTTGTCTAGCTGGTCTCCACCTCTGCGATCTTCATTAATATGAAAATAATCTAGAGTGAGTTTGCTTCGCATACCCGTTTTATAGAAACTTCTAAAACCGATTGTTTTATTCTTTAGCTCTGCCACTTCAGAAAATCCATCCCCATTTGAATCATATGCCCCTTTGTCTCGATAGAATCCAAATAGAGATATTCCCGCTTTGTTATTGTCAGTAACCATGGATGCATTGAAGTTAACATTGAAATCATTGGCAGGAGTTTCACCTGTTCCTGTTCCAATATTATTGTATGTGGTAGACACCTGAAATGTGTTATCGATAGGGTCTTTTGTAATCATATTGATTGTTCCTGCTATAGCACTTGAACCATATAGCGCTGATCCACCACCTCTTACTACTTCCACTCTTTCAATCATGTTGGTTGGAATCAGTTCTAGTCCATACACCGCAGCAAGACCACTAAAGATGGAACGTCCATTGATGAGGATTTGAGAATAAGCTCCTTCCATACCGTTCATACGTACTTGAGTGAAACCGCAGTTTTGGCAGTCGGTCTCCATACGAACTCCTGGAGAGAAGTTCAACCCTTCACTAAGCGTAACAGCACTTGTCTGTGTGAATAACTTAGGATTAATCGTATTTACAATAACGGCTGCTTCTTTTCTATTGGTTTCATTACGATTCGCCGAAATTACCACTTGGTCTAAACCAATATGGTCCTCTTTCATGTCTAGATTAAGTACTATTGACGTACCTTTCTTAATGTTTATCTCTTTCGTAATTGGTTTATATCCTACCGCTTTACATACAATGGTGTGTTGTCCTTCAGGGAGGTTCTGAAGCTTGTATTTTCCATTTACATCAGATGCAGATCCAATGGTTGTTCCTGAGATAAATATATTTACAAATGGTATCGCTTGGTTTTCACAAGTAACTGCTCCTGAAATGCTATTTGCTGGTGATTTTTTCGTATCAGCATATAAGTTCCCTAATGATATGGTACACATTAGTATACCACATAGTAATATCTTGAATAATTTCATTATTGTAAAATTGTAGTGTATTAAGTAATGTTGTTATACGTTGGTGTACAACAAGTTTCGCATACCATGAAAGAGGTCAAATAGTTGACTTTTTGTGTCGTACGCAAGTGCTAGAGGTCGACTTATGTAAATAACAAGTGTCGAGATCTATTAAAATAATGGATGAAATTCATTTAAGATAATGAGGGAGGTCCTCGGAGTCTAATAGACGGACATTCTGTAAGTACAATTCGATCGATTTGATCACATTTATTGATACTTTGAATGTGTATGGTATCGGGAGGAACGATAGGTTTATCAGCAAGTAACCATGTTATAGATTGCCATGAGAAACCATGGTAGTTGGTACAGTTATTATGTTGATGTCCATTGGTTCCCGATTGATCAGGAGAGCTTAGAGGGTGAAAGTGCCAAATGACTTCACCATTGTCCAAAGTATGCGAGTGCATCGTCACTATGGATAGCATTTGCATCCATAACAACATTCCAAGAATAAATATTCTGGAAGTAATTGCAGCTATTTTCTTTATACATTTGGTCATTTCGCTGCTAAGATAGCTAAATTGGATTAAATAAATCTAATTTTTACTTGTAGTGATCTTTATTTAGACAAAATGATGGGATTGTATTTACTATGGTGTTGTTACTATGCTAAGCATTTAGGGTTGGTTTATAAGATTGTAATGGTAGGTAGCTGAATGTTTAAATTTTAAACATTCAGCTACCTACCATTAATTATTTGAAAGAGGTAATCTCTTGAACCGTTTCTCCATGTACGATATTCCAAAGTACATAACAGAGTTCTCCAGCACCTGAAATCCACTCTAATTTAGGCTTATCTTTTACGCTTGCTCCGCTATAAGCATCAATCTCATATAGCTCATTTTCATTTGCTTTTGCACTGCCAGAGTGAAGCTTGAGTTCAGAGAAACGAGATGCTGGTGCTGTTAGAATCTTGTTTAGCTTCTGAAGTTGCTTCGCATTTAATACTTTTCCATTATACTTCTGGAGTACATAGCCATGAGTACCTTTAATTTCAGAGAATTTACCTTGGCTATCCCAAGTTATTTCTACATCAAAGGATAACTCTTTCTTATTGGCACCAACCATTTTTACTTCACGCTTAAACCACTTCTTAGTGTCTTTTTTAACGACGTTAAGAGTGGAAAACGTAATGTCCCCTAGGTCTTGAGTTGGTATTGGCATCCATGCAATGATGGGTATAATACAACCTAAGATGAAAAGAGTTTTAAGATATTTCATTTTTTACTATTACTTTTTATGATGTAGTCTTACAGAAATATTAAATCCAATCCTTAGATTATCCATGCTGATATCGTAAGGGTTGTTTGCAATATTTTCACCTGTATTAATTCCATACTGATTGGAAACAAAGAACTGAAATTTATGGGTTGGTGTCCCATAGCTTATTCCAGTTGAGAAGCCATCTTTTCCAATCTCCGTGCGCTTGTTTTCGCCTGCTAGTGATCCCAACGCAAAGTTGTGCTGGTAAGTAGCAAATAGACCTAACTTTTTCATTAGTCGATATCCCATTGCTAAAGAGAATGCCCCAGCATCATGTGGTTGCTTGGGTAATGCCGCATTATGATGGGCATAATAGATCCCTGCCATCACATTGGTTTTATATCCAATCTGTTTCTCTGCAACCACTTGATTCAAATAGCTCCAACGATTGGCAGCATGGTAGGTTACTCCATAGTTCTCTTCTCCCATACCACTATAGCTTGTTGTCAAGATATAGGTTAAAGATAATGGCATACTATTATCAGATTTCTGCGTAAGAATTCGATATTTAAGAGATAGGTCATAAAAACGTTTCTCTTTCTCTGCATCAAATATTACGGAGAAATTAGAAGTCACACCATAAGCAAGTCCCATGGTGATATTGCTTGGAGAATAGATTCCAAACATCTCTGATGCACCATCACTTATTGCACCAAATCGATGAAATATGCGTAGTTGCAAATCTCCTTGACGTAATGTTTGTGAGGTTTGTAGATTATTAATATTTGTTCCCCAAAAAAGAGGAAACAACTCTTTACTTCTACTCTCCCTCTTCGCTCGGTTATTTCCTTGGGTCGAAAAAGAGACTAAACAAAGGAGAATATAGAGGCCTAATTTTCCAAAGCGCCTTCTTTTATCCATAATTCAATTTTTTTCAGTTGGTTATCATTTAAACTACTACTTGTTGGATGTCCTTCCTTTAACTTTGTTAATAGAGTCGGATTATTCTTGTTTACTAATTGACGTTGTTTTAGTATCTCATATGCACCTGGTGTTTCTAAAGAGAATGCAGATCCACGATCTTTGTGACACATAATACATTTATCATTAAACAGTGGAACGATATCTTCTTGATATGAAGCCGTCTCTATTTTCTCAAAATCGATCTCATTGTAGGAGCATCCTCCGAGTGTTATTGCTAATAAACAACCAAACATACAAATTTTATGTTTCATTATGTATAGAATTGAATTATGTGAACATATTATTTATATAATTTATGCCAAGATAAATTTAATTATCTAATGCACCCTCATTTATCCACGTTTCAATCATCTTTATTTGTTGCGGTTCCAAGACTTCATATTGATGATCCCATGCAATATTTTTTGTTAGAACCTTAAGGAGAAAACTATTTGAAAGGTCGTTTGGTGTGACTCTTTTCATCTTTGTTTTATGTGCATCGACTTGAACTAGATTTGAATAAGCATCATTTGGGTCTAATGAGAGGTGACCATTTTCACTTGCAAGATTTGCCGTATGGCACATGATGCACTGTTTGAATAGCCCATACTTTAAACGATGGAATGAAGCAAGATTAGCCGAAATATCTATATTTTGAGCTTTTAATGTTACAATAATTTCTTTTTCAAGTATGGATGACTTGATTGATTTCCCTTGTTTGGCCTCAATCTTAAGTGTGTAATTGCCCTCAGGAGCATTATGGAATACACATTGTTGATTTGTTTCCATTTTGAGCTCTATCGTTTCAATAGCACTCGTTTGTTTACCTTTATATAGTGATGCATATAATCTTTGTCTACTAGCTACTAAAGTCGGATTAGAAAGTGATATATCGCACGTTATTGTGCCACCGAGATTTATATCTGGGGTTGTATCGCTAGTATTGGAACACGATGAGCAAAAAGTCATCGTTAGAATAAATAGTATTATTGCGTTTTTCATGATGAAGATAAATGGTTTACCCAAGCAGTAAAGCTTGGGTAAGAGTTTAAGAAAAATGATTAGAATGAAAACTGTAACTGAACCATTGCTTGGTGTTCTGAGAGTCCATTGTCATCATCGTTTGCTTCAAATTCGGTATCATGTCCCATTTTGCTGAGGTGGCGATAGAAAGCCTGTATCTTTAAATTATTATTGAGAATAAAATAATTTAAACCAATAGAGTTTGCCATGAGTGTTCCATTTACTTTAGTTGAATTTCTATCCATAAAATCAATGCGTACTGTTGGTTGTAGTTTCTTTCCAATAAAGTAACCTGCTTGTGCATATGCTCCCCAATAGCTATATAATGGCGCAGTTTTTTGACGCTCTACATAGTTCATGGTCATGGTATAAGCTTCTGCATTGAAGTATAACTTGTTTCTTAGATATGCAAATTCGACTCCAGTCCTGTAGTCATTGCTACTTTCTGCATTCGCTTCAATATTTGCAGATCCAGAGAGAGCGAAAAGCATTTTATGGTTATGCAGATCAGTTGGACTTCCTTGATGAAGAGGCATCTGACCTAATGGCATGTAGGCCAACCTTGCAGCGTATAACAGTGATGGGATATTATAGTCATCACTTAAGGTTTTCGTGGCTTGATTCGTTCCTATGCCTGTGCCATTGAATACACCAATGCGATAGTCCCAAACGTTGTTTACCAACCCGTGCATTTGTACTCCAATATCGAAGCCTGTTGCGATCTTAGGGTTTACACTGTTAAGTCCGAAAGGCATATTAACTGTCGTTTGCATGGACATGGGTGGAACAGGAAAGAGTGTTTGTCCCAGACGAACAAGATAAGCTTGGTTGTAAGGTGTCTTGAATTTTCCGACTCGAAATCGTATCGATGACTTTAAGTTGATATCAATCCATGCTTGATTAAGTAGTGCAGCACCTGATGCCGCAGTGTTTAATGCAATATTATAGGTGATTTTATTAAATGCTGTTCCAGCAAAACCAACTAATGCATATGGAATGGCAAAGCCAGAATTGAGAACATTATCCTGGTCCATTAGGCTTAGACCTTCATCATCGTAGTAATTGAACTGAGCTCTGGTTTGAATTAAAACATAAGGCTTAAATAGGAAGTCGCCTGCACCCGTTTTAAAAGAGATTCCATCTTTTCCATTCAGTGAAATAAGATCGTTCTCAATATAGCTCTCGTTTGTTTTATTGTTTTGTGCATTGGCAGTTAGGATAAACATAACTGCCAATATAAGTGATATATACTTCATGTTCTAGTTTAGAAATTTGCGAAAGTCGGATTATTCATCGACTTTATCGCAATACACTCAATCTCGATCAACCAGCCTGGTCTACATACAGGAGCTAGTACGATTACTTTGGGTGTATTGGGATAGCGTTCGTTATAATAAGTTTCAATAATTGAGTAGTCTGCCACATCTCTTAAGTAGATGATCATTTGCATGATATTATTTGGGCTTGCCTCCTCTTCTTTCAGCAATGCTGAGATATTCTCCATCGCTCTATCAGCTTGTAGAACGATATGGTTGGGATGAACGATCTCACCTTTGTTATCAATACTTGCAGTTCCAGAGATGTAAATATGTTTACGGTCACCGAACTCGATAGCAGTTCCTCTTTCAAATCGGACACCATATTCATGGGTAGGATTTAGATGAGTTAATGCTTGAATGTATCTTACCTGATCTTTACTAAGTCCTTTGACAGCATAAGCATCCATTAGTACATTTTTCTTTACATCAAGATCTCTTCCTTCAATTCCTGTACTTGTTACAAAATGGTTTGATGGAATCAATCCTACGGTATCGAAATAATCATTTCTTGCCTCTACAACTCCTTGATAGTTGGTGTCTACATCCCTTACATAAAGCCATGTACGATGACACATGTCAGAAAAATGATAGCCTTTCCCCTCAAGTAATTTATGGTATTCAGCAAAAATATTCTCTGTTTGTTGGTATGAACTTCCGTTATCTTGAGAAACCAATTTACCACTCCATAGATGGCTATAAGCTCCCTTGTGAATCTCTGTATGATGAGGTGCATTAGAGTGATCGATAACCATCTCTTCTTCCGTCTCGATAAGGTAGGCATATAGAGTACACTTAACATGATTCAATGGAGGTTGTTGTACCCATGAAATGGTTGATTCAATACCATTGTCTTTTAGCATGTCTACATCAGTGATGATTTCACTTTGATTGGTGATATCACTAAAGAAAATACGTTGAAATACAAGATGACAGTTCTTTTTCCCTCTTTCAAGAATAAATGACAGTAGTGCTTCTTTAAGAACTTGATACTGCTCGTAGAAGTTGTTAATACCACGAGGGGTTATCATCATGTGGTGTTCAGATGTCCTCTCTTTTGTAAAAGTAGAGATTGACATTTGACATTTATCACTCCTTTTATTCCACATTACTGGCAACATATTGCTTTCTCTTTTCATCTTTGTTGTATTTTCATTGTTTATTTATTTTACTAAATTACATTTTAAAGAGAATTGACAAAAGCAATTAGTGATTGACGGTCATCTGTATTCATGTTAGAGAATATCTGTCGTGAGACATCTCCTTCTCCTCCATGCCACATAATGGCCTCTAATACGTTTCTTGCTCGTCCATCATGAAGCATATCTGTATGACCATTAACAATTTTTTGTAGTCCTCCTCCCCATAAAGGAGTCGTTCTCCATTCATCTCCAGAAGCATTATACTGAGAAAAGTCATCTCCTAACTTCGGTCCCATGTCGTGAACTAAGAAGTCTGAGTATGGATGAATGGTTTGTCCTCCTAACCATGGAAGATTGGTTCCGTCAATTAGAGTTGCTCCTTCAGGTCTTGTATGTAGTGTCTCTACATGACAAAGGTGACATTTCGCTTTTCGAAACATCTTCTCTCCATACTTGACCATTTCGCTATTAATATTTCGTCGAGAGGGTACCCCCAAACAGTGGAGATAAAGATCTACATCAGCCATGTCGTCAGAGGATATTTCTATTCGTTGTTCTCCTGTTACTTGAGGCTGACCATAAGCAATCTCAAGAGGGTAACGATGATTTGTAATCCCCATATCAGAGAGGAATCCTAATTCAACAGTTAAGTCGGCATGATGTGCTTTATGTCCTGTTAAACCGATTTGTTTTTTTCCTCGTTCAAAAACCCAGTTGATCTCTCCCGATATTCCATATTCTGGATATTGCTTCTTTTCTAAAGATCTAATTTCATCTAAGTCCAATGCCATAATCTGTCCCATTCCTACATGACGTAATGGGGTTCTTACGGTCATCTCCACTTGACTCATGTCAATGTCTTCAGCATAGAAGTCTGTAATCCAATAACGAGGAACTCGAAGAGAGTATTCAGTTCCATCTGGAAGTTTATGTTTCTCTTCTGTATATTCTACATGTACTTTACCTTCAGGTTTCATTCCATATACCGCGTGATCATGAAGAACCCTACCATAGTTACGATGGTATTGATCATTAGGTGTTCTGAAAAATGTAAGAAATGAAGAGAAGTCACCTGGTCCTGTTCCGCCATCTCTAATAAGTGAAGATTTGGTTCGTCCACTGTTGTTATGACAACTTCCACATGATGTTCCACAGAATAGAGGTCCTCGTCCTCCTGTACGTGGGTCGTCGCTCGTATCTCGCGGGTCGTCATAGAGTGCATCCCCATCAAGAAATCGATCATATAGCTTACCTGAAGCCCAGTCGGCATTGGTGTCGTATGCTTTACTTGTCGCAGTAAAGATCGTAGATACTCCAGCCGACAATTCTCTTGCAGATGCCATTTTCACCGTACTATTAATATCCGGTTTGGTGACATCTTTGTTTGCATCCCTTTCGCATGAGAGTAGTATGAGTGCGAAAAGCATAATCTTGAAGTAGTTTTGTAACATTTGGCTATAGAGTTTTAATAAAACCACTTAAAGCGTCCCAGACTCTTTAAGTGGTTTATGTTATTACTTAACAAAGATTGGACGAACCTCTTTTGTGAAGATATCGTTCAATGCATTAAGTTGTTCCATTGCTACAGTAACTTCGTTTGCTGTAAGGTTATTTCTAAATGGGCTTGGTATTGCACCTATTTTACTAATTGCGAGTTCAATATTCTCAAGAACCTTTTTATCCAATTCGGGATTTTTCTTTTTCACGATATCAGATAGAGAAGCACCTGTGTTTTTCGCATCAATACCACCAATATATGAGTGCTTTATACTACGAACATTATCTTGGAAATCAAGTAATGAATTCCAACTGTACCAAGACTCTACATCAAGAGGGTTTCCACTTTTGTGTGGTGAGCCTAACTTTTGATTTCCAACTTCGTCCGCAATATCTAGAATTCCTTGAAGAATCTGGTCTACTGCTGATACTTGAATAGGGTATGCTCCACCAACTTTTCCTGATTTGACAAAACTTGGTCCGTAAGGTACACTGATAGACTTGTCTATTCCTTCAAGAATCTCTGCATCATTGGTTCCTTTTTCTGCTCCTGCCCAACTTGAATAAAGAAGGACACACTCATTACGAAGTACTTCAGTCACTCCTGAAAGGTATTCCATCTCTCTTGCTGTAATTTCTGCTGCAGCACGTGCTTTCCCTTTACGGAACATTAGATATTCAATGGTGTGAAATCCTCGAAGTTGAGCACCTTTAGTATCACTGATATTTGAAGCCGATAAAGTTTCATTACTAGCCAATACTTGCTCTAGTTGTGTTAAATCAAGTGGCCATGAATCTAAATATGGGTCTAGGTTTCGTTCATCAGCAGGTCCAAAAAGGAAAGCCTCACTTTGTTCCCAATATTTTCTTGTAGCCTGCCAAGCTTTACATGCTTCAACGACATTTGCGTCGGTCTTGTTTGTTTGAAGTGCTTTTACCTTTGTTAATAAGTCTTTGGAGTTGTCCTTCATTCCTTTGTAAGTCGGAATAACTGTTTTATTAACGTAGGAGTCAAGAATTCCACCGTAAATATCAGTATTAGTCTGTTCTAAAGTTGTGTCGTCTTTTTTTTCACAACTTGTAGCAATTATCGCTAAAGCAACAAAGGCTAGTTGAATTAATTTTTTCATGATTATATTTGTAGTTGATAAGTGTAATTGAATTTATTTGATTACAAAATGGTGTGGCTACACTTCTGTTGCGGATTGAAGTGTAGCCCTCTTCACCTAAACTATAACCAAATAGATTTTTATTATTTTGAGAAGAACCAGCCAGAGTAGACTATGGCTACTCCAAAAGTGTTCTCTTTTCTAAGATTTTCATTTCCGAATGATCGCTGGGCATAATCCATCTTAAGACCAACTGTTGGTGTTAAAAAGTAGTTAACTCCTACACTCCATTTTGTTCGATTACATCTTTCATCTTTCGTAATGCCTGGGTCTGTTTTAAACATGCTATCAAATTTCTCATACCTTGCGAATGGAATAAGTTTCGATGGGCGCGCTTTACCCCAACCGAAAAGGTTAACTCCAGCCTCTATAGACCAAGCCATAGCATTCCTTGCTACGGGAGTTCTCTTGAACTGACTCTTACTTGAAATACCTGAATTAACTAACGTGATTTTTCCTGCGTTTTCAAGATTTCCATAGAGGAAGTTACCTCTGGCGATGAACTTATTATTATTGAAAGTGAAGTCTGCGGATGTAATGCGTACATTCCCTTTTTCATCATCTTTAAAAAATTCAGGTTTAAGCGTATTCTTTGTGGTATTTCCAGTGTAGAATGAAGCACCTAGAATTAAGTTTTTGATGTGTCTACTTTCTAATCTTGCTACGTACGCGGGAGAGGTCATGATGGTGGTTTCCATCATCTTTTGATTTCCATTTTTGATCCAGCCCTTACGGTCGAAGCCATTCGCTGTGAGACCTGATACGACTTGAAGTTGATAACTCCATTTTCTGTATGCTCCTAATATAGCGATGCCCGTTTCATGCCAAGTTGAAGGTAAAATAGCAGTTTCAGACTCTGGTCTTACTGTTCCGAAAAATTGATGTGGAAGGTGGCGTTGGTTGGTGTTTCCGACTGGAACAATCATATGTCCAGCTCTTACACGAAACCATGGAGCAAATGTCTTAGTGATATGAACTTGTTCTAGCATCACCTCTCCTCCTTTTTCTACCTCTTTTTCATACTCTCCAGCCTCTTCGTATTCCATCTCTAATGCAGAACCTGTTCCAAGGTGTTCAAACTCTATTTCTGTGACAAATTCGATAGAGGGAGTAAACTTATATTCAAAAGAGAAAACTGCCCTAGGGATATCCACTAACCCTCTGTTGGCTGCAATGGCTCCATTTGTACTTGAATTCTGATCCGCATGATAATCCATCTTTTGGTAAAGAAATTCACCATATCCCCCAATACGGATTTTATCATATTGTAAATACGTTAAAGCATCAGGCGCATTTCCATTTTGAGCAAATGTGCACAACGAAGTAACGATTAACACCATTAATATTGATAGTTGTTTCATTTTTCCCTGTTTTCTATTTGATTTCTTTGGTCTTAAGAAATTATAATCTTGGTAGCTATAATATGGGAATCAAAGAAACAGGGTTTTAGTAGTAGTTACAATCCCTAATATATGTGAAAAATTGTAGTCGGTAGTTTTTATATGTAAATGGTTGTGTTGTAGTTTTATATGGACCTGAGGGGTGTCAGGAGAGGGGGGTTATGTCATCCCTATTTGTAGGGATTTAAGATGTGAGCATCTTTTTATTCGCTCGTGATATTTTGCTGTTCAATACTATAGGCATCTTTTGAAATCAATATTTTTAATCTGTTTGATTTCAATTTCTCTTTATAAATATGGATGATAATATATGGGAAGATAGATTCTTCATTCCGTTGTCTAAAAAAATCAGCGATATAGATTTTTAGTTCGATTAATCCGTTTATTTCTGTATTGTCCCATTGATTTATTACCCCTTCTCTATTTGTTACTTGTTCGTCAAGAAATTGCCATTTGTTTTGTATCGCAATTAGATTAGAGAGACGAATACGAAGTTTTTCTATGGGCTTTTGTTCGTCAAAGTCTTTGACTTCAATTATGAGAGCAGGACTAGAAGTTGTATTGTCTTCAACCTTTGTCTGTGCATTTAAGGTCATCAAAGAGAAGATCCCAATGATAAATAAAAACATATATTTCATAACTTCATTGTGTTGGTGTACATACCAATAACACAAATAAGAATGTAAAAAGGTTCGTTAATTAAGGTAAAATCACCTTAATTAAACGAACCTTCAAATTTAATTGGGGATATAATACCAATTAAATCATGAAATGGGCTATATCTTTGCTGTTGTTATTGTTTGTTTATCCTTCGTTAAAAGATATGACCGTAGGAAAGCGATGCTTCCATTTTGTACCATGTCTAAACAAAATATAACAATAAGTTTTGGATATCATTTCATAATTATATCGGGATAAGTATATTTAGTAGTTCTCTTTAAATTGGAACTTCAATACTTTTGATAGGGTGAAGATCATTTCTGTATGTTCGTCTAGAACTAATGATTTTTTCTTAGCAATAGCATTTGTTGCTCCTCCTGCTACAGCGCCGATTGCAGCACCGATTGCAGCACCTTTTCCTTTTTTCTTTGAAACCAATGCACCAACAGCAGCACCAACACCTGCACCAACACCCGCTTTGATTGCAGTGTTTGATGTTCTATTTTTTCCTTGAAAATGTAGCAAATCACTTCCAACAGCATACTTTTTCCCTTGGATTGTAATTTGAGTTAAAACAAGGTCTAGTTTTGAAACGCCACTCATTTTTTTCTCTTTTTGAATGGCTTTAACTACTGCCTTTGCTTGCGATCCTCTCGTAATAACGATTCCATTAGATGCAACGACATCCTTTTTTATATTTAAAAGGATCTCTTGTCCCTCAGTAAGGTCTTTCGTGTCAATTACGGCAGCAGATGTTGTTTTGATCTTTGTTCCTTCATTTAAGGTGATCGTTTTATCTTTTTTTTCAGGAGCTTTAACAGCAACCTTTTTTTTCTCTACTGGAGCAACCGGTTGCTTTTTAACTACTTTTTTAGCTGGCTTCTTTTTTTCGATTACGGGCTCTTTTTTAACTTCTACAGTTTTTGTTGCTACTTCTGCAGTTTCAGCCTCTTCAGTAATCTCTGTAGCCTCTTGCGTTACCTCTTCATTATTAGTTTTTTGCTTGTTTTTACATGAGTATGTAAGACCTGCAAACAATACAAGATAAAGTGCGAATTTCTTCATTTTAAAATTTGTTTTTATTGTAATGATGTCATGATGTGCAGATACAAAGGTATATTTTTTGTTGTCAAATATTATGTATCATTGAAACATCTAATGAATTAAATAGAGTAAAAATAAAAGGGAGCACTCATCAGAATGCTCCCTTTCACTGTTACGAATAACAGTTTATTAAAATCAAAGAGTAAGAGTATTAGGTTAAAAGAGTTTGATTTGGTTGCTTATGATGAAGCTTTTATTTGTAAGGAAAAGCAACATTTTAAATTTATTCACAACCAACATCGTTTGCTTTTTCAAATATAGAATATGACAATTTTATTGGTCAATTTTTTACATGAAACTCCATTTTTTGTTGATGAACATGACTTTTTACCTATTAAATATATGTTGCCATTACCCTCTCATTTAGTAATACTCGTTTACATTCTTGCTTGTCATGGGAGGATAGTTTACCCAATAATGTTCAACTTTGATATTCAATTTAAAGATTTAAATAAAAAAAACGTTTCAATTATTTTGTAAAAACGACTGTTTTTTTGTTGAGCTATTTTAATAAGATTGCCATTCATTCTGCCTTTAAATGGACAAGTAGCAGATACATTGTTGTTTAGATGTTGCATTTTCTTGTAAAAAGGTCAGGTGGAAACATTTGGTATCTTGATTTAATGTATTAACTTTGCGTCGTCCAGTAAAAGGATACCTATCAAAATAATTTAGGTGGTATTTATAGTATAATTGATTTTTTTTGAGTTCTGCTCTTCTTCGCAATTTTATTAAATCATTACTTTATTTTATTTAGTGTAGTGTATGAACAGTGAAAACTGTTTGAGAATAGGATTTGATTGATCTTATTCGATTTTTTGGATAGATAAAGTTTTTAACCATTTAAAGTAGCAGTAAAAATGCAAGAAGGTACAGTTAAGTTTTTCAACGAGACAAAAGGATTCGGTTTTATTAAATCATCAGAATCAGGAGAAGACATTTTCGTACACGTTTCAGGTCTTATCGATGAGATCCGTGAGGATGATAAAGTTGAATTCGAAGTTCAGCAAGGAAGAAAAGGTCTTAACGCTGTTAACGTTAAAGTGATCGACTAAGACGCGTTTGTAATAAAACGTAACCTTTGGTTATCATTAAAACTCAAAAGCATACTATTTTTATATATGCTTTTGGGTTGATAAATTTTTGTCGATATATGCAGATCCGTGATTTGCATTGTCGACACATATATCACCCCTGTCGACTTTATTTGGAGTTATTTTAGTCCTTCGTTCTGAAGGCTTTTAGGTTCTACCCTACTTGTAATATAGATTCGATTCGAATCACTTCTAGTTTTTTGTCTCCATATCTTACTTCTAGAATTCTCTTCGTAATAGTATTCACTGGTGCTTTAAGGTTTGAGTAATATGTATAATAATTGTTTTTAAACGAAAAAAATAAGCTTACATAAATGGCAAGATCCAAAGAATCATTCAATAAAAAAGAAGTAAGAAACAAGCAAGCAAAGAAACGTAAAGATAAAGAGCAACGTAAGCAAGAGAGAAAAGAGTCTGGTAAAAAATCATCTCTTGATGATATGATTGCTTGGGTGGATGAGAATGGAGTGATCACTTCTACGCAGCCAGATCCTACATTAAAGGAAGAAATCGATATTGAGAGTATCGAGATTGCTGTTCCTAAAGCAGAGTTCCGCGAGAAAAAAGGTAGACGTACTGGTAAGCTAAGTAACTTCGATACTAATAAAGGCTTTGGATTTATTGTTGACTCAGACACAAGAGATTCCATCTTTGTTCATATTAATGATTGTGAAGGTCCTTTAGAGCCAATTGGATGTAAAGTAGAGTTTGATACAGAAAAAGGCCTTAAAGGCTTAAAAGCTATCAACGTAAAGAAATTATAAGGAATAAACTTCCTACACTTTGTTGTTTATAATGCCGATGGTACCCTATGTTTTAGAGTAAACTTTTTGTTTACAAAGCATCGGATGTCAGCGGCATTGTTGGTTTATAACCTTTATTCTCTATGTGTTCATCAATGATGTCTAATGTTCTACTAGATAGATACTACATATGATATTGGTCAATCATATCAGATATTCCTATTTAAATAAACTCTCCTTGACGGCATTATGGCAATGATTACATTTACGGTTCATCCCTTGTATGATACTATTCTTTGATATATCTTTTCGTAACCGTTGTAATGTATTTGAATATCTCTATCTGAATGAGGTGGCACTCCTGCTTTATACCCTCTATTTAATGTAGTCATCTTCCACTCTTTTAGAACAGTCTATCTGTATAGGTTCCCTCCGTAGTTTGTTGATATTTCAAGGATACTTTGTTTAATATGTTCAATAGATGAATATTTTATAGTGATAATATCTTAAATTTATTCTACCGTCAATCTATTAGCGAATATACAATCATAATCTATATCTAAGGTTAATTCGGGGACCTCTCTCCATACAACCTAATTCAGTAGATGTTTGAATACAAATATGCGTTTCTTTTTTAAGTTAAAATATATGCGTCAATATTTGTTATCACGTACTTATTACATTAGGATAATATTATTTCACCCTATATCTCTGATTCTGGCTATTTGGCTTATCAGGTATTGTCATTTCAATAACACCTGCTTCGAGTGCTGGGGTTAGGTATGATTTTACGAAGTTCTTTTTATCTGAAAGTCCCATAGCTGTTTGTAATTCTGTTCGACTCATCTCTCCACTTAACACCTCAAGTAGTTTTTCCACTTGGGGGGTAACTTGGGGGATAGCTTGGGGGGTAACTTGGGGGATAGCTTTTTCCACTAGTGATTTTTTGAATGTCATGCGCAGGAAATTATCAGAAAATTTAAAACCATCTTTTGGATAAAATTCTAATATTCTTGGTATTCCTGAACCCAATTGTTCAACCATGCCAAGGTCTTTAAATACTCGCATCAATTCCTTATTCCTTGGCAGTGAATAGCCATCAAAAAATTCATCTTTTGATAATCCTGATACTAACCCACCAGCAGAAGTTATTTCTAGCCTATCATCATAGATTTCAAATTGCGGTGAGGCTTCATTTGAATAATCATTGTGAATGATGGCATTAATCACCGCTTCACGTAGGGCAATAGGATTCCACAAACGCTGTTCTTTACGTTCTTTTGAAGTTATTTCAGTGATTGTTTTATTTTCAAGTTCAAGCTTATCCAATACGCTTTTGGTGGCTTTAATTAGTGAGCAATGCCCATATTCATTACGCTCAATTAATTCGACCTTGTTAGTTCCTTTATATTTAGCAACCTTTATCGAATTACTATTTTCATCAGACAGTAAATAAGCCACATAGTTGTAACTATCATCTTCAAGCTTTAACTCTAAATTTTCAGCAAACTTGTCATTCAATGTTTTACCAACAGAATCATAGTAAATTCTCAACTGTCCGAATGCTTACTTCTTCTTATTAGATTTCATCTTACCGATAGAATGTCTTGTGCGAGAAGAAAATAAGGTTTCTATCATTGGGGTAGTCATTGGTTCGGCTGCTGTCCCAACACGTATAAAGCAACCTTTTTCACTCATGCCATTTTTCTTGAGATAATACGGCTTGTCAGAACCACTTGCTATATTTAGTTTGATGACATCTTTACCATCAATAGGTTCCCGAATAATATCAAATAACCCCAAACATGATGGCGAAATATTGTTACGTAAACGGTCTTTGATTTTCAACATCTCACTATCGGCAGAGTCAACACCAAACGTCATTCCATCATCAGCAATGCCAATGTAAATTTGACCACCCTCACGATAATTTAAGAATGCGACAACTTCTTTTTCAAGACTATCGGTTAGTTTTTCTTTTAATTCAACTCGATTTGACTCTTGCATATCACTTGGATTTTTAGTTACCTTGAAATAGATATTCCAGTGATACTGCAAGTTATGAATAATCTTTAAATGTGTGCGTTAAAATTTAATGTCAGATCAAAGATATTCGAATTGTTATTAGCTAATAAGATGGAGAGTGATATGTACAGAGATGATATATCCACGAAAACAATGCTCTGATCTTCAAAGTTCATTCAAAGGTATCACATGAATAACACAACAAGGTGATAAGCTAAATTAGACTATATCACTTGTATTTAGTTGAGTCATCGCGAGGGAGTCGTGAAATAAAAGGCAGTTGCAGATAGTTGTAGCTGCTTTTGTAGAATGGGCCTAGTTATTTTTAGTGACAAAGATACCTTAGTAATGAGTTTAGAATTTTAATAGAGTTACTCCCAATTAAAAAAGGTTTTCTTATTATCAGAATACATGTCAAGTTTCACAGGGTATAATCCTATATCATGTGATCTGTAACAACAGTTTCCTTCTTATTCAGCTGTGTAGTAAGGTCTATGTCGGTGAAAATATATCCTTTAAGAAATAGATTGATGGTATATGTATATTGTCTGTGTGTAATAAACAAGCTGTTGAAGCTTTTGTAGATGGTGATGAGCAAAAAGGATTTGCAATATCAAACAACTTGAATCACCCCAAACACCTCTAATAGACAAGACTTATGAATTATCAATTTAAATTTAAAGCCTTACGAGGTATAGAGACAAAACAGCAAATCAACTGAGAGAATGGAAAGTAAAAAGCCATGTTACCAATTGAAGAGAAGAAATATGATTTCTTACAATTTCGTTTTACTGGAAATTCTAAAAAATCATATCCCTATGCTTACATTCACTCAATAAAACAGCATGTTGATGAAAGCTACACCGACATCATAGAGTTTGAATATGCAAAGATTAACTTTAAATTGAAAGGGCAATGTCTCAACTCTCTTGATGAGAAAATCCAAAATCGCAAACTCAATGTAATTCACCTAACCACCGAAGAAGAAGCCACCTACCACCCTCATAAACCTTTGGTTTGGGAAGTAGAAGTTTAATGTTGAGTATGAGGCGATTGCGGACTACAACTGTTTAATATACTATTATTTTATGTGTAATTATTTCAACACATGCATTAAATGGTCTTTTATATCGTAAAGATTTATTCCAAAATTCTCAGCATCTTCTGGTCGAATTGTAATTACCAATTTATCTGTGAATTTTCCCTCAATCGATGCTTTTACAAAAGATTCTGCAATAAGAGCAATCATTTTCTTTCTTGTAGTTTGTAATCGACCTCTTCCTGTTCCAATAACAGGGACAGCTAATTCTTGTAACTCTCCTTTTTCACGAACATATCCCCATAAACCATTTAATGCATTCTTAATATCAGTTAATGTTGATGATGCATTTCCATTTTCTCCCATTGTAGCCATGGCAGTAAAGTAAAATGTTTTTCCGTGAGTATGTATTGGAATTGTTGTTCCCATTGGATAAGGAGGTGTTAAACCAATCTTATTAATTTTCTCATTTATACTATTAATGAGGCCGTTTTGATTTCCTGTGTAGTATTTTGCGGTAAACTGCCCTTGAAGACTATCAACTGCAATTTTACCCCCAGCTACATCAGCCTCAAAAATAGTGTTGGAACTAATCATTGTAGCTCCTCCCATTCCAAATAAGTCAGCGATTCGTACATCTATATTAAAATCATATTCTGGAAATGGAATTGAAATTGATTTTATTGGTCGACGAAGAATAATCGAGAGAATAATCGAGATTGCAATAAATATGAAAAATGCATAATAACTATATTCATCACGTGTATAAATCTTAAAGAAGTCTAGTGTTGATATTAGCAACCAAAGTAAACCATAAATTGCAAATATAGATTTTAAGCCATCAAACGAAAAAATATATCGCCAATATGCCATACTTGATATCGAGCTAAAGAAGTACTTCATAATTAAAAGTTAATCACAAGTATAAAAATAATCATTAGCTTTTGTTTTGGTTGAATATCTATAATCAGGATTACTCAGTGCTGCACGAATCAAATCCTTTTTATAAGGAATGTGTAAAACGGGTACCTTATATTTAGAATCTCTAAAAATTGGAACTTGATCCCACATATCTTCGATTTTTTTCTTAATTGTCTTTGAACTGCAATTAATAATATCACTCTTTTCCTTAAAATCAGGATATACAACAATTACAGGGATTTCATTTACATTTATTGCATGGTCTATTTCTTCACGAACGGCTTTAGAATTTTTGGTTTCCTTACTAAGAAAGAAAATTAAATTCTTAGACTTATTAATTCTATCTCTCAATCTAGGCTTTAAGGTGGTTTCCCAATCACTTGTATCACGTACATTATAATTTTTATCATGAGAATCCACAAAAGGGAAAGTTGAGTCTTTTCCTTTCCACGCTCTAAGCATGTTGTAATAAACAAAATCTTTTACTGCATGAGCTGTTAAATTTGAATCTGTTCCACGGTCTGTAACATAGAATGCACAATAATTTCCTGTTTTATTTGCCATATTTATCCTTTCAATTTTATATAGTTATTCGTCATACTAATACGATGTATCTTTTTATGTTTTAATTGCACCTAACAACTTAGTAACAACATTATTATTTGCGGATTTCTGAAATAACATCAACGTTGTTGTATATCTGTTATACTTATCATACCAATTTAAACACTATCAAGCAATAAAGGTACATAAATTAACATATTCCACAAATTGAACCATATTGACTGTCAATTCCAGAAAGAATAATATGATCATGGAAATCTATGTCTAGGACTTTTCCACCCTCTGTAAGCTTTTCTTGCAAGCGCTTGTCGTACTAACTAGGTTCAATATTTCCGCATGGGTGGTTATAAAAAAATGCAAAGATTTCCCTCAGATTTAAAGTGCAATGTCTGAATTCTCTTTATGAGAAATTCCAAAATCAAAAACTCAATGTAATTCGGCTGACCACCGAAGAAGAAGTCCCTTACCACCCCGAGAAACCACTGGTTTGGGAGGTAGGGGGTCGGCTACGTATATGAAATGTCTGGCATTTTGGAGAACAAACCTGTCAAACCACTACAATTTTAAAAGAGTGTCTACAGTCCAAAATTTTCCTTTAAAAACATGGCTTATGTATAGTTCCTTTTCTACCAATTCAAACACACTCTCCATTATATAAATATTCATTTACTGAAGTTATATATCCCCCATTTCCATAAACAGGTTTATTTCTTTTATTTAAGTGTTTGTAGTTTCTTCCATTCCCAATTGTTAGAACCTCTCCCAACTTCTTTACTTCCAGTTCGCAGGGATTTGTCCGATGGCTGTCTCTTTCATTTTATTGCATCATAATGCACTATTCCATTTTAGATTCTGAAACAAATTATTCAATGACATTAAAAAAACTACCTTTTGTTTTTTAATTGTTTCGAAGTTTGTTCAATTTGTTTGACAAAATCCTTCTCTACCTGTGTAACTCTGTCTCTCATCTTCTCTTTGTAAAGGATATATTCACCATGTGCTTTATCTACCGCTTGTTTATGGCTGATAGTCCCAGCATTTGCCAATATATTCTTGTTTGTTAAAGTTAAGAAGTTGTCTAATTGCTTAATCCAGTCTGCCATGTACATTGGTGTGCGGTCTAAAGCACGGATTTCAGCAATTTCAAGGAATGCGGTTACCATACGATTTAAGATGTCCAACTCTTCGGCAGTAAGGTAATTTTTTGCAATACGAACCTCATTTTTATTTGGAATATCCCCTTTAAAACTTGTTAATCCAAGGTGCTGTTTATCAGCATTCACTCTTCGGTAAATGGTTTCGGCTGCCGTCTCCCCATGACTTGCCCAGTGCATTTTGTTCTGAATGGTTTGAAAGAGTTTCACCGAAGCATCCGTTTTAGGGTCGTAATCAATACTTGTAGCATAAATATCAAGAACTTTGCGCCAGAATATTTTTTCGCTAGAGCGAATATCACGAATACGAGCCAGAAGTTCGTCAAAATAGTTGCCTCCACCAGCTTGTTTCAATAACTCATCGTTCATCGCAAAGCCTTTGATCAAATATTCTTTGATAAGTGCGGTAGCCCATTTTCTGAAGTGAACACCTCTGTGCGATTTTACACGATAACCAACAGAAATAATCACATCGAGATTATAGAAGTTAGTGGGTTTGGTAGAAAAATCGGAAATTCCGATTTTTCTCATAGAAAGTTCTTTATCAAGCTCTCCCTCCTTGTATATATTCAATATATGCTCATTGATGGTTGATTTTGATTTTTGAAACAACTCTCCAATTTGAACTTGATTCAACCAAACATTCTCATCTTCGAAGTGAGTTTCTATTTTGATTTTACCATCTTCGGTTTGGTAGATTAAAATTTCGTCTTTCATAATACTCTCAAATATTTCAAAAATGTCTGTAATTTGTTGTCAATCTCTGCTTCCCTTTTCTCTATATCAGCGATTTGTATTCGCACCTCCGCCAAATCAATGATTTCTTCAGGATGAGAGGTATTAGTGTAACGAGAGATATTTATATTGTAGTCGTTTTCTTTGATCTCGGCAATGTCCACAACTCGCATATATTTATCTATATATTGTGCCTTATCATTCTCTTTTCCATTTTTATCAAGCTTGGTTTCAATGCTTGTTTCGGCAGGTGTCCACCACTCTTTCATCGAAAAAGACGGATTGGCTATCACACGGTTATAGACTTCCATATTATTGTTCTCATCTTTGTGTTGTGGGGCAACTAAGGGACCTCCTTTACGAATGTCTACAGAAGAATCAATATATCCACGAAGAATATCTGCAGAGTCACAAAGCCAGCTTTTCAGCTCTTCTATGGTGAGTCTATTATGTGTCATGTGTAGTTTTTTATTGTAATAGACCAAATTTAGTAAATTAATTTGCTTCAAACGAACTTATATGTATGACATGATAAAGGTATTTTATTCGTTTTAAATAGCCAATACGAGGTTTGTTTAATCCAAGCCCAGTTCATAGAATAGTGTATATGTAATCTGTTTAAATGCGAACCAATCAAGGGTATTTCTCAAATCTTGGTCGTTGTTTGGGGTAAAATCATGGTCAAATCGCAACTCTTCAATTTCATCATAGTGATTATCGAAAATTGTATGAGTGGCGCAATAATAAACGAGTGATGAAACCATGTCTGAAATGCAACCATAATTCATAAGGTCTTTAAAGAAGTGCTAGGGACAATGATATTTGAGCGCTACTGCTATCACATGAGCAGTAATGTTGTTGATTTTGTAATTCTTCAAATTTAGATTGATGACTTTTTATGAGACTTTCTTCATTTGGTTATTGAATAAGGCATAGAAAGAGTCTGTATTGAGTGAAGAGGTCATGAGCAACACATTTAAGCGGTTAGTCTCATTGACTGCTGACTGGAAGAGCCTATGCCCGATAAATTAAATCACCAATTGATGTAAATTGTCATTAGTCAACGTGCGTATAGGAATTACACACTAACAAACACAGTAAATGAAGATCAAATCGAACGTTCGGATCTCAATTACGAAATCATTTTGCATTGCGAGCATCGATTGCTATATAAAACACCCCGCCATTCTACCTCCTGTGTGAAAGCATAAAATTTTATATGAACTAACTTTCATGTGCAATTGCAGGGCCTGTTTATAAAAATAGCATCGACTTCTTTGTGACCACTTGCACTGTAAGGTGCTAAACTCGATAGTCTAAACTTTTAAACCTAGGTGCTTGGATGTGCTACATTAGAACGATGGGGCATATTGTTTATCGTATGAGCATAAAAAAAGCAGCTACAAATAATTGTAACTGCTTTTTGGGAGTGGGCCCACCTGGGCTTGAACCAGGGACTCCCTGATTATGAGTCAGGTGCTCTAACCAACTGAGCTATAGGCCCGTTGCAAAAGGCTTTGTTGTTCACCTTTCGTATTGCAATATTACAGGTTTTGCGAGGATCTACAAAATATTTATAGGGGTTTTTTTGAAAAAAAATGAATAATATAATTATCTAGTTGATTACAAAATGGTTGCATTTTCTGTCTAAATAAGGTGGAATAGTATGTTTGTAGCATAGTTCTTGTTAACTTTGCAAATAAATCGTAAAAAGTATTGTTATCAAGGAGTAATTATGGTTCTAAATGTTTTAACACTGACGGGTTACCATGAGATCGATTTCTCATTGGTATACCATCTGAGTTATGCGAAGAATATTATAACGATCCAGGGGGACAGTTTTAAGTATATGACCAGAGGAAGTCTTTCAACGTGGGGGAAAAAGTTGAAAGGTATGTTTGTATCGATTGATAGAAATACAATGGTTAATGTACTTTATATAAAATCGTACGATCCTGAATCGTCGACACTTCAAATGCCAGGTGGACAAGAATTCAAAGTCTCAAGACGTAAACAATTGGATTTGAGGAATGCTATGTCTCATCTTTACCATGATATTATCCCTTTAAATCGAATTGAGTAGGTTTAGATTTGAATATTTAAGAGTATTCAATTTATTGGCACGAGTATATTGGTCATACCAATTTGCCGTTAAAGTAATTTATTGTCATGGTATAGGGATATACTACAGGCTGTTATTTGGGTGTGAAACCTCAATAACTAGATTTGTAGAGCAATTTTCTTTACTTAGATTCCCTAAGCAACGAATAAAGTTGTTTACTTCTTGTGAGGAAGCCGTATCCCCCTACGGCTTCTTTTTTTTGTTATTTTATTTCCATGAGGCAATAGTTGTAAATTGAAACATCATGATAATTGGTATTGGTCATACCAAAATACCATTTGTTCAAAAAGTATTGCATTTAAGGGCTCAAAAAAGATTTTGATTACACAAAGATTTTGAATTCCTCTATCTTAGCAGAGCAATTTTCTTTACTTAGATTCCCTAAACAACAAATCTTTGTTGTTTTACTCCTTGTTTAAGAAAGCTATAATCCCCCTTATAGCTTTCTTTTTTTTTATATTCACCCAGATGAAAAATAAATCCATAATATTCGTATTTGACTTAGGACGTGTTTTATTAAACATTGATCCAATTAAGTGTTATGAGTGCTTTCTTTCCTTAGGTATATCTAAGGAGTATGAATCTCGATTAAAAGAGTTGTTTCAAGAGTATGAATCAGGTCAATTGCATGAATCCCAGTTGCTAGATATCGTGAATGAAGAGACGAATAGCTCTTACGACTATGAAGCTTTTTGGTGTTGCTGGGATCAAATGATAATTGGTTTTATACCTGAAATGATTGATCGGTTAGAGCGATTAAAAGAGGATTATACTTGTGTATTGCTGAGTAATACGAATTCTCGTCATCAGAAGGTATTTGAAGAGCTGTTTATGAATACATTTGGATATCCTATGTCAGAAGCTTTTGATGCTCTTTTTTACTCTCACCAAATGTCATGTTCAAAACCATCTTCTGAGATATACCATATGGTTGAGAATAAAATTAAAGTAGATAACTCTAGATTCTATTTCTTTGATGACTTGAAGGATAATCTGAATAGCGCTAATGGTCTAGGATGGAATATCTACCATGTCACCCCTGATGTGACAGCCACTTTAGAATATATTGAACTACTAATTCAAGAATTTTAGTGGTTCGATCTTTTCGCAAGTAGTTGGTGGCAAATATTGACGTGTATATTTAAACCCAAGAAAGAAGCACTTATTTGTATTGAAAGATCTATTGGATTAGGTTATAAGACGAGAGATCTCCCAAATAATATTAGATTATAGATTGACGGTAGGATAAAAAATAATTTTAAGATATTATCGAGATAAGATATTCATCTATTTAACATTTTTGATGAACGAAGTATCAATGAAGTATCCTTGAAGTATCAACAAACTACGGAGGAAACCTATGTCATTCCACTACTGATAGCGTTTATTTGACACTCCCATCGCATTTATTTTACACTACCCACCACCATGAAGGTTTTGTATTATACTTACTTCTGTTGTGATAGATGAAAAGACATGTATTATACCATAACCAGAACTTGCGACTTCTATATGACTCTGCCCTGACTAACATGCTACCAACCCATGCCTTTCCCCTGTGATGGTTCGAAGTACGGTCAATGTTCATTCGAAGTTCATTCATCGATTTCCCATTTTGGGTGAGAGAGCTTCGTATGTACTTTAAACGATATATAAAAGAAGGCAGGGGATAGTAGCATGTTACCAAGGGAAAGGTAGTTTTAATGAGTACTCCACTTTGATACCCTGCTATTTCAAGCAATGATTTTTTACAGAGTAGTCTTACACCCAATGAAGATATCAATAAAATAAAAAAGTGGATCTCTCTTATACCAAGTGTTGAAAAAAACACTTTTGATTTAGATCGACTGATGAACAGTAGTATTGCCACAATTGAAAAGAGTGCGAGCCAAGAAGTGAAGGTTGTTTTTAAAAAACAACCGTTGTCTTTTAAAGACGTTGGACCAATATGGCTAAAAGAGAATCCGAGTAACTTTGCTAAAGAGGGAGTGATGACTAAAAAACTAAAAGAAACGATATTGAATAACATCAAAAATAAGTAAGTGTGAACTCTTTGTGTAATGATCTTTATAAGGAGTCTTTATACCTGAAATAAAAAAGGCTACCTCGTTTGAGGTAGCCCTTTTGACTTATATTTTACACGTTTGGTTCTCTCCAATCGCCATACTCTTTCATTAATTCAATCATCTCAGCTACTGCATCTTCACTAGGAATCATCTTTTTTACGAGACGTTGGCCTTTGTAAAGGTTTACTTTGCCCATACTTGATCCAACATACCCATAATCAACGTCGCCCATTTCACCTGGTCCATTTACAATACACCCCATCACTCCAATCTTTAAGTGATTTAAATGAGAAAAGTGTTTCTTGATTAAACCAACAGTACTTTGCAGTTCAAACAGCGTACGGCCACAACCAGGACATGAGACAAATTCAGTGCGAGTAACTCTCATACGACTAGCTTGTAAAAGACTATAAGATAAATTCTTAAGTTCACTATAGCCAATAGAACCGTTGTTTGAGATGAGAATACCGTCACAATATCCATCAATCATTAATTCTCCAAGGTCTGCAGCCGATTTGATACGAAGTTTATCCATATCGTTTTCGTTGTATCTGCAATGCAGCACTACAGGATTTTTGCATATGGCTGCATCTAACTCCATAAAGAAAGCACGCATTTCAGCTGTTGGATTCTGATTATTAGATTCCATCAGAATAATAACATTTCTCTCTCTCTTTAGTTTTTCAACAACTTCAGGGTTTTTCTCTTTGAAGAGATCATATTCCTTTTTGTTCATGCGAACAAAACGAGGCTTACGATGGTGAAAATCTTCATATAGATATTCGTGTAATGAAATGATAGGGAACTTCTCCCCTTCAATGTTGAAGATATCATTACCATCATAGAAATATTCAGGAATAGTATTGCCCCTGAAAGATCTTACCTCTTCTAATGAGCAACCGTTGAGAGATGCTACAACTACATTCTTTTGACGACCACCAATATTGCCAATAGGGCGTTGGGAACGTCTTTCATATTCGAAAGGGTTGGTTTGAGCAAACATAGGTGCATCAATTTTGTCGTGCCCCTTTCGTTGGTTGATGTAATTAATCAGAGCTTTGGCAAATTTCACCTCATTTTCAGGTTTCTCTGTAAGAGAAACACGAATAGTATCACCAATACCATCTGCAAGTAAAGTTCCTGAGCCAACAGCTGATTTTACTCGACCATCTTCTCCTTCACCTGCTTCAGTAACTCCGATATGGAATGGAAAGCTCATCTCCTCTAATCTCATTCGATAGTTCATCAAGCGAACGGTAAACACCATGATGCGAGTGTTGCTTGATTTGATAGAGATGACTACATTTTTAAAATCTTCTTTTTTACAGATACGTAAGAATTCCATTACTGACTCCACAATGCCGGCTGGGGTATCCCCATAGCGACTCATGATACGGTCAGATAGAGAGCCTTGGTTGGCTCCAATTCTAATAGCCGTGTTATGTGTTTTGCACTCTTCTAAAAAAGGAGCAAATTTCTCTTCAATCTTAGTAAGTTCCTCTTGGTACTCATCGTGTGTGTATTCAATTTTCTTGAATTTTGCACGAGGGTCATAGAAGTTCCCTGGGTTAATACGAACTTTAGAAACATGTTTTAAAGCTTCGTATGCCGCAGCAGGATTAAAGTGGATGTCAGCAATCAAAGGTGTTTTGATTCCTCTATCCAAAAGTGCCTGTTTTATGTTTTTTAGATTTTCGGCTTCTTTGATTCCTGGAACAGCCATGCGAACAAAGTCTGCTCCCTCTTTTACAATTCTTTCAATTTGCTCAACAGTTGCTTTCGTATCGTTGGTATCTGTATCCGTCATCGATTGTATACGAATAGGATTGTCTCCTCCAACCCCGATGCCCCCAATAATCACTTCAGAGGTCTTTTGCCTTTGAAATGTTGTTAAGCTTTTGACATAGTTGAAGTTTCTGTCTTTCATGGGTAATCAAATTTTCTCGGTACTTAAAGCTTTCTAAAGCCCAATATCTTGAATAGAAAGTTCAAAGATTTATTGCTATGAACATGTTAGATAATAACTGTCTCTCTCTTTGTTTATTATCTATAAGGCTGAAAACAAGACCAAATTAAAAATGATCGAAAAGTTTTATTTTGAGAATTTCGATTTAGCAAATTTAATCTTAAATTTTGGATTTCGATAATAATAGACCAATTGTTCTCTTATTTTTATGAGAAAAATCATCTTGTTTGAGTTGGAATACAATCATTGCGTTTATGTTTGTATTTTGTTTATGACAAAATGTTAGTTTTGGAGTTTCTTATGTTTATTTCTGTTTTTAATTGTATTTATTGATCAAAGGAAGGAGCGTTCATGTCTATAGAGGTTTGTGATGTTAAAAAGATTTTTTCGAAACAGTATGCGTTAGATGGAGTGAGTTTCTCTTTGAATGAAGGAGAAATCGTGGGTTTTTTGGGTCCCAATGGTGCTGGAAAATCTACGTTAATGAAAATTATAGGAGGGGCTATCTGTTCTACATCAGGAGAGGTTAAAGTTCTTGGAGTCGATGTCGATAAGAATCCTCGGGAGGTACAGAAGAATATTGGTTTTCTACCTGAACACAATCCACTATATGATGAACTTTATGTCAGAGAGTATCTTCGACACGTAGGAGAACTATATGGTGTAAAAGATCTGAAACGATCTGTGGAAGAGGTGGTGAAACGTTGTGGAATTACCAAAGAGGCACAAAAGAAGATAGGAACACTTTCAAAAGGTTATAAACAGAGGGTGGGACTTGCCCAAGCACTAATTCATGATCCGAAAGTGTTGATATTAGATGAACCAATGAATGGGCTAGATCCCAATCAGATCATCGAAATTAGAGAACTAATAAGAGAGGTGAGTCAAGGTAAGACGGTACTCTTTTCATCTCATATAATGCATGAGGTATCACAGATGTGTGATCGTGTTGTTATTATTGATAATGGAAAAGTGGTAGCTGATGATCAGTGTGATATTCTTCTTCAATCGAATAAAAATAGTAGTAAGCTTGCCGTTGTTTTTAAGCATTCATTGACTGAGGAAGATAAAGGTGCTTTAAGCCTCTTCTCACAAGTCTTGGAGAGAGATGGGTATTATGAACTTATAGGGTCTCCAACGGATAACTTTGAAGAGAAAGTTTTTCGATTTGCTGTGGAGAGAGATAATCCATTATTACAACTTAAAACCATCAAATCGGATCTTGAGGATGTCTTTAAGTCTCTGACTATTAGGTAATAGTTATAGTTTTGACTAAGGTGTCTTTAAATAGTGCTAATAGAAGTAATTTAGAAGATGTTTTTGCCTTTTATTTAAAATAAAAGGTTACTTTTGCAACCAATTATATAAATAGTGGACGGATTTGATTGATTGCAACCACAGAAAAAAATGCTAAAGCAATTGCTGATTTCTGCAACTTATCAATCATTTAATCCCATCCAAATTTTAATGTTTAATATTTTTGACCGACACGGAGTCGGCATTAAAATTTACTAATATGGGTTATTTATTTACCTCAGAATCGGTGTCTGAAGGACATCCTGACAAAGTTTCTGATCAAATATCAGACGCACTTCTTGATGCACTACTGGCTTATGATCCTAACTCAAAGGTAGCTATCGAAACAATGGTTACTACGGGTCAAGTAGTTGTTGCTGGAGAGGTGAAAACAGATACATATATTGACGTACAACGTCGTACTCGTGATGTGATCAATCGTATTGGTTACACCAAAAGTGAGTATAAGTTTGATGGTGATTCATGTGGAATTTTATCTGCAATTCATGAACAGTCAGACGATATTAACCGTGGCGTAGATCGTGAAGATCGTAAAAACCAGGGTGCAGGTGATCAAGGAATGATGTTTGGTTATGCGTCTACAGATACAGACGAATACATGCCTTTATCTCTTGAGTTATCACACAAATTACTTATTGAGCTAGCTGCAATTCGTAGAGAAGCGAAAGAGATGAGTTATTTGAGACCTGATTCGAAGTCACAGGTGACCATTGAGTATGATGAGCAAACACACCAGCCTATTCGTATTCATACGATTGTCATTTCGACGCAGCATGATGATTTTGATAGCAACGATGAGGTGATGTTAGGAAAGATTCGTGAAGATGTGAAGAATATACTTCTTCCAAGAACAATCGAAACTCTTCCTGCAAGAGTCCAATCTCTTTTTGATGAGGACATCATCTTACATGTGAACCCAACGGGTAAATTTGTTATTGGTGGTCCTCACGGTGATACGGGTCTAACAGGGCGTAAAATCATTGTAGACACCTATGGTGGTAAAGGAGCACACGGTGGTGGGGCATTTTCAGGAAAAGATCCATCGAAAGTAGACCGTTCAGCTGCATATGCTTCAAGACATATCGCAAAAAACTTGGTTGCAGCGGGTGTTTCTGAAGAGGTTTTGGTTCAACTCTCATATGCTATTGGAGTTGCTGAGCCTATCAATATTTTTGTGAATACTTATGGTCGTTCTAAAGTGTCACTTTCAGACAGTCAAATTGCAGAGAAGATTGCAGCTATTTTTGACTTAAGACCTTATGCTATTGAAGAGCGTTTAAAACTTCGTAATCCAATTTATGAAGAGTCTGCTGCTTATGGACATATGGGTAGAAAGCCTCAAATTGTAACAAAGAGATTCTCTTCTCCTTATGCTGTAGATAGAGAAGTCGAAGTTGAGCTATTTACATGGGAAAAACTTGACTATGTAGATCAAATTAAGGAGTCATTTGGACTTTAATTAATTGATCTAGTTAATAGATAAAAAGGGCTGTCTACTTAGTGTAGACAGCCCTTTCTTTATCTATTCTGATGTTCCCAAAGAAACTGCTTGGCAACTCTTTTTATTGCTTCGTCTATGCTACGATAGGTGAAGGGAATTGTTTCTGTTATAAGTTTCCCACTATAGTAGCTTCGGTTGGTTGCACTATTGATGGTTGATTTAGTAATTTTAGGTTGTCGTCTCATTAACATCGACAGGATACTTTCAAACCAATAAGCAATGGTGATTCCTCTACGAGATATTTTCCATTTGGGAGCTTGTGTGTTTATCTCTTTAGCAATTCTCGTAAAAAGATCTTTATATGCTAGGTTGTCGCTGTTAAGAACAAAACGTTTGCCATTAGCAGCCTCCCAGTGAGTTGAAACAAGAGATATCATCGCATCCACGCAGTCGAGCACATCCACAAAGCCTGTGCCTCCTTCCGTATAGAAATACATCTCTTCGGCAACAGATGAGAAGAATTGAGAACTACCACTTTGCCATGTTCCAGGACCTAAAATGATAGATGGGTTGACAATGACAATAGGTAGCCCCATCTCTTTGGCTCTCCATACTTCCATTTCTGATTGGAACTTACTAATACCGTAAGCATGTTTCGCTTTTTCTGTTTTCCAATAGTTTTCTTCGTCGGTATATTTTTTATCTTCTACTTTCTCCAATGCCGCGACTGAACTCACATGACAAAATTTCTTTACCCCAGCTTCAATAGAGAGATCTAGAAGGTTGGCTGTCCCTTCTCTATTGTTTACGATCATATCTATTTCGTCTTTCCTCCTAAATGACACAATTGCAGCAGTATGGTAAACGGTGTCCACATTGTGCAGTGCTTTAGCTAGTTGGTATGTATCTTTGAGATCTGCATCCACCCACTCTATTTTGTTTAGTAGAGTTTTGGCCTCTTCAGGATAAAAGAAATGAAAAAGGTTCTCTACAACTTGTAGAGAGCTATGTTTACGTTTGGTGGCCCTTACCATTGGTTCATTTTGGACCAACCTCATGAGTAAATGCGAACCTAACATGCCTGTGCCTCCTGTTACAAGTATCATATTTAGATTGTGTTATTTGTGTTCACTATTGCATGCATTAATTTCTGATTTCCAAAATAGTAAAAAAAATGTGATTGTCGTAAAAACATTAAATACAAGAGCTAAAATGTATTTAATGTTATGTAAGATAGTTTGTTTTTATTATATTTATTGACACTGACAATAAAATGAAGTCTTAAACAAATAGAATACATGGTGCTTTGCAGGTTTTCTACTTCATAACCGATTGAAACAATAACACTAAAACGGCTGCCTTATGAAAAGAATTGAATCACTGTTACTCATTGCCTTTGGGTTAACCTTTCTTCTACGTTTAAGTTTGATCCTTCCCTATCGCATGTATAGTGCATATGTTTTTCTAGCGCTATCGATCTTTTATCTCTTTTGGGGTATTGGTGCGATGAGAGAAATATCGGTAAAAGAGTATTTCATCAATTTCAAAAATAGAGAGATACATTGGAATGGCTTAAGTCAAGGAATAGGATGCTCCTTGGCAGCATTAGGTCTTTTTTGCATGGAGAATCTCACACCTGGTTATCGATTTATACTATGGTCAGGGGTGTTCTTTATTCTGCTTTCCTTTATTGTTGAAGTCTATAGATTTATGCATAACGAGATGAAGATTGGTCGAACTATTAGAAGGTCATTTATATGGCTGGCCTTGTGTTTCACGTTTCTCTCTTCATCAGAGGCCTTCTTAGTGAAAAGAATATACAAAGATCACCCAAGGTTACTTCAATTGTATGAAACACACACCAAGTATCCAGATAACGAAGCTTATCGAGAGATGTTTAAGAAAGAGTTTGATCGTGTAGAAGAGACGATGAGAAGACAATAAATAGATGATGGGCTCGTATCAAACTACATTTTTTATTGCTACTTTTATCCACAATACGATGAGTGTGTATTGAAAATAAAGTAATAATCCTCAAAATAGAGAAAATTATGATGACATCTACTTCCATTTATTTAGGAGATCTTAGAATCAAAAGCACCCATAATGCTTCAGGGGTAGAAATTCTATCGGATGCACCAGTGGATAACTGTGGTAAAGGAGAATCTTTCTCTGCTACAGACATGGTCGCGACAGCTTTTGCAAACTGTATGTTAATCATTATAGGTATTGGTGCTAGGGATCGTAATATTGATATAGAGGGAACGCTTGCCAAAGTGGAAAAAGTGATGGCTTCTGATCCTCGTCGAATTTATGAGATTAAAGTCGATGTATATTTTCCAGCAAAGCATTATACCGATGAAGAGAAAGCTTTTTTATCGGACAATCAACGCTCTTTCCCTGTGGGAGAAAGTTTACATCCAGATATTATTAAAACCATTAATTATCACTGGACAGTATAAAATATGAATGTAGTAGAGCCTTCAATTGTTGAATTTATTTCAGATCACCATGTGCTAACACTAGCTACATGTCAAGATGGAATGCCATGGGTGGCTAGTTGTTTTTATGTCTATAATGAAGAAGAGAATATTTTTCTTATAACGACTGATAAGGAAACCAAACATGGTAGTCAAGCACTTGCCAATAAGGACGTGGCGTTAAACATTGTGCTGGAAACAGAAAAGGTGGGGATGATCAGAGGACTACAGGTCTCCGCATCCATCTCTTGTATTGAAGCTACGATCTTCTCAAAATACAAAAGAATGTATCTAAAAAGGTTTCCATATGCCGTATTAAAACAGAGCGATTTATGGATAATCAAACCTCAGTTAATGAAATTGACAGACAATAGATTAGGCTTTGGTAAGAAGTTAATATGGTCCGCGTCGACTACAGCGTTATAATGCTTTTTGCAAAGAATAAAAATACAATAGGCTACCCCATAATGAGGTAGCCTATTTTTATCTTTAGAAAGAATGTTATTCTTATTTGCTCAATTCATTCCATACCAATGCTGATGCACCTACGATAGCTGCACTTCCTGACTTAAGTTCAGATGGTAAAATACGAACTTTGTTGGCGAAGATAGGAAGGAGGTACTCTTCCATCGCTTCTTTTGTTGGTCTGAAGATATAATCTCCTGCTGCAGTAGGACCACCAAACAAGAAGATTGCTTCAGGACTTAGATGATGAACAGTATCAGCTAATGCTCTACCTAATATGTTACCTGTACGCTCAAAAGCTTCAATAGCTATCTTATCTCCTCTTTCTGCCGCTTCAAACACCATTTTAGCATCAAGCTCATCAAAAGTGTACTTTGTAAGTTCACTTCCCCCACCGTTATAGTGTGCTAAAAGTTCAAATGCAGTACGTTTGATCCCTGGAGCGGAACAGTATGCTTCAAGGTGACCTGGTGTTCCACAACCACAAGCTCTACCATTAGGAACGACTACTGTGTGCCCAATTTCACCAGCAAAACCATCGTGTCCGTATACAAGATCTCCATTCACTACGATACCACTTCCAAGTCCCGTTCCTAGTGTGATCATCACAAAGTTCTTCATATTCTTTGCACCACCGTAGATCATCTCACCAATTGCTGCAGCATTTGCATCATTTGTAAGTGCTACGACAGGAAGATCAAATCTTTTCTTCACTAGTTCAACAAGAGGGACTACTCCTCTGAATGAAAGATTTGGAGCATATTCGATTGTTCCATTATAATAGTTTCCATTAGGAGCACCGATACCGATACCTAGAATCTCTATATCTGAACTCAACTGCTTTACGGATTCAATCATCTCTTGAACACCTGCAGAAAGGTCTGTGATATAACGATCAACATCACCATGTGAAGGGGTTGGAATATTGTTTTTAACCAATACTTGTCCCATTTCATCTACAACACCAAATACGGTGTTAGTACCTCCTATATCGATACCTATTGCAACTTTTTTCATAATTTTCTCTTTTCTGTAAATTCTGATGTGTTATATTTTCGCTTATCCTTAATTGGTTCTAATAATTAAGCCAAGCAGAACAAATATAAAAATTAAATGACATATCTCATTCGATCAGAGGGGATAAATCAAAGGATATTTGTAGATTGTGAGCTTAAATAACCCTAATGATGATCACGTATGATGATGAAATATTATCTCTTTGATATGGATGGTCTACTTTTAGATACAGAGTGGGCTTGGGAAGAGGCTATCGTAATTGAATTTGACCAGTTAGTACCCAGTTTTGATCGTAGTTTTTTTGATCACATAAGTGGTAAAGGAATCTTTGATATCACCAAAGAGTTTGTGGAAGACCATCAACTTAATCATTCATTTATTGAACTCGGTGAGAGCGTAATTGATAAAGTGATTGAACTATTCGTATCTAAACCCAAATGCATGAATGGAGCAAAGGAATTTGTTCAGAAAGCTAAGATGGAGGGTAATATTACATGCTTGGTATCGTCATCACCTAGAAGAGTAATTGATGCTTTTATTTCAAAAACAGGTATGGATGATCTATTTGGAATGATTACAGGAGGTGATGAGGTGGAGAAAGTAAAGCCTGACCCATCAATCTATTTAAAAGCTGTTGATAAATTGGGTGTTAATAAATCGAATATTGTTGTTTATGAGGATAGTATTCCAGGGGTATTGGCAGCGAAGGCAGCAGGGCTATTAACGGTAAAAGTTAATGCCAAGCAAACTTTTGATGCAGGGCAAGATGAATCTTATCAAAGCTTCATAGATCTACTTTGAGCAGTGTAATCTCCATGAATAAGTTAAGATGGAGAATAACTTATATTGAGTGTTAAGGGTTGCGACGACCTCTCTGCTTATTTATGGCTTTTTTCTATTGTACGTATGGGAATATCGCTTTGTGGTAATTTGTGTGTATATCCCATTGAAGAGTCTTGTAGTAGTACTCTTGAATATGATTTTTATACATTGGAACATAGCAGTTAATACCACAGATACCTTCTAGATTGATGGTGCCACTAAAGTGATTTGTATGTTTAGAATATAATACTAGCTTTTGTAATGGAGCTTTTAGGTCGTTATAGCTTTTGTCTCCATAGTACTGTTTTACCATATCCATAAAATCAAAACATGGATATTTAAGATTTAAGTTTATGATACTTTGGTTTAGGACATGAACTTGAGGTTGTGCCCCTATTACTCTTTTGAAATCATTCTGTAGTTTTGTAATTTGCTTTGTATCATAGAGCGCAATTGAAGCCGAGCGTTTCGATGGATTTTTCATGTTGTTATAGAAACTATAGAAAGCATCACAGACTTTTTCTAGTCGTTCTTCTATCGGACGCTTCTTGTCGAGTAATATTGGAGTAATCTCGCTGTATGGTAATCCTTCTGCAAGAATATCAGTAGGAGAAGCTACGATATAATCTGCCTTATCTTTTAATTGTGATATCACTTCAACACTTCCCATTAAACATGCATCAAAAATAATAGACCGGAACTTAACAGGAAGCGCCATAGCCAATTCATGAATATCAATCGATGAGGTGTGGTCTAGTCCGAATGATTTTGTTTGTACTCTATTAGACGGGAGCCAAGAAGTCCCATGAGACCAAAGAATCAAATCGTAGTTTGTAGACGGATATCGTTGAATGATGTCATTTAGAACACCATATAAGACAGATGGTGTGCCTGAATTCCTATTGGGGTATGTCTTTACTTTGTTTTGATATATACTTTTAGAAGTTGGATCATCTAATTGAAAAAGATAAGATTGGTCCTCTCCATTATCCAGAAAAACAATAACTCTTTGTCCTCTCTTTAACCCTTCGATAATACCATAGCTATTTTGTATGGCATAGTCTCTTAGATTATTATCGGCAGCCATATATACGATAAGTGTTTCGTCTGTTTGAGGCTGTGTTATGACATTGTTATCTTTTTGACATCCAGAGAATAGTATAAAAAAAAGAATGGAGAGTAGAAGGTATATGTTGGGTGTTCTAGCCATGGATCGTCTATCAATATGATGAAACCACAATATAGATTATTTCTTTTAATATAATATAAAATCAAGATATAAAGTGTGTTTGATATTCATATTACCATCTAATAATGAGTCTTTCATCTATCCTCTAATCAAATGAGCAGGTGTACTTTTTCCCTATGTTCTTTGCAATTCATCGCAAGACAAATTAATGCCCATTTATTTTTTGTCTTATCTAATCAAGGTGTAATCCCACTGGTTTATCTCTCATGAAAAAAACAATATATATTACTATCAACAAAATCAAAAAGAAAGGCCCCCATTGTAGTGAGAGCCTTTGCTTAAAGTATATTCAAAAACAGTGAATACTAATGATGAAGAAATTAAAGATGAGACTAACATCTCTAATCACTCATTAGTCAACCGTTTTAACCAATTCATTTAATTTAGTGTACGATTTATTTATTGTATCAATAAAATCGAGAATTAAACCTTTATAGTGCTTCTTTACAAGCTTAGGATTATTTTTCCCATCTGGGTGATTTGCTTTTTGAATAAAATCACATCTACGATTATCCAATTCAATGATGATCTCCCAAGCTGCCAACTGTGTCTTTTCATCATGAAACTCCATATAAAGGAAACAATCTTGGATTACCATATCTGCAACATAATCGATATCTTTCTTAAGTCTTCTGATACTTGCCATAACTAATACATTTTTATTTGTAATCACTAAATTGTCTGTTCTCGAATTTAAGAAACCCAATTGATTTTTACAATATCATTACTGATCTTTCTCAACATCTTTTTCAATCTTATCCGGATCTTTGATATCTTTTGTAAATTCAAGTGGATCTGGAAGCGTCCAAGATTTCTTATTATCCCAATTCGAACGAATCTTCATTATCTCTTGATAATATACAACACCTTCAGGCATGAGATGTTCTAAAAGATTACCAGTATCCCACTGTCCATTCTTATTTGTGTCATAAATTGCCTTAATCAAATACTTTGCTGGTTTTACATAAAAGAATTCGATCTCACCATCCTCTTCAATTGAAAGCTCATTGACAATGGTCTCCTCTTTATTGTCCTTAATTAGTTGAACTAATGTGGGGCCATTAACATTCTGTATCGAGAGTATGATCTTTCCGTAATACTCCTCCTTTTGGACATTGATATTCAGGTCTAGCGTATTACTAACAGCTTGGTAAATATTTTTTGTTGCTGCAGAATCTACTAGAAGTCTATAACTCTTTCCTGCTTCAATATCAAAGTCAATATAATATTTACGAATATCCAAAGAGTCTTGTCCCATCGTGAAATCCACAGGAATATCTAACGTATCTTCTTTGGTGGTTAAGTGAATAAACTCCTTAGATAGACCCAAGATAGGTTCTTTGCTTTCAATATATACAAACGTATAGGGATCGATCGTTTGATCTGCATTGGTACTCCAGTTAAAAACAGGAACTTTGTTTTCGTTATCTTCAATCTTTTTACGTCTCTTCCTTTTTACGACACGTTTCTTTGGTTTTAAAAGTTCCAATGTGTCGGTCTGTATCTTTGGTCGGTAGAGTGAGTCTGGGACAGTATAGGTTACAGCAAGAAGAATCGTATCCTTACTATAAATATTTGGGTCAGTTATCCAATAATTAATAGAGTCATTCTCAGCACTCGTTTCACTATAAAGCCATTTATCCATAGGAGTTTCAATATTTAGTGCTTCAATATTGAAGTTGTGATCAAGCGATTCTGTAAAGCCGATATAGAAATGAGTTGAATCGACTCTTTTGTAATCATTCATCGACTGCAAAAGAACTTTCTCTTGAAATTGAGATAGTAAAATAGGCTGGGGGCTGTAATATATAGTTCCTGATACTCTAAGGGTATCTAAACCTCTCACCATGATCTCTTCTTCAGGAACAAATTTTGCCGAAGGGGTGATCGTTGTTGGGTAAAAGGCATAAGGTTCACTATAGTTATTTAGTTTATAATCTCTATTTAAGTCTGAAGCTGCATATACGCGATAGGTCTCTGCACCCAACCCATCTACAATAAAGACACCCTCTTTGTTTGTTTTGGCAACAAAAGAAGGTCTTTGTTTTATGGAAGCACTGTCAGATAGATCTTTATATACAAAAACTGTAGCTCCTTCTATTGGTGTTAGATTAAATGCATCTCTCACCATTCCAGTGATACGCAGTGTATCAATGGTAGGACCTGTAGAGAATGATGTTCTAAAGTTATTAAACTTATTTCCTTCGTTATTATCTTCGATAACATCCTTAAAGTCAAGAGTGTATGTTGTGTTTTGTAACATGGTGTCCTGAAAAACAATGGTAAAAGATTTACCTCGTGTCTTGACATTAGGCATCTCTTTCTGTGGAGGTGAGATCACCATTTTCTGTCTAAGCTCAGACATATTGACGAATTCATTAAAGGTCACCTTAAATTCCTTCCCTTGGTAGTTTGTCTCTTTAACGGACGGAATCATTTCAGTTACTTGTGGAGGGATAGAGTCCTTATCTCCACCTGTTGGTTGTCCTACGTTAGCACATGAGGTAATGATCATGATAAATAGGACTGAAAACAATATTGTATATGAAAATTTGGTTTTCAATGTGTTGATATTTTAAAGAATGATTCTAATACTAATACAAATCTACAAAAAATAGGTTTCATTCTCTTATAGAGAAGACGAACTCCTTCTATTAAAACTAAGATGTATTTTTAAAATAAAAGATGATATTACTTCTTTTATTTATGAACTATTGGATGTCGCTTTAACGAAAATGGGTTTCATATATAGTTATCTATTCTGTAATAAAAATGGTTAGTTATGGTTTGTATTGTTGCAGGATAGTACAGAACACTATGTGAACTAAATATAAATAGGCTTATTATTTTAGAATAATAAGCCTATAATTGGCTACAATTGTTAAAAATAATATATTTGATTATGTAAATTATTAGTTAGTTTACAATTCACACAAACAAAAACATGATCTACAATTATGTAGACTGGTTGGGAAGAAACATTGAGTTTTCTTCCTTTTTTTATGTGGTGCAAATCGTGTGATTTATCCTGCAAATAGTGACTTTACTAGTTCGTCAATTCGTCTTACATTAAATATCTCTAATGATACCCCAAGGTTCTGTAGCTTAGAAGGATTAGATACGGAGGCATATATTCGCTTAAATCCAAGTTTGTCTGCTTCAATAATGCGTTGTTCAATACGTTGAACAGGACGAATTTCTCCGGTAAGTCCCACCTCTCCCGCAAAACAACATCGGGTATCAATTGCAAGATCAAAGCTAGAAGACAACACAGAGGTGATCACAGACAAATCCATTGCAGGATCTTGAATTTTTATACCACCAGCAATATTTAGAAATACATCTTTTGCCATCAGTCGAAATCCTGCTCGTTTTTCAAGTACAGCAAGAAGCATATTCAGTCGACGAATGTCAAACCCTGTAGAGGATCTCTGTGGTGTTCCATATGCGGCAGATGAAACAAGTGCTTGTACTTCTATCATAAACGATCTCATGCCATCTTGAATACAAGATATCGAAGTCCCGCTTAGTTGTATATCATGGTTAGACAAGAGTAGCTCTGAGGGATTTATTACTTCTCGCAGTCCTGTTTGTTCCATCTCAAATATTCCAAGTTCGGATGTGGATCCAAACCTATTTTTGGAACTTCGTAGAATCCGGAATAGGTGGTTTCGATCTCCTTCAAATTGCAATACTGTATCGACAATATGCTCTAATACTTTAGGGCCAGCCAACGAACCTTCTTTATTGATATGTCCAATAAGTAGGGTCGGTACTTGCATCGGTTTTACTGTCTTTAGAATTAAGTTGGCACACTCTCTAATTTGTCCCACACTTCCCGCTGCCGTCTCTAACATCTCTGTTACGACAGTTTGGATTGAGTCGATAATCAAGAAATCAGGTTTTTCTCTATCTACGTGTAGAAGAATCTTCTCCATACTCGTTTCACTCAAAAAAATACAATTGTCATCTTCATAACCAAGTCTCATTGCTCTCAGTTTCAACTGTTGAAGACTCTCTTCTCCTGAAACATAGAGAACTTTCTTATTTTTTAGACTTAGTGCTACCTGTAAAACAAGAGTAGACTTTCCTATGCCTGGTTCTCCCCCAAGAAGTGTGATACCTCCTGGAACAAATCCACCACCTAGCACCCTATTTAACTCTCCGTTACATGTATCTAATCTATCCGATTCGCGAATGCTGATCTCAGATAGTTTAAATGGACGAGCCTCTATATGACCTATTGAGGCAACAGGAATAACACTTGTTTTGCTCTTTGTTGAAACAACCTCTTCAACAAATGTATTCCACTCTCCGCAAGAGTTGCATCGACCAATCCATTTGGGAGAAGTAACGCCACAACTTTGACAAACAAATGTATGTTTCACTTTTGCCATAATATTCTACAATTCTTTATTTTAAAGATTATGCTATCAATATCTTTCGGCTGCTCTACCCTTTCTCTCTATTTTTATTAAATAGGTCATGGATTATGTGAATCGTTTTGTGAAAGAATAGGCGTCGATATTACATCTTATAAAAATAGCGAATACTTTTTAAAAGTATTCGCTATTGTATGTTTTAATAATCGTTGTATTCTTGTTCAATACTATACCAATGCATTGGTGTTTTCATCAGGAAAAACAAGTGAAGGTTCCCATGTCTTTGCCTCCTCGAATTCCATTAGAGCATACGAAATGATGATAATGATATCTCCCATTGCAACTTTTCTTGCAGCAGGTCCATTCAAACAGATCTCACCAGACCCTCTTTCTCCACGAATACAGTAGGTCTCTAGGCGCTCTCCATTATTAATATTAACAATTTGCACCTTCTCATTTTCAATAAGATTTGCTGCATCCATCAAATCCTCATCGATCGTAATGCTTCCTACATAGTTAAGGTCTGCATTGGTTACCTTGGCACGGTGGATCTTAGATTTACATACTTGAATTTGCATCGCTTTTTTTCTTTGTCTTGTGTTATTAAAAAACAATATTATCGATTAATCGTACCGCTCCAGCCTGTACCGCAATACATCCAACGGCATTTTCCGCCTCTTCCCATTTCTTGATAGGTTGTAACGTACGATTATTTACAATGGAAAAGTACTCCACTTCAAGAAGTGAAGACTCATTGATCTTATCTATAGTTTTTTGAATGGTTTCTTTTACTGTTAATTCTCTACTGAACTTTACCGCTTCTAACAAGGCCTTGTAAATATTGGGGGCTTCAAGACGATGTTCTGGTGTTAGAAGAGTGTTTCGACTACTTTTTGCTAATCCGTCATCTTCACGAATAATATCACAAGATACGATTTCAACAGAGAGCTCTAAAAGTGCTACCAGCTTTTGAATGATAGCCACTTGTTGAAAATCTTTCATGCCGAAATATGCACGGTGTGGGCGAACATAGTCAAATAGTTTGCTTACCACTTGGCCTACTCCATTAAAATGTCCAGGGCGCATCTCTCCTTCCATGACAGTTTCAAGGTCACCAAAATCAAATGATCTTTGATCTGGTTCTGGATACATCTCCTTCACTTCTGGGGCAAAAACCATATCACAACCAGCTGCTTCTAGTAGTGCAATATCTGCCTCAAGTGTTCTAGGATAGGTCTCTAAGTCGTTTGAATTGTTAAACTGTGTTGGATTAACAAAAATGGATACGACAGTATAGTTATTTTCTTTCACAGAACGTTGCACTAGAGACAAATGGCCTTCGTGTAACGCTCCCATGGTAGGAACAAATCCAATAGTTCCTTCGGTACGCTTTTCCTCTAGGATAGCGTTCATGGATTGCTTGGTCTTCTCGATCCTCATTTCGAATAATTAAAAACGATCTGTAACAAATGTAAAGCTTTATGTTTGTTGCTGATAACCAGCACTAAAGAAGCTCGTCCATTTGGAGGGGCAAAGTAACAAAAATTATTACATCCAAAAAAGCATCCAGCCTTTCAAATAACTACGGTAAACAATAAAACGTTGATTCATTGTCATTTTTTCCTTATATTTGTATCATAAATTTGACATTGAAATGGAAAAGAAAAAAGTTCTATTTATCTCTCAGGAAATAACACCTTATCTCCCTGAATCGGAATTATCTAAGATTGGAAGAAACCTGCCTCAAGGCATTCAAGAACAAGGAAAAGAAATTCGTACCTTCATGCCTCGCTATGGATGTATCAACGAAAGAAGAAATCAACTGCATGAAGTGATCCGTCTTTCGGGTATGAATCTAGTTGTTAATGATGCGGACCACCCTCTTATTATCAAGGTGGCTTCAATCCAAGCAGCAAGAATGCAGGTTTATTTCATTGATAACGAGGACTACTTCCAACGTAAGTCTACTTTAGTAGATAAAGATGGAAAAGAGTTTGAGGACAACGATGAAAGAGCTATTTTCTTTGCTAGAGGTGTACTGGAAACAGTAATCAAACTAAGATGGGCTCCTGATGTGATCCATTGTCAAGGATGGTTTACAGGTTTAGTAGCAGTATTCTTGAAGCACATGTATAAGGATAATCCTCTTTTGGCAGATACAAAAATTGTATATTCTCCTTTCTCTACTGAGTTTGAAACTCCATTAGATGTAGAGCTGAAGAAGAAGCTGATGGACGATGAAATTCCTGAATCTGCATTAGATCACATCGAAAATCCTACTTATGTGAACTATAATAAGTTGGTCGTAGATCATGTTGACGGTGTTATTAAAGGTAGTGAAAATATCAATGAAGAACTTGAAGAATATATCAAGGCTTCTGGTAAACCGTTCTTACCTTTTCAGGATGAGGAAAAATATGTCGAAGAATTTAACCAATTTTATGACAAATTTTTACTAAATTCCGCCGAATAAACTTAAAACGGAAATAGCTTTGAAGACTATAAAAAGAATTAAAAGCAAAGTTCAAATCCTGTTATTATTGTTTATAACAGGATTTGTTCTTTTTGCTTGCCAAGAAAAAAATACAGGCTTAGGGCTGGAACTCGTTCCTTCTGATGAGCAGATTCAAGTGATGGTAGTTGAAGATGAAAACACTTCGGATTCTTATTATGAACTTGACTCGCCTATTCGTGTGGATGAACCGAGTAATTGTGTGTTTGGAGTTTTGAATGACCCTGTATTTGGGCAAACCAAAGCATCCATTGCCACACAGATGCGTTTGATTAGTAAACCTCAGGTTAACGGTACTTCTGTGCTCGACTCTGCTGTTTTTTTGCTTAGCTATCGTTCCGTATACGGTGATACGTTAACTCCTCAAACCATTGTAGTAAAAGAGCTAAAGGATGAGCTTTATAAAGACAAGTCGTATATGTCTTCTTTTGATGTAAGTACATTAGCTTCTGACAATGTAATTGGAACAGGAACTTTTACTCCAAGTTTCGCTCCTTCTGGTTCCGATACACTTACTCAGGTTGCAAGAGTCCCAGTAAATGCGGCTTTTGCACAAAAGATTTTAGATTTGTGGGATAAGACTGCTGATGATGGAAAACTAGTTTTTGATCACGATGATCTTTTCTTAAAAGAGTTTAAAGGTGTATATGTCGAACCTGCTGATATCCCTTCAAACAGAAAAGGGGCATTGTTAAAAACGAACTCTTCTTATAGTAAAGGTTCTGGATCCGGTTCATACACCGTAGATTTACGTTTGCGTATGTATATCTATGCGAAAACGAAGGTTGATGATACTACAACAGATGATCCTAACGACACGAAGGAGGAGCAGAAAGTAATATCGATGTACTCTACATCATATTCTGCTACGGTTCCTAAGATGGTGCACGACTATAGCAGTGTGGCACTAAATACAGATATAGGCAATACCAAGAGTACGGCTAAGAGAATGTATATTCAGCCTAACGAAGGGCTTCGTTCTGTAGTAAAGGTGAATAAGTTAGCTGATCTTAGACAGAAATGGACTGTTGATAAACAGTTGATTGACCCTAATGCTCCAAGTGATGACTTGTATAAAAACGATAAGATTTTTATTACCAATTCATCAATGAAGATCTATGTAGATACGTTGGCTTCAGACTATAAGACTCTAGGTATTCCAAGCATACTTACGCTTCGTTATCTTGCTAAAGACTCTGAAGAGGGAGATCTACGTGAGAATGGGAGCAACTACATTTCTGGTGCATTTGATAGAAACACTTCGTCATATGTTTTTGATATGACAAAACATGTGATTAACTATCTTCATGATAAAGTAGATAGCGAAGATCTTTATGTGATTCCTTATTACAGAGTAGGAAGCACGAATAGAGCTGTCCTATTTAGTAATGATAGTGACAAAGGTATTGACTTCAAAGTGACTTATATACAGCGTGGTGCTGTAGATAGCAACAAGTAATTATTATACTAAGGGCCCTACTCTATTTTGTTAGTGTAGGGCCCTTAATCTATACCTACAAATCCTTTTTGAATCCCCCTCATTTTAAAAATTGCTTTTTACCTCCAACCTAAATTAAATAAATAGCTTATGTGTGGAATTGTTGGATATATAGGTGATAAAAATGCCTATCCAATACTAATTAACGGACTAAAACGCCTTGAGTATAGAGGCTATGACTCTTCAGGTATTGCCCTCTCTAATGGATCAACAAGAATCTTTAAGAAACAGGGTAAAATCGTAAATCTTGAAAACTTTATTGCTGATAAAAAACTAGATGGTAATATTGGAATTGCTCACACAAGATGGGCTACACATGGAGAGCCTAGTGATGAAAATGCCCACCCTCATCAATCACAAAACGGAAAAATTACACTTGTTCACAATGGTATCATTGAAAACTATGCCCAGATCAAAGAACGACTGATCGAAAAGGGATACCAATTTCAATCACAAACGGATACTGAAGTACTTGCGAACCTTATCGAGTATGTATATCTAAATATGGACAAACCATGTTTAGAAGAAGCTGTACGAATCTCACTAAACAAAGTGGTTGGAGCCTATGGTATTATTGTGATGTGTGACGATGAGCCTAAACGTTTGGTCGCTTCTCGCAAAGGAAGCCCTCTAGTGATTGGTGTTGGTGATCGTGAATATTTCATCGGATCAGATGCAACACCCTTGATTGAGTACACCAACCAGATGATCTATCTCCAAGATTTTAATATTGCAGTAATTGAGAAAAACAGCTTTACCTTGAAGACCATCGACAACGATCCTGTAACTCCAGAGATTAAAGAGGTGGACTTAAATGTGGATCAGTTAGATAAGGCTGGTTACGATCACTTCATGTTAAAAGAGGTCTATGAACAGCCAACTACCATTGAGCAATCTTTCAAAGGAAGAATATCTGCCGATGGAAAATCGATTAAACTAGGTGGTCTAATCGATGTGATGCCACAACTAATCAAGGCACCTCGAATTATCATCTTGGGATGTGGTACATCATGGCATGCCGGATTGGTAGCTGAATATCTAATTGAAGAGTATTGTAAAATACCTGTAGAGGTTGAATATGCGTCGGAATTTAGATATCGCAATCCTGTAATCAATAAAGGGGATGTGATCATTGCAGTGTCTCAAAGTGGTGAAACAGCCGATACACTTGCTGCAATTAAGAAAGCGAAAGAAGATGGAGCCATTATTCTTGGCGTATGCAATGTTGTTGGATCAAGTATTCCTAGAGAGACCCATGCTGGAGTTTACACCCATGCTGGTGTAGAAATTGGAGTCGCTTCAACTAAAGCATTTACTGCCCAAGTTACCGTATTGACTCTAATGGCACTTCAAATTGCAAAAGAGAAAGGTACCATCGCCCAAAGTGAGTATGAGATTTTAATTCAAGAACTGACCGAAGTGCCTAACAAAGTACGTATTGCACTTGCGAAAGAGGATAAGATTAAGGCTATCGCTGATAAATATAGCGAAGCAATTAATGCGCTCTACTTAGGACGTGGCTATCTCTTCCCAGTAGCGCTAGAGGGGGCACTGAAGTTGAAAGAGATCTCATATATCCATGCCGAAGGATATGCCGCTGGTGAGATGAAACATGGTCCTATCGCTTTAGTCGATGACAATCTTCCTGTAGTAGCAGTGGCTCCTAAAGACCATTACTACGAGAAAGTCGTGAGTAACATACAAGAGGTGAAAGCCCGTAAAGGAAATGTAATCGCAGTCCTTAACGAAGGCGATCATAACCTGAAAGAGATGGTCAACGATTTTATAGAGATACCTAATTGTCATGTGGCCATATCTCCACTTGTTGCAGTGGTGCCATTACAGTTACTTGCATATCATATCGCCTTAAACAAAGGGTGCGATGTTGATCAGCCACGTAACTTAGCGAAATCAGTTACAGTAGAGTAACATTAATTCCATTATAGAAGGCCATGCTAAGAAGATTAGTATGGCCTTTTACATATGTACCTAAAATACGCAGATGTTTTTCTTGCATACCTCAAATCTTTATTATGGGGTAATATCCTGATTTTAAGCCTGCATTTGGAGATACTACGTGCTACATCTATGAATTTAGACCTTTGATAGACACAACTTCCCTTACCCACTTATGTCTTAAGGCTAATGAGGGAGAGCCAATACCAGTTCCGTTTATCATTCTATCCAGTCTTTGTAGATTTAATTAGTTTCTTATTGTTTGTTGCTAAATGAACAATCACTCTTCGCCCACTTTTGGTAATCTTAGCTGCCACCGTAACAAAGCGAAATATAAATGCTTTGAGTCTACTTGTTGTCTTTAACCCGTCGACTAAATCAGCAAACTTTGATATTATGTATCGATATAGAATGTGTGCTACAGCCATTATTATCAAGTAAACAGTGTTCTCTTCTAAGTTGCTGTGAGGCATTGATTTCCAATTAAAATCATTGTTCTGAATATCAAAAACCTTCTCGCTAGCTCCACGTTGATTGTAGAATATAATAGCTTGTTCTTCTGTAATATCCCAATCATTGGTTACTATAAACTGATAACTCTTCGCATCATTGGTTATCAATGACATTTGATTGGACTTATTGGGTTTTCGGTATGCGATGATTCTATGTGTATATTGACCAAATTCATATTTGAAGCTATTGACTTCATATGCTTGATTATTTATCTCACAACAAGACCAATTATCTGTTTTTGATGCTTTTGATAGTAATACGTTAGAGTGAGAGGCTCTAATCGAAAATAGAATACCCTCTTGATGAAAGTAGTCTGTAACCTCTTTGATATATGAACCACAGTCCATTCTTGCATATCGTAATTTTACACCTTTGGATGCCAACAACTCTAATGCTCGTTTATGGGTCTCTAATTGAGCCGTTTTAACATGACAATTTCCATTTCGTCCTTCAATATATACAGGAATGTTACCTATGGTTGCGACTCCTGGGAAGTATCCTTCTGTCTTCTTATAGCTATATTCTGCATCACTCTTTTGAGTGGGAATAAACTGGTGATCAAAATCATAGATAAGATCAGAAGCATTAGGATCTAACTGTTTAAACTTAATAGCACTAGCCAACAAGAATTTATTCATTAGTGTGTTAACATTTATCTTTTGGCCTTTAATTGTAGTCTTTCCTTCGATAATCTCACATGGAGTAGAAAGCTCCACATCTCCTCTTAGAATGGTATCAGCAGAAGGGATAGAAATTGATCTCAAGTTATTCAATGTATTATCCCGAAGATAGTTAATATCTTCCGTCGCACTACCTCCACAAAAAGTAGTGTATACGCGTGGTAATAACAAATCAGAGAACTTATAGATACACTTTGGGTCTCGGTCTACTAATTGCTCATTAATAAATTGAATAATGCCGTTTGAAATTAGCAAATCATGAATTAAATATATCCCACCAAATGGTGTCACCTTTGAATTAAAATCTTTGATCATTCACCTAAATAGGTGATTTTTCTGAATATATAAAAGCCTTACTATGCATTGTCTTACTGATGTTTACTTAAAATTAATACAATACACGTGCGGATTCAAGGATGTATTAAAATGGAATTACGACACATTCAAACACACTACTACTTTAAGAACTCATGTTCTTCTTGGAATATCCTTTCTGAAGCAGCCCAAGCACTTTTTGGGTCACTCCTGTCTAGGGTATGCAGATGTTCATAGAGAATCTCCGCAATCTCATCCGTATCTTCCCCGTAACGATAGAAATACTCTTTCATCAATGAGCGTGAACTGTTTACCTCCTTATACATATCATATTTTCGATCACATTGCGCGATTAATTCTCGCAAAGAAGGTACTGACTTATGTACCTTCAGAGAGGTGGTCGAAAGCCCTTTTATCCCCTCCTTTACCTTGTCAATATGAAATGATTGTCCCATTAATGCAGGCTCCCATACTCGAATAGCTCCTTTGCCACCATTCATCTCGTTCAATAACTGATTGGTAAATAGCGTTGGATTTAGTTTACTTAAGCTCTCCCCATATGAAGCTTCCCATTCTCCCGAAATACCGATATATAACGTATCATCACTTTTAGGAATCACCATCACTACACAGCTTCGAAAGCGTATGTATAGCGGAGATGGAATTGATGATTGGGATATGATGATAGGATCTCCCAACATCCCCCTATAAGCACCTTGTAATTCTACTGTATTATCATCGGCCACCTCTATTTTGGCCCCCAATTCATTAAGTTGTCTTAAGAGTAGAATTATCAAACGACTCCAATCCATTCGATATTCTGTCGACAAGGTCGCATGTGGAAATATAGAAAAATCAAAAGCATCAAAATCCTTTAGCTTGTCTGATCGTAATGGATAAGCCTCTTCATCGTCCGTCTCACTCATAAACATTTGAAATCCTGAAGACGAAAGTTTTGACTTGAAAGAGGAGTGGTGAATCGATACTACACGCTGAGGTAGAATCAGATGTGGTGCCATATATCTCATGTTCCTAATCTCTTTCATCAAGCTCCTACACGCTGGAATATCCCTGATGTTCTGAGGAAAAAGATTGGTATAGAGATATTCCGATGTTCTCAATAGACCATAGGGCTGTGATATCACAACCTCTTTTCCTTCAGAAAGTTGATCTAACAGGTCGATATAGTCCTTAATATGAAACGTTGTAGTTTTCATGAGTGGAAAAATTCATTTGTAATGTCTTACTCCAATAATATATATAATCTTTCAATTCTTACGAATAGATTCTGTCTGGACATCGTGAAAAATGACTCAATATGAATTTTAAAATGCAGTATTAACAAGAAATAAGCTAAAAATCACAGACATTTCTATATGCTATTGGTATCATGCAAAGGTACAATAAAAAATAGCCTGTCGAAAATAGTACTTTTTCACTATCGTATAACCCACTTTATGGACTCGAACATACTACTCTCTCATCAATTATAATCATTCTTGTTGTGCCTCTGTTTGTATTTACTTTCCACTAATTAAAACTGAAACTGGCTCTTTCCGGAACTTGGTGGGGTGACCATATTAAATAGAACAATGCTTACATACCATTATCACATCCGACCACATCAATATCACCTTACTCTTACCAACAAGCTACTTGCTCCTGCTTTTCCCCTGAGATGGCTCGAAGTTCATTCAAAGTTCACTCGAAGTTCATTCATCGATTTCCCATTTTGGGTGAGGGAATTTCGAATATACTTGGAATGATACCCAAGAAAAATCAGGTGATAATAGCATGTTAGTCAGGTGATGGGGGTTTTAAGAGTTCTTTATGAATCTCTATTTATCTAAAAGGTCATCATCTCACAGGTTGTATCCTTTAGGATACTATTTCAATGATTCGTGATCTTCTTCAATCTTGAATGTGTTGTTCAATAATTACACTGCTTTAATAGGCATCTAAACTCTTCTATGTTACTCGTTTTGGTGAAGGCAATATGTGGCATGGAGAATACAGGAGTGTGATTGCAATCGATTCTGTTTCCGAGCTGGAGCTGCGTGTTCCTAAGGGGTACATAAAGAATGAATTACCCTATTTAGGTCGTTCACTGTTCTTATGATAATATTATAATAACGGGTTCAAAAAGCTTAAACCTACAATGAACGATGGTTTGTTTATCGTATATTTGATTGGAGAAAATAGCGTTGTATTGATGATTTGGTTGCAACTCCGTATGGGTATCCCACCAAATATCTGAAAGAGTCAATTTCAGTTTTGTTTTAGTTTTTTAATTGTATTTACTATATTGTAGATCCATTGAAGAGATAGGAGTAATATCTTTTAAAGATTGTATTTTGACCTAAATTAAATGTATATGAAGAAAGATCCTAATTTTAATCTAAAGAATTTTGGTATTTGGATAGTTGTTTTTGGTGTGATTATGGCACTTTATGCTTGGAAAGAGGATCAAGGTTTTATAGGGAATGTGATTATGTCTACGATATTTGTTTTTCCGACTATGTTTCCCAAAGGTAAGCGAAAGGTGTTGAATAGTGAACGAATTATGTTTATTAGTGGCACGGTGTCTTTGCTTATCTTTTATTCTATTGCAACTTTCCATGCATATGATTTATATGCAACAATCGTGTATATTGTTTTGTGTTATGTTTTATGGTTTAGGATCTATAAACGTGATAGAAATGAGAATCCGAATCATTCAGACCTTGGTGTATTTTAAATCATCTACTATTTGTGACAGGAACTACTTCTTGTAGTTCCATCGCCAAACGACTCCTGCATAGAATGTTCTAAGCGTGTAGTAGCTTTCATATTGATGTTGAAAGGTTGGGTCGTAATAGATGGAGGCTGTGTTTTTCTGGTTTAGGAGATTATTTATTGTGGCAAAACAGATAATGGTATGTCTCTTGATAGGGATATATTGACTTAGCATCAGGTCACAACGTTGATAGTTGTTAAACCTCTCTGTATTGTACGTGGATTGATAGATTGGCACCTCTATGCCATGTATTGTTTGATGATCAGTAATAGCAGTATAAGGAGAACCCTCTCGGGCTTGATAGGATAGGGTTACTGAGAGGCCATGGCGGTTGGTGTATTGAAGAGAGCTCTTTATAAAGAAGCTTAAATCTTTATATCCATCATACTTTTTTCCATCTACTTCAATCTGGTCTTGGATCCAGCTGTTGGCCAAGTGGGCCATGAAGTTAGATCCAATATTCTGTTTCCATGAGAACTCTACTCCTTGTATGTTCTGTTTGTCGATAGGTTGGTTATACTGGATGTAGCTTCCCCCCTTCTCTTCTTTGATAAAGTATGCGGCACCAATAGTGGTTTGATTATTTGTATAGGTATAATCTACGGCGATCTGTTTACTCTCCTGTTGGTCAAACTGATAATGATAGTAGGAGGATGGCAGTGTATTATAGTATTTACCTCCACTGATCAGTAGATGATTTTTGGATGTGATATCTATACTTACGGCAGATTGAACTGAGGTGTAGTTGTTGTGGTAATTAATGGGTCTACGAAGCCCTATACTGAAAGATATATTTTTATTAAGTGAAAGGTTCGCAAAACCATAATATTCGCTCTTACGGTCTTTCGTGTCAATTAAAGCATTTGGATCTTTCTGTCCTTTCCATATCATATTCATCCAGAAGCTGTTTTTGCTTGTTTCGGAATAATTTTGTTCCAGATGTGATACTCCTGTCTGAAGTGAAAGCCATCTATTTGGTTGGAATTTTATATCCCCTCCAACAAATAGGTTGGATGTTGTGGCGTCGGAAGTCATGGTGTCAAATTGATAGGATTTATCCGATGTATCATATCCAAAATGTCCTTCTATCTTCCATTTGTTTTTACTCCATGATAGAGATTGTATATCAAACCAACGTTTGCTTCCACTCTTTACATTGCCAGATATGTTTACTTGATGGTCTGTTCCTTCATATCCTTCGTCTAGGTAGTAGTGGTATAAACTGTACTCTAGGTTGGGCGAAAGTTGCAGGTGGCTATATACTCCGATGTCTTTGCTGTCGAACGATTTGGTATCTGGCAACTGCTCTTGTTGTATCGATAGGTATATATTGGAGAATTGAAGGTTGCCATATAGTTGGATAAAATTTTTATCTCCTTTGATTTTCTGAGAGAGGAGAAAACCTGTATTGAGTATTCCAGCGGAGAGTTGTAGCTGATTCTCTTCAAGGTTCTTTTGAGTTTGAATATCTATCATTCCAGCACTGACATCTCCGTGGGTGAGAGGTGGATTACTTGCATAGATATACTGCTCATTGATTAATTCGGTGTTGAATATGCTAAAAAACCCTTGATTGCTAAGGTTGGTGGATCTTACGGGGTTGTAAATAGGAACACCATTAAGAAACACACGGCTTCGAGCGTCATCGCTACCACGTAGAGATGGATTGGCAGTTTCATCGGTTGAAGTAGATGCGGGTAAACTGGTTACCGATTTCAGTGCATCACCTTGAGAAACGGGATTAAGATATATCTCCATCTTATCCACCTTTTTTACTGAGAACTTCTTTGATATAGGGTCTTTCATCAACACACGTACTTCATCTAACTCTTGTACATTGTTTTGTAGTGTGATGCGTAGCGGACTATTTTCGATAGATTGACATGAAATAATATGTGTTTTATAGCCAATGTATGAGAATGCAAGACTATCGTTGGCACTGGTTTGGTTTAATGAAAAGTTACCTTCGAAATCGGTTACACTCCCTTTCGTTGGATCGGATAACGGATATACATTAACGGCAAAGAGTGGTTGGTTATTCTTATCAACCACTTTTCCTTGCCATGTTTTTTGCGCCCACAAAGAGAGTGGAGCGATAAAAAAACAGAGGAGTATATAAGCGTGATATCGATTCATAGGTAAAGGATTTAGAATAGAACTTTAAATGTGTACATCGGAAAGAACATGGTTTGGTAATAGTTAATGTATCTGCCTGCTGCTATATCATATCTTTGATAGTCAATGTTTTTATGGTTGGTGATGTTTTGTAGATCCACAGCAAACTCAAGATATACCTTTGAGAGGTTCTGTCGATAGTATAGTTTGAGGTCTGTTCTGAAATAGTTGTTATACCTCTGTTCATAAGCATGTGTTCCATCCAATATGATGGTATTGGTCTCTTTTGATACTTTTTCATCTATTGGTATATATGGTCTACCTCCTGCAAAAGTCACTTTTAAGTCGGCGCCAATAGCAAAGGTGGAGGTGGTCCATAGTTCATATCCTCCTAATAGGTTGAGCATATATTTGGCATCAAAAGCACTACTCCTCCATTTCTGTTCAAGTGTCTGGTATTGGGATCGAAAAAGGGTTCCCGTAATCATATAGTAGTAGTTGTTCTGCATGTACTTCTCTAGTGTCATCTCTACACCATAGTTTCTTCCCAATCCCTCATTAACGAGATTGTCTTTGGCTGGAATATAGTCGGCAGCTCCCGTATTTATGAGAGAAAATATGGAGTTCGGATTGTTTTCCACAGGAGTATTAAACAGGTGTTGATAATATGCTTCTACCTTTAAATTCAGATAGGTACTTAAGTTTTGATTATAACTTAGTACAAAATGATCGGCCTTGGATAGATCTAAGTTTTTGTTGGGTAGTGATTGATCAAGTGACTCCGTAAAATAGGTAGTGAATGGCTGTATTTGGGCATGTCTGCCATATGCTAATGAGACATAACTACGAGTTCCTGTTTGCAGTTTTAGTGCTGCTCTAGGTTCTATACTATAACTATTGTTGTATAGAAGATATTGGTAGTTTAATCCTAAAGTTGCTTGTAGTGTAGGGGTGATCTTGATGGCATCTTGGATGTAGATGCGAAAAAGGTGTAGCCAATCTTTATGGTTGGTAAGTGGTCGGAACTGTAAAGATGCATCATGGCCTGATTGTTTTAAATGGGCATCGTAACTATCCCATTTGACGCCCATGCGTAGTAGATGGTTTTGATAGTTGTTGAATTGATAGTCTAGTGCTGTTGCATATCTCTTCTGGGTAGAGTTTTCGTCCCATTCGGGTGTTCTATGATCACTCTCTTTATTGAACCATTCGGAAGTTGTTTTCACTCCATTGTCTAGGTAAGATGCTCTCCAAGTGATATGATTTTGGTTGTTCCATTGGTACTTTATGCTGGCTCCCTGAAAGAGCATGTCGGCACTTGTATTGAGATATTGTCCCTTAGTAGCAATGGCCGAGAGGTTGTTGTGATCATCTCGCGTAAATGAGCTGTTACCTACCAACGTAAGTAAAGATAGATCTATTTTTTCACCTAGAGGTATTACTAATTTAGAGGTGAAATCTTGGTATTTAGGATCTATCTTGGTATTCATCCCTAGTTTTTTCATGACATCTAGAAATGAGTATCTATAGCAGACCATATAACTTCCATTTTTACTAATTGGGCCTTTGGCTCCTGCTTCGAATCCATTCCATCCGACCTGTCCCCAGAACTGATTCTTAGGTTGTCTGTTCTCGAAAGAGAGATCGAAAACTCCAGCAAGTGCATTGCTGTATTCTGCAGGGAAAGCGGCAGTAAGGAAGTCAGAGTTTGTCATTAGGTTCATATTGAGTAGTGTCACCCTATTGCCTGTTAATCCGATACCTCCATAGTGATTTGGATTAGGTATTTCATAACCATCCACTTTCCACTGTACACCAATAGGGGAGTTTCCACGAATGATCAGATCATTGCGTTCGTCTTGGGCAGCATTGACCCCAGCGTAGCTTTGTGCCATACGAGCTGGATCACCTAATGTGCCTGCATATCTGTTTGCTTCTTCCACAGAGAACATACGACCACTGGCATAAGCCATCTTGTTTTGGGCTTCACTCTTTGGAACTGAACTTTTTACGACCACCTCGTCAATAAGATTTTCCGGTCTCAAGTCGAGAGACCATACGACTTGCTTGGGTTGGGCGGTGTTTAAAAGAAGTGTCTCTATGGTTGACTTATAGCTAATATGAGATAGTATAATGTGTTGTCTCCCAATTGGAACACTAATTTTGAAGTGTCCGATAGAATCCGATTTTACAGACTCTTCTTGCATCCCCTTGACTGCAATCTCGACATCTTCTATCGGACTTGATGTGATATTGTCGACAATGGTTCCTTCGATCCACTGTGTAGGTCTATTTTCTCGTTTCTGCCCCCATGCTGAAACTGTTATTAATAGTAGTGATAAACATGCAATTCCTCTCCATCTACTCATGCTCCCTCTAGTTTCTTAAATTGATAATTATTCGGATATTTCTTTAATGCATTATGTAATGTTTTTTTTGCTTTCAGCTCTTCACCAGTCTGTTGGTATAGCCTGATGAGTAGCTCATAGGCTTCCTGTTCTCCCCATGAAGGGGTGAAAGGGTTGGCTTGCCTGTTTTGACTCAGCTCTATTACTTTGAGAAGCCACTTTTCAGCATCTTTATTCTTACGCATGGATGAGGGAGTATAGAATTCATGACTGCCTCTTGCATAATAACCTCTAGGGTTATTGGGTTCCATCTTTATCGCTTTCTTGGCAAAACCAATAGCATCTCTTGATATGAAAATGACACTAAAGCGATTGAAGTTTATACTATAACTGCGAACGAGTGCCATTAAGGCATAGGATTCAGAATTTTTTTGATTGGCCTTATCTAATGTCTTATATGCGTTATTTATGCACTCTTTGGCCCCTTTTTTATCTCCATTGGTCTGTTTTATGATAGACTGAAAATATTGTAGATATCCTTGCCAATATAGATTGAGGTCGACAGGTTGTTTCTTATATTCTAGTCGAAGTCTCTCGATTAGTGGCAATAGGTTTTTGTCATTTTTTTCTTTAAAACAACTAGCAATAGTACTGTCTGCTTTCTCTTGTATTTGGAACATACAGCTTGTTTCTTTGTCTGTATGTTGTCCTAAAGAGATAAAAGTCGATAGGCATAAAAAAAATGCCATTATGATATGAGTCTGTTTTTTCATGACATTGAGACAAATAGTTTTCCATATTTAATTAGACTCACTACTAGTATTGTCCATAGGGTAAAATGAATGTACCACTGTATTGAAAATTGATGGTCTTTGATCACCCTATTGTATTCTGATTCATGAGGATTAATTAATCCCTTCTTACGTATCTTTATCGCAATCAAAGCGATGGTGATATCAGAATAGAAAGGGTTGGCTTCTAAGGCAAGTTCTAGTATAAATGCCCACATGATGAAAGGGTAAGAAAGAAAACCTAGAGACCATAGTACAACACACCATATCAAGGTGGATATCATTCCTGCCGAGAGGTATATAAACCTTTGTGTATCGTTTGAAGGTCGCTCCGTAGAGACATATAGATGTGGATATGGTTTCGATTTTATTCCAAAGTCTATAATTGGCAGTCCCATTAGTTTTGCTGATATAACATGCCCAAGCTCATGAAGCAGCATGATAACTGCTGTTACCATCAGTATCTTAACTACGATCATCTGCGATATTTGATTTTTTTGAACAAAAAGGAGAATAGAATGATTGGTATGATCAGCCATAACAATAGACTAATAGAGAACTTTCCTGTACGCAACAGTTCTAACACTGGATTTAGAGGAAGGACACTTGATATAGTACTCATCACCTTATTAAAATCACCAACAACATAAAAGGCATTACTTGTAAATAGTACGATAAAGTATATCAAGTTCATCATGCTAAAATTGGACTCCTGTTTTAATCCGATGAATGTGACAGACAAACCAACAAATGAGAAAGTTGTTATACCAATAAGTATTCCAATAAATATCTGCCCTGTCTGAAGTAGTGAAGGTAGATAACCAAAACTAAGATATGAGGCTATGGATAGAAGCATAAAGGTCATGCATAGCATACAAAACCGATTGATTATTAGCCCCATAAAATGGAATAGGATATTGAAAGGCATCTTCCTGAGGTAGTGTAAAAGTCCTGTGCTATAATAACTTTTTACCACGGGACCTACTGCGAATAGTCCATCGCTAGCGATGGTGGAACCTATCACTCCTGTGAATAGAAATGCTACATACTCTTCATCTCCTTGAGACCAAAGGTTGGTAAAAACAAGAAAGAGGAAGATAGGAAAAACCAAAGAAAAGAACGCAGACTGTTTGACACGTAGCGAAGCTTTAATTTGGTAGAATATGGAGTAAAAAATAATCTTAGCCATAGTTATCTTAGTTTATTGCCTTCAAAAAGATAGGCATCGATAATCGTTACATCTTGGATTGAGTAGTTCATTTGGTGTTTTGTCACTAAATCAAGAGCTCCATTTTCAGGAGACTGTAGTAGATGGATCTCTTCATCTAAAAGGTAGTGTTGTTGTGTCTTTAGCTCTTCCATTAATAGTTCACTCTTTGCACTACTACTGATTACTACCTTTTTGTTATCGAATTGAGATAGAATATTCTTAGGAGAGTCAACTTGGCCTATAATATGCCCTTGATGAATAAAGGCAACCTTGGTTGCAACATGTTGTACTTCTTTCCAATGGTGAGTAGAGAAGAATATGGTTTGACTCTCATTTTTTAATGTTTTCCACATCAACTCTATCATTGGAGGGTCAAGGTTGGCAAAGGGCTCGTCAAGAATCAATAACTCTTTCGGAGTAAGTATTGATAGGAGCAGACAGAGTCGTTTTTTTTCTCCATGAGATAGCTTCTCTACAAGAGACTTTCGGATCTCCGTGAGCTGGAAAAGACGATAGTACCTCTTCTCGATCTCCTTAAATGAGGTTCTGTAAATGGCACAAAAATATTTGATGGTTTCGTCTACAGTGAATACCATAAAGAGAGGCAGCTTATCATATACAACCCCTACGTTATCGAATTTTGGACTTATCTTATTGCTGTAGATCACCTCTCCTTTTGATGGAGATATATCTTTAAGTACAAGATCAATTAGGGTAGATTTCCCAGATCCATTGACACCAAGTAGTGCAAAAATATCACCTTCGTTAATCTCTAGATCGACACCTTTCAGGATCTCTTTATTCGAAACTTTATAATGAAGGTCTTTTATTTGTATCATCTTTTCCATATGCCATCGATTATTTTGTTTTACCTCCAAATACAATCACATTATTTATGGACTCGAAGACTCCATCTATTCCAATAAATGAGTTGACTTTGTCATCTAAATATCCACCAAGAATACAGGAGCCAAGGTCTAATGCTTCGCCTAGTATTGATAGTGTTTGTGCAACCTCACCACTCTCTTGGAGCATGAATCGATATCCCCTTTCACCATATTTGATGATAGAGCGCTCTACAACTCCTGTGAGGAGTACAACCATCGATGCGTCTTTAATCTGTACATATGGCTCTGCTTGTATTATGTTGGCAAGATCTTGTTTAAAATCACCCTCTTTGAGACATTCCAATTGATTGATATCGGAACGATAGTGATAAAGTCCAGATGGGATATGTGCATTTTGAATAACAAGGTATGCCTCTAGTGGAAATAGACCTCCACCCGATGGAACATTTCTTAAGCCCATATGTGCATCTCGACCAACATTATTTAGCTTTTGTTGGTTGCTTACTCCATATGAGTTATAGAGTAATGTGGTAATCTCACTTAGAGAGATCTTGTATGTATCATTGTATTGACGTACACTCCTCCTTTGGTTTAGAACCGAGATTAAGTCTTTTTTTAGAGGCGTGTTTTTGTAGTCATTCAGGTCAATACGAGTTGTGTTTGGATAGCATTTATAAGGTTGATATGCTCTTTTATTAACAAACTCGTTATTGAATCCCATGATCTTTTGACCTTCAATACGTGCCGAATATGTGGTAAATTTGCTGTTTTCGTGATATAACATGGCCAAAGAGTTTTCGATATTACGTTTGCCGTACATACCTCCATCTTTCTCTTGATACCTGTTTCTTATTTCTTTGATATTCATAGGTTGTCACTTTTAAGGGAATGGATGTGGAAATGGATTTAAATTATCAAAATCATTAGCGTTATATCCCATTGCATTGGGTACTTCATAGAGGCGTTTTCCACCATGATAATATAGTAAGTAAGCCCCTGCAAGCTGTATTAGTTGAGGTACGAATACTTTGATGCTATAGAATCCTATTTGTCTAAGATCTGGAGTGGTAAGGTCCTTTACCAATACATTGTATCCTTTTTTCTTTAAGACTTTGGTAACCTCTCGTATGGTCTTTATATCATTGGTTGAGGGTACTTCATTAAAATCAATTTCGAATGATTCAGGAGCATCTGTCCAACGATTGAACTCTCCCCATAAGTCAGGTCTTTTGACATATAGAAGGGAGTGGTCATCGAAATCGAAAAGTTTGGTGAAATCATCATCTGGTTCCCAATCGTTTCGAGACTCTAAGGAGTATCTAAAGAATGGGATTGCTTGCCCTACTTCATGTATTGTTTTCTTTACGGCTTCTCCAAAAGTTGTTCTAGTAGATCCTCCAATAGCAACAAATTTACCAAACTCAGTCTCTCCAAAGCAGATCCCAAATACAGAAGGTACTCCTAGGTCATAGGTCATGTTGAAGAAGTGCCACTCATATTTAGTAGGGAAATTATCATCAAGATATCTTTGAATATCATCATCGATAACAATCTTTGGTGGAACAATCTTTTGTGACCACGTAATAACGAAGCTGTCTCTTTCTAACACCTCCATGAGTCCAGTTAAAATGGCCTTATGATAGTTGGTGTGTGCTGCCAATCCTGTAGAGGTGTTCATGGTAATGAACTTAGGGTCTTTACGGAAAGGCATATATATGAATTGTCCAGGAATCCACTTCTCTTCCCCATCGGTAAGGTCGTAGGTCGGAAACCACCTTACCTCAGTATCTTCTGTGAAAGGAACAACAGGCATCCCTCTCTCTTCAAATGTCTTGTACTGGCTGTGGTGAAAAAGAGCAAACTCGCTCGGATTAATACCATTTTTATCTAAATCTTTATAACTGCTGAAGATCTCTTCTTCTGGGTTATGAAAGGTCGGTGCATAACGCTCTACGGTTTCACCAATAGTTCCAAGCATCGCCTCTTCCCACTCTGTAGCACATCCTGCACTTTGTCCTCCAAAAGATTCGGCGTTCAAATATCGAGTATCTGAAGGAAGTATTCCCCACCCCTGTAGTTTGGGATCTCCATTGAGTCTGGTTGAGCTTACGACGTGTTGAAGTATTCCTACTTCCGACGATATTGTTTTTAATACATTAACAAGTGTTGTAACAGCCATATCTTACTATTTAAGGGTGATTGGTTCAAGCCAAGGGGCTGTATTATATTTTAGTTCAGGCTTACAAGATTCACAATATGGCTTTTTTAGAAGTGCATGATGTTCTGACTGTAAGGTCATGAAATTGATATCAATAATGTTTCTCCACGTATTGGGAAGTGCCCATGTGTCAAAGAAATTCAATACTTCGGTCATTGCGATATTTGCAATGATGTTTTCAGCAATAAGCATATTTGGAATCTGCTCCCTTACACTCCCTTTTTGATGTGTTTTTAAATGGGTTTCATAACTACTTAAGTAGTCTGGGTAGTCGTGTGCACTTTTATATCTGCTGATAAGACATTCGTAACATCCAGTCTCTTTTCCATAAAAAAGAGGTCCGATCTTTAATGACATCTCTTCAATACCTCCTATAAATAGCCATGGTGTATGACTTTTTAATGCAAATTTGTTGATCTGCTCGAGATGAAAAGGTGACCAATGGGATGCATCAACAAGAATGAAATCAAATTCGTTGATAATATTCTCTATCTTTTGTTTCGGAGAGTAGTCAAAGGTTTTTATGCTTTTAAATTTATGCTCTTTGGCTAACCGCTTTATTTTATCGGTGATATCTCCTTCTCCAATTATGGCAAGCTTTTTATCATGTGTGCCATTGGGAATGTATTCCGCTTCTGTGGATGTCGGATCTAAATCGGTCATCATTTCATAGGATAGCAGCTGGTACTCTTTAAGAATTGATAGAACCTCTAAGATCTTTGCATCGTCTTGATGCGTTTTTGATAACTTTCCCTTAAGCGCTTTAAGATTTAAAGATGGTTTGTTTTGCAACTCTTGTACTATATCTAGAAAGATCTTTTCTTTCTCCTCTTCATCAAACTCTAATAAATAGGTTTGTGTTTTTGTCCTAAGCTGATAACACTGATGTGTTTCATCTTTAAAGATATCGTACTTGTTCATCATAGTCTTAGATTTAGTGTGTGGGATTCTGTTCTTTGGGCCTATACTCATATAACCTAAATATTGGTTATTTGTCGGTCACAAAGACAATAAGTATATAGAATTAATAGTTATCTTGTTGTAGATAACTTAATGTGAAAAGGTTAATTAGCTAGAATTGTATCGTGAACTATTTTATATAATAAAAGAGATTTGTTTAGGCGTCCTTACAAAAGAGTACACCTTTTGTAAGGACTAAGTTTTGTTATGCATTTGTTGTTACAGATACACAACAACTACAACAACAACTACAACAACATCCCGCAGCAGCTACATACTCTTTGCGGTTTTGCTTGCTTGATAATTTAGTTACTTTCATAATTATTCAAGTTTAATTAGGCTACTTTTAAGAGGTGTCGCCAGACTCTCTATCATTAACTATTACAAATTAAAGAGGTAGGGGGGACAAAAAATGTCCCCCTCCTTCTTTTTCATGTAAAAAATGTTCTCTAGAGCTTAATTATTATAAAGATTAATTCTAAATCTTTACAGTAGATCATTTTTATCATCCACAGTTTCGATACTGTTTTGACCTTGTCTACCATTACTTTAGAGAAAGATTTATTCTATAACAAGTTGTTAATCACAATATCAGTTTGTGTTGTTGCTACATTTTAAATATCAGATATTCCCCCTCTTTAGGTCTTGATATTTTATAAATGATTGAATGTTATAAAATAAGATTACTTGTTCATTCTAGATAGAATCGTTTGGAAGATGGACAGTATGAGATATTGTGTCCTTCATGTCTAAGTTGAGATAGCATTCTTTTCACAGTTCTTCTACTACATTGAAACTTTTCTGCTACATCTTGAAGTGCGAAACATCTTCCTTTTGTTACTAACTCTAGCAGGTGTTCTAACTTTTCTTTATGTTCTAGAAATGTCATAGGGCAATACTTTTTAGATTGTCATAGATAGGGTTTTGTTTAGATTCATAAAAAAAGCAATTGGTCGCTCCTATTTTAATAATTGAATTTTATAAAGGGTTTTATGATCAAATGATTACAATAATAGTAAAAAAAGATTTAATTCGGAATGATAAAGATTTGTGTAAGAGGTTGTATTTTAGTTGCTATAGTGTAAGATATTTGTTGGCAAATAGTTTCCTTTGCGCAAATTTGTACGGTAATCAATATTGCACAGTGGGTTAGCTTTTGTGCAATGTGTAATGATGAGCTCTTAATTTATAAATAGAATTAGTGTGAAGAGTTTAAAAACACTGTTTTTATGCTGTATAATATAATATCTAATGCTGATTCGTATGACAATGATTGATGTGAATATCTTAACTTGAGAAAAAAGAGCTTGTTTGCTTTAAAATATCTACATCTTAACAACTATTTGGGAGATTGATATCCCAAATGATTGTTAAGATGTAGATAGGATTGTGATTATGAATATGTATATATTCGATTATAGATTGACCGTGAGCTAAAAAAAAGCCTTATGATATTATCATCATAGGATATTCATTTATTTAACATTTTTGATGAATCAAGTATCAACAAACTACGGAGAAAACCTATGGATATCCACTATAAGTTGTGCATTTTAATAATATCTTGGGATTGAATGTCATCAAGAAAACATTATCTGGTTGCCTTTATCAAGCATGTAAGCAAAATTGTTGGTAATAGCGCACTTCTTTTTACGTGGAGCTGTAAAATAGGTGTTGGGAGAGGGTAAAGTAATGGAATAAATATACACTCGGCAACTCAAGGCATATATCTTATTACACTATTTCGGCTAGAACTAAATGAACTTGGAAATTTAATGGAAGCGTAATCAATATGTCATTCATTATATGTAATAGTGCTAAGTGTACTAATTATTTCGTGTTTACTATCTATTGGGTGTTTATATCGCATGAATTTATGATTCATGCGACATAACTGATATTACTTAAAGTTGAAACGATAGGTTATACTTGGAATAATGCTAAAGATTGAATATTCTCTAATACGGATTCTCTCTGCATCAGGATAATCAATAAGATAATTATATGGGTTTTTTCTATTATACACATTGTAGACTCCGAAAGTCCATGTTCTTGTACCTTTACGCCTCTCTTTATTGAAAGAGATAGATAGATCCAAACGATGATAGCTATTCATTCGTTGGTTATTGATACTTGAAACAACGTACCCCTTTCTGCTAGAATCCCAGAAGTCTTTTACTATTTTAGATGAAAAGTAACTTTCAGGGACGGTGAATGGGTAACCTGTAGAGTGAATATAGTTTAATCCAATATTTACTTTTTTCGAAAAGTTGTGTTGTGCTACCACTTTAAAATCATGGGTTCGATCGTAGCGATATGAGTACCATTGTCCATTGTTTAACTGATCAAATTGGCGTTCATTTCTACTGTATGTGTAAGAGATCCAACCTCTTGTTTTTCCTTCTCTTTTGCGAATTAAGAAATCTATTCCTGATGCTCTTCCTTGTCCAGTAGTGATTTCGTCTTCCCAATGGGATGATGAATCATAATAACCATAGCGATACTCTATTTGATTTTCTAGTTTTTTAGTCCATCCTTCTGCTGAGAATAACCATTGTGGAGATAATTGTATGGATAGACCGACTGTTAATTGTTGACTTTTCCCTGGGCTTACCTTATCTGTAGCGGGGACCCAAATGGATGCTCCTAGATCAAGGCTATTCTGGGCTAGTAGGTGAATTGGTTGCTGCATATAGTCGTATGATGCCTTTAATGAAAGAAAATGCGTAGGCATGAAGCGCAAGGAGATGCGGGGTTGATAGCTATGGAAGGTGGTGTTTTGGGTGTGATATAATGAATATCTCAGCCCGACCCTTGCTTTAATATTCTTCACGGGGTCCACTTCCCATTCTATTGATGAGCCAAGCTCTTTGGTAGAGAGATCATCAGATCCTTGTTCGATAGTTTGAGATGTCCCATTATTGCTTGAATTTTGTTCTCTCTTTCCAGGTGTAAATTGGTGATATATACCTGTTAGCTCCCAATTTATCTTACTCTTTTCCGAGGCCAGCCAGTGTCCATCATATTTTAACCCCCAGTCCGTTACGATAGATGAATATTCTGTTTTATAGGAACTTGTATTATTATATTGACTAGCTTGTTCACTTTCATTAGTTGTCATGTATTTGTATTGTGCCATGTAAACTCTAAAATTACTGTAGTAGTTAGAAGAGTGTATATGGTTCCATCTTAATGAGGCCGAAGTGTTCCCCCATTGTATGTCCTGTCCATAGTTAAAGAACTGACTGTTATCATTTTTTTTCTCCTCAAACTCTGACCCAGAACGATCTTTTCCTTTATAGAAGCTAGCAAATAGTTTGGATTTGGGAGATAATTGATAGGTTAATTTGCCAGTTACATCATAGAAAAATAGTTTGAGTTTGGTCATTTTGTCCTCCCACTCACCACTACTAAAGTTGTTTTGATTCTTAATGAATGGACCTGCTAGAATATCAAAGTAAGTTCTTCTTCCTGTAATTATAAATGCTCCTTTCCCTTTGTTGATAGGTCCTTCGATTAATGCTTTGCTCGATATGGTTCCTATAGAGATATCTCCAGTGAAATGATTTCTATTTCCCTCTTTCATAGAAACATCCACTACAGATGATAGACGTCCACCATATTGTGCTGGAAATCCTCCTTTATAAAAATCTACATTAGAGATGGCTTCTGGAGTAAATACAGAGAAAAGTCCTAAAATATGAGAAGCATTATAGATTGGTACTCCATCAATTAGAAATAGGTTTTGATCTGGGCTTCCTCCTCTTACGACAAGTGAACTGCTCCCTTCAGATCCACTTGTTACTCCAGGCAGCATCTGTAGTGCTTTCACTATATCTTTTTCACCACCTAAAGAGGGCAACGACTGAAGTTCAATAGGAGAAATGGAGTGTGCACTAGTCTGGATGCTTCGAATACTTGTAATTTTGTGTTCCCCTTCTATCTTGACTTCCTTTGTTGTAATCGTCTTAGGAGTGATTAGTATGTTTATTGGGTTGTTATCCGTATAACTTACGGTAATCTCTTTTGTGGAGTAGCCAATAGATCTAATAACGAGTGTTATTTTGTTCGCTGGTAAAAACATTGAGAAATATCCTTCGGAATTTGTGGCGCATCCTTTAGAACTTGATGGATCAAATATTGTCGCTCCAACAATTGGTTCTTTACTTACTTCGTCTTTTATAAACCCAGATATTGTGGTGGACTGTGCCGACACATTAAGAGATAGCGCGAAGGAGATGATGGTGAATATATATAGATGTAATGTTTTCATAAATGATTCATGTATGAGTGAAAAATAGGACAGTATAATGAAGTTTGTTATTAAATTCCAAATTCAAATAGAGGGACCTTTTGTGTGCTTTTTGCTCCAAATACACCTACTCCATTGATAATATTTCCTTGTAACGGGACGAGAGGCGGAAACATATCATCGTCAGAACCAGCTTGCTTTCTTACTCCTTTTTCATATTCATACAGACTGTATGAAAGGTAGGAGATCATCATGTTTGCTTCCTGCTTATTGATTATTTTTTTGATGTTTTCCTCACTACTCTTTATTGGTCTCATTCCATAGTGGTATTCGGAGTAAATAGTAATCTCATCATCGTTATAGTGTTTTAAACTACCTGTGAGACCATTACTGTTAGATGTAGTTTTTTCGAAGAAAGCATCATAACTTCTTACTTTCCTTTTGTTTCTATCATAGTCATCTATATGGTAATAATAGTGGATTGGGAGGATATCTTCAAGGCTTTTGAAATAAGCAATCTCTAATGCGCTATTCGTGTTTGGTTCTGAAGGGAAGAACTTGGGGTCAATTCGAGTGGTAAAGAGTGCGACATTGTTCGAAATACAATTAATGGAGGATTGATTTATTTTACGATGTCCATAACTATATATCTCTTTAATCTCATCAATAAATATCTGAGGTTCATTTCGGTCGATTAGTTTTTGTACTGTGGTCTCATCAATTAAGACATGGCTAAAGTATCTTTCTTCTACAATGCTTGTGATATTTACTCCATACCTCTTTAATGTACTTGTTGGACTAAGTTTAAAAGAATATTTGAAGGCCTCCATCTTAGAATACTCATCTTCTTTAAATGTTAATTTATCGGTGTATAGTTTGAAATCCTTAATACTTGGAGTAAGCGGAACCGTACACTCAGAATAAATTGCTGGTTTATTTGGTAACTCGATATTTAAAACATAGTGTGATCCTGCTTTAGGAGAGATCTCGCTAAAAAAACATTCTAAATCAGCGTTGTATTCGAGGGTAATATCGTGTGTCGTATCTTCTGTTATGGTAATGCTTTTGGGTGTAGGAATATTCGGAGCTATTGAAGATTGATTAAATTTTGCAGTTTCAGAGAGGTAGAGTTTTATTGGTTCATTTGGGGATAATACACACTCGACTAGAGGTTGTGAGATACTATCCTTGATAAACTCGTTGGTTACATCCTTTTTACAGCTTACAAAAGCTAATGATGCAAATAATAATGTAATAGTAGTTTTCTTCATAAATAATTGTAAATCAAACAACTTACAGATCAACCATGGATAGTTGATCTGGAAGTTATTTAAATGAGTTTTAGAATAAGATTAGATCAATTGTGCTTATTTGAAGTTGAAACGATAAGTCACACTCGGAATAATACTAAAAAGAGAATATTCACGTATTCTTAGTCTGTGTTTATCCCAAGTATAGTCAACAGTATAGTTAAATGGATTTTTTCTTGCATATATATTATAGACTCCGAATGACCATGTTCTTGTTCCTCTTTTTCGCTCTTTTCGTAAGGATATAGAACAGTCGAGACGATGATAACTCCTCATACGATTACTATTAACTTCAGGTACTACAGCAATTTTAGCATCATTAGACATAAAGTCAGATTGAACTAAATTAGTACGGTAAAAGCTTTTTGGAATTGTAAATGGGTAGCCAGATGAGAGTAGATAATTTGCTCCGAGACTTACTTTCTTAGAAAAAGTATGTTGCATTACGACTTTTAAGTCATGGGTTCTGTCGTATCGATATGGATACCACTTTTTGTTGTTCAGTTCATCATATTGACGTTCATTTCTACTCAATGTATAGGATATCCATCCTGTCGTTTTACCTGTTCTTTTTCGTAAGAGGACATCTAATCCATAAGCTCGTCCTTTTCCAGAAGTGACTTCATCTTGCCAGTTTTCAGAGCTATCGAAAGAGCCATAACGGAATTCTATTTGATTCTTTAATCTTTTACCCCAACCCTCTACTGTCAACATCCACTGGGGAGATAGCTGTAGGGAAGTACCAATAGTGATCTGTTGACTTCTTCCAGGAGATAATTTTGATGTTGCAGGTACCCAAATAGAGGTTCCCATTGTAAAACTATTTTGTGCAAGAAGGTGGATTGGCTGTTGCATCTGATCATAAGATGCTTTAAATGATAGTTTGTCATTTGCAAGATACCGAATGGATAGACGAGGTTCAATACTCTGGAATGTTTTATTGTCCGTATGATAGAGTGAATAACGAAGTCCAACACTTGTCTTCCATCTATCCGTTGCATTTAATTCCCATTGTAAGAATCCATTGATTTCACTTGTATTTTGTTCCGGAGCTCCCTTTACGAAAGTATCTGCCTCATTGTTGTTGATCAAGTCTTGGGTAGTCTTTCCTGGTGTAAATTGATGATAAATGGCACTCGCTCCCCATGTAATATTACTTGATTGATTAAGTACATGGTGTTGGTCATACTTTATCCCCCAATCTACAACTTTAGATAGGTATTGCACTGTATTTGAATTGTCATCAATGTTTCCCTTCGTCTTATCTGTATAGGTATATTTGGATGTCAGGTTGGTTTCATAGTTGTATCTGCTAGTATAAAATGAGAGGTTCGCATAGTTTCTGCTAGAGAATAGATGATTAAATCTTAAAGATGTAGTTAAATTTCCCCATTGTATATCATTATCGTTGGAATATACCTGTGTATAATCTTCGGTTTCCATATCTTCATGAATTGTTCCGCCAGTGACGTCTGTTCCATTGTATACACTTAAAAAGGCTTTGGTATTGCTACCAATTTGATAGGTTAGCTTTCCTGTGATGTCGTAGAAGTATAGTTTGAAATCAGATACGCTGGTGGCATCCATTTCACTATTACCTTCATCGGATTGATATTTTAGGAAGGGGGCCAACAAAAGATCAAGGTAGGTTCTACGTGCCGATATAAAGAAAGCACCTTTGCCTTTATTGATGGGGCCTTCTAAAATACCTTTACTTGATATGGTCCCAATAGAAATATCCCCTGTGATATGATCACGATTCCCCTCTTTCATTGATATATCTACCACCGAGGATAACCGCCCTCCATAATTGGAAGAGAACCCTCCCTTATAGAAGTCTACATTATTTACCGCTTCAGGGGTGAAAATAGAGAAGAGTCCAAGGACATGCGATGCATTATAGATCGGAACTCCGTCAATAAGGAATAGGTTTTGATCAGGGCTACCACCTCTTACGACTAGGTCGCTACTTCCTTCAGACCCTCCTGTAACTCCTGGAAGCATTTGAATGGCTTTGATAATATCTTTCTCTCCCCCTAAGGATGGTAAGTATTCTATTTCTATTGGAGAAATGGAGTGTGCACTTGTCTGTGTGCTTCTTAAGCTATTAATAGCTCTCGCTCCTTCTACTTGTACTTCCCCTGTTGTGATCGATATTGGTGTTAAGCTTATGTTTAAACGTTGATTCGAAGAAGGGGTAATGATGATTTCTCGAGTTTGATAGCCAATACATCTGATATCTAAAGTAACTTGTTGCTTAGAGGTCAAGATTAATAAAAAATAACCTTCAGAATTGGTGGCAGATCCTCGTTTTATCTCTTTGGCATAGATCGTAGCTCCTATGATTGGCTCCTTTGTTTCCACATCTCTAATGATCCCTGAGATATCATTCTTTTGAGCAGATACTTGTAGTATATATAGCGTTAAAACCATGGTGGATATGGTTTTAAGTAGTGTGATTGTTTTCATAGAATCTAATAATATCTTTTATAATAGTAAACTGCAGCTTCCGTGGTGTTTTCAGCAGCAAATATCCCTACGCCATTTTTAACATTGCTTTGTACCTGTATGATAGGAGCAAACATTTTTGATTTGATGTTTTGTTGTATTTGAGCATTCTTAAAATATCGGTTTAACACAGGGCTTTGGTGAGAGATCAAGAGTTTCACTTCATAGTGTTCCCAACCTTTTCGTCTAAGTATATCTTCTTTATCTAGATAGCACTTATAATCTTCGTCATATTGCTCGAAATTAATGTTTAAGGTCTGTCCATGATAGTGATCCAGGTTGCCTATTAGACAGTTCACAAAGTTTTTGTTGCTAGAGAAGATAATATTATTCGAAAAAATTTTACTGTTTTCGTCCTTGCGCATTTTGTATACAATGGGAATAATATCTTGCAGTTCATAGATATATGGATTAATCCAATTGCCGTACTTTTCTTCCCAAGCTTTTATCTTTTCTTCCGAAAGATTAGGGGCATATATTTTTCTATCTCTCGTTGCATACTCCGATATATCGTTAAAGCCACCCCAGAAATGGTGATTGCCTGACACATTTTCAATGAGGTGTATCATCTCTTTACTCAGGCCTCTTTTTTGTAGTTCTTTTTTATAATTGTCTTTAACCTGAAATGCATGTGCTGTTTTACGGTGAGTAGATTTTCTTATAATTATAGAAGAATGGCTGTTGAAATGGCTTTTAATTTTTAAATCACAACAGTAAGTATCAATAAAATAGTTCGATTCTACATGTTGTCTCTTCTTCTTGAAATGGAAATCAACAATCTCGACTTCCAATTTTGCAGGAACGATATCTTCAGCAGTTACTGTCGGAAGATTAGGTCGTTCAATGATCAGCTTATAGTGAGAACCAACCTTAGGGTGAAGGTCACTTTCATAGCATTTGTTTTCAGTATTGTAGGTGAGATTGATCTCTTTTATACCATCCTCAATAATAACAACACTACTCACATTGGGTTCGTTTGTTTGTTTGTCTTGTTCATTAAACTTAGAGGTCTCAAATAGGTATATACTCCATGGTTTTTTGGGAGAAAAGACACACTCTAAGCCTAGTTGTGGTTTTTCGTTGGTGACATACTCATTCGTAACATCTTTTTTACAGCTTGAAGTCAAGATTAGTATCCAGATGGTAGAAGAGATTAAATATGCAATATTCTTCATTAGATCTTCTAAATGTTAATTATTGCTGTAAATATATCAATTTATGTTAATTAAACGGCAGCTTTATTATGCATTTATAATATAGACTGGGTCTCTAATGATGGAGTGAATTGGTCTGGATGGCAATAAAAAAGCCGAAAGTTATGGAGGTAACCTTCGGCTTTAGTAAACAGTATTTTTTCGGAAAGAGGTTATGGCAGCAACCTCTTGCTTTTTTAATGGTGTAATCGTATCCCAATATTATCACTCTTACTCCCGAAAGCATTTCCTATCAGGTCGGTCTTCTGGCTTACTATTATCTTGCGATCTACTCCTTCCCATCTACACTAGACAGTGGATAATGTAGGGCAATTACAGAAAATTATATATGAACTGTGAATAGCTTACAGCTGCGGGTACAGCTTCCGATTTGAACGGAATTCCCCAACACTATATCATCTAAATAAATAGTAAGATACAAGTGTTTTTTCCCTGATACTACGCAATATAGAAAAAAAAATCCAATCATTAAAGGAATTGAATGATTGGATCCTAAAATATGAACAAATGAATTGTTTTACTCTATTTGTCCAGTTTTTGTGATGATTTAAAAGAAGTCTGTACTTTCATCTTCAATAACAGTATTTGTCTGTTCTTCAATTTCTTTTTCAACGTCTTGATCACAGTCAATATTGATATTAAATCCGGCAGGTTTTTCAAATTGGGTATCTTGTGTATATCCTAAAGTTGGGTCATCATAGACTTTATGCATATAGAAACCATATATCGGGAGTGCAAGATTAGCACCTTGTCCCATACGAATATTATCAAAGTGGATACTACGCAAATTGGCACCTGTCCAAATACCAGTAACTAATTCAGGAGTTACCCCCATAAACCAACCATCAGAATGGTTCTGTGTCGTGCCTGTTTTTCCTGCCATAGCAGCAGTAAATTGGCCATACTCTTTATTCCAACGAAGCCTTGATCCTGTACCTCTATTGATAACCCCTTGTAGAAGATTGATCATCAAATAGGCTGTATTTTTACTTATTGCTTCATCTCTAAATGGTTCGAAGTCAGCAACAATGTTACCATTTTTATCTTCGATACTGGTTACGAATATCGGTTTCGTAAAGATTCCTTTGTTTGAGAAGCAACCAAATGCCCCTACCATTTCATAGATTGATATTTCGGTGGTCCCAAGAAACATGGAAGGTACTGCGTCAATACGACTTGTAATACCCATCTTTTTCATCACTTCCTTCATTCCACCTGGATTATACTGACGCATTATCCATGCAGAAATGTTGTTAACAGAATTTGCAAGTCCCCACTTTAGGGTTACATTTTCACCATAACGTTCTGACCCTGCATTTTGTGGTGTCCAAGTAGAACCGTCTGGAAGTGTAAATGTGTACTCGATATTTAATGCCTTAGTACATGGTGTTAGTCCATTCTGCATAGCCAATGTATAAAGAAATGGTTTCACCGTTGATCCTACTTGGCGTTTCCCATCTTTCACCATGTCGTACATGAAGTGTCGATAGTTTGGTCCTCCAACATAGGCTTTGATATGTCCAGATCTAGAATCATAAGTCATCATTGCAGATCTAAGGAAGCTCATGTCATATTTAATAGAATCGAGGGGAGACATAATGGTGTCAACATCCCCTTTCCACGTAAAAACAGACATATCTACAGGCTTGTCAAATATCGTAAGAATATCTTCAAACTTTTTGCCTTTACTTCTTAGTACACGATACCTTTCACTTTGACGAATAGACATATTCAAGATACGCTCTCTCTCTTTTGGTGTTAAATCATTGGAGAAAGGAGGGTGTTGATAATGCTTTAAATTCTTAAAGAATGCAGGTTGAAGATTTTTAGAGAGATGATGTTTAACAGCTTCTTCAGCATACTTTTGCATCTTTGAGTTAAGTGTTGCATGTATTTTTAATCCGTCGCGATAAAGGTTATATGGGCTTCCATCCATCTTACGGTTTTTATGACACCAACCAAACAGTGGGTTTTTATTCCACTCATTAAGGTCCTCCTTGAATTTCTGATCTTGCCATGAAGCATAATTCTTTCTTTCTGGTTTTTTATGCTGCATGATTGTTCTTAGATATTCTGTAAAATATGTTCCAACTCCTTCTTTAAAATCTTCTTTTTGATATTTTAACCCTAAAGGGAGTTTTTGAAGAGAATCTTTTGTTGTCGTGTTGATGAAATCATATTTGTACATCTGAGATAGTACAACATTCCTTCTCTCTTTCACCATTTTAGGGCGACGGAGTGGGTTGTAAAGGGCTGAATTTTTAGCCATCCCGACTAACATCGCAGACTGTTCGAATGATAATTTATCGGGGGTTGTACTAAAATAGATTCGAGAAGCCGATTTGATGCCAACTGCAAGATTAAGAAAGTCATACTTATTTAAGTACATAGAAATAATTTCTTCTTTCGTGAAATTCCTCTCAAGTTTCACAGCAATAACCCACTCTCTAAATTTACGAATTACTAGTTGCCATTTATGATCAAATTTCTCTCGGGGAAACAACATTTTAGCCAGCTGTTGAGAAAGTGTACTACCTCCACCGGCATTATCATTTCCGGTAACAACCCCTTTGACAACACGTACCAATCCAATAAGATCGATGCCTGAATGGTCAAAGAATCGAGCATCTTCAGTCGCTACTAATGCTTCTACTGTTGAAGGGCTAATACTATTAAAGTCAACGTTTGAGCGATTTCGGAAGAAAAACTTTCGCAACAATACTCCATCTTCAGAATATACTTCTGATGCAAAGCTGTTTGGTGGGTTCTCAAGTTCTTCAAGGGTTGGCATATATCCCATCCAACCGACTGATATGCCGTAGAAGAAAATAATGAGTCCAATGATCCCACTAGCAATAATAGCCCAAAATATGATGATGTATTTCTTAAAAGAAGTGATCTGTTCTTTCATTTTTGATTCTTTATTATCCAATTTTTCAAAGATAATTAATTATATTCAAGATGTTGAAATTATTGTATGTTTGCATTCTTAAAACAGTTATTTTTGTTATTTTGTAATAAACGCGAACGTTTTTTTGATCAACGTTTTGCTTTTTCTTTACTTTGCAGTTAGTATTTTAGCTGATATTTCAAATCCGATTCAGATGAAGGAAGAAAATCTGGTAATAGTCGAGTCCCCAGCCAAGGCAAAGACAATTGAGAAATTTCTTGGAGAAGATTTCTTAGTCATGTCAAGTTTCGGGCATATCCGAGATCTTGATAAAAAAGACTTTGGGATAGACTTGAACAATAATTATACACCACGTTATGTGGTTTCAGAAGATAAAAAAAAGGTCGTAGCCGAATTAAAGAAAGCTGCGAAGAAAGCGAAGACTATATGGATCGCTTCCGATGAGGACCGTGAAGGGGAAGCTATCGGTTGGCATCTTATGGAGGTACTAGGTTTGAGTCCTGACTCAACCAATCGTATCGTATTCCATGAGATTACCAAAAGTGCGATTACTAAAGCTATTGAGAGCCCTCGTTTGCTAGATCTAAATTTAGTAGATGCACAACAAGCCAGGCGTATTTTAGATAGATTGGTAGGTTTCGAGATTTCTCCAGTGCTCTGGAAAAAGGTGAAACCATCGCTTTCAGCTGGACGTGTACAATCAGTTGCTGTAAGGCTTATTGTCGATCAGGAACGAGATATACAAAAGTTCAAACCGACATCTGCCTTTCGTGTGACTTCCGTTTTTGATACTGAAGATCCAAAGCGAGGTAAGGCCGAGTTGAAAGCTGAGCTTGGTACACGATTTAAGACTCACGGCGAAACCCAAGAATTCTTGGAGAAGTGCAATGGTGCTAATTTTCATATCGATTCGATTGTGAAAAAACCTGCCAAGAAGTCTCCAACTCCTCCATTTATCACTTCGACACTACAGCAAGAAGCTAGTCGTAAGTTAGGTTTTCCTGTAAGCATGACCATGTCTGTAGCTCAAAAGTTATATGAGGCAGGGAAAATTACTTATATGCGTACTGATTCGACGAATCTGTCGCAGTTAGCCTTAGATGCATCGAAAGATGCAATCGTAGATAAATATGGCGAAAATTATCATCACTTAAGAACTTTCAAGACGAAAGCAAAAGGTGCACAAGAGGCTCATGAGGCTATTCGTCCTACTTATATGAATCAATCAACGGTGGATGGAACACCGCAGGAGCAGAAGCTTTATGAATTGATTTGGAAAAGAACTATTGCTTCCCAAATGGCTGATGCTAAATTGGAAAGAACTACGGTAAAGATAGGATTTTCTGGTAGTGATGAGTTGTTTATAGCTACAGGAGAGGTATTAGTTTTTGATGGTTTTTTGAGTGTATATTTAGAATCGACAGATGATGAAACACAAGAAAACAGTATCCATAAAGGATTGCTTCCTCCATTAAGTGAAGGTCAGGATCTTATACCAAAAGAGATAGTGGGAACACAACGTTTCTCTCAAAAACCTCCTCGTTTTACGGAAGCAAGTTTAGTTCGTAAATTAGAGGAGCAAGGTATTGGACGTCCTTCTACTTATGCTCCAACGATCACAACAATCCAGAATAGAAATTATATTGTAAAGGAAGATCGTGAAGGTGTTGTGAGAGAGTATCAGATGTTGACACTGAAAAATGGAGGTATCCATTCCGAAACATGTACTGAGATCACTGGTGCTGAGAGAGGGAAATTATTTCCTACGGATATAGGTTTGGTTGTAAATGACTTTTTGGTGAAGAATTTTGACTCTATTGTGGATTATAAGTTCACTGCAAAAGTAGAGAAGGAATTTGATGAGATCGCTGAAGGAAAAAGAGTTTGGACCGAGATGATAGATGAATTTTATGTGCCATTTCACGAGATAATTGAGGATGTCATTGAAAATTCGGAGAGATCAACAGGAGAACGTCAATTGGGTATAGATCCAAAGACCGAAAAGCCTGTTTCAGTGCGTATTGGTCGTTATGGACCTATGGCTCAATTAGGAGTGACACAGGAAGATAGTGAAGAAAAGCCACAATTTGCGAGTTTACGTCATGGTCAGAGTATCGAGACGATTACTTTAGAAGATGCATTGGATCTATTTAAATTGCCTCGTCAATTGGGCGAATATGAAGATAAAGTAGTTACAGTTGCTGTTGGTCGTTTCGGGCCTTATGTTCGACATGATAGTAAATTCGTTTCGTTGAAAAAAGATGTTGATGACCCTCTTTCTATTGAGTTAGATAGGGCTGTTGAATTGATCGAAGAGAAAAGAGAGAAAGATCGTAAAGCTTTACTTCGTACTTTTGATGAAGATCCTGATTTAAGAGTGATTCAAGGTCGTTGGGGCCCATATATTGCATATCAAAAAGCAAATTATAAGATTCCTAAAGATACAGTTGTTGAAGAGTTAACCTTTGAAGGCTGTATGAAAGTTGTTGAAGAAGGCCCTAAACCTAAAAAAGGTGCAGCGAAGAAAACGACAGCAAAGAAGACGGCAACAAAGAAAGCTGCACCTAAGAAAGCTGCACCTAAGAAAGCTGCAACAAAAAGTACTGTAAAGAAAACGGCAACAAAAAAGAAGCCCACGACAGATAAAAAATAAAATTTGAAATATATAATAGTAGAATGAGGCTACCCTATGGTAGCCTTTTTTTGTAAAATACCCATATGATGATGTTGCCTTGTTATTGACTTTTAAAGCCTCAAATTGTATGTCAACACTTACTCCATTGATGGGGATTAAAAATAAATCCTTTTGGGAAAAATATCGAATAAGTTTCCTAGTGATCATTAAACGTTTTTGGTTGTGTGTGAGGTAATTAATTTAAGTATGTGATGTTCGTCAGCGAGTAAGTTGCTTCTTAGGTGGAATCATGACTTTTATTACGCTATTTTTTATAAGATTGATGGTGTTGAAAATAGATGTTATCATACAATTAAATATAAAGCATGCCTATTTCTCTATTTTGAAATATGGAAAAATGTTATATTTCTTTAGATCGTATATTGATATCAATTACAATTTTTGATAGCTTTATAAGAATGTAATATTTGTATGTTATTTCCCCTAAACAGAATAAGGTTTAATTTGTATGGAATTAGTAGATCTAATAGAGCCAATTGATTTTGATGTGTTTCCTTCGACTGTTTTTAGTGAGGGAAAAGTAGGTGTAAAAATCAAATACTTGACAGAATTGTCGGAGCCTGGTACGTTTTCTAAGAGAGAGGTCGTGATATTAGGATTGTTAGAACTTGGTGCTTCAAATTTTGGAAGAGATAATTATGATGCTTTAAGGGAGGCCTTATACAATATGTATGATCATTTTACCATGTTGAAGATACGAGATCTTGGGAATGTGAAAAGTGGACGGACTGTAGTGGATACTAAAGTTGCATTTGATGAGGTTATTGCCGAAATAACAAGACAAGGTGCTTTTCCATTAGTTTTAGGGAACCAATCCTCTCTATTCCATGTTTTATTTAAAAGAAATCAAAGAGATGGTAATGTCATTTGGTTTGATTCACGAATTCCAAGTCTTAAGAATGATGAGGTTTGTGGATGGAACTACCATTTGCAAGATGAAGATAAAAAGATGCTAATTGTATTAGGAACGCAGAAGTATTTGAATTCAAAGACAAATATGGATGATTTTCAATCGTTTGGTGGACATCATTTGGGTGTTGGGAAAATTCGTGATGAGATGTGTCTTATGGAGCCCGAATTAAGAGATAGTATTGCTGTAGGGGTGCATCTTGATGTGATGAAATCTGTTGATACACCAGGAGGTATTACTCCACATCCTAATGGGTTGAGTTCAACCGAGATGTGTCAAATGATGTGGTATTATGGCATGGGAAATCGCCCTTCTTCTCTCTCTTTCTGGGGATATCATGTAGATTTTGATCCAACTTTATTGGGTGCATATTCTATTGCACAAATGATTTGGCATTTTTTAATGGGGCTCGAGAGTTTCGATAATGATTTTTTTACTGGAACAGAGGCAAAGTGTATGGATCATTATGTAATACCCTTAGATTCGTATGGTGTAGTTCTCTATTTTATGAAGCATAGAATAAGTGAACGGTGGTGGTTTGCTGTTCAATACAATAATCTACGTTCTGACTACGTTTCTTGTTTAAGAGAGGATTATGAATTCTCTCGAAAAGGTGAAATTACAGAACGTCTTTGGCGTTATATTGTACATAAAAGAATGAATGTTGTGCATAAAGATAACAGCTGAGAAGTGATCATCTATGATATTTGTATAATGTAAAACAAGTATGGAACTAGCATGAATAAAATTAAGTTAAAGTCATTTGTAATCATTAATTATAGTTTATGTTTTTTAGTTTTAAATATAATAACTATTTTCGTTGCTAGAGCCCAACAAGATCCGCAATACAGTCAATATATGTTCAATATGTTGACAATCAATCCTGCAGCGGCGGGAGAAGATCGCTTTATTGATGCTTATATGTTAAATAGAATTCAGTGGTCGGGGTTTGATGGAGCCCCTAGATCTACCGATGCTGGAATTAGTGCCCAGTTACCATTATTGGGTAAGATGGATGGTGTCGGATTGAACTTTAGTAGTGACAAAATTGGTTATTATCAGAACGTTACTGTGAAGCTAGACTATTCATATGGAATGGTTGTTGGGAGCGGAGACTTACGTTTAGGGTTGTCATTGGGGATACTGAATAAGCAGTTTAAACCGCAATGGAAAGACCCTAATTTTGGTGACGATCCAGCGATTCCTACCGTTGATATTGCAAGTGTAGCCTTTGACTTAGGCGGTGGTGTTTATTATAAACATAAATATTACTATCTTGCTGCTTCTATTTCACATATTAATCAAGCCAAGTTTCCAACTGAAGGGAATGACCTATTTGTAAATAGGCATTATTATTTCAGTGCAGGTGGAAATTTAAGTTCTCAATGGAAGGATGTAATCTTACACCCTTCGATACTATATAAGTATGATGGAGTAGTTTGGCAATTAGACATGACCGCAATGGCGACATATAAACATCGTTATTGGGGAGGTATAACATATAGACTAGACGACGCAATAGTTGTTCTAGGTGGTATTGAATTAAGAAATGGTTTGCGTATTGGCTATTCATATGACATTTCGACATCATCATTGAGTTCATATAGCTCTGGTTCTCATGAGGTGTATTTGTCGTATCGAATAACGATGGCCAGTAAGCGAAGTCATCATTATAAGAGCGTGAGATTTTTGTAAAAAAGGAAACTATAGTGCCATATTCAACGAAAATTATGAAAAATTTTTTCTTATTTGGAATGATTAGTTCTTTCTTGCTTTTATTGGCAAGCTGTAGCCAGTCTTCGGAAGGTGAGCTTGTTGGAGTAGAAAGATCAGGAAAGTACTTTGAGCCGAGTCCTTATGGAATGACTTATGTTCCTAGGGGGTCATTTAACATGGGGCCAAGTGATCAAGATATCACATCTGGATTGTCTCCAAACCGAACTGTTACAGTGGAAGGTTTTTGGATGGATGAAACAGAGATTACAAATAACGAATATCGTCAGTTTGTCTACTGGGTTCGAGACTCTTTGGCTCGAAGGAAGTTAGGCGAGGTGAATGCCGACTTTCTTATTAGTGAGGATGATAACGGAAATCCTTATGATCCACCAATACTAAATTGGGATGAAGACATCGAATGGACAGACCCTGACAACCAGGTGGCGTTGGAAGATCTTTATTATAAAGAAAAAGATCGAATCTTTGGTAAGAAATCCATTGATCCAAACCAATTGATATTTGAGTATTATTGGGTTGATTTAAGACAAGCTGCAAAGAGGGAGAATGCGTATAATGCATCTGAAGATAAATATGAAGGATTTGTATATGATCTTGAAGGAAAACAAGTCCCAATTGAAGGACGTTCTAGTTTCATTATGAATAACAAAGTAATGGTGTACCCTGACACTTTGTGTTGGATTCGTGATTATACTTATTCATATAACGAACCGATGGCAACTACTTATTTTTATCATCCAAGTTTTGATGATTATCCGGTTGTTGGTGTGACATGGAAACAAGCGCGTGCATTTTGTGCTTGGCGTACACATTACAAGAATGATGCACTTCAAAAAGATGGACAAGAGCCTGTTCAGGCCTATCGTCTTCCTTCAGAGGCTGAGTGGGAATATGGTGCTCGTGGAGGATTGGCTCACTCGATGTATCCATGGGGTGGTGTTTACACTCGTAATGAAGAAGGTTGTTTTATGGCAAACTTTAAACCAATACGTGGTAACTATAGTGATGATAATGGAATGACTACTACGGAAGTTGCAAAGTACGATCCTAATGGGTTTAGTTTATATGACATGGCTGGTAACGTAGCAGAGTGGACAATATCTGCTTATGATGAAGCGACATATAACTTCATGCATGATGCGAATCCAAACTATGAATATAATGCATTACCTGATGACCCACCTGCATTGAAACGTAAAGTTATCCGTGGAGGTTCATGGAAAGATATTGCATATTTCTTGCAAGTGGGTACCCGAACTTATGAGTATCAGGATACTGCAAAAAGTTATATAGGTTTCCGTTGTGTTAGATCATCATTTCAAGATGAGTTTTAATATAATGTTTCGCACATAATACATTGTTGTTGAGATTGTTTTAGCAGATATTTTGTTTTACACAGAATGCCTGCTAAAATAGATATGGAGGTACTTGTCATTTAGTGATTTAACTAATTGCATATAAATTATCGGGTCTAATTGTGATCCATGCCATTATTGAATGGGTGTTCAGGTAGAATTGAGTGAATATAAACGTATATAAAATTAAAAAAATCAGAAGATGGGTGTAGGTGATTTTTTGCATTCGAATAAAGGAAAGAAGATTGTAGGTTTTTGTTATAGTTTCTTCTCTGCGGTAGTGCTATTAGGTGCTCTTTTTAAATTACAACACTGGCCAGGTGGTGGAACTATGTTGACTATTGGTATGGGGGCTGAGGTATTTCTTTTCTTACTAGGAGTATTCGATAAGCCTGTTGATATTCCAGATTGGAAAAGAGTGTTTCCTGAACTTCGTTCAGAAGAAGATCGTTTGTTAGATGAACAAGAAGGAGTTTTAAAACATAATTTCTATGATCAGTTCGATAAAGTAGCATCGGGTGCCGTCCCTTCAAATGGTGCAGTTGCTGCTCCAGCAGGTGCAATCCCTGGGGTTTCTGAAGAGGTGTTGAAAAATCTAGAGAAAAGTTTAAAGAACTTGACCAATACTGCGAATGGTTTTGCTGATATCTCTAATGCGACTGTTGCTGCAAAAGATTATATGCAGAATATGGAATCAGCATCTGAAGCTATGGGTAAATTTGCCAAGACCAATGAATCAGCTTCTGTTAAGATGGAGAAATCAGTAAGTGGCGTTGTGGATTCTTATAATAGTGCATCATCTGTATTGGCAAATACACACAAAGCTTTAGGTGATACTTTAGAGAAAGAGTCAACTCAATTTGGTACAAATATGTCCAAAGTGAATCATCAATTAACTGCATTGAATTCTTCATATGAGGCTCAACTGACTTCAGCGAATCAATATGCAGCAGCTGCAAATTCGATCTCAGGTAAGATGGGCGAAATGGAGAGTGCTTTTGGTGGTACTGTTGAAGAAGCGAAGAAATATCAAGCACAGGCACAGCAGTTAAATAATAATATATCAGCATTGAATGCCGTTTATGGTAATATGTTAGGTGCAATGAACGTTAATATCAAGTAAAATATGGGAGCAAAGTTTTGTGCTGAAGCACCGAGGCAGAAGCTGATTGGTGTGATGTATTTGGTATATACAGCCATGCTTGCATTGAATGTTGATAAGAACGTATTGAACGCATTTACGACGGTAGATCATGGTCTGGAAATGACGATCCAGAACTTTAATGCGAAGAATATACAGACTTATGCTCGTTTTGATCAAGCGGCAGCTGTCAATCCAAAGAAAGTCGGGAAATATAAGACAAAGGCAGATTCTGTTCGAAATAAAACAGATCGATTAGTGAAACATATTCAAGACCTTAAAGAGTTTATTGTATGTAAAGCTGATCAAAAGCCAAAGGCCGATTTTGATAATATTGAGAAAAAGGATGATACCCATATTGCGGCAGAAGTTATGCTGAATGAGGGAAAAGGTAAGGTCCTTAAAGAGATGCTCGAAGGTTACCGTGAGAATTTGGTAACTATGGTAAAGCAAGATACTGCTTTGGTTAGTGCCTTGAATAAATCTTTAAGTACTGACAAGCCTAAGAAAATAAAAGGTGAACTTCCTCAGACTTGGGAATCATCTCGTTTTGATGGCTATCCTTTGATTGCAGTCGTGACATTGATGACTAAAATGCAGTCTGATTTAAGGAATGCAGAGGCGGATGTGATTAACTATCTGTTTAAACAGATCGATGCCAAGTCGTTTAAGGTTAATAAATTGTTATCTCAGGTTATACCTAACTCTACCTATGTATTAGAGGGAGGAACTTATCAGTCTCAGATTTTCCTTGCAGCAGTAGATACTACATCATATCCGTCGATTACAGTTAATGGAAAGAAGTTGAAGGTTAATGGTAATGGTAAAGCAATTTTCTCAGTTCCAGCAACCAAAGCAGGTGATTATTCATATAATGGAAAGATTCGTTTTAAGATGCCTAATGGCAGTTATAAGAATTTTCCATTCAAAGGAGAATATCAAGTGGCTCGCCCTACTTTAACGATATCTCCTACGAAGATGAATGTATTCTACAAGGGGGTACCTAACCCAGTGAGTATTTCTGTTCCAGGTGTATTGCCAAGTCAATTAGAACCACAGGTTTCTAATGGTAAAATTAAGCGAACAAAGAGTGGTTATGAGGTGTATCCAACAACAGCAGGTAAAAAAGCTGTCGTTTCAGTATATGCGAATTTACCTTCTGGAAAGAAATTGATGGGTAAAATGGATTTCCGAGTGAAACGTGTGCCTGATCCAATTGCAGAGATTTTTGGATTATCTAATGGTGCAGTGTTAAAAGGGAAGTTCAAAAGAGGTGTGCAGGTTGAAGCAGTGTTAAAGGATTTCGATTTTGATTTGAAGTTTAAGGTAAAAACTTTTGTTGTTTCTACTTCAAAACGAGGTTTTGTAGTGGAGAAGAAATCTAATTCTGACCGTTTAACCTCAGATCAAATTAAGCTGATTAAAGGAGTTACTAGAGGAAGTCGTGTTTATATTGAAAACATTATTGCCCATGGTGATGATGGAACAGATCGACGTCTTCCAAGTATCAGTTTACGAATCAACTAAGAGAATTTTAATTAACTCATTATATGAGAAGAAGAGAACTATTATGGTTCTCTTCTAATAATAGGACGTGTTTTATCAAAAGAATTTGCATTATGAAAAAGGTACTATTCCTAATAATGGCAATAATTTGCCTCAGCAGTACGCTCCTTCATGCACAGTATGTGCCGCATATCACTTCAGAGAGAAAGCCTGCTCCTCTACCGAAGGTGAGAGAGGCAGATATTATTTGGAAAAAGACTTTGTGGCGTATTATTGATCTTCGAGAGAAGATGAACCAACCCCTTTATTATCCAACCAAGGAGGTAAATGGGAAGAAGAATTTGATGACAATTCTATTTAGTGGAATTGAGAAAGGTCAGTTTTTAGCATATAGCCCAGATGAGACAAACGAATTTGATGTTCCAATGGATTGGAATGAAGTTGGTGATAAACTTTGGACATATTCCGATGAACCATTCCAAGAGCCTTTTACATTAGATCAAGTAAATCTTGGAGATGTGAAGCAGTTGATGATCAAAGAAGTTTGGTTTTTTGATAAGCAGGCATCTTATATGCAGGTACGTATTTTAGGGTTATGTCCAATTCTTATATATCCTAAAGATCCAAATGATCCAAAATCTCCTATCAATAAGAAACAGGTTTGTTGGATTTATTTCCCAAATACAAGGAATATCTTGAGTCAATGTGAGGTATTTAACCCTTTCAATGATGCAAGAAACCTAAGTTTTTATGATGTATTCATTAATCGTAAGTTTGATGGGTATATTTATCAAGAGTCGAATATGTATAACAATCGACGTATCTTATCTTATGCAAAAGGCAAACATGCCAGTGCAGAAGCTCAAAGAATTGAGAATGAGATTTTCAATTGGGAACAAGATGTATGGGAGTATTAAGCAGATATTTCGATAAAATACATAAGTCCTAAAAACATAACGGTTGTATCACTGTATTATAGTGTTACAACCGTTTTATTTTTTTATGATGAGCAAATTGTTTAATGTACTACTTCTTTCTGCTCTTCCAAAAGTTTCATATCTGTATTAAACTGTCTCAATAGATGTTCTTGGTCCTTTTTGCATACGAGAAGAATATCATCTGTCTCTACAACTATAAAATTATCTAAGCCTTGGATAATTGCCTTTCTATTTTTAGGGAGCTGTATTATAGAGTTCTCACTCTGATAAGTAAGGATAAGATCGCTATTTTTAACATTATGATCTTCATCTTTTGAGAAATTCTCTTGGAATGAATTCCAAGATCCTAGATCAGACCAACCTAATTCAGATATAAGGGTGTATACATTCTGTGCTTTCTCCATTATACCATAATCTATTGAAATATTGGGACACTCCGCATAAACCTTTCGAATAAAATAGGGTTCATTTTCTGTCGATAAGTTGTGTCTTCCAGACAAAAATAGGTTGTGAATATCTGAGAGGTATTTCGCAAAACCTTCAATAATAGAGTTGGTCGTAGTGATATATATACCGCTATTCCAATAGAACTCCTCCGATTCAATGAATATCTTAGCCATATCTCGGGAGGGCTTCTCGGTAAAAGTTTTTACTTGATACAGGTTGGAGATATTTTTATATTTAATCTTTTCGTCAACTTGTACATAGCCATATTCGGTCTCTATTCTTGTTGGCTTGATCCCAATAGTTAAAATAACGTCATTTTGATTTACAAAATCCAATGCATTTTCGATCTCCTGTTTGAATAGAAACTCATCTGTGATCATATGATCAGATGGGGTAAATACGATGTTTGCATCTCCTTGTGTGTGATGAATCTTATGAGATGCGTATGCCATACTCGATGCCGTATTCCTTTGGAATGGTTCTAAGAGAAGGTTCGTACTATGTACTTCTGGAAGTTGTTTATTAACAAGCTCTTTATACTTGTCTAATGTAACAATCCAAATGTTCTCCTTCGGAAATACTCTACTAGCCCTTTGATAAGCAAGTTGTATTAGTGTTTTTCCAGTTCCTAAAAGATCTAAGAATTGTTTCGGTTTTTGACTAGTACTGATTGGCCACAGACGTGCCCCTGTACCTCCTGCAAGTATTACACAGTGATTGTTTTTGCTTTCCAATTTTTTGTGATTTTAATTCAACGTATCCATTAATTTCAACATTGTCATTAAACAAAACATCTCTAAAGATAGTTTGTTTTGATCTAAGTAACGAGTTTTACATCTATTTTGAGAAAAATTAAAAGAATTGTGTATGAGCACTATTATTGTGTATTTTTATCATCAAATAATTAAAGTAAGTCATAATGAAGATATTTGAGTCTATAGGAGACTATTGCGTATTGATGGCTAAGGTGTTTAAAAAACCACAAAAAATGAGTGTGTTTTGGGAACATCTTTTGAATGAGATTGATAAGCTTGGTGTTGGATCAATGAGGATTGTAATGGTCATTTCTATTTTTATGGGAGGTATCTTGACACTTCAAGTATCTTATAACCTGACCAATCCATTTATGCCCAAATATTTGATTGGTTTAGGAAATAGAGATACATTAATTTTAGAGTTCTCCTCTACTATTCTTGCATTAATACTCGCGGGAAAAGTGGGCTCTAATATTGCAACCGAAATAGGGAGTATGCGAGTAAGTGAACAGATTGACTCTCTGGATATCATGGGAGTTAATTCTGCGAGCTATCTTATTCTTCCGAAAATCATAGCTTGTATTGTATTTAATCCGGTATTGTATATATTGAGTGTTGCTACCGGTATTGTCGGAGGGGCTATTGTTGGTCCTGTTACAGGTGTTGTGTCTATGGGAGATTACGTAGAAGGACTCGTTCACACTTTTAATCCTTTTTATGTGACTTTTTCATTTATAAAGTCTCTTGTTTTTGGATTTATTATTGCATCAATTCCTGCATACTATGGATATAATGTTAAAGGTGGAGCGCTAGAAGTTGGAAAGGCTAGTACTGACTCTGTTGTGTTATCTAGTATTCTAATTCTTTGTGCGGACTTAGTTATTACCCAACTATTTTTCAAATGATAGAAGTAAAAAATATTAAGAAGTCTTTTCAAGGACGAGAGGTCTTAAAAGGTATTGATGCCGTTTTCATGCCTGGTCAAACAAACCTTATAATAGGTCAGAGTGGATCAGGTAAGACGGTGATGCTAAAATCAATTGTTGGGATACATGAAGTAGATAGTGGTAGTATCCTTTTTGATGGCAAAGAGGTGTCCTCTATGAAGTTTAAAGAGAGACAGAAGCTTCGCCAAGAGATAGGTATGGTTTTTCAAGCCGGTGCACTTTTTGACTCTATGACTGTTGCTGACAATATTCGATTTCCAATGGATATGTTTACCAATATGACCAAAAAAGAGAAAGAGATGCGCGTAGATCGATGTATCGATATGGTTGAATTGGAAAATGCACATAACCTTTTCCCTTCAGAGATTAGTGGCGGAATGCAGAAGCGTGTTGCCATTGCAAGAGCGATCTCTCTTGAACCCAAATATCTTTTCTGTGATGAGCCTAATAGTGGATTAGATCCAGTTACTTCTATTGTGATAGACAAGTTGATACAGAGGATCACAAGAGATCTTAAAATTACGACCGTAATCAACACTCATGATATGAATTCAGTGATGGAGATTGGTGAAAAAATACTGTTCTTATATCAAGGTGAGAAAGGATGGGAAGGTAGTTCAGATGAGATACTTCATGTCGATAATGAGGATTTAAATAGATTCGTATTTGCATCTAATATTCTTAAGAAAGTTAGAGCAATAGAGACCAAATAGAAAGCGACCCTTTTTTGAAGAGTTACTCTCTTTAACCTACTTGTAGCTTAGAAACAAAAAAGAGTCGACAATGTCGACTCTTTTTTTATTATTTAGCTGAAAACTCTTCTAATAATATTACCATGTTCGATGCCAAAATTATCTTGGCAGAATTGTAATAGTTCATTTAGGTTGTCGGGACCGACCCATTCAATACACTTTAATAACTCCTTTTCGAATAACTCTTCCGAAAAACTTACTTTGGGAAGAATAACACGTGCATAGTCAAGCATAACAATTGATCTTGTTGTAATTAATATATGAGCAAATTTAGGGTAATATTTCTTTATAATTTGTTTCCGTAATGTTATTTTTTCTGTAAATAATGTCTTTAAGATTTAACTATTTCATCTACAAATGATTTAATGTGTTTCGTAGAGCATGAACTTTCGATATGCTTTACAAAGCTACTACCGATGATTGCACCATTGGCATATTCACATGCATTAAGGAAGCTCTTATTATCTTTGATACCAAAGCCTATAAGTGTCGGCGTTTTTAGTTGTAATGACTTAATATGGGCGAAATAATCGTTGTGAAGTATCGCTTTATTATCCCCTGTTGTTCCATTTGAGGATACCACATAAATAAACCCATTGCTTTTTTTGTCTATCTGTTTTATTCTTATATCATTCGTTTGTGGCGTCACCAAGAGAGTATTTGTGATCCTATAGTTCTCAAAAATAGACTCATAATGTCGTTCATACACATCTAATGGAAGGTCTGGGATAATCACCCCATCAATTCCAACTTCGCTACATCTCTTGCAAAACTCCTCTACACCATATTGTATAATCGGGTTAAGGTATCCCATTAGTAGTACCGGAATTGAGACCTGTTTTCTTAGATCCTTCAGTTCTTCAAACAGTTGTTTTACACTCATTCCATGGGATAGAGCTGTTTCACTGCTTTTCTGAATTATAGGCCCATCTGCTACTGGATCAGAGAATGGCATACCTAATTCAACGATATCTACCCCACTATCTTCGAGATTTTTTATGATCTCAATGCTCTTGTTGAGTCCTTTGTATCCAGCGGTAAAATATATAGATAGAATATTTTTCTTCTTTTTGTTGAAGGCTTCTGAAATACGATTCATATGGTTATTGTGCTTTTTGTTTGTAGTAATTTAAATAGGTTTCCATATCCTTATCCCCTCTTCCCGAAAGGTTAAGAACAACGACTTCATCTGTACCAATCTCTATCTTTTCTAATGCGGCTAGAGCATGTGAAGATTCCAATGCTGGTATAATCCCTTCGATCTTCGTTAGTTGAAGTGCTGCATCTAGTGCCTCTTCATCGGTAACATTAACAAATGTAGCCCTATTGCTATCAAATAGATGTGCATGGAGAGGTCCAATACCAGGGTAATCAAGTCCAGCTGAAATAGAATATGGTTCAATGATTTGCCCATCTTCAGTCTGCATAAGAAGGGTCATGGCACCATGAAGAACACCTAGATTTCCAAGAGCTGTTGTAGCTGCAGATTCTCCTGTTTCAACTCCTTTTCCTGCTGCTTCTACCGCAATTAACTCTACCTCTTTTTCATCCATAAAGTGGTAAAATGCACCTGCGGCATTACTACCCCCACCAACACATGCAATCACTTTTGAAGGGTTTGCCTTCCCTGTTTTTTCGAGCAGCTGTTTCTGAATTTCTTCGCTGATAACAGATTGAAACTTTGATACCATATCAGGGTAAGGGTGTGGCCCGACTACTGAACCAATAATATAATGGGTACTTTCTGGGTTAGATATCCAATCTCTGATTGCCTCGTTTGTGGCATCTTTCAGTGTCTTATTTCCAGAAGTAACAGGTATGACTTTTGCTCCAAGAAATTTCATCTTCTCTACATTGGGTTGTTGTCTTGCTACGTCTGTTGCACCCATATATACGATACATTCAAGGCCTGCTCTAGCACACACTGTTGCTGTAGCTACTCCGTGTTGACCTGCTCCTGTTTCTGCAATAATCCTTTTTTTACCTAAGTGCTTCGCTAAAAGAATCTGTCCAATAGTATTATTAATCTTATGCGATCCGGTATGATTGAGATCTTCTCGTTTAAGATATATTTTTCCTCCATATAGATCAGAAAGTGCTTGTGAAAAATATAGTGGTGATGGTCGACCTACATAGTCCCTAAGAAGGCTCTGGAAGTGGACTTGAAACTCTGGCGCTTCAATGATCTCAAGATATTTAAGTTTTAAAAATTCAATATTTTTATGCATCATCTCAGGGATAAATGCTCCTCCGAACTTACCGTAATAACCGTTGTCGTCTACTGTGTACATATCTTCTAATGTTGTGTTTGTATATCTTAATAATTTACCCGTCTACCTAATGGTTATAAACATTGTGAATTGTGTTGTAATAAGGTTATGAGCATACGGTATATCGCCTCCTTTTTTTATGTTTTTCAACATATTGATAACTCCATTTATGTCATTTACCTCTGTTGATATGTAGGGTATATTATTCTGTAATCTATTTATTTTTAATGCTTCTCACTTATTTGTTAATTGTGTCAATAACTTTAGACCATCTTGACGTTGTTTAGATCTCTTAGGTGATTAACAAATGTGTTGATATCATTAATTTCTTTTACGCCTGGGGATACCTCAAATCGACTATTAACATCTACTCCTATCATATAAGGATGAATGTTATTCTTCAATGTTGATAAGTCATCATTAGAGATACCACCACTTAAAAAGAATGGAGTTGAATAAGGATATGAATGAAGCAGATCCCAATTGAATTTAACACCTGTTCCACCATGCTGTATGGACTTCGTATCAAAAAGGAAAAAGTCAATATTGTCGATATACTTTTCACATTCTAACCATTCAAACTCACTATCTACACCAAGAGCTTTTATCACAGTATAACCTAAATTTTGTAGTGCTTTACACATACTAGGGGATTCCTTTCCATGGAGCTGTATAGTAGTGATGGGAGTATTGAGAAGTACTTCTCTAATCTCTTCTATCGGGTTATTGACAAAGACTGCAACAGGCTTTATTTTTGTACCTTTGAGTAGTTCCCAATCAATATCTTTTAGGTCAACATACCTAGGAGATCTCTTATATTGTATTAGCCCTAAAAGGTTAATGTCTATTTGGGTTAGATCACTAATGTTATTATTCTGGGTCATGCCACATACTTTAATCAACATCTTGTATTCCTCCTCCTTATCTATCTTAACTGGTCAATAAATGTCTTACATGCAACTCCTGGAGCAGCATGTTTCATAAAGTTCTCCCCCATCAAAAATCCTTTAAATCCTTTTTGATATAAGTGTGATACTACTGCCGTATCACTCAAACCACTTTCGGAGATAGAGATGAAGTGGTTATCTATCATATCAAGTAGTTTTATGGAGCGATCATAGTCGATATCAAAGGTTTTAAGATCCCTATTATTTACACCTAGAAGATCTACTTCGGTACAAGCTTTTTCCAACTCTTTTACATCATGAACTTCAAGAAGCACCTCTAACCCTATTTGATGTGCATGTGAAGTGAAATCATATATCTCTTCTTTGGTAAGAATTGATGCAATCAATAGAATAATATCTGCCCCTGCTGCTGCAGCTTGGTCAATCTGTATCTTATCAATGATAAAATCTTTTCTTAAAATTGGAAGGTTGACTTGGTCTCTTAAAGAGATAATGTCATTCAGTGTTCCACCAAAGAAAAGTTCATCGGTCAGTATGGATGCAGCAACAGCCCCTGCTTTTTCATACTGCTTGACTACCTCAAGAGGTTGCTTTATTGTGCTTATTATGCCTTTACTTGGTGATTGTCGCTTAAATTCTGCAATGATGCCTGGGCTATTAGCACGATTTATATTACTGACTAATGAACGCGTATAAGTTCTATTCTGAATGGATTCATCAAAACATGGACGTTGAATATATAGAGATCTCACCTCCTCTATCTTCTTTCGGACAATATTATCTAATATGTTTTGCATCACTTGTTACTTGTTGATTAGTTTTTGAAATACACTAAGTGCTTTTCCACTTTCTAGACTTTCTCTAGCTTCTGCTACCGCCTCTTCAAATGAAGATCGAGGATTAATGGTTTGAATTGCAAAAGTGGCATTACAGATCACTACCTCTTTTTGCGCCGTTGTAGCACTATTAGATAGTACATCCATGAATATCTTGGCTGTACCTTGAATATCACCAGAAGAGGCAATATCTCCTGCATTGATTCGAGAAAAGCCTAAGCTTGATGGGTCGATGATCTCTTCTTTATCTTTGCTGATTAGTTTAAAAGGACCTGTAAGTGAGATCTCGTCATACCCTTCCAATGTATGTACAATTGTGAAGTTTTTATCACTACGTTGAAAAAGGTATTGGTACATTCGTGCTAATTCTAAATTGAATACTCCTACCATCTGGTTCTTGGGTTGGGCCGGATTAACCAATGGACCTAGCATGTTAAAGAAAGTTTTTAATCCCAATGCCTTCCTTACTGGAGCTACATGTTTCATTGCAGGATTGAATAGAGGTGCATGTAGAAATGTGATCCCACATCTATCTAATTCACTCTTGATTTCACTCTCATTATTCTTAAAATTATACCCGAGGTATTCCATAACATTTGATGAGCCACAAGAAGAGGATGCTCCGTAATTCCCATGTTTGGCCACGTGATATCCAGCACCAGCCACAACAAATGCAGTTAACGTTGATATATTAAAAGTGTCTTTTCCATCACCACCTGTTCCACATAAGTCAATCGTATTGTAATTGCTAAGATCAACAGGAATACAAAGTTTTAGTAGTGCATTTCGAAAGCCATCTAGTTCGTCAATAGATATCTGTCTCATATTAAAGACAGTCAAAAAAGAAGCAATTTCGGACTCACTAAATCTGCCCTCTGCTATCTCCATCAAGATCTCCTCAGCTTGAGAAGATGATAATTGGTGGTACCCGAATAAGTATGATAGTATCTCTTTCATGATAGTCTTAGTTATTTATCCATTGTTTGATGATTTTCTCTCCAGTCGGAGTAAGCACTGATTCAGGATGAAACTGCATTCCCATGATGGGTAGTTCCTTATGTTGAATGGCCATTATCTGTCCTGCATTGTCCTTTGCGATAATTTCAATGCATGATGGCAATTCATTATTAGAGATGGCCCATGAGTGGTAACGTCCAACGTCGATGGTTGGTGTCAGTCCTTGAAAAAGAGTTGTATCATTGTTTACATGAATCTCATCTTGGATGCCATGGAAAACCTCTGTCAGATTCTCCAATGTAGCACCAAAATGTTCACCAATAGCTTGATGTCCAAGACATATGCCAAGAATTGGTTTCGATTCAGCATATGCTGCAATTGTCTCCATTAATAAACCAGCTTCAGAAGGAATACCTGGCCCAGGAGATAGAAGTATTTTATCAAAAACATCAAGTTCTTCTATCTTATATTTATCGTTACGAAGTACCTCTACTTCTACCCCATCAAACTGTTTAAGTAGATGTACTAAGTTGTAAGTAAATGAGTCGTAATTATCTATGATTGCTATCTTCATGATTCAATAGTTTGGGCGATTTCAATTGCTTTCTTTAATGCAGCTAACTTGTTGTTTACCTCTTGAAGCTCACTCTCTTCCGATGATTTAGCGACAATCCCTGCGCCAGCTTGATAATAAAGCGTTTGGTCCTTACTTAAAAAAGATCGAATCATGATCGCATGATTAAAATCGCCTTGAAAAGATAAGAAGCCAATGCTACCACCATAGAAACCTCTACTTTGATTCTCATATTTGTCTATGAGCTGCATGGCCTTATACTTAGGTGCTCCTGAGAGTGTTCCTGCAGGGAATGTATTCCCAAAAACATCAAATAGATTCTGATTTGCATTTAATGTCCCAGTAACCTTCGATACCATATGAAGAACATGCGAGTAATATTGAACCTCTCTAAAAGTCTCTACATGCACATGATGCGCATGGATACTAAGATCATTTCGGGCTAGGTCAACTAGCATAACATGCTCTGCATTCTCTTTTTTATCTTCTGAAAGCTCCTTAGCTAATGCTTGATCTCTTAAGTCATTACCTGTACGTTTAAACGTTCCTGCAATAGGGTGTATGGAAGCGCTGTTTCCTTTAATCTGTATTTGAGCCTCTGGTGATGAACCAAATATCTTATAACTCCCGTAGTCGAAATAGAATAGATATGGAGATGGATTTACACTTCGTAATGCACGATATACATTGAACTCATCACCTTGGAATTTTTGTTGAAATTGTCTCGATAAAACCATCTGAAACACATCACCACGATAGCAATGTGCTTTAGCTTTTGATACCATCTCTTTGAAGGTATCATTATCGATATTCGACCTCTCCTCTTCTAACGCTAAAAAAGGAAAAGTAGAGAATGGTGATTTCAATATTAACTGCTCATAATAGTTAATGTTTGAGGCCTCTGATTCACGGCAGTTCTCTATAATTTGAATGGTATTCTTATGATGATTAATAACGATAATCACTTGGTAAAAATCATAACGTATCTCAGGAATGTGATACGATGTATTCTTAGTACTATGAAATTGGATATCTTCAAAATAAGGGATTGCATCATATCCTACATACCCAAAAATACCATTCATCGGCACCTCTTTGCGGCGGTCAACAGCGAACATCTTATAGAAAGACTCCAATTTCTGGGCAACGCTTATATCTTTCGTTACTTTAGAGATACTTTTTTCTCCAAAATAGTCCTCTGTGATGGTATTGTCATCCACCACAAATGAAGCCAATGGATTGAATGCGATGAAAGAGTGACTGTCTTCGTTACCATGATAATCAGAACTCTCCAAAAGTATCGCTTTAGGAAATATATCCCTGATCTTTAGGAAAATACTTACTGGTGTAACGGTATCTGCTAAGATCTGTTTGGTGTTTGTTTTGATTAATATTTTATTCATAAGTGATGATGATTTTAATTTTTGGGCAAAAAAAAAGCGTTTTATCGTGATTCGATAAAACGCTTTCTTACATCTTGTATAAGTATATAAAGCTACATCTCGTCACGTATTTGCGATAAGATAAGCCATAGCCAAGAAGTATTTTGAATAATATATATCATTGAGTCTTTTAGTTCAAAAAAATCAATATGGCTTGAACATTCTCTTGCGTTAGAGCGCCCCACCATAGCCATATTGCAATTAAAATAAATAATAAAATCAACGGGATCTATCCCATTGTTGTTCTCCAAAGGAATATATTTTTTTTGGTAAATCAAAGCAAATTGATAGGTTGTGGTGTATTTTTGTGTATTTTAATATTCTGTAAACATATGAATAGTGATAAATTAACACAATGAGAATAAGTAGGATAACATCGGATATTTGTTTTCAACACAACAAAGCCTATTGGTTAAGCAGGGAACATACAATGATGGGATCGAAGGATGATATCGACTTTTGGTGTGATCGATTACTAAATAATCTACGATACTTCGAGCACCTAATTACCCGATGTGCTGATGAAAAAAATTACTATAAACATCGGCTATATTGGATGATGGATCATATGATCGTTGCCAACCCAATATGGTCCCGAATATACCACAAAGAACTTCTGTCGATCTTTATAGATTGTAATGATATGAGTGTCGTTCGATCTGTTACAAGAGCCATTCTTGTCAACCCTATGGTCTATATTCATGAGCCCTATTTTTTAGACCGATGTGCTTCTTTGTGTGTTGACAGATCTATACCAGTAGCAGTAAGATGCAATGCATTAACGTTATTTACCCAAGGTGTTGTTCATATTCCAGAATTAGCTGGAGAGTTAGAGTGGATGTTGGGGCTAATGGGTGAAGAGAACTCTCCTGCCATTAGAGCTCGTATTAGAATGAGTGTTAGTCTGTTGAAAAAGAGTAAACAAAGGGTGAATAATAAATCATTTGAACTGTAAATGCAATTGACTATTTTCTAGAATAGATCATTTCATAATCGTATTGGACAGATAGTAACGAAGTAACTACTTCATAGTACTCTCCTCCGTGGCTCCTTCGACTCTCCTTCGACTATTGCTCACATAGTAGATATATATCGTTGATATATTGGTGATGCTTTCTTCACAAATATGTGAAGGAGGTGTGGTGAATATGTGACTAATATGTGAACAATATATGAGCAATAGTCGAAGGAGAGTCGAAGGAGCCACGGAGGAGAGTCCTATGAAGTAGACTTATGGTATCTAAAATTTATTAAGTATTTACTCTAGTTGCGGACGGTATAGAATTATAACAGTGCGGTTGGCGTTCTTGTTTTATCGGTCTTGATCTGAATATTTACACTCTATGTCTGATTGAATATTCAGTTTAGTGTACGCCCCATAATTGCGATCTGTAATTTTATGTATTATGAATCTTAAATTTGTCACATCTTTATTTATGTTTACTATGATTGGTTGTGAAAAAAATGTACATTAACAGATGTTAATTTTATTGTTATACTAAATAGTATTAAAGATGAAAAATCCCTTACAATATCTAGTATTTACTCTAACGATTCTTTTATCGATTGCCTGTACTAAATCAGAGACGATAGAGGTGAAATCATTAGATGCTCTTTTCATTGAAGTCGGGTCGAATATTAAATATCCATCTACCGCTTTAGAAGACTCTATTCAAGGAAAAGTATTTATCTCATTTAAAGTAGATGATGATGGTTATACTAACGATGTGGAAGTTATGAGAGGAATCCGAAGTGATGTTGATGAAGAGGCAAAAAGAGTAGTGCAATTACTTCATTTTGAAAATCTTCCAGATAATATGAAAACAGGAATGACTATCCCTATTTCATTCAATTTAAATTGATTAGATTAAGCTTAGATATTGCGTAATTAGTAATATCTATCGTTTTTTACACAGAGTGACGAATAACCTCTTCTCTTAATAATCGTCTTACAAGAGAAGAGGTAAACGTCACGATCCCCGATATAGATAGTTGGTTGTTTGATGTAAATAAGAACAGATTAATTCTTGTATTTTCTTTAAATATGACTGTTGAGAAAATGGCTATTAGAAAATATTAATCATACAACTTTATTATATCTCTATATCAAATATAGTTATAATTTAACAAAATAAACAAAATGTCTGTTTTATCTTGATACATACTCTACAGACATCCATAAGATATGTTGAATATACCCACAACCGATATCATACTTCACGATTTATTGGATACAAAAAACCCCATCATAAATAGATTATGATGGGGTAAAAACCAAAATTTGCCTAATCATCTATCCTACAAGAATTAATAGAAATGATCTATTAACTAGTGCTTCTTTAAGGATATTGTGCAAATATATAAAAATGTTATTATAATATAAAACTAATGTTAACTGAATGTGTATTTTTTGTTACCTATTCTTACCATACTCCAAGCTTGGGAACAGAATATTCGACATCGCTTCGAGGAAATAGGTCATTTGCCATATTATTTAACATGACACCTGCATCATGAATTTTTCCTTTTCCATCTTGTAACATGATGATACCGATTTGACTATTCTCATCAAGCTCACTTTTCTTTTCATCCCCGTAGGCATGCATTACACCAACCTCGGTTGCGGCATTTGTTCCAATTGTTAATAGAGAACCCGTAACCCCATAATTCTTACTTAGAATATTATTGATATATACTGAATAGTGTTTCTTAAAATCATCTTTTGCTCTTTCTAAGAATAAGGCACCTTGACTACCTTGATAGAAGTCACTGAAATTGTGTGTCTTGATCGAAAGATTTTGATCTGTTTTAAGTGTAATAATTCTAAAAGGATTCGGATATGCTAATAAGGCTCCTGTGCTGATTTGAGTTATCCTATTTCCTTCAGGAGAAGTGTGTTCACTAATATCTTGAATGTGATTGTGTCCAGTAAATATTACTTTTATTCCTAAATTTGCTAAGGTATTCGCAATGTTATCAGCATCATCAATGAGGTTGTTGGTGAAATGTGTTGCTTCTCCAGTAAAACTCTCTGCTAAAGCTCCATGCATAAATGTAATGACTGTTTTTCTCTCATCTTTAGCCTGAGAAACAATACTCTCTATCCATTTAAGCGTCTCTGGCTTGATACGACTCTTCTCATTATATGGGTTTGATGCATTGTTCCCCTCGAAACTGTTGGAATCGATCATGATCATATATACTCCCTTTTGAGGCTCGCAGGCGTAGCTTAGAGAGCTTAAGTCTTGACTGAAAGTGATCTTGTCATCATTGTATCCAAAATTATGGTAAAGGGTTTTATATTTCTCTTGCGTGATGTTCGGAACGGAAACTTTGTTTGATCCACTATATCTAGATGCATTATAGTTGTTAATATCACGACAGCCTGGAACTACATAAACCTGCATGTCAAGTTTTTGTGCTTTATCAAGAATTCCTACCATTGCTTGATGAGAAGCCAATGAGCCATCTTTTGTAAGATCGCCATTTATGATAAGAACTTTAGGATGAAAATTGCTAGCAATCATTTCGATAGTTTGTGGAACAATGACATGGCTCTGTTCAAACATCAATGGGTTTTTGTTCTTTTCATTGATAAGAGCAGTTCCCACTTGACCTAGTAGTGACGGATCCATAAAATGAGGGTCAGAAATCACGGCAAAACGAAGATAAGGAGGTTTGACTTCTACCCCAAATTTGGTCTCCGTATAGTCCCCCATATTGTCTGTTGCACGTAGTGTAATCTTAGTTGTACCATTCCCTTTTTCACTAATGATTAACTCTTTTCCTTCAATTCGAGTTGCTACTACTTCTATTGCATTTGATAATGCAGATATTTGCAGTGGTTCCCCATCTTGATCGGAAAAGATCCCTTCTAAATTCATGCGTTGCTCTACAAAACCCTGATTTAGTTTTATATTCTCCGGTGGAGAAATAACATCTGGGATATAGTTTAGTTCATTCTTTTGACATGAAAAGAACAAACATGATATTAATAGGCAAAAAAGAAGCAGTCTCATACTCGTATAAGATTTTTATGTAATTGATACCCTGTTTTGTTACGATAATCGTTTCAGAGCTATAATTTACAAAAAAAATACTTTAATACATACAATACAAATGTTATGTTAGATTTATTCATTAAAAAAATGGATTGAACCATTTGATAATGAATTGTTATCAAAAACTATGATTCTTGTTTGTCAATGCTTAATGTTAATTTTAGGGTTCTTTAAAGAGTGCTTGGTGTTTAATATTGACATAAGGTTTCTGATTAACATATTAGAGTGCTTTGGGTCGTTGTGATAGAATACTCTACTACTGCAAAATAGAGTAGAAGAGTATTCTTAATGTTGCATGTTTTTATATAATCAGACCTTCACCATTTAGGTATGAGACTAGATTCTTGACCCATACAGTCTCTTTTTTATCCCAATCTGGGGAGATAAGATTAGGGTTAATGTGAAAATTAAAGTTCGGTTGGTGCATCTTTATCATGGAGGCACTATTAAGTATCTCTACGATCTCCATCACGTTTTTAGACTGATTCACCTCATCTGTTATATCCTTAATGACCTTCTTGTCTCCCAAAAGTCCAAGGTATTCAATGGCTCTTACTCTAACTAGCCTCTCATCATCCTGAGATGCGATGGTTTGGATAACAGGAAGTAGTTCTTCTGCTTGTCTGCCAAAACTTGAACATACGATTAATGCCCAATATCTCTTCCATGGATTCGACGCATTTAAGTTGGCTACGATAGATTCCTTCGCTTCATCAAAAGAAAGCAGTTCAAGGTTTGCGATGTCCATTAACTCGTTGATCTCTTTTTTATGCTTTATTCCAAAACTAGAAGGATCAGAGAATGCCACTTTTTGTAGGTAAGACTCTGGGAAGAAGCTTAGGTCATTTAAATCTTGCTCTTTCTGTATCATTTTAGATCTCATCTTACTTAAGATATCACGGTAATGTGGGTCACTACTTAGATTCTTAATTTCGTGTGGATCTTTCGATAGGTCAAAGAGCATCTCTGCAGGACGATCTTTAAAGAAGGCACTCTGCTGTGCTGTTAATTCTCCATCTCTGTAGAGGTTATACCACTCTCTATATGTCGCTTGTTTATATCTGTACATATTGTACTGTCCATCGATATAAAAAGGTTGATAACTTCTGATGTACTCGTAGTTGCCTATGCGAATGGTTCGAACCATATCACTTTTTTCATCAAAACGATCGGCAAATGAAAATACTTCATCTCTACTGTTAAGATCTTCTTTTGTTACACTCTTGCCTAAGAATGGTTTCCCGTCGAGTTCGTTTGGTATTTTACAGCCAGTGATAGATAATAATGTTGGAGCCAAATCGGTGAAGTTAACCATCGCTTTACTTCGATTAGGTAGCTCGGTTGGAAATAGATGTTGGTACTTCTTCGGAAGGTATACAACCATAGGGACCTTGGTTCCATTATCATAAGCATATCCTTTACTTCTCGGTAGTATTCCCCCGTTATCTCCATAATAGAAGATAATGGTATTGGAAAGTAAACCATCTTCTTTTAACTGTTTTACCTTCTCACCTACTTGCTTATCCATCTTCTGTATTTGATCATAATATCTTGCGTAAGTGTACCTGAACAATTTGGTGTTTGGATGATATGGGAACACAGTAATGGTGTCGGGGTTAATGTTTGTTGGTTTTGTTGTCACCTCTTTAGGGTCAAAATGTAAACAACTTTCATGTGTGGTCCCGAAGTTCCATACTTGAAAAAATGGTTGTCCCTCTTTACGATTTCGATAGCTTGCTTTTCGAGAGGATTCATTCCAACCTTTGTCTGTAGTCTTGTAGTTGTAATCCTCTTTGCTATTGTTTGCTGTATAGTAACCAGCATCTTGAAGTAACTTAGAGTAGAATTCTACACCATGAGGAAGAGGGACATCCTGCGATGCACGATGGAACTGTGTACCTGTTCTAACATTGTTACATCCCGATATGATGGCACTTCTTGCAGCAGAACATACTGGTGCCATACTATATGCATTCTCAAATAATATCCCCTTATTGGCCAGCTTTTCAATATTTGGGGTGGCTACCCCGTTAGAGGCATATAAGTTCATAAAGTGTGCAGAATTATCTTCAGAAACAATCCATACAATGTTGGGACGATCGTTTGTAGTTCTCTGCTTACAACCATGTAAAATGATGCATAAGAGAAGTAGTGTGATTTTATTCATTTTTCTGTTTTATAAGTAATTCAACCTAATAAAGTACGATTTTAGAGATAGGATGAAAAGTGTAATAACTTAATATCTCGTTTGTCTTATAAAGATAAGAATCATTAATTCTGAGAATTAATAAAAATGTCCATTATCTATCCCGATATGTCTTAATAGCCGAAATTATACATACCGATGTATAATACCTTACGTCTATGATCTGAAATTGGGAACGGAGAATAGGGTGGAACGAATAAAAACAGACGTGTTAGGATGAACTGGAGAAAAATGATATCAAAGATCACTTATAACGAACAATGCATCATCCAGATATGAATGATGCATTGTTTATATTTAGTGAAATAAGGGCTTAACGCTGGATATTCTGTATCGCATTATCAAGACGACGTAATGTCGCTTCTTTGCCAATGATTTCACATATATCAAATAGGTCAGGACCAAAACCTCCACCTACAATCGCAAGACGAAGTGCATTCATGATCAACCCGAACCCCCACTCTTTACTATTAACAAGATCAGATACTGCTGATTTGATGTCTGCAGCATTCCAATTATCTACAGCTGCAACGACCTCTTTAATCTCTGTAACATAACCTGGAACAGCCTCTTTCCATCTCTTCTTAACCACTTTGGGGTCATAAGATATTGGGTCTACAAAGAAGAATGATGTTTGTTCCCATAGCTCGTTGACAAAGTTAACTCGCTCTTTAACCATACCTACAACTCTCTCTAGGTCAAGTCCTGAGACATCAACACCTTCAGCTAGTAGTGTTGGCATAAATAGCTCCACTAATTTTGAGTTGTCAAGAGTTGAAACATATTGATGGTTGAACCATTTTGTCTTCTCTGGATCGAAACGAGCACCTGATTTCGTAACACGCTCTAGTGAGAAAACTTCACAAAGTTCATCCATGGTGAAGATCTCTTGTTCTGTTCCAGGATTCCATCCTAGAAGTGCTAGCATGTTAACAAAAGCTTCTGGTAGATATCCATCTTCACGGTATCCACGAGAGATATCCCCTGATTGAGGATCTTTCCACTCTAATGGGAAAACAGGAAATCCAAGTTTATCCCCATCACGCTTGCTCAACTTTCCTTTACCTACTGGTTTAAGGATCAGTGGAAGGTGTGCAAATTGTGGACGCTGGGATGTCCATCCTAACTTCTCATATAATAGAATATGCAGAGGAAGAGATGGTAACCACTCTTCACCACGAATAACATGAGAGATATTCATTAGGTAGTCATCAACCACATTTGCAAGGTGGTACGTTGGCATACCATCCGCTTTATATAGTACTTTGTCGTCAAGAAGTGATGCTTGGAACTTTACCTTACCACGAATAAGATCTGTGTCAGAAACTTCTTGATCTGTTGGCATCTTAAAACGAATAACTGCAGGAACACCCTCTGCAAGAAGCTTCTCTACTTCTGCTGCATCCATAGAAAGAGAATTCCTCATAGACATACGAGTCGCTGCATTGTAAGTGAAAGTCTCTTTCTTCTCTTCGTGCGCTGTTCGAACTGCATCTAACTCCTCAGGAGTATCGAAAGCATAATATGCATCCCCACTCTGTACAAGTTGTAAAGCATATTCGTGATAGATCTCTTTTCTCTCACTCTGTCGATATGGACCACATGTTCCAGGGTTTTCTGGACCTTCGTCAATATCCATACCACTCCATTTTAAGCTTTCAATGATATAGGCTTCAGCTCCTGGCACGTATCTTGTTTGATCCGTATCTTCGATACGAAGAAGGAAGTCACCACCATTTTTCTTTGCGAATAGGTAGTTAAATAATGCAGTTCGCACTCCTCCTATGTGAAGAGGTCCTGTGGGACTCGGTGCAAAACGAACTCTTACTTTTCTTTCACTCATGACTAAAAGTACTTTGCTAATTTTTTTAATAGTACAAAGATAGGAAATTGAATGAATGTGACGTAGGGTATTAAGCGATCATGAATAAAAAAGCAATACTTAATGGTGTAAAAGAGTGATTTTTTTCATCACCATCATGAGATAAAAACTGTCTTTATAAGGGTGTGATAGATTAAAAGATTTTATTACTTTGTATAAGAAAATAGAAGAAGCGACTCTTCTATTTTGAGATTAATGAAAATCATTTCAATCAGTAATCATTATATAGTTATGTACGGTAAAATTAAAGAACATCTTCAAAACGAGCTAGCTGAAATTAAAGATGCAGGCTTGTTTAAAAGCGAACGTATTATTGTAACACCACAAAATGCAGAGATTGCATTAGATAACGGACAGGACGTATTGAACTTCTGTGCCAATAACTATTTAGGACTGTCTGATCATCCTGAACTTATTAAGGCTGCTAAAGAGAGTCTTGATGCAAGAGGTTTTGGTATGTCATCGGTACGTTTTATTTGTGGAACACAAGATGTGCATAAAGAGCTAGAGCAGAAAGTTGCGGAGTTCTTCGGTACGGAAGATACTATCCTATATGCAGCATGTTTTGATGCTAATGGGGGTGTTTTTGAACCACTTTTTACTGCTGAAGATGCGATCATCTCAGATTCATTAAACCATGCTTCTATTATTGATGGAGTGCGTTTGTGTAAGGCACAAAGATACCGTTATAAGAATGCTGATATGGCTGATCTTGAGCAACAGTTGATTAAAGCACAAGAGCAACGTTTTAGAATTATTGTTACGGATGGTGTATTCTCAATGGACGGAAATGTGGCACCAATGGATGAAATTATTCGTCTAGCGGAGAAATATGATGCTATGGTGATGGTGGATGAGTGTCACTCTGCAGGAGTTGTTGGTGAAACAGGTCGTGGTGTAACAGAACTATATGATTGTCGTGGTAAGGTAGATATTATCACAGGAACTCTAGGAAAAGCTTTTGGTGGAGCTATTGGTGGATTCACGACTGGAAAGAAAGAGGTGATTGAAATGCTAAGACAGCGATCACGTCCTTATCTGTTCTCGAACTCTATTCCTCCTTCGATTGCAGCAGCAGGGATTCGTATGTTTGATCTAATTAGTGATAACAACGAACTACAAGATCGTTTACATGAAAATACAAAGTATTTTGTCTCTCAAATGGGAGATGCTGGTTTCGATACCAAACCGACTTCATCTGCTATTTGTGCAGTGATGCTTTATGATGCAAAACTATCTCAAGACTTTGCTTCTATGTTATCTGATGAAGGTATCTATGTAACAGGTTTTTATTATCCAGTTGTTCCAAAAGACCAAGCACGTATTAGGGTTCAACTTTCGGCTGCACATACAAGAGAGCATCTAGATAAAGCAATTCAAGCATTTATTAAAGTAGGCAAAGAGCTAAAGGTAATTTCTTAGGTCTACTATATTTATATATGTGAGGTGGGTGTATGGAGACATACACCCATTTCTATATCCATATGTATCAAGGATATTTTCATTATAATTATTTTTGATCATCATTTCGAAAAACGGTTATTTATTATCGGGGTATTACATTTATTAATCCGATTAGTATTTTTTGTAAAAGAGAGAGAAAGAATGATCTGTTGATAAAGAGAAGTCTTGTATGGTTACTGTTTGGTGCATACTTTTTGTTCTCTTCTCAAACAACACTTGTGTCTGTGTGGTACCGTTAATCCTCGTATAATTCAGTTGTATAGAGCATCCCAAAAAGAGCCTAACAATACGAAAATAAAGCAGGCTCTTTTTCAGGAAGTAAGACGAATGTGTACCGATCATCACTCTTGTTGATTATTAAGGGTATCTTTCTCTATATATCCATCTCTCATACGAATAACTCTTTTCGCATATTCTGCAATCTCCTCCTCATGGGTCACCATTACAATACTATGACCTTTAAGATGGAGTTCCTCGAAAAGATCCATAATCTCATAAGATGTTTTGGTATCGAGTGCTCCTGTTGGTTCATCTGCTAAGATCAGCGAAGGGTTATTGACAAGTGCTCTGGCTATAGCCACCCTCTGTTGTTGACCTCCAGATAACTCAGAAGGTTTGTGGTCCACACGATTGCCAAGTCCAACCCTTTCAAGTGATTGGTAGGCTTTTTCAAGTCGTGCCTCTTTTGCAACTCCTGCATACACAAGAGGTAATGCAACATTTTCAAGGGCACTACTTCTTGGAAGTAGATTGAAGGATTGGAATACAAACCCTATTTCATTATTACGAATGGCGGCCATTTCGTCCGCTTCGATATTAAAAATACTTTTACCATTAAGATGATAACTTCCATCTGTAGGAAGGTCTAGGCAGCCAATGATATTCATTAAGGTCGTTTTACCTGATCCAGATGGTCCCATAAAGCTAACATACTCTCCTTCTGATATACTAAGAGAGACATGGTCTAGTGCTCTTACATTAGAGCTACCCATATGATAGTCCTTGATAAGGTCTTTTATTTCTATAATCGTCTTCATGGTTTTTCCTCTTCTGGAACATTAATAATAGGATGCTGATTCTCAAAATCATACATCGTTAACATTCTTAATTGATAGTACGAAGTCCAGAACTCTCGTAATGCTCTTAGATATGAGCTACTAGCACTATCCTTCCCTTTTAATGAGAGGTTCAAGTCTGTAATGCTTATATTGGCTACCATATATCGCTGTCTTGAGATTTCGTACTGTTTCTGAGCAATCTTATTGGCCAGCTCTGTCGATTTAACACGATCATATATAATTGGAATCTTCTGTGCTAGAACAATGATTTCTTGTTCAAATAGTTGAGACTCCTGTGTGATCGTATTCTCCGTAAGTTTTTGACTCGCCTCGGCCATCAGTAATTTAGATTTACGTTGTTTCCAATCTACCAATGGAATATTGAAACCAATTCGTAAACGTTGTTGCTCATTAAAATCTTTGTAGGCGAGGTGTATATCATCTGCATATTGTGAAACCCCGTAACTACCAATAACATTTACATTAAGGGAAGAATTTCCTTTTGCACGAGCCACTTCTCTCTTTGCTTCAATTCGTCTACGCTTAAATGCCAAATACTGTTTACGATTCTTTTTTGCCTCTTCTAAAGCTAGTTGAGGATCGATCTTAAATATAGGTAGTTGATCTGGGCTGATAAGTTGGAAATCCTCTCCTTTAGGTCTACCTATAAAAGTGTTTAGATTCAATCTAGCACTCTCTAATGCAATCTTTGCTGTGGATACATCTCGGCTAGAGGATAGGGTGTTAAGTTGTAGTTGCAACAGTTCATTCTCTGCAATCTTACCTAAATTGTATCTTCCCTTTCCTATATTATAGATGGTGTCATTATTCGCTTGATTCTTCTGTGCAATGGCTACATCTACTTGGGCAAGAAGAAGCTGAAAGAAGTTTTGTGTTGCTCTATAGCTAATGTTCTCAAACTCTTCTTGAAACTCTTTCTTCGACTCTTCATAGAGTAGTGGTGCAATCTTCCTGTCCCATTTAAATTTATTAAATGCAAAGACAGGCTGCTCTACAGTTACATAAAGAGGAGTGGTCGAGTAAGATACGCCTGTATCTTTTCCTTCTAGGATATCAATACGACTAAGTTCACTATTTAAGGATATCTTTGTACCCGTCCATGGTATATTCTGAGACAAGCTAACTCTAAGATCTGACGATGCTTGGCTGTTTTTACGAAATGCCGTTGAACCATCATCTTGATTAACCGGACTAATACCACTCTTATAGTTCGGAAGGTTTCCTGAAAGGCTTAGATTTGGTAAGGTTGTAGCAAGATAATTACGATACTCCCAATATTTGTTATCCTTTTTATTTACTGCAATTTGTGCATTCAGTGACTTCTCTTTTGCTAGTGCAATGACCTCTTCTAAGGTCAGTTTTGTTAACTGTCCATAGCTGAAATTTGCCATAAGAAGACAGCATAGACATATACAATATAAAGGTAATCTATTCATGACGTAATGAGGTTATAGGATTTTGATTGGCGGCCTTTCTAGCAGGAGTAATCCCAAAGACAATTCCAATAATAGTGGATACACCAAAAGAGGTAATAATGGAGATAAAAGAGATTATTGTAGCGATCTCTGCTACTTTAGAGATGATTACGGATAATAGTACTCCAAGAATGATCCCTATAATTCCACCAACCAGACTAATAAGCATTGACTCACAAAGAAACTGTTGTATAATATCACTCTTCTGTGCTCCAAGAGCAATTCTAAGTCCAATCTCTTTGATACGTTCCATGACAGAGGCCAACATGATATTCATAATACCTATACCTCCAACCAACAGTGATATTCCCGCAATGGCTCCTAAAACCATATTAAAGATCTCTTTGGTCTTCTGTTGTTGCTTGAGAAGTAGTTCTGGAACTGTGATCTCAAAATCAATATTATCATTATGCCTGCGCTTTAGTAGGCGATGAATAATTTCAGCCGTATTCCCTAACTCCTCTGTCTCTTTCACTTGAATGACGATCTTATCTAACTGGTGAGTTGTTGATTTCTTCTTACTAGAGGCTGAAGCATTATCTTTATCATCATCATTACCACTATTGGCCATCAAGATGGCTTGCTTGGTGATCATACCTCTATTCTTATAACGAAGCAACATGGTTTGAAGTGGTATATAGACATCTAGATTGGTGTTTCGAATACCTAACTCTTTAGAGTCCGTTGTAACAACACCTCTATCTTTTAATACGCCGATAATTGTAAGCCACTGTTGTCCACATTTAATTCTTCTTCCAATGGGTATTTGGTTATTAAAGAATCTCTTGACAGCCTGTTCTCCAATGATACATACTGGTAATCCGTGGTTCGATTGACTTTGCGCAAATGTAGCACCTGCTAAAAAGTTGTAATTAAACATCTTAAAGTAGCCACTATTTACTCCAAGAATTTTGATGGATTTACGTCGACCATCATGAATCATATAACTGTTTAGAATAACCTCCCCACTCATCTCTTCAATATTCTGTAGGGTATATGAGATGTTCTTTAAATCTTGCATATTAAGACCAGGAGAAAAACGTTCTTTATGTCCCGTTGCCTCCTCTTCTATCTTCTCATCTGACTGTTTCTTGATGGGTGTTATGATAATATTATTCACCCCTACAAGCTTCATCTGGTCTAAAATCTCTTGCTGTGCTCCAGCACCAATAGCCATCATCGAGATAACAGCACTTACCCCAAATATAATCCCTAGAGCAGTTAGAAAAGAGCGTAGCTTATTTGATCGAATCGCCTCTAAGGCGATTTGAAAATTGAATATAAAACGATCCATAGCTTGATGTCCTATTCTTCAATGCGATTCAGAGATACCACATCGTTATTCTCTATTCCTGTAAGAATTGCTACATCATGATCATTTTGATCTCCTACAGTTACCACTGTCTTTTTGAAACCGAAGCCCTGTTTCTTATAGATATAAAAGATAGAGTCATTATCTGTATATAGAGCCTCTATAGGAATGAGTTTTTGATCCTCTACAATCTTTGTTATAATACGATTCGAAGTGGTCATCGATGGTCTAAAAATAGGATCTGATTCATTGATCGTAATTTCGACCTCAAAGACTTTTGCATCAGAGTTTGGTTTCTGCTCTCCTACATTTGCTACCTTAGTTACCACACCACTGTACCTTTTTTCAGGAAATGCATCCAATCCAATTTCTACTTTTTGTTTTAATTTAATGCGACGAATATCCACCTCATTGATAAATGTTTTCGAAACCATCTTACTCAGGTCAGGAAGCGTTGCAACAACAGGGTTGAAACCATGAATATTGGACCCCTCTTTGACTTTCTGTCCCGACCACTCATCTTTGTGATAAACTACCATACCGTCTTCAGGTGCAAAGATTACAAACTCCTTTTCAAGTTTTAATAAGAAATCTAGTTGACGTCTTTTCTTTGAGAATTTAGTGCTAATCTGTTTCATCTTAGCTTCCATCTGATCACACTTAATGCGATAATTCATTTTAGCTTGCTTTAATGAACGCCTATTCTTCTCTACATTCATCTTCGCTTGTTTGATTGTTGCAGGTGGTTCAAATGCAGACTGTTCTAGTTTGATGATTGACTCTTCAACTTGATATTTTAAGTTTAAGATATTGTCTCGTGACTGGCGAAGGGTAAGTGTCGTATCCAACTTCTGTTGAATCATATTCGATTCAGCTAGTGTAACATCATCTGTTGCATTTTTTATTTGATCACTAAGAGATGATTTATCTATTTCAGCAACGAAATCCCCTTTTTTCACTGTGGTACCCTCTTCAATAAGTCGATTAATCTTTGCTTGCCATATACGTGCTTTTCGCATGCCATCAGGCCCTTTTATCTTTACAGAATTTAGTGCATCCAGCTCTCCTGTTGTCTCCACTGTAATAACTAGGTCTTGCTGAATGGCTTTCGCCGTGAGTATCGTATTTTTCTCATCTCCTTTTCGAAATACAAAGTATCCAATGATAAGTGTTGCTACTATACCTAAGGCAATCCATCTTCTCTTAGATGTCAGGTTTGTGTCTTTGCTCATTTTAGTTCTATTAGTTGTGTCAATTGAAGTTTTCCGAACTTACCATTCTAAAAACGGCACCATAAAAATAAACATATTGTTTTATAAAGCAGATGAAAATTAGAGTATTAGATAATATTATGATTCCATTAATGTGATTATAAGTCCCAAAATAAAGACCTAGCTCCCAAAATAAAGGGAACTAGGTCTAAGTTTGTATACCTATTTATGTTTTACTGTTGTAGATTGAAACGAATACTAAAACCAAAATTGGTGTTTGCAGTCGGATATGATATCGAAACATAAGGAGTATTTACAATTCGATCATAATACATACGCAATGTGAGCTGTCTACTCAAGGTATAGTCAGCCGTAACTTTTAAGGTCAATGCTTTCTGCCCTGCAGTAAGCTGATTGTCTAGCTCCGCAAGCTTACGTATTATCGTTTTATTCTCTCTAACCCCCATGTCAAAACGCATGTTAAGGTCATTAGATATGGCCTTCTGACCACTGTTTTTATTATAGAAGATCTGTAGGTTCTCGATGCGATAACCTAATCCAACACTATATTCATTACTATGTACCTCGGTCAGTTGATTGTTCGAAGTGCTTAGGGTCAATGATCTTGTTTTACGAATCTCAAATCGTGATGAGATATTGTTTTTCCACATCACATCCACATTAATAAGAGGACTGAAAGACTCTTTAATATTAACGGTAGAGATATCATACACTGGGATATAGTTCTGTTGTGCTAATTGAGCTTCTAGTAGCGTATATTGTGTATCCGAGAAATTACTATTGGTAATATATGAACCCACACTATAAGTCGAACGATAAGAGTGTGAAATATTCACTGTTCTGACCACTGATTTAATCCCTTTAATCTGATCAGTCAAACCATTGTATTCGACCCTCCAATTGGGACGAATATATTGAGCTGATGGGAATGGAGAGAGTTCGACAGATGCTGCGTCTTGTCCTGTATACGCCGCAATAAATGCAGGAATCAGAACCTCTTGTTGGTTCTCCCCAAATCGTTCAGGTTGGGATGGATTCTTCTCCTCCACCATTCTCTGTTGTATTATAGCCCTATTACTCATAAATTGATCATAAGCCTTACTTTCAGGAATACCTTGCCCTGAAGTGCTTTCAAAAGCACTACCAATTGAGATGATACTCATCGAGAAACTACCATTTTCCATATAGTTCGCTGGGGTCATATTCCAACTCTGCTCCGAATGGTTATAGTTATAATATTCACTCTCATTACTACTCATCGTTCTATTTCCCGTAAGACTAATTTTAAGCCCTTTTATAGGTTCGATATTAGCACGTAAATTTAGGGTTGTATTAGATGTTCGGAGCACTGGTTGATTGAGCAATGAATCGGTCGTAATCCATCCACTATCTATCGCTTTTGTAGCAAAATCGGGATCTTGCCATCCAAAGACAAAGTCCCATCCCGGGGCTGCTCCTCCAGTAGTACTGTTACCAAACCACTTTGGTGTTGGTAGGAATCCTGACATGGTTGTTCCCCTGGTATCTGTATATGTCGCATTGAAGTTTCTTACCGACATCAACAGTCTCGTAAAACCATCGACTACGGTCGGATTATTACTTTTGTCTTCAATCTCAACTGTTCCTGAGATATCTACCGTTGCCTTTTTATATGACCTAGAAGGATAGATTGCGATCTTGTTGTTATCTATAAACTTCGTTTTTGCCCTAATTGTTTTCCCATTCTGATCTTTAAAGGAGATTTGAAGAGTCTTACTATTCAACTTATGCTTGATCACATTCTTCTTCTTTCCTTTCAGATTGATCGTATCTTGGTAAGTTACATTTTTCGTTTTTACTCGTCCTCTTGAACGACTGCTACTACTTCTTGCAAATTTCCTATTCACCTTCTTCAAGTAAGGAACCTTGTTATAAAGGCTCACAAAGTTCAGGCCTGCAGTTCCTTGAATAGAGTAACCATTACCTATTGTATTTCCTAAATTGACTTCTGAATCTTTGATGATAGGATCCGCTTTCCAATCGTATCTTCCTTGGTACCTTAATGTCGATGAAGTCCAATTTAATAGAGGGATCTTATTAATAGGTAAGGTGTAACTCGCATTAATCGTTTGGTTGTACGCAGTGTTACGACCTCCTGTGTGTAAGCTGTCTAAGATAGACTGCTTATATGCTTGATAAGGATCATCTTCTTTACGTATCCTATCTTCCTCTTCCATATATAATGGCACATCAATACGTGATCTGTTTTGTGCCGCAAAGTCTAATTTGATCGATTTAGTCAAGTCATATCGGAAATTGTAATAGCGATACCAATTAAAGTCTTGGACATATGATGTCGGTAACTTAAAGTCTGGTTGTGATAAGTTACGATACTGCATAGCACTATAATAGCTCTGCATATCTGAACGGAACGACAACTGCGAAGGTGACAGATAGAAGTTGAAGTCTCTGATAAGTCGGAACATAGGACTACGTAGTGCTTTAACATTACGGAATGGCTCTACTGGTTTAGGCCGTTTCGTATAGTTATAGCTGAATAAGAATTTCGACTCTTTCTCGTCATTCTGCTGCGTGTTGATATCCTTATGGGTCGTCGTATTATGAGATAATGTGAATGAGAAGTTCGAGACATCATAGAAATGACGCTTCTTCGACTTCTTCTGAGGCTCTATACGAACGTCTGAGAAGTTGATACTCTTCTTTACAGTCTTATCTTGTACCTGTGCATTTAATTCATCTCTTAATGATTGTGTCTCTAAAGCATCTAAAGCATCTGTCATCTTTATATCAGGATTCAGAGGATTGTACTTCGGAGTCTTTACATTTTGTGATATACCATAGTACATCGGTATTTTTACCCCCCATTTCTTAGGGAAGAATTTACCGAATGAGACAGTAGAACTAAAGTCATACACACTATTGTCATCCATGCTTCTTTGAACCGAACTCTGTTCTATACCACCAAAACCTGATGACATATGGCTTCCCGCAAAAGAGAAGGTCGCTAGATCTGCCAGATTACCTCGAATTCTTGTAGAAGCTGCCCATCCTCCTTCGTTATCTACATCCGTTAAACGTAGCTCATCATACCAAACCTCTACCGACTCCATGGATCCATCGTTCGACTTAGGATTTCTTACCCCAAGCATCACAATGCGGACATCGCCTAAGTTCGGGTTACCCTTAATCCGGATAATACGAGGATGTCCATTATAACTAATTTGTGATTCAAAGACATCGGTCATTTCAATTACACTACCCTCTTTTCGCATCTCTTTATTTCGAGAGAGCTTAAGATCAGTAAGGTCTTTCAAAAGAATGTCCATACGGTTCTGCTCTGGCCAAACTGTTTGTCTATCACGATCTAATTGATTATTATAATGCCCTGGAGGTGTCATCTTCAATGGAACCTCATATTCATAGAAGTTATCCTGATAATCCGAACCAATGCGAATGAATGCCCTTACCTCATTATCTTGGGTCTGCATATCTTCTAACTGTTCGGCATGCACTTCCACCTTCAGACGCTTATACATCCTCATATCGGTGGTGATATTTTTATACGATGCTCTTGCATCACCATCCTCTAAGTCTTCTACTTTTAGAAGTAGAGATTGCTCATTAAGCTCTCTTAGCTGAGGATTGGCTGGATCAATAACACGGTCAATACCTGGAGGCAATACATAATTTACAGGTTGTTTCTCGTAGTTCTCTTCAATGTTTACTGCAGAAACTTCAAATTCGGTATTCTCATTATTTACTTGTGTCGGATCTTCCAAGTTCACCGTATATTTTCTCCAATCTGCTCGCACTAAATTAAGAGTTGCAAATCGAAGGACCACAGGAATCTGCCAATCTTTCATCATCATACGAATGAAGCGAATAGAACGATAGTCAGAGATAGAACCGATTGTTTTACTACTCTTGGTCACTGGGATCTTAAACTGATACCACTCCACCTCTCGCACTTCCGAGTTCTTTAATTTAACTTTTGCTATTCGTTTGTCCGTAATGAAATTAGAACCAACTTGGAAGTCATTAGGTCGCATACTGATCTTATACTCAAAATAACTCTCGTTTTCTGACAAGGTATTATCTTGGTTGATATCTTCCCCATCAGGTAAAGAGGTAGAAGAGGTATTATAGGACTCAGGCGACTGTGCATCTGTTGGTGAGTTACCATCCACTCCATTATAGTACTTGTAACGCTCTAGGATACCCAACTGCTGTTGGTCGTAATCACTTCCTCTAAAGTAATGGTAGTTATCTCCCGAAGGGTCATTTTGGATCTTCTCTAGGCTTGCTCCTGTGACGATCTTGCTCACTTCTGTAATATAGTTATTATAGAAGTTACGCTCCTCTTCATCGGCCAAACCGTCTAAACCAATATCTTGATACTGTCTAGAAGATGGGTTATTATCAAAAGCATTTACTGTGGGTTGGTTTCTTGAAACCCTACCCCATGTGGTATTATCTGTAATCGCATCATAATTGCCATCGATAGGTAAACCATTCTCGAATGATTTACGTGAGTCACGTAGAATATCCTCGGAGATATTACCCAAATGGAAATATAGATCTCCTCCTGAATTCAACTTCTCCGCGTCAGTAAGTTCTGCATAAGGGTCCATCACCCAAAACTCGATATATTCAATATTTGCATTCTCAAAATCAGGAGTCTCAATCTTACGCATTATCGCTCCCCAGCGACTCTCTGGACTTTTCAATGTTCCATCTGCATTAACCCCAGATGAATTGGACGTTGGTGCAGTGTCAAAGTTGTACTGACCTCTCTCATTTGGATAGAAAGCCAAGTCAAACGTTGGTATATTGGTGGGTTGTCCTACAGCATTATTGGTGTTTGGAAAGATCTCATCTTGATAGACCTCACGAGTACTATTCTTCGACTGCTCTTCATCATTTCCCTTGATATTGGATGGTGTATTCGGTGTATCCCTCTGCATTAGTGGATCAATCACATACCATGACAGAAGTGCTCTGTTATATCCAGAGGTCAGATCATTGGTCTTCTCTCCTTCAGGGATATCATTCTTCCCCTGTGGTACACTGGCCAATTTCCATGTATATTGTGTCTTTAATGAGATACTTGTTTGTGTCCCTTCGAAATCATCTAAATATGCAGCCCCAGACTCACCAATAGCATTCGATGTACCTGGGTATAGTTTAGCGAACTCCCCTTCAACGGAGATGTTAGACACCTCTTTGGTATCGATAAGTGGTATCTTATCCACCAACGAGGTAAGAAATTGCGACTCTGTTTTGTATGCTCCATTGAATCCTAACATCAAGTTAGATATCGGTTCTTGACCGTAGTTTACCTTACTAGTCAGAGGCTTCTCTTGAAGATACATCACTGTTGTACCTAGGTTGAAATTATCTGTAAACTGATAGTTCAGCTGTGTACCAATCAAAGTCTTGCGTTGCATGCTAAACATCTGCTCACTCTCTGTAGATATCGAGATGGCTTGTCCAGATTCAATCAATGCTTGGTTTAATATTCTTACGCGCCCCAAGGTATAATCGACCACATAATCTACATTCTCAACCAGTGTACGTCCCCCAGCAGTAACTTTTACAGACCCTGGCGTTAAATTGATTGTATTCAGTGGAATATCCGAATTGGAACTACCTTGGTAACTACCCATAAATGCAAACTTATTCTTTTCGGCTTGCTGCTCTGCAATCGTCTTCGTGTTATCATAAAGAGCATGGTAGACATACTTATTGATTGCACTTTGATCGCCTGCAAGTTTCTTCTCCAAGTAGTCACCGAAAGGTTCAACTGATGGGAAGATGATCTTTCCACGTTCCGAATCAATCGTATAACCTGGGATAAAGTCAAAAAGTCCATCTGACTGCTGATCCCCTTGCATATTGACGTTGTCCAAGTTCATCACTTGGATCAGTATCTTCTCTTTTAAAGGTCCGTCAGGTAGATAGTTTAAGTTAGAACCTGTTTTACTATCTTGATAGACTACATCCAATCTAAAGCCATCTTTATTCACTTGATAGGCATTTAAATCATAGATGTTCTTCATCATTAACTTCCATAAGTTAAACTTAGGGTTGACATTGGTCCCTTTCAATAGTTTAACAAATAGAGTCTGTGGTGCCTCTACACCCCCAGTAGAGAAATCTCCTACCCTAAGAGTCTTTCCATTAATGGTGTACTCAAAGGATACTGCAAGCACTTCATCAGGGCTAAGAGACCTGTTTAATGAAATATATCCGAGTTTCTGATTGAAAGTATATTCAGAGGAGGTAAGCATGCGTGCATTCTCCACCTTCTCGTAGTCTTGTGCTGGAAGAAATCCATCACTCTGTTTGAGAGGGCCTAATGTGCTTGTCACCTGTGCAATGTCACGAATGGCATTGTAGTCATTGTTCATCTTATCGTATAGATTGTTGCTACCATTCCATGGATAAGTATTGTCTGGATAAGGAAGTCCGGCTGCATCTGTAGTAAGAGTCGTATTATTCTGTTTGTTGCGACCACGTTCACCCAAATCAGTAAAAGCAACAATATTACGAGACTGGGTATAGTTTCCTGTCTTGTTCGTAATCCACACCTCTAGTTTGGTGATATTGATACTCGAAGAGATGATAGGCATTTTTGATAATGACTGATCATACTGGTCATAGAAGACCTGCCCCAAGAAGAAGTGTTTATTGGCTTCATAGTCCAACACCTGAATATTAAAATCAGTTTTTGTCGCCCCCCCTTCTGTGTTGATCACCTTACTCTCTCCCTTCTGTTGAGAAAGAACTGTCGAAACACTTAATTTACCGAACTGTAGATCTGTCTTCACACCAAAAAGGTTTACCCCTCCTTTGATCAGTGAGTTATCTGACGACATGGACACATTACCCGCTTCAATATTCTTCACGATATCATCTTCCTCTCCTTTGAAATTAAGATTCATACGATTCTCAAAATCAAATGTCGCCTCTGTATTGTAGTTAACCCCCATTGAAAGTCTATTCCCAATAGATCCTTTCACACTAAGATTGATCTTCTCATCAAAATCAAAGGTGGTGGTTTTTCGTAATCTTTCTGATAGTGCTGGATTATCAATCCTATTGGTCTTAGTTCCAAAAGAGAGCTCTATATACCCTTGTGGTTTAATTGAGATGGTATTGTTACCAAAGATCTTAGTGAAAGCTTCTCCTCCAATACTTATCGATGGAATAAGTGACTTCTTCTTCTCCTCCATCGTTTTAGAGGTCTTCTCCTGCCAATACTGTTGAATGGCACGATCAAAATCGTAGTTCACATAGTCATCTAGACTGAATGCTCTTGTGGGTTGATAATAGAGATCCCCCACCTTGTGCTCAATCACAAATTGATTGGTCGTAGGGTCATAATGCTCCTCCGTCTTCATGTTATCAGGAAGCGGGAGGGTGAGCTCCGTAGAGTCTGGGGCTGCTTCATATGGTGCCACCATAGCTTCAACGACAGAACTCGAGGCTGCATCGTTGAAACGTTCAAAATGAGTAGACGTGTGATGGCGTCCAAATGCTACGTTCGTTTTATTGATTGCGATCCCCAAGCATAGAATCATGCAAATGGGGATCCATATTTTACCTAATTGTCTCAACCTGTTTCCTTGGGCTTGAATGGTTACACACTATATGGTGTTAGGACTACAAGCTTTTCAGTGCAAGTTTGATAATCGGCTCCACTTCCATTGCTGGATTATCTTTCAAAATCTTATCAATAACCTTCTCTGCTGCTTTCTTGTTAAATCCTAACATTACCATAGCAGATAACGCTTCATTTTTATTCGTATTGTTCTGAGAGGCTACAATCTGACCTTCACCCTCAATTTTACCCACTTTGTCTTTCAAATCGATCAGAATACGCTGTGCCGTTTTAGCTCCAATCCCTTTTATGCTTTTCAACACATTAACATTATCGGTTTGAATTGCTTGCAATAATTCTTGCGTTGGGTAAGAAGATAACATCACCATCGCGGTGTTTGCTCCAACACCATTGACCGAGATTAAATGACGAAATAGAGCTCTCTCCTCTCTATCTGAAAAACCATATAGCGATTGGGCATCTTCTCTCACCACAAAATGTGTCCATAGCGTTGCTTGTGGTTGCGACTGTACCTTTTGATAACTGGTCAGAGAAATAAACACTTGATAGCCGATACCTCCTGTCTCTACAATGGCATAGGTTGGCGTCACCTCAGTCAAGTTTCCTTTAATGTATTCGTACATAGTTTGATCTTTTCTGTTGTTCAAAAAAAGAGGCCCTCTGTATGGAGTGCCTCTTTGCTAATTCTATATCAAATGGAGATGCATATGGTACATAATCATCTATGTCCCCTAGCGACCTTCTATCTGTCTTAAATTGATCGGTCTCCCATCGACTGGCGATCTTCTAAATCATATTTCTGTAACGGGTCATTCGACACTTCATTGTAGATCTCACGATTACGGTAAAGGTCGATGGCAAGATACATTGCTTTACGGAAAGAGTTCTCTGATGCTTTGCCTTTACCTGCAATATCAAAAGCCGTTCCGTGTCCTGGAGACGTTCTAATAATAGGTAGTCCTGCAGTGAAGTTTACCCCATCATCAAATGCTAGTGCCTTAAACGGAACCAATCCTTGGTCGTGATACATCGCAAGAATAACATCAAAATTACGATAAGTCCCATTTCCAAAGAATCCATCTGCTGGATATGGTCCCATAGCCATAATGCCCTCTTCCTGTGCTTTTTTCAATGCCGGTGTGATAATCTCTTCCTCTTCTTTCCCTAAAAGCCCATTATCTCCTGCATGTGGATTTAATCCCATCACGGCAATCCTTGGGCCATCAATACCAAAGTCTTGCATCATGGTTTGATGCATCACACGAATCTTACTTAGTAGCAGCTCTTCTGTGATAAATTCCGAAACCTGAGAAATAGGCACATGACCTGCAACTACTCCAATCTTCATCTGTTCACTGACCATAAGCATTAGGTGATCTTTCGATTCGAACTGCTCTGATAAGAACTCCGTGTGTCCAGGAAAGTTAAAATCTTCCGATTGGATATTGTCCTTGCAGATAGGAGCCGTTATCAGTACATCAATCTTACCCTCTTTCAGATCTGCACACGCTTTCTCCAACGCCATATACGAAGATTCACCAGCAATTGTTGTTGATTTCCCCAACTCCACACGAGTGTTTTCAGAGATACAATTCAAAATATTAGCTTTTCCCTCTTCGGATTCCGAAGCATCTACAATCTGGTTAAAAGAGACCTTAGTATGATCAATGGCTTTTTTATGGTAAGCTGCTACCTTGGGTGAACCATAAACAATGGGAGTGCAAGATTCGAAAATACGATCGTCCGATAGAGACTTAATGATCACCTCATATCCGACACCATTGATATCGCCCTGAGTGATTCCTATTTTGATTTTTTGAAAGTTCATAATGATATATGATTGTTAAGCCTCCTTCGAAAATGACCATGGCAGGTAGATTCCTTCGTTGGGGAATCTAGCCAAAGACATAAAGTCATGACTTATTGTTCTTTGTTTAATGAATCAAATTTAATCAATTTTTCAGTTCTTCTTCACTCCCTTTGTCATCTTTTGTGCTTTATCTTATTATTTGGCTCTTGTTTTGATCCATTCAAAAAGAAGACGTACACCATAGCCACTACCTCCTTTTTTGATATATCCCTTCTCACTATGAAGGAAGGCAGGACCTGCAATATCTAGATGGATATAAGGACTTTCGGTGAAATTCTCCAAGAATTTACCTGCTGTAATTGCTCCGGCTTCTCGTCCTCCTAAGTTTTTTAAATCGGCAATGTCACTCTCAAGCATCTTACTATATTCATCCCAGAAAGGGAAACGAACACTTCGCTCATGGGTTTCAAAACCTGCTTTGTCAATCTCTTCGAAATATGTCTCCTTAGCATTCCCCATTATTACAGCACCTTCTGTACCAATAGCAATAGCTGCTGCTCCTGTTAATGTAGCGACATCCATCACCACCTCTGGCTTATATCTATCTGCATAACTTAATGCATCGGCAAGAATTAGTCTGCCTTCAGCATCCGTATTTAATACCTCTACAGTCTTGCCGTTATACATTTTTAGAACATCTCCAGGTGCATAAGCATCCCCAGATGGTCTATTGTCCGTCGCAGGAACAAGTGTGATCACATGGTAAGGTAACTTAGCCAATGCAATAGCATATGTCGCACAAGATACAGCTGCTGCACCACCCATATCTGATTTCATATAGTCCATGCTCGCTGCGGTTGGTTTTAGACTTAAACCTCCGGTGTCATAGACGACCCCTTTCCCGACAAATACTATCGGTTCGCTATTCACCGCTCCCTTAGGCTTGTACTCCATAATGGTGAAAGTTGGAGGGGCAACACTCCCTTTGTTTACCCCAAGGAGGCCTCCCATGCCGAGCTCTTCGATCTTCTTCTTTCCTAAGACGGTTACCGAGATATTTGCTTCCTCTCCCATCTCAATCATCTCCTCAGACAACTGCGTTGCTGTCAAAAATGACTGTGGTTCATTCACTAAGTCTCTTGCCTTAATTGTAGCTTTCAACACAGATGTAAGCTCTAACAGGGCCTCTTCTGAAATACGATCATCTATCTCAATAGAGCATAGTGGATACTCCTCTTTCTTGGTGAAATACTTCTCAAACTTATAGTCCGCTAACACCATACCCTCTACAAAAGGAAGGGCAATACGATCCATCTCCGTTTGGTTTTTAACTCCAATAGAAGCGATACGCTGCCCTTTTATCAAAGCAACAACCTTTGCGCCTAACTGACGTAGCGCTTCCGCCATCTTAATACAGTCATCGCTCTTCTCCACCGCTACCATCCACTGAAATGAACTATCGCATGATGGCATCCCTATGATTGTCTGCTCTTTATCTAATTGATTCTTAATATAATTGATTTGATTCTCATCCAATTGAGAAAGCACTTCAGGTTGTTCCTTTGGGAAAAGAACTACCTGATCTTTTGAAAGGTCACTTGCTGCAACCAATAATATATTTTTCATAACTTCTCTTGTTTAACCATTGTCATGCTGGTATTCCTTTTAAATGGCATGCCAACTTAGTAGTAACAAATTTACAAAAGAATTGTTATCAAATTCATCTGCTTTTACTATATTCAGTAAGTATTAAGATCTCTATAACCCGAAATGAACAATACCTTTAATGCAAATAAACTCTACTCAATACAAAAATCCAATAACAGATAATTGTAGAAGCCTAAATGATATCGAGTTAGAACTAATTAAATGGAGGGTGAAACGAAATAAATATACCAGCATTGAAATTGGAATCTTCTTTATTGGTTGCTTTGTTACTGTTTTCACCTTGATGTTGGTTACTTGGGCAGATGGGGAAATTCTTATAGGAATGGTCTTCTTCTTTTTCTCTTTGATGTTGGCATTTGTTAGTCTTGCCATTTGGTGTAATTACAAAGACTATAGGTTGATCTCACTAGAGAACCTTTTCGTGAAAAGAGGTAGTGGTATACTTTCTGCAGAGATGGAAGGAGTAAGTAAATCAAAATCCTTAGTCTATAGAATTGATGGTAATAAAGTGAGTTTCATCCTTCCCTTAAAGAAATTTAGGTTGCCCTCTGTGGGGGAGTCAAAATGTATAAACTATGAGTCTGTGCGCCTCTTTGATGAGACTCCTATGTTGGGCTCTGATCATTTAATAACTGATGTTTCCCATGTAGGCTAACATCTTGATTTACAGCATAAAAAGAAGCATGTTTATTTTGATAATTCATTAATTATCAGTAAATTAATGTTGTTCCAATAACCAAATAAATCATGCTTCAGAATAAAAGTACAAAAGTTTTTTCAGAGACACAGAGTTTTTTCAGTTCAAGTGAAAAAGGAATTAATCGAATTATTAGCCTTTACAAGTTACTCAACTTAAGACAACTGAAATTAGGAAATAAAGAGTTGCCTCAGTCTACTTACTTCAAAGGTGACATACTATTAGGCTTACTACTTTTCCCAATTTTCTCTATCCCTAATATTTATAGCTACAGTAAGCATTATCTATCAGAGATGTTAGAAGCACAAAAGAATACATTCTATCGATTTAAAAATAACAGCCAGATAGATTGGCGTACTATAGTTTCATCATGTAATAATAAACTCTTTGGTCAAATAGCCAAAAACTCTCACTCTGATGACTGTAATCAAGCAGAAAGATGCTTAATTATTGACGATACTGATTTTGAGAAGTCTACCTACAAAACTGAACATGTTAGTAAAATATGGTCGCATGTAACCCATCGTTATATATTTGGTTTTAAAGGATTATTTCTAGGTTTATGGGATGGCAAAAGCTATTTTACATTGGACTTCTCTCTACATAAAGAAAGAGGGAAGAATAAAAAGACTCCATTTGGACTCACTGCCAAACAACGTAAAAAACAGTTCTCAAAGAAACGATCAACAAAGAGTAATGGGTTTAACCGAGAGAAAGAACTCGTTATTGATAAAATAACGATGGCAAAAGAGATGATGGTAAATGCTATTAAACAAGGAATTACAGTAGACTACATACTTATGGACAGTTGGTTCTTCTGTGATTCAATATTAAAAACTGTGATCTCTAATGGTATGCATCTTGTTGCAATGGCTAAGATGTCTAGTGCTAAATATTCTTTCAAAGACAAAGAATATAGCACCAAAGAACTTGCTCTCTTACTTAAACAGCGAAAGAGAGTAAAATGGGTAAAGTCACTTAGTCTATATTGTGCAGAAGTCACAGTGAAATATAAAGGTACAGATGTAAAACTATTCTTTTGCAAGAACAGTAAGCGAGGGAAATGGCATTTATTGGTATCTTCAAATACAAAGCTGAGCATAGAGAAAGCTTATCAGATATATAGTATTAGATGGAGTATTGAGGTCTTTTTTAAGGAATCAAAGAACTATTTTGGTTTAGGAAAATCTCAATCGAGTGATTTTGATGCTCAAATAGCAGATCTATCTGTAGCTATTATTGAGTTTAACGTTTTTAGTTTAGCAAAAAGGTTCGAGGCATATGAGACGCTAGGTGGAATCTTTGCTCATGTAAAAGATCAAGGAATGGAACTTGTAATAGTACAACGAATTTGGGGTTTTATCCTCGAATTGATGAGAACTCTCGCAGAAATCATCGATAGTGATTTTAATGAATTGATAATCAGTGTACTTAAAAATAAACCCGAAAATAATAAATTCTTTAGGCTCATTGAATCAATGGTTTATGAACCTGAATAAAGACATGGGAAACATCAGTTAATAATATCTATTGAGGGTAATAGACTAACAATAGAATATCTCAGGTTTGCAGAGAAGAGTATCTATATTGGTTTTTGTTCAATATTAGTTAGCATTGCGTTTCTGTTCCTGTGTATGATAAGTCTTTCCATTGGTCAGATCCTAAATGACTTTCCTTGGCTTGTCCTTATCCTAGTTCTCTTTTTTGGAGTATTTATTCGAACGATCATGGGGGTATCCTATAATATGAAGTTGAGAAAAGAGTTGCTATGATGATAATTGTTGTCACAATCAATTTAGCGACCTTATTGTTTACAAGATGAATGAAAATATCTTTTCAACAAATCATTATCTTTATAAGCTTTCCTTATTTGATAAAATGTTGTCGTCCACAATCTTCAAAAAAGCTAGACTTTTGTCGATCCCAAATATCTTGATAATACTCCTTGGTCTCAATATATCTACTATAGATATATCTGTAGCACTTTCAGTGAATGTGGCAGTATACAAAATACTTCGTGTCTTTGCGTCTTAGTGGTTCTATTTAAAAATCTGTGGAAATCCGTATGATCCGTCGAATCCGTGGCTAAATTCCCTGCGGTTCAATCCACAATGCCGTTACGGTGCTTCCTCATGCAATTTAACTTAGGTGGTGTTCTAGAAGAAGTGTTGTCGTCCACAATCTTCAAAAAAGCTAGACTTTTGTCGATCCCAAATCTCTTGATAATACTCCTCGGTCTCAATATACCTTCTATAGATATATTCCGTTTTATAGTTCATGCTTGTAGGTGGAGTTAATACTTTTGATGATAATATTATTGCATACCCAACCTCCCCATTTTCAAATATGTAACGAACATAATTAACTTCTGGAGCCAAACGAAAGTTATCTTGATATTCAAACACGTCATAGTGCCAACAAGTTTTCTTCTCTTCTTCGGTAGGATCATATATGAAATCAGAGAGCCTATCACGAACAAGAAATGATCCTTCTGGATAGATGTCGTCATTTAAATCGACCTTACCATACTTATAAACATCGCCTCCCAACATCGCATCGGTCCACACCTTATCGCGTTCGGCTTGAAAGGTTGAATTCGCTTCTGGGGTAGGAATAAAACTAAAATATTCAGGATAGGGAAAGCCTCGCTCTTTGCGTGACAAAAATTCTCGTTCTCGAATCGGGTCAAACGTCTTGCCTGGGGGCAGTGGCCTATTTCTGTCCATATACCATGTATAGAAACTCCAGGCACGATTGTTATAGCCGGGACCTGCTTTCTCTAAGAAGACCCAATTAGATTTAAAAAAACTCCAAATACCCCCCCCTCATCTGGGATCATTACAACGGGGTAGGTCTGTGTAGAACCGGTACTTCCACTTCCTGAGGTCCTATACTCTATACGAATCTGATCAAATGGAATATCATAACCTTTTACAAAAAATTTACCGGGAACTGTCACCATCTTTGTCTTACGATTAAAAACCCAATACTTCCGAGGAGTAAAGCAGTGGAGAAATACAGGTACTGATAAAGCAAAAAACATGAAATATAATATAAAGAAATATGCTCCCGTAAAATCCTTCTTCACAAAAATATCAACGAAAAAACCATCTTCGATAAATATCTGGGTGAAAGCTCCAAAACATATCAACGCAACAATCCCAAGCCCAAACCAAAATTCAAACCCAGTATATCGTAGAACCAATTTCTCTTCATCGGCCTGCTTTACATTAATTTTCCAACGATAATCAAAGAAGTCGGGTTGTTCTCGGATGATAGGCAATTCATAATATAAACCTTTTCTTCGTCGTCTATCTGTTTTCTCTTTTTTATTGTTATCCATAGGTGAATTCTTTTGTTGTACTTAATATTATCCAACCTTATATCTTAAAGGGTGGATTTAATACACGATAACCAATAGCGTTCTCTAAATAACCTGAGATTCAACCCTTCGTGTCTTTGCGCCTTAGTGGTTTATTTCCCCCTGCAGCCCAACAAACAATAAAAGATCTGTTTCATCGGTCTAATCTGTTTCATCTGTGTGCTATCATTTCCAGAACACATTAGACACGAGCATCGTGTCTCTACCAAGCAACCACCATGATGCAATGCTAAGTTGTCGCTCTACTGATGCACGATGCCGAGCTGGAGTTCAGCGTGCCCAGCGGTTGTCCCATCACTTGTGCTTCAATCCTTAGTGCCGTTGAAGTGCTTCCTCCTGTAATTTTAATTGGGGGGTATTCTAGATGAAATGTTATCGTCCACAATCGTCAAAAAAGCTAGACTTTTGTCGATCCCAAATCTCTTGATAATAATCTTTGGTCTCAATAAATGGACTATAGATATATTCCGTTTTATAGTTCATACTTGTAGGGGGGGCTACAACTTCTGATAATATTACTTTAGAGTACCCAACCTCCCCATTTTCAAATATGTAACGAACATAATTAACTTCTGGAGCCAAACGAAAGTTATCTTGATATTCAAACACGTCATAGTGCCAACAACTTTTCTTCTCTTCTTCGGTAGGATCATATATGAAATCAGAGAGCCTATCACGAACAAGAAATGATCCTTCTGGATAGATGTCGTCATTTAAATCGACCTTACCATACTTATAAATATCACCTCCCAACATCGCATCGGTCCATACCTTATCGCGTTCGGCTTGAAAGGTTGGATTCGCTTCGGGGGTAGGAATAAAACTAAAATATTCAGGATAGGGAAAGCCTCGCTCTTTGCGCAACAAAAACTCTCGCTCTCGAATCGGGTCAAACGTCTTGCCTGGGGGCAAAGGCCTATTCCTGTCCATATACCATGTATAGAAACTCCAGGCACGATTATTATAGCCGGGACCTGCTTTCTCTAAGAAGACCCAATTAGATTTAAAAAAACTCCAAATACCCCCCTCATCTGGAATCATTACAACGGGGTAGGTCTGTGAAGAACCGGTACTTCCACTTCCTGAGCTCCTATACTCTATACGAATCTGATCAAATGGAATATCATAACCTTTTACAAAAAATTTACCAGGAACAGTCACCATCTTTGTCTTACGATTAAAAACCCAATACTTCCGGGGAGTAAAGCAGTGTAAAAATACAGGTACTGATAAAGCAAAAAACATGAAATATAATATAAAGAAATATGCTCCCGTAAAATCCTTCTTCACAAAAATATCAACGAAAAAACCATCTTCGATAAATATCTGGGTGAAAGCTCCAAAACATATCAACGCAACAATCCCCAGCCCAACCCAAAATTCAAATCCAGTATATCGTAGAACCAATTTCTCTTCATCTGCCTGCTTCACATTAATTTTCCAACGATAATCAAAGAAGTCGGGTTGTTCTTGGATGATAGGCAATGCATAATATAAACCTTTTCGTCGTCTATCTGTTTTCTCTTGTTTATTCATAGGTGTTTATTACACAATTAGGTTTAAATCGACCACTCGAATATAATGATGTATTTAGAGCATACTAGGGTGAGAATATAAAATACATGTCTATCATATAGATTACAAATACCTAACATGACTACTCCCTATAGCTACCTTTAAAGAATTAATATAGAAGTATGTTTATAACAGAAGTAGCTCCATCATTCTATTGATACTACAGTCTTATAATATCTAAAATAGATTATATCTCGAAAATATGTTAAATGCATTAATTTGACAAGTAAACTATACAATATTATGCACCCATTCAATCATCAAATGTGACTTACTCTTTACATTTTATATCCAATAATGCTTAGTTTGTGGCAATTCATAGGCATGTGAAGGAGATATAAACGCTTCATCCCTGAACCTTGCACTAAGCTAGATATCCTTTTCAGAGAAAGTGGAAGCATTGTAGTTGGTTGTAGCAGTAAGATATATATGTGTCAACAAATCAATTCTCAAGACAATGTAAATGCATTGGCACAAACTGCTACAATCTATGTCACCTGTTCTATGTCCACATAATGATTGGTCTGCATTAAACTCCTACACCACAGCATTACTTAAAGCTACTTTGTGGTGTTCGGTAATAATAACCCGTTGTTTTTTTAGATAGATAGATGACGAAATCTTGATATGAATTTGATTTGAGAGTACAATTCTTTATCTTTATATAGATCATACTTTTAGGATGCCAGTGAAAAATCACGTTATAGCTTATTTGATCATTTGAATAGTATTATACATATTAAAAGGGCTACAGAGTAATATAGATCGTTTTTACAGATCTCCACACCATACTTCCTAGGTGTCTTCTCCCACTTTCCTTCGTACCATCTCCCACCTTTGTCCAAGATTCGTCCATGGTATAGCCATGATTCAGCCATCGAGACCCCCGAAATCGATGGACAAACCATGGACGAACCATGGCTGAACCATGGACAAAGGTAGGAGGAGGTACCTATCAACCCCCTAGCAAGTAGTTCTCAGGTATAGGTGATTTGATATAGAAAAGGTCATGTAGGTAGTGTAAATTAAAGATGAATCTTGTTTTACAAAAATAACATTCACAAAAAAAAGCTAAACAGAGGAACAATGTTACTGCGTTCATGTTAACTATATCACGTCATACTCTTGAGTTCTGTTTTACACCTTTTAGATTCTGAAATGAGCAATAAAAACTTGTGAATATTTTTTTTATACAAGGCATAAATGGCAGTATCGTTTTTTATACAGAGATATTTTGCAACGAAATAAACAAGATAGAACATGAGGGTCTAGGTCATTTAAATATGTGATTGGTATTATTTACATATGTGAGATGTTGTTTAAAAAATCACTTTGGAGTGTGCATTGTGTTGTTGTTAATTGGATGTTTAATTATTTAAAATATTATGGAATGAGGCGTATTGTTTATACTATAAGTAATCTTTTTATAGGGCTGATATTTTTAAGGTTTAGTATCTCAAAATTGTTAGGTTTTCCTTCAGCAGTAAAAGGGTTTGAGGACATGGCAAAACCATTACATATTGATCCTGATCTTTTTAGGTTCGGTATCGGTTCTACTATGTTGGTTGTCTGCATCAGTTGTCTGTTGGTGACTGTATTGTCATTTTTTAGAAGTTTAAATAATAAGATGTCAATAAATCTAGGATATGTCTCGTCTGTTGGTGTAATTTTATCAATGATCGGAGCGATGTTTTCTGAGTTATTTCTAAGAACGAATCCTGTTTGGCCACTATTTTATTTAGGGGGATCTATTGTGTTGTTAGGATTGTATAATATTTTAATACTTAAAGAGACCCAAAGGTGTTCAGACATAAAATGCTAGTTGTACATTATTTGGTTGTTATGATCTACTGTGGGTGTTCATACAATTGGTATTAATAGACTACGGAAACGAATGTGATTAATGCGGCAGTGGAAGATGCTATTCCTGCAAGTTGTGCATTTAACTTAGTTCTGCGCACGCTTTTACGGTATCCTTCTCGATATGCACTGTTTGAGATTTGATCAATATTTTTGGAGCCATTCATTAATCGTCTGTTTTTTTCTGGTTTGGGATTATAGATAAGAAGAGACCCTCCATATACCGTTGAGGTTAATACAAGACTTGAAATCATTGGACTTGCAATACCGATAATTGGTGTTGAAAAGCCAACTACAAATGGGACAAATTTACCGTTTTTGTACCTTCTAGCATCTTCCGTTCCGTGAAGATATTGCACGCAGTACTCTTTTAGAGCGATAGTATCCATTTCCGATCTATTTATGATAAGATGGGTTGGTATTTTGATCTTTAATTGATTGTATCGAACCTTGACCTTTTTCTTCTTCTGTTTGATCCACTCAATATTTAGTGATGTGTGTGTCGTAACTTTTCGTTTTGGGAAAGCTGTAAAACATAAGGATAGGAGTAGTATGGTGATAAGTGATTTCATCGATTTGATTGGTTTGGTTTAATGTTGTTTTTTTGATTGATATGGAATCATAAGTCCCATTGCGAGGTCTATTTTTAATGTAATCCCTTCTCTATAAAGTGTATGGTGGTTGGCATAGAACCAGCGTCCTTGTATGCCTGCTCTTGCTTCAATATAAAATTGGTTAACGATAAATCGTGTTCCATATTGAAATGTCCATGATAGACCATATGGGTTTGCCATGGACGCTTTAGAGGGGTCTTTAGGAAGGAAATACACCTTTTTATTCGATATGTTTTTGTATGCCACACAAAGGTCCACAAGAAAGAAATCAGAGGCGTTGTAGTCTGTTGGTATTTTAAAGCGCTCTCGTCTTAGGATGCCAAAATAATATCGATAGCCTATATGCAGTTCTGGAATAATGGTTTTGTATAAGATATTAAAGTTGAGCCCAGCATTTAAGTCTAATGTTCCTTTTTTTCCAACCTTGTGTTCTAAACCAATAGATGGATCAGCTAGAACATTTATCTTATAATAACTTGTTGTTCCTTGGGGTGTTTCTTTTTCTTGGGCTGATAGGTTCAAAGCCAAGAAGATCATAATGATGATAATTAGTTGTTTCATAGCTGGTCTTACATGGTGAAGAATGACATGATATATTTTGTGGTCATGTTGAAATGGTTTGGACTATTCTTTATATCTAACCAACTTGTTATTGCCATTTCGTAATGCTTCGAGAGATATCTCTTCATCATATGAGTAATAAAGGGTATCTTTCACAATTAAGTACACTTCGGTCATTTCAAATGGCGTATTATCAGTATTGACCCATCGTCTACCTCTATCAGGAACAGAGATGATGGTATTTCCTTTAGATCTCCAGAATTCTCTAATCGTCTTGTTTGAATATTGAAAACAGACTCCATCTTCTAAGTACTCTACAGTTACATATGCTTTCTTATTATTTTTATGAGCATAAGAATATGGTATCCATTTACCAATTAACGCAGGATCATGCTCTCCTTCTGCGTATGGGATGATTCTGTTATCCCATGATGCACAGGAACAGAATAGTATCAATAATATGATGATGGTTGTATTTTTCATTTTTACATTATTCTTTTACTTTGACATAGCAACCAAAGGTTTCCTTTAGCTCTTCGAAGGTCTCTTTGTAATAGATGAAGGGGTAAAGTGTATCCTTCTGTATGTGGTAGTATATTTCTCTTTTAGTGGGGCCATTGTTATTTATGATTTTACGACCTCTATTATTTAATATAGAAATCTTGTTGCCTTCTGTTTTCCAAAATCTTCTGTGTAAAAGTTTATGGTCGTAATAGAGATAATACATTCCTTCGGAAGTGTATATAACATAGCTCCCAATGGTTGGATCATTTCGGTATTCATAACTGACCCATTTGCCAATAAGTTCAGGGTTGTGTTCGCCTTCAATATATGGCGCGATATCATTATCCCATTGGGCACAAGAGAAAAGTGTAATTACGAACAGGACAGTAAGTATTATTTTTGATTTCATATATTATGGCTTTTTAGATTTGAAGGGAATGATGATACCGAAAGCGATGTCTAGTTTGCAAGTTATCTCTTCTGGGCTAGGAGGTTGTTCACTTGTATAGAACCAGCGTTGTTGTACGCCTAATCGTAATTCTAAATAGAGTAGTGGGTTAAAGAACGTTCTTGTTCCATATTGTAATGTCCATGACAAGCCAAAAGGATCTTGCATATAAGGTTTGCTTATCTCTTTGGGAATAAAATATAGATGTTCGGGGATTAAAGGTTTTGAAGCAAAACAGATGTCTGCAAGAAAGAAATCGGCACAGTTAAACTTGGTTCTTTTATTCATGCGTTCTCTTCGTAGAATGCTGTGATAGTATCGATACCCTATTCGTAATTCAGGAATAAGGGTACGGTAAAACACATTGATGTTAAACCCAGCAGTTATATCTAGAGCACCTTTGGTACCCAGTTTGTATTCTAGACCGAAATAAGGATCTTCTACAAAGTTTACTTTATAAAAACTTGAGGTTCCCTTTGATGCTTGTGTATCTTTTGCAGACAGAGAGAAAGCAAGGGAGATACAAATAATAGTGAATAGTTGTTTCATGTATAGGAATTGAAAGGATATTCTGATTTACGTTAGATATTGATCTATAATAAAGAATCTCATTTCTTAAATTTATCTCTATTGAAAGTGATTTGTGTATAAACATAATAATATGAGTTGCAATATATTTGTGTTGCATCGTTACATTATTGTTAATTAATGTTGTGTATTGTAATTGTTGATGGTGAATTTATTTTGAATTGCTATTTGTTGTGGTAGGAAACACTAGGACATCTAGCATGTTTTATGAAGATGTTGTTAAGATTTTAAAATAGAAGATTTTACACTCTTTTATTTTATCTGATATTTCAAATATGTACATTTGAGAAGTATAATTCAATGGGAATTCAACCCTATTTAAAAATAGGGTTGGTATTAACCCGAGTACGAGTTCTTGAAAAATAAATAGGTTTGTAAGCATATGGATAGAATAGCAATATATAATAAAGCGATAGCACTTCAGCCACTTACCGTGGAGGAAGGTCTGTTTCTTTATGAAGAGAGTCCATTGAGTGAGTTGAGTTATGTCGCTAATGAGATTCGTAAGAGATATCGTGACGATAATAAGGTTACATGGATTATAGATCGTAATGTTAACATTACGAATGTATGTGTCTCTAACTGCTCCTTCTGTAATTTTCATCGTAAGCTTAAAGATGAGGATACTTTCACTACAACTATTGATGAGTATGTGGAGAAAATAGAGGAGATGTTAAAGAGGGGTGGTAATCAACTCCTGCTTCAAGGAGGTATGCATCCAAAGTATGGGATTGAGTTCTATGAGGAGTTATACTCATCATTAAAATCGAGATATCCTGAGGTAAAACTTCACTCATTAGGTCCTCCAGAGATACACCATATTGCACGTAAGAGTCGTCTATCCTATCGCGATACTTTGGTTCGTTTAATGAAGGCAGGACTGGATAGCCTTCCTGGTGCAGGTGCGGAGATCTTATCTGATAGGGTTCGAAAGAAATTATCTCCAGGTAAGGCTACAACAGATCAGTGGTTAGATGTAATGAGGGAAGCCCATAAATTGAATATGGTAACCTCAGCTACGATGATGTTTGGCCATATCGAAACACTACAGGAGCGGGTTGAGCATCTTTTGAAATTAAGAGAGGTTCAAGCATCAAGGCCTGAAGGAAGTGATGGTTTTACGGCTTTTATTCCATGGACGGTCTATACGGAAGGAACTAAGTTAGCCGAGGAGTTTGATTGCAAGCCAATTACTCCAGCAAGCTACGTTCGTTTGATTGCGATGAGTCGTATTTTGTTGAATAATGTGCCTAATATTCAAGCTTCATGGTTGACTGTAGGAAAAGCAACAGCACAAGCTACGCTTTATGCAGGGGCGAATGATATGGGTTCCATAATGATTGAAGAGAATGTGGTCTCTTCTGCTGGTGCCAATTATCAGATGGATGCCGAAGGTATCCAAAAGGCCATTGTTGAAGCTGGGTTTATGCCTCAATTGCGTAACCAAGCGTATGAATATCAAGATATGCCCGAAGGGGTGGTTAACCTATCATAAAACAAACCATCGAGATATTACAGAAGTTGTGTCTCGATGGCTATCTTAGATTATACAAACTTAGGTTCGTATAACTCCAACTGCATATGTAGATAAGCTATATTCTCATATTCTATATGGTTTATCCTTCGTTAAGAAATATTCTCATCGGGGAAGTTATTTCCTCATCTTTGTGCCTTGTTTAACAAGATATATTTACATGGCCTTATAGCTTATTTCATAATTCAATTGCTATTTTACTCCTTGTTGATGATTCGTAGATAATTCATATGTAATGATGTGAACATTATGGTTTTGCAGTGTGTTTTACTGTAAGCCAAAGTTTCATTATACTGATTGATTCAAGATATTTAATCGGTTATCTAAGATTTATTACTATGAGAAATGTGATCTTAATATGTGTCTGTATATGTTCAAGTTTTATTGCTTCTGCTCAGGATAATATGGAGAGAGGTAAGATAACTTTAGGGCTACGTGTCGGAGTGAATGAGAGTTTCTACTATGTGTCTGGAAGTCCTGATGGAAGAATGAGAAATGGGCTTGTTGAGGGACTTTATATGAACTATGCATTGAGTGAAAAGTTTAGTCTTCAAACTGAGCTCTATTTTGTCCAAACAGGTAGTTTTGGTGCTACAGATATGAGTGGAACATATGAAGATTCATCTATGGATACCCCAATTTCATATGATTATACTTTAACGGGTGAATCCTCTTTTAAAAATAACTATTTGGCATTGCCTATACTTTTCTGTTATCACTTTGGAGATTCTCCATGGAAAGTATTTGGTGGGTTCCGTTTTGGACTCTTGCTGAGTAGTAACCATGATTGGGAAGGAGAGCTGGTCGTTATGGATGAACAGGGAGAGAATCTTGCTCCGAATGTCGTTATTGATAACCTGATATACGATAAGTATGAAAAGGTGGACTTTAAACAGATGGATTACTCTATATCGTTAGGTGTGCATTATAAGGTTCGGAATTTGCCTTTAGGGATTGATCTAAGAACTACGTATGGATTGAATGATGTGAACAAGAATACTACAGAAGAACATGATAATTGGATGAAGAATGGAGGAATACAATTCTCTGTAACATATGACTTGTGGAAGAGTAGGTAATGATATCAATCATGGCTTGTTCATAAAATAATTCATTTCCCTTTGCAATACCAATGCACTGAAAGTGCTAAGCTTTATAGCTGGTCAAATGTAGCAATTCCAATTCCATGGATCGGACTTACAGCCCTTATTCTTGGAGGGGTGTCTATACCCAGCGCTTCGCACTGGGCTATTAACTGTAGCGCCTTCAGTGCATTGTTGCAGCAAAAACAGATGCGTGATATTGAATAATTCGACCTGTTAATATCGGTCGTGGAGATCTCTTTTAATGATGTAAATGGATTATTTCTGATGACACTTTAATAATTACGACACTATATAATCTACTCCACTAGGCTTAAAAGCCTAGGCTATAGAATGATACCTCTTTAGGATATAGTCTGGCAGCTTCTCTTTTAATATGAAAAGCAGAGGCAAACTATGATTTTTAGAATGAGATGAGGTAGGCTTGTTTTCTTTTTACGAACAGTCCTTGTCTTAGGTATATAAGTTTTATTTATGATGACATAGTTATTATTGATTTGATTGTCAGGTAATTAGTGTTTATGTTTGTATCAGAAAATAATAAAAAAGAACGTTATGAATCGTATTGGATTAGTAGAAGCAGAAGCACAAGTCTTGGCAAAGCAATTGAATGATCTTTTAGCAAACTATCAGGTTTTTTATATGAACCTAAGAGGTTTTCATTGGAATATTAAAGGAGAAAAGTTCTTTGAACTACACGTGAAGTTTGAAGAGTTGTATAATGATACTATCGTGAAGGTAGATGAAATCGCAGAGAGGGTCTTGACGTTAGGAGCATCTCCATTGCATTCATTTTCTGCCTATATACAAGATTCAGAGATTAAAGAAGCTGTAGGGTTAGACGATGCTAAATCAACGGTAGAGTCAGTATTAGATGGTTTTGAAACATTGATTAGAAAGCAACGAGCTATTCTTACATTGAGCGATGAATATGGTGATGAAGGTACGAATGCGTTGATGAGTGATTATATTAGAGAGCAAGAGAAGTTGGTTTGGATGTATACTGCTTTCTTAGGGTAATAAGACTGATATTCATCAAGGATAAATATAATTCATAAAAGAGTCCCATTCCCTATACTTGAGTACAAGATATATGGGGATGGGATTCTTTTATGAATACAACCATTAAGGTGATATTATTTTGTTGGCTTCACAGTAATATCTACATTCATTTGATCGATTTTATTGTTAGCCATATCTAATTTCTTTTGGTATGGGAAACTTACGGACCTAAGAATAGCTTCTACTTGACGAAGAAGGTTTCTCTTATCCATCTTTGGAGAATAGAGATATCCATCGACTGTTATAATACGTTTTTTAATGACGTCTAATACAGAGATACTAACCCATGGTCCTCCCATAAAGTCTCCTTCTACTTTCCAAAGTCCTCTCAACTCTTTGGCGTAATTTCCATTTAATTTGAATACACGACTTAGGGTCTCGATTCTTTTTTCAGTTGTCATAAAAGAGTGTGGAGCAGGTCCTTCAACATTAGCTTTAAGTATAGAATCACGCATGGCAACAAGGTTCTCCACTTTAAACTGGCTTTCGTCTGTATATGGAGTACTCCATACAAATACACCTTGACTTGTTTCTCTTGATTCGTATCTAATCCAACTAAAGTTTGGAACATCTTTTGCTATCTGGAACCCTTTAGGGAAGTTCATGTTGATGTTATATTTCTTTAATAGGTATTTTCCTACTGGTTTGTTTCGGAAAGTCTCTTTGCTGTAGGTGTCCATCAGTATACCATATTCGGCACGAAGATAATAGCTTAGAATCTTTCTTTGGTTTTTGGTGAAAAGATCGATAAGCTCCTTCTCTGATTTTGCCTTTAGGTGAATTACCGTCTGTGGAGTGGACCATACATCTTTCGCAAAAGAGATTTGATTTTTCTCTAGACGATCGTCCACTTTTACGAGTAGAATATTTCTAGTGGTACGGAATATGTCAGTAAAACCTTGATTTGGGATATTGATCACATCCAACACTGGTTCGTCTTGTGGAAGGCTAGGTACAGGTTGAGCAAGAAATTCACGAATGCTTGTTCCTGCTGGTCCATTCCATATATTATCAGGAACAACTACAACTAGGCTACCTGGCTTACCAGTCGCTTTCTTCATCAGTTTCTTACTTCCGCCGCCGCAGGAACTTAATCCAATGATCAGTGTGATGACAGTTAAAAATTGAAATATTCTATTCTTTTTCATATCAATAAGGGTATGATGGTAAAACTCTAATATTTGATCTACTCCTCTAAATATAGCAAAAAAAAAGGACCCTATAAAGGATCGCTTTTTTTTACATCGTTGGGTTTCCCCTATGAATTATTTCTTCTCGTCTTCTTTCTTTTCAGCATCGTCTTCCTTGGTCTCATTTTTAAACTCTTTCAACCCTTTGCCAACGCCTCTCATTAGTTCTGGAATCTTTTTTCCACCAAAGAGAACTAATATAACAAGTGCTATGATGAAGATCTCCTGACCTCCAAACATGCCTAATATTACACCGTGATTCATAATGCTAGTATATTTAGTGTGAGATAATGTTTTTAATTAAATATCAACTTAATGATGTCATTTCCATTCGCATAAAGTAGCAGTGCTAGTAGAATAAACATTCCAGCTGTTTGTGCATACTCAAGGAACTTTTCGTTTGGCTTCCTTCTTGTAATGATCTCAAAAAGAAGGAACAGTACGTGTCCTCCATCTAACGCAGGAATAGGTAGTATGTTCATTACAGCAAGTATGATGGATAGAAGTGCTGTCATATTCCAGAAGCTATACCAATCCCAGTATGTAGGGAATATCTTACCAATTGAAATAAAACCACCAACACTTTTGTAGGCTCCTGTGTCAGGGTTGCCCATCAACTTCAGCTGTTTTAAGTAGTTGACAATAGAATTTTTACCTCTCTCCATTCCTCTTGGAATAGACTCAAAGAAACTATAATGAATGGTTGCTAATTCGAAATCGTAGCTGCTAAACTGTACTCCAATAAATCCTTTGTCATTAACCTTTAGCATTGACTCTTTCTCTTGCCCGTCATGGTTAAATTCAACCACTACATCTTTACCAGCATTCTCTTTAAAATAGGATTGTACTTGATCAATATATTGAAATCTATTATTGTCAACCGAGATGATTTTGTCTTCCAAATCTAGTCCAGCATTACGAGCTGCCGAGTTTTTTGCAAAAGCATCAATAGTTCCATCAAATGGTCTTCTTGGATATACAAATGAAGTTTTAGAAGAGATAAGTTTTGCAATGGTATTAGATGGAATGTCTAGTGTTACTAGTTCACCATCTCTTTTAACGGTCAGCTTTTGTGCATCTTCAAGAAGTATGAATTGATTAATTTGAGAAAATCGATCAATTTTTGTTCCATCAATAGAGATAATTTTATCGCCATCATGGATACCAACTTCTTTAGAGATCTCTGTTGTTTGGACTCCATATTTAACGTTGTCGTTAGGAAGATAGCTTTCACCCCATACATAACTCATTGCAGTGTATATGACACAAGCAAGTATTACGTTGTTAAGAACACCACCAATCATGACAAGAAGACGTTGCCATGCCGGCTTAGATCTAAATTCCCACGGCTGAGGCTCTTGCTTCATCTGCTCTTTGTCCATCGACTCATCGATCATCCCGGAGATCTTAACATACCCTCCAAGAGGAAGCCATCCAATACCATACTCTGTCTCTCCAATTTTCTTTTTGAAGATAGAGAAGTACGGATCAAAGAAAAGATAGAATTTTTCTACCCTACATTTGAATAATTTTGCAAACATAAAGTGTCCAAACTCGTGGATAATTACCAATAGTGATAAACTAAGAAGGAGTTGTGCAACTCTTACAAATATTTCCATGTGTTATATTGTTCTTTTTTTTATTAACTCAATTGCCATCTCTCTTGCGACTTTATCTGTTTCAATATAATCATCAAGAGTGGGTTTGGCAATATAAGAAATTTTTTCCATCACAAGCTCATTGACTTTAGGCATACCTAAGAATGAGATCTCATTGTTTAAGAATGCTTTTACTACAATCTCGTTGGCAGCATTCAATGCACAGGCTTTATTCCCTCCTTCATCCATTGCTTGATATGCTAGACGTAGGTTGGAAAATGTTTCCATATCAGGAGCCGAAAATGTTAAATTCGGATAGTCCATGAAATTGAAACGTTCGAAAGAGGTCTTATATCTCTCTGGATATGTTAAAGCATATTGAATTGGAAGTTTCATATCTGGTAAACCCATTTGTGCTTTCATTGATCCGTCTTCGAACTGAACAAGTGAGTGTACGATACTTTGAGGGTGCACGATGACTTTTATTTGGTCTGGAGTTAAGTCAAATAGCCATTTGGCTTCAATGACTTCAAAACCTTTGTTCATCATGGTAGCCGAATCGATCGATATCTTTGCTCCCATATCCCAATTGGGATGTTTTAATGCATCTTTTGCTGTAACATGTTTCAGCTCATCTCTTGTTTTTCCTAAGAAAGGACCTCCTGAACAAGTAAGATATATCTGTTCAATAGGATTTAGATGTTCTCCCGTTAGACATTGAAATATGGCTGAGTGTTCTGAGTCAACAGGAAGGATGGCAACTTGATGTTGTTTCACCTTCTCGTTAATTAGATCTCCTGCAACTACTAATGTCTCTTTATTGGCCAAAGCAATGGGTTTATTTGCTTCAATGGCACGGATCGTTGGAATAAGTCCAGCATATCCTACCATGGCTGTCACCACAATATCAATGGAGTCCATTTGAACAACCTGTTCTAATGCATCAGATCCAGCGTATACTTTTATATCGTGGCTGAATAGAGCATCGTCAACTTCTTTATATTTTTCTTCATTGGCTATTACAACACAATTGGGCTTATATTTGATTGCTTGAGCAATTAACTCTTTTGCGCTATTGTTTGCTGTGATTACTTCAACGGAGAATTTATCGGGATGGTGATCTACAACTTCTAGTGTCTGTGTACCGATGGACCCAGTAGATCCTAATATGGCTATTTTTTTTATTGTTGTCACGTTGTTAATTTTATTCTTCAATGTTCAATGGTTATTCGAAATGGATGTATAGTTGAGGATCTACAGCTACGCCTTTATACCATAGTTCGAATGATAAGAAAGGTAACTCTTTCTTACGTTTTCTATTTCCAATAATGGCAATGGCTTCCCCTGCTCTCACCTTATCTCCTACTTTCTTGAGTAGCTCTTCATTGTGTCGATAAACTGAAATAATGTTATTGTCATGTTGGATTTGAATGACATATTTGTCGTCAACTGTATAACCAGAAAAGACCACAGTACCATCTAAAGTAGAAAAAATAGTTGATCCTTTAGGTGCAGTCAGCTGAACACCATATTGATGTTTCTGTATGTCATATGTAGATGTTATTTTTCCTTTAAGAGGAGAAAACAGTAGTACACTACCTAGTACCATATGGCTATTATTTCCATCTTTAAAAGAAAGATTCTCTTTATCTTCTTTGATCTTCTCATTAAAGATAGAGTCATGGTTGAATTTCTTAAATTTTATACTGTCGATCTTTACTACAGTGTCTAATTTGTTATTCTGAACGACCTCCACGGGATCATCACCTGCAAGCATACGTCTAAAATCACGGAAATATTTGTCTCGAATAGCAATTTCATGCTCAAGAGAGTCTACAGCCAACGTATTCTCTATAATTTCATTTCTTAAATCGTCTGATGGGAATCCTGGAATAAACTCTCTGATAGGAGTGAATGCAATAAGTGCAATCGAAGCAGAGGCTATAAAGATGATTAAAAGGATAACTAATAGATAAAATCGACGAAGGCTAAAACGTAATTGCCTAACAGCATGATAAGTAATGTCATGATATACTACAACCCTATAGTGATCTTTTAGCTTGTCTCTGAATTTTTTTGGTGCTTTATTGTTTGTATCGTTCATAAATTCAAACTATCGTTATACTGCAAAGGTAATAGAATTTCGTCGTTTATAGTTGTTTAGTTGATAGGAATCGTGTCAAAAGATGTTGCGAATATGACGAAGAAATGAAAAAAAGAGTAGATGTGTTTGGGGAATTACATAAAAGCCCTATATTTGCAACCGCAATATCGCGGGGTAGAGCAGTTGGTAGCTCGTCGGGCTCATAACCCGGAGGTCGCAGGTTCGAGTCCTGTCTCCGCTACTTAGAGAAATGAAGATGTTCAACGTCGGAGCACTTCAAAGTAGCAAACAATATATCGCGGGGTAGAGCAGCTGGTAGCTCGTCGGGCTCATAACCCGGAGGTCGCAGGTTCGAGTCCTGTCTCCGCTACTTAGAGAAATGAAGATGTTCAAAGTCGGAGCACTTCAGAGTAGCAAACAATATATCGCGGGGTAGAGCAGCTGGTAGCTCGTCGGGCTCATAACCCGGAGGTCGCAGGTTCGAGTCCTGTCTCCGCTACTTAGAGAAATGAAGATGTTCAAGGTCGGAGCACTTCAGAGTAGCAAATAATATATCGCGGGGTAGAGCAGTTGGTAGCTCGTCGGGCTCATAACCCGGAGGTCGCAGGTTCGAGTCCTGTCTCCGCTACTTATTTAAAACGAATTGTGGTTTCACAGTTCGTTTTTTTTGTCTTTACATTTTGAATCATTACACCTAAAAAGTATGATGATTTATTCCAATAGACCTTCTTGTGTCAAAATAGATTGTATGTTAGGTCTTCAGATTGAACTGTTACTCTATATCAGAGACTATTTTTGACGCCTCCCAACCAATAATGGCCTTCTTTCTAATTGGGTCCCAATGGTAGCCCCCAATTTGTCCAGATTTCTGAATAACTCTATGACACGGAATCAGGTAGGCAATCGGATTATTTCCAATAGCAGTACCTACTGCTCTAGAAGCCTTGGGTAGGTTTATTGCCTCTGCAATACCTCCATAGGTCAAGAGTGCACCATAAGGGATGGTCAACAATGCTTCCCATACTTTTAATTGAAAATCAGTTCCTTTTAAGTGAAGTTTAATTTCTCTTATTCGACTCCAATTACTTTGGAATATCTGTAGTGCATCTAATTGTAGTGGATCTAATTGATGAAGATAAGAAGCATTTGGGAACCTTTTCTTTAAGGCCTCTAATCCTGTGTCTATTTCATCTACAAAAGACAAATTACAAACACCTTTATTGGTAGAAGCGATAAATATATTTCCAAATGGCGTTTCAGATAAGCTATATTTTATTGAGAGGTTTGCTCCATTGTTTTTATACTCACCAGGGGTCATTCCTTCGATTGATATAAATAGATCGTGAAGTCTACTCGTACTTGAGAGCCCCGTTTCGTAAGCGGTGTCAAAGAGGCTTAAGTTATTTTGCTTGATTAGATTTTTTGCATACTCTAAGCTGATGAACTTAAGGTATTTCTTAGGACTTATACCGACCCAATCTTTAAAAAGTCGTTGAAAGTGGAATGGGCTCATGTTTATATGCTCCGCAATAATATCTAACGAAGGTTGTTCTTTGAAGTTTTTATCAATAAAGGCTAAGGTATCAGCTATTTTATCGAAATGATATTTATTTGATTTTAGATCCATCTTTATTCATCTGTTATTTGTCGTTAAAGCATAACTTATTGCCAATTCTAATCAATGATGAGATAAACTCTTCTAGATCACTGGGTATTGTTTTATGATTCACAATGCAAGCTTTGATACAGTAGTTCCCATCAAGAATTGTCGAGGATGGTGATGCAATACCTTTTTCCTGAAGAGTGATAATGATTTCAGCAGCTTTTGTAATACAACTATGTGTTTCTTCAGAGCAATATAGAACTAATTTGTCATTTTCTCCTAATAGACCATTATCTCTTACTGAATTAGAGAACGAATTTCTAGCAACAGTTAGTCCTGTAATATTAGCCATGGAACCTCCGTTGAGAAGAACTCTTGAAGCCTCTGTTTACACCACTTTACTACTTGCTTGTCAATGTACATAGCAGCGTGTTCCCCAATAGTTACATTGGGATTCATCGTTGCGGCTAACATTTCTGCGAAAGCTCCTGTTATAGTGCCAGAACAGTGGATATATATTCCCTTTAGGGTAAGGAAGTATGTAATGTTTAAATTCATCGTAGACCTCTTCTAGGGGTGTAGGGTCTTTGGGTATATCTTCTTCTAAATGAGTTTTTACATCATCTGGTATTTTATTCCATGACGGAGTGGTAGGTATATCTTGTAGATATTCGATCATATCATCGATCATCTGATATCCTATTTCTCTGGTTTTATCCCAATCTTGAGGGTCTAAACTTTTAATATTATTCACTTTAGTAATCTTTTTCATCGTGACAATATTAACTTGTGAAGTTCACTTTTACAATCCGATTCTTGCTGAAATAGATCTATGGTCCTAATCACTACAGTTATATCAATCTTTCATATGTTGTTTGTGTATCGTGAATGAAAGATTGAATAGATAAAAAAAGGCCCATACCACATTTGTGGCATAGGCCCAACCAGCCTGTTTACTAGGCATTGAAGATTGATTATTTTTAAAACTTAAAGCAGACAGATAGTGCTGAATTTATATTTATCACATGATACTGTTCTAGAATCTGTTCATACTCACCATTTAATGATAATCCCATTGTGATGGTTTTATTAACATTATAGAAGAACGTTGACCCCAAAGACATAGATGGGGACCATGGTTGCTCTTTTGTATGATCTAATGTTATAGGTTCATCAAGATATCTAAGGCTCATTTTTGTATCATGCTTTAACTTGTAACCCAATCCGATGTTTCCATGGATGTCGATGTACCACTTGGGAGATTGTATAATTAAATAGTTGATTCCTACTCTTCCATGTAGCATGGTAATATCACGATTAATGTATTCTTCTTTTGTTTCATAGCTTCCGAGGTTACTATTAAGTGTAAGGTTTTGGTATTTAAATGAGGAAATAAAATCAATCTTTTTTGATAGTTTATAACCAATATCTACAGTTAAATCATAGTTGTGCCCCCAAGGATTGGAGGTGGTTTTATCTGATTTATCCCCACTAATAAGTAGTTTTGAAATACCATAAGAGGTGGAGAGTCGTACTTTTATCTTTTTATTTCTATGTTTTTGTTCGTCTAACGTCTCTGTTTGAGTATTCGTTTGAGATGAACTGGGTAGATCAAAACATATTGCATCTTTAGGTGAAGATGAGGTGAGTTCAATATCTCGATGTGAAATAGTATTCGGTAGTTCTTTGGTGGTGAGCACTTCGGTATGACTTGGGTATTCTGAGAAATTATTTGTTGAATAAGTATCTTTGGATTGAACACTATCCTTTATTTCAGATTTTTGTAATTGTACAGCATCAAGAAAATGAATAACCTTATTGTCTAATTTAGTTTTTTGAGTGTGTTGTTGAATACCTGCTTTCTGTTGTGGGGCGATTGTTGATGTGTTAGTATCTAAATGTATCTCTTCCATTAGAGAGACTTTATTGACAATGGAGTCCTGTATTATGTGGCGGTCGATATTATTGAGGACTTCACTTTGGTGTGATGTTGAGGCAAGGTAACTACTTGTTGCAACCACAGCTGTCGTTCCTGTAGAGATAGCTGCACCAACAATAATATTTTTGGTGCCAAGTGTTCCGATCTTAACCAATCCTTTTTTAATTGTAGATGACAGAGTCTTTGTAGATAACGCACTTTTTACGCTACCCGTAGTCTGTTTCATAATACTTTTAGTAACCGTACTAGAAACAGGAGCATTAAAGCCTTTTGCTTTTGCTCGTAGAAGATTTTCGAAGTTTAATTCTGCCATTACTTATTCTCTGTGACGTTTTGTATTATAATCTTTTGAAAAGCTTTTTTTGCTTTATGGTATTGTGATCTAGAAGTTGCTTCTTTAATATCTAGCATCTCTCCGATCTCCTTGTGAGAATATGATTCCATTGCATAAAGGTTGATAATAGTTTTATACCCTTCAGGGAGTTCATTCATTAATGATATAATATCACTAATGTCTAGGTGTTCTAGAATATGGTTTGATTCGGCTTCTTCTTCTATTGATATATCAATCTCTTTTTCATCTATTGATATATTAAGTTGTCTTTTTTTTATCGTATTTAGTGCTGTATTAATTACAATTCTTTTGCCCCATGCCTCAAATAGAGATTGATCCTTCAACTTATCTAGATTCTGAAATATCTTGATAAATGCTTCCTGTAAAATGTCATTTGCTTCATCTTCTGAAGAAGCATAACGCCGACAAATACCAGCAAATGTTGGTGAATAATTTTTGTATAACTTACTAAATGCACGTTGGTCATTACCAAGACATTTATTAATCAATCTTTTAATCTCCATTAATGTGAAATAGGTAAAAACAGTATGTTTTAATATATGACTACGATTTGTTCAAAACGTTGCTTGAAAAACTACTTTTTTTAAATGAAATAATATGAATCGATAATGTTGAATTTTTCTCATCGTTTAAGGTCTTGAATTATAGGGTATTATTGTCTGGCAGTGTTTTTTGTTTAAGATAAGAGGCAACGAATTCAATAAGTTATACTCTTTAGGAGTAGAAAAACATTAAAAATAATAAAATATCAATTATGAACTTAATTAAGAATTTAACTCTAATATCGGTAATTACATTAGGAGTATTTACAAGTTGTAAGGATAGCAATAGCGAAACGCCAAAGTCAGTATTGGAAACACAATTGGAAACACAGTTAGATAAGACATATGTGGTTCCAAAAGATGCAGAAGAAATCAAAGGTAGTAATGGTGAAAGTACGTCTTGTAAAATTACCTATTACCAAGGGGATAAAAAAGTAGGAGAAAAAGATTGCTATAAGGATAACTTCACCGTTGAGGATAAAACAGTGAACTATGAGATCAAAGACGGTAAGTTTAATGTACAAAAAACATCATCTAAACGTACTGTGCTTAACGAATCATATGATGTATCATACAATGTGAATGGATCATTGAAGATCAATGACACAGATTTCAAAGTAAGGTTGAAAGATGGGAGTATGATTCTTTATTTCGACACAAAATCTTTGCAGAGTGTGATGGATATTCTTTTGGTAACATTAGACAAGGCCTTTGTAAAAACCCTAAAAGTAGAAGGTAATATTTCTGGAGTGGGGCAGATTACAATCAAATATTCGACTTCTAGTTCTTCAAGTAATGCTATTGAAGTGACGGCATCAGAATTAGTGGATACATTTATGTTTTTTAGTAAACGAAAAGAAGATTTTCCAAAGTTTGGTAATTATTCTTTATTCAATACAATAAGAGTAACAGCTGATGTGAAGAAATATCAATTGTTGACTTACAATATTTACCCAGGAGCTAAAAATGAGGAGTGTAATGTTGAAATTACAGATCAGTCATTTGATGTTTCTTCTATAAATAATAAGAATGTACGTGATTTGTTTTCGGCAATGTTTAATAGGACAGAGTACACTTTTAAAGGGCGTAGTTTAACGATTAGTCGTATTGAACATGAATCGGCAGATGAATATAAACTATTAGTTTATGGAACATCGAATGGAGCAGATGTAAATTTCTACATTGATGCTTCAAAAGACAACGAAGGTTCATGGTTAAATCCTAGTGCGAGCTAATTTATAATATAGTTTCTATGATTAAAAGAGAAGAGTTTTTTGAGACAGACAATCTCTTCTCTTTTTTGTTAATAATTAAGATCTTACCCTACTCTTTAGATAATAAAATGCTTGAACCAAGATGAAGATAACAATTTCACTAATGATAATAGATGAGCCAGAAGGAATGTCTAATAGATAAGACATATATAGCCCACTAAATATACCTAAGAAGCCAATCCATATAGAGTGGATCATCATATATCCTAATTGATGCGTAAACTTCTGAGCAGTTGCTTGTGGAATTGTCATTAATGAGATAACTAAAATAATCCCAGATATTCGGATATTGACAACAATGGTTAAAGCCATAATAATGGCAATAGTGTAGTTGATCCATTTTACTGGTAATCTCAATGTTTTAGCATACGACTCATCAAAGGCTATAGCGGTAATTACTCGATGAAAAAAAGTAAAGAATGTGATCATTAAGAGCGTTACTCCTGCCATCCAGTAGATATCCGTCATCGTGACCGTAAGGATGTCACCGAAAAGGTAACTCATTAAATCGGGTGCGTATCCAGGAGTTAGGGATACGAGTAGAATACCTATGGCCATTCCTGCAGCCCAGATCATTCCAATTGCAGAATCTTCTCTTATGTGTGATTTTGATCTTATATATTCAACAATACAAGCTGATAGCATTGCAAATACTCCTGCTCCATATAATGGATTGAATCCCATAAGATATCCAAGTCCTACTCCACCAAAGGAGGCATGGGTTATTCCACCACTAATAAAAACCATTCTTTTGGCCACAATATAGGAGCCAACAATACCACAAGATATTGAAGCAAAAATTGCGGCGATTAAGGCATTTTGGAAAAAATCATATGAAAAAAGATCTATCATGATGTAGGGGTGTCGTTATGGTCTTTGAGTAGAGTTAATGGAGTGTTGCTATGATAAAGGAATGATGCAGGACATTTTTCATACCCTTCTTGTTTTTCTATACCATGAAAATGTAGTGTTTTATTGACACAGGCTACTTTCTTCACATATCTCGTTACGGTGCCAATGTCATGTGAAACCATAAGTATGGCCATCTTTTTGTTTAACTGACTAAGCTTTTCATATAACTCTTGTTCAAATATGGTATCGACATAAGTATTAGGCTCATCTAGAATAAGTAGTTGTGGGTGGTTAATGAGTGATCTACAAAGAAAAACTCGCTGTAGTTGACCTCCAGATAGGTTTCCAATACTTTGTTGTGCAAATGGAGCGACCCCCATCTCCTCTAAAAGGGTCATGGCTTCTAATTTAATCTCTTTCGTTATGCTTTTAAATAATCTTTGTGAGGTCAATTTACCAGATAATACCACATCAAGAACAGAGATGGGAAATGAGCGATCGATTTGATTAATTTGAGGTAAATACCCAAAGATATTACTGTCCATTTGGGTATTCCATCTAATCTCTCCTTTTGTCGGTGTAATGAGCCCTACAATTGTTTTTATCAACGTAGTTTTACCTCCCCCATTCGGTCCAATAATCGCAGTAAAATCATTGTCATAGACTTTTAGGTTGATGCTATTGATGATAATCTTTCCATCATATCCAGAGGATACATTGTCTAGTTCAAGTAATAATCTTTTCTGTTCTTTTTCCAATGCGCTATATTTAGTTCGATTATTTATTTGACAAAGAGATCGCCTCTCCAATTTCCCTCATTACTTCTGGCCAATTATAGCCAAGAGGATTAATGACAACTACTTTTCCATTAATCTCCTTTGCGATAATCTTTGCACTAGAGCTACTAAATTCTTTTTGTACTAATATGGATTGAATATTCTCTTTCTTAGCTAACTCAACAAAATGAGTGAGTTGCTTAAGAGAAGGTTTCTTTCCTTCAAACTCTATCGCTTCTTGATGAAGATGATACTCCGAAGATAGATATCCTAGAACGGGATGAAAGATCAGAAATGCCTGATGGGGATGACCTTCAAACATCTTATCTAGATCACTCTTAACCCCTTCAATCGTGGACAAGAGATTTTTAAAATTTTTACGGTAAAAACTTTTATTAGCTGGGTCAAATTGCAATATGCCTTCGTAGATGTTTGTAGCTATGATTTTTGCTGTTTTAGGAGCTAACCATATATGTGGATCTGTTCCATAATGCACATGATCACCGTGTTGATGAGCTAGTGTTTGTTTTGGGACACCAATACTACAGTTGATTAATTCTGTCCCAGGATGCGCAGCTTGCCATTCGCTCCCCCACCTGTTTTCATAGGTTAGTGGTCCAACTTTAAAGAAACCCATCGCATTTTCTAATTCAGCGATTTGTTTGGATGAAGGTGCAAAAGTCTCTGGGCTACTTCCTGGTGGAACTAGAACCTTAACATCAAAGCGATCTTTTACAATTTGATCGACAAAGTATTTTAATGGTTGAATACTAACATATAGTATCTGCTTGGTATTACCTTGATTCGTATCCTGTACTCTTTTGTTTGGCTTACAACTCGTAATTAATGAGAGGGTTGCTATAATCGCAAATATATATATTGTCTTCATCTAGTATGTCTTCAGTTGGTGTTTGAGAAAATAGTGTCATTAATAAGCCGCCATATTAGATGACATTATCTGTTCTTTTTAACTGGAGGGACTGGATCGTATCCATGTGTTCCCCAAGGATGACATTTACTCAAACGCTTTATTGTTAAATATAGCCCTTTAAAAGGACCATGCTTTGTAAGTGCTTCTAATGCATATGCCGAACAAGTTGGATTGTGTCTACAAGAAGGAGGCGTCATTGGTGAGATCACACTTCTGTAGAAATAGATTGGTAATTTAAGCAGTTTAATTGCTAAACTACGAACTATCTGAGTATAGTTTTTCATTGTCATATGCTTTAGACTACCCAAAATTAGCGATATTGTCTTATTTAGAAAAATTCTAGTTGTCTGTTTTTTCAAAAAAAATGTTTCATTTACATGAATAGTGATTATACGAAGCAATGAAAAGAGATATATGTCTCTTTTTCTTATAGTTTAGCTATCTTTGTACCATAAAGATCTCATAATCTTTATCTATTAGTTTACTTGTTAGAGAATAATGGAAAATCAGAATCAAATAAAGGATAAATTATATGGGAAGACTCTGTCTGAACTTCAAGATATTGTAGGTCAGCATGGTTTTCCAAAGTTTACTGCAAAGCAGATAGCAGAGTGGTTGTATCAGAAGAGTGCAAACTCTTTTGAACAGATGACCAATTTGTCTAAAAAGGCAAGACAAGTACTTGGTGATACTTATGAAATCGGGTTAGATGCTTATTCTGATCGTAAAGAGAGTGTCGACGGAACGAAGAAGTATCTTTTCCAAGTAGGAGAACATAAGTATATTGAGACGGCTATGATTCCAGATGGCGAACGTATTACTGTCTGTGTGTCATCACAAGTGGGGTGTAAAATGAACTGTCTATTTTGTATGACAGGAAAACAGGGATTTCAACAACACCTGACAACAAATCAGATTCTTAATCAACTGAGAATGATTGATGAATGGGGAGCTATTACCAATATTGTTTATATGGGTATGGGTGAACCTATGGATAATATTGATTCCGTTCTAAAAAGCCTTGAGATTATTACTGCGGATTGGGGATTCGGAATGAGTCCTAAGAGAGTCAATGTATCCACGGTAGGAGTCATTCCTAGCTTGAGACGTTTCTTAGATGAAAGTAAATGTCACCTTGCAATAAGTCTTCATTCTCCCTATGATGAAGAGAGGGCAAAAATTATGCCTGTACAGAAAGCCTATAAGATTGAAGATGTTTTAAGCTTGGTTAAACAGTATGATTTTGCAGGCCAACGAAGGGTCTCATTTGAGTATATTGTGTTTACAGGTTTAAATGATACACCTAAACACGCTAGAGCGATTGTAGCCTTGCTAAAAGGGCTACAGTGTAGAATGAATCTTATTCGATTCCATGAAATACCCGATACCCCATTAAAGGGAACAGACGAAGGCAGGTTACAAGCATTTAAAGATATTCTTAACGAAAAAGGTTTACTCACAACCATTCGAGCAAGTCGAGGTGAGGATATTTATGCTGCATGTGGACTTTTAAGTACAAAGAAGTTGGTTGAGACAAAGGGTGAGAATTAGATCGCTTTTTTATTATAAAATTACTCTAAGCATTGAATGATGGAAGGATACTTCTAGAATTCAATGCTTTTTTTATGTATTACGGATCGAAGAATGTATATTCATGTTATAGAATTTTAGAGGTTTGTTATGTAAATTAGCAACCTTATTACATACTGAGTAAATTAGATCCTATGATATTCTCAAAAAAAATATCCTACTTTTTAACCACTTTAGTTTTCATTCTTTTACTATTCTCTTCTTGTGTCTCAAAGAGAATGTACAAGAAAGGGTTAACGTTGGAGAAAGCCAATATGCCCATTGAAGCCGCGGAATATTATCGCATATCATTAATTAAGAATTCTAAAAATGTTGATGCTAGAATCGCTTTGAAAAGAACGGGACAACTCGTCCTAAACGATTACTTAAATACATTTTATGAATTGTATAAAAAACAAGAAAATGAGCGTGCTGTGGATAAATATGAACAGTTGGTTCAATATCATAAACATCTAATTGGATTAGGGGTAAGGCTCAACTTCGATGATAAGTCTAAGAGTTATTATGAAGAGGTGAAAGATGCATTCATTTCTGAGTCATATCAAAGAGGGATAAAAGAGTTAGATGATGAAAATTTTGCCAAAGCAGCGTCTATCTTGAGTAAAATATATAGGTTAAACCCCAAATATCGTGAAGTAAAAGAGAAACGAAGAGTCGCAATATATGAGCCAATCTTCCGTAATGGGCAACAGCTTTTAATGGAGGGAGCTCCACGAAATGCTTACTATACATTTAATAAGATATTGAAGGAGACAGGTGATTATAAAGATTCAAAAATTCTCAAAGAGGAAGCGTTAGAACAAGCGACAATAACGATGGTTGTAACCCCATGTACCCATGTGGGAGCAATGGGTCGTGATGCTGGTTCTATTCGTCCTATGGTTACCGATTATATACAAAGAAAGAAGTTGCCATTTTTTAAGGTTAAGTTAGATCCTAAAGAGGCTTTCTTTCATTTAGATATGTCTGAGTATGTAAAATATGTTCATGGAATAGGTGCCAATACAATTCTAAAGATAAGGTTGTTGGATGTCTATTATGGAGAAAGTGACTTAGAAAGAACCTATAAGTGTGCCTATACAAAGACATATGAGAAGTATAAAGATGAAAATGGAGAAGAGAAAAAACGAGCAATATACCACAAACATTACTATCGTGAATATAGAGCAAGCTCTGTATTTAGGTATGGATATCAATATTCGTTAATATCGACTACTACAGGAGAAGTATTACATACGGATAGTCGAAAGGCCACAATGAAAGATCGAATCATCTTTGCAAGATATAAGGGAGATTATAGACACCTCATCCCAGGCTATTTTGAAGATAAAAATAAAGATACCGATAGTGATTCTGTCTCAGACAACGATTATGCGATCAAAAAGCTAAGAGTATTGTTTAATCAAAGAGATCAATTAGTTCCTGTTCAAGAGATGCGTAAAAAGGCAATCCAAGATATATCACAGAGAATAGCAAATGGTGTTTGTGAATATAATGGAGACAAACAGGTTGTTCTAGAAAATTAAAACTCGATATGAAGAAAAACATTATATTTCAGATTCTTTTAGGTGTTAGTTTGACAATAATGAGTTGCTCTGGTCCAAAAAAGGCCGTAACCCCATTGGCAGATCTACCCTCTTGGGTCAAACAGCCTCCCATCGCTGACTTCTATTATGTTGGGCTAGGGAGTGTTGAAAAGACACCTTATAATGTGAATGACTATAGAGAAACAGCTAAAAAGAGTGCTCTATCAGAGATCTCCTCTGCCATCTCCGTTGCGGTAAAAAGTAATAGTTCGTTGCAATCGGTTGACAACCAGCAGGGGGTACAACATCATTTTCAATCGAATATTATCACAGAAAGTGCTCATAACCTCGAAGGGGTTGAATTGGTCGACTCCTGGGAAAACGACAATGTCTATTGGGCTTACTATCGATTGTCCAAATTGAAATATCAAGAGCAACAACTTCGGGATAGTAAAATTGCGTTAGAGAAAGCAAAAGATGCTTTTGCTCAAGGAAAAATCGCATCTGAATCAGGCGATCTTAATAAAGCCATGCAATTGTGGTCCACTGCCATGTCCTCATATTTACCATATAAAGAAGAGATCTCGCGTTTAGGACTTGATACAAGTCTTGATCAGCATATTTGGGGAGCCATCGTGAAAGCTGTTGGTAAACTTCGTTGGCAAACCCCTCCATCATTTACTGGTGTAAGAGGAAGTTTATGGGATATCGAGATGAGACGTTTTACACTTTGGAATGGAGAACATGGTGCTGTGTCGTCTATTCCTGTGGAATTATCATTAGATGGAGGTAGTGGTTTAAAAGCCTTTGAAGGTGCTACGGATCAAAATGGTGAAGTTGTTGCTTCTTTAGCTTATGTAATGAGCCCTAGAACAGAGATGAGCTTGACCGTAAAAGTTGATTTAAAAAGATGGAGCCGTAAATTATCTGCGGATATCAATATAAGAAAGCAGATATCCCAATTGGCTCCTATTGTTGGAAACATAAGGGTTAAGGTTGTTTCACCAAAGATAAGAGTCGTATCAAAAGGGAGTAGTGAATATGCTAAAAGGTTTACCAACGAATGGAGATCAAAGATCCAACAGGAACATCTATGTCGATTAGCAGATAAAGGTTCTCAATATACAATGGAACTGAAGCTTAATCCAATTACATCAAAAAATGGATATGGTTCATACACTGTTGATTTTACAGGACACGTAGTTATAAAAGATAGAAGTGATCGTGTGGTATGGCAGCAGAATATATCAAGATGTAGTGGAGTATCTATGGATCAAGGTGAGTCATTTAATATCGCTTATAAGAAGCTGTCTCAGTGGATTAATTATCGTGCATATCCACAAATGATGAAGGGGTTACATCTCAAATAAAAGAGATCCCCTTTATAGTCTCTTTTTGGAAGACGATAAAGGGGATAAAGCTTTTTAAAGATAGTAGGTCTTTATGCTATCGTTTCATAATACCATAACATAGAATTTGTAGAATAGCATCTACACTTTTCTCAAGATCACTCTCTTTGTATGTTCCTGCAGATAAAGGCATCTCTAGTCCTTTTACCGCTGTCGTAATACCGATAGCTGCAAGAGTGAAATCTTGGATCGCAAAACGTCCCCTTCTTGCACCATCTAATAAAATACGTTTCATCATACGAATCTCTTCCTGATCATAAGTAGCCTTCATCGATTCAACAAAGCTTACTGCTGCTGTGTCGTTTTCAATCGCATTATAGAAATTAGCAAGTTGTCGATAAGTGGTTATCTTAGTCAATATGTAATCTCTTAATTTATCCTCCGGGTCTGTGTCTTTACGAAGTACTTTAGAAAGCTCTTGACGAAGAATGTCTGCTTCCTTTTTGATCACCTCTTGAAAGATGTCCTCTTTACTATCGAAGTAATAGTATAGGGAACTCTTCCCTTTTCGTACGGCGTTCGCGATATCGTCAAGTGTGGTTTTCTTATAGCCATACTTGCTGAAAATATCTTGGGCAATAGTCAAAATATTCTCACGAACGGCATCTTTTTTTGTGTTCACGTTTTCGTTCTTCATGAAGCCTTTTGAGTTAATATCTTCTGCTTTCACAGACAAATATAATTTATTTTTTTTAAATCACATGGTTGACAAGAGCTTGACAAATTGATTCTTATGCCAATTCGAAATCTAGTTGCTTCTTCTGTAGGTTCGCCTTTGCTATGCGGACTTGAAGCTTATCTCCCATTTGATATTTATTCTTAAAGGCCTTACCTATGATACAGTAGTTCTTTTCATCAAACTGATAGTAGTCGTCTTTTAACATCGATAACGGTATCATTCCTTCACACTTGTTTTCATCCAACTCCACATATATACCCCATTCGGTAACGCCTGAGATAGACCCCTCAAATATCGCGCCAATCTTATCAACCATAAACTCTACTTGTTTATATTTAATAGAGGCCCTTTCTGCATTTGCTGCACGTTGTTCTCTTTTAGAAGCATGTTGGCACATTCCTTCATATTTCGACTCCATCACAGATCTACCTCCATCAAGATACCTTGCAAGTAGACGGTGTACCATCATATCTGGATACCTTCTAATTGGCGAAGTAAAGTGGCTATAGTAATCAAAATGAAGACCATAGTGTCCAATATTGTGAGTTGAATACTCTGCTTTTGCCATGGTACGTATCGCAAGTGTTTCAATGACATTTTGTTCTGATTTACCATCAACATGTCCTAGAAGTTTGTTCATCGATAGCGCAATATTTTTAGGTGATGTTGTCTGTATACCATAACCGAATCGTTGAATAAAGCGATTAAAGTTCTCTAGCCTTTCAGGATCTGGCTTATCATGAATACGGTAGACAAATGTTTTCGCTTTTTTGCCTGCGGGTTGTTTACCGATAAACTCTGCAACACGTTTGTTGGCAAGAAGCATAAACTCTTCAATCAATTTATTCGCATCTTTACTCTCTTTGAAATATACCCCAGTTGGTCTACCATGTTCATCTAGGTTAAACTTCACTTCTACTCTATCGAATCCAATACTTCCATTATTAAAACGATCTGCTCTCAGCTCCTTGGCAAGACGATCCAAGGTAAGGATCTCTTGTTTGAAATCGCCATCAGCTCCTTCAATTATCTCTTGTGCCTCTTCGTAGGCAAATCGACGATCTGAATGGATCACAGTACGTCCAAACCACTGCTTCTGTATCTCGGCATCATTATTAAGCTCAAATACAGCAGAGAAGCATAATTTGTCTTCATTGGGACGTAGAGAACAAACCCCGTTGGATAAATGTTCTGGTAACATAGGAACCACTCTATCCACAAGGTAAACAGATGTTGCACGTTCGTATGCTTCCTCTTCTAAAAGAGTTTTTGGTCTTACATAATGTGTGACATCAGCAATATGCACACCAATTTGCCAATTCCCATTTTCAAGTTTCTTAATCGAAAGTGCATCATCAAAATCTTTGGCATCTTTAGGGTCGATAGTAAAAGTGGTTACCTCTCTAAAGTCCCATCTCTTTGCTACTTCCTCCTCTGTAATTCCATCTACAATACCTTCAGCATAACTCTCAACACGAGGAGGGAAAGCTGTCGGAAGCTCGTATTCAGCAATAATGGCATTCATCTCTGCTTTGTGATCACCAACATCTCCTAGTACTTCAACAACTTCTCCAAAAGGATTCTTAGCATGGGTTGGCCAATCTGTAATACGTACCAATGCACGTTGCCCATCTTCGGCACGTAGGAGCTTATCTTTAGGTATAAAGATGTCGAAGCTCATTTTTTGATTAGGAATAAAGAAGTTAAAGTGTTTAGATCTTTGAATGATACCCACCATCGGTTTCTCATTACGATCTAAAATCTCTACCACTTCACCAGTTTGTTCTTTATTCTTTCTTTTGGCATGAAGTAAAACTTTTACTTTATCTCCTGGCAGTGCCCTGTTCATATGATGAGATAAAATAAGTATGGGTTCAGTCACATCATCAGTAGTAAGAATTCCATTTCCTTTTGATGCAATCTTTATCGTTCCGTTTACATAGCCAGCATTGGCATCAAGCTTATATTTACCACGTGATTCTTGAATAATCATTTTCTGATCTTCCAACTCAAACAGAACGACAGTAATAAGCTGCTTGGTCGGCATATCTTTTACTCCAAGAATAGAGGCAAGTTGTTTGTTATTATAAGATCTAGAGACATTCTCCTGAAAAATCTTTATAATACTCTTCTTGATATCCTTCTTGGTAAATAACTTTTTACGTCCCTTTTTGACCTTATTTCTTTTGTTACCCATGCTTTCAGCTGCTATGATTTATTTAACTAAGATACTTTCAATGGTTAAATACCTTAAGTGATACAACTAATGATTGTATATTGTTTTATATGATCTACTTTTTTGCAAAGATACGATTATTGTATTGACCATGACATGATGATATGAATTTCATGTCCAACTACTAATTTAATAGATAAATCTATATCGACATAGAAATTTGTCGCTCCTTTTAACTTGACTGTCATAAATAGCGATGATTTGTGTTAAATGTCTGATATTATGTGGTGTAGTAGATGGGGGAATGTCCCCATACCTCTATCTGTAGTCGTATAGTTTAAATGGAATAAAACTATCAAATCCAAGTTTATCCTCAATATACTGAGAGTATTTCATATAGAGATATAGACTGTAATTGCTATGATCAATAGATATACGACAGTTTTAAATAAAAGAGCCAATAAATACACTATTGAAATTAAAAACTTCGATACATATTATTTTCTGTCTATTATGAAGCATAATTTATTATTTTTGAACCTTTAACATATTTGCTCCGTTAAAATAAAACTAATCAATAAGACCTCTAATAAAACAAAGTATAATTAAATTCGATTTTGTAGAAGGAGCAAAATGATTCTGTAATAATTTTTTAGGTAGTTTTGAATATGCAAACGAAAGATCAAGAGGACATAAAAGATGATGCAAGAAATCTCATCATACAATCTGCGAGGAATATCTTCGGAAGGTTTGGCTATCGTAAGACCACTCTAGAGGATATTGCAAAAGAGGCAAAAAAGGGAAAAAGCTCTCTGTATTACTATTTTGATAGTAAAGAGGAGTTGTATATGGAAGTAGTTAAAATTGAAGCAAAAGAACTCTCTGAAGGGATCATGAAGGTTCTTAAGCAGATTGTTGACCCGAGAGAGTCTCTGTATCGTTATATCTATGAGAGAACAGTTCGAATTGGTCAATTTGAGACATTACATGAGGCTGTAAAGGATTCAAGTATTACTGACATGGAGTTTATCACCCCTTTGAGAGATCGATATCTAGAAGATGAAATATCGATTATCGAACGTTTCTTAAAACAGGGCGTAAGCTATGGTATTTTTGATATTCCAAATCCTACTTTAGTTGCCAATACCTTAGTTATTGCGATCAAAGGCTATGATCAACCTATCATTCAACGTAAATTTGGATTAGAGAGTTTTAATGAGAAGTTACATTCATTGATCTCACTCCTTCTTAAGGGGATTACAAGCGATATAGAGCGCAAACGTAACTATCATCTTCCTTTGGTCGAAAATGCTGTAGATTAGCTCTACTTCTACCTATTTAATGAGTTGTTTTAGGGTAAGTCTCTTTGTGCGAATATATCAAAATGATATTTAAAGGTCTTACTACAAGAGTAGAACCAATGACTTGTAGTAACCTTATCTTATCTTTTATTATAATAGTATATCATTAACGCTACTCAAGTAAATAACTTGGGTAGGGTTATGACACCGTCATTTGCTCTCCTGTGCTACATCTCATAATCTTAGAAAAAAATATTTCACCGGTTTAGAGGTTAAGATCATCATAAAAAGCTTTTGGAACAATCTCTATCTCGTTGAAAGGGTCCCACAATAGTGAATCTAGTTGCTGTATCTTGTTCTCTTTGATACAAATACCTTCTCTCTCTAATCTTGCAGCCATGCTCTCTCCTTTAAAGTGTGCTTTGCCTGTCAATAGACCATTTCGATTTACAACACGATGTGCAGGAATATATTCTTGCTGTTCATGAGAGCGATTCATTGCCCATCCTACCATTCTCGCTGCCTTGGGAGCACCAACAAATTTAGCAATCATGCCATACGTAGTAACCCTACCTTCTGGAATTAGCCTTACAACAAAGAATACCCTCTCGTTAAATGTCATAATATGAATGTTCTTGAAATAAAAAAAATCTGAGAGAATACTCTCCCAGATTTAATATTTTATCAAAGTATATATTAAAATGGTCTATACTTTTATGTGCGATCTTGTATACTTTACGTTAAGAAATATCTCCGTAGGAAAAGTGATCTAACGACCTCTTCCTTTGTATCCGTAAAAAATGCACATCGTAATTTATTGATCATCTCAACATGCTGTTGATATTATTACTATTCTCGTCTTCTTCTACCAAAGCTTCGATAGTCATCAAGCTCAATATCCACTTCTGGTTCTACCAAAAGGTTACGATGCATTTTCCATTTGATATATTTAATCGTCTTTCCTCTATTTAGCCATTGTTGCTCATAAAAGGTTCTAATGGATAGAATATCATCGACGATATCAGAGTGATATAGATCATTGGTATTTTCAAGTACCTCAAATTTATTCTCCTTCACCATGATATCAGAGTACGTATATAGAAAGTCGCTATCGGTTTTTAGATGTACCAATCCATTCTCCTTAAGATAACTTCTATAGTGTTCCATGAAGCGAGTAGAAGTTAATCTTCTTCTTGTATGCTTCATCTGAGGATCTGCAAACGTAATCCATATTTCAGATATCTCATCAGTATCGAAAAATAGATGTAATAGTTCAACATGTGTTCTGATAAATGCCACATTCGTCATGTTATTATCAATAGACTCCTTGGCTCCTAACCACATGCGAGACCCTTTTATATCAACCCCGATGAAATTTTTGTTTGGATACTTTTTTGCTAATCCTACGGTATACTCCCCTTTTCCACAACCGACCTCTACAACGATTGGATTGTCATTTTTAAAAAAAGAAGATGCCCATTTCCCTTTATTTTCAAAAGGTTCTTCTTGTAAATCTCTATAAGCATTCTGGAAAACATTTGGAAATGTCTCCATCTCACTAAATTTCTTTAGTTTATTCTTTCCCACCTTTATATTCTGTTAAATCAATTCTTAATCCAATATCTGAAATGCCATCAATATATTTCGCCTCACTTCGCATCCCTTGCATAATCTCGATATGGTATGTACCAGTGTCAGGAAGCAGGGTGTTCGTTTTGAAAGGATAGCTAAGTTCAAAAGTATTTCCCAGGCCCCTTCCTAGCCATCTCCCACGATGGTCTGCCATTGGGACATCAATTGTGTCGTTAAAGACCACACCACTTGGAGTGGTGGTCTTAATGAAAAGCCATAGATTGTTGAAATCATAACTATTCGTGTTTCGTATGTTTACATCTAAATCTAGAGCTTGATCCACGGATGTAACATTGGGTGAAAAAACTACGATGGAGTCTTGATGCCATTGATCATTATTGATGTTATAGTACGAATTAAACGTCCTATTATCTTGGCAAGAAGATGTCCCTAGCAGTACTCCCAATAGAAGGATCATTAGTTGTACATTACGCATCATCTTTCTTCGGTCTTCTAAAGTTCTTTTTTCTTCTTTGTATTGGACGCCTTTTATTTTCAGCACCTTCTTTTGACGCTTCACCTTGTACCTCTTTATCTGCCTTTTTAGGTGCTTGTGTACTTTGTGGTGAAGGATTATTAGGAGCTTTAGAATCTGACGGCCTACGTCTGTTCCTTGGGTTTGGACGATTCTTATTACTTTCGTCATCCCCTTTTCTATCTTTCTGCTCTGGTCTCTTTGCTGTGGTTGTTTCGTTGTCAGTTCTTGTAGGCTTTTGAGCTCGAGGAGGCCTCTTTTTATCACTCTTAATATTTCGGCCTCTTTTCTTTCTCTTGATAGGTTTATCTTCTAGTTTATCAAAACGATCAAGGCTGTCTTGTCCTACGACATTTTGATATTCCGCAGATTCACTGATAACCATCGAGACATCAACATCACTAATCAACTCATCAACGGAGTCGCTATTCCTGTTTTTACGAATAACTTCTTTGACCTTGTCTACAGTCAAAGCAACAATTCTATTGGGACCACTTCCATCAAGTGCATACCATAGCACTCGATTAAAGATGTCTGCTTTTTGGAATAGATATTTACCTTTTCTTGTATGTAGCGGAATCTGAGTGGATGGAAAGTCTTTTTGTGCATCCATGTAGCAGTCTAGCTCATAGTTTAAGCAACACTTTAACTTTCCACATTGTCCTGCTAATTTCTGGGGATTAAGAGAGATCTCTTGGTAGCGAGCTGCATTTGTTGTCACTGAAACGAAGTTCGTCATCCAAGAACTACAACAAAGTTCCCTGCCACAAGGACCAATTCCTCCAATTCGACCCGCTTCTTGTCGGGCTCCGATTTGTTTCATCTCAATACGTATGCGAAAAGTTTCGGCATAGACCTTGATCAATTGACGGAAATCGACACGTTCATCCGCGATATAGTAGAAGATGGCTTTTGTTTTGTCTCCTTGAAATTCCACGTCACCAATCTTCATATTGAGCTGAAGTTCTTCGGCAATTCTACGGGCTGTCAGCATCGTTTGATGTTCTAATGCCATCGCCTCTTCCCACTTCTCAATATCGACAGGTTTGGCAACACGATAAACTTTTCTTAGTTCCCCATCAATATAGGTCACTTTATGGCGTTTCATCTGCTTTAATACAAGATCACCTGTTAATGAAACCATTCCTATATCGTGTCCAGGAGAAGCTTCTACAGCCACCATATCTCCTACTTCTAGGTGAATTCCGTGGATATTAAAGTAGTAATCCTTTCGAGTATTCTTAAAACGGACTTCAACAATTTCACCTTTGTTGAAGGTATTTGGTACGTCGCTCAACCAGTCGTGGACTTGTAACTTGGGACAAGATCTTGACTCTTTTCCCATCGAGCAACCCTTACATGAATTATCTGTAGAGTTCATAACTAGTTCTATATATGTTGACCCCAGTGCAATTAAAACGAATGCAATGGGAGATTAAAAAAGGTATACGAATAGCATTTCTACCGTATACATTTTGGTATGGCTTGTTGATGAAGCCATCACTTTTATGTGTGCAATCTATGCACGTATATATTTGGTTATCATCAACCCCAAATGGAGAAAAATGATTTTACTATTTCCATTCATCGATACATCACGAAATGCATTGGTCATCTCGTTGTTTAAGACTTCCACATTTCGATCATTGATAAACGGATAAAATTTATTAGACCAATCTTTTTGAGCTTGATCTAAATAAACAAGTTCGGGTTGTTGCATGTTCATGACAAAATTTTCACGAACCATATTTTGGGCATAAAGTAGAAAGTCCTTTTGGCTTTCTCTATTTCTTTGTGCCATCTCTTCAGCCCAACTTATTAAATCTACAATTTTACGACTGTAGCTAAATCGCATTAGCGATTGAAAAGATACTAAATTTTGTTCTTTTAGACTATGGCTTTCAACAATTTTAATGGCTTGATTCATGCTCCCTTGAGCCAATCGAGCTGTTTCTTCCATATTTGAGGCCGCATTGGGGTAAGTTGATGAAAGATAGAGCTCCATCTCCTCAGTGGTCAATGCTTGACATCGGATCTCTTGTATTCGAGAACGTATCGTGGGAAGAATCTTATTCTCTTCTTGAGAAACAAAGATCATAATCGTTTTGTTTGGTGGTTCCTCAATAAGTTTTAATAGCTTATTGGCACTAGTAGTGTTTAATTTTTCTGGTAACCAAACAAGCAGAGATTTATATCCTCCTTCGTAAGATTTAAGATTAATCTTTTTTACGACCTCTTCACTTTCATTTCCATAAATGATCGCTTGCTTATTTCCTGCGTCAATAAGATCCAACCAATCGTTAAATGAAAGGTAAGGATTACTGCATAGTGATTTTCTCCATTGGGGAAGATAATGATCGCATATTTCTAGCCCTTTATTCTTAACGATAGGAAAGACAAAATGCATATCAGGATGAATAAGCTTTGAGATCTTTTTACACGAACTACATTGACCACAAGAGTCGTTCTCAATGGGCTCTTTGCAATGAATATATTGAAGAAAAGCTACAGCTAGAGATAGTTTGCCAATCCCCTTAGAACCAGTAAGCAACAAGGCGTGACTTAAACGATCCTCATGAACCATTTGTACTAATCTTTCTTTGGTGGATTGGTGTCCTACGATATCTTTAAATTGCATCTTTTATGTCCTGAAAACAGTGAGTAATTCGTGAGTTACAGTCTCAAAAGTAACAAAAATAATAGATAGATATGATTCCTATGAATTTTTGACAAGTATTGTCTCCTTCTTAGATATGTTTTACAACAATTTTACCACATTTTTTGTATATTTGGGGGTCTTAAATATCAAATCGACAAGAAAATGCAAAACATAGAGACTTACGATTTTTCTGGAAAGAAGGCGTTGATTCGTGTTGACTTCAATGTGCCTCTAGATGAGAATTTTAATATTACTGACGATACACGTATGCGTGCAGCCCTTCCTACTATCCAGAAGGTGTTGAAAGAAGGCGGTGCAGCGATTATCATGTCGCACTTAGGTCGTCCAAAAGGTGTAGAAGAGAAGTTTTCTCTTAAGCCTCTTGTAAACCACCTTTCTGAGCTTCTTGGTGGAACAAAAGTTATTATCGCTCCTGACTGTGTTGGTGAGGATGTAAAGAAAATGGCTGATGCTCTTCAACCAGGTGAAGTGTTGTTATTAGAGAACCTTCGTTACCATGGTGAAGAGAAAAAAGGTGATGTTGCTTTTGCAGAGCAGTTGTCTCAACTAGGTGACTGTTGGGTTAACGATGCTTTTGGTACTGCACACCGTGCTCACGCTTCTACAGCTGTGATCGCACAATTCTTCCCTGAAGCTAAAATGTTTGGTACTTTGGTAACAAGCGAAGTAAACAGTTTAGATAAAGTAGTTGCAACTCCAGCACGTCCTTTTACTGCTATTATGGGTGGTGCTAAGGTATCTTCAAAGATTACAATCATCGAAAACATGTTGGATAAAGTAGACAACTTGATTATTGGTGGTGGTATGATCTTTACCTTTGTGAAAGCAATGGGTGGTAATGTTGGATCTTCTTTATGTGAAGACGATTACCTAGAGATGGCTCGTAACATTATTGAGAAAGCAAAAGAGAAAGGTGTAAACCTTGTTATTGCTTCTGATTGTGTTGCTGCTGATAGCTTCTCAAATGATGCGAATACAGAGATTGTTTCTTCTGGTGAGATTAAAGATGGATGGATGGGTCTTGACGTAGGTCCTGATACTATCGCTGAATTCAAGAAAGTAATTGGTAACTCAAAAACAATTCTATGGAATGGTCCTGCTGGAGTATTCGAGATGGAAAACTTTGCTGCTGGTACTAAAGCAATCGGTGAAGCTGTTGTTGAGGCAACTAAAAATGGTGCTTTCTCACTTGTTGGTGGTGGTGACTCAGTTGCTGCAGTTAACAAATTTGATATCGCTAAAGATGTTTCTTATATCTCTACTGCAGGTGGAGCATTGTTAGAATATCTTGAAGGAAAAGAACTTCCTGGTATTGCAGCTGTTCGTCAGTAAGAATATCGACAAGTAAAATATATTACAAAGCTATCCATTTTAATGGGTAGCTTTTTTTGTGGTATTTAATGCATGATGGTATATAATCGAATAAGACCCAATTAGAAGAGTGTGATATGTCATACACACTCCTTGAGTGTACCGTGTCTGATCATAAAATAGCAGAATGTCAAAGGTCAAGAATCCATTAAAGCCACCTTCTTCTAAGTAACATGCTACCTTCTCCTGCCTTCTTTAAAATATTCTTCGAACCACATACAAAGTTCCCTCACCCAAAATGCGAAATCGATGAATGAACTTCGAATGAACTTTGACTGTACTTCGAACCATCTCAGGGGAAAGGCCGAGGATGTTGAGATGTTAGTCATGGCAGGGTGATATAGAAGTTGCAAGTTATGATAATAAATATCTTTTCATTTATCAGGATAGAAGTAAGCAGAACACAAAAATATTCATGGTGGAGGGTAGTGTGAAATTAACTTTATAGAGAATTTAGATTAAACTCTATTTGGTATTGGATTGCCATAGGCTTCCTCCGTAGTTTGTTGATACTTCAAGGATACTTCGTTGATACTTGCTTCATCAAAAAAGTTAAATAGGTGAATATTCTATGGTGATAATATCTTAAGACTATTTCTTCTTATACTGTCAATCTATGTGTTCGTTTTTGCCTTTACACACTTCGTAGTCTTCAGTAATGTTAATAAATAATAAAATATATAACTCTTTGAAAACTATTGATGGTTGAAACTGTTTTATAGATGAATACTAATTGTTCTAAAGCGAGGAACGTTTGTTCCCCATTCCCTTTATTTTGAAACTTTTTGATTAACACTTTTTGATTGTAAATGTTCGCTTTATCAACAAATGGTCTAATAATTTAGCTCAGATAAAGAGAAACGGTAGTATTTTGGGAGTACTACCGTTTTCTTTTTATATCAAAATGATCTTATCCTCAATTAGTTCGGGGATCTCAATAACATCTCCAGGAACTAATTTTGCTCTATATCGATGTTCTGGTTCTCCATTTCTTAGGATAATACCATCATCAACCATCATCTTTGCCTGCCCTCCACTTTCTGCTATTCGTAATATTTTAAGCAGTTTAATAAGAGGGATAAATTCGTCTGTAACTTTAAATTCCATGTTTCTGTATTTTAGACTCCCTGTAAAATTTAGTGTCTTTATATTTTTAACTGTTTGCGTTCTTTCTTTGTAAGTGACTTTTTATTTAGCATGATACATACTGTTTTAAGTCGAACAAAATCTTCTGACATATATAGGTAGCCTCCATATTCGTTAGAGTCGCTGTCCCAAGAGTTCTTTATGATGTAATAATTTTTCCCGTCTTTAGTTGCTTTTCCAACAAGATGCATAAGGTGATCGTCAGTAGTTTCTTTGTTGTAGAAGGTCTTTTGTCTTGCCTCTTGACTCACATCTGTTCCTTCAGGAAGGTATGCTATCCCATTTTTATGTTGGAATGTTTTTTCTGATACATCTCCATCCCATACTATTGAATAACCTTTCTCAAGCGCATAATCAATAATAGCCATATAACGATCAATTGGTACATTGTAGTATGATCCATTACTCCAGTTGTCTGGTATCTCTAGAACAAATGTTTGATTAAAAGGGTGATGGGTATAGCTTGTTATTTCGATGTAGTCATCTAGGTTTAGGTTTAATGATTTAAGGAATGATTTAGGAGTATAGTTTTCCCCATCATAGTCGAAGTTGGATGGACTTTGTCCAAAATAGATGTCTAAGATCTGATCCGCATTAGGTAGCCAATTGTTCGGAAGAACTTCCTCACTGTTGTCTTTTTCAAGTTCTTTCTTTAGTTCTTTTACAAGAGCTGTGTGATTATGGATTTTACCATAGTTATTTCCCTTATAAATTTTCTGAGGAACGATACCCGTAGACTTCATTGCGTATATCACATCATGTGCTTGTCCCCCTTGGCTAAAGTTTGCTTTACCTTGTCTAAGTACATAGTTCTCTATTTTTTGATGGTACGCCTCTTTAACTGCAAACATCTCAGATAGATCGTATTGTTGCTTTTTAGACTTTATCAGTTCAGACTCAAGGAAAGAGATGGTTGAGAAACACCAACAAGTTCCAGTTTGTTGTTGGTTCTTTACAGAGGTGTTAGGAACTTCGTATATAACTTGATATTGGTCTTTTTTTGTTTGAGCATTTAAGGTAATACTACTTACCATGCTTAAGATGAATAGTAGGACTATTCCTGTTTGTTGGAAGTGTTTCATATTTATTCGTTTTCAGATTTTGATTGTAACCTTTTGGGTAGTTTATTCCATACTAGTTGATAAGAGTGGTTGATCCATTCGATGATCAAATCATCTGGAATGTTATCTAGTTCACTAAGAGTATTCCAGTGTTTTTTGTTCATGTGGTACCCTGGAATAACAAAATCATAAGTCTCTCGGAGTTTTATTGCGATTTCTGGATCACACTTTAGGTTCATCCGATGTGGATGTTTAAGAATCAAAAGTCCGAACATCTTTTCGTGAACTTTAAACACAAGTGACGTGTCATCAAAAGGTAAACTTTCTGTTGTGAAAGGTTTTTGAAGACAATATTCTCTGATTTGCTCAATATTCATGATTAATTTCCGTTGTGAGGTTTGGATTTACAAAGTAATGAATTATTTATCTATTTGTATATGCTTTTTAAAAGCTATTTAGAATCCCCGTTTTTTAAGCTACTTTTGTAGTCTATTAAAAACAAAACTTACTTTACTATCTAGAAATGGCACAAGATCTTGGAGATATGAATTATCTGGTATTGGTCGTAGATGACGAGCCTGTAAATTCGATGTTAATGAATAAGTATTTACAAGAAATGGGGATTTCTTGTGTGCTGGCTAGCTCCTATACTGAGATTATAGAGTCGGTTAAAAATCATGATTTTGATTTAATACTCATGGATTACAAACTACCTGACCGTACAGGTATTGAGATTTCAGATGAGTTAAGGGTTAATTATCCAGATGTTCGAATATGTATTCAGACCGCATTAGAGTGTGAAGAAATTACCGAACGTGTGGAGAATGGTTTCTTTGCTGGGTTTATCTCAAAACCTTTTAGACGTGAACGTTTTTACCGAGAGGTTAGAGCAATTCTCAAAAATATTCAATAGTCTAAAGCATTAAAAGCTGAAACGATATGTTTAACAGAGGGAGGCGATTGGTCTGTGTTTACAATAATAACATCAAATCGGACTTCTCTCTGAGGATCTTTAGTTTGGATATATAGGTCGGCACATTGAATTAGGTTACGTATCTTGTTTGGTGGTATAAGTTCTCGTATGTCAACCTTCTGCCACTGTTCTCTATTTTTTACTTCAACGAATACAAGCTCATCTTTATCAGTGCATACTAAATCGATCTCTTTATGGTCTTGAAACCAGTTATGATAAAGAATAGTGTATCCTTTTGACTTCAGAAAGTCAGCTGCTGCTTGCTCACCAATATTACCTTTTTCTTTTTGCGTTTTCACGGGGATCATTTTTATGTTGTAAAAGAGTGACCTGTTAATGAAAAACAGCAATCAAGAGAAAAGGTTTTACTATATATATGCTTTATCAATCCATATAATTGAGTGTCACCTTTTGGTCTTCTATCGACAGTTTAATGTTTGATCCAAGTATTATGGGATGATTTTCTTCTATATGTCCAATAGGTGCATCCAAAATAAGGTGAAAGTTGTGGTATTGAGAGAGGCGTTTGAGATTGTCTTCAAGGCTATATGGCATAGGAGGATTCCCTTCTCTGATCATGGTAAATGAACCTACTATCAACGTGTTGATTTTGTCGAGGATTCCGCTATACGATAAGTTCTCAACCATTCTGTCTATATGGTAATGGTATTCATCAACATCTTCTATGAAGAGTATTTTATCTTCATAGTCAAGATCAAGCGAGGTACCTCTTAAAGACTGAATAATTGATAGGTTCCCTCCAATGAGTTGTCCGACGATCTCTTTGGGCAAGGAGATAGTGCTTGTCTTCCATGTTATAGAATTTCTTTCTCCTTTAAGCAGGTTGATGGTTTGGTCCACTGGGGCTTTTGCTTCCTGAAATTGAGTGATCATGGGCGCATGAATCGAAGGTATATCGAGTTGATAAAGTTTTTGATGAAGGACTGTAATGTCGCTAAACCCAATGATCCATTTGGGATGTTGAACAAATCTTTCCCACGAAACTTTTGGTAGACATTTGATTGTGCCATAACCTCCTCTTGCCATCCATATTGCTTTTGCTTCGGTGTGATCTAATGCCCATTGCAAGTCGGAGGCTCTCTCTTTGTCAGTTCCTGCGAAAGGGCCTTCTTGGTGGTATAGATATTGCCCCTCTTCGGTGCGGAAACCAAAGTCATGAAGATAGGATATTCCATAACTTAATTGACATGGAGAGACTGCACCTGCAGGTGAGATAATAAGAATTAGATCATTTTTTTTGAGGTTCGGGGGGAAAAGCATCATATATGTGGTTGTTTTTATTAATCATCATAAAATCATTGGAAGCAAAAATAAAGAATTCTATCATTTTTCGATTGTACTGATTATCTTTGCATTTCAACATGGTGGATTGTTTACATTCAATAAACAAACCGTGATGATAAAATGATTTAAAGAAATAAAATTCATATATAAGATAGCAGAAGATGAAAGATTTTAAGAGAACACTGATTACATCTGCCTTGCCGTATGCAAATGGCCCTGTACATATTGGTCACCTTGCGGGAGTTTATGTTCCTGCCGATATTTATGCACGCTATCTACGAATGCAGGGACAAGATGTACTTTTTATAGGAGGATCAGATGAACATGGTGTTCCCATTACATTAAAAGCAAAAAATGAAGGTATTACTCCTCAGGATGTTGTGGACAAATACCATAATATAATTAAAAAAGCTTTTAGTGACTTTGGTATCTCGTTTGATGTATACTCTCGTACGACTAGCGAGACTCATAAAGAGACTGCATCGGAATTTTTCAAGACTTTATATGATCAAGGGAAGTTTGTAGAGAAGACCACTGAGCAGTATTACGATAAAGAAGCAAAACAATTCTTAGCCGATCGTTACATTGTAGGAACTTGCCCTAAGTGTAATAACGATAAAGCGTATGGTGATCAATGTGAAAGCTGTGGTTCATCATTGAATGCGACGGATTTAATTCAACCTAAATCTGTACTGAGTGGCGGAGATCTTGAGCTAAAAGAGACGACACACTGGTATCTGCCTTTAGATCAATATGAGGATTGGTTAAAAGGGTGGATCTTGGAGGATCACAAAGAGTGGAAAGCGAATGTATATGGACAGTGTAAATCATGGTTAGATGGTGGCTTGCATCCTCGTGCAGTAACTAGAGACCTTGATTGGGGTGTTCCTGTTCCTATCGAAGGAGCTGATGGAAAAGTTCTATATGTATGGTTTGATGCACCGATTGGATATATCTCAGCCACGAAAGAGTGTACGCCTGAATGGGAAAAATATTGGAAAGATGAAGATACTAAAATGGTACACTTCATTGGTAAGGATAATATTGTTTTCCACTGTATCATTTTCCCTTCTATGTTGAAAGCAGAAGGCTCTTATATTTTACCAGAGAACGTTCCTTCAAATGAGTTCTTAAACTTAGAGGGCGATAAAATATCAACTTCACGTAATTGGGCTGTGTGGTTGCATGAATATATTGAAGAGTTTCCAGGCAAAGAAGATGTCTTAAAATATGTCTTAACAGCAAACGCTCCTGAGACAAAGGATAATGACTTTACATGGAAAGACTTCCAAGCAAGAAATAACAACGAGCTGGTTGCTGTTTTTGGTAATTTCGTTAATCGCGCGATGGTACTTACTCAAAAGTATTATAATGGCGTAGTTCCTGCTTTAGGTGATTTGACAGACTTCGATAAGGAGGTGATCGAAACATTGAAAACTTTCCGTGCTAAGATTGAGAAGTCCATTGAGAACTATCGTTTTAGAGAGGCACTTAAAGAGGCGATGGAGTTGGCTCGTTTAGGTAATAAATATTTGGCTGATAGTGAGCCTTGGAAAGTGGTCAAAACAGATGAGAAACGTGTGGAGACAATCATGAATATTTGTCTTCAGATCACAGCAAATCTTACAATTGCTTTTGATCCATTTATGCCAAAGACAACTGAAAAGCTTCGAGGATTTCTTAATGTGTCTCCATTCCAGTGGAATCAGTTAGGGGATATGGGACTTCTTCCTGTTGGTCATGTCGTGAATAAGCCTGAATTGTTGTTTGAGAAAATTGAAGACAAGACGATTCAAGAGCAAGTTGATAAACTTTTGGCTACAAAGAAAGCTAATGAGATTGCACAAGCTGAAACTTCACCAGCAAAAGAGAATATTGCATTCGATGACTTTGCAAAGATGGACCTTCGTGTTGGAACGATTGTTGAGGCTTCAAAAGTGGCAAAGACAAAGAAACTGTTGAAATTGACTGTTGATACTGGAATTGATACAAGAACGGTAGTTTCTGGTATTGCAGAGTTCTATAAGCCACAAGATATTATTGGAAAACAAGTATCTATTCTTGTGAATTTGGCTCCAAAAACACTTAAAGGAATAGAGTCTCAAGGGATGATTTTAATGGCAGAGAATGCAGATGGATCACTATCTTTTGTCTCTCCAGATGCTACCTTAAAGAATGGAAGTGAGATTCGATAAGAGTATTTGATAAGTATATAACGAAAAGGTGTTACTCTATCCATAAGGTAGGGTGGCACCTTTTTTATTTAGAGGTGCTATTGGAATTTCTTTTTCCACAGCCCGATGTTGGGATAGGTTGCTTGTATGATATCTACTGTTTTATCGGCTCCATTAGGATGAAAGAGCTGTGTTGAACAGACTTGATAAATCTGATCTCCTTTGGATATAATATGAAATCTTGAAGGAAGGATTACTTCTAGCTTATTAAGGACATTCTGTGCATTAGATCGATTTCGGAATGAACCTGCAATAATTTGTATTTGAATTAGCTCCTCTTCTTTTTCTGAATCTATTGGAGCTATTGGCACTTCTTCCGTGTATGGAATCATGGATGCCTCTGATGATGAGTTAAAATAATCTGGAGTCGCATTGGGAATGCAAAGTATCATTAAAAGCACTGCAGCCGCAGCAACCTTTGGTACGATATGATCAGTTCTCCACAGTTGCTTTCCTTTGAACTGAATTGATGAAGAGAGATGATTCGATGATAGTATGATGTCTTCAAGTCCAAAATAGTTTAATTCCAACATACTCTTTTGGGATATCATTTTCATTGATATGAATCCATTTGCATCCATATTTAATGTCCCGAGGTTATCAAGAAGGATCTTCTCTCCATGTAGCATGCTTTTATAACACCACAGGGTCCAATCTATAACAAGATCAGTAGCTACTTTGAAGTTGCATTTTTGGGAGTTACATATGAGGTGTGCAAGCCCACCATCATCTTTAACAATATGATTGTTGAATGAAACGATCGTATGAGGTGCCTTAAATAGACGTTCTTTAGAGTTCCATTTTGCAGGAATATGCTGTACTATTAAAGCCCCAATGTTGGGAATGATAATACAATTGTTTTTTTCTAGCCATGTATGGAATAATTGCTCTAATCTCATTCTTTCAATATCTATGGGTGTTGTATCTATTTGAATATAAGTGGTTACGGTTTTGTTTTTTCTAATATCTGTTCGGTTACACTTTTTTACGTAACGCAAAAAAGTGCATTCTTGTTCAAAAGTATTAATTCTTTGTTCAATACGAAAGAAACGTTCTATACTTCATGTTAAAATCTATACCTTTGTAATTCACAGTATACAATATAAAAAATTAAACCAATGAAAAAGCAAGTATTGGTCACAGGTGGTGTTGGCTATATTGGGTCACACACTGTTGTTGAACTTCAAAATGAAGGATTCGAAGTATTTATTGTGGACGATCTATCAAATTCAAATATCGAAGTTTTAGATCGTATTGAGAAAATCACAGGAATCCGTCCGCATTTTGAGCAATTTGATTTGTGTGATAGAGCGAAAGTTCAAGAGTATTTCCAAAAACATGATGGTTTAGAGGCAATCATCCACTTTGCTGCAAGTAAAGCTGTAGGGGAGTCTGTAGAGAAGCCGTTATTATATTACAGAAACAACTTAGTTTCTTTGATGAACTTGTTAGAAGCAATGGATCAATATAATGTTCCAAGTATTGTATTCTCATCTTCATGTACTGTATATGGTCAACCAGAAGTGTTGCCAGTAACAGAGAATGCCCCTGTTCAGGAAGCAACTTCTCCTTATGGTAATACAAAGCAAATGTGTGAAGAGATTTTATTCGACTCTATCTCTGCATTTGCAGGTGGTGTTCGTGGTATCGCTTTACGCTATTTTAATCCAATTGGAGCACATGCTTCAGCTGAGATCGGAGAACTTCCTGTAGGTGTTCCTCAGAACTTGGTACCATATATCACTCAAACAGGTGCTGGGTTGCGTGAGCAACTAAGTATTTTTGGTGATGATTATGATACTGCAGATGGAACTGCTGTGAGAGACTATATTCATGTTGTCGATCTAGCAAAAGCACACGTAGTTGCAATTCGTCGCCTGATGGAGCATAACAATAAGAAGCCACTTGAGTTCTTTAATATTGGAACAGGAAACGGTTTGACTGTTCTTCAATTGGTGAAAGCCTTTGAGAAGGTAACAGGAGTTAAGCTAAACTATAAGCTTGTAGATCGTCGTGCAGGAGATATCGAAAAGGTATGGGCTGATACAACGTTTGCAAATGAAGAGCTAGGATGGAAAGCACAAAGTACTGTTGAAGAGACTTTAGCTTCAGCATGGGCTTGGGAAAAGAAAATACGTAACATTGACTAATTGGGTTAATGTGATATAAAAAAAACGCTTTAAGATCTTCTTAAAGCGTTTTTTTATATCCATTACTAGCGATTGAAGAGTCCGTTAATTTGGGCGTCAATCTTATCGATAATATGACTAAGGTCCTCTGGATTGTGAGCAAAATCGATATCATCGACATCGATGATGAGAAGATTTCCTAGGTCATAGTTATTAATCCATTTATTGTACTTCTCATTCAGCTGGGTTAAGTAATCTATACGAATAGAGTTTTCGTAATCTCGTCCTCTTTTTTGAATCTGTTGTACCAGATTAGGTATAGATGATCGGAGATAAATAAGAAGATCGGGTGGTTGAACCATACGACTCATAAGTTTGAAAAGAGAGCTATAGTTCTCAAAATCTCTAGACGGCATTAACCCCATTTCATGTAGATTTGGAGCAAATATCTCAGCGTCTTCATAAATCGTTCTATCCTGTATAACGGTCTTTCCAGTTTCTCTGATATCAAGGACTTGGTTGAAGCGACTATTTAAGAAATAGACTTGAAGATTAAATGACCATCTCTGCATATCATCGTAGAAATCACTAAGATATGGGTTGTCATCAGCATCTTCAAAATGTGCTTCCCAGTTGTAATGTTTTGCTAATAATCCTGTTAATGTTGTTTTTCCGGAACCGATATTTCCAGCAATGGCAATATGCATGTCGTCTTTATAAATAGTTAATTTAGTGTAAAAATAGAAATCTATATCAATAGTTAAGGTTGCTTCTCTAATAAAATAAGCTCTTCGATAAAATTTCGATCATTAGAGAGGCGTGGAATTTTGTTTTGGCCCCCAACCTTCCCCTTCTGTTTACACCATCTAAAGAAACTGTTATTTTTTATTATAAGAAGTTCAGGTGCATTGAGTGTGGTGTTTTTAAAACGTTTGGCTTCATAGTCTGAATTGACCTCTTGTAGTGATTTATCAAGTGTCTCTTTAAACAGTGGTAGTGACTTAGGCTGTTTATTAAATTCAATAGCCCACTGGTGACTTCCCTGCTTATCTTCAGTAAAATATATTGGAGCAGCAGTAAACTCTTTAATGTCTGCTTCCGTTACTCTACATGCTATTTCAAGCGCTCTAAGTGCATTTTCGATTATAATCTCCTCACCAAAAGCATTCATGAAATGTGATGTACGTCCTGTTACTTTGATACGATATGGATGGGTGGAGGTAAATTTAATGGTATCTCCAATGATATATCTCCACAATCCACCATTGGTAGAGATAACTATTGCATAGTTCTTGTCTTTCTCTACATCACCGAGGGTAATGGTGTCTGAGTTGGTTCCATTGAATTGATCCATTGGAATAAACTCATAGAATATGCCTAAGTCTAACATCAATAACATATCATCACGAGAGAGTACATCCTGTATGGCAAAGAAACCTTCTGAAGCGTTGTATGTCTCCAAATAATGCATATTTGAGGATGGGATCAGCTTCTTATATTGTTCTTTGTATGGAGAAAAAGAGATGCCTCCATGAACAAAAAGTTCAAGATTGGGCCATATCTCATTTAGATCATTGGCTCCTGTCGTTTCTAGAATCTTGTGAAAAAGTACTAGATACCAAGAGGGTACACCAGCAAATGCTGTTACATCTTCGTCTAAAGAGTGCTCTATTATGGCTGCTACTTTTTTATCAAAAGCCTCCGTTAAGGTTACTTCACGTGCTGGTGTACGATAGAGGTCGGTCCAGAAGGGAAGGTTCTCAATCATGACGGCAGATAGATCCCCTACCGAAGAGTTGTTGTTCAAGGATGAGACTTTATGGCTTCCTCCAAGAGTTAAGGTCTTGCCTCCTAATACATTATTTTGGGGATTGCTTCTAAAATATATGGACTGAATATCTTTGGCTGCACGATAATGACACTCTTCTAAGGAGTCCGCAGTGATGGGGATAAACTTACTCTTGCTTTGTGTTGTCCCTGAGGATTTTGCAAACCATCGTGTTTTACCGCTCCATAATACATTCTCCTCTCCTTTTATTATACGTTCTACATAAGGTTTTATATCTTCGTAGCATTGTAGTGGTACACGAGACTTATACTGAATATGAGAGTTCATCGATCCATATCCATAGGTTTCCCCCCATATGGTGTGCTTAGCTCTATCCATAAGGTGATTGAAGCAGAGTTTTTGAATCTCTTCTCCATGATGGGTATATTGATCGATTTCTTCTATTCTACGAGAATTGAACCAACTTAATAGTGTTTGTAGTATTGCCATATAGGAATAACATATTGGTTGACAATTCTAAAGATATTAAAAAAAAGTAAGTATTGTAATGAGGCTACTTTTGTTTTTTTATGAATTTAATATAGCGTATGAACATTATTGATGCAATCTTAGGGGTCTTCCTCGTTTATGGAACTTATCAAGGATATAAGAATGGATTTATTGTTGAAATTGCGACCTTCTTAGCTCTTTTTGTTGGAGTGTTTGGTTCTGCTTCACTTTCTGAATTAACAGAGGGTGTTTTGGTGGAACAACTTAATTGGCACTCTGAATTTGTCGGACTCGTTTCCTTTGTACTAACCTTTATTTTGTTAATTGTAGGGGTTCATCTGCTTGCCAAATTGCTAACAAAGTTAGCTGATATTATGATTCTTGGATCGGTGAATTATGTAGCAGGTGCAGTGTTTGCATTGATAAAGGTTGCATTTATACTGAGCTTATTACTTGTCGTAGCTGAAAAGTTTAGACCTGTTGATGATTTGATGAATGATCATACAAAGAGTACGTCCAAGCTATATAAGCCGATAAAACTCTTCGCTCCTAGTGTATTCCCAATGTTGGAGGAGATTGATCCAAAAGAGCAGTGGGAAAAACAACAGAAGGCTATTAAAGAGACGATGCAGAAGACTAAGACTCAAGTCAAGAAGATACAGCAGAAAGCGAAGAAAGTGGCAGATGAAGATCTTGATTTTGATGACCTATAGGATCTTTGATGAAGAGTGGTTGTATTGAAACGAAATGATTATCTTTGTGATAAAAGAAATATTATAATATGAATTTTGTAGAAGAGTTAAAATGGAGAGGCATGATTCATGACATCATGCCAGGAACCGAAGAACAACTTAAGAAAGAGATGACTTCTGCTTATGTAGGTATTGACCCTACCGCAGATTCACTACATATAGGACACTTGGTTGGCGTAATGATGTTGAAGCATCTTCAAAATGCAGGTCACCAACCTATTGTGCTCGTTGGAGGTGCAACAGGAATGATCGGGGACCCTTCTATGAAATCACAAGAACGTAATCTTCTTGATGAAACTACGTTGCGTCATAACCAAGATTGTTTGAAGAATCAGTTGTCAAGACTGCTTGATTTTTCTGATGCAAAAGAGAATCAAGCCATCATGGTGAATAACTATGATTGGATGAAAGAGTTTTCGTTCTTGTCATTTATACGAGATATTGGAAAGCATCTTACCGTAAATTATATGATGAGTAAAGATTCTGTAAAAAAACGACTTGACAGTAGTAACAAGTCGGGATTGTCTTTTACCGAATTTACATATCAATTGGTTCAGGGTACAGACTTTCTACACTTATATAGAGAACACAATTGTAAACTTCAGATGGGTGGAAGTGATCAATGGGGAAATATTACGACTGGTACGGAGTTAATCCGTCGTATTGATCGTGGAGAAGCATTTGCGATGACCTGTCCATTGATTACTAAAGCAGATGGAAAGAAGTTTGGAAAAACGGAGAGTGGCAATGTGTGGCTAGATGCAGAGAGAACTACACCATATGCTTTTTACCAGTTTTGGTTAAACACATCGGATGACGATGCTGAGAAGTATATTAAGATCTTTACTATGTTGTCACAAGAGGAGGTAGCATCTATTGTCAGCGAACACCAAGAGGCTCCTCACCGTCGTGTACTTCAACAGCGTTTGGCTAAAGAGGTGACGATTATGGTACACTCAGAAGAGGAGTATGATGCCGCTGTTGAGGCTTCAGCTATTCTATTTGGAAAGGGAACACAAGAGCAACTGCAGAAGTTGGATGAAAGAACTTTCTTGGCAGTATTCGAAGGAGTTCCTCAGTTTAAAGTGTCTGCAGATCTAATCAAAGAAGGTGTAGATGTTGTGTCATTATTGTCGGAACATGCAGAGGTCTTCCCATCAAAAGGGGAACTTCGTCGTAGCATTAAAGGAAATGGGGTAAGTATCAATAAGCAGAAAGTCGCTTCTCCAGAAGTGATCATTGACCCTTCATATCTGATTGCAAATAAATATATCCTTGCACAAAAGGGTAAAAAGAACTACTACTTGATTATTGCTGAGTAAGTAATCATTAATGGACAGTGTCTATTTCATACAATAAATAGACACTGTTTCTTATTCTTGTCTAATTCTTTAAATCTGATTATAATAGATTTAAATCATAGTCACTTCGATTGTTTATACGTGAATTATTTGATCTTGTAGGTATTTCTATTTTGTGTATTGAGTAGTATACTACTTCATTTTGTACCTTATATATCTGATGATTGATGAGGATGCAGATCTTAAGAAATTAAGTGTGATAGTACGAAAAGTAAGTCTGAATGATATTGAAGAGTTGAAAGTAATTGGACAATTAACCTTTCAAGAAACATACGGTTGGTATAATAGTGAAGAAAATATGATAGAGTACTTGGATCAAGAGTTCTCTAGAGAAAAACTAAGAGCACAGCTTCTAAATGAGAATTCGGAATTCTATTTTACAGAATCAGACGATAAAGTAATTGGCTATCTAAAAGTTAATGTTAAAGATGCACAAACTGAAATGAAACTAGATAATGCACTTGAGATTGAAAGAATCTATGTGCTTAAGGAGTATCATGGAAAGAGTGTGGGAAAGATTCTTTACGATAAGGCTATTGAATTGGCACGACAGAAGGAGGTTGAGAGTGTATGGTTAGGTGTTTGGGAGAAGAATCCAAGGGCGATCAAGTTTTACGAAAAGAATGGTTTAACTGTTTTTGACAAACATGTTTTCAAACTTGGAGACGATGAACAGACAGATATTATGATGAAATTGGAAATGAAAAGTTTACAAGGTTAGTACGATCTTATCTATTCATTAGTTCTGGGTAGAAGTATGAATATCCCATATTGTTGTAAAACAAAAAAGACAACCCATATTTGGATTGTCCTTTTAAATATCTTAAACCTAGGAGTGATTACTTCTTTACACGCTCATGGTAAGTTCCATCAGCAGTACTGATTTTGATAGTATCTCCTTCGTTAATGAAAAGAGGAACCATAATCTCAGCACCTGTTTCAATATTTGAACGCTTCAATGCAGTAGAAGATGCCGTATTTCCTTTTTCACTAGGTTCCGCATAAGTCACTAGCATTTCTACATAAGTAGGCAATTCAAGAGTAAGGGGAGTTTCTGTTTCTGCATGGAAGTTTATTTCCACAATCTGTCCCTCTTTAATAAGACCTGGGTTATTTACAAAAGAGTCTTCGATAGATACTTGCTCGAAAGTTTCTGTATGCATGAAATTGAATCCCATGTCATCTTTATATAAGAATTGGTATGGACGACGTTCTACTCTCACTGTGTTTACTTTAACACCAGCATTGAAAGTATTTTCGATTACACGACCTGTCTTGACATTTTTAAGCTTTGTTCTAACAAACGCTGCACCTTTACCTGGTTTCACGTGTTGAAATTGTATGATCTGAAAAAGTTGGCCATTGTACTCAATGCATAAGCCATTTTTAAAATCAGAAGTAGATGCCATCTGTATTAAAATTTATATGGTTATTTATCTAAATAAAATTATTTCCCTAAGATATTCTTTTTTGACTGAGTTGCCACGAAATCTTTCAAGTAGAATGGTTCGAAGTAAGCAACAGATTCAAACTCTTGTTGTTGAAATTTCTTCTCCGCTATAGGTGCGAAATAAGCACTCGATGCTTTAATCTCTTCTGCAAATATTGCATTGGTATGATTTAAAGCTGCTTTGCATTTTTCAACACCATTTCCTACAAAAACAACAGGATGCTGCTCAAGCATATCACGATAGCTCTCCTCGTCAATGATATCTGCATTGATTTGTCGCTGGATGTTGTTCTCTATATCATAAAATGCAGAGAATACTTCCATACGTCGCGCGTCAATAAGTGAAGCATACAGAGTGTTGTTTGTTTTCTCTTCTTGTGATGTTGCTGCATGATTGGCCATTGCTTGTAATGTGCTAATGGATATCAAAGGAATATTCGCTCCATAACAGATACCTTTCGCAGCGGATACACCGATACGTAGTCCAGTATAGCTTCCTGGTCCAGATGAAACTGCAACAGCATCAAGATCTGTGGCCTTGATATCTGCTTCTTTTAAAATATCTTCGATGAAAACTGTTAGTAGATTTGCATGGTTAAGCCCCTCTTTGTTCTCCTTGATGTGTGTTACCACCCCATCTTTAGATAGACAAACAGAACAAATCTCTGTAGCAGTTTCTATATTTAAAATCAATGCCATAATGAGTTATTTTTTGCAAAGATGACAAAAATCTGTCAAAAGTGTATAGCATAGGTAAATAGAAGTTGAGAATAGTTGCCAAATAAAAAGTGTTAATACTATTTACAAATCATCTTCTCAAGTATCATTTTATCTGTCTCTACCATTCCTTGTGATCCAATCTCTGCTACGTTGGCGATAGTTTTTTCTACATCATGATCTATGATACCATCTGTATCTCCAATACAAACATCATCAATAGCAAGTAAGGCTAGCTGTATGGCTTGGTTCACTGCGGCCGATATTTTTAAAGAACAGCCAAGTTTCGCACCATCGCAGATCATTCCTGTTAATCCTCCTGCCATATTCTGGATGGCAGCCTCAATCTGTTTACAGTTGCCACCCATAAGATAGGTGATACCAGCACTAGCTCCTGTTCCAGCAACCATGGCACCACACAGTGCACTTAGTTTGCCAAGTTTCGATTTTATATGGATGGTGACCAGATTGCTTAGAGCTAAGGCTCGAATCATTTTCTCTTCGCTCTTCATCAGTCGCTCAGCGACTGCAACTATGGGTAACATGGCAGTAATTCCTTGGTTTCCTGATCCAGTAGTGGTCATTACAGGCAATGTACAACCTGCCATTCTCGCATCGGAAGCAGCGCATGTTTTACTTTGTGCATAGTTGATCAGACCAGGAGATAGAATCCCTTTTTCTACATTTTCCATGACTTTTTTACCAACTTGTAATCCATAGCTGTGTGTTAAACCTTCTTTAGATACTGCCAAGTTCATCTCTACAGCTTCTTTAAGAAACTCTAGTTCTTCAATATCTGCAGAGATAGTGAATTTGAGAATTCGTTTTATGGTAAGAGGTGGCATCTTATCATCATCTGATGGGTTGTGATCGTCTGCTTCATCTCCTGCATGTATAGAAATAACCTCTCCATTGACTTTTAATTCGAAGAAAGAGGTGTGTTCTTTTTTGATGATTGCAGTTGCTGTTTGCTCCCCCTTTTGGCACAGGCATTCGATATATAGCATTTCAGATGTCTCTTTCTGCTCTACGGTTACATTTTGACCTTTTACGAATGTTTTTGCCGCTTCCACTTCTTCCTCTGTGGCATCAGCAAGTACTTCTAGTTTCTTTTCTGAGTTTCCGCCAAATGCACCCATTGCCGCTGCAATAGGTATTCCTCTCATTCCTGTTCCAGGAATACCAACCCCCATGGCATTCTTAAGAATATTTCGACTAACTCTTATCGTGATGTGAGTTGGTTTACAATCAAGAAGTTCTGTTGCTTTTGCGGCAGCTAAGGCTACTGCAATAGGTTCAGTACATCCCATTGCTGGTGCTACCTCTGATTTAAGGAGCTCTAATATTTGATGTTGATAATGCTTGTCCATATGAAATAGTTGAGTCATCGTATTTCTTCAAAAATATATAAAGACAATAGAATTAAGGTTGTGTTTTCTCACTATTATATCTTATTTAGAGTCAATTAACAGGGTAATTAACCTATTGTTCATAACAATAGCTAGCATGGGTTGTATTTGTTTTATGATGAAGATGGGTGTATCTTTGTTTTACAATTTATGACAACATTGTATAGCATTTGATTTAAATAATTCACAATATGCATCTAAAGAAAAGTATTATTGTAGCGCTTCTGATATCCATAATGGTGTCTTGTAAGGATAAAACTCCTGAAGGAATTCTTTCTCCTAAAGAGATGGAAGATGTATTGGTTGATATTCATATCGCGAATGGCCTTTATAACTCTAAATATGATCTCAAGTTAAATTACGACAATTTTGATGACGATCTTTATTTATCTGTCCTCAAAAAGCATCAGGTGTCGGATTCAACTGTTGTTGAATCGATGTTCTATTATAGCGAGCAGCCAGAGCTTTTAAATCAAATATATAGTCAGGTGATGAACGATCTTAAGGTGAGAAATGAATCTATTATCAATAAGATCAAAGAGATGCCTGATTCGGTTAAGAATGAGATCGATATGGGAATTGATGAAGAGCGTGAATTGGAATTGACAAGGGAGGTTAAACAATGAGACGATTATCGGCACACTTCATTTTCTTAGGAGATGGACGTATTTTGGAAAAAGGAGTCATTACATGTGATGATCAAGGTACTATTATAAATATTGAGGATAATAAGGGCCAATTGAGAGAGGCTGCTAACATTGAGTTTTATAATGGTATACTTATGCCTGGCATGGTAAATGCACATTGTCATCTTGAACTTTCAGATACAAAAGGAGCTATTCCTAGAAACACTACTTTACCTGGGTTTATACGGCACATAATTAACCTTGAACGTGATTCGTTGAGTACGAGAGATGCTAAAGCAAGAGTCGCAGATAGAGTTATGTTCGATGCTGGTATTTCTGTGATTGGAGATATCTCTAATGGGATTGAAAGCTTCGAGGTTAAGAGAAATAGTAAAATCTTATATCATACTTTTGTGGAGGCACTAGGGATGGATGAACAGAGAGCTTCTGCATCTTTTGAGTCTGTCAAGATGGTTTATAATGAAGCCATAAAAAAGGGACTAAACGCATCTATTGTTCCTCATGCCCCATATTCTGTATCAAGGTTACTGATGTCTAAAATAGATCTTTTTGATAAGAATTCAATTATAAGTATTCATAACCAAGAGTCTGCTTCAGAGAATCAGCTATTTCTTTCAGGAGATGGTAATATGGCTGTTCATTTAAGTGATAATATTGGTTTGAATATGAAGGAATTTACCCCTTTAAATCAAACAAGTATTCATTACCACGGTTCGTTAATTTCAGATACCCACCCTCTGCTTTTGATTCACAATACAGATATGAATTCAGCGGATATAGATTTTATTGTTGATAAACATGGTATGAAGAATCTGGCTTTGGTATTATGTCCTAAGTCGAATCTGTATATTGAGAACAACTTGCCAGATATCAACATGTTTATGGAGAAAAATATGTTATTGGCGTTAGGTACGGATAGCTTGGCATCGAACGATACGTTATCTTTGGTTGAAGAGATGAAGATTATTCAGAACAACTTTCCTAATATCACGTTAAATAGTTTGATTGAGATGGCTACAATTAATGGAGCTATGGCATTACAACAAGACGAAACTTATGGCTCGATAGAGGTTGGCAAACGACCTGGAATCGTTCATTTGAAATCTGTTGATCTTAAAAATATTAGATTGACAGAAAATAGTAGTAGTGTGAGAATTATTTGACTTTTTAATTGAAAAATAATATGGCAACTTTCCTGTTTGATAAGACTATTTTTGGTCCTATAAAGAGTCGTCGTTTAGGCATCTCTTTAGGGGTTAATTTGCTGCCAAATGATCAAAAACTTTGTTCGTTTGACTGTATCTATTGTGAGTGTGGATGGAACCCTAAAGAGAGGTTGACTAAACCTGTTATTCCTACCTCAGATGAGGTGAAAGAGCTTTTAGAGAAGCAACTTCTGAAAATGAGTGATGATGGAGAACTTCCTGATGTGATAACTTTTGCTGGAAATGGAGAGCCAACACTTCACCCTCAGTTTAAGAAAGTAATTGAAGATACGATAGCTTTAAGAGATAAATACTGTCCAAAAGCAAAAGTAGCTGTACTTACAAATAGTACTACAAGTCATCGTAAAGATGTTGTTGAAGCACTAAAGATGGTGGATGACAATATCATGAAACTTGATGGAGGTACTGAAGAGATTATACAGGCTATCGATCAGCCTGTAGGTAAATTCGATATCAAAGAGACTATTGAAGTATTAAAGCAATTCAATGGTGATCTAATTATTCAGACTCTATTCATGAGAGGTGAGTTTGAGGGAGAGTCTGTAGATAATACAAGTATAGAAGAGGTGGATGCTTGGATTGAATGTGTAAAAGAGATTCATCCCCGACAGGTAATGATATACTCTTTGGATCGAGATACTCCTGCTCAAGGATTGATCAAAGTAGAGAAAGATGATTTAGAGAAAATTGCAACTTATAGTAGAACAAAATTAGATGATGATATACTAATAACTGTTAGTTAGTTTGATTCCTGAGATAACAACCATAAAGGCACCTCGCTATTAGATAGAGGTGCCTTTATCATTTTAAGAGTCAACTACTTTCTCTCTGTTTTTACTTTCGTAGTTTCAGGTCTAAATTTATTACGTAAAGATACCTGATGAATTAAGTTGGTTGCAACATCTTGGAATGCTGATGCAATAGGTGAAGAATCTCTCTCTGCAATAGGTTCTCCTTTATCTCCACCTTCACGTATCCCTTGTACAATTGGAATTTCACCTAGGAATGGTATTTTAAGTTCAGAGGCTGTCTTTTTTCCTCCATCTTTACCAAAGATGTAATATTTATTTTCAGGAAGTTCTTCAGGTGTGAACCAAGCCATATTTTCAACTAGTCCCACAACAGGAACATCAATAGATTTGGATGTAAACATATTTACTCCTTTTATGACATCAGCAAGAGCAACATCCTGAGGTGTTGTTACGATGACAGCACCAGTTACAGCTACGGTTTGCACTAATGATAGGTGTATATCTGAAGTTCCTGGAGGAAGGTCTATAAGAAGATAATCAAGTGCACCCCAATCTCCTTCTTTGATTAGTTGCTTTAAAGCATTAGAAGCCATTGGCCCTCTCCAAACTGTCGCTTCATTTTTGTTTACAAAGAAGCCAATTGAAAGAAGTTTGACTCCATATCTTTCAATAGGAACAATAAGCTCTCTTCCATCTACGACATTAGCAACAGGACGTGCATCTTCACATCCGAACATTTTTGGGATAGAGGGGCCAAAAATATCTGCATCAATCAATCCAACTGTCTTTCCTTGTTTGGCAAGAGCAACTGCTAAGTTTGATGCTACCGTAGATTTTCCCACCCCACCTTTACCTGAAGAGATTGCAAGAATATTTTCTACATTTGGTAATACTGGCGTTTCCATGCGATGCATTGCCTTAGGTGTAATCTTAATCTCATAACCTTCACCTAATGATTTTTCTATTGCTTCTCCACAAGCTTGACCAATGGTTTGGATATGAGGGTCATTGTCTCTTTGAAATACAAGAGTGAAAGAAATACGGTTTCCTGCAATTCGTATTTCTTGAACCATGTCCATCTGTACGATATTCTCTTTTTGTTCAGGATATGAAACCTGAGAAAGTATCGTTGTGATATCTTTAGGTGTAACAGCCATAATATGATTTTTTTTCTGAAGTAATCGGACCAAAGTATCTTTGTGAGCCATCGCTTCAAAGAACGTTATACAGTTACAAAGATAGAATAAAAGAGGGAAAAGTCTTTCTTGTTGTTAGAGTATATTTGACTACGAAGTAGATTGAAACCGTAGTGCTAAATTAAGTAGTGTTAAACGATGTAAATATTAAGTTGGAAAAGAGTAAGAATAGAATGTACTCATAAATGATTACGTTAACATATTTTGAGTAAAACAGTTCAAGTATATATTCTCAATTAATATCATATAATAATACTAGAAAATAATAATATATTGAATTGTTAAGTAGTAGGTGTGTAGATATAATAATTTATAGAGTTGTCTAACGCATTAAAAATAAAAAAGGGAGACAATAACTTGTCTCCCCACCCCTTAGAAACGCAATGCTTAATTTTGAACACTTTTCATATATTAATACTTATAATAGTAAAAGGTACCCATGTGAAAAGAAAAAAAATAAAAGGAAAATATGTATTTTTTGCAATCGGTTGATTATTAAGATGAAAAAAATCTACGAACATTGAAATAAAACAATAGTTCGTAGATCTAAGGGTGTGGGTGATAAGTGTATTTACATCAATAGTCCTTTTTGTCAAAACAACAAATGATGATCTACTACTCTTTTTTGAATTTGAAAAGTATTCACTATTGTTAGTTGACATGTAGGTATATTTAATTACACGCATTTGTTTTTATTAACAATCAATGTGTTTTATTTAGAAAATAGTTTTAAGTATCTCTTTGGTATTATCAGCCAATCCATATGTATAAAGGTGTAGTGATGGAACTTTCTTTTCAATCAATTCTTTGGCTTGATGTATTGCCCACTCCGTACCCACTTGTAACGCATCATCGTTTGATTTACAGTGTTGTAGTTCTTTAGAAAGCTCTTCAGGAAGATCTAAACTAAAAATACGTGGAATCAGAGAGAAGTGAATCTTTTTAGAAAGAGGCTTTATTCCTGGAATAATAGGTACATTGATTCCTATATTTCTACATTTTTCTACAAATTCAAAATATTTCTTGTTGTCAAAAAACATCTGTGTTACAATGTAATCAGCACCTGCATCTACTTTTTTCTTTACATTTTCTAAATCGAAATTAAGGTTTGGTGCTTCAAAATGCTTTTCTGGATAACCTGCTACGCCAATACAAAAATCAAGAGGCGTTTTATTCTTTAGATCAGGGTCTAAGTATTTTCCATTTCGAATGTCTGCAATCTGTTTTACGAGGTCAACAGCATAATTATGTCCATCCTCTTGTGGCTTAAATAGGTTCTCTGTTCTTAAACTATCACCTCTTAATGCGAGTATGTTTTTGATGCCAAGAAAGTTGAGATCCAGAAGCATATTCTCTGTTTCTTCTTTTGAGTAGCCAGCACATAGTACATGAGGAACAACGGGAACATTGAATTTATGCTGTAGTGCAGCAGCGATGGCTACTGTGCCTGGTCGTTTACGAACGGTCCTTTTTTGGAACACACCATCTGAGAGCTCTTTGAACTCTATCTCATCACGATGTGTTGTAAGATTAATATACTGAGGATTGAATTCCATTAACTCTTCGATAGTTCGATAGAGTTTAGATGCATCTTGCCCCTTTAAAGGAGGCAAGAGTTCAAATGAGAATAGTGTTTTTTTACTTTGATTTATCTTTTCTATTACTTTCATCTTTTGCAAATAATTGATTTGATATCAAAGCTATCGGATCTTCTATGTACTGTTTATTTGAAAAGAGACTTTAAATCTTTTGAAGCTTTATTGATCTCTTTCTCAACTTTAGATATTGGATTATTAAAATGAAATAAATAGTCCAATGTGTACATTGTACATATACCTAGAAGGAATGCAATAGCTAATTTCTTTGTTTCGTTTTTCATTTGTAATTTATGTTTGTTGATAAAAATTTCTCCGTATCAAATAAACATAAATTCTTCTGTTTTCCATAATATTCTACTTGATCCTTCTCGATATTTCCTAGTGAGAAATATTTTGATTCAGGATGTGCAAAATAGAGGCCACTGACTGATGCTTTGGGGTACATTACGAAATTATCCGTTAGACTTATACCTGTATGCTTCTCGACTTCTAATTGTTTGAAAAGAGTTGTCTTTTCAGAGTGTTCAGGACATGCTGGATATCCAATAGCAGGTCTAATTCCTTGATACTTCGCTTGATGAATCTCTTTCATGGAGAGGGATTCATTGGGAGCATATCCCCAAATTTCAGTACGAACTTTATAATGTACATACTCAGCAAGTGCTTCAGCTAGTCTATCTGTTAATGTCTCTAGTAAAATAGCGTTATAGTCATCATTATCGTCTTTATATTTATTACAGAGTTCATCTATTCCTGTTCCTGTTGTCACAGCGAAAGCCCCGATATAATCAATGGTATCCTTGATAACGAAGTCTGCTAAGCTTAAGTTTATACCATCTTCTCCTATATCGTGCTGTTGTCTTAAGAAATAGAAGGTATTCTCAGTATTTTTATTTTTAGGATGTAAAAGGTCGATATGGTTTCCTTGATTTATTGCGGGCCATATCCCAACTACTGCTTTCGGTTGAATCCATTGTTGACTATTGATCTGTTCCAGCATCTCAAGGGCATCGTGATAAAGTTTCGTTGCCTCTACCCCTCGTTCAGGATGTTCTAGAATTGAAGGAAAATGTCCCTTTAATCCCCATGCGTGAAAGAAGAAACTCCAATCGATATATGGGAAGAGGGTTGCTACTTTGATATCGTTTAATGGTGTTATACCAATACGATTGGGGGTATATTGACTCTTTGTGTCCACGCTTAAGGCTCTTGTGTTAGCCTTTTCGAATGAGATATATTTCTTCGATTTATTTTGATAACGTGTTCTTACTGCTTCATACTCATTTCTTATATCTGCAAAGAGATCTTTATCGTTCGCGACGATTTTTTTAGCTACAGGTACTGTTTGAGATGCATCTTTAGTATAGATAACAGGTGCACTATAGTGTGGTGCAATCTTAACTGCAGTATGTATTTTAGAAGTGGTAGCACCACCAATAAGGACAGGAAATGTAAGTCCTTTACGTTCTAATTCAGACACTACATGGATCATTTCATCTAAAGATGGTGTAATTAACCCACTCAGACCAATCATATCTACCTGATGTTTAATGGCATTGGATATAATATCTTCGGCCTTAACCATTACACCTAAGTCGATGACATCGAAATTATTACAAGATAGTACAACTCCTACAATATTTTTACCAATATCGTGAACATCTCCTTTTACTGTTGCAAGAAGTACTTTTGGCTTAGAGGTCTTTTTCTGTTTCTGTTGTGCTTGTTCTTCTTGGATAAAAGGAGTTAGCCAAGCTACTGCTTTTTTCATCACACGTGCAGATTTGATCACCTGTGGTAAGAACATTTTTCCAGAGCCAAAAAGATCACCTACTCTGTTCATTCCATCCATTAAAGGACCTTCGATGATTCCTAGCTTAGAAGGATATTGATCTGCAATTTCTTCTAAGTCTTCGATTATATAGTCGGTGATTCCTTTTACCAAAGCATAAGTTAATCTTTCGGCTAAAGGCTTCTCTCTCCAAACTTCTTTAACAATTTCACTCTTTCCTGTTTCTTGAATGGTTTGGGCATAGGTAATAAGGTTCTCAGTCGCATTATTGTGGCGATTCAGAATCAGATCTTCTACTTTATCGAGTAGCTCTTTGGGTATGTCATCGTAGATTTGAAGCATACTTGGGTTGACTATTCCCATATCCATTCCTGCATGAATGGCATGAAAAAGAAAAGCTGAATGAATAGCCTCTCTGACAACATTATTGCCTCTAAAAGAGAAAGAAATATTTGAGACACCTCCACTTACTTTTGCGTAAGGTAGATTCTTTTTAATCCAAGATACTGTTTGAATGAAGTCCATTGCATAATTATCATGCTCTTCCATTCCTGTACCAATAGTTAAGATATTAGGGTCAAAAATGATATCCTCTGGAGGGAACCCTATTTGGTTTACAAGAATGTTATAGGCACGTTCGCAAATCTCAATTTTTCGATCATAGGTGGTTGCTTGTCCCTCTTCATCAAATGCCATAACCACAACAGCTGCACCATAATATCTTATTGTCGTGGCATGCTGGATAAACTCTTCTTCACCCTCTTTTAAGGAAATAGAATTTACAATACCTTTTCCTTGAATGCATTGCAGACCAGCCTCAATCACTTCCCACTTAGAGGAATCAACCATGATAGGCAACCTTGCAATCTCAGGTTCTGTCATCATTAAATTGAGGAAATATGTCATTTCATCTACTCCATCTAGCATCGCATCATCTAAGTTAATATCGATAATTTGTGCACCCCCTTCCACTTGGTTTCTTGCAATAGATAATGCTTCCTCATATTTCTTTTCTCGGATAAGTCTTGCAAATTTACGTGACCCTGCCACATTAGTCCTCTCACCAATATTCACAAAGTTCGTAGAAGCATCAATGGTAAGGGTTTCAAGCCCTGATAGTTTTAGAATATGCTTTTGTCTCTTTGGTTGATGTGGTGGTTTGTTTTTGCATAGAGCTGAAATCGCATGGATATGTTCGGGTGTGGTACCACAACATCCTCCAACAATATTGACCAGTTCTTGATCAATAAATGGCATCAACTGCCTTCTCATTTCAGAAGGTGTTTCATCATACTCTCCCAACTCATTAGGAAGACCTGCATTTGGATAAACAATCAGGGGGGCAGATGATATTTTTGAAAGTTCACTGATATAGGGAAGCAGTGCTTCTGCCCCAAAAGAACAGTTTAAGCCAATTGCAAGGATAGGGTGATGTTGCAATGATGTTACAAAGGCTTCTATGTTTTGCCCTGATAACGTTCGACCAGAAGCGTCTGTAACAGTTCCAGAGACAATGATTGGAAGTGTCGTATTTTTATACTCCTGAGCATATCTTATGGCATGTAATGCTGCTTTTGCATTTAAGGTGTCAAAAATAGTCTCCACAATAAATAGGTCAATCCCACCTTCAATTAGTGCAACCGCTTGTTCAAAATATACGTCTTTTAGCTCATTATAAGTGATAGCTCTATATGCCGGATCATTTACATCGGGAGACATAGATAAGGTCTTGTTCGTTGGACCTATTGCACCAGCTACAAATTTATTCTGCTCTCCACAATCTGCAATGGCAGCTTTTGCAACTTTTACAGCAGAAATGTTGATTTCACGAACATAATCCTCTAAATCGTAATCTTGTTGGGAAATACGATTTGCATTGAATGTATTGGTCTCAATAATATCTGCACCAGATAGTAAGAAAGAGGTGTGGATTTGTTGTATTACCTGAGGTTGTGTTATGTTGAGAATATCATTATTCCCTTTTATTGATTGAGATATATTTTTGAGCTTATCACCTCTAAAACTTTCTTCGTCAAGGTTGTATCGTTGAATCATAGTTCCCATTGCTCCGTCAAGTATGAGTATACGATTCCGCAATAGCTGATCTATTGTTGCCTTCATATTATGTGTATGGTTCTAATGTTTACGGTGTAGATAAGCAGACATACCTTAAGTTAAAGATTGTCATTAGCTATCTGAATGTTTCAATGGAAGCTTCTTGAGCTTAGAATGGAGGGTGTAGTAATCTAGCGCATGCAGCGCATACGTGTGTTTGAAGAGTTATTGTGTTTCGAAAGAAATCGTATGATTAGATATCTTTTCATGATGAGTTTTTTTTTCTTCGATTTTGATTGATTACAATAATAATGGATAATGTTTTAATTTGCAATGAATTTATATGAAATAGTATTAAATGGATAAATATTAACTGTAAGGTAATATTGGGGTATTTATTCGTTATATTAGTACTATAACATATTATGCTTTGTGTTTTTCATTTGTAATGATAAAGTGACTTTAATACCGTTGTTTTTATGTGGAACTTAAATTATATTCTCTTATTACTTAATCTCGTCGTTCTCAGTATTGTTATCTGTAAGATGGTGAAAAAGAAGAGAAGGTTAAAAGAGATTGAGCAGAGAGGCAATACGTTTGTCGAAGATATTACATCAGTTATTAGCCATGATATTCGAACTCCTATTTCATCGCTTAATTCTATTATTGAATTCTTAGAAGATGAATCTCTGTCAAGTGATGATAGGCGTGAAATTCTCTCTCGTATGAAAGAGACTACTTCTGGAATTGAATTTTTAGTTCATGATATACTAAATTGGATTAACCTTTCTAAAGGAGAAGTGAAATATAGTCCACAGAGTGTCGACTTAGTGGATGAGCTAGAGTCAAGCATAGAGAGGTTTCGAGCTTTTATTCCTCTAGATAAAGATATAGAGATATTGTTTAATTCTAAACTTGATAAACTTCCTGTAAATGTAGATATGAAGATGTTAAGAACTGTGTTTCGAAATATCACTATGAATACATTTAGATATCTTCCGAAACAAGGGGTGGTTCATTGTAACTTAAAGTCTATTGAAGAACATGTGGAAATTGAGATTTGTGACAACGGATGTGGAATGAGTCCAAAACAGATCGAGTTATTGATGAAAAAAAAGAAGCAAGCTAGCTACATTGAATCGTTAGATCAAGGTGTCGGTATAGGACTGCAGATATGTATGAGTTTTATGGATATAATGAAGGGAGAGTTAAAGGTTGATTCAAAGCAAGGAATAGGAACAACTTTTACAATTATACTAGATAAAAACAATGGGCAGTAATTTAGTTACTGCCCATTTGCTTTCTACTTTTATATTAAGATGGTTATCCACATTTAGATGAACCACAATCTTTACAAATAAGACACCCTTCTTGATAAATTACATTGGTTGAGTTACAAGAAGTACACGTTGCTCCTGATTTCGTTCCATTAGGGATATATTTTTTAAGGGCACGAGAGACTCCAACTTTCCATGAATTAATCGTTTCATTATCAAATTGAAGACTAGATACAAGATCTACAACATTCGTAATTGGCATACCATGACGTAGGACACTAGAGATCAGTTTGGCATAGTTCCAAAATTCTGGATTGAACTTATGAGATAGTCCCTCAATAGTTGTTTTGATTCCACGCTTGTTTGAATATTGGAAATCATAACGACTATTTCCTTCTTCATCTTTGTTCTTAATAATCAAACCTGTCGTTACTGCACGTGGAATTAATAGACCATCTTCATCATCAAGAAGTCCTGTGAAGATCTCGTAAGGAACATCGTTAATAAGTCCAATAAATGCAATCCATTTCTCTTTATTGTTTTGGAAACGAACGACATCTGCAACTAATTCTGTCGGTCTCTGAGTTGGTTTATCAACAACTTTTTTCTCTTTCTTGGTTGCTGAAACTAAAACCCCAGAACGTGATCCATCACGATATACTGTAATCCCTTTACATCCATACTCCCATGCTGTGAAGTATAGTTTACTTACAAGATCTTCTGATACGTCAGATGGAAGGTTAATCGTAACGGATATAGAGTGGTCAACATACTTTTGAATAAGTCCTTGCATGCGCACTTTCTCTAACCAATCTACATCATTAGATGTCGCTTGGTGATAAGGTGATTTTGCAATAAGATCTTCTAACTCTTCATTGCTATATCTCTTGGTGTTATCCATATTGTTGATTCTCATCCATTCAAGGAACTTGTGATGGAATACGATATACTCTTCGAAAGAGTCTCCTACCTCATCAACAAAATCAATATGAACATTTTTATCATTCGGATTTACTTTTCTACGACGTTTGTAAACAGGCATAAACACTGGTTCAATACCCGATGTCGTCTGTGTCATCAAACTAGTTGTTCCTGTAGGAGCTATTGTTAGTAATGCAATGTTACGACGACCGTATTTATCTAGGTTTGCCGCAAACTCCTTTGATTCACTCTTTAGTCGTTGTATAAAAGGATTCTGAAGTTCTCTTTTTGCATCATATATTGAAAAAGCACCTCTCTCTTTGGCTAGCTCTGTAGATCCTACATATGCATTTATTGCCAAGGTTCTTTGAACTTCAACTGCAAAATCTGTTGCATCTTCAGAGCCATACTTAAGACCGAGTGCTGCAAGCATATCACCTTCTGCTGTGATACCAACTCCTGTACGTCTTCCTTCTTCAGCTTTACGCTTAATATTTGCCCATAAGTTTCTCTCAGTCCTTTTAACCTCTTCCCCTTCTGGGTCATTGTCAATCTTGCTTATAATAGCATCGATTTTTTCCAATTCAAGGTCAATGATATCATCCATGATACGCTGTGCATATTTTACATGTTGCGCAAAAAGGTCAAAATCAAATTTAGCCTCTGTAGTAAATGGACTCTGAACATATGAATACAGGTTCAGTGCAAGAAGTCTACAACTATCATATGGACATAATGGAATTTCACCACATGGATTAGTCGAAACGGTCTTGTATCCTAAGTCACTGTAACAGTCTGGAACTGATTCTCTTGTTATTGTATCCCAAAAAAGAATTCCCGGTTCTGCCGACTTCCATGCATTGTGAACAATCTTATTCCACAAGTCTTTAGCATTGGTACTCTTTGTAAATGATGGTTGCTTTGATTCAACAGGATACTGTTGTGTGTAAGGCACATCATTTTTTACTGCATTCATAAAATCATCATGGATCTTAACCGAAACATTGGCTCCAGTAATACGCCCTTCTGTCATCTTTGCATCAATAAAACTTTCCGAATCTGGATGCTTCACTGATACAGACAACATTAATGCACCACGTCTTCCATCTTGTGCAACCTCTCTTGTAGAATTTGAAAATCTTTCCATAAAAGGAACAATTCCTGTAGATGTCAGTGCTGAATTCTTAACTGGAGACCCTGCCGGACGAATATGAGAAAGATCATGACCTACACCACCACGACGCTTCATAAGCTGTACTTGCTCTTGATCTACTTTCATGATACCTCCATAAGAATCCGAAGGGCCACTTTCACCAATTACAAAACAGTTTGAAAGAGAAGCAATTTGGAAATCGTTGCCAATTCCAGTCATTGGTCCTCCTTGTGGTACCAAATACTTGAAATCTTTAAAAAGGTCAAATATATTTTCCTCTGTTAGAGGGTTACAATATTTGTTTTCAACTCTAGCTACTTCTTTCGCTAGGCGTTTATGCATATCATTTGGATTTTGCTCGTAGATGTTTCCAAATGAATCTTTTAGAGCATATTTATTAACCCATACTCTAGCAGCAAGGTCATCTCCTTTAAAATATTCTAGCGACGATTGAAATGCTTCCTCGTTCGTGTAAGTTTTTTTAGACGTCATAGCTTCTTTTACGTCAATGTCTCTCAATTCCATGATGAATAGTTAAAAATGTTGACATTTCTGCAACAAAGAAAAGTGATAAGATTAAGCTTTTCTGAATTTGCGTTGCAAGGTACATTAAAAATACAATTGAGAGTAAACTTTTGTTCTAAATATTTTTAAAAGTTATCAACGTAAAAGAGTTAACTTATTGCTGGTCAGTCGTTTTGATTATTGAAAAAAATAAAAAGTTTACAAAAGATGAAATTTTTGACAAAAAACAGTAGAAAATATTTTGACTTTGAAGTATATTATTTTAACTTATAAAAGCTATTGTAATAAGTGAAATAAACTATGATGTTTCTTCTAAAATAATATCAGTAGCACCTGTGTTTTTTGTTACATATTCTTTGCAAATAGTTGAAGCTGACCGTAATGTGCTGTCAGATTTTAATAGACTATTGAGTCTACTCTCTACTTCTAGTTTATTATGTATATCAAATGCTCCTTTTAGCTGTATTAGATCTATGGCTTCTTTAAATTTTGAATGTTTAGGGCCAAAAAGTATTGGTGCTCCAAATGTTGCTGCCTCTAAAATATTATGGATGCTTTTACCAAAACCTCCTCCAACATAGGCAATGTCAGCATATTTGTACAAACTAGTTAGGTACCCATAACCGTCTGCAATAATAATGTCGTAGTTGGTAGGGTCTGAATCTTTAAGGTTGCTAAAAAGAATACTGCTTTTAGTTAATTTGTTTTTTAAGGCTATCGTATGCGATTCACTAACTTCATGTGGTGCAATGATCCACTTAATGTTTTTTGATGCATTGATATAATCCACAAGTAATGCTTCATCTTCTGGCCATGTACTTCCGCAAACAATCAGTTTATAGTTCTGTTTGAAAGAACTTATTTTTGATAATTCGCTGGCTGACAGGGCAATGTCATTTACTCGATCAAAGCGTGTATCACCTAAAACTTTACAGTTTGTGATATGAATGGATTCAAGAAGTTCCTTCGACTTCTCATTTTGAAGGTATAGGAAGGTGAAGTTGTTTAATATATTAGCATACCATTTACCATAAGGTTTAAAAAATATTTGTGAAGGACGAAATATTCCTGAAACCAAATAGGTGTCAATAGACCTTTGATGAAGTTCGTTTAAGAAATAATACCAAAACTCATATTTAATGAAATATGCTTTTTGAATATTTATAGATGATAAAAGTCTCTGTGCATTCTTTTTTGTGTCTAATGGAAGATAAAGAACCAAATCTGCTAGTTCATAATTCTTTCGAACCTCATAACCAGATGGAGAAAAAAAAGTGACAAGGATTTTCTTGTTGGGATCTTTGGCTTTGATTCTTTCAATTAAAGGCCTGCCTTGTTCGAACTCTCCTAGTGAGGCACAGTGGAACCATATGTAACTGCCATTTGAATCAACCTGTTCACTAAGTTTACTCCAGACCTCTTTTCTACCTTTAATCCATTTCTCTGCTTTCTTGTTCGATAGTGAAACAATTTTCACTATAAGATAATAAAGGTAAATGCTTATATTATAAAAGAATCTCATTACGTGTATTAATCTTATGATCTTACTAATTTATCTGCATTGATTACTGTACAGAACTTTCATACCCCTGATCAATTAAGAGGTTATTTCCTAGTGCTGCATCAACTGCTAGCCGGTCACAGTTCTCATTCTCGATGTTGTTTGAATGACCTTTAATCCAAACCATTCTTACATTATGTTTTGAATAGAGTGGTAAGAATCTCATCCAAAGATCTGCATTCTTCTTATCTTTAAATCGTTTTTTAAGCCATCCAAAAACCCACTTTTTCTCAACAGAGTCAACAACATATTTTGAATCAGAGTAGACTACTACATTCAAACCGTCTCTTTTTAAGACTTCCAACCCGACAATCACAGCAAGAAGCTCCATTCTATTATTAGTCGTTTTTCGAAAACCTTCTGATATCTCTTTACGATGATTTTTATACATGAGTATTGTCCCATATCCTCCAGGACCTGGGTTTCCTCTCGATGCCCCATCTGTGTATATTATTACCACCTCATTTTGATTCATATTCAATATATATAGTAGGCAACGACATCTGTTTTTACCTTTTGTTATGTGGGCAAATTTAATACAATGAGGATAAATATAATAGGTTTTCTTCCTCCATTCTAAAATGTTGTCCGTTTTTTACTGATATTTTGTTGTATAACAAGACAAATCATAAGGGATAGCCTCTAACTTGAGCTGAGGGGTAATACAAATCCTGTTTAAAATTTATGAGCCATTTTCGTAATTCTTTTTTAATTAGTTTTAGTCAAAGACCTTAGTAGCTTCCTCTGCCGTAATTATGTTAAAACTAAATGTCGAGTAGTTTAGACTTCTTCATCTTTGTATTTGACAAACTTAGTTTGATCTAAACTTAACATAATGATGAAATCGATATTTTAACCATCGGTGTTATCGACAATGAACCTTAATTTTATGAATATCAATCACATATTTTATTTTCATCCGAAAGCCAATTGATATTTCGTCTTATTTGTTTGAGTCCAGCCCTCATAATTGGACTTGATTTATATCTCCTTTTGAACTCCCCATTGGTCAAATTTTCCCAGTAGTCATTAGTGTAACATTCATCACCAATAAGAGGTTTAAATGCTTCTATTTTGGTTGGTGTTGCATTTTTAATATTCCAAGGGCAGATGTCTTGGCATATATCACAACCATAAAGCCTATTGTTTAGTTTACCTTTTATGGACTCTGGAATTTCAGCGCTTCGATACTCTATTGTCGCATATGACAGACATTTTCGTGCATCTACTTTTTGTGGTTCATAAATGGCTTTTGTTGGGCATACATCTATACATCGAGTGCATTTTCCACAATAGTTTTTAGATTGACTATCATCGTATTTTAATGTGTGGTTAAGGAGTATTTCTCCAATAAAGAAAAATGATCCGTGTTCTTTGGAGATAACATTCCCATTCTTACCTATCCAACCTAATCCCGACTCTACTGCCCATGCTCTATCTAAGACTGGTGCTGAATCGACAAACACTCGTCCTTTTGCCTCTGGAATTAGTTGTTGAATGAAGAGTAAAAGGTCATTTAGCATGTCTTTCATAATGTAATGGTAATCTTTTCCATATGCATATTTTGAAATGACCCACTTATTATCACTTTCTTGATCTATGGATGGGTAGTAGTTCAATAATACAGAGATGATGGTTTTTGTCCCATCTTCGAGAAGAGAGGGGTTTACTCTTTTTTCTAAGTTGTTTGCCATATATGACATCTCACCATGGCGATGTTCTTTTAGCCAATTGATCAGTCTAGGCTCATGTTCGTTAAGGTGTTTAGATTGCGAAAATCCGCATGCAAGGAACCCCAACTCTATTGCTTTATTTCGGATCTTATGTGTGGTTTCTTCTATGGTTAAATGGTATTCCATTGGACGTAACAACTTGTGTTGATTAAAAATGCGAATGTAAATAAAATTAATTACCCTATATTGAGTTGAACCTAGATCATATGAAATTGTTTAATGAATAAACAATCAATCCCTAAGTTCAATGAAGAAAGCTACGATTTTATGGTGGACTATGTCCCTTGTTACATTTGTTATTCTGATCACTTTCCCGTTAGAGTTACATTTTGATGAAGCACAGTATTGGAGTTGGTCAAATAAATTGCAATGGTCTTACTATTCCAAACCTCCTCTAATTGCATTTTTGAATTATCTATCAAATGCCATACTAGGGCAGTCTGAAATATCTATCCGTATGTGGTCATGGATTTTTGGTAACCTAACGGCTCTTGTATTCTACTCATGGGTTAAGTATATAACAAAAGATAGTGAACAAGCCTTTAGGGCACTAGGTATATATTATCTATTTCCACATTATTGGTATACCGTACTATTTTTCACAACAGATGTGATTCTTCTGTTTTTCTACATGCTTTTTATTCTAGTATTAACCAAGATCTATTTCAAAGACCGTTTGAGAGACTGGTTTTTATTAGGTGTTATATTCTCTTTGGGATTGTTGTCAAAGTATGCAATGATTATTGCATTGCTACCAACCATCTATGTGGTGTTTAGAAAGAAACTTAGTTGGCTACACTTCTTTATTTTCCTAGGAATAACACTCATTGGCAGCTTCCCAATTGTTGGTTGGGCGGCAACCCATGACTATGTCTCTTTTAAACACCTGTTTCATCTATCCGTCTCAGTACATAATGATTTTAGCCTGGTTCACTCCTTCCGTAATATGTTTGAATTTCTAGGTGGTCAATTCCTTTTACTTGGGGGCTTTGTCTTTGTTTTCGTGTTTTCTGGTATTAAAAGACAATTTGAGAGTAAGAGTATCACTAGCCAATTGGTTTTAATTCCATACCTCATGACTATATTGGTATTTGTAGTGATGTCTTTTACTCGTAAGAATGCTTCTCATATTAACTGGACACTATTTGTCGTTTGTCCTATGCCTTATATCCTATTTTTAGGTGTAGAGAAGTTGAAAAATAAAGGAGGATTCTATATGTTATCCATTTTATCTATACTACTCTACTTCTTTATCTTTGATGGTATTTATCAAGGACGACAGGCAATTATTGCTAGAGTGGTGCCGATCGAAGATGTCACAAAGCGTTTAGTTGGATGGGAGGCTCTTTCAAATACATTGGAGAGTGAAGTTGATAAAAAAAATAAAACGGTGATAATTTGTGAACATTATGGAATTGCTTCAGAATTAATGTTCTACAGTGGAGATAGATTCGAGCTGATATACTTTAATCGATACAATCGAATGAATCAGTACGATCTATGGTTTTCATCTGTATATGAGAAATATAAAGATTGGGATGCAATTATTGTGAGTAGACACCCTGATATAGAAAGCTATCGTGGGTGTTTTAAAGTTCAGGATACGACAAAGACCTTTGTCTGGTCTAATGAAAATTACTCTGGTGAAATGTTTTATCTACATAGAGTCAAGGGTATTAAAAATTTGTCTAATGAAAATGTCGGGTTTTAGCGATAAAGATGTTTTTGTCTGCTTTTTTAAAGTAAATGTGTAATTATTTGTTGAATTGAGATACTTATAGGTATGGGAATTGATAAAATACACCCTATTCGATATTTAGAATTGGGATTATAAAGGAGTAAAAAAACGTATTTCTATGTTAGCAAGAACTAGTTACAACATTGATTCATTAATTGAAAGCGCCAACGTTATTTTGGTTCGACTTCAAGAAAGAAGGTCTTTAGGACGATTTCAACGATTTGAATTAGGAGATGGACGTATTAAGGAGCTATCAACCTTAGTCGGAAAAATTGAGCAGACGGATCAGGTGATGAAGTCTTTTATGTTTAAAGAGAAACCACAAACAGAAAAGATATTGACTTCAAGATGCAATGAGTTGAATCAGATCTATCAGAAGATTTGTTCTACACTTTCCAAGTGTGAATCGAAATGCGAATTCATGAAGATGCTTACATTTGACAATACTTGGAGTCATATTTATCCTTATTGGATATCCTCTATAGGAAAATTACTATCTTCTTACCACTCTATTGTTGATGTAAAAGAGGTATTTCATATAAATGGAGTAGACGGTGTAATTGTAGATCAACTTGAAGATAAATTTGATCAAGTTGTTCATTATAGAAGATCTATGATTGACGAGATGGGGGTGAATGAAGCCGAATTTCAGAAGTTTGATAAGATGATTCTTAAACTAGTGAAATTAATTGTTGATTTTGGAGAAGAAGAGAATCTTAAGTTTAGATCACAACGAGCATAAAATAATCAAGACATAAAAAGCATCAAGTTAATTGATGCTTTTTTTATGTCTTGGTTTTAAGATTTGATTCAACAATAGTGGTTTTATGATTGGACTTATCTAACTTTGCGAAAGAATTAAACTTAATATTCATATCATGGTTATAAAAGATCAGATAAAAGCCTTAAGTGGTCGTCGTGATGCGTTAAGGAGGTATCTTTGACATCGATCACCGATTGATGCAATTAGAAGAAGAAGAGTTGAAAACTCAAGATCCTAGTTTTTGGGAAGATTCAAAGAGAGCGGAACAACAAATGAAGTTGATTCGTGGGATCAAGCAATGGACTGAAGCATTTGCAAGTATCGATAGACTTCAAGATGACCTAGATGTGTTATTTGAGTTTCATGAAGCTGGTGATGCAACAGAAGAAGAGGTGCAAGAACAATACAATACAACGATAGTCGCAATCGAATCTCTCGAGGTAAAGAATATGTTACGTCGAGAAGAGGATAAGTTTGGAGCGGTATTGAAGATTAATGCTGGCGCTGGCGGTACAGAAGCCAATGATTGGGCTGAAATGCTGATGAGGATGTATATTCGCTATGCTGAGAAGAGTGGGTATAAAGTAAGAGAAGCTTCTTATGTGCCTGGTGAAGATACAGGTGTGAAGAGTGTAACTCTTGAGATCGAAGGTGATTTTGCTTATGGTTACCTTAAGAGTGAGAATGGAGTTCATCGACTAGTTCGAATTTCACCATTCAATGCACAAGGTAAAAGGCAGACATCATTTACATCTGTTTTTGTATCTCCATTAGTGGATGATACTATCGAGATTGAAGTTAACCCAGGTGAAATAACATGGGAGACTTTTCGATCTGGTGGTGCTGGTGGACAAAATGTAAACAAAGTGGAGACAGGAGTTCGACTACGACATGCACCAACTGGGATTACCATTGAAAATACAGAGTCTCGTTCACAGCTTCAGAATAAAGAGAACGCTATGCGTTTGTTGAAATCTCAGTTGTATGAGATGGAGATCCGTAAAAGGCGTGAAAAAGAGTTAGAACTTGAAAGCAACAAGAAAGCGATCGAATGGGGATCACAAATTAGATCCTATGTGATGCAACCATATAAAATGGTGAAAGACGTTCGTACTAGTCATGAGACTGGAAACGTCCAAGCTGTGTTAGATGGCGATATCGATGGATTTGTGAAAGCTTACCTGATGGAGTTTTCTGGAAAACAAGAATAAGATTGTCAGAGATGTGGGGGGACCAATTGGATCACTCTGCATCTTTTAAAAGTAGATATTCAAACAGCTCAACAGGGCTGTCAACGATGACTTCAGGATTAATTGTTTGAAGAAGACGTTTGCTATTAAACCCCCAGCTGACTGCAATAAATGGAATATTGGCTTCATTACAGGCTTTTCCATCTCTATGCTCATCACCAACATACAGAATCTCTTTAGAGTCGAGGTTATATTTCTTAATCGTCTTTTTTATAGAACCCTTTTTTGCAAAGATAGAAACATCATAGCAGGTGTATTGAAATATATCCATACCATACTCCTTTAGTAGCTCTGAGACAGTATATTCGCTATTGCTAGTGATGATACCAAGCTCGTAGAAATTACTAAGCTCTTTCAGTAGCTCTGGAATACCTTCAAACGGTTGAACATTATGGATCTTTTCTCTAAATAACTTTTTTGCATCGGAGATAAAGAAAGGCATCTGAAACCATGAAATTTTAAGAACCTTAGAAAAGAATTCACTCGCGGTCATATCCCGAAATTGGTCCCAACTTTCATGCATCTTGAATCGATATTTAATCGCGAGTTGATTACTACAATCTTCAAATGCTTTTTGAGTATTGAATAAGGTCCCGTCAAAATCAAATAGAATGACTTTTTTATTCATGTATTTGAGCGTAATGTTTAAGTGGTATCTGTTTTTAATTAACCAGAGACTGATTCATTATTATGTTCTAGAGAACAGGATAATGGGTCAATCTCTACTACAAGATACCTTTATTTATAATAAGGTCGGATTATATTTACATTTTTTATAATTAGGCTGTTTTTAATGAATAAATGTTAACTGGGTCTCTCCAATACTTTTATAACATGAATTCAGATTCATCCATTGATGTTTTTTTTGCTATCTTGAAAATTCCAATGAAGATAGTATAGGTGTGAGTACTTCTTGGGGGATTTTTTTATAAAAATATTTGCTCTAAATATCTTGAAGATGGATTTATTAAGGCGATATAATAATAGGGAATTAAGTTGGTTGTCCTTTAATGGACGTGTATTGCAGGAAGCAGATGATCCGTCTGTTCCCTTATTGGAGAGGTTACGTTTTCTTGGAATCTTTTCAAACAACCTAGATGAGTTTTTTAGTGTTAGAGTAGCCTCTGTTAAACGGATGGTAAAACATGGTGTCTACACCCCTGAAGGAACTGATTTTTTCTCTCCAGAAGAGCTTCTAGAACAGATAATGGATACTGTTAACGAGCAGCAACTTTATTTTAAGAATATCTATGAGAGCCTTCAAAAAGAGATGAGTCAACAAGGCATTAAAGTTGTTAACGAATGCCAGTTGTCAGAAGTCCAAGGTGAGTTTGTGAAACAGTACTTTTATAAGACGGTACTTCCCTCTTTAGTCCCTATAATGTTGAATCAACTTTCCCAATTTCCGGAGCTGAGTGATGGGGCAATATATCTTGCAGTGGTCTTAGAGAATAAAAAGGTGGAACCTTATTATGCACTAGTGAGAATTCCTTCTGATGCTGTACCTCGTTTTATAGAGCTTCCTTCGGAAGATGGTTCATGTAATATTATCATTCTAGATGATGTAATTCGATTTTGTTTAGAAGATCTATTCCACATATTTAGTTACGAGAAAGCAACTGCTTATAGCATTAAGGTTACTCGTGATGCTGAAATTGATTTGGATGATGATATCTCTACAACTTTGATACAAAAGATGGAGGAGAGCCTTAAGAAAAGAAAGAAGGCTAGCCCTGTTCGAATTATTTATGATCGTGAGATGTCAAGAGACCTATTTCGTTTTATAATCCGAATGATGAAGATCGATATTGAGAACATTGTTCCTGGTGGGAGATACCACAACCGTGGTGATTTTATGTCTTTCCCCCAAGTGGGAAACCATAGTGACTACTATCAACCGATTATCCCATTAGAACATCCTGTCTTAAAGAAGAAAAGGAGTGTGATTAAGGCGATAAAAAAACGAGACATCATTCTGCATTATCCATATCAAAGTTTCAATCATCTTATCGACTTTCTTAGAGAGGTAGCCATTGATCCTAAAGTAATTCATATTGGGGTTACTATTTATAGGGTAGCCAAAGATTCGAAAGTGATAAATGCGCTTATTAATGCTGCCCAAAATGGAAAGAATGTGACTGTTTTAATGGAGCTACAGGCTCGTTTTGATGAAAAGGCAAATATCTATTGGTCTAATGTTTTACAAGAGGCAGGAGTACATGTTATTAGTGGGGTGTCTGGATTAAAAGTCCACTCTAAGCTTTTATGGGTTCAAAGAAAAGAAAATGGAGAATATGTAAATTATGGTTATGTGGGTACTGGTAACCATAATGAATCTACTGCACGAATCTATTCTGATATCGGATTATTTACTTCCAATAGTGTAATAACTTCAGATTTAGAGAACCTATTCCGCTTCTTTAAGCACAATTATATGCATTATAGCTATAAAGCGTTGGTTGTATCCCCATTTTATCTAAGAGATTGCTTAAATGAAAAAATTGACAGAGAAATTCTGAATGCTAAAAATGGATTAAATTCTCGTATTATTCTAAAGATGAATAGTTTGGTGGATAGGCGTGTTGTTGATAAACTCTATGAGGCAAGCTGTTTAGGAGTTAAGATTGATTTGATTATTCGAGGAATATGTGTGTTAGTCCCGGGAGTCAAAGGAATGAGTGAAAATATTCGTACGGTAAGTATCGTGGATAAATTTCTTGAGCATTCAAGAATATGGTTCTTTGAGAATAGTGGAGATCATGAAATGTTTATTACTTCTGCAGACTTAATGCCTCGTAATCTTGATCGAAGAGTCGAGGTCGCTTGTCCTATTTATGATCCAGTATTAAAGCAGGAGCTTATGGATTATCTTCATATACAGCTTAATGATAATGTAAAAGCAAGAGAGAATGGACGCGGCTATCGTAATATCTATATCAACAAAGGAGAAGAGATTGTTCGGAGTCAAGATAAGTTATATGAATATTTACAAACAAGAAATATATAATGAAAATTTATCATAACCCAAGGTGTAAGAAATCGAGAGAGGGTCTAGCTTATTTGTCATCAAAGTGTGATGACTTCGAGATCGTAGAGTATCTAAAAACGGGATTAACGATTGAACTACTTCGCGACTTATGGAGTCGATATGATGGAGATATCATGGACTTGGTTCGTACACAGGAGAAATTCTACAAAGAGAACCTTAAAGGGAAAGTATTCTCTTCTGAAGCTTGGTTGGAACAGATGGTACAAGAACCGAAATTACTTCAGCGTCCTTTGGTGGATAATGGAACTATAGTCGTTTTGGCTAACCCACCACAGAATATAGATCTACTTTTCTAGATCATTTAGTACACTTCTTCGTAGATATTCCCAGTCGGTATAGTTTTCCGATGTAGTCAATGATGTTGGTCCTTTCATTATGGTCATCAACATCTGCATCAACCTTTTCTCAATGAAGTTGTATTTATTGTAATTAAGTTCTCCTGCGATCAGCGTAAGTGATTGTGGGTACCATCCAATTTTATCCCACATCTTCTTAACTTGCTTATTCGTTTCAAGTGTGTTACGCCCCTCTTTTCTTGATACTAGATCAATAGAGATAACAGAGACGTGATGTGTTGGTGAGATATGCGAGAATTGCTTTAAGAACTGTAGCATACTTCTAGAATAACTGCCATACTTTATCGGAGTTACAATGAATATATGCTGGTATGTAAAAAAAACCATATGGGCAGCATCTTCGACATCACAAACATCTATTTTAGTGTTCGTGTGCTTTATTGTGTCTGCAATAAAGTTCGCTACCTTTTCAGAAAATCCATAATTGGTTTGGAAGACAATAAGCGTATTCTTATTCATATTCGTTTGGCAAAGAAGTTAGATAAATAGAGTTGCTCATATTGAACAACTCTATCTATTTTTATATCACTATTCTCCAGAGTACATCTTCTCGCGTAGTGCTTGAATCTTACTGTCAACAATGTAATCGTCATAATCCATTAACTTGTCGATAATACCGTTAGGTGTAATCTCGATAATGCGGTTACATACTGTCTGAATAAATTCGTGGTCATGTGATGACATCAAAACAATACCTGGGAAAGAAATCAACCCGTTGTTAAACGCTTGAATTGACTCAAGGTCCAAGTGGTTTGTTGGGTTATCAAGAACCACAACATTTGGATTACCCATCATAAGTTTAGAAAGCATACATCTCACTTTCTCTCCTCCTGATAGCACTTTTACTTTCTTCTCAATATCGTCTCCTGTGAACAACATCTTGCCTAAGAAACCTCTAATGAAAGAATCCTCAGTGTTGTCAGTGTAATCTGACAACCAATCAAATACGATGTTATCATTATCAAAGAACTTAGTGTTGTCAAGTGGTAAATAACCTTTAGTTGTTGTTACACCCCATTCAACATCTCCGCTCTCTGCTTCTGCTTCGTTATTGATAATATCAAAGAATGCAGTCATCGCACGTGAATCTCTTGATAAGAACACGACTTTCTCCCCTTTTTCAATGGTGAATGACATATCTTTAAAAAGAAGGTCACCGTCAACATGCTTTGTCAACCCATTAACTGAAAGAATATTATTACCAACTTCTCTTTCAGGTTGGAAAATAATACCAGGATAGCGACGCGTAGATGGATCAATATCTTCGATATTAAGCTTCTCGATCATCTTCTTACGGCTCGTTGTCTGTTTAGACTTTGCCACATTGGCTGAAAATCTAGAGATAAACTCTTGAAGCTCTTTTTTCTTCTCTTCCATCTTCTTGTTCTGCTGTGCTTGTTGCTTAGCAGCAAGTTGACTTGAATGGTACCAGAAAGAGTAGTTACCTCCGTATGATTTAACTTTACCGAAGTCAATGTCTACAATATTAGTACATACACTATCCAAGAAGTGACGGTCGTGAGATACTAAGATTACTGTGTTCTCAAAGTTCGCAAGAAAGTTCTCTAACCAACCAACAGTCTCAAGGTCAAGATCATTGGTAGGCTCATCTAGTAGAAGGTTGTCTGGATTACCAAATAATGCCTGTGCTAGAAGTACACGGACCTTCATTTTAGGGTCCATATCTTGCATAAGCTTTTGATGACTATCTTCTTTGATACCTAGCCCGCTAAGTAACGCAGCAGCATCACTTTCAGCATTCCATCCGTCCATCTCAGCAAAACGGTCTTCAAGCTCTGCTGCTTTCATACCATCCGCTTCACTGAAATCTTCTTTCATATATAAAGCATCCTTCTCTGACATGACATCCCACATCTCTTTGTGGCCTATCATAACAGTATTAAGAACAGTATATTGGTCAAACTCGTGGTGATCCTGCTTAAGTACAGAAAGACGCTCTCCTGGTTCTAACGAGACATGTCCTTTTGTTGAATCTAGATCTCCTGAAAGTAGCTTAAGAAATGTTGATTTTCCTGCACCGTTTGCTCCAATTACGCCGTAGCAGTTTCCTGGTAGAAACTTTAAGTTTACATCTTGAAAAAGAGGCTTCTTTCCAAATTGTATGGATAAATCCGAAACTGTTATCATTTTCTATCTAATGGTATATGTAGTTTACATTTTTGAATTTGCAAAGCTAGAAAAAATATTACAACCTATATAGTTTTGTAGGTTAATATTTCATTTTCAGAGGGTTCTTGTCATCTCATAGAGTCCAATTTATGCTTTAGATATTCCTCTATTTATTGACACTTATTGTTAAATAAACGTTGTTTTGTAATGTGAGGAGTCTTGTTTATTGAAAAAAATATGAATATTATGTCTTAAAAATATACTTTTGACGTATATGTCAAACAGGAGTGTTTGTTATGGAACTAGATAAAAATATTGAGGATGAAATTTTAATTGCTGCTGAACGTGTTTTTATAAACAACGGCTTTAAGTCTGCAACAATGAATATGATAGCCAAAGAGGTGGGGATATCTAGAACTTCCTTGAACTATTATTTCAGAACGAAAGATCGTCTCTATAGCCGGCTTCTTGATGGAATGATAAACAAATTTGTTCCTAGGTTAGGCTCCGTTTTTATCGGAAGCAATAATATCTACGAGATTATTGATCATTGGGTGGAAGAGTATACCAAAATGCTTATTGAACGCCCTGAATATCCTTTCTTCATTATTACGGAGGTGGAGAGAAACCATCGTAATATCGCAACTGTCTTAAGAGAAAGATTTATCGAATTTAATGTACTAGGTAGACTCCAAGAGGTTACCGAAATGCAGTTCGGAAAGGATAGAGTTAAAGAGTTCGATTTGGCCAGCTTTGTTATCGATGCGCTTGGAGTTATTCTAACTCCTGTAATATTTTCACCTACGGTACTACTAATATTAAATGATAAAGAGATTACGATTGAAGAGTATTTGGTCTCTAATATGGAACGAAATAAAATTCTAATAAGGGAGATGTTTAACTATTTTTTGAATGAAAAGGAGGGGCATAATGCAAATTAACAAGCCAGTTAAGATGGGTGTTGATATGGGGTCAACAACAATTAAAGCGGTATGTGTAGATGATCAAAATGAGATTATCTTTTCGAGTTATCGTAGGCACCATATTGGGATTCATGAGGCCTTAGTTAGTTTATTAGCAGAAGTTAATGAGTCTTTGCAAAATCCAACGGTATCGTTAGTCATCACAGGTTCTGTAGGAATGGGGTTGTCCGAAGATTGTGATATCCCATTTTTACAGGAGGTTGTTTCTGCTTCCGAGGTGATAAAGCATAAATTCCCATCAGTATCTACCCTCTTTGATATGGGGGGTGAAGATGCAAAATTGATTGTCTTCGAGAACAATAAAGCACCCATTATGCGTATGAATGGTAGCTGTGCTGGGGGTACCGGTGCTTTTATTGATCAAATGGCAGTGTTGCTAGGAGTGACGGTAGATGAGCTAAACGACATGGCTTTTCGATATAAAAAAAGATTTCCGATCTCTTCTCGTTGTGGTGTGTTTGCAAAAACTGATATCCAGAACTTGCTTAGTAAGAAGGTTGCAAAAGAGGATATTGCTGCATCAATATTCTTTGCCCTAGCAAACCAAACAGTAACAACGTTGGTAAGAGGATTGGATTTGAAACCTCAAATGCTACTCTGTGGTGGACCTTTCTCTTTTATCCCTTTTCTTCGTAAAGCGCTAATCGAAACTTTGCGTGTGAACGAAGAGGATGTGATTGTTCCTGATTTTTCATCATTAATCCCAGCTCTAGGCTGTGCATTAGTGAATGATGTGGAAAGAAAAGAGATTATAATAAGTGATTTGATCACTCTTGTAGAGGAGAGAACTGCAAATATCAATCAAGAGGTCTCTGATTTACCTCCATTATTTAAAAATGACGAACAGTTTGAGAAATGGAAAAAAGAGAAACAAGCTAACTTTGTTCAGACAAACAAGTTTGAAACGCTTCCTTCACAGAACTGTTTCATCGGAGTCGACTCAGGATCTACGACAACAAAGATTGTCCTTATTGACGAGAATGAGAAACTCCTATTTCGCTACTACCAAAAGAATAATGGCGATCCTTTAAACGCACTCCACATTGGATTAAAGAAATGTGCAGAGGAAGTCGTGAAAGCTGGAATCGATATTGCGATAAAAGGTTCTTGTGTTACAGGATATGGTGAAGACCTGATACGTAAGGCGTATAAATTTGATTTTGGTATTGTTGAAACCATTGCCCACTACATGGGAGCAATGAAATACAACCCGAATGTCTCATTTATTCTTGATATTGGCGGACAAGACATGAAAGCAATCTTCGTGGATAAAGGGGCGATTACTAGACTCGAAGTAAACGAAGCTTGTTCTTCTGGCTGTGGCTCTTTCATTGAAGGGTTTGCATCATCCATGAACTACGCCCCTAGTGAATTTGCATCACTAGCTTGTCAATCCAACAATCCTTGCGATCTTGGAACAAGATGTACTGTGTTTATGAACTCGAAAGTGAAACAATCACTTCGTGCAAAAGCACAACCTGGGGATATCGCCGCAGGATTATCCTATTCTGTCATTAAGAATATGCTTTTTAAGGTGTTGAAACTGAAAAATGTAGATGACCTTGGTCAACATATTTCAGTCCAAGGTGGTACCTTTAAGAATCTATCTGTGGTGAAAGCCATGGAGGATTTAGTGGAAAAGCCTGTGACATTTACAGACATGCCAGAGTTGATGGGTGCACTTGGTGCTGCATTATATGCTGCACAAAATGCTCGTAAGACTACCGAAAAAGAACAACGAGGTGTTGCTTTCTTAGAGCATAAGCCTGAGTATAAAACCAAAGATCTTCATTGTAAAGGATGTGAGAACCTGTGTGAAGTACAGCAATATCAATTCGATAACAAAGAGAAGTTCTATTCTGGTAATAAATGTGAGAAAATTTTCACAAACAGTGGTGTGAAAGTGGAATATGGACAGAATGCAAGCGAGTTTAGATACAACGAAGTATTTAAACAAGCAGACCAAGCTGTCTCCAACAATGACGCACCAAAAATTGGTATCCCTCGAGTATTAAACATGTTTGAGAACTTTCCATTTTGGAATACTTTCTTCACTCAATTAGGTTTCGAGGTTACTCTATCGGATCCATCAAAGATGTCCGATTATGAGAAAGTGACATCGACCATTATGTCAGATAATATCTGTTTTCCTGCAAAACTAGTACATAGTCATGTGCAGGACCTGATAGATAAAAAGGTCGATCGACTTTTCTTCCCTTATGTAATTTATGAGCAAAAAGACTCTGAAAAAACGACCAATAGCTTTAACTGTCCTGTAGTATCTGGATATTCTGATGTTATAAAAAGTGTCTTTGGAGATAAGATAGAGGTCGATGCTCCACCTATCTCTTTTAAAGATGAGAAGCTTTTGGTTAATGCTCTATCTGAATATATCGACTCTTTAGGGCAAGTTTCTGTATCTAAATCAGAGATCCGTAAGGCTATCGTAAAAGCCAATGGAGCGCAACATGATTTTAGGCAGAAGTTAAAGGATGAGAACGTCAGGATTTATGATAATGCAAAACAAGAAGACCGAATGGTCGTGCTTCTTGTTGGGCGTCCTTATCACCATGATCCATTAATTCAACACACCATCTCTAAATGTATTACAGGATATGGTGTCGATGTGGTGACTGAAGATATCGTTCGTTTCGAAGATTCTCATTACGATGACAACCAAGAGATGGTACTGCAATGGGCATATGTGAACAACATTATAAAAGCAGCACATTGGGCTAAACGACAAGGACAGAAAGTTCAAGTCATTCAACTATCTTCTTTCGGTTGTGGTCCTGATGCTTTTATTATTGATGAGTTGCAAGAGATCCTAAAAAGCGGGGACAAGAACTTGACGTTGTTGAAACTAGATGATGTTACAAATATTGGCTCATTGAACCTTCGTGTAAGATCTTTGATTGAAAGTATCAAATTGAAGTCTGCCGATGACGACAAAGTTAACATCACTCCAGTGGAGAAACTGAAGAGTTTCGAAAAAGAGGATCAAAAGAGAAAGCTATTACTACCTTACTTCTCTCCTTTCTATTCCCCTTTCTTTCCTGAGCTTTTTGCTTTAGCAGGTTACGAGGTGGATAGTCTGCCTCCTAGCGATAAAGTTTCTCAAGAGTTAGGACTTAAGTATGCGAATAATGAGGTCTGTTTTCCTGCTACTGTAATCGTTGGCGACATCATAAAAGCAGTGCAATCTGGTGATTACGACCTGAGTCAAGTGGCTTTCGTAATGACACAGACCGGTGGTCAATGTCGTGCGACAAACTACTTAGGACTAATTAAAAAAGCATTGCGTAGTGCTGGTTACCTCGATGTACCATTGGTATCATTGACAAGCGACGAGGTGATTGGACATGAGCAGCCAGGTTTCGAATTCGAAATGAAGAAGTATACAGGAGTAATTCTAAATACGATGTTGTTTGCCGACTCTCTGGCCAAGCTATACTATAGTGCAGCTCCAAGGGAGACGAAAAAAGGCATATGCCTTGAATTACGTGAGAAATATATACAGATATGGAAAAGCAAGCTTACTACGGCCAAAACTTCAGATGCAACGGAGCTCCTGAAACAAGCCTCATCTGAGTTTGCATCTGTTGTCGAACTTAATAAAGATGTACCATCCATAGGAGTTGTTGGTGAAATATATGTGAAGTATAACGACCAAAACAACTTTCACGTTGTACAATGGATGGTCGACCATGGTGTGGAGGTTGTTGTTCCTCCAGTATTAGATTTCATGACACAATACTTTGTGAACAAGAAATTCAATGAGAATAACCACCTTGAAACGAAATCAAGTCTTTGGAATAGACTATTTACAAATGGAGTCAATCACCTGCTGAACAATCGAATTAAGAAGTTTAACAAGGCGTGTGATGCTTTTCCTTACTTTATTCCGTTTACTGACATCCACCAAGAAGGTGTTGAGGCTTCAAAGATGGTAAGTTTGGCCGCACAGTTTGGTGAAGGTTGGCTTATCCCTGCTGAATACTCTTTTTTCGCGAAGACCAAAGTAAATCATGTGGTGAGTCTGCAACCTTTCGGTTGTATAGCAAACCATATTATATCTAAGGGTATTGAAAACCGAGTAATGAAACTATACCCAGATATGAACCTTCTATTCTTAGATCTAGATGGTGGGGTTTCTCAAGCCAACATGTTTAATCGTCTTCACTTTCTTGTAAAGAATGCGAAAGACCACTGTCTCTCTTTAGATAGAGAAGCGTGTAGGCTATAGTTATTGATGAATTTCAGATAATGTCTAAGAGATTTAATAAAGGATCGATAAACAAGTAGCAAGGGTGCAAGTCCTTGTTATATAAAATTTTGATAGATCTTTTCTCGATGTCGGCTCCACCTAGAGTCTCTCTTTAAGTGAATATGACATCGGTATATTTTTACCAACAAGACCTAGGGATACCTGTTATCTCTAGGTTTTTTTATGGATCTAGACAGAGTTGAATTTACACTACCTTGATCTCTATTTTCCACCATAAAATTTCAGCATACATATATACTCTCGTCTCTTCTTTGCCTTGTCGTGGGATGTAAGTTGTCTTTCCCTACAATAAAAAAAACGTTATTTTCCACCTTCTCTCCATCGATTCCCTACCTAACTATGCCTTAAAAGCTACCAACCTCGGACTTAATCCACCCCTAATCCGTCTTTAACCCGTCCTTAATACGCCCTTTGTCCGTGATTCGTCCATCATTGATCCATGGTTCAGCCATCCAAACCCCCGAAATCGATGGACAAACCATGGACGAATCATGGCTAAACCATGGACGAATCATGGACGAATCATGGACGAATCATGGCTAAACCATGGACAAAGGGCGTATTAAGGACGTATTAAGGATATATTAGGGTCGGGTTAAGTCAGGGGAAGATCCGAGGTTGGTAGCTTTTAGTCCATAGTCAAATGTCTGTGTGGTCTCTATTTTATTTAAATATATTGTTGTGAAATCTTTCTTTAGTTTATTTTATTGTCCAATATGAACTGCTTTATTGGGCTTTGGTCAGAATTTATGTAGAGGTTTTATATCAATTCTCATTAGTAACATGGGTCGATGATGTCGGATGAATAACGTTTAATGATGAATAGAATAATAAAATGGTATTTTTCTGTGCTATATAACATGTTTTAGACTAACCCTATAGCGTTATTGTTTGGATTGTATTGAAATATATTATTCGTATTTTATTTGGAAGTATGGGATAAAAAGCCCTTTCTTTGCAACGCTTTCGAGAAAAACGATAGCGAGTTCTTAGACGGTTTTGAAGAGTGTTTTTTAAGTCTCAATTAAGTTGAGAAATTATTTAAGAAAACATTTGGAGTTTAAAGATAAAATCGTTTATCTTTGCAACCGCAAAAACATCGGCGCAACGGCGACGATGGATGAATAAGATACAAAGTTCTTTGAAGATTTTTTTTGATAATGACAAGTACAAAAAAGCAACCGTCAATCTAATAGATTTTTGAGTTTTTGTTGAGCTAAATTAATTAACTTTTTATACAACGAAGAGTTTGATCCTGGCTCAGGATGAACGCTAGCGGGAGGCCTAACACATGCAAGTCGAGGGGTAACGGAAGTAGCTTGCTACTAGACGACGACCGGCGCACGGGTGAGTAACGCGTATGTAATCTGCCTTGTACAGGGGAATAGCCCAGAGAAATTTGGATTAATGCCCCATAGTATTGCCGAGTCGCATGACTTGGTGATTAAAGCTCCGGCGGTACAAGATGAACATGCGTGACATTAGCTAGTTGGTAAGGTAACGGCTTACCAAGGCTACGATGTCTAGGGGTTCTGAGAGGATGATCCCCCACACTGGTACTGAGACACGGACCAGACTCCTACGGGAGGCAGCAGTGAGGAATATTGGTCAATGGACGCAAGTCTGAACCAGCCATCCCGCGTGAAGGATGACTGCCCTATGGGTTGTAAACTTCTTTTATATGCAAATAAACCTACTTTCGTGAAAGTAGCTGAAGGTAGCATATGAATAAACACCGGCTAACTCCGTGCCAGCAGCCGCGGTAATACGGAGGGTGTAAGCGTTATCCGGATTTATTGGGTTTAAAGGGTACGTAGGCGGTAATATAAGTCAGTGGTGAAATCCTGCAGCTCAACTGTAGAACTGCCATTGAAACTGTATTACTTGAGTATACTTGAGGTAGGCGGAATGAGTAGTGTAGCGGTGAAATGCTTAGATATTACTCAGAACACCGATTGCGAAGGCAGCTTACTAAGGTATAACTGACGCTGATGTACGAAAGCGTGGGGAGCGAACAGGATTAGATACCCTGGTAGTCCACGCCGTAAACGATGATTACTCGCTGTTGGCGATACACAGTCAGTGGCTAAGCGAAAGTTTTAAGTAATCCACCTGGGGAGTACGATCGCAAGATTGAAACTCAAAGGAATTGACGGGGGCCCGCACAAGCGGAGGAACATGTGGTTTAATTCGATGATACGCGAGGAACCTTACCTGGGCTTAAATGTACGGCGATCGGTCTAGAGATAGACTTTTCTTCGGACGACGTACAAGGTGCTGCATGGTTGTCGTCAGCTCGTGCCGTGAGGTGTCGGGTTAAGTCCCATAACGAGCGCAACCCCTATCTTTAGTTGCTAACAGGTTAAGCTGAGGACTCTAGAGAGACTGCCACCGTAAGGTGAGAGGAAGGTGGGGATGACGTCAAATCAGCACGGCCCTTATGTCCAGGGCTACACACGTGTTACAATGGTCAGTACAAAGGGCAGCTACCTGGCGACAGGATGCTAATCTCTAAAACTGGTCTCAGTTCGGATCGGAGTCTGCAACTCGACTCCGTGAAGCTGGATTCGCTAGTAATCGCGCATCAGCCATGGCGCGGTGAATACGTTCCCGGGCCTTGTACACACCGCCCGTCAAACCATGGAAGCTGGGGGTGCCTGAAGTCTGTTACCGAAAGGAGCGGCCTAGGGTAAAACTAGTGACTGGGGTTAAGTCGTAACAAGGTAGCCGTACCGGAAGGTGTGGCTGGAACACCTCCTTTCTGGAGCCGACAAGAACGGTTAAAGAAAATCGACGAGATTAGGTTGTTTTTTCTTGTCATATCAAAAAACCTTATATACCCACATAACCAAAGTGGATAGCGTTAGGCTGAAAAACTAAGGTGGTTATGTTTTAGACATAGTCCCGTAGCTCAGCTGGTTAGAGCGCTACACTGATAATGTAGAGGTCCCCAGTTCAAGTCTGGGCGGGACTACAATCGTAATATTATTTATACGAGGTTATTTGGGGGATTAGCTCAGCTGGCTAGAGCGCCTGCCTTGCACGCAGGAGGTCATCGGTTCGACTCCGATATTCTCCACACATTTATATTGATTTAGTTAGATTTAATTTGATTAGATCGGTGTATATAAGTTCTTTGACATTCTGGAAAAAAGTAATCTGTAAAAGAATACAACAGATATCGAGATTAACATTAAAGGTTAATTATAATAGAAAGTAAGTAAGGGTGTATGGTGGATGCCTAGGCTCTTAGAGGCGATGAAAGACGTGATAAGCTGCGATAAGCTTCGGGGAGGTGCAAACAACCTTTGATCCGAAGATTTCTGAATGGGGCAACCCAGCCAATTTATTGGTTATCTGACTATGTCAGAGGCAAACCCGGAGAACTGAAACATCTAAGTACCCGGAGGAAGAGAAAACAAAAGTGATTCCGTTAGTAGTGGCGATCGAACGCGGATTAGCCCAAACCAATTACGTTTCGGCGTGGTTGGGGTTGTAGGACTGCGATATGAGATTATGCGTGAAGTAGAAGTAACTGGAAAGTTACACCAGAGAGGGTGATAGTCCTGTACACGTAAGCAAATATGATCTAGCAGTATCCTGAGTAGGGCGGGGCACGTGAAACCCTGTCTGAATCTGCCAGGACCATCTGGTAAGGCTAAATACTCCTAAGAGACCGATAGAGAACCAGTACCGTGAGGGAAAGGTGAAAAGTACCCCGAACAGGGGAGTGAAATAGTACCTGAAACCATACACTTACAAGCGGTCGGAGCATCATTAGATGTGACGGCGTGCCTTTTGCATAATGAGCCTACGAGTTACTCCTCACTAGCAAGGTTAAGAGCTTAAGGCTCGGAGCCGAAGCGAAAGCAAGTCTGAATAGGGCGTCGAAGTTAGTGGGGGTAGACGCGAAACCGTGTGATCTACCCATGGGCAGGTTGAAGTCTTGGTAACACAAGATGGAGGACCGAACCAGGGAGCGTTGAAAAGCTCTTGGATGACCTGTGGGTAGGGGTGAAAGGCCAATCAAACTCGGAAATAGCTCGTACTCCCCGAAATGCATTTAGGTGCAGCCTTGGATATAGTATTGCAGAGGTAGAGCTACTGATTGGATGCGAGGGCTTCACCGCCTATCAACTCCAGACAAACTCCGAATGCTGTAATATGATTACCAGGAGTGAGGGCATGGGTGCTAAGGTCCATGTCCGAAAGGGAAAGAACCCGGACCATCAGCTAAGGTCCCCAAGTATATGTTAAGTTGAACAAACGAGGTCTGATTGCATAGACAGCTAGTATGTTGGCTTGGAAGCAGCCATTCATTTAAAGAGTGCGTAACAGCTCACTAGTCGAGCGATCGGGCATGGATAATAATCGGGCATCAAACATATCACCGAAGCTATGGATTTAATGGACTACCATTAAGTGGTAGGGGAGCATTCTGACTGCGTTGAATGTGTGCTGTGAGGCGCGCTGGAGCGGTTAGAAAAGCAAATGTAGGCATAAGTAACGATAAGGAGGGCGAGAAACCCTCCCACCGATAGACTAAGGTTTCCTGATCAACGCTAATCGGATCAGGGTTAGTCGGGACCTAAGGGGTAGCCGAACGGCGAACTCGATGGACAACGGGTTAATATTCCCGTACTTTATATAGTTGTGATGGGGCGACGGAGTGATGAAAGCACCGCGTACTGACGGAATAGTACGTTGAAGGGCGTAGGTTATGAGATGTGTAGGCAAATCCGCACGTTGAGCTGAAACCCGATAGTACCGAGAGTCTTCGGACGATTGGATAGTGTGCCTAAGGGCTTCCAAGAAAAACCTCTAAACGTAGATTATATAAACCCGTACCGCAAACCGACACAGGTAGTCAAGGAGAGAATCCTGAGGTGCTCGAGTGATTCATGGCTAAGGAACTAGGCAAAATCGATCCGTAACTTCGGGAGAAGGATCGCTCCTCGCAAGGGGAGCCGCAGTGAAAAGGCCCAGGCGACTGTTTATCAAAAACACAGGGCTTTGCTAAATCGAAAGATGATGTATAAGGCCTGACACCTGCCCGGTGCCGGAAGGTTAAGTGGGGGCGTTATCTTCGGAGAAGCGCTGAAATGAAGCCCCGGTAAACGGCGGCCGTAACTATAACGGTCCTAAGGTAGCGAAATTCCTTGTCGGGTAAGTTCCGACCTGCACGAATGGTGCAACGATCTGGGCACTGTCTCAGCCATGAGCTCGGTGAAATTGAAGTATCGGTGAAGATGCCGATTACCCGCAACGGGACGGAAAGACCCCGTGAACCTTTACTGCAACTTCACATTGATTTTGGGCAAGTAATGTGTAGGATAGGTCGGAGACAATGAAATGGCGTCGCTAGGCGTTGTGGAGTCGTCCTTGAAATACGACCCTTTGCTTGTTTGAAACCTAACTCAGCAATGAGGACATTGTGTGGTGGGTAGTTTGACTGGGGTGGTCGCCTCCAAAAGAGTAACGGAGGCTTCTAAAGGTACCCTCAAGACGATTGGTAACCGTCTGTAGAGTGTAATGGCACAAGGGTGCTTGACTGTGAGACCAACACGTCGATCAGGTACGAAAGTAGAGCATAGTGATCCGGTGGTTCCGTATGGAAGGGCCATCGCTCAAAGGATAAAAGGTACTCCGGGGATAACAGGCTGATCGCTCCCAAGAGCTCATATCGACGGAGCGGTTTGGCACCTCGATGTCGGCTCGTCACATCCTGGGGCTGGAGAAGGTCCCAAGGGTTGGGCTGTTCGCCCATTAAAGTGGCACGCGAGCTGGGTTCAGAACGTCGTGAGACAGTTCGGTCCCTATCTGTTGTGGGCGCAGGAAACTTGAGAGAAGCTGCTGCTAGTACGAGAGGACCGCGGTGGACAAACCTCTGGTGTATCAGTTGTGCCGCCAGGTGCATTGCTGAGTAGCTACGTTTGGAAGAGATAAGTGCTGAAAGCATCTAAGCACGAAGCTCCACTCAAGATGAGGTTTCCTTAGAGGGTCGTTGGAGACTACGACGTTGATAGGCTGCAGGTGTAAAGGTTGTGAGACCAAAGCCGAGCAGTACTAATTACCCGAAACTTTCATTAGAACAAAAGATTAGTTGTATTTAGATTACTTTTTCCAGGAGCATGTCAAAAAGATATATTGAACTATGTATGCTGATAATGTTAGATTATAACATTTAAGTCAGATATAAATAACCGTATTTAGAATTTAAGGTGGTTATTGCATAGGGGTTCCACCTCTTCCCATTCCGAACAGAGAAGTTAAGCCCTACCGCGCCGATGGTACTGCAGAGATGTGGGAGAGTAGGTCGCCGCCGTTTTAGTAAAAGATCAATTCACTAGAGTTGATTTTTTTATGAACTAAACGTTCTTTGAAGATTTTTTTTGATAATGACAAGTACAAAAAAGCAACCGTCAATCTAATAGATTTTTGAGTTTTTGTTGAGCTAAATTAATTAACTTTTTATACAACGAAGAGTTTGATCCTGGCTCAGGATGAACGCTAGCGGGAGGCCTAACACATGCAAGTCGAGGGGTAACGGAGGTAGCTTGCTACCAGACGACGACCGGCGCACGGGTGAGTAACGCGTATGTAATCTGCCTTGTACAGGGGAATAGCCCAGAGAAATTTGGATTAATGCCCCATAGTATTACCGAGTCGCATGACTTGGTGATTAAAGCTCCGGCGGTACAAGATGAACATGCGTGACATTAGCTAGTTGGTAAGGTAACGGCTTACCAAGGCTACGATGTCTAGGGGTTCTGAGAGGATGATCCCCCACACTGGTACTGAGACACGGACCAGACTCCTACGGGAGGCAGCAGTGAGGAATATTGGTCAATGGACGCAAGTCTGAACCAGCCATCCCGCGTGAAGGATGACTGCCCTATGGGTTGTAAACTTCTTTTATATGCAAATAAACCTACTTTCGTGAAAGTAGCTGAAGGTAGCATATGAATAAACACCGGCTAACTCCGTGCCAGCAGCCGCGGTAATACGGAGGGTGTAAGCGTTATCCGGATTTATTGGGTTTAAAGGGTACGTAGGCGGTAATATAAGTCAGTGGTGAAATCCTGCAGCTCAACTGTAGAACTGCCATTGAAACTGTATTACTTGAGTATACTTGAGGTAGGCGGAATGAGTAGTGTAGCGGTGAAATGCTTAGATATTACTCAGAACACCGATTGCGAAGGCAGCTTACTAAGGTATAACTGACGCTGATGTACGAAAGCGTGGGGAGCGAACAGGATTAGATACCCTGGTAGTCCACGCCGTAAACGATGATTACTCGCTGTTGGCGATACACAGTCAGTGGCTAAGCGAAAGTTTTAAGTAATCCACCTGGGGAGTACGATCGCAAGATTGAAACTCAAAGGAATTGACGGGGGCCCGCACAAGCGGAGGAACATGTGGTTTAATTCGATGATACGCGAGGAACCTTACCTGGGCTTAAATGTACGGCGATCGGTCTAGAGATAGACTTTTCTTCGGACGACGTACAAGGTGCTGCATGGTTGTCGTCAGCTCGTGCCGTGAGGTGTCGGGTTAAGTCCCATAACGAGCGCAACCCCTATCTTTAGTTGCTAACAGGTTAAGCTGAGGACTCTAGAGAGACTGCCACCGTAAGGTGAGAGGAAGGTGGGGATGACGTCAAATCAGCACGGCCCTTATGTCCAGGGCTACACACGTGTTACAATGGTCAGTACAAAGGGCAGCTACCTGGCGACAGGATGCTAATCTCTAAAACTGGTCTCAGTTCGGATCGGAGTCTGCAACTCGACTCCGTGAAGCTGGATTCGCTAGTAATCGCGCATCAGCCATGGCGCGGTGAATACGTTCCCGGGCCTTGTACACACCGCCCGTCAAACCATGGAAGCTGGGGGTGCCTGAAGTCTGTTACCGAAAGGAGCGGCCTAGGGTAAAACTAGTGACTGGGGTTAAGTCGTAACAAGGTAGCCGTACCGGAAGGTGTGGCTGGAACACCTCCTTTCTGGAGCCGACAAGAACGGTTAAAGAAAATCGACGAGATTAGGTTGTTTTTTCTTGTCATATCAAAAAACCTTATATACCCACATAACCAAAGTGGATAGCGTTAGGCTGAAAAACTAAGGTGGTTATGTTTTAGACATAGTCCCGTAGCTCAGCTGGTTAGAGCGCTACACTGATAATGTAGAGGTCCCCAGTTCAAGTCTGGGCGGGACTACAATCGTAATATTATTTATACGAGGTTATTTGGGGGATTAGCTCAGCTGGCTAGAGCGCCTGCCTTGCACGCAGGAGGTCATCGGTTCGACTCCGATATTCTCCACACATTTATATTGATTTAGTTAGATTTAATTTGATTAGATCGGTGTATATAAGTTCTTTGACATTCTGGAAAAAAGTAATCTGTAAAAGAATACAACAGATATCGAGATTAACATTAAAGGTTAATTATAATAGAAAGTAAGTAAGGGTGTATGGTGGATGCCTAGGCTCTTAGAGGCGATGAAAGACGTGATAAGCTGCGATAAGCTTCGGGGAGGTGCAAACAACCTTTGATCCGAAGATTTCTGAATGGGGCAACCCAGCCAATTTATTGGTTATCTGACTATGTCAGAGGCAAACCCGGAGAACTGAAACATCTAAGTACCCGGAGGAAGAGAAAACAAAAGTGATTCCGTTAGTAGTGGCGATCGAACGCGGATTAGCCCAAACCAATTACGTTTCGGCGTTGTTGGGGTTGTAGGACTGCGATATGAGATTATGCGTGAAGTAGAAGTAACTGGAAAGTTACACCAGAGAGGGTGATAGTCCTGTACACGTAAGCAAATATGATCTAGCAGTATCCTGAGTAGGGCGGGGCACGTGAAACCCTGTCTGAATCTGCCAGGACCATCTGGTAAGGCTAAATACTCCTAAGAGACCGATAGAGAACCAGTACCGTGAGGGAAAGGTGAAAAGTACCCCGAACAGGGGAGTGAAATAGTACCTGAAACCATACACTTACAAGCGGTCGGAGCATCATTAGATGTGACGGCGTGCCTTTTGCATAATGAGCCTACGAGTTACTCCTCACTAGCAAGGTTAAGAGCTTAAGGCTCGGAGCCGAAGCGAAAGCAAGTCTGAATAGGGCGTCGAAGTTAGTGGGGGTAGACGCGAAACCGTGTGATCTACCCATGGGCAGGTTGAAGTCTTGGTAACACAAGATGGAGGACCGAACCAGGGAGCGTTGAAAAGCTCTTGGATGACCTGTGGGTAGGGGTGAAAGGCCAATCAAACTCGGAAATAGCTCGTACTCCCCGAAATGCATTTAGGTGCAGCCTTGGATATAGTATTGCAGAGGTAGAGCTACTGATTGGATGCGAGGGCTTCACCGCCTATCAACTCCAGACAAACTCCGAATGCTGTAATATGATTACCAGGAGTGAGGGCATGGGTGCTAAGGTCCATGTCCGAAAGGGAAAGAACCCGGACCATCAGCTAAGGTCCCCAAGTATATGTTAAGTTGAACAAACGAGGTCTGATTGCATAGACAGCTAGTATGTTGGCTTGGAAGCAGCCATTCATTTAAAGAGTGCGTAACAGCTCACTAGTCGAGCGATCGGGCATGGATAATAATCGGGCATCAAACATATCACCGAAGCTATGGATTTAATGGACTACCATTAAGTGGTAGGGGAGCATTCTGACTGCGTTGAATGTGCACTGTGAGGTGCGCTGGAGCGGTTAGAAAAGCAAATGTAGGCATAAGTAACGATAAGGAGGGCGAGAAACCCTCCCACCGATAGACTAAGGTTTCCTGATCAACGCTAATCGGATCAGGGTTAGTCGGGACCTAAGGGGTAGCCGAACGGCGAACTCGATGGACAACGGGTTAATATTCCCGTACTTTATATAGTTGTGATGGGGCGACGGAGTGATGAAAGCACCGCGTACTGACGGAATAGTACGTTGAAGGGCGTAGGTTATGAGATGTGTAGGCAAATCCGCACGTTGAGCTGAAACCCGATAGTACCGAGAGTCTTCGGACGATTGGATAGTGTGCCTAAGGGCTTCCAAGAAAAACCTCTAAACGTAGATTATATAAACCCGTACCGCAAACCGACACAGGTAGTCAAGGAGAGAATCCTGAGGTGCTCGAGTGATTCATGGCTAAGGAACTAGGCAAAATCGATCCGTAACTTCGGGAGAAGGATCGCTCCTCGCAAGGGGAGCCGCAGTGAAAAGGCCCAGGCGACTGTTTATCAAAAACACAGGGCTTTGCTAAATCGAAAGATGATGTATAAGGCCTGACACCTGCCCGGTGCCGGAAGGTTAAGTGGGGGCGTTATCTTCGGAGAAGCGCTGAAATGAAGCCCCGGTAAACGGCGGCCGTAACTATAACGGTCCTAAGGTAGCGAAATTCCTTGTCGGGTAAGTTCCGACCTGCACGAATGGTGCAACGATCTGGGCACTGTCTCAGCCATGAGCTCGGTGAAATTGAAGTATCGGTGAAGATGCCGATTACCCGCAACGGGACGGAAAGACCCCGTGAACCTTTACTGCAACTTCACATTGATTTTGGGCAAGTAATGTGTAGGATAGGTCGGAGACAATGAAATGGCGTCGCTAGGCGTTGTGGAGTCGTCCTTGAAATACGACCCTTTGCTTGTTTGAAACCTAACTCAGCAATGAGGACATTGTGTGGTGGGTAGTTTGACTGGGGTGGTCGCCTCCAAAAGAGTAACGGAGGCTTCTAAAGGTACCCTCAAGACGATTGGTAACCGTCTGTAGAGTGTAATGGCACAAGGGTGCTTGACTGTGAGACCAACACGTCGATCAGGTACGAAAGTAGAGCATAGTGATCCGGTGGTTCCGTATGGAAGGGCCATCGCTCAAAGGATAAAAGGTACTCCGGGGATAACAGGCTGATCGCTCCCAAGAGCTCATATCGACGGAGCGGTTTGGCACCTCGATGTCGGCTCGTCACATCCTGGGGCTGGAGAAGGTCCCAAGGGTTGGGCTGTTCGCCCATTAAAGTGGCACGCGAGCTGGGTTCAGAACGTCGTGAGACAGTTCGGTCCCTATCTGTTGTGGGCGCAGGAAACTTGAGAGAAGCTGCTGCTAGTACGAGAGGACCGCGGTGGACAAACCTCTGGTGTATCAGTTGTGCCGCCAGGTGCATTGCTGAGTAGCTACGTTTGGAAGAGATAAGTGCTGAAAGCATCTAAGCACGAAGCTCCACTCAAGATGAGGTTTCCTTAGAGGGTCGTTGGAGACTACGACGTTGATAGGCTGCAGGTGTAAAGGTTGTGAGACCAAAGCCGAGCAGTACTAATTACCCGAAACTTTCATTAGAACAAAAGATTAGTTGTATTTAGATTACTTTTTCCAGGAGCATGTCAAAAAGATATATTGAACTATGTATGCTGATAATGTTAGATTATAACATTTAAGTCAGATATAAATAACCGTATTTAGAATTTAAGGTGGTTATTGCATAGGGGTTCCACCTCTTCCCATTCCGAACAGAGAAGTTAAGCCCTACCGCGCCGATGGTACTGCAGAGATGTGGGAGAGTAGGTCGCCGCCGTTTTAGTAAAAGATCAATTCACTAGAGTTGATTTTTTTATGAACTAAACGTTCTTTGAAGATTTTTTTTGATAATGACAAGTACAAAAAAGCAACCGTCAATCTAATAGATTTTTGAGTTTTTGTTGAGCTAAATTAATTAACTTTTTATACAACGAAGAGTTTGATCCTGGCTCAGGATGAACGCTAGCGGGAGGCCTAACACATGCAAGTCGAGGGGTAACGGAAGTAGCTTGCTACTAGACGACGACCGGCGCACGGGTGAGTAACGCGTATGTAATCTGCCTTGTACAGGGGAATAGCCCAGAGAAATTTGGATTAATGCCCCATAGTATTGCCGAGTCGCATGACTTGGTGATTAAAGCTCCGGCGGTACAAGATGAACATGCGTGACATTAGCTAGTTGGTAAGGTAACGGCTTACCAAGGCTACGATGTCTAGGGGTTCTGAGAGGATGATCCCCCACACTGGTACTGAGACACGGACCAGACTCCTACGGGAGGCAGCAGTGAGGAATATTGGTCAATGGACGCAAGTCTGAACCAGCCATCCCGCGTGAAGGATGACTGCCCTATGGGTTGTAAACTTCTTTTATATGCAAATAAACCTACTTTCGTGAAAGTAGCTGAAGGTAGCATATGAATAAACACCGGCTAACTCCGTGCCAGCAGCCGCGGTAATACGGAGGGTGTAAGCGTTATCCGGATTTATTGGGTTTAAAGGGTACGTAGGCGGTAATATAAGTCAGTGGTGAAATCCTGCAGCTCAACTGTAGAACTGCCATTGAAACTGTATTACTTGAGTATACTTGAGGTAGGCGGAATGAGTAGTGTAGCGGTGAAATGCTTAGATATTACTCAGAACACCGATTGCGAAGGCAGCTTACTAAGGTATAACTGACGCTGATGTACGAAAGCGTGGGGAGCGAACAGGATTAGATACCCTGGTAGTCCACGCCGTAAACGATGATTACTCGCTGTTGGCGATACACAGTCAGTGGCTAAGCGAAAGTTTTAAGTAATCCACCTGGGGAGTACGATCGCAAGATTGAAACTCAAAGGAATTGACGGGGGCCCGCACAAGCGGAGGAACATGTGGTTTAATTCGATGATACGCGAGGAACCTTACCTGGGCTTAAATGTACGGCGATCGGTCTAGAGATAGACTTTTCTTCGGACGACGTACAAGGTGCTGCATGGTTGTCGTCAGCTCGTGCCGTGAGGTGTCGGGTTAAGTCCCATAACGAGCGCAACCCCTATCTTTAGTTGCTAACAGGTTAAGCTGAGGACTCTAGAGAGACTGCCACCGTAAGGTGAGAGGAAGGTGGGGATGACGTCAAATCAGCACGGCCCTTATGTCCAGGGCTACACACGTGTTACAATGGTCAGTACAAAGGGCAGCTACCTGGCGACAGGATGCTAATCTCTAAAACTGGTCTCAGTTCGGATCGGAGTCTGCAACTCGACTCCGTGAAGCTGGATTCGCTAGTAATCGCGCATCAGCCATGGCGCGGTGAATACGTTCCCGGGCCTTGTACACACCGCCCGTCAAACCATGGAAGCTGGGGGTGCCTGAAGTCTGTTACCGAAAGGAGCGGCCTAGGGTAAAACTAGTGACTGGGGTTAAGTCGTAACAAGGTAGCCGTACCGGAAGGTGTGGCTGGAACACCTCCTTTCTGGAGCCGACAAGAACGGTTAAAGAAAATCGACGAGATTAGGTTGTTTTTTCTTGTCATATCAAAAAACCTTATATACCCACATAACCAAAGTGGATAGCGTTAGGCTGAAAAACTAAGGTGGTTATGTTTTAGACATAGTCCCGTAGCTCAGCTGGTTAGAGCGCTACACTGATAATGTAGAGGTCCCCAGTTCAAGTCTGGGCGGGACTACAATCGTAATATTATTTATACGAGGTTATTTGGGGGATTAGCTCAGCTGGCTAGAGCGCCTGCCTTGCACGCAGGAGGTCATCGGTTCGACTCCGATATTCTCCACACATTTATATTGATTTAGTTAGATTTAATTTGATTAGATCGGTGTATATAAGTTCTTTGACATTCTGGAAAAAAGTAATCTGTAAAAGAATACAACAGATATCGAGATTAACATTAAAGGTTAATTATAATAGAAAGTAAGTAAGGGTGTATGGTGGATGCCTAGGCTCTTAGAGGCGATGAAAGACGTGATAAGCTGCGATAAGCTTCGGGGAGGTGCAAACAACCTTTGATCCGAAGATTTCTGAATGGGGCAACCCAGCCAATTTATTGGTTATCTGACTATGTCAGAGGCAAACCCGGAGAACTGAAACATCTAAGTACCCGGAGGAAGAGAAAACAAAAGTGATTCCGTTAGTAGTGGCGATCGAACGCGGATTAGCCCAAACCAATTACGTTTCGGCGTTGTTGGGGTTGTAGGACTGCGATATGAGATTATGCGTGAAGTAGAAGTAACTGGAAAGTTACACCAGAGAGGGTGATAGTCCTGTACACGTAAGCAAATATGATCTAGCAGTATCCTGAGTAGGGCGGGGCACGTGAAACCCTGTCTGAATCTGCCAGGACCATCTGGTAAGGCTAAATACTCCTAAGAGACCGATAGAGAACCAGTACCGTGAGGGAAAGGTGAAAAGTACCCCGAACAGGGGAGTGAAATAGTACCTGAAACCATACACTTACAAGCGGTCGGAGCATCATTAGATGTGACGGCGTGCCTTTTGCATAATGAGCCTACGAGTTACTCCTCACTAGCAAGGTTAAGAGCTTAAGGCTCGGAGCCGAAGCGAAAGCAAGTCTGAATAGGGCGTCGAAGTTAGTGGGGGTAGACGCGAAACCGTGTGATCTACCCATGGGCAGGTTGAAGTCTTGGTAACACAAGATGGAGGACCGAACCAGGGAGCGTTGAAAAGCTCTTGGATGACCTGTGGGTAGGGGTGAAAGGCCAATCAAACTCGGAAATAGCTCGTACTCCCCGAAATGCATTTAGGTGCAGCCTTGGATATAGTATTGCAGAGGTAGAGCTACTGATTGGATGCGAGGGCTTCACCGCCTATCAACTCCAGACAAACTCCGAATGCTGTAATATGATTACCAGGAGTGAGGGCATGGGTGCTAAGGTCCATGTCCGAAAGGGAAAGAACCCGGACCATCAGCTAAGGTCCCCAAGTATATGTTAAGTTGAACAAACGAGGTCTGATTGCATAGACAGCTAGTATGTTGGCTTGGAAGCAGCCATTCATTTAAAGAGTGCGTAACAGCTCACTAGTCGAGCGATCGGGCATGGATAATAATCGGGCATTAAACATATCACCGAAGCTATGGATTTAATGGACTACCATTAAGTGGTAGGGGAGCATTCTGACTGCGTTGAATGTGCACTGTGAGGTGCGCTGGAGCGGTTAGAAAAGCAAATGTAGGCATAAGTAACGATAAGGAGGGCGAGAAACCCTCCCACCGATAGACTAAGGTTTCCTGATCAACGCTAATCGGATCAGGGTTAGTCGGGACCTAAGGGGTAGCCGAACGGCGAACTCGATGGACAACGGGTTAATATTCCCGTACTTTATATAGTTGTGATGGGGCGACGGAGTGATGAAAGCACCGCGTACTGACGGAATAGTACGTTGAAGGGCGTAGGTTATGAGATGTGTAGGCAAATCCGCACGTTGAGCTGAAACCTGATAGTACCGAGAGTCTTCGGACGATTGGATAGTGTGCCTAAGGGCTTCCTAGAAAAACCTCTAAACGTAGATTATATAAACCCGTACCGCAAACCGACACAGGTAGTCAAGGAGAGAATCCTGAGGTGCTCGAGTGATTCATGGCTAAGGAACTAGGCAAAATCGATCCGTAACTTCGGGAGAAGGATCGCTCCTCGCAAGGGGAGCCGCAGTGAAAAGGCCCAGGCGACTGTTTATCAAAAACACAGGGCTTTGCTAAATCGAAAGATGATGTATAAGGCCTGACACCTGCCCGGTGCCGGAAGGTTAAGTGGGGGCGTTATCTTCGGAGAAGCGCTGAAATGAAGCCCCGGTAAACGGCGGCCGTAACTATAACGGTCCTAAGGTAGCGAAATTCCTTGTCGGGTAAGTTCCGACCTGCACGAATGGTGCAACGATCTGGGCACTGTCTCAGCCATGAGCTCGGTGAAATTGAAGTATCGGTGAAGATGCCGATTACCCGCAACGGGACGGAAAGACCCCGTGAACCTTTACTGCAACTTCACATTGATTTTGGGCAAGTAATGTGTAGGATAGGTCGGAGACAATGAAATGGCGTCGCTAGGCGTTGTGGAGTCGTCCTTGAAATACGACCCTTTGCTTGTTTGAAACCTAACTCAGCAATGAGGACATTGTGTGGTGGGTAGTTTGACTGGGGTGGTCGCCTCCAAAAGAGTAACGGAGGCTTCTAAAGGTACCCTCAAGACGATTGGTAACCGTCTGTAGAGTGTAATGGCACAAGGGTGCTTGACTGTGAGACCAACACGTCGATCAGGTACGAAAGTAGAGCATAGTGATCCGGTGGTTCCGTATGGAAGGGCCATCGCTCAAAGGATAAAAGGTACTCCGGGGATAACAGGCTGATCGCTCCCAAGAGCTCATATCGACGGAGCGGTTTGGCACCTCGATGTCGGCTCGTCACATCCTGGGGCTGGAGAAGGTCCCAAGGGTTGGGCTGTTCGCCCATTAAAGTGGCACGCGAGCTGGGTTCAGAACGTCGTGAGACAGTTCGGTCCCTATCTGTTGTGGGCGCAGGAAACTTGAGAGAAGCTGCTGCTAGTACGAGAGGACCGCGGTGGACAAACCTCTGGTGTATCAGTTGTGCCGCCAGGTGCATTGCTGAGTAGCTACGTTTGGAAGAGATAAGTGCTGAAAGCATCTAAGCACGAAGCTCCACTCAAGATGAGGTTTCCTTAGAGGGTCGTTGGAGACTACGACGTTGATAGGCTGCAGGTGTAAAGGTTGTGAGACCAAAGCCGAGCAGTACTAATTACCCGAAACTTTCATTAGAACAAAAGATTAGTTGTATTTAGATTACTTTTTCCAGGAGCATGTCAAAAAGATATATTGAACTATGTATGCTGATAATGTTAGATTGTAACATTTAAGTCAGATATAAATAACCGTATTAACAATTTAAGGTGGTTATTGCATAGGGGTTCCACCTCTTCCCATTCCGAACAGAGAAGTTAAGCCCTACCGCGCCGATGGTACTGCAGAGATGTGGGAGAGTAGGTCGCCGCCGTTTTACAGAGAACCGATTCTTGTTAAAGAGTCGGTTTTTTTGCGTCTATACTTTTTTAGGTAATATGCTGTGTCTCCATTATAGCAAGAGGAACCTCTTCCCGACATCATTGCCCTTTGGGAACAGAGAAGTTAAGCTCTACCGCACCGATGGTATTGCAGATATGGGTGAGAGTAGGTCGCCGCCATTTTACAGAGAACCGATTCTTATTAAAGAGTCGGTTTTTTTGCGTCTATACTTTTTTCAGTATCTTCCTTGTAATGATCGGTAATTGATCTGATAGAGATGTGTGTCTCCATTATGGCAAGAGGAACCTCTTCCCGACATCATTGCCCTTTGGGAACAGATAAGTTAAGCCCTACCGCACCGATGGTACTGCAGAGATGTGGGAGAGTAAGTCGCCGCCGTTTTACAGAGAACCGATTCTTGTTAAAGAGTCGGTTTTTTGTGTCTATACTTTTTTAGGTAATATGCTGTGTCTCCATTATGGGAAGAGGGACCTCTTCCCGACATTATTTATCTTTAGGAAGAGTAAAGCCATAAAGTGCTGAGGCTTCTGCAGAGCTAAGAGAGATGGAAGTCATCTCTTAGATTAGTTCTTTTGTATGATTCAGTTTTAATGCTGAGAATATAGTATTTCCATTATAGTAAGATGGGGCCGGAGCTATGGGGGTTAAATTCGATCGTTCTGTGATCACAGTAGAATGTGTAAGAGAGATGAAATATATTATCTTCAAAGAGCTAATTATCATCAATGTTTTATGTGTCTATACTTATCTGAGAGTTAATTCCATTTTGGATTTTAGTCTATATTCTTATTTTGTTTAGACGGTATCTATTTGCAATAATTCAATTTTCATTGAGATACTACTTATAATCCGCTTGATTAATGCTTTTGATGTTAATAGTTATGGATTTATTCTATTGAAAAGCGGATAGCCAAAATAGGTCGTACTATTTGATGATTTTTTTTCGTTGAGTGTAAGGGAAAATAGATCTTGGTACTTGATGAGTCGAGCTCGTTAGCAATGTAAGTGTAAGTTAGAAGTGAGTAAGTTATTGTAATACTATGAGAGGTTTATGTCATGAATATAGATTCTAGCGTATAATTGGAGTTTTGTGTAAAATTATAAATATTAGATCTGTATTTATTCTTGTATCTACTTTGTTCATAGGGTGTTGTGTGTTGTATTTTCTGTCTGTATTAGAGATGGTATTCATGTTGATTATGTGTTGAATCCATTATTGTGAATAATAGAAAATAAATATATTGAATTGTTTATTATTGTTGTCATACCTTAAGTTGCTAATGTTTTTTGTATCTGCATTAAGTGAGGGCTATTGTGCAAAGTTCCATATACGTTAATAAAGTTCCATAATAATGTCATCTTTCATTGATAATCGTTCTTTGAAGTAGCTTTGCATTGTAAAATATTTTAATAAGTTGTCGTGTTCAGAGTAGTGTTAATATATTAAGAGTAGGGTGAGATTAAGTTTATTTAAAATTAATAAAAGCTTATGATGAAGAAGTTGAGTTTGATTTTAATGTTTGCTGTGACATTGTTTGGATGTCAAAATAGTTTAGATACCTCTTTGGGTTCTAAATATCCAATGACAACTGGAGGTATGGCAATAACTTCAGATGCTTTAAGTACGATTGTTTCTTTAAAGACAACGACTGTATCTAGTGTTGCGGATGCAACTGTTGCAATTAATGCTGCCACTGCGGGTGAACGGATTGTTCTTTCACCAGGAGTATACAATGATCTTAAAATGGTTGTAAAGGCATCAGGAACTACTACCAATCCAATCATTATTGAATCTGAAATTCCAGGAAAAGCGATTATATCGGGAGACTGTGCAGTAGAGCTTCACGGTGAGAATATTGTATTGAAAGGATTCTATTTCAAAAATGGTGCAAGAACTGGCACAAAATGGAAAGTGAAAGGCCCAGGATTGATTGCTATTTATGGAAGCTACAATAGAGTTACGGAGTGTGTTGTTGATGATTTCAATGATGTGAGCTCTGCTTACTTAACGACATCGTTAACACCTGCTGGAGTTGTACCAGTTCACTGTAGAATTGATCATTGTTCTTTTACGAATAAGACATCACGTGATCAAGTTATTAATTTAAACAATACACCTAAGCGTATAGATACTGGCGCACCAGGCGTTCCAATGTATCACCGTATTGACCACTGTTATTTTGAGAATCCATATAAGAAAAAAGGTAATGCAGGAGGTGGTATCCGCATTGGCTTTTGGAGAAAAGATTTTGGTCGTTGTTTGGTAGACTCTAATATGTTTGTTAAACAGAATTCTGAACCAGAGATCATCACAAGTAAATCAAGAGAGAATATATACTATGCAAACACTTTCATTGATTGTGATGGAACAATGAATCTACGTCATGGTGATGATCAAGTGTTACTACAGAACTTCTTCTTAAGCTACAGTACTACTGAACAAGCTGGAGGGGCATTTATCTGGGGAAGTGGTCACCTGATTGCAGGAAATTATTTCCAATTGAAGAAAACGATGAAAGATCGTGGATATGCAGCGCTTTATCTTAATTCAGGTGCAAGAGAAACTACGCATGCATTAGCTTATAATATTGACATTGCGAATAACTATTTCGGTAACAATAATGGTTATGCTGTAGATCTACAAGCATTCAAGAGTCGTCGTATTCCATGGTGTGTGAAAAATGGTGAAACTTATGAAGATCCTCATGATCTACGTTTTGCAGGGAATATTTTCTTACAGAAGAGTTATACTTATAATTTCTTCCAAACTGATGCTCCAACTTCAAGCTTTGGAACATTCAATAATGATTTTGTATATGGAACAACTGCTCTAGGAATTACCAATAGAGCTGGATTGACTGTTTCAGCATCGACTCTAAATAAGGATACTTCAAAGGGAATTTTTGCAATCCCTGCTGGGTATGTACCTTCAACTGTGTCGTATTCAAATATTACAGGAATTGATTTGGATCTTTCAGCTTTAGCTTCACAAGGAGTGGTAGGAAGACCATTGAAGAAAAAAGATACTGGGGCGACCTGGTTATAAGATATTTTAGCAGTTTAGTTCGTTTATTTTTTAGTGTTGGAGGATTACAGATTTGATTACAATCATGTAATTCTTTTACTCCTACCTGTATAGCTTCTTGGGGGATTAGCTATAGTTCAGGTAGGAGTTTTTTTATTAATGTCAATATGTTTTATTATAAAATATTATTGCATATTGCAGATTCGAAATATCAAAAAACTAACTAAACAGAAATAGATGAAGGCATTAATTATTTTGGTTATTGGACTAATTATAGGTTCATGTACTAAGGCAAAAGAAGAGACGAATATTGAGGAAGAACAGTTTCTTCATAGTATCGAAGTTTCAAGTGTAATTGAAGTTCAAGAAGCTTTGTCCAAAATTAAAGAGGGACAAACTTTGGTACTACTTCCAGGAGAGTATAAGCATTTAAAGCTCGTAGTACGAGCATCAGGAACGTCAAAAAATCCAATCTATATTAAGTCAAAGAAACCTGGAGAAGCTATAATCACAGGTAATTGTAAAGTGGAATTACGTGGGGAGTATATCACCTTAGATGGATTCCTATTTAAGAATGGAATGCGAAACAGTTCAGAGTGGAGGTCCCATGGCCCTGGATTGATTGCTATCTATGGTAGTCATAATCGAGTAACTGAATGTGTTGTGGATGGTTTCAATGATGTTACGAATTCCTATATAACAACTTCATTGACCCCAGAAGGGAAAGCACCACAATACTGTCGTATTGACCACTGCTCATTTATGAATAAAACGACTAATGATCAGGTGATGAACCTTAATAATACGGCCAAGAAGAGTATTACTGGCCCTGCTGGTATTCCAATGTATCATCGTGTTGACCACTGTTATTTTTACAATCCAGTGAAAAAATCTGGTAATGCAGGAGGTGGGGTTCGTATTGGTTACTGGAGAAAAGACTATGGACGATGTAGAGTAGATTCTAACATGTTTGTCCGTCAGAACTCCGAGCCTGAAATCATTACGAGCAAGTCAATGGAGAATATCTATTATCAGAATACCTTTATTGATTGTGATGGAACCATGAACTTTAGACATGGTGACAAGCAAGTTTTGTTACAAAATTTCTTCATTAGTAATGATACGAAACATGATGCAGGAGGAGCATTCATTTGGGGAAGTGGTCACATGATAGCAGGAAACTATTTCTCTTTACGAAGAACCATGGCTAGTAGAGGTCATGCAGCATTGTATTTGAATAGTGGTGCAAAAGAGAAAGAGCATGCCCTTGCATACAATATTACTATTGCAAATAACTTTTTTGCAAATAATAATGGATATGCAGTCGATCTTCAAGGGTTAAAAGATCGAAGAATACCATGGTGTAAGGAGAAGGGGTATACTTATGAGGATCCTCACTCGATCACTTTTAATGGAAATATTTTTTACCAAGAATCATATTCATATGACTTCTTTAGTACTGATCAACCTGCATATGATTTCGGTGTTTTTGAGAAGAACTATATTTATGGCTCACCTCTAGGCATTAATAAAAAAATATCTGAAGTGCTGAGTAAAGAGGATTTTAAATCTAAGGATAGCGATGGTGTATATCCTTTACCTTCATGTTGTAAACCTGCAGAGGTTACATATCGTAATATTGAAGGGATTGATCTGGATATAAGTCAGATTGCATCTGAAGGAGTGAAAGGAAAACCTTTAGTCAAGAATGATGTTGGCGCATCATGGTATAAAATTTACGAATAAAATAATAGATAGGTGGCTTCTTTGTTTATAGAGAGGTCATCTATCTTGTATCTCTTTTGAATAATAACACCTTTATAAATCTACGATCTCTAAGATATTGACAATAGCCCTACTATTTCTCTTCACTTTATTTATTGTGCCATTGTCTTCCGATTCGAATTGATTCCATCTTGATGATCTTTGCTTAAGTATATAAGATTCGTTACCAATAAATTAAACTGAGTTTAATTTTCAACTATTTAAATATGATCTCTTCTTGCCTCAGTCTATATTTAGACATTTGTTTTATGTAAAATGTAATTGAAGTGAGAGAGATATGAGTTAACTTTGAACAGTGATGTTATTTATTGCATAACATCTTGGTGTAGTCATCAATAACAATTATATTAAATGAGTCATCGTAAAAGATATTTAATGCAATAATAAAAAGCAAAGTAAAGGTATATTTAAATAATAGGAAGCAATTATGAGAAGATTATTTACACTGTTTCTTTATCTGTGTATTATTGGTACGGGATATTCAGCATATGCCCAGAATGCATTTCTAGAGAGCAGATACAGTTATTTTTCCTACGAGGATGAAGTGTCGCTTGTGTTACATGATCCTATGGATTTTTCTTTATCAAATACGGAATTGAGGATCGATGGTTTAAAACACTATTTCTCAATACGTCGACTTACACCAAAGGTTTCTCTTTTGTCAATCTCTTCTAAACATCTCGATCAAGGAGCTCATCAAGTAGAACTTGTGGTAAAAGATCAAGCTGTTCTAAGCTGTCGTTTCTCTATTCTTCCTGTAAAGAAGAATGAAGTGAAAGTCGATAGGCTTAGTGGTGGTTTGATGGTGAATGAGCGTCCTTTTTATCCGTTAGGTTTTTATACTCGACTACCTATGGACGAGGTGATAAAAAGAGAGGTCTATCATGGATTTAACATGGTAGGGCCATATCAACGTATTGATGCAGGCGATTTCTCAAAAAGGAAAGCTTATATGGACCTGTGCAATCAATTAGGTTTGAAGGTGAACTATGCTGTTAATTCATTGATTAATAAGAAAGGACTTACACCATCGGAGCAAGCTGTAAATTTCAAACTTCTTGAAGAAGAGGTGATTCGAATGAAGGATCATCCAGCACTTTTATGTTGGTATTTGAATGATGAACCTGTTGGACAAGGTCGTGACCCCAAATATATCCAAAAAGCATATGATCTCATTAAGCAGCTAGATCCTTATCACCCTATCTCTATTGTTTTTATGACACCAGAGAGAGCTTCTGAATTTGAAGGCGGAATGGATATTGCGATGACAGATCCATATCCTATCCCTGGCCCAATTGATGCTGTACCGAATAGTGTAAACTGTTTGATGAACCAGTTCGAATATCGTAAGGGCGTTTGGTATGTTCCTCAAACTTTTGGAGGTGGTGAGTTTTGGCAAAGAGAACCTACCGAAAGAGAGATTCGTGCAATGTGTTATAGCGCTATTCAACAAGGAGCTATGGGACTTCAAGCTTTTATTAAAAAAGGTGTCAATGAATTCCCGAAATCTATAACTTCTTGGAATGGATATGTCAAAGTGGTGAATGAAGTTGGAATGTTAATGCCTTGGCTTAATAGCAAAGCAATGAGACAAGAGCTTACAACTGATGATCCAAATATTTTGGCTTCTTATTGGAGGCGTGATGAATCTGGATTATTGGTGGTTGTTAACAAGTCGAACAAGCCAATGCCTTTCAATGTCGCTCTTCCGTCAGGGTGTCGTGATGAGCAAGTTGAAGTATTGTTTGAAAATCGTATGCTCCCATTTGATAATGCATATGTCAAAGATATGATCGATGGATTAGGTGTTCGTGTTTATAAGATTTATCAACCAAAGAAAGCCAATGATAATATATTGGCTTTTGGAGATTTTGAAGAATTTAGTAGCGCTTCTACTCCCGAATCATGTTATGCTCAAAATAGTAGTTTTGATGGCAGCCGATATTTCTTAGATGCAACCTCATATTATGAAGGAAATTATTCTCTATGTTTCCTTAATAATGGTGAGAACTCTGAAATGGGATTATCTTTTTATCGAACATTAGTCTCTCCGAATCAAGGATATCGCTTGGCATTTTATGCAAAGGCGGAAGGAAGTAGTCAAGATACCCTATTTGTGGAGTTGAAAGGTTTAGGACTTAAGATGCCGTATGTATTAACTCCCAAATGGACAAAATATACATTAGACTTTCATACTGATGCTTCAACTGCACAAATCTCTATTGGTCTCATCTCAAAAGGAAAGGGACGATATTGGCTTGATAATATGGGAATGTATTATGACCCTAATATTCAGGTTAAATCCCTAGAGGATAACAGCTCTTTAGTTGTGATTAAAAAATATAGTCAAGGATCGATCTATTACAAAACTACTAGTCTTGGTAAAAGTAGTCGATGGAAGAAGTATCGACTACCTTTCAAGGTTGATCAAACGACAGAGATTGATGCAGTTGTGAAAGAGCAAGGTAGAGAGATTAATCGATCCTCAAAAGTTGTATTACAGCATATTGGAATGAATGCAAAGATGCAATTAACTGTGCCTGCATCGATCAAATATCCAGGTCTTTTAGGAGACCAGTCTCTATTAGATGGTAAAGATGCTACTACATCTTATTTCGATAAGAATTGGCAAGGTTATGAGGGCACAGATTTGAGAGGGGATATTGACCTACAGTCAATAGAGCCAATTCACCGACTGAGGTTTAGTTTTTTAGATGATGTAAAAAATGGTATTCACCTTCCAAAGAGAGTAAAAGTGTGGGTTTCCAAAGATGGAAATAATTACCGATTATTATCTGAGGTAGATGTTACACGAGAGACGAATACAGAGAGCTCTCCGAAACATGTGCCTATTGATTGTTTGATGAATACAGATGCACAGTTTATTAGATATGAGGTGGTAACTCAACATGTTGTTCCTGACGGATTCTTATTTAAAGGAACTAAGGCATGGACATTTATTGATGAAATAGAGGTGTATTAAACTTTAGTTTCATGATACTTAGGTCATACAAAAAAGGCTATCTTCATTAAAGGTAGCCTTTTTTGTATAATATAGCGTGATGGTATAATAATTATATGAACCATAAAATATCGTATAATTAACCATGAGAATAATCGAAGAGAAGTGTAGGATAAAAGAAACTGATTTTTCTGATGAAAAGAAGTATTGAATGAACTCCTTATCCCATTTTTTCTTTCTATTTTTGTGTTTTGAAATGTAAAATAAGAGATAACGATGTATAGAACACATACTTGTGGCGAGTTACGACTTGCCAATGTAGACCAAGAAGTGACCTTGAGTGGTTGGGTGCAACGTGTACGTGATTTAGGAGCAATGAGTTTCGTAGATTTACGTGATCGCTATGGGATAACACAGCTGGTGGTTGATGAAAATAGTGATGCTTCTATTCGTGATGCTGTTAACCAACTTGGTAGAGAGTTTGTGATTCAGGCAACAGGAGTAGTAAGAGAGCGTTCAAGTAAAAATGAAAAGATTCCTACAGGAGCAGTAGAGATTGCTCTTACTTCAGTAGCAATCCTAAATAAAGCTGAACTTCCTCCATTTACTATTGAAGATGATACGGATGGTGGCGATGAAATTCGTATGAAGTATCGTTACTTGGATCTACGTCGTAATCCGGTAAGAGAAAATTTAGTACTTCGTTCGAAGATGGCTCATGCGGTTCGTTCTTTCCTTAACGATAAAGAATTTATCGAGACAGAAACTCCTGTATTGATAAAATCTACACCTGAAGGAGCGCGTGACTTTATTGTACCTTCTCGTATGAATGAAGGTCAGTTTTATGCTCTTCCACAAAGTCCACAGGTGTTTAAACAGCTGTTGATGGTTTCTGGTTTTGATCGTTACTATCAGATAGTAAAATGCTTCCGTGATGAAGATTTACGTGCTGATCGTCAACCAGAATTTACACAGATTGATTGTGAGATGTCGTTTGTGGAGCAAGAGGATATCTTGAATTTATTTGAGGGAATGACACGTCATCTTTTCAAAGAGCTTAAAGGGATTGATCCAGGAGAATTTGCACGTATGCCTTATTCTACTGCAATGGCTAAGTATGGTTCGGATAAGCCAGATATACGTTTTGAGATGTTGATCGAAGAGATTACTTCTACGGTCCAAGGTCAAAACTTTAAGGTATTTGATGAGTCAGAGTATGTTGGAGCAATCGTAGTTAAAGGAGCTGCGACATTCACTCGTAAGAAACTTGATAAGTTGACTGATTATGTGAAACGTCCACAGATTGGTGCTAAAGGTATGGTATACGTGAAGTGCAATGAAGATGGTGCCTTAAAGTCATCTGTTGATAAATTTTACGATGCAACACAGTTAGCACGTTGGGCTGAGGCAACGAAAGCCGATTCGGGTGATTTAATATTGGTGTTGTCAGGAGACAAGGCACACACGTTAAATGCATTAGGTGAACTTCGCTTAGAAGTGGCTCGTCAAGAAGGTTTGATGAACAAAGAGGAGTTTAAGCCGATGTGGGTAGTTGATTTTCCTCTACTAGAGTGGGATGACGATTCGAAACGTTTTCATGCTATGCACCATCCATTTACTTCACCTAAGAAAGAAGATTTCGATTTGATTGAAAGTGATCCTGGTGCCGTTCGTGCTAATGCATATGACCTTGTGATTAACGGTGTTGAGATCGGAGGAGGATCAGTTCGTATTTTTGATAAAGCGCTTCAAGCTAAAATGTTTGATCTACTAGGATTCACTCCTGAAGAGGCTCAAGCTCAGTTTGGTTTCTTGATGGATGCATTTAAATATGGTGCTCCACCACATGCTGGTATTGCTTTTGGCTTTGACCGTTTGGTTTCAATGTTCGCAGGGTTGGATACAATCCGTGATGTAATTGCTTTCCCTAAGAATAATTCGGGACGTGATGTGATGATCGATTCACCATCTCCAGTAGCAAAAGAGCAGTTGGATGAATTGTGTTTATCATCTATTGCAAAAGAAGATAAAGAATAATCACTAGATTATATATGATAAAAAAAGGAACTCTAAGGAGTTCCTTTTTTTAGATCTTAGAGATCCAAATAAAAAAGGCTATCTGATCCTGAGCATCCGATAGCCTTTTTTTATTCCGATAGCCTTTTTTTATTCCGATAGCCTTTTTTTATTCCGATAGCGTTTTTAGTCGTCGTTATTTCTCAGAATAGTATCCTTTGATTACGCCTCTGTGTGACTCCTTCACGAACTCCATGATCATATCACGTTCTTCTGATTGAGGGATCTCAGTCGCGATAATTTCAAGTGCTTGTTTGTTGTTGTAGCCTTTTTGATAAAGAAAACGATAGACATCTTGTATCTCACGAATCTTATCATTAGAGTATTGTCTTCGACGAAGACCAATTGAGTTGACACCAACAAAAGAGAGAGGTTCTCTTCCTGCTTTTACAAATGGAGGAATATCTTTCCCAACACGTGAACCACCACTTACCATCACATGTTCACCGATGCGGCAGAATTGGTGAACCAATGTTCCACCACCAAGGATAGCCCAATCATGTACACGTACTTCTCCAGCAAGCTGAGTGCTATTGGCTAGGATTACAGCGTTTCCAACCACACAATCATGTGCGATATGAGAGTATGCCATGATAAGGCAGTTGTTTCCAACTACTGTTTTCATTGCAGCTGATGTTCCTTTATTGATGGTAACAAATTCACGTATTGTATTGTTATCACCAATTTCAACAGTTGTGTACTCTCCTTTATATTTTAAATCTTGAGGGTCTCCACCAATCACAGCTCCTGAATGGATTTTACAATTCTTTCCGATACGTGTACCAGGAAGAATAGTCACATTCGAACTGATATATGTTCCGTCTCCAATAACTACGTCATTGTAGATGGTTGCAAAAGGTTCGATGGTTACATTCTGACCTATTTTTGCCTCAGGATGAATGTATGCTAACGATTCTTTCATTCGAGATAGTATTAAGTCTTAATAATTAAGAACAAATAATTTAATTCCGGACAAAGTTATAAAAAAAGATCAATCCTAGAACTATCTGTATGAAATAGAGAAGAATTGATCTTTTTTGCTTTGTTGAATTATTTAATTTCAACAATTTGAGCCATGAACTCACCCTCTGCTACAAGGGAGTTACCGACGTAAGCATAGCCTTTCATATGGGCAACGCCTCTTCTAACTTCACCTAATAGTTCAAGTTTGAAAATAACAGTATCACCAGGGATTACTTTTTTTCGGAACTTGATGTTGTCCATTTTCATGAAATAAGTTCCAAATTTCTTATCTGGATGATTAGATAAGACATAGATTCCTCCACATTGTGCCATTGCTTCAATAAGAAGTACTCCAGGCATTACTGGTTCTTCAGGAAAATGTCCTTGGAAGAATGGTTCATTAAATGTTATATTTTTTACTCCAACAATGTAATTGTCTCTCTTCTCAATAATTTTATCGATAAGAAGGAAAGGGTAACGATGCGGAAGCATCTTTTTGATATCATAGATGTCAAAAAGTGGTTTTGCTTTAGGATCGTATTGTGGGATCTTATTCTTCTGCTCCTCTTTGCAGATCTCTTTCATGATCAATTTACCAAACTCGGTGTTGGCATGATGACCTGGGCGAGTTGCAATAATACGTCCTTTGATTCTTTTCCCAACTAATGCAAGGTCGCCAATAACATCTAGTAGTTTATGTCTTGCAGGTTCATTGTTGAAATGTAGATCCAAGTTATTAAGAATGCCAATCTTGTCAGCATCGATATTATCTTGATTAAATAGAGAGGCAATGCGATTTAAATCTTCTTGCTTCATCTTTTTATCCATAATAACGATAGCGTTATCAAGATCTCCTCCTTTTACAAGGTTGTGTTGAAGAAGCATCTCAAGTTCGCGAACAAAAACAAAGGTACGACAAGGTGCAATCTCTTTTTCGAAATCAGTAATGTTATCCAATGATGCAAATTGATTTCCCAGTACGACAGAGTCAAATGAGATTAATACATTCAATCGGAAGTCATCATCAGGAAGTGCAATGATCTCTATACCCTTTTCAGTGTCAGTATAAGTGATCTTCTCCTTTATTTCGAAATATTCTCTTGGTGCTTCTTGGTTCTTTAACCCTGCCTTTTTTAGAGCATTCATGATTTTGATAGAACTTCCGTCCATGATTGGGGCTTCGGGTCCATCTAATTCAATAAGTACATTGTCAAGGTCAGAGGCAATTAGTGCAGCCATTGTATGTTCGATGGTCGAAATACGAATATCACCTAATTGAAGAACAGTCCCTCTAGAGGTGTCTGTTACTAGTGATAGGTCAGCATCTAATATTGGTTGTCCTTCAATATCGATACGTTTGAACTTGAATCCATGATTTTCTGACGCAGGAAGGAATGTCATTGTAACATTCGCTCCAGTGTGAAGCCCTTTGCCTGAAATGGAAACCGGTTCTAAAATGGTCTTTTGTATATCGTTCATTACTTTACAAAAAAAGATTTAGCTTTACTATACGTCTATTTTGACAAACAATAAACAACGCACTTTTGTTTATTGCTTGTTAAATTATTGAAATATAGCTAAAATAAAATAAACATCTTTATTGTCTCTATCGTTTGGCGTTTGATTATAGTATCTATAGAGAAGATGTATCCAGCGTTATTAAAGGTCTAATGACTTGATCTTTTTAGATAGTGCATTAATCTCTTTTCTTAATTCTGGAAGTTTTCTTTTTACTGCTTCGATACGGAATGCTTGTTTTGCATCTAAGGCAGGAGTTCCAAAAAGTGTTTGTCCCTCTTTTACATCTGACATAATACCAGCTTGTGCTGCAAGAGTCGTTTTGTCTCCAATCTTAAGGTGACCTGCAATACCTACTTGTCCTGCAAATATACAGTTCTTTCCAACCTTAGTTGATCCTGCAATACCAGTTTGAGAGGCCATTACTGTGTTTTCACCAATTACAACATTGTGTGCAATCTGTACAAGGTTGTCGATCTTAACCCCTTTTTTGATTAAGGTTGATCCCATCGTAGCACAGTCAATAGCCGCATTCGCTCCTATTTCAACGCAATCTTCTAGTTTTACATTTCCAATTTGAGCTATCTTTTTGTAAGATCCATCTTCTGTTGGAGCGAAACCAAATCCATCAGATCCAAGTACAGCACCTGCATGGATAATACACTCATTCCCTATTTGTGTATGTGGGTAGAGTTTTGCACCAGCATAGATGATCACATTATCACCAATGGTTGTATTATCGCCAATATATGCATTAGGATAAATCTTTACATTATCCCCAATACATACGTTCTCTCCAATGTAAGCAAAGGCGCCGATATAAATATCTTCACCAATTGTCGCACTCTTAGAGATGAAACTAGGCTCTTCGACACCAACTTTTTGAGGTTGCATCTCAGCATAAGCATTTAGTAGTGTTGCAATGGCCTGATATGGATCTTCTACACGGATAAGTGTGCAATTAAGATCTTTTTCAGGAGTGAAGTCGTTTTTAACTATTACAACTGATGCTTGGGTATTATAGATATGGTGGGTATAACTTGGGTTGGAAAGGAAGGCCAATGTTTCAGGCTTACTATCATCAATCTTAGAGACATTTTTGATGATCGCATTTTCGTCGCCATCTACCGTTCCTCCTATGATGGCTGCAATGTCTTGGGCCGTGAATTTCATAATATTATAACGTTTTCGTGAATTTCGTCATTTGTGCTGAAGATCTCTATTGTTACAAAAATATTGTTGATCTTCAGTCTACAAATGTACAAATAGTTTGTGGATTCGACTTTAAAAGAGTTAGAAATAGAGTTTAAAAAAGTCATTCATGGACATAATATGACAATTTTTTAGCCTATTCATGCTAAGATTAGACATATCTACGACGAAGTTCGAAAATGAAATGACTTTTAAGAGCTAATGTATTTGTAATCAATTTTGTTTTTTTATATTTTTGTGGCAGAATTGAGCGAGATGTACAACTGGGGGACACTAAAGTCCCCTATTTTGTTAAGTCATATTGAAATGATTAGTAAAGATACCGTATATAAATTATTAGAGGAGAAACTAGTGGGAGATCTATTTTTAGTAGATCTAACTATTTCGTCTTCAAACGTTATCACCGTTGTGGTGGATAGCGATACAAGTGTAAATGTGGATACTTGCATCGAGCTAAGTCGACAAGTGGAACATAACCTTGACCGAGAGTCTGAAGATTTTGAATTGACAGTGTATTCGGCAGGTGTAGGAGAACCATTACAATTACCTCGTCAGTATAATAAGAATCTTGGACGTGATCTTGATGTTGTAACATCTCAAGGTGAAAAATATATCGGTGTCCTTAAAGAAGCTGACCAGGATAAATTTGTTATTGAAGTAAGTAAGAAAGAACGTGTAGAGGGAAAGAAAAAGAAAGTTGTCGTTACAACAGAGCATACTTTCCCATATGCGGATATAAAAACAGCGAAAGTTGTAGTTTCATTCAAGTAAAAATCAGAGGCAATGGATAACCTTAATTTGATTGATACTTTCTCGGAGTTTAAGGAGTTGAAAAATATTGATCGTGCTACCATGATGAGTGTTTTGGAAGACGTTTTTAGAAGCGTACTACAAAAGCAATTTGGTACCGATGAGAATTTTGATGTGATCATAAACCCTGATAAAGGAGATCTAGAGATATTTAGGAATCGTGAAGTCGTAAAAGATGAAGATTTAGAAGATCCTAATCTTCAAATTTCTCTATCAGAAGCAAAAAAGATTGATTCTGATTATGAGTTGGGAGAAGATGTTACTGACGAAGTTAGTTTCAAAGACTTTGGACGTCGTGCAATCCTTAATCTACGACAAAATCTAGCAGCTCGTATTTTAGAGCTAGAGAAAGATAATATCTACAACGAGTACAAATCTAAGATTGGACAGATTGTAACAGGGGAAGTCTATCAAATTTGGAAGCGTGAGATTTTGATCCTTGATGATGAGGAGAATGAACTTTTGCTACCTAAAACGGAACAAATCCCTTCTGACTTTTTCCGTAAAGGAGATTCTGTTAGAGCGATTGTTACCAATGTAGAGATGCGTAATAGCAATCCAATGATTATGCTATCTCGTACGTCGCCTGATTTCCTTGCACGTTTGTTCGAATTGGAAGTGCCAGAGATCTATGATGGCTTAATAACCATCAAAAAGATTGAACGTGTTCCTGGTGAAAGAGCAAAAGTTGCTGTCGAATCATATGATGAACGTATTGACCCTGTTGGTGCGTGTGTCGGAATGAAAGGATCACGTATTCATGGGATTGTTCGTGAGTTAAAGAATGAGAATATTGATGTGGTAAACTATACCAACAATGTTCAACTATATATTCAAAGAGCGCTTAACCCTGCACAAGTAACTTCGACTCGTATTAACGAGGAAGCAAGAAAAGCAGATGTGTTTTTGCGTCCTGATCAAGTTTCCCTAGCTATTGGTAAGGGAGGTTTAAATATTCGTCTTGCAAGTCGACTTACTGGTTACGAGATCGATGTATATCGTGAAGCAGAAGAAGATGATGAAGATGTAAGTATTGATGAATTCTCTGATGAAATCGATGAATGGATTATTCGTTCATTAAAATCTATTGGATGTGATACTGCAAGAAGTGTATTGCATTTGAGTCGAGAAGAATTAATAAAACGTACAGACCTTGAAGAAGAGACCGTAGATGAAATAATTGAGATTTTCCAATCGGAATTTGAGTAGATTATGTCATAGATATTAGGTTGGGGCTGAATTTAGCCCCACTTCCTTGTTTTTAAGTTGATAATCATAAACAGGAAGTATAAAGGATAGGTCTGTTACTGAGAATACTTTAATTTAAAAAATTCAAAGCATTATATGGTTTCAGAAGGAAAAAGATTAAGTAAGGTGGCTAAAGAACTCAATGTGGGGATTTCTACTATTACTGACTTCTTACAAAAGAAGGGCTTCGACGTGAAGTTGAATCCTAACACAAAGATAGAACCTTCTATGGTTAAAGAGTTAGAGAGTGAATTTCGTAATGATCACGATCTAAAAAAAGCAAGCGAGAAGGTGCATTTACGTCCAAATAGTCGTAAATCTAAAGAGTCTACTACATCCGATAATGGTGACGATGTTGGCGAAACTCCTAAGAATGAAAGTGCTCCAGTTCCTGAAGCTCCTCCTGCTCAGGTTGAGAAAGTGTCTGGTAGTGTGAAGAAAGAGGAGACGGTTGAAGAGAGTGTCGAAAAACCAAAGCTTAAAGTTTTGGGTAAGATAGAACTGCCTTCTACAAAAAAGCCGAAGAAAGAAAAGAAATCACCAGAACAAAAGAAGGCTATTGAGCCTACGAAAACTCTTCCAAAAGAATCACCAGTTGCTAAAACAACTTCTGAAACAATCCAACATAAAGCAAAGAAAGAAGTTTCTTCTAAGAAGGAATTGAAAGAAAAATCTCCTGAGGTCCGAAAGAAAAAGGCTGTTGATGAGCAACGTGTCATCGAAACTGCAGTTAAAGAAAAGCCGCAAGTCGAACTATCGACACTTCAGGAAGCTTCATCATCAGATATTACAAATAAGACGGACAAAGGTTTAGACAAGCCTAAAGAGGAAAGTAACGAAAGAATGACTAAAGAAAACGGAAAAACGGATCAAGCTAACAAACCTGCGACGACCACTAAAGACGATGTGTTTCACACAGAAAGACAGAAACTGTCAGGTCCTAAGGTTGTTGGGAAAATTGAGCTTCCAGTAGAAAAGAAAACAGACAAATCTTCTAAGTCTGATAAGAACAAAAAGAAGAGAAAGCGTCTTCCTAAAGAGAAGGTTGACATCAATGCTAAAGGAGGTGAAGGAGCAAATAAAGGTCCTGGAAACCGTGGCAAAGGTGGACCTCGTGGTGGACAAGGTCAGAATGGCCCTCGTAATGGACAAGGTCAAAATGGCAATAATAACAATAAAGACGCCAACGGAAATAATACGAACAATCGTAACCGTCCTGGACAAGCTGGTGCACAGAACCGAAATAATAGTCAACGTCCGAATAACCGTAAGAACATTAAAGGTGGTCGTAAGCCAATAGTGAAGAAAGAGGTTACGGAAGAAGACGTACAAAAACAAATTAAGGACACTTTAGCACGTTTGACTTCTAAAGGTAAGTCAAAAGGATCTAAGCACCGTCGTGATAAGAGACAGGCAGCTAGTGAAAAAGTAGCTAAAGAAGAAGCTGTTCTTCAACAAGATAAGAAAGTACTAAAGGTTACAGAGTTCGTATCTGTTAGTGAATTGGCAACCATGATGGATGTTACCGCTACTCAGGTTATTGCGACATGTATGAACCTTGGAACTATGGTATCTATTAACCAACGTTTGGATGCAGAGACTTTAAATATCGTTGCTGAAGAGTTTGGTTATAAAGTAGACTTCATCTCTGTTGAGGTGCAGGAAGCTATTGCTGAGGAAGTAGATAAAGATGAAGACATGGACGTACGTCCTCCGATCATTACTGTGATGGGACACGTTGACCATGGTAAGACATCTCTTCTTGATTATGTTCGTAAAGCGAATGTAATTGCTGGTGAGGCTGGTGGTATCACACAGCACATCGGTGCATATAATGTAACTTTGGAAGATGGTCGTAAGATTACTTTCTTAGATACACCAGGTCACGAGGCCTTTACAGCCATGCGTGCTCGTGGTGCTCAGGTTACCGATGTTGCAATTATTATTGTAGCAGCTGATGATAACGTGATGCCACAGACTATTGAAGCTATTAATCACGCCTCTGCAGCAGGTGTACCTATCGTGTTTGCTATAAACAAAGTGGATAGAGATGCTGCAGATCCAGAGCGTATCAAGAGCGAACTTGCGAACCTTAACTACATGGTAGAAGATTGGGGTGGTAAGTATCAATCTCAAGAGATCTCAGCAAAAACAGGTATGGGAGTATCTGAACTGTTGGATAAAGTTCTTCTTGAGTCTGAAATGCTAGACCTTAAGGCAAATCCAAACAAGAGAGCTATTGGTTCTGTTATTGAATCATCTCTTGACCGTGGTAGAGGTTATACATCTACTATCTTAGTCGAGTCAGGTTCACTTCGTGTTGGTGATGTAATTCTTGCTGGTCCTTATCATGGACACGTAAAGGCAATGTTTAACGAGCGTAACCAACAAGTAAAAGTAGTTGGACCATCTGAGCCAGTTTTGATCCTTGGATTGAATGGTGCTCCTCAGGCAGGTGATAAATTCAACTGTATGGAGAGTGAGCGTGAAGCACGTCAGATTGCAAACAAACGTGAGCAACTTCAACGTGAGCAAGGTTTGAGGACTCAGAAGCATATTACTCTTGATGAAATTGGACGTCGTATTGCAATTGGTAACTTCCAAGAGCTAAATGTGATTGTTAAAGGTGATGTGGATGGTTCTATTGAAGCACTATCTGACTCATTGATTAAACTTTCAACAGAAGAGATTCAGGTTAATATCATTCACAAGGCAGTTGGTCAGATCTCTGAATCTGATGTGATGTTAGCAACTGCATCTAATGCGATCGTTGTTGGTTTCCAAGTACGTCCTTCTATGGGTGCTCGTAAGTTAGCAGAGAAAGAAGAGATTGATATCCGTCTTTACTCGATTATCTACGATGCAATCGAAGAAGTGAAGTCTGCAATGGAAGGTATGTTATCACCAGAAATCAAGGAAGAGATTATTGCTACCGTGGAGATACGTGAGACATTCAAAATCTCTAAAGTGGGTACAATTGCTGGATGTTTCGTTAGAGAAGGTAAAATCTCTCGTAACTCTAAGATCCGCCTAATCCGTGATGGTATTGTTGTATATACTGGAGAGTTGGCTGCATTGAAACGTTTCAAAGATGATGTGAAAGAGGTAACTCATGGATACGAGTGTGGTATCAGTATTGAGAAATACAATGACCTACGTGTTGATGATATTATCGAAGCATATGAACTAGTTGAGATTGCGAAGAAGCTTTAATTAGCGCCTCGTAATATATCATTATAAAAAATGCTGTTCTTTTCGAGGAACAGCATTTCTTTTTATGTAGTAGTCGACAAGAAATATCTATGACACAAAAAAGAGGTTGTTATTTAATAACAACCTCTTTTGTAGTTATGGTAATTTACAATGATATCACCTATTCGCTAACCAATTCAGTGTAAGCACTAGCTTCAAGAAGTGCTTCAAGCTCCGAAGTGTCTGCGATCTCAATTTTGATCATCCAACCATCTCCAAAAGGATCTTTATTTACCAATTCAGGAGCATCCTCAAGACCAGCATTTACTTCTACTACCTTACCTGATAGAGGCATAAATAGATCAGATACTGTTTTTACAGCTTCCACTGTACCGAAAACTTCTTCCTTCTCTAGATCTTCGTCTTCAGTCTCAATTTCAACATAAACAATCTCACCAAGCTCTGACTGAGCAAAGTCCGTAATACCTACAGTAGCAATGTTACCATCTACTTTAATCCATTCGTGATCTTTGGTATACTTTAGATTTTCTGGAATATTCATAGCTTTAATTTTAATCTTTTTGTAACTTTCCCCTAAGTTAGAATATTTTTTTTAATAAAAATCTAGTGTGGGTCAATGAGTGATAAAAAACATATAAATTTGGCTGATACTAATTTAAGGTTAAGTTGAAACTATTTTCATTGATAATATGTTTAAAGAAGTAATTCAATCTATTGGAGATATAGAGAGAGTGGCTCAAGCATTTCTTGAGGCACATTCAGAGGAGAAGGTATTTGCTTTTTATGGCGAGATGGGGGTTGGTAAAACCACATTCATAAAAGCATTGTGTGATGCATTAGAGGTAGAGGATTATGTAACTAGTCCTACATTCTCATTGGTAAATGAGTATAGTAGTAACAAAGGAAACGTGTATCATTTCGATTTCTACCGGATAAAAAATATTCATGAAGTCTATGACTTCGGTTATGAGGAGTACTTCTATTCAAACAATATCTGTTTGATAGAGTGGCCTGAATTAATAGATCCTCTATTGCCATCAAATACAGTCGTGGTAAAGCTTGAGGAGCTAGAGAATGGACAGAGACAGATTACGACAGAAAAATTATAGTTTATGAATGATCGGGACTTATTAAAACTGGAATCATTAACACAGCAGAAGCTTCTTCCTCAGGAAGAACTTAAACGTCATTTTTCTAGAAAACAACAGTTGACTATTGGGGTATTGGGTACAGATCAGCGTGTAGAAAACCGTATTCCTCTAACTCCGCAAGGATGTGAACTGCTGATCAAAAATGGTAATGTGATACGAATGTTTTCTCAAGCAGGTAAAGGAGCCAGTTTTAATGATGTCGATTATTCAGAATATGGTGTGGAGATATGCCATAGTATTGAAGAGGTCTATCAGAGCAAAATCATAGTAAAAATGACTCCATTAGATCGACATGATCTTAAATATTTGAAAAAGGGGCATGTGATTTTGTCTCCACTACATCTGTATCTTCAAAACAAGGAGCATATTCAGGCTCTATTGCGTAAGAGAGTAACATGTGTTGCTTTTGAGTATCTACAGAACGACTATAATGCCTATCCCATAACACAGATTCTTTCTGAAATATCGGGAATGCTTTCTATTCAGGTGGCATCTAATTATCTCTCTAATGATAACAATGGTAGGGGAGTCTTTCTGGGTGGAATCACAGGGATCTCTCCCTCAGAAGTGGTTATTCTAGGATCAAGTACTGCTGCGGAGTATGCTGCACGGACGGCTCTTGGTATGGGGGCTACAGTGAAAATATTCGACGACTGTGTGAATCGTCTAAGAGATTTAAATGAGAAGCTCGGTGGGCGTATATCCACCTCTATATTTTATCCTCAGGCGCTCTCTAAAGCCTTTAAAAGTGCAGATGTTGTCATTGGTGCTTTGTCACAGAATAGTCCTTTAGAACTCTTTATTCCTGAAGATATGATGGATATTCTGAAGAAAGGTAGTGTCGTTGTCGATTTAAACATGATGCAAGGGGGATGCTTTGAGACTTCTGAGTTGAGAGGAGTAAAGGAGCCATACTTTACTAAGAATGGAATCGTACACTACTGCGTTCGAGATATCACAACACGAGTCTCTAGAACTGCTTCCATCGCACTAAGCAATGTGTTAACGTCAGTACTTTTAGAACTCTCTAATTGTCCGAGCATAGAACAACATATTCGATATCACATCGGATTTGCTGAAGGAGTCTATATCTACAATGGAGTGTTAACCAACGAAGATGTTGGTCAACGACTCGGATTAGATTATAAGAATTTGAATCTTCTGTTTCCAATACTATAACAAGATAAATATATTGGCAGAGACTGGAGATAGAGAGATCTTATTCGATGGTATAACATGCGGTGCTACTTCGTACTTAAGTAGGTCGAATCGTGCCCAGCTGGCATGTGGTACCTCTTGCTCGATGATTTCATTATTATTGTTAAAGGCTACCAATATTTTATTCCCGAAACCAGGGATCAGCTCTTTATGATTCAAAATAAAGCTAACCACTCCCTGCTTGTAGTCTTCGACAAAATGTAACCTCTGAATAATTTCATCCTCTCTTTGCAGCCTAAAGGAGTTCACCTCTTTTCTTAGTTGTATGAGATGTTCCACATATTTTGAAAGAGATGCAACATGACCTTTCTTACGACTCCAAACAATTTGATTAATAAAGTCTGGTGAATTATAACTATTACGTACTCCCTTCTTTGTTCGTAAGAGCTCTACTCCGCTATGGAAAAATGGAATTCCTTGGGAAAGCATATTAATAGCCATCGCAAGCTTGATCCTATTGATGATCATATTATCCTCTTCTAAAGGCAGAGTGATCTTCAACTTATCGTATATTGTATAGTCATCATGACACGAAAAGTAATTAACTACCTGCGTTGGGTTGTTCGCCCACAAATACCCTTTATCTTTTAAATACTCAGGATCTATCTGAGGGTGAGATAAACCTCCAACAATTGCTTTCTTCAGATCCTCTTCTTGTCCTCTCATACCAGAGATAAATCCAATAGAAGTATCTGAAAACTGCGACCCTTTTACAGTATCCCTAAAGTCATCTGAGAAACAAGCAATTTGATTTAACAGTGTCGTGTTTTTCTTAACCGCCCTCTTCGACTCCTCAAGAACAGAGGTATCTGCTGTCCACCCTTCGCCATACAATAAAATAGAAGGATTGATCTCTCTTAATGTAGTTGCAATGATATTCATGGTCTCTAGGTCGTAAATGCCCATTAAGTCAAACCGAAAACCATCAATATGATACTCTTCGCACCAATACTTTAAAGAGTCAATCAGATATTTTCTTGCCATGTGCTTCTCTGAGGCAAATTCATTTCCACAACCACTAGCATTCGAAAGAGAACCATCTTCTTTGTGCCTAAAGAAGTAGCCTGGCTCTGTTTGATCAAAATAGTTCCCTTCGATTAGTCCTGTATGGTTATAAACCACATCTAAAACGACTCCAATGTCTTTCTTATGTAGCGTCGAAACAAGTTGCTTAAACTCCGTGACTCTTTTTAATCCGTCATAAGGAGTTGTCGCATAGGAACCCTCAAGGGTGTTGAAATTTAATGGGTCATATCCCCAATTGTATCCTTCGTTCGGAGTACGTTCATCTAACTTGCAATAATCCGAAACGGGGAGCAGATGAGCATGTGATATTCCTAAATCTTCTAAATGGCTAAGTGCTGTAGATTCTCCATATGAATTGTGCGTTGCCTCTTCTGTCAACCCTAGGAAGAGTCCTTGATGCTCAACTCCAGAGTCTGGATGTTTGGTAAAATCACGAATATTCATCTCGTATATTACAGCATCAGTATAGCTCTCAAGAGAGATGAAAGTATCCTTTTCCCATTCAGGTGGATTGGTTTTTAGAGGGTCAAAGATCACTCCTCTGTGTCCATTCACTCCCGTAGAGTAAGCATAAATGTCTGGGATCTCATCAAGCCATTTACCGTGATTCTTTACCTGTATCGTATAGTAGAATCCATGTAGATCTTTTTGAATGGATGCTTCCCAAAAACCATCATTATCTCTATTTAACTTGGTCTCTATGACCAAACGACCAGCGGTCCCTTTATCATAGATACGCCATATAACATTTTCGGCTGAAGGTGCCCATATCGAGATGGTGGTGACTTTCTCTCTATAGGATATCCCAAGTTTCTTATTCAAGAATGAGAGGCTTCTGTTGGCATTATGATTGGTTGTTTCGAGTGTAGTCATAAGCAACAATAATATTTGACTTCATTAACTGAAGAGTACTATTACATTAAACCAACAAAGTAGGTTATCTTTTGTTCTTATGCAACTCCCTTCACTATGTTATAGAACCAAACGAGGCTGAAAACAGATGTTTTCAGCCTCGTAAATATATTGTCAAGAGATGATTTACTTCTTACCCCATGAGTCTCTCAGACCAACGGTCTTGTTGAAAACCATCTTCTCTGAAGTAGAATCTTTATCCACGTTAAAGTATCCTAAACGCTCAAATTGGAAATGCTCTTCCACTTTAGCATCTTTAACAAAAGGCTCAATATAGCACTTTGGAATAACCTTAAGTGAATCTGGGTTTAAGAACTCTAGATAGTTCTTGTCCTTATGGTTTGAAGGAGCTGGATCGTTAAACAATCGATCATAGTCGCGTACCTCTGCTTCTACATTCTCTGTTGTTGAAACCCAATGTAATGTTCCTTTAACTTTTCTTCCATCTGGTGAAGTACCTCCTTTAGAAGCTGGATCATAAGTACAGTGTAGCTCCACAATCTCACCATTTTCATCCTTGATAACTTCATTACAAGTGATGAAATAGGCATAACGTAGGCGTACCTCTTTTCCTACAGAAAGACGGAAGAACTTTCTAGGTGCATTTTCCATAAAATCCTCTTTCTCAATATAGATCTCTCTAGTGAAAGGAACTTTACGTTTACCCATCGATTCATCTTCAGGGTTATTTACAGCATCCAACTCTTCTACCTGTCCTTCAGGGTAGTTTGTAATCACCACTTTTAGTGGGTTAACAACTCCCATCACACGTTGTGCTGTCTTATTAAGATCTTCACGAACAGCATGTTCTAAAAGAGCAACATCCGTAACTCCATTTGTCTTAGTCACCCCGATCTTTTCACAGAAATTACGAATAGATGCAGGTGTGTATCCTCGACGACGTAGGCCAGAGATCGTTGGCATACGTGGATCATCCCATCCTGTAACATGCCCCTCTTCTACCAATGACAAAAGATTACGCTTACTCATGATAGTATAGCTCAAGTTCAGACGAGAGAATTCAATCTGTCTTGGGCGATAATCACCCTCTTTAAGGTGGTCAATAAACCAGTCATAGAGTGGACGATGCACTTCGAACTCCAAAGTGCAAATAGAGTGGGTAATACCCTCCCAATAATCCCCTTGACCATGAGCAAAATCGTATATTGGATAGATACACCATTTGTCTCCTGTTCTGTGGTGATTCACCTTCATGATACGATACAGCAAAGGATCTCTCATGTGCATATTTGGCGAAGCCATATCTATTTTTGCACGTAAAACACAGTCTCCTTCGTTGTAATCTCCATTCTTCATCTTCTCGAACTCCTCAAGGTTCTTTTCAGGAGCTACATTACGATATGGGCTCTCCACACCAGGACGAGTCGGTGTACCTCTTTGTCCACTGATCGTCTCTTGATTTTGGAAATCAACATATGCCAACCCTTTTTGTATTAGGGCTACGGCAAAATCATATAGTTTGTCAAAATAGTCTGATGTGTAGTACTCTCTGTCTCCCCAATCAAATCCTAACCATTTAATGTCTTGTTTGATCGAATTAACGTATTCAGTACTCTCTTTCGATGGGTTGGTATCATCGAATCTTAGATTCGTTAAGCCACCGTATTTCTGGGCAGTACCGAAATTTAGACATATAGACTTCGCATGCCCAATGTGCAAGTATCCATTAGGCTCTGGAGGGAAACGAGTGTGGATATTTTCTCCACCTTTTGATGTTGAAATCTCCCCCTCTATGATTTGATGGATGAAGTTTGTAGGAACTTTGGACTCCTCCGTTCCGTTCGTTTTCTTCGTGTCTGTCATAATATATCTCTTTGTTTTGTATACCACGTTATTCTTAAATCGGCATACAAAAAGCTAGTATTTAAATAGAAAAGAGTGATAGGAGATACTCATTGTATATACTATCCCTACCATATTACAAAAGTAAAATAGTTTCTTTAAACTCTTTCGATTTTTATTTATTAATTTGCATCAAAAGAGGCCTCTATACCTCTTGTACCATTGAATTTTGAAATGAGTTGTATATTATAGCGAATATCTTTTGTTTAGACAAGACACAGAAATAGAAGCACAGCCTGTTTTAACCGTGATATTTAAAAACGAAGTATAAACTATATAGTATGCAAGAGTATAGCCTCTTTCATGATTTAATAGGTATTATAGATGAACCAATAGATCTCTACCTCATTTTTTATCAAAAAAAACAGGAACCCATGCAATACGGTGTAATTGAAATTGAAGATATGTACTTCCATGCTTATCATGGACATTTTGAAGAGGAACAAGTTGTTGGCAATAACTTTATTGTATATGCGCATATTGAAACAGATTGTTTAGCCGCATCTAAATCCGATGAACTTGATGATGCACTTAACTATTTGAAAGCTTATGAATTGATACAAGAAGAGATGCAGATCCCTTCTAAATTATTAGAACATGTTACCGGTAGAATTCTCGATCGTCTGTATGGTGAATTTGGTGACCAAATCAAAAAGGTAAAGATTAAAGTATCCAAACTAAACCCACCTATGGGCGGACAGATCGGATCGGTTAGTGTAACACAAGAAAGATAAAATTCTATTTTTTGTGGGATGAAGTGTTGTATGTAATTTCTTTTTTATTACATTTGCAACCGCTAACGCAAATAAAGGTCGGTTGGCCGAGTGGCTAGGCAGTGGTCTGCAAAACCATCCACGGCGGTTCGAATCCGCCACTGACCTCTTATTTTTATTTGCGATATTAAAAGGTCGGTTGGCCGAGTGGCTAGGCAGTGGTCTGCAAAACCATCCACGGCGGTTCGAATCCGCCACTGACCTCAATACAAACCCATCATTACATATGATGGGTTTTTTTTATGCCTAAAGATCAGGTTCTTATGGTTTTTTAACATAGTGGCTGCAACAATTAGAAATAAAAAGTGTCTTATGTTAAAGGTGTCGAGAACGATACTTTTAGGATTCCCCCCCTAAATATTGCTTGAACGTAGTAGTAAACTTAATTTTGGAAAAAGTTATGAAAGCCGCATTATGCTTTGTTTTGTGTCTCTTTAGTGTCGTAAATTTAGAACAATCTATTTACGACCAAAAAGATGTCGCAGCGTTGATGCAGATTTTGAGAGATAATCCAAAGATCTTCTCTTCTGAAGAGAAAGGAAAAGAGGTCTTAGGTTGGGATGACAAAGAATGTGCACGTTGGGATCATGTGATTTGGAGTAGTGATACGCCAAAGAGAGTTGAGGGACTAAATCTTTCTGGTTTCGATATCGAAAAGATTGATTTATCCTCATTGATTGGCTTAAAGAACCTAGATTTGAGCCACAATAAAATTGTCTCGTTGTCTCTTCCAAATAGTTTGGAGATGATAGACATTAGTAATAATTGTTTAACTAAAGTGGATTGCTCTTATATGTCCAGTTTGGAATCTTTGGTGGTGTCAAAAAATGAAATTACCTCCATACTGCTTCCACAATATTCAAAACTGCAACTGTTGAATATAAGATGTAATCAATTAAAAGGTATCAACTTATCAGGACAGCGTAAATTGATTTCGATCAACTTTTCGACTAATTATATAAAAACAATAGACCTTGGTTTTAATCATGAATTGAAGACAATTAAGGGACGTAACAACGAACTGAAGACTGTCTGGATGCCAACGTTATTGAAAAACCCGTTTCCTGATATTGAGATAAAGAATAGACCAAATAGCAAGTACAGTTTTCCTCGTTTAAAGGTTAAAAATATCCTTGTGAATAACGAGTTAAACAAAATGTATAAGAAGAATGCCAAAGAGATGGTCAATATGACCAATGGTATTATTTCATTTAAAATACCAAACAGTGATCGTGTTGTAGCACATAAGAATAATCCGAAGATATATGTCTTCTAATGCCATTTGCATTTACAATATGTAATTGGCATAAAACTATCTCTATCCCAAAATAGGCGGATAGCTAATCATGAATGAAAATACACTATAAAGGGGTTACATTATTGTAACTCCTTTTTTTAATTCTAGTCGATATGGTGATATCTATTTTTCTTGATGTTGATCTATTATAAATATGATATTAATCATGTATGACAACTTATAGATCATAATTTTTGTGCAGTATATTTAGGTAATATATTCCTATCTTTATAGGGATCAGTATAAAACCAAACTGAAAAACACAAGATGAAGAAGAATAGACGAAGTTTTATCAAAGAGTTATCTATTGGAGCGGGTGCAGTAGCAACGCTTCCTCTAGTATCATGCAAATCCACCAAAGAAGCTGTTGTTGTCAAGGATACTCCTGTAGCGAAAGTGGGCTTCACAGGACATTTCAATATGTGTGGCTATGCTGCACCTAAACTAGAGACCGTAAGGGTCGGGTTTGTGGGTATTGGCGACCGTGGTTCAGGAGCAGTGAAACGAATGAGTTTTATCGAAGGAGTCGAGATCACTGCAATATGTGATATTAGACAAGCTGCCTTAGATGGTGCACAAAAGATCCTAAGTGATGCTGCACTTCCTAAAGCCAAAGAGTTTATCGGTAGCGATACTGCTTTTAAGGAGATGTGTGATAGTAACCTTGTTGACCTCGTCTATATTGCTACCCCATGGGAGTGGCACGTGCCTGTTGCAGTAGCTGCGATGGAGGGAAATAAGCATGCTGCTGTCGAAGTCTCTACGGCCAAAACGATGGAGGAGTGTTGGCAAATTGTAGAGACATCCGAACGTACCCGTAAACACTGTGTTATTCTTGAGAATTGTTGCTACGACTTCTTCGAGATGTTAACCTTGAGTATGGCTCAAAATGGTGTGTTTGGCGACTTAATCCACGGCGAGGGTGCCTATATTCATGATCTGGACTATTGGCTATTTAATAAGCCAAAAGATGAAAAAATGAGTGATGGAGCCTATACCAAGATGTGGCGAATGTATGAGAACGAGAGAATGGCCAATGTATATCCTACCCATGGTCTAGGACCTATCTGTCAAGCGATGAATGTCAACAGAGGCGACCGCTTGGATTATCTTACCTCCATCATGTCGAATGACTTCACCCTAGAGCAACGAATCAAAGAGAAAGCAAAAGAAGATCCTTTCTTTGAGAAGTTCGTGGGCAAGAAGATGAGAGGGAATATGGATATCCAACTTATTCGTACCATCAAAGGACGTACGATAATGATTCAGCACGATGTCTCTTCTCCTCGTCCCTATTCAAGAATACATATGCTCAGTGGAACGAAGTGCTTTGCACAGAAATGGCCTAAACAACACCTCGCTTTTGGACACCATATACTAGACAAGGAAGAGTTTAAAGATATCGAAGAGAAATATACCCCTGAGATTATTCGTCGTGTAGGCGCCATGGCTAAGAAAGTGGGAGGACATGGTGGTATGGATTTCGTCATGGACTGGCGACTGATCGACTGCCTGCGCAATGGACTGCCCGTAGATATGGATGTTTACGATGCTGCCGCTTGGAGTTGTTTAACCCCATTAAGTGAATGGTCTATTGCCAATCGCTCTGCTCCGATCGATATTCCTGACTTCACTCGAGGAGGATGGAAAACAAATAAGCCTGTAGATTTAAGCCTCTCTGAGGGTGGAACCACTGGAGTGCGAAATATACATAGTGCCAACGATAACGGTCAGTTGGGGGTAGTATAACCTATATCTTTGATATATAAATACATCAAAGATAAAATAAGGTTAATACATACATAGGGATTGATAAGTTAACATATTTGTGAGCAAGTTGTAAGCAGTTAAAAAGTTACATCTTATGGTTCCTTGTGTTTTAATCTTTGTTGGTTTATCTAAGTGCGTTAAAATTGCCCTTAGTTAGGTCAAATGGTTAGATTCTCTCTAATAGAAAAATGGAAGTTTTAAGAGTATTGTATATTCATTTATTTTTTTTGACCTTTAACATAGAAACTCTTAATCGGTTTTCTATGTTAAATTAATAATTAAATTGTATGAAACTTTTTAAACACCTATGGTTTGGTAATTTTAATAATCCCATTGAAGAACTCAAGGATCTTGCAATGGACGAAAACTGGGGAAAGACCAATGATAAGCACAAACATCCAATTCTTGTAAGTTATGTTTGGCATACATTTGAGAGACTGTGGTTTGAGAAAAAGGTTGTTGTCGAGGGGGATTATTGCTGCTTTAATACTGGTTTAGTTACTAAAAATCAAGAAGAGATTTTTGGTTATGCTGAAGTTAATAAAAAGCCTGAGGCAAATATCCCATTCTTTTTTAAAGGGTGGAGAAAATCTAGTGATAGAGACCTTACAAAATTTAAAACGTTGGGAGAAACAGCAAATTATATAAAAAATCCAGCCGACTTAATTTATGATACAACTATAGAATTACGACAAAATATTGACCATATTATTGAGGATAATAAATCTCGATTTCCAAAAGAGTTTATTGTTATGGGAGATCATTTGTTGTCAAATATACTACAGGGAGCAATTGAGGATGCAAAGAAAAGAGTGAAGAGAAATTATAAAACAGCTATTCCTCAATTCTATGATGGAAAACTTCAGCTACTATTGCCTTTGTGCTTAAAAACAAAAGCGTGTGCAGATCTTGCCTTAGTAATTGAAAAGGAAAATGATGACGTTTACAGGGCTGCGACATGTTTAACGTTAGAAATGGCCATAAATAATGCGAGATTAATCGCGAAACCTGATGATGAATGGTTAAAAGTTTAGAAAAAAGTTGTCGAGTCGAGAATTATTACTAACTTAGTGCCATCAATAAAATATTATTTCATTTATCAAGTATATTGTTTCTCTCTAAAGCGAGAGTTCTGAAAAACTTTTTAAATAACAGAAAGTAAATTTCAAGATACATTTTCAAGATAAACAAAAGAAACAAGATATAGCTCTTCTATTAGAAGAGCTTTTTTTGTGCCATGCATGGTGATTAACTAATCGGTGCAAGTCCGTAGAGGAGGTTTGGGGGCAGGCAATATTAGGGGGTAGCATTTAATATTATTTTTTATCTTCGTTCTATTATGAAAGAACAAGACCCACAATTATCACTACTTGCAGAGTTAATTCTTCCAAAGGAAATATTTAGGTATTTTGACATGATTAACATTGTTGATCATTCATCACAAGTTGACATTTATCTAGATGAAAAGAATGTTATTCCTGAGGAATAAATTGATGATGAACTAACCTCTAAGGAATTTCTACCAGATATAACCATTCAAGATTTCCCTTTAAGAAACAAGTCTCTATATTCGCGTATTAGACGTAGAAAATGGACTAATGAAACATCAGGGAAGGTCATCACAAGAAATTGGATAGTGTAGCAATGGGAACTCGAATGACTAAAGGGTTTGCTTCTTTTTTTAAAAGGATTATTTGGATTCATACCCGATCAGCAGCAATAGTCTTGAAAAGTTCTATTATATTGATGGAAAACATCTAGGGGAACAGTACACGATGGGTACCTAATCCAATAAGAATTATCGTTATTTCTTTCCTTCTGATTAATCTTATACCGATTAATCAGAAGGAGTTTATCAACGGTTGTTGATAAACTCCCTTTCAATATCTAATCAAAGCAATGAGGCCCTTGGAATAAAATGATAATATGATATCTCAAGTCATTTCCTTGGAATAAAACTTAGTCTAACTTCAATACTGCTAAGAAGGCTTTCTGTGGTACTTCCACATTACCTACTTGCTTCATTCGCTTCTTACCTTTCTTCTGCTTCTCTAGTAGTTTACGCTTACGAGAGATATCACCACCATAACACTTCGCGGTAACGTCTTTACGTACGGCTTTCACCGTCTCTCTAGAGATAATCTTAGCACCGATAGCTGCTTGAATCGCAATATCGAACTGCTGACGAGGGATTAAATCTTTTAACTTCTCACAAACCCTACGTCCGAAAGTTTGTGCATTGTCAAAGTGAATCAGTGCAGAAAGAGCATCCACCATCTCTCCGTTCAAAAGAATATCCAAACGAACCAATTTCGCAGATTGATAACCAATCTGATGATAATCAAATGAGGCGTACCCTTTAGAGATACTCTTCAGTTTATCATAGAAATCAAATACAATTTCTCCCAATGGCATCGTAAACGTCAATTCAATACGATCCGTAGTAAGATAATTTTGATGTGCCAACACACCACGCTTCTCCATACATAGTGACATCACCTGACCGATAAAGTCAGCTTTCGTAATAATCTGTGCCTTAATGATAGGCTCTTCAATACGATCAATAAGTGTCACTTCTGGTAACCCACTCGGGTTATAAACCTCAATCTGTTCCCCTTTATTGGTGTGAACGATATAGGAAACGTTAGGTACCGTAGTGATCACATTGATGTTGAACTCACGATCCAAACGCTCTTGAATAATCTCCATATGCAAAAGACCAAGGAATCCACAACGGAAACCAAAACCTAAAGCCGCTGATGATTCTGGCTCATAGGTTAATGATGCATCGTTTAACTGAAGTTTCTCCATCGCAGCACGAAGATCTTCATAATCCTCACTGTCGATTGGATACACCCCAGCAAATACCATCGGCTTCACCTCTTCGAAACCATCAATATAGTTTTCACAAGGTCGCTCTTTATGGGTAATGGTATCTCCTACCTTGACCTCTTTCGCGGTCTTAATACTACAGATAATATAACCTACATCTCCAGTAGATAACTTCTTCGCTGGGTCCATCTCCAAGCGTAGAAATCCAATCTCTTCCGCCTTATACTCCCCTTGGGTGGCCATAAACTTAACCCAATCACCTTTGTTGATCTCTCCGTTCACCACCTTGAAATAAGCGATAACCCCTCTAAATGGATTAAAAACAGAGTCAAAGATCAAACACTGTAATGGTGCTTTAGGATCTCCAACTGGAGCAGGTACTTTCTCGATAATGGCTTCAAGAAGCTCATCGACACCCTCTCCTGTCTTTCCTGAAGCACGTAGAATATCTTCTCTAGCACAACCAATAAGGTCAATAATCTGATCCTCTACCACCTCAGGCATCGCATTCGGAAGGTCCATCTTGTTCAGAACAGGAATAATCTCCAAATCGTTCTCGATCGCAAGATACAAGTTCGATATAGTTTGTGCTTGAATACCTTGTGTGGAATCTACAATAAGAAGTGCTCCTTCACAAGCAGCAATAGATCTGGATACTTCATATGAGAAGTCAACGTGACCCGGAGTATCAATCAAATTAAGAGTGTAATCCACTCCGTCTTGTTGATAATCCATACGAATAGCATGACTCTTAATAGTAATTCCACGCTCTTGCTCAAGGTCCATATCGTCCAAAACCTGTGCTTTCATCTCTCTCTCGCTAACTGTTTTCGTCACTTGAAGCAGACGATCGGCAAGGGTACTTTTCCCATGATCAATATGGGCAATAATACAAAAGTTACGAATATTCTTCATCGGTATAATCTATATCGAAATAGTGTTGGAATTTTAGCTTACGAAAACGTAAGTAGCCCAACTTATTGTTTGCTAAATAAATGGATAGTAGTACATAGTATAGTTGTTTCAACTCTGTCGAATTTTACTACAAGAACACATGTCCCCTCCAATTTGGCAAATATACCGAAATTTTAGCAATAGTAGCCATTAAAATATTGGTGGTATGATAATTAATACCAATTACATTTTGAAATGAGCTCTAAGCTCTTATCAGCAGTTTTTGTTTTGACGATACAAAAAATGGAAGCACTGCTTTTCTCTCCAGTGAGATTCTTTATACCAAGTAGCATTAAAAAACGAACGATAAAGGTCGGTGAATATTTTTGTTTATCCTTTGTTAAAAAACAAAAAGCATAGCCTCTCCCTACATCGTGACATTTATAATGAAGGGTAACGAAAATTGAACGCAATGATATAACTCCTTTATAAATCCAATTGGCATCTATTGAGAATAAACAGTATCAACTGTCAAGCTAAAGCTCATTGAAATAAGAAACACAGAGTTTACATCTACACTACCTTACAGGGATTTAAAAACAGTATATTAAAAATCACTACGAAAAATAACCCAGACAGAGTTTAATTTACACTAGCCTTATAAGTCCAAATTCAGACATATAAATTCTTGTCGATGTAAAACCAACAGATATCAATTCACCTCACATCCCTTACACCTTCTCCCACCTTACTAAGGGGTTGATAGGAGTCTTCTCCTACCTTTGTCCATGGTTCAGCCATGGTTCGTCCATGGTTTGTCCATCGATTTCGGGGGTCTCGATGGCTGAATCATGGCTATACCATGGATGAATCTTGGACAAAGGTGGGAGAAGGTACGAAGGAAAGTGGGAGCAGACACCTAGGAAGTATGGTGTAGTGGTTGTAAAAAAAACCTGTTCTACGCTCTAGTTTTATTACATGTAAAACATAGAGTATTTATCTGTCTTGACCTGTTTAAATATAAGGAATTGCTCCTTTAATTCAAATAGATATTAAGAATTAATTGTGTATTTATCTAAAAAGTGAGACTTGTCACAAACTAAGCATTATTGTATGTCGGGTTGTTGTGTTGCAAGGAAAATATGGCCACGGATTAGACGGATTTTCACGGATCTTTGTTGAGTCGCACGGATAACTGGAACCGCGAAGACACAAAGATACAAAGGGTTGAAGCTTAGGTTATTTTACGATGCTTCATCTTTCCCTGAAAGGGAAACCGAACATAGCCCAATGGTGAAATTTCTATGTTGCGCGTTGGCGCAGCATAGAAATGAGCCTTGGGTAATAAAATATCTCCAACATGAAGGGCTGAAGGCCTGACCGATTAATGATATTGCAATGGGTTCAACGGATCATTATTTGTGATGCAAGGGGTAGGCCACGGATCTTGTTAAAGTGAAAGGATGGCACACAGATGGTACAGATTAACACAGATTTATTTTGAACGATGATTCTTGGTAGAGACGCAATGCTTGCGTCTAGAATTATTACCACGTATTTGTTGAGGCGCACGGATGACTGGAACCGCGAAGACACAAAGACACGAAGGTTTGGAGCGGAGTGGATAGAATACGGATGATACGAATTGAACTGATGAACTCTTATTTGTTGATTTTGATGGAGGATCGGGAGAGGTGTCAGAACCTATTTTGCCAAAGGATTCAGGTGTTTTCTACCCATCGAATACAGAATATACTTGGGAGGGAAGAATAAAGTTTCAATTAAATGCAAAAGAACTCGAAACAGTACATTCGTATTTGAGTTTTTAAAGCTAGGGAGTGATGTTCATGTTAGATACTGGAATGATGTAGTGTTTCCTTATGGAAAAGGTTATGAGTATATCATATTACTGATGTTTCCCATGTAGGCTAACATCTTGATTTACAGCATAAAAAGAAGCATGTTTATTTTGATAATTCATTAATTATCAGTAAATTAATGTTGTTCCAATAACCAAATAAATCATGCTTCAGAATAAAAGTACAAAAGTTTTTTCAGAGACACAGAGTTTTTTCAGTTCAAGTGAAAAAGGAATTAATCGAATTATTAGCCTTTACAAGTTACTCAACTTAAGACAACTGAAATTAGGAAATAAAGAGTTGCCTCAGTCTACTTACTTCAAAGGTGACATACTATTAGGCTTACTACTTTTCCCAATTTTCTCTATCCCTAATATTTATAGCTACAGTAAGCATTATCTATCAGAGATGTTAGAAGCACAAAAGAATACATTCTATCGATTTAAAAATAACAGCCAGATAGATTGGCGTACTATAGTTTCATCATGTAATAATAAACTCTTTGGTCAAATAGCCAAAAACTCTCACTCTGATGACTGTAATCAAGCAGAAAGATGCTTAATTATTGACGATACTGATTTTGAGAAGTCTACCTACAAAACTGAACATGTTAGTAAAATATGGTCGCATGTAACCCATCGTTATATATTTGGTTTTAAAGGATTATTTCTAGGAGTCTGTCGGACTTAAGCAATGGGATATCGAGTGATTTCCGATTCTGATCTATAACCTGATTTAAGTTCTGATATTTGGCAGTTATTCGGTCTAAGAAGCTTATAATGCTCCTAAATTTAGTTCTAATGAAGTATATTTAAACGCCATATGTAGTCATATTAGGCTATTTTCATCTTAAATAACCTCTTTAAGTTATATCCAAGACACACCAATGACCATTCGCAGTCTGTTTCTGTTTCTCCTCTTAATGAAAATTGTCTAAAACCAAGAACCTTTTTTATTATGCCGAAAACGGGTTCTACAGTCTGTTTCCTTTTACGGTATATTTCATTGTATTTGGGAGAATTTAAGAGTTGATTCATCTTGTCGATAGGTGTTTGTTCCTGTTCCTGTTCCTGTTCCTGATTATCATTAGATGAACTATTCTCATTGAGCTTTTTGTCTAAATAACTATTATGCTTTTGACGAGCAGTAGAAATCAGTGGGATTATTTCTTTGTCTTGACATTCTGTAATATTGTCTTCACTAAAGTAGCCTGTGTCAGCAACAGCAATGGATATCTCTCCTAACTCAGTAGGTATTGTATTTATGGTTGGTATGAACTCTCGTTTGTCATTTGCATGGGCATTACTATAAGCACCTAAGATTATCATGTCATCATTTACAGCAGCTTGACCATTAAAACATTGATTGAAACCATCTTTGGTCTTCATTATTCGTGATTCTGGATCAGTGAAATTGTATTGATCAGATTCATTAGGGGATGGGTTAGGTGCTTTGGGCTCTCTGCCTCTTGGATTCTTTCCCGTCTTATCTATATGATCGTTGCGCTTCTGTATTTTAGCATCATACGTCTTCTTCTCTTTTGAATAACGTTCCTTGGCACGATCTTCCACAACCGATTTTGCTTCTCTTATCTTTACAAGTCTAGTTTCCCTGCGTCTTATTTCTTTAGGAATATCAAGGTCTGTATCAGTTTCTTTATTGTCTGTTTGATTGGCTAACTCTAAAAGTGAGTCTATTTCTGTTTCAAGTTTTTCCTCTAATCGTTTCATATATTCATAACTCATCGCTTTGTGTTTTGATGCGTTAGCTTGAACTTTAGTTCCATCTATATAGATGTTGCCAAGATTTAATAACCCTAACTCTTTTCCTATCAATAAAACCTGTTTAAACCAACCTTTAATCTCTGGCAGGAATCTTTTCCTGAAATTTGCAATAGTATCATGATCAGGATGATGATTGCCTGAAATAAATCGAAATGCTACTGAGTCATAAGTCGCCGCCTCTATCTTTCTTGAACTAAATACACCTGTAGAGTAACCATAAAGTATGAGTGATAAAATGAGCCTTGGATCATAGGCCATAGTACCAGACCCTCGGTATTGTCTATAAACGGATCTTAAATCAAGTTCTTCTACAATATCTACAATGAATCTAGCCTGATGGTTCTCTGGGAGCCAATCATTAATAGACGGTGGCATAAGTAAGCCTTGGGTTCTATCTGCACTCTTAAAACATCTCATACTCCTAAGATAATAATTTATTTTAGTTCATTAGTTTAAGTCCGACAGACTCCTAGGTTTATGGGATGGCAAAAGCTATTTTACATTGGACTTCTCTCTACATAAAGAAAGAGGGAAGAATAAAAAGACTCCATTTGGACTCACTGCCAAACAACGTAAAAAACAGTTCTCAAAGAAACGATCAACAAAGAGTAATGGGTTTAACCGAGAGAAAGAACTCGTTATTGATAAAATAACGATGGCAAAAGAGATGATGGTAAATGCTATTAAACAAGGAATTACAGTAGACTACATACTTATGGACAGTTGGTTCTTCTGTGATTCAATATTAAAAACTGTGATCTCTAATGGTATGCATCTTGTTGCAATGGCTAAGATGTCTAGTGCTAAATATTCTTTCAAAGACAAAGAATATAGCACCAAAGAACTTGCTCTCTTACTTAAACAGCGAAAGAGAGTAAAATGGGTAAAGTCACTTAGTCTATATTGTGCAGAAGTCACAGTGAAATATAAAGGTACAGATGTAAAACTATTCTTTTGCAAGAACAGTAAGCGAGGGAAATGGCATTTATTGGTATCTTCAAATACAAAGCTGAGCATAGAGAAAGCTTATCAGATATATAGTATTAGATGGAGTATTGAGGTCTTTTTTAAGGAATCAAAGAACTATTTTGGTTTAGGAAAATCTCAATCGAGTGATTTTGATGCTCAAATAGCAGATCTATCTGTAGCTATTATTGAGTTTAACGTTTTTAGTTTAGCAAAAAGGTTCGAGGCATATGAGACGCTAGGTGGAATCTTTGCTCATGTAAAAGATCAAGGAATGGAACTTGTAATAGTACAACGAATTTGGGGTTTTATCCTCGAATTGATGAGAACTCTCGCAGAAATCATCGATAGTGATTTTAATGAATTGATAATCAGTGTACTTAAAAATAAACCCGAAAATAATAAATTCTTTAGGCTCATTGAATCAATGGTTTATGAACCTGAATAAAGACATGGGAAACATCAGTCATATTAGATAAATATTGATAACCCCTGCCTTTTCTTTGAGATGGTTCGAAGTACACTCAAAGTTCATTCGAAGTTCATTCATCGATTTTCCTTTTTGGGTGAGGGAACTTCGTGTGTTCTTCGAATAGCATTTCAAAGAAGGCAGGGGTGTGTAGGTTGTTATTCAGAGGAGAGAGGCTTCCTAGAGTTACTCTATTTGATTTTTAATGCGACAAGTATTATGACTCTTGAATTTTTTAAGAAGCTCTGATATGCGGAGAGAAGGTGTAATGGTGAATAAGATATATATCTTGAAAGAAGAGGATGCTATTTGAAGATAAGGTTTTAATCCTCAAGTCTTTTTTTGTAAATTCGCATCTTATTCAATCAACGTAGTAACGATTTGTAGTAAAATGGATTATAATTTTCGCGAAATAGAACAGAAGTGGCAGAAGTATTGGGCTACTGAGAAGACCTATAAGGTTGATATCGATTCAAGTAAGCCAAAATACTATGTGCTAGACATGTTTCCTTACCCATCGGGAGCTGGACTGCATGTTGGACACCCGCTAGGGTATATTGCATCAGATATTTATAGTCGATATAAGACCCTCAAAGGTTTTAACGTACTTCACCCAATGGGGTATGATGCGTATGGACTTCCTGCGGAGCAGTATGCTATCCAGACAGGACAACACCCTGCTATTACTACTGAAAAGAACCTTGAAAGATATCGCGAACAGCTAGATAAGATTGGTTTCTCATACGATTGGGATAGAGAGATCAAGACCTGTGATCCTAAATATTACAAATGGACTCAGTGGGCTTTTATTCAAATGTTTGAACACTATTTTGATATAGTGGCACAAAAGGCGATGCCTATCGCTGATTTGATCGCTTATTTTGAGCAGCATGGTAGTGCAAACCATACGGCGGATGAGAGTGAAGAGCTTGAGTTTACCGCAGCACAATGGTTGGCTTTTAATGAGAAAGAGAAGTCGGATGTATTGATGAACTATCGTTTGGCTTATTTGGCTGACACGATGGTGAATTGGTGTGCGGAGCTTGGTACGGTATTGGCTAACGATGAGGTAAAAGAAGGTTTATCGGTTCGTGGTGGATATCCTGTGGTACAGAAGAAGATGAAGCAGTGGTCGTTGCGTGTTTCTGCATATGCACAACGTTTGTTGGACGGTTTAGATCAAGTGGATTGGAGTGAGTCATTGACTGAAATTCAAAAGAATTGGATTGGTCGTTCTGAAGGAGCTGAAGCACTTTTCAGTGTAAAGGGACAAGATCTTGATTTGGAGATTTTTACCACTCGTCCTGATACCATTTTTGGTGTCTCATTTATGGTATTGGCACCAGAGAGTGATTATGTAGTACAAGTGACTACTACGGATCAGAAAGAGGCTGTCGAAGCTTATGTTGAGGAGACAAAGAAGCGTACAGAGCGTGAACGTATGACTGAGGTGAAACGCGTAAGTGGTGTTTTCACTGGTTCATATGCGATTAACCCTTTGACCAACGAGGAGATACCTATCTATATTTCTGATTATGTATTGGCAGGTTATGGTACGGGAGCGATTATGGCTGTGCCAGCGCATGATAGCCGAGATTTTGCTTTTGCAAAACATTTCGATCTTCCGATAGTACAGGTGGTTTCCAAAGCTGGAGAAGAGGTTACTGATCCTTCGACATGGGAAGAGTCGTATGATTCGAAAGATGGTATTTTAATGAATTCAGGTGACTTTACAGGTAAGAACGTAAAGGATGCGATTCTGGAGATCATTGAACTGATGGATACCAACAAGATTGGAAAACGTAAGATTAACTATAGATTGAGAGATGCAATATTCTCTCGTCAAAGATATTGGGGAGAGCCATTCCCTGTATGTTATAAGGATGGGGTTCCTACCATGATAGATATGGACGAACTTCCATTACTTCTTCCAGAGGTAGACAAATATCTTCCTACGGAAGATGGTGATCCACCATTGGGACGTGCTAAAGGGTGGGTTTCGAAAGATGGTTACCCTATTGAATTGAACACGATGCCTGGTTTTGCTGGTTCTTCGGCGTATTATCTACGTTATATGGATCCACAAAATGACAATGCTTTGGTTTCGAAAGAAGCGGATGAGTATTGGCAAGATGTTGATCTTTATATTGGAGGAACAGAGCATGCTACGGGTCACTTGATCTATTCTCGCTTTTGGAATAAGTTTTTGTTTGACATCAATGAAGTGGTAAAAGATGAGCCATTCAAGAAGTTAATCAATCAAGGTATGATTCAGGGACGCTCTAACTTTGTGTATAGAGTGAAAGGAACCAATCAGTTTGTATCGCTTGGGTTGAAAGACGGTTATGATACTACGGAGATTCATGTGGATGTGAACATCGTTCATAATGATGTGTTAGATCAAGATGCTTTCAAGCAGTGGATGCCAGAATATGCTGATGCAGAGTTTATCCTTGAACAGGATAAATATCGTTGTGGATGGGCAGTTGAGAAGATGTCTAAATCAATGTTTAATGTGGTTAATCCTGATGATATCGTTGCCGATTATGGTGCAGATACACTTCGTTTGTATGAGATGTTCTTGGGGCCATTAGAGGCATCTAAACCATGGGATACCAATGGTATTGATGGGGTGCATAAGTTCCTTCGTAAAGTTTGGCGTTTGTGTCATGATGTGAATAACAACTTTATGGTTTCAGAAGAGGCTCCTACGGCTGATGAGCTAAAGGTGTTACATAAGACGATAAAGAAGATTGAAAGTGATATTGAAAAATTCTCTTTCAACACATCGATATCAGCCTTTATGATCTGTGTGAATGAGTTGACTTCATTGAAGTGTAACAAGCGTGCAATATTGGAGCCATTTATCCAGTTGTTGGCACCGTTTGCTCCACATATCTCTGAGGAGTTGTGGTTTGCTATGGGACATGATACCTCTATTACAAAGAGTGGATTTCCTGTTTTTGAAGAGAAGTACTTGATCGAAGATAGCTTTGAGTATCCAGTGTCATTTAATGGTAAGATGCGATTTAAAATAGCTTTGCCAGTAGATATGGATAAAGATAGTGTGGTGGAAGCTGCATTAGCACATGAGGCTGCACAGAAATGGATTGAGGGTAAGAGTATTGTGAAAACAATTGTGGTTCCTAAGAAGATAATTAACATTGTTTTAAAGTAGCCCATAATAGATATTCTAACAAAAAACAGGTGTTTTGTCATAAAACACCTGTTTTTTTAGATCTATTTTCGCCGGAATTTTATTTTTAAGATAAAAATCATATCATTGCAAGGCAATGTTTTGGATACCAATACTATATCGGAATGTTCATTATTTTTGGATTCTATCTTTGCTTATACTTCGTTTGAGAATATCATCGTAGTAAAAGCTATGCTTCAATTTTTAGCCTTGTCTAAACAAGATAAAATCACAATAATTTATTGATCATTTCAAAACAGAATTGGTATGAATATGTTATCAACTTTAAATGTAGTTGATAAAGAGAGATTTGTAGCGTTAGTTTTTATGATTATTTTATCGAAAGGAGACGAGAGTCATCCTTTAAACTTTTAACCTTAAATGAAACAAAAGTTCGTTGGACAGTTCAGATCATATCTGATCATGACTGTTGGATTATTGATGTACTCTTTTGGTGTCACAGCATTTCTTATTCCTTCCAAAATTATTGGAGGAGGTGTCACTGGAATCGCTACAGTGATATATTTTGTCACTGGAATAAAGACAGGTTATGCCTATTTTTTGATCAATAGTTTGTTGATTGTGATGGCCATACGAAGTCTAGGTGCAAGTTTTGGTGTCAAAACGTTGTATGGGTTGACAATGATGTCCCTGTTTCTTAGTTTGATGCAGCAGTATATTACGACGGCTATTGTGGATGATATGTTCTTAAATACCATTCTTGGAGGTTTGTTATGTGGCCTTGGGTTGGGAATTGTTTTTAATGAAGGCGGTTCAAGTGGAGGAACAGATATCATCGCGATGATGGTGAACAAATATCGTAATATCAGTCCAGGTAAGGTGATTTTACTCTGTGATGTGGTGATTATAGGTTCATCCTATTTCGTATTTCACACCCTTGATAAGATGGTATATGGTTATGTCTCCATGTGGGTGGTGTCTTATGCTATCGATGCCTATCTGAATGGAGCCAAACAATCGGTACAGATGTTTATCTTTTCTGAGAAATATGAAGAACTTGCAGATTTTATTAACCATGAAACGAACAGAGGGTTGACTGTTTTTGATGGGACCGGTTGGTACACGAAACGTAATGTCAAGATGATCATGACGGTGATTCGTAAACGAGAAGCTGCTCCAATCTTTAGAAAGATTAAAGAGATCGATCCCAATGCCTTTATCTCTCAAAATAGTGTGATGGGAGTTTATGGGGATGGTTTTGATGTATTGAAATATTAGGGCATTTTCGGATGTAATTTTAATTTACATTATTAAGAAGTAAAGAGGCGTTATTTAACTCTATTGAAGGAGTGATATAACGCCTCTTTTGGTTGTTGTTCATGTTTATCCTACATCTATATTTAAAGTGACAATTGTGGTGGTATATTTTCATATAAGGCCATGTTTTTTATCTTTCCAATTTCTTACAGACTAATAGTGTGGTGTTTAATCAAATGTGTGTGATCCATTACGGAGTGGACTTATGTGTAAATGACTTGAATGAAGGAGAGTATACGTTTAATTATTAAAACAAGTTAACTGGTGTAATTAAGTTATTTCTTTTAGGACCAATAGGTTGGTAATATTAATTTATTTAAGGTCAATAATGAGAAATCTATTAATTGTATTTTGTGTAATTGCGACAGCGTTTGCTTCTTATGGACAGAGTAATCTATTTGTTGGAAAGAATTTCCGTAATGCATATGAGAAAGGAACAAGATCTAAAGAAGGAATACCAGGGGAGAATTATTGGCAAAACCATGTGAAGTATGATATTCATGTGGAGGTGGTTCCTGGAACGAAGATGTTAAAAGGATCAGAGTCAATTGTTTTTACGAATAATAGTCCTGATGTTTTGAATCAAATAGTTGTACGACTATATCAAAATGCTTTTAAAAAAGGTGCTGCTCATAATATTCCTCTTCCATTAGATGGTACGACAAATGGTATGAATATCAAGGAGTGTGTTATTTCTGGTAAAACGGTCAATATAGAAGATAGTCGTCTGTTCCATGTGAATGGTACAAATCTGATTATTCAATTGGAAGAACCATTGCTTCCAAATAGTGATTTAGATATTTCATTTAAATGGGATCATCAGATTCCTAAATCAACAATAAGGCAAGGTTATCTTGATGATTCTTCATTTTTTGTTGGTGGCTGGTATCCACAAATATCTGTATATGATGATGTCTATGGCTGGGATCAGCTGCAGTATACTTTTGATTCGGAGTTTTATAATAATTTAGCTGATTTTAATGTAAATATTACTGTTCCTGATAACTTTCTTGTTTGGTCTACAGGTACTATGGAAAATGCTAAAGAGGTGTTTTCGGATAAGATATATGAAAGATATACGAAAGCAAAGAGATCGGACAAGGTGGTTCATGTTGTGACAAAAAATGATTTAAAGGATCTTAAAATGAAGTCAACAACATGGACGTTTAAGGCAGATGATATTTCTGATTTTGCTTTTGCTATGAGTGATCATTTTCTATGGGATGCCGCTTCACAACAAATCAATGATAGAAGGGTGTTAATTAACAATGCCTATTATAAAGATAAACGAAGGGTTTTAGGTGATGGCGTAGAGGTCCTTCAAACTGCCATGAAGTTCTTCTCCGAGGAGATGCCAGGTGTTCCCTACCCCTACCCAACATATAATAGTTTTCTGGGCTTAAGTGATATGGGGGGTATGGAGTTTCCAATGATTACCAATGTTGGTTCAATTAACACAGGTGTTTTAATGCATGAGTTATTTCATTCTTATTTACCTATGTATGTTCGAACGAATGAGCGACGCTTTGCATGGATGGATGAAGGTTTTGCTTTCTTTACAAATACGATGTTAATGAAAGAGCGATTTCCTCGCGTATTTAGGATGAGAGGTGGAGCAAGCATCGCTTCCAGATTTAAAAAAGAGATGAATAATGTTAGTGAGGATATAAAAGTCTGTGCTGGTTTTAGTAAAGGGTATCTCAATTACGATGTGAATGTGTCAAATTCAACAGATTATCAGATGTATCTTTTACCGGGTTACGTGAATCATCTTCTTTTTGAATATTTAGGTGACGCAAAGTTTAAAGGTATATATAAAAAGTATGTTGAAACATGGGCAAAGAAGTCACCTACTCCGTATGATTATTTTTTCTTTTTTGAGAAGATGTCAGGAGAAGATCTTTCTTGGATATGGAAACCTTGGTTTTTTGAGATGGGGTCAGCCGATTTAGCGGTGGAATCTTTTGAAAACGGAGTTCTAAAAGTGAATAAAGTTGGGAGTCGACCATTAGGAGTATCTATTACAGTAAATTATACAGATCAGAGTGAGTTAAAGCCATATTATACAAGTCATAATATTTCGGTATGGAAGGATGATCGCAATGTTTTAGACGAGTTGATCCCGAATGCAGATAAAGTATTAAGTATTGTTGTGAATGATGATATGCCAGATTTTGATGTTTGGAATAACTATTATCCATCGGTAGAGGATAGATATAAGAAGGTTAGTGATTTATCTTCAATTACAGGAGAGTATATGGTAAAGATGTTGCGAGCTAATGCTACGATCACTATAAAAGATGGGAAGTTATTTTTTGAGGTGAAATCAAGGCGAGTGGCTCAATTTTTAATTCCTTTAGATGAAGATCATTTTGTGACTGTTGATAACTTTGCGAAGATCACATTGGATAAAAAGGATGGTAAGATCGTTGGGTTAATTATTACTGCTTTTGGGCGTGATATAAAGGCTGTGAGACAGTAGTTTCTGTTTAATGGTTACTTACTACATATTAAAAAAGGGCATTCTTTGAAGAGCAAAGAGTGCCCTTTTTCTTATTTTATCATGGTCATGGCAAATCATTCAATGGTTATTTATGCCGTGATATATTGTGGTGTGTGGATAATCAGAAAGGTTATTGTTGTGTTAAAGTTTTTGTTTGAAAAGTGTTTTAAACCATCCTGATATAATATTTCAGGTGATGAATGTTTGTTATGATGTTGATTTGTAGTTTTTTGCCATGTTTGTTATGGTCAAATTGTATTTTTGCATAAGTGATTTACGATCGTTAACTTCGTCATTCCAAAAATGACAGAATAATAATTGAGATGAAAAAGAATAGACCTCTAATAATATCCCTAGTAGTAATATTAATATCAACTGTAGTGCTTTGGTTCTATTTTCGTGGCGATAAATTCACGGAATATGATCTTCCACAGGAAGTTGCAGTTGTGGACTCTTTACCTGAGCCTGAACCTGAGTTATTGTATGGTATCCCCATCGACTCTTTTAATGTTCAAAGTTCTGAGGTGAAAAAGAATGAGTTTTTAGCGGATATACTATTGAAATATGGCATTAATTATCAGATGATCGATAGGTTGGCTAAAAGTTCAAAGTCTGTTTTCGATGTCAGAAAGATTAGAAGAGGAAATAAGTATACTATTTTCAGCACGAAAGATAGCTTGAATAGGGCTGCATTTTTTGTGTATGAGATAGACAATACAGATTATGTTTGTTATGATTTCAGGGATTCATTGTCTATTGAAAAAGGACAGAAAGTCATTGAGCGTAAACTAAAACATAGAAAAGGTGTCATTACTTCTTCTCTTTGGAATGCAATGGTTGACAACAATATTAATGTACAACTCTCGATACCGCTGTCTGATATTTTTGCTTGGACGATTGACTTCTTTGGAATTCAAAAAGGAGACACATTTAATGTGATCTATGATGAGCTATATGTTGATGGTGAATCTATCGGCGTAGGAGCTGTTTATGCTGCAAATTTTGTTCATCGAGGAGAGCCTTATGATGCATATCGTTTTGCACAGGATAGTGTTGTTTCTTATTTTGATCATAAGGGGAACAGTTTGAAGAAAGCTTTCCTTAAGGCTCCATTAAAATATTCACGTATTAGTTCGAAGTTCTCTTACAGTCGACTTCATCCTGTATTACGTTATCGTCGTCCTCATTTAGGTATTGATTATGCTGCAGCAACAGGTACACCTGTTCATACCATTGGTGATGGGGTGATCATTAAGAGAGGTTATCAGAAGAGAGGTGGTGGAAAGTATTTGAAGATTAAGCATAATTCAGTTTATACCACGACCTACATGCATCTACATAACTTTGCTAAAGGAATGGTTGTTGGTAAGCGTGTTCGTCAAGGAGATCTTATTGGTTTCGTTGGATCGACAGGTTTGGCTACTGGTCCTCATCTAGATTTCAGAGTTTTTAGAAATGGAAAAGCGATGGACCCATTGAAATTAAAAGCACCTCCTGTTGCACCTGTTAAGAAAGCGAATATGGTTGCTTTTGAGCATGTGGCTGACAGTTTAAAGAACCTATTAGAGGTTCCTGTAGTGTTAAATGATACTATAGTTGCAAATGATATTAAAGTTTCGTCTACGCCTTCTGTTGAGGGATAGTATACCAAATATATAGTAGACAAAAGAGCCTTCTTTCAATAGTGAAAGAAGGCTCTTTTGTCTACTATACTCATTGAATCGTAAGGTGGGCTACATTCTTATGTCTTCTAGTTGCTCATGCATCGTTATGTTTGACCACGAAGGGAGAGGTGTCTTTCTAATTTAATGCCTTGTCTAGACAAACTACCATCGACAGGTTTTATGGCTCATTTCATAATTCAATGGGTGTTACATTTGCTCGAGGATTTCCTTTATGACTAAAGGGTAGTAGTGATGTTCCAATTTATGTATCTTTTCTTGTAGCGATTGAGCTGTTTCAAGGTTTTCAATCTCTACCTCTTTTTGTAGAAGTATCTCCCCTTTGTCGTAGACTTCATTTACATGGTGAATTGTTATCCCACTAACTTTATCTCTATTTTCAAGAACTGCTTGATGAACATGTTTTCCATACATTCCTTTTCCACCATATTTAGGTAGCAGTGCAGGGTGTATATTAATAATAGGAAAAGTTGTTGTGAGCACTGAAGGTATTTTAAGAAGAAATCCAGCAAGAACAATTAAGTCAATTTTTCGATTTTTTAAAATGGTGATTAAGTTCGATGGACTTTCAAGTTCACTTCTTTTAATGAGTATCACGGGTATATCCTCTTGGCTGGCGATGTCAAGGACTCCCGCATTCTCATTATTGCAAATAATTAAGTTAATGTTTGTGTTGGGATCATTCCTAAAATACTCAATTATATTTTTAGCATTAGATCCCGTTCCAGAGGCGAATATTGATATTTGTTTCATTATTAAGGTTTTGGGGTGTAAATAATGTGGACTTTTTGACCCATATTTTCGAAAAAGGATCGACTTTGCACTGAATGCCTCTCCAAACGATATAATTCAGATAAAAAGCTTTGAAATTAAAACCGATTCTTTATTACTTTGTATCGTAGAAAATATTTCATTCAAATTTAATCATTTAAAATTTACAGTTATGTCTGACATTTCAGCAAAAGTAAAAGAAATTATCGTAGAAAAATTGGGTGTTGACGAAAGCGAAGTAACACTAGAAGCTTCATTCACAAACGATCTTGGAGCTGACTCTTTAGATACTGTTGAGTTGATCATGGAATTCGAAAAAGAATTCGATATTGAGATCGCAGACGATCAAGCTGAAAAGATCGGTACAGTAGGTGAAGCGATTTCTCACATTGAAGAAGCTAAGAAGTAATTTATACATATAAAGGATTTCTTCCGGTATGGAATTGAAACGAGTAGTAGTCACTGGACTAGGAACAATCAACCCACTCGGAAAGAGCATTGAAGAATACTGGGAAGGATTAAAAAATGGGGTCAGTGGTGCTGGTCCCATTACCAGATTTGATTCTTCAAAGTTCAAAACTCATTTTGCTTGTGAGGTTAAGGACTATAATCCAACGGATTATCTTGACCGTAAAGAGGTACGTAAGCACGATTTGTATGCACAATTCGCTTACATCGCTTCTGATCAGGCAATCGAGGACAGTGGTCTTGATTTAGAAAACGTTAATAAGGATAGAGCCGGAATTATCTGGGGTGCTGGTATTGGAGGTTTGGACACTTTTTATAATGAAGTGACCGCATTCAATTCGAGACCAGAGTCTCCAAAATTCTCTCCTTTCTTTATTCCTAAGATGATTGCAAATATTGCTTGTGGTAATATTTCAATCAAATATGGTTTTAGAGGACCAAACTTAACAACTGTTACAGCTTGTGCTTCTTCATCTCATGCAATTTATGATGCAGCGAACCTTATCCGTTTGGGTAAAGCCGATGTGTTGATTGCAGGTGGTTCTGAGGCAGCAATTAATAAAGCTGGTATCGGTGGATTTAATGCAATGAGAGCAATCTCAACACGTAACGATGATCCTAAAACCGCCTCTCGTCCTTTTGATAAGGATCGTGATGGTTTTGTGATGAGCGAAGGTGGTGCTGCACTTATTCTTGAAGAGTATGAGCACGCTGTTGCACGTGGTGCTAAGATCTATGCTGAAGTAGCAGGTGTTGGTATGAGTGCAGATGCATATCATATGACTGCCCCAGATCCAAATGGAGGTGGAGCTGCATTATGTATGCGTTTAGCCCTAGAAGATGCTAATATGAGTGTAAATGATATAGATTATATCAACGTTCATGGAACATCTACAGGATTAGGAGATATCGCGGAACCTAAGGCGATCAAAGAAGTATTTGGTGATAAGATTTATGATGTTAGCATCAGTTCTACCAAATCGATGACAGGTCACTTATTAGGAGCTGCGGGAGCAGTAGAAGCAATTGCTGGAATTTTAGCAATGCAAAATAACATTGTTCCTCCAACAATCAACCAATTTGAATTAGATCCAGAAGTGGATCCAAATATTGATTTTACATTCAATCAGGCGAAAGAGCGTGAGGTAAATGCATTCTTGAGTAACACTTTTGGATTTGGAGGTCACAATGCGACTTTAATATTCAAAAAAATGAATTAACAGTGATCAAAACGTTAATACATAGGGTAAAACTCTTTTCTTCTCCTAGGAAAGAGTTTTACTTGTTTTTGAAATCTGTGTTAGGTGTGACTCCCGGCAAGTTACGATTTTACGATATGGCCTTCATACACAAATCTGCATCAAAGACAGATTTAAGAGGGTTCCCTGTAAATAATGAGCGACTAGAATATCTAGGCGATGCGATTTTAGGGGCGGTAGTTGCCGACTATTTATTTAAGAGATTTCCCAATAAAGATGAGGGTTTTCTAACTCAGATGCGATCTAAGTTAGTGAATCGCTCTTTTTTAACAAAGCTAACGTTTCAGACGGGATTGGATCGATATGTTGAATCGACCACTAATTCAAAGAATGAAACGAGCCATATTTATGGGGACGCTTTTGAAGCACTTATTGGAGCACTTTATTTGGATAAAGGCTATGAGATTACCCAAAGAGTAATCGTGCAAAATATTATCCGAAAGTATGTCAATATTGATGAGGTACAGGAGGTTAACACAAATTTCAAGAGCCAGCTTATCGAGTGGGGACAAAAAAATAAAGTCTCTGTAGAGTTCGAAACCCGAGAAGAGCCTAGACAACAAACAGGCCTTCCACCATTTGTTGCAGTCGTAAAAATAGATGGACAAAAGCGAGGTAATGGAAGAGGTTTTTCGAAGAAAGAAGCACAGCAGCATGCTGCAAAGAATGCTTATGAAAAGATGAATTCCAAGAACATATAAAAATAAAAAAGGCGGGTAATCCCGCCTTTTTAACCAAAACCTAAATTCACCTTGTGAAAAACTTAGTTAACCCCAAAAATAAAACCTATTAACCACGTTTTCAGCTGCGAAATTATACGTTTTGTTTAGAAACGCAAACAGTTGACGTTGTTTTTTTGTGAATAAGTATCAAATAGTTCTGCTTATGACACAAATTGGTGTAAAATAATGTCTTATTGGCGCATTTTAAAGTTAAATCATGTTTCAAATCTTAATCATGAAAGATTTAACATGTATCTTTAACATGTCATGAATAAAAGGTTTGTATACATATTAGGTGGTGTAATGGCCGTAGTGGTAGTTCTACTTATACTAGTCCAGTTTATGTCTGTGAGAAGTAATGTAGAGCTAAAGGAGGGGTATTTCCATAATCTGGTTAATAGTACTCTAGTCAATGTTGTTAGGCGATTAGAGAATGATGAGATCAAAAAGAGCTTGTCTTTCGAGTCGCTGGAGACCTTTGAGTCTGTAATCATGATGGCAGACTCAAGTAAGATTGTGATTTTGGATACCCTACGCTATGAAGATCCCGATTTAAATCCCAGCAAAGAGCATTGGTTACAGGCATTAGATTCGAGTAGTGTTTCTAAACTGGACATGAATCGAAGGTTACAACTAGAGGATCGTCCTATATTGGATCGTATCGACACTACTATTCTACGTTCGATCATTTATCAGGAGTTACATAATAATGGTATTCATGCCAAGTTCTTATGTGCGATAAAAACACGCTACACTGGCTATAACAGTTATGTGTGGAGATCTGAAGGGTATAATAGTAAAGGTTATGGAGAAGAGACCATCATGTTATTTCCAGGAGATATTCATCCGAAGGCATATGTATTGGCCATCTATTTTCCGGATAAGGTTGATTATATTCGGAACCAGATCGGAAAATTTATACTACCATCTATTTTACTTACCTCTATCGTTCTATTGGTTTTTATACTGACTTTAAATGTGATTCTTCGGCAGAAGAAGGTGTCACAAATAAAGAATGATTTTATTAATAATATGACCCATGAGTTAAAAACCCCGATATCGACAATTTCTTTGGCTTCTCAAATGTTGAAAGACACCAGTTTTGAGCATTCAAAGTCTTCTGTTGGTCATATCTCGAAGGTTATTTTCGATGAAAGTAAGCGCCTAAGTCATCAAGTGGAAAAGGTTTTGCAGATGGCTGTTTTTAATGAAGGTAAATTAAAGTTAATTTTTAATGAACTAAAAGTAAATGATATTGTTTATCAAGTAACAGAGAATTTTGGTTTCCGTTTTAATAAAGAGGAAGGATCATTGGATGTTGATTTGCAAGCGACTTTTGATCGGGTCAAAGCTGACGAGGTTCATTTCTCTAATGTGATATTTAATTTATTAGATAATGCATGTAAATATAGTGGGGGAATATCAAAAATTGAAGTTCGAACTTACAATGTTGATAACAATATTGTTGTTGAGATCAAAGATTTTGGCATAGGAATTGCTAAAGAACATGTAAAGCAGATTTTTGATCGTTTTTATAGAGTCCCAACAGGTAATGTACATGATGTAAAAGGTTTTGGTTTAGGCCTTAGTTATGTTCAGAAAGTAGTACACGAACATTCAGGTACTATAAAAGTAGAAAGTGTTTTGGGGAAAGGGACAACGTTTAAGATTTATCTACCGGCAAAAAAATAGAATATGATTATGGAACAAAAGACACGCATTTTACTAGCAGAGGATGACGAAAATTTAGGTCTATTGCTTAAAGAGTATCTTGTAGCCAAGGGGTACGATACAGATTTATTTGAAGATGGCGAGGCAGCATATCACGGTTTTATGAAGAGCAAATATAGTCTTTGTATTTTTGATGTGATGATGCCAAAGAAAGATGGTTTCTCGTTAGCAAAAGATATTCGTATGGTAAATGCGGATATTCCAATTATTTTCTTGACAGCGAAAAATCTTAAAGAGGATGTTCTTGAAGGGTTTAAGATTGGTGCTGACGATTATATGACGAAGCCATTTAGTATGGAAGAGTTAATTTTCCGTATTGAAGCTATCTTAAGACGTATCTCTCAAGAGAACCAAGAGTCTGCACAAACAGTATTTAAGTTAGGAAACCTTAGTTTTGATTCACGTAAACAGACACTGACAAATCAGTTGAGTGAGGAAGTGACTAAATTGACAACAAAGGAATCTGATCTTTTACGTCTATTGTGTGTTAATGCGAATAAAGTTCTTGAACGTAATTTTGCATTGAAGACTATTTGGGTTGATGATAATTATTTCAACGCACGTAGCATGGATGTTTATATCACAAAACTACGTAAGCACTTAAAGCAGGAGCCTAGTGTTGAAATTATTAATGTTCACGGAAAAGGATATAAGCTTATTGTATAAGTACAATATAAGAATAAAGAAAGGAGCTCATTGAGCTCCTTTTTTTTTATTCTGTGTCTCTCTTGTTCATCATTGGATTCCACCCTTGTGCTTCAAGAGGAATGAATTTGCCCATTCCAGCAGTAACAAGGTTTGCTCCTTCTTCTTTCTCTGTAATATGACCTAGTACGGAGATTGAAGGGTTGTTTTTGATCTTGTCATAGTCTTTTATGTCCATGGTGAAAAGTAGTTCATAGTCTTCCCCTCCATTTAATGCAGCTACAATAGGATTCATATTCATCTCTTGTGCTAGATCTTGTGTGTTTGGATGATACGGGATCTTATCTTCGTAAACCCTACATCCCACTTCAGATTGTTCACAAAGGTGAAGGACTTCAGATGAAAGTCCATCTGAAATATCGATCATTGATGTTGGACAGATTTCGTAGTCTTCAAACATCTTAATAATATCCATTCGAGGTTCAGGTTTTAACTGGCGCTCTAAGAGGTAGTCAAACTCTTTGAATTCTGGTTGCATGTTAGGATCAACTTTGAAAACTTCGTTCTCTCTTTCTAATAGTTGAAGCCCCATGTAAGCCCCTCCAAGATCACCTGAAACACATAGAAGATTGCCAGGTTTTGCTCCTGTTCTGTAAACTACTTTATCCTCTTCTACTTCTCCAATAGCTGTGACTGAAATGGTCAGTCCTGTAAGAGAAGAAGTGGTGTCTCCACCAACAAGATCTACCCCATATCTTTGACATGCTAAGTGTATACCCTGATAGAGTTGCTCTATCGCCTCTAAAGAGAATTTAGACGATAATGCAAGGGATACAGTCACCTGTTTTGGTTTAGCATTCATTGCATAAACATCAGAAAGGTTCACTGTAATTGCTTTGTATCCTAGATGCTTCAATGGGACATACATTAGGTTGAAATGAATCCCCTCTGTAAGCATATCTGTGGTTACAACTATCTTATTCTTTGGGTAATTAAGAACTGCACAGTCGTCACCAACGCCTTTAATGGTACTGTCGTTCTTTATCTCGATTTTATTGGTCAAATGTTTAATTAGACCAAATTCTCCAAGCTCGGATAACTCCGTTTTTTGATTGCTCATAAGGATCACAGTTTTTTAAGACCTATTGGTATGATTTATAACTTTTCTGATGCAAAAGTAAGATTTGTTTGTTATCTTTGCAATTAATTTTAAATCAGTCTGAATAACTCAGTTAACGTGATATTGCCTGCGAGAGAGAGGTGGTTTGCTGAGGCATTAAGCCAGATAATTAAAAGTCTAAAAAAGATGTTTTTTAGATAAAAAATTAAGGAATCAAGATGGGAGATCAAGATAAGTTACTTAACGAAGTTACGCAGAGGGAATATCAATATGGTTTTGTCTCAGATATTGAGACGGAGACAATTGCGAAAGGCCTTAATGAAGATGTGATTCGCCTTATCTCTTCAAAGAAGAAAGAGCCGAAGTTTATGTTGGATTTTCGATTGAAGGCATATCGTTATTGGCAGAAGATGGAGATGCCTAAATGGGCTCATCTTAACATACCAGAGATAGACTTTCAAGATATAATTTACTACGCTGCACCAAAGAGTACACCTAAATATGAGAGCTTGGATGAAGTGGATCCAGAGCTTTTGGCCACTTTTGACAAATTAGGGATACCTTTGCAAGAACAGAAGCAACTCACCGGAGTTGCTGTCGATGCTGTTATCGATAGTGTATCGGTGAAAACGACTTTTAAAGAGACGCTTTCAGAGAAAGGAATAATATTTTGTTCTTTTAGTGAAGCCGTTTTAGAACATCCAGACCTAATACAAAAATACCTAGGTAAAGCGGTCCCTTATACGGACAACTATTTTGCGGCATTAAATTCAGCCGTTTTTAGTGATGGGTCATTCTGTTACATCCCTAAAGGGGTAAGGTGTCCTATGGAGCTATCTACATATTTCCGTATTAATGCATCAAATACTGGGCAGTTTGAACGTACTTTGATTGTTGCAGAGGATGATTCGTATGTTTCGTATTTGGAGGGGTGTACCGCTCCTCAGAGAGATGAGAATCAACTTCACGCTGCTATTGTGGAGATTATTGCTGAGGCAGGAGCTGAAGTTAAATATAGTACGGTTCAAAACTGGTATCCTGGAGATAAGAATGGAAAAGGTGGAATCTTTAACTTTGTTACCAAAAGAGGTATCTGTAAAGGAAATAGATCAAAGCTTCTTTGGAATCAGGTGGAAACAGGATCGGCTGTAACATGGAAATATCCAAGTTGTGTATTGATAGGAGATGATACGGTTGCTGAATTTAACTCCGTAGCATTGACCAATAATTACCAGCAAGCAGATACTGGTACCAAAATGATACATATTGGAAAGAACTCAAAGAGTACAATTGTATCTAAAGGTATCTCTGCAGGAAAATCAAGCAATGCATATAGAGGATTGGTTAAAGTAGGAAAGAAGGCAAATAATGCAAGAAATTTCTCGCAATGTGATTCTTTACTATTGGGTAACCAATGTGGAGCGCATACTTTCCCATACGTTGAAGTGGCAAACAATACTGCGGTTGTAGAACATGAAGCTACCACTTCAAAAATTGGAGAAGATCAAATCTTTTATTGTAACCAACGTGGAATTTCCACGGAAGACGCAATTGGTATGATCGTAAATGGATATGCCAAAGAGGTGATTAATAAACTACCAATGGAATTCGCTGTTGAAGCACAACGTCTTCTTGAGATTAGTTTAGAAGGTAGTGTAGGCTAAAGAAAATGTTGAAGTAAAAAAGAGAAAAGAGTTATGCTAAAAATAAAAGACCTTCAAGCTTCGGTAGAAGGAAAACAGATATTAAATGGTCTAAATCTAGAAGTTAAACCTGGAGAGGTACACGCCATTATGGGACCAAATGGTGCAGGTAAATCAACATTGGCTAATGTTTTGTCTGGAAATGACAAATATGAGATTATCGGTGGATCTGTTGATTTTGGAGGAAAAGATCTATTGGATCTTTCGCCAGAGGATAGGTCAAGAGAGGGCCTGTTTCTTAGTTTCCAATATCCGGTAGAGATTCCAGGTGTGAGTATGGTTAACTTCTTAAAGACGGCAGTAAACGAGCATCGTAAATATCGTAGTTTGCCACCTTTGAAGGCTGGTGATTTCTTGAAGATGATGCGAGAGAAGAAAGATTTAGTTCATATCGATTCGACTCTAACTAACCGTTCTGTAAACGAAGGTTTTTCTGGAGGAGAGAAGAAAAAGAATGAGATCTTTCAGATGGCTATGTTGCAGCCAAAACTATCTATCCTAGATGAAACAGATTCAGGTCTCGATATTGATGCATTGCGAGTGGTTGCCAATGGTGTGAATGCACTTAAGACGAAAGATAATGCTACCATCGTTGTAACTCACTACCAGCGTCTTCTTGACTACATCGTTCCTGATTATGTACATATCTTGTATAAAGGTCGTATTGTGAAGACTGCAGGAAAAGAGTTGGCATTAGAACTAGAAGAGAAAGGATACGATTGGATTAAAGAAGAGATGGGGGAATAATTTATGAGCGATAAAAATGCTATAAATAATGCAACCACTGCACTTGAAACTCTTTTTTTAGAGAAAAGGGATGCTATTGCTAATAATGCTCCTGCTTTTCTTAATGAGAGACGAGGTTGTGCTTTGGAGAGTTTTCTTACTCAAGGTGTTCCTTCAAAAAAGGTGGAAAACTATAAGTATACTAACTTAGTTGAAGTTTTTGATAAGCCTTGGGATATTATCGCTTCTAAAGATGATGCCAATATTGATATTGAAGAAGTCTTTGAGTGTGATGTTCCTGATCTAGATACTTTTACCATTTTAATGGTAAATGGTTGGTACTATCCTAAGAATAATTTAGAGGCTTTGCCTGAGGGAGTTACTGTATGTAGCTTGCAGGATGCGCTAAATCAGCATAAAGAGTTGGTTGAAGAGGTTCTGTGTCGTTATACAGATAATGCAAAGGATCCTGTGCTAGCATTGAATGGTATGTTTGCCCAAGATGGTCTTTTTGTTCACATAGCAAAGAATGTGGTGCTAGAACGTCCATTACAGGTTATTAATTTGTTGAATGGTGATTCTGATAGAATGTGTTCACAGAGAAATGTGGTACTCTTAGAGCAAGGAAGTCAGGCTAAAATTGCTGTTTGTGACCATACTTTGTCTAGCAATGCTTTTGTTTTCAATAATATGACAGAGGTTTTGTTGAAAGAGAATGCATCATTGGATATTTATAATGTTCAGAATCAAAATAATCAAACTATCAATCTAAGTGGTTTGAATATTGAGCAGCAGTCAAACAGTAATGTGCTGACTCATGCTGTAGTACTTCATGGAGGTGTTATTCGCAATAACTTGACCATTAACTTGAATGGGGAGAATGCGAATGCTAAGATGTATGGTATTTCGGTTGCCGATCAAGAACAGCATGTGGATAATTTCACTACGATATATCATAGTAAGCCTCACTGTACTAGTAATCAGGTGTACAAGAATGTGATGTCAGGGAACTCTGAAGGAGTATTTACTGGTTGTATTCACGTGTTGCCTTATGCAGAGAAAACAGCAGCTTTTCAACAAAATAATAGTTTGTTGTTGACAGATAGCGCTCAGATGAATGCGAAGCCCCAACTGATTATTGATAATGACGATGTGAAATGTAGTCATGGTGCTACTGTTGGTCAAATTGATGAAGAGGCTCTATTTTATCTTAGAACAAGAGGTATTGGTGAAGATGAGGCTCGTTTAATGATGATTTTTGCTTTTGCACATGATGTTCTTTCGAATTTACGAATAGAACCTTTACGTGATCGTATTGATCAGTTGTTAGAGAGGAGACTTCGTGGGGAAGATTCTCCATGTGATTCATGTGCGATTGAGTGTAATTCATAGCTCTCTTTAGGGACAACGAGATTACTTCAATAAATAATAGCCTATAGGTGCTATAGGTAAGTAATGTATTCTATAGAAGGGTATCTCATTGGTTTTTTTAATAAACAATGGGGTACCTTTTTTAATAACTATATAAGTCATGAGTTTTGATGTTCAAGAATTCAGAAGTCATTTTCCAATCTTAGATCAGGAAATCTATCCAAAGAAAAACCTTGTCTATTTTGATAATGCCGCTACCACTCAGAAGCCTAAATGTGTGTCTGAAACCGTAGAGCATTATATGATGAAGGTGAATGGAAATATTCATAGAGGAACACATCGAATGGCATCAGAGGCGACGGTGGCATATGAGGCTGTTAGAGATCAAGTATGTTCTTTTATAAATGCGGCGTCGAGGGAAGAGATCATCTTTACCAAAGGTACTACAGAATCGATTAATTTAGTAGCATCATCATTAGGTGAAATGTGTATTCATTCTGGAGATGAGATTATCGTTTCAGAGATGGAGCATCATGCAAATATTGTTCCTTGGCAGATGTTATGTCAAAGAAAAGGCGCGACATTAAAGGTTATTCCTTTTAATGATAAAGGAGAATTGATGTTAGAGGTGTATGAATCATTGTTAAGTGATAAAACAAAGATCGTTTCAGTGAATCATGCATCCAATGCTTTGGGTACAATTAATCCAATAGAATATATCATAGAGAAAGCTCATGAGAGAGGTGCTTATGTGCTAATTGATGGAGCCCAAGGTATTGCTCATTGTGATGTGGATGTACAGAAACTTGATTGTGATTTTTATGCTTTTTCTGGTCATAAGATATATGGACCTACGGGAACAGGTGTGCTTTATGGTAAGAAAAATATTTTAGAGCAGATGCCGCCATTTATGACGGGAGGTGAAATGATTGAAACTGTTACTTTTAAAGAGACAACTTTCAATGTTCTTCCTTATAAGTTTGAACCAGGTACCCCCAATTATACTGATATTATTGGTTTAGGTGCAGCTATTGGTTTTGTAGAGACTTATGGTAAAGCAAATATGGTTGCATGGGAAGAGGAGTTGTATCGTTATGCTATCTCTAAGTTAAGTCAGATAGAGGGTATTCGCTTCTTTGGCGAGTCTGAGAACAAAGTAGGTATAATCTCTTTTGCAATTGATGGTGTACATCATTTTGACTTAGGCACATTACTTGATCAGCTTGGTTTTGCAGTACGTACTGGTCGTTTATGTGTAGATCCAATAATGGATCATTTTGAAATGCAGGGAATGACTAGAGCCGCACTTTCACCATATAATACCAAAGAGGAAATAGATGCTTTCTATAATGCTCTGTTACGTTTGCAGCAGATGTTTGTTTAGATCAGAAAATTCTTTTTTGTAATTTTACATGTAATATGAATTACATTTTTAATGAACGATAAGTTGACTCAAATATATTTTGTTTAGACAAAGTTAATAAATAGAGGTATAGAGTTCTCTATAGTAATATTTTCAAGTAGTATAAGCAAAAATAGAGCATATGAGTTTTGATCGTTTCATGTAGGGTATAATTATTACACCAAAGAAAAAAGATAAAATTAGATGAAAACAATAAACGAGGTTCAAGACGAAATTATTGAAGAGTTCTCGATGTTTGATGATTGGATGGATAAATATGCTAATCTGATTGAGATGGGTAATGAACTCAATGATATCGATCCGAAATACAAGGTAGATAATTTCTTGATTAAGGGGTGTCAGAGTCGTGTTTGGCTTTATCCCACTTTTGAAGATGGAAAGATTCATTTTGAGGGCGAGAGTGATGCTATTATTGTTAAAGGTTTGGTATCGCTACTTTTGAAGGTGTATGAAGATCGTACTCCAAAAGAGATTCTTGAATCGGAATTATATTTTATTGATGATATAGGTTTGACACAGCATTTGTCTCCTACAAGATCCAATGGCTTATTGTCTATGGTAAAACAGATGAGACTATATGCGATCGCCTATGATAGAAAAATAAATAGCTAAAAGAAAGATCATGGATAAGCGTATTGATGAGATAATTGAAAACCTGAAAGAGGTATATGATCCTGAGATTCCAGTGAATGTGTATGACCTTGGAATGATTTATAGTGTAGATGTGAAGGATGATGTTGCATATGTTGTGATGACATTGACAGCACCAAATTGTCCTGCAGCAGATATGATCTTAGAAGATGTAAAGTACTCATCGGAAAAGACAGAAGGGATTAAGGAGGCGAAAGTAGAGCTAACTTTTGAACCTGCTTGGGATAAGTCTATGATGTCGGAAGAGGCAAGACTTGAGTTAGGATTTATGTAATGTAAAAAAAGCTGTTTTGGTAACGGATTGTGAATGAGGGATGATGAAAAAAAACTATATTTTTATTATTCTAAAATTTTGAAGTTTACTAAAAAGAGCTTTTATTTGCATCGTCTTAAAGAAATAAGGCGCACATGATTGACCTATGGTGTAATTGGCAACACATCTGATTTTGGTTCAGAAGAGTCCAAGTTCGAGCCTTGGTGGGTCAACCTTTAAAAGAACATTCTTATGGATGTTCTTTTTTTTTATCTCTACTTTATACTTCGAGAAAAGAGGATTCTTTTTTGTACTTTAACATTTACAATACAACTATTGAATTATGCTCATTGTTGTATACCAATACTGCATTGAGATTATCTTTAGAATCTACGCTTTATGCAGTTTGAGATGTTAGAAGAGGACATTACAGTTACGGTTTTCTTCCATTTTCTGTTTGATTAAAACAAAAAGATCAAAGCAATTTATGCTTATAATAAAAGAGCTGTTTATTGGATTAATAATCTTCAAAGATCATACAAAATATGATTTCTAATTTAAACATAGAGACTTCTGATATAGACTCGAGTAGAGGACAACATACTTGTTTATACAAGATATTCTCTAGCGAGGTAGATCCAACGAAGATTTTTGTTTTTATTCATGGTTTAGGTGTGCATGTCACCTCCTATCTTGATTGGTTGGAGCGTTTTGTGAATAAAGGGTATGTTGTATATAGTTTTGATTTGCCTGGTCATGGGCGATCTTCGGGGAAACGTGGGGATGTTGGAAACTATTATAAGCTATACCAATTAATCTCTGATACAATTTCAAGGGGTAAAAGTGAATACTCTTCTCTTCCAGTGGTTTTATATGGACATAGTTTGGGCGGAAATATATTATTATCCTTTATACAGAATAGTAATATATCTTCGGTTAGTTGTTGTGTTGTCACTGCTCCATGGGTCCGATTGGATGGAAATATGTATGGTGCAATATTTAGATTCTGTCGATGGCTCTATTCAAAGCGGCTTTCGTTGATCGTACCACGTAATATATGGAACTTTAAATCATATAATGAAGAAGATCCACTCGTTCACCATAAAATAGCTACCAGGACCTTTTATGAAGCACAAAATGCAGGATCTTTTTTCTTTAGAGAAGATTCTTTTGGAGATATGAATATCTGTTTAGTTCATGGAGCTCAAGATATGGCTACTTCCGCTTTGATAAGTAGAGAGTTGTCGAAAGTTCACAACAATTTTACTTTTGGCTTGTTTCGAAATACACGTCATCATCTTCAAAATTCAGAGGAAGCGGATGAAATATTTTCTTATATAAATAAATGGATAGATGGATCAGTTTGATATATTTAGAACTCCAATAAAGCCTCTAGAGGTTACAAAAAAGATAGGTTACGAAGATAAGGTGATGCTACTGGGCTCCTGTTTTACAAATAATATAGGGAGCAGGTTGAGCCAGAATTTATTTAATACTTTGATAAATCCTTTAGGCATTCTGTACAATCCAAGTTCCATCATGTCTCTGTTAGATCGAATTATAGATAAGAACTTATTAAATGATTCTGATATATCATGGTTGGGAAACAGTTACGGCTCTTTTGAGTTTCATAGTGATTTTAACGATAGGAGTGTTGAATTATCATTATCTAAGATAAATAGAGCGATTGAAAGAGCACATGAATACTTAAAGAGCTGTCAGCACCTGTTTATTACTTTTGGGACAGCATATATATATGAACATAAGATGACAGGAAGGGTTGTTGGTAACTGTCATAAACAACCAGAGAAAGAATTTAAGCGTTTTCGTCTGTCGCCAAATGATATCATTATGGAGTGGGCTAACTTGTTAAAACGAATTTGGGATTTAAATCCTAATTTACAAGTTACACTTACGGTAAGCCCTATTCGTCATTTGAGGGATGGACATGTAGAGAATCAGTTAAGCAAAGCTTCTCTGTTGTTGGCTGTAGATAGACTGAGGCAGGGTTTTAGTGAACGTAATATTGGGTATTTTCCAACGTATGAAATCATGATGGATGATTTGAGAGATTATCGATTCTATGATAAAGATATGGTCCATCCTTCAGAGTTAGCCATTGATTATATCTGGAGTTTATATTCAAATACCTATTTTGATGATTCAACTCGACAGCTGATCAAGGAAATTAATAAGATAGTAAAATCTGCAAACCATCGACCTAATGACACTACAAGTGAAAGTCATCAGAAGTTCATAAAGAAGCAGTTAGATAAGATTGAAGTTATAAGCAAAAGATGTCCTGCAATCGATTTAGATGAAATTATTCATCAATTTCGTCAAAATTTACATGAATAATTTCATCTTTTTAGATAGTTCCGTTAACTTTAGGTGAGTCAGAAGGCATTTCATAAAAGAGTGCCCAAACCACCAAACTAAAAATCTAGTAACATGAGCTATCTAAAGTTTGATAAGTATCAACTTGTTAATCTAGAGTATTCTCTTTCCCGAGAGATTCTTAGAACTAACAAGTCTGGTACTTACTCTTGCACAACTCTTACAGGGTGTAATACGCGTAAATATCATGGGTTATTTGTATGTCAACTCGATGAGTTGGACGGAAATAAACATGTATTATTGTCTTCATTGGACACTACGGTAATACAACATGGTGAGGAGTTTAATTTGGGAATACATAAATACCCCGGTGGTTTTTATGAGCCCAAAGGACATAAATACATTCGGGACTTCTCGATTGATATTATACCAAAGACAACTTATCGTGTTGGTGGTGTAATCTTAACAATGGAGCGATTGTTAACAGAGAATAAGGATCAACTTATTGTTCGTTACACTTTAGAAGAGGCTCATTCCAAAACGACTTTACGTTTCAGACCTTTTCTTGCCTTTAGAGGTGCACATGATCTATCTAAAGAGAATATGTATGCCCAAACAAAACATGGTAACAGTGTGAATGGAACGAATCATCGATTGTATGATCAATATCCAGAACTTCACCTACAATTATCAAAACCGTGTGACTTTATTGAAATTCCCGATTGGTATAAGAATATTGAATATACAAAAGAGCAAGAGAGAGGATATGATTTTCATGAAGATCTATTTGTTCCTGGGTATTTCGAGGTGCCTATTGAGAAAGGAGAAAGTGTCTATTTTTCTTGTTCGCTAACTGAAGAAGAACAACCGAAAGAGTTAGAATCGATCTTTAAAAAAGAACTTCATAAAAGAAAGAGAAGAAATTCATTTCATTCTTTCATCACCAATGCCTCGAATCAATTCTTAGTAAAAAGGAAAAATAATGTAGATCTAGTAGCAGGATATCCATGGTATGATGGTATCGTTTCTCAGACATTTATTTCATTATTAGGGATGTTAAGTAATCCTGATAATGCAAATACGGTTGAGAATATATTAGATACTCAAGTTAATAAACTGAAGCATGGATTATTTCCTAAATATTGGGGAGTTGGTCGATATATCTACAATACGATGGATGCCTCTCTATACTTCTTTGTGGCATTGCAAGAGTTGGAGAGGGTAACTGGAGACTCAAGTAGAGTTTGGAGGAAATATGGTAAATATATGGAAGAGATTATCCATTCGTTTATCGAAGGAACAAACCATAATATTAGGATGCATGATAATGGTCTTATTTCAGGTGGTGATAGTTCTGTTGCGTTAACTTGGATGGATGCTGAAGTGGACGGTATTCCCGTAACACCTAGAAATGGATTTGCTGTAGAGGTAAATGCCTTATGGTATAATGCGTTAAAATATACACAGTGCTTGGCTAAGCTTGAAGGAAATAGTAAATTGTCAAGAGAATTAGAAGCAATCTTACCCAATACTAAAAGATCTTTTAGATCCTTATTTTGGGATGAAAGGAAAGGCTATTTGGCTGATTTAGTCTCGGAAGATGGAACACAAGATTGGAGCGTACGTCCTAATATGTTGATTGCAGTTTCTTTAGATCATAGTCCTGTGACAAGAGAGGTGGAGAAGAAGGTACTTAGTGTGGTGAAAAAAGAGTTGTTAACCCCTAAAGGTATTCGTTCATTAACTCCACGAGATACTCGATATAAAGGAGACTCCAAAGGAGTGCAGGTAAAAAGATCTATCGCAATGCATCAAGGTAATGCTCATCCATGGTTGGTCGCACCTTTTATTAAATCATATTTAAGAATACATAAGAGAGGTGGGATCTCTTTTTGTAAAACAATATTGAGTGAATTTGATAAAGAGTTGAGTCAACATTGTGTCGGGTCTATATCTGAGGTTTATAGTGGAAATCCACCTTATGAGCCGTCAGGAGCAATTTCTCAAGCATGGTCCGTGAATAGCTTACTCTACGCAGAGAAAGCGATTCTAGAGGTTGAAAAGAAATATGAGGTGACACCTGTTTAAAATAGTATTATGAAAGTATTAATGTTTGGATGGGAGTTTCCTCCTCATATCAGTGGTGGTTTAGGTACGGCCAGTTACGGTTTAACAAAAGGGTTAGCCAATTTTGATGATGTGGATGTCACTTTTGTCGTGCCAAAGGCATATGGTGATGAAGACACAACAAAAGTGGATAAGATAATTGGTGCTGGGGATATCTCCGTTGCACGTAGAGATATTACGTTTGAAGATGTACAGAAGAAGATCGATTTCTATGAGGTTGAATCTAATTTGATCCCTTATGTTGGAGAAGAGGAGTTTTATAAGTTAACACAGAAGAAGGTTAAGGCTCAAACGAAGCTTGTAGAAACAAATGAAGAGGGATGTCTTACTTTCTCAGGCAAGTATGGTGTGGATCTTATCCAAGAGATATATAGATACTCTTTGGTGGCGAGAGTCATAGCCCAAGATAATGATTTTGATATTATTCATGCACATGATTGGCTTGCATATCCTGCGGGAATTGAAGCGAAACGTGTGTCTGGTAAGCCACTTGTGATTCATGTTCACGCAACGGATTTTGATCGAAGCGGAGGAAGTGTGAATCCCAAGGTTTATGCAATTGAACGTGAGGGAATGGAGGTTGCTGATCGTATTATTACGGTGAGTAATCTAACTCGAAAGATTGTAATTGAGAAATATGGTATTGATCCAAACAAGGTTGAGACAGTTTACAATGCCGTAGAGCCAATTAAGAAGAAAGCACTATCTATAAATAAGGGCGTTGATGAAAAAATAGTTACTTTTTTAGGTCGTATTACCATGCAGAAAGGACCTGAATATTTTATCGAAGCAGCTCATAAAGTTCTTGAGAAAACGGATAATGTTCGATTTGTCATGGCAGGTAATGGGGATCTCATGAATAAGATGATTACTCGTGCTGCCGCATTAGGAATAACGGATAAGTTTCATTTCACTGGTTTCCTGAAAGGAGATGAAGTATTTGATATGCTTCGTATTAGTGATGTTTATGTGATGCCTTCTGTTTCTGAGCCTTTTGGTATCTCTCCACTTGAAGCAATGCAAGCCGATGTTCCTGTAATTATCTCTAAACAATCAGGTGTTGCCGAGGTGTTGCAACATGCGATCAAAGTTGATTTTTGGGATGTCAATGCCCTAGCAGATGCCATACATGGAATTCTTACTTACCCATCTTTATCAAAGATGTTTAAGAAACATGGAAGAGTAGAGGTGGATAGTTTAGAATGGAAGCATTCTGCTGCTCATGTAAGGAAAGTTTATGAACACACCATTGAATTAGTAAAAGCTTAAATCGAATTGATATGAAAAATATTTCACTATACTTCCAGATACATCACCCATTTCACTTAAGAAAGTATCGCTTTCTTGATATTGGTAATGACCACTACTATTTTGATGATTATCATAATGAGAATGAAATACAGAATGTAGCCTCTACTGTATATCTACCTAACAATGAAAGGTTGCTATCACTGATTGAAAAGTATAAAGGAGCTTTTAAAGTTGCTTTCTCTATTTCAGGTACTACATTGGAGCTTTTTCAACGTTATGCTCCGATAGTTATTGACTCATTTAAGCAGTTGGCAAATACTGGGTGTGTTGAGTTTCTTTCTGGAACATATGCTTATTCATTATCGTCCATTGTCGATGAAGGTGAGTTTAAAAGGCAAGTTCAACAGCATGAGGCATTGATAGAAGAGTTATTTGGACAGAAACCAAGAGTGTTTTGTAATACTGATCTTGTGTACTCTGACGAGATCGGAGAACAGATTGCGTCTATGGGATTTGATGGTGTGATCACGGAAGGTGCGAAACATATACTTGGATGGAAGAGTCCGAACTTTGTTTATTGTAATGCCATAAATCCACGATTAAAAGTACTAATGAGAAATTATAAACTTAGTGATGATCTTCGTTTTAAGTTCTCAAATAAAGAGTGGAGTGAATATCCATTGACTGCGGAGAAATATTTGTCGTGGATTGAAGATGGAGATGAAAACGAAGAGATTTATAACCTTTGTTTTGATTATGATTCGATAGGAAAGCATAACGCGAAGGAGAGTGGTATTTATGATTTCATAAATCGTTTCGTCGAGTTGGTCGTAGAGAATCAGTCGACCTCTTTTGTGACACCAACAGAGATCTTAAAACAGTTACAGACTGTTTCAGCAGTTCATGTTCCTTATCCTATTTCATGGACAGATGAAGAGAGAGACTTGTCGTCATGGTTAGGGAATGATTTACAGAAAGAGGCATTCAATAAATTATATGCTATTTCTGCACTTATTAAAAAATGTCAGGATACAGATGTGTTACATATATGGAATGCATTACAGTCGTCAGATCATTTGAGCTTTATGAGTACCAAATGGTTTTCAGATGGTCAGGTTGAATGGAATGATAATCCATATGAATCGCCTTATGATGCATTCATTAATTATATGAATGTATTAAATGATTTCAAGATTCAATTGGAGAGAGATTGTCCAACGAAACAGTTAGAAGATGGTATTGGACAGCTTAAGAGGATGATTGAGGAGAAATGTGATTAAGCAAGAATGTTGGAAAATTTAGATACCTATAAACAATGAGATAATCAGTATCCCGTGATTATTAACTCATTTGTAAAAACACTAAAACATGGAAAATCATTCACTTTTTGGAGCTAACAATTCGATGGCTCCAATATGGAAAAAGATAGTTATTGAATCAGAGTTGTTTGAAGAACTTTCACCACTTAAAAAGATTGCGAGTAATCTGTGGTGGACATGGAATGATGACGCTCAAGATCTTTTTGAAGCAATAGATCCAAATTTATGGTATGAATGCAATAAGAATCCTATTGTATTATTACAAGAGGTCTCTTTAGATCGTTTAAAGGAACTTGCGGAAGATCATGATTTCTGCCTTCAGATGAAGAAAGTAGAAAATCGTTTGGATCGTTATATGGAAAAGAGAAAAGTAGCTCTAGGGCCTTCGATCTCTTATTTTAGTATGGAGTTCGGTCTACATGCAAGCCTGAAGATTTATTCAGGTGGTTTAGGTGTATTAGCAGGAGATTATCTGAAGGAGTGTTCAGACTTGAATGTTAATATGAAAGGAGTTGGTTTGCTCTATCGTTATGGCTATTTCACTCAAGTCATTAATGGAAAAGGTGAACAAAATGCGCTTTATGAAGAAGAGACTTTTACTAAGATCCCAGTAAAGCCGGTATATGATAAAAATGGAGAGTGGGTCATTGTTGATGTCGATCTACCCAATAGAAAAGTATTTGTTCGAGTTTGGGAGGTTAAAGTTGGTTCGATATCATTACTTTTATTAGATACTGATTTTGAAGCAAACCAAGACTATGATCGTTCTATAACTCACCATTTATACGGTGGTGATAATGAGAATAGATTGAAACAAGAGATTGTTTTAGGTATTGGTGGTATTAAAGCATTACAGCGTTGTGAGGTAAATTCAGATATCTATCATTGTAATGAAGGTCATGCTGCATTTATCTGCTTAGAAAGAATCGCAAGTTATGTTGCTGATGAAAAATTAACTTTCTATCAAGCATTAGAGCTTGTAAAGGCAACTAACCTATTTACCACTCATACACCTGTCCCAGCAGGGCATGATGCCTTTCATGTCGATCTATTTAGAACATATTTTTATCACTATGCATCAAAGTTAGGCATTAGCTATGATCAACTATTAGAGTATGGTAAAGCAGCTCCTAATGAAGATCATTTTAATATGAGTTATTTGGCATCGAATATGTCTAATAATATCAATGGGGTAAGTAAACTACATGGTGATGTGAGCAAAGAATTGCTTGCGCCATTATACCCTGGCTACAGTCCTGAGGAGTTAACTAATATCGGTTTTGTAACGAATGGAGTACACTATCCTACTTGGACAAATCCAATATGGAAAGTAATTCATAAGAAGCTGAGAGGTGAGGATAAAGCCATTGATATCAATAATTATAGTGAGGCTGAAGAGACGAATGTGTGGAACCAAATTTATAGAGTCCATGATTCTGAGATCTGGCAGACAAAGTTAAAGTTAAAAACGCTATTGTTTGATGATATTCAACGACGAGTTAAAAGCCATACTTTTAAAGGCACGATAGATCCCAATCTTGTTTCAAGCATTTTGCATAAGTTCAATCCAGCGACTCTAACCTTAGGTTTTGCGCGTAGGTTTGCTACGTATAAAAGAGCACATCTTCTCTTTAGAAATATTGAAAGATTAAATGCAATTGTAAATAATCCACATCGTCCAGTACAACTGTTGTTTGCTGGAAAGGCTCACCCCGCAGATAAAGCAGGTCAGGATTTAATTCGTTTTATTCACGAGGTTTCTCAACGTAAGGAGTTTATTGGAAAGATTATCTTCTTAGAGAACTATGATATGGAGGTTGCGAAGAAACTTGTTCAGGGTGTTGATGTTTGGATGAACACACCAACAAGACCTTTAGAGGCATCAGGAACGAGTGGTGAGAAGGCTGTGATGAATGGTACACTCCATTTTTCTGTTCTAGATGGTTGGTGGTGTGAAGGGTATCGTCCAGAGGCTGGATGGGCTTTGGCACAAGAGAGATCATATGAAAATCAGAATTATCAGGATGAATTAGATGCAGATACTATCTATAATATTATAGAGAATGAAATAGCTCCTGCATATTACTATCGTGATGAGTTTGATGTTCCTCACCGTTGGGTTCAGTATATTAAGAATTCGTTTGCTGAAGTTGTTCCTCATTTTACCATGAGCCGTATGGTGAATGACTACAACCAAAGATACTATCTGCCAATGAAAGGTCGTAAAGATTTGCTTGAGGCAGATAATAGAAAGAGTATGTCTGAGCTGGTTGCATGGAAAGATAAGATACTTACTCATTGGAATGAGATCGAAGTGATCAATATCGATTTAGAAGATGGTATACGTAATTCATACATTATGGGTCATCAGTATACTTCTAGAGTAACTTTAGATCTAAAAGGATTAGATACCAAAGATATTAATGTAGAGTTAGTGATTGCCACTTTAGATGAAAATCCTACGATTGTCTCTAAAGACCTTTACCAGATTGATACGAATATTGATGAGAGTCATTTTACTCATTATGAGTTAGAGCTTAATCTCACCAAGCCTGGAACATATAATTATGGAATAAGAATATATCCTTCGAATCCATTGTTAGCCAATAGACAAGATCTGAAGCTAGTGCGCTGGATATAGTAAAATGAATAGAATAAAAAAGGGAGTAATTCTTGAATGAATTACTCCCTCTGTTTTTTTACCTATATTGTCTTATTTAACAATGATCTTCTTAGAACCACGCTCTCCATTGTTTATGAGAACGAGTGTATAGATACCTGTTATAAGGTTCATCTGAATTAAGGTTGTACTCTCTGTAATTTTATTTTGCATTACACATTTACCATTTGTGTCATATATCATATATGAAGCATCTGTACTTAACTCCATTTTGACTGTTAGTGTCATCTCTTTCTCGACAGGGTTAGGAAATGCAGATGCACCCATTTTCTTTATTCCATCTTTGTTAGATGTATGTATTACCCCTTCTTTAATTGTAATAGGGTACTCTTCTGTCATTCCTTTCTTATCCACAATAAGTCCTGTCGGGCTTAGTTGACTTTCACTATCAGTAGATGAGTATACCACTCTAAAAACAGTTTCACCAACTTTAGCATGTGCTGGAATTTCTACATCTGCAATATATATCTTGCTAGATTTCTCTTGTAATGCAACTTCTTCATCATTCTCAAATTGAAGGTTGTGATTCCAATCAAACCATCCTTTAGCAAAATATTTCTTACCAAATTCTTTATTTACCTGAACTTCTAATGGATACTTGTTTCCAATTTCAACATTAGTTCTCAGATCATTGAAGATATGAAAATTACCTCCAGTATTTTCTCTAGGGTTGTTATTCTTAATCGAATTGAATGTAACCCCCTCTATCATATTTGAGGTTCCTAATGGATATAGCATTAATGGGTATTCGCTATTATCTGGAGTCATTAAACTGAGATGCGGGACCTTAGTTGTATTAAAACGTTTATTGGTCCCCGTATTATTGCATGCATAAATCTTAAAGTCATAAGAAGTATCGGCATTAAGGTTCGTAAATAACACCTCTTTTGTATTTCCTTCTATAACTCTACATACTTCATACTCTTTTTGATCTGAAGATGGAGAAGGAAGATTGATCGCATCTTCTCCTTTAGAGCTACCAACTACCCATAGTTTTTGACAAGAAGACGTTGGTTTATTCCATTTCAGACGAATTGCAAAAGCACTCTCTGCTCGTCCAGTTAGCTTGGATGGATTTGCTATAGGTCGTTTATAGAAAGTGGTTGTCTCTTTTACATTACTATAACTTGTTCCATCAGGCCCTACACAATATGATTTAAAGTAATAAGTAGTTGCCTCTCTAAGTTTGGTGAAATCAAAGTGATATTGAGATGTTTTAGCATCGCTATCCACTCTCTCTGATTCGTTAAATGCTTTTGTTGTAGAGTAAACAATACCTTTTCGTTCAATGTCGTATCCGTTCTTAATATCACAATTAACAGTCACTTTTTCTGGTGTACTTGACACCGAAGTGATCATTGGAGTGGCTTCTCCGTCTCTAATTACTACTGCATAATCATGAGTTTGCCCACTGCTTTTATCTTCTGTAGGTGATGGTGATGCCCAATAAGTAAACTGAGAGATTCTCAACCTTAAAGGAGTATTACAATATTTTGTCGAGATATTTTCAGGAATGGTAATATTACCACGTAGGGACTTGTCTTTTACCCCTTTACCTTCCTTGGTTTCATATAGTTTTTCGTCATTAGTAAATTTACCATCATTGTTGAGATCGACATAGATATGATAGTTACAGCTACTTCCTGATATGGAGAGGGTGAATGGGGTTCTTATTCCTTTTTTCAATATCGCCACCCCTTTATCAATATGAGATAGATAGCCAGCGACTTCATAGTTGTTAGGACTCGTAACATCAATATTAGCTATCTTGAAATTGATTATTTTATAGTAATTGTTCTTAATTTTCGGAACGGTACACGCCTTCACCGATTCAATTTTAATCGGAGTATCTATGGTTTTCGAACCTTCTCCATTGCTGTTCTTTGCCGTTAATGAAACAGTATAAGAACCTGCCTTCGTAAATTGAACTTTAGGATTCTTTGATATATTCGAGTCATCATCAATAAATTTAATATTATTGGGTGAAAAACTCCATTTATATGATTTTGGGATATATGTAGATAAATTATCGAAAGTAAATACAATCGGAGTATTGTCATCCTGAATCGAGTTATAACTTTTGATATAAGTAAAGTCTGCAACAGGTTTGTGTGTATTACCACTGATAACAATCTCTTTAATGATTGGCTTCTTATTCGTCCCAAAGATTCCAAGGTATAAAGGGTACTGAGGTGAAATATTTTCGATTTCTAAATTAATATCCTTCTTAGCAACAGCTTTCTTCTTATATGCAATAATCTTTCCATTCTGCACTAACGATATGGTCATGCTTCCATCTGAAATATTTCGGATAGACAACGACTTGCTATTAAGGTTAACTTGATTTGGGATAGTTGCAGTAATATCAGTAGGAGCCGCAGTCCACATCTTCATCGTTGGATCTCCAAAATAGTGGAAAAGACGATGGGTGTAAATGTCACTTTCTCCTCCACTATAGTAAGTCTCTTGCATCCTTAGAAGCCCTTGATTAAGTATATCACCCATTCGCTCTACACGATCAAGGTGTCCTGGTTTTTGAACAATTCTTTTAGCATAACCGAAAACAGGTATTAACCCTGGGTTATTCCACAATGCATCGATCATACCACATGTTAGCGCATCATTATACCCACTATAGCTGAAGTTTGAAGCTGCAATCACACCAATAGCACCACCATTTGGATTCTTAACGAACTTTTCTGCGAAACATTCATTAAGCTTAAACTCACCAGTGTGACAATTCATCGAGAAAACGACAGGTAAAAGATTTCCGTTTTCCAACTTATCAATATCTCTTGTTACAAAACGTGGATGTGCCCAACCACTACCACCTGAGTATCCATGGTCTCGGTGTAGTACAAAGAATTTACCCTCTTCTATTTCTCTCTTAATATCAGCTGCATCCCCATCCCAGTTAAAACCACTAGCTCTTCTGAGTTCCACTGGTATTGGTGAGCCATCTCCAAAAGATCCATTATTCCATCTCATTGGTTCATTGGCTGGGTCTGTATAATAAACTCGATTAACTTGATAACCTTGCTCATCGACTAGATAATTTCTTACCTCTTCACTTGTTTGACAGAATCGACGTGCTGCTTCTCCATCAGGCTCCTCTTTATTTGCCACATCTTGAAACTGAGCACAACACAATGCTGTTCTATAGAAATCAGGGTTCTCTACAGGACTTTTCTCATAATTGATAACCTTCTGAACAATTGTATTTGCTTCATTGGCATTCTTACAAGATATTCTTCCGTGCGCAATATCTGAAGTATAATCACTTTTCCCATCTAGACAGGCATAATACAAATCGGATGCATATACTGTTGTCTTACCATTTGATTTTTTATTATAAAGCTCTCCAGGCACATCTTCGTGGTCTCCAATAATAAGAAAATACTGTAAGTGGTTCGGTAGATTATTATATTTATCGTGGATGGTCTTTTTTACGTCTTTTGCCTCCCATGAATCACGAGAAACTACTTCCGTGTTAAAGCCTTGTAGTGCTTTCCATGATGCTAATTCGTTTGCAGCCGCTCGATATTTATTGGTGGTAACAATTAAATAGCTTGGGATCTGATTTGCATATAGATCCTTCATCTTTCGATTGATACCATTCTCTACACCTTTCAATGTGTAGGAAAGGTTACTATAAATACGTAACTCTTTTGTTACGGGATTATACTGGATAGGATTAATCCTTACTGTGACATAAGTCTTTCCACTAGCCTTTTGAACGTTATGTATTTCGATAACACCCTTAGGATAGAACTCATTTTTACTGTAGATCGCCTCATCAATATCATATGGTACATTAGGAACTCCTTCTGTATCTATATCATCTGCTTTCATCGGATGAACCATGATATTATTGTGAACAATGAAATCTCCTTTTTCTACTTCAAGCTTATATTCATCTTTCACTTCATGTAGAAACTGTTTTGTTGGAACAGCAGGAGCACCAGCATGGTGGATATATCCAAAGTCTTTAATTTGAAGAAATACCCATTCCTTGTTATTATTGAACTTTTTATGGAAATATTTACAAGCAGATAAATCAATATTAACTTTTGTTTTGTTGTTACTCTGTTTAACATCGATTTTGGGCATGTTGCTTAATTCCATCTCTGCTCCTTTTTTTCGATGAGCAGATAAATAGCCTACTTGTGCATAACTACCCATTGTACAAGTAAGCATTAATAAAATAAAAGTATAAAGTCTATTCATTATTGAAGTGATTAGTATTGAACTTGTGGGGATAGACAGTTGATTTTAGGTGTTAAAAATATTAAAAATAATTGTAAACATAATATGAAATAAAATGTTTTCAATATAAATATTATCATAATGCTATATTCCCAAGAATAGCAGCCCATTTGTTAGGCGATAAGTAATGACATCTGGCCATGTTCATTAAAATTAAAAGATAACCTGCATTGCTTATGTTCAATATTGTAGCGCTTGTTTGAATTATTTTAGAAGTAGTGTTACTTTTGGAATAGCCCTTTACCTTTTAAGTGGATAATAATATTTCGGCTATATACGAATGCACCCGAGATTTGTCCTAGAAGCAGATTAAAGTCATGTCGAAAAATAGCATAGGATATAATAATCAAAGATCCACAAAGGCTAATAACCCAAAAACCAAGAGGAAGTACCGATTTGCCTTCCTCTTCGGATACAATCCATTGATAGAAGAAACGGAAGACAAAAATAAATTGACCTAATGACCCCCAAAGAAGTAGTTGTAGTGGGATGCTATCATTAGAGATTATATTGCTGAATAGGCCTTGTTTAAACCACGAGACATACAGAATTACTAGGAATGGAGAGATTATACAAAGAATCCTTATTGCATGTGGAAGCACCTTCCATTTATTATGTAGTTGTATATTTCTAATATAAATAAAGTAGACCATTAGTTGACCCATTACAATAGCTAGGTCTTTACGTAATATCCCATAAATAAGAAAGGTGAATGAGGCCAAAAGACTTATCTGCCAAAATAATAGAGGAGATTCTGATTTCCCACTTTTTTCGGATAAAAACCACTGTATTAGTAGCCTTGAGGAAAAAAGTATATTTCCTAAGAGACCAATGGCAAACACATACCACTGATCTTGGTGTATCATATCGTATAGGAATTTAAACATTGCTAGTTTTTAACTAGAGTTAAGTCACTCGATTTAATTTTATAGTTGATATACCTTCTCTTGATCCAAGCAAAAGCTATTAGATCAGTGAAAGGTCCAAGTAATCGATTCCAGAAATGATACTTTGCTTCTCCCTCAATTCTTTCGTAATGCGTTACAGGAACTTCCTTCACCCGACCCTTTTGTAAGAGTACAAGTGCTGCTAAAAACCGATGCATTCCTTTAAAGAATGGGATTCTCTTTGCTGTTTGTCTCTGAAGAATTTTTAAAGGACAACCTGTGTCAGATACTCCGTCATTAGTGATCCACTTTCTCATGGTATTGGCCACTCTTGACGAGATTACTTTGGTTGACGAATCTTTCCTATTTTGCCTAATACCAGTAACCATTTCGTATGATTCACAGTATCTCATCAGCTCCATAAACTCCATTGGAGAAGTTTGTAGATCTGCATCTATATAACCAATAAATGGACTGCTGCAGAAGTCAATACCTGCTTTTAGGGCTGCACTTAAACCACTGTTATTCTGTAGCTCAATAAAGTGGAATGGAGAAGATTGGGTACATATCTCCTTAATAATCTCTTGGCTGTTATCAGTGGATCCATCATTAACAAATAATATTTCCACTCTTTTATCAGGGTAATTAATGAACTGTGTTACTTCATTAAAAACCCGTGGGAGGCTCTCCTCTTCATTGTATACAGGGATAATAACTGTTAAGTATGCTACTTCGGGGGAAAAAGTATTCATAGTAATAATTTTTTGCGTTCCAATATTGCGTATGATCTTCAACTAAAAATCATACTATTAAGTTAGCAAAAAATAAATAAATAATTTCCCTTTTTAGGTTAAGTTCTAACTATTGTTACGTTAAAAAAGGACAAAAGAACTATTATGCTTAAGTTCTTTTGTCCTTCTAATATATAGTACAAATTCTCATTTAATTATGGAAGATGCAATTTAATTAGATACTCTGTCTACAGGATATTTTACACTAGCAAAAATATCTCGGATAAGCTTGTTGTTTTCCCCTTTAAAGTCTTGTTGATCTGCAGTTAGTAATGCATGGAGTACAGTGTACCAACATACTTTCTCACTTACCTCTTCTCCATTGTTAGGGGTATAGAATGAACTGTTCTTACGTCCTTCATTTCCAAGAATAGTCCATGCATGCATAACTAATCTATCTGTCTTCTCTGCTCCAATAGTCTCTCTAATCTTCCATAGAGGATAGGTTATATATAGAGCTGCAAGATTGGAGTCGTAACGATTCTTTAGGATGTTTTCTGACTGAAGAACAATATCAATATATTGACGCATTGCAGATCCCTCTTGATTGTAAACATCAATATAAGACTCTTTCATTATCATGATTCCTTTGTACAGACTATTTTGATCCATATCAATAGGTAGTGTTACGGGTTTTGATACATCTCTACTCAATGCCTCAGGTAATACTCCTTCAAATATTTTAGGCGACTGATTAAGTGAAGTGGTAAAATACTCCATAAAACCGATTCCAATATAACGATTCTCTTTATATACGATATTCGTTTTCGTCTTGATGAATTGCTCATACCGGTGTCCTACTTTATGATATACTGAGGATGGATTGATGGCCGCTTTAGTAGAAAAAATAAAACGGCTATTGTTGTTTGCCATTGGCATGTAATCCGCAATACTCACAATAATATCCTTATCCGATTCTTTAATCTCTGGAGTGATATATTCTGACATCAAACTAGTATAGTACTCTGATGCTTTAATAAAGTGGTATGCTGTAAATATTGTGTAATAAGTTGGACTCCCTTTCTTAACATCTTTTGATAATAGATCGTAAGGAAGTGTCTTCTCATGTTTTACTACATTCTTCAGTTTATTACCTGGGAATGATAGTGACTCTAAATTTGTACAGTGTATACTTCGTAAATGAGGAGATGATATCGCTCCATCTTTAGTGACAAAATCAATGTCTATTGTTTTTGTCTCTATCTTCCCATCTTTTAGAATTTCCTGTGTGAATTGTTCCTTCTTTATCTTTGAACAACTACATAGGATTATTGCCATGGCAATAACTAACTTTAACTCTTTCATCCTTTTCTCCTTAATTACTTATTAATAACAGACTTGTAACTCTGTTTCCCCGTCTTAAAGGCTAATTCACTCTTACTCTTTCTGATTTTAGCAGATTGCAAACTAAGGTAAAAATGTTAAATAAATAAAATAAGTGTGTTGGATTATGTGATGCTGTAAGATGGTTGTCCTAAGGCAACAAATTATAGTATGACTATGACAATGGTATATTCTGTTGATATCTAGTAGTTTTCTTTTTAACAGGTCATATTAGCAAAAAAGAAAAATAGCATCGATGTCCTATGATATTTCATGTGACATTATGATAAATTCATGGGTTTCTATTGTGGTCGTATGAATTTCAAGGAAAGAGTATGGTGAAAGGTAGAGAAGTAAAGAGACAAAAAAAGGTTTGTGAATCGAGATCCACAAACCTTTGAAATATCTATAACATAAGATCTTCTTATACCATTTCTACTTCTTATACAAGCGATGACATTCCAAATATATCTTGTTTCGATAAGGCAAGATATGCAAGGATAACTTTACCTCTAGCTACATCTAAAAACAATGTATAAATCAAGATAACATGCCAATGTTACACTCATTTAATTATAGCATTGGTATTACATCATTCCTGGCATACCACCCATTCCTGGGGCACCAGCTGGCATTGGATCTTCTGTTTTCTCTTCAACAAGTACACACTCCGTTGTCAAGAACATTCCTGCGATAGATGCAGCGTTCTCAAGAGCAACACGAGTTACTTTAGCTGGATCAATAACACCAGCGGCAAGAAGGTTTTCATACTGTCCAGTACGAGCGTTGTAACCGAAATCATTCTCTCCTTCTTGGATCTTTTGAACGATCACAGCGCCTTCAAGACCTGCGTTTGATACCATTGTGCGTAGAGGAGACTCAATGGCCTTACGAATAATCTCGATACCAGTCTGCTCATCTTCATTTTCGCCTTCGATACTGTCAAGAGACGATATAGAACGAATGTAAGCAACACCACCACCAGGAACGATTCCTTCTTCTACAGCAGCACGTGTAGCAGAAAGTGCATCATCCACACGGTCTTTCTTCTCTTTCATCTCAACCTCAGAAGCCGCTCCAACATAAAGAACAGCCACACCACCTGCTAATTTAGCAAGACGTTCTTGTAACTTCTCTTTGTCGTAATCTGAAGTAGACACTTCCATTTGTGCACGGATTTGTGCCACACGACCTTCAATCGCTTCTTTTGCACCAGCACCGTTAACAACAGTTGTATTCTCTTTATCAACAGTTACTTTCTCAGCTTGTCCTAGCATCTGTAGGTTCACCTGATCTAGCTTCATTCCTTTTTCGTCGCTTACTACCGTTCCTCCTGTAAGTACAGCAAGATCTTCAAGCATCTCCTTACGGCGATCACCGAAACCTGGAGCTTTCACAGCACAAACTTTCAATCCTGCACGTAGACGGTTTACAACCAATGTTGCAAGTGCCTCTCCTTCGATATCTTCAGCGATAATCAAAAGTGGACGTCCTGCTTGGTGAGAAGCCTCAAGAATTGGAACAAGATCTTTCATGTTCGCAATCTTCTTGTCGTGGATTAAGATAAAAGGATTTTCCAATTCCGCATTCATCTTCTCTGTATTCGTAATGAAGTATGGAGATATATAACCACGGTCGAATTGCATTCCTTCTACAACATCAACATAAGTGTCCGTACCCTTTGCCTCTTCAACAGTAATCACACCCTCTTTTTGAACTTTCTCCATTGCATTTGCAATAAGTTGTCCGATAGTGTTATCATTGTTTGCTGAGATACTAGCTACTTGCTCGATTTTATTATAGTCATCTCCAACATTTTGTGCTTGAGACTCGATATTTTTAACTACCGCTTTTACTGCCTTATCAATACCTCTTTTAAGGTCCATTGGGTTAGCTCCAGCTGTAACGTTTTTCAATCCTACATTGATGATAGATTGAGCTAATACAGTTGCAGTAGTAGTACCATCACCCGCATCATCTGCAGTTTTTGATGCTACCTCCTTAAGAAGCTGTGCTCCCATGTTTGCAAATGAATCTTCTAGCTCCACTTCTCTAGCAACAGTAACACCATCTTTAGTTACGTGTGGTGCACCGAATTTACGATCAATAATTACGTTACGACCTTTAGGTCCTAAAGTAACTTTAACTGCATTTGCTAATTGATCTACACCTTGTTTTAGTAGATCGCGTGCTTCTATATCGAATTTAATTTCCTTAGCCATAATTTAATATTTTCTTATACGTAAAAATAGATGTACTCTCAATTAGCTAATGTAAAGAACATCAGTTTGAGATAACAATAGATAATCGAATCCGTCGATGTTTAATTCAGTTCCAGCATATTTACCATATGAAACAACATCTCCTACCTCTATCTCCATCGGTTCATCCTTTTTTGCAGCACCAACCATTCTAACTTTTCCTTGTTGTGGTTTCTCTTTCGCTGAATCAGGAATATACAATCCACCTGCTGTCTGTGTAACTGCTTCTTGTGGCTCCACAAGAATCTTTCCTGCCAAGATTTTACCTTTAAGTTCTGCCATTTTACGTTATATTTTAGTTTGTTTTTTTAGAAACGATCTTCTCTCTTTTTCCTCTATCGTCAGGACGTCGAGAGATTATTTACCAATCGAATGATGAAATGAGTGATTATATTCAAAATAACTTATCACTTATTTCATCATTGAATTGATACTATTATTTTATTCAAAACCAATATGTCATTAATCACATATTGTGCCAAAATTATTTGTGGAACAATATGTCATATTTTGTGTCAAACGGTCGTTAATGAAACTGTCACAATGTCCTAATAAAAAAAGGTTATCCCTCATATGTCTGGGATAACCTTCTTTTATCTATACGGTTTGCATTTGACTGCAAAAGTGATTACTTCACTTCGTTGTTGTCACCCGCATCTGGAGTTGCTGTCGCATCTTCCATAGGAGTTGCTGTTGACTCAGGAACCTCAATACCTGTACCAGTATTTAAATCTTGAATATTCTCTGTTTTAATGCGAGTTCCGTTTTGTGCAGTTCTATTTGGAAGAACTGATGACGAAATAATACACAAGAAAAAGATAACACCTGCAAAAATCCAAGTTGTTTTTGACAATCTATCCTTCTGATTCTTTACACTCATAATTTGAGTCGACCCAGAGAATGAGTTCGAAAGACCTCCTCCTTTAGGGTTTTGTACCAATACAATCAAAATAAGAAGCACTGATACAATTATCATAGTAATAATAAGGGCACTGTACATTTTCTATTGTTTTTTATGTAACGTTTTAATCTCTTCTATCCGTTCAGCAAAATAAGCATTTTTTTTGGGATATTTCAAACTTAATGTCTCGTAAGCTTCTATTGCCTCTACATAAAGACCTTGTTTGATATAGATCTTTGCTAATGTTTCACTTATCAGCCCTTCTGATTCCTTCTCTGGTTGCTCTTCTAGAAGCCCAATGTTTCGTCTCGTTGGTCGTTTTACTTTATTCTCAAACGATGAGACAAACGAAGAAATCAACACTTCCTGGTTTTGGCGATGTGACTTACGATGGTTCTGTATCTCAAAAAGTTCTTTTGCCAAACTTTCAAATGGCACGTTATGTTGATTACTACCTTCCAGTTGATATTGGGATGGTGGATCAATCAATGCCATCAATTCATCATTATCAAGACCCTCTGTCGACGTTTCTATCTCTGCCGTCAGCAGATCTTTGAGCTTCTCTCTAAATTCCATTCGAATGGCACACCTTGTTTTCTGTTTCTCAAATTTCAAACTATGATGCATATAATATGCTTTACACAAAAGAAGGTGTGCCGTTGCAAATGAAGGATAAGCTTCTACTACCTCTTCTAGCATCCCTATAGTCTCTTCTGTAATTTGATCTGGACGATCTAAAATATCACGAAATAATTTGAGATTCATAATACGAATATCGATTTACCAATTGGCAGCCGACTTATTAAAAATGTCGGTTATGATTTTATCTAAAATAACACCTACATACTCATCTTCGATAGAAGCGAAGTTCTGACTAGACGTATAATCTTCATACGCTGTGAATGTTTGATTGAAATCCTTATCGTGGTCAATATTATTTACAAATTTCACACGGACACCAATGGTAAATCTCATTTGACCTGCTATATCTCGACCATCACTTGTCGTCTCAATACCTAATGGACGTGTTTCGTATCGAGTAATTTGTCCAGAAAACTCAATGTCTCCACCGTTACGTTGAGAAGTCAAACCTAGTTCATTAGAGAATTTATCATTCATCTTGTTATTGAACTCTTGACTAAGTTTCGGATTGACAATCCTTGCACGGTTCGCGAAGTAATCCACAAAAAAAGTTTTCACTTCCGGAGATAAAGATGCTCCAGTAAATGAATAGCCAATCTTGCAACTGCTATACAGCGAAAATGTGATGACACACGCTATGATAATGGCAATGCGTTGTTTCATGATATATTGTATTCTTTAATTTTACGATATAATGTACGCTCAGAGATCCCTAAATCTTGCGCAGCTTGCTTTCTTTTCCCCGAATGTTTCTTGAGTGCTTTATTGATGAGTTCGATCTCTTTATCTACAAGAGATAATGACTCTTCCACAATCTCTTCTGTATCTTCAATATCCCCAGCTCTATGGAGATACTCTTTCGGTTCTACCTCTATTCTAGGTGTCGCAATCGTGGCAGGAACCGCAGGCGTCAAACTCATCTCTTGATCATTGTGCAACTTGTTCAGAAACTGTTTGGTCTCCTCGGTATTGAGTGAACTAGGATTCTTATCCATAATATCATGAACAAGCTTCTTCAGATCATTCATATCATTTTTCATATCAAAAAGAATCTGATATAAAATCTCCCTCTCCGAATTGAACGTCTTCTCATCTACACCACTATAGATCGCAGGAAGATTGGATTTCAGAACCTGTGTGTCCTTAGGAAGGTATTTCAAAAGCGTCTGAACACTCACTTCTCTCTCCGACTCAATAATGGAGATCTGTTCGGCTATATTCTTCAACTGACGAATATTACCTGGCCAATCATATTTCAACATCAGATCCTTCGCATCGCTTTGAAGCTTAATCGATGGCATATTATATTTATCTGCAAAGTCGATGGCAAACTTTCTGAAAAGCATCAGCACATCATCTCCTCTCTCTCTCAATGGTGTCACTTTGATTGGCACCGTATTGAGACGATAAAAAAGATCCTCTCTAAACTTTCCATCTTGAATGGCCTGTGGTAGATTAACATTTGTCGCTGCCACCACTCTAACATCGGTCTTGTAGACTTTAGACGACCCAACGCGCATAAATTCACCTGTCTCTAACACACGAAGCAATCGAACCTGCGTAGACAATGGAAGCTCCCCAATTTCATCTAAGAATATGGTTCCATTATTTACCTCCTCAAAATACCCTTTACGATCATTTACTGCCCCAGTAAAAGAGCCCTTCTCATGTCCAAAAAGCTCCGAGTCAATAGTCCCATCAGGAATGGCTCCACAGTTTACCGCAATATACTTACCATGTTTACGATGAGAGTAATTATGAATAATTTGTGGAAACGACTCTTTCCCTGTTCCACTTTCCCCTGTAATTAACACAGAGAGGTCGGTGGGAGCTACTTGCAATGCAACTTCAATGGCTCGGTTCAATCCAACAGAATTACCAATCAGTTTAAAACGTTGTTTTACTTCTTGAATATTCACCATATTGCGAACTACTATTGTTTTGCTTTATTAATTCTTTTTTCTTGTAAAAACCTAGAAAAGAATAAGATGATATATCTCCTCTATTCAACAACAAAGTTAATGTATTATTTGATTATATGACAATATGTCACTACCTTTCTTTTAAAGCAAAAAGCATTCAAGCAAACTATTTCCCCACCCCTTATCAAACAAAATTCAACCCTGATTACCCCTGTTGTAAATCAATCATTAACGAATGATCAACGAAACATCAATCACTTGCCGACAGCCATATCCTACCTATATCAATCGTACTTCCCTGCTACCTTTCCCTGACCTAATCCGTCCCTAACCTATCTTTAATCCGTCCTTAATCCGTCCTTTGTCCATGATTCGTCCATCATTGATCCATGGTTCAGCCATCGAAACCCCCGAAATCGATGGACAAACCATGGACGAAGCATGGCTAAACCATGGACAAAGGACGGATTAAGGACGGATTAAAGATAGGTTAGGGACGGATTAGGTCCGAAGTTGGTAGCTTTAAAGTCATAGTTAAGTAGGGAGTTGATGGAAGACAACAGTTTTTTTGTTGTGGGGAGATATTTTGCATCCTACGACAAGTGTAAGGGGGTGTGTACTGACGTTGTGAATTAAGCTACCGTTATATTTTGTGGGGATTTGGGGGTATGAATTTATCTCTTTTGTGGGGATGGGATTTTGATGGGGATAAACTTTTGCGTTTGATTTATTGTAACTTTGTGAAAGTGGAGAAGGAGGTTTTTTTTATGCCTATTTTGGTTTGAAACCTTTTAATGATCGCTTCAGTGTGATATTGATGCTCCTTCACCATAGTGCAAAAGTTTAAAAGAGATAGGGTATGAAATCGATAATAATTATTCCAGCGCGATATGCGTCGACTCGTTTTCCAGGAAAGCCTTTGGCTGATATTCATGGGAAAAGTATGATTGAGAGAGTAGTAGAAAAAGCCAGTCAAGTAGGTGACCAAGTGTGGGTTGCTACCGATGATGATCGTATTTATAAACATGTTGATAACTTTGGAGGAAACGTGGTGATGACACGTAGTGACCATCCTAGTGGAACTGATCGTATTGCGGAAGCGTTGGATTTGATCGAGGCAAAATTGTCGACATCTTTTGATGTGGTCATTAATATTCAAGGAGACGAACCATTTATCTTGCCTTCACAAGTGGAGCAGTTAATCCGTTCTTTTGAGACGGAGAGGGTGGATATTGCCACACTAGCTAATCCTATTCATGAGATCTCTACTGTGGAAGATATGAATCAGGTGAAGGTGATCTTTTCACCGTTGCAAAGGGCCATCTATTTTAGTCGTAGTCCTATCCCATTCGTTCGTGGTGTGGACAGATCACTGTGGCCTGAGAAGGTGGATTTTTGGGGTCATATAGGGATGTATGGTTATCGTAGTGATGTGTTGAGAAAGATTACAAAACTAGCGCCGTCGAAATTGGAGCAGTGTGAGTCTTTAGAGCAGTTGCGTTGGTTGGAGAATGACTATCATATTCATGTGGAAACAACGGACCATAAGGGTATGGGGATTGATACTCCGGAGGATCTATTGCGTGCACTTCAGGAAGGGGAGTTGTAGATCTTTTGGATAGATGTACATGATCTTTATTTGCCGGAGAGGGTGGATTGTTTGGGTCTATTTCATTTGAAGGCGTATTGGTTAATCTTTTATTGGCGATACCAAAGAATGTATTCGTATGCCTTAATTTCTTGTGGTTTTCGTTGTTTTTTCGAAAAAGAATAGGGTTAACTCTATGGAAATATGTGTATATTGAACTTTTGATTTGAATGAAAGGACACCAAACCTATTAAATTATCATGGTTATGAAAAATAGTAATTTCGTCACGTCGGACCCTTGGTTGGCTCCTTATGCAGCGGAGATCGATAAGATGAATGCTTATTGTGATGCACGTGAAGAGGTGTTTCTGAATGGGATGGATATTCGATCTTTTGCTCGAGGTTACGACTATTATGGTATCCATCGTTTTGATGCACACCTTGTGATCAGAGAATGGGCCCCGAATGCGAAGCGTATTTTCTTATTATGTGACAAAAATAATTGGACTCCTACTTCATCGTTTGAGTTTACTGCTACAAACTCTGGTAACTGGATTATTCAAGTACCTCAGGACTCTTTGCCTAAGGATGCACTGTATGCATTATGGATGGAGTGGGAAGGTGGTGCTGGAAGGCGGATTCCTGCTTGGGCACAGTATGTTGTTCAAGACGAAGAGACTTTAGCATTTAGTGCAAAATATATTCCACCTACAACTTATGAGTGGAAGCATACCTCTCCTTCTACAGATGAACCGGCATTGATATATGAAGCACATGTCGGGATGTCTGGACCAGAGGAGAAGGTGCATAGTTATGACTATTTTACGGATAATGTTTTACCTCGTATTCATCGTGCAGGCTATAATGTGGTTCAGTTGATGGCTATCCCAGAGCACCCTTATTATGGTAGTTTTGGGTATCATGTGTCAAATTTTTATGCGCCATCGTCTCGTTTTGGTTCTCCCGATTCGTTACGCCGTTTGATTGATACAGCTCATGGTTTGGGGATGTCTGTGATTATGGATTTGGTTCATTCGCATGCTGTAAAAAATGAGGTGGAAGGACTTGGAAAATATGATGGATCACAATATCAGTTCTTTCATGATGGCAATAGAGGATTACACCCTGCTTGGGATTCGATGTGTTTTGATTACGCAAAGTCGGAGGTGGTACACTTCTTGTTGTCTAATATTCAATATTGGATGGAGATGTTTCGTTTTGACGGTTTCCGTTTTGATGGGGTGACCAGCATGTTGTATCAAGATCATGGATTAGAGAGAGCTTTTACAGAATATAATGACTATTATAATGGAGGAATGGATTGGGATGCTTTGGCTTATCTACGCATGGCCAACAAATTGGTCAAAGCAATCCATCCGAATGCATTGTCCATTGCAGAGGAGATGAGTGGTTTGCCAGGATTGGCAGGCAAAATTTCTGAAGGTGGCTATGGGTTTGACTATCGTATGGCGATGGGAGTTCCTGATTTTTGGATTCGTATGATAAAGGATACGTTGGATCCAGATTGGTCTATGGGAGAAATATTTCACCAATTGACATCTCACCGAGAGGAGGAGAAGGTGGTCTCTTATGTGGAGAGTCACGACCAAGCGATGGTGGGAGATAAGACGATTATTTTTCGACTATTGGATAAGACGATGTATGATTCGATGCGCAAGGATCAACCTTCTATGGAGGTCGATAGAGGTGTAGCTCTGCATAAAATGATTCGTTTGGCAACCATTACTACTGCAGGAGGTGCTTATCTTAACTTTATGGGAAATGAATTTGGTCATCCAGAGTGGATCGATTTTCCAAGAGAAGGTAATAATTGGTCGTATCATCATGCAAGACGACAGTGGGAGCTGATGGATAACACAGAGCTTAAGTTTCATTGGTTAGGTGATTTCGATCGAGATATGGTAAACTGGGTTGAGGAGACACAACTTCTGAGGTCTGAGGACATCTCTTCTGAGGTCTGTAATGAGAAAGATAAAGTGTTGGTATATCGTAGGGGAGGCTACCTGTTTCTCTTTAATTTCCATTATGAGAATTCATATGATGGATATTCGATACCCGTAACGGGCGCTAAATATAATGTAGTCCTTCATACCGATGCAATTGCCTATGGTGGTTTTAATCGTGTAGATACGGAGATGTCATATTATGCTATGCCTAATATGCATCAAGGTAATAAAAGACACATCAAGATCTATCTTCCATCTCGTACTGCCTTGGTATTGAAAGAGAGTAGATTCTAGTGGTAGCACAATAGGATTATTTCAACTATAAAAGAGCAGGGGAAACAAATCAATGGTTGTTTCCCCTGTTTCATGACCTAATAAATATGATGTATTAGATTATATCATAATAATGATTTTTCGATGGTGCTGGTAATATCAGATTCTTTTTTTGTGAACTTTGGTTCTCCTCTGTAATTAAGTTTACTTGCTTCAGTAACTTTCGTTTCTATTTCCGTTGTTTTCCCGACGTATACCGAAGATCCGGTAGTACAAATACAATCAAGTTTTTTAATCTCTAGATCTTCTGCCATAACGGTAGAGGAGCCATCAGCCTTTACTGTGAACTCATCCGTTGTCATTACACCTATCGCATTGAATGTAGAAGCTCCTTTTAAAGTTGCATTGAATGTCTGCGCTTTGCTCGAACCTTTTAACGAAAATGTTGAGGCACCAGATAGTGTTGATTTAAGTATTTCGGTATTTCCGTTAAAGTTCAATACAGCCCCTTGATCAAGGGTTGTTGTTACTTTTCGACTATCTCCTTTGACTGTTGTATCACTTGCACCTTTCCCATCAAATACGAACATGTTAATTTCGATATCTCCAGTTAAAGAGCTTGCTTCATCTAGTGTTAAAGTCAAATCTTCCCTTTTCAGTTTGTTCTTAAATTTAATTGTAGATGCACCTAATCCTTTGATTGCAGATAGTGTTTTTACTGTAATATGTGCAGTCGTTTTGTTTTTAGTTTTAATCTCTTTTACACCATCTTTTTTTGTAATATCTATTGATGTACCATTTTGCTTCACCGTATATTTATCCGCAATAGCTGCATCACATTCGATGGTAACCTCTGTTCTATTTTCTTCCACAAAAGTTATTTCAACATCCATTGGTAGTGATGCGGTTAGATCAATGAAATTACTTACGGAATATTTCGTTTTGGTCATATCTCCTTTAGTGGTTGATGTTCCTCCAACATTCTTTGATGTTGTATTCGTTGTTGTTACGGTTTCTGTAGTGTCGTCACTTTTGCTACAACCACCCATCAGAATAGTGCTGCATAAGATTCCAACAATAATTAAGTTTGTCTTCATTTTGTAATTGTTTGTTAATTATTATGTATTGATAACAACATAACTACGATTTTTGGCCTTGGTTATTGTTTATGAGGCTGCATTTTATATTTATGGATTCATTTTGGTCATATTATTATGCAATGGTTTAAAAGGTTTACCCTATGGTATCCACTCTCATTGATCGAGAAATCTCCTTTTACTGGAGTGAGGTCATTAAATAAGTTTATAAGCTCTTTGTTCTTCTCTTGTTGCTTGTTGAAGGTGTATTTTTTGTGGCGAGAATATGCATAAACACTTGAAGCCGATCGGTTGTGTAATGGCTTCAAGTGTTTATGATTGAAATATATGTTAGTTTGCGATGTTGCTCGGATTGGTTGTAATATCTATTGCTCGAGCTTCTATGGTTATTTCTCCTTTTTCATATGGAACGGTCCAATAAGCTCTGAGTTTTGTTGAGTCATTGGTATTTTTCTTACCTAATGACTTCCCATTTAAGAGTAGCTCCACCTTTTCACATCCTGAAAAGATCTCAACGGTCATTGGGGTTGTCTTTTCAATATTCCATGTCCAAGAAGATAGAGAAGCTCTCCATCCCCAGCTTTTGCGTTGGTGTTCAAACCAAGGGTTCGACTCTCTCAATAGGCTCTTCTTTACATGATATTAAAGATATATTAATCTCGAATAGGATAAGTTATTTTACTAAGATTGATTGTTTTCGGTTAATCATTTTATCTGTTTTATAGGTTATTTTTCCTTCAACATAGAAGGATCTGTATGTATTATCTTCTTGATTTAGGCTAAAATCAAGAAGATAATATTGCATATGTGTGTTCCATAAGGAGGAACTGCGGGTTTTTAATCTTTTTGAGATTTATAGTTCATTATGAACTTCAGGCCACCCTTTGGCTTCGATAATTTCACCTACTTGTGCTAATGCCTTTGTGTCATCTGGGTGGATTGAACCATCTTTGCAGATTCCTATATTCATAAGCATATTGGAACCAGTGGCTCTTGAGTAGTTTAACCAACCATAGACTTGCGTAGCAGTGTAGTGTATTGCACTATCATCATTGATCCATCCACCTCCTGCATGTGTATCGTCTCGTCCTGCACATTCTAACATTACAGTATTGATTTCACGTAGTTTGGTAGCATTGAATTTATCCCATAATTTAGACTGTTTTCCATTCCATCTTTTCTGTCTAATATTAAATCTTTTGGTGATCCCAGGGTTGTCCCATGAGTAATTGAAAGGAAGCATAAAGTGTTCAGGAGATATGAAATCTTCATCCCCAACTGCTCCTTCTTTGAATGAAACAAGGGCATGTGGCTGCAGATCTTTAACCAGTTGGTGTAGTTCATGTAGGTGGGTGTATTTACTTGGATCTCTGTAGTAACCTCCAATTCCGTCAAACCATATACCAGCGATGTCTCCATATTGTGTTAGAAGCTCTGTTAGATATTTTTTGTTGTGTTCGTACTCTTCCTTATTTGTATGTGAGATATGAGGAGGAACATACATGAAAAGAGCAATGCCGTGTTTTTTACATGCTATAGAAAGTTCTTGAACAAGATCTTTTTTACATGGTGCATTTAAACTATTGCGGTCAGAAAGAGAGGTGTTGAAGTTATAACAACCTCCAAGATGATGTGTTGTAAAGGTAATGTATTTCATCTTTGCCTTTTTCGCCAGTTGGCAAATCTTATCTGCATCAAAATTCTTAAGAGAGTATTTCTGAAATAACAAGCTGTCTTTATTGTTGCTAGATTCATAAGTTGTCCTATCTATTCCAACGTATTTTAATAACTGATCAGATGCGTTCCCTTTTTTCCATATAAAGTAGTCATCTCTACCATTTTCACATAGACTTGCGAGATTTAGGTGGATGAACATCCCGAATTTTGCATCTTTAAACCATTGCTTGTTGGCTTCGACAGGGCTCTGTTGATAGCTTTCTTGGTAATCATTAAGCCAATAAGGAACTTGGCTTTTGGGTTTAGTACAGCTGTTAAGAAGTAGTACTGATAGGATAAGTATTAGAGCTTTTGGTGATAAATTCATAAGATAGTTTATTTAGTTACTAATTCTGATGGAAATGTAGCCTGATTCTTATAGATGTAGTAACTCAATTATCTCATTTTGTAATGCTCATATCATATGGGACTTTATTATGGATAAAGCTCTTTGGTCGTAAAATGATGTTGATTTTGGGGGCAATAAGAAGGAGATATAAACACATATTTAATGATAAAAATAAGGTTATAGCTCCAGTGGCGGTGTGGTATATTGTTTTCGAACATATTTTCGTAATAAAATGGGTTTTAAAGGTTGATCTATTGGTAAATAATTTATTGTTTTGCACTTTTTAAAACCGACGCGTAATGAAGAGTTGCATTAATAAGTTTGTTATTACCGGTGGTCCTGGAACAGGAAAATCGACACTATTATATGAGTTGGCTAAGAAAGGCTTTTTATGTTTTCCAGAGGCCTCAAGATCCATTATTGAAGAGCAGTTGCAAATAGGGGGTGATTTAGTTCCATGGGTTGATATGGATCGTTTTTCTTTTGCTTGTATGGAGCGGATGAAAATATTCTACAATAAGTCATGTGATCACCCTACCTTTTTTGACAGAGGTCTTCCTGATATTCTAGGTTACCTCTATCTTACTGGCTGTGAAGATATGCAGGATATAAGAGATAATATTGACGCTTATCATTATCATAAAACTGTTTTTATCTTACCACCCTGGAAGGAGATTTATGAAACTGATAATGCAAGAAAAGAGCCGTTCTCTGAAGCGATATGTCTTCACAACCATCTTATTCGATCATATGAAGAGTCAGGATATCATGTGGTAGAAATACCTCAGATGTCGGTGGATAATCGAGTCGATTATATCTTGGATTACTTGGAGATATAGATATTTTATATATATCTACGTAAGAGCAGTCAGCAGTCATTTTCTGAGAAGATGACTGTTTTTTTATTTAAGAGTGTTAAATTGTTGGATTGTGTAATTCGAGTAAAATTGGATTGTTTAATTGAAAGTATGTGTCTATTTATGTGACAAAATGATAGTTGTCCGCTTGTTTTAGTTGTAATATGTTTTATTTATGTGAATAAATGTTTATATTTGAATTACAATCTTAAATTTTAATTATGAAAAAGTTTTACTTTATTTTATTTTATTTGCTAATATTGGCTGTGATAATGAAGAACTAACAGAAGTCTCTATAGAAGAAAAGGTAGAGATTGAGATAGATCGGTCTTCTAGAGATAAGTTTGTTCATGTTTTAGAGGAAGTGTATAAATATAAGATTACAGCAGGTGATAATTTAGATGCTGCGAAAGTGAATCAAATTGTATATGAGTCTTTTCCTCAAGCACAGAGTGTTAAAACCAAATCTTCTCCAGACCTATTGGATGGGGAAGGAATTTTTTCACTTAGTAAGAGCAGCTTACAATATCTAGATGATATTTCAGATACTAAGCGGTTTTGGACTGCTCTTGAATACCAAAATTATTTGCAGTTTGTAAAAGATGAAGTTATTAATGGAGATTTGCCTTTTGAAGAGAAGGTGCTGTTGGTTAATCATGTTGAACTGATGAATGCTATTGTAGAGTGGCAAAGATCTCATTATGATTCTTTATCTGTTCAAGATGATTTTACGGACAGTAAAGGAGATGCGTGGGGTGAGTGGGCTCAATGTGCTGTTGGTGTCATTGGATCAAGTATGACTGGATCTCTTGCAGGAGGTGCTGCCATTGGATCTGGGATACCTGGAGCAGGGACTCTTGCTGGTGGAATTGTTGGTTTTGCAGTCGGAGGTTTTTGGGGCGGATTTTCTGGAACATTGGTTGGTGCAGCAACTTTTTGCTAATGTAATAGACTTTTTTGTTAGGTCATTCAATGACTATTTAGTCATTATAATTAAAAATAGTTAAATATGAACTTAGAACATTTCGTGTATAGGTTGAAGAATCCTACACTGTTGATGGAGCTCTCAATGATTTTGTTTGGCTCTATAATGTTGGTATTCGGTCATTATAATTCACAAAATATTTTGGCTTATAGTTATAGTACATATTTTTTTATGTTTCTAGTATCTATGAATATTGCTATTTATGCAAAGGGAAAAGCGGATGTGAAAATATTATATTCAATTTTGGGAATATTGGTTCCTTATACGATCATTTGTCCTTTGGTGTTTTTACTTGTTCATGAGGAAAATGCGATACTTTCTATAGGTGGTATATTCTATTTAGAGGTATTTGCTTACACTGTTTATCTACATTTTAAGTATCGAGAGATCATTTAAAAGGAAAGCGAGTAGAGTAAGATTAAATGTGATATAAATTGTTATAGGCTGCCCAATTGGAGCAGCCTATTTTTATTTTTTGATGATTGTATCTTAGTCTATCAACTCACATCCCATATATGGCACAAGTACAGCTGGTACTTTAATTCCGTTTTCTGTTTGGTTGTTCTCAAGAATAGAGGCAACAATACGTGGTAATGCAAGTGCGCTACCGTTAAGTGTGTGTGCGATTTGTGGCTTCTTGTTTCCTTCTTCTTTGAAACGTAGTTTCAGGCGATTTGCTTGAAATGATTCGAAGTTAGAGACAGAAGATACTTCTAACCAACGCTCTTGAGCTGCACTCCATACTTCGAAGTCGAAAGTAAGTGCAGAGGTAAAGCTAAGGTCACCACCACATAGACGTAAAACGCGGTAAGGTAACTCTAGTTTTGCAACCAACGATTCAACATATGCTACCATCTCATCAAGGATCTCATATGATTTGCTTGGGTGTGCGATTTGAACAACTTCTACTTTGTCAAATTGGTGAAGTCGATTCAAACCTCTTACATCCTTACCATAAGAACCTGCTTCGCGACGGAAACATGCACTATATGCTGTGTTTTTGATAGGGAAGTTCTTTGCGTCAAGAATCACGTCACGATAGATATTGGTCACAGGAACCTCAGCTGTTGGAATAAGGTAAAGGTTATCTGCAGTGGCATGATACATCTGTCCTTCCTTATCTGGTAACTGTCCTGTACCGAATCCTGAAGCTTCGTTTACTAGATATGGAGGTTGTACTTCAAGATATCCAGCTTCGCGTGCCTGATCTAAAAAGAAGTTGACCAATGCACGTTGTAGGCGTGCTCCTTTTCCTTTGTACACAGGGAAACCTGCACCTGTGATCTTAACACCTAATTCGAAGTCAATCAAATCATATTTAGAAGCAAGATCCCAATGTGGCACAGCGTTGTCACCTAGATTAGGGATCTGTCCCACTTCGCGTATCACTTCGTTGTCTTCATCACTTTTACCTGTAGGTACAGAAGGGTGTGGAAGATTTGGAAGTTGCACTTGTAGTGCTTGAAGTTTTTCATCAGTGGTAGCAAATGTTGTGTCTGCTTCCTTGATTTTCTCTTTAAGGGTGGCAGTTTTTTGTTTTGCTTGGTTCGCTTCTTCCACCTTTCCTTGTTTGAAAAGGTCTCCAATCTCCTTCGAAAGTTGATTCATCTCCGACTTATACCCATCAACCTCTTGTTGGGATTGGTTACGAAGTTTGTAGATTTCTAGAATTTCCTCTACGATTTTCTCTGCGTCGAAGTTTTTCACTTTCAGACGCTCAACCACTAGTTGTGGGTTGTCTTGGATAAACTTAAGATTTAACATAGTAGATTGTTATATGTCAGCGTATAATCTGTTGTTATAATATTTTGTTTGGGAACTCTCCCTATATATATGGTAGCCGTGTTTTCACGGCACTCTTATGAGCTATGTCTACAAAAATAATAAAAAAATCTCCCGGATTATTACAAGCGTAACAAAACGGGAGATTCATATTCTATCTACTGAGATATTAATTACTCAGCAGTAAGAGGCTCTACTGAAACGTATGATCTGTTATTTCTCTTTTTACGGAAAACAACTGTTCCTTCAACAAGAGAAAATAGAGTATGATCTTTACCCATACCTACGTTTTCACCTGGGTTATGAGCAGTACCACGTTGGCGAACGATGATATTACCAGCTTTACAAGCTTGACCACCGAAGATTTTTACACCTAGACGTTTACTTTCTGACTCGCGGCCGTTCTTAGAACTACCTACACCTTTTTTGTGTGCCATGATCTAATGTTTTTAAAAATTAAGCTACAATATCAGAAATTACAATCTGAGTTAAATACTGACGGTGACCGTTCTTCTTCTTGTAACCCTTACGGCGTTTCTTTTTGAATACGATCACTTTGTCTCCTTTAAGGTGACTTACTACTTTCGCAGTAATTTTAGCACCTTCTACAGAAGGAGCACCAACTTTTACATCGCCATCATTGTCGATCAAAAGTACTTTGTCAAATTCAACATCAGCACCTTCTTCAACACCTAAGCGGTGTACGAACACTTTTTGGTCTTTTTCAACCTTGAATTGCTGTCCAGCAATCTCTACAATAGCGTACATAGCTTTTTGTTAATTGTAATTAAATACTCTGGAAGGTGTCTCATCAAAATGAGTGAGCACTTATAACAAACCAACCTAGAGTTATTCGATCGGCAAAAGTAGGAATTTTTGTATGATTCCCAAAGTATTAGAATAAAAAATGTGTAAATTTAAGGGGAGAAAACGTAAAGCGCTTAATAATTGAAGATGAAGCATTTGGTTCGATATGTGTGAAGCCAAATTAGGAAAAGATCGAAATATCTATTTTGTTTCCTGTGGGATTAAGTTGTAACTTCAACACGAATATATCTTTATCTATCGAATATCTAGATACTATGCAAAAAATTAAACTGAGGATACTGGGTTTAACCACGAGTCAGACGCAAACTGGAGCTTATGCTTTGTTGATGACAGAGGTGGATGGAAGTCGTCGATTGCCAATCATTATTGGGGCGATAGAAGCACAGGCTATTGTTATTCATTTGGAGCAAATGAGTCCCCCCCGTCCTTTAACACACGATCTGTTTCACCAAAGTTTGATGAGTTTTGGGGTTAATTTAGAAGAGGTTCAAATTTACAAATTAGATGACGGCATCTATTTCTCAAAGCTTATTTATAAGAGAGATAATAAGATAGAAGAGGTGGAGTCGAGAACTTCGGATGCTATTGCATTGGCATTACGTTTTACTGCTCCAATATATATTGATTCTGATATTATGGATCGTGCCAGCATCTCTTTTGAAATTAAAGAGCAAGAGGAGGTTATATCCCCTTCCGAAAGTGTAGTGGACTCTTCAGAAGTCGCAGAGGAGAGTGTTGATGATAGAAAAGATCGTATAGCATCAGCAAATCTTGAAGACCTTGAGATGTATTTGCAGAAGGCGATAGAGGAGGAAGATTATGAATTAGCTTCCTTAATAAGTGATGAAGTAAAAAAAAGAAAAGATAAATAGACTGATTTTTAACAATATTTAGAATTAAATAAAAAGAGTATTTTAGCTGAACTAACTCTTTAAATTTTCCTTTGGATACACAACGGGTGCTATCCAAAGGATTTTTTATCTAATAAAACGATCTAAAGATGCAACAAGTTCAAGGTTTTTCGTTAGAGTCCTTACTTAGAGGAGGACTTGGAATGGTGACAATTATTTTAATTGCTTGGCTGTTTAGTACGAATAGGAAACGAGTGGATTGGAAACTTGTCGGTATTGGTATTGCCATTCAAATATTTTTTGCTGTGGGGGTGTTGTACGTACCAGCAATTCAAGGTTTTTTTGCGTTTTTTGGTAAAGTATTCGTGAAAATTCTAGATTTTACACGTGCAGGAAGTGGATTTCTTTTGGGGGATCTTTTAAATACCGAAACGTATGGATTTATTTTCACCTTTCAGGTGCTTCCTACAATCATTTTCTTCTCAGCTTTAACAAGTTTGATGTTCTATTTGGGGGTAATTCAGAAAATTGTCTATGTGTTGGCATGGTGCCTTTCCAAGGGGTTGAAAATTAGTGGTATGGAGAGCTTATCTGTCGCAGGAAATATTTTCTTGGGCCAAACCGAGTCCCCATTGATGATTAAGGCATATCTTCCAAAGATGAATCGTTCAGAGATATTCTTAGTGATGGTTGGTGGTATGGCTACGCTAGCAGGAGGTGTGCTGGCAGCTTATATCGATTTCTTGGGAGGATCAGATCCTGTCCAACGTTTGATGTTTGCAAAGCATTTATTGTCCGCTTCTGTGATGGCTGCACCAGGTGCAGTGGTGATCTCTAAGATTATCGTGCCTCAAACAGAGGAGCCTGATACGAATGTAACTATTCCAAAGGAACAGATTGGCTCTAATGCGTTAGATGCTATATCTAATGGTACGGTTGAGGGTGTTAAACTTGCAGTGAATGTCGCAGCCATGTTGTTGGTTTTCTTGGCTCTAATAGCATTCATAAACTATATTTTTGCAGGAGGTATTGGTCGTTTGACTGGATTAAATGGCTGGGTAGATAACTTCACTGATGGTCAATATGAGACTTTCTCTCTTCAATTTATCTTAGGTTATTTATTGTCTCCTTTGATGTGGTTGCTGGGTGTGTGTGAAGAAGATATTACTCTTGTTGGACGTCTTCTTGGAGAGAAGGTGATCATTAATGAGTTCATTGGATATGCTAGTTTGGCTGAATTGAAAGCTGCTGGAGCTTTCGCACAAGAGAAGTCTATTATTATGTCGACTTATCTACTTTGTGGTTTTGCAAATGTAGGATCAATAGGTATCCAAATAGGTGGCATCGGAGCTTTGGCTCCATCTAAGCGCGAATGGCTCTCTGAATATGGAATGAGAGCACTACTTGCAGGTACTTTAGCTTCTTGTTTGTCCGCTACAGTAATAGGAATGATTATGGGGTAATATCTATATTAGATATTTCAAGTGATAATTTATGCCACTGGTTCTTAGATATTAGAATCAGTGGTTTTTTTTGTAGTTTTGTTCTCTATATCTATTGGTGTGATTTTTTTAAAATATTATTAAACAATAAGTAAAATAGCGCGTGTTTATATGAAGCAATATCTGGATTTACTACAACATGTTTCGAAAGATGGAAATCAAAAAGAGGATCGTACAGGTACTGGAACACAGAGTGTTTTTGGCTATCAAATGAGATTTGATTTACAAAAAGGTTTTCCTTTATTAACCACAAAGAAATTACATCTAAAGTCGATTGTTCATGAGCTATTGTGGTTTTTAACTGGAGATACTAATATTAAATATCTTCAGGATAATGGAGTGAGAATTTGGAATGAATGGGCTGATGAAAATGGTGATTTAGGTCCTGTGTATGGTGCTCAATGGCGTTCATGGAATGGTGCTAATGGTAAAGTGGTTGATCAGATCACAGAGGTGGTAGAGCAAATTAAAAAGAATCCAGACTCACGTCGCTTATTGGTTAATGCTTGGAATGTGTCAGAGGTGGATAGTATGGCTTTACCTCCATGTCATATTATGTTTCAGTTTTACGTTAATGATGGGAAACTTTCATGTCAACTATATCAAAGAAGTGCGGATATCTTCTTAGGTGTGCCATTTAATATTGCTTCATATGCTTTGCTTACCATGATGATGGCCCAAGTGACAGGATTGGAGTGTGGAGAGTTTATTCATACACTAGGTGATGCACATATTTATAATAATCATAAAGAGCAGGTTAGAACCCAACTTGAAAGGACTCCTTATGATCTGCCTAAGATGAATATAAATCCAGAAGTGGATTCGATATTTGATTTTAAGTATGAAGATTTTGAGTTAGTAGACTATCAGGCTCATCCTCATATTAAAGGGATTGTGGCTGTTTAATCCATAAAAATGAAAAGGTATGGGTGATATTGCAATGATTGCAGCAGTGGATCAAAAGATGGGAATAGGAAATGCGAATGATATGTTATTTTTTATTTCAGAAGATCTGCGTCGTTTTAAATCGCTGACCACAGGTTATCCCGTGGTAATGGGTAGGAAGACTTATGAATCTTTGCCCCATGGAGCTCTGCCCAATAGGCGTAATATTGTCATCTCTGGTCAGATGGATTTGGCAATTAAAGATGCCGAAGTAGTTCATTCCATTGATGAAGTAAAAGCTTTATTGAATGATGTTTCACGTTTCTTTGTGATTGGTGGTGGGGTAATATATACTGAATTTATGCCTCTTGCAACACATCTGTTTTTGACTCATATTGAAGAGGAAAAAGAGGCGGATACATTTTTTCCTGAGTTAGACATGTCTCAATGGCAGATTGTAGAAACATCGCATAGAGAAAAGAGTGATAAGAATCCTGCATATACTTTTGTTGACTATGTGAAGCGTTGATAATTTGGACAAGATTTAATACATCATATTTGTATAAGGTAGCTACTTTTAGCTGCCTTTTTTTGTGTCTCAATTTTGGTGAAGACAAGCTATTAAATCGTGACATTGTGAAGCTCTACAACGTTGTTAAATCGATGGTCAACGTACTTGAATACCTTTCGTGTTTTTTTACCTATATCTAGCGCTTCGCACTGGGCTAGAAAGTGTATCACTTTCAGTACATGTTGCAATAACGACAATTCGAAACAAAGCAATTAATCTATATGTTGTCATTTCTTCCTAAACATGTCAATACTATGATCCTTTATCTACAGTGTAGATGAAATGTTAAAACACTTATGTTATGCAATTAATCTTATAAATAGATGTTATGATGATTAAGCATATTGTATGATTAAAATATTGATATAATTGATTAAATTTATGAATAATAGTAATTATTAAGGTGGGGGTTATTCTTTATTGAACGGTTATGTTATATCTATTAGGCTTTAAATGTCTATTTGCACATAACATTTTACGGTAAAAATAATTTACTATTTGAATATCTTTCTCTTTTATTGTTAAAAGAAAATGGACTATTATTGTTAATTTTGAGAATATTATGACTGTATATAATATATTATTAATAAATTAAGAATTAGCTATTTGTGGTAAGGGTGCAAATGAGTTATTTCTCAGTATGTTTAATACAGTAGGAAACACTTTTTAGAAACGGTTGGATGCGGGGTTGATGGGTTTATGTGTAGAGGATTCTATTTTTTAAATAATCGATTACTGTGTCTTTTTGTGCCTTCTCAATTTTGAGCATTCGTTTGGTGGTAAGTATTTAAAGTAAAAAAACGATTGATGACACGATACAAAAAAGAGGGTAAGCTACATTTTATGACTCCATGGAATCATGAGGTGAAATGTCGTGGCGATACTTCAGAGACGTCTTCAAGTTGCCAAAGAGATATTCCTATCTCTTGGTGCCATTTCTTCTTACGAAATAAAATAAATAAACAATCATATAAACAAATGAGAGCTATGAGTATTTTATGGCGAGAGTTTTTTAAAACAAAAGGCATACGAGGTCGAAGTTGGCCGTGGGCAAATTATTTGCTTATAGCGATAACAATGTTGATATCAGACTATAGTATAGCACAAAGTGATGTATTAACAGGAAAAGGTTTTAGTCCGAACTATTCCTCATCAGCTTGTGGTACATGTGGAACTTATTTTGATGGAACTAAAGTTACATCAATAGTAGAAACACCGTGTGCTCCTTATGATGTTTTATATAGAGCTTATGCGAATGTTAAGGGAACTGTTAAACAGAATATTAGATTTGAAATTGATTTTGATAATGGAACAACCCAAACATTGCGATACAATCCTCTTGATGAAGCAGGATCAGACCTAGTTGCAACACCTGTTGTCGTACCAATAACAGGTCTAAAGTATATAGGTTATGAGTTGAAACCAACAGTGTTTGTAGCGGCAAGATTTGACGAAACATCGGCAAAAATAAAGTGCTATTATAAACCAAAAATGAAAATATATGTTGATGGAACTTTAGTTGAAACAATTGATGCACCTGGTACGAATGTATGGTTTAAGGATGATAAAGTAAATCCTTTAATGATTGGAGGAACTGCGAAATATGCAGCAGATGTAAAATTAGAAGGCGGTGTTCTATACTACGATGTATGTATGGGTAACGAACAGGTTATTGAAAATCCTTTTGAGGATCAGTCAACCTGGAATTGTCAAGTAGATGAGTATCCTAAAGAGGACTTTAAAGGAACTGTCCCTCCAATAAATAATGAGAAACGTCTAACATATTGGGAATATGGTTTAGATGATGGAGAAGCTGATGCTGGATTTTTGACAGGTATACAGGTAAGTAATCTTGCTGCTAGTGGTTTTGTGGATGCAATACCAACAGGTATAGCATATACTGTAGTTTCTAATGGGGCTTTTCATGGTCCTTTGAAAGAGTATGCACACCCTACGACTGGACCATCAACTGGGGCAGATTATAAGTTTATAAAAATACCAACCACTGGTATTGGTGATCTTGGAAAGCTGTTTAGACTGCGTTTAATAAACCAGAATGCATGTGGGTTTTCGTCACCGATAGAAGCTTTTATTCGTATTGTAGCTGCTCCTATTCCTGTGGTAACTGAGGAAACTTTATGTTTGCCGGATGATAAGAGAGTTGATATTACATTTACGGATAATAATCCTCGACACCCTAGATATGATAAAATAATTTGGACAACTACAACCGCAGGTGTAGCAATTCATAATTCAGATAAGCAGAATGCTACTTTAGATTTGACAGGAGTTCCAGCCAGTGAGTTTGATGATGGTTTTATGGAAGTGGAAGTCGATGTTTCTGTACAAGGGGGTACTACAGGTTGTGTTAATGTGGATCATGGAACAATAACCGTTTATCGTAAACCAATTACCGATTTTGTGGCAAACCCCAAGCAAATTTGTCAAAATGGAGAAGTTACCTTGCAATATGAGCTAAATAATGCACTTCCATTAGTTGCAGGTACGAGAGTAACTGTGGATTGGGGAGATGGTAAAGTAGAAGATATCTATACAGGAGTTGGAGGAGTTCCAGGGACAACTTTAACTAAAAAGCATCTATATGAGAATCCATCCGATGCAGTTAAGTTACGCAATATTGTACTTACAGCTACCAATGGGATTTGTCCAGAGTCTAGTGCTCCTCAGGAGATCGTTGTATATCCTAAACCAAGGATTATTGCAGGAACAACGGAAGCATGTGCGAGAGCTACTGTTGACTTAGATTTTGATTTGACTTCGAAACATGGAACACTAAGCTATTATTGGGAAATTACAGATCCTAATGGACTTAAAGTAAGAACTGCTACTACAAAAGTTTCGACTCTTCGCCATACTTTTGATATAAACGGGGAATATAGTGTCACAGGGACAGCAGTACTAGATGGTGGAGGTTGTGAGAGGACCTCTGATCCAGTAACTATCACTATAGATAAGCCTGAAGTCCCAGATGGAACACTTACAAATCCCCAGCAATGTGAAGTGGCTGGAGTGGCTACTGCAAACTTGGATTTAGGAGTGTCTACACCTAAAAGAACTGGCTCTAAATATTCTGTTTCATGGAGTCCAGGAGTAACAGATACATATACCGTTAATGGTGCAGGAGATTTGATTAATGATCGTGATGGATCTAATAGCTGGGTTATTACTCATCCTTATAACTATACAGGAGATGGAAATACACCACAAGTGAAAGGTATTGTGGTTGATGCGATATCTGCATTAGGTCTGTGTACAGAGAATAAGGTTCTGAACTTTACGATAAATCCACATACGGTGGCTGCATTCACCGTTCCTACAGTTAATTGTCAGGGAGATGCCATTGCTTTTGTGAATAACTCTAAAGGGTTTGACAAGAAGTATCAATGGTCGATAAAAGAGGTGACAGTAGGAGGTCGAGGACCTGAGTTGTTACCTCCAGGAGAACAAACAAAAGCTGTTCCTAATATATCTACATTAGTTGGAAACGTTGAATATGAAGCAATACTAGAAGTTTCAGGACCATGTGCTCTCAAAACCGATACGCATAGATTTAACGTAGAGCGTGTGGATGCTGGTGCTGCAGTTACGGAAGAGTTTTGTTCTGATACAGGCGGAGCAGATCCAAATGACGATCAAGTAGAATATACGCTCAACTTAGGAGGTGTTTCTCCGCAAAGCAACGGAACGACATATGAAATTACCTGGGGAGATGGTACAGTTAAGGTTATAAGAGACTATGCATGGTTGGATGCTGCAGGTTGGCAAATGACACATAGTTATAATGTAGGCCCAAATGCGAATGCATTCGAAGATTATCGTTTGAAGATAAAGGTAATTTCTGCAGCAGCAACTTGTGAGAGTACTGTAACAAAAACAATACGAGTATATCCAAAAACAGTAGTTAACTTTGATTCTCCTGCGGATGCAAACTGTATGGATACCGGAGATGTTACATTTACTAACAATACAACTGGTGTTGGGTTAACATATCAATGGAGTATTTTCAATCGAACGACTGCAACAAATGTTGTCTTGGCTCCAGGTGTTGTTACGGCAAGGGATCTAGTTTATGATTTTACTACAGAAGGGGAGTATGATGTTCGTCTTGAAGTGATAAGTGCACATGGATGTGAGGTGAAGAGAAAGACAGAAACAATAGAGGTTGTAGATCCTAATGGGGCATTTACGATTGATGGTCATAATGGCTTCTTCTTTGTTGATAGAGCTGATGCATCAAAAACGGATATTATTTTTGATTTCACAGGCTCGTCTTATTTGGCAACAGGAGCCAACTTACAAGTTGATTTTGGAAATGGAACCAAAAAGACATTAACAAGTGCCGATTTTGCTGCTGCTGATAAATATACTTTCAATGTTCCTGGTTATACAGGTTTAACGAGAAAGAGGCATCAATATCCCGTTGAATTAGCAGTAGAGAAGGATGGCTGTACTTCTTTACCTATAAACAAAAATGTTACAATCTATCGTGTAGGTACTGATTTTAGTATTACAGAAACAGATCGCTGCAATGGAGTATATGATTTTACTGATGACTCATATATACATTCAGATTTTAAAACTGATCCTACTGCAGATAAAACAGTGTTACGAGAGTGGTATTTTGAAACACCAACTAGTGCAGGTTGGGCTCCTCAAGGGACAGGATTAACTTCAAAACTAATATATCCGAATAATACTGGTGCTGATATTAATGTCAGAGTTAAATTGGTATTGACAGCTACTATTAAAGGAGGGGGAGCTACTGGGTTTGTTGGAGACTATGTGAAACAAGTAGAAGAGATTCATGATGTGGTTATACCACCATCTCCACAAGAATCTACTGAAAAGGTAGATTGGGATAAATGTCCTGGAGATTCTCAAGATCTTCATCCAGTTGTTATTGGTTCATTAATTAAGGCACCAGGAGTATCTCGCATTGATGTAGATATCGTAGGACGAGGAAGTGGTACTGGTGGAGCCGCTACCGATGACACAGGTAGAACTTTAACCAAAGCACAAGTTGATGGTCTTTTGACTGAGAAGTCAACTGGTGTTTACACTTTTGATTCATCTTTAAGTCCAACATTGAATGTTAAGGGTGTATTTACAATAACCTTTACCGTTAGAAATAATCCTGGAACTCCTCAAGAGTGTAATTTTGTACGAACTTATACTGTGGATGTTTCGGAGCTTAATGTTGAAGATCAACATTATTATGGATGTACTGGACTTCCATTTACCTTTACTCCAAAAACAACTGGTGGTAATAAAGCAGGGCGTACCCATCAATGGGATGAAGTAACAGATCCATCTCCAGGAGATTTGACTGCAGGAACTCCAACGGGAGTTGCTGGAAAGAATGAGTCGTTTACATTTACACCATCTGTTCCTGGTGATTATATTGTAAGGTATACCGCTGTTGATGTTGCGGGCTGTACTGCATCTAATGAGTTTACGATTACAGTTGCAGAAGACCCTCTTCCTACTACCAATGCTGTTCAACTGGATGCCAACCATCTTGTAGAGGTTAATCCTGGTATTGAATACAATGTATGTGGAAGTGGTGTTACTTTAAATGGTCAACATAATGGAGGGGCTATCGTTGGAATGCAAGCACAGTGGAGGTTACATACTTTCCCTCTAGGTACTACAGCTCCTGTCATTCCAAATGGAGCAAATGTTGATGTTAATGGTTTAAAAGCAGGTACATATGTATTTCAGTTCGTTCTAACCAATAGAATTGCAGGAGTGGCAGATCCAGGTTATGCCCCATGTGAACATTCCGTTCTTGTGACGGTAAATGTATTTGATCCAATTACGGTAGTAAATACAACTGCACCTTCAGTTGTTGAAGAAACTACAGTTGTGGGACCAACTGATTTACAGCCAACAGTAAATATTACTGGAGGTTCAGGTGCTTATACTTATCAATGGGAAGTTACTAAACCTGACGGTACTCCTGATGCAGTATTTAATGCGTCAGCTGAATCGAGAAAAGAATCGCCTACATATAGTGCTATTGGAATTGGTACCTTCCGATTTACATTGCATGTTATAGATAATCGAGGTGGTATTTGTGAGGGAGACTCTCCTGCTATTCCAATGGAGGTTGTTGATCGTCTTCCTGCCGTTGCAGGACCAAATCAAAATGTTTGTGGTAAGTCAGCTGGTTTTGCTGCGGATAAAGTTATTGCTCCCAATTCGGCAGGAGAAGGAACTTGGACACAGATAAATGGACCTGGTATTTCGGATATTAAACCAGTAAATAGTAATGTTGCTGGAGTTACGGTTAATGTATACGGAACCTATACTTATCGATGGACAGTGACGAGTACCAAATCCGGGGTTACTTGTACTGAGTTTGATGAAGTGGATATCACCTATCATGCACCAGTAACGGTAGCATTTGCTGCAGATGATATCTATTTTAATGTTGGTGATGCACCGACAATGAACCCGAATGTTGAAAGAGATGGAACGGTTCTTACAGGTGGCGCATTGACGGCAGAATATGATATCTTATGGACAGATGCGAGTGGCAAGTTAGGAGCAACTAATATTGAGAAGCCGACGTTTGATACAACTGTAAAAGGGGATTTTGATCTTACCATAACTATCTCAGATAAGGCAGGTATTTGTACTGATGTTTCAAAAGTCGTTCATGTACATGTATTGGAAGTTCCTGTAGCAGGAGCAAATATTCTAACTGCAACAACGACAGTAGGAGACCCTGTCCAAGAATATACAGGACATACTCTTATTAATCCGAAATATATTGTTGTTGGAAAACAGGTGCAGATAAATGGTTTTAATGAACTCGTTGGAGGAATACAACCTGATGCGGCTCCTTTGGACCATATTTCTGGAGAGTGGACAGTGAATAAACCAACAGGATATGTTGATAGATGGGATATTCATAATCCAACAGTTAAAGTTACAGACTATGGAACGTATGAGTTTACTTATACGATTAATAGTGGATTGACTCCAGCTACTTTAAGAGCATCACAAATTACAGTTGAAGTAACTTTCGTTGCACCAATTGAGGTGAACACAGTCGGAGAGTCAACATTTTGTCCATCTAATGGTGAATTAGAGATTGGAAATGAATTTACTGTGACCGGTGGTTCTGCTCCAATTACTAATTATACTTATACTGTAACAAAAGATGGAGATCCAACAGATTTCTCTCATTTATTATTGGATGATAATGCAGCCGACAAGAATCTTCGATTTGATGCATTGCATGCTACAGAGGGGACATATAAAGTAACGCTTACTATAAATGATCCATTCAATTCTGTAAGTAGTGATAATGCAATACGTACGATTCATGTCACCAAAGCTATGTTGCCACAGATAAGGGTGATGGGGACGACTCCTGAAGTTTATGGAACGATTGCAGATGTTCAAAAAGCACAAGTGTTTAATGTAGCTGCTCCTGAGTATTTTATTATTGGGAAGCATATTCAATTAGAGGGTAGTGATGATGGAATGGCTCCTGCGGGATTAGTAAATGGTACTTGGCAACGTTTTGATGGAACCAAATGGGTTAATGAAACCGTTAAGCCATTGTATGATTATACCTCTACTGTTTTTGGACAAGTAAGAGCTAATTGGAGATTGAATAATGGAATATGTCAAGTTGATTTACCTGTATTACTTAACTTTATTGAGCCTATTGAAATCGATCCGATTGATGATTTCTATTTCTGTCGAGGTGATAATAATGCACCATTAAATGGAGTGGTCAGTATTAAAGGTGGAAGTGCAGATGGAATTACTTATCGTTGGAATGTCGTCGATGCTGGTAAAACGGATGTTACAGCTACGATATTAAATGCAAGTAATGTAAAAGCACCACAAATTAATATGACTAATGCTGTGGTTGAAGGTGTTTATACTGCGACGTTGACCGCCACTGATAATCATGGAAGTATTCAAGTGGTGACGGAGACGTTCGATATTCATGTACTTGAAAAACCAATTGCGAGTATCACTGTACCTGATGCAAAGGCATCTGGAACAGCAGGAGCAACAGTTCAATATAAGAAAGGAACTTCTGGGGCAAGTGTTAACTTACAGGTGATAACTTCAGACAATAAAATAAAATTAAATGGAGCTAATATATCTGCTTTAGCAACCGATCCAGATCTAGTTGGTGATTTATTGGAAGGAAGATGGAATATGGTATCTGGACCAGATATTGTGGCAGGTATTGTGGCATGGACATCTAACTCAGCTAATTCAACAGCTTCGATTACAAATCCTGGAACATATGTCTTCAGATGGAGCATGTTGAATGTAACACCTGATGGTGATCGATTATGTGAGACCCATAAAGATATAGAAGTTGAGTTTGTAAAAGGATCCACAGCTAGGCCAAAAGGTGATCAAGAAGTTTGTCAACAAGCTGGTGGATTATTCCAATTACAAGATTTGATTGATCTGGCTGGGGGTTCTGGTGCTTTTGCATCTTATAACTGGGCTGCAGAGAAACGAGATTTCAATGATACTCCACCAGGTGTCGATGTTACGGCTACTGAAATTGTTGATGGTAATATTACGGATAAAAATGCATCGTTAAGATTAGATAACGAAGGTTTATATCATATTACCTTGACTGCTTTAGATGCCAAAGGAGTCGGTGGTGCAACTGCAACTTTTGTTGTGGCAGTGATCCCACAGCAGAATGCTGATGCTAATGGTGATCAAGAAACTTGTTTGAATGAGATCCAGTTAGATGCAAATCCGATTGTAGGTGTACCAGGTTTGACAAGAACAGGAGAATGGAGTGTTACTCCAGCTGGTGCTGTTGCATTTACCAATGTCAATGATCCAAGAGCTAAAGCGCTTCGTTTACCAGGCACGAGTGGTAATTTCACTTTAACGTGGACTATTACTTCATCTTATAAAGGTTTCAATTGTGTTGAGACTGATGATATGCAAGCATATTTTGTGCAGCCGATTGAAATTGCTGAGTTCTTCGACGGTTTAGGTGCTAATGCTCAAGTATGTATTGGTAATGATTTGCCAATCAGACCTGTGATTAGTGGCGGTTCAGAGGAAGCTACAGGTGATTATGATAAGTATAATTACACGTGGAGAATGAAAGCTGCAGGTGGTTTCGATATTACCAATCATTTAGTCAATCCAGCCACAGGTATTGCAGCTACAAATCTTCGAAATCTAACACTGAGAACCACAGATATTCCACCTAATAATTACGAGGTCATTTTAGAAGTGAATGACCCAATAAGTGGAACTTGTGTAACCACAAGAGATTTTACGATTGAAGTAAAAGAAGCTCCCGTAGCTGAAGCAATTGTTCAGCCTAGTGCCTCGGTTAAGACTATGGCCGCAGATCATTACTTTACTTGTGAAACAACAGTTGATTTAGAAGGAACTAACATCGGTAAAGTTGATGATGGTGCAGGGACTAAAGTAAATGGTACTGGAGTTGGGTTTGCATCGATAAAAGGGGAGTGGAGTAAAGCTTCAGGTCCAGGCAATGTTGTATTTACAGTAAACACCCCAGGAGCACCATCTGGAAAGGTGGATCCTTTAGCAACTGCTGAATTTGATCAACCAGGCACTTACGAAATAAGTTGGACTGTATACAATGTGGATAAGACAACATGTCCAAGTACAAAGATTATAACTGTTGAGGTGAAGGCACCAATTACGGTTACTTTTGCTAACCCTACGGTCTATGTTTGTGAAGGAAGTCCTGCTTTTGATATTACACCTATATATGCTGGTGGTAGTGAGATTGATTATAAAAACTTTATCTGGACAGAAAAAGGAGCTGTTGTTGTTGGAGCTGTCAATGCAGCATATACATTTGATCCAACAGGAAAGGCTACAGGCGTATATCCTTTGTCTGTAACGTTGGATGATAAAGAAGGAACTGTGTGCCAAGGTGCAGGTGCTGTGGACGTGGTAATTGTAGAGATGCCAACTCCTAATATCCATAATACTACTACTGAATTTTGTGGACTTAGAGGAAGTTTAACTGCAGATGCATTAATGGTGGCAACGCGTACAGATAAAGAAGTTGGAACATGGAGATTGAAAGATGGAGGTGCTGGCTCAGATGGAGCTGTTATCGCGATGCCTAATTTACATGATGTTAAGACTGACTTTATTGTAACCAATAAGGGTAAATATATCTTTGAATGGGTCATTGAGCATCAAGCTATAGATGCAGGAGGAGGAGTTGCCCATACATGTGAAGCTGTAGATGAAATAACAGTTCATATGAGAGAGACTCCAGTGGTAAATGTGGATCCGCCTGCACATCCAGAATGTGATAAGGATGCAGATCTAGAAGCGGTTATTACAGGTGATTATCAAAGTGTATTATGGGAGTTGAAGAGTGGGCCAAGTGGTACTGCGACAGCAAACTTTACTCCAGCTGATAATAGGATAACTTCTGTTGATGTAAATGAGTATGGAAATTATACATTTAAAGTTACAGTTGAAAATGGAGTGTGTACTCCTCAAGTGGTAGAAGTAACTTATACTTTCTTGTCGCAGCCTAATGCTGATTTTACTATCAATACGGATCTTGAAGGTTGTTCTCCTCTTGATGTTGGAGTAACGAATACATCTACAGGGGATGAGCTAAAAAAATATCGTTATCAATGGAAAGAGGTGGATCCTGCAGATCCAACTGATGTGCGAGTTTTATCATATGACGAGAACCCAGCAACGGATTTTGTAATTCGCCATATGGGTAATAGAGCTAAAGATCGTAATATTGTTCTTGTGGTATCAAATGGTTATTGTGAAAGTACAGCTGCTCCGATAGCAGTGAATGTTCATCCAATGCCACTGATTGACTTTAGTTATACACAGGATGGAAACTGTAGTCCTGTTGAAGCAACACTTACAAATAAATCACAGTTTTCTGATAGCTACTCGTGGGATTTTAATGAAGATGGTGTTGAGGATGCCAATGATGAAAATCCTGTGCATTCATTTACAAATACTGATTTCACTAAGTTCAACTTTAAGATTAAGTTAACAGGAACAAAGACGACACCTAATTTAGCTGGAACCAAGGATTATGTGTGTACAAATGATCAAGAGCAGATTATTGCGGTAGCACCTAAACCTACATTTAGTTTATCAAGTAATATTCCAGCTGGTGGAGCATGTTCTCCTGAGGAGGTCGCATTTGTAGCTAGTCCTGGAGCCATTGACTATACATGGAATTTTGGAGATAAAACCCCAGAACAAGTGACCCATTATGTTTCCATGGTGGATCATGAGTTTAGTCATATGGAGCCAACTGCACAGAATTATGTGGTGAAGGTCGATGCAATATTCCCTGGAGGGTGTAAAGCATCAGAGACAGCTAATATTGAAATTCACCCTGAAATGAAGGCAACTTTCACTGCTGGTAAAACGACTATTTGTTCTGGAGAGACAGTGGTGTTTGATAACCTGTCTACGCCAGGAGCAGACAGTTATACATGGATTGTTAATGGAGTTGAGGAGTTGGTACAGAATAGATTTGAACCCACATTTACTCATACCTTTATTTCAGCTAGTTTTGGTCAGGTACCGATGAATGTGACATTAAAGGTAAAAGGAGCTAAGTGTGAGGATATATCTACACAGGTGATTAATGTTAATCCTAAGGCGAAAGCTGACTTTGATTTTGCTGCCGGAAAAGATACATTCTGTTCAGGAGAGCAGGTCGTATTCGCAAATAAAACCATTGGAGGCAAGACATTCTCTTGGGATTATGGTGATGGAACTGCTCCAGATGATAAGGGATATCATCCATATACGAACCATGGTCCTGCAGATGCAACTCATACAATTACATTGACAGCAGACAATGATTTTGGATGTTCTTCTACAGTAACTAAGAATGTGAATATTATTCATGAAATGGTTCCTGGATGGACATTTAATATTAAAGAAGGATGTTCTCCATTAGAGGTTGAGATTACAAATACCACAACAGGAGGGGAAGATGCAACCATTGATTTTGGAGATGGTACTACAGCGACTCTAGCAGGTGGTGCTTCGGTTACACATACATTTACTAATACGGAAGTTTCCGAGACATTATACAATGTAAGTATGAAAGTTGCAGCAAATGCTGCTGGGCTTTGTGATAAAACACTTCGTGATGTGATTCGTGTGTATCCTGTTATTAATGCAGACTTCTCATTTGCTGGAGATAAAACGACTTATTGTTCGGATGAAATAATGATTCTAAACAATACGACTGTTGGATTTACAGAGTATAAGTGGGATTATGGTGATGGAACAAAAGCAAAAGATTCTTATCATACATATTCGAATAAAACGACTAAGGATATTACACAAACAGTTCGTTTGGATGTTGAAAACTTTTTTGGATGTACTGATTTTATAGAGAAGGACATTACTGTTATTCGCGATGTGGAACCAAAAATGAAGGTTGTAACTGATGGTACTTGTTCTCCAGTGAAGGTGACGATAACAAACCTTACTTCTGGTGCCAATACTATGTTTATCGATTTCAGAGATGGAACTCCTCCGATGGATGTTTCGGCGATGAAACCAGGTGAAACAGTTGAACGTATCTTTACAAATGATTCCAAGAGAATTGATAAGTATGATATCACTTTAACTGTTAGTCCAGGTGGAGGTTGTTCAAAAACAATAAATCAAATGGTAGAGGTGAGACCATCTGTTACTGCTGATTTTGATTTGAGTGCAGGGGGATGTTCTCCTGTGACTGCAACTGTTACAGATAAGAGTGTTGGAGCAGATAGTTGGAGTTGGGATTTTGGAGTGCCAACAGACCCTAAAGCTACAACAACGATACCGTCCCCATCGTATCACTATGTCAATACAACGAATGTCCCTATAGAGTATACAGTAACTCTAACTGCGAGGTCTTCGTTTGGATGTACAGCAACAGCTGTTCCAAAGAAGATTACGGTAAACCCACAACCGAATGTCTCTTTTGACATGACACCACGTGTTGGTTGTGCTCCTTTTACTGCTCATTTTACGAATGCCTCGAGTGGTGTAGATACATTTACTTGGTATATTGATGACGGCATGACTATCACAGAAACCGCTGCTACATACAAGAAAGAGTTTGATCATATCTATAACAATAAGGATAATTTTGATAGATCTTTTTCCGTAAGGCTTGTAGGTGAGAATGCTTATGGATGTAAACAAGAGCCAGATCCAATAAATATGATTGTACACCCTGAAGTTTCGGCTGATTTTGATATGGATGTAGGTATGATATGTTCTCCTGTTGATGTGCAATTCGATGCAAGGGCGAAATCAATTGGTGGAGATACATATCAATGGAATTTTGGCGATGGATCTGATATACAATATGATGGTGCTCCATTGAAAACATTTGAAAATGATACCGATGCCCCAAAGAGTTTTGATATTACATTGACTGTAAGTACAAGATTCTGTGATAGTCAAATGACAAAGAAGTTGGAAATTCAACCACATATGGAAGGAAAATTCGTTGTAGATAAGATGGAAGGGTGTTCTCCTCTGGAGGTGAGCTTTAAGAATACATCTATAAATTGTATCGATTATTTATGGTCATTTGATGATGGCAAGACAACTGAGAATATTCCAGATCTGGAGTTTACTAGAACGTTTGTTCATGATAGTAAAAAAGGAAAATTTAAGGATGCTCGGACTGTTTCTCTTTTTGCTTCGAATAGGTATTGTAAAGAAAAGAAACCAGCAAAAGAACAGATTGTAATATTTGCACCTGCTAAAGCTGGATTTGAATTAAGTGGGGATGGACACTGTAGTCCAGCCAAAGTTAATTTTATATCGACAGCGGATCATAACTACAATGTAACTTGGGACTTTGGTGATGGGTCAACTTCCATTGCAGATAACCCAGAGCATTTGTTCTTGAATGAAGAAGCAACAGATAAAATCTATACGATTAAACAGACTGTAGCTTCAAATCAAGGTTGTACGGATGACATGACTAAGACTTATAAAGTAAATCCAACACCAAAAGTTGATTTTGGTATCACACCAGTCTTTATGATTTGGCCAGAAGCAACCGTGAGTGTCTCTAATATCACGAATGAAGGTCCTTGGAAGTATAAATGGTCCTTTGGAGAGCATGATGGGGTAACTATTGATAAGAAAGACCCAGATCCATATACTTATGGTCGAGTAGGAACATTTAAGATTAAGTTAGAAGCTACAGGAGAGGAGTGTTCAAATAGTTATGAAGAGACAGTAACAATTAGACCAGGAGTTCCTGTTGCTAATTTTACTCCTTCTGTAGTTGAGGGGTGTAGTCCTTTAACAGTGACTTTTAAGAATAGCTCTAAGAATGCGAGCACATATTATTGGGAGTTTGATGGTGTAGGAGCTTCACATGATCGAGAGCCTACACGCACCTTTACAGAAGAGAAATACTATAATGTTAGGCTGACAGTTCGCAATGAAGAAGGAACAGCGGATGTAATGGAGAAGACAATACATGTATTACCTGTACCAAAGGCATATTTTACAGTTCTTCCTTCTAGAGTAGAGATCCCTGGTCAGAAAGCGATATTCTCTAACTTATCTGTGAATAACTATGAAAACTATTGGGATTTTGGTGATGGAACCAAGTCGACAGAAGTCGATCCTTCCCATGAATATGTAGCGCAAGGCGTTCATGACGTAACGTTAAGGGTTGTCTCTGAAGATGGATGTGAAGCATCTTTTGAACAAAAAGCGGCAGTTACAGCAGTATCCAATGGTCGAGTAAAAGTGCCGAATGTTTTTACTCCAAGTACTAATGGTCCAACAGGAGGAACAGTTACTCCTGGAGAATCTGATGTTTATAATCGAACTTTCTTACCAATTGTACCATCAGGAGAAGCAAAAGTTTCGAGTTATGACCTGAAGGTCTTTAACCGTTGGGGGAACATGGTTTTCCACTCTAGAGATATCAACACAGGATGGGATGGATACTATAATGGTAAACTCGCACCACTAGATGTTTATATGTGGCAAATAAATGTCTCTTTTGATGATGGTAATACTGTTATTCAGGCAGGAGATGTAACACTAATACGATAATGACGCGGAATATGAAAAACTATTTAAAACGCGCGTTCTTGTGTATAACTTTAACGGCAAGCATGCTTGCCGTTAAAGCACAAGAGCCACAATTTTCACAATTCTTTTCTGCTCCAACTTTCATGTCCCCTTCATTGGCAGGATCAACGGGAGGTATGAGAGTCGTAGCTAATTACCGGAATCAATGGCCAGGTATTCCAAACTCATATAATACATTTTCCGCAGCAGGGGATATTTATGTGAATACTCTGAAAAGTGGTTTTGGAGCTATTATATGGAGAGATATTGCAGGAACCACTTCTCTCTCTACTACCCATTTTGGACTACAGTATACCTATCGATTGCAGATATCTGACACATGGACATGGATACCAGGTCTAGAGTTTGGTTTTGAACAAAAGAGTGTCGATGGAACTAAAGCTGTTACAGGTAATGATATTAATAGTGGTGGTGGTACTGGTATAAGTTATTTTGAAAGTGGACAAGCTTCATATCTTGATTTTAAGTTCAGTTCATTCTTCTATAATAGGAAGTTTTGGGGAGGATTTAATCTTTTCCATTTAACTACTCCATCTTATTCATTTGTAGGTCAAAAAAATGAAGTTCCTTTGTATTTCTCTGTTTTTGGTGGAATGAATATTTGGAGACAACCAACGCAAAGACAGACCCTTCCAAGGAGTTTTTGTGTATCTTATAGATATACATATCAAAATGATTTCAATCAATTAGATCTTGGAGGCTACTGGTTTAATCGTAATTTTGAAGTGGGGGCTTGGTGGAGAGGTGTTCCAATATTTAATAATCGAATTGATAAGGTGGTGGACCAATCAGCTGTAATCCTATCTGCAGCAATGATTTTTGGAATATTCAAGATTGGATATAGTTATGATATACCCATCTCAGAGTTAAATGCCACGTCAGCTGGAGCACATGAGATCTCCTTGATTATGGAGTTCGGTGATATTTTCGGTTGTGGAGCAAGATACTTAGACTGTTTTACTAAAAGAGCAGGTTTAAGGTTTAATAAGAAAAGACCTAGAGATTTGAAATTACGATAGTCGTTAAGGTCAACTATTTGAAGGAAGGGTTCGCATTATTTGCGTACCCTTTTTTAATGCCTTACAATAAAATGTACTGCTTTTGACTTTAATTGGCTTAAACGAGCTTAAAAGTGGGTTTAAAAGGATTATTATTGGATTGATTCAGTTGTGTTAGGATGAAAAAACAGTCTATAATAAGAATTAAATCATGAGATATTATTCAGTAAAAAAGTTTAGACATAAGAAAAGGGCTATTGTTTAGAATAGCCCTTTTACATTATCTTTAATGAAGTCGTTATTACTTAACTAATGTCATCTCATTAATTAGGTTTGTAGCTCCTGCATATTTGTCAACAACCCATAGTACAAAACGGATGTCAACACAGATACAACGTTGTAGTTTATGCTCAAATGCAATATCACCACTCATTGCCTCCCAGTTACCATCAAAAGCAGCTCCAATTAGCTCTCCTTTACCGTTGATAACAGGACTTCCTGAATTACCACCAGTAATATCATTGTCAGAGATGAAACAAGTGTGTACTGTTCCATCTTTGTCTGCATACTGTCCAAAATCTTTTGCGTTGTAAAGATCAATCAGACGTTGAGGTGTTTGGAACTCTGGGTTTTTAGGGTCATATTTTTCAATATATCCTTTCAGTGTTGTGAAGTATTCGTAGTGAACTCCATCAGCAGGATCATACCCTTTTACTGTTCCATAGGTAACACGCATTGTCGAGTTCGCATTTGGATAATATTTCTTGTCTGGATTCATCTCAAGTAACCCCTTAACAAAAAGCCTACGCCCTTTGGTTCTCTCATCTACGCTCTCCTTTTGTTGTTTTGCTAATTCACGATACTGTGAAATAACATCTCTAGATAAAGTATATAGGGGATCTTTTTCTAGTTGTTTCTGAGATGGATTTTCAAGGAATGCCTCTAGCTTTGCCTTATTTCCAAACATAGATTTTTTGAAGTACTTGTTTACTCTCTTCTCTAGATCCTTTTTAGATTTTACGTCTAACTCTTCAGGTAAGTATTTTGCATCTACATTTTCTTTCACGATATAACCTAAAGAAGCAAGTAGCTTTGCATCTGTTGCAGCATCATAATCTTTGAAATAATCATCAATAGATTTCTGAATACGTGCAACATTCTTCTTAATCTTTTCCTTATCGTCTTTAGCTAAAGCATCTTCTAAGCGAGTAAAACCATAAGCATAGCCCAATACTTCAGGACCACGAATAAGACCTTCAATGAAATAGCTCTGTGCGATTTGAGCACTGTTATTTTTATAGCTATTTGCAATTAACGAAAGTGCATTGCCATATTCTGCTTTTCTTTCAGAAGAGGCTGCAACCCATTTTGCAAATGCATTCTCAATCTCTTGCTTGTCTTCAACTACATGAAGTTTCTTAAGACCTTTATTTTGTCCAATACTATTCTTCCAGTAGTTTGAAGAACGTGCATATTTTGATGCATATTGAATCTTCGCTTTTTGACTCGTGTTCATGTAATCTTTAAGAATACGCAGCTTTTCAGTTCTTACCTTAACACGAATTGAGTTTGTAACCTCCATGGTGTTCTCTACTCCCCATGAAGTCTTAAAACGATCTGTTGATCCTGGGTATCCCATCACCATGGCGTAATCATCTTTTTCTACTCCTTTTAAAGAGATCGGTAAGAAATGTCTCGGCTTCAAAGGTACGTTCTCTTTAGAGTAGTCTGCAGGAGTTCCATCTGGCGCACAATAAATACGGAACATAGAAAAGTCTCCAGTGTGTCTTGGCCACATCCAGTTGTCTGTATCACCTCCAAATTTACCAATTGACTCTGGTGGTGCTCCTACCAATCTAACATCACGGAAAGTCTCATAAACAAAAAGAAGATATTTATTCCCATCGAACATATTCTTCACTTTTGCTTCGTAGTGAGTATCTTTGATCGCCGCAGTGATAAGATCATTTCCAACCTTTGATATCGCCTTTTGTCTTTCAGATTCGGTCATCTTCTCATTTACCCCTTCTAATACTTTTGAGGTTACATCTTCGATACGAACAAGAAATGAAACACTCTTACTCGGGTTTGGTAGTTCGTCCTCTTTTTTTAATGCCCAAAATCCATCTTTAAGATAATCGTGCTCCACAGAAGAGTGTGCTTGGATCTCACCAAATCCACAGTGGTGGTTAGTCAGAAGAAGCCCTTCGTTGGAGATTAACTCTCCCGTACAACTTCCATGATCTAAAGCAACAATGGCATCCTTTAGACTTGACTTATTGATCGAATAGATATCTTCAGCGGTAAGCTGAAGACCATCTGCTTGCATATCCTTAATGTTAAGTTTGTGGATCAATGATGGTAACCACATCCCTTCATCTGCAAGTAGATTGAATGAAACGGTTACTGCTAAAAACAGTGTTATTAGTGTTCTTTTCATACTTTGTTTATATAAAGAAATAAAATAGTGAATAAACATTTTTAGTCAATAGGTGTAAAGATACAATAGTTTGATTGCTTAACACATGATTTAATTCTATTTAAAATAGTGTTGGCATTTCCAATCCAAGGTTGAATGTCAACCGATGATATTTCGTTACACCATGATCTTTGATTGCTTGTTTGTGTGGTTTTGTGGGGTATCCTTTGTTCTTATCCCATCCATATTGAGGAAACTCTGTGGCTATTTTCTCCATAAATTCATCTCTGTAAGTTTTGGCCAAGATAGATGCAGCAGCAATCGACTTATACTTTGCATCCCCTTTTACTATGGTTGTATGTGGAATGTCTTTATAGGTTTTAAATCTATTTCCATCGATTATTAAGTGTTCAGGTATCTTGTCTAAAGCATCAATAGCACGATGCATTGCAAGAAAGGATGCATTTAATATATTGATTTGATCAATCTCTTTTTCATCGACAACACCTACTGCAAATGCTATTGCATGCTCCTCAATAAAGGGTCTTAATTGCACTCTCTTCTTCTCAGAGAGTTGTTTCGAATCATTTATATCTGGATGTTCAAAGTCGTGTGGAAGAATTACACTTGCAGCAAAAACAGGACCAGCAAGACATCCTCTTCCTGCTTCATCACAACCTGCTTCTAAGATATTGCCCTTAAGAAATGGTAAAAGTTTTTCTCTCATAATGAACACAAAAAAAGGGTTGCGAAAGCAACCCTTATATAATATCGGCATAATGCCACATTTGTACGTTTATCGTTGTACTTTCTTTCTTGCAGAGTAGTTAATGTTCAATGCAGATACTCTACGAAGAGCCTGCTTGATATCAGTAACGATTCCCATTTTAGTGTTTTCATCTACTTTAAGAGATGTAATCATATATGGTACCTCTGCTTCGTCACGTTGCGCACGCTCTGATGTGATATATTCCGCAATCTCTGATGTAGTTGCGAAAGTATCATTCAACTGAATACGTGGCTCTGTACCGAATGACTTTTGGAACTGAGGTAGTGGTTCCCCCACATTGATATAACTTACCAACGACTTTTTCTCTAATTTTGCAAGCTCTGTAGCTTGAGGTACACGAACCTTTACTTTAAGGTCTGTTTCCCTCATACTGGTTGTTACCATGAAAAAGAACAGAAGCATAAATACAATATCAGGAAGTGCTGATGTAGAAATAGGTGGGGTTTCTTTCTTCCCGTCTTTTCTAAATTTTCCCATTATTAATTTCCTCCAACTTTTTTAGGTTCAGCTTCAGAGATCTTTTGTGGCATCAATTTACGAATCGCTTTCTGTTGATCAGTATTAAGATCCTCGTATTTTTTATTCCACTTTCTCTTAGAAATATCATCTCTTAGATCGTTGATCGCACGAACAAGTTCGTTCTGAACAGCAATATAAGTACCATAAGTTGTACCAATGTCATTTCGTAGTGAAATCACACCTTTGGTAACCAATGTTTCACCAAAGAAAGGAACATCCATCATTTTCTTCTCTGGCAAGTGTGATGCATTAGCATCATTTAGCATGAATTCTTGCGTAGCTTCATACAAATCTTCCACACGCATAAGTTCGCCTTCAACTAGTAATTGATCCTTACTATTTACCAAAACCTCAAAGATATTTCGATCCTTAATCTTATTATTGGGATCAATTTGCATATCCTTTGGAGGCATAGGAGGCAACTTACGCCTTAGACCACTATCCACATCCATGGTAGTAGTAACCAAGAAGAAGATAAGCAACATGAAGGCAATATCGGCCAAAGATGATGCATTATATTCTGGTAATTTCTTAGGCATAATTAAATATTTTATCACGAGGTGATATCGAGTACCACCTCGTTAATATGAATCAATTATTAGTTTCTTCTCACCAACTTCAATACTGGAGGTACAATAACTATAGCTACAGCTGCCAATCCCATAAGGATATAAGTTGTATTCAATAGCATATCTGTTCCATGTGATATTGATGCAGTTAATTCTCCGCTAGCAACAAGCTTGTCTGATCCGTGGAAAACCGGTAATGCATCTGATCCCATTGCCCAAGCAATAGCAACAACTGCAATCATAGCAACCAATCCACCAACACTCTTTAAAATAGCATCCTTTCCACTAAGGAAAAGACTACGTATTGAGAATAGTATTGTTGAACAAGAAACGAAGGCTAACAAAGTATATGACCAATTCAAACCAAGAGTGATATATTTATCTCCCTCTGCAGTAATTGGATCTGAAAGATTACTTATTAATAAATACATTATTATACATGAAGTAACCATTAAGACCCAAAGCAAAACTTTTAGAAATGTTGTAACTTTTTTACTCATGGGTAATTTTTTAGATATTATAAATTACTTCTTCAAGTTGTATTTAACTAGGATGTCCATGAATGAGATAGAAGCATCTTCCATATCATTTACTAGACTATCGATTTTTGCAACACAATAGTTGTAAAGAATCTGTAGGATAATTGCAACAACAAGACCAGATACCGTTGTAATAAGTGCTACCTTAATACCACCTGCTACCAATGTAGGAGAGATATCTCCAGCGATCTCAATTGCATCAAATGCAGAAATCATACCAATTACAGTTCCCATGAAACCAAGCATCGGTGCAAGAGCGATAAATAGAGCGATCCAAGAAAGACCTTTTTCTAAAAGACCAGTTTGAACACCACCGTATGAAACAACTGATTTCTCAACAACGTCAAGACCTTCATCATAACGATCTAGTCCTTGATAGAAGATTGCAGCTACAGGACCTTTAGTCTCACGACAAACTTCTTTTGCTTTTTCAACACCACCATTAGCGATAGCCTCTTCAACTTTTGAAAGAAGTTTCTTAGTGTTCGTTGTTGCAAGATTAAGATATAGAATTCTTTCAATTGCAAGAGCAAGACCTAAAATAAGACAGATCAATACTGTCGCCATAAATCCTGGACCCCCTTGGATAAACTTTTGCTTCAATTGGCTGTGCAATGATAGATTTGCTTCAGCTTCTTTTGCAGCATCTTCCATTTGGTCTACACTTGTGTCTGCAACATTTTCAACAGACGTACTTTCTTCTTGAGCCACTTCTGTTTGTGCTGCTTCTGTTTGATCTTGAGATACAGCTACATTAGCTGCTCCAAAACTAAGCATTGCGAAAACTGCGAATAATGCAAATAGCTTTTTCATAACTGGTTTTGAATTTTAATTAACAATTTCTGTATTATTTTCTTTTTGAACTCGATAAATGTTCAATCTTATTAGATTTTTCGGAAGAATCTAACTGTAACTTTTTACGGTAAAATATCTTCCATGAATCATGGACTACTCGAAGTAGCTCATTTTTCAGGGACGCAAATTACAAAAAAAATATGAAAGTCAAACTTTTCAAATACATATTTCACCCCTCATATTTTGATCCAGATGCATTTTTTTTTCTTTTATGCTAAGCTCCTGTCCTAGAAGAAACATAAGTTTAGTTACAGCCGCTTCAATTGTGATGTCATGACCACTTACAACCCCTGCTTTTCTCAGTTCACAACTGGTCTCATATTGGCCCATCATAACTCTTCCTCCCGAACATTGGGTTACATTGAGAAATATAACTCCGTTATCTGAAGCCTCTTTAACTGAGTTTATTAGCCATGGATGAGTTGGGATATTACCAGATCCATATGTTTGTAGAACGACCCCTTTTAAATCTGGAATCGCTAATATCTGCTTAAAAACCTTTTCTTGAATGCCAGGAAACAGTGTAATTACCACGATGTCATCACATAATTTTGTGTTGATGTTAAAAATCCCTTTATTTTTTGAACGATGCAAAAGGTCTTCATTGAATACAATATCTGTACCTGCTTTGGCAAGTCTTGGGAAATTATGTGAAGCAAAAGCACTAAATTGCTCCGAATCTTCTTTTGTCGTTCTATTTCCTCTAAAAAGTCTTGAGCTAAAATAAACGCAGACTTCCTGTACTATTGGAGCTCCGTCTTTCTGTGCTGCAGCGATTTCGATAGCAGTAATTAGGTTCTCTTTACCATCCGTTCTTAACACACCAATGGGTAGTTGTGATCCTGTAAGAATAACTGGTTTACCTAAATTTTCCAGCATAAAGCTTAATGAAGATGCAGTATAAGACATGGTGTCCGTTCCATGAAGAATGACAAAACCATCATAGAGCATATACTTTTTCTTAATAAGCTTTGCTAGTCTTCCCCATAAGATTGGATCCATGTTGGAAGAGTCTATAGGTGGGTTGAATGCATAACTGTCGATGTTAATTCCCATTTTTTTAATCTCAGGGATTTCGTCAGTTAATTGTTCAAATTTCATCGGAACAAGTGCACCTGTTTCACTGCTCTCTTTCATTCCGATAGTTCCCCCTGTATATATAATTAGGACGTTTGCGCTATTCTCCATTGTATTCATCACGGTTTATCTTTTTACAGCCACCCAAAGGTACAGAACTATTTTCCTAAATTGAATAACTTTTTGCAGTTTGCAGTAGTTATTTCGCAAACATCAGCATTAGGAACCTGTTTTAAATCACTTACTTTATCTATTACATAGCTAACATACGACGATTCGTTACGTTTCCCTCTAAATGGGACTGGTGCTAGGTATGGTGCATCGGTCTCAACTACTAGTTTTTCTAGGGGTATCTGTGCCACCAGTTTATCTATACCTGCATTTTTAAAGGTGACAAGACCATTAACCCCAATATAGAAACCTAGTTCCATCGCTTGGTGTGCTTCTTCAATTGTTCCTGTGAAAGAGTGGAACACCCCTTTTAATCCTTTCTTACAGAATGGTGTTACCACATCAAAGATGTCATCGAAAGCATCTCGAATATGAAGTACAGCTGGAAGATCATATTTTAAGCACCAATTGAGTTGATTTTCCAACACAATGATCTGTTCATCCTTGAATGTTTGGTCCCAATAGTAATCTAAACCAATTTCACCAATACCATGGAATTTTCTCTTATTTAGCCAATATTCAATAATTTCCAACTCTTTGTCGTAATCTTCATTTACCGATGTTGGGTGTATCCCTATCAGAGGTACACAGATTTCTGGATATTCGTCGCTGAGACGTAGCATGGCGTTAATTGATGAGCTATCAATATTAGGCAGAATTATCTTCTCTACACCAGCCGTTTTAGCTCGTTGGATAATATCAGAATATTCGTTTTTGAATTCACTCGAATAAATATGTGAATGAGAGTCAATGATCATAGTCTATCGTTAATTTAGACAAAAATATAGATTAGATGATGGTTTTGCGTTACCCGATGGTAAAGAGATTCTTAAATTATTTTGTAATACGACACGAGGCTGTATTCAATCTGTACTCTGTATAGGCTAGTACAGCATAAGTGGAGGCTAATATGTATACAATAATATGCACCTTCTGAACTCCAAAAATAAGTGTTGTAGCACCAAAGATGATGAGTCCAAGGATGTATAATTTTAATATACCATCTTTGAAGCATACATATTTCGAACCTCTGCTCTTTAGAAAAACTAATACCAAGGTCACTGGGGTCAATACCAATATGTTAAGATTGTACCCTGTTAGTGGATGCACCGATACAAAGCACAAGAAACATAGAATCATACCTGCGATTGCATTAACCAGCCAAAATGCTTTTAAAAAGATGGATACCATAGGGTAAAATCGATCTCTAACTGCGTATAATATCATGGCAACCACCAGTAGTATAACAAAGATATATGTTGGATTTGTCTTGTTGCTGGTCTGGTTAATATCTTTCTTTAGAGCGGTATATGTCTCTCCTTGTGTAAGTTTTTGTCCATTCGGGCCGTGAGCATGTGTAAATGCACTCTGTAGATATTCTGGAAGAAACTGAGTCTCTTTCCATGTAGCTGTTTGGTCACATTTTGCACCAAGTGCCAAATAGATTCCCAGGGCATCCCAAGAATAGTATGTCATGTATTGATCTAAAAGCTCTCTGAAGGTAAATGGAGACTCCCCATTATGCTTCCATTCAATGCTGTTAGATAGAGCTGTAGATGTCTGTTCCTCTAATTTTGTAGAGCAATTGTTTCGTAGATAATTATATCTATATACTCTATTCTCTTTTTTTAGATTAACTCTTAGGTTTTCAAAAAGAATATCTTTCTCTTGGGAAGTAAGATGTAGCGTATCTTGATACACTGCCCTCTTATCTCTTCGGTATGCATCAACAAAACGTTCAAAACGGCTATACCCTAATAGATAATCCGTTTCACCAGAGACAAATTTCCATAAGAAGTTAGGCGTATTAAAATTAAAAAGCCCGTAGTTAAATACGATGTCTAGATTGTTCTGCTTGTCTTCATAGCGTAGTGCCGAATGCCCAAATAGTGTATATATTTCATCTCCCGGTTCACAGGTGATTAAATAGAACGTTCGATCAGTAGACGCTTGGCTTTTCTGCCCAAAGCAAAAAAATAGCAGTGTGAAAATAAATATTTTTGCGTATCTGTTCATGGTGATAAGATTACATTTTAAGATAGAATTCTTCTGTTAATGAGATATAGTCATCACTATAAAGGTGGCGATCTTTTTCAATAAAGAGACTCTCCTCTATGATACGCGTTTTCTCATGAAGACAGAATCGAAGCATTACACGTTTGGGGGCACTATCTTGTTTCGGTCTTACATAACAAACCTTGTTTAGGTATAGTTTATTGTGCAGCCCAATATTAATGATGTAATCAATCTGATTAGCTGGTAGGATAACACAGAAAAAACCATTCTCAGAAAGAAGGGTTGCTACGGATTTCATAAGGTCCTCAAACGAAAGTGAGTCAGTATGTCTTGCCCTCTTTCGTAATGGATCGGGAGATGTTGGTCCATTCTGGAAAAAAGGGGGGTTGGATACAATTAAATCAAATGAATGAGAGCTCTTGTACTCCTGAATAGAAGTGTGTACAATAGAGATACGCTCTTTCCATGGGGATTGTGCGATATTGCTCTCTGCCTCTGCTGCTGCAATCGGATCTATTTCAACTCCGGTAATCTCAACGGGATATCTTTGCGCTAACATTAGTGGGGTTAGACCTGAGCCTGAACCAATATCTAAAACACGTTGTGGAGCCGGGTGATCAGACCAAGCTCCAATTAGAACTCCATCTGTCCCCACTTTCATTCCTGATTTCTCATGAACAATAGTGAATTGTTTAAATCTAAAATAGTTGTTTCTTCCCATTCTTTATTCTAAAACTTCTCAAATACCCCTAATCCGAATAGGGCATAATCATATTTTACAGGATCTTCTGCATCTAATTTCTTAAGGTTGTTTGTAAGCTCACTAACAGCCTTCCAATCGTTGGCTTTTCTATCCAACAATCCTAGTTTCCGGCTTACATTCCCAACATGGACATCCAATGGAATACATAGTGATGAGCTAGGTAAATCCCAAAGTCCAAAATCCACACCGAAGCCATCTTCACGAACCATCCACCGTAGGAACATATTGATTCTCTTTGCTGCAGATCCTTTATATGGATTCGCAACATGCTTCTGACTTCTATGTTGCTGTCCTCGGAGAAATGCCTCTCTAAATTTGCCTATGGCACCTTTAATATCATTGGTCTCTTGCAGGCCATCCTTAAACAGTGCCTCCATGCCATTGTGATCACGGTAGATAGATTGAAGTGATGCCATAAAGAAGCATGTGTCTTCAAATTGGAAAGTACGATGTTTAATGTCTCTAAATCGATCTAACTCTTTGGGGCTATGATTCAGAATAAAATCATATGGTGCATAATCCATCTGCTCCATGATCTTTTTACTATTTCGAATAATCGAAATACGTTGCCCCCAAGCTAAAGTTGCAGCGATAAACCCACTAATCTCAATATCCTCTTTTTTAGAGAACATATGAGGAATCTGAATGGGGTCTGTCTCAATAAACTCCGGAGCATTAAATTGATGATATTTATGATCTAATAGATCTTTTAGTGTCTCTTTATCCATCTGCTCTCCTTTACTCCATTATTCCATCTTTTATGGTCAACATGCGATCCGTATATTGGGCAAATGTCTTATCATGGGTGACAATAACAAATGTTTGGTTGTATTTCTCTCTAAGTTTATAGATCAATTCATACAACTCCTCTTTGTTATTTGTATCAAGGCTACCCGAAGGTTCATCAGCTAGAATGATACTAGGGTTATTGATAAGTGCACGTGCCACGGCAACACGCTGTCTCTCTCCTCCAGATAACTCGTTCGGCTTGTGATGAATCCTATCTTTTAGTGATAGTAGTTCAAGCAACTCTAAAGCATGAGCTTCTACCTCTTTGGCATCTCTGTTGGCGATCCATCCAGGTATACATATATTCTCTAATGCAGTAAATTCAGGAAGAAGATGATGGAACTGAAAAACAAAGCCAATATTTTTGTTCCTAAATTGAGATAATTTCTTCTCGCTTAGTTTAGAAATATCTTGTCCATTCATCCATATCTCTCCGCTATCCGATTCGGTCAATGTTCCTAAAACTTGTAATAGCGTCGTTTTTCCTGCACCACTTGCCCCAACGATTGAAATAACTTCTCCTTGCGCGACTTCTAATGAAACCCCTTTGAGAACATGTAGTTCATCATAAGACTTATGAATGTTTGTTGCTTTTAGAATCATAGTTAATCAAGTTTATAGGATAGAGAATACATAAGTAGCATAGGCTGTAATTAGGATAATTCCTTCCCAGCGGCGAAGAATACCTCCTTTAAGGTTCGTCGCAGCCATCATATATTTCCCCTCTTTCAGATAGCGTCTGTTTTGGCTTACTGGATATATGAACACCACCAATAAAATGGTAATTCCTAACATCCACATGAAGTCATAGTGAAACTTATTCAATGCAACATGAATTGGTTTGATCATTGATGTGATACCTACCACACCGAGAAGATTGAATATATTCGATCCAATAATATTTCCGACACTAATATCTGTCTCGCCTTTTAGGGCTGCCATGATAGATGCCGTTAGCTCAGGAAGACTCGTTCCAATGGCTATGATCGTTACCGAAATAACTCTTTCGGAGATCCCCATTCCTTTGGCAATCGTACTGGCTCCTTCAATCAGATGGTTTGAACCATAAGCCAAACCTAAACATGAAAGAACGATAATTAATATAGATTTCCATACTGGATATTTGGCCTCAATGAACTCTGTAGCCTCTTTACTTTTACGTGATGAGACAATTGAAAGGATAATAAACCCAAACATTCCTGCGGTAAGTATTGCTCCATCAAGGGTCGAAATCTCCATGTCTCTACCTAACAGTAAAAAGACTACCGTCGCAGCTAAAAGCGTAGGCCATCCAACTTTTAATGTGTCTAGCTTGACAGGTATAGCTATGATTATAGCTGTTGCACCAAGAACCAGTGCTATATTTGAGATGTTTGACCCCACAACATTACCGATAGCCATCTCTGTGTGGCCCATCATTGCAGATTTCAAACTTACGATCAACTCTGGAGCAGAGGTCCCCATAGCTACTACCGTAGATCCAACCACTAAGGTTGAAATACGAAACTTTCTTGCCAACTCAACGCCACCTTTAACTAAATAGTCGCCGCTGAGAATCAAAATCACCATTCCGATGATCAATTGAAGATAAGGATTGTCTATCATTTGGTATTTAAATGATCATTAATTTCAGATTCACTTTTTCGTACTTCCTTCTCAATATCTCGTCCTCCCTCTTCAAGTACATTGCGAGTTCGTTTTACCTCATCCTGGATATCTCCAGTATGCTCATCAAACTCTTTCTTTATATCGTTCGTTGCCTTCTTGAACTCTCTCATTGCTTTTCCTGCCGATCGTGCTAATCCAGGAATGCTGTCTGCCCCAAAAAATAGCAATGCGATTAAAAATACTACCGCAAGCTCTGTGCCACTGATAAATAATATTGTAGTCATATGTGCTATATCTTCCTATTAGATGATAACAAAGAAACAAAAAATCCCGATTGTTTTCACAATCGGGACTGTTTTATCATCTTAAATAAGATCTGCTTTGGTTAATTACCTACAGATTTATTTTTTTGAGCTCATCGCTTTTTTACGAGTATCATATGCAACTGGTGTCGCAATGAAAATCGAAGAATAAGTACCCACAACCACACCAATTAATAGTGCCAATGTGAATCCTTTGATTGATGTACCTCCGAATAGGAAGATCGCTAGCAATACAACAAATGTAGATAGTGAAGTACTGAATGTACGACGCAATGTACTACTCAATGCTGAATCGATAATCTCTTCACGATTTCTCTTTGGATGTAGTCCAATGTACTCACGCAAACGGTCAAATACAACCACTGTATCATTAATAGAGTAACCTACTACTGTTAGAATCGCAGCAATAAATGCTTGGTCGATATCTAATGAGAATGGTAGAAGTCCATCAAAGATAGAGAAGAATCCAAGTACGATCAATGAGTCATGGGCCAATGCAGCTACTGCACCTAGTCCATATTGCCACTCGCTGAATCGGATTAGGATATATAAGAAGATAATGATTAATGAGAAGAAGATAGAGATCAATGCATCTTTCTTGATATCATCAGAAATCGTTGGTCCAACTTTTTGTGAACTAACACGATCCACTTTTAAGAAGTGATCTTTTGTTGGAGCTTTTGCGAAGAATCCTTTACAACCTTCGTATAGTTTTGATTCGATCTGCTCATCAACAGTGATACCATCTTCATCAATACGGTAGTCTGTAGTAATACGAACTTGGTTATCATCACCGAAAGTTTTTACTTCAGGAGCACCGTCAAACTCTTTTGCAAGAGATTTAGCAACACCTTCTACTTTAACTGGCTGATCAAAACGAACAACATAAGTACGTCCCCCTTGGAAGTCAATACTATAGTTCAAACCTTTTGTCATTAGAGAAACGATAGATGCTAGAATAAGTACTCCAGACACCATGTAAGCTACTTTTCTCTTCTCAATAAACTTGATGTTGACATTTGTTAACCACGTTGCAGTCATTGACGTTACGAAAGTAATATTCTTTCCTTTGTCAAGGCGACGCTCAATGATCAAGCGAGTGATAAAGATACCACACCACATTGAAGTGATAATACCAATAATCAATGTGGTTGCAAAACCTTTAATTGGTCCTGATCCAAAATAGAATAATACAATACCAGTTAGCAATGTTGTAATCTGTCCATCGATAATCGCAGACAATGCACTCTTATAACCATCTGTTACTGCCAAACGTAATCCTTTACCACTACGTAGCTCTTCTTGTATGCGCTCATAGATAAGCACGTTGGCATCCACTGACATACCAATCGTAAGTACGATACCGGCAATACCAGGAAGTGTCAATACTGCTTTGAAACAAGCTAGAATTCCAACTACGAAGAACAAGTTTGTGATCAATGCGATATCCGCAACAACCCCTGCTCCTGTACTATAGAAGAAGATCATGTAAACCAAGATCAAGATAAATGCAATCACAAACGAGTAAAAACCTGCTTGAATAGACTCTTGACCTAGTGTTGGACCTACCATCTCCTCTTGAACAATATGCGCTGGAGCTGGAAGTTTACCTGATTTCAACATGTTCGCCAAATCCTTCGCCTCTTCAATAGAGAAGTTTCCAGTAATTTGTGAACGACCACCTTCAATTGCATTTTGTACGTTTGGTGCACTCTGTACATATCCATCAAGTACAATTGCAATCGAATTGTTTATATTTTCACGAGTTAGACGTGACCACGCTTTTGCACCTTCTGCATTCATGGCCATGGATACTTCACTCGTTGCTTTGTTCTGTCCAAACTCTTGACGAGCATCTATCACAACATCTCCTGAAAGTGCTGCACTACCATCACGGTTAGTCACTTTCAATGCATACATTTGGTAAATACTACCACCTTTTTCAGTTGGTTGTGCTCCCCAAGCCAATCTCATCGTTGTTGGGATCATGCTCTTTATCGATGGCATTGCCAAGATCTTATTGATCTGTGCAGTGTCTCTTACGTGAGCCATACCTACAATTGGACCAGGATATGCCTGTCCTGTTTGTGAAATCATTGGGTTTAGAATACGGAAAAGTGGAGCACGTTTTGCCATGTCTTCCATATCCGTCTGTGTAGAGTCATTTTTCAATGCTTCTACAAGATCACCCTCTTTTGTCTCTTTCTTCTCTTCTGCTTTCGCTTCCTTTTCCTCTTTTGGTGCATTCGCCTCGTTGTACTCATACAAACGTTGGTTCAATTGACCTAAGATAGGTGCTACTTCTGCATTAGCATAAGTTTCCCAGAACTCCAATTTAGCAGTACCTTGAAGAAGTTTACGAACACGTTCAGGATCTTTGATACCTGGTAGCTCTACAAGAATACGACCTTTAGTTTGTAGTTGTTGGATATTTGGCTGTGCTACACCAAAACGGTCGATACGTGAACGTAGAATGTTGAATGAGTTAGAGATAGCATTATCTGTCTCTTCATCAATAACTTTAATAACTTGTTCATTGGTGTCATTAAACTTCACTTTATCACGCAATTCCATTGTGCTAAAGATAGGGGCCAATTTTTTCCCTGGCGCTACTTCGTTAAAAGCTCTTCCGAAAAGTGTAACGAAGTCGTCTTGGCTATCTTTCTGATCTGCAACGGCTTTATCCATGGCAGCAATGAAATCTTTGTTGCTGCTATTGTTAGATAAAGATTTTACGATTTCAGGTACCGATACCTCAAGTGTAACATTCATTCCACCTTTCAAGTCAAGACCAAGATTAATCTCTTGCTCTTTTACCTCTTTGTAAGTGAAGTTCTTGAACCCTAAGTTATATACTGGCTGTCCCGAGATCGAATCTAGATAGAATCTCTCTTTCGTTACATCCCCATTCGCATAGTCTCTCGCGTCATTCTCGACCTGCTTAGCTCTGAACGTAAAGCTCAGCTGGTACAGACAAACTAAAGCCACAAGAATTGTAAAAAGCTTTATTGCTCCTTTGTTCTGCATTGGATCTGGATTTAATTTTGTATTATCTAATTGTTTTCTTTCTATATTCTTTACGTTGAACGCAAATATATCTAAATTTTTCGTATTACCATCTTTAATATATTACGTTTCCTATCGAATCTCAATGTTTTACGTTATGTTTCTTGATAATTATGTTTTGTTTATGTAGATCTATCACGGCTTCTTGTGCCGTTAGAAAATCACATCCAATAATTCCACATATCTTGAGATCCGTATTTTCGTCATATATCTGTTGAATATGATCTAACATCATCACTGCGACCCTGACATGATAAAATGTATCATTACCTAGATCAATTTCTTTTAGATAACCATGCTCTGAATTCATAGTCTCCTCTGTTAGACCTTTCAGAACGAGTAAACTGTTACCATATGTTATTTCAACCTTCTCTGCATAGCTTTGGTCTACAACACTCGAACTCGCACCTGTGTCGATTATCCACCAAAGATCTGGTTCTTTGGTGTTTTGACACACAATATGAATGCCATTGTCTTCCAATTCAACTATACGAATAGGAATGATGGTCTTCTTTTTTCTCCAGATCATTTTTTAAAGATAAAAAAAAGAGGATGCAGATGCAATCCTCTTTCTTTATATGTTAATAAAAATAAAATTATTTTTATCCGTTCAAACGATCTAGTACTGCCATAACTTCGCGTACATGACCTTCAGAATCTTTCAATAATTTCATCTCATCATCGTTCAACTGAAGCTCGATAACTTTCTCTACACCATTCTTGCCAAGAATTACAGGAACGCCTAAGTAGCAGTTATCAATGCCATACTCTCCCTGTAGTTGCATACACACTGGGAAAACACGTCTTTGATCCTTAACAATAGCTTCTACCATCTGAGCCGCTGCTGAACCTGGAGCATACCATGCTGATGTACCCATTAGTTTCACTAACTCTCCACCACCTTTTTTTGTTCTGTCAACGATAGCTTCTAGCTTGTCCGCTTCGATAAGCTCTGTTACTGGAATACCTCCTACAGTAGTGTAACGAGGAAGTGGTACCATAGTATCACCATGACCACCCATCAATACAGCCTGAATATCTTTTGGTGAAACATTTAAAGCTTCAGCCAAGAATGCACGGTAACGAGCAGTATCAAGAATACCAGCCATTCCGATTACTTTAGTACGAGGTAGTTTCGATGTAATATGTGCTTGATAAGTCATTACATCAAGAGGGTTCGAAACAATAATAATAATTGCTTCAGGCGACTGAGCTATGATGCTCTCTGTCACTTGCTTTACGATACCTGCGTTGGTTTGAATCAAATCATCACGACTCATACCTGGTTTACGTGGCAAACCTGATGTGATAACAACAACATCCGAATCTTTAGTCTTAGAGTAGTCGTTAGTAGAACCTACTGTACGAGTATCATAAGTGTTGATCGGCGCTTTCTGCCAAATATCAAGGGCTTTTCCTTCTGCTACACCTTCTTTGATGTCAACGATAACCACTTCGTTAACAATTTCGCGATAAGCTAGTACGTCTGCGCATGTTGCTCCAACATTACCCGCTCCAACAACTGTTACCTTCATATCTTCTGTATTTTAGGTATTAAATTTTCTTGAAAAACTATACAAAAATCACTCAAATCTTACATGTCAAAGATAAATCAGTTAATCCATTTAAAAAAGAAAACGACCCGTTTTGTACTCGAAAAATTGAATCTTTCGGTACAGTTGTTCGAGAACTCAAACGAATACTTCTTTGACATATATCGCTGGGGGTATAGGAGGGCGAAAGTTCATGGTCCCACCATGTTATAAGGGTATAATTCCAATTCATAGATTGAGGGAATAGGTCTATGTAGAGGTTTATAACAGTTTGCCTAGGTTGTCAAATTTGTTTGAATAATCCTTTATGGATGTTTCAATTACTTCTACGGCATCTTCTTTGCCATAGATCTCTGCAATTTCCGAGTTGCGCTCTTCTCCAGGAATATCCTTGTAAGTCAAGAAGTAGTGCTTTAGTCGTGAAATGATATTGGCTGGAACTTCGCTTATGTCCGTCATATGTCCATAAATAAAATCCTCTTTCAACACCGCGATGATTTTATCATCCGCCTCATTGCCATCAATCATTCGAAATCCACCAATCGGATGGGCACTCACTAAGATATCACCGTGAGAAATCTCTTTCTCTGTCAGTACAATAATATCCAATGGATCACCATCTCCTTTGATACCTTCTCGGCCAGTTCTTCGGCAACATAATTCGCCCAACGAATCGCCACAATAAGTTTGTGGTACGAAACCGTATAGTGCAGGTACGTGATTGGAATACTTTTGTGGTCTATCGATCTTCAAATATCCAGACTCTTTGTCTACTTCATATTTGACAGTATCCGTACTTACCACTTCTATATAACAAGTAACCATCTCCGGCACATCTTTCCCAATGAAGACACCGTGCCATGGATGTGACTTGTAGCGCAATCCCATCAGTCGTCCTATGGGATCTGCAAATCTATCTGCCATAACTAACTTTTAAATTCTACACAGTTACAAAGGTAGGAATTAATATTTTTCTTGACATCCTTTTAAAGATTTATAAAACACCTGCCACTTTACTTCTTTCGTCACTTTTTTTTCTTAAAATCAAAACAACACTTAGGCAATCGATTGTATTTGACCTTTTATCTTAAATATCCCCATGATACCTTCACCATGTTCAATATAAAGATCGGTTATGAATTGTTCACAGTACTCTATTTTCACTGCTTAACAATCTTTTTTACATGATAGTCCACTATTAAAACTGCTATTTCATTATACAAACAGTTTAAAAATAGTGCCACCTCAATAAGGATTTAGAGTCACCATTATGCCTGCTTTTAATATCATAAATGGCTACAACGATACCCCATGCAAATGCCTTACAAAACAAATCCATTTGTCATTACTCCTTTGTGATTTTCCTTCTCAGAGTGTATCTCTCTCTCATTTAAGTTCCGTAATTTTTCTTCTCCAAACTGATATTTCTTTCATTCGAGTTCCATGATTTTCTTTCTCAAAAAAAAGGTGTTTATTATATTGTAACAAAGGAATCGTTCGCGCATATTGAATTACCATACATTATGGATCTGATCTAGTGCTTCTATATGTGCTGTTTTTATATCAACTCTCTCCATGCCAACTAAATTGATAAAGTTTAGACAGAGTTAATTCTACACCGTCTCGAGTTAATTTTACATTGTCATGCAAATTAGAATAGCTCATTTAACTCCCTTAACAGAATTGACTTCACAGCCTCACGAATTACTTATTCAACCTTACCAAACAGGGGAATACCCTATACTTCCTCCCAACCTAATCCGTACCTAATACGCCCCTAATCCGTACCTAATACGCCCTTTGTCCATGATTCGTCCATGCTTCCTCCATGGTTCAGCCATCAAAAACCCCGAAATCGATGGACAAACCATGGAGGAAGCATGGCTAAACCATGGACAAAGGACGGATTAAGGGCGTATTAGGGGCGGATTAAGGATGGGTTAAGTCAGAGGATGGTAGCTGTTAAGTCATACTTTAGTATAGGCCTCCTGATTTCCCATTTTATTTTCCTTTTACGATCTCTTTATACTTTTTTTGTTCTCGTATTTAAGTGTCTAATAAACTGTTGTTTAGGTTCTCGGTTATTACATTCTGTTTTATGGTGTGAGATATGTTGATTAGAATCCGTATTGTCTTGCTGAAACAAAACAGTGGATGTGTGTTGGGGGAATTTTTATGTAGGATATGTAGTGTGGGGTGGAGGAGTAATCAATATTTTAATTTAGGAGCGGTGTATGTGTTTTGTTTTTATTTCGTCGGTATTAGGGCGGTTTTGAGATAAAAAAAGGTTGCCATTGTGGCAACCTTTCGTATTTTGAGATATGATATCTGGATTAAAAGTTTCCCATTCGAAGGAATGAGATTTCATCTGGTGTTAGATGTCTCCATTTACCACGAGGTAAGTTTAGTTTTGTCAAACCACAGAAATATACTCTATCTAGTTTCATCACCTTGTACCCTAGCGCACCAAAGATACGACGTACAATACGGTTTTTACCAGAGTGGATTTCTATACCTACTTGTTTTGTGTCGTCTTGATCTACGTAACTTACTGCATCTGCTTTTACAAATCCATCTTCAAGGTTAACACCTTCTAAGATCTGACGGATATGATTTTTGGTTACTTTCTTATCACAGTAAACATGATAGATCTTCTTACGATTATATTTTGGGTGTGTAAGACGAGTTGTTAGGTCACCATCGTTTGTAAATAGAAGAAGTCCTGTTGTCTCTTTGTCAAGACGTCCTACAGGATATAATCTCTCTTTACAAGCTGATGATACAAGCTCCATCACAGTTTTGTCGGCGTGTGGATCGTCTACTGTTGTAACAAAACCTTTTGGTTTGTTCAGTAGGATATAACGCTTTTGTTCTGCGGTAATTTTCTCTCCTGAGAAGTTTACTTCATCTCCTGGCTTTACACGGAATCCCATTTCAGTAACGGGGCTTCCATTGACAGTAACCACTCCTGAAGCAATATATGTATCCGCATCACGACGAGAACAGATTCCTGCATTGGCAATGAAACGATTCAGACGCATTGTGTCGTCATTGCGCTTGCTTACATTGGTATTCTTCTTGATTCTTTTTTGAGGAGCTTTGCCCATATCCGAGAATTTAGGCTTCTGCTTAAATACTTTACCGTCGTTAGACATGTATTGGTCAGACTCTTGCTCTTCTTGTTTGTAATGGCGAGGTGCTCTTTGTGCTTTACGTGCACTACGGTCATCCCCTTTACGACCTTTTGGTGCATCGGATGATTTTGGTCGGCTTTTACCTACTCTTTGACCTGCGCTAGAGCCCCCTTTACCGACGGTCCTTTTTTCACTTCGGGCCTGTCTTCTTTCTCCCATCATTTAATGTTTTAATGTAAAATATTATAGTTCAATATTCTTATAATCAGAAATATTGTACGTAATTTGAATAAATCGGGCACAAAGATGATAAAAAAAATCGAGAAGTTATATCTTTAAAAGTTCCATATTCCCAAATAATCTTACCATTATAACTTATAATACAAAGTTAAGTATCGGATGGTTCATTCCCTACTGGTAGGTTTGACTTTGGTGAAGAAATTATACAACTTTGTATCTTAATCAAAAAATTTTAAACCAAGATGACTCTTATTAAATCGATCTCTGGAATCCGTGGTACTATCGGAGGACAAGCAGGAGAGGGGTTAAGTCCTCTAGACGTAGTTAAATTTACTGCATCTTACAGCACTTTTATGCAATCGCAAGCAGGCGATAAGAAGATGACAATTGTAGTGGGACGTGATGCTCGTATCTCAGGAGAGATGGTCAACTCACTTGTAGTTGGTACATTGATGGGAATGGGTGTAGACGTAGTGAATATTGGTTTGGCGACAACACCTACAACAGAGCTTGCTGTAACTGCAGAGAAAGCTGATGGAGGTATTATTCTTACTGCTAGTCATAACCCAAAGCAGTGGAATGCATTGAAGCTATTGAATGCAGATGGAGAGTTCTTGAATGACAAGGCTGGAAAAGAGATTCTTGCTATTGCCGAAAATGAGGCTTTTACTTTTGCAGAGGTAGACGATCTAGGTCAAGTGTCAGAGAAAGATTATACGGATTACCATGTGGATCACGTATTGAATTTAGAGTTGGTTGATGTAGAGGCGATCAAGAGAGCAAACTTTAAAGTGGCTATCGATGCAGTGAACTCTGTAGGAGGTATTGCTATTCCTAAATTGTTGAAAGCATTCGGTGTGGAGCAGATTGTGGAGATCAACTGCGAAGCAACAGGTCATTTTGCTCATGTTCCAGAACCACTTCCTGAGAACTTGGTAGAGACTTCTGCTATTATTAAGAAAGAGGGTGTTGATGTTGGATTTGTTGTTGATCCAGACGTGGACCGTTTGGCTATTATCAATGAAGATGGTTCGATGTTTAACGAAGAGTATACTTTAGCAGCAGTGGCTGATTATGTTCTTTCTAAAACACCTGGTAACACGGTTTCTAACCTCTCTTCTTCTCGTGTATTGCGTGATGTAACTGAAAAGTACGGATGTAGCTACACTGCTTCAGCTGTAGGTGAGGTGAACGTAGTGGCACAGATGAAGGCTACCAATGCAATTATTGGTGGAGAAGGAAACGGAGGCGTTATCTATCCAGCGAGCCACTCTGGTCGTGATGCTTTGGTTGGTATTGGTCTTTTCTTGACACATCTAGCAAATAAGCAGATGACTTGTTCTGCATTGAGAGCGACATATCCAGCATACTTTATCTCTAAGAATAAGATTGAGTTGACTCCGGAAATTGATGTTGATGGTTTGTTGGTGAAGATGGAAGAGAAGTATGCTCACGAGAATGTGAATAATATCGATGGGGTTAAAATCGATTTTGCAGACCGTTGGGTACACTTAAGAAAGTCAAATACAGAGCCAATTATTCGTATCTATTCAGAAGCTCCTTCTATTGAGGAGGCAGATGCTTTGGCAAATCAGATTATTTCAGACATTAAAGGTTTGATCTAATATTGATAAAAAAAGGGGTAAACAGATCGATGTGCTTATGTTGTCGGATAGATCTTTTTACCTCTTTTTTCTTCTTCTTGTAAATCGTAGGTGCTAATCTTTACGATTCATCTAATATGTTTCTTGCTCTGTTTAGAATAGTGGTATCATCTAGCATGACCACTCCACCACCAGGGCCTCTCTCTAAATGTATACCAACACTGGTACCATCTTTCCAATTTGATCCACCAAAGTAATTTCGTACTGTAGCTGTCGTAATACCTAACTCTGACGCTATGCGAGACATCGTGCCATCTGGTAGACTGTCTTTTATCCTTCTTAGCTCATTGAAAGTCATTTTTTCTGCCATATTCAGAGAGTTTTTGGTTAATAAACGAGTTACATCTTAACGATGTCCTTTAAATTTACAAAGAAGTTGTGTAAAACTAGAGGTGAGTTAACATGTTTTATAACAATAAGATAACAATTAATTAATGTGGTTTATTGGGATGAAAGCTTGTGGGATTATAGCATATGAATAGTTATAGCATTGTTCCAATTGTGGGGATTTTCAATGCTTAGTTTGTTGTGTCTAACTTTTTATGTCTAGTCCCTTTTTGTATATTGTTTTCTTATAGATAAACCAATGCATATTAACATCGAGTATTATGAAAAAAGGACTGTGGGTATACATTATTGGAGGTGTAATTATTATTGGATGTATTGCTGAGTGGTTTTTCAACGATCTGACAAGTACTGTTTTTCTATTTTTAGTGATTGGTATGATAATCACTTTAGTGGGAATAGCTATGATGTTTAGGTATTTATATAAGAATAAGGATTAATACGATGACTTGATACATTCTACATAAAAGTATCACTCGGAAAGGGGGATCTTGTCTTTTTATGGATAGCGGTTGTTATTCGTGGAAGGTACGGCCTCCTTTTTTTTATATCCTCTAACAGGTGGTGTCGAATTATTACTTATCGATGAGGTTCTTGGCGTATCATTTGGAGAATAATATTTATATAATGTTGATGTATGTCCTTTGTGTCTGATGTCAGATGAGTGTTTAAAATCTTTCATTGAGTTATCCTAATGATCGGTTTTGAAGTTGCTTGACGTATCCTCTTTGAATGGAAGATAGTGGTTTTTAGTTTGTTGAAAATGTATAATATATTTCTTAAGTGTTGGAGTTTATTATTTATTTCATACTTTTGCTGACCGAGTGATCACTCGGTTTTTGTAATTTATTGATTTTATGGACAAAAGAAAACAGATAATTGATTCCGCGACAAAGCTATTTTCTGAACAAGGATTTGAGAATACTTCTATATCCGCGATCTGCAAAATGGCGAATGTTTCTAATGGACTTGTATTCCATCATTTTAAGAATAAGAATGAGCTTTTGAGAGAGATCTTTAGTTCTACAACAGGCATTGTTGTTAAGATGATTGAGGAGTACGAAGAGCAAAGTGAAGGGATGGATCCGAAGGTTCGGTTAAGACAGCATATTGAAAGAATATTTCACCAGATGGAAGAAGATAAAGAGTTCTTTCAGCTCTATTTGAGTGTAATGTTCTATCCGACAACACGGTTAATATTGATTGATCTGATTGAAGAGCGTTCAGATATCCTATTAGGTTTTGCTGAGAGATTATTAAAGGGGGTACATCATGAAAAGAGTAGTATTCTTAAATATATGTTCACCTCAGAATTAGATGGTATAGCGATAAACTATATCTATAAAACGGATGAATACCCTTTGGAAACAGTAAAAGAACAGATGATCCAAAGGTATACATCATAAGGTAGATGATTGGTCATTACTAATCATTTACAATGAAATATTGATGAGTAGAAATGACACGAAATAAAATATTAAGAAACAATCCATTAGAGTCTTTTATTTGTTGCTCTTGTGGTAAAGCTGTTGCTCCATTATCGATTGGAGGGAACCATCGTAACCACTGTCCACACTGTTTGTGTAGTTTGCATGTAGATATCACTCCTGGCGACCGTCGGTCTAGTTGTCGAGGTGCAATGGTTCCAATAGGTATATATGTACAGAAAAATAATGAGTGGTCTATTATTCATAAATGCAACAAATGTGGTGTGACGCGATTAAATCGGATTGCAGCAGATGATAATGAATTATTGTTGTTAACAATTGCATTAAAACCAGTATTGAATTTGCCATTTACTTCAGATTCAATTATCTCTTTATTGAATGAATTAGGGATAAAGAAAGGAGCTGAGAATGTGTATTAATCAGACTGTTCGTGGTCGTGTTGTGGAGAAGCAATATGATCGATATAATATTAAGATAGGTGCTGATATATATAATGCAAGTCTTAAAGGAGCTATCTATTTTGACGAAAATGGTGGTGAAGTTATTCCATGTGTTGGAGATTGGATTGAAGCAATTGATTTAGATGGACATTTTATAATAACAGAAGTCTTTGAGCGTAAGAATTGTATTATGCGACAGTCTGTAGGTAGATCTAGCCGTAGTCAGATATTAGCAGTGAATATAGATTATGTTTTTGTTGTATTAGGATTGGATGGAGGTAGAAACTATTCAGATCGCTTGCTTGAGAGGTTGATGTTGGTTGCTTGGAATAGCGGTGCAACACCTATTATTGTTCTGAATAAATCGGACCAAAATAGTATATCTGATTTAGTGAAGTGTCAGGCAGAAACGATTGCTCCTGGAGTTGATATTTTGGTGACAAGTACTATTGAAGGTACTGGTATCAATGCTATTTTGAGTTATCTAGAGCAGGAGAAGGTAGGGGTGTTTATCGGTCCTTCAGGTGTTGGGAAGTCAACAATTACTAATTTCTTAATGAAAGAAGAGTTGCAAAAAACATCTAAAGTCAAAAGGAGTAATAAGAGGGGAAGACATACCACGACTTCATCCTATATGTTCGAGCTAGAGAGTGGGGCTTATGTGATTGATTCTCCTGGCTTAAGAGATGTCCAGTCATGGGCAGATAATGATGATGTAGATAAGCTGTTTGAGGAGATATCCACGATCTCTGATGAGTGTAAATTTCGTGATTGTACACACCAGGGAGAACCAGGGTGTGCTGTGCAAGAGCAACTAGAAGAAGGTTATATAACTCCTGAAAGGTATGATAGTTATCTGCAATTAAAGAGAGAGATTGACTTTTGGGATCGTAAGAGATCTGAGAAATCCTTTGCTGGAGAGAGACAATATGATAAGAACTTCACAAAGCTGAAGCAGAAGATGATGAAGCATAAGTTTATCGGATGATTTTAAGTACTTATTTAATAATGCTAATACTTATTTAAAAATGAAATACTGTACAAAGGCTCAAAGTAAAGAGCATATCGAATTGGCCTCACATATAGAGTTTACTGCATTCAAAGAAGCAGGAGGGTTATATGATGAAAGACATGCAAAACTGTATGCCAACTTGGCTATAGATTTGATTAAAGATGGTAGTTACTCGATTATTTATAAAGAGGTGGCTCATGCTTGTTATACACCTATTACTATTGATTCTGCACCAGAGTTAAAATGTTATGTTTTAGCACCACTAGCTGTTTTGCCTGGATTTCAACGACAAGGATTGGCAAGTGAACTTATGGATATTGCTGAGAGAGAACTTAATCCTGATGTTGTGTTTATCGCTGGCGAAAAACATCATTATGGTAGAAGATATAATGCACCACATAAAATTGGTATCCCTGCAGAATCGGAGATGCCTCTTGAGAACTGGTTTGCTAAAGTATTTACTCCAGGAATTCTGGATGGTATTGAATCAACATCATCTATTTCAGGACCATATGCAGATCCATTTGTGTGGAGTCACCCTGCAGAACAGTTTAAATAGATTTTTATTTAAGTTGGAAGTACTTTAGTAGAGATTATTTGTCTCGGTGTTGTCAATATGAGAATATAATGGGGGACTATATTAGTCCCCCATTTTAGATTTTTATGTCGTCTCTAGAATACGCCGTTACAGAACATATAGGTGAAAGCACCTGCTAAGTATCCAATAGCTGCAATCCATGATATCTTTTTGAAGTACCACCCAAAAGTGATTCCTTCCATTCCCATGGCTGCTACTCCTGCTGCAGAACCGACGATAAGGATTGATCCTCCTGTACCTGCACAGTATGCAAGGAAAGACCAAAATTGACCATCTTGAACAAAGTTTGTTAGGTAGCCAACTGCATCAGCTCCTGCCACTTCGTACATACCCATGGCACTAGCTACCAATGGTACGTTATCTACAATCGAAGATAAGAACCCAATGGCGATATTGATACCGTAAATATCTCCAATATGTTTGTCCATTAATTCGGCCATCATATCAAGTTGACCTGCAGATGTAAGTGCAGATACCCCTAGTAGTACTCCTAAGAAGAATAGGATGGTTGGTGTATCCAGTTTGTGAATAGTCTTGATTACACTTAATTTACGTTGGTCATCATGAGGCTTCTTTTGGATCATTACTTCTGATACAAACCACATTACTCCTAAGCCTAATAACATACCAATGAAAGGAGGCAGGTGTGTGACTGTTTTAAAAACAGGAACAAATAACAGGCAGATGATTCCAGCAAAGAAGATTAGTTTTCGCTCTCCCGGAGTTGTATATTCTCTTGTTTCAGATTCTTCCAGTTGTGGTTCCTCTCTCTTACCCTTCAATACTATAGAGGCGATGAATAGAGGTATTAGCATACTTACCAAACTCGGGATGAATAGAGATGTGATAATATGAGTTGATGTTACTTGTCCTCCAATCCATAGCATAATGGTTGTGACATCACCGATGGGTGAAAATGCACCACCTGCGTTGGCACTTAGAACAATCATGGATGCGAAGAACCAACGATTTTCTTTGTTATCAAGTATTTTACGAATTAGGGTAACCATGACAATTGTAGTTGTTAGGTTATCTAATACGGCGGACATGAAGAATGTTAATATTGAAATAACCCATATAAGCTTAACAATATTTCGAGTCTTTATCTGGTCTGTAATGACGCGAAATCCTTGAAATGAGTCAACAATTTCAACAATACCCATTGCTCCTAAAAGGAAGAATAGAATAGCTGAAATTTCGTATAGGTGTTCCACCAATTCGTGGTGAACAATGAAGTCAACTAAACCATTTTTTTCTCCACCGGAATGAAGATAATGATGCCAGCTACTACTATAGTCTAAGCCTAAAATTTCAGTTCCAAATAGTGCGTAAATTGCCCATAGTAGGCCTCCCATAATGAGAGCTGCCGCTGCTTTGTTGATTTTAGTATTGTGTTCTAGTACAATACCAAGGTAGCCTAATACAAAGACAGCGATCATGACATTAAATGCGATCATAATCCTTTTCTATTATTGTTTTTAGATTAAATATACTTGTGCCTTTAAGAGGATAACAATTATGATGAGGGAGAGGTTATAAGAAAATACCGTTAATCATAATGTTACGGAGACAGATGTATAAACTTTGTAACAATAGTATGAAAAATTGTCTAGACTCGAAATAAATAAGTGTAAAAAGTACGATTCGTCCCATACTAAGATACCATTAGGTAATAAAATATCTTATTTGATACAAATAATAAAAATGCATCACCACGATATAATACTTATCGTATTATTGTGACGATGCATTTTTATTTATTTTCCATATGACTTATAATATGATTGAGTTAGAGATAGCCTGACTAAATATTAAAAAAGTGCTATCTTTTTTCATTATTGTTGATTTAACTCATTATTGTCATGATGGTTCTCCCCCTTTATTCATTTCATTTATTGGTTGAATATTATGCAAGGAGTATGTTAGATCAGCCCTTTCTCTTCTAATAGAGATGACATTTCACTTTGTACTTTCATTGCTTCTCCTCTAGCGAAAAGAGTAAAGTCTTCGTCTTTACCAGCATAAATGATTCCTCTTGAAGAGTTTACTAGAAGACCACATTTGTCATTTAGACCATATTTGGCAACTTCTGTTAAACTACCTCCTTGTGCTCCAACACCAGGGACAAGCAAGAAGCTTTCAGGGATGATCTTACGGATGTCAGAAAGGCTCTCTGCTTTTGTAGCACCGACAACATACATCATATTTTCAGGTGTTCCCCACTTCTTTGATGTTTCTAGTACCTTCTCGAAAAGACGAGTTCCATCCTCTTCCATAAATTGGAAGTCAAATGCTCCTTTGTTTGAGGTTAAGGCAAGAAGAATAACCCATTTGTTTTCATAAGACAAGAATGGAGTAACAGAGTCTTCTCCCATATATGGTGCGACTGTTACAGAATCGAAATTCATGTGTTCAAAGAATGCCTTTGCATACATTTTAGAGGTGTTTCCTATGTCACCTCTTTTTGCATCGGCGATAAGAAATAACTCAGGGTAGTTCTCACGAATATATTTTACTGTCTTCTCTAAACTCTTCAATCCGTCGATTCCTTCGCTTTCGTAAAATGCTAAGTTGGGTTTGTATGCCACACATAGGTCGTGGGTTGCATCTACAATCGCTTTATTAAACTCGAAGATAGGATCATCAGTATCTAATAGATGTTCAGGGATTTTAGTTTTATCCGTGTCTAAACCAACACATAGGAAAGATCTTTTCTTTTTAATCTGTTCAAATAGTTCTTGTGAATTCATGATAACCTTATTTTTTATAATAAAACCAATAAACTTCTTTTAATGTTTTTGTCGCATAAAAAAAGCCGACAATAAATTGTCGACTTTAATAAAATTAGAATCCTGCTACACTGTTTTTGTAGACAAACAATGTAAAGAATTCATGAAATATGTTTAATGTCCAATGACTGTACATCTTTATAATTCGCTCTCTTTTAGACGTTCTGAATTTTCTTCCATTCTTAGTTTCTCGATAATCTCATCAATGTCTCCATTGATAATGTTTTGAAGACTATAAAGAGTAAGATTGATTCTGTGGTCTGTTACTCGCCCTTGAGGCCAGTTATAAGTACGAATCTTTGCTGATCTATCTCCTGAAGCGACCATCGTCTTACGTTTAGATGAAATCTCATCTAGGTATTTCTGATGCTCCATGTTATAGATACGAGTACGTAGCTCGACCATTGCTTTTGCTAAGTTCTTTAGCTGTGACTTCTGATCTTGACAAGTAACCACAATACCTGTAGGGATATGTGTTAAACGAATCGCCGAATAGGTGGTGTTTACACTCTGTCCACCAGGTCCAGAAGAACAGTAAGTATCTTTACGGATATCACTTTCTCTTAGATCAATATCGAATTCTTCCGCTTCAGGAAGAACAGCAACCGTTGCAGCAGAAGTATGTACACGTCCTTGTGTTTCTGTTTGAGGGACACGTTGTACACGATGAACTCCAGCTTCGAATTTCATTGTTCCGTATACATTCTCTCCAGAGATCTTCATTACGATCTCTTTGTATCCACCAAGGGTGCCTTCATTGGAATTGGTTACTTCAACTCTCCAGCCTTTCTTCTCTGCATACTTAGAATACATTTTGAAGATGTCGCCAGCAAATATAGCTGCTTCATCTCCTCCTGTTCCACCACGAATCTCTATGATGGCATTCTTTGCATCCTCTGGGTCAGCAGGAACTAATAGCATTTTGATCTCCTGTTCTTTTGGAGCTACCAATGCTTCGTTCTCAGAAAGCTCTTCACGAGCCATCTCCTTCATGTCCTCATCGCTCTCTTCAGCAATAAGTTCTTTGGCTTCGTTGATATTGTTGACGATACGTTGATAATCTTCAAAAGCTTGCACAAGATCCTCCATACGTCGGTACTCTTGGTTTAGCTTTACATATCTTTTCATGTCAGAGATTATAGAAGGGTCGGTAATTTGTTTTCCTACCTCTTCGAATCGCATCTTTATCGCTTCAAACTTTTCAAGCAAACTATTATTCGCCATGTTCTATTTTTTGATCACTTGTTCTATTTCTAATGATGGGTTACATCATTACTCTTCATTTCACATGAAATCAAGAATATGCAAAAGTACCAAATTCAGATTTAATAGTCACTTTTTTTCCTTCAAAAGATGTTACATGACCAATAATCTTTGCATCGACATGGTATGATTTGGAGATTTCAATGATTTTATCAGCCACTTCAGGGTTGACATATAGCTCGAATCGATGGCCCATGTTGAATACTTTGTACATCTCTTCCCAAGGTGTTTTACTCTCTTCTTGGATAATTTTAAATAGAGGTGGTATGTCAAACATTTGGTCTTTCACCACGTGAACATTATCCACAAAATGTAATACTTTGGTTTGAGCTCCTCCGGAACAGTGGATCATTCCAAATATATCAGAACGGTATTTCTCTAATATCTCTTTTACTATCGGTGCATAAGTTCGGGTAGGGGATAGCACTAGTTTACCTACATCGATACCTAACTCTTCTACTTTCTCCGTTAACGATTTGCTTCCCGAGTATACTAGATCTGCTGGAACTTGTTGGTCGTAGCTTTCTGGGTATTTCTCTGCTAGATAGTTCGCGAAGACATCATGACGTGCAGAGGTTAATCCATTGGAACCCATACCACCATTGTACTCTTTTTCGTAAGTTGCGGTTCCGAATGAAGATAGACCAACAATGACATTGCCATCTTTAATGTTATCGGCACTAATTACGTCACTTCGTTTCATGCGAGCCGTAACTGTAGAGTCAACAATAATTGTTCTTACAAGATCTCCGACATCGGCAGTCTCTCCACCTGTAGGGTGTATTCTTACTCCTTGGCTCGAAAGCTCTTGACATAAGGTCTCGGTTCCTTCAATAATCTCTTTAATGACTTCTCCAGGGATAAGGTTTTTGTTACGACCAATGGTAGATGAAAGTAAAATGTTATCTACTGCACCTACACAAAGTAGATCGTCAATATTCATGATCAGTGCATCTTGGGCTATCCCTTTCCAAACAGAAAGATCTCCTGTCTCTTTCCAATACATATAGGCCAGTGAGGATTTGGTCCCAGCTCCATCTGCATGCATAATATTACAGTGAGTGTCATCTCCACCAAGAATATCAGGTATAATCTTACAGAATGCTTTTGGGTAAAGGCCTTTATCCACATTCTTAATTGCATTATGTACATCCTCTTTGGATGCTGAAACGCCTCTCTGGTTGTACCTAGATTCGGTTGTCATGGGTCGTTAAAATAAAAAGGTGATATGTAATGTTTTGGTTCTGTATCCTTATGCTTTTTAGGATAAGACCAAAAGTACTACCTTTTTAGGGAAACAAATATGAGAATCGATCGCTTTGATTGTAGAGTTTACAAAAGGATAAAAAACGACCTCTAAAAGAGAAGCTCTCGTATGGTGTGATGTGAAAGATAAAAAGGAGGCACTTGGCCTCCTTTTTGATTATTTATCTAAGATATCGATTTTTACTCTTCGGTTGAGTAGGTTACCCATTCTCATTTGTTCGTGTGATTCTAATGATTTGATAAACTCTTCATCGACCTTTTGGTCTAGATATAGATAGTAGTATAACTTATGGAAGTAGTGATCCACTACAAACGGACGATATACTTCTGGATTATCAATGATCTTAATTCTTTCAGGCTGGATACCCATCTTAATTAGATATTTCATGACTATCTCACAACGTTGTTTTGCAAGATATGATTTCTCTAATAGAACTTCTTGGCCATCTATCGTTCCTGAAAGTGCTAGCTTAACATCGTTGTCTTTTAACCCTTCGCGAAGAATAAGTTTTCTGATAACATTTTGTGAATAGTTAGTTAAACGAGCATAGTTTCTTTCGAAGAAGATATGTTGTAACTCTTCACGGGAAAGATTTACTACCTCCTCTTTTTTCGGTGCTTCGTCTTTCACACCATTTGGATCAATATTTCCAAGGTCAACCAATGGAGGAGTCATCTGCTCATACTCTTTCCCCGAAACAAAGATCTTTGCTTGGTATACTGAGTCTTGGTTTTCGCTGGTCTTTATAGATAGTTCGTAGTTTTCACCACTCTTTGCAATGACAGAGAAATCACCTGTCTCATCATTAACTGAAAGTTCTTTGACAGTTGAAATGTTTTCTAGAGCTCCGACAATAGAGTCATTTTCATGTAGTTCTGTGTCGTAGTTGCCGACTACAGCATATAGGCCGTTACGTTCTCTGTCTGGATAGAATACTTTGTATATATCAGTACTTCCTTTACCATTCATACGTCGTGATACAAGATATCCTGCCGTACCATCTACAGACTCTACATATTCAAAATCATCTGCCGTTGAGTTTAAAGGATAACCTAGGTTAATAGGATCGGTAAATGTACCCTCATATTCATCAGAATAGTAGATGTCAAAACCACCTACTCCCATCTGTCCATTGGTACTAAAGTATAGTGATGTACCGTTAGGGTGTAGTACTGGATATATTTCGTCACGATGGGTATTTACAAATTTTCCTACATTCTTAGGTTTCTCAACGGTCCAATCTCTATTTAACCTTGCACGGTAGATATCATATCCACCCTTTCCCCCAAAACGTTTACTAGAAAAAAAGATCCAGTGACCGTCAGGACTTATGGAAGCAAAGTTATCTTCCGAAGAAGAGTTGATCTCTTCAGGAAGAGGTCTAGGCTTGGTCCATGTCCCTTTGTCTTTCTTCGAGATATAGATTGTAGATTCTCCTTTATAGTTGTCTTTACGTGCTACTGAAAGAACCATTACATCTCTTTGCAGGTTCATAGAGAGGCTAGTGATCACTTTTCCTTTGGAGAAGCTTAGTCGCTTCATGGAAGAGTTGTCTTTATCGCCTGAATAGTGCTTTCTAAGTACCGAATTCCCTTTCCCCGATGAGTAAAGAAGTTGTTCTTCATTTAATGGGATAACAGGAGCCAGTTCAAAGCCAGTAGTGTTTACATCATAAGAGTCTATATTTACATCAATAGGTGCATCAAGATACATACTAGAAGTACGTGCCATGGTTACTAATTGATCAATCTTACCGTCGGAATTACGTTTCCATTTCTCTACATCTTTCAACAGGTTCTTACACTCATTGATACAGTCCTGAAATTTCTCCTGTCTGTGGTAGGCCCTTGCTACGTGATAACGAATCTGTTGCTGCTCAAAAGGTTTTTTTGTTAACTCAAGAGCTTTTGCAATTTCTTTATCTGCCTCCCCCATATGTTCAGGCATAGCAGTATAGATAATCCCTTTCAACATTTGAAGCTGGTACGATCGTTTGTAGCGTTTAGACAAGATCTCAATTTTCTTGATCGCTTTCTCGTACTGTTCGCTGCGTATAAGCTTATCTAAGTCGGATTTGTCTTTACGACTAAGTTTATCGGCTTGTACAATAAAAGATGACAACAATAGTATTATACCAAGTAAATATCTCATATTCTCCTTATAATAAGTCCTATTATCTAGTGAGATAATGGATTAATTTCATTTGCTATTGCAATATATTAATTTATTTGTTCATTATCGAGTTTTTTTGAGATCCAATATCTCCATCTCCCAAATAATCATCGATAATTACTGCATGTTTGATTCCGAATATTTTCATCCATAGATTTCTAATATCAATAGATACATTAAATTCGTGGGTATTCTTTGCAAAATTGACTAGTTCACCCGTATTTAAAGTATAGGCATAAGAAAGCTTAAAGAATTTTAATGCATGGAGTCTTAATATTCCTGTTATAGATTTGTTGCTATGATAGACTCCTCCCACCCAAATTTTATCTCTAACAAACCCTGCAAAAAGTCCTGCATCCCAGTTTAACTGTTTATTTACATCATACATTACTACTCCTACAGGCCGTAGACTAAAACTTGGTAGCATGGCCATATATTCTGCATGTCCGTAGTATACCATGTTATTGGTCTCTGTGTTGGTTGAAATAAGACGCCTTGCAGATCCACCTATTGTTAAATAGTTGGCTTCAAGTGTTAATCCCCCTCCAACAAAATATTCATTTCTATCATCTCCAACTGGTGTAACCACTCCCGCATCCATCTTACCTAGGTCGTATCGAATAAGGTTAGAACCTCCATCAAGACCGAAGAAGAGATAGGTGTAACTTCCTAGCTGAACACCTGCCTCTAATTGTATCGATGCGGTTGAATTATTACGCAATCCTATTTTATCACTCTGGATGGTGAAACCAAAGCCAAGTGTCTTCTTTACATCCTCACCTCTATCTACCGATTCGATGCTTTGAATATGACCATGCATATAGGCTGTTGTGGTTGTAGGTGAACCATCAAAACCAGACCATTGGGTCGTGTTGATGGCATCAATCCATACTGTGGTATCTTTTCCTGTGTACGAAGGATTGAGAAGACCGATATGATCTACAATCGTATTGAAGTTTAACTTTTCTTGTGCATGACTTACTCTTATATTTAACATACAGATAGTAAGTGTCAATACAAGAAGAAAATAATTATATGTTGTTTTTATACATTGCATCCACAGAGCTATTTTTAATAATCATTACGGTCGAATGAGTTCAATGAACCGTTTTTCATAAACCTTTTCACCATTAAATTCATAACTAAAGAGATAAAAATAAGTCCCTTCATGAAGTGGTTTTAAATCATAGTCATTTTGATACTCTTGTACACTCTGAAATAGCATATGACCAGCACGATCATATAGTATAAGGCTGTTGTTCGCATATGCATCGATATTGTTAATTCGAAGCAGTGTTTCGTTAGTCCCATCATCAATGATTGCATTTACTACATCCATCTCTTCTTTTCTAGACCAAATTGCCATTGTAATTTGTTCTTGACCTTGATAGTTCGGATCTAACGATTTAACCATTACGGTATATTGACCAGATGCTACAGGCAACTCATGGCTGTCATTGTATGTTATTTCTATCGCAATTCCTTCTGGATCTGTGGTAACTTCCATCTCCTTGGCTTCTCCATCGTACTCAAACTCTTTCTGACCAAATGTAATCACCAGCTTTTTATTCTTAATTGTCAGCTTACCATTGGTCAAATGGATATTGTAATTTGGGTCGCTACCTCCAACTAATATTATATCATACTCTCCGGGACTGTCTCCTTTGTTGGCAGCGCATGAAATGGATGGAGATACAGCGATACTGTTATCTTCACCTACAAACCCATCAAAAGAACGGGTCAGTGGGGGAATCTCTTCACCAAAGTAACACTCCTTGTTATGAGCCGTGATGTAAATGGTTGCTTTTTGTATTACTAACACACATTTTTTTGTATATCCAATATTTGACCCAGCTCTCTTATCTGTGCATTTTGCAATCACTTCATAAGTACCGACCTCTTTGGGAACTTTAGATGAGCCGTTGTATGTAAGTTCATATGTGAAATCAGATGGTGTAATAGTTACTGCGACCCCATGGGCTGTTCCATTATAAGTCACATTTTTATCATCCATAGTGAAATCAACTGCAACAGATGGGCCTGTGACTGTAAATTTACCATTGGTAGTTTTGATGTCATAATGATCATCTTTTCCTCCTGAAAGTGTAATGTCGTAAGAACCCTGTACTGTACTTTTATCTACACTATTATTAATCGTGGGTAATTGATCAATAACGTCTTTTGTTTCTCCATTTACAAACCCTTTAAAAGTATATTCTATAGGAGGGTTTGCTTTCCCTTGTTCTTTGGTGACGTTTGTTACACCGATCTCTAAAGGAGCTTTGGTAATGGTAAGAAACCCAAATATTTTATTCCCTTCTATAACGTTATCATCATCGAATTTCACTTCATACCAATACTGTCCTACATTTACAGGCTCTACTTTGTTACCATATTCATCTTCATAGGTTACGGACATTTTTATGACTTCATAATTTAATATAATCTCATTGTGAGTACCCTTATAATATTTAGGTGTAAACTCATATGGTATGTCAATCTTAGTACCGGCGTATGCTGTCTCAATATCTCCTATAACTTGTAATTCGATGTCAGAACTAATTAATTTTTTGACATGAAGCCACGAGTTCTGAACTTGTATGTCATATACATCATCTGAACCACCTGTAACCATGATCTCGTAATCCCCTTCTGAAGAAGATCTCGTCGCCGCACACGTTGCTGTAGGTAATACATCAATGTCTGTTAAAGGTACGGTTGGATCATTCACAATGGTAAATCGAAATGTTGGATTATCTTGAGTATATAGACGAGTCTCTTCGACAGCTCTGATAATTAATATCGGTTTTGTCGATTCCGTCTCTTCTTCTTGGATGTGGTTCAAAGGGGTAGATATCATACTACTGTCTTCAACCTCTTCAAAAGAGGCTGCTTGCAGTACTTTATTCTCTATACTAGAGAACATAAAGTAGATCAAAACTAGAGCAAACATGAATTTACTCATAATCAATTCTTTATAATTCAATTTTAATGATATTCTTTACATCTCACACGTAATATTTTATGTAAAATTACGCAAACAAATTGCCTTTTTCAAACAATTCCATCTCTTTCTCTCTAAAAAGGCTTTTACTACGATTACTTATTTAAATATACGTAAATATAATTTAAATTCAAATAGTTACACATTGCAAAAATACAAACATAATGTTTAACTCCAACCCATAATAATGAAATATAACATATGAATATTTTTATTAAAATTATACTAGTGTTTCCATGTTCGTGAAATAGAAAATCTATTTTATATTTCACGAATAGAGGAGAAAAATCAATGTCATATGGTCGTGTTTCCTACGATATTTAACATCGATTTAAATAACAATAATAATATAAATCGTTACTTTTGTAACGATTTGTAAGGTAAGGTGCGTTAAATAAAAGAATTCATATAAATAAAAATAATATGTACAACGATTATATTAAGATAATTGAATCTGCATTTGAAGATCGTTCTTTATTACAGGAGAATGAAACACAGGCATGTGTAAGAGAGGTGATAGAACTTTTGGATCAAGGTAAAGTGCGTGTTGCAGAGAAGGTTGATGGCGAGTGGATCGTAAATCAATGGGTTAAGAAAGCAGTCCTTTTATATTTCCCTATTCAGGGAATGAAAACGATAGAAGTAGGACCATTGGAGTTTTATGACAAGATTGACTTAAAACGTAATTATGAAGCGTTAGGAGTTCGTGTAGTTCCTCATGCGGTTGCTCGTTATGGCTCATTCCTTTCGAAAGGTGTAATATTAATGCCTTCTTATGTAAATATTGGCGCATGGGTTGGAGAAGGAACAATGGTTGATACATGGGCAACAGTAGGAAGTTGTGCTCAAATTGGCAAAAACGTTCACTTATCAGGTGGTGTCGGTATCGGTGGTGTATTAGAGCCCGTAGGTGCTTCTCCAGTAATTATTGGAGACAACTGTTTTGTTGGTTCTCGTTGTATTGTTGTTGAAGGAATACAAGTTGGTGATGGTGCTGTATTAGGTGCAAATGTCGTATTGACAAAATCAACAAAGATTATTGATGTTACTGGTGACACGGAAAAAGAGCATGAAGGGTATATTCCTGAAAATTCTGTTGTAATTCCTGGTACACGTACAAAGAAATTCCCTGCAGGTGAATTCCAAGTTCCATGTGCATTAATTATTGGAAAGAGGAAAGAGTCTACAGATAAGAAGACTTCATTAAACGATGCTTTAAGAGACTTTGGTGTTTCGGTATAGTGAAGTATAATATCATTTTAAAAGAGAGGTCGTATGGCTTCTCTTTTTTATGCTCCAAACTTTAATACAATGAATTTTCAATATCCCTATTTGTAGGTATTGTAGAATGATTAAAAATAGTGGATATTTGTATTAACAAGTTAAACAAACAGATACGGTTTTTAGATTTAAATACAATTTCTCAATCAAACGTAACTCTTAAAAGTATTCTAAATAATAAGAACCATCTAAAAGAAAGCCATTATTTTTTTTCAAGAACAAAATTTAGTACACTTGAAGTAGATCAGAGATTCCTTTGATCTACTTTTTTTTTCTAAAGACTTTGCAAAAGTAGAATTACAAATCCCCATAAATAGGGATTGCAAGAAGATGAATTTTGCCCCATATTTGTAATAACAAGTTACCACAAGCTTATCAGGGATAACAACAGCCTATCTCTCTCATAAAACGTAAAATTCGGCTGTATTCTCTCTGCTCGGCATTTTATTTATTAGAAAACAGATTGAAATTCCGAAAGAGGTTGTTCTTACCACAAAGAACAACCTTTTGTTTTTTGTGGTAAAGCGATACAACCCATAATAAGAAGATCTTCATTATAGGTCATATTGCTTTAGATGGAATATATTAAAAGGAGTCACCTTTAAAAAGGAAGTCCAATCAACTGTAAGTTAATACCTATAGCACTAAACATAGGTATTGATGATTTAATAAAATAACTAAAATCTTTTCTATAGGTAATACTTGTCATCAGTGTCGACTTTTCGTTAATCTTAAAATCCGTACCTAACTCTAAAATAAGTGTTGGACTAGAGTTAATTCCGAAGTTCTCGTTGATGGCATTAAAAGTATTCACGATAGTCGTTTTCCCTTGATAAAGATCCATTGTAAATTTCTGCCTATAGAAGTAGTTAAGTTCACCTCCAACTCCTAGATAGATATTGTTTTGACATATATCTGTTAGCTGAAATTGTCTCATATAACCCATTGTGAATGCACTATAGCCTTCGTGGGAACTTGCCATCTGGAATGCTGGATCTCCATTAGAGTTGGTATAAGGGTCTAATACTTCGGTGGAGTAGCTATTGTATCGATGAGACAGAGACCACACGGATCGATTTAATCTTCCGGCTTTTTGTGTAACGAGTTGAACTGCAAATTGGTTAAAATAACTTGCTTTTGTGGGAACTGTCTTTATGGAGTTCAAGTGATTTGAGCCCGCTTGTCTATCAACCCAAGAAACTCCATTTGATAAAGAAAAACTAATTTTCTTTGTACGTTGTGCTTTTACTGGTTGTATACATAGAAGGAATACAACCATCAATATGATGCTTAGTTGTTTCATAAATTAAATTGAGATAGTACGATCTTTGAATTGTAGCTTTTCAATATGGATAACTGTATCGGTATGATCTCGATCAGAAACTTTATCTTTTATTACTGTCTTTGTCCCAGTAATAGTAATCTCATATTCGCTATACATGCCTTCGTAAACAACTGTATCTGTGCCATCATTGCCATCGATATAATCGTCTCCTTTTCCCCCAATAAAGGTATTGTCTGCAATATTACCAGTTAAATTATTGTCATATTGATTCCCTTGCAAACCACTATTAAGAGTTCCTGTTAACGTGGCATCTCTCAAGTGTTTAGATTTATGGGTATAAGAGAAATCTTCTCGATAGTCAAGATGGAAAGTTCCCTCAAAAAGTTCATATATATGAGCATTGTAAGTTAGAACTGCAGGTAAGAAAGCCTCTACGAGTCCATACCCAATAGGATCTTTCTCTTTCAACATCTCTCTAGTATTATAAAGATACTCTCCATACTGAGCAGGTGGGTCCTGATATGCCCATGCATCGAGATACACATCCCATACAGATGCCAAGTACTCTTGATCATAGTCTGCCTTAGGAAGTTCACTTGGTGGCATGTAAATATTACTACTTACTGCATCGTGTGCTCTATCATATATCTCTTTTTGATATTGAGGAAGCATAGGAGTAATGCCATAATCCTGTGTGAGATGAAGAATCTCTTCGTAACTGGCATCCCTTGGGGAATTCTGAATATATTCAGGTGATCCTTCGACAAATGCTTCAGAGGCATACAGGTCTTGTCCGTTAAATGGAGCAAAAGTCAAAGAGCTCATATGCTGCTCTTTATCATCTTCTGTATTAAAGAAGTAAAGAGCAGCATTTCTGTCTGCCATACTGTTCGCAATAAGAGATTTGAAGCTGCCATACTTAGAACCTTTGACATCCGTAAGATACATAGCTAAAATCTGTCTAGCTCTAACTACCTTGGCATTACTAACTCCAGATTGAGCAAAGATATGGATAGGTCTTCCATTAGGAGCAGTTACCTTAGTATATTTCGAAAAAACATCCCTCATCTTACTTGAGATATCATCAGGCAACGGAACAATCCCTTGTTCGCTAGACGTAATATCTACTTTTGTAAGTGAGTCGATGGTATCTTTTTCACTTATACACCCCCATAAAAGAAGCATGAGTAAAATGGCTCCCCATTTTGTAACTCGTTTCATTATAATCATTTAGTGTCTATATGTGTTTCACTACAATAACGAAAAATAATTGGAATTATTATACACCCCAAAGCCATGATAATAAGTGATTGGATTGATGTTTAATATCAAATTACAGTGTCCATTTATCACATATCAAATTCGAATGATATATCTCTTTAAGTGCTAAGGGTTGATCAATTGTGATGGTTTGTTTATAAGTGAGAAGGTATGATATCCACTCTTTTGCATGTTTGCTTTCAATACTATATCTATGTTGTTGACCATTTTCAGTCTCCGTAAAACAGAGTTCGGAAAAATGATGGTTATCGAATACATCCAATAGATCTTTGACAAACTTATCCCATCGGTCTTTTGCAGCCGTTTGATGTGCCGTTTGAAGTGCAAATATTTCAAGCTCATGTATTTCACGAACAGATATCGAAATTATTCTATCTGTGTGGGAAGTGAGAACCATAAGATACCATTCCGTTTCAAAAGCGATGAGAGATACAGGAGTACCAATAGTAATTGATTGAGAGGAAGTGACCTTTAAATTACTAGGTTTAATGAGCGACCGTATAATGGTTTTAAAAATTACGGTATTGAAGAGCTCCTCATGTTCTAGATGTATGAGGCTAGCATAGTTATCATTAAGGTGCAGTACTTTCTTTAGCCGCATAGCATCGAAGAGTCTCTCTTCATTGCCCAGTATATTATTTTGATGGATATAATATCGTTTTTCAATATGGTCATAGTTGATTTTAATCCCATATAATTCATGAATATCGATAATATCCCTTCCAAAAGTTCGCAAAGATGTAGTTAGCTCAACTCCTGAAAGTTTAGATTGGTAGTTTAGTTTCGAGTATATCTCTTTGAAACTTGCTGGTTTTATCCAAAGCATATCTACAATCGCATGATGTCGACGTATTACATTATTTATAGACATAGATTTTACTGTTTGTTTTTCTACTTGTTTTCGTTTCGATGGACAAGAAAAAAAACGTCTATGCCATAATATGTCGTACTGGTGTAATCGATACTATAATCAAAAGTACTTATACTAACTAGAGGGGAATAGTAGCCATAAAGTGAACAGTCAATAATTTATTGACGGCATATTTACTTTGAGTCTATTAACTATTTTGTCATAATATTATTAACCTTCGAACTTACTTTGGTTGCAGGAATCCCAATTACTTGAGCAATTGTTTCCGTATTTAGCCCTTCTAGACAAAGGATTATAAGCATCCTATCCACCATAGAGAGTTGACCAAGACAGCCCTCTAGATTTTCTTCTCTGTCTAAGCGAAGTTGGTATACACTCTTTTGTAGTTCATGCTTAAAATGTGATGTTGAAATAGACAGACTGTCTTTTCCTCTCCACGTATAGGATAAGGAGCTATTCACAATAACACGATAAACCCAAATAGTCGTTACTTCATCTTTTAGATGGTCTATACTTTTCCATATATTAGAAACGATCTCTTTGTAAATAGGAGACTCTTCATTGTCTTCAAGATTATAGTATAGACAAAAGCTATTTATCTCAGATTCATATTTAGCCATAATTTGTTGGAAGAATAGATCTTTATGTAAGTGACTTATTGATTTTGCTTTTATCATAGTTCAAGGAAATTTATATGTAGATACAGTCGGGTTGAATAAAATATGTAATTATAAAAAGGACTATTGAAGTTCTTTAGGTAATAATTTGGTTCATTGATATATGCTACGATAACGATATCTCCAAATTAGATTGGCTACGATAATTGTAAAGATAAACAGCAACATCAGTAATCGTATAACAAAAAGGGCAATATCCATATTATGGGAAGAGACTTTAGCTGAAGTTATAGTGACAATAAATAAGGTTGCTAAAAGATAATCTCCAACTTGTACACTTTTGTATCTTCTTAATGTTTGACGGAGCATCATGGTCTTTGGAACTCCATAGTCAATATTTTTATATTGAAGATAAGATCTTCTAATAGGGAAAAGAATGATAACGAAAGTTGACCATTCCAATAGAACCCAAATATTGACACGATTAACTCCCTTATAGAGTACCTCTCCAACCTCAAAAGACTTCGCAACAAAAAACAAAGAGAAGGTGATGAAGAGTAAATCAAACATGATCCGATACCTTTGATCTTATCAGCCTCATAAAAGTATCGTGATCATTCAAGGTGAAAGTATTATGTTTATTCATATTTATAGGTATTGAGATTAGTTTACAATAAACAATAAGAGAATAGTCCCCTTCTAACTCGTTAAGGAGTTTTTTTGCAAAATCACGCATTGGTTTCTTTCTTCTGTAATCAAAGAAAAGTGAGATCGCTAAAACAGGTACACAAAATAATAATATTAAGAAACCATGTTTCTGAATATTAGAAATAAAATATAACACGAAAGATACACTGGTTAGAGTGTAACATATCTTTTGACCTCTAGTTTTCGACTTCCGCCAGTTTAGTTGTGATTTAATAAGTAATGTAGAGGGTTGCCCATAATCTATATTTTTATAGTATCTAATATCTTGATATGATGCACAAGAAATATATATATATGTCAGTATTAGGAAGAGAAATAAAGTTAATCTACTCATTCTTATTTCTTGCCCTAAGGTGGACTAACCTGTATGTCATGCTACTCTTCTTCCAACTCTTTAATGATCTTTTTGGCATAATCTCTCATTGGCTTTCTCTTTCTCTTTTCATAATAAATTACGATGAAAAATGTTGGAACGCACAAAATAAATATTAGTAATAATTTTGATTCGCCTTGCATGATACTGAAAACAACCGATGCTAAGACTAATGATATATGGATACCAAGGGTTATCTTTTGACCTAAAGTTTGAGGATTCCTCATATTTAAATAGGATTTCATCAATAAGAGAGTGGTTTGTCCGAAATCGAAATTTTTATGGTATCTATGTCTTTCGATAAATAAAAAAGGGATGTTTAGTGTCATTATAACGAAAATGGTTGTTATCGTATCCCATTCAACAATGGGGGTCATAAAGAGTTTATTGATAATAGTATCCCTTTGGATCACTATATTTAAAAGGAAAAGGACTACAAGTGTCCCCATGCTGAGATAGTTGCCTTTGATCATCTTATTATTCTCTTTCTTGAATTCCTCTACAAAATTGAAATCTTCAGGGAGGTCTTTTTTTCTTTTAAATAGTCTCATAATATCATTTTTTTACGTAGGGTTTCTTTTATGCGATGGATCTTCACTCTTACATTACTCACACCAATCCCCACAATATTAGAGATCTCTTCCATCGATAGTTTCTCTAACATTAACGTGATAAGCATTTTGTCAATCATCGAGAGCTGATTAATCTCACACTCTAACTGTGCGATATGATCTTCTAATTGCCAACTGTCTTCATTATGGTTAATCAATTCAGATAAGTTATCCTGTTCTTTATGAAGAAAAAGTTGTTTCTCTTGCGAGATCTTTCGTATATGAGTCAACGCCGTATTTACAGTCACCCGATATACCCATGTACTCAATGCCGCATCTCCACGAAAGTGTTCTAAACTCTTCCATATATTGGTTAGAACCTCTTGATATATGTCTTTTCTCCCTTCAGGATCACGATAATAGTAGTGACATATTCTTTTTATTTTCTCGTCGTTTGATTCTAATATTTCATAGAAGAGCGACTCTTTCTTTTTCTGATTCACTATAGTCGTTTTTTTATTCTATCACATCATACTTTTACCTATAAGACGTGGAAGTTCCTGAAAGTTACAAAATATGTGTTTTTTTATTTAATCAAAACAGTCGGTGTTATGTGTAATATTTTCATTATATTGTTAGAACTAGCTGGTTATGAAAAACCTATTAAAAGATCAATATCCTACATATGATGCTAAAAACCTTACTTGGGTATACCTATATCTCTGTCGTTTTACTCTTGAGTTCATGTAGCAAACCGTCTCAAAGAGACTATGCTTTGTTGACAATAAAAAGCACTGATTCTACATTAACACAACTCCAAATACGCTATGGGCGTAAGGATTTTAAATTGTTGACGAAAACTAAAGATGACGTTTTTACCGACACGATTCGTTTTTCCAATCTAGACGTAGGGGGGATACTCCTTAAAGGTAAACCCGGAGTGATATTTTTATATACAAGACATGGTTCGGACATGGTAATGGAGATAAATGGAAGTAAATTCATTGATGCTATTTTCACCAAAGATCTCCAAAAAGAGAATCAATTCCTTATTGATGCTCGTATTGAATTGCGCACATTAAAAGATGATTTTGATAAGATCCAGAACCTACAACAAGCACAACAAGTCTTGGATGAGTTTGTCGATAAATACGTAGTCAAAGCCAAGAAAAAATCAAAAGATCCAGTCTACAAACTATTGGTAAAAAGAGAGGTAACAAATGCGGCCAGGAATGCAATCATATATCCATTTAAAAAAAAGGAGCATTTGAGACTAACCAAAAAGTGGGATCTATCGGAAGGTAAGCCTGCACCAAAGTTTATCGATTATGAAAATCTTCATGGAGGAACCACTTCTCTAGATGATTTAAAAGGAAAGTATGTGTACCTCGAATTTTCAACGATCAACTGTGGCCCCTGCCGAAAAGAATTACCTTACTTAAAGAGTATAGTAAGGAAATACCAACATCAAAACATCGCCTTTGTAAATATCAATTACAATAGAAAAGAGGACCATGATTGGTGGAAAGAGGTGATGTCCAAAAAAGACTTCCCTGTGATACAGTTATTCGCAAATGGTGATCGTTATCTAATGCATGCATATGAGAAAATGGGAGTGCCTTCATTTGTTCTTATCGACCCCCAAGGGAATATTGTGAATGCAAATCCCCCTCGCCCCTCTAATCCTAAATTGGTCAAATTGTTAGACGCTCTGCTATAAGATGAAATGATAGCCCCTTTTTGACAACTAAAACAAACTTAAAATCATATAAACTAATACTAAATTTCAAACGATGATGAAAACATTACAACAAATTACCTTACTATTTGCCATCCTTATGTTGGCTTCTTGCGACAAAACACCACCGAAGGATTGTGCGCTACTAACCATTAAAACAGAAGATTCTTCGTTAAAAGAGATTCGTGCACGAATAGGAAGAAAGGTGAAGGTATTAAAGAGAGATTCTAATGGAGAATTCTGTGATACAATACATTTTAAGAAACAGAATAGTGATCAAGTTCTCTTGTTTGCAAATAAGACTATAAGATTCGTATATATCGAAAAGAATAAGAGTGTGGTGATGAATGTAACAGGAGACAACCTATCGCTAGCCACATTTGATAAAGATCTTGCGAAGGAGAACAACCTATTTACTGAAGTGGACAAAGAGCTTAATCAGTATAAGGACAAGGTGGAAATGATAGAGACCATCGAAGAAGCGAAAGAGGAAGTCGACAAATTTGTAAAAGAGTACGAAAGCAAAGGAACTTTAATATCCAAAGATCCGATCTATAAAAGAGTTGTAAAGATGACAGTAGGCAATAATGCTGCAATAACCATACTATTCCCTGTTCAAGATAGAATCCGCCATCAACGATTGACTGTTGGAGATCTGTCGAAGGGTAAGCCTGCCCCAAAATTTGTCAATTATGAAAATTATAGTGGTGGTAAAATATCGATGGAAGACTTAAAAGGTAAATATCTATTAGTAGAGATCTCATCATCTAATTGTGGGGCTTGTAGGAAACAAGTAGCCCCACTTAAAGAGATAGAGAAGCGTTATAAAGATAAGAATATTACTTATGTGAACATCGATCTTGCACAAAAGAGGCATCATGATCGTTGGATGAAAAGAGTAAAAAAGGAGAAGCTCTCAGGAGTACATCTTTTTGCCAATGGTGATGATGAATTAATGAAGGCATATGCAACAAATTCTTTCCCAACATTCATACTCATTGATCCACAAGGAAATATTGTAACAGCAAATGCCCCAAAACCTACTAATCCTAAATTAATAGAACTATTGGATCCACTACTATAACCGCACATTAGATGACTAAACAGAGAGGAAAGATATTTTGTTTACCTCTCTGTTTATCTGGTTGCCTATCTTATTTAAGATCAGGTGCAATCTGATAGGTATTACGAAATTCATCTTGCACTATAATTGTATGCCCAGTTGAGATATTTACAAACTCCTCCTCTATCCATTCTACCTCATACTTCCAACCCTCAGGCAACTCCTTCATGCGATCACCTAACCCTTTTAGATCTTCAAGACTAAGATCCTTTAGTATCTCCTTCGAAGCCGCCTGCATTACATATTGAGTTCCGTTTGGAGAAATTAATTTGTATATATAATCATTTGCATAATAGGTGTATTTGGTCAAACGATTCATCTTTATTTCATGATAAGGTTTTCTATCTTTCATCGCTTTCATACTCATGGTAAAAAATGCAGGAATAAGCATCTTATGACCCATGATATCTCCTATAGGCACTGATTTACCTGCCCCAATTTCATCAAGAACCCAAAATCTAGGGCCATTAAATACAACATAATCCGCCCCACTCTCCTTCTTTATCTTATCGACATTGCTTTTAAGATCAGCCCAATCATCGGCAGATATCAAACTATTTAGATCATTGTAAATAATAAGATGGAGGTCAGTCCAATTTCTCCAAGCCAAGAATATTTCATGATATGGTATTGGTCTCCCTTTAAACACAGCTGCTTTTCCGCGTTGTTGGTTATTGATATCTGGATAGGGAACTTCACTATCTGGAGTACCCCTAAATTTATCCAATCCCAAGAATATTAAGATTACGATGGCTAACCATAAAAACCTATTGTTTTTCTTTTTCATCTCTGCAAAGTCATTTATTGTTTCATATATTTATATGCCTTGCCCATTATTGCATGGACATCAATGCCTACCTAAGAATCAGAACATATTAGAGTACGATTTAGTTCTGTTTAATTAACAGATAATTGTATTGTAAATAGATAGCTGTTTTGATGGAATGATACTTCATGTATAAAGAATATAGAATCTTTAAATATCGTCAGGAGGTAGAGAATCTGCTTAAAACTGTCAATATATGTATGTGAGAGCAATGCACTAAATGTACTATCCAAGGATTTTAACCTTTTACATGTAGCAATGTAAATCTGTCACTTTTCAAAATCCTATACCCTAATACCCGATACAGAGTAATGATCCCAATGAATTCGATTTCATACAATAGGATTTTAGGTGATGTTTACTCTTGTTAAATGATCAAAATAAAGATTATTTATGTGGTGTTTGCAACAAATATTTTATTCATTTGTTTCTACATCAGTATTTATATGGATGATATGCTTTCAAATTGCTACTTTGTGCTGTTATAATTAATGATTTTGCATATTTGTTGGCAATAGGTTATACCGAATGTCTTTTCTTGAAAACAATCTCCATATCGACTACCCTTCCCCCGTAATTCAATATATGATATTAATTGCAGACTTTGATTCAATAGGATAAGGCTGCCACTAAATAGCAATGTTATGAAGACACTTAAGAATTTAAGTTTTTTAATTTTAATAATTATTCTAGCATCCTGTGCTAACACTCCACCACGAGATTATGCACTACTAACAGTACATGCCGATAGTTATCCAAGTGACTCATTACGTGTGCAAGTATTGGGGAGTAAGTCTCAGATAATCACAAGAAATGAGCGTGGCATATTCATGGATACCATTAGGTTTAATAAAGACAATGGAGGATTACTTGCAATCATAGGAGAGAAAGACTTTACTTTTGTCTACTTAAAGAACGACAAAGAGGTCGATGTTAAGTTCACTAAAGATGATTTTAGTACAATGACATTCTCAAATGACTTAACCAAAGAGAATGATCTTCTTAAAAATGCATATGTTGATGCATTGTCCTATAAAGATAAATTGAAGGATGTTAAAACTATTGATATCGCTGAAACATCAAAGAAAGAATACACGGAGAACTTCTCCGAAAGAGCCAAGGAGATAAGCCAAGATTCAATCTATATTAGCTCTATCAGTAAAGTAACAAAGAACTTCGCTCGTGTGAATATTACTGGTCCTGTAGTTAATAAGGTAAGAGAATATCGCTTAACAGAAGGAGATTTGTCGAAAGGAAAACCTGCGCCAAAATTCGTTGACTTTGAGAATTTAAAAGGTGGTAAGACCTCTTTAGGCGACCTGAAAGGAAAGTATGTTTACATCGATATATGGGCAACATGGTGTATATATTGTAAACAAGAGATTCCATACCTAAAGACGATCGAGAAAAAATATCATGGAAAAAACATCGAATTTGTTAGTATCTCTTATGACTCGAAAAAAGATCATCAGAAATGGGTCGATATGATCAAAGACAAGAAATTAGGTGGGGTTCAGCTTTTTGCCAATATGGACAAGAGCTTTACTAAGGCATTTGGTGTAAGAGGTTATCCTACTTTCCTACTTGTCGACCCTAAAGGTAATATCGTAACTGCTGATGCTCCAAGACCATCAGATCCTGAATTGGTAAAACTTTTTGACTCACTTTTGTAGAATGATTTAGCCATTTGGACGTGACTAAAACTATTTCTGTATAAAGTGTTGTTATTAAAAAGGGGGCTTATTGGCCCCCTTTTAATGTCAATAACTCTCTGAACCTATCGGTTCTTCACCTTTCGAATCAGCTTACTCAACTGCTTCCCTTTTTGCTTTCGCTCTAAAGATGTTGCCTCATAGTGCGACGCCTCTTTAATTAACTTTAAGTAGTGTTGATAGCTACCTTCGGATAGAGTCCCGTCAGAAACTGCTTGTGTCACAGCACATCCTCTTTCATGTTGATGGCTACAGTCGCCATAATAGCATTGTGACGATAAAGCTTCTATCTGATCAAAGGTCTGCTCGATTCCCTCTTTGTGATCAGCTATTCCCACCTCTCTTACACCTGGGTTATCTATCAAATAACTACCATTGGGTAACTCTAATAGATGACGAGAGGTTGTTTGATGCTTTCCACGTTGTACCTTCTCACTGATCTCTTGGGTCGCCAACAGTGGTGTCCCTAAAATATGATTAATGATTGATGTCTTTCCAACCCCAGATGAACCTAACATGATATAGGTTTTTGTTGGTTGAAAACAGGCTTTTAGTTCCTCTGTTGAAATGTTATCCACACAACTTATAAACAAGCTAGTGGCCAAAGAACCAATATCTTCACGTATGGTGTTAATATCTTCACTAGATACTAGATCAATCTTATTCACCACAATAAATGGAGTGATATTTGATTGATGGCATAGCGATACATATCGCTCCAATCGTGCCATACTAAAGTCCCTATTGGGGGTAGTCACAATACAAGCCCCATCAATATTTGTTGCAACCAAATGATCTCTTCTCGAAAGGGTATTGAATCGAGGTAGTACCTCATGAATAATCGCTTTATCCTCATCGTAAGGCATCAAAACAACCCAGTCACCTACGGCAGGAAAATCCTCTCTCGATAGCGCTGTATAAAGTAGGTTGCCAATCACCTCTGCTTCAACAACTCCTGTTTCAGTCTCTACTATATATCGTTGTTTATGCTCTTCGATAACTCGCCCAATATCAAACCCTTGAGCTTGACGTGAGTTATACTCGTCTGTTAATGTTGAAGGGAAACCAAGAAAACCGTTTTTATATGATCTATTGTTTATGGTCATGATATATTCTTTCCAAATCATAAAATACTATTCCACAGAGCCTTTATCTCTTATGCTCCGCATGAGGAATAAAACTATATTACTAATAAGCCATAAAACGAATGATGCCAACTACCCTGATGGATTGACGTATTATGAACAAGTAAAAAAATGGAAAATGACAGGTGCTACACTATACTCTGAGAAGATCGTTACGATCACTTAGAGAGTAGAAGTATTACGCATGTGTAGGATCCTGTCCCTTAAACGGACATCCCAACGCGTGAGGCGATATGGAATAAAGTAGTTGTCATAAAGCAACAAAGATAATGTTTTTTCAACAAAGAGTAAACAACCAACTGCAATTATGCCTAATCCATTGCCCATACACTCGTTAAAAATAAGAGGGAAGTATAAAAAAAACTGACGGTATAAAATTTATCAGAGAGAGGACCATGGCGTGCGAAGGTAAAAGAAACACAGTCTAGGTCTGTTTAAAAACTGAAGCAATCTAATACTAACCTATGGAACACCCTATACCTTCTCCCAACTTAATCCGTCGTTAATATATCCTTAATCCGTCCTTAATCCGTCCTTTGTCCATGATTCAGCCATCATTGATCCATGGTTCATCCATCCAAAACCCCGAAATCGATGGACAAACCATGGAGGAACCATGGCTGAACCATGGACAAAGGACGGATTAAGGATATATTAACGACGGATTGTGGACGGATTAAGTTGGGAGAAAGTATAGGGTATTCCCCTGTTTGGCTAGGTTGAATATCTAATTCTAGGGGGAGACGGTGGTGGTGTAAGAGACCTTGTAGACGGTGTAAAATTAACTCTGTTGAGGAAGTAAGATGAGCTCTCCTAATTGGTATAAAAAGGCGTGAATATAGAGATATAGCCCTACTCATGATATAATCTATCTTTATGGAGAAGGGCTATTAAGTTGTTTTTTGTTAATCCTGAGGAGGTGTATAGATTAACTCATGTATATTTCCTTCTGGATCTTTAAAAAAGGCCGTGTATTCATTCCAAGGCATCATTTTGGGAGCTTGGTTAAAGAAAACCCCTTGTGCTTTCATTGATCGAAATAGAGAGTCTACCTCTTCTTTGGTGTCAAACATGAATCCAATGCCTACCGATGCTCCACTTCTTTGTATTATATAGGTGCTATCTTTGAGTGTTTTAAACATGGCTTCTCTCGATCCAATAGAGAACCTACTTTGCCCAGTCTTAAATTCAATAAAATCGGCTAGTTCACTTGTGATAGGAATTCCCATTTTATCATGGAATAGAGATTTCATACCATCAATGTCATCCGTAAATATCGTAGTGAGACCAACTCTAAATCTAGGAGATGGTTCTTCTTTTTTTGTGGTAGAAGAACAGCTATAAATGCTTAATACGATAGCAATCATCATCATGGTGTAAGCAATCTTTCTCATTTTATTCATTGTCTGTTTTTTCGTGAATAAGTGACGTAACCCTCTATAAGGTTCTTTTTTTATGTAAAGAACCTGTAATGTAGTGATTCTAATCTATATAACAAAAACGTTGAAAGAGAGAGCTTACAACGGGTATCACTGTTTTGTCTATCAATGGTTATTCGCCTTCTTTATCGTTATCTGTAAAAATAGAATCGAATCGAAATGTATTGATGTATAGATTTTTAAGATGGATGATAATGAAACATGTGCACTGAAGGCACTAGCTATTTGTAGTCAAGAGTTTTGGCTTTAGGATTGTGTAAACTGTTTTCATAATTTATTTGATAAGACACTTCGAGTTCTTCAAAAATGATTTTATTTAAGAGAGACAAATTAGCTTTCGATATACTTCTCGACTGCTTTATGTGATTTCAATGTAAAGAAGATTTCACGTCCACTCTTTTTCTCTTCAATAAGACCAATAGTTATAAGCTCGTTAAGATCACGTCGAGCAGTTTGTCTAACAATTTGATGTTTATCTGCATAGGTGGTCATGGTCATTTGTCTGTCCTCTTTTGTATATAGATAAGCAACCAAGTCAGCCTGATGTGTACTCGACCCTTTTTTAGTATATAATGTGTATTTAAATATGCATGGGTTTATTGTTTATTTTAATGGAGTCGCAACTATTTCATCTATACAAAGTGTGATTTATAGTCTAAAGGAGAATCAGATATTAGTCTCAAGACCTACTGAACAGATCTAATGGTTTATCATCGAAAGGGTAGTTCTGTTTGAAGATATCTTCATAATCAATATGGATACCATAGTTGCCTAATATCTTTTTAAGCTTTTCAAAATCTTTATCCTCATTATTCTTACGAGTGTATGATAATAAGGTTCTTTCTTTATTCGGTCCAAGGATGTACTCTTTAGCAGTATAAACTTCATCAATTTCTTTGAGACTTTTGAATGTAAAGTTGCTATCTAGTAAGAGTTTCTTAAAATCTGAATAACAGACACCATCTTTAGTTTCTATCGTAGTGTTTTTTACAATTAAAGGCCCAATTCCTAAATTTTGAATCGTTATTTTAATATTCGTTTGGGAACTAATAAGATGAATGTATGCTAAAGGTTGATTCAATTTTTTATTAAACTCAAACTGCTCTTTTGCTTGTTCTTTATTAAATTTAATATTCTCGGATTGAATTTTTTTTCGTTAGTTTGATTGTTTGATAATTAATACAAAGAGCAACAAGTACAGTAATAAAACTAGTTGTTCCGCCAAGATAGCCTCCAAAGTTAGCCCAATCTGTTGGATCTTTTGATATTGGATAATTATAGAATTGACACCAATAAGATCCTAGAGCGAGAATGAGAAGTATTGATATGATGATTATTAGACTCCAGTTGTATCTGTACCTGTTTTTATTTTCGTTCATAATTGATCTTTGATGATTCTGTAGTGTTAGTTTTATTGTATAAATAACAAAGACAAAAATATGCTTTTAGATAATAATATAGGAAGCTTGTTGCTTTAATTTTCTTTCTCTTTGCGATGAAACATAAGGGGATGTGAATTGGTAGTTAAGAGGAGTGTTTAATTGCAACATATTTCTTAAAAGGTTGTTATAGGATATGATAGTATATGAGATTTTTTCGTTACTTTATGTGGTAATATAACTGTAAGATATGCTAATACGATTTAATACTTCGAATTTTCTGTCGTTTAATGAGGTGTCTGAGTTCTCTATGATTGCAAATCAGGAGCGACGTAAACCATCCCATCTTTATAAAGGGAATAGTCTGTCAATTCTCAAGACAGGGATTCTTTATGGCGCCAATGCTTCTGGTAAGTCTAATTTTATTAAAGCTATTGATTTCTCACAAAGGGTAATTCTTTCAGGTATAGATAAGGTGGATCCCATTAATTGTCATTATCGATTAAAGGATGGAAATGAGTTATTACCTTCTACTTTCCAATACGAGATAATGGTGGAGGGGAAGTGCTATAACTACGGGTTTGCAGCGATTCTTAAAGATAATCTTATTATAGAAGAGTGGTTGCTTGAAATTAGTGCCAAAGGAGAAAAGAAGATATTTGAACGTTTTCGTGATGATCAAGGGACGCATCATATTGAGTTTGGGATTTCATTAAAAGGGAAAGCAAAGATTCGGTTTGATGTTTATAGAGAAGATTTTGCGAAGTCGGACAGTACGCTGTTTTTAAATGAGATAAATAGAAAGAGTTTAGAGGGGCTTTCCGAAGCCAAATATTTCCAAAGCGTGTATAAGTGGTTTGATCACAAGCTTACCGTACTATTCCCACAGTCGAAATTTAAAGGTTTAAGTTTTATTGGAGATGATAATGAGATGGCGCAATCGTTTAATTCATTCTTGTCTATTTTTCAAACAGGGATACATGGGGTTACTTCTGAAGAGATGGATCTAGATAGTTTTGAGCTTCCGAAAAAAATGAAGGATGAACTGTCGAGTAAGATTGTTGAGAATGAAATTATCATATTTGAGTTCAATGAAATCTCCTATGCCTTAGAGCGTGGGGATCAAAATAAATACAAAGTTAAAAAGCTCGGTTTAGAGCACCTTTCAGATCAAGGAAAGGCCGTGGTGTTTGATATGATTGATGAATCGGACGGAACACAGCGTCTGTTCGACTTTATTCCCGCCTTAAAATCGTTGGCTAGTTCTGATTCAGTATTTCTAATTGATGAGATAGACAGGAGCCTTCATTCCAAGTTAACTTATGCTATCATCGAACTGTTTTTGGATATTAGTAAAAACAATCAAAGTCAGTTGGTGGTTACCACACACGAATCTTTACTACTCGATCTTGATTTACTTAGAAGAGATGAGATATGGTTTGTGGAAAAAAACAGTAACCAATCTAGATTGTTTTCTTTAGATGAATTTAAGGTGAGAAATGATAAAAAGATAAACAAAGATTACCTTTTAGGGAGATATGGAGCTATCCCTATCTTCAAGAGTTTTAAGAACCTAAATATTTAAATATGAGAACTAGGCTACGTGTTCAAACTTCTTTTGGAGAGAGGAAGCAAAGATCAGAAACCGTAGAGCCTAAGAATATATATATCATATCAATTGTAGGGGAAGGAAAGACGGAAGAGGATTATTTTGATGGATTAAAAGATTCTGGAAGGACAGGTTTAGTTAAGATTGAACGATTAGAGAAAGAGGATGAAACAGACACTAAAAGTCATCCAAAATATGTCTACGAACTTCTCGAGGAGCGGTCTACCTATTGGCAAGAACATGGGGTAGCACCATACGAGTTGTGGATGGTTGTGGATAGAGATAAAGGGAATGTTTCTGAATCACAATTGAAAGAGATAATTCGCCAATGTGAGGAGAGAGGTTATGGCTTGGCAATATCTAATCCAACCTTTGAATTATGGTTGCTACTCCACTTGACAGATAAAGATGCTTATGATGAAGATGATCTCTATGAGAATAGAAAGGTGAATAAGCAGAAGAGGTTTTTAGAGAAAGCCTTGGCTGATCTATTAGGTGGTTATAGAAAAAGTAATTTTAAGTTTGATAAATTTCAATCAGGCATAAACGATGCCATTGTAAGAGGTAAAGCAATGCCTTCAGATAATGATGAATTAGTAGATAAGCTGGGGACAAGTGTTTGGATTCTTGTGGACAAAATATTGCAATAGAATCCAAACACTTGGATGTGGTATGTTATTTATAATTTTCATCTTTTATCGGCCCCATGAGTCGCGGTCGAGGCTACGGTAGGTGACGGCTTCGGCGATGTGTGTGGCGGATATTTTTTTGCTTTGGTCTAGGTCGGCGATAGTTCTTCCGACACGAAGGATACGGTCGTAGGCTCGGGCAGAAAGGGAGAGGCGGTTCATGGCTTCTTTGAGTATTTTACCTCCTTGGGCATCTAGAAGGCAGAACTCACGTAGCATTCGCGAGGTCATCTGCGCATTAGAGTGTACATGTGGGAGTTCTTTGAAGCGTTCGGTTTGTATGGCTCTAGCTGCAATAACTCTCTCTCTGATATCTTTACTCTTTTCGCCCTCTTTCATCTCTGCAAGTTTTTCGAAAGGTACTGGCACCACTTCTAAGTGTATATCGATACGGTCGAGTAGGGGGCCAGATATTTTGTTGAGGTATTTCTGTACCGATCCTGGGTTGCAGTTACACATTTTGGTTGGGTGGTTATAGTAGCCACATGGACATGGGTTCATGGAGGCGATAAGCATAAAGTTGGATGGGTAGGTTATGGTCATCTTGGCTCGTGAGATGGTGATATTTCGATCTTCCATCGGTTGTCGCATCACCTCTAATACGGTTCTTTTGAACTCAGGTAACTCGTCTAAGAAGAGAACGCCATTATGGGATAGAGATATTTCACCAGGTTGAGGGTAGGCACCTCCACCGACCAATGCCACATCGGAGATGGTGTGGTGTGGAGAACGGAAAGGGCGTTGGGTCATCAGAGAGGTCTCTTTGTCTAACGATCCAGCTACGGAGTGAATCTTAGTGGCTTCGAGCGCTTCATGAAGAGTGAAAGGTGGCAGGATGGTGCTGATACGTTTGGCTAGCATGGTCTTTCCTGCACCAGGAGCACCGATAAGAATAATATTGTGACCTCCTGCGGCTGCGATCTCCATGGCACGTTTGACACTCTCTTGTCCTTTGACGTCGGAGAAGTCATTGTCGAAAAGGTGTTGCTTCTGTTCAAATTCGGCTCGTGTGTCTATCACAGTGGGCTCCATCACACTCTTTCCAGAGAGTAGGTCGATCACCTCTTTAAGGTTTTTTACTCCGTAGATATTGAGTTTATCGACGACTGCTGCTTCGTGGGCATTCTCTAGAGGTAGAATGAATCCATCGAACCCTTCTTTACGAGCTTGAATAGCAATCGGTAGGACTCCTTTTATGGGCTTAATAGAGCCATCTAAGGAGAGTTCTCCCATGATGATGTATTTGTCTAGCGAAGGAGCTAATATCTGCTCTGAGGCAGCTAAAATGCCAATAGCGATTGGTAGGTCGTATGATGCTCCTTCCTTACGTAGGTCCGCAGGTGCCATATTGATGACGATCTTCTTCCCCGGAATCTTTAGCCCATGGTATCGAAGTGCCGCCTCAATACGTTGTTGGCTCTCCTTGACAGCATTATCGGGTAGTCCAACCATATGAAATCGAATGCCACTGGATGACACTTCTACTTCAATGGTAATGGTGATGGCATCTATCCCCTGCAAGGTACTTCCGTAGGTCTTTACTAACATCGTCTATGGTTTTCTATTTCACAGATAGAACAAATGGGGATGGGGTTAGTTCAAAATGAAGTGTGGGAATTGATGTATCTCATGTTTCCATTTACTAATTTTGTATTTCTTTTATTGGCTTAGGTCATTAATGGAGAATCTCACTTATATCGAATGGAACAATATGGATATCCTTACACATACCCTCTCAGGCATTGCCGTAGGAACGGTTGCAGCTTCGTTTTCTAATAACTCTTTTAAAAAGAAGTTACTTATAGTGGTTTTTGCTGCTTTTGCGGGGGCACTTCCCGATGTGGATGCCATCAGCTTATGGTCGCATTTTGATGGTATATTGGGCAAGCTCTTTCATCTATCCCATTCGGGAAGAGATATATATTCTGCCAAATTTTGGTACTCCCACCATGCTTTTATGCATAGCTTCATGGCTGCCATTTTGTTCGGAGGTATAGTCGTAATATTAAAATATCTGTGGACTTCACAGGGTAGAAATTTAAGGCTAAAGAGTTTAGTCGATGCTTTTCGTAAGGACATCGTATTGTTTGTTGCTTTTGTCTCTGCTTATACACTCCATCTGTTAGAGGATATGGTCACTCCAGCAGCCTCTTGGGGAGGAGTGAACTTCTTTTTTCCAATGGCTTCTTACACGGGTGGTACTGGAGATATTTGGTGGTGGAATAACTACGATGTCTTTCTGATTGTGGTAGGGGTTATCCTATTTAATATCGTGGTATTGGTGAGCCAACGTTTTGTGAGATTCTCTGCCTATAAGTTCACCTTGACTCTATTTACTCTGGGGTTTGCTTTGGCACTGTTTCAGATACACTCCCGAGATATTGATTATGCCTATTCTGGACACTGTAATAACTACCAAGAGCTGGAAGCCTATTCCAAAGCCCAACAGAAGGAGATATTGGGAGATAAAACCTTTCGGTTCATGGTGTGGTTTGATGGCAAATTGAAAGTCTATTTTTAGGGGTAGAAGAAGCACCAAACTCTTGTCCTTGGTGGGTAGATATACGATGGGTTACCTCTTTAAGTTTTTACTCCGTAGATATTGAGTTTATCGACGACTGCTGCTTCGTGGGCATTCTCTAGAGGTAGAATGAATCCATCGAATCCCTCTTTACGTGCTTGGATGGTAATAGGTAAGTTCTCCTATAATGATAGTACTTGTCTAGCGAAGGTGCTAATATCCACACTGAGGCGGCTAAAATGCCAATGGCGATAGGCAAATCATATGATGCGCCTTCTTTACGTAAATCTTCAGGAGCCATATTGATGACGATCTTCTTCCCCTGAGTCTTTAGCCCATGGTATCGAAGTGCCGCCTCAATACGTTGTTGGCTCTCCTTGACAGCATTATCGGGTAGTCCAACCATATGAAATCGAATGCCACTGGATGACACTTCTACTTCAATGATAATGGTGATGGCATCTATCCCCTGCAAGGTACTTCCGTAGGTCTTTACTAACATCGTCTATGGTTTTCTATTTCACAGATAGAAGAAATGGGGATGGGGTTGGTTCAAAATGGTGTGGAGGAAATGATTGGATATGAATAATGAAGAGGTACTATGATTTTGAAATAGTAGACTTCTCTTCTTTTTAAGAACAGTCACTGTATGAGAAAATTAATATAAACATTAAGTCTGATTATTCGTTATTTTAATATATTTACATAGAAATAAAAAAATGTGATGGATAGATATTTGCAAAAAGAATCATTAAGTATTGTTTTTCTTGGTGAGTTTAATCCCGTAATTCTGCAACCGTATTGGTTAAAGAACAAAGAATTAATCAGGGAAGAAGAAGCTAAAAATGCAAAGGTAAGTGTTATTCATAATGAACTTGTTAAATATGAGCTTGATTGGGTTGGGATAGAAGTAAATAAACATAGATGTGAATTCACGACCACCAAATCACCATACTTTGAGCCCCTAAAAGACCTTGCGTCTAGTGTATACAAAATACTTAGAGAAACCCCTATTAAATCTTTAGGGATTAACCATATTTATGACTTAGCATTACCAAATGCGGAAAAATATTATGAGTTTGGTAATATCTTGTGTCCATTAAACAATTGGACAGATTCATTAAATGACCCAAAACTATTACAGCTTGAAATTTTCGAAAAGGAAAGAAAAGATAATAAAAATGGGCACTTAAGGGTTAAAATCGCACCTAGCGAACCTAAGATTTTATATGGCGTAAACTTTAATATAAATGACCATTATATGGTTGAATCGGGTAGTCTTGGCACAAACCTTGAAATGGTAGAAATGCTTGAAGCTAATTGGAATGATTCTATTGAAAGAGCAAAGAGTATAGTAGATGATATTCTTACAAAAACTAATTTGTTATGACAACATTTGACACAAATATCAAGGCCAATAAGGTATTGGAGAATCGAAATTCGATATTGGGTGTTGATTCTTATGAAGAAACAATAATTATGAATGCCCTTAAATCAAAGGTTGTTAAGCGAAATGAAGAATTGTCTTTAAACAACAACACTGAAATTGAATTTAAGTTTGACGATGATTTTGAAGCTGTACCAAAATATGAAGACATGATAGACACTAAGAGGAACATGTTTTTCAAACAGTCACAGCATTGGATTGGCGTTGTTGAGCAAATTGATGGTGATGAATTTACAGCAAAACTTGAAGACAAGGTAACTAAGGGGACATACGAAATAGCATCATTTGATATTTATGATGTTTCACCTAGTGACATTGAACTTTTAAATAAAGGCGCAATTTTTTATTGGAGTGTTGGTTATGCATCTGATAACGGTCAAATAGAAAAACGATCGTTGTTGCGATTTAAACGAAGCGTAGCATTTACTGAAGATGATGTTAATAGGATAGCTGACGAGGCAGCTTATTATAATGATAATATTAATTGGGAATAGGTAAATTGAATCAAACTAACACAATAGAAACCATCCTAATTGGAACTGGTGGAGGATATGGCGAAAGTATTATTTTAAATCTAGGAAATGACACCTGGGTTGTAATAGATTCTTGTAAAAATCCTAATACAAAGAAATCATTACCACTAGAGTATCTTGAAGAACGTGGTGTTAATCTAGAGGAAGATGTCAAACTAATTATATGTACACATTGGCATGAAGACCATATTCGTGGATTATCAGATTTATATGAAAAATGTGAAAGTGCTATTTTATCCTTTGCCCATGCGAGTGATAGAACAAAATTCTTACAACTGGTTGGGTTAGATCACAATAAAACAAAGAATGAAGAGACTGCTTGTTCTACAGAAGAACTAAATGCATGTCTTAAAATACTGGCTTCAAGAAAAGGAACTATGAGGAAGGCTTCAGAAGACAGAGTTTTGCTTTCCAATAATAGTAATGGTATCAATTTTAAGGTAATTTCATTATCACCATCCGATTATATAATGAGCGAATTTGATGAGGAAATATCTACACTAATCACGGATTATGGAGTGAATAATAGAAAAATTATTAATCATACACCAAACGATAAGAGTGTTGCTATACTTGTTAAAATTAATGACCAAAGAATAATTCTTGGATCAGACTTAGAAGTCAATGCAGATAAACGTAAGGGTTGGAAGTGTATTATTAATAATAGCCAAACCCTTGATGGAAAATCAAATGTTTTCAAAATTCCACATCACGGTTCTGACACAGGTTATAATAAAGAAGTTTGGGATGTTTTAATGGATGAAAACACTGTTATTAAGTTAAGTCCTTATAGTAAGAACAAGAAACTTCCTAAAAGCGATATGATTAATACTTTTCTAGGGCATTCTGACAGACTTTATATTACTTCTATTCCAACTTTATCCAAAGCTAAACCCAAAAAGAGGCATAGAAGTATTGCAAAGGCTATTGATAAATTTAATCCAACATTAATAGAAGTAAAATTTAATAAAGGTGTAGTTAGATGTGTTTGTGATTTAGAAATTGGTGAATGGAATGTTGAAACAATTGAGAGTGCAACAAAGATTAGCCATGATAATGTAAGTCAATTTTAATCTTACCCGTTATTTGTCCTAAATCTTGGTAATGAGCTACTCCGAGAACTATTAATTACGTATTTATTCCTTATTCAATAAAAATACATGTTGATTATCAAAGATATATAGGGTGTGAGATTCATGTTTTCAATAAAATGAGGTTTTCGGAGTGGACTCGGGAATAAATATAGAATTCATTTAATTCTTATGGAACTTTATTACACTCACGCATGATAAAATTGATGTTGCTAGAGCATGTGATAAAAAATTATGGCAAGTTAGATTACCAAAAACTTGCCTATCAGGTCATGTATGGCTTAATTGAACTTCCACTGAGACTTCGTATTGTCTTTAAGTATGGTACATTAGGAGAACACTTCTTGTGTTGCATCAAAACAATAAGAAATGACTAGGATGGAAACAATTTTTCAGTTGGTGTTTCAGCAAGAGGAAAATGATCTTTACGGCTTGCTGTTTTTGCAAACAACAAGCCGTAAATTATGTCTGTATTTGATTTTCTGAAATCGAAACAAAAGAAGGAATTAATGGAACAGCCTTTATGTTATCGTAACTAACGAAGCATTATTATATAAGATTCATTGATATCATTAAAAGAGATGTCCAAGATCGATATTAACAAGTCGAGGAATTTATAATCCATCTGTTTTTGCTGCAACGATGTGTTGAAAGCCTGTTTTTAGGAGTAGCATATAAATGGTGATATTACCTTAATTATTCGTTGGAGGTTAGACAACTTACGATAAAACTCATGGGTAATAATGTTTTGATAGTATTACTTTTTAGTTATAATATTTATCCTGTGAAACATATGGAAATCTTTTAAGTATCAGGAGATAGTGTTTACTTTTAGGAGGTAATAAACTAACAACTATAAATATTCAGTATGACACATCGATTGATTAAAGCCTTTTTGGGAGGTTTATGTCTTATGGGGCTTGTCTCTTGTGGTACTCAGCCATCGAAGGAAGAGGGATCAGCTTCTAGAAATTTCATTAAGTTAAAGGATAATTTGAGTGATAAGGAGTTGCTGGAGGCTTCGGTTTCGGTATTGCCATCACAGAGACAGTATGATTGGCAACAGTTGGAGTTTATCGCTTTTGCCCATTTTGGGGTGAATACTTTTACTGGTAGAGAATGGGGGACAGGAAAGGAAGATCCGAAAGTTTTTAATCCGACCGCTTTTGATGCGGATCAGTGGGTGAAGTCCATTAAGGCTGCAGGGATGAAGATGGTGATGTTGACAGCAAAGCATCATGATGGGTTCTGTTTGTGGCCTACTGCAACAACGCCACATTCTGTGAAGCATAGTCCTTGGAGAGACGGTCATGGTGATGTATTGAAAGAGGTGGCTAATGCATGTCATCGACATGGATTAAAGTTAGGTATCTATGTCTCTCCTGCCGATCTTTCGGAGATCGAAAGAGAGGGAGGTACGTATGGTAATGGATCGGCAGCTCGTAAGGAGACGATCCCTGCTTTTGGGACTCCTGTTTCTTCGGTAGGTACTTTTACATATGATGGGGTCACAGATTATGATGCTGTGTTATTAACACAGCTTTATGAGGTGTGTTCGAACTATGGGGAGGTTTCGGAGATATGGTTTGATGGAGCCAATCCTAAGCCTGGTACAAGTCAAACGTATAACTATGATGCTTGGTATGATTTGATCCGTAAGTTACAGCCTAAGGCGGTGATCGCAATTAAGGGACCAGATGTTCGTTGGTGTGGTAACGAAGCTGGAAAGACAAGGGATAGTGAGTTTAGTGTGGTTCCAACAGATAAGCATATGTCTGTGAAGAAGGCTACTGCAAATGATTTGGGTAGTCGAAATAAATTGAAGGGGGCGAAATATCTTCATTGGTATCCTGCGGAGACCAACACTTCTATACGTCATGGGTGGTTTTATCGTGACGACAATCAATATGTAAAGAGTCCTTTGGAGTTGTTGGATGTATGGTATCGTTCGGTAGGAGGTAATTCGGTTTTCTTATTAAATGTGACACCTAATAGAGAGGGATTGATCCCTGCTAAAGATTCGACTTACCTTGCAAAACTTGGGTCGTATATTCATGATGCGTTTGCAAATAATGTGTTGGATTCGGATGATGAAATTAAGGTGAATGGAGCAATGAAGGGGTATGAAGCGAAGCATTTGCTAGATGGGGATACGCATACTGCTTGGCAGAGTGAAGGATCGCAAGGGAGTGTTGAGATGATGTTTGATCAACCTAAGCGTTTTAACCGCCTCGTGTTACAAGAGGATATTTACAATTTAGGTCAGCGGGTTGAGAGATTTAGTGTCTCTTATGATGACAATGGCACATGGAAATCACTGTATGAAGGAACTACAGTGGGGTATAAACGTATCTGTGTTTTTAAAACGATAGAGACACGTAAACTGCGTATTGAGATTCCTTCGTCGAGAGTAACGACTACTTTGAGTGAGGTGTCAGCTTATTTGGCTCCTGAGATTTTGGATGCACCAAAGATATCAAGAGATAAAGATGGTATGGTGAAAATTGATGTGAGAGGCGAAGATACTAAGGTCTATTACACGGTGGATGGAAGTGAACCGACGGTAAATTCTAGTTTCTATACAGGAGCTTTCTCTTTGTGTAAAGGAGGAGTCGTGAAAGCGATTGCTACGATTGATTCGGACCAGCAAAAGAGCGAGGTGGTGAGCCAGCGATATGATCTATGTGCTTCGGGATGGAAAGTGGTTGCATCCGATAAAGCACAACCAAATTATGAAGCATCAAAGGCTATTGATGGCAGTGTTCGTACGATGTGGCATACTCCATGGGGAAAGAATGTAAAGGGACATCCTCACTATATGACCGTAGATATGGGGCAAGTTCAGAACCTAAATGGACTGACTTATACTCCTCGTCAAGATGGTTCAAAGAGTGGTATCTGTACTCAATATAAGTTCGAGGTGAGTTTGGATGGAAAGCGATGGGTTGTTGTGAAGAGGGATCGATTCGATAATATAGAGAATAATCCAGTGAAGCAGCGTATCTTTTTTACACGCACTCAAGCGAGGTATTTCCGTTTCACGAGTTTGTCAAGTATTGATAATATAGCATGGATATCTGCTGCTGAGATTGGGGTGATTGTAGAGAGATAAGTTGAGTTTAGATAACCCTATTTTATTATAGATATTTACAGAATCAAGGATAGACTTCTATGAGGTATTATCCTTGATCTTCTATTTGTCCAAGATAAACCTCCAGCCAAATCTTAAACCCCACTGGGTATTCTTATTATTGGAGTCTACCAAACTATATTCTGGTTCGATATATGCATTAATCTTGAGTGACCTTAAAGAGAATGCTCTTCCAAATCTTATGTTTATTGGAATGTAATTATCTTGTTTATATAAATCTAATGATATTTCAGGTTCTGTTTCTAAGTAGTACCCATTGTTGATATGATAGGTCAAACTTGGTTGGATTTTCAAAGAAGATATTCTATTGGCATCGTTTGTGAAGGAGTCTAGATATCGAATAAGGATATCTAGTTGCCATTTTTCTATTTTAGGAGTATTAATTGAGATACCAACAGCTATACCAAATGCCAATATTGATTGTGTCTCATCGTATGGAGCATGGGTCGGAAGTTGGATTATTGGACCTAAGCTGTATGCCCCCCAGTTGTACCTCTTTGGAATAAGCAGATCAAATATTTCGGTGTTAGATAGGTTTTGTTGACCACTGTACTGAATTTGCCAATTGGTTGTAATACGAAGTAGATGTTCTGGGTAGTACTTTGTTTTATTAAATGGTATTACAGCACGTAATCGTAGATTATTGGCATTCTTCTGCCCATCATTACTCTTAATTTTCCAATAATCTTCTATTTGGAGTTGCCATATCAATGCTGTTGGGTCAGCAGCTTTACGTGCTAACTGTTCATTCGACTCTTGTGCATTTAAAAAGAATGGTAACCCGATGGCTAATAATAACAGTTTAAATTGAATGTTATTCATTAGTGATAACTTTAGTTGTCTCTGTCTTGTGACTTAAACAAACGATCTAATGAATAAGTTTATCCTCATCCATTCAATTGTTTGTAGATGAGGATTCACTGCATCGAAGTTTGACATAAAGATTGTTCTTTATTGTTGTATGTGTTTTTGTAACTCCTCTTTCCATTCTATCAGTTGCTTAAAGATTGTGGATAGGTTACCTCTATTATCCATCATTAAAACACCATCAAGAATCGTTGTGTCTCTATTGAAGAGATTTTCTTTAGGAAAGCCATCGATGTCGTTAGAGAAGATCTCTGTGTTTAAAAGGTTAGATTGGATCAGTGTATTGATTGTGCCTCCATTTAATGTTTTAAGATGACCACGTCCATAGGTGTCTTCTTGGTGTGTATAGAAGGTGGCTAGCGCATGGATCAGTTGAGGATAGCTTATATTTTCATGCGTTGGAATTGCTTCTGAATAGGCAAAGGTGGTTAGTAGGTTCTCTCTTGTATTTCTGGCTTGCAAATAGTCTTTTGCCGTTTGGTGGATATATTGTTGCATTGTAACCAATGCTATGCCATGTAAGAATGCTCTATTCCTCTCCCACTGTTGAAAGTTGATTTGGTGACTATCGTGCTTTTCGTCTAATACACAGATATTCTTTGTTAAGCCTTCTATTATCCGAAGGGTAGTCTCTTCTCTTATTTCAATACGTCCCATGTAACTACTTTATAGATAATTAATATGTCAATGATAGATTTTGAGATTGACGTAACTCATCCTAGAGGGGATAATACGACACATCTCTATTTATCTTTGTTAATTTTAAAAAGGAATACCAATATTTAAACATTAAGTACATCAAAAAAATTGGTACTATATCAATTAATTCATTTCTCAATTCAATTGATATTACACTATAAGTAGGTCTAAGTGAGTCTGTAATTACGAGTCAAAGATTAAAAAAATATAAAACGTATGTTAAGGTAACTGATTGTAGATTAGTTGTTAGTAATAGGTGAAGGAAGGAGATGGAATTTTTCTCTCCTTCCTTTGGTGACGAAGGTTCGGTTTTATCTGTTTTTTCTGTAAAAAAGATGTCCTGTTGTTAGAAAACTGGCAAACATAGTGATGCCAAAAAGGGTGCTGCTCAAGGCTCCTTGCATCATTCCTGAAATAATATGTCCACTAGTACATCCTCTTGCCATTCGTGCTCCCAATAGGAGGAGAAATCCCCCAATGAATGCCCATATAACTCTTTTTGTTTTACTTGATCCTTTTAATTGGATCCAACTCTTGTCCATTAATTTAAGACGAAAACTCTTTTGATAAATAGAGATTGAGAAGACAGAAATAAAAGCACTGATAAGGAATAGAAGTTCCCAATCTCCTGTTGTCTGTGTGAATTGCCAATAATTGTTGGATTGGGTATTGGTTAAAACTCCAGAGATATAGGTATAGGCTGTGGATGCACCAATAGGTCTATTCGAAATAGGCTTTAGTAATAGAATATTGTTAATTACACCAAGGGTAATACCTGATATAAGCCATCTTCTATTCTGATTTTTACCTTCTGTGCGGTGGATGAGGTTTGCTGCGATAAGCATTAGTATTCCAATAATAGAAATTACAATTGTATAAGAGGCGTGTGAGGAGAAATACATTGCAAAATAGGGGTTTCCATAGGAATGGTTTAAAAAAGAGGGCATAAGTGGCAGTATGAAGCTGAATGATAATGCTCCTAAAAGACCCCCCAATAGTCCAATCATTGCATCTACACTCCCCTGTGCACTTGATACAATGATACTTCCAGGACAACTTCCTAAGATAGCCATCCCTATACCAAAGAGGAGACCACCTAGAACGATACTTCCAGTGATTAAAGGTTTAATGTGGAATGTAGTCCACCCCAACTGTATAGAAATGGCAAAAAGAATACTTCCTATACCGATGGCAGAGAGCATTAATTTAGGTACCGTGTAGTTTTTTAATATGGAACAGCCTGCGATGGAATTAAATTTGTTTACAGAGGCATATTGCATTAACCACCCGAAGATTATGCCCGCAATGATTACTGGTATCTTTCCCATGATATCTTGTCTTTTATATGTTGGTTATCGTACTATTTTTTGATGCTCCATGTGTTCCTGTTTCACATTGCTTTATGATTCGGTTTACCAATAGTTTGATAAAACCTTTATAGTAAAGAGGATATTATTGGGGTTATATATCTCCCTTAGAGATGTATGTGCTAGTGTGAAAATGTGCTAGTTTTTGCAAAATAGAGATTATTTGTTTGTGTTAATATATGCGATAACGTTTATTTTGTGTTTTACATAAAAATAAACAGGCATGAACTTAAGTTTTCATACCTGTAATTAAATTGATGCGATAGAATGGAGCCAGATGCTAATTAGAATTGGTATCTCATTTTGAGATTCTTATCTCTCCATACCCTTATATAGTCAATTTTATATTCTCCTTTGGGGTCGTTAGGATCAGGCATGCCAAACCAATTAGGCATGGTCTCGCTATCGAAGTTCAGTGTAAGGGGTTGGTGCCACTTTGTGTTCTCTCTTTTACGGATAACCTCTCCGTTTACATACCAAATAAGAGAATCTTTCCTCCATTCCAAAGCGCTGATAAGATAGTTGTCTGCAAGAGGATTTTTGGAGTGCCATTCTACATGGTCCGATTTCAGTGTATCTCCTGTTTCAGGCGATTTTAAGATATGGGTGGTGGCAAAATATTTTTTGTCGTAATTTTTTTGAGGATGTTTGCCACAGATTTCGAAGACATCAATTTCGGTCCATAGATCACCATCCACAGCATAGAACCAGAAGGCACTCGAGCAACGCGATTTCATTGGCTTGCATCTTATCTCGTAATAGCCATATAGCATACGACTTTTACTCTGTACAGCAGCTGTGGTGAAAGTGTGATAGCCTTCAGGAAGGTCATCTAGAGTTTCTGTTTTTGAAGTTAAAATAAGTTCTCCATTTTCGACCTTTACATTTTGAGGAGAGAAGAAGCCTGGTTTTCGACCTTTCCATCCCGGATTGAAGTCATACCATTTGCATCGGTCAATAGTTGTGCCATTAAATTCATCACTTAAATGAGGAATATATTCCCAATCACCATGATTTAATGGACATGAAGGAGTGGTATCTTTGCAGCCTTGAAAAGAGAAAACAAGGAGGAGTGTGTAAATGAGTAAGTTTGTTCTCATGGTTGTGTATCTTTAGTTTATACTCTAAAAATACCCATTTTGAATGATATAGTTGTAATCATCATCCATGAATGTTGAAAAATAGCGACACCTTGTCTATGCTGCCGCAGCGTAAGGAACCACCGCTTACACTGCAAACAAAATATTAACGTAGTTGTAGACAAAGTAATCGATTACTACTCTTTACTATCACACACTCCAACCTTTAAATATTATAGGGTTACCATGGAGTTTCAGCTTTGTCTTTAAAGAATTTGCCTGATGGACCATTCGTTGGTAACTGGGCTGCCCACACAATGGTTTCTGCACCTTGGACTGGAGTCCTGCTGGCACTCTTTCCCCCCATATCTGTTTGTACCCAACCAGGGGATACTGAATTGATTAACTGATGTTTCCCATGTCTTTATTCAGGTTCATAAACCATTGATTCAATGAGCCTAAAGAATTTATTATTTTCGGGTTTATTTTTAAGTACACTGATTATCAATTCATTAAAATCACTATCGATGATTTCTGCGAGAGTTCTCATCAATTCGAGGATAAAACCCCAAATTCGTTGTACTATTACAAGTTCCATTCCTTGATCTTTTACATGAGCAAAGATTCCACCTAGCGTCTCATATGCCTCGAACCTTTTTGCTAAACTAAAAACGTTAAACTCAATAATAGCTACAGATAGATCTGCTATTTGAGCATCAAAATCACTCGATTGAGATTTTCCTAAACCAAAATAGTTCTTTGATTCCTTAAAAAAGACCTCAATACTCCATCTAATACTATATATCTGATAAGCTTTCTCTATGCTCAGCTTTGTATTTGAAGATACCAATAAATGCCATTTCCCTCGCTTACTGTTCTTGCAAAAGAATAGTTTTACATCTGTACCTTTATATTTCACTGTGACTTCTGCACAATATAGACTAAGTGACTTTACCCATTTTACTCTCTTTCGCTGTTTAAGTAAGAGAGCAAGTTCTTTGGTGCTATATTCTTTGTCTTTGAAAGAATATTTAGCACTAGACATCTTAGCCATTGCAACAAGATGCATACCATTAGAGATCACAGTTTTTAATATTGAATCACAGAAGAACCAACTGTCCATAAGTATGTAGTCTACTGTAATTCCTTGTTTAATAGCATTTACCATCATCTCTTTTGCCATCGTTATTTTATCAATAACGAGTTCTTTCTCTCGGTTAAACCCATTACTCTTTGTTGATCGTTTCTTTGAGAACTGTTTTTTACGTTGTTTGGCAGTGAGTCCAAATGGAGTCTTTTTATTCTTCCCTCTTTCTTTATGTAGAGAGAAGTCCAATGTAAAATAGCTTTTGCCATCCCATAAACCTAGAAATAATCCTTTAAAACCAAATATATAACGATGGGTTACATGCGACCATATTTTACTAACATGTTCAGTTTTGTAGGTAGACTTCTCAAAATCAGTATCGTCAATAATTAAGCATCTTTCTGCTTGATTACAGTCATCAGAGTGAGAGTTTTTGGCTATTTGACCAAAGAGTTTATTATTACATGATGAAACTATAGTACGCCAATCTATCTGGCTGTTATTTTTAAATCGATAGAATGTATTCTTTTGTGCTTCTAACATCTCTGATAGATAATGCTTACTGTAGCTATAAATATTAGGGATAGAGAAAATTGGGAAAAGTAGTAAGCCTAATAGTATGTCACCTTTGAAGTAAGTAGACTGAGGCAACTCTTTATTTCCTAATTTCAGTTGTCTTAAGTTGAGTAACTTGTAAAGGCTAATAATTCGATTAATTCCTTTATCACTTGAACTGAAAAAACTCTGTGTCTCTGAAAAAACTTTTGTACTTTTATTCTGAAGCATGATTTATTTGGTTATTGGAACAACATTAATTTACTGATAATTAATGAATTATCAAAATAAACATGCTTCTTTTTATGCTGTAAATCAAGATGTTAGCCTACATGGGAAACATCAGTTGATTAAAATATCGTAATTCTGAAGGTTTCGTGACATCTTGATGGTTAGAATATTGAGCGCTGCCTTTGAGATGCTATATCCAGGAGCTCCTGCTCCCATTCTTAGTATAGATGCAGAATCACTAGAAACATTAACAATGCGACCATAGTTGTTTTGGATCATCAGTGGAATAGCAACCTGTGTTAGTTTCCATGTTCCAAAAAGATTGGTGTCTAATGTGTCGCGTACTTGATCTATATCGGCATTAATAGCATTTTGCCAAGTATCATAATTTATCCCTGCATTGTTTATTAAGATGTCCAGCCTACCGAACGTCTTTGTGATAAAGTCAAATGCCTTTACAATACTATCTTGCTGGCTAATATCCAGTTGATGATAATACAGTTTTCCTAATGGAGATAACTCATCAAATGCTTTTTTCCCGAGTTCTTCATTACGAGAAGTCATTATTACTGTATGACCATTTTGTAAGAGAGACTTAACGGTTGCATATCCAATTCCTTTATTGGCTCCAGTAACTAATGCGATAGATGTCTTCATAAGTTATTTCTTTTTGTTGATAATTTCTAGCCTATACCAATGCGATTTCAAAAAGGCATTAGTTCTCATTATTTACTCCACCTCTTTCCACCACTCCTCTATTTCGAATGGCTCTGTTGGGTCTAGGGAGACGGGTTGTCCTATATGTGGAATAATATATTCTAGTTTACGACGCTTTGCCTCCTTCGAGAACCTTGTGACAGGGTCAGTCCATGGATGAGTGGATAAACGAAATGCTCCCCAATGAATTGGGATTACTCTCTTTGCTTTCACATCTAAACTTGCTTGAACTGATTGTTCTGGAAACATGTGAGTCTGTGGCCACTGTTTGTTATATTGTCCACACTCCACAAAAGCGATATCAAATGGTCCATACTTCTTTCCAATGGATTTAAAATGATCAGCATATCCACCATCGCCACTAAAGAAGATGTTTTGTGTCGGTGATTTTATCCTCCAAGAGGCCCATAGTGTCGTGTTTGAGGTACTCAATTTGCGACCAGAGAAGTGTTGGGATGGCAAACAAGTAAATGACATGTCTTCAGAACTGCCCTCTTCCCACCAATCCATCTCTGTGATCTTATTATCATCTACCCCCCAACGTAATAGGTGTTGCCCTACTCCTAATGGTGTGTAGAAGTGTTTTACTTTGTCTTTGAGTTTTTTGATCGACTTATAATCTAGATGGTCATAGTGGTCATGTGAGATAACAACATAATCAATCGGAGGCAAGTTCTCTATATTTATAGGAAGAGCCTCACTAAACCTTTTGGTTCCTAACCATGAATATGGAGAGGGTACTTCGCTAAAGATAGGATCTATAAGGATGAATTTATCATCTAAGTGTAAAAGAAGTGTCGAGTGTCCCAGCCAATAAACATGGTGTCCATTTTTATTCTGAACTAATGCCGTTGAATCAATATGATGTGTATGAATATCATGTTGGGGTTTTGTGATCTCATCTGGAGAGATCATGTTTCCAATACCTTTTCTAAAATCTCTAAAGTTAAAGTCCATGGTCATGTCAATAGGATTGGTATTTTGAAATGCTCCGTCTTTAAAGTTTGGAGAGTAGTCATATGGATGCCTCTTCTTTTTCGATCTAATCCCACCAAATTGTGGACCACATGAGGTGAAAAGAAATGAGTAGCATATTATACAATAGATCATCTGTTTCATACAATTGAATTTTGTTGTGATTGTTTGGTGTTTTGTTCAATAGGTAATGTGTGTTTAGATCATAAGAATTGTCAAGTAGATATCAAATTCATGATTTGATTGCTCTCTGTGGTTATTGTATGTTTGGTTCTTATTAATTTGATCGACCTTTCCCTTGTAAGATCTTCCTGTAATTGTAGATAATAGTTTCTTCATGTTAAAATAGAGTTGGTGTTTTAAACAAGATTCATTAGTCGTTCATTTCGTAAAATATCTCTTCCATTCGTTGCCATAATTCGATGGCTGCAATTCTATCGAGAGAGATATCTCCCTTAGGAACCTTGGCTTTACCTAATGTGTTATGGTAGTAAGCACCGTCTTCTATTTCGGGTTGGGTACAACATATTAGCGTCATTTGTGCCCCTTGCTTAGGAGATAAAAATATTTGATTGAGTAGTCGACCTCTCCATCCTTCGATTTCGGAACCCAAACCCATAGGGACAACTCCTGGATGAATGGTGTTGATAGTGTATTGTGGATATACTTTCTTACATTCATTGGACCACCACATTACCCCTACTTTACTTCGCGCATAAGCTATCATTCCATTCTTTCCTTCATATTTGAAGTTAGTTGTACAGCCCTTGGCGATAGAGTAGATGTCTCCCGCAATATTGATAATATGGGCATGGGTCGATAACAACGCATTCTCATGAAGTTCTCGAAACAGAATATGTGGACCTAATACGTTGATTGCAAAAGTCATCTCATAACCTTGTTTCGATAGTGTATAAGGTTTTCTTAGTGCTACTCCTGCATTGTTTATAAGGATATCAATTTTTCTATCTTGAAGGACCTCTTTTAAGTGAACTAAAGCATATTGAATTGTTTCAATATCTGATAGGTCTAGCTTGATATGATGTAAACGACTTAAATGGCTGCTTACAATCGTATCGGCGTTAAAGCTCTTTCTTGAAAAAACGACGACTTCGGCTCCTCTTGCTAGTAAACCTCGTGTTGTCTCTAATCCAATGCCTCTACTTCCACCAGTGATAACGGCAATTTGATTGTCGAGTCTTGGTGTAGAAGGACATCGAGGTGTTTTGACTTTTTGTAAGAAAGTCCATGATAGCATTCGTAATGCTTTATTACTCGGGATGTCTCTTGTTTGTATCATGACAATTGGTTCTTTGATAAAATAATATTCAGTAGTCTATTTTAAAGTGATATTCTATTATAGAATATTTATTCGGTGAATGATTAAAAAAATATCACTAGTTTCTATTGTCGAATAATTATTCGTCGATTTGACATGAAAACTCTATCGAAAGGTATAGATGTTTTTCGAGTCGTTAAATATTCATGAGATGACTACTTAAGTAAAGCTCTTTTTTTCGTGATGCTTTAAAATATAAGTATCATCGAATAGTACTACTTCTTGCTCAGTGCGTCCCAAACTAAAGAGAATGCCTCTTGAAGAGATTCTTCTTTCATCGAGAATATCCCTAACTTGATTAACTCTGCTGTTTGGTTGACCATTCCACCAATCACGAACATAATCACCTTGTTGTCAAGATCTTTAATTTCACCAGATTTCTTGCCTTTATCAAACAGCGCTGTTTTCATCTTAATGGAGTTTTCCCAAATAGAAATAGGGATTTTGTCTTGGTAAGGTGACTGCTTAAGTTGATCTAAGAAATTAATCTCTCTTTCGTTGTTAATCATGAAAACGAGCATATCCTTCCACTTTGCATAGAACTGTTCTTTCACCGTTTTGGCTCCAGAAAAAACCGTTCGGTGTCTTGCAGCTATTTGTTGATGGATTTTAATCCCAATCGCAATGATAAGATCTTCTTTCGTTTCGAAATAGACATATAATGTTGATGGAGATATACCAACTCTTTTAGCGAGTATGGACATCTTTAAACCTGCAAAACCGGTCTCAAATACGATATCTAATGTTTTATCAATGATCGAATTCTCTTTGTTAATATCCTTGACGTTCAATATAATAAAAGTTTACCGAATAAATATTCGACAATATTACTGCTTTTTGTTGAGCTTTACGAATATCCACAAGATTTTTTTTGTATTTGTATGATTAGAGGAGAATGTAAAAGGGAAATTACTAAAGGTAGTTTTGTTGTTTAAAGAAAAATATTGTTACTTAATCATGTAATTTAAAATAAACAGAAGATCATGACTAACAAAAAACTAATAGTAATTACAGGAGCAAGCTCTGGTTTCGGAATGGCAATGGCAGAGATGTTTAGTAAATCAGGTTACCCTCTGCTTTTATTGGCTAGAAGAGTTGAGAAGATGGAGGCATTAGGGTTGTCTAATACACTATGTCGCAAAGTTGATGTTACCGATAGGGAGACATTTGAAGCTGCTGTTAGAGAAGCCGAAGGTATTTATGGCAAGACAGAACTTCTTGTGAACAATGCAGGAGTAATGCTATTGGGCGATTTAACTATCCAAAATAGTCAAGAGTGGCAAAAAATGTTGGATATCAATGTAATGGGGGTAATGCATGGAATGCAGATCGTGATGAACGATATGAAAGCCCGCAAATCAGGAACGATTATCAATGTCTCATCTATTGCTGGGGTTCAACCTTTTGGTAACCATGCAGCTTATTGCGCAAGTAAATTTGGAGTGGTTGGTTTGACACGTGTAGCGAGAAATGAGATGTCTCCATTTAATGTACGTGTTCTTTCGATTCTTCCAGGTGCTGTTGAAACAGAGTTGATTGAGCATACCACAGATCCAAATATCGTGAATGGATACAAGGAGTGGAAAGAGAATGTTGGTGCGGTGAATATCACTGCTGAAGATGTGGCAAAGACGATTCTCTTTACTTTTGAACTTCCTCAAGCGGTTTCATTAAGAGAGATTGTGATTACAGATACAAAGCAAGACGCTTAATCTCCATTGAATTATGAAATGAGCTATGCTTCAATTTTTTGCCTCGTATAAGCAAAATGTCTTCGCAAGTTTTTACAGCTCTTTTTAAAATACAACGGTATAAGAGATATCTTAGTATCTTTACATTATAGCCAATTCTATTTTGAATGAGGAGTATATCATTACAAAATAGAGTTGGTAAGTAATGGATCACAAATATTGACATGCGTCTAAAATCTGTAACGGACAGTGGATCACTATAGGTTTCCTCCGTAGTTTGTTGATACTTCAAGGATAGTTCGTTGATACTTCGTTCATCAAAAATGTTAAATAGATGAATATTGTATGGTGATACTATATTAAAGCTTTTTTTATTCTAGCGTCCATCTATTATCGAGATGTTTTAATCTACATTAATTGATGAAGAAGAGTTGCCAATAATATTCCAAGATAATTCCCTACAAGGTATCCTAAAAGCCCAAAAGTAATTCCATAGACTAGTACACTTCGATTTTTAATGGCTGCACATACTACAGGAACCATAACAGGAGAGTAGGTGAATGCAATTATGGATACCATTGTTTTGTCTGCATCTTTTTTGAATAGATAGGCAAGAGTAAAATGTGTGATAAGATTGCATGCCATAACCCAAAGCATCATTAGAAATAGAGCCGGGTTCTTAATCTCTTGTATGGAGCTAAAATCAGCCATATTTGCTATTGTAAAAGAGAAGATAAGAATAAACATCAACCCTAGAGAGAAGGTTCCCTTTAATCGATTAATTGCAGGGATTTGTCCTAATAGGATTGCTAATGTTGTTGCTGTTAAGATTGTAATGATTGGACCTGCTGTCTCAGAGAAATACTTGCCTAATAGTACACTTGCAGCAACAATAATAAAAGAGATGAGAAGTCCTTTTGCCATCCCTTTCCATTTGTGTTGATCGAATATGTTGGTTTCGTCTTCGATCTGAAGTGATGAATTATGGTGAGATTCAGTTATTCTATTATGAGGTAAGAATCTTCTAAAGAGATGTTTTGCAATGGTGATGAAGAATAGGATAACTCCTACCCCTATGGCAAAATCATAACTAACAATAAGAACTAGCTTCTGCGGAGATACTTGAAGTGCATTTTTGATGGCTGCTAGATTCGGAGAGCCACCAGAGTATAGCCCTGTGAGCATACCGGATATATTGTATGCCTCTGGGATTCTATTTTTAAAAATGAAGAAGGCCGTGACTGTGGCGAATATTAAAGAGACCAGAGCAATTGTAATAGATGATACAATATGCTTGTTCTTTTTTATCTCCTGTTTAATATTGATTGAAAATAGGAGCAAGGGGATTGCCAAGAGTAACATAACAGAAGAGAAGGTCTCTTCTATATCGTATAGTTTTGTTGGGGATATCCATTGATCAAATGGTACTATTTGATGTAGTCCAATACCCAAAAGATAAAGAAGTGGTATGGCTCCAATTTTACGAATCGTCTTAGATCTCCGTTGAAGAAATGCGATCATAATTGGGATAACAATGAGATATAATATAATGAATATAGATGTCATAGATTTTGTAAATAGTATGGTTTATTCTTTGATTTCAAGAGGATAAAAATAGATATAACATAATTAATAGACATGGTGTTTTAGCAAATTTAGTTCTTAACCTAAAATACGCAGATGTTTTTCTTGCATACCTCAAATCTTTATTATGGGGTAATATCCTGATTTTAAGCCTGCATTTGGAGATACTACGTGCTACATCTATGAATTTAGACCTTTGTTAGACACAACCTCCCTTACCCACTTATGTCTTAAGGCTAATGAGGGAGAGCCAATACCAGTTCCGTTTATCATTCTATCCAGCCTTTGTAGATTTAATTAGTTTCTTATTGTTTGTTGCTAAATGAACAATCACTCTTCGCCCACTTTTGGTAATCTTAGCTGCCACCGTAACAAAGCGAAATATAAATGCTTTGAGTCTACTTGTTGTCTTTAACCCGTCGACTAAATCAGCAAACTTTGATATTATGTATCGATATAGAATGTGTGCTACAGCCATTATTATCAAGTAAACAGTGTTCTCTTCTAAGTTGCTGTGAGGCATTGATTTCCAATTAAAATCATTGTTCTGAATGTCAAAAACCTTCTCGCTAGCTCCTCGTTGATTATAGAATATAATAGCTTGTTCTTCTGTAATATCCCAATCATTGGTTACTATAAACTGATAACTCTTCGCATCATTGGTTATCAATGACATTTGATTGGACTTATTGGGTTTTCGGTATGCGATGATTCTATGTGTATATTGACCAAATTCATATTTGAAGCTATTGACTTCATATGCTTGATTATTTATCTCACAACAAGACCAATTATCTGTTTTTGATGCTTTTGATAGTAATACGTTAGAGTGAGAGGCTCTAATCGAAAATAGAATACCCTCTTGATGAAAGTAGTCTGTAACCTCTTTGATATATGAACCACAGTCCATTCTTGCATATCGTAATTTTACACCTTTGGATGCCAACAACTCTAATGCTCGTTTATGGGTCTCTAATTGAGCCGTTTTAACATGACAATTTCCATTTCGTCCTTCAATATATACAGGAATGTTACCTATGGTTGCGACTCCTGGAAAGTATCCTTCTGTCTTCTTATAGCTATATTCTGCATCACTCTTTTTAGTGGGAATAAACTGGTGATCAAAATCATAGATAAGATCAGAAGCATTAGGATCTAACTGTTTAAACTTAATAGCACTAGCCAACAAGAATTTATTCATTAGTGTGTTAACATTTATCTTTTGGCCTTTAATTGTAGTCTTTCCTTCGATAATCTCACATGGAGTAGAAAGCTCCACATCTCCTCTTAGAATGGTATCAGCAGAAGGGATAGAAATTGATCTCAAGTTATTCAATGTATTATCCCGAAGATAGTTAATATCTTCCGTAGCACTACCTCCACAAAAAGTAGTATATATGCGTGGTAATAACAAATCAGAGAACTTATAGATACACTTTGGACCTCGGTCTACTAATTGCTCATTAATAAATTGAATAATGCCGTTTGAAATTAGCAAATCATGAATTAAATATATCCCACCAAATGGAGTCACCTTTGAATTAAAATCTTTGATCATTCACCTAAATAGGTGATTTTTTCTGAACATATAAAAGCCTTACTATGCATTGTCTTACTGATGTTTACTTAAAATTAATATAATACACGTGCGGATTCAAGGTATTAAACAGACTTACCCTTAAGTTAGACCCTAACCAAACAGTAATTAAACAGTGAGATCAGAGGGGTTTAATACGGAATACAAACGGTTCGAATACGGTGATGATTCAAGTATCGCTCGAAGTTCCTTCGAAGTTGATTCGATAAAAAGGCCAAATCTTTGAAGGAACTTCGAAGGAATATTGAACAAACTATGAATCATCACCGTATTCGAACCGTATAAAACCCGTTTTAAGACGGTATTAAAGCAGGGGAAAGCAACTGTCAAGTAAGGGGAAAACCATAGTGAACCAAGTTGGGATTCATTATTGGATGTATAATTCGTGTTTATCGCGACAATCTAGTGAGATAACACAAACATAACCAAAGAGTTGCACTAAGTAAAACAAACATATAACGAGTAGATAAATAGAAAAGGGAGAGCCTTCATTTTACCTCGAATGTAGATCTTAGTCACACGATCATGAAAAAAGGAGTTCAAAGTGCTAATTGTAACAATATTAAATCCTACTTTTGCAGTTCGATAAAATCATAATAAATGCAATATAACGCTTTTACATTAGCCAACGGCATACGTTTACTACATATACCTTCTCAATCGACGGTTGCTCATTTCGGAGTTGTCCTCAATACAGGATCAAGAGATGAGACAGATGACGAAATAGGTATGGCCCATTTTATTGAACATGTCATATTTAAGGGAACAAAAAAAAGAAAAGCATATCATATTCTTAGTCGTCTTGAAGATGTTGGAGGAGATCTAAACGCCTACACAACGAAGGAAGAGACGGCTATCTATGCGACATTCTTAAAAGATGACTATACTAGAGCCATTGAATTACTAAGTGATATTCTCAAGAATAGTACTTTTCCTAAGCACGAGATAGATAAAGAGAAAGAGGTTATTATCGAGGAGATCAATTCATATTTGGACAGTCCTTCTGAACTAATATATGATGATTTCGAAGATCTCATCTTTAAAGGACATCCTATTGGAAGACAAATATTAGGAACGCCAGAGAAAATCATGACCTATGATAAGAATGACATTGAGCGTTTCATGAGTAACAATTATAACACCGATGAAATAGTATTGTGTTTCGTTGGTAATATTCCATTTGAGCGACTTAAGAGACGAATACAATTCTATTTTGAAGATATCCCTGAAAATAGGCGTAAACACACTCGTAGTCATTTCACAGATTTTAAACCCCAACAACTTATCCTTGATAAAGAGACCTATCAAAACCATACGGTGATTGGAACTGTTGCCCATGAAATGGGAAATAAAGATCGTACTTCAATGGTCCTTCTCAACAACATTATGGGTGGGACATCTATGAATAGTCGTTTGAACCTTGCCATCAGAGAAAGGCATGGTATGGCCTACAATATTGAGTCAACACTTACCTCTTATTCTGACACAGGTTTACTCTCCATCTATTATGGAACAGATCCTGAGAATGCTCAAAAAGCACAAAATCTCATCTTTAAGGAGATGAAAAAATTAAGAGATACTAAATTGGGATCTCTTCAGTTGTCTAAAGCAAAAAAGCAGCTATTTGGACAGATATCAGTTTCACAAGAAAATAGTGAGGAAGTTATGTTATCTGCGGCCAAAAGCTTTATGTTTTTTAATCAACTATCCTCTTTAGAGCAAATTCATCAAAAGATTCAAAGCATTACTGCGGAACAACTTATTGAGGTAGCAAATCAGAGTCTTATAGAAGATCAAATGTCGATTCTTACATACCAATCCAAAGAGTCATAATTTTAGAAGTGAAATAATGAATAATACATCACTAGATTTAGAGCAATATATTTTAGGACATATAGATAATGAAGATCCTATCTTAGCAAAACTAGATAGAGATACCCATGCGAATGTATTATATTCACGAATGTGTTCGGGGCACCTACAAGGAAGTATCCTCACTTTCCTAAGTAAACTAATCCAGCCTAATCGCATATTAGAGCTTGGAACATTTACAGGGTACTCTGCTATTTGTTTGGCTAAAGGACTTCAAGCCGAGGGAAAGTTGCATACCGTAGAAATAAATGATGAACTGGAAGAATTTGCTTATGGTTACTTTGAACTTTCAGGCCTTTCGGAATCGATCATTCAACACATTGGAAATGCTGAAACGATCATACCTGACCTAGACGAAACATTTGATTTAGTCTTTATGGATGCAGATAAGCGACGATATGTTGAGCATTATGAATTGGTTATTGATAAAGTAAGACCCGGAGGAGTCATTCTTGCAGACAATACCCTATGGGATGGAAAAGTAGTAGAGCCAATTTCGAAGAATGATTTACAAACCAAAGGTATTCTAGCTTTTAATGACTACGTAAAGAATGACCCAAGGGTAGAGACTACGATTCTACCTCTTAGAGATGGGATAACAATGTTACGAAAGAGATAATACCAATTGAATTATGAAATGAGCCATAGAGCATGCGAATATATTTAGCAGGGAGTACTTTTCAATCTACTCCCCTTCTACTTTTACTACATGATCTTATTCAACATTTTCTGATATACCGAGAATACATTAGCTCTAGAAATAAAACCAAGATATTTTCCATCTTTATCAATAACAGCCATATTGTAACGACCAGAACTATTAAACATGTCTACAATTTGACGCATTGGCAATGTTGGCTCACAAACAAAATCAGGATAATACATTAGCTCTTTTAATGTGATAGTTTCATATTTCTCAGGTTTAAATATAAGATGTCTAATATCATCCATCTTAACCATCCCTACAAGTTTCCCTGACTTATCAACAATGGGGAAAAGGTTTCGATGACTCTCTTCGACGCCTTTCACCAAGTCTCCTAATTTAGAACTATCATCTAAAACAAAGAAATCAGTCTCTAAAATATCATAGATCCTCATCATGGAAAGAGCATTTTGATTTCTATCATGAGTCATCAATTCATTCCTATTTGCCAACTGATATGTATAAACAGAATTTTTAAAGAATAGCTTGGTAACCATATAAGAGATGACTGATACAATCATCAAAGGAACAAGCAATGTATAGCCTCCAGTAATCTCTGCAATTAGAAAAACGCCTGTCAAAGGTCCGTGCAAAGTTCCTGCAATCATACCTGCCATACCTAACAGCGCATAAGTTGTTAGATCCATCTCAGGGTACCACAATGCCTGAACTATCATTCCAAATAAAATACCTGCATGAGCTCCCATAAACAGTGTAGGTGCAAATATTCCACCAACTCCTCCGGCTCCAAAAGTAAAAGAGGTAGCAAACACCTTAAATAGAACCAGACATAAAATAATTATGTAGATCCCATACCTCCACTTTGCTACAATATCAACTAAAAAATAGTCATGCAGATAACTAAAATCTCCTTTCAAACAACCATTAATAGCCTCATAGCCTTCACCAAATAATGGTGGGAATAATACAATGATAAGGCCTAATGATAGGCCACCAAATAACCATTTCTTGGTCATACTCCCCATATCCTGAAACCAATGCCCAACCATCCGATAAATACGATTAAAATATGCAGTGCATAATCCCATCACCACCCCAAGAATAATATACCATGGGAGATCGGTTAATTCAAGTCCATGAGATATCGGAACGAAATAGATAGCTTTCATTCCTAAAAAATAATATGAAACCAATACCGCTGTTGCAGATGATAAGATTAAAGGGATAAGAGAAAGAGCAGTAAGATCAATCATAATCACCTCTACAGCAAAAACAATCGCTGTAATTGGAGCTTTGAAGATTGCAGCCATAGCACCCGCACATGCACACCCAAGCATTATCACCATCTGTTTATAAGTCAACCGAAAACTAGATGCTAGGTTCGAACCAATAGCTGCTCCTGTAGCAACCGTGGGCCCCTCCAATCCAACAGAACCACCAAAACCTACAGTCAATGCACTGGTCACAATAGAAGAGTACATGTTATGTCTATCGATCTTTCCTTCTCTTTGGGATATAGCAAATAGTACACTAGGGATACCGTGACCTACAGGCTTTCTATTTATATACCGAATAAACAAAATTACCAATAGAAGTCCTATCGATGGTAAGATAAAACGAAGATACTCTTGGAACGCAGTAGGAAAAGCAAAAAGGACAAAATGATGCATCATCTCCACAGAAGTCTTAATAACAACAGCAGCCAATCCTGCAGCAATACCAATTGTAATACTTAAAAGGTATAGAAAAGTTCTTGGCGACAGATGTTTCTTCTGCCATAGATAGATACGGTCAATCAAATGCATAAAGTAATTTCAAATGGATGGTTCTATTATTTCTTATCAACACAAAACTATAAGACTAGTTTGCTTTCTCGCCATCACAAGATATGTTATATAACCTAAAATAGATGAATGTAGAATATCTTAAGTCTATACACAAGAAAGGGCTTGTTCATAAAATGAAGACCTATTAGAAGGTCACTCGTTCATATTTGGATTGGATGTACTACATTTGATCGGACATTTAATTAAGCTCCTTATCTTTAGATTATGAGAAAGCAAACAAGAAAACGTTACGACAAAGAATTTAAAATTATGGTTGTCAATTTGTGTTTTAGTGGCAAAACAGCACAATCAGTAGCCGCTGATATGGATCTTGAAGTAACAATGGTTCGCGAGCACAAGAAGTATGAATGCAATAGTTTTCAAGAAAATGGTAATCCTGTTCGGACTGTAGAACAAGAAGAAATCGCAAAACTAAAAGCAGAGATACGCCAGACACAAATAGAATGTGATATATTAAAAAAGGCAGTGAGCATATTCTCCAAGAGCGACAATACAAATTTAAGTTTATAAAAAAGTATAGGACTGAATTTACTGTCGAGGATATGTGTGGTATTTTAAAAGTAAGCCGAAGTGGTTTTTATAGCTGGGGTTATCAAGGGATGGTAGCCCAAGAACTGTTGCTTTAGAAGAGGATACGGTTCGTATACGTAAAATATATACTGAATCAAAGGCTCGCTATGGTAGTCACAAGATTGCGACGGAATTAAAAGCCCTAGGTGTCGTTACCTCTAGAAATAGAGTAGCGCGAATAATGAAGAAGGAGTCTATCAAAAGCATTGTAAATAAGAAATATAAAGTCCAAACGACAGATTCAAATCATTCCAATTCGATATCCGAGAACCATTTGAATAGAGCTTTTAACCCAATTAGACCATCGGAAGTTTGGGTTTCCGATATTACCTATATACCAACTGATCAAGGATGGCTTTATTTGACTACTGTTATTGATCTTTTTGATCGTAAAGTAATAGGTTGGTCTCTGTCCAGTAATATGACTACAGAATGCACCATTATTAAAGCTTGGCAAATGGCTAACACAAATCGTGAAAGTAGGCCAGGTATGATATTTCACTCTGATAGAGGCGTACAATATACAGCGAAGGAGTTTAGAGAAAAGTTAGTTAAGAATGGAATAATTCAAAGCATGAGCCGTAAAGGTAATTGCTGGGATAATGCGGTAGCCGAAAGTTTCTTTAAAATAATCAAATCTGAAATGATAGATCATAAATACTATTACTCACATTTTCAGGCAAAAGTGGACATTGTGGAATTTATTGAAGTGTGGTATAATAGACCGAGAAGACATGCAACACTAGAGTATCTGACGCCTATTGAATTCGGAAAAATAAACTATGTAAACGTAAGTACATCAACCTATTTAGTTTATGTTATTAACTCTGATTATTTAGAATATTTAAATATCTGTAAATAAGTGTTTTGTCTTTAATTAATCATATAGAAATAGCATAAAACACATCATTGCGAGTACTTAGCTTAATTAAATGTCCTATATTTTGTTGCATATCCAGAACTCATACATCAATCTGATTTAGGAATCCAGTACTACTGTGATTAATATCAAAAAATGCTAAAGAAACACAAGGTGATAGTAAGTATGAGTGAATCATATTCTCCTTAGGAGAATGCTATTCCAGAAAGAGTAAATGGGATCATCAAGAATGAGTTCGAACTTGAAAAACATGCACGAAACCGGAATGTATCCGCAAGACTTGTAAAGAGTAGTATCGAAACATATAATAAAATGAGACCATATCTCTCACATAATATGCTTAGACCTTAGTATTTACATCAGATGAATGTGGGGAATAAAGAAGTGAGTAAAAAAGATGTAGCCCACAAGTTTGAACTTGCAGGCTACTTATAGTGTTTATATTTTATCACTAAATAATTCCATAACTCTTATTTAGGACTTATCTAATTTAAAATAACACTTTATTTTTTTGTAAAAGTATACTTTAGCTTTTCAAAATATTTATTGGTAGAAGTGTAAGTAAATTTACCTCCAGTAAATTTACCATCCATCGTATATTCTGAATCAACAATAGTACGACTATACAGGTTATATTTCCCACTTGTAGATGATGTATAAATAAAAACAGGTCCCAAATCATATAGTACCAATTCTCCTTCGATAGGTAAAGAAGCTCCAAAATGTTTCTGTACGACTAATGTGCCAATACCTCCTAAATATCGACCAGTAATTGTCATCTTTCTACCCTCTTTTGCAATCTTCACTTCTGCTGGATCAGTATCAACCCATGCACTAGTTCCTTCATCAAAATAAGAACCAACTAAAGTGTAATCTCCAGATTCTATTTCATTCACATCACCTAAAATTGAATAACTAATTGTTGGATTGAAGATCACATAATCTATCACATCATTCGAATAATTGTCAATTCTTTTGATTACTTCAACATCTTTCAAAATAGGCTTTCCGTCCTTATCAAGCAACTTATTCCCATCTTTATCCTCTTTTTCTTGTTGCTCGATTATCTTATATTCTGTAAAACGAGTAACAATAGTTCCCGAAGAAAATCTCATGTTATCAGCATACACAACTAGTGTTGAACCAGCAAGATTCTTTTTGTCAACAGCACTTCCAAATGCAGCCTGTAAATCACTATATGTGAAAGATACCTTACCTGGCATTGTTTTTAAACTTGTAACCACCTCAGTTAGTACAGCACCTTTCATTGTTTTAAGCTCAGCTACAACATCTAAAGATTCAAATGAATCCGAAAAACGGCTAATGAGGTTTACATCTAATTCAAATACTGTATCATCCAATTTTGATAGAACAATATCAGTTGTCTTACCTTCAGGCAATTTGAAATTTGGGAAAGTAGCATACTGCTCTGTGTCAATATCATTTATAATCTCCCTTTCACATGAGAAAAGAGAGAAAATTACTAGCAGAGATAATATTATCTTTTTCATATTATATTACTTTTTTAAACTCCAGAATAAATATGTTTGTGAAAGATCACGAGCGCCATACCCTTTATCTTTGATTGTGATATTGCTTATCACACTACGGTTCGAATATGGTAATACATTTGGATATTTATGGGTCGCATACGTATCCTTTGAACTATCTGATTCTGGATCCCAAACCTTTGGAAATCCCGTTCTTCTATGATCACAATACGACTCGTTACTATTACCAAAGTCTGCAATCCATTTCTCTGTCATAACTACTTCTAATTTTACTTGATCAGAAGCTGCAACATATTTATCTGAGATATCTTTTACATACTTATCTGAAACATCCGCTTTTATTAATGGAACATCCGCATCATATGCTGCCATCTTATTACAGTAACTAAAAGCAGACTTAATCCCCTTCTCTAAATAACTTTTAGCATCGACCGTCGCTTTTCCACTTAAAGCTAATTCTGCCAAAATAAAGTCTACATCATGTTCATTAAAAATTCTTGTAGGAACAACACCTGAACCATCTAAATCTTTATCTTTACTATTAGCCATTTTCAGTGTCCCATCATCGTATTTTCCACCACAAACATAAACACCTAAAGTTGTAAATCCCTTAAAATTGGTAGACTCATATTCTCCTTTATAACCAAATTGGAAAGTATGGAATTTATACATCTCAACTGAATAAGGAACCTCTTTTCCTTTATCTTTAAATTGTCTATAGAAATAATAAGGAACTCTTGGATCTGTGATACCCTCAAGAAAACCGATAAAACCTTTGTCCCCTTGCATACTTTGATAAAACCAATGACTAATAAAGTAATCAGTATCTTCTGCATCATCATATTCAGCAGCATACATAGGGTTTCTGTTCTCGGGAGTAATTGATTTACCATAAACTAACTCGAACTGACTATCTGAATCAATAAAATTATTCTCAGTAATCAAAGCATCTAACTGACCTTTATATGTATCAAACAATTCAGTTCCTTTAATTTGATTGATCATACGAAGTTTCCATGAATTAATAAATTTAACCCACTTATCAACATCTCCACCATATATCACATCCCCCTGTGCAAGTGAAGGAACAATTGCCGTCTTCTTATCCAATAGATTCTTCTTAGCATCATCTAACAAGCTAAAACATGATACATAGATCTCTTTTTGCTTATCATATTTAGGATACATTATTTTAGGTGCTAAACCCGCTTCTGCAAAAGGAACATCACCCCACATATCCACGGCAAGGATCGAAGTTACAGCTTTTAAAGTTTGTGCAACACCTTTATATTGCAGTTGATTGTTCGACTCTGCATTATCCAATATGATATTTAATGTACTAAATTCAGTCATAAAAAGAGATGACCATGGCTGTGTAATACAGTGAGAAGTTGTCTCTACATTATAACCATTAATACTCTTATTAACCATATGATGGGCAAGTGTTCCCGTTGCTCCCCCTATAGACGCAGACATATATCCTGCAGTAGAATTAAATAGATTTACTTCGACAGTAGGTAATAAAAGTTCTATTTTTGGATCAGTTGGCTTATTGGGATCAGTATTTACATCAAGCCAATCTTGACACCCCACCAATGGTAGAAGTGTCAATAACATTATGATATATCTTTTTTTCATCTTAATCAATTTAGAATGAGAATTTTAAATTAAATGAAAATCTTCTCAAAGACGGTGCAGTATTAAATGACATTCCTTGTGTATTTCCTGAAGCGAATGAGTTTACTTCTGGATCAAAGTTCGAATGTTCGGGGAAGCCTGGTGCAAAATACAATAGATTGTTCGCCAAAACACCAAAAGTAGCTGAATTGAAACCAAGAGCTTTCACCCATGCATCAGGAATATTATATGACAAAGAAAGCTCAGATAAACGATATACTGTTGCATCGTATACCTTAAATTCATCAAAAGCACCTGAACCCATTCCTCCTGTATCAAAATAGTATGAATTCGAAGTAACCTGAATTCTATTAGGAATCGTATTACCATTCATATCTAAAATTGGCTTTCCTGTATTTGTATCACCTATAACACCTGGAATCACATGATTTCGTTCTCTATCTTCAGTATCTTTTGTCACACCTCGTCCTAATAACTGAGGAACTACAGTAGTATACATCTCTCCACCACATGTTGCATTAACCACAGCACGTAAGCTCAACCTCTTATATCTAAATGTATTGGTAATACCAACAAGGTAATCTGGATTAGGATCACCTAAGATAGACTCCTCTTTTGATTTAATCATCAAACCAGTTTTTTGATCAATCAAAATATTTCCTTGATCATCTCTAGCTGCTCCATAACCTTTAAATACACCATATGGTAGACCTTCTTTAATATATGAGTGAATCCCGTTAGAATACAAGTTACGAGTGTTTGTTTCTGTTAGTCCATCAATAAGCTTCACGACTTCATTGGTATTTTTACTAAATACGGTAAAGATACTCCATGAAAAGTCTTTGCTCTTAATTGGCGTCAAATCAAGTGATAATTCCACTCCTTTATTGGTCATTTCACCAACATTCGTCAAATATGAATAATAACCTGATTCATCAGGAATTGATACATTCATAATTTGATCTGTTGATGACCTGCTATAATATGCCGCATCAAGTACAATTCGACTATTGAAGAACTCTAGGTTAGTTCCTATTTCAAATTCAGAAGTAAACTCAGGTTTTAAATTTGTATCAGAAACAGAGTAATTAGGAGCCATCATACTCGTTCCATTAAATGGAAATCCAGTATATCTAATACCTCCAACGTTACCATTATTACCATAGTTCACGTTGTAAGTCTGATTAATATCATATACACCAGCATCACTACCAACTTTTGCCCAAGATGCACGAATTAAACCAGAATTAAACAATGAACTCTTCAACCCCAATGCATCACTAAACACATAAGAAGCTGATAATGATGGATATAAGTAGTTGTTATTATCTTTTGGTAAAGTTGAAGACCAGTCCATACGACTAGTCGCTGACAATGTTAAGTAATTATTATACCCTATTGACACTTCTCCAAATACAGAAGCCAATCTCTGTTCTGTTTCACGACTTTTACCCGTTGTGTCTTTTATATTATTTAATTGATAAATACCGGGAATAATATAGGGACTACCATATGCTCTTAATCTATTAAAGTTTCGAACATTAAAAACCTGTCCTAAGGTTACTCGCAGACTAAATTTATCAGTGATATTCTTACGAAAGTTCAGCATAGCTGTTCCTTCCATTTCTCTATTAAATCGGTCATACATATCAAGATCACCCAATTTATCATCTAATACATTACTAGAAACTTCAGTAACATTTTTAGTACGACGGATCAACTGATTGACACTAAATTGGTAGGACAATGTCAGATAATCTGTGATATCCCATTGAGGCTTTACGCTTGCGACTATACGGTGCTGATCTTCTTGTCCATAGTTATGCCTGAATGACCATTGTGGGTTATCTGTTGTCTTAAAATATAAATTCTCCCCATTAGGTCCCTCATACGGTAAAGATGTATCCCATGAACGTCCTGTATAAAGAAAGTAACGAAATGCACCAGTATTTCCCTCAAATGGACTTCGTTTATCCATATATGCATACTGGAAATTTGTACTAACTTTAAATTTCTTTGCTAATTGCGCATTCACACCTAAAGATATAGACGTTCTATTAAAGTGACTTTCAGGAATATAAGAACTTTGTCTCGAATCAGAAATAGTCAAAGACATAGATGTCTTTTCACCACCACCAGTGATATTCACTGAGTTATCCCATAGACTACCGTTTCTTAACATATTTTCCACATTATTTGGTTGTGGTTCATACGGCATTTCAGTAGTATATTTATCTGGATATGCTTTAGCCCATGCATCTGAAAAAGCAAGTTTATCTACATCACTAAATCTCGCACCCCAAGACCCCCAATAATTTGCTGCTTTGAAATCAGCACCATTACCATATGTATTTTGAAAATCAGGAAGAGACGCAATCTTTTCAACACTATAAGAAGAACTTACTGTAGTTACGAATTTCTGGCCTGATCTTGATGCTCCTGATTTAGTGGTAATAATAATTACCCCATTTGATGCTCTTGAACCATACAGTGCCGATGCTGCTGCACCTTTTAGAACAGTCTGAGACTTGATATTATTCGGGTCAATTGAAGCCAATACACCTAAGCCAACAGGAGAAGCATCTCTCTGTCCTGTATCTTGATCATTTGAGAATGGAATTCCATCAACAACAATCAATGGTTGATTATTCCCAGTAAATGAAGAGTTACCACGAATAACAATTCTCGTTGGGCTACCAGCAATAGACTGAGATCCTGAAATCTGAACACCTGCCACTTTTCCTTGAAGTCCTTTAATCGCATCAGGTTCTGATTTTAATGCAACCTCATCTCCTCCAACTTCAGAAACAGCATAAGTCAAGGATTTCGCAGATTTCTTAATACCCATTGCAGTAACAACGACATCTTCAGTAACTACTGCATCAACTTTCAATTTTACTTTGAAAGCTCTCTTATCTCCAATCTCTAGCAATTGTGATTTCATCCCTACATAAGAGATCTTAATTTTCTTAGCTCCTTCAGGAACTTTCAGTTGAAAATTACCATCAAAATCTGTAACAGTTCCAACCGTAGTTCCATCAACAACAACAGAAGCACCTGGTATAGAAGAACCATCTTCTGCTGAAGACACCACACCCGTTAAAACCCGAGACTGTGCCCAAGAAGTGCTTATGCCTATAAATAGACATAGCATTAGTAATAATACTCGATTCATAGATGTATCATATTTGATTTATACATAGATATAATTGATTCCCCATCTCAAATTGGAGAATTAATTTCAAAAATTAAAAGGAGAGAATCATTAATTATAAATGAAAAAAAATGTCTATGAAATCATTTAACTTACGAAATTCACAGTATACATAACCTCTCCTCATTAGACATATGCAATGTGTAATACCAAGAGAATAAATTTTCGAATTGAAAATTTTGTAGAAGAATATATTAGTTGTAAATTACCGTATAATATACTAAGACACGGGAAGTTTTATTCTTACTACTTCTCTCTTTAACCCAGGTCCGCCAACCTGGGTTTCTTATATTACCAAAATCTATATCTACTTACAACAATAAATGATAAGTACTTCCAATGACGTAATTTATGATATCTTACGATACGTGACACCATATATATATCACTCATTTTTAATCACTTAAACATAAGTATCAAGCAAATATAATAACATAAACTAAATAGAATGATGTACTTAGTTATAAATAACTTTACTTATTAATTAAAATTCTAATGCCAAGTTAGCCATAAAAATTCACACTTTTAGCTGACTTTAAACATACATAGACTTTTATTAATATTGCAGATCTCAAAATTAACAATCATTACTAAACAAAACAAGTAGTATATCTGTTTTAACTTCGACTCATTTTATTATGAATTATAATCAAGACACAGCACTATACTATCAATCTCAAACATTACTTATTAGTTTATTATAACAAACAATACTTAATTAACTTATCATTCACTTACACTACACAAAGGTCACCACAACACATTAAACCACTGTATATGAGCACTAAAATAAACACAACTTAAACTTAGACTCGTCTCCGAGACAGTAGATTTAATGAGCTTTTCAATCACAAAAGACAGAGAAGCAATTCAAGAAGTATATGCTCCGAAATAAATCATCAGAACCTACCTAGTAATACAGTTCAAATCATAATAGTTTATAATGATTACAAACAACAAAAAGGGTTACCTCCTATGAAGTAACCCCTTATAGTATAAAATTTATGACTATTTACAATATTACACTTTATTAGTTCTGGTCCGCATCGTTAATATTAGGATTTGCATTTACTTCCTCACTTGGTATTTTAAATAACCACTTAGAGTTAGTTGATGGTTTATCTTGCTTATATCCATCAGAATATAGCGTTGAACTTGCACCTGATCCTTCAAGATCTAAAGCCTCATCATTTCTTAACATATCTAACCATCGATGTCCTTCACCCCATAGTTCTATACGTCTTTGAACAAGAATTTCTTGCAACAAAGCATCTCCTGTTTTGGTACTTTTCACATAAGCTGCATCTCTTGAAGAGACTAAATTATACAGCGCAGTAGCTGCAGCATCATCTTGACCACCACGACATAGTGCTTCCGCTTCGATCAAATACATTTCCGAGACTCTCATATACATTACATCATCTGAGTCAATTGAACCCGGATTCTTATTTAAGAATTTCACCGACATATAAGGTGTCGTGTAATGTCGACTTGTAATACCATATTTCGTCATAATGACTTTCCTATCTGCTTCAAAAGATGCTTTAGCAGCATCCTCTAATACTTTTTTCTCCTCATCCGTAGCATCATCAGGGATTAATGGAGCATAATTTGGATCCTTTAATGCTCCTTTATAGCTATCTGGTGCATCTTCTAACCATTGCTTTTTACGAAAATCTGTATCAGATATCTCTGTAAAAAGCTCACGGTTAATTATTTTCGGATTCGTTCTATTCTGTGTTCCATTAAAATTTGTTCCAATATAATAGAACCAAGCATAATAATAGGTCGTTTGGTCACTTACGATATGTCCTGACCACATCATCTCTGGAAGTGTGTAACTATTAAAACCTTTCAAATAATCAGATTCTGTCATCAGGGAATGTCCAGCCTCTGCAAATTTTGCATACTCCGCTGCTTTCGTCCAATTTCCTTTGGTCAAATATACACGAGCAGCTATTCCTTGTGCTACAGAAAGTGAGATATTAGACAAATCGCCCGAATCTGGAGCTTCATTTAATAGAGACACAGACTTCTCGATATCCGAAGTTATCAATTCATATACTTTCTCCACAGTCTCTCTCTTGGTTCCTAGATATGGAGCTTTAGTCTCTAACACAATTGGTAAACCAGGATCTGATGAAGGGTTACCCCAAGTATAACTATTAGCATACAACTGTACCAACCTAAAATATGAATAGGCACGATAAGCATATGCCTGCCCTAACACATTTTTTAAATCATCAGTCTTAGTCATTGCCTCACCTGCATTGATGATATTGTTCACGTTGGCTACCAAATGATAATAGTGGATCCAAGGATATCTGGCATCAGTAAAATCAGGGTTAATATGTGTCAACCACTTCAACCGAGATCTAAACCACCCATTACCTCCAGAAGAGTGTAACATATCGCTAGCACCAAACTCTAACAATGGCATAATATACCCCTCTCCAGCTCTATTAGAAGCTTTCTCAATCGGAGATTGTTGATACATCAAACGATGCACCCCATTAAGTGCGGTTCTCATATTTGCAGGAGAACTTATTACATCTGCTTTACCAACCGAATCAGTAGGAGTGACCTCTAGGAAATCCTCACTACAAGCGAAGGTAAATGCAACTAAGAATATATATATAAGCTTTTTCATCTTATTCAATTTTATATCTATTCAACATTAAAATGATACGTCTAGTCCAATAGACATGACTCTAGAAGGAATAAACGTGTTACTTGTAGTTCCTGCAAATGACTCTTGAGGATCCATACCCGTACGCTTAGACCATAAGAAAAGGTTCTCTCCTGTAGCATAAATACGAACTTTATTCAGCCCTGTAGATTTAAGTAGAGACTTATTGAATGTATAACTCAATGTTATATTCTTTAATGCTAAATAAGAAGCGTCGGTCAACCAACGTGATGATGTTGGAGAAAGATTTGGATTATCAACTTGCAAACGAGGAATGTCAGTAATGTCACCAGGCTTTTGCCACGCATTCAAATGATCCACATGCATACCAGATCCTAGATCTTGAGAACTCATCAATCCTGCATAATTGTAATCGAGAGTCTTTCCACCGACAGAATAAGTTGCCAATACAGAAAGCGTAAAATTGTGTACTTTTAAATTTGAAGTAAAAGAACCATAAAAATCAGGGATTGAAGAAGCACCAACATATCCTTTGCCAGCAGCAGAATAATCTGAAACAAGCACTGGATTACCATCTGCATCTAATTCTCTTACACGTCCTCCATCTTCTGTATCTTTATACTTATAATAAAGTGCTTCTCCATTATCTGGGTTTACACCATAATAGTCATAAGTATAGAAATCATAGATAGATCTACCTACATCCCAGCGTTTTGATCCAGTAATTGCAGGATCAGGAATATCAGTAATTTCGTTTTTAATCGTTGATATTTGGAAATCAGTTGACCACTCTACATTACGCTTCTTAATCCATTTGAAGTTCAATCCAACCTCAACTCCACTATTGGTTAATGATGCAATATTTCTATTCTGATTCATAAAACCTTGAGAAGGAGCTAAAGGCATCGAGTAAAGTAGGCTCTTCGAATCCTTACGATAATACTCAATCGAACCATCGACAAATCCATCAAACAAACCAAACTCTAATGCAAAATCATAACTAGTATTCACCTCCCATTTAAGGTCCTCGTTACCCACACTACTCCAGATCAAACCAGGACTCGTTCCGTTGGGATTTGTTCCATAAAGTGCTTGATAAGCATAATAATCTGTTGTGGTTGTTCCTGCAAAATACAATCGATCATTTCCAACCTCACCAATGGAAGCTCGGAGTTTTAGATTATCTATCCAAGAAACATCCTGCATAAAGTTCTCCTCTTTGATTCTCCAAGATGCACCAACAGAGTAGAAACCTCCCCAACGGTTCTCTTTATTAAAGATAGAAGAACCATCATAACGATAAGAACCTGAAAGATAGTAACGATCGTTATAGTCATACTCAAAACGACCTAAATAACTCTCGATACGCTTCTTATCTGTATAACCATTAAGATTCGTTGGTGTAACAAACTGAGCCATCTCATAGATTCCTTGTGTAATCACCTGTTTCTTACTTGTTGAAATACGTTCGTAATCATAACTATAGCTCTCATGACCTAACAGTACATTAAAAGAGTGACCAGAATCTAGTTCTTTTTCATATTTCAAAAGCTGATTAGCATTGATAGTAGTACTGATATAGCGATTATCGGCAAAACGACCAGATGGAGCTCCATCACCTACTATTGTATTTTCAAAATATTGATATTTATAGTTTCGAATATCAATACCAACATTAGTAGTAAATATCAAACCTTTCATCAACTTAATATCTACATTAAAGCGATCACTGATCGTGTTGGTTTTCACCTCTTGGTTATTATACTCCATCTCTGCAACCACATGACGACCAGGGCTCGATGCAGATGGTCTAGCATTAATATTGTGCTCTGCATATCCACCACCTAGATCATATTGCTTATTCCCATCCTGATCTAAAATATATTTACCAGTACCTGGTTCTACCATATATACTGGGTAAATAGATCCCATTCCTCTCGCGAAACTAAATGGGTTATTATAACTAGTATTACCTGTTCCTACACTATACTGTGACTTACTTGTTGTAAAAGAAACATTGTTGCTAATTTTCAACCAATCATTTACATTAAACTCTGAAGATAAACGAGAATTAAATCGCTGATAACCAGTACTAACAATATACCCTTCTTCATCCAAATAACCTACAGATAGAAAATGAGACCCTTTCTCTCCACTAGAAGAAATATTGGCTGAGTAATTCTGACGTTTCCCTGTTTGCTCCAATGGCTTAAACCAGTCCAAATTAGGTGCAACCACTCTTGCATCTGGATTCACAACACCATTGTCCATCATGATCTCATCATTTGCCACATTAAAAGGATTGTACTTCAACTGACCATAAATACCATTTACAGCATTACTTAAAGCCGTCGCAGCATCTTGTGATTTCCCATATTGCAATGAATTCTTATAGGCTTCCGTAGACAATTGATAGTAGTCTCTTGCTCCTACTTTTTCATACTGTGGAATAGCACGAGAAACCACACCATAAAGGGCTTTTACATTTACGATTGTCTTACCTCCTTTTTTCCCTTTTTTTGTATTTATTAATACAACACCATTAGCTGCTCGAGAACCATACAAAGCAGCTGAAGACGCATCTTTAAGAATAGTCATGGATGCGATATCTTCAGGATTGATATCAGACAGTGTACCGCTATAAGGAACGCCATCCACCACATACAGTGGATTAGAATTACCATTTAATGATCCAAAACCACGAATTCTAATCGCAGGAGCTGAACCAGGCTGACCTGATGCAGTTGACACCTGAACACCTGTCGTAGAACCTTCTAACGCTTGACTTACACTAGTCAGTGGACGTGTTTCCAACTTTTCTGCAGTTAATACTCCCGCAGAACCAGTAAAACTCGCTTTCTTGGCAGTACCATAAGCCACAACTATCACTTCATCAACATCAACGGCTTCTGATTTCAATTGGATTTTAAAGGACAGCTTATCTCCGATCTCTACTTCTTTTGTTTCTAATCCAATAAAAGATAGTACTAACGTTTTAGCAGATAAAGGCACCTTTATCTTAAAGCGGCCATCAAAATCTGTAACCGTCCCAATAGACGTGTTCTTTATTACAACGGAAACACCAGGTATAGTGGTTCCATCTCCTGCAGAGGTCACCTCTCCTATAAGGACTCGCGACTGTGCACTTAACTGAAGTAGGCCTAAAGTACAAAGGACTACTAACATCAACAATACTCGTTTCATAGATGTATCATATTTGATTTATACATAGATAGATATATTAGCTCGTCGATAAAGACGAGAGACTAATCACAGCATAAATAAGAAAGAGGAGGGGTACTGTTTTTATTTACTATTTGTTCCCTAACATCAAACATCTATGAGGTGAGTAAAAAAATATACCACCTCCTCTTAAATATCAAATAGATTGCTATTGGAAGAAAAATAGTACGGAGAAATATAAGACAAGCGTATAAAACACTTGAAGAATTGTGAGGAAAAAACTATCTTGCAACTCACAATTAGAAAATGCCGATATATTTTCAATTGTACTATAAGCCCAGGTCTGCCAACCTGGGTTTTCTTGTATAATAGAACCTGAATTTACTTATTATGTAATTTATGGAATCTAGATCTTCGTTTAATATCTTAAGGAAAACTTAATAAGATGTTAAAGTTATTAGATTTATTATGTGTAAGATTTTTCTTTTCAGATCAATACCTAAAAAGAACTCAAAGCATCAATTCTTAACATTACTTTCGCAATATATGATAATTTTGTAAACAAAACCAAACCCAACATGTGATTTTTGTCACAGACAAACAATTTTTAACATAAAAACAGACATAAAGAACTTTTTATTCTCTTCTATTGTTATGTATATTTGAACTAGTTAATAGTGAGTTTACAAAAAGACACTGAATCTCAATATTAACTTTTACTTAACAATTATTAGTTCCTTATATTTATGAATACAATATGTAAACTTTTCAATATAAAATATCCTATCATCCAAGGTGGTATGGTATGGTGTTCTGGATGGAAATTAGCTTCCGCAGTCTCTAATCAAGGTGGACTAGGGTTATTGGGCACTGGTTCAATGCATCCTGAAGTGCTCCAAGAGCATATCCATAAGATGAAAAAGGCGACGAATAAACCATGGGGGGTGAATCTTCCTCTTCTCTACCCCGAACTAGATCGTATTATTGATCTAATTATTGATGAAGAGGTGAAGATTGTTTTCACCTCTGCTGGAAGCCCAAAGAAGTGGACGTCAAAATTAAAATCTCATGGTATCACGGTTGTCCATGTAGTTTCTAGTTCTCTCTTTGCAAAGAAGTGTGAAGATGCTGGTGTTGATGCCATAGTTGCGGAAGGATTTGAAGCAGGAGGCCATAATGGTCGAGAAGAGACCACCACACTATCCTTAATCCCTCAAGTTCGCAAAGCCACCTCTTTGCCACTTATCGCAGCAGGAGGAATCGGGTCTGGACAGGCGTGGATGGCAGCACAAAACCTAGGAGCAGACGGTGTTCAAATTGGGTCACTGTTTGCTGTAGCCAAAGAGTCTTCAGCACATCCCAACTTCAAAAAAACGGTATTTGATGCCAAAGAAGGAGACACCAAACTATCTCTTAAAGGGCTTGCTCCTGTACGTTTGCTTAACAACGAATTCTTTCAGACCATATATAAGATGGAACAAGGTGGAGCATCGTCAGAAGAGTTAAAAGAGACATTAGGGAAAGGAAGAGCAAAAAAAGGTATGTTCCTCGGAGAGTTAGACGAAGGAGAGTTAGAGATAGGTCAAGTCTCTGCAATGATCCAAGAAGAGAGAACAGTACAACAGATATTTGAAGCCCTCATGTCCGATTATCTCATGGTAAAAGAAGAGATTACCAACAGCTCAAAATATCAGTTCTAACCCTTTCATCAATGACGTGTTCTTATCATCTGTATAGGATTCCATCTATATTTTATTCAAACGAAAGCCAAGAATGAAAGCATCAACTTTCCCTTCAGGATATATTTTAATGATATATAAACGACATAAAACAGAAGGATATCGCTCATTTAATGATTTAATTGGTATTAATTAATTATCACTACATTTGTCCCTTAGAGAAAGATTTCACGACCTCTATGGGACTCTTTTTTTAGTCAGAGAAAGTCGTACTTCTCCAACTTCATTAACAATGATATATGATTAAATATAATAAGCATACTCTAAACAATGGACTTAGAGTTATTGTACACCAAGATAAGTCAACCCCATTTGCAGCACTGAATATTCTTTATCGTGTAGGAGCGAAAGATGAATCGGCTGATAAAACGGGGTTTGCACACTTTTTTGAACACCTTATGTTCGGAGGCTCTATCAATATTCCGGACTACGACCAAGAGCTACAAAATGTCGGTGGTAATAATAATGCATTCACATCGAATGACATCACCAACTACTACCTTACCGTTCCTGCACAGAATATCGAAACAGGATTCTGGTTAGAGTCGGATCGAATGTTATCCTTAGCCTTCTCTAAAAAAAGTTTTGACACACAACAACAAGTGGTTATCGAAGAGTTTCGTCAAAACTACATCAACCAACCCTATGGCGACATATGGCATTTGATTCGCCAACAGACCTACGAAAAACATCCTTACCAATGGCCAACTATCGGTAAAGAGATCAAACATATAGAGGATGCCACATTAGAAGACGTAAAAGAGTTCTTTTTTAAACACTATGCCCCAAACAACGCAGTACTGGTCGCATCTGGCAATGTCGAATTTGATCACATCGTCTCTTTAGCAGAAAAATGGTTCGGCCCTATTCCTCATCGTGAAGTCGAAGAACGTAGCTATCCTAGCGAACCAGAGCAAAAAGAGTTCAAAACACAAACCGTTTATCGTGATGTTCCTAATGACATGCTGATATGGAGTTGGCATATGGGGGCTAAAAACACCGACAACTATCGTTGTGGTGACTTTACATCCGACGTACTTGCATCAGGAAACTCCTCACGATTCTATCAGAAGTTAGTCATAGAGAAACAACTGTTCATCGATATCGATGCATTTATCTCTGGAGAAGAAGATCCTGGACTATTCCTTATCATTGGAAAACCAGCCGATGGAGTTGACCTTCAAGAAGCAAAAAAGGCAGTCTTTGAAGAGTTAGAACAGATAAAGAGGGACATGATCGACACCAAAGAGTTAGAGAAGATCAAAAACAAATTCGAAGCCAACTTGCTTTACTCTGAGAGCAGCTATCTAGACAAAGCGATGCAGCTGGCTGCTTATGAACTTGCAGGAGATGTGGACTTGATAAACACACAAGTGGATAAATATAGAGCCATCACCACAGAAAAACTACAAGAGTTTGCACAAAAAACTTTTGCAGACACCAACTGCAATGAGATATTCTATTTAAGTAACGCAAAAAAAGAGTCGTAATTTATGTCTGATTTTAGAACAAAAGCACCCATACATCATCCTGTTACCCAAATCGATCTTCCTAATGTCGACACACTTAAGTTAGACAATGGAACCATAAGGCACAATTTAAGAGCAGGCGAACAAGATTTGGTGAAGTTGGACATTATGTTCCATGCTGGACTGAAAGCAGCATCCAAACCTTTGCAATCATCCATGACTGCAAAGATGTTGACAGAAGGAACCCAAGAGTTCTCAGCACAAAATCTAGCAGAACAGTTAGACTATTATGGTGCCTACCTACATATCACTCCTGGTTATGATTTTAGCGTGATGTCTTTCTTGACATTATCCAAACATCTTGACGCGATGCTTCCTTACCTTAAATCGGTTATACACGAACCCGTTTTTCCCGAAAAGGAGTTTGAAATACTACGAACCAAACGACAACATAAATTCATCGAAGACAGTGAGAAAGTAAGTGTGATGGCACAACGTCGTTTCTTCAGACACCTGATGGGGCCTGAACACCCATATGCTCCTTTTGAAGACATACAAGTATATCAAAACATACAGAGAGATGATCTTGTCGAATTTCATCAAAACCACTACCGTCCTAACGATCTAAACCTTATCGTTTGTGGGCAAGCTTCCGATAAAGCACTATACCAACTAGACAATCTACTAGGCGATGCTTCGTGGAAAAAGAATGATATAGCACAAAACCAAAGTCAACCCTTTCAACCAATATTTGGAACCGAATGGATCGAAAAGAAAGGGGCGACACAAAATGCCATTGCCCTTGGGATACCTCTTCCCAACAAGATCAGTGACGACTACTTTAAACTACGTGTACTTATCACTGCCCTTGGAGGATATTTTGGTTCTCGACTTAATATGAACATCCGAGAAGACAAAGGATACACCTATGGCATTCGTGCATCTTACCTCTCATTTCAAGCAGGTGGAGCCCTTTTTATATTCTCAGAAGTCGGCTCACATGTTTGCCAACCAGCATACGATGAGATCCAAAAAGAGATCATAAAACTGAAAGAGGAGAAGATATCCGAAACCGAGCTCCACATGGTGCGCTCCTATATGATGAGCAAGATCATGAGTGAAGTCGATGGACCATTTGCAAGAGCAAACACACTAGAGTCACTTATTGGCTTTGGTCTTGACTGGGATCACTACAAGAAACTGATCCACACCGTTCAAACCATCACCCCTGAAGAGATTCAAGAAACAGCTCAAAAATACTTTGATCTAGACAAACAGATCACCATTATTGCAGGACAAGTTCCTAATACATAAATAACAACTCCCGAAGTGATCAATCCTATAGATCACTTCGGGAGTATCTAACCCTCATCACAACACTTCCTTATCAGGGGCAATAATTCCCAAGACAACTCAGCATTGAACACCAACGAAATTAATATGCAATAAAGACTTGTGAATATATTTTGCTTACACAAGGCGAAGAGATAAAAACATAACCTTTTCCTACAGAGATGTCTTTTAACAAAGGAGAAACAAAATAGGACAAAAGGATATAGTTCATCTATTGATACAATTGGTATAATATTATATTTTAGCTTTCTGAATCTAAAATATGTAGAACATGGCATCTATAGATAAAACAAATAGCATCTATTCAAAAGAGTTATATATCATCACCTTCCATTTAATGGAATTAATGAAAGAGAGTAACTTATTCTTCTTCACACGAGTTCTTTGGAATCTCAATCTTCAAAAAGAAGGGGAAAAGAGATATTCACTCCTACAAGTAGAAAAATATATATCGGAATTAACCTCTAACAACTTACTCACACTAAAAAAAGGAGACACACTAGTATTCACGACTTTCGATTGGCAAAAGAAATATGGTAAAAAGATATTTAGTGATCAAAAGCTTGGTTCTATTCTCATTAAGAAATTAGAAGACGACACTTCCATCTCATATATAAATAAAATTAGTTCCCTCTTAAAGTTGTGCGATGTAGACACTGTAGCAAATTTCTTTGCACAAGAATTACTGTATAACATCTCGGAAAAGACTGGTATAAAAACAACTATCGAGGATAATGAGAAGCGATCTGCAATCAGAAAGGTCATATCTCACTCTGATATATATCAGAATACTGAATTTATTAGAGCTTTATATTCCACTATTTCTGCACAACAAAATAAAATTAGTAGGTCTTTACATGAAACTCTTTTATCCATATCCATCGACAATATTCAACATGAAATTCTTTTTAAGATAGTCGAAAATTATCCTAGCTTAACAAACCTAAAGAATCAACTCCTAGACTTTACAATAGGTGAAAAAATATTAATCGGAAACAAACAGGAGATAGAAGGTATTAAGTCAAAATACCCCTCATCATTCAATGATTATAAACTACCTTGGTTCGACGACCTGAACAGTCTAGAAACCATTCCTATCGACACAATCAACTTGTGGACAAACATTCACATGAACCAAAAATCAAAGAAGTTATTTGTCCCTGGATATAGAGGTATATTTATCGCTCTTATTTTAGTCAAAAATAATGATGACAAATCTATAAAGTCACTCTTAACCTTAGCCAATGATGGTATCAAGTACTACAAAGACTCTTCTTTAGAACTCACTAACGACTATATTATATCATATAAACTTCTAAAGCTCTATGTTCATGAATACCAAGGGAAAGAAGCAGATGGGGATTTAAAATGGAAAAGATTAATTCATGGACAAGATGAGTTCATCTCGCTCCCTACAATTATTGGACTATGGGTAGCCAAATGGCTTGGCAAAGAGAAATTCTTTGAATCCATATATCTAAAACATAGAGTAGAGTTTATAAAATACATTTCATACAGCTTTACACAGCGGATTGTTTTTGAACTAGAAGAGAGTAGCACGAATAAAATATCTAAATTAGTGAAGCTACCTTCCATCAATTTTAAAGATCGTAAGCACTTTTACTCCTACAACTTTGTTCCCAAAAAAGAGACGTGGAGTAAGGCATTAACATTAATTCGAACTCTTAAAAAAGAGGAAGAGAAACATAACCAATCTTGTATCATGTGGACAATAGATACAGATGATTACGATGAAGACATGATTCTTAGTGCCTACGAAAGATCTTTCAACAAGAATGGTTTAACTAAAGGTCATTACATCCCAACGCCACTTCTACATACATCTCCTCCCTCTTCTGCCACCCCTTTGGATATACAGATAGCCCGACTATATGAAAATTGTGACTTTAATGATGATCACGTATGGATTGCATCCATACTTTATGAATTGAAAAAGCATCCTCATGTATATACTGACAACAACTACAAAAATCGTGTTGAAATACTTGAGCGTCCTTTTATTGTAGAAATTGAAAAAAAGGAAGAAGAATATCATATCAGGGCAAACCAAAGAGTCAAAAAACCCTACTCCTATAAAGAGACAATAGATACTCAATTTACGGTGACCAAAGCAACGGGTACTGAGATAAGATTTTCTAAGATCCTCACTGAATGTGATGATTTAATTACGATACCATTCGAACAATGGCCTCAATTCCAAGAGAGCCTAAAAGGGCTGTCCACAAAACTTTTTATCGATGGAGACCCCTCGGATTCAACGATAACTATTCAAGAGAGTATCGCTCAACCCATCATCCAAATGAAACCATTAGGTGAACAGCTTAAAGCTGAATTCCGTATCAAACATCACGAAGCTCAACAATATAATAGTAAATTGAATGATAAAACACAAGAGATGATTATCGAAGGGGAAACAAGATCCTTTCTTGTGAGAACAGATAAACAGAAAGAGTCAAAACTAAAAAAAGAAATTATTAATACATTTAAATCATCTAACTTCCAACTAGATAAAGATGAACTATTAATTATTTCTAATGATCCAATAGACTCTTTGGAACTACTATCATTCATTAAAGACCAATTTAACCGATGGACCATATTATGGCCTGAAGGAGAAACGTTTAAACTTGCGAATCCTATTACAGAGAAGGATCTAAATATGCAAATAGTGACCACTAACGGATGGTTTGAGTTTAATGCCAATTGGCAGACAAATAACGACAATGTAATGTCGTTAGTCGAACTACTTAAACGCTCTAACAATGGTCATAATCGCTACATCCAACTTGACGACCAAAGCTATATCTCTGTAAGTGAATCTTTACAAAAGAAGATCCAACAGATCGCCTCTTTTGGTGAAATACCTCTACAAGAGGATCAACCCATTCGTATCCATCCTATGCTAATGGAGCTGTTCGACGATTGGTTCCAAAACGACCAAATCGAAATACCATCACAATGGCAAAAGAGAAGAGAACAAATACAAAAGGTTGACAAGAAGAAATTTACGGTTTCTAAAGACTATAAAGCCGAACTGAGAGACTATCAAGATGAAGGGTACCAATGGATGTGCAAGCTCTACGAACTGGGTTTAGGTGCATGTCTAGCTGACGATATGGGGCTAGGTAAAACGATCCAAATACTGGCGCTATTAGATAAATACAAAACCAATGGTCCATCTGTAGTGGTTGCTCCTTCAGCTGTTACCATCAATTGGGAGAAGGAGATTGCGCGTTTTGCCCCATCTTTAAACTGCAAACTACTTCCTTTGAAGAACAGAGCAGAGTTTGTAAAAACACTTACCAAAGGGGATGTATTGATTGTTAGCTATGGGGTGTTACAATCCAACACAACACTACTAGAAGAAAACAAATGGAATGTGGTGGCACTAGACGAAGCCCATGCCATTAAAAATAACCAAACATCACGCTCTAAATCGGTGATGAACCTAGAGGCTAGATTTAAAATTGCTGCAACAGGTACACCTGTTCAAAACCATCTAGGAGAACTGTGGAACCTATTCCAGTTCCTAATTCCAGGACTATTAGGCAACTATAAATCTTTCCAACTAAAATACATTACAGGAGAGCATGCCTCCCAAAACAAAGAACTCCTAAAGCAACTCTTCAAACCATTCCTTCTTCGAAGAACCAAAGAAGAAGTGTTGACCGAGTTGCCTGAAAAAACAGAGATCATACGTGAAATTGAACTGTCCAAAGAAGAAAAAGAGTATTACGAAGCCAGTAGAATTGTTGCACAACAGAACATCGAAAATGCCGATGATGGGAAAGCTCGATTCCAAATACTATCCGAGATCACCAAACTACGCCAAGCATGTCTATCTAGTACACTGGTCGACCAAAATACAAAGCTCGATAGCTCAAAACTAAAAGCCTTCGAAGAGTTGATATACACCATCCTCGATGGAGATCATAAAGTACTTGTTTTTAGTCAATTTACAGGATACCTGAAAATGATTGAAGCGAAAATAAAGGAGCTTGGCTACGAATATTGCTATTTGGATGGTAGCACCACCAAAGCCAAAAGAGCCAAACAAATCAAGACCTTCCAAGAAGGAACACCAAAGATATTCCTTATCAGTCTTAAAGCAGGAGGACTCGGACTCAACTTAACCGCAGCAGACTATGTTATCCATATGGACCCATGGTGGAATCCAGCCATCGAAGATCAAGCCACCGACAGAGCTCATCGTATGGGCCAAGAAAAACCAGTAACAGTCTATCGACTGATCACTAAAGGAACCATCGAAGAGAAGATCATTGCACTGCACGACACAAAACGCAATTTAGCCGATCAAATCTTAGAAGGTACTGACACCTCTTCCACATTAGATCTTAATGAACTAAAATCACTATTGTCCTAAAACATAATTAATCAATTCCCATAATGAAACAACCATCTTCATTATGGGAATCTTTCTTTTCAGCCAAAATATATGGATAAGTGATATGAAACACATATCTATCAATTTGTATCATCAAACGCCTACTGGAATAGATTCTATATTGTCATAATTATTATAGTGTCATCAGAAATGATCGATTTACATCATCAAAAGAGATCTCCACTACCGATATTAACAGGTCGAGTTATTCAATATAATCCATCTATTTTTGATGCAACAATGCACTGAAAGTGCATATTGTAACATGAGCTCGAAACAAATGAGTTAGTTCATTTGACCAATAAACTGATCTAATTTATGATGATAGATACTGACATAAACTAGAAGGTTGTTGCACTAGATATTGAGGATAATTTCTCAGAAACAAAAAAACATTCTTATTATCCACAAGTTTAAATCATTTACACTAAACATAATACATGTAACACTCTAATAAAAAACACATTACCTTCTTGTATATATGATCTTTAATTACTATCATTGCACTAACTTAAAATTTAACATTATTTATAATGAAAAAACTAATCTTTTCACTTATTGTATTAGGGGGGGTATGATGTCATGCCAACAAGAAGCCTTGGATGCAACAAGTAATACGGTAGATGCAAGTGCCTTTGAAATCTTACCTACTATTTCACATAGCGAAGCACAAACCAAATTCGCTCAGATTCTTTCAAAAGCAGTGTACAACGATGAAGCAGTAAGAAGCTTCATCCAAAAAGAAGCACTGAAACAATTCGATTGTGACTATGATATTCTTTATGGTAAAGTAAAGAATCAAGAAGTAAAAGAGGGGATCACCTTCAAACAAGCTTTGGATGTATATGCAGAAGATGTAAACTCACTGGATCAAATCGAAAAAAGTGCTCCACTAATCAATATTCTATTTCCTAACTTAGAATCATTCGGAGGTATGAACGCAGAAAAATGGGATATATCCGACCAATACATTGGAATTGTCACAGATCTTGGTAATCCTAACAACACCGTTCTGAGCAATGGAGATTCGGTTAGTTATATTCCTTCTAATGAGATACCAATGTTTCCACTCCTGATCGTAAAGAATAGTGAAAGAATGGAGGTGAAAACTCCTGCAACAAAATCCTCTCAAGCGATCTATAGCTTTAAGTATGATCAATTCAATCCAGCATACTATAATACAAAAACAAAATCAAGAGCATGGATTGAACCAACAAATATGGCGAACAAACATTGGACCACATATGGAAAATACTTATATGTAGAAGAAAGTGAGATAGATCCTCGTATAATAAAAGCATATAACGAGAATGACAATAACCTTTGTCAAAGAGAGTACATCTATTATAATTTAGATAAAAACCATAGAAGTTTTAATCATGACAATTTAAATAATAAGATTCGTGAACGTATCTATGCGATGCAAATCACCTATAATGGCTTAGAATATCTCTCAAAATCAGAGGTAGAACCATATGACCCTTCAATTAACGGCATGACAAAGACTGATATTGGTAGTAATGACCGAATAGTAGTACGAAAAGAAAAACATCGAGGACAAGATCTTTACAAAATGTTGTGGGACGGTTCGATATATACCTTTAAATTTGATATTGGAAAAGTCAAAGGAGATAAAGTTGATATCGAATCAAAAAGAATCATGCCAGTCAATATCAGAGAAGCATTTGACATTTCACATGTTCATATTGATCGGCTTACACCAAATTTTGGCAGAAGAAGTCGAGAATACTACACAGTTAGACCTGAATGGATTAAACCGAAATGGATTAAGTTCGATATTTTATCTAGACTCCAATATTGGGATCCTTTTACCGAGTCTAAAAGTGTACTTATCAATATCTTTGAACTCGACACTGGTATAGAGAAAGAAGTTACAACCACCACAACTTTTACTACAACTAATAAATTAGACATTTCAGGTGGGGCAAGTACGACCGTAGGGGGAGCAAGTACTGCCACAGGCACCAAACCTTCGGTAAATCTAAATCTAAATGCGGCATATTCACATCAATATCAAAAACAGATTTCAACTCAACTCAAATTTACAGTAACAGACTCTACAGATCTTGTTGGTAGTGAACACCTTAAATTCGAAGACGAAATTATCTTAATGGACCCCAAAGCTAAGCCCAAGAATCTTGATGGGAAGAAATACTATCCTATTAAACACATCCCATATGGACGCATTGTTAAACTTGCAGTTTTTCCAATGCCAACGAATTACAAACCCATCACCAAATCAGGACCGCCTAAAAGCACCTCACATTCACCTTCTAACACAAACCAACCAAAAGTTATTCTACCTCCAGGATTCATCAATCCAGGATCTCCGATTGCTAATCCAAACAATGGAATGTGCTCCCCTAATAGAAGACCAATGGTACTTGTAGCACCAGGAGAAGAACCTCCCATCTGCAAGAAAGATCCTTCTATGTATGAAGACTAAATTTAAAATAGTCCGATTGATATTAAGCCTCAATCGGACTTTATAAAAACTTACACCATGAAGAAATTAATTATTTTTGCATTAGCTCTAATTGCCCTTTCATCTTGTTCAAATGATGAGAATCAAAATAATATACCAAACCATGTGATCGGCAGATATAAAATGGTTAAATGGGAGTCTTCTGAGGATATTGATGTAAACCGCAATGGGAAACATGAGGACATGCTTGTTGAAGTAGAATCAGCCCAATTAGGATTTCGATCAGACTTTTGCAATTTTATGCTTGATGTACATAACTCTGGAGACAAAACATACTTTTCCTATACAATTCCCAAAGTATTAATCAGAGATTATGACGATCCCCATATGCTATCACTAGAATTTGATTTATGGACTATCAATAGTCAAGAGTGTTATCAAAATACTGATAAAAGTGTAGGTTTCAAAACAGATATTGCAACTAAATGGAATGATAATGACTCTTTTGAAACTATAGAATACCGAAACGACACCATCATTATCAACATGACTGCTGAGTTTCAGAATCTAAAAGATCCTAGATTTGTGTATCTATCAGACATTACAGTATATTACAAAAAAGAAGACCGATAACAAATTTGCTATCTCTTATTCAATTATCCACCCAAGACTAATTCTATTTGAATGAATTATCTCCATCTATATATATTCCTTGCTTCAATATTATTTAGTTGCAAACAAACAGATAGTTTAGAACCACAATCCAGCGAGACATTAGTGATCTATATGGCAGCAGATAATGACCTCAAAGGCAATGCGCTGTTGAATGTATATGATATGGTAGAAGGCATAAAGGAGGATCAGAAGGTGATTGTTTTTATGGATAAGGGGGATAAAAGCTCCTACCTTATGGAGCTCAACAAAAAGAATGGTACGGCTATCCACCGACAGGTGGTTAAACAATATCCCGATCAAAACTCGGCGGATAGCCATACCCTCCATCAGGTACTCAAAGAGGTGATCGAGAGATATCCATCCCAGCAGTATGGATTGATCTTATGGTCACATGGCACCTCTTGGTTTCCTGCCCCAAAACCCAAAACCAAATCATTTGGTGTGGACAAGCAATCTACGATGGAGATCCATGATCTCGCAACGGCATTGCCAACAAAATTTAAATATATCCTTTTCGATGCCTGTTTGATGGGAAGTGTAGAAGTGGCTTCTGAACTACAAAACACCTCCGATTATCTTATTGCTTCTCCAACGGATATATTAACCACAGGAATGCCCTACCAAAAGATACTGCCAGTTCTTCTTAATACACAGCTTACTATTGAAGACAGACTAAAAGAGGTGTGTAAAACCTATATTGACCATTACAAACAAAAAGAAGGGAGGATGCAATCCGCAAGCATTGCTCTGTACAACCTAAACCATATCCCAATGGTTCAACTTGTCATGCAAAAGGTCATTTCCTCTCGACCTAATACAAAAGTCAAAGCAACAAATGTGCAGAAATTTCATAAAGAAGCCGACTGCTATGATCTGATGGATATGATAGATAAAAACTATGGAACCAAAGCAGCAAATCAAATGCAAACAGCACTATCTTCTTTTATCCTCTTTCATGACCACACAGAATATTTTCAAGAAACACTATCACTAAAAAACAGCCATGGGATCAATTGCTATATTCCTGTTGACCCAAATACCTTCTACCTGGAATTCTACTCCAACCTTCAGTGGAGTAAAACAACCCAATACCACAAAGCCATCTTCTAAAACAAAAAAGAGAATCAGTAACATTTGAACTTGTGAATATTGACACATAAATCAAGCTCGAATAAGGTGCATTATGCTCACGACCTTAACCCTATCAACACGCAAACCACATCCCCCCAACGTCAACACACTGCTATCTATCCATTCAACATCCAATAGTGCTTAGTTTGTGCCAATTCATTGGCACGAGAGGGATGCCCCATCCATAGTGTTTTATCAAAAACAGGGATACAGTAGCAAGGCGCAAGGCGTGCCAATGAATTGGCACAAACTAAGCAAAACCCATTACAATGGAATGGATAGTATTGGGTTGGGTTGGATGTTCAGCTATTAAGACCGACGATGTAAACGGTGGACGGTGTAAAATTAAACACCGTCACACCGTCTTTACACCGTTGTCTAACTCTGTCTAGAGTTGATGAAAAACAGAGATAACCTTATACTTCCCTATGGAATACCCTATACATCCACCCTAGATAATCCGTCTCTCATCCGTCCTTAATATATCCTTAATCCGTCCTTTGTCCATGATTTGTCCATCATTGATCCATGGTTCAGCCATCAAAAACCCCGAAATCGATGGACGAACCATGGACGAACCATGGCTAAAGCATGGACAAAGGACGGATTAAGGATATATTAAGGACGGATTAGGGATATATTAGGGACGGACTAGGTGAGGAGAAGGTAGCAAGGAAGTACGATTGATGCAGGAGGATGACTTCTGTTTTGTGTGATGAGTAAATAAAAACATAGGCAATTTAAACTTTGCGATCGATGAATTGTATAATAGAGATAAGGTCTTTACTAAGATCCTGAACTGCACTATTTTTAATGTCTCTTAAGGAGAGGTCTACGGTACAATAATTTCTAGTAGCCTCTTCTATCAAAAAAAGAGGAGAAGGGGATGGATTTTGTATGCAGAGGGTGAAGGATATTTATCATGAGTAAGGGGCTGATTGTTGGGCTTTGATTCTATATATATTGAGATGAAATTAACCGAATTACATATACAACAGGCTTGGCAACACAGGCTGTATAGATTGGATAATCTGACGAGTAGTGACGGAAAGTTGATTGAGGTGATTCATCCTGGTTATCTTCATCATGATGCTGGTCCCGATTTTTTTCAAGCACGAATACGCATTGATGGTACGCTTTGGGTTGGGAATGTCGAGATTCATCACCGATCTTCTGAATGGTATAGTCATGGTCATGATAAACAGGCATCGTATGATAATGTCATTTTGCATGTGGTATTAGAAGAGGATAGGAAAGTATTTCGAAGAACGGGGGGAGAGATCCCGTGTCTAGAGTTGGTTTTGTTATCCGAATTCACAGAGAAGTTAGAGGAGTGGGAGTCTTGCAAGCAGTGGTTGCGATGTGATGTAATGGCAGGTGAAATTCCGATGCTTCACTACCACTTTATTCTTCAACGATTGGCGGTGGATCGTTTGGAGCGAAAAGCGGATGAGATGAAGTCGTTATTACAATGGAGTTTGAACGATTGGCGACATGTGTTTTACTATCTGTTGGCACGCAGTTTTGGATTCCGAATCAATAGCGACCCAATGGAGCAGTTGGCACGATCGATACCACTCACTATATTATCGAAAGAGAGAGATGGTATAGATCGTTTGGAGGCACTATATTTCGGACAATCGGGGTTACTTCCAGAGAAGAGCAGAGATCCATGGGTAAGCCGATTAATTTCGGAGTATCAGTTTTTGAAGAACAAGTATGGTTTGATACCGCTAGATAGAGGTATTTGGAAGTTTATGCGGACGCGTCCAACAAATTTCCCAACGATACGTATTGCACAATTTGTTTCGTTGATAGCACAGAGCACTCATCTCCTATCTCAGACCGTAGAAAAAGAGAACATCCAAGAGGTGGTAGCACTTTTTGATGTAACGCCGTCGGAGTATTGGCACACCCATTACCAGTTCAAGGGGAGCAGTACGTTTAAGAAAAAGAGGTTAAGCAAAACGGCGATCTACAATATTATTATCAATACTATCATTCCTTTTTTGATGGTTTATGGGGAGAAGCTCAACCGAGAAGATTGGAAAGAGAAGGGGTTACATTGGCTTCAGACAATTCCATATGAGAAGAACTACATCACGAAGATGTGGCAACAACGAGGATTCAAACTAGTTCATGCTATGGACTCGCAAGCACTCATTGCCTTACACCATCAATACTGTATGAGAGATAAATGTTTAGAATGTGACATTGGACATGTTTTATTGAATAATTTAAAGCATTAATTCTGAAATTGTGGTACATTTGGTAAAAAGGAAAATTAGTTATATCGCTTAATGAATCAGTTTAAACATAAATCAACAAAGACACTCAGAATAGGAATCTCTATTTTTGTATTAATTCTGACTTTTGGTATTGTTGGTTATATGGTTCTTGAAGAGTACAGCTTTATTGATGCGCTGTATATGACCATCATCACCGTCTCTACCGTAGGATTTGGGGAGATCAAGCCACTCTCAGAGGTGGGACGACTTTTCACTTCGGCATTGATATTGATGTCGCTCGGTAATTTGGCCTACTTAGGTACGGCAGTCGTGACCTTTATTGTAGAAGGCGAACTGTTTGAATACATAAAAAATAACAGAGTGAATAAACGTATACATAAACTAACCGATCATGTCATTGTTTGTGGTTTTGGCCGCAATGGAGAGCAAGCATGCTTGGAGCTTCAGGACCACGAGCAAGATTTTGTCATCATAGAGAAACGAGACAATGTTATCGATCGGATCAAAGAGTCTCCCAACATGTTATACATAAAGGGAGATGCCACCCATGAAGAGATTTTGATTGCTGCGGGTATAGATAGAGCAAAAGCTTTGATTGCCACCACACCTAATGATGCAGACAATGTTTTTGTGGTGCTTACGGCCAGAGAGATGAATCCCAATCTAAAGATCATTAGCCGTGCATCGGAAAGAGGCTCGGATATGAAGCTAAAGAGAGCTGGGGCAAACAATGTGATCATGCCTGAACGCATGGGTGGACAACGTATGTCAAAGTTGGTTATGCAACCTGATGTCGTGGAGTTTATGGAATATGTACTACTTCAAAGCAATAAGGATGTGGCCTTGGAAGAGATTGGATGTGACTATATGTGTCGCATGTTTGAGGGGCGCACTATCGACGAGTTGAAAAGAATTGATGTCTCTGGAATCAATATTGTGGGGGTAAAACAGAAAAGCGGAAAATATATCTTCAACCCGCAAGACAATTACGAATTAGACCGAGCAGATAAACTGTTTGTTTTAGGTTCAGTAGTGCAAGTTTCAGAGTTTAGAAAAACGCTAGAGAGAGGAAAATAAAAATGTTTTGGATAATGTATTTATCCTATTGGAATTCACAACATTGACAAAGCGATAGAAATATTCAAAATAAACGTATTATAATGGAGATTGGACAACAAAAAATATTAACTTTGTTGCGAATTTTCAGTTGATTCTGCGCGGTTGCGATATTAATTTATGTTGCTGCGTGGATATTGTATCATTAATTAAATTATTCTAAGATGTATTTAACTTCAGAAAAAAAACAAGAGATTTTTGCTAAACACGGAGAGAAAGCAACAAACACAGGTTCTGCAGAAGGACAAATTGCGTTGTTTACATTCCGTATTGCACACTTAACAGAACATTTGAAAGTGAACCGCAAAGATTTCTCTACACAACATGCACTTATCAAGTTGGTAGGTAAGCGTCGTAGCTTGCTTGATTATCTTAAGCGTAAAGATATCGAGCGTTACCGTGCGATCATCAAAGAACTTAACTTGCGTAAATAATTTTATAAAGAGAGGTTTTACCCTCTCTTTTCTGTTTTCGAAAGGCCCCACCCATTTATCTTTCGATTATTAATTTTTTGAAATTATGATTCAACCTGTAGTTAAAACAATCGATCTAGGCGATGGAAGATCCATCTCTATCGAGACTGGAAAGTTGGCTAAGCAAGCTGATGGATCGGTTGTAGTAAGAATGGGTGATACAATGTTGTTGGCCACAGTAGTTGCGGCTACTGAAGCAAAAGACAATGTTGATTTCATGCCACTTACGGTAGATTACCGTGAGAAATTTTCAGCAGCAGGACGTTTTCCTGGTGGATTTACTAAAAGAGAAGGACGTCCGTCAGATGACGAAATCCTAGTTTCTCGTTTGGTAGACCGTGCCTTGCGTCCACTTTTCCCAAGTGATTTTCACGCTGAGACTGTAGTAATGATCTCTCTTCTCTCTGTAGGAGAAGGAGATATGCCTGATGCCCTAGCTGGCTTGGCAGCATCTGCAGCATTAGCAGTTTCAAATGTTCCATTTGAAACTTACATCTCTGAAGCACGTGTTGCACGTATCGCAGGAGGTTATGTGATTAATCCAACCTATGATCAGTTGCAAGAGGCAGATCTAGATATTATGGTGGGTGCAACTTACGACAACATCATGATGGTAGAAGGAGAGATGGACGAAGTGTCTGAGCAGGAGATGCTAGATGCTATCAAAGTCGCTCACGATGCCATTCGCGCACAGTGTACTGCACAAGAAGAGCTTGCAAAAGAGCTTGGTGTAGAGAAGCGAGAGTATTGTCATGAGGAGTCAGACGAAGCTTTGGAAGCGTCAATCAAAGAGATGTGTTACGACAAATGTTATGAGATTGCAGCCATGGGGCTTGCAGACAAGCATAAGCGTAGCCAACTATTCTCTGAGGTAAAAGAAGCATTTGTTACAGCATATAGCGAAGGAAAAGAAGAGAGTGAGATTAACTCTTTCCTTATCAATCAATACTATCATGATGTACAAAAGGATGCGGTACGTCGCTGTGTACTTGATGAAGGCCAGCGTTTAGATGGTAGAGAGACAACAGAGATTCGTCCTATTTGGGGAGAGGTAGATTACTTACCTCGCGTCCATGGTTCAGCAGTATTTACACGTGGAGAGACACAGTCTCTTACATCTGTAACACTAGGAACTAAGTCAGATGAGAAGATCATTGACAATGCGACCCTACAAAGTAGAGAACGATTCTTGTTACACTACAACTTCCCACCTTTCTGTACAGGAGAAGCTCGTACTCCAAGAGGAATCTCACGTCGTGAGATCGGACATGGAAATCTAGCTTATCGTGCACTAAAAGGAATGATCCCAGCAGATTATCCTTATGTGATTCGTGTGATTTCAGATGTATTGGAGTCGAACGGTTCATCATCGATGGCAACAGTTTGTGCAGGTACTATGGCACTAATGGATGCAGGTGTTCAAATTAAGAAGCCTGTAACTGGTATTGCAATGGGCTTGATTACAGACAATGAGAAATTTGCTGTGTTATCTGATATTTTAGGTGATGAAGATCACTTAGGAGATATGGATTTCAAAGTGACAGGAACTCGTGATGGTATTACGGCTACACAGATGGATATCAAAGTAGACGGACTTCCATACGAAATTCTAGAGCAAGCATTAGAGCAAGCACGTCAAGGTCGTTTACACATTATGGACAAAGTAGAGGAAGTAATTCCTGAAGTTCGTGATGATTATAAGCCTTTTGTTCCACGTATTGTGAAGATGGCTGTACCAAAAGATATGATTGGTGCGATCATTGGACCTGGTGGAAAGATTATCCAACAAATTCAAGAGGATACACAATCTGTGATCTCTATTGAAGAGAAAGATGGTCAAGGTATTGTAGAGATTTCGGCGACTAACAAAGATACTATTGAGGCTGCACTAGCTCGTATTAAAGCTATTGTTGCTATTCCTGAAGTAGGCGAAGTTTACAAAGGAAAAGTAAAATCTATTGTTGCATTCGGTGCATTCGTTGAGATTATTCCAGGAAAAGATGGACTTCTTCATATTTCAGAAATCGACTGGTCTCGTCATGAGAACATGGACGGTTTGATGAAAGAGGGAGATGAAATCGAAGTAAAACTGGTTGATGTTGACAGCAAAACTGGTAAGTTAAAGCTTTCTCGTAAGGTGTTGCTCCCAAAACCAGAAGGTTATGTAGAGCGTCCACCACGTAGTAGAGAAGGTGGCAACCGCCGTGAAGGTGGTAATCGCCGTGAAGGTGGTGATCGCAGAGAGAATGGTGGCAATCGTCGCCCAAATAATAATTAAGTAGAACCTTTTAGATAAAGACTACTTTTACGAACGAACGAACGATAAAAGCCCACTCTCCATTTGGAGGTGGGCTTTTTTTATTCCATTTAAGTTAACAGTATTTTAAAATCGAAGAAATCACTGTCATAACCTTTTTTTTCTGATAAAAGTTTCGTAATCTTATCTATAATAATTCAAGGTAGTAGAACATCATAAACTTAATAACACGTGAAAGATTCCATCGTTATCATTCCCACTTATAATGAGAAAGAGAATATCGAAAAGATGATTCGTTATGTGATGAACTTAGATCATGACTTTCATATTTTGGTTATCGACGATGGTTCTCCAGACGGGACTGGAGACATTGTAGAGACCTTATCTCGTGAGTTTCAGGACCGCGTATTTATCGAACACCGATCAGGGAAACAAGGTCTAGGCACTGCATATATTCACGGTTTTAGATGGGCATTGGCTCATGAGTATGAATTTATATACGAGATGGATGCAGATTTCTCACACAATCCAGATGATCTGATTCGCCTACGCCAAAAGTGTGTAGATGGAGCGGATCTAGCTATTGGATCACGCTATATCTCTGGAATCAATGTTATCAATTGGCCATTGGGCAGGGTACTGATGTCCTATGGAGCATCCATGTATGTTCGTTTGGCAACAAGAATGCAAGTGATGGATGCCACCGCAGGTTTCAAGTGTTATCGCCGAGGTGTTTTAGAGAAGATACCACTTGATAAGATCAAAATGAAAGGCTATGGATTTCAGATTGAGTTGAAGTTCACATCATGGAAATATGGCTTTGAGGTTCAGGAAGTACCGATTATCTTCACCGACCGACAAGAGGGGACATCAAAGATGAGTGGAGGTATTTTTAGTGAAGCTTTTTTTGGTGTGATAAAGATGAAGTTTAATAGTTTTTTTCGAAACTATAAGTAATAGCTGCTACATATTTAAATGAGGTTGGTATAACAGAAACACTTTGGAGGCAGTCATACCAATTAAATCGTACGATAAAATTGTAATAGTTTCAAATATAGGGAGAAATACAGCTATGTTTTCTCCTATATTTGAAACCTATACACCCTTCTTATAATGGTTTTATCTCTTCTCTACGGAATACAATTAAACTAGAGTTATCAAGATAATCACGACTAATCATTTTACCAGGAAATCCAGGGGCTTTGACACCTGATTGGAAGAATCCGTGTCCTAGGAATACTCTAGCTTCATCCCATAGTTCTTGATCAATTAAAGACTTTAGGGTTGCAGGCCCACCTTCCACAATTAGGGACTGTATATCTCTACGGTGTAGGTCTTCTAGAAGTTGAGACCACAAAGGCAGGTCTTTATCTAACACAACAAACTCTGTATTATTTACAGGTGGTGTTTCAACGAAAGTGTATATCACTGTAGGTATCGAGCCATCGAACAGTTTTTGTTCTTTAGGGACACGTGCATTTAAATCTAACAAAACCCTTAATGGATCGCGTCCTTTAGTCCACTCTCTTACCGTCAATGATGGATTGTCTTTTACAGCCGTTTGTGTTCCAACCATAATGGCATCTTCATCAATTCGAGTTTTATGTACGGCGACCTTCGAAAGCTCATTGGTTATCCATGTTGGTTGACCATAGTTCTCCTGTGTGCGGTCGATATCCATGTAACCATCAAGAGTTTGTGCCCATTTTAGAATAATATAAGGGCGTTTGTATTGATGGAATGTAAAGAAACGACGGTTGAGTTCATAACATCGATCTTCCAAGAAAGATTCAATGACTTCCACTCCAGCCTCTTTCATCATCTGTATCCCTCTGCCCTTTACTTTGGCAAAAGGATCTTTAATGCCCACCACCACTCTTGGCATTTGAGATTTGATAATGAGTTCGGCACAAGGAGGTGTTTTACCATAATGAGCGCATGGTTCTAATGTCACATATATAGTAGAATCACTAAGCAGTTCTCTATTTTTTACGGCAGCAATAGCATTAACCTCAGCGTGAGGACCTCCATACACTTGATGGAACCCTTCACCAATTATTTTGTCTTGATGAACAACAACAGCTCCGACCATTGGGTTTGGAGCAACACGGCTCATTCCAAGACGGGCAATCTCTATGGCACGCATCATATATTTGGATGCAACATCAAAAGGGTAGTTCATAGTATTGATGATAATTTCTGTGGCTAATTAAATGATATTTTATTAAAGGAACTTATACCCATTACAACGAAGGATATCTTTGTGTTCAATTCCAAGTATATTTCATTTTTTAAATATCACCATAGGGCGAAGGCTATGCCTCTATTGCCCCCTAAGCAGCATGAAATATAATCGAAACTATTTATCTCTCATTTTAAAACAGAATAGGTATAAGATCGTATCTTTGCGTACAAAGATAAAAAATGCTGTAAAGTTATTTCATGAAAGAGGATTTCAATTCACTACAAAGATCATTAACTGAACATTATGACCCACAGGAAGCACAGGGTATGATGAAGCTTCTTGCAATGCACTACTTAGGTATCACCTCACTTCAGTGGTTCACGAAAGATTTTGGGGATGTGGAGACCGAAAGATATCAAGAGTTAGTAGTAGCTGTCGATCGTCTTCTTCAGAACGAGCCACTACAGTATATCGTTGGAGAAGCTGATTTTTATGGATTCACGTTTCATGTCAGCCCATCAGTACTTATCCCAAGACCTGAGACGGAGGAGCTTATCGAATGGATCTTAACAACAACAGAGGATGGGAAGAAGATTTTAGATATTGGAACTGGAAGTGGTTGTATTCCTATAACATTGAAGAAACACCTGCCAAAGAGCCTGTTGTCAGCGATTGACTACTCATTAGATGCTATAAAGGTAGCCAAACAAAATGCAGAACTACTACAGGTAGATGTAGAGTTTTTGGAAGACAATGCTCTTGCGCTGTCCCAAGATATGATCGATCGAAAATGGGATGTTATCGTTAGTAATCCACCTTATATCCGTACTTTGGAAAAAGATGAGATGCGAGATAATGTATTGCTTCACGAACCAGATATGGCTCTTTTTGTTAGTAATGATGACCCGTTAATTTTTTATCGAGAGATTGGAAAGTATGGGATTTCGAATTTAAATGATGGAGGCACTCTATTTTTTGAGATCAATCAATATTTAGGAGAAGAGATGGTTTCACTACTAAACGATTTAGGTTATAGAGAAGTAACTCTTCGAAAGGATTTATCGGGTAATGATCGCATGGTTAGAGCCGTAAAGTAAGATGGGAATGAGAGTGTATACAAAAGAGCAAGCATTACAGAGAGTCGCTGCTTTATGTAGCAAAGCAGAGAAGTGTGTTTTTGATATTGAGAAGAAGCTCTATCAATGGGGAATGGATCAGGATGACGTAGATGCCATTATTGAACGCCTGCTTGAAGAGAAATTTATCGATCAAGAGCGTTTTGTGCGCTACTATGTAAAAGATAAACTCACATTTAATGGGTGGGGAAAACAGAAGGTGTGGTTTAACCTACAGCAGAAGCACATCTCTTCAGATCTGTTCCAAATGGTGTGGGAAGAGATGGATAAAGAGCAATATAATGAACAACTCGTTAGACTACTACTTAAAAAACGTAGAAGTCTAAAGAGTGTGAATCCATGGGAAGAGAAGCAAAAGTTGATGCGATATGCTGCTGGACGAGGATTCCAGATAGATGAGATCTATCGTGCACTAGATGTGGTAGCGGCAGAAGACGACGCGGCGGGTGCTGATGGAGAGGTATAACTTTCCCCCCAGTTTAGATTGTAGGTCATGGATGCTTGAGACTGAAGCCTTGTAGAGGAAGCACTTTCATAGACATTCCCTACGATCTCAAACATGACAGCATCTCCATTATTGACCTCTACATTGTTATAGCCTTTACCATCCGTAAGTGTTATTACTCCATTTGGATCCCTCGAGAGAGAAGATTGACTTAGCATCACATCTCCTTTATAGACATAGGCTCTATAGTTCGCAGCACTTGTCATCCAATTCCACGTTAGCTTATAACTGTTGTTTTCAGCATCATATACAATGGTATATATTTCTGTTGGGAGCACAATAGATTGTCCCAGAGTATTCTCTTTTACTCCCGAGCTACTATCATCCACATTCGTTGCTGAAAATTGATAAGTCCCTATTACCGGAAACTCTTTCACATATGAGCCATTATTGGTAGGAAGAATCCATGACTTATCCTGTCCTACGAATTTCGACATTAACAATGTCTTAGATTGAATATATTCGTCCTCCTCATTGGTATATGCAGGAACATCCAATGTCACATTGGCTATATTCTGATAAGAATAAGCATAAGCAGTTAGAGCGTATAGTGTATCATTTCCATCTTTACGTATTTTTGTATATACATCTACGTCCCAATCTAGAGAGGAAGAAGAAGTACATGAATTAAGCATCATTAAAGCGATGAATATCACTAAAGTCTCCAAGGTTTGTTTCATATTATTGTTGTTTTGGTCCATTCTCAATATTTTCCCATCTGTAATGCAAAAATACAAATTTAATGTCAGCCCATTGATTTCCAAGAATAAAAATCAAATATTCAGCCTTTATAATATTGTTTTTTAACGCAATAAAGAGATAATAATGGCATAATTTTAGGAAAATGTACTACCTTTGCATCGCAAATTAATTAGTTTATTATTATTAAGCATTTTTCATTATGCCAGTTAAAATTCGTTTAGCACGACACGGTCGTAAAAGAAATGCCTATTACTACATTGTTGTAGCTAATAGCAGGGCACCACGTGATGGTAAGTACATTGAAAGAATTGGATCATATAATCCAAACACTAATCCTGCTACCATCGAGCTTGATTTTGACAAAGCTCTAAACTGGATGCTAAAAGGAGCTCAACCAACTGACACTGCAAGATCAATCCTTTCTGAAGAGGGAGTTCTTTTCAAGAAACACGTTCTTGGTGGTGTGAAAAAAGGAGCATTTGATGAAGCAGCAGCAGAAGCAAAATTTGAAGCTTGGAAATTAGCTAAAACAGCTAAGCAACAAGCAGGCAAAGATGCTCTTACTGCAGCTAAAGATTCAGTGAAAGCTGAAAAACTAGCTAAAGAAGCTGAAATCAAAGAAGCTCGCACACAAGAGTTGGCGAAGAGAAAAGCAGATGCTGCTGCTGAAGCTGCTGCTGCTGCGCAAGCAGAGGCTGCACCTGAAGCTGAAGCGAACGCAGATACTGCAGAAGCTTAATTTATCGACTAGATCTACATCTGCATCGACAGATGTCTTTCAGATAAATTATTTAAAGTATAAAAGGCGATGGAATTCCATCGCCTTTTTTATTTTTGTATAAATCATTATTTTTTATCCACTGTTTCAACGGAATTAATACAGAGATATGTGTCGTGATATAGATATAGCAGAATGCACCTCTATTGGGTTCATACTAAAGACCCATGGTTTACAAGGTGAAGTTGTCGTAAAATTTAGTCCATCTTATGGAGATACTCTTGATGAAGTAGACTTTCTCTTCTTAGAGATTGAAGGGGGATTGGTTCCTTTTATGGTTGAAGAGGATACCTTAAGATATAGAACAAGTGAGACGGCTAACATCGCCTTCCAAACTTATGATGACGTCGATGCTGTCGATCCTTATGTTGGTTGTAAGATATATGTCTTCAATGAGGATTTAATTATCGATGAAGAGGTTTTGGACTACTCTATCTTAGAAGGGTATGATGTAGAAGATGCTGACAAGGGAGACCTTGGAGAGGTAATCCGAGTGGATGACTTTTCTGGTAATATCATCCTTGTTATTGAGATAGATGGTGATGAGAACATGATTCCATTCAACACGGAGATGGTAAAAAATATTATGCATGAACAAAGGAAGATTTTAGTCGATCTGCCAGAGGGATTGCTTGAATTAAATGAATAGCAATAAACCACATTACATCATGAGACTATTTATTACATCATTGCTTGTTATGCTATTAGGAGTAGCACAAGCACAGAAAATAGAGAAAAGAGAGCTTGAACCTTTCTCTGAAATTACATTAAAGATTGAAGCGCAACTTCATTTTGTACAAGATGATGTGCAATCAGTAGAGATTAAAGTTGCCAAATCAAGCACCATGTCAAAGGTGATAACGGAAGTCAAAGACCGTAGCTTGATCGTAAAGTATTCTAATAATGACAGATGGCTTAAAGATTGGGAACCTGGCTTGGTTGAAATCTATGTCACAGGTCCTAATATCGAATCTTTAAACGTAGATGGTTCAGGTTCAATAAAAGTAGAAGATGAATTAGACTCGCGTATTGTTGACCTTAATCTTAATGGAAGTGGAGACATCACTATCGATTATCTTAAGACAGAGAAGATGGATGTCACTGTAAAGGGATCGGGATCGATTAAAGTCAACCACTGTACAGAGGTAAAAGATTTTAAAGCATTCATATCGGGATCAGGAGATTTCTTTGGTCTTGCAATACCAACAAAGAAAGCTAACATTAAAATCTCTGGATCAGGAGTTTGTGAGATTACCTGTGATGGTAAGATCGATGCAAAGATCGTTGGTTCAGGTAAAGTATTATATAAAGGAAACCCTGATATCGACACCAAAATAATTGGTAAAGGTAAGGTTACCATTAAGAAGTAGAATAGTACCAACTAAATCATGAAATGAGTTATATTTTTGCCTTTTATACTGTTTATCCTTAGTTGAGACAATAACCACAGGAAAAGCTACACATCCATTTTTGTGTACCGTGTATAAACAAAATATATTCACAATGGACCCTATAGTTCATTTCATAATTCAATTGAAAATAAGGCATCCATAGGATGCCTTATTTTTATTTTCTTAGAATTTCGATCTGTCCACCAGCACCTAACAATATGATTGAGGATGACTGCTTCTTCTCGGTGTCATCTTGTCGATATTGAACTACATAGTCCACACCACTCTTTATCTCATCTGATATTTCATCAAAATTAGCAGGAGTTGGTTCTCCCGAAATATTGGCAGAAGTAGACACTAAAGGCTTACGCATGCGTCTAATCAAATCACTAGTAAATTTTTCTGATGTGATCCTTATTCCTACTGTTTTCTCTTCAGGGATAAGATTGGCAGCCAAATTCTTCGCATTAGGATATATGATTGTCAATGGTTTATCTGACACTTCAATCAACTCCCATGCTACCTCAGGCATCTGATCAACATATCGATCAATAAGACCTGGATTTTCCATTAAAACTAGCATACTCTTGGAGTCGGCGCGCTTCTTCAACTCATAAATCTTTCGAACGGCTTCTTCGTTAGTTGCATCACACCCAATTCCCCAAACCGTATCTGTAGGATAAAGAATGATTCCACCTGCCTTGATAACTTCAATGGCTTTATTGATATCCTCTCTTTCGTACCTCATTTGTAATAACTTTAATAACCAAACAAATATACAGAAATCGATGGTTAGTTCAGAATAAAACAAACGTTAAACATGATATAAAACCAATGTCTATCCTCCCCCTTTCGTCTATTTTTTGATATATTTGATAAAGACTATAACATAAGGAGGCCACAAACTAAGAAATGAAGCTTGGTTATCAACAGCTCCTTTAATACAGTTGCAAAACGATATATCTAAATGTATCTTCCTAACATAATGAGAGAGAAAAGTAGGGAAAAAAAGGTATATTTGTATAAATATAAAAAAGGCTATTTATGGGGATGAAATTTTTCCACTTGCCTCGTAATCGATCTTTTCATATTCCTTACCGTTTTCATGATCCAGAAAAAGAGGAAAGAAAAGAACGAGAGGGACGTTTAAAGAGAGAGTTGAAAATAGATGAATCGAATAATGATACTGTTCATACTAATCGTATTAAAGGATCTTTTCGTTCTGATTCAAAAATTCTTAGCAAAGGAGGATTTACTTTCGGCAGAAATGAGAAACGTAAATCCAATCAACGTGTTTTTATCATTATTCTTGTAATGTTAATCTTGATTTACTTGTTCTTTTTATAAAATTCAACGTGTTTACCGATGTCAGATATCATACACTTACTTCCTGATTCCGTTGCGAATCAAATAGCTGCTGGAGAGGTTGTCCAACGACCTGCGTCAGTAGTAAAAGAGATGGTTGAAAATGCAATTGATGCAGGTGCTACTAAGGTGACCATTAATCTTAAAGATGCAGGGCGTACTCTTATTCAGGTTATTGATAACGGAAAAGGGATGTCACCAACAGATGCTCGGATTAGTTTTGAGCGTCATGCAACTTCTAAGATACAGAAAGCTGAAGATCTTTTTGCTATTCGAAGTATGGGGTTCAGAGGTGAGGCTTTGGCATCTATTGCAGCAGTATCTGAGATTGAATTAAAGACACGAAAAGAGGAAGATCAGATTGGAACACACATCCAAATAAGTGCATCTGAGGTGAGTTCACAAGAGGAGGTAGTTTGTGAACGTGGATGTAATTTCACCATTAAGAACCTATTCTACAATATTCCAGCAAGAAGAAAGTTTCTTAAGTCGGATCGTGCCGAGTTAAAACATATCATGGTGGAGGTACAACGTATCGCTTTATCTCATCATGATGTATCTTTTAGACTGTATCATAATGATTCGATCATTTATGATCTACCGATGTCTAACCTTCGTAAAAGAATTGTCAATCTTTTAGGAAAGAATATCAATCAAAACCTTATTCCTGTAGAGGTAGAGACCTCTATTATCAAAATAACAGGATATATTGGCCAACCTAAGTTTGCACGAAAAACTTCTGGGGATCAATTCTTTTTTGTGAACCAACGCTATATGAGACACCCTTATTTTCATAAGGCTATAACCAATGCTTATGAAAATATCATTGCGAGTGATACTATTCCTGCGTATTTTCTCTTCTTTGAAGTTGACCCTCAAAATATTGATGTAAATATTCATCCAACAAAGACTGAAATTAAGTTTGAGGATGAGAAATCGGCATGGCATATTATTCATGCAGCAGTGAGAGAGAGTTTAGGAAAATTCAATATTGTACCATCCATTGAGTTTGACCAATCTGGGGCAATAGATATTCCAGCACTGTTAGAACAAGAACAGGAGGATATGGCTACACCTGCAATTGAGGTGGATCAAGCCTATAATCCGTTTGACATCTCTCGTAGTGTTGAGAATAATTTTCGACCAACAAATCAAGTCAATAATGCCCAACGTTTTAATAACAATCGGAGTAATTGGAATGAATTGTATAATGGCGTTGAAACAGAGAAGGTCAATCAAGAGATTCAGGCCAACCTTGAAGCTTTTGAAATGGATATTCCCGATGCTGAACAAAATGAACCCTTCTTTAACCAACAAGGTGATGCAGTTCAACAAACATTGGATATTGAAGAGGATACTAAATTAGGTAGATTTCTACATCTTAAGAACAAATATATACTTACACCTGTTAAATCAGGATTGATGGTTATTGACCAACGTAAAGCGCACCAACGTATTCTGTACGAAGGCTTTTTGCAACTGGTAGAGACTCAGCAGACCGTTAGTCAACAACAACTCTTTCCACATACTATTGAGCTAGGCTTAATGGATGGAGAGGTACTCAAGTCAATACTAGATGAGTTAAATAAATTTGGTTTTGACATACAACAAGCAAATGATCATGGCTTTATAATCAATGGGATACCAAGCATCTTAGGCAAGATAAACCCTGTGGGATTGCTTGAAAGAATTATAGAAGAGGTCAAAGGTCGACCTTTTGATATCAAAGAAGAGATCAATAATTATGTTGCTAAGATCTTGGCCAAGACATCGTGTATTCATAATAATAAAGCGATGAAAGACCCTGAAGTTGAACAACTCTTTAATGATCTATTCTGTTGCAGTCATCCAACAATCTCCCCATGGGGAGATCCTGTTCTTAAGATCATGGCACTGGATGATTTAGATAAATTTTTGAAGTAACCAGAAAATAATCTCAAGTGAACTATCAACGTATATTACCTAATACCCCTCCTGCTGTAAAAGGATTACTTCTTGCAAATGTTATCATGTTTGCCCTCTCCTATATATTTGGAGATGTATTCATGAAACTATTTGCACTGTATATCCCTGCTTCAGAGTATTTCTTTCCACATCAGTTTATTACACATCTTTTCATGCATGGAAGTATATCTCATATCTTCTTTAACATGTTTGCATTATGGATGTTTGGTAAGATACTAGAACAAGTATGGGGTTCAAAAAGATTCCTTGTATACTATTTTGTTACTGGACTAGGTGCTGCACTTCTACATACATTAGTTAACTACTATGAATTACATTCATTAAATGTAGCTGGACAAGCATTACTCAACACCCCAACGCCACAGTTATTTGAAAGTTTTGTTCATAAGTATATACAATACCCATCTAAAGGATTAACTGAGCTAGTTTATGAGTTTGCCAACAATCCTGACTCAGAGACAATAAAGGCAACTCTACCAGACATAGTTCACAGAATATCTGAAATAAAGATTAATATCCCAACAGTAGGTGCTTCAGGTGCAGTATATGGAGTTCTTTTGGCTTTTGGTATGCTATTTCCAAATACTGAGTTGATGCTTATCTTCCCACCCATACCAATTAAAGCAAAATATATGGTTATTGGGTATGCAGTGTTAGAGTTAGTACTAGGTGTTTCGCAGCCAGGAAGTAATATTGCACATTTTGCACATCTTGGTGGCATGCTTTTTGGATGGATTCTTATTAAATATTGGAGTAATAATCGAAATAACTTTTATTGATTATGATGAGCTTATTTAATGAGCTTCGCAACGCTTATAAAAATGGTGGTTACTTAACAAGATTGATCTATATCAATGTAATCATCTTTTTCCTGATTCGAGGAATTGATGTCATTCTATTTCTGATGGGGCTTCCTATGGGCACAATCCTAAACTATCTAGCACTTCCTAATGACTTAGGACTTTTGCTATATAGACCATGGACTCTAGTCACCTATATGTTCGTCCATTATAGCTTCTTTCATATCCTATCAAATCTTCTTTTTCTCTATTGGTTTGGTAGAATATTCTTGCAATACCTAAATCAAAAGAAGTTATTATCAACATATATCATCGGAGGTATTTGTGGTGGATTATTGTATCTCATCGCATTCAATTCGTTAGGAGTATTTAGCCAAAGTAATTCTATACTCTTAGGTGCTTCGGCAGCGGTATTTGCCATCGTTGTGGCAACAGCAGTATATGCTCCTAACTATCAATTGTATTTGATGTTTATAGGTCCTGTAAGGATCAAGTATATTGCTCTGTTTTATATTGCACTATCCACTATTTTGATCACATCAAACAATGCAGGTGGAAATATCGCACATCTTGGAGGTGCACTTTGGGGGTATCTATTCATACACTTTTTAAAGAAAGGGAAAGATATCGGCAGCTGGATTTACCCTATTCTTGATAAGATTATTCATATTTTTAGTAGTTCATCTAAAAATATGAAAGTAAAATATAGACGTTCAGCATCTGATATGGACGATCAACAATATAACATAAACAAAAAGAGCAAGGAGAAAGAGACCAATCGTATTCTTGATAAGATTGCAAAGTCAGGGTATGATAGTTTAACACAAGAAGAGAAAAATCATCTTTTTAAAATGGGCAAGAAATGAAAAAGAAGAGAGGAATTATTTCTTTCATCGGGGTTGTCGTAGCTATTCTAACAATTGTGTCAAGTTTAAGTTATCATATTCCCCCAGATTTATTGAGTATCTCTGGATTCTTTAGCCTACTATTCCCACTATTTTTTTTACTAAATGTTATACTATTTATCTTTTTCTACTCTAGACTGAAGAAGAGATACTCAATTATTGCAATACTAATCTCTATACCTCTTTTAAATAACTTTCTAAGTTTCGATGCATCAAGAGAAGTATTTGGTGAATCTGATCCATTTAAAGTAATTAGTTACAACATTAAATCTCATAGATTAATTTCGCCTAATAAGATAATAAACAAAGATATTGGTAAGCTGATACAGACGAATAGTCCTGATGTTGTTTGTTTACAAGAAGTCAATATCTCTGGGCTGGTAAATAATAAACAATTGATCATTGGAGGAAAGAGTTATTATATCTATCATTCAGGTAAATCAAATGTCATTCTTTCTAGATATAGGTATATACACAAAGAAGGCATCGATATTGGCGACACAAATAATAGTGTCATCTATGCAGATATTGAAATTAATAACTCTAGGATTAGAGTGTACAACTGCCATCTACAATCTTTTAGGATTAATCCTTCAGAGTATAAGTTATACGATACACTGCGTTTTAAAACAGAGAAGCAGCGTATGATTAAGGGGAAGGAGTTCCTTAAGAAGATGAATGCAGGATTTAAAGTGAGAGCAAAACAAGCCCGAATAGTGAAGGAACACGTCTCGGCATGCCCTAGTGCTGTACTTGTTTGTGGCGATTTTAATTCAACACCCTCATCTTATACTTACCATATTCTAAAAAAAGGATTAGAAGACTCCTTTGTAGAAAGAGGATATGGTTATGGTGCAAGCTATCGACGAAATTTAGTTGGTGTAAGGATTGACTATCTTTTGCATTCCGATGATATCTCCACTAATAGCTATAAGACCTTCACTGAGAGCAACTCTGACCATGTCCCCATAATGGCTACTTATCACATAAAATAAGAGGAGATATACAATATCTCCTCTTATCGATTGTTTATAGCGAATTAAGTTGCTATATGCTCCGTAAATGTAAAAGTATATTACAATAAAGAGTCAAGTTTACTAGCCAAAATAGTCTTAGGAACAGCACCAACTTGCTTGTCTACTACTTCGCCACCTTTAAAGAAAAGGATTGTAGGAATATTACGAATTCCATACTTAGCAGCAGTACCTTGGTTGTTGTCCACGTCCATTTTTGTAACAACAACTTTTCCTTCATACTCTTTAGCCAACTCTTCAACAACAGGAGTTAACATACGACAAGGTCCACACCATTCTGCCCAAAAGTCCACAAGAACAGGCTGTTCAGACTGAATAACTACTTCGTCGAAATTCGCATCAGTTACTTCAATAGCCATGATAATATAATGTTTTAAGTTTTAAAAATTCTATTCTTTTATCTACTTGTTCAAATTTACAAATTAATTTAGTTTAAACGTAATCTCTTCATATTTTTGTAAAAATGAAAGGAAACTGTCAGACAAAAATACACGTTTATTTCTAGATATCAGTGAAATCTTCTGTTTTTTACTCTTGTTCACAAAAGATAACGTTAAGAGTGTCTGACCATTATTTTGATCCACAATATCTTGAAATGCATTATTAAAGTCTTGATCAATCAGATCGCTAGGGATTTCAACATCAAGACTTTTAACCTTTTCTCTTAAATTTGATAAGAATTCAACGAATGTAACATTAAATTCTAGCTCTCCTGGTCTAAACATGCTCTGTTCAACACGCCCTTTAACAAGTAATAGTGATCCAATTTTACAAAATTTTGAGTAATTCTCATGATTTTTCCCAAAGAAAAAGAACCTAAAGTTTCCTGAGAAATCCTCAAATGTCATATTTGAGAATGGTTTTCCCGTTTTAGTCATAGCCTCTTTTGCATCAGTCACCATCCCTGCAATAGCCACTTCTTTACCTACCAACTTATCAAGATTTGATAAGTCACTTACTTTAAATTGCTTTGATGCAAAGTGGTCTATCTCAAACCGATAATCATCTAAAGGATGCGAGGATAAGTAAATACCAATTAACTCTTTTTCTCTCTCAAGAAGTTCCATTTTTGGCCACTCTTCTGCAATTGGAACATTAGGTTTTTTCACTTCAATCGGCGCCAAATCTCCAAATAAAGAACCCATTCCATTACCTTGTTGATCAGACTGAATCTTATTCCCATAAGCGATCAAATCCTCAACAAATGTAGTGCTCGTTCTGGTTGGTTCAAAAAATTGAGCTCTATTAATCTCTTCAAATAGATCAAATCCACCAGACACTGCCAATCCTTCGATATTTTTCTTATTGACTGTTTTTAAAGGGATACGCTCAACAAAATCAAAGATATCATTAAATATGCCATTATTATCTCGCTCTTCAATAATTGCATCCACAGCACCTTCTCCAACTCCTTTTACTCCAGCTAAACCATAACGTATTACTCCTTCTTTATTTACAGTAAACTTTCGATATGATTCATTCACATCTGGACCTTTAACATCAAGTTCCATATGCCTACACTCTTCCATAAAATTGGAGAGCTTATCTATATTACTTAGGTTCCGACTCAATACAGCTGCCATAAATTCAGCAGGGTAATGTGCCTTTAAATAACCGGTCTGGTAAGCAATATAAGCATAACAAACAGAGTGTGATTTATTAAAAGCATAAGATGCAAAAGCTTCCCAATCACTCCAAATCTTTCCAATAAGTCGATCTGGATCTTTTTGGTCGACCTCACAGCCAGTCATAAAATCAACATTATTCTTACACCCCTCAATAAATTTTGCTTTAAGCTCTTCCATCAACCTCATATTCTTCTTTCCCATTGCTTTACGCAATGTATCAGATTGACCTCGAGTGAAATTTCCAAGAGCACGAGATTGAAGCATCACTTGCTCCTGAAAAACGGTAATACCATAAGTGTTTTTCAAATAAGGCTCCATCATAGGATGATCATATATGATATCAGAAACACCATGTTTACGATTAATGAAGTCTGGGATATATTCCATTGGTCCTGGTCGATACAATGCATTCATAGCAACCAAATCTTCGAATCTATTGGGTTGCAACATACGAAGATACTTTTTCATACCTGGGGACTCAAACTGGAATATTGCAGTTGTATCTCCGCGGCTAAAGAGTTTATATGTCTCTTGGTCATCCATAGGTATTCCATCGATATCAATATCAATACCTTTCGACAACTTAATATTATCTAGCGATTCTTTGATAATAGACAAAGTCTTTAAACCTAAGAAGTCCATCTTTAGAAGCCCAATATCTTCAACAAAACGTCCATCATATTGGGTAGTCAATAGCGCCTCTCCTTTGGTTGGCATTACTGGAATATTCTGAGACAAAGTATCACGCCCAATAAGAACACCACAGGCATGTACTCCTGTTTGTCTTACACATCCCTCTAGAGATTCGGCAAGTGAAATTGTTTTTGAAACAAGTTGGTCTGTCCCTCGTTTTTCTTTTTCTAAATCAGGATTCTCAGCGTAAGCCTTTTTTAGCGTCATTTTAGGAGCTTCAGGCACCATCTTAGCCAATCTATTAGCTTCGGATAATGGTAGCTTTAGAACCCTTGCAACATCCTTTAATGCCATCTTTGCAGCCATTGTTCCAAAAGTGCAAATATGTGCCACCTTATCATGTCCATACTTCTCCGTTACCCAATCCAATACCATTTGACGACCATCATCATCAAAATCAATATCAATATCAGGCATCGATATACGATCTGGATTTAGGAAACGTTCGAAAAGAAGATCATACTTAATCGGATCGACATTAGTAATTCCAATTGCATAAGCAACAGCAGATCCTGCTGCAGATCCACGACCTGGGCCAACAATTACCCCCATATCTCTAGCTGCACATATAAAATCTTGTACAATTAAGAAATAACCAGGGAATCCCATGGATTTAATCGTCTCAAGTTCAAAATCAATACGTTCCTTTTTATCCTCTGTGAAGTTGTCTGGAAACCGATCTTTCACCCCTTCATATACCAAGTGAGCTAGATAGTCCGACTCTAACTTTACACGCAAGGCTCCTTCGTATCCTCCCATTCGATCTAGTGACCCTTTAAACTCACTTTCAAGATCTTTTTGGTTATATTTTTCTTTATACTGCTCAAAAGTTGCAAAACCAAGAGGAATAGGGAACTCTGGCATAATTGGAGCAGAGTTCAGTTCATAATATTCGATTTTATCCGCAATATTATCCGTCTCAGAAACTACATGGGGAATGTCTGAGAACAACTCATACATTTCATCTGATGTTTTAAACCACTCCTGTCTTGTATAACGCATTCTATTGGGGTCATCATAATCTTTTCCTGTATTCAAACAGATTAGAATATCATGAGCCTCTGCATCTTCTTTATTCACAAAGTGAACATCATTTGCTGCAATGACCTTTACTCCATGCTTTTCACCAAGCTCTAGAATCTTTTGGTTAACCAATACTTGGTTTTCATAGATATTAGTTCTAAGACGAGGATCCTGACATGGATGACGTTGAAGTTCAAGGTAATAATCTTCACCAAAGACACTCTTGAACCACTGAATCGTTTCATCAGCCTTCTCCATTTCACCTTTCATAATCCACTGAGGAATCTCACCACCTAAACATGCAGAAGTGACGATAATTCCCTCGCGATATTTCTCAAGAAGATCTTTGTCAATTCGAGGACGATAATACATCCCATCGGTATTTGCAACAGAGATTAGATGTAACAAGTTCTTATACCCTTGTTCATTCTTTGCTAACAGGATTAAGTGATGACCAGAACGGTCAACCTTCTCTTTTTTTGTAGATAAATTTCTTTTTGCAACATAGGTTTCACAACCTAAAATTGGCTTTATATCATTGGCTTTACATGCAGCATGAAACTCTTTTATTCCAAACATCGTTCCATGATCGGTCAAAGCAACAGCTTTCATTCCATTCTCTTTTGCCTTTGAGACCAAAGCCTTAACCCCTGCAGCTCCATCTAAAATAGAATACTGAGAGTGAACATGTAAATGCGTAAATGGTGTCATAATGTTTTTGTCATATTATCTCAGGTTAAATGATAAAAGACTCCATTTATAATAAACTAGTGTCCTTTCAAATTCATTAACTTGAGATAGAGTTTAATTCCTCGTTTAATTCTTCTAGTCGCTTCATATATTTACCAAAAAGCAGGTTAAACAACCAAACATAAATTCTACGTACTAAAAAGAATATAGAAACAAAAATAACAATTGAAGTAATAATATAGATCAAAAGGAATAGATTATCTCCATTATTAACTTTTAAAACAATATTCGAGGTGATTCCTTCATATAATGAATAAATTGTACCCAATGCTCCACTGACTAACAATGAAGAGATACAGAAGAAGTAGTTGCGACGAAATCGCTTAAGAACAGATAAAAATTTCGTTATAGAATCCTTTACTTGCGTAGAGGGAAGGTTATGCCAGTCAATTTTGTTAACCTTATACACGAAGAACAAAAGGGCTATAGAGCACCATGCAGCAAGGCCATAATCAACCATAGACAACCACAATGGCAAACTTCTATTTAAAAAATCAGCAATAAAATAGTCCAAACAAAATTGAAGAACCCAAAAAAACATGATTAACATGTAGGCAACTCGAATACTAGTCTCAATTTTAGCAAACTGAGTTGCACCCTTTGAGTGAATCATGTCCTCTAATTCCTTTACAGAGACACTTTCGCAACACTCCTCTTTCTCCGTAAGGGCTTTCCAATTATTTTTTAAATCTTCTAATTCCATTTATTCAGCGATACTAACTTGGGTTCATTATTTTTCTTAGTTTATCCTTAATTCTCGACATTTTCACCCGAACATTATTCTGAGTGATCCCCATTATTTCAGAGATTTCATCATACTTTTTCTCTTCAAGGTACAATAATATAATGGACTTTTCAATGGAAGATAATGTCCCGATAGCACGATGAAGAAACTCGACTCTCGCTTCAAACTCTTCATCTCTTCCATCATCTGTTACATGAAACACCTCATTTTCTATACTTTGTGTTGAAATATTACGTTTCTCTTTCTTAAAATAGGTGATTGCAGTATTAAATGCAACGCGATACATCCATGTACTAAACTTAGCTTCTCCTTTAAAAGAAGGATAAGCTCTCCAAAGCTGCACGAGAATCTCTTGAAACAGATCTTTCCTTGCCTCTGAATCAACACAATACACACTACAAACTTTATGAATGATCTTTTGATGTTCCGATATTTTATCTAAAAATTCTTGTTTCAAAATAAGCTTTTTACAATTAAGAATCAATGAGCTAATTCCATATCAGAGATGAAATCTGATAAAAATATATAAATTTTACACATATAGGTAAATATCACCCAAGCTTAACATTCTATAACCATATATTGTTAAATAATACGTCATATCTAAGTAGTTTATAGATTAAATATTTTACACAAAACATTGTATACAACACTCTTGTTTAAAAGGTATAATTTATACGCAAAGACATCATGAAATATATTTTTATCCTATCCTTCATTATGCTATTCTATTCATGTAATCGCGAGGTTGAACCACGTATTGATAAAATACACCCCTTTCCATCTAAATACATAACAGAAAGGAATGTTGATATTTGGTTGCCGTCAAACTACACTAAGAATAAAAAATACCAAGTATTGTATATGCATGATGGACAAATGTTATTCGATAGTACTACAACATGGAACCACCAAGCATGGATGGCAAATAGCATACTACAGGATTTAATTACAAAGCAAAAAGTCCCTGAAACAATTATTGTTGGAATATGGAATATACAAGACCATAGAACTTCTGATTATTGGCCTGCAAAACCATTCTACAATTTACCTAAACATCTTCAAGATAGTTTAATCAAAGAACGACTGCTACGTACTCCTGATTCTGACAACTATCTAAAATTTATTATTAACGAACTTAAGCCTTATGTTGACAGAACATATTCGACATATACCCAACAAGAGCACACCTTCATTGCAGGATCATCAATGGGAGGATTGATTTCGATGTATGCCATATGTGAGTACCCTAACATCTTCGCTGGAGCTGCATGTCTTTCAACTCATTGGATTGGCAGCTATGAAGAGAATAAAACCATCTCCAACTCATTCATTGACTATGTTAATAAAAACATACCCTCCTACAAGAATCATAAATTCTATTTCGATCATGGAACAAAGACATTGGATCAATACTATGGAGATTCCCAACTAAAAATAAATGATATTTTTAAGAAACATGGGTATACAAAATCCAACTATATGAGTAAGATATTTGTTGGAGACAAACACGAAGAGAGGTTTTGGTCGGAAAGACTGCATATCCCTTTTACATTTATCTTGAACAATTAACTTTCGCCTAATTTACACTTAAAATTTAAACATAGAATTCAATACTTTAAAGATCTTTTTATATGAAAAACATTTTAATCATTGGCTGTGGACCAGGCCTCGGATTATCATTAGCTAAAACCTTTGGAATGAATGGTAATCACATATCATTAATCAGTAGAAATATTAATAAACTGAACGGTTACAAAGAGTATTTAAAGAAAAATAATATTCCAGTTATTGTTCAAAATGCTGATGTCGAAAACCTCGAAGATCTTAAAAATGCATTAAATAAGATTCGAGAAAAAATATCTCATTTTGATGTAGTGATTTATAATGCAGCCTCATTGAGATTAAAGGATGTATTGGAAGATACTCCGGAACAGATGCTGAAAGATTATAAGATAAATACGCTACATGCACTAGAGGTTGTAAAATATTTATACACAGAACTAAAAGCCAACAAAGGCACTGTTCTTTTAACGGGAGGAGGTTTTGCGTTACATCCGAATCCACGCTTCGGTTCCCTCTCCATGGGGAAAGCAGCATTACGAAATTTATCACACCAACTATACAAAAAGTTACGCCGCGACAAAATATTTGTAGGTACAGTAACCATTACAGACTTTATTAATAAAGAGAGTGATAAATACTCGCCAGATAAAATTGCGGAGCAATTCTACACTCTTTATCTCAATAAAGATCAGAATGAAATTATATACTAAATGATCAAAACCGACACCCAATATATATCTGTTTCATTAAGTATTTCTCTGACATTTCATTATGTGAATTACCGAACTCCAACTTGAGACCAATAGGAATAGTAATACAATCTGAGATCTTCCACCCCAGGCTAAGATCCTGCGAATACACCCAATCCGTAAGGCCATGAAAGACAAATTCATTTTTATCGTAATTATAATAGGCATTCCACTCAGGTTCACTTGAAAAATTCCACAAACTCAAATTACACTGAAAACGAAGATCTATCGTATTCCACTCTCTCCTCACTAGACATAAAATATTTTGTCCAAAAACCCAAAAATTCATTTTTTGAGAAAATGCATCATCCCCTCCGTTAAAAACAGAGGCTCTAACTTTTTGATAGAAACCTGATCCAACATATACTTGTAAACTTGCCTCTTTTTTAGTTAACCTAAATCCCCAGGCCTCATTAGCCTGAAAACGAAGATATTTAAGTTCACTATATGGATTAATTGTATTATTATGAAACGAATGAATCATCCTCCCACCGACATATTCAAGTTCATAGAGTTGATACCATTTATCTGAAAATATATGTCCCCCTATAGTGGTCGAAAATAATTCATCATGAAATGAATAAGACGATATTTTTTGGTCTTTAAGATTTATATGATTCACTCCAAGATTGACATAAAGCTCCACTTTCTTCTTCCCTGAAGAGACATAAGAAACTCCCAAAAATAGAAGTAGTAATATAATTCTAATTCTTATTCGCATGGTTTATGGCTTTAATCAATGCAGGGTCTTCAAAAGAAGACAAACTAACATTCTTCATCTTTATATCTGGTGAAATCCCGACCCCTTCATAACTTATGCCATTTGGTAAACGAACATCACTTACAGGGATTCGCACGTACCATCCATTGACTAATTCTCGATACATCGATGGTGAAAATATACCAAAAGTTCTTGTTCCTATCGTAGTTACCTGAGAAAGTCGCTTCATTGCCACAACAAATATTTCAGCCGCACTTGCGGTCAATCGATTCATGAGTACAGTACAATTGCCATCATAAACAAAATTTGATGAAGTCGATACAACAAAACTATTCTTAATCACCTTTAAATCCATTCTATTATCATTATATCGGACTTTTTCTATCATGTACTCACCAGACGTCAATGTAAAATAACCCGCAAGATATTCAGACCATGGAGAATAACCACCTCTATTATTTCTCACATCAATAATAATAGAAGAAGTACTCCGAAGAAGGTTCATGGCCTTATCCACTTCTGATTTGAATTGTCCAAACGATTGCAACTCATTGTCTGGCATAAAAGCCTTTACCCTTAAATACCCAATTAGACCAGAACCGACAGTGAGCTCAGGTTTAACAAATCCATATTCAATAAATTCCATTTTAGAATCTAAAATATCGACCTCATTTGTATAATATCTTTCTGAAACTAAATACGAATCATCAAAACCAACTCTTTTGGGTTGATACGAAATAAGGTACTCTTTGGTTTGTGCAATGTAAGAATGTCCATCTTTCAACTCTTTTTGCTCAATCTCGGTCAATATTTGATACAGAATCTCGTCATTAGTCTGCTTATCAATTCGACTTCTATACTTTTCGTAAACGGCGTCCCAGTCGAGAGATTTCACAAAGAAATTAGCATAATACAAGTCGTATGATCGCCAAAAATCGTTATAAACTTCAACCGCATTATACACCCGATCATGATCATCTGAGATGGAACTACATGAAGAGAGTAGGATTATATTTAAAACCAAGAAACAATAACCGATTCTATTCATACAGTTCAACATTTGACCATTAATATTTACACTAAAATAATAAAGTTAGGATAAAACATAACACTCAGTTTATCCTAGCTTTATTACAGTTGTTCTTTCAACAAATAAATTACTCCAACATCTTCGTGAAAGTAGGAGAAAGTTCTTTATACCATCCGACGGTTGCCTTATTTAGATCCCAATCGTTCTCCCCCATCTTTTTTACTAATAGATTGAACTGTTTCTCACTAAAAGTATACGATTTAAAAAACTTAAATAATTTAGGGTGCCCTTTTTCCCAAGATCTAGTACAGTATTTTACTAAATCATAATCCGTTTCAAAAGCATGATATGGATCGTCCAACATTTTTAGATATTCCTTATTTAGCATAGGGTGAGGAAACCAACCAGTCAAACAAAAAGGTACTCGATCCATATACCTTTTATCGAATAGTTGGAATAGTTCAGTCTCCGAAACATGTATTAACTCTGCAGTTAAATCATATCTTTTATGTGCCTCATTCAATCCAGAAAATGCTTCTGTTCCTTGCCCCACAGAATAGATCTTATTACCAATCTCTTTTTGCATATCTTTTAACTCCTCAATGGATTGAATATTCATATAATTAGGAACCACAAGACCTAACTTTCCTCCTTGATAGATATCCCCCAATACAGTTAGTTTTTCTGTACCATCAACGTGAATATCTTTCGCCATCCATTTTTCAAGAAAAACATCTGCCTTTCCTGCATTAAGAGCTGATAAACCATTCTTTACAAGGATTGTCTTTACACGATATCCTTTAGACTCTAGTAAATATTTAGCAAATAAAGTAAAAGCTTTATTCTCGCTCCAATCTTCATAAGCAATTACCACATCTGGTTCTCCTGTCGTTTTCGCTTTCTTGGCAGTTTTGTTGCAAGAAAAAAACAATATTGGAACAAACATTAAAAGTAAAAATTTAAACTTCATAGTAAAGATGATAATAAATTAATAATTCATTTAACAACCATTACTATCTAAGAGGTAATCAAATATAACCATTACAGAAAACATTTACTACATCAAAAATACTTTTTTATCCTGTGAGCTATAAAACAATAATATTGTTAACATCTAAATATCTACGACCATACTCACAATATCTAAATGTGTTAAAAACCCAATATATGGACCTAAAACATCCACACCAACGCTATAGCTTCAATTGTAAATAGTCTTTCACCTATCGAATTTATAATTTACCACGAATCTTATCCAACATGACACACAAACACAAACCTCCCAATATATGGAAACAAAACAGTAATACACGATTATTAATTCTTGAAGTATTACTACATCATTGTCAATTTGACAACCATATAATGGATAAAAAAATTGGACGATATCATTAATGATATATTGAGGAAATTAAAAATTATAAGCTTTTTAACACCTAACATAATATACAGCACACCACTTTCAAAATAGGAATACAGACTCTAATATCTAAGAGAATATTTAGTTCTATGACAACACTCATCTTTTAAATTATTAAAATTCTATTACTTGCGCGTCACTTTCTCTCAAAAACCATGAACGAAAGAACTATATAAACTAATAAAATTTAAGACCTATGGACACAATAAACCTAGTAGAATGGGCTGGATATTTAGCTTCAGTGATTGTCGCTATTTCACTTACCATGACATCTATGATTAAACTTAGATGGTTTAATATGGTTGGTTCCCTTATATTCACCATTTATGGATTTATGATTGAAGCATATCCAATCGCTCTAGTAAATGCATTCATTGTTGGAGTAAACATTGTATTCCTTTTTAAAATGTACACAAAAGATGACTATTTCACGACACTTGAAGTAGACAGAAATGATCCCTACTTTAAGGGATGTCTTAAGTTCTATAGAGAACAACTTCTAAAAGAATACCCCGAAATAGACACCCCCTTAAAAGATGAATCTATCGTACTTATTCTAAGAGATATGTCAGTTGCTGGATTCTGTATTGGAAATATTGAAGGAGACACATTAGACTTGAAATTAGATTATGCCACTCCCGCATATAGAGACTTTAAAACAGGTAAATATCTATTTGGAAATAAAGACTCTGTGTACAAAAACAAAGGTATTAAAACGGTAAAAGCAGTACCTCCAGCGGAACATTATCATAAGTATTATAAATCTGTAGGTTTTAAGGAAGAAGAGGTTAACGGCAAAGTGTGTTTTATCAAATCAATTTAGCCGAGTGAAACAAATGAGAGGTTCAAGAAAGAACCTCTCATTTGACTCTATTCAAAATCAAAAGTTACCTCTTTAAAGTTCATGTCCACACCTCCTACAACATACGAAGAGATCTCTGTCTCTTGAGGCAATACCTCAACATGATCATTGCGCAACCAATTTTTCATCCATTTTAACGGATTCTTTGTCTCACCATAGATAGGCTGTAGACCAATTGCATGCAACCTACGATCTGCCATATAATGCATATATTGAACTAAGAGCTCTTTGTTTAAACCAATCACAGTCTTTCCTTTAAAAAGATGTTCAGCCCACTCAATTTCTTGCGCTATTGCACTACGATACATTTCGTATACTTCATGATCAAGAGAATGAACGATATCACTAAAACCTTCCTCTTCTTTCTCCCTTAAGTCCATTATAATTCGTTGCGTTAATGCCAAATGTTCATTTTCATCACGAGCAATAAGCTTTAATATCTTAGCATTCCCTTCCATCTTCTGATGCTCAGCAAAAGAAAAAGAACAAGCAAAAGACACATAGAATCGAATGCCTTCCAATATATTAACCGAAACTAATGCAAGGTATAACTCACGCTTCAATCTCTCATCCGATACCTTCAATCCCCCCTCATCGACACTCTCTGCATGATAAAGAGCCAGTGATTCATAAAACTGGTTATAGTAGTTCGTAACATCCTCAGCTCTTACCTTGATCATCTCATTTATCATGATCTCATCAAACACCTCAGAAGGAGCATCATATAAGTTTTTAATTATATAAGAGTAACTCATCGAATGGATATTCTCGAAAAAGCCCCAAACATTTATCGCCTCCTCTAACTCAGGAATTGTAACGACTTGACCAAAAGTAAGTATAGGGGAACGACCTTGAACGCTATCTAATAATATTTGGTACTTTATATTCTCCGTAAATATAAATGATTCATGTTCTGTGAGTTTCTGAAAATCACTACTATCGCGTAGTAGAGAAACCTCTTCTGGTCGCCAAAAGTAACTCATCATTCGTTGTGTTATTTGGTCATAATAAGGATACTTCTGTACATCATAACGCTGCAGATTACGCCCCTCTCCAAAAAACATCTTCGTTGTAGTAAAATCAATCGATTCGCTATCATAAAGCGAACACTTTATTCTATTCTTCTCCATCTCTTTCATTATTACAATGCAACATTTGATGGAAGTTATACTTCACAAGCTCCACCAGAACAAGAACTCTCTACCTTCTCCATTTCATTACCAGAACCGTCATGAGTATTTAAATAATAGAGTGTTTTTAATCCATACTTATAGGCTGTCAACTCATCTTCTATTAACTCTCTAATCGGCACTCTTTCATTCTCATACAACGATAAATCATAATACATGTTGGTACTAATACTTTGATCAATAAACTTCTGAATTACTGCAATAAGTTTGATATACGAAGCATTCGAGATTCCCCAAGCAAGGGAATAACTAGAGTAATATTTCTCAATATCAGGCAATAGCTGTACCAAAGGACCATGCTTACTTAATTTAGTAGTCATATGCATCCTCGGAGGGTCTACACCTGCGGTGGAATTAGAGACTATCGAGCTAGATGCTGCTGGTGGAATAGCACTTAAAGTCGTATTACGCATCCCATATCTTTTAACCTCTTCCCTCAGTTTACTCCAATCACACTTCAAGCCCTCTTCATGCAGCTGATCCACGGTACGACAGTAACTATCTATTGGAAATACTCCCGAGAAATACATCGTTTCATGAAACCCTTCTGCCATCCCTTTCTCTTTGGCTAATAACATAGAAGATCTAATCAACCCATATTGAAACCTCTCCATATATTCGTGAACAAGATCTCTTGCTTTTTTCTTATCATATTCCACTCCTTGCTTTGCTAAGAAATGGAATAGATCAGAAATCCCAATTCCTAAGCTACGTCTTTTCTGAGTCACCCTAGCCGCTGACAACAATGGATACTCTTGATAATCTATAAGATTATCAAGAAATCTTACCAGTAGTCGTGTTAAGTCATCTAGTTCTTCTATAAAGTCAATCTTGCCCAAATTGATATTACTCAAGATACACATCGCAATCTCACCGTTCGTATCATCAACCGACTGAATGGGGGAGGTTGGAAGGGTTATTTCTTGACAAAGATTACTCATATATATTGGTTTCGAAAAAGAACTATGACTGTTTACATGATCTGCATTCAATATATATATCCGACCTGTCTCAAAACGCTCTTGTATTATCGCAACATACAACTCCCTCGCAGACACCTCTCTTTTACGAATGTCCAACCTAGCTTCAAAAGCTTCATATACATCTCTAAAATGATCCACATCTTTACCATACATCGACTGATAAAGAGGTGCACACTCTTCCATTGAAAATAGAGTTATCATTTGATCTTCTCTAACTCTCTCTCTAAACACTTTGTGTAATGCAATAGAGAAATCCATTCGCCTCACCCTATTCTCCTCATTCCCTTTATTATTCTTTAAGCGAATAAACTGTTCTATTTCCCAATGAAAGAATGGAACGGTGGCTGTAGATCCGCCTCCACGGATAGAGTTTTGAGTAAAGCTTTTGGTCGTAGATTCATATATCTTCATAAATGGAATCAACCCTGTATGAACCACTGATCCATCTCTTATTTTAGCATCTTTTCCTCGAATCCGTCCAAAGTTAAGGCCAATACCAGCACGCTGTGCAGTATAATATCCTACAGCACTATTAGAAGCCAAAATAGAGTCTGTTGTATCTCCAACATCGATCAAACAACATGAACTAAATTGACGTAATGGAGTTCTTACTCCTGAAATAATCGGTGTCGGTAATGAGACTTTAAACTGTGATAAGGCATCATAAAAAGAGAAAATTAGCCCTTTTCTTATTTCTCTCTTTTCTTTCATGAACATGAACATCCCAATAAGCATAAAAGCCTCTTGAGGTGTCTCATAAAGTGTTTTATGAATTCGATCTTGAACCAGATATTTATCTACCATTTGCCGTAGCCCAGCATAGGTAAACGACAGGTTGTTTTCATGATTAATATATGCATTAATCTCCTCCCACGAAGCCTCATCATACATTTCCATCAGTGCATTATCATATACCCCAATCGAAACATTACGTGAGTAGAGCGTTTTCAATGTACAAGGAGTTTCACCACCATGGACTTCTTGCATCACAATTCTCAATAGTAATCTTGAAGCATGATATTGCATCGCCGGTTTATCAATATCAATAGTATCCGCTATGATACGAATCAAAATATCTAGCACTTGATTCTCCGAAATACAATTAAAAAGTTGTTGTTCTAAACGAGATCTTATTTCATATAATGTCTCATCATCTATATAACCATTTGAAAGAATTATATCTTTCCAAACACACCACTCATAGTCAGTAATTTCTCCCGAAAAACGAACGATCTTCACATCCATCATAAACAATAATAATAAGTTCCTTATTCAATTGGCAGCGACAAATCAGTCGAGTAAAATATAGAAGTCATCAATATACATAAACAGAAAGTTCGATGTAATAGAACAACGACTCTGTATTATATTGACTATTACTGTTCACCCGAAAGTATAGCTTGTACTACGATATAAGAGGTCTTCCGGCTTATAACACGAATTGAATACCTTCCCATATTTTACTATAGTGGCCTACACAACAAATCGCTTAAGTTATCTACGGCTGCGGGGACAGCTACTGCATTGGACAGTATTCCGAGATCTTATATTTAGGATATAAAAATACCTCGAACTCTTTTTTATACAATATATCACACTCATTTTTTATCAACAATATAGGTAAAACCGTTCCTTACAAAACGATATCTTTCCCATACTATCGTAAGTAATTATATAAAATCTATGTGAATAACTTTATTCATAAAACAGAATATAAGATAAATAAAAGATCGAGTATCTTTAAATAATAAAAGGTAGTACTGAATAACAATACTACCTTCTATAGACTCTAGCCTTATGAGATCCACGACTGGCACAACGAATGTTTCGCTATCCGGTTTTACTTACTCTTTACGTGTAACCAAGAGAAAAAAGAGTCCACCTAACACTTGTAAAGAATCTGCAACAATAGCTCCATTATACCCAGCTCCTAAAATAGGATCTTGCATATACATCCAAATCCCACCGCCAACTAAATAAGTCTTTTCGATCAGAGAATACCAAATAATATGTTTACGCAACTCTTTGTTTTTCGCACTAAGAAATATCAACACTCCGATACCCACAACCATGATTCCCCAATGACCAACTAAAGGTAGTGCACTTATCTTATCACTAAAATCAATTCCCATCGTTAGAAATGTCCCTCTCAAAGGAGCCAACATGGATGGAAGTGTCCCCAGAATAGTGACTACACCCGAGATCCAGAAGTACCATTTATTAAAACTCTTTTTCCAGCCAATCATACAACCACTTTTTTATTTAACAAACCAAGATCCAAAAGTATTGACAAACCATGAAGTACACTTGCTGCGCCCCATACATGATGGCAATTTAATTCCCAACATTTTTTTCATCATTGATATCTTCTCCTCTGTAAATGGCGGGTAACGTTTCAGGGTATCGAATCCCGTCTGATGATCATATACCGCCTTGGCATTGGACAAATCTAAGAAACCATGCTTACCGTGGTATTTACCCATACCAGCAGGACCAACACCTCCAAAAGGAAGATCAGGGACAGCCAAATGAAATAGGCAGTCATTAACACAAACACCTCCAGCTGTAGTATGATCAAGGATATGCTTAACCACTTCTCTATCCTCTGCAAAAACATATAATGCAAGAGGTTTATCCTTACCATACATAATATCAATCCCTTCTTTCATCGAATCAATTTCTATCACAGGTAAAATCGGTCCAAAGATCTCATCTTGCATTATCAATGCTTCTGGAGAAACATTTTTTAGTACTGTAGGTGCAATATATTTATAAGCCTGATCATATTCACCTCCACACAGAATATCTTGACCTTCTATTAACCCAACCAAGCCACTAAAAGTCTTTTCATTAATAATTCGCCCATAGTCATTACTTTCTTTAGGATTAGCACCAAAAAAACTATGTATAACTTGAGGTACCATCTTATAGAAATCAGCAGCAATCGATTTATCTAACAATACATAATCAGGAGCAACACATGTTTGACCGGCATTCATAAATTTCCCCTGTAATAAACGTCGAACACTCACCTCTAAATCACATGATCTGTCAACAAATGCAGGACTTTTACCCCCCAACTCTAAAGTCACAGAAATCAGTCGTTTAGACGCTGCGTTCATCACCACTTTTCCAACTCTTCCACTACCAGTCACAAAGATCTTGTCCCAGTGTAGATCTAGCAATGCATCATTGGAAGTATCCTCTTCAGTGACCCAAAAGGCCTGTGAATCTAGGTATTGAGGTACAAGATCCCTAATGATTCGAGTAGTAGCAGATGCAGTACGAGGTGGCTTTATAATAGCTCCGTTACCTGCAGCAATAGCAGGTATTAAGGGCCCCAAAGTCAATTGAAGAGGATAGTTCCAGGCTCCCATAATCAAAATAACACCAAGTGGCTCATATCGAATATATGACCGAGCAGGTTGCAACGCAGCAGGAGTATCTACCACTTCATCTTTCATCCAAGACGATAGATGATCCAAAGTATGATCAATCTCCGTAATTAGTATGTTAATCTCGGTAAGGTACGACTCGAAGCTACTCTTTCCTAAATCCTCATAAAGCGCATTATCAATTAATGTCGAAGAGTCCTTAAGTAGACTCTTTAAAGCATTTAGTTGCGTTACACGCCATAAATAACTCTTAGTTCTGCCTTTACGACAGTAATCTCCTATCTCTTCAAACTTAATATTTAGAATGTCTTGCATCACTTCTCTATTTCTATAATTGAATAAACACGATCTAATTTAATACGCAGCTTTCACAATCTGTTCTACCATCTCGGGCGTCACATTCTGTTTTTCACCCAATCCCAACCATTGTCTCTCTTTAAAAGTCTTTGAGATGTTCTCTGCACACTGATCAAAACAATCCACATAATCAGAAAGTTTTGATGTAACTCCTAAACTTAAGAAATACGATTTGATAAACTCAATCGCTTTGACTGCTTTTTCTCGTGGTGTACCTTCTGTCACCCCAGCAATACGCTCAGCAAACTGAGCTAACTTAGCCTCTTTCTGTCCAATCAAATGTTGATAATAACTCGGTGCAACGATAGCCAGAGTAATAGCATGGTCTATATGATACATTGCAGTTATTTCGTGTCCAATCATATGAATCCCCCAATCTTGAGGAACACCATTATGCAACATCCCATTTAATGCATTCGTACAACACCACATATAATCTGATGCCGAACCATAATCAGAGGGTGAAAACTTTACTTTAGGTGCAATATCCACAAGTGTATTCAAGATACTCTCAGCAAACCTATCTTGTAATCTGGCCTCTACGGGGTAAGTGAGATACTGCTCTAATACATGAACAAAAGAGTCAATCAAACCATTAGATAACTGCCTCTCTGGTATTGTCGAAACCACAGTCGGATCTAATACTGAAAACTGAGGAAAGATTCCAACGCCTTGCATCAGTAACTTCTCAGATGTGGCTCTTTTTGTAATCACTGCCGCATAGTTCATCTCAGATCCTGTTGCTGGCATCGTCAATACTGTTCCGAATGGAACTGCTTCCATTATAGGCTCCTGCTTGGTAAGAAGATCCCAAGCATCATCTCCATCATATACTGAAGCAGCCGAAATAAACTTAGTTCCATCAATAACCGATCCCCCACCTACAGCCAATAGGAAATTAACTTCTTGTTCTCTAACAATACTTACGGCATCCATCAACACCTCATACTCAGGATTAGAGGGAATACCTGAAAACTCTACGACATCATACCCATCCAATGACGACATGACTTGATCATAAATCCCTGTCCTTTTAATACTACCACCACCATACAGAACCATTACTTTCGCTTCCTTAGGAATCACCTCATGTATCGTAGTAATCTGACCTCTACCAAACTTTATCATCGTTGGATTAATATAATCGAAATTTTGCATCTTATATATTTTTATAAGTGAACGTTCATTCATCTATTTTATAATAAAAAAGATAGAAGTTATTCCAATTGGATTAATAAATACGCTATTAATCCAATTGATATTATATCCTACCCTATTTTGTGATCATTTATGACTAATTCTAACAGCGAATACTATCCCATGCCATAGAAAAAAGCATATCAATATTTAAATCGTTATTGCTAACTTGTGACCTACCAATATTCTGACTAATAAATGTAAGTGGATAGAAGGCATAAGCATAAAGCTCATAATCTGCAGCATTCTTAATGATATTCTCATCAATACCTCTTCTTAAGAGTTGAGACATAGGAGACAAATAAGAGATCCCCTCCTTCAAAATTTCATCCCCCACAATAGGAGAAGTTTCACACTGCTCTAAAAGTGTCGCTTCACGCTTATGTGTCATCTTAAACTCCAGCACATTACGCCACATTAGCTCAAACCCTCTCTTTACAGACATGTCCGAACTATATCCATCAAAAGCTGCATCAGCCATAGCGCGCTTTGACTTAAGATAAATCGCATTCATCATATCTTGTTTGTTTTCAAAATAGATATAGATAGTTGCAGGAGAAACCCCTGCCAGTTTTGCTATCTTAGACATAGGAGCAGCATGGAACCCATGATTATTAACTAAGGTCAGTGTCGCATCTAGCAACGCCTCTTTCTTATCTCTTCTTTTTGTCATATTGATTACATCCTAAATGGAAAGCTCTAGATTAAACTAATACTGTAATGCTTTGCAAATATATAAACATTCAATTAAAAACTGAACGTTCATTCACTAATTAATATTATTTAATAATGATATGCGATCATAATAATGAACTATACATATCATATTAAGCCTTGAATCCGCACGTGTATTGTATTAATTTTAAGTAAACATCAGTAAGACAATGCATAGTAAGGCTTTTATATATTCAGAAAAATCACCTATTTAGGTGAATGATCAAAGATTTTAATTCAAAGGTGACACCATTTGGTGGGATATATTTAATTCATGATTTGCTAATTTCAAACGGCATTATTCAATTTATTAATGAGCAATTAGTAGACCGAGACCCAAAGTGTATCTATAAGTTCTCTGATTTGTTATTACCACGCGTATACACTACTTTTTGTGGAGGTAGTGCGACGGAAGATATTAACTATCTTCGGGATAATACATTGAATAACTTGAGATCAATTTCTATCCCTTCTGCTGATACCATTCTAAGAGGAGATGTGGAGCTTTCTACTCCATGTGAGATTATCGAAGGAAAGACTACAATTAAAGGCCAAAAGATAAATGTTAACACACTAATGAATAAATTCTTGTTGGCTAGTGCTATTAAGTTTAAACAGTTAGATCCTAATGCTTCTGATCTTATCTATGATTTTGATCACCAGTTTATTCCCACTCAAAAGAGTGATGCAGAATATAGCTATAAGAAGACAGAAGGATACTTCCCAGGAGTCGCAACCATAGGTAACATTCCTGTATATATTGAAGGACGAAATGGAAATTGTCATGTTAAAACGGCTCAATTAGAGACCCATAAACGAGCATTAGAGTTGTTGGCATCCAAAGGTGTAAAATTACGATATGCAAGAATGGACTGTGGTTCATATATCAAAGAGGTTACAGACTACTTTCATCAAGAGGGTATTCTATTTTCGATTAGAGCCTCTCACTCTAACGTATTACTATCAAAAGCATCAAAAACAGATAATTGGTCTTGTTGTGAGATAAATAATCAAGCATATGAAGTCAATAGCTTCAAATATGAATTTGGTCAATATACACATAGAATCATCGCATACCGAAAACCCAATAAGTCCAATCAAATGTCATTGATAACCAATGATGCGAAGAGTTATCAGTTTATAGTAACCAATGATTGGGATATTACAGAAGAACAAGCTATTATATTCTACAATCAACGTGGAGCTAGCGAGAAGGTTTTTGATATTCAGAACAATGATTTTAATTGGAAATCAATGCCTCACAGCAACTTAGAAGAGAACACTGTTTACTTGATAATAATGGCTGTAGCACACATTCTATATCGATACATAATATCAAAGTTTGCTGATTTAGTCGACGGGTTAAAGACAACAAGTAGACTCAAAGCATTTATATTTCGCTTTGTTACGGTGGCAGCTAAGATTACCAAAAGTGGGCGAAGAGTGATTGTTCATTTAGCAACAAACAATAAGAAACTGGCTCTTTCCGAAACTTAGTGGGTATGCTACATGTTTAATTTCTATATAATAACTTCTAAAATAAGACATCATGTACGATTTATTAGCCTCAGCCTTACATATTGAATCTCCCTATTTTATTGATGGTATTAACTTAGACAAGGAATCCCAACGTTTAGATGTTTATATCGATTTTAAGAGAGGTTCTCGTTTTAGTCACAATGGAGAGGATAACCTACAGGTGCATGATACACGAAAGAAAACATGGCAGCATTTAAGCTTCTTTGAGTATAAGTGTTATTTAACTGCACGTGTTCCCCGTGTTATAAAGGGAGATGGTAATGTTGCTATTCTTGATATGCCTTGGGAAGGTGAACTACCTGGTTTTACACTGTTGTTTGAAGCATTATTAATGTCCTTAATTTCTTATATGCCAGTTCATCAGGTTGCACAAATGACAGGTGTTTATGATGATAAGCTATGGAAGTTGGCAACTTTGTATGTCGATACAGCAAAGGCCGAAGAAGACCATTCTGATATTGAGATGATAGGGGTTGATGAGACTTCTTGTAAAAAAGGGCATAATTATGTTACTTTGTTTGTAGACCTAAAAGAACGCAAGACAGTACATGTTACTGAAGGAAAAGGGGCAGAAACTATTGCTTCTTTTTGTAAGGTTATTCCACATTATCACGACCAAAATAAAGTGATCAAATCAAGTAAAATAAGTCATGTCAGTTGTGATATGTCTCCTTCATTCATTAGTGGCATAGCAACACACCTTCCAGATGCTTCCATTACATTTGACAAGTTTCATATTATGAAGATAATCAATGAAGCAGTAGATAAGGTTAGACGATCTGAAGCAAAAGATGAAGAGTGTCTAAAGGGGAACAGGTATTTATTCTTAAAGAACAAGACAAACTTCACCTTAAAGCAACAGCAAGCCTTTAAGGATCTTTCTATATCAAACAGTAAATTAAAGAGTTTCAGAGCACTCCGAATACGTGAAAGCTTTCAGGATATTTACACATACGCTAACACGGCAGAAGAGTTTGTGTGCTTATTAAAACAATGGTATTATTGGGCAACTCACTCTAGGATGGAGCCTATCATCAAGGCTGCCAATACAATTAAAAGACATTGGGATGGCGTTGTGCAATGGATGGAAACAAAGATAAATAATGGAATATTAGAAGGTCTTAATTCTGTGGTTCAAACAGTAAAAAGAAGAGCTAAAGGATTTAGGGACACTAAAAATTTCATCACAATGATATATCTTGTTACGGGTAAATTAGATTTTAGAAAGGTGAATAAGCATTGTTCTTTTTAATATGATTACCCATCAAATCTTGGAAAGAGCCAAGAAACTAATTAAATCTACAAAGACTGGATAGAATGATAAACGGAACTGGTATTGGCTCTCCCTCATTAGCCTTAAGACATAAGTGGGTAAGGGAAGTTGTGTCTATCAAAGGTCTAAATTCATAGATGTAGCACGTAGTATCTCCAAATGCAGGCTTAAAATCAGGATATTACCCCATAATAAAGATTTGAGGTATGCAAGAAAAACATCTGCGTATTTTAGGTAATAAAAGATAATTTAGTGTTTTGTGAAATAATTATGTTATTTGGAACGTAATAGATGTATATGTTTCTCTATGATTTTTAAATAAATATGAAAGATAGTTTAATCGTTGTCAGAATGAGGTGTTTTTTTTGTTTGATGTTATTGATTGTTGTTTTTGTTCCTCGGCGTGCTCAGGCACAAGCACAGTATCAAACGATTTGTGGAATGGTATTAGACCGTGATACACATCAACCAGTTAAATCCGTTTCCGTTTTGGTGAAGAATACAAGTCGAAGATATGAGGTTTTATCTGATACCAAGGGTTTTTTTCAGTTGACAGAGATTCCGATTGGTAGTTATACGATCTTTGTGAGATATATTGGATACAAAACGGTGACCGTAACAGGTATTGATTTAAATGAGAATCATACTCCATTTGTACAAGTCTATATAGAGAAAGAGGTAGAAGAGGTTCGTAAGGTAATTCCGCGTTATGAACAGCTGAATGAGGTTCCTTATAGTGATGTCTTAACGGGAGCTGTTGCATCAAGAGAAGAGATGTATAGTTTGCCTAATAAGGGTCCATTGGATAAAAGTAGTGCTGTGGAGACTGTTGGAGGTGCTTATCGTGTAGATCAATATGGTGCCAATTATTCCATGGGGTCAGTATCTCCTCTGTACAATAGAACAAAGCTTGGTGGGGCACTTAATATATCCACAGCCTTTATGGATGGGTTACAGACGGAGAATCTACTTACGTATGGCGATGAATTTGTTTTTTTTGGACAAAATAACTTCACCTCATTACAGAGTTTACGTTCGGAGTCAACGATTGGTAATAGTGGTGAAATAGTGATGAGTTCAGGTTATTTCAAAGGCAATGAATTTGGAATTTCACTAAATAGTGATGGAGCTTCTGTGGAAGGTCAAGGTGGATTAAGAGCATATGAGCGTTTCGCAAGATCTAGCTATAAGTTTAGTTATAACTATTTTAAAAGTGATTTGATTCCCCAGCAGTTGTTTCGAACAACAAATTTACCTGTAACTCAGGATTTCAATCTCTCAGTATATGTGCCTACACTTAAATATGGGACGTTTGCTTTCTGGACAAAAGCAGTAAATAGTAAAAGAGATGTAAGTGCTAAAGACTCTTTGTATATCCCATGGAATATCACACCTTATAGTGAGATGAGCGATGATAAAACAGCTGTTGCAGCAGGGATGAGGCACCGTATTCACTTTAAAGATGGGAAATTTTCACTTGAGAATGATTTCGGTTGGATGAATCAAAAGGATAAAGGTTCAGAAAGAAATAGTAGACAATTACAATATGCGAGAGAATATGACTTAGCTCAACAACAGTTTGGTTGGAATAGTCGGTTTGTCTATAAACCAACTGGTCATCATCATTTTACTGTGGGTTTAACGTATAACCAATATAATCAGAGTTTATGTGATACTATTTGGAATAAAGGAGAGAAAAAAGCTCTCTATGGAGTCGGTTCACAGAAATTTAGAGAGTGGAGTACTTCAGTTGGATATATGATACGTTTTACGAATAAAATATCTTCATTTATTGGAGGTAAGTATATCTCTAATTCATTGCCAACAGACAATTATTGGTCTGCAAATGCTGCAATAAAATTGGAGATTACCCCATCTATTCATTGGAAAGTTGGAGCAAACTTAGGGAAGATGAACCAACCGTGGTCTCTATATGAAAGAGTTCAAGATGTTACAAAAATAGAAGAAAAAGAGGTTGTTCCTGTTAAATATAGTGCATTGCCATTAGAGTCGTATGTCGGTTTAAATAGTCGCTTTGATATTCACTTTGGATCACAGATTTATTGGATGATAGATGGAGATTACAAGATGTTGTCAAATTTGTGGGTCGACAAATCGCCATCTTCTTTTGCGATGGTAAACTGGGGAAGTAATCCTTTTAATAAGCTTCCAAATGAGATGACTGCAACTGGTGAAGGTTCTGTGTTAAGGTTGTCGACCTCAGTAGAAAAATGCTGGGAACAAAATACATATATTCGTATCACTGGAACTTATTTCAAAACATCATTGACTACATCGGATGGACAATCCAGAGTTATGGCTTGGGATCCAAAATATGTGATTACATCAGCCTTAGGAGGAAGAATTGATATCTCACGTAATTCTCATTTTACAGGAGGGGTTGATCTTCGCTTAATGGGAGCACGTTCTATGTTTGAAGTAGATGTTGAGGGATCAAAAAAAGAGCTAACAACCGTATACAAGAGTAGCGAAGATTATACCGTTGAGTTGAAGACGCCATTGGTTGTAGGTGCCAATGTTAGTTGGTTTTATAATTCACGCCGGTTTGGACATCAAATAAAAGTGCGATTTGAGAATATGACGGATGCCAGTTATGGCGGTTATCAGTATTGGAGTTTTCACAATAATGAAGTGGTTGAACCAAAGTCTATTGGCTTATATGGTCAGGTGTCATATATTATTAGACTTGGATTTGAACGTTCAAAAAAAATAAAGAAAAGTTGGTATTAGGATTTGGAGGTTAAATATAAATCCTTACTTTTGCACCGCACTTGAGAAAACAAGAGGTGCCATAGCTCAGTTGGTAGAGCAAAGGACTGAAAATCCTTGTGTCCCTGGTTCGATTCCAGGTGGCACCACTTCTTTTAAAATGGAATAGTTATTCTTTTAAAAGTGTGGTTTTATCTTAGATCTTAGGGTCAAATAGATATTTTAGAAAAGGTTTTATTTTAGCGAGTTTCTTTTAGTTTTTGGTGTATAAGGAATAGTAAATATTAGGTTGAGATAATGTTACTTTCCTTTGCCGAAATCGGTGCCATAGCTCAGTTGGTAGAGCAAAGGACTGAAAATCCTTGTGTCCCTGGTTCGATTCCAGGTGGCACCACCGTTAGAGTCATCTGACTCTAGTTTGATTGAAGTTACTTGTTTATGTTTTAAGTATGGTGCCATAGCTCAGTTGGTAGAGCAAAGGACTGAAAATCCTTGTGTCCCTGGTTCGATTCCAGGTGGCACCACCATAAGAGAGGTTGTCTTTTAGACGACCTCTTTTTTTATGCATTGATCTCAATGAAAAGTTTTTTTGTGGTGGATGAAACAATTTGTATGGTATAGCTGTTTCTCTATGAAAGAGTGTGTGTGCTTTTGAAGACATGAAAAAGCCCTCTTTGTTGGGGACAAAAAGGGCTAATAAAGTTAGTTGTCGTAAAAAAGTTTGTGTTAACAAAGAGGTGTGAGTTCTTTGTTATCAATAAAAAGTTTAATAAACTTTTTGTTAGTTCTCTTGTGTGTAGAGAAATTTGGTTTAGTTGTTTTACCTTATTAGGTCTAAAAGGATTACGTTTACGAATATGAGGATTTTGTTTGGAATACTGAAATATAACAGGTTTTTTGTTATATGTTTCATAACATTGGTTTAGGATTTTGATATAAACAAACTCATAAGATAACCTTATTTCATGAGGTTTGTTAAGTTATTGTTAATGTTTTTTCTTTTTTGTGGAAGGTGTTCGTTTATAGTGTTTTATGTGTATTTAAGAGTTGATGCTTGTTTTGTGTTAATTATGTTGAGTAAAGTGGCTATAATTTAGGGAATAAATAAGACGTAGATGTCTGTATATATATTTTTTTTGCTTTTGTAATATAAAATGGGTAAAAAAAAGAGGAATTTTGATGTAAAGCAGTTGAAAACCATTAATTTTGGCAAACGATTTTTCCTTAAACAGTTTTACCAAAATTATGGCAGAAAAAAATATAAAATTGTTCGAGGATTTTCCACCCATTAGTACTGAACAATGGACTGAGAAAATCACCGTAGATTTAAAGGGTAGAGATTTTGAAAGAGCCCTAGTATGGCGCACAAATGAAGGATTCAATGTGCAGCCATTTTATCGTGAAGAAAACTTGTCTTCACTAAATCACTTAGATCAACTTCCAGGGGAGTTCCCATTTGTTCGTGGAGCAAAGAAGAACAACAACGATTGGTATGTTCGTCAAAATATTCTTGTAAACAATGTTGAGGAAGCTAATGCAAAAGCATTAGATGTTCTTAATAAGGGAATCACTTCATTAGGTTTCGTTATCGGAAATGATGTAGAGGTTTCTGAGGCAATGATGGCTACTTTGTTGAAAGATATTGATGTAACAGCGATTGAGGTTAACTTTGAAATTTGTTGCAAGAACAAAGCAGTTGTTGATGCATTTGTTGCATATTTAAATGCTTCGGGTGTTGATAAAACTAAAGTAGTTGCATCAGTTGCAAACGATCCTATTGGACGTTATGTAGCAACAGGAAAATTTGCACATGGTGTGGATTCGGCAATGGATAGTTTGAAGAGCAATTTGGAGGCTGCTTCTTCTGTATCTAATTTCCGTACGATTGCTGTTAATGCAAAATTCTTTAATAATTGTGGATCGAGCATTGTTCAAGAACTAGGTTATGGTTTGGCTCAAGGAGCTGAGTATCTATCTGAGTTGGTGAAGCGCGGTTTAACAGTTGATGAAGCAGCAACAGCTATTAAATTCAACTTTGCAACTGGCGGTAACTATTTCATGGAGTTAGCTAAACTTCGTGCAGGAAGAATGTTGTGGTCTCAAATTGTTAAAGCATTTGGAGCGAGCAATGATGATTCTTGTAAGATGTTGATTCATTCAGAAACTTCTCAGTGGAATAAGTCAGCATACGATCCATATGTGAATATGCTTCGTACGCAAACAGAGGCTATGTCTTCTATTTTAGGTGGAACAGACTCTATGACAGTATCTACCTTTGATAAGGTATATGGAGAAAGTACTGTGTTTTCAGAAAGAATCGCTCGTAATCAACAGTTGTTGTTGAAAGAAGAGTCTCATTTTGATAAGATTGTTGACCCAGGTGCTGGATCATACTATATTGAGTCGCTAACGGAATCTATTTCGGAGCAAGCTTGGAAAATTTTCCTCTCAGTTCAAGAGCAAGGTGGTTTCTTGGCAAGCTTAAAAGCTGGTTCTATACAAGAAGCTGTTAAATCGACAGCATCTAAGAGAGATCTTCATATTGCAACTCGTAGAGAGGATATACTTGGTGTAAACCAGTTTCCTAACTTCACTGAGCATATGGATCGTGAGTTGTCTGATGCTATCTTGGCTCCAGTAAGTCAGAGAGCAGCAGATGCAGAGATTGATACATTGTCAACTTATCGTGGTGCTGAGGCTTTCGAGGCATTGAGATACAAGACAGATCTTTATGCAAAAGAGAACAAGCGCCCATTAGCTTATATGTTGACAATCGGTAACCTAACGTTCAGAAAAGCAAGAGCACAATTCTCATGTAATTTCTTTGCTGTATCTGGTATGGATGTACAAGATAACAACGGATTTACAACGATTGAAGAGGGTGTTAAGGCAGCAAAAGAAGCTGGCGCAGATGTTATTGTACTTTGTAGTTCAGACGAAGAGTATGAAACACTGGCTCCTGAGGCATTAGAGATGATCCAAGATGAAGCTATCTTTGTTGTAGCTGGAGCTCCTAAGTGTATGGAAGAACTTAAATCGAAAGGTGTTGAGAACTTCATTCATGTTAAGAGTAATGTGCTAGAAGACCTAAAAGGTTATTCAGCAAAGTTGGGAATTAACTAATTTGAAGTTTAGGTCTCTTCTCAAAAGTGATTTGCTTTTGGGAGTCTAAGAATCTTATTACTATTATGAAGCCAGATTTTAAGAGCATCAATATAAAAACAGCCAATAATAGCACAGATGGCTTTACTTGGCAAAAGAACAACGGGATAGAAAAGAGCTGGATGACTCCAGAGCAAATTCCCGTTAAGTCGGTATATACGAAAGAAGACCTTGAAGGTATGGAGCATTTGAACTATGCTTCGGGGCTTGCACCATTTACTCGTGGACCATACTCAGCAATGTATGCTATGCGTCCATGGACTGTACGTCAGTATGCAGGTTTCTCTACAGCAGAGGAGTCAAATGCATTCTATCGTAGAAACTTGGCAGCAGGGCAGAAAGGTTTATCTATTGCATTTGACTTGGCTACTCACCGTGGATATGATTCAGATCACCCTCGTGTGATTGGTGATGTAGGTAAAGCAGGTGTGGCAGTAGATTCGATCATGGATATGCGTATCTTATTTGATCAAATTCCACTGGACAAGATGTCTGTTTCGATGACCATGAATGGAGCAGTACTTCCAATTATGGCTTTCTATATCGTCGCTGCAAAAGAGCAAGGTGTATCTATGGATAAACTTGCAGGTACGATTCAAAATGATATCCTAAAGGAGTTTATGGTGCGTAATACGTACATTTTCCCTCCTAAGTTTTCGATGAAGTCGATTGCTGATATCTTTGAGTTTACATCTAACTATATGCCTAAGTTTAATTCTATCTCTATCTCAGGTTATCACATGCAAGAAGCAGGTGCAACAGCTGATATTGAGATGGCTTATACTTTAGCTGATGGTTTAGATTATTTGAGAACAGGTATAGATGCAGGATTGACTGTGGATCAGTTTGCACCTCGTTTATCTTTCTTCTGGGCGATTGGAATGAATCACTTTATGGAGGTTGCTAAGATGCGTGCTGCTCGTATGTTATGGGCTAAGATTGTGAAACAATTTAATCCAAAGAATCCTAAGTCTATGGCGTTGCGTACGCACTCTCAGACTTCTGGATGGTCATTGACAGAGCAGGATCCATTTAATAATGTGGGTCGTACGGCTATTGAGGCAATGGCTGCAGCATTAGGACATACTCAGTCACTTCACACCAATGCATTGGATGAAGCGATTGCACTTCCTACTGATTTCTCTGCACGTATTGCTCGTAATACGCAGCTTTATATCCAACAGGAGACAGAAATTTGTCGTTCATTGGATCCATGGGCTGGATCGTACTATGTTGAGTCATTGACTCAAGATTTAGCACATAAAGCTTGGGAACGTATTCAAGAAGTTGAAAAACTTGGAGGTATGTCTAAAGCGATTGAGACAGGAGTTCCTAAGATGCGTATTGAAGAGGCAGCTGCTCGTGCTCAAGGACGTATTGATTCAGGATCTCAAACTATTGTTGGAACGAACAAGTATCGTTTGGAACAAGAGGATCCAATTGATATTCTAGAAATCGACAATACTGCTGTTCGTCAAGCACAGATTGAGCGCTTGAACAAGTTGCGTTCAGAACGTAATGAGGAAGAGTGTCAACAAGCATTACATGCTATCACAAGGTGTGCAGAGACAGGAGAAGGAAACTTATTAGATCTTTCTGTTAAGGCAGCTGAAAAGCAAGCATCTCTTGGTGAGATTTCTGATGCATGTGAGAAAGTTTGTGGACGTTATAAAGCAGTGGTTAGAACTATTGAAGGCGTGTATAAATCAGAAGCATCAAACGATAAAGAATTTACAGAAGCTCAAGGGCTTGTTGCTAAATTTGCAGAAAAAGAAGGGCGTCAGCCTCGTATCATGATCGCTAAAATGGGTCAAGATGGTCATGACCGTGGAGCAAAAGTAGTTGCTACTGGTTATGCTGATTTAGGTTTTGATGTTGATATGGGACCATTGTTCCAAACTCCAGAGGAATCAGCGAAACAAGCTGTTGAGAACGATGTTAATGTACTTGGAGTCTCTTCATTGGCTGCAGGACATAAGACACTTGTTCCTGCTGTGATTGCAGAACTTAAGAAGCTTGGTCGTGAAGATATCATGGTTATTGCAGGTGGAGTTATTCCAGCTCAGGATTATGATTATCTATATGATTCTGGTGTGGTTGCAATTTTTGGACCTGGTACGAGTGTATCTACCGCAGGTAAGAAGATTATGGAAGTGCTACTTGCTTCAATCGAAGAGTAGTATTATCATAAACAATATATTAATGAGGCTATCTCCTTTGGGGATAGCCTTTTTTTATGTTGTTAGAATTGAATGCTTGATAACGGTCTGCTTTTTTATATGGTTGTAATATTTTGATATTTAGTGTGTTGATTGTTGCTGTTGGCGTTTGTTGTATTGAGATGCGTTGTTAGGTGATAAATAGCATATGTGGAAAGTTAAACTTTTATTCAAATGAATTGTATTATTTGTATATAATAATAGTGACAAAGCATATGAAATTAATTGAGCCCCTTAATGATATTTTAGAGTCATCTTTATCTTTTGCTGTAAAAATACAGCAGGAGATATTCTCATTTCATGAATTTTCTAAAGATGACTTTCATTTTTTAGTAAACTATCAACCTCATCTTCTTTTTATAGTTACCTACTCGGCTAATGCAAATGAGTCTATTGTAACATTTCAGTATAAAGATTTTCCTTCATTATTTCTTAAGAGTTTTGTTTATAGTAGGGATAATAGGTGGATGGAATATATTCATAAGAATCATGATAGAGCTGGGTGTCAGCTCACGGATATTGAGATGACTGATTTGATTCGTAATGTTTTTTTATATCTATATTCTATGGGAATTGTCGAAGAGAAGCCTAAATTTATGGAAAGTAAGCTGTTTTTTAGTTTACCTTATAAGGCTTTGGCTTCATATTCGGAGGATTCTAGCTTAATTGATAACTTGTCTCGTTTAGATGAATTATCAACAAATATACCATATTCAGAACATCGTAATATACGTTTTTGTAGCTACATCTTATATATGATTAAAGGAAGGAATAATGTTAAATATGAGGTGTTGTCATATCTTCTTTTTGATCAGAACTATCGTATCTTAAATGATCAATGTAGATTGTTGATTACAGAACAAGATAGTGGTGAGATATTATGTTTTCTGTCACTGAATGTTGTCAATGATAAATGTGTTGATACACTGCTTGTAAAGTCTTTATTTGATAATATACCATATAGAGTTTTAGATTTATCTATGATGTCTCTATTCTATCTTGTTAAAGATTGTGGAATGGAAGATATTGTTCTTATTGAAGAGCCAAAGATTTCAAATTATAACTCTTTTGTCTATACACGTGTTATGAGCAAACATGATGAGTATGGATATATTCTCTCTTTTATAGAGGAGGATGAGTCAAATTATTATTTCTTCAAGTTGTCGGAAGGTGACCAAAGAGATGATACAAGGTTTGATGTGTTGTTACAGGATATTGATCAGTTGGAAAAACACTCATTTATGAAATATGATCATGGTAGAGGTGAGATTTCATTGTCTCAATTTCATGATGATTGGATGGATGGATATCAGAAATTTATTGTTGATTATTTACTTGGTCGACTTCATTTGGAACGAAATATTAACCGATCATTTAAATTAATTGATCTAGAAGTTAAGGAATCAAATGCGCAGAGTAGTTTTGTGTGATTTTTTTCTGTATTACTATTGAATTGATTTTTTGCTAGTTGCATGAGCATCCCAATAAATGGGTGGTATTTATTTGAAGTAGTATTTTGTAATTAAATATTTTTGTTCTACATTCGCAGTGTCTTTAAGAAAAAGGTGCCATAGCTCAGTTGGTAGAGCAAAGGACTGAAAATCCTTGTGTCCCTGGTTCGATTCCAGGTGGCACCACTTTTTTTGAGAGTTTTTAGGAGTAAATCTCCTATATTATTGGTAGGGTGCCATAGCTCAGTTGGTAGAGCAAAGGACTGAAAATCCTTGTGTCCCTGGTTCGATTCCAGGTGGCACCACTATTAAATGAAAGCTTCACAATGTTTGTGAAGCTTTTTTCATTTTTCATCATTACCCACATATTTATATTTATTGTTGTGATTGAAGTTGATAATACTATAGTGAGCTTTGATGTGTTTCATAAAAGATTTTTATGTGACTTGCTAAAGTGTAAAGGAGAATGTTGTGTTTCTGGAGATTCAGGGGCACCGTTGACTGAAGAGGAAGCAGTGGTTATTGAGAAGATATACCCATTGATTGAGCCAGAATTGTGTAATACGAATAAGCGAGAAGTAGAGATTCAAGGTTATTCTATTGTCGATTCTGATGGGGACTTAGTTACACCAATTGTAGGTGATGGAGAGTGTGTATATACTTATCTTGATCAAGATGGTAGTACTAAATGTGCGATTGAGAAATTATGGCTTGAAAATAAGATTGATTTTAGAAAGCCAATAAGTTGCCACCTTTTCCCCATCCGAATAACAGAGTATAAAGAGTTTGATGCGATAAATTATCAAGAGCTTGATATTTGTAGTTGTGCGGTGAAACTCGGTAAAGAGAAAAATGTAGCCGTCTGGCAACTACTTAAAGAACCATTAGTTCGTAAATATGGTGAAGCTTGGTATGAAGAATTATCAGAAGCTGCAAGGTATATAGAAGAGAATAATATTAAATAAAATTAGGTGGATAAAGGTATAGATACAATGGCTTCTGTACCTTTTCCTTTTATAGAGTTGATCACAATTTTACCTCCTAAGATTCGTGCGATTCGATAAGAAATACTCAAACCAATTCCAGTGCCTTCAACACTTTTTGTATAGGTGTCTTCTTCTTGTAGGAACTCCTTTCCAATATGCTCTAATAGCTCCTTCTTGATCCCAATTCCCGTGTCTGTAACTCTAAATATAAATTGATTATATTCTGTTTTAATATCAATATGTACATGCCCTTTTTCTGTGAACTTGATTGCATTACTCGTTAAATTTGTAATACATCTACTTAGAAGTTTCTCATCAGTATAGATATTAGATGCCACCTGATAATTAGAGTGTTTGAATAGAAGCTCTAGTCCATCTTTCTGGTGTTTGCTTATTTGACTCAATACAACGACTTGTAGGTTCTGAATGAATTGAGTTATTGGAACATTTCTTTTATTTGGGATTAATGTGTTATTAATAAGCGTTGATAGTTCAATAATATTTTCAATGTAGTCTATTAGTTTAATGCCGTTGTCAAGTACAATTCTAGCATACTCTTTCTTTTCATTTTCATTACAGATATTTTCTGATATCAGTTCGCTAAATCCAATTATAGCATTTAAAGGAGTTCGTATATCATGAGACATGTTTGAAAAAAAAGAGACAATCTGCTTTTCGTTTAATTTACTTTGTATTAGTGCACGAGATAAGTTGTCATTATTTTGGTAGAAATGTAATTGCTGGGCATTGTATTCATTAAATAGTTGGTTTAGTTTATTGCTTAGAACAACTAGTTCATGTGGACCATCATGATGTGATATTGGGTCAAGTGTATCCATGTCTGTCATTTCATCAATTTGTTTTACTAAATTGCTTAGGGGTTTATTTATTTGATTTTCGAATGTTTTTATGATTATATGCGAAAAGAAAGTTAGTAGTATTATTAAAATCAATAGTTCAATAATAGTATGGGTTCGTGCTTTGTCTATAATTAATGGTTCATACTGTATTTTCCAATATATAGGCTTCTCTGAAAACTCTGATAAGATGGTTAGTTTGCTATGGCAGTATTTTGGTGGAGAAAAAAAATTCAGTACTTTATTTGTCGCAATAAAACCCGAAGATTTTCTCGATTTGTTTTGTCTCTTATAGATAAACTTAACTTTAAATGGTGTGTTTTTTTGCGGATCATGTAATATTCGATGAGATAATCTCCTTATGATAATTGAGAAATCAAAAGAGTCTTGATTTATCCTATACGCATTTACTATATAGACATGTCTTTCAATTTGAATTATTCCTGTAATTTCACTTCTTCCGTAAATGGAGAGATTTTTTGTGAGGATATCGTAAATATTGGAAATATCAGATTGATATAATTGTTTCGATTTATATACCTTCTTAAGAATATGTCCACTCTCTCTAAAAAGATATAGTCCATGGATATTTATATCTTTAAGAATATTAGATGAGGTTTTCTCGGAGAAGAAATTATTGTCGAGTTTGATAATTTGACGATGAAGATTTGTAAGTCCCTTTGATTGGTTTTGAATAATAGAGTGTACCTTAAATTTATACATGTCTAATTGGTCCTTCTGTAACCGCTTGAATGTAGGATTGAAGGTTGTTAGATGTGTTATAAATAGAGTGATAAAAAGAAAAACTGTAGTTGCCCACACTATTCTTTTGGTTTGCTTCTTGATACTCATTATTTGAAATTCTTCTTTTTTTATTGGTACAAAGATATAATTATGGAATATAAGATATTTAGGTTTATCTGATTTCATTATCTTAGAGCAACATTAATATTTGATATATTTAGAGATGCAAAAGAACTTCTTCGTGAAAAATAGGAATATATTTACATATGTCACTTCTATACTTGTGTGTTTTATTGTTGTTTACATCTTTCTTTTTGATAAGAAACTTTTCTTGGGTGGTGATAATGCTTTTTATTACATATTAGGGAAGTCGATTAATGAAGGATTTGGGTATCGAAATATTCATATGTATGGGAATCCTTTAGCAAATCATTTTCCTCCAGGATATCCTCTTCTGATATCATTTGCGATGTGGATTTCACAAAGTGTTTTGTGGATTAAAGCTTTTAATGGGTTTTTTATGTGTGGTTCATTATTGTTGATGTTTTTTATTGTTCGGAAGATCACTAGCAATAACTTATTCGCATGTTTATCATCATTGGTCGTGTTGTTTAATGGTCAAATTATTAGGTATAGTTACGTTATGATGAGTGAGATTCCATTTTTATTCTTCTCTTTATTGACATTGTACTTTGTTTTGAAGAGTGATTTGAGAATAAATAGATACTTTATTTTTTCGATACTATCATTGATTTTCACTTTTTATATAAGATCTCAAGGTGTAGCACTTCTTGGCGGTATTACCTTATTTTATCTATTTAGGAAGAAGTGGAAGATGATTGGGATTACAATAGGATCTTTTGTTTTAGGCATACTGCCTTGGTCTATAAGAGGAATGAATTTGGGTGGGAATGGTTATTTGAATCAAATTATACTAAAAAACCCATACAGGCCTGAGCTAGGAGTAATTGAGCTCTATGGATGGATTGAGAGGATTATTAAGAATGGGCTAAGATATATATCGAAAGAGATTCCAAGAAGTGTTTTGCCTTCGATGAATATTTCACAGACAGCTCCTTCTGTTTGGTATCATTATGTGATTGGTATGGTACTAATACTCGTATTTATTTATGGGATCTATACTATGAATAAGAAATATCAAGGATTAATTATTGGTTATTTAGGTGGTCAATTTGGAATACAACTTTTATGGCCTGACGTGTGGTTTGGGATTAGATTTATGCTGCCGATTGTACCAATTATTCAATTTTTAATTCTATTAGGTTTATTCAATCTTTTATTTAAGCATAGTAATATTTCGACTCATGATAGTGGGGTGAGAAGGCGGGTTTTGGCAATGGGAATCGTATTGTTATTTAGTTTGCCATCGTTGAAAGTATTACACCTAAGAAAAGAGATGAAATGGGGTCTTAAATATGACCATTACTTTGCCATGGCTAAATGGTGTTCAACTCATACTCCAAAGGATGCTGTTATAGCATGTAGAAAACCAGGATTATTCTATTTGTATGCAAATAGAAAAGTTTCTCGGTTTAAAAATACAAATAATGCTGAGGAATTATTGACAGATTTGAGGAAGCAACATGTTTCATATATCGTAATTGATCGTTTAGGTTATTCATCTACAGGAAGGTATCTAGTTCCAGCTGTGAGGAACAATATTGCTCAATTTAAGCAGGTTTGTCACATTGGTGATCCGCCTACTTTTTTAATGAAATGGGATTACATTATCAAATAATGAAATGTAAAAACGTGTATTCAATGAAGTCATTGAATACACGTTTTTTTGTTATCCTTTGAAATGCTTGTAGAATTTTGATATTGTTCGAATACCATTAAATAAGTTTTCAAGTGGGAAATTTTCGTTAGGAGAGTGTATTGCATCACTCTCTAAGCCGAATCCCATCAATACCGATTTGGTTCCAAGGATTTCTTCAAATGTTGAAATGATTGGAATACTTCCACCACTTCTAACGGGTACTGGAGTTTTGCCAAAGACATCTTCATAAGCTTTCTCTGCTGCTTTATAAGCGGGTAGATTAATTGGACAAACATAGCCTTGTCCTCCGTGATGAGGCGTAACCTTAACTTTGACTGACTTTGGTGCAATACTTTCAAAGTGTTCTTTGAAAAGTGTTGCAATCTTGTTGTGATCTTGATTTGGCACTAATCGACTAGAAATTTTAGCATATGCTTTTGAAGGAAGAACTGTTTTAGCTCCTTCTCCAGTATATCCGCCCCAAATTCCACAAATGTCAAAAGAAGGTCTTATTCCAGTTCTTTCAGGTGTTGAATACCCTTCTTCACCTTGTATATCATCAATGTCAAGTGCTTTTTTATATGCTTCTAAATCAAAAGGAGCTTGACCAAGCTTTTCTCTTTCTTCTTTTGAGACATCGATCACATCGTCATAGAATCCAGGGATTGTAATACGATTGTCTGCATCTGTCATGGATGCAATTAATTTACTTAATTCATTGATTGGGTTTGCAACAGCCCCACCAAAGATACCTGAGTGAAGATCTCGATTTGGTCCAGTTACCTCTACTTCCCAATATGAAAGCCCTCTTAGTCCTGTCGTAATACTTGGAATATCGCGTGCAATCATTCCTGTATCAGAAACCAATATAATATCAGCTTTCAACATCTCTTTGTGATCTAAGCAAAATTGGCCTAAATGTACAGAACCAATTTCTTCTTCACCTTCGATCATGAACTTAACGTTGCATGTAAGCTGATTTGTTTTTACTAAATATTCGAAAGCTTTAGCATGTATGAATGCTTGACCTTTATCATCATCAGCACCACGTGCCCATATTTTACCATCTCTAATTTCTGGTTCAAAAGGAGGTGATTTCCAAAGTTCAATTGGGTCTACAGGCATAACATCCATATGACCATATACAAGCACTGTTGGTAAGTTTGGATCTATAATTTTCTCACCATACGTAACAGGGTTACCTGGAGTGTCAAAAATTACTGCTTTATCTGCACCTGCATCTAACATTAATTGTTTCCAATATTCTGCACATCGGTACATGTCTGGCTTGTGTTCTTTAATAGAGCTAATTGATGGTATTCGAATTAGTCCAAAAAGTTCGTCTAGAAAGCGATCTTTGTTCTCTTCAATATACTTGTTTATTTGTTCCATAGTAAAGAATGTTTGATCAATATATTTTCTTCTAAAGGTATAATTTTTTGCTTAAAGATCTTTGTGTAATTATTCATGATAGATGTAAATATTGATGTGTTCTGATAGATTGTATTATTATAGGTTATATTTCTTTCGTTTTGTTTTAAATACTAGTGTAGTGTTTCAGTTAAATTAAATTAATGTGTTTTTTGTGTTAATATGTAAAAGAATAAGACAGATTCTTTTGTTTGTAATGTCAAATTTATATATTTGCATTGTACCCCTGTGAAAATAGGGGTGTTTTATTAAAAAACAACATTGTATCCGTTTTAGGTGTTTTGTTTATTGGGGTAGAGTGTTGTTTTGTGTTGTTTTGATAGGAAAATAATAATAAATATTTATGGCTACTGTTAGATTTAATGCATTGAATACCCTTCTTAATAGGGAACCGAAAATTGTGGTTAGAGAAGAAAAGTTGACTTCTGATTATTACGGAAAGTTGGTGTTTAATCGTCCCAAGATGAAGAAATATTTATCTGTTGATGCTTATAAAGCAGTGATAGATGCTATTGATAATGGAGTGACAATTGACCGAAAGATTGCAGATCAGGTAGCCATTGGAATGAAGGCTTGGGCCATGGAAAATGGTGTTACTCATTATACGCACTGGTTTCATCCCTTAACTGACGGTACTGCAGAAAAACATGATGCATTTATTGAACATGGTGAAAATGGAGGTGTTGTTGAGAACTTCGCTGGCTCTTTGCTTGCCCAGCAAGAACCTGATGCCTCTTCTTTCCCCAACGGAGGGATAAGAGATACTTTTGAAGCCCGAGGATATACTGCATGGGATGTTTCTTCACCTGCTTTTATTGTTGGTACAACATTGTGTATTCCAACTATTTTTATTTCCTATACAGGAGAAGCTTTGGATTACAAGGCTCCTTTGATGAAGGTTACTAACCTAATCGATAAAGCTGCGGTTGATGTTTGTCAGTACTTTGATAAGAATGTAACTAAAGTTACTGCAAATTTAGGTTGGGAGCAAGAGTATTTCTTGATAGATGAGGCTCTTTATCAAGCAAGACCAGATTTGTATCTTACTGGACGTACATTGATGGGGCATGCTTCTGCTAAGGACCAGCAACTTGATGATCATTATTTTGGTTCTATCCCAGAAAGGGTTGGTGCATTTATGGTTGATCTAGAGAATGAAGCTTATAAATTAGGTATTCCATGTAAAACACGCCATAACGAGGTTGCTCCGAATCAGTTTGAGTTAGCTCCTATTTATGAAGAAGTGAACTTGGCCAATGATCATAATCAATTGGTTATGGATGTGATGAAAAAAGTGGCACGTCATCACGGGTTTAGAGTTCTTCTTCACGAAAAACCTTTTAAAGGAATCAATGGTTCTGGAAAACACAATAATTGGTCTTTGTCTACTGATACGGGTGTTGTTCTATACAAACCAGGTAAGAACCCAAAGAGTAATCTACAGTTTTTGACTTTTGTTGTAAATACTCTTAAAGCTGTTTTTGATCATCAAGACCTGTTGAGAGCAACAATCGTTTCTGCAAGTAATGCACATAGACTTGGAGCAAATGAGGCACCCCCTGCAATTATATCAGTATTCTTAGGAACAGAAGTTTCTGCGATGTTGGATCACTTAGAAACAGCAGTTGTTGATAGAAAGATGACTCCAGATGAAAAGACTGCACTTAAGTTCGATATTGGCAGAATTCCAGAGATTATCCTAGATAACACGGATCGTAACCGTACTTCTCCATTTGCATTTACAGGTAACCGTTTTGAGTTTAGGGCTGTTGGGTCTATGGCGAATTGTGCAGCTCCAATGATTGCACTTAATACCGCTGTTGCAAAACAGTTAATTGAATTTAAGAAAGAAGTAGACGCACTGATCGAATCAGGAATTAAAAAGGATGAGGCTATCTTCCAAATTCTGAAGAAAATTATTGTGGAGTGTAAAAATGTTCGTTTTGACGGGAATGGATATAGTGATGATTGGGTTGTTGAAGCTGAGAAACGAGGTCTTACGAATATAAAGAGTGTTCCAGAGGCATTAGATGGCTACTTGTCAGAAAAATCAAAAACATTGTTTATTGAGAATGGAATCTTCTCAGAACGAGAGCTTGAAGGTCGTACGGAAGTGGAATATGAGAAGTTTACAAAAAAGATACAGATCGAAGCTCGCGTTTTAGGTGATCTTGCCATTAATCATATTGTTCCTACTGCAATACAGTACCAAACAACACTTATTGAGAATGTAAAAGGGTTGAAAGAGATATTCTCAGACGAGGAATTTGAAGCAATGGCAGGTGCACGAAAAGCATTGATTAAAGATATTTCAAATCATATTTCAACGATAAAGCTTAAAGTGTATGAGATGGTTGAAGCTAGAAAACTAGCTAATAAAATTGAAAATGAAAGAGCAAAAGCGGAGTCTTATGATATTACAGTAAGACCTTTCTTGGATGAAATTAGATACCATATTGATAAATTAGAGCTAGTTGTTGATAATGAATTGTGGCCACTACCTAAATATAGAGAGCTACTTTTTGCTAGATAAGTATAATATTGGAAGAACTATATTATAATCACGGTAAAGGCTGTTCATCATGATGAACAGCCTTTTTTTAAATATATTGAGTAGTATTATAAAGACTTCATCTAATCAAATATATTAACACCTGTATCCCACCAAAGTCTTGTTCCCGCAGTGTTTTTTCCTGAGGATAGAAGTTTTGTTGCTTTTTGCATTTCATTGTAGTTGTTATTAACTTCTGACCTAGGGAATGGAAGCCTTCTTATCATTATTTCAGTGTCAATTTGCCCTGTTTCAAATGATTGACTTTCATTGATTTTGATTGGTTGAAGTTTTGGGTATCCTGTTCGTCTAAATTCACTCCATGCTTCTTGTCCAATAGGGAAATTAGCAATCCACTTTTGAGTGATTATTTTCTCAAGCTTTTCTTCTTTTGATAAAGATGAATCCCATTGTATCGTAACTTTTGAGACAGCCTTAATATTATTATCTTGATTCGCTGGGTCTATATAGTCTGCTGGCTGAGATGTATTGTCTGTGATGTAGTTGTATGCATCTATCGTAGGGATATCCCATTGTTTCATAGATGCTTGTATTCCTTGTTTGTATAACTCTCCAGCTTCACCATTCATATTAAACCCTTTTAATGCACCTTCAGCTCTTAAAAAGTACATTTCAGCAGGAACCATAAAGTATATTGGAGTCGATTTTTGTTTGTCAGCTTGCCATAATGCTCCAAGTGTTGAGAAATCTTTTCTTTGATCTTTACTTACAAGTCGTATTCCATTTCTAATTCCTTGAAATCTTACTTTTTCTCCAGTACTTAAAGTGTAATTTGGCCCTAATTTTATAGCTTTTTTGTTTTGTGTAGGTAGGAAATATTTTTCAAGTCTTGGATCTTTAAGTCCAACAAGAATAGATTCCATATTTGCTCCAAGTTTAGTGTCTTGCCAGACATTAGAAATAATATACAAGGGATTATCAGCATTTATATCTAACATGCCAACTACACCATCTGATTCTGTTAGAATGCCATTGCTTAGAGCCTTCTCAGCTTCAATCTTTGCTTTTGCAATATCCTTATTTGAAATACGCATAGCTAATCTTAGCCTTAAACTATTACAATATTTCCTCCACTTTGTGTAATCTCCACCAAAAATATAGTCATATTTTTTGAATCCACTTTTTCCTGGATTTTTTTCAATATACTCTTTAAGATGTTGATCTGCTTCTTCTAAGTCTTTAAAGAATGATGTGTATACTTCTTCTTGTGACTCATATGGTGCATATGTGTCGTACATTCCATACGAACTATATGGAAGAGGCCCATAAGAGTCTGTAGCTTGATGCATGGCTGCCACTCTAAGAATTTTAGCAATGGCGATAAAGTCCGTACTTTTCTCATCAGAGAGTTTGAGTATTACATCAACGGGTTTCATCACTCCAGTTACCCTGTAGTTATATGGAGTTTCGTTCCAATTCTCCATAAGACTATAAGTGGAATTAAAGTGGTCGCTGTTAAAAGGTGTTGGAGGAGCCATGTAACCAGAGTATAGATCACCGATAAGATTTTCTTGGATTTGGTACATCCAATGTAAATCTTGAAAAATGTTTTTTTGAATGGTACCAAATAGAGGACCTGTGGAGACTTCTTTAACTTTAAATGGGTCCTTATTCATCTCTTCAAACTTACTCGTACACGAAGTGGAAATGAGAATGATGGCAATGTAGATTTTGTATAGATATTTTGTATTCATAAGTTGCATAGATTAGAATTTAATATTTAAAGAGAAACCTATATTCCTTGTTGCAGGTAATCCGAAATGATCAGTGTTTAATTGTTTGATACCCGTTGCTGAAGAGGCAATGCTCGGGTCAAATGGCGCATCTATATAGAAGAACAGTAGATTTCTGCCGATAAAAGAAATATCCAACCCTTTAATTGGAGCATTTTCACCAAATAGATGACTAAAACTATAGGTAAATGAAGCTTCTTGTAACCTTATATTTGTTGCATCATATAGAAATTCACCAATAGGAACAGATGAATAATAGTCTTTTGCAGAAATTGTCGTTTCCACGTTTCTGTATTTTCCTTCTCCTGTCGATATCATTCCATTTACCTTAAATCCGCCATTGTTTCTCATCTTTGCTGTCTCTTCTGTCAATCCATTTTTAGATAGCTGATGTTGTGTGGCAGAAAGTACTTTTCCTCCAATACTCGCGTTGATAAGGAACGATAAGCTAAAGTTTTTATATCTAATAGAGTTGTTCCATCCAAGAGTAAAATCGGGGTTGATATTACCAATATATTCATCTTTTCCACTAACCATTAGTGTATATCCTTCACTTGGATCATCGTTATTTTTCTGTGCTAGAATATATTTACCATTATTTTTCATATATACTTTTGCATATAGCTTTCCAATTGGTTCTCCTTCTTTAGCTTTTATTGTGCTACTATATCCACTAAACCTAAAACCTTCTTCTCTGTAATTTTCAGGAAGACTAATTACCTTATTGATATTTTTGGTAAAATTGATATTTGAATTCCATTGTAAATTATTGCTTTGTATTGGTGTTGTGTTGATCGTTAGCTCAATACCTTCATTTTGAATGTCACCAGCATTGATGTAATACGTTTTATAACCTGAGGCTAGTACTGCAGCTTGTTTAAAGAATTGATTTTCAGTGTTTGCAATGTAGTAGCAAGCATCCATAGATAATCTATTGTCAAACATACGAAGGTCTAGTCCAAATTCTTTAGAAGTTGTAATTTCTGGTTTTAAGTCAGTAAATGGTTTTGCATCATTAAGTGTAATATTACCATTACGATCAACAGAGTGTGATTCAAGAGATGTAACACCAAATGGCACAGAGTTACCTACTCTAGTCCAAGAAGCTCTGATCTTACCAAAATTGATAAACCCTAGAAGCTGATCATTTGTTAACTTTGTAAAAATAAAGCTTCCTCCTATCGAAGGATAAAAAAAATCATATTCATCTTTGGGAAGTGTTGAACTCCAGTCTTTTCTACATGTTACATCTAGAAAAAACATATCATCATATCCGATATTTGCTGCACCAAATATTGATTGAGTTTGTCTCTGTGTTTTTTTTTCAGAATGTCCGCCTCCATTTTCTAGTGCTCCTGGAGAAAAAACATTTGGAAGTGAAGGGTGTCCATTGATACTCATCGTTGTATGTTGAATATCTTCGATACTAGATCCTAATGTTCCATTGAATTGTATTTTTTCGAATTTATGATTTAACAATAGTAGTATATCGCCATAGCTCTCAATGTGATCAATTTTGTCTGATGAATATTTCCCGTTGTCTTTGGCGAGGGTCTTCATTGTTCCTGCATGTGCCTTGAATGACTTCTCTTCAATTGTGTTGTCAATATTTCCACGAGCTTTAATTGTTGCCCATTTAGTTAACTCAAGGGCTATATCTAAATTAACTATACCTCTTTTTTTATTCGATTCTTTTTCTATCTTATTTATGATCCAATAAGGGTTGTCAGACTTGTCTTTATATGGCCAATTTTGGTTGTATATTTTTCTTTCATCATCCCAGTATTGGTATTTGTGTTTATAAGAAGTAAAGTCAATACCTCTTGGAAATCTGTATAGTGAAAAAATAGGATTGTAATATTCACCAGGAGTAGAGGGGGCTTGTTCTATTTTTTGTTTCATCAGATTTACTCTTGCTCCGATTTTTAACTTGTCATTTAAGTATTTAGAGGAGGTTTTTATCGTTAGATTATGTTTATCCAAAGTGTTTTGAGGTACAATACCTTTCATGTTTGAGTTCGCATATGATACATATGATGTTCTTTTTTCGCTTCCTGAACTAAATGAAACCCTGTTTGTGAAAGATAGACCTGTATTAAAAAAGTCTTCTACATGAGTGTCTGTAAAATTAGATTGTTTTCCCCAATTAGCTCCGCCGAGCTCTTCTCCTTCAACAGGTAAGTATGAGTTCTGGAAATCTATTAAATGATTCACTTTGTCAAATTGGACACTTGAATTAAAGTTAATCGTCATTGCACCTTTTTTACCGGATTTGGTGGTAATTAAGATTACACCATTACCTGCTTTACTCCCATATAAAGCTGCAGCAGAAGCACCCTTTAGAATGTTAACACTTTCAATGTCATCAGGATTGATTGATGAAATACCATCACCTGTATCAACACCTCCACCAAAACCGTCACCACCCTCTACTTGGTTGAATATTGGATTAGCCATTGGTACTCCATCTATAACATATAAAGGTTGATTGTTTCCTGCAATCGAGGTGAGACCTCTAAGTATAACTTTTGAGGAGGAACCTAATCCTGACCCTGTAGTTGTTATATTTAGTCCTGAGGTTCTTCCTGCCAGTGATGTGACGAAATTCTTACTCGGTATTGCAGACAAACTCTTTCCATCAACCTTTTGTGTTGCATAAGTAAGTGATTTTTCATGTCTTTTGATACCTAAGGCTGTAACGACTACTTCGTCAACAAGCTTATGATCATTTTTCAGTGTTATATTATAATAATCACGATCGTCCACTTGAATTTCAGTTGCTTTCATCCCAATATATGAAATCATAAGAATGTCACCCTTCTTAGCTTTCACTTTAAAGACACCATCATAATTTGACACTGTTCCTTTCGATGTGCCTTTTAGACCTATCGAAGCTCCAATGATAGGTGTATTCTCTGTGTCACTGATTAAACCATTGATTATTTTTACCTGTTGATCTGATTGACCATTCGCAGGTATGGTACTCACAATACATATCAGTATCGTAATCCATTTTAAATAAGAAAGCTTGATCGAACTATGTGTGTTTCCGATCTTCATTTTTAACCTATTGTTCATAAGTCGTTGGATTTTAGTTAGTATATGAATAAATGTTTGGGGGAGAATTTTATTGAGTAGATTTTAAGGGTCTAAATACCTCATCTTTTATAGGTCTTTATTTCCCTTTGTAGATTGTATTCATAAGGTTGCATAAGATGTAAATTTTGGTTTAGCTTACTGATTTAAAAATAATGATTAGGAACAAGTAATTTGCTGTATTAATATATGTTTTAAATCATAATAAATGTGAAAAAGTATTGTTGTTTTTTGTTGTATATTGTCTTGATTTACAGCTAAGGTATATGCTTGTGCTTATAGGTCGTGTTGTTCGATTATTGATGTTTCTATTTGGAAGTGTGGGATAAAAAGCCCTTTCTTTGCAACGCTTTCGAGAAAAACGATAGCGAGTTCTTAGACGGTTTTGAAGAGTGTTTTTTAAGTCTCAATTAAGTTGAGAAATTATTTAAGAAAACATTTGGAGTTTAAAGATAAAATCGTTTATCTTTGCAACCGCAAAAACATCGGCGCAACGGCGACGATGGATGAATAAGATACAAAGTTCTTTGAAGATATTTTTTGATAATGACAAGTACAAAAAAGCAACCGTCAATCTAATAGATTTTTGAGTTTTTGTTGAGCTAAATTAATTAACTTTTTATACAACGAAGAGTTTGATCCTGGCTCAGGATGAACGCTAGCGGGAGGCCTAACACATGCAAGTCGAGGGGTAACGGAGGTAGCTTGCTACCAGACGACGACCGGCGCACGGGTGAGTAACGCGTATGTAATCTGCCTTGTACAGGGGAATAGCCCAGAGAAATTTGGATTAATGCCCCATAGTATTATTGAGTCGCATGACTTGGTGATTAAAGCTCCGGCGGTACAAGATGAACATGCGTGACATTAGCTAGTTGGTAAGGTAACGGCTTACCAAGGCTACGATGTCTAGGGGTTCTGAGAGGATGATCCCCCACACTGGTACTGAGACACGGACCAGACTCCTACGGGAGGCAGCAGTGAGGAATATTGGTCAATGGACGCAAGTCTGAACCAGCCATCCCGCGTGAAGGATGACTGCCCTATGGGTTGTAAACTTCTTTTATATGCAAATAAACCTACTTTCGTGAAAGTAGCTGAAGGTAGCATATGAATAAACACCGGCTAACTCCGTGCCAGCAGCCGCGGTAATACGGAGGGTGTAAGCGTTATCCGGATTTATTGGGTTTAAAGGGTACGTAGGCGGTAATATAAGTCAGTGGTGAAATCCTGCAGCTCAACTGTAGAACTGCCATTGAAACTGTATTACTTGAGTATACTTGAGGTAGGCGGAATGAGTAGTGTAGCGGTGAAATGCTTAGATATTACTCAGAACACCGATTGCGAAGGCAGCTTACTAAGGTATAACTGACGCTGATGTACGAAAGCGTGGGGAGCGAACAGGATTAGATACCCTGGTAGTCCACGCCGTAAACGATGATTACTCGCTGTTGGCGATACACAGTCAGTGGCTAAGCGAAAGTTTTAAGTAATCCACCTGGGGAGTACGATCGCAAGATTGAAACTCAAAGGAATTGACGGGGGCCCGCACAAGCGGAGGAACATGTGGTTTAATTCGATGATACGCGAGGAACCTTACCTGGGCTTAAATGTACGGCGATCGGTCTAGAGATAGACTTTTCTTCGGACGACGTACAAGGTGCTGCATGGTTGTCGTCAGCTCGTGCCGTGAGGTGTCGGGTTAAGTCCCATAACGAGCGCAACCCCTATCTTTAGTTGCTAACAGGTTAAGCTGAGGACTCTAGAGAGACTGCCACCGTAAGGTGAGAGGAAGGTGGGGATGACGTCAAATCAGCACGGCCCTTATGTCCAGGGCTACACACGTGTTACAATGGTCAGTACAAAGGGCAGCTACCTGGCGACAGGATGCTAATCTCTAAAACTGGTCTCAGTTCGGATCGGAGTCTGCAACTCGACTCCGTGAAGCTGGATTCGCTAGTAATCGCGCATCAGCCATGGCGCGGTGAATACGTTCCCGGGCCTTGTACACACCGCCCGTCAAACCATGGAAGCTGGGGGTGCCTGAAGTCTGTTACCGAAAGGAGCGGCCTAGGGTAAAACTAGTGACTGGGGTTAAGTCGTAACAAGGTAGCCGTACCGGAAGGTGTGGCTGGAACACCTCCTTTCTGGAGCCGACAAGAACGGTTAAAGAAAATCGACGAGATTAGGTTGTTTTTTCTTGTCATATCAAAAAACCTTATATACCCACATAACCAAAGTGGATAGCGTTAGGCTGAAAAACTAAGGTGGTTATGTTTTAGACATAGTCCCGTAGCTCAGCTGGTTAGAGCGCTACACTGATAATGTAGAGGTCCCCAGTTCAAGTCTGGGCGGGACTACAATCGTAATATTATTTATACGAGGTTATTTGGGGGATTAGCTCAGCTGGCTAGAGCGCCTGCCTTGCACGCAGGAGGTCATCGGTTCGACTCCGATATTCTCCACACATTTATATTGATTTAGTTAGATTTAATTTGATTAGATCGGTGTATATAAGTTCTTTGACATTCTGGAAAAAAGTAATCTGTAAAAGAATACAACAGATATCGAGATTAACATTAAAGGTTAATTATAATAGAAAGTAAGTAAGGGTGTATGGTGGATGCCTAGGCTCTTAGAGGCGATGAAAGACGTGATAAGCTGCGATAAGCTTCGGGGAGGTGCAAACAACCTTTGATCCGAAGATTTCTGAATGGGGCAACCCAGCCAATTTATTGGTTATCTGACTATGTCAGAGGCAAACCCGGAGAACTGAAACATCTAAGTACCCGGAGGAAGAGAAAACAAAAGTGATTCCGTTAGTAGTGGCGATCGAACGCGGATTAGCCCAAACCAATGACGTTTCGGCGTTGTTGGGGTTGTAGGACTGCGATATGAGATTATGCGTGAAGTAGAAGTAACTGGAAAGTTACACCAGAGAGGGTGATAGTCCTGTACACGTAAGCAAATATGATCTAGCAGTATCCTGAGTAGGGCGGGGCACGTGAAACCCTGTCTGAATCTGCCAGGACCATCTGGTAAGGCTAAATACTCCTAAGAGACCGATAGAGAACCAGTACCGTGAGGGAAAGGTGAAAAGTACCCCGAACAGGGGAGTGAAATAGTACCTGAAACCATACACTTACAAGCGGTCGGAGCATCATTAGATGTGACGGCGTGCCTTTTGCATAATGAGCCTACGAGTTACTCCTCACTAGCAAGGTTAAGAGCTTAAGGCTCGGAGCCGAAGCGAAAGCAAGTCTGAATAGGGCGTCGAAGTTAGTGGGGGTAGACGCGAAACCGTGTGATCTACCCATGGGCAGGTTGAAGTCTTGGTAACACAAGATGGAGGACCGAACCAGGGAGCGTTGAAAAGCTCTTGGATGACCTGTGGGTAGGGGTGAAAGGCCAATCAAACTCGGAAATAGCTCGTACTCCCCGAAATGCATTTAGGTGCAGCCTTGGATATAGTATTGCAGAGGTAGAGCTACTGATTGGATGCGAGGGCTTCACCGCCTATCAACTCCAGACAAACTCCGAATGCTGTAATATGATTACCAGGAGTGAGGGCATGGGTGCTAAGGTCCATGTCCGAAAGGGAAAGAACCCGGACCATCAGCTAAGGTCCCCAAGTATATGTTAAGTTGAACAAACGAGGTCTGATTGCATAGACAGCTAGTATGTTGGCTTGGAAGCAGCCATTCATTTAAAGAGTGCGTAACAGCTCACTAGTCGAGCGATCGGGCATGGATAATAATCGGGCATCAAACATATCACCGAAGCTATGGATTTAATGGACTACCATTAAGTGGTAGGGGAGCATTCTGACTGCGTTGAATGTGCACTGTGAGGTGCGCTGGAGCGGTTAGAAAAGCAAATGTAGGCATAAGTAACGATAAGGAGGGCGAGAAACCCTCCCACCGATAGACTAAGGTTTCCTGATCAACGCTAATCGGATCAGGGTTAGTCGGGACCTAAGGGGTAGCCGAACGGCGAACTCGATGGACAACGGGTTAATATTCCCGTACTTTATATAGTTGTGATGGGGCGACGGAGTGATGAAAGCACCGCGTACTGACGGAATAGTACGTTGAAGGGCGTAGGTTATGAGATGTGTAGGCAAATCCGCACGTTGAGCTGAAACCCGATAGTACCGAGAGTCTTCGGACGATTGGATAGTGTGCCTAAGGGCTTCCTAGAAAAACCTCTAAACGTAGATTATATAAACCCGTACCGCAAACCGACACAGGTAGTCAAGGAGAGAATCCTGAGGTGCTCGAGTGATTCATGGCTAAGGAACTAGGCAAAATCGATCCGTAACTTCGGGAGAAGGATCGCTCCTCGCAAGGGGAGCCGCAGTGAAAAGGCCCAGGCGACTGTTTATCAAAAACACAGGGCTTTGCTAAATCGAAAGATGATGTATAAGGCCTGACACCTGCCCGGTGCCGGAAGGTTAAGTGGGGGCGTTATCTTCGGAGAAGCGCTGAAATGAAGCCCCGGTAAACGGCGGCCGTAACTATAACGGTCCTAAGGTAGCGAAATTCCTTGTCGGGTAAGTTCCGACCTGCACGAATGGTGCAACGATCTGGGCACTGTCTCAGCCATGAGCTCGGTGAAATTGAAGTATCGGTGAAGATGCCGATTACCCGCAACGGGACGGAAAGACCCCGTGAACCTTTACTGCAACTTCACATTGATTTTGGGCAAGTAATGTGTAGGATAGGTCGGAGACAATGAAATGGCGTCGCTAGGCGTTGTGGAGTCGTCCTTGAAATACGACCCTTTGCTTGTTTGAAACCTAACTCAGCAATGAGGACATTGTGTGGTGGGTAGTTTGACTGGGGTGGTCGCCTCCAAAAGAGTAACGGAGGCTTCTAAAGGTACCCTCAAGACGATTGGTAACCGTCTGTAGAGTGTAATGGCACAAGGGTGCTTGACTGTGAGACCAACACGTCGATCAGGTACGAAAGTAGAGCATAGTGATCCGGTGGTTCCGTATGGAAGGGCCATCGCTCAAAGGATAAAAGGTACTCCGGGGATAACAGGCTGATCGCTCCCAAGAGCTCATATCGACGGAGCGGTTTGGCACCTCGATGTCGGCTCGTCACATCCTGGGGCTGGAGAAGGTCCCAAGGGTTGGGCTGTTCGCCCATTAAAGTGGCACGCGAGCTGGGTTCAGAACGTCGTGAGACAGTTCGGTCCCTATCTGTTGTGGGCGCAGGAAACTTGAGAGAAGCTGCTGCTAGTACGAGAGGACCGCGGTGGACAAACCTCTGGTGTATCAGTTGTGCCGCCAGGTGCATTGCTGAGTAGCTACGTTTGGAAGAGATAAGTGCTGAAAGCATCTAAGCACGAAGCTCCACTCAAGATGAGGTTTCCTTAGAGGGTCGTTGGAGACTACGACGTTGATAGGCTGCAGGTGTAAAGGTTGTGAGACCAAAGCCGAGCAGTACTAATTACCCGAAACTTTCATTAGAATAAAAGATTAGTTGTATTTAGATTACTTTTTCCAGGAGCATGTCAAAAAGATATATTGAACTATGTATGCTGATATATGTTAGATTGTAACATTAAGTCAGATATAAATAACCGTATTAACAATTTAAGGTGGTTATTGCATAGGGGTTCCACCTCTTCCCATTCCGAACAGAGAAGTTAAGCCCTACCGCGCCGATGGTACTGCAGAGATGTGGGAGAGTAGGTCGCCGCCGTTTTACAGAGAACCGATTCTTATTAAAGAGTCGGTTTTTTTGGTGTGCCATGCATGTAAATTAACTAATCGGTGCAAGTCCGTAGTGGAGGTTTGTAGAGCCAACCACCTAGCAGAAGGCAAGGGTGCTTATCGTGAGGTATAACCTGAAGGAAGCCGTATGCAAAACTCTGATCCGAGGTATACGAATCTCATTAGGCGGTATATAACTGGATAAGCTTGCCAAACAAAGTGAAGTCCGAATTCTACACGGAGTTTATACCGTAGATGTGGCGGATAGATGGAGTGAAAGTTAATTTCCTTACCATGGGAGGTCTCACAGATGGATACAGTGTATTTTTTTTCCTGTCCATTCACAAAAAGTTAACTGTGAGAAGTCAGCCGAGGTCATAGTACTGTATCCACTTTACAGGAAGGACTGAATCTTAAATTGTTCATAATACAGACTGTTACCTAATGAAGGGATCAATGCAGAAAATATCGGAAGATAGCTACTTGAGTGAAGGTAGAGCGGAACTCGATAATAACTCAAGAGCGCACACTTTCAATGGGATAACTGAAGCCATTATGAAAACGACCATTACAACAGATAATTTATTAGAACGAGTCCTAGAATCAGATAACCTAAATAAGGCTTATTTACAGGTTTATCGAAATAAAGGGAGTCATGGAGTTGATGAGATGCAGGTGGAATCCTTAAAAGATTATCTCAGATTTCATCGAAAAGTTTTAATAACAGAACTACGAAAAGGTAAGTGTTAACCCGATGGCGAATTATCATTATTTCATGCGGCATATTTGATCGGAGTTTTGAAGAGCAAAGCGTATGAATATGCTAATACGAGGAAAAAGTATTGGCGCATTTCATTTCAAAGAGTCCAATTCTACAAACGACTATAACGAATAAGAATTTGGAGAAGGCAGGCTATATTACGCTAAGTGATTATTATCAGAAAGTAAAGTCGTGATTTAGGGAGTCGCCGTATACGAGACCCGTACGTACGGTGGTGTGGGAGGTGTACTGGAAGATTAAATATCTTCCAGCCATCTACCCGATCGTCTATACTTTTTGTGAATAATGCTATAGATGAACTATGGAAATTATTGTGTATCCATTATGGGAAGAGGAACCTCTTTCCGACATCATTGCCCTTTGGGAACAGAGAAGTTAAGCCCTACCGCGCTGAGGCTACTGCAGAGATGTGGGAGAGTAGGTCGCCGTTGTTTTACAGAGAACCAATTTTTGTTAAAGAGTCGGTTTTTTTGCGTCTATACTTTTTGTGATAACAATGTATATGGACTATATCTTAATGTGTGTCTCCATTATGGCAAGAGGAACCTCTTCCCGACATCATTGCCCTTTGGGAACAGAGAAGTTAAGCCCTACTGCGCTGAGGCTACTGCAGATATGGGTGAGAGTAGGTCGCCGCCGTTTTACAGAGAACCGATTCTTATTAAAGAGTCGGTTTTTTTGTGTCTATACTCTTTGTAATAATAATGTATATGGACTATATCTTAATGTAGTGTCTCCATTATGGCAAGAGGGACCTCTTCCCGACATCATTGCCCTTTGGGAACAGAGAAGTTAAGCCCTACCGCGCTGAGGCTACTGCAGATATGGGCGAGAGTAGGTCGCCGCCATTTTACAGAGAACCGATTCTTGTTAAAAGAGTCGGTTTTATGTCAATATATTCTTATGATAAAAAAACTCTCTATTTCTTTTAATAGAAAAAGTTGTTGATTAATTTACGAAGCCATAACCAACACATAATATTTTGAACACAACAACTAACTATTCGGAATTATATGAGTCTTTTTCACGGCGACTATTTTATTATGCGCAGAAATTTGTTGATAAAGACAGTGCCTATGATATTATTCAAGATGTTTTTGTAACACTTATCGACCAAAATAAGCAATTAGACCCCTCTACTATAAAATCATATTTATTTCTTTCAGTAAAGAATAGGTGTTTGAATCATCTTGAACATAAGAGTGTTCAAGGAAGACATGCTGATCAATTACGCCATGAAATAGAGCTTGAAGAGGTTTCCTTTATGGATAGACAAGAGCAAAGTTTGATAGAACAAAACCTAATTAAAAGGCTAGAACAGAAGGTGCAAGATCTTCCTGGGAAGTGCAAGGAAGTATTACTACTGAAAGAAAAGGAGATGTTAAAGAATAAGGAAATTGCTATTATTTTAGGAATATCAATAAAGACAGTAGAAAAACATCTACATCGAGCAAGACAACTATTAAGAGATGATTTGATGAAGTACAGAGACTTAATTTGTTTATTGATAAAAAAAAATCAATGATAAGGTAGGGTTTTTAGATATATACCTGTATTTCTTATATACTCACCAACAAAATGATGGTATGTCAAGTATTGAAGATATTGTAAGATTATATAGAACTAATGAGATTAATGAAGAAGAACTACGTCAGATACGGAATCGCCTCAAGAGTGATGAGATCTTTCGTTGTGATTTTTTCAGAGAGAAGGATTTCCAGGATACTATGTCTTGTAGCTTTGATACCCAATCATATCATAAGGATGTAAAGGTATTACTTTCCATAAAAAGACATAGAAATAGGTTACGTGTAAGGAAATTCCTCAGATATAGTGCAGCAGCATCAGTTATTTTTATCTTGGGTTTAGTCGCATCAATAATATTGCAAAAGAGCCCTTACGATCAGTCAAAAATATATTATGCAGATAATAAAGATATATTAGAGTGTATTCTTCCTGATTCTACACATGTATGGCTTAATGCAGGAGGAACTTTAGCTTATAAATATAACGATGGAAAAAGGCTTGTTCAGATGAAAGGAGAGGCTTTTTTCAATGTACATAAAGATAAATCCCATCCTTTTTTAGTCTCGAGTGGAGATCAAACTGTTGAAGTTTTAGGAACACAATTCAACGTTAGAGCCTATCCAACGGATAATATCATAGAAACGGTATTAGAGGAAGGAAGTATAAAACTCCATATAAAAGGTCGCTCCATACGGATGAAGCCATCAGAGAAAATTATCTATGATATAGAAGCCAATACTATTAGTTTAGAACCAATCTCTAAAGGTGCCTATAATAAGTGGATGAACGGTATCTACCATTTTGATCGTAGCACTTTGGAAAATATTCTATGTGTAATGGAGTCTTGGTATGATATAGAAATTGATAGAGGAAGTACGAATCTTCCCAATGTGTCTTTTACGGGATCCCTTAATCATGAAAGAGGCCTACAGTCGTTTATAAATATTTTGGAGAATGTACTACCAGTTCATTTTATCCCAATAAAAACTTCTGGAAGAATCGGATATAGGATACAATTAAAAGAAAATCAGAATTGAGTGTTGCTGCAACAACACCCAATTAGATGATAATATATAATACTATCACACTTAATAAAACTCACACAAATTTATGAAAAAAATGTCGAGTCTACGTGAAACATCTGCAAATGTTTATGCGTGGAGTATTCAAAGGAGAAAGAGTAATATTCTTTTCTTCATTTTAATGATCCTATTTACATCCAATCTTCGAGCAAGTGACAATATCATTAAAGTTGCTTTTAGAGATATTCTTGTCGAGGATGCTTTAAAGACGATGGAAAAGACGAGCTCTTTAAACTTCTACTATAATGCCGAAGATGTTTCCAATTTTCATCGGGTGTCATACGAAGGAGAGAGTACAATAAATAATATTTTATCAGAAATTCTTGATGGTACATCACTCGTTTATAAGGTAACAGAGAATGATGTGATGATCATAAAGAGAGCTAGCGATACTTCAAAAGAGCATACGATTAGTGGAGTTGTATATGATGAGAATGGCGAAACGATGGTGGGTGTCACAGTGATGGTCAAAGGCACCAACAATGGGGTTATAACTGATGTAGAAGGTCAATTCAGATTACAAATACGTGATGCTACTGAGGTGATTGTCATTCGCTATATTGGAATGAAGCAACAAGAAATTGTTGTTGGATCAAAGTCCACCTTTAAAGTTGTAATGGAAAGTGATCAGAAACAGATTGAAGAGATTGTCGTTGTAGGATATGGTTCTGCTAAAAAAAGTGATTTAACAGGTTCTGTAAGCTCCTTAAGTCCAAAAGAGGGTGAAGGACTCTCTTTCTCATCTGTTGACGGTATGTTAAAAGGAAAACTATCTGGAGTACAAGTTCAAAGTAATGGTGGTACTCCTGGTGCAGCTGAAAGTGTTATTATCCGAGGAGCAGGATCCCTAAGGGGGGACAATCAACCACTTTATGTTGTTGATAATATACCTCTTGCTTCAGCAGCTCAGAATGAAGGAAATGCGATTGGGAGTTATGATTACCAAACTGTGCAAAATGCTTTAAGTAATATTGATCCAAACGACATCGAAGATATACAAGTACTGAAAGATGCATCCGCAACAGCTATTTATGGATCAAGAGGTGCAAATGGGGTGATTTTGATCACAACAAAAAAGGGAAAAAAAGGAAAAGCGAAAATAAATTTCCAAGCGAGTACAGGTATATCTAATGTCTCAAAAAAAATAGATGTACTTGATTTAAAGTCATACGCAGCATATCAGAATGAATTCTTAGGTACAGAAGATTTTATTGTTCAACCTGATGGAAATGTCCATCGTATTAATATGGCGGGATCATCAATGGGGGTTTATGATCCAAAGGATCCAACCACTTATGCTCTTTATCAGCCACGTAATTGGCAAGATGAACTCTATCAAACAGGAGTATCTCAAAACTATAGTATCAGTGCAAGTGGAGGAATCAAAGGACTTGACTACTTTGTCTCTTTTGGACATAAGGATATCGAAGGTATTGTAAAAGGTTCATCACTTCAGCAGAGTAACATGAGAGTCAACCTTAACTCCAATCTTTCGGAGAAATTATCTATGGCTTTAACAATGAGTGGTAATATCCGTAGAAACACAATGATGCAAAGTGGTGATTTAAACGGTGGGATCACAGGAAGCTCAACTCGTGCAGCAGTGAATCAAAGACCATATTTTACAGAATCTGATGAGTTTGAAAATATCACAGGAAGATCATCCGTAAAAGATTGGATAGACGATTACGATGACCTAAGTAATGAATATGCCATGCAATTAGGTCTGAATATTAAGTACAAATTAGCAAAAGGGTTAAGTTACTCCTTCAGAACTGGTGGGAATTATAGAAGTAAGGAGAGAAGTCGTTGGTTTGGTTTAGGGCTATTCCAGGGGTTCGCAAACAATGGATTGGCTGCAAACTCAAATCTACTATCTACCAATTATACTATTGAGAATTTGATTAATTTCAATAAAAGCTTTACTAACAATTTCCGTATCTCAGGGGTTATAGGAACGTCTCTAGATAAGTACACCTCATTGAACAAGTTAGAGAAAGGTTTGGGATTCGATTCACAGGTGCTTAGAGCGAAAGGAATTCATCTTGCCAATACGGTTGTCGCATTAACTCCATTACAGCGTGACTTCCAATTGCAGTCGTATTTGGGACGAATGAACTTCTATTTCTTTGATGGAAAGTACATCCTTACAACAAATTTCAGAGCTGATGGATCAAGTAAATTTCCAAATCATAGATGGGGATATTTTCCTTCGACCTCTTTTGCATGGAAGCTAAGTGAAGAACGTTTCTTAAAACAAGTAGATGCATTGTATTTATTAAAACTACGTGCAGGGTGGGGACGTACAGGTAACCAAAGTATCGCACCATATTCTACGATTCCAAACTATACAGGAACGAACTTTACCTATTCGGATATCAACGATGGTAAATTAGTTGGGGTAGGTGTTAACAATCTAGCAAATCCAGATATTACTTGGGAAACATCAGAATCAATTAATTTCGGTTTAGACTTCGGACTTTTTGAAAATCGTATATCAGGATCGATTGATGTATATAGTAAATTAACTAAAGAACTTTTAAATCAAAAGCAAGTTCCTACCTCTACAGGTTTTGGTATAATGTTAATAAACCAAGGATCACTGGAGAACCGAGGTCTAGAACTCAACATAAATACTGTGTTAATTGATAAGGCAGTGAAGCTAAGATTCGGAGGTAATTTAACTGTGAACCGAAGTGAGGTAATGGATTTAGGTTTCAATACAGCCCAATTTGGAGCACATCAACTCGAAGCATTTTTAGGAAGCTCTATCGGAAATGGAAACTACTTTGCCATGCCAGCAAATATCTTCGCTGTGGGAAGAGAGCAAGCACTATTTTGGGGGTATAAAACGGATGGTATTATTCAAGAGCAATCCGATATCACAATAGTAAAAGATGGAAAAGAGCAGACCATTGAATACAAGAATTCAGGTAGAGCAGAAGTGGGAGATATCAAGTTTGTTGATGTCAATGGTGATGGCGTCGTTGATGTCAATGACAAGACATTTATTGGCAACCCAAATCCCGATTTCTCTTTTGGTCTTAATGCATCTGTCTCTTTTAAAGGATTCGATCTATCCGTAGCATTAAATGGAACTATTGGTCAAGACATATTGAATTCAGGTCTTTATTTAGAAGAGAGTCCTTCTAGTTCAAGGAACATACGAACGGATGTTTACCAAAATGCATGGAGAGTAGATACTCCATCTTCACTTTATCCTAAAATAGGTTCGTCAGAGATTACTGATATAACAGATCGATATATAGAAGACGGAAGTTTTGTAAGGCTTTCAAATGTCACACTCTCGTATACACTTCCTAAAGGAATTTGTAACAAACTACACACCTCTTCGTTAAAATTTTATGTTACAGGAAATAACCTTGCCATATGGACAGACTATAAAGGATATGATCCTGAGGTAAATAGTTTCTCTTTTGATGGAACGAGACAAGGTGTGGATTGGAACTCATTTCCCAAAGCAACCACTGTAACTTTTGGTTGTAATATTCAATTTTAGATTAAAGATTTAATTCAAGACATATGAAAACAACAATATTATATACCTTAATGATTGGATCGTTTCTTTTTTCCAGTTGTAATAGTTGGTTAGATGAAGATCCCCAATACACTTTAAATGCAAAGACTGTTTTCGAAAGTGAGAAGAGTGCACAAATGGCGCTATATGGATGTTATAGTAGTATGACTACCCTAGGAACATTTGGTAACTATGCCGAAGAGTTATCTGCAGGAACTTCAGGTTTGTTCTATCTGCGAAAGCAAGGCAATTGGATGGAGGAGTTAGGCTCTTTAAACGTATCTCCTACAAATACACTATTAGTGATGCATTGGGATGAACTGTATAGAGCCATAAGTCAATTCAACAACTATTTGGCATTCATTGATAAAGCCAATTTGAGACCAGAGTTCATCTCAAGAACCAAAGGAGAGGTATACTTCTTAAGAGCATTGGCATACTATCAGCTGGTAACCAAATGGGGTGGTGTTCCTTTAAGATTATCTCCAACTAATAAGGAACATATTAATGAACCACGTGCAACAGAACAAGCATGTTATGATGCCATCCTTTCAGATCTTGATAAAGCAATTATAGAGCTAAAACCAGAGAACAGAGATGTAAGTCAAATTGCAGCTTATGCTTTGAAATCGAAGACGCTTTTTATTATGGCGAGTAGAGCACAAAATGACATGACTTTATGGGAAAAAGCGAAGCTAGCTGGTGAGAAAGTAATAACATCTGGTAGATATAAATTAGCAGAAAACTACCAAAAATTATTTGATGGAATGTCGAATAAGGAGACAATTTTCTCTCTTCATTTTATGACATACCAATATAGTAATTACAATAGAACAGGTGCAGTATTTTGTCCTCAAGGTTCAACGAAGAATGGAACTAATTGGTCAAGGATACAGGTGTCAAAAACTGTATTTGATGAGCATAATAAATTATATCCTGGAGATCCCCGTATCGATATTTCCTATTTCCATACGAGCTATGCATACTATAAAAAACAAGAACTATTTAATAGTGCATACGAAGTCTACCCAAGTGTTAATTGGGAAAATAATAAAGACTTTAGACAGTGGCCTAACCTTAAGAAATATTGGGATAAAGACCAAGTTGCAACCTATTCATCTCGAGATATAACCCCGATACGTTATGCTGATATCCTTTTATTGATGGCAGAAGTGGAGAATGAACTTGGGAACAAGACGACAGCTCTTGGCTATGTAAATCAAGTAATGACGAGAGCTCGAAATTCTTCAACATCAGCTTGGGGAGCAATAAATCCAACCAATTGGTCTGAGAGTATGACAAAAGAGGAAATTCGAGATCGACTATTTGTGGAGCGTGAATTTGAACTTCTTGGGGAAGGTGATGATTTTATTGATGCAAGAAGACGAGGAGTAGAGAAATTTAAGTGGATGCTTCTTCGTCATAACAAAAATAAAAACAATCGTCCAGATCAACACCCTGTATGGTCAGATCATGTATATGATCTGAGTAAGGCAGAAAGAAACATGTATTTGCCGATACCTTTAAAGGAGATCAATACCAATGATGCGATAACAGAATCCGACCAAAATAAAGGGTACTAACTAATTGAAGATAAGTCAATCTATGTCCCTATGTGCCAATTGTTGGTGCATAGGATAGGGATCATATTGTCTAAATTTTAAAAACTAAATAGATGAAAACGTTATATACATTACTATTTCTATGTCTCTTTACAACTTATGCTTTTGCACAACCAGGTCCATCAATCCGATTTAAGAAAGTATGGGGTGACAGAATCGATTTTAAGGCTTCTGAAATAAAACTACCTGTTGGACAACAACAGTTCTCTTTCGAATCATGGATATATAGAGATGGTACCTCTGCAAACTGTCGTGTGATTAATATGGGGTATAGTGGAAAAGTTGATGGAAATGGTTTTGCTATCCTTGCGAACCAAAATATGACAAACCTAACTGTAGTCTTAGGTAGCATGAAAGTAAACAGCAGTATTGATGCACTTCCTGCAGATACATGGTCTCATATTGCACTAACATTCGATGGAACTATTGCCGAACCTTCAGAGCGAATATGTCTCTATGTTAATGGAGTCAAAACAAGTTTTGGCTATATGATTATGTCCCAAAATCAACAAGCCAATGTTCCAACTGAATTTCCATCAGTGGGAAACATTTTCTCTTTTGCATTTGGAAGCTTCTGCGGAAATATTGCAGACACTAGAATGTGGAATATTGCACTTAATTCATCAGAGGTAAATGAGTGGTCTGGAAAATACATCGACAACAAACACCCTCAGTTTACCCATCTGATTCATAATTGGAAAACAGATGATAAGACTTCTGGTGTAGTGACAAACCTGTTGGATAGTAGTGGAGATGCCAATGGAACTCCTTCTAGTTCAAATATTTCATTTGTCGAAGGAAAGCGTGAAGCAGCGGCACTTGCTTTTCAAACCAATACACCTATTCATTTTCTAAAGGAGAATGCAATATGGGGTGGGCTAAAGATTTCGTTACCTTATGAGGCACGCGCTTCTGTCCAATCTTTATCATTATCTCTAGAAGGGACTACTGATCTTAGTAAAGTGAAAGACCTTACTGTATGGGCTTCCATTTCGGATAAATTAGATTATCAAACCCCACGAAAAACACTAACGCCTGAAGAGATAATAACTTTAGCCCGAACTCAGAACTTTGTGATGAATCTCCCTGTTTCAAAGAGTGATGTTTCGGCATTTAAACTTTTTCTCTCTTATTCGTTAAAAGCAGATGTCGGTCATTCATTTACTATCGATGCAACCATCAATAAAGTCGGTGTTGCGATAGACGGCTCGATAAAACAAATTACAGTATCCAACGCATCTCCAGAGGGAGCTATCAAGTTAGATTTTACACCGCTGGTCGATCTGAACCTTTCGAAATTCAATGAACACTCTTTTACCAACATCACCTACTATAGATATAATCATCATGCCAATGGTTATCAACAATACATGAACCATACACAACAGAGTCATGTTGCGTTCTTTGGTGTAATGTTTGATGATAATCTTAATATTGTAGATTTTCCTGATGCAAATTCAGCATGGCCTTTTGTTAAAGAGATGAATGAAAATCATAATGCTGGAACCAAAAATCTCCTTTGCCTTTCAGGTCGCATCAATAAAAGTAGTGCTTCAAGAAAGGATTTTTACAATCGCTTTCTTAAGAATCCTAATATGATGAACTATGCTGCAGAGAAGATTGCAGATTATGTCGATAGATTTCACTTAGATGGTGTAAATATCGACTTTGAACTGTTCTATGGAACTGACCTTGCAGAGGATTCAAATTATGGTGCTTTTGTCAGAGCAATTCGATCATCATTAGATAAAAGAGCAAAAGGTTATGAGCTGTCAATATGCTTGCCTGTCTCTGCTTCCGAATTTGATGTATTGAAACTCTCACAAGCTGTAGACTTCATCGTAGTGATGAGCTATGATATAACACAGAGGCACACCTCTCCCTTGAACACAATACAAACACGAGTAAATAATTTCTTTTTATCTCAAGGAGTACCTAAAGACAAATTGGTTATATGCTATCCTCTCTATGGTAATATCTGGAAAATATCTGGACAAGGAGGAGCTACAGAGGGGTCGTCTCCTGTTGGAACAGCACTTGTTAAGAATCTAGATCTTTATGCTGCCGACAACCATATTGTATGGCATGATCCTTACAAAATGAACTATTATGATTATCAAAATAAAGGAGAATGGTATAGAGCTTATATAGATGATGCCAAATCATTTGAATATAAACTGGGATATGTTCGTGATGCAGGATACCAAGGTTTTGGATTCTGGAGCTTTGGACTAGATGGCGAAAAATCGAAGGAAGTACAAGACGTAATTAATAAGGTATACGAACTCAAATCAACATCTAACATCGATATAAAATCGTCTCTTCCGATCACCATTCGTGAAAATACAATACTGTTGCATGAGCCATACAGTACCCTTAGCCTCTATGACATGATGGGACATAAGGTTTTTACATGTTCAATATTGTCTAACCAAGTTACTATTCCATCCAATCTTAATGGAATTTATGTGCTTGTTTGTAAACAAGATCTAAATGAAGTAGCGACCAAAGTATTTATTAAGTAACTTAGGAGGATTCAAGTTGTTATCAGCTTGTTCTTTGTCTATTCTCACACTACCTTTTTCTCTATTCTTTATATTAAAGAGTAAGGCATGAGGTAGTGTGATTTAAACGGAATAAAACTAAACACACATAAATAATGATCAAGAAAATAAGCTTTATGTTGGCAGCCTTAACTGTAGGTACTGTCAGTGCAAAGAAAAATCCGCAACCAAACGTCGTTATCATTTTCGCGGATGATATGGGATATGGAGACCTTAGCTGTTATGGTAATCCGACAATCCCTACTCCGAATCTTGATAAAATGGCCACCAATGGTGCAAAGTTTACTCAATTCTATGTAGGGGCATCTGTCTGTACACCATCAAGAGCAGCTTTGTTAACAGGGTGTTTTCCAAAAAGAGTGGGACTCGAAAAAAATGTCCTTATGCCATGGGATAAGATAGGTTTAAATCCTAAAGAGCAAACTTTACCTAGACAATTAAAAGATGCTGGTTATACCACTGCTTGTGTTGGTAAATGGCACTTAGGTTACCAAAAAGAGTTTATGCCTTGGAACCATGGGTTTGATATGTTTTACGGTTTTCCTTACAGCAATGATATGAGTAAGAGAGAGCAGAAAATACTTAATCCAAAATGGAACTATCCTTATACATTAGCATTTATATCACAAAAAGATACTTTAGAAGTCGATCCAGATCAGCATAATATTACGCGTAAGCTTACAAACAAATCTGTAGACTTCATTAAGAATAATCGTAAGAAACCATTCTTCTTATATTTAGCATACCCAATGCCTCATGTACCAGTTTATGCATCTAAAGAGTACGAAGGCTCGACCAAACGTGGTAAGTATGGTGATGCAGTTGCCGAAGTTGACTGGGGAGTAGGGCAGGTATTAGATGCTTTAAAAAAGTCCAAGCTAGACAAAAATACGATTGTTATCTTCTCTTCGGATAATGGACCGTGGAAAGTATATAAAACAGAAGGAGGGTCGGCAGGTCCATTGCATGGAGCAAAGGGTACCTTATGGGAAGGTGGTCTAAGAGTCCCTACTATTGCGTACTGGCCAAAACATATCAATCCTGGAATTCGTGTCTCCCCAGTGAGAGCGATGGATATACTTCCTTCTATCATGAAATTGTGTAATGCTCCCATGCCAACCAATAAGATTGATGGTGTAGATGTGAGTCACTACATTCTAGATGGCAACCAAAAAGTGGATCAACAACCAATGTTGTATTACGACAAGAAAGGTATTGCAAGAGGTATTCGTGTAGGAGCATATAAATTCTTAGAACTAAAGGGAAAGAAACATCTATTTAATGTAGAAGTAGATATCTCCGAAGATTATAACATTATTAAAAAGCATGCAAAATTGGCGGAAAGGTTAGAGAAGCAAATGCATGATATGGATAACGAGATTGTGAAAGGAAGACGCGCCCCAGCAGAAGTAGATTATGTAATGGCACCTAAACCAGATAATAGAAAGAAATGAGAAAGAGATACGTACCACATTTAGTGTTGATATGTTTGGGGATGATGATCTCTATTGGGGCTACAGCAGTGAACAAGGAGACATCAAGTCGCATTGTGCCACAACCTAATAGTATTACAAGAGGATCAGAAACTGTGATAAAATGGGGAGACCCAATTCGTGTCATTTATGACAAAGAGTTATCGAACGAGAAGAGTTTCTTACAACAAAATTTGTTTGAAGGTTACGAAGAGAACGTAGTATTCGATATTAGAAATACGCGAAAACTTAAGAAACAGCGAAAAGGAAATTACATTGAAATAACTATAGATAAAAGTAATAAATTCTTTAAAGAAGAGGGTGCATATATTCTGGAGGCAAAGGATGAACATGTGTTAATAACAGCAGCCGATGCGAGAGGAATATTTTACGGAATACAGTCATTAAAACAGTTGTCTGAGGACGGTATCATTGAGAGTTGTGTCATAACAGATAGCCCACGTTTCCAATGGAGAGGCATGATGTTAGATGAAGCAAGATTCTTTCAGGGAAAGCGAGAAGTCAAGAAGATATTAGATGAGATGGCATACCTAAAGATGAATCGTTTTCATTGGCACTTGACTGATGATGCAGGGTGGCGTATCGAAATCAAAAAATATCCCAAACTAACCTCTGTTGGTGCTTACCGTAAAGATAGTGAGGCTGTATGGTGGAAGAGTGGAAAGAAATTAGGCCGTGCCCATTCAGGATACTATACACAAGAAGACATAAAAGAAGTGATTGCATATGCCAAAGCACGTCATATCACAATTATTCCTGAGATAGAGATGCCTGGTCATGCTGCTGCAGCCATTGCTGCTTATCCATGGCTTACTGCCAGCAAAAAACAGATCCCTGTCCCTACACGCTTTGGAAAGTTCAAAGAGATATATAATGTCTCAGATCCAAGAGTGATCGAATTTATTCACGATGTATTAGAAGAAGTCTTTAACCTATTTCCATCTAAAGTAGTTCATGTTGGTGGGGATGAAGTGCTTTATGATTCGTGGAATGAGAGTAAAGAGGTCCAAAGATATATGGCAGATCAGAAATTAAAAACACCTTCAGATCTACAAATTTACTTTACCAACAACCTCTCTAAATTCTTTGAGCAGAACAATAGAAACATGATGGGATGGAATGATATCCTTGGAGATGATATTCATGGATGGCAATCTAAAGATAACCTTAACCCGAGTGAAACATTGAGTCAATCGACTATTGTGCATTTCTGGAAAGGCGATCCTAAGTTAATTAAGAAGACATTAGAAAGAGGATATAAGGTGGTGAATGCATATCATATTTTCACCTACTTAGACTATAAACCAACAAAGTTAACTCTACAAAAAATGTTCAACTACGATCCAGTACCCAAAGGGATAAGTGAAGATCTAGCGAAGAACATAATGGGGGTCAGTGGTCAAATGTGGACCGAATGGTGTCCAACAAATTGTGATATCGAGCGACAAATATTCCCACGTTTGGCTGCATTAGCTGAAATCGGATGGACTAACTTAGATCAGAAACACTATCAAAATTTCGTAACACAGATTCCTAGACTAGAGAAAAGGTGGTACAATAAAGAGATTCGTTATGATAGAGAGACAAAGTATTAATTAAAACAACAACAATTACATATTAGAGATTGAACAGTGAGATAGTTCATTGTGGTTAACAATGATCTTGTAAGAGTTTCGCAACTATTCGATTAATACTAAAGTATTAGATGATAGACTCTAGTTTAATGCAAATCCTTACACATAGATTATCTGTTAATTTTAGAAGGGGCTTTTTGGTGGGGCCCCTTCTTTTTTATTTATAATTATGCGTAATACTTCTTTCTTAGAACTTTGGCTACTTTCACCAATAATATGAGTGCCGGAACCTCAATAAGCGGTCCAACAACCCCTGCGAAAGCTTGTCCTGAATTCAATCCAAACACTGCGATAGCCACTGCAATCGCAAGCTCAAAGTTATTCCCTGTTGCAGTAAACGAGATCGAAGCATTCTCTTTATACCCTGCTCCCATCTTACGACTTGCAAAGAAACTAAGTAAGAACATCAGAATAAAGTATATCAACAATGGCACTGCAATACGTACCACATCAAAAGGAATTTGCACTATCAACTCCCCCTTTAGTGAGAACATCACAATGATAGTAAATAGCAGCGCGATCAATGTTAATGGAGAAATATTAGGAATAAAAGTCTCTTTATACCATGTTTCACCTTTCCATTTTACTAGGATAATTCGTGATAAAAGCCCCATTAAGAATGGAATCCCAAGATATATTGCCACACTCTCAGCAATGGTTGATATAGAAATATCCACAATAGCACCTTCGAATCCAAATAGCGGTGGAAGTTTGGTGATGAACAACCAAGCATAAAAACTATACCCAAACACTTGGAAGATACTATTGAGTGCAACCAGCCCCGCACCATATTCGCTACTACCGTCTGCAAGATCATTCCACACCAATACCATAGCAATACATCGTGCCAATCCAATCAGAATTAGCCCTACCATATAGTCAGGCTTATCATGAAGGAATATCATCGCCAAAGCAAACATTAATATAGGTCCAACGATCCAATTCAGCACTAATGATATGGATAGAATTTTGGTGTTCTTAAATACTTTAGGCAATAATTTGTAGTCTACCTTTGCCAAAGGAGGATACATCATCACAATCAAACCTATCGCAATAGGGATGTTTGTAGATCCACTACTCAAACTGTTTATCACTGCAGAAGAAGATGGAAAGATATATCCCAAAGCAACCCCTATAGCCATGGCAAGAAAGATCCATAGGGTAAGATATTGATCGACAAAATTTAGTTTTTTCATAACGTGTACTAATTATTTCTTTTGAATAGAAGAGAAGACATATTTCATCTCTTGTGCTATCTGCATCGAGCGAACATGATACATCTCGGCCTCTTTATCCGTGTCATCGAATGCTTTAGGATCTTCATATCGAACAGCCAAACGAGCTTCCGCATCAGGAATAAAAGGACAATTTTCATCTGCATGACCACAAGTCATAATAGCAGCAAATGGTCGAACACTATTGGCTTTATCATCAAATACCTTAGAGAACATCATCAAAGGAGCTACATGGTCATCGAATCTCACTTCATAAATAGGATTGTCACCATTTGGATCCTTAATAGAAACCTCAAAACCACAATCAACCACTTCTCGAACTGCTCTTTCATTAAATGCTGTCACTTCAACACCTCCTGAATAGCTAACTATTTCAATACCATAGAATGCTGCTGCTGCATATCCCCAAACTTGAGACAACTGGCTTCTTCTAGAGTTATGCGTACATATATAGTTTAATACAGGAACTTTACCATCGTCCACTTTGTTCTGTACATAGTCAATAACTGGTTGCAAAACATCTTTACGATCTTGAGCTATCGTATTGGTATCCATGTTGCTAATAATCTCTTTCCAATTCATAATCTATTGTGATTTACAAGTAATTTTTTGTGTTGATATATTCTTTAGTAAGTCTCCTAGTTCCTCTTCAAACAGTTTCCAATTATCTTTGTTCAGACAGTAGTGAACCGAATGTCCCTCCACTTCACCTTGGATCAGACCAATATGCTTCAACTCTTTAAGATGTTGACTAATAGTAGCCTGAGATAGTCCAAGCTCTTCCACAAGAGATTTGTTGATACACTTCCCCTCACATAGAAGATATTCGATAATAGCAACCCTCGCAGGATGTCCAATTGCCTTTGCATAATTGGCAATCCTATTTTGACGATCACTAAATAAATTCGTTTTGGTTATTCCCATAATCGTGATAATTTAATATTGCAATATTACGATATTAATAGATGCGATTCTTTTACTAGATGTTAACAAACCATGAACTTTGTGAATAACAGATATCATCAACACATAACATAGTGGTTTGAGTATATTCATTTTGCTAAATAATACCCACTGTGATTATACCAACACCGTACCAACACTATACCAACATCGTACTTAGTCCGTACCTAATATATCCCTAATCCGTCCTTAATCCGTCCTTTGTCCATGCTTTAGCCATGGTTCGTCCATGGTTTGTCCATCGATTTCGGGGTTTTTGATGGCTGAACCATGGATCAATGATGGACGAATCATGGACAAAGGACGGATTAAGGACGGATTAAGGACGGATTAAGGACGGATTAAGGACGGATAAGGGATATATTAGGTACGGACTTGGGGCGGATTAGGTGCGATGTTGGTAGCTTGGAGTTCGGGGGGATGTCACTTTGTAGTAGAGGGAAAGAGGTAGTGTAACTTAAACTCTGTCTGGGTTATTTTTCGTAGTGATTTTAAATATACTGTTTTTAAATCCCTGTAAGTGCCTTTTTGAAGGTTCTGGTTGAGGGAGTTGGGGATTTTTTGATGTCAGGAAATTGGTTGAGGATGTGAAAAGGGCTGCTGAGGTTGTGGTGAATTTAAAGTGAGGATGTGGTAGGTTAAGTGGTATGAGTTTTATCGATTAGATATTTTAGAGTGAGGTGAAGCTTTTGGGATATAAATTGTTTAGGCGGAGTGAAGTTTTGTGAATATGTGTTTTTTAAGGGGAGTGAGGGGTGAGAGGATCGTCTTTTCAGTATTGATATTTTAAAATTTTGTAGAAATAAAAAGAAGGGGAAATGGGCCGACTTTTTTTACTTGGTTTTTAGAACTACTGCTAACAGTATAGATCGTCGAATAATTGATGTCTAAGAGATGTTAGCAGTAGTTGGGTTGCAAGTTGTTTTTTGCGTTTTCAGATGGAAAATGTGCTTTGTGTGTCTGTTAGTAGTAGCAGATAAAAAGCGGTTTGTATCCCATCTTCTTTCCAAGATGATCGTATGCATTTTCGGCAAATACGATTGATTTTATTCTTTTTTGTATTGGGACTTGTTGGGTGTTCCAGACCTCTTCAAACTGTAGTTTTGTGATTTTGTTTGGATCGATCTCCCCATTGGAGATCTTCTTCTTGAACTCGGCTACAGGTATCTTTGTCTCTTCGTAGAAATCTTCGATACGTAGTTTGTTGTCGATGATTTGTTTAAAGAGTTGTTGGACAAGCTTGTCACGGTCTAGTTTTTCGATGGCAATTTGTTCCCAATCGTCTTTGGGTTTATTGCTTTGAATGATCACATCGTAATAAACGGAACCGACATCGCTATTTTTTCTTTTGTTTGGTCCTTGGGTAGCAGAAGGGGTGCTATTGCACCCCCACATTGATATTGTAATACAAAAGAATATGATTATTCTATTCACGATCGAAAGTTAAACGTTGTCCTCTGTTCTCTTCGTAGAAGTGCATACCTTCTTTATCTGCTTTGTAGACCAACTCTCCATTTACGAAGGTATGGGTCACTTTAAATGCAAAGCGAGTACCTTCAAACGGACTCCATCCACACTTGTATACCGTGTTTTCGGATGTTGCTTCCCATGGCACTTGATCCACCAATACGATATCGGCTTTGTATCCTTTACGGATATAACCACGTTTCTCTACTTCGAAAAGGTCGGCAGGAGCGTGACACATCTTCTCAACGACTTTCTCAATGGTGGTGTTACCTTTACGCGCCATATCTAGCATGGCTACCAGTGAGTGTTGAAGAAGTGGTCCTCCAGACGGTGCTTTAAAGTAGTTGTTATCTTTCTCTTCAGCAGTGTGAGGAGCATGATCGGTAGCTACGACATCGATTCTATCGTTGTTTAGTGCTTCCCATAATGCAGCTTTGTCAGACGCGGCTTTGATGGCTGGATTCCATTTTATTTTGGTGCCATACTTCTCATAGTCGCTGTCGTCAAACCAAAGGTGGTGAACGCAGACTTCCGATGTAATGTTTTTGTTTTTCAGGTCTCCCGATTGGAAAAGAGACATCTCTTTTTGTGTCGAAAGGTGCAACACATGGAGGCGAGCATTATGTTTTTTTGCAAGCTCAATGGTTTTTACCGTTGATTGGTAACAAGCTTCGGCACTACGAATTTTTGGATGTTCGCTAATCGGTACATTCTCGCCATATTGCTCCTTTGCTTTTGCAATATTTTCTCGAATAATCTGCTCATCTTCACAGTGAGATGTGATGATAACAGGAGACTTAGCAAAAAGAAGATTTAATGCTTCTTCGTTATCTACCAACATGTTTCCCGTAGAAGATCCCATAAATAGCTTAACACCGCAGATATTCTTCTTATCTACTTTCTCTACCTCTTCGATATTCGTATTGGTAGCACCAAGATAAAAAGAGTAGTTTGCTAGCGAGCTATTGGCAGCGATATCATATTTTTCTTCTAATGTTTTGAGATCCGTTGCTTGAGGAATGGTGTTTGGCATCTCCATGAACGAGGTAACTCCACCTGCAACCGCAGCCCTAGAACCGTGGTATATATCTTCTTTGTGGGTGAGTCCAGGTTCACGCAAATGTACCTGATCGTCAATAACACCAGGGATAAGATAGCGATTATCACCATCTAGAACCTCGCATTTATCGATTATGTTCTGTGGGACTTCATTTCTGAAGATTTTCTCTATGGTATCTCCTTTGATGAGTACCGAACATTTCTTATGAATTTTACCTTCGTTTACAATTTTAACGTTGGTAATTAAAGTTGTTTTCATTTTTAGTACGTGGTATTAAAAACAAATAAATTGGTAAATAATTTACTACTTAATGTAGATGTAAGAAATACATTTTTTCGAACATTTCCAATGTTTTCTCCTATATTTAAGTAAAACTTTTTGACTGAAATTGTTTCATTTGTATTGAATAAGAATGCTATGAAGGTAGCAAGAAGATAAGTTATTAACCACTGACGGTAATGTCAGTTTTATGATATTGTATATGGCAAAAGTGCGAGTGCAAGATATTGCCGAGGCGTTAGGAATAGCATCTTCTACCGTGTCGCGAGCATTAAATAATCATCCTAAGATTAGTGATAAAACAAAGAAGAAAATTGTAGATAAAGCCCATGAGTTAGGCTATTTTGATAGTGAAGTACAGTCTTTATCTGCATTTCCATATAAGACAACTGCAGTTCTTTATCCTGTTTCGGCTGGCGATGTGATTCAAGATGCTGTAGAGATGATCTCCATAGCAGAGCAAAAGGGCTATGCCGTTGCACTCTTTCCGATTTCTACTCCCTCTTATATCACGGTGTTGAGTAAATTATTGGTTGAGAAACAGTATCATAGTGTGATCTTTTTCTTTCCAACTACCGAGGCGGTAGTGTATCTCAAGCAATTGGAAGCAAAAGGAATACGTGTGGTAGTTGTGAATCCTGTAGGACAAAAAAGTGATCTTCCTACTTTGTATATTGACATCTATAAGGCAGCTTATGAAGCCTTTCAGCATCTTGTGTTGATGGCCGGTACAAATATTGCAATGGTTGGTACGCCAAAGCTACCTATGTTACATCGAGAGATAGAGAGGGCATATATAGATGTATTACACCGTAATGGTGTTGCTTATAATCCTGAGTGTATCTATGATGACTCGGGTGATCTAGAGGATCTGCATCGTTGGGTTTTTTCTCTATTAGACTTTCGTAGAGACATTTCGGGGCTTTTCACTGCTTCCCACCATCATATGCTTCAGGTTGTCTCCTCATTAAGAGAGTTGGGACGAAAGATACCGCGTGATGTGAAGGTCATATCGCTCTCTTATAGTGATTTCCCTAATTTTATTTCTCCAAAGGTAACTTCCCTTAATTTTAATATTATAGATATTATGACAAAGTGTTTCGAAATTTTGGATCATAAAAATGTAAGTGACTGTAGTATAGATGATAAGTGTGTGGAATCTTCGTTTATTTTGAGAAAGTCAACATTGTAAGTGCAATAAATTGCATTGATATACGTATTTGTTGTCGAAAAAAACATTTGATTAATTTTAATATTATACTCTTGGTTATTAGGTTTTTATCTCTTTTGTTTTTCTGTTTTAACGAAGTGTTTGTGTTTTTTTATGCTTCAGCCATTTTTTTTTATTTTGATCTGTCCTACTTTTGTAATGTAATCAATATGTAATTAGTGCAATTTATTGCATTGTGCATTTGAGTAGAGCAGAAATAATTAAAAAGATATATCTTCTAAAATAGAATTAGATATGAGAGAAATTAACCAACTCAAGCAAAAATATCAGAATGTTGTAACTTCTGTATTTGAGAATAAAAGTTTAGGATCGGTAGCAGTAGCTAAGCGTATTGCAAACTTAATTCGTAAGAAGGCTACCCAAGAGAAGCCATTCGTTTTGGGATTGGCAACAGGATCTACACCTCTAGGTGTATATGCTGAATTAGTTCGTATGCACAAGGAAGAGGGACTTAGCTTTGAGAATGTTGTTACATTCAATTTGGATGAGTACTTACCGATGGCGCCAGCTGATAAGAATAGCTATGTGCGTTTTATGCATGAGAATCTTTTCGATCATATCGATATTAAGTCGGAGAACGTACACATTCCTGATGGAAGTTTAGGAGAAGATGAAGTGGTAGATTTTTGTCGTGAATATGAAGCTAAAATTGCTTCTTTCGGAGGATTAGATCTACAAATTCTAGGAATTGGTCGTACTGGTCACATTGGATTCAATGAGCCAGGATCAGGTCTTTACTCATTGACTCGTAGAGTTAAATTGGACCCAATCACGATCAAAGATGCTGCTAAAGATTTTGGTGGTGAAGCCGGTGTTCCTAAAGAGGCTGTTACAATGGGAGTAAGTACTATTCTAAATGCTAAGCGTGTTGTATTGATGGCTTGGGGTGAGAATAAAGCTGCGATTGTAAAGAGATCAATTGAGGATGAGGTGACAGATTTAATTCCAGCAACTTATCTACAGTATCACTCAAATGTTCAATATGTTTTGGATAATGAGGCAGCAACAGATTTGGCTACTACAGAGATTCCATGGTTATTTGGAGATATCGAGTGGACAGACAGAATGATTCGTAAGGCAGTAACATGGTTGGCACTACAAGTGAAAAAGCCTGTGTTGAAACTTACAGATGAAGATTACATAAAATATGGAATGCGTGACCTATTAGAGGCATGTAGTAATTCATATAACATAAATATTAAGGTCTTTAACGACCTACAGCATACGATTACAGGATGGCCAGGTGGAAAGCCTAATGCTGATGATTCTCATCGCCCAGCACCATCTGAACCAGCACGTAAGAGAGTGGTTGTTTTCTCTCCTCACCCTGATGATGATGTGATTTCTATGGGAGGAACATTTATCCGTTTGGCTTCTCAAGGTCACGATGTAAATGTTGCATACCATGTATCAGGTAATATCGCGGTATCGGATGAGGATGTACTTCGTTATGCTAAGTTTATTAAGATGTTTAATGGTGCTTTTGGTGGTGGAGAATCTATCGCAGAAGATAAGTTAGCTAAGATTGTTGAGATCATCAAGAATCGTAAGCCAGAAGATCTTGATTCACCAGAAGCATTAGAGATTAAAGGATTGATTCGTCGCTTGGAAGCACTAAACGCAGATGAGTTTGTAGGTGTTCCAGAGAATAAGGTGACTTTCTTAGACATGCCTTTCTATAAGACAGGTACTGTGAAAAAGAAGCCATTGTCGCAAGCTGATATTGATGTGATTGTAAATTACCTACAAGAGGTGAAGCCTCATCAGATTTATGCTGCCGCTGACTTGGCTGATCCACACGGAACTCATGGGGTTTGTTTTGATGCTTTAATTGGTGCATTGAAGCAACTTGAAGGAGAAGCGTGGTTAGAAGATTGTGTTCTTTGGGGATATCGTGGAGCATGGGCAGAGTGGAATATTGCTGATGTAGATATGGCAGTTCCTTTGAGTCCTTGTGAAATGGATGGTAAGATCAAAGCGATCTACTGTCACGGATCTCAGAAAGATAACGTACTATTCCCAGGTGAAGATAAGCGTGAATTCTGGGAAAGAGCACGTGATCGTAATAATGCTACAGCTAAGTTGTATGACCAACTAGGTTTGGCAGAGTATGAGGCGATGGAAGTATTCGCTAAATATGATTTTAGAAAGTAATTTTAGGTTAAGTAAACATATTTCGTTTTTGTGATTTAAGGAGATCGTTCTCAGTTTTGAGAATGGTCTCCTTTCTCGTTTTAACTAAATTGGTATGCTCTTTGTTGGGGAGTGAAATGTCAATTATATATTTAGATAGACGATATCTTCATGTTAGATGTTGTTTATGTGTTGTGAATGCATTTCATCGTAGGTAAAAACGACACTACTATTTTTTGCCTTGTTTACACAAGATCTCTTCGTAAGTTTCTATTGTTCGTTTTAAAATATAGTTGATATAATAAATTGAATACGAACTCTGTATTTCCTTGTTTTTAGTCCTGTGGAGGGCTAAAATGGAGTGTATGGTACAATTGGCTTATTTTTCTGTTTTTGTTTCTCTAAGGGGGTTGTTTCGCCATGATGGAGGTTTCTCTTGTCGTGATATGTGTATATCTGCATAGAAATAGTAGTTCTATGAGAAATTATTGCTATCTTAAGAGATATCCTTATGAAACGTAAATTTACATGTGAACACACAGGGCGTTCTTGTTATTGACTGAAAATGAGTTGTATAATAAAATGTGGTTTTGCTGCGTTTTACTATCGTTAAAGAAACGTTCCTATTAAAAAAGATCCATAGAATGAAACGATGTATCACTTTATTTGTATTTCTTTTTACCATGTTTGGAGCCTTCTCGATCTACGCACAGTCTGGATTACGGATGGTGACTGTAGAGCAGAGAAAGCCATCGAAATTACCAACTGTGAGAGAGGCAGATGTGATTTGGAAAAAGACTTTATGGCGAATTATAGATTTAAGAGAAAGAATGAATCAGAATCTATATTTTCCAACCCAGCCTATCGATACAAGAAAAAATTTAGTCTCGTGTCTTATTGAGGGGATTCAGAATGGTGAATATCTTGGATTTAAGCCAGGGGAGTCTCCAGGTGACTTTAGTGAGCCTATGACGTGGGGTGAGTTGGTGAGTAGTATGCAGCCTGGTTTTGCGAATACGATGAGTCCAGATAGTATTCCAGATGATTATAATTATCAAGATAATCTAGACTTTACTTTGGTAAAACAGATCATGGTAAAGGAGGTTTGGTTTTTTAATAAACAGAGTTCGATAATGGAAGTTCGTATCGAGGCTTTGTGTCCTATTTTGATCTATCCAAAAGATCCTCTCTATCCAAATCAGAATTTATTAAAGAAGTTGACTTTTTGGGTTGAATACCCTGAGACGCGAAATCTTCTATGCCAAAGAATGGTTTTTAATCCCTATAATGAAGCTAGAAGTATGAGCTTTGATGATGTGTTCATTAATCGAAGGTTTGATGCCTATATTATTGGAGAGGCCAATCAGTATGATAATAGATTTATTATTCAGTATGCAAAAGGAGAGTATGCATTAAAAGAGGCTAAGCGAATCGAAAATGAGATATTTAATTGGGAGCAGGATGTTTGGGAGTATTAGTACTTCTGGGTATAATGCCAAAAAAGCCGAAAACAAAACAATGTTTTCGGCTTTTTAAGTGAGCGAAAAACGAGACTTGAACTCGCGACCCCAACCTTGGCAAGGTTGTGCTCTACCAACTGAGCTATTTTCGCATAAAATAAGGATAACTCTCTATTAACACGAAAGCTATCTTATACAGAAATTGTAATTAAAAAAGCAGTACTCGAAGCGGGACTTGAACCCGCACGATCGCGATGATCATTGGATTTTAAGTCCAACGTGTCTACCAATTCCACCATTCGAGCGTAATACTTTTAAAGAGCGAAAAACGAGACTTGAACTCGCGACCCCAACCTTGGCAAGGTTGTGCTCTACCAACTGAGCTATTTTCGCATTATTATTTCAGTGTTTTAAAGAACGTCTTTCTCTTGAAAGGCGTTGCAAATATATATCATATTTCCTTTCCGCCAAAGGTTGAGAGCAAAAAAAATAAGGACTATCTCGAATTTAATTTGAGTAGTCCTTATGATTCTATTCATTATCAAAAAAATAGGATGTACTATAAACCTGAAATTTTTTTTATTTCATCGAGCTTGTTTAGTGCCTCCATGGGAGTAAGATTGTTGATATCGGTGTTTTTTATTTGTTCTCGTATCTGTTCGAGGACAGGGTCGTCTAGTTGAAAAATGCTTAATTGGTAGTCTCCTTCCATATTTGAAGGCACAGAAGAGGTTGTTTTTTCATTTGAAACATCTTCCTTGGTTTTACTCTCAAGCTGAACTAATATTTTATTTGCTCTATCGACAACCGTTTTAGGCATTCCAGCTAATTTGGCTACATGGATACCAAAGCTGTGGTTTGAACCACCTCTTTCGAGTTTACGTAGAAAGATAATTTGGTTGCCTGATTCTTTGATAGAGACATTGTAGTTTTTGATTCTCTCAAAACTAGTTTCCATCTCGTTTAATTCGTGATAGTGTGTCGCAAAAAGTGTTTTGGCTCTAATATCTTTCATTTGGTGGATATACTCCACAATAGACCATGCAATGGAAATACCATCGTAGGTACTTGTACCACGCCCTAGTTCATCAAATAGGATGAGACTACGTTGTGATATATTGTTCAAAATGCTAGCTGCCTCATTCATCTCTACCATGAATGTTGATTCTCCCATAGAGATGTTGTCAGAAGCGCCCACTCGGGTAAATATTTTGTCTACGACCCCTATCTTAGCTTCCGATGCAGGGACAAAACACCCGACTTGTGCCATTAGTGTGATTAATGCTGTTTGACGCAATAGTGCTGACTTACCCGACATGTTAGGTCCTGTAATCATCATAATTTGTTGCGCGTTATTATCGAGACGTATATTGTTTGTTATATAGCTCTCTCCAATAGGTAACTGTTGTTCAATCACAGGGTGTCTTCCCTCTTTGATATCGATAATCAGAGTGTCGTTTACTTCTGGGCAGTTATATTCATTTTCGGTTGAAACCTTAGCAAATGAGCTTAAACAGTCGATACAGGATAGAATATTGGCATTAAGCTGAATGGCTTGAATATATTCAGAAAGGGCAAATATAAGTTTGTTGTAAAGTGTTAGTTCTAGATGAGCAATTTTCTCTTCTGCACCAAGAATTTTTGACTCATACTCTTTAAGCTCTTCTGTGATATATCTTTCAGCACTAACGAGTGTCTGTTTTCGTATCCATGTTTCTGGTACTTTATCTTTGTGGGTATTACGTACCTCAATATAGTACCCGAAGACGTTGTTGAATCCAATCTTTAATGATGGAATTCCAGTCTCTTCGCTTTCGCGTTGTTGTAGGCGTTGCAAGTAATCTTTACCAGAGAATGCAATGCTTCTTAGTTCATCTAACTCATCAGAGATGCCATCTGCAATAACACTTCCTTTGTTTAGAAGGACAGGTGGTTCCGCTACAATCTCTTTAGAGATACGTTCTTTAATCGCAGTACATGGATTAAGCTGATCGGCATAGGACTGAAGCGTTTCGTTTCCTGATGCCTTACAATAAGCAATAATTGGCTCTATGGCTTCAAGAGCATTTTTCAGTTGGACCACCTCACGAGGGTTGATTCTCCCAACAGCTACTTTCGATATAATACGCTCAAGATCGGCAATCTTTCTAAGCTCATAGTCGATCTCATCTTGTAGTCCATCATTGGAATACATCTCTTTCACCACTTCAAGACGATGGTTTATTGCTTCTACATTTTTAAGAGGTAGCGCTACCCATCGGCGCATCATCCTTGCCCCCATTGGAGTAATGGTTTTATCGAGGATGTGAATAAGTGTTTTTGCTCCTTCGTGAAGAGAGCCAAACAACTCTAGGTTGTGGATTGTGAATTTATCGAGCCATACATATTTATCTTCTTCAATTCGAGCGATAGAGGAGATGTGTTGTACTTGATGGTGTTGGGTCAAATCAAGATAACATAGGATGGCTCCAGCAGCAATAATACCTGTATGAAGTGTATCTATACCAAATCCTTTGAGGTTATTGGTTTGAAAATGCTTTGTGAGTTTCTCTAAAGAGTTATCATAGTTGTAGACCCAATCGTCAAGACCATAAGTGTAGAATGCGTCAGCTCCAACATCTTTAAGCATCTCTTTCGCCTCTTTGGGGAAAAGAATCTCTTTAGGTTTGAAAGAGCTGATAAGTTTGTCGATATAGCTTTTATCGCCTTCAGCGGCAAGGAACTCTCCTGTGGATATATCTAAGAAGGATACCCCAATACTTTGTCTGGTAAAATAGAGGGATGCTAGGAAGTTATTTTCCTTATGGTTCAGAACATTGTCGTCAATAGAAACTCCTGGAGTAACCAGTTCGGTAATTCCTCTCTTAACAATCTTCTTTGTTGTTTTAGGATCTTCAAGTTGTTCACAAATCGCAACACGTTGTCCTGCACGAACTAACTTTGGAAGATAGACATCTAGTGAGTGGTGTGGGAAGCCTGCAAGTTCCACGAAGCTTGCTGCTCCATTGGCTCTTTTGGTTAATGTGATCCCAAGTATAGATGCCCCTTTAATCGCATCTTCTCCAAAAGTTTCATAAAAGTCACCTACTCTGAAAAGGAGTATTGCATCAGGATGTTTGGCCTTGATGGAATAGTACTGTTTCATCAAAGGCGTTTCGACATATTTTTTTTGTTTTGCCAACGTCTCTTAATTTTAAAAATCTTACCTTAGAACAAAGATATAAATGTTATAGGAATATTACCGTTCGAGGTTTGTTCTCAGGCTAGTTTAGAGAGAAAAATGTTGATAAATAACTGTTAATAGAGGGGTATAAATATTAACATAACGAATAAAGTGCGATTTTTATTTATATTCGTGTAATAATATATGCTAAATTTATTAATTTCATTGCTTTAATAATAAAAAGTGCATCCAAACATGATCTTTGGGTGTTGATTATTGAATCATATTTTATGGTTTAAAGCTCTTATAATCATATCGTTTGCAAGAGATGAAGATGAATCAACAAGTATTATACCTAGCCTATCGTTCTATAGTTTGGACTAAATGGATTTAGTTAGATCAGTTAATCTCCAGTCCATAAATAGATGGATTATTTGGAGTAATAGTTAAGAAAACATGCAAAAGAAAAAAATTACCGTTACCGAAGAGACTCATTTTACCATATATCAACGAATGGTACGTGCACGTTTATTACCTACAAAGAAGCAAATGATGCAAGTAGGGTATGATGTAAAGAAATTGCATACAGAGAAGTTTCCGGATGTCTCATTCACATATCAAAAAGAGGAGCAGGAGTTACCTGATCAAAAGAATACACGATTCTTTGAGGTAAGGTGGTATTCAAAAGAGAATAGAGATTTTGTAAAAGAGATCGATGCTATTCTTAAAGCAGTAGACTGTCCTAAGAAGAAGAGAGAACGTAAGAAGACTTATGTCTCGACAAGAGATGCAAACGTAAAAGAGAGAAGGACCTTCTAATCTCAAGATTGTCCTTCTTTATGACGCCGTGGTTGAATAACTGAAGCTTTGGTTTAGCTCAACTCCTTTTTATAATCCACAGAATCAACTAAGTTGTAGATCACTTGTTGTATCTGTGGCCTCAGGTTGAGTTCGTAAAGAATCTTATCCTTGCGCGTTGGGTATACGCGATTGGAAAAGAATATAAAAAGTAATTTGCCTTTGGGATCAGCCCATGCAAATGTTCCAGTAAAGCCACCATGTCCATAGCTTTGGTTTGAACATCCATACGCAGGGTAACATTCGTCAATACTTTTGTCGGAATTATCTATCAGTGGTTTGTCGAATGATAATCCTCTACGGTTTTCATTTTCAGGAAATTGACATCTAGTAAACTCTTTTATTGTAGAAGGCTCGATAAATTTCTTGTCTCCATATGTCCCCTCGTTTAAGAACATTTGGAATATCTTGGCACAGTCTACGATATCTCCAAATAGACCTGCATTACCTGAGACTCCTCCCATTAATGCGGCTCCTTCATCGTGTACATATCCAACAATAAGACGTTTTCTAAAGAATTGATCGTTCTCTGTAGGAACATACCTATTATGGGCAAAATATTTATAAGGGTTATAGGTAACAGTGGTTGCACCTAGAGGCCTATAGATGGAGTCTCTTAGATATTTCTCATAGCTTTGATGTGTCACTAGCTCAATCATACGAGGGAATGTGAAAAATGCCAAACCTGAATAGGTGTATTTTTTATGACCTAGGAGTTTTGATTGAGTGATTTCTGAGAATATGGTGTCTTTGAAACTATTCTTAATGTATAGGTTGGGTGAGACTTTCAAGTTGAAGTGCTTTGACTTCTTATGATGAATTATAGATTTCTTATACCTCCCATTTCTGTCCAATGTATTACTCCAAAGTGGAAGATATGGTTTCAGTTGGGCTTGATGTGCTAAGATGTCTCGTAAAGAAATTTCTTCTTTATTTGAGTTCTGCCACATAGGCCAATATGTTGCATATGGAACATCTAGAGATATGACATTCTTCTCATACAGTTGCATAATTGGAATGGTAGGTCCTGCCACTTTCGTGATGGAAGCCCAGTCATAAATATCATCTTTTTTTACTGCAAATTGTTTCTTGTAAGTGTGATATCCATAGGTTTTGTGAAAAATGATCTTATTGTTCTTCGCAATAAGAATTTGACATCCAGGATATGCTTTCTCTGTCATACCTAAATGTGCGAGTGAATCAATTCTAGATTGTAGTTTGTCAGAATCGATCTGTTCATACTCTGGGGTGTTAAATCCCAATCTTCCCATATCATCTCTTACGAGTCCATAGCCTATGGGATACTCATTAGAGAGTGATTTTGCAAGTATTCCATCAATTCTGTTCGCTCCCATAATTGACTGGGCAGTAGTGTTTTGTGCCAAGGTGGTGGTTGAGGGTGCAATGATCACACCTTTTACTTTATTAATATTAAAGTCTGTAGAGAGAAGAGAGGCTCCACGAAACCATACTAGTTGTACTTGTTTGTGGTGTAGTATTTTGTTTAATAGGATGATGTTTTTTGAACTGAACACCATGTTCTTTCCAATGGATAAAAAGACTTGTGTATTGGTGGGAAGGTGTTTTAAAAACTCATCGACCTCCTTAGACTCTATTTTATCATCTATTTTAAATTCTTCAATATGAGTATATGATTTTAACCTCTCTGTAAAAGATTCTAATGAATCTATCTCAAACGAAATTGAGGTAAAGTGAGTTGATCCTAAATTATTTGTAGGGATGTTATTGCTTTCATCTTTTAAGAGCACAATGCTTTTTTGATAGAAGTGTTGGGCAAAAACATCTTGTATTTTGTCGAGTCTATTCTTCGGAATGGTATTGCCTGATTTACTCCATTTATATAGCTCGAACATATTTTTCTGAGTTGCAGATAAGCTCGATGTAGACTCCGCAACTTTAAATAGACGTTGGGTTACTTTGCCAACGATTTTCCATTGATTCGGTTTAATTAGAACCATTTCATTGCCATCCATGATAGACTCTAGTGCAAGATGTTTTTGTAGCGATCTTGAGTTGATACTCGCAATATCATTTAAATCCATAAAGCTATATGTGCTAAAGTGGATTGGATCGTGAAGAAGAGATTGGATTGTCTTTTGTTGTGTTTTACTATTTTTATAGTTATAGTATGTTCCCTTCCATCTATTTTGCTCCTTGGGATGGTGTATCTCTTTGTATCTTTTTTCAAGCAGGCTTAGGTTGCTCTCTTTGTTTATATGAAATGTTTCTGTCACCTCTTTAATACCTACGATGTGTGAATTGTGTAGTCCTTCCCAAAATAGGATCTCTTTATGAAGAGTTGCTAAGTGGGGCTTTGAGATATTCGGAGATGCCAATAGTTGTTGAGCGTTTTGATGATGAGAGAGGGCTCTAGATATATACATGTTTGCACCTATCTGCTGAAGGTATTGCCCTTGGAGTGAACCATAGTAGTAGGCAATAGAGTCTTCTACGATGTTATTGATGTTTTCAGAAGATAACTTGACAAGGGGTTGGTTTGGGTTCTCAAGCACCGCAATAAAAATGGGATGTGAGATTCGTTTATGTATCTGCTCTATCTTTTTTGATAGAGCATCGATATGATTCTCTCCTAATAGTACTCCTCCAATCTTGTATTTGCTGACAATAGATAACCCTTGTTGAAATAGTGTGTCTGTTGACATGTCTAGCATAAATACATTCTCAACAGGGTTGTTGTTTTGCTCTTTGGTAATTGACATAGATGCCTTCTCTTTCTCAGTGGATGCTGTTAATGGCTTCGAGAGCGAAAACGAGAGAAGGAGTAATGTGATGATATATGGAAAAATATGTGTGTTCATCGTTTATAGGATTTAATGTATTAACTTAACCATGACGAGATAAGAAATGTTTCTTCATGTGCGTTAATATATGTTGTTGTGTGTTTGCAATTGGTCTTCCAAATTTTGTTAATTAATAAGATAAAAACAAGTTAAAAATATGATTGTAGGAATAAAAAATAATAACCGATATGTGGTTCCGTTGGTAATTTGTTTTATGTTCTTCATTTCCTCCTGTCAAGGGCGTGATAAAGAAGGGATATACGTTGGAGCGGAACGTTTCGGGAGGTATGTTGATGCACTGCAGAATCAGCGTGTAGCTATGGTCGTTAATCATACTTCATATGTTAAAGAGAAACATCTCGTTGATCTTTTACAAGAGAAGGGGATAAAGATAAAGCGTATTTTTGCTCCAGAGCATGGGTTTAGAGGCGATCATAGTGATGGTGCTAAGATAAAGGATGGAGTGGACTTAAGAAGTGGAGTTGAGATTTTCTCTTTATATGGGAAATATAGAAAACCGACGAAATCATCAATGAAAGATATTGATGTTTGTATTTTTGATATTCAAGATGTTGGTTGTCGATTCTATACCTATATCTCCACCCTATTTTATGTGATGGAGGCTTGTGCTGAGAATAATGTGAAGTGTATCGTACTAGATAGACCCAACCCAAATGGAGATTATGTGGATGGGCCTGTTCTGGATATGAAATATCGTTCATTTGTAGGTATTGCGCCTATTCCAGTAGTTCATGGCTGTACTGTTGGTGAGCTGGCACGAATGTATAAAGGAGAAAAGTGGTTTAACTTATCAGAGAAGCTCGATTTAGAAGTCATCCCCTGTTTAAATTATACGCATAGTCTGAAATATATTCCACCTATTGCACCGTCACCTAACCTACCAAACTATAAAGCGATAAGGATGTACCCATCTCTATGTTTCTTTGAAGCTACAACAGTTAGTATTGGTCGTGGAACTGATTTTCCGTTTCAAGTGATTGGTTATCCAAACAAGAATTATGGCTCATATGCGTTTACTCCTGTTTCGACTCCTCATGTGTCAAAATATCCAAAACAAGAGGGGAAACGATGTTTTGGAGAGAAGATTCGTGATGAACAACCATATGATCATTTTACGTTCTCCTATTTTTATCAATGGTCACAAAAGTTTTCAACAGTAGATGATTTTGTGGATAGACCTAAATGGCTAGACTTACTTGTCGGGGATAACTGGGTGAGGGTGGCTCTACAAAATAAGTTGCCAATTGATGAATGGAAAAAGAAATATAGTTCGGGTTTATCTCGTTATAAGAAGGTAAGAGATAAATATTTGTTATATCCAGAAAAGTAGGAGTCTAATATTGTGTATTATTTAAAGCGTATTTTTATCGTATGTTTGGTGGTTGGCATTGCAGCTTTGTCTTCGTGTAAAATGAATGATGAAGTTGGGTTTAGTCAAGGTGAAATGAGGTTCTCTAATGATACTATTTCTGTGGACACGCTATTTGCTGAACGCGCCTCCAAAGTGTATACTCTAAAGGTTTATAACCCTTCGGAAAGAAATCTTCTTTTGCATCAAGTAAAGCTGATTGGAGGAGAAGCATCCCCATTTCATATTAATGTGGATGGGGGTAATGGGAATGAATTTCAGGATATATCTATTCTTCCTAAGGATAGCCTATTTATTTTTATTAGAGCCAACTTTGTTGCAAGTAAAGGATCAAAACCTATTCTCAAAGAAGATGGGATTCAATTTATGTCGGATGCCGGAAGTGCGAAGGTGGTTTTACAAGGGTGGAATCAAAATATTCAGTCGATGCCTACTTTTGAGAATCGTGTGACAAGGTTGAACTCAGATATGCCTTATTTAATAAGAAATCAAGTATCTGTTCCTTTAGGAAAAGAGTTGGTAATACCTGAGGATGTGAGATTATATTTCGATCTGAATACAGGTATTGATGTGGAAGGGTGTTTGAAGATCGAGGGGAGTTCTTCTCATCTTGTGAAGCTATATAGCTCTAATGTTGATACAAACTATATTTCGGTACCTAATCAATGGGAAGGTATTCATTTTAAATCGACAAGTGTAGATAATAAAATATCATGGTGTGAAGTGGGGAATGCAAAGAGTGGCTTTATTTTTGATGAGAATAGTTCAGCTATGATAGACCATGCAGTGTCAAAGAATATGACTTGGGCTGGGATTCATGCAAAGAATGCAACTTTAGATGTGAGAAACAGTTTGATTGCTGATGTACGTTATTATGCCGTTTTATTAGAGGGTGGAGGAAGCTATACGTTTGATTTTTGTACTGTAGCAAATTATAAGAGCTATGGTTTCAATGGGTTTAGAACAGACCCTTCGTTGGTGATTACCGATCAGCTTGATGCTGAGAGTGACCTTGGTGGTGTCGATTTTGAACATATTGTATGGACTAATTCAGTTATAGATGGTCCTTTTATGAATGAGGTGGAGATAAGAAGTAGCCCATCAGGAAAGGCCTCTGTTCGTTTTGAACATTGTTTATTACAGACTAATTTTAAATTATTAGGCTTAGAGAATGAACAAATTAGTGGCTCCGTTGTAAGTGATAGAAAAACATTTGAGGATACAAGTGAACCAAATTATCATCTATCGGAGGGCTCTCTTGCTAGAGGTCTGGGCAAATATCAAGTTCCAAACATCTTGGTGGATCTTGACGGTATTGTTCGAGGTCAGAATGGTATTTATGATGTGGGTTGTTATCGTTGGATGGCACCACCTAAAAAAGAAGATTAGCTGGTTTTGTTTTACTTTAATCTGTATGGTGGTTCCCTTTTGGGGTGTAGCTCAGGAGTCTGATCCTTTTTTACTACGAGTTGTTTCATATAATGTGGAGAACCTTTTTGATCCAGAGGATGATGCAAACACTTTGGATGATGAATTTACCATGTCTCATTACAGAAGGTGGTCTTATACTAAATATTACCATAAGATAGATCAGATCGCGAAGGTTTTAGTTGCTGTTTTCCCTCATGCTTACCCCGATATTATATGTCTTTCGGAGGTTGAAAATAAGAAGGTCTTAAAAGATCTCATTTACCATCCACTGTTAAAAGGAGCACGATATGAAATAGTACATCGTGATGGTCCTGATCCTAGAGGTATTGATGTAGCTATCCTATACCGAAAAACTGATATATGGCTTGATTCTCTTGCGTTTGTTACTATCGTATCTGAAAGGAGGGCATATCGAGAAGTGGTTCACCCTATTTTCACTTGGCATCACTTTACATTTCATCTATGGGCTACCCACCTGCCATCAAACTATTCAGGTGTTCGTAAGTCACAAAAAGAGAGGAAAGAGTGTGTAACATTTTTATCCTCATTGATGCTTCAGTATCAAGATTCGTTATGCCATATATGGCTAGGAGATTTTAATATGGAGCCCGAAAGTAGGAATGTTACCTATGTTAAAAATAGCCTGTCATCTAAAGGTGTTCTTGAATCTTTGGTGAAGAGAGATAAGACACACCCAGGCTCTCTTCGTTATCATGAGCGGTGGTATCTTTATGATTTAATCTTTTTGTGGAAGCGCCTGCCTGATAGAATTAGTGTGGAAGATAGTGGTATTTTTAATCCACCGTTTGTTCTTACATCAGAGACTAAATATGGAGGGGTAAAACCTTTTAGGACCTATATAGGGTATAGATATCAGAAAGGTGGTTTTAGTGACCACCTTCCTGTATATGTAACGTTTCGATATACTCCTTAATTTGTATGTTCTTTGGGCTCAGTAAAAGTGAGTCCCAATTCAATCCCCTTTTTCTTCATGAATTCAAAGGCCTCTTCAAAGTTGTTACGAATTTCACCATCTAAAATAGCATCCTTTATTGCTACTTTGATCATTCCAATCTCTTTGGATGGTTTTAATTGGAAACACTCCATGATAAGTTCTCCTGAAACAGGTGGTTGAAAGTTTCGAATGGCATCGCGCTCTTCAAGTTCCTTAAGTTTCTCACGAACGATGGTGAAGTTTTTAAGGTATTTTGTTACTTTCTCTGGGTTTTTAGAGGTAATATCAGCTTCGCATAATGTCATGAGTTCATCCACATCGTCTCCAGCATCAAACAGTAGTCTACGAACAGCAGAGTCCGTTACAATCTCTTCAGAAAGAATGATAGGACGCATATGAAGAAATACCATTTTCTGAACATACTTCATCTTGTCGTTCAGCGGAAGTTTTAAATGTTTAAAGATGGCTGGAACCATTTTACTTCCTACATGATTATGTGCATGAAATGTCCATCCAAACTTTGGATGAAAACGTTTGGTCTTAGGTTTGCCAATATCATGAAGTATTGCAGACCAACGTAACCATAGGTTATCAGTATGGGCACAAATGTTATCAAGCACCGCAAGAGTATGAAAGAAATTATCCTTATGTCCGATACCATTTCTCACTTCTCGTCCTTTCATCTCCTGAAGTTCGGGAAAAATAAGAGCTAATAGACCTGTCGATTCCAATAGCTTAAAGCCTACGGATGGTTTTGGTGACAGGATGATCTTATTCATTTCGTCCATGATACGTTCACCTGATACAATTTCGATACGTGAAGCATTGTCAGCAATGGCTTGGAGCGTATGCTCTTCAATATCGAAATTCAATTGGGTTGCGAATCGAATTGCTCGCATCATTCGTAATGGATCATCAGAAAATGTTATCCCAGGTTCTAAAGGGGTGATGATGCGTTGGTCTTCCATGTCCTCTAAGCCACCAAAAGGATCGACTAGCTCTCCAAAAGTCTCTTTGTTTAGAGAGAGAGCAAGTGCATTGATGGTAAAGTCTCTTCTCTTTTGATCGTCTTCTAAAGTCCCATCCTCTACTATCGGGTTACGTGAATGTCTTTGATATGACTCTTTTCTTGCTCCAACAAATTCCACTTCGTTTTCGCGAATGCGAATCATGGCAGTTCCATAACTTTTAAAGACATTAACTTTAACCTTAGGTCCAAATTTCTTTGCAACTTCTTGTGCCAATTCAATACCACTTCCTACGGTAACTACATCGATATCTTTAGATGGTCTATGTAAAATAAGGTCTCTTACGTACCCTCCAATAACATAAGTCTCTAATCCTCTTTTATCGGCGACTTCTGAAATAGCATGAAATATATGATGGTCTAAATATGATTTTAGATTCATTGTTTATTATTAATTGATGAGGAAGCAGATGCTTCTAATTCTTTGCAAAGTTATAAATAATCATTCAATCCTAAAGTATAACTTAAAACATACCCTGTTGGTTTATATTTTGAATTAATTATTTGATAGGTTTTACTTTGAAACTTCTTTCAAGAGGGCATGCTCTCTCCATACATCTTGAAGGTGTTCATTGTTGTAAGTAATGATGGTTGATACATGCAAGTTATGGGTTCTTGAAGACATTCAATAATGAATTGTCGTTAAAACAGATAACGGAAAGTGGATTGACATAGGTTTCCTTCGTAGTTTGTTGATACTTCAAGGATACTTCAAAGATACTTGCTTCATCAAAAATGTTAAATAGATGAATATTCTATGGTGATAATATCATAAGACTATTTTTTATTCTACTGTCAATCAATAGTTGGATATATTCATGAACCTATCTACACTCTCAAGCTATTTGGGAGAGCGATACCTCTTTATTACTTAATTCAATAGATGTTTAAAAAAACTCAAGCTCTTCTATCTTGAGTTAAAATATATGTGTCAATATTGTCATCAAATACTTAGTTGATATAATACCCCTCTTATATGAAAAAAGATGACCTTACTTCTAAAGTCATCTTTATCTCATACTCTGTTTCATCTCATTTTAGAACAGGTACAGTATTTTTTCAAGTCCAATGCCTCTTGATCCTTTAATTAGAACTAATGCCTCTTTGATTTCGTCTTTCTGAAGTTGTTGGATTAATTCGTCTGTGTTGAGGAATGTATTTGCATTAGGAGCAATTTTAGAGAATATTTCACCTACTAATATGCACTCCTTTAGAGAGCCTTCTTTAAGTAGTTCAATTAGTTTTAGATGCTCTTGTTCTGAAACATCACCTAACTCTAACATATCCCCTAAAATGACAATTTTATTGGGGTGTTTAAGCTTTAGGAAGTTCTTGATGGCTTCCTGCATACTTGACGGGTTTGCATTGTAGGTATCTACAATGAGATCATTATATTGTCGTCGCGTATATTGTGATCGTAAGTTCGTTGGTATATATCCCTCAATAGCTTCTTTTATTCTTAATGGTTCAACATTAAAATACTTTCCTATTGAGATTGCTGCCGCAAGATTAGAACAGTTATATGTTCCGACCAAATTGGTTAATATATATAAAAACCCTTTAGGGAATTTCGCTTTTAGACGAATCAGAATGCTATTATCACTCTCTTCCTTGATATAGGTGTCTGCATTAGAATTTCCTTCGGTACTGTAGCTGATCGTTGAGACATCCTTAGGAAGAAGATTTTTCAGAAGTGTATCTTCATAATGAATAAATAATTTCCCACCTCTGTTTGCTACACAATGGTATAATTCTGCTTTGGTTTTTTGAATCATCTCAAATGATCCAAAACCTTCTAGATGGGCTTTCCCGACATTGGTAATAATACCATAGTTAGGTTCTGCAATGGAGCACAAGAATCCAATCTCTTTGGGATGATTTGCTCCCATTTCAATAATGGCTATCTCATCTTCAGGCTTAATAGTAAGAAGAGAGAGAGGTACTCCAATATGGTTATTAAGATTTCCTTCCGTTGCGATTGTTTTAAAAGTCGTTTTTAAAACAGCAAAGATAAGTTCTTTGGTGGTTGTTTTTCCATTTGTCCCTGTGATACCTATAATCTTAGCTTGACTGGATCTCCTATGATAGTTTGCTAGCTTTTGGAGTGTCGTTAATACATCATCGACCAAAAGGTATTTATCATCTTCTTTTCCATATTCAGGGTTGTCATAAACCACAAATGAAGCACCTCTACGGATTGCTTCATCGATATATTTATTTCCATCAAAGTTACTCCCTTTCAATGCAAAGAAGATACTTTGAGAAATAATCTTTCTAGTATCTGTGGAAATTATTGGATGAGCTAGAAAGATTTCATGTAATGCTTTAACGGTAACCATAATCTTTATCATAAAAAAAGACTCCCGAAGAAGGAGCCTTTATATAATCATTGTATCTCTTAATTATCGATGTTATCGGGATCCCCTAAATGTGTCATAGCACATCTGAATCCGACATCATCTGCTTTTGAATTTTCATTCATATAACGTCGTGATCCTGGTGATAACCAATAAGGGCGATCTTTCCAGCTTCCACCTTTGTATACACGCACGTGATCGTCAATACGAGGTTTAACACTACCTGCATCATCACCAATGTACATTTTATCTGTACCTTGTTTCACATTTTCATCTAATGTCCAATCATCTCCAAGAATGATACGTGACTGGTAATCACCATCATTGAAGTTTACATAGTTTGCAACGGTGTCACGAACAAGTCTACCATGCTCATCACGTTGAAGATTGCCGTCTGCATCTTTACGATATTGAGTGTAAACATTTCCGCGGATAGGTTGGAATTCAGAAACATCCATAGATGATGAAGGGCGATATACATCGTAAACCCACTCATTAACATTTCCTGCCATTCCGTATAACCCTAAGTCGTTAGATCCAACTTGTGTAACTGGTCCCGTGATATCAAAACCATCATTAAGATGTCCTGCAAGTCCCATTAAGTCACCACGTGAACGTGTGAAGTTGGCACGCATCTTACCCCTTTGTTTTTTATCTGAATAACGTAAATGGTGTCCATTCCAAGGGTAAATTCGTCTTTCTGTAAGAAGTTCTCCTGTAGTGTTTCCTTGCAATCCTAGAGCTGCATATTCCCACTCCGCTTCAGTTGGAAGGCGGTATCGTGGTAGAAGTATACCATCTGAAGGTTTTACCCTACGATCTCCACCTTCTTGTGTGAGGTTTTCAATAGGATTCTCTCCTTTCACCCCATCGTAAAGACCTGCAAAATATGTCTCTGTGGTGAAAATATTCTCTCCTTGTTGGGCTGCATCATGTGCAAGAATTCCATTCTCAATAAGAATTTGCTCATTTACACGATCAGTACGCCATTTACAATATTCTGAAGCTTGTACCCAATCTACTCCAACTACCGGATAGTCACTAAAAGCTGGGTGACGAAGGTAATTTTCAAGGTAAGGTTCATTGTAACTTAGCTCTTCTCTCCAAACTAAAGTGTCTGGCAGCGCTTTGTTATATGCTTCTTGATCATCTGGATAGACACGACGTATCCAGTGTAGATATTCACGCCAGTCCACGTTTCGAACTTCAGATTCGTCCATGTAGAATGATGCGACGGTTACACGTTTAGGTGTATTGTTCCAATTGAACATTACATCCTGCTCAACGCGCCCCATAGTAAAAGTTCCTCCTTGAACATATACTAATCCTGGGCCTGTAGCTTGTTCGTAACCTGACTGGTATTCGAAGCCACCATTATCGGGATTGTTATATTCCCATCCCGTTGTTGTTGACATCTCACCAGTACCACCGCTTTTTTTCTTAAAGAGGCTACATGATGACATGATTGTCAACAACCCTACAAATATTAGGATTCTTTTGATACTCATAATTGATGTGGATTTATTCACTTTTCCTTTTCGACATTCACAAATATAACTAAAATTGAATACACTATATTGTTAATGAGCTACAAGAATTTGATTTTTGTAACTTTTATTAAATGTAAGGCGTTGAGTAATAATTTACAAAACATAAGTACAATGTACTAAAGTTTCCTTTTTTGTTCAATAATTATGTTATAAAAAAAGGACATAAAAAGGAGAAAAACAATATATATGTAGTAAAAACGTTTTCATACTAAGTATAAATATACAAAAATCTTAGGAAGAAAGAAATGACCGATTATATAACGATAATGAAACGTAGGGTGTATAACTTAATAGGCGTTTTGACAATCTTTTTGCTGTTTTCTATGTCGTTGAAGGGTGCAGATAAATGGTTGTTGTACTCGTCAACACAGGCTGGTGTATTACGTTTAAAAATAAGTGATTTAAAATCTCATAATCTTTCGATCTCCTCTTTGTCTTTATGGACAACAAAAAATACGCAGATCGATAATTGGGATAGTTTTGATCATCGAGAGTTAAAAGAGATCCCTTATTTAAGAACGACAGATTCAAATGGAGAGGAAGTTATAGTTTTTTATATTCATCCGACGGTTTCTTGGAGTTATGATATGGATATAAAAGAGTGGAGTCATAAAGATAACCTCTATTCACGAAGGTCATATGTTTATGTGTCTGAAATTCCAGCATCTGTCTTTATCGAGAATTCTATACGCCCACAAGATCCTAAGAAGAAAACGGTTGATACATATGAAGCGTTGAAATGTTCTGATTTTAGATCTGAGAATATATTACATTCGGGTCAGCAGTGGTTTAGTAAGTCATATTTGGGTTCTCATAAAAGTCAGATTAACTATCCGATATCAATCCCTTTTACTTCGATGAAAGTGAAAGCGAGTGGCGTTGGAAGTAGTTCAAACTTTTCAAAAGCTAAATTGGTCAAGAATGGGATTGATGTTGCTACGGTAAGTTTAAATAAGGTGGTTGATCCGCATGAAGGGAATGCTGCTTACCCATTTGTTTTTGAAACTATAATCGATTCTAAATCATCAAATCTTGAGATGTATGTTGAAGGAGGTAGTGATACCAAATACTATATTGATTATTTCCAATTTGTGATGAATGCTCCTTTGCAGTATCTTAATACACCACTCTATTTTCAAAATGGAAAGATGTTAGAGGAGGATAACAAGGGGGCTAACTTACTTGTGCGTTCAATGGGAGAAGATGAGATAATATGGGATATAACAGCTCCTTTGGAGTATGTTCAGGTGGAAGGGTCCAAAACTACTGAAGGGATATCATTAAAAGACCAGTATACGAACACCGTAGGACGTTATGTAGCGTTTAACCCTTCAAAAATAGGTGCTTCCCCAAGTTTTGTCAAAGAGCTAAGTAATGTTGGTGAGGAGATAAATGGATCTCCTGATTATATTATCATATATCATGGGAATTTCAAATCTCAAGCAACACAGTTAAAGAAGTTGCATGAAAATAACCTGGATGTAGAGTTGGTTAATTATGAAGATATTAAAGTTAACTTTAGTGGAGGTATTGCCGATCCAAATGGTATCAGGAACTATTTGAAGAGAAGATATGATAGACAGAAAGATACAGATCAACCACTGCAATATGTCCTAATATTTGGTCGTGGGACTTATGATCCGTATACTTCAACTTCATTTGAGAACCCTAATTACGTTCCATGTTTTCAGTCTAAGAATTCATTAGATGGATCAAATACATTTGTTTCAGACGATGTGTTTTGTTTGATGGATGAAGGCGAGAATGAGTTGTCGGGTACTGTGGATATCGCAATCGGTCGAATTCCATGTGTGAATCAAACTCAAGCTGATGCTGTTGTAGATAAAATAAAAGGGTATATGGATCCTTCAAATAGGGGGGACTGGTCTACTAAAGCATGTGTAATTGCTGATGATGGTGACTATGGACTTCACTTAAATGATGCCGAAAGGATTTCTGATTTTATTAAAAGCGGCTACCCATCAATTCATACTACTAAGGTATATTTTGATACATATGAAAAGTTTGGAGAACTCTATCGAAGTTATCCAGATGTGACCAAATCGATTAAACAGTTTATGAAAGATGGTGGTTTAATAATGAATTATACTGGACATGCAAATACCTATGCTCTTGCACATGAAAAAGTGTTGGAGAAAGAGGATATTTATATGTGGAATAATGGGTATCATTTGCCTCTTTTTGTGACTGCTACTTGTGATTTTAGTCATTGGGATTTAAAAGAAAATATCTCTGCAGGAGAAGAGGTGTTGTTTCATGCTAAAGGGGGGGGGATAGCACTTTTTACTACAACAAGACTCGTTTATTCCTCTTCAAACTACCAATTAAATAAGAATATATATGAAGAGCTTTTTCGAACTGATAATGATGGAGCTATTCAAAGTCTTGGAATGGTGATGATGAAAGCCAAAAGAAGAACTTCTGGGGTGATTAACAAAAGGAAGTTTTCTCTCTTGGGGGACCCTGCTCTAAAGTTGATTATTCCTAAATGGGAGGTTGAAACCACTCATATAAATGATGAGAAAGTGTCTAATAGTGATATATCAGTCAAATTGCTAGAGCCCATTAAGGTTCGTGGACAATTAAACGATGAATTAGGAAATGCACTTTCCCAGAATGGTGAAATGACTGTTCGCATACTTGACAAACCTATTGAAGTTCAGACACGTGGAAATGGTAGTAATGAGGTTGAAACTTATACTGAACAAGTAAATGTACTTTTCCAAGCCCAAGTGGAAGTTAAGGATGGAAAATTTGATTATGTTTTTGTTTTACCTAAAGATGTTTCTTACAAAGAAGGTAGAGGCCGTATTTCATACTACTTCAACAATGAAAAAAGTGATGGCGTTGGAGAGTTTTTTAACTTGAAAATGGATGGAACAACAGGCGATATAGAAGATGATGGTGTAGGTCCAAAGATATCCTTAGCTATAAATAATAATCAATGGAATAGTGGAATGACTATTGGAGATGAACCCACGTGGAAATTTACTATTAATGATCATACTGGAATAAATACCTCTTTGTCGAGTGTAGGGCACCAAATGGTTCTTATTTTAGATCATGATAATACGAAGCGTTACGTTTTAAATAATGGCTTTCAATTTAATTATGGTGACTATACTTCTGGTACTATAACATGGAAGCCTCTTGGTTTAACAGAAGGTCGCCATCACTTTAAACTTAAGGTTTGGGACTTGATGAATAACTCAAGCATCATTGAGGGCGATTTTGTTGTTTCTCCAATGTTAGATGTGAAAATGAGTTCTATATATCCGAATCCAACACACGGTAAGGTTCGTATTGTATTGGAAAATAATATGGCCTATACTACAGTGAATGGTGTATTAGAGATATTTGATTTTACAGGAGCATCTAAATGGAAACAACCTCTAGCGATAACCCAGAGCTCGTTAGTATATGAAGTTGATTTAAATCGTATTGGAATCACAACTCCTGGGATCTATTTTGTTCGCTTAATTGCACAAAATGTGAATGGAGAGGAATCTATTGTGACAAGCAAAATAATTCTTCAATAATAGAAGATGCTGAATACTAATATTTATGTTATGACGTTATGAAGTCATAGAAATTACGTAATACTATTAAAACTTGCATAACCATGAGTTTAAGATATAAGACGAATCGTTTTTGGCACATGATGTTAGGACTATTCATGTTGATTGGAATTTTGTCTGTAGAGAATGTAAAGGCACAAGATAGTGGCAATACTGTAACATCATCAAAAATTATCAGTAGTGCCGTACCTTTTTTGACTATTTCACCAGATACACGTGCTGGTGGTATGGGAGATTTGGGGGCCGCAACCTCTCCCGATGTTAACTCTCAGCATTGGAATCCATCAAAATATGCTTTTATTGATGGAACTTCAGCTGTGGGAGTATCCTATATTCCTTGGTTGAGAAACCTAGCTGATGATATGAGCATCATGTATCTGTCGGGATATTATCGTTTGGATGATAAACAGGTGTTGAGTTCTTCTTTGAGATATTTTAAATATGGTAATATTACACTAACCGATGAACAAGGTAATCCATTAGGGTCTCAGAATCCAAATGAATTTAGTTTTGATATTGGTTATAGTCGTAAACTTACAGAAAATTGGAGTGGAGGTGTGGTAGCACGATATATTGATTCGAGAGTTAATAATGGTGTTGAAGGAGCTGAACCTGGTACTGCTTTTGCTGCTGATATTGCTTTCTTCTATACTAATACATGGTCAAGACATCGTCTGGATCGTACTTTTACTGCTGGAGTTAACTTTTCCAATATTGGATCTAAAATCTCTTTTGATGGAGGTACTCATGAGAGTTTTCTTCCTGCGAATATGCGTTTAGGTTTAGGTTACTCTATGGAGCTTGATAAGTACAATAAGATTGTGATTAGTGCTGACATTAGTAAGCTAATGGTACCAACGCCAAATCAAACCTCTACAACAGGTGAAGATGGAACTGTTAATGTGTCTATCAACACAGGGGTAGATCAGAGTGTTATCGGTTCGATCTTTAGTTCCTTTGGTGATGCTCCTGGAGGATTCTCAGAAGAGTTACAAGAGTGTCAGCTTTCTTGTGGTGTGGAATATTGGTATGCCAATCAGTTTGCACTTCGTACGGGATATTTTTATGAAAACGAGAATAAAGGAAATCGTAAATATGTAACAGCAGGAGCGGGAGTGAAATTGACTAGCTTTATTCTGGATTTTGCATATATGATTCCCACACAGCAAAACCACCCTCTTGCAAACACTTTGAGATTTTCTATTACCTTTGATATTGGTAGTATGTTGAATTCTGGACGTTAACCAGTAATTTATAGGAACGATGAAAAAGATAAGGGTAGGATTAGGTTATGATGTACATGCTTTAGCTGAAGGAGAATCTTTGTGGCTTGGTGGTATTGAAATAGAACACGAACTAGGGACTGTAGCACATTCAGATGGAGATGTATTACTACATGCGATATCTGATGCTATTCTAGGTGCTGCAAAATTACGTGATATTGGATATCATTTTCCTGATACTTCTGCTGAGTTTAAAGGTGCAGATAGTAGCATATTGTTGAAAGAGTGCGTTCGCATGGTTGAGCAAAAAGGATACGTTATAGGTAATGTAGATGCTACCATCGCTGCACAGCAGCCGAAACTTATGCCTTATATACCTCAAATGGAAGTAGCAATAGCTAATACATTGGGTGTTGATGAGGAAGATGTCTCAGTTAAAGCGACAACTACTGAGAAGCTAGGATTTGAAGGGAGACAAGAAGGGATCTCTGTTCAAGCTGTTGTTTTACTTTATCAGAAAGAATAAGACTATTTAAATTATAAGATAATAAAAGAGCTGTTTCATTATTGTAATGAAACAGCTCTTTTTATTAGAATAGATTTCTATGCTCTTCGTTAACCTATATAGTGATAGTTTAGATGCGTTTTATGCTACTTTTCTTGTTTCATTGTATAATTGCAACAATAAAGAAATAATTGCTTGTAATCGCTTTATTTGCATGTTTAAATACTATATCCAACAAAGAGCTAGTCCCCTTAATATACTGCCTGATCCTAAAGTAGTAGGTAGACAAAAGTGTTTAAATGAAAAAAGGAGATCCTAAGATCTCCTTTTATAGAGCGGGAGACGGGATTCAAACCCGCGACCCTCAGCTTGGAAGGCTGATGCTCTATCAGCTGAGCTACTCCCGCAAATATTTTTTCTTTCAGTGGGGAGAGCAGGATTCGAACCTACGAAGTCGTAAGACAGCAGAGTTACAGTCTGCCCCAGTTGGCCGCTTTGGTATCTCCCCAATAAATAATGTTCATTCTTCAGAAATGAGCCGATATCGAGAATTGAACTCGAGACCTCTTCCTTACCAAGGAAGCGCTCTACCCCTGAGCTATATCGGCATATAATTAAATGAGCGGGAGACGGGATTCAAACCCGCGACCCTCAGCTTGGAAGGCTGATGCTCTATCAACTGAGCTACTCCCGCATAAATTATAAGTCGAATGTGGGGAGAGCAGGATTCGAACCTACGAAGTCGTAAGACAGCAGAGTTACAGTCTGCCCCAGTTGGCCGCTTTGGTATCTCCCCAACAATATTTCAATTTCTAAAAGAACTGAGCCGAATATCAGATTCGAACTGATGACCCCGAGATTACAAATCACGTGCTCTGGCCAACTGAGCTAATTCGGCAAAAAAACTAAATGAGCGGGAGACGGGATTCAAACCCGCGACCCTCAGCTTGGAAGGCTGATGCTCTATCAACTGAGCTACTCCCGCATAATATTTTTCAAAAGAACTGAGCCGAATATCAGATTCGAACTGATGACCCCGAGATTACAAATCACGTGCTCTGGCCAACTGAGCTAATTCGGCTTAAACTAAATGAGCGAGAGACGGGATTCAAACCCGCGACCCTCAGCTTGGAAGGCTGATGCTCTATCAACTGAGCTACTCTCGCAAATAATTCTTTCTTTCGGTGGGGAGAGCAGGATTCGAACCTACGAAGTCGTAAGACAGCAGAGTTACAGTCTGCCCCAGTTGGCCGCTTTGGTATCTCCCCAATAATCGTTAAAATTTATAAACCTCTGTTCATAAATCGGATGCAAATCTAATGAAATTTATTTTAAACATCAAAACAAAAAAACATTTTTTGCAATTAGTGGGGAGAGCAGGATTCGAACCTACGAAGTCGTAAGACAGCAGAGTTACAGTCTGCCCCAGTTGGCCGCTTTGGTATCTCCCCAACAATATTTTCAATTTCTAAAAGAACTGAGCCGAATATCAGATTCGAACTGATGACCCCGAGATTACAAATCACGTGCTCTGGCCAACTGAGCTAATTCGGCTTAAAATAAATGAGCGAGAGACGGGATTCAAACCCGCGACCCTCAGCTTGGAAGGCTGATGCTCTATCAACTGAGCTACTCTCGCAAATATTTTAAAAAAAACATAGAATCTTTGAGATTGTAAATCTCAAACTCAATCTGATTGAGTTGATTCGTTTTAAATGTCAATTGAGCGGGAGAAAGGATTCAAACCTATAACCTTCAGCCTGGTAGGCCGACGCTCTATCAATTGAGCTACTCCCGCAAATATTTTTTGCAATTAGTGGGGAGAGCAGGATTCGAACCTACGAAGTCGTAAGACAGCAGAGTTACAGTCTGCCCCAGTTGGCCGCTTTGGTATCTCCCCAACAATATTTCAATTTCTAAAAAGAACTGAGCCGAATATCAGATTCGAACTGATGACCCCGAGATTACAAATCACGTGCTCTGGCCAACTGAGCTAATTCGGCAGGTGGGTAAGCTAACTACATCGCACAGCTACGACCACCTATCCTTGCTGCCTTCCGACCCTGGGGAGTTTCAGTGGGAGCATGTCGTGTAGCACTTACCCGGCGACAAAAGTAGAAAAAATAGATATGCTACCAAATCTTTTATTCAAATTTACTAGAGATAGATAAGCCTTTTAGATGGGAACAATCTAAAGAACAATGTCTTAATGTGATGAAAAAAAATACTTTTTTTTTGAATGTATCATGTGGTACTGATGATGCTTGCTATTTTTGTATCTTTGTAGAAGTATCGAAACGTTATTACAGTTGAATATTTTAAAAATATAATAAATCAATGAAAGGTGGATTTCTTTATCATGCGATGATGTATGCAATGGTGCTCGGTGGAGCATTGGTTGCATTGGAGCTTGTGTCTTATTTATTAGGCGGATTTAATAATTGGATTACAACTGTCCTTTCTCTTTTTGTATATGTATATAGTATGTACCACTTCAGTGTGAAATATAGAGAGGAACAATTAAATGGAGTAATGTCCTACTGGAGAAGTGTGCAATTTATGATAACCTTATCATTTCTAGCCTCAATGATCTTAGGGCTGTTCGACTTTATTTTAATGAAATATATTGATCCAGACCTTCTCATTAAGATGATTAAAGAGGCCGAGAGTAACTATGTTACATTATTTGATAAATACAATGAACTTTTTGATGATAAAATGAAGGATGTCTTAATTGATAATATAAGAAAAATTTCACCAATGGATATCTGGAAGAGTAAAATGTCAAACTATATCTTCGGGGGGTTGTTTCTAGGGCTTTTGATGTCATTCTTTACTAGGAGAGTTAACAGCGATCCATTTCACGAAATAAAATAATAGATTATGACTTTAAATGTATCCGTAGTTGTTCCTCTCTATAACGAGGACGAGTCATTGAAGGAATTAGATCAATGGATAAAAAAGGTCATGACCGACCATCAGTTTACATATGAGGTGATCTATGTCAATGATGGAAGTAGTGATAAATCTTGGCAGGTGATTGAAACTCTAGCTAAAAATAATGATGCGGTAAGAGGTATCTGCTTTAGTCGTAATTACGGTAAGTCTGCAGCTCTTTTTGCAGGATTCGAAATGGCCGAAGGTCAGGTTGTAATTACGATGGACGCTGATTTGCAAGATAGTCCAGAGGAGATCCCCGAATTGCGTTCCATGATTGTAGATCAAGGATACGATCTTGTTTCAGGATGGAAACAGAAGAGGTATGATCCTATATCCAAAACTGTTCCAAGTAAGCTATTCAATGGTGTAGCTTCATGGTTGTCTGGTATAAAACTACATGACTTTAACTGTGGCTTAAAAGCATACAAGAAAGATGTGGTTAAAAGCATTGAAGTCTATGGAGAGATGCATCGTTATATTCCTATCCTAGCTAAGGAGGCTGGTTTTATGAATATTGGCGAAAAGGTAGTGCAGCATCAAGCTCGTAAATATGGGGTGACCAAATTTGGATTAAATAGATTCATTAATGGTTTTCTTGATCTATTGTCAATTCATTTTATGACAAAGTTCGGTAAAAAGCCGATGCACTTCTTCGGTGCCTTAGGCTCTTTCATGTTTTTTATCGGAGTATTGAGTGCATTATGGGTCGGTGGAAGTAAGTTGTGGTATGTGTTCCAAGGGATAGAGGCAGAGAGAGTGACTGAAAGCCCTTATTTCTATCTTTCGTTGGTTTCCATGGTATTGGGAACACAACTTTTCTTAACTGGGTTTATTGGAGAGCTAGTCTCTAGAAGTAGTACTGAGAGAAATGCATATAAAGTATCTAAAGTGATCTCTAAGAGTTAAAAAACTGTAATCTTTAAATAAAATAGAGAGGGATAGATTAACTTATCCCTCTCTCTTTTATTTAAAATTATTCTACCACTTCCATCTCATGCCATCCACCACCTAGGGCTTTATAAAGTTGTACAAAACTATTGATACGACTTGTATAGATTCGAGATAAGCTTAGTTGTGCTTGAAAATAGGTTTTTTCTGAGTCTAATACCTCTAGATAACTAACAACACCTTGATCATATCTCGCTTTAGATAGCTCATAGGCACTCTTTGCTGCAGTAAGAATATCCGTTGTTGCATCTAATTGTTTTCGATATGTGTCGATTTCAATCAAAATATCTTCTACTTCTTGAACAGATTGCATTACCGTTTTCTCATATTGTAGTACTGCTGCTTTAACCTTTATACGAGCGATTTCGACCTTTTTCTTATTACGGCCAAAATTAAATATAGGTCCAGCTAGCATTCCATAAACAGACCACTGAAGGCTATTACTTTCAAAAAAATTAGTCGCATCATCACTTGCAAGACCACCAGCTGCTGTTAGAGATAAGCTAGGGAACCTCTGTGCAACTGCTACTCCAACTTCGGCATTTAACCCCATAATATTATAATAGGATTGCATAATGTCTGGTCTTCTAAGAAGTAGGTCTGTTGGAATCCCAACAGGTACTTGATATGGAACATCTCTATCAAATAATTCACTATAGGTATTAATCTTTTTAGGCATCGTTCCCAAAAGTATTGACATGGCATTTTCAGCTTGGCCTATCATTCGTCTTAATTGATACATTTGATTTAGAGCGATGTTCATTTGAATCTCTGCCTGATTAACATCTAATAGAGCGACATAACCTGTTTCAAATCTATCCTTAATAATCTTGTAGTTCTCCATACGTGATAGGTATGTCTTTTTCGAGATCAAATATCTATTACGGTAATCCAATAATGTGAAATAGTTGTTTGCAACCTGTGAAATTATGGATAGTGTAACCGCACGATATCCATAATTTGTCTTCGTTAAATTAGCCAGTGCACTCTCTTTGTTCCTACGGTATTTTCCCCAAACGTCAATTTCCCAAGATAGCTGTGGAAAAAGTGAGTATTGATCATTTTTTGAGGTGAGTACATTACCACCAGAGGTCATGGTTCCAATACCAGCACTACTATCAAAACTAATAGATGGTAATTGCATGGTTTTACTGATACCTAACGAAATTCTTGAACGTTCGATCCGTGTCATGGCAATTTCAAGATCTTGATTTTGCTTTAACGCTTGATCGATATAGTTAAGAAGGACAGTATCTTTAAATACCTTCCAATAATCAAGGTCTGGAATAGAGTCATTATTTTCTGATTCAAATCGATAACTAGATGGCATCTCAATTTCAGGAGACTTCATGTCAGGTCCTACCTTACAACCACTTAAAAGAACAATGGAAAAGATTAGAGATCCTGTGATTATTTTGTATATAGTTCTCATATTCCAATGTATTTTAATTATCAGTTTTTTTATTGTCTCTATGTTTCTCATACTTTGCAAGTTTGCCAATCAGAACAAAGAACATTGGATAGATAACTACACCAATTATTGTTGCGACAAGCATTCCTCCTACTAGTGCAACTCCCATTACCTTTCTTGATTCAGCACCAGCACCTGATGCTAGTACTAGAGGAAGTACACCAAAAACGAATGAGAATGCAGTCATTAGAATTGGACGGAAACGTAATTTAGCGGCTTCCATTGCTGCATCATATAGATTGGCACCCTCATCAAACTTTAGTTTTGCAAACTCAATGATTAGAATAGCATTCTTTGCAGCAAGAGCTAGCAGTAGAATTAGAGAAATCTGTAAAAAGATATTATCTACAAAGCTTGGGCTTATTAGACGGGCAATATAGATGCTCAATAGTGCTCCGAATACCGCAAAAGGTGTTCCAAATAAAATGGTTAATGGTAGTGTCCAGCTCTCATAAAGTGCAGTTAAAATAAGATATACAAACAGCAAAGAGATCGCAAATATGATTCCGGATGTACCAGATGCCTTCTTTTGTTGATATGATATGTTGCTCCAAGAGTAGCCCATATCTTTGGGTAGAGTCTCATTGGCAACTTCCTCAAGTGCATTTAATACCTCATCCGAACTATATCCAAAGGCGGGTCCTCCATTAAGCTCAATAGATCGATACATATTGAATCGATTGGTAAATTCAGGCCCTGAGATGTTCTTTATCTTTACAAAATTTGCAAGAGGAACTGATTCATTGTCCTTATTTCTTATATAGTAAAGCTCTATTTGTTTCTCTGTTTGTCTATATTCAGGTGCTGCTTGAATGTATACTCGATATAATCTACCGAAGCGATTAAAGTCATTCACATAAGATCCCCCTAAGAATGCACTGACACTTTTGTATATATTCTGCAATGGTATCCCTGCTTTAAGTATTGCATCGTAGTTGAGTTCAATAGACCTTTGTGGTACGGTGGCTTGATATGCCGAGAAAATGCGTCCGATTTCTGGTCTTTTCTTCGCTGCATCTACAAATGTCTTGGTGTTTGCTGCCAAATAATTCGGTGAGTTTCCCCCCTTGTCTTGGATCATAATCGAAAAACCATCTCCTGTTCCCAACCCTGGGATCGCAGGAGGAGCAAAGGCAAAAGCAGTTCCTTCTTTTACTTTTTGTCTAAGTTCCATGTTGAGAGCTCGAATAAGCTCATTGGCTGTCCTCTTTCTCTCCTTCCAATCTTTTAAGCTAACAAAAAGGACCCCTGCACTAGTGGACATACTTTGAGAATATAGACTATATCCTGAAACTACGGTGATACCATCTACTTCTGGAAGACTTTTAACAATTTTTTCTACATCTAGTGCTACGGCATCTGTTCTCTGAAGGGCTGAGGCAAATGGAAGCTGAACATTTACATAGAAATATCCCTGGTCCTCGGTAGGCATAAAACCTCCAGGTATTTTTCTTCCAATAAAATACATCGATACTACAATGATAGCGACAAACACGAGACCGCGTTTTATTTTTTGGGTGGCTATAGACGTGAAGTTGAAATATTGATCCGTAGTCTTCCCAAACCATTTGTTAAAACCGTCAAAGAATTTTCCTAAAAAGCCTTTGTGTTTTTTAGGTTTTCGTAATAAAATAGAACAAAGTGCAGGGCTTAATGACAAGGCATTTACAGCAGAAAAGAAGACCGATACAGCGATTGTAATTGCAAATTGTTGATACAGTTGCCCTGTAATACCCGAGATCGATGCAACAGGAATAAAAACAGCAATGAGTACTAAACTCACTCCTATAATAGGAGATGTAACTTCTTTCATCGCTGCATTGGTGGCATCTTTAGAGTTCATTCCTTTTTCTATTTTTACCTGCACAGCTTCTACTACCACAATAGCATCATCCACGACAATACCAATGGCGAGTACTAATCCTAAGAGTGAAAGTACATTTATTGTAAACCCGAGCAGTGGGAATAGAATGAATGCCCCGATTAATGAAACAGGAATAGCAAAAATAGGTATTAATGTAGCTCTTGTGTCTTGAATAAATATGTATACAACAAAAATAACCAGTAATAGAGCAATGATAAGCGTTTCGATAATCTCGTCAATACCGGCTGTAATAGGAGCAGTGGCATCTAGTCCAATCTCATACATTACACCTTCAGGGAATGATTTTTTAAGCTCTTCCATATTGGCAATCACCTCTTTTCCTAGATCAACAGCATTGGATCCTGGCGATTGATAGATTACGATAACTGCAGACCCCTTGCCTTCGTAATGTCCAAATGTATTGTATGATTCCGAACCTAGTTCTACATCAGCAACATCTTTTACCTTTACTTGTGCTCCACTTGGAAGACTCTTGATAATAATCTCTTCAAACTCCTCTTCTGTCTTTAATCTTTCGGGCATCCTTACCGTATAGGTGAACTTTGTGTCAGAAGAGGTTGGTTCTCCTCCAAATTTACCTCCAGATTCAATAACATTCTGTTCGTTTATTGCATGCTCAATATCATTGATGTCGATATTCATCTCAGCCATTTTGTCAGGCTTAATCCATATTCTCATGGAGTAATCACCAGCCCCCATCGTTCGAACACTTCCTGCTCCTTTTATTCTTGCAAGTACATCTTGTATATTAATAATTGAGTAGTTGGCCAGAAAACTTTGATCGTATCTTCCATCAGAATAAAGGTTGATGGCTAATACGATATTACTCATTGTCTTTTTGGTTGTCACACCCAGTTTTTGAACTTCGCTTGGAAGCCGAGCCATCGCTGCTGATACATTAGTTTGAGTAAAAACAGTATTCATATCAGGATTAGTACCTACTTCAAAAGACGTTTGTAATCTTAGAGAACCATCATTCGCATTAATGGATTTCATGTAGATCATGTTGTCCACTCCATTGACTTCTTGTTCAATCGGAGTTGCGACAGACTCTTCTACATTAATTGCGTTGGCACCTGTATAGCTAGCCTTCACCTCTACCATTGGAGGTGTAATATTGGGATACTGCTCGACGGGAAGTTGTATTAGAGATATTATTCCGATAATCACAGTACTGATTGCGATAACCATTGCTACTATCGGATGCTTTACAAAAAAATTACCTTTGTTCATCGTTGAATACTTTAATGGTTATCGATTCATCTTTGGAGTAACCTCCATGCCATTTTTTACAGCCATCAATCCGTCTGTAATGACAATGTCACCTTTCTTTAAACCTTTATTGATATGCCACATATCCTTCATCTTTTCGCCTACTTCTACCTTTCGATAATCCACCTTGTTGCTGTTTACTACATAGACAGAGAATTCCCCTTGTAATTCAGTTACTGCTTTTTGTGGGATAAGGATAGCATCTTTTATTTGTCCTAAAGTGGCTTGGATTAATGCATACTGCCCAGGTCTAATAATATTATTCTTGTTTAAAAAGCTTACTTGGGCTTTAAGACTACCTGTGGAAGGGTCTATGCTCCTGTCTATGAAGTTAAGCTTCCCTTTTTCTGGAAATGTACTTCCATCAGCAAGAAACATAGTAAAGACCGTTGATCTACTGTAAATTTTATTCTCTTTCAGCTGATACTTTATTCTCATTAATTCCAAGTATGTTTTTTCAGGAAGATAAAACTCAACAAGAATAGAGTCAATCTGAGATACTTCATTTAGAACAACTGGATTAGGACTTTTACCAACGTAATCTCCAACCTTCGCTTTTGTTTGACCAATGACACCTGAGATGGGAGCATATATATGTGTGTAGCCAAGTTCAATCTTTGCATAATTAACCTGAGCTTGTGCTGCTTTAACCTGAGCTATTGCTGAACGCTTATTGGCGGTTGCTTGATCTAGATCCTTCTGGCTTAGCGCATTTATCTCAGCCAATGGAGCAACTCTTTCGTATAGATTGTTTGCATTGATTAACGTTGCTTTTGCATTTGCAAGTTGACTTATTGCTTCATTGACTTTTGCTTCAAGCTGCCTTGGCTCTATATGATATAAAAGTTGTCCTTTTTTTACAATGGAGCCTTCTTTAAAGTAGATCCCTTCAAGAAACCCGTCGACTCTTGCTCTTATAGATATGTCTTTGTATCCATAGGTTTGACCAACAAATTCAAGATTGTAAGGAATATCTTTTACCGTGACTTCTGAAACAAATACAGTAGGAGGTGGCGATTTCTTTCTATTTTGTTTGTTATTACACGAGGTAATTGCCAAGACAAGAAGGAACACTAGTAAGAATCGAACTTTTTTCATAACTCAACAGGTTTTGCATATATTGAGTTTAACCATTAGTAATATGATAAAGTTCAATTCGTTATTGCGAATGTCTATTTATATGACTGTTCTGATTTAAATAAAAATAGATGATGCAAAAAGGCGTGAAAATAAAAAAGGTTCTTTCCACATTTGTGAAAAGAACCTTTCGTAGCGAGAGGCGGGCTTGAACCGCCGACCTCAGGATTATGAATCCTGCGCTCTAACCAGCTGAGCTACCTCGCCGTAGTGAGATTGTTATTATTGTATTGTAGCGAGAGGCGGGCTTGAACCGCCGACCTCAGGATTATGAATCCTGCGCTCTAACCAGCTGAGCTACCTCGCCAAATAAACAATCTTGCACGGGAGGAGAGACTCGAACTCCCGACACCTGGTTTTGGAGACCAGTGCTCTGCCAACTGAGCTACACCCGTGTTTGCGGAGAGAGAGGGATTCGAACCCCCGGTACCTCGCGGTACAATGGTTTTCAAGACCACCGCATTCGACCACTCTGCCATCTCTCCGTGATTGCGATGCAAATGTAGAACAAAAAATTGTTTTTGCAAATGCTATTTCAATAAAAAAAGAGTCTATTGAATGGGGTTTGTCTGTATTTGCTTGAAAATCATTGAAGGACGAAAAGAGAAAAAAGTTGAATTTATTAGAGAAATGAATTGGGATTCGTTATTTGGTTTCAGATAGGAGTATTGTTAGAGGAGGAATATCACAGAAGAAACCCATGTTGGTGGATTTATATGGTTAAAACGGAGTATTCTTAATCTGTTAATTGAAGGACAATAAAAAAAGCATCAATCTAGACTAGGATCTAAATTGTGCTTTTTTGTAGGGAATTTTGGCAAATTAGCCAATAAAAATTAGGTTGTCGGAATGAGGATTTTTTAGATAGACTTCATTCTGATAGATAATAAATGTGATGATGTAAGAGTCATCTTAGGTTAATGTAAAGGGAAAACGTTAAGGTTAGCTTATCGTTAATGCTTTGGTAATTTTATTATCGTCTTCATTGTACTGAAGAATGTATGTTCCTTTCGCAAAATCTCGAAGCTTCTTCTCAATATGAGAGATGGGATTCTTTAAAGATTTACGCGCCTTTTCTTCTACAAAAATTGTCTCGCCATTTAAATTCAAAACTTTTAGCTTCATATTTTCTAGTTCTAGGGGGATCAGTACTTTTTATTTTAAATAGACTAAGAAAATCGTTTTATTAATTTTCGTTAACAAATGACGTAAAACGGTTCTGAAATAAGAAAAAAAATTGACTAAACGTCAGTTTCTTGTGATGAAAGAGGAGAAATACATTATAAAGAAAAAGAGACTTGCATAATATGCAAGTCTCTTTTCAAAAGTAGGGTGGATGATGGGATTTGAACCCACGACCCCTGGAACCACAATCCAGTGCTCTAACCAACTGAGCTACAACCACCGTATAGTACGGTATCTTAAATAAAAGTAGGGTGAATGATGGGATTTGAACCCACGACCCCTGGAACCACAATCCAGTGCTCTAACCAACTGAGCTACAATCACCATGTAAATCGTCAAAATAAAAAAGTAGGGTGGATGATGGGATTTGAACCCACGACCCCTGGAACCACAATCCAGTGCTCTAACCAACTGAGCTACAACCACCGTGTATTTCTTGTTTTGCGGTTGCAAATATAGCAAAATCGGATTCTACTATGCAACAGTTTTGCTGCTTTTTTTTCTATTATTTTTGCATGTTTGTGCTAACTCCTTGTTTATGAAGGAAACCCTAGTTGATCTTTTTTTCATCGATACCATCCATTCGGGGGAATTAAGGAATTAAGGGGGGCTTTTTTGATGTTGAAAAAATGCTCTTAATTCTGTGGTACGATAAAAATTGTGTATTATTAGGCTTTACAATTCATGTGGGAATTGTAATTTTGGAATGTTGCGACCTGATCCGAGGTGTAGTTTTATGCAGGTCGTTTAAAAAAAAATAAATAGAGAAGATGGACTTTTTGTTAGATAATCCAGAGATTGAAAAGATATATCAAGAGATTGTGAAAATGATTATCCCATTGAAAAATGGAATTGTTGCAGACTCAATGAGTGCAAGAGGTATTAATTATAAGGTAAATTTAGGTGCTTCTACTTTGAGCCTTCATGATTTATCTAAAAAATATCAAAAGAATCACCTGTTGGCTTTAAAGCTATGGAATAAGGGCTGGCGTGAAACGATGATTTTGGCAGCAATGTTAGAGGAGCCACATCTAGCTTCTCCTGATCAATTGGATTATTGGGTAAAAAGCTTTGAAAATATCGAAATTTCGGAACAGATGGCACTTCATCTTTTAGTGCACATTGATAATGTTTATGACAAAGCCAAAGATTGGGCATTAGGAAAGAAACAGATAGTAAAATATACTGGAATACTGTTAATGGGACGATTGGCTCTTGTGGATAAAGAGGCTTCTGATGAGGATTTTGAATCTTTTTTTGAAGTATTGCCCCCACTGTCTAAAGATGCTTCTTTGCAATTTGTTTTAAAGCGAACTTTGATACAGGTAGGAAAAAGAAATCGCAATCTGAATGAAATAACCTTGATGCATTTAAAGCATTTATTAACCATAGATAATCCGGTCACACAAGAGATGGTAAAAGAAGTTGTAGATGAGTTGACAAGTCCTTACATACAAGATTACTTGCCGGATTGAGTGTGAATTGAACACTTGAATAAATTAAATCAATAACCCCACTCCTTATGAAGATAATTAGCGTAGATTCTGACTCACTAGAGAAGGCGTTTTTAACCCTTCCAATTTTCATTTATAAGAATGATCACAATTGGGTTCGTCCACTGGATAAGATGATTACATCTGTTTTTAATCGTGAACAGAATGGATTTTTTAAACATGGTGATGCACACCGTTGGCTTGTTTTTGATGACAATGACCAATGTGTAGGACGTATTGCAGCATTTTATGATGAGAAAAAAGCATTCACTTTTTCTCAGCCTACAGGAGGTGTCGGTTTTTTTGAATCTGTAGATGATCAAAAAGTGGCAGATCTTTTGTTTGATACAGCCAAAGAGTGGTTAACAACTCAAGGGATGCAGGCGATGGATGGGCCAATTAATTTCGGTGAGAACATGGTCAATTGGGGACTCCTTGTCGATGGTTTCCATCCTCAAACTTTTGGTATTCCATATAACCCTAAATACTACGAACTTCTTTTTGAGAATTACGGATTTAAAACATACTACGAACAATACTGCTATCGTATGAATATTTCCGAAGGGTTGAATCCTCGATTAATGAAGATTGCCCAGTGGATTTCGCGCAGGCCAGGTTATCATTTTGGGCATATGAAATTTGATAACCTTGAGAAATATGTGAATGACTTCATGACAATATATAGTAAAGCATGGAGGAGTCATGATAACTTCAAAGGGGTCGATGTGAAGGAGATAAAAGAGATTGGAACTTTCTTAAAGCGATTGGCCGATGAGAAATATTTCTGGTTTGCATATAAGGATGACGAACCTATTGCTTTCTTTGCGATGATCCCAGATTGGAATCAGATATTGAAACATTTAAATGGAAAGATTAATATTTATTCCATCATAAAATTCTTATATTTGCGCAGGAAAAAAACAATAACACGTGCTCGTTGCTTTGTAATGGGTGTCGTTCCTGAGTTTCAAGGTTCTGGTGTAGAATCAGCCATCTTTGCACAGCTTGAAAAAGTGCTAGATAAGCAACCTTGGATGACGGAGCTTGAGTTTTCTTGGGTTGGTGATTTTAATCCCAAAATGGAGCTATTATACCAGTCGGTTGGTGGTAAAAAAGCATCAACTCTTTTGACGATGCGTTACTTGTTTGATCCCTCAAAATCCTTTGAAAGGGCACCTATTTTACATGAATCAATGAAGGATAAAGCAAAAGGTGCCAAGAATTAGTTAAATTTAAACTTTTGATGTTCATAAATTTGGAGTTGTGGATACAATAAGTATCTTTGCAAACCGTTCGTAAAAGTAAGAATATCAAAGCAAATAGATAGAGATGAAACAAGGAATACACCCAGAAAATTATAGACAAGTTTGTTTCAAGGACATGTCTAACGGTGAGACTTTTGTCACTAAATCGACTGTTGAGACTAAAGATACAGTCGAAATTGATGGAGTTGAATACCCTCTAGTGAAACTAGAAATTTCTAGTACTTCACACCCTTTCTATACTGGTAAAATGAAACTTGTAGATACTGCAGGACGTGTTGACAAGTTCATGAACAAGTACAAGAAACATCTTACGAAGAAATAATTGAAAAATTATTTCTCGAGAAAACATTAAAAAGCTTCATCTTACGATGAAGCTTTTTTTTTGACTGTAATTTAATAATTACAAATATGTATGTAGTTTATGTTATACAATGCGATATTGAGATGATCTCTATTGCTTTCGTGACATCTTGTTTATACTATGTGTAAAGAGATTTCTATAACTTAGGTATCAGTGTCTGTAGTTTAGTCTTGTCTAAACAACATATATTCGAAACAACTTATGTTCAATTTAATATAGAATCGTATTATTTCCATAATTTTACATACCTTCCCAAATTGCACCCACAAGTGGAAGTTTGGCACAACTATTGACCTGTTCATAATACCCAATTTTTAAGGGGGTTCATATAGACAATATGACATCTTTGTCATATTTGCAGATGGTTGAAAGACTGTTTGTCATGTAGTAATCTGAATAATAACAAAAATAATATATACCTAAGATGGGAGAAGACTATATACCTATCATCGCAGATGGAAACGAAGCTGATTTAGCTGCAGTTCCAATGCCTGATGCATTGCCTATATTGCCTTTACGCAACACTGTTCTATTTCCTGGTGTTGTGATGCCGATAACTGTAGGGCGTAAAAAGTCGCTAGAGTTAATTCGCGAGGCGTATGCTGATAATAGATTGATTGGTACTATCGCACAAAAGGAAGGGAAGATTGAGGATCCAACCAAGGAAGACATGTACCAAGTTGGTACCATGGCTGAGATTCTTAAGATCTTAGAGATGCCTGATGGTTCAACTTCAGTGGTAATCCAAGGTAAGAGACGATTCAAAGTATTGGATATTTTCCAAGAGGACCCTTATTTCCGTGCTTTAGTTGTACCTACGCCAGAAGATTTGCCTGACACTCACTCAAGAGAGTTTGATGCCGTTATCAGTACACTAAAAGAGCTTGCAGGTAAGATTGTTGCTGGAGGAGCTGATATTCCTGCAGAAGCACAATTTGCCTTAAAGAATATAGAGAACAGCACCTTCTTGATTAACTTCTTATGTAACAACTCCAACGTTACATGTGATGAACGTCAAGAGTTGTTAGAGTTAGATAGTATCCGTAGTCGTGGTGGTAAACTGATTACGCATCTAGTAAAAGAGGTACAGGTCATTGAGTTGAAGCAAGATATCCAAAACAAGGTGAAAACCGATATGGATCAGCAACAACGTGAATACCTTCTTCATCAACAGATGAAAACTATTCAAGATGAGCTCGGGGGCAATCCTTTAGAGCAAGAGATTGAAGAGTTTCGTGTGAGAGCCGATGAGAAGCAGTGGTCTAAGGAGATCGCTGAGATATTCTACAAGGAGCTGGATAAACTACAACGTTTGAATCCTGCTGCTGGAGAATACTCGGTCCAATCAGGCTATGTAGAGATGCTATTAGACCTTCCATGGGGTGAGTGTTCGGAAGACAACTTCAATATGGACCATGCTGAGGAAGTTTTGGATGCAGACCATTACGGATTAGAGAAGGTTAAAGATCGTATCCTTGAACACCTTGCTGTGTTAAAGTTAAAAGGGGACATGAAATCTCCTATTCTTTGTCTTTATGGCCCTCCTGGGGTCGGTAAAACCTCGCTTGGTAAGTCGATTGCAAAATCTCTTGATAGAGAATATGTAAGAATGAGCCTTGGTGGACTTCATGACGAGTCTGAAATTCGTGGACACCGTCGTACATATATAGGAGCCATGCCAGGTCGTATCATCCAAAATATAAAGAAAGCAGGTACTTCAAATCCTGTATTTATTCTGGATGAGATAGATAAAATATCTAATGATTTCCATGGTGACCCTGCTTCTGCACTACTTGAAGTGTTAGATCCAGAGCAAAATGCAACATTCCATGACAACTATTTAGATATCGATTATGATCTATCTAAGGTGATGTTTATTGCAACTGCAAACTCATTAAGCTCACTGCATCCAGCACTGAGAGATCGTATGGAGCTGATCGATGTGAGTGGTTATCTTGTGGAAGAGAAGATCGAGATAGCAAAACGTCATTTGCTTCCTCGTCAAATCGAAAATCACGGATTGAACACTGAAGATGTTCTGATAGATGACAAGGCTATTGAGGCAATTATTGATCGTTACACAAGAGAATCAGGTGTGCGTCTACTAGATAAGATGATGGCTAAACTATGTCGTCGTATTGCAAAGAAGGTCGCTTTTGGTAACGAGTATAATAAGGCGGTTAGTGTCGACGATCTAAAAGAGTATTTAGGTACATCTGTTTACACTAAAGAACTTTATGAAGGAAATGAGTATGCTGGTGTTGTAACAGGCTTAGCTTGGACTGCAGTTGGCGGTGAGATTCTTTATATCGAAACCAGTATCAACAAAGGAAATGGTAAGTTAACTCTTACAGGTAACCTTGGCGAAGTCATGAAAGAGTCTGCAATGATTGCAATGCAGTACTTGAGAGCACATGCTGAAGAGTTCGACATCGATCCTAAAATACTTGATAAGTGGAATGTCCATGTCCACGTACCTGAAGGAGCAATCCCTAAGGATGGACCATCAGCAGGTATCACTATGGCTACAGCTCTTGCTTCTAGCTTTACTCAACGTAAAGTGAAGAAGAACATTGCGATGACTGGTGAGATCACTTTGAGAGGTAAAGTACTCCCTGTTGGAGGTATCAAGGAGAAGATTCTTGCAGCAAAACGTTCTGGTGTTAAAGAGATTATCCTTTCTGAAGACAATAAAAAAGATATTGAAGATATCAAAGAGTTGTACATCCAGGGACTTAAATTCCACTATGTACGCAACATCTCTGATGTACTATCTGTCGCACTTTTAAAGTCTAAAGTCGATAATGCTATCTCATTCAAAGAGTAATTGATCGAATTGTTTTCTAATTATACCAATGCTATTTTGATATATCCTTAAAAGAGTATCTTAACTATTATATTGGTTTAATTATACACTATATTAAAGGTTGTAAGAAGCGTTGCTTTTTACAACCTTTTTTTGTCTTCTACAACACCTCATTTCCATGGGTGGATGCATGAGGGAGATCGAAAACTGAAATTGTTTTATAAATAAGCCTTAACGACAAACATTTCAGTCAAATTGGTGTTCCCTTGAATAGAATACTTAAAACTCTTTTATTTCACAATGAACGCATATATCAGAATCATCATAGGATCATTTTTAGTCATCGGTTTTCTTACCCAGTGTCGAACGAAAGAGGCTAAAAAAGCAGATGCACCGAAGGTAGCAAAAAAGGTAGAGTCTTGTTGTAGTGCCAAGAAGCCTGATCGATTTGGCTCAAATATGACGAATACCAATCAAAATGAGAAGATAGACAAATTCATTAATGCTGAAGGTGAAAAAGTAGACATAAGTCAGATGGTATATATACCTGAGGTTACCTATACAATGGGAGCCCGTGATATTAAATTTGCTCGTGCTGATGAATACCCTACACACCAAGTAAAACTGGATGCCTATTATATAGATAAGCATCTAGTAACCAACGCGGAATATGCAGCTTTTGTGGAGGCTACAGGGTATGTGACTACAGCCGAAAAGGCTCCAACATGGGAAGAGCTAAAACAATATGCTCCTCCTGGAACCCCCAAACCAGCTGATTCACTATTGATCGCAGCCTCATTGGTCTTTACCCCTCCTAACCACCCTGTTTCGTTTAATGATGCAACCATATGGTGGTCATGGCGAGGTGGTGCTAGCTGGAGACATCCACAAGGTCCCAATAGTGATATTAAAGGCAAAGAGAATCATCCTGTAGTACAGGTTTCATGGTTTGATGCCATGGCCTATGCAAAGTGGGCTGGTAAACGTCTTATTACCGAAGCCGAATGGGAATATGCCGCTCGTGGTGGTCATGAAGACTATATCTACTCGTGGGGAAACCAACGAATTAATGAAGGAATGCCTAAAGCCAACTCTTGGGATGGTGCATTCCCTTATCGTAACGACCTGAAAGATGGCTTCTACGATACTTCTCCCGTGGATCAATATCCTCCTAACGGTTTCGGCCTTCTCGATATGGCAGGTAATGTATGGGAGTGGACCAACGACTGGTATCGAAATGATTATTACCAAACCTGCAAAGGCCAAGGAGTCATGCACAACCCCAAAGGAGTATCACGAGAAGCATCTTTTGATCCCAACGAGCCTGGAGTGCCTAAAAAAGCACAGCGAGGTGGTTCTTACTTATGTAATGATAGTTATTGTTCTGGTTATCGTTCGGCATCACGAATGAAATCATCGCCTGATAGTGGAATGCCACATCTAGGGTTTCGATGTGCTGTTTCAGCTTCATCGATGAAACAGCTTGATTGATTATATATTTCTACGTATTATTTTCACCTCGCTTCATATTTTATTGGAGCGAGGTTTCTTTTTCCATATAGACAAGGAGATCTTTCTGAGATATAATAATGGCATCGAATCCTAATGAGATAACTACCATGCTCCCTACCATATACTAAGCTCCTTCGAGGCTCCTTCGACCTTCTCCCCTCTATTGTTCATATATTGCTCACATATTGGTCACATACTCCTCATCTTTCCTTCACATATTTTGTGGAGATAGCATAACCAATATATGATCAATGTATGTCTATTATGTGAGCAATAGTCGAAGGAGGGTATAAGGAGAGTGGGAACTGAGTGGTGTCAAGTAGCTGCTTGTCTATTTATTATCATGATCTTAAGTAGCTTCTTGTTTAATGTCAAAAGATTATTTACAAATGCTCTGCACCATCGGCTTGTGGTCTCTTCTAATGTCAAGTAACAATGTAAACATAAGGATATAGCCCATGCTATAATTTAATTGGTAATTCCCTATTGAAAGAACTACAGGTAGTACTTCCAATAGGGATTAAGAATCTTTGTTCTATGTAAGATATTCAATAATCTTGATAAGCCTAGAAGCTAAATCCTGATACAAATTCGATGAACATATCTCTATATCCATCTCTATACTCTTGCCCTCCATAACGAACACCGATAGGTATAAGCATCGAATTAAGCCATTGGGTATCTAAGTGTAGTTCGATTCCTCCAGAGTGATATCTCGAATAAGAGCTTTTAGAGGAGATATTACGAGTGAATTGGAGGTCATAGAATAAGTTTGCTCGGACTCTTTTGATGTAGAATATACCAGCAATACCAAAGTCAGGATAACAAATAGGGAGTTGATAGTTGGTCTGCAATGACATTCGTTGGTCGGTAAATATATTCTTTATTCCACGGGCTTCATAGAAGGTGGAAGTCTTCACTTGATAGAATCTTGACATGTCATTTTTTCCAAAAGCACCGTTTACAAAGAACCCATCGTTGGCCATAAGCCCTGGAAGATAAAGGGTGGTCTCCATATTCCACTGCGCATCGTCAACTAGATCTACCTCTTTTTGGTTTTGGTCCATCTCCAGAGTGTATCCCATATGAATTTTCGTACCGAACTTCGGTTGTAGGTTCATCCTTGCCATGTTTCTAGTCACATCAAAGTTGATGTCCGCTTTGTATTCTATCCCATGATCTTTGACCTCTGAAAGGACTTCTTTTAGTTCATTATTTTCATTTATTTTTCCTGTTGAGGGAGGAAAAATCATTGGAGGCGTGATCTTTTTGTATTTATATGTTCCGATGCCGAGTTGTAGGTTTGCCGAGATACCATAATTAGTTGTATTTGTTTGGAAGGGCTTAGACAACTGTAAACGAATACGATCGACAGTTGGGGCCAGGAGTGAATCTAGGTTTTTCCCATTAAAAACAGGGCCCCATTTCTTGTTGGATTCAGTGATACTTTCTCTTCCGGCTGTGACACCTATCTTTACAGGATATTTTCCATATTGGATCTTTGCTTGGTATTGGGTGACATCTGTAACGGTGTTATTAAGATAGTTTACTCCTATAGAAAGGTCCCCGAGAATATTATCTGCTTGTATCCCGAGTCCTGTTGTGTTGTTTACATTTACAGCTCCCCACGAGTGTAGCTTTATCCCGTTAAAGACTCTATTGTATGGTTCTGAACTGTATTTACGATTTGGGATATCATCCAGTATCACCTCCTCTTGTTCTCCTTTTACAATAGGAAATAGAGATACCTCTTTTAGGGTTGTGACTTCAACAGCAGATTTAGCAACATATGAGGCATCTATCTGCTTTAGTTTTGTTCCTTTAAAAGTGAAGTCTCCATAAATGACCAATTGGTTGGCTGGGATGTAAGTTGGGTCGTATGCACCCACTTCCACATTGGTAACTTGCGTGATGTTTCTATCGCCAGAGACTCCTACTTTGTAGATATTGTCTGTTCCAGAGTAGCTTGCTGAGAAGTATACGTCATTGGGTGTAATATTAAAATTGGAAATAGAATGGTTAGATGATGGCGTTAATTGGGTGTACGTATGGTCCTTCTTATCAGTGGAGATCGTTTGATGTATCAGTGCCATTTGGTTATTGAAACTACAAATATAAACCACTCCTTTCCCTCGGTTGTCCCATTTTGGGTAACTAGCTAAACCATCTTGGTATGTTTTCAGTGTGCTAAGTTTCTTTCCTGTTTTTGCATCTAGAACAACTAATTGACTCTTGCCTAGCGCGTCGTATTCACTTACGATAATTTGTGATCCATCAGGTGAAAAGGAAGGCGAGAAATACTTAGCCTTTTTTGTTAGCCTTTGGCTTCTTCTCTTTTGGGTGTCATAGATGTAAAGGTTACTATAACTTCGGTAGCGATAATTCGGATCGGTATCTACTTGCGACCATATAAAATTCCTTCCATCAAAATCAAACTGCTTGCTAGAGAGGTGGTTTATGTTTACACATCTTCTCTCTTTTCCTTTGGATATCTCAACAATCTGTGGCGTTTTGTTATAGGATGTTCTTAGTGCAAAAAGTTGGTTGTTCTTAAATATCATGTTATGGTAAGAGGTAACCGCTTTGGGCATTTTGCGAAGAACATTCTCTGATGGAGATATAGTTTTATGGGCTAACTCCTTCTTCCACTCTCTCTTCATATCACTATATGCTTTTCGATAGAGTTTAGAGGTAGAGAGACCCGTAACTTTCTTTGTGGAGCTAGAGAATGGATAGATGAGTCCATGAAGACTCGTTGTTTTACGTAAAATAGCAGCCCAACTATCTCCGACTTCTGTAATCTCCCTTCCTTCTCTTACCATGGCATAGCCTAATGGGTAGTGATTCGGAAGCATGTCTTTGTACGAACCATTGCGGGCTTTTTGATAGTTGTAATCAATGTCGTTCAATAGAAGCGCTTTCTGTTCGTTGTAGAAGGAAGGCAGATATCCACGACCTTGACCAGAAAGTATGGTTTCGCTCATTACCGCATCTCCTTCAAAGAACCAGTTTGGTACTAGTAAGTTCCCAAACACGGCTAAATTGGTATCACCACCCAATAAATAAGAGATAAACCCGATGTTTTCACTGATATTACTGTATTGTAGTGCGTGTCGGTATTCGTGAATGGACAAGGTGGTTGTCCAATCTAATGAACCTAGCATGTTTCGATCTTGAGGTGGTGTTAGATAGAATTCACTGCGAAAAGGGGCTAGCGCTACATATCCATTGGATTGAACCTGATTGGTTTGAAGTACAAGATCTATCTTTCTTCGATTATATCCAATGGATTGCGTCTGGTTTTGAAAGATATAGTTGATCGTGTTGGTCACATTTTGTGCTGTACTATCCATCCCTTCTGGATATATGACTTTAACTGCCCTCGTGTTTATAGACCTCCATTTAACGCTTGTTGGATGTCCTCCGTTACCATCAGGTAACTGAGCATATGTGGTGTGTAGTAGTCCTAAAAAGAGTAATAGTAAATTTATTTTCTGTCTCATGTTTGGTGTAACTGTTTAGTATTATATTCTATAGGTCTATATGTTGGTCTTAAAATTACACTTGTAGTAACAATAGTTAATATATGTGTGTATTGTTCTCTCTTCTAGATTTTGGTGTGACAGTATCGTATCTGTACTGAAAATATCACACCAAAGGCTAGAAATAAACAGAGGAGCCATTTAAGTGACTCCTCTACTGCTCTATTATATCGAGATAGTTAAAAACTGAATGAAGTAAAGAAACGATATCTCCAAGGAGATTTTTCTATTCGTAATATGTCGTCAGGTGCATAAGTGCATTGCCATCCTATCTCTACTGGCTTGGTATTGATCCATTGGGTGTCCAAAGATATTTCAATACCTGTGGAAGATCTATTTATCTTATTGATTGCTTTTGTCTCCGTATTGTATGTGTCAAATTTCTCCGCATCATAGAATATATTGGCTCTCACTCTTTTTAAATATGCAATACCTCCAAATCCCCAATCAGGATAACAGATTGGGAAACGATAGTTGCATTGAATACTTTGTCCTTCTGTTTGATAGATTTGATAAACCTGATTGTCTTTTGTGTATGACACATTATAGTAGTTATACCCTCTTGGTGTTTGATAGATTGGACTAAGGGTTCTAAGTTCGTTGCTGCTGTTTTCCATCGAAGTAAAGGTTACCTCTAAACCGTGGTTTGGAAAGAGTCCTGGAGCATATCCTCTAAGAAGTATATTCCATTGATTTCCTCCCACTTTATGTGGATCGTAGTCATTTTTTATACTGGTTGATAGGGTAATTTCAGCATTGGTCTGTGTATACCCTAGATATGCATGATAGCCCCATTTTGGAATGAGGTTCATCTGAGCCATATTGTGCATTCCACGCAACTGCAGTTCCAAACTATTTGTTGTCTCTTTTTGTATTGTTTTTTGAAATAAAGGTTCTCTAAATCTGACTGATGTAATATCTAGTTTTTCATTAAGTTTATTATAACCGAAGTTTGTTCCTATTTGAGCCAAGTGTTGAAAAGAGCTGCCATACCAGCGAACGGGTACAAAAAGATTCACCATATAGCTATCTTGATCTTTATTTAATGTTTGATCAAGAGTGATATTTTGTTTTTCAATTTCAATGTCTCCTTGCGATGTCTCTTTATCGTAGAGATATTTGTCGTATGTCAAACCTAATTTCACTGGCAGTGCTCCGTAAACGGAGTTAAGGTGTAGGTTGTTTCTATTCAATGAAAAATCTCTACCATAAGAGGTTTTGAAAGATAGATTGTTTAGGAAATCTGACACCTCAATGCCCAGGCTGTATGCGTCGTTTACATTGATATATCCCCATGTGTGTAGGGATAGATCGCGCCCTAACCCATTATACGATCGGTTGGGGTATCGTTCCTTATTTCCAATACTGTCAGGTAGAATATTATGCTCGTTTTTTCCTTTGGTGATAGGGAACATAGCTACATCCTTAAGACTCCCGACTTTGATATTGGATGCGACAACTTGGTTGTCATCACAATAGACTGCTTTGGTTCCCATATGCGTGAACTCGTTGTAATATATCCGATGTCTATTACGATCTATTGCAGGACTATACGCTCCCACTTTAGTTGTCGTTTTTTGAACAATGTTCTTACTTCCGTCTAAAGGAACACTATATAGATTATCTGTCCCATTGTAACTAGCTGAGAAGATAACCTCTTTATCGTCCACATCAAGCTGTGAGATGATATGGTTGGAAAGAGGAGTGAGTAGTGTCGTCTTTTCACTATTTACATCTTGCTTAATAATGGCTAATTGGTTGGCATAATTCGATATATATATAATACTATTTCCGTCTACACTCCATTTGGGATAACTTACGGGTGCTCCCATATATGGGTTGATCTCTTTTTGAACTAAGCCTGTGGAACTACTTAGTATCGCAATAGTTGACTCTTGTGTTGGAGAGAAAGAACTTACTGCGATATATTTCCCATTCGGAGAGAAGGAGGGGGAAAAGTATTTTGTCTTTTTTGTTAATGATTTGATGGATAGATCTTGGGTGTCAAATGTTTTGATGATACTGTAAGTGCGATTACTGTAGAATGGATCGATGGATGTTTCACTCCATACAATACGATTTTTGTGTACATCAAATTGGTTACTACTAATGTTTGCTACGCCTTTAATGTGTGTGCTTTCGTTATTCGAGATGGAAACAATAGATGGGGTCTCTGCATATGATGATCTTAAAGCATATACCTTATTGTTTCGAACTAGAATGTTTTCGTAGTTTGTAACGAATCTCTCTTTGGTATTCAAAACACTCGTCGAAGGAGTGAATGTATTTTCATTCCACCCTTTCATCCATTTGGAATACATCTCGTTTTGCACTGTTTTATATAGCGCAGGCGTCTTCAATGAAGTGTAGCGTTTGGTACTACTTGAGAAAGGGTAGATAAGACCATAAAGCCCCATGGTACTGCTCATTACATTCTTCCATACTTCACCATCTTGCGCCAATTCACGTCCCTTGCGAATCATGTTATATCCTAACTTGTAGTGGTTTGGCACCATGTCCTTATATGAACCATTTCGCGCTTTCTGGTAGTTGTAGTTTTTTCCTGCAAGTGCCAATGCTTTCTGTTCATTGAAGAAGCTTGGAATATAGCCACGTCCTTGATCGGTTAATACCGTTTCGCTCAATACAGCATCTCCTTCGAAATACCAATTGGGAACAAGATAGTATGCCATATTGCTTACCCCATTCTCTCCTGCGATGATGTAGGCTAATATACCCAACTTGTTTTCAATATTACTATATTGTAGTACGTGTCTATATTCGTGAATGGAAAGCAGAGTGGCCCAATCGATGTCTCCTAAGCTGTTTTTGTCTTGAGGCGGGGTTAAGTAAAACTCACTACGAAAAGGAGCAAGCCCTACATATCCATTGGATTGGGTTTGGTTGTTTTGGAGGATCAGATGAACTTTATTTCTTCTTGTCCCAACCGTAAAGTATTGCTGATCGTAAAGGTAGTTGATGTAGTTTGCTACTTTTTGTGCCTGTGCTTCGATCTCTTCAGGATAGATCACTTTGACCGCTTTGGTATCAATCTGTTTCCATGATGTGTTGAGAGGATGTCCTCCCGTCCCATCTTGTGCGGTACTATGGGTGGTAAAGGTGATACATATAATGAGTATCATCAAAAGATTTATGATGTAGCTACGTTTCATATTATTATGGTGCTTATGAATTGTTGATATTCGATATAAAAATATGAATAATTATGTGGATAACGTAAAACTTTAACTTACTAAGAACTTATATCAACTGAATGATGGGATGAGCTATAAAAACTTGCGGATACATTCTGTTTAGGCAAGGCCCAAAAATGGAAGCATCGCTTTCCCTACGGTGATATTCTTTAACGAAGAATAAACAATATAGAGCACAGGCATATCGCTCATTTTAGATTTAACTGTTATGATATGGTCCAAAATAGGTTGTCATCATTTAAACTAGGAGAGAATAGGAGAAGAATGGAGTAGCTTCATTGTCTCGTAAATAAAATATATTTGAGATTAATCTAATGGGTATTCTAGATCCACGATAGACTAGTTTGACTTCAAAGCCCCTTTCCCCTGCCTTTAGTATGCCTTTCCCCTGCATTCACATGGAAAATGTCCATATATTATTCGAGAATAGTCCATCATTTTAACCAAATCGATGGACCATTCTCGAAGCATTCCCGAAGCGTTCTCGAATCATTGCAGGGGAAAGGCAGGGGAAAGGGGCTTTGTATCCCCTGTCAGGTCAAGATCTGTTGTCGATTTGATAATATCAAATGTGATTTATGGAATCGTGTTTCACTGCTATTGGGTTAATTATAGCAGATATCTTCAAGGATTAACTCTATTGGTATCGAATGAAAAAGAACTTTTTGTGTCCGATAACTTTTATCATTCTCCAACATAGTTAGTGGTGAGAGTTCTTGATAGAGATGCGATATTTATATACAAAACAAGTATTTAATGATAAGGGATGTACATTATCTCATTGTCTTATGTTAATTCTATTTTGAAACAAAAGATTAATTGTTTCAAAATAGAATTGGTGTTTGCTTATAGGGTTTCGTTAATCTTGTTTTGTAGCTTTTCTATAAGCACATCGGTTTTGAATCCTCCTCTAGATGCAATCATCTCTAATGTGGCAATATTTCCCATGGTGTTGAACACTACAGGATTATTGAGTTTTTGGTATTTATTGCTTAGTGAAATGAGGTACTCCTTTAAAAATGGATGTTGTTTGAGTAAAGGAGCGATGATCATATCTTTATGTATCTGTTGATCCTTTGTAAGTGGTTTCTCTTCAGTACTTGGTTGGTTATTCCAAGACAATAGTTTTTGAGATCCTTGTAAACTTCGGATGTGCGTAGCATCTTGCATCATCTCAAGTACTCCTCTAAATTTACCGTCTTCATCTCTTACTGCATTGTAGATAATATAGATAAACTTTTCACCCATCTGTAGCCAAAACTCTGCCTGGTTCTGTGTTCCAGCTCGAAAAGCTTTGATAATCTCTTCAACGGTTTCTACACTCTCTCTTGGGTGACAGTTCTGTACTTCACGACCAATTACCCCAGCGCTTCTTGGAAAGACACGATGTTTGGTGTCGCTATAGAATTTTACAATATCATTTTCATCGACATAAGAGAGATCAATGGGTAAGTGTTTGAAAATTAGGTTTATCTGATTTAATGTTAGCTTACCCATACTTACATCCATCTCTTTGTTGGACTCTTCTGATGTAGTGGACATACCGTGTTTATTTAGTATTTTGACTAAATCAGACATAAATTCACTAGGGGCTGCTTGATTTATATCTGGTGTGGGCAGTCCAAATGATGGAGGAGGAGATATTAAACAGTAACCAATTTCATCATCACTTATTCTCATCTTGATGAATTCGTCTTCATTAATAAGTTTTAAGGCAGTAGGAAATAGAATGTCTTGTTCTTTTTGTAAAATATCTCTTACCAACTCAATGACATCTGGCTGTTTCTTAATGAACTCTTGATCTTTGCCCTCTTTTAAAAGTATATAGGATTCTTTTATGATATCCCTTACGTTGTTATCAAATGTCCACATAATCTTTGATGGTCGATCAAATCCTTTGGTTTCAAGAGTCGAAAAGAGTTGATTCTGTTTTCGACTGAAGTGAATGTTGATTTGAAGTAGTTTCTCATAACATATCAGCCATTCGTTTTTTATAAACTTGGAGGTTAGTTTTTGTTCAATACTATCCACTAAGTCATTCAAAGCTTTCGCCTCATTGATATAAGTTTGGATAGGATGTCCTTTGGGAAGAGTTGTACTGGTGGTTTGTAGTACATCTTTAAAAATATCAATGATATCATCCATTTCATTTGTCATCTTCTCATCTGAGATGCCAAAGTGAATCATATTTTGTTCTGTATAAGCAAACTCTTCAGGAGTAATATAGTCGAAGGTTTTATTGACCAACTCCTTTGCCTCTTGGTGGTTAAGTTCATGGTGAAATACTCTCTGTTTTAACTCATGTATCTTAGCGACCTTTTCCATATCTATATTCAGATAGGGTTTCATCTTATTGTTTGTGAGAGGATAGAACCATACATGAAACTCTTCATGTTCACGTTGTTCTGTGTATTTTCCATAGCCCCTTTTTTGCATTATATCATAGACTGGAAATGGTTCAAAATCTTTGACAATGTGTATTCCTTCTGCTTCGCTAAGGTTATTAACAGTGTTCAAAACACAGTTGATAAAACTTTCATTCTCACCTCTTCCATCTAATTCAATATAGACAATGTCTGGATAACTCATACCATCAAATTTTTGTTTGATTACAAAGAAAGGATATAATAAAAGAGTAAACTATCCCTAATTGTTGGGATTTTTATTGATAGATGGTTGAATTAAAGTATATGAAGGTGAGATGGAGTAGTTATTATCTAGTAAATTTTTGTGTGATGAAAAGGTTTAATAATGAAAATATTAATAGAATTGTTCTATTTGGGATATCTTAAGTTGTTGATATGCAATTTTCTGTGTGTTATTTGTTGAGGTGTTGGGTAACGATCGTTCAATATTCGATTTGAATTATACTTCCCTTGTTTGTGAATTTAAAAGAGCATATTTGGAATATAACTAATATCCCAGATTTAATCATGAAAAAGATTCAACTGATTTTAGTATTACTATTCTTATTATGTAGTGCTATAGTTTTTGGACAGACTTCAAACAAAAAAGAGAAAGGTGTTCAACATTTTAGAGATTTCTATACAACACATGTTTACAAAGGTTATCAATTAAAAAGAATTGCACCTTTAGAGAAGTGTCTTGAAGATCTTCAAAAAGATGGACATTTTGCAAGTTTAAAGAAATTAGAAGATAAAATTATATCAGAAAAGAGTTATTTGATTCCATCGCAAAAGAAACAATCCAAAGTTGGAACGTTGAATGCAAAAGCCTTTGGAATGATTTGGAAGATCTCTGAAGGAGTACGTTCTAATGAGTTTAGTAAGAGAGATCTTAAAAAGATATATCCAAAATTATATAGTGCAATATTGTTTTATGGAGGAATCGAAAGAGAAAGAGGTACTATCTCTACAGGTCGTTTCCACGCCAGTTGCTTTGCTATTCCTGTTGCTGCTGTAAACACCTATTTCGTTCTTATCGACCAGATGAATGCTGTAGAAAAAGGGAAAGAGAAGAGTAAAACCTTGGTGGCAGTAAATAAAATGTTGAAAGAGTTGAGTTTCCAATCATGGACACAACCATATCGAAATGATGAAACAGATAATAATGTAGTGAGTGTTGCTCGTTTTCGTGGCCATGTATGGTGGGTTGGTGGTAATGCCCTTGGCTATAGAGCTCTTCTGCCTACAGCTGCAGCAATGAGTTCGGCAGCAATGATTGATGTTCTTGCCGAAGTGTCTGGAAAAGCACTAAGTGTGGTAGCTCAAAACACTATTGATACAGACTTTTGGATAGAAGGTTTTACTGCCGATGGTGCAGGATGGGGCCATGGACGACAAAGTATTGTATGGGGGTATCCAATTGATGGTACATTGGCAGCTTTAGAGCTACTTTATCGCTTTCAAAAGACTCCATGGGAACAATCACTTAGTGAGAAGGGTAAGGATGCGATCTTTAACTATCTAAGAGGTAGTTCATGGTATTACTGTCGTGGTTTCTACCCTTATGGATTGGGTCGTGGAGGTATGCAATATTTTGGAGATAAGAAACAGGTGATTAAGTCTCAAAAGATCGCAAGCACTTTGTTAAGAAGCTGGAGAAGCTCTTTTAGTAAGAGTGAGATTAAAGAGTTAGAGTCTTTTGCTTCTCATGCAACGAAAAAGAGTATGGTTGCTACATTACCAAAAGATGGGACTTATCAAGGTGTAAGGTGGTTCTACAACAATGATGACTTAATTAAGAAGAATAAGGATTACTATATTTTTGTAAACATGTCTTCTGTGAGATCTGATGGTACAGAATCGGCTCCCAATATGGCTGATGCATACAACTTCTTTACAGATGTTGGATCTACTGTTCTATGGAAAAAAGGAGATGAATATACGCAAGCTATGGGAGCATGGGATATGAGTTCTATTCCTGGAACGACAGCACGACAAGGTATGTCTGCTTTGCATCCTATTACCAACTGGAGTGGCTACATAAGTCATAAGAACTTTGCAGGGGCTGCTACGGACCATTCAGGAGCTGCATTCGCTGGCTATGATTTAGAGTATATGAATGCGAAGAAGAGAGGTGAGAAGAATTTTAAAGATAGTAACAACCCAACCCTATATGATGTAGTGGCAAAGAAGTCGTACTTTATGTTTGGAGACTATATGTTAGCCTTGGGTAGTGGAATAGAGAATCAAAATAGCTCTTTAGACGGAAATATATGGACTACGATCGATCAAACATCATGGAAGAATAAAGCAAGTTTTTTTACTGTTGGTTCTGTTAATACAAGTGCATCCTCTAAAGTGAGTAACGGTTCTTTTAAATATAATTGGAAAAGCAATAAGGGAGAGTCTTTTGTAAGTGAACAGGTAGATGGATTTGCTTATAAGGTGATTGGCGATCAAACAACAGGAGAGGTTCGTTTGGATTGTGGTTCTAGAGCTACAGCGTGGAAAAAGATTAATGCAACCAATAAGAAAAAGCAGAATCTTCCAACAAAAGCAGATATCTTCCATTTGGTTATTGATCATGGTAAAGAGGTAAAGGATGGAACTTATGGCTACTTGGTTTATGCTGGAGAAAAGACAGGTAAAGATGCTTTTTCAAAGCAAGTGGTAGAAGTTATTTCAAATACGACATCATTACAGGCAGCACAGGATGCTCATCATACAGCTTTAGGTGCTGCATTCTATACAAAAGATGCAGTACTAAAGAGTGCTACACTTGAAATAAGTGTTTCCGATCAAGCGGTGGTGTTGTTATATGCAAAAGCAGGAGAGTTGTTTTTATCGTTGACAGATCCAACGATGGATAAAAATAAAGATGAAATATCCGTTGTTTTGGATGGAGAGTTTTCTGGAAAGCACTTCAATAAACAGAAGGTCACAGTTCAACTGCCTAAAGGTCATCAGAGTGGTGATTGTGTAATTACAAAGCTATAAAAACATAGAGTAATTTATCATTAAATACAGTTTGAGGAAAGAGGGACCTTCGATGGATACTTCTTTCCTTTTTTTTGTCTTAATGTGAATACGATCTTTATTTCATTTGGTATGGATAGATGAGCATCAGACCTACTGCCTGCTTATTACCCTTTTTCATCTATAGCTAGCGCCTTGTACTAGGCCATTTCTTGTAGCACCTTCAGTGCGTGTTGAAATTCCAAGTCGTTTAGGAGGTTAAAAGATCACTGTATGATATTGAGTTATTTTGTTCCACTGAAGATTGGTGTAGAATTCAGGGTAGTAGGTATTAGGATCAACAGGAATATAACAGTTGATGCCATGGGTGTTTTGGAGTGGTAGGATTTCTTGGAATTTCTCGGTATGGTCTTGATAGATAATAAAAGAAGATAGAGATATTTTCATTTGACGCGCTGCTTTTGTGCCAAAGTTTTTCTTTATCATATCTATTAGATCAAAGCAGTCGGCTTGTTTGTGTAGTTTCTGAACATTTGTTGCGTTGACTTTCGTGTTTGGATGGTTGGCAACAACTTTTTGCATGGCGAGTTGAACAGAAGGGATATGATTAAGATTGTACAGAGCAATGCTTGCCGATTGCATCTTCCGTTCTTTTTGTTTGTAATGATCGATATAGGTTTTACACACCTCTTTTAGTCGTTCTTCAACAGTAGGTTGTGTATTGAGAAGGATCGGCAGTATCTTTTTGTAGGGCATTCCTGTGGTTAATATATCCGTTGGAGATGCAATAAGATAATCGGTGGAGTTTTGTAGTTCTGAAGCCACCTCTACACCTCCCATCAAACAGGCATCGAAAAGAATATATTTAAATTTGGTTGGCAATGCCGTTGCCAGGTCATGGATCTCCATCGTAGATTGCTTGTCTACACCAAATGATTTGGTTTTGGGTTTCGGAGCAGGAAACCATGATGTGCCATGTGACCATAAGATCAATCCATACTGCTGGGATGGATATCTATCGATCACCTCTTTTAGTATTTGATGGAGGGTACGGCTATCTGCAGCGTTTTGATCAGGGTATTGCTTGACCACTTGTCGGTGGATAGCCGTGCCATTCTTCTTGTTTATCTCCATCAAATAGGAGTTTTTATCTCCCTTGTCCATAAAAACGATTACCTTTTGATCCTTCTTTATTCCTTCAACCATATCATATACATTTAACAGTGCATTGCCTTTTAGGTCATTATTCGCTGCCATATAGATCACTAACGTCTCGCTGGCTAGAGGTTTAAGGCGATCTGTTTGTTTGCAACTGAAGGATACCACAGCAAGGATAATAAATAGGAGCTGTTTCATAAATTAGATATAATCGTTTTGTATGAATTATTTCTTAGGATAATCCTTAGAGTAGATTATGGGCGTGTTTTTAGCAACTTTATATGCCTCTTTATCAATGTCAGTTGAGACTTTCTTAAACTTGACATATAGGTTGAGTAGTGTAAATCTCTTGTTTTTAAAGTCATAGAAATTTGCTTGGTATTCTGCTGACATAATACTATTATTATACTTTATATTATACCAATATCCATCGTTGTAGTTTAAGTTGTCAAGATCTAAAATTATTTTGTCGTATAGTACATATTTCTTGGCATTATATCGCCATAAAACATTTCTCGAAAATGTTTTACTTGATGCAACCCCATAAATTCGTGATCTCGGGAATTTAATGAAAAGTGTATTGGGAGTTACGATTGTGAATAGACTTGCGTTATTAATATTGGGATTTATTAGTCCATCCTCTTCGCTATTCATCATTTGTCCCAGAATATCATTGGACTCAATACCATCATTGTTGATATCAAATGTGTTCATGTTATTCGATTTTGCCTCAATCAGTTTATAAACACCTCTCATTTCCATAGGAAGATCTTCAGTTGCTGTTGTTAGATCTTCATTTTTGCATGAGTTTAATATCAGAAGAAGTAGAATGAAATATTTTGCCATAAGTGTTTTAATGTAATTAGTTTATGTTTTTTGTGCTCAAAGTAGTTTTTCTTCAATCTTACCTAGGCTTATTAGACACAGTGATGTGTTATAAGCTAAATCACCTCAGCTTTCATGATTTTCTGGTTTAAGCGACTCTTTTTCAATTTTTGCTATATTGTTTCAGTGATATTTAAATGAGGAGAAGTGGGATGGTAAGAAAAATATATCCCCCTTTTCTCCTCTGTTTGCAGCATAAGCATACCACAGTAAGGATGATAAATAGGAGCTGTTTCATAAATTAGATATAATCGTTTTGTATTATGTAATTAATAAAATAACCTTGTAGCTCTACCTGGAGCTACAAGGTTGTATGAATTATTTCTTAGGGTAATCCTTAGAGTAGATTATGGGCGTGTTTTTAGCAACCATAGAGGCTTTGTTTTGATCGTAAGTTAGTTTCTTTAGTTTAACATTGACTATAAGATTTGTAAATCGATCTTCCTTAAAGTCATAGAAGTCAGCTTGATATTTAGCTGAAATTACTCCATCTTTATACTTAACTTTGCTCCATGAACCATCATTGTAATTTACATTGTCAAGATCTAAAGTTATATTTCTATTAAGTACATATCTTTGTGCCGTATATCTCCATGTAAGGTCTCTGGTAAAACAAGTACTTTTTGCTGAACTGTATTTACTCGATCTCGGAAATTTTAGAAATATAGTATTTGATGTGACAACTGAAAATAATGCGGGTTTATTGATATTAATCGTGCAGTAACTGTTCGTAATCTGTCCAAGAATATCAACTGATTCAATACCGTCATTGTTGATGTCAATTGAATTATGACTTGTTTCTTCTGTTTTAGCTTCAATCAGTTTATAAAGACCTCTCATTTCCATGGGGAGGTCTTCCTTTGCAGTTGTTAGATCTTCTTTTTTACATGAGAAAAATATAGAAAGAAGTAAAATGTAATATTTTGTCATGTTTTTAGTTTCTTAAGTCAGGTTGAATTATCATAAACGTTGTATTCCCATTGAAAACAGGTTCTACTGGATAGTGATTCTCAACAACTGGTCTTTTTTTTGTAATCAGTGGATGATGGTATTTCATATCTCCTTTTGCAATTACGCCATCTGACTCTTTAATCGATATTTTTGTTTTTGTTTTAATCGCAGAACCATAATTGTTATTATAACCTCCTGAAAGATTAAAAGCTAGCTCTTTGACTTTAGCCGAAATTCCAGCTTTAAAATCCCAAGTTGTTTGGCAAGTAAATGTTGTTTGAACTTCAGTCTCAAATTTGTTATTGTTATAATCTTGCTCAATTAATACCCAAGCTACTGTTGTTGATTCTTTTGCAATATCCCATTCAAAAAGCCATATTCCATATTTCCCGTTTGGACTAAACGATTTTGATGTAATTCGGTTCTTATCTTTCGTCCTCATTTGATAATTGTTTTCACTATGATTAAACCATGTTGGAATTATTCTATCGTTAGAAACTGTAATAATATCAAATAGATCTTTTATATGCTTCAATCAATCTAGAGTGTATACGTTTTCCTGAAAGATAATCTAAAGTGTCTACTCCTCTTGAAACATTCTGTTCTCTCCATTCAGACCATTTCGTAGATTTCGAATTGTTATAATTAGGATTGTATGAATTTTTTGCAAATTCGTATTTTGCTTCGGCAGATTTTGTAGCAGGAGTCTTTAGAACCATTCTTTCATTGTTCTTGACTACAAGTAATGGAAATCTTGGGATCTCATTTCCTCCAATGTAGTAAACTTCTTCCCCATTACCATAAACGGTGTTTTCAGTGTTTCCAGCTTCTGATACGATAACAATGCGGTTATTTGAAATATCCCATTTCTCTGCACTCATTCCACCTGCAATTTCAAGATTTGGAAGTAGAATGTTAATAAGCGGAGCATTTTTTCAATTTGATCCAATGTGTTTGCATCCTCTGCATATACATCAAGAGCTTGTTTGAAAGTGAGTTCTTCTTTGACTTATTGATTCTTTTACTTTCCCATAAAGAATATCATAGTCATTATCGAACTGTTTTAGTGATTCTCTTTGAATAAAGCCTCGAACAGTTTCGTCGTTATAGACTGCCTTTGAAAGAATCTTAGCGAATTTTGATTGTGCTTCGCCTTGTGAAATAGTAGGCAAGATTTCAAAAGCACTTGCATCTACTGCTTGTCTTGTTGGTTCTATCGCTTCTTGTTGGCACGACATCATACCTCCTACTAAAACAATAAGTGAAAATATAAGTTTTTTCATTGTAAAAATAGTTAAAATATTGTAGTGCTATATTATGTAATATATATATAAGTTGATTTAAATATATATTATTTAACATTTGTATTGATGGAGTATCGATTAGACTTCTGTTAATCCGATAGTCGTGTTTGGATGATATTGATCTATTAAATGTCATATTATCAGTGTTATGAATTTGTGCTGATAACGAGCTGTGGACGAAGGTTTAATAGATTTGTTTGTCGAGATATATAGAGCTATTTAAGATAGTATTAGGCTATTGTTGTTGGCAAATAATTTGTGTTTATATAGTTGTTGTGTCATATTTTAAGTTTGGGTTAGATTTCTGTGTGAATGATAGGTGTTTACTTTTTAATTTTATTTGGGGCTGTTGAGGACAATTTGATATCAGAAGCACCTATGCTATTGTCGGACCTTTATATGTTTTTTTGATATTCATGGACTGGATATATGATCATCGAATTTACAGTCCTCTTGTCTCTTTGTGATCTATTCTCAGCAATTTGTATTGGGTTATTCAATGTAGTACTTTCAGATTTTTTTGAGGAAATATGGGATTGAAGTAAATGGCTCGTCTCTTCTGTCCTATAATTAACCCAGGTTTTTGTGATGGTAAAAATAGAGACGTAAATAGAAAGGTTGTTGGACTCGCCTTGGATGCTATATTATCCATTCAATAAGGTGTAATGCAGGTGAGATTACTAAAAATGAGAGGAGGCATTGTTCTTTTGTTCTATGAATAGCCTCCTATGTGATACTTATAGTTACTTTCGGCTATTTAGAGAAGTAAATCCAACCAACTGAGAATATCTTGATCCTATTGGAGAGTAGAAAACCCATATTTGATATTGATTCTCTGTTTCGATGTGATCGCCTTCGAACATTTGTAGGTTGATATCTTTATCCTGTGCTGTTTTGTAGCCATAAGCGTAGTTGTAGATTCCTTCTTTTAAGAGAATATCAGCAAAATACCCTCTATGCTCTTTTACACGGAACATCATGTTTTCTTTGGTGGTATCCCAATCGGTGAGTGCGCCAAAAACATATATCCCATCTGCAAGGTCTACAGGAACGTCTAGATTAAAATGGACAAATATATAGTCTGCTTGTGTATTGGGATTGGTGGTTCTATCTGCAGTAATGGTATAGGCTCCATTAATATCAGTATTGGTCTGATAAACACTTCCTCTGTTCATCCCATCCATCTCTAATGTTGCATGATAGAATGGCGCGATATATTGCATGTTGTTTACATGAAGGTTTACCGACTTCTCATCTCGAATAGTGAAAGCTCTAAATTCATTTAGTGGCGAGAAGAATAGGTTCTTGTCATTTTGATATTTTAGGTTTTCATCGTCCCTAAAAGTATAGTCAACTTCACGTGCAAGGTCCCATCTTGCATTTTGGGTTACAACTACATGAAGTTCATTTTTCGGATCTGTGACGTTCAATTTCTCATAGTTGAAACTGAAATTTACCTCTTGTTTGCGTCCTCCATCTCGAATAAGGTTTGAATTGATTACTTGAGCTGAGATATCAAGAACTGGAGCTATAACTTGAAACCTCCTTTGGAACAGAACAATATCATCTGCTAGGTCTGCATCATAGAATTGTATGATGTAGTTTCCTGTTTGGGTAATGCGTACATCCTCATTTGGTATAGTGAGTCTGTAATGTGTGTATGGTACTTGTGTGTTTTCGGAATTATAATAATCATATATTTCGTTCATCTCCATACCTTCCAAATAGTCTGTGAAGATATTATCTAGAGGTTTCCAATCCCAGTCACATTGAGTGATTTTGTAGGCGAAATTACGTGGGTCGTTCTTTAGATCATCAAATGACAAGAGTAATTTCTTACTACTATTAAGTAGTAAAAGAGGCATACTTAGATCGTCTCCTTGATGAAAAAACTGCACTGTCTTAATATTCTTGTCTGCAATATAGTTTCGATATTCTTTTTGTTCGAAGTAGTTCTTCTCTTGGGCAAATAATGCACAAAAATGACACATGAACAGTAGTGTGATGAGGCTTTGGAACAGAAGGTTTTTCATTTTTATATGGTTGTTGAATCTTAATAAAAGAGTATAAAGTAGCTTATTTTTATGTTGTGAGACATTTGAATTGATTCATTATCAATGTGTAATGAGCTATTTGTGCGGTAAATATAAAATTTTTATGTAGACAAAATAACGATACGCTACGTAAAAAAGGATAAATCTATAGTATAATAAACTACATGTGCAATAGGCAAGGGGGTTAATTAAGGTAAAATTGAACAATTTTATAACATACTCTGCCTACTTTTCTATTGGGTTTCTCGGTACGAATTTAGTATCTTTGTGCGGCAAATTAAAAAATTAATTCATTGCGATGTCAAACGTTATAAAGCTTAAAAAAGGTTTAAATATTCCGCTTCAAGGTGAGGCTGAGAAGACGATGAAAAAAGCGTCTCCAAGTCAAACCTATGCGATTAAACCAACTGATTTCCCTGGTTTGACACCAAAACTTTCAGTAAAAGAAGGAGCAACAGTGAAAGCTGGTTCTCCTCTATTCTACGATAAAAGTAATCCTGAAGTGAAATTCACATCTCCAGTGAGTGGTGAAGTGGTAGCTGTGGTTCGAGGAGAGCGTCGTCGTATTTTGGAAGTGGTGGTGAAAGCCGACAATGAAATCGTGTACGAAGAGTTTCAGAAAGGTAGTCCTTCTTCCTTAAAGAGGGAAGAGATTAAAGAGAGTCTACTAACTTCAGGATTATGGCCAATGTTGAAGATGCGTCCTTACGGTATCGTAGCGCGTCCAGCAGATACTCCTAAAGATATTTTCATCTCATGTTTTGATTCCGCGCCATTAGCTTCGGATTATGAATTTGTTCTAGCAGAAGAGCAGAAGCATTTTCAGGTAGGTATTGATGCTTTGTCAAAATTGACAGATGGATCTGTTCATTTAGGATTGCCAGCCGATTCATCGAATAAGATGTTTGGAGCGATTCAAGGAGTGAAGACAACTAAATTTTCTGGACCACATCCAGCAGGTAATGTTGGAGTGCAAATTGCTCATATCTCCCCAATAAACAAAGGAGATATCTATTGGACTATTGCTCCTCAGGATGTTGTGAATATCGGTCGTTTGTTCGAGAAAGGTATTTATGATGCCAAACGAGTAATCGCTCTTACTGGATCTCCATTGAAGTCTCCGGAATATGTGGAAACTTTAATTGGTGCTAACATCTCTTCCGTAATGCAAGAGAGTATTGATGCTGAGAATAATCGTATTATTTCTGGAGATGTATTGACTGGTACTCAGGTGGAAATTGATGGACATATGTCTTTCTATTCAAATCAAGTAACGATTCTTCCAGAAGGAAACTACTATGAGATGTTTGGATGGGCTTTACCTGGTCTTGGTAAATTTAGTCCTTCTAGAACATTCTTTTCTTGGTTAGGTTCTAAGGCTAGAAAGTTTACGATGGACACCAACTTCCACGGAGAAGAGCGTGCGTTTGTAGTTACAGGTGAGTATGAGAAAGTTCTTCCTATGGATATTCTTCCAGTTCAGTTGTTTAAATCAATCTTGGTCAATGATATTGATAAGATGGAACAACTTGGAATATATGAAGTGATTGAAGAGGACATTGCTCTATGTGAGTATGTATGTACTTCTAAGATCGATATCCAGAAGATTCTTCGCGATGGTATTAACACAATGATCAAGGAGTTAGGATAGGGATAGAGAGCACTTTACTCTTGTCTTATTCTTTTGAATCAATATTAGAATATGAAAGCATTAAGAAACTGGATTGACAAACAGAAACCGCAATTTGAAAAAGGCGGTAAGTTACATATGTTCAAATCTGTATTTGGTGGATTTGAGACATTTTTGTTCGTGCCAAATCATACAACGAAAATAGGATCGCATGTAAGGGATTATACAGACCTTAAGCGTACTATGTCTATGGTGGTATTGGCATTGATTCCTGCCCTGTTGGTAGGGATGTATAATATTGGTTATCAACACAATCTTGCTGTAGGTGCAACGGCTTCTTTTATGGAGACTTTTTTCTACGGTTTTTTGCGTGTATTGCCAGCAATAATCGTATCCTATGGTGTGGGTCTTGGCGTTGAATTTGTCACGGCACAGTTGAAAGGGCATGAAATTCATGAGGGATTCCTAGTGAGTGGATTGTTGATTCCGATGGTGATGCCAGTAAATACACCTTTGTGGATGATTGCTGTATCCGTAGCATTCTCTGTTGTTTTCTGTAAAGAAGTATTCGGAGGAACAGGAATGAACATTTGGAACCCAGCGTTGGTTGCACGTGCATTCTTGTTTTTTGCTTATCCTTCGCAGATGTCAGGGGAGTCGGTATGGGTTTCGCTCGGAGGAGAGAAAGCTATCGATGCATTTTCTGGCGCGACGCCATTGGCAAAAGCAGCTGAGGCTGTAACGACAGGAACTTTGGATCTAGGTAATTTTTCACCAATGGATGCGTTCTTAGGGTTTATCCCAGGATCTATTGGAGAGACTTCTACATTGGCTATCTTGATTGGAGCAGTGATTCTAATTTGGACAGGTATTGGAAGTTGGAAGATTATGGTATCGACTGTTTTAGGTGCATCGTTCGTTGGAATCTTGATGAATCTATTTGGAAGTAATCCTTATATGACAGATATGCCATTCTGGTATCACTTTATTATTGGTGGATTTGCATTTGGTGCGGTATTTATGGCTACTGATCCTGTTTCTGCAGCACAAACAGAAAAAGGAAAATGGTATTATGGATTTATTATTGGTGTTCTAGCTGTAATTATCCGTGTTATGAATCCAGCATATCCAGAAGGTATGATGTTAGCAATCTTATTAATGAATACTTTTGCTCCGCTTATTGATCACGGTGTTGTTTCCGGAAATATCAAGCGTAGATTAAAACGTGCAAAAGCTTAAACCTATTAATTTAGTAAAATGGATAAGAATAGCAATTCATATACGTTTATCTATGCTTCGGTAATGGTGGTCGTTGTTGCAGCCATTTTGGCATTGGCAGCAGTAAATCTTAAGCCTTTCCAACAGAAAAACGTAGCAATAGAGAAGAAACAAAATATCCTTAAGTCGGTAAATGTAATTGTAGATGCTTCTAATGCAGAAGTTAAATACAAAGAAGTTATCAAGGAAGCTTTTGTTGTAAATAATAAAGGAGAGAAAGTAGAGGGTGATGCATTTACTGTAAACCTAAAAGTTCAGTATTCTGAGAAAGATACATCTAAAAAATTGTTGCCAGTTTTTGTTGCTCAGACCGATGCTGGAAAGAAGTATATCATTCCATTGTATGGAGCAGGTCTATGGGGACCTATCTGGGGATATATAGCATTGAATGATGATATGAACACAATTTATGGTGCAACATTTGATCACCAAGGTGAGACTCCTGGTTTGGGTGCCGAGATTGCTGCCCCTGCTTTTCAGAAGCCATTCAAAGGGAAAACAATCTTTGATAAGTCAGGTAAACTTGTGTCAATCATTGTAGCTAAAGCTAGTGAGAAATCAATAGTGGACCCTGCACATAGTGTGGACGCTATTTCTGGTGGAACTATTACATCGAAAGGGCTTCAAGCGATGGTAGGTGACGATCTTAAGTTGTATGAGAACTTTATCAAAAAAGTAAAATAAGATGAGTCAATTATTTTCAAAGAAAAATATAAAGCTGCTTACTGATCCTATCGGCAGTAAGAACCCTATCACAACTCAGGTTTTGGGTATCTGTTCTGCTTTGGCGGTAACAGCTCAGCTAAAACCAGCGATTGTCATGTCTTTGTCTGTAATGGTTGTATTGGCCTGTGCAAACGTGATTATTTCGTTGTTGCGTAATACGATTCCTAATCGTATCCGTATTATTGTTCAGCTTGTAGTTATCGCTGCTTTAGTGATCTTGGTAGACCAAGTATTGCGTGCATTTGTTTATGATGTAAGTAAGCAGTTGTCCGTGTTTGTTGGTTTGATTATTACAAACTGTATTTTGATGGGTCGTATTGAGGCATTTGCATTAGGTAATAAGCCAGGTCCAGCATTCTTAGACGGTATTGGTAACTCAGCGGGTTATGCGTTAATTTTGATTATTGTAGCCTTCTTCCGTGAATTATTGGGATCAGGAACTTTGTTGGGATATCATGTGATTCCTCAATGTTTTTATGATCTAGGTTATTCAAATAATGGTATGATGATTCTACCTCCAATGGCATTGATTACTGTTGGTGTGATTATCTGGGTACAACGTAGTTATGACCGTAAATTAATTGAAGATTAATCGTTTTAAAGTATTATATACAAATGGAACATTATATTGATTTATTTATCAAATCGGTATTTATCGATAACATGGTATTTGCATACTTCCTAGGAATGTGTTCTTACCTAGCTGTGTCGAAAAAGGTAAATACAGCGTTTGGATTAGGACTTGCGGTTATCTTTGTATTGGGTATCACTCTTCCTGTGAACTACCTATTGGAAACTAAAGTTCTTCGTCCAGGTGCACTGTCTTGGTTAGATCCAAGTTTTGCTGAAGTGGATTTAAGCTTCTTGTCTTTTATCATGTTTATCGGAATTATTGCTGCAATGGTTCAGTTGGTAGAGATGGTTGTGGAGAAGTTTGCTCCAGCTCTTTATTCTAGTTTAGGTATCTTCCTTCCTTTGATCGCAGTAAACTGTGCGATTCTTGGTGGATCTCTTTTTATGCAACAAAAAGAGTTCGTTAACATCGGAGAAGCTACTGTTTATGGTCTAGGATCTGGTGTGGGTTGGTTACTTGCTATTGTTGCTTTGGCTGCAATTAGAGAGAAGATCCAGTACTCGAATGTACCTGCTCCTTTGAGAGGATTGGGGATCACCTTTATCATCACAGGATTGATGGGGATCGCATTTATGGGATTTATGGGAATCAAACTTTAATCCTAAGTAAGATTTATTAACGACAGAATAATAAAAAGATAAAATGATACTACTAGATATAAGCCAATTGAAAGTGGTTATAACGAGTGTCGTGATCTTCCTTTTAGTGATCCTTCTTTTGGTAAGTTTGCTTTTATATGTAAAGAAAAAGCTTACTCCAGAGGGAAAAGTAAAGGTGGATATCAACAATGGTGACCAAACAATTGAGACGGAACCTGGTGCAACTCTATTGAGTACACTAGGAAATGAAAAAATTCTTCTTCCTTCTGCTTGTGGTGGAGGTGGTACATGTGGAATGTGTCGTCTTCAAGTGGATAGTGGCGCAGGATCAATTCTTCCTACTGAAACAGGTTTCTTTACAAGAAAAGAGCAAGCAGACAATTGGCGTTTGGCTTGTCAGGTGAAGGTAAAGGAAGATATGGATATCCGTGTTCCTCAAGAGGTAATGGGAGTTAAGAAATGGGAGTGTGAGGTTGTCTCTAATGACAACGTTGCCACCTATATTAAGGAATTTGTAGTTAGGCTACCAGAAGGAGAGACTCTAGATTTCCAATCGGGTGGATATATTCAGATTGACGTTCCAAAATGTGACGTTGATTTCAGTAAATTTGATATTTCTGATGAGTATAAGCCAGAGTGGGATCAGCATGGTATCTTTGATCTTAAGATGGTTAACCCTGAGCCTACATTCCGTGCTTATTCAATGGCTAACCACCCTGCAGAGGGTAACATTATCATGTTGAATATCCGTATTGCAACGCCTCCTTTTGATCGTGTAAACGGCGGTTTCCAGAAGATTAATCCAGGTATCTGTTCTTCATATATCTTCTCTTTAAAACCAGGAGATAAGATCACGATTTCAGGACCTTATGGAGAGTTCTTCTTGCATGATGATGATCAAGAGCGTATGTTTATTGGTGGTGGTGCAGGTATGGCGCCAATGCGTTCTCACCTGTTCCATATCTTCAATACTGTGAAAGATACGACTCGTAAAGTTACTTTCTGGTATGGTGCTCGTTCATGGAGAGAGGTGTTCTACTATGAGCAGTTCCGTGAGATAGAGAAGAATTTCCCTAATTTTGAATTCCATTTGGCTCTTTCTGATCCACAACCAGAGGACAACTGGGAAGGACCAACAGGATTTATTCACAACGTTATTTTTGAGAATTACCTACGTAATCATGAGGCTCCTGAAGATATCACATACTACATGTGTGGACCTCCAATTATGAACTCATCTGTTGAGAATATGTTATTCGACTTAGGTGTTGAAAAAGAAAATATCCACTTTGATGATTTCGGAAGCTAATACTTCTTTGTCAAAGTAAGAATATATGAAGGCTGTCTCTTATGAGATAGCCTTTTTTTATATAGATCTGTCAGGGGTGGGTGATTTCCTAGGGTAATACATTGTTTTAATATGATATAATAAGTTTACCTCATTAAAATAGGGGTACTACTTTTATATGCCAACTATTGGTAGGACCAATATTAGTTAACATAGTTTGATATTGATCTTTTTTGATCATCTTTTGGTTTTGTATGTCGTTGTTTTCATAAACATAAGATGTTTTTTATTTGTTTAATTAGTATTATTAAATTGTTAACTATTCTTTCATTTTGAATTTAAATAGCCCCATAAAATAGGTATGTATAAGTAGAATGTGGTGTCTGTATGATTTTTGTTAGTAAATATGGATTGTGAACTATATACCTTTGTTATAAAGTATTTAACCCTAATTAAGAATTACTCAAAATATTACAGTTATGACAGATGGTTTTTATAGAGTACCCAAAGCTACTAATGAACCCGTTTATACATATGAGCCAGGAAGCCTAGAGAGAAAAAGACTACAAAAAGCAATTTATGAATGGAGATCTGAGTTGGTTGAACTACCAATGATTATTGGAGGACAGTCCGTCTATTCAGAAAATAGAGAACAGATACGTCCACCTCATGATTTAGCACACCTTCTTGGTTATTATCATATAGGAGAAAAAGAGCATGTTCAGATGGCTATAGATGCTTCTTTAGAGGCAAAGCCAGCATGGGAGACCATGCCATGGCATCATAGAGCATCTATTTTCTTAAAAGCGGCTGAATTGATTAGCGGACCTTATCGATATAAAATTAATGCAGCAACCATGTTGGCTCAATCCAAAAATGCTTATCAGGCAGAAATTGATGCAGCATGTGAACTGGCCGATTTCCTACGTTTTGGGGTACAGTGTATGTCCGAGATATATGCGATGCAGCCAGCTTCATCAAAAGGTATTTGGAACTATAATGAGTTTAGACCTTTGGAAGGTTTTGTTTTTGCTTTGACTCCTTTTAATTTTACTGCTATTGCTGGAAACCTACCTGCGGCACCTGCAATGATGGGAAATACAGTGGTGTGGAAAGCATCGAAGACTGCGATCTACTCTGCTCATGTTGTAATGGAGATTTTTAAGAAAGCAGGTCTTCCTGATGGTGTTATCAACCTAGTTCATAGTTCAGGGCCAGATACTGCTGATGTCGTTTTTAATAGTCCTGATTTTGCTGGAATTCACTTTACTGGATCTACTGCTGTTTTCCAATCGATATGGAAAACTATTGGAAATAATATATCAAAGTATCGTTCATATCCGCGTATTGTCGGAGAGACAGGAGGGAAAGACTTTATCTTTGCAGCACCTAGTGCAGATACAACAGAAGTAGCTACTGCAATTGTACGTGGTGCATTTGAATACCAAGGACAGAAGTGTAGTGCAGCATCTAGAGCTTATATTCCTCGTTCTATGTGGAGTCAACTACAAGAAGAACTTACCAAACAGTTGAAATATATTAAGGTTGGTCCTGTAGAGGATTTCTCTAATTTTGTAAATGCAGTAATTGATCAGGCAAGTTTTACTAAGCTTGCAGGGTGTATTGATAAGGTGAAAGAAGATAAGGATGCTGAAATTTTCTGGGGAGGAACCTATAGTGAAGAGAAAGGTTTCTTTATTGATCCAACTATTGTCGTTGCAAAGAAACCAGACTATTTTACTATGAAAGAGGAGCTGTTTGGTCCAATTATTACTCTGTATATTTATGAAGACGAAGATATCGATAGTATGGCATCTTTAGTCGATACGACTTCAATGTATGCACTGACTGGAGCTATCTTAAGTAACGATAGGTATGAGATTGACCGTTTGGTGAAAGCATTACGTCATAGTGCAGGTAATTTCTATATTAACGATAAGCCTACAGGAGCTGTTGTTGGACAACAACCTTTTGGGGGTGGACGTGGATCTGGAACGAATGACAAGGCAGGTTCTGTGTTTAACCTATTGCGTTGGACATCGATTAGAACGATCAAAGAGACTTTTGTCCCTGCAACACACTATATGTACCCAAACTTTAGACCTGAAATAGAATAATACAAGTATATTATTGAGATACATAAAAAAAGGGGTTCGAGATGAAGCCCTTTTTTTATGTATCTCAATGGAATATGTTTTTTGTGCATAATGACTCTAGCAGTTGAACTGTTCTAAATCAAAATGCTTCCGTATTGTTTTTTTTCATAGTAATGATGTTTTAGCATTGCTTACGACTTAGTGTAGCTGCTATTAAATGGATGGTATTTGTGTCGATTTTCCTACAAAACAAATAATCGGAGGAGGTAATTGTTTAATATAGAGGTTGTCTTCGTAGAAATGAAGTTAGTTCAATTTACACAGAAAGTCAATGATTATATCTCCATTGAGTTATTAAATTTGTTCTAAAGCACTATGGTTGTTATAGTATATGGCTTTGCCTTTAATCCTATGTCAATATTCATTGAGGAATGGATCACTATCGTCTTGCTTACTTATGGGTTTAAACTATATGTTTGGTTGTTTTCGTAGCAAGTGGTTGATATAATGATAAATGGAAGAAGCATCAATGTAATAATTAATCAGAATGAGGAAATAATTTCCCCATTCTGACTGTTAAAGTACGATACAATCAAACCATCGATCCTATATTAGGTTTAATAGATCGGTGTATTTTTAGCAATATTGCTTGCATCTTCTGGATAATATGCATGACGAACAAAGGTGCATTTAATGTTGAGTTTTAAGACTTTATTGGTTTTAAAATCATAACAATCTATTAATGCATATGCTGTTAGTTTTCCGTCTTTATAAATAATATTGGAAATATCTCCTTCTCCATGATTATTACTATCAACTTCAAGACCTGTTGAAGTAAGTAATAAGAAGTCATTATCTATATTCTCTCTTGATTCAAATGATGCCCTCCAACTTAAGGCGTAATTGAAGTGAGGTTTATTGATCTTTGAAAAAGGATCATATTCGACATTTCGAGGGATATTGATCTCAATAGTAGATCCGATAATCGATGTCATCTGTTCCTTTTTTGTGTATCGTATCGGATTGCCATTATATCCTTTTTCGTATTGATAAAGAAGGGAATTGAAATCTTGTCCATCATCATTAAAATCAATAGATCTATTCGATACCATCTCTACTAGTTGATATGAGCCAAAAGCTGATTTTGGCAATTCCTTAGATACGGGCAGTTCGTCTTTACTACATGAGTATAATACAAGTAGTAGTAGGGGTAAAAAAAATATTCTTTTCATTCTGGTCTTATTACAAACATTATTTTATTACCAAAATCTGTATTACATTGTTTCTATTGCTTCGTCGTTGTATACTGCTTTAGAAAGAATCTTAGCGAATTTTGTTTGTGCTTCGCTCTTAGAAATAGTAGGTAAAATCTCAAAGGCAATAGCATCAACAGTTTTACTTGTTATTTCCAATGCTTCTTGCTGGCATAATATCATACTCACAATTAATATATTAAGAGAAAGAAATAGTCTTTTCATAATAATTTATAGATTTAACAATATGTAGTGCTACTAATGTATTGGGAAAAATAATATTTAGTGTTTTGTTATGTGCTTTAAATGTTTAAATATGTATAAGGGTAGTGATTTTGTTGCTATTGTGAAGCTAATTTTAATGAATGGAGTGTACCTTGTTCTTCTATAATGAACTGAACTTTATTTAGATATTAGGATCGTGGAGAGTAGTGTGTTTTTATGGAATTGAGACTAATAAAGTCAACCAATCGTTGTATCTTCGTGTTATATTATTAAACAAGACTATGTTAAGATTAAAAGCAAAGTATCGTATTACATCACGTTTTGCATTCTTTTCTGTATTTGTTGGATTCCTTTTTTGGAGTTTCTTTTTAGATTCACACTCTTATATTGCTTTTAAACGACATGAAAAGGAGTTGAAGCAGCTAAAGAGGGTCCATGAGCAACATAGAATTTCTATTGAGAAGAATCGACAGCGTTTGAAGGAGTTGTCGGAAAATAATGGTGACTTAGAGAAATATGCAAGAGAGCGTTTCTATATGAAGAAACGGCATGAAAAGGTATTCGTTGTAATGGAAGAATGATATGAAGATATTTAATAAGGACTTTCTTGAGATAAATAATTCCGATTCTTTTAAACAAGGATCTTTTATGATTGCGGAGCCATTTATGGTAGGTCGATTCTTTTCACGTTCCGTGATTTACATTGTTGAAAGAACAGATGAAGGGATCGTTGGTTTTGTGTTGAATCAATTGGTTCCTTATAAGGCATCGGCTTTGATTGATGGCTTTCCTGATACTGATTGTGATCTTTTTTATGGAGGACCTTTAGATACGGATCGTTTGTTCTATATTCACACTCTTGGGGATATCTTGAGTGGAAGTGTTCAAATAGAAGAGGGACTTTATTGGGGTGGAGATCTTGAGGAGTTGAAAAGTATGCTTAGTAGCGGTTATGCAACAAAAGATAATGTGAGATTTTTCCTCGGTTATTCTGGTTGGTCTGAAAAGCAATTAAAAGACGAGATAGAGATGAAGAATTGGAAAGTTATAGCTCCGGGTATGATCTCTGTATTTCCACCTAGTATTATGCTTTGGGAGGATACTCTAACGCAATTAGGTGAGCATTATTCGAGTTGGAAATATTTCCCGCGTCACCCATCTCTGAATTAGATTGTGAGTAATGTGGCTTTAGTTGGATAAAGGTTGTGATAAGATAAACCTGATTATCTGGGTGACATATGAAACAAGTAGTCTGTATTCTGTTTTTATCTATGATGTTCATAGAGCCACCTAAAGATGTTTTTACTTGTAATACTAAAAAATCTTCTCTGCCCCATGGCTAAAATCCACTGTAATCCATTGGCGTTATCTAGTATAAATATTTCATCTGATTGTAGTAACTCTTCTTCAGAAATAAAGCTTCGAACTGTAACTTCTTTAATGTAGTTCCGTACCACTTGACTTGATATACTGTTAATATGTTTCAGGTCTCCGATATAGGTTGTTTTTTTTGCTTTGACAATAAAAAAGCCTCCTCTAGATGTTTCTATTATATGTTTTTGATGGTCTAATATAAATAGTAGATCATATCCCATGTCAGATGCCATGGCATTCATAGAGGACCATATTTTCTGATGACGATACCAATATGGAAGATGTAGAAGGTCTGGAAAGCTTTTTACTTCGGACCACCATCCTTCTTTCTTGGTTTCCCAGAAAGAGGTGGTTGGATGAAAGAGTTGAATACAATAATGTTGGTTGGAAAGGATTGTTACCTTGGCTATTGTATCAGACACTTCATTCTGTTTTATTGTTCTCAAAAGCTCTCTTTCAAAGCGCACATGTGTTGATATAGAGTCAGGAATGGATAATCCCATAACACCTGACTTTCTAATAAGATCAGCCCATATGGGATTAGAGAGAATAAAATTTTCATCAGTGTATCGAATACACACCTCCACATTATGATCCCAATGAAGATGGTCTGGAATAGATATCTTCGGTTCATTTCTTGGGACCATAATCCCATCATAATTGATATATCTTTCAGAGGGGTGTTGCATTGAAATTAGAACTGCTGAATGAAATGAGTAAGAAATTTATTGAAGTTAATAAATAACGGATAGATAAAACCAAATAGAGCACCTGTTAGATGTGCATAATGCCCAACATTATCGCTGTTTTTCTGTCCCATATAGTAGCTATAATATATGTATCCGGCTCCAAAAAGTACACCTGGAATAGGTAATACTGCAAAGAAATATATTTTCCCCCAAGGGTTTAAGAATATAGAGCAAAATAGAATTGCAGAAACGGCACCAGATGCTCCTACTGCATTATAGTGTGGATTGTCTTTGTATTTAATAAGATCTACAATAGATGAAATAGGTAGTGATAAGACAAAAAGAAGTATGTAATATATTGATCCTAAGCTTCCAAAATTGCCAATGAAGAATCCTTCTACATTTGATCCAAATGAATAAAGTACTAATAAGTTTATGATTAGATGATTCCAATCTCCGTGAACAAAAGCATGTGTGAATAAACGATAGTATTCAGACTTATGAACTATTTTATATGAGTTAAATTCAAGTTTCTCAAATAGAGACATGTCTTGAAAAGAGTAATATGAAACAATTCCTATGGTAATACAAAGCAGTGTAGTAATAGATAAAATCATAATGAATTAAATGTGCATTATTTTATAAACTAATTCTTTCAACAGATCCCCTTCAGTAGTATTCGTTGGTGCTCCACCTTTTGAAAGTCGGTCATATTCACGAAGCAGGCCGATAATTGCTACGACATTACGTATGTTATAGTTTCTTGCAGCTTTAGAGTATCCAGTCAAGAAGAAAGGGTGTACACCCATAAATCTTGCTAGTTCATCCTTTGATTTCACCTTGGCATAGTGCATCATAAGAAGCTTTTTGAAATAGTTATATAGAACAGCAATGTTCGCAGCAAAAGGATATTGTTTTGGGTTTCCACCCATATGATTTACAATAAGATTTGCTTTTACGACATCTTTTGTTCCAATAGCATCTTGAAGCTCAAAACTATTGAACTCTTTACTGATGCCAATATTCTTTTCAACATTTTCAAGGGTAATCTTATCTCCAGGTTTAATACCAATACTTAGTTTATCGATATTGTTGGAAAGTTGAGCTAGACTGTTTCCAATAGATTCTGCAATAAGCATCGTTGCTTTTGGATCAATAGTGTATCCCATGGATTTTACTCTGCTATTTATCCAATTGGGTATATCACTTTCGTAGGGTTTTTTTGCATCAAATAGCACCCCATTTTTTTTGATAGTCTTCGCAAGTGCCTTTCTCTTATCGATATTCTTATAACGATAATTGATGACCAATATAGTACTTTGAAGAGGATTCTTGCAGTAGGAATCTATTGCTTCAATGTTACGAATATTTTGAGCCTCTTTTACAATGATTAGTTGGTGTTCAGACATCATTGGAAATCTTTTGGCTGCAAGCATTATTTCATTAACATCAGTGTCTTTACCGTAAAGAGTCGTTTGGTTAAATGCTTTCTCATCTTCGGTTAGTACTGTGCTTTCAAGCTTGTTGGTGATTTCATCAATATAGAAAGACTCCTCTCCTTCTAAAAAATAGATAGGAGAGAATTTCTTTTGTTCAATATCTTTTAAGATATTATGAAAACTCATAACGGTTAAAATTTAAGGTGTTTTACAGATTCTCCACCGTCACGAAGTACTTCGAGTGCACTAATACCAATACGAATATGTTCTTCTACATAGTTCTCTGTTACTTTTTTATCACTGCTCTCTGTTTTAACTCCATCTGAAATCATCGGTTGATCAGAAACTAAAAGAAGTGCTCCTGTAGGTATCTGGTTTGCAAAGCCAACAGTGAATACTGTAGCTGTTTCCATATCCACAGCCATCGCTCTTGTTTTGCGTAAATATTTCTTGAACCTTTCATCGTATTCCCAGACTCTTCTATTGGTGGTTAACACGGTTCCAGTCCAATAATCTCGATTGTAACTTTTAATTGCTGACGAGATTGCTCGTTGCAAGCTAAATGCTGGTAATGCAGGAACTTCTGGTGGAAGATAATCATTTGATGTACCATCACTACGAATAGCTGCAATAGGCAAGATAAGGTCTCCCAAATCATTCTTCTTTTTTAATCCGCCACATTTACCTAAAAATAATACAGCCTTTGGGGAAATAGCACTAAGTAGGTCAAGGATTGTTGCAGCATTTGGGCTACCCATTCCAAAGTTGATAATGGTCATGTCATTCGCAGTCGCATTGGGCATAGATCGACCTTCACCTTCGATCTGTACATCAAATAGTTTAGCAAATACTTGTACATAGTATTGAAAGTTGGTGAGAATAATATATTCACCAAAAGTATCTAGGTTTTTTCCAGTATAACGTGGAAGCCAATTTTGTGTTATCTCTTCTTTGGTCTTCATACTTAATTCATTTTTAAGAAATTATCATGTAATATCTATTAGGTATGACAGATAGGACACAATAAGGTTTTCTGTTTGTGCAAAGAAACTTATTTTTGTCTATATTTTACAAGTACATCATAATAATAGCAACTACCAAAAAATATAATATTTAAAATGATCCAATTAAATCTTCCAAAGGCAAAGTTACGAGGCAAAAAGCAGGATGACAAACCTTATGTATGGGATATGTTTAGATCAAAATATGTTCGTCTTACGCCAGAGGAGTGGGTCCGTCAGCATTTTGCTCACTATATGGTTAATCATCTTGAATATCCCGCATCCTTAATGGTTATTGAATATGCAACTAAGGTCAATGGTTTGGATAGAAGGAGTGATATCGTTGTTTTTAATAACAAGAGAACACCTGTATTAGCAGTAGAATGTAAGGCTCCTTCTGTTAAAATAACGCAAGATGTCTTTAATCAAATCGCAAACTATAATCTAGACCTTAATGTGGACTACCTTGTGGTAACCAATGGACTTAACCACTATTGTTGTAAGCTAGATCGAAAGAATCACCGTTATGATTTTATCGAGATGATTCCTCCTTACTCAAACTTTCGTTGTTGAAATGGTGTGATCTTCTGAAATAGCAATTGATCCATCCATTTACCTCCTCTTCGTATCCAATCTTTTTTTGTTGAGGTGTGTTCAAAGTCTAACCTCTCGAAGAGTTTAATACTTGCACTATTGTCATCTGTAACGGTTGCATAAATCTGATGTAGACCTAAAAAATGGAAGGCATATTTCTCAATTGCCTCTAGTGCCTCTGTTGCATAACCTCTTCTTTGATATTTGTTTGAGAAAATTAGGATTCCAATTCCCGCTCTTCGATGAAGAGGATCAAAATCATAAAGATCGACTGCCCCAAGTACCTCTTTTGAGCTTTTCTCTTCAATAATAAGTCTCAGTTGTTGGGCCGCAAAGATATCATCATTGATGGTCTCAACATACTGTTTGAGAACATAACGAGAAAATGGGATAGAACTTTGTCCTACTTCCCATAGTGTTGTATTGTTCTCCCATTGATACAATGTGTCAATATCTTCAGGTTCAACAGGTCGTAGATTTAGGTGGTGTGTGTCAAAAAAAGATTGCATAGACTTTTATATGGATGGGTCAAAAACAGAACGATTCGTAATAGATTTTCCTAGTGTGATAGTATCAGTATAATAAAGTTCATCACCCACAGAGACGCCTCTAGCAAGAACGGATATTCTTATGTCAAACGATTGAAGTTTTTTGTACAAATAAAAGTTTGTAGTGTCTCCCTCCATTGTAGTACTTAGAGCAAGAATTACCTCTTTGATCGATTCGTTCTCCATTCTTGATATTAGACTATCTATCTCAAGATCTGCAGGACCAATACCATCCATTGGAGAGATTGTTCCTCCAAGAACATGATATCTTCCATTAAACTGACTCGTATTTTCAATGGATAAAACATCCCTGATGTTTTCTACAATACACACTGTTTGTGTATCTCTCTCTTGATCTTCACAAATACTACAAACTTCTCTATCTGAAATATTTTGACAAATACTACATTTTTGGATATTAGCCCCCATTGTGATAAAGGTTTGCCCAAACTTATTAAGTGCAGGTTCTCCCTTCTTTAGAAGGTGTAAAGCCAAACGTAATGCTGTTTGTTTTCCAATACCAGGTAATTGAGATAGCTCTTCCACTGCTTTGTCTAGTAGAAAAGATGAATTGTTTGAATGGTTCATCGATATTCCAATAATTGAGTGATGAAAGTAAAATGCAAATATAATCATTTACGACTAGATTCTCTTTTTTTTATCCATAATCACAAATAGGGATTGCCGAACTGCTTTATTTTAAATTAATGAACCCCTATTCAGTTATCATTGCTTATGAACCAAAATGAATATGAATAGAAAAGGAAGGAATTGATCTTCTTCATAAGATTTGTGGTAGGTTCATTAGAAACATTATTTCACATGTTGATGATGTGTCGTGATTCATTGAATATCTTGAATACTCTTCATATAATTATATTACTTTTGTGAGGTTTACTGAGAAAAATAAAAATGAAATTGAGAAGGAACAAGGACGTAGGACCTTGTTTAAATACCATAAAAACATGAAATATATTTTAAGTGTATTCAAACGATATCTTTCTCCCTACAAGGGGAAAGTGTTTTTGACTTTTTTTTATAATATTTTAGGTGCATTATTTGGTGCCGTTTCTTTTGCATCGTTTAGTCCTATACTAGGTGTTCTGTTTAAGACTCAAAAAATGGTGACTGATCCAGGCCCATTTGTTTGGACTTCTATCGATAGTTATAAAAACCATTTAAATTATTATGTGACAGAACTGATGAGTGTTTCTGCACCTGCCACTGCACTTCTATATATTGGACTGTTTATGGTGGTTATGGTCCTTCTGAAAGTAGGATTCACTTATATGGCAATTTACGTGATGGTCCCGCTTAGAAATAATGTCGTAAGAGATATTCGAGTGTCACTATATAAAAAGATAACAAGTCTACCTATTGGTTTCTTCTCTGAAGAACGAAAGGGAGATATCATGGCACGTATGACTGGTGATGTGGCTGAAGTTGAGGCATCGGTGATGAACTCATTGGAGATGTTTTTTAAAAATCCAGTGATCATTATTGTATCTCTATCAGTAATGATTACGATGAGTTGGCAATTGACTCTATTCGTTTTTGCACTCCTACCAATTGTTGGTTATTTTATTGGAAAAGTTGGTAAGAGTCTAAAGAAGCCTTCAATGAAAGGGCAGAATAAGATGGGAGAGATCCTTTCTCGTATTGAAGAGACATTGACAGGACTTCGTATTGTACAAGCGTTTAATGCTGAGAAGATGGTGCGTAGACGTTTCTATGAAGAGAGTACTGATTATCGTAACATCATGAATGATTTGATGTGGAGAAGGGCTCTTGCACATCCTATGAGCGAATTCTTAGGAACAGGAGTTATGATCATTGTTTTATGGTATGGAGGTAGCTTGGTGCTGAAAGGAGATAATCCACCATTGTCTCCAGAGGAGTTTATTACCTATTTAGTGTTTTTCTACTCAATCATAAATCCTGCAAAAGCTTTTAGTACAGCATTATATAGTATACAAAAAGGTATGGCATCGATGGAACGTATAGATGCAATACTGGATGCAGAGAATAAGATTATCGATGGTAAAACCGAATTTCCTATTGAAGGTTTTAAAGGTGAGGTTGCTTATGAAAATGTATCTTTCAAATATAATGACAATGGTCCACAGGTATTGAAGAATGTAAACGTAACGATACAAAAAGGACAAACCGTTGCTTTTGTTGGTCAATCAGGATCTGGAAAATCAACTCTTGTAGACCTTCTTCCGCGTTTTTGGGATGTTCAAGAAGGTAGGATTACTATCGATGGTAAGGATATCAAAGAGATGACAATCCACTCTTTGAGAGATTTAATGGGAAATGTGAATCAAGAACCTATCCTGTTTAATGACTCATTCTATAACAATATTACATTTGGTGTAGAGGGTGCAACGATGGAGCAAGTTATAGAAGCAGCGAAGGTGGCTAATGCACATGAGTTTATTGTTGCAACAGAAGATGGTTATGAATCAAACATTGGAGATCGTGGAAACAAGCTGTCGGGAGGTCAAAGACAACGTCTTTCTATTGCTCGAGCTGTTTTAAAGAATCCTCCTATTATGATTCTCGATGAAGCAACTTCAGCTTTGGATACTGAAAGTGAAGTATTAGTGCAACAAGCTCTAGATAACTTGATGAAGAATCGAACATCTATTGTGGTTGCACACCGCCTCTCTACTATTCGCAATGCAGATCTTATCTGTGTCTTTGATAAGGGAGAGATCGTAGAGTTTGGTAATCATCATAAGCTATACGAAGATGATAAGATCTATCGAAAACTGGTAGATATGCAATCACATAATAGATAAATCTGAGTGTAAAGTCTGTTTGTCTATTTATATAAACAGGTTAAGGATATATTTAAAGATGGGTAATAGGCCGTTGAAGCTTATTACCCTTCTTCTTTTTACTATGGATTAATGCAAATGGATAGAGATTACAGGAGCATGTATATTGAGAATATTGGGATGTGATTGTCGTAGACTATAGTGCAGAACTGGAGCTCAGTGTTTCTAAAGGGATCAACAAAGACCGTGAATTATCCTGTTTATGTTGCTTCCTGTTCTTATGAAACCTTGGATAGGAAAGGTGCTTCTACTTTAGGAGATAAACTGATATCTTAGATAGGGTTTCCTTCGTAGTTTATTGATACTTCAAGGATACTTCGTTGATAGTTCATTCATCAAAAATGATAAATAGATGGATATACTATTGTCATGCTGTGGATTTGATGACGCAAAAAGAGCTATGAATTCATAACGACATATGGTCATGTTATTTTTGATGAAAATATTAAATCCTCTCGTTTGAAAAGTTTAATGCTACAATATGCAATCATCTAAAGGTAGTACTTGGATTGTAGAATATATCGTTGTATTTATGATTTGATTGTAACGATATATCTTTACTTTAAATGATTGGAAAGTGTCATTTATTTAAAGTAATTCAAACCTTTGTTGTATTGTTGGAGTTAAAGATGTAAAATTGTTACTTGCAATAGGAAAATTAGGAATCAATCACTTAGAAAATAAATGGAATCGATAAGAGAGATTTTTCGTATTGGTAATGGACCTTCATCAAGTCATACGATGGGGCCGATGAAAGCAGCGGAGATGTATAGGTCTCGATTTGCAGATGAGAGTCAATTTCGTGTGACTTTATATGGAAGTTTGGCAGCAACAGGAAAGGGACACCTTACTGATTGGGCAATTGAAAAAGTCTTTAACGATAAAGATCTTGAAATCGTCTGGGAGCCAGATGTTTTTCTTCCTGAGCATCCAAATGGAATGAAGTTTGAAGTAATGAAAGATGGTATATGGAGTGATGAATGGCTCTCTTTTTCCATTGGTGGTGGTGCGGTCGTGGATGATATTTCACAAGGAGCTACTCCATCTATTTACCCTCTAGGTACGATGGATGAAATTCTAAAGTGGTGCTATGATAATGGGAAACAGATTTGGGAGTTTGTAGAGGCATACGAATCGGAAGATATTTGGGGTTATTTAGAGGAAGTTTGGGAGGTAATGAAAGCAGCTATTGAGAGAGGACTCGATGCTGAAGGTACATTGCCTGGTATAATTAAATATCCTCGAAAAGCAGCGAGTTATTATACGAAGGCTCGTAATTTTGAACGTACTATGAAGAAACGTTCTATGGTATATGCATTTGCATTGGCTGTTTCCGAAGAGAATGCTGGAGGTGGTCAGATTGTTACAGCGCCAACTTGTGGTGCCTGTGGTGTGGTTCCTTCAGTTCTTTTTCATATGCAGAAATATGAAAAGATTTCTGATGTTCGTATTATCAGGGCTTTGGCTACCGCTGGATTGATTGGGACTTTGGTAAAGAAGAATGCATCGATATCTGGTGCAGAGGTTGGTTGCCAAGGTGAGGTTGGAACTGCTTGTGCAATGGCATCTGCAGCTGCAACACAGCTGAGCGGTGGATCGATATTTCAAGTAGAATATGCAGCGGAGATGGGGCTAGAGCATCATCTTGGTTTAACATGTGATCCTATTGCAGGACTTGTTCAAGTTCCTTGTATTGAACGGAATGCTTTTGCCGCAGCAAGGGCACTAAGCCATAAAAACTATGCGATGTTATCAGATGGACGTCATATGATAAGCTTTGATAAGGTAACCATCACGATGAAGCAGACTGGTGACGATCTTCCAAATCTGTACAAAGAGACTTCTGAAGGCGGTTTGGCTCATTTTCATGGAATTAAAGGTGCCAACTAATGTAATAATCATTGACTAGAGTAGCTTAGCTACTCTGAGTCATGGTGATATTTTACACTTCCGAGTCGATTGAATGCAGCCATTAGCTCTTGTTTGCGGAACATGGCATAACTTCCGATTCCTTTGGGGCCAAGAATGTTAAGTCCTTGCTTTGTAAGGTCTTCAATAATCAAATCAGCAATCTCATTAAGCGATCTTTTCCCATCAATGTATTTCATCGCGTAAACTAGGCTATCACTAATACTACGTAGTTGACTCTCTGAGATCAATTGGTCCACATAAGATAGGTCTACTTCATCGCTACCGAAGAGAATCTTCGTTTTACTTACAGGCTTTACTTTTCTTGTTCCCTTATGCTTAAATCCCTCTAGAATAATTGGAGATGGGACCCTTTTTGAGAAAAAAGATTTTGGTGCAGATGCTTTTACAATGGCAGGTCCACTTTGTGCGATATCGTGTGCTTGAATTGTCACATCAATGGCATTGTACTCTTCCATACATATGACGTAATCTGCTTGGGAGAAATAGTCACCAGAACCACCCATCACCAAAATAGTAGAACACTCTTTTTGATCATATAAGTTACGTACTTGTTGAATAAATGGAGTAATTGGTTCTTTTTGTCTTGGAACTAGTTTTTCCATCTGTGCATCACGAATCATGAAATTTGTAGCTGAGCTATCTTCATCTAGTATTAAAAGATCCGAGCCAGATTCTAAAGCTTCAATAATATTCGTAGCTTGTGAAGTTGAACCCGAAGCATTGCTTGTAGAAAAATTACGGGTGTCAATACGTTGGGGTAAATGATGTATGAAAGCGGAAATATTGACGTGATTTACAGCTCTACCATCTTCGGCTTTGATTTTCATCGCATCCTTTCGTGTAATAACACGTTCTCTACCATCTCCTGGCCTATGGTTGTAAACGCCTAATTCGATAGCCTTCAATAGGGTTGACTTACCATGAAAGCCTCCACCCACAATTAGTGTGATTCCCTCTGGGATTCCCATACCCCAAACTTTTCCAGCATTAGGAAGAGTTACACTTACTTCATAAGAAGAAGGCGAAACAAATGGTACTACATGTTCATTGTCAGAAGGACGATCATCTGAGCCACTCATTCGTGGTAACATCGACTGGTTCGCAACGAAAGCTACGAGTTTTAACTCTTTTAGGTTTGCTCTTAAATGGTCTGCATCTTCATTGATTTCAATATACTCCATAAGAAGAGCAAGGTCGATGTTTTCGTATAGAAGAGTCTCTTCAACAAGTATAGGAATTTCATCGAAGAATATAGCTAAAGCTTCTTGTGATGCGATACGACGTCCATAGGCAGGAAGACCAACAGTGAATCGTACTTCAATGTGTGTCTCATCTGCTACAATACTACTACGATCAAGGATCTCTTGATGAGGAGAATCAATACTTATACGTCCACTTTTACCACTACCTCTGTGACCTTGAGTAAAGTGATAAATTGCTTTTGCAAACCTTCGCGTAAGGAAATCACAGAATCCAACTCTACGGCTAGAGTTCGAATCAAGATGGGATGGGAAGCCAAATTTCTTTCGGTCAATACGAATGGTAAGTCGACTGGGAGATGCAAAAGGATCACTCTGAACATGGTCAATCGATAGAGTAAACCCTTCATGTTTGTAATGATATTTTCCTGTTATATTTTTGTAAGCCAAATATCCTTTTCCATCAATAGCGGTAAGTTCTTGGCGTAAATGATCGTCGTAATGCATGTTGTATAATAACAGATTAAAAGGTTCCTTAAAAGTAGAATGATGACTTTAAAAACAATACTTATTTTACTTTCTTTTCTTCGGTTTCTTAGAGTATCTAAAATAACGAAGTTTCTTCATCATCGGTACATAGTTTGGTGCATCATGAATTCCAGTGCCGACTACATTAATGAGTCGAAGGTTTTCACAAGACCAAAGCACAGGAAGATCTGTTAAATTGGGATTTCCACTTAAAAGAAGCACTTCTAGCTTAGTACATGAGGTGATGATAGGGTCAATCTCTTTAAGGTTGTTGTTTCGTAGAGATAAAACTCTTAGATTAGGAAGATTACTTATCCATAATGGTAACTTCTCGATGTTATTGTCATCAAGAATAAGTATCTGTATTTCACGACGATTAGCATCAATTGGGAATTTCTTGTACCCATTGTAGCTCCCGTCATATACGATGTATTTACCACCATATACACCTCGGCCAGAAAGTGTTTTTACTTTATTTTGTCCATATGAAAGAGAGACAATGAGTAAGCAAAAAATGTTTAGTAAAATAGTTCTAGTCATACGATGTGATTTATTCTTCCATGTAATCATTAACAAAGGTAACATTTTTGCAATAGAGAAACAACCAGCCAATAAATGGAGACAGAAGGGATTATTGATGTTCTATTTTCACTGTAGCCATATCATGTGATATACGAAACAACATTAATTTAACATCAATATTGAAAAACATTTATTAATTTTGTCTGTAATTTTTTGTAAATAACTCAGAAAAATAAAGATGAAAGTCGACGTTTTATTAGGTCTTCAGTGGGGAGACGAAGGAAAAGGAAAACTTGTTGACGTTTTAACACCGCAGTACGATGTTATCTCTCGTTTCCAAGGAGGTCCAAATGCAGGACATACTCTAGAGTTTAATAACATAAAGCATGTGCTTCATACAATTCCATCAGGAATCTTTAGGGAAAATAAGATTAATCTGATTGGTAATGGAGTCGTGATGGACCCGGTGATATTCAAGAAGGAGATTGAAGGGATTGAGAAGTTAGGTATAGACATTACTAAGACATTAATTATCTCTAAGAAAGCACACCTAATTTTACCATCACATCGTCTTTTAGATGCCGCATCAGAAGCAGCAAAGGGGAAAGCTAAGATCGGTTCGACGTTGAAAGGTATTGGTCCAACTTATAGAGATAAGATTGGTAGAGATGGTTTACGTGTTGGAGATATTCTTCACAATTTTGAAGAGAAGTATCAGAAACTTGTAAAACAACACGTAGAGCTTCTAGAGAAGTTTTATCAGTTTGATTACAAAGAGACTTTAGAATCGTATGAAAAGGAGTGGTTAGCTTCTATTGAGACGCTTCGACAGTTTCAAATTGTAGATAGTGATCATATGCTTAACCAAATGATGAAAGATGGTAAAAGTGTGATTGCTGAGGGAGCTCAAGGAACTTTATTGGATATTGATTTTGGTTCATATCCATTCGTTACTTCTTCTAACACGATTTCGGCAGGAGCATGTACTGGTTTAGGTATTGCACCAAACAAAATTGGTAATGTCTATGGAATCTTTAAAGCCTATTGTACTCGTGTAGGTATGGGGCCTTTTCCAACGGAATTATTTGATAATGATGGAAAAGAGTTGCGTGACAAAGGACATGAGTTTGGATCAACAACTGGTCGTGAAAGACGCTGTGGTTGGTTAGACCTTGTAGCTCTAAAGTATGCTATTATGGTGAATGGGGCTACGGAACTTATCATGATGAAAGCAGATGTCTTAGACGGTTTTGATCATATTAAAGTTTGTACTAAGTATGTAATTGGTAGTGAGGAAACCGTGGATTTCCCTTACGAAATTACTGAAGATCTGATTCCTGTATACGAAACATTACCTGGATGGAAGTGTGATCTAACAGGGGTGAATAAAAAAGACGAACTTCCACAAGAACTACACGATTATGTGAAGTTTATTGAGGATTACGTTGAGGTGCCAGTAACTATTGTTTCTGTTGGTCCTGATAGAGATCAAACGATCCGAATTAAATAAGTATACATATAACTCTACGAAATATAATAAAGAGCAACTATCTAATAGTTGCTCTTTATTTTTACTTTTATACCATAAGAATAAGATGATATTATAGATCTATTCAGAAACTTTAGATCAATTAAACCTAGGTATAATAGAACTTATTGTACTTGTTGTATCTCAGAGATAACTCATCTTTGGTTTATGATAGTATTCGATCTTATTCCTACCTGTATCTTGAATGTTAATTTATCGAATATTTGTAAGATGGATTAATGTTGTTGTGAAATGAATGGAAAGAATAAAACAAGCCTTTTGTGAAGGTATGGTAATATAAAAAGATATTTCCTTTTAATGTTTTGTTTGTGCTCATACGACTTTAAAGGTGAAAAGAGTTGTTTCATCTTATAAAACAATAATTTTATCAAATAATTTATTATGAGTTAAATTTTATACTTTTATTTATTGAGTAACATAATAATCTAAATATATTATTGTTAATTTACACTGTCTGTATTTAGACAATTTGTTATGTAGTAAAAACTGAAAGATTAATCATCAATTATAATCCAATGCAACCTTCAATAGTTGAAGATTGTGGTAACAAAAATAATAACGCATGAAGAAGTTTTTATCTTTTTTCGTCATGATGCTAGCCATCAACATTACGTTGTTAGCACAAGCTCCTAAAGGTCATATTGAGTTCGAGTCTTACGAACACAACTATGGGGTAATTAAAGAAGCTGACGGTAAAACAACTTACAATTTTAAATTTAAAAATACGGGTAAAGCACCACTAATCATCGTGAATGCTCAGCCTTCATGTGGGTGTACAACTCCTGTATGGAAAAGACGTCCTATTCCTCCTGGAGGTAGTGATGTATTAGCTGTGACGTTTGATCCGGCGAATAGACCTGGTGCTTTTACAAAATCCGTAAGAGTTTCCTCTAATGCAGATAATAATAATATTATGCTTCGCATTATGGGAGAGGTTATTGGTCGTGAACGTACGCCACAAGAGTTATTTCCTCGCAAGGTTGGTTTAATAAATATGGCAACCAACTATATTGCTTTTACACGAGTTATGAATACTAAGGTGGTAGAGAAGAGCCTTGATTTCTATAACTTTGGAGAGAAGCCCGTTGCATTAGGATTAGCAAGAAAGCCCTCTTTTATTTCTGTGAAATTTGAACCTGAAAATGTTGCTCCAGGTGAAAAAGGAAGAGTAATTGTGAAATATGATGCGAGTAAGGCAAATATCTTTGGATATGATTCACAACGAATCTATTTAAAGATGAATGGAAACGAAGACTACAACTACTCTATTGGTGTGAGTGCTACTGTTGTTGAAGATTTTTCTAAACTTTCAGCAAAAGAGCGTGCAAATGCACCTTCAATTCGTTTTGATAGTAAAGAGTTTAATTTCAAGAAAATTAAGCAAGGAGAGAAGGCGGAACATGTTTTTGTTATCAAGAATAAGGGAAAGTCAAACTTGTTAATTCATAAGGTGAAAGCGTCTTGTGGTTGTACGGCTGTGACTCCAGATTCTAAAATGATTGCTCCAGGAGAATCAACAAATATGAAGGTCGTTTTTGATTCTCATGGTAAACATGGTCGTCAATACAAAACCGTAACCATCATAACAAATGATCCAAATCAGCCAACTTCAATTTTAAAAGTAATTGGGGAAGTGGTTTCTGAATAGGTCAATAGTACAATAATATAGAGAGGAAATCATTCGTTTGATTTCCTCTTTTTTATTTAATTATTTTTTAGGAAATACGATAATTGTGAATGTTTACACCATAAACATATAAAGGTGTACTTAATTGAATAATAGTATACCTTAATTGAATAATACTATCGCGTTTTATGTGTCTATATCTTCGCTAATTGATTGAATTAGTTCTAGTTTTATATCAGATCCTGTGACTCTGTTTTGATTTAGGATCAGCTAATAAAACGACTAAAACTAAATACCAACTAACAATGAAAATCAATTATCGTAACTTCATTGGAGTGAAGCATCGTCTTGTACTCCATAATTCTCCTCATTCTTTAATCAGTAATGTTCCTTTGCCTATTTGTAGTTTGAATGTTAATAATGGGCTATGATTTATTTTTTTTAAAGAATAAATCTATAGTTTTTTTTATTGTTTGTAATTTTAATTAACAGTCTACAAATTATGTATACTATTACCTAAAGATAGATACCTATGGTAAGGATGAAATTAGGGTTTTCTCGAGAAACACAATCTTGTGGAGAGTTTGTGTACCCCCAAAGTCAATCATTGATTGAACGACTCTGTAAGAAAATTATTGTAAGGTGTGAGAAGGTTGAAGGTGAGGTTTTACGTTTAATTGATCAAGATAGTGTCTCTAAAGAAGTTTTGAATAAATACATTGAGATAAAGGAGATATTAGACACAATTAAAGATGTTAGTTCGACTGTTCCTATTTCAACTGATAGTCGCGATAATGCCCCTAACCTGTTTCTGTTGTGTCAATTATTCAAGGAGCAGTTATTACAATCATGTAAAGTTAACTCTATACATTTTTGTAATCCACATAAAATGCAGAAGACGTTTGCTCATATACCAGTAGAGCGTTTTTTATTAATGATGAATTATTTTATTCATACATGGCAAACATCCTATAGTTATGCTATTTTGGATAAGATCTCTTTCATGTCATTGGATTTGAAAGGTAGATGGCAAATGGAGTTTAATTTCAATTATTTACTTAAAAGGCCAGGTTTCATTACTTATATTAAAAAGATAACAACACAAAGAGAAATAATAGAGGTTATTTTTAAAGAAAATTCTAAAATAATTTCTTCTCTTCTAGACGCGTCTAATGCTGAAATTAAAGTTGATGTAATAGGTGGGATTCAAGTTGTTATTTCTCTGATATTTAAATCGTCAAACCAAGAGATTGGATTAAGGACTTTAGAAAAAGAAAGAGTTTTATTAGATCGTATTAATGAGGATACGATAGCTCATAAAAAAACGAGCGTCTTATTAAGTCTTATTGATGATAAATCATTGAATCTAAGTTTTATAAAAAAAGACTGGGAGAAGCTTAATGGAATTGATATTGTAATATTGCAAAAATTGGTAAAAGAAGTATATGACCATATTGATCATTCAAGTTATAATATAAAAGATTTGGCAGAAAGTATGGGAATGGGACGTACTTCTCTTTTTCATAAAATTAAAAGTATTACAGGCTTAACCCCTAATGACTTTATTCTTAATATGAGACTTGAAAAAGCCAAAATACTTTTAGAAAAAAGAGTGGATATGCAGGTCTCTGAAATTGCTTATTGTGTTGGATTCTCTTCACCATGTTATTTTAGCCGCAGTTTTAAATCACATTGTGGCGTTTCACCTAAAGTTTTTCGTGAACAATTAGGGTAAAATAATTCTTGGGTTTGAGTTATTAATTTTCTCCTATTCTTTAACATCACTTCGATAACCAATTATTTAAAGTTGTCCTCTCATCGCTTTGTGATAATGAAGGGATAATTTTATGAACTATATGTAAAGTAATTGTACGGGAATTCAATATTAATGAACTCCTGTACAATTGACATAATCCAAGCAGCCTTATATTTGGTTTCCATGATATGGCCTGTAAAACAAACGATTGCATAACTCAAAGAAATAGAAATACTGAGAAGTATTGTAGTTTCTTTATGGATGTGGTTGATCGTAGGCATATGTGATGATTAATTCGAACAATATCTAACTATTCTTAGTATCTAAACAGACGTTTATGAACAATCTTAGAGCAATGGTCTATTGCAATAAAAGGAGTATTCTATTACGACTTTGTGCTTGGATCTTTCTAATGGGGGTGAGTCCCCAACTTTATGCTGCAGATAGCGGTGGAGCAAATGCAGTTCAACAGAGTACCTCCCGAACCATTAAAGGTGAGGTAAAAGATGGAGATGGTTATCCTATCCCAGGAGCTGCCGTAATGATTAAAGGAACAACCTCAGGTACTGTGACAGACTTTGATGGTAATTTCACATTGAAGGTAAAAGATAGCAATGCTTCGATTGTTGTCTCTTTTATGGGGTATGAGCCACAGACTATAATGGTCGGCTCTAAAAGTGTATTCAAAATTGAGCTTGAAGCTAGTAGTATCAATTTAGGTGAAGTCGTTGCAGTGGGTTATGGTACACAAAAGAAGGAGACTTTAACTGGTGCAATTTCTTCAGTGGAAACTGATGCATTGGTGCGTTCTCCAAATGCGAGTGTCGCTAATTCCTTGGCAGGTCAGATCACAGGACTCTCTTCAATTCAAACAAGTGGTCAGCCTGGGGCTGAAGATCCCAATATCTTTATTCGTGGTACAGGATCATTAACAGAAGGTGCATCAAAACCTTTAATCTTAGTGGATGGGGTAGAAAATGATTTCTTCCAAATGGATCCTAACGAAATCGAGTCAATCTCAGTGCTTAAAGATGCCTCAGCAACAGCTGTGTTTGGTGTACGTGGTGCAAATGGGGTGATTCTTGTTACCACACGACGAGGAAAGGATGGTCCTGCACAAATTACGATCAACTCTTCGGTTGGTATTCAAAGCCCAACAGCTTTATTGGATATGGCAGATAGTTATTCATTTGCACAAGCAGTTCGTAAGATGAACATTAGAGATGGATTGTCCAGAGAGAATTCATTTTCTGATTATGATATGGAAAGATTTCGTTTGAAAGATGATCCATTACTTTACCCAGACGTGGATTGGAGAGAAGAGTTGATGAATAAACAGTCTCTTCAAACACAACACAATGTGAATATCTCAGGTGGAACCAAGAAAGTGAAATACTTTACCTCTTTAGGCTTTTTATATCAAGAGGGTTTGTTTAAGAAACTCGAAGGTTTAGATTACGACAACAACTTCGACTATACGCGTTTTAATTACCGTTCAAATATCGATATCAATATTACAAAATCTACACTCTTAAAGTTAGGTATTGGTGGTATTGTTGGAAATACACAGTCTCCATTAAATATGACTTGGCAAGATCTAAATATATCTGCACCAATGGTGTCTCCTGGGGTTGTTAATGGAAGACTAAATATGGTCGACCCTAATAGATACTACGGGATTCTGATGGATAACAATGTATTGAAAAAGTACTATGGTGCGGGTTACAAGAATAATGTAAAGAATACGATGAACCTAAATTTGGCGTTAAAACAGAAGCTAGATTTTGTTACCAAAGGTCTTTCATTTGAAGTAAAAGGTGCCTATAATACTACTTATACAGTAGAGAAAAAGGCGGTAGGTAAACGAGAGTATTACCAAATATATTATACATCAGAGATTGATGGATCAACACTAATGCCTGGTGATGAAGGGTATAACTACGAGCATGCATATAAAATTATGGAGAAAGATGCTCCATTGAAATATGAGAACAAGATTGCAGGTAGAACAAGAGATTGGTATTTTGAAACAAGTTTACGTTATAATAGAAAATTTGGGAATCACTCTATTGGCGGTTTGATACTATATAACCAAACTAAGAAATACTATATTAAAAAGCCCGAAAGATTTGAGTCTATACCTACCGGTTATGTTGGTTTAGTCGGTCGTATTACATATGATTATAAATCTAAGTATGTGGCAGAGATCAATGCAGGATATAATGGATCAGAAAATTTTGCCCCTGGTAAAAGATATGGACTATTCCCTTCTTTATCGTTAGGGTATGTGATTTCAGAAGAAGACTTCATGAAGAACCAAAATTTAATTAGTTATTTGAAAATTAGAGGTTCTATAGGTCTTGTTGGTAATGACAGAATGGATGGAAGACGTTTCATGTACCTGCCTAATTCTTATGCATTAGGACTTGGAGATTATCATAAAACATTTAAGTTGTATACCAATGGATATAACTATGGACAGAATAGTACATTATGGAGAAAAGGTGTTGCAGAGGGAGCGATTGGAAACCCTGATCTTACATGGGAAACAGCACAAAAGACCAATATTGGTTTAGATGCTCATTTCCTTGATAACCGTTTGAAATTTGTTGGAGACATTTTCTATGATGATCGTAAAGATATCTTGATTTCTCGCAAAACAGTCCCTTTTATGGCTGGATTTGGGAATAAGTTTCCATCTGTAAATATGGGACGTGTGAAGAATCATGGATATGAGTTACAACTTGGTTGGAATGATAAAGTAGGTGATTTCAAATACAATGTATCTGCAAACGTATCTTATGCAAAGAATGAAATTATATTCCAAGACGAGGTCCCTTCAAGACCAGGAGAAGAATATCTACTAAAAACAGGGTATGAAGTAGGAGCAATTTTTGGTTATGAATATGATCGACTGTTTACGGAAGATGATTTTAATATCACTACTGCAGCGGATGGTATAAAAACATATGTAATGAAAGATGGGATCCCTGATCATAGAAATGTAAAGATCCGCCCAGGTGATGCGAAATATGTCGACTTAAATGGAGATGGACAGATTGATTCTTTTGACCAACACTACTTGGCTACTTCAAAACGTCCGGATTATACTTTCGGATTGAATATGGGTTTCTCTTACAAAGGAATATTTGCATCTATGAACTGGACAGGAGTTACGGGTAGAACACTTCTTTTAGATGGTCCTTTTAGAGAAATCGGTTCTGAAAAAGGGAACAACCGAAACTATATGAAATACATTATTGATAATTCTTGGCAAGAAGAAACTGCTGGTCAGTCTGAATTTCCTCGTATGGTCAATGGAACTTCAAGTAACAACAAATTTACATCGGATGTTTGGTTGAGAGATGGGTCCTATATCAAGTTGAAGAATGTAACCTTGGGGTATCGATTCAATAAAAGCAGTGTAGAACGGTTTGGGTTAAAAGGATTAGAGGTGAAACTAACGGGGTATAATCTATTGTCATTCTCAAAATTCGACATTATGGACCCAGAGTCTGAACCAAACTACAATGACAAATATCCTGTTGTTAAGATCTTTAATCTAGGAGCTACACTTCGTTTCTAATCGTGAAATAAGAATATTATGAAAAAGACATATATAATTGTATTTGCATTATGTGCCTTGTTGATCAGTAGTTGTGAGGATTTCAAAGTTGGGGACAATTTCTTAGATAAACCTAATGGTGGAGATAAAACTATTGAAGATGTATATAGTAATAAACTTAATGCAGATCAAGCGCTTGCAACCTGTTATCATACATTAAGAACTAGAATTATTGATGGTACTGGTTATAAATACCAGGGAATTGATCAGTTAACGGACTATATGGCTGGAAAACGTCCAACAGCATATCATGATGGATCAATTAACTCAAGTACGCAACCAACATACGATATTCCTGCCAACGAATTACGCATTCTTTGGACTTACATTGAGAATGTGAATAAAGTCCCTGATATGACCGATGAGGAGAAAGCAACCCGAAAAGCTGAGGTTAAGGTTCTTGTGGCATATCATTACTTAGAAATGCTTCGCTACTTTGGAGGAATGCCTAAAATAGATCATGTATATCTTCCTTCAGAAAATACTTACATGGAGCGTATGACAGTCCAAGAGCATGCCGATTTTATTGTCAAGTTGTGTGATGAAGCAGCGAAAGTGCTGCCTTGGCATGCCGCAGAGGATGATTTTGGTCATTTAACTGCTGCTGCTGCAAAAGCGGTGAAGTTTAAGACTCTTCATTACATTGCTAGCCCACTATTTAATAGTGCAAACCCTTTTAAAGACGGGGAAGCTTCAGCGAAGTTCATCACTTGGTTAGGTAATTACAAAGAGAGTCGTTGGCAAGATGCTTTAGATGCAGGTATGGATTTCATGAGAACTAATACTAAAAATGGGGACTGGTTTGGTTTAGTATTACCGAAAGATAATACTCTAAATGGTTATAGAGATGCTTATGCAGATGGCTATCTAAATCGTAATAATGGAGAAATTATCTTTCCAGTTCAGAAGACAGCTCGTTGGCTGAAAAACATACGTGCATTTGGTAATACACGTTATGGAATGAATATGCCAAGTTTTGAACATGTAAATGGGTATGAGTTTACGGATGGATCGCTTCCTGTCTTAGACACAAATGCTTCAGCAGAAGAGCTAGCGAATAATGAGTATTTCCAAAATCCTTACTTCAAAAAACACGCTCCAAAAACAAAATATAAAGACTTAGAGTATATCCGTGATCCTCGTATGTATGAGAATATTGTGGTTAATGAAGATCGTTGGCAAGGACGTGAGGCAGAGGTTTATAACAAAGGACGTGAAGGAATTAATAATCCAGGCTACTTTAAAAGTTTATGTCTAAATGGGTTCGGAACGCGAAAATGGACCCGAGATTATAAAAATGAGATTTTAAATCGTCCTTTTTGTAATGCCTATATCCGTATGCCGGAGATTTACCTAGGAATTGCGGAGTGTATGGCAGAGTTAAACATGCTTGGAGCAGATGAATTCGGACATGATGTATACTACTATCTCAACCAAACTCGTCAACGTGTGGGACTTATTCCTGTGGCTGCTACAAATGTGACTGGAACAATGCCTGCCCGACTAATCTGCGATTCTAAGGAGAAGTTACTAAACATCATTTTGTATGAGCGTAAAGTTGAATATGTAATGGAGCAAGAAAGATTCTTTGATATCAATCGTAGAATGATCAGCGAAGTGCTTAAATACAAGCGCCATATTATTTATACGACAAAACAGCCTGATGGTTCTTTTAAGATTGAACTACGTGATTTTAAGTGGACTCCATTTACATGGGCAGACAATTGGGATAATAAGTACTACTTACAACCCATTCCTGTTAACGAGATTAACAAGCAATATGGTTTGATTCAAAACCCAGGATGGTAGAGTTTAGATCAAAAAAAGAAACGACATGAAAAAATATATATTATCGATACTCTTATCGATCATTTGTACCGTTACAGCGATTGCACAGCAGGTTAGCGGTGTGGTGTTAGATCGTAATGGAGACCCTATGAAAGGCGTCAAAGTTTCTGTGGTAAGTACTAAATCAATTCATACTTTAACAGACGACAGTGGTATCTTTATTCTTGAAACCGCAGATCCATATATTGAGATAAATTATGCCGATCGTATGGTCAAAAGAGTGTGGGCGAAAGAACAGAATAATCAAATAATTCTTGAAGAGAACGACTTGTTGATTGAGAGTCAAGTAGAGGCGATATTGAAAAGAACATCTACTGCTGCAACAAGTTCAGTAACCTATAATGAATTACATCGCAATGCATCAAATAATGTGGAGTCACTATATCAAGGCTATTTAACAGGGCTTTATAATAAAAATGTTCGTGGTCAAGGTAGTGCACTTCAGATTGTAGATGGTTTAGAAAGAACGATCGAAAATGTAAACCCAGAAGATATTGAGTCGGTTACTGTATTGAAAGATGCAGCAGCCTTGGCTTTATATGGTGTAAGAGGTGCGAATGGAGCGATTGTTGTAACGACCAAAAGAGGTGCGTATAACAGTTTTAATATTAAAGCAGATTATAAACGCGGTCAGATTACTGCGATCAATAACCCTAAAATGTTGGATGCTGCAGGATATGCCACTGCTGTAAACGAAGCGCTTTACTATGACAACTACTATGGGGTTGATCCTGCAACTATACCTGCAGGAGTGAATCAAATGTTCTCTAGATATTCTCAGCAACAGATTGACTACTATCGTAATGGGGCAGGTGATGGCTATGATGCAGACTTGTATCCAAACGTAGATTGGGTCGGAGAAGGAACACGCAACCATGCTGTGAATAATGTTTTTAACATGACTTTTGATGGCGGAGGTAAGAATATTCGTTATTACACAAATATCAATTATCAAAACAACAAAGAGTTCTTGAATCCTGATTATGCAGAAAGAAGTGGTAAGTATGATACACAATTTAGAGATTATCAGCTAAATGTAAGAACCAATTTAGATATTGATATTACAAAGTCAACATTAGTTCGTGTAGATCTGAATGGTCGTCTAGTGGAAAATACTGCACCTAATTTGGGAACATATAAGAAAAACAATAAAGATGTACGATATGATGACTCGAAAGCTTACGAATGGTTATTTGCTACTCCTTCATTGGCTTTCCCTGTTAGAACGACCTCTGATCAATGGGGTGGTGATGAGATTTATAAGAGAAATCCAATAGCGATTAATTCTAATAAAGGTTTTTACCAAACCACCATGAGAATGTTTAGGTCAAACTTCAGTGTGGAACAAGATCTATCCGTATTAACAAAAGGGTTAAAAGCTTCTGCTGGTATTGCGTATGATAACACGGGCATATATCAGAAGACAGGCTCTCAGACTTATGCTTATGAAACCAATCAACTCATTTTAAACCCTGCGTCTGGACTACTTGAAAAACAAAGTACTGTTATTGGGGAAAATGGAGCATTTAATGAAAGCGTGAAGGGGCTTAAAACACAGTATATCCGTTATGCGATAAAAGGTAATCTGTCTTGGAATCGTGCTTTTGGTCAACACAATATCAATACTGTTTTACAGTACAGAAGAGAGTCGAATAACCCTACTGGTACTTATACAACCAGAGAAAATACCGTTGGGGTAGTGAACTACAACTATGGCAATCGATATTTCTTAGATATGTCTTTGAATTATAGTGGGTCGAGTAAATTGCCTAAGGGAGATAAATTCAAATTATATCCTTCTATATCTGCTGGATGGGCCCCAATAATGGATACTGATAAAACATTAGGTTACCTTAAGATTCGTGGTTCCTATGGACGTGTTGGATATGATAATGTCCCTAGATTGTATATGGATAAGCAGTATTGGGTTACAGGTACAGGCTATAGTCTTTTTGGCCCCAATGCAAAGATTGGCACTAGTGGATCATTAAAAGAAGGAACCATTGCCAATCCAAATTATACAATTGTTGACGATACAAAGTATAATGTAGGTGTGGATGGTGTACTATTTAACAACCTATCGTTCACTGCCGACGCATTTTATACTCAAAGACGTGATGCTTACGTTGATTCACAAAATATCATTTCTGAAGTATTGGGTGTTCCTGCTCCTCAAGTAAACAAAGGGTCTACCGACTATAAAGGACTTGAGTTAGGGTTGAACTATCAAAAGGATGGGAAGGATTTCTCTTATTATATTGGAGCTACTACAACATATCAAGTGTCGGAGATAATTGAGAATGGAGAAAAATTCCCTGTAGAGCCTTATTTGACGCGTAAAGGAAACCGTGTAGGACAACATTATGGTTTAGAGTCAATAGGTTACTTTAATTCATGGGAGGAGATTAATGATCCAACTACTCCAAGACAATTTTTCTCAGATGTTCGCCCTGGAGATGTTCGTTATAAAGACCAAAACGGGGATGGTAAAGTCAATGAATTAGATGTGGTTAAGATTGGTCAAACAAGCACACCTCAGATCTATGGTGGAATTTACTTTGGAATGGAGTATAAAGGATTCGGGGTTGATGTAATGTTGCGTTATGCTACCATGTTTGATGTACACCAAAGCAATGGACAAATATACCAACCTCTTAGAGGCAAGAACAATATCTCGGATTGGTACTACACTGATGGGAATGTACGATGGACAGAAACGACCAAAGATCAAGCAAACTTACCTCGTTTGTCTACGCTGAACAATGCAAACAATTACCAGAAAAGCACGCAATGGCTAGAAGATGGATCTTTCCTTAACATCTCTAACGTGAAGGTATACTATACGCTTCCAAAGAACTGGGTGAAGCAAATAAAACTTGAGGAGTTGAAGGTGTATGTAGCAGGTAATGATCTTTATACTTTTGATCATATTAAATATAAAGGTACTAAATTAGAAGAGAGAAGAAGTCTTTTTGCAGGTATCGAGATTAAATTTTAAATGGCATGAAAATGAATAGGTTAAATAAGATAAAAGCATTAGTGCTTGTTTTTGCATGCTTTCATTTCGTGGCATGTGAAAGTTTCCTAGATATAGATGAGTCTACGGGAAATGATAAGGAAACAGTATATCGCTATTTCACCAGTATGAATGCTTTAACAGGGCATCTATACAGCGGCCTTAATAGTGATTTTGGTAATATAAGTGGAGCTTTAAGAGAATCGGCAACGGATAATGCACTTTATACGGATCCAAAAGGCCAAGTCTATGATATTTACAATGACCTATGGTCTCCATCAAACCGTATCGATGATGTTTGGAAGAAATATTATGGTTATATTCGATCGGCAAACTCTTTCCTAGAGAATTTTGATATTTCAAGAGTTGAACGTTATAAGTATGATCCTGATTATAAAGATAAGCTTCTTCCTGCTGCATTAATGTATCCGAATGAAGTTCGTATCCTACGAGCTTACTACTATTTTGAATTGATCAAAAGATATGGAGATGTTCCTCTTCTAACACGTACTTATGAAATAGAAGAAGTGAATACTCTTAAGAAAAGTACTTTTCATGAAGTGGTGAAATATATTGTAGACGAGTGTGATCAGGTCGCTCCTTTACTACCTATTTCTCATCAAGTTGTAACCGTTGATCCGAATGGATTCTTAGGCGAGACAGGGCGTGTTACTAGAGGTACAGCCATGGCAATAAAAGCAAGAGTACTTCTTTATGCAGCAAGTAAATTACATAATCCAACGAACGATAAAGAGAAATGGAAACTTGCAGCCAAAGCTTCTTTAGATTTAATTCAATCTGGATGGTATTCACTACAAGGTGAAGATGCAGATCCACTATTTACAAAATATGATAATGGTGTTCTAACTTCTAAACAGTTGATTTTTGAGCGTCGTAATACGCCTCAGGCAACTTTCGAGCAGAACAATTTACCCTACAATCTTGAAGGAATCTCATCTGGAGGTAAGAATGTTCCGTCGCAAAACTTAGTAGATATTTACGAAATGTCAGATGGAACTCCATTTGATTGGGGTAATGCTGCGCATAAAGATCAACCATACTTTGATGCAACTGGTAAGAAAATTAGAGATCCTAGACTCTACAGAAATGTTAAGGTCAACGGTGTATTGTTTAATTATAATAAACAAAAAATCAATCTTAATACGGTAGAAAATGGCGCACACTATACTTCTATTCTAGGTATGATTAACAGCGGGTACTATATGAATCGTTATATAGATCCTAATGTAAACCTAGTTGCTGGTCGTGTAGACAAATATGGACATCATTATGCGCTTTATCGATATGCGGAGGTGTTACTTAACTATGCAGAGGCTGCGTATGAAGTATTTGGATCAGTAAATGGTACAGATGCAGAGCTAACACTATCTGCTTATGATGCAATAGCTCAAGTTCGTGATGCTGCCGGTATGCCAATGCCAGCATTATTAGATATGGATTATATTCGCGATGAGCGTCGTAGAGAGTTGGCTTTCGAAGACCATCGTTTCTGGGATCTTAGACGTTGGAAAATGGGTGAGAAAGTAAAAGAGATATATGGTGTTCGTATTACTCAAGAAGGAGGTAATACGATCTATACTCGAGTTAAATTACAAGATCGTGTTTGGAACGATAAGATGTACTTTTATCCTTTCTCTCTAAATGAGAATGCAATTAATCCAAATTTGACACAGAATCCAGGATGGTAGATTGGTATTAGACTGAAATTTAAACAATAAAGGATGGAAGTAATAGCCAAGTTTGATGTTAAGTAAACACTTAACTCGAATAAGTATTTCTTCTATCTTTTTAATATACAAAAACAAATCGATTTATAGTTAGTGTTTGAGAGAGTCTATGACTCTCTTTTTTATGTTATAATATTCCATTTATCAATTGAGTAAAAGTGGTTTCGATCTATCTACATTGTATTTTAGATTGTTCTTTTATTTAAGATGTTGTATATAATGTGTTGTGTCTAGTTTGTTGTGGGCTGCATTTTGAGTGTGTTTCATTAATGCTCAAGAGTGTAAAATTGATGGGGTTAAAATCAGTTTTAAATGTTTTTAAGTCGGATTGGATTTATGTAGTTGTTAATCCTGGGAGATGGAACTTTGAATTGATAGTACTGTGAAAATTATGAAAAATAAGTGGTAGTTTAGAAGGGTAAAGAGAGTAATATCATTTTGTAATGAAATATTATTGTAGATCTTTGTAGTATTAGGAACACATAGAATCGTAACATTAAATCAACCATTATGATTAAAAAGAGTATCGGGTTAGGCTGTTTGTTAGCGCTATCTTCTGTTGTCTTTGGACAAAAACAAGGGGAGTTAACAAAAGCTGACATCCAAGAAATCAGAGGGTCGTATAAGAAAGATAGTTATACGAAAGCGATGGAGAATGCTTTATCTAACAACGATGTAAAGTCGATCGCATATAATAGAGAGAATGCAGGTAAATTTGATCATTATTTTAAATATAAAGTAGACGTCAATGGGATTACAGATCAGGAAAGTTCTGGTCGCTGTTGGTTGTTTACAAGTTTAAATGTATTCCGTCCAAAGGTAATGGATGCATATAAAACTTCTTCTTTTGAATTTTCACAAGTATATCTTTCTTTCTGGGATCTATTTGAGAAGTCAAATTTGTTTTTGAATAATATTATTGAGACATCTAAGCAGCCAATTACTGATCGTGAAGTACGTTGGTATTTTGATGAGGTGATTGGTGATGGTGGTGTTTGGAACCTATTTGTTAACGTAGCTGGAAAATATGGTGCTGTACCAAAGAGTGTGATGCCTGAAACTCATTCTAGTAATAATACACGTTGGATGAATAAGTTATTGGTTCGCAAACTTCGTGAGGATGGTATCCGTCTAAGACAAGCAGCAGAGCAGGGGGCTAAAAAGAAAGAGCTTTATGCGAAGAAGAAAGAGATGATGAAAGCGGTTTATCGTATGCTGTGTTTGAACTTGGGTGAGCCGGTAAAAGAGTTTGAGTGGAGATTCAAAAAGAAAGATGGTTCCTTGAGTGAATTAAAGCGCTATACTCCTCAGTCGTTTTACGATGAAGTGATCGGTAAAGAGAGTTTGAATGATTATGTGATGATCATGAATGATCCGACTCGTCCATACTACAAGTTGTATGAAATACGTAATTATAGAAATACAGAAGAGGGGGTGAACTGGAAATATGTGAACCTTCCGAATGATGTAATTAAGCAGTTTGCTGTGGAGAGTATTAAAGATAATCAAGCAATGTATGCTTCGTGTGATGTAGGTAAACAGATTGATTCGAAACATGGTATCTTAGATACCGACAACTATGACTATAATGCTGTTTATGGTGTAGATTTTGGAATGAACAAGAAAGAGCGTATTTATACTCGTGATAGTGGTTCTTCTCATGCGATGACTCTAGTTGCTGTGGATGTTGATAAAAATGGAAAGTCAACAAAATGGCAGTTTGAGAATAGTTGGGGTGCAAAAAGTGGACATAAGGGATATCTTACATTTTCTGATGATTGGTTTGACAACTACATGTTCCGTGTAGTTATAAAGAAAAAATATTTGGATCAGAAAAGTTTAGACGTATTGAAGAAAAAACCAGTGGTATTACCACCTTGGGATTTCATGTACTAAGAAAGAAATATACACAATGTACTGGAAAAGCATCTTATCTATCATGGATAAGATGCTTTTTTTGTATTATTTCAAAACACTTTTTAGTTTTCAATGTTATTAGGGATGGATTGGATAAAGAACGTTCGATAATTCTCGTTTTTCACTATCATATCTCGAATCCTTTATCCGTATAATTCCACCTTGAGAGCCTTGTCCTACTAAGGCTCTCTTTTTGCAATATATCAAATTATTTCAAATGGCTCTATGATAAGAGTTTTTTTCTTCGAATAAAAAAAGATCTTTTAGTTTGATAATAGGGATTTACATTCTTATTTTTGCCGATCCATATGTATTATATGGTTTGTTTTTAGTTATTTAGACTATTTTGGGAGAGAAAGATGAATACAGAATATATAATGAACTACTCAGATAAAAGAGTAGCTTTCACGACACTTGGGTGTAAATTGAATTTTTCAGAGACTTCAACTATTGCTAGGTCTTTCAAGGAGTTGGGGTTCAATCGAGTTGATTTTAAAGAGTCGGCAGATGTATATGTGATTAATACATGTTCAGTAACAGATGCTGCAGATAAAAAAAGTCGCCAATTAATTAAGCAAGCTGAGAAGCAAAATCCTGCTGCATTTATTGTGGTTATTGGTTGTTATGCTCAGTTGAAGCCTGATGAGATCATTAAGATTCCTGGAGTGGATTTGGTTCTTGGTGCGACAGATAAATTTAATATCACCAAATATTTAGAGAATCTTCAGAAGCATGAAAAAGGTGTTACTTCGACTTGCCAATTTAAGGATATCGAAACATTTAATCATGCTTACTCTTTTGGGGATAGAACACGTACATTCTTGAAAGTTCAAGATGGATGTAATTATTTCTGTAGTTATTGTACCATTCCATTGGCAAGAGGAAAGAGCCGTAATCCAAGTATTGAATCTTTGGTGAAAGAGGCCTATGAAATAGCTTCGAAGGGAACCAAAGAGATTATTCTTACTGGGGTCAATATTGGCGATTTTGGTAGAAGTACAGGAGAGTCTTTTTTAGACTTGATAAAGGCTTTAGATAAGGTTGATGGTATTGAGAGAATACGTATATCTTCTATTGAACCAAATTTATTGACAGATGAAGTCATTGAGTATGCTTCTATTTCAAATAAGATCGCACCACACTTTCATATCCCTCTACAAGCAGGGAATAATCATGTACTTGAGTTAATGAAACGAAAGTATAAGAGAGAGGTGTTTGAAAGTCGTGTTTTAAAGATTAAATCATTGATGCCTCACGCTTTTATTGGTGTTGATGTGATAGCAGGGATGAGTGGTGAAACGAAGGAGTATTTTAATGATGCACTTCAGTTTATTACCAATCTGCCAATTTCTCAATTGCACGTTTTTCCATATTCAGAGCGTTCTAATACGAAAGCTATCGAAATTGATGGTAAGGTGCCAGTGGCCGAAAGAAAAGAGAGAGCAAAACATCTTCAGATGATTTCTGATCGTTTTCTACGCATGTTCTATGAACAAAGTATTGGACAAACGACCAATGTGCTATTCGAAGAGCAAAGAGATAAGTCAAAAATGGTAGGTTGGAGTGATAATTATGTGAAAGTTGAAATGCCTTATGATGCTGAGAAAGTAAATAAAACATTTTCTGTCTGTTTAACAGGTATTAATGAAAAAGGAAATATGGAAGCATCATTTGTTGATTAGAAATATAAAGATATATAAGTCTTTAATTATAGCATGCCACTTTTGTTTTCATAACAAGAGTGGCATTTTTATGCATATTGGTTATGAATAGGCCATTATGAGAACCATTTAAAGGGACTGTACGTTACTCTTGTAACATCTCTTGCAGCTCATGTAACATTTACTATAATGATCGTAATTTATAATGAATTTAAGCATGTTAACAAGTAATCAAGGTGTTGTATTAGAAAAAGATGATTAACTTTCGGACGAGAAAAAAAGCATTTAATGAGTAAAAATAGTATTGCTAGGTATTTTATTATGGCTCCAGTCGTGCTTGGACTGGTTTTTGGAACATTACTTTTCTTTCATGCCTGTAAGAGTGTGAAAAAAGAGGATGTTACGGATGATGGTTATGCCGGATCAGAGAGTTGTAAAGAGTGTCATGAGCGTTTCTATAAGTTATGGGAACCTTCTCATCATGGCAAGGCGATGCAGCCAATTACACCTGAATTTATAACAAAGAATCTTCCTCATTTTCCTGAATGGACTCCTGTCGAAAATGTTCAATTTCGAATTGTAAACAAAAAGGGCAAGTTGATCTATGAGGAACAAGATAAGGATGGTAATGTAACCGATTACGAAGCGGTTTATTCCATGGGAGGAAAGAATATTTACTATTTCATGACGGAATTGGAGAGAGGAAAACTCCAGACACTTCCGTTGGCCTTCGATATTAATAAAAGTGAGTGGTATAATGCACAAGAGAGTGGGATGAGACATTTTGGGGATAGTGATCTCGAAGATGAAGCACTGCCTTGGAAGCATTATATGTATACCTTCAATACAACCTGTCATGACTGTCATGTGAGTCAGATGACAAAGAATTATGATTTAAATACTGATTCATACCATTTAATTTGGAAAGAACCAGGTATCAATTGTGAAGCTTGTCACGGTCCTTCAAAAGATCACATTCGTCTATGTCGTGAGGCAGAAGCGAAAGGTGAAGAGCTTGAAGAGCTTGGTTTGATTTCATGGCGAACATTCGACCACCATCAAAGCGATGCAACATGCTCTGCTTGTCATGCGAAAATGAGCCCACTAACGGCAAAGTTTATGGCAGGAGAGAAGTTTTACGATCATTATAATCTAGTGACATTAGAAAACGTTGATTACTATCCAGATGGTCGTGATTTAGGTGAGAATTACACCTATACCTCATGGAGTCAGAGTCCATGTATACAAGAAGGAGCAGATATGGATTGTGTAACATGTCATACATCAAGTGGTCGCTATCGTTTCGCAAAGAAAGACTTTAATAATGCATGTATGCCTTGTCATAAAGATAAAGTGCAGAATATCTCTGAACATAGTCATCACCCTGCTGAGGGAGAAGCTGGTAAGTGTGTATCATGTCATATGCCAAAAACTGACTTTGCTCGAATGAAGCGATCGGATCACTCTATGAGACCTCCTATGCCACGAGCAAGTATTGAATTTGGGTCACCTAATGCTTGTACAATATGTCACACTGATAAAAGTGATGAGTGGGCTGATAAAGAGGTTCGTAAATGGCATAAGGATGATTACCAAGCGGAAACAATTATGGTGGGGCGCTGGATTAAGGAAGGTAGAGACGGAGAGTGGAAACATCTTCCTGAAATGATCAAATGGATCAAGGCTAACCCAAAGAAAGAGATCTTTATAAATTCGTTGGTGAGAATGATGAATACTTGTAACGATGCTAAGAAATGGGATCTTCTTTATTATTTGTTTGAAAATCATCCTTCTGCATTGGTTCGTTCTTCTGCAATATCTCAAATTGGAATGGATCGTGAAAATCCTAAAACCAAGAAGTTGTTAGTTGAAGCTTTAAATGACTCTTTAAGGTTGGTTAGACGAATGGCTACATCTTCATTGGCTTACTATCCATTAAATACATTTAATGCTTTAGATAGAGAGAAGGTCCGTGAGAATTTGGTGGAGTATGAGAATTCCATGGTAATTCGTCCAGATGATTGGATTGCCCACTATAATTTGGGTAACTTCTATTCTCAGAAAGGGATGCATCAGAAGGCACTCGAAGAGTATAAAATGTCGAGTAAACTGTTTGAAGATGCTGTTGTACCATTAGTTAATGGTGGTTACACAAGTGCGGTGTTAGGTGATTATGCACAAGCCGAAAGCATGCTGAAGAAGGCGCTTGCTATGGAACCAAGTAATGAGGCCGCAAATCTCAATTATGCGCTTCTTCTTGGCGAACAGGGACGAACTAATGAAGCAAAATCTTGTTATGAGAAAGTGCTAAGTGCAAATAATGAATCTGCCGTTGCCGCATTCAATCTAGCGGTAATATATGGTCAAAAGGACTTGTCAAAAGCACTAAAATATAGTAAGCAAGCTTTTAAACATGCAAATAATAATCCTAAATATGGTTATACATATGCATTTTACCTATTACAGGATGGAGATAGAAAAGTTGCGATTAGTGTATTAATGCAGGTCGTGAACGTAGATCCAAACTATCTCGATGCTTGGGTATTCTTAGGACAGATGTATGAGCAAGAGAAGAATTATACCAAAGCCATTGAGGCATGTCAAAAGGCCTTACAAGTTGAGGGGTTACCTGACAGAGCACGTCAAGGTCTTCAACAGAAGATTATGATGTTGAAAAGTAAATAAATAATATTACTATCATATAACTAAAAGAGGCTTCTGATCCAATATGGACAAGGAGCCTCTTCTAGTTATATGAAGTATCGATTCAAATAAGTTTATAAAATGCAATATACCCGTTTGATTCTATTTGTGCCACATTAAAGAATATCATCATACGGAATAACGATGACTCTATCTCTTATCTAGTATAATCGAAGGAGACTCTTAGCCATTTATCATCATTTCAGATGATAATGGGGATTACAGATTCAATTCTACTTCTATTTCAAAGACGTCATCAATCGCTTTGTCTCCTAGGTTGTCAAAGAAAGAGTTTGAACCGTAACGAACATTATATTTCGATCTGTCAATAAGAAGTTTAGCATGAATGCCTGTTTCATGTTTCTCCGCAACAAATGTTATTGGATGTGTTACACCTTTTATGGTAACATTTGCTGTGACCTCTGCCTTGTTATCAACAAATTTATCTGCCTTGGTAATTTTCAGTGTTGCAGTTTCATATTTCTCTACACTAAAGAAATCATCTGATTTCAAGTGTCCAACTAGTTTACTATTATATGTTTTATTGGTAAGATCTACACATGTAATACTATTCATGTCCATTGTAAATTGTCCATCTTTAATTTGCTGTTTACTCATGTCAATAAAACCATCTTTGACTTTGATATAACCATGATGACTTCCTCCAATTTTTTTACCAGTCCATTTTATCTCTGTATTGTTAGAGGTAAAGCTCTGCTTTTTGGCAAAAAGATCTTGTACTCCAAAAATTGTTAGGATAAATGATAAGATTAAAACCTGTTTCATAGCTGCGTTTTTTGAGTACCCATCTAAGCTGAATAAATTAACTTGAGAGGGCTGTTAATATTTTAAAATTAAACTGTAGAACTAATAACATCAAAGGACTAAAAATGTTCTTTGTTGTTAATAAAGACATTGTGACGTTTATTGCAAATTGAGTGAATAGTATTTAGTCTATCAATTAATGTTATGGTTAATACTGTTGCGTAATATAACTCCATATCTTGACTGCTCTGCCCATACTCCAGTAGTGTAGTATTCCAAATCATAGTAGAAGTAATGATATGGAATAAACATAGATATCCCACAATGGTCTTCTGCTTTAGATCGCCCAAGAAGGATATCCACATTTTTGGTGTAAATTACCATTTGGCTAATGCTTTGTTTCAACTTAGTACATTCAGCTTCTGTGAAATGTGCCTCTACAGTTTTCATAAAGTCTTTAAATGGAGTGTGGTTAAAGAACTCAATCTCCCCATTGTAAAATAGGTTGTTATAGTTCATATAACTAGTCGAGATAATATGATTCATTGTTTGTATTAATCGATCGACTTCAGATGTTTTATATAATGAAAGGGTGCCGAATTGCTTACTCGTTTTCTCTTGATTTATATAGTAGTGTATGTAGGTTTCACATGCTTTTACCAATCTAGTTTCAAGGTCATCATTTTTGTTCGTAATTGCTTTCATAAATTGATTATATGGATAACCATCTTCTAATATCAGATCCGTGGAAGCTGCGATGTAATTGCAGATATCTTTAAGCTCGCTTATAACTTCAATATCTCCCATAAGACAAGCATCAAAAAGGATATATTCATACAGTGTCTTATTGTGTCTAGAGAGTACAGACTTTAGTGCTACTGTAAGGTCTTTGATTGACATATCATTCCCATTATCGTCACCAAATGATTTATTCGTATAGGATGGAGCAGGTGCCATCCATCCTGAGCCATGTGACCAAAGTACTAGCCCGATTGTTTCTGAAGGATAGTGAGTTAATACATGATCAATTATTTTAGCAACAGTAGACTCGCATCCTGAATCTAAGTTTTCAAAAGTTGCTACTGGATTCCCTCTAGTTGCATCTAGATTGTCTGGCACCAATTTATAAATATAGGAGTTCTTTTCACCTTGATCTAGATATACAAACACATCTGCATCAGGATCTATTCCTTCCACCATATCTTCGATATTAAGGTCTGCAACTTCCTTAAGGTTGTTATCTGCACACATGTAAACAATAATTGCTTCTTTGAGTTTAATTGAAGCTTCATGATCTTCTTGTTGGCAAGAAAAAAGTAGAGGAGAGATTAATAACAGAATTAAAAAGGTTGAAAGCTTTTTCATAAAGATATATTAAACACGTTTGTAAAATATCAAGTGAGCCTTCTGAGTATGAAAGATGGTGGTTTATTTGAATTAACCCATCTCCTACTATTTTTGTTTAAAAACAACAGCAGTTATTATCGGAGATTAATAAAAAACACACTGAAGTTATTTGCTTCAATGTGTTTCAGTAATGCTATTTGAATAGATGATCTACTCTTTTTCGTTTGTTTCAATCCAGTCCATTACCGATTGAAACCTATAGTCGGTAAAGCGTGCCCAATCCCTTAATTTCTTTACTCTATATCTAGAGAGTAATGGTGCTGAAATACCACATAAATAGCACCCGAAATCATGTGCCGAAAATGATGCTTTATAGTTCGTCAGAAATAGCTCTTTCATATCTTTGTATGAAAATGACTCGAACTCTTCATCGGTAACTCTATCGGGTATCGTGATAGTCGTACCTTTACAGTTTGAGCAGTGTCCACACTTTTCCCATGAAGTCTCTTGTCCAAAGTATTGTGTGAGCTGGTGATAAAAACAACTGTTTGAGCAAATCAGATCAATGACTTGATTGATGCGGAAAATCTCTCCCTTCTCTTTATTCTTAAAAAGTTGATAAAGATGCTCTATAAGCTCTAATTTCGAATGATTTTGTGGTGGGGTTACTCTATATACCTCCATCATTTTTTTTGTCTCTAAATCGATCCATTGCTTCTCAACGAAATAGTCTAGTGCATTTACGACCCTCTCCCTTGTTGCTTGAGGAGAACCTTTCGCAATTTTATCGAAATCCACATTATACCATATACGTGCCTTGTCTGAATAAGTGAAGATATCTTTGACAAACTTCATTCTTTCTCCAGAGAAATGAGAAGCAACTTCTTGGGGAGAGATACGACTCTTAAAACGATATTCAGAGTAGTAACTGTGTGTTGGGGATAGCACCCCTAAAGCTTCAAGATAGACAAGTGCTGTTTTTAATGGCAATTGTCTTATGTTATATCTAATAGACGTTTGGTATATATTTGCCTCCCAAGTCGGTTCTTTTTCTAAGATATCATTCACTAGATCTTCTAGTGACTTTGGGTCTGGTGTATCCCCATATACAAAGTTCTCAAGTGTTTGTATATGGTCTAAGTTTCCGAGAATTGTACACTCTGATTTATGACCATCTCTACCAGCTCTGCCTATCTCTTGTGATAGTCCTTCTAAAGATTTGGGTAGATCATAGTGAATAACTCTGCGTATATCTGATTTATCGATCCCCATTCCAAATGCAATGGTCGCAACGATAATGTCTACTTGACCTTTCATGAAAAGTTCTTGAGTTTCTCTTCTTAGGTCATTAGATAATCCAGCATGATATGGTCTTGCACAATATCCTTTCTCAACTAGTTTGGTCGCAACTTTTACCGCAGAATCTTGAAGCGTGACGTAGATAATGGTTGGAGCCTTGGGATCTATTGAGATGAGTTGATCGATATGTTCAATCTTATCCTCAATACTGGTGCCCTGGATGTTGATATTGAGGTTGTCTCTATAGAATCCTGTTGAAATAACATCCTCTGAAGAGATATTGAATTTTTTAATGATATCCTTCTGAACCACCTTGGGTGCCGTTGCCGTCAATAAAAGAACTTGAGGAAAACCAAACTCTTTTTTGTATTCAGGTAGCTTTATATAATCAGGTCTAAAGTTATGTCCCCATTCTGAAATACAGTGTGCCTCATCTACCACAAGCATTGAAAGAGTAAGAGAGTGCAAGAATCTTCTGAAACGTTCATTTTTGAATCTTTCAACAGAAACGAAAAGAATTTTATGTTTTTGATCAACTAACTCTTGTTTTATTTGTTGTGCTTGTGGAGGCGTTAGTGTCGAATCTATCTTTACTGCAGAGATATTTCGAGAATGTAGGAATGCCAATTGATCATCTATTAATGCTATCAGAGGCGAAACAACTACTGTTAGTCCGGGAAGAAGAAGTGCTGGTAGTTGATAACATAGCGATTTACCACTTCCTGTAGGAAAGATTGACAATACTGATTTCCCTGCAAGAATCCGTGTAATTACCTCCTCTTGTCCTTCTCTGAAGTTCGGAAAACGGAATGTGTCTTGGAGTACTTGTAGATGTATTTTAGTTGGATCCATGAATTAAATAAAAATATGAAAATATTGGATGGAACAATTTTGATACGAATAAAGTTTATATTTACGTCATTAACAAAAGTAAAAAATAATGAATCAACGTACTAGAAATATATTGATAGGTATTGGTTTTATCTTTTTGGCATTACTCTTATGGTATTTTAGTGATATTGTCATTTACATCTTGATCGCCTCTGTTTTGAGTGTGTTAGGTAGACCAATAAAGAACCTTCTAGAAAAGATTCACATCAGAAAATGGCGTATGGGAGACAACCTCTCTTCTGCATTAACATTGATTGCTTTGTGGATTGTAATTATTGGTTTTTTCTCTTTTTTAATCCCGATGTTTGCTTCCGAAGCAAAAGAACTTTCCAATGTGAACGTTCACTCTGTGGTTGCTTATATCAAGGATGCTGCAGAACAACTGACCACAAATTATCCGTTTATTAAACTTCCTTCATTGGATGAGCAGAGCTTGGTGGAAATGGCAAAAGGAGAGTTATCTCAGGCCTTCGACCTATCTAAAATGACCAATATATTTAGTTCCGTTTTTGGTACTTTAGGAAGTCTCTTGATCTTATCCTTCTCTGTTAGTTTTATCCTCTTCTTTTTTCTTAGAGATGAGAATATGTTTACCGATGGGATAATGCTATTTGTGCCGAGTGAATATGAGTCAAAGGTAAGAAACATACTTCACTCTACCTCCTCGTTGTTGAAGCGATATGTTATCGGTATTATTCTAGAAATTTTAGGTATAATGATCTTTGATACCATCGGTTTTACAGTAATTGGATTGGGATTTTCGCATGCTGTTGTGGTCGCAACATTCGCTGGTCTTATGAACGTAGTACCTTATGTTGGACCATGGATTGGGGCTATATTTGGTGTTCTTGTGGCAATTGCAACCAATGTTCAGTCACCGTTTATGGAGGTAACCTTACCACTTATCGGATTAGTCCTTCTTGTGGCTGCACTATCTCAGATTGCTGATAATATAGTTTTCCAACCACTGATTTACTCTAATAGTGTGAAAGCACAGCCTTTAGAGATCTTCTTGGTTATTTTAATGGCAGGATCTGTTGCTGGAGTACCTGGTATGATTCTAGCAATACCTGGGTACACTGTCATACGAGTGGTCTTAAGAGAGTTCTTTTATGGTTTCTCTTTTGTCCGGAAATTAACGCAAGGAATGGATATTGCGGATGATTGAATCTATTCCCATTGCATTTAAATATGGTTGTGGGAATAAGTTAATGGTACCCATCCTAATGGTCGTATAGGTAAAAGGTGAAGCTGAAAAGTTTCACCTTTTGCTTTTTCTTATATTTTGAAGTGCAATTGACTAAATTTTGTTACCGATCTTAGTTTTGACTTTAAAGGAATGACACCATTGAAAACAGGAAGATCCGACTTTCGTTTGTATGTTTGATCCTTTCGGTTTCGAAGAATCGAAGGCAATTTCAGATAGAAATCTCTATGTGCCTTTAAGACCGATGGTATAAGTTTATACTCTCCTGTAAAAAGGAAAATAACCGAAGCCACTCCATCCAATATCATTCTAATAAATAGTGTGTATAACCACTCTTTAGGATGCAAATTTCTCGCTAGTAGAAATAGATTGTTTCGAAAGTTTAAGTATGTCTTCTTTGGATTGCCGTATGGTAGTGATCCCCCTCCGAGGTGAAAGACTCTCGATTGTGGTTCCACTTTAATGGTAGTTCCCTGGTTTAGCGCACGCCAACATAGGTCAATCTCCTCCATATGTGCCCAAAAGATCGTATCAAATCCGTTAAGATCGTGCCAAAGCGTGGAACGGATAGCTAAAGAGGCTCCTGATGCCCAGAAAATATCTTGGGTATTATCATATTGATGGGTATCTTTCTCTATATGATCCATGATACGACCTCTACAAAAAGGATATCCTGCACTGTCTAGGTATCCACCTGCTGCACCTGCATATTCAAAATGATCTCTCCTCTTGTCATCAAGAATTTTGGGTTGTAGTATACCGACCTCTGGTTGTTTATTAAATACCTCCATCAAAGGTTCGAGCCATCTATGAGAAACTCGAATATCTGAATTGAGCAGTATATATACATCTGAATTAATGAGTTGAAGAGCCATGTTATATCCCAATGCAAAACCATAATTCTTATCAAGAGGAAGCCATTCAATAGTGTCGAAATTATCTACCACTCGTTTGCTTTGATCGGTAGATCCATTGTCTGCAACAATAAGACGACATTTATCGTATGTCGAGTGTGCCACTAATGAAGGGAGATACTCTTCTAAGAGAGAGGCTCCATTCCAATTAAGAATGACAACTGCGACGGATAGTTCTGATGATAGTGGTTGATGCATGAATACTCTTTTATTGTAAAAATAAGAAACTATAGCAAAGGTATACTGTTTTTGTACTCCTTCAAAGGGATACGAATCTTATCTCATGTTACACTCACTATCTTTTACGCGTTGTGTATCAAACATAGTGCTTCGGATGGAGTTTTAAGAGGATCTAATGATGTCGTTTTAACTTTAGCTACTCTTTCTTATGCTTCCATCTTTTATGTGACCACAACCAGTATTCAGGATTTCTACGGATTATCTCTTCTAAATGTCGAGTATCCTTTTCTGTAATAGCAAAAGGTGCTTCCTCTTTTGGTTTATCTGTGATGAGGGTAAACTTCACTAGATAATGTCCACGTTTGGGTTTCTGTATCTCTGCAGTAATCACCACTGTATCTAATTTCTTTGCAATCTTCTCGACCCCTAAAAACATAGGAGTATCTTGATTTAAGAATGTGGTCCAATATTGAATATTTTCTCTCTTCGGGGTCTGGTCATTGACAAAACCAGAGACAGATGGAATGCCTTGCTTCAAATCGTTATATAGTCTCTTGAAGATGGTGTTCTTTGGAATAGGTTCGGCACCAAAACGGCTTCTTAGATTTCGGTAGAACTTATCAAAAGCTTTGCTGTGCAGCGGTTTATATACGGGGTAGTAATTTGCGTTTGTATAGTACTTAAGAAAGCATAACCACTCCCAATTGTTATAGTGGCCGAGGGAGATGATCACCTGCCTACCTTCGTTTAGGTACTTAATAGGTAGTTCAGGATTATCTATCGTAATTCGTTGTTCAATCTCTTTTGCCGAGATATCCGCAAAGTATAGTGTCTCCACCGCAAGGTCTGCAATATGTCGATAATACTTCTTCTCTATCTCTTTAATTTCAGAGATTGAACGTTCCGGAAATGAATTAATGAGGTTTCGGCGCACAACTTTTCGTCTGTACTTTACAATATAAAAAGCGAAGACATAATAGAGGTCTGAGAACCAATAGTGTACTCGTAGAGGTAGAAAGTTTGTCGTACGGGTAATGCCCCTTATGATAAAATATAAAACCTGTTCCATTGCATTGCGTTATTCAGAATCAAACAATAATTTATTGACGTGGATTCTATTTGTCAAAAAGTATACCATTCTATATTTAGAATAGGTAAAATGTTCATTGCATATTAAATATATAACTTTTGTAAATATTTACCATGAAAAATCCAATGTATATTTGGGTTATTTAACAAGTGTGTTAAGTAGTCTTATGGTCTGTAACATAATAACATGGAGGTGTTATGTTAAGTATTGGGGATGCAAGTATTGCTTGTCCATTCAATCCTGATATGGGCAAAATCCAAAGGCTGTATTGTCCTTATTTAAACTCTAAGATCATGCTTAATTAAGGAGATATATCGTGTGCTTTTGATGTACAATTGGTTGAAAAATATTCGATCCTCCCTTTTTTGAGTTAAAAGTCTTCTCCCTTACAAACAGTATAGCTTATATATCCACACTTTTTTTTATTTTTGTATCCTTAGGATAAGAAGATAAATATTGAAATTTAATATATAATAGAAGAATTGATGGAAATACCTGGCAAGTACAATCCGGCGGATGTTGAAAGTAAGTGGTATAAATATTGGATGGACAATAAAATGTTTCATTCAGAGCCAGATGAGAGAGAACCTTATACAATCGTAATTCCTCCACCAAACGTCACAGGAGTTTTGCATATGGGACATATGTTGAACAATACGATTCAAGATATCTTGATTCGTCGTGCTCGCATGCAAAACAAGAATGCTTGTTGGGTTCCAGGAACCGATCATGCTTCTATTGCTACCGAGGCCAAAGTCGTTGCTCGACTTAAAGATCGCGGTATTGAAAAGAGCGATTTAACCCGTGATGATTTCATGACACATGCTTGGGATTGGACGGACGAATACGGTGGAATTATCCTTGAGCAGCTTAAAACTCTAGGTGCTTCTTGCGATTGGGATCGTACCGCTTTCACAATGGATGAGGAGAGATCAAAATCTGTCATCACAGCATTTGTTGATCTCTTTAATAAAGGCTTTGTTTACCGTGGTGTGAGAATGGTAAACTGGGATCCTGCTGCTCTGACTGCTGTTTCTGATGAAGAGGTGATTCATAAAGAAGAGCAGAGTAAACTTTACTACCTTCGTTATCAAATTGAAGGAGCAGATGAGTTTGTTACCATTGCAACAACGCGTCCTGAAACAATTTTGGGTGATACTGCTGTTTGTGTCAACCCTAACGATGAGCGTTTCAAGCACCTTGCGGGCAAAAAAGTTATCGTACCATTGGTAAACCGAGTAGTTCCAATTATCCAAGACGAGTATGTGGATATGGAGTTCGGAACTGGATGTTTGAAGATAACTCCAGCACATGATGTAAACGATTATGAGATTGGATTAAAATATAACCTTGAGTCGATTGATATCTTCAACGACAATGGAACCATCAATGATAAAGTAGGCCTATTTGTTGGAGAGGATCGTTTTGATGTTCGTAAGAAGATCATTCCTCAGCTAGATGAATTAGGTAACCTTGTTAAGGTGGAAGATTATGTGAACAAAGTAGGTTACTCAGAACGTACCAATGTCGTGATTGAACCAAAACTGTCTGCACAGTGGTTCTTGAAGATGAGTGATATGGCTAAGCCTGCCTTGGATAGTGTGATGAATGACGAGATTGAATTTCACCCTAAGAAATTTAAGAACGTATATCGTCACTGGATGGAGAATGTAAAGGATTGGTGTATCTCTCGTCAGTTATGGTGGGGACATCGTATTCCTGTATACTATCTAGAAGATGGTTCTTATGTTGTTGCTAGCAACATGGATGAAGCCGTTAAGATTGCTCAAGAGAAGACGGGCAACACATCTCTTACTGCGGAGAACCTACGTCAAGACGAAGATGTTCTTGATACATGGGCATCTTCTTGGTTGTGGCCTATTTCTCTTTTCGATGGTATAGACAATCCAGATAACGAAGAGTTCAACTACTACTATCCAACAAATGATCTTGTAACAGGTCATGACATTATCTTCTTCTGGGTAGCACGTATGATTATTGCTGGTTACCAATTTAAAGGTAAGATGCCATTCAAGAATGTATATTTCACAGGAATGGTTAGAGACAAACAACGTCGTAAGATGTCTAAGTCTTTAGGTAACTCTCCTGATCCATTAGATCTAATGGCGAAGTATGGAGCAGATGGTGTACGTGTTGGTATGTTGTTATGTTCTCCTGCTGGTGGTGACCTTCTTTTTGATGAGTCACTTACAGAGCAAGGCGCAAACTTCACTACTAAGGTTTGGAACTCATACCGCCTTGTTAGTGGATGGAGTGTTGATAATACAATACCTCAGCCAGCTTATGCTGCAAAAGGAATTGAGTGGTTCAACAGCAAGTTGGATGGTGTTATTCTGAATATCAACGATAACTTTGACCAATATCGTCTTTCAGAAGCACTGATGTTAATCTATAATACATTCCGTGATGAGTTCTCTGGCTGGTTATTAGAGGTCGTAAAACCTGCTTATCAACAGCCAATCGATGCGAAAACATATGGTGAGGTACTTGCAATTTTTGATAAATTGTTACGTATCCTTCATCCATTTATGCCTTTTATTACCGAAGAGATTTGGCAATTACTTCAAACTCGTGAAGAGGGGGCATCCATTATGTTGGCACCATGGCCTGAAACGGCAGAAGTGAATGAGCAACTAATCGCAGATTTTGAAGATCTTAAAGAAGCTGTTGCGGGTATCCGTACAATTCGTAAAGAGAAAAATATCGCGAACAAAGAAGCTTTAGAACTATCTATTCTGGCTGGAGATAAAGGTTATCATGCGACATTAAACCCCGTGTTTGAGAAGATCGCAAACTTATCCTCTCTACAGGAGGTGAATGAAGAGATGAGCGGTGCTTTATCATTCCTTGTGAAGTCGACACAGTTCTTCTTGCCTTTGGGTGATTTAGTAAATGTGGAGGAAGAACTTGAAAAGCTAGCAACAGAACTAAAGTATACGGAAGGATTCCTAAAGACTGTTATGAAGAAACTAGGTAACGAGAAGTTCGTTAATAGTGCTCCAGAAAAAGTCGTTGAACTTGAACGTAAAAAGAAAGAAGATGCCGAAGAGAAGATGCGTGTAATCAATGAACGTATTGCTTCTTTAAAGTAATCTGAAGAATATATTTGATTAAAAGGTAGTCTTGATAGGCTACCTTTTTTTATGTGCTAAAAAGGGTGTAAACAAGTATGTCTACACCCTCAAATGGTAAAAAGGATCATTGTCCAAAGACAATGTCAATTGTATTAAAATATATAAACGGTATAATTACACCTATTTCATCTGTTGAGATACAGCTACAGCCACTGCTACAGAAGCACCAACCATTGGATTATTTCCCATACCTATCAACCCCATCATCTCAACATGTGCTGGAACTGAAGAAGATCCTGCAAATTGGGCATCAGAGTGCATACGTCCCATGGTATCTGTCATACCATAAGAAGCAGGTCCTGCTGCCATATTATCAGGATGAAGTGTTCTTCCTGTACCCCCTCCTGAAGCTACCGAGAAATACTTCTTGCCTGATTCATAACACTCTTTTTTATAAGTACCAGCAACAGGGTGCTGAAAACGAGTGGGGTTGGTCGAATTTCCTGTAATCGACACATCTACTTCTTCAAGGTGCATGATGGCTACCCCTTCTCTTACATCATCTGCACCATAACATCGAACTTGTGCTCGCTCTCCTTTAGAGTAAGACTTCTCTTTCGATACCGTAAGCTCTCCTGTATGGTAGTCAAAGATGGTCTCTACATGTGTAAATCCATTCATTCGCGAGATGATTTGGGCAGCATCCTTACCTAGACCATTAAGAATCACCTTAAGTGGCTCTTTGCGAACTTTATTGGCCGATTTTGCTAACCCAATAGCCCCCTCTGCTGCCGCAAAAGACTCATGGCCTGCAAGGAATGCAAAACATTTTGTCTCAGGACGCAGTAACATAGAAGCTAAGTTCCCATGCCCTAAGCCTACCTTACGGTCATCAGCAACAGATCCTGGAATACAGAATGCCTGTAATGCCTCACCTAGAGTGATGGCAATATCTGCCGCTTCTCCTTGACCACGACCAATAGCTACAGCAGCACCAATAGTATATGCCCAACCAGCATTTTCAAAAGCGATCGGTTGAATCTCTTTTACAATACTTTGTATATCTAGATGATGTTCTTTACAGATCTGTTCTGCCTCCTCTAATGATGATATATTGTTGGCCTCCAAAAACGTTTGAATATTCTCTATTCTTCTTTCGTATCCTTCGAAAAGTACCATAACTATTACTGTTTTCTAGGGTTAATATATTTTACTGCATCATCATATCGACCATAGGTCCCTGTCGCTTTAACAAGAGCATCATCAGCTGTTAGACCTTGTTCTATATACTCCATCATCTTTCCTAACTGTACAAACTGATAGCCTATGATCTCGTTATCCTCATCAAGTGCTTGCCTAGTTATATACCCCTCAGTAACTTCTAAATATCTAGGCCCTTTTTTGATCGTTCCATATGTGGTTCCAATCACCGAACGTTCCCCTTTGCCAAGGTCTTCTAACGCTGATCCTACAGGTAGACCTCCTTCTGAAAATGCGGTCTGACTCCTACCATAAACAATCTGTAGAAAGAGTTCCCTCATTGCTACATTAATTGCATCACACACAAGATCTGTGTTCAATGCCTCTAGAATTGTTTTCCCCGGCAAGATCTCAGAAGCCATCGCAGCAGAATGTGTCATCCCTGTACATCCAATCGTCTCAACGAGTGCTTCTTGAATTGTCCCCTCTTTGATGTTTAGTGTGAGTTTACATGCTCCTTGTTGTGGTGCACACCAACCAACTCCGTGAGTTAAACCATTAATGTCTCTTATCTCTTTTGCTTTTGTCCACTGTCCTTGTTGTGGAATAGGAGAAGGTCCATGATTCGGGCCTTGTGCAACAATGCACATGTTTTTGATATCCGAAGTATAATCCATCGTTAATCCATTAAAATAATTAGATATTAACTATGTAATAATTTTGAATCAAAGCTATGGTAAAATGAAGCTCATTGTTCACCTCTTTTGTTAAATTAACAATGTGAATTAGTGTTTATTATGGCTTGTAGGCATGGCGATTAATCCACTCTGATAAGCTCTGGGTTGAGGTGTGAGTATCTAGATATAGACTTTACCAAAGAGTTCGTTAAATCGTGATTTATCCCATTTATAAGCTTTTATATCTAAAATAATAGTGTGTGATCTTCTTGTCAGTAACACAAAACATTATCATAGAATGTCTGATAACACTTTTTTGTAGTATGATCTATTTAAAATCTTTCTATTGTTGCTTATTAACAGTAGTCGTTCTATTTTAAGTTATGTTGCCATTCTTATATTCCTATTCGATCTTCAATAACTAATTCGATAGCTACTAGGAGCTAGCCATACGTAATCGATATCACCTTGATGTTTGACAACCAATCAAAGTGATAGATAAAAAAAAGGATATCTTCCTTTTTCGGGGGAGATATCCTTCTTAATAGTCTAATAATAACCTCCATTGTCTCAAAGAGACAACAAGATCACATAAATCCAGTTTATTCTTATTTATTTAACTCCAGGAGTAAGAGGTATCCATGAGTCAACAGGTCCAGCAGCATCCGTGCTAGGTGTATTCACTCCAGGAGTAAGAGGTATCCATGAGTCAACAGGTCCAGCAGCGTCTGTACTAGGTGTATTCACTCCAGGAGTAAGAGGTATCCAAGAGTCTACTGGTCCAGCAGCATCTGTGCTAGGTGTATTCACTCCAGGAGTAAGAGGTATCCAAGAGTCAACTGGTCCATCTGTAGTATTTCCTGCTACAGCACCTTGAGTGTTAGGAGCAATATCATCTAAGCTGTCTACTAGGTCGTTTGAACAGCTGAAGCAAAGCATAGAAATGCTTAGCATAAGGAAAAATCTTTTCATGTCTAGGTTTGTTTTGAAATAAGTTATTTTGTATTCGATATCTTAATAGTAAGATATCGAATACAAAAGGTAATACATCTAAATATGTATTACTTCATCATACGCAGCAGCAGCTGCTTCCATTATTGCTTCGTTCATGGTTGGATGAGGGTGTACAGCACTTATGATCTCATGAGCCGTTATCTCAAGATCTTTACCTACAACCAATTCTCCAATCATTTCCGTCACATTCGCTCCAATCATATGAGCTCCTAATAGTTCGCCATATTTTTCATCAAATATAAGTTTGACGAAACCTTCTTTTGTATTAGATGCACTTGCTTTACCTGATGCTGAGAATGGGAATTTACCTACTTTGATATTGTGCCCAAGCTCTTTTGCTTTGGCTTCAGTATAACCTACTGATGCCACTTCAGGTGATGTGTAAGTACACCCTGGTATATTATTGTAGTTGATGATACGTGGACTCTTACCTGCGATCTTCTCAACACAAGTAATCCCTTCAGCAGAAGCAACGTGTGCTAGAGCTTGCCCTTTCACAATATCTCCAATAGCATAAACTGATGGAATATTAGTTTGATAGTAGTCGTCTACTGTGACTTTACCATTTTCAACTAGAATACCCACCTGCTCTAAGCCTATATTTTCAATATTAGGAGTAACTCCTACTGCCGACAGTACAATCTCTGCTTCAACAGTCTGTTCTCCCTTCTTTGTCTTAACCGTAGCTATACAACCACTGTCCGTAACTTCAACATGTTCCACTGCGGCATTGGTCATGACTTTGATCCCGCTTTTCTTGAAACTTCGAGCCAATTGCTTCGAAACCTCTTCGTCTTCATTCGGAACAATATTTGGTAAGAACTCAACCACAGTAACCTTCGTTCCGATCGAATTATAGAAATCAGCAAACTCACACCCTATGGCTCCAGAACCAACAACAATCATACTCTTCGGTTGTTTTGGAAGAGTCATCGCTTCTCTATAACCGATAATATTCTTGCCATCTTGAGGAAGATTAGGCAACTGTTTTGATCGTGCTCCTGTTGCTAAGATTATATGATCTGCTTCAACGATCTGTTTTTGATTGTCTTTATCAGTGACCTCTATTTGGTTTGGCGAGACCAAAGTCCCGTTGCCCATGATAACTTCAATCTTGTTCTTATTCATCAAGAAGTCAATACCTTTGCTCATCCCTGATGCCACGCCACGACTTCTCTCAATCACCTTGTCGAAGTGAATTGTTGGCTCTGACTCTAGTGAAATACCATACTCTTGAGCATGCTTCATTTGATCAAAAACATGAGCACTTTTAAGAAGTGCTTTGGTCGGAATACATCCCCAATTAAGACAGATCCCTCCAAGGTTTTCTCTCTCAATAATACCAACTTTAAATCCTAGTTGTGCAGCACGGATCGCTGCTACATATCCTCCTGGTCCACTTCCAAGAACAACAATATCGTATTTTGTCATGATTTTTTGTATTTATCAATGCTTTAAACTCACAGCCCTAAACAATGTTTTAGACTATATGTTCTAACGAAGTACTAAAAATCTTCATACAAATAACATGCAAAAAGTCATAGTATAGGCTTCATAAGCCCCATTTATTCTATGACTTTCCATGTCATATATACTAGCGTAAAAGCGTTGCTAATTTCTTGTCTAGTTCGTCTCCTACAATTCCTTTGGCAACGATCATTCCGTTGGGATCAACCAAGTAGCAAGTAGGAATACTTCGTACATTATACAGTTGCGCTAGCTCTGTCTTCCACACTTTAAAATCACACGTATGATTCCATGTGAAGCCCATATCTTCAATTCCTTTTTTCCATTTTACCTCATCTTTATCTAGTGAGATCCCAAAAATGGTGAAATTATCGTTCTTATATTTGTTGTATATTCTTACAAAATTAGGAGCCTCTCTTCTACATGGTCCACACCATGATGCCCAGAAGTCAAGAAGAACATATTTCCCTTTAAAAGTGTCAAGAGTGATTGTATTACCATCGATGTCTTTTACCGAAAAGTTCGGAGCTTTCTGTCCAATAGCTGTCTTTTTCTCTTTTGCAACTCTTTCAGAGAGTACTTTAACTACAGGTGAATTCGGGAAGTTCTTCTCAAATGTTTTACTTAACTCTTCCATTTTAGAGAACTCCATCTGTCCATTTAAATCATAAGTTGTCATATAAACAGATACATGAGAATCCATGTGTTCATCAATAAATCTAATTTGATCTTTTATAATTAAATCACTAAGTTCAATTGCATTTTTACGAATCTCACTCTTCTTTACTGGATCTTGTTCTGCATGATAAGCTTTGATCATAGGCTTTAGCTGATCCTCTATCTTCTTCTGCTCGTCGTTTAATGTGTTAACTAAATCCTGTGAAGCCGAACCTTGAATAATAATCTTTTCTGCTTCTGCTATATCTCCTTCAATAGTGATGTCCTTATTTTCAACATATAACCTGATGTTCTTTGGTCTTGCTCCAGTTGGCCCAACAAACATGAGTGTCGGATACTCTACTTTCCCACTAAACTCAAAATGTCCGTTTTGAACTTCTGTACTATCTATTTTTGATAATGAATTATTCTCAATTACTTGAAGATATACTGTTCCATCTTTAATGCCTACAACATCTCCTGTGATCTTAAAAGAGCTCTTTTGGCAACTTGCTAGGATAAATAGAGAGAATAGTAAATACGCGATTTTTTTCATCATAATTAAACATTGTTACTTAGTAATTAATCACTTGAATTTACTACTATTTTTTGTAAAAGCATTTTTAAAAAGGTAAAAATTTAGATACTTTTTATGAATTTAATGATACGGTTACTTTTGTGTTATTTTATGTTTAATCATTAAGCCCCAACTGATTGACCAAATTGTCTGCTCTCCTTCTATATGATCTTTCTGCCTTAACTACCCCCTCATTGATTATAAGTTTGTCCTACACTTTTTCTATCCTCCTCCCACTCTCCTTCGTGTTTCCTTCGTGTTTTCTTCGTGTTTCCTTCGTGTTTCCTTCGTGTTTCCTTCGTGTTTCCTTCGACTATTGGTCACATATTAGATATCGGTTGGTCATATATTGGTTACTAGTTCTCCATAATAATGTGGAGGAAGGATGAGCAGTATGTGACTAATATGTGATCAATATGTGAACAAGAGTCGAAGGAGGTACGAAGTTGGTACGAAGGAAACACGAAGGAGAGTGGGCGGAAGATAGAAGGAGAGTGGGAGGAGGATTGGAGGAGAGTTGAAAGGTTTGTCTATATTTGGGTGGAGTCGATCTGCTTTTTTATATCCTTGTGAAGGGGGAGGATGCATAAGAATTTTAGTGAGACATGGTGTTTATGTTTATTTCTTATGAATACAATGAATTTGAGAGGAAAGGGTGAACAATATCAACTTTATTCTTACTTTTATATAGATTGAATGGAAGCTATCCGATTCAATGTTTGTATTGTTGGATTCTTAAAAACAAAAACGAGATGAAAAAAGTGAAGATATCGGCTGTGTCATATTTGAACAGCAAACCGATGGTTCATGGAATCATGAAAGATCCCATTATGAATAGTATTGATCTAGCTCTAGACCATCCTGCAGACTGTGCAAAAAAACTTCTGCAAGGGGATGTTGATCTAGGTCTTGTTCCTGTTGCGATACTCCCGAAGATGAAGGAGTACCATATTGTATCGGACTATTGTATCGGTGGTGATGGACCTGTTCATACGGTCGTGATAGCTAGTGATGTTCCTCTTCATGAGATCCAAACAATATATTTAGATTATCAGTCCCGAACTTCTGTGATGCTTTGTCAAATTCTCTGTCGTTTCTTTTGGAATATTACCCCAGAGTTTAAACCAGCTTATGAAGGATATCATCAGGAGGTGATTGGAGGAACGACTGCTGCGGTAGTGATTGGGGATCGTGTATTCGATATTGAGCATAAGTATAAGTTCATGATCGATCTTTCGGATATGTGGAAGAAGTCGACTGGTGAACCATTTGTTTTTGCTGCTTGGGTGGCAAATAAGCCGTTAGATAGTTCATTTGTTGATGAACTGAATAATGCATTGAAAGATGGGTGTACTCATTTAGATGAGACCATTGAGATATATCAACCACTTTTCCCTAAAGTGGATATTGCAAAATATTTTGAAGAGGAGATTGTTTATGATATGACTGAAGATATGCATCGCGGTCTCGATCTCTTTTTACAATATGTACATAAAATAGAAAGTGAATAATATGTGGAATAGAGTTTACCAGCTTTTGATGATTATTGTTTTGTGTTTTTGTTCGCATGTTGGACAGGCTTCACAAAAGAAGATCCTTTCTTATAACTTGAAGGATGAGATTAATAGTGTTAGCTGGTATGATACTAGAATGGCTTTTGAAAAGGCTGAAGAAGATAGTGTAGATGCTATTTTGATATTGATGAATACCTATGGTGGAAGAGTGAAAGATGCGGATTCGATACGTTCGCGTATACTCCGCTCTAAGATACCTGTCTATGTCTTTGTTGATAACAATGCGGCTTCTGCTGGTGCAATGATTTCATTGGCTTGTGACTCGATCTATATGACGCCGGGTGGTAGCATTGGAGCTGCTACTGTTGTAGGGATGGATGGCAAAGCGATGCCAGATAAATATCAAAGTTATCAGAGGGCTACCATGCGTGCTACTGCCGAAGCGAAGGGTAAGATTGTGGATGGTGATGGCAATGAAGTTTGGCGACGTGATCCATCTATTGCGGAGGCGATGGTGGATGAAGATCTACAGATTGAGGGGGTGAGTGAAGAGGGCAAGGTGTTGACTTTTACTGCCGATGAGGCATTGAAATATAGGTATTGTGATGCGATTGTTCTTTCAGAACAAGATTTGCTCTTGCGATTGGGATATGAAAAAGAGCAAGTGATATCTTTTGAATTATCTGCACAGGACAAGTATATTCGTTTCTTTGCGTCCCCATTTCTTCCTACAATTATTGTCACTTTTCTATTGATAGGTTTGTTCTCTAGCTTTAAGATGCCAGGACTGTTCTCCCCATTTCTTATGATTATTGGGTTTGGAGCACTGTTCTTTATTCCTCTATTTCTATTTGGATACGCTACGACATGGGAGGTGCTTATCTTTATGGCTGGTGTTGTCCTGCTGTTTCTAGAGATATTCATTGTCCCAGGGTTTGGTTTTACGGGGATATCAGGAATATTGTGTGTTGTCACTTCGCTAGTGCTTGCGATGGTCGATAACGATACTTTCAATTTCGAATGGGTAGAGACCGATGCATTATCTACAGCACTTACGATTGTGTTGGGAGCTTTGATCGTTGCTCTCGGTGCGATGTTCTATATTGGAAAGAGCTTTTCCACAATGAATTCGCCCTTATTCCGTAAGTTTGCATTGCATACAGAATTAGAAGGTGATGCCACGACAAGTAATGTCCTTTCAGAAACAAAACAGTCCCTCGTTGGATGTGAGGGTGTGGTTGTTACAGACCTTCATCCGATCGGAAAGGTGAGCATTAATGGTGCGTATTTTCAAGCGACAAGTATCTCTGGTATGTTGACCAAAGGGGATCGTGTGTTGGTTAAAGATAAATCTATGGGACAACTCGTTGTTCAGAAGATTAAAGATAAAAATAGCTAATCTCTTTTTGTTATAGAGTCAGTAGTGGCTGCATTGAGAAACCCTCAATATCTTATAAAGAGATGTTGGGGTTTTTTATGCTCTGATAAACTTGGTTCTTCGATATCTATCTCTCCTGTGAATTATCGAGTATGGTAGAGTTATTAGTTTGTTTGTAGTTGTCTGATTATTAGGGTTTATTGTGTTGGGTTATGTGGATTGTGCTATTAAATGTATTATATCTATTAATTCATTATATGTGAAAGTATTAGCTTATTACAGTTGTATTTATTTTTGTTAAAAATAGTAGTGATTGTGTTAAAAGTAGATTTATTTATGTTAATAGAAATCTTGCTGTATATGGATATTTGCTCTAGATAAAATATTTATAATAGATCACGGATTGTAGGGGAAGAGGTGTCCTATATTTTTAATTCATCTATCATTTCTCATATTAAAACTAATAGTGTGCATTCGTAGAGGTCATTCGTTTTACATTTTGCGTTGGACTTCTCTCTTTACAGTCTGTGTTTTGCAAATAATTTCTTCAATGAAAAATATCTACTTTCTACTGAGCTTATGGCTTTTGATATTTCTTGGGGGTCAGCGTGTGAATGCGCAAACTAAAATTACCACAGGAAATAAGTATGTTTCACCTTTAGGAAATGATGTCCTTAATAATGGGTCCAAAGTGAGTCCATTTAAGTCAATAAAGTTTGCACTGTCTAAAATAAAGGCAGGAGATACGCTATATGTTAGAGAAGGTAATTATCATGAAGAGCTTCATGTGAATGGTATAAAAGCCTCAAGTGGGGCGCCAGTTGTAATTGTTAATTATAATAATGAAAGAGTTGTTGTAGATGGCTCACTATCGGTTTCAGATCTTTCAAAAGGAGGTTGGCAAAGTGATCGAGATAATATCTATAAGATCAAGCTAAATGATCGGATATGGCAACTGTTTAATGATGGAAAGTGGTCTATGTTAGCACGATGGCCGAATGCTTCTTTTCAAAATGATAATGCCTGGAAGAGAGAGTTATGGTGTCAAGGGGATGAGAAGAGGTCAAAAATCACGACCAACGCGGTTGGTGATAAGATTGGTGTCGAATATGACGATCCACATGGAGGGATTGATTTGAAGAATATTGGTGTTGATCTTGACAATGCTATGGTGGTATTGAATGTATTTAACTTCTTTACCTATGCAAAAAAAGTGACAGAGCATCATATTGGAGAGGATCATTTCTCGTATAAAGCAGGAGGTGTCCAATTGAAACCTGTTTTTCATCACTACTTCTTTGATTCAAAATATGAATTGATTGATGAAGCAGATGAGTGGTATTATAATCCCAAAGATTCCATGCTTTATTATAAGCCATTAACTGTTGGAGTTCCTTCTGGTGTCAAGGTGCGAAATATTGATAAAGCCTTATCGATTGAAGCTTCTGAGAACATTAAAGTGGTTGGAATTCACTTCTTTTCTGCAGGGGTCCGTGTTAGTAAATCAAACTATATCTCTTTCGAGGATTGTAAATTTGATTATCCATGTTTTAACAAAAGAACTTTAGGTAAAACGGGTGCAGAAACAGGCTTGTTGTTTGATAATTGTCGTCACTCTAGTATAATAAATTGTGAATTGGCATATACGGATGGCTTGGTAGCAAAGTTCCAAAAGGGGAGTCATAATTTGGTCGAGAACTGTCTGTTACATGACCTTGACTATTCTGTTGCTCCTCATCAGGGAAATTCAGGTTTTATATGGTTTAGAAATTGTCCTAATAGTACTTTTCGTCGTAATGAAGTATACCAGACAGGTGCATCAGAGGGGGTGATGGCTTCTGGGAATTCAATTATAGAGTTGAATAAAATACATGATATTCATCCTCTTCAACATGATGGCGCAATGGTTCACTTCTTTATGGGAGCCAACGATTCAGAAGTGCGTAATAATTGGTTTTACAACAATACGAAGAGATGTATTCGTATGCAAGATGGACCTAAAGATGTGTTAAATCCAAGGCAAGGTCCAGGTTTGGTTCGTAATAATGTGAATTTCAACACTCCTGATGTTGGAATGATGTTGAAAGGAGACTATAAAAAGGCGTATCATAACTTGAGTTTAGAGAGAATTGATTTTGCAGATACTTCAAAAGATCCTGCTAGTGGTATCCATAAGAATTCAAAAAGTGCCAATAATGCGACTCGTGATGGGGTCTCTTTTAAGGCTGGTGACCATAAGAAGAATTGGGATGGTAAAACAACTGGTCTTAATCTTGAGGATCAGGTGTATGATTGGATTAATAGAGATTTTCGTCCTCGTTTAGAGTCGGAATTGATTGATCAAGGAGTTGATATTGGGTATAAATATGTTGGTGTTAAACCTGATATTGGTGCCTATGAATGGGGGGATAAGAATTATTGGATTCCAGGACGTAAGCTCGTAAAATCAAGTATGCCAATACCAAATGATAAAGGAGCTACATCATATAGTTTAGTTGATCTTATGTGGCTTCCTGCGTATAAGGCAGAGAAATCAGATGTGTATATATCGACCTCTTTAAGTGAGGTTACATCGGCTACTCCAAGCTCTCTATCTTATAAGGGGCGATTGGATTGTAATGTCTATCATCCATCGAACTTAATGAAAGGAACGAAGTATTACTGGAGAGTTGATGGAGTGCTGAAAGGCGCGATCGTAAAAGGGAATATATGGGAGTTTACTGCTGGTGAAAGTGCGAATATTGCAAAAAACACATTGACGATTGATGTATACGGTAAGAATGGAGCTAAGGTTGAAACGTTAAGTGATGTGAAAGTCGTGTGTACTGGGGTGAATTATAATACCAACCCTTTAGGCCGAACCGTGATTACTCCTATTGAGGATAACGTCTATACAATCAATCTGAGTAAGGCTGGATACCATCCCAAGTCATTTAGAGTAAATGTGCATGGTAATGTATCAATTAAAGATACACTTGAGCAAGATCTCACCTCTTCAGTTTCGTCAAAAAGAAGTATGCCTCCAAAATTTATTCTTTATCCAATTCCAGTAAATCAGGTGGTTAATATTGAGTGTAATACAGAAGTATTTACATATCAAGTGATATCCTCTACAGGAGTAGTAATAACGGAGCAGAAAGTATATAGTAAACAAGTTAGAGTTGACTTGTCCACTCTTGGTGCTGGTAACTATTTTATGAAAATAGAAACGGCAAAAGGTGTTCTTTCTAAGCAGTTCACCAAGAGATAACAACATTTAGTTTAGTGTTTTTATTGGGTTTTATTTTAAGGTAGAAGGGGTTTTCTCGAGAAGAGAGAGTCCTCTTCTATTCTTTTTCAAAAAGGATCTAAATACTCATTGATCTCTATTTATATGATATTGGATCTTACGTTGGAATTTTTCGTGATGAATTTATAAAAGTTTTACATAAAGGAAGATGAAATATGAAGAAGATTTGGATGTTAGTATTGGTAATGTCAATAGGTTATTTGAGCTGCTTGGGACAGAAATCAAAGAAGACACTACATGTTCAAAGAGCTCGTTATGTAGTAGAGATGTCAAATGATAGTATTGCGCGTAGGTTGTCTTTGGATAAGTTGAAGCATTTGGCTGAAGAAGGAAATCGTTATGCCTATAATGCATTGGGTTTGATTTATCTGAAAGGTGCTAAAATACCAAGAGATACGTTATATGCTTTGGATATGTTCCAAAGGGCTGCAGCGTTAGGACTAGGTGATGCAATGTGTAATGTTGGAAAACTTTATCGAGAAGGAAAAGGAGGAGTACAAAAGAACCTCAAAAAGACATATGCCTATTATAAGATGGGTTCTGAAACGGGTCACCATTTATCTATTTATAGCTTGGCTCGATGTTACTATCTTGGAGAGGGAGTTTCTCAAGATTATAAAGAAGCATATCGGCTGTATAAAGAAGCAAGTGAATTCAATATACAGACGGCCCTATTCAAGATTGGGACATTAACTTATAAAGGGCGTGGTGTGGCACAAGATAAAGAGAAAGGATTAGAGATAATCAAAGAGGTGTATGAACAGGGGTATGTGAAGGCGGAGGTTTTCTTTAACAGCAATAATATTCCATATAATAAAAGATAAATCAATAGATCTATATTATGTAGATCGTCGTGAAAGAGATCTTTAATGAGGAGAGTGTTGTTATTTGATAAGGGGAATTGATTGTATTCGTCTTTCCTCTATTTTGTTATTATATATTAATAATAAACTAAGCATGGGGCTAATGGCATAATAAGAATTGGTAAATATATTTTTATTTTATATTATTGTGATATATGTTAAGTACAGATGTGTGCCATTTTGATCTAATATTGAGCCTTTTCATGTTTATCTTTCAAGAAAAATTAGTGGTGTCCTTGGGGTGTTTGAAACTCTTTAAAAGATACATTGGATGGATTAATGAAACTCACTTTTAGATAGAATTGGTATCATTTAACAACCAATCAAAACTTGCTAAAATGAGGACGATATTGCTACTAGTCTTAGTCATGACAATAAACTTTCAGAAGAGTCATGCAAATAATGAAAATAGAGTCGATAGAAAAAGCTCTCTCATGGTGCAACGATCTCGTTATGTCGTTGAGATGTCTGAAGATAGTATAGCCCGCAAAATGTCATTAGATAAACTGAAAGCACTAGCTACCCAAAACAATAGTGAAGCATACAATGCACTCGGGATACTCTATCTTTATGGTAAAGGTCTTCCGAAAGATACTCTAAAGGCTTTTGATATGTTTAAGAAATCTGCAGAACTTGGACTTAAAGATGGAATGTGTAATATTGGAAAATTATATAGAGAAGGTAAAGGTGGGGTTGAACGGAACTATACTGAAGCATTCAAATACTACAAGATGGCAGCAGACGCAGGTCACCATTTAGCAACTTATAGTCTTGCTAGATCTTACTATCGAGGTGAAGGCGTAGAGAAGAACTTTGATATTGCATATCCATTATATAAAAAAGCTGCCAGCTTCAATATCCCTGTCGCAAAGTTTAGAGTAGGGACTTGTACTTTTAGTGGTAAAGGAGTCGTACAAGATAAAGAAAAAGGTATTGCTATTGTTAAAGAAGTCTATAACGAAGGGTTAACTAAAGCAGAGCGTTTTTTTAAATATAATAAAATACCTTACGACAAAAAGCAGTAGTTTTATCCCCACGTATACGTAACCCAATCCTTTAGATAATAGATGACAGAAAATAAAATTGCAGAGTACCTACTTCAGGTGCGCTTTAGGCGTACTATCGACTTTCTTTATATCATAGTTATAATTGCATGTTTATCACTGATTCTGTTATCTATTACCCTATTGAAGGCAGATGTGGCTATCGGGACAATAACATCTTCCATATTGCTCACTCTATTTTCATACCTGATGATTGAGAGAGCTGCAGCCAAGAAGAAGATTGGCTTACAAGTAACTGATTATGGTTTTAGTTTTGAAGATAAAGCAGAGATATGGTATTGGGAAGATGTGAAGTGGTTTAAAATAAAGGAGCAGAGGAGATCATTACGAATGATCTTGAGCATTAAGATGAATGATGGTACTCGATTTGATTTTCCTCAGAACTATCCTTTTGATTGTAGTGAAGATATCGATGAGTATATTCGATTTTATGATGATATGAATATATTGCTTCCTCGTTGTACACAGAAGAGTAACGTCTTTCATCCAAATAAAGGGTTAAAGAGATTACGAAGGGCTATAAGTATTTTGACTGTGCTGTTGTTAACTTACAGAAATCGAGCTTCTGATGAGTTTATTTCAGAAACATTGATGGTAATAATGATACTTACTGTGGTCGATTTTACTTTACCTTTTGTGTTAGAAGTATTACGAAAAAGAAACTCTGCACAATCTTAGATATGTAAATGGTATAGGTCCTACATCTACATTCTCAATGACTCTTCACTGTTTCGTAGATGTAGGGTATATTATTTTTTATCTATTAAGACCAACCTGTAGCTGCAATCTCAGCATTAGAGAATCCTAATCGTGCACATTTAGTTCTATTATATTCTCTTGTGGCAGACATCACTGTAAATAGTCTGATCAATCCCCAAATACCAAAACCGGCAAAGGTAATATAGAATAGTATTTGGGTTCCAATTTTATCAAGAGATCCATAACTCCATCCAAGGAAGAATTGAAGTACTAACATCAATGTGGGGTCTTTCATCTGATTTTTTGCAAGCATAACGCGGTTCATGTCAACATCAGATATTATCTTTGGGTCTGTCATAATTGTTGGTTTTTAAATGTTTTTGTTTTACAAAGTTATGAATTGTATTAGGATAAAAAATAGATAGTGTAAATATTGCATCTATCCATATTTTGCTATGCACATAGAATGCATAGTAATACGTTTTTTGTTGGAGTATGTGTATATAATGAATGGATCAAGATCATTATCCGGAGATATTTACTATCACAAATAAAATAATGATCTCGATCCAAACATGTAAAGTCTATAAATCAAACAGTGTTTCGTATGGAGATAATCCTGAAAGAAGGAGACTAGGCTCTTCTAAAAGCTGTTTTACTTTCACGAGAAATCCTACGGAGTCTTTTCCATCAATGATGCGATGGTCATAAGATAAGGCCACATACATCATGGGACGAATCACGACTTTACCATCTTCTGCAATTGGACGTTCAAGGATGTTGTGCATTCCAAGTATTGCAGACTGAGGGGGATTGATAATCGGTGTACTCATCATAGAACCAAATGTTCCACCATTGGTGATCGTGAATATACCACCTTCCATCTCGTCTAAAGTGATCTTCTTATTTCTTGCACGTGTTGCTAAGTCTTTAATCTCCGCTTCTACTTCAGGTATGCTTTTTTGATCGACATCTCGTACTACAGGAACCATCAATCCTTTGGGGGTTTGGACGGCAATACTGATATGATGACGATGATGTACAATAATTTGATCACCATCAATGCTTGCTCCCACCATAGGGTGATGTTTTAGTGCTTCGCTGACAGCTTTGGTAAATAGGGACATAAAGCCGAGCTTAATCCCATGCTTCTTTTGGAAAGCACCTTGGTACTGTTTGCGTATCTCCATGACCTTATGAAGATTGATCTCATTGAAGGTGGTTAACATCGCTGTCTCATTCTTCACAGACACCAATCTTTGGCTTAGTTTCTTGCGAAGAGCAGACATTGGAATTACCTCATCTTCTTTAGGAATACTACTTTTAATATTTTCTTTTAAAGTGCTTTGTAATGGGGTGTCGATCACCTGCATTACATCCTTTTTTTGTATGCGTGCCATACCAGCAAGGACCTCCTCAAGATGAAGACCATTCTCCTCTATTACTGCTTGAGCTGATGGGGTGACTTTTATATGTTCATGTTCTGGTTTGACCTCTCTCTTTTGAGGAGCTTTATTCTCTTCTTTCGGAGTTAACGGAACTTCTTTCACCTCAGCTACCTCTTCTTTTGGTGAGACATCACCTTCAGGAGCTATTGCTTCGGTGTCGATATCTGCTACTTTTGATCCGACCATTACTGTTTCACCCTCTTTCGCGAAAATATGAATCTTCCCTGCGACATCTGCTACCAATTCAAGGGTTGCCTTGTCTGATTCTATCTCTGCAAGGGCCTGGTTCTGTTCGACATATTGTTGATCTTCAACAAGCCAGCTGCCAATTTCTACTTCTGTGATGGACTCTCCTGGGGTTGGAACGATTACTGCATACATAGTCTCGGGTTATTTTAAGTCTTTAAATACTTCTGAAATAATATGATTCAAACGAACAATATGTTGTTTTGGCAAACCAGTGGCAGGACTACCACTCTGAGGACGTGTAATAGGGGTTAGTCTTAAATCCATGTGATTGAGTGCAATTGAAGGCCATGTGCCCATGTTGTATGGTTCGTCTTGTACCCAAAAATGCTTTTGTGCTTGTGGATACTTCTTTTGAATAGCCACGATCTCTTCTGATGGTAATGGATATAGCTGTTCCACTCTTACCAGTGCTACTTTATTGTTGTCAAGTGAGTTCATCTTCTCTACTAAATCAGTATATATTTTCCCAGTACAGAATACCACTCTATCTATAATATTCACATCTTCTACTTTCTCTTCGATAAGTGGTTGAAATTCCTTGATCGTTAGTGAATCCAGTGTGTCATATACCACGGGGTTTCGGAGTAAACTTTTTGGAGTATATATGATCAAAGGGATGCGACAACGAGAGATTACTTGATTACGCAAAGCATGAAATAGATTGGATGGAGAGGTTAAATTCAGTACCCTCATATTGTTATTTGCACATAGTGTTAACATCCGTTCTATTCTTGCAGAAGAGTGTTCTGGACCTTGCCCTTCATATCCATGTGGAAGGTATAGGGTGACTCCATTTTTCAATCCCCACTTCTCTCCAGCACTACTAATATATTGATCAAAGATAATCTGAGCACCGTTTGCGAAATCTCCGAACTGCGCTTCCCAAATGGTAAGCCCATCAGGTCTCGCTAGCGCATAACCATATTCAAATCCCAATACACCATACTCTGACAGGTGGGAGTTGAATACATGAAAAGGAACTTTCTTACCTTGGATCGTTTTGAGTGGGAAGTACTTCTTAGTACTATCTTCTCTCACCCATGCCGCATGACGATGAGAGAATGTTCCTCGCTCAGAATCTTGGCCAGAGAGCCTAACGGAGTAGCCTTCATCTAATAGAGATGCATATGCCAACTGTTCTGCTATAGCCCAATCGATAATACCATCAGCGATCATCTTTTTACGATCGTTATTTAGTTTCAATATCTTTTTAAAGAAACTGCCTTCGTTAGATACCTTTGTCATCTCTTCACCTAACTCAATCACTTTCTCTTTCGATAGAGAAGTATCTTCATAGCATATCTTCTCATCTCCATTGGGTAAAATATAGTTGTGTTGTTCTTCCAAGAGGAACTTCTTGATCTTAATACGTCCTAAAGCTTTGGATGCCTCTAGATTCTCATCTAAGATATGTTCCACCTCTTCGATCTTTGATACTACATTCTTTCTTTGAAGTACCCCTTCTGAAATAAGTTTCTCAGCATAGATATCTCGTGGGTTCTTATGTTTGGCGATGATACTATATAATTTAGGTTGAGTGAAGCGAGGTTCATCTCCTTCATTATGACCATATTTTCGATAACATAGGATGTCAACAAATACATCTGAATGGAACTTCTGACGAAACTCCATGGCCAATTTGATGGTGTAGATTACCGCTTCTACATCGTCGCCATTCACATGGAATACCGGACACCTTGTGACTTTTGCCACGTCTGTACAGTAGGTGCTAGATCGACCATCCAAGTAGTTGGTTGTAAATCCCACTTGGTTGTTGATCACAAGATGAATCGTTCCACCACATCGATAACCATCCAACTGTGACATCTGTATCGATTCATATACGACCCCTTGGCCTGCAATGGCAGCATCTCCATGAATAACAATAGGTGCAATCTTGTCTTCGTTCTTTTGATATTTAGCATCCACATAACCTCTAGCCATCCCCATCGTTAATGGACCAACTGTTTCTAGGTGGCTAGGGTTTGGAAGCAACTTAATTGCCACTTTTTTACCTTTATCTGTCGTGATCTGATTTTCATAACCTAGGTGATATTTTACATCACCAAGTGTAATGCCCTCTTCGTATTCCGTTCCGATAAATTCATTGAATATCTCCTGACTTGGCTTCTGCATGATATTACAAAGTACGTTGAGGCGACCTCTATGGGCCATTCCTACAACAAACTCTTCAATCCCCAGTTCAGCACCCCATTCAATAACACTATCTAGTGCAGGGATTAATGTCTCCGCCCCTTCAATAGAGAAACGTTTTTGTCCAACAAAGCGACGATGAATGAAGTTCTCAAAGCCTACTGCATGACTTAGATGGTGAAAGAAATGACGTTTCTTCTCGGCCGTCAGTGGCTCCCTGTTTTGTGATCTCTCCATTCGTTCTTGAAGCCATTGCACCACTTCAGGATGGCGCATATACAGATATTCAACCCCAACGGAATCACAATAGGTGTGTTCTAAATGAGCAACAATCTCTCTCAATGTAGAGGTAGGTAGCCCAATCTGTTGTGCTGCATGAAATTTAGTATCTAGATCCTTATCTGATAAACCAAAATTCTCTAGAGCCAAAGTAGGAGCATACTGTCTACGTGTCCTAACAGGGTTCGTCTTTGTAAAAAGGTGCCCTCGTTGCCTGTATCCATGGATCAGTTCTATGACCCGAAATTCTTTCTGTATGGGTTCACTCAGAGCAATATCCCCTGGTTTTTGTGGGTAGTGGGTTTGTGCAAAATCAAACCCTTCAAAGAAATGTCTCCATGATGCATCTACCGCATCAGGATCCTCTAGAAAGCTCTCATACATACTTTCTACACTGCTTAGCTCTTGGTTGCCAATATTGGAGAATTGATCCATAAAACAGGATTTTATATTGATTTCTTATCATAACCGTTTTCTAAGGAAAATGTTCCATAAAAAGAGCTGTTTTTATGGAATAGAAGTACGATTACATCTAACCCTTAGTATGATATGATGATGCTTTACTATTATTATTAATCTTTTCTGTGTGAAGCTAATTTTAGTGTTTGAGATCTATATTGAATTTAGGATCAAATATGAACACTTCGTTTAAAGACTTAAATAGATCACTTACTCTTTATTAAGTATTTACGTGTAATTGATGACGTATTCTTCGTTACAAGAATTTCGGTGTCTTTTAAGTTAAATCACAGGAGTTTACAATTCTCATATGCAAAAAAAGTTCAATGGTAAGCAATAAAACACATGTCAATATTTATGATAATCTAGTTAAGAGTAACAAGTATCCATTCTTATAGGTTGTTATTAATAATCTTTGTTTTCAATCAAATTAGAACCAACTGTAAATTTAGGGTAGGTGGAACTTTAAGGGAATGGTCTGAAGGTTATAATGATGATTTCTCTTTATTTTTTTTAGTTGTGGGTTTTCGTAAAAAGCAGTTGAATCTACTTTCGTATTGTGATTTTCAATAATAACAGATCTTAGTTCATTTTTTCGAAAAGCTTTCCTTCCAATAAAATGAACACTTGAAGGTATTATCACAGATTTGAGTTTATTAAATGAAAAAGCAATCTTACCAATATTTTGAGTCCTATGAGGTATCTTTAGTTCTTCAATTTTATTGTCCAAAAAACACCCTTCTTCAAAAACAACAACAGAATCGGGTAATGTTACATGGTGTAATTGGTTCTCATAAAATGCATATTCTCCAATGTGTTTTACACTTTGGGGGATAACCACTGACTTAATGAAATTTGCATGGAAGGACCAGTTACTAATAACTTTAAGTTTATCTGATAAGATTAACGTTTCTATTCTATTCCTAGTGAAGGCTGATTTTCCTATATGTACGACACTATTGGGGATTATTAGTGACTTAATTTGATTGTCTGCAAATGCACTTTCATCAATGTATTTGAGATAATTTGGAAGTGATAGCTCTTTTATGGCATTGTTTTCAAATGCCTCTTCATATATTACAGTAATATTTTCGGGAATGGTAAGTCTAGTAATTTTGTTGTGGGCAAAAACATTGTCTGCTAGAAAGGTTAATTTAGATGGAATTTCAACTTCACTAAGCTGATTGAAACTGAATGCACTGGAGCTTAACATTTTTAAAGAGTCAGGAAGTGTTATGTGTGTTAGAACATTTGATTGGAATGCTTTCGATTTTATATATTTAACTGAAGGTGGAATATTTACCGTTGTCATTTTATTGTGCTGGAAAGCTAATTCTCCTATACTTATTAATGAATCTGGAAATATTATGGTTTCAATTTCATTATAAGAAAACAGTGCATTGCCTATTCTTTTGATATTGTGAGGTATTTTAAGTGTGACGAGTTTGTTGCTGTGAAATGCTCCATCACCAATCTTTTTAATGTTATATGAAAGGTGAAGTGTGGCAATTTCATTATTACGAAAAGCATTGGCCCCAATCGTCTCAACCTCTTCTGGAATCGTGATGTGCTCTAGATTGTTATCTGAAAAAGCACAGAATCCTATTCTTCTAAGTTTAGGGGGTAGGTCAACATTGGTTAATTTATTAACCTGAAATGTTCTAGATCTTATATTGGTAACTTGATTAGAGATTGTTAATTCTTTTAGTTTATTATAACTAAAAGAATCTTCTCCAATTTCAAGTACACTATTCGGTATTTTTATGGATGTAATACGATTCCTTGAAAAGGCTCTTTCTCCGATTGAAATCAGACCTTTAGGTAAAATAACTGATGTGAGAGACATATTATAGAATGCACCTATTGCAATATAACGTACTTTAATATCTCTTCCATTAACATGAAAAAGCGGAGGGATAATAATGTCTTTTTTATTTCCATAATAGTCATGAATAACTCCATTGGTTCCTAATTCAATATCTTCGATTGTAAGGGTATATTGTGCATTTAAATGAGGACTAAATACAGTGTTAAGAACGATTAGTATAAGTAGTAATCTGAATTTTTTCATCTTTTGATAATGGGTTATAGATTTAATAGTTGACTCCCTCCCAAAAAAAATGTGAAGTTGTTGTAAATATCAGATTTCATAGAGAAGAGTATGTTTAAAAAGAAGGATGGCTAGCTTAAAATCCTATATTAAATGTGAAACCTAAAGATTCAAATCTAGTTGATGAACAAGATACCTACTAAACAAATATTGAACAAGCATACTCTATATTATTGTAAAATAAATAATTATTTGACTAGGCCAGAATTACGATGTGCCAGAGAGATTATAACAAGTCATCTTAAGACTGGATCTGTTATTATCTATCAAATAGTGACAGCTATAAGAGCCTCTGTAGATAAACAACAGACAACTAAAAGTCTTCGAAACCATTATAATAAGAAAGGTTTTTTGATGAAACTTCGTAAAGGTCACATTAGATGCTTAGCAGATAGCATTCATGATGGAGACTATATTCTTTAGCTCTTTCCGAGATTTGGTGAGTAACCATATATCGTTGCAACCAAATCATCAATGCAATGTTATATTCTCCAATTAAATTACGATAAACAGACCATCGTTTAGTGTAGGTTTAAGCTTTTTGAACCCGCAGCTATAATATTCTCATCAAAAACATCACGAACACATATCGTTATGGTTTGTTAACTCTTTTGCATCACCAAATCTATAACATGACAATAGAATATTCATCTATTAAACATTTTTGATGAAGCAACTATCAATGAAGTATCCTTGAAGTATCAATAAACTACGAAGGAAACCCTATCTAAGATGTCGGTTATTTCCTAAAGTAGAAGCACTTTTTTAATCCTAGTTATCATAAGAATAATGAACGATCTTAATAGGGTAATTCATGGTCTTTATGCATCCTCATAGGAACACGCAGCCCGAGCTCGGATACAGATTCGATTGCAATCATACTCCTGTATTCTGAATGCCAGATATCGCCTTCACCAAAACTAGTAACATAGAAGAGTTTAGATGCCTATTAAAGCAGTGCGATTATTGAACAACACATTCAAGGTTGAAGAAGATAACGAATCATTGAAATAGTATTCTAAAGGATCCAAGCTGTGAGTTTAAGATGTTTTAGATAAATAGAGATTCATAAAGAACTCTTAAAGCCCCCATCACCTGACTAACATGTTACTATCACCTGCTTTTTCTTGGGTATCATTCCAAGTATATTCGAAATTCCCTCACCCAAAAAGGGAAATCGATGAATGAACTTCGAGTGAACTTTGAATGAACTTCGAGCCATCTCAGGGGAAAAGCAGGAGAAAGTAGCTTGTTGGTCAGAGTAAGGTGATATTGATGTGGTCGGATGTGATAAGGGTATATAAGCATTGTTCTATTTAACATGGTCACCCACCAAGTTTCGGAAAGAGCCTTTATTTACGACTATTTTTCTGTTCTCATTCATATAACTCTCTAAAAATATAAGCTCTTTTACTATCACATCACTCTCTCGTATTACACCGAAAGGTACTGCTCTTGAAGATAAAAAGGTATAATCATATGCTTTATATCGATTATCTTTGGAATTACCCTTTAGATCTGCTCCACAAAAGCAATAGGATGAAAATGCCAAACCTTGGAATCTTTAGGAAAGAATCTTTCTGGTAAATTCTTGATGCCTAGAATATAATTATTTTCGTTTTGTTGTCAATAAAGAAGGTTGTGGCTAATGGTTTATATCAGCATTACCAATAAAAACAATCAACCGACAACCTTTTATTATTACCAATTATAATCGATAGCCATAGATTTAAATAGGCTTGTAGTTATTCTCAAAGATCTTATTTAAACGTGAATTAAAATCCTTCTCCAAAATCTTCTTTTGTCCACTCTTTACCCTTTACAATTAGATCCTTGGCATAAACACTATCAACCAATAAAAAAACTTTTTCAACCTGAGGGAATATACAGTTTATATACCCTTTTCTCTCAGAAACTGGTGATATTTTATAGCCGTAACTGGTATCAATATACTCTTTATCTCTGTATATCTTAGTATTTTCATAAAGTATCAAACTATTTTGTTTTAACACAATTGAGTCGATCTTAAAAGACCAAACATCCATACCAAAGGAATAAAATGAATCATTTGTAATCCGAATTCCAGTTAGTCCATAATCGCACATATCTTCTACGATTTCTTTTCCGTCTTTATCTTCATCCACATAATAAAAGGTTTTATTCTTAATTAGATCTTCTGTAAGCTTATTACCTTCAGTAGAATCTGGAATAGTCACTTGATTTTGAACATCCCCCTTTTGTTCTTGCGACTTTAATCCTTTTGCAGTATCAATATGCTTACTGTCCTCTGTAATGGGGGCTGTTTTTTTATTCGTATTCTGCGATGAATTGCCATTACAAGAACAAAATATGTATAAGATTAAGATAAAGAAGAAACTATTTTTTTTCATAACTTAATGTTTTTTCTAATTTGTACTACAGTATATTTGTCGTTTTTTAAAAGATATGTGGGATCAATATATAACCGATTCATTGGATTATGACCTGTTTTGGGGTGGTTTGTCCCGACTTCTAGAAATCTATAATAAGTCCCTTTATCATCGGTCAACCTTCCTGTAATCACAAGGAATCCGTGGCCGATATCTTGTACCTCCACTAATAATCCATCTAACAATTGGCAATAATTTGAGACGCGAGCATCGCGTCTTTACCAAGCAACACCATGACCTCATAAGGCACGATGTTCACGCCTCCGCATTTCCATCAACCATCGTACACAGTGTGACAAGACATTGGCATAAGAGGGATAGCCCAACCCCTGGGAACGCTGAGCTCCGCTCGGCATCGTACCACAACCTACTATAATACGACCACCTTCTAACCCACTTGAGGCGCGAACATCGCGTCTTTACCAAGCAACGCCATGACCTCGTACAGGCGCGATGTTCGCGCCTCATCACCCCATTTACCAAGGCACTTTCATATAAAACAAAAGATCCGTGTTGATCCCTTAAATCCGTGGTCTATCCCTTACACACCAATCAGAATAGACAAAACACGATCTAATCCATCCAAATAGCCTTTTTTGTACTTAACTTTCTTGATATATTTCAATAAAGCAGGTAAAATGGGACTTTTAGTGAGTCGCATTATACTTTCATAAGTACCAAACCCATACTTAAAAAACACCTACTCTAGATTGAGTTTACCTTTTGTCTACCCTTTCTCTACCTGAGCAGCCTCGAGGTGGAGAAAGGACGAACGAAGTATAGACTAAAGGTAGACTAGGTGCTTTTTAAGTATGGGTTTGGTACGGGTTTGGTGTGTACTAATATCAAGTAAATCATCAGAAATAAAATCTATCTTCTCCTATACAAAAAGGTCCATTAAATGGTAATTACATAACCACATAATAAGCATATATGGAAAATTAAATTGTTTCTAGATTTGCAATAATGACTCTTAAAATTTATTATATAGCAGTGTCACATGCTTATGAGTTCAATGCAAAATGATTCACGACTTATTTTTCAGTTCTCATTCATATAATTCCCTAAAAACATAAGCTCTTTTACTATCACTATCTTGCGATTTTAAACGTAAAATGCGTGACATCTCTGAGAAATCTGTAGATGCATCCATTTCGACCACCACACGTACCCAATCCTTTTTTGCTACTACCTTATATAGAAATTGAACATCTTTTTCATAAATAAATAGAGTTCTCACTGCAAACCAGACTTTCTCGTCTTTCGTAAAATACATATCACTCTTAGCACTATCTAATGGAAACAGATAATTAATAAACTGGATTCCTCCTAAAAATGACATTGAACGTTTTGGAAACATAATGTTAGTGTATCTCCAAAGTGTTTCCTCATCATAAAGGCTTAACGAATTATAATCTTGTCCATACTTCCAACCTATCTTCTCAATATGTGATGCAAAACTTCCTAGAACTTCATAATCATTATCATCAGCTATGTCCATAGGAAGTCTAGGGAGTTTAAACTTACTTATATAAAAATCAGGAATAGAATCAAGATGATTCATAATTCTCAACCATTGAAAAGGTACGCCTTGGATAGAATCTCGGCTTAATCTCTTCTCAATTCGAACAGGTTCATTAAGGTTATAGCTCTTCGTAAATAATACTTTATTAGAATCATTTATTAAGTATTCAGCCACCCTAGGATACAAAAAACTAGCACATTTCCCTTCGATAACCAAAGGTTTATCCATAGACATTGTCGTATCATGAATAGATAACCCTTCTTTTTCATCATTCTCTAAAACAATTTCTTTCTGCTTCTTTGAGCCTTCTAAAGTGGTGTCTTCGCAATTCTGAAGCACTATAGCCTTTACATCATCAACTTTACCGTCAGAAGTTGATGACTGCTTTTTTTCATTAATACAACTCAATAGTAGTAACGAGGAAATAACAACCAGTATTCTTGTCTTTTTTATCTTTTTCATAAGTCTTTTATCATTTCATTCAGATAATACAATGGATTGATAAGATCCTTTCTTCTATTATATCTTCTGTTGCTGTTATTTTTAGATTTGCAAGTCATAGTAGGGTCATCCGATTCTGAATATAACATCTCTGTATAACCTGCAGAACCACTTACACTGTCTCCCTTGCATTCACCCGTATACATTTCAAAATGCAACATTCCTCTTGCATCTCCAGATGGCTGCTCTATTTTGGGAATAAGCAATCCAATTTCAGCAATCTTTTGCCCTTTAGTTACTTTATCAGGCACCTTAACTTTTATATTATTTTTATGTACTTCACCATACCTTACAATCATTTTAACTCCCTTCTTTATTTCAAAATCATGTCTGATGGTTATCTGATATGTGTCATTATAGTATTTTGTAACAGAAATTACTTTACCATCTGCAACTGCAAGAACATCATCCCCAGGATCCCCGTACAAATCACATGCGGCATGAATTCTATTCCCACCACGTACTACCCCAAAAGGTGCTGCTATTGAAGATGGAAGGGTATAATCATATGCTTTATATCGATTATCTTTAAAATTATTAGGATGATTATATGGAATCTTTCTAAGTGGGAAAGATAACTTTGGATTAATCCTCTGCATCTGCTCCACAAAAGCAATAGGATGAAAATGCCAAACCTTCGAATCTTTAGGAAAGAACCTTGCTGGTAAATTCTTATTGGTATTGGCAACCGCACCACTTTTGACCTTATCCCAAAAACATAGATTCGCGAGTTTTTCCTCAATCTGAACCCATCGTTCATCTCGTATATCCTCTATTTTCTGCTTTCTTGTACTGTCACTCTCTGATGCAATGGCTTTCTCATATAAGGTTTTGACCTCTTTATGGAAAGGCTCTTTCGATTTTAAGAGATCCCATTCACTAGGATGACAACATATGAGTTTACTTAATGTGTTTACGGTCTTCTCATAACGAAGAGCATTTTGCAACTCAAATTGACTTAAAATACGATCTTGTTTAACCTCTTTAACTCCTCCGCCTTTACTAGTTCTATAAACAGGCAACTTCTCTATCTCGTCCCAAATCTTCTCTATAAACGAAGGCGCACTTTCTCCATTATTTGCATCAAATTGATAGATGTATTGATCCCCGGTTTCTTTAAACGCCTGCCAGCCTACAGAGCCCCAATCTGCAGCATTTATCTCCTTTATATCATCCTTTTTAACCCATCCTTTCTTAACAACCTTCTTTGTCCCCTCAAAGGTCATTCCTGAAACATGACACCAATGCTGCTTATCTTGGGTGGTTCTTTTTTCAAGGATCGTTTCAATATCCAGTACTTGCTTCAGAGTTTCTCCTTTCAGAAACTCTGGTGTAGGCTCTTTGGTATAGTACCATTCTGGAGTCTCAAGCAATTGGCACCAACAAGGAGATACAGAATAGTTTGTTTCACTATTGGTTGTTTCAGATGTACTTTTTTTTACATTCCTATACTCTATATTACCATGATTTTGGGATGATCCAGCTGATTCATTTAAAATCTGGGGATGGGTACTATCTAGTTTTCTTAAAGGATGAATCGCTTCTTTGGGAATTATATCTAATTTAACCCAATATCTATTTCCCGCCTCTTTTAAATCTAACACCACTTTTCGATGGGTAGGTTCTTGGTCCATATGATTCCCTTGTTTATCCGTCTCATCAACGATCTTAAGTATATCTGTTTTTGAGAATTGATAATTAGTACCTGTAATACAGCTGTCAAGTTTATCACTTTTTATCTTCGCAACCTTATCGGTCACATCCAAATCCTTGACTTCAAGGATCATTGTTATATTTTCAAAACCAATTTGAGCATAAGCACCCTTAACCTGTAAAAGCATCACATTCTTGCCTTTAACAAGATTGGTGGAATATTCTTTTTGATAGATTATCCCACCTTTGCCTACTTCATATTCAAGATTGCTCGCTTTTCTCTTAAAGAAGAACTCTTCTTTTGAATCTTTATTAGAGATTTTCTCAATATCACTATCATCTGAAAAAACCTCCAAATGGACACCTCGATAAGTCGGTTGGTTCTTAAACCCATAAAGCAAATATATAAAATATAGATTACTAAGGACTTAACCTTATCTCCGGTCAAATGTAGCAATTCCAACCTGCTGCAATTTCAATATCGTCATTCACGACCTCATTTAGCAAGATATCTGGATGAACACTTTTGGTTAATTCAAGAACACCTGCACTTACATATTCCTCTTTACCTTTCAATTTAAACCACTTATCAGAACATTTTTCTACCTCATCTAAGTTCGTTCCTTTTTTTCTGTTCTAATATACTTTCGATGTCCATATTTATCTGTAGCACTATATATTACAACACCATGAAGAGCATTCTTGTTAAACTTTGTGATTTTATCTTTTTTATACGTGAATTCAAGCGACAAATACAACACTCTATTGTTTTGCTCAAGATATTGAACATCTATTTAACCCGTTCATAAACTCGCTTAGGAATAAGTGAGGTCTTCCCTGACTTCGTCATTAGGGTAATATACTGCTGGTAAGCTTTTTTTGCTTTTTCCTTCTTTTTATATCCCCAATAAGCATCCCCTAAATTGATATAAGCAACCATACGCTTAGGGTATACAGTAAGAATATTTTCGAGAATCATATATGATATATAATAGTTCTTTGTCTTCCCCAAATAATAAGCGATATCATTTAGAGAGACTACATTTTTTTTATCGACGGTCATTGTTGATTTAAAATAATCAATATTAAAATTATCTACTGAAAAATTCATATTTAGGTCATGCCATTCTTGGGCATTATAAATAAACTCACTATTTCCAATAATGCTTCCATCTTGAAAAAAAAGAGGCAATGACAATAAAATTTTATCTCTTGATTTCACCGCCTTACTATACGCCTTATTTTTATCACTAAAAACTAATGTACTTCGAGAATATTCCTTTATCTCATATATATCGTAAGACTGTTGACTTTTTATTGATGTCAAACTATCATAATTAAAATCTTGCACTGATATTTTATCTGTACAATAATAAATCCACCCAAATGGCAAAGCTTCTCGATCATCATAGTTCAAATGCAAGACATGTTTTACACCTATGGCATTTTCTTCAAGATATAGTGAATAAACAATCATAGATTTAGTATATGAGCCATAATAATGATATACAATATGGAAGTTTTTTTTGTCTGACAAGAAGAACTCTGCACCGACATTACCATTGAGTACTTTTCTTAAGATAATGTCTCGTCCATTTGTTGTAATGACTAGATCTTCCCCTTCTTTATGAATATCATAAATATTTGATTGTGCTTTTATAAAACTACTAACCAAAAGCAAAAGTGTACAAAAAACATATTTTAACCTCATCCCAATTAATTTATTGCATTTACTTTACAATTAAACATTTCTCAAATTTACATGCATATTCTTTAATTCTTTTTGCTTGATCTTGCCCATTTATTACTCTCCGTGCATTTAAATAATCACATTGAACTTCACCAATGTAATCGTGAATAGACTTCCCTGTAAACATGCCAATATCAAAACCATATAGGGTAATATCAATAGCGTTTTTAGGAACTAATGCTAACTCTGGATTGTCAACAAAATTAACCTCAAATTTATCCATGGCTTTTTTATAATTATTCTTCCATGTAATCTGAACATATCCTTTTCCTGCATACCTAACTCCATCACCTTTTGCTGTATTTCCATATTTCAATGCAGCTCTTCTTCTTGATTCATTCTTACCTAAAACTGGGTCATACATTTCTTCATAATATTTTTTTCGCGCTTCCTCAGAACACCAATAAGACTCGACCACGGGTTTATAAACTTTAGTTTCATGTTTGATTGTTGCTAATATATATGCAATTTGTTTTTTTGTAAAAGGTTGACCTTTTTGGGTTACGTACTTTTCTATTCCCTCAAATATGATCTCAAAACTTTTTTTTAAATCGTCTGTTATTTTCTCAAATTTAGTTGAATATACTTCATAGAAATATATTCTATCGATAAAGCAGACATATAAACTACACCTTTTCATCTGCTCCACAAAAGCTATAGGATGAAAATAATAAAAGCGATTATCCTTAAATTTACGCCAACTCACATCAATTAAAGGTACTTGACTTCGTTTCCTGGTAAACTCCTTTCGTAAAAAAATAAGATCTTGCCAAAACATCGAATATCTACCCTCATCCTTGGACGTCTCACCCAAACGAAATGGTTTCTTTTTAAGTGAATCTAAATATAAAACAACTGGAGATTCTTTTAACTCGACTACGGGAATTTTAATCGATGAGCAAAAATCCAAAGCTTCTACTTTGGTCTTCAAACTGCTTAGAATCGACTCTTTATCTTCTTCGGTGACCTTATCCCCTAAAAAAGACTTCACTTCAGACTCTAAACTCCCATAATCCACGCCCCATTCACTTTGATGATAGCAAACCATCTTTGATAACTTCTCCTGAATATACCCATTACGCTGGGCATATCTCAGCTCTTGACTACTTAAATCATTATCTCCATTGGTATCTATTAAATTCCAAATGTCTTTTAAAAACTTCGGACAATCCTGCTCTTCTAACAGTTTGGCTTCTTGATTATATAAAAACTTATCGGGCTCTTCATTGTAGACTTTAAAACCAAATGATTCCCAATCATAGGATGATATCCGTTCAATACTAGCGTCTTTTGATGAAATAAACCCTTCAATATTTTTAGACACAAGTAGGTTATGCTCATTTCGAACCGCTGTACCTGTTTCAATCTTGAACCATTTCTCATCATCCATATAATGGATACTATCTTTTAGCTCTGATTCCTTTATGAAATAGTCATGACCTAAACAATCATTCTTTACCTCTTCTATTGGTTTATTAGTATGGGCAAAAACATTGAAATTATCCTGTAATATATATTTATCGCTTGGCTTTGATGTTAAAGCAATATCTGTCTTTTTCACCCAATACTTTGTACTATCACTTCCAAACGTAAAAGAGACACGCCGACGCTTCTTTCCCTCTTGTTTCGGGAGCTTCTTTACCAAATTAAGTGTCGAATCTACTTTCAATGTTGCGCTAAAGATCTTATTTAATGCTTGTAAATCTTTAGGTTTATAAACATTTTCTTGATAAGTTAAGTCACTCCGATTTACATCACGCACTTGTTTATGTAGAGATATTTGACAATATTGCTCTGAATCTATATTGCTAAATTCATGAACAGTAACCTCATCATCTTTTTTCAGGACACAAGGAATACCTTTCTTTAGTTCAACACCTTCTTTTATTTTAATATATTTCTTGCTGTTCTTGACATCATCTTTATCCCCACATACCCCCTTTAAAAATTCAGTAGGGTCTTCTTCGGTAAATACTTCAATATGACACGTGCGATGATTCTCATGTCCTTTAAATTGATATTGTCCAGTGTATCCTATAACATCTCCAGCTTTACATACAATATCACACTCTTCTCCTGTAATAATCTGATCAAAATCTTTCTCATCAATAGAACAGCTATTTGATTTTTTGATGTTATTGACATATAAGCATCTAACTATAATTAATGACGCATTATTGATCTTGCGATTATAGTATATCATTTTGATCTCAATGAGAGAGGCTTAGTTGTTATTTCGTTTGACAAATATGGTTCAAAAATAAGCAATTAAACGTACGTCAATAAATATAGTCATGTACTTACATAGCCTGTTCTTGTTAATTTTTCTCCATTCACAGAGATTACTTTTGCCCAATTTCCAGTTTGTTGACTAGGATCAATTTCCAGCTTAGTCCCACGAGCCAAAACACGAATAATACTACCATTGGGTTCACTTCTCAATCTTAGACCAAGATCACCATTGCTTCCATTATCCCTGTTATAAGTGACAGTAACTTTTTGTGACTCTTCGTCTACTTTTACATATCGTTCAGGATTATGCTCATCATACTTCCACAACAAATGTTCATTATAAACAGTACCATTAGGACTCGTATAGTTAACTTTCACATAGTTATCAGGAGTGTCACCTGTATTAACTAGATCCAATACAGTTCCAAATGGAACAACTGCAACTGGAGACTCTTCAGGCCTAGATCTCAAGTTTAAGCCACGAACACCACTTGCATCTTTGTCGTTACTTTCTTGTGTTACTTGATAACACTCTTTCTTAAAAATAGATGGCAATTTCTTTTCATCACTATCTGGAAAAGTTGGCATCTCATCATAAGTCATCAAGTGGTGATACAAAGAAAAGAATCTAAGCTCCCTTCCCTCTGGACTTTCATATTTGTGTTGCAGTAATACAAATCCATTAGAAACCTTCATCCCATCAACGTCTATAGGTTGTTTGGGCATCCTATAAGCGACTACAACCCCATCTGTAATAGCCTTAATAGGGTCGTGACTATCTTCATTCACATGAAAACCGCCATGCCAATTAAACTGACCTCCAATAGGATAACTACCAATGGTATTATTCTGTCCAAAATTCTTTTCTTTAAGTCTAATATTAATAGGAAATTCGAATTTCATGCCTCTCAATTAAATCGAAAAATCATAATATGGTAAAAAACCATTCTCTTTGGCTTCCTCTTTTATCTGCTCCTGATTGGCTACGGCTTCTTTCAAACTAGAACCATTCTTGCTTCCAGTTACCGCATCTTTCGCTTTATTAAACCACAGATCTAATTTCTTCGGCTTAGGAAATGGAATCTCTATTTCTTTTAGTGTAATCTTTTTGTTAGAAACTTTATTTCCAACAATCACAGTAGGCTCTCCTGAAGTAATTACCCCTCCGTGGGCAGTCATACATCCCACTGTTGCTATAGGTTTACCATTAATTAGTACTGTTGCTTCCTTGAGCAATAGTATCTGGAGGCCCTGCACAAGCACATGTGTCTCCTAATAGAGCCACAGGTTTGCCATTAATAAAAACATTGGATGATCCTGGTCCTATCACTGGACCTCCAACATGAGGAGCTGTCCCGGTCACCATGGGACATGTATGCATACTACCTACTGTAGCAACTGGTTTTCCTGCCATAATTAATGTAAGAGTTTAGAAAATTTCTTTACTTGAATTTTATAGGTATAAATGTAACATAATAAATACAAAATAAGGCTTATTGAGATATAAAATTATTTACCATCAAAACTATTTCTTTAAGTACAATGTTAAATGAAATACATATTTCTGCTTTTAAAGGCAGTACGGCCTTTAAAATATAGTTACATATAACACACGGTTGAAAAGAGGAGTTTTAAATTTGTCTTATCTACTTTCTATCCCTAAATGAAATGGTATCTTTACCCATAGATACGATACGAAGAAAGTTATGAAAGGATTTTTACATCAATTAGCCGAACATTTTTACCTTACTTATGGACATAATATTCACGCATTAACGATTATTATGCCGAGTAAACGTGCGGGGGCATTCTTTTTAAAATACTTGAAGTCTATTGCACGTGAGCCGATATTGACACCAAAGATTGTAACCATCAATGAGGTAGTAGAGTCTTTGTCGTCCATTCAACGTGTCGATACGCTGACGCTATCTTTTCACCTCTATCGTATCTACAAAGAGATTACCCAAACCGATGAATCTTTTGATAGCTTCTATCCTTGGGGAACCATGTTGATATCTGATTTTGATGATATCGATAAGTATTTGGTGGATGCCAAACTTCTTTTTACTCATATTGAAGACTATAAAGCCGTAGATCAAAAGTTCGATTTTCTAACGGAAGAACAGAAAGAGTTTCTTGCGAAGTTCTGGAGATCGTTCAGCTTGAAGCGCCGAACGAAGATGCAGGAACGATTTGAGAAGACTTGGAATACGCTCTTTGAGGTATATGAGACTTTTCGTCGTTTTCTTCATGAAGAGAATATGGGATATGAAGGGATACTGTATCGTGATATTGCCGATAAGATCCATAATGGAGCATTAGAAGCCCATTTTCCTGGACCGGTATTTGTGGTTGGTTTGAATGCATTGAATCGGTGTGAGATTGTTCTGCTTAACTATTTGAAAGATTATCATAGTGCCTCTTTCTTTTGGGATATACACCCCGACTATATCGAAAATAGTGAGCATGATGCAGCCTTCTTTTTGCGTCGAAATATGAAGATGTTTCCACAAGATAAAAAGTTTGAATACCGTCCGTTAGAGGATAAGAATATCGAGATTGTATCTGTACCATCTTCTATTGGTCAGTCGCAGCCTGTTGCAGGTTTTGTGAAGCAAACACTTAAAGAGTATGCTGGGAAACGAGGGGTACGATTTGATGATATTGCTATTGTCCTTTGTGACGAAGATCTGTTACTGCCTACGATTGGGGCGATACCTAAAGTGGCAAATCAAGAGACACTGGTAAATATTACCATGGGGTTTCCGATGAAGATAACACCTGTGAACAGTTTGGTCTCTCTACTGATGGACCTACATCGCAATATCCATACCGATGCCCGAAATATCCGACTGTTCTATCATAAAAATGTACAGCGCATTTTGAATCACCAATTGGTTCAGATGTGTGACACGGAACATGCCGTGCAGATCTCGAATAAGATTATACAAGAAAATAAAGTATACCTCCATCCATCGGAGTTACAAGAGGGCGATTTTCTAAAGATGCTTTTCTCTTTCCATCGTGATGTGATGTCTTTTAATACCTATCTTCTGCAGGTATTGCAGACGATATTCTCGAAAATTAAGGCCAAAGAGGAGTCTTTTGTAGGAATGCAAGAGGAGTTTATATTTAAGGCTTATAAGTCGATCAAGCGCCTTGGAGAACTGTTGGACGAAAACCAAAAGGCACAAAACTTTACGATCTCTCTGCCTATCTATTTTAAGTTACTCAAGCAATACCTTTCGCAAGAGTCACTCCCATTTGAAGGAGACCCTTTAGAAGGGGTGCAAGTGATGGGTATTTTGGAGACACGTCTTCTTGATTTTGAGCATTTGGTTGTGCTCTCAATGAATGAGGGAGCGATGCCTAAAACGTCAGGTGGTAATTCGGTGATTCCGTACAACTTACGTAGAGCCTTTGAGTTACCTTCTGTGGAAGAAAAATGTGCAATATACTCCTATTACTTCTACCGCCTTTTGCAACAACCCAAAAGCGTACAGTTGGTGTATAACTCCACTACCGATGGAATGAACAATGGTGAGCGTAGTCGTTACCTCTACCAGTTACAGATGCAATATGGATATGCTTTGAAGGAATCGACCATCACCTATGATGTGGGTAGTATGGAGAATAAAAATATTGTGGTAGAGAAAGACGCTAAGGTGATGCAACTCTTAAGTGACTATATTGAAGGGAAACGAACACTTTCTCCATCGGCGTTAAATGGTTATATTGATTGTCCTATGCGCTTCTATTTTCGTTATGTGGCAGGGGTTAACCCACAAGACGAAGTGGCTGAAGAGGTAGATGCACGTCTTTTTGGTAATATTTTCCACAAAGTAATGGAAGATCTATATAAGCCTTGGCTCAGACAAGAGGTTCGCAAAGAGATGTTTGAACAGCTAGCCAAAAATGATAGTAAGTTGGATCAAGTGATATTAAATGCCTTCCGAAAAGAGTATTTTAAAGTCGAGAATGCTACTCTTCAGGGGAGAAATATCTTGGTGTTTGAAATCGTAAAGAAGTATGTCAAAAAAGCCCTTTGGGTGGATAGTAAACAGGCACCTATCACGATCCTAGGATTGGAAGTTCGAAAGCAGAAAGCCATTCCTATTTTTGATGGCAAGCACCATATCATGATTGGAGGAACTATTGACCGTGTGGATGAAGTCGATGGCAAACTACGTATTATTGACTATAAGTCAGGAAGTGTAGAGTTTAATTTTGATAATATCCCATCTCTTTTTGATAGTGAAGATTTGCGACGCAATAAAGCAGCCTTACAGACCTTAATTTATGGGTTGGTATATGAAAGGTCATCTAGCATAACTTCTCGTCCCATAAGTGCTGGAATCTACCAAATACAGGCACTATTCAAAGAACCATTTGTCTCTATTATCAACTCCAAAGAGGATGGAGAAATAGAAGATATCGGCAAACAGACACCTCAATTAGTTTCCCATTTAACTCAAACATTTGAGATTCTCTTTAATCCAGAGGTACCCTTTGTCCAAACCGAGTGTACTGATAAATGTAGCTACTGCGACTATAAACAGATATGCCGAAGAGAGTGATGGCAAATAGATCTTTGTTATAGCATTGTTTCTACAACCAGACTGATCTTATTTAGGGCTATGTGGTATAGAGGGAATAGGTTGACTTTAGAACAGTTCTTGCTGTGTAAATAAAATTAGAACGTATAAGTTATTTTGATCACTTATACGTTCTGATTTATTGTTAATTGTATATTATTAGTTACGGACTAATCCTTTTCTTAGCACTACAACTCCTGACTGATCCGTTATGACCACTCTGTAAACACCCTTACCTCCTGTTGAGCTAACTCTTCGTCTAATTCTCATCGGAACATTAATCTTAGGATTCCATTCGTTCACCTTACGACCTGTTTGGTTGAAGATTGCGATCTTATAATTTCCTTTCTTCAGAAAGTTAAATGTTAGATATTCAATAAATGGATTAGGATACACTTTACATGTAACAACTGTTGGAGATGAAGGTGTAGGTGTTACTGTACTTTTTGACATCTCACTATGAATAGCTCTTAGCAAAGAGTATTTGTCATCTAAGGGGGAAACATCTTGTCCCAATTCCCATATCATCAGGCCTCCTAGCTCTTTGATACTATACTTCGCTTTATCCTTTAATCGTTCCACTCCATTGTATACATAGTTGAGTGTTCCTATACGTACACTATTTTGTGCTGGGGAAACTGTCACTGAAGCATCTTTTGCTAGAGTTAGAAGCTTTTCGTATGGAACTCCACGAGTCGGTCTCTTTCTAGGCCCGCAGGTATAGAATGGAACTCCTGCAATGACTTTCTCTCTAGGTATTTTACAGTAGTTTACAAAGACATCTTTGGCAATTTTAACTCCATTGAATGTGTCAACATATCCCATTACATTAATCATCTCAAGCATATGTGCACAATCTTTTGCCACCTTAATACTATAAGGTTGTGACGTCCTATTATTGGCAAATGCAGCAGAAAGTGATATTTTATCTGGACTTAGAGTTGTGTGGAGAACAGTTAATAACTGTTTCATCTTTAGATAATCATCATAGTTTTTTGGAAACTCCCAATCAATATCTACACCATCAATATCGTAGTTTTCACAAAATAGAGCTAAATCTTTTGCAAGTTGTGACTCCTTATTATTTTTGACTAACTCTCTGAAAGGTATTGAGTAGTCACCTCCACCAACGCAAATGTGTACTTTAACTCCTCTTTTTTGACTTTCTGTGATGACTTTCTCAAGGTCTACCTGTTTAAGTCCTTTTCCCCCTTTGATATTCTTATAAATTGCTTTTCCTTTTACAGTAGAGTGGATTCCTATCTTTCCTGTAATTGGATCAGGAAAGATGGAGAAAACGATAATATCCGATAAATAATCAAGTTGATTGGGATTAAACTTACCCATCCGATAAGATGGAATATACCCAACAATCTTTTTCCCTATCTGTTTACTTGTCTCTGTCTGTGCATAAGGTTGTGCTAATAATTGACTTACACATAGAAGCACCATAATGGTTTGTAGAACTCTTTTCATAAATGTGTTATGTTTAATTGATTATAATACAATACTACTATATTGCTATGAGTTGCATGTTCAAAATTAGTTATGTTATGTATAGTTGTGTCTTTTGTAAAAGGATATACATGTCGTTCATGATATTAATCAGTGTATGCAAGTGGAATTGCTTAGTGAAGTCTAGTATAGTACAAGCTGTTTGTACAATAAGAAAACATCCGTTATTTCTGTTGTATTATTTATGATGAAATGCTCTGTTTATCGCATTCGCAAAAACACTATTACGAGTGGCATTTTTGTTAATATTATTCTAAATTTGACTATTCAAATTAAATATCTTTACAGATGATAGTAATAAACGAGAACGTATATACTGAAGAGCTTTATAAACACACTTGCCATATCATGGATAGGATGAAAAGGTGTAATATAGTTTTATTAAAGCGTTTGCTTGTAGATATTAAGTTTAAAAAGGACGGACGTAAGATTTATACTATTGCTAATATCGATACATTTGTGGATGATCTATTGACTTTGAAGCAGTTCTCCTTTTCTGAGGACTATGATGATGTAATATTCGAATATCCCGAATGGCAGAAAGATTTAGGTGACAAAATCTTTAGCGACCAAGAGCTAGCCGATGTGGTTATAGAAGCACTAGATAAAGATAATAACCTCCAGGTTGATTTAAAAGTGCTGATAATGGTGAAGTTTGGATTTCCAGATATCGCATCATCCTATTTTATTTCAAAGCTAATTGATGTACATGGAGAGTATAAGTATGATAAGTTGTTTAGGAACGACTATTTTCTTCGATATATGGGGTATCTTATTCGAGAAGTCTTTGCCCATCGTGACATTAGATCAAACGATGAATTTATACGTTCTCTTGTATTTCAAATCCATGATAAACAACATCGTTTAGAGGAGGTTCTCTTTGACAACCTACTCAATAAAGTTTTTGATAGTGCATCTAATATGACTTTATTTCAACTCGGAGTCGATCTTCCTAAATTTACAGAACTGCAAGAGGCGATAAAGGAAGATTTGATAGGTCGAGCTATACTAAACGGCAATAAGTCGACGATTAATGAGATTAAATCCACGCAAAAAGAGCTATTCGACACGTATAAACTACCTTGGTTTGATGATCTGAATGAATTGACTTCTGTGCCTATCGAAGATCTAAATAAGTGGACCAATGCACACATGAATCAAAACAATAAAAAGCTATTTGTTCCTGGTCATCGTGGTCTTTTTATTGCATTCGTATTGGTGAAAAACAATGATGATCGTTCTATCAAAGCTCTTCTGACTTTAGCCAATGATGGCATAAAACATTATAAAAGCTCAATTTCATCAGAAAAAGATAAATATCAAGGAGCTTATGCTTTCTTAAGACTTTATGCCCGTGTCTTTAATGGAAAAGAGATCAGTGGTGAAGCTGCTTGGGAAAATATATATAATGATATTGAAAATATTCAGACACCTTCAGCTATCATTGGGATATGGGTAGCTAAATGGTTAGGGTATGATGGTGCAGCTATGGACGTTTTTAGTTATCATCAAGATGATCTATCGGATTATGACGATAATGAATATATCAATAGACTTTGGATCGAGTTTATGGAAATTACTGAAAATGCAGGAATTGGTGGCAATTGGTCTATCCAGTTAGATTCTAAAATGAGAGACGAATTCTACTCTTATCAATTCCTTCAAAAAGCCGAAGAGTGGACCAAAGCCTTAAAGCTAATACAAACTCTTACAGAAGAGGAGACCAAACATGCCAATGCTTGTATCATGTGGGTAGTTCGTAGTTCTCACTATTATATGGACATCTTGCCTTATGAGCGATCTTATGGTAAGACAGGGTTGAGTAAAGGACGAAAACTATCGATCACTAAGCTGAAGAATTCACCGCCAACCTCAGCTACTGCCCTTGATATTCACGTTGCCAATCAGTTCGATGAAAATCACGACGATTATGATATGAGTAGTCTTGGTAGAATGCTTCTAGCATTAAGCAAACACCCTCATGTCTATACTGATAACGACTATAAAAAAAGAGTTGAGATTATTGAGTATCCGTTTATTGTGGAGATAACCCAAAAGAAGGATGTATATCATATCTCGGCTAATCAACACATCCAAGAGAACTATTTTTTCAGAGAGATAAGTAAATCAAAATTCCACGTTACCAAAGCTTCTGATATCGAGATTAAGTTCTCTAGAATATTGAAAGAGTGTAACGATAAGATTGTGGTTCCACAAGATCAATGGTCGGCTTTCCAACAGACATTAAAAGGTCTCTCTACAAAACTATTTATCGACAGCAATACTACTGATGCCACAGTCACAATACAAGAGAGCATCGCTGCTCCGATAATTCAAATGCGACCTATACGCGATCTTTTAAAGGTCGATTTTGTGGTCAAACACCATGACAGTCAAACGCATTATAGCCAACTGGGAGCAAACACAAAAAACATGGTGATCGAGGGAGAGAACCGTTCTTTCTTAGTGCGCCCAGACAAAAAGAAAGAGAATAAGATAATCAAGGAAATCACCAAAGTATTTAGTGATGTAGATTTCGAATTCGATAACGAGGAGATGTCCGTCATTTCAAACAGTACCCTTGAATCGCTAGAGCTACTCTCTTTCATCAGAGAAAACTTTAAGTCATGGACTATTCTATGGCCTGAAGGCGAATCGTTCAAGCTCTCTAAACCCATTACCGAGAAAGATTTGAATATCCAAGTCTCATCTAGTAATGGATGGTTTCAAGTAAGCTCCAACTGGCATCCAGATAGCGAGAATGTCATGTCATTGGTCGAACTGATGCAACGAACAAATAATGGACACAATCGTTTCATTCAACTCGACGAGGACAACTATATTGCCATGAGCGAATCGCTTCAGAAGAAGCTACAACAGATATCCTCTTTTGGTGAGATGCCTTTACAAGACGATCAATCCATACGTATCCATCCGATGCTTATGGAGATATTCGACGACTGGTTTCAAGAGGACCAGGTGGAAATACCGACACAATGGAAGAAGAGAAGAGACCAAATACAAAAAGTAGACAAGAAGAAATTTACAACCTCAAAGGAGTATAAAGCAGAGTTGAGAGACTATCAAGACGAAGGATTCCAATGGATGTGTAAACTTTATGAGCTTGGTCTTGGTGCTTGCTTAGCTGATGATATGGGACTAGGTAAAACGATCCAAATCCTTGCTGTGTTAGATAAATACAAAACCAAAGGACCCTCAGTGGTCGTGGCACCTTCATCGGTCACTATCAATTGGGAGAAAGAGATCGAACGATTTGCTCCTACATTGAACTGTAAAGTACTTCCGTTAAAGGGGCGAGATAAATTTGTAAAGGCTCTAACCAAAGGAGATATATTGCTTGTAAGTTACGGTGTGTTGCAGTCTAACACCAAACTATTGGAAAACAACAGTTGGAATGTCGTGGCTTTAGATGAGGCGCATGCCATCAAAAACAACCAGACATCACGCTCTAAGTCTGTAATGAACCTAGATGCTAAATTTAGAATCGCCGCCACGGGAACCCCCGTACAGAACCACCTTGGAGAGCTTTGGAACCTATTCCAATTCCTAATACCAGGACTCTTGGGCGACTATAAATCGTTCCAACTTAAATACATCACTGGTGAGCATGCCTCTAAAAACAAAGAGCTCTTAAAGCAACTCTTCAAACCATTCCTTCTTCGTAGAACCAAAGAAGAGGTGCTCACCGAACTGCCTGAAAAGACAGAGATAGTACGTGAGATCGAATTCTCCAAGGAAGAGAAAGAGTATTACGAAGCCAGTAGAATCGTGGCACAAAAGAATATAGAGAATGCCGACGATGGCAAAGCGCGATTCCAGATACTGTCAGAAATCACCAAACTGCGCCAAGCATGCTTGTCTAGTGCGCTGGTAGACGATAAGATGACACTAGAAAGCTCTAAGCTTAAAGCATTCGAAGAGTTGATATATACCATCTTAGATGGAGATCACAAAGTACTTGTCTTTAGTCAATTTACAGGCTATCTAAGGATGATAGAAGAGAAAGTGAAGCAATTAGGCTATGAATATTGCTATCTGGATGGAAGTACCTCCAAAGCCAAAAGAGCAGCACAGATGAAGACCTTTCAAGAAGGGACACCCAAGATATTCCTTATCAGCCTAAAAGCCGGAGGACTAGGACTCAACCTAACGGCCGCCGACTATGTGATACATATGGACCCATGGTGGAATCCAGCTATCGAAGATCAAGCCACCGATAGAGCTCACCGAATGGGACAAGAGAAGCCAGTGACAGTCTATCGACTGATCACCAAAGGAACCATCGAAGAGAAGATCATTGCACTGCATGAAACCAAACGTAACTTGGCCGATCAGATCTTAGAAGGTACTGATACTTCGTCTACATTAGATCTCGACGAACTGAAATCGCTCGTACTTTAAAAAATATCTATTCCAATAATGAATGAACTCCATTCATTATTGGAACCTTTCAATTACATAATAATCAACATACACTGAAAGTGTTACACTTTCTATCCCCGTGCGAAGCGCTGGGTATTCAAAACAAAAGATAAAAAGAGGACTGAAAGTCCAACACGATAATATCACTCCTTAAGACATTGGTAAGTGTGGTTTGTGCCAATTCATTGGCACGAGTGGGATACGTAAACTTAACTTTGGTAACTTCAGTGCATGATGAATCATCAACATAAAATAGATCTGCGTGAATCTGTGTAACCTTTGGATATATTTCATCAATTATTGGATACAGATATCGACTAGTACCGATCAATAGAATACAGATTTCCTTTCGTTGGTTTGACGATGTTTATTAATTACATATATTTAAACTATAATAAATAAGCATGACACGCCTAATATGAAAAAGATAGGATTTAATCACTTCCGTAGATTTGAGAAGTTTGAGCCTTTAGAACTAGGAGAAGTCACCTTTTTGGTGGGAAAGAACAATTCGGGCAAGTCCACGATGGTAAAAGCCATTCTTCTTGTTTTGGATTATCTAAAGACTCAGCAATCTGACAAATTCTCTTTTGCTAATACAGTTTTAGACGAAGCCAATATTGTCACATTTCAACGAGCAAAGTGTAGTCAGTCAGAGGCTTCTTATATAGAGTTCTTCTTTGAGATTGAGGAGTTTAAAGTGTATGTAAAGATCTCAGGAGAAGACAACTATACATTTGCAGATGTAAATCAAATTCATATTGAAGATAAAGAACTCAACTATACTTTTGTATATAACTTTCAGAAGAAGGAGTTGCAAATCTTAAAACGAGAACATCAAGAGAAGGAACAGCTAGAGCCTAATAACGTGATATGCCAATTGAAAGCAGAGCGTAAAGAGCTTCGTACACAGCTTAAAACACTACAAAAAGAAGCACCTATTTCAAAAGATGTGTTAAACACCATTAGTGAGATAAACACCATCAACCAGAAGATCAAATTCTATGAAGAGAATCATCAAGATGAACCTAATTTTGATGCAACAACACTCTTCGATGTAAAGTATCCTATGGGAGATCTAGAGTTCAAAGAGGATAGTTCCCCATTTATTGATTATGTGCGTAATTTCTTAGAAAGAAATAGTGATGTAAAGACCTTTATCAATGAAATCCACCATAAAGATGTGTCTCTATATGAGAACTCTTTTGTGGAAGATGGTGAACTATATATAAGTGCTCGTGTCATTGATAATGAGAAATTCAATATTCAGAAGTCTATCGCTCGATTTGTATCTCTAGTCAACACCAAAAAAGTCTACTACCTAGGGGCCAATCCAATGAAACAGTCTGGACTATTCTATCTTCGTGATAAGCAAAATGCATTGGGGCAAGCCATCCACCAATTCTACCAGCTAAAGGTGAGAAAAGAGGAGCCTGAATACCAGTTCATCGAAAGATGGATGAAAGAGTTTGAGTTGGGCAATAGCCTTCATATTGAGTTTATCTCAGGCGAAGCATACAAGTGTGTGGTAGAGGAAAATAGTCGATACATACCATTAGCAGATATGGGGATGGGATCACTCCAACTGATGCAACTATTTGTTCGTATTGCTACCATTATCCGAAAATATGGTGACAAAACCAATGGTATTAACCTTATTGTTGAGGAGCCAGAATTAAACCTTCATCCTGGCGCACAAAGTAAATTGGCGGACTTTCTTTATGAGGTAAGCACAACTTATGGAATAAAATTTATTATCGAGACCCACTCTGAATATATTATTCGTCGATCACAAGTGTTAGGGCTACAGAACAACTTACACCAAAATGAAGCGTTAGATCTTAACCCATTTAGAGTCTACTATTTTCATACCTCCGAAGGGCCTTACGAGATGAAGTATCAAGAGAATGGTAAGTTCAACCGGAAATTCGGGAAAGGGTTCTTCGACGAAGCAGATAGTAGTGCCATGGAGCTTTTCAGACTAAACCGAACCAAGAAATAGATTATGGCCATACAAGATATCTACTGTTCAGATGCTATATTTACGAAAATCGTAGAGGAAGAGGATGCTGCCTTTGAGTCCAAAACACTTTTCCCCATCTTTATGGACTATAGTAATATCATTCTAGACCTTGATGAGGATGAGTTAGAGGAGAAGATTTATGCCCATGAGGTGTATCGCATTTTCAATAAGAAAGAGGTGGGAGAGTTGGTGCCTCACAAGAAGTTCTTTCAATCTATCGACGAAGAAAACTACTGCAAATTTCCAACCGATATTTTTCTTTTAGACCATGAGCATATCGATGCCGAAAAGATTCGCCTATCCCATGGCTGTATGATCTTAAAGAAGAACGAACTTCATCTGTTCGAAAAACTAAATAAGACCTATGGTTTTAGCTTTAAAACTCCTGTCGATGGTTTACAACGCCGAAATCGAAACGGCTCTTGGGAAGCATTTCTTAAAGAGGTGTCACTAACCCCAATTAACTCTGCTATCTTGATCGATAGCTACTTATATAAGAATATCGTGGATTTCAACAATTTCAAAGAAGAGAACCTTTTCGAAATTGTAAAAAACATTATCCCTTCTACCCTAGAGGTCCCTTTTCATATCACCTTGGTATTTAATAACTCCAATGATATTATCAACAAAGAGAAGTCGCAATGGGTGATGGCGGAACTAACCCAATTTATTGAACAGGAGATAGGAAAAGCGATAGAGGTCGGTATTATCACACACAATCTTAATCCAGCGATTCACGAAAGAGTGTTACTTACCAACCACCACTATTTCTATAGCGATAAGGGGTTTAATATTATTCGTGATGGCAAAGTTAGAAACGAAACCCGTGGCAAAATTGAGTGGCTCTATCATGATGTGGCTGAAAACTACGGTACCATTCGTAAAGAGGATCATTTCGACTATCTAGATGTGATACGCAAACAGAGAGACAATAACAAAACAACAGGCAATAGACTCTGTTTTAATATCGGTCATACCGATAATCGTCTTTTATCTTAACCATCCCCAATAATTTACTTACATCTCTTTTAGAAGTACCCCCTGTCGTAAAATGTGTCTATTACTTTAATCTATAATGTAGGTTGAAGTAATAGCAATGTTTTGTATTTGAGGATTATATGTCGATTTCTCTTGGCTGGTAGTGCTGTTTTTTATATATTTAGGAGAGCCATTTTTATGTGCTTAATTCGAAATACCCAAGCAAGTCCAGCATGCCATCGTTAAGATGGAGAACAGAATACTCGATATTCTGAGTAAACCTCAAAGGGACTTGCTTCGTACCTCCTTCTACCCTGATAGGTACCTCCTCCTACCTTTGTCCATGTTTTAGCCATGTTTTGTCCATGGTTCAGCCATCGAAACCCCCGAAATCGATGGACAAACCATGGACGAACCATGGAGGAACCATGGACAAAGGTAGGGGAAGGTACCTACCATCCCCTTAGCAGGTAACTAGGAGGTGTAGTTTAGTGAATACAGAAGAGTAAACAAAATAGAATAGTGAGGGAGGTGTCCATTTGATTGTTAAATGGGTAATGCCCTATACTTAACGAGGAGGTACTTTCTGCTTTCCTTCTGTTTAATAGGGGATTACAACGCTTTAAGCAGGGGATAAAAAGGGAGATGGTTCGATAATAGGTCGAAGTTCATTCGAAGTTCATTCATCGATTTCCCGTTTTCTTCGAACCAATTTCGAATGTACTTTTAAGGAATTCTGAGATTACCCCCTGTTTGCCCCCTGTTTAGAGCGATGATGCCCCGATGATGTTCAGGGTTAAAGTATGGTCAATCTGATGTTAATGCAGGAGGAGGTTGGTGGATATCTGCATATCCACCAATCTTTATTATTGATAATCGGGATCTAGAAAATCCTTCTTGGCTATCTGTTCACGCTTTAGCTCCTCTTTCAGTTCGGAAATCTTAGATGCAAATAGTGGATTGTTGATCTCATTTTTAATCTCTAAGGGATCATTTCTTAGATCGAAAAATAGATACTCATCTGTACCTTTATTTTCTGTTTTTGATTTGTAGTGTCTAATGAGTTTATATTCTCTTGTGGATACTGATCGTTTTAGATTGGATAATGCTCCAAACATATATTCATGAATCGGTTGTTTTTTCTTTTTCAAAACGGAAAGGAAACTCTTTGACTCTACAGTCTCAGGAATTGAGATGTCGGTCATATCACAAATGGTTGGGAAGAGGTCGTGTAGATATACATAAGTGTCTGTTCTATAGTTCTCAGGGATCTTAGGTCCTCTCATTATCAGTGGGACTTGCAGACTATGTCCATAGAAGCTAAATTTCCCCATTAGTCCGTGGTGTCCAATAGCCAAACCATTATCTGAAGCATAAATGACAATGGTGTTTTTATCGATCCCACTTTTCTCAAGTGCATCTAAGATACGACCAATTTGTGTATCCATGTGGCTTATCATTCCATAGTAATCGGCAATCTCCTTTCTAACGGTGTCAATATCTCGTGGATAAGGAATGAGTACTTCATCTCTGATCTGGTCGTATCCATCGTTGTAGTTGTAATGAGATAGTAAATTGGCAGGGAGAGGAACTTCATTGGGTTTATACATGGTAGCATATTTTCCTGGAGGTGTTCTAGGATCGTGTGGTGCTGTAAATGCGATGGTTGCAAAGAATGGTTTATCATGCTTTTGGTTGATGAAATTAATCATTGCATCTGCAAATAGTTCAGAGCTAAAGCCTGTAATGGTTTTTCCATTCTCTTTAAAAGACATCTCATGATCTCCCATTCCGCGAGGGAAGATTCTTGCCGTTTGATCTACTCCCCACTCCATCGGTTTGCCATGTGTATTAAATTTACCTGTCCAGAATGTCTCATAGCCAGCATCCTTCATTGTTTGTGGCCATCTTTTTAGATTTTTATTGACACTCTGTGAATATTTTGGGTAGAATGTGCCATGGGTTAAAGAACCACAACCTGTGAGAAGGGCTGTGCGACTAGGAGCGCAGGTTGGTGTTTCTGTAAATGTTTTTGTAAATGTGGTGCCCTCATCTACTAGCTTATCAATGTTAGGGGTTTGAATATATGGATTTCCCAAAGCATTAATGGCCGTTGCCTGGTGGTCATCAGAGAACAGCAGGAGGATATTGGGCTGTTTTCTTTTTCCTGCAGCATTACTCGGTAGATCTACCAATATTAACAGCAGAAGAATAAAAGAAAGTCGATGAATAATGGTTTTAAATCTTGAATTTAAGTTGTAGTTGTGCATGTTTTCAGTTGTTAGTTATCAAGTTCTTCAACGGAATTTGTGTTTAGTGTTGAGAACAGTGTATTAATATAAGCGTTTTATTTTAGTCTTTAATGGGTAAACCCTTAAAAATATTTGCTTTTACACTATATGTGAATCGTATATCCGAGTGTGATGACAATGGGTTGTCAGGTATAAACCCGCAGGGAGAGGGGAAGAGATGTTTTTAGGCCAATATCATCAAGGTGCCAAACGATACTCTTGTTTTAGATTTATTATAAGAAGATAATGTTTCCTTGATCAGATGTTTGCGATGGGGGATGGTTAAAATGGAATTAATGTTCTTCAGGTTTAGAAAGAGAGTCGTTGATGTATGGTATATGATAGGGTTTGTTCAAATTAGTATAATTCTATTTTAACATCTTTAATCAATTGAAGTGTTTCGTGTTAAAGAATAATAGTTGTTGTATTTTTGTTACATTACCTTTTTTTAATTATGATAAAAAACAATATCGATTTATGAATAAACACACATTACTATTCACTTCTTTCGCACTCTGCTCTGCTATGACATCGTGTAGTGTAAAGAAGAAGCAAGAAAAAGAAGAGAAAGTTGAGAAACCCAATATCGTTGTAATCTATCTTGATGATTTGGGGTATGGCGATTTGAGTTGTTATGGTGCGGATGCGATCTCAACTCCCAATATGGATGCTTTAGCTAATGGAGGTGTTCGTTTTACCAATGGACATTCGACCTCTGCTACTTGTACGCCTAGTCGTTATGGATTGTTGACAGGTGAGTATCCATGGAGGAATGCGAAGGCGAAGATACTGCCTGGGTCTGCACCATTACTGATTAACCCTAAGAAGATGACGCTGCCTAAGATGTTAAAGACCGCAGGTTATCATACAGGAATTGTTGGTAAGTGGCATTTGGGTCTTGGAGCAGGAGATCTTGATTGGAATAAGGAGATTAAGCCAGGACCTAATGAAGTCGGATTTGATGATTCTTATATTATGGCAGCGACACAGGATAGAGTTCCTACTGTCTATATTGAGAATGATCATGTGGATAATTTGGACCCCAATGATCCTATATCGATATCATATAAACATAACTTTGATGGACAACCCACAGGAAAGAATAATCCTGAGATGTTAAAACTAGAATGGCATCATGGACATAACAATACCATTGTAAACGGGATTCCTCGTATTGGCTTTATGAAAGGTGGAAAAGCTGCTCATTGGAAAGATGAAGAGATGGCAGATCATTTTCTTGCGAAGGCTAAAGCGTATGTAGATAATCATAAAGATGAACCATTCTTTTTATATTATGCATTACAACAGCCTCATGTACCTCGTACACCAAGCCCACGTTTTGTTGGAAAATCGGGTTTAGGGGCTCGTGGTGATGTCATTCTTGAGGCCGATTGGTGCGTTGGAGAGTTTATTAAGCATTTAAAAGAGAAACATCTTTTAGAGAATACATTAATTGTTCTTTCGAGTGATAATGGTCCTGTTTTAAATGATGGATATAAGGATCAGGCGGTAGAACTTAATGGTAATCACAAGGCTACAGGACCTTATCGAGGAGGGAAATATAGTTTGTATGAGGCGGGTACTCGTGTACCATTTATCTGTTATTGGAAAGGTAAGATAGAGCCAAAAGTATCTAATGCATTGGTTTGTCAAGTGGATTTAATGTCATCATTTGCCCACTTTGTTGGAAGTGATATCAGAGGTAAAGATAGTAAGGATATTCTAGGTGCTCTTTTAGGGAAGAGTGACGATGGGCGAAAGGGATTGGTTCTAGAGGCTTTTACTCGAACAGCCTATGAGGAAGGAGATTGGGTAATGATTCCACCACATAAAGGAGCTGCGATCAATAAGAATGTTAATATTGAGTTAGGAAATTCAAAGGAGTATCAGCTATATAATTTGAAAGACGATATTCATCAGCAAGTTAATCTGGCGACAAAGAATAAAGAGAAGTTAGATGCAATGGTGCAGACATATAATTCGATTGTCCATAGTAAATAATATCAATTGAATATCTAAATGAGTTATATCCTTGCGTTCTTTATTGTTTATAGGTAGCGAAGAAATATCACCGATAGTTAAATTTCAAGTCTTGTAAAAACAAAATATATTTGGAAGCATAATCGCTTATTTCAAAATACAATTAGATCAATACTTAATGTTTGGAACTACTGTTTCATGGTAACAACAGATCATCGTGATCATAAATAGAAAATAGGGGTAAAGCGTAGATCTTTACCCCTCTTTCTGTTTATGCTGCTTTAGATATTTCAAAGTGGGATTACTTGTTTTAACTATGATAGAAAAATATATCTAGTATATTTTTGATTTTAGGGATTCAAATTTTCTACAGAATTCAATTTTATATTAGCTGATATTAATATTATATGCGTTGACATTAGATGGTTTTTGTATGAAACATTGGGTTTTAATAGTGTGTGGGTTCTTTTTGTTTTATGGGGCTGCACATGCACAGAATAGTCTTGATTACTATTTGCAGGAGGCGATGATTAATAGTCCTGTATTAGAGGGATATCGGAGTGGGAATAGGCAAAATGAGCTTCGTGTAAAATCAGTATATGCTCTATATCGGAAGCCTAAAATAGGGTTGCAGGGGAATATTGTGGCAGCACCTGTGTTGGCTATGGAAGGAGGAAAAACATCGTTGAGCTTTAGTCCATCTAATAATAACTATTGGGGGTTTGATACGGCTGTAACAGATGGTGTTTCTTATCAATCACTTGTTTCGATAAGTCAACCGTTGTTGAACAGTAAGAAGTTGGGGATTGAAATTGATGGAATCAATAATCAAACGGATATCAATAATCAAAATATAACGTTATCATCTCATGATCTAAAGAAATTGGTTGTGGACGCTTATTTGTTCGCATATATGCATCAACAAAGATCCGATCATTTAGATGGGATATTGAGGTTATTGCGTTCGAATAAGGCGGTATTGGAACGGTTGTCACAGCAGTCTCTTTGCAAGCCTTCGGATATTTCGAGATTGGCGATAGAGTCTACAACGATTAAAGAGCAGCAAGAGTTGGAGAGAGGCTTATATTATAATTCATTGACTCAACTACGAATGTTATGCGGTATTATGGATAGTTCGAAGGTTGTTTTAACTGTTCCATTAATGCATAAGAGTGAGTTTGAGGGCTTGACACAGTTTACACATCTCTACGATCTTCAAATTAGATCATTAGAGATTCAGAAACAGAAGATGAAGTTGCCTTATATGCCACAGTTAAATTTAAATGCTTCAATGGGACTTAATGGGATTTATGGAAGAAGTATTTATAAGAATGTTGGGATGGATTTTGGGGTAACTCTTTCATGGAATATTTTTGATGGTAAACAGTTGAAGTATCACCAGAGAACCGTAGATATTCAAGAGGATATGGTTGGCTTTGAGAAGCGTAGTTTTATGGTACAACATATGAATCATATTGTTCAGGTTAATGGAGATCTTACGAGTTGTAATCGACGTATCGGGTTGTTGGAAAATCAATTGATAGAGTACGGGGATTTGATGAATGTATATCAGCATGAATTGGCTATTGGTTCGAGAACGGTAATGGAATATATTCTTCTACTCAGAGAGATGGCTTCGTTGCAAGTTAAATTATCGGATTTAATGGTGGAAAGAAAGCAGTTGATAAATACATATAACTATTGGAATTGGTAACTATAAAAAGTATCATAATGAACAGATATTACTTTGTTTCGCTCCTATCTCTTATCTATTTGTTGTCGAGTTGTACTGAAGCAAAAAAGGAGAAATCTTCTGAAAAGGAGGCTATTACGACCACTGCTATTCAAGTTGTAAATTATCGACAGGGAGTGATTCCTTCAATAACTCCTATTATTTCAAATTCGAAATATTTAAAGAGAGAGAATTTAAAGACACCAATTGCGGGGTATGTATCGGAGGTTAATATTCATTTAGGAGCCTATGTTAAGAGAGGGGATGTGCTTTATAAGATTAAGCAGTTGGAGAGCAGTGTCTTGGATGAGAAGACCAAGAAGAGGTTGGGTTATAGTGTGGAAGATTATATTGTAAGATCCCCATTTAATGGTGTAGTATCTAATTTTGTAGTAAGTGAACCTGGAGGGTATATCGCTATGGGTACGCTTTTGTGCGGTATCACTAAAACAACTTCGTTGCGTTTCTTGACGGAGGTTCCTTTTAATATTTTATCTGATATTGGACCTAAGAGTGTTTTGCGTGTTGTAATGCCTAACGGGGAGAGAACAAGGGTTGTCGTTGAGTCAATATTGCCAATAGCAAATGCAGTGACTCAAAATATTACCTATGTTACAAAACCGGTAAAAGCACTTTATGTTCCTGAGGGTATCCGTTTGGTCACTGAAATTGTGAATCAGCGGGACTCTTCTGTATTAATTCTTCCAAAGTCAGCGGTTCAAAGTTCGGATGATTTAACGAAGAGTTGGATTTTTACGGTTGATGTCGATTATACTGTAACCAAGCATGAGGTTCAACTAGGTCGTCGTGATAGTAAAGATGTGGAGATTATTTCACCGATATTTAATAAAGAGGCACGTTTTGTAACCGTAGGTTCTTATGGTTTGGAAGGTGGAAAGCGTGTTAGAATAACAAATCAATAAGGGTAAAGGGAGGAAGAAGATGAAAAAGAGTTATTATCAGATTCTAACGAAACCGATACTCTTTGTAGGGGTTTTGTTGTTGATTGCAGGTGCATTCTCGTTATCGAAGATGAAAACTAATTTGTTTCCTGAGGTTCAATTTCCTCGTGTTGCTGTGGTTATTGATGCAGGACAACTGCCTGTGGATCGTATGATGATCACTGTCACTAAGCCAGTAGAGAGTGCAGTGAAGAAGGTGCAAGGGGTTACTATCGTGAAGAGCAATACAAGTAGGGGTAGTGCAGTGATCGATATATTTATGGATTGGGGTACGGATACTTACCAAAAGAAGTTAGAGATAGAGAGTCGAATAAATGAGATAAGGAGTTTTTTTCCTGTGGATGTAATCACCACAGTAGAGGCGGTAAACCAATCGACGTTTCCTGTTTTTGGCTTTACTTTAGAGCATGATGGGAATGATCAAATTGCATTAAAAGATCAAGCTAATTTAGTGGTTCGTCCTTTGTTATCACAAGTGAAAGGGATGGCCAATGTTGTGATTAAGGGCGGGCGATCGAAGGAGTATGTGATTATTCCAAAGGCTGATAGAATGGCTCAAATGCAGATAGGCCCCCAAGCTATTATTGATGCATTTAACAATACTAATTTTGTAGCATCGGATGGTCAAATAGCACATTCGAATAGGATATATTTGACACTGACAGACACCCGGGTGCAAGGTGTTGATGATTTGATGGATACCCCTATTGTTAAGAGAGGAATAGAAGTTGTTTGTCTTAAAGATATTGCCACTGTGAGAGTGAAGCCTTCTGAAGAGTTTACGGAGGTAAATGCCAATGGACACAAGGCACTTATTATTGACCTAATTAAGCAACCAGGGATTAATTTATTAGACTTTGCACAAGAGGTAGAGGCTAAATCCGAAGAGGTTGCCAAACAGTTGCCTAGTGGTTTTCACCTTAAGCCTTACTATAATCAAAGTGCTTTTGTGAATGATAGTATCAGTAGTGTTATGGAGACCATTTATGAGGGGCTTCTACTCGCTATTATCGTGATGTTCTTTTTTTTACGATCATGGCGAGCGAGTTTAGTTGTTCTATTGACGATACCTGTTACTGTTGCCTTTACTTTTTTGGTTTTATATCTGGTTGGTATATCGATTAATATTATGTCTTTGGGGGCCATTGCAGCATCTGTAGGTTTGATTATCGATGATGCAATTGTTATTATAGAGCAGATCTATAGAACCCATGAGGAGCATCCTAACCATAGTCGTTATAGGGTGGTGAGCAAGTCGATAAAGATGTTGTTTCCTGCGATGATCGCTTCTTCATTGGCTACTATAGTCATCCATTTCCCTTTTCGATTGATGAGTGGATTGGCAGGCTCTTTTTTCAAAGAGCTCTCTGATACCATGCAGATCACAATGGTTGTATCCTTTTTAGTCACATGGCTTTTACTTCCTGTGTTGCATTTGGTTATTGGTTATCATGCGAAGGTGTCGGTTCATAAAAGAGGACAGGAGGAGAAGGAGCATCAGTTAGATTGGTTGACTAATATCTTTAAGTATCCAGTTTTGGCTTTAAGTTTTGTTGTTCTCTTGTTGGGGGGTGCTTGGTACTCTTATGGTCATGTATCGCAGGGTTTTCTTCCTGATTTAGATGAAGGTTCAATTGTTTTGGACTACTATTCTCCCCCAGGGACTAGTGTGCAAGAGACCGATAGATTGTGTCGACAGATGGAGACCATTATCATGTCTAATGATCAGATTGCAACCTATTCTAGAAGAACAGGAATGAAGATGTCTATACGCACAGTACCACCTAACTTTGGGGACTATTCGATACAGTTAAAGAGTGGTCATGAAAAGACGACAGAGGAGGTTATTAATGAGTTGCGTAGAGATATTAGTCTTTCGGTACCCATATTGAAGATATCTTTTGGACAACGTATTGCAGACCTATTGGGCGATTTGATGAGCACTTCAGAGCCAGTGGAGGTGAAGATTTTTGGTGACAACTATGCCGATTTGAAAGATTATGCACAAAAAGTGGAGCATGTTTTGCAGGGGGTGGATGGAGTTGTTGATATCGATAATGGATTGGTTACTGCTGGCCCCTCTTTCTTGTTTATTCCTAATCAAGATAGGTTGGCTGAGTATGGTCTTACACCGTTACAATTTCAGAATCAGTTGCAATCATTAGTTGAAGGGTTGGCTGTTGGTATTCATGCAGACATCCCTACTCCCTCTCCAACACAGGTTGCTATTGCTAGTGGTTTGCAGATTGGTCAGATACAGGATGGGGAGCAGATGCGTAAGATTCTACTTCGAAATACAGACTATAGTAGCAATAGTTTAGATAGAGTATTAGATTCCCCAATTTATCTATCTAACGGAAGCTACCGAACTGTAAGTTACTTTTCGAAAGTGGAGGTTATTTCTGGAGAGATGGAACAACAGAGAGAGGATTTAAAGTCAGTCATACGTGTTACTGCTAGGTTAGATGGTCGTGATTTGGGGAGTGTGATGAGTGAAATACGTTATCAGGTAGCACAAAATGTGATGCTTCCCAAAGGCTATCAGATTGTATATGGTGGTGCATATAAAGAGCAACAGCAATCTTTCAAGGAGTTGACACAGATACTTGTTTTTGCGGTATTATTGGTCTTTACAGTGTTGCTATTTTTGTTTCGAAGATGGACTCTTTCACTTTTAATTATATTAATTTCGATGTTAGGAATATGTGGCTCTTTAATTGCTTTGTGGACTTTCGCTATTCCTTTAAATGTAAGTAGTTATACTGGGATTATCATGATTGTAGGTATCATCGCAGAGAATGCGATTTTTACTGCTTATCAATACCAAGCAAATTTAAAACAGAACAATAGTGTATCTCATGCTATTCATTATGCGATAGCATTACGTATTAGGCCAAAGTTGATGACGGCAATAGGAGCGATTTTGGCGTTGATGCCATTGGCTTTAGGTGTTGGTTTAGGTGCACAAATGCAGCAACCATTGGCTGTGGCTGTCATTGGTGGTTTTGTAGTGGGGTTACCGTTGTTGTTGTGGGTATTTCCATCTTTTCTTGAGAGCCTAGATCGTAATCGTAAGGATTTTAACCATTAGACATTAGAATTATTTCGTTCTATTTTGTTTATCTATCGTTAAAGATATCTCACTGAGCAGAGTCTATATCTATTTTGAGCTTCTAATAAAGGAGATAAATTAGATTCAATTATTTAGAGATGCTAGGGTGGATTGATGTTAAGTAATATAGATGAGTGTGAAAGTGTTAGAATGACTTCACACTCTATCTGTTTTTATCTTAGTTTTGTGGTTTTATTGTTGTAATCGATAAAAGTGACCAATTCGGAGGATCAAGAATGAGGGTATTGATTGTTGAAGACATGGTGGCATTGGCCGAAAGTATAACTGACTATTTATCATCGAAAGATTTTCGAATGGATCACGCATGCAGTTATGATGAGGGACTAGACAAGATTGTGAATTTCGAGTATGACTGTATTTTATTGGATTTGATGATTCCTGGAGGTGAAGGGTTAGATCTTCTACGAAGGTTAAAAGAGATGAATCGTGAAGATGGTGTTTTGATCATTACTGCGAAAGATCAAATCACAGACAAAGTAGAGGGTTTTAACTTGGGAGCGGATGATTATTTGACGAAACCTTTTCATCTGGCTGAATTATCTGCAAGGATTGATGCGATTGTCCGTAGGAAGTACGGAATAAATAGTCAAGTACTAGAACAAGGTGATGTTACGATTGATATGCAACAAAAGAGCGTTTGTGTGTGTGACTGTTTGTTGTCATTAACTAAATCAGAGTATGATGTCTTGCTGTTCTTAATTCATAATAGGCAACGGGTTGTTTCGAAAATAGCCATAGCAGAACACCTTTCTGGAGAGTTGACATTTATGCTCAATGATTTTAATTTTGTGTATGCACATATTAAAAATTTAAAGAAGAAATTATCAGAATACTCAGATAGTGAGTATATTAAAACTGTTTACGGAATTGGTTATCAATGGCAAGAGTAAGGAAATTAGTTACAAAGCAATATCTACATTACACTCTATTAGCTGGAGTATTGTTACTAGCGTCTACTCCTCTATTCTACTATCTTAATAATGCGATATATATTGAAGATGTTGATGAGTCAATCTCTTTGCGTGTAGAGGAGTTTCATGTGTTTAATGAACCTGACTTGAAGTTAAGAGATGTTCGCCAATGGAATCGTTTTAATCGAGACATTAAGATTGTCTCCTATCATGATACTACGATTATTAATAGATGTTATAACACTTTTTTCTACGATGCGTTGGATAATGAACTAGAGCCATACCGAGTTCATTATGCACCAATAAAAATAGAAACTGAAGATTTTCTACTCATGGTAAGGCAGAACCTTGTCGAGTCTGCTGATTTAATGTGGTCAATTGTGGAGTTATTCAGTATTATTATTGTTGTGTTGCTTATCTCTTTTGTTTTCTCGACTTTGCTTATATCCCAAAAATTATGGACACCATTCTATGATACTCTTCATCAGATTAAGAATTATTCTATTGAGAATACAGTACTACCTTGCTTCCGAAATAATAATATTAAAGAGTTTGTTGACTTAAATCGTGTTTTAATAACGATGCTAGAGGATGCCAAACAAACCTATCTCTCACAAAAAGAGTTTAGTGCTAATGCAGCCCATGAACTACAGACTCCTGTCGCTGTGATACAGTCAAAACTAGAGATGCTTATTCAGAGTCGAAGTATCACAGAAGATCAGGTCGTTCTCATTGAAGATCTATTTGAAGCGGTGTCACGACTTTCTCGTATCAATAAGAATCTATTGTTACTTACACGCCTAGATCGAAAGGAGACAGGGGTTACAGAGAAAGTGGATGTAATTGATCTATCTGTTAGCTTATGTTACCATTATGAACTCTATTTGGAAGGGAAAAAAGTTGTTATGGATAACTCGAATTTGAATGGTTCTATTTTTATTGAAGCTAATCGAACATTGATTGAAATACTTATTGGAAATTTAATTATCAATTCAATACAACACAACAGGGAAAATGGTAAAGTCATCATAGGTAACGATGATAGGGTATTCTATATAGAAAATGACGGTATTTTAGGTGCACTTTGTGGAGACAAAGTGTTTGAACGTTATGCTTCAGAAGGTAAACATTCATATAGTAATGGGTTAGGATTGGCTATTGTGGAGAATATATGTGGTCTCTATGATTGGAACATTGAATATAGATATACTTCTTGCCATAGACATCGATTTGAAATTAGTTTTAATAGATAGAGGTAGCGAGTCATCATTGGGACATATACTCTTTGCATATTTTGTTGACCATATTTCTATTCTAAGTGTGTAAGCTCCTTGTGTTCTACTTGGTTTATGCTGAATAAAAAGTGTCGAGGGGGTGACGTAATCTCTCTATTTCGAAGCTGTTTAAATACAATATATTACGATACTATATATTTTACTTCATAATTCAATTGGTGAAACTAGTTTATGTATTCCTTTCATGCCATTAATTTCGCATAACTAAGTTGTGTTGGATTTAGAATGAAAGATATATTTTGTTGATCTAACGGTGAATTTGGTTGAATTTAAATGTTTTCTTGTTTCTTTTTTGTGTGTAGTTATCCTTTTTGTGAAGAAATGATTTATTTCATTGCACTGATAGTTAATGTGTTGTGTTTTTTTTATGGAAAGAAAAGTGATTTTTTTCTAATCGACGTAGGGGTATTTTGTTTTTGTGCGTGTTGTAGGTGTAAATCCAATATAAGATTTAAGATATTGATCGATCAATTCAATATAGAGTTGGAATTAGTTTAGGAATACAAACAAGAACAAACATATAAGGAAAAGATGAAAGAGCTTATAATAATGATACTCGTTGCAATATTTTCATTAATTACTCAGAAGAGTATTGGTCAAGAGAAAGGGACAAACGAATTTAATGTAAATATTGGGGCATTTACTTCAAATGATATATTCAATATTGCAAGTGATGTTGCTACCACTACCATAACTGGGGGTTTGATAAGAAGTAATACTACGAAATCAACACCACAAGTAGGAATCACTTATAGGCATGCTGTGGCAGATCGTTGGATGGTATTTACAGATGTTTCCTATCAAAAATTTAAGACGGAGTATACTACTGCTGATATCAAGAGTGGCGATATTACGCAACATTTTATTACAGCAGGACTTGGTACGGATTATCGTTATATCTCTAATGGTTTTATTCAAGTCTACTCTGGTGCATCTGTGGCTTATTCAGTGATTCTGGATCAAGATAATATGCAAAAAGATAAACAGGATATGGATCGTTCTGGTCAATGGAATTTCCAAGTGAATGCTTTAGGATTGAGAGTTGGAGGGGATTTAGCTGCTTTCTTGGAGCTTGGAGTAGGATATAAAGGGGTGGTTAATCTAGGTGTTTCATACCAGTTCTAGTATTAATAAAATCATGAGATGATCATTCTTATTGCATGTATATAGTCTTTATGTTGAGCAGAAATATCAGAGCAGGGGGATTTGTGTTTCAGGTATTTACTTTGTGTAAACAAAATATATTCGCAATGATTTATCGTTCGTCTCAAATTACAATTGGTATAGATTTAATAAAAACAGTTGTTCTCTATGAAAAACCAATTAAGTTGTAAAGTAGTTCTTCTTCTATTTATGATTAGTGCGATGGTAAGTTGTGAGTCTATCGACTCTATGGAGTTGGATGCTAAATCGGCTATTTACCAAGAGTATCAAGTGACATATAATAAGACACGCAATACAACGAAAGTTGATGCTACTTTTAGAGAGAGGACATCCAAAGGTACTCGTATAACTCTATCAGGGGATTCAAAGGTGCAGTTTAATGATGAGAATGAGGATAGCTTTTCGACAATATCTCACTATTTCTATCATTGGAAGCGAGATAAAATAATGGATGTAACTGTAGTTTTTAACAAGAATCCAAAGACCACCTTTGTAAATAAATTTTCACAAAAGAATTCAGCTGATATCAACTTTGTTGATGATTTTACAACTTTTAACGGTAGACAGAAAAATGTAATCCATTGGAAGGGAGCTGCTCCTAAAGAGAATGAGCAAGTAATTGTAAATATCTATCAGGACAAAACATTTTCGATGTATGCAACGACTGAAAAAGGTGCGGATAAGATTGAAGTAGAAGGGCTGTTCAGTAGTGGTTTTAAAGCTGGAAAGGTAAAGGTGGAATTAATAAAAAAACATTCTTATAGTGCTATTAATCAGTCAGATAAAGATGCTGGAGGCAAGGTTTCTTATCTGACACTTGTAGAGAAGGAGGTGATGATCAAGTAGATTTAATAAGAAAAAATCCATAATCGTAAATACAAAATTTCGTTTAGAAATCCGTTGTTGGTCCTCATGGTACGCTATATGCCATGGGGATTTTTTCACTCTTACTCTGTGATATTACCTGTTTTGAATCATTCGAGGTGTAATACTTTATCGGTTGTTTTGGGATGTAGTTGATATTTAGAGACTTCTCTTTGCCTTTCCTTATGTATTATTGACGTGTTTGGATGATGGTAGTATGTTTTGATGATTAATGTTATTAAACGAAAAGTTGTATTGGGGTGTTTTAGATGTATGTTAAACCACTCTGGTGATGGATGTTAACTATGAAAAATATATATTCGTATCATTATGTGGCTTTTATGTGCGATATAAACAAAAGATAACCAACTGATATGTCTGATAACAAAGAGATGGATGCCTTCCATATATTTTTTGATAAGCACTATGCGATGCTATGTTCTATTGCGTATAACTATCTGAAGGATAAGTGTGAGAGCAAAGATGTCGTACAAGAAGTGTTTATAAAAATCTGGACCCAAAAGAGGGAGCTGGTGGAAGATCCAAAAGCAAAATATTACCTTATTACTGCAGTTAAGAATAATTGCGTATCACTACTGAGAAAGAAGATTCATCATTATTCGGTGGAAGAGATTCCATTAGAAGAGAAACATATAGATCAAGATTGTTTAGAAGAGTTTGAACCAAATCAATATATTGAAAAAGCGTTAGAGACTTTACCACCCAAATGTGCGGTTATTTTTAAAATGAGTCGTCTGGAATCGATGACTTATGTTGAGATTTCGGAAGCGCTTCAGATATCTATAAAGACTGTGGAGAATCAGATGGGAAAGGCAATCAAATCGATGAAGGATTTTATTAAGAAACACCCTATTCCAAGCTCTTCGTTTATTTATATTATACAATTGTTGTCGAACCATTATTAAGAAAGAAGATGAAAAATATAGATGAAATATTAGCAAAACACTTCTCTCAATGTACAACAGCGGAGGAAGAAGAGATTCTTTCGCAATGGCGTCTTAATAATGAAGAGACATACAAGCAACTTTCTACTATAATGAAAGAGACCCAATATATTGATTATAGTGATCTGTTTGACCCCCAAGAGGGTTGGGAAGAGGTGTCATCTAAAATGAATTTGAAGGAGGCTAAAGTAACTGGTAAGGTTCGAAACTTATGGTTCCGTAACCTCTCGATTGCAGCATCGATAGTTATGGTGTTATCTTTGGGATTGTGGCAGTTGTTTTCGTCGCATGAGAAGGTGATAAGAGCTGATCAGATGATGACTTACACTCTACCAGATCATACTAAAGTTATTTTGAAGAAAAATAGTGAATTGAAGTTCAATAAGACATTTGCAGATGATCGTAGAGACGTGTCTTTGAAGGGAGATGCATTCTTTGAGGTTGAGAAAGATTCATCACGCCCTTTTACTATTCATTTGGCTGAAACGAAAGTTACGGTGTTAGGCACCTCTTTTAATATCATGACCGAAAGAAGTGACGCTATTGTAGTGGTGCGTACAGGTCGTGTTGCTTTTGAAAGTAAAGATCATCAGAAAGTGATATTAACTCCGGGGGATAGAGGAGTCTATCGTTCTCAGAATATTATTAAATCAATCAATAAAGATCCTAATTATATGTCATGGGTGACCAAAGATATGGATTTTAAGAATTGTTCATTATTGGATGTCTTTGATAAATTGGAAGAGGTGTATATGCAAAAGCTTTCTGTTCAAGGGGATTTTAGTGATATGTTTGTTACGATACATTTTAAAGATCAAACATTACAAGAGACGTTAGATGAACTTGCGATCCTATTTGACTTAAAGGTGGTCTCTAACGGGAGTCGTTTTATCGTCGTTAAAAAGGATGAAAAGTAATGAGAGATCGCATTGTATTTATTTTATTGATGACTACGTTACAATCTTATTTTGCAAAAGGACAGGATTATATTGAAAAAAAGGAGGCGATATTTGTCGTTGAGGAAGATCTGAATTATCCGATGGTTGTGCTATTGGATTGGGTTTCTACACAAGGTATTAATGTGGCATATCGAACTAATGATATTCATTTGAGCGACTCTCTATTTTTAACTACAGGAAGATATAGCTGTGATTCACTGATTGGGAGTATTGTGATCAAAAAGAAGCTAAGAGTTGTAAAACGAAAGCATAAGGTGCTTTTGGTTCCACAGAAGGGGCATCGTACTGAAGAGAAAACGATATCTGGTTTTGTCCGGGATGTCGTATCTAAAGAGACACTTATTGGTGCAGCGATCTATATTCCAGATATTAAGCAGGGGGTCTATACCAATAAGCATGGTTTTTTTAGCGTGAAGGTGCCTAAGAATACGACTAATCTAGTTGCGTCATTTTTAGGGTATAGTCCTGTGATTATTGATCTTGATGAGGAGGTGTATGATATTGAATTGAAGCCGAAACAAGAATCACTCGTTGAGGTTAAAGTTCGTCCTAATAGAAGTCACTCTACATCATTCGATCATGAGGTTATTCGAGAGTCTGACTTGGGGCATTCGGCAACGTTCCTTGGGGAGACCGACCTTGTTCAAGCATTGCAGTTTCGAGCTGGAGTAAGCGGAGGTGTCGGTGCCGGAGGTGGATTTTCTGTGCGAGGAGGGAATCCGAATCATAACTTATTCTTGATTGATGGAGTACAGGTATACAACCCTAGCCATTTGGCAAATATATTTTCTGTTTTTAATAGTGCTGTAGTAAAACAGGTTGATTTCTATCAAGGGTCTTTCCCTTCGAGGTATAATGGGCGTCTCTCTTCTGTTGTGGATATACGGACAAAGGAGGGAGATATGAGAAACTATCATGGAAGTGTTTCATTGAGTCCTCTTACGTTTACTACACATCTGGAGGGGCCTATATTAAAAGATAAAGCATCTTTTATCGGTTCATTAAGACGAAGTTTTCTAGATCTGTTTTTTACCGATTTGACATTAAACTTATTTGATCTGAATTTAAAAGCAAATTATGTTATTTCGAAAAATGATCGTGTGTTTTTGAGTTTCTATAAAGGACATGATCGGTTTAATTTGAAATTGTCGAATAATAATTTCTTCGATATTTTCAGTGGTGTAGAGTTAGATTGGGGAAATACCCTACTGACTGCTAAGTGGAATCATATTCAAAGTGCCAACCTGTTTCAAGAGACCAATATTAGTTTTAGTAGTTACAATAACTCTTTTAATGGAAATACGCAATCGATGGAGAGTGTCGATCGTAATAAGATTTTAGATTTTGTGATTCAGACCCAGTGGCAACATACCTTGTCTAATAGAATGTTGAATACCTATGGCGTGAATATAAGATATCAGAATTTTGTATTTCCATTTGTTGAGTCGAGAGTTGGTGCTGTAAGTACCAACCGTCGGTTGTCTATGATGGCTGCTACGTTGAATTTATATTATGAGGGCAAATGGCGAATATCAGATATGTGGCATCTAAAGGCTGGTATAAATGGTAATTTTCATATGACTAAGAATGCTACGTTTGCTTATGCTTCTCCTAGAGCTACTATTGGTTTCTTACCCACTTCCAATATTAACCTGTATGCATCTTATTCAAGAATGGATCAGTTTCAGCATGAGATTACTATTGGTTACTTCTCTTTACCAACAGAGTTGAGAGCCCCAAGTAGTAAGTCCGTTCCTCCTGAGATTTCTAACCAGGTTGAGATTGGAGCGATCTTGGTTCCCACCCCAAATAGTAAGTTAAAGGTTCAAGCATATCTTAAAAGAATGGATAATATTCTTCGTTATAAAGATGGACAAAATGTAGCACAGAATCTTCTAGCTCCCAGTTTAAAAGATCGTGTTCATATCGGCACACGAAGAGTTAAAGGGGCAAATGTTAGTTATGAATATAGAATAAAATTATTGACGTGTGGATTGTCCTATAGTTTGATAAGATCAGAAGATGCTTATCCTGAGATTAATGGTGGGGCATATTATCCATCATTAAATGATATAAGGCATAATCTGAATGGTACTATTGATATAAGGTTAACCAAAAAGCTAAGGACGTTTATTACTGGATATTATTCTACAGGTCGCCCTGTTACATTACCAGAGTATGCGATTCAAAGTATGGATCATATTCATGGTATTGAGGATTGGGACAGTGGCTCTTTTGTGAATTATAATAGTTATGGAATTAATAATCATCGTTTGTCAGATAATTATAGTTTAAATGTTGGAGCGAGTTATAAGAAGAGTACCAAAAGGCAGCATACGATTGTTTATCGGTTTGGGGTGAATAATATTGTTGGTCGTCCTTCTCCCATCGTTATTTTGCCAGAGTATGATAGCTCTAATCGTATTGTTGAGTTTGAGCAGATGTCTTATATGAATGCTTTCCCATATATTTCTTTTAGTTATGCGTTTTAATCGTTTTAGAGAGAAGATCATCATCGTTGTGGTAATAGTTGTTTCTGGACTACTCGTTGTTGGTTGTAGCATGGAGAATTTGGATTTCTCACAAAATAAAGAAGATAAGATTACTGTTTTAGGAGAGTTGTCTCCTGAAGGTAAGAATACATTAAGCTTGTATTATGCCGCGAAGTTATTGACAGGCGAACTTGAACGACCTATTGAAAATGCTGACGTGGAGTTGGTGGATTTAAAGAGTAAGGAGAAGGTGAGCTATAAGTATACTAAAAATGGAATATGGGAGATGGATTGGAGGGACAACTCTTGGGTCTCAGGTAGAAGTTACCAATTAAACATTGATGATGGTAAAATACAGGCCTCTTCTGTTGTTCAAATGCCTTATGCTCTTGAAGCTCATGTTAAGAGTATTAAAAAATTTGAAGATTACTATTCGATCTCTGTCTTGATTAAAAATCCTCATCCTCATGCGTGTTATTGTTTGGTGAGGATGTTGGGTAGAGCTTTTCATATTGAGAATTCTGTTGAAAAGGTGTATGCCACAAATTATCAATCGGTTCCTGTTTCGTCACAGGATAAGTTTATTGCGAACAATATCTTTAATGAGATTCGGTCTCCATATAAGATGTTATTTCTAGATATCCCTGCTGATCAGGAACGCTTAGTTACTTTTAAAAGTTACCTATCTTTGGTTTACAATACTGATTTTTACCTGTGGATAAAGTCTTTAGATAAGACCTATTATAAGTTTCGTTATCGTAGTGTGGTGCAAAGTGAGAATGTAATTGATGGCGTGATGAATGTTATGCCACTCCATTCTAATATAGATCAAGGGGTGGGTTTTTTTGGTGCATGTCGCACAAAAGAAATAAATATTGATCTTCCTTAGTTGATCCCATATAATGGACTTTGAATATGGTTATCAACAAGTTAATAACTCTGTTTGTAGTCTTATTATTATACTAAATTATTTGGTCTCATCACTTTTATTTCGGTTTTTAAAAAGATGTTCCTTATTGTAGTTTGGTTGTGTCAGTTGTTATTCATTGATATACAGCATCAACTGTGTGTTGAGCTATTTTCTTGTATTCAATTTGTTGGTTCTTTTAGAAACTGGGTATACAACAAAATGAGGACAAATAATGTAATGATGAAGATCTTCGTTGTTTATTATACTAAATTTCGATCTTCGTATGATAAAAAGAGTAATAATATTTGTGTTCATTGATCTCAAACTGAATTATATGAAAAAGGTTCTCTAGTTACTACACTTTTCCAATTATGACTTATGGCTCATGTTTCTTGTAACTGTTTTTGATGTGTCTTGAACAGTGCTGTCTGAATAAAATATCATTTATGGCTGACAACTTCCATTTAGCATCACCACCTTCCTGTTTTTTATAACAATACTCTCCGTAGCCATATCATCCGAATTTGATCATCTATCATTTTGAAATCATACATATCTATTGCAGTTGTTGAATACGACGAACTCAATAATGTTAAATTGAACAGGGATTGAACCCTCTGTTTAAGTGGTTATAAGCAATTGCTATTACAAGGTATTTTGTAGTTACACTATTCCTAATTGGTTCTTTTCTATTATGCTAAATTCTCTGCTTTTTGATGAATAACTTCCTGAAACTTTAGTCCTACGAGTATTTTGAGTCTCCTATATTTTGATGTTATAATATAAATAATAATGTTGCGTCATTTTGATCTTAGTTTATTAGATATAATTTTTAAAGCCATTTTACAGTCATTTTAATAATAACAATAGTTTTATTTTGTAATTATTGATGGTGTCTCATTGTTTGCTTTGTTTAAATTGTAGTGTTTATTGCAACACATTTCATTTATTAGATAAGATAACCGTTTATAAAAAGTAATAGCTTCTGTTTATATATTTAAGTATACAACAATATAACCGAACCGTATTACGCATTCGTCATACTATTTATGAAATCAATTTAAGTTATAATGAGTATAGAACAGGCTATCCCTAAGAAAAGCAGAAAGATTGTTATTCGTGTAAAAGAGAAGACACACTTTATCAATATTGAAGAAATTAGTTATCTGCATTGTGATTGTTATCTTACCACAGTCCACACTTGTATTGGTGAAAAAATTACCGTAGCAAGATTATTGAAGTATTTTGAGGAAGATCTTCTAGGAGAAGGTTTTGTCCGAGTTAACAGAAATATTCTGATTAATTGCAAAAAAGTAAAGTCGTTCGAAAGAGGGGGTAATAGAATGATCACTATGGACACAAAGGAACGACTAAAGGCATCAAGAAGAGGATTGGTGAAACTAAAATTGGTGATTGACAATCAAACCGATTACTTCCTTCCATAAACACTGCCATTTATTAGATTAGAAAACCAAAGTGAATTACCTTAATGATAACTTTCTATCTTTAGTTATTGGATATTCGTAAATATGAATATCAGAATATCAACTATAATTATAAAAAAATGTTATGAAAGACCATTTTGGAATTGCAGCTAGTTCTGCAACAATTATTGCAGCTATTATTGGGAGTGTAACGACAACAGCTACAGCTGTTTGTGCTCAGGTGGGACAACATCAAGGAAAAAGTGGAAGAGGAGAGCCCATGACAATTGAGCTTGATGAGGAAAATAAAGACTTCTTGATGTCAGAAGAAACAAAGAAGGTTTTTGAAGCAATAGTTTATTGTATGTATGAACGAGAGAAATTGTATTGCTCTGAAATCTCAGATGAAGTAGCGAAGCTTAATACAGTAAGTTTGTTCTCAAGAACATTGAATAATAATAAAATAAAGTTTACAGGTGAATTTGTAGCGAGTGGAGATAATGGAACAAAGAAAATAACTCCCTATGGTGTTGCAAATATACAATATGAAGGTGGGACATTTAATATCTCATCTTTTGACAATGACACTTATATAGAAAATAACTTGTCAATAACAGATGTGGCAGATAAGAAAGGTCTAACCTCCTTGAGATTATTAGAGAATGAATCGTTTGATTTTTTGACGCGTTTTGAGGTTAATTACGAATCACATAAAGATGTTGATTGGTTATCTGATGACGATGTTTATGTAAGGGGCGAATATATTAAGTTTGTTAATGAAGGATACAAGTTGCTTCTAGAATGTTCTGTGGCAATTGATTTTGATGGAGACACTGTTTCATTGGAAAATAGCATACAAAAGAAAACGGCGATTAAGGTTGGAAAACCAATTCCGAAACCAGCTTGGTGTGGACCATTAGATCCAGATGATTAATGGTGTTTTTGAATATATGAGTCCACTCCGATAATCTCATTTTATTGAAAAATACGAATCTTGTATACACTTGATAATCAGTGTGTGTTTTTCTTGTAAAATGAATAAAATACATAATTGATAGTTTTCGGAGTGGACTCAATATATATGATTCTTCGATGAACTGTGTATATGACCCAAAGTATTTAGGGAAATAGAATCTATAGTTATAGGTTCTGTTTCCCTCAGTATTTTTGATTACATAAACCAAAAGCCAATGTTCTATTCTTGTGTTGAAGATGTGATATGTCTTAACATTTAAAAAAATAAAGATAACAATGTTATTTGACTCTTAATTTATAAATGTGATTGCTTTTCCTGTGGATCCTGCTCTACCTGTTCTTCCAATACGGTGGGTGTAGCTGTCCATTGTTGGAGGTATTTGAAAATTGATTACAAGAGATACGTCTTTAATGTCAATTCCTCTTGCAGCAACATCTGTTGCTACCATCACTTTCAATTTTCCTTGTTTGAAAGCCTCAATGACATTCGTTCTGTAGTTTTGAGACTTATTTCCGTGAATCACATCTGATTTAACACCAGACTTATTTAGTTTTTTGCTTATTTTATTTACTTGATGTTTTGTCTCTGCGAAGAGGATAATCTTTTCATAACTATCATCTTTTACGAGCTTAAGTAAGAGATCAAATTTACTTTCATCACTACCGACTTTAATGATGTCTTGATCTACATTATTTCCTGATATATTATGGTTTGTAGCATTTACTCTAACAGGATTTTTAATGATCTCTTTGATGAGTGCTTCTTGTGACTTATCTGTAGTTGCAGAGAAGAGCATCGTTTGTTCTCGGCTCTTCATTGCAGCGATGATCTTACGAACATCATGAATAAATCCCATATCTAACATTCGGTCAAATTCGTCAATCACTAGCTTGGAGACACGACCTAATTTTAGGTTTTTACGTTGTATTAAATCATTTAGTCTTCCAGGAGTACCAACGATAAGGCTCATCTTTCTTTTTGTATTCGCGATGTCCTTATTAATGTTTGTACCACCAATAAAACATACTGAATTAAGAGATGTTCCTAATGTAAGTGACTTAAATTCGGCATCTACCTGCTGTGCTAATTCTCTTGTCGGAACCATGATAAGTGCCGTAATAGAGTTGTCGTTTAACATTTGGTGTACCATTGGAATAAGAAAAGCTCCCGTTTTACCAGTACCTGTGGCAGCGATACCGATAAGATTTTTCGATTCCATTAGATGGTCAATACTCTTTTCCTGAATTTCCGTAGGCTGTTGGTAGTTCTTACGTTCAATATTTTTGGCTAGCTTAGGGTGTAGATCAAGGTCTGCATAATGTATTTCTGATACATATTTAACTTGCTCTACAGAAGTAGCTTTTTTAATAAGTTGCTCTGGCTTGATATCAGAAGTTGCGGCTTTTTTATTTCCTCGACTTCTTGGGTTTCTATTTGACCTAGGTGAATTGCTTTTATTCTTGGTAAAACTTCTACCGTTACTTTTATTGTTTTTACTCTTATTATTGTTTTGATTCATTATTATCTTTTTTGTTGTCTACATTCTTCAAACACTGTTTTGTTGTAATCAGATTTTATGCTCTGATCATTGAAAACATATTCGATCTATTAGAGATTAAACCTAGCCGTTTTGACTACTTTTTAATAAAGTTGGTCAATGGGCATCTACCTTCTTATATGATGATAATCGGATTGTATTATTTAAAATTCTTCTGTCAAGCTCAAGAAAAACAGACCATAATAAAACAGCAAGCTGTACCTACTTTATATTTTTCAATTTGGAGCTTGTTGCCATAGTGGATTTTCTTGTATCCAGGAATGTCAAATCATGTTAACTCTAATGGTAAGATCAATGTTAAAATGTGGGGTGTAGAAGGATGAAAATCAAACAATTGATTATTTACTTTAAATATCTCGTTATACTCGGGTGCAAATGTAGGATTATTAAGTTGAAGTACAATTTAATTTGTGTGATATTCATCATTTTAGAAGGTCCTCTTTCGTTTTATGATGGTAAAAGTAAATAATATGTAGGTAAGAGTTTCTTTTATCAAGTTTAAAACTTGATTGTTACATCGACGGTGATCATATTATCTGTTTGTAACGTATGCTATAGATGATCGTATTGATTATCATAAGGTATCAGATATCACTTAAAAGTGAATCTATATTTATCCTTATGTAATTTTTATTTAAAGTGTTGATATATTGGTCGCTTTCTTGAATATTGGATGGTATAAAGCAATGAGGTTGAAAAATAACATCGATAATTGGATTCAATAGATAGAAGCATTAAGGGGGTATATCTAATAAAAATTTACATAGGATAATAATAGGTGTAAAAGGTGTCGTATTTAATTATACGAACCCGTTAGCGGGTAAGCCCATTTGCTAACGAAGACTTACCATTTGCTTTACTTGTTCAATTTGAGAGTCGATAGATTGGATATATTCTCTTTTAGTCATTCCATCAACCAAAGTGTTTTCGTCAAAATCTACTGCTTCTTTTTTTAGCATATTAAAATGCTCTAATGTTTCGAAATATTCTTTTCTTCCCATAATGTTAAAATTTTAATTGATAATAAAAATGGAGATTTTCTCCTTTTGTTAAATGCAAAAGTCTTTTTCGTACGACATGGTAGAGATAGACATATCGTAATATGTTTATCTGCTAGACATTATTATTCTAAGATCATTTGTACGGTAAAATATGTCTGTGATTTAGACTACTTCCAATGAATGATGACAAAAAATAAAAGTTAAATGCATTAATTTTAGCAATCCTTACAGAAGTATATTCTAGATAATCATTTGCTATTTTGAAATGCAAGTGTGTCTTGTAATAAGAGACTTTTTAGTTGTTGTAATATTGTTCTATTTCGCTTTGTTTGAAGAATTGGTCATGAGGACACCCATGCTTTTTTTTCTTTTTATCCCCAACTCTTCGGGTTGATACTAAATACAGCGTTAAGTCAAACTAAATAAAAATACCTTTAAAGTAAAGAAATTAGAACGTGATATTTACTTCCAATTCCAATAGATGACTTTGTGAGTAGAACTCTACCACGATACAAATATACAATAAAAATAATAAATCGCAATTCTGATGGAGAAATTTGGCTTGTAAATCGATATTGAACGTCTCATCTTTTTGAGAAGATGTCGGGGATAAATGATTTAGGATATTCTTTACCATTTTTAGAGTTCAGATAAAATAATGACATATGTAATATTTTAGAAGTGATTTTTGTCTTAAATGATAATGGGAATCTTTAATTTTGTAATGAATGCTGATCCTATATTGAAATGAATCATATTTTTACGTTTTATTTTGTTCTTAATATCGTTGATGAAAATAATTCTGCTTCTTTTGACTCAGACGAAGCAGAATATATTTGAAACAGATTGATGATCATTAAATAATAGAATTAGTATAAATTTCAAGGTGATTGTTTGGGGATATTCATGATGTGTTGCTGTTGTGGAGTATTGCTGATGAGTTTGACGAGAGTAATAAGATAGTCGATTTGTTATGAATTCGATTTGTTTTATTGTAGGTGAGAGAGGAATAAATAAATTAATTGAAGACGAAATTAAGATGTCAAAACCCAAGATTTTATTAGTACACGCATTAAAGGCTGAGATGACAAAGATTCATAATGACTCTTTTCGGTTTGAGACGTTGATATGTGGTGTTGGAAAGGTGAATTCATCTCTCAATTTATTACAGTATCTATATGATTATGAGCCGGACTTGGTGATTAATATCGGTACATCAGGATCTGTAAAGCATAAAGTGGGAAGTATTCATTGGTGCAATGAGTTTGTCGACAGAGATATGGAAATTGTTAAGGAGTTTGGAGCACCTCATCGATTGAATTTTTCTTCAGAAATCTCTGATATAGAGTGGTTGAATGTGCCTAGTAGGACTGCTGTATGTAATACTGGAGATCAATTCCTAACAGATGTCGATATTCAAGCAGATGTTTTTGATATGGAAGGGTTTGCTTTGGCGCTTGCATGTAAAAAATATGGTGTTCCAATGTTTTCTGTCAAATATGTAACTGATATTATTGGACAGAATTCTATTGCTGCTTGGGAAGTGAAATTAGAAGAAGCTAGAAACGGATTGACTAAATATATGGAAGATCTATTTAATACGATGAAGAGTTAATTCATCCGTCATCTCATTAAAATCCCCAATATTTATGTGCGAACATATATTGGGGATTCTTTTTTGGTGTGAACTACTTTTTTGTTTAAAAGTATTGTTGTTGAAGTCTAATAGTTTTAGTTACTTGTTATAGCTATCTTGTTAACAATATGGCCAATAAACGAATTAAACACACAAAAAAAGATTTATGAAGATCACTAGTAGACTACGAATTGTGTTCTTATGCATGATGATTTACTCATCTGCTTTTTCGCAAGAACATCTAGAAGGCAAATCATGGAGTGCTCAAGTGGATAAGTACGGTCGATTGCTACATTACATTGATACTACAAATGGTACCCGAGATACCATTTCATTTCGAAATGATAAATATGGTGGCCCATCATTTGAGAATGTAATATTACAAAAAACGGAGAAATCCCTTCCTGTATTTTCTTCATTGAAAGACGGTATAAGGTATCAAGTAACCTATAAAGGTCACCCCGATTGTTTAGAAGTGATGATGTCTATTAAGAATTGTCGCAAAGAAACGTATAGACCAAAGTATGAGCGAATCTTGTTGGGTTTAAATACTTATATGGAGAAATATCCTGATTGGAATTATAAGTATTTTCCGACGATGTTACGTGCAGAAAAGACTCATTTTAGTGGATATGCCATGTCTCCTTTAGGACGTGTTTTTGCTTTTGCTTCTCCTGATCCTATCGCATCATGGAATTATGAATATCAAAATAGAGGTTCATTAAAAGGACATTCTAAAGCATTAAGAGTTTGGCATAGGATATACACAGTATCACTTGATATGTTACACTGTTTGCCTTTACCTGAAAGACATCCGCAGCATTTAACTCAGTTAAGAGGTGGTGAAGAGAAGAGTATTAGATTGTTTCTAGGAGCATTGTCGTCACTTGATAATTTATCTCCATTTTACCTTAGATATACGAAAGCACCAGTATTTGATATTCCTCTTTACACAAAATCCGATAGAGAGACAATAAAAGGAAAAATAAAGTCAAACAGTGCATTAGATGTGATGGTATATGGTCCACAAAATTATGCAACCAAGTTGAAAGTGAAAAAAGTATCTTCTGATAGTTATGATTTTGAAGTAGTTCCTAATAGAGGAAGTGGAAACTACAAATTGGTCGCGACAGATCAAGAAGGGAAAGTGTCTGAGGCAATACTATATTTCCGAAAGGATTGGGACTGGTATCTAAATGCAGCACGTGATTTCGCATTGAAAGCCAAGCCAACAGATACGCATCACTCTGAATGTTTCTACCCTCTATATACCTATTTTTTAGCTAGACGCTATTTGCCTAATGCTACGGTCGATCAAAAGTGTGAGCGAGTCTTTAATGATATCTTCCCTGTACTTTATGATAGCAAGGCCAAAGAGATGCGTAATGGTAAATTTAGAATACAAGATGCTTCAACTATGATTGGAGTAATGGCTGATCGTTATCAGGTAACGAAAGATGTTGAGGATCTAATAGTTGCGTCTAATCTTGTGGATTTCTTAATCAGTACGCAGCGTGAGGATGGAGCTTACTATAGCGGTCATAACACGCATTATACATCTGTCATATACTTGGCAAAATCGATCATGGAGTATTTAACCTGTATTGAACCTTTAGCTCAGGAAAAAGGAGAGTGGGCAGAACGATATCGTCGACAATACGATTCTGTAGAGAAGTCTATTGAAAATTTAGAACGGATGAAAGATGATATTGGAACAGAGGGGCAGATGACTTTTGAAGATGGTATGATCAGTTGCAGTGCAACACAGTTGTCTTTTGCGGCATTGAGATCTCCTGATAAAAGACAGAAAAAGAGATTTTTAGATGCATCTCTTTTGTTGACCGATAAACACCAGTGTCTGACTATGTTAAATATACCAGATGCAAGGATGAATGGCGCGACATTACGTTTTTGGGAGTCTCAGTATACTGTCAATTTGATGCATGGGAATATGAATACCCCATGTGGATGGTCTGCATGGAAGACTTATGGTGTATGGTATCAATATCTGTTGACAGGAGATGAAAAGTATATTCAATTGGTGTATAATGAGCTTGGTGCGTTTATGCAGTTGATTGATTTAGAAACAGGAAAGTTTCGGTTTTCTTTTACCCCTGATCCATATATCGAATGTGAACAGTATTTAGAAACGCCTATTGGTTCAGGGAAAGCGGCTTTGCAGCCTGTTGTTATCGGGGAGCAATATATTGATGCTATCAGTGATTGGCATCAATATCCAAATCCAACATGGAGGAAAAAATGGGGTATTGATAATTTTAATCATGAAGTGATCAAGTGTATGGTAGAGGTAAGTCTCTTAAATGCTTTTATTGTAGAGCAAGAAGATGGCTCTTTTCATACCTATGGTTGTTCCGTCGTGAAAAAAGGAGATACACTTTTTGTTGAAGCTCAAGAACCTTTAATTGAGAACCTACATGTGAATTTTAAAAAGCAGTATGATATTGTTTTTCAATCAAGATCAAAACAGTTTTTTGAAAAGATCTCGGGTTTGAGGTGGGTTAATAATATTCCTGATGATATAAAAGAGTATCGTCAGATGAAGTAAAATGGTTTTCTCCTTATTTTGATATAACAAGATAAGGAGATTTTCTTGTCTATATGGATTTAGGTGAGTGAGTTTTATTTGTAAATTAATGGAGGAACAACATTTTTAGTGGAAAAAAAATGTGTTGGTGGATCTCCACAGAATTTCTTAAATGTGCGTATAAAATGGGCTTGATCATAGAATCCAGAATTCAGTGCAATCTGAGTTTGTGATAGTTGTGGGTATGTCTGTTTTAGATGTATTGCATGATTAACTTTATTTAATAGAAGGTATTGGTTTGGTGTGATTTGAAACTGATCTTTAAAAATATGTATTAAATGTTTACTTGAAATAGCATGTTCTTTAATGATATGTTTAATTCCTACATCTTCGATGTGATGGGCTCTGATAAATTTCTCTATTCTTGATGCTTTGTCATTAAGCGAGAGTTTCTGAAATAGTGGTGTTAGGATCTTTTCTGCGTCTTTAAAATTAGGAGTCTTATTTTGTATTAATGCGTCATAAAGTCTATCCGCAATATCTGACATTAGAGACGAATAGAAATGAGGAGTTACAATTCTATATCCAGATGGTTTCATAATTAATCCAATAGTGATATATTTTCCTGATACTTCAGTGGTAAATGGTGTTTTTTTTAGTCCTGATAAAAGGATGTTACAGCCAGTGATTTTATTTGTTACTATATGTTCTCCGTATACACTGAAATTTCCTTCGTAGTTGAAAATAAGTTCGGTAAAGAGTGGTGCGTGGTGTCTTACTTCAATATCAATATTAGGTCGAGTTTCTATCCAAACCAATTCGATAAACTGATTAAGTGTGTTTACAGGAGTGTATTGATAGAGAGTAGACATAAGCTATTGAGGTGTTATATCAACATATGTTGACATGCTAAAACTTAAGAAGATATGATCATTCTAATAATCAAAACACCATATGCAATGATAGTGATTGCATATGGCGTTTGGGTAATTTATTTTATACTTCATCATCAAGAAGGTCTGGACGGATCTTCTTTGTTCTCTCGTATGCTTGTTCAAGTCTCCATTCTTCTATTTTACTTTCATTACCAGAAAGAAGAATCTCAGGAACTTTCCATCCTTTGTAATCGGCTGGTCTAGTATAGACAGGAGGGCTTAAAAGTCCATCTTGGAAAGAATCTGTTAGTGCTGATGTTTCATCGGACAGTACACCTGGAATTAATCGGATGATAGCATCACAAACCAATGAAGCAGCTAGTTCTCCACCTGTTAAAACATAGTCACCAATGGAGATCTCCATCGTTATAAAATGATCACGAACACGTTGATCTACACCTTTGTAGTGTCCGCAAAGAATGATTAAATTCCCTTTTAATGAAAGAGCGTTGGCATCTTGTTGTTTGAACGGTTTTCCATCAGGGGTCATAAAGATTACCTCGTCATAACTTCTTTCTGATTTCAATTGGTTGATGGCTCTTTCGATGGGTTCGATGGTCATCACCATTCCAGCGGTCGTACTGAATGCATAATCGTCGACTTTACGATGCTTTTTGTCTGTAGACCAATCTCTAATATTGTGCACATGTACTTCTGCAAGTCCTTTGTCCTTTGCTCTTTTCATGATAGAGTGGTTAAAAGGGCTCTCTAGAAGTTCTGGCACTACGGTAAGTATGTCAATTCTCATATTACGATGAAATAATTAGATCGCAAAGGTAGGGTAGAAGAACCTTTTTTTCAAATATATATGAAAGTGTTCTTACAAAAATGGAGCAATGAATGTGGTGTTAATGTAAAAAAAACTTGTGGCTCTTCAATTTAAAAGGTGAGTTCGTTTCTTTATTACACGTAAAATAGTATATTTATAAACGAGACATCTAATTTAGAGTTTTTTATCTTCTCAGTAGCCAAAGGAGACCGATGGTAAAGATGTAAGTTTTTAGAGCTACTGAATTAATCCATATTTAGAAATAAAATATGAGCGAAATGGACGGCGACTTGCAAGAAATGAACACAGACCAATCGTCTGTTGAGAATGAAAAGAGTTCGGAAACACCAAAAGAGGAGGTGGTTAAAGAATTAACTGTTAGTGATCTTATCGATATTGAGAAGGATTTCTCTACATGCGATAAAGAGACATTAATTTCTGACTTTAAAAAATTATTAAAGTATCCGAATATCTCTGAAATAAGAGCGTATGTTGAAGCAATTGAGAAGGCGTTTACTGCTTTGAAGATTGTTGAGAACCAACAGTTGAAAGATGCTTTTATTGCTTCTGGAGAAAAAGAAGAGGATTTTAAACCTCCTTTTGATATTTTGGAGAGTAACTTTAAAGAGTTGATACATCAGTATCATGAGAAGCGAAAACGCCAGAGGGAGCAGCGAGATGTACAGCAGAAAGAGAATTGGGCCATTAAAGATGGAATCATCCAGGAGATCAAAGATATGCTGGAAGGGAAAGGCTCAATGCGTACATATTATGAGCGTGTTCGTGAGTTACAGTCGTTGTGGAGTAAGACAGGTTCTGTCGCCGCTGATAAATATAAAGAGCAGAATGAGCGCTATCATTTTGCTTTGGATCAATTCTTTGACCTATTAAGAGTTAATCGCGAGCTTATTGAGATAGATCAAAAGAAGAATGAAAAGCTTAAGATAGAGCTATGTGAAGAGGTAGAACGAATGGCTGATGTAGAAGATATCGTTGAGGCATTCAAAGAACTTCAGCTACTACATGATCGTTGGAAAGAAATTGGTTTCGTTAAATCGGAAATAAAACAACCTTTGTGGGATCGTTTTAGTGCTGCAACTTCTGTAGTGAATAATAGATACCATACTTATCAAGGAGAGCGCAAGGCGATACAAGCAAAAGATGTTGCACGTAAGCAGCAGTTGACAGACCGTATCACTGAGATTATGTCTGACACTTATGAAAAATATAAAGACATTAGTGCTTTTACGGATGAGGTAGTTGCTCTACAAAAAGAGTGGAAAGGGTTAGGTATATATTATATAAAAGAAGATCGTAAACTTAGTGAGACTTTCCGTAATGCATGTAATATGTTCTTTGCTCAAAAGAGAAAACTTCAGAAAGATCTGAAACGTCAATATCAGGATGTGATAGATCGTAAAGAGGCAATCTGTTCTGAGGCTGAATCCTTGTTGAATAGTGACGATGTGGAAGGAACAACAGCTAGACTGATTGAATTACAACGTGACTGGAAGAAAGTTGGGAATGTGCCACCACGTATGAGTGAACCTATTTGGCAGCGATTTAAGACTGCTTGTGATGCCTTCTTTGACAGAAAGAAAGGTATTCATAAAGAGGCAGCAGCCGAAGAGAAACTACATTTGGAGAGTAAGAAAGCATTGATTGAAACGATAAAATCATTTGAGCCAGTTGCTTCATTAGAAGATAATAGAGATGCTATCCGTGATTTTATCCGTCAATGGGATGAGATTGGTTTGGTTCCTCGAAGTAAAACTTCGGATGTGAATCACCATTACCGTTTGGCTCTTGATGAAGCGCTATCGAAGATTGATATGGATCAAGAAGAGAAAGTGTTGTTCCGTTTTAATATTCGTTTAGATAGTTTGATGAAGAGTGATGATAAGTTGTTTTTACTTAATAAGGAGCGTAACCATATCTTATCTAAGATGGAGAAACTTCATAATGAGTTGAGAACAACCAAGAATAATTTAGGATTCTTATCATCATCAGCTGATTCTCCTTTGATGAAAGAGGTTAATGAACGTTTGGGAAATCTTCAAAAGCAATTGACAGAATTGTCGACGCAGTTACAACGCGTGAAAGAATTGATGAAAGAATAACATATATAAACACGATTTTTTACAGATAGTTTCTCTTTTTTTCGAAAGAGAAACTATTTTTGTGTCGTTAAATTAGGTTGCATATAAGTTCAAAAAATCCATTTTTTATTTGTTACTTTGTATGCTTTGTAAACAGCACTAAATTCTTTTAATCGTGGCAAATACGAAATATATCTTTGTTACAGGTGGGGTTACCTCATCACTAGGGAAGGGGATTATTGCATCATCTCTAGCCAAACTTTTACAAGCTAGAGGTCATACTGTTACAATCCAGAAATTGGACCCATATATTAATGTGGATCCAGGGACGTTGAATCCATATGAACATGGAGAATGTTTTGTAACGAATGATGGTGCAGAGACGGATCTTGACTTAGGACACTATGAGCGTTTTTTAAATACTCCTACTTCTCAGGGGAATAATGTGACGACAGGTCGTATCTATCAATCTGTAATCAATAAAGAGAGACGTGGTGATTATTTAGGAAAAACAGTTCAGATTATACCGCATATTACGGATGAGATTAAGAGATATGTAAAGTATCTTGGAACGAAGAATAATTACGATGTAGTTATCTCAGAAATTGGAGGTACGGTTGGTGATATTGAATCTCTTCCTTTTGTTGAATCTGTTCGACAGCTTAAGTGGGAATTGGGTGATGATGCTCTATTTGTACACTTAACATTAGTTCCATATTTGGCTGCAGCTGGAGAGTTGAAGACAAAACCAACTCAGCACTCTGTAAAGATGTTGCTTGAGAATGGTGTTCAACCTGACATCTTAGTACTGCGTACAGAAAAAGAGTTGAGTAAAGATGTTCGTCGTAAGGTCGCTCAATTTTGTAATGTTGAACAGGATGCTGTAATCCAGTCTATCGATGTGCCTACGATATATGAGGTGCCATTGAAGATGCAAGAAGAGAAGTTAGATGAAGTTGTTTGTCGTAAGTTGGGACTGAAATCACATTCAGAGCCTAAGTTAGAAGCATGGAATGATTTCTTGTATCGCTTTAAGAATCCAACAAAGACTGTAACAATTGGATTGGTTGGTAAATATGTAGAACTACACGATGCATATAAATCGATTACAGAGGCATTAATTCATGCTGGTACAGTTCATCAAGTTAGAGTGAAGGTAAAGTGGATCCATTCGGAAAAGGTGGATGCCACAAATATTAAAGAGACACTTTCTGACTGTAATGGTGTTTTGATTGCTCCAGGATTTGGGCATCGAGGAATTGATGGTAAGGTCGTGGCAGCACAGTTTGCAAGAGAGAACAATATCCCATTGTTAGGTATCTGTTTGGGTATGCAGATTGTATCGATTGAATTTGCACGTAATGTGCTTGGTATTGAAGATGCTGATTCGGCAGAGATGAATCCATCTACTAAGGATCCTGTTATCGATTTGATGGATGCCCAGAAAGAGATTACTGAAATGGGTGGTACCATGAGATTAGGTGCTTATGCATGTGAAGTAAAAGAAAATACAAATTTATACCGTGCGTACGGAAAGACGAAGATTGAAGAGCGTCACCGTCACCGTTATGAATTTAACAACGAATATCTGCAGCAATATGAAGATGCTGGGATGATCGCTACGGGAATTAATCCAGAGACTAATTTAGTTGAAGTGGTTGAGATCCCTGATCATAAGTGGTATGTTGGAGTACAGTATCATCCAGAATATAAGAGTACAGTACTAAATCCACATCCTCTCTTTGTAAGCTTCGTTGATGCAGCGCAAAAAGAAGTTAAATAATTAAGAAATATCTATGGATAAGAATACGTTAAGAGCATTTGCGTTAATTTTCCTTATTTTGATTGGTTCTCAGTATCTAATGAAGCCATCTGAAGAAGAGTTAGCACAAGCGCAACGTCAACAAGATTCCATTGCAGCATTAGATACCCAAGCAGCTGTCAAGGGGGATGTTGTGAATAGGGAAAAACTCACTCCTGCATCAGCAGTAGATGATTCTGCTCGTATAGCATTACAAAAAACGCAGTTAGGGTCCTTCGGAGAAGCCGTTGATGGAACTGAAAGTTTTGTAACGCTAGAGAATAACTTGATGAAGGTGAAGTTATCGACAAAAGGTGGACGTGTTTATTCTGTTGAGTTGAAAGATTATAAGCGTTTTGATGGTACACCATTGGTTTTATTTGATGGTGATATAAACCGTTTTGGATTGCGATTTAATGCATTGCAGAATGGTGTTCCTGTTGAAACCAATAAGTTGTTTTTTACCTCTTCAGTTAATGGAGTATTAACTGCAACGGGACCTGATGTACCTAAAGGTAAAGAAGCAAAGATTAAGTTTAATGAAGAGAACCCAGGGAAGTCTGTTGAGGCTAATATGACCTTACGAACTCCTGAGGGAGCAGTGGTTCAATATCAGTATGAACTACCTTATAACTCGTATATTCTTAACTTTAAAATTGCTACCCACAATTTGTCTAAAGTCGCAACTGCACGTAATGGCTTTGTTCAAGTAGACTGGAGTTCTCGTATCCCTCGTCAAGAGGCACGTTCTAAGTATGGTGAAGATAGTCACACAACGGTAATGTATCGTGAGCTTCTGAAGAAGGGTAGTGGAGATGTTGATGATCTAGGAGTTTCAAAAGATAGTGAAGAAAAGATTGAAGGAAATACAGAATGGATCGCTTTCAAGCAGTTGTTCTTCTCTTCTATATTAATAAATCAGAAGGGTTTTTCAAACTCTGATTTGACCGTTAAAACAGAAGTTAATGATTCGACCGCTTATCTTGGTCGTATGACTGCAGCATTGGATCTACCTTTTGATGGTGTTAAAGAGAATAACAATTACAATCTAGCGTTCTACTTTGGTCCTAATAAGTATTCGATCTTAAGTCAGAATAGTGATCTTGAATTTGATCATTTGATTGAGTTAGGATGGGGAATTTTTGGATGGGTTAATAAACTTATTGTAATTCCAGTATTCAACTTCTTGAGTAAGTATATTGGAAGCTATGGTATTATTATCTTACTCTTGACAATCTTTATTAAATTGTTGATCTTCCCATTTACTTTTAAGTCATATAAGTCACAGGCTAAGATGAAAGCATTGAAGCCTGAGATTGATGAGATTCAACAAAAGTTTGGTAAAGAGAAAGCGATGGAGTCGCAGCAAGCGACAATGGCATTATATAAGAAAGCGGGAGTCAACCCAATGGGAGGATGTATTCCTATGTTATTCCAAATGCCTATTGTTATTGCGATGTTCCGTTTCTTCCCTGTGTCGATCGAACTTCGTCAACAATCGTTCCTTTGGGCACATGACTTGTCTACTTATGATTCGATTTTTCATCTACCATTTACAATTCCATTTTATGGGGATCACGTAAGTTTATTTTGTCTTCTAATGACTGTTACTAATATCTTGTATATGAAGTATAACAGTGAGATGACAGGATCATCTAATGCGATGCCTGGAATGAAAGGTATGATGTATATGATGCCTGTGATGTTCTTGTTTATGTTTAACAATTATGCATCAGGACTTTCTTATTACTATTTCTTATCATTATTGATTACATTCCTTCAGATGTTTTTTGTGAAGCGATTGATCAATGAGGATGATATTCGTGCACAAATTGCGAAAAACAAAAAGAAGAAAGTTAAGAAGTCTAAATGGCAGACAAGAATGGAAGATATGGCTCGTCAACAACAACAAGTTGCTAAGAAAAAGAAGTAGAATACTTCTTTGTTTACAATATAAAAAAGACCTCTTTACTTTGGAAGAGGTCTTTTTTGTGCCTTTATTCGATACGATAACTAAAAGGAGTTAAAGCTAATTTTGCTAATTTGAGATGCTGCCTGCCCCATGGTATTCCAATGATTGTTATACATAAAATGATTCCAAAGAAGATGTGTGTTAGACATATCCAGAACCCTCCAAATACAAGCCATATAATATTAAGGAATAGGCTTGTTATTCCTGTATCACTTTTGGGTACGATATTAGTTCCAAATGGCCATATCACTACAGATGCATATTTAAAACATTGAAGTCCCCAAGGGATTCCAATAATAGTCATGCAGTAGAATATCCCGGTAAATAAGTACTCAAGAGCAGTGATAAACCCTCCAAATATAAGCCAGATTAGATTTCCTAGTATTTTCATTTTTACAGATTGTTTTCATTTGGTTTGGTATGAATTTACAAGAAAAATCATAGAATTCATATAGATAAAGAGTTATATTGTAATCTTCATAGAGTATCAACTCTATCTTGAAATGAAACTGAATCTATTATTCACAAGATTAAAGTTGGGATAAATGGTATTTAAATGAAGTATTTTATATGGCTCAGTTTAGCAATGAGAGCTCCTATTAGAGTGGATTTTAAGATTTTAATCGGTGTACCTTTTTCATGTATATAACACAAATAAAATAGATAAATGATTGATAAAAAAAGAAGATCTAAAATTGATATTTCAACATGGAAAAGAAAAGAGCATTTCGAATTCTTTCAGAAGATGCAGGAACCTTATCACAGTGTCTGTGTAGAGGTTGATGCTACTCATGCTTTCGATTGGAGTAGAGATAATAATAGGTCTTTCTTCCTTACTTATATGTACGCATTCGGATGTGCTTTGCAAGAGGTGGAGAATTTTCGTTATCGCATTGAGAATGGAGAAGTCTATTGTTATGATTTTATTGAATTAGGTACAACTATTGGTCGAGATGATGAAACCTTTGGGTTTGGGTTATTATCATATGATCCGGATTATAATCAGTTTGTTGAAAATGCAACTATAGCAATTGATAGAGTACGAAGCAGAAAAGGGATTTGCCTTGATGCGAATCAAAGCTTGCTGAATGTCGTATACTGTTCGACTATTCCATGGTTACGATTCACTAGTATTAGTCATGCTAGAGATTACTCTTATAATGATTCAATACCTAAAATAACTTTTGGTAAATGTGAACTAGACGGGGAACATCGAAAGATGCCTGTTTCTATTTTTGTGGATCATTCATTGGTTGATGGAATTCATATAGCAAAAATGATTGAACGATTTCAATACTACCTAGATTGCTTTTAAAAACTATCTAGGTAGCAGAACTTATTTATTCAATCATAAAGTCTATATCAATATAATGAGAATACTGTGATAATGCCTCTTTTAGATTTTCTCTTCTGTCTTGAGTAAGAAAACGTAGGCAATATTCTTTTCTTCCTTTATTGGTTTCAACAAATAGAAACTTATCATTCATGCCCCATGACTTCATAAAATTAATATGTATCCATTCTGGACGAAGACGACCTTTCCACTTGATGACCATGCTTTTAGGTTGAAGTATGATGTTACAGGTATTCAGATTGAAAATGTTCGTATAGAGTAAAACTCCGATAAATGTCGTCGCAAAAAGAGCTATCTTAATCCAACTATTACTGTTATCTAAACCATATAAATTAATGGCAACGGAGATAATGGTTATAATAGCACCCACCACCTTATATTTTGTTCCATGTGGGTTCATATTGATTACTGCTTTCATAATGCTAAAAATTATTGATACATTTTCTCAATGTGTGATTTATACTTCTCCTTTAGATGTTTTCGCTTAAGTTTTAATGTTGCGGAAAGAAGTCCATTAGATGGGTTCCATTCTTCACAAACTAGATCAATCTTCTTTACCTGTTCATGCGCTGACAATTTGGTGTTCAAAGATGCGATGTCTTTACGAATAGCTTTTTCAACTATCGCATCTTTAATTATCTCTTCTTCAGTTGTAAATGATATACCACTCTTTAGACACCATTGTTTAATGTATGAAAAGTCTGGCTTAATAATGGCTCCTGCAACTTTTTGGTTCTCACCAACAACAAATGCTTGTTCGATAAAAAGACTTCCTTTAAGAATATTTTCTACCGCTTGGGGTGCAACATATTTTCCTGCCGATAGTTTGAATATCTCTTTTTTACGGTCAGTAATCTTCATAAAACGATCTTCTACGAGAGTACCTATATCACCTGTATGAAACCATCCGTCTGAATCAATAACTTCGTCTGTTTGTTCTTTATTTTTGAAATAACCTTGCATAACACCAGGCCCCTTAACTAAGATCTCACCATCATCTGCAAGCATAAATTTAGTTCCATTATCTATAACAGGTCCTACAGTTCCTAGTTTAACAAAGTCATCATCCATTGGGTTGTTTACAAATACCACTGGAGATGTTTCGGTCAACCCATATCCTTCATATACACGAAGTTTGGCAGTCCAAAAGAATTTATGGATTTTAAGTTGTAGTGCAGAACCACCAGAAACCATATAATATAGTTCTCCACCTAGAATCTCTCTCCATTTTTTGTAGATTAAAGCATCATAAATATGGAATTGTATTTTATCTAAGAAGCTATATTTAATACCTATTTCATATTTGTTAGTGAATTCAACTGCTTTATCAAAAAGAACTTTCTTGATCCCTTTTAAATCGTCTCCAACACTAAATACTTTGTCATATATCTTTTCTAATAGCCGTGGAACAGTATTGAAAATATGGGGTTTAATTGTCTTTATATCGGTTACAAGTGACCCTAAGTTCTCAATATAGTATAGAGACAATCCACTAAATTGAAAAGTGTAAGTTACCATTCTTTCATACACATGTGATAGTGGTAAAAAACTTAGCGCTCTGTGGTTCATACCCATTCCTCTTTCTCCATTTTGAAAAAGCCTTGCTGCCCCTTTGGTATTGCTAAGAATATTGTGATGAGAAAGCATTACACCTTTAGGAGTTCCTGTTGTACCACTGGTATAGATAATTGAAAGTAGATCATCTGATGTTATAGATGCTTTTTCTAGCTCTATTTGATCTTTAAGAGTATTATATAGACCTTCCGAATGGTGCATTAGTTCATCCCATTGGTAAGTATTCTCAATGGTATCATTTATCGATACTGTTTTCTTAATTGCAAGGTTATTGATGAAGACTGAAGAGTACTTTCGATAGATGGACTTATCGTTAATAAATAAAATCTTAGCATCCGAGTGATCTAATATATATTCAACTTCAGAAAGGTTTAAAGTTGTGTAGATAGGTACATGAATGGCACCAATAATAGCAGCACCCATATCGATCATATTCCATTGTGGCGAGTTGGATAAGATCGTTGCAATCTTGTCTCCCTTACGTATTCCCATCGAATATAGCCATGCCGCAACTTTATGAGAGTTGTGTACATACTCTAACGATGATGTCTTGATCCACTCACCTCCTTTTTTCTTACAAAGGGCATCCTCTTTAGAGGCGTAGGTCGTTTTATACAATTCTAATATATCGAATAATCGGGTTACCTGTTCCATCATTTCATTAATCTTTAGTTCTTTCAACAAAAAGAGGCTTATCGAGAGCCTCTGATTATAATGTTTCGAAGTTGTGAAATTTAGATAAAAAAAACACTTTACTCAAATAAAATAGGGTTGAGTGTGATAAAAAATCGTATTAATTGTATATAACAATTAAAGAATCTCCCATCCACTACTTCTTAGTATTGGCCATATCTTATGGATAAATAGAGTCTCAAGACTTTGGTCTATAGTTTTTTCTATATCCTTTATGAACACACCTTTTTCTCTGATATAAGGCGTAGAGAGAAGGTTTTGAATAGTATGATATGCATTCTGATCTATACCGATCTGTTGCACTCCATTATCTGTATTTATAGCCACTTTTAGTTTTTTCTTCTTCTGAGAGATAATCACGATGTCGAAGTCAGGGTTTATCCATAGCCTAGCACGAGGATTATTCTCATATATAGGGCTGTAGGAGATCGCCTTTTCTATATGGTCGACAGGAATCAATGTTGTAGGAACCTTATGATCGAACCACTCTTGAAGATTAAAATCAAATCCAACCATATGCATATAGTTGTATAGTGATTTTCGTAATCCTTCTCCAAATAGAGTATTATCAGCTCCTTTATGATCTATATGCTCACAATCGTTCTCTGCAAATTGTTTATCCGAGATATCTACTCTCTCCACATCAAAATCTTCAGGTGCGATACCTACAGGGCTGTGAACAGTCATCGCAAAGCGATGCCAAAACCCACTACTTATACAGCCTTGTTCAAAAAGCTGACGAACAACCTCTAGGGAATCAATCGTCTCTTGTGCTGTTTGTGTTGGAAAACCATACATCAGGTAAGCATGTACAAGTATTCCTGCATTATTCATTCCTTTGGTTACTCTAGCTACTTGGCTTATGGAAACCCCCTTATTCATCTTCTCTAGCAGTCTATCTGAGGCCACTTCCAATCCTCCAGAGACTCCGATACAACCAGCTTTGGCCATAAGGCGAGCTAGAGAAGGAGTGAATGTCTTTTCAAATCTTAAGTTAGTCCACCAGGTAATCTTTAGCTTTCTACGTATAATTTCAAAACTCAACTCCATCAATACCTTTGGTGGAGCTGCTTCATCGATAAAATGAAAAGAACTAATATTTGTTTGGTCAATAATACATTCTATACGATCACATATAGTATTTGCTGAAGCTTGGCTATATCGTTTAATGTAATCTAAACTGGTGTCGCAGAAAGAGCATTTATGCCAATAGCAACCGTGAGCTACCATCATCTTAACCCACTTACCCTCCGTCCATAGACGATGCATTGGATTGGTCATCTCTACCATACACATATATCTATCCCAAGGTAATCCGGTATAATCCGGTGTTCCTATCTCTTCATGAGACAGAGGAAACTCTTTACTGTTGTCGACATATGTGACATTACCGTCATTAATATAGAATGTCCTTACAAATGGAATCTGTTTATTGTAGATCTTGTTTTGAATTAAGTGTTCTAGAGGCTTTTCTCCATCATCTAATGTGACAAAATCAACATATTGAAAAAGACGAGCCTCTTTCAATCCACGTAACTCCGTGTTTACAAATCCACCACCTATAGTAATCGTAATATTAGGATAGTGGGTTTTTATATATTTACAACAGTGAAGCGTCGATAATAGATTGCCTGGAAAAGGAATAGAAAAAGCTACGAACTTAGGGTTTAAATGTGCGATCTTCCTATCTAAGATCTTTTTGAATAGATCTGTAATAAGTGTGTTTTCATCTAGCGCTTCCTCTATTTGACGGAAAGGGGCCGAGAATGATGAAATACGTTCGGCATAACGACTAAAACCAAAGTTCGGATCTTCATACTTGGCGATGATATCTATGATCTCTTCAATAAAAACAGTCGCTCTATATCTAGCTTGATCAATGATTGTATCTTCAGTGTAGATCTGTATGTTCTCTTCTAGTTGTCCATTTCGATGACCTGTAGGAAGAATTCCTTGGTTTATTTGATAAGCAAAACCTTCATTACTACCTTGTAAGAAGTGTTTAACAGGTGATACAAATTCAACGTACTGATTCTTGATTAAGTATAATTCAAAATCTTCAGATGACACCTTATTAACAATAGTTTGAATAAAATCGGGCGTAAGAATGGCATCTAACACTTCGATGCTTAAATCCAATTGTTCAGTTGCAATCCCTTTTTCTATCAAATACCCTTTCAAGAAAGCCGAAGCTGGGTATGGCGTATTCGGCTGGCAAAAAGGTGCGGTAACAATCAATAAATCGTGCTGGCTCATCTTAAAAATTATCAAACAGTTTAATCCTATGCAAAAGTACTATTTATTCATGAATGGACTAGGCTATCCCTATATCATTTACAATTATTGAGTTGCTTTCTATCTTAAATTAATGCTATGGTTTTACCATAAATGATATATCCCACATAACCATATGAAACAACCCTCTATATTTGCGATACCAAAATTTAATTCCCGATATAAAATGAAAAAGAGAATTCTTCTTTTAGGTTCAGGTGAACTAGGTAAAGAGTTTGTGATTGCAGCACAAAGACTTGGTCAAGAGGTGATTGCAGTTGATTGTTATGACAATGCACCAGCAATGCAAGTAGCTGACTATAGAGAGGTCATAGACATGCTTGATGGCGATCAATTAGATCTAGTGGTACAAAAGTATCTACCAGACTATATCGTCCCAGAAATCGAAGCTATACGTACTTCAAGACTCTATGATTATGAGAAGCGTGGGATTACAGTTGTGCCATCTGCAAAAGCGGTCAATTATACCATGAACAGAAAACAGATTCGTGATTTGGCAGCGAAAGATCTTGGTTTAAAAACAGCTAATTATCTTTATGCAACTTCTTTGAAAGAGTTAGAAGAGGCTGTGCTTCATGTTGGAATGCCCTGTGTGGTTAAGCCTTTAATGTCCTCTTCTGGAAAAGGGCAATCCACAATCAAGAGTATAGACGATATGTCAAATGCGTGGTATAATGCACAAGAGAAAGGCCGTGGCGATGCGACAGAAGTGATTGTTGAAGCTTTTGTCCCATTTGTATATGAATTTACTCTCCTTACCGTGACACAAGAAGAGGCTCCTACACTTTTCTGTCCACCTATTGGTCACCGTCAAGCTAATGGTGATTATCAAGAAAGTTGGCAACCTGTTGCAATGTCCGAAGAGGTGTTGTGCAAAGCAAAAGAGATGGCACAAAAAGTTACAACGTCCTTGGAAGGTAATGGACTTTGGGGGGTAGAGTTTTTTGTAACAGCTGATGATGTAATTTTCTCTGAATTATCACCACGTCCTCATGATACGGGGATGGTCACACTTGGAAATACACAAAACTTGAACGAGTTTGAGCTACATTGTAGAGCAATTTTAGGATTACCTATTACTGAAGTTAGATTGGAAAAAAAGGGTGCAAGTGCGGTGGTATTGGCTCCTATTGAATCGAATCGTTTTTTATTTGAAGGAATTGAGTGTGCAATGATGGATTCTTACTCAGATTTGCGTATCTTTGGAAAAGAAGATGCTCGAATAGGTAGACGAATGGCTGTTGCTTTAGCTTGGGAAAATAACAAAGAAGAGCCATTAGAAGATATTATTGAAAGAGCAAAGAAATGTAGTCAATCCATTGTATTAAAAGAAATATAAAAAATAGTCATCTTCTTGAAGTGACTAGTGTGTTATGTCTGAAAAAGTCCGATACCATTTATTAATGGTTCGGACTTTTCTTTTGTTATGTCTATTAATAATTATTTATTTTCATAATACATGAGTGCAGATAGCCTAAACATTGTTAATCTTAGTGAAAATAGACCGTTTCTGTCCTATAAATAGTTGATAGTATAAAGTATTTTGAGGAAGATATGTTATTTTACATTCATCTAAAATCAGTCTATCTATGATCAGAGTTTTATTGTTTGAGTTACTTCTATTCGTAGGAGTCGTGAATAGGGTGAGTGCTGAAGAGATGAGTGATTTTGATCGTTATACCATGTCTAATGGCCTTTCTAATAATACCATCTCCTCATTATTGCAAGATGATCAGGGCTATTTATGGGTAGGAACCTACGATGGACTCAATCGATATGATGGATACAACTGGAGCACTTTCCGAAAGAGTGAAGATCCTACTTCTATAAAGAGTAATCATATCAACAGACTTGTATCTTATCATGATACGATACTTATTGCTACGGATGAAGGTCTGTCATTCTATAATAAGAATTCAAGAGACTTTAAAACAGTCTCCATATCCAACCGGTCCAATCGTTCAATTTCAGATATATGGGTTTCAAATGATACTGGAATATGGTGCTCCGTAGTTGGCAAAGGTCTATATCATAGTGAGGATGGAATAAGCACTTCATGGAAATGGAGATTAAATGAAGCTCATATTGTGGCTTTGGATAAAGACAAAGTAGATGAACATATATGGCTTGCTACATTGGATGGCTCTTTGATCTCTTACTCAACCTTAACGACACATACAGAACGTTTTTTTCTTCCATCATCTCAAATTGTAGACATACATGTGCGTGGTCCATATGTGTGGATTGCAACGGAGAGCCAAGGTGTAGTGTTATTTGATAAGCGAACTAAAGAGTTTGCTCCCTTTCATCTACCAAGTAGAGCAAAAGTTATTCGAAAGATCCATGAGGATCAAAATGAGAATTTATGGATAACTACCGATGGGGATGGGGTCTACTGTGTCTCGAAAGAGGGAAAGATAAAAAGACATTTTAATTTTAGTGGTTCCCCTGGAATACTATCTATTCTTGTTGATCGTCAGGGCGTGGTATGGTATGGAACTGTGGGATTAGGCTTATGGGCACAAAACCCAATGAGAAGCTACTATGGCTATCGTAAAGTGAATTCTGGCTCTTTAGATAAAGATCTATTAGTGAACAATATCATCTCGCTTTATGAGTGGTCTAAAGACACACTTTTGATTGGAACTGATGGAGCTGGATTATGGATGTATGATTTGAAGAGAATGAGAATGACCAGTGCCAATATCTTTCCAACGCTTGAAGCAAAGGTGATTAAGAGTATTTCCGAAGACGATAGTGGAACATTGTGGATTGGAACTTATAAGGAGGGGGTATTCAAACTCAGCAAGAACTCGAAATATTGGAACCATTATACCTCAAATTCTGAACTTAATGATCGACTCCCTTCAAACAGTATCTGGACCATTGCAAGTAACCGAGAAGATGTTTTTTTAGGAACCTTAGGAAAAGGTGTCGTTAAGTATGAGCCACAAAAAGGGTTCAAGACTCTGTCAAAATATCGAACCCAAGGAATACAGCTAAATGAATATATCCTAACAAGTTTAGTTGATCAGCAAAACACTACCTGGTTTGGTTCTTCCAACGGTCTGTTCAAATTAGATAACAGCACCCAAAAACTAACCAGCTACTATAGCGATCCGACCAATAAAAATGGGCGTGGAGCTTCTGCAATTACCTCTTTAATGCAAGATCAATCACACGCCATTTGGATGGGAACGAATGGTGCAGGTATTGCAAAAAAAGAGGACGATAGTTTGGTCTGGATAAATGAATCCAATGGGTTGATAAATAATACAGTATATGCGATATTAGAGGATGCCCATATGTCCATATGGATCATGACCAATAGAGGTATTTCTATTCTAGATAAGAGCCGACAGAAGTTGACCAATCTAGATGAAAGCAATGGATTACACGCACTCCAATTTACATGTGCTTTAAAGTTACATGATGGTCGTTTTGTATTAGGTACCGTTGGTGGGTTCTATGTTTTTAATCCTGAAAAAGTCCACTATCAAATTCCTACTCCACGATTAATACTTGAAGACCTATCCTTAGTAGATGGCGAATTTTCTACGCCTGTAGATCTCTCCAAAGATTCACTCTCTGTTCAATGGTTTCCTAAGTATGATGCACTGCATCTAAAGTTTGTAGGGATAGATTACATCCAAAAAGAGAAGGCGGTTTATAGCTACTCTATAGATGGTTACACGGATAAGTGGTATAAACTAGAAGAGCAACGTTTCTTAACCTTAATGGGATTACCTTATGGAGATTTTACCCTTCGTATAAGAGCTGGTTATCCAAATACAAACAAGTTTAGTAACGAGGTGGTTATCCCTATATCGGTGATACGTCCTTGGTGGCGAACAAAAGCGGCTTTCTTCCTATATTTAATGATCTTGTTATTTACTTTATGGGTCTACCAAAAGCTCTCGAATAGGTTTTATTTTCTAAAGAAGGAGGCCGAGATAGAATCGCTTAATAGCAAACGAAAACAAGAGTTTCATCGGATTAGAATGGAGATGTTCACCAAGATGGCTCATGAGTTCATGACCCCATTAACACTTATCCTTGCTCCAATAAAAGAGATGCTTGAGAAGTCGAATATAGAAGGAGAACAACGTTCTAAACTAAATCTTGTATATCAACAATCGGTCTATCTAAAGAAACTAGCCGAAAATATCCTATCCTTTCAAAAGATGAATATTAGTAAGTTACGGTTGAATGCACGCTTCTTCGATATAGATGCAATGGCAGAGCGGAAAGTACATGAATTTCAAGAGCTAGCAGGAGAAAAAAATATCGAAATTCAATATGATGTGCAGACAGAGAGACCTCTAGTGGCTTTAGACTTCGAGAAGATAGAGGCCATCATCACTAATCTACTCTCTAATGCAGTGAAGTATAGCGATAAGAATGGTGGGATTATTCATCTAATCACAACGGTCAAAGAGAGTAATATTTCTATTGGTGAAGGAGTCGTGCATATCGAAGTATCCGACAACGGGATTGGGATACCGAAACACAAACAAGCTAAAATATTTGATCCTTTCTTTAGAGTGGATGAGGAGAGTAAAGAAGAAGGTGCTGGTATAGGACTTAGTATTGTCAAAGATTTTGTTGATCTACATCAGGGGCAAATTACATTGGAGAGTAAGCAGGGAGACGGAACAACATTTAGGATCACTATACCTTGTAAGATTAAAGAGGCACATGATGTTGAAGAGTTGCCCAAGGTCAATAAATTGCCATCCCCAGTGAAATCAACAAAGGTATTAGGAAATAGAGCTAGATGTTTGATTGTCGATGATCATCCTAGCATGTTGCAATATATTCAGGAACTACTTTCAGAACAGTATGATGTAATGATCGCAATTAATGGAGAGGAAGGTTATAAGAAGGCCACTTCATTTATGCCTGATATTATATTAACAGACTTAATGATGCCTAAGGTCGATGGAATAGAGTTATTATCACTACTGAAAAAGAATATTATTACAAGTCATATTCCTGTAATTGTACTCTCTGCAAAACATGTTGTTGAGGCCAAAATGGCTTCTGTAGACGAAGGGGCTGAACTATATCTATCCAAACCCTTCGACCCTCTTCTGTTGAAGTCTTATATTGCCTCAATCCTTCAAAATAGAGCTCGCCTTGCGCAAAAGAGAAAAGAGGTCCCACTTAGTATTGAGAAAGAAGTATCGTCAGAAGTAGATAGTAAATGGGTTGCCTCTCTACGTAAACTCGTTTTATCCAACCTAGATAACCCAGAATTAGGTGTCTCTTTCGTCTGTGAGAAGTCTCATATGAGCAGGACATCAATGCATCGTAAATTAAAGGCAATCTGTAGTATGTCAACGACTGAATATATTAATAGCCTTCGTTTAGAGCAGTCTATAACACTATTAAAAAGTAGAAAATATCAAGTTACAGAGGTAGCATATATGGTCGGATTTAACAATGCCTCTTACTTTACTCGAGCTTTTCATAAGCGATTTGGAGTTTCTCCCTCAGAATATGTATCCTCTTTGTAAAGTATTGGTAGTGAGTGTTTTTCTTGTTGGTGGTGAAACATTAGTTTAAACCTATTGTAACAATAATTCAAGTAGTGGAACAACTGTTTGTATTAAAGAAACAATGGTGAAAAACGAAAATGTACACTAATTGTACTTTCGGGATATGAGAACAGAGAAAGAAATTCAAGAAAAACTAAAGCGCGTACGAAAAGCTCAAATTGTTGTATTGATTCTACTCTTTTTGCTTGTATCGACGCTATTACTTTTTCTTCTCTGAATATACCCTACTAGATCAACCATTCAGAGGGGAATGAAACACAATTAACTAACAAATACGTATCCGCTATGATGAGAATACTTAAGAACGGAACACGGAAACTACTCTTAACTACGATGCTAATCATCGTTTCCACCACTCTTTTTGCTCAAAAAAAGACACTTAATGGAGTAGTAAAGGGGAAAGAAGACCAAACTCCTATTCCCGGTGCAACAGTGCTTGTGAAAGGCACTGCAAATGGAACAGTAACTACTTTTGAGGGAACTTATTCATTAAAAGTAGAAGAGGGAGATATCCTGCAATTTTCTTTTGTAGGAATGAAAACAATTGATGTTCCTTATGAAAATCAAACGACTTTAAATGTCGAGCTAGAGACTGCTTCTATCGGTGTTGACGAAGTTGTCGTGACGGCTCTTGGTATCAAAAGAGAGAAGAAATCATTGGGTTACTCAGTACAAGAGGTGAGTGGTGATGATCTTTCGAGAGTAAAAGATGCCAATGTCGTGAATAGCCTTTCTGGTAAAGTTGCAGGGGTGACGATATCTCCTTCAAGTACTGGTACAGGTGGAGGTAGCCGTATTGTCATTCGTGGAAATAGCTCTATATCGGGAAACAATGAACCATTGGTCGTGGTCGATGGGGTTCCAATTACTGATAACTCTTCAAACACTGACGATCGTTGGGGAAATAGAGCGATTGATAGAGGTGATGGTATTGCAGATATTAATCCTGACGATATTGCAACAATGTCTGTATTAAAAGGGCCTGCTGCAGCAGCTCTTTATGGCTCTAGAGCTGCCAATGGTGTCATCTTAATCACAACCAAATCTGGAGCAAAGACCGACAGAGTGAAAGTCTCACTTAGTTCTAATGTTGTATTTGAATCTCCGTTAACCCAACTAGATCTACAAAATGAATATGGTCAAGGTACGGGGGGTGCATTTGTTGAGCGTGGAGGATCAAGTTGGGGTCCAAAAATGGAGGGACAGATGATTAAAGATTGGACCGGAGAAACAAGGGCATTCACACCTTACGACAATGATTTAACAGACTTTCTGGAAACAGGGGTGAATATGACCAACAATATTGATGTTACAGCAGGTTCAGATAAAGTGAAATTCCGTGCTGGATTTAGCCGTATGGACTACTGGGGACAACTTCCAAACAACAAGCTCAATAGGAATACATTGAATCTACGATCGACTATCGATTTCAATGAAAAACTATCTCTTGATATGAAGTTTAACTACATCAAATCTCGTGGAGAGAACAGACCAAAACTTGCAGGTGACCCAGATAATGTATACTTAAATATGGCATTAATGCCTCGTAGTATTCACCTTTCTGATATGAAAGATTATCGTAACGATGATCTAACGGTTCGTAGATACTCTGATAATGGAGGTATGATTCTGAATCCATATTGGACAACGAATATGAATACCAACTGGGATGACAAGAACCGTGTTATTGCTATGGCAAGCCTGAATTATAAATTCAATGACTGGTTGACTGCCAAGCTACGTTATGGTACAGACTATACAACGGTCAGAGGATATGACCAACTTGGAACAGGTGTTCCTTATTGGCAACCTTCGGGGGATGTAAAGCAAGATGTCTCTACATTGAGAGAAGACAATGCCGACTTCCTACTTACGGCGACAAAAACAGAACTCATCTCTAAGCTGTCAACCAACATTAGTGTCGGTGGTAACATTATGCGTCAAAACAATATGAGTACAACTCAGTGGGCAAATGGGTTGATAACACCTGATTTCTACTCTATTAATAATGGGAAAGCACCAAGAACAACTACCAACTATTATGAGAAATCAATTAATTCACTCTATGCTATGGGGCAATTGAGTTGGGATGGATATCTATTTATGGATGTAACTGCTCGTAACGACTGGTCTTCAACATTACCATCAGACAATAGATCCTACTTCTATGCTTCAGTAGGACTTGGGTGGGTGATTTCAGAAATGGTCGAATTGCCTGAATGGATTAACTTCTTAAAAGTAAGAGGATCATGGGCACAAGTAGGTAACGATACAGCACCTTACAAACTTGACCAATATCTAAATATAGACCTTATTGGCGAGTCGGGAGTGCCAGGAGCAACTCTTCCTTCAGATCTACCTCCAACAAATTTAAAGCCCGAACAGGCAACATCGTATGAAGTAGGAGCCGAAGGACGTCTCTTTAACGACCGTTTAGGGTTTGATTTTACCTACTATAAAGTAAATACACGTGATCAAATTCTTGCACTTCAAACTCCTCCTGCAACAGGATATGCCAACCAATTTATCAATGCAGGTAATATTCAAAACCAAGGGGTCGAGCTAATGATACGTGGAACCGTAATGAAATCGTCTAACTTTCAATGGGACATGACACTTAATTGGGCAAAGAATACCAACAAAGTAGTGGAGTTGTATGATGGAATTGATACCTATGTGATCTCTCCTAGTACATCACAAGTCTCTGTAATTGCCAAAGAAGGTGGCGTTTTTGGTGATCTTCAAGGAACCTATTATGTTAGAGATGATCAAGGTCGAAAGGTGCTAGATGACGAAGGTCTTCCTGTGGTATCACAAGACAAAGGTGTAATTGGTAATTATCTTCCAGATTGGACTGCTGGGCTATATAACAACTTTACATACAAAAATATAACCCTTGGGTTCTTGCTTGATATACGTAAAGGTGGAAACCTCTATAGTGGATCGGTTAAAGCGGCAGCAGGTGCAGGTACCTTAGCTCAAACTACAGATGGTCGTGATGCATGGTATGCTGGAACAGGTGGTTATGTTGTATCAGGAGTAGATAAAGATGGTAATGCTGTACAAACAACGGTAAACCCTGAATCATATTGGTCAAGAGTGTCTCAAGTCGATGAAGAGTGGATCTACGATGCAACGAACATCCGACTAAGAGAACTATCTATCGGATATTCTCTTCCTAAATCAATATTAGAAGGAACTCCATTCACGAATGCACAAGTAAGTTTTGTCGGACGTAATTTATGGTTGATATATTCTGACCTGCCAGGTTTAGATCCGGAGTCTTCTTATTCACAAAGTAATGCACAAGGATTAGAGCTAGGGGCAGTGTCAACTCCTCGTACGCTAGGATTTAATATTAAGTTGGACTTCTAAAAATAGCAGACTTATGAAAACGATAAAAACGATATATATTGCACTGCTAACTATTGTGATGGTTAGTTGTTCAAACTTTGATGAGATGAACGTAAGTCCCAATCAACCAGGTATTGATACGGGAGACCCTACACAGCTGTTTAGTAAAATGACTAAGGAGTCAACACTTACAGCTTACCTTCATCAGCGTATACACAATCTTGGAGTAGATGCTTTCTCTCAATATTACTCTGCTCCAAACTTCTCTACCGAGAGAGGAACGATGCCCGATATATGGGCTCAAGATTATTGGAAAGCATATTATGGTTGGCTCAATTCGGCAAATACCATTATGCGCATGACCAAAGATGATCCTGTAAAAGTGAATATCTATAACATTACACGTATATGGAAAGCATGGATGACCCAACGTACTTCCGATCTTTATGGAGACATGCCTTATTTTCAGGCTGCGGATGGTACTGGTGTAAATCCAAAGTATGATACACAAGAGAATATCTACTTGGACCTTTTAAAGGAGCTCAAGGAAGCAGCAGATGGCTTGTCTCCTACTGCAATCAGCATGGGGCGTCAAGATTTTATTTATGGTGGAGACGTAGACCTTTGGAAGCGATTCGCAAACTCTTTAAGACTACGTGTTGCCATAAGAATATCCAATGTGGCACCAGAAATTGCGAAGCAAAATGCAGAAGAGGCTGTGGCAGGAGGTGTACTAGTACTGAACAGTGAGATGCCTAAGATGCAAAACTGGTCTGCCCCTTGGGGAAATGGTTATTCAACAAAATACTATGTAGATTGGGGACCTGGTAACGGAGTTGCTATGTCTACCTCAATGTATAATTTGTTGGTAGGATTAGGTGGCCAACCTTTCCCTTCATCAGACTATTTTGGTGCTGGCATAACTTATACCGATGTGCCAGCGACTGTTGACCCAAGGGGTCCTCACTTCTTTGGTGTTTCGGATAACAATGGAGCATTCTTAACTGATGCAACATATGCTGGGCGTTGGACTGCTATTAATGTTGGACTTACGGAAGATGATAAGTCGAAGCCTGAGAATCTCCCAGAAAACAATTCTCGTGTAGGTAAAGAGATGCAAGAGATTACTCGACCATTTATTATCATGCCAACTTCAGAAGCCTATTTCTTAAGAGCGGAGGGTGCTCTAATGGGATGGAATATGGGGGCAACCGCAAGAGATATGTATGTCCAAGGAGTAACTGCTTCAATGGAACAGTGGTCTGTTGATGCGGTAACCATCGCAGACTATTTGGATTCGGAATCACAAAATATCAATGGTACAACTGCCAATTATGACTTTAATAGTGGTGCCAATGATTCATTCCTTGACAAGGTGATGACCCAGAAATACATAGGAGGTTTCCCTGATAATGGATGGGAAGCATGGGCAGACTATCGTCGTATCCAACTACCTGTATTAAAAGCACCAAACGTATTAGACGAAGGAACAGGATTAGCTCCAGGTGAATTTGTTCAGAGAATCAAATACCCACAACTAGAGCAGAATGTAAACAAGTCATTCTACGACGCAGCCATTCAAAATCAAGGTGCTGACTTAGTAAGTACGGAGTTGTGGTGGGCAAAATAGTGTGTGGTTGTGTTAAGGATAGGATGATCTGTTTCGTCCTATATGAACATTACATATTTATTTAGAAATATGACATAATAGAAGATTGATGTATTCGTAGCCTGCAAGTTCAAACTTGTGGGCTACATCTTTATATGTCTTCCCTTCGATATGATTACTTTCTTATGTAACGCTATATTTGGAAAATATCTAATTTAGAAAGAATGATTTGGGTACATCCTAAGCTTAGTGATAGACGTCGTGAAAGGTATGGTTATCATAAGCCTATTTAAGTGCATAATTACATGTAAATAATAGAATGTTTGTATGTGTTATATGAATTTGCGAATTAGATGTTGGTCAATTATTGTTGATATATTTAATTGTAAAAGGTAATTATTGTTTTATTATATTAATAATATTGGATATTATGTGTTTAATTGTAATGATGTTACTGGTGTTTGTATTAGTTTTATGTTAGTATATGCCTTTGTCTAAAGGCGATATTGCCCTTATGATTTATAATAACATTTTAAGCTATGAATAAACAAATACTCCTAGAGAATTTCCAAGTTGAAGAACTCGAAAAAAAACACGATGGGATGTCGTCGAGATAAACGTGTAGAGTTTGTAGATTATATAATTTATTTTGAATAAATGACTTTAAATGTCGTAAGAAGTGATCCGTATTTCTTATTGCATTTCTGATATCTAATAATATGAGAATTACATTTACCTCTATTTTTTTACTCTTTTTTTCCATCGTAATGTGTCAGGAAAAGAAAGAGATCACCGTTATTGATAAATCCACACGTAAGCCTATCGAATTAGTTCATGTTTACTACCCGAACCTCGATATCGGTAGTATAAGTAATGCGGAAGGAGTCGTCAAAATAGATAAACAATTACGAGACACAATCGCTTTTAGTAATGTTGCTTTTAAGACGAAGATAATAGTATCAGATATAGCATTACCTGATACTGTTTACCTCGAACCTTCGGATTACTTTCTTGATGAAATTGTGGTTGGGTATAACTTGAGGAAGAAAATAGAAGAAGTCTTACAATATTACAATGAAAACTACTTAATTTCAAGTTCTTTGAATCGATGCACCTATAAAGAGGTGATAAAAGTAGATGACAATATCTCGCGATTAAATCAAGTCCAATTAGATTGGTGGAGTAAAAAGAGTTCTTTTCGAAAAAGGAGAAAATTGGAGAATGAAAATAAATTCTCTTTACGTTCCATAGACTATGCAAAAAGAGACACTGCATTTGTTAGCAAGTGTTTCCTAAATAACAGATATTTACTGCCTAGGTTATATATAAGCTGGTATTTGGATGCATTATTGAAAATAGTAGATGACAATACCATCATTATAAACAAAGTCGAAAAAAATCACTTACAAACAAAGGTCGTTTTCTCTACTAATGATTATATTAAAGAAGGCTCTCTTCTGTACAACCTAGTAAAGAATTACATCATCTTTGATAATAAATCTAATGCCGTCACAGAGATCTACTGGAATGCGGTGAACAAAGATGAGGTTAGGAAGAGGATAAGGGGAAAGAGTGGTGAAAAATTTACGATTGAAAATAAAAGACAAGTTTTCCACCTATCTTTACAGAAGCTAAATAATAATAAATGGACAATTAATTATTTTCATTCAAGAGCAATTGCTGAAGTCTTTTATCAAGGTAAGAAACATCAGACCGATATTGAACAAGGCTTCGTGATCACAGGTGTATCGAAAGATAAATTAGATGGAGATATTATTGATATAGATAGACCTTTTTACTTAAATTTCCCTACCCATACATCGATTAAAAACACATTGGTTTTAACCAAAGAAGAACTTCAATATATAAACAAGAAGTAGATCCATCGTCTGCATTATTTCATCTAAATAAACTAAAAACAGTATTGATATGCGGTTAAAGAGGTGTTGGGATTATAATACAAAAGGTTATAGTTCAGGTGAAGAAACGAACAGATATTGTGGCATATCAACACCTAGCTGATGAATACCAATCGCAAAGTCAACTACTGTATTAAGAGATCCAAGTTGGTTCTTAATAGTGAATAAAATACTGCCCAATTCCATATAACTGAGTAGTAAAAATAAAAAAGGAGGTTGTCCCCAACGCACTATAAAAAGCGCATGCAATTTCTTTACCAGTGTAAAAGAAGGTAGATCTACTGTAACACCAATCACGCTAAATCCTCAAACTAGAGGAAGTGATATCGATTGGAGACAGCCTCTTTTTTCTCCTAAAAAAGGAGTTCAACGTTTCTCTCCATAAATATACAGAGAGTGATGCGAAAGCTTAAAATTCTGCTTTTCACATACTTCTTCTATGATCTTACGAATACGAGGATCACAAAATTCAATCACTTCGCCACTATTGGTATCAATGATGTGATCATGAAGATCCTCATCAAAAGTACGTTCAAACTGTGCGATGTTCTTCCCAAATTGGTGTTTCACCACGAGTTTACAATCTAGTAGAAGTTCAATGGTGTTGTACAATGTTGCACGACTGACACGATAGTTCTTATTCTTCATCGAAATGTATAACGATTCGATGTCGAAATGACCTTGACGTGAATAGATCTCCTCTAAAATGGCAAACCTTTCTGGTGTTTTCCTATGCCCCTTTCTAATAAGATACTCAGTAAAGATATTCTTTACTGTTTCCTTTGTTTTTACAGTACCGCTATTCATTGTTGATCTAAGTTTAAATAGTAGAGTAAAATTAAGAAAATTATTTTTATTAGATCTAAATATGACTAGAATAATTGTTAATACTTAATTGTTTGTCTCCAAACGTACCACCGAATCTACTCCTTTTACCTTCTTTAAGGTTGTCATTAAGTATTCAAGGTCTCCTAGGTTATGAATGTATAAATACAACAAACCTTCAAAGACTCCGTCATGGGCCTCGAAACTTACAGATCTAATATTAATGTCATTTTGCTTTGATATTATATTGGTAATATCATTCAATATTCCAACACGATCTAAGCCTTTAACTCTTATCTGGGCGAGGGATGAAAAGAGCTTGAACTTAGTCCACTGAGCGGTAATAATTTTATCTCCCTGGTTTGCCATCAGCTTAATTGCATTCGAGCATGTCATCTTATGAATCACAATATGTTCTTCACCGAGATAACCAACCACTTGGTCGCCTGGTAGGGGTAGGCAACATTCGCTAAGTACGTAATCTTTATTGGATTCTCCTAATAAAAATGGCTTCTTTTTATCAATATTGTTTTTTTCCTCCTCTAGGGCTTTCTTTTTCGAGAAAGTCAAGCGCCAATACTTAACAAATTTGTTCTCCGACTTCTTCTCTAAAATTTGGTCAATATTATCTATATTGATGATCCCCATACCGAGATTCGCGTACAGTTGTTCCTTGGTGTTCAACTCAAAGTGACGAAGAATCTTCTTTATAGCATTAGACGAAAGTTGAAAGCGACTATTCTGAATCGCATCTTCCAAAATCTTATGACCACTTTCAATATGTTTTTTATGCTCTTTCTTAAAGGAGTTACGGATCTTCTCTTTGGCACGTGAGGTAACCACTACTGCAAGCCATTCGGGTGAAGGGCTCTGTTTCGATGAAGTTAATATTTCAATTTGGTCCCCACTAGATAGCTTTTGACTATAAGGAACCAACTTATGGTTTATCTTGGCTCCAATACATTGATCTCCTAGACGAGTGTGTATGTCATAAGCAAGATCTAATACCGTAGCATTCTTGGGTAGAATTTTCATCTCCCCTTTAGGGGTAAAGACGACAATCTCATCACTAAAAAGATTCAGTTTAAAATCATCCAAAAAGTCTAACGCATCGTTCTCTGAGTTCTGTAGAACCTCTCGGATCTTCTCAAACCATCGATTAAGTTCGATATCCTTCTCCTTCTCTTTCTCCTCAATACCTTTATACTTATAGTGCGCAGCAAATCCTCGTTCTGCTACCTCATCCATTCGTTGACTTCTAATCTGCACCTCTACCCACTTGCCTTCAGGTCCCATAACTGTCACATGAAGGGCTTCGTAACCATTGGCTTTCGGTATGGTGATCCAATCACGAATTCTATCGGGACGAGGCTTATATATATCAGTAACCAAAGAGAGGATATCAAAACATTGTCGTTTCTCCGATTTATTGGGATCAGGTCGGAAAATAATACGAATGGCCAAAAGATCGTATATCTCACTAAACTTAACCCCTTTGTTCTGCATCTTGTTCCATATCGAGAAGATTGATTTAGGGCGACCATTGATGGAGACATCAAACCCCTCCTCTTTAAGCTTTTTGTCTATAGGCTTACAAAACTCTTCTACCAACAACTTACGCTGTTCCTGATTGTTATATAGCTTTAGCTTTATCTCATTGTAATCTTCCGAATGTTTATATTTTAGCGACAGATCCTCTAATTCCGATTTGATGCGATATAGTCCCAAACGATGGGCTAGTGGGGCGAATATAAATAGTGTTTCTCCTGCAATCTTCAGCTGCTTATGGTGGGGCATCGCATCCAATGTCCGCATATTATGAAGCCTATCGGCTAGCTTAATCAAAATAACCCTCACATCATCCGATAGGGTCAGAAGCATCTTACGAAAGTTAGCTGCCTGCTTCGAATCAAACTCTCCAGACAATTTCGTCAACCCATCTACGATATAAGCAATCTTGGCACCAAAAAGATTCTCGATATCCTCTAATGTATATTCCGTATCTTCTACGACATCATGAAGGATCGCCGAAATAGCAGCTTTGGTCCCTAAACCGATCTCACTCGTAACAATCTTAGCCACAGCCAAAGGGTGTACAATATAAGGTTCACCCGATTTACGTCGTATCCCCATATGGGCATCGTTCGCAAAATGAAATGCTTTATCAAGCAACTGACGATTCTCTTCTGTGAGAGGTCGGTTGAATGACTGAAGAAGATCTTCATAAAGATCCCTGATATATCGCTTCTCTGCTTCTGTCTGTAGATTCATCTTTAGGATACCAAAAATGTGAGTATTTATTTCTTTACCTTATACCAATTATAAACCAAACCAATTCACCGCACCTTATATAGACATTCATTTCCCAATAAGAAAAGAGTTCTCGAGTGCTATCCAATTCGCTTTATCCCCCCAAATCAGTACAAAAGGGGCCGTAAATTACAATGATTTTATCTCTTGACAAACATCATCGCATGCTTTTGTCAGTTTATCCCAACTATATTTTTTCTTCTCCTCCTCTATACTCTCTACAAAAGAGGCATATCTATTGTTTAAATAAAAATCATCTAAAGCTTCTGCAATCTTTGTTGGAGCAATATCAGTTACATATCCAACCTTCTGATCTGGAACAATTTCGGAAAGTCCTCCAACATTCGTGACAAGCATCGGGACTTCAAAATGATAGGCAATCTGTGTCACCCCACTCTGTGTTGCCGATTTATATGGTTGTGCAACGATATCCGCACCATTAAAATAATATTTCACTTGATCTTCACTGATAAAGTGGGTATGAAGCACTACCTCATCCTCTATACCCAATCGTTGGATCAATTCATGATACTTATCCGGTTTCGAATAAAACTCTCCTGCCACAAGTAGTTTTACTTTAGGATCTTCTCTATTCATCTGAGCAAATGCCTCTAAGAGAAGATCAAGACCTTTATAATCACGTATAAACCCAAAGAATAGAATATATCGAAAACTCGGATCTAAACCCAAAGCATCTAAAGAGGCTTCTCTCGAAACTTTATCTCCATAGTTATCAAACAGTGGGTGAATAGATAATTTCCTAGGCTTTTGAATATCAAATTGATCTAGCTGTTTTAGTACACTCGATGACATGGTCAAAAATCCATCAATCCCCTTAACCATATATTTGGTCAATATCGGATCGAAAAACCTCTGTTCATGCGGGACAATATTATCTGCTAGTAACAACACCTTGGCACTACTGTTTTGCTTAATGATACGCGCTATCGTACCAAAAGCAGGTGCCAGAAATGGAATCCAATAACGAATAATCACCATATCAGGTTTTCGCTTCGCAATACGCTTCCCCGTTTTGATCCACGAAATAGGATTCATCGAATTGATACTTCTCTCTATGCTTAGTGATGGTGCTTCGCAAGTGGCATACTGACTGCTTCCAGGAAATAGAATGGACGGATATTGCATCGTAAAAGTCTCTAAATGAACCTCTCTGCCCTCGGATTCAAACTCCTTAGCCAAACGTTCATTGGTCGTTGCAATGCCCCCTCTATATGGCCAAGCTGGCCCAATAATGACAATCTTCGTTGGTTTCATACACTAGCTTTTCCCAAAAATACGATTTCCTATTTAGACTTAAAAACATTGTTAACCTATAAATGTTTTGGGAGCTTCAACAAACCACACTGATATTTAGAATAAACCATGCTTATACTCTTAACGCCCCATACCCAGATTAAAAATAAACCGTGCTTATAATCTTAACAAATCATATCCTATCCTATATTAAAAATAGATTCATTGTTATCATCATAAAGTAATCCCACTCTTTGGGCCTTATTATCCCCACAGTAATCCACGACGGTGTAAAATTAACTCTGTCTAAAAAACAACAAATATATTTATAGACCCTTACAATACCTATTGGCTCACCCCATAACGAGATGAACACAATTTCTCCCACTCTCCTTCGTATCTCCTTCGTGTTTCCTTCGTATCTCCTTCGTGTTTCCTTCGTATCTCCTTCGTGTTTCCTTCGTATCTCCTTCGTATCTCCTTCGTGTTTCCTTCGACTATTGTTCATATGTCGGTCACATATTGGTCACATATTCCTCATCCTTCCTCCACATTTTTGTAGAGAACTAGTAACCAATATATGACCAATCTATATCTAATATGTGACCAATAGCCGAAGGAGACACGAAGGAAACACGAAGGAGAGTCAAAGGAACTACCTTTAATCCATCGTGAAATACCATTCCATACAGAGTTTAATTTACACGACCTGTAAAAGTTTCATTTGCTTTAATGGTGAATATCGTTTGGAGAAAAAAGACACTCTGGATGATTGTTTTTATTTGTTAAATGTGTACATTTATAAGTAGTTATCATATGATATGTGTTTTATGAGAAACAGTAGTCATCCCTTTTGTGGTGGATGATAGTGTTGATTCTCCTTATCGTATTACATGCCATAGATTTTACTTAATTAACCTACCGATATGAATTGTCATAAAATTAAAAGCTATTTACTTACGATTATGTGTATTCTCATGGGAGTGATACATGTCAATGCAAAAAAATCGAATGTTACCATCATGGGAACTGTGGTGAGTGAGGAGCAGCCTATTCAGTTTGCGACTGTAGCACTCTATACAGAAAACAAAGTTTCGCTATTAGGTGGAGCCATCACAGATGAGAAGGGGTCCTTTAGAATCGAAGCCCCCAAACATAATGGTTATGTGTTGGTGGTTAGCTCTATTGGGTTTGAGAAACAAGAGTTGACGTTAAATGGGAATCAACCTGTGATTCAAAAAATGATTGACCTGAAAACTTCTGTCACCAGTTTATCTGAAGTCCAAGTAAAGGGATCTGCAATTCAGAATAAGATTGATAGGGATGTGGTGACGATCACAAAGAGTATGAGAGAGGGAGCTCCAACTACCAATTTCTTATTACGGAAGACCCCTGGTGTGGATGTCGATTACCTCAGTGAAGGGATCACGGTGGATGGTAAATCGAATGTCCTACTATTGGTTGACGGTGTGAAAAAAGATGTCAAGTATATACAGAGTCTCTCGTCAAAGCGTATTGATAAGATGGAGATTTACAGGGATGCTAATGGTCGTTATGCGATGGAAGGATTTAGTGCGGTAATTAATATAATTTTACGTAAGAACTATCGTGGTTTCTCATTGTCACTAGAGGATAAAGAAGTTTTTTCTACCAATGGTAATAATGGTCCCAATACACGGATGCAAACGCAGCAATATGTGCAGACAGATTATACTATGGATAAGTTGCTTGTATATGGAAGTTTTAGGCATTATAAGGAGGATTTCTATTTCGAACAACAAGAAGATCTACAGTATGGTTCGCAACGAATTACTTCACATAACCTGAAAGATTTGGACTATAATAATTATAGACAGACAGGTTATCTTTATGGAAAAGCGGGTTTGGATTATCAGATTACAAAGAAGCAAAAGCTTGGATTACAATATAGTTATAATAATGATCTAGATGGTGCAAACAAAGATAAGCGTATGTTTGAGCGTTGGGTCTATAACGATAGTAATAATGAGAATCCAGATGAGGTGTATCAAAGTGATCAGTATGTTGATGAGAATGGACATACCCATGATTTTCAGACTACCTATATGTTTGATGTTAGCGATCGTACGAAGATTAATATGGAGGGGTATTATAATCGGTCTCTTTCTGATCGATGGACCGAAATAAGTACTACCAATAGTCTTTCGGGTACTATCCAAAATGAAGATAAACAGTCAGACTACTTTAAAGGTGTGGCAGAATGGGAACAGCGATTGGGTAAGAAGACCGAGTTGTCGATGGGGTATAATTATATATGGAAATACTCTAACGATACGATACATAGTGCTGTAGCAGACCAGACAACTGATTCTAATTTTAGCTTAGGTGTAAACAAACGTAAGGAGATTTATCACAGGGTGTATGGAAATATTAATATTCCTATTTCTAAGAAGTTTGTGACTGGCTTTGGATATGGAGCAGAATGGAATAAGTTAGGGAGTGCCACCTCTTTTCAAGTACAGCATTTGCCATATGCTAGGATTCTTTATAAACCTTCAACAAAACTAACCGTGTTGTTGAACTATAAAGTGAAAACGAACAATCCTTATCGTTCTCAAACGATGAACTACGATACTTATATAGATGAGTTCTCTTTGAATAGAGGAAACCCCAACCTCAAAGGATATAGCACCCATCGTGTGGAGATGGGTATCAATATGTTTAGAAATAAGTTAAGAATTACTCCCTATTATAGTACGAGTGACAATGCGATTACTACATGGGGATTGGGAACAGAGACCATCAATGGGGCAGACAAGTATGTTTATACTTATGTGAATGCTGATCGATATGATAAAATGGGGGTCGTATTTAGTGGTAATCTGAAGCTTTCTAAGAGGTGGTTGGCAGCGGTTATGGGAAGTTACAACCACTATGAATTAGCATACGGAAATATGGTACAGAAAGAGAATGCACTACTTATCAGAGGACAGTTGATTTATCAGGTAGCGAAGCGAGGTCTTGTTTTTGGTGCTATATATAAGAATTTCGTTTATGATGAGCCATTGTTAATGGGATATAGAACGACAGGAAATGATATGCTCTCTTGTCTTGTAATGAAACGCTTCAAAAAGAGTGGTATTAATATTATGGCTTATTACGGTTTACCTGTCGGTGGGGATCTTTTTGATTATTCCTTGGGTCAATCTTGGAATGATCCTCGTGGAGTAAAGCCTTACCGAAGTGATAATTTTACGGATGTAACTATTTTGAAAGGCATTGGAATGATCAAAATAGGATGGCGATTCAATAAAGGAAAAGTGCATAAGAAGATGAAACGCAGTGACTTGGAAGAGAAGAGAGATACTTCGGGTGATTTGGGTATCTAAAGAGGTTTTGATTATAGACCTGTTTTTATGATTAGATTGTTACAATAAAGTGTAAACAATCGATCATTTATTTGATTCGAGATTCGTTGTAATTCTCTATAAAAGAATACAACGAATCTTTGTTTTGATATAACGATATTATTGGATTTATCCATTACATCGTTGATACTACTGGTAATACTGGTTAATTATTTTCATTGACTGATTAATAGATTTTGCATGAATTGGTGCATCATCTAAAGGGTTTAGGTCAAGATCGGTGATTTCAAATGTTCTATCGTCATTGATATATGTAATGCGATCTTTTTCACGAAATGCAAATTTAGTTTCAGTTCCCATGACAATAGGCTCTCTTGCACTTTTGTCGTAGATATTTTTCCCAACAGAATAGGATTTAATCGGAGTCTTACATTGAAAATATTTCTGTAGTATGGTTGGCGTGATGTCGTAATGGGTGGTTAAGTGATTCATCACCTTAGCCGTTTCTCCTGGGAAGTGAATGATTAAAGGGACTTGTGTTTGATATTTAGAAAAGTTCCCATTGTGCCCCCAGTAATTTTTATGATTCTCATTAAACTCTTGACCATGATCTCCCGTAATGATAACAATGGTGTTTTCGAGAAGGTTATTCTCTTTGATAATATCAAATACCCCTTTTATTAGATGATCGACATAATGGACACTATTTTTGTATAGATTAAAGAAAGGTATTGGATCCAGATTGTTTGATAATAATTCATATTTTGGATACTCCCACTCTGGTTGAAAAGGTCCTTTGTAATCCTTTGGGTGGTTGATTGCATGAGCCGAATCGTAGAATACAAAACTAAAGAACGGAGAGGTCGTATCTTTTCTTGTTTTTATATATTGAATGAAATTCTTTGTAATATTCGCATCCTTGACATTCGGATTTTCTCCTTGGGTCGATAGGTTTGGATCTTTGAGTGAACTAAATACATTTAGATTTAAAGATGGATTTCTTAGCGTTGCACTGGGGAATAGTTGAATGTCATAATTATGTTTCTTTAGGACATCGAATAGCACTGGAGCTGTTTGATTAGCAATCATGTCTTCCCAGTATAGAGCAGGAATACCATAGAAAAAACTAAATACACCGCCTTTGGTCATATTACTACCGCTAAAATGCTTCAGGAATAATTGATTCTCTTTAGCAAAAGAGTTTATATTGGGCGTGATCTGAGGTGTCATACATTGATAATTCCAGGCATCAATCATCAGTACAAGTATGTTCATCTTAGACGACTGGGTTGTCAACTTCTGTTTTGGGTAGTTTAAACTTTTGTTCTCCTGAATAGTGATTTTTGGACTGGTGTTAATTGTCGTCTCATCCACAATGTACTTATAGATAAAAGACTTTGCCGTGAGAGGAAAAGATAATGGATAAACAACTTTAAGTTTTAATACAGGTCGGAACACAACAGCATCTGAATAGGCATATATTCCATTGTATAATAGGCATATCAGTAATCCACTAAGTGTTATCGTTTTTACCTTTCTGATACTAAATATATGTAACCATTTTTTTGATAAGAACACAAAAAGTGATTCTAGAGCTATGATGAGGGATATGGATAGAAGCCCTAAAAGATATGTATTAGTCCCAATTTGAAATATGTCTCCTGCCCCTTCACCGAGTATAAGTCCGATGATAAAGTTATTAATATGAAACCGATATAGTTGGAAAACAAATGTATCTACAATAAGCAGTGTGGTTAAGGACGAAAAAAGTATTATAAGTATACTGTTTAGTAGTTTGGGAAGTTTGTAGAGTAGGCTTAAAGGGATGTAGACAATGGTATATAGTAGGAGTATTATCCCAAAATAATGACCAATGGTTGATATGATTAAATAGATTGAAGTTGAGAGACTCGAAATGTCAGTATTTATTAGATATCTTGTAGATATCAATAGACATAGAATTGAGTTTAAAAGAAAGAAAATAAATCCTCTTTTAAGGGTTGATTTCCAGCTCATTTTAGTTTATACCTTTGTTTTAGTTTTTAATAAATATTATACGCCATAATTTGCCTTCTGGGTAATTGTGATTGGACCGTATATGGTTCAAATTATATTCTAGTCTTAAGTTATTGTGTGAATTTCAATTATGAGTAGAAGGTTGTTTATATAATATTGGTGTAAATGTACTTTATTTTTCATAATAATAAACTTGCTGCCTAATAATATCATGCCAAACAGTTTTGAATATGTGATAAAATGGTAGGAAATTAGATTTCTGAAAGGTGGATTGGTAGTTTTATTGTTTTATTAGTATCTTATTGTTATATTTATTATGTGTTATTTTTAAATAAACCGAGATCTAACTATGAAGAATTATCTTAAAACTTATGTTTTATTCTTACTCTTAATGTGCCAGCTGTTACCCTCTTATGCTGCATCTAATTGTAAAATATCAGGGAAAGTCGTTTTTAAAAATCAACCTGTGCTGTATGCTACTGTGGCAGTTTATAGTGCACAAAAGGAGTCCCTGATTGGAGGAACTATTACGGATAATGAAGGGGCCTTTGAGCTCAATGCACCAAGAGAAAATTCTTATGTTCTGGTGGTTAGTGCTATTGGGTTTGAGACACAAGAGATCTCATTGTCAGGAGATCGACAAGCAATATATCAAACGGTAGAGATGAGACAGTCTGTTACCGAGCTTAATGAGGTGAAGGTGGAGGGGGCTGCCATTATAAATAAGATTGATCGAGATGTGGTTTTGGTCACCAAAGAGATGCAAAAGAGATCTCCTTCTACCATTTGGTTGTTGAGAGATACTCCTGGGGTGGAAGTGGATGATCTAAAAAACAGTATTGAAGTGGATGGAGATAATAATGTATTGCTTCTTGTGGATGGAGTAAAGAAACCTTCTCAATATATTAAGAACCTGAATTCACAACGTATCGAGAAGATGGAGATCTTGCGTGATGTAAATGGACGTTATGCGATGGAAGGCTATTCGGCAGTAATAAATGTAATCACTCGTAAGAACTATCAAGGTTTCGCAGTCTATTTGAATGATACGGAGATGTTTCAGACGGAGGTGAATAGAGGTGAAAATATTGATTATAATACACGTCAGAAAGTAAATTTAGATTATAGCTGTAATCAGTGGCAATGGTATGGTACTTTTCAGCATCATCAAGCGAGATATTATTCTCAGACTGATGATCAGATCGTAATGGACAATCAAAATATTATGATGCGTAACGTGGCTGGTCGCGAATATAATATCTCGGGGTTAAGTAAGGATCTTGATCTTCAGGTAGGAACGGACTTTCAATTGCACAAAAATCATAAGATTGGGGTTCAATATGGCTATAGGACATTGCCCGATGAGAAGAATGATTACGATAAAGAGTTTGTTCGTGAAGTTTATTCTATCGATAGCCCAACAAATCCGGTGCAATACTATAACTACCTGAATAAAAACAGTCGTTCTTCAGAGGTGAGTTCTGGACAACTGACTTATCATGGTAAGTTATCCGATAAAACAACATTACAAATAGAAACATATTACAATCAGAGTAACGACAAAGAGAGAGATCGTTTATGGACAAGAGTAAATCCATTGAGTCAAAACTATAAACAAAATGGTAAATACCTGAAAAGTGTGGTTTCTATCTCTAGGTCTATTGGGGATAAACATACCTTGGGGCTAGACTATAGTTATATTTGGAGACATAATAGAGATACGGTATACTCTAGAGGTCTAGTAGGTTCTTCACTACTGGTGGAGCCACCACAAGCTTATGAGAGGACAGATCGTTTTCAAAGACTCAATGGTTATTTTAATTCCACGTTATCTAAAAAAATTACTGCAAGTTTAGGGCTTGGAACACAATGGGATAAACTAGGAGTTGCAGATAGTTATCAAATGCAGATGCTCTATTTTGGTAAGATCATGTATAAGCCGAATAGAGGGATGAGCTTTACGTTGTCTTATAAATCTGAAAGTGAGAATCCATATCGTACTCAAACAAGAGATTATATCACTAATATTAATGAATATGATGTGACGAAAGGGAATCCTAAGTTAGCCTCTTATGTTTCTCAAAAAGCTTCGCTTTCCATGACTTTCTTTAAGAATAAACTGCGTGTGACTCCTTACTACTCATGGTCTAATAATCAAATTACTTCATGGGGTTTAGGTGTTCAAAACATAGAAGGAGAACGTCGATATGTGTATAGTTTTATTAATGCGGATCAATTTACAGATATGGGGGTTGATTTCTATACAAAGATAAAGTTGAGTAAGAGTTTTGGAATTAAGGTCACAGGAAGTTACAAGAATATGGAGATGACTTATCAAGATATTTCGAATAGGGAAAATCAGTTACTCGTGCGTGCTTCACTAGACTATAATCTCTTTACCAAGGGGTGGTATGCAAGTCTTGCTTATCGTAACCAACTGTATCATACTCCTACTTTAATGGGGTATACCACGGAGGGTAATGATAACCTATCTGTTTCGGTGATGAAGAGCATGATGAAGCGTAAACTAAATGTATTTGTATATTATAGCTTGCCTTTTGCTCCGAATAACTTCTCGTTCTCTTTTGATGAGTCATGGAGTGATGATCGAGGAAGTAATGTCTATAAGAAGGTTTCACAGTATGATCTAAGTCACTTAAAAGGGATGTTGATGATTAGTTTGACCTATAATTTCCGTAAAGGGAGACAGAATAAGAAAATAGAGAAAGGGGATTTGTATGAAAAGAGAGGCGTGGAGAAGCCTATCGGTCTTTAGTTTCCTTAATTTTAGACCATCATGATATAAATGGTTTTGGTGTTTACAGCAATAGAGCATCTCTTTATAATGATTGGAGATGCTCTTTTGTTTAAATGAAGGGGTTATAATTCCCTATTTTCTTCTCTACCATCAGAGTACGTCGCAAATCGTTTTTTGTCTCTTCCGTGTGTCATCTCAGAACTAGGCCAAGGCCATCCTCCATATTGTGTCTCTTTATATTCTCTAAAAGCATCTTGAATCTCTTGTTCGGTATTCATCACAAAAGGACCGTATTGAGCGACAGGTTCACCTATTGGGTTCCCTTCAAGTAGTAGCATACTTACTTTCGTATCTTCGGTTTTTAAATTCTATATGAGCATCGGGCACCAGTTGAGCATATTGTGAATTTGATATGATATCATTGTTATCTACAGTCACATTTTTACCTCGGTAGAGATATATTCTTCGGCTTGTTCCTTCGTCCGTCTTAGGGAGAGTCCATGATGTATCTTTATCCATATGGATTAGAAGAATTCGCACTTTATTTTTGGGGTCTGCTGCCCATGAATTCGGAGTGGGATCAATTGCTACTATACCATCGTATTCACCCGCAATAACTTTAACCGTCACAGTTCTGTCATCGTCATATCTTTTTGTCTCAATAGGGATGTCTTCTCTCCACAACATTTTATAGTCAGGATCTACATTTTTTGAAGAGGCAGGAAGGTTGAGCCATATTTGAAAGGACTCTTTTCGGTTTCGTCTATCCATATTCATTAGTGCTCCCATCTCAGAGTGCTGTACGCCAGAACCTGCAGTCATCCATTGGACATCTCCTGCACCAAATCTACCACCATTACCAAGAGAGTCTGAGTGGTCAAGATATCCCTCTTCAATAATTGAAATTGTTTCGAATCCTTTGTGTGGATGATGCGGGAATCCCGGGATATGACTGCCATGGTACATATTCCATCCATCAATATCTGCAAAATCCTCTCCAATTCTTCTGCCTTCTAATGATGCTTTGGGACTAAAGTCATAATTTCCTGCCGGGTAATTGTTCACGTGATACATGCAAAAAAGATATGGATCTTCTGTTTGCCATGGTAATGTTAGTGCCTCTTTTTTTATGATATTTGAACTCATGATATATCCCTTCTTGATGTTAATTTAAGCTTTATAAAATCTTATCGGTACTAGAGGCGTAACGATTATGTAGACTATTTGAACTCCTCTTTTCCATCCTTATACACTGCAAATCTCAGCTGCTCCTTTGGATGAATGACTTCATCATTATCCCATATCCATCCACCAAATTCAGTCTCATTGTACTCCTCAAAGGTTTGACGAATTTCAGCCTCACTATTCATTACAAATGGTCCATATTTAGCTACAGGTTCTTTGATAGAAACCCCCTGTAATAAGAGGAGGTGACACATACTATCTCCAGCTTTTATTTTTATATCATGTTCTCGATGTAGACAGAGACAGCAATGTTCGTTGATTACATCTCTATGGATAAACATTTGATCACCTCGATAAAAATAGAGATTAGAAAATTGATCCATATTTTCCATTCTTGGTATTGTGACTTCTGCATAAGGTTCAATTACAATGTCTAATATGGATACTTCATTCTTTGGGTCAGCTGCCCATGAATCGGGTGGAGGGGCTAAACCTTCTTCCCCTTCATATTTTCCAGCTACCACACGTACAAATGCTCTTTCTCCCTCCTTGTTACCTGTTATAACTTTAGGAATGTCCTCTTTCCACATCATCTTATAGTATGGAGGTACATTTTTTCTATTCGCAGGTAGGTTTAACCATATTTGAAAAAGTTCCAATTTGTTCTCTTTATCGTGATGAATTAAAGGGAACATCTCACAATGTTGAACACCTGCTCCTGCTGTCATCCATTGTACATCCCCAGTAGAGTATCTACCATATGCCCCCATAGAGTCACTATGGTCGACATAACCATCTAGTACAATTGTAATGGTTTCGAATCCTTTGTGTGGGTGCCTTGGGAATCCAGGTGTATGTACTCCATGATACATTCTGAAACCATCTATAGTTTGGAAGTCATTACCTCGAGTGTGTCCTCTTAAATATTTTGGATCAACACCTAGTTTGCTGTTTCCTGGGGGAAAGTGGTCAAGATGGTGTACACACAATAAAAATGGATCAGATGTTTGCCAAGGGAATCCTAATGGTTCTTTGCATATTATAACTCGATCTTTCATAATACTTTAGCTATTATTTCTTTGAGGAACAATGATGATGTACTTTTGGTTCATATTTGAAAATATAGCGAGGTTATTGTTTTCATTTTGAATAAAATATTCATGTATATTTTCATGTAGGTATAGACTATGATTTGACTAACCTGCCTATTGGGACGATAATCGTTTTTTTATTAAAATATATATCGATCACCATATTATCAGTAGTTGTTTTCTTATTGCAGTATTTATGCTCCATTCGATGGGAGTGTTTTTAGTATATAAATTTTATAAATAGATGGTAGTAGATGTTATCTTATAGATAGTTAGCATAAGATGTGTAAACATATATTTACAATAAAGTCGTTGATTTGTAATTATTGTAGTTGTCAATTATTGTTTTTTAACTATGTTTGCTGTCTAAATATTATGTTTATCACAACCCTTTAATTAACATTTTATGAGTAAATTCTACTGTTTGACCCTTTTAATGATGGTGTTCAGCCTCTATGTAAATGGTCAAAATCGATTCCTTCCGTTTTCGAAGGATCAAAGAGAGGCTGAAGTCTCTAAAGAGTCTCTTGTTCCACGCAAAGAGATGAAAGATTTAGGTGATGGCTCCATTGAGGTGACTTACTATTTTCAAGGAGCAGAGGTTATCGATAAAGAATCACAAGATGACCGATATAATTTTTTACAGATTGAAGGATTTGGACAGCTTGGTCAAGTTGGTGCACCTGCTTTACCAATGAGAAACGATCAGTTCGTTTTATCAAAAGGAACGACTCCTCAGTTGAGGCTAGTGGATGCTACTTATGTAGATTATCCTGATTTTATGGTTCATCCAGCCTTAGAACCTGCGAGAGATACACAAGGAGCACCTGATCCTGTATTTCAAAAAGATGAGAATATTTATAACAAAGATGCATTCTTTCCTGAAGAGCAAGTGAAGATCTCGATGAATCAGGTGATGAGAGATATTCGCATCTCAGCTGTTCGTATTTGTCCAGTTCAATTTAACCCTGTTCAAAGAACCCTTAGGGTATATTCTAAACTTGTTTACCGTTTTTATAAAGGAGAAGGAAATACAGAATCTACTTTAGGTCAACGAACCTTGGATGTATTGAAGTCAGAAGTAATGAATCCATCTCAACTTACAGAAAGTGCTGGTTCGTTAACAGATGAAGTGGATCCAGAAGCAAAAGATTATATTATTATTACGCATGAAGACTTTAATGAAGCAGCAAATAAGTTGGCTGCATGGAAAGGAAGTCTAGGGTATAAAGTGGATGTTGTTTCACAAGATAATTGGACTTCAGATGAAGTTAGAGAGGCAATAGCTGAGCGTTATCGTACATGGAATCCTAAACCTAAGTATTATGTGATCATAGGAGATGTCGAATTTGTTCCATCTATGCCTTTTACCGCACTAAATGCAGGAGAGGAATTTTTTAGTGATCTATATTATGCGTGTATGGATGGTGCAGATGATTTTACTCCAGATATGGCGAGAGGTCGACTTTCTGTAGAGAATGTAGAACAGGCAAATACTGTGGTTGATAAGATCATCAAATATGAGAAGAACCCTGTTGAGGATGCTGATTTTTATCAAAATGGGGTAAATTGTGCACAATTCCAAGATGTACAAGCTGGAAATCCAAGAGATGGATTTGCTGCTCGCCGTTTTTGTCATACTAGTGAGGATATTAGAGACTATATTACTGGACAAGGTTATAATGTAGATCGTATCTACTATTCAGATCCGCGTAATAATCCAACAAATTTTAATAATGGTTACTACTCTAATGGAGAAGCTATAGCCCCAGAATTATTAAGAGCGAATGGTTTTCAATGGGATGGTGATGCTGATGATATTGCACGAGAGATAAATGAAGGTAAATTCTATGTGTTTCATAGGGACCATGGTTATGCAGGAGGATCAGGATGGGCACATCCAGGTTTCGTAACAAATCAAATGGATCGTCTGCATAATGGAGATAAGTTACCTGTTGTCTTTTCAATCAATTGCCACACAGGAGAGTTTTCATTAGATGAATGTTTCGCAGAGAAATTTCTACGTCTAGAGGATGCAGGTGCAGTAGCTGTTTTTGCTGCCTCATATTATTCTCTTTCAGGACCTAATGATGGATTGTCTGCAGGTTTAGTGGAAGCTATATGGCCTAATCCTGGAATGCTTCCATCTTTTGGTGCTGGAAGTCGTGCAGTGAATGCTCCAGCCCAAGGGTTTGCTGAAGCTACAACCACTTTGGGAGATGTGCTAAATTTAGGTCTTCTAAGAATGAATCAAACTTGGGCACCGAACGATAGGTATCTTCTTTATACTTACCGTTTATTCCATCTCTTTGGAGACCCTGCGATGAAAATGTGGACCCAACAGCCAACAGTAATTGAAGCTCAAATGCCTGCAGATATCTCTACTGGTGATAATACTATTCAAGTAAATGGTGTTAGTGAAGAGGGGGCCTTAGTGACGATTACCGTTGATGGAGTATTGGTTGCAAAAAGTACGATTGTAGGAGGTCGTGCAACATTAAATTTCGATCCTATTGAAAGTAAAAAAGAGGCGGTTGTAACTATTAGTAATACCAATTGTCGTCCTACTTATAAGACATACTCTCTTGAGAGGGTTGCACCTAAAGCTTGTTTTTCTATCAAAGAGACAAACCCAATTAAAGGGTCAAGTGCGACGGTTCACTTTATTTCTGAATGCACAGGGAAGTTATCTGGTTACATATGGGATTTCGGAAGTACTAATATTGAAATGCTTGAAGGTACAACAAATACTTCTGAGAATCCAGTAGTTAGGTACATTACTCCAGGAAATTATAGTGTCTCTCTTGTGGCATCAAACGACTATGGAAGTCATCGATGTGTGATTGAAAATGCTGTTGAGTTTGTTGAAGGATTACCTAAGGCTTCATGTCAAAACAATACAATCTATTTAGATGATACATATGATTTTGGTATTTATAATGTAGAGATTGGAGATTTATCCATTAGCTCAAGTGGCAGTTTTGGTGATAATGGATATTTAGACCAAACGGATAAGGGTGTTTTTAAAGTGTCAGATGCTACGGTGGATGTGTCCATCACATTTGGTACTAAAATGTATCAGAATGTAGGTGTCTTTATAGATAAAAATAATGATGGAAACTTGTCTGATGATGAGTTGGTTGCAGTTTCTAATGATGTCATCGGAACTCGAGTATTATCATTTAACGTGGATGATACATATGAGAAAGAGGCCAAGGTAAGAATGCGTGTTGTAACGGATTACAGTCGGTATGATATTACTACAGCTTGCCAAGAGTTACACTACGGTCAAGCTGAAGATTATTCGATCATATTTACCTCAAGTAAACCATCTATAAAACCTTCTATTAAGTTCTCTTCAGTTCCTACGGTGAAGGATAATGAAGTGGTCGTTTATTTAGAAGCGAGTGATGTGAATACTACAGCGATATTAGAACAAGGTGTTGTTCTCTCAGAGGTCTCAAACCCTACTATTTCTGATGTGAAATATACTGTAGAGAATCCAGCAAGTTTGACATCTTCGATTAATATAACAGGTCTTAAGTATAGTACTACTTACTATGCTAAGGCATATATTAAGGATAAATCAGATGTTGTATACAGTGATGAGTTTGTCTTTATCACAGGAGAAAAAAGTTTATTGCCAGCAATCTCTTGTACCAATAAAACAACCAATCAGGTTGGTGATTATGGGTTTGGTATTTATCAGGTTAAGATTGGAGATAAGCAGATTAATTCTGAAGGAAGTTTTGTTGATAAAGGATATGTTGATCAAACGGATAAAGGGATTTTTGAGATAAATAGTTCATCTGTTGATTGTGATGTTACAGTTGGAACAGGCTATAGTGAAAATATTGCAATATTTATCGATAAGAATAATGATGGGATTTTATCAGAACATGAGTTGGTTGTAGCCTTTGATAATACCAAAGGGGAAAATACATTGACTTTTACTGTGGATGATAGTTATCTGCTGAATACCATTCTAAGAATGCGTGTTATGTCTGATTATAGTCGTGATAAGATTACGTCACCTTGTCAAGATTTAGGTTATGGGCAAGCAGAGGATTTTGCTGTAAGATTTACTAGTGTTAGTCCTACTGTTAAGACATTATCTGATCCTATTGTTTATAATGATTATGTTGAAGTTGGGATAGAGGTAAGTGGAGTGAAAGTATCTAATATCATAGAACAAGGTGTTGTCGTTTCAAATGATGAAGCCCCAACAGTCGATGATCTTAAATATGAAGCTTCGAAGCCATATGATCTTAACTGTAAAGTGTCATTAAGAGATCTAGAGTCAAACACTTCCTACCATGCCAGAGCTTTTGTGATAAATGGATCCGGTGTGACTTATGGAAATGATATTACATTTAAGACAAAAGCGAAGATTCAGACAGCAATAGCTTCGTGTACGAACTCATTGAATTACACTACAAATGACTATGATTTTGGAATTTACAATGTACAATTTGATGGTAAGCAGATAACTTCAGAAGGAAGTTATGAAGAAGGTGGTTATATCGACCATTCTTTAAAGGCTATTTGGGATGTAAATCGTTCTAATGTTGAGCTGAATATTACTGTTGGTAGTAGTTATAGTGAAAATGTTGCTATCTATATTGATAAAGATAATAATGGAGAACTAACTGCAGAGGAGTTGGTTACAAAAGCGGATAATATTACAGGAATGAATCTCTTATCTTTTGATGTTTCTGATGACTTTGTACGTAATCATCCATTGAGAATGAGAATCATCTCAGAATATAGTCGATATGAGATTACCTCACCTTGTCAGGAACTTAACTATGGTCAAGCGGAAGATTTTAGTGTAATGTTCACCTCCAATATTGTAGAGGTGAAGATATTAACAGCACCTAAAGTTTATCAAGATCATGTAGAAGTAGATATGCATGTTAATGGCATCACTTCTAACCAAATTATAGAGCAAGGCGTTGTTATTTCAGATTTCCCATTGCCTACGTTAGTAAATAGTACATATAATGCACCGAAGCCCTATATGTCAAACTCTAAAGTGATATTAAATGGATTGAAATACCAAACTTTATTTTATGCTAGGGCATTTGTGAAAACTCCTTATGGTGTAACTTATGGAGAGCAGATAACTTTTACTACAAAAAAACAGCAAAAGCTTGCCCCTGTTTCTCATGCGATTGATTTCCAAGCTACCTCTGTTGGAGAGAGTGTTATATCATTAAATTGGGAGAAAGATCAATATGAAACTCCTGATGGGTTTATGATTCAATGGGCTAGATCATCAGAAGCCTTGACTCAACCTGTAAATGGTGTTCAATATAGTGATAATGTTCGATATGTATCTGATATGCAGCGAACTATTGAAATAGAAGGCTTGGATGCAGGGACAATGTATAGTTTTAGAATCTTTGCATTTAATAATAGAGGTGAAGAAGTTGCTTATTACACTGGTGGAACCATACCAGAGGTGACGGCTAGAACTCAGATTGCTGCTGCCTATAATGAAATAAAAGGACGTGGTATTCAGGCAGTGAAAAGGGTTATTTTTAATACTATTGATAATGGAGATGTTAGAGCGGAAGGCTATAATGACTTTACATCAATGAGTACTGCAATTCAGAAGAATAATACCTATGCTTTACAAGTTCGAGTTAATAATCCATATGGTGAGACATTCTGGACGTATGCATGGTTTGATTGGAATAATAATGGTGTTTTTGAGGACAGTGAAAAGTATCATATTGGTTCTGTGTCGAGTGAAGATAAACTATTAAGTCATAATATCAAAGTTCCAAGTGGGGCTCATTCAGGAAGTTGTAGATTACGTATTGTATATGCATGGGATACTAATGAGGTCAATCCTTCGGGAGAACGATTTAACTATTTCCAGGCCGATGATTATACAATGACCGTTGGTGCGATGAATGACAATCAGGATATTGATGTCGACATAATGGATGCAAATTTGACCTCTAGTAATAATGTTAGGATTTTCCCTAACCCAGTTGTTTCAAAGATGCATATTGTTTTACCATCTATGCCAAAGAAACCGATCAAAGTCAATATTATTGATGTTTCTGGGCAAGTTGTCGCACATGCTTATCTTGATCGTATGGACAATATCGTTTCAATAAATATCTCAAGTGGTATCTACTTTGTTCGAATACCTCTACAAGATAAAATGATATTGAAAAAGATCGTGGTTAAATAATGCTTTCATAAATTGTTAGCTTTTTAACAAAATGTTTCGAATCAAAATAACAGGAGTCTACATCGTTTTGTAGGCTCCTGTTTTTGGTGTGCCATGCATGTAAATTAACTAATCGGTGCAAGTCCGTAGTGGAGGTTTGTAGAGCCAACCACCTAGCAGAAGGCAAGGGTGCTTATCGTGAGGTATAACCTGAAGGAAGCCGTATGCAAAACTCTGATCCGAGGTATACGAATCTCATTAGGCGGTATATAACTGGATAAGCTTGCCAAACAAAGTGAAGTCCGAATTCTACACGGAGTTTATACCGTAGATGTGGCGGATAGATGGAGTGAAAGTTAATTTCCTTACCATGGGAGGTCTCACAGATGGATACAGTGTATTTTTTTTCCTGTCCATTCACAAAAAGTTAACTGTGAGAAGTCAGCCGAGGTCATAGTACTGTATCCACTTTACAGGAAGGACTGAATCTTAAATTGTTCATAATACAGACTGTTACCTAATGAAGGGATCAATGCAGAAAATATCGGAAGATAGCTACTTGAGTGAAGGTAGAGCGGAACTCGATAATAACTCAAGAGCGCACACTTTCAATGGGATAACTGAAGCCATTATGAAAACGACCATTACAACAGATAATTTATTAGAACGAGTCCTAGAATCAGATAACCTAAATAAGGCTTATTTACAGGTTTATCGAAATAAAGGGAGTCATGGAGTTGATGAGATGCAGGTGGAATCCTTAAAAGATTATCTCAGATTTCATCGAAAAGTTTTAATAACAGAACTACGAAAAGGTAAGTGTTAACCCGATGGCGAATTATCATTATTTCATGCGGCATATTTGATCGGAGTTTTGAAGAGCAAAGCGTATGAATATGCTAATACGAGGAAAAAGTATTGGCGCATTTCATTTCAAAGAGTCCAATTCTACAAACGACTATAACGAATAAGAATTTGGAGAAGGCAGGCTATATTACGCTAAGTGATTATTATCAGAAAGTAAAGTCGTGATTTAGGGAGTCGCCGTATACGAGACCCGTACGTACGGTGGTGTGGGAGGTGTACTGGAAGATTAAATATCTTCCAGCCATCTACCCGATTGAAAGAGGTGTAGACGTGTCTCAAAAAATATAGAGTCAAATGATACTCCACTAACATATGTATTACCGTTTAAAGAAAGTTTAATTGTTGCGCAAGTCAAATGTTGTGATGTAAAACATATCTTATTATATCTAAATATTTATTTATGTTTAATATCATTGTACTTTAATTAATTTAAATAATTAACTAACGAAACAATTAGATGAAAGTATTTAAACACGTAAAATTAATGTTAGTTTTAGGGGGAATTATCTTATTTAATTCATGTTCTGATAATTTAAATGAAGCCAGTTTGCATGAGTTGTCTACCATGTCTTCAGTTGTAAGCCCTGTCATTGATGTCTCAACAGTGGCCGAAGTGAATAATGCTGTAATGACACTTTCTTCAGGGCAGACTCTTTCATTGGCTCCAGGTGAGTATAAAGACCTACAACTTGTTGTGACAAATTCAGGAACAGCAGATAATCCAATCGTAATTAAGTCTTCGTTAATAGGGCAGGCTGCTATTACAGGAAACTGTAAAGTAGAGTTGAAAGGAGAACATATTATTTTAGAAGGTTTTCTTTTTAGAGATGGTGCTCGTCTGAATGGTGAGTGGTCGTCTCACGGTCCTGGGCTAATTGCAATTTATGGTAGTCACAATAGAGTTACACAATGTGTAATCGATAATTTTAACGATGTAACCTCAGCTTACCTTACAACGTCATTAGCAGCAGATGGATCTGTTCCACAGTATTGTCGTATTGACCACTGTTCGTTTATGAACAAAACAACTAATGATCAGGTTGTAAATCTTAACAACACAGCCAAGAAGAGTACTGTCGGTGATCCAGGAATCCCAATGTATCATAGGTTAGATCACTGTTACTTCTATAATCCGTTTAAGAAGAGTGGAAATGCTGGTGGGGGAGTCCGTATTGGCTATTGGAGAAAAGATTATGGTCGTTGCCTTGTGGATTCAAACTTATTTGTTGCACAAAATTCAGAACCTGAAATCATCACTAGTAAGTCAATGGAGAATGTGATTTATGGAAACACTTTTAATAACTGTGAAGGAACAATGAACTTCCGTCATGGGGACCACCAAGTGATGATTCATAACTTCTTTATTAGTTATGACAGCTCAAAAGATTGTGGAGGTGCATTTATTTGGGGTAGTGGACATCTTATTGCAGGTAACTATTTTCAATTAGCTAAGACGATGAAGTCAAGAGGTTATGCAGCATTGTATCTAAATTCAGGAGCAAAAGCTTCTGAGCATGCTTTAGCTTATGATATGACTATTGCAAATAATTATTTTGCAAATAACAATGGCTATGCAGTCGAACTACAGGGGCTAAAAGATCGTCGTGTGCTATGGTGTGCGGATAATGGGTTAACCTATGAAGATCCATATGACCTAAGGTTTACAGGGAATGTTTTTGCGAATAAAAGCTTTAGCTATGATTTCTTCCATACGGATACTTCTACAGGAAGTATTGGAACTTTTAATAACGATCGTTTTACTGGAGCTAACTTAGGAATAACTGAAAGAACAGGTATGGATCAAACACCGTTTACAGTAGCGAAAGATCCTACCACTGGATATTATTCACTTCCTACTGGATATGCTCCTTCTACTGTATCCTACCCGAATATTACAGGTATTGATCTAGATTTATCACTACTTGCTTCTCAAGGAATCGTGAGTCGTCCTGTAAAACAATCTGATACAGGTGCATCATGGTATAGTAAGTAAAATATACTATAAAATTGAATCATAATTTCAGTACTCATATGCCTTTTGCATCTTTAGATCATAAGCATATGAGTATTTTATTTATTATCACTTCCATAATCGTATTTAAAGTATCATGTTTTTGCTTTTTATGTATTGGTATAGAAGTCCCCACACCTATCGTTTTTTTATTCTCTTTTCAATAATGTAATTTCTTGTGATTTTAAGTTAGTTAGAGTGTTGCTTGTTGTTTTGTTTTATACTTTTATACTCAGCAATTGGTTCTTTCTATTTGTGATTATATGAATTGCAAAGAATAATTGCGAAATAAACTAAACACACATATGGATATAATTATATCCGAATTTTAAAATTAAGTTGATATGATGAGATTAAGTTATTTAATTCTGCTGACATTAACGATTGCAATGTTCTCTTCTTGTAATACAAAAACTTCGTCAGAGGATCATTCATTTAAGGTAATGACATGGAACATATGGCACGGTGGGGTTCATGGGACTAAATTGAATAAATTTAAAAAAGACCGATCTAATACGATCAATATTCAGAAAGTTTTAGAACAAAATGAAGCTGATGTGCTCTTTATGCAAGAGACATATTGTTGTGGAATGGAGATTGCTAAAAAAGCTGGTTATGTCTACTCTTCAAGAGGAAATAGTAATCTATCAATCCATTCTAAATTTCCTATTGTAGAAGAGGTAAAGTATCTAAAAGGCAGAAACTCTCAAGGTGTGGTGGTGAAGATTCAAGGCAAGAGGGTATTATGTGTTAACATTTGGCTTAATTGGCTTCCCGATTATCTGACTTATGTTGATACACTTAGTGTTGACTCTATTATTGCTGGAGAGCATAGTACAAGAGCAAAAGAGATGAGCGATATTCTTGCACGAATTGATAGTGTTAATATGAGATTAAAACTTCCTGTTGTAATGGGAGGTGATTTTAACTCTAGCTCCCATCTTGATTGGAATGAAAAAAACAAACAGTGGCATTTTAATAAGATATTAAAATGGCCTACAAGTATCATGACAATGGAAAAAGGATTCAAGGACTCATATCGTACGATATATCCTACTCCAAATGTTAAAGAGGAAATTACTTGGGGATTTCATGGTGAAGCTGGGTATGTAATGTCTGATAGGATTGACTTTATCTATTACACTCCTTCAATGCTTGATGTTCTATCATCAATGATTGTTAAAGATGATCCAAAGGGAGCTTTTTTTAGTTCAGATCATCGTGCCATCTTATCCTCTTTTAGATTTAAATAATGTAACAGACTGACTGAGACTGGTGTAACGTATATGTTTCTCTTCTGGGAGTAGTGTGTGCGGTTAAAAATAGAAGAAGGAGAGAATAGGATCAGATCCTTTCTTTCCTTCTTCTATTTTATGTTTGGCCAACACTATTAAACCAAGTAAAAACAAAACAAACTTTTAGTTCTTTTGTTAAGGTAAGATTCTATTGTACAAAATAATTATCTAGTTTTTTTAATCAAGGAAAAGGAATCTACTATCTTTGTCTAAATGGAGAGATGATTTCTCATTAAAATAGCAAGTTATGGAAAAACCATTAATACTGATCACGAATGATGATGGGGTGGATGCCAAGGGGATCCAATGCCTTACGAATTTTGTTCAAGACTTAGCGGATGTCATCGTGGTGGCACCAAATGGTCCTCGAAGTGGACAATCTTCTGCTATTACTGTGGATCGACCTTTACGTTTGCGAGTGGAGGCAGAAGAAGAAGGATTAACGGTCTATAGTTGTTCAGGAACACCTGTTGATTGTGTGAAGTTGGCACTAAATAAGGTGATGGATCGTTATCCCGATTTAGTATTGAGTGGCATCAATCATGGGCTTAATACATCGGTCTCTGTGATCTACTCTGGAACGATGGGTGGAGCGATGGAAGGAGCTATTCATGGTATCCCTTCGATTGGCTTTTCTTTAGATAATTATAGTAAAGATGCAGATTTTGAGTTGATGCGTCCAGTCGTTCGTACTATGGTTAACAATGTTCTTTCGCAAGGACTTCCTGCAGGTGTTTGTTTAAATGTAAATGCACCAAATGGAGAGATAAAAGGTATTGAAGTGTGCCGACAAGCTAGGGGGAAATGGAGTGAGGAGTTCGAAACGAGAGTTGATCCTCATAATCGAGAATACTACTGGTTGTCTGGCTATTTTGATAATGCAGAAGTGCATGCACAAGATACTGATGAACATTTGATTAAAAGAGGCTATGTATCTGTTGTTCCTACTTCAGTAGATACAACAGATTATACGATGCTTGATGAGTTGAAAAATTGGAATTTATAATGAATAGAATAAGCAATAAAAAAGTGCAACAAGAGACGTTCATAAACTCTATATCTACAGGGTTTATTACAGGATTGCTAGTGCCCGCAATCTTCTTCTTTATGACCTATTTCACAAAATATTCAGAGATTGCATTTCCTGAATATATTAAAATAGCGATGGAAAAAGGTGCGATGGTGTATCTATTGTCTATCTCTGCATTTCCCAATTTGATTATTTTCTTTCTAGCGAACCAGTTCAATAAGAATCTATTTCAACAAGGATTGGTGCGTGTGAGTATTGTTTGGATTGTAATCATATTTGCATTAAAAGGGTATTTCTGGATGACCTTGTAATAATTAAATTAGAATAAAACATGAAATACTTTATTATTGCAGGAGAAGCTTCAGGAGACCTTCATGGTGCAAATCTTATGCGTGGAATTAAAGCATCTGATGCACAAGCATCCTTTCGGTTTTTTGGTGGTGAAGAGATGTCGGCTGTATCTGATGGATTGATCAAGCACTATAAGAAGATGGCCTTTATGGGTTTTAAGAGTGTATTGATGAACCTTGGAGAGATCAAACGTAACTTTAAATTGGCCGAGGCTGAGATACAATCATTTGATCCTGATGTGGTGATATTTATTGATTATCCTGGGTTTAATTTGCGGGTGGCAAAAATAGCGAAGTCATTAGGTTATAAGACTTTTTATTATATCTCTCCTAAGATATGGGCTTGGAAAGAGGGGCGTGTAAAACAGATTAAACAGCATGTGGATAAGATGTTTACAATTTTGCCTTTTGAAACAGAATTCTATAAAAAGCATAACTATCCTGTAACTTTTGTTGGTAATCCAACGGTGGATGAACTTCTATATCAGAAACAGTGGGATCGAACTACAGCTTCTTTTTGTAAGGATAATGGGTTAGATGATCGACCTATTATAGCACTTCTTGCAGGAAGTCGAAAACAAGAGATTCAACGTTTGCTTCCAATTATGGCTAAAGTGTCTGATCATTTTAAAGCATTTCAATTTGTTGTAGGTGGCGCACCATCTATATCAAAAGAGCTTTATGATCAATGTAGAGACGGGGCAGATATTACAGTGGTTTATGGTCAGACACACGAGCTTTTGAAACATGCACATTCCGCAGTGGTAGCTTCCGGTACAGCAGCTTTAGAAGCGGGTGTGATTGGTACACCACAGGTGGTCTGTTATAAAGTGGAATGGGGACGATTTGCTTCACTATTGCGTAAATTGTTTTTAAAAATACCATATTTTTCTTTGGTCAACCTTATCCTAGGACGCGAGGCTGTGAAAGAGATCTTTCAAGAAAAATGTACGGTTGATAATGTACGTAAGGAACTGGAACTATTAATTTATGATAAAAAATATCGTAACAATATAGAAGAGAGTTATCAAGAGATGTTGAATATGTTAGATGGAGAGAATGCGGGAGAAAGAGCCGCAAAAGCCATTATTAAAAATCTATCATAAAAAAGGAGAAAGGACCCTATGTTGCCAATTTTTCGTCGAGAGATACAATCATTTTTTAGCTCTTTATCGGGCTATCTAGTGATCTCAATTTTTCTTTTTGCCACTTCTATCCTTTTATGGGTTTTTCCGTCGGAGTATAATCTGTTGTCCACAGGATATGCTAATTTGGATGGGCTATTTGATTTAGGTCCTTGGGTGTTACTCTTTTTAGCACCAGCGATTACCATGAAGATGTTTGCAGAAGAGCGAAGGCAGAGAACATTGGAATTGTTGTTAACACGTCCAGTATCACGATTTCAAGTGGTATTAGGTAAATTTCTTGCTGCGTGCTTTTTGGTTTTCCTTGCAATGGTTCCTACGTTAATCTACTACTTTACGGTGTATTATTTAGGAGATCCTATTGGTTGCATTGATAGTGGGGCTGTTGGGGGATCGTATTTAGGGATGTTTCTTTTGGCAACAGTCTATTTAGCTGTCGGGATCTTTTGTTCTGTTATCACCGAAAGTCAAGTGATCTCTTTTCTTTTGGCAGTGGTCATCAATATGTTTTTATATAATGCTTTCGGGGTTGGATCACAACTTTATCCGATGAGTCAATTTTGGGGTGGTGTAGCATCGCTTGGTTTAGATGAACACTATCACTCTATTGCAAGAGGTGTTGTTTTAGCCAAGGACATTATATATTTCTTAGTCATGGTGGCTTTCTTCATTTGTGCTGCTACGATGAGTTTATCATGGAATGCTATTCATAGGGATCAGAAGCGCAAAAGCATTGTATTAAACACTGTTTTTACTGCACTATTATTGTGGGGAGGTACTTTTGTTGATTTTCAATTGGATCTCACTGAAGAAGGTCGATATTCATTATCTGATGTGTCAGAAGAAGTTATTTCTGATGTTGATTTTCCCATTCAAGTAGATCTATATTTAGCAGGAGAGATGCCTGCAAAGTTTCGTGTGTTTCAAGAGAATATTACACAGAAAATAAGTGTTTTAGATTCTTATAGCTCATCTCCTATTCATTATGATCTAATTGATCCCTATAAAGAAGTGGATCCCAATAAGAGGCAAAAATATTTCACTTATCTATCTCAGAAAGGCCTTACTCCTACTGATATAAGAATAAAGAAGTCTGAAGGAACAACAACACAACTTCTTTTTCCTGCAATGGTTGTTAAGGGAAATGGGAAGGAGATTGTTGTTAATCTTTTGAAACGGAATAGCCTATTCTCGTCAGATCAAAATCTGAATAATTCTACGGAATTGTTGGAGTATGAAATGGTTCGTGCGATCTATAAATTGAAGCAGAAGAGACGAGATCGTATTGCTTTCTTGACTGATGGAAACCCATTAGATCCTAAAGAGACTTTTATTCTTCGTAAAGAGCTTTCCGAAGATTTTGATTTTGTCGATTTATCAGCAGAGGGATTACGAGCACAACAGAGCGATATAGCTGCCGTTATCATAGCTGATCCGAAAAAAGATTTGAGTGAGAGGACTAAATTTATTGTGGATCAATATGTAATGAATGGAGGACGTTTGGCTGTATTTATTGATCCTATATCGGTGAGTTTAGATAGTCTAGAACATGGCATGACTACGATTGCGATTGGGCGTGAGTTCAGTTTAAGAGACCAACTTTTTCAGTATGGAGTTCGAATAAACTCTGATCTCGTGCAAGATGTCGATTGTATGCGACTTCCTGTGAATACCGCATTACCTGGTCAGAAGCCTAAATATACCCCTGCACCGTGGTACTTCTCTCCACTGTTAATGCCAAATCAGAGCCATCCAATTGGAAAAGGTTTAGACCGTGTGAAGAGTGATTTTGTGAGTTCAATTACACCAACCAAGAGGCATGAAGGGGTCTCAATCACTCCTGTATTAACGACATCACCCTATGCCCTTTTAACTAATACTCCATTGGAAATATCTTTGGCGCTAATCAATCAAGCTCCAAAGCGTGAGCTGTTTAACAAGAGCCGCGTTCCAGTAGGTGTGGTGATGGAAGGGAGTTTTCATTCCTCGTTTGAACATCGTATGCCAAAAGCGTTTGGTTTTGATTCATCCACTAAAGTGAAGGGTAGAAGCGAGAAGACTAAAATGCTTGTTGTGGCTGATGGTCGTATTTTATCGAATGAAGTGAAGGTGGTTAAAGGCAGACCACGATATGCGCCTATGGGATATGATCGTTTCTCTAAACAGACATTTGGTAATAAAGAGTTTGTTACAAATGCTTTGAGGTATTTGACTGATAGGGCTGGGATCTCATCGTTGTCAGGACGTGTTTTAAAGATGAGACTCTTGGACAAGGTCAAGCTACAATCACATCGCTTTATGATACAGTTTTTAAATGTGCTTCTTCCACAACTGTTTTTAATTATAGTAGGAACAGCTTTTTATTTTGTGCGAAGATCTAGATACCGTTGATATGAGCGATGGGACTGTGAGATAAAAAGATGGTCGGATTAAAACTTTTATTCTTTACTTTCTTTCTTCATTACGATTAGAGAATAATGTGACGAGAACAAAAATATTCGATCAATTCGAACTTATTTAGGGATAAGTTTGTATATTCGTACAGAGTAGATTGTTTTTTATTTATGATATAAAGAATCTGCTAAGCATTTGATTCTTAAAAAATAATCAACATCGAGGATGCCTTTGTGGTAGATCGATAGGGAGTAGATAATGATTAAAAAGAGATAATATGAAGTTTGTTGTTTCAAGTACGGAACTATTGAAGCATTTAAATGCGATAAGTAAAGTGATTAGTAATAAAAACACTTTGCCTATTTTGGATAATTTCTTATTCCATTTATCCGAGAACAAAATTACGATTACTGCTTCGGATCTAGAAACAACTTTGATCAGTTCTGTAATTCCGGAACGTGTCGAAGGGGAAGGGTACATTGCGATTCCTTCAAAGATCTTGACAGATACGTTAAAAGAGTTTGCGGAGCAGCCTTTGACTTTTCAAGTGGATTTAGAAACTTGTGCTATTGAGATTCTTTCAGAGACTGGAAAATTCTCTATCGTAGGGCAAGATGGACAAGATTATCCTGAGTTGCCACAGTTGCAAGAGTCGCAGCGTTTAGTTCAGATCGGACATGATGTATTGCTTCAAGGTATCGAAAAAACGATCTATGCTACGGCTGATGATGAGTTAAGACCTGTGATGAATGGTATTTTTGTGGAATTTTCAACAAACAATGTAAACTTTGTTGCTACAGATGCACACAAATTGGTACGTTATCAACGTAAAGATATTTCATGTGATTTTGAAGCATCGTTTGTTCTTCCGAAGAAACCTGCCTCTTTATTGAAAGCGATTCTTCCTAAAGAGGAGTTCGATGTGACCATGAAATTTGATGATTATAATGCCGTTTTCGCAATGACCGACTACTATATGGTTTGTCGTTTGGTTGAGGGTAAGTATCCTCCATATAATTCAGTTATACCAAAGAACAATCCTAATATTGTTACTGTGGACCGCCTTGATTTTTACAACACATTGAAGCGTGTTTCTGTATTTGCAAACCAAGCTAGTAACTTAGTGAAGTTGGATATACGTAAATCAGAGATGGTCATTTCAGCACAAGATGTGGATTATGCTATTTCAGGAGTGGAGCGTGTTGCTTGTAACAATGAAGGGGCAGAGATTGAGATCGGATTCAAGTCTACCTTCTTGTTAGAGATATTGAATAATATCAATGCACCAGAGATACGTTTAGAATTGTGTGATCCTTCTCGTGCAGGACTTATTCTACCTAGTGCGGATGAGTTTGAGCATGAAAATATATTGACATTATTGATGCCAATGATGGTGGGTGTTTAACACTATCATTGCAGAAACAAATAATAATTCGAACTAATGGAGACAAAGCTCACTATTAGTTCGTTTTTGTATGTAAGCCCAATTTATTTGAAGTGGTGTTATAAATGAATATTCTTCCATATTATTCCAATATAAGTATCGTATGAATTTAAATTTAAAGAATCCTATTGTCTTTCTTGATTTGGAGACTACAGGTATAGATATAGTAAATGATCGCATTATTGAGTTTGCTTTTTTGAAGATCCATGTGGATGGACGAGAAGAGGAGTTTGAGATGCGTATTAACCCAGAGATGAAAATCTCTAAAGAAGCAATTAGAGTACATCATATCACTGATGAAGATGTCGCAAATTGCCCTACTTTCAAAGAGAAAGCAAAAGATATTGCACGTTTTATCGAGGGATGTGATCTGGCTGGTTTTAATTCAAACCGTTTTGATATCCCACTACTTTCAGAAGAGTTCCTACGAGCGGGAGTGGACATTGATATGAGAAAACGTAAGTTTGTTGATGTACAAACTATTTTCCATAAAATGGAAAAGCGTACTCTTGCTGCGGCATATAAGATGTATTGCAATGAGAGTTTGGAAAATGCTCATGCTGCCATGGCTGATACTCGTGCTACTTTTGAAGTACTGAAAGCACAACTTGATCGTTATGAGGAGACTGAAGTCGAAGAAAATGGTAAGAGTTTTGTACCTGTAAAGAATGATATTAAGGCATTGTCAGAGTTCTCTTGTTATGATCGCAATGTAGACTTTGCAGGTCGTATTGTTTACAATGAAGATGATGTGCCAGTATTTAATTTTGGAAAGAATAAAGGTCGTCCAGTAACAGAGGTGTTAGAAGAGCAACCTGGCTACTATGGCTGGATGATTGGTGGTGATTTTCCTCTATACACCAAGAAGGTGTTGACACAGATTCGTTTGGGTGAAAAAATGAAGAAATAGTGAGATGAAGATAATTTGTATTGGAAGAAATTATGCGAAACATATTGCAGAGTTAAAGAATGACGTTCCTCAAGAACCAGTATTCTTTTTAAAACCTGATTCTGCAATTTTACAAAAAAATAAGCCATTCTACATTCCAGATTTTACGAATGAAGTTCACTATGAAGTGGAGGTTCTTTTTCGTATAGGTAGGCTAGGGAAGAATATTTCCACCAAATTTGCTCCACGCTATTATGCTGAGGTTGGTTTGGGAATTGACTTTACTGCAAGAGATATACAACAAGATCTGAAGCAAAAAGGTTTGCCATGGGAGAAGGCCAAAGCATTTGATTCTTCGGCAGTATTAGGAGCATTCCTGCCAATAGAACAGTTTGAAGATATAAATAGTATTCCTTTCTCACTGTATAAAAATGGAGAGGTTGTACAAGAAGGTAATACTAAGGATATGATATTTAATATCGATCAGTTAGTGGCACATACCTCAAAGTATATGACATTAAAAATTGGTGATATTATCTTTTCTGGAACTCCAGAAGGAGTTGGAAAAGTAGAGATCGGAGATCGTTTACAAGGATATATTGGTGAACAGATAATGTTCGATTTTATGGTCAAGTAGATCATCTCATGATTCATTTTTTTTAAAAAAGGACTAGTACTCATTGTGCTAGTCCTTTTTTATTATAACAAATCAGATATTGTAGATGTAAAATATTATTTATTCTGCACATAGAGTGCATGGTTATATATTTTCTTTGTGAAACTATCATCTATGGTGTAGAGAATGTTGATAGCTGTAAAATGTTTTTGTCACAAATAATTGTTGAAGATTATTATAATTGAGTAATTTTAACAACTCATTGTTATGTTGATTAGTGTTAAGTCTTCTCGAGACGAGAGGTTTGATCTGAATGTAATCAATATAGTGTGTGTGTTTATAAATAAACTATAAGTATCTACTATGAAAAATCGATTTTCAGTGAACCGAATACTGATGTGTTTGGCTTTGGTTGTATCTTTATTTGCTACTTCTTGTTCTACGGGTCCAAACCCTACGGATGTAATCCCTTCTACAGCCGCATTTGTTGCATCCGTTGATATTACTTCATTGGCTAGAAAAGGAGAACTTCAAGATTTGAAGTCAATGAACTGTTATAAGATGATTGAATCTGGTGTAGAGCAACAACCAGAGGAGGTTAGAGAGTTCCTTAACCTTATTTTGAAAGACCCTACTGTCACAGGTATATCATTCAAAGATAATATCTATGGATATATGGTGAATAAAGATGTTGATGCACAATATTTTAATGTGGCCATGGTGCTTGGTGATGCAGAGAAGTTTACTCAGTTTATGTCGAAGACGATTGAGATGGAAGGTGCAACTTTTCAGATGGAGACTGAGGGGGGCTTTAAAAGAATTAAACTTAGGCATAATGGTGTATTAATATGGGATAACCAATATTTGGTTCTTTCGATAGCATCTAACTATCCATCAAGAAAAGGTTTATTGGAAAGTGCAACAGCATTATTCTCTTTACAGCAGACAGAACGTATTACTGCTCTTGAAAGTTATAATACTTTATCAGGAGATGATAAAGATATGAATTATTGGATGTCTGCTGATCTACTAATTGATTATGTTGCATCAAATAATAGAATGATGTCTCCAATGATGGAACCCTTCAAAGGTTGTGCCGGAATGGTTCATGTTGACTTTAAAGATGGAGAGATCGTCTCAGATTCAAAGGTTTACCTTACTGAGGCAGTAAAAGAGAAATATGTCTCTTCTAAGAAGATGAAATTCAACACGGAACTTTACGATTATTTTCCAAAGAATAATGTAGCAATTATAGCAAGTGCTATTGACAAGGATATGATTAAGAAGCGTCTTGAAGAAGAGAAAGACGTTGATCAGATGGATAAAATGTTCCAAAAACAGGCTGGAGTAGATATTCAGACTGCTTTAGCTACACTTGGAAATTCAATGATGATCTCTTTCTCTGATTTGCAGATCACAGAAGGAAGATATGGTAGATCAAACTATATTCCAGAGCTTAATTTGGCTGTGGCATTAAATAAAGATCAAGAGAATAAATGGATTCTTGATCTTTTGGCAAAAGCAACTCGTTATGATCAAGATGGGTATTTTGTATTAAAAGTTACAAATGATATTAATGCATATTTTGCTATTACAGATGAACTGTTTTATGTGACAAATAATCAAAAGAATGTGCGTACAACTGTAGGTTTATCGACACCTGAAGAGACTTTCGCTTCTTCTGAAATAGCATCTCGTTTTGAGGATACTATGGCATTTATATATTTGGACCTAGAGTATGACCACCTTCCTAAGTCTATTAAAAAGATGGCTTTAGAAGCTTTTACTACATCACAAATGTCTTTCGTGGATGGTGAGTATGCATTATTAGAAGATATGCAAATGAGATCAACATCACCTACTACTGGGAGTTATACCATTCATTTCAAAAATAAAGAGGAGAATAGCTTCAAACAAATTATTAATTTAGTCGACAATAATTTTGTTAACTTTATGAGATGATTATAACGTTAGATCAAGTAAAACCCATATATATGTCAGAACAGGAGATCTCCTGTTCTGACATTTATATGAATAGACATTTAGTTTTCAATACGGAAGAGAAGGTGCTAATTAAGGCACAGTCTGGAAGAGGTAAGAGTTCATTACTGAATTTCATATATGGAATAAAAAGTAGTTTTGACGGAGAGATAATGGTCAATGGTCATAGTGTTCGGAAAGAGGTGCAAAGCAATTATATATCTTATGTATTTCAAGACTTAAAGCTCTTTGAAGCATTAACTGTTAAGGAGAATATTTTACTTAAGAATGACCTCACAAAACATAAGAGAGATGCAGAGATAGAGCAGATGTTATCTCAATTAGGACTGTCTGAGAAGAGAGATGAACCTGTAAAACATCTCTCTATTGGACAACAACAACGTGTTGCTATCATTCGTGCCTTATGTCAACCATTTCAGTTTCTCTTTTTGGATGAGCCTTTCAGTCACTTAGATCAACATAATGTGAAGGTTGCGGTAGACTTAATAAACAGAGAGTTGACATCACAAAAGGCAGGACTTCTTTTAACGACACTTGATCCATGTGATGCGTTTGAATATGATAAGACACTACAATTGTAAGATATGCTAAAGAAACTTCAACGAAAGACCCTATCCGTTGCTCAATTAGTGTGGTATAGTTTGACACTATTGGTGGGAGCCACTTTGACATTACTTATCTTCCAATTGTCAATAGATATCGGGCCTATATTCAAACAAGAAGCTGGAGTATTGTCTAAGCAAGCTGTTGTGATTAGTAAGAAGATATCTCTATTTCAAACTTTGGATAAAGATCGTATCTATTTTAGCCCTGAAGAGGTGCAATCGATAAGCCAAGAGTCGTTTGTGAAGAGTGTTGCTCGTTTTCGTAGTGCTTCATTCAAGGTAAGAGGGTATACTGACGCTTCGGCCAATATCCCTGCTTTTTATACCGAGCTGTTTTTTGAGAGTGTACCGGATTCTTGTTTGGACATACACGTAGAAGAGTGGAAAAGCTCCAAACGAACAGATTTTATTCCTGTGATTATTCCTGAATCTTATATCAAACTCTATAACTTTGGTTTTGCCGAAAGTCAAGGTTTACCTGTATTATCTAAAGGGATGATTTCACAATTCCCCTTTCATATCACCGTATCTGGTAATGGTATACAGCACACTTATGATAGTCGTATTGTGGGCTTTTCAAATAAAATTAATTCGATCTTGGTTCCTGATCATTTCCTAAAGAAGGCGAATGAGATATATGGCAAAACAGTTGCTACAAGAGTAAGTAGACTATTGGTAACTTTTCATGACCCTTCGGATAGTGCCATATTGGCCTACTTTAATGATAAGAGTTACTCAATTAATCAAGAAGGTCTACGCGCAGGTAAATGGAAGTTGATGATAACTATTGCCTTAGGAATCATGATGTCTATAGGGGTAATTATTACAGCGATGTCTCTCTTCTTAATACTGTTAAGTGTCCATTTGATCATCCAGAAGAATAGAACATTGATACTTAACTTATTTAGTATTGGATATAGGCAAGAGCATATCGCACGATTCTATCGCTGGACGATCTCTTTGATCACCACTATTACACTACTACTATCTTGGGGAATATCTGTCTATGTAAGGGGAGTATATGTTGATCGTTTTGCAACATATTTCAGGATAGAGAATAGTGTCTCTCATCTCTGGGTTCTTGTCTTAATATTATGGGGGATAGTTCTGTTGATTTACAACTTATTATTGACAAGACAGATTAAAGGTGTATTGAAATCATTATAGCGTAGGAGATATCTTTTTTCTGTCTACAGATGAGTTTTTAGTCGTTTTAAGCCATTAATTCCCGATTCACGTAGTAGTTGTTGTTTGAGTGGAGAATATGCCCTTAAAAGAGATGTATGAACGAAAGATATATGTAAAGCAAAACGTGGATCACTGTTAACAGAATCCACGTTTGATTTGATATCACCTCTGCTTTGTGATAATGCAGTGATCACCTCATTTTCGTTATATCATATGTGATTGAAAAGAGGCTTGTTTGGATGATACTTCTACATCCTTACACTATATCTTTACGATAACAACGCTTTCTTTTGTGTTGTTCATGTGGGTAATTCTTCCAGTTAGAGATGGCTTTATGATTGGTCTCTAGCATACCCGTTGTTTCGATGAATTCAACGCCTTGTTTTACCATCTCATTTTGAAGTTCTCCAAAAAGAGGTGCAATGGCACCACTTGCTTGATATTTAGGATGAAGACCTGTTAATAGCACATCGCATACCTTAGGGTTCTTCATCGCTTTCATCATATGATAAAATCCGAAAGGGAAGAGTTTTCCATTGGCCTTCTGCATCGCTTCCGAAAGAGAAGGTAGCCCGATAGTAAAACCTACGACCTCTTTGTCTTTATCCACCATGATCTTTACAAATCGAGGATTGAGGAATGTCAAATACTTCTTTATATAGTAGTCCGAGGCTTCTTGATCAAGAGTAACAACAGAGAAGAGGTCTTTAAAAGCTTCATTAAGGATCTCAAATATCTTTTGACCATATGCTATTAGGTCTTTGTTATTATCGAAATGCAGAACCTCAAATCCGTTTCTTTTTTTAACTAACTCCATCACTCGAAGGGCTTTTTCCGGAAGTACCATCCCTTCAATAGCTAGACGGAATTCTACCCAATCCATCTCTTTGGTAAAGCCCATACGATCCATATGCTCTTGATAGTATGGCAAGTGGTATTCAGATCCGATAGATGGTAGATGATCAAAACCCTCAATAAGCATTCCTTGATGGTCTAGATTAGAGAAGCCTAGTGGTCCTTGTACTTCCACCATTCCTTGCTCTTTTAGCCACTTAGTCGCTGTTTCAAAAAGCAAATCTACCACTTCATTGTTATTGATAAACTCAGCGCGAGTGAATCGACCAATCTTTTTACCAATTTTATCAATATACTTGTGATGGACAATAGCTCCAATACGTCCTACGCATTCTTCGCCTTTAAAAACAGTCCAAAATTTTACACTACATTGTTTTACAAGAGGATTATGTTCCGCTTGAAGTGATTGTAGCTCTTCGCTTTTAATAGGCGGGACCCAATAAGGTGAATCTTTGTACAATGTGAATGGAAGTTGCACAAAACGCTTATAGTCCTTTTTTGTTGTTACTTCTCTTATTTCTAAACTCATATCTTACTTCGCTTTCTTATCTTACAAAGATTGGTTAAGAAAGGCTATATGACAAATAATTGGAGTAATTTTATTTCATTATATCTAAAAAATTAAATGTTTTTGACAAAACAGAATCTACTATTCTTTTGTTAGTTAATTACACAATATTTATCTAATCTGTTGAAGAAAGGGGGAAGAAGATGTTACTTGTTAAGCTTATGTTTGTACTATTATGTTGGTTGGGCTTCCCTATTTTGTTGCGTTCTCAGATTCGAATTGTTGCCAATGGAGGGGCTAGTTATTACAAGCCAAGTAACACTGTTGTAGCAGTTAGATTGGCTTGGGAATATTATGCGGATGGAATTATGGTGGACGTTTTCAAGAGTAAAGATCAACAGTGGTTTGCTTTTCGTCCTGAAGGGATCGGTGAGTATACTACTAAAATGTATGACTTAAGATCAATGAAGTCCAAAAAAATCACCTCTCTTTCACTAAGAAGTAAGTTCTCGAATACCGGATTGAGCTACCATATCTCAAAGCTAGAGGATGTAATAAGTATTTTGCCCCAAGGAAAATATTTTATACTCTCTTTAGATGATAAAATAACGGACCTACGATCTTTGATGCACCATTTGATGGAACATCGTAATGCTTTTTATTTTAGATTTGTAGCATCGGATTGGAGTACTTTAGAGTACCTAACCAAACATATCAATGTGGATCATATCTATTGTCGTTGGAATGGAAAAGATGCTCTAGGGATCACCATGGAGAAGATGATAGAGCTAGGAATTTATTCTCTTGTGATCGATAAGACGCAGATGAATCCACAGGTGATGGCATGGGCAAATAAGTGGAATATAAAACTACATCTATCTTTATCAGAACATGATAATGGGGTAGAGGTAATAAGAGATTACCCTAATGTGAAATCTTTATTTACAACTCGACCGAGATGGGTAAGAAGTTCACTACTACCCAAGAATGATAGAAATAGACTCAAAATGCAAACGTTTGGCCTAATGGAGTAGTACCATCTCAATATTTATTTGAAAATTCACCCGTAGATTAGTCTACTTAATAGATGGAATAAAGCGGAATATGATCTGTTTCATATTCCGCTTTAAGCTTCTATTCTTTGGTATAATTATTTATGTCTCGATCTCAGTTCACGAACTAAATCTTCGATACGATACCCTTTATAAGTCAATAGAACGATTAAGTGATATAGCAGGTCAGCTCCTTCATATAAGAAGTTCTCATTATCATTAGCCATTGCACCAATTACAGTCTCCACTGCCTCTTCTCCAACTTTCTGAGTAATCTTACGAATACCTTTATTAAAGAGGTGAGTAGTATAACTTCCCTCTGGCATCTCCTCTTTTCGTTGATCGATGAAATCTTGCAATTCACTTAAGAATAGAATGTCATTCGGAGTGTTGCTCTCTCCCCAACAAGTGTCCGTTCCTTTATGGCATGTAGGGCCTTGTGGTGTGGCATAAATCAGTAGCGTATCTTGGTCACAGTCCAGAAGAATACGTTCTACCAGTAAGAAATTAGAAGAGGTCTCCCCTTTTTGCCATAACCTGTTCTTGGTGCGACTATAAAAAGTAACTCTCTTCTCTTCTTTTGTCTTTTCGTATGCCTCTTGGTTCATATACCCCAACATCAACACTTTGTTGGTCTTGGCATCTTGTATAATTGCGGGAACAAGTCCATTGCCCATTTTATTGAAATCGATTTGCATGGTGTCTATATTATATGGTTCTTACCGGTACACTGTTTTGTCTTAGATAGCTTTTCAAATCAGGAATAGCGACCTCTTTATAATGAAATATGCTCGCAGCCAATGCCGCATCTGCTTTGCCCTCTACAAAGGTGTCTACAAAATCTTTTTGACAGCCTGCTCCTCCAGATGCAATCACTGGAATGGTTAGGGTCTCATGAAGGTGCCGTAGAGCTTGGTTTGCAAAGCCTGATTTGGTCCCATCGTGGTCCATCGAAGTAAATAGAATCTCTCCAGCACCTCTCTCTTCCGCCTCTTTGGCCCATGTGAAAAGCTCTTTATCCGTATCGACTCTCCCTCCTGCACTTTTAACTGCCCACTGCCCATTCTCTTGACGTGCATCGATGGCGACGACAACAAACTGACTTCCAAAACGTGTGGACAATTGATTGATCAGATCAGGGTTCTTTATCGCTGAGGAGTTAATAGAGACCTTATCTGCACCATGTGCTAGAAGTATTGCCGCATCTTCAACCGTACTTATTCCACCACCTATGGTAAAAGGTATATTGATCTCCGAAGCAATACGTTTGACTAAATCTTTTGTTGTCTTACGTGCCTCCTGTGTCGCAGTAATATCAAGTAAAACCAATTCATCAGCACCCTCTTCGGAGTACCATTTGGCCAATTCCACTGGATCACCAACGGCTTTTATTCCTTCAAAGTGTATACCTTTAACAGTTTGACCATCTTTAATATCTAAACAAGGAATAATTCTTTTTGCTAACATAAGGATTACTGTTTAGAGGTGATAAACTGTTCTAATGTTTTTAGTGAGATATGCCCTTCATATATGGCTTTACCAACAATAACAGCATCGATATTATCCTCATTAAGTGTAAGAATATCTTGCATGTTTGAGATGCCTCCACTCGCCACAATAAACAGTTCTGGAAACCTATCTTTTATCTCTCGATAAAGATCAAACGAAGGCCCTTGTAACATTCCATCTTTCTCGATATCTGTACTGATAGCTTTGGTTATCCCTCGTTCCATCCAGGTCTCTATAAAGTCAAGGATATCCAATTCTGAAGATTCCTTCCAACCCATAGTCGATATTTTACGATCTCTTGCATCAGCCCCTAGAATCATCCTTTCGGAACCATATTTCTCTATCCACGAAGCAAAAAGTGTTGGATTTTGTACCGCAATACTTCCTCCTGTAATCATCTGTGCACCTGATTCGAATGCGATATGTATATCTTCTTGACTTTTAATGCCGCCACCGAAATCGAGAATCAAATTGGTCTTGGCTGCGATACGCTCTAAAGTCTTGTAGTTTACTATATGACTCTTCTTGGCCCCTTCTAGGTCCACCAAGTGAAGGCGTCCTATGCCATGGTCCTCAAATTGTTGGGCTTGTGCTAATGGATCTTTATGGTATATCTTCTGTGTCGCATAGTCCCCCTTACTCAGGCGAACACACTGTCCCTCTATAATATCTATGGCAGGTATGATTTCGATCATAACGTTTGGTTTAGGAATTGATTCAACATTTTAGATCCAATCTCTCCACTCTTTTCTGGATGAAATTGCATGGCCCAGAAATTGTCTCTCTTCATCATGGCACTAAAGTCATTGGCATAGTGACATGATGCAAAGGTGTTTTGACAGATCTCTGCATAATAAGAGTGAACAAAGTAGAGATATGACTCCTCAAACTGGTTTCTCCAATCTCCTTGATCTGAAAAATTCAGTTGATTCCATCCCATATGAGGCACTTTAGTCTCTCTATCCTGCGGGATAAACTTCTTTACTTGGGCATCGAAAATACCTAATCCTTCAATATCTCCCTCTTCGCTATGTTGGCACATCAACTGTAGTCCTAAACATATTCCTAAGACCGGTTGTTGAAGTTCTGTGATGATCTTATCTAATTGGTGCTCTTTAAGGTAGTTCATCGCGCTCTTGGCCTGACCTACACCAGGAAAGATAACACGATCGGCAGAGCAAATCTGTTCGTAATGGTCTGTAACAACTGTTTCCGCACCAAGACGCTTCAGCGTCTCTTGCACAGAAAAGATATTACCACCATTATATTTTATAATGGCTATTTTCATAAAAAAAAGTACTGGTATACTGGATACAATTAATTAATCACGACAAAGAAGGTAATCGATTACTTTCTTCATGTTCTCAAACTCTTCAGGCTTATATAAGCGGGTCAAGAAGGCAATACGCCCATCTTTATCAATAACTACATTACGTGTCACCCCTGCTCTCTTCACTGCAAATAGTCCAAATACATCTGCGTTAGGATCTAATGCAAGAGGATACGTAATTTTGATGTCCTCTTCGAATTTCTTTACTTTCTCTAAAGGCTCATCTCTATCAACTCCCATCAAAAAGAAGTCTGTGTTGTTCTTATGTTTCTGCCAAATCTCTTGTTCGATATGAGGCATCTCTCTCCTACAAACTGGACACCAGCTTGCTGTAAACTGAAGCATGACTACTTTTCCTTTCAGGTCACTTAACGACACTTTATTTCCGTTGGTTAATTCCACCGTAAAGTCTGGTGCTTTGTCACCCACCTGAAGAAGATAGCCATACTCCTCAGGCATCTCGTTCTGTTTAATCGAATCGATGATGTCTTCTGCGGAAATGCAGATTTCAGTATTGTGTTTGTTTTTTTTACTTGTACAAGCAAAACCGATAAAAACGATTGCAAGTAGAAGTAAGATGTTAAATTTTCCCATATAAGTAAAGTGTTGATACTTAGATAATAATGTGAATTGTCCTTTATGAAAAAACAACAGTCCTGTTGTTGTATACCAGTACTTTATGCTGAATATGTTTGTATACCGCCTGTGAAAGTACTATTTTTTCTAGATCTCTACCTTTAAGGACAAGATTTTGTACGGTATCTTTATGACTTATTTTAGCAACATCTTGAGCTATAATAGGTCCAGCATCAAGTTCTGTAGTGACATAATGGCTTGTTGCACCAATAATCTTTACCCCTCTTTTATGTGCTGCATGATAAGGCTTTGCTCCTGCAAATGCTGGTAAAAAAGAGTGGTGAATATTAATTACCTTATTCGGAAAATGTGAGATGAAATCTTCACTAATAATCTGCATGTATCGCGCCAAGACGACAAAGTCAATATTGTGCTTTTTTAATATTTGGATCTCTTTCTTTTCCTCTTCAGCTTTGGTCTTCGATGTAATAGGATGATAATAGAACGGAATACCAAACTTCTTCGCGATAGGTTCTAATGTTTGATGGTTTGAGATAATACATGGAATCTCGACATCCCATTCGCCATCTGCATATCTTGCTAAGATATCAAATAGGCAGTGCGACATTTTAGAAACAAAAAGTGCCATTCGTGGTCTCTTATCTGAAAAATGAATCTCATAGTTGAGCTTATACTTCTTCGCGAAAAGCGTATTAAAGTATTCATCAATCTTATCTGTCGGAATCGTAAAATTAGTAAGATCCCACTCTAGACGCATATAGAACAGTTTCTCTTCTCTATCCACATGTTGATCTAGATAGAGTATATTTCCTTTGTTATCATTTACAAACTCGGTGACTCTAGCAAGTATTCCTGACTGATCTGGACAGTGTAAAAGTAGTATGGCGCTTTGTGAACTCATGGTTATAATGTCTCTTTGGTACTAGGTATAGTGAAAACGGTTTTATCTTGTTTGGTAGCCATTTTAATTGCTTTGGCAAAACCTTTAAAGATTCCTTCAATTTTATGATGCTCATTATCGCCTTCTGCTTTTATGTTGAGGTTACATTTGGCAGCATCACTGAATGATTTAAAGAAATGAAAGAACATCTCCGTTGGCATGTCTCCAACATACTCTCGACGGAATGATGCATCCCATAGAATCCAAGGTCTTCCCCCAAAATCAATGGCTACCTGTGCTAGACAATCATCCATAGGTAGAAGGAAACCATATCTTTCAATTCCTTTCTTATCTCCTAATCCTTGAAGAAATGCTTCTCCAAGAGCCAGTCCAACATCTTCAATAGTATGATGTTCATCTACCTCAAGATCTCCATTCACTTGAATATCTAACTTGCAGTTTCCGTGACGATCAATCTGCTCTAGCATATGATCGAAGAACTTCAAACCAGTATGGATTTCTCCTTTTTCGGTACTATCTAAGACAAGATCTATTTTTATATCAGTCTCTGCTGTAGTGCGCTCTATGGTCACTCTTCGCTTTGGAAAAAGAATGGTGTCTGCAATACTATCCCACGACCTTGATTGTGCGATACATCTCTCTTTGTGTTCTTCTGGCAATGTCTCCTCGCTATAGAATATGGCTTTACAACCAAGATTCTTTGCCAACACAATATCCGAAACTCTGTCTCCGATAACAATAGAGTTTTCAAGATCATAGCTCCCATCTAAATATTGCGTAAGCATTCCTGTTCTAGGCTTTCTAGTAACGGCATTCTCATGCTCAAATGTACGGTCAATATGGGTGTTTAAAAACGATATTCCCTCATTTGATAATGTTTGGACCATTCGGTTATGTGGTCCCCAAAAGGTCTCCTCTGGAAATGAATCTGTTCCAAGACCATCCTGGTTGGTGACCATAACCAAGAGGTACTCTTTCGAATCTACAATACGTTTCAGTGCACCAAATACATGGGCCTCAAACTGAAGTTTCTCAAATGAGTCAATTTGTTGATCTTCGATAGGTTCATCAATCATCGTCCCATCGCGGTCAATAATGAGTAATTTAGGTTTCTGTTGTTTCAAAATAGTAATGGTGTTAGTCTAGTATGGCTAATAATTGTTCTATGAATTTCTTGTTCTCTTCAGGCGTTCCTATCGTCACCCTTAAGCAGTCATCACACAGTATTACTTTCGATCGATTACGAACTACAGTGCCTTCATCTAACAACTGAAGATAACAACGACTTGCTTCTTTGATCTTCACTAAGATAAAGTTCGCTTCTGTAGGATAGACTCTCTCCACATGGGGAATAGAGCGAAGTCGTTCACTCATCTTGTCTCTCTCCTTTACAATCTCAGCTATCTGTAGATTCACAGTGTCTGCCTGATGAATCAAAGTATCGAGTGCTTTCTGTTGGGTCAATACATTGACATTATAGGGGTACTTGACCTTATTAAAGAGTGCAATGATATTCTCAGCAGCCATAGCCATTCCCAATCTAATCCCTGCAAGTCCCCATGCTTTACTAAAGGTTTGCAAAACCACTAGGTTTGGGTAGTGGTTAATTTCATTGGTAAATGATGGGGTCGTGGCAAAATCAATATATGCTTCATCCACTACCACGATCCCATTAAAGGAGCGACACAAAGTAATGATGTCCTCTCTATTCAAGGTGTTCCCTGTCGGGTTGTTAGGAGAACAAAGAAATATCAGTTTTGTATTCTCATCCCATAAGTTCTGAATCTGAGGTACATCAATTTGAAAATCAGCAGTAAGTACCGCCTCTCTTCTTTCGATATCATTGACCTTTCCACAAACATCATACATACCATAGCTAGGAGAGATCGAGATATAGTTGTCTCTCCCTGGTCTACAGAAAATACGATATAATAGATCAATAGCCTCGTCACTACCATTACCAAGGAATATCTGGTGGCTATCCACCCCCTTTATTCGACCAATATGACTCTTTAGCTCCGCTTGATAAGGATCGGGATAACGATTTAAACCATTATCATATGGGTTTTCATTGGCATCCAAATAGATGGAGGCCACCCCTTCAAACTCATCTCTAGCACACTGATAAGGTGCTAGGGACAAGATATTGGGACGTATAATGTCGTTCAGATTAAATTTCATTACTGCTCAATTGTTTAAGTCGTACAGTTACTGCATTCTTGTGTGCATCTAAAGATTCGGCCGCAGCCATCACCTCAATAGTATTGCCGATAGATTGTAATCCTACGGCACTAATCTCTTGATAGGTAATCTTTTTGGTGAAGGCATCTAGGTTCACACCACTATAAGAACGTGCCCACCCATTGGTTGGAAGGGTATGGTTGGTGCCTGATGCATAATCTCCTGCACTCTCTGGTGTATAGTGCCCCATAAATACAGATCCGGCATGACGTATTTGGGTTGCAATATCACTAGGGTTCTCTGTGGCAATAATTAAATGTTCGGCAGCATACTGATTGGCTATATCCACCATCTTATCCTGACCATCAACATATATCATTACACTGTTAGTTAATGCGTCGTTGGCTAGTGCTTTTCTTCCTAAGGCTTCAAGTTGTTTGTTCACCTCCTCCTCTACGGCATCCAATAACGGCTCGTGGTCCGTAACTAAAATTACTTGACTGTCCGAACCATGTTCTGCCTGCGATAAAAGATCGGCCGCCACAAAGGCGGGATATGCACTCTTGTCTGCCATGACCATCACTTCAGAAGGACCTGCAGGCATATCGATGGCACACTTATCCATTCCAACAAGCTGTTTGGCTGCAGTGACATATTGATTGCCTGGTCCAAATATCTTGTCAACAGAAGGAATGGATTCCGTTCCGTATGCCATGGCAATAATTGCTTGTACTCCTCCTACTGTAACAATTTTAGTGATTCCTGCTACTTGTGCTGCATAGGCAATGGCTGGTGCAATTTTCCCTTCTTGGTTTGGAGGAGTACAGAGTACAATCTCTTTACATCCAGCAATCTGGGCAGGTAATCCTAGCATCAACACGGTAGAGAATAGTGGTGCAGTTCCCCCTGGAATATAGAGCCCCACTTTCTCAATGGCCTTTTGCTCTTGCCAACACACTACACCTGGTGCTGTTTCAATTTTCTTTACTTCGATTCTTTGACTCTCATGAAAACGGCTTATATTTTTTGCAGCAGACTGGATAGCCTCCTTCAATTCGGGCGAAACAGTGGCTGCAAAAGCTTCTATTTCGTCCTTTTCCATGACTAGGTTTCGGATATTTACTCTATCATATCGAGCTGTATAGTCGATTAGAGCAATGTCTCCTCGAAAGAGAATGTCTTTACGCATCTTTGTTACCAGATCCTTAAGGTTATTGGACTGCAACTCTGGACGTGTTAAACACTCTGTGATCTCTTGGGGTCTCGGGTTAATAAGTCGTCTCATCTAATAGTTTTGGTATTATTATAAAATCATCTTCTCGATTGGAAGCATTAATATACTTTCAGCTCCTAGGTCTTTCAACTCTTTGATGATACTCCAAAATTGAGGTTCATCAATGACAGAATGTAGAGAGCTCCAACCAGCATTAGCCAATGGAATGATTGTTGGGGACTTCATCCCAGGAAGCAGTGATTTGATCTCTTCTAATCGCTCATTTGGAGCATTCAGCATAATATACTTCTTGCCTTTCGCTGTCTCAACAGTATCTAATCTAAATAGAATGTCTTGTAGAATATAAAGCTTCTCATTGGTCAACTCTCTGTTGGTAATAAGAAGTGCTTCAGACTTTGTTACAATCTCTATCTCTTTCAGGTTGTTAGATATAAGGGTTGACCCTGAACTTACGATATCAAATATTGCATCTGCAAGTCCGATACTAGGTGCTACTTCAACAGACCCACTAATTTCGTGTATCGATGCTGTAACATTATTTTCATCAAGAAACTGTTCTAGAACTCTCGGGTAAGAGGTGGCGATCGTCTTATTGTTAAACCATTGTGGTCCAGTATAACTCTCTGTTTTAGGTATTGCAAGAGATAATCTACATTTACTAAACCCTAATCGTTTGGCAATATTTACAGACTCTCTTTTTTCTAGTACTTCGTTCTCTCCAACAATACCGATATCTGCAATTCCATCTGCAACAGTCTTTGGAATATCGTCATCACGAAGAAATAGAACCTCTACAGGGAAATTTGTTGCTTTCGAGATAAGCTTTCTCTTTCCTTGAGTCAATTGAATTCCAATATCTGCCAATAGATCTATAGAGTCTTGATTTAATCGTCCTTTGGTTTGAATCGCAATACGTAAGGTTTTCATGATATAAAGATTTTGAGTAAAAAAAAACGAGCTTACCATTATAATACGGTAAGCTCGTTAATATGTTTAGATAAATTTTAAACACAACAATTACGGCCTACCTTTTGGTAAGAAATGATGATGGCCATAATGATGATTCAAAAAATTCATTCTTCTTTCTATTTGTAATTATCTGATGCAATATTAGTAAAAAAAATGCTCAAACAAAGCTTTTTGCTTTTAAATTAATGTTAAGACCTGCTTTCTGTTGAAATATCACCTCTTTTTGTGTGATTATATCTTAACAACAGTAAGTCAAAAGATGAGGTCAAAGGAAACTATTACTTAGAGAAATCTCCTGTTGCAAATTGTTGGGCATTGAAGTAGCTTGTTCTGTTCTTACCAAAACCAACGCCAACTTCTGTCCACGATTTTTTAAGTAGGTTTTTACGATGACCTACCCCTGCAACTCCTCTATCTATAACATACAGAATTACATATCTAATAGCTGCTTCTTTGGCATCTTGTTCAATATTATAATATGGATAACTTCCATATGCAACATTCTCGCCACAACCCATCCACTGATATCCAAAGTTATGAAGACGATCACCTAAGCCGCCACCAAAAGTGTGACCTATCTTATTCTTCTTAGCCATAACATCAGCATAATTCTCTGCTGAAGAGACCAGTTTGCTGTTCAGTTTTAGTGTTTTAACAGGAGCTGTACCAATCAACTCTTTATACGCACCATTGTCTTCACCTTTGTTATAATAAGGCTTTAAGCGCTTCTCTGCATAACCTTTGGGGTTCGAACGTAGGAAATTTATCTCTTTCAACATCTCTGTTTGTGCTTTCGAATCAACAGAAGATGCTGGCGTTGTTTGCCCTTTATCATTAGAACTGGGTGGCGTTTGGATTTTTTCCTTTGGTTCAGGTGTCGATAAATCCTTGTCTTTCGAACATGATACTGTCACCAAAGTGACAGTAATCAGTAACAGTAAAGCTAACTTTTTCATTACATTATGTTTTTATTTTGCCAACAAGATACCATAATAAAATCTACCTTTATAACAACTCTTTGTATAGTATGACATCCCTGCGTATTTCCATGATGGGTCTAATAACGCTTTAAGATTATGTTTGTCTGTGTCATAAAGGTCATTACAGTATGAAGTAACGATTTGTTTAGCTAAAGTGTTAATATCTTTTAAACGTGGGTTACATTCATCTTTATTCGTTCTATAAAGAAGCTCTGTAGCTGCCTTGGCATCAACCATTCCTCCTTTTACAGCTCTTTGTAAAGGGGTTGTTCCATCATATTCATGGCCCCATTTAGATTCATAACATAATACCGAAATATACTGTTTCTCCCCTTTACAAAGCTCTTCGCTAAGTACAAATTTAGGTAAAGGTTTGGTTGCCTGTAACAACTTCGTCACATCATTGCTTGCTTTACGATTATGAAATTTATAATTGACTGGATCTGCTCTGAATACATTGAATTCTTTTAGTATTGCTTTAGATACAGCATTCTCAACCATCACACAGCTACCTGATGCCGTTGGACATTTGGTGTTCTGTTGTGGTTCTAGGTTCCCAATGTCATCTTTACTTTTTGAACATGAAGAGACTAGCACTAGGCAGAAGACTGCTAGTGTCATTAAAAAGTTGTTTGTTTTCATCTGTGTCGCTTGGTTATTTAATATAATGTTGTGCAATTTTAATATATTTAAACTAAATAGAAATACTATTATAATATTTTTTTATTTTTAAAGTCTAATTTAGATAAGGACCATGGATCGGATGTTATACGTTATTATCTATGAGTCTTTCCCTTATGTGTTATTTAAATAGTATGATTTATAAATTGAAATTCTTATCCATTGTATGCTTAATACAATGGTTCTTATTTTGTCCTGTTCAAGCACAAGTACACGTAAATGGACGTATCATAGATGAAAATGGCAAGCAGTTACCTTCTGTTCAAGTATCAGGCTACGGAAAGGACTCCACTTGGCTTGCTGCAGTTGTAACCGACACCACTGGATGCTTCTCGTTGGATAGTAAAGCCTTAAGTTATCTGCAGTTTGCATTCATGGGCTACGAAAAACGAATTATATCGATCAAAAAAGGGGCGAATATTGGGGACATCATCCTTCGTAAACAAGACATTGAAATCGATGCAGTGACCATCTCTGCAACTAAAAATAAGGTAGAAGGAAACAAGCAGACGATTTTATTCTCAAAGCAAGAAAAGATCGATTATCCTTCCGCAAAATCTCTTATTGGTTCAAATGTACTCTTCCAAGAGCAACGACTCTCTCGTGGTATCAAAGCAGTCGATGGACGTAATGTAATTTTCCTACAAAATGGGATAGAAGTGTCCTCCGAGCAGTTACAATCGATCTCTTCTACAAACATTCGGAAGATTGTATACTACGATCAGCCTCCTGCTAGGTATGCCAACAAGAAAGAGTGTGTGGTCGTAGATATCATCATGGCGCGTCCAAATAAAAAAAAGGTGACACTATTTGGCGATTTCTTCGATGATTATAAAACCACTTATGGAAAGAATAGTGTTGGAGTACAATACGAAGACTCTATATATACTTTCAACATCCGTTACCACAAGGATTATCAGGATTTTGAAGATATCGAAAACAACGAACGATACGAATTGAATAACAGTATTTACGATTACTCTTCGGCTTGGGGCTTATACAATAGCAAAGATGAAAATCTATCTGCGGATATCCAGCGAGATGGAGCAAAATCGAAACTTCAATGGAACATCTCTTTAAAAAAGAGTGAGGAGAAGGAACATAAATTTGAAGAAGGAGATGAGACGCTAAACCCCAATATCATGTACAGATCTTATCGTCTGAATAGTGAAAGTAAAGGGGCTGCGACACGACTATATTATAGCTATGATATTTCGTCCCAAACGAAAGTAGGAGCCAATCTGCAGTATAGTTACACCGAGGATAGTTATACCTCATTTAACCAAAATCCAATGTTTTATGACGTTGTTATTGGCCCTACGACCACCGAAGGTAATAATCATCTTCATCGTTATCAAGGAGAGCTTTTTTTCAACACCAAACTAGGGAGTATTTCTTGGCATAGTGGGGTGAAGCTAGATCATAAGCTACTCGAAGAGGGAAGAGACAAAGTCCAACAGCTTAACTATGACAACACCTATCTATACACTTCTCTCTCTGGAAAAGCAGGGAGTAAGTTATCCTACTATTGGAGTGGAGGGATGGAATATATTTCTAGCCAATGGAGTGATAAGAGGGTCGAAGACAAACGTTCTACTCTATACAATACAGACTTAGTTCTAACCCTTCCATTAAACTCCAAGAATACGCTAAGAGGATACACCGGAATTGTCAACAATGCACCATCTGTGTCGAATATGACAAATAATCCAGTGGAGATTGTTTCCGACTATCGATCTGTTGGAAATCCTGATATGGAGGCTTACTACATCGGTGTGATGAGTTTAAAGCATATTTACGCATTAAAGAGGTTTTATGTCTCAACCAAGGTGCAATATCAATATTTCGACAAACCATTTCGAACAAGCTATTATAAAGAGGGAGGGACGGTGTTTAAGAGTCCTCTGCAACAAACTTACATAAAAGATCTATCGTTAAGTTGTGCCTTCCAATTGGAACTTTCGCCACTATTTACTTTCGGTGGATATATCAGCTGGGTGGACAACCAGTTAAAAATGAGAAATGGACGAACCAAGTCGCTTCAAGGCTCTTTTACGAGACTCTATATCAAAGGAAAATACCACCGATGGTTTTGGTTCGTAGAAGATAGAGAGCCATATAAAAACCTAAAAGGAGAGAACCTCGAGAATTATGGTCGCAACTTCTTTGCCGAGGCAGGCTACCGATTGAAAGGCATAAAACTATCTCTTTGGGTATTCCATCAACCAGAAAATAGAAATATAGAGGTGGACAGCCCTGTGATAAAAATCAAAGAAAACAACTACTGTAACGATGCAAAGTGTATTTTGGGAGCCAATCTTAGTTATCGTATCTCCTTTGGTGAAGACAGTTATCGAAGAAAGAAACGTACCTCTATTCAGTTTAAAAACAACTCATCCACACTATCGGAAGACAGTAACGCAAAGAGACCCTGACACCACATCTTGCCATCGAAAGAGATACCTTTATTCTAAATGGAATGGGAATGTGGTCGTGTAAGACGGTGTAAATTAAACTCTGGCTGGAATGGTATTTCACGATGGATTTAAAGGTAGTTCATTCGCCCCTCCTTCGTGTTTCCTTCGTACCACCTTCGACTATTGGTCACATATTAGATATAGATTGGTCATATATTGGTTACTATTTCTCCACAAAAATGTGGAGGAAGGATGAGGAGTATGTGACCAATATGTGACCGATATATGAACAATAGTCGAAGGAGATACGAAGGTGGTACGAAGGAAACACGGAGAAGGGTCGAAGGATAGTGGGAGAATTTGTGTTCATTTTGTTATGGGGTGAGCGAATAGGTATTGTAAGGGCCTACCAAATATATTTGTTTAGACAGGGTGAATCGTCGTAACATAGGGTATGTAAAAAAGAAGACGGTATGGGTTGTTTCTTTACTACGTATAGGCAATATGGGATGTCAGCTATAAAAAGAGTAGTCATAAAAGTTGAATTTTATATTTTGTGTAATTATATTTACAGTAATTAACAATAAAACCTAATGTTGTATATATTAGAGTGGTACTCGTCTTAAGTATTCTAAATAAGAGTCTATCATCCTGGTTTTTTATGTCCCTTATAAAAAAACAGAGCAGGCTTATGGATATGATTACGATTAAGGCTTAACGAGTAGTCAGACCAGTCTTGTTTATACTTATAAATTCCTAAAATGACCATGAAAAAAAGAATGGCTCTATTGGTGTGTCTATTGTCACCATTGATGTACTGTAATGCCCAAAGCCGGATTACGGGAGATGTAAAAAGTAATAACGATAGTGTCGTGAACTATTTTAATGTGGCTCTATTGAATCCGAATGATTCGATCGTAATAAAGGGTGGTGCCTTTTTAGATGGACACTTTGAACTGCCTGATGTTAGAAATGGAAAATATCTTCTAGCGACCTCTTCCTTAGGTTACCAAACCAACTATAAAGTGATTGAATTGGATAATGATCATAACTTATTAGATATCTCTATTTTACTAAACCAACTACAGCTCGATGAAGTGAAGGTAAGGGGGCGTATTCCCAAGGTTATTAATAAAAGTGATCGTTACGTGGTAGAGGTAGAAAATACTGCCATTAGTGATGCGGGCAATGCAGTGCAAGCCCTGAGTCGTACGCCTTATGTTTTAGTGGACCCAATGACCAAGAAGGTCTCGGTGGCAGGTCGAGGCTCTACATTAATATTAATCAATAATCGTAAAATAACTAGCGATCAAGAGTTGTCTATTCTGAGTTCACAAAACATCAAGCAGATTGAGGTGATAGAGAATCCTTCGGCAAAATATGATGCAGAAGGGCAGAGTGTGATTAACATCGTAACGATCAAACCAAAGGAGAGGGGGATAAGCGCGAGTCTACGAACTCTATATACGAAAGGCAGGCATCAAAGTGGGCAGTTAAATGGAGATATAACGTATGTCACAAACAAAGTGGTGATGTTTGCTAGATATGGTTATACGAACCAAAAAGATGAAGGTTTCAATAGCTCACACAATCGTTTCCAAAAAGAGGGGTATTATTTTGAGTCTATGGATCGAGAATTTGAAAACCTATTTCATACGAAAGGGAGTGATTATGCGGTGGGGATGAACTTTATGCCAGCATCTCATCATTCTATAGCATTAAAGTATGAAGGCTATGATAATAGCACTGCTGGTTTTACCCATAAAGAGACAGATGTGTTGAAGAATGGAACCCATTTAGCTCCACTAACAAATCTCAATGATGAGACTCAGACGTATCAGAGGAATGGAATTAATTTTAATTATCAGTTTGAAAATAAGGGATATGAGATCTCATGGATCTCGGATTATTATAAGGCCGATCATTCTCGTGACAATATGTTGAATGAATTTTATATCGAGCCTGAAGGTGGACAAAAGATGAAAAGCAATGCTCATTTTTTATATGATATATTCTCTTCTCAGTTGGATGTAAAAATACCACTGATCAAAGAGAGAATAGATATGGAGTTGGGATCGAGGTATTCCATGGTAAAGAATGATAACAAAAATCACTTCTATCATCAAGAAAGCAATCAATGGATTGCTAATAATAAGTTTACAAGTGAAGTGGAGTTGGATGAACAGGTCACTGCACTATATGGGATTCTTTCATATAAATTAGGGAAAAAGATTCATATGTCTGCCGGAGGCCGATACGAAAAGGTGAAAACCAAGAGGTCTTGGAACAATGAGGGGCAGCCTGAGTTGATCATGGAAGATTGGTTTCCGAGTGCCAATATTAGTTATGTGCCTTCGAAAAACTACTCTCTTAGATTGTCTTATTCGGAACGCATCAAACGCCCCTCTTATAGGCAGTTAAACAACCGTGTGCAGTATTTAAACCATTATGAGACCCGACAAGGTAATCCATTATTGAAGCCCACGGAATATAAAACACTCTCTCTATCTACTAAATTGAATAAGTTCAATGTCTCTTTTACGGCTTCTTACCGTCAGAATCCGAGTGATTTGATGTATATTAACGATCCTGTTCAGATCGAATATACTGTTTGTAAATATATTAATATGGAGGATCGATGTAAGTATTCAATGAATCTGAGTCGTTCGTTTCAATACAAGTTTTGGAGTATGCGCCCTTTTCTTTCGTTATCCTACATGGAGCGTATCTTGATCGAAGATGGGGTGAAATATACCAATAATACACCTGGGGTCTATTTCAAATGGACCAATCAGTTTGATCTAACCAAGACGACCTCCTTAGATGCAGATCTCCTTTATAGTAAGGCTACCCATAGTTATAAAACATTTAGTGATTACTATCGTTTCAACTTATCGTTGAGGCAGAAGATGTGGCAAGATAAATTAACACTTCAAGTGGCCTATCAGTATATTCCTACCAAGTGGAATCAACTATTAGATTATAGTTATAAGTTGATTGACTTTACTTGGGATGGAGACGATCGGAATATGTTGACCGTTAGTTTACGCTATAATCTTTCTACCACTAAGAAGCGTTTTAAGTCAAAAAGTTCGAACGCCACCGAGCTACGACGCCTTTAATTTGTGATGTTTATAAAGGTGTGAGTATATCTCTTTAGAGAGAGGAAAGGTGCTAATTTCATTAAATAGAATGATATTATGTAGTTAAAAGCGGTTACATCCTTAGGGGTTAAATATTCCATCCCTATACTAAACTTACCCTTAACTTACCTTTGAGTTACCCTTTCCTTACCTCTACAATATAATTTGGTAAGGAAAGGGTAACTCATCTGTATCGAAATAATAAGCTAAGAACAGTGTATGGTAGTTTTTGCCAATTGATTGGCATGCCTTGCGTGTTGGAGATGATGGACTATGTATCCCTCTCGTGCCAATGAATTGGCACAAACTATGACATATTGGATCTATTTTGTACGACGTTGGTATGTGGAAGTTTGTGCCAATTCATTGGCACGCCTTGCGCGTTGGTTTGTTGATGTATTAACTCGGTTTATGTATCCCTCTCGTGCCAATAAATTGGCACAAACTAAGCAGTATTTGATGTAGAATGGATGCACTGATTTAAAAGAAGCCCAAAGGCACGAAGTTTTGTATATGCTGCAACAATCCCTGAAAGGGAAACCGAACATAGCCCAATGGTGGAAACCATATGTTGCGCAGTAGCGCATCATACAGGTTGGAGCCTTGGGTAATAAAATAAAAACTACAACCAAGGGCTGAAGGCCTGGCCCAGATATATGTTAAAGCTAAGTATCATTAGCCACGGATTTGGTTGTGGTGTAAGGAAAATAGAACCGCGAAGCCGCAAAGACACGAAGGGTTGCAGCGCGAGGGGTGGCACAAAGATTAGACAGATAAAACGGATTTTTTTATTTCGTTGGATTGCATAGTTTGTGCCAATTTATTGACACGCCTTGCGCGTTGATGAAATGGGTCAGGCTTTCAGCCCTTAGGGGTTGGAGGTGGGTTGTACCCAAGGCTCATTCTTATGTAGCGCTACCGCGCAACCTATTCATTTCACCATTGGGCTAGGTTCGGTCACCCCGTTCGGGGCTTGGTTCAAATAATGGTAATTTACTTTTACGAGAAATTAATGACTATCAATTTGCTATTTACAATCCCTCACGTGCCAATGAATTGGCACAAACTATGACATATTGGATCTATTTTGTACGACGTTGGTATGTGGAAGTTTGTGCCAATTTATAGGCATGCCTTACGCCTTGGTTTGTTGATGTATTAACTCGGCTTATGTATCCCTCACGTGCCAATAAATTGGCACAAACTATGACATATTGGATCTATTTTGTACGACGTTGGTATGTGGAAGTTTGTGCCAATTTATTGGCACGCCTTGCGCGTTGGTTTGTTGATGTATTAACTCGATTTATGTATCCCTCTCGTGCCAATAAATTGGCACAAACTAAGCAGTATTGGATGTAGAATGGATGAACACTGATTTAAAAGAAGCCCAAAGGCACGAAGTTTTGTATATGCTGCAACAATCCCTGAAAGGGAAACCGAACGTAGCCCAATGGTGGAAACCATATGTTGCGCAGTAGCGCATCATACAGGTTGGAGCCTTGGGTAATAAAATAAAAACTACAACCAAGGGCTGAAGGCCTGGCCCAGATATATGTTAAAGAAAAGTATCATTAGCCACGGATTTGGTTGTGGTGTAAGGAGAATTGAACCGCGAAGCCGCAAAGACACGAAGGGTTGGAGCACAAGGGGTGACACACAGATTAGACAGATGAAACGGATTTTTTTATTTCGTTGGATTGCATAGTTTGTGCCAATTTATAGGCATGCCTTGCGCGTTGATGAAATGGGTCAGGCTTTCAGCCCTTAGGGGTTGGAGGTGGGTTGTACCCAAGGCTCATTCTTATGTAGCGCTACCGCGCAACATATTCATTTCACCATTGGGCTAGGTTCGGTCACCCCGTTCGGGGCTTGGTTCAAATAATGGTAATTTACTTTTACGAGAAATTAATGACTATCAATTTGCTATTTACAATCCCTCACGTGCCAATGAATTGGCACAAACTATGTCGTATTGGATGTATTTTGTACGACGTTGGTATGTGGAAGTTTGTGCCAATTTATTGGCACGCCTTGCGCGTTGGTTTGTTGATGTATTAACTCGGCTTATGTATCCCTCACGTGCCAATAAATTGGCACAAACTAAGCAGTATTGGATGTAGAATGGATGAACACTGATTTAAAAGAAGCCCAAAGGCACGAAGTTTTGTATATGCTGCAACAATCCCTGAAAGGGAAACCGAACATAGCCCAATGGTGGAAACCATATGTTGCGCAGTAGCGCATCATACAGGTTGGAGCCTTGGGTAATAAAATAAAAACTACAACCAAGGGCTGAAGGCCTGGCCCAGATATACGTTAAAGAAAAGTATAATTAGCCACGGATTTGGTTGTGGTGTAAGGAGAATTGAACCGCGAAGCCGCAAAGACACGAAGGGTTGGAGCGCAAGGGGTGGCACACAGATTAGACAGATGAAACGGATTTTTTTATTTCGTTGGATTGCATAGTTTGTGCCAATTTATAGGCTCCTTAGGTGCCATAGTACAGGTTGACTTCTGTTGTATTAATCATTACTTTGAAACTAAAAGGGGTGATATATTCAAAACATCGTTTTTTTCTGGAGTATCTTATTTTAGCACCCAAACACTCTAGCTCTTGTACGTATTTATAAAATGTACTTCTTGTGAGGCCAATTTGGTTTGAGATCTACTCTACACTTCCTTTGTGGTGGTATAAGATGGCATGATGAACTTGAGAAAGTGTTTCCATACGTTTTATATAATTCATAATGGGTAGGTGTTGTTATATTACAATATGCTTACAAGTATATAAATTATGTTTCGAATGGTAAACGAATGTTGTAGTCTTACTGTCTAGAAATATCTTTGAAGGGATTTGTTTTTATAAGATAAAAGTGGATAGAGCAATACCCTCATACCTCTAAAAAGTATACATATAGAGGTGTGAGGATATTATTGTTGTTATTTATCGTAGACTATTTCTTTAGCATAGCATAGTCAGGGTAGTGATACATTCCTTTAGCTAATGTAGCCACCCTCCATAAATACATTCCCTTTTTATCTGTAGGAGTAAGATAAACCTTGGCCTTAGCCCCCACAGTATAACGACCTTCTATTTGGATGACAAGAGTATCTCCTTTCACTTTACCTTTTACTGTGATATCCTTCTTATTGAAAGAAGCATCTTTGCATTCTCCATTGAAGACACTTGCATAATGACATCCTTCGAAAGTAGTGTCCGAAGTTTTCTTTAGGTCTAGGGTGAACTTATCGGTTCCATCTTCAGACTTCCATGTGTAGTGTCCCGCAAAATCTTGTGCATAGCCAAAGTGAGCCATAAGCATTACGATAAATAAAGCAGCATTTTTCAACATAGGTTTAAGTTTTAAATGATTATCACTTAAAGTTATAATATTGTTTTAAATATCAGTATGACTTAGGGCTACCTGTTTTTTATTCAAATGGTATTTCATAAAGTATATAATAACTTTATGAGAACTGCTACATTTAACCAGAGGTAAGGTTAAATGTAGCAGTTTCATGGATCGGACTTAGGACTTTCCTATATTATTTATATACCCCTAGCACTTCACTCTAGGCTAGAAAATGTAGTCCTTTTTGTACATGTGGTAATAACACGGGGTAAACAAAGAATTATACTATTTATGTCTATCACTTTACTAGTAAGGGTGTTGTAAGTGTCGTTAGAGTAGATGTTTTCATTGAATATTGATAGCCGAGCAGATGTTTATAAAGAGACTGCAGTCTCTTTGTTGATATAGATGATTAGGACTAATTGTTAATCATTTGGATCAATTTATCTAATACAGCATCTTTCCCAGTGGTATAGTCTTATTAAGGATGTACTCTAAAGTGTGGGTCAACTTCTTGGTACTCATGAAACACTTCTCTTAGCAATAAAACTAGGCTATCTGTTGGTAGTTCTACTTCATTTGGAACATGCTTTTTGATACGCGCATAAAAAAGAGAATCATCAGGTGTGTTGTAGTTGTTGTATTTTTTAATTTGGTTATGTACCTTAATAACCTTCTCGGCATCAATTTTATGTTTCTTGTCTAAAAACGATTGTGCATAGATTGGTGCGGATACTGCCACCAAAAGAATAAATAGAATGTTTCTCATACTTAGATTGTTTACTTTTTTACTACCCTATCTAGTCATTGATGATAATGGTAAGGTAGGGTAGGGTAGCTCTATTTTAGAATGTCAACAAAACTAATACGCTTCCGTCTATTTTTTTGAAATGGAGTATCTGTCCTTTAATCGTAATTTTTATAAATATTAAAAGATCACTTATTATGATTGAAAATAAGTGATCTGATCTTTATTAAAGTTTAATACATTAATTCTGTAATTGTTTTACAAAAGCATCTAGAACAGGGTCTTGGGATTTGATATAAGCTGTAGCATCAGGGGCTAAAGGTATATCAGGATAGAGATATCCATCATTGCTTTTTGTGTATTCACTATATTTGACGGTGGATAGGATAAACATGCTTTTGGAAAGAAGTATAGGGACTATTTCACCATATTTCAGAACATTGTGTACTGATTTCTCTCCAACAATAGTTCCAATATTATTGTATTGGACTAAGTTCGCAAAACTGGCTGCAGATGAATGGGTGTCTTTGTCAATAAAAACATAAAGATCTAGGTCTAGAAATAATTTTTTCTTTAAAGGAAACGTATGGCGACAGTTTTCACCCTCTAAAGGAATATTTTGGGTAATTTGTTCTGGTTTAAAATTATATTCGGATGTAAATTTTGAAGCCCGTACATATGCTGATTTGAGACCATAGATGGAATCTTTGTCACAAAAAATAGATAGAAAACTATCGATATAATCACCACTTCCTCCTGGATTGCCTCTTAGGTCAATTATAATTTTATCCCCTCCGTTTTTCTTTACCTTCTTACAGAATCGATTTAGATCTTTAAAAATGTATTTATTGTTCGTAAACGTTCTTATTTTACAGTATCCTATTCCGTCTTCTTTCATATATTCTCCACTGAAATACCTATATCCAGATCTGTTTTTCTTTAGTGGTATAGCATCTACTTTGACTTCTATATCCTTATTATTCCTATGGAGTGTGATGTTATACTGATTATAACAGAGAAAATCATTTAATAGAGTTAATCGCTCAGGATCAACGTGACGTTGAATTAAATCGCTTGAAATCAAACTTTCTATTGGAATATTATTGATCGATTTAATAATATCGCCACGCTTAATTTCATCACAGTATGATTTTTTTACAATAACCGTGTCATGGATATTTATTCCAACAAAAGGAGGAATTGGCATTTCCTTGATCTTAATCTTATTGGTTTCAATACTTTCTGTTTCCCCCTTCTCATTTGTAATTTTAAGCCTTTGATATAATCTCGGGCTAATGCTGAAGTGAGAGTCTTCATAGGACAAGGGTTCAAAAATAGAGCTAAGGTATCGACTAAATTCAAGATAGTTGAGACTGTCCTTAGGAAGTTCAAGATTTTCAATGAAAGTGTTAAGTGGGAGATTGCCAATACTATCAAAACTATACGGATGAACCTTCTTGATAGTATCAATTATAGACCTGATTTTCTCTTTGGTCACAACAAGTTTGGTATTGTTGACTATCGTATTCATATACGCATCTCTGTCAAAGCCTTTTTGTGCATAAGAAGTTAAAGTTATTAGGGAAATAACCAAAAGTGTAGAAATTCGATTCATTATGAGTAACTTTTTAAATTAATAGTGTAAAAGTATGTTTATATGTTAATAAATGTTGTTATAAAACAACTAAGACACTGTTAATGTATTCCTATCAATCGTTTTGTTTTAAGAGTATAGCTATGGAAAAGCACTTGGAGTAAGACGATTACTAATATGTTATGACAATAGTGTGCTGAAGGCGCTACAGTTACCAGTCTAGTGCGAAGCGCTGGGGATAGATCGTAAAGAGACTAAGGGGCTGAAAGTCCGTCCGATCCCATCATATAATATTTGAAGTTAGTATGTGGTGGTTTGTGCCAATTCATAGGCACGCCATACGTGTTGATGATGATGGATCGGGTATATATGTTTATCGAAGGGTTTCTCTAAAAAGAGAACCCTTCTAACATCTTGATATAGTACTCAATGCCATTTAGTATTTCGTCTTTGTAGATAAATTCATTGGCAGTATGTGATCGTGCGGAATCTCCTGGTCCTAGCTTGATAGATGGACAAGACATTAAGGCTTGATCTGACATGGTAGGGGAGCCGTAGGCTGTACTTCCTAAGGCGATACATCTTTTTACCATGGGGTGGTCTAGAGGGATGTTGGAGGCATTGAGGCGTGTGGAACGAGGACGGAGCTTGGCATCCAATGTGTTTTGTAGTATCTCCAAGATCTCTTTATTGGCATAAAGGCCGTTGGAGCGGATGTCGATAACAAAAGTACATCTATCAGGGACCACATTGTGTTGTGTGCCTGCATTGACCATGGTGACCGTGGCTTTGACAGGTCCGAGGACGTCGGATTCTTTGTCGAAGACAAACTTCTCGATGCGATCTATATCTTTGATGGCTTTGTATATGGCATTGTCTCCTTCGTCTCTGGCAGCGTGACCAGCTACTCCTTCGACGGTGGCATCGATGACCATCAATCCTTTTTCGGCTACAGCAATATCTAATTGTGTAGGTTCGCCTACGATGGCTAAATCAATGTTTCCTAGTTTGGGCAGAAGGAACTCTACACCGTTCTTACCAGAGATCTCCTCTTCCGCAGTAGCACTCCAAATCAGGTTATAGGTGCGGTCAGATAGTTGTGATAGATATCGAAAAGCTGCGAGTTGTGATACAACAGATGCTCCAGCGTCGTTACTTCCCAAACCGATGATTTTGTCTTCTACCTCTTCCCCTCCAAAAGGGTCCATGGTATAGTCCTTGGAAGGTTGGACGGTATCGATATGCGAGTTAAAAAGAATGGTAGGTTTGTTGTCGTCCCAATGAGGATCTTTCGACCAAAGGTTATTCTTCTTTCTCTCGTGTGCTATACCCCACGACGTCAGCTGGTCGGAAATCAATGTAGATACTTGATCCTCTTCTTTACTGAAAGAGGGGGTTTGTATCATCGATTTAAGTAGAAGTAAAGCATCTTCTTTAATTAGAGACAAGAAAGAGTTGGGCGTCATAACACTACAGATTTAGATGGTAAATAATATATCTCCTTCTATCTAGTCGTAGTCTTTCATTAACACTATTGTCAAGCGTTGATGAAAGACCACTACTAGATAGGATAGTTCTTTAATCATGCAGATGTGTTCCTCTGTCTAGATGGTTAATATTATCCACATGGCCAATATAGACACGTCTTACCCCTTGAGCAATTGCATCAAAGCAGTTGGTCAATTTAGGGATCATGCCGCTATGTATGGCTCCACTTGTCTTTAATATTTCAAAATCACGGGTTGTCATAGAGGTGATGACACTGTGGTCATCATTTGCATCTTTGAGTACCCCATTCTTTTCGAATCCATAATAGAGATCTACATCACATTCTGCTGAGAGTCCCACTGCTAATGATGCAGCAATGGTATCTGCATTGGTGTTTAATAGGTTTCCTTTAAGGTCATGGGTTAATGGTGCTACCACAGGTGTGATTCCTTGCGATATAAGCGCCATTAGAGCATCCGTATTGATGCGATCTATATCTCCTACAAAACCATAATCTACGTCCTTTACAGGCCTTTTATGAGCCTCAATAAGATTCATGTCGGCTCCTGTAAGTCCCAATGCATTCAGCTTTTTGCACTGTAATTTGGCAACAATATTTTTATTTACCAAACCTCCGTATACCATAGTGACAATTTCTAACATGTTTTCATCTGTCACCCTTCTTCCATCCACCATCTTGGTGGGTATCTGTAGACGTTCGGCCATGGCAGTAGCACTACGTCCACCACCATGTACGAGTATCTTTGCCCCTTCTATATGTACAAAGTTATTTAGAAAAGCTTCTAGTGAGTCTGGGGACTCCACCACTGCCCCTCCAACCTTAATGATCGTAACTTTTTTCATTGTATTCTGTCTATTGGTCTTCAAGAATCATCTTAATCACAGCTTGTGCCGACACCTCTCTATTGGCTGCTTGGTCAATGACAATAGCGTTTTCACTATCAATCACACTGTCGGAGACAATCATATTACGACGTACAGGAAGACAGTGCATAAACTTGGCATCGTTGGTCAAAGCCATCTTCTCTTGGTCGACACACCATGAACGGTCTTTCGATAGTACCTGTCCATAGTCGTGATAAGCAGACCAGTTCTTTGCATAGATAAAGTCGGCTCCTTCGAAGGCCTTTTTTTGGTCATATTCTACGGTCACGCCTTCCATAAAACTATCTGCTAACTCGTAGCCTTTAGGGTGGGTTACCACCAGTTCATAGTCGGTCTCTTTCATCCACTCTACAAAAGAGTTGGCTACCGCTTGTGGCAATGCACGGGGATGTGGTGCCCATGTAAGTACGACCTTAGGCCTATCTACTTTCTTATGCTCCTCGATAGTGATAAGGTCGGCATAGCTCTGAAGCGGGTGACGTGTTGCAGCCTCCATACTCACTACAGGAACTCCAGCATAATCGATAAACTGCTGGATGATCTTCTCTTGGTAATCAGAACTCTTATCCTCTAGAGATGCAAACGCCCTTACACCAATCAGATCACAATAGGAGCCAATCACAGGAATTGCTTCTCGTAAGTGTTCTGGTTTATCACCATCCATCACCACCCCTAGTTCTGATTCTAGTTTCCAACCATCTTGGTTTACATTAAGAACCATGGTGTTCATCCCAAGATTCATGGCTGCTTTCTGGGTACTCAGTCGAGTTCGAAGGCTAGAGTTAAAGAATATCAAGATCATGGTCTTGTTGTCTCCTAACTCTTTGAATCCATAAGGATTTTCTTTTACTTCTTTTGCTACCTGCAGCGCTTCTTCTATACTTGGAATGTCCTTTACAGAGGTGAAGTTTTTCATTGTGGTGAATGGTTTATGAATTAATATTCAATTTAGTGACGAGTGACTTTGTCATGGCTGTTACACGTTTTTTTGTCTTCTCGGTATTGGTGCCTTGAAAGAGGCTATCTAGGGTTTCGATAAAACAGTGTTCCCACTGTTCAAACATCGATAAGGTTAATGGTATTTTATCTATCACATGGTGGTGATGACCGATGATATCCCCTCTATAGCTACCAGAGCGTAATACGAGAGATCCCCAAAAATGTACCATGATAGGGATATGTTCTTCCCAATCGATCTTCATCACCTTGTTATATAGATGATCCATCACTGGATTCTTACATAGTTCATCGTAGAATGTTTTTACCAATAGGGTAATGTCGTCAAGGTTTTCAATGTCTCTATTCATGGCACTCATCGTTTGGTGTTAATTAGATCGAATCTGACCATCCCCTTTTATGATCCACTTATAACTTGTGATCTCTTCTAAAGCCATAGGGCCTCTTGCATGTAGTTTCTGTGTGCTGATTCCAATTTCAGCACCTAAACCAAACTGTGCCCCATCGGTAAATGCAGTAGATACATTTTCGTATACGGCAGCGGCATCTACGGTGCGACAGAAGATCTCACAATTCCGAACATTATCTGATACGATGGCTTCGGAGTGTCTTGAGCTAAATTGGTCGATATGATCTAATGCCTCTTCTAATGATGCTACTGTTTTGATAGACATCTGAAGGCTTAGATATTCGGTTCCAAAATCTTTCTCTGTGGCTTTTTGTAAAAGAGAGGATGGGTAACAAGAAACAAGTTTGTTGTAGCTCTCTTCATCGGCATGGATAATCACCTCCAATTTAGCTAACTCAGAAGTTAGTTCTTGCAAATCGTCTAAGCGCGAATGGTGAAGAATCAAACAGTCTAATGCATTACAAACGCTCACTCTTCGTGTTTTGGCATTGGTAATGATATTTCTGCCTTTCTCTACATCTCCATATTTATCAAAATAGGTGTGACATATTCCTGCCCCTGTTTCGATAACAGGAACGGTTGCATTGGTTCTTACGAATTCAATCAACTGTTGGCTACCTCTAGGAATGATAAGGTCCACATAACGAACTGCATGAAGAAGTTCGTTTACTTCTGATCTATCGGTTGATAGAAGAGATGCAAACTGTGGATCTAGCCCATAGTGAGATAGTGCTTTATGGATCAATGTGACCAAATATTCATTGGAATAGTAAGCATCTGATCCCCCTTTAAGGATACAGCAGTTTCCTGACTTTAGACAGAGAGAGAATACATCAATGGTTACATTAGGGCGAGCTTCATAGATCACTCCGATCACCCCAAAAGGAACACGCACTTTTTCTATCGACATACCATTAGGTCGAGTGATAGATTGTAGGGTCTTTCCCAGTGGTGATGGGAGAGAGGCTACGTTACGAAGATCCGACGCAATACCACTTATTCGTTCTTTTGTTAACAGCAGACGATCAAATTTAGGGTCCTCAGACTCCATACGATCCGTGTCTTTTTCATTGGCATGTAGAATCTCACCAGAGTGTTTCTCTAATAAGTTGGCCAAATGATTCAGAACTTGATTGATCTTTTCTGCTTCGACAAATGCTAACGATTTAGAAGCTTTGCGTGTGTTATGTAATATATTATTGAGTTTCATGTTACATTCAAATTTAAAGATTTAGAGACAGATAATCACAGTGTACGATGGGTTTTTTATCCTTTTGCCCCATCTCTTGGGTTAAGGTGTGTGCATCGTAGTTCGCTTTCCCAATGCCAATGGGTTGTCCTGCTTCATCTAAAAGCTTGATAATCTCTCCTGTTTCGAAAGGTTCGACTATTTCGATTACGCCTATTGGCAGAACACTAACCCCCTCATTTGAGTGTAACGCCATTTTGGCTCCATGGTTTAATTTTATGGCTCCTTGTGCAAAATCATAGGAGTGTGCTAACCATCTGCGAATAGGTTTTGCCTTATCGTGGTTGCTCTGAAACCATGTATATGGAGTTTTTGGATTCTGAAATACAATATCTTGGATGATCTGGTGTCTTAACCCCGATCCAATAACCACATCTACCCCTTGACTGGTCATCTTTTTTGCAATACTGAATTTGGTTGCCATCCCGCCACGACCTCTTGTCGATTTAAGCGGTTGGATATATTTCTCTAAATCGGTGCTCTCTTCGGTGACCACATCTATTAACACTGAATCAGGGTGGCTCGGGTCTCCGGTATATAGTCCATCCACATTGGTCAGTAAAAGAAGCATGTCGGCTTTTGTCATAGAAGCAATGAGACCTGATAATTCATCATTATCTGTAAACATAAGCTCCTCCACCGAGATGGTGTCGTTCTCGTTTACAATAGGAATCACCTGTTGCTCTAACAGGGTGTCGAAACAGTTCTTCATGTTGAGGTAGTGACCACGGTCTGAAAAGTTCTCTTTGGTCGTAAGAATTTGTGCACAAGTCAATCCATGTTCTTTAAAAAGATCACTGTAGCGACGAATAAGCTTTACTTGTCCTACGGCTGAATAGAGTTGACGCTCTGAGACGTTGTCCATCTTACCTGTGGTATCTATTTCACTACGACCAGCTGCTACTGCTCCCGAAGAGATGAGAATGACCTCTACACCTTTGGTGCGTAAAGCGGCAATCTCATCCACTAGATGTGCCATGATAGCAATGTTAAGCTTGCCGTCTTCTTTGGTCAACACATTGCTACCCACCTTGACAGCAATACGTTTTATGGACCTATTTTCTAGTTGTCCAGCCATAGAGTTAGGATTTAATCTTATTGTAAGAGGTTAATACTCCTTGAATAAGTGCAGACGAGAAGCCTTGGTGCTCCATGGTGTTTAATCCGGAGATGGTAATACCATGTGGTGTGGTTACCTTGTCAATCTCTTGTTCAGGATGATTCCCATTTTGAAGTACCAATTCTGCTGCCCCTTTGACCATTTGTGCTGCAATCTTCAGTGAATTCTCTGCATTAAAACCTATCTCTATTCCTCCTTGTTGTGCGGCACGTATAAATCGAAGTGCAAAGGCAATTCCACAAGATCCTAGTACGGTTGCTGCAGCCATCATATCATCCTGAATAATTAAAACAGGACCCAATGTTTGGAATAACTTCTCGATGGCAGCTACATTCTCTACCGTAGTGATTTGGTGTGATATACAGGTGATCGATTCCTGTAGTTCAATGGCAGTATTTGGCATCGCTCTGAAACATATTGAAGGTATCCCCCATACATTCTCCATATGCTCTAAATTGATTCCTGCAACCAAAGAGACAAAGATCTGATTTTTAGTTAACAGTGGTCTTATCTCTTCTAAAATACCTAATGCTTGTGCAGGTTTTACTGCAAAGATGATAAGATCGGCACCGGTAATTGCCGCTACGTTATCACTTCCTACAAGAACACCTTTTTCTTCTAAAGCTTTAAGATAATGGACACGTCTACGTGTAACATGAATGGATTGGGGGGCCATTCCAGCTTTTAATATTCCTTCTGTCACTGCAACGCCTAAGTTGCCTCCGCCAATTACTGCTATTTTATCCATATCTTACTGTTATCTAATAAAAAAATACAATGAGTTTTGTCATGTAAAGATAACAATCTCTCTCTATTTCATTATAATAGTACCTACTTTTAAGTATTATGCTAATGATATGTTAGCATAAACCGTATCTGTTTTGCTATCTCTATATCAATACCTTCTTAAAGGTTTCAATAAATCGATCTGCTGCTTCTAGTGTAAGAGTTAATGGGGGAAGCAGACGAATGATGTGTTGCCCACTTACACCAGTAAAGATATGATGATCTTTAAGTAGCGAGAGTCTTAATGGAGCAATCGGTTCGTCCATCTCAATTCCTATCATTAATCCTTGTCCTCTAACCTCTTTGATCTGTGGGATAGATGCAAGTGCATTCATGAGATGATTTCCTATCTTTTCGGCATTCTCTATTAAAGACTCCTTTTCCATTACCTCTAAGACTGATAATGAAGCGCTGCAAGCCAGGTAGTTACCTCCAAAGGTGGTGCCAAGCATTCCTTTCACGGCTTTTATATGTGGTGCAATAAGAACACCTCCTACCGGAAATCCATTCCCCATCCCTTTGGCCATCGTTACGATATCGGCTTTCACCCCACTATGTTGGTGTGCAAAGAATTTACCACTACGTCCATATCCTGATTGGATCTCGTCAAGAATAAGAACAACTTTATATTGGTCGCACAGACTTCGAACTCCTTCTAGGAATGCTTTGTCTGGTATTCTGATTCCTCCAATACCTTGGATTCCTTCAACGATAATGGCAGCGACTTTCTCTTCTTTAAGGGTCGCTTTAACTGCTGAAAGATCGTTGAAAGGCAAGATTATATTTTGGTGTTGTGCATTAATAGGTGCAATGATCTTCGGGTTGTCTGTTACTGCCACTGCTGCAGAGGTACGTCCATGAAATGATTTATCAAAAGAGATTACCTTTGTTTTGCCAGTATGAAATGAGGCTAGTTTAAGTGCATTCTCCACAGACTCAGCCCCTGAATTTGTCAAGAATAGATCGTAATCAGAATAGCCACACATGCTTCCAAGTTTAGAAGCTAGAGCCTCTTGTAATGGGTTCTGTACAGAGTTAGAATAGAACCCAATTTTGGCAACTTGATCTTGCAAATTATTTACATAGAGAGGGTGACTATGACCTATAGAGATCACGGCGTGTCCTCCATATAGATCTAAGTACTCTTTTCCTTCATTATCTGTAATGGTGCAATCTTTGGCACTAACAGGGGTAATATCAAACAGAGAGTAAACGTCGAATAGTTTCATAACTAAAATACCGATGGTTTAAGATGAAGACCAGTGAATTCATCTAGTCCATATAAAATATTAAGATTTTGTACCGCTTGTCCTGAAGCCCCTTTGAGTAGATTGTCGGTACATGTAAGGATCATTAGCTTTCCTTGATGTACTTCTAGGTAAACCAGCGCTTTGTTGGTGTTGACCACCTGTTTCAAGTCGGGATTCTCTTCCACGACATGAACAAAAGGGTGAGATGCATAGTAGCTTTTGTAACATGCTTGTGCAGCTTCCAAAGAACCACTGTATTGGGTGTAAGCACTCACAAATATTCCTCGTGTATGATTGCCTCTTAGTGGAATAAAGTTGATATCGTGATTGAAATCGGGCTGTAGCTGAGTGATGCTTTGTCCAATTTCGCCTAAGTGTTGGTGTGAGAATGCTTTATAAACAGATAGGTTGTTGTTTCTCCAACTGAAATGAGATGTTCTTGAAGGTGCTTGACCTGCACCCGTAGAGCCTGTGATGGCTTGGATATGAATATCGTCTTTCAGTAGTTGGGCATTGGCTAATGGAAGTAGTGCCAGTTGGATTCCAGTGGCAAAACACCCTGGATTGGCAATATGTTGTGCTTGGGCAATGGTTTCTCTGTTTAATTCAGGAAGACCATAAACAAAGTCGTTTCCTTTGGCTTTCAAGCGATAGTCGTGAGAGAGGTCGATGATCTTCACATGACTAGGGATATCTGTCTTCTCCATATACTCTTTCGACTTGCCATGTCCCATACATAAAAAGATGGTATCTACATGATCCATTTCGATATCAGAGAAACGAATGTTGGTTTCTCCAATAAGGTCTTTGTGTACCTCTGTAACCAACTTGCCATCATAGCTTCCGCTTTGAATATGGGTGATCTGAACATATGGGTGAAAAAGAAGAATACGAAGTAGTTCTCCCGCTGTATAGCCAGCGCCACCAACGATGCCAACACTTATTTTATGATCCATGGTATTCTAATTTATAGGCTTCCTTCTCTCGATATATGAGAGAGGTGATTTTTTAATTTTGGGTTGTATTTATCTTAAGGGACCCACTATCGGGGTCCCTCTATTCAGGATAAATTTAAGTATTGGATGAACCAATACATGTGTTTTTGAATTGGTATTACTCCTCGTTCACCGAGTAGTATATCTTAAGTTGATTTGAAAGAATCTTTGTGAATCCTTTGACATCATCAGCACTCCAGCCTTTATTCATTTCACCATATTCGCCGAACTTAGAGCGCATCAGGTCATTCTCTGATTGAATACCTACTAGAGTGAAGTGTTCTGGTTTTAACATGATCGATACTTCCCCAGTAACATTACGTTGGGTGTTCTCTAAGAACTTCTCAATATCACGCATCACGGGATCAAGGTACATCGACTCATGCATAAACATCCCGTACCAATTGCCTAGCTGATCTTTCCAATGTTGTTGCCACTTGGTCAAGGTGTGCTTCTCTAGCATCTCGTGTGCCTTGATGATTAACATCGGAGCTGCTGCTTCGAAACCAACACGACCTTTAATTCCAATAATAGTATCCCCAATGTGCATATCACGTCCAATACCAAATGCAGAACCGATCTCTTCTACTTTACGAATGGCATCTATCGCATTGTCATAAGCTACACCATTGACAGTACTTATCTCTCCTTTGTTAAAGCCAATAGTCATCGTCTCAGGAGTGGTCTTCTCTACCTGTTTTGGGTAGGCCGACTCCGGAAGTGTTTGATCCGAAGTTAAAGTCTCTTTTCCTCCGATACTAGTACCCCAAAGGCCTGCATTGATCGAGTACTCCATCTTCTCGAAATCAGCATCTACTCCATGTTCTTTTAAGTAGTTGATCTCATATTCACGGGTCAACTGCATGTCACGTGTAGGAGTGATGACTTCGATTTGTGGTGATAGAACTTCGAAGGCTAAGTCGAAACGAACCTGATCGTTACCAGCCCCAGTGCTACCATGAGCAATATATTTAGCTCCAATTTCATTGGCATATTGTGCAATAGCCATGGCTTGGAAAATACGTTCTGAACTAACAGAGATAGGGTAGGTGTTGTTACGCATCACATTGCCATAAACCATATAACGTATCCCTTTATCATAGTACTCTTGGGTAACGTCTAGTGTAACGTGAGCTTTCACTCCCATAGCAAGTGCCTTCTTCTCAATGACAACTAACTCTTCTTGGGTGAAACCTCCTGTGTTTGCTAAGGCAGTATAAACTTCTAAACCTCTCTCTTTCGCTAGATACATGGCACAATAAGAGGTGTCTAATCCACCACTATAGGCCAAAACTACTTTCTTATTTTCCATTGGAGTATGTATATTAAACGATGATTTTGATCTTAAATATGATGAGATTTCTAGGCTGGGTGATGTATCCTACCTCTGTAAGACAAACGATTTTAGACAGTATTCCTGTTTGCCTCACTTGCTTAGGCTACATCCCCTTATACCATAGAAATTTTTATGCTTCTATTTTATAACCAATACTATATTGAAACAGTTTTATCTCTATTTTACTGTAGAACGGGTATTATTCTCAACACGGACTCCAGTAAATGCAAAGGCGACCATTCTGTCCTTACGATTTCTAAGCCATAACTTCCATCGCTGCCATCTGCTTTCCTGCTTCTGTTTCTCTTCTTCCCATACAGGATCGAAGAGCATTCCAGTACATAAACATTTGGTTTTTTCTGTACGTTCCAGAATGTCGTAGTTAACACAACTTTTACAACCACCCCAAAAGGCTTGGTCGTCGGTTAACTCTGAAAAAGTTACGGGACGATAACCTAATTCTGAATTGATTTTCATCACAGCAAGTCCTGTGGTTAATCCAAATATTTTAGCATCAGGAAATTTTTGACGTGAAAGTTCAAAGGCTCGCTTCTTGATTCGTTTTGCTAGCCCATGTCCTCGATATTCAGGAGATACAATCAGACCTGAATTGGCCACAAACTTATTGTGTCCCCACGATTCAATGTAGCAGAATCCTGCAAACTCATTGCCATGAAGTGCAATCACTGCTTTGCCTTCCGAAATCTTATTGGCTACATATTCATATGTACGTTTTGCAATACCCGTTCCACGCTCTTTTGAGGCTTTCTCGATAGTATCATTGATAACTTCTACATATAGTATATGTGCTTCGGTAGCTACGACCACGTCAATATTAATTCCCGCTTTCATTCGTTTTCTCTCGTTAATAAATTATCTACTCCATAACGATTCTCTGATACCAATACGATATTGATATTAAGGATAGTCTTCTAGATGAATGGAGTTAGATAGTCTAGGGAATAGTTGAATCAGTGCTATTGCTACTGACTTTCTTGTTACTCCCTCTCTAATGACAAGTAAAATAGTATCGTCACCAGCTATTGTTCCCAATATCTCAAAAATATCCTGACCATCTATAATGGCCGCAATGCTACTCGCGTAGCCTGGAGTGGTCTTAATTACTCCAGTATTGCTTGAAAAAACCAAGCTTCTAAAGCCATCGGCTAGAAAGTTAACATGCGACGTGTTTGACTCATTTCCCGACGAATTATCTACCGTATCCTGTGAAGGTGGAAGGTGGTAGTAGAACCCGCCATTTTCATCTCGCATCTTAACAACTCGCAGACTGTTTAGATCTCTTGATAGTGTTGCTTGCGCAACTTCGTATCCTGCTTCATCCAATAGTCTTAGTAAATGTTCATGGTTTTCTATGTGAAATTTCTGTATCAACTCCACTATTTTTACTAAGCGCTCCTTTTTTGTTTTCATTTTTGATGAATATTTATTCATGAATACAATGCAAATATATCACTTTTATTCACAACTCCTACATAAATATGCAGAAATAGTGAATAATATCCTTTGTTAAACCAATGTTAATGAAAAAATATTCATTTTTATAATAATTTATTTGGCAGTTTCTTTTTTTTTACCCTAAATTTGTACCGTGTTTAAAATAAGGCTCAAAATACCGATCTCCAAGGTCGCATTGTCTGGAAGGAATGCGTTCTCACTACTTAAAAATTTAAGTAGTGGGGGCGCATTTTTTTTATGTTTTTTTTTACGAAATAATAGATATATACCATACATATAAATACGCTGTGATGCATAAACTTCGTAATGTTAAGTTAGTTTTGGAAGATGGAACGATCTTCGAAGGAAAGTCATTTGGAAAGGAAAAATCGATTGCTGGTGAGGTTGTCTTTTACACCGCAATGGTAGGATATACCGAAAGCCTTTCTGACCCTTCATATAAAGGACAGATATTGGTTCCGACTTATCCTATGGTAGGGAATTACGGAATCCCTTCGGCTGATCAGCAAGAGGGAGTAGAGAAATTCTATGAATCAGATCGTATCCATGCATCGGGTCTTGTTGTTGCCGATTACACGGATGACTACAGTCACTGGAATGCCGAAAAGAGTTTGGGTGATTGGTTAAAAGAGAACGATGTTCCGGGGATTACTGGTATTGACACTCGTCAGCTAACTAAGATTCTAAGAGAGAAAGGATCGATGAAAGGAAAGATCGAATTTGAAGATCAACCGATCGATTTCTGTGATCCTAACGATGAGAATCTAGCTGCTTTGGTAAGTACCGATGAAGTAATTACCTATGGAAATGGTAATCATAAAGTCGTTCTTGTAGATTGTGGAGTTAAGTATAATATCATCCGTTGTCTACTGAAAAGAGATACTACAGTGATTAGAGTACCGTGGGATTATGATTTCACTCAGATCGATTGCGATGGTATATTTCTTTCAAATGGACCTGGTGATCCAATAAAATGTGAAGCAACGGTTTCTCATATTCGTAAAGCTTTAGATGGAGACACTCCAATTATGGGTATCTGTTTAGGAAACCAGCTTTTAGGACGTGCTGCAGGATGTGAGACGTACAAACTGAAATATGGTCACCGTAGTCACAACCAACCTGTACTGTTAAATGGAACACAACGCTGTTTCATTACCAGTCAGAATCACGGTTATGCGATCAACCAAGATACGCTACCTGAAGAGTGGGAGGAGCTGTTTATCAATGTAAATGATGGAACCAACGAAGGAATACGCCATAAGAGCAAGCCATTCTTCTCTACACAGTTCCACCCAGAAGCTTCTTCTGGACCAGTAGATACAGAGTATCTATTTGATGAATTCATCGAGAGTATCGAGAAAAGCAAAGCGAAGCAATAACCCAAAGACATTACTTTAAGATCATGATTAAGACAGATATCAAAGATAGAGTGAAGAAAGTTATCGTATTAGGTTCCGGAGCCCTTAAAATTGGGGAAGCAGGAGAGTTCGACTACTCTGGTTCACAGGCGTTAAAAGCATTAAAAGAGGAGGGGGTTGAGACCGTTCTTATCAACCCTAACATCGCAACGATCCAAACTTCAGAGGATATTGCAGACAAAGTATATTTCTTGCCTGTAACAGCTGAGTTTGTGGAGAAGGTAATTATTAAAGAGAACCCACAAGGAATACTCTTGGCATTTGGTGGACAGACTGCATTGAACTGTGGTGTGGCACTTTACGAACAAGGTATTCTAGAAAAATATAATGTTGAGGTTGTAGGTACACCTGTACAGGCTATTATCGACACGGAAGATCGCGAGATCTTTGCAGGTATCTTAGGTGAAATAGATGTAGATACCCCTAAAAGTATTGCATGTGAAAATATGGCACAAGCCAAAGTCGCAGCAAAGAAGATTGGCTTCCCATTGATTATTCGTGCTGCCTTTACCCTTGGAGGTATGGGATCAGGATTCTGTAATAATTTTGAGGAGTTAGAGAAACTAGCGAATAATGCATTCTCTTACTCTCCACAGATCCTTGTAGAAGAGTCTTTAAAGGGATGGAAAGAGGTAGAGTATGAAGTGGTTCGTGACCGTTACAACAACTGTATTACGGTGTGTAATATGGAGAACTTTGATCCACTAGGAATCCATACAGGAGAGTCTATCGTTGTCGCTCCATCACAAACACTTACCAATGCCGAGTATCACAAACTGCGTGAGGTGAGTATTCGCATCATCCGCCGTGTAGGTATCGTGGGAGAGTGTAATGTACAGTTTGCTTTAGATCCTAACTCAGAAGAGTATCGTGTGATTGAGGTGAATGCACGTCTATCTCGTTCTTCTGCACTTGCATCAAAAGCAACAGGTTATCCTCTTGCGTTTGTAGCAGCAAAACTTGGACTAGGTTATGGTCTTCATGAGTTGAAAAACTCGGTAACCAAAGAGACAACTGCCTGTTTTGAGCCTGCTCTCGACTACTGTGTTTGTAAGATTCCTCGTTGGGATTTGACTAAATTCTCAGGTGTAGCACAACAGCTTGGATCAAGTATGAAGTCGGTTGGTGAGATCATGTCTATAGGTCGTACCTTCGAAGAGGCGATGCAGAAAGGGCTACGTATGGTAGGTCTTGGGATGCATGGTTTTGTTGGAAATCGTGGTGAGATGGAGATCGATAATATCGACGAAGAGCTACAACGTCCTACTGACCGTCGTGTATTTGCTATTGCAGAGGCATTTCACAAAGGTTACTCCGTAGATAAAGTATGGGAGATGACCCGTATTGATAAGTTCTTCTTAAGTAAACTTCACCATATCTATCAAATGCGTTGTGATTTGATGGAGTATAATGATCTAGCGTCACTAACAAAAGAGATGCTCTTGGATTCGAAGAAACTTGGTTTCTCTGATTTCCAGATTGCTCGTATGGTGTTGAAAGGGGAAACATCAGAGATGCAGGCCGATGCATTGAAAGTACGTGATTATCGTAAAGCATTAAATATTACGCCGTTTGTAAAGCAGATAGATACCCTTGCAGGAGAGTATCCAGCACAAACAAATTACCTATATATGACCTATCATGGTCAGGAACATGATGTAGATTTTGTACAAGACAATAAGTCTGTTCTTGTTCTTGGATCTGGAGCTTATCGTATTGGATCATCTGTCGAATTTGACTGGTGTGGAGTGAATGCGGTAAATACCATCAAAGAACATGGATACCGTTCCATCATGTTGAACTACAATCCAGAGACTGTATCGACGGATTATGACAACTGTGATCGTCTATACTTTGATGAGCTTTCGTTAGAGCGTGTACTCGACGTAAACGATCTAGAGAGCTTGAAAGGGGTCGTGGTTTCTACTGGAGGTCAGATTCCAAATAACTTAGCCATGAAACTTCATGGTCAACAAGTGCCAATCTTAGGTACTTCACCACTGAAGATTGACAATGCCGAGGATCGTCAGAAGTTCTCTGCCATGTTAGATGAGTTAGAGATTGACCAGCCTCGTTGGAAAGAGTTATCTTCAATGGATGAGATCTTCGACTTCGTGGATGAAGTTGGATTCCCAGTATTGGTTCGCCCATCATATGTTCTTTCAGGTGCTGCCATGAATGTGGTGACCGATAAAGACCAGTTGGAAGGCTTCCTACGAATGGCTGCGCATGTTTCGAAAGAGCACCCAGTAGTGGTTTCTGAGTTTATTGAACAAGCCAAAGAGATTGAAGTGGATGCTGTAGCCAAAGATGGAGAGATTGTAGCATATGCTATCTCTGAACACGTAGAGTTTGCTGGTGTTCACTCTGGTGATGCAACTATCGTATTCCCTCCACAGAAGCTCTATGTAGAGACCATCCGTCGAGTGAAACGTATTGCACGTCAGATCGCAAAAGCGTTAGAGATCACTGGACCATTCAATATGCAGTTGTTGGCGAAAGACAACGACATCAAAGTTATTGAGTGTAACCTTCGTGCTTCACGTTCGTTCCCATTCGTTTCGAAAGTGTTGAAAACAAACTTGATTGAGATCGCAACAAAGGCCATGTTAGATGTACCATTCGAGAAGCCAGATAAGTCGCTATTCGAATTGGATTATGTAGGGGTGAAAGCACCACAGTTCTCATTCCACCGTCTACTGAATGCTGACCCTGTTTTGGGTGTTGATATGTCATCTACAGGTGAGGTTGCTTGTCTGGGTGAAAACTTCTACGAGGCGATGTACAAAGCGATGCTTTCGGTTGGATATCGTACGCCAGAGAAGAACATCCTTATCTCATCAGGACCACTAAGAGGAAAAGTGGAGTTGCTGAACAGTGCAAAGATGTTGAAAGAGAGAGGATATAATCTATTTGCTACTGCAGGAACACATAAATTCTTTGCTGAGAATGGGGTAGACTCTGAAATGGTTTACTGGCCAGATGAAGAGCAACATCCAAATGCGATAGACATTATCAAAGACAAGAAGATCGACCTTGTAATCAATATTCCTAAGGATCACACAAAACGTGAGCTTTCGAATGGTTATAACGTACGTCGTAATGCTATTGACTTCAACGTGCCATTGATTACCAATGCCCGTGTAGCAAGTGCATTTATCTACTCATTCTGTAAGCAGGATATCGACAGCGATCTATTGATCAAATCATGGGGTGAATATTAATCGCCCGATAAGACGATATATCATATCAAACGTTCGACCTCCTCTGTAAAAGAGGAGTCGTTCGGTTTGTAATTCAATAAAAAATGAAGTCTATATTCTTTCCGCTAATAATTCCGATTAGAAGCATCTCTTCTTCGTTTAGATATAATACCATTTACTTCTATAAATGAGCTATATTCTTGCGTTCTATTTTGTTTGTCCTTCATTAAAGAGTATCACAGTATACCTTTGGAATCTTAGGAAGTATATGTGTAGAAATAAATCGTATTAGCCAAAGAACACCACTACTCTTTTCGCCTAGTTCTTGTTTAAATATATTTTAAAACCTCTAAGATAATGTCTATTGGTTTGAAAGTACTTGGTTTGTGTTATTGTGGTTAGCTCCCTGCATAATACAATCAAATTCATTTGGGCATAACTTCTTTTACCTGATTGTTTCTATTCCACCACGTGGGGCCTTCATTTAAGACTTCAATATCTTTCTTTATTAGTATCTTTTTCATTTTGGTAAACTTCTTTGGATATTTCATTGATAAATCGGTGGTCTCTCTAGGATCAAGGTCTAAATTATATAGTTGGAACTTTGTTCTTTGAGAATTACTTAAAAGTTTCCAATTGTCAATACGAATAGCTATGCGATATTCATAATTGTTATTTCTCCAGTATATTGTCTCTTTGCGATGAATATCTTTCCCATTAAAGATAGGCATAATGGATGCTCCATCAATAACTCTGTGTTTTGGAAGAGAGATGCCTGCAATATCAAGAAATGTAGGAAATATATCTGATCCGATCACTGGTTCTGCACTCAGAGTACCAGCAGTGATTTTATGGTTACGAATTCCTTCAGGCCAAGAAATAATGCCTGGAACTCTAATTCCTCCTTCATGTGTGTGTCGTTTTCTTCCCCTCAAGCCTCCAGTGCTTCCACGATATCGTTCTTTACCATATATGTTATCACTATTGTTAAATGTTCCATATCCATCTTTCCCTTCTGGTCCATTATCGCTTGTGTACCAGATAAACGTGTTGTCAAAAGCCTTATGTTTCTTTAGAGTATTCACTATTTTACCAACAGCTTCATCAATTTGTGTTATATTCGCTAGGTATTGCTGATAACTCTTGTCCTTTATTTGTGAATAACGTTTGATATATTGGGGATCACTATTTATTGGTCCATGAGGTTCATGAAACCATATCGTAACAAAGAACGGGGTATCCATATCAAGATTATTATCCATCCATTTAATAAATTCGTTGGCAACGATTTGTGCGGAATAGCCTTTCATCTTGCCCATCTTCTTTCCATTTAAGAAAAAGTTCTCAGGATCCTTATGATTAGGACGAGCAACATTACCTGTAGCAAACCAGTAGTCATAACCATACTCTTTCATTGTCGGTTGATTTGTTGTGCCAAGCTTAAAATCTTTATAATGCCCTTTGACTTTTGTTTTAGCTTCAGAATAATAACTCAAATGCCATTTTCCAAAATGAGCCGTTTGATAACCATTTTTTCGCAATAGTTGTGGTAAGGTAACCTCTTCTTTTGGAAGAAAACAATAATGTTTAGGTGGTATCCAAGTGAAAACTCCATTTCGATATGGTGTCCTTCCTGTTAATATTGCTGCTCTTGATGGAGAACAAACGGAGTGCGCCGAATAACAATTAGTTAGTTTTATACCTTCTTCTGCAAGGTTATCTATATGAGGTGTTTTTAGGAATATGTGTCCATATGATTTTAAATCGCCCCACCCTTGATCATCAGTTAGAATTTGAATAAAGTTAGTTCTCTTTGTCTTCCCTTTTAGATCTTGGAAAAAAAGACATAACATTAGTAGAAATATTACCCTTGAATTAGTCATATTAAGGTGTTTTATTATTTGGAATATTGTTGTTTAGCTTACGATTTATTGAGATGTATTCAACTTACAAATTGTGATTTGTTTGGGTATGGAATAATATCTATTAGTGGTGAGAACTAATAGATATTATGATTGAGATATGAGACAATTGACTTTGAATGATTAATTCATATATCCAACTATTCTCACTATTTAATATTTAGTCTAGACTCAATATTTTTTCGATGCTTATTTGGTGGTAATGGTAGTCCTTTTAAATATTGTTCTTCCATAAAACTAACGAGTTTTGTCTTTAACTTAGTAACTTCCTTTTTATGATTTGCAATAATATTATCTCGTTCTGCAATATCATTCTGAATATCGTACAGTTCGTCTTTATTACTAGTGAAGTTCATGATATACTTCATCCCTAATTTTTCATTGTAAATAGCAGCACTTGCAAGTTGTCCTCTTAATTCTCTATTCACAGGATAATACCAAATAAACTCTCTGTTGGGTAATTCTTTCCCTTCAAAAATAGGAAACCATGAATAACTTTCTGTTTTAGTTTCTCTTTTTACTTGTGCAGCATCTAAAATCGTTTCAAATACATCTCCTATATATATTGCTTTGCGATAGGTCGAGGCAGGTAAAGTATGATTATTCCACACCACAAATGCTGGAACTCTTACTCCTCCTTCATATGTCGTATTCTTACCACCATTAAGTGGTGCACATGGAACATCTTCTGTTGTACTACCATTATCTGAATAGAAAATAAACAAAGTGTTTTCATACTCTCCAATTTCTTTTATTTTGTTGACGACTCGACCGATAGATTCATCTACACTCTCAATCATTGCAGCATAAGTAGCATTTGTCTCACTTGTCAATAATTTTCCACCCACATGATTGTCTGTTCTATACGTTGTATCTAATTTATATGCTCTAATTTTCTTCTTATACTTATTAATAACAGATTCTTTAGCCTCCTTATTATTGTGTACAGCATAGTGCCAGAAATTTAGAAAGAATGGCTTATCAGGATCTCTATTTTCAATAATATTGAATGCCTCGTCTGTCAGACGGTCATTCAGATACTCTCCTTCTTTTCCATTTTTATAGAGCCCAGGAATTGCATTTCTTATGTTTCTTGGTGACCCATCTTTATTACAATTATATGGCCAAAAATAAGACCCAGGTCCCCATGATTCTCCGCCTCCAATGTTAATGTCAAAACCTTTATCTTGTGGGTAGGTGTGTTGTTCTGCATTCCCGATATGCCATTTCCCAACATGCCAAGTCTGATAACCGACTTCTTTTAGATATGCAGGTAATAATTTTTTATCTGTAGGAATGTAATGTAGATGATTCCACATGCGCATTGAATAGGGATTTGATCCAGTTAATGCTGATGCTCTTGCAGGAGAACAAATTGGAGCTGAAGTATATGCATTTGTGAATTTTACTCCATCAGAACATAAACGATCTATATGAGGAGTCTCATATATCTGTGCGCCAAAACAACCTAGATCTTTCCATCCCATATCATCAATTAGAAAGAATACAATATTAGGTTGTTTGGGTGGTTGCTTTTTATCGATGGTTTTACCGTTAATATCTCTTACGTATAAAGCAAATAATATGCAGATGACATATTTAACTTTTCTCATATTTGGTAATTATTTAGTGATTGATGATTATTTTCATTCCAAGAGAGCTAAATCTTATGGTTTTATTCATTTAATGGACGCAGAACAAAGGTCCATTTTAATTGATCAGTTATTAGATATCTATATTACAGTTGTTTACATCGCATTGAATATCCTAGTACATTTCAAATATTTACTAATTGTATTCATTGTATATGCAATTAGGGTGTTTTGTGGATAAATTTGCTTATTCAAATATCCAAAACGTATATTGATTCGTACAAAATGATATATGAAGATACATTTGTGTTAAAAAATGAGATAGTAATTGAGTAGGTTTAAGTATATTAAAGTTGGATACAGATACCCAAAAAAACATCAAATGGAAGAGAAGTAGTGCCATTTGTATTAATGAATAAAGAGAGAAACTATTGTCACTTATTCTTTCTTTTTGATTGATCCTGGTATCTATATCGTTATAATTTCACAAATGAAATATTGTGCTAGAATAATTTATGTAAATAATTATTCTCATAGAAAGGTGTTCTTCGCAGGACACCTTTTTTACTTCCATCGAGTAGACAAACCACCGTACTATAGCGAATAATAGACCAATATCAAGGTCGTTTAATCTTATGAAATAGAGACGTGTCATTATGATGAGCTCTTTTTATATGGAGCCTATGATACCATACTGCTTTCCCCTGTCATTCCCCTGACTTCTTTCTATCATTGGTCGAAGTACACTCAAATTTCATTCACCCAAAGCCCTAAATCGATGAATGAACTTCGAGTGAACAATGAGCTACTTTCGAATGAAAGCAGGGGGAGTTAGTATGAAAGTAGTTCTATGGTACGGGTATAACATAGGGGTTTTTATTCATGTAAGTGGACGCATAATCATACATAATCGCACATAAACGTACATAATCATACATGCATCAAAAAAAATAGTATCTGTTGATTAATAAAGAGATAGATTAGATCTACTTCACAACAATAAGGTGGAGAATAAGATGTAACTAAAAAAATATGATTATGGCTTTAATAAAGAAAAACCACATTAGTGGTATCGTCGGTCCAGTTGTGTGTTACCAAGTAAGAGGTAAAGGAGTGATCCGTTCAAGACCACAGCATATCGATCGTAAAACACCGAAACAGTTGGCCCAACGAATGAAAATGAAGTTGACCATAGACTTTCTTCATAATCTACGTGAAATAGTACGTTTGAGCTTTCCTTCTACAAAAGCATTTGTTAATGGTCATGTATTGGCACGTTCGCGAATTCTAAAAACCCCATTTTTAGGAGAATACCCCCACTTGGAGATGAACTATTCTGAGATACTGTTGAGTAGTGACCCTCAGAGTGGGTTAGAAGATATCACCACGACCTATGATGGCGAACATCTGTCGTTACATCTTAAGCTTCACCCTAAATGGGAGAATAAGAAGCTCCCTTTTTATCTTATTCAACAAGCGGAAGAGAGCGATGTCTCTACGAATGTTCATGGTCCTTTTCAATACGATGCAACATGTCAATGTGAATGTATCCTTCCATCTAGAAGCTATTATCGTAGCAACCAGCATTTCTGGTTAATGCTTTTCGATCCCTTACATTCCCATTTCTATGGTAGTTGTTATTTCGAATTATCGATCGATGATACGATGCCACAGACCTTTACTTTTAACAGTTAAGCTGTTTCTTAGACGCGTAGCATTCCTGTGCATTGAGTATAACACGTATTTTATATTGTGAAGCATCGTGAATATAAGGTATTAACGTAGGATAAACTGTGATGATTGATTTTTAAAGAGGTGTGTAGCTTCTTTTGTTATCCATCCTCCAGCAGATAAGACCCCAAGCTTGTAATGACTGTTGAGCGAGAATGGAGTATATTGGTTTATAAATGGAGGTTGTAATGCTATATGAGAAGGGTATGAATTTAAGGTATGATGTATTTGAGTTGGAGAATAAAAAAGGCGAAATGCATGTGCATTTCGCCTTTTGAAATTTAGTTATATATACTGGTAGATTAACCGAACTTTTCGATCTTCTTCATGATAGAGAAGATGAATGAAGCAGCTATTGCACATAGTATGATAAATACGGCCCAAACTTGCCATATCTCAAATCTTTCATACATCCAACTACCTACACCTAAAAGAAGGTTACCAACAGCCGTTGCACCTAACCATGCACCTTGCATGATACCTTGGTACTTTGGAGGTGATACTTTGGAAACGAATGATAGTCCCATTGGGCTTAAGAATAGCTCTGCAAGGGTTAAGATAAAGTAAGTACTTATTAACCACTCTGTACCCACTCTTGCATGATTTGGATCTACTTCGGCAACAGAGAAAGGAGCAAGGTTTAGAGAACCAATAAGCATCACACCAAAAGCAAAAGCTGTAATGATCATACCCATACCAATCTTACGAGGGGCAGTAGGTTCTTTTCCACGTTTGTTTAACCATGCAAAGTATCCCACAACAATAGGTGTTAAGAATACAATCATTGTAGGGTTAAAGTGTTGGAATAGCTCAGGAGAGAATTTATTTACAGCATCGTTGTTGATATAGAACATATAGATTCCAATAACAGATGCAATAAAGATACCTGCTGAGATCATTTGTGCTTTAATATCTTTTCTGTTAACGATGATACTTCTTAGCGAAAGAATTGCAGCAACAATGGTTAGAAGAGACCAGATATTAAATACTAAGAAAGTGGCAGGCCCGACTTCAGTAATGGTATAGTCACGCGCAAAGAAAGATAGTGTCAAACCGTTCTGGTGGAATGCCATCCAGAAGAAGATCACGGTTGCAAATACCAAACCTAAAGCAACAAAACGTTGTTTTGTCTCTTCCGCAGACATTTCAACTACTTCACCAGACTCTTTTGTTTTTACTTTCACATCAGGAAGCATACGCTTAAAGATCATATAGATGATGAATGAGAAGATCATCATGGCACCAGCTACACCAAAAGCATAGTTAAAACCAGTACTATAGGCTGAAAGGTAGTCAGTACAGAATGTTGCAAGATCTACACTTTTCCCCATCATATTATCTGCAATTGTTTGAAGTGCAGAAGTATCTCCAAGTGTTCCTTCTTGGAATTTATGGATCAATGCAGGAAGTTCATCGTTACGAACAAAACCTTGATTTCCAATAAACCAGTTGATCGTTTTTGCTGCTACTGTTGGCGCAAATAATGCACCAATATTGATTCCCATATAGAAAATAGAGAATGCAGAATCACGAAGGTGAGAATATTTTGGGTCATCATAAAGTTGACCTACTACTGCTTGAAGGTTTCCTTTAAATAAGCCATTACCTAAAGCAATTACTCCTAGGGCACCTATTGTAAAGTAAAGAGAGAGACCCGGAATTGACATAAAGATGTATCCAGCCAACATGGTAATAAGTCCCACACTGATGGTCCCTTTGAAGTTTTTTGTTCGGTCGGCAATAATACCACCAACCAATGCCAGACCGTAGATGGCACCGTAGAATCCACTATAGATCGTACCCGCTTCCGTTCCTGTCATTCCATACTTTGCAGTAAGATAATATACCAGGATACCCATCATGGTATAGAATCCAAAACGTTCACCCATGTTTGCGAAGAATGCAACCAAGAGTCCCTTCGGATGATTTTTTAGCATAGCTATTCGTTTAATTAATTTGTTCTAAATAAAATTCCTATTATCACAAATATAATTCTTTTTTTGATACTGTACCATGCAATGATGATGCCCAAAATATGTTATGGGATATTGTAAACATATGATTTTTATTAGTTTGTATACAACAAGTCTTGATATTAAGTAGATTACTATTTGTTGTATCTTTTATTTTATTGTAACTTGTAGTAGAAGTGGGAAAGGTGGAGAGGTAAGCATCGTCTAAATAGATGATTTTTTATGATGATAAATGGTATTACTTATGATATGGTTTTTGTTCTCATATTACTTCCCATGGTTGGTATGAATCAATAAAGATTTAGAATATGAAAATATGGAGGTCACCTCAAATAGAGCAGTGGGATAGAGAGAGCTGTGCGAAACAAAATATCAGTTCTGTTGAACTTATGTATCGAGCTGCTTCTCGTTGGACAACTGCTTTCACTCAAAAGTATTCTTTACGTTATAGATGTATCCTTTTTATTGGTCCAGGAAATAATGGAGGAGATGGATTGGTCGTTGCGATGTTACTAGATAAGCTCGGATATGAGGTAGAGATTGTTGCAGGTGATCAAGAGGTGGCAAAAAGTAAAGATGCACGTTTCTACTATGATGAGGTTAGAGCAATGACTTCCATAAAGATTGTTCATTGGTGCCATTTTGAGAAGGATCAAGATTTCGATAAATCAACGGTTTTAATTGATGGGTTATTTGGAATTGGATTATCTCGTCCTCTTTCTGGAATCTACAAAGATATGGTGTTGTGGGTTAATGGAACTTCTTTACCTATTGCTGCGATAGATATTCCCTCTGGACTATTTGCTGATAAGGAGACACCAAGAGATGCACATATTGTTTGTGCGAACGATACATGGACTTTTGAAATTCCAAAAGCCTCGCTCTTTTTCTCCGAAAATTCGAGGTACGTTGGTAATTTATCAGTGGTTTCTATAGGTCTTAGTCCAGATATGTTAAAGGGGGAGAGTGCTCAATGTGATTATGTCGATATTCAGCTAATCCGAAAGTGGCTTTTTCCTGTTCATTCCTTTTCGCATAAAGGAAGTAAAGGACATGCATTAGTTATTGCTGGTTCGGAAGGGATGATGGGAGCTGCAATATTGGCTGCCAAAGGGGCATTATCAGGAGGTTGTGGATTGGTTACTTCACATATCCCAAACTCATATGAGATATTGATGCATTTGTCATGTCCAGAAGTATTGGTGTCTGTGGATGAGAGTAATGACTGTTTTAGTTCCGTGCCATGTCTAGAACGTTATAGTGCCGTTGCAGTAGGACCTGGATTAGGTCAAGGAAGTTTAACGGTACATGCGTTGGAAACATTGATTGAACAGACCCATGTGCCAATGGTACTCGATGCAGATGCGTTAAATATTATGTCTGAATATCCTGATTTATTGAAGAAACTCCCCAAAGGTTCTATATTGACTCCCCATCCTAAAGAGTTTGAAAGATTATTGGGTGTTTGTGAGAGTAGTTGGGAACGTATAGAAAAGGCTCGGTTTTTGGCTGTCAGGGGGTCGATAAATATTTTGATTAAAGGAAAAAATAGTGTCGTAGTTGATTCTTCAGGGAGGTGGAGTGTAAATGATAGTGGAGGTCCTGTATTATCAAAAGGAGGAAGTGGGGATGTTCTCACTGGCTTGATTGTGTCACTTCTAGCGAATGGTTATGCACCTGATGTAGCATTACGTATGGGGGTTTGGATTCATGGTAAGGCAGGAGATGTTTTTGCTGAAAGAGGAGACAATCAGAGTTTAAATGTTTCTGATCTACCACAGTTTATTGGGGTAGTTTGGGAAAAGTTGGTAAATTCCTCGTCTAAATAATTGGATGAAAAAGAAATAAATAAGAAATTTACGAAAAATAAAGCGTAATAGAATAATATACCTCTTGTTATGAAGACATGTAAATTGTTGGCCTTATTGATGTTTTGTAGTATGCTTACGATAGCTGCTCCAGACAGAAAAAAGGGAGAAGAAGTGGTTGTTCCATATACTAATGGACCAGTCTATGCACTTCCTGCTACAGGGATACGTGTGTATGTTGAAGCGACTTATGATGAGTTTATCCCCGGCCCTTATCACTCATTTGCAAAAGAGTTGTTGAGTATTCCGAATGTGAAGACAAAAGCTTCTGCATCTTGGAAAATTGAACAGGTTCGTTTTGGGTCTTTTGTGACTGCGGATGGATCGCAGTATCATCAGATAAAAAGTGCAGCAGTGGCAGATATTGCTGTAAATTCAGTGGGAATTATTAAAGGGATCAATGGAGAATTTGATGATGAGGTGACGTCATTACCTATGACTCAAAACGAATTTATGCCATTTGAACCAACAGTGATAGATTGGAATGATCGTTCGATTCAAGAGTTTGTTGAGGTGAATGATTCTTTGCCTGATCAATGGACGCTTCTTTCTGAAAAGAGAAAGGCATATGATGCAGCCCATACAATTACAAAGTTGAGAAAACGTCGTTTCCATATGTTGGCATCGGAATATGAGACTGTACCGCCAGATGGAAAAGCTTACGAGATTGTAGTTGCTCAATTGAAAGAGATCGAAGAGAGATATACCGCATTATTTGTTGGGAAACATGTCGTACGACATCGTACCTTTGTTTTTGATGTAGTACCTAACAACTCGCAAGCGGTTGCTTTTCGTTTTGATGCGAGAAAAGGGGTTGTTCCTACAACAGATTTATCAGGAAAACCGATGATGTTGAATGTGGTTGCTGATAGTAATGCAAAAGCGATATTAAATAAGCAAGCTGGAGCTGGTTCAGTGTCTCCTGATGGAATTTACTATCGTATTCCATGTATGGCATCTGTAAGTTTGATGGACGGAACGAAAGTTTTGGCATCTACTACAATGATGGTTGCACAGGAAGGAGTTCGTTTCCCTATGGCACCGAATCATAGCCAGTCGACTCCAAAGTATAAGATTACGATGGATCAGAAGAGTGGGGCTTTGAAATCAGTTGTGTTATTGGAGCAAGAGAAAAAAGAAGAAGATTAAACTTCTATCGATTATAATATTAAAAAGGTTTGTATATATCTTAGGGTATGTATAAACCTTTTTTACTGATCATTGAAAGAATAGATATGAGCAATAAAGAACGTTTAGAGACGATAATATCAAATGTGTGTAATGATAAGTTAGAGGGACTCTATCTACCTCTTGCATTAGAGATGGCACAGTCATTGCAAGTCAGAGAAGAGCAAGAGTTGGAAGATACGGATTTAGAGATGATATCGTCAGGTGTGGTTTATGCTGCTTCAGTCCATTTGTCATTGACAGAAGGCTTGGTTGTGGATGATGAAGCTATTGCTAATGCATTTAGTGTGACAATACCTCAGATGGAGGATATGGCAAATCATCTTTTCCAACTAGAATCTCTGTTGGGAGCATCAGAAGAGGAGCTAGACTTGATGGAACAAGAGGAGACTCCAGTAGTGACAGAAGAGGTTGCTGTTGAGGATGATCTTAAGGAAGATTCATCATTGACAATTAATCGTTTTGCTGTGACATTAACCCCGAAACAGTTATTTGTCGATTTCTTGAATCGTATGGAGGTGAGTGAAACCCCTTTACATATAGAACACTTTAGAAATCAGAGTTCCGTGTACCTTATTGATGATAGTGAAGATGTTCACTTGGGGGCACCAGAGAATTTCTTGGCATCACATGCTGAAAAGATGGTTCAAATGGAGTTGACCAAGGAGTTTGTGGATGCGAAATATTGGCCTACCAATATGGATATAGATCATCTTCTTAGTTGGTTTGACTATAGTATCTCGATTATGGTGACAGACCTTCATGCACCACATCCTTTGTTGCATGATGTAGAGGCCTAGTCCTTTTGTTCTAAAAGTTATATTAACGATGTGTGAAGGGTTACATTTAAATCATTATTTGTGAATTAATCATACTCGTAGTATAGGGCTTTTATTACTTTTACAATTAAACTTATGAATTTAAGATAAAATGAATACTGTACAGAAATCTTTGCGTGATAGCGCAGTCGCAAGATGGTCCGCTTTGCTGATTGTCTCTATAACCATGTTTTGTGGTTATTTTTTTACGGATGTCATGTCTCCATTAAAACCTTTATTAGAGAAGGATTTAGGATGGACTAGTGGTGACTACGGATGGTTTACCAGTGCATATGGTTGGTTCAATGTATTTTTCGGAATGCTATTTATTGGAGGTATTATTCTTGATAAATTTGGCGCTCGTATTGCTGGACTATTGGCATCAGGTTTAATGGTCGTTGGTGCATCGATTAAATATTGGGCTGTTGCATCTGAATTTCCAGAGGGTGCTATGTTGTTGGGACACTCAAAGCAGGTGGCTTTTGCTGCATTAGGATTTGCTATTTTTGGAACTGGTGTTGAGATTATGGGTATTACAGTATCCAAGATCTTGGTACGTTGGTTTAAAGGTTACGAGATGGCTCTCGCGATGGGATTACAGGTAGCTGTAGCACGTATTGGAACGATGTTAGCTATGGCAGCTCCACTACGTATTGTAGATCATTTTGGTACTATATCATCTCCATTGGCTTTCTGTTTGGTTCTATTGATTATCGGGTTTCTTTCATACTTTATCTATATTGTGATGGATAAGAAGTTGGAAGCTTCTATAGAGGTGGAAAAAGATGAAGCTTCGGATGAAGGGTTTTCATTCAAAGATTTGGGGGCAATATTTGCCAATAGAGGTTTCTGGTATATTGCACTTCTTTGTGTATTGTTCTACTCTTCAGTGTTCCCATTCTTAAAGTATGCGACAGATTTCTTTATCAATAAATTTGCAATGACACCTGAAGATGCTGGTGATTTACCAGGTTTATTACCGCTAGGTACTCTGTTCTTGACACCTATCTTTGGTGGTATTTATGACAAATTAGGTAAAGGAGCTACCATGATGATCATTGGTTCGGTTCTTTTAGTCTTTATTCATGGTCTATTTGCGATGGAAGGACTGACAAGTGTTCCTGTCGCGATCACTTTGGTTGTATTATTGGGTGTTGCCTTATCATTGGTGCCTTCAGCAATGTGGCCATCGGTAGCTAAGATTATTCCTGAGAAACAACTAGGAACAGCCTTCTCTATGATCTTCTGGGTACAGAATTGGGGATTGATGGGTGTGCCTCTATTGATTGGATATGTTCTAGAGAAGTATTGTATTTCATCTGAGCCTGGTGCTGATGTTGTTACATATAATTATAATTTACCGATGACTATCTTTATGTGTTTTGGTATTTTAGCAGTGGTATTTGCAGTACTACTAAAAAATGCGGATCGCAAAAAAGGATATGGATTGGAGCTTCCTAACGATAAGCACTAGTCGATATCTTGTAGATTAAGATATATTAAAGAGAGGGAGGATCTTATGATCACTCCCTTTTGTTTTTTATAGTAAGTTACTTGCCATCTCTGCAAGCGCACTTCTTTCTCCTTTTACAAGGTCAAGATGGGCAAACATCTCTTGTCCTTTCATCCTCGAAGTTAGATATGCCAATCCATTGGATTGTTGGTCTAGATATGGTGAGTCGATTTGATGAATGTCTCCAGTAAATATCATCTTTGTACCTTCACCAGCTCTCGTAATAATTGTTTTAACCTCATGTGGAGTTAGGTTTTGTGCTTCGTCAATGATGAAGAAGGAGTTGGATAGACTACGCCCTCTAATGAATGCTAGAGCAGTAATTATGAGTCGCTCTTGTTTCTGCATCTCGTCTATCTTAGTGTGTTCTTGACTATTGATATGGAAGCTTCTACGAATTACTGATAAGTTATCAAAGAGAGGAGCCATGTAAGGTCCTATTTTCTCTTCAGCATCTCCTGGAAGAAACCCTAAGTCTTTATTACTTAGTGCGACAATAGGTCTTGCCAACATAATTTGATCGTAAAGATGATTTTGTTGAAGTGCAGCAGCCAATGCAAGAAGTGTTTTACCTGTTCCTGCTTTTCCTGTTATAGATATCAGTGTAATATCGGGGTTTAGTAGAGCATCCAGTGCTAATGTTTGTTCTGCATTGCGAGGTTTAATACCATAGGTCATTGTTTTCTCTACTTTCTGTATGGTATTGTTTTTAGCATTGTATCTAACCAATACACTTGTGTTTTCACTTTTCAGTATATAGTATTGATTAGGAGTGGGCGTTTCAATACCACTCTCCTCCAAAGGGATTTCATTTCGTTCGTATATCTCATTAATGATGGCGGTATTGAAGTCTCTAATCGTCTCTATTCCGTAGTAAAGGTCATCAATCTTTTGTACTTTATCGTTTTTGTAGTCCTCCGCCTCAAGATGCAAGGATTTGGCCTTCATACGTAGGTTTACGTCTTTCGATACTAATACTACTTTACAGTACTCACATTGTGTTTCGTTCTGTTTCTGTATCCAAAGTGCTATGGCAAGGATCTTGTGGTCAGGAATATTTTCTGAAAAGGATTCTCTCATCTCTTTACTAAAGGGTTTACCTAATTCGATTTTGAGTTTTCCTTTACCTTCGCCTAAAGAAACTCCCGAATTAAACAGTTCGTCACCCACTATTTCGTCAAGATCCCTAACAAATTGACGCGCCTGGAAATTGATCGGATCGTTTCCTTTTTTGAACTTATCGAGTTCTTCCAAGACCGTTATGGGAATGACTACGTCATTATCTGCAAAGTTGTGGATACAACGGTGGTCGTGAAGAATTACATTTGTGTCGAGAATAAATACCTTCTTGCTTGCCATAGTATTATATTTTAATAGGTTACTGCTCGATATTGGGTGATATAGCTTTTGAAGAGAGGGCCTGTGATGCAAAAAACTCTATAATATCGGAAAAACAAAGTAGAATTCATCCTTTGATTCTTACTTTTTATTTGCGACTTTGTAAAAGCCTTCTCTTTATTAAATGTAACAAAAAAGAGACAGGGTTGTTTGTATATAAATAAGATAAATAAGTTAAAATAGGAGCATATGAGGGATTATCAATCGACATTGGAGTATTTGTATGATCAGCTTCCTTTTTTTCAAAGACAGGGAGCAAGTGCATATAAACATGATTTGGGAGTGACATTGGCTTTGGATGATATATATAACCATCCCCATGCAAACTATCGTACGATACATGTAGCTGGAACCAATGGAAAAGGGAGTGTCTCAAATATGATCGCTTCGATTTTACAGCAAGCAGGATATAAAGTAGGACTATATACTTCCCCTCATTTAAAAGATTTTAGAGAACGTATCCGTGTCAATGGAGAGATGATCTCGGAGGAGAGTGTGATGGATTTTGTGGAACACTATAAGTTGATTTCTCCTGATCTTACACCCTCTTTTTTTGAAATGACCGTAGCCATGGCATTTGACTATTTTGATAAACAGAATGTAGATGTTGCTGTCATTGAAGTTGGTATGGGTGGTCGATTAGATAGTACGAATGTAATTATACCAGATCTTTCAGTGATCACAAATATCGGATTAGATCATACCCAGTTTTTAGGTGACACCTTGTCGAAGGTTGCTAAAGAGAAGGCGGGAATCATTAAAGACGGGGTTCCTGTTGTTGTAGGTAAAAGACAGAGATCATGTATGGAGGTTTTTGAAGAGAAAGCCACCGGTGTGAATGCTCCACTCGTTTTTGCTGACCAATTGTTTACGCTCGAAGACCATCGTATTGAGGGTGATCGTCGTGTGGTTGAACTACGCAAGGGGAATGGTTTTGTCTATCCAAATTTATCCGTGGCGCTACAAGGACGTTATCAAGCAGAAAATGTGGTTACTGTTGTTGCCGTATATGAGAAATTGATTTCGCTAGGGTATAAGTTGACAGAATCAGACCTGTATAATGGACTCCGCAATATACATGAGAATACTGGTATGATGGGAAGATGGCAGAAATTGTCGGATAAGCCACTTGTGGTTTGTGATACTGCCCATAATGTAGATGGCATTGTTCAGGTGGTACAACAGATGGCGGAATCGACCTATGAAAAACTACACTTCGTTTTAGGAATGGTGAGTGATAAAGATGTTCGTGGGGTATTGAAACTGTTACCGCAGGATGCGACTTACTATTTCTGTTCTCCTGATATTCTTCGTGCATTGGAAGCGGATGAATTAAAAGAACGTGCGAGTGAATTTGGACTAGAGGGTAACGTGTATGATTCTGTTCGAGAAGCATTGAAAAGTGCATGGGAGTCTGCTGGTGAAAATGATATGGTCTTTGTCGGAGGAAGTAATTTTGTCGTGGCAGAGGTTGTCTAGATAATCTAAAAAGATAATATAGAGAATGGTTTGATATAGAGAGGATGTCCAAAGAGAAGGGCATCCTCTTTATATTTTACTCTTCTATATAGCGTTGGGTTACCACCAGAATTTGGTATATAACTTCTGCAATATTATAAAGAATCACGAGTTTCTGTCTTTTCGATCCTTTCTCACATACATCAACGGCTGCCGTAAGCTCATCTAGAAAGCCTTTAAACTCCACTACCGGAAGAGAGGCCATATCTTTCATATCTATCTTACTAATTTTATCTAGCTCTTCTCCAATACGAAGGTAGGCCCATGATTCTTGTTCAGAGAAGTGGGTAGGAGTGTGTCGATGTGATCCGAAAGCTGATAGGTAAGAAACCATTGCATGGTTTAGATAGGTTAGTTGAAATGCAGCTTCTTCCTTATTCTTGCTCGAATTCGGCTCTAATTTCATTCCTTGCCATGCTTGTGTAAGTGCATTGTCCGCCATATGTGCACGTTGTCGAGCTTTTGCATAGGAGGTTTCATTTAATTCACACATATGGTAGGCCTTCACAATGGCTTTATAATATAGATTGTTCCTACGTAGAGCCGTAGATAATAAGATAGGTAGTTTATCTCTTTGCCAGTCAGGCCATAAGAATCGGACAGACAAGAGTGCTAATGATGCTCCAATAAGAGTGTCAAGGATACGTGCTCCCATCATCTCTTCTCCCATTCCTGATATCAGGTTAAAAGCAGAAACTACAAATATGGTAATGAAGATTACCGAATGCGAATATCTTCGTTTAAGCCATAAGAAAAAGGCATAGTTTGCAACGAGTAATGTGATAATCTGTCCTGGTAAAGTAGGCATTAATTGAGATATGACCACCCCTGTTACAACTCCAAGTAGTGTCCCTAGTATTCTTTGGAATAAACGTTGTTTGGTTTCGCTGTAACTGGGTTGACATACGAAAAGACTGGTGAGAATAATCCACTCTCCTTTTTGTATCTGAAAAACCAAGGTCAGTAAGTACCCTATCAAGAAACAGGTAGACAGACGAATTGCATATCTCAAACGAGGGTGTTGCAGTGACAGTTGGTTTCGTATCTTTTTCCATACATCTGTCTTCTTCTTGTAGAAGTTTGGAAGAACAATAATGTCCTTGTTATATTCGATGTTCACTAAGGCAAAGTGAGATTGAATTAAACTATGGATAAGTAATGCTAAGGGATGATCATGGAATTGAGGATATTTACGGCGTTGATCTTGCAATACATTAATGGTCCAATCTAATGAAGTTGGATGTTGATATGGTTTGCCACTCAGTAAACTTTTAGCCATGTTCTTACATGACTTAGATAGCTGATGTAATACCTGACCAATTCCTTGTAGTATTGGTCCGTTATTGATGTCATCTAAGAGTAGCGTATATTGCTCGTGGCTTGCTGCCGCTCTTTCGTGCAAGGATTGAAGCAGTACAAAACGATGTAAGTAGGGCTTCATATTCTCTTTGTTTGCACCGGAGTTGGTATAACTCTGTAATACATTTCTACAACGCTCTAGGGCGATAACAACCAAGATGTTCTGCTGTGCGAGTTTATTGACTCTCTTTTCTATATTTACTCGGTCATCAGTGAAAAGAGTTGACTTTAACTCCATATATTTTGCTAAAGCTGTGTACCCTCGTGATAGCTGCTCTTCTAGAAGACGATAGGGATGCCATAATAAAAGAATCCATGAGAATAGACCATAGGTAAGAGCTCCAACACAAAGAAAGATCGGTTGCTCGTACCAAGTGCTACTTAGACTAGAGCCCAACATAGCATAGATGCCTATCAAGATAGCTCCAAAAGTAATACCTCTAAACTTTTCATCAATTCCTCCAACGATAATAAAGATAATGGTGGAAGAGACCATTCCAAGGGCAAATAGTATGGGGTAAGGTCTTAGTAATTCTACAGATGCACTCGCGACAAAAAAGCAGATCAATGTAAACCCTAAAGAAACAATACGCCCTTTAGGATGATCATCTGTTTCAGATAGTGCCGCAGCAATAACTCCTAAGCTTAAGGTGACTCCAATAAAAGAGTAGCCTAGAAGAAGGAATGGTAAGACGATAAACATCATTGCTAAGGTCACTTTAATGGCAAGAAGTCTATCTGGATATAGCCAAAAAGTCTCTTTCATCCATGAGAATAGAGAAAGTCCTTTGGTCTTTGATAATAATTTCGATTTGGTCGTCATATTTACATTAACGCGATTATGATCTCTTATGTTTGGTTCATGCGTCTAAAAATATAAGGGATAGAAGGATTATTGATGTTAGAGCTTGGTGTTATGGGAGAGGGTAGTGTATCGACCAGTATAGTCTGGTCAATACACCAATATATTCTATGCTAAAAATGAATATTCACTGCTATACCTTACCATTTGTGATGTGTAGTCTTCATCATAATCGATATCGATATCAATGATTTGATCATTTTCATATCTTGGTTTAAGTTGAGGGTTAAGAAAACCAGCGTACGGAGGAATCTCTAGCTTCTGGTAACGATCAAGGACCTCTTTGTGAAGTTCCTTATCTATCTTTACAGCGTATTGCTCTACAAGTGCTTTACCTGCGTTATAATCGCCTTCAGACTTAATCCTTTGTACCTCTTTTAACAGAAGTCCAAATAACTCTCTTAACTTCTCATAGTCACGTATGGTAAAGAAGCTTTTGCCCTCTTTAACAACTTTTTCTATGACATGGTTTTCTTTGCCATATTCGTACGCCCACTGCGCGATAAGCTGTCTATTTCGCATGTGTGACTCCTCTAAGTCTTTGCCAAGCTCGACACGAACAAGTTGTGTTAGTAGTCCGTTTCTAATGTAATTGTCATATTCTGTTTTGCCGACCTCTAGAGATGGAATTAAGCCCACTTCTATAAGTTTTGGATCCATTATATAGTAAAGCGCAAAAAGGTCCGCACGTGCCTCCTCTAGCGTCGAGTGATAGTTTTTTAGAGCATCTACAGGTACACCTTCTAACATTTTACCTGAACCGTGACCAAGACATTCATGAAGGTCGGTATGAAGATTACTTCCAAGATAGCCGTACTTCTCTGCATTAGCTATCTCAGATTCATGGTATGCAAATTCTGTTAAGAAACCAGAGCCTTTAGATGCTTTGTCATAGGCTGCTGTGATATTCTCAATAGTTACAGATTTTGAACCATAGGCCTCTCTAATCCATTCAGCATTCGGAAGGTTGATGCCTATAGGTGTGGCAGGATAACAATCTCCACCAAGCATTGCTACATGAATAACCTTTGCGGACACACCTTTTACCTCTTCCTTCTTATGCGCTGGATCTGTTGGTGAATGGTCCTCAAACCATTGTGCATTATCGCTAATTATCTTTGTTCTTTTAGATGCTTCATGATCCGTATATTGAACAACAGATTCCCAACTTGCCTTCATTCCTAATGCATCTCCGTATACTTCGATGAATCCATTGATAAAGTCAACTTCTCCTGATAGCTCTTTGACCCATTTGATGTTGAACTGATCAAATGTTTGTAGATCGCCACTCTTATAATAGGCGATAAGAAGTGCTAAGCACTCTTCCTGTTGGCTGTTTTCGCAAACAGTCATAGCTTTCTCCAACCAATAGGTTATTTGGGCAATTGCAGTACCATACATTCCGTCTTGGTGCCAAAGCCTCTCTTTAATATTACCTCTGTCATCTTTGATAAGTTGGGTATTTAACCCCCTCGACGGTTGCGGTTCCAATTCGTTTGCAGCTACATCTTCATAGAACTTATCCGCTTCGACTTGTGTCACGCCTTGATAATAGTTGTTTGCTGAAGAGCTTAACAAATCGGTGGTAGTATCAAGAGATACTCTTTTGGCTTTGTAATTCTTATCAAAAAGCAGTTTGTCCAACTTTTCGGTCTCTTCAATCGTGAGATGAGATAATACAGCACTTCCTAGTTGCTCCCATTCAGACTTGTCAAAAGGGACTGCAAATTTATCCATAGAATAGTGGTGGTGGATACCATTGGCAAACCATACCCTCTTTAGGAATGTGGTGAATCGATCCCAAAGATCTTCTGAGACATCTAACCTATCTTTCTGTGTTAAGATAGATTCCATTGTTCGACGTAACAGTAGGTTCTCACTACCATTCTGATCCCATAAGATATCTCTACCACACAGCGCTGCTTCAGAAAGATAGTAGATATACTCTTTTTGCTTTAAACTAAGATCACTGAAGTTCTCCAGCTTATATCTTAAAATTTTGGTGTCCCCAAATTTCTCTATATAGTATTGAAACGAATCGTTGTTATTCATTATAATGCTTATTTTTTATTTAGCACAGGTAGTATGCCTAATAGCTCTTCTTTTTTTGTTGTAGTCTTCTGGTAAGTCTCCTTCTCTGATTGAAACTCAATGATATTTCCTCTGATCCGTTGAATGTTGTAAATATTGGCAACAATAGAACGCTGTATCTTGTAGAATCGGTCACTTGGTAATTCTTCATGTACAGATTTTAATGTTGCATGAACCATGTAATTTGTATGGTTTGTATAAAACTTAACATAGTTCTCTTCTGATTCAACAAAAAGTATATCATCTAAATCTAACTGAATATGAGTGTTGTTAGATTTAATCATAATCTTATTTGATTTAATAGTACCTGTATTAGATCGTTTTGCTAATGCTTTTTCTACTCGTCCTAATGCTTTTGAAAGACGTTGATAGGCTATCGGTTTTAAAATATAATCAACACAATCATGATCGAATGCTTCTGGCCCATAGTTCTCTTTCGATGAAATAAGAATTACTGGGGGTACTTGTTCCATGGATTCAAGAAACTCAATACCTGTCATCTCAGGTAATTCAATATCAAGAATTAGAAAATCGATAACCTGCTTATGCTCGTTCCATAAGTTTGTGCCCTCAATTCCATCCTCTGCAATAAATATTTTGGAGATTCTATTGTCCTTATTAAGCATTCGAGTGAGTCCTTGTCTCACTAATGGATCGTCATCTATGATTAAACAATGCATGATTGTAGTCTTTTAATTAGGTGTTACATATTAATTTATTTTTTTCTTCCCACATAGAGATAATCAGATCAGCCGAACGAATCGACCGTTTTAACCATTCATACTTTATCTCTTCTTTCTCCTCTTCCGATAGTTGCCAAGCAACGTTTTCTCTACGTATTCGAGTTGTAAGGTCTTGCATAACCAACGATGCACAAACAGATATATTGAAACTTTCTGTAAAACCGTACATAGGAACTTTAATGAAAGCATCCGCCTCCTCTTTTACAATATCCGAGATTCCTGTTAGTTCTGTTCCAAAAACCAAAGCGGCTTTCCCTTCATGAAGATCAAAGTCATGTAAAAATACATCTTTTTCATGAGGAGTAGTTGCAACAATGCGATATCCTTGCGCTTTCAAGCTTCTTATCGCTTCTCTTGTGTTGTTCTCTTGTTTATTGTACTTATGAAGATCAAGCCATTTCGTCGATCCCATGACAATCTCTTTATGAATGCAGAATTCATTTTGATTTTCAATGATATGTACATCTTGAATGCCAAAACAGTCGCATGAACGAAGTACAGCACTTGCATTTTGTGCCTGAAAGATGTCTTCTAATACCACTGTAAGATATTTAGTTCTATTTTCGATAACACGATCAAATAGCTGGGTACGTTCTTCTGTTGCAAACGATTCTAGGTGTTTGATGATCTCTTTCATAAGAATACTTTACTTTGAATTTTATTCGTACAAGTTGAAAGTTCATTTTATTCACCCACAAAGATAAAAATAAAAAAGGGAGCAACACGTGCTCCCTTTCTATTCCTATAAGAAATATCTTTTTAGTTAATCTTGTTTCCGAAGTCTTGTCCAGCTTTGAAACGAACAATTCTTTTAGCTTCAACCTTAACTGGTTTTCCAGTTGCAGGGTTTCTTACTTCACGAGCTTCTCTGTCGATAGTGTAGAACGAACCGAATCCAGCAATAATTAGTCTGTCCTCTTCCTTCAACGTTTCCATGGTTGCATTAAGAAAAGCTTCCACTGTTTTCTTTGTGTCCTTAATTGTCAATCCTGTTTCTTCAGAAACCTTTTTAATTAATTCTGTTTTGTTCATGGTTATGTATATTAAAATTGGTTAAGATACAATTTGCTCTATTTTGTTGAATCAATCATTCTAAAAAAAAGAAAAATAGATTCTAATGGGGCATTTTTGGTTATAATCTTCTTTTAATTAATTTATTAACGTCTTAAATTTCATAAATATTTTCAAAAAACAAAAGGAAACGTCCCGTTTTCAACCCTTTTTCTATTAATAAAACTGTTTTCTTACAGAAATGTTCACTTGTTCATGATAAAATCAGCTTTTTTTTACCATCCAATGGGCTTATTGATCTGTTTTTATGTTTTCCTTTTTAAGGGTAATCATTATTTTGATCAAAATGTTCACTTTTTTATTGATATTTCTGCTATTTTGATTTTAAGAGGTGAAAAAGTGAATATTTTTTTTCAAATGAATCTTCTTGATAACCAAATGTTAGGCAAACAGTGATTGAAAAACCATGAAAAAAATATTACGATATGTTTGCAGGTAATACAAAAAGTCCTACTTTTGCTACCGCATTTCAGGAGAGATGGCAGAGTGGTCGAATGCGGTGGTCTTGAAAACCATTGTACCGCGAGGTACCGGGGGTTCGAATCCCTCTCTCTCCGCAAAATACGGGTGTAGCTCAGTTGGTAGAGCACTGGTCTCCAAAACCAGGTGTCGGGAGTTCGAGCCTCTCCTCCCGTGCGAGTTCTTGAAAATATTGAATTGATAATACCTCTTCATAAACATTGGAGAGATGGCAGAGTGGTCGAATGCGGTGGTCTTGAAAACCATTGTACCGCGAGGTACCGGGGGTTCGAATCCCTCTCTCTCCGCAAGGAGACTTTGTTTGAGGTATTATTAGGAGAGATGGCAGAGTGGTCGAATGCGGTGGTCTTGAAAACCATTGTACCGCGAGGTACCGGGGGTTCGAATCCCTCTCTCTCCGCAATTTCGGGGTGTAGCGCAGTCCGGTTAGCGCACCTGCTTTGGGAGCAGGGGGTCCCAGGTTCGAATCCTGGTACCCCGACATATTTTATTGAAAATAACCATCTTTAGGAGGGGTGGGTGAGTGGCTGAAACCACCAGTTTGCTAAACTGACGTACTCTATTCGGGTACCGGGGGTTCGAATCCCCCTCTCTCCGCAACAAGCTTCAATCATATCGATTGAAGCTTTTTTGTTTTTGTCTCATTCACAAAAACTGTTTAGGTAATATTTTGGATCACTTGGTATTAGATAAGATCCAAATAATAATTCATATCAAATCCTCATTTTGTCTATTTTTAATTTGTATTTTCTCATTTTGATGTAGATATGATGTATCAGATAACTTGTATAGATTATCGCAATCTTGTCATGAATTTCAATTATTATTTTACATGCTTCATTTCTACCAAAATATATTTCAATTAGCCATGGACTAAGTCCAGTAATTACAGCTAAAGCAAAACAAAATGAAAGCATTAGAATATGTCTGTTTTTTTTAAGAAGTCTATTTTTGATGATAACATTATAGAACTGTCTATGTGATATAATATGAAAGATCATCAGAATAGATAGTATGCTAATAGATGTCTTGTGTATACTTATCCATCCTTCATAGTTTATCCCCAAAGAATAGTGGTTTACATCATCAATCTTGATGTTTCCGATGTGATATTCTATTTGTAAAAGAAAATCTGAGATTATTGATAAAATATTTGAAATAACTAGTCCTATATTGATGATCGACCTTGAGTTGTTACTTTTCATTTACTCTCTTGTTAATCGTTTTCTCAATTTTACGGAGCCACTTTTCACGATTCTCGTTAGACGTTTGCTTTACCATGTTAAAACTAATCCATTTAAGATTCTTGTACCCTATCTTCCAAAAAGTTCCTCTCAATAATGCTTTTTTTATTGCATTGCCCAAAAATAAATGATACAGAATTCGAGGGGTATTCATTGTTGTTATTAATGTTATACCCTTTAGTTTCATTAATAATGGTTTCATTTTTGTATTGTTACTATTCGTATAGTCATAAGCAACTCCTGGAAAAATAACTTTATCAACGAAGCCTTTCATCATTGCTGGCATAAGCTCCCACCAGATTGGGAATATGAAAATAACATGATCAGCTTTTTTTAATTTTGTTTTATAGTTCAGAACCATAGGATCGATGGCTTGTTTATCTCGAAAAGCTTTTAGATCTTGAGATGTCAATACGGGATTAAACTTGTCCTTATCTAAATGAATTAGATCAACTTCATGACCTCCTAATAGTAGTCCTCTAGTTACAGCATCCAGAATTGCATTGCAGTAACTGCCTTCATAAGGATGATTAAATACTAATAATATTCTCATTTTTATGTAATTGAATTATAACACAAAAATGATGGTTTAGGAATGTTTAGACGATAACAATTGTTAATTAATGAAATGTCCGTACAGTTATTGTATAAATTAAATCTACAATTACATTCGTAAATATTATTGTAGATTACGAACGTGTGCATCTATTACTACGCAATGCAAATCGAGTAACTGATTTAAAAATGATGTTTAGCCTATTGTATTCATTAAACGACTGTAATATAAACTAATAGAAGCGATATCAGTAAATAAAAAGTGTTATCGTTCTAGATAGTAATTTGGTCATAAAAATGTGATTAATTATTGGTAAAATAATTTACTGTTTACGATTCCTAATTCGACTGAGAGATATTGGAGTAATTCCAAGATATGAAGCAATATAATGCTGAGGTATTCGCTTTATGATTTCAGAATGATTATCAATTAAGTCTTTATACAGCTCTTGTGGAGTGTTTTTTATTCTTGATATAAAAAGTTCTCCATAGATTCTAAATCGTTTAAATAACAAGTCTTGAAATGTGTTTTGGATATCGGGAAAGTTCTTTAATATATTAAGATAGTTTTCTCTTTTTAATAGAAGAATGGTTGATTGCTCAATTGTTTCAATACTGAATAGGCTTGGTTTTTGTTCGATAAAACTATCTATTGACGCGACAGCTTCTCCTTCAAAAAAGAATTGAAATGTAATGTCTTTTCCATCGTGATTAGATGACTCTCTTAAACATCCCTTTTTAATGAAAAAGAAATTATTGGAAATCTCACCTTCTCTAAGAAGTAATGTTTTAGGTGCAATTTTTTGTTCTACAAAAAGTGAGTTTATTTTTATCCAAACTGCCTGATTCTCTTTTAATTTATCTAGGAGATTTTCATCATTCCACATATTGATGCAATTTAAGTACTGTAATTAGTAATAAATATTCGAACATGTTTATTATGAATGTTTGCATTTAGGCAATCACACAATACATGATTAATGACATCAAAACTAGGGAATTTTGTGTACAAGAACACTTGATGTCAGTAATTATTTCAATACAGTTTCAACCCTTGTAATCTGTAGATTAATCTACGGTCTATTCTTATTGATTTTAATACTTAGTCATATACCAATACTGAACTTCTCAATGCAATAAAACAATAAAGATGTGTATATCTTTTATTAGCCTGATTCAATAATTTAAAGAGAGTTAGATTTATATTATATTACTCTAATTCTATTGTGTTATGCAGTTCAAGTTGCTTTCTTATAATGTAAATGCAAGTATCTATTTATTTAATTATAATATAGTTGTTTGATGAAATGAATTTAAAGAAGAGTCGTTGTATTTTAATTGGTATTTTATATTACTAAGACTCTCTGTTTTATTAATGACCTAATGAAGTGTAATGTTAATTAACAATATAGAGTATGTGATTTTGTTTGGTGTTTTTAACAATTGTGTTGTGTAATAATTTGGTGATGAGATATACTTATAGGTTCGATAGTCACTATGTTATAGGGCATATTAGTAGTGATTATCCTCTTTACAAAATACAAATGTTAAATAAAGATCTATGAGAAAAACATTACTATTATTGGTTTCTATTCTGATTGTACAGAATTCGATTGGTCAAATTATTGAATGGCCCGACTTTTGGGCAGAAGGAAACTCAAAAAAAACTGAATATTATCATTATTATACCAATAATGATCCTAATAGTCCCGAAAGAAGTGCTGTATTTAAGGAAGATGGCTATTTAAAATATATACAAGCTATTGGGCCATTTATACAGAATGATCAAGTTTATACAGTGGAAAATGGATTAATTTTCATAAAGACAAATAGTCTGAATTCTTTAAATGTAGATACCTATCCAATTAGTTTTTCTTGGCAAAAGGGTATGGCAGATAGATTTGGTTATGTGTCAGGATTACGGTCAGCAGTCTATTATACTGATACTCATGCTCATGTTACCGTCTTGATATATTCAGGAGTGGATAATCCTGGATATCAACCTGACGGCGCATTAAAAATGCAAAAAAAGTTTTTGCAGACTGGTACTCCTGCTGGGTTTATCCCAGACTTTAATTACAATAGTAGGTTGTTCAACTTTGATTTATCATCAAAACCTGATGGTCAATACAATGTTAGAGCTCATTATGTGATGGACCAATCTTGGCCTAGTTTTGACCCATCTGGCCATGGAAATATCAATATATATATTGATCGAGTGGCTCCAGATGCACCAAGTGTTCTAAAATTAAAGACTGCAAGTGATACTGGCGAAAGTAATACAGATCTAATTACCACTAATGATGTTGTTGATATAATTGGAAAGGCAGAACCATTTTCAACAGTAGTTTTAAGTAATCAGATTGTTGATGTAGCTCAAGTACGTGTAGATAAAGATGGAAATTATTCAGCACAAATATCTAATCTTAAGGAAGGTCAAAACCCTATCGATGCTAAAGCTATCGATCGTAATGGCAATGAAGGGGCTTGGATGGGACTTAAGCAAATTGTTGTCGATAGGACTGCTCCAACTGTTCAATTCCAGACAACTATTAATGGACTGTTTAACGGAGAACAGCAGAAGATTACAGTTAACTTCTCAGAAAACGTATATGGTGTTGAGTTGACTGATTTTAATGTAATCAATGGAACACTTTCGAATCTTGTTAAAGTAAGTGGATCTAAATATGAATTGACTTACCTTAAGTCAAATAACAGCAATGATTATCAAATCACGTTGTTAGATAACAAGGTGGCTGATATTGCTGGAAACTTCACGGCTACAGCTTCTTATGACTTCAACCCAACAAGCACAAAGAAACCTGTTGCAACATTGGCTAGTAGCTCTTTTAATATTCGTAATGGGCAAACACTGGATGTGAATGTCAATTTTGATGAAGAAGTTGTTGGTCTTGAAACTACTGACTTCGCTGTTACTAATGGAAAGGTATCAAATCTTGTCGGAAGTGGTGCAAACTACACATTAAGTTTAACGAAAACAGTAGATGTCAAAGAGATGTCAGTTAGACTTGAAAGGTTTGTTGCGTCCAATAGATCTGGAAATACAAACGATTCAATATCAATAAAATTATATAATGATTCTGATTGGTCTTATAGGATTCATGAAACCCCTGATGGCAAATATTTGACATTAGATTACTATTGGAAGGATGGTTCTACTGTTACTGTTCCTGCTAAGATTGAAGGAATAAATGTAAAAGAGATTCGTACATCAGGTTTTGATTCATTTAGATCACAAATCACCCGATTAGATTTATCTGAAGCAACTAATTTAGAGTTGATTGGAGAGAGTGCATTCAGTTATACTGCTTTAGAAGAGATTGTGTTTAACGACCAATTAAAAGAAATTAGAGAAGAAGCATTCTACGCAGCATCTTTATCTGGAGAAATAGTTCTACCCGATAATCTTCTTTTCATGGAGCACGCCGTTTTTGATAAAAATGAAGACATTGAAAAAGTCGTGTTAGGAAGTAAAATAGAAACAATTTTTGTGCCTTTTACTTCGTATAAAACTAAAACAGTAGAAGTTAAGAGTGATAAGATCCCTCAGGTTTTGGGCGGGTCATTTTCTACAGTTTTTGTGGTTCCTGATGATATGATTAATGATTATAAAGCTGATCGTAATTGGAACAGATTATTGCTTTCTTCGAATTCAACGTATGATGTAAATCAAGATTTCTGGGGAAAAGAGATTGAAATAGATGGTGTAAAAGGTTATGAAATTAGTTGTTATCGCGGTGATGCCAATAGCATCGTTGTACCAAAAACGATCGATGCACTACCTGTTATTTCAATTAAAGGAGGATATCACTCTTCCTTTATCTATAGGAATACAAAGAGGGTTGCTCTAATGCCAATACCAATTGGTACTGTTCAACCACATACTCCAGTTAAAAATGGACCATTTATTGAAGATCCTATAAGTTTAGATATATCTAAAGCTACTAGTCTAAAGAAGATTGGTAAATATGCATTTTCGTCTTTAAATGTGAGTAATGGAATGATTTTTCCTGCAAAACCTACAGAAATTTCAATCGAAAGCAATGCCTTCTATAAGGTAACTTTCCCCAAGAGTTATACGCTTCCGTCTTCTGTAAAGAGTGTCGCAGAAAACTGGCTGAGTAATTGTATTGCAGACATTTTGATCGTGCCAAATGACTTTCCAAGTCTGAATACCTTAGCTAATCCATTTAGTGAACTATCGTTGTTGAAAGTCAAAAAAACAACGGCACACGATGTTATATCGTTATCACTTCCTTCCAATGCAAAAGTTGTTGTCCCTAAAGGATCATTAGTAGCATACCAAGCACATCCTGTTTGGCAAACGCTACCTTTAATTGAGGAACAAGGAACCCTAAGTGCTGACAAGCAATGGTTGACAGAGAGTGTTCAAGTGGATGGAGTTGATGGTGTAAGAGTTGTTGGATATAAAGGAAGTGAAAATCCTATCGTCATTCCTGCATCTATTGATGGTGTAGATGTTTTAGAATTATCAAAAGGAACAGACCATTTCTTTGCTACGTCTACCTACACTAATGGTGTGTCTATAGATGCAACTCAAGCTACGTCCCTAGTAAATATCAAAGAGAAGTTATTCTCTGGGATTACGGAGTTAAAATCGATCAAATTACCATCTAGTCTTAAAAATATCGAAACGGCAGCGTTTAGTGAAACAGGACTAAGTGGCATAGTAGATATTCCAGAAAATGTTATAGTCATAGGAGAGAAGGCATTCGAGAAGACTAATGTAGTTGCTTTACGATTTAAAGCTGATGTTCCTGTGGATAAATCGAATATTAACACTGCAAGTTACCCCGTATTAGTTAAAGCAGATGCCTATGATAAATATATCGCTGCTTGGGATGATCGAAGAGTATTTAAAGACTATGTCGTAGATAATTTCATAGTAAATGACTATTCATACCAAGAAACACCTGATGCTAATACAGTCGAGGGTATTGAAATTCTTGGTTATATTGGAGGTAAAGAAACACTTGATATTCCGAATCTTATTGATAATAAAAAAGTCTTAAGAATACGAGGGGGAGCAAATGACGGAGAACACATTTTATTAAAAAATGCAACCAATCATGTAAACTGTGAGAGTGCTTTATATCTAACGGTAATTGGAAAGGATGCTTTTGCAGAATCGATTATAGAGTCTATAGTATTCCCTCCTAATCTTGTTCGTTTAGAATATGATGCATTTTGGGATTGCTCTCATATCTCTCATCAAATTATTCTACCTTCTACAATAAAGTATATTGGAGAGTATGCGTTAAGTGGGCTAGGAACATTAAATTATGTTATTCCTGATGCAACTATTACGTTTAGCTCTTCTGCAATATCTCATAGAGGTCAAGGAGTATTTTATAATTTAAAATCAAACTTGCCAAACAAATATAATTTAAATGATACGATTGGTGGTTGTTTCGGAGACAGACCAGTTTTCTTTGTTCCTGAAGGAACTCTGACAAAATATAAGAAGGAGTCTTCTTGGAGTACAACTAAATATATTGCTGAAGAGAATAACCTAAATCTGTGCTTAGTTCCTAACAATAATCAATACAGTTGTAAGGTAGGGCAAAGCGTAGTTATTTCGTTAGACTATAAAATGCTAAAGGGAGCATTGTCAAAACAAGAAGTCTCATTAAGAAGTACTGACTTCGAAGTAAGTCGTTATGATGTGACAGATGCTTCTATCTCACTGGATGCAACTGCACTGGCAAAAGAAATAAAACAAGGTAAGATTGAACTTGTCATAACTAAAGGGGATGAGGAATTCATTTATCCTATTTACGTGGATGTACAGTCTGCTGCAACTAGAAATATTGCATTAGTTAAGAGTGCTACTTCAACAGACACCAACGACACAGGGTTAGAGTACTTGACCAACGACACAAATGCTAATGGAGAGTACTGGACATCTAGTGCAACGACAGAATCATCTGTTGTATTGGATCTGAATAAAGATTATTGGATCTATAATGTGACAATTATGGACCGAGGAGTAGATGGTACTAACAACACAAATGCAGCTGCATATCGTATTGAGACTAGTGATAATGGAACGGATTGGACAAGACAATCGGAAGAGTGGGTTAATGATATATCCAATATAAAATTCTGGAATAGAACATCCAATCCAGTAAGTGGTAGATATGTGAAAGTAACATTAAAACCAAACAGCCAAAATAGTGATATCAATATCTATGAAATCAAAATTGATGGAGAGTATCATGTGCAAAAACCTAAAGGTTACTGGAATGTTGCTTTAAACAAAGAGGTCCTAGAGAAAAATTATTCTTATAATCGTTATGTGAAATATTTAAATGATGGTTCTTATGGAACGCAGAAAAGTGAGCAATGGTGTCTAGTTGCGGCGAAGGGTGAAGAAGTAATAAGAACGCTTGATTTAGGGAAATCATATCTATTAAAAAGTTTTTATATTTATGATGCATGTTTATTCGAAGCTCCAGGCTATAATATTCAGTCGTATAAAATTGAAGTTAGTACTGACAATGCAGACTGGACTGAAGTAGCAGCAAAAACAGATGTCTCTGCAGAAAACATTCATTCCATTGAATTAGAAAATGAGGTGAATGCACAGTACGTAAGATTCCGATTTATTGGTTGTGCCCAGGATGATGACGTACGTATTTACGAGTTAGAGGTGTATGGTAGAGATGCTTCGACTCCAGTTGTTCAACAACAAACAGCAGAAGTTAGAGTTTATCCAAACCCAGCATCTAACTTCATTCGTGTTGATGGATTAGGCATCGGAAATAATCGAGTACTAATTATGTCGATAACAGGAACCGTTGTATATGATAGTACACAGTATAACGAAGGAGAAATGATCGCAATTGATCAACTTCCTTCTGGCCTATATATCGTACAAATAAAATCAGACAATCAAACAACAGTGAAGAAACTGATCAAACGATAGGGTTGAACTAAGTTTGTTGTCTATAATAGGAGGTGCCACATTTGAGCACCTCCTTTCTGTTTAATATTTAGTTGTATTGAATGGGAAACTTTCAGTCTTTATTGCTTTTGAAAACCATCTGTGTATAGAGTCTTTAAATAAAAGAACAGAGAACCCATCACCATATGATTATGAGAGTCGCGTATAACGAAGAGAAACGGGGATGTACTTCAAGAACTTTATAAATAGAGTCCTTGAGGTACAATGTTTTAAATAAAGATAGGATTAGATCAAAGCTTCTAATTCGGCTAATTCATCATCAGATAAACCTACAGGTTCAAAGCCAGCACTCCAGGCCGTTAGAAGTAATTTTGCCCCTTTATTGGCCACATCAATATAATCGAATGCCACCTCTACATCTTCTCCTGTAGCTAAAGCACCATGCTTTTCCCATAGCACCACATCACGATTCTCCAACCCTTTTATAGTGATATCTGCCAGTGCTTCTGTTCCAGATAAGACGTAAGGAGTACAATCCACCCCTTGTGGTACAAAAACCCGAATCTCTGGACACATCTTCCAAAGGCTGTGGTTCAGCTTCTCTTCCTCTTTAAATAGCGGATGGTGACTCATCACAATCAGTTCAATAGGGTGGGTATGAACAATGGCTTTATGAGAAGGTTTGTTTACCCTATTATGAAGATGAATTTTTACATGAGATATCAACTCCGAGGTAGGTCTAAAGTTCTTCTTCTTTCCTCCCCACACAATCGTATATCCATCTGCTTTATCATTGATCACAATAATACAAGCCACCTCTTCCACTCTGTCCACAAGGTGTCTCAAATGACATCCTGTTCCAGAAACAAAGATAACTGCACCTGCGGCCTCTTTAGGAAATTCAAATGCAATCACCTCACTCGCTTCACGCCAATCGTTTGCCGAAACAAGATCCGTTAAGTCTATCGATATATTCCCAGCATTTCTCTCTGCCCACTCTCTCTGCCACAGGTAGCCTGCAATCTGCGAGACCTTATTTATCTCTTCTTGAACCGAAGTTGGTAAAATATTCATTGTCTTTAATATTTTTCTAATTTATCTAAATAGACTGTATGTAAGAGTGTTATTTGTTCCCTTTTTCAGCCCAATTCCTACATTCAACAACACTTAGTTGTCTCTCTCCATACGATATTGTTGATACAACATATCATACTCCTTATGGTTGTGGCTAGGCAAAATAACTTGTGGTTTATAGTCAATATATTCTCTGATCATATCTATGGTTTCGAAAACTTTAGATCCTACAAAAACCACCATCGATGCCCCTAATACTGTCGTCTCTTTTTGATCGATAAGTTGGATTGGGCGATTACAAATATCCGCTCGAAGCTGATTCCATAATCTGTTTTTTGAACCTCCACCTACACATATAATCTTCTCTGCCGTAAAACCACCTGCCTTCTCTAGTGCCTCCAGCCCCTCTCGTAATCGGAAAGAGAGTCCCTCCAGAAAAGCACGATATAGTTCTGCTCTATCGGTAGCGATTGTCAACCCTTGAATGGCACCGTGTGATCTCCCTGAACTGTTTGTATAAAAATCAGGCCCTACCGTCACTCCATTCGAACCAACCGCAACCAATTCCGCATCCGTCACCATACGGTTATAAAGATCTTCTTTGTCAATATCTCTATAGAACTGCTTTGAGAACCATTCTAGTACCCCAGAGCCAATCCAATTTTGACCAATGTTATAGATCCCCTTTTCTGCATCCAGCTCAGTAGTAATACCATGCTCTAATTCACGTATAGAGGCCGTTTGTGACTGACTTCTTGTCATCAGAATTTCCCATGTTCCAGAGCTTAATACAGGTTGATTTACTTTCGCTCCTGATCCAATCAATGCGAACTGTGTGTCATGGCCAGCCATAAAGACAGGAACGTCTTTAGGTATGCCGGTCAATGCTTCTGCCTCTTGGGTAACAGCCCCAGCTCTCTCTCCAGGTTCCGCGATCTCCCCAAAAATATCGGGGTCCACACCGAGGGTTCTACAGATCGAATCTGAGCAAGCTCTTTGACCAATATCCCCCATCATTGAGGTTCCAAGCATGGTCGCGTCATTTTTTAATACCCCAGTAAGCTTTGAACTTAGAATCGATGGAATAAAAAGAAAGCGACTAGAGCTATCCAATAATTCTGCTCTATTCTCTTTAAACCAAATCAACTTATTAATGGTATTAAAGGCGTATGGATAGACTCCGCTAATCTCATATACCTTTTCGAGAGGCATATATTTATCGATACGCTCCATGATCGATGTCGTACGTGGACATTGCCACGATATAATTGGATATAAAGGGTCTCCTCCCTCATCCACAAGCGTGCCATCCACACCAAAAGTCGTCACCGTCACCCCAACGATACGACTAGTGTCTATCTCTTCCATCACCATCTTAGATAGGCTACAAAGTTTCCCCCACAGCTTCTCCATATCCCAAATAATACCCCCCTCAAAAAAGGGGTCTTTATCCGTTTCATTAGACATCGAATGAGAGGCAACAATATGGCCATCAATATCCATGGCCACCACCTTTACATTCGTAGCACCACAATCGAAAACAATGGCTATCTCTTTTCCGTTCATAAGAAGAAAATATAACTAGGCTCTCTGTTGTTGAAATATAGTGCTTTGGACTACTCCAACGCAGGCTATAATATCCTTTTTCTCTTCGAAAATCATCTATTCCCCAATAACCGATTGTTCAACGAACAACCGTAATAAAAACAGAAGAGAGCATTCAATAACAAGAGAGCCTATATTGTCAAATCAATTTATTTTATTCCATATAGAGGACCATAATTCTGGCACGCTCTATAGTCTGCACCCTCTTTCTCTTCTCCAAATGATGACCATGCACTTGGGCGGAATATCTGTCCCTCTTCCACATTATGCATATTCACTGGAATACGTAATATCGAAGCCAAAGTGATCAAATCCGCACCAATATGTCCATAGCTGATCGCACCATGATTGGCACCCCAGTTGGCCATAACACTATACACATCTTTAAATGCGCCCGCTCCATTTACTCTTGGCACAAACCATGTCGTAGGCCAAGTTGGATTGGTTCTTTCATCCAAGACACGATGGATATCATCAGGTAGTTCAACAGTCCATCCCTCTGCTATCTGTAGTACTGGACCTAACCCTTTCACAATGTTCAAACGAGACATCGTCACAGGCATCTTTCCTTCTGTTTTAAATAGTGAGGAGTAACCTCCGCCACGGAAATACTCTCTGTCGGCTTGTGGCCACTGTGTATTATCCAAACATCTCTGTGCTTCCTCCTCGGTGATCTCCCAATAAGGTTTCATAGCAGGCTCCCCGTTCACATCTCTTTGCTGTGCTGTAGCATCAAGCGTAGTCGATCCTGAGTTAATAAGATGGATAACCCCTCCCGAAGCAATGCCCTCAAGCGCTTTGCCAGTAACACGTTCTACTGCATCTGGACTCCAATAAGTTCTTACATCAGAGAAGATCTGTGACGTATTGGTTAACAGATGTCCAAACAACATACTGATGCCGTTTAAACTGTCGTTCTCTGTCGCAAAAACAAATGCTTGACGAATACCATTCCAATCGAATGACGAGTTCATAATAGCTTCAGTGAAGTCTGCGTTAGGTTGATAATCGGTCCACTGTCTTTGTCCTTGGAAACCACCAACAATAGCATTTCTTCCTAACCCCTCTTCTCTATATCCTTTCTCTATTAACTTTGGATTTCCGACCATCATATCCTTACAGATAAGGGTCATCTTTACCACGGTTTCCCACTCTTTATCTTTGCGTGCTTGGTCTACCTTGTTGTGTTCTTTATTTCTATCTAACCCCTCTTTACAGTGCTTTTTAGTCCATGCCAAAGCCTTTTCATACTCCTGTTCATCATAGACTCCTTCATCGATACGTCTAAGGATCTCCACCGACTCAACAAACTCTGCGCGAATACCTAAGTAGTCTTGCATAAAATTTGAGTCAACCATAGAGCCTGCAATACCCATAGAGCTATAACCCACCGACAAATATGATTTACCATTCATCTGTGCTACAGCCAAACCAGACTTCACAAAACGTAAAACCTTTTCGCGTACATCTTCAGGTATGGTTGTATCTCCAGCATCTTGAACATCTTTTCCATAGATACCGAAAGTAGGTAGACCTTTCTGGGTATATCCAGCCAACGCTGCAGCTAGGTAAACAGCACCAGGGCGCTCCGTTCCATTAAAGCCCCAAACGGCTTTAGGGATCAGTGGATCTGTATCCATTACCTCTGTACCATAACACCAGCAAGGGGTGACAGTCAATGAGACACCAACATTCTCTCTTTTGAATTTATTGGCACACATGGCTGCTTCTGCCACTCCTCCAATGCAACTATCGGCAATAACACATGTTACCTTTTCGCCGCTAGCAAAACGAATATTCTCCTCAATAAATTTCGCTGCTGCCTTTGCAAGTTCCATAACCTGAGTCTCTAATGACTCTCTAACACCGCGTTCACGACCGTCAATTACAGGTCTGATACCTACCTTTGGAAGATCTCCAATCAATCGATTACCCATCAGAAAAAAGTTTAAATATTTGTCATGTTAATTTTAATGTAAAGTTGGTCATCTCTGTCTAAGTATAAAATGGATAATTTTACTATTTTTATATCTGTTTGAAACATCCGCGATATGGAAGCATTTAAAAAGATACCCGATATTGGTGATCCATCCGATATCCATCAACATTTTCCTAGTTATGACCTGCATCTACTCTGTTGTAGGTATTGGTGGTTGCGTCATTGGGAGTTTCAAGAGCTCTCTTTTCCCTACTGGAGAATATATCACAACAGTCGTTCTGGGGCCTCCATAATATATAATGGACAAGAGCATCAGTTATCGCCTGATGAGATCGTAATGATCGCTCCAAACACCTCTTATGCCACCCGAATGTTTCATCACCCCATCCCTAAAGTGGGCTACGCTTTAGAGGGAAATAGGATCGATCTAGATAATGTCAGAACATCCAAAAAATCATTGGATACCATCTGTCATCTTTTTATCCATTTTAACCTAGGGATGCCTTACGATAGTGTCTCTCCTGAAGTCTTTTTTCTGAAACTAACCCCACATATCAAAGAGAAACTCGACACAATCAAGGATCAAGTATTGCTCTATAATACCCATTTTAGTTTTCATACCAACCTAGCCATACGATCGATGATTACCGACCTATTATTTGAACTCCCTCAAGACAAATGGCTGTTAATAAGTAAAGATTACCGTATTATTCAGGTGATGAACTATTTGGATCAGAATATCTCAGAAGACCTCACCAACCCAATCCTGGCAAGTGAAGCACGTATGTCCACCAATGCCTTCACACGGCTTTTTAAAGAAGAAACAGGCATCTCTCCACAACAATTCGTCAAGAAGAAACGAATAGATCATGCCTGCATCTTACTGCATCACTCCGAAAAGACCATCGATGAAATTGCCATCCTCTGCGGCTTTGCGGACCGCTACCACTTTTCAAGAATATTTAAACAACACACCACCCAGTCTCCCGCCAAATATCGTAGACAGTTCGGTTTGCAGTAACAGTGCTTCATGGAAGTCTTGAATCGCAAGGATAGCACACAGATGAAACAGATCTTCGTTGATGTGGATGGGACAACCGCTGGGAACGCTGAGCTCCAGCTCGGCATCGTGTATCAGGAGAGCAACAACTTAGTATTGCTTCATGTAGGTGTTGAATCGCAAGGATAGCACACTGATGAGACAGATTAGACAGATGAAACAGATCTTTTTATGGTTATGACTACGTAGAGTGGCGATGCTCGCGTCTATATCGATACTTCAACTTTCCCTGAAAGGGAAACCGAATCTAGCCCAATGGTGGAATGGAAATGAAGTGCTTTAGCTCTGAATATGGAATGGAGCCTTGGGTTAGCTCCACTCACCTACATTCAAGGGCTGAAAGTCCGGCCCAGTAGATCAAATATGTATTATAGCCACGGATTAGACGGATTTTCACAGATCTTTGTTGATGTAGAAGAGAGCGACAACAGCTGGGAACGGGGTGCTGCCCCTCGGTATCGTGTATCAGGAGAGCAACAACTTAGTCTTGCTTCATGGAGGTGTTGAATCGCAAGGATAGCACACTGATGAGACAGATTAGACAGATGAAACAGATCTTTTTATGGTTATGACTACGTAGAGTGGCGATGCTCGCGTCTATATCGATACTTCAACTTTCCCTGAAAGGGAAACCGAATCTAGCCCAATGGTGGAATGGAAATGAAGTGCTTTAGCTCTGAATATGGAATGAAGCCTTGGGTTAGCTCCACTCACCTACATTCAAGGGCTGAAAGTCCGGCCCAGTAGATCAAATATGTATTATAGCCACGGATTAGACGGATTATCACGGATCTTTGTTGATGTGGATGGGACAACCACTGGGAACGCTGAGCTCCAGCTCGGCATCGTCTGTCAGGAGAGCGACAACTTAGTATTGCTTCATGGAGGTGTTGAATCGCAAGGATAGCACACAGATGAAACAGATCTTTTTATGGTTATGACCACGTAGAGGCGCGATGCTCGCGTCTATATCGATACTTCAACTTTCCCTGAAAGGGAAACCGAATCTAGCCCAATGGTGGAATGGAAATGAAGTGCTTTAGCTCTGAATATGGAATGGAGCCTTGGGTTAGCTCCACTCACCTACATTCAAGGGCTGAAAGTCCGGCCCAGTAGATCAAATATGTATTATAGCCACGGATTAGACGGATTTTCACGGATCTTTGTTGGTGTGGATGAGACAACCGCTGGGAACGGGGTGCTGCCCCTCGGCATCGTGTGTCAGGAGAGCAACAACTTAGTATTGCTTCATGTAGGTGTTGAATCGCAAGGATAGCACACTGATGAAACAGATTAGACAGATGAAACAGATCTTTTTATGGTTATGACCACGTAGAGGCGCGATGCACGCGTCTATATCGATACTTCAACTTTCCCTGCAAGGGAAACCGAATCTAGCCCAATGGTGGAATGGAAATGAAGTGCTTTAGCTCTGAATATGGAATGGAGCCTTGGGTTAGCTCCACTCACCTACATTCAAGGGCTGAAAGTCCGGCCCAGTAGATCAAATATGTATTATAGCCACGGATTAGACGGATCTTTGTTGATGTGGATGAGACAATTACTGGGAACGCAGAGCTCCAGCTCGACATTCCCAGCGTTGGCAATATCATTGTTTCGAACCCACATTATTGCAACAATGTACTAAAAGCTCTCTCTTTTTAAGACGTGTCAAGCCTATATTTAAATCACAGTTAAGAGACGGTTTCTTTACCCTTAAGTTACCTTTTAGTCGAGTGGAGGTAAGGGAAGGGTAACTTAAGGGTAACTTAACCTACTGTTTGTCATTTTGTTGGGGGTATGATTTTAATGGCTAGAGAGGGACGTCTGTTTCTGGTAATTATATTTACGATAGGTGTTTATTACGTGATCGAATATGCCCGTTTAATGGTATGGAAGAGATATTTGTAATCCAATGCCATGGAGTTGACGACAGTATATGAATGTAGGTAGATGGTAGTACCCTCCTTCGTGTCTCCTCCCACCCTCCTTCGACTCTTGGTCACATATTGCATATCCATTGTTCATATATTGATTATGCTTTTGTCACTAAAAATGTGGAGGAAGGGTGAGCAATATATGACCAATATGTGAAGGATATATGAACAATAGAGGGAGGAGGGTCGAAGGAGGGTGGGAGAAGAGACGAAGAAAGGTGGGATTAGGATCTTTTATTATTGGTTGTGGTGGAAAGGGAAAAGTACCATGTAGAGGCGCGATGCTCGCGTCTAAATTTTAGTCACGGATTGGATGGATTGGACGCATTCCCACTGATCTGGTTGAAGTGCAAGAATGGGACAACCGCTGGGAACGCCGAGCTTCGCTCGGCATCATGTGTCAACCCTACTATAGGGCAATATGCTCGTGATGCAACCTACGCAGATGAATACTATGGTTGTGGCTCTCTTGTGGCACGATGCCGAGCAGGAGCTCGGCGTTCCCAGCGGTTGTTCACATTTAATTCTTCTTCCAACATTCCCTGAAAGGGAAATCGAACATAGCCCAATGGTGTGAACCATCGTTTGACCGCAAGGTCAAGGTATTGGTAGGAGCCTTGGGTAATAGTGTAAAATAATAGTAGGGCGGTGAGTCCGATCCACGGACCTCATTCCATCGACGTGGATGATATCGTTGTGGGTTCCCTTTCGTGTAGATGAATTCGCATGTTTTGCGCGTTGTTTTCCTGAATTCGAGATGGATGTCCGTATGTTACCAAAGTGGGAAATATAAGTTTACACTGTTAGAAAGACGGTGTAAACTTATATTGTAGTCGATGATGTAATGATCATGTCGTGTTTGATAACTCATGGAGAGTTGCATGGAGATTAGTTTGTCACGAGTGCATCGAAGTTGGTGCTTAGGGGCATACTGTTTTGGAAATCGTAGAGTGTCTGTTTTCGGATCTTATATAAGTAGGACCAGAATTGATAGATGCTTTGTATATAGGCGATCTGTGCACTTGACCTCTTTTGTCGTGAGCTTTGCAGTTGGAGCAGATCTACGTTGCCTTCTATATATCTACGATAGTTCATATTATAGGCATCTTCTGCTGCATTTTTGGCTTTCTGACTATTGTTGACCACTTTCGGTTGTAGATTGAAGTCGATGGTGGCAAGGAGCACCTCTTGTTCGAACGATTGACGTTTTTGTGCTGCTTCGATACGTACTACTTCTTGGTTCTTTAGGGCTTTCTGTTTTTGTCCTTTGCGGTTTCCCCAATCCAAGATGGGAATGGATAGGTTTAGGAGGATCGATTGTTGATCCATGGGATCTTTTAGGGACTCATTAAAGGTTGGGCCTTGTTGGTTTAGTCCATATGTAGCTCCTATGTTGGCCTTAAATCGACTCTCTTTGATTCTCTTATCCACTTGCTGTGCTGCGGTGAGCTCTTTGGTTTTAAGTCCTAATATTTCTGGATTGTTTTCAAAAGCTTTCTGTATGGCTGTCACCTTGTCGATAGATGTTTTGTTGTCTATGGCAGGAAGGACAGGGGTCCAATCTGTATTGGCATCGATATCCAAATAGGAGGTGAAGATGGATTTGCTTTTCATCAACGACTTATTGGCTTCTGCCAATTGTACTTCGGCATTATATACATCTAGCTCTAAATCGACCAATTCGCTTTTGGTTATAAAAGCAGTTTTGAAGCGTTCTTTCCCAATGATAATAGAGCTTTTGGCGTCTTCTAATATCGATTTTTGTAGGCGATATCTCTCTTGGGAGATAAGGAAATTGAAGTAGTAGGCTACCACATTGAGATGAATGTTTTCAAGTTGCAGGATGTAATCTGCTTTGGCAATCTCATACTGTAATGGTGCCACTTTTCTACGCCACTTAAACTCATTGTAACCGTTTAATGGTTGACTGAAACCAACTTGGATGATGTTGGTGTTGAAAGAGGTGGACTTGGTGTTGCCAAAGTTTTGTAGACGAGAGGTTCCTGAAGTGATAAAGAATCGACCTCCTGTTGCAACTAAGTTTTGGTTGATCTCAAAGTTAAGATTATTTTCTAGGCTCTGTTCTTGTTTATATTGGTCAATATTCAGTGCCTGATTGTACCTTTTTACAAAACTCCTACGATAGTTGGCAGGGGTGAAGTCACTGGTTATCCATGGGAGTTTTTGGGCATGATACATGCGGTAGTCCCAATAGGATACCAAATACATGTTTTCGGCTTTGAAGGCATCTAACGACTGTTTCTGCGCCATCTTCATCGATTCCATCAAAGTTATGGTTGTCTGTGCAAGGCTGTGGTTGTATAAATTTACGAAAAGACACACCCATAGGATGCGAATAAATCTAGTGTAATAATTTTTCATCTTTAAGTTATGTCGGTTTTTGTTCTCTTTTACTTCTGTTTCTAATATTCTTTATTATTCTCAGGAAGTCATTGAATAATATTTCGAAAGATAGTCTACTAAATTAAAGATAATTATTGTAAGATTTAAAGGAAAAGCATATGATTTATATGTCATACTACTTGTGCTTTTTCGTGTGTTTCTACATGGTAAGAGTAGTTGTTTGTTTGAAAACCTTATTTGGGTCTATTTTATCGTGGTAAATTATATTTTGTTGTAAATATAAAATATTTATATTTACAATTCAGTCCAGCTTTAAGGTCTAAATAGATATGATCACAGGTGGACAACTAAACTATATAACCAATAAAGATAAATATAGGATTCATGGGGTTTTCTCGTGTTGTATTCTGTGTTGATATAATTATTAGATTATGATAAAACTAACTTTTTATTTTTTGACATTCATATCTATATGGTGTCTATCTTCTTGTAACGTCGTTTCTAACAATGAAGAGGAAACAAAGTATACGACGTCTGTTAGGGAGGTGATTTCGCAGAAGTCTCAAGCATTACCATTATCTAACTATTGCTCTTCTATAAAGTATATTCTTCTAGAAAGTCGAAAAGAAGCAATGATAAGGAAACTATTGCGTATAGAATTCTCAGATAAACATCTGTTTGTTTCGGATGGAAAGAAGATTTTAAAATACCATTTGGATGGCACATTTGTTCGTCAAATTGGGAGTGTTGGCAAAGGTCCTGAAGAGTATGGGGCGGGTAGAGTCAATTTTGTATTAGACCCAGTACACGAAGAAGTATTTGTTTGGAATACCCAAGGACAAGTGGTGGTTTATCGTCAGACAGATGGTATGTACTTACGACGTTTTAGTGTTCGACAACGTATTCTGGATATGGCATATTCTAAGAGTGCAGATAGGCTTGTGGTCGTTGGACAACGAACGGAAGATAAGGAGGGGGACCTATTTTTATATAAAGATATGAAGCGGTATGATAGGATGGGAATGGCTACTGATTCTCTAAATTATCATAATTCATCAAAAAAACATATAGGTATGGGATCTATTTGTTACTCTTTGAAGGATCATATCCATTTTATGTTTGGATCAGATGATCTAATGTACGAAATGAATAGTGATGGGAGTATCCATCCATATATTCATTTCGATTTTGAGAATAGCGTCTCTTATGAGCAAGTGGATGTTCGAAAGAACAGCTATCCGAACTATCTTCAAGTTTTATCTCCAGTAGAGATGGATGATGCACTTTTTTATGTAATAAAGAAAGGGTTTAACAGAAAAGAGGTGAAGTTTTACTTCTCTGTTTTTGATAAAAAGAGTGGTCAGTCGACTTTGGCAAAGCATATTATAGATGATATTCATGGAGTGGGTACTTTTTGGCCAGTGCAAATAACTGACTCTGGGATAATAGGCCAAGCAAGTGCATCAACCATTCTGTCTGAATGTGAGAAGAAAAATATCGATAAGGCCACTTTGGGACTTCAGGATCTTACTATGGAAAGTAATCCTGTGGTTATTATCGCGAAGTAGTATCGATGAGACGATAACCTTTATGATATATAAAATTAAAGGTTTTACCGGTAGCAATAAATAAGTTTTGGCAATGAGAGTTTGATAATAGATACAGGGCCTGTTCATAGATCTAGTTTTATGAACAAGCCCTGATTTGATCTACTCTTTGGTGTAGATGGATAGTTTGCTGAATGATAGTGTTACAGGTTTATTTGAATCTAATCCGATACGAATATACCTAACGGATCTACCTTGGATAGTGGCTCCCATATCAGTGATGTTGAATGGAATGTCCCACACTTCTTCTAGCTTAGTTGTTTTCCATATGGTGGTCCATGATTTAGCATCACCAGAGATGGATAGGTTCATGGTCTTCATGTCTGGATTGTTTTTTAATACTCGACGATGGATTTTTATGCCATATACTTTTCTCTCTTTCTGAAGATCTAATTCAATGTATGGTGTCTTCTCTTTTTTCGATTGGAATGAGAAGTCTCTTACTTTTTGGTCTCCTATCAGTGCATCAATATTTATTGGGAGTTTGATGGCATCAGATACAGAAGAATATTTTACTGTGAGACCATTGGTCAATTGTTTTGCTCCTTCAATTTCGTAGCTACTTAATACTTTTTTGATGGGAGATAGGCCTACTCTCTTCTTAAAACGTAGAGCAACAACTCTAACAGGTTGCATGTTCTCTATTGTTGATAGATCAAAGATCCATTGGTTGTTCTCCTTTTTCCATGATATTTTCTGTTTGGTTCCAAAAACTTTAGCTGAAATAGGTTCTTGACCTAATGCAGGAAGGTGAAGTTGTTGTATGGTTGGATCGGTAACTAATAACCACGCATCTCGGCCTTTTCGTGTACTTACACCTCCTTTATATGGGTAGAATGGTCCTCCACGGGTTTCATAAATGGCTTTGCCATATTGATGAAGCCATTTGCCTAAAGAGTCCATCAACGCAATTTGGGCTTGTTCGAATGCACCATCTGGACGAGGGCCCAAGTTGATCATGTAGTTTCCATTATTTCCAACCACCCCTACCATGTCACGTATTAATTCGTTAGGGGACATGAGCTTTGGAGTTTTGTTGTATGACCACTGGTTTTTGTCGATGGTTACCCATGCTTGCCAAGGGTGATCTAACCATGCTGTGACATTGTTGCCATGCTTTACCAAACGTTCACGATCTTGGAAATCGCCGCAGTATTTAAGTCCATCCATATAGAGGTGGTTCCCTTTACCAACACTACGTCTTCCGATATCGATGCGAGAATTGAGAAGAATTTCTGGTTTCTCTTCATGAAAACGGCGATATAGACGTGATCCTACTTCGTGGGTATAGGTCTTGTCCCACTCCCCATCGAACTGGATAAAGTCCACGTTATATTTATTGATTAGCTCTAGACATTGGTTCTCGAAGAAGGTGAAATATCGTTCTAAGTTGGGGCTGTCGTTTTGTTTTTTGATAAGAGGTCCAGGACCACCGAAGTTATATGGTGCCCAATCAGGATGGTACCAATCTAAGTTTGAGTAGTAAGCCCCTAGCATGATATGGTGACGTTTACATGCTTTGGATAGTTCTTTCATGATATCTACTTTGTATTTGGCACTCTCCATGTCATATGGGGTATAGTCTGAATACCATAAACAAAAGCCGTCGTGGTGTTTTGCAGTGGGAGCCATATATTTGATTCCCCAACGTTTCATTAATGAGGCCCACTCTTCTGCATTAAATTTAGTTGGGGCAAACGACTTGTAGTAGTTGTCGTATACCTCTTTAGGTATTTTGCGATCTCTAGCCCAGCTGATCTCTTCTCCTCCTAGTGAGGATGGCCCCCAATGAACGCTAAGACCGACTCGAAGATCCATCCATTTTTCTTGTGCTTTCTTTGGAGCTTTCAGGTCGGGATTAAGGTCGCCGCCACCACTTAATTGGGAGAATGCTGTGGTGGAGAAGATTGAAACGATAAGGAGTAGGCATAGCTTGCCTATTCGTTGTGTAATTTTCATGGTTTATTAGTTAAATGTGAATTAATACCTATAGATTCAAAAGGCGACCAATCATATTAAGAAGCTATTTGAATAAAGGTGGCTTGAATTTAATCATAAAATATGATTAAATTCAAAGATCTACTTTTTCAATTAGGGGCGCTGATTCTAATTATAGAGATAGTTACGCTATTTCAGTGTGAAATATACCCATTTAGACTTATTGTGGTGGCATTTCGTTGTTCTCGTGGTTATATATATTGATCCTTTTTAGATAGTAATGTTAGGTGCATTAAAAGGAGTAGGTATTCATTTAGTAAGGGTGGTAAATGAGTTTGTGTCTTGATATTAGTATTACAAATATAACTTAGAGTAACACTCCCGTTGCAATTTGTATAGGATAATCTATAATATAGATGAAATAAGTATTTTCTATTCAGTTTGTTATTATATTTAGTGTGACTTTTTGGGACAAAAGTAGAGGGTAACTCTATTAATATCTCAAAAAGTTTAAGCCTTTAATTAAAATATTTGAGATACTATTCAAGTATTGATATAATACTTGGATATGTATTGTTGCGTTTTTGAAGGCTGTTGCTTATGGATTTATTTCAATAAACTTTAAATACACAACATGATTAAAAGAATTATTCTAATTCACTTAGGAGTCCTTTTCTCTTTGGTAGGCTTCTCAAAAAATAGTAATAAAGAGTTAGGTGTTGTTCCGCAACCCAAACATATTGAGCTAACACATGCATCTAAGAGTTTTGTTTTAGATCAAAAAACGGTGGTCTCTTATGGAGATGGTTTATCTAATATTGCATCTTATTTGGGAGATAGGCTATCACAATCAACAGGATATAGTGTAAGACAAGAGGCGAAGACAAGTAGAGTAGGTATTCGTTTAGAGGTGAACCGATCATTGAGTGATAATGATGGTGCTTATACTTTGGTAAGTAGTAAAAAGAGGGTAACTATTATAGGTGCTACCCCTAAAGGCGTTTTTTGGGGAGTACAAACTTTACTTCAGTTGTTGCCACCAGAAGTGTATTCTAAAAGTGTGGTGAATAATGTGGATTGGAAAATCCCTTCGGTTAAAATAGAGGATGCACCATCTTTTGAACGATTTAGAGGGGTCCATATTGATATCTCAAGACACTTTAGAACGAAGAAAGAGATACTCCAAACTCTTGATATGATGGCGATGCATAAGATGAATGTACTGCATCTTCATTTTTCGGATGATGATGGTTGGCGTATAGAGAGTAAAGTGTATCCTAAATTAACTGCTGTTGGGTCACAGGGTGATCGAAGTTCCAAAGGTAAAGGGGATTTCCATTTCTTAACACAAGAGGATGTAAAGGAGATTATCGCTTATGCGAATGCTCGTTATATTGAGGTGCTACCTGAGATTGATATGCCCGGTCATATGCATGCTGTGGTTCGTTCATACCCTGACTTAGCAAGTGATAAGGATCCTAGAAAGAAGAAGAAAGTGATTCGAATAGATGAAAAAGGGGCTACCTTTTGTCGTAATATCCTTAAGGAGATGGTTGATCTATTTAATCAGCCCTCAGAGTTTCACCTAGGTTTTGATGAGGTGAATTTAGGTGCCAAGATTTATACAGATGAGGAGATTAATGCTTTTGCATCACAAATGGCTAAGTATGTTAAGGATGAGTTGAACACAACTCCTATATTATGGGATGATGCTTTTGAGAAAGGAATTCATAATCCAGATTACTTAATTCAGTGGTGGAGATTTGGTTTGATTGCTTGGTGGAAGACATTGGAGATGCCTATGGATCAAAAGCTGTTGAAGCTCGATCAACCATTTATACTATCTCCTGGTAACTATACTTATTTTGATATGTCGAACACACCAAAAGACCCTGGAGCACGTTGGGGAGGGGCTATTTCTGTTGCTCAAATATATGCATGGGAGCCACTGCTTGATCTAACCAACTATGATCCATCAAAGAGAAGTTTAGTGAAGGGAATTATTTGTGCTGTATGGAGTGAGAAAATCCGAAATATGGATACGTTTGAAGAGCGTGTTTACCCACGATTGGCGGTGATGAGTGAGAAGTGTTGGGCGACAGATGGTAATACTAATGATAAGTTATCATGGGAAGATTATCGTGATCATGTGTTGTCGAAGCAGTTGAAGCGTTATGACGTGATTGGTGTTAACTATTGGAGTAAAGGAGCACCTGATAAACTGAAGCAGTTAAAGTCAGCCAAGAAAGTAGGAAAGAAATAGATGGTTGCTGGATACTAACTGGCTATTAAATTGTGATATGAGCTATGTTTTTGTGTTTTAGGTTGTTTGTGCTTCGTTGAAGAGTGTGGCTGTAGGTAAAACGATGCTTCTATTCTTTGCTTTGTCAAAACAAAACATCTTCACAAGATCTTATTGTTCGTCTTAAAATTCAATTGGTATTCATCGTATTGATGGCTATAAGAGATAGTGGATAGTCATTTTAAGTTGATATTTTATTGCAGAGAAGAGTGTGAGATATCATTCTTCTTTGCACATTTGTAGTCCTCCATTGAGGATGGAATAGTGTAAAAATAGATTGAGTACATATAAATAGAAAAAACTATCTAGTAGATGATGAAGGATATAATTTTAGATCATCTTAAGCAATCAAAGGTGCCAAGTTCGATTGCTTCTATGTTATCGAGCATTGGTAATGTTGAAGAGGTTAGAACTAAGAGTGTGATTGTTGAGATCGGAGCGATGTGTAACCGTATCTTCTTTGTTCTTGAGGGAGGTTTAGTATCACAATATTTGACCGAAAGTGGCAGTTATAAGACCGTGAATTTCTATCTCGGCAATCTTCAGTCATTTGTAACTATTCCTAACTCTTATTTTTTACATGAGAAATCATCTTTCCGGTTGAAGGCGATAACACAATCGCAAGTTGTTTCCTTCGAAAAAGAGGTGTTAGATCAATTGGTTGCTGAATCATCGGAGTTTAGGGATTGGTATCAGAAAAAGATTATCCATACCCTTGTTGAGGAGTATTCTTCTAAGTCAAACATCATTACGATGAGTAGTAAAGAGATGTATCAGTACTTGTTGCGTGAACAACCTGAAGTGATAAGAAGTGTTCCATCAACTTATATTGCTCAGTATTTAGGAATATCACGCGAGCATTTAAGTAGAATGAGAAAAGAAATTGGTTGAAGGTGTTTTGTTAGCATTTATCACACTTTTTGATTTGTGTACCCTGTACTTTTGAATTGTTGTTTTATTAAAAAGATAAGTATATGGGAAATACAAAGAAAATATTCTTGGACTATGATATCCAAAAAGGGACACACCGATCGGCAGAGGAGGAGTGGTCTATCCACAATACACTTTCGCCTAATTTTACGGAGTGGCACTATTGGACTTGTATCATGGAAGGCAGTAATGGAGATCGCTTTTTCTTCTTCTTTTGTGATTTCAATATGGATAGTGATGTGATGAAAGGGTATATCCAAGAACTTGATCCGAGTTTCGATCCTCCAGAAGATCAGTTGGTGTTTATGGGACAGACTTTATTGTCTAATTATAGTCGTGATCACTATTTTAGTGATGTAGATATTGCTATTATGGACCCTAAAGATGCCTTTGATAAAACCAACAATACCAAACACTTCAAGAGTAATCGATATCAAGCCGAGTTGACTTATAAGGATGGACAAGTGGTGATAAAAGCCAAAGGTCCAAATTATGATGTTGAGTTATTTGCTACTGGGGCCGATAAGGTGATGTGGGCTAAAGATAATTTAGGTAAAGAGGGCTTTATAAGACAAGGAGCGGAGGATGATAGAAGTTTCTACTACTCATTGCCTGATCTACCTTTCCATGGTAAATTATCATACACCATTGATGGCGAATCCCTGTCTACTGAGGTGACAGGTCGTGGATGGATTGATAAGCAGTGGGGTGACTTTAGAACGAAAGCATGGGAGTGGTCGTCTATGCGCTTTGCTGATGGAGATCGTATCAACCTATATAATTTTGAAGGGGGATATCAAGTGGGTACCTACCAAAAGCATAATGGAGAGTGTGAATATTTCGATAACTTCACCGTTTTTCAAAAAGGTTATGCTAAGACTCCAGATAATGTGTGGTTTTCGCATGGATGGGAGTACGAACTTCCTGTCAAAGGTAAAGTTTATTGTGTGGAACCGTTAAGTGATAAGAATATTATGATTGCTCCAGGTAACTCTTTCTTTGAAGGTCTAGGTAAGTTGATGGATAAAGAGGGAAATCAAGTGGGATGGTGTGTCAACGAATCTATGGATGTAAGGGTGATGGAGAATGAGCCAGGAGGAAGATTTCAGAATAATAAACCATAGTGTGCTGCATGTGTTAACGACGTGTAGTTTCATTGGATCGATCTAATTATAGTCTTCATTAATACACATATAATCCTTATGTTGCCTAAGAATATTAGCAACATATTAATTGCCATTTTCTTTAGGATCAGATAACTCTGGCCTTAGAAAATGGCTTTGTTTTATTATTATGATTTTTCTCTATGGAGTCATAATTAAATGAGTCTTTATCTTACTTATAGGCAACACCTAAGTATCTTTTAAAATGATTTTTAGCTATGTTTAGGACCTTAGTACATGACAAAAAATAAGAGAAGGAGGTAATAATTGTGAGCTAAAATAAAAACTCGGATATTTAGAGATGTCATCCTCCTTCAGGGCTTGTTCATAAAATTTATACGGCAATGAACTTGTTTGTTTTTCTCTTAATTTATTTAGATTATTGTCTTTATTTATTCTCGTTAATCCACTGCATGTGAACAATATAATGATAGACATCGATTTTTGTATTCCATGGTTTAGGGACTTGAAATTATCTTCTCCAAAATTGACATCTCTTATTCGATTCATTACTTCGATTTTCCAATGATTCCTTATGCCCCTGCAATTTCAGCTATATCTCCATTATAATTCGTGATATAATATCGTAACTCATTACTGTGTTTACCGGTACTCATAGTACAACTTGACCTTGTTACTTTAATCATCTTACAGATGCCGCTTTTTGATCATCTTGGATGTAGCATCTCTGTATTATAGTGTAGATTTCATAATCTCTTTGATCTATTCTACCATGAGATTTATCGATTTCAGACAACACATCATCGGTAATAAGATGTTGTGAAGTATGTACTAAATATTCTTTCAGATGCTTCTGATTTGCTTTTATCTGTGTCAAATAAAAACGATTATTTTGTTCGATGTCAGATAATAATCCAGCAGAGTTATGCATGGCATTCAGACTAATTATCGCGGTATTCGGCATCTCCTTTATAGCCCCCTTGATAACCTCTTCTTTACTCTTTTTTGTTCCATCATAGTAACCTAAAAGTTGTTGTTTCTTTGTCAAGTGAGATAAAGCATAAACAATGCTCAGCCCTCTAGTGTTTTTTGCATTTAAATCAATGCTTCCTCTTAATTCTTTTCCATCAACAGCATACCATTCAGACGAATCCTGTTTACTCGTATGTATTGATGAGAAGAAGTTGAGATCTAACGAAGACAAGATTCTAGATAGTTGAACTCGACTAATACAATCATCAATATCCTTCTGAACAAACACATATATTCTCGTAGTTACGTACCATAATTACGATGAATCTTACTCATGTTTAGATGGCCATAGCTTCTCAAAATAGAGATCACTAGAAGTATCATTACAAAGTTTAACTCATGCATACGTCCAGAGTTACTTCTTGTATCATTAAGATTTATTTGTAGGTCGTGGTAAATTTAGTCTAATTCTGTCGTTTGAAAGGTCGTCATTCATGCTTTATATCTGTTTTTAGTAATCCTAATATAATATGAATTAGCAACCTTTTATTATGTCTGTATTTTATTAACATGTCCTGATTAATGTATTAAATTTTTGTTATGTATTTAGCAATATTATGATCTTTAATGGTTTGATTACGCACTATTAAATGGATGTTTTAAGAATGAATTAGATGTTTGTTCGCTGTCTTTATTAGAATGATTTATTGTTTTTTGACAACCTATGCAAATAGAGTGCAGTAGAGTATTATATCTTAGAAGACTGAAATGTGTTGATATAAAGTTGTATATGTGAATTTGTGATAATATATCAACTGAAATATGTTTTATTTTGTAAATGTATTTTCATTTTTATTATTATTAAATGTTGTTTTTTGTGATAAAAACAATAAATTCGTAACAATGACAATGATATATAAATTATGTAATATTTGTCTTAGGGTAGTGCATGTCTTGAGTCTATGTTTATTGTTATGTTTGATAATATCACGATAGTTATTGGATGTACCATGTTATATGATTTTGTTCATGATTGGATTAAATCTAAAAATCAGGATGTCTTTTTTATTAAATAGAGGGTTTCTATTTAATTGTGAGTAAATAAAATATCTAATACCAAGTGTCAATATTATAAGTGTAATGACAGTGTAACGTCAATAGATTATTTAATATAGTTTAGTTATATAGTCACGTCTTATTAATGTTTACTTTAATAGTAGTTTCAAAGAATATAAATTAAGTAATAGTTATGGCAATTAATTTATCAAAAGGACAAAGAGTTTCTTTAGACAAAGGGTTAAAGAGTATTTCAGTTGGTTTGGGTTGGGATCCTAATCAAGCTACTGGAGATGATTTTGATCTTGATGCATCAACATTTATGTTAGGAGCATCTGGAAAAATACCAACAGAAGAATATTTTGTATTCTATAATAATAGATTTTCTCCTGATGGATCGGTTGAAGGTGCCGAAGACGACACTACTGGTGGTGCCTCTGATGGTGATGATGATGAAGAGATTAAGGTTGATTTGACTAAGGTGAGTAGTGAAATAACAGAGATAGTATTTGTTGTTACGATTCACGACCACATAGCTAGAAAACAGAATTTTGGACAAGTAGGAAATTCGTATATCCGTATTGTTGATAATAATACGAATGAAGAGATTATGAAGTATGAGCTGGATGAAGATTTTTCAACAGAAGCATCAGTTGAATTTGGTCGACTTTATCGTCGAGGTGCAGAGTGGAAATTTGAAGCAATGGGACGAGGGTATGAGACTGGATTACAGTTTTTTGTAGATAAATATGTTTAGGTCTAATTAGATGTCTTTATTTAATAATTGAATGATATAACTCTTTGGAATAGACTCTTAAATTATGACTTAACAATGTTATTTGTAGTGAGTTGTAACGATATAAAAGATTCATATAATTAATATGTGTGCAAATTCATATTGTTATACGGATAATTATTTTCTATTCCATGGTTCTAAACGTGTTTAATGAATAATTCAGTGTCACTTTAATATTTTATACATATGGCAATAAATTTAGTAAAAGGTCAAAAAATTGATCTTAGAAAGAAAGATACAGGAACAGTATTATCTCAAGTTTGTGTTGGACTTAATTGGGGTGTAATCGAAAAAGAGGTCGAAGTAAGAGAAGGTGGATTTCTTGGTTTTGGAGGTACTCCTGTAATGAAGAAAAAAGTGATAGAGGTTGATCTTGACGCAAGTTGTTTGATGTTGAATTCAAATAAAGAAATCTTAGATGTTGTCTATTATGGACAACTAAAATCAACTGTTGGTGGGGTTACACACAGTGGAGACGATTTGACTGGAGATCTTGATGGTGATGATGGATTAGATAATGAAATCATCACAGTAGATTTTAAGAAAGTTCCTGCTCATGTTGACCAGATTATCTTTTTCTTAAACAGTTACAAGAAGCAAGATTTTGCTGATATTCCTTTCGCTACCATTCGTCTTTATGAGGGAACACCAGATAGAGTAAATACTATACATGCGATATACGATGTTGCTAATGGAAAAGAATTTGCTGGTAAGATTTCTATGGTTATGGGGAAATTCTATCGTAGAAATGGAGAGTGGAAATTTAGTGCTATTGGAGATCCAACCACTGATAGAGATCTAAAACAGACAATAACTACGATATTGACGAAATACGCATAATTAAAATATATGTCTGTGTACATTAAAAGAGTCGATTCTTGAAGATAAAGTTATTGATCTCAGCGATGCGATTAATGGAAATGTAAACCATTATTCATGGGTCGAGATATATGCGTGGGCTTTGTGACTCTCTTTTAGAATATACATAAAGTTCAGGTGAAATTTATCTATAAGAGTTGGCTTCGCTATTAGATACGATTAAACTAATGGCTGTGTCGGTACCTTAGAGTTTAAACTTTTGGTTGCATTATAAGGCTAAAACAAAGGTTTACCAAAAAGTGTAAAATCAGTTAATTAAATAGTTATGAGACGACTTCCAGTTTATTTACTTATTGATGTGTCGTATTCTATGGATGGAGAGCCATTAAGGGCAGTTCAACATGGGGTAGAAACATTGTCGTCAAGGTTATGTCGTAATCCACATGCCTTAGAGACAGCCTATTTAAGTGTCCTTACTTTTGCTAACGATGTACAAGTCGATGTTGAGTTGACCGAATTAGCATTGTTTCAATCTCCTACTTTAAAGACACGTGGAATGACGTCTTTAGGGTTAGGATTAAAAGAATTAAGTCTTCAGATTAAAAATGAGGTTAAGTTGTCAACAAGGGACCAAAAGGGGGATTGGAAACCTCTTATCTTTATTATGACAGATGGATCTCCAACAGATGATTGGAAGCGAGGACTTGTCGATTTTAAACAAGTAAGCAGTGGTGTGGTCGTTGCTTGTGCTGCAGGAGAGGGAGCAAATATTGATGTGTTAAAAGAGATAACTCCAAATGTAGTTAAACTCACCACGTTAGATGAAGGCACCATTGGAGAGTTCTTCAAATGGGTCTCATCTTCAATCGAAGTTTCAAGTACAAAAATTGAGACCACAGGAGAGGAAATGAATGACTTATTTGAATTACCACCACCGCCACAGGGTATTGATCTTGTTAAACATTAATTTAAAATGAGGAAGTTACCAGTATATTTGTTATTAGATGTTTCCGGCTCTATGTTTGGAGAACCGTTGGATGCCGTTAAAAGTGGAGTAAATATGATGGTCTCTACTCTTAGACAAGATCCGTATGCATTGGAAACTGCACATATAAGTGTGATAACATTTAATCATAGTGCAGAACAAGTAGTGCCACTAACGGAGCTTGTTATGTTTCAAGAACCAATGTTGACGGCAAGTGGTCAAACTTCATTTGGTGAAGCATTGACTCTGTTGAGTGACTGTGTAAAAGGGGATGTAAAGAAGACTACATCAAGTCAGAAAGGAGATTGGAAGCCATTAGTGTTTATTATGACTGATGGTTTACCAACCGATGATTGGCATAAAGGGTTGAAACGATTCCAAGAGCAGACATATGGAATGGTGGTAGCTTGTGCAGCAGGAGAACATGCTGATACTACTATTTTGAAGCAGGTAACTAATAATGTGGTCTCCATTGATAAAGCTGATACTGCATCTATTCAAGCTTTTTTTAAGTGGGTTTCTACTTCCATATCTGTTAGTAGTATGAGGGTTGAGAATGAGAGCAACGAGACCACTACTATTCTTGAACTACCGCCACCACCAGATGAGGTTAATATTGTTTTATAATTTTTATATCAATACTACTTTGAAATAAATAATAGCTGTTCGGTATAACCTATCCTCATTTCAAAATAGTATTGGTATTCGTGGGGAAATATCTCCTATCGGAGAAAAGAGAAATGATTAAACGAATTTCGAGGTATAATATAAGATGAGAAGATTACCAGTTTATTTATTGCTAGATACCTCTGGATCTATGACAGGTGAACCTATCCAGTCAGTAAATGTCGGGCTACAGTCTTTAATGACTTCATTGAGATCTGATCCCCATGCGTTAGATACAGTCTACATTAGTATCATTACTTTTGATAAAGAAGTACATGAGTTTTTGCCATTGACTGAACTTTCGTCAGTACAACTAGAGGAGGTTACATGTCCTAAATCAGGGCCAACATTTTTAGGCGAAGCACTCGAGATGGTGTTGAATAAGATGAAAAGAGAAGTGATTCTTTCTTCTAATGAACAGAAGGGAGATTGGATGCCTTTATTATTTATTATGACTGATGGAAAGCCATCTGATTTGATGAAGTTTAAAGAGATGGCTACCGAAATGCGGGCTGCTAATTTTGGAAGTATAATTGCTTGTGGTGCTGGTCCAAAGGCAAAGGAGGAGTATTTAAGAATGATAACTGATAACATAACTATGTTGGACCATATGGATAGTGCATCATTTGAGGCTTATTTCAGGTGGGTTTCAGAAGTTGTGAATCAGGGAAGTAAAAGTGCTGGTGTTTCAGAGGAGCTCATGTTACCACCTGCACCACCTGAATTAAATATTGTAATTTAATTATATTTTCTAGTATGAGGAAGCTACCTGTATTTTTTCTAGTAGACTTATCAGAGTCTATGATAGGTGAACCAATTGATTTGGTTTATAAAGGGATGGAGAGGCTATTGCGTAGTTTAAAGAAGAATCCCTATGCGTTAGAGACTGTTTGGATTGAAGTGATCGGTTTTGCTGGTAAAGGAAAGATTTTGGAGCCATATGAAGAACTACCGCTCTATTATCCACCAGATTTCCCTATTGGTGGTGGTACTTCTTTAGGAGCTGGATTAGACCTTTTGATGCAAGAGATTGATTGCCATGTAAAAAGAAGTACTTATCAGTCAAAAGGAGATTGGAAGCCTTTGGTGTTCCTATTTACTGATGGTCAACCGACAGATGATTATAAGATTTCGTTATCTAAATGGCAGGAGTTCTATAAAAATAGATGCCACACATTGGTAGCGACTCTCGGTAAGTCTGTATCAAATGAACTTCTTAGCCCCTTAGCTGATCAAGCTATTTTGTTAGATGGAGAACAGGATAAATGTTTCGAAAGTTATTTTAAATGGTTAACTGATTCGATTATCAATTCTAGTATTCAGGTCTCAGAAGGTATCGAGCCTAAAACAAATGTTGATAATATAGGACAGGGACTATCTAAAATAGATTTGAGTAAACATGACCATGAAGATGCCATTATTGATGACAACTATACAGTCATTTTAGGTGCATGCCAAAAGACAGAAGAGAAGTATTTGATTAAATACAAGCGAGGTGTTGAGATTCTAGATGGAGACGTTGACTCCTTCGATAAGGTATATCGCCTAAATGGAGTTCATCGTCTTGACTATGATAGTTATAAAGCATTATCAGGATCTGCTTCAAAAAGTAGTTTAGATACGAAGTATCTACGAGGTCTTCCTTCCTGTCCATATTGTTATAGTGCTCATGCATTTGCAATGTGTCAATGTGGTGGTGTCTTTTGTGTGGATACCGATACCGAGGAACAGAAATGTGCATGGTGTGGAACAATTGCAGTCTATGGAGTGTCAGAAGAGAGTTTTAAAGTTGATAGACGACAAGGTTAATGGAAAAAAGTGATTTATTAAATAGTCTCTGTCTTGAGATCCAAAATATAGAATCAGATCTTACAGTTATGCAAGATCAAATGAATTCCATGACTTCAAAGCTTGGAGGAATAAAAAAGGTATTTACACTGATAAAAGAGGAAGACGAAAGAATGGCTAAAGAGATTACAAAGGATTCCAAAAAGGTTATACAGTTGAAAAACGGTAAAGCAAATATGCCTTATAAAGAAATTGTTGATCTTGAGGCATTCGGTATTCCCAAAGATGCATTAATTGATTTTAATGGTATCCCACAATTGTCATGGAATAAAGATGATACCTGTTTTGAAGGTGACTTAATATTGCCAGGAGATTATAAAGGGACTTTAATTTATCAAGAGAATTTGAATAGCCGAGAGTTTACTCGTGATGTTCATATCCTTATTAATGCAGATCCGAGAACTTTGTGGGTTGATAAAGATCCACCTTTAGAAGGTCCATATTATAAAACCAATAAAGATTACTTGTCCAAGATTTTTAATAATCGAAGATTATTAGGTGCTTCTGTACGTGGGAAATCACATGCACAACGAGGAACGTTTAGAGATGATGATTTTAGTATTCAAACATGGGATAATGGATGGATATTACAGGTTGTTAGTGATGGTGCTGGATCGGCTATATATAGTAGAGAGGGATCACGAATGGCTTGTCAGTCTGTGGTTGACAATATCTCCACTGACGAAAATAGGGAGAAGATCCAGAGAATAGAAGATCTGATTGTGTCATTGAATTCTCCAATAGAATCTAATATTCAAAGAGAAAATGATGGGATTGATCTGAATAGGAGATCAGAAATTTGTTCTGATCAAAGTATGGTAGTTGAAAATACACTTGCAAAAGATTCTATTGATCAGTCTATTATATCAGAATTTGTAGCTGATCAGTATGATATAGTGGAAGGCGCACTTGTGGAAGGTGATACTGATCAAACAGAGGTAATAAAAGATACACTTACTGAAGATTATATTAGTCAAAATAAGATTGCGGTTGATCTACCTGAAGAGACTATCGTAGATACTGAGGAAATAAAACGTAAGAAGTTGTCTACTCTTATTCATGAATTGACTGTTCAAGCAGCTTTCAGTTCATTAAAAAAAATTGAAACATTCGCAAAAGAAAATAATAAGACTACAATAAAGAATTTTTCGTCAACATTATTGTTTACCCTGAGTAAAGAATTTGATTTTGGAACTGCAGTAATTAGTTTCTCTATTGGTGACGGTGCAATTGGAGTGGTGACAGAAAAAGAAGGAAAACTTTTAATGAAACCTGACGGAGGAGAATACTCAGGACAGACTTATTTTATTACTAGTAAAGAGTTATTTCAGAATAAGGATATCTATGATCGTTCTAAGTTTTGGTTGTTTAAAGATCGTGTGAAATCACTAATGTTGATGACAGATGGTATTTCTGATCCTAAGTTTGGAACAGAAAAAAACTTAGAGGACTCAAATTATTGGATGAAGTTATGGGGTGAATTAGAGCCCGTAATAAAGCAAGATCCACTAAATAAAGAGGATGTATTTGAGTGGTTAGAATTCTACGAAGTAGGAGAATATGATGATCGAACGCTAGTAATTCTATATTAACATGTCAATAAAATCAACATTAAGCCATAAAGGAATAAAGATTGAATGGGAGGATAAAATCATTGGTTCTGGAACCATGAAAGATGTCTATTTTAGCCCTGATAAGAGTTATGTGGTAGGATTTTTTAGATCAAAGCTAGATGCAAGTTCTAAAGATAGATTAGAAGCGATTGTAGGAGTTTATAAGGATAAGATTATAGATGGTCCTCATGGAGAGTATTGGTCAAAGTTGTTATGTTGGCCTTATGACATTGTGGAGTATAATGGAAAAACTGGAATTGTTGTTCCCGCATATCGAAAGGAGTTTTTCTTTAAATATGGTTCTTTTAATAATGACCTATTAGGTATCAAAGGACAGGAAAAGAATGGTAAATGGTTTGCTTCTGCAAAAAATCAAAATAGATTTCTTCATGAGAATGAGAAAGGTGATTTACTTAGTTATCTAAGAATATCGATTCTTTTAAGTCGATCAATGAAGCGATTACATGCCGCAGGATTAGCCCATTCGGATCTCTCATATAATAATGTTTTAATTGATCCTGAGGGAAAGAACGCTTGTATTATTGATATTGATGGCTTGGTTGTTCCAGGAAAGTATGCACCAGATGTTATTGGAACGCCCGATTTCGTAGCACCAGAAGTGATCATGACAAAAATGCTTGCTATCGATAATCCTAATCGAAAACTCCCAACTATATTGACTGATAGATATGCATTATCAGTATTGATATATATGTATCTGTTGTTTAGACACCCACTAAAAGGTGGAAAAATTAATGATCCTGATCCCTCGAAGGATGATGAACTTTCTATGGGAGCAAAGGCTCTATTTATTGAACATCATACTGATCGAAGTAATCGACCAAATCTTAATGATGTTCATCCAGCAGAATTACCTTATATCGATGTTAATAAGTTACCTTATACTATTCTTGGAGATTATCTAAAAGAGTTATTTGATAGAGCATTTATTGATGGAATACACCATCCCAATAAACGTCCTACTGCAGATGAATGGGAAGCAGCGTTGGTGAAAACAGTAGATCTATTACAGCCATGTCATAATCCCAAATGTAGTCATAAATGGTTTGTGTTTGATAATAAGATGTCGCCGCGATGTCCTTATTGTAATACATCTTATACTGAAGCGTTGCCTATCCTTAATTTCTTTTCAACACGAGAGAAAGGAAAATTTCTTAATGACAATGCAAGATTAATGGTGTATCATAACCAATATTTATATAGGTGGCATACCAATAGGTTGGTTCATCCCAATGAAAGATTAACAGATGAAGATAAGCAGCCTGTAGGTTATTTTGTAAAACATCAAGGAAAGTGGGTTTTAGTAAACCAAAGTCTACCAGAATTATATGATGTAACAAACAAGATAGTAATACCTATTGGAAAGCATGTGGTATTAGAAGACAACAACCAGTTGTTGTTAGAGAAGAGCAATGGTGGAAGGTTAGCACATATTCAAATGGTAAATAATTAGAATGTTATGATTAAAATAGGGTTGTTTTTATTGATTATAGGGTTATTCTTTTATCAAAAAGTAAGTTCGCATGCGAACCTATTAGATAGTCCATATGATAAGATTTATAAGGTTCTTGATACAGTTTTTGATTTATTGACTAGACCCTTTATGAATATAAATCCAATAAATATAGGAAGAGGTGTGAAATTAGATGTTGCTCCGTTTATTGTTCTAATTATTTTATTGGGTTTTATGATATTGGTATCTAGAGGATACATGAATTACACAAGATTTTAAACTAAGTTAATATAAAAAGGTATGATTGAATCAATTTTTGATAATTGGATTGGTGGATTTTCTTTGATGATAATAATGTCTGTTGTCATTGCAAAAGCGTGTGATATATTTGAACTTGCAGCCGATTATTTGGGTCGTAACATGGCTGATGGAGTAAAAGGAGCTACGATAAATGCTATCGGATCTTCTATGCCTGAGATGTTAACAACTGTCTTTTTCTTGATTTTTTACACTAAAACAGATATTGCGGAAGGTTTTGCTGCATCAGTAGGAGGAGATACTGGGTCTGCGATATTTAATAGCATTGTTATTCCAATGCTTGTAATTGGGATGGTCATTTCAACTATTGTAGGAGTAAAGGGTGTTAAGGTTGCGAAGAAAGTTATCTTAAGAGATGGTTTGTTTCTAATCGGTGCAGAAATCTTGCTTTTGGTATTATTATCGAGTGACTATATTACAATGTGGCATGGATGGGCTTTTACGGTTTTCTATATTGTCTATTTGACTTATACATTGATGTCTATGAGTAAAGAAGAGATGAATGGAGATGGAGAAGAAGAGGAGGAAGACGATGAAGAAGAAGGAGATTCATGGTATGAAAAATTCCTATTTAAAACAGATAAGGAACGTACAGTTAAGGCATGGTTCCTATTGTTGTTTGCGACAAGTTTTATTGCTTTAGGTTCTGCTGGATTAGTAAAAGGGACAGAGTTTATTGCTTCAGATTTTGGAATTAATCCATTGTTTATTTCTTTTATCCTTGTCGCAGCAGCGAGTAGTGTTCCCGATACGATAATATCTTTGAAAGATGCTAAAAAAGGGAATTATGATGATGCACTCTCTAATGTATTAGGTTCAAATATATTCGATATAACTATCAGTATGGGATTGCCTTTGGCTATATACCTTATGATTACTGGAACACCAATACCATTTAAGGATGCTGGTGCAACATTAATCGATATACGAATAATGCTTCTTGTTGTAACGATAATAACTATGTTGGTTTTTTATGTTTGTAAAGAACTGAAATGGAAACAGGTAACTATATTGGCTACGATATACTTCTTTTTTATTGTATATTCGCTTTCAGCTGGAGCTTATCTAGAGGGAGTGCATAATCCTCTTTCAGATACTGCAGGAGCTTTTATTGAGTTTCTTAATAAATCAGGTGGAATTGCAGAGGCACTACGTAACATAGCGAATAGTATTACTGGAGGATGGCATTAGTATCATGCATTAGTTGTATTATTAATACTACTTAATAAAATATCGATTTATTTCACCATAAATTGTTATAAAATATTATTCTGTTGAGGTCTATCATCTTCTCGTTTTTATTGATTCGGGAAAGATAGACCTTTTCTTATTGAATAAAGTGACACTACTGTGTGAAATAATTTCCATAGTTCAGTTTTTATTCTATTTCTCATATCTTTTTTTTGGGGAGTAATAAGAGTGGTAGTATAAAGAATATGGCGATTATGGAGAAGATCAGTCCTCCTATGGTTCCCAAGGCAAAAGAGTACCAAAAGGCTTCGTCTTTTTGAAACAGAAGAAATGGAACCAATCCGAGTACTGTGGATAGTATGGTTAAAAGGATGGGAGATATTTTATAATGCACGGCTTTCATGTAGTGCTGGGTTGTATTTTGTATTGGAGTCTTTCGTTGGAAGCTATTAAAGTCGTTGACAATGTATAGTGCTGCATTGACAGCAATACCACATAGCATGATAAAGGATGCATAACCTCCATAGTCGCATGGGAACTCAAGGGTTCCAAACATAAAGAATACTCCAGTGAAGCTTAGTGGGAGCACCATCAATATTTGTAATGGTTGTTTGATGGATTCGAGAAGGGTGGCACAGATGATAAAGATAATAAATAGCGCTATCGCAAGCCATAGTAGTACATTATCCTTTTCGTACCATCGGTCATGATAGTATTTGAAGTCTACAGAGAATCCCATAGGCATTTCACGTCGTAGAAGAGACATCTCGTTCTCTATCACTCGTTCCATCGTTTTGTCACTTCCCTTAAAAGAGAAGTTAATGAATAGGAGGTACTGCTGCTCTTTTTTAAGGATAGGAAAGACAATATTTCCTTCCTCCATATGTGCTAACTCTTTTAAATAGGTCGTACGAAAAGCGCCATCTACTTGCTGGTGCATAAGGTCCCACATGGAGTAGTTCTGGTATTGGTCAGAGAACATTTCTATATGGTTGGTTGATAACCATGGTGAGATGAGATAGATATTCTCGGTACGTGTATGTTCTACCATCGCCTTGTAGAGTTGAGATGGCGAGATTCCATTCTGTTGAAGTTTCGCTGTATTGATCTTTAGTTTCCTTCCCTCTTTAAGTACCACTCCCCATCCTGTCTCTCCTTTGATCTCTGGGGCTTGTACTCTTGATTGCTTCAGCAGCTGTGCTTGAAGTTTTTGTGCATAGCGATAGAGCTTTTCATAGTCGTAGCCATGTAACTCTAACACTTGGTCATCTATTTTTCCTGAGCGAGCATTGTAGTATGCTTTTCCTACCCCAAAGATATTCCAATCGACACCACCTGTTACGACTCCAAATATATCCATATCCCTTTTGACTTCGAAAGGGAGGGCGCTTCTCTCCCCTTTGGGAGTGAAATAGATCTCTATTTGAAACTCATCGGGGTTGTATAGGGTGGTGATGAATTTACGTATCTCATGATATTTGGCGAGATGTTGTTCTATTCGACGAGCGATTTGATCTAACTGTTCGAAGGTGCCACCTTCGCGATTCTTGCATATAACCATGAGTTTGGTCTCTTCCATTTTGCGATCGCCTTGAGAACTATTGATGGCTTCATGAAACTGATATAGCGTTCCGCCAACTCGTGCTTCGATGGTGTTACGGTGGCGTTTATAGTAATCGCTTCCAATAGTAAAATCGAACAGTGGTTTAAGGGGATGGTTTTCGTCGATCTCTTCTGGGATAAGGTATAGCGGAATGCCGAAAGCCCATACCATGAGTAGTAGTGGTATGGCACGATAGCGACGCATCCAGTATAAAAGCCATAGGTAACGATGACTCCATCGAATTTGACGTCGTTGTTTGCCCATCTTCTTGGCTTTGGGTCTCTCTTTGAGGGGAAAGCGATGCATCAATGCAGGGATGAGATATAGGGCAATCAACAGCGAAAGAGATAGATGGATGATCACCACCCAAGCAAAGTCTTTGAGGATTAACTGTAGCTGTTCTGACTGAAAGAATACTACCGATAAGGCACCAATTGTGGTTAGAGTGGCTGCTAGGATTGCCCAAAATACTCTTATCCCTCCTTTGTGTCTTAGGTGGTCGATCATTACAATGGTGTTGTCAATCACCATTCCTAAAGAGATGGTAAGCCCTGCTAATGCATACATATGCACTTCAATGTTGAAGAGCCAATAGAGCCCAATGGCAATGAATATGTTGACTAGTAGCGTAATGATCACATATACCACATACCTGCCACTACGGGTGACCCATAAGACGAAGAGAAGAAGTAGGACCAGAGAGAGAAGGGTGCGATAGATCATCGTGGTGATCGCTACTTTTAAGGGTTTGGCTGCATTATGTGTTATTTCGAGTTCCCATCCTTGTGGTAGTTGTTGGCTTAAAAAAGACACTTTATTGAAGATGTGTTTGGCTAGGTCTAGTTGGTTGACTCCCTCTTCAGGAAGGATATTAAAGGATAGCACCTGTTTGCCATCGACTCGGATGATCTGTTGCTTCTGCTTGGGTGTTTGATAGATGTCGGCCACCTCTTTGAGCATAATAGTTTGTCTATTGGGAAGAAGTAGGGGTAGGTTTTCCAATGCATTATGAGCACTGTTTTTAGCATGTAACCAGACCTGTAGCGTCTGATGGTCTTTGGTCTCTATGGTTCCTATTTGGTTACTCTGTAAGTGGGTTTGTATGGCCTTCCTAATATCCTTGGGTTGTATGTCTAATAGTCTGCATTTATGGCTATTGAAAACGATATTCCACTGCTGCTGTTCTTTTCCATATGTGTTCACGGATTGTACGCCAGTGATCATTCCTATTTGTGGAATGACACGCTTTTCGAGATAGTAAACCATCTTCTCTATGGGGGCTTGTGCTTTGAGTTGATAACGAACGATAGGGTCGCTCTGTTTCATTCCCCCAATATAGAGGTTTGGAAATGAAACCCCTGAGGGAAGGGTGTGGTAGATACGTCGAATCACTGATAGGGCTTCGAATTGGAACATCTCTAGATCGGTTCCCTTTTTAAGTGACAAGGTGATATAACCTCCTCCTTCTTGCGTTCTTGATGAGATCTTCTTTACTCCATGTAAGGTGGCCAACCCAGACTCCAGTTTAGAGGTTACTTCTGTTTCGATTGATTTAGCGGTGGCATTGGCCCAATAGAAAGATACGGAGACTCTCTTCGAGGTTCTTGACGGATTAAGACGTAGGTCGATTTTGCTGCTTAATACCAATCCTAGTAAAGCCGCAATCCCAAAGAGGAGTATGATGGAGAAATTTGATCGTATCTTCATGTTACTTTTGTGTCGAGTGTCCTTTGGATGTAAAGGTTAATGTGGTACGTTGAAGCTTGGTCATGCCTACAAAAAGAAGCGGAACGATAAAGAGGCTCACTAGGGTACCTAAGGTCATTCCCCCTATCACTGCGAGAGCTAATGGTATCTGTAGGTCGTTTCCAATGCCATCACCAAAAAGGAATGGGGTCATCGCTAAGATGGTGGTGAGACTGGTCATTACAATGGATTTAAAACGACGTTGTCCTCCCACTAATAGTGCTTTGTATAGTGACATCTTTTGTTGGATCATCAATTGCTGTATGGTGTCAATTTTAAGGATGGAGTCGTTGATGATAATTCCACTCATCACCACCATTCCAATCAGAGACATCAGGTTGATGGATTGTCCAAAGAGTTTTAACATAAGCATCACTCCAAAGAGATCGATAGGGACTTCTAACAAGACGATGAAAGGCAGAAGGAACGACTCGAACTGAATGGACATAATAAGATAGAGAAGGAGTAAGGATACGATGAAAACCCCCATTAGCTCTTTTACCATCGCTTCTCTTTCCCATATATCTCCGCCATAAACGAGCTCTACCTGATCAACTTCGTCTACTATTTTATGAAGAGATAAGATGCGTTTGTCGGCCTCTTTTGAGTTTGCTACATCGTAGATATCTAGCGGATAATACGTTCCTATGGTTCCTCCTTCGATATGTTTGAGACGCTTTGTCGGCACAAGTTTTGCAAACTGAGATAGGGCTACCTTATCGCCATTGGCATTGGGTACTTCTATCTGTGTTAGAAAGTTTGATGCATGTTGGACAGGGCTCTTTACTACGATAGGCAGTCGTGTGACCCCATCGGTAAGGTGTAAGATTGTCTCTTGTCCTAAACTTCTTTTTAATACTTTGGCTACTGCTTCGGGTGATATTTGCCATGCATTCATCTTTGGTGTCTCTATCTCTATTTGGTAGATCTCTTTCATAGATAGGTCAGGAATGGAGTCTATTGCGTTCGATTGACGTAGCTTTTCCCATAGCTTCTGTAATGGAGCTACTTGTGCCATGTCATCCAGCAGAAATTGCGCCTGTAGTGGTGCTTTCTGCTTTCCCATAAAGAGGGTGAGGAAGTTTTCTGAAGCGCTGAAAGTGATGTTTGCTTCTGGGTGTTGTTTAAAGATTTTCTGTTGAATATGGGCCTCTATCTCTCTTAACTGGTCGCTGTTCTCTGCCGAAAGATAGATCATGGCATCTCCTACCTCTGTCTGGTCGCCTTGGAACATGACGAAATCCTGTGTGCCTAAATAGCCTACTGACATGGTCGGTTTGGGGGTGAGGTTGTCTAGAAGTGCGTGGACACGTAGTCGATTCTCTTTAAGGGTAATGGGACGGTTCCATGATATTTTTACCCCTATCTCGTTTTGAGAAATGGTGGGCATCACCTGTTTTGGAAGTGTTCGAGCCATCCATAGTGCTGCAACCATCATGAGGAAAGAGAGGGCTGTCATCCTTCTGCTGTGACGTAAACAGTAGACCATCCCCTTCTCATAAAGATGAATAAGGTGTTTGACCCATCGGTTCTCTGTAAAGTCGACCTGTTGCTTCCGAATGAATGTGATGCGATAGGCCATGGGGAGAAAGGTGACGGATACCAAGAGGGAGACTCCTAGCCCGATGGTGATGGCCATGGCTTGATCGTAGAATAGTGCGCCTGATATTCCACTGAGGAAGATGAGAGGGATGAAAACAGCACAGGTGGTCAGAGCAGAGCTCAGCATGGGTTTAAACACTTCGGATGCCCCTTCGATACAAGCATGGTCTAATGAGGTTCCTCGCTCTCGATGTTGGGTGATGTTGTCCATCACGATGATGGCATTATCAATCATCATCCCTACCCCTAATATTAGTCCCGAGATGGAGATCAGGTTCATGGTGATTCCTAGAAAATAGAAGCCCATAAAGCAGATGATAAGGCTCACGGGAATGGTGAGGGTCATCAGTAGGGATACACGGTAGTCTTTCATAAAGAAAAACATGATAAGGATCGCTAGTAGGGCTCCAATAAATAGACTCTGTTTTAAGTTATCAATGGCAAATGCCAAGAGGGTGGTCTGATCCCTGGTGATGGTAAACGAGAGTTCTGGATATCCTTTTTGTAAATCGACGATTACTTCGTTTAGAGCCGTTTTAAGGTCCTCAAATCTTGCTTCGGACTTCTGGATCACTGCAAGTGATATTGCGCTTCTATGCCCCTCTATTACCTCTCCCTGATGTGGTTTCATCTCTTCCTTGATGTTGACTAGCCTAGTGAGGGGTATCGATCGACCTCCTTGGGTAAACATCAGTTGGTTAAGATCTTCAGGCGTTTGGATGCTACCATTATAGTTGATATAGAACTCATAAGCTCCATCTACTACTCTGAGATCGTTGCAACGTATCTGCGATTGACGCATGAACTGTTCTAATGCTTCGATGGTAATATGGTGTGCTGTCAGTGCTTTATGGTTGGGCCGTATGGTGATTTGTGAGGTGATCATTCCCGTGTGGTCTATCATCGCCACTTCGGGGATCTGCTCTAAACGACGAAGTACGACGGCTTGGGTAAATTTAGATAGGTTGAGGAAGGTCTGATTATCTTCTCCTTTTTTGGATGTGATCTGTATATAGCATGTTGGCAGGTCTGTAACACTGGCTTTCATCACCTGTGGACGCTCCATCTCTTTGGGAAGAGAGGAGAGGGTACGATCAATCTTTTCATGGGTGGCGATAAAGGCCCTGTCAATATCCGTCCCGTAGTAGAAGCGTAACGATAGTACAGCAGAGCCATCCCGACTATCACTGTGGATCTCTTTCAAATGGGGTAGTTGCATTAGGCTACTCCTTAAGGGACTAGTGGCTTGTTGCTCTATGACCGAGGCACTTACATTGGGCTGGTTTACTCGCACCGTAATTTGTGGAATATGCACTTTGGGAAGCATGGCTATGGGGAGCTTGAGAAATGCAACGATCCCAAGTATGGTCAGCGATAGGAATATCATCCCTATAGCGATGGGACGACGTACGATTTCTTTATGCATAAGAAGTGGTGTGTGGCTATTGTTTTAATTCAATGACTTTCTCTAATACGATGTCAGAGTGATGGGCAAGGTTAACACAATTAGAGACAATGAGTGAGTCGCCCTGTTCAACGCCTTTGGAGATGTTGAGGGAGTTGGCATTCTCTCCGATGATATCAATATATTTCCAATGGGCTTCGGGGCCCTTCTTGATGAATACAATACGTTTGCCACCACGGCGAAGTACGGCCTCTTTGGGAAGGACAATCTGGTTTGGTATCGTGTGGTATACCTCTACCATGGCATGCATCCCATCCATGATAGTCTGGTTGTTTTGTGGCATTATTTCCCCCGTTAAAGAGATAAAGCCATAAGTGTCTACTTTAGGGGTAATATGGAGTAACTTCCCATGTAAGGTGTCTTGTGTTGATAGCATCACCACATGAAGGGCATCTCCTTTATGAAGTTTCGGGAGGTCACTTTCGAGGATCTTAAAGGTCACCTCGTATGCTTTGTTTGGGATATATTCGAACATCTTTGTGCCCATCTCGACCTCTTGGAGGTTGGGGCTTATCTCTTGAGATATCTGTCCGTCGAATGGGGCACGGATTTGTAGTGACTCTTTTTCTCTTCGACATATATCAAACTGCTTCTGGGCTTCCAAAAGTCCTACTTGTAGTGCGATAGAGTGTCTCTGGGCTTCCAATGTTTGAGCCTCGTCTTTCATCCCCACCAATCCCATCATCTTGTTTTTATACTCCAGACTACATCGGTCTACTTGCAGTTTTGCTTTGTCATAACGATCGATGGCCTGTGGACTTGTTATTTCTGCGATGATAGCCCCTTTGCTTATGGTGGAGCCAATGGTTTGATGGTAGTGAATCGTTCCTTTCGAGGGCGCTGAAATGGTGATCTTCTCAGATGCATATACGACACCTTGGTAAGAGAAAGTCTCATGAAATGATTGCCTTTTTAGAATGGTTACATCCACAGGCACTGCCACTTCTCTTTCAACCTCTTGGGATGTCGTATTCATGTTCACGCTTTGTTTGTCTCTACATCCAATAAGTCCCAATAGGGTAATCATGAGTAAGGTGTATCGCTTCATAGTGCTTATGGTTTATATCATTATTGGGATCGAATGTATAGAGTATCTGGAGCAGATGCGCCACTATGTTTAATCAGACATCTCTTTTGTAACTTCGATTGATCTTCTCTGGTTATGGTCAAAGTAATGGTGGCTCTTTGGTGGGGAACCACTGGCTTTGTATCCCATTGAGGATCTACACATCCACATGAAGAGATCAAACGATAGATACGAATAGGTGTCCTCCCTCTGTTTTCTAATAAGAGCTCTATTTGGAACTTATTAGAGAGCTTCTCCGTGGGAATACTTATGGTTTGACTCGATCCTATATATCCTGAAAATGTTCCTCCCGAGTCTATGGGCGTCGGAGAAGAACATTGTGTTAATAAATATATAAAAAATATGCTAACTATCCATCTCATAAGGCAGATATTGTATCGATAATGGCATTATAACGAGTGATACAGTCAGGGTCTAATAGCGGATCTCCCGTCATAACGATCTTATTGCTCGGATCAACAAGGAATACACGCTTAGACTCATCGGGAGTAAAGAGTTGATTACTCTCTTCAAATATAAAGTTCCGATCCCATACCAGTTCACCTTCTACCTTCACTTGAGCATACATCTTGTTCCTAAAATAGAGTGAATCACCTGGTTGAATATTTAAGATATGAATCACATCCATCTTATCAATCCCATGAAGTCTACTAAAAAGCTTCTGGTCTACAAGGTTTAGTTTGCCATATATACATTTAGGACAAGTCGCATCATGAATGGTAATCATACGATATTTGCCCTTCTGTAAGCTGTCAGGAATATCACGTATCACCATTTGATTGAAGATCAATTTCAGCTCTTTGTCGAAATGAATCTGTTTACCAATAAAAGGATCTTTGGGTTTATGATGGCAAGAAATCAAGATCGTGCAAAAGGTCCTTAGAAGGAGAATATATTTGGTAGGTTTCATTGTTGTTAATTATAGATGTATAGTTGTGAAAGCAATGTCATTTTTACGTCTGTATAATAGGATTCTTTTTTTATCAGGAAGAGGAATTGCATTATAGAAATTTGAAGATGTTTTTAATGTCTTTATGTAATTACCGTTCATATCTAAGCATAAAAGTTGATTGAACCCAACTTCTTCAATTATACCTCTACTATTTTTCATATAACCATCTCCATAAAAGGATGGAATAAATAATTTATTATTTATTCCAATTGGTCGTCCATAGTATCTTTTGTGTTTGTTTTTTTTCAATTTCACCTCTCCTTGGATATGTTTTATTAAATTTCCTTTAATGTCATATATAGAAACAAGGTTATAATTGAAGTAAGTAATAATTATTCTGTTCTTATATGATGCAAAATAACATTGTAATTTATTGTTGTCTATCTCATTGGGTAGAGAGATCATTTTCTTATAAGTTCCTGTGTAAAGATTTCCTTTGTTTATATTTACTTCAAAATTTGAACTTGACCCTATTCTAGCTTGTACTCCTACATATAGTGAATCAGAAAGCATCCTGTAGAAATATGGATAATCTTTGATGTCTTTTTGATGTAGAAGTTCTAATGGTAAGTAGTTTTGATTTTTTATAGCCTTGACAACATCATAATAGTACACAATGTTTTTGCTGTGATCTTGCATTATAAACCCATGTTTGTATGGAATGACTTTATAGTAATACGATATCTCTCCAGGGCCTTCTCCTTTTTTTCCTGTTGCACCGAGTTTCTTGAAGTTATTTATATCATAGATTAATAATCCATTGTCCGTACATTCAGTATCGTTAATAATAAGGTATTTATCATGCAAATTGTTTATAAGATAGGTGTTTCCTATCTGCTCCTTATTAAGAGGTTTAACAGGTGTCTCTTTCATTATAGATATTTTGTTCTTAAGTTGATTAAGATAAATTACCCGTTCGTTCTTTTTACAACTTGTATAAACAAAAAAAAGTGTAATAATAAAAAGAAAGGTTTTACTATTCTTCATAGAATTGGTTTATTATTTAATGTTAGAGAGAATATGAAGGCTAGATTGTTTTAAATAAATATTGATAATACGTAGAACAACCTAGTCATATACTATTTTATTCGGCCTCAATCCCTACACGAATGCCGCCACATTCGCATGCTCCAGGATCATGGTGACATCCATTTGGACATCGTGTGTTATGAATTTCATCACCCGGTCCTGCAATTGCATTTACATAGCCAAAGATTCCTCCTGTTGCAAGGATACAAATCAATAATAATTTTTTCATATTGGCTATTTTGTGATTAATAATATAACATTAAATGTTAAGATATGTTTTCCGTTGTTTATGTGCAAGTTTTGTGTGTTTTATTTGGACTGGAATTATTTTGTATGGGTTGATTCTAAATGATTAAGTTCCTGTTTTGTATATGCCTATTGCTTTAATTTTGTTGATTTGTTTTATTGTGTAATATCCTTAAATTGTTTTATTGTGTGGGCTGTTTCCTCAGAATATATAGGTTTGTATAATCGATTGTGGTAAATGGCATTTCACTTTTGTATATACAGAATAGATGAGGTAATGTATACTTTTAGGACAAGTCGCATCATGAATGGTGATGATACGATATTTGCCCTTCTGTAAGCTGTCAGGAATATCACGTATCACCAATTGATTGAAGATCAGCTTTAGCTCTTTGTCGAAATGAATCTGTTTACCAATAAAAGGATCCTTGGGTTTATGATGGCAAGAGATGGCGATCGTGCAAAACGTCCATAGAAAGAGTATAAACTTGGTAGGTTTCATAGTTGTAAATTATAGGTTAGCGTAGTCGATAGTAGTGAATGGAGTATTACTCTTAGGGCTATATAGAAGCAACTGGTGTTTGGTTGGTAGAATAGTGCATAACTCAAAATATTCTTTAGTCTCAAATGTGTTGATGTAGTTTCCATCGATGTCAAAATGAAGAATTTTATTATATCCTTTGAAATCCCATCTACCTCTTTTGTCTTTAAACTTGGATACTTCAGGGTTATATGGGATATAGATATCCTTGCCATCCGTTTGTGCAAAGCTAAAATGCGTTTTCTTCCTGTCCTTTGTTATTTTATGAGAGCCATAAATCTGTTTGATCTCCTTGCCTTGGGTATCATATATTGAAAAAAGATGATAGTAATGGTAGTTTAAGAATATTCTATTATTACTGGCAGAGAAGAAATACTGAACATTATGATTGTCTATTTCTTCTGGAATCGTTATAATATTATTGATAGAGTCATTAAATAGATTCCCTTTTCCGATCGTTATTTCATAAGGGGGGCTCTCATAATTATTTAACTGATATTTAACACGTGAATTCAAGCGACAAATGCAACTTTTCTATCAAGTTTTAGCTTATTATACATTTCAATAGGCTTATGATATCCATATCTCTTACGAGGTCTATTATTAAGCTTAGCTTGTATCCAGTCTATTTCCTTTTGTGTTAAGTTCTCAAAAGAGCTTCCTTTAGGTATATACTGTCTAATCAATCCATTTAGATTCTCATTTGCACCTCTTTCCCAAGAATGATATGGATGAGCAAAGTAGAAGTCCACCTTTAGTGATTCTGCAATATGCTTATGCTCATAGAACTCTCTTCCATTATCAGATGTAATGGTGTGTATTAGATCTTTAAAGGGGGTTAATACATCAATAGTTTGCTTTGCAAGAGCTTTGGCATTCTTTCCATTTAATAACCTTATCCAGCACAGCCCTGTAGACCTGTCGTTAATAGTGAGAATTGCCCCTTTCCGGTTCTTTCCAATAATTGTGTCTATTTCTAAGTCTCCAAAGCGTTGTTTCTCTTCCACAATTTTAGGACGCTGGTCTATACTTACGCGACCTTCCATTTTGCCCCGAAATTCGTTCTTTGCACCTCTTCTGGAGTATTTCTTATGTTTGCGTCTCAATGACTTATAAATCTCTCCACCTGCAATCTTATCCTCCCAGATATAGGTGTATATCGTTTCATGTGACACACAAGAAATCCCTTTTAATTTACTTCTGCCATTAATCTGTTCTGGACTCAAGCCTTTCTCCAAGTAATGTTTAATATAGTCTTTCATCGCTCCATCTAATACAATCTGCTTTCGCTTGTTACGATGTCTTTCTCTACATAAAGCTTCTGCATAGATCGCACAATAACATCCAGTTTCTGGATTACTATTCCTTTTTACTTCCCTACTTATTACTGACTTGTTTTTGTTGATTGCAGAGCCTATCGATTCGAAACTAGCTCCTGTTGCAAGCATCAATTCAATTAAGTATCTTTGTTTTATTACGAGTTGTCCCATTTGCATTATTTCTTGGAGGATTTATCTGTAAATATTTGATGGACAAACTTAGTATAAAGGAGGAGAAATCCTCCTTTTTGTTTCTTCAATATTTACACACAAATAACACTCATAGTTATAATATTGTGTTGCATTTATGATTTGAATGCAAGACATATTACATTGTAATTCTTATACTAAAAAAGTGATCTTTATAAATATGAACTACAAGAATATCACTAACGATTCATTATTTGATGACGTTTTTAGGCTAGAGAAGCTTCAAGAAATGGGAGATCCTTTATATCGTTTAAATCAGGTTATCGATTGGGAGTTATTTCTCCCCATCTTAGAAAAGGTATATGAAAAAGATCGCAAAAGTAATGCTGGTGCTCCAGCTTACTGTCCTATTATGATGTTTAAGATTTTGATACTACAATGCTATTATAATCTTAGTGATTTTCAAACAGAATATCAGATTATTGATAGGCATTCATTTAGTCAATTCTTAGGTTTAGTTCGGAGTAGTTCTATACCAGACGAAAAAACAATTTGGCGATTTAGAGAAAGACTTTCAGTTCTAGATTTAGAAAGAGAACTTTTTGAACAGTTTCATCATGTATTAAATAATGAGGGTTTGCTTGTTTCTGAAGGTAAAATTGTTGATGCTAGTTTTGTGGAAGTTCCAAGACAAAGAAATAGCAAAAAAGAGAATGAATATATCAAAGAAAACAACTGTGCTCCAAAGGAATGGCATTCAAATAAGAATAAACTTCGTCAGAAAGATGTAAATGCACGTTGGGCGAAAAAACGTAATGAAAAACATTTTGGCTATAAGAATCATATCAAAATAGACAGTGATAGTAAATTGATTACAGATTATACTTCTTCAAGTGCTGAAGTTCATGACTCAAAAGCATTAGATTTACTCATTGGAGATGATACAGATCAAGATTGTAAATTCTATGCTGATAGTGCTTATACAGGAGAACGATGTGATAAGCTTATAGACGAAAGTAAAATGGAGAATAATGTAAATGAGAAAGGAGTAAGAAATAAACCTTTAACTGACCAGCAAAAGGAAAATAATAAAGAAAAATCAAAAACAAGAGCAAGAGTTGAGCACGTGTTTGGTTTTATGGAAAATAGTATGGGAAATTTGCAAATGAAGTGTATTGGATTTGAAAGATCAAGTACAATTATTGGGCTAATTAACCTCACATACAACTTGTTGGCTCTTTCCGAAACTTAGTGGGTATGCTACATGTTTAATTTCTATATAATAACTTCTAAAATAAGACATCATGTACGATTTATTAGCCTCAGCCTTACATATTGAATCTCCCTATTTTATTGATGGTATTAACTTAGACAAGGAATCCCAACGTTTAGATGTTTATATCGATTTTAAGAGAGGTTCTCGTTTTAGTCACAATGGAGAGGATAACCTACAGGTGCATGATACACGAAAGAAAACATGGCAGCATTTAAGCTTCTTTGAGTATAAGTGTTATTTAACTGCACGTGTTCCCCGTGTTATAAAGGGAGATGGTAATGTTGCTATTCTTGATATGCCTTGGGAAGGTGAACTACCTGGTTTTACACTGTTGTTTGAAGCATTATTAATGTCCTTAATTTCTTATATGCCAGTTCATCAGGTTGCACAAATGACAGGTGTTTATGATGATAAGCTATGGAAGTTGGCAACTTTGTATGTCGATACAGCAAAGGCCGAAGAAGACCATTCTGATATTGAGATGATAGGGGTTGATGAGACTTCTTGTAAAAAAGGGCATAATTATGTTACTTTGTTTGTAGACCTAAAAGAACGCAAGACAGTACATGTTACTGAAGGAAAAGGGGCAGAAACTATTGCTTCTTTTTGTAAGGTTATTCCACATTATCACGACCAAAATAAAGTGATCAAATCAAGTAAAATAAGTCATGTCAGTTGTGATATGTCTCCTTCATTCATTAGTGGCATAGCAACACACCTTCCAGATGCTTCCATTACATTTGACAAGTTTCATATTATGAAGATAATCAATGAAGCAGTAGATAAGGTTAGACGATCTGAAGCAAAAGATGAAGAGTGTCTAAAGGGGAACAGGTATTTATTCTTAAAGAACAAGACAAACTTCACCTTAAAGCAACAGCAAGCCTTTAAGGATCTTTCTATATCAAACAGTAAATTAAAGAGTTTCAGAGCACTCCGAATACGTGAAAGCTTTCAGGATATTTACACATACGCTAACACGGCAGAAGAGTTTGTGTGCTTATTAAAACAATGGTATTATTGGGCAACTCACTCTAGGATGGAGCCTATCATCAAGGCTGCCAATACAATTAAAAGACATTGGGATGGCGTTGTGCAATGGATGGAAACAAAGATAAATAATGGAATATTAGAAGGTCTTAATTCTGTGGTTCAAACAGTAAAAAGAAGAGCTAAAGGATTTAGGGACACTAAAAATTTCATCACAATGATATATCTTGTTACGGGTAAATTAGATTTTAGAAAGGTGAATAAGCATTGTTCTTTTTAATATGATTACCCATCAAATCTTGGAAAGAGCCAACTTGTTTAGGTATGAACAAATTATAAGATTAAAGTTAATGGTAAAATAACTGTGTCTACACTTTAAATACTGAAATGTAATACACTGATTATCAATAATTAAAAATACACACTATTATATGTGAGGTTTCCCAAATTTACCGAACATATAGGATCAAACAAAAAAACTAATTTTGAGAGGTTCCCATAAGTACTATTGGACGTAGCCTTCATAATAACACCGATATAATTGCTTTCATTTAGCATCTTGTAATGAAAAGGGAATATCTTTTTGTTTGTATACTGCGTTATTTCTTGAGGAAGATAGTGTTTTTCCTCAATTGCGTTATTAATGTCATAGTAGTAATAGAGACGTTTACTATTGTCTTGCATAATAAAACCATTTTCATATGGAACGGTTAAACTATAAAAAGAAATCTCTCCAGGTCCTTCTCCTAGTTTTCCTGTGACTCCTAGTGGTTTAAAGTTATCGATGTTATAGATATACAACCCCTTATCTCGTGCATCTATATCTGTAATAACAAGGTATTTGTCTTTTATATTGTCAATAAAAAAAGGATGCCCTAAAGGTTCTTTGTTTAATACCTCGACTGGAGTTTGTTTCACATTTATAACTTTTTGTTCAATATCACAAAGGTAAAGTGTGATGTTGTCATTGTTTGAATTGCAGGAGATTAGAATAAGCAAAAATAGGAGTGATAGATATTTCATAATCCTAAAGATGTGGTTTAAGATATTTGTATTTGATTAATGATTATAGATTAGTATAATCTATAGTGGTAAATGGTGTTTCACTTTTAGGACTATACAGAAGTAGTTGATGCTTGGTTGGAAGAATGGTGCATATTTTAAAATATCCTTCGGTTTCCAAAGTGTTGATATAATTGCCATTGATATCGAAGTGAAGAATTTTATTATATCCTCGGGTTCTTATCCGGCCTCTTTTGTCTTTGTATTTAGAATCGTCTAGGTTAAACGGAATGTAGATATCTTTACCATCCGTTTGAGGAATACTGAAATAGTTTTTCATTATATTCTTAGAAATATTATTATTTCCATAAATGTGTTTAGGGGGGCTCTCATAATTATTTAACTGATATTTAACATATTACATTGTAATTCTTATACTAAAAAAGTGATCTTTATAAATATGAACTACAAGAATATCACTAACGATTCATTATTTGATGACGTTTTTAGGCTAGAGAAGCTTCAAGAAATGGGAGATCCTTTATATCGTTTAAATCAGGTTATCGATTGGGAGTTATTTCTCCCCATCTTAGAAAAGGTATATGAAAAAGATCGCAAAAGTAATGCTGGTGCTCCAGCTTACTGTCCTATTATGATGTTTAAGATTTTGATACTACAACGCTATTATAATCTTAGTGATTTTCAAACAGAATATCAGATTATTGATAGGCATTCATTTAGTCAATTCTTAGGTTTAGTTCGGAGTAGTTCTATACCAGACGAAAAAACAATTTGGCGATTTAGAGAAAGACTTTCAGTTCTAGATTTAGAAAGAGAACTTTTTGAACAGTTTCATCATGTATTAAATAATGAGGGTTTGCTTGTTTCTGAAGGTAAAATTGTTGATGCTAGTTTTGTGGAAGTTCCAAGACAAAGAAATAGCAAAAAAGAGAATGAATATATCAAAGAAAACAACTGTGCTCCAAAGGAATGGCATTCAAATAAGAATAAACTTCGTCAGAAAGATGTAAATGCACGTTGGGCGAAAAAACGTAATGAAAAACATTTTGGCTATAAGAATCATATCAAAATAGACAGTGATAGTAAATTGATTACAGATTATACTTCTTCAAGTGCTGAAGTTCATGACTCAAAAGCATTAGATTTACTCATTGGAGATGATACAGATCAAGATTGTAAATTCTATGCTGATAGTGCTTATACAGGAGAACGATGTGATAAGCTTATAGACGAAAGTAAAATGGAGAATAATGTAAATGAGAAAGGAGTAAGAAATAAACCTTTAACTGACCAGCAAAAGGAAAATAATAAAGAAAAATCAAAAACAAGAGCAAGAGTTGAGCATGTGTTTGGTTTTATGGAAAATAGTATGGGAAATTTGCAAATGAGGTGTATTGGATTTGAAAGATCAAGTACAATTATTGGGCTAATCAACCTCACATACAACTTGTTTAGGTATGAACAAATTATAAGATTAAAGTTAATGGTAAAATAACTGTGTCTACACTTTAAATAATGAAATGTAATGCACTGATTATCAATAATTAAAAATACACACTATTATATGTGAGGTTTCTCAAATTTACCGAACATATAGGATCAAACAAAAAAACTAATTTTGAGAGGTTCCCTTTAATGATTTCCCCATGATTATTATATACGGAAAAAATATTATAGTGTTGGTAGCTCATCATTATTCTGTTTTTGCTTGCAGTGAAAAAATATTGCAAGTTGTGATTATCTACGTTTTTTGGTAAATCAATAAGATGTTCTATCGAATCGTTAAATATGTTTCCTTTGGCAATTTCTATTTCAAAGGTGCTTTGAGAAGTAATGGTTGCAACTGCTCCTATATAATCACTGTCATTTGTCATTTTTAGAGTAAATGGGAAATGCTTTTTATTAGGATATTTTGTTACCTCAGTTGGGAGATAATCTGATTCTATTTTAATCTGTGGAATATTAAAATAATAGAATAGATGTTTACTGCCATCTTTCATTAAAAAACCATCCTTATATGCTATTGGATTAAGGTAATATGATATTTCACCTGGTCCTTCTCCAAGTTTTCCTGTCCTATCAATAAGATTAAAGTTATTAATGTCATATATATATAATCCTTTATCCGCAGCTTCAACATCTTTGATTACAAGATATCTATTGTCAATATTCTTAATAGAAAAAGGATGTCCTAAAGGTTCTTTGTTTAATACCTCGACAGGAGCTTGTTTCACAGTAATAATGTCTTGTTCAATATCACAAAGGTAAAGTGTGATGTTGTCATTGTTCGAATTGCAGGAGATTAGAATAAGCAAAAATAGGAGTGATAGATATTTCATAATCATAAAGATGAGGTTTAAGATATTTGTATTTGATTAATGATTATAGATTAGTATAATCTATAGTGGTAAATGGTGTTTCACTTTTAGAACTATACAGAAGTAGTTGATGCTTGGTTGGAAGAATAGTGCATAACTCAAAATATTCTTTAGTCTCCAGTGTGTTGATGTAGTTTCCATCGATGTCAAAATGAAGAATTTTATTATATCCTTTGGAATCCCATCTACCTCTTTTGTCTTTAAACATGGATACTTCAGGGTTATATGGGATATAGATATCCTTGCCATCCGTTTGAGCAAAACTAAAATGCGTTTTCTTCCTATCCTTTGTTATTTTATGAGAGCCATAAATCTGTTTGATCTCCTTGCCTTGGGTATCATATATTGAAAAAAGATGATAGTAATGGTAGTTTAAAAATATACGATTGTTACTAGCAGAAAAGAAGAACTGTAAGTTATGATTGTCTATCTCTTTTGGGATATCTATAAGATTTTTTATTGAGTCATTAAATATATTTCCCTCTGCCACTTCAATTTCATATGTGCTATTTGAGGTAATGTGCCCTATCATTCCAACGTATGTACTATCAGAAGTCATCTTAAAATAAAATGGGAATAGCTTTGTATTGATAAACTTTGTTACGCTATAGGGAAGATATTCTAGGTTGTCTTTTATTTTTGTGATATCATAGTAATAGTATTGATACTTACCACTATCTTTCATCAAGAAGCCATTTTTATATTCACATGGTTGGTGGTAATATGAAATCTCACCAGGTCCTTCTCCTAGTTTTCCTGTGACTCCTAGTGGTTTAAAGTTATCGATGTTATAGATATACAACCCCTTATCTCGTGCATCTATATCTGTAATAACAAGGTATTTGTCTTTTATATTGTTAATAAAAAAAGGATGTCCTAAAGGTTCTTTGTTTAATACCTCGACAGGAGTTTGTTTCACAGTAATAATGTCTTGTTCAATATCACAAAGGTAAAGTGTGATGTTGTCTTTGTTCGAATTGCAGGAGATTAGAATAAGCAAAAATAGGAGTGATAGATATTTCATAATCCTAAAGATGTGGTTTAAGATATTTGTATTTGATTAATAATTATAGATTAGTATAATCTATAGTGGTAAATGGCATTTCACTTTTAGGACTATACAGAAGTAACTGATGCTTGGTTGGAAGAATGGTGCATAACTCAAAATATTCTTTAGTCTCCAGTGTGTTGATGTAGTTTCCATCGATGTCAAAATGAAGAATTTTATTATATCCTTTGAAATCCCATCTACCTCTTTTGTCTTTAATCATGGATACTTCAGGGTTATATGGGATATAGATATCCTTGCCATCCGTTTGTGCAAAGCTAAAATGCGTTTTCTTCCTGTCCTTTGTTATTTTATGAGAGCCATAAATCTGTTTGATCTCCTTGCCTTGGGTATCATATATTGAAAAAAGATGATAGTAATGGTAATTTAAGAATATTCTATTATTACTGGCAGAAAAGAAGAACTGTAAGTTATGATTGTCTATCTCTTGTGGGATATCTATAAGATGTTTTATAGAGTCATTAAATATATTTCCCTCTGCCACTTCAATTTCATATGTGCTATATGAGGTGATATGCCCTACCATTCCAACGTATGTACTATCAGATATCATGCTATAATGAAATGGAAATAACTTCTTATTTCTATACTTTGTTATTTCTTCAGGAAGATAGTTATTATTACGAATCGCTTTGTTTAAATCGTAATAATAGTATAGTAACTTGCTGTTATCCTGCATTATAATGCCGTTCTTGTATGGTGTCAATTCACTATAAAATGATATCTCTCCAGGTCCTTCGCCTAATTTGCCTGTGACTCCTAAGGGTTTTAAACTATTAATGTCATATATATATAATCCCTTATCTCGACTAGCCATATCTGTAATGAGAATATATTTGTCTTTGATATTGTCAATAAAAAAAGGATGTCCTAAAGGTTCGTTGTTAAGAATATCAACAGGCGTTTGTTTTACAGTAACAATGTCTTGTTCAATATCACACAGGTAAACAATATCCTCTACCTTGCTAGTTGAGCAAGATATGATTGATAAGGAAAATAGTAATAATAGATAGTGCTTCATAATTTATTTGTAGTGTGTTTATTGATTTAGTTTTCTTTTATTTAGGGATCATGAGAAGTGGTCAAATATTATAGATGTAGATTGTTTGTATAAATATGTAGTATCTATTCAAACAACTTTCAAAGTTTTGTCTTTTGTTATTCAAATTATTCCTGAGTCCATATCGACAAGTGTCAAAATGCATTTTATCTAGAATTAGGTAAAACTAGTGTCGATTGTTAATTCCAGTGTAATTTATATTTCGTAAACAAAAAACATTCTTCGGAATGGATTCATTTCTACTTATTCGCCATAAACAAAACCTTTCTCAGGCATTGTTAGAAGAGTGCTGCTATATGAAATCGTTGTTGGTACATACTCTTCATATGGACGTTCCTCTCCTCACATACACGATCCACTACTTGTTAGACAACCATTTTCACAATTATCATAATGCACCTCATCACCAGGTCCTGCAATTGCATTTACATATCCAAAAACTTCTCCTGTTGTAAGAATGCAAAGCAATAGTTATTTTTTCATTTAAGTTATTGATTAATTAACAAAAGTTAATTAATGTAAATGTATCGATTTGTATTGATTGATGCAATAGTTTGATGTGGAATTTTGTTCTAAAGTTGTGTTTTGATAGTTGAAATGGTGTAAAATGAATCAATTTATTATTGAGTGTTCAAGAGTACAAAACTTATTTGTTTCTAATTATAGCTTAGTGTAATCTATAGTGGTAAATGGCATTTCACTTTTGGCCATACTAAAGCAGTTGATGCTTGGTAGGATGAGTGGTGCATAGCTCAAGATATTCATTGGTCTCCAGTGGGTTGATGTTGTTACCATCGAAGTCAAAATGAAGAATTTAATGGCTCTTTCCGATATTTGGTGGATAACCATATGGCGTTGCAACCTAATCATCAATACAACGCTATATTCTCCAATCAAATTACGATAAACAGACCATCATTTATTGTAGGTATAATTTTTTTGACCCCGTAGCGATAATGTTTTCATCAAAAACAACATGACCACATATCATGATGGTTTCATAACGCTTTGGCATCTCCAAACTGATAGCATGACAATAGAATATTCATCTATTTAACATTTTTGATGAAGGAACTATCAATGAAGTATCCTTGAAGTATCAACAAACTACGAAGGAAACCCTATCTAAAATGTCGGTTATTTCTTAAAGTAGAAGCACTTTTCCGATCCAAGTTATCATAAGAACCGTAAACTACCTTAATGGGGTAATTCATGGTCTTTATGCCCCCCTTAGGAACACGCAGCTTCTGCTCGTCAACAGAATCTATTGCAATCACACTCCTGTATTCTCAATGCCACATATCGCCTTCACCAAAACAGCTAACATAGAAGAATTTAGATGCCTATGAAATCAGTGCTATGATTGGACAAGATATTCAAGATTGAAGAAGATAACGAATCATTCAAATATTATCCTAAAGGATACAACCTGCGAGATGATGACGTCTTAGATAAATAGAGATTCCTAAAGAACTCATTAAAGCCAGCTTCTCCTGAATAACATGCTACTATTCCATGCTTTTTCTTGGATATCATTCCAAGTACACTCGAAATTCCCTCACCCAAAATGGGAAATCGATGAATGAACTTCGAGTGAACTTTGAATGAACTTCGAGCCATCTCAGGAGAAAGGCAGGAGCAAGTAGCTTGTTGTTCAGAGCAAGGTGAGTTTCCATTATTGAGTAACATGCCGGTACATATGGTTGCAAAACTTATTGGTATAATATGATATGATGATCAATTATGGCCCTAAGTGTGTTGAAAAGACAGGGGCAACGGAAGATTATCAATGAGGCAGTAGATCGCCTAAGAGGTGAAGAGTCCAAAGACGAAGGATGTCTTAAAGGGCATCGATACTTATTCTTGAAGAACAAGAATAACTTTACACAAAAACAGCAACAGAATCTTAAGTGTCTTACGATATCAAATAGTAAGCTGAGAAGCTTTAGAGCTCTTCGTATAAAGGAAAACTGACAATTTTATCACAGTGATATACTTAGTTACGGACACGTTAGATTTTCGAAAGGTGAATAAGCATTGTTCTATTTAATATGGTTACCCACCAAATCTCGGAAAGAGCCAATTTTATTATATCCTTTGGAATTTGTTTTGTGTCATTGCCACGTTTTTTTTATTTAAATAGAGCTATGCAAGTATGCAATAGAAACTGCTTCCTCCAAATAGAGGATATGTATTCATCATCACAATGAGACAACATTCATACATATCTACATATCATGCTTTACAAAATCACACCTTATGGTATGTCGTTTCAAAGGAGTTCGTAATATGCGACCTTTTGTCCATAGTCTTTTTCTGAGTGTTTTGTTGAAAATTCACTCCCACAGAGCAGGAGTGATTGATTCATAGATTATAGAGAAAATTCAGTGGTAGTAAATGGATTGTCACTATTGGCTCTGTAGAGTATTATCTCTTTCTTGTTTGGAAGAACCACATATTGATCAAACGCATGGTCTGTTTTTAGTGTTTTATGGTAAGCTCCATTTTTATCGAAACAGAGGATTGTGTTGTAACCTTCATACTGCATTTTACCCATCTTATTCTTTTTATATATTGCAGCGGTTTGATGATCGACAAACAGATCGTTTGGAGTAAATTGAGCATGACGAAAATAGCAATGTGTTTCTCTTTTCTTCAGTGTCTTCTCTCCTTTGATAGTACGAATAAGCTCTCCGTTGGTATTGTATATTGCCAAGAAGTCATAAGGCGTGTAAGCAACACTAATTCGATCATCTCCTTTTTCGACATAACACAGGAGTTTCGATGGGTCCATGGATGTCTGGATGCCACTAATCTCGTTATAGTGAGGAGTAAAGATGTCACATCTCTCTTTGGTTATATCACCTTTTACTAAGTTAACCTCTAAAGCACCTTGCACTGTTTCGGACATACCTAACTGTGTGCCTATATACTGATCACCTTCTGTGATACGAAGTGAGGATAAGAACGTTTTCAATGGGCCATAGGTTACTGGTAGATAGTTACTATCTGCGATGGCCTCTTTTACATCGTAATAGTAGATCACCTTTTTGGCATAGTCTGTCATTAAAAAACCGTCATTAAAGGGAATCAGCTCACTATAGTTTGATATCTCTTGAGGTCCTTCCCCTTTTATTCCTGTTTGCCCTAAAACGGTGAAATTCTCTATGTCAAGAATTTGTATTCCACGATCGGTTGCAGCCCTATCAACCAATATTAGATACTTTGAGTTGATGAGTTTCATTTGATATAGTCTAGTTATATCGATATCGTTCAATGTCTTGTTTGGAATAGATTTAATCTCTACCAATTTGATTTCGACATCATTTAGAGCGTAGTTTTTAGTTAATACCTTTTTGTTCGTACAGCTCGTAATTACTGTCATTACAATAGCAGCCAATAGTAGTTTACTTTTCATCATTGGAATTGGAATTAAGCTTGTTTGTACATGTGAATATATGTCAATTATTGTGCCATATTTCTATGTTTTAAACCTCTTTCAATTACGAAAGACTTAAATAAAAAAGAGGCCAACATAAAGTGGCCTCTTCCGATGATTAGTATGTTGACTTTGTCAACTATAAATTATTTTAATGTCGTCCCAATCTTTTGACTGTACTGCGGGTTTACTTTTAGGATAATACTCTTCTCTTTCATGAATTTTAATGCCTTCTGTTGGTGGCTATTGAGTTTATTATCATGACCAGCATTGGCCACAGCCCATATTTGGTGGATATATTCATTTACCGCAGTAATTTTATCATATTTACCTCCCTCTTCTTTATTTTGTGTTTCGGTTTCATATGTTCCTGCAGTAATATCCGCGTCCATTGCTTCTCGTAACAGTTTTCCTTTGGTGAATTTAAAACTATCGTCAGATCGACTAAGTGCTTCTGTCATCGTATGGTATGTCTCTTCCCATAGCGCATTGAAAGGTTCTGGTCTCCATGTTGAAGATGAGAGTTTGTCAAATGTCCACCCTTTTCCTGTATAAGAGGCTAAATAAGACCATTTGTCTGTCTGCATGCTCATGGTATAGTATTTACTCTCTACAAATCTTGATCTAGATATTTTATTTACGAAGTTTTCTGATCCAATACAAAAAAGCATATGAGTTTTCAGTGCCTCAGATAGTTCATTTTTATCACTATCAATCACCCCGTCTTCATCTTGATCAAGGTAATTGCTGAACAGTTTTATTGTATGTTCCCATATCTCTTTGGAACTAGCACCTTCTGAATTTGTAGGCGTCTCATTACTTGCTACAATGTAGAAGCCATTGATTTCATGTATATAACTACATGTCTGTTTCAGATATTCATCTAGGTTTTTTGCCGATGAGGTATCATCACTCTTCTTACACCCTGTAGTGAATGCAAGGAGAAGTACAAATGTTAATAATTTTGTATTCATCCGTTGTAATTTAAAAAGGTTTAAGAATTAATGGTTGTTATACTATAGTTAGTCTTAAGATGACTGTGGATAATTACATGGTAAGGCGTAAAAATGTCAATTGTTAACTAATGTAGTCTTTTTGAAAAGGTGAGATATCAACATCGAATGATTACGATAGACCTAAATGGAGGGATTCTTCTTAAAGATTAACTTTTTAGAGAAGAGGAAGTTGATGGCATAAAAAAGGGTTTCTGTTTGAAACAGAAACCCTTCGTAGCGAGAGGCGGGCTTGAACCGCCGACCTCAGGATTATGAATCCTGCGCTCTAACCAGCTGAGCTACCTCGCCATTGCGGATGCAAATATATCTCTTTTTTTATTTCTGACAATAGTTCACATGAAAAAAGTCAGATTAAAATAGAAAGAGTTGTTTTAATGAAGTGTGATTAAGATATTTATTAGTTCAAAGAAATAACATGTTACATAAAGCGTCAGTTTATGTGTAACTTTTGCCTTATTTTTTTAAGTTTACCGAAAATGAAGAAAACAATCTTTGCTTAATTTTATAGAGCGTAACTTAAACTAAAATTTATGACAATACAAAACCTTAGAGAGAAGATCGTTTTAGAGTACCCTATCAAGGCTTCTTTAACCTCACTTTACTATTCACTATCCAATCCATCTGGGTTAGAGAGTTGGTTTGCTGATCGTGTGGATGGATATGATGACTATTTTATGTTCTATTGGGATGGAGATCAACAACGTGCCGATAATATTGAAATAGAGTCAAATGAATTTATTCGTTGGCAATGGAATGATAGAGAGGGGGATGACGAATATTTAGAGTTTCGACTAGTTCGTGAAGAAGTTGGAGGTGGAATGCTTTTAGTGGTTACTGATTTTGTGGATAATGACGAAATTGAGGATGCTACTTTGTTGTGGAATGAACAGGTAAAAATGTTGAAACGCAAACTAGGGTGTTCTTAAAGTCGTATTGCTTCGCTTTTTCTTTAAAATATTGATAACTTTGTGTGTCATTTCCTTCATAATTGAAGGAAGTGACTGATGATAAGAGTGCATATTTTTTAGATTAAAGGATATTTAATGAAGCGATTACACCGTTATTTGTTGCAAGAGTTCGTAGGGCCATTTGTAATGACCTTCTTTATCTGCTCTTTTGTATTGTTCATGCAGTTTATGTGGAGATACCTAGAGGATATTGTTGGGAAAGGACTAGAGTGGCCTGTCTTAGTTGAGATTGTGACATATATATTTCTTAGTATGGTTCCCATGTCATTACCATTGGCCATGCTGATTGCCTCGATTATGACCCTTGGCAATATGGGAGAGAGAAATGAACTGTTGGCCATGAAAGCTGCAGGTATTTCTCAAATCAATATCTTCAAACCTCTCATTCTTATATCGATAGTTATATCTATTGGAGCCTTCTCCTTCAGTAATTATGCACTTCCTGTTGTCAATCGTAAGCTATCTATTCTTCTCTATAGTGTCAAACAGACCAAACCAGAGCTATTGGTGAAGCCAGGTGCATTTACCAACAATATTCCGGGGTATCGTATTAAAGTAAAGGATAAGAGAGAGAATGGAGCCCTGATTGATGTGATGATCTATGATCACTCCAAGAGAGGTGGAAATGTAAATATTACTTTAGCTGACTCAGCCTATATGGGGCTCACTGAAGATAAGCTCAATATGCGATTGACGCTTTTTAATGGAGAGACTTACGAAGAGAAGAAGCCTGAAAGCCGAAAGGATAGAGAGAATAAGCCATTTACTACCATGAAGTTTGCTAAGCAGACCTATTTGATTCCTCTGGATGGAATGCAATTTCAGCGTAAAGATGAGAACTTATTCAAGAACAGCTACCACTCTTTGCCGATGGATAAGTTGGAATATATGGCCGACTCCATTTATATTAAGGCCAACGACTGGGCACGAGACAAAACCGTTCGTCTCAACCTTATATCTCCCTTAGTTCGTAGTTTGGCTTATGTAAACTATCCAGATACCGTGAAACTGCGGGTAGATAAACCTGTGTTTCAATTGGATTCTGTATTAGTTAACGATAGCATATTGAATAGAGCAGAGCTAAGAGTACAGAAGATGGTGATGAATAGAGCGATAGAAGATGTACGTTCGAATCAACGTTCACTATTACGCTCACAAGAAGAGATTACAGGGATGAAAGTGTTAGGGAATAAGTATATTATTCAGTGGCACAACAAGATTGTGCTCTCTGTAGCATGTCTACTATTCTTCTTAATCGGTGCCCCACTAGGGTCGATCATCCGAAAAGGAGGAATGGGACTTCCACTAGTCATATCCATTATTCTATTTATTATCTATTATATCATTGGTACAACACTTAAAAAAGCTGCACAGGCAGGGAATATGCCTATATGGGAGGCGATGTGGTTGAGCACATTCATCTATTTGCCAGCAGGTTTATTGTTAACCTATGTTTCAGCGAATGATTCTTCACGTTTTAATTTTTCGTTGATATTTAAGCCAATCATAAACATATTTAAGAAACGGGTGTTAAAGTCTAAGAAAACATCTGAAGATTCAAAAGAAGCGTAAGAGTTGTCTATAATCAAACAGATATGCCCTATCGTTTGGATAGAGTAAAAGGCTGTTTGAACCATTAAATATTGCGTCGTAAAATGACGTCTATCGTAAAAAAGAGTGAAGTAATGAGTGAAGCTAAAACAGATAATATGAACCCTCAAGGGGGAGTGTTAAATACCATAGAGGAAGCATTACAAGACATCCGAGATGGTAAACTAGTCATCGTAGTAGATGATGAGGATCGCGAAAACGAAGGGGACTTCATTGGGGCAGCAGATAAGATTACCCCAGAGATGGTTAATTTCATGGCAACACATGGTCGTGGATTAATCTGTGTCTCTCTTACTGAAGAGCGTTGTGAGGAGTTAGAGTTAGAGATGATGGTAGGAAAAAATTCATCTCATTACGATACGCCTTTTACGATCTCTGTGGATAAGATTGGAGATGGTTGTACTACGGGTATTTCTGCTCATGATAGAGCAAAAACCATTCAGGCACTTGTAGATCCAAAGACGGACCCGGCTGTATTGGGGCGACCAGGTCATATCTTTCCTTTAAGAGCGAAAGAGCGTGGTGTGTTAAGACGAAGCGGACATACGGAAGCTTCATGTGACCTAGCTCGTTTGGCAGGCCTTTATCCTTCGGGTGTATTGGTTGAGATCATGAACGAGGACGGTTCGATGGCGCGCCTTCCGCAACTACTGGAAATTAGTAAGAAGTTCAATATAAAGATTATCTCTATCGAAGATCTTATCTCTTATCGTCTAGAGCGTGAGAGTTTGATCGAAAGAGGTGATGAGGTACAGATGCCAACCAAAGATGGTCATTTCCGCCTCATTCCATTCCGCCAAAAATCTAATGGTGTCGAGCATATCGCTTTGATCAAAGGAGAGTGGGACGAGAAAGAGCCAGTCCTTGTACGTGTACATTCATCATGTGCTACAGGCGATATTTTTGGATCTATGCGTTGTGAATGTGGAGAACAGCTTCACAAAGCCATGGCTATGATCGAAGAAGAAGGTAAAGGAGCCGTTGTCTATATGCAACAAGAGGGGCGTGGTATCGGTCTGATGAACAAGATCAAAGCTTATAAACTTCAAGAAGAGGGCTTAGATACTGTAGATGCCAATGTTCATCTAGGTTTCGATCCTGACGAAAGAGATTATGGTGTAGGAGCACAAATCCTACGTAGTTTAGGAGTGAAGAATATGCGTTTGATGACCAACAACCCAATTAAGCGTGTAGGCTTAGAGGGATACGGTTTGAAGGTGCAGGAGACGGTATCTATTGAAATAGAGCCTAACGAATTCAATGCCTTCTACATGCAGACTAAAAAAGACCGTATGGGGCACGTGCTCGAAAAGGTCGAGCCTAAAGAGAAGAAATAGTTCACCGAAAATAATAGAAAGGCATCTCTTCGGAAATGCCTTTTTTCACTTTAAACGAATAGACTATGCTATTTGATGATAAGCCTTTACAAGATCCTTTGGTCGAAGGAGTCGATTACTACAAGAGTGAGCATGGATATCGTGTTATGACAGAGACTTTTTTAATCAAGAAAGGATACTGTTGTGGTAATGGATGTAAACATTGTCCATATGATCCCACGGCGACCAAAGGAAATATGAATCTTCGTGACGATCTTAAAGGTCAGAATCAATAGTGTTTAAAGAAATAAGTATAGCGATGAATGCAAAAGATATAAGAATTGTTTTTATGGGTACGCCTGGCTTCGCCGTAGAGAGCTTAAAAGCTTTGGTCGAAGGGGGTTACAATGTGGTTGCTGTGGTTACAGTCCCTGATAAACCTGCCGGTAGAGGACAGAAAGTACGCATGTCCGAGGTGAAGCAATATGCCGTAGAGCAAGGGCTTCCAACCCTTCAGCCCGAAAAGCTTAAAGAGCCAACATTTGTTGAAGAACTTGCTTCTTATAAAGCCGACCTACAGATTGTTGTTGCCTTCAGAATGTTACCTGAGATCGTGTGGAACATGCCTGCAATGGGAACATTTAATCTACATGGATCACTGCTACCAAACTACCGTGGTGCTGCTCCATTAAACTGGGCGATTATCAACGGGGACAAACAGACAGGAGTAACCACTTTCTTGTTGAAGCATCAAATCGATACAGGGAACCTTCTTTTCCAAGAGGCCATCGATATCGATCTGTATGATAACATTGGGACCATCCATGATAAGCTCATGGTGATCGGAGCAAACCTTGTTTGTAAGACCGTAGATGCATTGGCCGAAGGGAATGTTACACCTATCGATCAAGATAAATTGATTGCAGAAGGTGCGGTGTCACATCATGCTCCTAAGATATTTAAAGCCGATTGTCAAGTCAATTCAGATCTATCGGTGATGGACTTCCACAATAAGGTAAGAGGTCTATCTCCTTATCCAGCAGCTTGGATTGAGATGACTGATGGCGAGAAGAAGCATACCGCAAAGCTTTTTGCTACAAAACCTTCTATCGAACCACATCACGACACTGTCGGTACGGTAGTGATAGACAAGGATATGCTACGTGTGGCATTGAAAGATGGATATGTATGGTTCGAAGAGATGCAGCTTGCAGGAAAGAAACGTATGAAAACATCCCAGTTTATCAATGGTTTCCGTATTGAGAATCAATTGATGCTATCTTAGTAGTAATACCCATTGGTATAACATAAAAGTTATAGGCGAATTATTACATGAAATGATATGTAGACAAAAGGGCAAATGTTTCAAACATTTGCCCTTTTACTTGCGATATAAGATCTCAGAGTTATCTTTTGGGTGCTTTTCCTCTAAGATAGACTGTATCTCCTACATTAGGTTGACGACCACTTCGCATACGGTTGCGTCTATAAAGTGCTTTTAGACGAATTCCATACTGCTGTGCAATATCATGCATATTCTCGCCCTCTTTCACCGTATGGGTATCGAATCCTTTGGCTGCCTTTCCTTTCTTTCTCTCTAGATAGATATTTCTGTTAGCCTTAGGTCTATCGGATTTATGTACATCATTATAATTGTATATCTCCCAATCTTTCAAACCGTATTTCTGTGCCAACGATAGGTAAGTATCCCCTTCAACAGCTACGATCACACGACTCTTATTGTTCTCCACAATACGGTTCTTATTGCCGATAGTGAACTTAAACGACCCCGAACCTTTGTCGAAAGGCGAAGGCTTATGACTATTGAACTCTTTCTGATAGAACTGGTCGTATTGTGCTAAATTATTCTCCTCGATAATCTTTATCAGTAGCTTAGGGTAATGAGGATTGGTTGCATATCCAGCTTTCTTTAGCCCTTTAGCCCATTTTTTATAATCGGTAATCTTATGCGTATATAGATTTTGGTAACGCTTGGATTGAAGAAAAACAGAGTGGTCTTTATAAGAGTGCTCTACACTCTTATATTTACGAAAACACTCATTCCTTTTATCATCATCTAAGCGTAGAGAAGGTCCTTTCCATGAGGAGTGACATTTCACACCAAAGTGATTCTTTCCCACTACAGCCAAATAACTGTTTCCATCTCCAGACTCTAGAATTCCTTGTGCCAATGTGATACTTGCAGGGATATGATAGAGGTTCATCTCCTTAATCGCAATTTCACGATACGTTTCAATATACTCTTTACGAGTCAATTTACGTTTTGGTTTAAAGTTCTTGCTCTTATCAGCCCAAGCCTGATGGAATGAACCCATTAAAAGGCATAAAGTGAAAAATAATAGGGATAATCTTCTCATCTTTTGATCAATATATGAATGAAAATCTGTTGTTGTCGCTCCTTAAAGAGTCATAATTGTATTGGGATAAAGTATCAATATCCATACCAATCATCTATTTAAAGGTTAAAAATAAAGAGAAATAATTATAAAAGTCAATCTTTTCATAATTATTCTTTTCAATTCTATTCCCCTTAGGTAGTCTCTTTTGTTTCATAACAGGGGGTGTTTGTGTGTCTAATGAAAATAAGCGATTAGAGGGATTCATCTATTATACCATCTGTTATACTTCGCTTTCACCAACAAAGATCAATCTTGAGTAAGGCTACGATCTTCTCTTCGGCTTCGCATAAAGAAGATATCTACTAAATATTAAAACTTCTCCATCAACAGTCGTTGGATCTAGTGCTATACAGATAGAAAGGGATCGGTGGAAACAAAAAAAGAAGACCCTTCGTCGAATCTTCTTTTCTTATCCCAATTGCTACAACTATCACTGTGCAATATAAGGTGATACTTGCGCTGCTCCTTGGGTTATAAAATTGGTGATATCCACTCCCGCTATATCTTTGTAATATAGTGTTGAACTACCTTTACCTTGTCCTGTGATCTTCTCAATGGCATAGACGTTCGCCGATGAAGTTCCATTTAATTGGATATCCACAACTCTTGATTGTGCTGCTATGGCATCAATCGTCGTACTTCCGTCTGCTTCGAAAAGACATTGGTTCATAAAGTATGTCACATAGATTTTATCTCCTTCTACTTTCCAAGAGCCATCTTCAAGTGTCACACTTGTTCCAACATAGGTGTATCTATTATCGACAAGTAAGGTCGTCTCATTTACTCTTGTACCTCTCTGAGAGGAGAAGGTTTGTGGCTCTGTCAGTACTTCAGAATAAGTAGTTATTGTAAGCTCCGAACCACCTTTGGTCTTACACATCAAATTCGCTACTTCTATATTTTTAAGAGTGAGACTGCTGTGACCCTCTGTCACGACGATGAGACCTGGTTGCTTTAGCTCTCCATCAAAAACAGCTGTCTGATCTGATTTCAATTTAATCTCCGAGATATTTACAGGTGTACTCACTGTAATATGAATTTGATCTTTTAGGCTAATCTCTTTTGATGCTTTTAGTGTTAATGTTCCATCTTTGGAAACTACAGACACCTCAGCTTTTAGATTATCTGGAGCCTCCACCATCACTTTATATGTGGACGTGGATGATTTCTTCTGATTACCATTGACAAAATCGATATTCAATGGACCATCGACCAATATATTCTGATAATCCGCTACGTAGTAAGTCGTATCAGGAGTTGTGTCATTATCAGAACTACATGAGAAAAAAAGAGCCATAGTGGCTGCTATTGCTGTACTTTTTAAAATTGCTTCTACCATTATTACTTCAATTTGAATATTAAATTGTGATAGAGGATAATGGTGTACTACTAGGTTGGATTGTTGCAGTAGCAAATATATGACACTTGATATAATATTAGACTTTTTAAATGTTAAATAATTATGAATATGTATGTGTCTTAATTTTGTATATTACATGAATGGAGTGTTTTTAGTTCAACTACCCTAATGGTGTGAACGAATATCTTTCGTGGTGTGGCATTGAAAATGCCTTGGAGGGTTTTATGAAAAGAAAAAAGACCACCCTTAATAAAAAGGGCAGCCTTTAAGTAAATAAAAAACAATTAGAATCTTATTCGGATCATTTATTTAGAAACAATTTCTACTTCATTTTCTAAAAATGAAGATAAGTGCATCACTTTCTTCTCTACACCATTATACATAAGGCCTCCATTAATCTGCATGATACATCCAGGACAATCCGTAATTACGATGTCAGCTTGGGTCTCCTCAATGTGCTCAATCTTCTTATTTAAGATACCATTAGAAATTGGTGCGAAATCAAGAGAGTATGTTCCTCCGAACCCACAACAAACATTAGTGTCTGTAAGAGGCTTGAATTGCTTTCCTAAAATATTCTTAAGTAGTCCCTCTGCACTATAATCCATCGATCTTGTATTATGACAAGGTGTATGGTAAGTTACAGTACGACCGCCTTTAACTTTAAATTTCAAATTCAGTTGCTCTAAGAATTGTCCCATCTGCATCAACTTATCGCCAATCTGTTTAGATAATTTATAGCGATCAGGATCTTCTCTGGTGAAATCCAAGAACTCGTGCTTGATAGCACCACCACAAGTAGGGCAAACCACCAAGAATGCATCATAATCAGCAGGAGATTTCATCTCATCTAAATTCTGCTCGATCATCTTTCTTGCATCCTCTGGATCACCAGCAGCAATAGCTGGTACACCACAACATACCGAACGCGATGGGATATCTACTTGAACTCCATGCTTATGCAATAATCTTGTCATGGCCATACCAATCTCTGGATAGAAATACTCTACCGCACATCCAGGATAGAAGAACACCTTCTTCTTTGGGTTTGCCAATGGCTTGATCTCGTTCTGATACATCTTCGTGAACGATTTCTTCGAAAGGGCAGGGAAATGACGGAAGTCTTTCTCCCCGTTCAACAATGGAACCGAAGCAATAACCTTCTCTTTGTTGAACTTATTTGTCTTGGTCATTGGGAACTGGAATGTAGACCCTAAACCAACCAAGCTCTTCATCGTGTCAGGCTTAGCCACAACACTCTTGAAAACCTTCTTCTTAACACTGTTAATACCATATTTCTGTCCCACTACCATCTTCAGGTTCGAAATCATCTTCTGCAAGTCGATTCCTGATGGACAGTTAAATGAACATGCACGACAACCGATACACATCTTCAAGATATCTTTTGCATCGGCATCCCCTTGGTAAAGAGCCGTTAGAATCAGTCCAATAGATCCGATATAACGGTCACCATATACGTGTCCTCCAACCATCTCATATGCTGGACAGATGTTTGCACAACTACCACAACGGATACACTTCAATGCCTCCTTAAACTCAGGATGCTCAAAGAAAGCCAAACGTCCATTATCTAGGAATACGTAGTGGGTCTCTTTCGTTCCTGATTCATTCTTATGAGAAGGATTTTGTCCTTTAATCCATGTTACATACGATGTGATATTCTGTCCTGTCGCACTCTTTGGAAGCACCTTAACGATATCCATCGCTTCAGAGAAGTTATCACAAAGCTTTTCATACCCAACCAAAACAATATGTACTGGAGGAACTGTCGAAGATAGTCTTGCATTTCCTTCGTTGGTTACCAATCCAATAGTACCGGTCTCTGCAACTGCGATATTCGCACCAGTCATACCAACACCAGCAGTGAAATAATCATCACGTAGGTATTGACGTGCAATCTCCACCATCCCTTTGATATCATCTGGATCTACAGGCTTACCTGTATATTCAGAGAATAGTTTCGCTACCTGCTGACGTGTCTTATGAATTGCTGGCATCACCATATGCGATGGATGCTCATTACCGATTTGAAGAATCCACTCCCCAAGATCAGTCTCAATAGGGTTCAATCCTTTTGCCTCTAAACGGTGGTTTAATTGGATCTCCTCCGATGTCATTGACTTACTCTTCACCATCGACTTGGCATTGTGCTTCTTCATCACCTCAGCAATGTAGTTACACGCATCTTCCCCAGTTCTAGCTTGGTAAACAGTAGCGCCACTCTTTTCGACATTCTCTTTAAAGCGGTGGAACTGCTCCATCACCTTATTTATATCTCTGTCTTTAAGGTCGTATACACGCTTTCTTAGCGCTTCGAAGTCTAGATCTTTGTATACGTTAGCCTTTGATTGTTTGTACGATGATGCGAAATTCTTAAGATTTGCATGTAGGACATCATCTTTGATTTTGGTACGGATTTTATCATGGATGCTCATGGTAGAAAGTTTTTATAGGTCTGAAACAATGAAGATAGTAAGTTCTCTTGGGCCGTGTGCGCCAACAGTCAACACACGCTCGATGTCTGCCGTACGGCTAGGACCCGAAATGAATGCGATATAACCACCCTGATTTTTGGTGTTCTCTGCCATGAAATCAACAATATCATGACTACATTCTACGATGCTCGACGCCTTGACAATCACATACAGATGCTCCGCTACACAGGTTGCTGTACGAACTTGTTCATTGCTACATTCCAATACTACCGTACCTGTATCGGCGATGGCATGATTTACTTCAACCAAAGCTTCATCAACCCCCTCTTTACCGATATAATGTTGATCGTATTGTTGTAGTATCTCTGATGAGATAAATTTAAAGTTGTGTGCTTCTTTTTCTGAAAGAAGTTGCTCCTTGCTTATAACCTTAACAGCAGCAGTTACGGCAATAGCCGACTGTGTGAAACGGTCAATAATGGAATTTCCTTTACTTGTCATGATATAATTCCCCCATTATTTCGTTAGTCAAAAAATGCCTCGCTTCGTAGAATTCCCCCCCTACATTGAAACGATGATTTAGTGATGTTTTATGTGTTCTAATTTCTACTTGCGATTTATGCAAATATTTTGATAAAAAATAAATGTTGCACAATATGTTTTTCTCTTTATGTTTGTAAGTATCTGAAAAACAGTGTGGTGTATTTGTGTGTTTCGCTCTTGTTTATTATTAGTCTAAGAACTGTTTTAGATAAAGGGAAGATAATCGTGTTATAAAATATGCTCGACAACATGTTTTAGCCTTTCATCGCCTTAGTCTTTCAATGTTTTTAGAGTTAGATTAAGATTTAACTAAAATAAGAAGAACTTCAATACAAAACATATTTTAACTGATAGCGAGTGTTTATAAATCTGTTTTTCTCTTTCCAACCTACACTTTAATCACTCTATTCTATTTTATTTTATGATCATTTTAATCTCGATTCTACTTTAAGTATGGGATACCTCCCCCTTTCCTTTGACTCACCTTCGACCTTCCTTCGACTCTCCTTCGACTCTCCTTCGACTTTTGCTCATATATTGTTCACATATTGGTCATATATCGCTCACCCTTCCTCCACATTTAGTGTGACAAAACCATAACCAATATATGACCATTGGATATGCAATATGTGACCAATAGTCGAAGGAGAGTCGAAGGAGGGTCGAAGATGGGGCCTGTCAAGGTCGGAGAGTGGTATTTTTTGCTGTCCATTTAATGGATGGTGTAGTGCTTTTGTAACCTTTTGTTTGTGGAGAATGTTTTTTGTCTAAACAGCGTGGTGCATGATAGTGTCGGGATAAACTCTACTGGTATGTTTATCCCGACACTATTGGCAAGAGACTGCATAAGTTTGTTTCACAGAAGTATGCCTCTCTACTATTTGTCATTTTGGTATAATTATCCTCTCTTGTTATGATTTGATCATAACATATCTTTATTGATGATACCTTTGGCTTGGAAGGCTGCAAAGGTTATCTTTTTTCGATCGGTAGAAAAGTTTTTGATATCGTAACGATCATCTGGAGATACATTCACGGCAAAAAAGTAGGTGTTATCCGTGGTTTTTAGTCGCCCTACAAACCAACCGTTATTATGGTTGTTATCTATTGACCAACCTGTTTTTCCACTAAGCACAATCTCTTCGTTCTTTTGCATCACCATAATCTGCCTCACTAATGATTGTGATCGAGAAGAGAAAGGAAGTTGGCTGTCGTAAAGCTTTCTCAAAAGAGCAATTTGTTGAAACGGCGTGATTCTTGATTTTCCGTTAAGCCAAAAATGATCAATGGTCGATTCGTTGATATCCATTTTCCCATAATGTGCCTCTTTCACGTAGTGGTTCATTCGTTCTACGCCAATTTCTCTTGCGATCTTTTGATAGCATGGTACGCATGAATATTTAAATGCGTCACGAAATAGAAGGTCTTGTTCCCATACTTTAAGATATCGCTTTTCTCCATCCCACTTTATCACAGTGCTGTCATTTCTCACCACACCTGTCTCAAAAGCGATCAGTGAGTTGATTATTTTGAAAGTTGATGCAGGTAATTGCCCTTTTTTTGCTTTAACAAAATCATTAGAATAAAACAGATCCTTGTCTGTGTCGTAGATCAAGATAGCACCATCTAGATTAGCCAATGTGATAATCTCTTTAAATGCATCTACAGTTTCCCATCGATGTGTTGTCATGTTCGAGTAGATCTCTCTCTTCACACTGCAATTGGTAAAGGTTATGATGGTAATAATAATCGTTACGAATCGTTTCATTCTAATATAACATTGAAATTTTTAATCTAGATCCATTAAATGAGGTGCATCTATCTATACAAAACACACTCCATGCGTGCAAAGTTCATGCAGCTTAGCTTGGTGTAACTCCTTTTCTATTATAATGTTTGGATGGTGTCCATTTGATAAATAGCTCTTTAATGGTAACTATTTTGGTTGTAACGGTTCTCTCCAAAATTGTTTCCACCAAACCCCTCATCATCATAACTGTTCCGACTACTGGAATGGGAAGACGACTCTTCGTCTTTCTCAATAAGTATTGGTAGAAATGGTAGGGTAAAGAGTAGGGTAAATAGGATTGGAGCAAACATCCAACAGAGCCACGACGATAGTAGTAGTAGTAGGATCATCGATACTCGAATGACAATACCTAATCGTGAGGCAGTTGTCGCTGCCATCTGGTGTTCAAAATAATCGACTAGGAAATCACGAAAGCGTGCATATAAGAATAGTATGATAAGGAAAGCAAACAGCGCTATCAACAGACGAATTAATGGGTGGAACACATCAATTAGATTCATGAATTTGATGGTGGAGATAAATCCCAGATATAGACACATGGCCACCAACTCGACCTCCAAGAATCGTGTGATACTTACTCTAATCTTTGTGAATATCTGTTTGATCATATCCGCTACTTATATCTAATCTTATGATATTACGAAATTACAATTTTTATTGTAAAAAGAGGATAGAGATTAATTGTAAATGTGACTGATTGGAAAATAATTGAAGAGATGTAAACAGTTAGATCGTCTATCTTATTAAATTGTTTTATATGTTTTACTGGTGTGTAAATCATTGGTGTATAGTGTTTTAGTTTTGTGTGGATGATCGGCCTATATAGGTGAACAATGTCATGTTAGATATTGTTGGGGGTATATGAAATATTAATATCTAGCTATATGGTACAATCAAAAAAAATTATAGGTGGGGTAATGGTTTTATCTTCCCTTATATTGGGTTCGTGTGGTGGTAGACAAACAAAGACATCAGAAACTGTACGTCCAAATATTCTACTTCTCGTTGGGGATGATATGGGTTTCTCTGATATCGGCCCTTTTGGTAGTGAGGTAAATACTCCACAATTGAATACATTGGCTGAACAAGGAATAAAATTCACAAATTTTCATGCCACGCCCGTTTGTTCAGTCTCAAGATCTCAAATCTTAACAGGGTGTAATAATATTGAGGTTGGTCTAGGAGCATTTGATTATACAGTGTATCCTCCAGCAGAAGGTAAAAAAGGATATGAGGGATACTTGACACGTAATACCGTGACAATAGCAGAGTTGTTAAGAGATGCTGGTTATCACACCTATACTGTAGGAAAATGGCATTTAGGTGGGGTGCATGGTGGAGGACATGGTCCACACGAATGGGGATTTGAAAGATCATATGGAATATATGTTGGAGGTTCAAACCATTGGAATCAGCAAGTAATGCTTCCTGATGCTAAAGATCCAGAAACTGCATCATATATTTCGAAAGGCAAAATACCTCCAATTGCCGAGGAGAAGTTTTTTGAGGATGGAAAATCGGTTGTTCGTCCAAATGGTGTTTATTCAAATATTCTTTATACAGGTAAAATGTTAGAGTATTTGAAGAGTAATGAGTTGGATAATAAGCCTTTCTTTGCATATGTAGCATTCACAACAGCCCACCTTCCTATTCAGGCTCCTCAAGATAAGATTGACAAGTATTATAGCTTCTATTTAAGAACTGGATATGAAAACCTTAAGAAAAAACGATTCGAGATGCTGAAAAAACATGGTGTAATATCGTATGATACACCATATCCAGATCCTGCATTGAATCCTTTGTTAAAAAGATGGAAAGATCTTCCTGAACATACTAAGAAGATACAGGCTCGTATTATGGCTACCTATTCGGCGATGATTGAAGATCAGGATGAGTCAATAGGTCGACTTATCGATTATCTGAAAGCCAGTGGGAAATATGATAATACTTTGATTGTTTATATTACGGACAATGGTCCTGAGGGAACAGATTTGAGAGGAGTATTGAGTAATCCTTTAATGAAAGCATGGGTTGAGAAGAACTATAGTTCTAATTTAGATGATGTTGGGAAAGGGAATACTAACTGGCAAATAGGAATGAATTGGGCAAATGTAGCCACTGGAACACTTCAATGGTGGAAGGCTTTTGTTGCTGAAGGAGGAATACGTGTGCCAATGATTATTAAGCAACCAAAATGGGACACCCCACTTCGTAAAAATGAAGCTACAGCTAAGATGTCATCAATCAAAGATATTCCAATCACCATATTGGACTATGCGGGAGTAGAGGTTCCAAAGACAATGTATAAAGATCGAAAGATTGTAGCGCCAACGGGCGTGTCTATGAGAGGATTTTTAGAGAAGAAGAGAGATTATGTGAGAAGTGATGAAGAGTGGGTTGCTTTTGAATTGTTTGGAAATATGTATGTGATGAAGAGTAATATGAAAGCACGCATGATAAGAAAAGGAATGTGGGGAGATGGGCAATGGCATCTTTATAATATTGAAAAAGATCCCGGTGAGACAACTCCTTTGGAAGAGCAATACCCCGAGATGCTTGATGAGCTTAAGGCAATATATGCGTCTTATGCAAAACAACATGATATCATTTCGGTGGAGCAAGATTGGAATCCGTGGAGCGCATTAGGTCATTAAGTGAAAAACATTATCAGTTAAGGTCCTCTTTTAGATCATAGAGTGTTATTGTAAAGTCATCTTTACTATCATTGGGAGATTTGTCATTTCTTTTTGATAGTAGAGGTGACTTTTTTATTGTTTATTCATTGTTTATTCATAAAATGGGTGTTTTATGCAGTTTTTACAGAATAAAGTGGCATATTTGATGAATAAGCCAGAAGGTGGATGAATGGATATTCATTGTGACGATGCTTTTGGTGAAAGTGTAAACAAAACCTCATGACTTCATGTTGTTAGTTTAGGGCGTTAAAGTCTTGACATGGATGAGGTGTTTGATAATTGGATAGGAACCACTAGATACGATAGATATGAAACTTTGGGATAAAGGGGGGCAAGTGGATGCCCAGATAGAGAATTTTACGGTTGGGATGGATAGAGAGTTAGACCATCAATTGGCCAAATATGATGTGTTGGGATCTATTGCCCATATCACGATGTTAGAGTCTATCGATCTGTTGGAAAAAGAGGAGCTTCTTCTTTTGGTGGAGGAGTTGCGTCGTATATATCACGAGATAGAGGAGGGTAATTTTAAGATAGAGGAGGGCGTTGAGGATGTTCACTCTCAGGTGGAGCTTATTTTGACGGAGCGTTTAGGCGATCTAGGGAAGAAGATTCATAGTGGTCGTTCGAGGAATGATCAAGTGTTGGTGGATTTGAAGTTGTTCTTTAGGGATAAGATACGTGAAGTGGTAGGGGATGTTGTGGAGTTGTTCTTAAGCTTGATGAAGCGTGCGGATAAGCATAAGGGGGTTTTGATTCCTGGATATACGCATCTGCAGGTGGCGATGCCTTCGTCTTTTGGTCTTTGGTTTGGTGCGTATGCTGAGAGTTTGATTGATGATGTGATCTCTTTGCAGTCGGCCTATAAGATTTCGAATCAGAATCCTCTGGGTAGTGCTGCGGGCTATGGTTCGTCGTTTCCATTGAATCGTCAGATGACTACCGACCTACTTCGTTTTGAGTCGATGAACTATAATGTGGTGTATGCACAGATGGGAAGAGGTCGTGTGGAGAAGAATGTGGCTTTCGGATTGGCTAATGTGGCTTCGACATTGTCGAAGATGGCGATGGATGTCTGTCTGTATATGAGTCAAAACTTTGATTTTCTGACCCTACCCGATGCTTTGACTACAGGGTCGAGTATTATGCCTCATAAGAAGAATCCGGATGTTTTTGAACTGTTGCGTTCTCATTGTAATCGTATTCAAGGGTTGCCAAACCAGATTACATTGATGATGAATAATTTGCCTAGTGGCTATTTTAGAGATCTACAATTGATTAAAGAGGAGATTCTGCCTGCTATCGACGACTTGCAAGAGTGTATTCATATTGCGCAGTATGCAATTGATAATTTGAAGATCAAAGATCATATTATTGAAGATCCGAAGTATCGTTTGGTGTTTAGCGTGGAGGAGGTAAATAAGCGTGTGTTAGATGGCGTGCCTTTTAGGGATGCATATAAGCAGGTGGGGCAAGAGATCGAAGCTGGACAGTTTGAGACTGATTTGCAGGTTCACCATACCCATGAGGGAAGTATCGGTAATTTATGTCTAGCCCAAGTGAAGTTAAAGATGCAACATATGATTGATCAGTTCAACTTTGAGAAGCTCGATGAGATGAAAGAGGATCTGATTGGGGAGTAAATAGTAATGTTGTTTATTGTTGGCCTTCATATATAGCCACGGATTCCCACTGATCTGGTTGATGCGCACAGGATGGGACAACCGCTGGGAACGCCGAGCTCCAGCTCGGCATCGTGTGTCAACCTACTATAGGGCAATATGCTCGTGATGCAATCTGTCTATGCTGCAACATTCCCTGAAAGGGAAATAGAACATAGCCCAGTGCGAAGCGCTGGGTATAGGTAATATAATTACAAGGAGGGCTGTAAGTCCGACCCCATCATTTTGTCAACATAGTACGCAGATGAATACTAAGGTTGTCGCTCTCTTGTGGCACGATGCCGAGCTGGAGCTCGGCGTTCCCAGCGGTTGAGGTATCCCTCTCGTGCCAATTCATTGGCACAAACTAAGCCGTATTGGATGTATAATGGATGACGCGTATGAAATATACCACGAAGGATAATATAGCCACGGATTGGATGGATTCCCACGGATATGATTGAAGTGCAAGAATGGGACAACCGCTGGGAACGCCGAGCTCCAGCTCGGCATCGTGTGTCAACCCTACTATAGGGCAATATGCTCGTGATGCAACCTACGCAGATAAATACTAAGGTTGTGGCTCTCTTGTGGCCCGATGCCGAGCAGGAGCTCGGCGTTCCCAGCGGTTGAGGTATCCCTCTCGTGCCAATGAATTGGCACAAACTAAGCCGTATTGGATGTGGATAGTAAGTAGTTTGCCGACGTTGAGAATGTGGTTTGCGTATTGATAGTATTAAGATAGTGAGTAGGGAACACCCTACTTGAGCTTGATTTTATGTGTCAATATTCAGAAGTTCGAATGCTATAAATTCTTTTTTTGTTTGGTGCTTTAGAAGATGGCTTTATGGTATTGGGTTATTTTACTCCACTGAAGGTTATAGTAGAATTCTGGGTAATAAGTGTTTGGGTCTACAGGGATATAGCAGTTAATACCATGTAGGTTATCAAGCGAAAGGTTCTCTTGGAACTTATCTGTATGGTCATGGAAGAGGATAAAGGAAGAGAGAGTTGACTTCATCTGAGTTGCAGCTTTTGTTCCGTAGTTCTTCTCTATCATATCGATTAGATCATAACAGTCCGCTTGTTTATGAAGTTTTTGGACATTTGCTGCTTTGACTTTCGTGTTTGGATGGTTGGTTATGATTTGTTGCATGGCAGTTTGAACCATATTGATGTTATTAAGATTATATAGTGCAATGCTTGCTGATTGCATCTTTCCCTCTTTTTGTTTGTAGTGTTTGATGTAAGTTTTACAAACCTCTTTCAATCGTTTCTCTACTGTTTGTTGTGTGTTGAGAAGGATAGGTAGTATCTTTTGGTAAGGCATTCCCGTGGTTAGAATGTCTGTAGGAGAAGCGATGAGGTAATCGGTATTGTTTTGTAGTTCTGAAGCCACTTCTACGCTTCCCATCAAGCAGGCATCGAAAAGAATATATTTAAATTTGGTTGGCAATGCTGTTGCGAGATCATGGATCTCCATAGTAGATTGCTTGTCCACACCAAATGATTTGGTTTTGGGTTTTGGGGCAGGAAACCAAGAGGTGCCATGTGACCATAAGATCAATCCATACTGCTGGGATGGATATCTCTCGATCACCTCTTTGAGTACCTGATGGAGGGTATGGCTATCCGCCGAGTTTTGATCGGGATATTGTTTAACTACTTGTCGGTGGATAGCCGTACCATTCTTTTTGTTGAGCTCCATAAGGTAGGAGCTTTTATCCCCCTTATCCATAAAAACGACCACCTTCTGATCCTCCTTTATGCCTTCTACCATATCATATACATTCAACAGCGCATTGCCTTTGAGGTCATTATCTGCTGCCATATAGATCACTAATGTCTCGCTGGATTGTGGGGTAAGGCTATCTGATTGCTTGCAGCTGAAGCATATAAAAGCTAGGATAACAGGTAGGAGGTGTTTCATCTTTGTTTTAATTAAATATTTTTAAGAAGAATAGATGTCTCAAAATGGTAATGAGGTATTTATTTCCTATTACTTTTTGAGTGCATTGTACAGTTTATTGTTTGTCCTTTTTATAATATAATTTCATGTCAGTTCTGTAAACAGCCCTAGGGTCTTCGAGATTCGTGAGTTCGGCAGTCATGTCTACTATAATTGTGTCATTTTTGAATTGAATTGAATTAAAGGTGTCACTCTTATTTCCTTTTGTTGTAATGTTTGTCTTAAAAAGAAGGCTTTGATCTTTAGATCGATTGCATTCTTTACTATTTATATTCCAATATTCATAATTTAGAGTAACATTATTTGGGTATTCGATATGGTCGACAACAGCTTTAGGTATTTTATAAGTAAAAAATGTATTGCCACTATTGTAAATAAAAAGTTTAAACTGAGGAGAACTGGAATCGAAGCCTAATCCGTATCCTGAAGATTCAAATTCCGTAAGAAGATCTTCAAATTTTCCATTCTTATTAATATCGATTTTTTCTGAAGACTCCCATGCTACCATCTTGTAGTCCCCAAGAATATAGTTTGGTATATTATTTAGATCTTCATTTGTTTTACAAGAGGTGAAAAGAATTAAACAACCAATTATTTTAAATAAATATTTCATAAGTAATAAGTTTTAAAAAAGTAGAACAATTGAAGTTGTGTTCAATTGTTCTAACTGTTATTATTTTAGTCCATATATCTGGATGGGTTATCATTACATGCAGGAGGCTCTTCACCTGGAGCAACTAAAACCATTGGCCTACCATTAGGAGAGCACATTCCGTTGTTTGGATTGGCAAAAGGAGATCCTGGATTTGTGAACCCTGGAGGTAGATTAATTTTAGGTTTATTACTAGTGATTGTTGTCGAGCTTTTGCGATTATTGTTGCTGGTTGAGGATTTAGTTTTTGGTTTCTGATTTGTTGCCATTGGTGCAATTGCAACTTTTAATTCAGTTCCAAACGCAAGATGTTTAATAGGGTAATATCTTTTTCCGTCTGATGTTTCTATTGGTGCTTCTTTAGGATTCATTAATATTACTTCATCATGAAAGTATAGATCCTTATACCCTACATAGTCCGATTTATCTGTTGAATATATCTTTGTGGAAGTTGAAGTTTGTCTTGTATTTTCATTAGAATATGCTGCACTTAGGTTTACAGACCCTACCATATCCACAGACTCTTCCTTACCCGGAGACCCTACCTTACCCGCAGCGGTTACAGAAAATTTGTTTGTCGTTGTGTAAGTTGATTTTATTTCTCTTTCAATTCTATCACCACTATCTTCTTCATAGATATTAATATTAATGTTCTTAGATTCAGTAAATGGGTCCCAATAGTCTAACCTGTTTGCTAATCCCATTTTGACCCATTTGGGCTTAATGTACTCCATCTTTACAGTGTAATATTCTCTACTGCTTCGGAATAAACCTGGGGTTAATCTGTCAATATGAACATGTGAAATGTCGAATGCATCTCTTATATCTATAGCGTAAACTTCACTCGCTACTGTACTTACTTTTCCTCCTTTAAGCTTTCCTATCTCAAATCGAAATTCATATACGCCACCTTTCCATAAACGGTCATAAAGATCTTGTCCCCTAAACTTTTCGCCTCTTACAACGATCCTGTCACTTGTGCCTACACCTGTATCATTCATTCCATTTATAGATGGATCATTATTTTCTTTTGTATGCATTGAAAAGGCTTTTAATCCAGCTTTTGTGATTTGTATTGCATAAATACGTTCTCGAATTTTAGTATTTAAATCTTTATGCTCAAAAAAACGATGGTCCTTATCTAGATTGTAGTACATATACTCTCGATGGCTTAGACCATCTACATTTTCATTGTATGCTTTGATAAGTCTAGGGTCAATATCACTTTCTTCTAGATAGAAATAAGGATTATACGCAGTCCAATGTTTATTATCTTTGTAAGTTGGTTCTACCCAAACTCTAGATTTTGTTGAGGTATTTAGTGTTGGGTCAAATTGTCCATATTTAAAATCATATCTGGCTTCAGAAGACTTTGTGGCTGGAGATTTTAAAATAACTCTATCGCTGTTTTTTACAATAAGCACAGGAAAAATAGGTATCTCTTTATGAGGAATATAACTAACTGAATCTCCATTGCTAAAAACAGAGTTACTTAGATTTCCTATATCTGGAATTACTCCAATGTTATTATCAGAGATATTCCATTTTTCTGCACTCATTCCACCTACAAATTCAAGATTTGGGAGTAGAATATTGATTAGTGGAGCACTTTTTTCGATTTGATCCAGTGAGTTTACATCTTCTGCATATACATCCAAAGCTTGTTTGAAGGTGATCCCCTCTTTTACTTCTTGATTCTTTACTTTACCATAAAGAATATCATAGTCACAATCGAACTGTTTCAGTGCTTCTTTTTGGATGAAGCTTCTTACTGCTTCATCGTTGTACACTGCTTTTGAAAGAATCTGAGCGAATTTTGTTTGTGCTTCGCTCTGTGAAATAGTAGGCAAGATTTCAAAAGCACTTGCATCTACCGTATTACTTGTTGCATCCAAGGCTTCTTGTTGGCATGACATCATACCCCCCCCTAATACAATAAGTGAAATGATTAATTTTTTCATTGTAAAAATAGTTAATATTTGTCTTGTAATATTAAGCTATATATAATTGTGTTGTGTTGTTTATTTATAAATTAACATTTGATTTTTCATATGCTAATAGGTGCTTAATTGTCGTATTTATTATTTTGATTCGGTAATATTGGGCTATTGCTTGTGGTAATTATTCGTTTTTATGAATTTTGCTATGTCATTTTGAGGTTTATAGCGTGTTTATGTTTTAAATTGAATTTAAAAAGATGTATATGTTTATTGTTTCGTAGGGGTGTGTTCAGAGGTAGATTATATGTAGTCTTTCTTATTTAATAGTTTTTAACACTGTTTTTGCTCTTAAAGTGAAGGGGGATAGAAATATAGCCACGGATTGGACGGATTCCCACGGATATGATTGAAGTGCAAGAATGGGACAACTGCTGGGAACGCAGCGCTCCAGCTCGGCATCGTGTGTCAACTCTACTATGGCGCAATATGCTCGTGATGCAATCTGTCTATGCTGCAACATTCCCTGAAAGGGAAATAGAACATAGCCCAGTGCGAAGCGCTGGGTATAGGTAATATAATTACAAGGAGGGCTGTAAGTCCGACCCCATCATTTTGTCAACATAGTATGCAGGTGAATACTAAGGTTGTGGCTCTCTTGTGGCACGATGCCGAGCAGGAGCTCGGCGTTCCCAGCGGTTGAGGTATCCCTTTCGTGCCAATGAATTGGCACAAACTAAGCCGTATTGGATGTGGAATGGATGACGCGTATGAAATATACCACGAAGGGAAATATAGCCACGGATTAGACGGATTATCACTGATCTGGTTGAAGTGCAAGAATGGGACAACCGCTGGGAACGCCGAGCTCCAGCTCGGCATCGTGTGTCAACCCTACTATCGAGCAACATGCTCGTGATGCAATCTGTCTATGCTGCAACATTCCCTGAAAGGGAAATAGAACTTAGCCCAGTGCGAAGCGCTGGGTATAGGTAATATAATTACAAGGAGGGCTGTAAGTCCGACCCCATCATTTTGTCAACATAGTACGCAGATGAATACTATGGTTGTGGCTCTCTTGTGGTACGATGCCGAGCAGGATCTCGGCGTTCCCATCGGTTTAGGTATCCCTTTCGTGCCAATAAATTGGCACAAACTAAGCCGTATTGTGTAAAATGAGGTTTTTAATGGAGGCCAATGATTGTATAAACGATAAGGTAGGAGTGCTTTGTTATTTTATACTGTTTGGGATAACCACTTGTTGATAAACAGATCCCCCTGTTCGGTCATCATTGACTCGGGATGAAATTGGACTCCTGTGATGGCAAAGGTGTGGTGTTCGATGGCCATGATACGTCCTGTTGGGTCGGCGGCTGTGATGTGTAGTGGCATGGCTTCTGGGATGGAATCGATAAACCATGAGTGGTAAAGTCCGACAATAGATGGACTTGGTAGGGATAGTTTGGGATGGGTGGTGCTGTCCCATATTATTTCTCGCTGTTGTCCGTGGACTACCTGTTTTAGTTGAGACAGTTTTGCCCCATAGAAGGCTCCGATGGCTTGATGTCCTAGACATACTCCTAGGATAACTTTGGTATCTTCAAATGCTTCTAGTATTTCGAACATCATGGGATGGTCTTTCGGAAGACTTGGGCCAGGAGAGAAGATAATATGACTAAATGGAGCCACGTCGTCGAGGGTCACATCTTTATGTGATATAACGATAACCTCTTCTGTTTGGATCTCGGCTTCTTCTACAAGTTGTCTGAGATTATATGTAAACGAATCGTCGTTGTCAATAATTAGCACACGCACCATCTATAGTTTCTTTTTCTTTGTTTGGATACAAAAATAGGAAAAGGGAAGATAGGATGAAAAACCTTTGGAGGTAAATTCACTCGGTTGTCTGAGAAGTGGATATAGAAAAGGTTGTCTTATCGAAATAAGACAACCTAAGAATAAAGAAAGTGAGGTAAGTTTTTGTTTACCTCTAAGTAAAATATAATAATTATTGAATGGTCTTGATAAAGTCATTGATACTCTTTGCAAATAGGGCTGGTTCATGAAACATCATATAGTGTCCAGATGCTGGAAATACGATATTTGTGATCTGATTTGCATCTACGACCCCTTCTACCTCTTTCTTTTGAGAAGCAGAAACTGCAAAGTCATACTTTCCCCATAGGGTAAGTATAGGCTTGGCAAATGCAGATACTTTCTGTGTGTTGTCTGTTTTAAGTATTTCGTTGAATAGTACTGAGTTGCTTAGGTATCCTCTTTGGTTAATAGCAAAGTCTTTGTGGTTATCTACCTTGATTAACACTTCAGGGATGTATTGTGTTACTTGGTAAGCAAGTGCGTTGGCATTGGTTTTGTTTGATTTGATTTGAGAGATCACTGTTTCCCAGTATTTGGTGTTCTCTTTTTTTGCCACACGAGTTTCTGCCTCTTTTAATACGTCAGCTTTGGTTTGTTCCATCAATGTTGTTCCATTGGTTACACCCCCAGCATCGATCCATGCAACAATTTTGTCTTTATGAGCTGCATCTTTTAGGTAAGAAGAAGTTAGCATTCCTCCCCAACTGTGTCCTAATAGAACAATTTTTTTACCTGGATAACGATCCTTTAATTGGTCGATCACTTTGTCTAGATCGTCAACATATTGTGCAATGGTAAAGTGTTTTTTGTCATCAGATCCTTTGGATGCACCTGAGGCTCTTTGTTGCCAATAGGCTACCATATGGTTTTTTTCGATGGCTTTGAATCCATCTCCTCCTTTGTATGTGCGGAAGTCTAAAACGTCAGATCCAGGGCCTCCGTGAACAGGTAGAAGGATGAAGTCGGAGTTCTCTTTTCCATGAATCCATACAGGCATGGTTTCAGCAGCATTCGTCACTTCGAATGTGGCTTTTGGGTATACTTTCTCAGCCGTTTTGTCTCCGCCCCCACATGCAACAAGCAGTGTGAGTGATATGATAGATAGTAAATAGCTAATCTTTTTCATTGTCGTCTATTTTGATATTTTAAATTAGAGAAACACTCTTCGATGCATGGAGTGTTATGGTTCTTTGTCTTAATAAGTCTGTTTTTGTTCGGAATGATTACATGTGGTTGAAAAAATGTGGAATGAGATGGTTGTTTGTTCTGGAAAGAGTATGATATAATCGGTATTGTTCGGGAGACGAAATGTGCTGTTGTTTGGAGCGTGTGATCTTTTGTTTGTTTAGATAAAAAGGTCTAATTTCGTGATGAAATGAAATTGTTATTTTGTTGGAGATATCATGTTTTTTATGATTGTTTATAATTCTCATCAATATTGAATTGGTCCATTAACCATGAATACAGATCTTATAGATAAGATGAATCGCCTGGGTGCGAGTAGAACGCCTTTTTTCTTTATGATAGACTATAAGGGGGAAGCGGGGGAGGTAACTCCATTGGATGCATTGGATCAAACTTCTGTTAAGTTTGATTTTAATGGCGTGAGCAATGGAACCTCGAAGCAAGAGCCTCTTGATGTTGTCTTGAATGCTAGCCCCGCATCGTTAGCTTCGTTTTCTAAGGCTTTTACTGTTGTGAGAGATGGCCTTCTGTATGGCGACTCGTTTTTGACTAATCTGACTATGAAGAGCCCCATAACACTTTCGGTGGATTTGGAGCGTCTGTATCATGGTGTACAGGCAAAGTATCGGTTGTTTGTAGCGAATAGGTTCCTCTGTTTCTCGCCAGAGAAATTTGTGGAGATACGAGGTCAGAAGATCTCCTCTTTTCCGATGAAAGGAACTATTGATGCTACCATTCCACATGCGGAAGAGATCATTATGAATGATGAGAAAGAGAGGTCGGAACATTTTACAATTGTCGACTTGATACGTAACGATCTAAGTAGTGTGGCAGATCATGTGAGAGTGAAGAAGTTTCGTTATGTGGATCGTGTGAAGACGCAAAATGGAGCTCTGCTACAAGTGAGTTCGCATATCGAAGGGGAGTTGCCCGAAGATTATCATGCCCATCTGGGGGATATCTTTAATAAGCTATTGCCTGCAGGTTCGATTACTGGAGCACCTAAGAAAAAGACCTGTGAAATTATTGCTGAAGCGGAACCCTCGGAGAGAGGGTTTTATACTGGAGTTGCTGGAGTATATGATGGAGCGCATCTTGACTCAATGGTGATGATACGTTTTATTGCACAGGAGGAGGATCGCTACTTTTTTCATAGTGGTGGTGGTGTGACTGCAATGAGTGATATGGAGGGAGAGTATGACGAATTAATAAAGAAGATATATGTGCCAATTTATTGAGACGATGTCTTTGAGTAATGGAGTGGTGGAGTATGTCGAATCTCATCAAGCACGTCTAGATCGTACGATGCATCACTTCTATCCTGCCTATCGTATTGATCTTTTGGATGTGTTGTCTTCTGTTGATTTGCCCAAGGATGGAGTGTATCGATTGACTGTCGCGTATGCAGAAAAGGTGGTCTCTATACAGTGGGTTCCGTATCAAATAAGAGATATCGAACGTTTTGTCTGTGTTGAGGCTGGTGAGATCATGTATGATTTTAAGTATAGAAATCGTGATGATTTTCAGCGTATCTCTGCTTTGTTAGGTGCGAATGAGGAGGCCGTGATTGTTCAAAACGGTATGGTGACCGATACTACTTATACCAATCTTGTTTTTTATAGAGATGGGGTATGGTGGACACCTAAGCAGTGTTTGTTGAAGGGAACACAGAGGCAGAGACTCTTAGATGATGGGGTGATTCACGAGACGGATATACCCGTTGCCTCGTTATCGCACTATACCCACTTTCGTATTATTAATGCGATGATGGGGTGGGAGAGTGCTCCTATGTATACTATTGATTTGATTCGAGTGTAGGTTGGATCTATTTTTGAGGGGATAACGTGTTTTTGTATCCGTTGATCTGAACGGATGTCTTGTGCTATTTAAATGGTTGAACCTCGCATGTTCTATTTGAGATATATTCAATAGAGACTACTCAAGGACGATCTCTTTTACAATCTCTGCTTTTAGATGGTTGTTTATGTTGCGCATGATGTGGTTGCGCATCATGTAGATGTCGTGTTTGATGATGGAACTGTCGACTTTGATGTGAAGCACTCCGCTCTTCATATATAGCTTTTGTGTGCGTTCCATGATGTTGGGTCCCATGATTTTTTGCCATGCCGCCAGTGCTTCTACTTCTTTTAGTTTGTCATTTAGAGGAGATCTCTCTAAATATTTCTCCAATACTTTACCAATGGGCTGGGGTGGATATTTGCGGTATTTCATGCTTTGGGATCGATTTCGGAAACTTCTCCTTGGTTTAACTGGAATATTTTATATTCGGCACCTTTACGATGAAAAATTTGATCAATATGCTCACGGTTGGTGTCAGAGATGAATATCTGTCCGAAATCATCTTTCGAAACTAGATCGATGATCTGTTCAACACGTTGGGCATCTAATTTATCAAAAATATCATCCAATACCAAGATTGGTGTTGCTTGGCTTAAATGTTTCATGAAATCGAATTGGGCAAACTTAAGAGAGATCAAGAAACTTTTGTTCTGTCCTTGTGAACCTATCTTTTTCATTAGATAGTCGCCTAGTTTTAGTTCTAAATCGTCTTTGTGTGGTCCCATAGTGGTGTAGCCCATCGCCAAATCTTTTTGACGACTCTCTTTTAAGAGCTGTTCGTATGGCGTGTGGTGCATTGACGATTTATATACTAAGTCTACTTGCTCTTGGCCTTTGCATATAAATTGGTAGTGCTGTTGGAAGATCGGAAGAAAGGTGTCGATGAAACTTGCCCTTGATTCGTAAATTCGCGTTCCGTAGTGAATGAGCTGTTGGTCGTATATAATTAGTGTCTCTTCGTCGAAATAGCGTTCGCTGGCAAATTGTTTCAATAGCTGATTGCGTTGAAGTAGTGTGCGATTGTAGGCAATTAGATCTTGAAGGAATGCTTTGTTGTACTGTGAGATGACTCCATCCATGAATTTACGACGAGCTTCACTACCTCCTTGGATCAGGTTTTGATCGGATGGTGAGATGATCACCAGTGGGAACAAACCGATGTGTTCGGAAAGCTTTTGATACTCTTTGTCGTCGCGTTTGAACTTCTTCTTTTGTCCTGATTTGTAACCACAGTAAAGGACCTCTTCTTCGCCATTTCGATCGTAAGCTCCCTGTAGCATGAAGAAGGCTTCATCGTGCTTTACGTTCTGCTTGTCAGAACTAGAGAAGTAGCTTTTGCAAAAAGAGAGGTAGTATATCGTGTCCAATATGTTGGTCTTACCCATCCCATTGTTTCCAATAAAACAGTTGAATTTGGCAGAGAAATCCAAGTCGGTTTGACCGATATTTTTGTAGTTAATTACAGAAAGATTCTTGAGATGCATGGGGTGTCTGATCCTTATTTCCTATTTTTACTTGCATAATTGCAAACAAAAGTATTAATTTTATAGCTGTGGAACCTAAATTAATGGTATTATTTGAGAGGATAGATTCTTTTTTTTCTTCAAAAAACATGCTACTTGTGAGATAATCACAATGAAATGTAGGTGTTTTTTATTGAAAAAAAATTATTTTTGCCTTTAATACAAAAGTAAGTTAACGCAAAATAGAATAATAAAATATAATATGAGCAAGCACGATCAAACGGATCAGGTGGATGAGAAATTTCACGAGATTGAAGAGAGCCTAAACTCTGCCGAAGTTTTTATGGAAAAGAATAGCAAGAAATTGACTATGGGCTTTGGAGCCTTATTTCTTCTTGCTGTAGTGATTATCGGATATTTCAAATACTATAAAGCACCTCGTGAAGAGAAAGCACGTGTTGAGGTATTTGTAGCACAAAATAACTTTGAGCGTGATTCATTCGATATTGCATTGAATGGCGATGGCAGTGGTAATAGTGGTTTCCTTGATATCATTGATAACTATGGTGGAACACCAACTGCAAATATGGCAAACTATTATGCTGGTATCTCTTATTTACAATTAGGTAAATATGAAGATGCGATCAAATATTTGTCAGATTTCTCTACGGATGATCGTATGCTTAAGCCTATCGCTATTGGAGCACAGGGAGATGCATATGCTCAATTGGATAATACAACTAAAGCTGTTGAAATGTATGTGAAAGCAGCTAATAGTGTGAAGAACGATATGACCACACCACTTTATCTTTTCAAAGCGGCTAAGCTTAGCGAAATGAATGGAGATAAAGCAAACGCGGTGAAGTATCTTGAGATTGTTAAGAAAGACTATCCTAAGAGTAACGAAGCACGTGTGGTAAATAAATATATCGAGCGTTTGAAATAATAGAGTTTTTACTCTCTTTTAAATAAAGAAAATCCTTCCCGTCGGAAGGATTTTTTTTATTTTTGTATATCACTATTATTAATTATCATGGCTACAAAAAACTTATCAGAGTACGATTTTGATGCAGTACCTGCTGCAAAAGGAATGAAAATAGGGCTAGTGGTAGCAGAATGGAACTACCATATCACCGGTAATATGGCGCAAGGAGCAAAAGACACTTTGGTGAAACATGGTGTTGCAGAGGAAGATGTGATAGTGAAGCATGTTCCAGGAACTTTTGAGTTGCCATTGGGAGGTCAGTGGATGGCTGAATATACAGATGTGGATGCTATTGTGCTGATCGGATGTGTAATTCAAGGTCAGACACGGCATTTTGACTTTGTGTGTGATGGTGCGACTAAAGGTGCTACAGATCTAAATCTTAAATATAATAAACCATTTATTTTTTGTGTATTGACCGATAATACGGAACAGCAGAGCTTAGATCGTTCTGGAGGTAGATTGGGTAATAAAGGAGATGAAGCGGCTATTGCTGCTATTAAAATGGTGGATCTAAAAAGACAGTTCTAATACCATATCGATCTCTATTCTACGTTGATAATTTTGTGTGGATTCGTTGGGATCTATTCTTTGTCATGTAGTGTATATAAATTGAACAAGAAGGAGTTTTCATTTTGTAATGGATGCTCCTTTTTTTATGCCTAAGTGTGAAGGTGTTGTTATGAAAATATAATACTATTTTGTGTTATACAAATTATGTCAAATGATATTTTAAGGATATGGATTGTGCTGCGTGATGTTGTTGTTTGATGGATTTTTTATTTGTGATTTTGTTTGGTTAATGTTTGTTTTAGAGGTGATTAATAGTTAAATTAGGATTCAGATTTAATTAATCGCCTTAGATATGCAACGCTTTTCCCTTACAAGAGTTATTCTTTTGATTGTTTCGCTGTGCTTTTATTGGAGTTCTTTTGGTTTCAATGAATTTAGTTTCCAAGAGATGCTTTCTGATACTGTTGTGTGTGTGAATTGTGGTGATAATGATGATTTTGATGGAGATGGAGTTCTCAATAAAACGGACTTAGATGATGATAACGATGGTATATTAGATGAATACGAATCGTTTGAAGAGATTAAAACTTTTAATAATGGGGGCTTTGAAGAATATTCCGTAAGCCCTAGGAATCTTGCTTTTATTCATGTTGGTGAGGGGGATAATGGGTTGGGATGGCAAACTACCGATAGCAAGAACGAGATTGAGGCATGGAGTAGTGGTTATGAGCGGGTAAATGCTTTTGAGGGAGATAAATTTGTAGAGCTAAATGCCAATAGTGCTTCTCGGTTGTTTCAAGTATTTAAGGTTAAGCCAGGGGAGTTGATTTATTATAGGGTGTCGCATAGAGCTAGAAGATATAATTGGAGACAATCGAAGGAGGATGTCATGGATATTTATATCTTTTCTGATGATCCTACTGATCCTGATAGCCCTAACAGGAAAGTTGATCCTGGAGTTGAACCAATTCGTACTGTTAGTACAACAGATAAATGGCATACATATACTGGACATTATCGTGTTCCAGAAAATACATCCTATGTACAGCTTGGGTTTATGGCGCGATCAACTGCATCAGGAAATGCCTCTGTGGGTAACTTTATCGATGATGTCGCTTTTTATAGGGAGCCAGATTCTGATGGGGATGGTTATCCAGATAGATTAGATCGAGATGCAGATGGAGATAAATGTTGGGACTGTAAAGAGTTAGGGTTTGTCGATTCTGATAATGATGGTGTCCCTGATGAGGGTAGGCCAATTGATGTTGATACTGAAGGTCGATTGATGATTTATGATGGGTGGTTTAATTGGCATCTTTTTGATTATTCAGTAAGTAGATTAAGGCCACAGGTTGATGTAGCTGTGGCGACAGAATTAGACTGTTTTAAGAAGTATGCAGTCAAAGATTTGGTGAGTTATAATGCGCTATATTGTGATGACTATCATTTTACTCCGGATTCAATCTCTAATAACGACTTTTCAAATGACGGTTGTGTAAACCATCCGGAAAAAAAGGTGACTGTTTCAAGGATACTACCCTGTGGTAGAGAGTTTTCAATTCCTTTTAATCTATTATTGTATTTGAGAGATTGTGTGCCTCCAGATTTTCGTGTGACAAACTATGAGAAGCTTGATCTTTGTCATGCTGTAGGGGAAGGTTTAGATGTTAATCCTGGTGATTATGTTACGGGATTACATGATAATTGTGACCAAAATAGTCGTCTTGAATCTGTACTTCGTGTGGTAGATAAGAAGAGTAATGCTATTGAAATATTTCACCCTTCTGATGATGGTAAATATCATCTGAAAGTTGAAGAACGAGACCGAAATAAAGATTATGATTTCTATTTAAGTTTTATTGATTCTAGTGGTAATGGTTCAGAGTTTAAAAAGATCTGTTGGTATCATGTGGTTGCACCTTTAAAACCATTAATGATAAAGTGGAAGTGAGAATGATCATGTATAATTAATTGGTAAAATGTGTTATGTTAATTATGTAAATTATTACTTTTGTGCAATAATGTCGTACATAAAATATTTATACGATGAATCGTACAACTACTATCTCACTACTCTTTACATTTTACATTCTTTGTTGTACTTCTGTTGTATTGGCACAGGTGGCCGGATCACAGGATTACGATAATGACGGAGTTATTAACTCCATTGACTTAGACGATGATAACGACGGTATTCTTGATGAATTTGAGGATATGTGTGGTTTAGAAACCTTCAGAAATGGAGATTTCGAGAATTATCGTGGTGTTGTTCCTAATAATAATTGGAGAGCGATAAGAGAAAATATTGCCTTGTATCAATGGCAGACTACTGCTAGTGACCATATGATAGAGGTTTGGGACAATGGTTTTACGGGAGTTCCTTCGTATGACGGAGAGACTTTTGTTGAGTTAAATGCAAATCAAAGTTCTAGACTTTTTCAAGTCTTTGCTGTTCGTCCGGGAGAGTTACTAACATGGAAAGTGGCACATAGAGGGCGTTCGGGGATAGATTGGATGAATATCTATATATATCCAGAGTCAAATCCTAATCGACCAACAAAAGGACGCTTGCCGTCTTCTGCAATACAGAGAAGTGTCTCTACTGGAAAAAATGGATGGAGTTTGTATGAGGGAACATATCAGGTTCCTAAAGGTGTTTCAAATATCCAATTAGGTTTTGAGTCGATAAGTACTGCAGGTAGAGATAATACGGTTGGTAACTTTATTGACGGTGTAGGTTTCTTTCGTGAATGTGATACAGATAAGGATGGATTGCCTGATCGATTAGATAATGATTCAGATAATGATGGATGTAATGATGTAATTGAGGCTGGCTATCCCGATCCTGATAATGACGGTATGCCTGGACGAGGATCACAATCTGTTGATGCTAAAGGTCGTTTGAGGAATCATGATTATTCAAGAGATAATTTGACGCCTAATATTGATTTGCCGGCATTAAGCTATGATATGGTTAATAAAACGGGTTTGGATGTTCGTTGGATTACATCTAATCGTCAGACTTATGGCGATTGTGAGAATATTGAGGCATCTCCGGATGTGATCCACTTCAATGCTAATGAGTGTGGAACGGTAAGAAAGAGCGTTACGCTTACTCGTATCCTGTCTAATGGTGCAAGATTTGAAAGAAATGCCACTTTAACTTTCAATATAAGAGATCGAATAAAGCCTGATGTGCAATTAAAGACAACACACAATTTCAAAGTCTTCGATAAATGTGATACTGAAGTTCCCTCAACTCCTTTGAATCTTCAAAGAATGCTTCAGTATGCTAGAGATAACTTTACCACTTCTAATCGTCTGACATATTGGATTCAATTACAGTCTTTAGATTATTTGATAATAAAGAACTGGACAAATATTAATGCATCTAATTGGACTGTGGATGCAAATTGGAATAACTATCGTATCTATTTAAAGGTTCAAGATGAAGCAGGCAATGATTCAAGGTCGTTGTACTATGGTACAGTCCGAATCTACCGTGCTCCAGATAGTGTTACGATAAGTGAATTAAAGTAATATGTTAAAGATGTTTAAGTTTAAAACTATATTAACATAAATAATGGTTTATGTCGTTATAAGTGAAGTATTAACGTAGTTTATCTTTCACTTATTAAAATGAACCAAAAAGGCTTAAAAAGATTAAGAGATTTTTTGGTTATTGTTGGACTTATTATTTCGGTAATAAGTGGACCACCGGCAATGGCTAAAAAGGCGAGAAAGGAGTATCCATCTGTGTTCAATTGGGGAGCAGTGAAACATGGACGAGATTCGCTAACTTATAGCGTAGATAATTGTTGTCCCCAATTTTTAAATAATAAGATTGTTATCCCTGTCACTCTGATGGCTATGGGAGGGTATATGTGGACGCAACGTAATCAGGTAAAGACGATGCGCGATACATATTTGAATGGATATTCGTACCATATTGATGATTACATGCAGTATGTACCAGGTGTTTTGGTATATGGACTGAATGCTGTCGGAGTTAAGGGACACCACACGGTAAGTAGGGCATCATTATCATTAGGGATGAGTTTAGTGATCATGGGGGCTACAGTGAATATATTGAAATATTCTGTAGCTGAACCACGCCCAGATGGGTCAGCAAACAACTCTTTTCCATCAGGACATACTGCTATGGCTTTTACTATGGCGACATTCCTTCATAAAGAGTATGGAGTATATCGAAGTCCTATTTATAGTATGGTGGGATTTGCTTTGGCTGGTGCTACAGGGATATACCGTGTGTTGAATAATAAACATTGGGTGTCTGATGTGATGTTTGGAGCTGGTATTGGTATCTTGAGTACTGAAGCTGGATATGCGCTTACACAATGTATGATGGGGGACAAAGGAACACGTTCTATAGAGAACCGTAAGACGACACGTTATAGAACCGATAAGCCTCATTTTACGAGGATATATATTGGTCGAACGATGCCTCTTGGAGATCTTAGTGATCAATATTCTCCTGAAATACATGCTAGTCATGGTGTTGAATTTGGAATGAAGGCGGGCTACTTTATTACCCCACACTGGGGTATTGGAGGAGAGATCAATGCAACATCATTCTGGACACATGCAAGGAAGGATTTGCTTAATGCTAGTCCTGGTTTAATGGGTAGTGCTTCTGCTTTGATTGGACCTGCATATAGTACTATGGTAGGGAATTATTGGCGTGTAGATGCCGATTTACTTGGAGGATATTGGTTGGGAGCCAAGAACAAGATTACTTCACTTGATCCAGATGCATCTGTAAATGGAGTACCGTTAACTGTTACTTGGACTCCTAAGTCATCATTTACATGCAGTACTTCGTTTGCTATACACCGGATGCTTGGTTCAAATTTTGGTATTGGAGCATACGGACGTTATGCGATTGCGCAACCCACTTTTTCAATGGAATATAATCATCCAGTAGATGACCCTGATGAGATAGGAGATTTTAACTGGCAACAGTGGAGTGTTGGTTTATCTCTGACAGGTTATTTGTGGTAATGGCAGTTTAGTCTATCAACATAAATATATAAAAGTGTCAATATGTCATTGTCTGATGAGACAATGTATGTTTTGGCACTTTTTTACGTCTAAAATGTCGTGTTTCATTTTTGGCACAACATTTGATTTGACCCTATGCAGAGTTTTTAATAGAAAAAATCGTATAACTATATATTATTCGCACTATGCAAGGAAAAATTGGAGTTACTAGCGAGAATTTATTCCCGATTATTAAGAAGTTCTTATACTCGGATCATGATATCTTTTTAAGAGAGATTGTATCCAATGCTGTGGATGCTACACAGAAACTAAAAACATTGGCTTCTGTTGGACAGTATAATGGAAATACAGAAAATCTTAAAGTTCGTGTGTCTATCGACAAAGAGGCACAGACATTGACTATTTCAGATAATGGTATTGGACTTACTTCCGAGGAGATGGATAAGTATCTTAATCAGATCGCTTTCTCTGGAGCAACCGAGTTCTTAGAAAAATATAAAGATGATGCCAATGCAATTATTGGACACTTTGGATTAGGTTTCTATTCATCTTTTATGGTTTCATCGAAAGTAGATGTAATTTCTCTTTCTCACAAAGAGGGTTCAACTGCAGCTAAATGGAGCTGTTCTGGATCTCCTGAGTATACTATAGAAGATACAACGAGAGCTGGTGTAGGTACGGATGTCGTGATGCATATCAACGAAGAGTCGAAAGAGTTCTTAGAAGAGGCACGTATACAGAACCTACTTGATAAATATTGTAAATTCCTTCCAATAGAGATTGTTTTTGGAGAGAAGAAAGAGTGGAAAGATGGTAAAGAGGAGTCTACTGGAGAAGAGAATGTCATTAATGACACACATCCTGCTTGGACAAAGAAACCTGCCGACCTAAAAGAAGAGGACTATACCAAGTTTTATCGTCAGCTATATCCAATGGGGGAGGATCCAATGTTCCATATCCATTTGAATGTAGACTACCCATTTAATTTAACAGGTGTTCTTTATTTCCCACGTTTAAAAAATAACGTAGAGATTCAAAAGAATAAGATTCAGTTGTACTGTAACCAAGTATTCGTTACAGACCATGTTGAAGGAATTGTTCCAGAGTTCTTGACTCTACTTCATGGGGTGATTGATTCTCCAGATATTCCATTGAACGTATCACGTTCTTACCTTCAGAGTGACTCTAATGTAAAGAAGATTTCTAGTCATATTACTAAGAAAGTAGCAGATCGTTTACATGAAATCTTCAAGAACCAAAGAGAAGACTTCGAAGCGAAATGGGATGATTTGAAGATTTTCATTGAGTATGGAATGTTGAGTGAAGAGAAGTTCTATGATAGAGCAATGAAATTCTATTTGTTAAAGAATACGGATGGAAAAGCATTCACATGGGAAGAGTATGAGAATATCATCAAAGAGAACCAAACAGATAAGGATAATAAGATGGTTTACCTGTATGCTACAGATCAAACAGAGCAATACTCATTCATTGAAGCTGCCAAAGCCAAAGGATATGATGTATTGTTGATGGACGATATGTTAGCTACACATATGTTGAACAAATTAGAGCAGAAGTTTCCTGAAAAACGATTTGTTCGTGTTGATTCGAATGTAGCTGATAAACTCATCGAGAAAGAGAATGAAAATAAGCAAGAGCTTACGGCTGAGGAGAAAGGTGAATTAAGCCCTATCTTTGAAGTGGTTACTCCATCAGAACAAGGTGACTTTATGATCGATTTTGAAGATCTAGGGGAAGATGCTCAACCGATGGTTATCACACAAAATGAGTTTATGCGTCGTATGAAAGATATGTCATCTATGCAGCCAGGCATGAATATGTATGGTGATATGACTGATCGTTATAATCTTGTTGTAAATATTGCTCACCCGTTAGTGAAGCAGGTGTTCGAACAAAAAGATAGTATACTAGGGGCTGATCTAGAGAGATTTGCTGCTGAGATACAGAGTAAAAAATCAGAGGTAGAGAGTCTTAATAAGCTGAAAGAAGGTAAGAAAGAGGAGGAAGTATCTCAAGAAGAGAAAGACCAAATGACGGAATTAAACAACGATCTATCTAAGTTAGAACAAGATCGTCGTATTAAGCTTCAATCGTTCGGTAAAGACTCTGCTCTAGCTAAACAACTTGTTGACTTAGCACTTCTAGCGAACAACATGTTAAAAGGAAAAGCACTTAATGAATTTGTTCAACGAAGTGTACGAATGATTAAGTAAGCTTCGATATAAGATTTCTATTTAAGAGGTATAATAAAGGGGGGAGGCTATGTCTCTCCCTTTTTTGTTTTTTTTATCTTTTTTACCCCTTGGTCACTTTCTTCGGCTTCTAACTCTCCATTTTATTCTGTAGATTCGTTACATTCTTCCAGTCCCTTGGAAAACATACATTAATCATTATAATTATGAAAGTAAGAATCGCTTCCTTCATGTTAGCTTTGCTGGGTGTCACTTTTTTTATACCTAAAGCAAAGGCAAACATAATTAAAACAAGTAGTCGTATTATGACCTATAATATTCGCTACGATAACCCTAACGATGGAGAACAGTCGTGGAGCCACCGCAAAGACGGTATATTAGCCCTTATAAAATACCATGATCCACAAATACTTTGTGTGCAAGAAGCACTAAACAGTCAAGTAAAAGATCTTAAGTCTGGGCTTGATCACTACGGTTTTGTTGGGGTTGGGCGTGATGACGGTCAAGAGAATGGCGAATATGCTGGTATCTTCTACGATAAAGACAAATATAGCCGGGTGGAGGATGGACACTTTTGGTTGTCTGCCACATCGAATAAAGCATCTATAGGATGGGATGCTGCTTGTATTCGTATCTGTACATGGGTAAAACTCCGTGATAAGATGACACGAAAGCTTCTTGTTGTTTTCAATACACATTTCGATCATGTAGGTAAAAAAGCACAGAGTGAATCGGCGAAACTAATTGTAAGCAAAATCAGAGAACTTACCGAACAAGGTAAATATAGCTACGTGCTTACAGGGGACTTTAATATGGAGCCTCAGGCGAACGCAATACAATATTTGTCAAAGAAGTATGACGATGCAAAGAAAGTCTCTTATACTAAGCCATATGGCCCTAATGGGACTTTTAATCGTTTCGATTTCAATCATCCTCTGGATAGCCGTATCGACTATATTTTTGTCAAAGAAGGATTAGAAGTCGAACACTATGCAGTTCTATCAGATTCCAAAGATCTTCACTACTATTCAGATCATCTGCCCGTAGTTATTGATTTACGTTACTAAATAGTCATATTATATTTGGATTGAACTATAGCGTATCATGACTATGTCATATTGAAATTATACACAAAAATAGAGGTGTTATTTTCATATGATAATATGTTTCAGGTCGTTGTAGGTGAGGTGTGATGATGTAAAATAGATCTTTAATTGGAATAATAAAGACATAACAAAGGGGTGCCGATATGGTACCCCTTTGTTTTTAGCAGTGAATCTATATACAATATTACCGTTTCATCCCCCACTGATCAAAAAGCGTCTGTGCTGCCGATCTTAGATCATATGCTATCTTGGGATTATCTGAAATACGACTCTTGTCCTGATAGTACCCCATAACCTTTTTACGCAAAGTAGGTGTGTCAAGATTTAGTGCAAGAATAGTGTTGAATAGATGACAAAACTGATATTGATTGCCATCGATATCAAAAAGATGTATCAATGCATCCATACTCTCTTTTTCATAACCAAGAGGGTAGAGAGCCTCAATCGCTGCTACCTTTACATCAAAGCTTGGATCTTTTAGTAAAGTCAAAGCCTTTGTGGTAATCTTCTTGTCATCTCGTTTGTTAAATATCATTCCGTTTAATCCCCAGTATCTTATTGAAGGATTACTCGCATTAAACATTCTTAGTAATTTATCATTTCTGACATTAGGGGTCATCGCCTTTTCTGCTGCCGTAATAATTTCCTTATTCTTTATATTTCGAACATAATCATAACCATCACAATTTTCATTATAAGACATCAACTCCCCTTCAGGTATAAATCCAGTATCATGGGTTCTGATCATCCATTCGTGATTCACTTTTCTCATACGCTTAAGCACCTCTTGATATTGTGGGTTATCAGCCAAATTGTCTACTTCCCAAGGGTCTCTCTCCACATCATAAAGCTCTTCTATTGGACGAGGTTCCCAGAAGGCAGATTGTACTTTGTTACATCTTCCAGCCAAATATTCTCTCTCCCAAGAGCGTGTCGATGGTGCCTTCCATAGATAGTTTAAGTGTTGTCCAGAAATTTTGTATGGCATAAAATTACGAATGTAACGATATCTCTTATCTCTCACAGCACGAACTAAGTCATACTTCTCATCCATACGTCCTCGATACATATGAACATACGTTTTGGGTTTTAAAGCACCCTTTCCCATAAACGCTTTCCCTTGCATATAATTAGGGATCTTAACGCCACATAAAGAGAGCATTGTTGGTGCTAGATCCACAAAACTCACTAATCTATCCGTATGTTTTCCAACACCCCAGGGGTTTAGATGTGCATACTTTGGAGGGAAATAGGCAATCATTGGCACCTTTGTTCCTGTCTCATACAAGAAACGTTTTGAACGTGGCAACACACCTCCGTGGTCCGAATAGTATATTACTATGGTATTATCTGCTTCTCCATCTTTCTCTAGTTCAGCCAATATCTCGCCGACCTGTCTATCCATCTCGGTGATCTTATCATAGAATTGGGCCCAGTCATGACGAACAGCTTTGGTGTCTGGATGATATGGTGGGACCACCATCTTCTTAGGATCATGTTGTAGTTTCTCCATAGGTATTGAGTCGTGAATACAACTCTCATGGCTAACCACCAAATTCTTTATATGAAAGAAAGGTTGTCCTTTTGCTCTATTACGATAGGATGCTTTAGGTGACGAATCATTCCACACTCTTAGTTCATTCGAGGTGTTATAATCTTCTTTCTTATTATTAGTGCAGTAGTACCCCTCCTTACGAAGGTAGATAGGGAACCCTTTCACGAAAAGAGGCATGGGATGGTTACTTCTCATATGTTCCGTCCCCATTGAAGTCGAGTACATTCCCGTAATGATTGTATTACGTGCAGGTGCACACACAGGAGCATTAGCAAAAGCATTATTAAAAATAACACCCTTTGACGCCAAACGATCTAAGTTAGGAGTCGTTGCATTCTTATCCCCATAACAGCCTAAATAAGCGCTATTATCCTCACTCGTAATCCAGAGTATATTAGGTTGTTCCTTCTTATTGTCTTTTTTCTTAGATGTACAAGAAAAAAGAGTCATCACACCTGTAATAATCATTACAGAGGCCTTGATCTGTTTAAAATGTCTCATTGATTTAGTCGTATTATAGGTTTTTCAATTGGTAGAGAATCTCGTAATTAGAGAGATTCTCGTATATGAACGGTGGTTGGAATCGTTGTGCGCCCTTTAACATCGTTGACGATATAACTAGCCGCGACAGTACCCATTTTTTCGAAATCAGTACTAATCACAGTGATGCCGTTGCCAATAAATTGTTTCATGGGGGTTTCGTTATAGGATACGACTCCTACATCTTCTCCTAAAACAAATTTCTTCTCTTTAGCAATCGATAATAATGTAGCCAGATCGATATCTTCAAAAACAATATAAGCCGTATTTGCTTCTAATTTAAACTGGTGCATATCATTGGTCTCTTCAAAATGTAAACCATGTTGGTTGCAGAAGAGCTTAATATGATTAACAGTCTCATATGGGTGGTAGGTATAGCTAGGATAGATACAATGAATGGCCTTATATTTTGCAAATAGGTGTTTAATCTCCTGCATACATTGAGATGCAGATACCCCAAAATCTTGATTCAAAACATTACTTGTATGACCTGTTTGTGTATCCCAATCAATGAACGTTAACTTGTTCGAATCCAACTGAGAGGTTATAGTCCTTACACTCGGATGGTCAAAATTCATAATCACATATTTACTATATTGACCTGCTGCATTCGAGATGATAGTTTCAAAAGTATCAATATTATAGTGATGAAAATGAACATCGACAATATAGTCACTTGGTAGAGACTTAATAATCGCACCATAAAGCACCTCTTTATATGCTTTAAATGTATCCAAAAATAGAAATACACGCTTTTGCTCTTTTGCTACAAAATAGCCTTTATTCGGAATCGACTCGATTACACCTCGATCTTTTAACTCTGCATAAGCCTTAAAAACCGTATCTCTAGACAACGAAGAACTCTTAATAATGCTATTCACCGATGGCAGAGCATCTCCCGCTTTTAACTCTCCTGATTGGATGGCAGACGCAACAGCATGAACCAGTTGTTTGTATCTTAAGATTGTAGAATTGGGGTCTAATGTAAAATTAAAATCACTCATTGTTATCTCATTTTATTTATGGATTAATGCAAATTTAGAATAATCTTCAATAAGAACAGATTATCTTGTCGATATTTTGAAGACCCAGAAATAAATAATATAGTTGTGTAACAGTGTATTTCAACGTATATACAACAAAAAAGAGGGCATAATGATTATGCCCTCCCAAACAACATTAATTGTTTCGTTTTAGTGTATAATTAATTTGCTTTTGTCTATAACTTGCGAAGATTTCATTATTGTGATATTGTAAATACCTACATTTAAATCATTCGTGTTTATAACAAATCGATTGCTGGTAATTTGTTGTTGACTTATTATCTTACCATCCATCGTTGAAATCTGTAAAATCATTGATGGTTCTACATCAAAGTTTAAATGTGCATTGCATATATCACCTTGCTTTACCGGATTCGGGTAGATGCTTAGAACCTGACCTTTAGCTGTGTTATTCTGACCGAATTCTATTTTTAACGGATTAGTCAATGACCCAACAACTTTGTCATTTTCATAAGAAATGGTCTGTTCTGAAAGATATGTCTTTCCTGTGATTTGATCCGTTAGTTCAAAGATAACATTACTAACTTGATTGTCATCAGCCTTTAGCATATAGAACTGGTACTTACTAGTCAATTCGTCTTTGATGTCAAAGAAGTTACGCCCAATAATTTTTCCATCTATTATTGCATCCACAATATAATCATCTGAGTTAAGTAATTTCCCATTTAGATAACTTTGCCCCACAACTGTCATCGTATTTCTAACATTAGATTGGATAACTTCTTCAGATGTAATAGATGCAGACTTGGTCATTGCAATGGTTTCATCAAGTAAATTAGAGTCATATATCTCGTATCCTTTTCCTGGTTCAATCATCGTTACACTACCTCTCCAAGATGATTTGTCCGTTCTTAAAGACGAAAAATCATCTTCATGTCTAATAACCACACCACCTAATAAAGGACTTTTGTTAATAGCATCTTCAATACTCATACTATTAACTTTATGTACTGCCACCCAGTTAAATAGAGTGTTATCATATGATGATGTTGACAAAGCATACGATTCATTATTTATAGCTCCCTGAACTTGAATAATATCATTGTTAGGAACATATATCTTATAAGCCTTATCTGGACTTATTGTGTATACTTGTCCAGACCATGAATCCAGGTCTGCACTATAAGTACTAAAACCATCATTGATATGTTTAATTTGTGCTCCATCTTGTGTGATATCACCTAAAACATAAGGCAATTGAAGATTCGATGGAGTAACATTAAACGATACAAAGTTCCATCCACTATACAATCTAATATATTGGATTGCTTGGTCTGCATGTAAAACGATAGGGGTATCCGCGCTTCCTAGTAAACTATTGTCATTAAATGTTTCAGTCTCCTTCGCGGTGTACATTATACCTTCGGAATCGTCCCACATTTGGAATGTTATTGTGCCTCCGTTCTGTACATCAGACTCTACGGTGATATAAGAACAGTATTCATTAGCATTCGTATCATAGTATAATGAAGAGCTTCCAACTACCTGTCCATCTATATAAGCTGTAACATAGTCTCGTTCATCCTCTGATAGAGGTATATTTGCTGTATTCGACGGAGTAAACTGTGAAAAGATGTGCATCTGATACGCTTTAGATTCAGCAGTAACCATCTCTGGTCTATCTGATTTTACGATTAAACGTAAGTCGATACTTTTATTATAGCTCTTGTCATTCTCATCAATTTGTACTGTAATGATACCTGTAAGAATCCCTGATGGGATGTTGCTATCAATATCAAATTGAATAGGGAAATTTCCATTGGCACCTACAACACCTTCTGAAATAATTGGTGTAATATATTTACTCAAGGAGTTTGCAATAACCTTAAACGATGCACTTTCTGAACTATTATTAATTAAGACTGGAGTTAGACTTGCCTGTTCATTTTTAATGATAATTGCAACGAGACTATTTTCTTTCCACCTAACAAGAGATCTGTCAAGTGTAATGTCAAAGCTTTTATCATCCGTTAGTAGGTGTCCATTTATATCAGAGATATTTCCTGATTGAGCTGTTATTCTGTATGAAAACCCTTCATATTGATCAGCATTTGGAATCGTTAAATAAGCTCTATTTTGAATGATATCAGCATCTTCATACGATGTGTTGATAACGGTAGATTTGTCGTAACTTAGTTTTTCCACTTTGAATTGTGCAGAAGCTAGCTCTTTCGTGAAAGTAACCTCCATTAGTGGATCTCTTAGCCATCCATTGTCGACATTTGTCCCTACAATCACAAACTCATTGTGATCAATAACGCCTGGTACCACATTCGAGTAGTTTCTTATTTTTAGATCATTGCAATAAGTCGCAGCCCTCAATAGATAATTACCACCATCTAATGTGCTTACATCTACAGAGATGTGTTTTCTAGGGAAATCACCAATGGCATCTCCCATATAGGTCTTTAGACTACTCCAGTTGTTGTCACCAACTTTCTTATATTCAATTTCAATATAGCTCATCTCCTGTGAATTAGGATCAAACCCCGTCAATGTAATTGGAATCTGATTGTCCACATAACTGTTCACAATCCAATTGTCTGCTGGAGATTCTATATAGATAGGATCACAGTTCGACTCCCAACTTGCTGTAAGTTCTACACTCGAAGCATCAGGGGTTGATTTGCCTAGTTCGGACATAATAGAGGCGCGAAGATCTTCTGTTTTGTAAACATCAGTCATGCAGTTCGGTGTTGCAACCAACTTAATATCTAACGATCTTGTGTTTGGTCCAGGAATAACCTCTACTGTAACATCTTTGGTCTCCCCAAAAGGAATATCTATTGAATATGTATTTGCCAATCCAAATACTTTTTTTCCACCAACTTTTATTGTCGCACCTGAATCTTGACCTTCTAGTACGTTTATAGAATAAATACGCCCCTCCTCACTTTGGCTATCGTTATTTAACCTCACAGTGTATACAGCACTCTTTCCTTCTGGAAGGTTAGCAAGAGCAACATCTCCAAGTGCACTCATTTTTATTCGGTCTCTAGCTTGAGTAAATGGTTCGTTTGGACAGCTACTCGTACCTGATACCGTTTGGAATACATAGGTCTTATATTTAGGATCTTCGGTTACATTGATCGTGAAATAGTCACCAGCACTACTGTCTCCAAGGTGGAATCCTGTTGTAAGGTTCTCTACTTTGGTGTTTAGCTCATTGGTTTCTTTTGAACTATCATTGACATATAGGGCATTGACTTCTATTTTCGCAAGGTCCATTAATGGGTTTACTCCTGTGAATAGAGCACCAACTTTGGTTTCAACTTCCCAGTGGTATGCCGAATTCCTAGTCGTAGAAGTACTTTTATCTCTAGAATAGTCGTAGTTGTTCCCTCCACTGAATGTAAGATTCGAAATACTACTTTCATTTTCACCTAATGCTTCTCCACCAACAAAGATACGTCTTTGATTGTCAGATATCACTTTTGTCCAGTTTGCTTTAGATGCAGTGAATATCCCTTCGTTAGTAATTAACTTACTCTCTTGGTCAGTGATGCTTAGGTTTTGACTTACTTTCTCTTTCAACTGAGCAATGTTCTCTAGCATTGCATCTAGTGCCGGGATAACTTTGGTCTTCACATGATATACACTAAGAATATATCTTGTTTTGAACCCTGGCGATACAGTAAAACTATTTTCGGTAGTCGGCTCGTTTACGCCATCGTAACCAAGTCTTTTACTTTTAGAGTAAACAAAGTTAAGGGCTGAACCAATGATAACGTCTGCATCTTCCCCTGTACCTGTTAGGTCATTTGTTGTAGAGATAGATTCATTGAAGGTCGTAGTATAGATATCTTCATTTTCAGTGATGAACCCTTCCTTGTGTGCAATATCGGCCTGAACACCAATACCTATATTCATCACTGGAGTTGGTATCGCGAATTGGAATAGGTTATGACTGTCGATGCCGTTAAGATTTGCACCCTTAAATACAGTACCAGTAGTAAGGCTCATCCCTTTTTGAATGAAGGCGTAACTTTCGTCTCCAGGAGGGTCATGGAGGATGAATTCAGGTAATGCTAGTTCATTTGTAATGAATGTCGGTTCTAGTACTTTTTCTCCCAATATCAGACTCCATTTTTCCGTAGAGATAACATCCTCATAGTCTTTAATAATAGCTGTAAGACTAACATTCTTTTGATAACCATGAGGCTCATCCCATGGTCCGTTGATATTTGCGTTCCCAGCTGTTATGGTGTAATTATATGTGCCATCTAAAATGGTATATTCCTTTTGTTGCTTGTCTGAGATAACATCATTAACCAATAGTTTCGCTTCTTCAACACCACACTGGTGAGCCATGATACGGTAATAATCATACTTCTCATTCAGTTTTACTTTTACGTTATATTCTTCCCCTTGCTCCATGGTGAAGATATCTTCATTGAAGGTCTCTCCTTCAAATTGAACTTGGTGTGAACCTGCTGGGGTGTCCCATGCTGTCGATTCTAGAGTCATAACAATTTCTTGACGATATCTAAAATCAGCTCTTACAGCAAGCGTATCAGTGATCTCCTCTCTTACTCTTGTCTCACCTGTTTTCTCATTGATAACATCTACACTCTGCACTTTTACTGTATCGCGTTGCGTTAAATCAATGTCAATTTCATTAAACGAATCAATAATATTTTGTTTTACACTATTGAAATTGTCTAAATCTAATTGAGTAGCACCACTATTAGTGATCCTAAGATCTACCACTTTAGCTTTATAATAGGTTGCAGGAAGATTAAAGACAGCAGTCCCACTATTATCAATGGTGACAGTTTGTTCTCCACATATATTTCCCAATGCATCTGCCCTTAACAGCTGTACATCTACTTCATCAGCAATAGGATTCTCACAACCACTCAAAACCGATAGTGTCAGCTCATCTGTCTGCTGATCATGGAAAATAAATGGATTGTCATCGTTATTGGTATCTTTAGCAAGATCTAGGTCAATCACTTGATCAAATTGGTGGTTCTTGTAATTTATACCAATGGTATTCTTTAAACTTGGATTAGGAGCCTGAATGATATATTCAAAAGATCCATCCGCTTTAGTTTGTGTATCAGTCTTCTCGCCATTAAATTCAACAAAAGCTCCTTCTATAGGACACCCATCTACCATAACTCGTCCATACACAGGTAAAGATGAGTAGTCTTGAAATAAAATATCATCCTGTTTATTGTCTTCAATAGATAAAGTCCTAGTAACTGTAATGGGGCTAATATTTGAGTCTTTTTTATCTGTTGAAATAATAAACTCAGTTTCTTCGTTATAATAGACCTCATCAACATAGAAATACCCTTCTTTATCTGTATCTACAACTTTAGCAACATCTAAATTATATAAGTTGTCTCCTGGCAAATAAATGAAAGATGCTGTACCTTTCGCTTTATATCTTACCGAAAGTCCTTTATCGCCAATCTTGTTGATATAGTTTGCTTGTATATGGTGAAACCCTGCAGTTAAGTGAATAACCTTCGTAGGGGATCCAGTATAAATAGTTCCCACAGTGACCTCTACTCCATCAATTTTTAATACAGCGGCATCATCAATATATCCAAAACCAAAGTAATATTCCCCTTCTTCTTCTATCAATAACCATGATTCCAGTATTGCACCTTGTGCAGATGAACCTATTATACTTGAGTTAAAAGAGGTTATTACTCCTTCTGATGAAGGTGTCAAACCATCAAGTGTCCTCGCTTTAGCAACGAGGTCTCCACTTACACTCCCAATGTTAGTATATTTCCTATATTTCACAGTATTAGGTATACCTGTCATAATTTTGACTGGTACTCCAGGTACCCCTTTTTCACTTTCGGCAATCTTAACGTGACCACTCAATACTCCATTGGGATTAATAACGCCACTTGAACTTAGTACTTGTTTCTCTGTTAGGTCATTCATCGCTCGTATTCGGAGATCATAAGGATTTCCTGGGACCATATTGAATGTAGGAGTCCAATCATATTGATCTGTTGTTGCAGATAGCTCTTCAACAAGCGACCAACTTGTGGCTCCTTCTGGCTTATACTCAAGTCGTATTATATTATGATTTGATGTGTAATTTACATCCCATTTTAAGGACATTGAAGTACGTCGTGTGTCTACTTCAAAATTATCGATCATACCTTCCACTACTATTTCCTGACTTACCCATGAGGAAGTACTTGAAGGACAACTGTTAAATCTTGTATTTCCATTTGTACCATTCGTTTGACTATATCCTCCAGGAAAATGAGTGCAGACTTCATATTTATAACGAGCAGATGGTCTAATATCTCTTGAATCTGTATAACTTGTAGTACCTCCATTAAGTTCAATGGTTGATGTCGACCCACTATTAAGATCCGTACGTTTTATTTTAATTTTGTACTTATCTGTGGGAACATCAGTTGCATTACTCCACCTGACTAAAATAGTATTGTTGCTCTTTTGAAATAGAAGTGCAAAGTTGTACGGTTCTTTTAACGGAGCTGTTCTCATTCCGATGGATTTCATACTCCATGTCGCACAATGTCCGTAATCGGCTTTGTATTTACCTCCAATAGATATCCCTCCATTAGGGTATACTTTTACTCTTACAGTTCTTTCTCCCCAACCATTTTCTAATGGTCCTACTTCATACCAATTACTATTGAACGCTTGTAATGGTTGATTTTTTAAATTACCGCATTCATAAAAACGACTTGATAGCTCCATTTTATAAACAATCTCATAGTCATTGTGAGATTCTAATCTCGTTAAATTGACAGGGTGAGATTGGGAATAACTTTGAGCTAATGATGTTATAGGGTAGATAAAATACCCAATAACAAACAATGAGGCTCGCATTAAAAGCATGAACCTCTTAAATGATAGACATTTTTGCATAATTTACAATTTTAGTTGATTCGTTCAACTATTAGTTTTAGTGAACATTCTTAACAACCTCTTGACATTTTATTGCAAGTATATCCTTGGGGGAAAGAGATACTAATTTCGTAATAAAACGTGTCAATAACTTTCAAAATGTTATTAAAAATAGGAACGCAAGCTAATTATTGTATTTATATCAAATATTGCATATGTTAACTATTGTGATTGTGTATCAACGATTGTTAGTGTTGTTTGCATAGTGCAAATATCTTGTAATGCAATGATAATGGGAGGGGTTCCTGTTATAAAATAGATGGTTTGTATATAATCTGTGGCTTGTATGAATTAACATAATATATGGTTGCCTCTATATATTATAATATTTGTTTGATATTTTATGTGTAAATAAGTGAATTTTATACTCTATTATTAAGAGTTATATGAGATGAAATATGAGGATCTATGTGTCAAATGATCACATAAAGGTATTGGTAATATGTTAATCTGAAAGTGTGTGGTAGTTTATTGTTGGGATGTGAATACGTTGATGTGGATTTTATAGTAATAAAACAGAGGAAGTGATATTCATGAAAAGAATATAAAATAGATATGTCTATGCGGTGTACAAAACAAAGAGCTACCATTTTTGCAAATGATAGCTCTTAAGAAAAATGTATCTCTCTTTGTTTTTATGCTACTTAGTCTCGTTTACTCTTTTTTTTTGTGTAATCATAGCATGTGCAGCAGCCAATCTTGCAATAGGGACACGATAAGGTGAACAACTTACATAGTCCATTCCTACTGTGTTACAGAACATCACCGAACTTGGTTCTCCACCATGTTCTCCACAAATACCTACCTTTAAGTTTGGTTTAGTACTGCGTCCTTTCTCTGTTCCCATACGAACCAATTGACCTACACCTTCTTGATCAAGCACTTCAAAAGGATCATTCTTCAAAAGACCTTTCTCTAAATATATCGGTAAGAACTTACTTACATCATCTCTTGAATACCCAAAAGTCATCTGAGTTAAGTCGTTCGTTCCAAATGAGAAGAAATCAGCCACTTCAGCCACTTTATCAGCTGTAAGTGCCGCACGAGGAATTTCAATCATCGTACCGACCTGATAGTCGACCTCCATTCCACTCTCTTCAAACACCTTCTTTGCAGTAGCATGAATGATGTCTACCTGCATCTCAAGCTCCTTGACCGTACCAATAAGAGGTACCATTATTTCAGGACGAGCATCCACTCCCTCCTTCTTCAGCTGAATGGTAGCCTCAATAATTGCGCGCGCTTGCATCTCTGTAATCTCAGGATAAGTATTACCCAAACGGCAACCTCTATGTCCCAACATCGGATTAAACTCTTCCAAATTATGTATTGTATTCTGGATCTCTTCCATGGTAATACCTAACTCTTCCGAAAGCTCTCTCTGCTGTGCCTCTTGGTGAGGAACAAACTCATGTAGAGGTGGGTCCAGTAGACGGATAGTCACTCCATACCCCTCCATGGCTTTAAGAATTCCTTCAAAATCCTCTCTCTGGAAAGGAAGCAACTTATTGAGAGCCTTACAGCGACCCTCTACATCTTTTGCTAAGATCATCTCACGCATCACCTTAATACGCTCCCCATCAAAAAACATATGCTCCGTACGACATAATCCAATTCCTTGTGCGCCAAAATCTCTTGCTATCTGTGCATCCCTTGGGCTATCGGCATTGGTTCTCACCTTCATCTCCGAATACTTATCTGACATTGCCATTAAGCGAGCGAAATTGCCATCCACAGTAGGAGCCTTGGTAGCCACCATACCTTTATAAACTAAACCAGTCGATCCATCGATAGAGATCCACTCTCCCTCTTTCATTTCACAACCTTCTGCTTTAAAGCTACGATTCTTATAGTTGATATGAATATCTCCTGCTCCCGAAATACAACACTTCCCCATACCTCTTGCCACTACAGCCGCATGCGATGTCATACCTCCTCTAGCAGTCAAGATACCTTGTGCCAAATGCATCCCTTCTAAATCCTCTGGAGATGTTTCTATACGTACTAAGATCGCTTTCTCATATTTCGCAACCTCATCAGCAAAGAAAACCACCTGACCTGTAGCAGCACCTGGTGAAGCTGGTAGACCTTTACCTATTTGTTCAGCTTTCGCCACCGCCTCTTGTTTAAACACAGGGTGAAGCAGCTCATCTAGTTTTGCTGGATCCACGGACATGACAGCCTCTTTCTCTGTGATCTTTCCTTCGTCCATCAAATCCAATGCGATCTTCACCATTGCTGGTCCTGTTCGCTTACCATTTCTTGTCTGAAGAATCCACAGTTTACCCTCTTGAATAGTAAACTCTAAATCTTGCATATCACAATAATGGTCTTCCAAACGCTGTTGAACAGCATCCAGTTCATTGTAAATCTTCGGCATAGCCTCTTCTAGCGAAGGGTATTGGCTTGCACGTGTTGCTTCGTCAACCTCTTGTAACTCTGCCCAACGTTGCGATCCAATCTTAGTGATCTGTTGTGGTGTACGTGTTCCTGCTACCACATCTTCTCCTTGAGCATTTACCAAATACTCTCCATTAAACAGGTTCTCTCCAGTTGCTGCATCACGAGTAAATGCCACCCCTGTTGCAGAGTTATCTCCCATATTACCGAATACCATCGCTTGGATATTTACCGCTGTACCCCATTCAGCAGGGAACTGATGTAAACGACGATAAAGAATGGCTCTATCGTTCATCCAACTTTTAAATACAGCCTCAATAGCACCCTTAAGTTGCTGCCATGGATCGGTAGGGAAATGTTCACCTAAACGTTGATAAATAGCCTCTTTAAAAGCAGTCACCAAAGCCTTTAGGTCGTCTGTCGTAAGATCGTTATCACACGACACTTGTTTCTCCTCTTTCTTTGCCTCTATAATCTCTTCAAAAGGATCGATATCCTCTTTCGATTCAGGCTTTAATCCCATTACCACATCTCCATACATTTGTATGAATCGACGGTATGAATCCCAAGCAAAACGTTCGTTTCCTGTCTTCTTTGCAAGACCTTCAACGGCTTGATCATTTAATCCTAAGTTAAGGATTGTGTCCATCATTCCTGGCATAGATACTCTTGCGCCTGATCGTACTGACACAAGACAAGGGTTCTCTTTATCGCCAAAGATGGTGTGTGTTAGTTGTTCTATATGGTGGATTGATTTCTCAAGATCACTCCAAATCATCTGCATGGTCTCTTCGGAGCCTCTCTCCGTAAAAAGCGTACATACATCTGTTGTGATCGTTACCCCTGGTGGAACAGGAACTCCGATTCGGTTCATTTCAGCGAGATTCGCACCTTTTCCACCTAAAAGGTCTCGCATGCTGGCTTTGCCCTCAGCCTCTCCATTTCCGAATGTATAAAAGAATTTTTTCATAACTCAAAGGGTTTTTAGACGACCCTCAGCTCAGCCACCGCGCACACTTATCACCAGTAATTATTCCTCATTGGGCTTTTGAGTTGGATCGCTTGGATTATTTAGTTTTATAAAATTACAATGCTTTAATAATAATAGGCTCTCTTTTAATGTGTTGTTAAATAGGTTTTTATATGTTTTTTAGCTACAAAATATTAGAAAATATTTCATATCTTAAGACAACTATTGCCTATCAACAATGCAAGAGGATCTCAATCCTCTTGCACTATTAATCATAGTTTATATCTCTGTAAAGTCTTCTTTGGGGGCATTACAAATTGGACACACCCACTCTCCACTGAGCTCATCAAAGGTGTGTTCGTGTTCTGGATCGTCTTCGTCATAGATATACCCACACACTTCACAACGCATCTTACGGCCACTAGCTTTTTTCTCCTCTTGCTCTTTTGCCGCCTCTTCCATCTTTTTCTTCTTCTCTGGATCAATATGGGTCGGTGAATTCTTAGGTGAGAAACCATGCTTCATCTTCTGATACATATCATAAGTCAGTGGCGATACTTCCGTATTCGAAAGAGCATAGTCTTCAATCGATCCGATAAACATGATATGTGTTCCAATATCTATTGCTTTATCCACATGACACAAAAACCATGCACAACAGTTCTCCGTCACAATAGGAACACCATTCTCGATGGTATGTTCCACCTTGTCAAACTTATCAATCACATCGCTATGATTATAACCATAAGTGGTAATCTGTTCTGGACTCAATGCTTCTGTCATCACCGAAATAGCAAATCTCTGACTCTCCTTTATCTGACGTGTGGTGTCATTGTCCTTGTTACTACAAACGGCAAATAGTGGAGGATATGCCGAAACTTGAAAAACACAATTAGCCAAATAGGCCGATTTCTTCGTGTCATACGACGACGAAACAATATATATACCGTAAGAGGGCTTCATATAAGCCTCTACTATCTGGCTCTCTTGGTCTTTGGGGAGTGCACTTAGCTTCTTCCAACTCATAAGGCTGCAAATTTTAATAATGTGGATCTATCATTATAAAAACAATTAACCCTATCGTTAAGTTCACCTCATCCACGTTTTTTATTGGAATTATTGGAACTTATTGTAATCTCCTCCATCGAGCAATGAAAATGATACTATTCATCTTACGTTTATTACTATAATCGAACACGCTTCTCATATTTATGGATACAATTCAATGATTTCGTATATATAATAGTATGAGCAGATATTGTACATTTATTGAAATGAGTCTCAATATGTGCATTGTGTGTTTTGGTAATAACATATTGATATATAGTGTTTAAGGTTCTTGTTTCTTATCTGCACCTCAGAAATATAAGACATATGTGAAAGTCTAATATCATCTATTTTAAGGTTAATATATTGGCTTGTGATATATCTATTAAAAATCGATATATATCTGAACATCCCTAGATTCTTTATATCATACATTTGCAGTAGAGAGATTTCTATATCGCTTTATAGATTGTTTTAGTAAACCTCGATGGTGGGAGTAATCACATAAGCTAGAGCAGATAACTTAATGTAACAACAAAACGAAAGTTTATCTCATCCATCTAAATGGTTTACTTATTTCAACTTTTAGTTGATTGAGATTATATGTTTTTATTGGTGCTTGTAAGGGTTTTATTGCTCTTCTTGCATGAGTCGTCCTTTTAGTGTTCGCTAATTGGATATGGTTTTTTTAGTTAAGTTTAGAAGTAGTCACCGTATATCTCAGGATATACGGTGATTTTAAAATGATTGATTTAGCGACCGAACCCAATACCCAAAAGATCCTATATTATAGAGTTCAAATTGGTATAACACACCCGCAACAACAATATGAGAAACAAAATAATAATAGTTGTCTTTATTCTTTTTCATGTGACGCTATACGCTAACGCCCAAAAGAGCACAAGAGTATTCTATGTGCAGCTAGAGAAAGGAAAAGAAATTGCAGCTCACCCTATAAAGGAGTACCCTCAAAAAACATTTCAGGAGAAACCATTAAGATTAACCTATATCCTGACATAGAGATGCAGACCATACAAGGTATGGGGGCATCTTTTAATGAGATTGGAGGAGTAGCCATAATGTCTCTTTTAAAGAGTAAGCAGTGAAAATGTGCACCAAAGCAGTTGTCCCTCCGAATTCAGTAGTAGTGTTGGAGATAAATAAGTGATGTTGTTTTCTCTTTATAGATCGATGAAATAGCGTTATGAGGGGATTATGAATAACACTATTTGTATGGTAATATTGATCTGTATCATAGATTGACAAGGCTATTTCGAAAGAGATAGCCTTATTTCGTATACTATCAATGGGAATACCGTGGTCTCTCAACATAAAATCTATCACTATGAACGAGTGAATAGAGCACTTCTGGCCACGGCTATTTTCATCGTATTGTTATCTGTACTATGACCTGTCTTTGTTCAATGAGCACTTTGTGGTGCCCAAAAGAAAAGTTGTTATTAAATAAGAATATAATATATAGTTTTTTTTGTGGCGTTCTTTTTCGAATGGGGGATGATCCACTAAAAAACATGAACTAATCGAGAGCCATAAATGTGTCTTGAATTGGTGTTGTAATAACTTAAATATTAAGTTAAAGTGTGTGTGTTGAGATGTCTATAAAAAAGCTTTTGTCATCCATAATGACCAAACTCATAATAAATAAATATACATTCAGTATTGATGTATAAATCTTATGTTATATAATATAGTAACGACTTTGTAACGATGGTTTTTCTTAAAAAAAATACCACAAAATATAAACCTTTTTCTGCTTCAAACTGCAATAATTATAAGAGTATTAAAATGAGTGCATATCGTGTCAAATATTAATCAAATGTGTTATGATAAGTACTATTTGTATTACTGAATTGTATTTAGATGTTAAATATTGTGGTCGATTAATAACAATAGAATTATAATGGGCAGGTCTCAAATTATGTGCTATTAATACTCCTGTATCATGGGCCGTTATGATAGATGTAGGGATAAGGATATCGTAACCAATCATTCTTGATCAAGGGGGTAGCATAAGAGATCTGTGCGTAACAAAATGAACAACTTATGAGTTTAAACACAAAAGAATTGAATTGTAGAGCCTATTTTCTACTCCTCTTCCTCTGCGTAATGCTGATTCCAGCAATCGGAAAGGGACAATCAACAAAGTATGTCTCACCAACAGGAAATGATGTTGCAGGAGCTGGAACAAAAACCAACCCTTTCAAAACAATCAAGTATGCTATTAATAATGCAGACAGCAAAGTAGGCAGTGGTGATACATTGTTTATCATGGGAGGAAACTATCATGAAGAGCTTTTAATCGAGAATATTACTTCATCAGAAGCTGCACCTTTGGTCATTAAAAATTACCAAAACCAAGAAGTGATCATCGATGGTTCTGTTCCAGTGGAACAAGTAGCTGACGGGGCTTGGGAAAAGCATGATGGTGAAATCTATCGCATCAAGCTAACTAAAGATACATGGCAAATTTTTGTTGATCGTAAATGGACTATGTTGGCTCGTTGGCCTAACGGTTTATTTAGTGACGATCAAGCATGGAACCGTGATAATTGGGCGAGGGGAGTTCCAAAAACGGCTTCTATTAAGTCCGAAATGGTTGGGGGTAAATCTGTAAGAACAGGAACTGAGTATATCGATCCAGCAACGGCACACCAACTTTCGGATCTTCCATTCGATATCAAAGGTGCCATGGGGGTTCTAAATATCTGTAATTTCTTTACGTATGCACGTGAGATTACCAGCCATAAAACAGGAGACAATTTCTTCGAATATGATGCTAATAGCTATAAATGGATACAGAATGTTGCCTTAAAACCTGTTCATCACTACCTTTTCTTTGATTCTAAATATGAATTTATTGATCAACCAGGAGAGTGGTACTACGACCCAACGACCAAATACCTTTATCTTTGGGCTCCTGATGGTGGTGTTCCAACAAACGTTTCTGTACGTACAATAAACACAGCATTAACAATAAAAGAGTCCTCACACGTAAAGATCGAAGGGGTTAACTTCTTCTCTGCGGGTGTCTATGCTTTAAAGACTCCTAACGTAACGATCGAAAACTGTACTTTCAATTACCCTTGCTTCAACCAACGTACATTGAAAAAAATGGGCGAAGAAAATGGAATCTATTTCAATCGTTGTGATCATGCTTCAGTAGTTAATTGTGAAATTGCTTACACTGATGGTTTGGCAACGAAATTCCTTTGGAGTAAACACTGTAAGATGGAGAACTGTCTTCTTCATGACTTAGACTACTCTGCTGCACATCATTTGGGAAATTCAGGGTTTGTATGGTTCAAAAGAAGTCCAAATGCCATCTTCCGTAGAAACGAAGTATACAGAACAGGTCCTTCAGAAGGGGTAATGATCGATGCAAACACGCTTGTTGAATTAAATAAAATTCATGATATACACCCACTACAACACGATGGTGCGATGGTTCACATGATGAAAGGTGGAATCAACAATGACGTAAGAAACAATTGGTTCTACAACAACACCAAGCGTAGTATTCGTATGCAAGACGGTGCAAGAGATAAACTAGAAAGAGGACAGGGGCCTGGATTGGTTCGCAACAATGTGACCTTTAATATTAAAGAAGATCTTTCTATGATCTTAAAAGGGGATGAGAAAACTGTTTATAATAATCTAAGTCTTACTCGAATTTGGTTTGCTGATAAATCGAAACTGACGCCTGAGGTTTCAGGTATCCATCTACACTCTAAAAGTGCAAACAACGCTTCGAATGGTGGAATTGATGCCAGGGGTGGTGATCATAAAGCTAATTGGGATGGAGCTATCGCTGGTGGTGTATCTGATGTAAAAGCACAGGTGTGTGATTGGGATAACTTTGATTTTAGACCTCGTTTAGATGGCGATTTTCTCGATACTGGATTAGATGTTAGTGAGGAGTTGAAGAAGATCAACCCCAAGTATAAGTTCTCATTCAATGGATTCAAACCAGATATCGGAGCATATGAGTGGGGAGACGAGAACTACTGGATTGCAGGTCGTCAACTCAAGCAGACTTCAACTCCAATTCCTGCCGACAAAGGAAACACAAACCATACAACGGTTGACCTAATGTGGTTAAAAGGATACAAATCCACGGTTACGGATATCTACTTTGGAAACTCACAGGCTAGTGTTGCTGCTGCAAATGTTTCATCGTCTTCATACAAAGGTCGTGTGGATAACAACATGTATCATCCAAGAAATCTAGTAAAAGGACAAACCTACTACTGGAGAGCTGATGGTGTAGTGGATGGTAAAATTGTCAAAGGAGAAGTGTGGAGCTTTACTGCAGGCGAAAATGCCAATATTGCGAAAAATGCTTTGTCTGTAACAGTAACAGAAGTGGTGGATGCAGGCCATGTGTTAGAAGGAGTGAAAGTTACAGTGGCCAACATATCTACTTATACCGATATACTTGGTAAAGGAAATATCACCAACCTTGAAGACAATCAGTATGTTGTATCCCTAAGCAAAGACGGGTATAAAACAAAAACAATCACACTAAATATTCATGAAAACAAAGTGATTCGTGAGTCTCTAGAAAAAGATACATCAGCAGATGCTCATGATGCCCTTGTAGATCATTCCGTAAGAATATATCCTATCCCAGCAAACGATTTTATCCATATTCAAGTGCCAGCTAGAGGTGTGGTATACCAGATCATCTCTTCTCATGGAATGGTGGTTTCTGAAGGTAAAATTATCGACACATTTACAAGAGCCGATATCTCATCTTTGGCTTCGGGAAGCTATATCATGAGATTAAAACATGAAGATGGAACAAGTGTGACAAAACATTTCTTGAAAAAGTAAAAATATACGGAATCGATGAAGATATACTGTACTAAACACACTCGCAGTAACGATTCAAATCAATCCGTTCAAACCGAAAACTAACCCTATTAAAGAGAGTTTTAGTTCCTATGATTTCTTTAGGTCAATAGTCCATATTAGCGTGTTCCACGATATAATATGACTATTGGCCTTGTTTTTAGTTTATGCTCTTGAAATGGCATAACTTCTATTTCACATGAGATGTTCGAATCGGAAGCACCATAAGCTTCTATCTCCAAAACATCCAACATCTTTATTCTATCGAATATTACTCTTCCACCGTCTTTAAAAGATCTAATGTGGCGGCATAAAGCGAATCATTTTTCAAAAAGTTTACCTCTTTATTACGCACAATCTGAATTGCTATATTTACCGTATCTGTCAAGGCAACACCCATCACAGGTTTCGAATAAAATTCCATCACATTGGGACGATCCCCTGCTTGATGACTCGTAAAGTAGTTAGACAAACCATCTTTGGTTGCAAAACTCACCCCATACTGCTCAATCACCAAATCATCAGGAAAAGTCTCACGATTGACCGCCTCTACACGTACCATCAAGGACAATACAGACTTCCCATCTTCGCCTACCTCTGCCCACATGTCACTATCCATCTTCAGATGGTATCCTAAAATACTATCCTCCGCCAGCGAATCACATGGACATAAATGTTGCTGTATTTTACACTGTGATAGCAGGATGCCCACGGCCACTATTGCCATCAAAACAATTTTTTTTCTCATATTATGATAGTTTTATTTCACCCACACGCGTTGGGGCAACGCGACCCTGGTCTAACATCCCATAGAGCTTTTTACACCCCTTACACAGATCTTCATACATTCGCTCAGCCACCAGCACCCTTCGACCTTCATACAGCCCTAAGTGATGCATCCCCTCTTCCAGTTCACTCTCGGAGATTAAAATCAACTCCCTGCTCGGAACAAACGAATGGGTTAACTGATTACGAAATTTCAAGAAAAACCAGTGATCCTTATTGATCGCCTTATAACGATCACCCATCAACCAATTAAGCCCCTTCGAAAAACGTTTTGCCGACTGTCCAGTCGCCTTCATCGGTTTCTTATCCAAGAAGGCACCAAGCGTCTCGATGGCTTGCCCCATCAATACAAAAGAGAAAAAAGTAAACCCCTCTCTCTGCATCCTACCGATCTCCTTTACAAAGAGATGGTCTACAAAAGCTTTCTGTTTAGCGATCATCTCGCCCTTTTCATCTGCTACCATTGAATTCATTTTGTTCCAATAACAAAGATAAAAACAAATACCAAAACCCTTCCCTCCACATTTCGCTTTCTAGTTCTTCTTGATCATAAAAAAACAAAACCTTTTGCATCATAATCAAACCTATCTCCTTCGACTTTCCTCCGTACCTCCTCCGTATCTCCTTCGACTATTGCTCACTCACCCCATATCTAATGCACACATATTAGTGACCCTTTTTCCACATATAGTGCGAACGAGATATAACCAATATATGACTAATATGTGAGCAATATATGAACAAAAGACGGATGAAGGTCGAAGCAGCGTCGAAGGAGAGTCGATATATCCCCATAGAAATGTTTGCGATACATATGATTTAACTCCCCTGATTTTGAGGTTGGAAGTGTTGTTTTATAATGCTGATTGTATGGGTTTTATGTTGTTTGGTCGAAATATGAATAAATAGACGCGAGCATCGCGTTATTCCTTTGTCTCTACGTGGCATTGGTATTGACTGATAGAGGTTGTTATGTGGGATTGATATTTACTAACGTAATGATTGCTGTTGTAACTCCTATGCGCTGAAGGTGCTACATTTTTGGGGGAACTGTATTGTGGCATGATAATTTGGAACATACACGTGTGTTTGTTATCTTTAGGTCGTGAAACATAGTAAGAGTGAAATAACGAAGGAGCTGTTGATACGATCAGCTTTGGATGTGCTTTGTCGTACATCTTATAAGGGAGCCAAATTGCAAGATGTTGCAAATGAGGTTGGGCTTTCTAGAGGGGCTATATATTGGAATTTCAAGAATAAGATCGATCTATACGATCAAGTATTGACACATTTTTTTGAAATTGATTCTTTTAAACATTTGTTGAATGACAGAGCGTTACCTGTAGTGGAGACCATCACTAATGTTGTACATCTTCTTTTGATTGATGAGGTCGAGACGAACCATAAATCGGCTTTGATGTATAATGCATTGGTGGTAGAGAAGCCCCTAGAGATTCAACCTATTATTGATCGTGTCGATAATGCTTTTAAGAAGATGTTTGATAGTCATAAGGCTTTGTTACGACACGGAATGGCTACTGGAGAGCTTCGGTCGAATATTAATGTGGAGTTAGAGACACGATCCTTTTATAGTTTTATTTGGGGGTATTATACCAGCAAAGATCGTTTCTTTGATGGACAAAATAAAGAGGACGTTTGTTCCTTTGTAATGGATAAATTCGTGCTACAACTACTGTAGTATGTTTTTTTATGCCTTATAACATACACTTGTGTATGTTATAAGTGGTGGTGACACGGATTAATATTATATCTTTGAGGCGATCACTTGAGTGACTTTTATTAACTCTATGCTGATCAATATATTTATGGACTCATATTTTTTTATCTTATTACATACACATGTGTATGTTTAGGGTGATAAGCGGCTTCTATAATATCGTGGCATGCCATTTTATTAAAGCAAAGGTCGTAAATTGATAATAGAAGATATTATCTCTAGTGGGTGAGGTATATTTTTTTGAAAGATTACATACACATGTGTATGTTGTTTTGTGGGGATTCTGTTTTGTGGATGCTATTAGACTTTTGGTTGTACCGATTGAAAGTCTTGTATAAGGTTTGTCATGGGAGTTTTTATCTTATTACATACACATGTGTATGTTTATGAGTGTTATTATATAATTTAATGAAGAGAGAGTATGGATTCAAACAGTCACTTAAAGAATAAGATTTCGAGGAGAGATGCCATTAAGTTTGGCTCCTTCACAGCTGCTATGGCAACGTTGTCAGCAGCAATAGCCCCTAGACATACAGTTGCCCAAACCTTGACGGATCCGGATATGGATAGCGAAGAGAACGAAATTCCTAAGGTTTCTGTGATAAAGCATAAAACGATTGATGATATCATGCGTATTGATCCAAATATGGAGCGATTTGATCAATTTAATACTGCTTTCAATAAATGCATGTTGGATGGTTTTAATATGATTCGATTAAAGGCAGATGATAATACTGATCTACGCCATACTTTTGCATCTTTAGGCTCAGAAACTACTGAGTCAGAAGTAAAGAAGCCAGGGCATACAGATATTGACTTGGCTTTTGATGCAGGAGCGGGTGGCGTTGAGAGTTTTACAGGCTCTGGAATGTCTCGTCAGTGTTCTAATGAAAGTGGTCCTTCCATTCCGATGCCTGATGGATCTTTGTTGCCTTTATCATTATATAAGCAACATGGTTCTAATCCAAACGAATTTAAGAAATCTCCTCATGAGTATAAGTTTGAGACTCCTGAGGATGCATCTTATGCAATAAAGAAAGCCGCGAAGCTTTATGGTGCCGATTTGGTGGGAATTGCCCCTTTTGAGGAGCGTTGGTTATACAAAACGGAGGTTCATGTACCGATGGACCTGGATGGTAATCCTATTGAGTCTCATGTAAATCCATTTCGAAAAGTGCAGTTCGATTTTAAGCCAAAGTCGGTGATTGTATTGGCTTTTGAGATGGATTATGAAGCATATAAGGTCCAGCCTTCTGCTATTGGTGCTGCTGCTACCACTATGGGATATTCACAGATGATGGAGACAAGTGTACGGATGGCTCATATGATTCGACGACTAGGTTATAATACAGTACATGCTGGTAATGCTGTGGGGATAAGTGTTCCTTTGGCAATTCAAGCAGGTCTGGGAGAATCATCTCGTATGGGACTGCTGGTTACGGAAGAGTATGGTCCTCGCGTCCGTTTGGCTAAAGTCTATACCGATCTAGAGATCGCACTGGATGAACCGAAAACATTTGGAGTAAAGGAGTTCTGTGAAATCTGTCAGAAGTGTGCAGATTCGTGTCCGAGTAAGGCTATCTCTAAGTCGGATAAAACGACAGATCCAGATAATCTGCCAATGAATGATTGTAACGGTCTTGGTGTTGACAAGTGGTATAATGACCACCAAAAATGCCTGTCTTTCTGGGGAGTGAATAAGGGGGAATGCGGGGTTTGTATCTCTGTATGTCCATATAATAAGATTGATATGTGGCATCACGATGCTGCCAAGGTAATTACAAAGATTCCAGGATTAAGAAGAATGGCCCGATCGTTTGATGAGGTGTTTGGATATGGAAAAGCTGGAAGTGAGAAGTTAATGAAGTCATATTGGAAAAGGAGGATATAATTATGAATATAGATCTATTACTATTGGTGTTCTTTATATTGGGTTTTTTATCCTGTTTAGGAATCATACAGATATTAAAGTTCAAGAGTAAATATCAATTTAAACTCCCAGCACTTCTGTTGATCTTTGGAGGGCTATCCTTATTGGTTTTTGCTATTGCATGGGCTGTAAGTTCATTAATTGAATATGAAAATCAAGCTGCTGGTGTAGGAATGTTGATTTTTGGAGGTAGTGCTTTGATCTGTTTCTCTATTGCAACAAAGTTTATGACCAAGAAGCGTGTGGGAGTAACGGATGCGCAACGTGTAAAGTAGATTGCTATCTAGTACTCATTTCATGATTTAAATTGGTATAGATAGAGAGAAGGTGTATGTGTTTTATGCTCAGAGTCTCGGTATCCCTCTCTCTAAAATGTTTTGAAAGAATGAAAAATATGAAAGAAAATAGGTGGGGTAGATATGTAAAGGTGGTTCCTATCTTATGTCTGGTCGTTCTATATGTGGCAGGACTGTTACGTGATGAACGAAAGATGAAACGAGTGGTGTTGGATCGCTATCCTGTATTAGAAAGAATCGAACCTGTATTGACAGAACCTTTGACCTATAAGATAGAAGGATCTGACGATAAAAAGGCTAGCTATATGGTCTTCTCCACAGGCTTAGGTTGGGGAGGTCCTTTCGTATTTATGGTAGAGATCAGGGTAGATCGTAAGATCTCTAATTTTGAACTCTTAGATCATAGTGAAACGCCTTCTTATATACTGAAATTGGAGAAGTATCACTTTTTTGATCAGTTTGTGAATCAACCTGCGAATGCTGCGATGATCTTGGGTACAGATGTGGATGCTGTTACTGGTGCAACTGTATCCTCTACGGGGTTCACAAATGCCATACGTAAGGCTTCTCATCAAGTATCTACTACACTTTTGGGGGTTGAAGGTATCCAGCATGATAGAACTATTCCATTTGGGATGAAAGAGCTGGTGATATTGATTCTGTTTGTGATGACCTGGATAGGCAGTTTATTACGTTGGAGTAAATTAAGATACGTCACCCTGTTGGGTGGGTTGGTATTTCTTGGTTTTGCCTACAATTTTCCATTTAGTATCTCCCATTTTACATCTATATTTTTAGGCTACATTCCTGCTCTAGCAACCAATTTCACGTGGTGGTTGGTGGTTGGTGGCGCTTTACTATTTATCATCGTCTCAGGAAAGAACCTCTACTGTGCTTGGATATGCCCTTTTGGTGCCATGCAAGAGGTTATTTCGATGATTAGTGGTTTTAAACTGCCTGTCCACCCTTGGATCAAGAAACATAGCAGTACAATTCTTTATGGCCTCACCTTCGTGTCGGTGGGGACAATGCTCTACTTTAGAAACACATCTAGTGGTAACTATGAACCTTTTGCTGCGCTATTCAAACTAGATGGGTATGGATTCATCTGGTTTATTCTGCCACTAATGCTTTTTAGTTCCTTCTTCTGGAAACGTTTCTACTGTAGATATTTTTGTCCTGCAGGTGCGGTGCTTACCCTGTCCAATCGACTGCGTAATTTTATAAAAGGTAAAACGAAGAGTACGTTTAAATGTAAATCAGTATGTCACAAAAAGAGATGAAAAAAGGAGTTGTTTCTATGGTGATATATACCATCGGAGTGATAATTATACTATTGCAGATCATTGGATTCTGGATAAATACAGTAGATAAAATGGGATAGTATACTTAAAGGTGGGCATTCGTGCCTGCCTTTTTTGATGTCAAAGTGTCGTCGCTTGGTATAAATATGAAAAAATAGACGCGAGCATCTCGTCTAATTACGATGTCGGTAGTTGGTGTTTTTCTGAATTAGAATGTTGATGTGTTGTATACCAAGTACATTATAACATGAACGATATACTTGTTTTCTTGTAAGCTAGATAGAACAATAATGAAAGGCAACTTGTTTCCATGATAAAATATATTGATGAACTGAAAAAATAGATATTATGGGGTAATACTGTTATTATTGATTGCGGGAATGGGATACAGGGTTGGACGAGCATATGTTGGAATTAGTGTGCGAGAGCATAGTCGACTTGTAAATATCATATCTTTTGTACTATCATTTTTATTAGCTTTTCTTCTATACGATTATTATAAAACAGGAGGTTTTGTAGAGTGTATACTCATGTGTTTCGTCTTAGGGGTTGTGTTATCTTTTTTTACCTCAAGGAATAGAGACCAAAAGAGGGTAAAGCGATCGCTTTTACGTGGTGCATTATTAGGAATAGTCTCTGCTATCACTCTTTGGTTGATTCTGTTTATGTCTCATATCTTTCATGATGAAATTTATTTCACTGAATTTATGTTTAACTTGACTGTTTGGGGTGTAGCTGTATCATTGATATCTATTGGGGTCAAATTTATACAGCAGAAAAAGAGTGAGATTGATTGGTTTTACTGTTTTTTGCCTGTAGCATTCGTGCTCTTATTTGGTATTTTTAGTTATTATTTTCGTTTTGAGGAAGAGCTCACGATTAAAGAAATGTTTGGTTCTTTTGAGTTGTTACCTGTAAGCTTGAGAGAGCATTTCCCAATTGTCGATAAAGGTCTTTGGAACTTTATTCTTCCACATATCACTTTGTGTGTTGCATGGGTTACTTTCTGGGCTTTTTGGGCGCAGTTACAAGCCAATAAGAGAGCAAGTTTAGCGGAGCAGAAGACACATTTGCAGACTACCTTTTATAAGATGCTGGATGTGCATCGTGAGAACTTACAGAACTTCTCTTTTTTACATTGCCATTCAGTAAAACGTATTAACGGATTGGAAGCGATTCCATATGTTATCAGACAGATTGGAGAGATACAGAAGTGTTTTGATAAACTGTTTAAGATCGAAAGTAAAGACTCAAGTGTGGAACCAAATAATATGACATTTCTTTTGGCCTATGATGCAGTATTTCGTTCCTATCAATTAGGGCTTTATGACGATATGGATATTGAACAACTATCGAAGGATGCGCGTAACGCAAACATAAAAAGAGATCCTGATGATCGATTTTATACCAATAGTTTAATGGTACCGATATCCCTTTTTAGAAGTGATGTTTATGAGCATGATATCTGTCGATATTATATGGATGTAAAAAAGCATTTATGTAGTCTTTCTAAACGTTTTAATTCGCTAAGAACATTGTGTCGATTGCGTGATGGTTATAAATCATCGTTGTCTAAACATAGCATAGCTTTTAAAGAAAGTTGTAATCGAGAAGTAGTGCCATATCGTAAGCACAAAAAATGTATTTATCACTTGTGTGATACAATCTCTGAAATCCGATTTCTTGTTTGGCAAATAAAGAATAAGTGTGAATTTTCAATGTACTTTATGTATCTCTTTAAGATTATTCGTTTCATTGATTCGTCAGATATATTGGATGCTAAAGAGAAAGAAAAATATGTTGATATGCTTCGTACCCAATTATCGCCCAACGAGCAGATGTTGATCTTCTTAAATTGGTATGCAGGAGCTCTATTTTATATGACTAACGATGATAATGCAGACTATCCTAAAAATTACGGGTATGCATGGGAGCGTTTGTCGAAGTATGAAAAGGATATAACGTATGAGAAATATATATATCACTTCTTTTCAAAATATAAGATCCTTAGTCATATGAGTTATCATGGTAATTGTCAGGATATTGTAAAAAATATAAAGACGAGACATGATAAAACGAATCCGATATGGAAAAAAATAGATTCCCTAAAGGTTTTTAAATAGACGTGTTGTTATACTTATTTCATGATTTAATCCTTTTGTCAATCTCCTGTCTCTTTATCTTATGGGGCATCACACTGGGAACGCTGAGCTCCGCTCGGCATCATGGGACAGGAGAGTGTGAACGTTAACGCTCCCCACCTTGTTGAGGCACGATGCCGAGCGGAGCTCGGCGTTCCCAGCGTGTTGTGGCTCTCTTGTCTCTTTATCTCATGGGGCATCACACTGGGAACGCTGAGCTCCGCTCGGCATCATGGGGCAGGAGAGTGTGAACTTTAACGCTCCCCACCTTGTTGAGGCACGATGGCGAGCGGAGCTCGGCGTTCCCAGCGGTTGATGCTCTCCTGTAGCAATGTTCCCAGTGGTTGTGGCTTCGTTAGCAGGGTGTTATTTGCGTTGGCGGCCGAAGAGGAAGCACATGACGTAGGCGAGGTATTCGGTGAATTTGTTGAGGGTGGGGGATGGGAGTTCTAGTTTGTGACCGAAGAGACAGGTGAAGAGGATGATAAGGATGACGATTTCGTGGATGTTGCGATCGAGGAAGCCTGTGGTTTCAGTTTGGTTGGCTTGGTCGTTGCGATGGCGAGCGTCTTGTTTGTCGGCAGTGGAGGTGTTGTTGATGATACGATTGGTGATGTGACGTGCTGTTTTTGAAAGATGCTTGATATTTTTCATGATATTGTTTGTTTTGGGTTGATGCTCATGGAATTTAGCCACGGATTTTAAAAGAACCGCTAAGGCGCAAAGGCACGAAGGGTTGAGGTGCACGGGAAATATGGCCACGGATTGGACGGATTAGACGGATAGCCACAGATTTTAAAAGAACCGCTAAGACACGAAGGGTTGATGTGCAAGGTGAAAGGAACTACTAAGACACTAAGGCATGAAGGGTTGAGGTGAAGGGTTTGTGACATGGTATGATGTTTTTAAATGCAAGGAGACGTGGCTCCTTGCTTCTGGTTGGACTTAGAGTGTGTGGATGATCTCCTGCACGTTGTAGTTCGGACAGCTCTTGTTCTTGTTGAAGTGGTTGTGCGGATATATGGCACTCTTCGGGATGTCGTACTCTTTCATTAGCCTGATCAGTAGGTTGCGTAGGCTGTTGAACTGATAAGGTGTGAATTTGTGTCGACCGCTAAGGCAGATGCCTATGGAGTCGCGGTTGTGTCCAGCGCAGTGGGCACCATACATAGCAGGACTTCTTCCCCAACGTACTCTACCATTTTTTGTAATGAAATAGTGGTAGCCTATGTCTTTCCAACCTCTTTCGAGATGCCATCGTCTAACGACTTGTATGTCGTCGTGTTCTGCGATATCACTGTCGGAACAGTGTAGGATAATTTTGTTAATCTTCCTCATGGGGATATGAATAAATTAAAATGAATAGATGTGGTTTCTCTTAAGTAGGAACCATCGTTCTTTTTCGCTATGTAGGGACCATCTTTATAGTGGAGCCGTACGTTAGGTAACCGCTGTGAGGGAATGTTGACTTTTAGGTCGTGTAATTGAATACTCAACAGGGTCATGTCGTATGCCGTTTTGCGATAGCGATAGTATTGCATTAGCGATACGTGCAGCGCTTTGGCATAGTAGTTGGCCGGAATACGAAAGTGGCGAGTGGCAAAGATAGGTCCATAGGTAGGGTGTATTTTGCAGTGTGCCAGTACTTTCTTTCGTAGTTTGGGTGTCTGTCCTTGTATGTTTTCTCGGATCTCTCTGAAGATGGAGATATGAAAGAGCAAAGCGGTGATGGCGATGATCTTGAAGTCGGTAATCTGGTAGTGTGGTCTCCAGTGGAGATGGCCTTTGCAGTATACCAGATAGGGGTCGAGGATCTGTTGTTCGCGCAAGACGATGAAGCATTTGGCCTCGGAGCGGTGGTGTTTGATGAAGCATGTTCGACGAAGTTCATCCACACGACGTATTAGGGTGCTATGAGAGATCTTTAGGGTGGACATGCAGTAGTGGCATGTTGGGGTGTCGAGTCGAAAGATTTGAAGCGACTGCAAAAGGTAGTAGAGCTGCAATGCAGGAAGCAGGTTCTTTCGATAGGCATATTCGATCAGTGCGATGGATATGGTCTTTGGGTTTTTCATGGGTTATATTTTTTGTTTGATGTGTATCACGTAAAGTTCGTGTCGATGGCATTCCAATGGGGAGTGGGGGATCGATCGAAAGGATCAGATCCTAAAGCGCCCTTCTCGCTAGTAGTATCCATTCGATAGACCGATTGGATACAACACTCCGCTCTAGAGGGTGGGAGACGAAATCCCACTGTTGCGTTTTTCCGACGAACATCTACGACGGTTCGTTGTGATGTCTACGATAGTTTTCGAGTAGTATGTTCTCTACATCGCTCTCTTTGAAAAGGATTTTTCCTTTGAGAACAGTATAGGGGATGGATCCATCGAGTCGCATTCCTTGTAGTTTGCGATGGGATATATGGAGCCTGTTCATCACTTCTTGTGCATCGATCCAGTGGATCGTATTGCTGGTCGGTTTCTGTTTGCTAGCTTTCAGACGATGGGTGGCCTCGATGAGCTGGATGGTGATATGCATCATGTGATCTAGCTTATGGAGGATCTCTCGAAGCAGTTGCTCGATACTCCGTCTTTTGGCCGAGGCTTGACGCTCTTTTTCTCTCTCTTTTCGGGTTGTCATGGATCTTTTTCTTTCTCTTTTTTGTTTGATACAAAGGTATATGTGACGGATGAGGGGATGAAGATATGACAGACGGGATTCCCGTCTGTTGAAGTGGTGTTAGAGAGAATGAGTTGTGCTGAGTGGCAACGATTTGAATCGTAAAAAAATGAAATTATTTGAATGATTCCCGTCTGTATGAGAGAGGCAACCGCTGGGAACGCTGAGCTCCGCTCGGCATCGTGTGACAATACCCCATGGAGAATACTTATGTTGTGGCTCTCCTGTGGTACGATGTGATGGGACAACCGCTGGGAACGCTGAGCTCCGCTCGGCATCGTGGGGCAATACCCCGTGGAGAATACTTATGTTGTGGCTCTCCTGCTTCTTCACCTTATGGGGCATCACGCTGGGAACGCTGAGCTCTGCTCGGCATCGTGGGGCAATACCCCATGGAGAATACTTATGTTGATGCTCTCTTGGCTTTCAACCTTATGTGGCATCACACTGGGAACGCTGAGCTCCGCTCGGCATCGTGGGACAATACTCCATGGAGAATACTTGTGTTGTGGCTCTCCTGTAATACGATGCCGAGCGGAGCTCGGCGTTCCCAGCGGTTGATGCTCTCTTGCCGCTCGGCATCGTGCGACAATACCCCATGGAGAATACTTATGTTGTGGCTCTCCTGCAATACGATGCCGAGCTGGAGCTCAGCGTTCCCAGTGGTTGATGCTCTCTTGGCTCTCGGCATTGTGCGACAATACCTCATGGAGGGATGTGGAGTGGATCGCAAGTAGTGTGCCGACGTTGAGAATGTGGTTTGCGTATTGATAGTATTAAGATAGTGAGTAGGGAACACCCTACTTGAGCTTGATTTTATGTGTCAATATTCAGAAGTTCGAATGCTATAAATTCTTTTTTTGTTTGGTGCTTTAGAAGATGGCTTTATGGTATTGGGTTATTTTACTCCACTGAAGGTTATAGTAGAATTCTGGGTAATAAGTGTTTGGGTCTACAGGGATATAGCAGTTAATACCATGTAGGTTATCAAGCGAAAGGTTCTCTTGGAACTTATCTGTATGGTCATGGAAGAGGATAAAGGAAGAGAGAGTTGACTTCATCTGAGTTGCAGCTTTTGTTCCGTAGTTCTTCTCTATCATATCGATTAGATCATAACAGTCCGCTTGTTTATGAAGTTTTTGGACATTTGCTGCTTTGACTTTCGTGTTTGGATGGTTGGTTATGATTTGTTGCATGGCAGTTTGAACCATATTGATGTTATTAAGATTATATAGTGCAATGCTTGCTGATTGCATCTTTCCCTCTTTTTGTTTGTAGTGTTTGATGTAAGTTTTACAAACCTCTTTCAATCGTTTCTCTACAGTTTGTTGCGTGTTGAGAAGGATAGGTAGTATCTTTTGGTAAGGCATTCCCGTGGTTAGAATATCTGTAGGAGAAGCTATGAGGTAATCGGTATTGTTTTGTAGTTCTGATGTTACCTCTACACTTCCCATCAAACAGGCATCGAAAAGGATATATTTAAATTTGGTTGGCAATGCCGATGCGAGATCATGGATCTCCATCGTAGATTGCTTGTCTACACCGAATGATTTGGTCTTCGGTTTCGGCGCAGGAAACCAAGACGTTCCATGTGACCATAATATCAATCCATACTGCTGGGATGGATATCTCTCGATTACCTCTTTAAGTACCTGATGGAGGGTATGGCTATCCGCCGAGTTTTGATCGGGATATTGTTTAACTACTTGTCGGTGGATAGACGTACCATTCTTTTTGTTGAGCTCCATAAGGTATGAGCTTTTGTCTCCTTTATCCATAAAAACGACCACCTTCTGATCCTCCTTTATGCCTTCTACCATATCATACACATTCAACAGCGCATTGCCTTTTAGATCATTATCCGCTGCCATATAGATCACTAATGTCTCGCTGGCTTGTGGTTTAAGGCTTTCTGATTGCTTGCAGCTGAAGCATATAGTAGCAATGAGGATAAATAGGAGGTGTTTCATTTTTGTATATGATTAATTAATTATTGAGAACTAGTCTATATCTCCAGGTTCCAGCTTAACTGTTTTAGCTACTTCTATTACTTTAGTGTAGTCGTCTCCCAAATCTTTGTAGATAAGTGTTATGGGGATAAAATCCGCTCTGTCTTTTTCTTGATTGTAGTAGTAGGAGTAGATCGTAATAAAAACTATACTATTTTTACAGGTAATCTCATAAATAGATCCATATTTGTTCTGACTTGCCTCTTTCTGACCAATGCGTTTAAAACTCAGTTTGGTTTTGTCAGCGTAATCGTAGTTAAGATCAGAACTTGCTGTGGTATACCACCTTCTGAATGTTGGGAGATATGAAGAACTCGATACTGGGTGTATATCTTCTAATTGCCCTGGAGATGTAAATGAGAAAGTGAAGTAGTCAGAGGAGTTTGTCCCATCAGAACCTGTAGAGATAGTTAAAAAGTTTACATTCTCGTTTACGTCAAAATTTTGATTGAGATCTCCGGTTGTATATTCGGTATACATATCTTCGATCTTTCCATCTCGATTGTTGTCAGACATATAATGACCATGTTGTATTCCAACTAATTTGTATTTTCCAAGTACAGACAAAGGCATTTTAGGAGTTATAAACTCTTTTTCCTTAGAACAGGAGAATAGTGTGATAAATAGTATCAGTAGTAAGTTTATTTTTTTCATAAATAGATTGTTTAATTGTACGATTGACCTTAAATCAATCGTACAATGGTGTATTTAAATGATTCTATAGTTCATACATTGATGGATCATCATCGTATTCATAAGGATTGTCGTCCGTAATTGACATTGGCCTATGATTAGGAGAATATCTACCACTATTTGGTTGTGGGAAACGAGATCCTTGGTTGGTTAACCTTGATGGTAACGTTGAGCTAGAGTTTGAACCACTTTTTGTTTTAGGGCGTTTGTTTGCTCCACCCATCTGAGGGTTATTGGTGTCTCTGGGTTTTACAACTACTTCAATATCACCTACGTTAACAGCATTGATTGGGTAGTATGTGTAGCCTTCTTTTTGTACTGGTTTGTGATCAGGACTTGAATGGATAACGTTATCTCCAAAAGGTAATTCTCCATCTCCTAAATGATCATCATTATCTTTGTGAACAAAAGAAACTGTTACTTTGTGGTTGGTTGTTTGACTATTGGATATTTTACTTGAAATAGATCCTTCTAAACCTATGTCTCCTACTTTTCCAGTTCCTTTGATGCCTATATTGAATTCGGAACTGTTTACTGTTGTAAAACTATATTGGTTGCTATAAGTTGTTTGAGTTCCGCGATCTTCCTCATAAGCTATAACTTTCATTGTTGTTGCTTCATTTAAAAGGTTCCAATATGTTAGCTTAAATGGTGCTCCTGTTTTACTGGTCGGATATACCCACCTTGCTTCAATTGATTCTATGTTTGCAGTATAATATTCTCTTGAATGATACCAAAATGAGGGATCAAGTCCTTCAATTTTTACCGACCTAATGGCATATACCTCTTCTATGGGTTTTGTAAATACTATTCTCGTTGGGTTTGATCCAGTTGCTGTTGCCTTTGAGGTCATTATCCGCTGCCATATAGATTACTAATGTCTCGCTGGCTTGTGGTTTAAGGCTTTCTGATTGCTTGCAGCTGAAGCATATAGTAGCAATGAGGATAAATAGGAGGTGTTTCATTTTTGTATATGATTAATTAATTATTGAGAACTAGTCTATATCTCCAGGTTCCAGCTTAACTGTTTTAGCTACTTCTATTACTTTAGTGTAGTCGTCTCCCAAATGTTTGTAGATAAGTGTTATGGGTATCAGATCCGCTCTGTCTTTTTCTTGATTGTAGTAGTAGGAGTAGATCGTAATAAAAACTATACTATTTTTACAGGTAATCTCATAAATAGATCCATATTTGTTCTGACTTGCCTCTTTTTGACCAATGCGTTTAAAACTCAGTTTGGTTTTGTCAGCGTAATCGTAGTTAAGATCAGAACTTGCTGTGGTATACCACAGTCTGAATACAGGGAGATATGAAGGACTTGATACTGGGTGTATATCTTCTAATTGCCCTGGAGATGTAAATGAGAAAGTGAAGTAGTCGTCAGAGAATTTTGTCCCATCATAATCTTGAGAGATACTTAAAAAGTTTACACTCTCGTTTACGCGAAACAGATTGAAGGGTCCGGTTGTATATTCGGTATACATATCTTCGATCTTTCCATCTCGATTGTTGTCTGACATATGAGGATCATTTTGTATTCCAACTAATTTGTAGAATCCAAATAAGGACCCAGGCATTTTAGGAGTTATAAACTCTTTTTCCTTAGAACAGGAGAATAGTGTGATAAATAGGATAAATAGTACGTTTAATTTTTTCATTGTAAAAATAGTTAATATTTGTCTTGTAATATTATGTTATTCATAATTGTGTTGTGTTGTTTATTCATAAATTAATATTTGTTGTTTTAAGGTGCTAATAAGCGGTTAATTGTAGTATTTATCGATTTGATTCGGTATTATTGGGCTATTGCTTGTAGCAATTATTTGTTTTTATGAATTTTTCTGTGTCATTTTTTAAGATTTATCAAGTGTTTATGTTTTAAATTGAATTTTAAATGACATATATGTTTATTGTTTCGTAGGTGTGTGTGTTCAGAGGTGGATCATATGTAGTCTTTCTTATTTAACATTTTTAATACTATTGTTGCTCTTAAAGTGAAGGGGATAGAAATATAGCCACGGATTGGACGGATTCCCACGGATATGATTGAAGTGCAAGAATGGGACAACGGCTGGGAACGCTGAGCTCCGCTCGGCATCGTGCGACAATATCCCATGGAGAATACTTGTGTTGTGGCTCTCTTGTAATACGATGCCGAGCGGAGCTCAGCGTTCCCAGTGGTTGTTGCTCTCTTGGCTCTCGGCATCGTGGGGCAATACCCCGTGGAGAATACCCATGTTGTCACTCTCCTGCAATACGATGCCGAGCGGAGCTCAGCGTTCCCAGCGGTTGATGCTCTCCTGTGGCAATGTTCCCAGTGGTTGATGCTATTTGATGGTTTCGCTTTCTTCGAGGATTTGATCGCAGATATTTTCAAATAGTTTTTTGCGCTCTCTGGTTGGACTTTTACATCCGTTTATCTGCGTAGGTGTGAAGAAGTACGATTTGTTTTTTGTTGTTGGTGTGCTTTCGTCTACATATTTGAAATTGGAGCATATCTTTTCCCAGTATCCTTTGGCCTCGGTGTGAATGATATGTTTCTCTTTGAGGGTGATAATGAACGTTTTTAGGTCTTTGCATGATCCTGTCCATATGATTGGTTTTTGTAGTTTCTGCTCGCTGAAAAGGTTTTTTAGTTGGAGGAATGTTGGCTTGGCAAGCTGATTGTTCTTAAGATCGTCTTGCAGTCTGCTGAAATGGTTGTAATTGATTTTCCGTAACATGAGAAAGGGGATTGTAATTTTCACCTCTTTGGGTTTAGTTTGTTCTACAACATGTTCCTCTTTTTTGCTCTGTTTTTGTAATTTCTTTATTTTTTTGAAGAAGGACTGATTGAACTTACGAATAGATATGATCAATGCATGATCTCTACTGGTAAAGATCTTATATTGGGTGATACTACAAAGTATCACAAGGTTGGATTTGATGTTTCTAAACCACTCTCTACTGTATGTTTGACTGTAGTATCTCAATCTATATATGTGGTCTTGTATGGCTTGATTCAGGTCGGATTGAAGTTGTTGGTTGATCAATTGAATGAGTTTATAGGGGTCTTGATTTTTAGATAGCTCTTGGTTTAATGTGTCTAAAATAGCTTGGGTGTTTCGTAATGACTGTTCATGACTCAGAGTCAACAAGAGTGTGTATCTCCAGAAGATTACAGGGGTGTGGAATAACTCCTTTTTGTTCATTACCAGCTCAAATAGTTTTTTGAGCCGTATATACAGAGGATGGAGTATTATTAATCCTTGGTATATAGGGTTGTTGGAGCAGCATTCGTAGAGTTGAATGAGTTGGTAATATCTTCGTAGGTGTTGTATGTCGTTATCGTTTGAAAGTAGATACCGTATCTCGAAAATAAAGTGAACCTCACCTCCTTTGGGTTTGGCAAAAAGATAGACAAGGTTTACCTCTTTGAAGAGGCAACAAAGGATCTCTTGTTTTATCTCTTCACGATGATTTCTCAATATCTCATTGGGATCTCCATCTTCGTTAAGAAGCATCTCTTTGAAGTCTTGAATTGCACTCTCTCTTTCGTGAGCTTCGATGCTGTTCATATACTCTTTTAACTCATTTCTGGAGAGTTTATGAATGGGGATCTCAGGAATCTTGACTTGATTTGATCTCGTTAGAAGGGTGTTAATTTTAGTTTTATGGTTCATAAGAGGTTTTACAATCTGCTCCATAAACATGCTATTTTAAAATTATTATTCTATTCAAACAAAGAGATAGGGATAAGGGTTGAAATAAATCGGTCCTTTGTGGATGGTTGGTGTCTTTGGAGGAGTTTGCATAAGACTAGAGTGGCTGCTTCTATGTGGGTGAGCTTTTCTCGTATGCTGTTCTAGATGAAATGTCATTATGTCCGTGTTCCTGTTTTCGATGAGATCTTTGAATCGGATGAAATAGGACGGTATCGCTTGGATATAAAAAAAGCACCGTAGATTATATAATCTACAGTGCTTTAAGAAGTGCTATTGTATTGTCAATAAGTGATTCTATTTGCCTAGAGCTACGGCTAGACCAAGATATAATCCTTTATTTTTGACTTTGCTGTCATCATTATTGATGTTTGTTAATCCAAAATTGTATCCAATATATGGTTCGAAGCTTCCAATTTTGATTGAAGCTCCTAACTTAACTCCGAAATCAAAGGCTTTTATATTATCCGTATTGTCCGATCCAATATTTAAATCCTTTGATTCTCCTGCTTCTTTTAATTTTCCTGAAAGACAGATACTTGCTGTAGGCTCTACAAAAAGATACAACCCATCATTATTTGATGAAAGATTCGCAATCTTAACACTAACATTTAGTGGAATATCTAAATAGTTTAGTTTAAATTCTGCTGTGTTATTGTTATTTATAGCTCTTTGTAGTTCATTGGAAAGTTCTAATTTTCCTCCTCTTTGAACAAATACTAGTCCTGGTTGTAGCCTGATATTGTTGAGATACACATTATACGTTGCTCCTAAATGGAATCCTGTACGATTTTTGCTTTCTAGCCCATTTACTTCATTTGATAATTGGCTAAAGTTAACACCACCTTTTATGCTGAAGTGGTTGTTGTTTTGTGCTTTTACTTGGATTGAAAGAACTAATAGACATGTAAGAGTTAAAAGTGTTGTTAAATTTTTCATCTTTTTTAAATAGATTGATTATTGTTTGTTGTTGATTACCTAAATGATCGCTCATCTAATTGTTTGACAAATATAAAATAAGATTATAAATATTACTAATTATTGTTATGTTCTCTTGTTTGCTCTGCAAATACAATGCAGTTCAAACTATTTTTTATCTTCTTAGTTCTAATAATTCTGTATGTGTGTAAATGTTAATAAATGAAATAGATGCATATTAGAGTATAGTATGGAATGATACTTTAATACAAGTTTCTTTTAAATTAAAAAATGTTATTGTCTATAAGACATCAAAATCAATGGAGAGAGTACAAGGTTAAGCGTGAATTTCATCTCAGCAGATTTTGTAGGGGATTCTAAATAAGGTTTGGACGGTACTATACCCTTATATATACTATTAACATTTTTGGTAAGTTTATTTAGTCTAAATAGTGGTTTTGGAGATAAAAAAAGAGATGCTGTGAGGACATCTCTTTTGGTGTTTTAGGATGATTTTTCGTGTCGTTTTTCGTAGATGAGAAAGCCTGCAAGTCCAATGAGGAATGAGATGACGATGTGGATGAGGTTTTTCAGGTCATCGAGCCGTCGTTGTTGGCCTTTAAGTTCGGCATGGATACGACTTTCGAGGGCCTCTATTTTAAATGTTAGTAGAGGTGGAAGTGTGTAGCTCGCTTCTTGTGTTTGGTGTTTGCTCTTCTCTGTTTGTGCATGTAGTTGAAATGTGAGTAAGGGTTGGTTGTGGATTTGCTGTGGGTAAAGTCCTAAACAGCAACACAGCATGATAATTTTTTTCATAACAGTCTGTTTTTTGTGATTTAAATGAACGTGCTATTATTGAAACGTTTGGAGGATGGTGCAAGTTGCCTTTTAAGGGGGTGCAAAATCGCGTAAAACCACGCAAAACCATGCAAAATCACGCAGGCATAAACGATAGGCTTGTTTGGGGGTTGTTTTTCTGATAAGTTTGATTTGAAGTTTAGTAATAATCTAATTAAAAAGATGTTATGGGTAGTATTAGAAAAGGTGTTTTAGGCGGTTTTAATGGTAAAGTGGGAAGTGTTATTGGCTCTAGATGGAAGGGGAACTATTTCATGAGATCGTTGCCAGATATGCCAAAGAGTAAGAAAGTTTCGATGAAAGCATTGCAACATCGAGCATGTTTTAAGCAGACGTCACGTTTTATCTCGAAAGCACGCCGATTGGTTGAGATTGGCTTTTTTCCTGAGAAGGATGCACAGACGGTTTATAATGCTGCGTTTGAATCGAATCATGGTTGTTTCCAGTATCAGGATGATCATGTGGAGGTGGATTATTCCTCGTTGAAGTTGTCGAATGGGGCCTTGTGTCAGATGGGCGATTTTACTTTAGATTTGAAAGAGGATGGTTTGTTGGAGATTACTTGGTCTGATGTGGAGTTGGATCGCATGGATGAAGAACCACTGTATGTCCATCTGCTTATTTGTCGTGATGATATGAAGTATATGCGATCGTATGTGAGTTTGGCAAAGGCGACAGAGCTTTCGGCCGAGTTGATGATCACATCGCAGATGGCGGGACATAAGTTGCATGTATATGCATTTTATGGTTTGCGTCGTTCTACGACCTTAGCAACTATTTCTGATACAACTTATTGTATGTTGCAGGCTTAGTGCTTGTGTTTTTCTTTAATGATCTATTGGGGGGCTTCTATTGGGCGCCTCCCAATATAGATGATGTTTGTACTCTTCTAAAGACAAGTGATATTCTTTAAAATGCATTGATATGGCACGAATGAAAGGTAATCTGATAAGTGGATTGGTGGGAAATGTGGTTCTTTACCACAGGAACAATGTTCAAATGGTTCGATCACGTCCAGATTGTAGTTCTCGGACTGCCACGCCGAAACAGCTGGAGCAGCGAAAGCGAATGGTTTTATGTAATGCGTTTTTGTGTTGTTTTAAGGAGGTAATCCGTATTTCGTATAGGCGAGGAGTTCGTATCGGACAGGCTTTTAACCAAGCTCGGTCGCATGTTATTAAAGAGGCAATTTTTGGGGAGTATCCAGCTCTTTATGTCGATTATTCGAAGGTGAGGATGTCCAAGGAGTTAAAGAGTCAGATGGTTCTTGGAGATGTGGTTTATGATGGGGTGCATTTGAAGATTGATGTGAATGTTACTCATCGCTTCTTACGCAAGGGGTATTTGGTGGTGTTGCGATATGGGATAGATAGTGGTGACTGTTCGACTATGCAGAAGTTACGTTGTAGGGCTAAAGGTGTTTTTGAGGGGATGCAGTCGTACTGTTTTTCATGGGCGCAACCAGTGGAAGGAAAGGAGGTAAGCTTCTGGGCAATGGTTTATGATCCAGTGAAGAATGTGTTTTATGGTAGTGTCTATTTTTCGTGTATGGTTGGTCCTTGGAAGCAGAGTTAATAAAGGTGATTGTTAGCCTCTATTTTATTGTATTGCGATCATTTATTGTATATATATATTGAAGGTAAACCAATTATGAATCAAAGTCGTTCATTTTATTTTAATGATATGTCCTGGACAAGAAGTTAAGTATATTGACGTAGTTTATTCTATACTTTATTCTCAGGCTTACATTTAAACAAGGACGTCTAACCATTGTCGTAAAAATCAGAACTAAGATCCACAATTGGTTTGGATTAAGCGGGACTATAACTATCCTCTCTACCTGCTATTTATTCACTGTTAATTTTTTCGAAACACATAATAGATTTAATAGAAGAGTAGGTAGAAACTGAATATGGTACCAGATAGGTGACCATTATCTGTAAGATTTGTTTTGAACTAAGCGTGTTGTTTACGATGTCGGTTCCATGGTTAATGAGACCGAGAATCGTTCCAACGATAATCGATAACTTAATTGCTGTAGATACTACCTGTTTTGAGATGATCAGCCTCGATATTTTGATCCTTTTTGTTTTAGACATTTATAAAGAAATTTCGATGATTCATATGTAATACCCGTTACATCTATTGATGAGCAAAATCCTCACGTTTTATGTTGTTTATGGTTCGTAAAAAATATCACTGAAGGGAACGGCTATGTTGTCACTCCCTACCTTGTTAAACAAAATATATTTGCAACTCTTTGTCACTCATTTTAAGATGCTACTTGGTATATGAAGGTACCCCTTCATTGTTATTCTGTTCTTTGATTTCTTGTGATTTAAAATCAAACCACCATTTCTTTTCTGTTCGGGCTTTACCATATCCCATAAGATCATCGCCCCACACGATAAGACGGTTGAAGATGGGCAATGTTCTTATGGTCCACCTAGCAAGATCGTGGATGAACCCTTTGTCCTTGTTGAATGGGCATACTTTAATGCAGTTCCCACAACTAGATCCGTTTGGGTTAGACAGACGAAATTTGGTACAAGTGTCATAATCGAAACTGTATTTCTTGTAGCCATTGTATAGAATCTTTTCGTCAGATTTCGAAATAGATTGAGACGGACATTCAATGGCACATTTTTTACATACTTTACAGAATTTCTGTACCCCAAACTCAATGGGTTTATCTACTTGCATCTGCATGTTGGTAAGAACGACAGATGCTTTGAATCGACTGCCGAGAGAAGGATTAATTACAATTCCATATCTTCCCATTTCACCTATTCCTGCACGTTCTAATAGAGGTGCGACGACTACTTGGTAGTCCATTAGGTTATTGTCTTTGGCTTCGAAGCCTAGACCGTTAATATATTTTGACATTGCCTCAGCTGTAAATGCAGCTTTAGAGTAGGACATGTAGCTCTGGGCAGCAGAGATCCAATCTTTTCCGTTTGAAGCGTCAAGGGTGTCGTAGTCTTGGTCGACAACGATACATATGGCATATTTGTATTTTTTTTCAACAGGGTTGCCCTCTTTGTCATGACTGTAATAGGCATAATCAGGTATTTCACAGATTCCGACTAAGTCAGCACCCATAAAATTTCCATAGCTCTTAATGTGTCGTGAAACTACTGCTATGTCTTGGTGTATCGGTTGAGGCACCGCATTGGGATCTTTACTGCGATCCATCATCATTGGAGGAACAGGAGTTGTTTTGTCGGTTGTTGCATCTTTTGCATTGGGTTTTTTCCCTTTCATGCCTGGAAACATTCCTTGTTTAAAGAAGTAGCTAATAATAGACATATCGAGTGAGGACTTCTCTTTGGTTCTGAAGTCGCTCAGTTTTTCTCCATAGTCGCCTCTGAAAGCTTTGTTAAACCCTGTTTCTCTTTCATCATAACGCTTTATCTCACCAACTATTTCCGTAGTGGGAGTGTCAACTACTCTGTAGTTGGTGGTTGAATATTTACCAATAGGAGCCTTGCCTGTTAGTATTTTTGATAATGCCTCTCCTTTACCCATATGATTATACTCTGGTTTTTCCTTAAATTGATATATGCAAAGTAAGGGTAGGTGGGGGAGTTGGGAAAGGTCAATGAATGTTTAAAAAAGGTGAATGTGTAACCGAGGTTGTATTGTGTGTCGTGTTTGTTGTCTTTAATTTGGTGTATATTAATGGTTTTGTGTACCTGGTACTGGTGTTAAAGTAAGAAGTTGAAACTCGATGGTTTCTATGATATATTAATTTGTAATCTTCGGAGAAACTCATTTGGAGTGGTTCCGGTTTGTTTATTAAAGTATTTTCGGAAATTGGTAGGGTCTTCGAATCCTAGTTCAAAACTTATCTCTTTAACGCTATAGGTGGATAGTACTAGATGTCTTTTGGCCTCTAAAATGACATAGTCATCAATGAGTCGTTTTGCTGTTCTGTTGCACATAAACTTGCAGATGTCGTTGAGGTGTTTATAGGAGATATTGAGTTGAATGGCATAATCTTTGGCATTTCGACTCTTTTGATAGTTTGCTTCGACAAGTTTCTGGAATTTATAGAATAACTCTTGGTTTCGGTGATACTGAATATCTTCGTCTTTCTCTTCTACTAGATTAAGAAGGAAGTAGGATAGAAGTGCCCCAACTTGGTTTGTGATGAGATTGGATTTCGAGTCTAAGCCAGCTTGTATCCATGAGATAATTTCAATGTTCTCTTTGGGAAGTGTATAGATGAGCTTTTGATCTAGATATTCGTATAGAAATGGTATCTTTTTGATGGTCGATTGGGTAAAGTGTCTCTGTAGAAACTCTTCGGAAAAGATCATAAGATGTCCATGATAGACAGACTCTTTATCAAAAGCGTGTACTTGACCTTTGGTGATGATAAGTATCTCACCTGTTTTTACCCTATTTGACTTGAAGTCGACCCAGTGGTTCACCTCTCCTTTAGTGATGACAAGTATGGCGAAGAAATCGATATGATGGTATTCATAGAGTAGGTCTTTGTTGTTGTGACCACTATTGCTGTCAACAGGGATTTGAGGATCCAAATCTAGAAATTTAAACCCTTTGCTATTGGATGATTGTGAGTATTGGTATTTTATTCTTGGTATGCGCATATAAATGAGATGCTTTATTGTATGGAACACAAATATATGATTAAAGTTTTATTGCAACTGTTTATGTTTGGTGGTTATAATATTGAAAGGTTAATTGTTCGCTGGAAATTAATCTTATTATAAATAACTATTTCTAGTATTATTTTCTTTGTTATGTTTGAAAATAATAGTTTAATTTGTTAATTAAATATAATATACTGAGCTATGAAAAAGATACTATTTATATGTGTTTGCTTGTCTGCAATGCTATGTTCTAGTTGTGCAACAATATTTACTGCGAGTAGTCAAAGATTGACATTCGATACTGAAGGGGTTAAGAATGTTATGATATATGATCAAAATGGGTCTAAATTAGGTAAGACCGATGAAGAGGGTATTTTAGAGGTAAATGTTCACAAAGAGCTTACTTCTCCAGTTTTTACTGCTAAAGCAGAAGGTTATGAGCGTGAACGTTTTAAGTTGAATGGCGGTTTTAATGGAGTAGCAGCAATTAACTTGTTGTTTTGGCCTGGTTTTATTGTAGATCTTGCTACTGGACAGATTTGTAATTATAAGCAAACGAATTATATCCTAGAGATGGAAAAAAAAGAGAACTAATGTGTTTATAAAACCATATTGGTCTTTGAAGTGTCGGTACTTTGTAGCGATCTATGAATGTATTGATTATATGAAAAGGAGTAGAAAATATAAAGGTTTTTCTACTCCTTTTTTTGTGCGAATGTGTGATTTAGATGAAGAAGGTGTATTGATTTAAAGTATTATTAGTAAGTGTAAAACATTGAAAATTAAGATATGAAAAATGGTATTTGTATTCTTTTAGGTTTTTTATTTTTATCGAGCTGTTCTACAATTTTGACTTCGCGAAAACAGACAATTACATTCTATTCAAATGGAGACAAGAATGTACGACTGTTTGATGAAAAAGGGAAAGAGGTGGGGCAAACTAATAAGGATGGTTTTGTCTCAGTCAAGGTGCGTAAGAAGTTAGCTTCTCCAATTTATACTGCTATTACGAGTGATTGTCGACATCGAAAGATTGAATTACAGAGTCGGTTTAATGCCGTTAGCTATTTGAATATACTGTTTCTTCCTGGTTTTATTGTGGATATCTCAACAGGGAAATTATGTCGGTATAAGAAAAAAAGCTACGTGATAGACGTTAGGTAATACAATATATTTTTATGGACATAGAAATAAAAAAGGGCTGCCTTTTGAAGGACAGCCCTTGACTAATAATAGATGAGGGTGATTAATGGATGATCAATTTTTGAACTCCAATAATGCGGTCATTTTGTTTTATCGTAACATGATATATTCCTGGCAGTAGTTTATTTGTACTTACCACAAGACGATGGTTGGATGTTCTTTCTCGATATTGCACGGCTCCTAACATATTGCTTATTTCAATTGTGATATCCCCAATGACTTGATTAGAGACATAGATGTTGAAATCTTGCTGTTGCTTTACAGGGTTCGGATATATACGAATAGACTGTGATTCGTCGGTTTCATTGCTGTTGCCAAACTGTAGTTTGTATGGCTTTTGAATGGTTCCAATGATCTGGTCATCTTTGTATGAAACAGTCTGTTTGGCAGTGTATGTTTGTCCTGTTTGATGATCGATAAGATTAAATTCGATCTGGTTAAGAGGATTCTCTGCAGCCTTAAGCATGTAGAATTGGTATGCTTGGGTTAAAGGATCTTGAACGTTGTTGTAGTTACGCCCGATCACTTGCCCATTTAGTTTGGCTTCTACGGTATACTCGTTGGCATTGATCTTCTCACCATTAAGATAGCTCTCACCAATGAAGGTCATTGTATTATTTACATTTGGCTCTACTACCGGTTCATCAAATGTCATTGCAGACTTGGTGTTTACCGTTGGTGTCTCTTCAATAACCTCAGAAAGTTGATTAGGATCGTATAGTTCATATCCTTTGCCTGGTTCTACCAATTTGATTGTTCCTCCCCAAGCTGATTTGTCTTGGTTCAATATTGAGAACTGTAGGTTGTGTCGTAGAACTACATTTTGTGCTAACGGTACTCTGTCAATAGCCGTTTGAATATCTGTTGCCTCTTTGCTATGTACTGCGATCCAATTGTATTGTTTGTTGTTGTAGCTTTCGGCATAGAGAGGATACTCATCACTGCGTATGGTTCCCTGTACTTTTAGCACATCTTCGTAAGGTACGTATAGCTTATATGCTAGGTCGACATTGATGTTTTTCAATGCACCTCCCCATGATTTGTTCTTTGCATCATAAGCACTAAACCCTTCGTTGATGTGTTTGATCTGGGCATCGGCTTGTTGTAGTGAGCTCAACACGTTCTGTATTGCACTGTTTTCAGGCACGACATTGAATGAGATGAAGTTCCATCCACTCTTCAAGCTAATGTACTGTTCGGCTTTTGCTGTATGAAGCACTTTAGGTGTTTCGAGTGTTCCAACCAGCGTGTTTTGTTTGAAGGTATTTGTCTCCGTTGCTACATACATCATGTTTTGAGAGTTGTCCCACATCTTATAGCTAACCTGCTTGTTCTCATTATCCGACTCTACGGTGATGTATGCACGGTAACCTTGGGTTTTGGTGTCGTAGAATATTGGAGACACTCCTGCTATCTCATTATCGATATAGGCTACAATGAAGTCCTGCTCGTCTGTTGATAATGGAATGTTAGCATCCGATGAGGTTGTGAACTGAGCTACAACATGCATCTGATATTGTTTAGGCTCCGGTTGTCTAACAATCGGCTTTAATGATTTTACGATTAACTCCACTTGAAGCTCTTTGCTGTAGCTTTGACCATTCTCTTCGATAATCACCGTTACTTCTCCTTTAAATCGACCTAAAGGCAGGTTGTCAAGAGAGTTGATCTCGAATGCGACAGGAAATACTCCATTGGCTGGGATAATCCCGTCTGGAACTATCGGCGAAATAAATGTTGAGAGGGTGTTGGCTACGACTCTAAATGGGACATCATTCGCTCCATTGTTGATTAGTTTTGCTGCGATTTGACATGTCTCTCCTTTGACAATCATGACCACTTGGTTGTTCTGTTGCCATTTGGCTAGCGAACGGTCTAAGATAATATCAAAGCTTTTGTCGTTAAATAGCATCTCTCCTGTTTCGTCATAAGTGGAGCCAGATACGGCTGTAATACGGTAGTGAGATCCTTCGTAAAGGTCTGCATCTTTAATAGGTACGATGGCATTATAGCCTTGTACAACAGCATCGGCATAGTAAGTCTCGTAGACCTCTGTCTTTGTTTTGTTGATTCTTTCTATACGGAATTGTGCTTGTGATGGCTCTTTAGAGAAGGATACAGTCATGTTTGATGTGCGTAACCATCCGCTCTCAACGTTTGATCCTGTTACAACAAAAGCGTTATGATCTATGGTTCCTCTTACTACATTTGAGTAGTTACGAACGTTAAGGTTGTTACAATAGCTGCTCGCGCGTAGGTAGTATTTCCCTGCAGTCATATTGCTTACGTTTACAGATATGTGTTTGGTTGGAAAATCTCCTATGTCCGCTTTATTGTACTTCTTTAGTTCGTGCCATTGTTGATCTCCGACCTTGCGATATTGGACCTCTATGTATGATACCTCTTTAGAGTTTGGATCAAAACCTTTTAGAGTGATCGGTAGCGAATTGTCTATGGTGGTGTTTACCACCCAATTGTCTGCTGGTGATGCTATCTGTATTGGATCGCAATCGGACTCCCATGAAATGTTAAGACCTACTTTCGATACATCTGAAGGAACTTTATCTAGTTCGGCATCAATGCTTGCACGTATGTCTTCTGTAATATATACGTTGGACATGCAGTCTGGTGTTGCCACTAAATCAACATTGAGAGAACGAGTTTCAGGACCAGGGATAATTTCTACCGTAAGATCGGTGGTCTCATTGGAAGGGAGGTATACAGAGTAACGGTTGCCAAGGCCAAATATCTTCTTCCCTCCAATCTTCACTGTGGCTCCTGATTCTTGACCTGTAAGTGTATTTATTGAGTAGATTCGCCCCTCCTCACTTTGGCTGTCATTCTCTAATCTTACACGGAATATTGCACTTTTCCCTTTTGGTAGATTATTCAGTATAGGCTTGGATACCATGGTCATTTTGACGCGATCACGTGCTTGTGTGTTCGGCTCATTAGGACAACTACTTGTTCCAGATACGGTTTGGAAGACATAGGTTTTGTATTGAGGATCTTCTGTTACGTTAAGCGTAAAGTAATCTCCTGCACTACTGTCGCCAAGATGGAAACCTGTAGTAAGGTTCTCGACTTTTGTGTTTAGTGTATTTGTATCTGTCGATTGGTCGTTTACGTAAGCTGCGTGCACTTCGATCTTAGCTAAGTCCATGAGTGGGTTAACTCCTGTAAATAGTGCCCCTGCTTTGGTGGTTACTTCCCAATGGTAGTTTGAATTTCTAGTTGTTGTGGTACTCTTATCTTTAGTATAATCGTAATTGTTTCCACCACTGAAAGTTAAATTGGATATTGAACTTTCCTGTTCTCCCAAGGCATCTCCTCCAGTAAATATTCGTCTTTTATTGTCTGATAATACTTTTGCCCAATTTTTCTTAGAAGCAGTGAAGATTCCTTCATTATTAACAAGGTTTTGCTCTTTTTTTGTTAATACCTGTTTCGTTATTACTTTTTGCTTAAGTTTTGTGATGTTTTCAAGCATGGCGTCTAATGCAGGCATGATTTTGGTTTTAACATGATATACGCTAAGTACATACCTTGTTTTAAACCCAGGTGCTACGGTGAAACTATTGTCTTTTGTTGGTTCTTTTTGACCATCGTAGCTTAATTTTATGCTTTTTGAGTAGACAAAGTTTAGGGCCGAACCAATAATGACATCTGCATCTTCTCCTGTTCCTGTAAGGTCATTTGTAGTAGAGATTGACTCGTTGAAGGTCGTTGTATATATGTCTTCATTTTCTTTAATGAATCCTTGCTTGTTGTTTACATCTACTTGTACTCCAATACCTATATTCATTACCGGTGTCGGAATGGCGAATTGGAATAAGTTATGGCTATCTACACCATGTAAATTTGCCCCTTTAAATACTGTACCAGTGGTGATGCTCATTCCTTTTTGAATGAATGCATAACTTTCGTCTCCAGGAGGATCATGAAGGATAAATTCAGGTAGGGCCAATTGATTCGTAATGAATGTCGGTTCGAGTACCTTATCTCCAAGGATCATACTCCATTTGTCGGTTGAGATTGCTTCCTTATAGTCCTTGATCACTGCTGTTACCATAAGGTTCTTCTGATAGCCGTGTGGTTTGTTCCATGGGCCTCTAATATTTGCATTCCCTGCTCTTACTTTGTATTCGTAGGTTCCGTCAAGGATGGTTTTTACAGATTTGTTGCGATCAGAAATATTGTCATTAATGGTGATTTTTGCTTCATCTACACCACATTGGTGCTTCATTAATCGGTAGTAGTCGTACTTCTCGTTTAATTTAAACTTCACGTTGTACTCTTCTCCTTGTTGCATGGTGAAGATCTCTTCATCGAATGTTTCGCCTTCATACTCGACTTGATGAACACCTGCCTTTTTACTCCATGCTGATCCTTCGATGTCTAGATCTATCTTCTGTCTGAATCGGAATGCTGCTTTTATCAGCTTTATGTCTGTAACTTTTTCTGTTGTCTTTGTTTCTCCCGTCTTTTCGTTAATGACTTTTGTATCCTTGATTTTGATCGTATCACGTTGTCCAAGATCAATATTGATCTCTCTGAATGATGCTATTATATTCTCTTTGACATCGTTGAACTCCTTTTTTATCTGTTCGTTTGCATTCTGGTTAGTGATACGCATGTCTACTACCTTAATATTGTAGGTTGTGGCAGGTAGCTTAAGTTTTTTCTTTCCCGTATTATTTAACGTGATAATACGGCTGTAACAAGACTCTCCATTATCGTTGATCTTGGTTAATAGAACATCTACTTGATCTGCGATAGGACTTTCGCATCCAGATAGAACCGATAGATCTAATGTGTCAGTTTGAATGTCATGGAAAATAAATGGATTGGCGGAATTTTTGGCATCATTGACAAGGTCGACCTGTATTGTTTTGTCGAATTTATGTCCTTTGAAGAATATTCCTAACTCATTCTTCTTGATTGGGTCAGGGCTTTGGATAACATATTCAAAAGATCCATCATCTTTGGTTATAGTACTTTCTTTGCTGTCATTGAATACGACTTGTGCTTTGGAAATTGGACAGTTTCCAATTTTTACTATACCGTGTACAGGAATAGAAGAGTGGTCCTGAAAACGCACATTGTCCTGTTTGTGGTCGTTGATAGAAAGCGTACGTGTAATGGTGTCTGGACGGATGTCTGAATCCTTCTTAAGTGGTATGATATAGAATTTGGCCTCTTCTCCATAATATACTTCGTCTAAATAGAAGTATCCCTCTTCATCGGTTGATGTGTTTTTTATTAGTCCCTGCTCTTTATATAGCACTTCGGATGGAACCTGTTGCTTTGTAATCGTGGAACTTGAGTAGCTTAGGTTAAGTCCTAGGTCTCCTATTCCTTGTATATAGTTAAGCTGTATCTTATGGAATCCTTTTTTGAGGTGGGTATTAACGTTTCGTTCCGATTCATTATATATTACACAAAGTTTCTCAATATTATCAATAGATAATATCGCACAGTCATCTGCATTAAGAAAGAATCTATAGTCATCTTCTTTGTCAATATAAATCCAGCAATCGAAAACAATACCGAAATTACTACTATTATCCTTTATGTTAAGATTGAATGTTTCAGTTAGACCTTGCTTGATTAATGTTTGATTAGATGTTAATTGCCTTGTAATATTCGGCATCAATGAAGGTAAGTATGTTATCGGTAAATTATAGTATCGGTATTTGATTTGTTTGTTCTCACCCGAAATAATCTTTAATGGAATGTTAGGTACTCCTTTTTCACTGTCTGCAATTTTAATATGCCCACTAAGTACACCGTTTGGAGATATATATCCTCTGCTATAAATGGACTGTATCGGAGTCATTTCTTTCATAGCTATGACACGAATATCGTATACTTTACCTGGCGTTAATGAGAAACGAGGAGTCCATTGGTACATATTAGTAGTGGCAGACAACTCTTTAACTAGATTCCATTGTTCGTTGCTATCCTTATATTCTAAACAGATATGATCGTGGAAGACAGTACTGTTTATTTTCCATTTAATAGCAATAGACGCTCGCTTTGTATCTACCTCTATGTTTTCAATGATATTAGGAAGTGTAATTTCTTTTTCTATTATAATAGATGTTCTTGAAGGACAGTCTTTAAATAGGTCTGTTTTGTGTCCACCAGGAAAATGTGTACATATTTCATATTTAAATCTTGCAGCTGGTCGAATATTACGTGTGTCTATATAGGATGTTATTCCTCCATCCACTACTACTTCACTAATTGTGTTATTGGCAAGATCTGTTCTTTTTATCTTTGTTTTATATTTATCTGATGGTACATTGGTTGCATTTGACCATTTTACGATGATCCTTTTTTGATCTTCTTCGTACATCATGCCAAGGTTGTATGGATTCTTAAGAGGTGCTGCTTGAAGTAATTTTACAGCTCTGCTCCAATGGTCACAGTTCAATAGTGTCGATCGTGAGTTAAAGGTTCCTCCAAGATATGCCCCCGCTCCTGGATATGCACTTACTGTTACTGTTCGTACACTCCAATCGTCATGATCTTCTTGTAAGTTTATCCATTTATTACCAATTCTTTGATTTGGACGATTTGCTTTCCATCTTACTCCCCCACAGAGAGGAAATGGTTTGGTGAGTATCATTTGATACTTAATATTATAATCATTTCCTGTATCTAATTGTTTTACTTGTACAGGATAATTTACTGTGTAGGATTGTGCTTGTCCATTTTTGGGACACAAGTTCATTAGTAGTAAACAAGTTAGTAGCCATAAGAGACAACTGCCCATGTTTATTGATGAATTTTTTTTCATATAGATATTATTTAATTATCACGACACCTTCGTGGAAGTTGATTTGTTTATAATGCGACTAAGCAGTAACAATCTATATGAGTCTTATTTATAATAAACAATTTTCTTTAAGCTTAGATTACCCTAGTCGGGAAGGTCATTTACTTCTTGTTTTTTTTATAAAAGAGCATAGTAACCCCTGTTTCCCTTCATTATGTTGTTTAAATGAACAGAGATTATTTAGTTTATAGATAGTTAATGAGTTAGTACTAGTTAGTGTGTGATGTTGAGTTGTAAAATTATATATTAATTATAATTTGTTGTTATGGACTGAATGCTTTATTTGCTCTCTGATAATAAAGTTAAGTGTCGTTGGATTATTTTGGTAGACTGATATATGTTTTTATTCGAATTGATCATATTTTTGGCTATACTATTTGATGTCATATCTTTAATTAGATAGATTGAGTATTAGTGGTTTATGGTTTGTTTTTTAGGTCTGGGGAGTTGTTTTACTTGTTAAAAGATGTTTTGTTATGAGCTAGTTCTTATTTTTAATTATAGTTGTTTTTTATGATAAATCTTTTATCATGGACGTCTACAGACAATTATAGATCTTAAAATAATTAATGTTAAAATAGGTCTATATTTTGTCTTTTTATTTGTTCTTTAACAATGTCATTTTCAATAAGAGTGTCGATACTTTTGTAAATATTTGTGCTTGTATTTTAATGTAAAAGTGTCTATGTTCTATTGAAATAGATTTGAGATTAAACTTTTAATTCAATTTGATTGTTTATAATTAGCTGTTGATATGAGTAGACACATCTACGGTGTAGTATCAATAATATTTATGTCCCTATTGGTATTATTGATATTTTTTTAACCAATAAAACGGGATCTATTTGTTATTTTTGGAGTGTTAGAGATAAGAAGATAAGATTTTTAAAAATATAAAATTCACTATTATGAGCGAAACGAATACAACTTCAATAGAAAGAGTAAAGTGTCTTATTGTTGGTTCAGGACCTGCAGGATATACGGCAGCTATTTATGCCGCAAGAGCTAACATGAGTCCTGTATTGTATGAAGGTTTGCAGCCTGGAGGCCAGTTGACTACAACAACAGAGGTGGAGAATTTTCCTGGTTATCCTGAGGGAGTTACAGGACCTGTATTAATGGAAGATATTAAAAAACAGGCTACTCGTTTTGGTGCGGATATGCGTTGGGGAATCGTGACAGATGTGACTTTCGAGGGAGATATTCATAAGGTGGTAGTTGATGGTGCTACAACGATTGAGGCAGAGACTGTTATTATTGCAACTGGAGCTTCAGCGAAGTATCTTGGTTTAGATGATGAGAAGAAGTATGCAGGTTCTGGAGTGTCTGCTTGTGCAACTTGTGATGGGTTTTTCTATAGAGGAAAAGATGTCGCTGTTGTTGGTGGTGGAGATACTGCACTAGAAGAGGCAATGTATTTGGCAAACTTATGTCGTAAAGTCTACTTAATTGTTCGTCGTGATGAGCTTAGAGCTTCTAAGGTAATGCAGGACCGTCTTGAGAGAACTAAGAATATTGAAGTACTTTGGAAACATCAGACGTTAGGACTTACTGGCGATGGTGTAGTGGAAGGCGCTGTTCTTGTTAAGAATAAAGGCGAAGAGAATGAAGAGAAGGTAGAGATTAAGATTGATGGATTCTTCTTGGCTATCGGACATAACCCTAATTCTGAAGTCTTCAAGAAGTATATTAATACAGATGAAGTCGGATATGTTCTGACAGAAGGAGTAACTTCTAAAACAAATGTGCCAGGTGTGTTTGCTTGTGGTGATGTGATGGATAATAGCTACCGTCAGGCAATTACTGCAGCAGGTTCTGGGTGTAAGGCAGCATTGGATGCAGAGCGTTATTTGGCAGAAAAAGTATAATTTTATTAATAAAATTAGATCTAGAGGTTACCTAAATAAGAGGTGGCCTCTTTTTTTACATGCCTAAAAAATCCTTAAGATAACTCCAGATCAAAACCCTAATTCCATCTCTTTATAAAAGTTGTTCTTTCTGTGATAGAGGCTCAAAGACCTTGATAGAAATCGTCTTAGAGTGTACTAATTTAGATGCTACCTAATTACTGTTTAAGAGAAATGTTTTTCATGTTTTTATAGATATAGTCAGAGAAAATGTCAGTATTTGATACATCACGGCTACCCTAATTTATGAGGATGATACATGTACTATGTAATGGCATAAATTGACGACGTATTCATTATGCTTAGTATTTCAAGTATATTTAGTCTTGAACAATATAGTGTACAATTGGCTGTCTGTGAGGCTTATGCTTATTCCAATGCCGTATTCTCTCCTTTATCCTTATTCTGGCTTGACTTAAATAAGAACTACTCTATTTACGATGTGAAAGTTTACAGGGAGGATATAAAGGTGTAAGATAATTGTCTCTTGATGGCATTCAATTTCGAATTGCCATTAAGGTATATAATGAAGAGAGTATCTATATAGGTTTTCTCCGTAGTTTGTTGATACTTCAAAGATACTTGCTTCATCAAAACTGTTAAATAGATGGATATTGTATGGTGAAAATATCTTTAGACTTTTTTTATACTCATGTCAATCTATGAATGAATATATACATATTCCTATTTGTTCTCTAAAATTATTAGAGAGAGAGGAATCTCAATATTATTAAATTCAATAGATATTTTAAAATAGACAAGCTCTTTTTTATTGAATTAAAGTACATGCGTCAATGTTTAATATCGAATAGATCTGTTTTAACACATTATTCTTTTGTTCTAGTATCCTCCTCCTAACCATCTTTTTAGCTTTAAAGTGGAATGATTGGTTTTAAGCAGTCATCTAGTTGTACGATTGCAATTAATTTGACTTGAAAAGTTACTTACTTTTGTGTAGAAACAAAAAAAGAGGCTATCCAAGGATAGTCTCTTTTTTAGGTATATGTATAGCAATTCGTCTGTTTAAAGAACGTTTGCCATTTGTGTCTTAGAGTATTTTCCGTCCTCTAGCTTTTTCTTCACTTCAGAGAATGCTTTAATAGTGTATTCAACATCTTCTAATGTGTGCATTGCAGTAGGAATAAGCCTCAATAACAACTGTCCTTTAGGAATAACAGGGTATACTACGATAGAACAGAAAAGATTGTAATTCTCACGAAGATCCATTACAACATTCGTTCCTTCTGGTACACTACCTGAAAGGTATACTGGTGTTACTGGGGAATTTGTAATTCCTAAGTCGAAACCAGCTTCACGTAATCCACCTTGAAGTGCATTAACAATATTCCAAAGGTTTTCTCTAAGAGACGTTTCATTACGAAGCAGTTCAAGACGCTTTAATGACCCCATTACCATTGGCATTGGAAGTGATTTAGCGAAAGTCTGACTTCTCATATTGTAACGAAGGTAGTCACATACTTCTTCTTCACATGCAACAAAAGCACCGATTCCAGCCATCGACTTCGCAAAAGTACCAAAATATAGATCGATGTCTTTCATTACACCGAAATGTTCTCCTGCACCTGCACCAGTTGATCCCATTGTACCGAAACCGTGAGCGTCATCAACCAAAAGGCGGAATTTATATTCGTTTTTCAGTGCAACGATCTCGTCTAGCTTACCAAGGTCTCCTGCCATTCCGAATACACCTTCAGTAATAACAAGAATACCACCACCAGTTTTCTCCGCTAGTCTAGTAGCATGAGTCAACTGCTTTTTAAGGCTATCCATGTCATTATGTTGATAAACGTAACGTTTACCCATATGAAGACGTACACCATCTAGAATACAAGCATGAGACTCTGCGTCGTAAACGATCACATCGTTTCTACTGACAACTGCATCAATGATCGAAACCATTCCTTGGTAACCAAAGTTTAACAAGAATGCATCTGGTTTTCCTACGAAATCAGCAAGTTGCTTTTCTAGCTCTTCGTGTTTGCTTGTCTGGCCTGACATCATTCTAGCTCCCATTGGATAAGCCATACCATAATCTGCTGCCGCTTCAGCATCTGCTTTGCGAACTTCAGGATGATTTGCTAATCCAATGTAGTTATTCAAACTCCAAGTTAAAACTTCTTTTCCTCGGAATTTCATACGAGGTCCAATCTCTCCCTCTAGTTTAGGGAAAGAAAAGTAACCATGAGCCTGCTTCTGATACTGGCCAATATTACCTTTGTCGGTTTTTATTTTTTCAAAAATATCCACGATCGTATCAGTTTAAATTTAAACAGTGCAAAAGTAATCTTTTTTGAATGGAAACCAAATGATACAAGTAAGTGAAATAGAACCTCTATTATCGGAATTGAAGCGATTAACGTTTTAATGTTAAGCTCTAATTTTTTAAATAATCCTTTTATGATGGGCTATAATAGCTTTTTAAGATGAATAAGTGTTGCCATATAACCCCATTAAATTGACTTTCAGTTGTGGTATAATAAAAATGTCATAAAATGAATTATTTGTATTTTAACCCCTGATGAGTTTATTATTTAAGCAGTGTGGATTGTTCTATTTTGATACATGTGTGTGGCAACTATCAAGTGTCGGACAATTGTTGTGAGTCTTTTGTTCTTCATGTTTAATTTGAGAAAAAGTCTTATTTATACTCTTTGTTGTGATCTGTCTTTGTTGTGATCTGTTCGGATAGTTTCGACCTTGCGATTGTTTTATACAAGTGGTAGTCTGAGCTGTGTCGGTGATTTAATATGTCAGCAGTCAACTCTCTTTGTTTTATGAGAATTTATCCCATTTACCGTTTCTGAGATGTTCTGAAGAGAAGATGTCTAAAGTGTCATGTTTATCTTTTGTAATCAAATGTATTATCTCTTACTAAGGATATTGTATTGATGATCTTTACTGATGTTGTTATTGACAAAAAGAGAGATGCTGCAATAATATTTCAGTATATAGCCTCAGGACTGTAATAAGTGAGGGAAAGAAATGAATCTTGTTATTGATCAATCCTAAATTAAGGGTTGAGTTTAGGGTATACGGTTATATCTGAAGTTTTATGTATTTTTAAATGAAAGGGAAGTGATGTCATAAATTTATAAAGCTGATGTGTTACACGTAGTTAGTTGATCTGCGTTTTATTGTTCATTGATTCTAGCGTTGTCTGTTCGGTTCGATATACACTGTTGTGAATGATCAGCCTATAACCTGATCAAATGTTAACGGTTTAGTTAAAGTCTTCTTTAACGTATATTAATCTTTCCATAGTTCTATTTTTTTTGTTAGTTTTCGTTGATTTTCTGTTTTTTGCACAAAAACAATGGAAGTTTAAGAAGTAATTTTTATGAAATAATATATCTTTGCAAAATGAATCGTATTTTTCGTTTTTTATTGGTCGCGTTTTCGGTGGTTATTATAACCTCCTGTGGAGAATATCAGAAGGTACTTAAAAGTACTGATTATGAGTATAAGTACAAGAAAGCTAAGGAGTATTATGAGAAAAAACAGTATGCTAAGTCAGTAACTCTGTTTGAAGAAGTGGCTCCTATTTTTAGTGGTACAAGTAAAGCCGCTGAGGCTTACTATTATTATGCGAAAAGTTATCTTGGACAAAAAGATTATTACTCTGCAGCGATGTATTTTCGTTCTATTTTAGAGAAATATCCTAGATCGGAATATGCTGAGGAGTGTCAATACCTTGTAGGGTATTGTTTCTATCAGTTGTCACCATACGTGCGATTAGATCAGTCAGATACAGATATGGCTATAAGTGCATTGACGCGCTATACTATGCTTTATCCAGACACAGAGAAGGCGAAAGAGGCGGATCATATGATTAAGAAACTTAACGACAAACTTACCTATAAAGCTTATCTAAATGCAACGTTGTATTATGATCTAGAGGATTTCAAGGCGGCGGTTGTTTCATTAAAAGAGTGTCTTCGAGAGTATCCAAACTCAAAATATACCGAAGATTTAATGTACAAGCTGTTTCGTGCTAAATACCTATTGGGGCGTAACAGTGTAGATGAGAAGAAACGCAAGCGTTTAAATAGTGCAATGGATGAGTATTATCGTTATGTGGATGCTTTCCCAGAGAGCAAACACCGTAAGGACGTAGACCGATCTTTTGCACATATCAAAAAGATGTTGAACCTAAAAGAAGAAGATTTAAATATCAAATAACGTCATGGTAGATTACAAAAAGACTAAGGCTGCGCAAACTACAGTTGCACGTGACTTAGAATTATTAGGAGACAAAACGGGAAATATTTACGAAAGTATTGCCATCATCGGTAAAAGAGCCAATCAAGTTGGAGCCGAGTTGAAGGACGAATTGAATCAAAAGCTTCAAGAGTTTGCATCGGTAACGGACAATCTAGAAGAGGTTTTTGAGAACCGTGAGCAGATTGAGATTTCTAAGTATTACGAAAGACTTCCTAAGGCATCTTTGATTGCATATCAAGAGTTCTTGGATGATGAGGTTTACTATCGTAACCCTGCAAAAGAGAACAAAGAAGCATAAATTTTAACATTCCACAAATATCGATTTCATGCAATTGCAAGGGAAAAATATTATTGTAGGAATCACAGGTAGTATCGCAGCTTATAAGGCTGCGACTCTTGTTCGTGGGCTAGTGAAAGAGGGGGCAGAAGTGGTAGTCGTAATGACACCTTCTGCCAAAGAGTTTATCACTCCAGTAACCATGTCTACTTTATCAGGAAAGCCTGTGGTTAGTGAGTTTTTCGACTCCAAAGATGGTAAATGGCATAGTCATGTTTCTCTTGGAATGTGGGCAGATTTGATGTTAATAGCACCAGCATCTGCTTCTACAATGGGGAAAATGGCCAATGGGATTGCAGATACTCATCTGGTCACGACATATATGTCGGCGAAATGTCCAGTAATGGTAGCACCTGCGATGGACTTAGATATGTACAGACATCCAGCCAATGAGCGTAACATGCGTACCTTAGAGTCGTATGGTAACATTCTTATAGAGCCTGCCTCTGGCGAGCTAGCCAGTGGATTAATTGGCAAAGGTCGTATGGAAGAGCCAGAAGTGATCGTATCTCATGTGATCGACTACTTTAAAAAAAAAGAAGTCTCGTAGGAAAGAAAGTGATGTTAACGGCTGGACCAACACATGAAAAGATTGATCCTGTACGTTTCATTGGCAACTACTCTTCTGGAAAGATGGGATATGCCATTGCCGAAGAGTTGGCAGAGAGAGGTGCAGAAGTAACTCTCATCTCTGGTCCAACCCAACTGCATGTCACACATCCTTCTATTCATAAGATCTCCGTTGAATCAGCCAAAGAGATGTATGCTGCATCGATGGAACATTTTGATACTATGGACGCTGCCATTATGGCTGCAGCTGTAGCTGATTATGCTCCAGAGAACTATGCATCACAGAAGCTCAAGCGAGATGGTGAAGATCTGATTTTACGTCTTGTTCCCAATCCTGACATCGCTGCATCTTTAGGTGCCATCAAAGAGAAGCAGATATTGGTCGGCTTTGCTTTGGAGACACAGCATGCAGAAGCGAATGCAAGGAAGAAGATAGAGAAAAAGAATCTCGACTTCGTCGTGTTGAACTCATTGGAGAATAAAGGTGCTGGATTTCAGACCGACACCAATATCATATCGATACTACATCGTAATGGAGAGCAGCAAGATTACCCATTAAAGAGTAAACGAGCTGTTGCAGTAGATATCGTTGATTATTTAGAGAAATCGTTGTAGTATTTAACTACTAGATTAACATAGTATCAAAGGAGAGAATACAATCCCGTATTCTCTCTTTTTGCGTTATACTAAAACCGTAATTACTGCGTTTTGATCTTAGTGAATACAAAACAGATGTTCTCTTTTAGAAAGAATAACTATGATGCGAAAATATTGGTTGTGTATCTCTCTGTTCCTCATGGTTCAGATGATGGCGATATCACAAGAGCTACGATGTAGTGTTAGTGTTACAGGTTCGGGGGTTGAAGGAGTAAATCCGGAGGTCTTCAGTGAGATGCAAAAGCAGATCTCTGAATTTATCAATAATACCCGTTGGTCACAAGATCGCTATCGTATGGAAGAGCGTATTGTGTGTAATATGACCATACAAATTACGAGTCAATATTCCGATGATGGATATCGTGGTACCATTCAAGTACAATCTCGTCGTCCTGCTTTCAACTCAAGTTATGAGTCGACCATGTTAAATCTAAAGGACAAAGACTTTGACGTCCGTTTCGATCAATACAAGCAGATAGAGTTCTCACAAAACAGTAGTGGTGACAACCTATCAAATATCTTAGCATATTACGTTTATATCGTATTAGGATTTGATTATGACACCTTCTCTCCAATGGGTGGACAGCCCTATTTCGAGAAAGCATCAGAGATTGTCAACCGTTCACAGAACATCCAGATGAAAGGATGGAAATCATTCGAAAACGACTACAACCGTTACTGGCTTGTAAACAACGTGATGAACTCATCCTATAGTGACTTCCGTACGCTTGTATACGAATACTATCGCAACGGTTTAGACCTTATGTCGGACAAACTAGAGATGGGACAAGAGAATATTGTAGAGAGCTTAAAGAACCTCCAGAAAGTCAATCGTGCTCGTTCTGGGCTATATATTGTTCGTGTCTTCTGTGATGCCCATCGTAACGAAATCGTATCCATTCTTCAGGGAATGACCAGCTCAAAAAAGAACACCGCCTTTCAAATAATGATGGAGTGTGACCCTTCAAATAGTGCAGTTTACGAGAAAGCGATGCAAACTCAATAGCATTTGTATTGGAAAAGATGCAGTGGATTGCCCCTTTTTTAATATTTTTGGGTTCTACTATAGTTATAAAATAAGCTATGCTCAAACATCTTTCTATATCAAACTACGCAATTATCTCTGATCTTTCGTTAGATCTAGAGAAAGGGTTTAGTATCATTACCGGTGAAACTGGTGCTGGTAAATCCATTATTCTAGGAGCTCTTTCCATTCTTATGGGTGCCCGAACAGAGGCCTCCGTTTTAAAGAATAAGGAGAAAAAATGTATCATTGAGGCGCAATTTGATATAGAGGCTTATGGGTTAGAGTCGCTGTTCGAATCCTACGATCTTGATTGGGATGCGACAACATACATCCGTAGAGAGATTACGCCCAAAGGCAAATCGCGTGCATTTATCAATGACAGCCCAGCGAGCGTAAAGATTCTTAAAGAGATCTCCAGTGCATTGATTGATATCCATGCACAGAACGAAGCGTTGAAGATGCATGAGAAGTCGTTTCAATATGAGATACTCGATGCCTCTCTACCCAATCGTGACCTACTGAACAACTATACGTCCTTATACCATCGATGGGGAAGTTTGACACGTCAACTACAGGAGAAAGAGCAAGCCTACCTAAAAGCTTGTGCCGATTTCGACTACTATCAATTTCAAGTAAACCAGTTAGCTGAGGCCAATCTACAAGAAGACGAACAGGATAGTTTAGAGCAGCGTAGAGATGCCATGGAGCATGCAGAATCTATACATGCCGCACTCTATCAGACCTCACAAGGATTGAATGTCGATGAGGTGGGAGTGACACCCCGTTTAAAAGAGATATACCAAACACTACAGCGTGTCGCCGACCACTCCAAGGAGGTAAAAGAGCTCAGCGATCGTCTTGAGAGTGCATGGTATGAGCTTCGTGATATCTCCAACGAAGCCGAAGCACTTGCTTCAAACTATATATACAACCCTGTGGAGTTGGAAGAGATCAACCAGCGTCTGGATACGATCTACACCCTTCAGCAGAAACATCGTGTCAATACCATCGCAGAGTTACTGCAGATAGAGAGTGAGTATGCCGATCAGATCGGTTCCGTTTCGCATATGGAACAAGAGATAGAGTCCTTAAAAGACGAACTCCATCAAATCACTGACCAGCTAACCGAAACAGCCAACCTACTATCCGAGGCACGTTCTAATGTATTAGGAGATATCGAATCTTACATTCAACATATCTTGCTCGACCTTGGAATGCCTAATGCCTCTTTCAAGATACAGCTCGACACGACAGAGAAGTTCAATCGTTGGGGTAATAATGAGATAGAATATCTACTTGCGGCCAACAAGAATCAAATCTTAGAGCCTATCCACAAAGTCGCTTCTGGTGGTGAGGTATCTCGTGTTATGTTAGCCCTAAAGTCACTATTGGTTCAGAAGAAATCCCTTCCAACCATGATCTTTGACGAGATTGACACGGGTATTTCAGGAGATATTGCGCGTAAGATGGGGCTACTTTTAAAAGAGATGGGAACCAACATGCAAGTGATCAACATCACCCATCTACCACAAGTTGCAGCCTTAGGTGATAACCACTTCTTTGTCTACAAATCCGATTCTGAGAGTGAGACAAACTCTCATATCCGCAAACTAACTCTCGAAGAGCGTCTTCATGAAGTGGCAAAAATGCTTAGTGGAGAGACCATCACCGACGCTGCACTAAAGAATGCCAAAGAGTTGATGAACGATCAAATAATGTAGCTACTTTATGATCATAATCTATGAATTATTGTGAATATATCGTCTCTGTATGATATGGAGATACCTCACAGCGTCGTGTAAATAGATCGATCCACAATAATTCATAGACCGCTATAACCCCATTCTGATATAAGGGATCATCTCCAGTGATCTTAAAAGCTTATATGCCCTCTCGTGTACCTCTTCAATGGTTATTCCTACCCCATTATCCCACCCCCATCAAATCTTTCGTTTACAATAATGGTCATTTCATCTCTTAATTCGGTCAGTTGATTGTTTTCATAACAAAAAGAAGTGCTTATGTTTATAATTTAGCAAAGCATTTAAATCAAATGAGAGAATGAAGAAGTTAATAATAATGTTCGCGCTTTGTCTCGTGTCAATGACTAATAGTTTTGCACAAGAGAAGCATTATGGAGTAAGGTTAGGTTACAACGGAACCCATCTACAGGATAATGGTGACAAAGTAGGTAGTGCTGAAAACAACTATTTTATCAGCATGTACAAAGACTCTAAAATCATGCCTTTCCTATTTTTAAATAGTGGTTTAGAGTACACTAAGTATGGTGGTGATGTATTAAACCAAAGTTATGAATTACACTATGTTGGTATACCTCTAGGACTTAAAGTGAAGTTTGGTCCTCTATTTGTAGTAGGTGGAGCAGCCTTTAATGTGAAAGTTTCCGAAAAGAACAATCCATATAGTAGTAGCTCTAAATGGTACGACACCAATGCTTTCGCACAAGCTGGATTAGAGATCCTATTCCTAACCATCGATGCGAAGTACACTTGGGGTCTAACCGATGTACAGAACAACATTACCAACAACGGTCTCCAAGTCGGAGTCGGTGTACGTTTCTAGTATCTTCCCAATAGATATACATATATTTTTCGTAGGAGTGTTACCCTTGGTCCGGTAGCACTCTTTTTGTTTTTTATATAGATCTCTTATGATGATATAATTTAATGAAGGATAGACGATATATAACCCAAAGATATAGCCCACTTCTCGATTAAACAGATGAAACTATCCATCGCTACCCCATACTGATTTTACATTTCAATTCTCAATTTGTATAATTGATTCCCCTATTATGCCACTCTAGAACTTTTTTATATCAAGTATCAACGCTATTAGATACATTTGTGTTGAGATATCTAAATCGTTAGTACATTTCTTAGGAGTGTTACCTTTGGTCCGGTGACACTCCTTTGCTTTTTACTCCCTTTTACCCCCCATGTTACTTTATCCTGTCAACGTATTTCTTGATCTCATCTCTCCATTTAGCACTCATTTCATTGATCGTTTGGGATAACTGATTTCCCTTTTTGGTCACTTCACTTTCCTTTTATTAAAGGAGAGTCCATCATGGTATACATTTGTGAAAGATATCATTACAATCAATTATTGAAATCATGATCTATTGCCACATCAAAACAGTTATTCGATCACATAAAGCAGTAGACCTAAGTGAAGTTATAAAGATGAAGAAACTATTAAGTCTCATAATGATGGTCAGTATATCTGTCACATCTGGATATACTAAGAGAAAAGTAGAGATCGGTATTGTAGCCGATCAATCTAACTACAACCATTTTATTGAAGAGATCAAATCTGAGATATCGCAAATATCTGCCGATGCCTTTGATATTCATTTCTCTAACATAAGGTACAATCAATCTAACAAAGAGAGTGCTTGTAAGATATATGATCAAGCCGTTCAACAAAGTGATATTGTCATTGCGTTGGGAATGTACAACATGATGATGTTGACGGACAACAAGAGTTTTATGAAGCCCACCATCATGTCTGGAAACATCAACCTAGACTTTGTAAAAGATCTAGACCAGCTCAATAACCATAAAATTAAGAATGTAAATTGTCTTTTTAGCTCCTACTCTTATCGTAAAGATTTGGCTAGTTTATACACCCTAAACCACTTTAAGAAATTGGCTATTATTGTCGATAAAGATAACGAAGGAGTACTTCCTTTAGAAGACATTTTCACCCCACTACTTGAATCGTTTGATGCTGAATATAAGATTCATCGTGTGGGGCTATCTGATCTCGACCCTTTAGATTACGATGAGTATGATGCCATCTATTTTGCATCCACTAGTACATTCGAACGAAAGAACTTCAAAGAGTTCATTCAAGAGATGAACAAATCCCAAAAGGTGACCTTCATCTCTCAACAAAACACCAATTACAAACAGGGGGTATTGGCTACCATGCAATCTGAGAAGAACGAACTGCTATATGCTCGTCAACTAGCAATGAATGTTGTCTCTGTGATAGAAGGGAAGCCGGCCGAGGAGTTACCCCACCTACTCCTTCAACCCCAGAAACTACATATCAATATCCCTACGGCAAAAGCCATTGGGTTTCCGCTATCATTTGTAATGCTTGGTGAGGTTGTTTTTACCGACAACCCTGTCACAAGCCATCTGATAGAGCCCCTTACCTTAGCCAGCTCTTTAAGAACTGTGCTTACCGACAATCAGCTACTTTTAGCCAAGTCCAAGTCGGTAGCCATCTCTCAGATGGAAGTGAAAGAGGCCAAAAGAGATTACCTGCCAGACGTAAAAGTAGAAGCCTCAGGAACCTATTTAGACCCAGAGATAGCTAAAGCTTCGTTTGGACAGAAAGCAGAGATGACCACCGACATCTCATTAGAACTATCTCAAGTGATCTACTCCTATGATGCCAGCAAAAACATCCAAATAAAGAAGCACCTAGCGAAAGCTGAAAAGTTCAATTTTACCGTATCACAGATTGATATGCTATACCAAGTGACTGGTAGCTATCTCAATGCATTGATGCTTCAAGAGAAACTTCAGATTGCTTACCAAGACCTTCAGCTCACAGAACAACATCTAGAGGTCGCCAACCAGAAATATATCCTTGGTCAATCGAGCAAGTCTGATGTATATCGACTAGAGAACCAAAAGATAGGTCAAGTGCAACAGATTATCACCAACAATGCCCAACTACAAGAGGTTATCCAAGGACTCAATGTACAGATGAACAGAGAGGTCACTGATTCGATCACTCTGTCCACTAATCTTCTGGACTTATCTCATATCAAATCACAATACTATCCAATAAATCGTCGCCTAGTATCTGTGGATAAGAGCCACGATTTAAAAACGAATTTGGTGAGTTATGTATGGGAAAACACCCCATCATTAAGATCAATACAGAGCCAACGTATGGCCCTAAACGAGAAGATGAAGATCTATGGCAAAGGCAAGTGGATACCCACTGTCAGCGCCTATGGAACCTATAGTAATACCGTCCTTCGTGAAGGTGAAGGCGCATCCATCTCCCTTCCAGCAGGCTTCTCTGCAATGCCAACGGAGATGTATCAAATGGGGGTGAAATTAAGCTATCCCATTTTTAATCAAAATAAACGCACTGTAAAGAAAAAGATAACAAACGTAGAGCTACAACAGATGGAATCACAAGAGTCATACGAAAAGAAGATGTTAGAACAGAGTATCTCCTCTAGCATTTTGACATTGAAAGGTGAACTACAGAAGATTGAGCTTGCCGACTCCAATGTAGAGATTAGTGAAAGATCATTGAATATGATCCAAGAGAATTACGCACAAGGGCAGTGTGCGCTTATCGAGGTGATTGATGCACAAAATAGTTACATTAAATCCAAACACCAAAGCATCATTGCCAAGCTTGATTACTACAAAACGCTAATGGAAGTAGAGAAGGCTACAGGATACTTCTTCTCTCTTCATACAGCCGAAATGAATGAAAACTTTCTATCACAACTATAATTTATTGATGAATAAGATGATTCGATTACAATCCATATCCACCATTATTATTTCTCTCTTTTGTCTGTACACGCTGTCGGCATGTTCAGAGAAAAAACAACCAAAGAAAACAACCTATCGTCCTGTGGCATACATCACAGTGCAGCCTTCCAAGCAGAATAGTTTGGACTACTATTCGGGGAACATTAAAGCTGCCAATGGGGTGGCACTGAGCTTTCGTAAAACAGGCACAGTCAACAAAGTGCATGTTAAAGTTGGCGATAGCGTGAAACAGGGCGAAATGCTAATGTCCCTTGACCACACAAAAACAGCGCTCTCTATAGAGAAAGCAACGACACAGAAAGAGAGTCTTTTGGCGCAGATGAACATCCAAAAGTCAAATTTCCAAAGAATCGAAAACCTCTATGCCAAAGATCTCATTGCATTGAACGATTACGAAGTGGCTAAGAACAATTTGACCAGAGCCAATGCCGACTACATCACGGCTTGTCGAGAACATGAGTTGCTACAAGAAGAGCTAGAGTACGAACGTATCTATGCCCCTCAATCTGGTGTGATTGCAGAAGTGCTTGTCGAGAAGAACGAAACCGTTACCTCAGGAACCACTATGGTTAAAATGAATGTAGGCAATGCCTTGGAGGTGATGGTAAATCTACCCGATCAGATGATCAACCAAGTGAAAAAAGGCAACCACTATAAGATGAATATCCCTGCCATCGATGCCAACCATCTTGATGGGGTCGTGACAGAGGTTGCTCCCAATGTCAACCAATCCACAGGACTATATGCTGTGACCATACAGTTGATCTCTCCGATATCAAATATTCGTGAAGGAATGGTTGCTAAAGTACTGATAAGCCCCACTAACAATGATAAAAATGCATTGCGTGTACCGATGACCTGCTTGATTGAAGAGGCTTCAAAACATTTCGTATTCGTACTCAATCCAGTGAATGATAGTTTGGCAGTGGCAGAATTTCGTCATGTTACTATAGGCAAAAACAGCAGTAGTGGGATGATCATCCTTAAAGGACTTAAAAAAGGCGATCGTATTGCTACGGCAGGACTACAGACATTAATGGATAAACAGAAAGTACTGATAAAATAGAGCCACGAACAATGAATATAACAGAGTTTTCAATCAAGAAGAGCCGCATCGTGATGTCTATTCTCATGATGGTTCTGATCACAGGAGCAATAAGTTATAGCTCACTCTCTCGAGATAGCATGCCTCCATATACCGTTCGTGTAGCATCTATTGTCTCCTCGTTTCCGGGGGCTTCTCCACAAAGAGTGGAGAATCTGGTGACAGATAAGATCGAAGAGGTTGCACTCGAACTACCCGAATTAAAGAAGGTGACAAGCACCTCGCGAATGGGGCTTTCAGTGGTTAATGTAGAGCTAAAGATGGATGTCTCTCCCAATAAACTACAAGATGTATGGGATCGTCTGCGCTTGAAACTTGAAGCACTAAATTCTCTACCATCGGGAGTGAAACCTAACCTTCAGGATGAAGGCATTGGCGAAGTATTTGGTATTGTCATGGGACTCACCAGTGATGGTTTCGAATACGACCAGATGAAAGAGGTAGCTGAAGAGATCAAAAACGAACTGATCATGCTCGATGGCGCTGCCAAAGTGGAGATCAATGGAATTCAGAAACAACAAATACTGATTGAATATGACAATGCAAAACTACAACGTTTAGGCATCTCTCAAGAGACACTCAAGCAGCAGATTGCCTCCACAAATATCCTTGCTAGTGGTGGGATGATACATGTCGATAAACACCGTGTAGTACTCGAACCTTCAGGAAACTTCGATGACCTTGAAGGGCTTCGTAGTCTACTTATTCCCGTTGGTAAAGAGGGGGGAATGCTATACCTGCGTGACATCGCCAAAATCAAAAAGAGCTATGTCGACCCTTCACGCCAAATGGTCTTTGTCAATGGCGACAAAGCATTGACCCTACATGTCTCTTTAAAAGATGGTGCCAACATCATCGCATTGGGACAGTCTGTCGACCAGTTTGTCAACGATTATATCGATGGGCTCCCTATTGGTTATAACCTTGAGCGTGTCTCCTCTTTAGATCAATATATAGATCTAAAGATCGACAACTTCGTATCCAACCTGGTGCAATCCATCTTGATTGTATTTGCAGTGATGCTTATATTTTTGGGTTTACGAATGGGATTAATCATCGCAAGTTTGATACCTATTGTGACTATCGCCACCATCTTTATCATGGGAATGTTGGATATTGGAATCAATCAAATATCTCTAGCAGCCCTGATTATGGCACTAGGAATGATGGTGGATAATGGAATTGTGGTTGCCGAATCGATAATGGTGAAAGTGGATCAAGGTGAGAAGATTGCCAGAGCGGCGATCCTCTCTTGTAGTGAATTGGTCATTCCGCTACTTATTTCCACCCTGACCACCTCCGTTGCTTTTTCGTCATTCTATCTTGCAAAATCGGTCATGGGAGACATCATGGGGCCACTATTTGTGGTGATCTCTATCTCATTGATCGCCTCGTGGTTTGTTTCGTTAAGTGTCATCACCTTCTTCTGTGTGGTATTTCATCGTGAGGCGAAAGCAACCCGATGGAGCAAGACCTTAGATCGTATGTTCGACCAAATGAAGCAGAAATACTATGGCATCATTGGTGCCGCACTACGACATAAGAAGAGTGTTTTGTTGGCCACTGTTGTCACCTTTATGATGGCACTGATCTTATTCTCAAAGCTCTCTTTTGTCTTCTTTCCCGATAGCGATAGAAATATGATCACACTCGATCTACAACTTCCCGAAGGGATGAGGGTAGGAGAGACCGAAAAGGTGATTCACCAGATCGAGGACTACATCGATTCAACCCTGTTAACAAAAGAGGTAGAACAAAGAGGTGTCACCGCCTATAGTAGTTATATTGGAGAAGGACCATCATCTTACGATTTAGGTTATACTGCCGATGAACCAAATAGCAATTACGCCCATATGTTGATCAATACCACCTCGTTTTTAGCCAACCGTCACGTCATTGAGATGCTGGATAAATACTGTATCCGTGCCTTTCCCGATGCACAGATCAAGGTTCGAATGTTAGGTGGGGGTGGAGGTGGAACACCCATAGAGATAAAAGTGAAAGGAAAAGATCCAGAACAGTTATCTCGTATATCGTCTGCCATAAAAACCAAGCTAAACAACATCAATGGAACCAAAACGATTAAAGATGATTGGGGACGCAAAAGCCTAAAATATGTCGTTCATGTAAGGTCCGACAAAGCACTAGAGGCCAAAATATCTAATGAGAATATCGCCAATGCACTCAACAGTACTCTGGTAGGTTACAATGTAGGGGAGTTTCGCGAACAGTCCAATAGCTATCCTATTGACTTAAGAGAAGAGGATGGAAACCACAAACTGGTAGACGAATTGAAAACCATTTTGGTCTTTTCATCCCAAACAGGAAAACCCGTTCCTCTAGAGCAAGTTGCTGAGATGGTACCTGTATGGGAGTACCCCAAAATCACACGTGAGAACACCAAGCGTACCATAACCATCTCCTCAGAGCTAACCTTTGATGGAAATGCTGCTCAGATCATGGCACAGATGAAACCATGGATCCAACAACAGTCCAAAACATGGCCTCGTGGCTATAGCTACAGTGTAGGAGGAGAAGAAGAGAATTCGGCAGAAAATATGATGGCTGTAGCCAAATACATCCCATTCTCTTTCTTCTGTATCCTATTGCTACTGATGTTGCAGTTCAACTCAATAAGAAAAATGACCATGGTGGTGGCAACGATTCCTCTTGGAGTAATCGGGATGGTAGCTGGACTTTTTGTCTTTAATAACCCATTCGGTTTTATGGCATTCCTTGGCATGATATCGCTCGCTGGTATTGTCATTAACAACGCTATTGTGCTGGTCGATAGGATAGACTTCGAGTTAGACGCCGACCCAAAAAGTCGCGTGGAAGCCGTGATAGAAGCGTGTGTTCAACGCTTTCGTCCCATTATCCTATCCACTCTAACCACCGTGATGGGATTAATTCCGCTATATCTTAATGGAGGTGAGATTTGGCAGCCTATGGCAATTACAATTATGGTAGGTTTGTTATTTGGAACAGTGATTACCTTGGTGTTTATTCCCGTAGTGTACTGTTCATTATATAAGATTAATTAGATTTCCAACACAACAACGATAGAGAGATAGTGTCCTTGATTACCTACAAGGACCGTCTCTTTTTTCTTTTTTGCAACCAAGTCAAAGTGTTGAAATTCAGTAGTGATGGAGAGATGTTATACCCGTTGTATTTATTAAACCAATAGGTATGAAGAGCCATTATGCCAATTCTGTTTATTAACCCGATTGGCTGTGAATGATCAGATAAGTGACCTCTTTTCGTTTCACCTTGTCTGCTCTTCGTGAAGAGAGATATCAAAAAGGAGAGAGCCATGTTACGATCTTTGGACCTTAACAAAATAACATATATACCAAATATTAAACCATTCATATCATGACCCAAATAGTCTAATTCGCCCCTCCTTCGTGTTTCCTTCGTGTTTCCTTCGTACCACCTTCGACTATTGTTCATATATTGGTCACATATTGTTCATATATCCGTCACACCTCCTTCACATTTGTAGTGACAAAACCATCACCAATATATGCACAATGGATAAGTAATATGTGACCAATAGTCGAAGGTGGTACGAAGGAAACACGAAGGAGAGTCGAAGGAGGGGTTTGTCAGGGATAGAGATGGGGGTGTTTTTGAGAGGGGTAGTGTAAATTAAACTCTGTCTGGGATCATTAACCTCTGTCATGTTTAATGGGGATGATTTGTAGTGGCTATTGAAGGAAAAAGGTCTCTTCTCCTGTTGATAAACAGAAAGATAGATTATCTTTGTTATAGTAAATAAAATTTGATCAAAGTGAGAAAGTTTACCAATAATATAATTAGTCGTAGAACAATATGGGGCACCTCCATTCTATTCTCTTTGTACATTAATATCCAAGCAAGTCTGTCGTTCTTTTCCGAGAGTTCAAAAGACGGGATTCCTTTTTTTGAGTCTTTGCACTTTTTCGATTGGCTTATAGGTATAGTGATGATGTTTGGTCTTTCGTGGACTATTCTTATATACAACCTCTATGTGGTGCCTCGAATGACAATCAAGAGGAGATGTGGTAAAGAGTTAATGTCGGTTGGTGGTAGTTTAGTGCTGATGATCTTGATTCTTATTTTTCATCTGTATTTGTCAAAACTCTTTGATCTTAGACATTTTAAGGAGTTGAATAAGTTTGCTCTTTTCTTTGGTTGGAGTGTGGTCACCTTTATGTTGGTGCTCATATCTCGATCGTTACTATACCACCAAGAGAGGGAAGAGGCTAGATATGAGAGAGAGATGTTGAGAAATGAGAAGTTAAAGAGCGAATTGAATGAGCTGAAGAGTTTTATGAACCCTCACTTTCTATTCAATTCGTTAAACACACTAAACGCATTGATATCTATCGATTCAGAGAAGGCGGTGCTATTCTCTTCACACCTTTCACGTCTTTATCGTTATATTCTTCAAAGTAAAGATAAGGAGTTGGTTACGATTGAGGATGAACTGTTTTTTATAGAGAGTTATGAGAAGCTGTTGCAGATTCGCTTCTCAGATTACTTTAGTATTGATGTGACCTATTCAGATGCATTCAAGGAGGTCGAATTGCCCGTGTTGGCGTTACAGACATTGGTAGAGAATGCAGTGAAGCATAATGAGATTTCGAAAGACTATCCATTGGTGGTTAAGATCTATTTAGAGGATGATTATCTTGTGGTATCCCATGTCCTAAGAGAGCGTAGGGTTATCAGTAATAGTATGGGGAATGGTATCTCTAGTTTATCGAAAAGATGCAAAATTATCTTGAATAGAGATATTATTATAGAGAAGAATAGTAACTTCACTGTTAAAGTACCAACTATAAGTGATTAAGATATGCGAGTATTAATTATTGAGGACGAATGGGGTGCACAAGAGCTGCTCAAACGTTTGCTTCTAGAGTATAATCCTGATTGGATTGTGGCTGATGTGGTTGATTCTGTTCGTGGTGCCATTAGCTATTTAGATGATTCTCCTTCTTTGGATTTGATCTTTATGGATGTGCATCTATCGGATGGTATTTCGTTTGAGATATTTGATCATGTTGAGGTGGATATTCCGATTATCTTTATTACGGCCTATGATCAATATGCGATCAAGGCATTTAAACATAATGGCGTAGACTATATCCTGAAACCACTTATTCGTGAGGAGTTGTTTCAGGCTTTAGATAAGGTTAATCAGAACCACAATAAGTTGGTGACCGATGATATTGTGTCTAAGGTGGTGCAAGAGCTTAATGAAACAAATAAGAGTTATCGTAAGTCATTCTTGATTCAATCGAAAGACAGTCTTATTCCTGTGATGATTGAAGATGTAATGGCTTTCTATGTGGATATGGGGGTTGTTAAATGTTATACCAGAGATCATGTCAAATATGTTTTGCCATTAACACTGGATCAAATAGAGAAAGAGATTGATCCAGCGGTGTTCTTCCGAGTGAGTCGTCAATATATACTCAATATGGACTCCATTCAACAGATGAAAATCTACTTTAATGGAAAGCTGAAACTACATACCGTTTGTGAATTTGAGGAGGAGATCATTGTTAGCAAACAGAAAGCATCGATGTTGAAGAAGTGGTTTAGTAGTTGATTAGGGTATCTGTTTTTAGTGGTAATTGATGCTGTTGTGAAAGATACGTTTGTACTAACCGTTGATAAATAAGTGTTACGAATCATATGAGGATGAGATGGTTTTATAAAGGGTGTTTGTTATATTTACCATAGTTTAAATAACATACAACTTATAAAACAAACAAATCTTCACTATGAAAGTAAAAGGTTATGCTTATGCATTGGCGCTCTTATGTTCTTTAGGTAGCATAAATGTATATGCGAAAAAAAAACAGAAAGAACGGACTCCTAATGTGATTTTTATCTTAGCAGACGACCTCGGTTATGGGGATGTCGGTTATAATGGACAGTCCAAGTTTCCTACTCCCAATATTGATAAGTTAGTTTCGAAAGGAATGGTCTTTACCCAGCACTATTCGGGTTCTACTGTGTGTGCTCCTTCTCGTTCGGCTCTCTTGACTGGATTTCACACAGGACATACACCGATACGTGGAAATGCCGAAGTTAAGCCAGAAGGTCAGAAGCCGATGCCAGCAGAAAGCTATACCATGGGGGAGTTGTTTCAGGAGCATGGTTATGTGACCAGTATCTTTGGAAAGTGGGGATTAGGTTATCCTGGTTCTGAAGGGACGCCAGCAAAACAAGGTTTTGACTATTTTTATGGTTATAATTGTCAACGATTGGCTCACAACTATTTCCCTGATCACTTATGGGAGAACGATAAAAAGGTGATGTTACCTCGAAATAATGGAGGAGAGATGGTGGATTATGCCGTCGATATTATCCATAATCAAGCAATCTCTTTTATTGGAAAGCATAAGGATGAGCCTTTCTTTATGTACTATGCTACGCCTCTTCCACACGCAGAACTTATCATGCCAGAGGAGTATATCGAACCTTTTAAAGGTAAATATCTACCAGAGAAACAATATAAAGGAGTTGATTCGGGGCCATATTTTAATAATGGTGGCTATCGATCGCAGAAGAATTGTCATGCTACGTTTGCAGCGATGGTGTCGTTATTGGATACGCAGGTTGGCGAGATCATGGCTGAAGTGAAGAAGCATGGGCTTGAAGAGAATACTATTATTGTGTTTACCTCTGATAATGGTCCCCACAAAGAGGGCGGAGCTGATCCTCGTTATTTTGATAGTAATGGCCCGTATAAAGGGTTTAAGCGTGATCTTTATGAGGGGGGTATCCATGTGCCGATGGCAGTAGTTTGGGATGGACATATCGCATCAAATTCTACATCAGATCATACTTCTGCCTTTTGGGATTTCATGCCTACGTTTACCGATATGTTGCATTCGAAGGACCATGAGAAGTATGATGGACTTTCGATTTGGCCTTCATTGATGGGCAGAGGAAAACAGAAGAAGCATAATCATCTTTATTGGGAATTTCATGCTATGGGTGGACGTATTGCACTTCGTCAAGGCGATTGGAAATTGGTGATCTATAATGTGAAAGATGAGACCAAGCGCAAGGTGGCTCTTTACGACTTAAAGAGTGATCCTTATGAACAACTCGACCTATCGTCAGATAATTCGAAAAGGGTATCGAAGATGTTAAAGCTGGTGAAGCAGTCGCATCGTGATAGTGAGATGTTCCCAATGGACTGTCCCTACTTTTAGTCGAACGATTAAGAGGTGATAACTCCTGTAAGCTCTAATACTTCTCATGGCTCAATTGTGAAATATAAAAGAAAGTGGTATGTGTTTTATCACACGCAAGATTTATCTAATCTAGGTTATAAGAGGTCTGTTTGTTTCGATGAAATAAAGATTGATAGACATGGAGATCTCATTAAGCTGGTGATTTAGGTTCGTTTCACATAGATAGAGATGAAGAGTATCGTGTTGATGATCGTTACACGGTATTGCGAAAGACGGAAGTATTGTATCCATTGTCCCCAATTCTTGTGGTTGTGGAAAGGATCATACAAACTTACTGTACATTTTTGGTTTATGATAGATAAAGCACTCCCATATTGTTCAAAAGGGAGTGCTTTCTTTTTGGGTATATGAGTCAATATGCTACATTCGTAATGTAGGTATCAACCAATATTCTAATAATTTATGATAGTCAGGCGAGGTGAAATATTGCAGCGCATTACGCTATTATAGATGAGATGCCGACTATATTTTGAAAGGATCTATACGTTGAGGTAAACCTATTCTACTAGGACTAAGCATCAAATGGAACCATCATTCTCTTTATGGGAGGTATGGGTATAGATCATTTTGATATATGGTGGGTATGATCTAAACTGTAAAGACAGATGAACAGATTCACGCTATTATTATTTATCATGGCAATAGGAGCTTCTATCTCTATTGCACAAACAAAGGGACATCCGAGACTTTTTTTTCAAGAGGATGAAGTAGCATCACTACGAGATGCACGATTGTCAACCCATAAAGAGGAGTGGGCTTCTCTGTTGAAAGAGAGTGAACGATTGGTGAAACATGTGGACTTCTCTAATCCTCAAACCAAACATCTACATGGGGAAGCGGAGAAGCTTGCTGGTGTAGCATTGGTGAATAGTCTTGATCCTTCGTTGAAGTATAAGAAGTATATTAAGAAGAGTATTCTTCAGTTTTGTGGTTGGAAAGAGTGGCAGATGTGGATCGATAAGAGAGCGAAAGCTCCTGCCAATGATCTGGCTATAGGACAATATTTGGTAGCTATATGTGCTGCTTATGATATTCAACACGATCTTTTTAGTGACAAACAACAGAGATATATTGATCATCAGTTGATCGAAATTGCAGATCGTTTTTGTGAGGAGTATAGCCGTTTTCATACTGAACGTTTTGATATCATGAACTGTAATCATGGTACGAATGCTTACGCTGGTTTAAATGCGGTTCGTAATACGGTTGATCATCTATCTATTGAGATGGCACAAAAATGGGATCGGATTCTAGATCATAAGTATAATCGCTTGGTCTCTGTGATGAATGACCAGATGTCTGATGGGGCTTCTGATGAAGGGGCGACATACTATATGTTCCAGTTAAAGACCTACCTGCAGTGGTTTGAGATAATTCGTAATGCAAAATATCATAATGACCATCAGCCTTATAGTGATTTGGCATGGTTTCGTAATACCTCCACTTATGGTATCTATTCGATTCTTCCAGGGGGAGAGGATAATTTTGGGGGATTGGCTCGTTATGCAGATTGTAACCCAAATTTCTGGGGGGACCCAAAGTGTACCTACCCATTGCTTGCCAAGAGATTAAATGATCCTATTGCGAAATGGATGGCTAATGAAGTCGATGTGAACCATAGTGAGACATGGAGAGATGAGAGTGGAAAGAACGTCTCTAACGGTAAGAAATATGATTTTTGGAGATATATATGGAAGGATACAAAAACATCGCCTGTGGAGCTTAAAACGCTAAAGCAGTGGCATATGTTTGAGGACCTTGGGATCTTTGCTTGGCGATCATCATGGGATAATGATGCGTCCTATTTTACTTCGAAATCAGGACAGCACTACCAAGGGCATGCCCAACCAGATGATGGACAGTTTATGTTGCATAAAGCAGGGGTGCCATATATTGTGGATTTGGGATATTCTAATCCAAAGTCAACCAATGAGCATAATGTGTTGATGATTGATGGCAAAGGGCAAATCGGAGATGGTGAGAATTGGCCTAACTTTGGATCTTTTCCTCATAATCAATCCAATTGGGGAAGTACGCCATATTTGATGGCTACTGATAGTCGTATGGAAGGTGCAGCAAACTTTTTTCAGGTGGTGATGAACCCAACAGGAATGTATGCTAACCCAAAGCTGAAGCAGTGGCATCGTGAGTTTGTGTATGTTGGGGATTTCTATATTTTACGTGATCATGTGGCATTAAATGAAGAGGGGGAGATGTCGTTTTTGTTACACTCTTATGTGAGTCAACCAGGAACAGATGATACCTATGACTATACGTCTAATAGGTCAAAGAACCCATTTCATAGAGTGGAAAAGCATCAATGGACTTTGGTTCCAATGACCTCTTCTTGTGAAGCTATGCAGCTGTATGATTTGTCGGAAGAGGAGTGGAATCACTCTCTAGAGGCTTCGTGGTTGTATGATAACTATGAGCGTAAAAAAGATGGTGTAGGATATGTACAACTTGGATATCATCTCTCTTCTAAACGAAGAGGTAAAGAGGCTACATCGACTTTTGTATTTGGTTTCGATAATGAGATAAAAGGGCTCTCTTTTGAGAAGATAAAAGGGGGTGTTTCGATTCAGCGAGATGGTGCTTTAGTTGGGAAAGTCCAATGGGAAAGTGATGGAGAGATGACAGGGTATTATCAGAGTAGAGAGGCGACCTATTATTTCTTTAGAGATGCAAGAGATTATGATTTGGGAGGTGTGTTGTGGTCGGCTTCTAATCGATTGAGTGGGGTGTTGATCCAAAAGAATGGGGTTTGGAATACGGAACTTCACTCTAATACTCCAAACCATATTCAGACTTCTACTAGAGGATTTGCGGATGCTTGTAGTGCAACTAATTTTGTAAAGCGTCCTCTGAATAATTGTGTAAATGGCTTGGGTGCAGAACCAAAGGTAGAGACCCGAATGGTCGCGTCAAAGCATACACTTATTCATCTTCCTCGTAAAGGGAGTTATAGCTCATTTGTGGCAAAATAGTGTTGTTAAAGTGTTATTATTGCGATGCTTCGCCCCATCTCTTTGAAGAGTTGGGGCGTTTTTAGTATATCGGGCATGTTAATAAGTTCGCAGAGTGTAAGTTGCGAAAAGTTTAGAGTTAATTGAAACCGTTGTATACCAGAGTACGTATGGTGGTGTGAGAGGCAGGGAGAGTATTCCCCCTACCTACTCGATTTCTATCTTGTTCCAATATTGATAATGTTGGCATTTTATTGAGAACAGTGTGTTTTTGAATAAATATTTTAAATTTGTTGCTATGGCAAATAAAGAATTGGTAATAAATAACCCTACGATGAACCTTGAGCAAAAGACAATAAGATTGCTCGGTTGTGTTGCTCAAGAGTTTCAAGCTAAATATATCAAAGCGTTAGCACCATTAGGTTTATCTCCATTGCAAACAAATATTTTACATGTGTTAGATTATGGACCCAAAGAGGGATTAACCGTAAATCAAATAAAGAAGCTTCAAATTGAAGAGAGTCCCAATATTTCTCGTGCATTAAATAAACTTATGGATAAAGGGTTTATTATAAAGAATCGTAATAGTCCAGATCAAAGGGTGGTTCAGATTCAGATTACAGAAGATGGTCGGGTGCTTCATGAAAAAGCTGATGAGTTAACAGCATCTCTATTACAACTTGATCTTTCAGAGAATGAGATGGAGACCTTATATGGTATCTTGAGAAGACTATAAGTTCTAGGTAATAGCCTTTCTGGTCTTAACTTATCACCGTTTGTTATTTACTCTTATTTGCCTCAAGATAGCTCTTTTAAAATACCAAAACAGATTGTAGTCCACCTTAATCTTTCCTGATTCTACGTGGGTGTGTGTGATGTCTTCATTTCTGTTTTACAGAATTATTTCTTCAAAATATTATTTCACTATTCACATCTTCTTGTGGTAGTCGTATTTTCCCTATATCAAAGAAGTAGTATTGTTTTATTGTTCGTTTTTTCCTGCTATTCGTTAGAGATTTCCCTGTGATTAAAGGTTATATTCCCACTGTTTGTGCTTGCTGCTATAGAATATAATGATCCTAAATTTAGGATCGTTTAAAAATGTAATTGGGCCTTATTTCAATACACTCTTTTTTATGCATTGTATGTGCAGTTGTTAAATCAACTCTGTCAATGTCATTGTATGTTAATTAATATTTATTTACATTTGCACGCTGTTTACATAAAATTAACATTGTATTTATAGGTGTTAAGTATTTGTCTTAGTGTAATCTAGTTTGTTTGGCTATTTATATTATTGTAATTATAGGTAGTACTTTTCTAATTAAATGTTCTCTATCTAAAGAGAAGAGTGTTATTGTACTAAAAAATAGATAAATATATGAAAAAAAATCTCTACGTTTTACTATTTATTTTGTCCCAAACTTTGTCTGGTTGGTCACAGGATATAAGCCAATTTCGGTATGAACATACAAATATTAAATTAGAAGATGGCTCGATTCATAAAGGAATTAAAATATATGGGTATAATGGAGAATACCCTCAGGAAGAATTTCGTTTTCCTGATGAGATTGATGGTATTCCTGTATTAAAAATATGGCAATTTGGAAATAGCCAGATAAAGGGTCGATTAATTCTTCCCAAACATCTTTTATCTATTGGCGAGAGTGCTTTTCAGATATGTGATCAATTGATTGGTGAGATTATTATACCAGAATCCGTTGTGGAGATTGGTGAAAAGGCATTCGAAGGTTGCAGAGGTTTTACTGGTCCACTTAATCTTCCTAAAAAGTTAAAATATTTAGGTGCTAATGCTTTCTCTGATTGTAGTAAAATTGTTGGACCGTTATATATTCCTGCTTCTGTCAAAGAGATTCCAGATAATGCCTTTACATGGTGTCGAGGTTTAAAAGGAGATCTTATTATACCTGAAGGAATAACGAGCATTGGAGATAATGCCTTCTCTCAATGTGAATCTTTGAATGGGACATTATCCATTCCCTCGACTGTTAAAAAAATCGGAGTAAATGCATTCGGTGGTTGTAGGAATATTACGGGAGATTTGGTCATCCCTAATGGAGTAAAAACAGTTGAGAGTTCTACATTTAATCATTGTGGCTTTGATGGACAATTGCATATTCCAGAAAGTGTTACATCCATCGGTCAACGAGCTTTTTACGAGTGTAATAACCTTATTGGTGCATTAACACTACCTTCAAATTTAGCTACTTTAAAAGAGGCCGCTTTTTTTAATTGTACAAATCTTAATGGGGCATTAACTATTCCTTCGACATTAGTAACATTACCAAAGCGGGCTTTTGAGAATTGTAATAATCTTATTGGTGATATTGTATTGCCAGAAGGGATAAGCACGATTCCAGAGCGTTGTTTTTATAATTGTCGTAATCTCTCTGGAGTACTACGTCTTCCGAGTAGTGTGAAGGTTGTAGAAAAAGAGTCATTTACTGCAAATAATTATAATAAGATTGTTTTTTCAAATCAACTGGAGAGTATTGGGGCTAATGCTTTTAAAAGATGTCACAATGTGACAGGATCTATAGATTTTCCAAAAACACTTAAAGTTATTGGTTATAGTGCTTTCGAGTTGTGTGAAAATATATCGGGAAATCTAATATTCCCTCCTTTACTTGAAGTTATTGGAAGTAATGCCTTTAAAGGCTGTCCAAAATTGGTGGGAGATATAACAATAGGCAAGAATGTAAAGACGCTTGGTTCTAATATATTTAATTCGTGTACGGGATTAACAGGGATTTTTACATTGGAAAGTTCTGCCTCTATGCCTATCACTACGATGCTCTTGAAATCGAATTTTAGTGAAATTAATATTCCTAATGGAGTAGTGAGCTTAGATAATGGAAGTGCGTTACCTCCTTTTAATATAAATAAATATTACAATCATATCTTACCTACAGATTTTCCTTTTTCGGTGAAGAAAGTGACATTAGGAAAAGATCTACGTTCGCTTTCAGGTAGCTTTTTTCAAGGATTTTATAATATTGAAGAGGTTGTATGTAACTCTACTATCCCTCCTACCATTACAGAAGCCTGTTTTGAACCTAAAGTCTTTTCTGATGCATCTCTTAAGACGTCATTGCCTGCGAAATACAAATCGGCAGATGGATGGAAGAAATTTAGTAACCTTAATTATAATGCTTCAGCTATCGATTGGGGGTATAAAGTATTTGTATATGAGGATGAAAAAGTTCGTGAAGAAGGTTTGATGGTTACTGGATACTGGGGGGATTTTGATGAAGATGCATTTGTTATTCCTACTTCTATTGATGGAAAGAAAGTGATTGCAATTGGAGCAGATGCATTTAAAGAAGACGGTGCTCATAAAATGAAAGGAGAGCTTGTCATTCCTGAAGGAATACGTGTGATTGGATCCTCTGCCTTTAAGAGTTGTACTAACCTTAGTGTACCACCTCGATTTCCTTCCACCTTATCAATTATTGAAGCGAGTGCATTTGAAGGCTGTAGTGGTTTATCGGGAGGTATTACTTTCCCATCGAATCTAAAAAAGATTGGTAATGCTGCGTTTAAAAACTGTAGTGGATTGGATCAAAATATTGTATTTGCAGATGAGGCCAAATTACAGTCAATTGGAGATAGTGCTTTTGAGTCGTGTTCTAATATTACAGGAGGGATTTCTATTCCTATAAATGTAGCCACAATTGGAAAGTTTGCATTTGCTCATTGTCGTAATTTAGATGGAGTATTAGAATTTAAGAAGGGGACGAAATTAAATAAAGCTGAGGACTTTGTTTTTTATGGTTGTGAGAAGTTAAAGCGAGTTAAAGGAGAAGAAGATTCTAGACTATACAATATTGGTGCTTTTGCCTTTGGAGGATGTAGTCAATTAGAGTTTGATTTCACTTTAGCTCATAGAGCCTTTAACATTGGTCCTGGAGCATTCTATGGGTGTCGGAATATGTATGGAAAAATGCGCTTGCTAAAGAAAAATCAACACGTTGGTTTAGGCGCATTTGTAGGTTGTACTAAGATGACGTCGGTGAGCCTTGGGGATTATGGTTATCCCAGTGGACCTATGGTATTAACCGCAGGAACACGAAAGGAAATGCTAGAGCTAATCCAAACCATTGGGGTGGATATGAATGATGACTCTTATGAATTAGTGAAGAGGTGTGCTTCTCAAAAAGGGATCTTGGATAGTGGATTAAAAAAGGTAACAAAGATAGTCTATTTTAATCAAATATCTGGGGCCTTATTTGCTGGATGTAACGACATTACTCAAGTGTTTTGCTCTTTCTCTAAGCCTCCAATCATTTCTAAAGATCTATTTGAACAGTCTGTTTATGATCAGGCCGAATTGCTTGTGTGCGATGTGAAATATTATCAGGAGTCAGAGGGATGGAGTCAGTTTAAAAATATCCTACCAGATCCATCTAAGTGGAGTACTGCACCATTTGTATATGATCATGGAGATATTCATGAAGAGGGGATCATGATTACATCATATAATGGATTAGATTTATCTAAAAGTATCGTAATACCCTCAGAAATTAATGGAAAGAAGGTGTTAAAGCTCAAAAAGGGAATGATCAGATACTATCATGCTCAGGGAGCTCTAATTCTTCCCAAAGGTTTAAGAGTTATTGATAACAATGTCTTTAATGATGCATGGATAACCGGTGATTTGGTTATCCCATCAAGTGTTGTAAGTATTGGAGATAAAGCTTTCTTCTCATGTAATCGTTTGGATGGTCAATTGATTTTTGAAGAAGGATCAAAATTAGAGACTATTGGAAAGAATGCATTCACAAGCTGTAGATTTAAAGGAGACCTACGTATCCCTGCATCTGTGAAATCACTGGGCGAAGGATCTTTTGATTGGTGTTATGATCTCGATGGTTCACTATATTTAGAGGAAGGAATACAGATTAAAGCCATACCTAACAATTGTTTTAATGGTTGTAAAAAGTTAAAGGGTAATCTAAATTTTCCTGAGACATTAATTAAAATTGGTGACAATGCATTTAGTGGTTGTGAAGCGATAACGGGAGAAATTACTATCCCAAGTACGGTTCAGTATATTGGGACAAGTGCATTTGAATCTTGTCGTGGATTAACCGGGAGTATCGAATTGCCAAGTTCGATAAAGAGTATTGAATCTAGTGTTTTTAAAGGATGTAGTGGTTTAAGTGGAGCACTCTCTTTGAACAACAACATTACTAGTATTGGCGAAAGTGCATTCAGGGGATGTAGCGGTTTAAGTGGAACTCTCTCTTTGAACAACAACATTACCAGTATTGGTGAAAGTGCATTCAGGGGATGTAGCGGTTTAACCGAAAATGTAACTATTCCAAGCAAGATGGTTGAGATTGCACCTTATAGCTTTTATGGGTGTAGTGGCATCGAAGGACTAACAATTCCAGAGGGAGTAACTCAAATTGGTACAGCAGCCTTTTATGAATGTAGTAATATTCAAGGGGCGTTGAATATTCCATCGACGGTTAAAGAGATTGGAGATTATAGCTTTACTTCCTGTCAAAAGATCGATGCGATTCACTTTGATAAGAGTAGTACATTGGAGAGAATTGGGATGATGAGCTTTATGAAATGTAAGCAATTGAGTGGGGTAATATCTTTTCCAAATACAGTTGTAGAGATATCTTATGGCGCTTTTGCTGCGGATCCGTTGGTTAATGGTAAAATCGTGATGCCAACATCTATAAAGTATCTTGGTAATGGAGCATTTTCACAAACCAATATAAATATTTTTACTATACAGGATAATATAAAATCACTTGAGATTGGTGGTTCTGTAAAGTTGGAAGATATTGAACCTGAATTGACATATTTCAAAGAATATGATGAGTTGTCTCGCCATAAATCACAAACTTTACCCAAGTCATTAGAAAAGTTCGTTTTAGGTAAAAATATAGAATGGATAAAAGGAGATTTTTTCCTATATAGTTGTACAAATATCGATCACGTTGTATCGAGAAACACTACACCACCTAAGTTAAGTGAAGGGTTTTTCTATGATACAGTTACTAGAGATGCTTTGCTTTCTGTACCGACCATTGAAGAATACTCAACCGCAACGCCTTGGAAGAATTTCAGAAATATTAAACAAGAAGGATCTACTGATGATTGGCAAACTGTTCCCTACTCATTTAAAGTCGGTGAAAACACGATAACAGGTGTGAAGATAGTAGGTTATACCGGAGGTTATTCTGATGAAGAGTTTGTTATTCCAACAGTTATTGGTGGAGATATTGTGTATGCCATCGGAGACAACGCTTTCAAAGATAATCATCTAATGAAAGGACAGTTAACATTATCTTCTAAAATACGTGAAATTGGTAAGTATGCATTTCAAAACTGCAGTAATCTAAAGGGGAGCTTAAAGGTTCCTGATGACGTATTGCGAATAGATGATTACGCTTTTGCGGGTTGTTCTGGCTTCGTAGGGGAATTAGACTTGAACTATGAACTAGAATATCTTGGAACAGGAGCATTTATGGAATGTTCGAGCTTTAAAAATAATATTACTATTCCATACAAACTTACTGAGGTGAAAGATCTTACATTCTATGGTTGTAGAAATATTCGAGACCTTAGTTTTTCGAGTTCTAAAAACATAAAGAAGATTGGTGTCGAAGCATTTGCAGGTTGTGCTATTGAATTACAGAGTCATACTTTACCAGCATCTGTAACTCATATTAGATATGGAGCCTTTGCAAAATGTAAGTTCTACAATAACTTTACGCTACCTCAAAATGTAACTCATGTTGGTTTTGGTGCTTTCTCTAATACCACATTAAAGAACTTAACCTTTCCTGATGAGATAAAAGAGGTTCATTTTGAAGATAAGTCTTCTGCAGAAAGTTATTTCTCATCTTGCGAGTATAGTGATATTCTTTCAGGGCTGAAACTGCATCAAACGATCATGTCTGGTAAGAATACCTTCTCTGAAGAATTGGAAACGATCACTATCGGAGAGAATATTACCTCTATGGACAATGGAATCTTTGATGGATGTGAGAAGCTATTAAAGGTAACGAGCATGAATCCTACTCCTCCAAGAATAACGAAGGGGTTATTTGAAGTAAGTGTTTATCGTTTTACGACATTATTTGTAAATGATAAATCGGCCTATCGTAAAGCAAATGGTTGGAAAGAGTTTGCAAATGTGGTTAATATAGATGAGTTGTCGGAATGGGAAACTTCAAGTGTTTACGAAACCAATGGTGACGGTAATACTCAATTTGTAGGAATACAGATAGATGGATTCAATGGCAATTATGATATGGAGTCGTTTGCTATACCTACTATGATTGACGGGAGGAAAGTCGTTAGTATTGGACCTGATGCATTTAAATTCAAAGTAAACCTGATGGGAACGCTTCACTTTCCTCGTACTTTAAAGACGATACATAAAGGGGCTTTTGAAAGAAGTCAATTTATTGTAGGAGATCTTGATATTCCTGCGAGTGTTGAGATAATTGATGAGAGCGCATTTAAAGGTTGCTCAGGATTGAATGGAAGACTGATTTTTCAAGAAGGATCTCAATTAAAGAAGATTGGTAAAAGTGCATTCCAATCATGTTCGAGTTTAAAGGGAGATATAATTATTCCTAACGGGGTAAAGACGATGGAGGATATGGTCTTCGCAAGCTGCACTGCATTGGATGGCTCTTTAACTTTACCTACAGATGTGACTAAAATTGGTAATAGTACCTTCATGTATTGTGAAAACTTAAAGGGTGAGATCTTTATTGGATCTTCTGTAGAAGAAGTGGGGAATGGTTGTTTTGCAGATTGTAAGAATATTACTTCTGTGAAGTTTGTCGAGGATACGAAGCTAAAAACTATTGGTGCACTTGCATTCTCAGGGTGTGATAAGCTCGCAAAGCTACCAGAGATTCCAAATAGTGTAAAATTAATTCATGTTGGAGCATTTAGCTACTGTAGTCAATTAAGTGGTGAGTTAAAACTACCGACAAGTATTGAAGAGATCGGAAAAGCGGCATATATAGGTACAGGTTACAATAAGCTTGTTATTCCTGATGAGGTCAATGAGATAAAGATGAATAGTTCAAGCGATTTTATTAATCCGAATTCGTTCTCTAATGCGAAGTTGTTGGAGTATTACCCGAACTATATAAAATTATTGAAAGAAGAAGGATGTATGCCTTCATCACTTCAAGACATCCATATTGGTCGTTATGTTACAGCTTTAGGAGATGATATGTTCAAAGGTTGTAGTGAAATTCAAAAGATTACAGCCATTCCAGTTTCTGCTCCATCGATTTCATCTAAATACTTTGATGCTAAGGTGTATAATAATGCGGTGCTGCATAATTCTAATCCTATATCATATGATAGTGCTAAAGGATGGAAAGACTTCACAAAGAGTCATATGATAATGAATCTTAGCGATTGGGAATATGAGGACTATGTATATGAAAGTAATGGAATTCGCGAAGAAGGTATCATAATAAATGGTTATCATGGACCTTTAAATACTCAAGCTTTTGTAATACCTAGTCAAATTGATGATAAAACAGTTCTTGCTATTGGTGATGGCGCTTTTAGTGAAAAAGAGGCTCGTACCAATAAATCAACTACCAATAAACACCTCAAAGGGGTACTCGTTCTTCCGAGTAATATACGATCTATTGGAAGTGCTGCTTTCGAAAGATGTGAGGATCTTACTGGAGCGCTAAATATTCCAACTTCTGTCCATTCGATTGGAGCATACGCATTTTATAGTTGTATTGGTATTGATAAAGAGTTGAATTTTGGTAGGAGTCCACAGTTGTCTTTTATTGGTCCTTACGCCTTTTATTCATGTACTAACATGAAAGGTGGAATAACAATTCCTTCAGGCCTCACAGCAGTTGAGGAGGCTACGTTCTTTGATTGTCACAGTTTGGATGGTACTTTGCTTTTTGATTCTAAAACAAAAATAAAGCGTATTGGAGCTAGTGCATTCTTCAATTGTAAAAAGATCAAGACCCTTCAAATAGAGGATAATTCAGCGCTAGAAGTGATTGATATGTTCGCCTTTGCTAGTTGCTCTCAGATGAATATAGACCTGAAGTTTATACGTAATGCAAAGACAATTGAGAGTGGCGCATTTTATGATTGTAGTCAATTAAGGGGAGATCTAACTATTCCTAATACGATAGAAGCGCTTGGTTTCGGGACATTTAGTGGTTGTCCAGATCTGAAGAAAGTACAATTCGAAGAAGGACTGTCTTCATTCCATTTTATTAGAAATAGTGAGGTGAAGCTTCGTATAATGTCTGCTGTATTTAATGGAGCGAATCTGTCTTCAGTTATTGCGATTAGTAAGCTAAAACCCAATTACTATAATACGTTCTTTAAACTGAGTCACTCATTTAACACTGCGTTGGAAGAGATAATATTACCATCGACTTTAACTGAAGTACCTGATGAACTTTTTGCAGGTATTACGACACTAGATGAAGTTATTTGTGATGCAGTTACACCTCCTGTACTACACGAAAATAGTTTCAATATGTCCAATGTAGACAAGGTGAAATTAACCGTTCCAATGAGTAGTATTGGTGCCTACAAAGCGGATGTATTATGGTCTAAGTTTTTTATGGACAAGTCATCTGCAGTCATTTCATTATCCAAAACTAGTAGTGTGAATGTTTATACTAAAGATGGTAATATTCAGATTGATAATGATAATGGTCTACAGAAAGTTGAGGTGTATAATATGATGGGAGTAAAGCTAAGCGAAAAGAGTTGTAGATCGAATAGTCTCTCTATTCCTCTAAATGGATCTTCTATCTTATTAATCCGTCTAATATTCCAAGATGGATCGATCAAAGTGGTTAAGATATAAGTCATTGTTATAACATAAGGGAGTTCTTCATGATATTCTATTTTGAAGAACTCCATATTTCTTTAAAACATAATAGGTCATTTGACTCAAAAGATATTGAGGTATGGTTATTCTTATGTAATAGGTTCAGTTCTAGCCCTATTCTTTTTGAATCAACCTTATATAAATAAATAATAAATCTATGATGAAAAAACTCTACACTTTACTATTAATGATGTCCCTTGCCCTTTCAGGATGGGCGCAAGATCGAGGTGATCTCAAAGAAGATCCCTCAGGAATATCTCTCGGGATTCACTCTATCCCTCAATGGGAAACAGAACGCTATCAATATGATAAAGGAGATATCCATGTCCGTGGTATAAAACTAGTTCGTTATATTGGAAGTGATAACAGAGAAGGAATTAAGATTCCTTCAGAAGTTCCTGGTGGTACTGTCGTAGCTATCGGATCAAATGTATTTAAAGGTGTATCGATGTCAAAAGGTCCATTGCAATTACCTGAAGGACTAGGGGTAATTGAAGATGATGCATTTAATGGGTGCTATAATTTCACTGGCAGCATTGTGATCCCTTCATCAGTTCAAATTATCGGTAAGGGAGCTTTTGAGAGATGTACTGGTTTCGATGGGGTTCTTCATCTAGGTTTATACCATGACTTAAAGATTATTGGTAAGGGAGCTTTCAAAAACTGTACTGGATTAAAAGAAATTATAGATATGCCATTGGGGTTAACTAACATTGGCCCTGAAGCTTTCCAAGACTGTAGTGGTCTAAGAGGTGTTGTAAATATCCCTGGACGTGTCAAGAAGATCGAGCCTTATACTTTTGGGTATTGTTCTGCTTTGGAAGGTGTTCGTCTGGCTGAAGGAGTTAAAGAGATCCAAAAGAGTGCATTTCTTGGATGTTCGAATCTTTCAGGTTACTTATACGTTCCTTCTTCTATCACAGCTATTGGGGATGCTAGTTTCATGAATTGTGTAAGATTAGAAGGAATTACATTTGCTGACTTTTCACAAACAGCTTCTTTGGGACACCTTGCCTTTATAGGCTGTACATCGTTGGCTAAGATTAATAGTCTATCCAATAAGATTACAAAAATTGGGGCTGGATGTTTTGCCAGATGTAGCCAACTAACAAAGGATTTTGTATTCCCCAATGGGCTAAAAGAGTTAGGATATGGTGCTTTCTCAGAAACCGAAATTAAAAATTTCACCTTCCCTAATGGGGTGACCGATATCTCTTTTTTCACTAAAGAACAACTGGTAGAGACAATCTCACATCGAGGCGATCGCAACCATATTATTAGTACTAAATGTTATGTGGAGTTGTTGTCAAGTGGTCGTACATTCTGCTCGACACTAGATAATGTGACTTTTGGTGAAAACGTGACCTCTATTGAATCAGGTATGTTTAATCAGATCCAAAACATCGCTACTATCACAAGTAATAATCCTATAGTCCCAACGATTGAAAAAGCATGTTTCAATAAGGATATATACAGTAAGTCAAATGTGGTTGTAAAGGATGAAAAGGCTTATGCAGCAGCAACAGGATGGAAAGAGTTTGAGTCTCTTAAGAAGGTGGTAAAACCAGATGTGTGGCAAGTAGAGGCATATGAATACAACAAAGGATCTATCCACGAGAATGGGGTGAAAGTTGTTACATATAATGGTAGTTTTGACCTATCTAATCTTGTTATTCCAGACATGATTAATGGACAGAAGGTTTTAGCTATTGGCCAGAATCTATTTGCTTCGAATATAGAATTAAAAGGAGCAGTAACTCTTCCTACAACACTTCGTGTTATTGAAGACAATGCTTTTAGCGACTGTTCAAATATCTCGGGATCAATATCGATTCCAGCCTCAGTTATCTCGATTGGAAATGGTGCATTTACTGGATGTAGTAACAATAACTTCGTGATAGAAGCAGGTTCTAAACTCCAAGAGATTGGGGTAAAGGCTTTCCATCTGTGTAGTAGCATGACTGGTAATTTGATATTGCCACAAAGCCTTACAAAGATTGGTCAGCAGGCCTTCTTTGCTTGTAGTGGGTTAACAGGTAATCTAACTATCCCTGCAAGTGTTCACGAAATAGGAGCGTTGAGCTTTGCTTACTGCTCCTCTTTAGAAGGATCATTAACCCTGTCTGAGGGTGTAGAACAGATTAAGGATGGAGCATTCTTAGAGTGTAGTAGCTTATCTGGAACATTAACAATTCCATCGACTGTTCACCAAATCGAGACGGGTGCATTTATGGGTTGTTTTGGTTTAACCCGTCTAGAGTTTGCTTCATTATCCAATTTAACTCAAATAGGTCACATGGCTTTTGCTAGTTGTGGTCAATTGTCTGGTACATTCGATCTGCCAAATAGTGTCGCTAAGATCGGAGGAGCAGCTTTCTTCGGTTGTATGAACTTACCAGTGGATATCACTTTACCAACAGGAATTGAAGCTCTTGGTTTTGGTGCATTTGAGGCTACAAAGCTTAGCTCTGTAACAATTCCTGATGGTGTGACAAGACTTGAGTATATAGATAAATCTACGTTTGAGAAATCCTTAAATGAAAATATACTAGGAGATTTCTTTACACAAACACTTGTCTTTAAGAATTTAAGTGCTAAGATCAATACCTTCCCTATGATTATGGACAAAGTAATCATGGGTAGTGACCTTAACTCTTTAGACCTTGGTCTATTTAATAACTGTCCAAATATAAGAAAGATAGAGAGTCGTAACACTACCCCTCCAGCAATTCATAATGACTTTTTCTCTTCGCAGGTATATAGAGTAGCAAGCCTAACAGTTCCTACACCTAAGCAGTATGCCACAGCTAATGGTTGGAAGAGATTTGAGGCATTAAAGAGTGTCCTTCAAAATTCAAATTGGGAGACAGAGCCATATGTGTTTGACAATGGAACAACCCATGAAGAGGGGTTAAAAGTTACTGGATATAGTGGTAAACAAGTTACGGATGATTTTACCATTCCAAATACGATTAATGGGAAACCTGTATTGGCTATCGGTGATCTAGCTTTTAGCTATTCATCGAAGATAAAAGGACGATTGATACTCCCTAATCGTTTAAGGGTTATCGAAGATCAAGTTTTTAGTTCATGTCGTAATCTAACAGGAGACCTGACGATTCCAGCCACAGTGGTATCCATTGGTCTGTCTTCATTCAAAGATTGTACTGGATTATCAGGACAACTTATCTTTGAGAATGGATCACAGTTGAAAACGATTAAATACAAGGCCTTTAAAGGCTGTGCTAATATGACGGGGTCGATTAATCTACCGTCATCATTGGAAATAATCGCTCATGAAGCATTTCAAGACTGTATTGGCTTTACTGGTGATTTGACAATTCCTTCTGGAGTATCTAAGTTGGAGCCATATTCTTTCGGTTACTGTACTGGTTTAAATGGAACACTAACGATCTCTGAAGGCGTTGAGATAATCCAGAAGAGTGCATTTCTTGGAAGTACAAATTTAACAGGGACACTACATATTCCTGCCTCTATTACAGAGATTGGGGATGTCAGTTTCTTAAACTGTAAGAATATCACAGCTCTCACTTTTGCCGCAGGTTCTAAATTGACTAAAATTGGTCACATGAGCTTTGCAGGCTGCGCTAGTATTTCAGGAACTCTAGAGATCCCTACAGGAGTAACTGAGATCGGTGGTGGTGCTTACTCAGGTTGTAGTGCACTAGCCGATGAGGTCATCCTACCTAATACACTTCAGAAGCTAAGTTTCGGTGTTTTCCATGCAACGAATATTACCTCCTTAACGATTCCTGATGGAGTCAAAAGAGTGGAGTTCGTTGATAAAACGGTGGTGAAGTATTTGGTGGACAATAGAGGTGATAAAGGACATGTTACAGGTACTAATGAGTATAATGCACTCTTCAATCAAGACAGTTCGTTGCCGAACACATTGAAGAACGTTACATTTGGTAACAGCGTCGTTTCTATAGACACAGGGATCTTTGATGGTTGTACAAAAATCACCGCTATCACCTCTGCAAACCCTCTTCCTCCTAGGATTGAAGTTGCTCTGTTTACTTCAGATGTATATGCAAATGCGAAACTTGACGTTCCTAGTAAAATCACTTATGCTAAAGCGACAGGTTGGAGTGAATTTGCTTCATTGAAAACAGTGGTAACACCTTCCTTTGCTTGGAAGACGGAAGCTTATACTTATGATAATGGATCTATCCATGAAGAGGGATTAAAAATTACAGGTTTCACAGGAACTCTTCCTAATGATGGTCTAGCTATTCCAAACCAAATTAATGGTAAAGATGTCTTGGCAATTGGTGATAGGGCTTTCAGTGAGTCGGCCAAAAGGTCGAGTGGTGCAGCAGTTGCTAATGCACTTAAAGGAGAAGTGATATTCCCGAACAAACTACGAGTTATCGAAGATTTCGCTTTCGATAACTGTATCGAGATGACTGGAGCCATTAATATTCCTTCGACTGTAGCATCAATCGGTGCTTATGCATTTTGTCAATGTACAGGAATTAATGGGCCCCTTAATTTTGGAGACAATTCTGCTTTGACTTTGATCGATGATGAGGCTTTCCATGGTTGTACTAGATTGTCAGGAAGCTTAACTATTCCAGCAGGCGTGGAACGAGTTGGTGAATTTGCTTTCTCTCAATGTAAAGGATTAAATGGTGTACTTAGATTTGCCTCACCATCCAAAATTAAAACTATTGATAACTTCGCTTTCTACTACTGTCAGAACATCAGAGAATTGATTATAGGTGACCAGGCTCGATTAGAGACTGTTGGACTAGCTACATTTGCAGGCTGTTACAATATGGGTGGATTCGTTAGCTTCTTGAACCATATCAAAGTGGTTGGACCAGCTGCTTTCTACTCTTGTGGAGAACTTAGAGGAGATCTAGTCATTCCGAATACCATCAAGTCGATCGGCTTTGCAGCTTTTGCATCTTGTCCATACTTATCTGATGTAACTTTCCAAGAGGGCATCACATCTATCGACTACAAGACAAGAGCATATATGATTAATGAAGTAGATGATTATGGTATTGGATTTGGGGAGAAAGCTTACAAAGTACTAAAGTTCTGTGTTGGTCAGAAAACCACATTCTATGAGACAATGGGTACCCTCCATCTCCCTTCTACTCTTACTGAAGTACCGGCAGAGATATTCGATGGCTTATGGTCTATTGATCAGGTGATATGTGATGCCGTAACTCCTCCAACACTATACAATAATAGTTTTGATATGTCGATGGTGGGAGATATACTATTGACTGTACCTAATAGAGCCATTAGCGATTACAGAGCACACGCCCTATGGTCGCAGTTCAGAATGGGGAAGATCTCAACGGATGTCAATCTATCTACATCTGCTGATGTGAAAGCCTATGTGAAAGATGGTGTTATCCATATTGACAATGCGGATGACCTTAAGAGAGTAGAAGCGTTTAATATATTAGGAATAAAGCTTTACGAACATGAATGCAATAGCACTACGGTAGCTATTCCATGTAAAGAGACATCGCTGCTATTAATACGTCTTACCTTTAAAGATGGATCAGTACATGTCCTAAAACGTTAATCGGTTTATCTACGATTGGCAAACATACCAATTGAATGATGAAATAATTTAATTGGTATCACTGCTGATATAGATAAAAAATAAAGGTGTTCTTCCTCATATCGTGGGAAGAACACCTTCTTTTTTTACATCTTACCACAAATAAAATAGGTGATGTGAATAGGGCAGAAGTACTGAAATATTTACTCGAACCTTCCAATACTCCCCCCCAACCTTTATGAGGTTCATCGTGTTAATATCACAGAGAGTCTCTAAGTTAAATTTAGAATACCTCTATCTCAAAACACTTAAACTATAGCAATCCATCAATTCTAAATACTGCACAATAGTTGTTTGGTCTCTTATTCGGTACTGATAAAACCAACTTATCTTGCTTCTGCTTAAACTGGACTTTATGCCCTCCAAGCATCTTAATCGAACGGATTGCTTCTTTATCTTTTAATGACGCGAAACCCAAAGAAGGAATCTCGATATCACCTTCCGCTGGATTCAATACAAACATATAAAGGTGGTCTCCTTTGGTTGTAAAGCGTACTTCATCATTGCCATATGCTGGAGATGACTTCGTTCGTGCATTAAAATGTTCTTTCTTCTTGTTCTTTTTCAAATCAGCCAAATTAACTTCTCCAATCTGACCACCATCTTTAGAAACCATTCTGGTCGAACCCAGATTGTCTCCATATACACTCCATGGTTTACTGGCATAGATAGCCTCCTTATTGGTATGTATCCACTGTCCCACTTCATCAAGTATAAGTTTGTGTGATGGAGGAATTGTACCATCAGGATATAACTCTACATTCAACAAAAGATTACCATTTTTGCTGATAATATCCGCCATGTTCTCAATAACCGTTCTAGTATTATGACGAATTTCTTTATCTTCTTTGTAGAACCAAGAACCGAAAGTAAGCGTTCCTTGCCAAGGTACGCGAAGAATCTCATTGGTTCCACCTCGCTCTACATCTTTTACTGTCGCAGGTTCGTTACGAAACTTACCAGCAACAACAACATTAACCTTGCCACTCTTCTTCATGCTATTGTAGTAGAATCTACGACATAGTTCCTTTCCATAACTGTCATATGGAAACTCATGACCATCAAACCATAGCATGTCTACATCATATTTAGTGACCAACTCAGTATGGCGATCTAACCAATTTTGGTCCACTTTTTTGTGCCATGCTGGAGTTCGCTTTTCAGGTGGTACCCCATATAGATCTGCTGGATCTAATCCTTCCCACCATTTGCCTATACCATCCTCTTTGGTCATATACCCATCATAATGGACACCTTTCTTAGGACCACTTTTATCAGAACCAAACGCTGGTAACCACCACCTTTTGTAACGATCATCATGAGAACTTACACAATAAGGTATATGATATCTCTTTGCAGCCTTATTAAACTCTCCAATGATATCTCTGTGAGGCCCAACATTAACGGAGTTCCAAGGATGGTATGTTGAGGCGAAGTTATCGAAGTGATCATGATGACTCGATAACACCATTAAATATTTAGCCCCAATACTCTTAAAATATTTGGTTAATTTATTCGCATCAAGGTTTTCTGCCTTCCATGCATTGGCAACATCTTTGAATCCAACCTCAGAAGGGTGACCATAGGTCTTATTGTGATATGCATAAGCATTCTTTCCCCATTTTTCTCTACCAACATCCTCCTGATACATATGTCGTGCATACCATCCACCTCCTTTTGATGGTTGTGTTTGTGCACCCCAATGAAGCCAAATACCAAAGCGGGCCTCTGTAAACCATGTGGGAAATTCATAATTCTTCGTAACCTCTTCCCATGTTGGGTTTTCAGGAGTAGTTATTTTCTTTTTGCCATGTGTGATATGACCGAAAGCCATAAAACAAAGTGCAAGGACATAGGTTTGTAATCTACAATGTTTCATTTTTATTTACATTAGTTTGAATTTAAAATAGATTTAGTTACATTCATTTCAATCGATTGAAATGAATATGTGTAATTTAGAAATAAATTGAATAATAAACTATTATGAATAATATTTAATTTTAATCATCGACCATATATTGAAGTCGTACCAGGTGGAGAATAGAGGAGAAAAGATTTAAAAAATAAACCTTTCCCTAGACATCCAATGTGATATTGGGAATGTGAAACTCCTCTAGTATGATATTTATATGCATTGAATTTAAGGTATGTTGAATTGCATTGTATATGCTATTGATTGGGCGTTATGTGTTACGTATGTTATACTTTAAACTATAATATTGTCAACGAGAATTAAACCATAACAATAACAAAGAAGATAAACTATGAATAGGAAAAACTTGATATTGATTTCAGGTCTGCTAATGTTTTCTTTTGGTGCGATAGCCAAAAAGAAAAGTAAGCGTCCAAACATTCTTTTTATTATGTCAGACGACCATACTAGCCAAGCGATTGGTGCATACCATAGTCGTCTAGCCCCTCTAAACCCAACCCCAACGATTGATAGAATCGCTGAAGAGGGCATCCGTTTTGAGAATGCCTTCTGTACAAACTCGATCTGTACTCCTTCAAGAGCTTGTATTATTACAGGACAGTATAGTCAAACCAATGGTGCATTAGATCTAGGATCAAAGCTTCCCGTCGAAAGACAGTATCTCCCTTTAGAGATGAAAAAACTAGGGTACCAAACAGCAATTATTGGAAAATGGCACCTTCACACCAAGCCTGAGGCTTTTGATTATTACAATGTTCTCCCAGGACAAGGACGATATTTCGATCCTGTTCTTCAAGAGAAAGGATCAAATGATCGTGTGACTAGAGAAGAGTATGGAAAGAAAGGTTATAAGAATGAGTACATTGAAGGGCGAATTTATAAAGGACACTCTTCTGATGTTATCACCGATATCTCACTCGATTGGTTAGAGAACCAAAGAGATAAAAGTAAACCATTTCTACTACTGCATCACTTTAAAGCACCGCATGATCTATTCGAATTCAACCCTAAGTATAAGGACTACTTAGAAGACACCTTTATCCCTGAACCCTCTAGTCTCTATTACTGCCCTGATCATGGGTCTGTAGCAACACGTGGTGTGAATGATCAACTACGTGACACCATCGGTACGAGTGTAGGCCGTCGCAATATAATGCGTAATATGGGGCGACACATGAGAACTGATAAGTCATTATCTGATCTTGAGTATAAACACCAAGCGTACCAAGAGTATCTTAAACGTTACTTGAGATGTGTCAAAGGGGTAGATGATAATGTAAAACGTCTATTCGACTACTTGGAAAAGAACGATTTAATGGATAATACCATCATTATTTATACTGGGGACCAGGGGTTTAACTTGGGAGAACATGACTATATCGATAAGCGTTGGATCTACGAAGAGTCTATGAGAATGCCATTTATGGTACGTTATCCGAAAACAATCAAACCCAAAACAGTGACCGATGCGATCATCAATAACACTGACTTCGCCCCAACGATCATTGATATGGCAGGTGGTAAAGTTCCTAGCAAGATGCAAGGCCACAGCTTTAAGTCTATCCTAGAAACAGGAGAGGAGCCTAATGGATGGCAACAAGAAACTTATTATCGCTATTGGATGCATATGGCACACCATTGTAATCCAGCCCATTTTGGTATCCGAACAAAGCGTTATAAGCTGATTCTTTTTTATGGAAAAGATTACAAGAAAAGAAAAACAGGAAAAAAAGGTTTAAGTGCGATGCCTAAATATCAAACGCCAGTAGCATGGGAATTCTACGACCTGCAGAAAGATCCAGGCGAAATGGTTAATCGATATGATGACCCTAAATATGCTTCAGTTATCAAAGATCTAAAAGTCCGTCTGAAAAACAAACGTAAGGCACTTAATGAAGAGGATAACAACTATCCTGACCTTAAAAAGATTATTGAGGACAACTGGAACTTGTAATCATATAGAATAGTAATAGTACTTAAAGTAGTCGCTTTTAATAGCGACTACACAGGGACCATATACGGTAAATAATTATCGTTTATGGTCCCTATTATTTTGAAATAGAGTATTACTTTTATAACTGAAAAATGTTTCACTTTATACTATTATTCTGAAATAGAGTATTACTCTTGTAATCGATAATTATTTCATGATACACTATTGAAGAGTATTGTTTGTGGAGATGGATAATCAATAATGCATATAATATACAGAGATATGTTTAGTGACAGCACCATTATTTCTATTTAAAAAACGGTAAACGGTAGTGTAAAGACGGTGTAAAATAGACCTCTTAGCTACCTCCTCCGTACTTCCTTATACCTATCAGGGTATAAGTAGGTAGTTAAGAGGTCCCAAGTTGGTGTAGCAAAAAGGGGGGGATGAGAGCTTTAATTCTTACATCTTCTAAATCAACTCTTTCCATGTATACTAATTTAAGAAAATTTAGACAGAGTTAATTTTACACCGTCAAGCTTGTTATTACTATGATGATACTCTTGAATGAAGGGTAGATGGTATCGTGTGCATGGCTGTCGCTCGTTTGAGGGTAGATGGGGTATTATAGCTTATAAAAAAAGGGAAACAGATCAGAAGATCATTTCCCTTTTATTGGTGTGCCATGCATGTAAATTAACTAATCGGTGCAAGTCCGTAGTGGAGGTTTGTAGAGCCAACCACCTAGCAGAAGGCAAGGGTGCTTATCGTGAGGTATAACCTGAAGGAAGCCGTATGCAAAACTCTGATCCGAGGTATACGAATCTCATTAGGCGGTATATAACTGGATAAGCTTGCCAAACAAAGTGAAGTCCGAATTCTACACGGAGTTTATACCGTAGATGTGGCGGATAGATGGAGTGAAAGTTAATTTCCTTACCATGGGAGGTCTCACAGATGGATACAGTGTATTTTTTTCCTGTCCATTCACAAAAAGTTAACTGTGAGAAGTCAGCCGAGGTCATAGTACTGTATCCACTTTACAGGAAGGACTGAATCTTAAATTGTTCATAATACAGACTGTTACCTAATGAAGGGATCAATGCAGAAAATATCGGAAGATAGCTACTTGAGTGAAGGTAGAGCGGAACTCGATAATAACTCAAGAGCGCACACTTTCAATGGGATAACTGAAGCCATTATGAAAACGACCATTACAACAGATAATTTATTAGAACGAGTCCTAGAATCAGATAACCTAAATAAGGCTTATTTACAGGTTTATCGAAATAAAGGGAGTCATGGAGTTGATGAGATGCAGGTGGAATCCTTAAAAGATTATCTCAGATTTCATCGAAAAGTTTTAATAACAGAACTACGAAAAGGTAAGTGTTAACCCGATGGCGAATTATCATTATTTCATGCGGCATATTTGATCGGAGTTTTGAAGAGCAAAGCGTATGAATATGCTAATACGAGGAAAAAGTATTGGCGCATTTCATTTCAAAGAGTCCAATTCTACAAACGACTATAACGAATAAGAATTTGGAGAAGGCAGGCTATATTACGCTAAGTGATTATTATCAGAAAGTAAAGTCGTGATTTAGGGAGTCGCCGTATACGAGACCCGTACGTACGGTGGTGTGGGAGGTGTACTGGAAGATTAAATATCTTCCAGCCATCTACCCGATTTTTTAAACCGTACGGTTTAAATGGAATCTAAAAATTACAGAAGTTATGTTGTGTTGTACTTTTCAAGAGGCGTTAGAATTTAAAGCTTGCCTTAACACCATATCTTGGATTGTACCCTTTTTCGTAGCCAGCAAAGACGCCGAGAGAGCCAAATAAGAAGATGTTATTTAGACTATACCCTACTTCCACATAGTTTTCGTGAAGGCCACTCTTAAGATAATTTACAGAGATCGATTCTTTCATCAGTGTGTTGTTAAGATAGGGTAGATATTTTAATAGAATATATTGTGTTTCGTAGGAAACAAATGTGTTAAAGTACCACTCTTTTTCGTTTAGTGAATAGTCCTTTGGTATCATGAATCCAATGTTTGATGGATCAAATTGCGTGATAGAGAAAGGGACCCTTTGGGTACGGAAACTATTGAATTCAGAGAAATGAGATACGTCCCATAGTTTTCCTCCTGATACAGTATAGTTAAATGATGCATCATATCCTGTTTCAACCTGTTGTTTGATCTCCCCCCAAAGGTGCTTGTACTTGCTTTCTGTATCTAATGCATCGATAGCAATGTTCTGTTTGAATCCAACGGTGAATGTTGGATAGTTTGATCCTAAATGGCGTTTGCGCTTATCTTTTTTATCTAAACGATAGAACATTCTAGGTGTATAACTTAATTCTACAGTGTATCCACTTGCATCGGAGTCGGCTAGCATATCTGGTGTGATATCCCCATTTTCAGGGGTGTTAGAGTGATATGGATCATCTTTCTTGAAAAAAGAGTAGTCGGTGTTATTCTGCTGTTGTTTTCGAGACTCATATTTCAGACCCGCTTTAAACACCAAACCATTTGTGATATCTATCTGATTGTTTAAGCTGATGTAGTCAGATTGATAAAAACGACGATAATTGTCTTTGAAGAATAGGGCTGTGACTTCATCCACAAAAACATTCATTCCATCGTCTCCTTTAAAGTCACGTGTTACTGATCCAACGTCCCAAGAGAAGGTTCCTCTACGTCTCCAATTGTACTCTTTGGTTCCGTTCCAAGAGAACATCCAACTTTTGGACGAGAAACCATACCCCACTTTAAGTTTAGAATTTATTCTCTTGTAATCATTGTCGTATCTAAGACCTGTCCACAACATCCATCCGTTTACAGGATTGAAGAAGTTCTCTACTGTATTGGACACACCTGTAAAAGCAAACTGTACGCTATCATCTTTACTTTTGTAGATGTTGAGGTGAACTACTGATCCTAAGATTCTACCTACGACACCTGGTTCTTCATCTTTACTCTCTTTGTCATCGTCACTCTTTGTCGCTAATGCCAATGATTGTATAGAGTCTTGTTTCGCAACATATGTTTTCTGTTCAATAGATAGAGGAATCGATCGGTTCTGCTTCCAGAATTCATCTCCTTTTTTAGAAGCAAGTGTATCTACCTTGATGTGGTGGTTATCGACAACTTCAAGAGACGGTTTATCGCTTGTGCCATTCTCTTTTGCTCTCTCTTGTCGATCAATTTTATTTGATAGCTTTGAGATCCGTACAAGATCTCTACGAGATAGATCTTCTTTCATTAAAAGTTCGTCGAGCTTCTTTTGTTCTTTTGAGACCTGTTCATTCTCGGCTTTCTGTTGTGCGACTGCATCCTCTTGTGCTTGCATTTGAGCATAGTATTTCTCTAAGAGGTATGGTTGTTTTAGGTTGTTGTTTAGTTCAACACTATTATACTTTATAGAAGATACATAGTCAATCTTAAGCTTTGCGCCAAGGTATGAGATATCAAGATATATCTTGTTCTGGGTAGGCATATATGCCTCTTTTCCCATATCATTATATACTTGCTCCATTCTAAAGTCACCAATATTTTGTTTGCTCTTAAGGTTAACAGAATATACATTCCATGTGTTATCGAAGATGCATATCTCTCCAGAAAAGCACTGTTTGTTGTTGTTACGAGGAGTAATACGGATCTTGTTAACATTACGATCTCCCACGGTGAAGTAGCCTAGGTAGGCAAATTTATAGTAGGAGAATGCGCGTGGTGAAAGGGGGGATATCAGTCCGTTGGCATCCTCGTATATACTCATATTGAAGAACTCAATAGGGTCTACTGTGTCATCCATAAAATCTTTAGGTCCTACGAAATTAACTGCTTTAACTGTCTGTTCGTAGTGGTTTGGTTGGCTGAAATTCACATGACTCATGTTCTCTATAGAGAGAATGTCTCCCTCTTTGACTTTATTGCTTTCGTCGTCGCTATCGATCATCTTCTGAATAAGCCAAGGGATCTTATCGAACTTAATTGCACCTCTTAGATATACATCCGCATCGTATTTCTCGACCAATTTCTTGTAGTAAGAACTCATTACAATTGCATTCTTCATGATCGAAACAGCTGGATCCTCGCCACCAGAGTATACTCTGACCTCCTTGACCTGTACCTTCTGTTCTTTAAGGGTAACCTCTAGAATAGATGAGGTAGGAATGGTAATTTCGATCTCTTTGCTTCGGTATCCCATGTAGCTGAATACCAAATGGTATTTCCCCGTTGGGATATTGATTGAAAAATCACCATCCGCATTGGAGCTAGATCCTGTTTTGCTTTCTTTGATAAAAATCGAAGCATATGGAATACTTTTACCATCTGCTCCTGATACTTTTCCTTTTAGAGTATGCTCTTGTGCAAAGCTCGGAAAGGAGATAATAATGAAAAGTAGTAAGGATAAAATCTTTGTAATGTTCATAAGTGAGTTTTGGAATTATTTTATTATGGTTATAACATTCTGATATGACAACCATTTGTTTTCATTATTATTAGACGCCTATAGTGTGTAAATGTTACAAATGGGGTTTGAAAAAGATATTTATTCTTACAAATGTCTTTTTATGATATTATTATGTCTATGAATAAGTATCTTTATTGATATAAAATAGACCGTTAATTATTGTGGATCAAAGCGTAGTGTTACATTAGTAGTTCGAGACCTTCATAAGGTTATCGGCTATGTTTGTCGGGATAATAACAGGTATTCATGAAAATAATTATTGATGTAAAAAGAGTTCGATTTTATGAAAATATATTCTCTACAGTTGTTAAGAGCAATAGCTGCATGGATGATTGTTTATCATCATCTAATGCAGACCTTTTTTGATTTTAAGAGTGATAGTATATTGGGGTGGTTTTTTTCTAATAAAGGTAGTTTTGGTGTAGATGTCTTTTTTGTATTAAGTGGTGTCGTTATGTACCAATGTATACAAAATAGAAATTATAACGCAAGACAGTTCTTTGTAAAGCGTATCATGAGAATTGTTCCGGTTTACTGGTTTTACACTCTTCTTATTTCGCTGCTAATCTATATTCTACCGACAATCTTTGATTATACAAGTTTTGATATCATAAGTTTAATAAAGTCTTTACTGTTTATTCCCTTCGATAATCCATCAGGAATAGGTGTTTATCCTATTCTTACGGTAGGGTGGACCTTAAACTACGAATTCTTTTTTTATATGTTAATCGCTTTGGTATTGAGTATGTCCAATCGGAGGGTGGCATTGAAGGTAAGTATCTGTATGACCTTAATGCCAATACTTAGTTTCTTTTTACCTTCTCATCCTATTTGGATGTGGGTCATTAAGTCACCGTTATTATACCAATTTATTGTAGGTTTATGTATTGCCGATATGTATAAACGTTATGGTTGTTATATTAATGAGGTGAGTAGGTCCTTGAGACTAGTCATTTGCATAGTGTTATTGACTGGTAGTGGTTTATCTCTATTTATGCCTGAGATTAGTGGGGTTTCAAATCCGTACATCATTTTATCAACAAACACGGCAAGTGCATCTTTATTGGTTGGTATGTTTATGATTATGGAGGGATTATTGTCCTTTAGTGGGAAGATACCTAGTAGACTATTGAAATTAGGTGATATATCTTATTCGACTTATCTGTGTCATTCTATTATTGAATCTTTAGTGCTGTATGGCTTTATTGTCTTTGATATTAATATTGAAGACTACTTATTGACTGCTGTTTTGATAACAACTCTATTGGTATATTGGAGTAGTGTGTTATCATATCGATATATTGAAAGGGTATCTATTTCGATAGGTAAAATGATGGTCCATTAATAAAAAGCCTCTGTTTTTATGAGAAAAACAGAGGCTTTTATATATATCGTATCCCTTTGAAAGAGGGGGTTGATCTATTTGAATAACTTGCTTAGTTTATGGATGGCATGGGGTAAACAGAAGATAATAACACGATCATCTACCTGTACTTGTGTTGCTCCATTTGCAATAATCCCTTCGTTTGCACGAATGACTCCTCCAACACTTACCCCGTCAGGAAAGTGGATGTCTTTAAGAGGATTCTTTGTTATTCTAGCATGTGGTTTGGCAACAAATTCAAATACTTCTGCATCGGATGCCGTTAAACACTTCACGTGGGTCACCTCTGTATTCATCGTAAAACGATAGATATAACTTGCAGCAATACGTTTTTTATTGATTACTCCACCAATACCAATATTCTCAGCAAAGTCGAGATAGTCCATATTCTCTACCTCTGCCACTGTACGTTTTACTCCCATCTTTTTAGCCATCTGACATGATAGGATGTTGGTCTCGGCATTTCCTGTTACAGCAACAAAAGCATCTACCTTATCGATGCCTTCATCTTTGAGTAGGTCGAGGTCACGACCATCCCCATTAATCACCATAGCATCATCTAGTTTGGATGCGATCTTATGGCTTCGTTTCTTATCGGCTTCGATGATGGTCACCTTGAATTGGTCTTTCAATCGAAGGGCAGTTTTTACACCAATACGACTACCACCTAATATCATGATATTCTTGATATTGTATTTGTGTTTTCCTGCTCTTTTAAGGATCTCATCCACCTTATCTTTTTTAGAGATAAAGAAGACCAAGTCATTAAGAAGTATTTGATCACTTCCGGTAGGGATAATAGTTTCTCCATAGCGACTAATGGCAACCACACGGAAGTCGGACAGTGTTTCAGACATCTCTGCCAACGTTTGCCCAACGAACTCCCCACGTTCACGAATCTTGATACCAAAGAGAATAAGTTGTCCTGAAGAGAATTCCAGTACCTGTCTGGTGTTGGTGAGCTTGATGTACTCTACAATCTCTTTCGCTGCAAGATGTTCTGGGTAAATCAATTCGTCGATCCCCATACGGTCGAACTTCTCTTGATTGTGTTTAAACAGATACTCTTGGTTATCGATACGGGCAATCGTCTTCTTTGAACCTAAATCTTTTGCCAATTGACAAGCAATAAGGTTACGCTCTTCATAAGGAGTCACGGCAATAAAAAGGTCCGCTTGAGCAGCACCACTTTCACGTAGATCACGAATTGAAATAGCTGATCCTTCCACCGTCATCAAGTCAAGTGATGAGGCTAACATCGATAATTTTTCTTCGTCTTCATCTAAGACCACTATATCGTGGTTTTCGAAAGTGAGCATTTTGGCAAGGTGACTGCCGACCTCCCCTGCTCCTGCGATTACAATATTCATAGTAACTTTCCTAGTAATTAATTATAACAGTATGTACCGTTGTAGAGACAAATATATGCCTTTTCAGTTAATTTTCATGCGATGGCGGATTGAATCTTCTTTTGTCCGCTTTCGTTCACCTTCTGTTAACAACAGCTCCGTGGGCTTTAGTGTGATATCACCTTGGGATATGTCATCAAGAGCTTGTCTCTTCCAATTACCTTGCTTCTGTTGATATTCGAATAGTTGTGTATCTCTTGGATAGTGTCCATTTAGAAACAAAATATGATTGGAGAGATGGATAAATTCATTGTTCCGTAACTGTATACTATCTACTTCTAGTTGGGGCATGAGGTGCCACGGAGAGTGATAATATGCAAGGATAGGTTTTATTCTGTTTAAGTAATATGAATCATCTGGATGACGTTGGGATGGGGTGTACCACAATATGTTCTGCTTTTGGCTAACAAAGAGCACCCACTGTTCTGCTTTGTTGTTTCGCCATATGATATGAGGACCACTATATATGGGAACTGTTACTGCCCACCCGATAGAGATAAATAGCAGAGAGCATCTTGGATATTCTCTTATTATGGTTGAGCACAAGATGATTATAGTAATAGCTATCATGACAAAGGTAGCAGGGTAGAGGTACTGATTCGTGAAGCCATGAACTACGGTAGTATCAATATATTCGCATAGATCAAAAAATAGTGTGGTCACGAGATTGATAAATTTAGAGAGGTAGGTCACTACAATATCCACGGGGTGAAGAAGCAGTAGTAGGATACCTGTATATATCTCAATGGTGGCTATAGGGACTGCAATAAGGTTCCAAAACAGTGAGAGAGGATTCCATTGATGGAAATGATAAAGCACCAAAGGAAGCGTTGCAACTTGGGCAGCAAATGATGCATATATCAAGGTGAAGATATATCGTATGGTTTGCCGTTTAGGATAGTAGAGTGCTTCTAATTGAGGCGTAAGCCATAGAATGCCCAATACGGATACGATGGATAGTTGGAATGAGAGTGAGCTTATCCACTCAGGGACTACAATCAGTGTCCCGATAACGACCAAACTCCATATATGTAATGAGGATTGCTGTTTCGCAAAGAGAATATAGATAAACCCTATCGATAGCATGGTAATAGCACGATATAGTGATACACTGGCATGTATCGAGAGAATAAAGAGTAGCGAGATAAGCCATGCAATAATAAATGCTACTGCTCTTGTGCACCTAAAGAAAAGAAGAGGTGCTAATAGCATGGTAATGATTCCCAATAGAAGTGATAGATGCAGCCCTGACATCGCCAGAATATGTGCGATTCCAAGATGTTGGAATATGGAGACCATCTTGGAAGGTAGAGACGACCTTTGACCTAAGAGCAGTGCTTCATAAATTGCTTGTTGTGGCTGAGACAAACGATCGTCATGCCATACCGTTGACATATATTGTTTGATACTATTAAGTAGATAACTTGGTCTTTGCTCACCCTCTTCAACAGTAACAATCTCTGATGCATATGCTGTTGAGCTTATGCCTTGACTTCTTAGGTGGTTCGAATAGTCCCATAAATAGGATGGAACTTGATCTTCTGACTTAAAGAAATAGAGTTGTGCGGAAAGAAGGTCCCCTTGACAATAACGCTTAATGGTATCGGTATACATCAAAAACTGAACGACTTTTTTCTGTTTGTCTACCGACTGAACTTCATAAGCATGGTGATCTGTCGTTGCTCCTCTATCCTCCACGACGATCAGATGATGTCGTCCATTTGTCGCAGATTTACTCTGTAATTCTGAAGGATAATAAAAGATGCCGATAAACACCATAATGATTTGAAGAAGTGTATAAGAGATACGGAATTCATTTGGAGACCAATAGACAAAAAGAGCGAAGGAGAGCATGAGTATAAGATAGAAGATGACTCCTTGGGGATGGTATGCACTGATGCCTAGCCCTAAAATGAAGGCATAAGAAATGGGAAACAGAGGGGCTGGTTTATGCTGTATTCTGCTATGCATAGATCTATCTTTCGTCTCTATGGATGAGAACATATGAAATACAAAACTGTTTAAAATAGTTCTGTAACTTCGTTGATTGCTGTGTAAGTAATGATAAAAATAGATCTCAAAGGTATTGTATTGTACGTTAGTGTAAAGTGTTTATATACAGTGTTTATAGCGTTGTATGTAAAGATGTGTCGTGGACGAAATATCTGTTAAATGAATAATATTATCGGGTATGCAATTTAAAAAAGGCGTATTATTGTCTGGCTAAATAGATCAAATACTATAATATGACTATCACTTTACGAAATGCTCGTAATTACATATATTGTTTATGTTTATTCATCACCTGCTTTACTCCTAAACTCTCTCTCTCTCAGAATATCTCATTCAAGAAGATTGGTTTAGAAGATGGATTAAGTGAACTTTCTGGGCTATGTATCCACCAAGATCATCTTGGTCGTATGTGGTTTGGTACGCGAGATGGATTGAACTGTTGGGATGGCAGTAAGATGAAAACATTCTACCCTATCCTTGGGGACTCTACAACTATCTCAGGTCATAAAGTACTTGCATTGCGACAAACGGATAAATATTTGTGGGCATTGACTGGAACAACTGTGTCACGATTGGATTTAGAGACTCTTCAATTCAAGCGCTATCCTTTTGTTAATATCATGAATATTGGCACCTACAACGGCACGTTACTTCTTGCTACCACCCATGGTATATTGGTATACAATAAGCTTAGAAAGGTATTTGAGAAGTCTGCCGTATTAGCGAATATAGACGTCAAAGTTAGAACCTTCTATCAAGATAGAGATTACAACCTCTGGTTGGTCTCAAGCAACAAGAAACTAATTCGTGTTAGTGACGATCAGGAGGAGTATATTGATATCCCTATAGAAGGACGTTTGGAAGCCAACTCTATCTACGTGGATACAAATAAGTGTGTGTGGATTGCGACGAGATATCATGGTCTGTTGCAATATAATACGAAGACAAAGATGTTTCAGAAGATTGATCTCCACTCGTCTCCATTCCATCTAAACAGCATGAGTGTAAGAAGTGTGGTGGAAGACAGCGAAAAACGACTATGGATTGGAACCTTCAAAGGCCTTGTAGTGTTTGACCTGAAGAACAAGAGTACTAAAACAATCGATTCGAACAGAAAGGGCAGTCATCAGTTAAGTCATAATTCGATATATAGCATCTACTTGTCAAGAGACAACAATATATGGGTCGGAACATATTTTGGTGGAATTAACTATGGTCGTGTTGAAAACAAGGTCTTTAAACAGTATGAGATATCTAGCGATAGCAGTGACGACAGGTTTCAAGTGATGGGTGATATCGTAGAGGATAAAGATCATAACCTATGGATTGCCACAGAGGGGGCAGGCCTTCTGTTCTATGACACCCACAAGAAAGAGTTTGAACACTATCCCAGTGGCTTAGGTAATAAAGGTGTGGCTCGATCTAATATTAAATCTCTTCAGATTACAAATAACAACCAACTCTTGGTCGGAAACTATATGGGGGGCTTGAGTGTATTAGATATAAAGAAGAGACGTTTTAAACATTTTAATAAGACACAGTCCGACAAATTTCCTTTAACTGTATTTGATATCATTCCATATGACGGTACATACCTTTTGGCCACTGAGGGTGGGGTTATTCAATTTGATCCCAATAATGAGCAGTTTAAATCATATCCTTTTAAAAGTGATAAGAACCATTTGCTCAATGCAAAAGCAACAATGCTTTTTATCGATAGTTACGATATCCTTTGGGTTGCTGGCGCTAGAGGTCTCTTTGCATACGACCTATTCAATGGCGAATTGAGGAAATATTTTACGACAAACAACAAAGGGGTGAAAATTCGTGCTCTTGTAAATGAGATTGTCGAAGACCGTTACTCCAACCTGTGGGTGGCTACAGATGGGGTCGGATTATGTCTATATCATCGTAATCAAGACCGCTTTACGGTGTTTGACAGGAAGAATAATCAGCTTCCAAGTGACTTTGTTTATGGTATGGAGTTAACCAAAAAAGGTAATCTATGGATCTCTACAAGCAAGGGATTGTCTCTATTAGATATCAGCGATAGTATATTCTACAACTACACCGCCTCTTCAGGTTTGCCATTGAGAGAATTAAACTATAAATCACTACTATATACAAAAAATAGAGAGCTGTTTATTGGTGGAATAGATGGATTGATCTCGATCAACGAGACAGATCTATTGCAGAAGAATCAACATCTAAAAGTCAACCTCTCTAGTCTCTCTGTGAACAACAAAGAGGTACGTGCAAACGACGACTCCAAGATATTGTCTCGTGATATTGCAGTGGTAGATCGATTTACACTAGAGCCAGAACATACCGTCTTTACCATTGGTTTTACATCATTCAATTATAATAATGCACTAAATAACAAGTTCCAATACAAGCTCGAGGGGTTCGACCAAAAGTGGGTCAATGCAGAGTATATGACCACCGCAACCTATACCAATATTGATCCAGGGCAATATACATTCAAGGTACGCGCTACCGACGTAGCATATAACCCTATTACAGATACACGAGAAGTCGCAGTTGTCATACTCCCTCCTCTATCACAGACATGGGGAGCATACATGGTCTATGGCATCATCGTTTTACTGATTCTATTTATTCTCCATCGAATATATTTAAGTAGATTGAAGTTACAGTATCAGATCGATAAAGAGCGTGATGAAAAAGAGAATATTAAGACTTTAAATCAACATAAACTGCGTTTCTTTACCAATATTAGTCATGAGTTTATGACCCCTCTAACCATTATTCTATGCTCTTTAGAGTCGCTATATAAAGATAGAATGGTGAATGATAATCAGGATAACCAGTTAGATGCAGCCTATCGAAATGCCAAACGACTAAAGAATTTGAGTAGCGAACTATTAGATTTTAGGAAGATTGAACAAGGTCACCTAAAGCTTGCTATTAAAGAACAAAATATGGTTACCTCCATTTATCAAGTCTTCGAAAGTTTTCGTGTAGTTGCTAAAAACAAGAATATAACGTATCAATTAAACATTGATGTGCCTGAGTGTAATCTATATTACGATGAGGTACAGATGGACAAAGTGTTCTATAACTTGATCTCTAACGCCATCAAGCACGTAAAAGAATATAAAGGGGTGGTCTCAATTCACCTAAAGGAGTTTGAAGACAAGATTGCCATCACGGTTCAAGATAATGGGGAGGGGATTCCTGAAGCAGATATTGACAAGATATTCCACCGTTTCTATCATCATGAGTCAAAGTACACCCATGATACTTATTCTGGCATTGGTATAGGTTTGGCTTTGACACACAGCATTGTGAAAGCACATCACGGTACCATTAAATGCATGAATAATGAAAATAATGGAGCCTCTTTTACCATCTTCCTTGACAGAGGGTGTAACCACTTCGAAGATCATGAGATTACTGTTAAATCTAGGCCTGAAAGGTCTGCAATAGATCTTCCAATACCAATAAATATAGAGGAGGCAAAAACGATTCATAAACCCATGCGTTCAAACCTACCGTTACTCCTGATAGTGGATGATAATCCTGAGATACGTACTGCCGTAACCAACATCTTTATTGACAACTATAACGTGCGCACAGCAGATGATGGTACAAGTGGACTAGCCATGGCACTAGATCTACAACCTGACATTATTATATCTGATATCCTAATGCCTAAAATGTCGGGCTTCGAGATGACAGAGAAGTTAAAGCGTAATCTAAACACCAGCCATATTCCCATACTTCTATTAACCTGTCTCAATACCGATGAAGATCATATTGAAGCATTTAAGAAGGGGGCGGATACATATTGCACCAAACCTTTTGATGCAGAGATGCTAAAAGTACAGGTAAACAATCTCTTTGATAATAGGCGAAAAGTACAAGAGGGTATTAATGCCGACCCACAGGCGAGCTTAAAGAGTATCACAAGAAATATAGTGGATAGTGAATTCCTATCTAGAATGACAGATATCGTTGAGGCCAACCTATTGAACCAAAACTTTAATGTTGATGAGTTCGCTGCCGAGATGAAATTAGGTAGAACCATATTCTATCGCAAGGTTAAGTCTATCACTGGACAAACCCCTAATGAATACATCCTCACCATTCGATTAAAGAAAGCTGCGGATCTCATAGTGAACGATATCACGAAGAATGTTTCAGAGATATCATATGATACCGGTTTCAGCTCTCCACGATACTTCTCTATTGCCTTCAAGAAACACTTCGGAGTTTCTCCATCTAAATATGTTCGTTAACTCCGAAAATATAATTATTAAAAAGGAAGCGAAATTTATCGCTTCCTTTCGTCTTGAAGTTCTAAAGAGAGTATTAGTCTACTCGATTAAATAGTAGCGTGGCAATAAATCCATAGATTCCTGTTAGTAGGGTCCATAGAACATTCTCTTTTTTTCTACCACGGAATATGAAAAGCATAAGTAGAGCCAATGCAATATTCCCAAGTGCAACCCAATAGCTTCCAAAGTAGATTACAGGCCTTATAAAGGAGCTGTATGGGGATGTAAAGTCCACTGAAAAAGGGAAGACATATTGGGTGAAGTGTGCTTTGTTCGGGGCACTCTTCTCTATGTATTTATCTACAATGCTATAGTCTTGTGTCGATATTGCCCAATTCTCTCGTCCTTTTCTTGAGATCACACTGACATTCCAATATAGCGGATTGGCCATGATAGATAGTTGATTTGTCTCTAGGTCGAAAGGGGGTATTGGTAATCTTTGGAATGAATAGTTATCTGTTGTCAATGTAAATACCTCTCCATCTGATCCAAAAACAAAAGCATAGAAACTACGATCTGCGGGCTCTTGTGTTTCAATAAATTGAGGGCTTAGACCATCTGGTATTGTGATCTGTTTTACGAATGGCTTTCCGTTTACCATCTTTAGATGAAATAGTTGATTCTGTTGGTCTAAAATAAGGTACCCTTCTTCGTATGGTTTACGAGGATTTGGATTTCCTGCCAACTGGGTTGCTGGAAAACAGAACCCTTTTGCCTCTAAAGCCTTCTGGAACTTATCACTCTTGGTCCGATCCACATCTTTACTTGAGGGGCGTAGAAACTCTATCTTATCAGTGATTCGAAACATATCTCCAGGCATCTCTAAACGTACACGTCCAGAGATCGATTCAAATAAAGTATAGAGGGGGATATGTGGTCTATTCTTATCTTTAGGACTATAGTTGTAGTTGAATGTTTTCTCATTAATCACATCAGGAGTAATGGCATATCCATCAATCGTTTCAGGCATACGTCCATCCGCCAGTAGTTGTCTACAAAAAAATAGAGGCAATATACTATCAAACTCCATTTGGGTATACTCTTTCTTTGTATTGACATTCATTCGAATCAATCGCTCCTCCTTTTCATCAAAATTGATTTTACAGAAGGCATGATCAACGGAGCTATAGTAGGTGAAAACATTGCTTGGTGCCACATCGTAGATTAGATGATAGCTGTAGGGCATAGCCCACGAAAGAATAACGGTGGTAATGATAATCAGTAGATATTTTATATTCTTCATTGTTGTTCAAGTTGTGTATGTGTTATAGATTATCTTGTACTCCGGTTTTAAATCGATATACGGATAGAAAACCAAAACCTAATACGTATAGAGGAATACAGAAACAATATAGAAGGGCATTGGAATAAGCTCCTGGTACGGATGTCAGAAAGAAGAAGGGCAGTATGGCTCCTGTGATGATAAGGTTTAAGATTCGTCTCTTCCACGACGGCTCTAAACATATCCATGCACACAATCCATATCCTGCAAGTCCTGACAATAACCAAGGCAGATAGGTGATCAACGTGCTAGCTATAATCTGTATAGGAAATATCGTTTGTAAATAGCAAGTGAGCGTAACAACTTGGAATAGGAAGAATATGGTGAGACTGACATACCCAAATCCCAACATCGTCCAGATAATAGTACTCTCTTTCATTGGTAGATGAAGAGATAGTTTGATCCTTTTTTGTGTCATCTCAGGAACAAATTGTGCCAAAGCAAATACAACACCACAGAATAAAGGGAAGTATTTTAACTCACTAAATAGAAATTGATTCCTATTTACGATGACATCCCATAGATGCTCAAGCCCAGTAAATCGAATGGCTCTATCTACTTTTAAATACTCATACCCTAGAAGTAGAATGTAAGAACAAAACATGAATAGACTACCCCATTTCAACTTCTTCCACTCTTTTAATAATAGTGCTTTCTTCATCGCTAATATTTTCCTGTTAAACCAATAAATATCTCTTCTAGTGACAGCTTCCTTGATACTACATCATTCCTGTTGATACCGTTTTGTTGGAGTATTGTTGTGATCTGAGACGGGGTGTTAAAGGCGTAGAAATCGCTCTTATTGTTTCGTTCCGATGCACTATATATATTCTCTAGACCAGCCAATCGTTCTGCTCCCGAACCTGTAAAACTGAAATGGTGAAACTGTTCCATCAGCTCTTTGACTGGTTTTTGAAGTATGATTCTTCCATAATCCATAATCAAACAGTCGTCGATAAGACGTTCCATATCTTGAATAATATGGGAAGTCACAAAGACCGTCTTATTCTGGCTTCTTGCATACTCACTAAGATAGTCCACAAAGAGCATACGATAACCAGGGTCGAGTCCCATAGAAAAGTCATCTAGAATCAATAGTTCTGCATTCTGTGCAAGTATTAATCCTAGAGCGACTTGTGATTTTTGACCACACGACATCTTTGAGATCTTCTGTTTCGGACCAATTTGTAGAAGTTTCATAAGTTCATAATAGGCCGTCTTATCCCATTGTGGATAGTAGGCTGCATAGAACTTCTCTATCTCCTCAATATTCATGAAATTATACTGTACATGACCTTCGATGAGAAGCCCGACCTTTTGTTTGGTCATGGGAGTAAGTGCATCAGAGCGCTCTCCAAATATTCGACATTGACCAGAGGTGGGACGCAAATATCCGTTCATAATATTAATAGTCGTTGTTTTACCTGTCCCATTTTTTCCTAATAGTCCAAGTATACGACCTTTAGGTATCTCGAAATTAAGATTCTCATATATACACCTATCTCCATAATAATGGGTTAGGTTCTCACAAGTTACTATTGGCTCCATAATTAGTATCCTTTTTTAAAGCAGCATTCCAATAGCTGCTTGCCATACATTATTCGATTCATACTGTTTATACCATGATGTTTTGACCTTAGACTCAACAAACAAAAGATGTCTTTTTGTGATTGGAAAGTCCACCCTTAAGCGAAGGAAAACATCTAAACGTGAGGTACTCTCCGATAGGTATATTGGTTGCACCAACTCATTATATATTGTGGTATTGGTGTCATCGTTAGAGAGTTTATGTGTGATAGGGTGAAAATATTTCAACCCCGCATTAACCTTAAAGCTTTTTCTCCCTTTTGAGACCTCTAATCCCTCTTCCAGATGAAGTTGAAGACCAGATATCTCTTTACTGTTTTTATGTCGTGCCATCCATGCACTGTAGTCCATTTTATTGTAATTATAATAAATGCCCAAACGATGTAAGTGGGAGAGATGTGAACTGTTTTGGACCCATAGGACACTAGACTTAAGTTGTAAGTCTGTTTCACGATACCTCGGCATGGTATTGATAATCTCATCTATCGTATTGCGCTCATATTCTAGCCCAGTTTTTTGATAGTAATGGGTTGTTACTTTAAATATCCACTGGTCCAAACCACTATTTGTAGTGTAACCTAACACGCCATTGTAAATATTAGAGTGGTATGTGTTTACCAAGTGATTATTCTCTTCAAACAGAGATAAATTGCTTCTACCAAGCCCAACATTAAATAGCCATCCTGTTCCTGTGTAAGGCGATAATTGCATATAAACATTTGTTGTATTGACTTCATACGTATTTGCAATGCTCTTGCCTTCAGATATAATCTTATCATACCCTGAATCACTTTGCCCAAAGCCTTGTAAATAAAAGATCTTAGAGCTTGTTCCTGGTTTCATATGAATAATATTATGTGACTGTTCATATTGTTCCCAATGAACATAGGAAGCGACGACATATCTTGGCGAAACTTTCCATGACACTCCTCCTTTAAGCTGTAAATGCCATGTTAAACTCTTTGCTCTTGGGTCTAATTTCCTATTAGACTCACTGGCTAGATAGTTGGCTTGTAGTCCTACTCTCATCTTATGATATTGCCTACTCCAAGCACCATCAAAGCTATATTGTTCTATATAGGCTTTCCCCCCAATAGAATCTGCGACCACATATGGCCATACCAATGGATGATTCTCTACATTATTCCACTGAATGTCTCTTGTAATGCGGTTTCGATATATAGCACGTCCATAAACATTATGGTGCTTACTCTTTTTGAAGGAGAAAGCATCAAAACTTATGGTATTGCTTGCTCTGCCTAACATTGGGTCGTATATCTCACTGTTTTGTTGTAAGGTATTTCCAACCTTTACCTCCCCATAGGACTGATCATAGAACATATATGTTAGAGCTGGGTTCTCGAAGAAGTGATGAAGCAGTTGCTGTACTTGTATCTCTTGTTGTGATTGAATGGTCACATGCTTCTTCTGTGCATATCCCAATACCACAGAAAGAACAGTAAGCAGTGACAATATGAAGCGTTTCATCATAATGTGGTAAGTGTTGGCAATGGGAAAGGTATAAACCCCACATAAAGCGGGCATTATACCTTTCCTATCTTGAAATGAGATAAAGTATAACTATCCTATATTATTCTTGTTCTACCACACCTGGTGATGGTATTGCCGTGGCATGGAAGTCAAATGCCGAATCATTGGTATCCAAGAGAACCACACGATCCCCCTCTTTATGATCTACTTTACGTCTCACACTACTTCCATATCTCATGCCATCACCATCGCCACAGTGTGTCCATGATAGGTCCAAATCAGGAGCCAACGTCTTCCATTGGTATCCTGAAGGAGTACTTAGCTCTACAGCATCAATGATTGTAGTGTTTGCTATTTTCCATGTATCTTCATCCATCTGCATTTTAAAATCACCCATAACAAACATATGAGAATATTTAAATGGATTGCTCTTTGCGAAAGAGTCTGGAGTAACACTCTTGTCTAATCGACACAGTACATATGATTTATGGCCTCTATTATGTAGTGACCACATATAATTGGCATTAGCAGAAATAAGTTTTTCCAAATTAGGAACCTCTGGTACATCGACATCCACTGTTCCTGCATCATACCATTCGAAGTTTGATTTCGATAAGTTGAATGAGTTAGAGTTCTGTGTTTTATGATTTATGGCCACATTACTAATTAGTATTGTCTGCCCTGGTTTTACGGGATACTTTGTTCCATCTCCTGGAATACGATATAGATCAGAGATTAATGTTTCCGTCAGACGTGTATCAGGGCTAAATTGATTCAATGCATCATCAGTGGTCAGAGATGTTTGAGCCAAGCAAAGACCATCGGCATACAATGTTTTATCGCTGTTATTATAAAGCTCAAAGAAGGTGTCAGAATCATACTGATTACCATCTGCGGTACGTGTACCTGCAAAGAAGATTTCAGAGATAACAAATCCTGCGGTCTTACTGTAGATAAACAGAGGTAGTTCAACGGTAATCTTTCCTCCTTTTACTTCGACATTCTCTATACGTCCTCTTACTTGACTTGTTTTATCAACCTTCTTTTTACTTGCGTCAGAAGCGGTATAACCAACTTCTCCTTCTAAAAGAACATTGTAAAGTCCATCTTCCAAACTTAGTTTTGGTACAATGGTAGAGGTAAGCTCTTGAGTCGTTTTCTTCTTCGTATTTACATTCTCAAGTGTTAATTGTCCCGATTTAAACGTCACTTCCTTGTCTTCTAGTGTCTTGGGAAGCTCAATGGACATGTTTACATCTGAAACAGGAATGATCGTATCTTCGTCTTTTTGACAAGAGTATAAGAAAATGAAAGCCATTAATAAGGCTAGATTTTTTAATCTAAAGTTCATGATTTTTGAATTATATATTGATATTTAGTTCCATTCCAAAATATGGGGACCTCTTTCGAACCACCTTATAACCCGTATGGTTTGTATAACTAGGGGTATATCGGAGGATACGATTGATATAGAAAGAGAGTTCAATCATTTTGGATATGGTCTTTGAAACAGTAATATTAAAGTCGATCGCAATCGGAATCACATTCTCCACAAACAGCTCTGGATGTGGTTTACTATATAAAAAACGGAGCAATGGATCCGTGATATCTTGATTTGTGAATGGATGTTGTTGGCCTGTTTTATCTATGTAATAGGAGGGCTTCCCATCATTTGGTTCTGTCTGACGCTTCTCATACCACATACATTGCAGAATTGATGAGAAGATTAGCCCATACTTTTTGAGATGAGTATCACAACGTAAGTTCGTGTTAAACTGCTCATACCGCTGTCCTCTATCCCATTCATAATACCCTAAATATGGATATGGTTTATTACTAAATCTTTGTTCTGGATGTCTGTATTCAGCACTCGTAAGCGTATACTTCGAAACCATCCACGCACCATTAATAGATATTCGCGATGTAATAGGTTGTATATCTCCTAAGTCTAACTGATATTCAATCCCCCATTTATCTTCTTGTGTACCATTGACCGTTTGTGGATAAACATGAAAATTACTCATCTCCTTGTAGTCAAACATATCGACTGTCGGAGGAGTTTCTAGTGTAGATATATTTGGTCCTGACTCCGCATCATACAGTTTATAGTTTGTAATTTGATAATTACCAACCGATCGAAGGCCATCGGTCATCTTTTCAATATATCCTGTCACTTGAAGGTTCATATCCCCATACTCCCATCCTAGTCCAATCTCTACTTTCTTATTTCGATTAGCCATCATACTTACATTGGTAGGATCAATGATATCGGTCTTATAGTTAATCTGTCGCAAATGCTCTTGTTGTGAATAGTAGTTCAACTGTATCTGATCCATATAGATAAGATCAGGATAGAGTTGTGAAATAGATGGTAACTTCGTATGCCATCCAAAACCAGCATAGAGGGTGGTCTTTAAGCCTTTCCCTCGAATATTAATCGAAGGAAGATGTAGTGCGCTATTCATTCGAGGATCATAGTAGCTCTTTCCCGAAAGGTGATAGTGTTTTGACATCCCCAATGATCTTATCGATCGAATTCCGATACGTGTATCCAAACGTAACTTCCCAATATCCATAGTGAATTGATCCTCTACAAATAGAGATAATTTATTAGAAGAGGGTATGGTACTATAATCTCTTGGACGTCCACTGCTCGGATTCAACGGACGATTTATATCATAGATCTCTCCTCTACCTCGATTCTTACTGTAGTTCCAGGTCATCCCCATTAATAGCTTATGTTTAACCCCAAATATTGTACTGTGAAGGTTTATATCCATGTTACCATAGAGTGAAAGAGGATGATTGTCGTGGACATAATTCGATATATAGGATGTCGGAAGGTGTGAACTGTAAAATACACCACTATCTCGATTTATGAGCACAGGCATTCGTTCGCCATTGACCGCTTTTGTAATGTGCTGTTGTTGTTTGGTTGAGGAGATTCCATACTGTAACTGAAATGAGGAGAACCAACGACTCTTCGTGTGGCTTAAACTACTACTGCCGGAGAATGATATCTTATTATAATCATTTTCATAACTGCTTCCTGCGGCAATATCAACCTCTTCGTCTCTCTTTGAGGTATCGAAAGATCCAGTATAATCAATACTTGATTGATTTTTAATCATCCAATGGTTTGATTGATTCTGATACTGAAAACGCAACGATCCAATATATCGTTTGTAATTCACTTTAGGGTTTCGTGCATCTTGTTTATAATCTAATAGACTAAAGTTGCTATGAAGCGTACTCTTTGGAAATAGTGATACCCCTTTCCCTATAGATACCATCTTAGACGCAGGATTCGATTTTAGGCGTATCTTTAAAGGTGTTCTTTTATAATCTCTTTCAATCTTGACCACCCCACTCGTAACCTCACCATATCTTACCGACGGTATACCTCTAATAATCGTAATATTCTCCACTCCATCGGTAGGAATCAACCGTAAGTCCTGCCCTTTAGAGGATAGATCTAAATTTGACATATACTGATTTGAAGAGGCTGGTATATTTCCATCATTTGTTGAAGGCACACCATCAACAATAAAGGAGGTTCCAAACGAACTATTGTTATTATACCCCTTATTACTTGACGAAGACGACGAATTTGGCTCTCTCAGCCTGATCCACTTCGGACTCGATAAATTGTTGTTCTTCAATTGTCCTCCAGGAATAAGTTGTAAGACATCTGTAAAACTGGTCGGCTGAAGGTGTTGTAATGCACTCTGTCCAATATTTGAAGCCGTTCCATTTGCCTTCGACTCCCGTGAGATAACGGTTATTTCATCAATATTATAACTCATCGGTGTAAGCATAAAAAGGTGTCTCTTTTCGTTCCCTTTAAATAGTAACGTTGTGAATGCTAGCTTATGCCCCAATGATCTTATAACAACAGAATAGTTGCAATTGGATTTTAATGGTATTTGAAATAAACCTAACGAATCGGTAATAGAAAATAGATCTAGATCCTCAATCTCTACAAATGCAGATGCAATAGGTTGATGATCTGTTTCATCTATCACCTTACCATATAGGACACGAATATCCTGTCCTAATACTTTTGTAGAAGCAAGGAGCAATAAGATATATAGTAGAATAGAGCCTTTGGGATGATTCATTTCACAAACTTGAAATGCTATTAATCACATGGTTATAGCAACGATGGATATTTATGGCATTAATTTAGTTAGCGAAACTATAATATTGTATAGTAAACTGAAATCGTAAAAATTGATTAATTATTAAGTGAAAATCATCATAAATAGTGACACTATTTATTTTAAAGTATCAGAATCGAATTAGAATGTTTACAATAACTACATATTGTAACTAATTGTGAAAATAATCAGATGGTGCATCTAAATGTGTTCAAGCGATCATTCTATGCAAACCCTATGATGATTAAAATAAGATTTGTCATAGAAAGCCATGTGAATAGACCAAGAAGATTCGTAGCAATCGGCAAACCATAACCACATAAAAACTATTTTAACAAAGAAAAATATCTCTTGCTAAAAACAACATTTTTTATGGAATAGATAGCGAAAACTTACGAAACGAACGAAAATGTACAGCTCTAATGAGAAGGTACTATATTTTCTTAAAAAATACTACAGTAATATTATTTTAAAATCAATATAGATTAAGGTGTTAGGGCCTCTTTTGTGTTATTGTTCATGTTACTCTTTTTCTATGATGTTTAACTTTGCACTGTATTTAATGATTACCAATTAGTTTTGAATGGCTCTAGTTAATAACACTATGATTATCAGGCGTCAGCTGATCGCTAGACTGGCGCAACTTATTAGACAGAAAGAACTGGCTAAAACAATTGATCGTCTTCCTTTAGAAATGGCACCCCGTAATATGGAAGCGCAACGCAGGTGCTGTATCTTTAAAGAGCGTGCTATTGCACGATATAAGACCTTTCCTCTATTAGGTTTTGTTCCTAATGACGAGGATGATGAGTTGATTACCCTATCGCAGTTAGTAGACCAGGCTTGCCAAAGAGAAGAACCTTCAAAGAAGATTCTGACCGTAGTAGACGAAGCATGTAGTAACTGTGTGAAGGTGAATTATGTAGTGACCAATCTTTGTAAAGGGTGTGTCGCAAGTCCTTGCTATATGAACTGCCCTAAAAGTGCCATCCACTTCAACCGTAATGGCCAAGCAGAGATCGACCATGAGAAGTGTGTCAACTGTGGAATATGTCAAAAGGCATGTCCTTACCACTCTATCGTTTACGTTCCCGTTCCATGTGAAGAGTCGTGTCCTGTAGGGGCCATCACAAAAGATGAAAACGGTAACGAACGTATCGATGATGATAAGTGTATCTACTGTGGTAAATGTGTTAATGCTTGCCCTTTTGGTTCTATCTTCGAAATGTCTCATATTGTAGATGTTTTCGGTGCGATGGAGAAAGGGGAGAAAATCATTGCTCTTCCTGCACCTTCGATTATGGGGCAGTACAGAGAGCCAATGAGCAAGATTGTACCTGCACTTAAGAAATTAGGGTTCCATGATGTGGTTGAGGTTGCTGAAGGTGCTACCATTACAACCAATAATGAGTCGGTAGAGCTCCAAGAAAAACTGGAGGAGGGACAGCTTTTCATGACCACCTCTTGTTGCCCAAGTTACGTGCAAGCCGTAGAGAAGCATATGCCAGGAGTGAAGCCATTCGTATCCCATACGAAATCACCAATGTATTATGCCGCTGAAATCGCAAAAGAGCGTTATCCTGATGCTAAGCTAGTCTTCATCGGACCATGTATCGCAAAACGTAAAGAGGCACAACAGGATCCTAATATTGACTTTATCATGACCTTTGAAGAGATCGATGCATTCTTCGATGGTTTCGAAGTAAGAGTGTCTGATCAGGAGCCTATCAACCTTGAACGTATCGATAGAGAGAGTCGTAATTATGGACAATCTGGAGGTGTCGCTGCTGCGGTGTTAGCTCGCGATATCAAAGTCGATGTCAACGAAATGAAGATCAACGGTATCAACAAAAAGTCGATGGCGCTATTGAAAACATTTGCGAAAGGAAAAGCGACAGCAAACTTCATCGAAGTAATGGCTTGTGAAGGCGGTTGTGTTGGTGGACCATCTGCAAATGTAGATGTAACCAAAGGCCGTAAGCAGTTGGATGCTTCTATCAAACAGTGTTACACAGACTAAAGTAAATTCAGATCCTTATGGAGAGGTTGCTATGTTTAGCATGGTATAAAGCCATTGAAACAAAACAACCTATTCTACATATATCCATAGGGTAATACATCTATATATTATATCCTTTAAGAGGCGCCCAGTGCAGTAGCATAAGGCGTCTCTTTTTTTATGATCCTCCAAATACTGCATACTCCAAAATATCCCCCACCAAAGTATAATTTATCCCCCTCGAATAATATTGAAATAAGATCATGTAAAAGGATCGCCCAAAGATCGTAAATGGTTGGCGAAAGGATTGTAAATGAATTTACTACAGGATCAACTATTCCTTTTCATCTGAAGCCCAATCTTTGCCTCATAATACCATCATTTCGCCCCACGATATCCAACATATTGAACTGATATTTCAAACCAATATCACTTCTGTCCAATCCTTCTCTCACAACTCTCAAATACGTACCTCCTCCGACTCTCCTTCGCCCTTCCTTCGTACCACCTTCGACTATTGTTCATATATTGGTCACATATTGTTCATATATCCGTCACACCTCCTTCACATTTGTAGTGACAAAACCATCACCAATATATGCACAATGGATAAGTAATATGTGACCAATAGTCGAAGGTGGTACGAAGGAAACACGAAGGAGAGTCGAATAAGGTCACTTTAAGGTGTCTGATTAGGGGGTACAAAGAGATAAAATAGAGGTTAGAAGTAGAGTGATATAGATAACTAATACAGTTCTCTAATCATAATTATATGCTATTTTGTTTATATGTATTTAAAAATATTAATATAGTTGTAGTGTGTCTAATATGTTGTTTAATAGTTTGTTGAGTGGTTTGTTTGAGGTTATATTTGAAATAGTAGTGTCTATTTGTTTTGTGAATAGATGTAAATATACTACTTTAGTGTACTACTTTAGTGTACTACTTTAGTGTACTACTTAACTAATACACTAGATATGATACACGTGAAAAATGTCTGTTTTCAGTACAGATCCAAGGAGATGTTATTCTATCAGATGAATACCGTTTTAGAGAGAGGAAACATCTATGGTTTGCTAGGAGGAAATGGGGAAGGGAAGTCTACTTTATTGAAAATGATAGGAGGTTTTATTACTCCACAGAAGGGAGAGGTGTTAGTAAATGATTGGCACCCTTCAGAGAGAACTCCAGAGTTTCTTTCAAATGTTTACTATTTACCAGAAGACATATGGCTTCCAGATTTAACGTTGAAGAGGTATGTCGAGCTGTATAGTGTTTTTTATCCGAATTTTAATCATTCGAAGTTTGAGTCTTATATCAAACAGTTTGGGTTAGAAGGAGAGCTCGGTCGAAATTCTAAGGCTTTCTCTTATGGACAGAAGAAGAAATTTATGATCTCTTTTGCACTAGCAACAGAGTGTGAAGTGCTATTGATGGATGAGCCAACCAATGGGTTGGATGTTACATCTAAAACAACTTTCCGTCAGTTGATAACGATGGAAATAAGTGAAGATCGACTGATGGTCATTTCAACCCATCAGGTGAGAGATTTAATGCATCTGATGGACCCTATCATTATTCTAAAGGATGGTGAAGTGTGTTGTAACCATTCATTAGAAGAACTTGAGAAGATGTTCCATTTTAAGCACTACAGAACCAAGGAGTTGATGGAGCAGACACCTCTATTTATGATGCAAGGTTTGGGCGGTATTCAATGCATAGAACCTGCTTTAGAGACATCAGTTTCAGAGCCAATTGATTTGGAGTTTTTTTATAGTGCAATCAACTCAGATCAAAAAGAAGAATTAATTAAACTTATGAGATCATGAAACAAACCTTAAGCTTTAAACGTATTCTACACGCGTTACGACTAGATTTTCAACAAAATAAAAAGAAGTTATTTCTGGGAGTACTTATACTTACAGCTAGCTTTCTTGGTTTAATGGTCATATACTTAATTACTAAGATATCAATTAATGCTAACAGTCTTTCACTTTTTTTATTTGTTCAATTTGCTATAATATGGATAATGGGAGTTGCTTCTTTATCTTCCACAAGGTTTTCATGGTTCTCTACACCAAATCAAGCAGTTCATTATTTAAGTATTCCTATCAATAATATTGAAAGACTGATAGTTTCTGTAATAAACTCTTTATTGGTGTGTAGTGTGATACAAACGATTTCTTTTTGTTTTTATTTACTGTGTTATAAGCTCTTTCTTGCCCCGTATATAATACAAAAAGACATGTTGCCCTTTTTAGAAGGTATATATTATACACTTCCACTATTGTTAGCACTCTATTTTTCTATTCATGTGAAATATCTGCTAGGTAGTTTGGTGTTTAGATACAATGCCTTTCTAAAAACGACAGCCTTATTATTTGGAATCGTATGTTTGATCATTATGGTTCCCAATATCATTGCATTGGTAACAGACAGCACATTTAGTATGGTAATGCGTGAGTTTCTTGACTTCTATATTTTTAAACTCTTTAAGGTTCCATCTACTTATTCGTATTCCACTACATGGTTGTATCCTGTGATCTCACTTTGGATGATAATATACAACATTGGGTTATACTTTGTTATCTACTATAAAATTAAAGATATGGAGGTACGTTGATTATGCAGTTTGATAATAATAAACCCATCTATCTTCAGATATGTGATATGATCGAAGAAAATGTTATCGATGGTGTGTGGTTACCAAATAATCGTATTCCATCTGTTCGTCAATTTGCTGTTGATGTAGAGGTAAATCCGAATACCATCGCTAATGCGTTCTCTGAGCTTGTTGAACGTAAAGTTTTGTATAACAAGCGAGGCATTGGTTACTTCGTTTCAGAAGAAGCAAGAACAGTGATTCAGGCTAGAATGCGAGATGAATTCTATCAGAAAGAGTTAGATCAATTCTTTCTGCGCATGGAGCGTTGTGCCATTTCTTTTGAGGATGTAGTGAAATATTATTCTGAATATCAAAACAAAAAGAATTAAACCGATGAAAAAAAGTAATAAACTAATAGTGGGGTATGGGATTTTCACCTTTGTTTTTGTAGTTCTACTATTTCTACTTCCAAAATTCTTAAAGAATGAATTCCGTGGTATTTCCAAAGAAGAAATGGCCATGTTAGATATTGAACATGCTAAAATTGCTTATGTAAATGAACCTGCTTTAGATGTAATTGATGTTGACTCGTTACTAAAACAAAAACCTGTTCCTTTACATGAGAAAGTAGAAAGCTACAAAATCATCGACCTGGAGCGCACTCCCCAAAGTCGATTAGATGGCCAAACACAATACACCATTACTACTGACTATATCTATGCATATAATGCAATGGCACCTTATGTTATCGTTTTTACCGCCGAAGGCAAGTTTGTTCGCAGGATATGTAGATTCAATGATGGCGTAAAATTTGGTCTCATAAAGAGTGTTGTATTTGATAACGTTCGTAATGAATTGGTGGTTCTTTCAGACTGTTATTTATTTTATTTCACACCTAAAGGAGCATTAAAGGTCAAAAAGCAGTTACCTATTAATTTGAAGAAAATCTTTGTTAATGCTGGAGATATTTATGCTGTTACAACTGGGACACAGCCGGTTGAAAAGCTTCAAAATAAAATAGGAAATGCAATGATTAAGATGACACCTGCACTGAAAGTAAGTCATATTACGACGGTTAATAAGAGCAACCGCCGAGATTACAGAACACCGTTACAGGTATCACAAAATAGTCACCATAGAATAATTACAGGAGATTTCGGGTATGATTGCATCTTCTCTTATGATATGTCCAATGACAAAGTGAATAATAAATATCGCTTTAACTTTGGGGCAATAGGCATCTCCGATGATAACCGTAATGGTTATATGTTTAGTTCTTTTATGGAAAGTAATCAGTTACAATTACTGGAAATACGTAGATATATTAGGAGAAATTCTTACGACAGAAGACGGTTTATAAAAAAGCATGGAGATTTTATTTACTTAGACATGAAAGATACAGGTAAAAACCTTCCATTTGTATCGGAGTTTATTGGTGTAAAAGATAATATTTTAATTACAACAACATGGACCCACTATCGTAATGTAAAATCAGTATTTAGTCAAGAGATAAAAGAGCTTGTAAAAAAGACTGATGAGCACAATAAACAATTGGTATTTATGACATTAAAAGCTTTATGATTGTTCTAAGGAATACGTTTTATATTTAGAATTCAGGGGAGTGTTACATTAATGTACCCTCCCCTTTTGTAAGTACTTATATCAGTTTTTTTGAATCAAACTTTTAATGAATTTGACTTCTTCTTTTTTATAAGGAGTCCCATTTTCCTTTAAAATATCATGAAACCACAAATCTGGCTCTTTGATTAATGGTTTCTTCCAAGATCTCCACGGATAGATGGTTTGGGATTTTCCAGAAACAAACCCCCAGTTGTAGGCTGCAATATGGTATTTCTTGAAGATAGGTAGAATATCCTCAAAGGTTGATCCAACGGGGCGTGCCATATATTCGGTACATAGGAGTGGACGTCCTGATTTAGAGAGCTCTTTGACCATTTTCTCTGTAGAAGCTGCCTCTGCATAGCAGTGGAAACTGATAATGTCGGAGTGATTATATGCAAATTGATCGATGTCATTCATCTTCTCTATAGGCGTATGGATTGCTCTCCATATATCGATTGTCAATGGTTGAGTAGCATTGACTTCTCTAGCCCATTGGGTCACGTTTTTAAGTAGTGCGAGAGAGTGCTTGTCCTTATTTGGCACTTCGATATCGCCATAACTATCTTGGTTTGGATTGCCCGGTTCGTTGTATAGATCCCAAATGATCACTCGTTTGTCATCTTTGAAATGTGACATTACTCCCTGTACATAATCCTTAACTCTTCCCCATTGGCTTTTGTTTGATAAGATGCTTTTTCCTGGGCTTTGTACCCATCCAGCGTTATGCACATGAGGTGTGGGAGAAGGTTGTGTCCCTAACTTGGGGTTCGGGTTCCATACGTCGTCTAGAAGAACAAACATGATTTTAATATGATGTTTGTCGGCGATCTGTAGGAAAGTCTCCATCCTCTCTATGAAACCCGTGTTGTCCACTTCCCATGCTAGGTTATGAAGAAACACTCTCATGGTGTTGAATCCAATTTCGTTTGCCCATTGGAGCTCTTGGTCTATACGCTTGGGATCGAAAGATGCTTGTTGCCACATCTCAAGTTGATTCATGGCTGTGGAGGGAATATAGTTGGCACCGACAAGCCAATCGTACTTCTGTTGCCAATCATTGGCTTTTTCAATACTCCATCTGTGTGCTGTTTCTCCTGTTGTCTTGGGGGATTCTTTGATCGTGTTGTTTGTGTCATTAAATTTCCATCCAGCCAGAATGGCAATGATGCAGATGGCAACTATTAGTTTTGAGTTCGTTTTCATTTTCTATTATTTGGTTTAGTGTGTTATGGTATAACTTTTTACTATCATACCATGAATAGAATATGTGTCGTCCCAATTTAGTGATTCCAATAGTATTTTGTTTATGTAAAGAGGATGTTTTAGAAGTGTTTTACAACAAAATGGGGGATCACATGATTAAATGTAATCCCCCATAATCGGTTTACTATACCTTAAAAGTGAAATGGTATTCTTTCTTTCTACACTTAGTCTATTAGTTTAGTACGACCTTTTGTTTGAATGTTTTTCTGCCATGATGAACAAATATGATGTAGACTCCTCTTTCCCACGTTGAGAAATCTATTTGATCCTTATCTTTGTTTGGTTCCTTGTGCAGTAGGGACTGTCCATGTAAGTTGAAGACCTGAACCTTGTCTATCATTGAAGTACTCTCTATATATAGATAGTCCCTTGTTGGATTTGGTCCGATCTTAACTGTTGTTGCAATATCTCTTGATGATATACCTGTGGTTAGTTCGATATTTACTGGTACCGATATGTGCTTTTGAAGACTCTTTGCAATAATATTGAACAGTGAAGGTGTGGTCGATTTTACACTTTTTCTTAGTGTCAATATGCCATTGTCTATCTCATATGTAATTGATCTGTCGAGATTCTCAATTTCAAAAGAGAGGTTGTCTCCATCAGGGTCTTCGAAATACTCTTTTAAATCCAATATGTACTGATCGGTTTTAAATAGGATGCTTGGCAGTTCTTTCTTTAATATAGGGCCTTGATCGGAAGGACTAGAGCCGTTAAAGTTGTCGAAACAGAAGTAAGCTGGGGTGTTGGCTTGTCCCACTTTATTCACATCGCTAGAGATCATCTTGAATTCGATTCTATTCACTTTTCCCAAAGTAGATAGGTCCATCCATTCCCAACTCTCAACGATATAGTCTTTAGATGAGATGTTAGAACGGAAATCTGCAAGGTAGAACTCCGTCTCCCCTGTTTTGTTATTCTGTGAGTCATACCCTATGGCTACCAATTTGAACCAGTCTTGATCCGTTCCATCTGCTCCACCGAATTTTTTTGCGATGGCATCTCCCTGCTTCATGGAAGTAACGGCATAGGTATTGTTGGTCACATACATCCCTGTGATGACAGCTCCTTCTGGTTGTCCTGACACTTCGATTGCCTCTTTTGAGAAGGCATAGATGACCCCGTAATTGGTAGAGTTGTCTGCTCCTACACCAGTGATGGCGGTGTGTTGGTTCATTAACCCTCCAGCAACCTCTTTATCTATTTTGTTGGACACATTCAGCCCTGTCCATGTGAAGTATGCTTTATTGAAATATGACTTTGCGCCAAAGCCACTCTCAAACAGCTTGGTGTCTACTACTCCATTTATCATTCGTCCTCTCCAGAAGTCGTTCTCTTTTAGGTCGAAAGACTCGAAGTCCATGGTTCCAAGAGGTGCTGTTACCTCGATAATACATGATGTAACAGCCGTTGTTTTCTCTTGGTCTTTGACTGTAAAGAATATTTCATTAGAGTTATCCAAAGTGAGATCGTATTCGAATAGTCCTGTTCGATTGGTTTGTGCGATCCCGTTATATTCGACGGTGTATGGGGTATGTCCTCCAGAAACGTTCACTGTGACATGTGCTACCTCCCCTTTTGTTATTCTGGATGTTGTAATCTCTTCAACCGTTAGGGGAGCAGGAGATTGGTGGATGTCATCTATCGATAGTTTTGTTGTTTGTGCTTCGATATCAAAAGCGGTAATATTGTCATATTCGAGTAGGGAGATATAGCTCCATTTCTCCTCGGTGGAAGGTATCGTGACAATAGTAGGTGTTGTACCACTATAGATGGTCATGATTGTAGAAGCATTGCTCTGGATGTAGAAACCTTGAACAGTTATTCCTTTATCAGTATTGTTGAATAGGAAGTGGGCTGTCTCGTTGGCTTCTACTTCCGCAATGTGACCATGGGTGCCTTTAGATTCCTCTTTGATGGTGACATTGGTCGCTTCTACTGTTCCTGAAATGATCTTGTCATCTTGCATGGAGATATTTTCAAAGTCGGCTATCGATGTTGGTGCATATGGTGTATGTGCCTCTATTTGCTTCAATTCGGAAGCTTTATTCTGAAGATCTACAACCACTACATCGATGATGTAGTTCGTGTTTGGCTTAAGTTTTTCAACTACAATTTGGCTGGTTTTGTTGGCGGCGAGCCCTTTTGTGAAGATCGATGCATTGGTGGTGGCTTGTGCCATGATCTGCTCCGGGGTTAGAGAAGCCGTTTTATCTTGATAGATGTAACCATATGCTGTACCTGCTTTGTCTGAAACGATCTCGACAGTGAGTTCGTTATGGGATTCTGAAATGACTTTTGGATATCCCTCTCTAATCACTGGCGCTGTTTGAGATATCTCGATAAATTGATCCGCTCCTAGAGTGTATGGTACTGTTCGTTTGTCTCCATCGATATCCGTTAGAATATAGTCTACAACCTCACCTCTGTTTAGCTCTGTTTGGTGTGTCAGGTGAAGGTCTGTCTCTGAGATAAACGCAGCTGGTGATTTTATGTTGCCTGTAAATGCAGTGAGGTTATTTATCGCTGTGATCTCCTCGTATTTGTCATCTCCTATTTGTACCCCATTAGATGCATTCAGATTGTTCTTCACGACCTGAACTTGGTCTGCCGTAACGATCTTCTTGAAGGACATGGATTGTCCAATAAGAGAGATGATATTGTTGTAACGATAGGTCTGTGCCAGAGGATAGTCACCTTCTCTTCTACCTATCGATCCAATGCCTACTCCGCTATCGTTGGTTCCATAGATGTTTACTGTGTTGTAAGCGATGTCTATGTATCTGGATTGTCGTGTGATGTTCATCCCATAACTTTTGCCTGTTTTGGCATTGATAGCAATCATGTTGTTGTATACCAATATGGGGCTTTCTATGGTTCCTTCAGACTCTCTTACTTCAAAACCATAGCCATTTTTATCTAATTGAAGATCCACGGTATTATTGAATATTACCACCTGCCCTTTGGCACGATAGATATCCATTCCTTGGAATCCTGATTTAGTACTCTTGGTATTTTCGATATGGTTCGATTTGATTATCACATCTACTTGGTTGTTACAATAGATGGATTTAGATCCCTGATTCAAGAAGTGGTTCTTCTCAATAAGACAATCTCTCTGTTTGGGAAGTCTTACATATCCAGTGCCACCAATGTTTAGTGCAATATATCCTCCTTCAAAGTGGTTAGATGTGAATTGTAGATGGTCGTTATTCTTATTTGCTACATCTTCCGCTTTGGTCTTGAGTAAGTTGATGTCATTACGATATGAGGTGGCAATAGGTGCTTTAAATCGACAGTTGTCGAATGTGATATGTTGGCTATTATCATCGATAAGTACGAGTTGATCTAAGGCTGTATTTGAAGATTCAAAAGAGAGATGCTTTATGGTCACATATTTGCTGTGATGCACGATAAATAAGCTCTTGATATCCTCTGATGCCGTTTCATTTATGAATGTCACTTTGGTTGCATCCTCTGCTTCTGATTGAATAAGAAGGGTGTTGATTTTTGATGCACCTTGAATCGAAGGAATAGTGATGACCTCACTGTATTTACCCTCTTTTATATTGAATGTTGTTGCACCATCTATTCCTTTTGTTTTCAATGCGTTTAGTGCCTCGTTAAGGGTGTTGTAATCGCCTAAGTTTCCTACGGTGTAGTTTCCATGCATTCCACTCTCAATCGTGTTTATTTGAGCTGTATGGGCTGTAGGTGTGATGGTGCTACTCTTTAACCCTACTTCGGTGAAATTGGCATCAATATGATGACCGATTTCGGCTGTGGCAGCCAGATCATAAGTGAGCCATAGATGTATATCGGATTCTCTGTCGATGTCGATATTGGTATCGAAGTGAAATTCACCAGTGTTACTATCAATGGTAGATTCTCCAATAAGTTTTGCTTGACTTAAGTCTGGTTGATTATGGGATGCCCATAGCTTTGATTTTACAATATCTGTTGAGGTTGTAGTATTGCCGATATTACCTGTCACGTCTGTGATGGTCTCCGTATCTTTTTCTCCTCTAAAGTTTAAAGCAGAGTGAAGAACAACATAGTTCTCTTCTCCCTTTTTTACGAAACGATTCGGTGCTGGTGTCGTTTGTGCACTATGGAATGTAATCGGCGTAGGGGTGTATGTTTTTACTATGGCACGCCATCCACTTTTAGGCGTCGCATAGGTTGTTGATTTGAAATGTATGGTTAGTGCCCCATCTTTATTCATCGCCTTATCGATATGAGGGGTGTTCACCTTACTCTCATAGGTGGACAGCAGATCTTCTTCGGTGGCATTCTTGCCGTTGTATACCTTTATTTTATCAAACCCATAGTCGTCTAGATCTATTTCATTCCAGTCGACTCTTACGGATTGGCTCTCTTGTTCCGGGATAAAGGTAATCTGATGGTCTAATGCTTGACTATAATTACCTGTCTCTCCTCCGTCATCGAAGAATTGTGTTGGTTTCTCGCCGACAGTATAGGTGTCTATAGTGGATGAGAAGTTGATAAACCTTTTAAGGATGGTCTGAGCAAAATTATCATTGCCTTCGATCCCTATTGATTCTGATGCAATAGTAACTTGATCTATTTTTACATGGAGCGGTTGATTGTCTTCCGCACTGGAGTCGATATCGAAGGTAAACCAGAAGTAGTTGTTGCCTTCTGCCAGCTCTTGGTTGGATTGGAAGGTTTCAATATGATCTGTCGTATAGCTATGGATCAGGGTGGCCTCTTCAAAGTTGTCTCTGTTTGCAAGATAGTAGAGGTGAACCTTTTTAATGTTCTTTAGTGTGGAGACATCGTAGTTCAAGTTCCATGTGATATTGCCTGACGCTGGATTCGACTTTAATCCCGTTGTTTTAACCAACGCTTTAACTACTGGCATAGATTCTTGTCCTATTCCTATTTGGGTAGGATTTAGGTTATGCTGTATCACTTTTTCTGCATGGATGGGTTCATCTTTTACAGATTGAACGATGGCGTCCCACCCCTCTTTGGTATAGGAACTACTTCGTGTTTTTGCAATAAAGTGTACGGTTAGAGAGCCGTCATCGCTAGTGGAGGTGATGGCTTTTTCTGGCCCTGTAGTTCTATTGAGACTACTTAAGGTGAAAAGAGGAGTGGTCTTTGTTGCTCCGTCGTAGATTACAAAAACGGATTTCGTTCCGTAATATGCACTACTACTATAGTTCAGATCAAAGTCTTTAAAGGAGATTCTAACTTTCTCGCCTGCATTTTTAGGTACAAAGGTTACTGTCGTGTTGTCATCTGCCTTGTGCTTTTTATCTTTTCCACTGTCGGTAAAACGGATACTTTCAGTTCCGACATTCACGGTGTGTGAACCCGATTCAGGCATTGTAAAGTCTGTCGAAATATCAAACTCTTCATGTAGTGTTAATGGGGATTGGATTGTTCTAAAGTTAAGTTCTGTTAGTGACAGTGAGAACTTCTCATTGTTCTTGGCAGTTGGTTTGATGTCAGCAAGAATCCAAAAGTAGTTATCGCCTGAAGAGAGAGGAATATCTACATCTATCTGACCCGTTTGGCTTGTGAGTTCAATGGTCGAAATAGGTGCAATGTTTAGAGGACTCTTTTTTACTCCTGAAGTAACAAGATAGAGTCGAGATATGTTGTCTAGGACTTTATTATCGGCTAGTTTGAATGGTATAGAGGTAAGATGAAGTGGTGATGCCGTATGGCTGGTTATAACATGTATTCCTGTTAGGAGCACGTTGTTGTCTGCCGGTTTGAATAGCTTGTTTTCTGGAGCTATCCCTTTGATCGAAGCCACCGTCATTGTTTGTGCAGTCACCTCTTTAACAGTTGCTTCCCATCCTGATCTTGGTAGTGAAGTTTTTACTTTGAAATATATGGTTAATGCTCCACCTAAGCTCTCTGACTCAATAATTGGAGGCATCTTAGAGTATGTTCCAATAAGATTTTTAGGGTCCTTAGAGGCTCCTTTATATACTTCAAAGAGGTCGTTCTTACCTGTACTCGATGTGTTGAATATATCGAACTGATTGAATTCGATGGCGATGATCTTTTCTTTGTGTTTAGGTTGGAAAGTGACTGTGCCTTCAAAGTTTTCGCTATAGTTCTGGTCTACTCCACCATCATCAAAGAAGGATAGAGATTTGTCTACGCTGATAATCTTGTTACCAGAAGTGAGGTGGACCATATTCATCACTTGCCTTGCCTTGTAGCTTGCGTTGTTTTCAAACAGATATTCTGTTTTGTCCACTTCCACACTAAACGGGATCGCTTGAATTTCAGTTCCAAAGGCCAACTCTTGATGGATGTCCGCAGTGACCCATAAATAGTTTTTGCCTTTCTCTAGTTGCTGGTCAAATGTGATTTGTTGCTGGTTATCTTCAGTAATGATATGCTCTTTCCATAGTGTTTGATCCTTAAACTGGTCGGATCTTGTGTGGAATATCTTTAGCTTCTTCACCGCTTTATTGGGAGTGACTTTCAGTTGAAGAGTCTCAAGTGGTACCGTTCCTACTTCTCCTGTTAGATCGAGGTCAATTCTTGTGAGCAGTTGGTCTATACTTCCTCTTGCCATGGATGAATTTACAGGAGAACTGTAGTTTATCTCATTTAACTGGACGGGGGTTCCTGTTTTGATCGAGATATCATCCAAGTCAAGAGCTTGGTTTGCCTTGTGATGGAATGCGATAAATACTCTCTGTCCTTGATATTTTGACAGATCTAATAGGTAATCTTGGTATGTTCCTGTGGTCTTTTGGGTATGAATTATTTCGAACTCTTCAGGTTCATTGCCCGATGTAGAGATAGCTACTTCTATCTGACTGCCGTAAGTTTTTGCTGCATACTTCAGCAGGGCAGAGTTAGGGAGTTGAAGAGGGGGTGAGATCAACCAGTCGTCAGAAAGTGAATATCCATTGATACTTGCACATTTGGAGTTTGATACTCCAGAAAATAAGTTTCTTATCCACTGTTTTGCATCCTTGTCTATATTGATCGTTCTCCACCCTAGAGGAGGGAATTTCTTGGACTCAAACGCTTCTTTCCAAGGAAATAGCGTTACAGTCGGATCATCCATGGTGGTGAAGGTCAGCGTGGTTGATTCTGGGCTACTACCATAGCTGTTTTTAGCCGTAACTTTCCAATAGTATTGTTGATTGTAGTCTAGATCTTTTATTTTTAATTGTGAGGCAGTAACCTCTTTATTATCAAAAATATTATTTGCCTCTGTAGTTGTTCCTAGTGAGACCAAATAGTTCCCTGTAAAAGGGACTTTGTTCCATTTGAGTTCTGTCGTTATATCTATCTCTGTTTGTTCATGGACAGGAAGTGTGAGCTCTGGTGTGTTTGGGGCAACTTTAGGGATATGCTTTTGGGGAAGTGTTACATCATCAATAAATAGCTTGTAGTTGTTTGCTGATGTAGCGTGAATTGTAAGGTAGACCTGTTTGCCTATATATGAATCCAAGGAGTAGGTGTATTCTTGATAGTTCTGAGGAACGGCGTTTACCTCTTCTAGGATTGTCTTGAAGTTTGACCTGCTAGGGGATGCTTCTGTGATATAGACAGTAAAACTCTCTTTTGAAAAGCTGTATTGACTTTTTGCCCAAAAAGAGAAGGTACTGCCTTCCTTTACTTCTACCAAAGGGCAGACCAAGAAGTCATCATTGGTAACTCTTGATGAATTAATTGATATGGCATGATCTCCAGTATGTCCATTAGAGTCAATCTCCCATTGGGAGTCTCCTCCTCCATGGATGAGGGTCCAATTGTTTTGGGTTAAACAGTTGGGGTCTTCAAAACTCTCTAGATACTCTTGTGCATAGCTACTCAAAGAGATGCTTAGGAGGGTGAGTAATAAAAGTAGGTTTTTTTTCATGATTTTTGAATAAGAACTATGTTGATTTATCCTTTGAGAGGAAGGAGTGATCTTATTCAATAATAGGGAAAGTCGGTCACCATGCAATAGTCGTCTCTCTTCTATAATAATAGAAAGAGGTCTTCGAATAATGATTTAAAATAGTACCTGCCCTAATGCGATCACCCTAGCTCCCGAAGGTGTTTATAAATGCATTTTACCAATAGTGGCAGGTCTTCTGACTTAGCTACTCACAAAATATTCCCTTCCCAAGATCTCTCCCAGTGGGGTTATTGTTATTTTGTTTTAAACATAGCATTACAGCAGCGGGTACTGTTCTAGATTTACACTAGATTCCCATTTTAAATCAGTATAACTCTATCGAGATAGAGCTAATGATGATACCTACTAATTGTGTTTTTTGTAATAATGTGTACAAATGTATAAAATTGTTGCACTTATACAGTATGATGAATGTCTCTATTTTACAGTATTTTCATGATGTAATATTAAATAGGACCTCTATATCCTATTATTGAGGGTGTTCGTCGTTTTGGGATTGATTTATTTTAGATGCCTTTGTTGGGTTATATACAATATGCCTCTTCATTGATTGTAAATTATATGAGAAGAGGTAATGTGGGGCTGATATAAGTTGTTTTGTGCTAGTGACTTTATGAGTCGAGTTGTACTTCATTTTGAATTTATGGTTTAATGTTAAGTGATAGAATATATTTTGTTGATTTATTAAATCCATGATAATAAAAGTTAATTTGTCAGATAACTTTTTATACATTTGTGTCATCATTGGTTTCTCGATGGTAATTTATTACCTGAGAATTAAAAGGGAATACCGTTAGAATCGGTAACAGTTCCCGCTGCTGTGAATCCTGTTCGATTTAGATATCGATCAAGATTGCTAGAGACAGACCACTGTTCTATTTTGGAATGGGAAGGTTCTAGTGATTGGGATAAGTCAGAAGACCTGCCATTGTAATAAAGATTTCTACAGTCTGCGGAGAACAGGCGGAGGATCAGTACTTCACAATGAATTACGTTGGCGCGCGCACTTCAGTCAGGTCATTGCTACTGTAGAAAATAGATTTTTAATTATTAAGTAGCAAAGGCATACATTTCAATAACATGTCTACAATGGTTTGGTAAATGTATATTTATCTCACATGGGTAGGTATGTTGTAGGGATTTCATTGCTTATTGCTCTAAAATCATTTTTATAATTGAGCGATGAAAAAAATATACGCTTTCGTATTCTTACTGATGCTTGTCACTAACCTACAAGCACAAAATCGTTTTCAGCTTATTGAGAAACTTCAAGGGCAAAGAGAGAATATTGTCCCTACAGAGGCGAATAGTTCCTATCGTTTTTTTAATGGCTACCGTTCATTACAAACTCTGGATAACGTATCTTCAGTGTATGCTGTTGTCGAGGATCATGTCTATACATTTAAAGATGGAAAGGTGATCGGGTCATTGATCTCAGATGGTACAATCTCCTTTCAAAGTGATGTTTTAGAGGCACAAGCTTCTTATCCCTCGTTTTTGAAATATAGTTCTTCGAATAACTCTGTTTATTTAGGTTTTACTGTTTATGGAAATCAAGAAGACTATATCTATAAAGTGGATATTTCTACCGGAGAATGGACTCAAATCGCAAAGTTAGCATGTAACTTTGATCTTGAGATTTATGAGGATAAGATGTTTATATCTGGATTGGGTTATTCTGATTGGAATGGCATTGATGATACAAATAGTATCTGGATGTTACCGTTAGATGGCAGTGCTGCTCCTAAGAAAGTAATTGAGATTCCAGGTAATTCATGTGGTTTGGCTATTTCATCAAATGGTGCCATTGTTTGTGGATCATATGATCTTTCAAATAACGACTTTGGTCTATATATGTGGGAGTATTCGGACATCTCAACGAACTCACAGAAAGTATTAGGAATTGAAGATGGTATCTCTTTGGCAAATTTGGATCATGGCATGTATGATTGTGTTTTTGATAGTGATGATGTTCTATATTGGAATGTAAATAGTTATAGTGAACAATGTAGCGTTGTTCGATATGATTATTCATCACCTTCTAAATATCAGAAGATAATGGAGGCAAATGCAGGAACATGGTTTACAACACTTTCATCAACTTCATACAACGGTACAAATTCACTGTGGGTTTCATCTTTTGGTTCTACCCCTGTTTGTGTGGCGAAAAGTGATGATGATAGGATGTTGAAGCGTAGTATTTTAGATAGTTTTGAACCTAATTATCCAACGAAGTTAATCGAGTATTGTCCTGCACCAGGACAGTTTGTGAACACCTCCAGTTTTGGTCTAAAAAGTATTGCTGAGCTTACTTTAGGTAATCGTGTTGTTAATCCTTTTGGACGACGTCTGGTTACACTAGGAGCATGGGGTGGGTATATCGTCTATGGATTTGATAGCCCAATATTGAATCATAAGGATAACCCTTATGGTGTGGATTTTACAATTATTGGAAATCCATTCTCTGGAAGTTCTGAGCCTGGTATTGTTAAAGTCATGAAAGATGAAAATGGTAACGGTGTAGCGGATGATACATGGTATGAATTACGTGGGAGTGATCACTATTTGAATACAACAAAGAGGGACTACTCAGTTACTTATACCAATCCTGAAGGATTAGCTGATATCCCTTATGTCACATCTGATGGAGAGTCAGGGGTTGTTAAATATATGGTTATGTTTCATAAGCAAAATCATTATCCCGAAGCTAAGAATTTTCCAGATATATCTCAAGATCAATATACGTTAAAAGGAACACGTTTGAAATCACGTACCTCTATTAAATCTTATGTTGTGAATGCATCTTTTGACTATGGTTATGCGGATAATACTCCTTTTAATAAGTTGTCAAACAAGGCTTATATCCCCGATAACCCATATACTTTCGGAGTTCAAGAAGGTTTTGGAGGGGATGCATTTGATATAAATTGGGCTTATGATAAGAGTGGTAATCATGTTGTATTAGATCAGATAGATTTCGTATGTGTCTATAATGGAGTTCTACAACATGGAGCAGCATTGGGTGAAGTGTCTACTGAAGTTTCAGGTATATGTGCGACTAAGTCTGATCCCTCAATTGTGGGTGTGACGGACTGTATTGTAAGTAACCAGCCTGAGAATGTTGGTGCCTATCCTATCCAGAATAAAGGGGTGGTGTTTGTTGGTCAGAAGTTTCAATTTGAGGCATATGTACTAAGTCAAGGGGTTCCTAATACGAACCAAATATTGGAGTGGAGTAGTGATGACAATAGTATTGCAACGATTGATGATGCAGGTCTGTTGACTGGTGTTAAAGATGGGGAGGTAACTATTAGCTGTACATGGGCTGAGAACCGTGAAATTACAAGAGATTTTGTAATAAAGGTAACACCGAATAAAAGTACTCCAGTAATCGAAAAAGCAACAGCTTCAATTTATGTTTATCCTAATCCTACTGTTGAGGAGGTAAGGGTACATGGTGTTTCTCATGCTGAGATAACTGTTTATAGTAGTGTGGGTGGCGCTATTGGAAGAATCCATAATTATAACAGTGATCAAGTGATCTCAATGCAGCAAGTTCCAAGTGGTATCTACTTCTTAGTTGTGGAAGAGAATGGTACGAAAGAGACATTGAAGTTTATTAAGAAATAGTTTTTATATATCGGGGCTTTATCGTTTATAAAGCCCCTACTTTTATTTCTGTAATGAAGAAGATCAGAGGGTTATTGGTGTTGATGTTGTGGAGTTGTATATTGCTTGCTCAGAGTGAAGTGGATACTATCATCGTGACACAAGATGTTCCAGTCTATGCCAAGTATATTTTCAACGTAGAAGAGGCTGGTATGGTTAAGAGTAATGTGGACTCGACTGTGATGAGTAAAAATATCAGAAGCTCTTTATCGACACTACTGTCAGAAAATACGCCTATTTTTATTAAGACAAAAGGAAATGGGGCATTGGCTAGTGCTTCGTTTAGAGGTACTGCGGCTTCCCATACACAGGTTCGATGGAATGGGTTGAATATCAATTCGCCTATGACAGGAATGGTTGATTTTTCATTGATTCCAGTGTTCTTTGTAGATGCTGTCTCTTTAGAGCATGGAGGTGCTTCTATTGCTTCGCAGAGTGGTGGATTAGGAGGTGTCGTAAACCTAAACAATAAGGTGCAATGGAGTGATCCTTTTGAGGCAAGATATGTTCAATTTGTTGGAGACTACCATACATATCAGGAGTATGCTTCCATAGGTTTTGGGTCTAAGAAGGTGCAGTCTAAAACCCGTTTCTATCATAGTCAATCAAAGAATGATTATCCCTTTCTTAATCGACAAAACTTTGATCATATTGACCCCAATACTGGAGAGTTTATACACCCTGTGGATACCTATAAAAACGGAGAATATTTGAAGTATGGATTGATGCAAGAGTTGTATTGGCGACCTAGTGATAAGGATGTAGTATCTGCATGTTATTGGGGGCAGTATGCCGATCGAGGTATTCCCACAGTGATATCAAATGAAGGGCTTGAAGATACGAATGTCAATAACCAAATAGATAAAGTACATCGTGGGGTGGTTCAATGGAAGCACTATGGAGAGGATAGTAAGATCGAGGTTAAAACAGGAGGTTCACGAAAGCAGTTATTCTATACACTAAAAAACCAAGTGGGAGGCAATGGGGCTACCAATGCTATCGATTCGAAGAGTATCGCATATCAACTACAGAATAGTGTTACCTACTCAACGAAATTTCTAGAGAGCTTTTATTTTACGGGATCGGTTGATCTTAATAAGAGTTGGGTAGATACCTATGAAACGGTAAAGAAAACAGGTTATGTGGAAGATTTAGATGTGTTATCTGTCTATACTTCTCTGTCAAAATCGTTTGGTGAACGGCTAAATGTGACAGGACAGGTAAGAAACGAATGGCAAGATAATGTCTACTCCTCTCCAATATGGTTTGTGGGCTTTGATTTTAAGGTGAGCAAAGCATATGGTTTGATTGTTCATGGTAGTTTTTCGAAGAACTATCACCGTCCCACACTGAATGACCTTTATTGGCAGCCTGGAGGTAACCCAGACTTATTACCTGAAGATGGACATACCGCAGAATTTGGGTTGAAGGGGGTTTTAGGTGATGGTGATAATCATCTAAAATGGAGCATTACATCATACTATTCTGATATTGATAATTGGATCTTATGGATTCCTAGTTTTAAAGGATATTGGGAACCTCGGAATGTCAAGAATGTTATCTCAAAAGGGGTGGAGACTCAACTCCTTTGGAATAGGCATTGGGGTGATTTTAATCTCAAGATAAGAGGAGACTATGCTTATACTCGCTCAATTAATATGGAGAAGAGTGGTATTTGGGGCGATGAATCATATAAGAAACAACTGGTGTATATTCCTGTTCATTCAGCGAATTTGTGGTTTAGGTTCGACTACAAATGGATGAATATTTCCTATCAATATAACTATTTTAGTGAGAGGTTTACTACAACAAGTAATGAGCCTAATGTTCGTCAATGGCTCTATCCATATCATATGAATGAGTTAGATGTTGGGGCTTGTCTATATAAAAAAGGGGATCGTATGGTACAGGTTAAGTTAACCATATCGAATCTCTTTGATGAGGTATATCATTCCATTCTTTTTAGTCCTATGCCTGGTCGTAACTATGGTGTAACTATGATCTTAAATATCTAATTTTATGCAGAATATAAGTTTAATATGGTTTTTGATTTTGTTGTTTTGCTTCAATTCGTGTATGCAGGATGACCTCTTGTGGCAAAAAACACGAATGAATCATAACAGCCGTTCTGCCGGACTTTTCATTACAAATGAAGGGAATTTTATGTATGGTAATGCTTCGTTATCGTATTATGATATGGAGGATAAAAAGGAGCAGAATTTAGTGTTCTTTGAAACGAATGGATTTCCATTAGGGGATGTTGCACAATCTATGGCTATTCGAGATTCATTGGGGTATATTGTGATGAATAATAGCGGCAAGATATACGTTATTAATACCAATACATTTCAGTGTGTAGGAAAGATTACAGGACTTACTTCTCCTAGATATATTCACTTTATAGATGCACATAAGGCCTATGTGACAGATTTGTATGCAAAATCTATTGCTGTTATTGATCCATTGGGAGATTATGAGACAACAGGAGTTGTTGAGGGGAAAATATTGGGCAAGATTAATGTTAGTAATGAAGATACTGAGTTTTACCAACATCCAACAGAGCAGATGGTGCAATATAAGCAATTTGTCTTTACTAATTGTTGGAGTTATGATAATAAAATATTGGTGATTGACACGACTACGGATGAAGTAGTGGATGAGATAGAAGTGCTGAAACAGCCTACCTCCTTAGTTATGGATCGATTTAATCGTATCTGGACAATTACTGATGGTGGATATGAGGGATCTCCATATGGATATGAGCCTCCCGGACTTCAGTGTATTGATGCTGAGACAAGAAAAGTTTTGAAAACGTGGCGTTTTAATTTAGAAGATTGGCCCTCTGAAGTACAGTTAAATGGGACAAGAGATGTTATCTATTTTTTAAATAAACATATATATAGGATGCCTACCTCTTTAACTGTGGAGCCTGAATTATTTATTGAGAATCCAAAGGCGACGACCCAATATGGTGGTTTTTATGGGTTAACTGTCGACCCCGTTACTGGTGAGGTATATGTGGCTAATGCATTAGATTATCAGCAGCAGGGAGTAGTGTATCGGTTTGAAAAAAATGGTGCTCCTGTAGATACTTTCAAAGTGGGTATTATTCCTGGTGCTTTTTGTTTTAAGCCAGAACAAAATTGACCTCTTTCCTTTTGTTAAATCGTAATGGTTAAATTTAAGGTTAGTCCTTGATTGAAGATGAATGAAAGAAAAAAGCTGTCATCTCTGACAGCTTTTTTTATTTTAATTTTTGAATACTAGTTTGTTATCTTCTACATCGAGCAAGATCTTCTCGTTTGCTGTTACTCTATCTTCGAGTATCGCTTTTGATAACGGATTAAGTACGGATCTTTGGATCTCTCTCTTTATAGGTCTCGCTCCCATCTGTAGATCAAAGCCCGCTTCTGCTAGGTAAGCAACAGCTTCATCCGTAGCATTAAGCTCTACTCTATTTGCCATCAAACGATCCTGTAAGATGCTAAGTTGTAGTCTTACAATTTCCACAATATCTTTCTTGAATAGAGGCGTAAACATGATTACATCATCAATCCTGTTTAGAAATTCAGGTCGTACACTTTGTTTTAGTCTATCAAGCAGCTCTTTCTTCGTGGTTTCAATAACACCACTAATTTGCTCTTCAGATACTTTGGCAAAGTTCTCTTGGACGATATCTGAACCAATATTAGAGGTCATGATAATAATCGTGTTCTTAAAATTGACTACTCGACCTTTGTTATCCGTAAGCCTTCCGTCATCTAGAACCTGTAACAAGGTGTTAAAGACATCAGGGTGTGCTTTCTCAATTTCATCAAATAGGACGACTGAATAGGGCTTTCTTCTTACTGCCTCAGTTAGCTGTCCACCTTCATCATATCCAACATATCCTGGAGGAGATCCGATGAGTCTTGTGACAGAGAATTTCTCTTGATATTCGGACATATCTATTCGTGTCATCATATTCTCATCATCAAATAAAAAGTCTGCAAGGGCTTTGGCTAATTCTGTCTTACCGACTCCTGTCGATCCTAGGAATATAAATGAGCCTATTGGTTTTTTATCATCTTGTAGACCAGCTCTACTTCTTCTGATTGCATCAGAAACAGCTATAATCGCCTCCTCTTGTCCTACCACTCTTTCATGTAGGGCATCTTCTAAATGTAATAGTTTCTCTTTGTCACTCTTGAGCATTCTGGTTACAGGAATACCAGTCCATTTCGCTACTACATCTGCAATGTCCTCGGCATCCACCTCCTCTTTAATCATAGGAGACTCCTCTTGGTTCTCATGTACAATTGTTTCTAACTCACGCAGACGCTCTTCGGTCTCTTTGATCTTACCGTAACGAATCTCTGCAACAAGTTCGTAGTTAGATTGTCTCTCTGCAATGTCTGCTTGATTCTTTAGACTGTCTAACTCTAGTTTGCACTCTTGGATCTCATCAATGGTCTGCTTTTCACTCTTCCATTTTGCTTTTTGTGAGTTGAGTTGTTCCTGAAGATCCGCAATAAGCCTCTCAAGCTCTTGGAGTTTCTCTTCGTTATTCTCCCTTTTAATTGCTTCCTTTTCAATCTCAAGTTGCATTACCTTACGTTCCATCTCGTCAATCTCTTCTGGTACTGAGTTGATCTCTAAGCGTAATTTAGAGGCTGCCTCATCCATTAAGTCAATGGCCTTGTCTGGAAGAAAACGGTCGGTAATATACCGGTTTGAGAGCTCCACTGCAGCAATAACTGCTTCGTCTTTAATTCTTACCTTATGGTGTGTCTCATACTTCTCTTTGATTCCCCTAAGAATAGAGATGGCACTTTGTGTATCGGGTTCATTGACCATCACTGTTTGGAATCGTCGCTCTAGTGCTTTATCTTTTTCAAAATACTTTTGGTACTCATCTAATGTTGTGGCTCCGATAGATCGTAATTCACCTCTTGCTAATGCTGGTTTTAATATGTTGGCAGCATCCATTGCACCTTCTCCTTTTCCTGCTCCAACTAGGGTGTGTATTTCATCAATGAATAGTATGACTTCTCCTTCTGCTTGAATCACTTCATTGACTACAGACTTTAATCGTTCTTCAAATTCTCCTTTGTATTTGGCTCCAGCAACCAATGCACCCATATCCAAACTGAATATCTGTTTCGATTTTAGATTCTCAGGTACATCACCTCTTACGATTCGGTGTGCTAGTCCTTCGGCAATTGCTGTTTTACCTGTTCCTGGTTCCCCTAGCAGAATCGGATTGTTCTTTGTACGTCGACTTAGAATTTGTAGAATACGACGGATCTCCTCATCCCTACCAATAACGGGGTCTAGTTTACCGCTAAGTGCTTGCTGATTTAAATTAATCGCGAAACGCTGTAATGAGTTAAATTGATCTTCTGATGTTTGGCTATCTACACTTTTTCCTTTACGAAGTTCTTTGATTGCCATAATCAACTCCTTCTCTTTGACCCCTACGTCTTTTAGAAGAGTGGATACGTCACTTTTTATCCTGACCAGAGCTACCAGTAGATGCTCGACACTTACAAATTGATCGCCCATCTTTTGTGCTTGGCTCTGTGCCTCTACTAAAATAGAATTTGTTGTGTTAGAGGCCCTTACTTCTCCTCCTGATACAATCGGGTAACTCTCTATTATTTTATCTAGAAGAGTTGCTACTTGTTGTCCCGAAACATCAATCTTTTTAAAGATGTAGTTCGTGATATTTTCAGCACTTGTAAGTATACCTTTTAATAAATGTCCAGCCTCTAGTGCTGCATTCCCTTTACTATTAGCAACATTAAGACCATATGATATTGCCTCTTGTGCCTTGATTGTAAATTGATTTGTGTTCATATATATTGCTTTTTCTTTATTATTTTGTGTTCTATACATCAAAAGATGGACCAAAAGAATATATATGACATATTGGCTGTTTTAGCTGGGTTTAATAGTGACTAGTTGTCATTATTGCGTGGTTTTTACTTAAACAAATACAGGTTGTGAATTGTTCAATATCACAATTAAGCACAAAAAAAAGGGAAGATCTCTCTTCCCTTTTTAATCAAATATTAATCTATATCAACTATTGTATGAATGTGCTTACATAACTCTATATTTCGTTAACAATCTTTTATCTCAAAATGTGTTTGTAGTTATTGCGTACTAGATCTGGTAAGTACGATGCAATAAGATTAAGTGCTTTTTCATCGCTAATACCTTTAGGAGAAATAATTCTTTGGTTCTCCATCTGTTTTTGATCAATTACAGCATAGCTGATTTGCTCATTAACTTTAGCATTGCGAGTTTGAATTTCTCTTACACCAAATCCATTTTTGTTATTTACATATCTTACTTCAAAAAATTCACCACGAACAATATACTCTGTACCATTGTTGGTGAAGTTCTTTTCGATATGAACTCCTTTGTTAATATTTCCATAGTTGAGTTCCCATATGTTCAATGCATTCGTATCGATACTAGAAACCTCTTTTATGTGAAAATTATTCATGCTAACACTATTATCTAAATCATTCGCCTTTACCACGCTTACTGTAAACATGATTGCAATTAAAGCAACAAAGCGACCGAATTGTAAATTTAGATTTTTCATAACGTCCTGCTTTTCGAGTAATTAAAGACTCTGTTTAATGAATAAATGAATAAGTTTTTATCTGTTGTCAATCATCCTATTTGTTTGTGATTGACAATGCAAATCAAGACAAAAATGAAGTAGTTGCAAATATTAAAGATGTGCTAAAAGACATGTTTTTTTTATTATAAAAAAGCTTGTTTAATCAATTAAAAGATGTGACAGGTGTCATGTTTTACACCTTGGTATTTTAAATCTATGACTTTTGTCATTTTGAAATTTAGATGGTGGTTTTGCTTTTGAAATGTAAAAATTAACGTAAAGATTACATTGTGTAAGGTGTTGGTTTTCAGTGGTTGTTTTCGTTATGTAATAGTAATTGTAGAAAGAGTAGAAAAAGGATCAACTATGAAACATGGTTGCTTTCAATTTGTTATTGGAATTAATATTTTAATGAAAGAATGAAAATTGTCATCTGCAGATGCTGTTTTATAAAAGGGTCATTTAAAAGCATTAGAACTTATAGTTTAAAATCGATTTGATCATATTTGTTTCATTTCTATCAAATGAATAAAAAATGATCTTTTTGAGAAAATGATGTGATGTGTTTTATGTTTGGGGTAATTAAATTTGTTTTATGTGGTAAATGAACGCTATCTCTTGTATCACTTCGTCTAAATGAGGTTGTTAAGACTGAATTTTAGTGGGAATCATATTTATGAAGAGAGCTTGTAATCTAGAAATTACATCGATTTTATGTTGAAGTCATTCTTAGGATAATTCTTTATGTAAATTGTGGTTCTCACCTTTAATGAGATAAGAACCACATTAGATGATAATTTAGCTTTTTAGTTTCTTTAAATTAAAGGCTAATGATAATTGATAGAATCCAATAACAAACATAGCACACCCTAATGTGTAAACTAGTGTCATACTACCTACAGCTGGTTGATACAGGATTAATACACCTAAGACGAAAGTCAATAGACTTAGTATTACTAATGCTGTTTTTGATGATCCCTCAATATGTCTATCCTCAATTGCTTGGGCCCAACCCATTCCTGCTTTGAGAAGTAGAATAAATCCAAACATATATGGAAGTACTGCTGCCGTTGCAAATGGATGTACTGCTAGATATATACCTATCAATATATCAATAATACCCATGGTTAGTGTCCAGCCCCATCCTTCGATTCGGTTTGAAGAAGCAAAGATACACTCAATTACACCATTAATAATAAATCCATAACTAAATAGAATTACGATTGACATGTAACTTACATCTGGTTTATAGAAGATCATAAATCCGATCACGAAAAACAAAAGCCCCGATATTAATTTTAGATACCAATGATTGATATTCCATTTTAAATTGTTACGATCCATAATATCTCTTTTTAAGTTTGTAGATACTTAAACACATTGAAAATAAAATGGTTGAGTTTATTATTCGTTTTAACAATTAAGTTTAGGTCAACTTCTATAGATAGAGTCGCTATTGATATCTTAATTGATCATGAAATTGAAATATACTCGTACTCTTATTACTTTGAAATAATCTTCTTTATTGGTCTTTGTTATTAGGGGATATAAATTGAACACCGTTTAGACCGAGAGAGATTCTTTGATTCATCTGTTTACCTTTTAGAATTCATTATTCAACTATATTTGGTGTATTTTGAAGTCAACTAGACTTAATGCTGTAAATTAAAAATAGTGATGTAAGAAGGTGTATATATTGTTATTGATTCTATGATTTATTCGGATATTATTCTCATAAAACAGGAAATTATCATAGAATTGTTCCAAATAAAATTGTAGATTTAGGAAAATAAATAATATTAAAGTTGAAGTATTATGAGCGCTGAAATAAAAAACCTTGACCCTCAAATTATTTGGGAGCACTTTTACGATTTAACACAGATACCTAGACCATCTAAGCACGAAGATGCGATCCAAGATTTTATGGTTGCATTTGGAGAAAAGCTAGGGTTAGAAACATTAAAAGATGAAGTTGGGAATGTTTTAATTCGCAAAGCAGCGACTCCAGGTATGGAAGATCGAAAAGGGGTAATCCTTCAAGGTCACCTGGATATGGTGCCTCAAAAAAATAGTGATACATCCCATGATTTTACAAAAGATCCTATTGATGCTTTTGTTGATGGTGATTGGGTTACAGCAAATGGAACAACACTCGGAGCAGATAATGGAATTGGTGTTGCAGCAGCAATGGCTGTTCTTTCATCTAATGATCTAGTACATGGACCTGTCGAGGCATTGTTTACAGCAGAAGAAGAGACAGGAATGGCCGGTGCATTTGGTTTACAACCTAATTGGATCAAAGGAGACATTCTTTTAAATATGGATTCGGAAGACGAAGGTGAATTGTATGTTGGATGTGCAGGAGGTATTGATGCTTCTGTTGAATTTGAATACGATGAGATTGTTGTTCCTTCAGACTTAGTTTCTTTCCGATTGGCTGTAACAGGCTTAAAAGGTGGTCACTCTGGAATGGATATCATTCTTGGTTTAGCAAATGCAAACAAATTGATGGTTCGTTTCCTTCGTTATGCAACTCGTGAAATGGATGTTCGTCTTGCAAATATCGATGGTGGTAGTCTTAGAAATGCGATTCCTCGTGAAGCATTTGCAGAGATTGTAGTTCCTGCAGAACAAGTAGATGCATTAAAAGAGAAGGTTGCTGAATTCGAATCAATCTATATAGCTGAGTTCTGTAAGAAAGAACCAAACTTATCGTTCAAAGTAGATACATGTAACACTCCTGCTTCTTTGATGGATGAATATACACAAGACAACCTTATTGATGCAGTTTATTCATGCCCTAATGGTGTGATTCGCATGAGTGATGATATGGAAGGTTTAGTTGAGACATCATCAAACCTAGCTTCTGTTAAGTCAAATAAAGGTGTCGTTAAAGTTAATATGTTAATTCGTAGCTCTGTTGAGTCTGCTAAGATGGAATTGAGTGAAAGAATTGAAAGTCTTTTCCAGATGGCTGATGCTGAAGTTGTTCTTTCTGGTTCTTATCCAGGATGGAAGCCAAACTTGGACTCTCCAATCTTGAAAGAGATGCAAGAAGTATATAACAATAAATGGGGTAAAATTCCAGAGATCAGAGCTATTCATGCAGGATTAGAGTGTGGTCTGTTAGGTTCACAGTATCCTAATTGGGACATGATCTCATTTGGTCCTACTATTCGTTCTCCTCACTCTCCGGATGAGAAGGTTAATATTGAAACTGTAGCAAAGTTCTGGGAATATCTAAAAGAGACATTGAAGCATATTCCTGCGAAATAAATTGCTTGTTATAAATCATACGAAATGGGGTATACATGAAAGTGTATACCCTTTTTTATTTGTATACCACAGATTTTACTTTTAGATTTACTTCTTTAGAAATTGGTATGAAACAGTGAGGTCCCAAATTATATGAAAATTAAGAGCAGTATTATCAACTACATCAATACTTTCCTTTGTGTTCTAATCTTAAATCTACCGAATATCTTTTATGTTATTCTGTGCAATGAAACGACTACTAGTACACTGTTGAAGAGAATTGTTTTGTTAGTATTAGGTCTCTTATTTACCTCAATACCTCTTGTTCTATTTAAACCTAAAAGAGTCTTGGTCTGGATGGGACTTCTATTGCCAGTTACTTTAGGAGCTATACTTAACACGATTATTCTCCGAAGTCCCTTGAATATCAATATCATTTTAACTACCATAAATTCTAACCTATCGGAAGCGATGGAGTTAATCGGTTCGTCAAAGATGTTTATTATCCTTGCATTAATGTCTGTTTTAATCTACTGTTTATGTGTAATGAAAATAGATCGTAATTTTATTGTACATAAGAGAGCTCGATTTTATTTTATTCTATGCTTTATCTTGTTCTATACTGCACTTATGTTTCGTAATTATCGATTCACAAGTACTTTGACAAATAATCAGAGTGAGAGGATAAGTAAGGCTATTGAATTTCATCTTTTTAGGCTTAATAAGATATTTCCAACCAATATTCCATTAATCGGTATAGATATTATTGATTTCGTTCAACTTTCCTCTGATTATGAGGATGCGGTTAAAACATATCAATTTGATGTGGATGCTAGTAAGTCTAAGGATGTTGATCTTGTCTTTTTACTTGTAGGGGAATCAAGTCGTTATGATCATTGGAGGATTCATGGTTACCATCGAAACACTTCGCCTAATTTAGATACACTTTCAAACTTGATATCTTTCCATCACTGTATTGCTCCTGCAAACCTTACAAATGAGAGTGTTCCCCTTATGCTTACAATGGCTACAGTAGAAAATAAATGGGAACAGTTTAGATCTAAAACATTGGTGAGTTCATTTAAAAAAGCGGGATTTCGGACACATTGGTACTCCAATCAATATTATGGAGCGACAAGTATCATGAATAGATATAAGAATGAAGCAGAAGAACAATTTGTCACCCATACTCGAATTGAGTCAAGCAGTGAGTTCGATATTAATTTGGTGGAAATATTAGAGGAACACAAGTGTCATTTGTCCAAGGGAAAACATTTCGTCTTACTACACACTATGGGTAGTCATTTTCGATATAATAAACGTTATCCTTCTTCCTTTAATCAATTTAAGCCCACGATAGAGGAAAATATGGACGTTCTAAGTATTCAGAATAATAGAGATGAAATGATTAATAGTTACGATAATACAATACTCTATACCGATCATATTATCTATCAAATAATTTCAATACTAAAAAAATTAGATCGTTCATCATTGTTATTATATGTTCCAGACCACGGTGAGGCTCTAGGAGAGAATAATTCATTCTTTCATGGAAATACAATGCCCTTAAAGCAAGAGCTTCATGTGCCAATGTTTATGTGGTATTCCAGCCATTTTAAACAACGTAATCAAAGTCTATTAAATGAACTGGAGAGCAAAAAGAGAGAAGTGTTTCAGACTGACAGATTACCATTGCTCCTATGGGATATAGCAAAGATCCATACTCGTTTTAATACTATCGAATCATATCGTACAGCCTTCACTTCGTCTAACGAACAATTCTATGTTTTAGGAGATGGGGGAAAGAGGTTCGAGATAGACCAGAAGTTTGATATTGTAGAACCGTAAATTGATGGTGGTTAAGAAGCATTTTCTTTTTTGTAACAGTAGTGTAACCTAAGGCACCTCTCTTACCTGTAAAATTGCCTCCATTACGGATCTGATCTAACGCTTTAATTTTTACCTCTTTTAAATCAACTCTTTCCATGTATACTAATTTAATAAAATTTAGGCAGAGTTAATTTTACACCGTCATTGATTCCAATCTATTTGCATTGCCTTTACCCATATTTAACATAGATAATGAGTTGTTTTTTTCCTCTTCAATACAGTCTCAGAACGGCTATAATACGGTTCGAATACGGTGATGGTTCATACTTCATTCAATGTTCCTCCATAGTTCCTTCGAAGATTGGACCTTTTTTATGAAGCAGCTTCGAAGTAGGTTTGGACTAACCTCGTATTATCACCGTTTTTGAACTGTTCTTGAACCGTTCTTAATCCGTAGTAATACCCTGTTATATTGCTGTTTGTTTGCTGTTTGCTGTTTGTTAATTGTTAAATAGATTAATATACGAGCAAAATACAATGAATTCCCTTTTTAAATTATAGCATCTAAATATTGGACATGTCAAGTTATTGCTTAAAAACAACCTGATAAAGAGTCGAAAGAGTCAATATAATAATATGGTTTAATAATTTGTTCGGTTTCATATTCTAAATGATCCAATAAAATCATACTGTTACATTGTGTTTCTTGTTTTATACATTATATTTGTGATAGTATATTCGGGATGTAGCTCAGCCAGGTTAGAGTACACGTCTGGGGGGCGTGGGGTCGGAAGTTCGAATCTTCTCATCCCGACTATGTAAATTAAATGATTATCAGGTGTTTATGTGTTTCATGAACACTTTTTTTATGTCTTTGATCTACGATTTAAGACGTTTTTAGTAGCTTTGAGGGTGTTCAATAGTGCAAATTAAGTGCAAATTTATGGCTACAATTAACCTCATATTAGATACAAGAAGAATAAAAAAAGATGGGACTTATCCTATTAAACTTTTTATTCGACATAAAAAATCTATGGCCTACATCTCTACAAAATATTCTATCCCTGAAAAATATTGGGATCATGGTAGGATTAAACGTAATTGTCCAGGGATCGACAATATAAGAAGGTGTAATAATGATTTGTCTTCTCTTCTGAACGATGCTGACGATCACATGGATGATCTAGAGAAGAGAAGAAGGCTGGATCGAATGACATCAAAACAGATTGCTACCTACATTAAAAATGGAGGAGAAAAAGAGCTATCCGATATTGATTTTACTGCATATATACAGGAGTACATCCAGACAATTAAAAATGACAGTACCAAAGAAAAATATAAGTCTACTCTATCGACACTTAAACGATACTTACAGAGTGAACCTCTCTACTTTGATGATATTACAAAACCATGGTTAAATAGATTCAAAGAATGGCGATATGAACATTCGTCCGCCTCAACAACAAATATTGATCTACGTAATATTAGAGCTCTTTATAATCGTGCTATAGATGTGGATGAGATCATTGGCCAAGAACATTATCCATTTCGAAAGTTTGAATTTTTGGAGGCTACATCAAGAAATTTACGTTTACCTAAAGAGAAGATTATAGCAATTAGAGATTTCAATGCAAAGGATCCGAATGTAAACATGGCCAGAGACTTCTTTATGCTCTCTTTCTATTTGATTGGGATTAATAATTCCGATATCTACAGTATTGATAGGATAGATGATGGACGAATTGAATATGATCGACATAAGACGAATAAAAGATATTCTATCAAGGTAGAACCCGAGGCTTTAGGGATTATTGAAAGACAAAAAGGAAACCAACGTTTTCTAATCTACCAGGAACGATATGCAAATTTTAAGAATCTAACTAAAGCCATGAATAAATTTCTCAAGGTGATTGGTCAAGATGATAAAGTAAATGTTCCAAATTTGGTTATGTACCATGCTAGGCATAGTTGGGCAGGAATTGCAGCAAAGAAACCAATTGGTGCAGGAAAACCAATGATCGCACAAGCTTTAGGTCATGGAAAGAAAACGGTTACAGATAGCTATTTCGATTATGACTGGGAACTTGTGGATGATTTAAATAGGAAAGTATTAGATCAATTAGTGTAAAAAAAAGGAGAGGTATTAACTCTCCTTTAAGAATTCGTTTAGGACTATTTCATAATATTAATCAGATGCAAGTATAACGATATCTGAAAAGTATTAGAGATCAAATTATTATAAAGTGATTAATTGAAAGGTGTTATCCCTGCATTTTTAATCACCAAAGTTCCTTCATCTATGATTTCATCTATTTGTATAGCAGCATTGTTTCGAGAAATAGTGGTGTCCTCTTTCCAACAAGTGATTGCTACTTTCCACAATTTATTATCTAAATAAATCAAATCGTCATATAGATCTGGGTATTCCGTATTATCTTCATTTTCATATGCTATCTTGATTAAAGATAATGAAATTCCAGAAATCAATTGATGACCAATCTTCCTTATATTTCCACTATAATTATCGGCGATTGCATATTTGAATGGATCTCCTAGTCGTTGGCATTTAAATGCAGTTTTAACTAAAAATTCATACTTCATTCTTGGTTCATCCATAACCTTTATTTTACAATTATTTCGTACAATATTCGTTTAACAATAATTTATTCTTTGTGATTATTGTCATAGCTTTTCCAAAAGATAATCTTAATTATATAATCTCGAAATTGGCTGTGATTACCTCTCTTTTGTTTTTGTCTTTCTTCCTTGAACAGTTATTGACACTAACACGTTGGATAAACTCTTTTTGATACCATCCTTTCTCCTTTGTGAAGTTATCCAGGATCGGGGATGGATAACTACTTAAAATAAACTTCCCTTGAATGTTGGATAAAGTCTCCAGTAACAAAGTGTAATCCTCTAATGTGTAACCATCGTAGTGTCCACAGTCACTATTATAGTAAGGTGGATCACAATAGAAGAATGAATCTACACGATCACGGCTTTTAATAATTCGAATTGCGTCGGTCGATTCTATCTGTACTCTTGAAAGTCTCTCCTGGTACACTGATTGAAACCGTAGCTTCTGGTTATGCACTTTGGTCGATGTTGATGCTTTCTTAACATCATATCCCCACGCTCCATCTAACATAGATGAAAAGCTCTGGCTTGATAATACCCAAATGGACCAGGCTCTTTGTACCGATGTAAAGAGGTGAGGGTTTTTAAGGATTACTTGCGCATCATTATGTGATGTTCTTGAATGTAAAGAGGCATCCATCATTCCTTTTAGAGCTTCAAAATCTCTTTTCATTACCTCATAGAAGTTGATAAGCTCTCTATCACAATCATTGATTACCTCAACATTGGACGGTTCCTTTGCCCAAAATAGTGCACCTCCTCCAAAGAATGGCTCCGCATATAGATTATGTTCTGGTACTAATGGTAATAAGTGTTTTACTAATTTTTGTTTTCCTCCGTAATAAGTAATTGGTGGCTTCATCGAATTATTTCATCTGGTTAAAACTTGGTGAAAAATAGATCTGTACCTCTTCACCATATTATCTCCTCCTGTACAGATCTTTCCCAAGCTTTACCGCCGATGTGCTGCCTTGTGTAAACTGTTTCTTTTCTGCGTAATGTTCATTAATGAATTTGAAATTTAATTACCTCTTGGGCCTTCCAAAGAGAAAGGCAATAATCAATCCTAAGTATTCGGTTAGCTTCTTTACTGTGTCGTCTGCTATGCCGATATGAGCTGCAAAGATGACACAGACTAGAATAATAAGAATAACCAATTCATGGATATTCCTATCCAGCCAACCTTCTCCCTTGTTAAAACGTCTGGCGTCCTGTTTGTCTCCAGTAGCACTATTCTTGATAACCTTGGATGCGGTTTCTTTGACCGCATCCGCTACGTCTTTGATTCCTCCTTTCATAAATAAACGTCTTAAGAAAAACATAAGTTATGGGTTGAAAATATAGACTTGAGACCCTGTCTCTCTTACATCCAAATGCACCCAACAAACATGGTTCTCCAGACGAATAGGATAGGGGAGCTCTTCTTGTATTTCAAGGATAAGTTTTCGTACCTCATGCGCTTGCATGCCTTCCACATCAAAATCAATGCCTTGCCCTTGAGAATGTGCCGACATGTAAATTCGATCTTGCATCGTCGCACTTTTGACTAATTCACATTGATTACATCTTAGTCCCCTTTGTGAATAGCTGCCTCCTTGGTCCCAATTGTTCACATAAAAAGGACGATCAATTTTCTCTCTTAAGTATACCAAAGTTTCTAAGAGTCTTGGGTCAAAGAATGACCAGGCACGATCTCCATACTTGTGATATACCTCTGGGCAAACCAATTCTTTCAAACCAAAGTATTGCTTTACCCTCTGTTTAAGTTCTTTCATGCTCCTACATTTTGATTTATTTGAATTCTAGATACGGTCTTTTCTAAACGATCCAGCCTTTTCATTACTTGATGTGAATCGTTATTTGTTCGTTCTTCTCTCGCTTTATCCCTTGTCTCCAATACAGCAATGGTCTTTGATAGATCTTGAATGGCCACGCTTAACTGGTTAAGAGATACAGCGAATTCTTTATTGTGCTTTAGTTGGATATTGATCATCCACCCAAAGGCCCCAAGAAGTGCAGCAAAAGCAACTCCTATAAGTTGAATTCCTAGTTCCGACATGATGTTGTTTTTCTTAATATATAGACATGAAAAAAGCCACTCAAACAGTGGCTTCTTATTTATGCTTCTAAACTTGAAATAATGGATCTTGGAACAATGGGAGGGAAACCATCAAAGCACTTATTAATGAGTTTAAAGAACTCTTCTTTTTGTGATTCTTCCAATTCAAAGGCTTCATTGTTATAGATCTTTGAACCTATTTCATATACATCCGCACTTCCTTGTGTGTAGACGTAGTTACCCAAATGTTTCTCGATAAAATCGGGTTGCAATGAGTTCTCTTTAATGATGGCTTTGCGAAGGTCATTCCCTGCCAAATCCTGAATTTTAATGTCTTGTATTTTATTCATAATAGTGATAATTAGATGACTGTGTCAATAATAATAAACTCAAAGTATAGATGTTGAGCAGTTGATGCTACTTCTCTCATACTTAGATAGAATCCTGTTGTTGTTTTTCCTTGAATAGACCAAATAACATCATTGTCCTGCCATGCTGTTCCATCTTTGATATAAAATGATCCTAAAACAATATAGGATGTTGAAGTAACCCCCATGCCTGATATAGAAATCCATTTTCGAAAGTCTGGAGCTTCACAATCTCCAACATAAACACTTCTAGATCTTCGTGTTATTGTTATTCCATCTCTTAATTTTACTTCTGGTAAATAAGCTGTCCCACCGTTTATAAGAACACTTCCATATATTGAAAGTGCATGCCCTGATTTTGCAGCATCAATTCTCATTCCACCGTGGTCTCCTGTAAGGTAGAATGATAATCCATTACGATTGGCTCCCAGTGATAAGATTGTACGATCATTCTTGTAGAATTTTAAAAGGTTCCATTGTGAATCAAATTCCAATCGTGTTGATCCTGTTCCTGTTTTAAGATTACCAATGATATTAGCCCCTTGTGCTGTTAGTTGACCGTCTTGTGTAACAACAAACTTTCCATTTCCTAGATTAAAGCTCCCTGCAGTAATGTTTCCAAGTGCGGTGATCTGTTTGGCATTAATCAATGATGTTTTGATATACCCCCCTTCAATAATTGTATTATCCAATCTAGCAACTCCAAACTTAAAGCCTGGTGCGAAGGTGGTGGTTCCATCAATTTGAATCTTACTTGCACTGATCTTTATTGCTTCTGCTGATTGATTGATCTCTGAGATAATCGATTTCTTAAAAACATGGTCTGTTATTGCTGGAGACCAATCCGTGGCTTTATTGCCTTTCTCTAGTTTAAAACGTTTCAGATAAACACTTCCTTTATATGTGCCTCCGCTTGGAAACATGTAAAAAGTAAGCGAAATGTTTCCAGACTTTGGAGGAGTAAAAGTGTGAGACACTTTAGACTCATCAAGTGATTTAATTGCAATTGAATGATTCCAACTCCAATCAGGGTAATAAAGAAATCCTCGTAATTCCTTTTTGTTATTAATTGCTTCTTGATTTATCTTTCCTTCAAAAGAAAAAGTATACTCTTGACCTGCATCAAGATAAACTGTTTGTGCAGCGAATCCATAAACATGATTCCAATTCTCATAAAGACTTTCTCTAAATAGGTTAATGCCTACATTCTGAATATTGCTAACCTTATCATCTACATATGTCTTACTTACCTTTAGTGATATTGCTTCGCTTGTTTGTGTAATGGAGCTTTCAAGTGTTTCTCTTACCTGTTGTATTTTAAGGTCGGTATCTTCTGGTGCAGGTGTCCAGTCCGTAGCTTTATTTCCTTTTTCTACTTTAATCCATTCTATAACACATAATGCATCGGCTTGATCTGTTTCTTGATATATACATATACCATTCCATGCTTGATCTGTTGTAATAGTAATTGGTTGATCGTTCAGCGATAAATAAGCTTTAACTGTTTGCCTTGGGTTGCCTCCATATCTGTCCGTAAAATAAACGTCTACTCGATCATTTGATTTGCTTTTCAGTTTGAATGAAAATGTATACTGTTCATTCTGGTTAAGAGGTTGAGAAAATCTGTAAAAGGTTCCGCGATACCCTCGAATTGATTTTTCACTATCTGAATCTAAAGCAAAGTTACGACCTCCAATTTTCAAGTTTGTAAGATTCTGTTCTTGGGTTGCAATTTGTCTTTTATTCTCGTCTACTTGTTGGTTTGTCCTGGATGTTTCTGCAGCAATACGATTGTTAAGCCCACGAACCATATTTGTAACACTTGAACTATTTGCTTTACTGGAAAGAACTGTTCCAATTTCATCCCCACTATCTAAAACAAAACGACCTTTGAGATAAACATTTTCGGCATACATACCATAACCAGAGAGTCTTCCCATGGCAGGGTCAGTAACACCGTCTAAGTTTCCAATACGTTGCACAAGCTTGTTATCTAAAGAAAAGCTATCTACACCACTTAAAAGATCAATGGAAGGGCTACTGCTACCCATAGAAGAGATGACAATAAGAGATTGTCGGTCGGAAATTTCAGTATTTCCAAATTGGACCAGGTGATCTCCCACTTCTGGAAGGAGTGTCCCGTCATAGGTTTCTTTGGAAAGATCGACATAGTCTAAACCGCTATCAACAACTATGGCACTATAGTATTTGGACGTAGTACCAAAGCGTTGACAACGTACAATATCATTAGTTACTAATGGATTTGAAACGGCTCCTTGTAAGGGCTCGAAATAACACCTCCATGTATCTCCTGTTTCTTGAACATGATTTACTTTTATTGCACCTGCAGAAACAACCTGTGATCCTCCAATATATTTCATTTGTTGGATAACCAAATCAAAGAAAGTGGCCTCTTTACGTACTGTTAGTTTATCTAATTCGATCATCCCATTGGGAAAATCAATAACTGCTCCAGATCCTGCAAAGCCAGATGAATAACCAGGAGAATAGAGTGCGCCTTGAACTTCTTGATGTTTGTCTCTTCTGATAAATTGAGAGGGGAGAAGGCCCCCCAAATGGTCACTATTCATTGCCTTTTTGACCTTATCCTCTACGGTATTACCATGAATCCATGACCAGGCCCTCTCCCAATTTCTTTTTTCCTCAACAGATGTATGTATTCCTGTATCATTACTATGTTGTTGTAGGGCTTTAGAAGTGGCAAAGAATGAAAGCTCTTTCCCTGCAAAAAGATCGCTGTTCAATGCTTTTATCTTCTCTCCAGACACACGAAGGTATTTGTCCCCATCTACTCGTAAAGTCTCTTTGTTCCAATAATGTGATGGTGCTTTCCCTCCAATAAGATCCGAATTTGCAGCATTAACCTTTTGACCTAAAACACGGAGATAACTTTCTTCATCCACCTTGATCTCATCTTTATTCCAAAGAAAGCGTGATTCGCTTCCCTCAGCATTTATGAAGATCTCTGTATTTGTTCCGGTGTTCGAACTGGATGGCTTTTTTCTCTCCTCAACAAACATATTTTCTTTAATATATAGACAATCATTGTCGACCTCTTCCACTTGTGGTAGGTGGTGTGGTTCCACCTTGAGGAGGATCACTTGGGTTTGTTCCTGGTTGGTTTATTGGTGGTGTGTTTTGTGACTCGATAATCTCTTCTGTATCCTCAAAAACCTCAACCATGGAGACCTCAGCACAACCATTATAATAATCAATCGATCCCCCAGAGATACGGAATACTTTATTTCCGAATACTCTACTATCTGTAATGGTTTGATGGACCATGAGATCATTGTTTAATCTGATAGAGGTTAGGCCCAAATGTGCCCTTTTGTAATTGCTCATGATAGATCTAAGAAGCAACTTCTCAATCTTGTTTTGAACACCAGCTCTTTCAAAAGTGTTGACTATGGAAGAAGTGTCCCCACTACGGAAAATTAAAGCTCCTTTTTCACCTGCAGATATTGAGGTGCCATGAATGATTTTAATCTCTTTCCCTTTCTCTTTGAAATAGTGATTCATTTTCCCTGTGTAGGTGATATCATTGCTTTTGATAGGGGCGTATTCATGGGCTTTCCCTTTCGGTTCCACTAACTCTACTTTGATATTTTTTATTTGTACTTCCCTTACAGTCTTGTAATGGTTAGATATTCCATCCTGTTGGTTGTGTCTAAACGTTTTAATATTGGATGCGAATGATATCAACATCTCTCCAGATAATCCAGGAGGAACAGGTAAAACAATTCCAGTATCACTGAGAATAACCCTAGAATTAGCATATGGAGAATATCCTTTGCCTGTGACCTTCGTCCACTTCTCGGCAATGTCTCCTCCTGCTTTTTTATCTCTTACCACTGCATAGATATAGTTGCTTGAATCTTGTTCCCAATTGTAAGTTAAATCAATTGACTTTGATCCTATTGTAACCTTAAGAGGAATGTTCAGACCTAAAACAGGATCTCTTTGATCATCAAATGGATTCTCCGAGGTTAAAACAAAAGCTTCAAAAGAGATCCTCAACATAGTATGTTCATTCCCTATTATATATTGATGTGGGATATATTTGACACTCCACTGGGGATTAAAACTGGTAGGCCTTGTCCTATTATAATTGGGATTAATCAAAGCCAAATGATTTGATTCTGTAGGATCCTCTTTATTGGTTCCACTTCCTTGTATTCCTTGAAGGTCCGCATAGTCATTCAAAAACGTAAAATATCTACTCATTGAATTTCCAGTACTCTTTTTTAGTGTCTCATATAATACTTGCGTATGGCTGCCTGCATGTCCTTCATGCATATAGGACCGTCCACGTTTCCAAAAAGAGTATTGTGGTGCTTTATCCCACATCTTTGTATCTTCTACTTTAGGAGCTCCTAACGATGGCGTGACTTTAGGAGAATAGGTGATCTCTTGCTCATTATATCCAGACATCTTTTTTAAGGTCCCACCTGTTTGATAAAAACCAATGGCAGAAATATCTTTAATGAGGTTCACTTGTAATTCTGAACGGCTCCAGTTGTTCTCCAGATCATAGCATACAGCAGAAATAATCCCCTTTTGTGCTTGATGATGGGTGTCCATAATCCAAATATTCCCATTACTGCACTTAAGCTGTAATCCAAAAGGCTTGAACATCTCCTCCAGTACTTCTCTTAGTGATAATGGCTTTTTGTCTTTGTCCAGATAGTTGTCTGTTAAAATGCTTAGATGTTCAATAGCTCCCAATTTCTCCGACTCTGAAACCACTATCTTCGTTCCAGATAGAAGATATAATTTCTTGTATGGTAGTCCTAATTTACCAATGATGGACTTAAGGACATCGAACATCTTCATCTCTCCAGTAAATAGCTTCCCATTATCTTGAATAAAGTTAATCCTGGAGAGAAGGTTCAACCCATCATTGCCCGTTAAGTTCACAGGATAATTACGGTATTCGCTGTAGTCTTCTTCGTATAGCTCTGAATCTAACCAACCACACCAGATCATCTCCTGTTCTCTGTAAAACCTCAATTGAATATCCTGCATCTGGATAGTGTAAAGATCTAATAGAGCTCTATCGCTTGGGCTATTTAGTTTTAGTTTACAACCAGTACCACAAACCACTTGGAACTTATGGCCAACGTTTGGAAGTTTGAGTTTAAAGGGTGATCCTGTCCCTGTTATTTCTCTTGTTGGACCGCTATGTCCTACTTTTAAGAAATCCAATCTAAACACGGTTCCTTGTGGATCGGTGAAATAGGTGTGGGCAAATACATTCATAATTTGAGAAATTAAGAAAGGGGACACGTGGTCCCCTCTATCATTTAAACAGTACTAAAAACTTAATGAGACATGATTCGTAATAATATATACTATCCCATTCGATCATTACGAGACCTATTATTAACTAATGTTCCTTCCATGGTGTCCCCTTCAATTCTGAAAATAACCTCTCCATTCATACCATTGTTCATAGATGATTTTTGTAACCATCCTTCTATGGTACTTCTACGTTGGATAATCTCAGGATCATATCTGGCCCCATTGTATTCGCCAACCCTTGCGATGGTGTCACCAAATACAGCCCCTCCAGTGGCAAAATGTGGGATCTTGGGTTTTGTGGCCAATGCACTTACTACCCCTGCAACACCTGCAGCAATGGCCGCAATATTTAAAGGGAAAGGTAGTGCAGCACCCGAAGCCGTTGCTTTGGTTACGGCTTCTGCTCCTTTGGCTGCGGTAACGGTGGCACTAGATGCGGTTTCCGTTGCGGTCAAAGCCAATATACTCGTGATCAATTGAGGTATGGCCTTAAGCATATTTGCAGCAAATGAAAGCCATTGACCCGTGGCTCCTCCAATAGCACCCCCAAGAGTTCCGAATGAGTTGGCCACAGACATAATCTGTTCATTAGTTGAAGGCATCTGTTCTGTGGTCGACTTTAAATCATTCATATGTTGATTAGTCTTTTCGATCTCCTCCTGGTAACTCTTCCACGCATCCAATGTTAGGGCCGATTGTTGTTTTTCTCTTAGTTCTGCAATACGATCTTCAAACCCTTGAAAGAATCCTTTTGGAGTAGTGATCTGAACTTCTTGATTTAGATCAGCATCCATCTCTTTATCCATCTCCTGTTCTAACTGCTTTGATATGGCTTCATTCTCTTCTTTGACCTTCTGAACGGCTGCTGCTCTCTGCTCTACCTCTTTGCCTATTTCCCTATTGATACGTTGTTGTGTCTCTAGCATTCTACGGCTTTGGTCTGCAATACTTTTTTGAACAGACTCAATTTTCATTTCACGATCGACGAGAGCTTGATCATCTTCAATATTGTTATCTCCTTGGTTGGCTTTCTTGTGCTCCAGGGTGAATTCATCTTGTGCCAGTTTAAGTTTCTTATTACCTAGCTCATTTTGTTTCTGAAGTGCTTGGTTAATGAATGATACTCTCTCTTTTGCTGAATATAAATCCTCTGCATTGGCTTTATTTCTAAGTTGTGAAATTTCTCTTTGCAATCGCATTTCCTCGATAGCAAAACTTTGTCGCCGATTTATTAAATCTTCCTCCAGGTCATTCATCCCAATCATAGGTTTGCCATCATCTCCGATTTTAATATTGCCAAATTCATCAACTTGTGTTTTCAAGTCGTCTAGATTTGCCGTGATTTGCCCCTTAGTTTTATCGAATGATTCAGAGGCTACCTTCCAAGCTTTTTTAAAGTCACCTGTCATCATGAGATAAACGGCTTTTCCTAGTTCTCCGATACTATGCTTAATGGGGCCGATCACTGCATTAATGCCATTCATTACTTTTTTAAAAGCAATTTCCCCATCTCTGGTACTTGTGAAGTATTCTGTTAAAGCTGCTACGGCTAACCCCAAAGCAACAACAATCGCACCGATACCCGTAGATATCAATGCGAGTTTTATTCCTTTGAGACTTGTTGAAAAACCCTTTGCGGATGTTCCTGCAGATTTAAAAACGGATGGAAGAGCGGTAAAATCACCTTGAATTACAGAAACAAGGGATTGAACCCCTCCCTTCGCTTCTCCAAATCCATTCTTTACACTGCTACCAAACTCCTTGGTCTTTTCGCTCCCTTTACGAAGTCCAGACATATAAGGCCCCATCTTGGCCTTAAACTCCACTGCTACACTGGTCGTTTTACCTGCCATGGTTCGATTGATTTAAGATGTTTGACAATGATTTACCTGCTTTATTGAGTGTGGCCACACTCTTTGTTTCTTTGGTTTTATCCCAAGGAAAAACAACTCCTTTTTTATCACCACCAATAGCACGTATAGGGTTTGCGATCATGCGGACTTTCTCCCAATCATTTTGAAAACCACGATTACAAGCGTCCAGATCTTCCAGAGTAGCATCATGCCAAAAATAATAGGGATCCAAATGGGAGCAAACCACAGCAATATAGAAAGCATCCATAACCCTAAAGTCTTCCCCATCCCCAATGTCTTCATCAACGACACTTTTTTTTTATCTTCTTTGCCATCGGTAAACTGGAAATCATTCAATAGCTCTGGATTTTCATCCATAAAAGCAATGAACTGATCTAAGTTGAGTAAGAAGGTTTTGTTCTTAGCTCTTAGAGTACAAAACATCAATAGTAGGGTGTCGTAGGTGGTGGTACATTCAGCCACGGACTTCCCTGTCAACTCTTCATACTCTTTGATGGCCATAAAAGAGAACCCCACCTTGTAGGATTCTCCTTGTATTGAAATAATATCGTGCTTCATGATTAAGGTTTGATATGTTCTAGTTCCCCAATCCCTTGCAGACTTAAACTTCCTGTGGCATTCTCCCCATTAGGGAATGAACTGGATAGTTTGACCATGGCTTGACCTCGATAGATACGTCGGGTTTTATCGACCTCTCCCTCTTTGGTGATCCATGCTCCAACGATGGTTGGTTTAACATGTTCTTTTTTCCAATCTTCCAACAGCTCAAACTTGATCACGCTGTTATCTGGATCTTTCTCGTCAATACGTTCCAAATCCACCGATACAGACCAACGCTCACGACCATACTCATAGTTTGCCCCATTACGGTCTAACTTGGTGGTGGTCTCTCTCTGATCGTTATCGTCCGAGATCTCCGCACTGGTTTGTCCTCCGATTGCCTTAAAAGTTTTATCTTCTCCAGATCCCTCCTCAACAAAGATTAAGAAGTCCGATCCACATGCAATAATATTTGCCATAACGTTCTATTTTCTTTAATATATGGGATGGTTTATTGTTCTGGAGAAAGGAGTGGAAGAAAATACCAACTGTTTAAAGTTTGTCCACATTTGATATTTTGATTTTTAACCAACTCCCACAGTTCCGCTCGAGGGAAATACCCAAGATGTTGGATATAGTCTTTAACCATCGCTTGGAATGGTCCTTTCTTTGTTTCTTTACGCTTGTTGATGATATCCACCGTAGCGTTATAGATCTCTTGTTCTTTTAACATACCACCACCTTAAAGTTGATTTTTTGCCCGTAAGTGTCCAGGTTGTATTCGTAATCATCTGTGATGCTGTTACATTGAAGATCTGCAATGGTGCGCCCATTAAACTCTTTTCGTCGTGCCTCCTCCAGTGTTTCATGGATTAACATGGATAATTCCCAGGAATCACTATAAGAGTCAAAGAAAGTGACGAGCTCCACTTGGTATTCCTGATTCTTTTGTGCCATCTTTCCTCTTCCTGGAATAAAGGTGACACGATAACATATTGCTGGTAAATCTTCGGATTGTACTTTGATGGGCTGGATCTCTTCCCCAACAATGCTTTTAATCTTTGGATTGTCAAGTAAGATGGTGCGAATAATATTTCCTATCATAGAAGTTTCTATAATATAGGACAAAAATATACCTTTGTAAGGTTGTAATAGCATAATAGTAATGGAGAAAGATACTCATAAGCCAAAAATGTATTTATTGCAGTTAAATATAAATCTGCAGATAGATCCACAGAAGATTGATTATAAATCATTTTCAAATGATTTGGTTCAGGATTTAAAAAGGTTTAAAAAGAAAATATCTATAAGCGAGTACCCTGTGAATGATTCTGATCCTGCAGATCTAAAACGTATGGTTATTACTGTAGGAGAGCTTTTCAGAATGACATTTTCAAAAATAAGAGTTGAGATATGGACGAAACCTCAAAATGATTTAACACTCAGTTTTTTGAGCAGAATAGTTGAAAAATTTAAAATTAAGAGAGTTGAGGTTGTACGTATTTCTTTTATAGAGAGTGAATATATACTTCCAAAGTTAAAAGATAAGATCCTATCAGATAAGCTGAATCCTAATGATTTTAATGATATCAATCTAAAGTTTAGTCAAAAAGATAAAGAAGAAGATGTAGATATTGTTAAAACAGAATCAATTAATACAAAGTCAATTACGTTAAATAATAAACTAACTTCTGGCTTTATTCTGACCAATAGTCATAGTACTAATAGTGAAATAGATCTTTCCACAAAGAAAAGTTATCGTAATAATCTACATGCTTTTAGTTCTTTGATAGAAAGATTAATTGATAATACAATCTATAGTATAACTAATCTTTACAACTAAATGGCTTGGGTAGATCAGACTGACGATAATTTAGAAAACATTTCAGAGGAATATCGAATTACAGAGACAGAGGATGGTTATAATGTAAACCAAGAAAACGATACAACAGATAACTTTGAAGATGATGCTGTTGCTCGTTTTAATGATCGACTTGATAGTTATGAGACTCGATTTGAAGAGTTTGAGCAGAAATTAAAATCAGCAACACATAAGAGTTTTGAGATAATTGGATTATTTTCTTCTGTAATGGCACTTTTAATTATTAATGTAAATATCGTTAGTTCATCACATTCACTGCCAAGTGCAATTGTTTTGATTATTGGATTAACGTGCTCTGTATCTGTGTTTGCAGGACTAATACACATTTTATTTGGTGCAAATAATATAAACAAATTACTTCTTTTTGCACCTCATTTTATCTTATTATTGCTTTTAATAGGTGCTATATTTATGGATTACAATTTTTATGGTAAAATTCATGATGAAGTAACGAGTAATAATATTGATAGTATTGTTGTGAATAATGTTGAAAGATTCACAGGAGAAAGAATTAATACGATTGTGAAAAAGAATATTTTTGAAGAGAATATATCAACTAAACAGTTAAATAAACTCGAATCGTTTTCTAAGATTGATAAAGATTGGAAAGACAGTATTATTGTTAATAACTTATAGAATTTTTATTTTTTTTAGCTGCTTTTGCATATATTTTTCGAGGCCATCTTGCATATGTTTGGTCATTTGACTTTCTGAAGTACGTCCTTCATTCTTGATGGTGTCGTCCCAGTAACCGAAACCAGGCATCGTTCCACGATTGGCTCCAGTCTCGGTTTTTCGGACCACGGAACCACGGTTCACTAAATAACCGTGGTATCCTTTAAATCGTCCAAAAGAACGAGCTCCTACCTTAGATCGTAATTGGTTTTTTGTCGAAAGAGGAACAAAACCAATCGATTTGGCTAGGTTTCCAGTGACCTTGTGTTTCTTAAGTCTCCCTCTCGCTCCTTGTATAATAGGTTTGGCAGCCAAACGATGTGATTCATTGACTACCTTTTTAATATCTGGATGAACATTCTTCTTTCCTGCTTCATGAAGAAATTTTGCTAGATCATCTAACATTTTTACATCCACACTACTTGATGAAATGGTATTACTCATTGCCCGGTGATTTTAATTTGATGGCTCCTTTAGGTATTTTGGTCCCCTCCAGAATCATAAAATGTTTGCGTGGATCTTTCTCTATACTCTTGATATTGTAGAATTGGTCTTCCATAAGAATGACGAGTTCTTCATTAATAATCTTTCGAAATCGGATCTTAAAACGTATTGTTTGGGATACGGTTTCCAGTTCCCCTCCGATAAGAGTTTCGTTAGATTTTTGATAAAACAATCCACACTTTAAATGAAGTAGGGGAGAATAGACCTCTTTCTCTTCTCCATAACTATTGGATTCCGTCTCTTTCTGAAAGAGCGTAATCGGTGTTCTTAACGTTGTGGCCAACATAAGCAATTACCAATAACAACGAATATAAGGAGAGACCAATCTCTCTACTAAATTTGTCTTTTGCAGTCCCGAAGCGGTATATCCACTTCGTTCCGAATCGTAGAAGTCGGCAGCCTGTACTAAAATAGCCTGTTTTAAAGGTTTTGGAATCTCATTTGAGGGATAACCCACTTCATACGTTATTTGTAGCTTAGAGGGTGTATTTGAAGGCAAAGAGGCAAACTTCAAGATAAAACCGTTATACCTTTCTGTAAGTTCATAAACCACAGAAACGGTTTCCCATTCTTGATTATCTGGGTTGATTGCCTTCACTCCTTGAATAGAAACTAATGGCGCAATAGGAAAATAGAAGGTATTCCCTTTTTCTAGGTCAATTTCTTGGATTATCTCTTTATGCTGAATATGACCATTAATCATATTCTCAATGGCCTCAACAGCCGTTCCCAAAAACGTCTCCAGTAATAGATTATCGTCTGTATATTCTTCCTCAACGTTTAATTGTTGTTTTAATTCGGAAAGTGTTATCCCTCTATCACCAATGAATTGCGAGTGTTTTCCTGTAAAAACTTGTATCATCCTTTTCGATAATATAGTACATAAAATCTTAGGGATTTCTGGGTAGATAAAAATTAAGGGACTATAATAAAAATATGTTCAGCAATTTAAAATTTATGTTATGGAATATAAAGATGAAAAAAAGTCTTTAATCTTGAGTGATAAAGAAACGATTGTTATAGTTGGAGGGGGCGTTATATTACTCGTAGTAATTTTCAAGTTTGCACCAGAATTGGCAAAGAATTTTGTTTTATTGCTCTTGGGTCATTTTGGTGGTACCAGATCAAATAACAAAGAAAGGAAGATACCTTAGTGGGGTTATCTTCCTTTAGATTCCTTTTTACCCTTCGATATGAGTACTCTTGACAAATGCAGCATTGTTTCTTACTGCCATATTTGCAAGGCGGTTTACTGTGATTTCTGTTTCACCATTCTTTTGATAAGTGTATGGGTTGATTAGAACTTCCAATCCTGACCATAAGCCGACCCACATTTCACTCCATGCACCATAAAGAAGTCGTTTATCTTTGGCTGCATCTTTGAATAGTGAGGTGTAGAAAGATCCAACACCCTCCCAGTTTAGGCCCACACCATTCTGTTTTCCAATCTCAAGTAGTCGTCTTCCAGAACCTTCATCAAATTTGATGGCTTTCCCTTTGAAGAATAAATTTCTACTCATGGCAAAAGCTCCAGGGAGTTCCACCTCTGACATTAACTTATTAAATCCAGCTTCGTCAAATGCTGCTGTAACCTCTCTTGCTGCAGCTTTCGCCTTAGCAAAAACATCCTCTGTAATTTTACGATCACAAGCCTTGTACATATCATTAAGCAAAGCCGCATGAACAGCAGGGTTTTCTTGTGAAAGAAGTTCCTGAGACCATTTATCACTCACGCCATAACGAATAGGTGATAATGTTACAGATTCTGGTTTATTGATTCCTTGTGTGATTGCTTCTCCTTCATTTTTGGTTTCTGCTGTTGCTGCTGATGCCTTACTTAGTTTCAAAACACCGTGAACACCTTCTAAGATGGTACACCCCATCATTCGATATAGCGGTTCTGGTGCAATAATGCTTAATCCTGTTTGAACTACATCTAATGTTCCAGCGTGGTTTCCTGTGTTGTGTGCTCTGGCATGAGTAGGAATTAAAAGTCCTTTGGCCTCTGGGCAATTTCTTTGAAGCTCTTGGTGTGTCTCTGCTTCTAATCCCGTCAAAGCATCACAAGATGCATTACGTGAATATTCTCGGATAGCTTTCGAAACATCATATTGATGGTTGTTTCGGTTATATGACGGAGATTTTGAACGTTTCGGTTTCTTTTTTTCGTCATCATCATCTTCTTCGTCATCATCATCTGTACCTTCTTCTCCTTTTCCTCTTTTGTGTGGGAGATAAGAGCGTGAAAAAGTGTTGACCTCTTCCATGCGTTCGATCTTCTTGTTTAAAGAACGAACTTGATTTCGCAAATTATCATATTGTGTCTCTTCTTCTTCTGAGAAATCACGGTTCTCTTTTTCCGAACGCTTTAGAAGGTTTTCAAGCTCTTCTGTCTTTTGCGCTCTTTCAATCTTTAGTTCATCAATTTTCATTGCTAAATAGTTTAAGAAATTCTACTTCTCTTTTTCGTTGTTTTAATAATATAGAGGAGGTTTTTCGTTGTTTTCCTTCCTGCTCAAACTGGAACTCTTTAGAACGTGCATTTACTTGGGTGTCTGCATAGGCTCCATCAATGACAATGGAGATATCCCATAACTTTAAGATATCTGTCACCTTTCTTACTTCAATCTCTTCGCTACGATCTACCGTTATCCCTTTTTCTGCAATAGAGAAGATGAACGAACTTTCGTAATAATCCCCTCTGGAGACCATCTCATAAATATCATTTCCTAGTGTGGTGTTCGGTACTTTGATACGATATTTCAATCCCTTTTCATCCACACTAAGTTCTAAGGTTCCAGATATTGTTCTTCCTAACATCTTACTTCGACAATGATCTACAGTGGCCAAACAGTTTAGTCCAGTATCTTGAAGAATATTGTCGAAAGCTCCAGGGGCAATCTCTTCATAAAACACGTCCCCCCATTCTCGGAGTAGCTTGGAACGATGATTGAAAATAGAGGCATACCCTTCGATATATCTTTCCCCGTTTTCGCCCTCCTCAGATCGTACCTGGATACGTTCTTTGATGTTGCGCTTTAGTGTATACTTGTCCATATTATTCTTTGATTTTGGATTTGTCTTTCAATAAAGGGTTGTACTGCTCGTAAAGTTCCAGTGGGATATATTGAGCCTGTACATAATGATATTGAGCCCATTTTGACGAAACAGGTCTATTTCCTAGCCTTTTGGCCCCCTCTTCTGGAGTCAATAATCCATTAACCACTTGTTCTTTTACAGCCCTTACTTTTTTCGTATAGTCCATCTCTAAAAGGACAGAACTATCAAACTCGATATGAGTGCCATTGATGATCTCTTTCTTTGTTAAAAGCTTTCTTTCAATTTCACTCTTATAGATCTTTGCAATCGGCCCCATGGTGTTGGTGGCAAAGTTTAAAGTCATCTGTTCGATATCCAGTTTTTCCGCACTTCCATCAATCATATACATGGGAACCCCATAAGCTGCAGCAATCTCTTCACGGGTATACTTAAGCGTTCCTAAAAGTTGAGCATCTGCAAACTGCATAGCCAATTTAGTGATCTTGGTATGTGGTGGTAGATGAATTATCTTTCCTGCATTTTGTGGCCCTGTAAAGTTTGATTTGAATTCGTCTTTCCCCTCTTTAATCATCTTTGCAGCTGGTCCCGAAAGTTGTCCAGGTAGTTCACTCTCTAAAGCCATGGGAGAGGTCGCATTGTTCTTGTAAAAGTTGTCAATAGTGGATGACGCTCTCTCATTGATTCGTGTCTCTTTCTGCAAGGCAATCAATGGTGAAAGACCAAACAATCCATCTTCCGACAATCCTCTAAAGTGGAGTATATTGTTCGAATGAACCGTATAACTACGACTATCATTCTCTTTTTGTATCTTGTAGATAATTCCATTTTTCACGATACGAGCTTCAATAATCTGTAACGGATGAATGATCTTTATCTCCGTGGGATAGGAGGAGTTCTTATCTCTAAATACTTGAGCGTACCCATTGCCGTATTGGTTACGATGGTATTCAATGGTAGACCAAAACTGTTGGGCATTCTGCAAAGGGTTGGGCGCATATCGAAGGAGGTAAAAAAGGCGGTGGTTTCGATCTTCCACGTCTGCACTTCCTTCTTCTTTCTTGATGAGAATAGGCATCCTGGAGAAGTGTTCACTAAGGCGACTATGGCAAGTGAACACCGTACTTATTCTACTGGGATCATCTGTCACCCCATTCTCTTCAATCTTTTGTACATCTGCGCCCACTACATAGTTAACGGCACGTTTCGCTCCAGAGAAAATATTTGTAAATCCACTAAAAAAACTCATTCCTTTTCATTAATATAGGAGTCAAAAATACTTTTCACGATATCACTATTGTTCTCCAGGTATGCTCCAATTGCCATGGCCAAACTTACCGCACCATCGACAGAGTCTTGAGATTGGTTTTTCATGATCTTAATATTCCCATTCCCGTCTTTATAGATGACAATATTTCGAAACATCCACCTCAACACGGGATTATCTGAAAGGTCGATGGACTGTTCAAAGATGCATTTCTCAATATACCTCAACGGGAAATTGAAGTATACCGTCGTTTGACTAAAATTTCTACAGTATAGCCCTTCGTCCATCTCCAGCGTAGGGATGATAAATCCAGAGTTCCACTTGTCATAGTTTATTTGGGTAACCTCAAAGATGGTGTTCCAATACTTGATCCTTTCGACAATAAGATTTTGATCAATGGTTTTGGTAGGGTGTTCAATGACATAGCCCTCTTCTATCCAATCCAAGATATTGATTCCGTTTTGTCGGACTCTCTTCTCTTCGTTTTGTGGAAAGTAGAACTCTGGTATCACTTTCAAACGTTGGGTTTCGGGATCTTCGAATATAATAACCAATGAGGCCAGATCTCTTGTGGCTGCAAGGTCTATTCCAATGAAGGCTGGAATACGCTCTTTGGGTAGTTGAACCGCATTAAAACAAGGTTTATAATCGTCGTCTGGTATCCATGTGTTGGGTTGGTCGACATAACGATTTAAGTTCTTTGTGATAAAATTGAACTTCTCTGTAATGGTGTTCTTTGCTTTTTTCCACTCTGCCTCCAAATCTTTTAAGTTGATGGTCACTCCGATATTGGGATTCGCTTTAATCCACACAGAGGAATCCTCCACATTATCGTCATCATCCAAACAAAACAGCGCATAGAAGGTAATGTCGTCTTCTGCGTTTCCCTCCAGGACACGACGGCCAAGGTCAACCATCTTGTAAAAAGGATACTCTTTATTGAACCCTGCAGTACTGGTAATAATTCCCAAAGGGTTCGCACGGCTCAATGTTCCAGACTTCATTACATTAAAGAAATCGAGTGTCTTATGGGCGTGCATTTCATCCAGGATATAGACGTATGGGTTTAATGAATCGTTGGCATCTGGTTTGTTGGCCAACACTTTCATTAAGCCTCTACGCTTAGGATATAGGATTTGATATTGCTGTACTTTTAAACGCCTTCTAAGCGATAGAGATTCGCCAATGATACTCTTTACATATTTCAATCCTTGCCCTGCTTGTTCTTTGGTGGTAGCACACAGATAGGCTTCTGGGTCTTTCTCTCTATCATACATGGTCATGTAGAGTTCAATCCCAACAGAGAAGACCGTTTTACCAGATTTACGGGCGGTATAAAGCACCGCATAACGATATCGACGGCGACCATCATCAAAGAACCATCCAAAGATCTCATACAACATCCAAGCCTGGTATGGAGAAAGAATAAACTGAGCGTATTCGCTCCCTTTCTTTATACGAAGAAAAGAGAAGAACTCATATACCCGACGAACGGCGTTTTCATCGAAATAGATATCTTCTCTTTCTCTATCCTGTTGGCTTCTTTGTACTGCCAAATAGATCCATACACTGGTTACAATTCGACCTTCTAGTACATCATGGATATATTGATCTGCATCCTTAAGCGTTTTAGATATGTATTGATCAATCGTTAAAGCCATCGTCGTGTTCCTGCTCTATTTTTAGTTCGTTCCTATCAAAAGGACTTAACCCAAGTTTTTTAGATATAAGGTTAATGTGTTTGATCTGATCATTGTATATTGATGCTAGATGATTCTTCTGTTTGATCGTTTGGTTCTTGTCGACAAAGACCGTTTCCCCCTCAATGACCATCTTCCAGTATGTCCGATCCCTCAACGCTTCACACATAACCAAAGATTCGATTAACATGTCATCCTCCACCATATAGCGATTGGCCTTTTTAAGAATTCGCTTATAACTGGAGAACCTCTTCACCATTCTATTGATATGGAATTCATGTTTTTGAACCTCGATTCCTAGCTCATTAAATAGCTGTAATATCTCTTGTTTGCGTAATGACATGTTAACATTTTTTTTATGCCGTTTTTTTAAGGGACAGATTTATAACTCCTTTCTGATTCCTAGTGTCTTAGAGTATTTACCCCCCCCTAGGTAAAACCTAGACAAAAAAGAGAGGGGCTTATGGGGTTGTGGTTAGGAGATTAGACCAATCCTTTCATGTATACCCCCCTACGTTCTGGAAATATCTTTTCTGCTGAATTCCAGGACAATGAGGATTTAATCAACTCTTGAGGGAACATCTGGTATCTTGGATACTCTTTGTACCTCTTCAAAATATACTGGTGCTTATGCTTTAGTTTATCGTTGAAAGAGCGGTGTTCATGTGCTTTATCGTGGCAAAAACGACACAATCCCATAAGGTTTTCAATGTAATCTTTGTCTTTAGATCCACCCATTCCACGAGCTTCTAAGTGATGAACATCGGCTGCAGGTCTTCCACACCACTCACATCCGATATAATCCTGCTCTCCATAGTCGAAGTGATTCATATAAATCTTAGTGTGCTTCTTCATCTTCTTGGCCTTTAATGTCTACTGTTAAAGAGTACTCCTCAATGTTCTTATCTGTGATGGCATCCTGTTCAATCCATAGATAAGATTCAATCACAACATACTTATGTGATTCGTCCATGAGCTTCTCTTGAATCTGTTTGGCCATACTATGATCTATCAGTTTACAACCATACATATGACGCTCTACATCCATACGTACCACAGCAAACCGATCATTCAGAGTATGGATCTTAATACTGTTGATATTCTCCTTCTTAAGAATCAATAACTCTTTATCCGTTGATAGAGAGGGTTGTTCTGTTACTGTAGGTGCTTCTTGTGCTGCTGCTTTATCCTTTGCTGTTGTCTGCTTTGCCATATTGTTTTCTTTAATATAGATATGTTCAACGCTGCTTTAACTCTTCCATGATCTGCTTACCACTCTTGATTAGTTTCGATCTATTACGGTGGCGTTGGTCTTCTCCAGTCTTATGTCTGTGGTGCCAATGACAAAGCGTCTGTAGGTTATTCCAATCTAAGGATAACGAAGCGTCATCACATACAGGGATAATATGATCTACCACATTCCCTTCTCTTACAATACCACGCTTCTCACAACGTACACATATAGGGTGTTCCTGGATAAAAGCATTACGAAGTGTACGCCATGCCTTCGATACGTAAAACCCTTGTTGGCTCTCTTTGGTCCATCCTCTCTTCTGTCTCTCTTTCTGTTTGGGCTTAATATATTTCTCTCTATACATCTTGCACCAGATAGGCTCTTCACTATGTTTCATAACCTCTTTTAAGAATATAGGAGGATGACAGGAACAACCAGGAGGGCCACGAATACGTTGTTCTATGAAGTAAATACAATCCGTATAGATAAGAACAGTTAGTAAAAAGGTACGATATCCCACTTCATCTATATTGGAAATAGTGGCTTTTTTATCACCTTTGTTACCATTCTGTATTATTTCAGTGCTGTTAGTAGAAGGCTCTTGTTTGGAGTGATCCTCTACTTCGCATTGATCTATCTCTAAGGTGGACAAAGAATCATCGCACACAGTAGATAACTCACCCCATTTTGTGCGAATTAATTGGGAGAGTGTCTCTACTGGATTCTTTTGTCCTACCTTTTGAAATATCTTATCTAGTTGACTTTTCTTTCTTGTCCGAGTCTTGCTGTCCCAATCCTCCCAACTTCGGGCATCTCTACATTCTACGTAGGTTAATCGCTCTTTTGGTGTTAACTGTTTGGTATCGATATCACGGGGTAGTAGTACGAGCAATTGAACTTTATTTACTAATACCTCTCCGAGTATCGAGATGTTATATGGATTTAAAAGATCTGATAAAACCAGGTCGTCACCTGATTTGATAATGCCAAACTGATCTAACCAACGGGTTCGCATGACCTTAATCTCTACACGTAAACGGTTCTTTTCTCCCGTCATCCCTTGTAATCCTTTGTCGTAGATCTTAAGATTAAACTCGCTGAATTCGGCAATGTACCCAATACGTACATTACGACGGTTCAGTTTATCAAATCCTCTATTGCTTATGCTTACCAGGTACTTTTGAAAGCTCTGGGCGTTCATTCCAGGAGGGAGTAATATGTTTACCCCAAACTCAAGGTTTATGATCTTACTCTTGGTTGGGTCTACCTTGTAACGATCGGTTATATCGTCAATGGTAGCCTTAACTTTATCAATAGAGAAATCATCGTGATTCTGGAAACCTCCATTATGGTACTTGTGGAGGCTTCCTTGAAAGTAGTGTTTTGTATTGTGGTACTTATTCGGTTGTTTGATGAAATAGCATCCTTGTTCCTTTGCAGTGCTTGGAAGTGGCAATACCTCACCCGTTAGCTCGGAATGTGATCCGATACTATCAAGTGAGGCAAACCCTTTCTTTGAATCTAGGGCCAGTTCTATTTTACAACCGTCATACAATTATAACTTACTTCAACTTTATCAAATAATGTGGGTCTTTGTTCTTCTGGAGTAGAGTGTAAAGCATCTACAATCACCGTCTTTTGTACGGAAACAATAGCGAAGCAAACATCTGGATAGTCACGTTCTAATGCTTCTTCCAACTGATCGTATGCATCGGTTAAATCTTTGGCCTGTACCAGGACATTATGGTGGTAGGTCTTTTTCTCTTCCTGGAGACGAATTTTCGCTTTGAACCATACGTCATGTTCTGATCTTACAAACATTGAAATATTGATACGTCGAATGGCTCTTACTGAGATCATCTCTTTATCCAGAGCTCTTTCACTTAGATAGCGTGAGATAAAACACTCCACATCACTAAAGTTCATGGCGTCGATAACATAAGAGTCTAAAGCCTTCTTTGTGTGTCCTTTTTCGTCCACCATTTCATAGCGGACCTTTGTCTCAAATAACTCTACCATGGTTTAGTTGTTTTCGGTTAACTGTTCAAATTGTCTATTGCTATAACCTGCACTTTGAATCCAAACAAATGGTTTGAATAGGTTGTGATTTTGTCTCTTGATATGTTCTTTTGCATCTTCATGGGTTAGAAAGATGGCTTTGATCTCTTCCGTGAAGAACTTGGTTATCTCCAGAGGTTGTTCCATATCTAGCTTTGAAGTGTTGAAGTGACGCTCTTCTTCATCTTTGGCCATGTCTACATATCCATAAATAGGAGGATATTCCAATCTATTGGTATGGTTGTAGATATGAACGACACCTTCACAATAGTTAAGCACTAATTGACATACATAGTAGATGGGCATCTTTGTTCCTTGGTTCACACCTTCTTTAAGCTCTTTGGCTCTGGTCTTTAATACGTGTCTTAGTTGAATCATTGATATGTTTTCCATATTAAAATAGTGTTAGATTTAGAGATGGTATCCACCCCTTTTTTATAAATAAATTGATTGTGTTTCTCTCCAGTTCTCTTTTATTGAAAGTCGTAGCATATCGGATACACATCTTCTCTATCTCTTTGGCCTCTGAAAGATTGGCTTTGTTCCAGAACTTCCAATGACTTCCATCGATACAGCGAAAACGATACACTTCAATCACCAAAGCATTCACTTTATGAGATCGCATCCTCTTAATGATCTTTGCATGTAAGCATCGGATCTTTTTCGCTTCTTCCTGGCTATTCTCCTCTTCAATGAACAGGGACTCTTCCAACTCTTCAATATCTACCTTTTGAGACTGTTGTCCCTCTTGATTCGAGGTTCGTTCACCTAGTATCCTTGTCCTAAATTGTCCAGAGGTAGAGAACGCATTCACTCTAAGCATATGCAGTACATACTTATCTAGTTCTCTGGTTGGCTTTCCATTTACAATCATGGAAGTTTCCGCCTCATACAAGTTGTAGAGTAGTTCTTTGGGTTTATCCAATAGGTTCATGATCACATTCTGTAAGAGGTCATCTTCCCATCCTACAAAGTGATGTTCATGAGATAACTGGACCGCTCGATCTCTCCAGTTAGGATATCTAAAAGAGATATATGCCTCGATATGTTGAAAGGAGCTCATAGGATACAGTTACAAAAGAATTAAGTGATCATACTTTCCATCTCTTCCAGAATCCGCCCATACTGTTTCATGGTCGGTTCCTGGAGAAAGTATCTTATTTTAGGTGCATGCTTATACCAGTGGGTAATGATGCAGTTGTGGCGTAAATCCACTATAATACGAAACAGTGGCTCTCTATACTCTTTAATGAGTGGGTGAGAGGTCGCATTCATCGTATGAGTAATTTTAACATGGCTATCTCTTTATCGACCACCTCTTGCTTATGTGCTGGAATGGTCATCATTCCGTCCATATCGTAAACCGATAGGTCGTCATGATCCACAAACACACTGGTATCATCATCAAAGATGAAGTGAATACAATCTTTAGTGATCGTCATTTCGTATGGTAGCCCTTTTTTAGTCGTTTTCATGGTGGTTTATTTTATTGGTTAAAAGCAATGATTCGACAACTCTCGATATATTTGTCAATGTCTGCACGTTTGTAGACGATTCGTTTTCCAAGTTTGTAGTAAGTGAGAACACCATTTTCTCTCCATCTTCTGAAAAGATCTTTACTCCCAAAACCTAAATAGGTAATTGCCTCTTCTAGGCTTAACCATTTCTTTGTATTGATATCACAAAAAATAGTAGTGACTTTTTTTTCTGAAACTGGTATTGTATGCATGATATATTAATTTAGGATAGTTTGTAAGTATTCTATGAATAGCGATGCTTTATAGGAGTCTTTCCGTTCTCTCAATAAGTGAGATCTCATTGAGAAGTAGTTCTTTCGCTCGACATCTTACTTCACGAGAGTTCTTTGTATTGCTTCGGTAGTTTAAAGCATTAAAGATCGTCTGGCGTGACATCTTAGGAAGGAATTCATTTCTAAGTACTTTATGGTGTTTTCTGCCGAGGCTGATTTGTACGGGGTTGGTCATTTGCAAGTTTTTATAAGTTGTTAATAGATCAAAAAATGAATTTTGCTATCTTTACTAAAGTAAAATATGATAACACAAATATATAGAGTTATCTCAATATTTAAAAGAAAATAATAGAGAAATGTCTATAATTAAAAATAGAATTATACAATATCTTGATTTTAAAGGTGTTCCAAAGTCTGATTTTTACAAGATGACAGGGGCTTCTAATGGGGTATTGTCTCAAAAGAGTGGAATATCAGAAGATAATATATTGAGATTTCTCAATTCATATAGGGATGTTAGTGTCGAGTGGTTAATTACAGGCGAGGGGGATATGATTAGAAATGAGAAGGATTCTAGCCACTATAAAGTGGCACCATTAGGTAAAAGCATACCGTTATTACCAGTAAATGCATCTGGAGGGTATCTGGATGACTTTGTGGCCCAAGTTACCGATGCGGATTGTGAAACCATGTTGTCACCAATTCATGATGTCGATTTCGGGATTACTGTTGTTGGAAATAGTATGGAACCTCTTTATCCGAATGGATCAAAGATTCTTATCAAGAAGATCAACGAAAAAGCATTTATCGAATGGGGTAAAGTGTTTGTCCTGGATACAACAAACGGTATCGTAGTAAAGCAACTTAAGCCATCCAAGAAGGACGGGGTTATTACTTGTGTCTCTTTTAATGAGAATTACCCAGCTTTTGATGTGTCCATGGAGGATATCTTTGGTATCTATAAAGTGATGATGGTGATGAGTATGGTGTAAATTATAAGGCTACAACCTTATAATAGCTCAATATAAGGTTGTAGCCTTATAATTCACGTAGTGAATGTAAAATAAGATTATAGAATAACTTAAACCAATATATACTAATGAAAAAACTAACTGTTCTCCTTTTAGTAGTCTTCTGTTCGTATTTCTCTTATTCACAGTCCTTATATAAAGGATTCGAATATAACATGTCGAAGAAGGCAGCATATAAAGAATTTAAATTGCATAAATCCGATTACACAAACATTCAATTAGGGAATGGTGTAAATTGGCGTATGTACAAACAGAATCTTCACATATACAATAACCTTCTTAAGGGAATTATTTTAGTTCCTAAAGGTTCGGCATTTGGATTATCTAGCTCCAGCGGAGAGGTTTACCTAAATAATACATTTAAATTTTTGGTGAATAAAGGATATAAAGTGTGGTTTCAGCCTGATAATTGGAATATTCCTATTTTGTTTGATCAACATAGTAAATATGGAACTGTTCTTATTCATCCTGATAAAACTACGTCTGTAGAGCTTCGTCCTAAATTTCTTCCTGCAACTAATAATTATACGGTAATGTTAGTGATCAATAACTATGAGAACTTTATAAGTGGTGTCGATACAGAATTTGAAAATGCAAAAAAGAAACAGGATAATACTGGATTTTGATTCTAGGGATGGTAATATGTATAAGTTCTGTGTGTCAAAAGGAGTGCATATTAAGGTTTTCTAGATGACTTTGTAGAGCTGATTGTATATGTTGATTGTGAAACAATGCATTGTTCAATTGATGATAATCTTTGTCAGTGCTTACCAAATTCAATAAGTTGCAGTGTCAGATTAAAAAAATAAAGAGTATTAGATTTCGTTTGATATCATCTAGGATGAAATAGAATGGAGGAATTTAAATCATTAGATGACAATGAACAAACTATTCAATGTCATGATGAAGGTAACGAACATGGTCTATCTACAATTAAGAATGTTACTTTATGAGGTGAAGATCTTGGATATTTGAACCTTGGGATCGATGGAATATATTCACTTGGCGAATATTTCTCAGATAAAATAAATTATGTCTGTCACTCCGTTCCAATTTTAAGGAAAAAATGAAATGTTAAAGTTTTGCATTATCGAACACTTGGCTAAATAACTTTGTTTATAATATACTAATACATTTTTGATTCTTACAATCTGTTTATATATCTAGCTATATTGATATTTAATATATATGATAAAGTTGGTAAACTAATGAGGTACGCAATCATATCTATTAAAGTTTTTATACGGAGAATTGGATAAGAAAAACTTGATGTAAGAAAGAGTGTTTTTAAAATTAACAATTTATTAGTTCAAAATATTGGATATAATATATACTTTTAATTAATTAATTGAAAGAAACTAACTTTTTTGGATACTAAAAATAGTTACGATTTAATGAATTTACTATTATGAAAGAATTGCCAATTGAAAAGTGCCCTATTGTACAAGTATTTATTGATATAAGATTCGAACTTATAGATAATAAGACTGCCAATGAAGTCGTAGGAAAATTAATGCCTGTGATTTCATCAACCTACAATCAGTTTGAAGCTTTACCAATTAATAACATTCCAGAAAATGTAAGAAGGAAAGATCCAAATCTTCAGTATAAACCATTATTTAAACTTTTTAATAATAACAGTTCTGTCCAAATAGGTTCTGATATCATAATTCTTGATATAATAGGATCTTATAAGGGATGGGATGATTTAAAAAGTAGATTTGACTTAATCTACAAAGAAATTACTCCTATGATTAAGACAAATACAAGAATAGGAATGCGTTATGTTAATTTAATTGAACATAGATCAGTTGAGTATAATATTTTTGATGACCTTAGTTTGCAAATCTCAACAAAAGATTTTGAGATCGATTTAAGTAACTCTTTTTATCGAAATACTTTCTTATATGAAGGATTTAATTGCAATCTTAGCTTAGCGAATAAAGTTAATTTTGAAAGTAAAAACTTATCGAAGAATGGTTCTTTAATTGACATTGATATTTTTAATCAGAGTGATATAGAACCTTCTAAAGTTTCCACTTTACTTAATCAAATGCATGAGGTAGAGAAGAAACTCTTTTATAAGCTTATTACAGATGATCTATTTGCAAGATTTCAAACACTATAAATTATGTTCGAAAACACTCCAATAACCACCACAACAACATTAACAGGTTTATTATGTTTCAGTAATATATGTTCTGCTGATACTAATCAAGAAAAATGGAAGGATTATGCAAATATAAGTTTGCCCCAGATAGAGATATTTCAACCTGTAGAAAATGACATTTCAGGTATTACAAATATATACCTTGAGAATTTTAAAGAAGAATCGACTGATCTTTATAATAGATTAAGTGACATCAAAAAACTTGAATCTAATTGGGATGGATACGGGGCTGTTAAATTTAATCCGAAAGTTATATCTAACGCTATTGATTTAATAAAGAGCTTACCTTCTTTAGATCTGGTAGAAATTACTCCATTTTCGCACGGAACAATCGGATTCGACTGGGAGCTTGAGAATGGTGAGATTAATCTAGAAATTGGGATGTCAGAAATCAACATTGTTTTTGATGACTTTGAAAAAGGTTATTCAGATAAATCATTCACTATTGAAGAATCATTTGATAATGAACTTAGATCTATACTTATCGAAAAAATTAATATTTTTAATGCCTAATATAGTTCCATCAGAAGAAACCGTGTTAAGACTTATTTTTTCTCCTTATCACTATAGTAGTAAGAACAAAATCAAATATCAATGCCTGATGCCTCCTAAAGATACGAATGAAGTTTCAGTAAATAGACAAAGACTATTTGATTCAGATATTGAAAAACGAATAATTCAAGAGATGTCTAGTGACCATAAAAAAATAGTAGGTAAACTTCCTATTACTGTTAAGGTTATTAATGAAAATCAAGCAGAGGTCATAATAAGTCCGTTATTTAATAATAAATCACATGCTGATATTATCTATAATTTTGAAGTCAAAGAAGGTGTTCCTATGCCTTCGGATATCAAAGTTATAGCAAAAAAGATCTTAAAGGAATCGGGGCCTAATTTTATTGTATACTAAATAAGCGAAACCATATTTCGTGCAAAAATAGTGCAAATTTCCAATGTGTAGCTAAGTAGTATCTTGGTTATCTGTTTTTTAAGTGCAAACGCCTTCATCTCTGGGGGGCGTGGGGTCGGAAGTTCGAATCTTCTCATCCCGACATAAGTAAAATAAAGGAATTATAAGATGAGTTCTTATAATTCCTTTTTGTTTTAAAGGGAACCTCTCAAAATTAGTTTTTTTGTTTGATCCTATATGTTCGGTAAATTTGAGAAACCTCACATATAATAGTGTGTATTTTTAATTATTGATAATCAGTGCATTACATTTCATTATTTAAAGTGTAGACACAGTTATTTTACCATTAACTTTAATCTTATAATTTGTTCATACCTAAACAAGTTGTATGTGAGGTTGATTAGCCCAATAATTGTACTTGATCTTTCAAATCCAATACACCTCATTTGCAAATTTCCCATACTATTTTCCATAAAACCAAACACATGCTCAACTCTTGCTCTTGTTTTTGATTTTTCTTTATTATTTTCCTTTTGCTGGTCAGTTAAAGGTTTATTTCTTACTCCTTTCTCATTTACATTATTCTCCATTTTACTTTCGTCTATAAGCTTATCACATCGTTCTCCTGTATAAGCACTATCAGCATAGAATTTACAATCTTGATCTGTATCATCTCCAATGAGTAAATCTAATGCTTTTGAGTCATGAACTTCAGCACTTGAAGAAGTATAATCTGTAATCAATTTACTATCACTGTCTATTTTGATATGATTCTTATAGCCAAAATGTTTTTCATTACGTTTTTTCGCCCAACGTGCATTTACATCTTTCTGACGAAGTTTATTCTTATTTGAATGCCATTCCTTTGGAGCACAGTTGTTTTCTTTGATATATTCATTCTCTTTTTTGCTATTTCTTTGTCTTGGAACTTCCACAAAACTAGCATCAACAATTTTACCTTCAGAAACAAGCAAACCCTCATTATTTAATACATGATGAAACTGTTCAAAAAGTTCTCTTTCTAAATCTAGAACTGAAAGTCTTTCTCTAAATCGCCAAATTGTTTTTTCGTCTGGTATAGAACTACTCCGAACTAAACCTAAGAATTGACTAAATGAATGCCTATCAATAATCTGATATTCTGTTTGAAAATCACTAAGATTATAATAGCGTTGTAGTATCAAAATCTTAAACATCATAATAGGACAGTAAGCTGGAGCACCAGCATTACTTTTGCGATCTTTTTCATATACCTTTTCTAAGATGGGGAGAAATAACTCCCAATCGATAACCTGATTTAAACGATATAAAGGATCTCCCATTTCTTGAAGCTTCTCTAGCCTAAAAACGTCATCAAATAATGAATCGTTAGTGATATTCTTGTAGTTCATATTTATAAAGATCACTTTTTTAGTATAAGAATTACAATGTAATATGTTAAATATCAGTTAAATAATTATGAGAGCCCCCCTAAAGTGATAGTGGGAATTAATTATCCCAGAAAGTACCTTCTTCTTTAATTTGACTTTCTTTATTCTCTAATTCATTCAAGAGTTTATCAACGATAAGCGGATTCTTATCGGCGACATTGATACGTTCACCAAGATCTTGTTCTACTTGAAATAGTAAAGGTTTATCTTTGGATGCAGTAAAACCATAGTTGTTTTTCGTTTGTGATCCTATTCTTATATGAAGCTTCCAAGGCCCTTGTCTAATTGCTGATGGATTATTTCGTGTGTAGTTATATAGGAAATTAAAGGGTTTAACGAATTTCTTCCCAAACAGTAGAGGGGTGATGTCTCTACCATCAATTGTTCTATCTTTTGGTAACGGTACACCTGTTATTGAAAATATGGTTGGCAAAATATCTAGAGTACTTACTGGTACTTGCTCATTATGATGTTTTTTGATCTTTGCAGGCCAACTAATCATACCTAACACACGATGTCCTCCTTCCCACGTTGAACCTTTGCCATCTCTAAATGGTGTTGCGTAACCTACCTGAAGTCTTGTGTCTCCATATTTAGATTTAGTTTCGGTTTCAAACTTAATCCATGGACCATTGTCAGAGGATATAATCACAATGGTATTTTCACGAATATGTTTACGTTCTAAGGTTTTGAGTATTTCGCCTATGGAAAAGTCTAACTCCTCCATAACATCACCTAATGTACCTCTTCGAGAGTGCCCTTTAAATTTATCGCTTACCCAAAGCCCAAGGTGGGGCATATTATATGCGACATAAGCAAAGAATGGTGATTTATGGTTTTTCTCAATAAATCTAATTGCCTCTTTTGTGCAAATTCCTGTTAATGATTCTGCTACCTTTTGATGATGTCTTACAGAATCACTAATAACCTCATAGCCGACAGCAGGTTTGTTGCCATTCTTTTGACTTTTAATTAACATTGAGTTCTCATAGTCATGAGAGACATTTGTTCCGATCCATGAGTCAAAACCATGTGCTAAAGGTAGAGCATCTGGGGTGAAATTGTTTGCTTTGTTAGGAGTACCAAGATGCCATTTGCCAAACATGGCTGTTTTATAACCTATAGACTTTAGTCCCTCAGCTATCGTAATCTCTTTGGGGTGAATATATTGTTTGGTTTTTGGATTAATCACCCAACTACCTAGACCAGACCTACCAGGATAGCGTCCAGTTAATAGTGAATATCTTGATGCAGTACAGGCTGCTGTAGGGACATAGAACTGTGTAAAGTTTATGCCACTATCTTTTAATGTTGAAAGATTTGGTGTTTTAATTGTTGGATTACCATTATGTTCATAATCACCATAACCACTGTCATCAAGAAAAATCATTACGACATTGGGTGATTTTTTTTGTGCTTTCACATTATGACCAGCCATAAGAAAGGCCAGACATATAACGAATTTCAAAAAGAGTGTGTTTTTCATTGTTGTTGAGATAAATGAAAGAGGGAGACTTTTCTCCCTCTTTGCGCATTATAATAATTATCTTATTAGTTTAGATTTATGGATCAACTTATTCGTGTCGTCATATATCATCACAATATATACTCCAGATGGGACAATAAGAGGCACTCTTTGTTCATCATTACTAAACAAGGTGTATCTCTTGCTTGCTACCTGTTTTCCTTGCGCATTGAAGACTTCAACTCTATATTGACCTTGCTCCGCTAAACGAATATTGAAATGGTCAATAATATTTGAAGGATAGATTACAGTATTAGCATCCATTATATTGTCTCTTTTTGACAGCTCTTCTGAGAATAGATCGCCACTCTTTGTTTTTACTTCCCCTTCGTTCATCACTTGGTTTATTGCTGCTAAGAGTGAAAAATCATTATCTGCAGGCATATCTTGTCCAATCTCCCAAATCATTACTCCTCCTAATTTGTTTTTACAATAGCGAGTTTTTTTCTTTACAAGATTTACCCCATTATAATTATACACTTTACCATTAAGTGTGATGGAATTCATTTCTGGAGTAATTACTTTACCTGCAGCTTTAGCAGTCGAAACCATCTTATTGTAGGTCATTACATTTACTTTAGGGAAAGTATAAAAAGGAACACCTGCAATGACTTTTTCTTTAGGAAGTTTGTATTTTTTCACAAACACATTCTCAGCTCTGTATATTCCACCCATTGTGTTTACATATCCCATCACATTAATAAGGTCTAACAACGGTTCGTTGCGAACAGCTGATAAGATACTAGGTTTCTGTGAGTATTCATAACTTGAGAATGCACCTGAAAGAGACAAGTTGTTTGGTGTTAGATGATTATATAGAGTTTGAAACAAGAGGTCAACCTTGTTTAAATCACTATAACTTGGGAATTCCCAATCAACATCTACACCATCAAGACCTAATTCAATACATAAATTGGTGAGATTCTCTGCAAATTTTTTAGCATTTCCATTGTCAACCAATCGTCTAAATGGCAAGGCATAATCTCCTCCGCCAATACATAGATGTGCTTTAACTCCATGGGTGTCACAATAGGAAACGACTCTTTCAATATCTGCTTGCTTTAGACCAGAGCCACCTTTCTGATGTTTAAAAATTCGTTTCCCATTCTTATCGTATTTTGAGATCTGAATTTCTCCTGTATTTGGATTTGGGAATACTGAGAAGATAACCACGTCTGTCAATAATGATACCTGTTCTTCTGATACATTCGACATTCTATAGTATGGTAAATATCCTACAATACGGTTACCTTTTCCTGTAGTAGGGGTAACTATGTCACTTTCGTATTTCGTTGTAGATGATGTTGATATTGTTCCATCCAATTGATTTCCACTTGTATCTATAACATTATATGGCATGTCGTTATCTTGCATCGTGTAGTGAACCACAAGATTACTATTTGTAGAAACTTCTTTATTATAGTTTTGTTGGATTTGATCAGAGGTTCTTGCCTTTTTCCATACACGTAGAGACCTCATGTTTGTTCCCGTCTTATCTCCAACAACATAAGTATCTCCAAGCTCTATAGATGTTGGTATGTCATGCCTACCGAAATGACAAGGAACAGCTTCACCATTAATGTAAGCATGAAACTGTGCATTCTTATAGACCCATGCAACATGCGTCCACTCACTCATCTCCGCCGTATTCTTAACCTGTCTGTAGACAGGTTTTTGACCAGCCCCATTTCCAAAAACAAGGTTAAAGCCTCCAAATTTTGGTACTTGTATCCCTAACCCTTTTCCGCCAGATAGACCAATCTTTATATAGTGTCCCCATTTATCGAGTTGAGGCTCTCGATATCTTTTACACCAAAATTCAATGGTAAATTCATCTAAAGAGGTTCCTAAACTACTTTTTAGATTAGGCATGGTTATTACTCCCTTCTTTGTACCATCAAAACGAATTGATGTTTTTGCATCAGTCTGTTGAGATTGAGCCGATACGTGACTCAAAGTAACCATGAAAATAATGAACATGTAAATTTTCTTCATAAGCATAAGTGTTTGATTTAATTAATTTAGTTCTTATGAAGTTACAACACTTTAGTAATAATGATATCTGATTCTGTTTAGAAGTTGTTTGATTTAATCCACAGTTCCTTCAATATTAAAACTATATTTTCCTTGAGAAGATGTAGTTTAAAATTACATCTTCTAATAGGCAGGTAGTTAGAGTTCTATAGTCCTCAATAAATCAACTTTTTCGGATTATTAAATAATAAGAAACACATTGTGAATAATATAAAACATCTCTAATTGTACAATTAGAGATATTTCGGGAAATGAAATCCATAAGGGAAAGTTACATTTTAAAAGAGAACTTTTCTGTAAAAAGAATCAAGCATGAGACATCACTTACAATTAACCCTTCTGCTATTTATCTGTTATTCATTTATCCCTCGAATAGCAAATGCTCAAATTTTTCCTGTACCTCAAATACATGAAATCAAGACGACTCAACTCTCGATCCAAGGTGATCGTATTGTTGTTGATGCAGCATCTTTTCAGAAATTTGCTATCCAAATTGATCGTATAAAGCAGTCACTAGGTCGTCGATTTGATAATGAATTTACTGTTACTGCTGGAACTTTCCCAGGAGAGGTTCCTGCTGTATCATTCCAAATTGCACCTAAAACGACCCTAGAACCTCAAGGGTATAAAATTGATATCAATGAAAGTGGGATTAAAGTCGTCGCTCATGATGATTATGGCCTCTACTATAGTATTCAGACTCTTGAAAAGATTTTATCAAAAGCCGATAAATCTATTTCTTGTCAAACAATTCATGATTGGCCTGATTTTGAACGAAGAGGAATCATGCTTGATATCTCAAGAGATAAGGTTCCAACGATGGAGACATTAAAACTTTTAATTGATCGTTTTGCAGCTTGGAAAATTAACGAAATTCAGCTTTATGTTGAACATACCTTTGCGTATAAGAACCATAAAGAAGTTTGGAAAGATGCATCTCCTCTTACAGTAGAAGAGGTTTTGGAACTTGACCAGTATTGCGGTGATAGAATGATCGACCTTGTTCCAAATCAAAACTCATTAGGTCATATGGGTAGGTGGCTTAAGCATTCTGACTATTTTTATTTATCAGAACGTCCAGACAGTATTGCGTCTGATAACTGGATTATAAATAAACGAAGAACTACACTATGTGCTGTTGAACCTAAATCTATATCTTTTATGGATAGTTTATATGCAGAGTATCTTCCAAATTTTACTAGTAAATATGCAAATATTGGTGGTGATGAGCCTTATGAATTAGGTTATGGAAGATCTAAAGAGATGTGTGATAAGATAGGTAAAAGCAAGGTTTATTTGAACTATATAAAGGAGGTTACACGTCGAGTTAAGCAGTATGGCAAACAACCACAGATGTGGGGAGATATTGTAACCAAACATCCTGAATTAATTCCATTGATGCCTAAAGATGTAATCTGTATGATTTGGGGATATCGTCCTAATCATCCCTATGAGAAGCAGTGTAGAAGATTTCATGACGAACAATTACCATTTTACGTTTGTCCTGGGACTAGTGGTTGGAGAACTTTTATTGGAAAGACAGAAAGAGCAAAACAGAATATCCAGAATGCAATAGTGAATGGAAAGAAGTATGGCGCATATGGAGTATTAAATACCAATTGGGGAGACAAAGGACATATGCAACCAATCAGTACAGCCTTTCCTCCATTGATCTATGGGGCAGGTATGTCATGGTGTGTCGATCATAATAAAGATGTAGATCTTGCTAAATTAACAAATGACCTGATCTATAAAGACCCTACTAATAATATGGGCGAAGGTTTACTTCAATTAACAAATGCCTATATGGGTGGCAAAGGAGAAGATCAAGCAGGGAGACCATATTTTGATATGATTGATAGAATAGATGTTTTCTTCTCAGATAAATATCGTGTGAAATTTTATGATCCAACACTTCTACCAATGATGCGCAAAGAGGTTGCAGAGGCAACAAAAAAGATTGCTGCAGCTAAGCCTACAAGTGTTGATGGTCAAATCACAAAAGATGAACTCCTCTTATCAGCAAAGCTTGCTACATGGGGATGTGAGTTAATCGAAGCAAGGTTAAAGGTGAAAGATCACTCAATAAAAAACATTCCTTTAAAAAAGAGAAAGAGAATGTCTAATCAGTTGAATGAGATTATTACTGAATTTGAAAATAACTGGGTGAAGCGCAATAGAATAGGAGGTCTGTCGGATAGTGTTGAAAGATTAGCTAGTGTTAGTCAAGAGTTAATAAAATAAATAGTTGCAATTTGAATAAGCTCAATTCTATGTAAGAAAATAGTTACATTGGGTTGGGCTTATCTTGTTTATAAACATATTGGGCTATAAATCCAAATGTCAAAAATATTTGTTTCGCATTCCTTTGTTTATTAACTTGTGAAAGTTCGAAAACAAAAATGCCTTATCTTATGATTAAAACAACTATCCAACGATCTTCATTAATCGAGTGGCTCTCTCCTCCTTGAGTCGTAATATTCAACACAACACACTAAACTTAAGACTAACAACAACACATTTAACTATATGATCCGTAACGTACTAACTATCGGAATATTAATATTAATTACATCTTTTCATGCACTCTGTCAAGAAGACTACGATTTTAACAGAATTACTGTTGAAGATGGTCTTTTATCAAATAAAGTGCGTGTAGTATACAAAGATTCATATGGATACATGTGGATTGGAACTAGTGAGGGAATTAATAAGTATGATGGTACAAAAATCCATTCGTATAAGTTTGGGTCAAAGCGTAACCATAACCTAAAAGGACGTAGGATTCTTTTCATCTTTGAAGATGATGACCATACACTATATATTGGTACCAATACAAAACTAAGTATATACAATCGAGAGAAAGATCGTTTTGAATCACTAAAAGTACCTCAGCTTAAAAAATCATTCTTTTGTTACCAGAACCTCCAAGATAAGATCTATTTCGGAAGAAGTAACCAAATAGTCATATACGATAAGGTCCATAAAACAGCTCGAACTATAGAGATTAAAATACCCCAATTCAAGGATGTTCTTTACAAGATAGAAGCTTTTAAGGATGGGGCTATTGTCGTTGTAACCAATAAGGGGGTCTGGAGGATCGCTAACGACAACTCATTGGATTTAATATCAAAACACCATGTTGTAGGACCTATTGCTTCCTTAGTTGATCATCTTGATATCCTGTGGGTTGGAAATACAGAAGAAGGGATCACTTGTCTAGATTCTAATGGAGATAAACAAAATATTGGGGTGCTTAAAGAGAATGTAGATCCTGCTAAGGTGTTTATCCAGGATTTTGGAGAAAAAGATGATGAAGTTTTCTTTACAACGGATGGTCAAGGGATTTGGATATACAATCGGTTGACAAAGAAGATTAAGAAGGTAAAACATATTAGAGGGGATCGTAATTCAATTCCTACCAATTCGCTGATTGACTTATTTATAGACAAACATGGAAATATTTTAATGGGAACTGTTCGGTTTGGGTTAATCAGCTTGCATAAAGTTAATATTAAGTCCTATACAGAAAGTCCTCGAAATAGTCATAGTGGTATTTCAACATCTACAGTTATAGATTTTTATGAAGAGTCCCCGCGTAAAGTATGGATTGGTACAGAAGGTGGTGGCCTTAATTTATTCGATCCTTTAACTGAAAGATTTGAGCATATAGAGCAGTACAATAAAGAAAAGGTTGTATCTATTTGTTCATATAAAGAGGGGTTAATACTTGTAAGCTTCTATAGGAATGGTGTACATATGTTTGATACTAAGAGTAGAAAATTCATTCCAGATAATCAGTTTCCGTGGTTGAAGAGTATCTCTAACTTATCATTATCGACACCTATTATTTTACGAAAAGATTCCAAAGGTAGAATATGGAAATTTGGTTGGAAAGTCCAATTCATTACTCCATCACAACAGATCGTGTCGATCTCAGAAAAAAATGGATGGGAAGGAGGGGCCCCTTCTCAAGTTAGTGATCTTATAGAGCTTAATGATAATGAATACCTTCTTGGAGGAATGAATGGCCTACATCATATTGATTTAGATTCGAGAAAATCGACATATCTTTTCAATCTTATGGAGAATAATATGTCTGAAAAAAGTGACAATCGATATGTATATTCAATGATTAAAAAGGACAATATAATATGGTGTGCGACAAGTATAGGTCTGATATCTTATAACCTTGAAACGAAAGAGATCAAGCATATATCTAGTTCTTTTTTTGGTTATAGTTATTGTATCGCAGATTGTGATAACGATAGTTTTTGGATCACATCTGAAAGAGGGCTATATAAATATACGATTACCAAAGATAACTTTAGGTCTTATGGTAAACCTGAAGGGAATCCATTTGTCTCCTTCTCAGGCAGACATAGTATATCTACTGAAAATGGTGACACATATCTTGGTACTATCAATGGGTTTCTACGAATTTCCCAGAATATAAATAGTAAACAAATTATTTCAAATCCGTCATTGACTATCGATCATATTATGGTTAATGGTATACCACTAGGACGAAATAAAGAGTGTAAAATAGAAAACAATCGCCTTCAATTACCTACTGATAATTCGAGTCTCCGATTAAATGTGGTTGTTGATGAGAAGAACTTCTTCCGTAAAAGGATGTATAAATATAAAATAGAAGGATTCACAGAAAACGAAATAAAGACTTCTAATCCAGAGATCAACATAACACACTTACCCCCTGGGGAATATACTCTAAATATCTACTGTAATCGAGAAGATGGAGAGTGGATTCAATGTGCTAATCAACTATCAATATTTGTTCCTGCACTTTGGTGGAAAAGGTGGTGGTTTATTCTTATCCTTATTATAGGTATCGTTGCAATATTAGCATTGATTCGTCATTATTTAATTAAACAGTCTGAGTTGATGATTGAGTTAGAGGTAGAGAGAGAGAGGAAGAGCCAAGTAAAGAAACTTAACGATGAAAAGTTGGAGTTTTTTACAAATATCTCTCATGAGCTACGAACACCACTTAGCCTTCTTTATGGTCCATTAAAACAGATATCTAAAAGGGGGGCTGCTCCTCAAGAGCTTGATTCAGAGATTAAATTAATGACAAGACAAGCAGAAAAGATGAAAACCCTCATTGATCAAGTGCTTGATATCCGCAAAATGGATGCCAATAAAGAGGTTCTTGTCGTTTCTGAGATCAATATCCAGCAGTGGATGACGAATTTTATTGAACAGTTTAGCTACGAACTGTCATCTAAGAACATTAAACTAATATTGAATTTTAATTATACTCCCATCGTATTTTGCGATACTGATAAGCTAGATAAAATATTAAGTAACTTAGTGTCAAATGCGATTAAATACTCTCCTTCAGATAGTGTTATAACAATTTCTGGTAACAAGAGAGACGAACAATTGGTAATAAGTGTTATTGATCAGGGAGTCGGAATTAAGGAAAAAGACATTGAGGCTATATTTGAACGTTTCTTTCAAGGAGAGGGACATAAAAAAGGCACGGGTATTGGTCTTGCATTCACTAAAAAGTTAGTAGAACTAATGGGTGGTGAAATAAAAGCATATAATAACACCACTGCTGGAGCTGTATTTGAATTATCTCTGCCTTTAACTCCCAATAAATATTTTATTGAAACCAATAATAAAGTAATAAAACCTTTAAATGATAAAAAGAGTGATGTAAACATACACCATATCCTAAAAGGGAAAAATATAGTGGTTGTAGAAGATGATCCTGATCTTAGAAATTTTATCACCAAAGAGTTGAAGTGCTACTGTAATGTAAAAGATGCATCTGATGGTAAAAAAGCATGGCCATTAATACTTTCCGAAAAACCGGACTTTATTATTAGTGATGTGATGATGCCTAATATGGATGGGTTTGAGTTAGTAAGTAAAGTGAGGCAAGATATCACGATCAGCCATATTCCAATTCTTCTTTTGACTGCAAAGAATGATGAACAAACCAGAATTGAGGCATATTATGGCGGTGCCGATTCATATCTTCCAAAACCATTTGGGATAGATATTCTTCTAGCACGAATGGGAAATATATTAATCAATAGGCAACGTTATCGAGAACTATTCCAACAAGGAGAGATCGTTAATATTAATGCCATTTCAACAAATAATCGAGATAAGGTATTCTTAAATCAAGTTATATCCATTATCAATGACAACATGGAAGATTCTGATTTTGATGTTACGAAATTAAATAATGAATTTGCGATGAGTCGTTCTACTTTCTATGCAAAGATAAAATCCTTGACAGACCTAGGTGTAAATGATTTTATCAAGAGTATTAAGATAAATAAAGCAACGGAACTATTGCTCCAAACAGATCTCCCTGTGGGTGAAATTGCATATAAAGTAGGATATACAAACCAGAGGTATTTTAGTACGGTATTTAAAGATATTAAACAGTGCACACCTTCTCAATTCAGGAATCAAAAATATCATACGAAGACTAAGTAGTTAATTGTAAATATTGACGTATGTTTTATTACTTGCTATGAGAGCTGTAAACTCTTATGATTCAACTTAAAATACGCCGAAATTCTTGTGATGAAGAATGCGTCATCAATTACATGTAGGTACTTAATAGTGATACCCAGTCTATTATTTAAGACATTCTAAACTTTAACTACTATTACTTCCCTCTACTGCATTTATATCTCTATTAAACTTAAGCCTGTTAACTATTATTAGTTGACGGGCTTTTGGTATTTGTACACCTTCTAGTTTTTCAACGCCACCTTCCACTTAGTCAAGAAAAATTATACTGACGTTCATTTTTAAACCAAAAATATCAAGAATTTGAACAATTGAGAACATTTAATTGATAAAAGAACAAAAACAAACATCAATAAAACAAGACAAAACCCATTTGTATTTAAATCGAAATAGTTTCGTAAACATTAAATTATAGAGTACCAAGTTGTATGAATATTCTTATTCTATGGGATATAATTTCGATTGCTTGATTGTATACATCGTTGTTAAAACAATGATGTATTGGTTGAATAACGAATCGTATTATGTGGAAATAACAATCTTCAGATACTATTTACAAGATGAAATAAAACAAACATTTATCATATAATATTAACAGATTGACAACACAAAATTTAAAAGAAAATGAAGAGAGGGATGATGGACATAGGAAATTAAAAAAACTTAAAGTTCAAACATATATTCTATTTATCATCCTTTTCATACAAATAGTAGTTTTTATTTTCGTTGTTTTATAATAACAAATACTCCAATAAAATGAAAAAACTGAAGATGATCGCAGAAGGACTACTTCTGACCACTTTACTCTCATCATGTCATGCTGAGGTGAAAAAAGAGGTGAAGCAGCCGAATATTATTTTTATCATGAGTGATGATCATGCATTTCAGGCAATCGGTGCTTATGGTCATAATATTAATCAAACTCCGAATATAGATCGAATTGCAAACGAAGGTGTTCTGTTCACTCATGGATATGTTAACAACTCTATATGTGCTCCCAGTCGAGCAGCGATGTTGACAGGAAAGCATAGCTTCAAGAATGGTAAGGTCGATAATGTACTTCCTTTCAACTGGGATCAGAATAATGTGGCAAAGGAACTTCAAAAGTCAGGCTATGAAACGGCTTTAATTGGAAAGATTCACTTAAATGGTCTACCACAAGGTTTTAATTACTCTAATGTTCTAGTTGGCCAAGGTCAGTATTACAATCCTGATTTTATAGAAAATGGCAAGCCTAAAAACTACCATGGATATTGTACTGAGGTTACCACTAATCTTGCCATGGATTGGTTGAAAAATGGACGTAAGAAGGATAAACCATTCTTTTTGATGTACCATCAAAAAGCACCACATAGAACATGGATGCCTGATCTAAAATATCTAGGGAAATATGATAATCAGAATTTCGAGCTTCCTGATAACTTCTTCGATAAATATGAAGGTAAAGTTGCCGCGAAACACCATGAGATGGGAATATTCGACCATATGGACCTTGTATATGATCTTAAGGTACTAGATAAAGATGGAGATGTTCAAACCAAGTACAGAAAACATGCACAGAAGATGTACGACCGTATGGATTCTACTCAAAGAGCACAGTGGGATGCATATTACGAACCAATCATTAAAGATTTTAAGAAAAGAAATCTAAAGGGAAAAGAGCTGGCAAAATGGAAATATAACAGATATATGAAGGACTATCTAAGTACCATTCAGTCTGTTGATGATGGTGTTGGTGAACTACTAGATTATCTTGACAAGGAAGGGTTGGCAGAAAATACGATCATTGTATATACTGCTGATCAGGGTTTCTATTTGGGAGAGCATGGATGGTTTGATAAACGATTTATGTACGAAGAGTCGTTCCGTACTCCGATCATAATGAAATACCCTAAAGAGATTAAAGCTGGAACTGTAGAGGATCGACTTGTTCAGAATATTGATTTTGCACCAACATTCTTAGATTACGCAAATAGCGATATCCCTAAAGATATGCAAGGAGAGTCATTTAGATCAATTCTTAATGGTCAAAGTAAAGAGTGGAGAGATGCGTTATACTATACATATTATGAATATCCTGGAGAACATAGCGTTGAGAGACACCATGGTATTAGGACTGATAGATATAAGTTAATCCACTTCTATTACGATTCAGATACATGGGAGATGTATGATCTCGATAATGATCCGAATGAAATGCATAATTTATATGGTGATCCAACTTATGCAAACATCCAAAAGAACTTGCATATTAAACTTGATTCGATCCGTGCAAAATATGGCGATTCTGATGAGTTAGATCAACAGAATATTGAACGATATTTAGCGCATAAGAAGATCAAGAATCGTTTACAAGCAAAGAAAAAAGATTAAACTGAATACAATTCCACATATTACTAAATAGAAGAAGCGAAGCACCACAGGTCAATCTTACATGTGGTGCGATTGCTTCCCTATAATCAAATATTGGGTCTAACACACAACTCATTATCAAAGTACCACACCTTATTGTAATAGCTATGAAACATATACTTCTTCCATTACTCTTTTTTGTAATGATTTCTAATCTGTTTGCAGATGATAATTGTACAAAATCAAAAGGGAAAATTGTTGGTTATCTTCCCTCTTATAGTATGAAACACTTTACTGAAGATCAAGCGAAGAAACTGACTGATATTATTATTTTCTCTATCATTCCTGATCCATCTAATGGGAAATTTAAAGTAGCAAAAGTTAATTCAGATAAGTCTCTGATATTCCAAAATAAACATGGCCGCAACGGCCTTAGTGAGAAAGATATCAATCAAGTAGTAAAGACGTGTAAGAAATACAACGTAAAGACCCATCTATGTATCGGTGGAGGAGATGTTGCAGATGAATTTAAAGCATTGGTTGAAAACAAAAATCAAAAGAAATTCGCTAAGTATGTAACTAAATATTGCCTTGAGAAAGGAATTGATGGCGTCGATATCGATTGGGAGTTTCCAAGAGAGGATGATTTAGATGGTATCTCATCTCTATTACACGAATTATACCAAAAGCTTAATAGAAAAGGAATCACATTATCTGCTGCATTTAGTAGTAAAATATGGGCACAAAAACCGAGTGTTGAAGCTGCAGCTAGGAACATCCAATATCTCCATATGGTTAATGTAATGGGCTATGTAGACACCATGGAAGGTGTGGAAAGAGCTGAAGATATCTTTGTAAAGCAGTATAAACTCCCAAGATCAAAGATCATTGTTGGAATTCCATTCTTTACATACCCTAAGAAACAGGTAATCACTTACCGAAAAATGATTGCAAGAGCATTAGATCAAGGTACTGATATTACCCCCAATACTAACAGTGTCACGATTGACAATAAAGAACATCACTTTAATGGAGTGAATCTTGTAAAACAAAAAACTAAATATAGTATGGATAAAATGGGAGGAGTTATGATCTGGGAGCTAGGTCAAGATCTACCTGCAAACAACAAACTATCCCTCTTGAATGCGATCCACGAAGAGGTGAGTAAAAACTAAGCAAAATAAAGGTATTAAATCGCATATAGTACAGTTCGGTTAGTTAGATAGAGTACGTTTTTTAATTAGGCAAAGTCACATAATCGTGACTTTGTTTTTTTGATATATCGGGTCTGTGATGAAGTATGTCGATAACTATTTCTGCCCTATAATAGGAAATATTCATGTTCGGTAACGCTACTACTACCATATATCAAAAGAGTAGTATATGGTAATGTATTAAGAGTAATCGATGTGAAGAGTGTGAATGTGTGTTCGTGTAAGGTGAATACGAGCGGAGATCCGATTCTTGCGACGTGTATTTTATATTACTAAATCCCATTAAAAGTGTGGACTAATGAAGATGTATCTTGTATACAATCTTTAGCTATAATCTTCTTAAGCTCCATATAGTAGCTCTTGTATATAATCTTCCCAGCATCTATTATTGACACTAGGTCTGCAACTTCATCCAAACAGTCAATATGACTTGTTGTATATAGAATCGTCGTTCCATTCATCGCAAGATCTCTTAGGACATCAGACATGACTCTTTTAGTAGCAGTAGAAACACCATCTAGAGGTTCGTATAGAACTAAATAACGAGGAGAATGTACTAATGTAGCAGCAAGTTTAAGCTTTTTCTGATCATCATATGAAAACGAATCTACATACCCTTCATTCGGTAAATTTAAACTCTCTACTAGATATTCAACTTTAGCCTTTCTTATTCGGTCACTCACTCCATACATCGCTCCTAACATATCCAAATACTCATCAGAGGTCAGACGACAACAAATTGCTTCTGATAAAAAGAGAAACCCAACAAACGACCTATACTGTTCTCCTAAACTTTTAATGGTCTCTCCATCAATATATACCACGCCACTATCCGCACATGTTCTAGAACCAATAATATCAAGTAATGTGGACTTGCCAGCATCTTTATTTCCAATAATAGCATGTATCTTCCCCGTAGGGCATACCAGATCAATATTATCTATAATGCCTTTGGAAGAGCTTCTACTGGTGAGTTTTTTAATCTTAAGCATGTGTATACAGTATTTGTAAATCTATAAGATCTCAGTTAACATTTACGTTTTAGTAAAACATATATCCCCAGAACAAGTATTGGATCGATCAATATGAAACCAATAGGTAGTGTGTTCAAACATGTTATACCACATGACATGTTATGGCATAAGAGTGTCACACCAATAGAAATGAGAATAATAAAACATGAATAGATAATTTTCCCTCCTTTTTTATAATACAGATGTATTATAATCTTCAATATCATCGAGATAAAGGTGTAGGATATGTATAGTATAATGAAATTCAATATGTCATATAATGAGACACTTTGCCACAATAAAAACAACGCTATTAGTAATGAGGATACAAGTTTAAAAGGAAACCACTCCGAAGCGATATAAATATTTGTACGTTGTAATGCTGTTAGTGGGATAACTCTCAGGTGGTTAAGATCAAAGAATTTTAAGTGTAGAAACAGTGTCATCTCTAGAATTGCCAATGAAACCATCAATAACAGGGGGATAATGCCTGTTGCAGAGTATTCTGAACAACAGATTATTGCCACAAATAGAGTCATTAGGTGAAAAGAATAACCTAGCAAGAAAGACCTCCGCCTTACCATGTTCTTGTAAGAAGATTTGATTGCTGTCAAATACATAAAACACTTATTTGCTGCCACTTTCACTCTAGTTCTCAATCATGCCAATATAGATTGATATCTTTTCTATAACATTATTGTTATGAGAAAAGAGATACCCAATAGCAGTAACTAAGACAATTAGTAAACAACTAAAAATACTAATAACAGAGATAACAAATTTAAACTTTTAACAATGATAGCAAAATAATAGAAGCGTACCAAGAAGCGCAATAATTATATGACATAATAATTATTGAAGAGTCTAAAGATAAGTGTAATAAGAAATAAGAGAGAGAATCAATATGTTACATGAAGTTCTTTCCACTGCTTTGGTACTATAGGAGAAGAAGTTTGTTGAATGCCAGTGTCTGTAATCTCTAATCCATAAAATCCAAATAATACAGATTGTAATAGACCGCCTGCAGCCGTTACAAAATAAGGATTGTCTCGATCAACTGTTTCAGATAATACACCAAAAGGAGCTTTTTTATTATTGACATATGCCTTCTTGAACAACCTGTAGGCCTCTTTCTCATGCCCCAACTTGGCATAGATAATAGAGTAGATTGCATGTGTCATTGCAGGACCTTCTTTGGCGACTCTCTTTTCGTAATACTTAACATTTTGAAGCATCTCCCTTTTATTTTGCACAATACCTAAAGGAAAAGAGAGTAGATTAACATCCGCTTGCTTTATTATTTCACCCGAATATTCGCGATGCTCTTTCATTACGCCATCATCAAAAAAATGAAATGCCAGATTGTCTGCAATACGATTCCACTCTTTATCCTCAGGGAGCTCGAGTATTTTTGCAGCTTGGGTTGCTGCATTAAGTACATATTTTGCAATACCATTGGTAAATGCATTATCATCAACATTTGGGGCATATTCATCTGCACCTACAACATTTAAAATTGAGTAACTATGATCTCTATTTTCATGAGCTCGTGACACCCAGAAATCTGCTACTTTTCTTAAAACAGGATACCCACGATCTCTTAGCCACTCTTTATCTTGAGTAACACGATAGTAATTCCATATAGCCCAACCAATATCTCCTGTGATATGGTGTTCAAATGTTCCCGTTAATGCCCATGTAGGAGTCATCTCTTCACCACTATCATTGGTCTCCCATGGATACATAACCCCTGCGTAGCCATAATTGTGAGCTCTTCTTTCCGCCGCATCTACCTTATCGATTCTAAAATTAATCATAGACTTGGCAAGAGGGGGATTCATAACCAATAACACAGGATACATCCATATCTCTGCATCCCAAAAAATATGACCATCATATCCATCAGAACTTGATAGCCCCATAGGAGGGATACTCCAATCGTTTCCTTCCCGTACAAAAGAGTATAGATGATATAGAGCCAATCGAACATCTAGCTGGTCATTAATATCTCCTTTAATCTGGATATCATGCTTCCATAGCTTTTCCCATGCTCTACAGTGATCGTCTATTATTCGGTCTGTTCCATTAAGCATTGAATAGATAACAAATCTCTCAGACTCGCTCTTGGCATCCACAAAATGCTGATCTGTACAGAAAGACGATACTAAGGTGAAAGTATAGGTCTGTCCCTTCTTTAGAACTCTTTTGAAACCATATAAATTTGGATGATATGGAAAGTCTTTCGTGGTCACCTCACTCGGCTTATTGGTCGGGAAAATAAACCCCGTGGTAGTAAATGATTTCGTATCTCCGGTGATCGAACTCGCTTCACACTGGTGTAACGAAATATGCGTTTCTTCATCAATAAGTACTCTTGAGTTCATCGATGGTTTTTGCCAACAGCGATCGCTCCATCTAACCATACTTCTAACATCTAGAGTAAACTCTTTCAATGCCGTAACCTGTACTTTTATCATGGATACATAAGGCAAATTACGAGGAGTAATCAGGTCATAGGATATTTTTGCCTTTTTAGAATAATCGAAACTTGAGTTTAATATGGCACGTCTCATGTCAAGCGATTGTTCCCAGTTCGAAACATTAGCCATCTCTAGCATAACATCATCGATAGCCATTCGCAAGTTAAGAGGGTTCACTCCACTAAGTAGGCCTGTGGTCTCCTTCCCTTTTTTAAGGTCATAAACTCCACCGAGCACAACCTCTTTAGTTAGAAATAGCTCTCTTTTGGGAACAACCCCAATACATCCATTAGACAGTGTAGCTCCTGCATAAGCCTGAGATACCTCATTCGTTTTTATTATCCACCTTTCAGATGCATCTTGTGCTGATGCATTCATATGGAAAACAGTCCAAAAAATGAAACATAAAACTGATAGAAAACGATCAATACTTGACATCACTCTTCATTTTATTATTACATTATAGATGACACATTTCTACTAAAAAGGTACTCACAAAGTTACTTCTTATTAAAGTGTAGATATATTTTCCATCCCCATTTAACCCAAAATGAGAAATATAGAACCACACCAAGATATCCTGCATATTTACCTATTGCACCAAATGAAAAGCTTAATCCCCAGACAAATAGCTCAATATTATCAACGATGTTCAAGTTGATTGGTTCATTCGAAGCCTTGGAATAATGACTGATTACTACTGAAAAAAGCAACATGCCAACAATCAATGAAACCAGAATATATAGAAGTTGTTTAGGAAACTCTTTTTTATCGAATATCATATTTATGACTTTTGATGATGATACGTTTAATGATTATAATGGACATGAATATCTTATGATATTGCATGAATCAAAGATACAAATTCTAACTGTGAGAACCTCTTCTTGAATAGCGAAAACAATAGTGGAGAGATTATTTTTGCCCATGATGGATTTGCAAATTATCACAATTCCTAATTCATTATCAAATATATAAAACACAATAATACATTTGAATAATGAAATTATAATTAACTTTATTGCAGTAGAAAACAATTTTCATTTACAATTATATTAGAAGTAAAAAAAAATGTCATGAAGCATAATGACATAATTTGATCTACTCCATTTTTTCTATTGCTTTGTTATAACAATCAACGATAGAGTTGATGTGCATCACATCTCATGACGATATAAAATGAGATGTCAATTTCAGATATTAATATCATTTAGGGTTAATATACTTTGGAAGGTATCTCAAGATGAGATCCTTCTTTTTTTTGCATATACTTTCGCTGGTATACCCTAACGGTACTATAGAACCATATACATCCTGTTGAGAGAGAATGAATGAACTTTAACACTGCTGTAGCTTCTTTAAGAGTGCATTCATTTACTATAAAAAAAGGGGATATTAGATTTAAAGATCTAATATCCCCTTTTTTAGAATGCAAGAATTGACTCGTATCGTTCTACTCTTTAAGAACCATATCAATACACATCACTGATGCCATAATTAGAACCCTTTCCGCTGAGTTCTCTGCAACACGTGGGTCTATTGTAAGCATATAAGTATCAGCAGAGGTGAAAAGTTCCTTTGCCAATCCTGCCCATTTCTTAGAAACTTGTGCTAACTGAACATCCTCTTTAAGGAAAGAAAATTCCCATGAAGTCCATTTACCTTTTACCATACAAACTTCATTGTCATCTGTATCATAAACTCTGAATTTTCCACCAATGGAAAGAAGTTTTTGTTTAAGCTTACCTACTATTTGATCATTGTGATCAAGTACTTCTACCTCAGATCTCCAAAAAGTCCATTTTCTTTTTACTGTAAGTACTTTTTGACCATTGGCATCCGTTAGAACAATCTCGAAAGGAGTCATTCGTTTGTAATCCTTATTGAAACGTAAGATCTTAGCAAACCAGCCTAGATTAATCTCTCTACACTCGATAAGCATCTGATCGCTCTCAGGATCATATATATCATAATTATTGCTTGCTTTGAACATACCTGTATGTTCTTTTACAAAAAAGTTGTTTTTGTTCAGTATGGGATTCATTTTTTCATCGTTATTGATTATTGTGTAAAATTATGAAAATTAATTATTGCTCCAATAAAATATTTTAATAATGTCAATAGTTGATGGTAGAAAACTTGATTTGATTTTTTATATACAGGAGAGATAATGTCTTTTTATCGTCGAATAAGACAGTCTTTTAGCGTTGTAGTATTTATTCTTGTTCAATTTTATGTTTTATATATTAGAAGATAGACATAGGAAGAGAATCATTCATAGTCTACGTAATTTAAAGTGCTACCAACAATTTATCACTATTTAACCTTATTATCCCTATCCTCTTTTCGTGGTGTACCTAAAATCCGATCAAACATATATCTGCTCCACAGTAAAGGTCTGTTTAGTATATATTAAGATTTAATTTATGTGGAGTGAGGCGGTGTCTGTGTCATAGACCCATGCTACTCATATCATTGCCTCGTGCCGCCCATAGAATTAACTGATAGTACCCTCCTTCGTATCTTATTAGACTCACCTTCGACTCTGGTTATACCCTCCTTCGTATCTCCTTCGTCTTTTGTTCACATGTTGGTCATATATTGTTCACATATTACTCACACATCCTTCACATATCTGTGGAAAAAGGATAATCAATATATGACCAATGTATATCTATTATGTGACCAATAGTCGAAGGAGATACGAAGGAGAGTATAACCAGAGTCGAAGGTGATTCTAATGTGATACGAAGGAGTATGCTATTAGGTTGTCGTTTGGCCTCTAAACACTTCTATGCAAAGAGTTTATGCGTTGGTTATTATCATTGAGAGAAGTTGGTCATGTTTTTCTTTGGGTATACTCCATACCAGTTGGAAATCTAAGCCTATACCAATGGTTTTTGTATTACACTGTTGAAGAAGTCTATCATAAAATCCTTTACCTCTTCCCAACCTACCTCCTTGGCGATCAAAGGCTACACCGGGAATGATAATTAGATCTAATTCGTTATTGTCTAGGAGTATTTCGTTTGAAGGTTCGAATATGCCAAACGGATTATCATTATCTAGGTTTTCGTCTGAAGTGTATTTTGCGAGGTCTAGTTCAGCACCTTTCATCACGGGAAGATATATATCTTTTGTTTTTGCATATTTTCTTACAAAATCGTGTGTGTAAACCTCATCTTTTAGTGACCAATATAACAACACTTTCTTGGCATCGATAAACTCCTTCATCGATTCGAGTTTGTCAAGTACTGCTTTGCTTTTATCGTGGAGTTCTTTAGGTGGGATGTTTGCCCAGTTTTGTTTTATATACTTTCGGAGTTGTCTCTTTTCCTGTCTCAACATTTCAAGGTTCACCTTATCCTCTTTGTAACTTCGTGGATAGATATCTCTTCTAGTATCTCTGGTTTTATGGTTGTAAGGGTTCAGCTGTTTGTCCCTAGAATAGTCTGTGTCAATGGTTCCAATAATGATCTCCTCTTCTGTTTTTGATGCATGCACCAGCACCTCAGCATCTGGTGCGATAATTGAGGAGGCACCGGTGAAAGTGAGGTCGCGTTCTGTTCCGACCCTGTTGGATTGGGCGATGTAGAAGTGGTTGGAGAATGCATATGTTTTGACCATCTGTTGTGCGTGTGGCATCACAAGGTTACAGAGATGACAGACTAAATCTACTTGTCCTTGTGCCATCCATTGCCATACTTCGGGGAAAGTCCAGTCGTAGCAGATCATTAGACCTATTCGTGCCCCTTTCCAAGTTACTATTGGGCATGCTTCCTTGCCTGCGTTGAAGAACAAATTCTCTCTGGCAAAAAGGTGTGCTTTACGATAAGTTACCTCTACGCCTTGGGGAGTGATCCATAAGGCACTATTGTATCTAATCCCATCTTTTTGTTCGGCTAAACCGATGGCAATAGCTACATCATTGCTCTGTGCATATGCTTTTAGATCGTTGACTAGACCACTCTGACTAATCTCTTCTGAACTACGCTCAGCCTGTTTCTCATCGATAAAGTGATATCCTGAATTGGCAAGTTCAGGTAGTAAAATAATATCTACATGGTCTGGGATTTTGTCCAGCCATGTAGATATCTTTTCTCTGTTTGCATCAAGATCGCCTAATGTAGGTTCGCATTGAATGAGTGCAATATCTAGTTTCATTGTGTGATTTTTGTGTTTTTCATTTAGTCTCCAAAAGAGACGCCAAGATTACGGGCTTTAATTACGAGTTTGTTGTCTGGCTTAATCAGGCTTAGTTTTCCACCCACTTCAGATAGTGGGACGCCAATCAATTCGTTCTGTTGGAATGCAACCATCTTGCCGTAATCCTCATTAGCAATTAAGTCGACAGCATATGCTCCATATTGTGTTGCTAGGATTCTATCCATGGGTGTAGGACTTCCTCCTCGTTGTACATAGCCTAATTGTGTTTGACGGGTTTCTATCCCTGTCATGTCGTGAATACAGTAGGAGACATAGCTTGCAGCATTGGTGTTGTTGGGTTTTTTGATTCCTTCAGCGACCACAACAATTGCATACGGTTTTCCTCTCTCAAAACGTTTGCGTATGGTATGACAAACGGTTTCGATATCAAAGTCGATCTCTGGTAATAGAATGACATCACCTCCACCTGCTACTCCTGCATAAAGTGCGATCCATCCTGCATGGTGACCCATTACCTCTATCACCATTGCTCTTTGATGTGAGTTGGCTGTGGTATGCAGTCTGTCTATGGCGTCGGTTGCAATACTTACTGCAGAGTCGAAACCAAACGTGCGATCCGTTCCGTATACATCATTATCAATAGTCTTAGGAAGTCCAATGACATTGAGCCCTTCTTGTTGTAGTTTATTGGCTGTTTTCATGGTTCCGTTACCTCCAAGACAGACCACACAATCAAGATCGAGCTCTTTATAATTCTCTTTTATTAAAGCGACTTTATCAATAGGGTTCTCTTTGTCAATCTTAAAAGGTTTTTCCCTTGATGTACCTAATATGGTTCCTCCGAGAGTCAGTATGCCGGATAATTTAATCTCGTCTAATACTTGATAATCTTTACGAATGAGTCCACTATATCCGGCATTGAAACCAAGGACTTCCATCCCATAGTTAAGTATTGCAGTTTTTCCAATACCTCTTATGGCAGCATTTAATCCTGGACAATCCCCACCAGCTGTGAGAATACCAATTCTTTTCTTCTTTTTTCCCATATCCTAGATGTTTTTGTGTCCGAAGTGATACTTCAACATGAATGTGAAGTGCAATTCTATTGACTATATAATGATGTAACAGATGGGAATCAAAAATGATTCATTATAAAAGTAAATATTATGAAATGATTCTTTCTTGTTTGAACCATTGCTCTATAACAGGTTCAGGAATGGTGTAGTTTTTATGGTCTTCAATATTAGGTATTTCTGTGAATAATACTCCTTGGAAGTTCTCTGATAGATACGTTTTAATTATATTAACTGTGTCTACTGCTTGAAAATTTTCGACATGGGGAAGATGATTATAGACCACACCATGTAGCGGAATATCATATTTTTTGATGACTTCTAGAGATAGGAGTGTATGGTTGATACTTCCGAGCTTAGAAGAGGTGACAAGAATTAGAGGAAGAGCCGACGCTTTTAGATAATCTAATGTGGTTTGTGATCTACTGTACGGAACCATTAGACCTCCAGCTCCTTCGAGAAGTATATGATCAAAACGTTTTTCTAGTGTTTGGGTTGCATCGTATACTTTCTGAATGTCGACCTCCTTAACATCGATCTCAGCGGCAAGGTGTGGAGAGACAGGAGTGCTGTATACCAAAGGAGCGGTGGTGTGGTCAAAATCTTCTTGAAATAGATTGACTCCCATCAGTTCTCTATGCTTCTCAATATCTTCGGAGTATCCGATATTACCTGTTTGGATAAACTTTTGTGTAATCACTTTATGTCCATAGTGATGTAGGCTTTTCGCCATAATACCCGTTGCGATTGTTTTGCCACAATCTGTATCTATTCCTGAGATAAAATATGTTTTTTTCATTATCTATTTTCGTTTAAGTATAAAATATGATGGAACATAGGTTAGTTGATATTTATGGTTAACCGTGGGATAATTCCTCATAAAATGGAGGTGTTGTGATTTATTCCATGATATTCCTACGCCGTTGACCCCTGTTCTTTTCATGTGAAGGAGGACCTCTTTTGGGGTGTTAAAAGAGAGTGTATGTTGCTCTTGGGAAGCGTGTAATATGTCGTATTGTTGCTCTACCATTGTTGTAATCTCATCAAAGTGGAGATAGTTTAGGCCTGCTCCAGTGGTTTGATGAAACTCTGTGTATGTTCCTTTGGTGTATATTGAGAATGCTAGTATGTCGCCTCTGTTTTGTGTTCCAGATAGCTTGTTGAGCAGGGTAGGAAGGCGCTGTATCCATTGGAATACTGAACTAGAGATGATCAAGTTGTTCTGTTGAGGCAAATCAATTTGTTCGATATCTCCCATGTAATCTTTTGCGATCGTCACAGCATGAGACTTGGTTATACCTGCTAATTTTGGAAAGCAGTGTGTCACAATATCATTTAATCGATATTCCCCAACCATATGTTTTGACAATAAGCTCTCTGTAAGTATCCCCGACCCAGCGCCGATCTCAAAGACGGTAGGTATAAATAGTGGTTGTTGTGCCAGGCAATCCACAAGTTTTTCTGCAACACGTTTCTGTATTGTTGCTTGCTGATCATAAGTGCGAAACCCTTGTTTGAAACAGGTTTGAATACGCTTCTTATCTGTTGTTAATTCTCTATCCATTGTTTCCATGAGTAGGTGCTGTAGAATGGGTTATGAAATTTATCTTTTATGATCACAATATTTTGATGTTGCCAACAGCGAATAAGATTCTTTGCTGGGTAGATCCATTCATTTTCACTAATTAAGACTGTAATACACGGGTCATTTACAGTTAATAGATTGGATTGGATTTCATCATGGTGTTCCATCAGGAAGATTAACTCTGCTTTTTGGTCCTCTATAGAGCGGTTGCAAGGAACTATGACTTCGGAAGTCCCATTCATCTTTTCATTAAAGCCTGTTAAGGTAGATGTGTTCCACCTTTTTGCTGTTAGCATAGACATCACTTTAGGCAGCCCTTTATGTTTGTCAAAACCATCACATGCGCCATTGATGACGATGAATTTATCGATAAATAGGTTGTGTTGGATATAGAATTTGGTGGCCATTATTACCCCTAGTGACCATGCTACCACCACTGTTCTATCACAATCATTGGTGATGGTCGGTTCGTGGTATTGGTGGTAACTATTGACCTCTGTGATTTGAATATCGTCGCTAGTATTAAAGTGTTTAAACACCCCTTTGTCCATCCCCCATCCGTTAAAGAATATAATATGCGTCATGGTACCATGTTTAGATTGAATGTGTCGATTGCTTCTATGATACTTACAAGTTGTTCCATTTTCATCTCTGCTGTTAATGAGAATCGTAGTCTTGCCGTCTCTTGAGGGACTGTTGGATACCTTATTGGTAGGCAGGATATATTTCTTGTCTCAAGGAAGTTTGATAACGCGATTGCTCGTTTGTTGGAACCCACTATGTATGGAATGATATAGGATTGATGTTCGATCCCTAGTTCTCTAGAAAACCAACTTGCCAAAGCTGCTAATCTATCTCTAGCCTCCTCTTGTTGGGTTAAATAATGAATAACATGTCTATTCCAGAGTGATGTGATCTCGGGTAGGGAGGTGGTGTAGATTAGTGATCTAGACTTTTGGATCAGCCACGTGCGATATATATCGTCACACACTAGGAATGCCCCCTGTGATGCTACTGCTTTTCCAAAGGTTCCAACAATAAAGTCTATGGATTTGATCAATCCTAGCTGTTCACCCAACCCCAATCCTCTTTTGCCTACTCCCCCAAATGTATGGGCTTCATCCACATATAGAAGACAGTCATATCTATTCTTTAATTCAACAAGTCTATGTAGATCAGCATAGTCGCCATCCATGCTGTAGAGTGACTCTACCACCAATATCACTTGATCATAATCGTTTCGGTATTTTATTAGATAGTCTTCTAATTGATCGTAGTTTTGATGGCGAAACCTCCAGCTTTTAGCTTTTGATAGTTGAATCCCGTCAATGATACTCGCATGTACATATTGATCTGCAATGATCAAGTCTCTTTTGGTTGTAATGGCAGGCAGGATGCCAATGTTGGCATGATATCCACTGTTAAAAAGAAGTGCAGCCTCTCTTTGGTAAAGATCTTTGAGATCTCTTTCTAGTAGCTCCATGGCTTCTGTGTTTCCTGTCAAAAGTCTAGAGGAGCAGCTTCCCATACTTGTACCATCGATACTATTTTGCTCGATAAAATCTTTATATAGTTGCTGATTCTGAGATATCCCCATGTAATCGTTGGTCGAAAGAGAGAGGTGGGACGGCGAGGGAATGGACAATCTACGAAGATTGTCCATTCTCTCTAGTTGCTCTATCCCAGCTAAGATTCGTTTTTTCATATCTATGTTAGGTTAAATGTCAATATGGTAAACTTCACTAATGGATTGTTTCAACCCTTTGATCAATTGACTAAGGGCTTTGGAGCTCATGATGTAAGGTGGCATCATATAGATAAGTTTGCCAAAGGGTCGTAGCCATATGCCATGTTTAACAAAGCTCTGTTGGAGCATTTGCATATCTACTGCCTCTTTCATTTCGATAACACCAATCGCTCCAAGGACTCTCACGTCATCAACGATTTCGAGTGCTTTGAATGGTGCTAGCTCTTGGATTAGTTGTTGTTCTAAAGTCTTAACTTTTGTAAGTGTCTCTTTCTGCATGATGATTTCTAGGCTTTGTGTTGCTACTGCACATGCCAAGGGGTTTCCCATAAAGGTAGGACCATGCATGATAACACCAGGGGTTCCTTGAGAGATGGTTGTGGCCACCTCTACAGTAGTCATGGTGGTAGCGAAACTCATCATCCCTCCTGTAATGGCTTTGCCTAAACAAAGAATATCTGGTACTACTCCTGCATGTTCTAAGGCGAACATCTTTCCTGTTCTTCCAAAGCCTGTTGCGATCTCATCGAAGATTAGTAGGATGTCATGTTGTTGGCAAAGACGATGTAGTTCGACAAGGTATTGTGGATGATAAAAACGCATGCCTCCTGCTCCTTGTACAATGGGTTCTAGAATGACTGCTGCCACCTCCTCATGGTTACTTAATATGAGTTGTTCCATGGGCTTGAAATCAGAGGTGTCCCACGTTTCAAAAAATGAGACCTTAGGAGATGGAGCGAAGAGGGTAGGTGCAAGTCTGTCTTTATAGATAGAGTGCATCCCTGTGTCGGGATCACATACGCCCATTGCATGCCATGTATCTCCATGATATCCATTTCGGACCGTTGCGAATTTTGTGCGCGTAGATCTTCCTCTTGACATTTGATATTGCAGTGCCATTTTAAGAGCTACCTCTACTGCAACAGAACCTGAATCGGAGTAGAATATTTTCTGCAATGCATCTGGTGTAATTTTTAACAGCTGGGTTGCCAGCTCTACGGCTGGACGGTGGGTTAATCCCCCGAACATGACGTGTGACATCTTCTGTATCTGATTCTGTATTGCTTGGTTAAGTTGGGGGTGTTGATAACCATGGATGGCAGCCCACCAGCTTGACATACCATCAATCAGTTTCTCTCCTGTCTCTAATGTGATTTCAACACCTTCAGCAGATGCCACAGGAAAGCATGGGAGAGGATGGTCCATAGATGTATATGGGTGCCATATATGATTGCGATCTAACTCTAGTAGTGACGTTGTATTCATCGTTAGGTTCGTTTTATTTGATGTTAAATCCAGCACTCTGAACCATTTTAAGGTCTTCATCTACAGAGGAGCCCATGGTTGTTAGAAGGTCACCAACAATAGATGCGTTGACGCCAGCAGCTAAAAGCCTCTCTTCGACATGTTTAATTTCACAACGCCCTCCTGCCAAACGTATGTTCGCATTGGGGTTGATGAATCTAAAGATGATGAAAGTGCGGATTACCTCTTCGTCGGTTAGTGGCTTACACCCTTCTAGTGGTGTTCCTTCGATTGGCATTAAGATATTGATGGGAATGGATTTTATTCCTAACTCACGTAATGCAAAGGCCATCTCTATTCGTTGCTCCATGGTTTCACCCATTCCGATAATTCCTCCTGAGCAGACTTTTAATCCGACTTCCTGTGCCGCTTGTATCGTTCTCTTTTTGTCTTCGATAGTATGAGAAGAACATAACGTATGGAAATGTGATGGGGCTGTCTCAAGGTTACAGTGATAGTGGTCGACTCCTGCCTCTACCAATGATTGAAGAGCTGTTTTGTCTATGAGTCCAAGTGAGGCACAATATTTAAGTTTTGGTGCTTCTCTCTTTAGGACTTTGTAGGTCCCAATAAGATGCTTTATATTTGATTTGTTTAATGCTTTTCCACTCGTAACCAATGAGTGTCTGTGCACCCCTTGCTGTTCAAGTGTTTTTGCCTCCTTAACCACTTGCTCTAGTGGTATAAATTCATATTGAGGGACCTTTGTGTTGAAGTGGATAGATTGGGAGCACCATTTACAATCTTCCCCACAAAGACCTGATCGTGCATTGGTGATGGAGCATAAATCGAAATGGTTTCCACAAAGGGTCTCACGAATGGTATTGGCATATGCTGACAGCTCGTGAAGGTTTTCATATTTTACCAACTCTAAGGCTTCTTCTACTTGGATCATTTGACCATTGATGATCTCATCTACTTTTCTCTTTAAAGCTTCTTTTTTCATACCGTTTAAAACCAAGAAAGGCTAGATATCCCTATCTTATATAGGGGCATCTAGCCTTTCTTGTATTCTTTTTATAATACGTGTAACAATCTATTTTATCGCATGGAATGGACGTGGATTGAGGTATTAGCCCTTCGTATAGAGATACCCTAAGCCTATCCAGTTCTTGGATACACTCTTCTTCCTCGTCCTCTTCTTTCATTGTCATAGTACTCTTTGACGATGGTATATTTAACAGTACGTCATCAACTTTAGACAAGTCCATGTTTAGAAATCCAATACGTACCAACCTACCTATCACTGCAAATAGGGCATAACTTTTTCTGCTCCACTTGGTGAAAGTAATGATGGCATTAGGTGTTATATTACTATATCTCCTCATATTGATCTCTACAGTGGGTGATCTTTAATCCCCCTTATTTGATAGACAAATGAAAAAAATAAAAAATTAAATTCATAAGAAATAAGTTATAAAGAGTCATTTAAGAGTTCTTTGACCTGTAATTTATATCTACTCTTAACTGTAAGGGATTAATGCTGTGTTCTGTATGGCATAGACGATAGCAGCCAATCCAAGAAATAATAAGTTTGGAGACTTCTTGTTCTTGATACTTCCATCTAGATGGAAATGATAATTATTAGTGTCAACAAAGTCAATACTTCCAAACGTTTGATCGTCTCTTGTAATCACACAACTTTTATCATGATTAGAATATTGTATGCGTCCTAGTGTACCCCATTCATTACATTGAACTTGTCCCATAACAGAAGGGGTCTTGTTGTTTGTTAATACCTTTCCAATAAGAAAATCATCTCTGCCGTATAGGTTCCATTTGTTGGAAAATAGGGTGGATTGAGATTTAATTAGTAATATCTCTTCATCATGAGGTGTAGAGAGAGAACACTGTAAAGTGGATAGAGATATGAGGTTATTAATACCTTGTATCTCTCCATAAAACGCAGGACGGTCTTCTTGATTTGCTGAATCAAGATAGTAGCTAATAAGAATTCTTTGGGGAGTAGGGGTAAATACTGCCCGATAACCACTTGACATAAAACTGCTCATAAGTGATAACCTTTCGTTTTTAAAATCAAATAAAGTGTAATAAGTGGTGGTGTTGCGTTTGGTTACAAAAATAGTAAAATAAACAATAAACTTTAAATAATATTTATTAATCGTTAATCTATTAACTTCTGATATTTAGAGGTTATCATCTATTGATTGTAGCGTAAATTTGTGTTTTGGTAAATATGACTAGAATCAAATATTTGCTTGTGTGTCAATTGCTAATCGTATTCGTTTAAGGTTGAATTTTTGTGATTGTAAGGTTTACTTTTTCGTGGCTGTTATGTTGAAAATTAGCTCTATAAATTTAGATCCATGTTGCTACTTAAATCCTTCACCATGGAATGTGTAATAGTTTAATGAATCGTTTATCTTTGCCCAACTAAAACTGTTAGGTATGGATTTTACAGGAGTTACACCTGTCTCGATTGTGGAGTTGTCAAAACAGAATGGGCAACAGGTAAAAGATTTATTTAAGAAACTGAAGAAAAAGAAACCAAAAAATCTAGATGCAATTATTCATAGGCTTCATGAAGAGGCTTTTGATAGTTATGACTGTCTCGATTGTGGAAACTGTTGTAGTAGTATTAGTCCTATTGTACTTGAGAAAGATATTGATCGGTTAAGTAAGCATTTTCGGATGAAGTCATCAAACTTTATTGATGAGTATCTGGAGATGGACTCTGATCAAGACTTTGTTTTTCGTACCCAGCCTTGTCCATTTCTAGGAAATGATCTGTATTGTATGTGTTATGAAAGTCGACCAAAGGCTTGTCGTGAGTATCCGCATACGGATAGAACAAAAATGTATCAAATATTAAACTTGACAGAAAAGAATAGGTCTTACTGTCCAATTGTTTATATGATTACTGAGACGATGCTTAAAATGGAGTGGTAGTAAACAATAATAACCGTATGCATACGTTTTTTCTTGAAAGGTATATTATAAGTAACAATTCATGTTAAAGAAACTATTATTATCCTGTCTAGGAGTGGTTCTATTATCAAATATAGGTCGATCTCAAGACGCTCCATATCAAACGTATCCTCTGTTAGATGTCACAATTAATCCATCGACAAGAGCTTTGGGAGGAGTGCTTTATAGTGATGTTGAGACTAATTTTGGAGTGACTCAGTTTGCGCCTAGTGAGCTTGACTCGACTTACCATAAGAAGATTGAAACTGATTATGCAATTCTATTTGATGGGGTCAAACATATCTCTTTGAGTGGAGCTTGGGCATGGAAGCCGACGGATATCTTTTCGATCAACTTTCAGACGATTAATTATGGTAGCTTTGAGAGAAGAGATGAAGAAAATATATACCTTGGAGACTACTCAGCTGCTTCATATGATCTCTCCTTGAACTACTCCAAGAAATTAAGTTCTAAGTGGCGTGCAGGAGTATCCATGCATACGCTGTTTTCTAAAATGGATATCTATGATGCTTTTGCACTCTCATTTAATGCCTCTGCAAGTTATAAAGTGAAGAGTTTCTCTGCAGCATTTGTCGTGAGAAATATCGGTGTATCGATAAACCAGTTAGATGAATCTAAAGTTTCTCTTCCTTTGGATGTTGGTTTTACTTTGGTAAAATCGCTAGATCACGCTCCATTTATTTTCTATCTGACTGCCCATCACTTGAATGAGTGGGATGCTGTTGTGATCGGTGATGATAGTGATAGTAAAGAGGACTATAGCCATTTGCTTAATCATATCAATTTTGGTACACGATTAAGGTTTAGTTCTCATTTCTGTTTGATGGCAGGATATAATAATATGATTCGTGAATCGATAGGTTCTTCCTCAAGCAAAGGCACTTCAGGAATGTCTTTCGGGTTTCAAATAGATACTTCAAAGTTTCAGTTAGCTTATAGCTTTAGTCCGATGCATAAGAGTAATATACAGCATAGTTTTGGTTTCCAATTAAAGTTGTAGAATTGAATTATCTCAGGAGATAATAAGCATAAAAAAACGTATCTTTGCGATCGTTTTTAATTATTTATATCTACCTAATGAAAGGCAAACAAACGAAGTTGGTTATTGCAATTGATGGATTTTCATCATGCGGTAAAAGTACAATGGCAAAAGATATAGCAAAACGAATGAGTTATATCTATGTGGATACAGGAGCAATGTATCGAGCAGTTACTTTATACGCTTTGCGAATGAATTGGATTAAAGAAGACCATGTAGAGAAGCAGTTGTTGATCGATGCTTTGAATGATATTCATATCTCTTTCCAATACAATGAAGAAAATCAAACTAATGTTACATTTTTAAATGGAGAGAATATCGAAACCGAAATTCGCCAATTGGGAGTGTCTAATAATGTTAGTGTTATTGCTGCCATTGCTGAAGTAAGACACCATTTGGTTAAATTACAGCAAGAGTTTGGAAACGACGGAGGTGTTGTAATGGACGGTAGAGATATTGGTACAGTGGTTTTCCCTCATGCTGACCTAAAGGTATTTATGACTGCAGACCCATTGATTAGAGCAAAACGACGTTTTGATGAGTTAAATGCCAAAGGAGATCATGTGACACTTGACGAGATTCTTGCCAATGTTGAGAAGCGTGATTATATCGATCAAAATAGAGATGAGAGCCCATTAACTAAAGCAGATGATGCCGTGGTGCTTGACAATAGTCATATCACTCCTTCAGAACAAACTGCATTGGTTATGGAGTGGATTCAAGAAAAAATTGAGGAAAAGGATCTGTAGGTCTTGTATTTGATCTTTACCTTTTGTAAAATTGTAATTCCAATTGCATTATGAAATGAGCTATAAAAACTTGTGAAGATATTTTGATTAAACAAGGTGAGAAATGGTTTCCTATGGTGATACTTCTTAACGATGAGTAATCAAGTATATAAGATGAGAGTTTCGCTCATTTAAATATGGAATTGGCATATATAGCCATAATGATGAATAGATTTTCGTATTGTGGTTTTCGTAATTCAATCTTATAGAATCCTAGTAAATTATGATCATAGAAATAGATGACAATTCTGGTTTTTGTTTCGGTGTGATCAAGGCGATCAAAAAAGCAGAAGATATATTAGAGTTAGAAGATGAACTTTATTGCTTAGGAGACATTGTCCATAACAGCTTTGAAGTTAATCGTTTGGCTCAATTGGGGCTGAAAACCGTAAGTCGTGAAGAGTACTTTACCATGAGTGATTGTACTGTTTTACTTCGTGCCCATGGAGAACCACCGGAGACTTATTTGTACGCAGAAGAGAATAACATTAAACTAATTGATGCGACCTGTCCAGTGGTCTTACGACTTCAAAAGAAAGTGAAAGATGGTTATGATGATGTGACACAAGAGAGTGGTCAGTTGGTCATCTTTGGTAAGAAAGGACACGCAGAGGTTAATGGTTTGGTTGGTCAAACAAATGGAAATGCGATTGTAATTGAGGGCACTGATGATATTAAAAATATCGATACCAGTAAAAAGACCCTTCTGTTCTCTCAGACGACCAAATCGTTAGATGGTTACCATGCACTTATTGATAATATCAAGGGTAAAGTAGGCGAAGATAAATTAACTTTCCACGATACGATATGTCGTCAAGTAGCCAATCGGATTCCTAAACTGCGCGAGTTCTCGAAGAGATATGATATAATTGTCTTTGTCGGTGGCGAGAAGAGCTCCAATGCAAAGGTGTTATACAACATATGTAAAGAGAACAATGAGAATGCATATTTTATTTCTCATCCGAACCAATTAGATCTATCTTTGTTCCACAAAAACAGTAGAGTAGGTATCTGTGGTGCGACTTCAACTCCAAGACATTTGATGGATTTGGTGGCACAGAAACTACAAGATAATTTTGATTCTTAATAAAATGATCCTATTTATTTAACCTTAATTTCTTGTCTTTTCAATCGATTGCAAGTAATATTGTGTAGGAAAGTTTTTTTCAGAATAAATAACAAAGAACAAGCGAAATAGATCATGGTGGAATTAGGAAATACAACCATTAAGAGAATTGGCCTTCTAACATCAGGAGGTGATGCACCAGGTATGAATGGCGCAATTCGTGCAGTCACACGTGCTGCAAGATATAAAGGATTAGAAGTGATTGGTATCTCTCATGGATATAAAGGTCTTATCAATAAGGCTTTTAAGAAAATGGAATCTAAGGATGTAAGTAACATCCTACAGCAAGGAGGTACAATGCTTAAATCTGCACGTTGTATGGAGTTTAAGACACCAGAAGGACGTAAAAAAGCACACGATAATATTGTTGAGGCTAAAATTGATGCCTTAGTGGTTATCGGTGGTGATGGAACTTTTACTGGAGCTGGTCTTTTTGCCAAAGAGTTTAACTTTCCTGTGGTTGGAATTCCTGGTACGATTGACAACGATTTATATGGTACAGATTTTACTATCGGTTACGATACTGCATTGAACACGATTGTAGAATGTGTCGATAAAATTAAGGATACAGCAACAGCACATGAACGTCTATTCTTTATTGAAGTGATGGGTCGTGACGCTGGATTCTTAGCGCTTAATGGAGGTATTGCTGCTGGATCAGAAGCTGTTTTGATTCCTGAAGTACCAACGAGCTATGCAGACCTTAAGTCTTACTTGGCAAATGGTTATAGAAAATCAAAAAACAGTTCAATTGTTTTGGTTGCTGAAGGAGAAAAAGAAGGTGGTGCATTTAATTGGGCTAAGAGAGTAGAGAAGGATTTTCCTGATTATGATGTTAGGGTAACTATTCTAGGTCACATTCAACGTGGTGGTACTCCATCTGCTTCAGATAGAATTCTAGCGAGTCGTTTGGGAGCTGGTGCAGTCGAAGCACTCATGGATGATCAAAAGAGTATTATGATTGGAATTGAGAATGGGGAGATTGTTCATGTTCCATTTACTAAAGCAATCAAGAATCAAAAGGTTGTAGAAAGACAACAGTTGGATTTAGTTAAGATTCTTTCGAACTAAGCAATATTGTCAAAATAATATTATCAAGGCTGTCTTTTTAGGCAGCCTTTTTTATTTTTGTAAAATGAGGTTGGTTCTTTTAAACCATTAATGAATATTCTTAAACCGTAACTTTATAAGTGCCGTTTCCCGTAATCTAAGGATGTACAAAGAGATCTCATAACTCAAATAAATTCTACAAACACAAATCTCTATACAAACGTTCTTTTGTGATTCGTTTCGCATAACAAACAGGACTACGGTGTTCTTAAAATAGTTTACTGAAGATGAATCATAATTATTAGATGTCAAATTAGTGAATTGTGGTTGATCTTATTTCTTTTCTTGTGATTATAAGCAATGACTCGATATTCTTACCAAACCTATCAAACAACGGCTTCTATATGGTTCAATGGCTGTAAATACCCATTGAATAAATTTTTGTCTATGACTATCATTAGCTTATGCATGGAGAAAATTAGTTCATTTCATCATTGCAATAGTCTTATGTTTATTAAGATGTATTTTATGTTGATTGCTGCAATTTAATTTATGTTGAGTTTATACAAATCAATATAAGGTCTTCTATATATTATTTGTATAAGTCTGCATTGTGTGTCATTATTAGATCGTTATATTTATGTTGTTAGGATCCAAAATTGTACAGTGTTAAATAATATGATCTATTTTAGTGTTTATTTGATTATACTCCCGTATCTTTGATGCGGACTGGATTATTAATTATTAAAAACGCAATTTTGGACATGAAACATTATTTTTATCTATTTACTCTTATGGTGGTATTTGTATGTTTTTCTTGCCATCAAGGGAATAATAAGCAAAAGCTAGCTACTAGTAAGGAGCAACCACAAACAGTAGTGAATGGTAATAAAAAGAGCAAACAGATGCTTATCGCTCCTATAGAAGGTGGAGATACAAGAGTTGCTGTATCTAAATTTATGGATGCTATCGTCTTTTCTAATGTTATGAATCTTGAGATGCAAGATCATGGGAAGAAATGGAGCTTCAAATTGGAAGATAGTACGATCTCAGCTCTTCTTGAGGATAAGGCCGATATAACCATGATGGTATGGGAATATCATAATAAGCCAGATATAGCCAAAGAACACCCCGAGATACAATATATATCATCTATATCTACAAATGCCAGAGAAGGGTTTGTAGTCCCTGAATATACTAGAGCATTGAGTGTGAAAGATGTGAAAGTGAAACAGAGAGTTTTCGTGGATACGATCTTTCTTTTAAAGAGATTGTATGGTATTCGTATGGAGACCGAACAGATTATTAAAACATATGATCTTCCAATGACTATAAAGCTCTGTAGTGAAAAGGAGTTGATGAGTGATATGCTTCGTTTATATAAGCAGAAGAAGGGTTTTCTTGCTTCAGGTTGGTATCCTAGTCTTATGTTTGGTTTAATGGATCTTAATATGGTTGATCGACCAACAATGAACGCATCTGAACGTGTTGATATAAATATCTATGCAACTTCAAAATGGTGTTCTTCTCACCCTGAAGAGGTAAAGATGATGAAACGCCTACGTTTAGATAATGAGTTTTTTGCTTTGGCTTTAGATGTGATGATGGAACATCAGGATGATTTAGGTGAAGCTTCACGTATTATCTATCGTCATAATAAAAAAATGTTTGATAAGATGTTACATTAGATAATCGATCACTTCGATATCTGTCTAACTCTTTAAGTGGTTAAAACGTGAATTCAAGCGACAAATGCAACTTTTCTATCAAGTTTTAGCTTATTATACATTTCAATAGGCTTATGATATCCATATCTCTTACGAGGTCTATTATTAAGCTTAGCTTGTATCCAGTCTATTTCCTTTTGTGTTAAGTTCTCAAAAGAGCTTCCTTTAGGTATATACTGTCTAATCAATCCATTTAGATTCTCATTTGCACCTCTTTCCCAAGAATGATATGGATGAGCAAAGTAGAAGTCCACCTTTAGTGATTCTGCAATATGCTTATGCTCATAGAACTCTCTTCCATTATCAGATGTAATGGTGTGTATTAGATCTTTAAAGGGGGTTAATACATCAATAGTTTGCTTTGCAAGAGCTTTGGCATTCTTTCCATTTAATAACCTTATCCAGCACAGCCCTGTAGACCTGTCGTTAATAGTGAGAATTGCCCCTTTCCGGTTCTTTCCAATAATTGTGTCTATTTCTAAGTCTCCAAAGCGTTGTTTCTCTTCCACAATTTTAGGACGCTGGTCTATACTTACGCGACCTTCCATTTTGCCCCGAAATTCGTTCTTTGCACCTCTTCTGGAGTATTTCTTATGTTTGCGTCTCAATGACTTATAAATCTCTCCACCTGCAATCTTATCCTCCCAGATATAGGTGTATATCGTTTCATGTGACACACAAGAAATCCCTTTTAATTTACTTCTGCCATTAATCTGTTCTGGACTCAAGCCTTTCTCCAAGTAATGTTTAATATAGTCTTTCATCGCTCCATCTAATACAATCTGCTTTCGCTTGTTACGATGTCTTTCTCTACATAAAGCTTCTGCATAGATCGCACAATAACATCCAGTTTCTGGATTACTATTCCTTTTTACTTCCCTACTTATTACTGACTTGTTTTTGTTGATTGCAGAGCCTATCGATTCGAAACTAGCTCCTGTTGCAAGCATCAATTCAATTAAGTATCTTTGTTTTATTACGAGTTGTCCCATTTGCATTATTTCTTGGAGGATTTATCTGTAAATATTTGATGGACAAACTTAGTATAAAGGAGGAGAAATCCTCCTTTTTGTTTCTTCAATATTTACACACAAATAACACTCATAGTTATAATATTGTGTTGCATTTATGATTTGAATGCAAGAAATATAAGAATCATCATTATAATCGGAATTATAGTCATATGTGCTTTTTGTCTTGCAACTCTCATTATTCGTTTGATGCAATTTTATATTATGATTTGATCTATAGTTAATTGTATGGTGTATTCTGATTTTATTTATCATCTCTAATTTATAAGAACAATGTCTTACTCTAACAGAATTGGTATTGATGTCACTGAATGGGGTTGTTGTCTATTTCATGTGATTAAGTTTATTATGTAGAGAAATATAGTATCATATAATATTGAAAACCTACTCCTTTTTTGAAAGGAGTAGGTTTTTTTATGTTTGTGATTATGAGTGAACTTATGTCTTTTGTGTTTGTTTTCCTTATGAGATGAAGTGAATCCTACGATAGGAGTAGATGACAATATATTATCTGAAACAAAAGATTTGATATGAAGAAGTTTGCTATTACCCTTATGCTGCAATTATTAGTTGTTTCAATCTTGTTTGCTCAAGAAATGAAACATGATGCTTCAACAAGCTTTTTTAAGCAACACCTAACGATGCCTGTTGATGGTAGAATTGAGTATAATTATCTTGATTATGAGAAGAATTTTGCGAATTATGGGTCGACACATAAATTTCAGTTTTCAGATCTTCTTTTCAGAATAGAAGGAATGTTAACTCCCAATATTGGATTTAATTTTCGAACCGTATTTAATTCGAATGATATCAATGCAAATAATATCCTAGATAATATTCAGGCTGCGAATATAACTTATACTACAGATAATAATAAGTGGTTTTTTAGTGCAGGGCGTTTCTTTATGAATGTGGGTACCGTTGAACAGTATTACAACCCCGCGGATGTATATATCTATAGTGTGGTTGGGAATAACCTTGGTGTGTATAAAACAGGGGTAACTGCTCAGTATACAACAACCAATCTGCAAAGTTTTGGCTTCCAATTGATGAATGCAGATAATGCGAGTGAAAAGCAAGACATGGAGTATAACTTATATTGGTATGGTCATATTGTAAAGGATAAGATTGAGACTTATATGAGTGTTACTGCAAAAGATAAGGGTGGTGCCGATGATACTCCTTATGCCATTAATCTTGGAATCGGTTGGAACTTTAAAGATCTACATATTGATACAGACTATGCTAGAGTGGAGAATATGCCCAACTTCTATGCAAATGCTGTCTACACTAGTGTTCCAATAAAAATTGCTTATAACTGGGACTACTTCAAACCTTATATCAAGTATATGTATAATAAGGTAGATTTTGATGGAGATGGTTATGATGTTCCAATGGAAGATGGGTCAACTGAAACTATTGATAATACTGCAATACATACCATTGAATTGGCGCTTCAATACTATCCATTAAAAGATAAGAATTTAAGATTATATGTGACTGGAGCTTACTCTTCTGATGGGAATATCTCTATTGTGACTCCCGATGCTCCAGCTTCAAGTACACGTCAGCACTATAATGCAGAGTTTCAAATTATGGCAGGAGTTAGAATAGGTTTTGATCTTCTACGTGGATGGAAATAATTTGTTTATGGCAATACGATCAAAATATTGTGATATAGCGAATAACCTATAGTTTATCATGAAAGATGGAATTGTATATAATAATAAGTCGTGAAAGATGCTGAACCACTCAGTGCTTCAGCATTTGTTTTTTTATAAACCATTAAAACAATTTGCTAATGAGAAAGAAAAAATACTTTCTAGTATGCTTTATCCTTACGATGTTAATCAGAAGTTCTTTTGCTCAGAGCTCAATTAATAGCAGTGGACATAAGATCACTGGTACAACCGGCTCCTTAAACTATTCCCTTGGACAAGTTATCTATAATACGTCTGTAAATAATGGTTCTGTTTCAGGTGGCGTACAGCAAGCTTATGAAATCTCTGTTGTAACAGGACATCGAACAGTTAACCTAGATCTATTGCAGATTTCATTTTACCCGAACCCTGTGCATGACATTCTGCAATTACAGATAGATAATGAACGGATTGGAGAAGACTTGTCATATAGTCTCTTTGATTCTCAGGGGAAGTTACTTAAAAAGGGAGTTGTCCTTTCCGATAAAACGAGAATAAACATGCAGGTCTGTAGACCTGGCGTCTATTTTTTGTATGTGACCAAACAGAATATTCAATTAAAGGTATTTAAGATCCTAAAAAACTAAATCAACTATGACTAGAATTATACTTAAGCTTTTCTTTCTGCTTATTACAAGTAGTGTCTCTTTATGCTCTCTGTTCGCTCAGAGTCCTGAGGCAGTCAATTATCAGGCTGTTATACGTAATAATAAAGGGGAATTATTAGTTAACCAGAATATTAGTATGAGGGTAAGTATTCTTGCGAACTCTGCAAATGGAGATGCTATTTATACAGAACTACATACTCCAACAAGTAATGCCAATGGCTTAATCTCAATTGAGATTGGAAAAGGGGCCACATCTGATGTTTTCTCTAGTATTAATTGGGGGCAAGGAATCTTCTATATTAAAACAGAAACGGACTTAAATGGAGGAAACAATTATACTATTGTTGGTACGAGTCAGTTGTTAAGTGTGCCTTATGCATTACATGCTAAAACTGCAGAGGGTTTAAGTGGCGACCTTAATGAAACCGATCCAGCTTTTACTGCTTGGGATAAATCAACAGGAATTACAATATCTACATCTCAGATCTCGGACATAGAAAATATTACTATAGAAGAGAAAGATGGGGATGTGACTAATGAGATACAGGATTTGTCATTGACGGGCAATATCTTAAAGATTACCCGTAATGGGGAGGCTACCTCTATAGACTTGAGTAAATATTTAGACAATGTGGATACCAAGCTAAGTGAGACAGAGGTGGATAATATCGTTTCCGCAAAGGGTTATGCTAAGACTTCTGATCTTAATGATAATGATGCATCAAATGAGATACAAGATTTGACGTTGACGGATAATATTCTAAAGATTACAAGTAATGGTGCTGCTACCTCTATCGATTTAGGAAAGTATTTAGACAACACGCAGTTAAGTGAGACAGAGGTGGATAATATTGTTTCTGCTAAGGGTTATGCTAAGACTTCTGATCTTAATGATAATGATGCATCAAATGAGATTCAGGATTTGTCATTAATAGGCAATATTTTGAAAGTTACCCTTAATGGTGCTGCTACCTCTATTGATTTAAGTAAGTATTTAGATGACACCAATTTAAGTGCTACAGAGATCAATACTATCGTTGCGGATCAAGGTTATGCCAAGACTTCAGAATTGAATGATAATGATGCTACGAATGAGATTCAGGACTTGTCATTAATAGGTAATATTTTGAAAGTGACTCTTAATGGTTCGGCTACCTCTATTGATTTAAGTAAGTATTTAGATGACACCAATTTAAGTGCTGCAGAGATCAATACTATCGTTTCGGATCAAGGTTATGCCAAGACTTCAGAATTGAATGATAATGATGCTACGAATGAGATTCAGGACTTGTCATTAACAGGTAATATTTTGAAAGTGACTCTTAATGGTTCGGCTACCTCTATTGATTTAAGTAAGTATTTAGATGACACCAATTTAAGTGCTACAGAGATCAATACTATCGTTGCGGATCAAGGTTATGCCAAGACTTCAGAATTGAATGATAATGATGCTACGAATGAGATTCAGGACTTGTCATTAACAGGTAATATTTTGAAAGTGACTCTTAATGGTTCGGCTACCTCTATTGATTTAAGTAAGTATTTAGATGACACCAATTTAAGTGCTACAGAGATCAATACTATCGTTGCGGATCAAGGTTATGCCAAGACTTCAGAATTGAATGATAATGATGCTACGAATGAGATTCAGGACTTGTCATTAACAGGTGATATTTTGAAAGTGACTCTTAATGGTTCGGCTACCTCTATTGATTTAGGTAAGTATTTAGATGACACCAATTTAAGTGCTACAGAGATCAATACTATCGTTTCGGATCAAGGTTATGCCAAGACTTCAGAATTGAATGATAATGATGCTACGAATGAGATTCAAGACCTTACGCTAACAGGTAATGATCTAAAAGTCACAGGTAATGCATTAGCGACTACCATTGGTTTAGTTAAGTATTTAGATAATACGAATCTTTCTCCAACTCAAGTTGATGCCATTGTAAGTGCAAAGGGATATGTTAAATCGAGTGATATAACAACAAAAGCGGACCTTGATTCACCATCATTTATAGGAACTCCGCAATTACCTACAGGAACTATTGCTGTAACTCAGACAGCAGGAAACAATTCGACTAAAGTGGCTACTACAGCTTATGTTGAAAATGCAGTTGCATCAGGAGGAAGTGTCTCGGATGCAACAGCATCAACAAAAGGAGTGATCAAGTTGGCTGGAAATATTGGAGGTACAGCGGATGCTCCTAAACTAGTTGTTCCAAATAATACAAATGGTGACCTTTTATATCATAATGGAACAGAGTGGTTAAGGATTGCAGCTGGAAGTGATGGTCAAGTGTTACAGATGACATCTGGTATCCCTCAATGGGTTAATGCAAGTTCCTCAGGTAGCGGTTCTGTGGAAGCGGAAGAATCCGTTACACGTATTGTAAAAGGAGAAATTAATTCAGCAGGTGGAGTTGTGTCGGGATCAGGTTTTAGTACGACTAAAAATGGAAGTAATGATTACATAATAACCTTTAATGAGTCATTTAGTGAAAAACCAGTCATTGTTTCTAACATTGTTTCAGCTTCACCAAATTATTTCACCATAGAAATAAAAAGTATAACGACTTCTTCATGTATAGTAAAAATAATTGACCCTGTCAATGGCTCTATTATGACAAGTGGATTTACTTTTATTGTGATGGGAACAAAATAAACTAATTTATTAATTCTAAAAATGAAAATTTATGGAACCTTTTATTGGTCAGATCATGTTGTGGGCAGGTAATTTTGCTCCTAGAGGATGGGCTTTTTGCTATGGACAACTTCTTCCTATTAGCTCAAATACTGCTTTGTTTTCACTTCTTGGAACAACATATGGTGGAGATGGACGGACGACTTTTGCCTTGCCTGATTTACGTGGTCGCGTAGCTGTTGGTGCTGGCACTGGTCCAGGACTATCTACTAGGGTGTTGGGACGTGGAATTGGATATGAAACAACGAGCTTATCTGTAGCTAATATGCCAAATCATACACATATAGCGTATCTAAAAGGATGTAGTGACAATGCTAATACAAATGATGTTGAAGGAGCTGCCCTTGCTTCAGGAGGACGAGATCATGAGTATCTTATTCATACCCCTGACAAAACTATGCATGCTGGTTCAGTTACTGTGTCAAATGAAGGTGGTAATATCCCATTTAATAATGTACAGCCAAGTCTGCCTCTGAGTTATGTTATTGCTTTGCAAGGGATTTTTCCTTCAAGAAGTTAAGAGTGCTTATGAGTATGTCTAAAATTTTTATTAATTCTAAAAATAAAATTTATGGAACCTTTTCTTGGTCAAGTCATGTTATGGGCAGGAACTTTTGAACCTAGAGGTTGGGCTTTTTGTGATGGAAGAACCTTATCAGTAGCAGAACATACAGCATTATACTCATTAATAGGCTCTGCATATGGTGGCAATGGTAGAACGACATTTTGTTTGCCTGATTTACGAGGAAGAGTAGCTATTGGATATGGACAAGGACCTGGGCTCACTAAGCGTTTGTTGGGTGCAAAAAGTGGCGTTGAAGCTAATGTGTTATTTGAAAGTCAGATGCCATTACATACGCATGATGCCGTATTAATGGGATCAACAGAAACTGCTGATATTAACTTGGTCACTAATGCCACTTTGGCATCAGGAGGAAGAGATAATGAATACAAGGTGGTTAATCCAAATGAAAAAATGCATAAAGATTCTGTATCTGTCAGTGAAACAGGAGGGAACGCACCTATTAATAATATGCAGCCCTATGTTGCTTTGAATTATGTAATTGCGCTTCAGGGGTTATACCCTTCTCGGAATGATTAATTAGATTCAATAATAATGGCATTTTATTTTGAAATTTATATGCCATAAATAAAAAGCGATTACCTCTTTCGAGATGATCGCTTTTTTTATTTATAGTAATAACTGATGTTTCCCATGTCTTTATTCAGGTTCATAAACCATTGATTCAATGAGCCTAAAGAATTTATTATTTTCGGGTTTATTTTTAAGTACACTGATTATCAATTCATTAAAATCACTATCGATGATTTCTGCGAGAGTTCTCATCAATTCGAGGATAAAACCCCAAATTCGTTGTACTATTACAAGTTCCATTCCTTGATCTTTTACATGAGCAAAGATTCCACCTAGCGTCTCATATGCCTCGAACCTTTTTGCTAAACTAAAAACGTTAAACTCAATAATAGCTACAGATAGATCTGCTATTTGAGCATCAAAATCACTCGATTGAGATTTTCCTAAACCAAAATAGTTCTTTGATTCCTTAAAAAAGACCTCAATACTCCATCTAATACTATATATCTGATAAGCTTTCTCTATGCTCAGCTTTGTATTTGAAGATACCAATAAATGCCATTTCCCTCGCTTACTGTTCTTGCAAAAGAATAGTTTTACATCTGTACCTTTATATTTCACTGTGACTTCTGCACAATATAGACTAAGTGACTTTACCCATTTTACTCTCTTTCGCTGTTTAAGTAAGAGAGCAAGTTCTTTGGTGCTATATTCTTTGTCTTTGAAAGAATATTTAGCACTAGACATCTTAGCCATTGCAACAAGATGCATACCATTAGAGATCACAGTTTTTAATATTGAATCACAGAAGAACCAACTGTCCATAAGTATGTAGTCTACTGTAATTCCTTGTTTAATAGCATTTACCATCATCTCTTTTGCCATCGTTATTTTATCAATAACGAGTTCTTTCTCTCGGTTAAACCCATTACTCTTTGTTGATCGTTTCTTTGAGAACTGTTTTTTACGTTGTTTGGCAGTGAGTCCAAATGGAGTCTTTTTATTCTTCCCTCTTTCTTTATGTAGAGAGAAGTCCAATGTAAAATAGCTTTTGCCATCCCATAAACCTAGAAATAATCCTTTAAAACCAAATATATAACGATGGGTTACATGCGACCATATTTTACTAACATGTTCAGTTTTGTAGGTAGACTTCTCAAAATCAGTATCGTCAATAATTAAGCATCTTTCTGCTTGATTACAGTCATCAGAGTGAGAGTTTTTGGCTATTTGACCAAAGAGTTTATTATTACATGATGAAACTATAGTACGCCAATCTATCTGGCTGTTATTTTTAAATCGATAGAATGTATTCTTTTGTGCTTCTAACATCTCTGATAGATAATGCTTACTGTAGCTATAAATATTAGGGATAGAGAAAATTGGGAAAAGTAGTAAGCCTAATAGTATGTCACCTTTGAAGTAAGTAGACTGAGGCAACTCTTTATTTCCTAATTTCAGTTGTCTTAAGTTGAGTAACTTGTAAAGGCTAATAATTCGATTAATTCCTTTTTCACTTGAACTGAAAAAACTCTGTGTCTCTGAAAAAACTTTTGTACTTTTATTCTGAAGCATGATTTATTTGGTTATTGGAACAACATTAATTTACTGATAATTAATGAATTATCAAAATAAACATGCTTCTTTTTATGCTGTAAATCAAGATGTTAGCCTACATGGGAAACATCAGGTAATAAGTTAATTACTTATTGGCTTTGTTTTCCATAAAGGCTTTGCAATAGGTTCAGTTCCTTTTCCAATAGCATTTTGTTTTTCTGATCTGATTCATTTAGAATCGTAGCTTTTACATCATTTATAGCATCAGTCCTTTCGAGTTGAACTGTTAATTTTGCTGCCAATAATCTCACTTCAAAATCCTGATCTCGTAGCATCGGAGGAATTAATTTTTTGGCAGACCATGCACTCATATCTACCAGTTCCTGCATCGCTTTTAGCTTTTCTTCTTTCGATTTACAAAGCTGTTTCTTAGAATGTCTGTACTTTGCCTGTTGTTCTTCGGTAAATAGGATCTCTTGATGGTATAGATCTGGTTTCACTACATTCTCATCGTATGAGATGATCTTCTTGTTTGCTACCACTCTTATAAGGCGAGGAATCATCCATCTCATTCCAGGAGTGCATTCTGGGTGTCCTACAACGGATGCGGTTTTTCCTTTCCCAATCTTATTGATGGTGATAAAAGGTTTGTTATTGGTCATGTTAGCCGGTGTACCTTCAATGGTATGCACATCGCTTAACATGGTTGCCAGCTTGGTATACTTACTTTCGTTGTTGGTTATTGGAACCATTACTGGTCCTTCGTAATATTGACAGTATGATATTTCTCTATCGGCCAATTCAGGGAATATTTCTTTCCCTTCTTGGGTTAATGAAAATTCCGATAGCCCATGTCCTCTATGGTCATGTTCTACATCGATGGCTTTATATCCGCTTAAGTTTAAGAAAGTGTAGTTCTCGGTTCCTGTTAATAGATAGGCTCCAGCACATATCCCAACAATTCCTTTGCCTTGTTTTTTAACAAGATCAATTATTCTTTGTCGACCAGTTTCTCCAAGGCTGGCTGCTTCTGAACTCCCACTACCTCCTGGAAATAAGTACACGTCAATATCTTCAGTATTGCCTATCATGATATCAGCAGCTGAAATGACACGGGGGTCAATATCTTTATCGATTTTTAATGCTTCCATAGCATCGGTAATGCAGAATGGGCTGTCGCCGTTTTTATCGAATACACCAACTTTAATGGTATTTGATGTAGTTGTATTTACTTGCTGTTTTGTGCAAGCAGTGAAGATCAGAAGTACTGTAAAGAGTAAAATTGTAGTTCTTTTCATATTTTAAAGGTATAAGTACATATCTGTAAACAATTATACGAAAAGATATTACTAATTGGGATGATTGTTTTTAAATTATTTGAAGAAACATCAAAATGAAATACAATATTATAAAGGAAATCGAGCATGAAATCGCATGCGCTATAAGGAATCATTGGAAAATAGAAGTAATGAATCGAATAACAGAGGTCAATTGGTGAGAAGGTTGTTTTAGCTCCCTAAACGATAGAATTCGTTATCTCAGAATTATTGTGTCCGAGAAAAGGTGGTTCTTACCCTATTCCTCATATATTTTGCCTAACCCATCACCGATTTAGTATTCAAATAATCTGTTGAGAAAGAAAAAGCGATTACCTCTTTCGAGATAATCGCTTTTCTGATTTATGTATGTGAGTAGGATTACTTCACTTCCTCAAAACTAACCGATATTAATTATCAGTGTTTTACGATTTTCTCGTACAGATTTGGTACAAATGAAGACTTCTTATTGTGCAAGATTGTATTCACTACCCAAATTTACAAAAAAGTGTCTTAAAATTGAATTAAGTACTAAAAAAATATTCAGTTGTGAGGTTTAGTTATTTCCCAATGACCACCTTTATCTGCACCAGTTCTATTTATTTTCCAATTTTTGAATTGTAAATTTGTTTTAATACAATCAATTCCCACTTCGGCTTGATTCAAAAGTATCGTGATGAGGCAGCGATCTCTTTCATTCAGATTGGAGGTAAAACTCTTTATATAACCAGTGATATTAAAGAAATCCTAGATAAGAATTATATACCTGCAATTGATTAAAATTATAGCTAGATACCCAGACTATTCTGGGTGTTTTTATATCTAATACTTAAAAAGCGAGTTGAAGCCTATTCACAAGAGAAGTATTTCAGACGTTTCTCTCCAGGACTAAATACCTTTATGGTATATGCCAATGATATTGCTAGGGAAATGCTTAGTGCCAATCATGAGCTTGTAGAAACCCTGCCTCCATTATATCAAAACATCCTCTACAAAAGCCGAAGAAATAAGGCTTTGGTAACGTTCTGCATCGCATTGTTTATGAAAAAGCTTATCCAGCCACCTAACTAAAGAATGTCATCGCGTCACCAATCTCATCTCAGAACAGTGTCAAAGTCAAATTTCTTTTGAGCTCATCCTCTCTAGTTTCAATCAAAAAAAATGATTTATATTTACGATTGGTATCTGTCCTTGTCAAGATGTTAATCCTCATACATCATTATGTTTTTTCATAATTTCATGTTTTGATTATCAATTGTTGTTCAAACGTGATAGCTTTGCGTTAAATTTAGGGATAGTCCTATATATAGTATGTATATGCTATGATAGTAAAAAAGTGCTAGGATATCTAGTTGACTAGATATCCAGTTAGCTGTAATTAATCCGATATCTCTTGCAGAGATATAATAATATTCAGGGCCTGTTCATAAAAATTATGCGGCAAAGAACTTGTTTATTTTCTCTGGATTATGAACAAGTTCTTCTCTTAATATATTTAAGTTACCTTCGTTGTTTATTCTAACTAACCCACTGCATATGAATAGCATAATAGCAGCCATAGATTTCTGTATTCCATGATTTAGGGACTTAAAATTGTCTTCTCCAAAATTGACATCTCTTATTCGATTCATCACTTCTATTTTCCAATGATTCCTTATAGCACCTGCAATTTCAGCGATATCACCATTATAATTCGTGATATAATATCGGTTTTCATTACGACATTTGCCTGTACTCATAGAAGAACTTGACCTTGTTACTTTAATCATCTTACAGATGCCACTTTCCGACCATCGAGGTTGTAGCATCTCGGTATTTATTACATAAGTCGCATAATCTCGTTGGTCTATTCTACCATGTGATTTGTCGATTTCTGACAACACTTCATCAGCAATAAGATGTTCTGAGGTATGGATTAAATCTTCTTTTAAGTGCTTCTGATTTGCTTTTATTTGCGTTAAATAGAAACGATTGTTTTGTTCAATGTCTGATAACAATCCAGATGAGTTATGCATGGCATCTAGACTTATTTTTGCAGCATCTGGCATATCCTTTATGGACTCTTTGACAACCTCCTTTTCACTCTCTTTAGTTCCATCATAGTAACCCAAAAGTTGTTGTTGATTGGTCAAGTGTGATAAAGCATAGACAATACTTAAACCTCTAGTATCCTTGGTGTTTAAATCAATACTCCCTCTTAATTCTTTCCCATCTACGGCATACCATTCAGACAAACCCTCTTTACTTGTGCGAATTGACAAGAAGGAAATGAAATCTAATGAAGATAAGACCCTAGATAGTTGAACTCTGCTAATACAATGATCAATATCCTTCTGTAAACAAACACATAAATTCTCGTAGTTACGTAACATATTACGATGAATCTTACTCATATTTAGATGTCCGTAGCTTCTCAAAATAGAGATCACTAGAAGCGTTATCACAAAGGCTAACTCATGCTTACGGCCAGAGTTACTTCTTGTATCATTAAGATTTATTTGTAGGTCGTTGTAGAATAATCTAACTTTGTTGTTCGAAAGGTCGTTGTTCATGCTTTATATCTGTTTTTAGCAATCCAAATATAATATGAATTAGCGACCTTTTATTATACCTTTATTTTATGAACAAGCCCTGTAATAATATTATGAATAAAAAATATGACATATAGTTTCTTTATTGAATGTGATGATTGTAGTAAAAAATATAGAATTCGTTATGGCTTAGGAAATAACTACCCTCAATTTGCATCTTTTCAATGCGATGATTGTTCTAAAAATATTGAAATTGGACACAAAGAATTTAAAGGGAAAATCATAATTAAAGGTGCAAAACACATTGAGGTTGATGACTCCCAATATTGGGATGTAACTGTACAGAATTTACACCCTGAAATTCCGACTCATAATAATGCGAAGAATGACCCATATTATTTTCAAACTGCAAATGTTTTTCAAAATGCTTTTAGGAATAACCTAGAAAAAGAACAATTTCAAGAAGAACAACAGAGGTGGGGTACTTTTAATAGTAAATGGGATAAAATTGAAATGCCCTTGAGAATCCTGTCGACAAAAGGTGAGATAGCTTTAAGGGAAGTATGTGGTTTAAAATTTAGAGAATTATTTAATCTGTTTAATGAGTGGTTATGGACTTTTACAAGTGGTGAATTGGAAGATGACTACGAGAATATTTGTGATGAGTATAATTCGTTAGAATTGACTGATGCTAAATTGTATATAAGGAATGATAATAAAATCTTTAATCGAATTTATGAATTGTGTAATACTTATATGAAGCGGTCTCACCAATTCCAAAGTACTATTCTATATCAAAAGTTCGGTTGGGAGGTTACGGAAGATATGACCGCAAATGTTAACTGGGAAGAAATATGTACTATATATGGAGATTTATATGAAATTGTTGGAGATCTTTTTGTGATACCTACAATCATGAATAATGTTAAGGCAGGTAGGAACTTTGATGAATTTAAGACAGTTGAATTTTCTCTTTCTAAGTATATTCAATCTGACAAGGCAAAGAGAGCAATGAATTTTGAAAATAATAGTAATTTATCTTTTCTAGCAAATTCTTATTTTTCTTGGTTACGAAACGGTACTCACCATAAGAATTCATTTCTAAATATAGAAACTAATGAAGTTGATTTGGGAACAGGCAAAGGAAGTACTATTCAAAAGAAAATTTCACTAACTGAATATGTGAAGAGTACTAATGAACTCTTTGGTGTAGGTTTAATATTATCAAGTATTGCACTAAATATGAATAAATAAAAACTGCACTTACCCCATAGTATGGACAATAAGTGTTTCAGAGGTTTGAGATAAGCACTAATTAATATTAAAGTTCGTCGAAACTTCACACATTACGTAATCATATATTGGCATATTGCTATTGGGTTATAATTTACAATACCCAACAAATATTCCTCATGATTCATGGGGAATATTTTCCTCCTTGAAGCAAATGTCTTTATTAACTCTTCTTAGATTTCCCTCATATCTCAGGCCCAAATAACATCATATTAGAGAGATTTATTCTAAATAGTGATTTATTTTAAGAGAATTTAGTGGGGATTATTTTATGTATAATACACTCATGAGAGCTGCGTTTGCGGGTAATTGCAGATTAAAAGAGGTGAAGAAATATCATAAATGCAATCAATCTGAAATGCCGTACAATTAAAAAACTATGTATTTATTAAAAATAATGTATTATCTTTGAATTCGAAACGATGTACAAAAATATTTCCTGATGATTGTAAAACTTGACGACATAGCAGAAATTCAATTTGGTCCTTATGAAAAAGGACAAGATGAAGGTCGTATTAAATATCTACTTGCTGGTCATTTCGATGATTTTTACCAGCCAACAATATTTACGAAAAGTTATATTGACTCATCTGAAAAAACAGATAGATTCCTTTTGCAAAACAACGATGTGATATTAGCAGGGAAAGGGCAACGAATTTTTGCTTGGGCATATAACGATACAATAGGTAAGGCTGTGCCATCTTCACTTTTTTATATCCTCCGCGCAAAAGTGGAATTTATTTTAGGTGAATATTTAGCCTACTATCTTAATTCTCAAAAAATGCAGTTTGAGCTTAAATCTATTGGTGCTGGTGCAACAATTACCTCGATTCCCAAAAAGGAATTAGAGCACTTAAAATTGATAATTCCATCAATCGATGAACAGAAGCGGATTATTAAATTGGGTAATCTACTCGATAGAGATGTCGAATTAACAGCAAAATTATTAGAGAATAAAAAAGACCTCAAGCGAGGTTTGATCAATAAGTTGATTACTAATCAAATAAGTGTGACAAAGACAGTAAAAAAGTCTTAAAAAGTTAGTCGCTTTTTAAGACTCTGTAATAAGGTGTTGTTGAGGCTCAGGGGCTTGTCACCCAACTGAGTTTAATAATGTTTCGCAAAACAAAGATATGCCTTAATTATCACTTTGCAAAATTTGCAATGACTCGGCTAACTCGTCCTAATCCGTAACAATATTGGACGATTGCAAAATTGATAAAATTATGGCTAATACTAGACACGTAGTACCAAATCACGATGGTGGTTGGGATTCTAAAAAAGGTGGAGCATCAAGAGCTTCTAAACATTTTGACACAAAAAAAGACGCTGAAAATTACAGCAGAGATCTTTCACGTAAAGAAAGTTCTGAATTGGTTATCCACGGCAAAAATGGACAAATCCAAAGAAAGGATTCCCATGGGAATGATAATTTTCCACCAAGAGGATAACTAAATTTAATAATCAAGGATAAGCAAATAGACTTGCTTCTCTTTAATTCAATAAAAAAATAGAAATATGAACAATAAACTAACTCAAGATATAATTAATCAAAAGGTTTGGAAAGCATGTGATACTTTCCGTGGAACCATTGATGCAGCTCAATACAAAGATTATATCTTAACCATGCTCTTTATAAAGTACATCACTGATGTGCAAAAAGAAAAGAAAGAAGAATACATGCATAAGTACAATAGCGATGCTGAGCGTGTAGATCGAGCTTTAAAACACGAAAGATTCAAAGTGCCTGAAGAAAGCTCTTTCGACTTTATTTATGAGGAGCGTAACGAAGACAATTTAGGTGAGCTCATCAATATTGCTTTGGAAAACCTCGAAGATGCCAACCGTTCCAAGTTAGAAAAGGTGTTTCGTAATATTGACTACAATTCAGAAGCCAATCTTGGACAAACGAAAGATAGGAATAGACGATTAAAAAATCTCTTGACTGACTTTTCTGACCTGAACCTAAGACCTTCGAATTTGGAAGATAATGATGTGATTGGAGATGCCTATGAATTCTTGATTGCAAATTTTGCTTCGGATGCAGGAAAAAAAGCAGGCGAATTTTATACACCTTCTATGGTTTCTAGCTTATTGGCAAAGTTAATTGAGCCAAAAGATGGAAATAGGGTATGTGACCCGACTTGTGGTTCCGGTTCTTTACTATTAAAAGTGGCCAAGGAGATTTGTAGTAAAAATCTTTCTTTAAATGGGCAAGAAGTAAATGGAAGCACTTGGGCTTTGGCTCGAATGAACATGTTCTTGCATGAAATGGACAACGCTAGAATTGAATGGGGCGACACAATCAATAGCCCACAGTTGGTCGAGAATGATTCTCTTATGAAGTTCGATATTGTCGTTGCAAATCCTCCTTTTTCTCTGGACAAATGGGGAGCCGATGACGCCAGTGCCGATCGTTACCTCCGTTTCCATAGAGGAGTTCCGCCAAAAAGTAAAGGGGATTATGCCTTTATTACCCACATGATAGAAACCCTGAATGAACACGGTAGAGCGGGCGTAGTATTGCCTCATGGTGTCTTGTTTCGTGGAAGCTCCGAAGGGAAAATCCGTCAGGCTTTAGTCAAGGAAAATGTATTAAAAGCGGTAGTAGGTTTACCTGCTAACTTGTTTTTTGGGACAGGTATTCCAGCTAGTATATTAATCTTCGATAAGAATAAAGGGGAGAATACTGATGTGCTCTTCATTGATGCAAGCCGCGAGTTTGATAATGGCAAAAACCAAAGTAGATTAAGAGTCGTCGATATTGAAAAGATCTATACCACATATAAAAACTGGGAGAGTATTGATAAATACAGCTATGTGGCTACTCGTAAGGAAATAGAGGATAATGACTACAATCTAAATATCCCTCGTTATGTTGATACTTTTGAAGAGGAAGAACCAGTAGATATAGCTGCAACTCAAAATGAAATAGTCAATTTAAAGACAGAATTGACTGAAGTTGAGAAACAAATGGCTGGGTATTTAAAAGAATTGGGATATTAGAGATGGGAAAGAAAAAAGATAAAGAACCGAGACCGCCTATTCCTGCAAATACAAAAGCACGACTTTGGCTAGCCTCTGGAGGCAGGTGTCAATTCAAGGGTTGTAATAAAGCATTATGGTCTCATTCTATCACGAGAAATCTTATGAATAAATCATATATAGCTCATATATATGCGTTTTCTCCTGAAGGTCCTCGATATGATAAGATTTTATCACCACAGCTTGAAACAGATTATAACAATCTGATGCTTATGTGTGATGAATGCCATCGTTTAATCGACGCTATGCCTGTTAAAGAATATACTGCTGAGACTCTTATCCAAATGAAGAAAGACCATGAGGCTAGAATTGAGCTGTTGACAGGTATTCAACCTAACAAGATGACTCATGTTATCATGTATGGTGCAAAGGTTGGTAAACACGATTCTCCGCTAAGATACGATAGCGCTGTACAAGCTGTTATACCACAGTATTATCCTTTAAGTTCCAATGCCATAGAGCTTGGTATGAAGAATACTGTCATTGAAGATTCAATGCCTGAATATTGGAACATTCAAGAGCAAAACTTATGTGCCTTGTTTAAAAAACAGGTTGAATACATTAAAGAGAATGATGGAATACAACATTACTCGATTTTTGCTCTTGCACCTCAACCTTTGTTGATAAAACTGGGGACCTTATTAAATGATATTTATTCTGCTGAAGTATACCAATTACACAGAGAACCATCAACATGGGCATGGCAAAATGATGATAAATCAATTGAATATGAATTGGTCATCCCAGAAAAACGTGCCAATGTAGTTGCATTAAAAATTGAACTAAGCGCAACAATAACTGATGATCGATTAACAGATGTAATGGGTATTGATGTTGACATTTGGTCTATAAAAATTGAAGAACCTTATAACGACTTTCTTCAAAGTAGGCATCAACTCAAGCTTTTTAGAGAATTTATCAGGAAAGCATTTGATAAAATAAAAGCGATTTATGGTCAAGATGCTGTTTTAAATATATTTCCTGCAATGCCTGTTTCTACAGCTATTGAACTTGGACGTGCATGGATGCCAAAGGCGGATATGAGTATGCTCGTATATGACCAAAATAGAACGCTTAATAAATTTATTAAAACCCTGAAAATTAAATAATATGCAACTAACCACTGAACAAATAACCCAATTTAGTGATATCCTCGAAGAGTTTGGTAAAACACTTGATATTACTAAAGAGCAACATGAACAAGCTTTAAAAAGCTACGAATTTGTTGCTAACCATTTAGCGTCCGTAAATTCCCCACTTCACAGATATAATCCGGAGATTATTCCGCAAGGTTCTTTCATGCTTGGAACCATGGTGAAGCCTCTTCAAAAAGATGAACTTGATGTTGATCTTGTGTGTCGTCTTGAAGGGAAAAATCTGGATTGGACGCAAAAAGATCTTAAGATGGTGGTTGGTGACCGCCTAAAAGATCATGGCACCATAAAGAATCTTCTTGAGACTCCAGATGGAAGAAGGTGTTGGACGCTACAGTATGCCGATTCTGCAAAATTTCACATGGATATCTTGCCTGCAATTGTGAGTACTGATTATAAAACCATACTTGCAAAAGCATTCTCAGCTAGACAAATGGAGAATCCAGATTCTTTAGCTATAAGAATTACAGATAGAGAAATGGACTGTTATGATTCCTCAAATCATCCAGAAGACTGGTTGAAAAGTAATCCTTTTGGATATGGAATATGGTTTGAGCAACAGGCTACTATTGGTTTTACAAAGGCTGTTATGATGAGTGAGTCTGTTCAACCTTTGCCTAAATACCATGAAAAGAAACATCCCTTGCAAAGAGTTGTTCAAATTCTTAAACGCCATAGAGATATGATATTTAATGGGGACGATGATAAACCTATCTCTATTAGTATTACAACATTGGCAGCCAGAGCTTACAGAAAAGAAACAGATATTCTTCAAGCATTAGTGAATATTATTGATCAAATGCCTAATGAGATAGAAGAGAAATATTCTGAAGAACATGGTAGATCAATTAAATGGATCGCTAATCCTGTGAATGATGAAGAAAACTTTGCTGATAAATGGCCTGATACCCCTAGAAAGCAGGATAATTTCTACAAGTGGATGGCTAAAGTTCGTGAAGATGTTCATGCTGCAATGTCAAATACGAATAAGGGACTACCTGCCGTTGTGGAGTCACTTAGGGATTCATTTGGTGAAAAAGATTTTAATGATGCGTTTAATAACTATGGAGTTAATCAAAGACTTTTAAGAGAGTCAGGTAAAATGAAAATGGCGGCTACTACTGGGACAGTTGGTCTTATTGGAAGGACAACTATTGCTCAACATCAAAACTTTGGCATAGATGAGTAGTGTGTCATTGGCAGCCCAAGAGGGTGCCCTGAAATCCTATTTCCCTAATTCCATAATTAAAAGAATTAGAGAAAAGGAGATAACATGGACGCATGATGTAACTCCTTCTCCATTAAGTGGAACCTATAAAATACGTCTCCATTATAAGATGGGAAGAGCTCCTGAAGTCTTTGTGCTTGAACCAAAACCTTTAAAACTTGCAGAAGGGCAAATAGTACTTAAACATGTTTATAGCACACCAAAGCAGAAACTTTGCTTATACTACCCATTGGCTAGAGAATGGTCTTCATCTATGTATTTAGCAAACACTATAATACCATGGGCTTGCGAATGGTTACTGCATTATGAAATATGGGCGGTAACAGGTGTTTGGAATGGTGGAGGCATTGAACATTCAAGTGAAGATAAAAAATAAAATGAGTAAGTAATAATTATTCAGTATGTGCAATTATTGCACATACTGAATCTTATTAGATAATTTGATATAATAATGATGATTCAATATTGTTCTGACCTGCATTTGGAGTTTCCAGAGAATGAAAAGTTTCTTAGGGCGAATCCTATAGAACCTATAGGCGACATCTTGATTCTCTCTGGCGATATCGTTCCCTTTGTTGTCTTGGATAAATATTTATGGTTTTTCGAGGACCTTTCCAGTAAGTTTAAACAGAGCTACTGGATTCCTGGAAATCATGAATATTACTATTCTGATATATCCAGTCGTACGGGTGTTATAAATGAAAAGATTTTTTACAATGTATCATTGGTAAACAACCACTGTGTACAGCATGATGATATTACATTCATTTTCTCTACTCTATGGTCTAATATCAGTGAACAAAATCAATATTTTATACAGAATAGACTTTCTGATTTTGTTGTCATAAAGAATCAGAATAGATCATTTCTACCTCTTGATTATAATGAGATGTATAGAGAATCGATTGATTTTATTAAAAGCGCACTTAATCATTCTGCAACAAAATTAACAGTAGTAGCTACTCATCATGTGCCTACTTTTCTGAATTACCCTGAACAGTATAAGGGTGATATGCTTAATGAAGCTTTCGCATCCGAACTCTTTGAACTCATCGAGTCGTCCAATATTAATTATTGGATTTTTGGGCATCATCATTCTAATATAAACGATTTTACCATTGCAGATACACTGCTTCTTACTAACCAATTGGGATATGTTAGAAATAATGAGCATCATTTGTTTAAAACAAGTACAATTAATGTTGCAAGTTTAAAACAATAAACCTATAATTGCATAATAAACTGAGTGGGTTTATTGTGCAGTTTCAAGTTTAATTATCTGATATGGAATATCTGAAGACGTATTTGAAGGAAATATTGGGAGAGCCAATAGGTATAGAAAGGCTCCCTAAGAATCAGTTGAAGGTTATGCCGCTTTATATATATCATGCTTATAATATATATGAAACGACCTTGTTGAATCAGCATGTTATATTGCTTGAAAATAAGAATGTTGATGATTTTAAGATTTCACAAACAGATAAACATATTGAGCTTTTGAGAGAGGCGTTCAGTATGCCTGTTGTACTCGTATTAGCTCAATTAGCTTCATATAATCGCTTACGATTAATCGATAAAAGAATCAATTTCATTGTACCTGGCAAACAACTCTTTATTCCTGACTTAATGATGGATCTTCGAGAGTCTTTTGCTCCTTATAAAAAACAAAACAAAGAGACGCTTACACCTTCAGCTCAGTTGATTGTTTTATATCATATCTTAAATAGAGACGAAGCAGAGGCGATAAAAAATCTTTCTTTTAAAGAAATTGCTGAGAAACTGGTTTACTCGTCAATGGCGATAACCAAAGCTGTTGAAAATCTTAAACAACTTGACTTGATCGAAGTTCAGGGGCTTAAAGAGAAGAGAATTAGTTTTGTATATGATAGGATTGATTTATGGAAAAAACTGAAAGAGAATGGATTCTACCGTGATCCTGTTCTTAAGAGAGTTTTTGTTGATGAGATTCCACATGACACACAACTTTTGAGGAGCAATGAGTCTGCTCTTACTGAATATTCAGATATGAATCCTTCAAGACAGTTGTTTTTTGCCATTGAGAAGAATGCTTATTATGCTTTGCAAAAGAGTAATAAATTGGTAAATGAGAATAAATACGAAGGGCGATATTGTTTGGAGGTTTGGAAATACAACCCCTTAACACTTGCTGAGATTTTTAACAGGTATCCTAAGATTGTCGATCCACTTTCGTTGTTTATCAGTTTTATGGGGGATAGTGACGAACGTATTGAAATGGCATTAGAACAAATTGAAGAGAAATACTTATGGTAAGAGGAATAGATATATTTAAAGAGTTTTTTAAATATTTTACGGATAACTATATCATCATTGGGGGGACGGCTTGCGATATTCTTATTAAGGAGGCAGGATTCTCACCTAGGGTAACTAAGGATATCGATATCATCTTAATTGTCGAGGCTTTAAGTAAAGAATTTGTAGTTCAGTTTTGGGAATTTATAAAGAAAGGGAATTATGAGCAGCGCGAAAAAGGGGAGGGTGACCATAATTATTACAGGTTCATAAAGCCTGAAAATAAGGAGTTTCCTTATCAGATAGAACTGTTTGCTAAGAATCCTGACTTATTGGATTTGGATGAAGAATCTCATCTTACTCCCATACCAACCGATGCTGAACTTTCCAGCCTGTCTGCCATTTTAATGGATGAGAAATATTACAAGTTCACTCTTGATAATAGCGAAGTGAAGGATGAGGTAAATATTGCCAATACCATTGCCCTTATTTGCCTAAAGGCTCAGGCTTTACTTGATTACACCCAAAGGTCACTTGAAGGGGAGATAGATTGTTCCAAGCAAATTAAAAAACACAAGGCGGATATGCTACGTCTGACACTACTTCTTGTTCCTGGTGAAAAAATAGAAATTCCAGATGTAATCAATGAGAATTTGAAAAGCTGTCTTGAAATTATGGCTAAAGAACCACCTGGCAAGGAAATGTTTAAGAGTATGGGGATTACAATTTCTCCAGATAAAGTGATTGGGCAATTTAAAGAGTTCTTTGAACTATAATCAAGGAAAAGAGAAATAAATGACAATATATAACGAAAATAAAACAGGCTATAAAAAAACTAAGATAGGTTGGATTCCTGAAGTGTGGGAAATAACACGAATCTCAAATATAGTAGCTTCAATAAAATCTGGTGTAAGTGTTAATTCTACAGATAGAACAAAATTGAATAATGAAAAAGGTATTCTTAAAACTAGTTCTGTTTATAATGGAATATTTATTCCTGACCAAAACAAAGCAATTATTTCAGTTCAAGAGTTAATAAGAGCAAGATTAAATCCTAAAAAAGATTCGTTACTTATTAGCCGGATGAATACCCCAGATTTGGTAGGTGCATGTGCATATGTGGCTAAAACAGAACAGGATCTGTTTATCCCGGATCGTTTGTGGCTAACAGAGTTAAATAATAAAATTGTCAATGCTAGGTGGTTTAATTTTCTATTGAATTCCCAATATTACAGATTTCAGATTAAGAACAGGGCAACTGGAACAAGTAATAGTATGAAAAATATCTCAAAAGAAAGCTTTACTGGTATTAAAATCCCTCTACCCCCTCTCGCTGAACAACAAAAAATAGCAGAAATCCTTTCTGTATGGGACAAAGCCATTGAGCATATTCAAAACCTTATTGGGCAACTAAAGCTTCGGAAAAAAGGATTAATGCAGCAATTACTAATTGGTAAGTCACGTTTGCCTGGTTTTAGTGGGGAATGGGAAAGTTGTCCTCTAGGTAGTTATATTTCAGCTACTTTAAGACCAGTTGATAAACCGAGCTTTAATTATCTAGCTCTAGGTTTGAGAAGTCATGGTAAAGGTGTTTTTCATAAAGAAAATTTTGATCCTGATTCTATAGCAATGGATACATTGTATGAAGTAAAAGAGTATGATTTAATTGTCAATATTACTTTTGCTTGGGAGCAAGCCATCGCTATCGTTGATAAACAGGATGAAGGTGGATTGGTTTCACATCGTTTCCCAACATTTACATTTAATGAAGGAAAAGCATTCCCTCATTTTTTTAGATACTTTGTTTTGCAACCACGTTTTAAATATTTGCTTAATTTGATTTCACCAGGTGGAGCGGGTCGAAATAGGGTGATGAGTAAAACAGACTTTCCAAAATTAGAAGTAAAGATTCCTCCATATATGGAACAACAAGCTATAGCTAAAGTCATAGCTGCTGCTGATGAGGAGATACAAATACATGAATCATACTTATCTCAATTACAGACACAGAAAAAAGGTCTGATGCAACAATTATTAACGGGTCAGAAAAGGGTAAATTAATAATATATGGGTACACCATCATTTTTAGAAGATCACATTTCTCAATTACCAGCAATTCAACTGCTCATAAATATGGGGTATCAATATGTAACGCCTACACAGGCGGTTAAGTGGCGGGGAGGTAAAGCCTCTGCGGTATTGTTTGAGAATGTTTTGCGAACTCAGTTAAAGAAAATTAATAGTATTTACCGTAAAGGAAAAGAGTATGAATTTTCTGATGCTAATATTAGCGCTGCAATTTTGGCAATCAAAGATCTTCCAATTCAAAATGGTTTCATCAATGCAAATGCTGCATTATACGACCAGATTACATTGGGGAAAGCTTTTGAGCAAAGCATCGGTGGTGATAAAAAAAGTCATACCCTGCATTACATAGACTGGAAAAATCCTGAAAACAATAGCTTTCATGTCACCGAGGAGTTCTCTGTGTTGCGTACTGCTCGTACCGATCATTACCGACCCGATGTATTGCTCTTTATAAATGGCATCCCCACCGTTATTATCGAATGTAAAAGCCCATCATTAAGTGGCACCAAGTCACCAACAGACCTGGCTGTTGAGCAACATATAAGGAATTTTAGTAAGGACGGGATTCGTTCTTTATATGTGTATTCAAACTTATTATTGAGTTTAGCCACCAATGATGGTAGTTATGCCACAACAGGTACCAGTAAAGAATTTTGGGCAAAATGGAAAGAACAATTCACCAACAAAAAAGCAGAAGAGGATTATTGGACTTCTCTGAAAGAACTTAAAAATAAGCCACTCTCCGAAAATAATAAAACAGATCTGTTTTCTGATCGATTTAAGTACGTCAAAAATTATTTCGATACTTTGGAGCAAGAGGAAAGACCGCTTACCAAACAGGACGAATTGCTCTATAGCTTGTGTCAACCTAAGCGTATTGTCGATTTTATTCGAAATTACACCTTGTACGATGATGGCACTAAGAAAGTGGCTCGTTACCAGCAATATTTTGCGGTAAACGAAACGCTAAAAAGGGTGAGCGATTTTGACAATACAGGTAAGCGAAGGGGCGGAGTTATTTGGCACACTCAAGGAAGTGGTAAATCACTCACTATGGTAATGCTGGCTCAAATGATTGCATCAAGCAGTGAGATCAGTAACCCCAAAATCATATTGGTAACCGACCGGATAGATTTGGATGATCAGATTTCAGATACATTTAAGAAGTGTCAGAAAGAAGTGAATCAAGCAAAAACGGGATCTCACCTAGTAGACTTAATAAATGACAGTGGTGATGCTATCATTACCACCATCATCAATAAGTTCGAAGCTGCTGTTAAGCAATGTAAAAAGCCATTTATGTCTCCCGACATCTTTGTGCTGATCGATGAGGGGCACAGAACGCAATATGGCTCTTTTAATGTGAGTATGCAGCGAGTATTTCAAAATGCGTGTTTTATAGCCTTTACAGGTACGCCTTTAATGAAAAAGGAAAAGAGTACTGCTAACAAATTTGGTGGCTACATAGGCAAGGCATATACGGTAAACGATGCTGTTGAAGATGGTGCAGTTGTCCCTCTTTTGTACGAAGGGCGACATAATCTGATTACTCTAAATTCAGAGCCAATTAATCGATTCTTCGATAAAGTATCTGAACCATTAAGTGATTACGGGAAGATTGCTTTAAAGAAGAAATTTAATACCATAAATGAGCTCAATAAAGCAGATCAGATAGTTTATGCCAGGTCATGGGATATTAGCGAGCATTATACCGATTTCTTCCAAACAAATAACGATGCATATAAGCCAAAAGCACAGCTGGTGGCACCTTCTATTAAAACCGCTTTGCTTTACAAGCATTATTTGGATGAGATAGGGAAAGTAACTTCTGAAGTTGTTGTGACGCAGTCTGATCAACGTAAAGGAACCACAGATGGGTTCTATAATGTGAACGAAGAAAAGGAACGTGAAGATGCTTATTTTAAAGCCATGATCGATAAGTATGGTGATATCAGGAAGTATGAAAAAAGCATTATCAATCAATTCAAAAATCGGGAGGATCCTGAAATTATCATTGTGGTTGCAAAACTTCTCACAGGCTTCGATGCGCCCTGTAATACAGTTCTTTATTTGTGTAAATCACTAAAAGAGCATACCCTTTTACAGGCTGTTGCTAGAGTTAATCGTGTTTTTCCGGGTAAAGACTATGGTTACATTATCGACTACTATGGAAATCTGGAGAATTTAGATGGCGCACTAAGTACCTATTCGGGACTAGAAGGTTTTGAAGAGGGTGACCTTGAAGGCTCGATGACCAATTTGAATGAAGAGTTAAAAAAGCTACCGCAATCTCATTCGGAATTATGGGATATATTCAAAACTTTAAAAGACAAAAATTTTGAAGCCACAGCTTATGAAGAATTTCTGTCTCCGGAAGATATCAGAAACAAATTCTATGAGAAGTTAAGCACTTTTTCAAGAATGTTAAAAATAGCATTGTCTTCTGTTGATTTTATGACGAATACGGCTGCGGCAAAAATTGAGAACTTTAAAAGTGATGCTAAGTTTTTCCTTAAACTCCGTGTGGATGTCAAAAGACGTTACAACGACGAGATGTCGTATAGAGAGTTTGAGCCTCAAATTCAGAAGCTCATTAATAAACATATTTCTACCGAAGGCGAGATCATGAAGATTACCGAATTGGTAAATATCTTCGATAAAGACGAGCGTGAATCTGAGGTTGGAAAATTGGTGGGAAAAGCAGCACAAGCCGATCACATTGCCAGTCGTACAATTAAGGCTATAAATGTGAAAATGCAGGAAGACCCTGTTTATTATCGAAAATTGGCAGATCTTATTAAAGATACCATAGAAGAGTATCATCACAAACGCATGAGTGAAGCTGATTATTTAAATAAAGCCAAAGCCTTTGAAGACAAGTTCTTTAAAGGGCGTTCTGATGATGCCCCTGCCCAATTGATTAATAACGAAGTGGCTTTGGCATTCTATAACTTCAGTAAAACTATTTTCGAAGATGTAGATTTACTCAAGACACCTTTTCATATTGAGGTGAGTTTGGTAATAGATAATACCGTTAAAGAATACATTTATTTAGATAAGAAAAAGATCGTCGATTGGCACAGAAACAATGATGTGACAGGAAAAATAAATATTGAATTGGGTGATGCCATTTATGATCTATTCCAAAAATATGATTTAGATACCAACTGGGATAAAATAGACAATCTTATCGAAGAATGTATGAAGATTGCAATCCTTAAATACAAATAGTCATGGATAAATTAATATCACTTCTGCCATCCTTAATATTAGGAGCCTTTGGCTTAATTGCAACGATATCGTTTTCACGATCAGCAAAAAAACGAGAGGATGATAAAATGATGAAAGAGCTTTTCTCAGAGTTTAATAAAAGATATGATAAATTAAATAATCGATTGAGTCAAATTGTTGAGTCGAATAAAGGAGCCAATTCAATAAATGATTTAGCAAAGATAGATAAGGCAGTGATTATTGATTTCTTTAATTTGTGTGCAGAAGAATATTTTTGGCACGATCGTAATAGGATTGATGAAAAAATATGGCTCAGTTGGCAGGCGGGAATGAATAATTGGTACAATCATAAAAATTCAATTATTCGTGATTTATGGAAAGAGGAAATCAAAATTGAATATGGCAAGGTGAGTTATTACATAGTTAATGGGGATGAATTCTTTAAAAGGAATAGGAGAGATGGAGGAGCAGATTAAATATGGAACATCAGTTATTGAATACACTTTGGAATTTGCAAAGCGTAAGACGCTTGGCATTAAAGTTTATCCAGACAAATCTGTAAGAGTTATAGCTCCTATGGATACCAGCATTGAGAAGATAAAGGAGAAAATAATAAGTAAAGCGGGCTGGATCATCAAACAACAAGATTTTTTTCTCACTTTTCATCCATATACACCCGCCCGAAAGTATATCAGTGGAGAAACTCATTTGTATCTAGGTAAGCAGTATCGACTGAAAATATTCGAGTCCGATAAAGAAAAAGTGAAACTGCAGGCAGGTAATATCAATGTCTTTGTAAAAAGTAAAGCCGACAAATATAAAATAGAGAAACTTCTAAAAAAATGGTACAAGAACAAAGCAGACTCTCATTTTCAGAAACTGTTTGAAGAATGTATCCCATTTTCAAAACAATTTTACACTGGGGAACCTGTGCTCAAGTACAGGTGGATGGATAAACGTTGGGGGAGTTGTGATAAAAGAGGTCAGATACATCTCAATCTTGAACTCATAAAAGCACCTAAAAAATGCATTGAGTATGTCATCATTCACGAATTGTGTCACCTGGCTCACTTGAACCATAGTACCGAGTTTTATAAATTATTGGATAAACAATACCCTGACTGGAGAACAACTAAAGATCGATTGGAAAAATTGTTGGTTTGATGAAAAAATCAAGATGTAAGTCATTTATTAATAATAATCTATGTCAAAGGAAACGTTACTGGTTAAGAACCCATTTATAATAATATTACCAATAACAATATCAGCAATTGCATTGTTTGTAAGTGTCTTTCAGCTTGTGGTTTCACAAAAGCAAAACACGCATAATATTAAACTTGTAGAGCCTAAAATAGAGCTTTCAATTTTTGATGCGAGTCATGAAATTAAAATTAGTTTTAAAAATAAAGGACTTGGTCCCGCTTATATAAAGTCTGTGAAATTTATTGATTGTGAAGGAAGTCTACTCAATATGTATCAATTTATGGATGGCTTGTGTTTATTGTCAGGAATTGAAGATCAGTCTTTTCATGTAGCTCATTTTGGATCTGAATCAATAATTTCTAGCAATTAAGATTTTGTTTGGTTTTCTTTTTCCAATAATGAAATACATTCTTCTTCTGATGTCGTTTTAACTAACAATATTAAGAAACACTTGAGTGTGTTAAACGTTGAAATTAAATATGCAGACATTTATGGAAATGAACAGAAAGCATATAAAGCAATTTTTTTTTAAGAAGTACTGACACTATGATAGTAATAATTGAAAGTCATATATTATAGCGTTTCACCTTGGATTGTTGCATGATACCTGCCATGTACTGTCATAATTTCTATTGGTCATTGCATCTTTTAACCCCTCCTTGTAAGCAGTAGTATGGGAAAGGATCATATACCCATTATTGAATGATCTCAACAGTAAACCTCATTCATTGCTTAATAGTTTCAAACTTATATTAGTAGCTTTGAATTCCACTGGTCTTTAGATCGGGGCTTCTAAAATTGCAAAGACGATACCCGTTCGGGTATAAGCTTTACAGGAGAGTGTATAAGCGACATTAGTTTTTCTCTATATTCATCAATACAAATAGCTCTATTTTTCTTCCACTTCATTGACTTTTTGTTGTCTTTATCCAACTTTAATATGTTTAAAGCCATCTTACAAAGCATATTCATATTCTCAGCAGCATGATTTTTCTTACGTTGCTGTTTGTCTTCATTAAAAGTGACATCCAATGTCCAATGTAGATTGTTTTCTATTGCCCAATGGGAACGAATGAATTGATTAAACTTCTCAGCTGTAGTATTTAAGGATGAAATATAATAACGGACTTCTGCTCTTTCTTTCTGCATTGATGGTTCAAATACCTGTGTCGTGATTCTAATTAGGCTTTTAATTTCAGTCCACTTAGACAACACTGGAATATCTTCAATGTCTTTTATTATCTCACAAATACGTGTTTCGGCCCTTCCATGACCATATTCTTCGACCATATTAGAGTCGCAAACAAGATCCGTATTGAATTGAATCTCAATCTCTTCTTTTGTTTTCTCTTGATTGCCTTTTACTTGCAGAATATAGTCTCCTTGGTTCTCGATGATCTTTTTAGCAATATCTAGTTGACATCCCATGGCATCTATAGTAACAATCATCCCCTTGATGGTTATAAGACCTAGTAGCTCAGGTATGGCAATTATTTCGTTGCTTTTCTTCGCTGTGGTTACTTGACCTATACATAAACCATTCATTGAAGCAAAGGCTGATACGACATGAATGGCATTCTTCTTAGCATTAGCTGAACCTTTTATAGTTTTTCCATCTATACCTATTACTTGTCCTGAAGTGAGTTCTGTTAGACTAGACACCCATTGAATAAAACACTCATTAAAGAGTGTTGGATTAAGGTGCCTAAATACCCTACCTATTGTGTCATGTGAAGGAATTCCTTCTGTAAATGGGTAAAATTTTCTAAGCCAGTCAATCTTAAGTTCGCCAAATTGTTGAATATCATCATTGGTCTGAAAACCACATAGTACGGCTGATAGTGAAAGAAATAATACTTCTACGAGTGGATACATAAAATTACCTTTTTGTGTTCGTCTTGGATCTTCTAAAGGAAGGAAGTATTTAGTAAATTGGTTATCATAGTTATTTCCTAGTGCTAGATTCATGTTTTTTTTAGAAAGGGACATCTCCCTCGAAGCAATTAATATAGAATAAGACCAAATGAAGTCTTATTCGAATAGACAAATATAACGAGATTAATTTAAAATCTTAAATGCAATTTCCCTGTTTAAGGGCTGATTTAAAAATTGAGTAATAGGTTGCAGTAGTATTGTGAGAAATAGTTCCTTTTTTATTGCCTCCCATTGGAGCTGAAAAAAGGAAGAGTTTAAAATCTTCAGCTGTCGCAATATTTAATTGTGAAAACAAAATTATTTCTCCGGCAAATATCTTTAGAAGTTCATTGGTGCGCTGCCAATTGACTTGAATGGATTTTGACCTATTGGCATGACGTTTAAAAATTAATTTCTCAAAATATTCAATGAAATTATATTGTGATTTTTCTCTATGTTCTGCTTTCTCGCTTTCTGTCTCATTATATAAATCAGCATGATCATATTCGCGTTGACGTAGTTTTCGAACACCATCTGCAAACAATATGCTTTCTGTATCAATTTCATTGCGGCAAACAATTATACCATTATCATTGCGTTTGGGTTTGTATGTTTTTTCACCATTCGAATTGGTTCGGGCAGTTCTTTTTTTATCCCATTCAACGGTAGTAACACCTCTGTTGAGGTACTCTCGAATTCGTTTGGGTTTTATTTTACCTGGAACAAATACCGGATAACTTTCCAAATAAATATACCACTCTTTTCGATCATCTGCGATTTTATCAATGGATTTTTCAAGCAATGTTTGTTTTAGTTCCGCTTCTTTCGCTTGTTTTTTTCTTTTTCTTCCTGATTTATTTGTGCAGTAAGGGCTACAGAAGCGAGTGGCTACAGTTTTGGCTTCAAAAGGCTTTTCCACATTGCTTTTTCCCATCGTATTCCCAGTGATTTATTACGTCATTTTAAATAAGCATGAATAAGACCGATTAGAGCGCACATTATCATCAATTAGTGCGCGGTACTAGCATGGTACAAATATAGCCCACAAATCAGAGAAAGTCAACTTAAAATTAAAACTGAATAAAAAAGTAAACCCCAGTAAAACACTGTTTTACTGGGGTTTGAGTATATTTAGCTATTTTGAAATTAGCTTCCTATTTGACTTCTTCGAAGTCAACATCAGTTACTTCATCATCTTTACCACCTTGGTTTGGTTGTGCTTGTTGTTGAGCACCACCTTGTGATTCTTGTCCTGCCCCTGCATTATACATCTCTTGAGATGCTGCTTGGAATACAGTGTTAAGCTCTTCAGTAGCTGCGTCAATTGCTGGTACATCTTCTGCTTTATGCGCTTCTTTAAGCTTCTCAAGAGCTGCTTCGATAGGCGCTTTCTTATCTGCAGGAAGTTTATCACCAAACTCTTTTAACTGCTTCTCCGTTTGGAAAATCATGCTATCTGCTTGGTTGATCTTGTCGATCTTCTCTTTCGCAAGTTTGTCAGATTCAGCATTAGCTTCTGCTTCGTCCTTCATACGTTGGATCTCCTCATCGCTAAGACCAGAAGAAGCTTCGATTTTGATCGATTGCTCTTTTCCTGTTGCTTTATCTTTTGCAGATACGTGAAGGATACCGTTAGCATCAATATCGAATGTTACTTCAATTTGTGGCTCACCGCGACGTGCTGGTGGAATGTCAGCCAATTGGAAACGACCAATTGTTTTGTTATCAGTTGCCATAGAACGCTCACCTTGCAATACATGGATATCTACTGCTGGTTGGTTGTCTGCGGCTGTTGAGAATACTTGTGATTTCTTTGTAGGAATCGTAGTATTCGCTTCAATCAATTTAGTCATCACACTACCCATTGTCTCAATACCTAGAGAAAGAGGTGTAACGTCTAGTAGAAGTACATCTTTTACCTCTCCAGTTAATACACCACCTTGGATTGCAGCACCTACAGCTACAACTTCATCAGGGTTAACTCCTTTTGAAGGTGACTTGCCGAAGAAAGCTTTTACTTTATCCACGATAGCTGGGATACGAGTCGATCCACCTACTAGAATAACTTCATCAATATCAGATGAGCTTAGTCCTGCATTTTTAAGTGCATTCTCACAAGGAACTAGAGTTCTTCTAATTAGATCATCAGCCAACTGCTCGAATTGTGCACGTGTAAGTGTCTTAACCAAGTGTTGTGGCATGTTGTCCAATTGGAAGATATATGGTAAATTGATCTCAGTAGAAGTTCCACTAGACAATTCAATCTTTGCTTTCTCTGCAGCTTCCTTCAAACGTTGGTGTGCCATTGGATCTTTGCGTAGATCAACTCCTTTATCTTTTTGGAATTCATCTGCTAACCAATTGATAATTACATCATCAAAGTCATCTCCACCAAGGTGAGTATCACCGTCAGTTGATTTTACTTCGAATACTCCGTCACCCAATTCTAGGATAGATACATCAAATGTACCACCACCAAGGTCGAATACCGCAATCTTCATATCTTCGTCTTTCTTATCCAAACCATAAGCAAGTGCTGCTGCTGTAGGCTCATTGATAATACGACGTACTTTCAATCCTGCAATTTCTCCTGCCTCTTTTGTTGCTTGACGTTGAGCATCATTAAAGTATGCAGGTACTGTAATAACTGCTTCCGAAACTTCTTGTCCTAGATAGTCTTCAGCTGTTTTCTTCATTTTCTGAAGAGTGATTGCTGAGATCTCCTGTGGAGAATATTTACGGTCGTCAATTTGTACACGAGGTGTGTTATTTTCTCCTTTAACAACGTGATAAGGTACTCTTTTGATCTCTTTCGCTACTTGATCGAAAGTTTCACCCATGAAACGTTTGATAGAGAAGATAGTTTTTTCTGGATTAGTGATTGCTTGACGTTTTGCTGGATCACCAATTTTTCTTTCACCATTTTCTACAAAAGCGACTACAGAAGGAGTAGTTCTTTTACCTTCGTTGTTAATGATTACAACTGGTTCATTTCCTTCCATTACAGAAACACACGAGTTTGTTGTTCCTAAGTCAATACCAATAATCTTTCCCATTATATCTAATTTTTAATTTATTCGTAATAAAAATTTATTGCTTTCTACTAGTGTTTAGCAATGCGCGTTAATAATTAATATCTTCCTGTTAGCATTTGGAATGTCTTTTATTCGCGCTTTCGATAGGTTAAATATCAAATGGTGTGCCAAAATCAAATACGGCGATAAATATGCAAAATTGTCATGTAATGTTTTAACACTCCCCTGAAAATAGCACATGACAGTGTGTCAAAATGACTATTTTATGTCAATTTTGTGCATAATGTCAGCATCCCCATTATATTTTATCTCAATAAATGACCCTTATTTATGGTGTGGAATAAAATCTTATTTCATAATTTTGCAGATATTCTATCAATAAATAAAGGTAATGTCTGTACATAGAGAGGTAAAAAAGGTTACAACCCACGTGCTTTCAGAGATGAAGCTTAAAGGGGAAAAGATTGCAATGCTAACCGCATATGATTATAGTATTGCAAAATTGGTTGATCAAGCTGGTATCGATGTCATTTTGGTTGGGGACTCTGCATCAAACGTAATGGCGGGTAACGAAACGACACTACCTATCACTCTTGATCAAATGATCTACCACGGAAGCTCTGTTGTTAAAGCAGTGAACCGTGCACATGTCGTAGTGGATCTTCCTTTTGGTTCTTACCAAGGAAACTCTAAAGAGGCGCTTTCATCTGCTATTCGTATTATGAAAGAGACGCATGCCGACTCTGTAAAGATGGAAGGTGGAGAAGAGGTTATAGAATCTGTAAAGCGTATTTTGTGTGCTGGTATTCCTGTAATGGGTCACTTAGGTCTGATGCCTCAGTCGATTCATAAGTATGGAACATATACGGTGCGTGCTAAACAGGATGAAGAAGCTGAAAAGCTAATTGATGATGCAAGACTTCTTGAAGAGGCAGGTTGTTATGCTTTGGTTTTAGAGAAAATTCCTGCAAGTTTGGCAGCTAAAGTAGCGAGTAAAGTGAAGATTCCTGTGATTGGTATTGGTGCTGGTAGTGAAGTAGATGGACAAGTATTGGTAGTACACGATATGTTGGGTATTACACAAGAGTTCTCTCCTCGTTTCTTACGTCGTTATCACAATCTTGGAGCTGAGATCATCGGAGCGGTTGGAAACTATGTTTCTGATGTAAAGTCTGTTGATTTCCCTAATGAAAGAGAACAGTATTAAATTATAAGTAGTTACAGTATGACAATCAGGCGATCTGCCTGATTGTTCTTTTATATGTGATATGTATCCAATTCTATTTGAAGACAATCATCTGATTGCAGTCAACAAACCTTCGGGTGCCATAGTACAAGGAGACCAAACGGGCGATTCTCCGATGACGGATGTGGTTAAAGCTTTTATCAAGAAACGAGACAATAAACCTGGTAATGTCTACCTTGGTTTGCCGCATCGTTTAGACCGTCCTACTTCTGGTGTCCTGTTATTATCCAAAACATCCAAAGCATTGACACGCCTTAATAAGATGTTCCAGAGTAAGTCAGATATGCAGAAGACTTATTGGGTGGTTGTAGATAAGAAGCCTGAAGTATCTACCCAAAGGCTAGAGCATTTTATGGTACGTAACACCAAGCAGAACAAGTCCTATGCCTATTTAAAAGATCGTCCAGAAGCAAAGAAGGCAGCGCTAACGTATCGCTATTTAGGATCATCTACTAAGTACCACCTACTTGAAGTGGATCTACATACAGGACGACATCATCAGATTAGAGCACAACTGGCAGCCATTGGATTACATATTAAAGGAGATCTAAAATATGGCGCTTCTCGTTCTAATCCCGATGGAGGAATACACTTACATGCACGCAACCTTTCATTTATGCACCCGGTAACAAAAGAGGCTGTGAATATTGTGGCTACACCACCTGATGATGCCGTATGGAACTTCTTTGCTAAGAATTATTAGAGATGTTTTAGCTCCTCTCCCGAAAATCGGAAGGGGAGTAGCATGTTCACTCCTTCAATTACCTCAATCTGTTTTTGTCCATCCAAGACGATAGTCATATTCTTTCCCCCTCTTTTTTCTGCTTCTGAGAGTACTTGACAGCATGCCCCGCATGGCTTAATCGTTTCGTCTGTAATTTTATCTTTAAAGAATGCAGTGATGGCTATTGCATCAATTGGTACATTGGGATATTGACTTTGTGCATAAAAAATAGCCGTTCTTTCTGCACACAATCCTGATGGAAAGGCTGCATTTTCTTGATTGTTCCCTCCAATGATCATTTGGTTTTCTAATTGCAGTGCTGCTCCAACCTTAAAGTTTGAATAAGGAGCAAATGCATTTTGTGTCTCTTTACGAGCATTCTTTAAAAGAAGTTGTAAGTTTTCCGGCAGCTCTTCTATACTCTCGTAAATCTTATATCGAAGTTTTTTTTCCGCTATCTTCATAAACAATGTAGGTTTATCGTGTTCGCAAATATGTTTTAAAATAATCGACTATTTTGTGAATCGATCTTATAATCAACAAATGACATGTACTTATACTGATGTAATAAGAAATTTAGATCATCCAATACAATCTAAATCATGAGGGATTTTCCTCCTTAATTCACCATAAATCATGGTACCCTTTCCCCGACGAAACTACTACAAATTCTTACGGAACCGTGATATTACACTTCTTTTGTGAATAAAACACTGATCATTGTCAAGGTGCTGAAAATATAGTATTAGCCCGACGTCAATATAACGATATCACACAAAATATATGTCATTGATTATATGATATTTGCTAAAAATCATTTATCGAAATTGAGTCGTTGGGTTAATATAAACTGATATTAAAAACAATTCATAGGATCCCCATGTTGCTACTATAGGGCGATAGAGATACTGTGAATAAAAAATGGGATGTTTTTTTGTTTCATATTGATATTCTCTGTTTAAGAAGATCAATATGGACAAGGTGATGCTTTTATCTTTTGCCTTGTCAAAACAAAATATATTCGCAATGAGATTATCCCTCAATTTAAATGTAATTCGTATTAAACTTCTATAAATGGAGTATTTTATTCCAAAGCCCAAGGAGTGTGGCATGCTAGTTGTTTCTAAAGAGATCAATCATGAATGAATTTAAAATTATAATAATCAATAATAGAAAGATGTTAAGATACGGTCTGATTGCTTTTGTTTCATTACTATTTACTAGTTGTTCTTTATTGAAGTTTGAAACTGAACAAGTTCCGTTGTCAAATTATGAAGTAAACACAAGAGAGTTGCTTCAAAGGCAAGGAAGTCTGTCGATACTCGCTTTTAATGACATTTGTGATTCGATAAGAAATAACACTACTTCTTTAGAATTAAAAGAGGCTACGTTGAGATTGAAACTCAATTTCGTAAGTGGTATGGAAGCCACGGTATACCAAAATCCTCCTATCTATGCATTAATTGATACCTGGATATATGTGTCTCAGGTATCGTCGTATCTGTCTAATGATGACATGGCGAAAATAATAGGTAAACACTCAGTCTATTTGAGATCGGAAGTTACCAAGGTAAAAGAGGATTTTGATGCTTTTGCCAAGCGAACTTTAAGAATTACCCACTATTCGAGAAAGAAGAAATTTGTTGATGAATACAGCAGCAACCATTTAATTACTTCGATAGATCTTGAGAGAGATAGCCCTTTTAGTGATTATACTGAGTACGAAGGAATACCCGACACCTCCTTCGTAAAAACTACTGGTACCCTATCTCAGGTTATGTCAGATTTTAGCAATAGAGTGAAATTCAATAGCAATGCTTTGCCGAAGAAAGTGAAATGGGAATCGCAAATCATTGCGATGAGTGCTGGAATCGATTCGGTGAATATACAGGCTACATTAGACTCTATTCAAATCCAGATCGAGCGATTTAATAAGATTGTTGAAGAGAGTCCTGAAATGTTCCAAGAAGGGTTAGATCGTTTGGTCGCTGAAACAACCCCACTTCTTCGTAATATAGATATACAGTGGGCCAATTCGCTTAGAACAATCCACCATGAAAGGGTAGCTTTAGATTCAATGATTCTTCGTGAGCGTTTAGCATTTGATTCCATGATACAGAGAGAGAGGGAGATTGCTTTTGTGAAAGTAAATGAGATGGCAGTAGATGTCACAAAAGAAGCTATTCGTAGTGTAAAGGAAACGATATCTTCTATTCTTATATATATCATACTGCTATTTGTCGTAATTCTAGTTATTCCCTTTACTATGGGGTATTATTCAGGAAAATGGGCGACCCATCACAAACGAAAGAAACAGTGTAAGCCAAAGGATATTTCGTAATCAGAGTATTCTCTTAAGAAGGAGCTAAGTTATCGGGTGGATAATGCTGCCATAAAGTTTATATCGAAAGAGTTAAAAGAGGAGTGTTTTTGGGATTTTACAGATGAATGAACACTATTAGATATAGAGATCTATAATTTTATTTTGGCTCTTTCCGATATTTGGAGGGTAACCACATATGGTTGCAACCAAATCATCAATGCAAAGCTATATTCTCCAATTAAATTACGACAAACAGACCATCGTTTATTGTAGGTTTAAGCTTTTTGAACCCATTACGATAATAATTTCATCAAAAATATCACGAACACATATCGTTATGGTTTCTTAACTCTTTTGCATCACCAAACCTATAGCATGACAATAGAATATTGATCTATTAAACATTTTTGATGAATGAACTATCAATGAAGTATCCTTGAAGTATCAATAAACTACGAAGGAAACCCTATCTAAGATGTCTGTTATTTCCTAAAGTAGAAGCACTTTTTCTATCCAAGTTATCATAAGAACCATGAACCACCTTAATGAGGTAATTCATGCTCTTTATGCCCCCTCAGAGGAACGTACAGCTCCAGCTCGGAGACAGAATTGATTGCAATCACACTCCTGTATTCTCCATGCCACATATCGCCTTCATCAAAACTAGTAACATAGAAGAGTTTAGATGCCTATTAAGGCAGGGTGATTATTGGACAACACATTCAAGATGGAAGAGGATAACGAATCATTGAAATATTGTCCTAAAGGATACAACCTGTGAGTTTAAGATGTTTTAGATAAATAGAGATTCATAAAGAACCCTTAAAGCCACCATCACCTGACTAACATACTACCATCACCTGCTTTTTCCTGGGTATCATTCTAAGTATATTCGAAATTCCATCACCCAAAATGGGAAATCGATGAATGAACTTCGAGTGAACTTTGAATGAACTTCGAGCCATCTCAGGGGAAAAGCAGGAGCAATTAGCTTGTTGGTCAGAGTAAGGTGATATTGATGTCATCGGATGTGATAATGGTATATGAGTATTGTTCTATTTAATATGGTCACACATCAAGTTTCGGAAAGAGCCATAATCCATAATATTCAATTTACGCTACCTTTATATCTTCCGACATGGAATGCTCCTCTCTACTGTTGATAGATATCATATACATTTAAACTATTCAATTTTGCTGATGAAGATGTGTAATATGTGATATCTGCTTTCAATATATAAGAAAGGATAAAAGCGATAATTCTTTCATTATGGTCTCATATTGTCATTATATTGACGATTTGTAAGTTTACTTCTCTTTTTGTTAACAATAATTTAATATGTTGCTAACTCCTTGATATGTCGTGGTTTATTTCTATAAGCAAGGGGGGTTAATGTTGTTTTTATGTTTTAAAACGTTTGTAATATTTGTAATAATATATTTGAATTGTATATTTGCTTACAGATTCTGGAAAAAACTGTCAAATTACTTAATGATTGTAATTTATGCTATTGGGTTTCTTGTTACTTCAAAAGATAGTACTCCAGGATGTGAATTTCGTTTTCTAAAATACAAGTAAAATACGATATATTATGCAGAGAAGATTTCCTAAGGCTCAGGGTCTTTATGATTCTGTCCATGAACATGACGCGTGTGGAATTGGTTTTGTTGCACAAATTAAAGGGGTACCATCCCATGATATTGTAACACGAGGACTTGTCGTCCTTCGTAATATGGATCATCGTGGAGCAACTAGTTCCGATAATCAAACGGGTGATGGAGCGGGGATCTTACTTCAAGTACCTCATAGCTTTTATGTGGACAAAGGTATTGGTGTTCCAGAGAATGAAGGAACCTATGGTACAGGGTTAATTTTTCTTCCTAATGAAGAAGACGAAGCTGCACTTTGTCGCCAAGTGTTGGATAAATATGCAGTGGCAGAAGGGTTGACTCTTCTAAAGTGGAGAGATGTTCCTGTAGATAGTAGTCACGTAGGAGAAATTGCTCTACGTACTGAACCATCTATTCAGCAGGTATTCTATACTGGTAACTACGAGAGAGATGTATTGGAGCGTAAGCTTTACTTAGTGAGAAAACAGGCCGAGGATGAGATTCGTAACTCTACATTGAAGGAGGCGGAAGCATTTTATGTTTGTAGTCTCTCTTCCAAAGTAATCATATACAAAGGGATGTTGACTCCTGATCAGTTGAGAGATTACTTTAAGGATCTTACGGATCCTGATTTTAAGAGTGCTATCGCTTTAGTACATAGTCGTTTTAGTACCAATACTTTCCCAACATGGGATTTGGCACAGCCTTTCCGTATGATGGCACATAATGGTGAGATCAATACGGTAAAGGGTAATCGTCTTTGGATGGGAGCACGTGAGAGTCTCTTCAAATCAGAAGTTTTCGGTGATGAAATCAAGAAATTGTATCCTGTGGTAGAACCAGGGAAGTCTGATTCTGCATCGTTAGATAATACATTGGAGTTCTTACATATGACTGGGCGTTCGTTGCCTCACTCGATGTGTATGTTGATTCCAGAATCATTTAATAAGAAGAACCCTATTCCTGAGAGTTTAAAAGGTTTCTATGAATATCATTCAACTTTAATGGAACCATGGGATGGTCCAGCTTCTATTGTCTTCTCTGATGGACGTTACATTGGTGGAACCTTAGATCGTAATGGATTGCGTCCTTCACGTTATGTGATCACAAAAAATGATATGATTGTGATGGGTTCTGAGGTGGGAGTTCAAACTTTTGCAGCAGAGGAGATTAAAGAGAAAGGACGTTTACGTCCAGGGAAGCTTCTATTGGTGGATACCAAATTAGGTATTATTATCCCAGATAAAGAGGTGAAAGCCGACCTGTCACGTCGTTATCCATATGTAAACTGGTTGAAAGAGAATCGTTTGATGATGGATCAACTAGAGGTGAAACAGCGAGTTCCATCAAGCATGGGAAAAGAGTATGCACTCTATTCGAAGACCTTTGGATATTCGAAAGAGGACTTAACTCAGACGCTTAAGCCTATGGCTGAGACAGGCAAAGAGCCTACTGGTTCTATGGGTAATGATGTTCCTTTTGCTGTATTCTCTGAGAAACCACAACGTCTGTTCTCTTATTTTAGACAGCTATTTGCACAGGTGACAAATCCACCAATTGACCCTATCAGAGAGGGATTGGTGATGTCACTAACCAACTATATTGGATCGTTGAGTACCAACATCCTTGATGACAGTCCTGAACACTGTAAATTGGTCAAATTTGATAGCCCAATCATTACAAATACAGATCTTGGTAAGATTAAAGATCTGAAGCATGATTCTTTTACTCATGCAATCATACCTATGGTATTCCGTAAGTCTGAAGGCGAAAAGGGATTAAAGAAGGCTATTGATGTGATGTTGAAAAAGGCGGAAGAGGCTGTCGATCAAAATAAGAATTTTATTATACTATCAGATCGACATATAAGTCCTGAAATGGCACCAATTCCATCGCTTCTTGCTACCTCAGCAGTTCATCATTACTTAATTGAGAAGAAGAAGCGTATGCAAGTAGGTTTAATCGTTGAAAGTGCTGAGCCTAGAGAGGTAATGCATTTTGCGCTACTTGTCGGTTATGGAGCGAGTGCAATCAATCCATATTTGTCTTTTGCTTCCATCAATGAGATGGTTTCTAAAGGAGAGATTAACAAGGATTATGCAGAAGCACGTAAGAATTTTATTAAGTCGATCGATGCAGGTCTTCTTAAGGTATTATCTAAGATGGGAATTTCAACATTACGTTCTTATCATGGAGCACAACTTTTTGAAGCTGTAGGTATCGGTGATGAGTTAGTGGAGAAGTACTTCAAAGGAACGCCATCAAGAATTGGTGGTATATCTTATAAAGAGATCTACCAAGAGGCTGTACATTTCCATGATCAAGCATTTGAGAGTACCGAAGCTAAATATACTCCTAAATCAAGTGGGGTGTTCTCTTACCGTCAGGATGGAGAACATCACGCTTGGAATCCACAATCTATAGGTCTTCTACAGTGGTCTACTAAAGTGAATGACTATAAGATGTATAAGAAATATAGTAAGCTTGTGGATGAGGAGAACGCGAAACCTGCATTTATTCGTGGTCTGTTAAAGTGGAAGAAGAATCCTATTGATATCTCTGAAGTGGAGCCAGTAGAGAACATTATGAAGCGTTTCGTTACAGGAGCAATGTCCTATGGTTCTATCTCTAAAGAGGCGCATGAGGCTTTGGCTATGGCTATGAATGCTATTGGTGGTCGAAGTAATACAGGAGAAGGAGGGGAGGACCCTTCAAGATTCTCTAGAAACACTAGAAGTTCGATTAAGCAGATTGCTTCAGGACGTTTTGGGGTGACAAACAACTACTTGGTAAATGCGGATGAGTTACAGATTAAAGTGGCTCAGGGAGCAAAGCCTGGTGAAGGTGGGCAGCTACCTGGATTTAAGGTGAATAAAATCATTGCAAAGACGCGTAATTCAACGCCAGGTATTACATTGATCTCACCCCCACCACATCATGATATCTACTCTATTGAGGATCTTTCTCAGTTGATTTATGACTTGAAGTGTGTGAATCCACAAGCGAAAATATCAGTGAAATTGGTATCTGAAGTGGGAGTTGGAACTATCGCTGCTGGGGTATCGAAAGCCCACTCTGATTTGATCGTGATTAGTGGATCAGACGGAGGTACTGGAGCTTCTCCAATGAGTTCTATCAAACATGCAGGTCTGCCTGTGGAGATGGGAATTGCTGAAACTCAGCAAACATTGGTGATGAATAACTTAAGAGGTCGTGTGAAGCTACAAGCTGATGGTCAATTAAAGAATGGTACGGATGTGGTTAAGCTTGCGCTATTGGGAGCTGAAGAGTTTGGATTCTCTACCTCTGCATTGATTGTTCTTGGTTGTGTTATGATGCGTAAGTGTCACTTGAATACTTGTCCAGCAGGTATCGCGACCCAAAGTGAAGAGCTAAGACAACGATTCTTGGGTAAATCACAAAATGTAATTAACTTCTTTACATTCATTGCTGAAGAGATTCGTGAGAACCTTGCAGAGCTTGGATTTAAGAAGTTTGATGATATCGTAGGACGTGCTGATCTTCTTGAAACGGATGACTCTTTATTGAACTGGAAGATGCAAGGTATTGATCTGTCGAAATTGATTCATGTTCCTGCTGAAGCAAAGAAATTTGATATCCATAATACACATATGATGGATCGCGACTATTCTAAGTTGTTAGATACTCAGATGTTGCAGATGGCAAAGAAAGCGATCAAAAATAAAGATATGGTATGGTTTGACTTTCCTGTTCAGAATACTGATCGTACTGTAGGAGCACTTCTGTCAGGTGAAGTATCTAAAAAGTATGGAGAAGAAGGATTACCAGATAATACGATCCACTCTATCTTCCATGGATCCGCAGGACAGAGTTTTGGAGCATTCTTAACCAAAGGAATCACCTTCCGTTTACAAGGGGATTCTAATGATTACCTGGGTAAAGGTCTTTCAGGAGGTCGTGTAATTGTTGTGCCCCCATCGGCTTCGACTTTTGTACCAGAGAATAATATTATTGTTGGTAATACTACATTATATGGGGCAACTAGCGGTGAGGTCTATATTAGAGGTATTGCAGGAGAACGTTTTGCTGTAAGAAACTCAGGTGCCACTGCAGTAGTCGAAGGTAGTGGAGATCACTGTTGTGAATATATGACTGGTGGTCGTGTGGTTGTTCTTGGTGAAACAGGAAAAAACTTTGCTGCTGGTATGAGTGGAGGTATTGCTTACGTGTATGATGTAAATGGTGATTTTGAGTATTTCTGTAACAAAGGATTGGTTGAATTGAGTCCAGTGGAGGATCGTTCGGATATTCGTGAACTACAACAGATCATTAGTAACCACATGGATTACACACAGAGTTCTTTGGCAGCAAATGTCCTTTCCAACTGGGAGGAGAGCTTGACTAAGTTCATCAAAGTAATTCCACTAGAGTATAAGAAAGTTTTAAATGAGATGAAGCTTGCTGAACTGAATCGAAAGCTTCAGTTAGCGGAAGACGATCCATCTAGACATGAGTAGTCTGTGATGGTGAATGAAAAAGTAAGTGAAACGATTTAAAATTAAAGATCATGGGTAATCCTAAAGGTTTTATTGAAATAGAGAGAAAAGAGGGCGGATACCGCCCTGTATTAGAGCGAATATATGATTTTGGAGAGGTAGAGCAAACATTGAATCTGAGAGACAGACAGTTGCAAGCTTCTCGTTGTATGGATTGTGGTGTACCTTTTTGTCACTGGGGGTGTCCTGTTGGTAGTAAAATGCCTGAATGGCAAGATGCCATCTATCATGGTAAACACGAAGAGGCATACCACATCCTTACCACTACCAATCCTTTTCCTGAGTTTACAGGAAGAGTGTGTCCTGCACCATGTGAGAAATCATGTGTGTTGGCCATTCATGATGAGGCTGTAACTATTCGAGAGAATGAGGCTTCAGTCGTAGAAAGAGCATTCGAAGAGGGATATGCTGTCCCTAAGAAGCCATCTAGTCGTAGTGGAAAGAAAGTGGCTGTAATTGGTTCAGGACCTGCTGGATTAACTTCTGCTTATTGGTTAAATCAGGCCGGTCATGAAGTGACCATATTTGAGAAAGATAGTAAGTTTGGTGGTTTATTAAGATATGGTATTCCTGATTTCAAACTGAACAAAAATATTATTGATAGAAGGTTATCTGTGTTGAAATCAGAAGGAATTCATTTTCAAGCTAACACAGAAGTAGGCGTAGATATCACCCATGAAGAGTTAGATCAGCAGTATGATGCTGTATTACTTGCTTGTGGTGCGATGAAGCCTAGAGACCTTCAAGTAGAAGGACGTGACTTGAAAGGAGTTCATTTTGCGATGGATTTCTTATCGCAGCAAAATAAAGCTATCGGTGGCGAAGCCTTCGATCAGGAGAAGATCTCTACTAAAGATAAACATGTACTTGTAATTGGTGGTGGAGACACTGGCTCTGACTGTGTAGGTACTTCGATTCGCCAGAAAGCGAAGTCTGTTCTTCAGATTGAGATTATGCCTAAACCAACTGAGCAAAGAGTTGAGGACAATCCTTGGCCATATTGGCCAAATGTACTACGTACTTCAAGTTCTCATAAAGAGGGTTGTGAAAGACGTTGGAGCTTGTCTACAAAACGTTTTATTGGTGAAGGTGGCGCAATCAAGCAGGTTGAAGTAGTACAAGTGGAATGGCAGAGTAAGAATGGTCGATATATGCCTGTTGAAATTGAAGGATCATCAGAGATTCTTGATGTAGATGTAGTATTCTTATCGATGGGATTTGTTAGTCCTATTCACAAAGGACTTATTGATTCATTAGGTGTTGAACTAGATCAAAGAGGAAATGTATCTAGCACTAAAAATGTTACTAGCTTAGGCAAAGTCTTTGCTGCTGGTGATGTTACCACAGGTGCAAGTTTAGTGGTCAGAGCTATGAGAAGTGGTCGTGATGCTGCAGAAAGCATTGATGCTTTTTTAGAAAAATAATTCGGATTTTATTACTCCTAAATTATATTTTTTTCCATTAAAGAGCGTTCGATTTGAACGCTCTTTTTTTTTATCTAAACATAGGCTCCCTAACGGTGTGTCGCATTTGTTGCTGGTTTTATTATTCTACATAATGTAGTGTAAGTTTCATGTTTTAAATAGAAAGATAATGCGTGATATTTGTGTCTTATCGTAATAAAATAGGGTAAAAGTTTTGATAAGTGAAACTGATTGCTTAGATTTAGATTCAATTTTAAGTATTTCTCGGTAGTCGTTGTATTTATGAATACTGACTTCGTTTCAATAATTGGGTGTTATCATCCTTTTATTTGTGATTGAAATTTCTCCATTTGTTATAGAATTGAGAGTTAATATTATTGGATGAAGAAGGTGAATAGTGAATTATTTATTTAACGAATGATTACCATCAGTAATTAGGTTTGAATACAAAAAAGGAGACAGAGATGTTTCCTTTTTTTGTATATGTATATTCAGTATGTTACTTCCTGATATTAAGTATATCTTATAATCTTGATGCTCTATTAGAACATCTGTACATGTTTATATGTTACAACTAATTAAGTTTGATATATTTAATGTGACAACTAGTGTCGGAAGGATAATGAGGTCTAAATGCTTTATTTGGATTTATTAAGCATTAGTTTGGAGTTTCGAAGCTTTTGCAATATACGGTAAAAAAACTATATTATTCGCGTGTTATATAACATGCTTTAGGTGTTAATGTGTTGATGTATAAGGGGCTGTAGTGGTTAATGAGAGGTTCTTACTTAACCATATGTTATTTAATACATTTCAATAAATCTTACGTGCTAATATTTTTGTGTTATATTTATTCCAACGAACTAGTAAATTTAATTGCATATGATGACTAAATTCACTCAGCTAGCTTTTATTCTAGCTTTTTTAGCTCTTGGGGAGGGGCTAAAATGGGTGCTGGGAGTACCAGTACCCGGAAGTATCATAGGTATGCTTTGCCTTGTATTATGTCTTGAGTTTAAAATTGTCAAGCTTAATTGGGTAAAGGATGCAAGTGATTTCTTAATTCAAAATATGGCATTCTTCTTTATACCAGCGGGGGTCGGTTTGATGGTGCAATGGGACATAATTCAAAAAGAGTGGGTTCCTATTGTCGTAGCATCTGTTTTAAGTACATTAATTGTAATGGCTGTAACAGGTCTCGTATCAGGTCGTAAATAAAATAAGGAGGAAATAACATGGAATTTTTGAATAGTATATCATTCTTGGTGGCATTCACCATGGTTGTATTTATTTTGGCAAAGGTAGTTTACCAAAAGTATCCTATTTTTATATTTAATCCAGTATTTGTATCCATGGGGGTATGTATTGGGTTTTTATTGATAACTGGAATTCCTTATGCCGATTACAATACAAAAACAAAATTTATTAGCTTTTGGCTTAACCCTTCAGTGGTTGCTCTAGGCGTACCTTTTTATCTTCAACTTGAGAGAATTAAAAAGGATTGGAAGCGTATTATGTCTGCCATGATACTTGGAAGTGTTTCAGGAATCGTATCGGCAGTATTGATAGCATTTATGTTTGGTGCTTCAAAAGAGGTCTATCTCTCTTTAGCGGCTAAATCGGTAACAACACCAATCGCAATGGGGGTAACTGAGGCCTTAGGTGGTATTCCTGCATTGACAGCTGGAATTGTAGTATCAGTGGGAATTCTTGGTGCTATTATTGGTGAAGGCTTTATGAAACTAATTGGTGTTACTAATGCTAAATCGCAAGGTATGGCCATCGGTACTGCTTCACATGCACTTGGAACAGCTAAGATTGCACCGAAGAGTGAACAGCATGGTGCTTATGCAGCATTAGGATTGGCCATGAACGGTGTTTTAACAGCAATTATTGCCCCAATTATTATGCCTTGGGTTGAGAAGTTGTTGACTTATTTATAGAACTTCGAAATAATAAAAAATGATAATGTGAATAGGTTATAGAATTATATGTTCTATAGCCTATTTTTTTATCTTTGAACTTTTTAAGATAATAACAATCTGTAGAATCAAAGTTATAAAAGATGAGGTTAATAATTCAAGATCAACCATCTAATGTTGCACAGTGGAGTGCCAACTATATCGCAAAACGTATTGCGGATGCCAACCCAACTGAAAAGAAGCCTTTTGTTCTAGGCCTTCCAACTGGAGGAACTCCTCTAGGAACATACAAAGCACTTATTGAGCTTTATAATGCAGGGAAAGTTTCATTTGCAAATGTGGTTACATTTAACATGGATGAGTATGTAGGTATATCGAAAGATCACCCAGAAAGCTATCATTCATTTATGTGGAATAACTTCTTCTCTCATGTAGATGTGAAACCTGAAAATGTAAACATCTTAGATGGAAATACTGCAAACATGAAAGAAGAGTGTCTACGTTATGAGAAGAAGATTGTCTCTTATGGTGGCATTGATCTATTCATGGGTGGTGTTGGTGTTGATGGTCATATCGCATTTAATGAGCCTGGATCTTCATTGGCTTCAAGAACAAGAGATAAAGAGTTGAATCAAGATACTATTGTAGCCAATTCTCGTTTCTTCGATAATGATATTAACCAAGTCCCAAAGAAAGCACTAACCGTTGGTGTTGGTACTTTGTTAGACGCTAAAGAGATTATGATTCTTATAACAGGACACAATAAGTCTCGTGCTCTTCGTCATGCTGTGGAAGAAGGTGTAAACCATATGTGGACAATTAGTGCGTTGCAATTGCACTCTCAGTCAATGATTGTATGTGATGAATCTTCAACATATGAGTTGACTGTAGGAACATACAAGCACTTTAAGGATATTGAAAAAGAGAATATTGCCCCTGATTCTATTTGGAATACCAACGAGAATGTTGGGTGGTAGTACCAAATAAGGAGCGTGCTGTAATGGCACGTTCTTTATTTTGATGTCATTGTATTTTCTACTATTTTTATCTTAACCAATAAAACAGGGTTATGAATAGTAAACTGAAAATAGGAGTACAATTAATGGCGGCAAGTATGATTGCTTGCCCTTTAAGTTCAATGGCAAAGAAGCCTGAACGAAAAATTGAGAAGAAACCCAATATTCTACTTTTTGTTGTTGATGATATGGGATGGCAGGATAGCTCTATTCCAATGTGGGGAGCCTCTGTTCCTACCAACCGTCTATATCAAACTCCCAATATGGAGCGCTTGGCTTCTAAAGGCGTTGTTTTTACGGATGCTTATGCATCGAGTCCTGTCTGTTCTCCTACACGAACAGCTATCATGACAGGACAAAATCCTATGCGAACAAGAATCTCTAACTGGATACCTGGAGAACGTGTCGGGAAACCTAAAGACCAAAAGTATTTGGTTCCAAAATGGAATGTACCTGGTATATCTAAAAGTCAATTAACCCTTCCTCAAGTGTTAAAGCAGGCTGGCTACTTTACTGCAATCATCGGAAAAGGCCATTTGGGTGACAAAGGTGCGTATGCTGCCGATCCAAAGAATATTGGCTTTGATGTCTCTGTTGCTTCCCATCATGCTGGACATCCTGGAAGTTATTATGTGCCTTATGGTAAACCAAAGTCGAGTCATCATGTGCCAGGTCTAGAGGCTTTCTACAAAGATAGTGTATACTTAACCGATGCGCTAACATCTGTCGCAGTCAATATGATCGACTCTCTTTCGACACATTCAGAAAATCCTTTCTTTATCGATTTATCTCACTATGCATTACATACTCCGCTAATGGAGCACCCTGAGTTAATGGATAAGTATTTAGGATTGGGCTACAACCGAACTCAAGCTCGTTATGCATCAATGGTTGAAAGTATGGATGCAAGTTTAGGTCGTGTCATGGATGCACTTCAAGTGAATGGACAATTAGACAACACTGCTATTTTCTTTATCTCAGATAATGGAGGCTTGGTAACCCATGGTGGAAATAAAAAAGATGGTCCTTATGCGACTTCTTGTTTCCCTCTTCGTTTAGGTAAAGGTGGATCATATGAAGGAGGAATACGTATTCCTATGTTAGTCTCTTGGCCTGGTGTCACCAGTCAAGCTAAGAGAGTTTCTGAGCCTGTAATTACCGATGATCTATTTACCACTTTTGCGGAGATCGCCGGTGTTACTTTACCACAAGACTATGTGTCTGATGGAACTTCCATTACTCCACTACTTAATGGAAAGAAACACCTAAAGAGAGATGTTCCGATGGTATGGCATTACCCACACTATTGGGCTGGGCCTAGTATCCGAAGAATATATCCCGATGTTAAACCATATACTGCCATTCGTATTGGCGACTATAAGTTGTTGTATAGCTACGATGAAGGAAAAGCAGAGCTGTATAACCTAAAGGAAGATATCGCGGAAAGAAATAATATTGTCCTTTCTAATCCTAAGAAAGCCAAGGAGCTTTGTGATAAATTGGTGGCTCATATGAAAAGTGTTGACGCACAAACACCATTGGATAGAGAAACAGGAAAGCCTGTTGCATATCCTCATCTATAAGAAAATATGGCATAAACAATATAATAAGGGGGATCAATATATCCTCCTTATTTCTGTTTATATGCCTCCCACTCTTTCTTTTGTGGCATGGTATGAATCACCTCTTGCTCTTCTGTTAAGCCCCATTGACAACTATTAAAAGTTGCAGGTGCTTTTACGGGAATCACCTCAATAGTATCACCTCTTTTAATCTTGAAGAATTCACTGGGAGTAACCTTAATGGTAGCATGGGTCAAAGACATCTTATGGATATAATTTAGTTCTCCAAGAAGAATATCTTTATTCTCAACTTTCTTTATGATTCTACCATACAGTGGTTTTCCATCGACATTAATATAACTATTTCGGGTTAAATGTTGCTCATTTGATTGAATGACGATCTCATTTCTGGCCTTGTTTTTTGCAATGACAGTAGTACGTATTCGCAACGCAATATCTTCAAGCTTACATGCTCCCATTTTCCACGTTAAAGCATCATTAAAAACAAAGGTACTGGGTTGTATCTCACTAATGTTTCTAAAATCGTTACATATAAGAGCTGACAGGGTATCTCCCAATACCAACTCCATCTTGGGGAAGTAGGATTGAAACATATTACGTAACTTTCTTAGTTGAAGTATTGTATCATAATGAATACTATTTACCCCATGCCTTGTCTTACATAAGAATGTATGATACGGGTGGGCTAGAAAGCCTTTGAAGATAAACTTATCCTTTTTGGCATGAAGAAATTGAATGATCTTCTCAATCTTAGCCGTATTGCTCGCAGCTACCCCAAGGATTTCTCCATCTGTATCAATCTTAAGGTATATCGATATTGGCTTGGTGATCTGTGCTTCTACCTTCTCAAGGGTCGAAAGATGCTCCGCTACAACTTGAAGTTTAATCTTTTCATTTAATTGGTTGAGTTGGTCAAGATGATGTATGTTAAACGGAACAGTTACGGTAATATCGTCCCAGCCATGTTCCATAAAATACTCCGCAACATTAAAGGAAGAGACTGCAATTTTGTCAATCCCATATGTTCTGAACCATGAGGCAATTTGTGTAGAACGATGTGTCATTACGTGAGGGCGCAAGGACACATTGTTCTTTTTACATTTCTCTGCCATCTTAGCAATGTTAGTACAGCAGATCTTTTTATTGATGACTAGTATTGTTTGGCTTTGGTTCATGGTTTTGTGGTTTATGAAGATAGCCTGTTTAGGAAATCATCACGTTCTTGTTTTAGTGCCGCTGAAAGCCCCACTTTATAGATGTGTGGACTAATAAAACGGTAATGTTCGTCAGCCAACTGCTTAGATCTCTCTTGCAGATATTCGTAGGCTTCCTGTGTCGATGGTAGCGGTGATACTACTTCGCCATCTTTCATGATGAGCTTCTGTAACTCCTCATATTTAAGACCTTTTACTGGGGTCTTCTTATAGTCAACACTTGGATGCGAAATTTCTGTTATCGCAGTGACATCCTCAGAACTCTTTACAATCGCATCTCTGAAAAATTGACCGTGATCATCAAAGTAACGTACCACTTTTTTTGCTCCAGGGAGCGTTACTTTCTCTATGTTCTCAGATATCTTCATTCGAGGAATTCCATTACACTCCGATAGCTTATAAACACCGTCTAGAGATGCATCAGGCTTACCTGTGATCATCTCTGTTCCTACTCCAAATGCATCAATCTTCGCATCTTGTTCTAAGAGACTATTGATTACATATTCGTTTAATTGGTTAGAGGCCGTGATGATTATATCTGGATATCCTGCCTCATCCAACATCTGTCTTGCTTTACGGCTTAAATAAGATAAGTCACCACTGTCGAGACGTATTCCTTTTACCTTTATTCCTTTATCTTTCAATTCATCCGCCAATTTAATGGCATTAGGAACTCCACTCTCTAGTGTATTGTAGGTGTCCACAAGTAATATACAGTTATCTGGATGGATCTCAGCAAAAGTTCGGAAGGCCTCATATTCGTCCAAAAAACTCTGAACCCAACTATGGGCCATCGTTCCAGATACTTTTAGATTATACTTCCTTGCTGCATATACGTTAGATGTAGCAACTGCACCACCAATCATAGCTGCTTTACTTGCTTGAACAGCTCCTGTACCATGCGCTCTTCGAAGACCAAAGTCAATAATATCTCTCCCTTTGGCCGCCTGAACAATACGGAAAGTCTTCGTCGCAATAAGCGACTCGTAATTTAAAATATTTAATAGGAGTGTTTCTATCAACTGACATTCGATAATATTACCCTCCACTCGTACTATTGGGACCCTTGGGAAGGCAATTTCCCCTTCCCTCATGGCATATATGTTTCCTCTAAATTTAAAATCCTTTAGATAGTCAATAAATCTCGAATCAAGACCTTGATTCGTCAGGAACTGAAGATCCTCAGAAGAAAACCTAAAATCCTTAATCATCTCAATGGCATCGCTTAACCCTGCAAATACCAAATAACCACCCCCGTAGGGATTTGTTCTATAGAAGTAATCAAATGATGTCTGGTCCGTTCCTTTCCCCGATAGAAAGAAAGCTTGAGACATGGTGATTTCGTAATAGTCGGTGTATAACCCGTAATTTTTCATTGGTCTCTTTGAAAATATTATATGAACCTATGCTTATATCGTAAAAGTAATAAAAATGAAACTGTTTACATAAGAAAATAAATCATCTTTTTCTTTTGACTCTTTGAGAGTGAACACGTTCTAAGTCTTCGAAGATCACATTAACGATTTTTTATCATTCTTCTTCTCATACAAATTTATGAGGTTGGTTCGGTCCCATAAGTGTTGCATACTCTTTACTCTCTATCTGATACTTCCCTTATACCTCTTTTATACCGTCTTTCACCCCCTTTACCCTCCCTTCATAGCAGATTAACATAATTCAAATACATAATCATACACCGTTTTATTAATGTCGACAGCCATATGTCAGCAATTGGCATCCCCAATTTTCTCCTATCATAGAGTTATCATCGGTGCTATATTGACGTTGGAGGTCGAATCTTGTGCCAACTCATTGGCCCACCTTGTGCGTTGTTTTGTCATTGTAATGGTCAATATCGGTTTATGTCTCCTTCTCGTGACAATAAATTGGCACAAACAATACATAACGTCATCGAAATAGATGTCCACAAAAGGCGGATGTGCAAGAATGAAATACGGATGATATCTCTTAAATTGATCTACTCAGAACTATAACACCACATCATGACTAAAAAGCTACTATCCCCTGACCTTCCTTTGACATGGCTCGAAGTACATTCAAAGTTCATTCGAAGTACATTCATCGATTTTGCTTTTTGGGTGAGGGAACTTTGAATCTACTACCAGTGATATTCAAAAGAAGGCAGGGGATTGTAGTATGTTATTCAGAGGAAGGTGGCTTTAAAGGAGGATTTTCATTGACATTCTATCATTTTATGATCATGCCCTTTGTCGAAGTTTGTGCCAATTCATTGGTACGCCTTGTGATTTCGATTCGTCTGAATCTGTAATGATATGCACTAATTTTACTCCCTTCATCTTTAGTACTTCCTTACCACCTCCTAAGGGGTTGATAGGAGTCTCCTCCTACCTTTGTCCATGGTTCAGCCATGGTTCGTCCATGGTTTGTCCATCGATTTCGGGGTTTTCGATGGCTGAATCATGGCTAAACCATGGACAAATCTTGGACATAGGTGGGAGAAGGTACCTGTCATCCCCCTAGTTGATAGTAAGGAGGTGGTAGGGAAGATATGCTTGCTATTATCCCAATGGGCATTAGCAGGGGGGTAAGTCGAATATTTGGTGTGAGGTAATTCTCTTTATGAGAAGTGATTTGATTCTATGAATATACTAAAAATAGCAATATAGGTCCTTGATTAGTTGTTTTTTATGTGGCTGTAGTTGATGTAAGTAATGGAGCATAAACATTGACATCTCTTTAACTGCTAATCCAACCTCACAAGTCCCAATATATAGTGTGAGTCTGCTCATACAAAATAAATAATCTTGTCAGCTCTCTTTTAGTATGATATTAATATTCACATCATCTCATGCAGAGAAAGGGGATGACATATTATACCCTGAAGAGGTATCACTTTCTAGTCTAGATTTTAAAGCGTATGTATGGTTTTTTATATACGGAGGGTTGAAGGTTAGACCAGTATGAGTGATTTGCGATTAAAATAAATTGGAGCGGACTTACAGCCCTTATGTGTTGGGGAGTATCTATACCCAACGCTTCGCACTGGGCTATTCACTGTTGCGTCTTCAGCGCATCGTTGCAGCAAATAAAGATGGATTATATTGAATAACTCGACCTGTTAATATCGATTGTGGAGATCTCATTTAATGATGTCAATGAATCTTATATGATAACGCATCATTAATTACTATAACATAAAAGCTGTCCCACTAGGCTAGAAAGTTTAGGACTTTCAGTGCATTGTTGTCAAAAGAGATATGAGCCGATTTACAAACACTATGACTAATATCATATAATAAAAGATACGTCATTATTTACACATCTATACTTAACGTGAATAATGGAGTAGAGATTCTTTTCTAGTAATAGAGTCTATTCGTAGAATTATAATTAAGAAATATGTTAGTGCATAAACAATTCATTCTCATAATTCTTTGCTTAATAAGACATGTATGGTTAAAAAGTCATTTTTGGGAGTTAACAACCTGTTTTTGTTGTATATTTGCAAATAGCTACTTTTATGTTTGCAAATAATACATGATATGCTTTTAAATTTTACAGTAAAGAATTATAAAACGTTTAAGGATGAAGTTGAATTTAGTGCTGTTCTATCTGAACGAGACAAAACTTCATTAGTGAATAATATTGTGCAGTTTCCGGACCAAAAAATAAGTGCATTAAAGACCTCTGTAGTTTATGGGGCTAATGCGAGTGGTAAGAGTAAACTGTTCAATGCAATGAATTTTATGACTAGATTTATACTCAGAACTTCTAGCTCTAGTCAAAAGGGAGACAAGATTGATGTTGATCCTTTTAGATTGAATACAGAAACAATTACCCAAGACAGTGAATTCGAGATGGTTTTTTTGTCAAAAGATGGTATCCAATATCGCTATGGTTTTTCTTTAAATAGGAATAAGGTAACGGAGGAGTGGTTGTTTTCGAAAGCTCAAAGGGAAACGGAGGTTTTTTATCGTTTCGAAGACGAGGAGATTGACTATAACAAAACGAAATTCGAAATAGCTAAACTTATTAAGTCAAAGAATCTGTTGAGAGAGAATGGTTTATTGTTGTCTTTGGCTGATCAATTAAATGATTCATTGGCATCAGAGGTCATAGAATGGTTTAAAAGTTTTAATGTGATTTCAGGAAATGAACCTGAAGGTTATGAGTCATTTACGATTGATAAAGTGCAAGAGAATAATAACTTTAGGAGTCGTGTTGAAAAATTTCTTTCAGAGTCTGATCTTGGTATTGATAGTCTACTTGTTAAAGATAGCGAGTTTCCAGATTCCTTATCACAATTATTTACGGAATTGCCTGAAAAAATAAAGGTTTATAATCGTCCAGATATTAATGTAAAGAAAGATGTTTTTGATAAGGACTATAGGCCTGTAGACGAAAAAAGTCTTTTTAATTTGTTTAAAGATGAATCAGAAGGAACTCAAAAGATGTTTGCTTTATCAGGCCCCATTATTGATACGCTAGAAAATGGTAAAACGTTGGTTATTGATGAGCTCTGCTCTAAACTACATACTAATCTTCTTTTGAATATTATTCGTTTATTTAATTCAAAAGAGTTTAATAAAAATAATGCGCAATTAATTTTCAATACACATAATGTTTATATTCTAGATCCAGAAACTTTCAGGAGAGATCAGATTTGGTTTATGGACAAAAATATTTATGGAGAGTCAAATCTATATTCCCTAGACGAGATTAAGGGTGTTCGTACTAGTGACCAATACGGTAAGAATTATCTGTTAGGGAAATATGGAGCCACTCCAAATGTTCATTATGTTTCTGTGAACTCAATTTAAATACTCTCTTATGAAAATGAAGAATAAGCGATTGGTTCAAGAGGAGATACGTAAGAAACGAAAAGAAGAACAGAAAGCTAAACGAAAAGAGAAGCCATTAGGGCGAAAAAATGAGCACATCGAACAGAAACGAAGTTTTTTGATTATAACCGAAGGTGAAACAGAGGAAAGCTATTTTAACTTTTATAGCTCTCCTTTAGTGCATGTCGATGCTCGTCCATCTAATGATAATAGTGCAAAGGGTGTTGTCGATGAAGCGTGTCGTAAAATCGAAGAGGAGCACTCTTTTGATCATGTATGGGCTGTCTATGATAAAGATGATAATAGTTCTGTGGCTTTTAATAATGCCTATAATAAAGCGTTAAGTCAAGGAGTTAAAGTTGCATTTTCAAATCAGGCATTTGAATATTGGATATTGCTTCATTTTATTGATCATCCTGGAGGTTGTGTTAATAGAGATCGATATCGTAAGATGTTAAATGATGAACTGATAAAGTGTGGGTCTAGCATACATATAGAAAGAAATCAGAAAAAGATTAATAAGGATCTTTATGGGTTATTACTTAGTAAAGTGAGATTGTCAAATGGAGAATCGATGAGCAGAAGAACATTGGCTGTGAAACGTGCTAGAAGGATTTATGAAGAGAAATATACGGATGGATTGACTCCTTCGGATATGGAATCTGTGACGACTGTATTTCAGTTGGTGGAGGAGTTGATTCGAGGTTGATATTTTATTTGTGATATAATTCTGAATTAACAGCGATCACAATAAAAAAGAGACTGTCCGATTGACAGTCTCTTTGATGAATCGTATAGAACGATTTTTATCTCTTTTCAAGTAGTACTACATTCTCCACGTGATGTGTGTGTGGGAACATGTCTACTGGACGTACTTTTGTCACTTTGTATTTTTCATCCATAAGAGAAAGGTCTCTTGCTTGTGTCGCTGGGTTACAGCTGACATAAACAATGCGTTGAGGTGCTGCATTTAGAATCACGTTGATTACATCTTCATGCATTCCAGCTCTTGGTGGATCGGTGATAATTACATCAGGATTACCATGAGCAGCAACAAACTCGTCATTTAAGATATCTTTCATATCTCCAGCGTAGAATGTTGTGTTGTCAATTTTGTTGTTGGCAGAATTGACTTTGGCATCTTCAATTGCAGATGGAACATACTCAATACCTACAACATGTTTTGCTTTCTTCGCTACGAAGTTTGCAATAGTACCTGTTCCTGTATAGAGGTCATATACGTTTTCTTCCCCTGTTAGTTGGGCAAAGTCGCGTGTAATTTTATACAGCTCGTACGCTTGTTCTGAGTTGGTTTGATAGAATGATTTTGGACCAATTTTGAATTGGATACCTTCCATTTCTTCCATGATATGATCTTGCCCTTTGAAGACAATGATATCTTGGTCGGCAATTGTATCATTCTTTTTCTCGTTAATCACATACATAAGAGATGTGATCTCTGGGAATTTCTCTGCAATGTGGTTCAATAGAGCTTCTCTTACCTCTTTGTCTTCATGGAAGAGAGATAGAATCACCATTGTTTGTCCTGTCGAAGAGGTGCGAACAATCAAAGTTCTAAGGAAACCTTCTTGGTTTCTTAGGTCGAAGAAAGTCAGTCCGTTCTCTAAGGCATATTTTCTTACTTCGTTACGAATTCCGTTAGACGGATCTGATTGTAACCAACATTTATCGATGTCGATAATTTTGTCGAACATACCAGGTATGTGGAATCCAACGGCATTCATATGGTCAAACTCTTGTCCAGACTCAACCTCTTCAAATGTTAACCAACGCTTGTTAGAGAAGGTGAATTCCAGTTTGTTTCTGTAGAAAGAAGTCTTTTCTGATCCAAGTATTGGTTCGAATTCAGGAAGTTCTACTTTACCTAAACGGTTTAGTTGGTCTACTACTTGCTTCTGTTTGTAGAAAAGCTGTTTGTCGTATGGAAGAAACTGCCACTTGCAACCACCACATGTTCCAAAGTGTTCGCAGAATGCATCTTGACGATCTTCTGAGTATTCGTGTACTTTTGTAACTCTAGCTTCTTGGTATCTTTTTCTTTTTTTTACGACCTGAAGGTCTACTACGTCGCCAGGAACCACATGAGTTGTAAACACGACCATGTCATCGATCTTAGCGATAGCTTTTCCTTCGGCACCTACATCGGTGATACGAACTTTCTCGTAAAACGGTTTTTTTCTTCTACTTCTACCCAAAACGTAAAACTTAAATATGATATTAAAGCGACAAATATAACGATTCCGATCACTATAGTAGATAGTTAATCGTAAAAAAAGTTACGGTTCGGTGATTTGACATTCTAATAGATCTAAAACGCCCGCATAAACAAAATGATTTGGTCCAATCGGTTGAATCGCTTCGTTTGTTGGAAGATAATCTTTGCTGAGATCTAGCTTAAGGTATTTGATTGTTTTGCCACTATCAACTGAGATGGAGTTAATTCGCCATTTACCTCCCTCTTTGGATACAGAGAAGATGCGTTGGTGGTTATCATTGTGAAGTAAAATGAAAATATTATTGTCGATTTTCCATATCGGTGTAACACTCTTGTTTTCATAATCGACATGCAGTCGCATCATCTCTCCAGCCTTGCCGATTTGATACAGGTATAGCTGATTATGAATAATCTGGATATCTAATGCGTTGGTGTCTTTCGTTGTATTTATTGAATGGGTGAAATAAGGAAAGTCGGTCTCTCTATCTCCTATCTTATAGAAGAGTATCTTGGGATTATCTTCTTGGGTCAAAGCCACAAAAATTTGTTTGTTGTCGATCGTAAGCAGTTTTGGTGCTTGAAGTACTGCTCTTTGGGTCTGTAGGTTGAGAGAGGTGAAATTAATTACAGACCATTGTTTATCGCTCTTTTGTATTTCGAATATTCCTTTGTTCGAAGTGACTACAAGTCGATCTTTCCCTTTAATAATCGAAGGGTTATATATTTGTCCCTCTTTAAGCTTAAGGATAGACAGTGTCTTTAAATTTTTATTTAACTCAAAGAGATGGCCGTTGGAAAGTAGTACTATGATATTTTGATTGTCTGTTGAAACTGCTAGGATTCGAGTTTTGTCTACCGTGCGATATTTCTTGGGTATGATCCACATGTTTAGAAGTGCTATCGCAGCATTGGGTGCATCTAACTCTTCATCAGCATACAGATATAGATGGATCCCTTTTCCGATAATGAATTGATCATTATAAGCAGTATTGGTAATTGGAAGTTCAGACTGGTACTTCTGCTGGTTGTTAATTAGTAACTCTTTTAGTTGCTTAAGATTTTCTACTTGGCTAATATTCTCGCGAATGGCATTGATTTGTTCTTTTTTCAAAGCTTCATTTCCAGGATATTTTAGACTATGTACATATTTGATTTCAGTCGTATCATGAATCAGGAATTTGGAGACTTTGTTTAAAGAGGCTACCCAAAGTGCTCTTTTTTTATTTGTATAGGTGGTAACATTGAAGTTAGGAAATAGTCCAACCTCTTTACGATCGTAAGAGGCAATCATCAGAGAGGGTATTTCGTGAGTAGGCTTTGGGTGACTGATGGTAATTGTTGGTTTTGATGGACTAAATTCAATAGTGTTCTCTTGAGGTTTAATCGCATGAACTTGCTTATCTTTTTGATTTTCATTTTTCGTTTCAGCACGGTTCACTTGATTTTCTTGGGGTGTATGTTTTATTGGATCATCTTTCTCTTGCTTGATATAATTAAGTGTGTCCACAGGAAGATTGACATGAACAGGTTGTTTCTTTTTTTGATACATTTTGATACCTGTGATCAGAATTGCAATACTTAGTGCTATTACCACTAGAATCCCCATGTTTTTTTTGTCTCTCTTCCTTGTCATAACCAATAGTTTTAAAAAAGTTTGTGGGTTAATTGTAAACGAAAAAGATTCGTTTTCTTGTTGGTGATATGTTCAGTAGCAGATTTGCCATTGATCAACTCATAACGAAACTCTAAAGTCAGATTGTTAGAAATGATATATCCAGGGGCGACGGTATATTTATTCTGTGAAAAGTATGCATGGTCAATATTATCCCCGAAAGATATAAAAGTTTCAAACATTGGACGAATGTAAATGGATTTTGGAATGAGTGCTGGTTTTGATATTGGGATCTTTGTATCCACACGATAACGAAAACGACCCTGTGCGAACATCTCATTTTCTCCTGTAAGATCCCATGTAAATCGTTCCTCCATCATGAGTCGATGCACAAAATTAAAACTGTTTAATCGAGGCCATGTTAATGATACTGCTTGATAAGGGCGGACTTCGAATTGATAATTTTGGTGGTACTTTCGGACATAGTTAAGACGTGCTCCTGCGGTAAATTTAATATCACGTTTGAAACGATAGGATAGTTCGTTTCGTAACTCTATTCGATTCCAATTGTCATTGTTTGTAACATAGTGATATCCAAGAGCACCAACGTAATTCCAGTTTGGTTTTATTGGCGTGGAAAGAAAATAGTAAGTGCGAAATTGATTGTAATTGTCTATAGCATAGGACCTATTCGAAAATGAATATGTACTGCACAGTATACAGAATATGTATAGCCATTTTTTTTGAAAAATATTCTTCATTGTGTGTTTGTGTTGTTGTCTCATTGCGTGCAAATCGAGTACAAAAAGAATAAAAAAAAAGCAGTTCGAAAAATATGCCCTAGTGGATTTTCCTTATTTAATATTCATTAAACAGTTATAAACTCCAAAAAGTTTACGGATAAGATGGATAGAAACAAGAAAAGAGCGATGAAATATTATATCTTTGCTCCCTTAGGTGTAATCCAAAATTGAGTTCAATGATTTCTGTAGAGCAGCTGACTGTCAGCTTTGGAGGGTTTGATTTGTTTAAGAATCTAACCTTTAAAATAAATCCCAAGGATCGTATTGGTTTAACTGGCCGTAATGGTGCTGGTAAATCGACAATGTTAAAAGTGTTTGCAAAACAGAAGGAGGCTACTTCTGGAGAGGTAGTACGTCCTAAGGATGTTACTGTTGGATATCTGCCTCAGCATATGATGGTTAATGACCATCGAACTGTTTTAGAAGAGGCGGAGTCTGCTTTTGATGATATCCTAAACATGGAGAAGGAGTTGGTGGCATTGAACGATGCTTTAGCTTCTCGTGAAGATTACGATTCGGATGAATATATGAAGCTGATTGAGAAAGTTACTGAAGTAACAGATCGATTGCAAATTATTGGAGCAGGGAATTATATGGCTTCAATTGAACAGACTCTTTTGGGATTGGGATTTAAGCGTGATGATTTTAATCGTTTGACTTCAGAATTCTCTGGAGGATGGCGTATGCGAATCGAGTTAGCTAAGATACTTTTGAAGCGTCCTGATGTATTCCTACTGGATGAGCCTACCAATCACTTAGATATTGAATCGATACAGTGGTTAGAGAATTTCTTAAAAGACTATCATGGAGCTGTGGTTTTGGTTTCTCACGATAGGGCTTTCTTAGATAATATTACCAACCGAACTATTGAAATTAGTTTGGGTACAATACACGATTACAAAGCGAATTATAGTAAATATCTCGATCTTCGAAAAGAGAGAAGGCAGCAGCTGGAAGCTTCCTATGAGAATCAACAGAAGATGATCAAAGATACGGAAGATTTTATTGAACGCTTTCGATATAAAGCGACCAAGGCGGTACAAGTTCAGTCACGTATAAAGCAACTTGAGAAAGTGGATCGTATTGAGCTTGATGTGGAAGATCGACGTTCGTTAAATATTAAGTTTCCTCCAGCACCTCGTTCTGGAACTATTGTTGTAGATGCGAAAGAGGCTTCGAAACGCTATGATCATTTGGTATTAGATACGGTTGACTTTGAGCTTGAAAGAGGTAAGAAAGTTGCCTTTGTCGGTAAGAATGGGGAAGGAAAATCGACCATGGTTAAGATGATTATGCAAGAGATTGCATATGAAGGAGAAGTGAACCTTGGTCACAATGTAAAGATTGGATACTTTGCTCAAAATCAAGCTTCTCTATTGGATGAGTCCTTGTCCGTTTTTGAAACGATTGACAATATTGCCACTGGTGATATGCGAACTAAGGTTAGAGATATCTTAGGTGCATTCATGTTTGGAGGGGAAGATGTAGATAAGAAGGTGAAAGTGTTGTCTGGAGGAGAGCGATCTCGATTGGCAATGATTAAACTTTTATTGGAGCCTGTAAATTTATTGATCCTAGATGAGCCTACCAACCACTTGGATATTTCATCCAAGGAGTTGTTAAAGCAAGCAATTGTGGATTTTGAAGGCACGGTGATTGTCGTATCCCATGATCGTGAATTTCTAGATGGTCTAGTTGATGAAGTGGTTGAGTTTAGAGATAAGAAGCTGAGAACACATCATGACGGAATTTATGGCTATCTTGAGAAGCGTCAGATAGAGTTAGCTAATGAACAGGTGACACTGCGTGCGGCACAAAATAAAAAAAGTGAAGAGAAATTAGAAGATAATGATACTTCTGATAGTTTAAGCTATGAGCAGAAGAAGGAGATCAATAAAAAGATTTCGAAAGCTGAAAGAGCATTGACTGAAGTAGAGAAGCAGATTGAGAAGTTTGAGTTGAAGCTTGAAGCGCTTGATAAAGAGATGGAGCTAGATCCATCTAAGGGCGCAGACATGGATTTCTTTGCAAAATATGAGGCTGTAAAGAGAGATTTGGAAGAGGAGATGACCAAGTGGGAGAACTGTACCGAAACATTAGAAGAGGTGAGTTGTTTGAAAACTTGGTAGTGCGATTATAAAGAGAAAAGTATTTAGGATATTATTATAAAAAAAGACGAAATGAGTTCGCAGGGTAACGATTATATTTTTGGGATACGTCCGATAATGGAAGCTATCCATTCTGGTAAACCTATTGAGAAGATTCTATTAAAGAAGGAGAGTAGTGGAGAGTTGTATAAAGAACTTTTTGCATTGATTCGTGACAAAGAGATTCCTTTCCAGATGGTTCCTCACGAAAGACTTCAACGAGTTACCAAGAATAACCATCAAGGTGCTATTGCTTATGTTTCACCTATCGATTTCGCGAACTTTGAAATGCTTGTAGCTGAAAAGATGAACGAAGATGGTGCCATGCCTCTATTCTTACTATTGGATAGAATCACCGATGTGAGAAATTTTGGAGCAATTGCTCGTTCTGCTGAAATTGCAGGAGTTGATGCGATTATTATTCCAGAAGCGGGTTCAGCTCGTATTAATGGAGAAGCAGTTAAAACTTCTGCTGGAGCTTTGCATACATTGCCTATTTGTAAAGTGAAGCACTTGAAAGATGCTGTGTTTACACTACAGCAATATGGTGTGCAATGTGTGGCTGCATCAGAGAAAGCAAAAATATTCTATTATGAAGCAGACTTTAAGATGCCTTTGGGTATTGTGATGGGTTCTGAGGATAAAGGAGTAACTCCTGGAATCTTAAAAGTAGTAGAACAACAAGTTGCAATTCCACAGAAAGGAAAGATTCAGTCGCTTAATGTTTCTTCGGCAGCAGCAGTTCTTCTGTTTGAAGTGGTAAGACAAAGAGGATAGAAGTCCTATCATACACCATGAGGTGATAAAAACGACGCCCATTAATATTTTTAATGGGCGTTGCTTTTTATTGTTCTTCATTGATGATTATCGGCACCTCGCGTCTAAACGTCTCTTCTAAAGAAATGATCGTTTCTGTAGATGTTATCCCCTTAATCGGTTGGATTTGATGAATGAGAATATCTTTCAGATGCTCGTTGTCTCTAGAGTATACTTTGGCGAAGATCGCGTATTGTCCAGTAGTGTAATGACACTCTACAATTTCAGGTATCTCTTTTAATTTCTCCGCAACGGTTGGATATAAACCTCCTTTATCAAGAAAAATACCGACATAAGTACAAGTTCTATAATCCACTTTTTTTGGATCTATATGATATCCCGAACCGATGATTACCTTCATCTCAGTTAAACGGTTAACTCGCTGATGTACTGCAGCTCTTGAAATACCACATTTTTCTGCTACATCTTTGAATGGGATGCGTGCATTCTGTGATATGATATCTAATATTTTAAGATCGATTACGTCTAATTTTCCTTTGCTACTCATTTCATTATCAAGTATTATAACACTGAATAAACTGTCTCAATGCTTGTATTTAATAGCAAAGATAAGCAAAATGTTATATCCTTGTCATATTAATAACCATTTATCTAAGAGGTGAAAAGATGTTATAGAATAGCTCTCTATTTTTTGTTTTTTAAAGAAATGGTATGGTATAATGGGGTTGATGACTTACTTTGATGGTAATCAATTACTTTATGTTTGGTATTAATGGTTTCATGTTTTTTGTTGTAATTCGTTTGTGGAAATAATTGAGTTCTTTTTATCTTGGCATGATTCATGTTTTGGTTTGTTGATAATCTGAGGTCTGGGTGATCTTAGTTAATTCAAAATATGTTTTATAATAAAGCTTGATCTTTGTTGGTTGATAATGAGAGGTTCTAGTCTATTTCCGCCTTATACATGAATCTTTAAGAGAATCTGTCCCCTCAAAAAGCAAACTAATTAAAGAGTGCATTGTTATAGATATAATACCAATACTGTATTGAATTGAGAGATATCATTCTGTTCAACTTCGTTTGTACTTAGTAGAAGTATCACCGTAGGGTAGGGATATCTCTATTTTTGATTTACATCAACAGGGTGTATTCTCAAAAGATTAGAGATCTTTTCAAAATTGAATTGATATTGTTATGATAATGTAAGTAGCTTCACTTCTTAAATATATACTATGAACAAATTACTATTAGTGTTTATCTCCGTGTTTATGTACTCGTGTAGTTATGCTCAAACTGAGGATAAAAGTTTACGTGCACAAGCTGTAAAGTATGCACGTGTATTAAGTTTCTTGGAAGAGTATTATGTCGATAGCGTTGACTTAGAGCAGGTAACTACCTCTGCGATAAAAAAAGTCTTATCGGATTTAGATCCTCATTCGAGTTATGTGAGTGCAGAAGAGGTGGAGAAGATGACTGAGATGTTAGAGGGTAGTTTTGAAGGGATTGGAATATCTTTCAATATATCTAATGATACATTGGTTGTTATGAGTACTATAAGTGGTGGCCCATCTGAGCAAGTTGGGATTCATGCTGGAGATAAAATATTGATGGTGGATGGTGAAAATATTGCAGGAGTGGGATTGACCAATTCAAAGGTTGTAGAGGTTCTTAGAGGAAGTAAAGGAACCAAAGTGGTCTTAATGGTCAAACGAGGTGTTCAAGCTCCTGTCGACTACACTGTTGTCAGAGATGAAATTCCGATTTATAGTTTGGATGCTTCATATATGGCAGATCCCAATACGGCATATATCAAATTAAATCGTTTTGGTGCGAAGACCGAAGAGGAGTTTACAGAGGCATTGGCTGAATTAGAGAAAGAGAATGATGTACAGAATTTAATTCTCGATCTGCGAGGTAATGGTGGAGGTTATTTACGTGCAGCTATCGGAATTTCGAATCAATATCTAAATAAAAATAAACTGATTGTTTATACCTCGGGTCTGCATAGTCCTAAAAAGGAGTACTATTCAGATTCAGATGGTGATTTTAAGCAGGGAAAGATGATTGTGCTAATTGATGAGGGCTCTGCATCTGCAAGTGAAATTGTGACGGGTGCGATTCAAGACTGGGACAGAGGAGTTGTTATTGGACGAAGATCTTTTGGTAAGGGATTAGTGCAACAGCCTTTTATGTTGACTGATGGTTCTTTGATGCGATTGACTATAGCTCATTATTTTACTCCCGCAGGACGTAATATTCAAAAGCCTTATGGAAAAGGAACAAGTGCATATTATAAAGATATCATGGATCGTGTTGAGGATGGGGAGCTCTTCGATTCGACAAAGGTGGTTCGTGATTCAACAAGTGTGTATTATACCTTAAAGAATCATCGTAAATTTTATGGTGGAGGGGGAGTCGTTCCAGATATTTATGTTCCGCTAGATTCAACGGTGAGTTATGGTTATATCAATCAGATGATACGAGAGGATCTATTCTATCCTTATGTTTTTGAGTATTTGAATAAACATAGAGAGGATATTGCAGCTAATTATCCTGATTTTGCATCGTATAAGAGTGGTTATAAGTTGCCCGTTGAGGTGATAGAGAATCTTCATAAAAGAGCAAAAGAGAAAATTAAAGATGTGAAGGTGGTAGAGAATGAAGAGTCTAATGCAATGATATCATTACAGATGAGAGCGATTATGGCACGTTTTTTATATCCAAGAGGTGCTTTTTATGAGATGCTTAATGAGGATGATGACGAAATAGACAAAGCATTAGAGATATTAAATAGCAAGGATAAGTATCAGAATATTTTAAATCGTGATAATGCGATATAGCCTTGCTAAATCATTGTTTATCGTGAGTAGGTAGGAGAGTCATATATGTTAGTTGTTTAGGTGTAAAAAGATGTTTCTTGAATATAAGGAACATCTTTTTTTGTCTCTTCATACTAACGGATGTAATATAGGTGTGGGCTGTTTGATAATTTGACTGTTACATTTATTTATTGTGAACGTTACATTCGTATTCTATATACGTAATTTTTTTTCTTGGAATTGTATCGCATTGCATTGTGTAAAGTTTTAAATGAATAATTTTGCATCTTTACGTCTGTTTTTAAATGAAAGTTATGTTGGATACTTTATTAGATTGGATTGTTACAGATAAAAACTTGGAGTGGATAAGTGCAATCCTTGGTTTTTTATATATTTTTTGTTCTATACGGGAACATATCTTGACTTGGTTCTTTGGGGTATTAACTTCGGCACTATATATCTATGTTTTCTTTGTGAATAAGTTTTATGCAGATATGTCTCTTCAGGTCTATTATGTTATAATCAGTGTCTACGGCTGGTATATGTGGACAAAGAAGTCGAAAAGTAATGGAGAGAAATCAGATATAAGTATTCGGTATACAACTCGAAAAGAGTGGTTGTATATTATTGTTTCTTCATTGGTTCTTTATGTTGGTATATGGTATTTGTTGGCTTATCATACAGACTCTCCTGTACCTAAGGTGGATGCATTTACGACGGCATTTGGAATTGTGGCGACATGGATGATGACTAAGAAACTAATTGAACAATGGCTATTTTGGGTGGTTATAGATTTAGTTGCTGCTATTGCATACTTCTATAAAGATATGACACCGACCGTATTATTAATGTCAACTTATACGGTATTGGCAGCAGTGGGATTTTATCAATGGAAACGTTTGATGACAAAACAAAATAGTGCTGCGAATGTATAGAGTGGTTATTACTGGTCCGGAATCTGTAGGTAAGTCAACGATGTCGAAGTATTTAGCTAAATATTTTGATGGTGTGGATATTCCTGAGTATGCTCGGACTTATGTAGAAGAGCATGGTTTTGATTATAGTTATGAGGATGTTGTTGCTATTGCATCACACCAGGTGGATCAGGATATGGCATTAGTGGGTGAGCCTTTAAAGTTCGTTTTTTATGATAGTTGGATGATCATCACCAAGATTTGGTTTGAAGAAGTTTATAATAAAGTGCCTGAATTTGTTGATCAACATATTCAGCAATATGCTGCAGACTTATATCTGTTGTTAGATTATGATCTTCCTTGGGAGGAGGATCCAACTAGAGAGAATGGGGGTGAACGACGTGCTTATCTGTATGAGAGGTATAAGAGAGAGTTGAAGTCACATGGATGTGATTTTATCGAGATCTCTGGAGTAGGCGATGTTCGTTTTGAGAATGGAAAACGCGCCGTAGAAAAGTTTTTAAAAAGCAGAAGCGAAAATATATAGGTCGAATGGATGATAAAAATGTAAAACAAAGGTTCGAAGGAATTGTGGATGCTCTTTCAGCACCAACTTCTTATTTAAAGGTTTGTCATGAGCATTATGAAGATGAGCCAATGCCTAGTATTGCGGTATTGCAGGATATCGTGGAAAAATGTCGACAGCTAATATTTCCAGGTTTTTATGGTTTTATCCCTATAAACCCTACTACATTAAAATATTACACTGGATTGTTGGTAGATCAGATCTACGAGATGCTTAATGACCAAGTGTTGGCAGGTCTTTGCTTCTCTTGTACGCAAGAGAGGACAGTCGAGTTGTTGATGTCACGAAAGAAATTGAGTAAACAGATTACGATCGACTTCATTGAGTCGATACCGATGTTACGTGAAAAGATGTCGAAGGATGTGGAGGCTGCATTTTTAAATGATCCTGCGGCGAGTCATCAAGGAGAGGTCGTATTTAGTTATCCATCCATCAAAGCAATCTGTAATTATCGTGTTGCCCACTGTTTATACAAACTTGGTGTTCCAATGATTCCAAGAATTATTTCTGAATTAGCACACTCGGAGACGGGTATTGATATACACCCTCATGCACAGATTGGAGAGTCGTTTTCGATAGACCATGGTACAGGAGTTGTGATTGGTTCAACATGTATTATTGGAGATCGAGTACAGTTGTTCCAGGGGGTTACATTAGGAGCCAAAAGTTTCCCATTGGATGAGAATGGTAATCCAATAAAGGGTATTGCTCGTCATCCTATTGTAGAAAATGATGTGGTAATCTATTCTAATGCTACTATTCTTGGGCGAATTACAGTAGGACATCATGCTACGATCGGTGGTAATGTATGGGTCACAGATGATGTTTTGCCCTATGCTAGAATAATACAAGGACGCTCTCGTGTTGAAAAATTTATCGATGGAGGCGGAATTTGATTTCGTTCTATGTTTGTTTTTGATGGAATTCGTCTATTTTTGTGATAATTATAATGGGTAAAAGTTCTATCGTGGAAAACTACAAGTATGTAGCCAAGACATTCGCTGGTTTAGAGGGGGTGTTGGCAAAAGAGTTAATCGATCTAGGAGCTTCTAATGTTGAAGAGCAGAGAAGAGCTGTTAGTTTCGAAGGAGATAAAGAGATGTTGTATCGTGCGAACTATTGTTGCCGAACAGCGTTGAGGATCTTGAAGCCAATTTATGAGTTTGATGTAACCAATAGAGACTCTCTATATGAAGAGGCATCAAAAGTGGATTGGACTCAATATTTAACTTTGGGAAAGACCTTTGCACTAGACTCAGTTGTTACGTCTGATCTGTTTGCCAATTCAATGTTTGTATCTCTTCGTGTGAAAGATGCCATTGTTGATCAATTCCGAAAGAAGTATAAGAAGCGTCCTTCTGTTGATCCTGAAAATCCTGACATTAAGGTACATGTCCATTTAATGGGTAATAAGTGTTCTCTATCTTTAGATAGTTCTGGAGATGCTTTGTATCGTCGTGGATATCGTTTGGGACAGAATGATGCACCACTTAGTGAGGTTTTGGCTGCTGGTATGATTCTGTTGAGTGGATGGGATCAGAATAGTGCTTTTGTAGATCCTATGTGTGGATCTGGTACACTTCTTATTGAGGCTGCAATGATTGCGTATGGTATTCCTCCTGGGGTTTATCGTCAAAGTTTCGGTTTTGAGAATTGGCCTGATTTCGATGCAGACGCATTTGAGAATGTGTATGATGATGATTATGAGAAGGAGTTTGATTATCCAATTCTTGGATCTGATGTACACCCAGGTACACTTAAGATTGCAGAAAAGAATATTCGTAATGCAAATCTATTTAAGTGTATCCATTTAAAGCATAAAGATATTCGTGAAGTGAAATGTCTGGTTGATGGTGGAACTATCATCACAAACCCACCTTATGGTGAGCGTATGAAACCAAATTCACTTGAGCACCTTTATCGTTCGATTGGAGATACGCTTAAGAAAGAGTTTGCTGGATATGATGCTTGGATTTTATCTTCTTCTAAAGAAGGGTTTAAGAGTGTTGGTTTAAGAACAAGCCAAAAGATCAAGCTATTTAATGGTTCTTTAGAGTGTAGTTTTAATCACTACGAACTTTACGAAGGAACAAAGAAAAGACCTTCTGAGACACAAGAAGAGGAGGATTAATTTTCTCTTTTATATAGATTATAAGAAAGGCTGTCTAGTGTTTAGACAGCCTTTTTTGTGATCTTCTCTTTAGAGAGGATGAATTGATGTTGTCTGCTAGTCTCTGTTTTAATAAGTTTCGATATATCAAGACCACATGGTTGTCTAGGTGCACACTATTTTAAGGTATTGTTCGGATCAATATCTTTTTGTTGTTGATGTAATAGGATAAAAAAAGGTTTATCCTATTAATAGAATAAACCTTTATATGTTTGAGTGGCTACGTTTACTTATAACTTCCGAAGTGTTCTCCCTTTAAGGTTCGAACACGAACGCCATTCTTATATCCTACCACAAAGGCATCCCGAATGGTGGTGTCTTCTTGAATCTTTTGGCAATACTCTTTCGCTTGTGCATATGATTTAAATCTACCAATTAAGAATTTTGTGATACCATTATTATCTTCGTCTATGATTTCAGAATCTATACGGAAATATTTACGTGCAATTTCATTGGTGAATGGAATTTTGCTGAATGCCGCTAATTGTACACGGAATTCCCATTTCGCAGATTTGTATACCGAAGATTGGATTTTAACCTTTTGACGTTTTTTATTCTTGTTGATATAGGAGTAGGTTCCTAAAACATATATTCCTCTATCAAACTCTTGTGATGCTTTGAGTTTAAACTGATAATGAATGGTGTCATTTGCAGTCATATTATCATCGATAATTTTGATGGTCTCAAGGTCGTATTTCCCTGTCTTTTCATTATAGCCCATGATTCCAGGAAGTAGTTCAAGTTCTAATTTAGCATCTGCTTGGAACTTGCCTTTAATGACATCTACATCTACGAAACACTCATCGTCCTTCGCAATATACTCTTTGGTCTTAACGTCAAACTCATGAACATCTTTTCTGAAGAACTCCATATTTTTATTACGGATAATTTTCTTCATCTTCTCTTCTTTGTCTTTACGAAAGTTGAATTTGTAGGCAAATCCAAGTCCTGCATTAAGATAAATCGGATTGCGATTAAAATTATAATCCTTGTCACTTCCACCTTCGTAATATTGACGATGAAGTACATTACCATCTGCAGTTAATCTAAGTGCAAAATGTTTTGAAATATTATAATCAACCATGATTCCTGCTCCAAAACTCATTGCCCAGTTTTCTGTTGGTTTTTCGAGTGTTGAATGTTGAAGATAGTTAATTCCTCCTCCTACTTTACCATAAAATGTGAATTTAGAATCAACAACATCTTTGTTGGCCCAATTAGAGAAGTTAACGATGAAATTCAGTTTTCCATCTATTATCGTAGGTTTTGCAGTTTGACCAATTACCATTCCATAGTTGGCATCGATCCCTAACATCATTATGTCATTTATTGCACGATGGATCCCGAACGTAGCCATAGGTGCTATCGTACTATAATCAGCATTGGATCCCATTGTCTCTTTAAAGAAAGTAGTAATACCTCCACCAGCTTGTATTGTCCAAGCTTTTTCAACTCTATGACGAGTGAGTGGTTTCTCCTTTGTCTTTTTCTCTTTAGGCGCTTTCTCTTTCTTTTCCTCTTTTTCAGGAGACTTCTTTTCCTTCTTATCTTTCTTTTTCTCCGCTTTTTCTGTGGCCGGCTTCTTTTTCTTCTGAGTAGTATGTGCCTGAGCATCATTCGATATCAGAAAAGGTATAATTAAAAGAAGAATTAAAAAATGTCTTGTCATGATATATTCGAAAATTGAAGTTTCTCTTTGTTGTTACGATTGATGTTTTTCTTTATGTATCGGTGTAAAACGATCCACAATTTAAATATAATATTATTATGGAATAAAAAACAATCCTCGCAAAGTTATCTTTTTTCTTTATTCAAAATAGTATATTATCATTGGTTTCTTGATATTGTTACATATTAGTTGATTATTTTTGTGTAGATAATCAAACATTTTGTGTGACTAATTATTTTCCATGTTTGATTTCATATTTATTTAACCAAAAACATATCATGAATAAGTCTTTATTTATATTCGTATTTGCTGTTTTGGCAGTATTGAATTTGAATGCTTCTACTGATAAAACAATACATTTTAGTGTTCCTACGATGTCTGTGTCGTCGATTACGATGGATGTAGAATATGGAAATGTTGTTTTTTATGAAACAAGTGAAGATTCACTTGTCGTTGATGTTCGTATCGTAATGGATAATATCGCAGAAAATAAGGCATCCAAAGAGTTGAAGAATTATGATGTGATCCACCATGTTAAAGATAGTATTCTAAATTTACATCAGACTAGAGGAAGGGTGACGAATACTGTACGAAAATATCGATTTAATTATAGGATCGGTATTCCAAAGTTTTATCCTATAAAGATTCATTCGTTGTTCTCATCTTTTGATATTCCTGTCTGGCGTGAGAAAATTGATATTGATGCGACTTATAGCCATTTTAGATTTAGTGGTTGTGTTGGGAAGTTGGGCACAGGAAAATTAAAACTTAAATCATCTGATATTATTGCTGATACACTTGTTGTTGGTAATGTCAATATCGATCATGGTTCGATATCTGCAAAAGAGTTCAATAAAATGTCGATATCTGCTCATTATGCAAAAGTTAATATTGATAATTGTGCTAATGCAACAATGACGGGGGAATCATCTCAGTGGAAAATAAAAAGGATAGAGAATGTTAAGTTTAATACCAAATATACATTAATAAAGCTTGGCATCGCTGTTGGTAATGTGAGTGTTACAAATTCCTTTGCTTCAGTGTATATTGATGAGATTAGCTCTAACTCGACTACACTTAATGTGAAATTAGACAAAGGAGATTTGTATGTTGGCACTAATTTTGATATATTGAATTATGTTTATGTTACACTCGAACATGCTTCTTTAGGTGATGATATGAAAGAGTTAGACTTACCACACCGAAAAGATCAGTCTAAAGAGATTTACGAAAGAAGAAGATCTAATGGGTTTTCATCTAAAATGTATGTCAATTTAAGATACGGAACAATGTACAATCAATAAAATATTTTTATGCGTTTTGGTAGAATTATAATTCATTACCTATCTCTTAGTGTAGTGTTTTTGCTTGTCTCTGTAAGTTATGTTACTGCATCTGGGATTAAAGTTCATCTTACTGGTAGTCATGATAATGATAAGGTTTATCTAGCTGTTTACCAGGGAACCTCGATCATGTTGGTTGATAGTGTTCAGTTGAACCAAGGGGTTGGTGTTATTCCAAGTAAGAATATCAAAGGCCCTGGTCTCTATAAGCTATACATCGATAAGGATAGACACCAAGACATTCTTCTAGGTGATGATTATGACATGTCTATTACTGCTACTGCAGGAGATAAATTGAAGATTAATAACGTCGTAGGTGCTAAAGAGACTGTGCTATTTTTTCAATATGAAAGTAGACTACTTGATGCCCGAAATGCTATGAGTTCGTATCGAAAGCAGTATACAGAATTTGAGAATAATAAAGACAGTGTTGCTGCTATACGCAAGCGCATGAATACTTTGAATGAGCGTATGAAGCGTTTTATGCAAGCTCAATCATCAGAATCTAATACGCTTTTTTATGCAGACTTTATAAAAGCAGCAAAATCTGTAGGTTTACCCAAAAGTTTATACGGTAATGCTCGTAAAGACACCGTGCTGTGGAGTAAGCAATATAACTTCATGAGAAATCATTTCTTTGACAATATTGATTTCTCTAATGAGGGGCTTGTTCGAAGTCCTATCTTGGAACGAAACCTTGATAAGTATATGAAAGATATACTTGTGCCGCTACCTGATTCAATTGGCCCTGCTTTGTTAATGGTTATTGAGAAAAGTAAAAAGAATGAGGCAGTGTACAAATACGTTGCAAATCATCTCTTAACCTCTTCTATTAATTCAAAGATTATGGGAATGGATAAGGTGTTTGTTCAAATTGCATCTCAAAATCAATTACGATCTGGACAGACACTTTTAGATTCAGTTAATTATAAGAAAGTGAAAGATAAGGTGATGGCTGTAATGCCTGTGTTAGTGGGGGCAAAGGCGCATAACTTAAGTTTGCAAGATTCTCAAGATAGGGATGTTTCATTGTATAGTCAGCAAGGTAAATACCATGTTGTTGTCTTTTGGGATCCTACCTGTAATCACTGTAAAAAGGTCGTTCCAGATCTGTATCAACGAGCTTTTACAAAGTATTTTGGAGAAGGTGTTGATTTTATGGCTGTAAACACACAACAGGATGTGGAAAAATGGAGCAAATTTATTAAAGATCAAAACATTGGTCAATGGATTAATGTTTACGATAAATATGGGAATAGTTTTATGCATCATTATTACAATATAACTACCACGCCTAAAATATATCTACTAGATCATGATATGAAGATTGTGGCGAAGGATGTTGGCGTTGATACACTTGTCGATATATTGGATGAAAAGTTGAATTGATTGATGTTGTAAAGTGATAAATTGGTAATTAAAAATTTATGAATATGAAGAATTTAAAGTTTTTTCCTCTTTTAGTGGTCGCAGTATTATTTTTTGTTGGATGTAAATCATCCAAAGAGGTTGTGAAGAGCTCTTCGGAAGAAGAGGTTTTGTTGACTACTTATTGTTCTGGTGATTCATATCGATCAACAGACAAGCTTATTCGTGCCAGTTCTCTTGGTGAAAGTACAGATCAAGTAATGTCAAAAAGAATGGCAAGAACAAATACTTTGGAAGAGTTGTCTTCGAAGATTGAAGTGAGTTTCAAGTCCGTTGTGGATAATTACTACAGTTCAAAGTCTACAGCTAAATCTGAAGAAGTACAAAGAAGGTATGAAGGACTTTCACGTGAGGTGATCAATCAAAAAATATCAGGTTATAGAACCATCTGTGAAAAGATTACTAAAACAAAAAAAGGAACTTATAAAACGTACCTATGTTTTGAGATTGGAATCGATGAATTGTTGAATCCAATATATGATAAGATGTCAAACGATGCGAAGCTTCGTTTGGATTATGACTATGAGAAGTTTAAAAAGACTTTCGAGAAAGAGTTGAAAGACTCAGAACGTAGATAATATTTGATTTCAAATACGAAGTGGGGCTAAAAGAACTATTGTTAATTTTTCTTTTTGTCCCATTTTTCTATGCATATATTTGTAATTTTATTACCGCTTTGCGATCCAAATCTATATAGTAGAAAAATATTGATCGTTGAACGAGTAGTTTAAGATAAAACAGATTCAAGATTCAGATATGAAAATAGCATTGATTGGTTACGGAAAGATGGGGAAAACCATCGAGAAAATTTGTTTAGATCGAGGTCATGAGATAGCCTTGGTTGTTGATGAACAAAATGCAAATAGTATTACATCAAAGGATCTTGAGGGATTGGATGTAGCCATTGAATTTACAAATCCAGCTTCTGCAGTTAAGAATTACAATTTATGTTTTGATGCTGGGGTACCAGTGGTGAGTGGAACAACAGGTTGGTTAGACCAAGAAGCAGCGGTTATAGAACAGATGAAAGCGAAAGATGGAACTTTCTTCTATGCCTCTAATTTTAGTCTAGGTGTTAATTTGTTTTTTGAGCTCAACAAGAAGCTTGGGCAAATGATGAATCGTTTTCCTGACTATGATGTTGACATGGTGGAGGTACACCATACACAGAAGTTGGATGCCCCTAGTGGTACAGCTATAACTTTAGCTGAGGGTATCTTTGAAACTGTGGATCGTAAAACATCATGGACATTGGACGCTCCTAAAGAAGAGCAACTACATATTGAAGCGGAAAGACGTGGGGATGTGCCAGGAATCCACACCGTGAAATATGAATCAGAAGTAGACGAAATTGTGATTACACATAGCGCTAAAAGTAGACAAGGTTTTGCTTTCGGTGCAGTGCTTGCTGCTGAATTTGCTTTCGATAAGAAGGGAGCATTAAATATGCGCGACCTACTTAATTTATAAACCTAATTTACACAGAGACCCAATGAGTTTTATTCAAGAAAAAATCAGAGAGAATAAGAAAGGTTTCATAAAATTCATCGTTTACTCGATTCTTTATCTCTTATGGTTACTATGGTTAGGGAATTTCTATCTTCTTCCTGGACTTTTGATTATTTTTGATCTATACGTTACTCAAAAAGTGAATTGGACTTTTTGGAAGAAGCGTCGTCCCGAGGGTGAGAAAATGACTAAGACCGAAGAGTGGGTAGATGGAATTATATTTGCAGTTATTGCAGCAACATTCTTAAGAGCATTCTTTATTGAAGCTTATACCATCCCCACTTCATCTATGGAGAAATCAATGCTTGTAGGTGATTACCTATTTGTGAGTAAAGTAAGTTATGGTCCAAAAGTGCCTAACACTCCCGTTGCTTTTCCATTGGTGCATCATACCTTGCCTTTTACGGAATCGACCCCAGCATTTACTGAAGCAGTAGAGTGGCCATATCATCGTCTTAAGGGCTTTGGTGATGTGAAACGCAATGATGTTGTGGTATTTAATTATCCTGATGGCGATACTGTTGCATCTAAAATGCAAAACCAAAGTTATTACCAACTCGTACGTGCCTATGGTTGGAAAGAGGTAAATAGCAATAAAAGAGTATTTGGAGATATACTTCATCGTCCTGTGGATAAGCGTGAGCATTATATTAAGAGATGTATTGCTCTGCCTGGTGATTCTCTTCAAGTGAAACATGGTGTCGCATTTATCAATGGGCAACAGCAAGATGATGTCAAGAACTTACAATATGAGTATCAATTACGTACTAATGGATCTCGTATTAATCCAAAGGTTCTAGATGAAATAGGAGTCTCTCCAGATGATATCTCTACCAATGGGGTAGTCTATCAAATGCCTCTGACGTCTGAGATGGTTGATAAACTTAAAGCGTATAAGGGTATCAAGTCTATCATTAAATATGAGGCACAGAAACCTAGTTTGTCACTATTCCCATTTGATAGTAGGTATCCATGGAACGAAGATAATTATGGACCTATCTATGTGCCTAAGAAGGGGGCTAAAGTGACTTTGACATTAGACAATCTACCACTATATCATCGTATTATTGAGACTTATGAAGGGAATAAGTTGGAAGTTAAAGATGGTAAAATACTCATCAATGATGCTCCTGCTGATAGTTATACCTTTAAGCTCAACTACTATTGGATGATGGGAGATAATCGTCATAATTCAGCAGATTCACGCTATTGGGGATTTGTTCCTGAAGATCATGTTGTTGGAAAAGCGGTATTTGTATGGTTTTCTGTGGATAAGTTTAAGGGTTTTCCTGATAATATCAGATGGAAGCGTCTTTTCTCTTTTGTGAAGTGATACATGTCAAACGATTGCATAAAAAATAGTAAATTATTTTTATCTCAAAAGGGTACCTATGTACCCTTTTGGGTATAAACTGTAGAATATGGCTAAATTTGCTAATGATGAAATAATTTATGGTATTAAGACACAGAACCATGCGGTTCTTCACTCCCTGTATCGTAGTTATTTTAAAGTGATTTCATACTATATTCAAAATAATAGTGGAACGGAAGAAGATGCTAGCGACGTCTTTCAGGAATCGTTAATCGTAATATACAGAAAGATTCAAGATGGTGATTTTGAGTTGACTTGTAGTTTTGATACATATCTTTATGCTGTGTGTCGTAATCTTTGGCTTAAAGAGTTGAAGAAGCGTGATCGTTTTTCTGAAGAGTTAGTTGGTGATTCTCAGTTTGCTTCTTTTGAATTAGAAGATGATATGGAGGAGGTGATTCAAAAAAATGAACGCTATCGTCTGTATCAAAAGCATTTTGACTTAATGGGGGAAGATTGTAAAAAGTTAATGTCTCTTTTTCTAAAGAAGGTTCCACTAAAGGAGATTGCCCGTTTAATGAATTATAGTAGTGAGCAGTACGCTAAGAAAAGAAAATTTCGTTGTAAGGAATACCTTGTAAAGAGTATTCAGAACGATGACGAGTTTGGCAACCTGTAGAGGCTGCTGAGCTGTTGTGTATTTTTGTTGATATTTTTATGTGTCAGTCTATTAGTGATTTCGAATTAGAGAAAGAAGTTGAATTCTTCTTGTCTGATTTGAATGATAAAACATTTAGGAACCTTTTACACTCTGTTGATATGAATTATCGTCTTGAGAATGAAGTTGATTGTGCTATTACAGAACTCGATGTGATGAATTTGCGTGATCAACTGGAATCCATTTCCAAATTGTACTTAAATCAAGAAGTACCTTTTCATTTAATTGAAGGATATAGAGAGGACGGAATTGATGAGGAGGAGAGAAAATCCATCGAATTGATGAAGAACCTTAATAGTGATATACAATCATTATTAAGTTTATCAGAGGATATTGATGATGGAGTAAGTGAATATGATATTATCTCTTTTCGTGAGACCTTATCAAGGCTTACAAAGCAAGAGAAGCATTTGCTAAAGAATATTCCATTGAGAACAATTAATGTTGCAAATAAGAGAGAGTGATTATTAACTTTTTCGATGTAATAAATAAAAAAGGCGTTCATTGATTGAACGCCTTTTTTATTTATTTAAACATGTCTTTCAACTTGTCCTTGAAACTCTTATTTTCTCTTGGACTTTTATTGAAATTAGGTAGAGTGCTTAGCTTCTCAAGTAGTTCTTGTTCCTCTTTGTTGAGTTTATTTGGTACCCATAGATGAACTTGAACAAGCAAGTCTCCTTTGCCATAGCCATTCACATCAGGAAGTCCTTTGCCACGAAGACGAAGAATTTTACCTGGTTGCGTACCTGCTTCTAGTTTAACCTTTACCTTACCATCAATAGTCGGTATCTCGGCATCACATCCTAGTGCAAGATTTGGGAATGTGGTATAGAGATTATAAATTAAATCGTTGTCATCTCGAATCAGTTCTGGATGTTCTTCTTCTGTAATTACAACAAGAAGATCTCCAGGTTCTCCACCTCTTTTTGCTGCGTTACCTTTACCCGAAACACTTAACTGCATTCCTTCAGCAACTCCCGCAGGAATATGAACGTGAATTACCTCTTCTCCTTTAACGATTCCTTCTCCATGACAATCCTTACATTTGTCGGTAATGGTTTTGCCATCTCCTCCACAGTCAGGACATACTGCTTCTGTACGCATCTGACCCAAGAATGAGTTCACTACTTGCGTGACACGACCTGTGCCACTACATTTAGCACAAGTGTGGAATGCACTACTATCTTTAGCACCTGTTCCTGAACAAGTACCACATTTAATATATTTATTGACTTTTATCTTTTTGTCAACACCTTCGGCAATTTCCTTTAGGTTAAGTCTTACCCTAACACGCAGATTTGAGCCTTTGTTTCTACTGAAGTTTGATCCTCCGCCACCAAATCCACTGAATCCGCCGAAGCCACCTCCGCCGCCACCGCCAAAGATGTCACCGAACATAGAGAAGATATCATCCATAGACATACCTGCACCACCGAAGCCACCGCCACCGCCAGCTCCTCCTTCAAATGCAGCATGTCCAAACTGATCATACTTCTGTTTCTTCTCAGGGTTGCTTAAGATGTCATAAGCTTCCGCAGCTTCTTTAAACTTATCCTCAGCTTCATTGTCATCAGGGTTTTTATCCGGATGATACTTGATCGCTAATTTACGGTATGCTTTCTTTATTTCAGACTCAGATGCACTTTTGGACACCCCAAGTATTTCATAATAATCACGTTTACTCATCTTATTCTCCTATGACAACTTTAGCAAAACGAATAACTTTATCATTCAATGTATATCCTTTTTCGATTACATCAACAACTTTACCTTTTAGGTCTTCTGAAGGTGCAGGAATTTTAGTAAGTGCTTCATAATGATCTGTATCAAACACATCACCTACGCTACCTAGTTCAACAACACCATTCTTTTTTAAGAAGTCTTTCAGTTTAGTATAGATCAACTCAACTCCTTCAAAAACATTTCTATTTTCATCAGTCACATTGATTGCAGAGATAGCTCTTTCAACATCATCTACTACAGGAAGGATATCGACGATAACTTTCTCTCCAGCAGATTTAGTAAGGTCCATTTTCTCCTTCAGAGTTCTTCTTCTGTAGTTGTCAAATTCAGCAGAAAGACGCATATACTTGTCTTTTTGTTCTGCTAATTGTTTCTCCACATCGTTTGATTCCGTCTCAGTTGTAGTCGCACCATCTTTAACTTCCTCATTAGCATCTGTTGCTTCAGAATCTTTGGTATTCTCTACACCTTCTTGATTTATATCTTTGATTTCTTCTTGCTCTTCAGTATGTACCTTCTTATCAGTCATAATTATTGTCTATTTTTTGCTCTCAGCAGTACAAAAATTTTGCCACAATGCCATTAATGCATACTTTGTCATGTTCTTGTTGACAAAGTATGTTATAATGGCGTAGATTTTATATAAGGACATGTCACTTTGTTATTTTGACATGCATTCAAGCTTTTTCTCTAGCTCTTTGCAATTCAAGTCTCTTGCGATAATGATTCCCTTACCGTTGATTAATATGTTATTGGGAATAGCATTAATCTTGTATCTCTTTGGATATGTTCCATACCAACCCTTGAAGTCACAAACATTGTAATCCCAAAAAAGTTGATCTTTCTTAATGGCGTCTTTCCAATATTTCTCTTTTTTATCTAGAGAGATGGCAAAGATCTCAAACTTTTCACCTTGAGTAAACGTCTTACTTCGATACTTCTTGTAAACTTGAACTAATTTACTGTTCTCTTTTCGACAACTAGGGCACCATGATGCCCAGAAATGAACTAGAACTATATTTTCACGAAGACTATTTAGTTTTACCTCATCTCTACTCGTATCTTTTAAGACAATATTTGGTGCTATCTGTCCAACTTTAACTCCTTCTTTCTCTACATTTCGTATTGAATATCCCTGTATGGACATGAGAAGGATTGATATGAAGATGACTATCTTTTTCATTCTTCTACTCTTGTAATTTTTGCACCAATTGCTTGTAACCTTTGGTCGATGTTTTCGTAACCTCTGTCAATCTGATCAATATTGGAGATGGTCGAAGTTCCATTTGCTGAGAGTGCAGCAATTAACAATGCAACCCCTGCTCTAATGTCTGGTGATGCCATATTGGTTGCTCTGAGTGCCTGCTGTTTATCCAAGCCAATTACAGTAGCTCTGTGTGGATCACATAGGATTACTTGTGCCCCCATATCGATAAGTTTATCTACAAAGAAGAGTCTACTTTCAAACATTTTTTGGTGTATTAACACACTTCCCTTAGATTGCGTTGCAACCACAAGAATAATACTAAGTAGATCGGGAGTAAGTCCTGGCCATGGTGCATCAGCTATCGTCATAATAGATCCATCAATAAATGATTCTATTACGTATGAATCTTGCTTAGGAACCACCATGTCATCTCCATCCTTGATAAGTTTGATACCTAACTTCTCAAATGTACGTGGTATCACTCCTAAGTTCTCCCATGATACATCTTTGATGCGGATCTCTGAACCTGTCATGGCAGCTAAGCCGACAAAACTTCCTATCTCAATCATATCAGGTAGCATTCGGTGGGTACATCCACCTAATCGTTCAACTCCTTCAATAATTAAATAGTTCGATTTAATTCCTTCAATCTTAGCCCCCATACTATTTAGCATGCGACAAAGTTGTTGTAAATATGGTTCACAAGCAGCATTGTAAATAGTGGTACGTCCTTTTGCAAGAACAGCAGCCATAACAATATTGGCGGTTCCAGTTACAGATGCCTCTTCAAGGTGAATATCTACACCATATAGTTTGTCTGCAGTGATAGAGAAGAAACTCTCTTCTGCTTCAAAAGAGAATGTAGCACCCATCTCTTGAAAACCTTGGAAGTGTGTGTCTACTCTTCTACGCCCAATTTTATCACCTCCTGGCTTCGGCATCTTTCCTTTACCAAATCTTGCTAATAATGGGCCAAGTAACATGATAGAACCACGTAGGCTGGAAGCTTTGTCTTTAAATATTTCACCGTCTAGGTAATCTAAGTTGATCTCATCGGCAATAAAAGATTTGGTCTTATTGCCCATGTCTTTCACTTTGACCCCTAAGTCTTCTAGGATTTCTATCAGTTTATTGACGTCACGTATATTTGGTATATTCTCAATAAAAACCTCTTCTGAAGTTAGTAATACTGCCGAAATAATCTGAAGTGCTTCGTTTTTTGCTCCCTGAGGAGTCAATTCACCAGACAAAGAGTGTCCCCCTTCAATTACAAATTTTGCCATTGATTCTAAGATTTTTGGTAGCTTAATCCGCTATATGTGATACTATTTTTGCTTTTTATAGCCTTGATGATTGCTCTTTTTATACTGTTTCTTGTTATCCTGATGATAACTTTTTCTACGGGTGGTACTGTTGTTCGTAAACTTTCGTGTTTCCGATAGTTTAATATCATTAAGTATCAGCTTGCCATTAGACATCTGTTTTAAATCTGCTGCAATCTGCTCGTCATTTACAACTCCCTTGTTCCAAGAGAAGTATGACTTTTTCATATGGTTTGCAATAGATTTAATCAACTCTTCTTTTTCATGGCCATCTTCAAATTCCAACGCCTTTTCGATCATACGATCTACTAGGTGCCCATAATGTTTCTTCTTGATTCTTTTCTGTGGGTATGGAACCTTCTTTGGCTTTTCTGAAAGTGATTCTTTGGTAGGAAGGGGATACGGAGAGTCAATATCTAAAGTAAAGTTTGACATGATCGCAATGTGATCCCATAGCTTATGTTTAAAATCAGGTACATCACGTAGATAAGGATACATGTTACCCATGATATCAATAATCGTTTGTGCCGCTGCATTTCTGTGCTCTTTGTTCTGTATGTCTAAAAGTTGATCGACCATTTTTTGGATATTTCGACCGTATTCAGGCATAATTAGTCTTTTTCTACTCGAATTGTATTCCATTTAAAAAGTAATGTAGTTGTATGGTCTGTTTCTGGGGGAAACAACCAACTATTGTATATAAGTCTTTATGTATTTTCCTTTAATCTAGAACTTGTAGTTTGGCAAAACGTAGTAGCAGCGTCTTCGCTCCATGTTCTTCAAACAAAATTACCGCTTTTTTGTTTGCTTGTTCGCCTTCTATTGCTTGTATAATTCCAATACCAAATCGTTGATGTTTTACTCTAGTATCGGGGGTTAAACTGTTCGGATCTGCTCCAATTACTACTTTATCATTCATTTTAGCAAGATCTTCCATGCGTTTGATCTTCCCTGATAATCGAACCCCTTTTATATTGTCTACGGTTGACTCTATCGTTTCTAGGTGTCCGTATTGGTGTTTTTCTAGACGTTTTCGTTGTGTCTCTTTTCTCTTAATAAAGATCTCACTCTCTGACTCTAGTGGCATCTTTACATATTGAGTGTCAATCTCCGATAGAAAACGACTTGGAGTACAAAACTCAATTTTGCCCCATTTAGATCTTTGTTTTACAAAAGAGAGCCACAAGTTCGTTTCTGCCCTTGTTATTGCAACATAGAAGAGTCTTCTCTCTTCCTCTAATTCTTGAACGTTTAATGATGTTTCCTTAATCGATGGGAATAGTTTCTCTTCCATCCCAACTATAAAAACATTCTTAAACTCGAGTCCTTTAGATGAGTGTACCGTCATTAATGTCACACGATCAGTATCTTCACCATTTTGTGTGTCTTGATCTGTTAACAGTGCAACTTCCGATATATAGTCTAAAATTAAGAAAGATTTTCCTTCTTCCATCGAATTATCGGTAAAATCTTTAATTCCATTAATCAGTTCTTGAATATTTTCAGTCTTTCCTTTGTTTTCAGGGTTGTGATTAAAATCGTACTCTTCAAGAATTTTGGTCTTCTCACAAACCATTTCTGCCATCTCGAAAGCATTCATCATATTAGATTTCGATGACATCTCATTGATCATCTCAATAAAAGCTTGGACTTTCTTAAACGCCCCTGCGTTAAGTCCTGCAAGCTGGCAGTGATGTGCATCGGACGCTACTTCAAAGATACTTAAGTCATGGAATGCTGCTGCATTCTCTAACTTACTCATGGTGGTTGCACCGATACCCCTTGTGGGAAAGTTGATGATTCGCTTTAACGATTCATCGTCTTGTGTGTTGATGATCAGTTTAAAATAGGCTAATACATCTTTGATCTCTTTTCGTTGATAGAAAGACAAACCACCATAGATTTTATATGGAATATTTCTCTTTCTTAGACACTCTTCAAAGATTCGCGACTGAGCATTGGTTCGATATAAGATAGAGAAATCTTCATAATTATAACCTTTATCTCTTTTAACCTGAGTAATTTTCCTTGCAACTTCTATACCTTCTTCATTATCCGTTAGTGTATAAAAGAGTTGAATACGCTCACCAATCTCATTCTCAGAGTAGGTCTTCTTTGGAATCTGATTTGAATTCTTCTTAATAACACTATTTGCAGCTTCAACGATGGTCTGTGTCGACCTGTAGTTCTGCTCTAGTTTAAATGTTTTATACTCAGGGTAATCATTTCTGAAGTTCAATATGTTCTCAATCTTTGCTCCTCGGAAGGAATAGATCGACTGTGCATCATCACCTACCACACATAGATTCTTGTTTAATGCCGCAAGTTTTTTAATGATAAGGTATTGTGAGAAGTTGGTATCTTGATACTCGTCTACAAGAATGTATTTGAATCTTTTTTGGTATTTTTCTAAAATATCAGGATGGTCTCTAAACAGTATATTTGTTTCCAAAAGAAGATCATCAAAGTCCATTGCTCCAGCCTTCTTGCAGCGTCTTGTATACTCCAAGTATATGGCTCCAAGCTGTGGCATTTGTTTAATCTTATCCGCCTCTTTTATATCTTTATTATTGATGTAATTCTTGGGAGTAACTAAGTTGTTTTTTGCAGTACTAATTCTACTTTGAACCACCGAAGGTCGATAAATTTTATCGTCTAATTTCTTGTTCTTGATGATGCTTTTAATAACACTCTTCGCATCTTGTGTATCATAAATAGTGAAGGTTGATGGATATCCTATGGCTTCCGCTTCTATTCGGAGTATCTTGGAGAAAATTGAATGAAAAGTTCCCATCCACAAGTTCTTTGCCCTCTCTTCCCCAACCGCATCTGATATCCGCTCTTTCATCTCTCTTGCTGCCTTATTGGTAAAAGTCAACGCCAAAATGTTTTTTTCACTAATATCTTTATTGACAAGGTGTGCTATTCGATAGGTCAATACCCTTGTTTTTCCTGATCCAGCACCAGCAATAACCAAAGTTGGTCCATCAATATTTTCAACCGCATTTCTCTGCGGAGTATTCAAGGTTTCAAGATAATCGTACACTTAGTTTATTTTAAAAAATTCAAAATCCAACATCCGTAGGTTCCAATAATCAGAAGTAGCTTGTGTTAAAATGACGACACCATATGGCTTGTGAATAATTAAATATTAAGAGCCAATTTTTTCAATATCGTGGTGTCAATCATGAAGTCTGAGCTACAAATATAATTATTTCTTTAAAACGAACCTTGAATTACACGAATTGTTCTTTTTTTTCGTTATACTTTTGGTATATAGATATTAAAATAAGCTTTTTTATGAGGAAATTATCGCTTCTACTCTTCTTAACTCTTTGTGTAAAGACATTCTGTTTTGCACAATTGTCTTCGAATAACAGTAGTGCTCTTGTCGAAACAACATATCCAACTACAACACGTGTTGATAATATCTATTTCTTTAATGAGGTAGATGGGAATTTTAACTATACCTATTCAGGTGCGATCTCTTATGAATGGTTTAAATGGAATGGTACAACAAATAATTTTGAATCGATTCTATTATCAGGAGCGGGAGTGAGTCAATTGTTAAATACTACGGATGGATACTATCGTGTCGTCGCTTCTAATGCTACAGGTATGCTGCAAGAAACCTATTTCTGGGTGTTTCGTGTGGATGCTACGGTTAAAACGGAAATATTAGATAGTGACTGTAGTTCATTTCGTCTCGTCTCTACTTTGAATGGTGCTTCTCATGTGGAATATTTTGATCCTACGACTTCTGTGCCAGTTCGAAAGAACTCTAACCCTAAATATGCGTGGACATTGGCCTCTAAAGGGATCTCAACACAACCATATGCAACCATTTATGACCTACCTAGAGTCGATTCCGATTATAATTTACTCTACACCGATGAGTTTGGTCGTGATATAAACAACAGTGTAAAATATGAGGCATTATTACCTGACGTCAAATTTAGTTATACTACAAACCAAGATGGTGAAGCTGAGTTTATGGCTCCTCTTGTTGTAGCATTCGTAAATGAGTCGAAAAATGATGATGAGATATATGCTTGGACACTCTACAAGTCGGATGAAGTATTGAAGAATGAAACGGCAAATAATCTTATTGCGGAATATGATTCATCCATGTATCGTACAGAGTCTATAGCACCGAAATATACTTATGAAACTCCGGGTTCCTATATGATTCAACTCGAAGCCCAAAGAACGAGGAATGGTCATCTGTGTAAAGCGGTTTTTAGATTAGATCCCCATCTTAAGATTGTTGCCTCGACCCTTAAAGTCCCAGAAGCATTTTCACCAAATGGTGATGGACTTAATGATGTGTTGAAAATTGAAGCAAAATCATTGAAAACACTAAAGTTCTTTATATACAATCGTTGGGGAAGGAAGATCTATAGCGCTTCTCTATCTAATATGGCATTTGAGGACTATCATGTACTAGAGTGGGATGGTACTTATAATGGAAAAACATTAAATTCAGGAGTCTATTTCTACACCTTAGAGGCTGTAGGTCGTGATGATGAACCTCGTGTTCAACAAGGAACGATTCACCTGTTCAATAATTGATGCAATCCTATCAACTCGTCAATCCTTACAACATGTAGTCGGGAAATATTACCAATTAATTAATGCAAGCCTAAATATGGCCTCTTGATATATTCAAGGGGCCACATTTTTTTACATTATGCACGAAATCTTCTAATTGGTCTTTGTCCGTGCTGGCAATTTGTCGATTAAACCCCATTGTATATGACAAGGACCTCATCGGTTGTAAATAGCAAATTAATAGTCCTCGGTGGTGTAAAAGTAAATTATCACTATTACAGCAAATAGTTTCCCTGATCCTCATTTGTCGATCTACTGTTGAAATTCTGTCTGAGGTATATTACGGTAGTGTAAATTAAACTCTGTCTGGGTGATTTTGTGAAGTGTGGTCTGTGTATATTTTGTTCCATTATGATGGTGAATATATCTTCTCTATTTGTGGGTGTAATTTATAATGAAATAGGGACATAGATGTTTTTAAAATCTATAAAAATATGGGGGTGATACAAAGATATAATGTCTATATGTATGGAGTGTACTGTACTGTGTTGAGTTTGCTTGTAACTATATAGGAGTAGAATGTAATCATTAATTTCGATCTAATTGACTCCATTGGCATATCATTACTGTGAATTTATACTATGTAAATGTTAATAGTGTAAATAATACAAACAATCGTTATCCATTGTATGTTTGATAGTTATCCTAGATCTTCGAGTGAGTAAGCTTAACCATCGTTGGATTGTTTATTTAGCTTGTTCATCTAATCGAGGGTAGATGATTTGTGTAACTTGTTAAATGTATTTGCGATGAAATTTTCAGTAGAAGTAGCTAAGAATGGCCCATACTTAGTTAAAGGGAAGGTGAAACTTACGCCAATTGAAATAAGATGTGACGAGGAGGGTAATTCGATAGGTTGGAATGAAGGAGAGTCAAAAATTGTTGATGATCCTGCTTTGTGTCGTTGTGGTAGATCAAAGAATGCTCCTTATTGTGATGGTTCTCATATTCAATCTGAATTTAATGGACATGAGACTGCTTCATTTTCATCTTATCTAAGTCGTTATGATGAAATTGATGGTCCTAAGTTTATTTTGACAGATGTATCTAAATTCTGTTCATTTGCTCGTTTTTGTGATACTTATGGTAGTGTGTGGAAGCTCGTAGAGGAGTTAGATGACCCTGAAGGACTTAAAATACCTATTGATCAAGTGAAGAATTGTCCTTCTGGCAGACTTGTGTTATGGGATAGTGAATCTAAAGAGAGGGTGTCTGAAGATTTCGATTTCGAAATTGCCTATATCGAAGATCAGAAATATCAATGTAGTGGTCCTCTGAGAGTGACCAATGCGGAATCAATAAGATCATTAGATAAGGATATGGAGTATGAAAAGCGCCCTAAATTTACACTGTGTCGTTGTGGTGAATCTTCTAATAAGCCTTTCTGTGATGGAACTCATGCATCTATGAAATTTCAAGCTGTGTATAAAAATAAGTAGTTGTGATTTGCATAAAAAAACTTCTTTTAATAATTGTCGCAGTTATAATGCTGCATTTAACTTCATCGAGTATGAATACAATTAAAGTGAATTCTCTAAATGACTTTTTAAATGCATTAAAGAGTCAAGAGCCTGTTAATATTGAACTACAATCTTCAATTCTTTTTCCGTGTTCCTTACATCTTCCTGAAGGTTTTACGATTACTGGTGTTTCTAAGGAAAGATCGATAATGAGTTTTAATAGCTCTGAAGGTGTTGGTTTAACAAAAGACAACTCTATTGAGGGAGTCTCAGTCCTGTGTAATCCAAATTCGCGTGCTATATTTATTGTTGGGAATGATAGTGATCTTGGACTAATTGAACTGCGTGATCTGCGTGTAATTGGGCAGGTTCAAATTTTAACGAGAGAACCTGTTCAGAAGACAAAGTTAGTTGCTGAAAATATCGACATCGTATCTTGTGATGCTCGTCACTATTCGGAACAACCTCAGAAATATGGAGTGAATGTTTACCAAGGTGCATTTACGGTTTACAATTACAATAGTGATCCTAATAGTCTGATAGATATTAATCTTAAAGGTATATCTGTCGGACGTGAAGGTGCGCCCGTATTTGGTAGTGGTCTTTTTGTTAGTGGCTTCTCTGATAATGGTGGATGGGTAAAGGGAAATATCATTGAAACGTTTGATATCTATTCTATCGGAATGATTCCTTTTGGTCAACCCAATATGATTACAGGAGGTGTATTTGCTGTTTATGGAACACACATCACAACCATCCATAATAAAGGTACTGTAACAACTTATGGTGTGAATGATATGGTGCTAGATACTTGGGGGGAAGTAGATAATTGGATTTGTGATAAGAAGATAACATCTTATGGACCGAGTGGAATCGGCTTTGTGAATTTTGGAATAGTCAAGAGTTTTGTGGCGCATGATACAATAGAAACGTTTGGTCAAGGGGCTCGTGGATTTAACCAATATGATGGTACTGTTGGTCGAATTGAATTTAAATCTATTATTACTCATGGAGATGGTTCTATTGCAGTTCAAGTAAGCAAGCCAATTGGTGAGATTGTGGTTAATGAGAATATTGAGACTTTTGGTTCCGTAGGAAAAACGCTTGTTAAAGGGGTGATTCTTACCTTGTCTGCTGATGGGCTTAGTATTAAAGAGGGCGGATTAGTGGATGAAATTACCGTGAAAGGAGATATTATTACGCATGGAGATAATGTGGTGTCATACTCTGTAAACGGTGGTGAAGTGAAGAATATCATTGTGAATGGTAAAGTAATCGCAGAAGGGGATGGCTCCCAAAGAATTAGTGTTGTGAATAATGGAAAAACAGATATTAAGAACTTACATTAAAATATATATCAGTGTTAGATGGTGGAATCTAAGCTAAATGTTTATTGTCAAGTCCTACATGTTTATCATGATGTCATGATTAGGTTGGTGTTTCTGTTTTGGAGGTTAGAAAATTATCTCTTTCAGAAGTGTGATTGTTCAAAGTTTTAGATGGTGTTGTAACTGGTTGTATGTTACTTTTTTTGGCTCTTTCCAAGATTTGATGGGTAATCATATTAAAAAGAACAATGCTTATTCACCTTTCTAAAATCTAATTTACCCGTAACAAGATATATCATTGTGATGAAATTTTTAGTGTCCCTAAATCCTTTAGCTCTTCTTTTTACTGTTTGAACCACAGAATTAAGACCTTCTAATATTCCATTATTTATCTTTGTTTCCATCCATTGCACAACGCCATCCCAATGTCTTTTAATTGTATTGGCAGCCTTGATGATAGGCTCCATCCTAGAGTGAGTTGCCCAATAATACCATTGTTTTAATAAGCACACAAACTCTTCTGCCGTGTTAGCGTATGTGTAAATATCCTGAAAGCTTTCACGTATTCGGAGTGCTCTGAAACTCTTTAATTTACTGTTTGATATAGAAAGATCCTTAAAGGCTTGCTGTTGCTTTAAGGTGAAGTTTGTCTTGTTCTTTAAGAATAAATACCTGTTCCCCTTTAGACACTCTTCATCTTTTGCTTCAGATCGTCTAACCTTATCTACTGCTTCATTGATTATCTTCATAATATGAAACTTGTCAAATGTAATGGAAGCATCTGGAAGGTGTGTTGCTATGCCACTAATGAATGAAGGAGACATATCACAACTGACATGACTTATTTTACTTGATTTGATCACTTTATTTTGGTCGTGATAATGTGGAATAACCTTACAAAAAGAAGCAATAGTTTCTGCCCCTTTTCCTTCAGTAACATGTACTGTCTTGCGTTCTTTTAGGTCTACAAACAAAGTAACATAATTATGCCCTTTTTTACAAGAAGTCTCATCAACCCCTATCATCTCAATATCAGAATGGTCTTCTTCGGCCTTTGCTGTATCGACATACAAAGTTGCCAACTTCCATAGCTTATCATCATAAACACCTGTCATTTGTGCAACCTGATGAACTGGCATATAAGAAATTAAGGACATTAATAATGCTTCAAACAACAGTGTAAAACCAGGTAGTTCACCTTCCCAAGGCATATCAAGAATAGCAACATTACCATCTCCCTTTATAACACGGGGAACACGTGCAGTTAAATAACACTTATACTCAAAGAAGCTTAAATGCTGCCATGTTTTCTTTCGTGTATCATGCACCTGTAGGTTATCCTCTCCATTGTGACTAAAACGAGAACCTCTCTTAAAATCGATATAAACATCTAAACGTTGGGATTCCTTGTCTAAGTTAATACCATCAATAAAATAGGGAGATTCAATATGTAAGGCTGAGGCTAATAAATCGTACATGATGTCTTATTTTAGAAGTTATTATATAGAAATTAAACATGTAGCATACCCACTAAGTTTCGGAAAGAGCCCTTTTTTTTGATTCTTGTGGGAATAAAAAAGAGAGTGTCTTTTAGTGACACCCTCATCTTAGAAATATTAATATTGTTAAACTAATTCTACTTCTTCGTGTTCTTCAAGAACTTTTTTCTGTACCTCTGATTGCATCTTTTCGTATTTGTCAAACTCCATCTTGAACATGGCTCTACCATTGGTTAGAGAACTTAATGCTGTAGAGTATTTGTAAGTCTCTTTTAGTGGTATTTGCACATTGATTACTTCGTAGTTTCCACTTGATTCCATTCCTAGAATCATGGCTCTTCTACCTTGAAGATCACTCATTACATCTCCCATTTTATCACTAGGAACAAATACTTGCATTTTGTAGATCGGTTCAAGGATCTTTGGATCAGCCTCTTTGAATGCTTGGCTAAACGCTGTTCGTCCAGCGATTTTGAAAGATATTTCATTTGAATCAACAGGGTGCATCTTTCCATCGTAAACATATACGATAATGTCGCGTGCATAACTTCCTGTTAGTGGACCTTCTTCCATTTTTTCCATTATTCCTTTTAGAATTGCTGGTTGGAATCTTGCGTCAATTACTCCTCCTACGATACAGTTACAGTAGATTAGTTTTCCGCCCCACTTAAGAGGGTGTTCCTCGACGTGGCGAAGGCTTAGTTTGATCTCTTTATCGCCAATTTTAATGCTCTTCCTTGGTTCTTTTCCTTCGATGTATGGTTCAATCATTAAGTGGACTTCTCCAAATTGTCCTGATCCTCCAGATTGTTTCTTGTGTCTAAAGTTTGCAAGTGCAGGCTTGGTAATTGTCTCTCTGTATGAGATGCGTGGTCTTTCAAGTTGGATGTCTACTTTGTAGATGTGATCGAAATACCATTTAAGGGTGTTGATATGATACTCTCCTTGTCCATGAACTAAAAGTTGTTTTAGCTCTTTTGCATACTCCATTTTCCAGGTTGGATCTTCTTGTGAGAGTTTATGAAGAATTTCGGCTACCTTTTCATCGTCACTCTCGTTAACTGCTTTAATAGCTGTTGTGTATCGAGGTTTAGGAAACCTAAGGTTGCGAAATTTATAGTTTTCAGTTTTGTCACAGAGAGTGTGATCTGTTTTTGTTTCTTTTAGTTTTACAGTTGCTCCGATGTCTCCAGCATGGAGTTCGTTAACACGTACTCTGTTTTTACCTGCTGAGACAAATAGTTGTGATAATTTTTCTTTATTATCGGTGGTGGTATTAAGTAGCTCATCTCCCTCTTTAAGTATTCCTGAGTTTACTTTAAAGTAGTTGATTTCACCTACGTGTGGCTCAACGGATGTCTTGAAGAAGAATAGAGATGTTTTGTCTTTTTCATCAACGAATACTTGTTGTCCATCCACGGTCTCTTTCGGCTTCAATTCATTGGGTGCTGGTGCAACATTACATATAAATTCCATCAAACGACGTACGCCCATGTCTTTCTCTGCACAGATACAAAATAGAGGATATAGTTCTCTTGCTAGCATCCCTTTTTTTATTCCTTCACGCATCTCCTCCTCGGTCAGAGTCCCTTTGTCAAAGAATAGTTCCATGAGCTTTTCATCATTTTCTGCTGCTTTCTCTACCAATTCGTTGTGTAGTTCATTGGCTTTCTCTAGTTCTGAATCAGGAATGTCTAGAATCTCAGGTGATCCGCCTTCTGGACCCCATTGGTACATCTTCATCTTTAGAACATCGATTACTTGATGGAAGTTTTCGCCTGTCTCTACAGGGTACTGTATCAAAGCAATGTGGTTTTGATATCCATTATTTAGTTCGCTGATAAGCGTGTCCCATTGGATATCTGCTCTGTCGAGCTGATTGACTGTAAAGATAAGAGGTGTCTCGAAGTTTTTTGCTTGTCGAGTGGCTATCTCTGTACCAACCTCTATTCCTTCTGTTGCATTTATTACCATGATACCTGTGGCGGCAACGCGCAGTGCTGGGATTACATTTCCTACAAAATCATCCATTCCTGGAGTATCAATGATATTTAACTTTCTATCGTTGTACTCCGTGTAAAGCACTGAGCTGAAGACGGAATTCCGATATTCATGTTCTACGGTCGTATGGTCAGAAACAGTGTTTTCTTGTGCAACACTTCCTCTTCGCCCAATTACGCCTCCTTCAAATAACATAGATTCACACAGAGTGGTTTTACCTGATCCGGAACCCCCAATGATGGTAAGGTTACGGATGTCGCAAGTTTTGTATGTTTTCATAGCCAAATGTATTTAAGGTTGATACTATTTGTTACATGTGACTAAAGTTACATAAAGAAGTTTTTATTTGATATGATGGGGTGCTTATTTTAACCTTGTTTTACAGCATGTTAGTGGTTGTTTGAGGTCCGTGTAAAAGATTGTATATTATAAGGGTTTGTCTCTTCTTGTGGTAGAATAATGGTTCTAATAGGCTGTTGTGTACCTCATAATATATAAAAAAATAGATAAAAATGATCTTTTTTCAAGAAAAGCTGTGTTTTTGTCTTGGAAATTAGTAGTTTTGCCCCTCGATTTTTGGCTTGGTGAAGCACGAAAGTAAATGCCTTGTGAGAGCAATGTGTTTTGAGAAAGTGCATTACTGCCGTTTTGATTTTAAAACTTATAGTTAAATAAAGATTAATTTTTATGCCTACTATTCAACAGTTAGTACGTAAAGGGCGTACAAGCAAAGTGGAGAATAGCAAATCTCCAGCGTTGGATGCATGTCCACAGCGTCGTGGAGTTTGTGTACGTGTTTACACAACTACTCCAAAGAAGCCTAATTCAGCAATGAGAAAAGTTGCAAGGGTTCGTCTTACCAACGGAAAAGAAGTGAATGCTTATATTCCAGGTGAAGGACACAACTTGCAAGAGCACTCGATTGTATTGGTTCGCGGTGGTCGTGTAAAAGACTTACCAGGGGTACGTTATCACTTGGTTCGTGGAGCGCTAGATACTGCTGGAGTTGAAGGACGTCTTCAACGTCGTTCTAAATACGGAGCGAAGAGACCTAAGAAGAAGTAATTTTTCTAGGTAAGAGTTTTTGTCTCAACAGAGAGTTGAGATATGTAATTGATTAAAAATCTTGGTTGTTTGTTCGTGGTTTGGTTGAGTAAGGGTTTGATGACCGTTTCTGGTTTCAAAGAAGAAATGTAGGCTGCCTGAAGCTTAACAGCCAATTCGAATAACACAAACATTAGGGCTAAAAGATGAGAAAGGCAAAACCAAAAAAGAGGGTCCTTTTGCCGGACCCAAAGTTTAACGATACCATGGTAACAAGGTTCGTTAACGATTTGATGCAAGATGGAAAGAAAAGTGTGGCATTCCGCATTTTTTATGATGCTCTTGACATCGTTGATGGTCGTATGAAAACTGAAGAGTTGTCTGCACTGGATATTTGGAAGAAAGCAATCCAAAATATTACTCCAGGTGTTGAGGTTAAGAGTCGCCGTGTAGGTGGATCTACTTTTCAGGTGCCAATGGAGATTCGTCCAGAGCGTAAGCTGGCTATCGGAGTTAAGAATTTAATTATGTATGCTCGTAAGCGTTCAGGTAAGACTATGGCTGATAAGTTGGCTGCAGAGATTATGGCTGCGTTTAATGAAGAGGGTGGTGCATATAAGAAGAGAGAAGATACACATAGAATGGCTGAGGCTAACCGTGCGTTTGCTCACTTCCGCTTCTAATTTGTTAGTTGAATCTGTTTATACAATAGTATATAATGGCTAGAGATTTAAAATTTACTAGGAATATCGGTATCATGGCTCACATTGATGCTGGTAAGACTACCACTACAGAGCGTATTTTATTCTATACTGGTAGAACACATAAGATCGGTGAGGTGCATGATGGTGCAGCTACGATGGATTGGATGGAGCAAGAGCAAGAGCGTGGTATTACCATTACTTCTGCTGCTACATACACTGAGTGGAATTATTGTGATAAAACTCATCAGATCAATATCATTGATACTCCGGGTCACGTTGACTTTACTGTTGAGGTAGAGCGTTCATTGCGTGTTTTGGATGGTACTGTTGCAACATTTTGTGCAGTAGGTGGTGTTGAGGCACAGTCAGAGACTGTATGGCGCCAGGCTGATAAGTATGGTGTGCCAAAGATTGCATATGTAAATAAGATGGACCGTTCTGGTGCTGATTTCTTCAACGTTGTTGCAGATGTTAAGGCGAAATTGGGTGCAAATCCAGTGCCTATTCAGTTGCCAATTGGAGCCGAAGAGACTTTTGCAGGTGTAATTGACCTAGTAAAAATGAAAGCTATCCTTTGGCATGACGAAACAATGGGTGCGGATTACTCTATCGAGGATATCCCTGCTGATTTGCAAGAGCAAGCTGAGGAGTATAGAGAGAAGCTAGTTGAGGCAGTTGCTGTTCAAGACGAAGCTTTGATGGAGCGTTTCTTTGAGGATCCAGACAGCATCACTGAAGAGATGATGTATGATGTGATTCGTAAAGCAACTATCGCTGGAGATGTAGTTCCAATGTTATGTGGTTCTTCATTCAAAAATAAAGGGGTTCAAACATTGCTTGATGCAGTATGTTTGTATTTGCCTTCACCTTTGGATAAAGGAGAGACTGTTGGTACTGTATTGGGTGAAGATACTGAAGCTGTACGTAAACCAGATGCTGAAGAGCCATTGGCTGCATTGGCATTTAAAATTGCAACTGACCCATTTGTAGGTCGTTTGTGTTTTATCCGTGTTTACTCAGGAACAATTCTTTCTGGTTCATATGTAATGAATGCAAGAACAGGAAAGAAAGAGCGTATTTCACGTTTATTCCAAATGCACTCAAATAAACAAGAGGCTAGAGAGAAGATTGAAGCTGGAGATATCTGTGCTGCTGTAGGTTTCAAAGATATCCGTACTGGAGATACTTTGTGTGCTATGGATGCGCCAATGGTTCTTGAGCAGATGACTTTCCCTGACCCAGTTATTGGAGTAGCAGTTGAGCCTAAGACTCAGAAGGATATGGATAAGATGGGTATTGGTCTTGCTAAATTGGCAGAAGAAGATCCAACTTTCCAGGTAAATACTGATGAGGATTCAGGGCAGACTATTATTCGTGGTATGGGTGAGCTTCACTTGGAGATTATTATTGACCGACTTAAGCGTGAGTTTAATGTTGAGTGTAATCAAGGTGAGCCTCAAGTATCATATAAAGAGACTATCCGTTCTGAAGTTTCATTACGTGAGACATTCAAGAAGCAGTCGGGTGGACGTGGTAAATTTGCCGATGTTCACGTACGTGTTGCTCCTGCAGAGGACGGAAAAGAAGGTCTTGAGTTTGTTGACGCGATCAAAGGTGGATCTATTCCTAGAGAATTTATCCCTTCTGTGAAGAAAGGTTTCGAAGAGGCTATGGTTAATGGACCATTGGCTGGTTATCCTGTAGAGAGTCTTAAAGTTACTCTTTATGATGGATCTTATCACCAAGTCGATTCAGATCAATTGTCTTTCGAACTTGTAGGTCGTCAAGCATTTAAGAGTGCTGCATCACAGGCATCTCCTGCATTGTTAGAGCCAATGATGAGTTTAGAGATTGTTACTCCAGAGGAGTATATGGGAGATATTATTTCTGACTTGAACCGCCGTCGTGGTCAGGTAGAAAGTATGGATTCTCGTGGTACTGCTCGTGTTCTTAAGGCAAAAGTGCCTCTTTCAGAACAATTTGGATATGTAACGACGCTTCGTTCATTGTCTTCTGGTCGTGCAACTTCTTCTATGACATTCTCTCATTATGAAGAAGTACCAAAGAACATCGCAATTGAGGTGTTGGAGAATGTGAAAGGTCGAACAGATTTGTTGTAATATATAGTAATTTATCTCGAAATGAGTCAAAGAATCAGGATTAAATTAAAGTCTTACGATCACAATCTTGTAGACAAATCAGCTGAGAAGATTGTTAAAACAGTTAAAACAACAGGTGCAGTAGTTAGTGGTCCTATTCCACTTCCTACGCACAAGCGTATCTTTACTGTTTTGCGTTCTACTTTCGTGAACAAAAAATCACGTGAGCAGTTTGAGTTGTCAACGTACAAGCGTTTGATCGACATTTACAGTTCTACTGCAAAAACTATCGATGCTCTTATGAAATTAGAGCTTCCTAGTGGTGTAGAAGTAGAAATTAAACTTTAATAATTTTAGACAATTTAAAGTATTATGTCTGGATTAATTGGAAAAAAAATCGGAATGACTTCCGTATTCAGTGTTGAGGGAAAAAACATTCCATGCACTGTGATTGAGGCTGGTCCTTGTGTCGTAACTCAAGTACGTACTGAAGAAGTAGATGGATATGCTGCTATTCAGTTGGGTTTTGAGGATAAAAAAGAGAAGCATGCTACAAAAGCAGAGCAAGGTCACGCTAAAAAAGCGAACACGACTCCTAAGAAGAGAGTGGTAGAGTTTTCTGCAGAAGGTATGGATTTCCAGCTTGGTGATGTTGTAACCCTAGACGTTTTGAATGTTGATGGATGGGTTGATGTTTCAGGTGTCTCTAAAGGTAAAGGTTTTCAGGGTGTTGTAAAGCGTCATGGTTTTGCTGGTGTAGGTCAAGCTACACACGGTCAACATAATCGTTTGAGAGCACCAGGTTCTATTGGGGCGGCATCTTACCCAGCTCGTGTATTTAAAGGTATGCGTATGGCAGGTCGTCACGGTGGCAAGACTGTTAAGGTTGAAAGCTTAAAAGTTTTGAAAGTAATACCAGAGAGTAACTTGTTAATTGTTAAAGGTTCCGTTCCAGGAGCTAAGGGGTCTTACTTAATTATTCAGCAGTAATGGAAATTAGTGTATTAAATCTAGCAGGACAGGAGACTGGTCGTAAAGTTGCATTGAATGATGCAATCTTCGCGATTGAGCCGAACGATCATTCAATCTATTTGGATGTTAAACAGTTCTTGGCAAATCAACGTCAAGGGACTCACAAGTCCAAAGAGCGTGCTGATATTTCTGGTTCAACAAGAAAGATTAAAAAGCAAAAAGGTACTGGTACAGCTCGTGCTGGTAGTATCAAGTCTCCAATTTTCCGTGGTGGTGGACGTGCTTTCGGGCCTCGTCCAAGAAATTACGGTTTCAAGTTGAATAAGAAAGTGAAGCAATTAGCTCGTAAATCAGCTTTGACTTACAAAGCTAACGAGGGAGCTATCAAGGTTCTTGAAGATTTTACTTTTGAGTCTCCAAAGACGAAAGAAATGGTTTCTTTGCAAAAGAATTTACAGATTAACGATAAAAAGTTGTTAATTGTTTTATCTGATGCAAATAAAAACATATATTTGTCGACCAGAAATTTACAGAATGTAGACGTTATTGCTGTATCTGACTTGAATACATATAACGTATTGCGTGCAAAAACTATCGTTTTTGTGGAAGGTTCTGTAAGTAAGTTGGAGGAAGTATTTAATATTTAACGATTTAGGCAATGAATGTTTTAGTTCGACCTATAGTAACAGAAAAAATGACGGAGCAGCAAGAGACTTTGAACTCTTATGGTTTCGTTGTTTTGAAGAGTGCAGATAAAGGCCAGATCAAAAAAGCCATTGAAGCTATGTATGGAGTAGAAGTTTGCTCTGTAAATACAATGGTTTATGCAGGAAAGCGTAAGATGCGTTACACTAAGACTGGTGTGCAAAACGGCAAGACTGCATCTTTTAAGAAGGCGATCGTTACCTTGAAAGAAGGTGGCGTAATTGATTTTTACAGCAATATTTAATAGGAAATGGCAGTAAGAAAGTTTAAACCTGTAACTCCCGGTCAGAGACACAAGATCGTTGGTGTTTTTGATACGATTACCACTGACACACCTGAAAAATCATTGTTGAAGCCCATGAAGAAATCCGGAGGACGTAACAACTCTGGAAAGATGACAATGAGGTATATAGGTGGAGGGCATAAGAGAAAATATCGTGTTATCGATTTTACAAGAGATAAAGACGGTATCCCTGCAAAGGTAGAATCTATTCAGTATGATCCTAACCGTACTGCGCGTATCGCGTTGTTGGTTTATGCTGATGGAGAGAAACGTTATATTTTGGCACCAAACAAGCTTGAAGTTGATCAAGTGTTGTTGTCAGGAGATAATGTTGCACCAGAAGTAGGAAATTCTCTTCCTCTAGCAAATATTCCTCTTGGAACAATCATTCATAATATTGAGCTTCATCCTGGTCAAGGTGGTGTTATGGCTCGTTCAGCGGGATCATATGCACAATTGACTTCACGTGAAGGCAGATATGCTATTGTAAAATTACCTTCGGGCGAATCTCGTATGGTACTTGTAACATGTCGTGCTACAATTGGAGCAGTAAGTAATTCAGATCACGCGTTAGAGCGTTCAGGAAAAGCGGGACGTTCACGTTGGTTGGGACGTCGTCCACGAGTTCGTGGTGTGGCAATGAACCCAGTTGATCACCCAATGGGTGGTGGTGAAGGACGTCAGTCTGGAGGTCACCCAAGGTCACGCACGGGTCTGTTAGCTAAAGGCTTCAAAACTCGTTCGAAGAAAAAAGCTTCGAATAAGTATATTGTAGAAAAAAGAAAGAAGTAATCGGCAAAAGTAAGTACAAATTATGAGTCGTTCATTAAAAAAAGGACCTTTCATTGATGTAAACCTTGATAAGAAGGTTGCAGCTTTGATTGAGTCAGGTAAAAAGACCGTTGTAAAGACTTGGGCGCGTAGCTCAATGATTTCTCCGGATTATGTCGGACATACAGTCGCAGTACATAATGGGAATAAATTTATTCCTGTATATGTTACAGAGAACATGGTAGGACATAAATTTGGAGAGTTTGCTCCAACGCGTACTTTCCGCGGTCATGGTGGTAATAAGAAAAAATAGTAAATCTGTATCACGATGGGATCAAGAAAACATAATAATGCGATAAAGCTTAAAGAAGCGAAAAAACAACAGTATTCAGCTGTATTGCGTAACTGTCCTACTTCACCTCGTAAGATGCGTTTGGTAGTTGACATGATTCGTGGTGTAGAAGTGAATCGCGCATTAGATATCTTAAAGTTCTCTTCAAAAGAGGCTTCAAGAAAAGTAGAGAAGTTACTTCTTTCTGCTGTCGCAAACTGGCAAGCAAAAAACGAAGGTGTTCGTTTGGAAGAGAGTAATTTGTATGTGACTGAAGTATTCGTAGATGGTGGACGTATGCTTAAACGAATTCAACCAGCACCTCAAGGTCGTGCTCACCGAATTCGTAAGCGTTCTAATCACGTTACGATTCGCTTAGCAAGTAATAATGTTGTTCAAGAATAAATAATAATACATGGGACAAAAAGTTAATCCGATAGCAAACCGATTGGGATTCATCCGTGGATGGGATTCAAACTGGTTCGGAGGTAATGATTATGGAGATAAGCTTGCCGAGGATTTCAAAATTCGTAAATATTTGAATGCGCGTTTGGCAAAAGCGAGTATTTCAAAAATTATGATTGAGCGTACTCTTAAGCTTATTACTATTACCGTTCAAACATCTCGCCCTGGTATTATTATTGGTAAAGGTGGTCAGGAAGTAGATAAGCTTAAAGAAGAGCTTAAGAAGATCACTAAAAAAGATGTTCAGATCAACATTTTTGAAATCAAAAGACCAGAGCTTGATGCTAAGATTGTAGGTACAAATATCGCTCGTCAAATTGAAGGCCGTATTGCTTATCGTCGTGCTGTTAAGATGGCTATCTCTTCAGCAATGCGAATGGGAGCAGAAGGTATTAAGGTTCAGATTTCAGGTCGTCTTAATGGCGCTGAAATGGCACGCTCGGAAATGTACAAAGAAGGTAGAACACCTCTACATACACTTAGAGCAAATATTGACTATGCACTTGTTGAAGCATTGACAAAAACTGGACTTCTAGGAGTTAAAGTTTGGATTTGCAAAGGCGAGATTTATGGAAAACCTGAACTAGCTCCAGTACAAGCTCCACGAGATAATCGTGGCGGTAATAAGCGCGGAGGTTTTAAGAAGCGTAGAAAGTAATTTGTTAATTATCTAAGATTAGTAAAGGATGTTACAGCCTAAGAAAGTAAAATTCAGAAGAGTCCAAAAAGGAAGGATGAAGGGGAACGCACAGCGCGGTAACCAACTTTCATTCGGTACTTTTGGTATTAAGTCGCTACAGACTTCATGGATTACAGGGCGTCAGATAGAGGCAGCAAGGATTGCCGTAACAAGAAAGATGCAACGTCAAGGACAGATTTGGATCCGTATTTTCCCAGATAAGCCTATTACAAAGAAACCTGCAGAGGTTCGTATGGGTAAGGGTAAAGGAGCTCCAGAGGCGTTTGTTGCACCTGTTACACCTGGACGTATGATTATTGAGGTAGATGGTGTACCATTTGACCTTGCAAAAGAAGCACTACGTTTAGCTGCTCAGAAGCTACCTGTGACGACAAAGTTTGTTGTTCGTCGTGATTTTGTTGAATCATCAAATGCAGAATAATGAAAACTTCTGAAATTAAAGAATTAAGTACAGCAGAGATCCAAGAGCGTATCGCAACAGAATCTGAGGCATTAGTACGTTTGGAATTGAATCACGCGGTTAGCCCTGTGGACAATCCACAAAGTATTCGCGAAAGCCGCAGAACTATTGCACGTTTAAAGACGATCTTGCGTCAACGTCAAATTAGTGAAACTAAGTAATAAGGATGACGATGGAAAGGAACCTTAGAAAAGAGCGTATCGGAGTAGTTGTTAGTAACAAAATGGATAAAACCATCACTGTTACTGTGCATCGCAAAGAGAAGCACCCTATTTACGGAAAATTCGTAAATAAGACTTCAAAATTGTATGCTCAAGACGATAAAAACGATTGTAATATCGGCGATACCGTAAAAGTTATGGAGACTCGTCCTTTGAGTAAGAAAAAAGGATGGAGATTGGTAGAAATCATTGAAAGAGCTAAGTAACCATGATACAACAAGAGAGTAGATGTGCTGTTGCTGATAACAGTGGTGCAAAAGAAGCTTTAGTTATTCGTGTATTAGGTGGTACTAAAAGGCGTTATGCCTCTGTAGGTGACCAAGTAGTGGTAACTGTTAAGAGCGCTATTCCTTCTGGTAACATCAAAAAAGGTACTGTTTCTAAAGCAGTTGTGGTACGTACAAAGAAGGAGGTTCGTCGTGCAGATGGATCTTACATCCGTTTTGATGACAATGCACTGGTTTTGTTGAATGCTGCAGGTGAAATGCGCGGAACTCGTATCTTTGGGCCAGTAGCTCGTGAGTTGCGTGACAACTTCATGAAGATTGTTTCGTTAGCACCTGAAGTTTTGTAAATCGTACAATATAATGCAAAAAAAGTTTAAAATAAAAAAAGGGGATACCGTTAAGGTTATTGCTGGATCTGGAAAAGGCGAAACAGGTAAGGTTCTTGAAGTAATCAAGAAAACCGACCGCGTTATCGTTGAAGGTGTAAACCTAATTTCTAAGCATGTTAAGCCTAATGCCGAAAATCCTCAAGGTGGAATCATCAAGCAAGAAGCTGGAATTCACATTTCTAACTTGATGTTCGTAGATGCGTCTACAAAAGAGGTTACTCGTGTTGGTCGCAGACTTAATGAGGATGGTAAGTTGGTTCGTTATACTAAAAAATCAAAAGAGGAGATTAAGTAATGAACGCGAATATACCTACTTATAAAGCAAAATATCAAGAGCAGGTTCTACCTGCCTTGATGAAAGAGTTTGGTTATAAGTCTGTAATGCAGGCGCCAAAACTTGAGAAGATTGTAATCAACCAAGGTGTTGGAGCAGCTACAGGTGACAAGAAATTAGTTGACATAGCACTTGCTGAGTTGACAATGATTGCTGGTCAAAAAGCTGTTTCTACTGTTTCAAAAAAGGATATCTCTAACTTCAAGTTGAGAAAGAAGATGCCTATTGGAGCAAGAGTAACTTTGCGTAAAGATCGCATGTATGAATTCTTAGATCGCCTTATCTCTGTAGCATTGCCACGTATTCGTGACTTCCAGGGTATCCAAGCAAAATTGGATGGTCGAGGTAACTATACATTGGGTATAACTGAGCAGATCATTTTCCCAGAGATCGCGATGGATAAGATCAACAAGATTTCTGGTATGAATATTACATTCGTAACTACAGCTACTTCTGATGAAGAAGGTTATGCTTTGTTACGTGAATTTGGTATGCCTTTTAAAAACGCTAAAAAGAAATAAGAGATATGGCTAAGGAATCAATGAAAGCCCGCGAAGTAAAACGTGCAAAGTTAGTTGCACGCTTTGCTGAGAAGCGTAGTCGTCTTATCGCAGAGGGGGACTATGAAGGACTCCAGAAGCTTCCTAAGAATGCTTCTCCAGTTAGAATGCACAATCGTTGTAAGTTGACTGGACGTCCAAAAGGATATATGCGACAGTTTGGAATCAGTAGAATTTGTTTCAGAGAAATGGCTTCTTCTGGTTTAATTCCAGGTGTTAAAAAAGCAAGTTGGTAATCTCTTTAAAAGAAAGTTTAAAAAAATGACAGATCCTATAGCTGATTTTTTGACTAGATTAAGGAATGCCGTTAAAGCAAAGCACCGCGTTGTGGAAATTCCTGCATCTAAGATCAAAAAGGAAATGACCAAAATTCTTAAAGAAAAAGGTTATATCCTAAGTTACAAATTTGATGACGAGAAAAACTATCAAGGAAGTATTAAGATAGCATTGAAATATCATCCAGAGTCTGGGATACCTGCAATCAAAGGATTGAAGCGTATTAGTAAACCAGGTTTGAGAAGATACGCTAACACAGACACTATGCCACGTGTATTGAATGGTCTTGGGGTAGCAATTCTTTCTACTTCGAAGGGAGTTATCACTGACAAAGAGGCTCGTGAGCTAAATGTTGGTGGAGAAGTATTGTGTTACGTATATTAATCAAGAGGAGAATATTCAATGTCAAGGATCGGTAAATTACCTATTGAAATCCCTGCTGGCGTTACCGTTAGTGTTTCTAGCGACAACATCGTTACAGTTAAAGGCGGACTTGGAGAGTTGACTCAAAAAGTTGATGCTGAAATCACTGTTACAGTAGAGGAAAATCAAGTAGTAGTATCTCGTCCAACGGATCAGAAGCGTCACGCTTCTCTACATGGATTGTATCGTTCACTAATCAGTAATATGGTGGTTGGTGTTTCTAAGGGATACGAAATCAAATTAGAGTTGGTAGGTGTAGGTTATCGTGCTGAGAATCAAGGTCAATTATTAGACCTTGTTCTTGGATACTCTCACCACATCTACTTGCAACTTCCAAGTGAAGTAAATGTTGTTGCTGTTACAGATAAGCGTAGCAATCCAACAATTACTTTGAAAAGCTGCGATAAGCAGTTGATTGGACAAGTTGCAGCTAAAATCCGTTCATTCCGTGCACCAGAACCGTATAAAGGAAAAGGTGTTAAGTTTGATGGTGAGCAACTACGTCGTAAAGCAGGTAAGTCTGCTAAAGTATAATTATAAGAATTAGAAAATCATGTCTTTAACAAAACTACAAAGACGCGCCAGGATCAAAAAAAGAATCAGAAAAATTATTTCTGGTTCTGCAGCTACTCCTCGCATGAACGTATATCGCAGTAACAAACAGATTTCTGTTCAGTTTATTGACGATAATGCGGGTAAAACAGTGTTATCTGTGTCGTCACTATGTAAAGAGATCGCAAGCCTTGAGGGATCTAAGTCTGAGATCGCAACTGTTGTTGGTAAGAAAGCAGCTGAGGCAGCTCTAGCGGCAGGTATTACTCAAGTTGTATTCGATAGAAATGGATATTTGTATCACGGACGTGTAAAAGCAGTAGCTGAAGCTGCTCGTGAAAACGGTCTTAAATTCTAATTATTACAATGGCACAAAATATACGTAACGTAAAAACAAGCGACATCGAACTTAAAGATCGATTGGTTGCTATTAACCGTGTTACTAAAGTGACAAAAGGTGGTCGTACCTTTAGTTTTTCTGCTATTGTAGTAGTAGGTAACGAGAACGGTATCGTAGGATGGGGTCTTGGTAAAGCTAATGAAGTAACTACTGCTATCTCTAAAGGGGTAGAAGCAGCGAAAAAGAACTTGATCAATGTACCTGTTCTAAAGGGAACTATTCCTCACGAGCAATACGCTAAATTTGGTGGTGCGCGTGTATTCATGAAGCCTGCATCTTCGGGTACCGGAGTAAAGGCTGGTGGTGCAATGCGTGCAGTACTAGAGAGTGCTGGAGTTCACGATATCCTAGCTAAGTCGAAAGGTTCTTCGAATCCTCACAACTTGGTAAAGGCTACTTTTAATGCTCTTGCAGAGCTTCGCGATGCACAAACTGTTGCTGCACACCGTGGGGTTTCTCTTGACAAAGTGTTTAACGGATAATAGAAAAACACAATGGCAAAAATAAAAGTAACACAAGTAAAAAGCGCAATTGGAGCTACTAAGACCCAAAAGCGTAATCTAGAAGCACTTGGTTTGCGTAAACTGAATGGTAGTGTTGAGCATGATGCATCTCCAGTAATTCTAGGTATGATTAATGTTGTTAAACACCTTGTTAAGGTCGTTGAATTATAATTAATAAATAAAAATAACTAGATATGGAGTTGCACAATCTACAACCTGCGAAAGGTTCCACTCACTCTGATAAGCGAATTGGCCGTGGTCAAGGATCTGGTTTTGGTGGTACCTCGACACGTGGGCACAAAGGTGCTAAGTCTAGATCAGGATATAGCCGCAAAGTTGGTTTTCAAGGAGGTCAGATGCCTCTACAACGTTTGGTTCCTAAATTTGGTTTTAAGAACATCAACCGTGTAGAGTACAAAGGAGTTAACTTGGGATCACTTCAGGCTGTTGCTGATAAGCATGAGACTACAACAATAGATAAAGCGTTATTGATTAAGGCTGGGCTAGTTTCTAAAAATGATTTGGTAAAAATCTTGGGAAATGGCGAAATTACTTCTAAATTAGAGGTGAAAGCAAATGCTTTTTCTAAAAGCGCAAAAGAAGCTATTGAAAAGTTATCTGGAACAACAGAAATACTCTAAACCTATATGAGAAAGTTAATCGACACCCTAAAGAATATTTATAAGATCGAAGAGTTGCGATCTCGTATCAATACAACTTTGTTGTTGTTATTGGTTTATCGTCTAGGATCATTTATTGCCTTACCAGGTATTGATCCTATGCAACTAGGTGAACTGAAAAAGCAGACTGCAGATGGTTTGTTAGGACTCCTAAATACTTTTTCAGGAGGTGCGTTCTCAAATGCTTCGATTTTTGCATTGGGAATTATGCCTTATATTACCGCTTCGATCGTTATTCAGCTTTTGGGTATCGCTGTTCCATACTTTCAACGTTTACAAAAAGATGGAGAGTCTGGTCGTAATAAGATTAACCAAATTACCCGTTTGCTAACGGTTGGTATTTTATTTTTACAAGGATCAGGTTATCTAACGAATTTGCATTACCAATTACCAGAAAGCGCCTTCGCAGTAGGAGGCGCCTTCTTTACTATACCTGCTATCATTATTATGTGTGCGGGTTCTATGTTTGTTATGTGGCTAGGAGAGCGTATTACTGATAAAGGTATCGGTAATGGTATCTCCTTAATCATTATGATCGGTATTATATCTCGACTTCCTTTCGCATTCTTCGCTGAGTTGGCTTCACGCTGGTCTGAGCAAGGGGCAGGAATGTTGATGTTCTTGGTTGAGCTAGTTCTACTTTTTGTAGTATTCATGCTTTCGATTTTGTTGGTGCAAGGTACTCGTAAAGTGCCTGTGCAGTATGCAAAACGAATTGTAGGAAACAAACAATATGGTGGTGTTCGTCAGTATATTCCTTTGAAAGTGAATGCTGCTGGTGTTATGCCAATCATTTTTGCGCAAGCAATTGTTATGATTCCTCTAAGTATGCAAGGACTTTTTGAGTCTGAAGGTATTAGAGCGTCTTTAGCTGCATTTAGCGATTTTACTGGGTTCTGGTATAATTTCGCTATGGCATTAATGGTTGTTATTTTCACATATTTTTATACTGCTATTACAGTTAATCCTGTTCAAATGGCAGAAGATATGAAAAAGAACGGTGGTTTTATTCCAGGTGTTAAACCAGGTAAGAAAACCGTTGAATTCTTGGATACTATTATGTCACGTATCACTTTGCCAGGATCTATATTCCTAGCATTGGTTACTATTTTACCATCTTTTGCAATGAAATTGGGTATCAATGGACAGTTTGCAAATTTCTTTGGAGGAACTTCTCTTCTAATTTTGGTAGGTGTAGTTTTAGATACATTACAGCAGATTGAGTCGCACTTGTTAATGCGTCACTATGATGGTCTTATGAAAGACGGTCGTATTAAGGGACGTGTTGGTGGAGCAGCTGCAATATAGCTTTTTCATAATGAATGGGTCCATCTACTACAAAACAGAACAAGAAATCTCATTCATACGAAAAAGTTCGCTACTTGTAAGTAAAACTTTAGCTGAAATAACTAAACTTATTCAACCCGGCATCTCAACTCTAGAGTTGGATGCCGTTGCTGAATGTTATATTCGCGAACAAGGAGCTACTCCTAGTTTCTTAGATTATAACGAATTTCCAAACAGTTTATGTGTATCTGTCAATGATTGCGTATTACATGGACTACCCTCTAATTATCTTATTAAAGATGGTGATGTAGTATCTGTCGATTGTGGTGTCTGTTTAGATGGTTACCATGGAGATGGATGTTTTACTTTTTTAGTGGGTAATGTTTCGGAAAATCACTATAATCTTTGTAAATCAGCGTATGAAAGCTTATCTTGCGCCCTCGAAAATGCGCATGAGGGGAAAAACCTCGGAGATATCGGTTATTCTATTGAGAATATCGCAAAAGAGGCCGATTTTGGTGTGGTAAAATCCTTTGGTGGACATGGAATTGGAAAAAATTTGCATGAGTCACCTTTTGTGCGTAATTTTGGCAGGTCAAAAAAAGGGATGAAACTCCTTAGAGGTTTGACACTTGCAATAGAACCCATGTTGACAGAGTATTCTTCGGATGTTTTTTTGTCAGATGATGGATGGAGTGTTTTGACCAAAGATGGTGGTGTGGGTGTGCATTTTGAACATACCCTTGCCGTAAGACCATACGGTGCTGAAACCTTGACTGATTTTTGTTTTGTTGAGAATCAATTGAAAAAAAATAAATTCTTATGGCGAAGCAGCCTTCTATAGAACAGGACGGGACTATCATTGAAGCATTGTCAAATGCAATGTTTCGTGTTGAATTACACAATGGTCACGTAATTACAGCACACATTTCAGGTAAAATGCGTATGCATTATATTAAGATCTTACCTGGTGATAAAGTGAAAGTAGAGATGTCTCCTTATGATTTGACTAAGGGACGTATCACATTTCGATATAAAAACTAATCGTTAAACTTATAATGAAAACTAGAGTATCGATTAAAAAGCGCAGTAGTGACTGCAAGATTGTGCGTCGTAAAGGACGTTTGTATGTAATCAATAAGAAAAATCCTAAGTTTAAGCAACGTCAAGGATAATTCTTTAATCTAAAGTTTAAAATTAAATTTTATGGCTCGTATTGTTGGTGTAGATATCCCAGTTAATAAACGTGGAGAGATCGCATTGACCTATATCTACGGTATTGGTCGCAGTCTTTCAGTTGATATACTTGAAAAGGCTGGCGTAGATAAGGACATTAAAGTGAAAGATTGGACAGATGAACAATTCCAAGCGATCCGTGGTTTGATCAATAGTGATTATACTGTTGAAGGTGAATTGCGTTCGGAGATCCAGTTAAACATCAAGCGATTGATGGATATCGGATGTTATCGTGGAATTCGTCATCGTATTGGACTACCATTGCGTGGACAAAAGACTAAGAACAACGCGCGTACACGTAAGGGTAAGAAAAAAACTGTTGCAAATAAGAAAAAAGCAACTAAATAAGGTTAACTGATTATGGCAAAAAAGTCAAGTAATACTAAAAAAAGAGTTGTTAAAGTAGAGGCGATTGGTCAAGCACATATTCACTCGTCTTTTAATAACATCATTATCTGTTTGACTAACAATAACGGTGAGGTTATTTCATGGTCATCAGCTGGTAAAAAAGGATTCCGTGGATCAAAGAAGAATACTCCTTATGCTGCACAGGTTGCTGCTGAAGAGTGTGCTAAGACTGCTTTTGATCTAGGTCTTCGTAAAGTAAAAGTATACGTTAAAGGGCCAGGAAATGGACGTGAGTCGGCTATCCGTGCTATCAATAATACTGGTATCACAGTGTCGGAAATCGTTGATGTAACTCCATTACCACATAATGGATGTCGTCCTCCTAAGCGTCGTAGAGTATAATTTTTATAGGACTTATTAAAGTAAGATTAAATGGCTAGATATATTGGACCAAAGTCGAAGATCGCACGTAGATTTGGTGAAGCAATTTTTGGACCTGATAAGGTTCTAGAGAATAAAGCATACCCTCCAGGACAACATGGACCTAACCAAAGAAGAAATAAAACTTCTGAATATGGTCTTCAGTTGAAGGAGAAGCAAAAAGCAAAATATACTTATGGTATTCTTGAGCGTCAGTTCCGTACTTTGTTCAAGAAAGCAAACGCATCTAAAGGTGTTACAGGTGAGGTGTTGTTGCAATTGCTAGAGTGTCGTCTAGATAACGTAGTGTATCGTTTAGGTATTGCACCTACGCGTTCTGCAGCACGTCAGTTAGTATCACACAAGCACATTACTGTAAATGGAAGCGTTGTAAATATTGCCTCGTATAGTGTACGTCCTGGCGATATTATTGGAGTTCGTGAGAAATCAAAATCACTTGAAGTGGTTTCAAACTCTCTTGCGTCTCACCGTGGTGGTCAGTATTCTTGGTTAGAATGGGATTCTGCTGCTTTATCAGGAAAATTCTTGAATCGTCCTGAAAGAACGGAGATTCCTGAGAATATTAAGGAACAACTAATCGTCGAGTTGTACTCTAAATAACGATATAATCTTAAGATTTATGGCAATATTAGCTTTCCAAAAGCCAGACAAAGTGATAATGGTGGAATCTTCAGAGACCTTTGGTAAATTTGAGTTTCGTCCTCTAGAGCCAGGGTATGGTATTACAGTTGGTAATGCTTTAAGAAGAATACTGTTGTCATCTTTAGAAGGATACGCTATCACGACAATTAAGATCGAAGGTGTTGAGCATGAGTTTTCTACTATCGAAGGTGTAATCGAAGATGTAACTGAGATTATTTTAAATCTTAAGCAGGTTCGTTTTAAGCAAGAAGTAGAAGATTTTGACAGCGAAAAAGTTTCTATCTCACTTTTCGGTCAGGAGCAATTTACTGCTGGCGACATAAATAAGTTTGCTTCAAACTTCCAAGTGTTAAATACAGATCAAGTTATCTGTAGAATGAACCCTGAGGTGAAGCTTCAATTGGAACTTACGATTGAAAAAGGTCGTGGTTATGTTCCAAGTACTGAAAACAAACCAGTAGAGGATGATTTTGGTATTATTCCAATCGATTCTATCTATACTCCAATCAAGAATGTTAGATACGCAGTAGAAAACTACCGTGTTGAGCAGAAGACTGATTACGAGAAATTGGTGTTAGAGCTAACTACTGACGGATCTATTCATCCTAAAGATGCGCTTAAGGAAGCTGCCAAAATTCTAATCTATCACTTTATGTTATTCTCTGATGAGAAGATAACATTAGATAATGAGGAGAAATTCGGCAACGAAGAGTTTGATGAAGAGGTTCTTCATATGCGTCAATTGCTAAAGACTCGTTTAGTTGATATGGATCTCTCAGTTCGTGCTTTGAACTGTCTTAAGGCTGCTGATGTTGATACATTAGGTGACCTTGTGCAGTACAATAGAAATGATCTGCTTAAGTTTCGTAACTTCGGTAAGAAGTCACTTACTGAGCTAGATGAACTATTGGATAGCATGAATCTCAATTTCGGGATGGATATAAGTAAGTATAAATTAGACAAGGAATAATAGAAAATGAGACATAATAAGAAGTTTAACCACTTGGGTAGAAAGAGTGCTCACAGAAAGGCAATGTTGGCAAACATGGCTTGCTCTCTTCTCCTACACAAGCGTATTACTACTACTGTAGCAAAAGCGAAAGCTTTGCGTATGTATGTCGAGCCATTGATTACAAAGTCAAAGGAAGACTCTACACACAATCGTCGTACTGTATTTAGCTACCTAAAAAGCAAAACTGCTGTTACAGAATTGTTCCGTGAGGTATCTGTAAAAGTAGCTGACCGTCCAGGTGGGTATACACGTATTTTGAAGACAGGTAACCGTCTTGGTGATAATGCTGAGATGTGTATTATCGAACTAGTTGATTACAATGAGGCTATGTTGGCAGCTAAAGATGCTAAGCCTGAAGCTAAATCTCGTAGACGTCGTAAGAAGTCTACTGACGCAGCAACAGAAGCACCAGCAGCTGATACGGCAGCAGAGTAATTTTTATGATACTCTAAGGAAAAAAAGGGAAACATTTGTTTCCCTTTTTTGTTGTTATATAGAACATATATTATCCAGAACTTATTAACCCTAAATATATATGGACTATATTAAACAACGACTATTTGAAAAGGGCTCTGAAGCTAGAGCTCAAGTGCAAGAACTTTTAAGTTCCTCCAAAGATCTCATTGTAGATGAGGTTACTATTGGACATGTTTTAGGAGGAATGAGAGGAGTTACTTCGCTACTGACTTTAACTTCTAAACTTGATCCCTATGAGGGGATTCGTTATAGAGGCTTTACCCTCCCAGAATTATATAAAGTATTACCCCGTAAAAACCCTGAAGGTGAACCTTTAGCTGAAGGTGTTTTTTTTCTTCTGCTAACAGGTGATGTTCCTACTATTGAAGAGGTCGAATTTATTCGTCAAGATTGGGTGCAACGATCGAATGTTCCAGATCATGTATTTCGAACTATTGATGCTTTGCCAAGTAGTTCCAAACCAATGACACGGTTCTCTACAGCAATTTTAGCTTCAGCGACGCAATCACAATTCCAAAAGAAACATCGTAATGGTTTACGAAAAGAGGATTATTGGGATTCAACGTATGAGGATGTAATGAATATGATCGCACAATTGCCTGTCATCGCTTCTTATATCTATAGAAAAGAATTTGAAGATGGGAAAGTTATTGCTTTAGATCCTGATTTAGATTGGTCTGCTAATTTTGCTCATATGATGGGCTTTGACTCAGAAGAGATCTATCGACTCTTTAGAATGTATATGTATATTCATGCTGACCATGAGGGTGGTAATGTCTCTGCTCACACTGCACACCTTGTTGCTTCTGCATTGAGTAATCCTTTCTATTCATATTCTGCGGGAATGATTGGATTAGCGGGGCCTTTACATGGATATGCTAACCAGGATGTTGTGCGTTGGATCTTTGATATGTATAAACATTTTGATCGTGATATTAAAGAGCAATTGACTGAGGATGAAATTACCTCTTTTGTAAATATAACTCTTGATAGCGGAAAAGTTGTTCCTGGATATGGACACGCTGTATTAAGAGCAACAGATCCTCGATTTACTACACAGATGGAATTTGCTGATAAGTATGTTTCCAGCGATTCTATTGTGGATACTGCGAAAGTCCTTTATAAGGTTGTTCCTCAGATACTATTAGATAGAGGTAAAGCAAAGAATCCATGGCCGAATGTTGATGCTTTCTCTGGTTCATTATTAATGCATTATGGAATCAAAGATTATATCTTCTATACTGTTATGTTTGGTGTAAGTCGTGCTTTAGGTGTTGGAGCACAGTTAATTTGGGATAGATTCCTTGGTTTACCAATTGAACGTCCAAATTCTCAAACATTAGATTGGTTAATAGATTTTTCTAAATCAGAAGATTGATGGCGATTTATAGACTTATGTTTATGAGCTAAGTTAAATAAAAACTGAGCCTATAGTAAATTTACTGATTCTTTTCATTTTCTATTTTTGATCAACTGTAATGATAAAAATAGATTATGAAAAGAATACTTCTTTTAGCTCTCTTTGCTATGTCCTTGATTACTGTCCTTGGTAAGGATAAAAAGCAGAAAGTTCCAATGTCTGAACGTAAAACTAGAGCATTTGATGAAAATCGGTTTTGGATATCTCCTTTGGTGGCTCCTGCATATACACCTGAATTAGGTGTCTCTTTCTCTGCAGGTGGACTCATGTCTTTTAAGACTGACCGACAAGACTCTTTGATTCAGCGATCTTCACTTCCTGTTTTTATTGGATATACAACTACAGGTGCATTTATCTTTAATGCTAGACTTACATCGTTTTGGAATGAGGATAAATTTAGAGTGAATGGTGATTTTTGGTTTAAATCGATGCCTGATAACTATTGGGGAAAAGGATATGATAACGGGAGCTATTTTAAAAAATCTTCTGACATAACAGGATATGATCGTACTTGGTATTGGATTAACCCAAGATTCATGTTTCGTATAAAGAAAGATTTATACTTAGGAGCCAATATTGACCTTAACTATACTAATGCTACCAATTATCATTCTATTTCAGATGCAGGTAATACTACTCCTTTTAATGATGGATATTTTAATAATGATCAAAGGCTAAACATTGGCTTAGGTGTTATATTAGAGTATGACACAAGGGACATTACTGTTAATGCATGGCAAGGTATTTACCTGAAAACTTCCGCTACTGCATATGGTAGCTATCTGGGTGGAAGTTCTAACTATCAGGTTTACGATTTTGATTATAGACAATACCAACAGATTAAAAGAAAAGGTTCTGTTCTGGCTTGGCAAGTACGGGGTCGATTTGCGTGTAATGATGTTCCATGGGCCGAATTATCTCAGTTAGGAACTCCATTTGATTTAAGAGGTTATACATGGGGCCAATATCGAGATAATGCGATGGTATATGGAATAACAGAGTATCGTTACACTTTTAAGAAAAGTGATGGGAGTCTGAGTAAAAGTGGAATGACTATATGGGCTGCTGCAGGTACTATGGGTGAGAGTATTGGGGATCTGCAGAATTGCCTCCCTAATCTTGGCTTTGGATATCGATTAGAATTGCAACCAAGAATGAATTTTAGAATTGACTTTGGTGTCGGAAAGGAAACTAAAGGATTATATTTTAATTTCAACGAAGCTTTTTAACTGATTTTAATTTAATAATAAGGCTGCCTTATAGGCAGCCTTAATTATTGAATTAGTAACCAGGGTTCTGTGTAAGATTTGAGTTTTTGTTTATTTCACTTTGTGGAATAGGGAATAGGTACTGTCTGTCATTAAATACCTGGGTTCCCCCCCTAGTTACTATAAAACTTGCATCATAAGTAAATGAACCATCATCATTTTTAGTGATCTGCATTCCGTGGAATTGCTTATCATTAAGTACTTCTTTGGCTTTACCCCAACGAATTAAATCCCAGTAACGATGATTTTCGAAAGCTAATTCGATTTTTCTTTCATGACGAATCACTTCACGCATAGCATCTTTGTCAAGTCCAGCTGTAATATCTGGCATACCTGCTCTATTGCGAATTTGGTTAATAGCGCTGTATACTGAGTTGTCTGGTCCAGCTGCCTCGTTTTGTGCTTCAGCATAATTTAATAGTACCTCTCCATAGCGTAGTTCTTTCCAGCTAACTGTACTTGTTCCTTTGGATGGAGCACCTTTAGACTCTTCAATAAATTTTCGGATATAATACCCAGTAACTGTACATAAGCCATTTTTAAGAAGCCCCTGTGCTCCTCCTGTGTACGTTTCTATTAATTTCCCTTTGAATGGTGCACCATTATAAAGAATAGTCGCATTGAATCTTGGATCACGGTCTTTATATGGATTTTGTGGATCATAACCTGATGTCGGATCGGTGATTGCCTTTCCATTCACCATCTCATAACTATCTACCATCTCCTGTACTGGATTCGTTTGACTACCAAAGTCTGGTGTAAATCCATAAGGGATATTATAGTAGTCCCAGCTGTGTGTTCTGTCTGGCTCAAGAAATAATTTGTCAAAAATAGATTCTTCAGTACGACCGTTTGTTTGAAATAGTGCGTTATAATCATCGTATAACTTAAACTGATCAGAGTCAATCACCTTTTTTGAGTAATTTGCTGCTTCAGACCATCTTTGTGCATACATTAAAACTCTACCATTTAAAGCGTCACATGCTTGTTTTGTTGCTCGACCCCATTCTTCATTTGCAACAGAATTTGGCAATAACTCTGCTGATTCTTTCAACTCTTTTGTAATAAAATCGATGCAATTCTCATATGTTTCTCTAGAAACTTTCAGTGCTTCAATGCCATCATTTAACTGCTGTGGTACTGTAATTAATGGAACACCACCATATCTTCGAGTTAAATCAAAGTAAAGCCAAGCCCTTACAAAACGAGCTTCTGCATTTAATCGATTTCTTAAATTTTCCTCTATAGGTGATGTTTTAAGTGATTCAACTGCGATATTACAGTCTCTAATACTTTCGTATCTCACTTTCCATACATCCATTGGGTTTCTAGTTGCTTCCATATTTCCGGGAACTATTACCTTGTTAGACCCAATCCACCCACTTTTGCTTCTTGACTCATCACTAACGTTGCAAGTAGAGAAGATGTAGCCCCCGTTATTTGTATCAAAAAAACCAGTTGATATTCTAGAATATATATTAAAGATTGCTGCCTCAGCAGTATTCTGCTCTTTCCAAACACTGTTTGCGTCAATTCTATCTAGTGGTCTCTTGTCAATAATAGATTCACATCCCAAAAGACATGATGTGATTATTACAACAGATAATATATGTCTAAGTTTCATAATCAATAAGATTTGTCTTGTTCGTAAATTATAGGCTAAAATCAAGTCCTAATGAATATACTTTCATCGGAGGATATGTTGCACCACGACCTTTGGGTGTCTCTGGATCAAAAATAGTTAGCTTATCCCACGTAAATAAGTTTGTTCCTGAGGCATAAACTCTGAAGCTTTTGAATAATTTTTTTTGTTTAAAATTGAAAGTATATCCAATATTTAAACTTTTTAATCTAAGGTATGATGCATCTTCAAGCCAATATGACGATTGTTGTGTGTTATTTGCATTTTGACCAATTAGGAGTCTTGGATATCTTGCGTCTCGATTTTCAGGACTCCAACTATCTGTTAAAGCCATTGGAGAGTTCCCTTCTAGCATAAATGAATATGCTGCTTGTTGCTCAAGGTAAGTAACAAAGTTTGATGCGCCTTGAAAGAAAACAGACATGTCAAAACCTTTATATGCAAGAGAAAGATTTACACCATAATTAATCTCTGGGAAGAAGCTTTTACCGATACAATGAATATCCTCTCCATTAATCTTACCATCATTATTGAAATCTTGATATTTAATATCACCAGGCTTTATTCCCTTGTTTTTATTACCATTTTGATCAGCCCAGTCTTGGATTTCCTCTTCCGTTTGGAATAACCCTAAAGCTTGTAGTCCATAAAATTGATTCATTGGTCTACCAGTTCTTTTTATTCGATCAGGGACATCACTAGGTTCTGCTTTCTCAATAACTTTATTTCTTGCAAAAGTAAAATTACCATTTATATTGTAGGTTAGATCACCAATTTTACCATTATGACCTAATACAAACTCATAACCCGAATTTTCAGTCTCACCTAGATTTTCAACAGGTAGTTTTCCTCCATAAGTTAATGGAACTTCAGCATCTCTTTTTACGAGTATATCTGTTGTGTTTTTGTAAAAATAGTTTGCTTCTAAAGTTAATTTACCCTGCCATAAAGATAGATCAATACCCACATCAAAATTTGTTGATGTTTCCCATGTAATAAATGGATTTGGTGTTAATGACTCTCTTAGTCCTTTATAGAATGTATCCCCGATAACCGAACCACTGTATACACTATATCCTCCGATAAAATTGTATTGAGGAATGTTGTCGTTACCAGATTTACCCATTGAAGATCTAAGCTTTAAATTGTCTATTCCACTGAAATTGTCTTTAATAAAACTTTCTTCAGATACTCTCCATCCTGCAGACACTGAAGGGAAGAATCCCCATTTATTTCCATTTGGGAAATTAAATGAACCATCATATCTAAAGTTCGTTTCAAATAAATACTTACTCTTGTAGTTATATGTTAATCGACCGACATATCCTAGTCGCCCTGCTTCTTTAGCACTACCACCATTATTCTTATTTAGGTCACCTCCTGCAAACATTTGGTCAAGTGTACTTGAAAGGAAACCATTCTCTCTATAGGCATTAAAATTATTTGAGTCAGATTGAAACGTCTCCCATAAAAGAAGTCCAGATAACTCATGTGATCCAAATGTTCTATTGTAGTTTAATGATAATTGAGTAGTCAATCTTTTATTTTGATTGAAGGTTTCTTTTAGTGTCGTTTTGTTCCCAACAGCTTTTTCATCAAACGTACCATCCGTGTTTTTGATATAGTAATTGTATGGTTGTACAAACTTCTTTTTAGGTGTTAACGTCGCATCATATGCAACCAAAGCTTTTGCATGCAAACCCTTAATTTTTGAAATATTGTAATCTAAAGACAATGAACTTTGGAATGTGTTTTTTGTTCTTTTATCATATCCAGTTTCTGTTGCATCATATACTGAATTCGTTGGTGTACCACTCCATGCTACTTTACCATCTGGATGAGTTGTTGGCATGGTTGGCCAAGCTCTTAATGCGCCATAGAAAATTGCATATGTCCCCGATCCTGAATTACTTGTCTCTTCAATTCTTCCTGCTAGATTTAAATTTAACTTTAGATCGTCACTAATTTTAGTCTCTAGATTAGATCTTAAATTATATCTTTTGAACCAACTCGTTTCATACATTCCTTTTTGATCTAACATTCCAAGGGATATATAATAGTTGCTTTTTTTACTACCTCCTGTAACAGATAAGTTATGCTGAGAAATAGGTGCAAGTTTATCAAAAGTTTCATCCCACCAATTGGTGCTTTGATATCCTGGTTCTGTCCCTTCTTTAAATTTCTGTAGATCTTCGTCAGTATACCTAGGTGCATCACCTTCATTAATAAATGCCTGATTTATGTTACTCGCATAAGTATAAGCATCCATCAATTCAGGAACTTTTGTTGGTGTCTGTACTCCGTATGAACCAGAATATGAAACAGAAGTTTTTCCTTCTTTACCTTTTTTAGTCGTAACAAGAATTACACCATTTGAGGCACGAACACCATAAACAGAAGTTGCAGCAGCATCTTTCAAGACAGTTACAGTTTCGATCATATTTGGATCGATTTGGTTGAAACCATCCCTAACTACCCCATCTACAACTACTAAAGCGCCATTGTTTCCTAGAGACGAATTACCACGGATTGATATTTGTGCTGCATCCTCTCCTGGTTGTCCACTTCGTTGTACTGATAGTAACCCAGGGACTTTACCTACCATGGAGTTGGTAATATTTGCTGTTTTTGTTTTTAGTATCTCTTCAGATTTAATTGAAGCAACTGACCCTGTCAGGTTCACCTTCTTCTGTACACCATAACCTATGGCTACCACCTCTTGAAGATTAACAGCATCACTCTCTAATTGAATCTTGAAATTTGTTTTATCTGCAATAACCTCTTTAGAACTCATCCCAACATAAGAAAAAACAATAGTCGCTCCTTTGGGAACATTCGTTAGGGAGAAATTACCATCAAAATCGGTAATTGTTCCTTGTGTCGTACCCTTTATTACAAGTGTTGCTCCAGGAAGCGGTGTTCCTTGATCATCCACGACGCTACCCTTTATTACTAGTTTATTTGATGCTTGTGTGGCTTGGGTATTAATCGAACTATTATTCTCAGAGATAATAATCTTATTATTTTCCAATGTATAAGTAAGATTATTTTGATCAAGCATTTCGTCCAAAACATCTTTCAGCTCTTCGCCTTTAACATCAAGAGAGATCTTTCTGTTTGAGTTTATAGTGCTGGTCTTATATACAAACACATATTCTGTTTGTTGTTCTATCGCCTGGAAAAATTCAATTAAAGGCTTATTCTTAAGATTAATATCCACATCTTCCTCTAACACAGCTGCTGATGTATTAAAAGATGATAGTACCATTGCCCCAACACAGATGGTACTTTTCAACATCGAAGAAGCATTTGTAAATCTTCGATGAAGAAAAGACTTAGGTCCTTCTTGCTTCATAGTTTAGTTCGTTTTATTTAGTTAACTTATTGGTGTTTGTTTACTTTGTTAGTTGATAGTGTCTGTTTTTAGTTTTGTGTGTTTTAATTTTCCCGATTTTAAGGAGGTCTTTAAATACTTCGTTTAATTCTTTATTTTGGTCTATAATAAGTGTGAAACATTCATCTTTGAGCTTAGAGGCAATATCTATGTTTACTCCATAGAATTGCTCGACTTCATAAATATAATCGCTTAGAGGGGTGTCTTTGTAGCGATATACTCCTTTTGCTTTAAGAAAGTCATCTTGAGTAAATTCTTGTTTGCTGTATTCATGGTTACTTTTATCAATCATCACCTTCTCTCCATGGTTTAGAATTAAAGTGTGATTGCTATTTTTGGCAATAGGAGCAACAGCTAGTTTACCCTCTATTAATGATGTTGTAGCCTCTTGCTTCGTTTTAAAATCCTCGACTAAGAAGGTTGTTCCTAATACATGTATATTGAAATTATTTGTTCTAACTCTAAGAAAATCTTCCTCGCGCTTAGTGATCTGAAATTTTGCAGCTCCACTAAGATATACTGAGTCTATGGTATTTGAGTTCGATGCGTAAATTGTCATTGATGAGTTAGGTAATAGAGAAATCTTACTCCCATCTTTTAGATTAAAACTGTTTTTTTCTCCAATCTTAGTCTCTATCTGTATTTCTGAAATTAAAGCTTGAGGTTCTACATCTGCATGGTTATATATGTTCCATACCCCTATCATTAGAATAACCACGGCCGCACTCCATCCAATATAATTCCAACGTTTTAGACGAATAACCCTTTGTTGTAGCAGTTTATTCTCAATTCTTTCCCATAAAGCCGATGAACTACCCTCTTTACCTATTGGTTTAAGAGAGTAGTATCCATTCAGCTTATGGATGATTTGATCTAAATCGTTTATATCTTTTTTACTATTCATTTATTGTCCTAATTGTTTCGTCTCGTTAAATTCTTCTCTTTATTTAGAAAGTATATCAGGATATCATAAATATGACGTCTTGTATGTTCTGTTCTGTGTAATGTACATATATAAATGTTCCTGATATCAAATATCTACTCCTTACTTTATGTGTTGTAGAACATTTTAATCTAAAAAACTCCTTTATCTCTAAGTGTTCTTTCTCAAGAAAATATACTCTCTTACTCTATGTGTTGTAGAGCATATTGCAAGAGTGAAGGGTCTTCTTATCTGTAGATGTCTTGAAGTATGAAATCTACTCTCCCATATGTTCTGTTATAAAACATCTTAGTTCTTCACACCATGATAATAATGTGAAGATCTAAGATTGTAATTTCCAGATGAATTGAAGTATCGTTTGTTTAGATAAATCATTTCGCAACAATACGTATGCTTTATGAAGAAGGTTACTAACAGATTGTGGTGCGATGCTCATAATGCTACCTATCTCATTGATAGACATATTTTGATAGTATTTTAGATATATTGCCTCCTTTTGACGTGTGGGTAGTTGTGTCAACTTTTTTTGAACGTTTTCCATAGACATATCTGCATCTATATCATCAAATTCAAGAAGAAAGATAGCATCGTCTTGATCGCTAAGTGACGAGAATCGTCTTGTCTTCTTTCTATGATTAAATAGTGAAAACCGAATAGCCGAAAATAAGTAGGCTTGGACATTTACCTCTTTCGGAAGCGACTTATTTCGATCATGCAAAGAGATAAAGAGGTCTTGAATTACGTCCTCCACTTCGCTTGGTGAGAAGTTAAGTCGAATACCGTAGGACAAGAGTGTATCGTATTGCTGATCGAATAGAGATTTAAGAGCTTCCTTATCATTTTGTCGAATTAAGTTCCATAATCTTTGTTCCATCTTAGGGTTTGAGTTGTTGGTTCTACCATGTAAATATGATAAAATTCTTCTTTAATACAACATTGTACTACTATTTAGCATGTCCCAAAATCTATCTCTTTACACCATATATTTACAAAGTATAATGGTTTGATTTAACGAAAAAGAGGTGGTCAATACACTTGACCACCTCTTTTGATGACTGATTGTCAACAACTATTTATCATCTTTTTCAAACTGCTTTAGCTCTTGCTTTATCTCCTTATGCATAAAGAGAATTCCTATTAAGTTTGGAATAGTCATCAAGGCGATCATAATTCCTGATATCGCCCAAATAAGTGTTGTGTCTGCAAATGCAGCGATAAAAAACCCTACAACATACACCACTAAGAACCAATTAACGTATTTTGTTCCTACTAGAAAAATAATTGCAGTGGATCCATAATATGCCCAAGCAATAGCTGTTGAAAAAGCAAATAATAACAGTCCAATACTTACGATATATTTCCCCCATTTACCGAAGTAACTTCTCGTGAATGCCTCTGTTGTTAAAGGGGCACTGTGAATTAATGAACGCCCATGTATCTGATATTTATTATCTAATTGAGGGATTCCATTTAGAACATTAATCATTCCACTATAAGGTTTATTGTCAAAAAGTATCTCTATGTCTTCAGCCATCGAGTGGGCATGAAGCACTGTTAATTCGTTCGATATCTTTCCGTCTACTATTTCCAATTCGCCACTGTATGTTGGTGCTTTCTCTTCCCCTACGATAAATGCTTTAAGCTTATTTACATCTGACGGATTTGACTCTTGGTACTTCTCGGAGAGGATAATGGTGTTTGTTCTTTCAAAAGGATTGTCTATTTTCTCTTTCCAAACGCCTGAACTCAGTAGTGTAATACCTGTAATAGAGCAGATAATAATTGTATCAATAAATGGTTCTAAAAGTGCAACAAAACCTTCATGAACTGGATTTGAACACCTTGCTGAGGCATGGGCAATAGGTGCCGAACCTTGACCTGCTTCATTCGAGAACAATCCACGGTTTACCCCTCTATTAAATGCAAATGCAAGGGATGCTCCAAGGAATCCTCCAGTTGCTGCACTCCCCGAGAAGATACCAGTAAAAATAGATGCAATAGAGGGAAGAATGTTTTCGTAGTTATATGCTAGCACTCCCATTGCCCCGATGATATAAAGAATTGCCATCAGGGGAATCAAAGTTTCTGTTACTTTTGCAATCCTCTTAATACCACCCAAAACGACCATAGCCAGCAAAAGTGCAAGCACGGCTCCTGAAAGCATCTTATCTATACCAAGGGTCGCATGCAATGAATTCGCGATACTATTTACTTGAGGTAGACAACCTGTTCCAAAACTAGATATGACAGTTGCGATCGCAAATATAATAGGCATCCATTTCCATTTTAACCCATTCTTCATATAGTACATAGGACCTCCTGAAACAGTCCCCTTGTCATTTATCTCACGATATTTATGCGACATTACTACCTCTACAAATTTTGTACACATACCCAAAAGTGCTGTTACTAACATCCAAAATAGTGCTGAAGGCCCACCTAAGTGTATTGCAAATGCAACCCCAGCAATATTTCCAGTACCCACCGTTCCTGATAGTGCCGTTGTTAATGCTTGGAAGTGTGATGTGTCCCCCTTATCATCTGGATTATCATACTTGCCTCGAAGAACTTTTATCGAAGTTCCAAAATGCCTTATTTGAGGAAATCCCAAATAGATAGTATAGAAAAGTCCCGTTCCGAGAAGCAGAAGAACAAACCACAGAGAACCACTAATATAGCTCTCAAGTATCTGAATGATGTGTAAGAAATAGTTCATATATGCTAACAATTATGATTAAAAACAGATGATATAGTAACGTTATGGGGGGAATTTGAGTCGATAAATATATATAATATAATTTCTTGATAAGATGAATCCCGTCATATTTGTTAAAAAGAACACGGAATTAAGATATAATTTAACAACAAAAGGATAACGACTCGAAATATTATTAACTTTGCTCTTGAAAAGAGTGAAAAGGTCCATTTCATAAACTAATGTAAAGCGTTATGTTACCAAAATTTTTAATTGCCGACAATGCTCAGGTTGATCCTGATAAAGTGTATGTATTGCATACAGAGAGTCCACGTTTCGTTGTTGAATCAGGCGATGATGGTATCCCATCTAATCCAACGATTCATTGGTTTGATGAGAAACCAGAAAGTGTTGAATTGATCGGAGACTTGGTAGCGCAAGCAGATGCTTTTCTTGAAGCGGAGTTGGATTATCAAGAAGAGCTTCTTGAAGACGAAGACGAATAATCGATAAATTAACATATCGGTGGTGTCTCTTATGGGTTTGTATGCCCATAAGTGAAACCCATATACAAAGAGAGGACCTAAACATTTTATGTTTTAGGTCCTCTCTTTGTATCGTACCAATCCGATTTTATAAAGATTATCAAGATGTCGTAGAAGACATCCTGATAATGCAAGTATAGTTCTCCTTTCGGTGATATTCTTTACCGAGGTACAATAATATAGAATGCAAATTATATCCCTCATGTAAACATGGAATTCCAGTTGAATTATGAAATGAGATATATCATGATCACACCTGCTTCAATGATAACTGTAATCGTTTACGTGGTATGTCAATATCAATAACCTTTACCTGAAGGTGTTGATGTAGTTTTACAATTTCGTTTGGATCTGAAATAAAACGATCAGCCATTTCGGAGATATGAATCAAACCTTGTTGTTTAATCCCGACATCTACAAACGCCCCAAAATTAGTGATATTAGTAACAATACCCGGAAGAACCATCCCAGTAGTAAGATCCTCCAGTTTGAAAATATTCTCAGCAAACTTAAAGGTCTCTATCTCTTCTCGTGGATCCACCCCTGGTTTTCTTAATTCATCTACAATATCTGACAGAGTAGGCGCCCCGAGCTTGTCGGTGGTATATTTATAGATGTCGATACGGTCACATAACATCTCATTACCGATAAGTTCAGATGGCTTTGTATTTAGATCTTTTGCCATTTTAGATACAATACCATAGGCTTCTGGATGCACCGCTGAATTATCAAGTGGATTTTTCGGTTCATCTATTCGTAAGAATCCAGCACACTGTTCAAAGGCTTTGTCTCCCATACGCTTCACCTTCTTTAGCTGTGCTCGAGACTCAAATGGCCCATTTTCATTGCGATACTCCATAATGTTTTTAGCCAATGTAGGTCCCAACCCTGACACATAATGTAATAGATGAGTCGATGCTGTATTTACATTCACTCCAACACTATTCACACAAGACGATACAACACGATCTAAACCCTCTTTAAGCTGTTTCTGATCCACATCATGTTGATATTGTCCCACACCTATACTTTGTGGATCGATCTTAACCAGTTCGGCTAGAGGGTCCATTAATCGTCTACCAATTGATATCGCACCTCTTACAGTAACATCATATTGTGGAAATTCATCTCTTGCTACTTTTGATGCAGAGTAGATGGATGCCCCATCTTCACTAACGATAAAAACCGACACATCACGATCAAAAGGAACTTTCTTAATGAATGATTCCGTCTCTCTACTAGCAGTCCCGTTACCAATAGCAATGGCCTCAATTTTATAAGCGTTGGTCAATTGAGCCACTTTCTTCATTGCCTTTTGATAATCACTTTTGGGTTTATGAGGAAAGATCGTTTCATTATGAAGCAACTGTCCCTGTTTATCCATACATACGATCTTACATCCTGTACGAAACCCAGGGTCAATAGCAAGAATACGCTTCTGTCCTAGAGGTGCCGATAGTAGTAGTTGCCTGAGGTTTTCTGCAAATACTCCAATAGCCTCTTTGTCTGCCTCCTCTTTACTTGATTTCAATATCTCTGTACAAATCGAAGGCAATAGAAGTCGCTTATAGCCGTCCGATATCGCCTCCTCTATATAGTTTGAGGTTGTTGATCCTGTTTTAATAAAGAGTCGGTTTAAACGAATCAATACACGCTCATTATCTGTCGTAATATAGATCTTTAATACCCCCTCTTTTTCCCCTCTTCTCATCGCCAACAATCGATGTGACGGACATTTATGTAGTGGCTCTCTCCATTCAAAGTAATTTGAAAATTTATCGCCCTCTTCCTCTTTTCCTTTTACGACTTTCGACTCAATAAAAGCATTACGTTGGAATCCATCACGAACAATCTCTCTTGCAATACTATTTTCGTTGACCCACTCTGCAATAATGTGTTGGGCACCTGTGATAGCATCAGTTATCTCTACGACCTCTTTCGAAAGAAATTTTGCAGCATTATTCTCTATTTGATCATGATTCTGTTTCATGATCATCTTAGCCAAAGGCTCTAGTCCATTCTCTTTCGCAATGGTTGCTTTAGTACGACGCTTTGGTTTGTATGGAAGATATATATCTTCTAATTGCTGAAGATCATAAGTCTGCTCAATCTGTTGCTTAAGTTCTCGTGTAAGTAAGTCCTGAGACTCTATCGTTTTTAGGATCGACTCTTTTCGCTTTGCAAGGGTATCGAATTTCTCCTTTTGCTGTTCAATATCGGCAATGGCCACCTCATCTAATGAATCCGTTCGCTCTTTTCTATAACGAGCAATGAAAGGTACTGTTGCACCCTCCTCTAAGAGTTGAATTGTATTTTCTACTTGATGGGAGCGAAGACCTAAGGTGTCGCTAATATGCTTTATCTCAATTGATGTCATCATGGCAATATCATTGATCTATTTCTTACTATCCTATAAAGGTTATTATACCAATTGAATTTTTAATTAAGCTATAATTACTACCGACAATATCGTAATATAGAACGAGATGGTATAGCTCATTTAAATATATAATTGGTGTGAATTATACCAATACTACTATAACGGAGCACTGGTATATATAACAAATATATGGATTCTTATGATCTTTTCATTCGTGAAATAGAAACAAAAAAAACAATCACAAGCTTTTTTAGATTAAAATAAAATCATTGCAGCGAGACAAAATAAATGGCTATCCAGAAAGGATAGCCATTTAGACTTGGGGGGATCAATCGATGATAGACAAATAATATGTTTAAAACCCTTCCATATCCATATCGCTACTACCTTCACCTCTCTTCTTCATGCTACGCTTGAAGTTGTTGAATGTATAGCTCAACGTTAGATTAACCATAGGCCAACCATAAGTGGTCGAGTTATATGTTGTAAGACCTGGTGCTTCAGAATATGATTCATAGTTAATCGTATTCAGCGCATTTCTCATCTGTATGGTTGCATTCAATTTACGATCAAAGAATGACTTCCTTGCAGCGATATTCATACTATAATAACCCTCTTTGCTACCTTGTGCCGTAACCGAACCACTCTGATATGTGTTATTGATTTGGAAAGATGTCGTTTTGTTGATAATAAAGGTATTATTGAATCGTCCTGTCCAGTTAAAACTCGATCTTGAGAAGTCCTGATCATTCAGCTGTCCTTCTACCCGATAATCATATAGATTACCCATCAAGTTTATTTTCCACCACTTGAATGGTGACACTCCTAATGTTATTTCAGTACCAAAAGAGTAGTCTTGTCCAATATTCTCAGGAGTACGCATAATGATATTTTCATCATAAACACTCTCTATCTGCTCCACTTTATTGTGTGTCACACGATAATATAGATCCACAGATAAGAAATTACGCCCAAAATCTTTTAGATACGTGACTTCATATGAATCAATTAATTCTGGAATAAGGTTAGGATTACCTTGACGCACATTAAAGTTGTCCACCCATGTAATAAATGGTTCTAGATAATATCCTCTCGTTCGCTTAATTCTCTTCGTATACGAAGTCATTAATTGATCATTATCTGTAATATTATAGGAGAGGTGTAGGGTTGGAAACCAATCCCATCTTCTTACTGTAGCAGTGCTATTATCAGTATCGGAGCTGATGACACGATCAGTATACTCCTCTCTAAAGCCTGCTTGAACTCCAAATTTATCTATCTGCGTATTATATTGAGCATACATAGAGTAGATATCTCTTTGATAGTCTGTAACTCTAGAGAATTTATTGTCGATAACATAATCTCCACTGGCTACATCATAATTATAAAGTTTCGTGTCGTCCGTGCTGTTTTGAACACGACTCTGAAAACCTGCCTCAAATTTACTATCATTAGCTAAAGGAAGAGTATAGTCAATCTTTGTTACATATCTTTTGCTTGGACCATCTTCACTATTATTCTTTCCATCAGTGATCTTCCCATCCATATCTGTCAATATACTCCCTGAGTCATCCATCGCATCTCTCTGCATTGCATTGAATTGAGCTTCAATTTGATGACCTTTCTTCGCAAAATCATGAGTATATGTTGTATTCACCGAATAAAACTTACGTTGTCTATCAGCATTTTCACTACTTAAATACTGTTTCTCAGAGATCGTCTCTTTGGATGTTTTCACCAATTCAGTATAAGTAAGATCTGATCCCATATTCATATTGAATTGTCCGAAACGACCTGATACCGATAGCATATCTTTATCTGAAAAATTCCACTCTACACCTGCGTTGAATGATTGCATACTATAGTTTCGTTTCCCTTCTCCATATGAAGAGGTTACCCATGTCGTATCGTTGGAGAACGTTTCTCTTCTATTTTCAGTGTCATAAGGGAAATTTCCATTTCTGAAGTTGCCGCCAAGAGTGAAATTAAAATCGTTCTTTCTCCAGTTCAATAATAAGTTCCCATTATAGTTATCAAAAGTTCCTCCACTAAGACTTGCCATCCCACTTATTCCAGTCAGCTTATTCTTCTTGGTGATGATATTAATAATTCCCGATGTGCCATCTGGATCATATTTCACAGAAGGATTAGTGATCAACTCAATATTTTGGATTGATGCCGAAGGAATCTGCTTCAATGCATCATTCGCATCAAGAACCGTAGGCTTTCCGTCAATAAGGACAGTAAAGCTCGTACTTCCTCGTAACGATACATCCCCATTAACATCTACCGTTACCGACGGCACATTCTCCAATACATCTACTGCTGTTCCTGCTGTGGCTGTTAGCTGTTTCGACACATTGACGACTTTCTTGTCAATCTTATACTCAATATTTCGATTATTACCCACAACCTCTACTTCATTAAGTAACTTGGCATTAGGAGCAAGAATAACTTGACCTATACGGATGAAATTATTCTGATCAGTAACATGAAACTGTTTTGAAAGATGTTTGTCATACCCAATATATTTGATCTCTAATTGATACGATCCATTTTTTACCCCTTTAAGCATAAATACCCCTTTTTGATTGGTTACGACTCCTGTAACCAACTTCTTGCCTGGCATTTGGTATAGTGCTACGGTAGCATATTCGACAGGGCTCTCTGTCTTTTTATCAATCACTCTTCCTACAACTGCTCTATTGGGTCTTGGTTGAGGTGTGTTATCTGTGGCCCAAATCTTTGATGTAAAGACAAAGAGTAGGGTGAATAGTAATATGACGTTTCTCACTTGATTGGTAATTAAATTCAATTTAAAAAAATGATCTCTTTTACTCATGTTTTTTAGACAACATTTGGATTAAAAGGTTTAATGTAAAAGAGGTAAAAAAAAGAAAAATAAGTTTAGCACATAGTTCATCTATTGATGCAATTGGTATTATCGATAGCGTGATATTTTCATGTCCATAATTATTTGTTTCTTTGTGTCATGAAGAAGAGTGGTTCTAAAACATCAATTATATGGCCTGCGGAATGGCATCGGCAGTCAGCCATACAACTGACGTGGCCTCATATAGACTCCGACTGGAGAGAAGTCTATGAGGAGGTCTTATCGTGTTACCTGGAGCTAAGCAAAGCGATTACTCGTTATCAACCTTTAGTGATTGTTGCACAAGAAAAAGAGAGTGTAGTATCGCTATTAGAGGGGAATACCGGTCCTTATCCGTTTAAGGTTGTACTGTGTAAAACCAATGACACATGGGCTCGTGATCATGGTGGTATCTCTGTGTTTAATGGGGGTGTGCCGCAACTGTATGACTATAGGTTTAATGGGTGGGGGCTTAAATTTCCATCCGACTTAGACAATCAAATAACTTCTCATCTGTTTCAGTCAAACACCTTTTCATCTGAAGTGCAATATCGTAATGCATTAGATTTCGTTTTAGAAGGGGGAGGGATTGAGACCGATGGAAAAGGCTCTTGCATGGTTACAGAGGCCTGTTTGCTATCAAAAAATAGAAATGAGCATCTAGATAAACAACAGATAGAGCATCGTCTACGTCAAGATTTAGGTGTGGATCATATCTTGTGGTTAACAGCTGGAGAGATAGACGGAGACGATACGGATAGTCATATAGATACTTTGGCTCGTTTTGTTGCTGAAGATACTATCGTATATCAAGGGTGTGATGATCCAAATGATGATCATTACGAAATATTAAATGAGATGGCTAACATCCTTGGGTCTTTTCGACAACCTAATGGGGAACCCTATCGATTGGTTTGTTTGCCATGGCCTAGTGCAAAGTATGACGATCAAAATGAGCGTCTTCCTGCCACCTATGCCAACTTCCTAATCATCAATGGAGCTGTTTTGGTCCCAACTTATTATGACCAAAGCGATGAGGAGGTACTAAGAATATTTTCCCAACTTTTCCCCAAAAGAGATGTTATAGGGGTGGATTGTAGCGTATTAATCAAACAGCATGGCTCACTACACTGCGTTACGATGCAATACCCTGAGGGTTTTATTGAGATATAATACAATAGGATGAATAGAACGGTACAAGTTGGAATTATACAACAACAAAATGTGGCGGATGTACATAGCAACAGAGCGACCATTGCCACGAAAGTTAAATCGTTAGCCGAAGAGGGTGCAAAACTCGTTGTTTTACAAGAGTTACACGATACCCCATACTTTTGTCAAACAGAAGATACAGACCTATTTGACTTAGCTGAACCTATCCCTGGTGCGGCAACGGAGTTTTATAGTCATCTGGCAAAAGAGCATAGAGTCGTATTGATAACTTCACTATTTGAGAGACGGAGTGCTGGGTTATACCATAACACAGCGGTAGTATTCGAAAAGAATGGCACAATGTTAGGCAAGTATCGTAAGATGCATATTCCTGATGACCCTGGTTTCTATGAGAAATTCTATTTTACACCAGGAGATATCGGTTTTGAACCTATTGATACCTCCATTGGTCGAATCGGAGTATTGGTGTGTTGGGATCAATGGTTTCCTGAGGCAGCTCGATTGATGACACTAGCTGGTGCAGAGATATTGATTTATCCAACTGCTATCGGTTGGTCTGATATGGATGATCACGCTGAACAGATACGCCAAAAAGATGCATGGATAATATCACAAAGAGCTCATGCTGTTGCCAATGGTATCCCCGTAGTATCTGTAAATCGTGTAGGGCGTGAATTAGACCCCTCTAACTCTACGTCAGGCATCCAGTTCTGGGGAAATAGCTTTGTAGCAGGACCACAAGGTGAGATGCTTTACGAGGCCCCTTCCGATCAAGAGGCCATAAGAGTGATTGAATTGGATATGACGCGAAGCGAACAAGTACGTCGTTGGTGGCCATTCTTGAGGGATAGACGTATTGAGTCGTATGATGGATTATTAAAGAGATTTTTAAAATAGAGATATATTTATGTGTGTTTGTGGAAAAGTAGAGGATTATAACAGCTGTTGTGGACGTTTTATTTCACGTAAAGAGAAAGCAAATAGCCCCGAAGCATTGATGAGATCAAGATATACCGCTTTCTCATTAGGCGAAGTGGAATATATATTAGATACCGAAAGATTGGCCAAGCCCAATACATTAGCTGGTCTAAAACAGTGGTGTGAAAATATAACCTACACCAAATTAGAAGTTATCTCTTCCAAAGAAGAGGGGGAGAAAGGAGAGGTGCGATTTAAAGCATACTACAAAGAAGGATTCGAACAGACCATCCTCGAAGAACGTTCTCAATTTATCAAAGAAGCAGACCAATGGCTCTATGTCTCTGGGGATGCCAAAACTGAAATGGTGGATGTCATGACAGGGATAAGTTCTTCTCGTAAAATGGGGCGTAATGAACCTTGCTGGTGTGGTAGTGGCAAGAAATTTAAAAAGTGCTGTGGTAAGTAACAATTCCATCTAAAACAAAATACCATTACTTCAAAATAGGCCTAGATAGGCTATTTCTACTCTGTCGACACGGTTTGTAAAGAATATAACACCTTGACATCATCATAGGCTGTATATCGAAACGAACCTCTCGGTAACGTATAAATAGGCTGTTTAGGCTCTTTACTTATACTCTCAGCGTACTCCTATCACTGACTATTTTAATCTCCTTCAGACCAATTTTGATAGTAAAAAATGTTTTGCGCCTATTGTCTCTATAGATAAGCCATATCCTTGCACTCTTGGTTGTTTACCTTCCATTAAATGATATCCTCGTAAGAAAAGACCATGCTTCTATTTTTCAACCTTGTTTAACCAAAATAGATTCACAACGCTTTTAGTTTTCAACCTTGTCTAAACAAAATTGATTCACAACACTTCATCGCTCTATTATGAATCCAATAGATGTTACTCTACCTTTTATACCACTCTCCTTCGCCCTTCCTTCGTACCACCTTTACCCTTCCTTCGACTATCGTTTACACATTTATCACATATTGACCACATATCCCATACCCATTCTTCACACTTTATATCACTGAGATGTGACTAATATGTGACCAATATGTGACTAATAGTCGTATGAGAGTCGAACCAGAGTCGAAGGAGAGTCGAAGGAGAGTCGGGCTATCCACTAAGAAAAGCTATACTTTCCCCTGAGATGGCTCGAAGTACATTCAAAGTTCATTCGAAGTACATTCATCGATTTTGCATTTTGGGTGAGGGAACTTCAAATGTACTTTGAATAATATTCAAATGATAGCAGTAGATCGTAGTGTGTTAGTCAGGGGAAGGTGGCTTTAAAGAGTTCTTATCTTTGGTGTTTGATATGTAAGCGTTCGGTTATGCCCATCTTGTAACGGTAGTGTAAATTAAACTCTGTCTGGGGTATTTTTCGTAGTGATTTTAAATATACTGTTTTGAAATTGGTGTAGGTGACTGTTCTGTGATTTGTAGATATTTACAAATATTATATCGATCTTGAAAAAGAATATGTTTGGCCTCATTAAATGTTGAGGTAGAAACCGATTCATTAAACCAATAAAAATATATGATTATGAGGAGAAGTGTATTTATGATACTTGTTGTATCTATGATATGTGGTATTATCCTAGACGTTGTCGCACAAAATAATAAGGAGCTTTCCTTTACGAACCTATTTGATGCTTCTAATGATGCTGGAGTCTCTTGTTACCGCATCCCTTCCTTGGTAACTGCTCCGAATGGAGATTTGTTGGCAGCTATAGACCAACGCGTTCCTTCATGCGGGGACTTAAAGTGGAGTCGAGATATTAATATTGTATTGCGCCGAAGTAAAGATAATGGAAAGACATGGTGTAATATGGAGATGGTCATCGATCATCCATTTGGCCAATCTGCTTCTGATCCTTCAATGATTGTTGACCGAGAACGTGGAGTGGTGTTTCTATTCTATAACTATATGGATTTGGACAAAGAGAAGGATATCTACTATTTGCATGTGATGAAGAGTGTTGATAATGGAAAGACTTGGAGTAGTCCGATGGATATCACAGACCAAATAACGAAACCAGAATGGAAAACTGATTTTAAGTTTATTACCTCTGGTCGAGGTGCACAAACTCACAAGGGTTGGTTGATACACACTATCGTTAACTTGAGAAATGGCCTGCATGTCTTTGGAAGTAAAGACCATGGTGATAGTTGGTTTTTAATAGATGAACCAATTATACCGGGAGATGAATCAAAAATTATTGAACTCCCAAATCGTCAATGGATGATAAATAGTCGGGTAAACAACCCTCGTGGGAAAAGATTCTCACATACATCCAAGAGTAATGGTAAAACTTGGAGTACTAAGGTTGAGATGAGCCTGAATGATCCAGGTTGTAATGGGACGATACTTACCTATAGTTCTAAAAAGAGTGGTGATGATAAGAATCGATTGATTTTTGTTAATGCCAATAGTAGTAAGAAACGAGAGAATCTTTGTGCTCGTATTAGCTATGATAATGGAAAAACATGGTCTTCTTCAAAAGTAATTTATGCTGGAGCATCGGCCTACTCTTCTATAACTAAGATGAATAATGGTTCTGTTGGTGTCTTTTTTGAGAAAGATGGATATAAGAAAAATAGTTTTACTTCATTTACTATTGGCTGGCTAACAGATGGGGGTGATCATTGATATATATACTTAAGTCCAAAGGTTACTACAACTTTTGCATGGTTGTAATTTGATGAATTGTGTCAACTTTTTCGAAATGGTGGTTTTTGTCATCTATTTTCCCATTGTGTTAATGTAACTTTAAGTGTGTTTTTAGATTCAATGATTTGGATTAGTTAGTTTTATAGGTTTGATTTTCAGAGAATGCAGCATATTGCTGCATTCTCATTTTGGAAAAAGTTAAAATACATTTTAAGATTATTTTAAAATTTAGTTCATAAAACAATAACATCATATAGTTGTTTAAGTAGTAACACATCTTTAAATTTGTAGTGTGTTTAAATTCATAAGTTTGGATTTAGTTAGTTTTATTGGTTTAGTTAGTTAGGTTTGAAAGGATAGAAGGGTATTTCTATCCTTTTTTTGTGTTTTCAAAAAAAAATAGGGTGTTTTGAAACATTTATTGAAAAATAGTTGTGTGGTATGTTCTAAAACACTATATTTGCATTGTGTTTTAAATTCATAAGTTTGGATTTAGTTAGTTTTATTGGTTTAGTTAGTTAGGTTTGAAAGGATAGAGGATTCTCTATCCTTTTTTTGTGTCTATATGGTAAATAATAGGATTGTTCTTATTATGATTAAGATATTTCGATCTCTTGGTTTAAACTGCAAATTTATTTATCTGTTTTGAAACATTTTTTTCTTGAAAGTTTGTGAGATGTGTTTTAAAACATTATATTTGCATAGTGTTTAAATTCATAGGTTTGGATTTAGTTAGTTTTATTGGTTTAGTTAGTTAGGTTTGAAAGGATAGAGTGGGGACTCTGTCCTTTTTTTTTGCTCTAAACTTTAGGTGAAATGACTATTCTGGCTTTAAAACTTATTGATAGCAATTACGATACCCAAAGACTGTCCTACTACATACTACAGGTGTGATTGTTATTATTTCCATAGATATTAATAGGTCTCCGCCAACCGCTGGAAACACTTAGCTTCAACTCGGCATCTTTCTATCAACCAAATGACGTTAGGTATAGATGTCCCTCACGTGCCAATGAGTTTGCATACTGTTGTGGGTGTAATCGGTATCATTTGATTGTTGGGCATATGATGTTAAATTATGTTTGTTTTCATTTGTTAAATTAATGCGTTTAACATATATGAGAGCCCCCCTATTGATTGCTTTATCTATTACTCAATGTATCTCTATAAAAACGGTGCAAGATAATGAGAGTCAAGGTGAATCAGAGATGATTATTAAAGACTCTCTTGATGAACCGATGATGATATTAGATTTATTTCCAGATTTTGAGGAATCCAGAGTTAATCCCTCTTTGTATTTAGATGATTATTCTATGATTTCATTTGAAGATAGCATTAAGGTTTCTTTTAATGAATGTGGTCAGATGATAGATTCAGAAACAGAGGTACCATTAAATCGCTATTTAATGATAACTCTTCATGATGATGACGATACATCCGTGGTTGAGAAAGTATATTCAATGATTGGGGAGTTAGAAGGCAATATTATTGATGGACGAAGAGAGGGCGTTTGGACAAAAACGGTGTATTTTAACATTCATAGCTATGTTGTAAAAAGAATGAGTTATAAAAATGGATTGTTAGATGGAGATTATATCGTCTATAATTTAAGAGCAGATATCTTGAATTGGTCATATGAAACAGTATTAGATGAGAGTAATCTTCCTGTCTCAAAGAAAGTAGTAAGCCGTTTTCATAAAGGAACAGGGCCTTATAAGGATTACTATTATGATACAGGAAGGCTTAAAATATCAGGGAGTCTCTTTCGGGGTAAAAGAGATGGAATTTGGTCTTATTATGCAAAAGATGGTGAATTGCTGTTTAGAGAAAGATATTCCAATGGGATTCTAATTACAAATTTAGATCCCTTTGATTAGCGCAACGGTATCATTTCGGTAATTACAACCTAGCAAACATCATATATTCAGTGGAGGAGTTTAATATTTGTATCCAAGTTCGTTGTGTCAATCAGTAGGCACATATTGCAAATGGATTTGTTCTTTGTAAAGAGAGGATGTTTGTGTCTAAAGTAGATGTAATATTTAATTAAATCAGAATAACTATGAAGTATTTAGTTTTGACATTCATGTTAATTCATATTGTATTTGTTTGTTTTCCTCAAAGTAAATATTCAATAAATAGTGGATATTATTACTATAATGTGAATGATTATGATTTTCGAGCAACATTTGGTTGTAAAGAGACACTTCTAGCATTAGAAGGTTCAACCTTTATCGATGTTTGGAAAGATTCAACTTTAGCGAATGGAGATATAATTATTGATGTTAAACAGAATGTTTTACCAAGATCCGTTATCCCCGATGGAAACAGTGTGATAGGTGATAGTAGGCGTGGTTGTGTTTGTGGAGAGCTTTATCATGGAATGAGAAATGGACTTTGGCAGATCTATCATTTTATCAATGGTGATCTGATTGTTGTTAAGAAAATGAATTATTTCTTTAACATGTTGGATGGAGCAAGCTATTTGTATAATTCAAAGGGCGAAATAATTGATACTTTAACTTTTAATCGTGGTACGGGTTTGTATCTTGATTATTATCCCGAAAGTGGAGTTGTGAAGGTGAAAGGGCGTTTACATAAAGGGAAACGAGATGGTCGTTGGTCTTATTACAGTGAAAAAGGAGAACTACTTAAAGAGGATGTTTATAGAGATGGCTTATCTCTTACAGGAGTTTAATAAAGTGTAATAATCGCATTATGAAGCATATATTCGCCGTAATCATATTAAGTCTTCTAACATTCTCGTTATCGGCACGAGATCATAGGGTAAAGAAGCAGAGAAATAAGGCTGTAGAGAAGGAAAATAGGTCTTTGCCACGCCTTCATGTATTGGATTATAATTTAAATGAAATAAACAGAGATGCTCCTCTATTTCTAATTCATCAAGGTTTGTACCTTAATCTGGATTCGACGAAGTTGAATGCCGTAGTGTATATATATTTAACCAAGTTGGAAGAGAAGAATCGAGTTTATGGATGGATTAGCGGAAAGATAAAAGATGGGAAGCGAGATGGTGCATGGACAAAAGAAGTATATACTATCAAACGCAAACATGTCGTTGTGCAGAAGTTAAACTATCGTAATGGACTATTGGATGGAGACTATTTTGTATATAATCTACAAGGAGAAATTCTAAGAGCAAGCTATGGAGGTGATTTGCCTTCATCAATACGTTTTATCCAAAAAGGTCAATTGATTTCTGAGAATAAATACTATGATCGCAAATTAGGACAGAAAACAGGAGCATTTGTTCAAGGAACAGGTTTTTATTTAGATTACTATTATGATACAGGAAAGCTTAAAGAACGAGGGGCATTTAAGGATGGTAGTAAAACTGGACAATGGTATGTTTTCGATCCAACAGGCAAGGTTTTAAGAATTGATACCTATCATAATGGCTTTCGTTTGTTGAATTAGCTAGGAGCTTCAGATATCTGTATTTTGTGCCAATTCATTGGCACGAGCATCGCGCTTGTAAGAAACATGATGCCGAGCGGAGCACTGCGTTCCCTGGAGTTGAGGAGCTCTCTTTTGCCAATGAATTGGCACAAACTTGGTCGTACTGGATGGGTGTGATTATGATGGGCCAGGCCTTCAGCCTTTGGTAATTAGTGGTATGTTGTACCCAAGGCTCATGCTTATGTAGCGCTATGGCGCAACATATTCATTTCACCGTTGGGCTAGGTTCGTTCACCCCGTTTGGGGCTTGGTTGAAATTATTAGATGTGCGAGAGGGTAATTTAGCCACGGATTGGACGGGTTTTTTATATTGCAACAATGCCCTGAAAGTGTTACAGTTAATAGCCTAGTGCGAAGTGCTGGGTAAGGACATTATATATAAACAGGAGGGCAGAAAGTCCGTTCTATCTTTACTGATCAATGTTTTGTTCTGAATGTCTTAGGCTGTAATCTTCTCTGGAAGGGTAAATAGAACATTTTCCAACATAGGCTGTGTTAAAGGCATAACTCCTGCCAATAAAGATCGAGACGATAGTTTTAATACAACGTTAGATGCAGCAGTAGAAATTGTTGCTTTTGGTGAGGGGGAATGAAGTATTAACAGAATTAGTAACCGAGATAAATGGATAAAAAGAGATACAATTTTATTGTTATTATTTAGTTTAAATGTATTCTCACAAGACCTTAAACCAGTTAAATTTCATAAATGTCTTGAGAGTTATGATATCGCATTAAATGATTTTTATAAAGACTTAATCATGGGCATTTGTGAGATAAAAGATCTGTGTTTATCAGTTTGATCTGTTTCATCAGTGTGCCATTCCTTGCGTATCAACTCTTCGTGTCATATTTTATCGGTTAGGCCTTCAGCTTTTTATGTTTGGGGTGGTGTTTACACCGTTGGGCTATGTTCGATTTCCCTTTCAGTGAATATGGTAGTAATATTCGTATGGTATTCTATTTGCGTTTAGGGTGTTGGGGCAGGTTGTCCGTGTTTGTTTTTGAAGTTGCTGGAGGGGATGAAGTATAGGGCGGAGAAAAAAAATAAAAAAAAGCACCTTTTGTATGAACTTATTTTACCAACAGTTGTTTTCCTTATAAAGTGAGACTAAATGAGTGTAGTTTAGGATTCATTATTTGAATTTGTTGGTTTTATTGTTCAGTAAAAAGGACAGGTGGTGCTGTCCTTTTTTTTATTTCTCAAAAGCTCCCTGAAGAACATTGTAGTACATCATAAAGATGGAGATCGCAACGATAAATGTTGCAAAAGAGAGCCACTTATTATTTTTGTTCTTTTTCATCTGAACCCAAAGGTTTGATGAAGCAAACACCCCAAGAAGAATATTACCCAAGCAGAGTAATTTCATAATAGCTCCTGTATCTGTCGGAGTCTTTATCTCCCCAAAATTCCCAAATAGAAGAGATGCTACTGCAATGATGGTTGTCGCAATAAATAAGTAATTTCCGATCTTTGCATATTTGATCTTTTTCTCTATCACTCCCCAAAAGAAACTAATGATTCCAAGAAAAATAGTCCATTGTGGGATGGTGGCCATGAGATAAATGTCGTTCTTCATTTTATAGTATTTATTCAGACAATGTAATGTTTAATAGTGTACTAATGTAGTGTAAAAATGTGTATTAACTAAATTTTGAGAATGGATCTAAGTCATCACACACTCTTTTTTTGTATTTTTGTTATTCTAAACGATATTTTTTATGGAGAAGGAGATTGTAGTTTCGAAGAATATAAAAGGATTGATATTCGACATTGATGGTACTATTGCAGATTCAATGCCTGTACATTTTTTGGTATTCCAAAAAGTAGCTAAGAAGTATGGGGTGGATTATACGAAAGAGCTTTTCTTAGAACTGGCAGGAATACCCGCTTTGGAAACTTGTGAGATCGTTCGTAAGAGATATGGAAAGCAATGGAGTGCTGCAGAATTTGCAAAGGAGAAAGAAGAGACATACTTAAATCATATGCATCAAGTGAGAGCTGTTGGTCCCGTGATGCAAATTATTGAAAAATATAAAGGAAAATTACCGATGGCCTGTGGAACTGGTGGAGATCGATATTCTGCGAGTAAGGTGTTAGATATATTGGGGTTAGATTTTTTGAAAGATAAAATGGTTTGTGCTGAGGATGTAACGCACCACAAACCTCACCCTGAGACCTTCTTGAAGGCTGCTGAACTTATTGATGTAGCTCCAGAGAATTGTCTTGTCTTTGAGGACGGTGCCTTGGGTATCCAAGCCGCTGTAGATGGAGGAATGCAGGTGGTGGACGTGACTAAATATTATCAAACTACTATTGGTGAAGATGAAGGTTGGACACTGTCAGGTGAGTAATATCATCTTTTTATCTCAATGGCTTTTGTACTATCGTGACGATAAATTAACAAAGACAAATAAATTAAATCTATGAACCTATGAATAAGACGACACAAAACACCCTATTGGTACTGCTATTAACTGTTTTTCTTGTAGGGTGCCAAATGGGATCGGGAAAAAAGAAGGTGACCGTTGTAAGTTACAATGTAGAAAATCTCTTTGACACAAGTAATGACCCGAATACAAAAGATGATGACTTTACTCCCGATGGTTATAAGAAGTGGACAGAGGATCGTTATCAGAAGAAAATCAAGGATCTTGCCAAAGTGTTGGCTGCAAGTGCGGATGGCACTTTACCTACAGTGATTGGCTTGTGTGAGATAGAAAATAGAAAGGTTTTAGAAGATTTGGCTAATAGTGCCGCTTTAAAGGATGCTAACTATGCAATATCTCATTTTGAGAGCCCATATTATCGTGGAATGGATGTGGGATTATTGTACAATCCCAAACTGTTTAAGGTGAAGTCTGAAAAAGTCCTTCCTGTTACGTTATTGAGTGACCCTAAGTTCACTACAAGAGATATCTTGTGTGTGACTGGAAAACTAGCTGGAGAGACATTTACTTTTTATGTGAATCACTGGTCGTCTCGTAGGGGTGGATCAGAGAAGTCTGAGCCCAAGAGAATGATTGCAGCTTCCATCTTAAGAAGAGATGTGGATCGAGTTATAGCTGATAATCCCAAAGCGAATATTGTGATCATGGGAGATATGAATGAGGATCCTAATGAGTATGCTTTGAATGATGTTCTTCGTGCAGGGGATTTGCCAAGTGACATATCAACGATTCAGAATGATGGCACACTATATAATCTAATGTATTTTTACGATAAACAAGGAAAGGGAACTTATAACTACCATGGTATGTGGAATATGTTAGACAATATGATTGTTTCGTCTAATGTGATCAAGAAGAGTAAAGGTCTAGGGGTGGAGATTGCATCTATGGAGAAGAGAGCAGATTCATTTCCTACAAAGATATTTATTGAAGATTGGTTTACCTTTGAGTCGGATTTGGGAAAGACTTCTCCTTCAAAGACCTATGGTGGACCTAACTACTATGGTGGATATAGTGACCACTATCCAGTTGTATTGAAATTGACAAGGAAATAATTGATATGAAATTTAATATAGTATCTGATTATGCTCCTATGGGAGACCAGCCTGCTGCAATAGAATCATTGTCAGCAGGGGTTGAAGATGGAGTGAGGCACCAAACGTTGCTTGGTGTTACTGGGTCTGGAAAGACTTTTACCATGGCCAATGTGATCGAAACGACACAAAGACCTACGCTTATATTGAGTCATAACAAGACCTTAGCGGCACAGTTATATGCGGAGATGAAACAGTTCTTTCCAAATAATGCTGTGGAATATTTTGTGTCGTATTACGACTATTATCAGCCTGAAGCCTACCTTCCTACTACAGATACCTATATTGAGAAAGATTTATCGATTAATCAAGAGATAGAGAAGTTGCGTTTGAGCGCAACTTCTGCATTACTTTCTGGAAGAAGTGATGTGATTGTTGTCTCCTCGGTATCGTGCCTTTATGGTATTGGTAACCCCGAAGATTTTCACTCTAATGTAACAGAGGTAAAAGTCGGAGATGTAATTAGTCGAAATGCGCTTTTGAGAGGATTGGTGGATGCTATGTACTCTCGTACGGAGATTGATTTTGATAGAGGAAAGTTTAGAGTAAAAGGGGATACAATTGATATATATCCAGCATATGCTGATTATGCTTATCGTATCTGCATGTGGGGGGATGAGATTGATGAACTCTTTACCATAGATCCATTGACTGCGAAAGTGATTGAGGCTGTTGATGAGTTGGTAATATTTCCTGCAACTATTTTTGTTACAACTCAGGAACGAACGCAAAGAGCTATTCGTGAAATTCAAGATGATTTGGTGAAACAAATTGGTTATTTCGAGAGAGAAGGAAAGCCAGTGGAAGCCAAACGAATTAAGGATCGTACAGAGTATGATCTGGAGATGATGAAAGAGTTGGGTTACTGTCCTGGGGTAGAGAATTACTCTCGTTATTTTGATGGACGAGAAGTGAATTCAAGGCCTTTCTGTCTTTTAGATTATTTTCCAAAGGACTACTTGATGATTGTAGATGAGAGCCATGTGACAATACCACAAATACGTGCCATGTATGGAGGAGACCGTTCTCGAAAGAGTAGTTTGGTAGAGTATGGTTTCCGTTTGCCTGCAGCTATGGATAATAGACCATTGAAATTTGAGGAGTTTGAACAGATTATCCATCAAATATTATATGTTAGTGCTACACCTGCCGATTATGAATTAGAGATGTCCGAAGGTGTAATTGTTGAACAGGTCATTAGGCCAACAGGTCTTTTAGATCCTGTTATTGAGGTGCGTCCAGTATCAAATCAAGTGGATGATCTTATTGAAGAGATTCATAAGACCAAAGACAAAGGGGAGAGAATCTTGGTAACTACCTTGACCAAAAGAATGGCAGAAGAGTTGACCAAGTATCTGAAAGATCTAGGTATCTCTACAGCATATATACACTCCGATGTGGATACTTTAGATCGTATTGAGATTATGGAAGCCCTTCGTGCAGGTCAATATGATGTGTTGGTTGGGATTAACTTGTTGAGGGAGGGATTAGACCTTCCTGAAGTCTCATTGGTTGCAATACTTGATGCTGATAAGGAGGGATTCTTAAGGTCAGAGCGTTCGTTAACACAGACTGCTGGACGTGCAGCGAGAAATGTGAATGGTCGAGTAATTATGTATGCAGATAAGGTCACACGTTCTATGCAAAAGACTATTGATTCTACCGAAGATAGACGGGAGAAACAGCAACGTTTTAATGAGGAAAATGGATTAGAGCCTAAACCTATTATAAAAGCGAGTAGGGCTATTGTAGGTCAATCACAAAAAATTGATCAAAGCAAGATTTACGATCCGAATAATATAGGCCATGGTTTAGTTGCAGAACAAGCTGCTGGTTACAGTGTAAAAGGAGATTTGGAGACAGAGATTGTGAAAGTGGAGTATAAGATGAAAGAAGCTGCTAAAAATCTTGATTTTCTTGAGGCAGCCCATTTAAGAGATCTGTTGATAGAGTTGAAAAAACAAAAAAAATAGCATTAAGTAATTTATCTGTTGTGATATTTTTATTTTCTGTTTATAAGTGTTAAATTAGTGTATATGAGCAATGAATGTAGAATGACCAATTGCCTATCACTTAATTTAGAAGTCCATGAAATTTAATACAGCTATCTTATACGATATAGAGAACCTTATCGGTGGTTATGGAAAAACAGAGTTTATCCAAACCCTCTCTCTTAAAGAGATCTTTCGAAATATTCAAGAGTTAAATAATGGACTTCCGTGTATTCAGCGAGCATATGCCAATTGGAGCGATCCTAGGCTGAAGCATTTACGTGATGATATCAATGAATTAGGAATTGAACCGATTCAGATGTTTGGTTTTGGAAAAGGGACGCAAAAGAATGCTTCCGATATCCAACTAGCAATTGATGCTGTTGAGATGGCTTTAACTCGTGAGCATATCGATACTTTTGTTATTGTGAGTGGCGATGGTGGATTCTCGTCTTTAGCGAAAAAGTTGCATGAATATGGCAAGAAGGTAATTGGTTGTGCTTATCAACGTGCTACGAATAAAATATTCGAGGCTGTCAGTGACCAGTTCTTGTGGTTGAATGAACCTTACGTGAAGCCCGAAATACATGTTGAGGGGGTAAATACAAATGATCCTATTGTAATGGCTTTTATTCGACAGTTTGATCCTTTACGACTGCAGCAAAAGGATCAAGTGGTTGGTATTGCCAAAGAGTGTTTGGTATTTCTTTCTCAAAATCCTGATGCCGAAGTGCTGCTTCATGGTTCTGGACTTAATATTTCGATATTTAGTCAAATTATGGAGTATCGACTAGGAACGTTTAATTACTTCAATTTGGGTTTTGTTCGTTTAATCGATTTTCTACGTTTTATCACTTATGAGAGTAGCTGTAAGGTGGTGTTTAAAGCGCCTAGTGAATATCGTGTAGTGTTTAAAAAGCATACTATCCCTGGTTATATAGATGAACCACATATCACATCATTATCACCTGTTCATACGATACCATTTTATAAGAAAATGTTGTCAAAAGGAACACCAATGTTCAAAGCTTTTGATGGTAGAGTATTTGATGATATCGTGGCGCAAATTGATCACTATCGACTAGCATATGAGGGACATCTTCTATGTGAGTTAATAGAGAAACTAGGTTCTCTGCTACCATATGAAGAGAAGGAGATCAAAAACTGTTTGTTGTCCTTAGTTGCAGCAGGTTGTTTTGACAGATATCCTGATGATAAGCGCATTTCAGAACAACATTTGACTTTCTCTCCCGAAGGAGTAGAAGAGGCTAGGGAAAAGTTACAAGAGGGTATGAGGAGTAAATTAGAAGAGCTGATTGGTGATGTGGATGAAGAGATATTTATGGATGTTTTAGTTCCTGAAGAAAGTATGGAACATTCATCAGTAGATGTTGTGGAGTGATTTTTGCCTTTAAAGACATATTTTTTTTATAAAAAGCTATGTTTGAAATGGAAACCTTGTAAATTTGTGGTTCGAACATAGAATTAATAAAAAAAAAGATAAAACAATGGGAAGAGCATTCGAATATCGAAAAGCACGAAAGCTTAAACGTTGGGGAACCATGGCAAAAACCTTTACTAAAATTGGTAAAGAGATTGCTATTGCAGTTAAGGCAGCAGGGCCTAATCCTGAATCAAATGCACGTTTAAGGGTATTAATTCAAAATGCGAGAGCTGCGAATATGCCTAAAGATAATGTTGAACGTGCGATCAAGAAAGCTTCTTCGAAAGATCAGAAAGATTATAAGGAGATTACGTATGAGGGGTATGCACCTCATGGTATCGCTATTATGGTGGAATCTGCAACAGATAACAATACACGTACAGTAGCTAATGTTCGTAGTTATTTCAACAAATGTAACGGAGCTCTTGGAACAACAAGTTCTGTAGAGTTTATGTTCGAGCATAAGTGCCACTTTAAAGTAGTGATGAAAGATGGCTTAGATCTAGAAGAGCTAGAGCTTGAAATGATTGACTATGGTGTTGAGGAAATTTTTGAAGAGGACGAACTATTGGTGATTTATGCCCCTTTTGAGTCTTATGGTAATATTCAGAAATTTCTCGAAGAGAATGGCTTTGAGATCAAAGGAGCAGAATTCGAGAGAATCCCAACAGATATTAAGGAACTTACAGAGGATCAGAAAGCAGATGTGGATAAGTTACTAGAGAAGTTGGAAGAGGATGAAGATGTAACCAACGTTTTTCATAATATGAAAGAGTAGGCATCTTAATTATACTCATAAAAAGGGCGGAAATCTTAAAAATAATAAGGTTTCCGCCTTTTTTGTATATGCTATCGGAATCAGTAGAACATAGATTCACTATTTTTGTTGTTATATCGAATCAAAATAGTGAATTGATAGATTTTATGTTCTTTCTGTAAATTAAAAAGTGTATGCGTTTTATATATTTTTACTTCATATTCGCTCTGTTCTTTCTGAGTGATGTTTATACGTATCGTTGGTTCTTAAATACGATTGCAAATCATAGTACCATTTATCGTTGGGCTTATTGGTTTGTCTCTATATTGGTCTATATGACGCTTTTTTATGTCATCTATCTAAATAGTCACGAAGCCATTGTTAATGCTACTTTGGGATATAACTTGATGGTGGGAATTGTTTTTGCCTTCCTTATCGCAAAAGTGATTATGGGAGCAATTTTCTTCGTTGGTGATATAGGAAGAATATTTGCATATATTTTTGAAAAGGTATTATCGGTTGAAATGGAGACCAAAGGATGGCGACAAGTGGTAAGCTATATCTCTTTATCTGTGGGAATAACCCTTATTACATCATTAGTTTATGGGGTAGTTTGGGGAAAATATAATTTTAAGTTCCATGAACAAACGATCGCATCTAGTAAAATACCAGAGAATTTTGATGGCTATCGTATTGTGCAACTATCAGATGCACACCTCGGTACTTTTGATCGAATGAAACCCGTGGAGAAAGTGGTCCAAAGAATCAATGATCTAAACCCTGATTTGATTGTTTTTACTGGTGACCTTGTGAATTTTAGGGCAAGTGAAGCGAAGAAGTTTATTCGGATCTTTTCACAGTTAGATGCCAAAGATGGTAAGTATACCATTATGGGGAATCATGACTATGAGATGGCAAGACATCGACAGTCTGCATTTTATGAAGAGGATAAGGAAGCGCTTCTTGAGGTGTTGGAAAAGAAGATGGGATTTCGTTGGTTAAAGAATGAGTCTATCTTACTAAAGAAGAGAGAGCAGACAATTGGATTAGGTGGTGTGGAGAATTGGGGTAGACCTCCATTTCCTCAATTGGGTGATGTGGATAAAGCATTTGAACATATGGATCAAAGTACTTTTAAAATATTATTATCTCATGATCCCTCTTATTGGGAAGAGGTTGTGGCTAATAACGTTCCTAAAGTAGATCTTACGCTAAGTGGGCACACGCATGGGATGCAGTTTGGAATTGAAATAGGATCTTTTAAGTGGAGTCCAGTGAAATATATATATCCCAAATGGGCTGGTATGTATGAGAAAAATGGCGTGCAACTTTATGTGAACCGAGGTTTTGGATCTATTGGTTATCCTGGAAGGTTGGGAATTTGGCCAGAAGTGACGGTGTTTACATTAAAGCATAAATAGAACGAAAGGATATAGCTTATTTATTGATGTAATTGGTATAATATCCATCCTGTTTTTATTTCATGCGTGATCTCTGTTTCGTATCTTTGCGCCTCAATAACAGTTAGGGGGTATCCCTCTATATAGAACAAATATATTAAAGAATGTACAATATTTATCCTTCTAATTTCGAGCAGAAGATCGGTTTCGATCAAATACGATTCATGTTAGAGAAAAGATGCTTGAGTCATCTTGGACGTGAAATTTGTGGCTCTTTTCAGTTTATGAAAGAGTACAAAGTGATTCAAACTGCCATGTTAGAGACACAAGAGTTCCTTTCGATATTACTTGGTGATCGAGAGTTTCCCACCATAAGTTTTGGTGATATTCGACCGGCACTGCACAAAGCGAAAATAGAAGGTACATTCATTGATGAGAAAGAGCTATTTGAGTTAAAGAAATCATTGGAGTCGATCCGTGGTGTCGTGAACTTCTTTAAAAATAGCGAGTCTGATCAATTTCCTGCACTTAAAAAAGTGATTAAGGAGATCGAAATATTCCCTTTTATCTATCAGCGTATTGATGATATCTTGACCAAGCATGGAAAGATTAAAGATCATGCTTCGGCCGATTTGTCTCGTATACGTCGTGAGATATTAGATCGTCAGTCATCTGTGTCTAAAACGATGCATTCGATCTTAAGACGAATGCAAAAGGAGGGATATGTTGATTCTGATGTGGCGGTGAGTATGCGTGATGGTAGAGCTGTAATCCCTGTCCCATCCTCTTTTAAACGAAAAATGAAGGGGATAGTTCACGATGAATCTGCAACTGGAAAGACAGCCTATATTGAGCCTACAGAGATTGTGGAGACCAATAATGCGATTAGAGAGTTAGAGTATGCTGAACGTCGCGAGGTGATTAGAATATTGACTGACTTTACTGATTCGATTCGTCCTTATATTGAGGCTCTTCTTTATGCACATGAAATATTAGGAACGATAGATTTTATTCGAGCGAAAGCTGTTTTTGCTAAAGATACCTCCTGTGTGATGCCGACACTACATAAGTATCCTACTATGAAGTGGCACAAGGCTCGTCATCTTGTGTTAGAAGCGAACCTGAGGAAAGAGGGGCGTAAAATCGTACCTTTAGATATTGACCTGAATCATAAAGGACGTATTCTTCTTATTTCAGGACCCAATGCCGGAGGTAAGTCTGTCTGCTTGAAGAGTGCTGGTTTAATACAGTATATGATTCAAACAGGAATGTTGGCTCCGATGGAAGTGGATAGCCATATTGGAGTGTTTGATGGTATTTTTGTGGATATAGGGGATGAACAATCTATTGATAACGATTTGAGTACTTATAGTTCTCATTTGACCAATATGAAATATTTCCTTAAGAATACAACCAATAAAAGTTTGATTCTTATTGATGAGTTTGGTTCTGGTACTGAGCCTATGCTTGGAGGAGCTATTGCTGAATCTGTTTTAAATACGTTGAATAAACAAGAGGTATATGGTGTCATAACAACGCACTATACTAACCTTAAACACTTCGCGTCTTCTTGTCAAGGAATTGAGAATGGAGCAATGCTATATGATGCGCATAAAATGGAACCCTTATTCCAACTAGCTATTGGTAGACCTGGTAGTTCTTTTGCTTTTGAAATTGCTAGAAAGATTGGGCTCTCTGAAACCATTCTACAGGAAGCAACGGATAAATTAGGAAAGGATCATATCGATTTTGATAAACACCTAAGAGAGGTACTAAGAGATAAACGTTACTGGGAAAATAAACGTTCCGATATTCGTAAACTTGAGAAGCAGCTAGAAGAGATGTCTTCAAAGTATCAGCTCGATATTAAAGAGGCAAATAAACAAAGGAAAGAGATTATTGATCGTGCAAAACAAGAGGCTGATATCCTACTGAAGAACTCGAATAAGATTATCGAGAAGACAGTAAGAGAGATTCGTGAGAGTCAAGCTGATAAGGAACTTACACGATCATTGCGTCAGAGTTTGAATGAGTTTAAGGATGAGGTGGCTGCCAATACATCCGTTCAAGATGAGAAGATTCAGCGTAAAATGAAGAAGCTTCAAGAGAAAGAGGAGCATATTAAAAAGAAGGTTTCTCAGCAAGGAGGTAAAACGGCTAAATCTAAAGGTGATGACACCCCTATTGCAAAGATTAAAACCTTACCTCTAGAAGTTGGATGCAGTATTCGTATTAAAGGGCAGTCAAATGTTGGGGAAGTGATTGAGATGGACGGTAACAATGTTATCGTAGCTTTTGGTATGCTTCGTTCTACCTTGAAGAGAGATAAGTTAGAAGTCGTTTCGACGAGTTCTGCGAAGAAGATCCAAAAGAATAAAACATTAGGATTAATTAATGAAAAGATTTCAGAAGAGAAACTAACATTTAAATCTGAGATTGATGTGAGGGGAGAAAGAGCTGAGGATGCTTTGCGAAAAGTACAGCAATTCGTAGATCAGGCTATTACGTTGGGTGAAGGTGAATTGCGTATACTCCATGGAAAAGGGAGTGGTATCTTGAGAGATTTAATCCGCAAGCAGTTAAATGTTGAGCCGATGGTGAGAAGTGTTAAAGATGCTCCAGTGCAATATGGTGGATCTGGAATTTCTATTGTTTCCTTAAAGTAATCTGGTTGATAATATATAAATTCAGATATGAAAAAGAGGGTATTCATACCATATGAATACCCTCTTTTATATCAACACGAAGAGTGATTAATATATATCTAACTCCTCTTCTTGATTCTTTTTGTATAGAGAGGCTAGCATGCCCAACATCGTAGAGATCTCTTTAGATACCTTTAATGTCCCTTCACTCACCTCTTTCTGTTGCATACGAAGTAGTACTACTCCATATAGAAAAGAGAAAGATACTTGGATCTCATTCTCTGCCTGATCTCCCATTTTAGTAGCAAGCTCCACAAGACTCGGTTGAACTGTCAGATATGCTTCATTGTATTGAGGATATTTATTACTCTTTACAACCAATGAGTGAAATTCGAATAGATCATTCATCTGATTATTGATGAACTGCATATGCCCTTTGTCTTCACGATGCTCGCGCTTCATCATCTCAGCAAAATTCATATACCAATGAATGATTTTCTCTTTCTCAAGATCCTCTACTGGATATTTATCCACAATATTATGACGGATCTTATCCTCAGCAAAGGATTGTGAGCGAATAAGGTCCTCAATTTGGAATAAATAGAGAATATATTCTGCAATATTCTCTCTCTTCTTTTTCTCCGCTATATACATTAGACGAGTCGTTTAATTCATTAATCCTCTTCTTCGTCGAAGAGATCATCGTAGTCTTGAAAGCTATCTATATCTCTTCTTTCCTTTTTCGTAGGGCGTCCAGTCCCTCTGTCTCGAATACCATTCATCACATATCTCTGTGTCTTTAGAATAGCGAGTTCTGATTCTGGAGTAATGTCTTTCATGTAGTCTGGCACTAGTTTTGCTCCTACACGTTTGCCAATAATTCCAACGACTTTGAAGCTGTATGTGATTGGTTGTTTTTTGACTTCGACCTTATCCCCGACTTTAACTGTACGAGAGCTTTTTACTGGGAAACCATTAACCGTAACCCTACCTTTTTTGATTGCTTCGGCAGCAATGCTCCGGGTCTTGAATATTCGAACTGCCCAAAGCCATTTGTCTACCCTTATTTGTTCTTCCATAACCAATATTTGTTTGCCAAATAATGAATAATTATATGAAGATAGCGATTATTTCGTATTATGAAAATTCATTGTTCTTTCGATGCCTATAGATGCAAATGATTCAATCGCTTTTATAGCTGCATCCATATGTGCGGGAAGATCTAAGTTCTCTTCTTTGCTCCACTCTCCCAAAACATAGTCTACTTGTCTTCCCTTAGAGAAATCATCTCCAATACCGAAACGTAACCTTGGATAGTCTGCTCGACCAAGAGTTTTTGTAATATCCTTGATCCCATTATGACCTGCATCACTCCCTTTGGCACGTATACGTAGCTTTCCAAATGGTAATGCTAAGTCATCGACTACAACCATAACATTCTCGATAGAGATCTTCTCTTGTTGCATCCAATAATTAACGGCTTTTCCACTAAGGTTAACGTAGGTAGATGGTTTTAATAGAACTAAGGTTCGTCCTTTATGCTTTACTTCGGCGATGGCACCATGTCTACCAGCTTTGAATTCGGCCCCTTTCTCTTTAGCCAATTGATCCAAAACTTTAAAACCGATATTGTGTCGTGTCTCTTCGTATTCGGCACCGATATTCCCAATGCCAACAATTAGATATTTCATGGTATTATTATATATTAAAAAAAGTTTGTAAGGAGTAGTAAACTACCCTCACAAACTTTTATATCATAGAATGTTTGCCAAGAAGGCAAGACAATCATTAGTTGCCTGATTTTGCAGCATTCATTGCAGCACGAGCAGCACGTGTAATCATTACTGTCGCAACTGGAGTAGATTTTGAGTTAAGAAGCTCAAGACCTGAAGCATCTACTTCACCAACACGGAAACTCTGTCCAAGACCTAGTTCTGTTACGTCGATAGAAATTGTATCAGGAAGGTCTTTTGCAAGTGCTTTAACACGTAAAGTACGTAGGTTAAGCTTCAACTTACCACCTTGTTGGATACCCTTAGCGAATCCTTCTAGTTTAACAGGAACGTCAATCTTCACTGCTTTGTCATCAGAAATCTCAAGGAAATCTACGTGAAGAATCTCGTCTGAAACTGGGTGGAATTGAATGTCTTGCATGATTGCTTTACAATCTTTTCCATTGATAGTTAAGTCGATAAGGAATACACTTGGAGTGTAAACAATCTTACGGAACTCGTTAATTTCAGCTGAAAAGTGAACTGGTGCTTCTCCACCGTAAAGTACACATGGTACTTGTCCTGCATTACGCAACGCTTTTGTTGCTTTCTTGTTAATCTCAGCTCTTACTGATCCGTTAATTGAAACTGACTTCATCTTTGTTTATTTAATTTGTTACAGATGCTTACTCAGTATTTCTCCCTTAGTTATAAATAATAAGAAGAGAAAATGTCTACTGCATCACACCCTTTAATATATTGATATTAAAAAAATCGTTGCAAATATAGCAAAAATTAAATGAATGACTTGCTAATCGATTGATTATCGTGAACATTACGTATAACGTCAGCGAACATCTCTGCACAAGAAAGTACTTTAATCTTTGGTGATTCTTTACTTAGAGGGATAGTGTCTGTAAAGTAAACCTCGTCAAGACCAGAAGCTTCGATACGATCATAAGCAGGCCCAGAAAGTACGGCGTGTGTAGCGAATGCACGTACACTTGTTGCACCCATCTCTTTCATTAAGTCCGCAGCTTTAGTGATTGTTCCAGCAGTATCAATCATATCATCAACAATGATTACATCTTTACCTTTTACATCACCAATCAATGTCATGTTTCCAATAACATTTGCTTTGGCACGTGTTTTATGACAAAGAACTAGGTCTGTACCTAGGTGTTTTGCATAAACATTTGCTCTTTTCGAACCTCCAACATCAGGTGAAGCAACAACTAAGTTCTCTAGATTCATCTTCTCGATATGAGGAATAAAGATAGTTGTTGAACTCAAGTGGTCAACTGGTACATTAAAGAAACCTTGGATTTGATCCGCATGAAGGTCCATCGTGATTAAACGATCAATACCTGCAGTAGAAAGCATATCAGCAATCAATTTCGCTCCAATAGAAACTCGTGGCTTATCTTTACGATCTTGACGTGCAAAACCAAAGTAAGGCATTACAGCAATTGTTTGTTTTGCAGAAGCACGCTTTGCAGCATCCACCATCAAAAGAAGTTCCATCAAATTATCTGACGGAGGAAAAGTGGACTGAACGATGAAAGTCTCTGCGCCACGAATTGTCTCTTCGTAACAAGGCTCAAATTCACCGTCAGCGAAACGAGGGCAAGCAGATTTACCAACTTCTACACCTAAAGCAGATGCAATTTTCTCTGTCAAATATTGGGTTTCAGTACCCGAAAAGATTTTTAATTTTTTGTCTACAGACATCTCTCAGATTTATAATCAAATTAGTGATTGTATTCTTGGGGCAAAACTAATAAATTGACCAAAGAATAACCAACGAAACCACTATTAAAATTTTGTAATATAATAAAAGCGAACTAATTTCTCTTTTTAAGACTTTCATTGATCTGGTCAATATAGCCCAATAAACCTTCTGCACCATCGCCGGATTCAGCTGAAGTGATGAAGTGAGGAGGTAGCTCTTCCCATGTTTTTAACAGTTCACTCTTGTAGTGTGCAATACTCTTTGCCAACTGATTTTTTGAAAGTTTGTCTGCCTTGGTAAAGATGATGGCAAAAGGAACTCCATTAATTCCTAACCATTCGATAAATTCAAGATCAGGTTGTTGTGGCTCGTGACGTGAATCGACCAAAACCATCACACATGTAAGGTTATCACGATGTTGAATGTAATTTCTTACAAAGTCTTGCCATTTACGACGCTGTGTTCTTGATACCTGAGCATAACCATATCCTGGAAGATCGACAAGATACCAGTAGTCATTGATAATAAAATGGTTAATCAGCTGTGTCTTACCAGGTCTTCCTGAGGTCTTGGCTAGTTTTTTCTGATTGGTAAGCATATTAATAAGCGACGACTTACCCACATTAGAACGTCCAACAAATGCATATTCGGGTTTACTACTTTTTGGACATTTTAGTGGATCCGTGTTGCTGATGACAAACTTTGCCGTTTTAATTTGCATGACGATATGATATAAAATAAATAATTCCCTAATTTTTCCTTCTCTATTGATACTCCTGTATGTAGAGCTATTCTGCTTGAAACTGTTTGTGTAGTTGCTTATTTAGTTCTTCTGCATTAAGTCTTCGATAGATATTTCCACTTCTAACAATACTGATGGTTCCATTTTCTTCTGATACGACAATGATGATTGCATCAGTCATCTCTGACATCCCAATAGCAGCCCTGTGTCTTAACCCAAGGTCTGGAGATAGTGTCCTTTGATCTGTGACAGGTAATATACATCTGGCCGAAACGATAGTGTTCTTATATAAAATCACGGCACCATCATGTAGTGGTGAATTCTTGAAGAAGATTGTTTTTAATAGCTCTTTTGATAATTTTGCCTGTATGGCTTCCCCTGTTGCAGCATATTCACTAAGATCCGCTTTCCTTTGGATCGCAATAAGTGCTCCAGTTCGCGTTGCCCCCATCTCTTTGCATGCTGCACATATAATATCAATGACCGGATTGTTGCTATTGTCCGTGCCATGAGAGTCGTAATTAAATATCTTCTCGAAGTTGATCCATCGATGAAGCTTATATTGTGACCCAAGCATAATCAGAAAACGACGTATCTCCTGTTGAAATACGATGATAAGCGCAATAACCCCTACGCCAAAAAGTTGCCCCAATATGGTACTAATAAGTTCCATCTTAAGAGCTTTAACCAATAGCCAAACCAAATAAACCGTGAAGATTCCCATTGATATATTAAATGCAATAGTACCCCTTATTAACTTATAAAGTTTATACAGTAGTATCGACACCAAAAGAATATCGATAAAATCTAATAGCCGTATGGTAATAAATAAACTCAAATGAAAAATATTTTAGTTTGTAAAAACAAATATTACGATTTCTTACTCGTTGATTTGGTGATCTCAACCAATTTCACAGCCTCTACTGCTTCTTTAACATCGTGAACCCTTAGTATGTTCGCCCCTTGAAGCAATGAAAGCGTATTTAGAACTGTTGTTCCATTTAATGCCTCTTGTGGACATGTATTCAATGGTTTATATACCATCGATTTTCGTGAGAAACCAACCAAGATAGGAGCTTCTAAGATTTTGAAACCATCCAATCGATTAAGTAACTCATAGTTATGCTCCATACTCTTTCCGAAACCAAAGCCTGGATCAAGGATAATATCAGCCACTCCTAATGTTCGAAGTTGTGCTACTCGCTCCGAGAGAAAATGCAAAGTCTCTTTAAAGACATCTTTATAGTTTGGATTCTCTTGCATATTCTCTGGGGTACCTTGAATATGCATTAATATATATGGTACTTTGAGTTGTGCAACAGTGCGAAACATTTCGGGATCAAGAGTGCCTCCAGATATATCGTTAATAATGCATGGCCCATACTTCTCAATAATCTTTCGTGCTACTCCACTTCTGAAGGTGTCAATAGATATTGGAAAGTTAGGGAATGCCCCTCGAATAGTAGACATCGCTTCATCTAATCGATCAAACTCCTCTTGACTGCTAACATCTGCAGCTCCAGGCCTAGTGGAGTAGGCTCCTAGATCTAAGATCGATGCTCCATCAGCAATCATTCTTTTTGCAGATTCTAAAATCTCTTTCTTCGTATTATATCGACTCTCTTCAAAAAAGGAGTCCGGCGTTACATTTAAAATTCCCATAACCACTGGATGATCCAATGAAATCAATGCTCCGTTAAGGTTAATGGACTGCCTCTTTTTAAAGAAATATTTCTCTGGTTGATTAAATAACATCGTTACTAGTTGCTACACAAATTTGTATCTGCAAAAGAGTACTTCTCTTTTGTTAAATCGTTTTATAGCACAAAAATAGCAAAATAAATGTTTCCATATTCAAACAGGACCTGTTCATTAAAACAGAAACTATTCTTTTGTTGAAACAATACACCGAACGTCCCACATTAAATAGCCACGGATCATTGTTTTACTTGATCTTGCACTGAAAGTCCGTCCCCTCCACCTACAATTCATATTGGGCTATCCCTCTCGTGCGAATGCCTTGGCACCAGAGGGATAGCCCAACCGCATGGAACGTAGCGCTCCGCTCGGCATCATGGAGCATATTCAAGCGCAATAGGAAAATTCACCACGAGGAGTTTTGGAGCAAGGGATAGGCCGCGGATTTAACGGATTGGACGGATCAACACGGATTTGATGAGGCGAAAAATGGATAAGGGAACCACGAAGACACAAAGGGTTGAAGCTCAGATAACCTTATGATGTTGCCAACCTTCCCTTTCAGGGAATGTTGGAGTATAAAAATTCACTTCGTGTATGTAGTAAATCAATGGTGATCCATTTTTCGTAAAAGGACATCACCATTATTTCAATCCAGCCCCGAATGGGGTGACCGAACCTAGCCCAACGGTGAAATGAATATGTAGCGCGGAAGCGCTGCATAAGCATGAGCCTTGGGTACAGCATTCCACCAATTACCAAGGGCTGAAGGCCTGTCCGATCTTAACCATTCCTTTCAGGGAATATTGGAGCATAAAAAAAACACTTCGTGTATGTAGTAAATCAATGGTGATCCATTTTTCGTAAAAGGACATCACTATTATTTCAACCCAGCCCCGAATGGGGTGACCGAACCTAGCCCAATGGTGAAATGAATATGTAGCGCGGAAGTGCTGCATAAGCATGAGCCTTGGGTACAATATCTCACCAATTACCAAGGACTGAAGGCCTGGCCGATATTAACCATTCCTTTCAGGGAATGATGGAGTATAAAAAAGTTGTGTTGAGATAGGGGGGAAGTGTTGTTTTTTAGGTCTATAGTATAAAGAACTAGAAGTCGAATAGTACTTCTCGATTATTCTTAGACTAACTAGACCGTATCAACAACTATTGATTCGGATGATTTGAGGGCGAAGGAAAAGGGTAACATGAATACGTTTATGTTTTAAAACTTTAGGTGGTGGTGTCCATGGTTTTTTCTATTCTGAGAAGCGTGATTGTTAACCTTAATTTTCATACGTATGAAAAATATCTACCTTTTCATGGCATCCTTAATGATGCTGTGTCCCTTGTTCTGTAACCGCATTGTGGCACAGGAACACAACCACGAAACGTGTAAGTTTCATGAAGCACAATCTTCTTTTTGGGAAGCACATCCCGATGCTTACAAAGCCTATTTAGAACAACAAAAACATCAGGATCGATTAATTCGATCGATGAAGCGATCTAAAAAAAAGTATGATGCCCAAGAGCGTTATATCATTCCTGTTGTATTTCATGTCTTTGGTAAAGAACAGGCAGGAAAGAGTGTGACTACAGCACTTATTCAAGAAGCCATCACTAAGTTGAATAGTGATTATGCACAAAGGTCTGTTGGTCAAGATCAGATTCATCCAACCTTTAAAAGCCTACTGGGAGTGATGCCTGTCGAATTCCGTTTGGCAAAAAAAGACCCAAATGGTTATATGACTTCAGGGGTAACGTTCCATGGCGTAGCATCCGGTTTTGGACACAGTAATGGATATGATGAGCAGATTCAGAAATATGCATGGGATAACACCAAGTATATGAATGTTTACATCATGAATGATCTATATAACGATGGCGATACATATAACTCAGGAGTGGCATGGTATCCCAATGAGTATATGACACAAAACAACTTGGCAAGGGTGGTATATAACGGCGCATTTCTATCATCGAATACAAGTGAAAATTTTAGACGTGTTTTAACCCACGAATTTGGACACTTTCTAAATCTTGCCCATACGTTCCAAGGAGGGTGTCCTGAAGCTGATGGAGGTGATCATTGTGATGATACGCCCGCAGCAGATGCATCTCATATGGGAATAGATCAACAAAATTGTCATGGTGTAATTACCAATACACAGAATTTTATGAATTACACCGATGACTATGAGATGTTCACCAAAGATCAGGTCCTTCGTATGAGAGCAGCAATGCAACATCCTGCGCGTGTAATACTTTGGCAACCTGAAAACTTAGAGGCGACAGGTGTCGCAGACACTTATGTGCCGACTTTTGGTATTGGTTATGGTAGTGACACTTTCGAAGAGGCTTTCTTAAACAACGGAACCATAGCGAATAGTCTTGAAATTAACCTTCTTAATGGACTCCACTTTAAGGATGTAGATCTTGTAGCCAACCAAAACTATTTTGTGTCTAATGTGCCAGAAGGAGTGTCCCTAAAAGTAGTGAAACAAGATAATCAGACCGCACGCTTATCTTTAGAAGGAACGGCCTTAGCCCATGATAAAGACAATAGTATGGCGAATCTAACCCTTCGTTTCTCGGAAGATCTTTTCGTAGAGCAAGGGCAGACCATCTCTTTATTAGAGAACAGTCATATCAAGATCTCTTTCAAAGATCCTTACACAGCTTATCACTATCCATCATCATCATACCGTGCATATTCAGGTATTACAAAAGTGAAATTTGCGACCATTGATAATACGAGTGAAGTGACCAACGCAACAAACTATTTTGATAATCACATGGCAGTCGTTGCTGTAGGTCAAGATTATGATTTAGAAATTACAATGAATCAATTTGAAACGGGAGCAACGGATTCATATATTATTCATGCTTGGTTAGATAAGAATGGAGATTTTGTTTTTACCGAGGATGAGGCCATTGTGGATCACACGATGAACTTTAAGGATGCCGACGAGCAAGGAAACTATCTGTACAAACAAACCATCACAATACCTGAAGATTTTATTACAGGCAAAAAAGTTGGACTACGTATCCTGACAGCATACAATACGGGAGATAAAAATAGTAGTGGTTATGATCCCCAAGGAGCATATGAAAGTGGTGAGTTTGAGGATTACAGTGTGAAGGCTTTAGAAACGGTTACAGAATTAACTCCTGACTTTAGCTTATCTTCTGATAAAATCTTATTGAGACACCATCTAAAGGTATTGGATCTAAGCAATAGCCCATCTAACGATCCTATTACGCAGTGGCATTGGACTTTTGAAGGAGGAAAACCTAAAACTTTTGACGGAAAAATGCCTCCCGAAATATATTACGAAAAAGAAGGAGCATACGATATCCAATTAGAAGTCACTACTGCATCTGGGGTGAAGAAAGTTCTGAATAAAGACAATGCCATCACTGTCGAAGAAAACTACTGTGAACCAAACACACAATATGCAACGTATAGTGGAATCACAAGAGTGAAGATAGGCACTATGGTCCATCAAACAGAAAATATGGCGCGCTATATGGATTACCATAGTCAAAAAGAGATTGCCATTCAAGCAGGAACAGAGGTGCCATATGAGATCGATCTAGATCAAGGACTTTCGGGAGCCAATGATTTAATCGGAGTTCATATATGGTGTGATTGGAATCACAATAGTGAATTTGATGCCGATGAATTAGCTGTATTCCATGATGTAGAAATAGCTTCCTTCCAAAACAATAGTACTTCGTTAAGCGGAACCATAATGGTCCCTATTGATGCTTCGGGAGAAAGATCGAGAGTCCGAATCATGGTATACTATAGGGGAGATAAGCGAGATTATATTGCTTCTCCTTGTGATGCTATTGAGAGTGGCGAAATAGAAGATTATAGTTTGATGGTTTCTCCTTCGGATAAAAAAGTATCTATAGACTTTTCCGCCGACAAGAAACAAGTGGTGGTAGGAAACACAGTTCAATTCTCCGATTTAACACGAGTTGTTCAAGGACATCATATTACATCACGAGTGTGGACATTGGTAGGGGCGACCCCATCTACTTCTACTGAGAAAGATCCTCAAGTGGTCTATAACAAAGAAGGAGTATACCCAGTAAAACTAAAAGTCACTTTAGATAACGGTGAATCGTTTATTTTGGAAAGAGACAATTATGTAGAGGCGGTATACAAAGTTTGTGAGGTAACCCAAGAGTGGGGAACCAAGTTTGGTCACATCCAAAGTATAGAAGTTGGGAAAGTAAATCATGTATTACCTGATGTAGATATTCCTGTCTATACAAACCTGTATAAATCTCACGTGGTAGAAGCACAAACAGGACAACAGATTTCATGGCGTGTGGTGTGTCATAAAGGAGAAAGTGGAGATAGAGATGCTATCGGGTTTAAGATATTCTTTGATGCGGACAGAAATGGTTTGACTGTTGCCGACCAGATCTTCTATGACCACTTTAATGCCAAAGATGTAGATGGCGAAAAAGTGTTTGAAGGAACCTTTACTGTCCCCGATACTTTCGATGAAACAGAAACTGCAGTGTTGCGTTTTGTGGCATACTATGAAGGAACCTACTGGGCTAAAAAGTTTGATGTCAATCCTTGTGATAAACTAGATTCTGGTAATGGAGTAGATTTTGGTATTGGAAAAACTGACAAGTCAACAGGTGTAAATAAATTATCACAACAAAATAGTAATATTCTTATTTATCCTAACCCTGTTAGTGGCTTATTGAGTATTTTATCGAATGACCATGCCATTAAAAATGTGAAAGTATATGATATAAATGGCATCGTTTACTATGATGGAAAATATAATACCAAAGAAATAAGATTATCCTTCGATCAAGTTTCTCCGGGAACATATTTTGTCCTAATTGAGACTGTAAATGGAAAAGAGGTGAGAAAAGTGATAAAAAAATAGGTGTATATTTCATTCTCATTGACTAGGGCCATCTTCGGATGGCTCTATTTTTTTTAGCGAGTTGGTAAGGATAGTCCCATTTTATGTTTTTTACTACAAAAATATAGTAGAATAACACGCTTGTTGTCATCCTACAACATATTTTTCATGGTGAATCATACGTGTTAATAATTGATCTAAACGTGATCTCAAGAGCTCTTTCTTGCAAGTACATTTGTAATCGATCAGTGATTTAGTAAAGTGTAGTAGTTTATGGGTTACATTTAGTAGACAAAGTACAGCCAAGAACAAAAATACACTCTGTTTACTACCAAAATATTTCAAGTCAGTAATACATTGGTATGTGGCTCATAAACATACTCCTTTTTACTTTTATTTCATTATTGTCAGTCGTTAAATGTGCAAAGAAATGACATTATATAAATTGTAACTAAGAAAAAACCAATTAGGATGAGTTCAATGAAAACAATCGTGACTTCTCTAATGCTCGCTTCAGCTACTATGTTTTCTTGTGCGTCAAAGAAGGCGTCTGAGACGAGTAAAAAGCAAGAAAAAGAAGCGGCTTATGAGGCAACCTGGGAATCTTTAGCTAAAGCCCAACCTGCGACATGGTGGGAAGATGGAAAATTTGGAATCTTTATTCACTGGGGACCTTATAGTGTTGCTGGATATAAGGATAGAAATAAAGGATATGCGGAAGCAATTACTAATGATATGTATAAGCGTCCGGAGCGTTATGAGGCTTTCTTTCAAAAGAAGTTTGGTGCAGCACCTCCAGAGTTTGGTTATAAAGATTGGGTAGATCTATATCGTGCTGAGAATTGGGATCCTCAGCAGTGGGCTGAACTCTTTAAAGCTGCTGGAGCTAGATATGTTATTCCAACAGGAGAACATCATGATGGTTTTGTAAATTGGGATTCTGATTTAACAGAGTGGTGTGCTACTAAAAAGGGACCTAAAAGAGATCTTATTGGAGATCTAGCGAAAGCCGTTAGAGCAGAGGGTTTAAAGTATGGAATTTCTTATCATAGAGAGCGTCATCCAAGTCGTTTTACTGCTTCCTTTAAAATTCACGATGAACCATTTTCTCAGGTTGCTGAAGAGATAAAAAACGATCCTAAGGCAGCGTCTTTATATGGTCCTTTTGACTATAGTGATGAATTTATTGCGGATTATGTGGCACGCTGGCAAGAAGCGGAAGAAAAATATCAGCCGGATTTTATGTGGATTGATGATGTGCCAATTTTATACGCTGCAAAAGGTGATCCTCAGGTAACTAAATTTGAGAATGCTTATAAGAAAATGATCGCTGACTATTTGAACCATGCTAAAAAATGGGGGAAAGAAGTCTATTTCAACAACAAAGGTAAACATCCAAACTTCCCTGCTGGAGTAGGTTGCTTCGAAAAGGATAATATGACAGTTGAAACCATCGGTGATCATTGGCAAAATCCTGCTACACTTGGTGTTTCTTATGCTTATATGCAAAATGAAGAGGTAAATGACCTGTATAAAACGCCTGCTGAATTAATTCGTTTATTGGTAGATGTGGTTAGTAAGAACGGTAACTTGCTATTGAATATTGGACCACGCGCAGATGGTACAATTCCTGAAGGAATGCAAAGAAGATTATTGGCAATGGGGCAGTGGTTGAAAACTAATGGCGATGCTATTTATGGTACTACGCCATGGTCGAGTTATGGAGAATATTTTGGTGATATTATTGATGAAAAAGATGTTCACTACAATAATCATAGTATGAGAATTCACCAAAAAGAGTATCGTTATACTGCCAAAGATCATAAGATTTTTGTTACATCATTCCAAAATGATAAAGATGATCTACATCTAACAAAGTTTAAAGATTTTGACACTTCGACTATTAAGTCAATCCAAACGATGGATGGTGAGAATTTGAAGTGGTCTAAAGATAGTGATGGGTTAATCATCACCCCAAAAGCAGATTCTGATTTCTACTTAGCTTCTGTATATAAGATTACGTTAAAATAGAGGTTTCTTTTGATTCTATTGTATGCATTGTCTTTGATAGGTTTTGGGACTATCATATGACAGTGCATACGTTTTTATACATAATTGCAAGATTGTTCTGATACCAATATCACATTTTGTTATCGTATTCAAATGTTATGCGAATGACTGTACAACATCCATGCCTCATGTTAATCTATGGTCAAAGGTCCAAGGAAATAAGAAAGAACGAAATTCTGCAACTAATCCTTCTTCTGTGTAAAAAAGAGGCTCTTTCCGGACGGTGTAAAATTAACTCTGTCTAAATTTTCTTAAACAATCTACTGCCTCATTGATAATCTTCCGTTGCCCCTGCCTTCCAACACACATAGATAACAAGGTTCATAATTTATCATCATATCATACCATACCAGTAAGTTTTGCAACCATATGTATTGGCATATTACTCAATAATGGAAACTCACCTTACTATGACCAACAAGCTACTTGCTCCTGCTTTGCCCCTGAGATGGCTCGAAGTTCATTCCAAGTTCACTCGAAGTTCATTCATCGATTTCCCATTTTGGGTGAGGGGATTTCGAGTGTGCTTGGAATGATACCCAAAAAAAAGCAGGTGATAGTAGTATGTTAGTCAGGTGAGTCTGGCTTTGAGAATACAGGAATGTTGAAAATGCAGGAGTGTGATTGCAATAGATTCTGTTCCCAAGCTGGAGCTGCGTGTTCTTAAAGGGTGCATAAAGAACATGAATTACCCCAATAAGATAGTTTATGGTTCTTATGATAACTTGGATCGGAAAAGTGCTTCTACTTTAGGAAATAACCGACATTTTAGATAGGGTTTCCTTCGTAGTTTGTTGATACTTCAAGGATACTTCATTGATAGTTGCTTCATCAAAAATGTTTAATAGATGAATAATCTATTGTCATGCTATAGGTTTGGAGATGCAAAAGAGTTATGAAACCATAACGATATGTGGTCATGATGTTTTTGATGAAAATATTATAGCTACGGGTTCAAAAACTTAAACCTACAATAAATGATGGTCTGTTTCTCGTAATTTGATTGGATAATATAGCGTTGTATATATGTATTTGTTGTCTGTGGCAGCATTTGAATGGTTTATAAGTATTAGGTCATCCCGGTTATATAGGGCTAATTAAAATATCGAATGTTAAAAAATGTGCCTGGGTAAAGTATTATGTTTACTTTTGTGAAAGGAAGTATTTTATCAAGATAGAAAATATACATTGTTATTTTATGATTTTAAACAGAATTTTGGGGTGGCGTATTGGATTGCTATTGTTATGCATCTTTATACAACCAGACGCCATTGGACAAGAGCATTCACACGAAACCTGTCACTTCACAACACAGCAGGACGCCTATTGGAAGGCACATCCAGAAGCATATAAAGCACATTTGAAGTCCGAAAAGGAAATGCAGGAATGGATCGAGAAGTATAAGTCGAAAGATGCTGTCGATGCTGGAAAAAAATATATTATCCCTGTGGTTTTTCATGTGTTTGGAAAAAACCAAGGCGGTAAAATGGTTACGACAGAATTGATCCAAGAAGCGATAAGAAAGTTAAACAGTGATTTCACCCAACGATCTATAGGTCAAGATCAAATTCATCCTCAATTTAAGCCTGTTCTAGGTGTATTACCCATTGAGTTTAGGCTTGCACAAGTAGATCCAGATGGGGGTGTTTGTACTGGGGTCACGTTTCATAAAGTGATGTCAGGCTTCGGTCATGCATCAGGATATGATCAGCAGATAAAGAAGTATGCGTGGGATAACAAGAAATATATGAATGTTTACATCATGCATGACCTATATAATGATGGAGACACAAACAATTCAGGAGTAGCATGGTATCCTAGCTCTTTGATGACCAACGATAATCTTGCTCGTGTAGTTTATAATGGGGCCTATTTAGCTTCGAATACAAGTGAAAATTTCAGGCGAGTGTTGACCCATGAGTTTGGGCATTTCATGAACCTAGCACATACATTTCAGGGAGGTTGTCCAGAAACGAATGGTGGAGACCATTGTAATGATACTCCGGTGGTAGATAGAACCCACATGAAGGTCGATCAATTGAATTGCTTAGGGCAGTTGACCAACACTCAGAATTTCATGAACTATACCAACGATTATGAGATGTTTACCAAAGATCAGGTGATGCGAATGAAAGCAGCATTGCAACATCCTGCAAGAAGACCTTTGTGGCAAGAGACCAATCTGATGGCAACGGGAGTACACGACCTTTTTGTTCCAAGTATGGGGGTGAGTTATAGTACGAATAGTTTTGAAGAGGACTTTCTAAACAATGGTGCTGTTTCAACAACTATTGATATAACCCTATTAAATGGGCTACACTTTATTGACGCGAGTCTTATCGCGGCTACGCATTATACGATCAGTGGGATTCCTGCAGGATTAACTCCTGTATTGAATAAAGTGTCTAATACCAAAGCGGTTCTATCTCTGAAAGGTAAAGCATTGACCCATGATAAAAAAAGTAGTGTTTCCAATATATCTTTACGTTTCGAGAAGAATGCCTTTAAGGAAAAGGGACAGGAAATATCTTCGATTGAAAATAATCACCTTTCATTGGTTTTTCAAGATCCATACACCCAATATCATTATCCTTCTTCTAGTTTTAGATCTTATGCAGGGATTACACAAGTGAAATTTGCGAGTATCGATAATAGTTCAAAAGTGACCAATGGTACAAGTTATTTCGATAGTCATGTGGCTGTCGTGAACCAAAGCACATCCTATGAGCTAATGGTCAAAATGAATAAGCATGATACTGCAGCTTCAGATTCTTATATTATTCACGCATGGATCGATACAAACGGCGATTTCATATTCGATGCGAGTGAAGAAGTCGTAGAACATGTCATGACTTTTACGAGTGCAGATAAGAATGGCGATTATGTGTTTAAGCAAAATATAACCATTCCGAGTGATATCGTAAAAGGGAAGAAGGTTGGGTTAAGAGTGTTTGCTGCATTTAAGACCCGTGATAGAGCCACAAGTGGTTACGATCCTCAGGGGAATTATGAGAGTGGTGAGTACGAAGATTATGCATTAACTGTATTGCCCGAAGTGGCAACTGTTGTTCCAGAGTTTAGTATACCAAACCCAACGATTCTACTTAGACATAATCCTACTATTTTAAACCTAAGTAATAGCCCTAGCTCAGATCCTATTATTTCATGGTATTGGGAATTGGAAGGTGCAACTCCATCTGTCTTTGAAGGGAAAAAGCCCAAAGGTATTATCTATGATAAAGTTGGTCGTTATAATGTGTCTCTAGAGGTAACTACTCAGTCTGGAATTAAGAAACGTATTACTAAGAAAAATGCCATACAGGTAGAGGTAAATTATTGTACCCCTTCAACACAATATGCGACGTATTGCGGAATAACAAAAGTACAAATAGGTAATATGACCCACTATAGTCGTAATTGGGCACGCTATACGGATTACCATGAGGAGAAAGAGGTTACAGTGAAGGCAGGCTCAGAAGTTCCTTTTGAAATTATGTTGGATAAGGGGAAAGCTGGAAAAGCAGATATTAATGGAGTTCATATTTGGGCTGATTGGGATCATAATAGTTCATTTGATGCTAATGAATTGATATATCAAAAGGATGTATCTGTAAAGAACTTTAAGAAAAATGAGTATACGGTTAGTGGAACTATAATGGTACCTGTTGATGCTGTGATCGAAACATCTAGGATTAGAGTAATGGTTTACTATCGAGGAGAATCTGCAAATGTAATTGCATCTCCGTGTGATGTGATTGAAAGTGGTGAAATCGAAGATTATGGATTGATTACAGTTCCATCTGAACAAAGAGCTTCTGTTGATTTTTCAGCCAGTAGCACCTCTCTAGTTCTTGGCGATAAGGTTCAGTTTACAGATCTTTCGAGAGTCGTTAATGGAGCAAAAGTAGTCTCAAGAAAATGGACATTTGATGGGGGAACCCCTTATCAGTCTGAGGAGCAAAATCCTTTGGTAATCTATAAAAATGAAGGATTGTATGATGTAACACTTGATGTGGTGCTTGGAAATGGTAAATCATTACAACTTAAGAGAGATAACTATATTGAATCTTCTTATCGAGTTTGTGAAGTGAAAGAGCAGTGGGGAACAAAGTATGGTCATATAGAAACAGTGAATGTAAATGAGATTCAACATATTGTTCCACAAGATCAAATACCTGCATATAGTGATCTGATTATAAGTAAGGTTGTTCGGGTTCGACCTGATGGACTTATTAAATGGAGTTGCTTGTGTTCTAAGGGAGAGAGTAGTGATAATGATGCGATAGGGTTTAAACTCTTTTTAGATGCAAATCGTAATGGTTTTGATCCAGATGATCAGATCTTTTATGATCATTTCCAAGTTAAGGATGTCGCGGAAGGACAGATTTTTAATGGCGAATATATGATACCTGCAGATATGCCTAATGGTCAAATTGTGGCATTACGGTTTTTGGCATATCATGAAGGTAGTTATGGTTATAAGAAATTTGATGTGAGACCTTGTGATAGGTTAGATTCAGGAAATGGTGTTGATATTGGTGTGATCAAAACGGATAAAGGTTCAACAGCATCTGTCGATATTTCATTCGAAAGAGACTTGAGTGTCTATCCTAATCCCGTGAAGAATATATTAAATATTTTATCTCGAATGTCCAATCTGGAGAAGATTCAGGTTTTCAATATGGAAGGAGTTATGGTATTTAGTAAATTGTGTCATCATAAACATTTAAAAGTATCAATGAGTAGTTTGCCTTCAGGGGTATATATGTTAAAAGTTTCTACAAGCTCAGGTGAATATCATCAAAAGTTTATTAAAGAGTAACTAAAATACAGATAAAGAGTGCCTTTAGAAGTTAAAAGGCACTCTTTAAATAATATGGGATTTTGATTTCTATAATAATATGAATTTATTCGTATAATATGGTTTTACATCTTTCTTTCTTACTTTTGTGACCGATGAAAATTATAATGAGATAGAATTAGGAATGACAAAAAATTTAGGTGTTCAAGAGATCTCAATGGATCAATACAATTACCCTCTGCCAGATGAGCGTATTGCGAAGTATCCATTGTCTAATAGAAGTGATTCGATGTTGATGTTCTTTCAGGATGGTAAGATGGAAGATCGTATGTTTAAAGACGTCGCAGACCTTGTTCCTCGTGGTAGTTTGCTGGTGTTTAATAATACTAGAGTCATTCGTGCAAGACTATATTTTCATAAGTCAACAGGTGCGAAGATTGAAATTTTTTGTTTGGAACCATTAAAACCTATTGATTATCTGCAATCTTTTGGCGAGACGGAACATTGTACTTGGAAATGTATTGTTGGTAATGCCAAGAAGTGGAAAGATGGGGTTTTAACTCTTCCAGTGATCATGGCAGATGGTAAAGAAGTCTCATTGCAAGCGGAGAAAGGGGAGATGGTAGGCAATGCTAGAGAGATTGTTTTTTCTTGGAACCATGGTTATACCTTTTCGGAAGTTTTAGAGGCATCTGGTAATATTCCGATTCCACCATATTTACATCGTGATACGGAAGATAGTGACCTACAGACATATCAGACTGTCTATTCAAAGATAAAAGGCTCTGTGGCTGCACCTACTGCAGGATTGCACTTTACGGAAAAGATAATTGATCGTTTACATCATGCTGGTGTAGATACAGATGAGGTCACATTACATGTAGGAGCTGGTACATTTCAGCCAGTAAAGAGTGAAACCATTGGCGGTCATGAAATGCACACTGAAAAGATTGAAGTGAGTAAGATATTTTTGAAAAATCTACTTGCACATATCAAATCTGTGATTGCTGTTGGTACTACCTCAATTCGAACCTTAGAATCATTGTATTGGATGGGAGTAAAAGTTCAACAAAATATAACATTACCTCTTGAAGATCTTCATGTACAGCAGTGGGAACCTTATCAGGAACTAGAGTATGTTTCAACCGAGGATGCCATATCCTCATTGATTCTCTGGATGGAACGAAATAGATTAGATGAAATTAGAACTAGTACACAAATAATCATTGCTCCTGGTTATAAATATAGGGTCATTCGTGGAATGTTTACAAATTTTCATCAACCGCAAAGTACTCTATTGTTATTAATTTCAGCATTTTTAGGTGAGAAATGGAGAGAGATTTATCAGCATGCCTTAGATAATAATTATCGTTTTTTGAGTTATGGAGACAGTAATTTATATCTTAAATAAAAAATAAATATTTAAAATAACCCTTGTTGAATGGGCGCTAAATGTGTTTTATGTATTCCTTGTGTTACATAAAACACATTTTTTTTTGTTTCGATCGTTAAAATATTGCTAGTTTTAACTTTTCTTTACTTATGAAGCAGCCTTTGTGATATGATAGATGAGAGAGATGCTTGGGAGAAACTTTGTAAAGGTTCCTCGCAAGGGTTAGAGACGCTATTTAAAAGCTATTATGATGAGCTGGCAAATTATGGACACAAAATATCGTCCGATGCCACTTTAGTTGATGATGTAATACAAGACCTTTTTATTTATTTGTGGGATAAACACGCTTCTTTATCTAAAGTGGAGAAGGTGAAAAGTTATCTGTTTATTGCATTTAAACGACGTTTAATCAAAGCTTTACAAAAACAGAATAAGAACTTGGATGGTGAATTACAAGAATATCATGGATTCGAACTCTCCATGGAAGATATGTTGATGGATTCTGAATTGGACCAAATAAAGTCACAAGAAGTGCGAAAGGCACTGATGACTTTAGGAGGCAAACCCAAAGAAGCTATTTATCTCAAGTTTCATATAGGTTTATCGATTGCAGAGATGGCTGATCAACTTGAAATGAATCCACAGAGTGTGAAAAATTTACTTCATCGAACTTATAAGAAACTACGAGAGACTATTTCAAAAGATCTTATTATGCTGTTTGTCAGTAGAATGATTTCAAAAAATAAAGCCCCTAATGCATCTACTGAAGAGTAGATGCATTTTTTTTCAAATAATTGAGTACCTAATGTTTTTTCTGCCCTCTTGTAAATGAAACGATCGTTAGAGGTAGGTACAATATCTAGATATATGTCAGAAATAAATAGTAAAATATATAATAAACTTTTAATGGATCACTCATTTGTGTGTTATGCACAAGGTGATTTAGAACATCGTCAAAGATGGGATGAGTGGATTCATAAGCACCCAGAGTATGCTAATGAGGTTGAAGAAGCAAAATGTGTTGCTGTGAGCTTAAGATTTGTACAGACTAAAAGTAATGCTTTTAGTCTTCAACAAAAATGGGAGAAGTTGAAGCAGTCTATCGATAATGTCTCTCACCAAAGATTGCTTCGACATCTTAAGTTATGGAGATATGCAGCGTCTATTCTGGTTTTAATTTCATTGGGATTTGTATCGATGTATTTTAAGCAACGAAGTGAAGTCAATGAATATCTTACTCTATCTTCTTTGCCTATAGAGGTTCAAACATCTACTGGTGCTCCATCAAAAGTGGTCCTTCCTGATGGAACGGAAGTGTGGATTAATTCAAGTTCAAAATTACGTTATCCTTCTGTGTTTTCTGAAAAATGTAGAGAGGTGCACTTAGAAGGAGAGGCATTTTTTCATGTGACTAAGAATGTAACTCCCTTTGTTGTTCATGCCCCAAGATGTGATGTAAAGGTGTATGGAACAAAATTTAATGTTGATGCATATCCAGAAGAAGATAAATCGGTTGTGGCCTTGAAGGAAGGAAGTGTTTCTATTTCAGGTGAGGAGATGAAGGAGTATTTCTTAAAGCCAGGTATGGTTGCAGAGATTAAAGATGATCAAAAGGTGGATATAAATAAGGTTGAACATCTTCAACAATATGATGATTGGAAGGATGGAGAGATATCCTTTAAAGGGAGATCACTTATTGATATTACGGATCGATTAGGTCGAAAATTTGGAGTGGAATTTCAATATCTTAATCCTGAAATTGGGAATTATACCTATGACCTAAGTGTGACGACTGAGTCATTAAAAGAGATACTTGAGCTGCTTGAGTTTACAGCACCTATTAAATTTGAACATGATAGTGTAGAGGATCGAAAGATCATTGTACGTAAAAAATAGATTTCATAAATAGGATAAGATATATTGTCCTGTAAGGTAATACTAAATCAATCAATAATTAATTAAATACCAGAATATGAGTAGGTTATATTTTTCTGGCAGGGTGAGTTATGCCCTCAGGAAAGGACTTCGTAAACACTTGATGGCTGTTTCTGTAATGGCTGTAACCATGTGGAGTATGCCTGCAATGGCATCAACATTCGATTTAGATTCTGATATTGTGATACAGGCGAAGCAAACTTCCTTGTCGCATGTCATATCTAAGATAGAGCAGATGACTCCTTATACTTTTGTATATAATAAGGATTTTGTGGACCCTAGTATGAGTCTTTCAGTCGATGTGAAAGAGGATAATATTATGAAAGTGCTTGATAAGGTTTTTGAAGGAACTGACATTGAGTACAAGATCTCTGGTAAGCAGGTGGCTTTAAAAAAAGTAACAAAACAGCAGAAGGAGACAAAAGTGAAAGTTTCTTCTACTATTGTGGATGAAGGTGGACTTCCTCTTCCTGGAGTGAATGTTATCGTGAAAGGAACTTCGCAAGGGATTATCACAAGTATAGATGGAGAGTTTACTCTAGTGTGTGATCCAAATGTTGTGTTGAGTATATCATTTATGGGGTATGCTACACAAGAATTCTCTTTAGTTAATAGTCTACCCGCAAAAATTGTTCTACAAGAAGAGAATCACAATATTGATGAAGTAGTGATTACTGCTTTGGGTATTAAGCGTGAGAAGAAGGTGTTAGGTTATTCAGTTCAAGAAGTTTCGGGAGAAAAATTGAATGAAACCTCTAACTCAAATGTAACAGGTGCATTACAAGGTAAAGTTGCAGGAGTACAGATTACACAGTCGAGTACTGGAATGGGTGGTTCTTCTAAAATTACAATTCGTGGAAATAGTTCTTTGGGGCGTAATAATGAGCCTTTATGGATTGTGGATGGAGTTCCTTTTAATAACAACTCTGATTCGGGAGCATCGCTTTATGGTGGTTATGATAGAGGTGGTGCTTCTGTTGATATTAATCCAGAAGATATAGCGTCTATATCTGTGCTGAAAGGGCCAAATGCTGCCGCACTTTATGGATCGCGTGCAGGTAATGGTGTGATCTTAGTTACGACCAAAAAAGGTGTAAAGAAAGCTGGTTTAGGTATTACCTATAACGGTAGTTTTACATGGTCAGAGATGACTGATCAAATGGATATCCAAAACCAATACGGTCAAGGTACCAATGGGGTATATGATAATAAATCTCGTTATAGCTGGGGTGCTGCGTTAGATGGTAAAGAGGTTGAAGCATGGAACGGCGAAAAAAGAGCTTATTCTGCATTAAGCAATCCTGTACAAGATTATTTTACAACTGGCTTCTCTCAGAATCATAATGTTTCTATGGGAAAACAAACTGAAGAAGGACATTATAGGGCTAGTTTAGGGTATGTTAAGAATGAAGGTGTTTTCTCGGGAAATAAGCAGGAGAAGATGTCTTTAGATATTAATAGCGGCATGAAATTGGCTCCTTGGTTTGCAGTGAATTCAAAAGTTTCGTTAGTTGATTCAAAAAATACCAATCGTCCTATTTTCGGTAATAGAAGTGAAATGTACCAACTGTTGAATATACCTACAAGTGTAAGTATGGAGGATTTAAAGCAGTTTTCATCGAAAGATGAAGTTCATCGAAATTGGTATGGTCCAGATACTCAAATTAGAAACCCATACTACACTCGTGATGCTTTAATGAATGAAGATGAAAGACTTCGTGCTTTTGGATTCTTTGGACTAACAATGGATTTCACACCAGAAATTAAGTTGACATTGAAACAAGCTTTTGATATTCACAAAACGGGTACTGACGAAAAAGATCGTGGTGATGGTATTGGGAAAACTGATGTGAAAGATATTGTAAATGATTCATTTGTAAGAAGGGAATCAACCTATCGTGAATTTAATAGTCAATTTTTGTTGACAGGTGATTTTGAGAGTAACAAATCACAATATGGTTTTACTTTTGGAGGAAACCGAATGTATTATAAGAGTGAAGGTCTAAATGCAAGAACTAGTAATTTGTTTAAAGGTTATTGGTTGTTGCAAGGGGCAAATGATCTATTACGTTCAATAGCCTATAATACATTGACCGAAAAAGAGGTGCAGTCTCTGTATGGTTCTGCACATTTTACCTATAATGGATATGCAACGATTGATGTTACAGCACGTAATGATTGGTCTTCTGCACTTCCAGAGCAAAATAATTCTTATTTCTATCCTTCTGTGAATCTAAGTTTTGTGTTGAGTGAGTTCTTGGAGAAGCAGGATGTGACTATACCTTCGTTTATTGACTTTGTTAAGTTTAGAGGGTCTGCAGCTTCAGCAGGTAAAGATTGTGATCCTTATGAAATACATAGTCTAGTAGACATTGTTGAAAAGAATGGTAAGATGGAATTTCAAGTTCCTGATACTAGACCTAACGATGATCTGAAGCCTGAAATAAGTACCTCTTATGAAGTTGGAGGTGAAGTGAAACTTTTCCGTAACAGACTAGGGCTTGATGCCACCTACTATACGACTAAAACTGAGAATCAAGTAATGGTTGTGGATGATGGTGTGGATTATAAGTATAAGACAATCAATGCTGGTAGTATTACCAATAAAGGTTTGGAATTGATGTTATATACAACCCCAATTCGTACCAAGGATTTTAGTATGGATATTGATGTGAATTATTCTCATAATACAACGAATGTTGAAAGCTTATGTGAAGGGACTCCCAAAGTGTATCTTGGAAGTACAGATGAGTATATGGTGAAAGTTGCAGCTGTTGAGGGACATGAATTGGGAGATATTGAATCGATCAATACTTTCTTGCGTAATGAAAAAGGACAGGTAGTTGTTGGAGAGAATGGTGTGCCAATTAAAGACTCTAAGAGTACCGTTATTGGTAATATTCAGCCTGATTGGATTGGTTCCGTTAGATTAGGGTTGAGATATAAAAACCTTAGCTTCTCGGGATTAATTGATATGCAAAAAGGTGGTGATATTGTTTCTATCAGTGAGGCAATAGCTGCCAATGCTGGAGTTGCTAAAATTACAGAAGATCGTAGTGCATTTGTTTATCCAGGAGTCAAAAGAGATGGAACGGCTAACACAACTGAAATTAGTAAAGAACAATATTATCGTACGGTAGGAGGTGAGCAAGGAATTGCTGAAGAGTTTGTTTACGATGCATCTTTTGTTCGATTAAAAGAGTTGTCAGTAACTTATTCTCTAGGAGCCCATGTTCTAAAAAAGACTCCTTTTAGCTCGGTGAAATTTTCGTTTATTGGTCGCAACCTAGGTTTCTTAAGTAAGAATACTCCGGGTTCACCTGTTGGAGGTTTTAATAGTAGTATTTTCTCACAAGCTATTGACTATTCATCGATTCCTAATACACGTACTTTAGGTTTTTCTGTTAAACTAGGTTTCTAATTTTTCCAATGATCAAATAAAATGTTCAAACTAAGTAATATAAAACGAATAGTTCCTGTTGCACTTCTTCTAGGAGGAATGGTTTCAGGATGTACTGATGGATTTGAAGACATCAATACTTCGATTAAACCAGAGTATTCAACTGATAATGCAGTGGTATTTGATGGCGAACATTATGATGAGGATATTAATAAGTTGATATCTCCATTTATTTTCGAAGGTCCTTATGCTGATTACCAGCGAGCTACGAATCTTTTTCATGATATCTATGCACACTATTTTTCACATAACAAAGCAGATTTCTCTGGATTGTCACCCAATTATGTGTACAACGATGGTTGGATTGGTAAGCGTTGGGAGCACTTCTATTATGAAAGAGTAAAAGAGTATCGATCATTAGTGAAAAAAATGAATGCTGCTCCTGTATGGAATGCGAAAGCTAAAGCTGTAGCAGATATTAATTTCTCTTTCTTGACGAGTATGATGGTGGATACATATGGTTATATCCCATATAAGTATGTTTTTGAAGAGAATATTTCAGAAGCTACAAAGTTAGAGTATGATTCGGATAGAGATATCTATATAGATCTATTTAAACAGTTGAAGAATGCTTCTGCGGTTCTTGCTAAAGCTTCTGATGTAGATCAGTTTCATATTGCACCTGGATCTGATAATTACTACCAAGGTGATTATACAAAATGGCGTAAATTTGCGAATACATTGAGACTGCGTTTGGCTTTAAGAGTAAGTGGTGTGGATCCTATTTTAGCTAAAGAAGAGGGAGAGAGTGCTATCGCAGATGGTGTGTTTTCTTCGAACAGTGATAATCTAGCGACCCATATGATCACTCAAGAAAATATCTATTATCTATGTAGTAATGCATGGTTAGATGCTGTGATGACTAAAGATCTTGAAATTGCTTATAAGTCATGGAGTGAAAATTTAGATCCTCGATGTGGTGCATTATGGTATAAAACAGGTCCAGAGAAAGCAATACGTGATGGATTCGAACTACCTGCCCTTCCAGGAACAACATTTGGACAATATATAGGGCATAAAGTAGGGCAAACCGAAAATCTTATTCATAGCACTACAAATGTGTCAATTTTAAAAACAAATGCACTACAAGACCCTAAAGGGTGGTTCTCAATTCATAGAGAAATTGTATGGTTAGGTTATTCAGAGACCTGTTTCTTAATGTCTGAGGCTAGCTTAAGAGGATGGACAGGAGCTTCCATGACTCCAAAGTCATATTACATAGATGGAGTAAAAGCATCAATGGAGTACTTCCAAATTTCTGAGGATAACGCAAATAAGTATGTATCAGGATTGAAGGATATTCAAGATGGAATATTTGAAGGAAGTGATAAAGAAAAAGTGTTAGAAGCAATACACAAGCAGAAATGGTTGGCTATTTTCCCTAATGGAAATGAAGGATGGGCTGAATTTAGAAGAACTGGATATCCACGTTTACTAAATAATGATAATAATATGTCTGCTACAGTTAAACAAGGTTTGTTTATCAAACGTATTCGCTATACGGTAAAACAGCACGATTATAATGAAAAAAATATACCGTCAGATATTTACGGAGCTGATGATCGAATGGATGTTCGAATATGGTGGGACGTAGATAATTCGAATGACGATAGTGGAAAACCTAAGCCACAAAATAATTTTAGATAGGGTTACGTAAGCGCACATATGCGTATTGAGTTTAGTTGAAGGCACAATCATTTTTGGTTGTGCCTTTTTTTATAAAAAGATCTATGAGAATGAGTACTTCTTATTTATATATGACTCTTATTAATGTAATTAAATGATTGGCCTTTCATTAAATAACCAAATTTCGAAGATGCTTCCTTTACATCTTCTAACTAAAGATAAAACTAAGTGATTTATGAAAAGAAATTTATTCTTAACGCTGCTGTTGATCTGTTCTACATTTTTTAATGTAGTTGCACAACAGCCAATGGGAGGATGTTGGCATCCTGAAGATATTACTAGCTGGACTCCAGAATCAGACCCTCTTGCCAAGTTTAATAGAAGTATGGTTGCTCTAAAACCTCGCTTTAAAGATGAAACAACAAAGGCTGGGCCATATAATTATTATGAGTCACAGGTGACCGCATGTCTTACAATGAATCCTTCTTGTAGTAAGACTCCTGCCCAAGGTGCAAATAATTTTATTGGATATACATTTAATTTCTGGCAGTATCTAGATATCCTAGTTTGGTGGGGTGGTTCAGCTAGTGAGGGTATTGTAATTCCACCTTCAGCACCCGTAGTTGATGTTGCACATAAGAATGGAGTGCAGGTCTATGGAAATGTGTTCTTCCCTCCTGGAGCATATGGTGGCGAACGAAGATGGGTTCGTGAGATGTTGAGAAAAGAGAATGGTGAGTTTATCTATGCAAAGAAATTGGCAGAGATTGCAAACTATTTTGGTTTTGATGGGTGGTTTATTAATGAAGAAACTGGTGGAAGTTCTCACGATGAGTGGGCTGGTTTTGCTGAGGATTTTAATAAATATAAGGCTAGTGCTCATATGGGATTACAGTGGTATGACCAAGGAACGAGTACTGGTGGAACTCTATTTAATTCAGATAAGAGATTTAAGTCAAAGTTTTTGAACTATGGGTCAGCGAGTTCATATAATGTGAAATCAAATGATGACCGAGTTCGCTCATGGGGGAAAAATCCTTTTGAAGTAAACTACTATGGTCTTGAAATTGGTGGTGGCGGATTCTCACATAAGGGTGAATTTGTAGCATTATTCGGAAAAGATAAAAATAATGGGTCTATTGATCTATTCTGTCCAGAAGAGAAGACATGGAAAGATCAAACGAAGAAAGGACATCTGAATCCTTATGAACAGATGAATGAATTTTATAAGACCGCAGGTCGTTTCTGGGTAAATAAAGAGCATGATGTTACTTCATCAAAAGCATATGACGATGCTAACTGGCCTGGAATGTCGGTTGGGGTTGCTGCACGTAGTGTAATCAGTGAATTTCCATTTGTGACGAATTTTAATACAGGAATGGGAAAAAAACGTTACGTTAAAGGTGATGTAAAAGGTACTGGAGATTGGTATCATAGAGGGATACAATCTATTCTTCCTACATGGAGATGGTGGGTTGAAGGTGCTACTAAAACAGTTGCTCCAGAATTTACTTGGGATGATGCTTACAATAGTGGTGCGAGCTTAATGTTTGCTGGTAGTATTAACGGTAATGTTTCAAACAATGTTCGCCTATATAAAACTAAACTTGAAGTAAAAGGATCAGAGCATGCTAAGCTCGTTTTAAAGGGAGCAAAAACAGGATACAAATGTTCTCTAGGTCTTGCTTTTAGTGAAGACAAAAATGCATTTACATATATTCCACTTGAGAACTTTGCTAATGGTACATGGACAACAGTTGATATTCCTCTTGCTGCTTATGCAGGAAAAACAATCTCAATGATCTCTTTGAAATTCGAATCATCATCAAACGTACAAGATCTTGATCTTAAATTAGGTGAAATATATTTGGGAGATGCTGTTCCAGCATGTGGTGTCGTTTCAAATGTCAAAGTTATTGATGACCTAGGAGATATTAAAAAAGTTTTAGGTGATGATCAAGGTGATGCTCGTGTTATCTGGGATGCTGCAGATGGTGTAATAAGCCATTATAATATCTATGTTGAACAGAAAGGTGCTGAGACTCTTGTTGGACAGACAATGGATGAAGCTTTCTATATTGAAAATATTCAAAGAACATCATCAGATGAATTGTCAGTGAATATTATTATCAAAAGTGTAGACCTTTTGGGTGACGAACATGGACGTGTAGTAAAAGTAGCTGAATGGGTGAAACCTACTGCTCCTGTAATTAACCTTACTTCAGATAAGTCATATATTGAAGCAGGCGAGACTGTTGTATTTACCGCTCGTGCTACACAATACCCTGAGTCTTATAAGTGGACTCTTCCAAAAGGTGCAGAGAAAGTTAATGGTGAGTACGAAGAGAATCAGGTTGCATGTCGTTTTCCATCTGCTGGTAGTTATAATATTACTGTTGAAGCTACGAATAAGATTGGAAAATCAACAAAAACTGTTGAAAATGCAGTGAAAGTTGTAGATTCAAGTCAATTAGAAGTGGTTAGTGTAGGCAAAACGATTGATAGCTTTAGTAGTAACATGGGTAGTGAGCATCCTCGTTTCTTAATTGATGGAGTGAATGTTCCTGGATCCGTAGGAGATAAATGGTGTGCTGGTGGCTCTAGATCGCATTGGGTTATCGTAGATTTAGAAGAGCCTTTTGATATTTATGGTTTCAAAACGTTTGATACTGGTCATAAGGAAGATGCTAGAGGCAACTTCGACTGTTGGAAGGTCGAAGTAAGTAACGATAAGCAGAGTTGGACTGAGGTTGTAAACCAACAGGGGCGTAAATCTGAGAATACTAAGGAAGCTGCTATTCCAGGAACGGTTGGTCGCTATGTGAGATTTACTCCATACGACAAAAATGAAGGAATTACAATTCGTATTTGGGAGTTCCAAGTATTAGGGGTTTCTATGGGTATGAAGTTGTCAAGTGTCAAGAATATGAAACTGAATGACACTGAAACAAAAACCGTAAAAGTTACTTATGATTTAGGAACTATAGCAAAAGCCTCGGACTTTGGTTTTAAGGCGACTTCTGAGAATGGAAACATATTGATTTCAAATGGTGTTGTTGATGAAGTAAAATCGACATATCATTTTGATGTTAAGTCTAAAGCTGGATTCTTTGGAACAGAGAAAGTAAATGTTGTATTTGTAAATAATGGATTGTCAAAAGATGTCTCTTTTGATGTGACTGTTGCTTCTCAAAATTGGTCAAATGTATTGGTTGGAAAGACTCTAAAGGCTTATAATACGAGTTGGGACTGGTCATCACTTACTGGTGCGATTGAGGGAGCTGAAAAGTTGGTTGATCAAGATCCAAAAACAGGGATCACAACAAGTTATTACGGTGTTGTTCTTGAGGCAGATTTAGGGGAATCACATTCACTTGCTTGTTTCAAATATAATGGTTCTCAAGATGGTGAAGACCTTAAAATTAAAGTGACTGGTTCGCATGATGGCAAGAATTATGAATTGATTACATCAAAAGATCACTATAATGGTGGTTCGATGTTGATTTTAAATAAAGCTGTATCGTATCGATATGTACGTATCTGGTCATCTGTAAATGGTTATGGAAATGTAACAATCAATGAGATGGTAGCCTTAGGTGAGTCGAAAGATATCTCATTTACTAACGTGAAGAAACAAGCACTTCATTTTGATGAGACAACAGTAATTCAGATTCCATTTACGAATAAAGTTGACTTTAAGTCTAATCAACTAAATGCGAAGGTGCTTAATACGAAATTTGCTAAAGTGACGAATGTCTCTCTTGATATGACTCAACATCTTATTAATGTTACTTTGCAAACCAAACATGCAATTGGTTCAACTCAATTAGAGCTGGAGCTAAATGTTAATGGAAAAACTTTTATTCATGATGTTGATTTACTCGTAACACCTAAAGATGCTGCTAACGTGGCATTAAATAAGAAAGCAATTGACTTCTCTGGTTCAACAGCTAGTGAGTTGCCTTCATATCTATTTGATGGAGAGACTAATCCTCAAAGTGCCTCAAATAAATGGTGTGAAACGGGTGATGGACCTCACTATGTTATTGTAGATCTTGAGAAAGTATACAGTGTATATGAATTTAAGATGTTTGATTGTGGAAATGTTGAGGATGCTGGTTGGAATTCTCGTGGATATACGATAGAAGTGAGTGAGGATAATAATACTTGGACTACAGTAGCTGAGAATGATACAGATGAATCAACGACCAAAGATATTATGACCAATGGAGTGAAAGCTCGTTATGTGAAGTACACAACTGGTGGTGATGATGGAAGAGGTACAATACGTCTGTTTGAGTTTGAAGTTTATGGAACTGAGGATTTAACAACTTCGAATATGTCTTCTGAAATGGCATTGATTAGTGTTTATCCAAACCCAACAACAGATTTTATTCAAGTGCATGGTGTTGGTATTGCAACAGAAACATCGATTGAGATATTTGATATGTTAGGACAATTAGAAAAATCTATTCCTAATTATTCAGGTGAAGAGATCGATATGTCAGGTTTATCAAAAGGAATTCACGTGGTAAGAATTAAAACAAATGATAAGGTGACATACACTAAGGTTATGGTATTATAATGCTTTCCCCATAATACATTAATCTAACTATAAGAGGTAACTGGCTACGGCTTGTTACCTCTTTTTAGTTAATATAATTGTTGTTTCATATCCTTCTATCTGATTTTCACCATTTAAATTAATTTTGTATGATCATCATTCTTAAATGACATTTGACCGATTTTGTTTTATCAATATTTGAGTTTACATAATATTTGATTTTATATTTATTGATACATATATGTTAATAAATATGACATTGTTCTAATATTGTTATTATTAGTTAAACAAATGAATAAAGAGATAAGAGATAAGTAATTATATTTGAATTGAACGACTAAACATTTCATTGATAACTTAGACTACCTAATTATATCTTCTCTCCATATTAACTTGTAGTTGTTCTCTTATTAATATTTCACTGTTTATATCTAACTAAGACTTTATGGGCATCAAAAACTTACGAAAGCTATTACGCTTAATTCAATCAGTAACATTTATATGTTGTATTATATTTATTTGTTCTTCAATAAATATTTGTTTTGCTAATAAAAACACTTCATTACAAGATAAACAATTAACCAAAGTTCAAATAACCAAACATTGTGATTCTCTTAGACTAGTCTTAAGAGACTTGAGGCGGCAATATAATAAGAAGAGAGATTTGAGTTGTACTTTAAAGAGATGTGATCAGTTCGTTATTCAAACAGAAATAAAGGATATAAAGAGTGCGACGGAAATTTCATCGGAACAAGAACTTTCATTGCGTAAAATAATATTAAAATATCGTCAAGATTTTCGTCATTTGCAAGATGAAGACTTCGTAGATAGATTAAAGAGGAAACAGGTTTTTAAAACGGCATTATTACAGAAAGAGAAATCGATCTATGATGTCATTGGTGCCCGTGCCATTCATGATTATCAGGAGATAAAGACAGAGAATAAAAAACAATCAAGAACCTTGTCAAGAACTATTTATAGTCTTAAAGAAGAGATTTCTCAGTTTGAAAATGGGACGCGAACAACTCCTGTTAGTAGAACAAGTAAAGCCATTAGCAAAGATCTTGATGAAATTGAGAGTGAAAAACAATCTACTTTACTGAAAAACAATCTAAATGAAGAAAATGCAAGAGTTCAAATTGCTTACAAATATACTGGAAATGCAAGAGATTCGTTGTATCAAACATTAAATGACATAAATGAACAGAAGCAAAAATTCTCGATATATCATTCAATGAAAGAACAGGATGATGCGAAAGTTGTGAAGATAGAACTTGGTCTCCTTAACAGTGTTTGTGAACTATCACAGAGCCAAAGACAACAGTTTACTACGAATTCATTGGAGAGTAGAAGAAAAATAAGAGAGGTAAAAAATAAATTCAAAAAACCTGAGCTTACTGAAGAGATTAAAAAAATTCAGGTCACTTATATTCGACAACTAATCAGTGTGGTTGGTCCTAAAACATTAAATCATTTTTTTAAGGCTAAGAAGGATTACGAGCGTTCTTTTAAAGAAATAAAGAATAAAGAACGATTAGTTCGTAACAAACTTTCTTTGCGTAAAGATCATGTTGATCCATCACCAGAAAATACAACAGAATTCACTGCAAACAAAGAGGTTGCTACGACGATAGTTCAACAGAGATCAACCACTAATGATTCCCTAAATCATGCAGTTGTTAAGCTGCAAAAACAGTTGAATCTTTTTCAAAGGGCTTTCTTTTTGTATAAAAGGAATGATACTTATGGAACCGATAAGCATATTGAGATTATTTCTAAAATCAAAGAGTTAAGTCCCAAAGAGGAACGATTAATACGTAAATCAATAACCACGTTTCGAAAGGATTACCGGAAGGCTATTTACTCAGTACATCATCCAGAAAAAAGAGCTGCTGTATGTGATGAGCTTAGAAGTAAAGAGATGAAAAATATTTCTGAAGTTATAGGTTCCACAGAAGCTGAACAATACCAAGGAGCTTGCCTCTTGGTATTAAATATGATGGCTACCACTGAAAGAAAATTAAATGATTTGAAACGTTTATTGAACAAAGAAGGAGGAGTTTCAATTAAAGATAAAACTTTAAGTAATAAACAAGAGGTAACAAACTTAGGTGCGGGAATAAAGAGAGATTCATTAATGATTCTTCTTGATACATATAAGGAGACTCAAAAAGAGTTAGAGAAGCAGTTCGATCTGAATAAGAAATTTGACCAAAGCATCATTAATAGTTACATTGAATTAATTTATTCTTATAAGGATATAAATCGTAATAATGATAAAGCTGTTAGAAATGCTTTTATCGTATATCGAGATGGACTTCGTAGTTTAGAGCATCTAGATGATGAAAAGAAGAAGCTTCAATATCATGATGATTATACCTCGATGTTAAAGTTCAAAATAATAGACAAGTTAGGGGAAGATGTATTTGATAAATTTACAACACAACAGGTTAAAGATGAGAAAGAGTATATGAACCTTTGTGTTAAGATCACAAATATTGAGAAAAAGCTTTCTTTGTAGTTTTTCACGGTTTAATAAATGCCGATAAATATTGATATTAAAACTTAAAACAGAAGAATTAGTTTGGATTAAGAAATAAAATGATCAATACATAACATTAGGAGAAGTCGCTCTCTCCAAAATGTTTAGAGAATAAATAGGATGATGAATGTCTGTATATTTAGCATGGATTGACAGTAGAATAAAAATAGTCTTAAGATATTATTACTATATAATATTCATCTATTTAACATTTTTGATGAATCAAGTATCAACGAAGTATCAACAAACTACGGAGGAAACATTTGGAGATCCTCTGCATCATTTACTCATTCTAGTGATAAATTTGCTGTCCTTATCGTTGCCAATTACTTACAACAACTATTTAATAAACACAAAAAGAAGCCATCTCTTCAGTAAAAAGGAGATGGCTTCTATGCAATTTAGTTTACTACGGAAGCAATGAATTAGTTCATGAACATCTTCATGTCTTCATCAACAGTTCCAATACCACCAATGCCGAATGTGTCAACCAAAACTTTTGCGACATTTGGAGAAAGGAACGCTGGTAATGTAGGTCCTAAATGAATATTTTTTACTCCTAAATGAAGTAGTGCCAATAGAACGATAACCGCTTTCTGCTCATACCAAGCAATGTTATAAGCAATTGGAAGTTCATTAATGTCATTTAATTCAAATACCTCTTTCAATTTCAAGGCGATCACTGCTAGTGAATATGAATCATTACATTGACCTGCATCTAATACGCGAGGGATCCCTCCGATATCACCAAGTTCAAGCTTATTGTAACGATATTTTGCGCAACCAGCTGTAAGAATTACAGTATCTTTTGGAAGTTTTTCTGCAAATTCAGTATAGTAGTCACGGCTTTTCATACGTCCGTCACAACCTGCCATTACAAAGAACTTACGAATAGCACCTGTTTTTACAGCATCCACTACCTTGTCTGCCAATTGAATAACTTGGTTGTGTGCAAAACCACCTACGATCTTACCTTTTTCGATCTCAATAGGAGCTTCACATTGTTTTGCATGTTCGATGATTTGGGTGAAATCTTTCGCGCCATCTTTTGCTCTATTTGGAATGTGTTTTACACCAACAAATCCTGCTGCTCCTGTCGTATAAACACGATCAACATAAGATGATTTAGGTGGAGTGATACAATTTGTTGTCATCAAGATAGGTCCATTGAAACTAGCAAATTCTTTATCTTGTTTCCACCATGCATTACCATAGTTACCAACAAAGTGGCTATATTTTTTAAATGCAGGATAGTAGTTTGCAGGAAGCATCTCACTGTGTGTGTATACGTCCACACCTGTTCCTTCAGTCTGCTTCAATAGCTCTTCCATATCCTTCAGGTCATGACCTGAAATCAAAATACCTGGTTTATCACTTACTCCGATATTTACTTCAGTGATTTCTGGGTTACCATAAGTCGATGTATTGGCTTCATCAAGTAGTGCCATTACATCCACTCCGTATTTCCCTGTTTCAAGAGTCAATGCAACCAATTCGTCTGCAGAGATATCATCACGTGTAATCTCATAAAGGGCACGTTGAATAAATGAATGAAACTCTTTGTTTTCAAAGTCTAGATTCCAAGCATGTTCAGCGTATGCTGCTGCACCCTTAAGACCATAAGTAATCAACTCTTTTAATGAACGAATATCCTCGTTCTCAATAGCTAATATTCCTACAACAGAACCTTTTGCTACATAGCCTGCTGTTGTTTCTGGATTCCATGTCGTTGCACCGAAAGATGAAATATTTGCATCCCCTCCTTTTGCAATATACTCCTCTTTCAGGCGATTACGGATTGCTAAACCTGTTGTAATAACCTCGGTGATCTTTTCTGGATCAAAATTAGCATTTGTAATTGTTGTAAAAAGAGCATCGATAATATATTTATTGGCAATGTCATCCTCCATACCTAATGCACGGCCATGGTGTGCATAAGTCGCAATACCTTTAACTACATACATTAGTAGATCTTGTAGGTTTGCTACCTCTTCGTTCTTACCACAAACTCCTTTAATAGTACAACCTGTACCTTTAGCAGCCTCTTGACACTGAAAACAGAACATACTCATAATCTTTATTTTTTAATGTTTTCGAATCTTCCGATGAATTCGAAAGGGTTAAATAAACTTTTGAAATATTTTGTTGGGTTTAAAGTCGTAATACTTATACCAATTCTATCATTTCAATATAGTTATTGGTAATAAAATATCATTTCTCTCTTACTAAGCCCATGATTCATCAAGGATCTTGCCTTGAATACTTACTGTAATCACTTTTACTGGGACCTTACGTGATGCTTCTAAACAAGCCTCTTGTACCAATCGTAATAGTCCACCGCAACAAGGTACTTCCATAAGCATCACCGTAATCGTGTTGATACGAGCTTCATTAATCATCATGATTAATTTGTCAATGTAAGTTTGTTGTTGTGAATCTAATTTTGGACATGCAATAGCCAATGCTTTTCCTGGTAGGAAATCTGAATGAAAGTTACCTACTGAAAATGCGACACAGTCCGCGGCAATCAATAAGTCCGCATTCTTAAGGAATGGTGCATTGGGGTTTAATAGGTGCATCTGTACTGGCCATTGACGTAGTGCACTTGGGGTGGCTGATGTTATATGCTGTGCCATTCCTGCAGGAGCATCAAAAGCTACATTCTGGGATCCAGGACATCCTGATCCTCCCGTACCGCATCCTCCTGCTTGTGCTGGTTCCATAATTAGTGATGATTTCATATTTGTTGTTTTCTCTTCTACTTTCTCGGTTTTTTTTGTTCCTCCTTGGTGGTTGTGAACTATCTGTTTTATCTCTTGTAGATCAAAATCAAAAGCATCCTGGTTTTGAGACATCCATTGAACCCCTTGACGAACAAACTCCATTTCATTGTAATCCTTAAGGTGGCACAGATGGGCAATAACAGTGTTCTTTCCCTTATTAACCATATCTTTGATTACTAAAATTTCGTCATAAGGAGCAGCTTCTCTTGTTTCAATCTCAATAGCACCCTTTGGACAGTGTCCAATACATGCACCAAGACCATCGCACATCAAATCACTTATAAGGCGAGCCTTCTTATCGATGATTCTTAAAGCCCCTTCATGGCAGTTTGGAATACATAATCCACATCCATTGCACAATGATTCGTCTATTTTGATTATCTCTCTCATATTTTTTCCCATGACACTTTTTATTTAGATCTTGAAAGAAATTCCGTAACTCTCTCGATTAACTTTCAATGGCAAATATAGGCTAGACATGAGACCTAAATTGTAACAGTTGTTACACAGGTGAAGTTTTTTTGAAAAAAAGATCTTTTTGTATCTTAAATTGTTTTTTCTACTATATTCACCATGAATTTTAAATGTATCCCATTACCTGTGTTGAGGTAAAATTCAAAATATCACAAAAGTTATGATGGAACAAGTACTGCAAAAGACCATGTTATTTAAAGGTATTCCAGAATCAGAGATTGCTGATATCCTGAATGGTTCAAGATACCGAGTAACGAAATTTACTAAAGAGAGTTTGATTGCCCATGCTGGAGATCCTATCGAAGAGATGATCATTCTTATGGATGGTACCTTAGAGGGTGCGATGTTAGATCTAGCTGGAAATAAATTAAAAATAGAGCTTTTAAATGGTCCAATGCTGATTGCTGCAGCTTTTGTTTATGGTAAGAAAAATAGATTTCCTGTAAATTTACTAGCTAAAACAGATGGCAGATTACTTCGTATTGATAAAAAATCTTTTACTCAATTGTTGACAACACAGTCACAACTTTTAATCAATTACCTAAATATTATTTCGAATAAAGCCCAATTTCTGACGGAAAAGATCACATTCCTCTCTTTTAAGACAATTAGACAAAAACTCGCTTTTTTTCTGTTGAAGAGAGGTCAAAATGAGATTGAACTAAAGGAGTCTCAATCTGCACTTGCAGAACTGTTTGGTGTGACACGTCCTTCTTTAGCAAGAACTATTGGCGAGCTTACTTCAAATAACATCATTTTATGGGAGAGAAAAAAAGTCGTTATATTAGATCTTCAAGCTTTGAAAGATATTCTAATGGAGTAGCTAATTATATTTTTTACAAATGCTATCAGGGTATGAATTGAACAAGAAGTTTAACCGAAAAAAAAGAACCATGAAATTTTATTATTTATCGACATGTTCGACGTGTAAACGTATAATGAATGAAGTAGAACTATCTGAAAATGTAATCAAACAAGACATAAAAACAACTTGCTATACTGAGAAAGATCTTGATGAGATGTGTCATTTAGCAGGAAGTTATGAAGCTCTTTTTAACAAAAGAGCACAGAAGTATAAAGCACTTGACCTGAAAAATAAAAACCTTACAGAAGAGGAGATAAAGCAATATATTTTAAGTGACTATACTTTTCTTAAGCGCCCAGTATTTGTAGACAATAATGTAATCTTTATTGGGAACAGTAAAAAAACAGTCTGCGACCTAAAAGAATATCTAGATGAATTTTCATCAAAGTAAAGCTTTGGGGTCATATAAATTGATTATATTAACCAGCTCATAAATCATATTATAACTCAAAACACATGACGTCAAAAAATCTTAAGATTGCGAAGATAAGTACGCCTAAGAGCATGACAGAGGCTGCTGCTTTATTGGAGAAATTAGAACAAAATAATGTAGATACTGTAAACTGGAATGATTATCCTGTAAAACCAGAGGTTACCTTTCATATTGGTCATGATGATGAAGCCTTTTATATCCATTTTCATGTGCAAAATGAAGAAGTGAAAGCTGTTACAACAGAGATTAATGGAGAGGTATACGAAGATAGTTGTTGTGAGTTCTTCTTTGCTCCAGATGATCAAGGTTATTACAACCTTGAGATGAATGCGATAGGAACATTCTTATTTGGTTATGGCTCTGGTAGAGATCGTGAACGTATTGATGCTTCTAAATTGAATGGAATTAAAGTGTTTAGCTCCCTAGGAACATCACCTGTAGAAGAGACCGAAAAGATAACGACATATACGCTTACTGCGAAGCTTCCTTTTGATGCTTTTGTTAAACATCCTAACTTTAAGCTAGATAAAGAACTATATAAGGGTAACTTTTTCAAGTGCGGCGATAAAACTCCTAAAATGCATTTTGTAACATGGAATCCTATCGGTACTGATCAACCTGATTACCATCGTCCAGAATACTTTGGTGATTTAACTATCAGCTAATTTAAATTTGTTCGATATCTTATGTAAGATATCGAACGAATTTAGTGAGTTTAGAAGCTCAGAACCAAACCGAAATTGACTCCAAAGTTATTGTATTTGATGCCAAGACCATCTTTTAGTGTAAATTCATGATTGGCTCCATTTAATAGACTGTTAAATGTTTTACTACTTGTTCTAAAATAGCTTCCTCCAACGTTAAAATATACATTCTCTGCAATGGAGATATCTACGCCAGCTTTCCATAAAACCCCCAGTCCATTAAAGCTTAAGTCATACTTATTGGGGGTATTATTCCGATCAATCATATTACACGAGGCATAGCCGGCACTGATAGCTGCATAAAAGACCAAATAGTTTGATGCAGCTGTTGTACGTGTCATAATTGATGGGCCGACAAAGAACATACTCGTTTGGTGTTTTAAATCTTGATCAATGACATGTGTCGTGGCTTTGTCCTCATAACTGAAGTCTCCATTATCAAACAGACATTTGTTAAGGTTGGTTTCCATTCCAATACCTAATGATTCAATGATAAAATGGTAATAGCTAGCATCAAAAGCATAGCCACTGTTCTTCGATTCTGTTTTAATTCCTGAAAAATTATTCCAATTCATGCCAAAACCAAAGTTTACTCGGTTTTCCCATATTGATTTCTTGCGATATTCCGATTTAGTTTTTCTCCTTCTCGGTTTTACATATGGATTTTGTTTTAAAGGGGATATCTCTTCATACTGTTCACTTTCGAATTTATTCCCCACTTTATCTTCTGATGAAGCACTACTTATGTTTATATAAAACACAAATGCTACTATTACTAATAATACTTTTCTCATCTTGTCAAAACATTAACTAGAACCATTTATTCAGCTTGATATGTAAATACAATATATCAACACAATAGGTTATCAAATATAGATAAAAAATTATGTTGATTAGTAAACTATTGTCATATTTATTCTCTATCAAATTGATTAGATTTTATTCAAAAGAGTAGAAAAATCAAAAGATTAACAAAAAGAACTAATATGGTGGTATAGTTTTTGAAAGTATATTATCTTGTAAAGGAATTCATTTAATTAAAAAATTGATCTAATTTGAAATCAAATATACTCCTAATTCGTAAGAGATTAATTGTGGTCGTTGCATTAGTTATCCTATGTCTTATAGCCAATCGAAGTTTTGCTCAGTTTAATACCCAACAATATTTCTATCATGGAAGAAGTAAGCTTCATTTTCAAAATTATATAGGATCGATCAAAGATTTTAATATTGTTATTCGCCTAGAATCAAATAATTATGAAGCCTATTTTTTTAGAGCAATAGCAAAACAGTATCTTGAAGATTACTATGGGGCCAAACAGGACTTAGATAAAGCAATTGATATTAAACCATATTATCCTTTGGCATTTATGCAAAGAGGGATGGTAAATCACTCATTAAAGAATTATGAAATTGCTCTTGATGACTATAATCGAGCGATGGAACTTGATGTAAATAACTACTCTATTTACAATAATAAAGGTATAACTGAGATGGCTCTAAAAGATTATAAAGCTGCCATTAAAGACTATTCTCATGCCCTCAAATTGAATGATCGGGCAATCAATACCTATCTAAATCGTAGTATAGCTTACCAAATCGTAGATAGTTTAGATCTCGCTATTAAAGATTGTACTTCCGCAATTAAAATACGGCCTCATTACGATCATGCTTATCTTATTCGTGGGCGTATTAAATTAGAAAAAGATGACTATGCGGGGGCCATTAGTGACCTTAATGAGGCGATTAGACTTAAGCCTCGTTCATCAAATGCATTCTTTGTGAGAGGTCTTGCGAAACAACAACTCGGAGAACTTGATGGTGCTTTGATGGACTATAACATGGCAATTCAGCTTGACCCAAATTTGGCCTCTGCATATTTAAATAGAGGTCTGATAAAGCAAGATCGAAAACAACCAGATGCACAGCGTGATATTCAAATAGCTTCTGCTTTAGACCCTCGTATCGCCAAATTTCAACAACAGCTAAAAGAAGAGGAGAAGAGAAGGGCTAATCCATGGTATTATGCGATTAGTCAAAAAGCAAAAAAGAAGAACCAACAGAAGGTAAACAAAAATAATCCTAAGGTTCAAACAACTCCATCTTCTTCAGCGACGAAATCGACTTCTCCAGATATTATAGAACAGAAAAAAGAGACGATCGATCCTAAGAATATGGATATTGCTCAAAAATTAGAGCGTGGAAAACTTCGTAGGCAGGAAGATAGAACAGGGGCACAACCACCTCTTGTTGTTGGAGATAATGGGAAGGTAACATTAACTACTGAGCAGCCGACAGAAGGGCTTGTCCAAAATATTAATGTCATTATTGAACTAAGCCCGAACTTCGATTTTACTTATTTTGATAAAAATCACCTCGACTATTCTCAGATGCAATATTTTAGTGTTGAGGTCGATGACTTAAACGAGAAGAACCAGCAGAATCCATTCTTAGCCCTAACAAATCATGTGCAGACCTCTGTGTTTAAGTATGATGAGATGCAAAAGTATAAGGAGCATATTGCACTTTTCGATGCATTAGTTGCTACCAGGCAGAATCCAGAGTTGTTCTATTTAGATCGTGCGATATTAAAGAACCTATCCTTTGAGTTCGAAGAAGCCAAGGACGACTTTGAGCAAGCCAAAGAGTATGCGCCTAAAGATATACTTACCTACTTTGGTGCTGCAAATAACCAAGTGGATATGGCTGATTATCTTCGCTCTATTTACAAAACTCAGAAAAATATTCTGATCAATCCAATTAAGGAAGATGGAACAAACTATAGCAGTTATAGGCATGCCATTGAGGATTATAAGAAACTCTTGCGATTGAATCCTAAATTTCATTTTGCATGGTTTAATATGGCAAACACCTATATTAAATTAGAGAATTACCAAGAGGCAATAGTTCATTATAATAAATCAATAGAAGTATATCCAGCTTTTGCGGAGGCATATTTTAATCGTGGATTGACTAAAATCTATTTGAAAGATATCGAAGGCGGTGCTCTAGATTTAAGTAAAGCAGGTGAGCTTGGGATGATACAGGCTTATAATATTATTAAAAGGTACTGTGATTAACCCAATACAATTTGTTGAGAATTTACCTGTTCTCCATAGAATTGGGTAGCTCTCTCATCAAAAAGAGTCGAAGATTCAGTGGTCAAGAAAGATACTACTCCATTCTTTGAACATTGTGAGTCCATCCATGTATGTCTCTCTAGATACGATTTAAGGCTCTCTGCGACAAGATCTCCTTGTGATAACACCGTAATGTAGTTGGGGATGTTGAGCTCTATAATAGGCTTAATTAACGGGTAGTGGGTACATCCCAATAGGATGGTGTCAATATTAGCGGATTGCTGTAATAACTCTTCTACATTTTTTGTTACAAAAAATGCTGCTCCTGATGTGTGAATACTTTGATTCTCTATTAAAGGAACCCACATCGGGCATGCTTGTTGAAATACCTCCATATTTCTTTTTAAAGAAAATTTTGAGATCTCTAATGGATACGATTCTGATTTTACGGTTCCTTCTGTCCCAAGAACTCCTATTACACCAGTTCTGCTAGATTCTATCACATACTCCACACTCGGACGGATTACCCCTAATACTCTCTTATTAGGACCCCAACGATGAAGATCGTTCTGTTGAATGGTTCGAAGTGCTTTCGCACTGGCAGTATTGCAGGCCAGAATTACTAATTCACATCCTTGGGAGAAAAGATAATCAACAGCTTCCTTGGTGTATTGGTAGATAACCTCGAACGAACGAGAACCATATGGATTTCTAGCATTGTCTCCCAAGTATAGATAATCATATTTAGGTAATACATCTACGATAGACTTTAAAACAGTTAATCCACCATAACCCGAATCAAATACTCCAATTGGCCCCATATCTTTTTCTTATATAAACAAATAAAGGTACCCATCGTTCATGGATACCTTTACTATAAGTAAATTCTTTATGTACTTATTTAATACCTAAAGCAACTTTTACTAGAGGTAAAATATCAATGCTTTCGTTTGATTGATACAATACAACACCAGTACTAGTATCCAATACATAAGTCATTCCTTGCTCTTTTGCTACTTTCTTCACTGCAGTTTGAGCTTTCTCTAGAATAGGTTGGAACAATTCTTGTTGTTTCTTTTGAACATCTTGTTGAGCTGCTTGCTGGAAAGTTTGAATACGTTGTTGCATATCTCTCAATTCACCCTCTTTCGTAGAGCGAACAATATCTGTCATGGTTGTACTTGCTTTTTGGTATTCAGCCAATTTCGTTTGGAAATCTTTCTGCAATTCAGCCAATTGATTTTCCAAATTCTTACCATGAGTCTCCATCTGTTTTGTTGCGGCTGCTCTCTCTGGCATCACACTTAACAACTGTTGGAAATTAATATGCCCAATCTTAGTTTGCGCTGAAACCGATCCAGCGAAAAGAACAAAAAATAGAACTAACGTTCTCAATGCGTTTTTCATAGTTATCTTATTTGCGATGTTTTCAACAAATATACTTTATTAATTTTTATATCCAAGTCTTTCAAGTACTACATCACTCAAATCATACTTCGGATCGGAAAAAATGATATTTCCTTGCAAAGCTTTATCCATAATAATTGCATAACTTCCCTCTTCGGCGATGCGTTGCAATGCATTAAAGATATCATCTTGAATTGGTTTTATCAATGATTTTCGTTTCTTAAATATAGATCCTTCTTTACCAAAATACTTTTTCTGAAGACTCTCGTAACTTTTCTGTTTTGTTATGATCACATCCTTACGCCTCTTAATCATATCTGGAGTGAGTAAGATGGACTCTGTTTTTAATTCTGAGCGCATCTTCTCAATCTCTTGGTGTATTTTATCAAGCTCCTCTTGGTATCCCTTTGATGCTTTATTCAACTGCTCTTTTGCAGAGTGAAAGGCTGGAATATTATCCAAAATATAATGACTGTCTACATAGGCAACTTTCTGTGCATATAAACCAAATGTAGTGGCAACAAGCAATAAAAACGATAGAATTATCTTCTTCATGGTGATCTTTTTAAACATTCTTCAATGGTTCAAACATTACATACATCTAACGAATAGATCCATAAATTAGTGTGAATAAAACACTAAAAAAGGGCTTGGTGCTCCAAGCCCTTTTTTAGTTGTCATTAGAATGTTTGTCCGAAGACAAAGTGGTATTGACTTCCGCCATCTGATGCACGCTGTGTATTTGGAATATCAAATCCATAACCCCAATCAAATCCAATTTGACCGATCATTGGTAGGAAGATACGAATACCAGCACCTACTGATCGTTTCAAGTTGAAAGGATCATATGTTGTGGTGTCATACCATGCATTACCCGCCTCTGCAAATGCCAAACCATAGATTGTAGCACTTGGCGATAATGTTAATGGATAACGTAACTCCATCATATATTTATTGTAGATATAGGCTGCACGACCATTCTCTGGAGTGACAGGTGTTAGTGAGTTGTTTCTATAACCCCTCATTCCAATAACACTCGATCCATAATAGCTATATCCCGACATTCCGTCACCACCAACTTGATAAGTCTCAAATGGTGATCTTAAGTTTTCATTATAGTATCCAAGGAAACCATATTCGAACTTAGTTCGTAAGACTAGCTTACGATTCTTTGAAAGTGGAGTATAGATATCTCCAGAAAACTCTGTCTTATAATACTCAATCCATTTATATTTTTCACTATCCTTCATATTTGGATCGCTCCAATCCTTGTTCGAGAATAGAGAATATGGAAGGGTAAATTCAAACATCAATTTAAAGTCTGAACCACTACGTGGATATAGTGGACTATCTACCGAACTTCTTCGTAATAAAGTCTTAAATGTTAGATTATTTGAAACTCCATCCTGCATAAGGAACCCATTCCAGTTATCTAGAGAATATCTTTGATACGAGATTTCATGATACAATGTGAAGAAATCATCAGGCCACTTTAAACGGTGTCCCAATCCAATAGAAGCTCCAAAGACCTGCATCTTAGATGTGATTTCATAGTCCGTAGGATTACCTCCATAACCGTTGCCATAACCACTATTATAACTATTATATCCTGAATAGTAGTTGTAGTTTGAATCGCCACTAGTCTGTTTCGAATAGTAGATATTGAAAGAGAACGAATTTGGCTTCTTACCACCCAACCACGGCTCAACAAATGAGAAGTTGTAGTTCTGATAATACGAACCATTGGTCTGTGCTCTAACACTTAGTGTTTGCCCATCTCCTGATGGTAGAATAGATCCTCCCCAGCCATCATTACTAAATAGTCTTCTTAGTGAGAAGTTATTAAATGTCAATCCTAATGATCCAACAAACATACCAGCTCCCCAACCTCCAGAAAGCTCCACTTTACTATTTGATTGCTCTTCCAATGAGTATTCTATATCTACTGTTCCTTCTTCAGCATGAGGAATAGGAGTAGGGACAATCTTCTCAGGGTTGAAATGTTGTAGCTGTGCTAATTCACGAACCGAACGAATGATGTCTTCACGACTAAATAACATACCTGGTCGGGTACGTATCTCTCTTCGTGCTACGTGCTCGTTGGTTTTGTCATTACCTTTAATGATCACCTTGCTGATGGTTGCTTGACGACCCTCAAAAATTCTCATCTCAAAGTCAATCGAATCATTCTCTACATTTACCTCCACAGGAGTTACGTTGAAGAATAGATAACCGTTATTCATATATTGGTTGGCTACCGCATCATCTTCAACACGTAGACGATCTTCTAGTAGTTTTTGGTCGAAAATATCTCCTGTTTTAATACCCAGTACATTGGCTAGTTGCTCCGAAGTATAAACGGTATTACCTATCCAACGAATATTTCTAAAGAAATACTTTTGACCCTCTTCAACTTCAATCTTAATATCAACACGATTAGAGTGCTCTAAATTAGGAACTACCGTATCCGAAACGATAACCGCATCACGATATCCCTTTTCATTGTATTTATTGATCAAATTGATCTTATCCTCTTTGTATTTATCTTCTAAGAATTTCTTAGAACTGAAAAAGTTCTTTAACTTCCTAGCCTTTGTCTTTTTCATTGCTCTCTCTAATACTCCATCAGTAAGAGCTTCGTTTCCTTCAATAAAGATATCTTGAATTTTAACTTTCTCCTTTTTATCCACTCGGATATCTAGAATCAAGTAATTTTTCATGTCTGGATCATCACGTTGAATAATCGCAACTTCAGTATTGAGGAAACCTTTTTCACGCATCATTGATTGAATAATACGTTTTGCAGTGTTTACACTGTTGTCAGTTACCTGACTACCTTTTAGCAGAAGAACTTTCTCTTCAATATCTTCTCGTTCTCCTTTCGATACTCCTGTAAAGTTAACCTTTGACAAACGTGGACGTTCTTGAAGAAAAATATCAAAATAGATCTTTCCTCGAACAATCTTTGTCGCGGTAATTTTTACATCTGAGAAAAGTCCTTGTTTCCAATACTTCTTAATCGCATTGGTTACTTTCTCTCCTGGAACCATGATGGTTTCACCAACCTCTAGTCCTGAAAGTTGTAAAAGGGTTTCTGTGTCTAGATACTTAATACCTGAGATTTGCAATCCGCCAATCTCATATTCTTTAGGTGTATCATAATATATCGAAAAGTTGGTGCTATCTGAAAGCTGTGCAAACGTGGACAGACACCCCAAAAAGGCAATTACAAAAACTAAGAGCTTCTTTCGCATATGTTATTTATTGATTTGTTCGCTAATTTTACCAAAACGTCTCTCTCGTGACTGATAGTCTTTTAGGGCATCGACTAAATCTTGTTTACGAAAATCGGGCCATAGCACTTCAGAGAAGTAGAACTCACTGTATGCCAATTGCCATAGTAAAAAATTACTTAAACGATATTCTCCACTTGTACGTATTAATAGTTCTGGATCTGGAATATTGCTTGTGTTTAATGAAGTGCCAAATAGGTCTTCATCAATATCTTCGATTTGAAGTTTTCCTTCTTTTACTTGCTCTGCAATTTTCTTTGTGGCATCCACAATCTCCCATCGTCCGCTATAACTCAATGCCAAAACCAAAGTTAGTCCATCATTCTGAGATGTTACATCAATACACTCTTGTAATTTATCTCTGGTCTCCTCTGGTAAACTCGCTACATCACCAATAGTTGTCAGTCTTATATTTTGTTTTAACAAAGTAGGCGTCTCCATTGCAATAGCCTGTACTAACAATTGCATTAAGGCTTGAACTTCCTCTTTTGGACGGTTCCAATTCTCTGTTGAAAAAGCATATAGTGTAATAAACTCTAGTCCAATCTCAACACTTGCTTCCAATGCTGCTCGAACGGATTCCACACCTTGCTCGTGTCCAAAGGATCTGTCGTTCCCCTGCTTTTTTGCCCATCGTCCATTACCATCCATGATGATTGCAACATGGCGTGGGATATTACTCTCATTTAACTGACTTTTTAAACTCATCAACAATTAATTAAAACCGGGACATGCTCTGCACCCGTGGTATACTTGAAAAAAGAGTGAAACTTTCAACTCAAAAATCCAATCATTATTATGTAATGCATCGTTTGCCTTAAACGATGTCGGATATGCTTCTGATAAAATCTTATATGGGTCATCAATATTGTCCGCAGCATCACTAAATAGTTTTTGTGCTATGAATGAAACACTAATACTGCGATAATTTGATAATCTCCATTTTCCTCCTAACTTAAATGGAACACCAACGGTAAAGACCGATTGTTCACCATCAATAGCTGGAGAGAATACATAACCCACATTTTGTGGACCATGTCCATTTTCAGGAAAATATAGAAAATTAAAACCTAGTCCTGTAAAGAATGTGAAATGATTAAAACGACTCTCAACTACAAAAGGTTTCCAATTGAAATCCCAAGATGCACCAATTTCATAATAGTAACGGTTATATTCATATGCTCCCGTACTCGTATTGTCAAGTCCCATCCTGGCGATATTTGGATCAATCGTTCCTTGGTCATATAAGAACCCCACTCCAAAGTGACCTTGAAGTGTGTAACGATCTTTCATATTATATCGTGCTGCTATTCCGAATTTTGGCCGTTGAGCTGAAAATATTGAATTGGAATTAACATCCCCTAACAAATAGTTTGTGGATAAAAAACCTCCTACATCAATAGTGTTTTTATTCTGCCCTATACAACTGCCCATCCACAGCATTCCTAATAAAAGTATTAAACCACGAATTCTAATCATGTAATATGCGATTTATGTGTAATTCTCCTTTATTAGGTAAACGAATGAAATAGAAATATCGTATGATTGGAAAAGCCTAATTATGAATCCAAAATTAACAATCATCTACATTTTCGACTCTAAGATGGGGAATTAATATGAAACGTAAAAACAGATTTATCAATTTCTTTTGTCCGCACCCCACATAAGCTTATTTCTTAACGTATCATAAAAGGTTACGTTCTTTAACTTTAACACTTTGATAACAAATGGAGCTTTATCTATGACAAATTCGCTCCCTATTTCTGCTGGAAAACATCGTGCATCTATGGAAGCCATTATTCGTTCTCCTCGACCTGTAATTTTTAACCTAATCTTTGCATCTTCATTTACAACTAGTGGTCTAACGGTTAAATGATGGGGTGCAATTGCGGTAATCACCAAACTTCCTGTGTTGGGTGCCAATACTGGACCTCCTACACTTAGAGAATAGGCTGTCGATCCTGTGGCTGTGGATACGATCAATCCATCAGACCAAAATGTTGTAAGAAATTCATCATCTACATAGGTCTCTATTTGAATTACTTGTGAGCTATCCTGTTTGTGAACAGTAAAGTCGTTTAATCCAAAAGGAAATGTGCGAAAACATCCATCACTACTTTTGACTCTTAATAACGAGCGAGTCTCTATGCGATAGTCTCCTTTGATAATCGACATTAATGCCGCCTTTAACTCCTCTTTAGGGATATCTGCTAAGAATCCAAGTCTCCCATGGTTAATACCTACCATCGGTATCCCCGAATTTCTTACTAATGCGACACCATCTAAGAACGTGCCATCTCCTCCAATCGAAAAGAAGAAATCACAATCTTCATCTAATTCACTGGGAGTGCTAAATAGTTTGTCAGGTTGTAGATCTTGTCCAATTTCATCTTTAAGATATTCACAGAAAGGACCATAACCTACCACTTCTATATCCTCATCTCTTAAAAACGTAGAAATGCCCTCTAACTCTTTTAAAAAATCCTCTTCCACTGTCTTTCCAAAAACAGCAATTTTAAGCTTCTTGCTCATGTGGACAAATAAATGGTTAAAAATCAAGATATTTCATGAACTCTTCAAAACGATCATGGTACAGATCATTGACTCTTGAGTCATCATTGTAAACACCTTTAATTTTGTAAGTATATCGTTCAAATGTTGCGACAATCGAGGAGACATCCATCACATTCACTTTGATGGTGACCCACATAATTGAGTTGTTAGATTCACTTTTTGTTACAAATAGTGACAATACTTTTGCATTATTGCTCTCTACAATTTGAGATATCTCTGTGAGTGAATAGTCTGTTATCGGCATCTCCAATACCAACAACGCTCCAGGATCTTTTACTGTAGCCAAATCACAGAAGTGCTCTAATACTGTATCTCGTCGAATCGACCCAATATATCTATGTTGATCGTCTAAAACGGGCAATATACTTATTCGAAAACGAAACATCAAACCCAAAATCTCAAATAGATGTTCATCTTTATGTACATGCGGTCGAATAAATTGCATTCGTAAGGACTCAAAGGATGACTCCATATCATTTAATTCTAAGACTCCATTCTCTGAGATGAGGCCAATATAATTCATCCCTTGTATTACGGGTAGGTCCGTAATACGCACCGACTCCATTAAGGATAGTGCTTTTAGTCCATTATCCACCTCCGATAAAGTTGGAATGTCCACTTCTAATAAATCTTTTGCAATCAAAATAATATTCAGTTTATGAAAAAATTAAATTCATTACCTTTGTGATACCAATTCTATGATGAAAGTAGAGGTAATTGGTTTCGAATATATTTCGTCTATGACATGTCAAAAAATGGTAGTACAATCTTTTCCATGGTGATAACTAAAAACGCAGTATATACAAAACCGAACGTAATAACCATCTTCATTTCAATAATGGTATTGTTATAATATAAGAAAGGTCAAAGGTCCTCTCTGTTTTCTTTTAACATTAAATCTCTATCTAAAATGACTAGACTTAGTGTAAATATAAATAAAATTGCCACGCTTAGAAACTCTCGTGGAGCAGATATGCCGAATGTGGTTAACGCAGCAATAAATGCTGAAAAATTTGGTGCAGAAGGGATCACTGTTCATCCTCGTCCTGATGAAAGACATATTACATACCAAGATGTAGACGATCTTTCGAAGGTGGTTACTACCGAATTTAATATTGAGGGATATCCCAATAAAAAATTCATGGAATTGGTTTTGAAATACAAGCCAACCCAAGTAACCCTTGTTCCTGATGCACCTGATGCCATCACTTCTAATGCAGGATGGAATACTATAGACAATAAGTCATTTTTGTCCGAAATTGTTCAAGAATTACGTAATGCAGATATTCGTACTTCTATTTTTGTAGATCCAGACCCTAAAATGGTCGAAGCTGCTGCAAACATCAAAGCCAGTCGTGTGGAACTCTATACTGAACCCTATGCTGCGATGTACTCCATTGATCGTGATGCTGCGATCAAAGATTATATCGAAGCTGCTGATGTTGCTTATATGAATGGTTTGGCAATCAATGCAGGACATGATTTGAACCTTGAAAACCTGGCGTATTTTGCACAACAAATACCAATTCTTGCTGAAGTGTCTATTGGACATGCACTCATCTCCGATGCCATTTATCTTGGCATGGAGCTTACTATATTGAAATATAAAGAGTGTCTCCGACGCTAAAAAATACCGAGGGAATTCACTACTACAATTGAATTCCCTTTTTTAGTTTCTCTTTCCATATCCACTTTGAGTTCAGCCTTTGTAATGATAGATTCTCTATGAAATGATGGAGGATCTCTACTGTATTTAATAGTGGGGTGGTGATAAAAAATTTAAATAAATGAATACCAACATAGCAAACCTTCACTATCGCAAGATGGGCAAGGGGGATCCGTTGATTATTCTTCATGGTCTATACGGTTCATCTGATAACTGGATCTCTATTGCCAAAGCATTAGAGTCAAAATTCACAATCTATCTTGTGGATTTACGTAATCATGGTAAGAGTCAACATAAGTCTACCCACTCTTTTGAGGATATGACGAATGACCTTCTCGCTTTTATCAATGAGCAAGGGATTCAGAAAACGTCACTTCTTGGACATAGCATGGGAGGAAAAGTGGTGCTTCATTTTGCACTTCAATATCCTGAAATGGTTGACCATCTTATTTTGGCAGATATCGTACCACGAAACTATCGAGATAACCCTGGTCGTGCAAATCAAGCAGATCAACATAAAGAAATTCTTCAAGGACTTTTATCTGTCGATTTAGAGAAGCTAAAAAGTCGTAAAGAGGTCGATGAATTCCTTCAGCCTATCATTGAAAATGAGGCATTAAGAGATTTTCTTTTAAAGAACCTAAAGAATAATCTTTCGGAAGGTAAACTACAGTGGAGACTTAATCTTCAAGTTCTATTCGATGCCATTGGCGGTTTAATGTCTAGTGTTAATTATCAGGATATTCAAAATATGGATAAGATCCCACAATTAGATATTACGCTGATTAGAGGATTGCGCTCATGGTATATTGCTGACGAAGATGTAACAAAAGTGAAAGAGTTGTTTCCATCTCTTCGAGTATACAATATTCCTGATGCTGGTCATTGGTTACATGCACAACAACCACAACTTGTTGTGGATGCCATTTTAGATACTACGAATAAGAATTAAAAGAGAACCCTTTGTCCGATTGATTTATCATAATCAGACGAAGGGCTTTTAAATGCTTCTTGTCTTACATCAAAGCACTCTGCTCATTTTTACTCTTGCAACCAGAATATATTTTCGATTCTTGATCTAACGTCGAACTAAATCTCTTTGACGTCGATCTGAAGAACGGAAGCCATTTGATTTGGTATATCATTCGGCAATGTAATGTAAAGACCTTCTTTTTTAAGTCTCCATTTAACTTTTGATGAAGATCCAACCAACTTAATATCTTTAATTTGTTTGAAATTATCTTTATGAGAGCGGTCGAATGATTTTAAATGTACAACTCTTTCTGGTGTTGCTTTCCCAAGTAAGGTGGCATAAATAGTGTTGCCATTGGTCGTATAACGTATATCTTTTTCTGAGTATTTGATCTTAAGAAACTTCTTTCTATTGTCATAATGGCCTACAGGCTCTTTGGTTGGCCCTTCTCCATAAGTGTACCAGGGGTGAGTTTTATATATTGCTTCTCCATATTTTTTTAACCATTTCCCCATCTCTCTCAATACTTCTTGTTGGTCAAAAGGAATAGTTCCGTCTGCTTTAGGGGAAACATTTAATAAGAGAACTCCATTTTTACTAACGATATCTGCTAATACATGTATGAGATCTTGTGCTCTCTTTATCTTTAAATTATTCGTATAACACCAGCTACCTTTACTTATTGTTTCATCAGTCATCCAGATGTGGTCCTCTTTCTTATTCTTACGTGACTTTTCTAGATCATCAACAGTGAAACTTAGTGGAAGGTCTTGTTGTTTTCGAACAATAACTACTTCCTTGCCCCATTTTTCTGCTTGATTAAGATAATAAGCACAAAATTTCTTTCGATACTTCTCCGGAATTTGATCTAACCATGAATCAAACCAAATAATATCTGGTTGATAATTGTCGATTACTTCTTTTAGTTTCCCATACCATACCCTTTCATTCCAATCTTCTTCTGGAAGGTTACCATACAAAAGTGCCAATAGAGAGTCGTTACTTGCAGTAGCTGTGCCAGGTATATTTCTATAATGTGAAGCTCTGTTCCTCCCTGTGAAATTAGTAGGATTATTACGTTGTAATTGTCTTGCATGGTGAAATGTCGCGATGAGTTTCATATCACGTTTTTCTACCTCTTTTTTGATTTCACCCAGTATATCACGATGTGGTCCAATATCCATCGAGTTCCATGGTGTAACATTACTTTCCCACATGGAATAACCATCATGATGTTCGGCTACAGGGCCTACAAATTTTGCACCAGCATCTTGGAATAATTGAACCCATTCTGATGCATTAAAATATTCGGCTTTAAACATTCTAGCAAATTCATGATACCCAAAGCTCTCAATAGATCCATATGTCTCTTTGTGATGTTTTTGGATATCGGTCTCTTTGGTTTGATATAATCGAAATGGATACCACTCATCTCCATACGCTGGAACAGAATAAATACCCCAATGAAAATAAATACCCAATTTTGCATCGGCAAACCATTCAGGTGATGCTTTGTGTTTTGATAAAGATTCCCAATCTGCCTTATACTCCATTTTATCTTGTGCATGGACACCAGACAGTGTAAAACACGATACACATATGAATGCGATAAACTTTCTTATGTATTCACACTTAAGTTGATTCATTTTGTTATTGTTTTATAGGTTACTCTTGATATTTAAATGACAATATGTTTCGATATTTAAATATTTATCAAAAATAGTATAATTCAATGGATTGAATTGTGTGAATATGTAGTTTTATAACATATTTTTATGCAAATAACTATATGTGAAAAGATGTGTATTTAGCGATCATAGATGTCAATCATCTCTTGTAGCCATGAGATCTCTGGAAGGAGCTTGTCTGTCATGCGCCACTGCCAATTTCCTATTATTGTACCTGGCGTATTCATTCGAGCACTTTCGCCCAAGCCCAATAAATCTTGCATCTGTAAGATCACACCATTGGCATGGGATTGCATCAATAACCGAACGACTTGTTTAAATGAGTCATTTGCAGTTCCTACATAAGCTTCAAATAGACTTACAGCCTCTGGCGCGAGTGAATCCACCCATTCAGTATAAGTAGGATTGTCATGGGTGCCAATATAAGCACAACATCTATCGCTATAGTGCATCGGTAGATGTACATTCGATCGATCTCCATTAAAACCAAATTGAAATACGCCCATGCCATCGAATTGGAAATGATCTCGTAAAGCTACCACTGGTTTGTCAATCACCCCTAGGTCTTCTGCGATAATACGATCATGAAAAACAGTTGGTAGTTTGGATAGCATCTGTAGTCCATCTGCTTCCATCCACTCGCCTTCGATACCATCTTTACGACTCGCTTCAATGGCATAATATGAACTTAATCCTCTAAAGTGATCTATGCGTAAACGGTCATATAGATGAAGTTGGAAACCTAGTCTTGAACACCACCATTGATAATTATCCTTGGCCATCTGATCCCAATCGAAAAGAGGATTACCCCAATGTTGACCTTGGTCGTTAAATGAATCCGGTGGAACACCTCCAACATTCACCATTTGAAAGGCATCATTCAATTGAAATTGATCAGGATGTACCCATACATCTGCACTATGATATGCAACATATAGCGGCAGATCTCCCATCATTTCAACACTCTTACTCGAAGCATATTGACGTAGAAGTTCCCACTCCATAAAAAAAACATACTGAACAAAACGGTGATAAAGCACATCTGACTCCAAGTCATAGTAGGCTTGAGATAAAGCACTTTGGTTGCGTTTAGAGATCTCTTCAGGCCACTCATCCCAAGTTAAACCTTCATAATGTTCTGTTAAAGCCATAAAAAGGGAATAGTCCTCTAACCAATAACGATGACGTTCCCAAAAACTAAGGTAATCTCTACTATCAAATTGATTTTGATAACGGAAACCTTCAAAAGCGTCTAACAATGAAATTCGTTTTCTCTTCTTTACTTCATCCCAATCAACCCTATTCGTAACCTCTTGGTTTCCGAAATATGTAGGTAGTTCAGGTAACCATCCTCTTCCGTGAAGAAAGGCCAGATCGATATAATATTCATTTCCTGCAAAACTCGAATAACATTGGTAGGGCGAATGTGAATTATCTGTTCGTCCTAGAGGCAAGATTTGCCAAACCTTACTTCTTGCGTGATGAAGAAAATCAACAAATTGATAAGATTCCACTCCCAATGTCCCTGTCATATCCGCTCCCTGTAGTGAGCTAATATGCATCAATACGCCACTATATCTCTGTTTCTTATTCATAGACCATACATTTGGATATCCCAAGAAACAAACTTTTTTGCGGAACCACAACCTTCTATGATTCTCTTCGTTGGTTTAAGTTTCGAAGAAGAAGTCGAACAGAGAATACAACGATGATAAGTAACAGAATCACAAAAGCCATCCCCATAAAAAATAGTCGGACAAAAACATCTCCCTTACAAGCATAGATCACCATCGGTGCCAAACTCTGGGCAAGAAAAACAACCGTCAATAATTTGTATTTCCAAAGTCCATAGACATCACTAGGAATATGGTGACGGATGGAGCTGTAGGCAGTAGTGAATAGTAAACCTGCGCCAGTTCCTACAAAAAGCAACGACAGAAAAACACGGTTTATATCAAAACTAGTACTTAGAATATAGGTTCCTAAGCCGATAATGACTAACGTGAGATAGTATATCTTCTCTCGTCCAATATAGTGGTAAATAGGACTGTAAAATGTGCCTCCTAGAATAAATAGTATAACGAGTAGACCTAAAAGACCTGCGGTCTGCATATGATCGGTATAGGGGAGACGTTCCACTAAGAATGGCAGTTGTAAGAAATAGAACGTCATATACATCACAAACAAAAATACTCCCCCAATCAACATCCAGAACTTTTGATTCATAAAATATTTCTGTGGTCGATCCACCTTTCTTGGGTGTAGTCCTATCCCTTGGATATACATCCATAAACCATACATGATTGGTACAAAAGCTAGCAAGTAGATTAAAAATGGCATATTCCAACTCATCTCACTTAACCATCCTGAAAGTAGAATTAAAAACATGATCGATATACCAACAACAATACCTTGTGTTCGTACAAAAATACGTTCTTTGGCTTCGCTCATGTATAAATGACCTCTTTGCACCAGTAACATTGAAATCAGCCCCATGGCAACACCTAATATTAAACGAGTGATAAACATCGCAGTAAAGGTCGATTCCCAATAACAAAGCACTCCTGTTATGCCATAGACCAATAAGGAGATAAGAAACAATAGCTTACCCCAAAAATGATGCGGAATCCTAATTTTGGTCCATACCACTGACAGTAGTAAAGCACTTAGTGCAGGGGCTACTACCAGTAATTGACTCTTAATAATTGCATCGGGACCATCAAATAAACGTGCCATTGGCAGAAGATTCGGCGCCAAAATAACACACGTCATAAACGTGATGATACTGATGCAATACATAAACCAGATGATGTTTTTGTTTGATCTCATATGTCTCGTTTTAAGTCAATTATATCTCGAAATTGATTGTTGTTGTTTCGAATCAATTTTGTTTAAACCAAATGAAAGATAGTGATAATCGATACCAATTAAAATCTTAAATAAACCCTAAATTATTACGACTCTCTTTTTTAAATCACTGTGAATATTGTCGTATAACGCTACTTTATTTGATGTATTTTAACACCGTGAAACTAAAAAAAGAACATAAATTTAAACTTTCTTCCCAAGTATTATTGGCATTTGCATCGATGATGTTTTTAACGTAAAAAAACAAAATTGATCTTACTTATCATCTTTTTTCAATATAGTAATTGATGTTTATCTTTTCAACATATGATACCTTAAATTGTTTGCCAAACTCATCTATTTTACAACATATTTACTTTAATCAAAACAATAACTCATTTATAGCTTGTTTTTTTCTGTCTATTGGCGACATCAAACACTCATTGTGTCCCATCTAATAAACAAAAAAGAGTATACCATCTAAAGTGATATACTCTCCAACATCGCCAGAAAACAAACTATCTTTTTTCTAAAGATTATTCCACATTATTCCTTCATCTGACTTTTATATCTATGTATTTCGTTAAATCGAAACTATACCCCAAAGAGCCGAACCATTGGTTTAGGTACTCAAAGTTTATCATAAAAAATTTGATCTTCTCTTTTGTATACCATACCTCCGTTGGTTCTACGAATCTAATTTCCTAAATATTACCTCGATGAAAGTGTCAATAATTAGATGTTAAAATACAGATAAATGCCATTTCATAGAGTCTTAAAAAGAGGAACCATATACTTTAAAATATCGTGTAGGTGTCCGTTTAACTATTTAAATGTGTACTATGAATCTCTCTTTTCATAAAGATGTACCTCCATCCCAACGAATAGATATATCGCTCCTGTATTGATTTAAACATCTCACATGAGAAATGGTTTATGTATGAACTATTTAATTTGATGATCAGTATACAATCTTATGGCAAGAGTGACCAGCTCACAGAATGAGGCTGCCATTCTTACATGTTGATATGATTAGAAAGGTTGCTCTATGCAATCTTATCTAAGGTGTCATCGGTCATGTAACACATCACATCATTTTCAAAATAACTGTCGTTATCGATGACAAAACAAAATATACATGAAAATGATTATGGTCTATTCTGTATGGAAATAGAGTGAAAGTTGCGAAATAAGTTGTATTTGTCGATAGAATTTACGATCATTAATGTGGATAACAATTCTATTTTGTATAATGAGGATTAATCTGTTTCGAATATAGGTTGTTTGCATAATATCACAAAAGACGCTAGTGCTTTATTTATGTTGATTTATGCTTTGAAGAACAATCTAAAACGAACAGTTAATGATCATTTTAAATAGTATAACTATTAATCTATAAAACACAAACTAATGAAATTTAAAGAACTTGTCTACAGTACACTTGCTGTAGTACTGCTTATGTCATGTGGAGTCAATAAAGAGACCTTTATTAAGTCTAATACAGATTTTGCAGACAAACAATTTACCAATGCAATCAATGCATCTAATGACATAAACCTAATTCCGAGATCAATCAAGGAAGATGGCAGTTTGAAGAGTGTTAAGGTGTATAATTGGACAAGTGGATTTTTCGCTGGCGACCTGTGGTATATGTATAAGTTAACAGGCGATCAAAAGTGGAAAAAAGAAGCGATCAAAAGAACGGAAGTATTAGATACTATTCAATATTGGAGCGGCAACCATGATGTCGGTTTCATGATTGGGGATAGTTATGGTTTAGGATATCGTTTTGCAGATATGAAAGAGTATGGTCCTGTAATTGTTCAAACGGCAGAATCTTTGATAAAACGATATAGCGACAAAACAAAGGCAATCAAATCATGGAACTACAGAAAAGCATGGGATAAGAAAACAGAGTGGTTCTATCCTGTGATCATCGATAACATGATGAATCTTGAATTGTTATACGAAGCAAGTATTATCAGTGGTGATAATAAGTATGCTAAGATTGCAACACAGCATGCTTTGACCACCATGAAGAACCACTATCGTAAAGATTTTTCATGTTTTCATGTAATCGACTATGATGTAGAGACAGGAAAAGTGAAGGATAAAGCCACATGTCAAGGGTTTGCTGATAATTCTGCATGGGCTAGAGGACAAGCTTGGGGACTGTATGGTTATGTTTTGTGTTACAGATATACCAAAGACAAGCAGTTTCTAGAATTTGCAGAGAATATTGCAGAATATATTCTTAATCATCCTAACATGCCTGAAGACTTAGTACCTTACTGGGATTATAATGTATTTGATAAAGGATATACTGCAGAGTGGAATTATGATCCAAAGCATAAACTGATCGGATCAAGAGATGCTTCAGCAGCTGCCATCACCTCTTCTGCTCTATTCGAATTGGCCGAATTAACTGGTAATACTCACTATAAAAAGAGTGCAGAGAAGATGTTGATCTCTCTATCTGATAATTACAAGGCACGACCAAATAACAAATATTTTATCCTGGATCATAGTGTAGGAAGTTTTCCTCATAATGGAGAAATTGATGTGCCACTATCGTATGCCGATTACTATTTCCTTGAAGCACTATACCGTTTTAAAGAAACAAAATAGATGTGAGGTACCATTTAATTTTTTAATGAGTTATAAGGCTTGCCAATATATTTGGTTCTGACAAATCACAAAAATGGAAACAAAGCCATCTTTACAGTGATATCTCTTAACGACGGATAAATATTATAGAATGCAAGGATATCATTCATTTCATGATTTAATTGGTCTAAAATAGAACATAAGAATAAGTAGTATTTTTAATGTAGTATGATAACAAAAAAAGAGTGTCTGATGGGACACTCTTTTTTTTGCCATTTGGTCAACTATATGATGCAAGAGATGTAAACGTCCCTTTTTTGTGATCAGTTTAATTATGTTTTTAACCTTAGCTTTGAAGTCTTTTATACCCTATTTGATGTGTTAACTATTTTATGGCTAGTTGTTTGTATTTGTGTGATTTAATCTGTTATATCTTTGTGCTAATGAGATTTATTTTATGTCATTAGCACTCTCTCTATGGATTTTAGTGAAGATCAATATCTAAATTTATGTGTTACAGATATTCATATGTTAAAAAAGGCATGTATAAAGAGGCTTATTGTAATTATGAAATATTCCCGATACTAATATGATGTTTATCCATTATTACAGTGTAATGCCCCTTATATCACAGGGAGATTACTATACTTAAGATCGTATTTAGAACGGATATTTAACGGTTCAAGAACGGTGCTCTTTCATAGTTGCCTCATAGTTCTTTCATAGTTGGTTCGATAAAAACGGCAAATCTTCGAATGAACTTCGAATGAACTTCGAATGAACCTCGACCGATGTTCGAATCATCACCGTATTCAAAGCGTTAAATATCCGTTTTGAATACGGTTTGATTATTTGTTTAGGAATAGTCAATTAATGGGATAGTCATAGTCCTGTCAATACTAGAGATAATTACGGTCCAATATAGAGAGGCATTAAACTTCTAAAAATAGCCGATTCTAAATAAGGTTTTTTTGCCTATATACCCTTTATATATACTATTAACATTTTTGGTAAATTTATTTAGTCTAAATAGTGTGTGTTGTAAGATGAAGTTAAGTATTTCCATATTTATATTTAGCGTTATCTACACTTTAAATATTTTTGCTAGTAACAGATTTATTATAAGCAAAATAAAATGTTTTTTGACTAAATGTAATAGCATAAACGAAATAGATTGATATTCTTGTCTCTATTTAGTGGCGTTATTTAATGACGATATTTGGGAGAAATTATTTTACCAAGAGACCTAAGATTCGTAGATTTTGAAATGTGAGCATTATGTTTGTTTTGTCAATAATTAACAACCATGATATCTTTTTAAGGGGGGTAAGAGGTGTGGTAAGCTCACGCCGAATCACGAAAAATCGCGCAGAATCATACATTATCATACAGGCAGTCTTGATTTCCTTGTTTTTCAAAAAACTATTCTATAGCTTAAGTACGAAAAAATGTATTTATTAACTAAAAATGAGGGTCTTATGGCTGTCTTGTTTAATGGAATCCTTGGTGGATTTAAAGGAAAAGTTGGAAGTGTTGTAGGTGCAAAATGGAAAGGTATTCAAACCATGCGTTCTTTGCCAGAAGTGGTGAAAAGAAGACACAAGTCAGAGAGATGTCGACATGATAGAGCGTGCTTTGGGAAGGCTGCTATTCTTATGAGAGATGCTCTTAAATTGGTTCGTGTAGGTTTTGGTGTGCAAAAAAAACAACGAACGGCATATGTTGCCGCAATGTCTGAGAATAGAAAATTCTTCTATTGGGAGGATGACCAAGTTAAAATAGACTTTCCACAAATAAAATTATCCAGAGGTAATTTGCCTCGCCTAGACCATTTTACAATCCATAATGATCTCGAAGATAAGTTAGTGGTGCAATGGGATTGGCATGAGAGCTTCTATTTGAATAAGGTGTTCTGTGATCTCTTTCTTTTTGTTTGTAGAGAAGATCTCGATTATACAAAGTGCTATAAAGCAGATGCAAAGGCTTCAGATCTCCATTTTGAAATTCCAATAACCAATGATATGAAAGGGCATCAACTACATATATATGGGTTCTATGGGATTAATAATGAACTTAAGACAGATCGTTTTTCTGGAACCTCTTACGTTACTATTACGTTGTAGGTGGATGTCTCTTTTCCTATGATGATTGAACCACATTAGGACATATGATTTTCTTGGATCTATTGTATTTAAGATTTTCGAGTTTTATTCTTTGCTTCAATTTGATTTAGATGGGGGACTGTTTCTACTCTTATTCTGAATACCTTCAAACAATAGCCATATGTTTTTAGACATCGAACTGTGGCTATTTTAGTTACTTGTACTATCCAATAGGAGATACTATAGGTTGATAAAAAGGTAGATTATGAGATTATTTAGATGTACTGTATTTTTTTACTGTCTGTTATGCTGCTTATATTATGTTAGAGGTGAGGATAATAGACCTAATGTCATTTTGGTGATGGCAGATGATATGGGCTGGGGAGATACAGGATATAATGGACACCCCAGAATAAAGACCCCTAATTTGGACTCTATGGCGGAGGCTGGATTTTGTTTGAATCGTTTTTATGCGGCAGGACCCGTTTGTTCTCCGACTCGAGGAAGTTGTTTGACAGGGCGAAATCATAATCGATTTGGAATATCTCAAGCCAATAAAGGGCATCTAAAGAAAGAAGAGATCTGTTTGGCAGAGGTGTTTAAGATACATGGATATCAAACGGGTCATTTTGGGAAGTGGCATTTAGGAACTTTGTTTGATAATTATAGTGGAAAAGGGGCAAAGCGACAACCTGAGTTGAATTATATGACGCCAGGTATGTCTGGTTTTGATGAGTGGTTTTCGACTGAATTTGCTGTGGCAACTTATGATCCTTATAAGCAGAGTAAATTGCATGAGTTTAAGGGCGATATGAGGCGAGGCTATGTCCATAATGGCAAGGTTATACCTCAGGTGTTGAATGGATGTGATTCAAAAATTATTATGGATAAGGCTTTGCCATTTATTGAAACATGTGTGAAAGATACCAAACCATTCTTTGTTGTCGTTTGGTTTCATGCACCGCATGCTCCAATTGTTGGACATCCTAAGTATATGAAAGAGCTCTATGCGGATTGTGATAAAGATAAACAGAGTTACTATAGTGTGATCACAGCCCTTGATGTTCAAGTCGGGAGATTGCGAAAAGAGTTGAGACGATTGGGTGTTGCGAACAATACTATGGTCTGTTTTAGTAGTGATAATGGCCCCGAAGGTGATGGTAAGATGAAAGGAAGATATCAAGGTTCAGCATCCGTTTTACGAGGGAGAAAGCGTAGCTTATATGAGGGAGGTATTCGTGTTCCAGGAATCATTGAATGGCCTGATAGAGTAGAAGAGGGGATGGTCTCAGATGCTCCAATGGTGAGTAGTGATTATTTTGTCACATGTATGGATATTTTGGGATACACGGTGGCTGATGATAGGCCGTATGATGGGATTAGCTTGATGCCTCTCTTCGATGGGAAGAAATGTAAAAGAGGTTCTAATATTGGCTTTTGGTTTGAGAATGGACATCAAGAGGCATTGATCGGAGATCACTATAAGTTGGTTCATAATAGATCCACGAAGCGAAGTAGATCGGACAACTCAACAGTGCCTTTATATGAGTATGAACTGTATGATGTTGTAAAGGACCCGAGTGAAACAGAGAATATTATCTCTTCGGAGCCTTCTGTAGCCCGAGAGATGAAAAAAGAGCTGTCGCTCTTTATCCGTTCATGTAAGAAAAGTAATGCAGGAGAGGACTATTAATTCAGTGACGACTTATCCTAGAACTGTTATGATGATTCCTTCTCGTTCAATTTTATTTTCTCGAAACAGAATGTATTCACAAAATTACCAATTACAATATCGAATTGGTATGGTAACTACTCTTGGATAGTGAAAACTATGAAAATAAACACTATGAAAAAAACAATTGCTTTACTCTTATTTGCTACCCTTGGATGTAGTGTATATGCAAAAGAGAAAGAGAAAAATCGTCGACCTAATATTATCTTCTTATTAACGGATGACCAAAGGTATGATGCGTTGGGATGTATGGGGAATACGGAGATTAAAACCCCCAATATAGATAGAATTGCTAGTAAAGGGGTCCGTTTTACCCGTCACTATAATACCACTGCTATATGTATGGCAAGCCGAGCTTCTATTATGACAGGCTTGTATGAGCATAAACATGGATGTAATTTTATGCATGGAGCCATGTATCCTGATAGATTTGATAACAGCTACCCTATGATTCTTAAGAGAGAGGGATATGCTGTTGGTTTTGCTGGTAAATTTGGTTTTGGAGTGAAAGAGAGTACTGATTATTTACATAACTCTTATGAGGACTTGCCAGTGGAGAGGTTTGATTGGTGGGCAGGCTGGACAGGTCAGGGCTATTATGAGACGCATAAGAATAAGTATTTAACTCAATATGCAAAGGCGTATCCGCATGTATCAAGTGCTTTGGGAGCCGCAGGATCGGATTTTATAAAAAAGTATGGTGATAAGAATACTCCTTTCTGTTTATCTATTAGTTTTAAAGCGCCCCATACCCCTGTTAGACCTGATCCCCAATTTGATGATGTGTATGCTGATACAAAGTTTACACCAAGCCAAAACTATTGGGTTGATAATGGAGCTCATCTCGCAGAACAATCTAGAGGAGGTCGTCAGTTTAAGATATTAAAGAATCAGTGGAAGCCAGGGGTTTATGATAAGTCACTTGCAAAATACTATCAGCAAATTTATGGTGTAGATCAAGCTGTCGGTATGTTAGTGGAAACATTAGAGAAGGAGGGAATAGCAGATAATACGATCATCATTTACACCTCTGATAATGGGTATCATTGTGGTTCGCATGGTTTTGGAGGAAAAGTATTGACATACGAAGAGGGGGCAAGAGCACCACTGATTATCTACTCCCCAAAAGCAAAAGCGAAGCGTCGTGAGTGTAATGCATTAACAGGAAATATTGATATGGCTCCTACAATTTTGAATTTGGCTGATGTAAAAGTGCCTAAAAATATGGATGGGGTGAGCTTGAAGAAGCTGTTGGATAATCCTGAGAGAGAGATGAAAGATCATCAGATGCTTATTCAGGCATGGGGTAGTGATCCGATTCATAGTCTAAGTGTTGTATCCAATAGATATAAATATACTTATTGGCCTTATGGAGAGGGTATGGCTCCACAAGAAGAGTTATTTGATCTGAAGGTTGATCCTTATGAGATGAGAAATATATCAGGTGAGAAAGGGAGTCATAAAATCTTAAAAAAGATGCGCAAGGCATATGATAAATATGTTGCTGGTTGGGAATCAGAAGCTGTTAGTGTAAATAGCTATAAGCAGTATGCACAAATATATAATCGCCATATTCCTTGGGCAGATAAAAAAGAGTTGATGACGTATAACGATTATTGGACCAATAAGATAAAAGCAAAGAGACTTGCAAAGAGAAAGAAACGCTAGGTTGATTCAAGAAGATATGTTCCAATTTATGCATCCTTCATGTATCAATAATTTTTCATAAACGATGACAGATTAGTCCTATCGAGTTTTAAGGGATTACTCGATAGGATAAAGTCTGTTTTGTGCCGCAGTTTAATTACCAATTTATTTTGGCGAACTCCTGCTTCATTGCTGGTCTATTACTGTATGTTTGGAGCAGTACGTTTTGTAGCTCCTTTGCTTTGGTTAAGCCACCGTCTATTGTTGCCATTTTTTCAAGAAGCCTTGCCATGTAGATGTAATTATCGCGGCCTAGCTGTTTTGCTTGCTTGGTGATCCCTATTTTGTAAAGGTCGATTAATTCTTCACTATAGTGATCTTTTAACTGGCTATGATAGTTTTTTAAGGTGTCGATATCGCCATGTTTTTTGATTAAATCTAGAAGTTTATCGATCATTTTTTCTTCGATATACAGTTTGGCTAGAGAATGAATGTCTATATGGGAAGAAGCAAGAGTGGATATGAGATTATCTCTTAGTGGTATCCATTTATTTTCAGGTGTTGTTTTCTTGTAGAGTAGAAAATATTCTATTTCAGAAGGACGATCTTGAAATAGATCTAAAGCAAGTATATTCACTTTGGATGTTTGCTTTTGTTGCTGGTGAAATGCTATGAGTTGTTCCTTCCAATTGCGTGTTGTTCCCCAATTATTCTCTTTCTGTGCGATATTGATGCCATCTAATAGTAGTTTTTCGTGTTGTTTAATATTTTTTGAGGCGATGGCTTGGTCGATCCTTATTTGTCGAATACCAGGGATTTTTAGATGGCTGTCGATAGTCGCATCTGCTTCCACATTTCTTCCATCGGACTGGAGAAAGTTGATTTTCATCAAAAGAATACTTTCGAGTCTATAAGCTCCATACTTCTCCTTTTTCTGTTTTTTGATCTCTTTATTAAGATATTCATATACAGCGTTTTTATCTCCTAACTTATGAGCAGTCGAGAAAAATAGGGACTCAAGTTCGTCACTAGACCCATAGTTATAATAGTCAGAATTGTCTAGTTGCTTTTTTGTCCATTCAAAAATGGAGTTCTTTGTCTTGGGGCTTTTTGTTTGATTGAATATGTTCTGAATATCTATGATAGCGGTAGATATAAGCCCTCCACACTCTCCGGAAGAGTCATCAACAACAGGAACCGCTTTGATACACTCCATGGCTATTGCTGCAGATATCGAGAATGCTTCGTCATATTTCTCTTTTTTGCAATAACCATCCGTTTTTTGTTGTATGTCTGATATGTCACAATCAAGGTTAAACATATCACGATAATTAAAATAGCCATCATAACTATACTTTTCAAAAATACCTTCAACGATACGTTGATGGTATTCAATACTGGTTTCTCCTTCCGTAAGGTCTGATTTTGCTAACATCACCTGAACTTGATGTCTGAATTCACCATTTCGATTACCGTACTCTATCATAAAATCTCGGAGTTCATCAAGAGATGCATTTTCAATTATGTGTTGCCAACTATTTTGTATTGTCACTTCTGTTTGATGCTCAATAAGTTTCTCTTCTTCCATTTTTAGAGCAACAGCAGCGAGATGTTTACAGATCCCATCATCATATGGACAGTCACAGTTATAATTGGTAATATTATTATTGTTGTCCATCTTAAACATGATGTTATAGTTCCCATAATTGCCTTCTACTTCTCCATGCCAATTGGTTTTATTTATTTGGTCTATGTATCTAATATAACCCATTTCGTAATACTTCTGACCTCTTTCTAGTATCTCGGGATATATTTGTTGAAGAAAATCGTTTATTGTCATAATACCTTTATGTTATGATTAAAGATGCATTTGGGGCGGGCATATAATTAGATATTCTCAAAGAGAAGATCGTTTCCCTCTTTGAGAACCGTGTTATTTATCCACAACATTTTTTATATTTCTTACCACTGCCACAAGGACAAGGTTCATTACGCCCTACCTTCTTCGTTTCATGAACAAATGGTAGTTCTCCATTATGAATGACTTGATTAACTTTTTTTTGTTTTGTGTCGCTCATTGGCATGTTTTTTTGACCGAAGATTTTATCAAGAAGTGAAGTGTTAATTTCCTTCTCTTTGACATTTTCGATATAATCAGCCAAAGCTCCCAACTGTGAAATCTCTTCGCCCAATTGATCTTTAATTTCATTAAAAGGACTGTTCTTTATTTCGGCACTTTTATGGAAAAGTTTATTTTCATAGATAAATTCATTCTCCGACACAAAATCCGGCTTAGGCCAATGATGAACAAAGTTTGCCTTCCATAAAGATGGAAAATATTCGACAATAGCACGAGCTTTAAGCTCCATGATGGCTTCTTGATTTTTCTGATGAGAAGCTTGTGAGATAAAGTTATGTTCGTGTAGAAAATCATAAAAATATACACTTCCCCAATAAGCAACTATAACCTTTACCTCATCAGTAAAAAGAAATTTGTTGGTCGTATTTGTTATGGTCTCTTCAAATGAATCCACATCGATGTCACTATATTTTTCAATCTTTTTGATTCTAGCATTTGCTTTCGAGAAGTAGCGTTCTAAAAGAATAGCGATTTCTGTAGATAAATAAAATGGGACTCCTTTGTTATGCATATAACGATTGAAATAGATGTTAAGGATGATAAAGGCTTCATCCCTTGGTCGTTTTTCAATTTCTTTGAGCCCAATCATTGGGGAAACAAAAAATGGATCGAATTCTTCTCCAAAAAGATCATATTTGGATGTTTTTTTTCTTGCAATAGAGAGTTGTTCTGGAGCTCCCTTGAATTTTTCATAAATTTCTTGCCCTAAGAGATTCCCTTTCGTTATTTGTAATTCTTTTTCTGCACCCTCAATTAGCGTATCACAAGCTATGACCTTGTCTAAATTCTTTGTAATAGTATGAGATAAAAGTTCAGTTTGCTGTGTATATATAAGTTTGTTGAAGACTGTCAGAAAAAGATCGTAATCCTGTAATGGATCATTGTCGTAAAATTTAAATGTCTCCTTTAGCTTTTCATACTCTTGTTTAAAAGAGTAATATGTGATTAAGAATTTATCCGCATAAAGAAAGACTTCTTTTTTGTAGAAATCAGGATTATTTGCTTTTACTGTTTCAACAAATTTTGCCGCTTTATCGAATTCTGTTTCCTCCTTGAGTCGCCCCATTATCTCAATAACCATCTCAACAAGATCATACTCCTCTTTTGCTTTATTTGTAATTTCTTGAGAGAAGTATTCACAAGCATCATCATAAATATTTAGGCCATTTTCTTTAATGTATCTTTTCCAAAGTTTTTCTATTGTGATCATCACTTATGTTTTATGTTTTTATTCCTTACAAAAGAAAGAAAAATATACTATACACATTCGATCTTTGTATGCATATATTTTTTCATAAAACTATCTTATAGTCGATAAAAGGACTCTAACTTTAAATATCCCACGAAAGTATTTGTATTAATAACCATAGCAATGGGAAGAAGTCTATTTTATTATTCCCATCGTTATGGTTGATTTCTGGATCATTCTATTCGATATCGAATTTACTACTTTCTTTATGTGAATTGTAACGTGGATTATACATTGATGTAGGCGTTTCACCTTTCTCTTTTAGTTGTGCCATATATTGTTCGCAACAATTCCTGAGATCGTCCAAGAACTCAGTATTTAGTTTCGAATCTTCCGTTTTATCAAAATCTGGGTCATATGCTACCCTAAAAGCCAAAGCAACAAGGTGTTTGCATGCAATGTGCTGATCACAACAGTTACATTTGTAGGTTGAGATATGACTATTTTGATCTAATTTTAGTTCTACAGTAAAATCGTTTGTCAGAGCTTTTACTTTTGCACTGTATTGGTGGTCGTTGTGTTTTACAAAGTCGTGTAGTGCACCCGATTCATAATACCACTGGCCTCTATCTGCTGCGTAAGGAGTAGCAGATTCTATAAAATCTTCTATTGTCATAATATATTAATTAGGTTATAATAGATTGAAGTTAATAAGTAATCTTTAATTTATTGGTGATGAAAACTATATTTTTTTGACATCACCATAAACCTTTCGTAGAATATGAGATAACGTTTTGATGGATAGGAAATAAAAAAGAACTACAAAGATGTAAAGGTTTTATGTCTCGTAGAGATACGATGCTCGTGTCTAAAATACGAGTAAAACGATATAGCAATTTTCTCTATGATACAAGTTTTTTTTGCCTGTTCTAATGATAGATTTGATTGTTGTTAGATGTCTCTCTCGTTCCAATGAATTGGCACAATTTATGTCATAATAGATTTCGAATGGATAGTTTTTCCTAATTCAAGAAGTAAAATATCTGGATATTACAAAGATTGGATTGGTTAAAGGTGCTGTTTTCGTTGGAGATGGACTATGGTGCTGAGCTGGAGCTTATCGGTCCCCGCAGGCTTGCGGAATTCGAAGAGGGAAGTCCAAATGTTCAAAAGCCTCTAGGGCTCAGATTGTGGAGCCCTTATGAGACTAAATGAGGTCAATGTTGTAGCTGTTTTATTTGCTACAGGGTGAGTTGTAAATCTTCTTAAAATGAACTTCAGAAGAAAATAACTTTACCAATTATCCGAATCACTATTTGAAAGGTTTATGGTGATTTTTTCAATATACTCATTGAAGAAATGTTCTAAATCTTTTTTTGCTTGAGGAGATTTGATCTTATTCTTTCTACCGTAAATTCCAAGATCAGAACCATAGAAACTGAACTTATCCCACCTTAAATGTAATGTCTGTTTAGTACGGTTGTAAGAGGTGAGTTCGAAATGTGGCTGTTCAATCTTTATTTTTCCATCTTTAAACCTAAGTGTAAGTGAATAATCCATATTAAATTCATGACGTTTCCTTCGAATACAATTTCTTGCCACTTCGTGGATGGTTATAAGTTCATTGTCAACTTTACTAATTACATCTTTGGGAGATTTGTATATTGAGTTGAAGCAGATTAAAGATTTCTTGTAAAGGGTTTCTTTGGTCTGATTCTCTAATTTAAGTATGATATAATCGTGATGTGTTTTTTTTGAAATAAAACCTTTAGAGGTGAGAATGAGCTTGTCAATGTTTTGTGTAAAAGAAATTGCTGGACGCAATAATAATAGTACGATAGTGAAAAGGTGTTGCATTTTGTTTTATAGATTAATGTTAGTTTTGCATAATAGGTTTTATGCAGTTGTCTTGTAAGGGGTTACATATAAAGATGTAATTTTTTTTTCATAGATCACACCCAATCATTGTTATAAGTGGAGATGTTAAGTTGTTTTTTAATGGGTATGGTGAAGTGTAATTAAGGTGTCTTTCATGACCTATATCATATTTTAATGAGTCTTCTCTATTCTTTTATTCTTAGTTCAGGTCTTCTTGTAAAGGGGTTGTGCTGTCACATATATTGCAATTTAGTTAAGCAACTATCTATACTGAATGATAAGTACTAAAAGAAAATATTACGACAAGAAATATGATATGTGTGATTCGTGGTATGTTGTACCCAAGGCTCATTCTTATGTAGCACATCCGCGCTACATATTCATTTCACCATTGGGCTAGGTTCGGTCGCCCCATTCGGGGCTGGTTGAAATAATGGTGATTCGTGGTATGTTGTACCCAAGGCTCATTCTTATGCAGCGCATCCGCGCTACATATTCATTTCACCGTTGGGCTAGGTTCGGTCGCCCCATTCGGGGCTGGTTGAAATAATGGTGATTTACTATTACGAAAAATGAATGACGATTCCATTGTTATTTACATACCTATCATCTTTCGTTGACGTTGGGTTGCGTAGTTTGTGCCAATTCATTGGCACGTATTTCGCGTTGTATTTGTATGGATAACCTTGGATACCATATAGTTCAAATGACTATGACTGCAACTTTCCCTGAAAGGGAAACCGAACATAGCCCAATGGTGAAATTTCTATGTTGCGCGGTGGCGCAGCATAGAAATGAGCCTTGGGTAATAAAATATCCCCAACACGAAGGGCTGAAGGCCTGACCCCACCATCATATAAATCGACATTGGATTGTGATGGTTTGTGTCAATTGATTGTCACATCTGTGTGTGTCGGATTTGGAATTAATGAGGAGTGATGAAGTTAGTATATTGTTAAGTATAGCTATTTTTGTTTACTTTTGTTAAATATGCTTTTGGGAGTATATTTCTATTATCCATTACATTTTAAACGATTTTACGACTCATGTCAGAGAATGTCAACTATATTGATAAGTTAGAAGACTGTCTGTTGAAATATAAGAAAGAGCTCTTCTTTTCTATTTTTCTCTTCTTGTTTTATTTACTTAATGAAAGTAATATTCAGAAGGCTGTGTCTAATTTCTGCGTTAATAACTCCGCAACCTTTTCTAGCTTTGGTTATATCAAGTTAATCATTGCATTATCCTTGTTGTTGCTTATTATATCCTTCAATATACGACGGTTAGTGAAAAATAGCTATCATTTTTCTTCTACTCAAATATGTGTTATTCTTAACGTATTTATATATACATCGTTATTGTCGAAGGAATTGTATAATTCCTTAATTAAGTATAATGAGGAATTATCGTTAATAAATTGTGGACTTTACATATGGGTTGTTTTTATTGTTTTTACGTATATAATTTCATGTCCCTTTCGATGTAAGAAGCGAGAAAAGGAAGCGGAAAAGAAAAAACGTACTGGATTATTGTCTGATAAGGAGGTTGAGAGTTATAAAGATCTTTTTCCTTCAAGACAACAATTGGTGCGTAATTTATGTGATGAAATTGTTGCGTTTGATTGTTCTCGTTCTATATCTATCGGAATAAATTCTCCATGGGGTAATGGTAAAAGTTCTGTAATAAATGGATTAAAAGATTACATCTGTAATGGTCAAAGTGCTTTAGAAAATGATATTAATTTTTACCCAAGAGATTTGCATAAAGACATCATTTGGGTTGATTATAGACCTTGGTTTGCAAAGAATGTAGATGATGTGTCTATACATTTTATTAATACGTTGGCATTTAAACTTAAGCCTTATCATGGAGGCTTGGCTTCTTCATTGAAGCGATATAAACAACTACTTATGACCATAGATAATGGTTATCTTGGTAAGATATGGAATTCGTTTGATTGTTTTTTTGATGAGAATAGGGACTTAGAGGCCCAGTTTAAGTTAGTTGATGATTCGATTTCAAAGATAGGTCGTAAAGTTGTTGTGGCGATGGATGATTTGGATCGTTTAACTGGTGATGAACTGATGGCCTGCCTAAAGATATTGAGGGTTACTGGTAGTTTTAAGAATGTAATTTTCTTGGTTGCATATGACCCCGAATATGTGAGAAATCAGATTGCTGTGAAGATGTCTGTCAATGAAGTCCAGTCTAGGCGGTATTTAGAAAAATTCTTTCAGTTGAGTATTAATTTGCCTGAGGTGTCAAAGAGAGAGAAGAGGAAGTTATTATGGAATATTTTAAGCGATAAGTTAAAAGAGAATGGTCGTGATGAAAATATAACAGAACTTGAATTCGAATCGTATTTTACGTTTGGTCAAAAGTTGCGTAATCACTTAAGGAACTATTCTCTTGAACAAAAAAATAAGAATGAATTGGAAGAGAATGATTCTAATAGTAGTTTATATTATACTGTTCATGAAATAGAACGGGAGTTTGATTTAATTGAATTTCTCGATACACCAAGAAATATCTCGCTATGTGCAAATCGTTTGTCAGAAACAGTTTCATCTAATTTATGTGAGACAGAGCAGTTGTTGTTAATGAAAGTGTTTATGGAGCGATATCCAAAACAAGCTATATGGATATCTCAAGAAATCAAGAAAAGTGAAGATTTAAGATCATTACGTTACAGAACTGCAAGTGATGAATCAAAGTTAAAACTTATAAGTCCTGTATTTGATAAAGAAAAGGTTGCTCAAGCAATTTATGAGATAGGGGATTATGATATTACCTATATGAGGTTTATCGAAGCACTAGATTATAATCACGAAAAGAAAGATATTGGATTTCATAAGAATTACTTATTGTATTATAATTTGGCAGAACAATCATCTTTTATGGATGATAAGGAATTTGAGAGCTATTTAAATTATTTACATAAACTAAAGAAACTCGTAGATAGTAAAGATGAACAGAGTAATGAAAAAAAGAATACATTTAGGGCACTGTTAGATTTCGAGCTGGAAGATCAAGAAAAGAGTGTAAGTACAGAGCAACTTTTTGCGGTCCTAATGTTAGATGAAAAAAGATTAGAAGAAGATGGAGGAGAGAAAGATTTCTTAAATGTTCATATTATCGATCGATTTATTAGCGGTTTTGATACAGAAAAGTTTAAGGCTCTCTATAAGCAATATAAAGACGATTTAAATATATATGTTCTTGTGAAATGTATTGTATCTATGGTAGATTATCGGGTTATAGAAGATTATATTAAAAGATCCGATAAATACACTGATAAGATTGATGAAATGGTTCGGTCTTTGAATAAAATATTGGTTGAATTTAGTGTTAGAAGAGGTCGGATTACAATCGAAATTCAATTATATTCCAGAGTAGTGGGGTATTTAAATAATTACCGAAAGAAAGAAAGTGATTTAATGAAAATGAAGCTGAATATTCTTTGCAAGAATATACCGAGTTTAGAGAATGATTAACTTGAAATGACAGCAACATATTACAATCTCATTATTCTTCTATCGGGTTGATCAAAAATGGTAAACCAAAAAAGTCGCTATGAAATGGTTCGTAGCGACTTTTTTTTGCCAATATGGTCCAATATATTGGTATTAGAATGCGATCTGATCAATCAATGTTTTGAAGTCATTGTATTGGTTGGATAGCGCAATAGATTTCTTCTCTTTGTTGAGGAAGGCTTTTAGTTTTTCTGGGATCTCGATGTCACCTAGAATGTCTTCCATCGTTTCGTTGAATTTGGCTGGATGGGCTGTCTCTAAGAAAATACCTACTTGGTCTTCTTTTAGGGCTGTTTCTAAAGATGCAAATCCAGTGGCTCCATGAGGATCACAAATGTAGTTGTGGTCTTTGGCTACTCGTAAGATGATTTCACGTATCTCTTGGTCGCTATATCTTGCGCCTTCGAGGATTGCTGTGATTTTCTTATGATCGTGTTGGTAAAGGTCTAGGACACGTGCAAAGTTACTTGGTGCTCCTACGTCCATGGCGTTGGCAATAGTCTCTACGGATCGTCTTGGCTTATATTCTCCGGTTTGGATATATTCGTATACCACGTCGTTTTCGTTGTTGGCAGCAATGAAGCGGTGGATAGGTAGTCCCATTTGTTGTGCAATAATACCTGCGGTGATGTTACCTAGGTTACCACTAGGTACGGATACAACCACCTCTTTGGCTTTCTCTTCTGCGCTTAGTTGTGCCCATGCGTGGAAGTAGTAGAAAGCCTGTGGTAAGAAACGCGCGACGTTGATAGAGTTGGCAGATGTTAGTTTGTGGCGCGACTTTAGGTCTTGGTCCATAAATGCCTCTTTTACCAATGCTTGGCAATCGTCGAAAGTTCCGTCGATCTCTAGGGCAGTGATATTTTGTCCTAAGGTAGTGAACTGCTTCTCTTGTAGGTTACTTACTTTTCCTTTAGGATAAAGAACAAACACTTTGATGCCATCGACTTCGTAGAATCCGTTGGCCACAGCACTACCAGTATCTCCGGAGGTTGCAACCAATACGTTGACATTCTCTTTCTCTTCGTTTAGAAGGTATCTAAGGATACGAGCCATGAAACGTCCACCGACATCTTTAAATGCTAATGTAGGGCCGTGAAAAAGCTCTAGAGAGTGAATGTTTTCGTTTACTTTAACCAAAGGTGTGTCGAAACTCAATGTGTCGTATACAATGTCTTTAAGGGCCTCTTCTGGGATATCTTCTCCGAAGAAGTTTTTGGCTACTTCGAAAGCCATCTCTTGAAAACTCATAGAAGAGATGTTTTCAAAGAAAGAGGCTGGAAGTGCTTTGATCTTTTCTGGCATGAAAAGCCCTTTATCGTCTGCTAGTCCTTGTATTACGGCTTGACTAAGTGTTACCTTATTGTTTTTGTTCTCTGTACTATAGAATATCATCTTTCCCTTGGTGTTATTGTTGGTTAAGCAATAGTTTCATAAACTCCATTTTCTCTACTTCTCCATAGGCTCCTTGCGCAGCATCTTTCTCGGCATAGTGTGCTACACTATCCGAAGGGTTATGTGGATGGTAGATGGCAAAAGGTACGGCATCTCTTGTATGGGTTTTTAGTTCCCATGGTGTTGGATGGTCTGGAAGTAGTGCAATCGCAATATCTTTTTGTTCTAAAGCAAACTCCAGAATAGGTCCTACTACTTTCTCATCGATATCTTCGATAGCCTTAATCTTTATTTTAGCATCTCCTTCATGACCCGCTTCATCTGGGGCTTCGATATGAAGGTATACATAGTCGCATGTTTCTAATGCTTTGATGGCTGCATCACGTTTGCCTACATAGTTGGTGTCCCAAAGACCTGTGGCTCCATCTACTTTGATCACTTCCATTCCTGCATATATTCCAATACCATGAATAAGGTCTACAGCAGAGATTACGGCACTCTTTTGTATGTTGTAAGCCTCTTTTAGTGTTGGCATCTGTGGCTTATATCCAGGAGACCATGGCCATATAGAGGCAGCGGTTGCTTTCCCTTTTGCTTTTCTTTCTAAGTTAATAGGGTGTGAAGCGAGTAGTTCTTGTGATCGTTTGATTAGATCTGTCACAAGAGCTGCTGTCTCTTTACTTGCAACAGCTTCTTTTAGTGTTTTAGGTAGATGATCTACTTCATCGGCACCGGGTACATCGTGAGGTGGAGTGCAGTGTATATGTTTATCTCCTCCTTTGATCACCATAAGGTGGCGATAGGAAACCCCTTTGTGGAAAGCGACACGTTCGTCTGCTAGATGGTCGTTAAGAAAATCGATCAATACTCCTGCTTCTTCGTTTCCGATATGTCCAGCAGAGTGATTATGAATAATGCCATCTTCTAATGTAATCAGATTACAACGGAATGCAAGATCGTCGGAAGCTAATGTTACACCGATACTTGCCGCCTCTAGTACTCCACGACCTTCGTATAAGTTCTCTACATCATACCCCATTACTGCCATGTTGGCTACTTCACTTCCAGGGTGTAGTGATTCGGGTACTGTATGAAATAGACCTGCTTGTCCCAACTTCGTCAGACGATCCATGTTAGGAGTATGGGCCTTTTCTAGTGGGGTAAGGTTATCAAGTTCTAGAGATGGAAGGTCTGCCATTCCATCGCCTAATATTACGATATGTTTCATTCTTGTTCTTTTTAAAATTTACGGAATACTTGTTCCAATGACATCATGAAATGAGCTATGTGTTCATCTATATTGTAATCATCGATAGATCACCTCATGAAGTAGTTGGGATTAACTATTTTGTGGGGGAGTATATCAGAAAAGGATACAACTATCTACCCCCTCTAGATATAAGGGGGTAGATATGATGTTATACTAATTAATATTATTAAATGAGTTATACTCTAGTGGTCAATACTATTTACTGCCCATTTATTAATCTAATTGGTATAGGTATCTCATCTTAGATGTTTGCGATTTTAATGATATCTGCAAAAACTCCAGCAGCTGTTACTGCCGCTCCTGCACCGTACCCTTTGATTAACATAGGGTATTCTTTGTATCTTTCGGTGGTCAGTAGCACAATATTATTGCTTCCTTCTAAATCGTAGAATGGATGAGATTTGTCGACTTCTACAAGTGAACATGATCCTTTTCCATTTTCGAAGGTTCCGACAAATCGCCATTTCTTCTCTTCGGACTCTAAACGTTGACGTCGTTTCTCAAAATCGGCATCGACTTTTGGTAGTGCTTTCCAGAAAGTGTCCACCTCTCCATCGAAAAGTTCCGTAGGAATAAATGGTTCGATTGTTACATCTTCATCTTCACAAAGATATCCAGATTCGCGTGCAAGGATGATGACTTTTCGTTGTACATCTTTGCCACTTAGATCGATACGAGGATCTGGCTCGGCAAACCCCTCTTCTTTTGCTAAACGAACAGTCTCGCTGAAAGGTATATCTTTCGATATGGTGTTGAAGATGTAGTTAAGTGTTCCTGAAAGAACAGCCTGAACTTTTAATATTTTGTCGCCTGATTTTCTTAAGTCATTTATCGTAGAGATCAGAGGAAGACCAGCCCCTACGTTTGTTTCAAATAATAGCTTGACACCATTGCGTAACGCAAGATTCTTAAGCATCTTATAGTTCTCGTATGATGATGATGCGGCAATCTTATTGGCCGCAACAACAGAGACGTGATTCTCCAAGAAGCGTTGATAAAGAGTTGCTACACTTTCGTTGGCCGTACAGTCTACAAAAATAGAGTTGTATAGGTTTAAATCAGCCACCCTATCAGTGAAAGCATCTAAAGAAGATTTTTCACCATTGCTCTCTAATGCTTCCATATATCCATCAAATGGAATACCATTCGCATTAAAATACATCTTTCTTGAGTTGGCAATTCCAGCCAGTCGTATTTTAAGACGATGCTCTTTCTTTAGCTTCTCTTGTTGCTGGTTAAGTTGGTTTAGTAGGTCACGTCCGACAGTTCCCATTCCAATTACAAAAAGGTTTAGTTGTTTGTATTCAGAAAGGAAAAATGCTTCGTGTACTACGTTTAATGTTTTGCGAAGTTGAGGTGTTCTTACCACCCATGAGATGTTTTGCTCTCCTGCCCCTTGTGCAATGGCTACGGTGTTGATACCACCTCGACCTAATGCTTCGAAGAGCTTTCCTGCAATACCTGTAGATTGTTTCATCTGTTCGCCGACAATGGCTACAATAGACATGTTGTCTTCGAAAAGGATTTTATGAATACTCCCTGAGGCAATCTCTGGACGAAACTCACTGTGAATGGCCTCTTTGACCTCCTCTTTATGATGACAGTCGAAAGCGAAGCTAATACTGTTTTCTGAAGAGGCTTGAGAGATCATAATAACACTTGTATTGACCTTCGCCATAGCACTAAATAGGCGCATAGACACACCAGATACCCCTACCATACCTAGGCCTTTAATAGTACCTAAAGTGATATCCGATATGGATGAGATCCCTTTAACAGGGCGTGCATTGCTAGAGATATCTCCTCTGTCCACTTTTGTTCCACAACCTTCTGTATTACAGATGTTTTTAATTTGTAGCGGAATGCCCATTTGATATACAGGAAGGAGAGTAGGAGGGTAGACCACTTTGGCTCCAAAGTGAGATAGCTCCATCGCCTCCGTGTATGTCATGGCAGGAATCGCATAGGCTTTGTTGATGATGGTCGGGTCGGCTGACATGAAACCATCTTGGTTTGTCCAAATCTCCAACTCTCTGGCTCCTAGAGCTGCTGCAAATATTGCTGCAGAGAAATCGGCACCACCACGTCCTAGAGTCGTTAGTGTCCCTTTGCGAGTAGATGCAATGTATCCTGGAGCCACTGCTTTACCAGAGAAATGAACAAAGGCTTCACGTATATAACGATAGCTACTTTCAAAATCTACATTTGCCTTACCGTAGTTGTTGTCTGTTTTGATCAACTTCTCTGAAAAAACACGAGGTACATCAAGGTATGCAGATAGAATTAGAGACGAGAGTTGTTCTCCAAATACCATCAGGCGGTCCAATGTTTTTTGTGTAAGCTCACCAATAAGAGATACCCCTTGTAGGATACTCTTTAGTTCTTCCATTTTGTGCAGGATCTCTGTTTCAACCGCTGCATCTTTAAGGTCTAATTTCTTTAAGAAGTCAAGATGAATCGTGGTAATCGTATTCAAAGGCTCAGAAAAGGTTCGTGGCGTGGTGACCGCACTGTGGCCCGCCTCAATAATTAGATCCGTGATGGTGTCGAAAGCAGATACCACTATCAAGGTATCCCCATGGTTGCTTTCGATAATACGTTTTACTTTCTTAATTTGCTCTACTGATTTAAGAGCAACTCCTCCAAATTTGATTACTTTCATCTTATATTTCAATTTTAAGAATATAAAAAAAGACTGAGAAGATGTCCCTCTCAGTCTTTCTTATGGTTATTTAAAACCACAGAATGCTTTGGGGCAATCTACGCATCGGCCTCCGATTTGTTTTGAATGGTTTCAACAATCTTGGTTTCGATCTCTTCTGCCAATTCAACATTATCTTCGATTAATGTCTTCACGGATTCTCTACCTTGGCCTAGTTTGGTTTCGCCATAACTGAACCATGATCCGCTCTTCTTAATAATGCCATATTCAACACCAAGGTCGATAATCTCACCTGTTTTCGAGATTCCTTTACCGTACATGATGTCAAATTCTGCTTTACGGAATGGTGGTGCTACTTTATTTTTTACCACCTTCACTTTGGTATGGTTACCTAAAACCTCTTCGCCGTCTTTGATCTGTGTTCCTCTACGAATATCGATACGAACCGAAGCGTAGAATTTCAAAGCATTTCCCCCCGTGGTGGTTTCAGGATTCCCGAACATCACACCAATCTTTTCTCTAAGTTGGTTGATGAAAATACAACAGGTTTTCGTCTTATTGATCGTACCTGTTAGTTTACGTAATGCTTGAGACATCAAACGAGCTTGAAGTCCCATACGTGAATCACCCATATCTCCTTCGATTTCTGCCTTCGGAGTAAGGGCTGCTACTGAGTCAATTACAACAATGTCTATCGCACCACTACGAATAAGACTATCGGCGATCTCAAGGGCCTCTTCACCATTGTCTGGTTGAGAGATTAAAAGATTGTCAATATCCACCCCTAGGTTTTTTGCATAGTATGGATCGAAAGCATGCTCGGCATCGATAATGGCAGCGATACCACCCGCTTTCTGAGCCTCTGCAATAGCGTGAATAGCCAAGGTCGTTTTACCCGACGATTCTGGTCCATAGATCTCAACAATACGTCCTTTAGGAAGTCCACCAATACCAAGTGCAACATCTAAACCTAAAGAGCCTGTAGAGATGGCAGGAATATTTTCTTCAGCTCTATCACCAAGCTTCATTACTGATCCTTTACCATGAGATTTTTCAATCTTATCCATGGTCATCTGTAATGCTTTCAGTTTTTCTTGTTTAATTTTATCTAACTCTTCGCTCATAATTGTAATACTGCGTCGTTTATTATTATTTTAAATCGTATACTATTTACTCCAATCCTAGTTCTAGTTGATCCGAAATCTGTTGACTGTGTGTTTTTGTTTTCACTTTCTCAAAGATATCGGTAATGATACCGTTCTCATCGATCACAAAAGTCTTACGAATCACTCCCAGATACTCTCTTCCATACAGTTTCTTTAATCCCCAAGCACCATATGCTTGAAGAATCTCTTTTTCTGTATCCGCAATAAGAGGAAATGGTAAACCATGTTTGTCTACAAATTTCTTGTGGCTGGCTGTTGAATCTGGACTTACTCCAATTACTTCATAACCATTGTCTTGCCAAAATTTGTAGTTGTCGCTAAGATTACACGCTTCGGCAGTACAGCCAGGTGTGTTATCTTTGGGATAAAAGTAAAGAATTACCTTCTTTCCACGAAGCGACTCAAGATTTATTATACGATTATTTTGATCTACTCCTTCAAAATTAGGAGCTGCATCACCAACTGATATTGTTGCCATAGCCTATTTAATTAATATATAATACCGTAAAAAATCGCTTACTTCGAATTTACGAAAATAAAGCGAATTCACTATAGAATATAATATCAACTGTTTTTATTTAATAATGTTTAGCCTAATACAATTATTTGCCTGTTTCAATAGTGTTTGTTGTTTATGTTTACTGTAATTAAATCGACGGTTAAAGTATGAAATTATTACATATAAACAAATTTTATGTTGTTATTGATAGGCTTATTTTGCATAAATTAAAAAAACAGTAACATTTATGATGTTTGTCATGAAAATGGTTTTTTAAGTCCATTCGTTAATGATCAAACAAATTGTAAATGTTGATTGTTTTAACCGTTGTGATTATATCAAATACGTGTGCCATTGCTGTTGAGGTAGTTGTAAATAAAAAACATAAAATGGAGTAATCTGAGATATAATAACCTATTTTTGTAATTAGGATATAACCCAATGCTTGGGTTTTTATTTAATCTCTTTGTGAAAGGATTACAATATGAAACAATTCTGTTAACTGCGACCAAGAATCGTGTTTCGCGAAATATGTGGTGGACGTTCATGTAGGATTGGGAATTATAAGACATGGCAATGGTTTTGTGTTGGTCTACCTCTTTTTAGGGATATGTTAAAACTACGTTTTTTGTTATGTGTATATCACAATTAAAAAAACATATAGCAATAACTATTTATGATTGAGATATGAATAGTCTACTTGATGCGTTATTATTTAAAGACGTTGCCAATTGTCGTTTGATGATGAGTGCCAGTTACTTCTAAAGGATTTTGTTCAATAATGGTTGTTTTGTTTCTCCTTCAGAGGTGTTTGAAAACGTAGCATATACAACGTAGCGTGGAATTACATCTGACATATTCTTGTCTTAATGTATCGAATGTAAATTGAGAAAAGTAGTCTAAAGATAGAGGATTAGATTATAAAGAGATATAGATGTTCGAATAATATCAAGTAATAACTACAATAGAAAAAGATCTATCCAAAATTAGGGAATCTTTAGATTCAAGAAGGATAGAATCAATACAGAATTTTTTTTACTTGATGATATGTTTTTAATATTTAGAGTTTAAAAAGAAGTTTATGAAGGGAATAAAAAGAAAAATTGACCTTGATACATGGAATAGAAAAGAGCATTTTGAGTTCTTTCGAAATATGAAAGAGCAATTTCATAGTGTTTGTGTAGAATTAGATGCAACAAAAGCTTATGATTATTGTAAGCAAAATCATATCTCTTTCTTTCTAAGGTATATGCACTCTTTAGGGATGGCAGCTATGGATGTTGAGAATTTTCGCTATAGAATAGAGGATGATCAAGTGTATTGTTATGACTCTGTTGATTTAAGTGCCACTATTGGACGTGAAGATGAAACATTTGGATTTGGTCTATTGGGGTTTACACCAGATTTAAAAAAGTTTGTAGAGAATGCTGAAGGAGAAATCGCACGAGTTAATTCGGTTAATGGTCTAAATCTTAGTTCGAATGCTGGTAAGAATAATTTGATATATTGTTCTGCGATACCTTGGCTTCGGTTTTCATGTATTACGCATGCTAGCAGTTTCTCATCGGATGATTCTTCACCCAAAATTACTTTTGGGAAAAGTGTTATGGATGGAGGTCGAAGAGTGATGCCTGTGTCTATAGCAGCTAATCATGCTTTAGTTGATGGTATTCATATTGCGAAATTAATTGATCGATTACAGTATTATCTTGATACCCCTGTTTAAGTATTGAATAAATACAGTGAGGTGACTATTAAATTCACCTTTCTGTATGGGGTCAGAATAGGTGCTGTTATGTTTTAAAAAAGCATGTGTTAATCATGTAATGTTTGATATTTCTATTTGTTTGTTCTTTTTTATACTACTTGTCAACCATTTTGAATGAAATCTTTTAAAGTTGATGAATAGTTAGATGTTTTAATATTAGTTTTGTTTAGATCATAATTTACATGTTCAAATATCTTTTTTTATAGAAAGTGAGATTTGGAAGATGAAATGAAATGATTCCTTTTTGTTATTAATGAAGATTGATTATTTTCAAGGAAAGATTTTTATATAAAAAATATGACGAACTATAGAGAAACGGGAGGTACAGGTAAGTTCGGAACGATGCCAGTATTCTTTACTGCATTGTCTACCATTTTGGGAGCGATACTGTTCTTGAGATTTGGTTGGGCTGTGGGACAATTGGGTTTTGTTGGAGTGATGGGAGTGATTATTCTTGGTCACATGGTCACCATTCCAACTGCTATGTCTGTTGCAGAGATTGCAACGAATCAAAAAGTTCGTGGAGGTGGTGCTTATTACATCATTTCACGATCATTTGGATTAAACATAGGTGCAGCTGTAGGTATAGCGCTATATCTGTCACAAGCCATAAGTATCGCATTTTATGTTATTGCATTAGGTCAAGCATTTTTGCCGTTACTATCGTGGCTCTCGTCAGAGTTTGGTATTGTGATCTATGATATCCGAATGATTAATATCCCTGTGATGGTGTTGTTGTCACTGTTGATGCTTACCAAGGGAGCGAATGTAGGTGTCAAAGCACTGTATGGAGTTGTTGTTATTTTGTTTGCTTCATTGGCATGTTTCTTTTTGGGAAAAAGTCAGATTGATCCTAGTGAGGTAAATTTGGTGGCACACGTAGCAAACAATAAGAGCTTCTTTTATGTGTTTACCATTGTTTTTCCAGCATTTACGGGGTTGGCCGCAGGGCTTGGATTGTCAGGTGATTTAAAACAGCCAGAGAAAGCAATACCCAAAGGAACGATTTGGGCTACTGTAGTTGGTTTGGTTATATATATCGCCATCGCGATTAAATTCACATATTCTGTTACACCAGAGCAGATGGTGGGAAGTGAGCTTATAATGAGTGATATTGCTATTTGGGGACCTATTATTCCTATTGGTCTAGCAGCAGCATCCATGTCTTCTGCATTGGGCTCTATAATGATTGCACCAAGAACTTTACAAGCTATTGGTGCGGATGGTATATTTACGAATAAGAGAATAAACAGCTGGTTGTCTCATAGTCGTAGTAAAGATAATGAGCCAATCAATGCGTCCTATTTCACGATTGCTATCGCGATGATCTTTGTGGTGGTAGGTGATGTGAACTTTGTGGCGGAGATTATCTCTATGTTCTTTATGATTACTTATGGAACGATATGTTTGATCTCTTTCTTAGAGCATTTTGCTGCCGATCCTGCTTATCGTCCTACATTTAGATCTCATTGGGTTATCTCATTGATCGGAACGATTGCTTCTTTCTGGGTGATGTTTAAAATGAATCTACCTTATGCTGCCTTATCTCTACTCTTTATGGGAATCATTTACTATATGATTACTCGTAATAAGAATGAGAAGCGAGGGTTTAATAAACTGTTTAGAGGTGTTATCTTCCAAATTAGTCGAGAACTACAGGTGTTTGCGCAGCGGGCAGATAGAGGAAGTCGAGAAGAGGGCTGGCGTCCTTTTGCGATCTGTATATCATCAGATACGTTTAAGCGTAGAGGTGCATATGATTTTATGAGATGGTTGTCATATAAATATGGTTCGGGTACCTATATTCACTATATAAAAGGGTTGTTAAATGAAGAGACTAGAGAAGAGTCTCAAGATGTTTTACAAAGATTACTGCGTTTAACTTCTGTAGTAAAGAGTAGGGTCTACTTAGATACGATCATATCTCCATCATATACTAGTGCCATTGCACAGGTGGTACAGTTGTCTGGAATTTCAGGTCGTGGAAATAACCTGATTCTTTTTGAGTACTCTAGGAGTTCCATTGAGAATCTCCAAGATACTCTGTCTAACTATGAGTTAATGGTCTCTTCTGGATTTGATATCTGTATTCTTAACTCTAGTTATAAGGGTTTTGGAAGTAAACGAGAGATTCATATTTGGATATCTCCAGAGGATTATCAAAATGCGAATTTGATGATACTTTTAGGGTATATCCTTTTGGGGCACAAAGATTGGCATAAAGGTTTCATCAAAATCTTTTCTATTGCATCTGAAGGAAAGAGGGAGATTGAACGAGAGTTACTCGTGAAGCAAATAAAGGAAGGCCGTATTCCTATTCATCCATCTAATGTGGAGATTCTGACGGTAAAAGAGGGAGTGAGTCGTAAAGAGATGATTAGAGAACGCTCGATAGATGCGGACTTGACCATCTTGGGATTCCTCTCATCAGATCTTTATCGAGGTGTAGAGAAGTTTGAAGGTTATCATGATATGGGTAATATTCTTTTTGTTGGAGCACATCATCAGAAAGTAATTACAACTCCTGATAATGTAGAGTAGTTTTTAAATTGTAAAAGATTCGTTTTATGGAATCATAGCCTTACCATTTGTGGAAGTATCTTTTCTTTGAAATGCTCTCCATAAATGGTAAGCTTATATAGAATCCCAAAGTATTTGGTGATAGTTCTGCATAACTATATACAATACCCAAAGAGAGTGTTTCAAAGAGTTTATGAAGTGTATATCCTGTTTGTATTCTATCAGGAAGTCCTTCTGTGAATTGTGTCTTTATATAGATGCTTTCATAGGCAGAAGTTTGGTGTAGAAAATCAATCTGTGTCAGCAAAAATCGTCTGCTTTGAAGTGTCAATGTGATATCTGTCCATGGTTTTGAAGTGGCCATTCCATAATCATCTTTTAAGAACCATTCATTAGATATTGCCCTGGTGGTTACATCGGAACTTGTACTTTCATATTGATGGAACTGTGAAAAATGAAAAGGAGTTGTTCCTAGAAATGTACCTGTGTTTAATGTCCAAAGAAGTCTATGAGTACTTCCATATGTGGTTCCATGGTAGGTGAGTTTAAGTTGTTGAAACCACTTCTCTTCGTCTATTTTTGTTCCCAAAGTATAGTGTGCTTGAATAAAGCTCTCCTTCCGATCGGTAAAGAAGTACCTCACTTTTGCCTCTTGGGTGAATAGTAGCATCTCTTCTGTTTGGTTTGGCTCTAGTTGGTTGTTGAGAGGCATATTACTTTCAAAATTACGATCTGATTTATTGTTTAGAGTGAAATCAGTAACATTCTGAAGAGGCAATACTTTTTCTAGCTCGATATCATAACCTATATCCCATTTCGATTTGTTATCCATTCTTCGCCAAGAAAAGGTGGTGTTTTGTGAGCGATAATACTTTTTATAATTGCGTTTGGCAAACAGAATGGCAAAGAGATCTAGCATGGCAAGTTCTCCTTTTTCTTTCTTGAAATCTTCGGATAAATTTTGGATATTGATAAACCAATAATTTATTTGGTCTTTGGTGTACCCCAAATGAACTCTTCCGAGAACCTCTTTGGTAGAGAGGTCATAAGCCAAAGAGCCGTGGATTTCAAAAAGACCTTTATCGTTTATAATCCATTGGGTGGTTAAAGATTGCCATAGGCTAAATCCATCAACTAAATTAAAGGTACTCTCTCCTTTGTCTAATAGACCATGATAGGTAATTATTTTTGTGCTGTCTTTTTTATACCAACTCTTTGGTGATAATATTCCTGGAAGTAGTTCTATCTCTTTGACTTCTATTTTATTAACCTGTTCAAATCCTTGCGCTTTCACTGGATGTGTACTTGTAATAAAGTAGATGGAGAGAATGATTATATAGATATGACGAAATGATCGGTGTATTGACTTCATAGGGTCAAACCTAATAAAAAGATCACAACAAATAATGATAATAAAAAGAATCTGTAACGTGTTTTTTCTTTTCAGGGTAAAAATCAATCCTATACAGTTAGTTATGTATGGTTAGTTTTGTACTTTTATGCAAAACCCAATAAATATTACTTATATATCAATACAAACACCACATGAATAAATTAATATTATGGATTCCTTCATGGTTTTGTCTATTAGCCTTGACTTTGGTCGGTTGTCGTACCAAGCCTAAAGAGATGAAAGAGGTGAAGACTTACGTTATCTATATGGGAGGACAATCCAATATGGTAGGACAGGGGAATAAAAAGTATTTAGGAGATTCAATAAAATTATCTCCAAATGTAAAGTTCTTAGATTATAGTCTTGACGTCTCTTTGAAGAAAAGTGATTATAAGTTTGGTCCAGAATATGGAATGTCCCAAGTACTAACTAAATCTTTCCCGAATAGTAAATTCATATTTATTAAATATGCAATTGGAGGAGCTTCGTTATTAGATTGGGCTCCAGAGTACTCTAAGGAGAAGGCTGAGATTACAGGTCATCCTGAGTTTGGTGATATGTATGGTAAATTTATTCAAAAGATAGAGAAAGAGGTGCCAGAAGAAGACTCTTTTCCTTTGGCTTTTCTGTGGATGCAAGGTGAAAGAGATGCTGTTGTCCCAGATGCAGGTAAGGAGTATGAAGAGAATTTAGATCATTTGATTCGTTCTTTTCGTCGTGACTTAAATGCAGAGAAACTTCCGTTTATTATAGGTCTGATTGATCCAAAGCCCGAGAGATATGTACTGAAGGATCATGTGGTGCATTCTCAAAAGATGATTGCCAAGGAGTTACCAGAAGTATTTACTATAGAGACTTCAGATTTAAGTAAGATGAAAGATCAGGTACATTATGATTCCAAAGGCCAGATGGCTCTTGGAAGACGTTTTGGCCACCAAATAGAGAAAATACTAAAGAAAAAAGAGCATAAGATTATCAGTTTCTAAATAAGAAGATCAGATAAAAGAGAAGGCAGAATATTCAACGAATACTCTGCCTTTTACTTTGATATATTAAAGGTAAATCTTACATCTAAATTAGATGATCATACCTGCTCCTACCGTATTATTTGTTGCTTCATCAATGATAACAAAGCTACCAGTAATTCGGTTTTGTTTGTATGAATCATAGAACAAAGGCTTTGATGTCTTTAGTTTGATTCGAGCGATATCATTCAACCCAACAGTCGTGTCTTCTGCTATTTCAAGTGTGTTGATATCCACTTTGTTAACTACCTCTTGGATGATTCCTAGAACATCAGAAGAAGTATGTTTGATTGTATACTTACCTCTTACACGCATAGGGGTTTCACTCATCCAACAGATCATTGCTTCTATCTGTTGGCTTGATTTAGGGCAGTTGTCAGCAGCACTAATAAGAGAGCCACGACTGATGTCGATTTCGTCTTCTAGCTGAATAGAAACAGATTGAGGTGCAATCGCACGATCTAGTTGTTCCTCATAAAGATTGATGCTTTGGATTTTCGAGACTTGTTCGCCAGGAAAAACTTTTACTTCTTGTCCCACATGAAATTCACCACTAGCCACACGTCCTGCGAATCCTCTGTAGTCGTGAAACTCATCGCTTTGAGGGCGAATGACAAACTGAACAGGAAAGCGAGCATCGTTACGATTAAGATCTTCCCCAACAGGAAGTGTCTCTAACATTTGAAGTAATGTTTTTCCTGTGTACCAAGGGCAACGAGTAGATGGATCTACTACATTGTCTCCATCTCGCGCACTCATCGGGATAAAGTAGAAGTTTTTGATGTCTAACTTCTCCGCAACAGATCTAAATTGTTTCTCGATACGATCATAAGTTTCTTGATCGAAATCTACCAAATCCATTTTATTGATACAGACTACTACGTGTGGAATTTGTAGAAGAGATGCAATATATGCATGACGACGTGTCTGCTCAATAACCCCATTACGAGCATCGATTAAGATAAGTGCAGCATTTGCAGTAGATGCACCCGTAACCATATTACGAGTATACTGAACATGACCAGGAGTATCGGCAATAATAAATTTGCGCTCTGGTGTTGCAAAATAGCGATAAGCTACATCAATCGTAATCCCTTGCTCTCTTTCAGCACGAAGACCATCAGTTAGAAGTGCAAGGTTTACTTGCTCCTCCCCTTTATTTACACTCGCATTTTCGATCGCCTCCATTTGGTCTTCGAAAATAGCTTTACTATCATATAATAAACGACCGATAAGCGTACTCTTTCCATCATCCACACTTCCTGCGGTAGTGAATCGAAGTAGCTCCATGTCTAAATATCCGTTTTCTTTTCCTGTCATCTTTGAAAAAAGATTTTAAAGGTTTAAAAATAATCGTTTGTAGTTGATATGAAGAAACTGCAATTACTTAGAAGTATCCTTGTTTCTTTCTATCTTCCATAGCAGCTTCTGAACGCTTGTCATCAGCACGACCACCACGCTCTGTAACTCTTGTTGAAGCCACCTCTTGGATGATCTCTTCTAAAGTATTTGCTTTAGATAGAGTCAGACCAGTACAAGTAATGTCACCAATCGTTCTACAACGAACTTGCTTGGTTTCATAGTTCTCTCCTGGTTTAAGTGTCAAGCAGTCTGATTTAGCCAACCATGTACCATCTCTTAAGAACACTTCTCTTTCGTGTGTGTAATATAGTGATGGCATCTCGATATTTTCAAGAAGGATATATTGCCAAACATCCATTTCGGTCCAGTTACTAATAGGGAATACACGGAAGTGCTCTCCTACATGTTTCTTACCATTGAAGATGTTCCAAAGTTCAGGACGTTGGTTTTTAGGATCCCATTGTCCAAAATCATCACGATGAGAGAAGAAACGTTCTTTCGCACGAGCTTTTTCTTCATCACGTCTACCACCACCCATGGCACAATCGAACTTCTCGTCTTCAAGTGCATCTAAAAGCGTTGTAGTTTGTAAAGCATTACGACTAGCATTAGGCCCCTTTTCCTCTGCTACACGACCTTGATCAATAGATTCCTGCACATACTTGACAATAAGTCTTGTACCTGTCTTCTCACATAGATCATCACGATAGTCTAATGCTTCTTGGAAATTATGTCCTGTATCGATATGCATCAATGGGAAAGGTACTTTCCCAGGGAAAAATGCTTTTCTTGCTAAGTGGAACATTACAATTGAGTCTTTACCTCCTGAAAATAACATTACAGGACGCTCAAATTGCGCAGCTACTTCTCTTAAAACAAAAATAGATTCTGCTTCAAGTTCTCTTAAGTGATTAATTGTATTTTGGTCCATACAAATTACTTATATTTCATTTCTTTCGTAATAGAAAAATTGACACTTATGGTCAATTAGGTCACAAAAATAGCTATTTGATTAAGGAATTGAAAACTTCCACCATATTACTTTCTTTGGAATGAATGATTAATACTCAAACGATATTAAAATGAAGGTTATTGTTCGGTTTTATTTAGTCTACTTGTGTCGAGAAAATTATCTTACTAGACACAGATCGCTCTTCGTTGAATCTCTTGTTTTACAAAATGATTTTACAATAGATTATCCAGTACCTTCATATTCGATTGTTATTACTTTGGTATAATCCATATCCTCCACGGAAAGTCTTTCTTTGATACTTTAGATCAATGCCTAAAATCTTTACCATGGTAAATTGGTTTAACCCAATTTTTACGTATAACAAATTCTCCAAAAGTCTCTTGCTTATCTCTGTTTGATGCGTAGTCAGAAAGGACTATATCAAGCTCAGTTAGTATTTGAGATTCATTGAGATTCTCTTTAAATAAATTGCTTAAACGGTCTCCACTATGTGATGCTCCTAGATAAAGATTATACTGTCCAGGCGCTTTTCCTATAAGTCCAATTTCTCCTAGTAAAGGTCTACCACAACCATTAGGGCAACCTGTCATACGGATATTTATCTCTTGATCAATAAGGTTTAGTCTTTGCAGTATTGCCTCAATTTTGTCATTTAAAAGAGGAAGATAACGTTCGGCTTCAGAAAAGGCAAGAGAACAGGTATTTAGTGCAACACAAGCAATGGAGTTCATCCTTATTCCGGATAGTTGCTCGGGAAAGAAGCCTGCATCTCGAATGCTCTTCTCTATCAACGACTTATTATCTTCGTTAATATTACCTAAGATTAGATTCTGATTGCCTGTCAATCTGAAATCACAGATGTTCAACTCTGCAATGTTGCGAAGTGTTGACTGGATATTTTTCTCTTTGTCAGAAACCCTTCCTCCTTCAATAAATAAGGTTAAGAACCATTTGTTGTTTACCACTTTTTGCCACCCAAAAGTGTCCCCTGTTTTATGAAATTTAAAAGCTCTTGGTGTTTCTAGTTCGAACCCAAGTGCTTGCTCTAACTCTGCTTTAATCCATCCATCTTTATTGTTGTCGATGGTATATTTAAATCGGGCTCTTTTTCTATCGCTTCGGTTTCCATGCTGTTTTTGGATACGAACAACATGTTCAGCGACATCCACCGCCTTATCTGGTGTTACAAATCCAATCACATCTCCCAATCGAGGATAGGTATCTTCTCTCCCAAAGGTAGATCCCATTCCTCCTCCAACAACTATGTTAAACCCCTCTAGTTTGCCACTCTTCTCGATGGCGATATAACCTAAGTCTTGAGAGAAAATATCACTATCGTTATATGGCGGATTTGCGATGCCTATTTTGAATTTTCGAGGAAGATAGGTCTTACCATATATTGGCTCTACTTCTGCTTTACTATCAGCAACCATCTCTTTGTCTAACCATATTTCATGGTAGGCAGTGGTGCGTGGAGTTAGATGATCACTAATTGCTTGTGCTGTGTTTTGTAATTCGTCATGAATATTAGAACGGTGAGGATGAGGGTTACACATCACATTTCTATTGACATCACCACATGCCGCGATCGTATCCATTAAGTGGTTATTGATAGAGCTAATAGTCGTTTTTAAATTGCTTTTTATTACTCCATGAAGTTGAAATGCCTGTCGTGTTGTAAGTTTTATTGTCTGGTTTGCATATGATTTAGAAAGCTTATCGATACCTAACCATTGGTCTGCTGTTGCTATCCCTCCTGGAAGCCTTACTCGAATAAGAAATGAGAAATCTGGTTCGAGCTTCTGTCTCTGTCTCTCTCTATCGGTATCTCTATCGGTTTGTTGATATAAACCATGGAATTTACTTAACTGGGTATCGTCCTCTGCAATAGCCCCTGTTAGTGTGTTTAATAAACTCTCGTTGAGTGTCCCTTTAAGGTAACGACTCTCTATTTTTATTCTTTCTACATCAGAAAGTTGAATGGTGGTTTTGGTCATAATGGTTGTTTATATATTTAATATATATCTAATTGAAATCTTTGGGTTTTCTTAAGTCCATCTAAATATGTAATGGCAGCTTCATGGGTCAATCCCCCTTGCTTGGAGATAAGCGTTTTGAGAGACTCTTCTACATCTTTAGCCATATGTTTTTTATCTCCACATATATATATATGGGCATTGTCATTATTGATCCATTGCCACAGTCTCTCTTGTTTTTCTGCAATGCGATGTTGTACATATACTTTTTGCTCTTGATCTCTACTAAATGCAGTGTCTATATGGGTAATAGTACTCTTTTTTAGATAGTGGAGCCATTCTCTTTGATATAGAAAATCACTTTTGAAATGTTGCTCGCCGAAGAATAACCAACTCTTTGGTTTGGTGACAGATTCAATGTTATCAATCTCTTGTATGAAAGATCTGTAGGGGGCAATACCTACACCTGCTCCAATCATAATGACAGGAGCCTGTTTGTCTTTCGGTAGTTTAAATCCTTCATTTGATTCGATAAAAATAGGAATAGATTGTCCCTCTTCTACGCGATCAGATATGTAGGTTGAACACGCTCCTTCTTTCTCTCTCCATTCATTTTTATACCGAATGGTATTGGTGGTTATATGTACTTCTTTCCCAACTTCTTTGGAGCTAGATGAGATAGAATATAGTCTTGGTGAAACAGGGGATAACAATTTGATGAAGTCATCAAAAGAGGTCTGTAGTTCGAGGTCATGAAGTAGGTCAAGTATATCTTTATGATAGAGATATTTCTCCGTTGCTTCCCCATTAGAAAGAATCTGTTGTAGGTAATTAGAACGGGTATACTTTTGAAAATTATTTAATACATGAACAGATAATTTAGTCAACTCGACATATTGCTTCAATATTACCTCTGCTTCTTCACTACTCTCTTTGAATAGAGCAGTTTTATTGGGTGATACATTCAGGTAATTGAGGATGTCGTGGACTAACTGAGGAGGGTTAGAGTGATGAATTCCTAATGTATCTCCAGGAGTGTAATTTAGCCCAGATCCTTCCAGTGAAAGCTCAATATGGTAGACCTCCTTGTTTGAATCTGTTCCAGTGATTCTCTGCTTTGTTAAGATGGTGGCAAAAAATGGATTATTTCTATTATACTTTGAATGTCCTTGTGTGTTGTTGGTATATTCTTTTTTAATTATTCCTTCGCTTGATTGGCTCTTAATGATACGTTGTGTCCACTCTAGTGTGGCCTTCTCATAATCAACACCCACTTTTTCTATCGGGATAATTGGGTTTGCTCCTCTTTTTTCTAATGCATCAAAGAAATCAATACCTGCTTGACAGAATTTAGGATAGCTGATATCTCCAAGAGCAAGAACTCCGTAGGATAATCCATCAAACTGAAAAATTCGTTTCCCTTGAAGCGTTTCCAATGCATCTTGTGCTGTGATTGGAGGAATACCATCTCCTTGAGTACTTACCACAATTAATAAATTCTGAACTTCTCCCCACTTCTTAATCGAAAAATCTTCAATAGAGAAATACTCAGATATGTGATGATTCTGCTTTAAACACTTGTCAATAATCTCAGCAGCATGTTTGCTGTGTCCTGTTTGACTACCATATAAAATGGTATACCTTTGTGGTTCGAATATTTCATCTTTCTCGTTTTGATGACGGGTGTCTAAAAAAGCTGATAAAAATCCATGTGCCCATATCTTTTGGTTCGAATCCCATTGCTTTATAATATTTTCTATTTGTGATATTTCTTCTCTTGTTGTCATATTATATTGGTTAATTGTTGTTTCTCGATATAATTTTGAATTAGATTCCTAACTTTTATAGATTGGAAGACATTTTTACCATTAGATCCTACAGAAATTGTCATATCATTGTCTTTGTAAATAGCTGGTGAAACAAAATCACACATAACTGGATTGTCATGAATATTAACGAGGATATGCTTTTTATGTCCATCTAAGAGAATCTTTTGATCTAGAGTGTCATTATTCGAACATGAATAAATGATGTGGTATCCTTCTAAATCAGAGGTGCTATATGTTTTCTCTTTCCAAGAGATTACCATGTCTTTTATTTGTGGTAATATGGTTTGAGCTATAATACTGATATTGTGGGTAAAACGTTGAAGAAGCTTGACTTTCTTTAGTGCACTTTTACCACCTCCAATAATAAGGATGTTTTTGTCTGAGACGTCGACCAAAATAGGCATGAATTGTTTTGACATGATAGTGTGTTTTAGATTTCATATTCTATGTGACTTTCTTTTCCAATGGAAATGCGATTCCATGCTCTCTCATGAAAAAAGTATAGTAACATCTTCGTGAAAAGTTCAATGCCTCCAATGCTGAGGGCATATTCCCATCTCTCTGTGATGATGTAGGAGATAATTAAAGTGTCTATACTACCTAATACTCTCCATGAGATTGATTTTATAATACTCCGATATGCTTTTTCTTTCACGATACTAAGTTTTTATACATCGTAATGAATGATTATAAAGATCTTATTGTATGTAGAGCAAAAGTGAAATAAAAAAAAAGTCCTTTTGCATCTTGATACAAAAGGACTTTTCTATTTAAGAAGATTTACCTTGAATATCACATACAGCAGCAACAACACATCATACACATGAATGTGCATGAGCAACAAGAAGCTGTATGTAATTTCTGGATATTCATAATTGAGTTCTGAGTTCTAGTTGAATACTTATTTTAATACAAATGTAGAATAACAATTAAGATTTTTATGTCTTTTATTGTTAAGTTACTGTTAATTCAATTATGTTTATATTCGATGTCCAATACTTCGGTAGTTTTCCATATAAACAACTAATAGTCAGTTGTTTATCAGTTGAATTATTTTGTTATATCATTAATTTTCAGTATCTTATATATGTGTAAATTACAATATTTAAGTTGACTACTGATGAAAAAAACGATATATAAGGAATGTATTTCTAGAACACTCTCCAAGATGTCAGATATTGGTTTGGCAAGACGTAATTTTATGATTGAGACAATTTATTTATTCTTAAGTATTATGGGAAAAATAAACTTTTTACAGTTGTCTCGTTATGGATCTAAAAATGAAAAAACTTATAGGAATCAATTTGAAAAACGTTTTGACTTTCTGAATTTTAACTATTATCTACTTGAAGAAAATAAGTGTTCTGAATATGTTATAGCTTTTGATCCTTCATACATCAATAAGTCTGGCAAACGTACTGCAGGAATGGATGTGTTCTGGTCAGGGTGTGCAGGAAAGGCCAAACGAGGATTAGAGATTGGAGGTATTGCAGCAGTAGATGTTGTTAAAAACACAGCCTTTCATCTTGAAGCTGTTCAAACAATACCCAAGCCAAAGCAGAATCTAAATGACTGGTATATTAGTGTGATGACTGAAAGGATATCATCGCTTAAAAAGATATCTAAATATCTTGTTGTAGATGCGTGGTTTTCAAATAGAAAGTTCATAACTAACATGATAGAACATGAAGTAAATGTTGTGTCTCGTCTTCGTTGTAATGCTCATCTTAAATATTATTATACGGGATCAAAGACTGGTAAAAGAGGGAGACCTAGAGTGTATGGTGATAAAGTAAACTGTAAAGAGATTGATGAAAAATACTTTGATTTGGTAGAGGAAACAGAAACTTATACCTTATATTCAGCTGTTGTATATTCGATTTCATTGAAGAGAAAAATACGTCTTGCTTATTATCAATCTTTAAATGGTAAAGGGAAAACGGATTACAAAATGTATTTCTCTACAGACATTAATTTAGAGCCAACAAAGATATATGATTATTACAAGAAGCGTTTCCAAATAGAATTTATATACAGAGATGCAAAGCAATACACCGGATTGAATGATTGTCAGGCTCAAAGTGAAAACAAACTCCACTTTCACTTTAATATGTCTATGACATCAGTGAATATAGCTAAGATAGCTGATTGGCTAGATCAAGAGAGTATACAGCAATCCCCTTTTTCATTGAATAACATCAAGAAGCTGAATTTTAATGAGTTAATGCTAAATGTGTTTTTATCTAAAATTGGGGTAAATACTAACTTGCAGAAAATACAGAAAGTGATAAAAAAGATCCGATTATATGGGACAAATGCCGCCTAAAAACTTCCGAAGTATTGATGTCATGTTAAGATGTTTATTATTAAGGGGTAATAAAGGGGCTATCCAAAGAGATGGTTGGATTTGAATATTTATAATGAAAGAGAGGAGTCGGTTAATGAGGTGACAAAATGAATAGTATAACCGATATCTCCTTATCTCTTTCAATGTAAAACAAACATTACAAAATCAAACACATGTCTTTGGTAGCCCCTTCTAAGATTTGAGCAGTTATTTGAGAGAGGTTGTTGAATTGACATTAAGTACTCTCATTATTTAATGTCAAGATTATAATAGAGTTATAAAAATATTCTTGTTTTGAAGGGAAGTAAATATTAAATCAGCTTTTTATCTTATAAACAGCAGACATACCACATGTTTTTATGCACTGACCACACTCGACACATTTGTCTTTATCAATGACTGGAAGTCCGAATCCATTTTGTGTTATTGCATCAAATTTACAAATGCTGAGCATAGGACAACGGTGGTTTTGAGGACATCTGTTAGGATCAACTGTTAGTGCCATAATTTTAATGTTTAGGACATAAAAGTAAGGATTAGGAAGAAGAAGTATGTTTTTAATGACCTTCTTCTCCACATATCAATAGTATCTCAATGATCTTCATATAGAGCCGACCATAGGTTGTTGGTTCGCAAAGAGTTACTTTTTGTAGTTTGATTCTTTTAGAATTTCATCTATTTTATCAAGATCAGTGTCGTCAGTATGTTCGATATCAAGGCTTTGGGTTGCGATATTTGCAAAGACACCATAAACACCATTGACTTGAAGAAGCTTACTGTTTATGTCAGAAACACATGCGCCACAGCTCACATTTTTTACTTTGAATGAAGTTCTCATTTCTTCTCTTTTTTAAAACTATTGACCATCAATGCTCCCATCAAAGAACCATAAAGCGAACTTCTTATAGGGCTACTTGTGATCGGACATGTGCCAGATTCACAACCAATCCACCTCCAATATAGATAACCTCCAACAGCTCCTATGATAATTCCGATAAGAGTGGCTCTGTATTTAATAATTAATGACTTTATCATCACTTCGTTACTTTTAGAACTTTCTCTATCGCTTCAATAAATGCCTCTTTAGGCATTGCTCCTTTAGCTAATTGAGGTTGTTCGTTCAGTGGAATAAAAAGAAGCGATGGTAGACTCTGAATACCAAAAGCGGCAGCTAGCTCTTTCTCTTTCTGAGTGTCCACTTTGTAAATCACTATTTTATCACCATACTCTTTCGCTAATGCTTCTAAAATAGGAGCAGTCATTCGACATGGACCACACCAATCGGCATAAAAGTCAATAATGGCAGGTTTATTCCCTTTGTATTTCCACACTTTGGAATTCTTCTCATAATCGTATACTCTGTCTAAAAAGTCTTGTTTACTTAATTTGACCGTATGATGTGTCTCTGTCGAAGAGTTAATTTCTTTGTTCTCAGTTTTCACCGCTGCATTACCATTATATGTCACCATGGTAATGAGCATCATCGTGAACAGAATAATATTAAATTTCGTCATCTGTTTTGTGTAATGTTTGTTTGTCTGCTAATTGGTATTATCCTCTTCTTTCTTCTTTGGCACATTACAACTGTTCCCTTGACATCCACAAGATGTATTGGTAAGTGCTTGCCAAATGAGTAGGGCTGCAAATAGAAGCCACCCCCATTGTTCGGATTCGATAGAGTAGTAAATTGCATATCCAGCAAATGCTAGTCTCACGATTCTCATTATATTCCAATTTTTCCAATCGATCATGATTATACGTTGATCAGTTCTTTTTCTATTGTCTCTTCTAAAGCTTGCTTGTGCATTGCTCCCGCTTGTAACTTAGGCACTCCCTCTTTAGGAATGAATAATAGAGAAGGAATACTTCTAATTCTAAATACCGCAGAAAGCTCTTGTTCGTTCTCTGTATTTATTTTATATATATCGATTTGACCATCATATTTTTCAGATAACTCCTCAAGGATTGGCGCAATCATTTTGCATGGATTACACCAGTCTGCATAGAAGTCGATCAACGCTGGTCGATCTCCTTTGAATTGCCACTCTTGATTTTTTTCGTAATTAAAGATTTTTTCTTTAAAAAGATCGGTTGTCATTTTTTTTGTTGCCATAATAATATCTCCTTAAATGATTATTTGATTACAAACTTAAGCGAATGGTTTTTATTAGTCAGTGATAAATGTTACAGAGCTTTTTACCTCCTTATTTGTTTGTAATCGATGTCACAAGGCGATTGTTTTTACAGACCTCGTTCAGTGATAAGTGTTACAGTAGCTTGTTTTGATTAGTATGTTAGGTTGCTGTGTTAATTGTTGGAATATATTTGGGATAGGAGGGACCCAATATTTTTATGATTTTCGTAAAATGTAGTGATATAGTTGTTGAAAAATAATAAATTACAAGAACGTTTTCACAAGTTAAAAATGTAATTTCACCAATGATACATAACTATTGGGGAGTTCCAAATGGGGCTTCTCTATAAAAAATATAACCATGAGAATATACCTACTAATTTGTCTCTTCGTTTCTTGCTATGCCTGTAACAAGGTTGAGATTACGAAATGCAATAAGGTACATGTAAATACATCAACTATCACGAAGAATGTGATTATTCATGCAGATGAGTATCTTGCATTAGAAACCAATGAAGATTGTGTTGTTGGCAATATTGATAAACTTATAGCCTATGACAATAAGATATATATCTTAGATAGAGAGGTAGCGGAATCAATTTTCATCTATGATAATTATGGTCGGTTTATTTCGAAAATATCCAATAAAGGAAAAGGTCTGGGCGAATATTTAATGATAGATGACTTTCTTATTGATGACCAGAATGGGGAAATCCGGATTCTAGATTTGGATCAAGGTAAAATCATATGTTATGATGATAATCGCTTTATAAGGGAGGTTGAGATTGATAATGAATTTTGTTTTATAGAGAATTTCGGAGATCATATCATTGGAATTAATGATTACTGTGGGACGAAAGATGACTGTTATGGGGTGTTAGTTCTTGATAAAAATCTAAATGTAGAAAGAAAGTTAGCTCCATTTACTAAGAATGATCATCGAGTTCTGTGGGAGTTAAGAAAACCTGTTTATAAGGATCAGAGTGGGGTATATATCACCGAAGCTTTTTCCAATGTAATACACCGAATGGATAAAGATTTTAACTACGAACCCTATGTTTATATTGACTTTGGCAAAGAAGCATTTCATCTAGATAAAAATGATGTAGATAGAAAAACCTACTTGAAGGAATTGTCAAAAACAGATAAAGCCTTCTTGGTTGATTATTTCATGAAAAACAATCACTTTACTTTCTTCGAATTCTTTTATCAACAATCTATGACGTATTGCTTCTATAGTGATAATAATCCTCATGAAATCATGTTGACACACTCTTTACAAGATGCCAATGGTGTTGTTTATACCCCAATATATATGGATGAGGATTATATGTATTGTATGGTAAAGGCCTCCAACTTCATGAAAGAAGGTTCTGGATATAAACAGAAAGTGGGGGATATCGATTTGATGAATAACCCCATTCTAGCGAAGATACGTGTGTCAGATATTCGTGATATGATAAAAGAATAATAAATTATTTCCGTATAATAGAACTCTAGGGGATAAGTTTGGCATGAACCACCATGGCACCTTACCCCCGAAATTGTTATTGACCACAATTAGATTCTGACTCGTAAAGGTAGTTATACAACTTTACGGATTATTGGAATACGTCTTATTTGTATGGATAAGAAGAAAGTCAAGAAGATACATGTAGGGGACAGAATTATAAACTTTAGTCCTTTAGTAAGAGGAATATCTTTCAGCATTACAGAGCAAGTTGCTAGAATAATTGGATGAATGATATATACCAAGTATGTGTTCTGTGCAAGCGTCTTCATCAAAGCGTCCGTATGGTTGTATTTTTGTTGAAATAATTGAATCAATAATATGATGATGCCAAATCCTGTTAACTGTTCCCAAATGCAGAAGGCTAGAGATTGCCAGTTCACACCTCCCATAAAGCTTGTGATATTGCCTCCCAGTAGAGAGTTAATAACAAATACCAGAGGAAAGAATATAAAGATCAAACAAAGAACAATGATCAACCATTTCTTTGGAGATAGTAATTGAATTTGATCTAACCAATTTTGTTTGGCTAAGCATAAACCAACATAAAAGAGTACGATATATTGCGCAAAGTGTCCCAATTGAAAATTCAGTATAGGAAGACTATAGCCCAGTGGAATAATGCATCGAATAATAAATGAGATCATGGCTGTAAAAAGTGCAATAAGTATCGTGTTTTTAAAATGGAACCGATGATTGTCATTTTTATGTGATAGCCATGATTCCTTGAAAATTAGTGCTACGATAGAGAAAAGAAGTAGTGCAACGACAAACCATAAAGGGCCAGCACCAAGATGATGGATATCCATTACAAAATCTCTCCATGTCACATCTCTACCATAACCGATCTTACAAATACCATTAACTATGGGAGATAATGCAAACATATATACAAGTAACGGTAGCCCTAATCTGATTAACTTATCTTTTATAACCTTTGGACTACTGTTTTTCGTCGCTGAAAAATAGAGAAAGTAAGATGATAACATAAAAAACATCCCCATAAAGAAGGATTGGTTAATAGCAACAAGCCATGTTAGAAGTGTTGTAGTGATGATATTACTCGATGGTTCTAAATAATACCATAACCCTTGAGCTCCATAAGTAATGGCAAGGTGATGTATAATAACCAAACAAGTCAATAATATTCTAAGGTTATCAATGTAAGTTGTACGATTATTTTTCATTGTTTTAAATATAAAAGTTGTATTTGAAAAAAGAAAGTGTGGTTGAGATCTAATGTTTTTATATCTGTGTGAGACGCATTTTTGTAACAGAGCTCTGTGTTCATACAACCTGTATTTACCTTTAGATAGGTATTGTCTAATATCTTTTTACGAACAAAGCCGCTAATTTTATAACGTTGGTAGCGTAGGTACGAGCTTAACTCATTTTTAAAATGTTGCTGTACTGAATAGTTAAGGAAGGGCATGTTTCCCTCAATGCCATATCTCCATCTGGTGCTTGGAGCATGAGTGATAAATGCATAATCGGGATACCTAAAATAGAGTTGCACATTGTTTATTTGTGCATCAATAATCATTAGTAAGGAGTTGAATTTCTTTTCATATCTCATTGCGTATATATATCCTATTCCAACATTGAGGTGAGATGATAATCTCTTTCCAAAAAGAACGGAGCTTTGATGACGAAGGTTCTCTATGTTAGGTTTTAGTTGAGTTGAGGAACTCATATAAGGTAAAATCTCGCCGTAGATATAGAATTTATTTCTCAATAATTGTAGATAAGCGAGCTTATAACTAGCAAACCAGAGATTCGAAATCTCAACATCTTGAAGAACTGAAATGGATAGTTGATTAATGGAAGCTCCCTGAATTATGAATGATCTATTTTGGTTGAAAATTAATGGGTAGTTGAATTCTAACTCAATCAAATTTGCCAGAATATTCTTAGATTGGTCCGTTGATTGAAGAGAGGAATTTAGAAATTCGTTATTTAAACTTAATACAATGAATTCATCTTTAATATTACTCTTGTGATCTGAATGGAACGCAAGACACTCGTTGACATTCAAGGCCATCATAATATAGAAGCTTAAAATTACTCGAATCATTTACACGATTGTTTTACTTTGTTTTAATTGATTATGAAGCAAAACTATAGTGTACATTGTCTGTAGAATAATTTCAACCAATTAGATGCATATCTATTCCGAAATAGATGTGTTTTTATTCATTTTCTTGAACTCAGAAGGTGAGAGGTTGGTGATTCCTTTAAAGGCTCGATTAAATGATGATGGGTTAGCATAACCAAGTTGATAAGAGATCTCTTTCATACTCATGTTTGGTGATTTGATTATAGTCTCTTTTGCTTCTTTAATTCTATAGTTATTCAAAAATTGATTGAAGTTGGTATAACCACATCCAGAATTAATTGCTCTTCTTACAAGATACTCTTTGATTCCAATTTTATCACTCAGATCAGTTATTGTCAGACCAGGTACCCTGTATATTTTGTCATTTTCCACTATCAATTTGATTCTAGTGATAATATCATCTAATCGTTTACTGTTATTTGATGATGTTGTTTTATTAGTATATAAATCACTCTGATGTATTGTAATGTCAACCTTAATCTCGACCAATAAAGAAATAAATATAACTTGACTAATTAATGCAATAATGATTAATGGAGTAGGAAGTTTAAATGGGTGAATATTGGAGAATGAAATCAAAAGTGTAATTCCAATTATTGCATTAATGATGATTGTATTATAACGACTAATTCTTCTCTTTTGTACAAGATCCATTTTATAGCCTTTACAGGCCAAAAGTGTGGCGTAAACTAGGATTGAAATGGATATTAAATACCCAAATTTTGCCATAAAACGGTATTTTACGATGAAGGAAATTAGAAATAATAATAGGTCAATAAAGTAGATTACTAGAAGGATTAAGATAGTTCTCTTGAAAGAGTAATTTTCATCTGAAAAGTACTCTTTACAAAACAATGCATAGGTAAATGGTAGAGCAACTGATATTGGGAATAGGAGAAAAAACACCTTTTTATTGGATAGAACTAGATCCGAATATGTGCTGTAGAATATAATACAGTTTAACGCAAGTGTTAAAATGATCCATGCAATTCTTGATTTTGGTTTGTATCTAATAATTTGTGTGATAATAATTGAGAGTACAAAAAAGAAGATAGATTTAATAACGATTAATACGTATGTCATGTTTAAAATAGTTTGTGACGATTTGTAGTTGAAATTTTGAATTAACAGAATGGACAACTTATCATAAATAGTTGGATATAAAGGTTGTCAATTTCAGAATTGTTCTCCAATTCCGAAATTGATAATCTTTTTTTTAATATGATAACTATCCATTTGTCTTATCACAATAAATTTGCCATTCAGATTATCTTAATAATTCAATATAATGAAAAGAAAATTAATCTCGGTTTTCGCCTTGATCAGTCTCTATTTAATCTCTTTCAAATTAGAGGCACAAGAGTCACAAAAGAACTTAATGGGAATATTTACGGGTGGAGAAGCTGTACACCATATAGGATGGTTCATGAGTCCTGAAGTGAGAAGTTTCTACAACAAATCACAGTTCAAAGATAATAAGAGTTTACTTGTTGGTGGTAAATTAGGGCTTATGATTAATCATTCATTCTATTTTGGTATTACAGGCTATGCCAAAATAGGTGATATGCGATATGAAAAGCAAGAGACTACAGTAGGAGTCGGTATGGGATACGGTGGTCTTTTTATCGGAAAATCATTCCTATTTAATGAAATAATTCATCCAAGAATAGGATTAAGTGGTGGATATGGAGGATCTTCTGAATACTTAATGAAAGATAATGTAAGAGGCGCCAATCACGTTGCAGGATTTATGTACATAGAACCAGAATTGGCCTTAGAGATCAATATTAGCAATCATGTACGTCTCGTTACAGGGGCAACTTATCGGATAGTGAATATGTCAAATTTTGAATTACTCTCTACTGGTGATTTAGATGGTCTATCTATCAATTTAGCTATTGTTTTTGGTAAATTTTGAGTTTTGTATAACATTATTTATACAAGTTTCTTTGTAATTCCTTCCATAGTTTTCATAGGAACTAATATTTGCTCTTTCATTAGAAATTTCATTGAGATTTATTAGAACTTATTGGGCTTGTTCATTAAAATAGTAAAGGACCTGTTTGTTATCATTAGATTTTGAACAGGTTCTTTAGTTAAAATAATTAATATGTTTTTATGTAAACCGATTTACATAAAAACATATATTGTTGTAATCCATGATTTAATAATTATTTCCTAATCATCGTCTTCCCTCTTCCTCTTCTTGTATATACCTGTCGTCGGGTCAATCTCTTCCTTTACCCCTGCGATATCAAATAGTATCTACAAATTCTCACAAAGATTGCCACTAATACTCAGTATTTTAGACATTAGTAAACAATCCGTGGATATTGTCAAACACCAGAGTTGTTCTGTTCTCCTATATTTGTTCGTAAATAAAATAAACTGAAAACACACATGACATATCGTATCTACAGTTCTTTCTTGGGACTAATTCTATTATTATGTTTGAGTAATATCACTTTTGCTAAAAAACAACAACCCAATGTGGTGCTTGTTGTAATTGATGACTTGGGATGGAAAGATCTAGGTTGTTACAACTCTAGTTTATATGAGACTCCAGCCATTGATAAATTGTGTAGCGAAGGAGTTCAATTTACAGACTCATACTCTTCCCATCCGATGTGTATTGGTTCTCGCTTTTCGATTATGACGGGAAAGTATATGGCAAGAAATCTAAAGAGCAAAGAGTATGGTATCATGGACTTAAAAGAGTTTACTATTGCCGAAGCGATGAAGGTGGAAGGATATAAGACTTTCTTTGCAGGCAAATGGCATCTTGGAAATGAAAAAGCATATCCACAACATCAAGGATTTGATATCAATGTCGCAGGACATCATAAGGGATCTCCAGGATCTTATTTCTATCCATATAAGCGTAAAGGAAAACCGGAGTATGATACTCCTGGTTTAGATGATGGGAAAGAGGGAGAGTATATCACCGATCGTTTGACCACAGAGACCGTTCGTTTTATTAAGAAGAATCGTAAGAAACCTTTCTTTGTAATGCTTTCTCACTATGCCGTACATACGCCATTTGAGTCTAAAACAGATTTGAAACAGAAATATGATAAGAAAATCAAATCACAGAATATTAAAGTAGGTTCAAGCCAAAAGGTTTGGAAAGCAGATGAAAAGTTATTCCAAGACAATGCAACCTATGCTGGCATGATTGAGAGTGTTGATCAGAGTATTGCCAGAATTGAAGCGCAATTAAAGAAGCTGAAATTAGATGATAATACGATTGTTATTCTTACCTCTGATAATGGGGGAGATGCTTGTAAAATGGGACATAGAGGTAAAAGTACCTCAAACCTCCCTTTAAAAGCAGGAAAATGCTGGTTATATGAGGGTGGAATACGTATTCCATTAATTGTTAAATGGCCCAATAAGATTCGCCCAGCAAAATCGTCTCATATGGTTTGTAATGTTGATCTCTACCCAACCATTCTAGACCTAGTAAAGGGAAAGGAGTATCCAAACCAATACTTAGATGGAACTAGCTTCTCTACGACTTTATTGAAAGGAAAGAGTGCGCAGCGAAAACCAATATATTGGCATTTTAATGTAGGTACTCGTCTACAGAAAATCATTGGAATGCCTAAGGCAACCGCAATGAGAGATGGTAAATATAAGTTGATTGAGTGGTACGAAAGTGGAAACTATGAGCTTTATGATATAGAGAGTGATATATACGAATCACAGAACTTAAAAGATGAAAAACCTGAGTTAGCAAAAAGTATGCTAAAACAGTTAAGAGAATGGCGCAAGGAGGTGAAAGCGCCTAATTAATAGTTGGATTATTATTTTACAAAGGCGAGGCAGCAACTGTTAGTCAATCTATGTATGCTAAATAATTAGAGCCAAATTGATTGTTGTAAAAGTGTAGATTGTGTTGATGTCTCCCTTTATTTTTATTGATACTTTCAGGATATAAAGTATCATGTTAATCTCTATTCATAAAATTAAATGGACTACTGTTGAACTATATATTGATACTTTGGTCGAACGCTTAAACTTTATACTAATGACACCTTTTTATAATATGAGAAAAAAGACAAACATCTTTGGATATATACTTCTCGTTTCCATTACCTTTTTTATTACATTAAATGCTTTTGCAAAAACAATATCTGATGAACGCAGTACCTCGACAAGAAGAAAACCTTGCTGCGGGGCAAAAGAACCGTTTATTGTCCTTGGTTACCTTCGCCCTAATGAGTTTGAGGATATCGATAAAATGGATCTAAGTAAGACCAATTATATCAATCTCTCCTTTGCAAATATCAATGAGGATGGAAGGTTGATGTTCAAGAAAGATTTTAAACCGTTGGTGAAAAAACTAAGATCTAAAGATATTCGTGTAATGATGGCTATCGGAGGTGGCAAAGTTCATGGTAAGACCGCAGACTATTGGAGAAAGCATCTTTCAGATCCCTATAGAAGTAAATTAGTTGCTAATATGGTTCAATATGTCGAAAAGCACAAGTTAGATGGTATTGATGTCGACTTTGAGAATCAGTTTTTAACGAGTCTAGGAGAAAACTTCAACTTATTTGTATTAGACTTACAGAAGTCACTACATGCAAAGAACAAGCAGATAACAGCTGCTTTTCCCTGTCGAAGAATTAATGCGAATGTCTCAAAGGAGGCTATAGGTGCTTTTGACTTTATAAATATCATGTCCTATGGTACAAAAGGTCCATGGAGACCAGACAATCCTGGTCAACACTCACCTATGTCTCTTGTTAAAACAGTTAATGACTTCTGGGTCAAAGAGCAAGGGGTACCCCATGATAAAATTGTATTTGGACTTCCTTTTTATGGGTTTGATTTCGATCAAATGAAAGGAAATAAGAAAGGTGGGGTAATATGGTCGAAGATTATCAAGAAAAATCCAGAGTATGCTTACATAGATCAGGTAGGACAGTTGTGGTATAATGGTATTCCAACTATTGCGAAGAAAACACACGAAGCTTTAAAATTGTTCGGAGGTGTAATGGTGTGGTCCTATGGTACTGACGTTTACAATGATATGTCTCTCTTAAAAACAATAAATCAAGTGATCGAAGCCGGTCTGAGAGAGAATCAAGATATTCAAACATTTTATCAAGATGGTGATGGTGACGGTTATGGAGATTTGAATAAACCATTTCAAGCATACAACACACCCAAGGGATATGTTGCTAATAGATTAGATACGAATGATAGGGATGCAACAATTCATCCATAAGATTATTGTTTGATCTAAGAATAACAGCACTTACCCTCACCTATTAGGTGCTGTTATTCCTTTAATTATGTCTATTATAGAGATGCGAAGAAAGCAGATGAATTATTGAAGAGGTAAGGTTCATTCCATTTTTATCTATTGGGCTTCATCGTTCGAATTCATAGATTTTGCGATAGGAGAGATGTTTTATTGATATATAAGAATTAAAATATGAGAATAATAAAAATCAAAAAAATAGATTTTTATTATCTTGCATTTATGAATCTATATCTTAGCTCATCTAAATTTTGGTGTACAATTATATTTTACTTCATCCAATTGATTTTTCCCTTAGGTGCAAACTGTAGTGTGAATCTGGATGAAGAGATAATCCTTTGTGATTATGTAAGAAAGAACAGTTCCAATCAAATATCTGATGGGTATAGAGCATTCATCGTTTCATCCGAAGTACAGCTTTCTAATATTTTGGATAGTTCATATCATTTTTTGAAGAGAAATGAAGAGGAAATAATTATTCTCATACTTGAAAATCCCATCCCAACAGCAAAGAGCCTGATCGAAAAACATAAAGCATATGAACTCCTAGAAACTCCTTCTTCTACTTTTATTCGTAGTATTGACCTGCTTGTGAAACAGAATAAACGCCTCATTATTTTTTCTAACGAGAGCTCCTTGACCTTTTTCAATAAAAGAGATCATATATGCTATTATGAGGTAAATGATACGTTTCCTGTAGATTATATGTCTGGTTTTAGAGGAGATCAATCAAAGGACTTAGTTGTTTTCAATATGGATAGTTACGCTTTGAGCCATAGTGAATCACCAGTAGACTCTATTCCAATCCAGTTTAACTCTATTTCGGGCAAATTACCCAACTTCTTTATGACAGAGTTTCCTCAATATTATCACTCTTTTATAGAGTATATGGGTGCTTATAAGTGGCATACTGCAACTGTTCGAATGAATGACTCTCTTTTGAGCGATATGAGCTGGAAGGAGATGCCTAGAATGAGATCTTATGGTAAGGTTCATACTCATGAACGTCAGATTAGTCCACAAAAGGATGGATTTCAATTCTCCCCAGATGTATTCCAATTTAATAAGATTAACTCCTTTGAAACGAAGATATTTCATGCAACCCCAAGAGAGCTTACTGATGGTCTAATTCTTTTTCTTGATTTCAGTAAAGACAACAATAACTTGTTGAACGAAGGGATGATACCAACCTATAGCAAACTGAAGTATGTAAAGGATGAACAGAGGAAGTGGTGTGCCTCTTTTAATGGTGAATCAGACTATATTGATTATGCTTCAGGACTTGATATCATAGACAATTTAACCCTATCTGTATGGGTTAAACCTGAGAATATTGAAGGGAATCAAAGTATACTAGGTAAAGGAGAAACTTTTTCAGTTAAATATAGAGATGGTCGACTGCTATTTACTTCGCCAGGAATTAAAGATCATATTACAGATTCTATCGTTGTTAAGAGTCATCAATGGCAACATATCTCATATGTATTTTCCGCCAATAAAAAGTTGCGGTTTTATATAAATGGTATTTTTGTAGGAGAGAAGAAAGCTGCAGGTGTTACCCCGACCAATAATTCAGTATTGATTGGAACAAATCTTTGGGGAGAATATTTTCATGGGAAGATGGATGATCTGGCAATATGGAATAGATCATTAAGCGATGAAGAGATCATCAAAATATATCAAAAAGGGATTTCATTAGATAGTCCCAAACGCAGTAAATGGTATCTTTTAGGAGTTAGCTGCTTAATCATATTAGTCCTATTGATCTATTTATACAGACGTTCAAAGCGTGGCATTGGTTTACCATACTTCAAAAAAAATAGTCTGATAAACAAACCATCTAACAAGGAACATAGAAGAGATACAACTCCTATAATTGCTCCATCCATCCAGCTTATCGGTAGATTTAGGATGATCAATCGAGATGGTACTGATATATCGTCGAAGTTCTCTACCAGAAGAAAACAACTGTTCATCTTAATCTTGTTATCAAAATACAGAGGTGGAGGGATTGTGTCCTCACAGTTAACAGATAATCTATGGCCTGGGTATTCATCAGATAAAGCAAAAAACAACCGTAGTACTCAAATGAAGAGACTTCGCGAAATACTGAATTTAGATACGGGAGTGTCTATTGAGTTCTTTAATAAAAAATGGTGTATTAATCTTGAACATGATGTTTATCTCGATTTAGATCGATATTTTCAACTCCAAAATAAGATTATTGAAGACCAATATATTCATCTTCCAGATATTGAAGATCTTCTAGATATCCTCGAAAAAGGGCCTCTACTCCCGAACCTAAATGAAATATGGTTAGATGACTTTAAATCTCAATTTGAAGATAAGCTCTTCGATCTATTAATGCCACTATACGAAAACCAAGATTTCATATTAGATAATCATCGTGTTATCCGATTATCCAATGTGTTACTTATTTATGATCCTTTAAATGAAGTTGCTATAGAGCACAAAGTCCGATCGCTTATTAGTTTAAATAAGATATCATTGGCTAGAGACTCTATTACTCATTTCTATAAAATATATCAGCAGTACTACAACCAACCTTATGATGGCTCTTTATCTGAGCTTTTTGAGATGTAGCCTTATGCGAAAAGAGTAATTAAAGTATACCAAGTCTTCTTCATTCTACCACCTTCAAAATTAATGATCACTTAGGGCTTTATCTCTTCTTCTCAAACACCATGTGACCAACTTATCATAGTTTGTATAAAAGCTACTATTGGAAGTATCTTATTCCCTAATAGTACTCGCTTCTCCTTTGATACGGCACATGTTCATTTGATTAGATTGTTCTTGTTCGAGGAGCTTCTATTTCAACTTTCCAAACGATAAGCATTGATCAAAAACGTCTGTTTTCCGATCATTGGAATGTCTGTTTATGTCTGATCAATGTTTGAATATGTTTTTTAATTTAATAAAATGCAAGGTGTTTATTGTTTAAAATCAGATGTTTACTGTCGTATTTGAAGTTGTTACCCCTATTGTTACCCTATTTTTTAACCTCCCATATGATAATATTGGTCATAGATTTTACGATCAGTGTTTACTATGAAACATGTCACAAAATGTTTCAAAAACCAATCATCTTATGGATAAAAAAATGAAGAGTGATAGACGAAAGTTTCTGAAGAATTCCTTATCTGCATTGGCTGCAATAACAATTGTGCCAAGACATGTCTTGGGAGGGAATGGTTTTACTGCACCAAGTGACCAATTAACTAAAGCAATCATAGGTGTTGGAGGAATGGGGCGTGGCCATATCTCATATGAAGGAACTAAACTTCTGGCTGTATGTGATGTGGATCGAAGTCATTTGAAGAAAACATTGGATAAGGTTGGAAAGGGAGTGACAGGTTATACTGATTATAGAGAGTTACTACTTCGAAAAGATGTTGATGTGGTTCATATCGCTACGCCTCCTCACTGGCATGGGTTGATGGCTGTTGAGGCTGCAAGAGCTGGCAAAGATATTTGGTGTGAAAAACCAATGACTCGTACCATAGGAGAAGGAAAGCGTGTGGTGGAAGAGGTAGAGAAGCATGGTAGTATGTTTCGATTAAATACATGGTTCCGATTTAAGGATACTTTTTATGGCCTAGGTACCCCTGTAAAACCATTAAAGAAAGTCATTGATAGTGGCGTTCTTGGGTGGCCATTAAAAGTTACAGTGAGTGGTATAACAGGCTACAACTGGAAATTCTTTTGGAGTGGCAAACATAATCTGCCAGAGATGCCGATTCCTAACCAGCTAGACTATGATATGTGGCTTGGTCCAGCTCCTGAAAAACCATATAATCCTGCCCGTGTTCATTCTAATTTTAGAGGCTATTGGGATTATGATGGAGGTGGATTAGGAGATATGGGACAACATTACTTAGATCCCGTACAGTATCTTTTAGGTAAAGATGACACCAGCCCAATTCGAATAGATGTAGATGCACCCCAACAGCATTACGATGCTGTCGGTTCATGGAGAAGGATTGAATACACATATGCTGATGGGTGTAAGATAATCTTAGATGGTGAAAATAGAGATAAAGATGCTGCATATATTGAAGGTCCGAATGGAAAGATCTTTAAGAATTTTAAATCGGACATCCCCAACTTAGATAAGTTAATTGAGACACTTCCAGATCCAGAGCCTCAGATCGAACTATTTAGTGATTCGGTACGAACTAGACAGAAATTTGCTTTGAATGAAATGAATGGTCATCGATCATGCACACTTGTTAACCTCGGGATCATTGCTGTTCGACTTGGTCGAAGTCTTGATTTTGATCCAGATAAGCAAGTATTCATAGATGATGAAGGTGCAAACCGGTTGATTGACCAACCAATGAGAGCACCATGGACATTTTAAAGAAGTAATTAATATCATTTTAATAATACCAATGTGGTTAATAAAGGATCTATAAAGGTTTGTTGATATATTTTGTGTAAACAAATTAGAACCCAAGAATATAGCTCAGTTATAGATGTAGTTGGTATAACAAATAAATTATGAAACAAATCGTATTATATCTCTCAATAGTCCTCCTATTTCCGTTTACACTGAAATCTCAGGAAAAGGGTGTTGTCGATAGACAAGTTGACGAAATTCTAGTACAGATGCCATGTGAGAACCTGACACAGCTCAATAAATTAATGGATAAAGTATTATCCTATGGTTCTCCCTTCTTAGTAACTCTAACAGAAAAGACTACACCATTAGGAAAAGGGAATAATATAGCTGTACGTTATACAATCAATAGTTTAGCGAGATATACAAGTAACTTGGAGGATAAAAGTAAAAAACAACTCCTTGAAGAGGTGCTGTTGAAAGCAATTCAAACTGAAGAGGATTATGAAGTCAAGGTGTTTTTTATCAATCAATTGAACCTCATTGGTAGTGGCGAAAGTGTTGATAAACTAAAGCCTTTGCTTGTAGATTCACAATACTGTGAACCAGTAAGTCAACTATTTCTATATATCAGAACAGAAAAAGCAAAGAATGCTTTTATCGATGCACTACCAAATGTAGAGGGACAAAGGCTCGTAACGATAGTTAAAGCTTTAGGTGATCTTAAGGGGAAAGAGATCAATGATAAGCTATTAGCACTTGTCGATCATAAGGAACCTAAGCTCCAAAAGGTAGTATATGCATCTTTGGCTTCTATTGGAATGCCTGAATCATATGAAGCTTTTATGGATGCATCTAAGAGGGTGGACTTTGAATATGAGGAAAATAATATTGTTGGGTCTTTTATCACTTATACAGAAGCGCTAGGTGAAAATGGTTATTTAAAGAGCTGTAGAAAAGCATGCAAAAGTATAATAGATCATAATGGAGAGCCAGAATTACTCCACAATAGGGCTGCTGCAATTAATATCTTTGCACATTTTTTTCCCAAGAAGGCCACAAAACTCATACTAAAAGAGGTGGATAATAAGGATGAGAAGTTTCGTTCTTCGATATTAAGCTCTGCCCAAAAGCTAGTGGATAAAAAGAGTGTAAAGAAATGGATTGCAAAAGGAGAGTCATCTTCTGATGCTGTAAAAGAGGATATAATATTGATGTTGGGAAGAGCAGATGAAGATGCTGCAGTACCTTTCTTCATCGAGAGCCTTACCTCTTCTTCAGATCATGTGCGTTCTGCTGCAATCATCTCTTTGGCTTCACTAGCACGAGAAAAAGCCATCCCTACAATTGTTCAACATATTGTGGAAGGAAAAGATATCGATCAATCCAAAGAGTGTTTACTGTGTCTTATCGATTATGAAAAACTAAACTTGATAGGAGAGTCTCTTGATAGCTCAGCGGGAAAATCGAGAGCTGCATTAATTGATGTTATTTCTGCAAAAGCTGGAGATCAATATTTTGAGCAAGTGCTTTCATATTCGAATGATACGAATAGTGATGTAAAAGAAGCGGCTTTAAATGCAATGCAAAGTATCTCAAGAGCCCAAGATTTAGATGCCCTATTGTTACTTCTAGAGAGCGTCGAAAGAACTTATGTTGAGACCATTCAAAAAGCCATTTATCGTGCGGTAGAAGATCAACAAAACATGGATCTTTGTGTAGATAAATTGCTGACCTCATTAGCTCAAAGTGATGATAAAGCTCGTTTTGTAAGAATACTTCCCAAAGTAGGAGGAGAGAAAGCATTGAAGGAAGCTTATGATTTGTATTACCAATCTCAAGGATCCTTAAAAGAGAGTGCATTAGAAGCTTTGTGTGAATGGAAAGATTATACTGCTGCTGCTGCTCTCTATACCATCTGTGAAAAGTCTATAGAGTACCAACATAATGCATTTGTAGGTTTTGTGTCACTAATCTCACATTCCAATCTTCCAAATGACCAAAAGTTATTAGAGCTCAAAAAGATAATGACACTGGCTGCAAGTAATGAGCAAAAACTTAAGGTTATAACCTCTCTGGGAGGAATCAAAACTTATCAATCCTTGATATATGCATCCACGTTCTTAGAAGAGAGTGAATTACAACAAGCAGCCTGCCAATCCATAAGGAAGATAGCACTTCCTAGGGGTGGTAAATCGGACGGTTTTATTGGAGAAGAAACTTTTAAGATTTTAGAGAAAGTAAGAACTTGTATTTCTGGAAAAGATAGTAACTATTTTAAGATTAGTATCCAGAAATATATGGATAAGATGAAGAAGGATGGAGGTTATGTCTCTCTGTTTAATGGAAAAGATTTAAGTCATTGGAAAGGGTTTATAGCACCTCCACTTAAGGTCGAGAAGATGAATGCGAAGGTCTTATCTAAGAGACAACAAATGGCCAATATCAAAATGCATAATAACTGGAGTGTGAAAGATGGAGCAATTGTATTCAGAGGAGGTAAAGGTGCCAATTTGTGTTCAGAGAAAGAGTACGCTGATTTTGAGATGTTGATTGATTGGAGAATAACAAAAAATGGGGATAGTGGAATCTACTTAAGAGGTACACCACAAGTCCAGATTTGGGATATCGCAAGAGTAAAGGTAGGTGCACAAGTAGGATCAGGTGGTCTGTATAACAACAAAAAGAATCCGTCCAAACCTTTAGTGGTAGCCGATAATCCAGTTGGTGAATGGAATACATTTCGTATCAGAATGAAAGGGGATAAGGTGACGGTTTTTCTTAATGGACATCTGGTGGTCAATAGTGTAATAATCGAAAATTATTGGGATCGTAGTCGTCCGATATTCTCTAAAGGAGCTATTGAACTACAGGCTCATGGTACAGATATCAAGTTCAGAGATATCTATGTTCGCGAGATAAAGAACACGATTAATGCAACGCACTAAGAGGAGCTATAAGTGATATTATACACACTATAATAACCATGTGGATAACCATGTGGTCTACTCTAAATGATGCAATATTTAGTATAACCGTTTGTGGTTTTATGCATTAATAATCCTGAATAATTTATTAAAGAGAAACATTGATGAAAAATATAAAAGACTGTAACTATACCTCTTCACAATATATTGCTTTAATATTTTGTCGCGTTCTGATTGGATGGCATTTTTTATATGAAGGGATCGTAAAATTAATGAACCCAAATTGGAGCGCAAAAGCCTTTTTAATGGACTCAAATGGTCTGTTTAAATCTCTATTTTTCGAGATGGCACAAAATAAGATATCCCTACATCTTGTTGATATACTAAATCAATGGGGGCTTATATTGATAGGGTTGGGACTTATGATTGGACTATTCTCTCGCCTATCTTCTATTCTAGGAGTCGTTATGCTTGGTCTTTTCTACTTGTCACACCCTCCAATTATTGGGGCCAACTATCTTTTGCCTTCAGAAGGGAGCTATCTTATTGTAAATAAGAATTTAATAGAATTGGCTTCATTGGTTGTAATATATCTTTTCCCAACCAGCCAAACAATAGGTGTAGATCGATTCATTTTTAATAGATACAGATGATGGAAGATAAAAATATAAATACAAAGCCTAAAAGGCTGAGTCGAAGAGATATATTAAAAGGATTGGCAACCGTACCGATTGTTGGCGCTTTAGCTTATGGTGTTTACCAGAAGAAGAAATATTACGATGTTCTTAACCAAAATCTGCTTGAAGAACTTGACGTGGATGTTAAGCAAAGAGAAGATCTAAAATTTAATACCGATAAAGTATTACGTATCGGTGTTATTGGTTATGGTCGTCGCGCGAGTTACCTCTTAAGGTCATTAGGCTTTGCTCATCCTGATTATATAGAAAAGATGATGCAAAAGGCGAAAGAGAATGAAGGGTGGAATAAGCGATTACAGAACTTCATGGATCAAGAAAACCTTGGAGTTGAAGTTACAGGTATCTGTGATATATATGATGTACACGCAGAAAATGCGATACAAGCATGTCAAAACATCTATCGTCAAGGAAAGAGTGGTAAGATGGGAAAGGCTCCCAAGAGGTATCACACTTACAAAGAGCTATTAGAGTCACCAGATATTGATGCTGTAATCATCGGAACACCTGATCATTGGCACGCGCCAATAGCAATTGAAGCGGCAAAAAAAGGAAAACATGTCTATTGTGAAAAGCCTCTGTCATGGACCATTGAGGAGACCTATGAGGTGAGGAAACAAGTGAAAAAAAATAATATCGTTTTTCAGCTAGGGCATCAGAACAGACAAACAGATAGCTATCATGTTGCCAAAAACATCATTGAGAAAGGAGCTTTAGGGAAAATCTCTCTCATCGAAGTCTGCACAAACCGAAATTCAGATAACGGAGCATGGGTGTATGATATCGATCCCAAAGCAAATAGACGCAATATTGATTGGAAACAATTTATAGGACAGGCACCATGGCATGAATTCGATGTAGCGCGTTTCTTTAGATGGAGATGTTGGTGGGACTATAGTACGGGGTTAAGTGGTGATCTGTTCACCCATGAATTTGATGCGATGAATCAGATATTGGATCTAGGAATGCCTTCTTCTGTGATCGCATCAGGAGGTATATACTATTTTAAAGATGGGAGGACTGTGCCAGATGTATTAACGATGGCATATGAATATGAACATAAAGACATGACGCTGCTCTATAGCGCAACACAGGCAAATCAGAATAATCGAGGTCGTGTCATCATGGGACATGATGCAAGTATGACTGTCGGTAGCACTCTAGAGATTAAAGCTGATCGAAATTCGACCAAGTATAAAGAGAAGATAAAAAATGGATTGATTGACCCCGACAAACCTATCTTTAATTATGTCCCTGGTAGAAATCAAGTAGATGCTGTAAGCTCTGCGACAGAAAAATATTTTGCTGGTAGAGGACTGCTATATACCTATAGGAATGGAAAGCAAGTCGATACCACCTACCTACACTTGAAAGAGTGGTTATACTGTATCCGATTAGAAGATGGGACCCAACCAAGTTGTGATATCGATAGAGCCTTCGAGGAAGCCATGGCATCACATATGGGAACCGTCTCGTATAAAGAAGGACGAAAGGTCTATTGGGACTTCGAGAATGAGAAGATAATCTAAAACAGGATACGATTTGAAATATAAGCACTATGAAAAAAAACAAGATAATAGACGTAGGAGTCGTAGGTTTTGGTCTCTCGGGAAGGGCATTTCACTCCCCTTTCATACATACCAATCCTCTTTTTAATTTATGCTGTATCGTCTCGTCAAAAGATGATGCCAAAACAATATATCCCCAAGTGGAAGTGGTTAGAGATATTGATGATTTGCTAAACATGAATAATATCGAATTGGTGATTATCAGTACTCCTAATCATCTCCATTTTGAACAAGCCCAAAAGGCATTGATGGCTGGGAAACATGTAATCATAGAGAAACCAATTACTCCAACTTCTGAGGAGGTCATCACACTATCTCGGATTGCCCAAGAGAACCACCGATTATTAATCCCGTATCATAATTTTAGATGGAATGGAGATGCACAAGTTGTAAAAGAGATAATAGATAAGGAAGTACTTGGTGATATACATCATTATGAGGTTCATTTTGATCGTTATCAACCTAATTTATCTAACAACCCATGGAGATATACCGACACCACAGCTGGGGGGACACTTTATGATTTGGGAGTGCATCTGATTGACCATACACTAACGATCTTTGGTAAACCAGATGGGGTATACTGTAGGCTTTTTAACCAACGCGAGGGAAGTGTTGTGGACGACAGTTTTGATCTACAGCTCTTGTATAAAGATAAAAGTGTAAGAATAAAAGCAGGAGTATTTGTGAGAGAGACAGGTGCTCGATTTACAGTACATGGAAAGAAAGGATCATTTGTAAAATATGGTATAGATCCACAAGAAGCCATCCTTCGTAATGGGGGCATGCCTATTGGAAACAACTGGGGTGTTCAAGATGAGAAGTATTGGGGAATACTAAATACCGAAATAGATGGATTGCATTATCGAGGAAAGGTGGAGACGATACCAGGCAATTATCATGGTTTCTATGAAAACGTGTATAATGCAATTGTGTTGAATGAAGAGCTAGAAGTGACTTTAGATCAGGCTTATCTAAATATGCTTCTCATAGAAAAATCAATAGAGAGCTATAAGACAGGAATGCCAATAAATATATAAATAACAGATAAAAATATAACCCATGAAAAACAACTTATTATTTCTAATATTACTATTATGTTTTACCTCTTGTGCAAAAAAACAGACCTTGAATCATTTGACAAAACAGGAGCAAAAACAAGGATGGGAACTCCTATTTGATGGAAAAACCACCAATGGCTGGAGAACTTATGGTAAAGATGATATTTCTGGTTGGAAAGTCATCGATGGCGTCCTATATAACTCAGGCAAAGGAAGTGATCATGGAGGCGATATTATTACAATGAAAGAGTACGACAACTTTGAATTATATATTGAATGGCGAATAGACTCAAAAAGCAACAGCGGAATCTTTTATCATGTCAACGATAAAGTTGAGAATGCAATCTATAAAACAGCACCTGAATACCAATTATTGGATGACAAAGGATGGCCTACAAAACTTAATGCTTCGCAATACACAGGGGCAAACTATGCAATGAATCCCCCAACTGGAGCAGAAGTTAGACCTCTTCATGAGTTTAATAATAGCCGTATTATTGTTAATGGACCTCATGTTGAACACTGGTTAAACGGCGTCAAAGTGGTTGATTATGAGTTGTGGTCTGAGAGTTGGGAGCAGAATGTAAAGGATTGTAAATGGAGTAAATATCCCAACTATGGTCGATTCAAAAAGGGACATATAGGCCTTCAAGACCATGGTGGATCTACTCGTTTTAGAAATATAAAAATTCGCAGATTATAGTAATATTCTTTGAAATACTACTTGATTGATAAGCCTCTACTCTTCATTAAGAGAAGAGGCTTTTTTTGAATAAATGGTTTTGAATATAATATGTAGGAGGTACAGATATTAATTAAATAGTGAGCTCGTATTATAAAATATGTAAATATATGTATATTTGTTGTGTGAGACAAACCAAATAATCAACAATTCAAATATTAATCTAATTCCTATTATTACCATGTTATTTATAAAGAAGATTTTAGTCTTTTCTTGCTTTCTTCTGTGTTATACGTCGCTCTATGCCCAAAAGTTTGAGGTTAGAGGTAAAGTAGAAAATAAAAACGGTGAGGCGGTTCACTATGCAAATCTCTATATAGCGAAATTCAACAAAGGTGTTAGTTCAAACAGCGATGGTTTTTTTAAAATCACCTTAGATAAAGGAGAATATGTTCTGACTATTTCTGCCATGGGATACAAAACCCAAAAACAGCAATTGGATGTCAAAGATAACATGACTCTAGATATAAAACTAGAAGGTCTTTCTTATCAGTTGTCTGAAGTGAAGGTAACACCATCGAAATTTGATAGTGCACAATATGTAATGAGGAAAGCTATAGCTAAAGCGCCTCAATATGCCTATAGTGTCAAGCGCTATGAAGCCGATCTATTTGAGTCTACGGAAGTGGATATTCATCATCTCCCAAAGCTTCTTGCAAAGAAATTGCTTAAAGAAGCGAATATCAAAGAGGGGGATTTGGAGTTTACCGAATCATTGAGTCATATTACCTATACTGTCCCCAATAATTTTAAACGAGAGATCAAAGCGATCAACTATGTCCTCCCTCGAGAATTAGAGAAAAGTGGAAACTTTAATATAGTTGTTGAGGACTTATACCGGACCAATGATAAAATATTGGGTAGTATTCTTACCCCTTCTACCTTTGATAAATATCGATATCGTTATAAGGATAGTTATTGGTTAAACGATAAAAAGATACATGTAATTGAATTTAATTCCATATTACCCAAAGGCCCTAAAGGAGAAATAACCATCTTGGACAACTGTTGGAGTATTAGTCAATTCTCTATGAAGATCGATCAGAAGGAATTTTCTTATGAAATAGAGCAGAGTTATTATAAACCCAAGGAAAACATTGTTCTCTTATCTTCCGCTCGATTGACTAATACAATAAATATATTTGGAATACATTTTGATATACACACAAGTGTGTCATATTCATATAGTTTGGTTGATGAGGTAAAAGAGAACGATGTTCTGGTAGCCGACAAGACAAGTAGATCTGACTCCGTATACTTGTCCCCAAAAGAGTTGATTAAACTAGATAAATGGAACAGAAAAATGGGGGCTATTTTGGAGAAAGAGAAATTATCTGTACGAGACCTCTTTCGGATGAAGAAATTAGCACAAAAGAGCACGATAATAGAAAACAATTTAGATGCTTCTGAGATAAATACCTCCTACTTCGATCGTCATCAAAACTATGAAGTGTTGCCTTTTGATTCGGCAAGTGTTGTAAAAGATGAGACATTTTGGAAGAAGTATCGTATCACTCCATTGACTCCACTACAGAAAGATCGTTTGAAACAACAAAAAAAATTCTATGCCACAAAGAATCGGCAGGTAAATAAAGAAACGGCTATGAGTTTAAAGCTCTTAGGATCTCTATTTTTGGGTCAAGATTATAATATCGATAGCACCAACAACAGATCTTTATCTAGTGTTGGACTTATCTACTCTTTAATGGACCCTTTTAATCCGGTAGATGGAGCGAAGCCTGGGGTGTTGATAGATTATGATAATCAAGCCAAAGGGCTTAAGACAGCTCTAGATTTTGAATATGGATTCTCTTCAGAAAGATTGTCGTGTAACTGGAAAGGAGAACAAACCTACAGTAAAAAGCACTCTGCCTCATGGGGTTGTAACGTTGGAACAAAAACGGAGGATTTTAAAAAAGATATGTCTATGCCTTCTTTTATTGATGCTTGTTCAAGCTTATTAATGAAGAAAAACTATAAACGCTACTATCTGTCGAATTACCTGAATCTTTGGCATCTTATGGATATTAGTAAAGGGCTAAGTATAAGAACTGCTATTGGCTATGAACAGAGAAAACAGTTATATAATAATACCAACTACTCTTTTGGTAAGAAAGATGTAATGTATCATAGTAATGTGCCTGAAAATAAAACAGTCACCCCTTCCATGTTAGAAGATTCGAATAGTAGTTATTTTGACCTGTCCTTGACTTATCAGTGGGCCAATAATCCCAAAATGCCTTTAATATCATTGTCATATCATCAGGCCGTTGCGATATCAGATTGGAATACCCAGAGTCGGAATGCCCATCTTTATGGAAATATTCGTCAAAAAATAAGAACATTAAATGCAAATTATAAATTGCAATTTTCAGGAGGTAAAATTTGGAACGCAAGTCACTTCTCCGAATACCAACATTTTATTGGTAGTGAAGTGCCATTCAATTTTTCATTTAAATCACTTCTCAACGACGTAGAAGTCCCTACTTGGGAGTATTTCTCACTAAGACAAGATTATTCCACCAGTGAATCCGATTGGTTTCTTAATGCAACATATACTGCCGAATATCATCGGCTGTTCCTTAAACAACTCCCTATATTACGTGGATTGGAATACGATGAGATAATCACGGTGAACTACCTGAAAAATAGCTTTGAGAGTAGTTATGTTGAGTTCGGTTATGGATTAGGTAATTTATTGGGTTTGGATGTTTCTAGATTAATGTTTAATGTAGGTTATCAGAAATATAGAGAACCAATATATGGTGTGAAACTATTAATACTATGATACTAATCTTGTAAAAAAGAGATGATTATCTTGAACCGTAGTATGACCGTTGAAAAAGAGGGAGTAATACTTTTTACATCGCCTTTAGAGTTATGGCGTGACAGTTGGAAAGAGCACTGTGCGAAATGTAAATGTAAAGGAATCCCTACTATGTTAGACTCAAGAAAGGCCATATTTCTGTTCAAGATCATGGTGTCCTAACTCGTTTAGGAATATGAAAATTAGAGAACTTAAATTAATCTTAGACAGACATCCTTTCGATCTATATAATTCTCTATCTTGTAAAAAGGATAGAGAATTAATAATAGATTAGTTGGGATATTGCTTACCGATTATGGTTTCATTATTCTTTCAATAAGTTCTACAAGGGCTCTTCTATCCATTGCCCCCGCTTGAATAATAGGTTTCCCTTTCATCGGTGCAAATACAAGGGTAGGAATACTACGAATTCCAAAAACTGCCGAAAGTTCTTGCTCTTGCTCTGTGTCTACCTTATAAATATCGATCTTGTCTTTGTAGTCATCCGAAAGCTGTTCTAATATAGGTGCAATCATCTTACATGGGCTACACCAATCTGCATAAAAGTCAATCACTGCGGGCTTATCCCCTTGAAATTCCCATTCACTCTTTTTGTCGTAGTTAAAGACTTTCTCTTTAAACAGCTCGTTATTCATCTTTTTTGTAGCCATAATCCATTATTTTATATTCTTAACACACTATGAAACAGATTAGATAGGTGTAAGGTTCGATCTATTTGACGTCTAATGATCAAAGGGTCGTTTCGATCTATTTTTAAAACGTGTAATCATCGCCTAGATCATCAATTGGTGATATTAATTTGAAATTTATAGATGCAATACAAGGAAAAAAATGTATATTGGGTACTACTACAAATATTTGATATACAAGGTGTCTAAGGTCGTTTTTAGAAGTTAATTTTAAACTGGCCGACTTATGAATTATCAATGCCTTGGCATTCATCAATACTTCCTAGTTACCTGCTAGGAGGTTAACAGCACTCTCCTCCCACCTTTGTCCATGTTTTAGCCATGGTTCATCCATGCTTCAGCCATCGATACCCCCGAAATCGATGGACAAACCATGGACGAACCATGGCTGAACCATGGACAAAGGTAGGAGAAGGTACCTAGGAAGGTAGGAGAAGGGTATAAGGAACTCCCTGTTGTTTATCCATCATATCTTGATTTATTAGATCTTAAGGGTTGTGTGAGTTATTCTAAAGTTTTATAAAGGAATAAATCCTAGTCAGGGTTAATTTTATTTTTTCTCCATGTTTAGAATACACCCTTTTAATTGGGCACCACTGAACTCTCTCATGTTAGAGATGTGTAATTTTAATTCGATCTTTAATTTTACCCTTTTCGTCTCAAATAATGATTTAATATGGTCAGGTTTTGTATTTATACCTGATTGAAATAAACTTAGCCTAATGTTGAATATTTTAATGCTGCATATAAAATTCGTGGCTTTAGGGAACATCCCTACTTTATTAATCTGTAGCACTTTCAGTGCATGTTGTAACATCAGCTCGAAACAAATGAGTTAGTTCATTTGACCAATAAACTTGTCTATTAATGATGATAAATACTGACGTGAACTAAAAGGTTGTTACACTAGCTTGGTAGTTGAATGATAAATTCAGTATTGGTCGTATTGGTGTTGAGCGTCAGGTTTCCTCCCATTTTGATGACCAGCTGCTTACTTAGACTAAGCCCTATGCCTGATCCACTCTCTTTGGTGGTATAGAATGGCGTAAAGATCTGTTTCTCTGTCTCTCTATCTATTGGCATTCCGTTATTTGTAATGGTTATGTGGGTTCGATTATATCGCTGGTGACTCTCAATAATAATCTTAGGATATTTCTGAACAGCGAAGTTAAATGACTCTAAGGCGTTCTTGATGATGTTCATCATGACATGATGAAGTAGTTTGGCATCACAAAATAGAGCTGATTCTTCTGGAATATTACATATGATATCTACTTTGTCAGCATGAGGCATCTCTTTGTAGAGAAGGAGCTGTGAATCAAACTGCTCTTTTATATTGAAGGCTATTGGTTCTGGCTCTGGTAAGATGGTGAACTGACGGTAATTGTTAACAAACTGCACGAGCCCTTTTGCCTGATCTTCGATGATATTAAGGGCTTTTACGGCATTATCGATCTGTTGCTGACCAATTGTGTCAATGGTCGCATTTTGATCCCCTTGTTTAAAGTATCCCAAGATCACGTTGGAGAGGGATATCATGGGTGTCATGGCATTCATGATCTCATGGGATAAGGTTCTAGACAACTTGATCCATGCTTCTGTCTCATTCCTATTTAGTTCGAGAGTGATATCATGCACTGCGACTATAGAGATTCTCTTTCCATCGATAATGAGCTCTGAGGTGTTAAAGAGAAGCTTACTGTTGTCTCCTTCAAACAGATGCTTTTGTTGCTTGTTACTCTTTATTTGATCCTTTAAGAAGGTGGGTATAGAGGTGTTTATTTTGTTTAATGACTGAATATGATGTAAGTTCTCTAGCCCAAGAAGTTGCTTTGCTTTGGGGTTACAATCAATCACTCTATCGTCTTCTCCATATGAGAACAGTCCAGTATTTGATTTGTCTATAATGGCACTATAGTATAGCTCTTTATGTAGGATCTCCTGTTTGTTCTCTTTGTATAGTTGAACAATCTGGTTGATCTTTGTTGCAATATCACGTGATACTGGGCTTCCTTTCTGATCATCTATTTTCATCGAGGAGTCTTTATTGAGGATGCCGAGCAGGTAGTGATCGATCTTCTGTAGCTCACTGTATACCTTTCTGATACTGGCGTAACATAGATAACCACAAAAGATGGAGCATAGTAGCCATACGAGGTGATAAGAGAATATTATCCCATAGAGGATTCCCATGCTTGAAAGAATGATTCCTATGATACTTCCTGCCAGATGAACAAATAGATTTGGGATTCTCATAGGTTGTGTTTCTTTAGTTTGTTGTACAAGGTTTGTCTTGTAATACCTAGCTTGGAAGCGACCCTTGAGAGGTTGCCTTCTGCTGCTTGTAGATGTTGTGAGATAAGCTTTTTCTCCATCTCATGAAGATCCAAATCTAAGAGTTCAAGAGGAGCTGAAGCTTGGGCATTGGTAAGGTTGAGGCTTTCGATACAAGCACTATCTGTCAGTATGGTTGCCTTCTCCATACAATGTCTTAGCTCCCTAATATTTCCAGGCCATGTATATTCAAGCATCTCTTTCTGTACTTTGGTGCTGAGATGAAGAGATGGCTTATTGTATCTCTTTCCATACTGTTTGAGGAAGTGGTTGGCTAGAAGAATGATGTCATGACCACGTCTTCGTAGTGGAGGAAGCTCTATTTGAATGGTATTTACACGATAGTATAGATCTTCGCGAAACTGTCCATTCTGAATCATCTCTTGTATGTTCATATTGGTAGCACAGACAAGTCGCACATCAAAGCTTTCGGCACGATTACTTCCCAGTTTGGTTACTGTACGTGTTTGTAACGCAGACAGTAGTTTCGATTGTAGGTCCAAAGGAAGGTTGCCTAACTCATCTAAAAAGAGAGTTCCCTTATTGGCCGCTTGAAACTTACCAATGCGCTCTTCATTGGCTCCTGTGAAGGCACCTTTGGAATGTCCAAATAGTTCGCTCTCAAAGAGCGTTGCGGCTATCGCTCCCATATCGACGGTGACGAGTAGTTCCTCTTTTCGATGGGACATCTGATGAATATATTCGGCGAATACCTCTTTTCCCGTTCCATTCTCTCCCGTAATCAGTACATTGGCATGGGTTGCAGCTACCTTCTCTGCAATAGCCATCACCTCCTTAATGGCAGGCGAAGTGCCAATGATCTCGACATCTGGGGTGTGTAGTAAGTTCTGCAGTTTGTCGGTCTTACTCTTTAGTTTTCGGTTCTCTTGATGGCTAAGGCTCATCTTTAGCGCAGCATGTATTGTAGTGATGATCTTTTGGTTATTCCATGGTTTAAGAATAAAGTCAAAAGCCCCATTTTTTACCGTCTTGACTGCCAGGTCAATATCTCCAAAAGCCGTAATCATAATGACACTCACATGTGGATGGTTTTGTGTGATTTGACTTAACCAGTAGATCCCCTCATTGCCTGTATTGATTCCAGCATCGAAATTCATATCCAGAAGAACGACATCAATCTGATGCTCTTGGATCTGTTGTAATATCAAGTTAGGATTCTTTAGTGTCAATACCTGATGGAATTCACCACATAAAAGTAACTCTAGCGTGGTGAGAATACTTTGATTGTCATCTATAATAAGAATATTTCCTTTTTTCATAACCATTTAATGCTTTGTAACCTAAAGTTATGAAACTGTATGATGAATTGACACATGGTGTCTAATTTTTTTACACTTACTGTTCTCGTTGTTTTGCTGTTTGTGTTGATAATGAATTGTTTGCATGTTTTGGCACGCAGGTTGAATGAATAAAGACAAACAACAAGCGTCGTTATGAAAAAGATCGTTATTATATGTTTATGGTTTCTGCCGTGTCTCTTATCAGCTCAAGAGAGATGGGATTTGAAAGCGTGTATCTCTTATGGGTTAAAACACAATGCGCAAGTGATGTGTAGCTCCTTAGATGTGGAGGCCCGACGAGCCGACCTAAGGATGAGCAAAGAGGCACTATTACCTAATATATATGGGTTTGCCGATATGCGATCTAACTATGGACGGAGTATTGATGGCAAGACCAACCAACTAAGTAATATACACAACTACAGTAGCAATGCGAATATTTCGACCAGTGTGGTGCTGTTCGAAGGGTTCACCAGAGTTAATGAGATTGCTTACCATCGTTATAATGTGTTACAAGGTAATGATGAAAAGAGACTCGCCGAAAACAGTACGGTGTCTACCATTATCAAGGCATATTATCAATTGCTCTTGGCTTCCGAAATGAAGACGATGGCACAGAAACAGAGAGATATTGGCTATCGACTACACCGTGATATGCAACAGTTTGTTAAAGTAGGACGTGAGTCAAAAGTAAAAGAGCAGAAGCTGTATGCACAATACCTATCTGATAAAAGTAAGTATATCAAAGCTTCTTCAGATGAACAGATGGCACGAAACCAGTTGAACCATGTGCTTTCACTAGATGTGCCTATAAAATTAGATACGACGTTAACCTTTAATACCCCCTTATTTACATTGGATAGTTTGGTCTCTCCATCGATGAACTTAGCCGACTTGAGTAGCTGTTCTCATCAGATTGATAAAGATACGAAACGTCTTAAGATGATAAGAGGAAAACGATTGCCTACTCTTACGCTTGGTGCCTATTATGCAACCAACTACTATTTGTCGAATAAAGATGGCGTAAGAAATGATCCTTTTATCGATCAGATAAATAACAATCAAAACCAACAGATATACTTAAAGTTATCCATCCCTATATATGATAATGGACGACATCGTCGAAATATACGAAAAGCTCGTATTCAATTGTCAATGGATAAGGTGCTGTTGAAGGAGAAAGAGCGAATCGTTCACCAGATGATCCAAGATACTTGGGTGCAATTAAATAGTGCCAAAGAGCGATATAGCGCATCCAAAGCACTATATGATCACAGTTCCATGGCACTAGAACGTGTCCAAAAAGAGCTAAAGGTGGGAATGGTTAACCCGCAAGATGTAGCACTGGTGAGACAGCAGTTCTCTGAAAGCTGGTATGAGATGTTACAAGCTAAATATGAGATGGATATTCAACGACTGCTTTTGAGATATTATGAGTTAGGGGACTGGAGTTTTATTAAAAAATAGAGATCATGGATCGCGTTATAGAAAAGAGATGGAAGTTTAAAATGCGCTATGTCGTCATGCTTTTCGTTATGTTAGTGATAGCATTAACTCTTTATCGACTCTTTTGGATGGAGCATATGACAGTGTATAAAGAGAGAAAAGATCGATTGATCACATCCCAAGTGTCCCAAGGACATTTTAATGACTATATATCGGTGAATGCCAAAGTGGCTCCAATATCTACTATTATTTTAGATGCTCGCATAGGCGGAAGAGTAGAAGCAAAATATGTGGAAGAGGGTACGATGATTGAAAAAGGAGCGGTGATTCTAAAGATGAGCAACCCCGACCTGCATCAAAGCATACTCAATAGTGAGGCGCAGTTGGCTGAAAAGAGTAACTTCTTGCGCAACACGATGGTCACTATGGAGCAGGAGAAGTTGAATATAAAGAAAACGCTTCTTACTTTAGAGTTCGAAATAAAAAATAGACAACGCAAGTGGGAACAGAATAGATTTCTATTTCAAGATAGTTTGATATCCAAAGATCAATATATCGACGCTAAAGAGGCATATGATTATGCCGTTCGTAGCTTTGATCTTTACAAGGAGAGACAGTGTCAAGATTCGATTTATAGAACCAACCAGTTGGAGCAGATGAATAGGAGCTTAGATAACATGAGAGAGAATCTAAAATTGGTGCAACAGCGTAAAAATGCACTAGAAGTCAAAGCTCCTATTTCGGGTCAGTTAACCACATTAGATGTGGAGGTTGGGCAATCGGTCATGAAAGGACGGACGCTAGGACAAGTCGATATTCTTAGTGATTTTAAGATCGTGACGCTGATCGACGAACACTATATTGACAAGGTTCATGTGGGGCAAGAGGCCTCTTTGAAAAGAGGCGATATGACTTTTAAATTAAAGGTGCGAAAAGTCTACCCTGAGGTAAAAGAGGGGAAGTTTAAGACCGAACTTCTCTTTGTAGGAGAAAAGCCAGAGAGGCTCAGAAGGGGACAATCCTACTATATCGATCTTCGGTTGGGAGAAGAGAAGAGCTCTTTGTTGGTCGAGAGGGGACCTTTCTATCTAGATTGTGGAGGAAACTGGGTATATGTTCTTTCTGAAGATGGCAATCGTGCCATTAAAAGAGAGGTGAAGTTGGGACGACAAAACCCCGAATATTATGAGGTGGTCGATGGTCTTAAAGAGGGCGAAACAATAATTATATCACCGTATCAAAAGTATGGTAGTAGTGAACTTTTAAAACTAATCAATTAAACTATATTCTTATGATTAAAATGAAAGCCATCGATAAAGTGTTCCGTACGGAGGAGATTGAGACAGTGGCACTGAATAGTATAGATTTCCATGTCTCGAAGAGTGAATTTGTTGCCATTATGGGACCATCTGGTTGTGGGAAATCAACGTTAATGAACATCTTAGGGTTATTAGATAATCCATGTGGTGGAAGCTATGAGCTGAAGTCGGAAGAGGTCTCTAAGTTAAAAGAGCGAGATCGCACCAAGCATCGTATTGGGAAGATTGGATTTGTATTCCAAAACTTCAACTTGATTGACGATTTAACTGTAGAAGAGAATGTGGCTTTACCTTTAGAGTATCTGTCTAATTCACGTTCTGAACGTAAGCGCTTGGTCACTGATGTCTTAACCCGTATGAATATAGCTCACCGTGCAAAACACTATCCCAAACAACTGTCTGGAGGACAACAGCAGAGAGTCGCTATTGCGCGAGCCGTAGTATCTTCTCCTGATCTAATTCTAGCAGATGAGCCTACAGGAAACCTAGACTCAAAGAATGGACAAGAGGTGATGTCGTTACTTACAGAGCTACATAAATCAGGGACGACAGTTGTGATGGTAACCCATAGCGATCGCGATGCTAGCTATGCCGATAGAGTAGTGCATATGTTGGATGGTAAAGTTGTCGTGGAGAAATTCAAAGAAGCCTAATCCCCCCTACCAATGGTTAATCCCTCAGTGATGAAAAGAAAGATAGCACGTTTTATATATGATTTTAAAAGAGAACTCCTCTCTAATAGTATCAGTATTCTGGGTCTCAGTATTGGTTTAACGACGGTGATATTGACCAGTTGTTGGGCAATGTTTGAATATAGTTATGACCGCTTTAACGACGATTTCGAGAAGATATACTGTGTGAATGCTCGTATTTTGTATAAGGGCAAAAAGATGCAGGATAATACGTTAGGGTCGGCTTATTACTTAGAAGCACCGAAAATGATGCCTGAGATTGAGAGTGCTGCGATGGTCTGTCAAAGAAATGCTACGCTGATCTCCTATGGCACCAAAAAGGTGATGCAAAACGGTATTGTGGCAGTGTCGTCTAACTTCTTCTCTTTCTTTACTTACCCCTTTCTTTATGGCGATCCAACATCTTGTTTAGAAAAGATTAACCATGTGGTCATTGATAGAGAGACGGCGATAAAGATATTCGGAGCATTAAATGTTATTGGAAAGAACATGACATATCGTGGTCATCTGTTGCAAGTCTCTGGGGTGATAGAGAATATGCCACGAAACTCACATCTTCAAGTCCATATGCTTTTTAACCGAGAAACTCTCTATAAGTTCAATCCTAAATGGATCGATTCATGGGTCTATAATGATATGTTTGCTACCTATTATAAGCTTGGAGATCATGTGGATAAAAACAAGCTTGCAAAGAAGATAGAGGCAGAGGTATATGATCACTGTGAGGGAGCCAAAACATTTAAGATAGAGGTCTATTTAAGTTCACTGGAAGCGCAGCATCTTTATAATGATGAGAATTCGATTGTTGCCAAACAGATACATACCTTAGGCTTTTTATCGATCATTATTTTGATTATAGCATGTGTGAATTTCTCCAATGTGTTTATTTCGATCTCCATACTAGATGGGAAGAGGGTGGCACTATATAAGTTATTTGGTGCTTCTCGTTGGCACATCATGTATCAATATTTCAAAAAAGTGCTGGTATATGTGGTTATCGCTACTATCATTGCACTGTTTATGTCCTACCATTTGACCTCATTATTCAATGAGGTGTTTCATGCCGATGTTGAATTGGATTTTGGAAACCCTTCGTTATGGGGACTACTATTGGGGGCAATACTTTTTACAACTTTTATCTCCGTACTTTATCCTGCATTGTGGTTATCTAACTACTCGATTATTGATATTCTATCTGGACGCTTTCGTAAGGTGGGCAAAAATGTAGTACAATATCTCTTTATGATTCTTCAGTTTGTGATCTCTATTGCTTTTATGATTTATGTGATGGGCATCGAGCGACAATTAGAGTTTATCGAAAGTCGGAATGTGGGGCTGAAAAAAGAGAATGTAATCTACTTTCATGCTGCCAACAACCCTACTCGATGTTATGAATATTTCTCTCAAGAAGCCAAAAGAGACGATCATCTTAAAGAGGTCTGTTTTGCTTCGACACTACCATCTTTTTTTATGAGTGGTAATATGGCTGCTCCCATAACTGATAAGGAGAATCAATTTCTTGTGGAACAGAAGAAAGTCTCGAAGAACTATATGGAGTTCTTTGGAATAGAGATGACAGGACAGCGGTTCGGATCTACTGTTCGAGATAAAAGTGTTATTGTGAATGAGTCAATGGTTCATAAGTTAAATCTCAAAGAACCATTAAATAAACCGTTCTATCTTGGGGATAATAAATATATCATACAGGGGGTTGTAAAGGGCATACATTACAATTATACCGACATGGTACAGTACCCTGTTTTGTACTTGCCGGTGGACGAAAGTCAAATAAAAAGGTATTTTACTATAATGGTTCGCGTAGACAATGAATCTAAAGAGAATCTACAGTTGGTGAATACTATTTGGCATAAACTGGAGCCCAATCTAGATATTTATCCCAGTTATCTATCGGAATCATTTGGTCGTTTATACCAGAGTCAAAAAGATCAAAGACGGATGTTTAGTACAGCCATGGTGTTGGCATTTCTACTATCCATACTCGGGATGTTTGCTATGGCAAATCTATCGGTGGTGATGAGACAAAGAGAATTTGCCATCAGAAGAGTCAATGGAGCCACTTCAAGGCAGATATTCCTATTGCAATGGTTCTCATTTATGAAACCCATTATCATCTCTTATGTGATTGCATTACCCATAGCATATCTCTTCATAGAGCGCTTTTTAGAAGACTTTGCCCTAAAAGTGACTATTGGTATAGGTGTATACCTGATAACGGCTCTAATCGTCTTATTTACGACTTTTGTTACTGTTTTCTATCAAGGAGTGAAAGCTTCCAGAACCAATCCTATCGAGGTGTTGCGATATGAGTAAACCTCCTATAATTCAATGATTAAGATTTCAATGTATGAAAAATAAAATAGATCGTTTTATACAAGATTATAAAAAAGCCCTTCTTACCAATACCATCAATCTTTTGGGTATGGCTATAGGTCTGGCTGTAGTGATACTTATTGGCTGGTGGACTCTTGTAGAGCTCAGTTTTGATCGCTTTCATGATGGTGTAGACGAGACATATCGTGTAATGGTCGAAGGGGTCTACAATGATGAGAAGGATATTGACCCTACTGTCTCTCCTTGTTTCTCTACTGAACTTCCTAAGATGATGCCAGATATCAAAGAATTTACTTCGGTTGTACAGGAAAGTGTTAAGATGGTGAAGGCTGAAGGTAAATCATTTTATCAATCGGATATTGGAATGGCATCCAGTAACTTCTTTACGTTCTTTGATTTCCCGCTTCTATTTGGTGATAAAAACCAATGTTTGAACGCTTATGATAAGATCGTAATTGATGAAGTTACCGCATTGAAGTTATATGGAAAGAGAGATGCAATAGGCAAGATATTTGAGTTTCAAGGACACACTTTTAAAGTCTCTGCCATCATGAAAGAGATGCCTTCTAATTCAAGCATACGTTTACGTGTAGTAGGCTCTGTAGCATTTATCTACAAAGCATATCCATGGGCACGAGCTACTTGGTCTGGATTTGATCGTTTCTCTACCTACTATAAGTTTATCCCACGAACAGATCTCGCAGCCTTAGCGGATAAGATGACAAAAAAGATTTATGAAGTTGAGCCGGAAGAACAACGGAATAAAGTTAAAGTCATTTTTCAGCCTTTGAAGGAGGTCCACCTTTATTCGCCATCAGATCGATACAAAAGACTTATCATACTTGTGAGTCTAGCAACTCTTATCTTGGTAATCTCCTGCTTGAACTTCTCTAACCTATTTGTCTTTACATCGTTGTCTCAATTGAAACGAATAGCGATACGTCGTATCTATGGGGCTTCAACGTTCTCGATCATTAGATCGCTCTATTGGAGGTCACTAGTCTATGTCTTATTGTCCTGTGGCTTAGGGCTAATCCTCTCCGTAGGTATGAGCTCCCTGTTTAATGAAGTATTGGGAACAGTAATACATTTTGATTTTACCAATCCAATACTATGGGCTTTTTTGTTTATCGTGATCATAATCGTAAGTGTGGTAACAACCCTATATCCAGCTTGCGTAGTGTTAAAGTCCAATGAGATAGAGAGCTTAAAAGGTACTGCTCTTCATGTCGGCAATAAGAAGGTTCAGAAACTGTTTATTGTCGTTCAATTTACGGTCTCTATTGCTCTACTGTCTTATGTGATGATGGTAAACCAACAGTTTCGTTTTTTGGACCAGAGGGATAATGGGTTGAAGCAAGACAATGTGGTTTTTTTCAATGCATTGGGAGAGATGCCCAAGAAGTATCAACTATTCAAAAAGTTTGTGACCAACTCAGACAACCAACAAGGGTGTTGCTACTCATCTACTTCTCCTGCAAGTTGGGATGATGGTGTAATGGTGGCATTAGCAACAACTCCAACAGATAAAATCCATGCGGAGTATGCATGGGTGTCACGAAACTATTTTGATTTCTTGGGGATAGATGTGCAGGGTGATTGCTTTGACTCTTCCAAGGAGTGCAATAACCTGGTTGTGATAAATAGAGCTGCAGTGGAGCGATTACATCTTAAAGATGCCATTGGCAAGAGAGTGATATTAACTGGAGAAACATTTCTTGTCGCTGGGGTTACATCCGAAGTCCATAGAGACCCTTTCAATGCTTTAGATTACCCACTAGTGTATCGCTATTATTCTTTTACAAATCTATCAGCCGATGACTATATCATGGTAAGAACTACCGGTGAGTCACAAACAGCATTAAGATGGGTTGAAGCCCAGTGGAATAAAGTCAATCCAAACCTTCCTTTTAGGTATGAAATCCTTTCAGAAACATTTAAGCTTAAATATGCCCATCAGAATAATCAAAATAGAATGATGTCACTGCTTATGATCATTGCTCTAATCATCTCGTTGATTGGAATGTTTGCCATGGCGAACTTTACAGTCGAGAGTCGAAGAAAAGAGTTTGCCATACGACGTGTTAATGGTGCCTCTACAGCAAAGATATTTGCCTTACAGGTATTGGACTTTATGATCCCAATATTTCTATCTTACATCCTCTCCATTCCTCTCTTCTTATTCTTTAGTGACCAATTCTTATCTCTATTTGCCTTCAAAGTTACTATCGGGGTATGGAACTATATTATACCATTGGTTATCGTCCTGTCAGTCTCCTTGGTCGCAGTTCTATTCCAATGTATCAAAGCCTCCAGAACTAATCCTATCGAGGTGTTGCGATATGAGTAAAGATTATTGTGTATAAAGTTGTATGTGGTGAGGAGTGCTTGTCGCTTTCTAGGTCTTCCTCTTGTACCTAGAAAGTGACACAAACGAAGCAGTGTATGTCGAATGGTTGAAATATGAGGTTTGATACACAGAGAATGGCACACAGGTGAAACAGAACTTTTTGTGGATGAAAGGCAAGGGAAAAGCAAAGCTAAGGCTGATGTGCAAGTGATAGCACACATATGAAACAGATCCTTGTTTTCCCCTGACTTAATAGGGTTTAAAAACGGTATATGAACGGTCTTAATACGGTGATCATTCAATGTTCGGTCATAGTTCATTCGAAGTTCACTCATCGATTTGGTATTTTCTTCGAATGAACTTCGAGAGAGGTTTGAATTATATTTAAATCATCACCGTATTCAAACCGTTTATAGTCCGTTTTAATTACGTCTTTGGTGGCTGTCATATAACTGCTTGGTTGTTGTTTAATATGGGATAAGTACTTCAACTCTTATTTTTGACTGCTTTTGGTAAGGATGTGATGTTCTTCTCTAAAGAATAATGTGGTCATGGATTAGATGGATGAGCACAGTTTTAAAAGAATTATTAAGACACAAAGCCACGAAGATATGAAGGAAAATATAGCTACAGATTGGATGGGTTTTCATGGATCTTTTGTTGCAATGAACTCCAATACTTCAACAATTCCCTGAAGGGGAAACCGAACTTAGCCCAATGGTGTAGAACCTATGCTGAACGTCAGTTCAGTTTAAGGTTCGGAGCCTTGGGTATATATCACACGCGTTAACCAAAGGCTGAAGGCCTGGCCCCTGTTATTCTGGTTTTATTGTTTTGGTTTCTTTCTGATGCCAATAATTAGAAGTAATTTAAGTATGGTGTTGATATTTAGATGAATATGGCCACGGATTCAACGGATTAGCACAGATCTCTTTGTTGCAATTTTAGACGCGATGTTTGCGTTTAAAATGGTATTACAACTATGTCATTGAAAGGGAAATGGCTATAATAGTTCCAAATTGTTTGGGCCAGGCCTTCAGCCCTTGTTTGTGGGGGTAATGGTTACCCAAGGCTCCATCCTATATTCTGCGCTACCTCGCATTATATGAATTTCACCGTTGGGCTAGATTGGGTCACCCTCTTCGGGGTTCGTTGAAGGTTATTGTGGTTTGTTTCTTTCTGGTGCCAATAATTTGGAACGCTTTAAGTATAGGGTTGATATTTAGGTGAATATGGTCACGGATTCAACGGATCAAACGGATTATCACAGATCTCTTTGTTGCAATCTTAGACGCGATGTTTGCGTTTAAAATGGTATTACAACTATGTCATTGAAAGGGAAATGGCTATAATAGTTCCAAATTGTTTGGGCCAGGCCTTCAGCCCTTGTTTGTGGGGGTAATGGTTACCCAAGGTTCCATCCTATATTCTGCGCTACCGCGCATTATATGAATTTCACCGTTGGGCTAGATTGGGTCACCCTCTTCGGGGTTCGTTGAAGGTTATTGTGGTTTGTTTCTTTCTGATACCAATAATTTGAAATGCTTTAAGTATAAGGTTGATATTTAGGTGAATATGGCCACGAATCCAACTGATCAAACGGATTAGCACAGATCTCTTTGTTGCAATTTTAGACGCGATGTTTGCGTTTAAAATGGTATTACAACTATGTCATTGAAAGGGAAATGGCTATAATAGTTCCAAATTGTTTGGGCCAGGCCTTCAGCCCTTGTTTGTGGGGGTAATGGTTACCCAAGGCTCTATTCTATATTCTGCGCTACCGCGCATTATATGAATTTCACCGTTGGGCTAGGTTCGGTTTCCCTTTCAGGGAAGATTGCAGCTTTGAGTATTCACTTACAGCACTAAATGGAATACGGTGATACGGATTTTAATACAAATTTTAAAAACACCACAAAGACGCTAAGGTTGAAGTGCAAGTGATAGCACACAGATGAAACAGATTTTTAGTAGTTGTTGCGACCTTCCCTGAAAGGGAAAACGAATCTAGCCCAATGGTGGAAAGCATAGTTTGACCGCAAGGTCAAGTTATTGGTTGGAGCCTTGGGGAATGTAGCCTTCTACCATTTAGGGCTGAAGGCCTGACCGATTAATGTTATTGACATGGGGCTAATGGATCATTATTTATGATGAAAGGAGTAGGCCACGGATTTAACGGATTAGATGGATCTACACGGATTTGGTTGTGGCATGATGCCGAGCTGGATCTCAGCGTTCCCAGCTGTTGTGGTATCCCTCTCGTACCAATGAATTGGCACAAATTTGGCTATGTTGTGGATGTGGAACTGATGATACGAAGGAAAACCGCTAAGGTTGAAGCGTAAGAGATAGCACATAGATGAAACAGATCTCTGTTGTGGATGATGCGCAGCGATTTTATAGGTGTGCCGTGAGAAATGGTTGATGGGGATAAGGATGCGCGAGCATCACGCCTGTACGAGGTATGATGCCGAGCGGAGCTCAGCGTTCTCAGCTGTTGTGGTATCCCTTTCGTGCGATGCATTGGTACATGCTAAGCTTTTTGGGTTGCGGTGCGATGGTTGCATCTAATATGTTGTGTTCGTTACTTTTTTCTTCTCTAAACTTTGAGTATCGGTTTAACTTTGTTTTTTCCCATTTCAACTGTCAATTATTCCATCTTACGAATTTGACTCTTTATTTATGACCTAATCCTTAGGATCTTTGTTGTATAAGATAAGAAACCGATAAAGAGAATAATAGTGATGAGACGAGGTGTTTATATTAGTGTGATGGCTGTACTAATAGGCTTATGGGCTAGTGGATGTGCAACAACGGAGCTTAAAGAGGAGGTACATGTTCCTAAGGTGAAGTATCAATTGGCAAAAGCGAGTGGAGCTTCTGAGAAAGAGGTGCTCTATGGGGTGTTGAAAGAGGTGGAGGATGTGAAGTTGTCTTTTCGATTGGCTGGACCAGTGTCATCTATAGCGTTGAAAGAGGGCCAGAGAGTTCGTAAGGGACAGGTGTTGGCTCGTATGGATGTCAGAGACTATCAACTACAATATCGTGCTACCAAAGCCGAATATGACCAAGTAAAAGGGGAGGTGTCTCGACTGAAGGCAATGCATCGATCACATAATCTTTCTGATAATGATTTTGAGAAAGCGGTGGCTGGAGAGAAGCAGATGAAGGTGAAGTTGGATGCAGCAAAGAATGCTTTAAAGGATGTAATTATAACTGCTCCTTTTAATGGTGTGGTCCAGAAAGTCTTTGTAAGTAGTGGCGAGATGGTGAATGCTGGTATGCCAATTATTTCACTTGTTAATACCTCTGCATTGAAAGTACAGGTTTCCGTGCCTTTTGCAACGATTCTAGAGAAAGAACATTTTACTTCGTCTTATTGTAAAAGTAGTTATTATCCTGAAAAGCGATTTCCGTTAGAATATATTGGTTCTACGATGAAGCCGGAAGCCAATAAGCTTTATGCTATGTGGTTTTATCTAGAACGATCAAGTGATTACCCTCTTGTCAGTGGAATGAATGTACAGGTAACTCTATGTTCTGATCGTATGGCATCGAATAAGGTGGTGGTTCCAATGAATGCATGTATACATGACCAGCATGACTGTTATCTCTACTGTTATGAGGATGGCAAAGCTGTAAAGCATAAAGTCGAACTTGTCTCTGTGGATCCAATAGGAGATGCTACTGTTCGAGGTATCGCGCCTCAGGACACTGTGATTACGGCAGGTTTGAAGGCGTTGAGAGATGGAATGAATGTATCACTTCTTAAATAAGGTCGGTCATGAATATTGTAAAAGCATCTTTTAAACAGAAGCGATTGATCTACTTTATGTTGTTCTCTTTACTTGTTTCTGGTGTAGCAGCATTTAAGATATTAGGGAAGTTAGAAGATCCTGAGTTAAAGATTAAGTCGGCTTTGATTATTACTCCTTTTCCTGGAGCTTCTGCGGAAGAGGTGGAGGAGAGTGTCTCTAAGACTTTAGAGAACCATATCCGAACGATTCCGAATATTAAAGAGGTCACTTCAAGATCTCTTGCAAACTATTCGGAGATTAATGTGTCTCTCAAGACGACAGTGCCTGAGAAGGATGTGGATCAATATTGGGATTTTCTTCGTAAGAAAGTGCATGATGCAAAGGCATCATTGCCTAATGGAGCTTATGAGCCTCAAGTCTATGATGATTTTGGTGATGTCTATGGTCTTTTCTATGCTATGGCTTCTGATGGATACGATTATGACGAGATGCGTGAATATTCAAAGGTGGTAAGAGACCGTCTGCTTGCTATTGATGGAGTGAAAAGAGTTTCGTTGAATGGCAATCAAAAAACGGTCATCGATCTCTCTATCGATGTGGATCAATTATCTCATCTTGGGATTATGCCTACTGCCATTGTTTCGACGATAGAAAATCAACTCAATACTGTTTATGCTGGTGCCTATCTAACCGAAGATAATAATATACGTGTGGCTGTGCCAAAACGTCTTAAGGACATTTCTCAGTTGGAGAATATCATGATTACAGGCACACATGACATGCAGTATCGATTGAAAGATATCGCTACCATAGCGCGTAAAGTTGAAGAGCCTTTTAGTTCTCGTATGTATTACAATCAATCTCCTGCGATTGGAATCTCTGTCTCAATGAATCCTGGTGAGAATATTGTTGAGATCGGGAAGCAAGTAGAGGCACAGATTGAAATATTAAAAGAGGAGCTACCTCTTGGAATCTCTTTTCACAAGGTCTATTTTCAATCGGATCTAGTGAAAAGTGCTTTAAGCAAGTTTATGTGGAACTTGGCAGCATCTGTAATTATTGTTATTGGAATCCTATTATTGGTAATGGGCTGGCGTAGTGGTGTGGTCATTGGAACAAGTTTGGTGTTAGCTATTGTAGGAGCCTTTCCATTCTTGTTGATCTTTGGTGGGACCATACAGCGTGTCTCTTTGGGTGCTTTTATTATAGCCATGGGTATGCTGGTGGACAATGCTATTGTAGTCATTGATGGTATTTATGATGACTTGAAGAGGGGCGTCCCTCGAATGGAAGCGATGTCTCGCTCTCCCCAACAAAGGGCGTGGGCTTTATTTGCTGCGACCCTTATAGCGATTTTGTCGTTCTTACCAGTATACTTGTCTCCTGATACTACTGGAGTTTATACTCGAGACTTATTCCTCGTGTTGGCTTCATCTTTGCTTCTTAGTTGGTTCTTAGCAATTTTTCAAGTGCCACTTATGGCGACCAATTTTCTTAAGATATCGAAGAAAGCGAAGGAGAAGCGTGGTGGCTTCAGCGATAAGTTTCGTCAGTTTTTAGATCAAGCGTTGTCTTATCCCAAGACGGTGATATGTATCTCTCTTGTACTGCTGTTATTGTCCATTTGGGGCAGTCGATTTATGAAGCAAGAGTTCTTTCCCAATATGGAATATTCCCAAAACTATTTGACGTATAAACTGCCAGAGGGAACGCAGCCTAAACGTGTAGAGAAGGAGTTAAATGAGATTACTGCTTGGCTACTAAAACAAGATGGGGTGAACAATGTGACTGCCAATATTGGAGGGGCTGCCACCAGATATACTTTGGTGCGTTTAATGCCTGATATGAGTAGTTCATATGGTGAATTGATTATCAAATATAATACGATTGATGATGTTGAGGTGTTACAAGACCGCATTGAATCGTATGTTCATGATCACTATCCTGATGCGATATCTGAAATAAAAAGCTATGCTTTGATTAGTGTGGAGGGGTTGGTTGAAGTGAACTTCTCTGGTGACAATATTGCCGTTTTGAAGGCGTTGGCCGATAGTACAGAGACGATTTTTAAACAGTCGCTTCATGCAAACAGCTACTCAGTAAGAAACAATTGGGAGAGAAAGACCCCTTATTTGGATGTTAACTATAGACAATTGGATGGTACGAGCTATGGGATGACACGACAAGATGCTTCTGTAGCTATGATGATGGGCACTTCAGGAGTACCAATACATCGATACTTTGAAGGAGATACAGAGATTCCTATTAAGCTTAAGATGACCGATATTGGTGGACAACAGATGTCTTGTTTTAAGAATATCCCAGTGTGGGGACAGAGCTCTTTGCACCTACCAATTAGTGAGGTGTTAGCAGGGGATATGCCTCTAGACGAAGTGGAAGAACATCTATTGGAACCTACACCGTTGAGTGCATTTGCTGATCTTAGTATTCAGTGGGAAGAGCCTCTTATTCGAAGAATAGATGGGGTTCGAACTATTAAGGTGTTGTGTAATCCTAAGAAGGGGGCAACGGCATCTGAGATTATGATTGATGTAAAAGCTCAAGTAGAGGCTTTGACTCTTCCTCATGGAGTAAAGATGGAGTGGGAAGGAGAGCAAGGCGATCAAGCCAATGCAATGAAGTATATCATACTATTTATACCATTGGCACTATTCGGTATTTTGATGATTCTGATTCAACAATACCGTAGTTATCGAAAACTATTGATTACAGGTTTCTGTGTTCTATTGGCACTTATAGGTGTGGTCCCATCGATGTTAATTACTGGCAAAGCATTTGGTTTCTTAGCTATTGTAGGAGTCGTCGGGCTGGCAGGAATGATGATTAAGAATGCGGTGATTCTATTCGAAGAGATAGATGTTCAGATCGAAATACAACCGAATAAAAGAGTGGCGTTATTGGATGCTTCTGTATCTAGAGTACGCCCTGTAATGATGGGGGCATTGACCACTATTTTAGGTATGATCCCTCTGGTTGGTGATGTCTTCTTTGGAAGTTTGGCTGTGACGATTATGGGAGGACTATTTATCGGTACTGTCATCACATTGGTGGTCCTTCCTGTATTGTATGTGCTCATGTTCAAATAGTTTATGTAGAAAAGAATATTATGATGAAAGCAAAATATATAATCGTTGCACTGTTCCTATTCATTGTATCCGTGGCAGATGCACAACGCAAGATCGATAGAGATGTTTGTCGTCAGAGTACACTCACTAATAGTGAGGAGATCGGCGGTGCGGAAGGAGCTTATAGAAAAGCTATATACAAACAAAAAGAGATGCGGAGTAACTACTTGCCAAAGATTAAGGCCACAGGGAGTTATATGTACTCTTTTGCTGATCAGAGTTCGGTGTCATGGAATGATACTTTTATGCCCACATCCCATATTGATCCCGCTACTCAAACGATGGTGCCAAACCTATTGCTTGACCCTTCAGGTAAACCTATTGTAGGTGCAGACGGTAACCCACTCTTTAGTCAATATGCGATGTTGCCTGCTGGTGGGGTATACTACGATTTTAACCATACGTTTATGGCTGATATTACTGCTACCCAACCAATTTATATGGGAGGTAAGATACGCCAAGGTAATCATATGGCTGATCTTGGAGTGGCACTATATAACCTAAATAAGCAGAAGACACAAGAAGAGATGATTCTAGAGTGTGATAAGAACTATTGGAATTTTATTGCTGTTACCGAACAGGTAAAGGTGGCTAAGATGTATCTCTCTCTAATCGATTCATTACAGTTGACTGTCAAACAGGCTGTTGAGGTTGGGTTGAAGCATCGTAATGAACTTCTAAAGGTTGAGGTGCAGAGAAATAGTGCCTTGCTCGAACTGCAGGAAGTAGAGAATCAAAAAGAGCTGATTCGTATGTCTCTATGTCGGGTGATGGGGTTAGAGTTAAACGAACAGCTAGAGGCAAAAGATAGCCTTATCGATATCACCAATCCGACCATTACAATGAGAGATGCGGTGATATCTAAACGTGCTGACTATCGTATGTTAAAGAAGAGAGATGAGATAAAGTCTTCTAATGAAAAGGTGGTGGCCTCCGATTTTCTGCCTTCTATTGGAATGAGTGCTGGAGCATACTATCTCGGAGCATTGAATGTGGAGAATATGGGAAGCAGTAATCTGATTAAAGAGGGGTGGGTGCAGAATGCTGTGACTCCTTCTATTGGTGTGAAAGTTTCAATACCTCTATGCCAATGGGGCGAAGGACGTAATAGGATACGTCAGGCACAGATGGAAACAGAGATGGCACAGCTCGAGACAAAGAAGCAAGTGCGCATGATGGAGCTAGAGGTCAAACAAGCCTCATTAAATCTACAGCAAGCATATTCTCGCTCTATGTTAGCCCAAAAGAGTGTGGAACAAGCTGCTTTAAATATGAGAATGAGTAAGGAGGCTTATGACCAAGGGTTGGAGCTTCTTACTGACTATCTTGAGGCACAGACAGTATGGCAAAAACAGTATACTTTGTTTGTGTACTCTAAAGCGAACTATAAGATTGAAGAGACAAAATATCTGAAGTCGATCGGAGAGTTAGTGATTGTTTCAGAACCATAGTCAAAGCTTAGGAATATTTTTCTATTTTTAAGTAATTAGTATAAGGCAATAATTGTTTACCATATGAGTGTATCCGTTGAAGAACATCCAAGAAAGAGTATAAGTAAAAGAGTGATAGAGGTTATTCTTCGTAACCTCCTTATTGCTACCTTTTGTCTGTTTATTTTCTATTTTCTTGACTTTATATCTGGAAATGAAACTGAGGATTCAATATTGGTATATTGTTTTAATGACTATCTATTGATTACCTTTTCGATGATTCTTGTTAGTGAGTTTACTCTATTTCTAGATGAAAAGTTGAATGGGATATTCTCAAGAAATGGAAAATCAACACTGTTTCTTCTAGGTAAGATATTGTTGGGACAGGTCGGATATGTTGTAGTCTTTACGTCTTTAATTGCTTATTACCAAAGATATTTATTTGAGAATCGTTTAAATACTATATTCGTCGTATTTGGAGCCCTATATGTCTTTATGTTTGATATGTGGATGATCACACGTAGTTATAGTAATAAGCTTCAAGAGGAGAGAAACTTGAATAGTCAGCTTCGTGAAGAGAAGCTCCGTGCTGAACTAGATGCTTTGCAGAATCAGATTAATCCACACTTCCTCTTTAATAGCTTAAATGTACTTATCTCGGAGATCTATATGGATCAAGAGAGTGCCGTAACCTATACACAACACCTTTCAGATATCTATCGTTATGTCCTTCAAAGTATAGATCATTATACTGTATCATTAAAAGATGAGATGGCGTTTCTGAATTCATATATCTACCTTCAAAAGATTAAATATGAAACAGCTTTCCAGATTCATGTGGATATTAAAGAGGAGGCTTTGGATAAAAAAATACCCGTACTGGCACTACAGCTGTTGGTAGAGAATGCTATTAAGCATAATGCCATTCTAAAAGATAAACCTTTGGTAATAGATATCTGTTCCGTAGGTAATCGTCTATGCATAACGAACACCTTGAGCCCTAAACCTGTGACCTCTTCGGGAGGGGTGGGTTTGAAGAATTTGAATAGCCGTTATAAACTTCTCGAAGATAAACATATTGAAGTAGAGAAGAGTGCGTCCCATTATCGAGTTATCTTACCACTTATTGAAGATAAAAAGCTATGAGAGTTGTTATTGTTGAAGATGAAATACCAGCACAAAGATTGCTAAAAAAATATATATTAGAGCTTTTCCCTGACACAGAGATTACTGCTATACTCGGAAGTGTTACAGAGGCGGTAAAATGGTTTGAAGAGAATAGAGATCCAGATGTGCTTTTCTTAGATGTACAGTTAGGCGATGGTGTCGGGTTTAATATCTTAGAGCGAGTGAAGATCAAAAGCTTTATTGTCTTTACTACCGCTTTTGATCAATATGCTATCAAAGCGTTTAAAGCAAATGCGATCGATTATATTCTCAAACCTATTAAAGTGGTGGACCTAAAAAGAGTGTTCGATCAAATGGAGCAGAAGAGAGCCCTCTTTCAACCCTCTTCTGACAGCCCTATTAATTTATCTCCCACAACGCCTACAGAGGCAATTCGTACATTACGAAACTACTTCTTAATATCAAAGAATAATGGATGGTATACCTTGGCGGTAAAGAATGTTGCCTACTTCTTTATTGAAGATCATTGGAGTTGTGCTAGAACTTTTGATGGAGAGAAACATCTCATCTCAGAGAGTCTAGGTAATATCATGGAGGGGTTAGATCCTCTGGTTTTTAATAGAGTTAATCGCCAGTTTATATTAAATATTGCATCTGTGGATAAGGTGGAGAATTGGTTTGGAGGAAAATTAGTCGTAATCACTAAACCCAAACATGATGAACATATTACTGTCGGTAGAGAAAAGTCGGTAGAGTTCCGAGATTGGCTTAATCAATAGAGTGATCAATGTGATTATATGCAAATACATATAGATAGAGGCCTGTATATCATTTTTATATGTAAATAGATATAATATGAATAAACTATATGAATTCGTAAAGTACCGAAGGAAGCAACTGCAACTGACAGAGGACGAGTTTGCTGAAAGAGCAGGAGTTGCACTTACTGCCATTCGTAAAATTGAACATGGCAAAGAGAATCTTAGTTTATCTAAAGAGAATCAAGTATTACATATGTTTGGACATGAGTTTGGTCCTCTAACAGAAAAGAGATGAGACAAGCAATTATTAAATATGGAGATGAAACAGCAGGAATCTTAAAAGAAGAAGATAATGGGGTTTATGATTTTCAATATGATAAAAACTATGTGGAACAATATTCAGAACAATTTATCTCTTTTGATATTCCTCTGACGAACCTTCTTTATCAGAATAAACAGTTGTTTCCTTTTTTTGATGGTCTTTGATCAAAATACGATCAGGTTGAGAAATGCTTTTTAGAGCCGTCTATAATCTAAAATGATTAATTATATCGTTTATTATTGTGATATAGATGAGTGTTGGTTTTGAATACGAACAAGGGAACCTCGAATGTGAGACTCCCTTGTTTCTTAGGGTTTAATGCTTTCCCTTAGAGATGTGTGTAATACAAGCTTTCCCTTCTAAAGGTTTAAATACTTCAACAAAAGCAGGATAAACAACTGGGTCAGCGACGACCAATGTTGCATTACAGAAGAAACAGTAATTTGTTCCTTGAACTACTTGTGATGCATAGCATAATGGCTCATATCCAACTCCTACAAATCCTTCCATTGCTTCATGAAAAGCATCTAAAGCATCCATAGGAATGTCTTTACTATAAGGAGTGAAACCTCCACAACAACTTGAATGTGACATAATAACCTGAGATTAAATTAATAACATCGTCTGCGTATCTAATAATTGCTTATTAGACAAAGACTGACACTCAAACAATTACCTTTCAGGTTTGGTTCATTTATTGTTGTTAATATTTATAGGGTTATTTGTGTCGTAAGAACAATGGAGATTGTTTCAAAATATTGGTCCTGCCCTTTTAGTTTTTATCTACAAATGATTGTATCTTATCAACATTGTTTGATTGCAATTAACTAAGATGGATTGAGTGAGAATGAATCGATATAATAGAGAAATAGCGAAAATAAAAGATGCTTGTTATTCAAAGCAGTGGCAGCTTGATACGGTCATTGGTATTAAACCATATATAGACAATCATTATCAGGATGATTTGAATTTAGATCTATTTTCGAGAATAAAGTTTGTTTCAAAGTACCACCTGTTGCGTCTGTATAAAAGGTACTACGGGCTAACTCCAAAACAATATCTAATAGACAAAAGGGTCGAGATGTCGAAAGTGTATATTAGAGATGGCATGTCTATTACAGAAGCATGTAATGAAGTTGGTTTTGAAAGTTTAGGCTCTTTTAGCGCACTATTTAAACGTAAAACAGGTTTTACTCCAACTGAATTTCAAAAGAGCAATTTTCGAGAAGTCGAATAAACTTTTGATTTGGATCTTTGTTTCAGGTTAATCATTATACCAATTCGAATATAAGAGTTGGAGCTAAAACAGAAGATTATGAAAATAAAATTGTTAAGTATTCCTGTAAATGATCAGAATCAAGCACTGTCATTTTATACTGAGAAGTTACAGTTTGTAAAGAAGCTTGATATTCCAGTAGGGGGTGACAATCGATGGTTAACGGTTGTTTCAAATGAGGAACAAGATGGGCCAGAACTACTCTTGGAACCTGCCCCGAAAGAGTTTAGACCCACAAGAGACTATCAAAAAGCACTATTCGAGGCAGGAATACCTTATACGCAATTTGATGTAGATGATGTGCAAAAAGAGTTTGAGCGTTTAACTGGCTTGGGCGTTGAATTTACAACTCATCCTACTGTTATGGGAACAGTTAAAATTGCTGTTTTCAATGATACCTGTGGAAATCTCATACAAATGGTCGAAATACTTTAGGTATTCTATCTGTTTATAGCATTTATACGTTTTACTGTTTTGTAAGCAGTTGGATTGGATAAGGGCAGTAGTTCTAATTATAATGGATTCGTTGGAAACAGATATTTGGTGTACTATTGCCCTTCTTTTATATAATGGTCTTCTTCCATTTAACTCTGACGTTCTCTCGTCCATTTATTCTGTCATCCCAACTCTCCTTTAAATCTTCTCAAAGTGTTGTTCCGTGAATAAACTAAACATACCCATTACTCAAGATCGTTTTGATGAAGCGACTAAATTTTGTGAAGATGCTTTTGTAGACAAAGTACGGGTTATGCTTCTAACGGGATATCAGTGGGGATGGCCTTAGAAATGTGGAACAAATTTAGGTCTCTAGTTTGATTTTCCTTATACTCATAAACTTATGTCCCATTAACAATATCAGTTTATTAATATATTTTGGAACAAATGGTGAACAATTTGATTTATAAGCTGTACATAATTAAACAATATATGTACATATTGAAACATCTATTTTCATTTGAAAGTAGAACTTTCCTGAGGATTTAATATTTGTAAAAAATAGTATATAAGTATTGTTTTAAAGCCAAAGTGCAGAACATTCTTATGTAACTAATTAAGTAGCCAACACGATTTTCTATTCGGTCCACAAAAATAAGAAACTGAAAAACAAATATATCAAGTGTTTACTAGTAATAAGTAAAATCCCTATAACTAAACTATGAACCCACAACTAAAAGAATGCTCCAAAGGTATAGTAAAGACTATCTGCCTTGCTCTAATAGGTATCTCTATGGTATCGTGTCATGTCGCAAAACGAGAGGTCCTTATAGCAGGATCTGGATGGAAAAAGATTGTGCGATATGATTTAGACAACCAAAGGATAGCATGGTCTCATGCTCTTGATAAAGGTCAAGAGTGTAATGAGGTATCACAACCTTCAAAAGGAACTGTTTTGTATTCGTACAAAAAGGGTGCCAAGCTTATTGATTTAGATCATAATATACTCTGGAACTATAATGCACCTAAAGGAACAGAATTACAATCGGTATCTATCACAGAAGATGGAAATATCTTACTTGGTCAATGTGGTAGTCCTGCTACAATAATGGAGTATAGTCAGGACGGAGAACTTCTATCAAAAACCACTTTTGATACTGGCATTAAAAGAGCACATGCACAGTTAAGGCGTGTGAGAAAGACTTCAAGAGATACTTACCTTGTGCCAATCTTTGGAAAAGGAGAAGTCTGGGAAGTGGCAAAGAGTGGGGGTATCTTACGAAAAGTAACTGTTGGAGGAGTCCCTTTCTCCATTGTCGAAATCTCAAAAGACCATTGGATGGTTTCATGTGGTGATGGTCATTATCTCTTAGAGATAAATCCAAATAGTAATGAGGTTATCTCTAAGATTGAGCAAAATGATATAGAGGATATCCCTTTGCGATTTGTTGCTGAATCTGTCCGTTTAAGTAGCGGAAATACGCTTATTTGTAATTGGGGAGGACATGCACGTAAACAAAAGCGTGTTTCTAGTTTAATGGAGATAACACCTGAAAGGAAAGTGGTTTGGAGCATTGCTCTCTCTGACTCTTTGGGTATGGTATCTTCAGTAGACCCATTATGGGATCCCAAGCGTATGAAATAATAGAACCCAATAAAACAATATATTATGAAGTTTAAAACACTAATAGTTGCAGTGTCATTTCTTTTTCTGACATTGAATCTATTTGCTGAGAAGAGATGTGATAGTTCGAGCACTGCTTTGTTACAGAAAAGATCGGCATATCAAGAAGAGATTAAGAAGGATAAACCCTTATTTGTTTCCAAAGAGCTACGTAAGGGCAAGTCTGAGAAAATATCTGTTAATGTATCTGGAGTAAGCCAAATAGTACTCCAATCATGGACAACAAAAGATGGGAATCAGAACGATGATGCGCTATGGATTAACCCCATCCTTATTACCCAAAAAGGAGATACAGTACGAGTAAAACAGGAGCTGTTTTCTAAACATTACGGTTCGAGGCCTTTATGGGAAAAAAATAGACGTAAAAGGGATTTATTATTTAAAGGTAAGGTTTATAAGGATGCTTTTGCAGTTTATGGTAATACCTTACAAGTAATCTCATTGAATAAAAAGTATAAACGATTTGAGGCAGAGGTTGCTATTAGTGATATTGCTAAGAATCAGACCTCTATGCAGTTCTTTGTAGGAGTTAATGATCCTATCGATTTGATTGCGAAGTTAAAGAGGGAGTTTCCTTACTATATGAGTGTGGTTCAATTCGGAAGCATCGGTTTACCGTATTGGTTATTAAATAATGATATCCCTTTAATTGAACCTTTGGTGAAGGGGATGACAAAATCTTTGAATGATCCTAGTTATTTTAATAAGAGAATAAAAGAGGCATCTAGCCTAAAGGGGGATAAGCAAAAGAGAGAATTATTAGATTTGATTCCTTTGATTCAAGAGGTGAAGAAATTGCAAAGTTTGATTTTCTGGGTAAAACCTAGTTCAATTGAATTGGCATTGAATGATATGTACGCTGAGGATAAGAATCAACTTCGTAAATCATTAGATCAACTTGATTTTATAAAAAGGAATTTAGAGTCAGCTAAAAAAGGAATTTATGCATATGATGCTAGTTCATTGGCGACTGCATATAAAATTATTGAAACACAAAAGTCTTTACTGTTAGCGAATAAATTACTAGATGTAGATAAGTTATTGACGGTGCAATATCATTATGATACAATAACAGCCCATCGTGTGATGGCGCGAGATATGGGACTACCTTCGAACAACTGGTCTGTTCATGCATCAAAGAAGAAACGTGGCTACGACTGTGAATTAGTTGAGTTAACAAATCTAAGAGGCAAAATACAGAAGAGAGAAATTTATAAGCCGAAAGAGGATTATCCCATAACGGACGTACAACTTCATTGGGATGGTGAAAGAATCATGTTTACTTCGGTAAGTGAAAAAGATCGTTGGGATCTTTTTGAAATGAAAACTGATGCAACAGGTCTACATCGAGTAACAGACATTAATGAGAAGGATGTTGATTTTTTCGATGGAACATATTTACCTAATGGTAAAATTGTTGTTTCGGCAACCTTGGGTTATAATGGTGTACCATGTGTGAATGGAAAAGATAGAGTTGGTAATTTATCTCTATATGATCCAAAAACTAAGGCACTTAGGCGACTGAATTTTGGACAAGAGAATGACTGGGATCCAGTAGTGATGAATAATGGGAAGGTGATGTATTTACGTTGGGAGTATACCGATAATACCCATTACTTCTCAAGAGTTATGTTGCATATGAATCCTGATGGAACCAATAAGAAAGAGCTCTATGGTAGCGGATCTTATTGGCCCAATACGATGTTTGATGGACAACCTATTCCTGGACAGAATTCTAATAAATTTGTAGCAATTGTTTCTGGACACCATGGAACACCACGTTCTGGACGAATGATTATTTTTGATCCATCGAAAGGGCGACAAGAAGAGAAAGGTGTAGTTCAAGAAATTCCATTTAAAGATAGAAAAGTCGTTCCAACTATTGCGGATAGATTGGTTGATGGTGTATGGCCTCAGTTTGTGAAGCCTTGTTCTTTGGATGATAAATACTTCTTAGTTTCAGCAAAATTGGATAAAGATGCACTATGGGGGATATATTTAGTGGATATTTATGATAATATGACTCCTCTTATTCTTGATGAAACTATTGGTTATTGTGATATTGTTCCAGTAAAAAAGAGAGCATTGCCTCCAGTAATTCCAGAGAAAGTCAAATTAGATCAGAAAGATGCGACTGTTTTTATCCAAGATATTTATGAAGGACAAGGTTTGAAAGGAGTTCCTCGTGGTGCCGTGAAGAAGCTACGTATTTTTGCTTATGAGTATGCATTCATTAATTCACCATCCAATCATGCTGCACAAGGTATTCAGAGTGGATGGGATATGAAGCGCCTACTTGGAACTGTCCCTGTTGAAGAAGATGGCTCAGTAATGTTTAAAGTGCCAGCCAATTTACCTATCTCATTGCAACCTCTAGATGAGGATGGTGCTGCAATGCAGTGGATGAGAAGTTGGATGACTGCGATGCCAGGGGAAGTGGTTTCATGTGTTGGTTGTCATGAACATCAAAATACAATTGCTCGTCCAATGTCAACTATTGCTTCACAAAAAAATCCTGTTGCAATTACTCCACCAGAAGGAGGTGTACGTTCTTTTACATTCAAATTAGAAGTGCAACCAATACTGGATAGAAAATGTATTGGCTGTCATGATGGAAGTGATGGTATTGCAGATTTTAAGGATACATCCATTGATAAGAGAGTTGGTTTTGGTAGAAGCTATTTGGCATTGCATCCATTTGTGAGACGTCAAGGGCCTGAAGCTGATATTTACACGATGAAGCCGATGGAGTACCATGCAAACACTAGTGATCTGATTCAGATGTTAAAGAAAGGCCATCATGGGGTTACGTTGGAAGAAAAAGAGTGGCAATCACTATATAATTGGATTGATTTCAATGCCCCATATCATGGAACTTTTAACAGTACTGAATTGAATGGAGTTGATCAAGTCTGTCGTCGTCAAGAGTTAATGAAGAAATATAATGGAATTTCAGTGGATTGGGAGAAAGAGATTGAGGATTACACTAAATATTTAGAATCACAAGGCCCTGTACAGACTGTGATGCCTAAGAAGTCTGAAGTGAAAGAGATGAAACCTTTACGTGTTCGTAAATGGCCATTTAATCAACGAAAAGCGAAGGATATGGTTGCAACATTCCCGACTAAATTAGTAGAAGTGGCGACAGGTGTGAAGATAAAAATGGTTTATATCCCTAAGGGATCCTTTGTGTCATTTGATCAAGATCTGAATTCTCGACGTGTGGTACAGAATAAAGTGAAAATCCATAAGGGATTTTGGATGAGTGAATCAGAGATTTCAAACGAGCAGTATAGGGCCATTGTACCTGATCATGATAGTCGTTATATTGCACAACAGTGGAAAGATCATACCACCGCAGGTTATCCAGCAAATAAACCGACACAACCAGTAGTTCGTGTTAGTGGAGAAGAGGCGAATAAGTTTTGTGAAGTTCTATCACAAAAGAATAATATGAAGATTATGCTTCCTACAGAACACCAATGGGAGTGGGCTGCGAAATGTGGTACAGATAATGGATTTTGGTTTGGGTCACTTAATTCAGACTTTTCTAAATATGAAAATTTTGCAGATGATCACTTAGCTAATATGGCTGTGATAGGAGTAAACCCTAAACCGATGCCCAAAGGAAGTAGGTTACGCCAATATTACGATTTTATTCCACGAGCGCATCATGTTGATGATATGCAAATGGTAGCAGCAGCGACCAAATCGTATGAACCTAATGCATGGGGATTATATGATATGCTTGGTAATGTTGCAGAGTGGACAAGATCTACTTACGTGGATAATAATGAACTCTCTGGTAAGCCTAGAGAGTATCGAATTGTTAAAGGTGGTTCATGGAGAGATAGACCTGAAATGTCAACTCCTCAGGTTCGTAATTTTTACTATCCATGGCAGAAAGTAACAAAGGTTGGTTTTAGAATTATTATTGAAGAATAGAGATCTAGATTTTTAGTTGGCTTTAAAGCTATTCGACCAGACTTGTTGAAGAATACAAGTCTGGTCTTTTTAGTGTGCCATGCATGTAAATTAACTAATCGGTGCAAGTCCGTAGTGGAGGTTTGTAGAGCCAACCACCTAGCAGAAGGCAAGGGTGCTTATCGTGAGGTATAACCTGAAGGAAGCCGTATGCAAAACTCTGATCCGAGGTATACGAATCTCATTAGGCGGTATATAACTGGATAAGCTTGCTAAACAAAGTAAAGTCCGAATTCTACACAGAGTTAATACCGTAGATGTGGCGGATAGATGGAGTGAAAGTTAATTTCCTTACCATGGGAGATCTCGCAGATGGATACAGTGTATTTTTCCTGTCCATTCAAAAAAAGTTAACTGTGAGAAGTCAGCCGAGGTCATAGTACTGTACCCACTTTACAGGAAGGACTGAATCTTAAATCATTCATAATACAGACTGTTACCTAATGAAGGGATCAATGCAGAAAATATCGGAAGATAGCTACTTAAGTGAAGGTAGAGCGGAACTCGAGAATAACTCAAGAGCGCACACTTTCAAAGGGATAACTGAAGCCATTATGGAAACGAACATTACAACAGATAATTTATTAGAACATGTCCTATAATCAGATAACCTAAATAAGGCTTATTTACAGGTTTATCGTAATAAAGGAGTCATGGAGTTGATAAGATGAAAGTGGAATCATTAAAAGATTATCTCAGATTTCATCGAAAAGTTTTAATAACAGAACTACGAGAAGGTAAGTATTAGCCCGATGGCGAATTATCATTATTTGATGCGGCATATTTGATCGGAGTTTTGAAGAGCAAAGCGTATGAATATGCTAATACGAGGAAAAAGTATTGGCGCATTTCAAAGAGTCCAATTCAACAAACGACTATAACGAATAAGAATTTGGAGAAGGCAGGCTATATTACGCTAAGTGATTATTATCAGAGAGTAAAGTCGTGATTTAGGGAGTCGCCGTATACGAGACCCGTACGTACGGTGGTGTGGGAGGTGTACTGGAAGATAAAATATCTTCCAGCCATCTACCCGATTTTTTCTAAGATCTCCATTGCTCGACCATAAAATAAGGGTTCTCATTATAATGTTTCCAATCCGTTTTTAAAGTATCATGTAGAGTGCTGATCTTACTTCTGAGTTCATGTGAGTATGTTTTGAAGAGTTCCTCATCTCCCATGATATCTCTCTCAATATGCTCTAATAAATTAAAACATATCGTATATTGACCACAGGCGATTAGTGTATTCAACATATTCTGATCCCCAATAAGTTCCTCCTCAGTAAACCAAAGTGTCGTTTTCATGCGCTTTGCCTTTTGAGAGACATCAAGAATTTTCTGACTAGGTTCTAGTAGTTCCTTCGAAAGGTTATTGGCATAGTATCTTTTCCTCTTGTTTACTCGCTTTGGACATAGTTCATAAATGGCATTCATGATCAATCGTGGACGCCATGTTTCATCAGAATATATCTTTGAGTAGTTTCCTCCTCTAATTCGTTTCATAAAAACATTAGCAACCAATGTTTTTACTGAGTTGGCACGATTTAAAATAAGGTTGACATAGGTGTTAAAGTTTAATGTGTCAAATGGTTTCAGCCTTTCGGTAAAATATTCTGGTACACCTAGCCTTTTTGTTAGACCAACAAAACCATTAGATATGGATAATGCTACTGCTCCCATTATTAATGTAATAGTTGCGATAAATGTAGATAGCATAACGGAGAGGACTTGAGAACAAAAAAGTGCAGAGATAATCATGAAAACACTTAATCCTATTAGCCCCAAGCCTATACGTCTAATGTTTCGAAATGAACAGTTGCCAATGAATGAGAATGATTTATTCTCACTTCTAATAAATCGTTCAATATATGGAGAAGAGACATCTGAGATGATATAAAGATCCACAGATTTGTCGTCATCAGACGTATACTCTTTTAACTCTTCAGGATATCTACTCATTCTCTTTTCTGCCCACCATACGGCATCTATACCTTGATTGTCGTTGATTCCTCCATCCATAATACCAATCGGATATGCTATTGGATCTCCATTATATGTAGTGGTTGGAAGGAGAGTAGGATCGTTAAGGTACTGGGATTGATTGTCAATAAAATCATCAGGAAAGTTGATGGGTTCGAATCCCAGAGGAAAACAAGATGAGGCTGCAATAATGTCTGCCAACCGTATCTCTTTAGCCATCTCTAATGGTATCTGAACCTTCTTGTTTCCAATATATCCATAGGTGTAGTTTCCATTTTCATCTTTAGTTTTCTCACTTTTCTGAAATCTAAAAGGGATAGCAAAATTGAATTCTGTAGCATTGAAAGAGATCTCTTTAAGGTGGATGTTAGGATGATCATCCCACAACTTACCTAAATACTCTGATTCGAAACGTTCGTGATAAACAGAAGCAAAAGCATTGATGAGAGTTCTTTGTTTAGTGGAAGGCCATTGGGTATCATCGGCTAAATATTTAAGTGCATCTGTGACTAAGTCAACTTGTCTCATCTGTGAAACTAAATCATTATAACAATCTTTAATTGTTCCACCATTTTTAATCGTTGTAGCATATTTAACACCAGTGAAAGTTCCACCAGAAACGGTCGAAAGAATTCTTATTCGTTCCAAAAGTGATTTGTCTTCCCAAAGAATAGTTGATAGATAGGCTAAGGTTCCTAGATGAAAGGCTGTTGCTCTGTAGCCTCCACCAGACATGGATATGGCTATATTATTGAATGGGTTAAGAGGAAGTTTAGACATAAGGATCGAATTGGAATAAGATAAGATTGTCTACATAAAGATAGTCCAGAAATACATAATTATTGGTATAATAAACAAGTATCTCTTATCGATAACAATAGTTCTATTGAGTGCATAAAGCAACTCAATAGAATAAAAAAGATCTATGTCCTGATCTTTCTGAAAGCACATAGATCTTTTTTCATTTTAATGCACCTTTTGAATTTTTGTTATATAAGGGTCAGCTTCTAAAGGTTTGTATATCTCTATCAATACAGCATACTCAAAAGATTCAGGATAGAGTGGGCTTGCATTGCAGAAGAAGCTGTAGTTTGTGCCATTAACTACCTGCGAGGCATAGTTTAAAGGTTCGTATGCAACACCCGTTAATTTGTTTGTTGCCTCATCAAATATTGTCAATACAACTGATGGAATCTCTTTTTTGTACGCTGTAAAACAGCCACAGTTTGCTGAATCTTTCATGGTAATAACGATTAATAGGTGTACAATTAATACTAGCTTTAAATATTCATGCTAGTCAATGCTATATATGTAAGACATCTTAAATTGATGTTGATATATTGCTTTTATTCAAACAGTTAAAAGGTTGGTTTTGTTTCGTATTAATCTGTTTTTAGCCTTTATAACCTACCTATTTTTAAGGGTTAATTTGTGCATTAATTACTGCTGTGACTAGGGGGGATCTCATAGTAATTACCATATCCTTTAGGCGAAATAAATATTTGATCTAAAACGATTCCCGGTTTATTGACCATGACAGTTATAGCGTGTTCTCCTGTATTATTTATTTTTATACTTCCTTTTACTGACGCGAAATTACGTAACACATTCTGTTTCCATTTATTACTTCTACCTTTGGTGTTTAGGGCAGACTGTTGCATCAGATTATTATCAATATGAATGGTTACGTTATGGTTAAACTTATTTGAGTGAGTGGGTAAGAAACGAAGTTCGTAATTATAAACACCAGGTTTCTTGATCTCAAAGTTGTATTGGATATAGGGGATCTTTTTTGTGAAAAGTATGTCTTCGAGGGGTAATAGTGTCACTGCATTATTACTATATCCTAGACCATTAATTTGATGCCATTGATAACCTTTGGCCCCTTTTGCTTTTACAAAATTTTTAGCCGATATAGAGATAGGGGCAGATAAACTCTGTGATTTGATCTTCTCATTGTGGAGAGAGTTATCTTGAGTTTTGTGGTATGTCGGTTGTTGAAAAACGGGCAGGTTTCTGGGGTTCATTGACATCATATTATTCCATTTTCCATCTCTCATTCTTTTATTATAGACATTCGTGATGTGTGAAATACTATCATATGCATTGGTTGATAGTCTAGAAAAAGAAGATTTTTGGGATTTGATTACGGATAGGTATGACTGTTGTGCATATAAGAATTTTAGATTCATAAATGCAGCTGCCTTTACTGGGTATTCAACCAACTGAAAAAAAGCGTCTATTCGTTGTTTAGGAATGTCTTTTTTTACTCTGTTTACCCGATCGATTAAATCTAAGTATGACTCTATTCTACGCTTAGCACCATTTGAGTTGAATTCGGTCTTTTGGGTCTTTGTTTGAGGTTCTGTTTGACTCCATCCCATAAATTCTGGTCGCCTAATCAATGCGAGTCTATAATATTCATCTAAAATATTTGCGATTTCATCGGTCTTATTGCTATTGAACTCTCGATGACACCAATTTGAAAGATGAAGGTTTATATTATTAGGGTTGATTTCGTTGACATCCCAAGTCATATCAAGAAAAAGTTCCATATTATATTCGTTCGGTTTGATGTCTCCGACATTGGCAATCCATATTTTTCGAGCACCATTTTGATATGCTCGTGACATCTCATACCATATCAATGCCGGTTGTGTTGTGGAGAGCCACAGATAGTCGTGAGGTCTCCCCCAATAGCTAAGATGATAGTATATTCCACTACCTCCACTTCGAGCTTTCTCCGTATCATTGGATAATCGCCTTATATAGCCATAATTGTCATCAGTCCACATTAGAGTAATATCATCAGGAACCTTGAGTCCATTATTATAGATATACAACACCTCTTTGTAGAGAGTCAAGACTTGAGGTATAGATGATAGTGGGGTCTCAATATTTTGAGATAATATTTGACGTTGGTCAGAGATAATATCTTCAGTTAATTTAATTTTCTGCTCTTTTGTTGCATCTCCTTGCATTCCAGAATCATGAATACCACGCATTCCAAGTGTTATTATATTCTTGTTATTCTTTGTTTCGGATATGCGTTCTTGCCAATAAGATTTTATCTTATCACTATTGGTGAAATAGTTATAAGGGCCAAATGATTTAGTACTCCATTCACTAACGTTATTGCGTAGCATTGGTTCTGCATGTGATGTCCCGACGTAGATATGGTACTTCTTTGCCATTGACATATTCCCAGGAATCTTGTAAAAACCTTCCGTACAATGGTGCATGGCTGGCCAAATAGTATTGGCCTTTAATCGTAGTAGCAGTTGAAATATTCTTTCATAAGTCATGGGGCCAATGTCTCTGTTTTGAGGTTCAAATGTTTTGGCAGCCCACGGTTGTAGTCCCCAATCTTCATCATTTAAGAATATTCCCCTAAATTGGACGGATGGAGAGCTTATGATACCATGATGAGGTATTTGAAGATGAATCTCTTTTTTCTTTTGTAGATCGATATCTGCCCACCATTTCCATGGGGAGATGCCAATTCTCTGAGCAAACTCAAATAGTCCATATACAGTACCTCGTATGTCACTCCCGACTATAAAGAGATTTTTCTGCTGGAGTTGTATGCTATATTTTTCCCAATGGTTGTTGGAGAGCTTTTTCTTTTTAGTAAAAGTATTTTGAATAAGTGTATCATTAATCTGTCCAATATATATACCATTGATATCAGAAAAGTGGGTGTTGTCATAATGGATAAGGACCTTCTGTTCTAGAATGTACTCAATATCTTTTGCAATATCTTTTACTGCCCATTTAATTAGTTTATCGCTGTTTTTATCAACATAAATATTGATGTTTTTATTAAGAATATACTCCTTCGTATAGCCATTGCTTTTACATATTAACATGATTATTAATACGCATAGCATGCTCCATCTGTGTTTTGTTTTCATTATGTGTTAGTTTTATAGGTGTTGATACTTTAGTTTTAATTATTCGTGCTTATATCATGATTAAAGTTAATTCATCCATTACAGATCACTTTTTATAAAGATAATTGGATTGACTATGTAATCCATATTACTACATTATTTTATAAGAAGTGTTTCATTTATCATTATGGTTTTTGTTTGCCATATAATGACATCCTGTATGTTATAATGTCGAGCGTAAAGTTGCAGAATATAAGTAATTGAAGCCTTTTACTTACATATCTCTTTTTAGATTGGTAGTTCTCGTATTTTATTTTTCTTGTGAATGTGAAAAAAAGGTCTCTCAATCTGCTTCTTTTGGATATTTTGTATGTTACTGTAAATCAATCGTTTGTATATAGATAAACACCTGTGTGTCTTTATCTATATTTTACTTTAGACAGTGTATTGTAATACATTGAAAATCAGTAGGGTTATTTTACTAAAATAAAGTATTAAAAAGGAACACTTTTAACTGTAAGTTAATATGAGTGTTTAGTTTTAATTTAATATTAAGTCATCAAAAAAAATTATGAATTCGTTTTGATGTAAAAAAAATATCCCTACATTTGGAATGTGATTGAACAATAAGTACAGCGTAGTACTAATTAGCTTACTAGAAAAAAAAGAAAGACAGATATGTTATCGAAGATTACAAATATTATTCTCATCGTCATTATTATTCTCATGAATACCATGTGAGAGAGGTTTTGTATATCTATACATATCGAGTTCAGAAAAGAGCCTTTCTCACAAACATGAGGAAGGCTCTTTTTTTTTGCACAAGAAAAACTGTTAACCATGCATAAGAAACTTAGAAGTAGTATCACCACTGAAGGCCGAAGAATGGCTGGAGCTCGTAGCCTTTGGAGAGCCAATGGGATGAAGGAGAGCCATTTTGGAAAACCGATTATTGCCATTGTAAACTCGTTTACTCAGATGGTTCCTGGTCATGTTCATCTACATGAAGTAGGCCAAGAGGTGAAACGTATTGTGGAATCCAAAGGTTGTTTTGCCGCAGAGTTCAATACGATTGCAGTGGATGATGGTATTGCAATGGGACATGATGGCATGTTATACTCTTTGCCTTCGAGAGAGGTAATTGCAGATAGTGTGGAGTATATGTGTAATGCCCATAAGGTGGATGCAATGATATGTATTTCGAACTGTGATAAAATCACTCCAGGAATGCTAATGGCTTCGATGAGATTAAATATCCCCACACTATTTGTCTCAGGAGGTCCGATGGAAGCAGGAGAGATGGATGGCGAGCATTATGACTTGGTGGATGCAATGGTTAAAGGCGCAGATGACAGTTATGATGATGAAAAGCTAAAGCAGCTAGAGCAGAGTGCATGTCCTACATGTGGATCATGTTCTGGAATGTTTACTGCCAATTCGATGAACTGTTTGACTGAAGCGTTGGGGCTTTCTCTTCCTGGTAATGGGACAGTGGTAGCTACGCATGCTAACCGTAAGAAATTGTTTGAAGATGGTGCGCATCGAATTGTAGAGTTGGCTTATGAATATTATAGAGATGGGAATGAAAACGTTCTTCCACGAGCCATTGCGACTAGAGATGCTTTTATGAATGCGATGACACTAGACATTGCAATGGGTGGATCTACAAATACTGTTTTACATCTATTGGCGATTGCTCATGAAGCTGAAGTGCAGTTTGATATGCATGACATGGATAGACTGTCACGTAAAGTTCCTTGTCTTTGTAAGGTCTCTCCTAACTCTAGCTATCATATTCAAGATGTAAACAGAGCTGGAGGAGTACTTGGTATTCTTGCAGAACTTAGTAGGGCATCTTTGTTGGAGACGAATGTCTACAGAGCGGATGGTTCAACGTTAGAGGAGATTCTAAAGACACATGATGTGTGCTGTGCAACCGTGACTGAAGAGGCGGCAGATCTATATCGTTCCGCTCCAGGTAATCTTGGTCGTAATCTAGTGATGGGATCACAAGATAAATCATATGAACTGTTGGATTTGGATCGTGAGAATGGATGTATACGTTCAGTAGAACATGCATATTATCAGGATGGTGGATTGGCTGTTCTGTTTGGTAACCTTGCAGAAAAGGGCTGCATTGTTAAGACGGCAGGAGTAGACCCTTCTGTATTTGAATTTAAGGGTACAGCAAGAGTATTTGAATCACAAGAGGCTGCATGTAATGGTATTCTAGGAGATGCGGTACAGGCAGGAGATGTTGTAATTATTCGTTATGAAGGCCCTAAAGGAGGTCCTGGAATGCAAGAGATGCTCTATCCAACATCATACCTTAAGTCGATGCAGTTGGATAAAGTATGTGCATTATTAACCGATGGTCGTTTCTCTGGAGGAACTTCTGGCTTATCTATTGGACATGCATCACCTGAAGCCGCAGCTGGAGGTGTGATTGCTTTGGTCGAAGATGGTGATCCTGTGAAGATTGATATTCCTAATAGAACTATCAGTTTAGATGTCCCGGAACCAGAACTACAAGAGCGAAGAAAGAAACAAGAGGCAAGAGGAGAGAAGGCATTTACGCCTGAAACACGAAAGAGAGAAGTATCTAAAGCTTTAAAAGCTTATTCAAAACTAGTATCATCAGCTGATAAAGGAGCGGTGAGACTAATATAAAAGGACCATTCATCATTTAAATCAAACTTATATGACGACCCAAAATAACAGTTCACTTGAGAGAGATGAAGAGAATGTAACAGGAGCGCAAGCATTAATTAAATCGTTACTAGAGGAAGGTGTAGATACCATCTTTGGATATCCAGGAGGTGCGATTATGCCAGTCTATGATGCTTTATATGATTTCCTTGATAAAGTTAATCACGTATTGACTCGTCATGAGCAAGGTGCCATTCATGCTGCACAGGGCTATGCAAGAGTCTCGGGTAAAGTAGGTGTGTGTTTCGCGACTTCAGGTCCTGGAGCAACGAACCTAATTACTGGTATTGCAGATGCTATGATTGATTCGACCCCATTGGTCTGTTTTACTGGACAGGTAACTAGTCCATTATTGGGAACAGATGCTTTTCAAGAGTCTGATATTGTGGGAATGTCGATGCCTGTAACCAAATGGAATTATCAGATTACAGATGCTGATGAAATTACAGATGTGGTTGCGAAAGCATTTTTTATTGCCAAAAGTGGAAGACCAGGGCCTGTATTGATCGATATCTCGAAAGATGCTCAGTTTGCTCCCACTTCATTTAAATATAAGAAGTACCGTCGTATCCGCAGTTATTTGCCAGAACAACCTGTAGAGAAGAAGTCATTAATAGATGCTGCAAGATTAATAAATCAAGCAAAAAAACCTTTGATGTTAGTAGGACAAGGAGTCGTATTGTCGGGAGCAGAAAAGGTTTTACTCCAGTTTGCTGAGAAAACTGGAATACCAATGGCATCAACACTTTTGGGGCTTTCAGCCGTTCCTTCTGATCACCCTCTTTGGAAAGGGATGCTAGGAATGCATGGTAACTATGGACCCAATGTGATGACCAACGAATGTGATTTGTTGTTAGCTGTTGGTATGCGTTTTGATGATAGGGTGACTGGTGATATAAAGACTTATGCTACACAAGCTAAGGTGATTCATGTTGAGATTGACCCTTCTGAAATTAATAAAAATATACCAGCAGAAGTTGCTATCTGTAGTGATGCAAAGAAAGCATTAAAGATGTTGCTTAAGTTGGTGAAAGATAATGATCACACCGCTTGGTGTAATGAGTTTGTTCCCTTTCAAGAAGCGGAATATGAAAAGGTTATTGAGAAGGATATATACCCATCTAAACCTGGTTTAACTATGGGAGAGGTCGTTCATCAAGTTGCTGAAGCAACAAATCATGATGCTATAATGGCTACCGATGTAGGACAACAGCAGATGATTGCAGCTCGTTATTTTAAATTTAAAAATAGTCGTAGTTGTATTACCTCTGGTGGTCTTGGGACGATGGGTTTTGGTCTGCCAGCAGCAGTAGGTGCAGCAGTGGGGAATCCGACCAAACCTGTGATTGCTTTCTTGGGAGATGGTGGATACCAAATGACCATTCAAGAGATGGCTACCATCAAACAAGAGAACTTAAATGTAAAAGTGGTCGTTTTGAATAACGAATTCTTAGGGATGGTAAGACAGTGGCAAGAGCTTTTCTTTGATCGTAGATATTCATTTACAGAGATGCATAACCCTGATTTTATCAAGATTGCAGAAGGTTATGGAATTCCAGCAAGACTGGTGAGAGAAAGAGATGATTTAGCTGCTGCAATTGATGAGATGTTAGCACAAGAGGGACCATATTTCCTAGAAGTGAGGGTAGAGAAAGAAGATAATGTTTTCCCAATGGTTCCTTCTGGAGCGACTATATCTGATGTGAGATTGGGACCTAATTCATAATCGTGACATACTATGCAAAAACAAGAATTTACCATATCAGCCTATACAGAGAACACCATTGGATTGTTGAACCGTATTACCATCATGTTTACTCGTAGACGAATGAATATTGATAGTTTGACCGTTTCTGAATCGGCTATCGCAGGGATAAGTAAGTTTACTATTGTAGTAAAGGATACGGAAGAGAGGATACGCAAATTGTGTGTGCAAATTGAGAGACATGTTGAAGTCTTAAAATGCTTTTATCATCGTAATGATGAGGTGGTACATCAAGAAGTTGCACTATATAAAGTGTCTTCAGAGTCGTTATTGTCAGGAGATCATATAGAGAAACTCGTAAGAGAGTACAATGCTCGTATATTGGAGATTACTCCCAATTTTACTGTGATTGAAAAGACAGGGCATAAAGCCGAAACGCAAGAGCTGTTTGAGAAGTTAAACCCTCATGGTGTACTTCAGTTTATTCGTTCAGGACGTGTCGCGATTACTAGATCAAATATAGAGAAGTTATCAGAGTTTTTGAGAGAAAGAGATCGAGTACAGACAGTACTAGATCACAACAATTAAATAAAGTAAGACAATCGAATTATTCTAACATATTAAAACAAGAAAAATGGCAAAGTTAAATTTCGGAGGGACAGAAGAGAAAGTAGTGATGCGTGAAGAGTTTCCATTGGAAAAAGCACGTGAAACAATGAAAGATGAAACCATTGCTGTAATTGGTTATGGTGTTCAAGGTCCAGGACAGTCTCTTAACCTTCGAGACAATGGATTCAACGTAATTGTTGGTCAGCGTAAAGACTCAAAGACTTGGGACAAAGCTGTGGCTGATGGTTGGGTGCCAGGAGAGAATCTATTTGATATTGAAGAAGCTTGTGAGAAAGCAACTGTGATCCAATACTTGTTGTCTGATGCAGGTCAGATCGCTGTTTGGCCAACGGTGAAGAAGCACCTTACAAAAGGAAAAGCACTTTACTTCTCACATGGTTTTGGTATCACTTTTAACGATAGAACAGGTATCGTACCGCCAGCAGACGTTGATGTTATCTTGGTTGCTCCTAAAGGATCAGGAACAAGTTTGCGTACAATGTTTCTTGAAGGACGTGGCTTGAATTCAAGTTATGCAATCTTCCAAGATGCCACTGGTCGTGCTTATGATAGAGTAATTGCTTTAGGTATTGGTGTAGGTTCAGGTTACCTGTTTGAAACAGATTTCAAACGTGAGGTTTATTCTGACTTGACTGGAGAGCGTGGTACTTTGATGGGATGTATTCAAGGTATTTTTGCTGCACAATACGAAGTATTAAGAGAACAAGGACATACACCATCAGAGGCTTTCAATGAGACGGTTGAAGAGTTGACACAAAGTTTGATGCCATTGGTTGCACAAAATGGTATGGACTGGATGTATGCAAATACTTCAACAACAGCACAACGTGGTGCACTAGATTGGTGGAAGCCTTTCCGTGATGCAACCAAGCCTGTGTTCCAGAAATTGTATGATGAGGTAGCTTGTGGTAATGAAGCACAACGTTCTATTGATTCAAATAGCCAACCAGACTATCGTGTGAAATTAGAGGCAGAATTAAAAGAACTAAGAGATTCTGAGATGTGGCAAGCAGGTCAAACTGTTCGTCAGTTACGTCCAGAAAATAATGAAGGATAATATTTAAAAATCAATCTCTCTTTGCTGTACCTTTCTATATGAGGTACAGCAGAGAGAACCACCATCTTTTAGGATGGTAACCAAAACCGAGTATATACCCAAAAATAGAGAATCAGGATGGCAGATAGAGTCTATATATTTGATACAACATTAAGAGATGGAGAGCAAGTCCCAGGATGTCAGTTAAACACTGTAGAGAAGATAGAGGTAGCAAAAGCTCTCCAAGAGCTCGGCGTCGATGTGATTGAAGCAGGCTTTCCAGTATCAAGTCCAGGTGATTTTAATTCTGTGGTAGAGATCTCTAAAGCGGTAACTTGGCCAACCATATGTGCTTTGACTAGAGCAGTAGAGAAAGATATCGATGTGGCTGCCGATGCACTAAAATATGCCAAAAGAGGGCGTATTCATACAGGTATTGGAACGTCACCATATCATATTAAGTATAAGCTAAACTCTACTGAAGATGAGGTGCTTCAAAGAGCCGTTGCTGCTGTTAAATACGCAAAGAGATATGTGGAAGATGTGGAGTTCTATGCCGAAGATGCAGGCCGTTCTGATAATGTCTATTTAGCTAAAGTTGTGCAGGCGGTAATCGCAGCAGGAGCTACGGTGGTTAATATACCTGATACAACTGGTTACTGTTTGCCTAATCAGTTTGGTGAGAAGATTAAATTCTTAATGGAGAATGTCTCTAATGTTCATAAAGCAATTCTTTCAACTCATTGTCATAATGATTTAGGAATGGCTACTGCCAACAGTATCTCTGGGGTGATGAATGGAGCAAGACAAGTGGAGGTTACTTTGAATGGTATTGGCGAACGTGCCGGTAACACTTCATTAGAAGAGGTGGTGATGACATTGAAGAGTCATCAAGACCTGAATCTTGAGACAAACATTAAGACACAGAATATTTTTAAAACTTCTCGCTTGGTCTCTACCTTGATGAATATGCCTGTTCAAGCCAATAAAGCGATTGTTGGACGAAATGCATTTTCCCACTCTTCAGGTATTCATCAGGATGGTGTCTTAAAGAATCGTGAGACCTACGAGATTATCGATCCAGAAGATGTCGGAATCAAAGAGTCGTCAATTGTTCTAACTGCGCGTAGTGGTAGAGCAGCTTTAAAACACCGTTTAGAAGTGTTGGGTGTGAACCTAGAAGGCGAAAAGCTAGATGAAGTATACCAAGAGTTCTTGAAGCTTGCTGATAAAAAGAAGGACATCAAAGAGGATGACCTCATGGTATTGGTTGGTGAGGTCGAAAAGACGGAAGGGCAGCGTATCAGACTTCACGATATCCAGGTGGTTACAGGGAAGAATATGGAGCCAATGGCTACCGTGAAGTTGAACATTGCAGGAGAACTATTTACTGCATGTAGCGTTGGAAATGGACCCGTTGATGCAGCACTTTCTGCCGTGAAACAAATTATTCACAAGAAAGTCATTTTGGAGGAGTTCTTGATTCAAGCGATCACACGAGGAAGTGATGATATCGGTAAGGTACATATGACCATCAACTATGGTGATCATTTCTATCATGGTTTCGGAGCCAATACAGATATTGTCATAGCATCAGTAGAGGCCTTTATTGATGCTATCAATAAGATTGTCGTAGTATAATTACGATATCTGTTTCTAATTAAATAAAGTAGAACAATTCAACATTATAACATGCAGCCAAAAACATTATTTGATAAAATATGGGATGCCCATGTCGTGAAACAAGTAGAGGGTGGCCCGAATGTAGTCTATATCGATAGACATTTTATTCATGAGGTGACCAGCCCAGTAGCTTTCACTGGTATTGAGAACAGAGGGTTAAAAGTAGCACGCCCAGCACAAACAACAGCTACTCCAGATCATAATGTCCCTACAATTGAGCAAGACAAACCGATTAAAGATGAGGAGTCTCGTTTTCAGGTTGAGACATTAGAGAAAAACTGTTCTAATCATGGTATTCAATATTATGGTTTAGGTAGTCAAAATCACGGTATTGTTCACGTTGTAGGTCCTGAAATGGGATATACACAACCTGGTATGACTATCGTTTGTGGTGATAGCCATACCTCTACTCACGGAGCTTTTGGTAGTATCGCTTTTGGTATTGGAACAAGTGAAGTGGAGATGGTGTTTACCTCTCAGTGTATTATGCAGCCAAAACCAAAGACGATGTTAATCAAAGTTGATGGAGAACTGTCTGATGGAGTAACTGCAAAAGATATTGCGCTGTATGCTATTGCTAAATTGACGACTTCTGGGGGTACTGGTTATTTTATTGAATATGCAGGCTCAGCAGTGGAAAGCCTTTCTATGGAAGGTCGTATGACTCTTTGTAATATGAGTATCGAATGTGGTGCTCGTGGAGGTATGATTGCACCAGATCAAACTACTTTTGACTATGTGGAAGGACGTCCTTTTGCACCAAAAGGTGAAGCTTGGGATAAGGCTTTGGCTGAATGGAAAGAGCTTAAGACGGATAGTGGAGCTGTTTATGATGCAGAATTTCATTATGATGCTGCAGATATCACTCCAATGATCACTTATGGTACGAATCCAGGAATGGGAGTATCTGTGCAAGGGAATATCCCTTCAGGTACTGACCTAGAAGGAACGGATAAAATATCTTTTGAGAAATCATTGGAATATATGGGATTCTCCGCAGGACAACAGATGTTGGGACATCCTATTGACTATGTGTTTGTTGGAAGTTGTACCAATGGTCGTATCGAGGATCTAAGAGCTTTTGCTGCATTTGTTGATGGCAAAAAGAAAGCCGATAGTGTAACTGCATGGATTGTTCCTGGATCAAAAGTAGTAGAGAAACAGGCTCAAGAAGAAGGTCTTGTTGAGGTTTTAGAAGCAGCCGGATTTAAAATGAGAGAGCCTGGATGTTCTGCATGTCTAGCAATGAATGACGATAAGATTCCTGCAGGTAAATATTCAGTATCGACCTCTAACCGTAATTTTGAAGGTCGTCAAGGACCTGGTGCAAGAACGTTGTTGGCAAGCCCATTAGTGGCAGCAGCAGCAGCGATTACAGGAGTGATTACTGATCCGAGAGAGTTATAATCGAAGTCTTATTTGTTTAGTTAATATTGTTATGCCAATAGATAAGTTTGAAACATTACAGAGTACAGCGATCCCATTGCCAATAGAGAATGTGGATACTGATCAAATCATCCCAGCACGATTTCTAAAAGCGACGGAGCGAAAAGGTTTTGGAGATAACCTCTTCCGTGACTGGAGATATCAAAAAGATGGATCTCAAAATGATGATTTCGTATTAAACGATGATCGTTATAGTGGATCGATTTTAGTTGCAGGTAAAAACTTCGGTAGTGGTTCTAGTAGAGAACATGCTGCTTGGGCTATCTATGATCACGGATTTAAAGTGGTTGTATCTAGTTTCTTTGCCGATATTTTTAAAGGAAACGCATTAAACAATGGCTTACTTCCTGTGGTGGTGTCTGAATCGTTTTTAGAGAAAACATTCGATGCAATCGAAAAAGATGCGACAACAAAACTGACGGTGGATCTTGAAGCACAAACGATTACTAACGAAGCGTTAGGGCTTTCAGAGTCGTTTGAAATCAATCCATACAAGAAAGAGTGTCTCTTAAAAGGATACGATGATATCGATTATTTGATTCATATGAAATCAGATATCGAATCTTTTGAAAAGAAATAAATAATGACCGAATTATCTCCACTGCGTGACTTTAATGAACACTAGTGGAGATACAGTTGATAATATCTAGTTACATCTGATTAAAGATGTGATATATTCTTCCCTCAATATGATGAAAAACCGTACCATATCGATCATGGATACTACGCTACGAGATGGTGAGCAAACTTCAGGGGTCTCCTTTGCTGCTCATGAAAAACTCTCGATAGCTAAGTTTTTACTCCAAGAGCTCTCGGTTGATGCTATTGAAATAGCATCGGCAAGAGTGTCTGATGGAGAAATGATAGCTGCAAAGAAGATAATGGATTGGGCACGATCCAAAGGCTTTGCGTCTAAAATAGAGATATTGGGGTTTGTGGATCAAGGAAAATCAATACGTTGGATTGAAGAGGCCGGTGGAGAAGTGTTAAACTTACTTTCAAAAGGTTCTGCCAACCACTTGAAACATCAACTAAGAAAGAGCCTTGCAGAACATATTGAAGAGATAAATAGTTCGATCAACGAAGCATTGTCTAAGGGCATTAATGTAAACCTATATTTGGAGGATTGGTCTAATGGAATGAAGCAGGATGCGTCTCATGTTTATCAACTTCTTGAAGGAGTGAATGTAGATAAGTTAGGGAGGGTAATGCTTCCTGATACTTTAGGTATATTGACCCCACATGAGACCCATACTTTTATTCAAGATATGGTGGATCGTTTTCCAGATATATATTTCGACTTTCATGCCCACAATGATTATGATCTATCCGTGGCCAATGTGTTGTCGGCAATGCAGGCTGGAGCAAAAGGAGTGCACACAACCGTCAATGGTCTTGGCGAGCGAGCTGGAAATGCGCCATTGGCAAGTGTGGTGGCATTGATTCATGATCATACTGATTTTTCGACGAAAGTAGAAGAACGTAAAGTAGCCTTGCTATCTAAAATGGTAGAGTCCTATTCAGGAATCCGTATTTCTCAGAACTGCCCTGTGGTAGGTGAGAATGTGTTTACCCAATGTAGTGGAGTGCATGCAGATGGTGACAACAAACATGGACTATACTATAATGATCTTTTACCAGAACGTTTTGGTCGTGTTCGTAAGTATGCTTTAGGAAAAACATCAGGCAAAGCCAATATCGTAAAAAATTTAGAAGCACTCGGTATTGAGATGGAACCTGCGGAGTTGAAGATTGTTACTGATCGTATTATTGACTTGGCTGACAAGAAAGAGAATGTGACCATAGAAGATCTTCCTTATATTATTTCGGATGTCTTGAGAACACAACAGTTGGAGGAGAAAATCAAACTCTCAAACTACTCTTTGGTACATACGCAAGGTTTGTACCCGACAGCCACTTTGAGTATCGAAATTGATGGTCAAGTACATCAAGCCACATCGGCGGGGGATGGACAGTATGATGCATTTATGAATTCGTTAAGAATGATCTACACCAAACTGAATAAACCTTTCCCTGCTTTAATCGATTATTCTGTGACAATTCCTCCTGGAGGAAGAACAGATGCCTTGGTGGAAACTGTGATCACATGGAACTATGGTAAGATTTTTAAAACCAGAGGTCTAGAGAGCGATCAGACAGAGGCCGCAATTAAGGCGACCATTAAAATGTTAAACATTATTGAGTTAGAAGTAGAAAACTATTAATAAGTAAGAGGTGATGAAATTAAATATAGCAGTATTAGCAGGAGACGGCATCGGTCCAGAGATCGTAGACCAAGCATTGAAAGTAGTAAATGCAGTTGCAAATAAATTTGGACATGATGTTTCGACAAAAGAGGGTATAGTAGGAGCTACTGCTATTGATCAAGTGGGAGATCCTTATCCTGAAGCAACACATGAAATTTGTATGAATGCAGATGCAGTTTTGTTTGGTGCTATAGGTGATCCTCGTTTTGATAATGACCCAACCGCGAAGGTACGTCCAGAACAAGGATTATTAAGAATGCGTAAGCAGCTAGGTTTATATGCAAACCTTCGCCCTGTGACTACTTTTCCCTCTTTGCTACATAAATCACCACTACGAAAAGAGCTTGTTGAAGGAGCCGATTTCCTATGTTTGCGAGAGCTTACTGGTGGTATCTATTTTGGTGATAAAGGGCGTACAGAAGATGGTAATGGTGCTTATGACCATTGTGTATATACCAAAGAAGAAGTAGAACGTATTTTGCATCTTGCTTATAAGTTTGCATTACAAAGAGATAAACGAGTGACTGTTGTTGATAAAGCCAACGTTTTAGAAACATCACGCCTATGGAGAGAGGTGGCACAGAAAATCGAGAAAGAGTATCCTGAGGTGGAGACAGATTATATGTTTGTGGATAATGCTGCAATGCAAATTATCCAATGGCCAAAGAAATTTGATGTGATGGTCACAGAGAACATGTTCGGGGATATTCTAACCGATGAGGCAAGTGTGATCACCGGCTCTCTTGGGCTTCTTCCTTCTGCATCAGTTGGAACACACACGAGTGTTTTTGAACCAATTCACGGTTCATATCCGCAAGCAGCAGGTAAAGATATTGCAAATCCTATTGCAACAATCCTCTCTGCTGCCATGATGTTTGAAACTGCTTTTGACATGAAAGATGAAGGTGCATTGATCCGTAAAGCGGTCTTGGCTTCCATGGATGCAGGAGTGGTAACCGAAGATATCGACAAAGAGAAAAGTTGTAAAACATCGGAAGTTGGAGATTGGATTGCCAACTATATCTCAGTAAATTAATTGTTTAAAGTGATTTTATCAACTTACGGATACTAGTAAAGGTGTTTGTTAAGAAACAACATAAAAGAAGAGGAGTCCATTCCTCTTTTTTTATGCCTATACTTAAGATGATACTCAAATCTAAATTCTTGTCTCTACTATTCCACCTTAACAAAAAGACATGTCCTTCTAAACAAAACGATGGGTAAATGATGGCGTAAGATTAACTCTGTCTAAATTTACTTATATTAGAAGTCATGGAAAGTGTTTAATTAACACTTCTATGTGCCTAACTATAATTAATGACGTATTGTTTATCTTACGGTTTTAGGATGTCTTGCTGGTCTCAATAAGAGAAATTTAGATATTATTTCGTGTGACAAACCTGGTTCAAAAATAAGCAACTAAACGTACGTCAATATATATAGTCAAGGACGGTGTAAAATCACTACGAAAAATAACCCAGACAGAGTTTAATTTACACGACCATCATATTCAGTTAAACCGATATCATACAGTCAACTCCGGAGATTTATGGGCATGGTGTCAATGATAAATTATGAAGAAGCTCAATCTAACTACTTTAATTGGCTCTTTCCGAAACTTGGTGAGTGACCATATTAAATAGAACAATGCTTAGATACCATTATCACATCTGACCACATCAATATCACCTTACTCTGACCAACAAGCTACTATCACCTGCTTTTCCCCTGAGATGGCTCGAAGTTCATTCCAAGTTCACTCGAAGTTCATTCATCGATTTCCCATTTTGGGTGAGGGAATTTCGAATGATCTTGGAATGACATCCAAGAAAAAGCAGGTGATAGTAGCATGTTAGTCAGGTGATAGCGGCCTTAAGAGTTCTTTATGAATCACTATTTATCTAAAACGTCTTAATTTCGCAGGATGTATCCTTTATGATAATATTTCAATGATTCGTTATCTTCTTCCATCTAGAATGTGTTGTCCAATAATTGCACTGCTTTAATAGGCATCTAAACTCTTCTATATTACTAGTTTTGGTGAAGGCGATATGTGGCATTAAGAATACAGGAGTGTGATTGCAATCGATTCTGTTTCCGAGCTGGAGCTGCGTGTTCCTATGAGGGTGAAGAAAGACCATGAATTACCACATTAAGGTCGTTCACGGTTCTTGTGATAACTTGGATCGGAAAAATGCTTCTACTTTAGGAAATAACCGACATCTTAGATAGGGTTTCCTTCGTAGTTTATTGATACTTCAAGGATACTTCATTGATAGTTGCTTCATCAAAAATGTTAAATAGATGAATATTCTATGGTCATGCTATAGGTTTGTAGATGCAAAAGAGTTAAGAAACCATAACGATATATGTTCGTGATGTTTTTCATGAAATTATTATAGTAACGAGTTCAAAAAGCTTAAACCTACAATAAACGATGGTCTGTTTATCGTAATTTAATTGGTGAATATAGCGTTACATTGATGATTTGGTTGCAACGCCATATGGGGTATTCACCAAATCTCGGAAAGAGTCATTTTAATTGATATGCTTTTGAATAAAGGGACCTATGACATCGTAAATACTGAGGTGTTTTCAATGTTCTATTATCTTATTAAATGTTTAAAGATGATTAATACTATTTTTTGTTAAAAGTTTAAGTTGGTTATTTATAGTGATTTACAACGTCATATCGATTATTGTTTATTTCTTGTGGATTGTAATAAAAAGTCCAGTGATTAGTACGGCAGTTCCGATAGTTAAGAATATTAGTATTAGAGAAATTCTAATTATCGGGTAATGGTTTAGTTTTCCGATCTTGAATGCGTGTAGTCCTCGATAGAGAAAATTATTTAGCCGTGTATTGCTATCTTCGTAGTGGATTAATTCTCCTTTTATTAGATCAAATGTGAATGTGCTCTTCCCCTGATCATTAACTTTAATATTGAGTTGATTGTTTTCCCCTTTTGTCATGGTGATTTCATTCTTGGGAAGTAGTTGTTTGAAACGCTCTTTAAGATAGAGAGGGGTCCAAAAGTTCGATTTTACACTACCTGGATTGTAAAAAGTTTCCTGTCCTTCGTGGTCTATCATTTTAGTCATAACCTTTCCTCCAATATTCTTCCATGATATGGCGACAATTGGTTTTGTGTAATCTATTGAAGTAAGATTTTGTTGTACTGTAATGGGTTGTGGAGTCCAGATAGATTTTACTTTCTTTTTAACTCCGATAGGTGCCCAGCTAGGCGCAACATGGTGTAGTGAAAAGAAGCCACTAAGTGTCCATGTTAAAATAATAAGTCCTGCAGGTAGACCTAATGCAAAATGATATTTATGATTTTTCCTTTTATATGGATTGCTTTTTCTTGCTTTAAAGAAAATAATCCAGCCATATAGGTAACCAGATACGATAGCTATGAGACAGAAGACACATAGTACTTTAATTACGTTGATCCATGTTGATGTATGTTGTCTTAGCCATTTGAAGTATAGCCAATGTGGGATGGCTCCAAAATAGGCAATCCAACGCTCTTTGGTTGTAGTCCGCTGTACTACTTCACCTGTACGTGACGATATATAAAGTTGCAAGCCATCGTTGTAGGTGTATTTGTAAATAGGGAGATCTTTTTTTAACCGACTCCATGGTATCCAAGTATCAAGATCTTCTAATATGATCTTTTTAGTTGGTTGTTCTTTCGTTAGGTGTTGGGCATATTGATCGCATGCCACGGGTTTTGTTGTGGTGTAAATACTGAGAAAGACGGTGTCTTTCTCAGTATTGTTAATTTGATTAATTTCTCTCCACCCATAAGCACAATAACTTATTTCTCTATATGATGTGACCGATTTGTTGGTAATGACTTTTTTTGGCAACAACGGTTGGTGTTGGTTTACCCACTGTTTTGAGATATGTGGGAATCCCCCTAACAACATAAAGTATCCACTAATAAACCATACTAACATGATAGGAAGAAAAATCAGTCCAAAGATGCGATGGGTTTTCAAAAGAAATTTAGTCATTGTAATTATAGTTTTAGACCTAATGTAACACTCCAGTTGCGACCAGGTGAAGCGATGTATTGATTGGAATAAACCGCTGAATTATAATATAGTTGATCTGTTAGGTTTTTCACGTTTGCTTGTATCCAGTAGTGCTTTTTATCTAATCGAAGACCTATGTTTTGTACTGTCGATGAAGGAAGTAGGTAGGTGTTGCCACTATCTGAAAATTGAGTGTCTGTATATACCATTCCCCACCATGCCGAGAGGCCTTTAAACATTCCTTGTGATAGTTTATATCTCACACGACCATAGGCCGTATTTTGAGGAGAAAAAGCTCCTTGTTGATCTTTTGAGTCTAGTGTCTTATTGTAGCCATAGCCTCCATTTATATCTAATGCTTTTGTTACGTAATATGTAATATCTAGCTCCAGCCCTGTCGAGTTTATCTCTCCAATTTGGCCATAAACTTTTTTATTATCTTCTTTTCCTAAATAAGACTTGATATTGTTCTTGGTGATTTTATATGCTGTTGCTTGAGCAGATAAATTATTACGTTCGACCTTTATCCCTAGTTCATATTGGATACCGGTCTCAGGATCAAATATTTTGTCATCTCCTGATGGTGTTATCTTGTTTCCATTGGTGTCTTTGTAGATATAGTTCGCATTGTATGTCTCTCTATAAGGTTTGTAGAAGTTAGAAACAGATCCAAAGAGCGATACATTGTTTGCTACTTCATAGACCATACCTAGCTTATAGGAGAAAGCATGATCGGTATATGATCCTTTGTTATCGATATTACTTTTGTTTTTATGCTCATCTACTTTTGCTACCTCTTTATTGAAGAAGAAGTTATCTAATCTTCCGCCTATCATAATCTTAAAATGTTTGGTGACATCAATAAGATCTTGCACGTTGATCCCTACAATAACATCATCATAGGTGTTTACAGCAGATAGTTTGTGGTGTATCTCTCCTTGATTCAATATGGGATTCTCAACAGATATAACTGCATGTTCTCCTGGTCCCCAAACATCATCTTTGCCATATCCTGTATATGAATCACGGAACGTTTGGAAATAGTTGATGCCACTAGCAGTGTGATGTTTCATCCCCAACAGATTAAATGTTGAATGAAATGCAAGTGTGGATTGTATTGTTTTTGTTTTGTGTTGAAATCTAAGTGGGTAGCTTCGTTTAATTTGATTGATGTCGATATATTGTTTCTGATCACCTTTCATGTAGTAGTGGTCTTTCTCCTCTGTATCTGAAGTGATATAAGTCAATTCTTCAGTGGAAAAATAGTCTATATCATCATTGTTGAAAGATGCGGTCAGGTCTAGGTAATTATTGTGGGTGAACTGATGTTTCCAAGATAAGTAGATATTTTGATTCTTTGATTTTAGAAAATCTGTAGGATCATTGTACCTCTGGTCAGGGCTCATATTACTTGGTAGCTCCCCTTTGTTGTATATCTTTGTGTCGTTTTTACTGCTGAATATGTCATTTTTGAATGCTGGAGTTCCTGCTTCTGTATCATACTGATCATCAAAAGCTCCAAGGCGTAATTGTAACTCATCCTTATCTGAAGCTTTCCAACCTAAAGCAAAATATAGATTGTTTTTATTGACACCATTATCTCTCCATCCATCTGATCGGAGTATATTCCCGTCAAGGCGAATGGCTAGTTTGGGACTAATCTGTTTACAGTAATTTAGTTGGAAGTCATTGGTGTTATATGATCCAGTATTAAAAGATATTCGCCCTTCTTCTTTATCCCATGGTGATTTTCGCACAATATTAATAATACCACCAACTGATGAGCCTCCATATAATGCCGATGCAGGTCCTTTGATGAATTCTACTTTTGAGACGTTTGATAGTGAAGTCATAGGAGCACTGCTAGAATAGACCATACGATAATCAATTTGTCCATCTTGCATGACTACCGGTTTGTCAAAACCTCTCAAACGGAAAGTTTGAAATCCGCCATAGTTCATTCTTGTTTTAACACCAGTGGTATAATCAAAAGCTTCATTGATACTGTGGATATCTAATTCTTCTAAAGTTTTTCCTGAAATAGTGCTGGTTGCAGTTGGAATGTACTTGAGTGGAACATCAAGTTGGAGCGCATTTTCACGAGGATGAATTTGATTGGCATGAATTGCTACTTCATGAATCGAAATCGTGTCTTTTCCTAGTTTCTGTGCGTAGGTGGTGACACAGAGAAGTGTAGTGATTAGCGTTAAAAATGTTGTTTGTTTCATTATATGTTCAATTTTAAATAAGTGTTTTTCCTATTCAAAATCAAACTACCAAGTCATAGATATCCATTACTAAGAGATGGTATTCTCTTAGCTCTTTTACCTAGCCATTAATCCCGATAGCCGATTTATTTAAATGACTTAAAGAAGTAGGTTTTCTGACTTTGGATCCTTTGGTTGTTCCTTCCCAATACAATTTAAGTATCAGTGGTTCTAACAACAAGGTTTACTTTTATCCATTACAGCTGCGGGTACAGTCCTTGATTTTCACAAGATTCCCTTATAAACAGACTAATAAGTCCGTTTATGTTCCATCTAAAAGCATGCAATGATAGGAATTATTTTTCACCAATCACCTATTTTTAATGACCAATAGTTGTAATTTTTATTCAACATTTCTTACTTATTAACTTGAAAAGTCGTTAATTTACCTGCGATTGTTATGTTGATTAGAACAAATTAAATAAACACGAATGAACAAAGTTAAGTATGCCCCTTTTTATCTAGCTTCTCTTCTCCCTTTTAGGATATTATATATAATTTCTGATATTGGATTCATCCTTTTATATTGGGTTATACGATATCGTCGTGATGTTGTTTCTTCTAACTTGATGCATGCATTTCCAGAGAAAACAATCGAAGAACGGAAGAAGATAGAACGTGGTTTTTATCGTCATTTTTGTGATATGTTCTTAGAGATGTTAAAAGTGCTTACAGTCTCTGAAGAGTCGATAAAAAAACGATATGTTGTAGAGAATAGTGAATATATCGAGGATCTTTTTCGTCAAAAGAAGAGTGTTGTTCTATATGCAACACATCATGCTAATTGGGAGTGGTTTTCGATTTTTCCATTAAGTATATCCCATCATGTGACAGCTTTCTATAAGCCTCTTCGAAATAGTTATTTTGATGGATTGATGTTATTATTACGTGAGCGTTTTGGGGTGGAGTGTATCCCATCAAAGAAGGGGTATCGGGCTTGTTTAAAACAGCGTAGAGACGGTGTTGTGGCTTTAAATTGTATTATAGGTGACCAGTCTCCAAAAGAGAGTTCTGGTTCATATCGTACTACTTTCTTAAATAGAGAGACATCATTTTTTACTGGGGCTGATGTTATTGCAAAAAAGACAAACCAATGTTTGGTTTATCCTCAATATTCTAAAGTGAAGCGTGGTTACTACCGTGTGACGTTAAAAGAGATTCATCACTCTCCTTCAGAGGTGAATGATTTCTCACTGATAGATCGATATGTTGAATTGTTAGAGGAGTCATTGCATGCATATCCCGAAATGTGGTTGTGGAGTCATAAGCGTTGGAAAAGATAATAATTATCTTTAAATTAGATTTCATAAGTGATAATCTATACCAACTCTTAAAAAAGCTACTTATGAAAAGCAAACTTCTATGTTTGTTGTGTATCCCATTGTTTGTGATGTGTAAAGCAGTACAAGTTGTGCAAACAACACCAACTGATCCTAATGTAAAAATTATAGACGAAAAACCTGAAGAGGTAATCGTGAATAAAAGGTGTCAAAATATTCGATTGGCATTAACATACGCGAAAGAGAGGATGCAGAATTATGACTATAAAAATGCATTGGATACCTTGCAAGGAATGTACACAAAAGGAGTTTATGACTATTCGTTGTTAAAACAGTTAGAAGCGGTGAATTTCGTTCTTGGAGATTATCCTAGTTGTATTTCACTATTAGATAAAATGGAAGAGGAGAAGCCTCATACAGATCAATTGACTATCCACAAAGGTATTGTGTATCGTAAAATTGGTGAGTTTTCTCAAGCGAGAGATCTTTTTTCTGGAGTCCTTGAGAGAGATTCTTCCAACGTCTTTCTATTGGAACAGGTCGGAGATATGTCCAAAGAGATTGGACTTGTCGATCAATATCCAGCATATTATCTCTTAGCATTAAAGAGTGGTGCTTCCTCCTCAGTATTGAATAAGTATCTCTCCTATCTTATGTCAAAGGATTTAAATCAAGAAGCATTAGATGCTGTATATGAATATGCTCCTCCTTTGATGCGTCCCTATAAAAAGTTAAGGTATAGTTATGGTGTAATTCTATATCGATTGAAACGATATCTAGATGCACATGATGTATTTACACAATTAATTGAGGACAAGTCAAGACGATTGCTTTGTTACTATTATGCTGGCTTATCTCTATGCCAAGAAAAAAGATATAAGGATGCTATACCTTTATTAGAATTTTATGTAAAAAATAGTAAAGACATTGATAGCTATGCTCCGTATCATGTGCTAGGGTGCTGTTATATGGATATCAAAGAGAATGATAAGGCAATGAATATGTTCAAATTGGCTGTTAAGATGATATATCCAGAAGAGAAAGCAGTGATGTCTGTATATTCGAAGATGGCAGATGTGTATAGTGAACAGAAGAAATATAAAGATGCAGCACTAGCCTTTCAATCTATAGAAAAGTTCTATCCGAATGAAGAGTATGCTCTATTTCAGATGGCATTATTACACCATTCAAAGACCAAGAATTTTAAGAAAGCAGCCTCTTATTATAGAAAAGTGCTGAAGAATGTTAGCCCAAGTGATACGGCAGATAATGAATTAAAGAAGTACTTTTATATGACTTCGAAGAGTGAATTGAAGAAGCTAGAGAAACATCTGTTCTGGACAAAGTGATATTAATATCCTATAAATTATGAAATGAGCTTTACCCTTGTGTCCTATAATGTGTATCCTTTATAGAAACTATCATCTTAGGGAAAAACAATGTTTCCATTCTTATATCTAGACTTAACAAAATATATTTGCAAGCGATGATAGATTATTTCAAAATTCAATAGGTATAAGCAAAAAGAAGATTCCATTTGTAAAATAGACAAATGGAATCTTTTTTGAGCTATTTTTTATGAAGTCCACACTCTTTGGTATCTGGTGACTCCCAATACCAACGACCTGCTCTTACATCTTCCCCTTCCATAATTGCCCTAGTACATGGCTGACATCCGATAGATGGGTAGTTTTTATCGTGAAGTGTATTGTAAGGAATCCCTTGATTTTTTACATAGTCCCAAACTTTGTCTTCATTCCAATTAATCAAAGGGTTCACCTTGATCATCTGGTTGCCTTCATCCCACTCAACAATATTCATATCTGTTCGTGTTACCGATTGCTCTCTACGCAGGCCACAGATCCATACCTTAAGTCCTTTAAAAGCTCTTTTTAATGGTTGTATCTTTCGGACTTGGCAACATTGCTTTCTTTTCTCAACACTATCGAAGAATAAGTTGATACCTTCTGTATTGACCATCTCTTCTACAGCAGCTGACTCTGGAAAGTATACAGCCATCTTAATACCATATTTTGAATTGGTTCTATGAATAAGATCGTAGGTCTCAGGAAATAGTCTACCTGTGTCTAAAGTAAATATTTTAGCCTCTTTGTCAATAGATAGAACCATCTGTGTTAACACTTGATCTTCTGCTCCAAGACTAGATGCAAGTGCTATTTCACCTTTGAATTCATTTAGAAAAAAAGAAAGAATTTCTTTTGATGACTTATCTTTTAACTGATCATTCCACAATGATATTTGTTCTCTCATTACTATCTCTTTTATTTATCGATTTAAGAAACAAATTGGTTCTTGTAGCAAAGATACAAAATGACAGGTGATCGTGAAAATGATCAAGACCTCAGTTGAAGCTTTAATTTTGATCGTATGGCAGAACGTCTGTGATCGATTTGTTTTATCTCGGTTATTTTACTTCTTAGTAAAGGTTTCTATATACGATAAGTTAGATTCCTGTTTTTCCTTTTTCTTCAGTCGTATCTATATTCTCTCCGAAATTATATTTCATTAAAAATACAGGCTATTTCATTAAATATTTATTCCTGAATTACGTATGAAAACAAAATAGTTCAGGAAATATCTTTGCTTTTGTGAGTAAACTCTGATTGAAATATGATTGTACTATTTCGTTAATCTGTATTTATGTTTCTCATGTGACAATATATTTTATTAGAATACCTAAATCAGGGGATATGCTGAATATTTGTAGACATCTGTTTACTTACTGTTGAGTAGTGTTGGTTTGATATTTACATGATTGTACTGTTATGTGTTGTGGGATAAAAAAGAGTTGTATATCCCTAATTGTTGGTATTGACTTCCTTGATAACACAAATTATGTTTGTATAGAAATATCAAACCAATTTGTCTTTAAATAATGAGATTACTACTTCTGTCTCTAATCGTAATGCAGACGATATCTGTAGGGTTTTGTAAAACAGCAAATCCTGATGCCTATAATAAGTATGCAATATATGTCGTGGTGATGGATGAGGAGGGCACTCCTATTCCTTATGCATCAGTACAGCTAATTCATCATAAAAAAAGTGGAGTGACCAATGCTAATGGAGTTGCTCAATTAACATTGCATACGCATGTTTCTACAGATACGCTCGTGGTTAGATATGTTGGTTATGAAGAGGTGAAGAGAGCATTATACTTCAAGAGGAGTAAACCGATGAAAATTAATATTCGATTAAAAAGTCTTTATGTCGATTTAGATAATGTAGTTGTGCATGGTTATTCAGAAACTTCTCAAATAAAGAGATCTAGTTTTACCGTTTCTGCTATCGAAACCAAACAGATAAAAGGACTGAGTAAAGATATCAATCAAACATTGGAAGAGGTTCCAGGTGTAAAGATACGTCAAACTGGAGGCATGGGTTCGGATTTTAATTTTACTATAAATGGTTTTTCAGGTAATCAAGTGAAGTTTTTTATTGATGGAATCCCTATGGAGTTTTTAGGTCGGTCTTATGGATTGAATAGTCTTCCAATAAATATTGCCCAAAGAATTGAGGTTTATAAAGGGGTTACGCCAGTCTATCTTGGGGCTGACGTTCTTGGGGCTGCGGTGAATATCGTTACAAATAAGCAGAAGAGAGATTATTTGGATTTCTCCTACAGTTATGGCTCTTTCAATCAAAATCAACTGTCTGTATTGTCCAAGAAATTTGTTTCAGAACATGTTGCTTTATTTACTAATGTTATTGGCAATTATGCTGATAATGATTACAAGGTCGATGTCGAGATTTATGATAAAGAAGATCTGTCTTATAAGGGTGTTCAAAAGAGGAGTCGTTTTCACGATGCCTATAAAGGTGCATCTGCTGAGTTTGGCGTAAGTTTGGTAGATCTCCCTTGGGTTGATGAGTTGACACTAAAGATCATTGGCTCTACGGATTATAAAGAGCAACAGACTGGTGTAAATATGACTCAAGTGGCTGGTCAAACATATACTACGAGTAAGATGGGGATGCCCTCAGTATTGTATCGAAAGAGAGGTTTTATTCTAAAAAAGTTGGATTTAAAAGCATTCACTTCAATGAATATAAATAGTACAATGGTTGCAGATACAAGTTCTCGAAAATATAATTGGGATGGTGATTATACGCTAAATGCTATTGGAACATCCGGTGAACTTTTGAGGTATAAAACTTTATTGACCTATCATGATCGAAGTGTGATGTCTAATGTCAGCTTAGACTATCCAATTAATACCCATCAGAAGATCTCTGTAAATAATAGTTATAGTTACTATCGAAGGGAAGGGACCGATGAGGCTAATCCTTATGAAATTCCTTTTAAGGAGCCAAATATATTGAAGAAGAATATTCTTGGAGTATCCTATGAATGGAAGGCATTTTCTGAGAAATGGAGATCCAATATCTTCTACAAGAACTATTGGATGCATCTCGAATCAGTAGAAGCAAGTTATAATACTTATAACCCTATAGAGGCAACATATCATCATCATGGTGCCGGATTTTCATCAACATTTTTTATTACGGATGATTTTCAACTTAAGGGTTCTTTTGAGAAAACATATCGCTTACCCCAGGCAGCCGAAACCTTAGGTAACGGTCTCTTGATTTTAAATAATGCAAATTTGAAACCAGAACAGAGTGATAATTGGAATTTCGGTTTTGTGTGGAATAAGAGTATTGGACTGCACCAATGGATGGTTGAAGGGAATTACTTTTATCGCTCCTCAAAAGATCTTATTCGACTCAATGCAGAGAATATAACCAGCCATTATGAAAATCTTTCCATGGTGAAAGGGAGTAGTTATAATATTGATTTAAGTTATCGTTATAACTCAAGGTTTGCATTGTCCGCAAATGCCACATACTTGGATGATGTAAATAAGTCCAATCAATATGGTTTTTATGATGTAAGAATACCTAATAAACCATATTTATATGGGAACCTGTATTGCTCCTATACTTTTCCTCGCCTTTTAAGACAAAAGGATGCCTTAAGTCTTAGGTGGAACTCAAATTATGTACATCAGTTCTTCTTGGCATGGCCTAATATGGGAACCAAATCCGAGAAATATACGATTCCAGAACAGTTATCTCATAGCCTCTCTGTTCTTTACCAATTAACACCGAAGGTTTCCTTATCCGTTGCATGCAACAACTTATTGGATGCCAGTTTATATGACAATTATGCACTTCAAAAACCAGGTAGATCCTTTATGACTAAAGTGAGATACTATATTTCAAAATAGAAACAACATGAACAAATTAAACATTACAAAATTAAGTCTACTTCTCCTACTAATAGGCTTAATAACTTCTTGTGAAAAGAAAGATGAAGAGATAGATAATAGTGCGAATATTAAGCACGATCAAAAATATGTGGTGGCATTAAGAACGTTAAAAACGGGAAATAGTACTGCAGATTATCTTCTTACAACCAAAGACTTAATGTCCGGTGAAATATCTGCAGAAGGAAATGGATTAGAGCAGATCGGTTGGCGTTTTTTTACTTCCATTTCAGGTCGCTATTTAAGTGTGGGATATGGGGATAATAATATTATCGGCTACACTGTTGATAACAATAGTGGAAAGCTCACAAACTATGGGAAGATGGTTTTTGAGCGATTAGATATGAACCAATCGATTGATGATCGTATTATGTTAGGAATTGGTGCTCCTTGGGGAGGAGGAACAGATGTTTGCACGATGATGATTATCGATACCAAAGAGTTGAAGGCAAACAGTGTGAAGAAGTTGAAGTTAAGTAATATGGCTTTAGAAGCAAATGAGTACCTCTGGCCAACCTCAGCAAGAGTAATCGGAGATAAACTTTTCCTCTCTATTTATAAACTGTCTGGGAGTGATTTCTTAACTCCTGAAACTGATAAAGCATGGGTAAGTGTTTTTAGTTATCCTTCATTGGAATTTATAAAAACGATTGAAGATGATAGAACGGGTCCTATTGGGCAATATGGGAATAGTAAGATGATGGTAGAGACCGAGACTGGTGATATCTATACCTTTTCTTCATGTTCGATTGAAGCTGGATATGACAAGGAGACAAAACCGTCAGGAGTTTTACGAATAAAGAGTGGAACCACAGAATTTGATCCTGGGTATTTCTTCAATATTGAAGAGACGGGGAGTGAAGGCTACGAAGTGGTCTTTACAAAGTATTTAGGCAACGGAAGAGTGTTTGCTCGTGTGGTGACCAAAGATGGAGTGGAGACGAAGTGGAGCTCATTAAGTCCAAGTGTGTTTGGAAGTAAGTATGTAATCATCGATATATTTAAAAAGACCATTTCGGAGATCTCTTCTTTACCAGTGACTTCAGGTACTCGTACTAATAATGTCCTATATGAAAATGGAAAAGTATATACTGTAATTCATGATGCGAACAATAACATTAATATATATCAGATTGATACGCAAACATTGAAAGCAGTAAAAGGTGCTACAGTAAAGGGCTTAGACTTAGCTGGAATCTTTAAAGTGGAGAAAGCACAATAGTCGTTTTTAATCTCAAATTAAATGACCATAGGAGTTCTCTTACTATTTAAGGGGACTCCATTTTTTTATTTGTATGAAGAAAAAGATTTTTATTATACATCAGTATATTGGTTTGGTCACAGGCCTTTTAATGTTCTTGACCTCTATTAGTGGTGCTTTGTATGTTTTTGAGAAGGAACTATTCCATGCGTTTCATCATGATGTTTTGTATGTGGATCAAATAGGTGATCAATCTTTACCTATAGATAAACTGTGGGATATCGCGCAACGTGAAGTTGACGGTTATGACATCACTTCGGTTAAGACTTACCAAGACCCTTCACGGAGTTGGGAATTTAAGTCCTACCATCAAGATAATAGTGCGGTTACTTATTTTGATTGGATAACACAAGACAAAATTGTTTATATAAATCCATATAACGGTAAGGTTATTGGGTTATTAAATCACAAGTATGAGTTTTTCCAATTGGTAAAGATGTTTCATTGGAGTTACTTTCTAAGAACAGCATATGGGCAACCAATTGTAGGAGCTGTCACTTTGCTATTCTTTATTTGTCTTATTACAGGGCTATGGTTATGGTGGCCTAAGAAGGGAATAAAGAAGGGGGCATTTAAACTTAGATTTAATAAATGGCGTGTTCTTAACCGAGATATCCACTTTACTTTAGGGGCATTGACTTTTCCATTAGCAATAGTAATCTGTATTACAGGAATGATTTGGGCCTTTCGATGGATGATGGCAATTGTATATCTGATCTTTAATTTGGGAGTTAATAGTTATGATACTACGGTACCAAAGTCAATAGTAGATCACCAGGATATAGGTATTTATCAAGAGGTCTATTCCACATGTAAAGATATATACACTGATGCTTATGCAATCTCTATATATCAACCTAAAAAGTCAAAAGAGTCAACAGTAAATGTATTTGTTCAGAATGATAAAGCGGTATATTATAATAGTGCTAGACTCTCATTCAATCAATATAATGGACATTTGGTGAGGTCATCAAGTTTTGAAGAGGCTAGTAGTGGAGAAAAAGCGATTATGTTGAACTATGATATTCATGTTGGAGCAATAGGTGGTATTTTTGGGAAGATATTGATGTTTCTAATAGCGATTGTACTTGCAGCGCTCCCAATCACTGGTTATTTTCTGTGGGTCAATAAAAAAAAATAGGTATTATTGTATAATAAATACTGTCTGTTGAAATAAATATTGAAGTAATTAGTTTAACTATTTCCACCTATACTTACAGTTAGTGTGAAATATAGTAGGAAAAAATTTATTCTCTATCCCCTTTCGACTTGTGATGGGAATCAATACTATATTATACTATAATCTATGAAGTTGATAACTAGATCTATAACCTACATCCTTGGAGTCTTTTTAATTATCTATTTTACTACTCCTGTCTTATCCTTCTCGTTTGTTGAGTTTCCTTCTTATTTATTGTTGATATGTATAGTACTCTTGATTAGGTATTGTGTTATTAATGAGTGTTTTAATGAGCTTTGGGTCTCAGTCAATACTAAGGTAGAGCACAAAGAGTATAAGGGTAAGACGAAGAAAACGGATAGTAAGATAAAAAGACCTCGTTTTGCATATTTCGATTTCTTGAGAGTAATGACATTATTATTATCTCTATGGGTTCTGGGATTAAAGTTCTACTCTTCTGCATTATTCCATGCTAAAGCGTACCGTAATTTGATCGGAGACGTGAAGATTAAGTCTAGTTTTGAGGATGATTTTGCCCCAGTATCTACTGTCCAAATTCGAGTTGTAGATAGAGATATGGCATATCGTTTGGGGGATAAAGTTCTTGGGACTATACCATCCTTGGGGAGTCAAGTCGATATTGGGGAGTTTACAATACAGATGGTGAGAGGTAAATTATATTGGATTGCCCCAGTATGTCATTCTGGATTCTTTAAATGGAAAAGAAATAAAAACGGAACACCTGGTTATATAAAAGTGAGTGCAACGGATCCAAGAGACGTCTCGTTTATTGAGAAATATGCAGATCACCCAATTCGTATTAAGTATCAAAAAGAAGCTTATTTTCAAGACTGTCTCGATCGTCATATCTATTTTAATGGATATATGACCAATGGTTTCACGGATGCTACTTTCGAAATTAATGAATTTGGTAAACCATTTTGGATCGTTACACTCTACGATAATAAGGTTGTTGCAAGTGGTGGGGATGCTACAGGTGTTTTGGTTATTGATGTGGAAACAGGCCGAATGAATGAGTATGCTATTGATGATGCACCCAGGTGGATTGATCGAATCCAACCTAAGGCGTTTATATTAGACCAACTAGATGATTGGGGAAGATTTATTCATGGTTTTGGGAATTGGTCTAATCAAGGTATGCTACAGACTACTAAAGGACTCTCTCTTGTTTATGGTAATGATGGTAAATCTTATTGGTATTCAGGACTTACATCAGTTGGTGCCGACGAAGGTACCGTTGGATTTGTTCTGGTTAACACGAGAACTAAAGAAACTATTTGGTATCAACAAGTTGGTGCAACAGAGCAAGCTGCAAGAAAGTCAGCTATGGGGAAAGTCCAAGAAAAAGGATACGAAGCTAGCTTTCCTATTACATACAATATTAATGGAGTTCCTACATATGTAATGTCTTTGAAAGATAAGGGAGGTTTATCCAAAATGACTGCGATGGTTTCGGTAAGAGATTATACCATTGTTGGTGTTGGGAATAATCTAAAAGAGACCTTACGTAACTATAAAAATACTTTGCACCAATTAGATGGAACCATCTCTCCAACACAATCTGAGAATCAAGTTCAAATTAAAGGAACCATCGTACGACTGGGAAGAGATATTAGAGGTGGTAACACGAGTTATTACATGCAGTTAAGGGAGTTTCCTAAAGTTATATTTATTGGAAGTAGTATTATTTCTAATGAGTTACCGATCTCAAATGTAGGGGATACGGTGAAGATTGTAATTGATGATTTTAGCGATCCCTTTATTGATATTGTCTCTTTCGATAATAAGAGTATTACCCAGCGACTAAAAGTGAATAAGAAGATGTTTCGAAAGGATCGATAAGTTGAAGTTGTTGCCTACGAGTGATTAAGAGGGCTGCCTTCTATCGTATGCTCCATATTATTATGCTAATATCTTTGATTAGTGAAATAAATGTATATTTTTGTTAATAATAAATATATTATAGCAAATATTTTAGAATGGTATTGGTCATGCGGTTGTGATAAAGGAATCGATTACTAAATCTGTATGTTCGTTATAATGATTACTAATAAAATCTTTTCTATTATGAGAAAGCTATTTTTATCAATTATATGCACCTTCTGTTTGCTTCCACTTTTTGGTCAAGATCTAATTGTTACTACATCAGGGGATTCAATTGCATGTCTAGTTATTAGAGAAAAGAGTACTAAAGTAAAGATTGAACAGCGCTTGGACAACAAAGTTGTACAGTACTATATGTCAAAACAGATTATTAAAGGAATAAGTAGAGGCTATTATACTAGATTGAGTATTGAAGATTTTGACGATAGTAAAGCATCAAATAGTTTGAATCCATATACAGATTTTGGAGGTGATAGTACTTTGATTATCGGTAATGATAATCCTTCGTTAGAGGCTGTAGTCGAACCTCCAAGAACCCCTTCTATTTTTTTCTCTGTTGAGTATGGGGCCAATTGTTTGCTGTTAAAGGATAAAGAGCGAGGTAAAGGAGTTTCTTCTGGTGGTGGTTTTTGGAAAGTAAACTTTAGCCCAATTGATCTTAATGGAGGCTCTATTGGATTTACTTATATGCATGCAGGAACCTATTCTCCGAGTAGTAAAGTAGGAACAGAATCCAAATTTAATGCATATTTGTTATCCCTTAGGATAGGGCCATCGTTAAGAGGAGAAAATGGTAGTGGATATTTAGATTTTGGATTGGGTGTCGGAAAATATCATTTGGAAGATGTGGGCAAAGAGGAGAAGAATATAGTTGATGTTTCTCGATTTGCTGCAAGTCTTTCTGGAGGATATGTTATTAAGGTGGTAAATGGCTTCAATTTTGTTCTTTCTGTTGGTATTCTTGGGGTGTATGGGTCCGAATTTGAAGAGCAATATGCCCCCGAAGAACCAGATGGATATAAATATACTCCTGAGGTGCTTGCATTACAGTTACATGTGAGCTTAGGGATCATGTTAGGACATTAATGATGTTTGTACGCCAATGCTGTGAATGAACCTGAAATTAATAAGGAACTTTATTATAGATTAATTGTATATTTATTACACTATCTTGCTATGAGTGAACCAAATTATTGTTTCTCATCACAAAGTGACGAATATATTGGTCTTTAGATAAATGGCTACTATAGTATTTGTCTGAAGTAAAATCTAATAATATGAAAAGAGCCTTATCCCTTCTAACTATGTTTGTCATCACATGTAGCTTTGTGATGGCACAAGATCTCCTCATTCTTAAAGATGGAGCCCAGATCCATGGAAAAATATTATCGATTGAAGAAACTACTATTACGATTAAGGTCAAAAGTTCAGGTCAACCGGTTGAAGTCACCTATCTCTTAGAAAATGTCTCGAACTACAAGCTAAATTGTGTTGGCAAGAAGAGACATAAGCCAAAATCACAATTTGCGACACCTTCAAGCTATCGATACTATTTTGGGGTGTATGGTGGGATTGGATCTTCTTGGAGTACTCCTAAATATAGTATTGATAATGGGTTTGTTAAAAGGAGTATAAATATGACTTATGCAGTGAGTCTAACCTTTTATGGACAGCGAAATAGTGGATTTGCATTGGACTATTTTGGAACTAAAAGTTCAAAGGATGTAACAAAGAAATTTAATGATCTATCTTTTACTTTTCCCCAGATAGAGTATAATTCATCGCTAGATGTTTCTACTCATGCGTTTTATCTCTCTTATTGCTACCGTTTCTTCAATCAGTTGACTAAGGCGAACTCATATATTGCTATTGGTGCTGGAGCAGTAAGAAAGAATGTTACAATATTTGATAGTGTTAATACCTATAGCACTGGTGGATTTCGTTTAGGAGCAGGTAACTATCTGTCTCTATCCAAAGGACTTTGTTTAGACTTCGGTTTAAATCTATTCTATCTTTTTCCTATCGACTATAAAGAAGTTCGCATCGATTCCGATGTATTAGACATAATGGGAGATAATGAGATGGGCGACTTTATGATCAATGTTTATATTGGTTTGGTATTGAGAGGGTAGCTTGTGTTTATACCAACCTAATTGGGAAAGAGGAATAAATTTGATTAAGATATTACTACTATTTTCTATCATATCTTAATCAGCTACTCTTTGTAAAAACTCTCTCGAGACCTCCATTGTTCATTGGTGAAGTCTGGAAAGGGTATAGGAAGACCTCCTTGCTTTATGCTCTCTTCGGAGAGAGGGGAGATAGCCATCCATGATAGCAGATCATAAATATCAAATTTAGGAGATGTTTTAGAGTCAACGGCAAGTAAGAAATCATTCAGAACAAAGAAATCCATATCGTGTCTTACTGTTTTTGCCGCCTCTTTATGATATCTCTTCCAACATACTGCATCATGTTGTCGTAATATTTGGTCTGGATTTTCCATCCAATCTACAGATTCACCTAACGATTCGATATGGAGATGATTGCCATTTTCCTGAATCCATATTCCATCGGTTCCCTGAACACGAAAACCTAACGAATATGGTCGAGAAGTATTGGTATTGTGCGTGAGTATAATGGTCTCACCTCTTTGTGTTGTAAGTGTTGATGTAATTACATCGCCTAGTTTCCATGGTAATTTAGCATCAAGATGATCAACCCCTTTGTGTCTCTTAAGGTAATTACCAAGTCCTCTTGATTTGGAGGCAAAAGATGAGATTGAAACAAACCGGTTACCTCTATTGATATCCAATATATAGGCGATAGGGCCTATTCCATGAGAGGGATATAGATCGCCATTTCTTTGAAGAGAATGTGCAGTTCTCCACCTTGCTTCATGTTTTGCATTCGGTCCAAAACAGAACTTTTCATCAAACTTCACCTTTCGTAAGTCGTGCTCATATCCACCCCGAAGATGTACAAGTTCGCCAAATAGCCCTTTTCCAACCATCTGGAATACTGCCATTACATCTCTATGGTAACAGGCATTCTCCAAAATCATAACTTCTGAATTATGGGCTTGATAACTTTTCTGTAGTCGTTCTATATCCTCTATTTTATCAATACTAGAAGCCTCTACTCCGATATAACATGGATATGGAAGTAATTCAAGTAAAATCGGAGTGAATAGGTCCCAAGGTACAGATAGAATCACCCCATCAATATCGTGAACGGACATCATTTCATGGTATCCCTTCTGTGAAGAGTATAACGCAGGTACTGCTTTTCCTTTCTCGTTACACCATCGTTTTATCTCCTCTTCATTGTAATGGGGATCTACAATCGCCATCACAATCACATCCTCTCGTAGAAGTAGATTCTTAAAATGAATCGTACCTCTATATCCCATTCCAATAATCCCAATACGAATCATACTATTTTACTATTCGACGGTTTATATCAACTCTAATTCGAGCGATTGATAAATTGTTTCACATATATTTTGTTTAGCATCACCGTGAGATGATATTTAAGAATCCCCAAACAAAATAGAACAGGTGCATATCTCTTATTTCATTAAGCAAGAGAGAAGTATTATCGCTTCATAATGACCTCTACCACCTTGTGATCCATTACATACCATAGATACCCTTTAACATTCTTAAAGCCCATCGAATTTAAATCATCAATATATCCTTCTACTTGCCTTTGATGTTTCTTAATATCTGCATCCCCAGTTTTATAATCGACAACAATGGCATCATGACCTTGGATCATAATACGATCAGGACGGTGGTTTCCTTGTTTACCACTTCGTACAATCTGACGTTCATTGATCACTTGATATGTGCCATCGAACCATGGCTTTATCTCATTAAGTTCAAGAGCTTCTTTAAGTACCTTTGTGAGCGTGTCCATCTCCTCTTTGGTCAATGCGCCTTCAAAATAGAGTGTCCTAATCTGCTTCTGCATCTCTTCGTGGTTGGCCGATTTCTCAAGTATTTGATGTACTAGCGTACCGTAGTTGATCTTTTGAGATCGTTCACTGGGGTCGATCTCAAAGAATAGTTCAGAGTTCTTTCGTATTGCAATCTTATCGATATAGTTTCCTATATGTATCTCTGGTAACTGTGTAGAGGAGGCGACAGGAAACCCTTTGGTTGGCTTCTCTTCGATAGACTCTTTTTCCGTAGATATGACAGGCAAAGTGCCAAAATCAAATTTGGTTGTCTCTATATCAAAATGTTCGCCAAATTCGATAAAACGTTCTCTATCATCACTATCCATGGCAGGCATTGAGTTCATCATAAGGTATATGAGATCTCCAACACTTTTCAGGCTTTTTGACTTCTTCTTTGGTTGAGGTATCCCCAGCCATAGAGCTTCTTCAGCTCTAGTGAGAGCGACATAGAGTAGGTTAAGGTTATCAATAGCCCCCATAATTTTCTCTTGATAGTAGTATGGAGCAAATAGGGATTTGGCCATGGTACTACTATATTGAACAGGAATGGTGCTTAACGAAGAGAAAGGAGCCTCCTCTGTTTGACACCATAAGGTATTGGGTAACATGGAGGATGGATAGAGGTCCCAATTACAAAATGGGATCATTACAACCTTAAATTCCAGACCTTTGGATTTGTGTACGGTATAGATCTTGATCGCATCAATCTCTTCGGATAACACCAATGTCTTTTTGGCTCCTTTGTGATTCCACCACTCAATAAACGAGGCAATATCCGCCGACTCCATCCTTGAGTATTCCAATATACTATCTAGAAGAGATTGAAGGTACGGCCATTCATTATGAACTTTCTCTAGATGAAAATAGTTGATAACCAACTCTACCAACTCATATAATGGGCGAAATTTCAAACTCTCTAACGTCTCTTCTTTAAAGAATTGATCAAAGAAATGAAATGAAGAGACCTCTTTACAATTGAATATCTCATCCTCTTTCTGAGGAAAAGGGTTTTCTAACAACAATGACAATTGGCCATCTGCTGAGTTGGTGCGTATAAGGTTTTGCGTTCCTGCATCCAATGATGGAAAGATATAGCGTAAGAAGATACCACGCATAGAGGTATAGTCTAAGGTATTCATATCAATAAGGTACCGCAAAGCATGAATCACAAATTGTACGGTGAGTGCATTGGCAATATATAATGAGTCATTAGATACTACCTTCATATCACTATTATGGGTCTCTGTTGCATGATCCATAATGCGGTTGGCAATCATATTTCCTTCGGATACTTTACGAACCAAGATAGCCATCTCACCATAACGATAACCTTGATTACGGTAGTGTTCAATCTGCAGAAGCATACGCTCTAACGACGCTTCATTGGAATCCATCTCCTCTGATGGAATAAACTCGACCTGTACCTGACCTTCGTTCTCTTTCTTTCCTGAATAGTGCTGGAACTGATCTTGATAGGCTTCGGTGATACGTTGTTTTAAATCGTTTTTGAACAGCTCTTCAATAGGGCGCGATTCGATATCCTCATTAAAATCAGCCTGTACAATAGCTGATCCAAAATGAAACATGGTATTGTTGAAGGTAATCACATTCTTTGTACTCCTCCAGTTCGTCTCCAATGTGACATCTTCTGGTTTATAATGGCGAAGATCATACGGCACTTTCTTTGCCAGCAGTTGCCAGTCACTATTTCTCCAACGATAGATAGACTGCTTCACATCTCCAACGACCATCGAAAAGTTTCCTTCCGAAAGGGCATTGTTGATCAAAGGAAAGAAGTTCTGCCATTGAAGTTTTGATGTATCCTGAAACTCATCTAGCATAAAGTGCTTGTAGGTTTCTCCCATCTTCTCAAATACAAATGGGGAACTGTCATCTTCAATCACAGATAATAGTAGTTGTGACGAATCTGATAAGAGCAGAAGGTTCTTCTCTTTGGAGATCTCTGACACGTGCTTGGCAATATCCATCATCACTCCAATTCCTCTTAACTGTGGTAGAATTAACTTGGCCGTGTAAACCCTTGGGGCATCTGTCTCCATCAAAGCCATAATGGATTTTAGATCGTCATTCAACCCGTCGCTAAAGAGTCTTTCAATCTCACCCTTTACTCCATTGGGCTTTGTGGCAGTGACCCATTGTGTAGCATCGTCAATGGCTTTTAATGCCCTACTTCCCAACTCAAAGTAGTACTCTTCTTTATCTGTAATCTTATAAAAAGTGTTTGCAACTCCTGACTTTCCGAACTTAAAATCATTCAGGGCAACACTCGAATCATCAATCATCTTTACCGCATGTGATCCGATCTCTTTCATACGATCTTCATAGCTTAAAATCACCGTTTTAAGCTCTGTGATATAGCCTTGCAAAAAGGCTCTATCTCTTAGTTTATCAATAATTTCAGGACCAAAGTTCTTGAAGTCTTCTTGAAAGATAAGACCACCTTTATTCTCAAGCTCTTGCCTAAAGTTCCACCTCTTGCCTTGCTCGATTCTATCGTCTGCATACTCCAATAACCACTGTTTCAAAGGTAGATTATGATCTACCTCCATAAACAAACGATCCACTGCCTCACTAAGTATCTGCTGGTGATCCAGCTCTGGATTATAAGCCGCATGTAACTGTACTTCTCTAGAAAACGAACGAATCACTTTCTGAAAGAAACTGTCAATGGTACTTACCGAGAAGCGAGCATAATCTTTAAGAATTCTCGATAGAATGGAATGGGCCACCTTACGTACATAGTTCTCAGGCTTATCTAGTTTCTTACATATTGCTTCCAAATGATCCGATGACTCGCCTTTGGCAATAATCGAGAGTTCCTGTAAAATACGACTCTTCATCTCCGAAGTCGCTTTATTGGTAAAAGTAACAGCAAGAATATTACTATATTTTTGAGGGTCCTCTAGAATAAGTAATAAGTACTCTCGGGTAATACTATAAGTCTTTCCTGATCCTGCAGATGCTTTGTATATCTTAAAGAAACTCATGTAGTGCAATAATTACGGTAGAAATAGTTAATGATTATCAAAGATACAAATGTCACACAATTCTTCGTCAGCTTTTCTAACTTTATTGTCTATTACCATCTGCTCTGATTTTATTATTCCTACTTTTGAGGAAAATATTTACTGTAATGGAACATTCAAAAAATACCCTCATCCAAATAAACCAATACGGAATGGGGCATGGCGACCCATCTCTTGCCATTAAACTGATGGGTAGTTACCTAAAGCTTATACTCGATGATGATAGACTTCCTAAGATCATCACCTTCTATAACGCAGGAGTGAAACTTCTACATAAGGATAGTCCTGTTCTTGAAACATTAAAACTTATTGAAGCCCAGGGGGTCGTTCTTCTTGCATGTAAGACATGTCTTGATTTTTATGAAATGAGTGACCTTATGGCGGTAGGAATTCCTGGAACGATGATGGATATCATTACCCTACAAGCCAATGCTTCAAAAGTAATTACCCTTTAACCGGTCGACAGTTATACAAAATCTGTATTAAAGATTTATATGATGGAAAATAAGAGGATGTTGGAGTTGGTAAGAGATGCCGTGGGGGCTACTTCAATTAGCCAAAAAGAGGTGATTCAGCAACTATGGAGTGGTTACGGAACACTGTCTCGTTGCACAATAGAAGGCAAGGAGTTTGAACATGTGATTGTAAAACATATCAAGACCGCTTCAATGAACCACCATCCCAGAGGGTGGAACACCTCACTATCTCATGAGCGTAAAGTGAAATCATACCAAGTAGAGATAGCATGGTATCAACAATTCGCTGACCAATGTGATGATCATTGCCGTGTTCCCCACTGTTTGGCTGTTGTGGAGGATAGTGGAGATCAGATTATTGTCATGGAGGATCTCGATGATGCTGGTTTTCCTATTCGTAAATACGACCTCTCTATGGATGAGATTTTTACCACCCTTCGGTGGCTTGCTTTCTTCCATGCGAAACATATGCATGTCGTTCCAGATAACCTTTGGAATATCGGAACCTATTGGCATTTAGATACCCGTCCTGAAGAGCTTGAAGTGATGAGCGATAAAGTGCTTAAACATGCGGCATCTGCTATCGATCATAAGCTAAATCATGCCAAATATCTTACGCTAGTTCATGGAGATGCCAAAGTCGCCAACTTCTGTTATGCTCCTGATGGTAATAGTGTGGCAGGTGTCGACTTTCAATATATAGGTGCTGGGTGTGGGATGAAGGATGTCGCCTATTTTGTAAGCAGCTGTCTTTACGAATCTGATTGTGAACGTTATGAATCACTACTCTTAGATCACTATTTTACTTACCTAAAGGAGGCATTAGATCATTACCAATCAACCACTCCTTTCGAGGAGATAGAGAAGGAGTGGAGGGCACTATATATGTATGCTTGGACCGACTTCTATCGATTCTTACAAGGGTGGAGTCCCGATCATTGGAAGATCAATGGATATAATCAAAAAATTGCTCGAGAGGTGATTAAACAACTTAAAAAGGATTCTTAGACCATGACATATCATTATCTTGACTTAGAACATCTATGTGCGATCGCTGTAAAGGCTGCAAAGAGGGCAGGAGAGTATATTGCCAGTCAGAGCTTTAAAGACAATGAAGTGCAGCATAAAAGTGCTGGCTCTTCATTTGCCTCTTCTGTCTTTACAGAGGTCGACATGCAGAGTCAGAAGATCATATTAGATATTCTTGTGCCGACCTGTGAACTATACCATATAGGAATGTTAGCCGAAGAGTCCGCTGAGGAAACAGATCGTTTGGATAAAGAGCTCTTCTGGGCCATTGATCCATTGGATGGCTCTCTTCCATTTATCCAAGGAACATCGGGGTTTGCCGTATCTATTGCTCTAGTCACAAGTCAAGGCAATGCCGTATTGGGTGTGGTGTATGATCCATTGCTCTCTACCACCTATCATGCCATCAAAGGCAAAGGTGCATATCGAAATAACAGACCCTTTACATCATCATCCATTGATCCATCGGTCTCTTTTCTGACATGGCATACCGATCGTTCTTTGCTAAAGAGTCCTGCATTTAAAGAGTGGAAAGCGATCTTAAGTAAGATCGCTATAGATTTGGGATATCTAGGTCTGCGTATCCACACATCTAGTGGTGCAGTAATGCATGCGATCGCAGTAGTCGAATCTCCCAATACAATCTATTTTAAACCACCCAAAAAGATGAATGGAGGAGGTTCTATATGGGACTTTGCAGCCACCTCTATCATTGGAAAAGAGGCTGGAGTAATAGTATGCAATTTCCAAAGAAAGAGTTTAGAATTAAATGATCCCCAAACCCAATATATGAATAAACAAGGGGTCATTTACTGTAGAGAAAATAAAGTAGTAGACCGATTGCTTTCACTATAGCGCTTCATATAGATGTAATTTGTATTACCTACTCTAGGAAGGAGGAAGCATACACAAATAGATAAGAAGCCTATGGTTTTCTCTCCTTCCTCGAATAGTGCACGATACAAATTGCTTCATCTGAATCTATAGTTGCATTGCCTTACTTAAAATTGTTTAAATCCGTCAGGCTGATATTTTGTGTCAATGCATGGATGTTGCTAGTGATCTTTTGAATGTCCCAGTTCCACCATTTTAATTCCAATAGTCGATTCACTATCTTTTCTGAAAACCTCATCTTTATAAGGCATGCAGGGTTTCCTCCAACAACAGCATATGGCGCAACATCTTTGGTAACCACGCTCTTGGATGCAATGATAGCACCATCGCCTATTTTTATTCCTGGCATAATGGTTACATTGGTTCCAATCCATACATCATTTCCAACCACCGTATCCCCCTTGTAGGGAGTGTCTGTTGCTGCAGGTGCTGAATCTGCCCAATCACCTCCAAAAATATAGAACGGATATGCAGAGACTCCATCCATCTTATGGTTTGCTCCATTCATAATAAAACTTACTCCTGAGGCGATCATACAGAACTTGCCTATGATAAGTTTGTCTCCTATAAAATCAAAGTGGTACTTCACATTCTTCTCGAAATTGGTGATATCTTCATCATCATCGTAGTAGGTGTACTCTCCCACGACTATATTCTTATTCTGAATGATATTTTTTAGAAAGCATAACTTATGGTAGTGTTCTAAAGGATACTTGTTGTTTTTATCTGGTATCATTATATACAGTATTAGATGTCTACTTACTCTATAACGGTGTTTATGTTATAGTGTTCAAATCTTAAATTTATATCTAGAAATAAGATATATAAAGATGAAATGGTGATAATAATGAAAATAGATGATTATTATCACACGCTAAGTATTAAAGAGGCGGATTATTTAGATTGTTTAACTAATATATCTCATTATCAGAGGGTGTCGTATTCTTTCTTTCAGTTTTTGTACGTCCCATAATATTGAAATAATCCAAAATAGTAATTATGGAACACGGTTCGAACCATTTGTTTATTGATGAAATCAAAATATCATTAGGTTTACAGTATTCTAGTCTGTTTTGGTCTTTTCTGTAGGTTTGTATCTTATTAGAGAGGATAGGTAACGACTAACAAGTACTGACTAAACTAAGAAACATGGATTACAGAAAACTTCTATTGGTAGCGATGTGTTGTATCGTATATACATCTTTTGCGAATAAAAAGAGTGATTGGGAGAACCAATATGTGATTGGATATAATAAACAGCCAGCACATGCTTCACTTATTCCATACGACAATGTAAGTATGGCTTTAGAAATGAATGAGAACATATCATCAAGAATGATGAGCTTGAATGGGATATGGAAGTTTCATTGGGTCAAATCTCCCAATGATCGTCCTTCCGATTTTTATAAAGAGAGCTATGATGTATCTTATTGGGACGATATTGTGGTTCCCTCAAATTGGCAAATGAAAGGATATGGAGTGCCAATTTATAGTAATAAACCTTATCCTTTTGCAAAGGACCGACCTCGAATCATGACACCTACACCTGATAACTTCACCAAGAGTCGTTATCCAAATCCAGTAGGATCATATAAGCGTACTTTTTCTATTTCGGACAGTTGGGATGGACAGAGAGTTTTCCTTCATTTTAGAGGAGTCAAAAGTGCCATGTATGTGTGGGTTAATGGAGTGAAAGTTGGTTATAGTGAGGGATCTATGACTCCTGCAGAATTCGATATCACCAATGTGCTTCGTAAAGGGGAGAACCAATTGGCTGTAGAGGTCTACCGATGGAGTGATTCTAGTTATATTGAAGACCAAGACTTTTGGAGATTATCAGGAATATTTAGAGATGTATTGTTGGTGGCTAGACCAAAACATCACTTAAGAGACCTCTTTTTTAAAACACAACTGACTTCAGATTACACTTCTGCAGAGGTTAAACTAGATCTAGCTTTCAAAGGGAAAGGTTCATCAATCCATTACAGAGCTTACCTTCTATCTAAAGGGGATACTAATAAGATAGAGATTGGAGAAGGAATTTCTCGTGGAGGCAGTAAAAATGAGCATCTTTTCTCGTTAAATAAAACTGTTGATCATCCACTACTATGGAGTGCCGAAATACCTAATCTGTATAGTTTGGTCGTTGAGCTGTATGATACTTCAGGAGCTTTAGTTGAGGTTGTCTCTTCTGAAGTCGGCTTTCGGAACATTGAAATACGTGATCAGCAACTATGGGTTAATGGCAAGAGTATTACAATTAAAGGGGTGAATCGTCATGAGCATGATCCTGTACATGGTCGAGCTGTGACGAAAGAGTCGATGCTTAGAGATATCCAATTAATGAAGCAGTATAATATCAATACCGTGCGTACAAGTCATTACCCAAATCACCCTTATTGGTACGAACTGTGTGATCAATATGGCCTATATGTAATTGATGAGGCAAATGTCGAGTCACATGGTTATGGGTTTGGTGATGACGGAATGGGGCATGATACTTCATGGGAAAAAGCGATGGTTGATCGAAATATATCGATGGTACAGCGTGATAAAAACCATCCATCCATCATCATCTGGTCTCTAGGAAATGAATCTGGTCCTGGGGATAATTTCATTGCTTGTAGAGATGCAATTTTAGCTGTTGATACCTCTAGAGTAATTCACTATGAAGGAATGAATGAGATCGCAGACATTGAATCAATAATGTATCCAAGGATCTCAAAAATAGAAGCAGAAGCGAAAGAGGACAACCCACAACCTTTTATTATGTGCGAATACTCTCATGCCATGGGAAACTCTGTGGGTAACCTGAAAGAGTATTGGGAGGTAATTGAACGCAACAAAAGACTTATAGGTGGTTGTATCTGGGATTGGGTCGATCAAGGCCTTTCTAAAGAGAGAGAAGACGCTCCAGGACAATTCTTCTTTGCATATGGAGGAGACTATGGCGATTTCCCGAATCGAACTAATTTTTGTGCCAATGGGTTGATCACCTCTGATCGAAAGGTAACTGCAAAATTAGAAGAGGTTAAATATGTCTATCAGAATGTCGAATTTGCCCAAGTCAATAATGAAAAAGTCAATGTGACAAATAAATTTAGTTTTATTGACCTATCGAAGTATAGATTAGAATGTAGTTTGGTAACCAATGGGCATGTTGTTAAGACGGAATACATTGATATGCCTTCAATTAAACCTAGTGAAACTATTTCGATCTTACTACCCAACCATTTCGTCGTATTAGAACCAGGAACGGATCAATATATTAATCTTGCACTAATCACGAGGAAGAGAGAGTTGTGGGCTAAGGTGGGGCATGAAGTCGCTAAAGCACAATTGGTGATCAAAGAAGAGATGAAGACAGAGGTTATTGAAAAGAATAATCAGTTTGAGAAAATAGATATTGTAGATGACGATAAGAGACTCACATTAATTGGTGAGAAGTTCACCTTATCATTTGATAAATTATCAGCAGTCATGGATCAACTATCTTATCAGGGTAAACAGTTGATTAAGATGGAATCAGAACCGTTTCATGATAATGGTGCAAAAGAGTATTATAACCAAGGTATCTTACCTCAAATCTTCAGGGCACCATTAGATAATGACTCTCATTTTAAAAGAGGGATATCACAGAGGTGGTATAAGCTTGGTTTTGATCAGTTAATGCATGAGTGTAAATCATTTCGATATGAAAAAGGTGATGATGGTTCTTATGTGATCCAAACCTCAATACTTTCGTATACATCCAAAAACTATGCTTTAACTTCAGAAATTGAATATACTGTATATCCTTCTGGAGCAATCAAGGTGAGTTCTGATTTTAAGCCACAGGAGGCGGGGGTGTATCTCCCTCGTTTGGGGCTACAGTTTGAGATAGAACCATCATTAAGTTCTGTTGAGTGGTACGGAAGAGGCCCAAAGGAGAACTATATAGATAGAAAAGATGCGATGTTTATGGGGCAATATCAAATGAATGTAAGTCAATTGGAAGAGCAATATATGAAGCCTCAAGACAGTGGGAATAGAACCGATGTAAGATGGGTGCAATTTACGGATCGTGATGGCAAAGGGTTTAAAGTATCTAGTGCAAATAAGTTTAACTTCGATGCATCCGAAAATACTCCTACAGAGATTGCTCGTGCGAATCATCCATATGAATTAACTCCACGTGATGGAATTATTATTAATATCGATGCTGCCCACCATGGTATCGGACAAGGTAGTTGTGGACCACAAGCATTAGAGAAATATAGTTTAGATACCAAAGAGAAGACACTCCTTTTTTATATCCAACCGATCTTGTAGTAGATCCTAATTTCCTAAGAGGAATATAAAGAAGGTTTGTCTATAGATGAACTCTCGTTGAAATTATTTATGAAATACTAAGCTTAGAATCTTATCAAAGAGAACTAAGCTTAGTTGATAACCCAAGAAAATGAAGAATTTATTATATAGTACTTTAGCATTGGCGTTGGGGAGTGGATGTGTCTCACCTCAAGCTAAGGAAGAGTCCACTCCGAATGTGATTATCATCTTTACTGATGATCAAGGTTATCAAGATCTTGGTTGTTATGGCTCCGAAAAGATTAAGACTCCGAATATTGACAAATTGGCGAATAATGGCATCCGCTTTACCGATTTTTATGTCTCAAACTCTGTATGTAGTCCTTCTAGAGCCTCTTTGCTTACGGGACGATTTCCTGCACGACATGGTGTTGGAGGTGCACTATTCCCTGGTGAATCAGGGCTTGCACCTAAAAATATTATACTCTCAGAGATATTGAAAAAAGAGGGGTATCATACTGCCTGTTATGGAAAGTGGCATTTAGGTGATGTCGCGGAGCAAATGCCATTAAATCAAGGGTTTGATGAGTATTTTGGAATTCCTTATAGCAATGATATGTATATTGGTGTAAACCAACAGTTTGCTGATAATGTGAAGTTTAGAGATGGTTTTGATTTAAGTAAGGCCAAAGCCGATCAAGATACTGTAGCACATACAAAGAAGTTTAAGGATTTTATTGATAAAGGGTTAAGTGGTAGGTGTCCGCTTTTTGAAGGAAATAAGATTGTGGAGTACCCTTGCGATCAAGCTACTTTAACCAATAGATATTTTAATCGTGCTATTGATTTTATTGACCAGTCGAAGGGTGAGCCATTTTTTGTCTACATCACCCCAGCAATGCCGCATGTCCCACTTCATGCTTCAGCCAGCTTTAAAGGAAAAAGTGAAGGTGGGGCTTATGGAGATGCTGTGGAAGAGATCGATTGGAATGTAGGCATGTTGATAAATAATTTGAAAGAGAAAGGAATTCTCGATAATACCATTATCATTTTTGCCTCTGATAATGGACCTTGGTTGAAGATGGGAGATCAAGCAGGTAGTGCTGCACCTCTAAGAGATGGAAAAGGTTCAATATTTGAGGGGGGAATTCGCATCCCGTGTATTATGAGTTGGCCTCATAGGTGGGAAAAGGGGAAAGTGAGTCACAACATGGTATCTACTTATGATCTTGTACCAACAATTGCTGCATATGCACATGCTGATGTGAGCAACCTAAAACTAGATGGCAACAACCAATCAAAACATTTAGAAGATATAACCCAAAAAGTAGGGAACGATACTTTTGCAATATTCAGAAGAGATGAGCTGTCTGGTATTAGAGTCGGAGACTGGAAATATCTACGCTTTGGAGGGGATTATCATAAATGGAACAAAGAGGGCGTAGCACACAAACCTCTACTCTTCAATCTAAAAGAGGATCTAGCAGAGAGTGTAAACCGAATAGAGGATGAACCTGAAGTGGTCGAGATGATGAAAAAGAGAATAGAGGAGCTAGAAGCCTCTTTTTAATAATACCAACTTTTCCAATTGGTACCAACCTTCATTAATCAATAACAAAATGAGTCGAATTAAACTTTTAGGATTAGGGTTGTGCGGTCTGCTTGGATGGAATGTCCAAGCAAAAGCACCCAAAGACAAAAAAGAGGAGAGGCCGAACTTTATCATTCTTTTAGGGGATGATATTAGTTCCAATAGCTTAGGGTGTTATGGCTCTCCCAATAAAGGAACAAGTCCAAATATTGACAACCTTGCTTCACATGGAGTAATGTTTACCAATATGTTTGTGACAGAAGCAATCTGTGCTCCTACACGAGCTGAACTCTATACCGGTAAACAACCATTTAAAAATGGAGTTTATGTGAATCATAATCAAACTTATAAAGGAACAAAGAGTGTCGTGCACTATTTGTCAGATCTAGGTTACCGTGTGGGATTAACTGGAAAGAGACATTTTGGACCCAAATCGGTTTATCCTTTTGAGATGATCCAAGCACTACCGCAAAACTGTAACGCGAGAGACGTTGGCGTAGCTGATTGGTCTAATATTAGGAAGTTTATAAAGAGAAATGATCAGGAACCATTCTGTCTTTTTTTATGCTCGGTGCAAGCACACTCTCCTTGGGACTCTGGTGACCCTTCTCCATGGAGAGTGAATGATTTGGTGTTACCAAAGAATTTGGTGGATACGCGCCAAACTCGGATGCAGTATCGAGAATATCTAGCTGAAGTGAAGCTTTTTGATGATCAAGTGGGACGTGTAAACACCATGATGAAAGAGCTGAAGATCGATAAAAACACGGTCTTTATTGTCCTTGATGAGAATGGGGCAGGTATGCCTACTGGAAAGTGGTCAAACTACGATTGGGGAGTTCGTTCTGCTTGCGTGATGAAATGGCCTAAGAAGTATAAGATAAATGATACAAAGAGTGATGCGATTGCTCAGTATTGTGATATTCTTCCCACTTTGATTGATGCTGCTGGAGGAGAGCGTATAATAGATCTTGATGGACAAAGTCTGTTGCCTCTGTTAAAACAGAAAAAATCGAAGCATAGAGATTATGCATACTTCACCTATAATAGTGGGCCTGTAGGACCTGCATACCCTATACGTGCCATCACAGATGGGAAGTATAAGTTGATAAACAATATGATGCCAGATACGCTATTTGGTGCATGGACCATCAATGGGTTTCAGTTTGGAAAGGAAGATCCAATGTTAGATCGGCCAGAAAGATTAATGTACCTGTCGTGGTTGCAAAAAGCGAAAAAAGATTCCACTGCAGCTTTCTTGGTAAAACGATTTAGAGATCGCCCCAGTTATGAACTATATGACCTAGATAATGATCCACATGAATTGAATAATTTAATTCAAGAAAGTTCTCTTGAGAGTAAAATCTCCTCATTGAAAATTGAACTTGAACGATGGAAGAGATCCCAAGGTGACTTGGGGATTCAAGCTGAACAGATGAATGATCACCATTGATCACCATTGATCACCATTGATCACCATTGATACCAATGTGATCATTGAAGAGGCCTTTGGAAGTTTATTTCAAAGGCCTCCTGTTCATCACTATTCATTGATATAAGCAATCTTAGGAATCATACGATTCATTATGTTCTTAGTGGCAAACGGTAGGTAGATACAGAGGGAAAAGACGCTTAATAACAGCTGCTTTAAAATAAACATTCCATCATCATTAGTGTCAAATTCAGCCATAAACCCAATAACTCCTTCTTCTTTTCTCGCTTCAAGATCTTCAATGTATTTGCGAGCAATCCAAACTATCATCATAGGAAATCCTATTCCAAGTGTAATAGCGGATATAAATATAACTTTAAACCAAGGTATAATATACTTGGAACTGCTACTTTTCAAATGAATATTATACTCTTTATAGTCAATATTTAGATGCCAATTAAATACAACAGCAGCATATGAGGCTCCCACGATAAGTAATAATAGTATAAATATTGCTGTAAATATATAACCTAAATTTGGCGATTATAGATTATCAGCATAAATCAAAGTCGCCATCTCATTTTTTTTTGAAGCAAGAGTGTTTTCTGGTAAGTTTTTGGTCTTATTCTAGTCATATTTTAGATTTCTATTACGATACTAACTCTACCTTTTTATTTTAGGGTATACCTTTCCCATTACCGTTCGGTTTAATTTTTCTTTCAATACAAGATTCAAATACTAAGCTGCTGTAAATAATACAATTGGAGGTTTTAAACATCTTTCCCATAATTCTTTAATTTCAAATTCTTCTTGTACCTCTTTTGCGATTCTTAAAGTTGTATTTCTTCCTCCTTCAACAATTTCACCAGCAAAATCGATTAATTTTCTTCTAAATGTATTTGGATATGCTTTGGCCGATATTTTATCGTAGGAAATGTCATTCTTATAAGCCTCAAAAAGTGAATGACTCATTGCCAGAATATAGTAATAGACCTTATTCTGATTAAATTTCTTAAATGGCAATGATTCAGTAGTAGCCAACTCTTTTAGGCTACGATGAATCAATTCGTCTGCACCTCTATGGTGAGATAACTGAACTATACCTTTCGCAGTTAAAATATCACTCATATCTGCTTTTTTTAATCGTTCGTCTGAGATTTTATTTTTTCCAATATTGGTGTAAATCAGATTGTCAGGACCTGACAGATCTAATACCCTCTGACCATCTTCTTCTCGAGACAATGAAGTTGCGATGCAGCGCCAAAACTTACTCCAGCTCTTTAATTTATTGCCAAAATCATAGAGATCCCATTGTAACGTTCCATTAGTATATTTCTCACAATCACCTCGTTTAATGTGTTCTAGTTCAGAGGTTATGTCTTTATACATTTTTCCTGTTGTAATGAAAGAGATATTCAACTGATCAAAAAAGTTGAATGCTTTTTCATCTAGAAAACCACTATCTGAACAAACGATTATAGGGACAGATTCGCTATAACGAGATCTAATCAAATCTACAATATGTTTTACTCTCTCGGTATAGTCATTGCCATGATTAGAGTGGTGATTACCAGGACGAAATAGGACATCTATAAGGGAGTTCTCCCATGATATATGAAGAGGTTGAAAACCTTTTACTTTTTTATACGTCGGTTTATTGTCTTCTTTCTTCTCTGAATAATTGTTGTCCATTACCATTGTGTCTACCCCAAGAACAATAACCTTAGGCTTTTCATGTAGTAATCGCCAAATAAAGAGTTCATTTAGAATCTCAGACAGTTCACTGTTTGATAGTTGTGACAGTTTTACTATGAATCGTTTTATTTGAAAACTAGGAGTCTGTCGGACTTAAACTAATGAACTAAAATAAATTATTATCTTAGGAGTATGAGATGTTTTAAGAGTGCAGATAGAACCCAAGGCTTACTTATGCCACCGTCTATTAATGATTGGCTCCCAGAGAACCATCAGGCTAGATTCATTGTAGATATTGTAGAAGAACTTGATTTAAGATCCGTTTATAGACAATACCGAGGGTCTGGTACTATGGCCTATGATCCAAGGCTCATTTTATCACTCATACTTTATGGTTACTCTACAGGTGTATTTAGTTCAAGAAAGATAGAGGCGGCGACTTATGACTCAGTAGCATTTCGATTTATTTCAGGCAATCATCATCCTGATCATGATACTATTGCAAATTTCAGGAAAAGATTCCTGCCAGAGATTAAAGGTTGGTTTAAACAGGTTTTATTGATAGGAAAAGAGTTAGGGTTATTAAATCTTGGCAACATCTATATAGATGGAACTAAAGTTCAAGCTAACGCATCAAAACACAAAGCGATGAGTTATGAATATATGAAACGATTAGAGGAAAAACTTGAAACAGAAATAGACTCACTTTTAGAGTTAGCCAATCAAACAGACAATAAAGAAACTGATACAGACCTTGATATTCCTAAAGAAATAAGACGCAGGGAAACTAGACTTGTAAAGATAAGAGAAGCAAAATCGGTTGTGGAAGATCGTGCCAAGGAACGTTATTCAAAAGAGAAGAAGACGTATGATGCTAAAATACAGAAGCGCAACGATCATATAGATAAGACGGGAAAGAATCCAAGAGGCAGAGAGCCCAAAGCACCTAACCCATCCCCTAATGAATCTGATCAATACAATTTCACTGATCCAGAATCACGAATAATGAAGACCAAAGATGGTTTCAATCAATGTTTTAATGGTCAAGCTGCTGTAAATGATGACATGATAATCTTAGGTGCTTATAGTAATGCCCATGCAAATGACAAACGAGAGTTCATACCAACCATAAATACAATACCTACTGAGTTAGGAGAGATATCCATTGCTGTTGCTGACACAGGCTACTTTAGTGAAGACAATATTACAGAATGTCAAGACAAAGAAATAATCCCACTGATTTCTACTGCTCGTCAAAAGCATAATAGTTATTTAGACAAAAAGCTCAATGAGAATAGTTCATCTAATGATAATCAGGAACAGGAACAGGAACAGGAACAAACACCTATCGACAAGATGAATCAACTCTTAAATTCTCCCAAATACAATGAAATATACCGTAAAAGGAAACAGACTGTAGAACCCGTTTTCGGCATAATAAAAAAGGTTCTTGGTTTTAGACAATTTTCATTAAGAGGAGAAACAGAAACAGACTGCGAATGGTCATTGGTGTGTCTTGGATATAACTTAAAGAGGTTATTTAAGATGAAAATAGCCTAATATGACTACATATGGCGTTTAAATATACTTCATTAGAACTAAATTTAGGAGCATTATAAGCTTCTTAGACCGAATAACTGCCAAATATCAGAACTTAAATCAGGTTATAGATCAGAATCGGAAATCACTCGATATCCCATTGCTTAAGTCCGACAGACTCCTAGAGGCTAATTCATTCTTTTCAACACCAATAACGGGTGCATATGATGCACTGAGTTTTTTTCTATCAAAGGAACAGATTGAACTGTGAGTTCCATCAATAAAATGTGCGACCATTTGACAAAAAAATGATTCCAATGTTAAACCATACCCACTGTAGGGGATCTTTGATAGAAACTTGTTTGATACTAGGGAATAGAATCCAATGTTTTTAATAAAATTCATAATCAGTGATAGTCCAGCTCGATCTGATAATTTGGAGCGTGAAATACCTATTTTTGTTATCGTTGACATGATCAAGAGTATTTCTTAAAAGTGAATCAAATAATTTTGTTTTCAATAGTTTAAGATAATGACAATTAACAACATAAATAAATATTTCTTCGTTTTTTTTTGTTAAGTCGCCAAATCTAGGTATAATTATGCTCTCTAGTGTCTCCATTTATAAGTCGACCTAATGCAATACCTAAAAAGATACTCAAAATAAGTGTTATCAGTCCTAATCCAACATGATATCCCAATAAAACTCTTGTTTTGCCTTTAAATGTTAGCTTTTTATTATTTAAATAGGTATTGTCTATAAAAAAGCTAAGTATTTTCTTTTGCAAGAGTGGGTATAAGATTCCATTGGATAAAATTACAGTAAAACCGTATCCCAAAGTAATTGCTAAATAAGAACTGAAGCTTCCTATAAACTTAAAAGGTTCGTTATTAATACGAACACCTTTGATTGTATCGACTTTCCAAATATAGCTACAGATAAATATAGAAATAAAACCTATCAATAATAAAAGTGAGGCAATCATTCCTAGAGCAGCTCCAACAGAATTTTTGGAAGTAGAATTATTAATAAACATGATACTGCTGATTGCAACCACAAATGCTATAATAAATATAACAAAATATTTGAAAGAGTTTTGAATGTCAACTTGAGAGGATAGAAACCTTTTCATAGATGTAAAAATTAAATAAATTAAGCGGCCTAAGATAGATAAATATTATTGTATTATGTTATCACAATACTTCGTTAAATAATTAAGCGGCAATAGTGCCATAATACAAGAGTTCCCTGGCCTTTTCTTGATTTTTAGGTAAGTGTGGGTCAATACCGAACTTGTCAAAAAACAAATTCAATTGTAATTCATTGTGGTTTATTGTTTTAATATCTGTCATCGAAAATGATCTTCTATCTTCTTTGGGTATACATAACCAATGTGCAACCTTAGCTAGGTTAATGGCCGTGAGGGAGGCATTAAAGTGAAAATCCAATTTGTTTTCACTTCTAGCTTGACAGTCATTTAAGCCTGTGTGCTGCTTGCCATCTCTGTAAAGAAATTCAATTTGGAAACGACTTTGATAAAATTTCAAGATATCCGATGCATCCATTTTGATGTCTGTAGAAAAGTACAGCTTGTTGCTCTGCTTCCCCTTATTACTAAAATAACGAGCATGTACGACCTTTATATTACGTTTTAAGGATATGGAATACACAATGGCATTATGGATTAATACTTGCTCATCTTTGGATACAAGTTTAAAATGGCTCATGTCAATATTTGTGTTATCAACTTTTCCATCATATTTCTTCGGTCTTCCAGGTTTACCTGTTGGCTCACCTTGATACAGGTAACGTAAGTTGGCATCATCTCTTAGCCTGCCTATTAAATGCATATCGGCTTTTAGTACCTGATCAACAAACGTGCGCTTTGCAAACCATGCGTCAGCCACTAAATATTGAGATATTTCATGCAGTTGTACTTTTCGCTCTGAAATCAGATTGGCATACCAATCTGAAAGAGATTGCTCTTTATCCACAATGGTCTGTACAGCTTCTAGGTGGAATGCTGTATGATTGTCGATATCAATGGCAGCTAAACCACCTATTTCAAGGCCCCACTTTGCACGGTTGGCACATCCTGACCAAAAATGACCGAGACCTGGCGTGTACTTGCCTGCCTTATTGATATGTGAAGGATCAAAAGCAATGGCGTATCGACCGCTACCCTGAGAAAGTGTCAATTCAATATTAAAAGTTAGAAAGTCGAATGGTTTTTCAAATTGTTGTCGGTATCTTTGTTCTCCGTGCTTACCGTAGCGACCCAACTGCAGAAAGTTAATGCGCCCTTTGATGCATAAAAATAGGATAAGAGTCTCTGTTAAAAACGCTTTTCTCCAGCTATTGATGTTTGACATTTTTGATAAAATCGTTTCAATCCGTGTTTTATAAATATTATTTCCCTTGATAATCATCCTTAATAATGTTGTCGAAATTCACTATTAAGATACTGATTATTAAGGGTTTAATTAATAAAACAAATACTTATTTTATTGATATTCAGTATTTTATGTCATACCTTAACGAACTATTGTTATCAAGCATCTGTTATTATATAATTAGATGAAGGTGCAATGAAATGGTGTCATAATGGTTTGAGACCAAAAAAGGCTGCACTTAATTAAATAAGGCAGCCTTCAAAGGATAAAATGAAGAGTACTGATTGTTATATTTTTTTCAACTTCCCTGTAGCAGGATCGTATACCAATCCCACAACCTCTAAAGTGTTATTTTCAGAAGTTGCTTTTACTACTATCGGATGTTTAGATAATTTATCTAATTGATTCTTTGTATGCGCTTCAATTAACTCATGATGCGTTGGATTGGCTTTCTGTAATGCCTGTAGCTCATTATGAATGGGAGTGATCCATTGACTGATATATGGGGAGAATTGGTCTCCTGAAAGTGCAGCCTTGACACCTCCACAATCGTAATGTCCACAAACTACTACTAGATTAACCTTTAGATAAAATAGAGCATATTCAAGAACTGAGTTCAAACTCTCGTCACTCTCTTCTATTACATTGGCAATATTACGGTGAACAAAAATATCTCCTGGTTTCGACTCCGTGATTAACCCGGGAGGAACACGACTGTCTGCACATCCAATCCATAAAACTTCTGGTGCTTGTCCTTTTCCATTCTCTTCCAAAAGAGAGGAGTAGTGCTTTTTCATATCTAAAGCCCAAGCTTCATTATTATTTAGTATCTCATTAAGTACATTCAACTTTTCCATATAGTAATATTTTCTTCTTTCATATAAACACCAATATTTCTAGTGAAATGTGACTGGCATTGACATTATATCTTGTTTATACAAGAGGGAAAGATCAATTTAAGATGATATACCTCTCATAAGCTTTGTATAAACAATATATATCTGTAACAACTCAGCCCCACCTTACCATGTAATTGGTATAAAATTTCACACACAATACTCCATCTCTTTAGTGATCAAGGTATGGAATACCGACACACTCTACATGAACATTATTGTTTGCCGCTTTCACTTTAAGTGTCGCAAGCATCTTTGGTATTTTCCTATCTAAGAAAAATGACTGACTTCCATCCACAATAACAGTTGATGCCAAAGGAAGGTTCTCTACTGCCTGCTTTAATTTCCAACTATGGAAGAATGAGACATTTTTAGATAGAACAATCCTATATGTATCGATGTCTTGATCTGAGTGGATTTGGAATGGGTTGTTCACATGATGAACTACATAAAGAATCATATGAGAAAGAATACCCAGGCTAATACCTTTAAGCATATCTGTAGCTACAATACCAAAAGCGGTAACCGCAAAAGGAATAAATACATATTTACCCTGCTTGATATGTGCCTTGAAAACTTCAGCACTCGCTAATTTGTAACCAACATGAAGAAGAATCGCGGCCAAAGAGGCTAGTGGAATCAAATTCAGTGTGGCACTTAAAAATCCAACACATACCAACAGTGTGATACCATGAACAAAAGAAGATAGACGAGTCTTACCTCCCGACGATACATTGGTTGCACTACGAACAATAACCTGTGTAATGGGTAATCCTCCAACAAGTCCTGAAACAATATTTCCTATACCTTGTGCCTTGAGCTCTTTGTTTCCGTTGGTCTTACGTTGCAATGGATCTAAATCATCAGCTGCTTCCACACACAATAGTGTTTCAATACTACCAACCAATGAGATCAGTATTGCGGTACCTAACACCGCACTATTTAAGATCGAAGTAAAATCAGGAAATTGAATGAACGATTGTACATCATTAAAGCTTGAAATAACTGGGATCGACACAGTGGTGATAAATCCATTTAGTGTGTTTGATAATGCATATGCTGGTGCAAACGTCTCTAGTCCTAAGTTGGCAAAAATACCGAAGATAACCACCCAAAGCGGTGCTGGTAAGAACTTGAGGAATCTATTCTGATTCAATTTAAAATGATCGAATAAGAGTAGAATGGCAAATGATATCGCAAAAATCATAAATGCTCCCATATGCATCGTACTAAAGAATAGTCCCGCATCGTTAGTTTGGAATGCTTGTGTAACCGTCGCTTTAATCTCTGCCATACCCAATATATTAGAGCCTTGGGTGAAGATGATGGAGATGCCAATACCTGCAAGCATCCCTTTAATGATCGACTTCGGAAAGAGTTTGGTGATAAAGCCTAACTTGGCATAGCCCATCGAAATCTGAAGAACTCCAGAGAGAACAACAGCCATAAGAAATGCTGGATATCCTAACTGCTGAATCGCAGTGAATACAATGACAGCAAGTCCTGCTGCAGGCCCACTTACGCCAATCGATGAATTACTAAACAACGTTACAATAATACCACCGATAATACCGGCAATAATACCTGAAATAAGTGGCGCTCCTGAGGCCAAAGCAATTCCAAGACACAATGGAAGTGCTACTAGGAATACAATGACTCCTGCGATAATATCGCTTTTTATATATCTGTTTTGCATGATAATGAACTTTATTAGGTGTACTCTAATAGGATCTTGATGATATAGTTATCCCAATAGGTAGCTATATCATAGTCCCTTCTATCTATTTGTGCGAAGAGGTTTTATTGGGGCATAGTTATCCCATAAAGAACCAACTTCTTGTTCGTGGAAAAATTATAGAGTGTAATCTGGGGGAGGGGATAGTACCTCTTGGTAATGGGAGTGGAAAAGGTCAGAAAATTCATTACTGCCATTATTGTGTCCTTGGTTAAGAAATAACCATTTATCCAATTGATTGCTGCAAAACTTAGCGTCTTCTATCTTCTTCTTCAAATCATCCTTTGCGCCTTGATCTCCTTTGTCCTCCTGCTCTTGAGGGAACTCGGATGTCTGCTCTTGCATTTCACAACAGTAATCATAGTCAATTAATGGCATAACAATATTTGCAGTGAATGCGTATGCAACCAAAGCAAATATGAAAGAAGTGTATATGTTTAGAAACTTACTTGCCATTAATGTTCAATTTTTACTTTTCTTAATGTTACAAATATAATTGAAGAAATCGAATATCGAAATAATATTCGATTTAAATAAGGACCCTTTAGTCTTTTTAACAAATGCTTTTTTATAGCACGGACTTTCATGTCATTATTATGGTTAATAACATTCATCAATACTTCCTAGTTACCTACTAGGAGTCTGATAGGTGTCTCCTCCTACCTTTGTCCATGGTTTAGCCGTGGTTCGTCCATGGTTCAGCCATCCCAACCCCCGAAATCGATGGACAAACCATGGACGAACCATGGACGAACCATGGCTGAACCATGGACGAACCATGGCTGAACCATGGACAAAGGTAGGAGAAGGTACGGTTGAGGGTATAAGTAGATACCTAGAAGGTATATTTTGTTGCTTTATTGGGCGCGAGCATTTCGTGTCAATGTGGATGTGTCGTTGATGTTTTTAAGGTGTTTTTTTTCGTTTTTATTTCATCTGTGTAGACTCGTTGCATAGATGGTGTGTTGTTTTGTGATGTCGTTGGAATAGCCCTGTGTTTTCTTTTTGTTTCATGAATAGATTCGCGTTTGTGTTGGGGTAGAAAAGGGCTGTTTTTTGATTTTTTATGGAATTCTACTTGGGTACGACGTTTTATGGCGTATGTGCGAGATACTTTCGTATTGTCGTTCGAGGTCAAATACAATATCTGATGATTGCATTGATGTTGGTTGTGCTAAGATAGAATAAATAATTGATTAATTGAGAGGGGGAGTGTTTTCTCTTGCTCTTGGTATATGAAACAAATTAACCAGATTCAAATTTATGAAAAAGAAAGTGTTACTTGTAATGGTGGTGATGGCTCTAGGAGTGTTAGGGCATGTTGTAAATGGACAAGATGTACAGTATAGACGAAGTTCGTTAGCTATGGTGCTAATTGAGTCGGATAATTTTCCTAATAAGGAATTCGTCTCGGCTTCATGGGATCACTACCCTTTTCCTGATAAGTATAATAAGCACGATATTCAAACGAAGTCAGTGAATATCGAGAAGATGAAGTTGACAGATCAAGATTTGGTGAAGGCTGGGTTTTTAAAAGATACATTGAGAAATGTATTTCAGATTACCAAGGCTAAGGCGTCACAAAAGGGGTTAAAGTATTTAGATGGTAATCGTTCGATTGCTGTGGTGCAGCCAACAGAGAAAGAGATTTTTCAAGTGAAGATTGATAAGATGATTGCTGAGACGCATTTGGCGAACCAGGTGGTGGCCTCATGGTTTGATATGGGCGTTGATCATCAGTTTGATATGGCTTTGGTACAGGAGCGAGGGTTTTATAATGCTTCTGAACTGGAGGCTGGTGTGGCTAAAGGTCAGGCTCGTGGAATGTCTGCTTTGGGTGATGCTGGAGAGGAGTTGATAAAGAATACTTTCGTGACATTTACTAAGTTGGATTTTGTGGAGAATGAGCCTGTGGCTAGGGCGGTTAGAGATGCTGCAAAGAAGGAGATAACCAAGCGAATGTCAGGAAAGCCTAAGATGTTGCTTACGGCTGCTTTGAAAGGGGCTGATGTAACGTATGAGAAGACGAAAGAGGGTTGCTCTTTGTGGTCAAAGACTTTCTTATATCAATTGAATTGGAATGATTCTACTGCAATGGTTTTTTATCGTGATTATTGGAATAATCCTGATGTATTGATGGATTCCGATCTGTTTAAACTCAATTTTGTTGGGGTGCAGTATAATCAGAGTTTGGTGACTTTTAGTCTTGGGAAGAAGAGAGCCGAGGATGTGATCATTGATTTGGCATTGGTGCGAAATCTCGATAATACTTTTGCTAAGCTACAGAAGAAGAATGACGTGTTTAAACCTAAAGTGCCTATCGTTTCGGTGAATCCTATTGTGGCTCAGATCGGAGAGAAAGAGAGTATTACTTCGAAGTCGGAGTTTGAGGTGCTCGAGATGGTGTGGAACCAGAAGCAAGGCAAGACGATATGGAAAAGTATAGGGAAGTGTAAGGTGGATAAGAAGCGTCCAGTGTGGGATAATAGATATAGTGTCGATGAACAGACAAAAGCGGATAGTGATCTGCATGGAACGGTTTTAAAAGGATCAAAGAAGATTGCTCCTGGGATGTTAATTAGACAAATTAAATAGAGATGCAAAAAGCGAGTGTATATCTTCTGTGTTTTTTCTGTAGTATGCTCTGTTCGATTGAACTGTTGGCAGCTTCTGGATCAAAAAAGAAGTTAGATAAAGAGACTGAATGTTGGAAATATGAAGTGGAGGCAGTTGCTACAGGTGTTCAGGGTAGTTATCAACTTAAAGTGTGGACCTATGCAAAACGACCAGAGGACGCTATTGCCCAGGCAAAGAAAAATGCGGTACATGCTGTGATATTTAAGGGTTTTCCTTCTAAAGATCGTGTGGCAGGTCAAAAGCCTTTGGTGAGTAATTCGAGTGTGGTATTAGACAAAGCGCAGTTTTTTGATCATTTCTTTGAGGATACAGGAGGATTTGAGAAGTATGTGTTTTTGGCGAATAACGGCTCTATTGCTGCAACTGATCGTATTAAATTAGGTCGTAAGAGTTATAAAATTGGAATGATCGTATCGGTGAATGTTGCTGGGTTAAGAGAAGAGCTGGAGGCTGCTGGTGTGATTCGTAAGTTAAGTAGTGGATTTTGATGAAGTATTTTCATATAGTAGGTTGTTATGTTATGTTACTTCTAATATTATCGGGGTGTAGTACACCCCGATTTATTGGAAGTCATTCATTTCATACTTCATGTTTAAGCGATCGCTTGGATGGGGTGGTGGTATTGAAGTCATGGGGAGAGGGAGTGTCCACTTCTGAAGCATTATTGAATGCACAGAAGGTGGCTATAGAGAATCTTTTGTTTCATGGGATCATCGATGGGGCTGTCTTGTTAAAACCGATGGTGAATGAAGTGAATGTACAACAGGAACATCGTGAGTATTTTAGATCTTTCTTTTCAAAGAGAGGTCCATTTAAGGATTTTGTGTCAATAACGGGTCAGAAAAAAGATCTGTTTCGTTCTCAAGAGGGGTTTGTGACTGGAGTGGTATTAGAGTTGAAAAGGGATGCGTTGCGATCTAAACTTGTTGAAGACGGTATAATAAAATAGTGAATTTATGAGAAGGATATATATAGTTTCAGCAATGATGTTGATCGTATGCTGTGTGTATGGGCAAGCTAAGAAACCTAGTATTATGGTTGTGCCTAGTGACGATTGGTGTACATCACATGATTACGTGATGACTTTTGATAATCAGGGTGATGCGATAACTGTACCTGATTATTCTAAAGCTTTATTAGAAAATGGAGAACTCAATAGTGTGATCTCAAAGATTGGGGAGATGATGGCAGAGCGTGACTTTCCATTGGTTGATCTGAAGTCACAAATGGATAAGATTATTAAGGATCAGGCACGTACCAATATGAAGGGGGTGAATAAATCTCCTATTGATGTGTTGAACGAAACAGCCAAGGCAGATATTGTATTGAAGGTTTATTGGAAGGTGAATCAAGTAGGACCTAAAAAATCTGTGACTTTTCGATTACAAGGGGTCGATAGTTATACGCTAAAACAACGTGCTGCAGCGAGTGGTACAGGTAAACAATCTTTTACTGCCGAAGTGTCTGTATTATTAGAAGAGGCTGTATTAGCTTACTTAGACTCTTTTAACTCCCAGTTGATGTCCTATTTCGAAGATGTTTTTGCGAAAGGAAGAGAGGGCGCTTTGGTGTTGTTGGTCGATGAGATGAGTGATATTGATTTTAATGAGACTTATACATTCAAGGGACGATCGGCATCGTTAAAGGATATTATTAATCGGTATTGGATGCCACGCAATACGGTCAAAGGACGATTTCAGTTGAATCAGAATAGCGAAAATGTTTTACAATTTTCACAAGTGAGGATTCCTCTTTATGGAGACGATGGCTGGGGAGGCCAGATGGCTTATGATTTTGAAACATGGGGAGGAAATCTGAGACAGTTTCTTTCAGACTCTCTACAGGTGCAGTGTGATATACAGACCAAAGGCCTTGGTGAGGTTGAACTAACAATAAAATAGGACGATGAAATATATTATTATCATATTTATTTTAGTTGTAGGTGGTGGAAGTATCTTTGGACAAGATAACCAAACCACATTGAATGATCTTGGACGCATTGCGATGCGTGCAGTAGTGTCAAATGAGATCGACGGATTGAATGAAAGTTCACGTCATTTTTTAGAGCATAAGTTGAATCAACTAACTACACGATATGGAATGGGAAGTAGCTGTTTGGAGGAGCGTTTTATCTTAACTGCTAATGTGACGGTTTTAACCAAGGATATTACACCTACTGCGCCTCCAATGCATGCCTATACATTAGAGGTGAGTTTTTTTATCGGGGATGGAATTGATGGGAAGATGTATGCTTCGATATCAAAAGTGTATAAAGGTGTTGGACGTAGTGAAACGAAAGCATATCGGGCAGCTTTAAAGAGTATTAAAACCAATGACCCTCTCTTTCTCTCTTTTATGGAGAAGGGGAAGCAGAAAATTATTGCTTACTATAATTCAAATTGTGATTTTATTCTGAAGGAGTCAGAAATGTTGGTTTCTCGTAATGAATATGACGATGCGATGGCTAATCTCGTGGCTGTACCTGAAGTGTGTAAATCGTGTTATGATAAGGCAATGGATCAAGTTCGTACTATTTATCAAGAAAAAGTAGATTATGAAGGGAATCTTCTGTTGGTTAAAGCGAGAAGTGCTTGGAGTGAGTCTTTAGATTTGGTTTCTGCGAAAAAGGCAGGTCTATTTTTGAGTCAGATTGCTCCCCAAGCAGCTTGTTATGCTGAGGCTGAACTTTTGTCTCAAGAAATTGTCTTACGAGTGAAGAATCTTGATGAGAGAGTGTGGAATCTTAAGTTAAAGAAACAGCAGGATGATGTAGATTTGAAGAGGGATGAGATGGATGCGAAAAAGCACCTTTTAGATGCAGAATGGAACCTTAAGTTGAAGAAACAACAGGATGATGCAGATTTGAAAAGGGCTGAAATTGATGCGATAAAGCATATTGCAGAGAGTCGCATAATAAAGGGAGTGGAGGAGAATAAGAAATATAATTATAAGGGATGGCTATAGGGTATAGTTATGTAGTTTTAAGTTTTCTATAGAGGTTGATACAAAGATGGGGTGGATTGTAAAGTCTATCCCATCTTTTGTATTGCTAGTATTCGGTGAATTAAAATAGAGAGATGTCCTCTTGACGATTTAAAAAAGCTTCTTCCCTTTTAATTCTATAAAATTGTACGTTAGTTTTGATAGACCAACAATGCCTAAAACAATCAAGCCCATCACAATATTATTAACTGTAGAACCACCAAAATCCATATAATTTACCCCTTTAATATTTGTAATGATATTCGTATGAAATAATTTGTCTGTAATAAGGAACATGGAGGTTAAGAACAGTAATAGGCTAAAGTGAATCATATAGATCGAGTATGAATAAAGGCTAAGAGTTTTTAGTGGTCTTGTTTGTAATATCTTCGATATGACTCCTTTCTCATACGAAAATATGAAAATAGTGATTATGTATAGTGCTGAGGCAATGATTGATTTATGTGGTGGTGTTGTACTCAAGGTTATTATAATTGCTGAAATTAATATGATTTCGAGGATAGATGCGAAGTATGATGGAATTGTTAAATGAGGATACTTATTGTATGTAAGTGCGACGAGTGCTCCTGCAAAAAAACAAGATAGTCCTCTAAGTACGTCTAGCATTAGTATGTCAGATCCGATGAAAATGAGAGTGAAGGATATAAAAGAAAAAAACGCCCAAGCATATTTCTTATAAGATCGAAAAACGACTAAGGAGATGTAAAACAATATATATACATAAAATTCAATGCTTAAACTCCATGAGGGTGCATTGAATGATAGGCTGTGTGTGTAAGGTGTCCATGATTGTAGTAATAGAATATTAGGTAATATTTCTGCAATACTTAACCTTCCAGAAAATGCTGGAGAAGGGAATGAAATATTGGTATAGTGTTCTGCAAGAAGTTTTATCAACTCTCTTGACGCAACAACAATGAACATTGTGATGTGTAAAGGATAGAGGCGAAGAAAGCGTTTTTTAATAAACTGTTTAAAAGTAACATATTTGTTATTGCCATAATGATAAGTGATAACAAAACCACTAAGCATAAAGAAAAACTCGACAAAAAGTGTTGCATCATGTATTATGGTCATTTCTGTAATGGAGTCGATCAAACTAAAATGGCTTAATACAACGCAAATTGCTAAGATCCCTCTAAATGAATCTATGGCCTCGAACCGTCCTTTTGTCATTATTTGTAGTTGTGTTTCTTTTGAGATTGAGTTATAATATTTCAAATATAACTTAATTTTGCATAATCAGATGAAGAGGGATTTGACGTTATTAATGGAGATGTTTTATTGAAAAAAATAGATGCAAATAAAAAACCACATCCCATTTGTTATGGAGATGTGGTATCTGTTGTATAATAAAGTGGGTAATAGATGTTTCTGTCTAGAATAAGAATCGAACAGATACTGCAATATCCATTTCAAGTCCTCTTGAGTTGATAAGTCCTAGTGATGGACGCGTATCTAGCGCAAGTTGTAATGGAATGTCTGGGAATACATATTCAATACCACATATTCCATTGATAGAGAGATATACACCTGTGTTGTGGTGAGTTCCTCCATCTTTATTGTACCAACTGCCAAGTCCTGCACCCACACCGTAGTACCAACGGATGTTTCCTTCTAATGGTTTTACCCATTGGTAAGTACCAACCAACGACCATCCACCCCAATCCTTGCCGCCGTTAATACCAAGGTCTGCTTGTAGACGATTGTATTTTGCAAAAGGATGTTGATAGCTAATTTCTGTTCCAAAACCATTTCCTCCACCTAAGCGAAGACCGATGGCTCTTTGTGCTTTCGCCCCGAAATGAATACAAGTACAAAGTGCTATAAGTGCAAATAGTCTTTTCATTGTTTGATTTTTTCTGATTATCTTTAATTGATTTATGGAATTTTGTTCCACTGGCAAACATAATGATAAATAACTGAATCTATGTCTTCGTTTTAATACAAATAGAGGCGTATATTTGTTATAAAATAAATTAAAATGTAAATTTAAGTAATTAAAGAAATGGAAAATCATAACGATACAACAACGGTCTTATTTATATGTCTTGGTAATATTTGTCGTTCTCCGACGGCAGAAGCAATTTTTAAGAAGTATGTTTCTGATGAGGGATTGGATGATCAGTTCGAAATTGATTCGGCTGGAATGATTGGTAATCATGAAGGAAGCCGAGCTGATGGACGAATGAGGAAACACGCAGAAAAAAGAGATTTTGTGTTAGAGAGTTTGTCAAGACCGTTCGATAAAGATGTTGATTTTGATAGGTTTGACTATATAATAGCGATGGATGGATCGAATATTTCAGATTTGAAATCAAGAGCTAGAAACGAAGCGGATCTTTCAAAATTGCATCGAATGACAGATTATTGTGTTGGGTTTGATTATGATACGGTTCCTGACCCTTATTACGGTGGTGCGGAAGGATTTGAGTTGGTGTTGGATATCTTAGAAGATTCGTGTAAAGGGTTGCTTGATAAAATTAAAAAATAAATCTCCTTATTTCATGAGTATACCTAATTCTGTTTTAGAACAAATCGAAGTTTGGGCTGAAGAGCCTATTCAATTAATATCACATCAACATATTGGACATTTTACAGAGACTGCTGTGATTCAGTTTCGTCCTGATATGCAATATTTTCTTAAATATTCTACTGATGATACGGTGGATATGGGTGTTGAAGTCCGAGGCTTGAGAACGTTGAATCGACTAGGTTGTGTAAACACTCCAAAGGTTTCATATAATGGTAATCGATTTATATTGATGGATTACATTGCTAAAAACAGGGTTGGGTATAACTTCTTCTATGATTTTGGTGTGCAAGTGGCTAAAATGCATGAGATGAAAGGGGATGAGTTTGGTTTAAGTTATGACAATTATATTGGACCTAACTTGCAATCTAATTTAGCAACAAAGGAAGAGGCTAGATCATGGACTCTGTTTTTTTGGAACAAACGCCTGTTGCCTCAGTATGAACTTGCCAAAAAGAATGGCCTTGTAGATATCTATTTCTCGAAGTCATTCCATAAGTTTGAGGAGATTTATCCAATGATTCTATTGCCTGTGGAGAATGAGACTCCCTCTTTGCTTCATGGTGACTTATGGAGTGGTAACTACTTAGTTGGTAATAATGGAGATCCGGTATTGATCGATTCCGCTATTTACTATGGTCATCGTGAGGCCGATCTTGCGATGACTTCACTGTTTGGGGGATTTGAAGCCGATTTTTATAGAGGATATCATGAAACAAACCCATTGCCTTCAGATTGGGAAGAACGCCAGAATGTCTATATGTTATACCATATGTTGAACCATATGAATATATATGGTGAAGAGTATAAAGCCCAGGCGATGGGGTTAATGAATTATTATCTCTCTTAAGGGGTATTTAGCAATATGGTTCCTGTGATAATTGGTGTAAATATTAGTAGGTGTAATTTTCTGAATTGATATCAATACAAAATCGGTTGTGCACTATCTCAATGTAGAATTGGTGTTAAATCGTATAAAAGTGGAGGGGTCAAGCATGACGAAAATGAAAAAAAGATATATATTTGCGCCAATTATCCAATTATTACCTATTTTTTAAATCCCATTTATGCAGGAGAAAATACTCATTTTAGATTTTGGGTCTCAGTATACCCAATTGATCGGAAGACGTGTACGCGAACTTAACGTTTATTGCGAAATTCACCCTTTCAATCATTACCCTGAGATCGACGAAACAGTTAAAGGGGTAATCTTGTCAGGAAGCCCATATTCTGTCAGAGATGAAAAAGGTCCTCGTATTGATTTGTCTGAGATTAAAGGGAAAATGCCACTTTTAGGAGTGTGTTATGGAGCGCAATATTTGGCTCATTTCTTCGGGGGTGAGGTTGGAGCGTCTGATAGTCGTGAATATGGAAGAGCAAACCTTCAGTATGTAAATAGTGAAAATGCCCTTCTTAAAGGAGTTTCTCAACCATCACAGGTATGGATGTCTCATGGTGATACTATTACTAGTTTGCCAGATAATTATGAAGTGATCGCTTCTACTGAAGATGTGGAGAATGCTGCGTATCATATCAAAGGAGAAGATACTTATGCGATTCAATTTCACCCAGAAGTGTATCACTCTTTAGAGGGAACAACGATTCTTAAGAATTTTATTGTTGATGTTTGTGGTTGTGATCAGAGTTGGACACCCGATTCATTTATTGATGAAACAGTGGCCAAACTGAAAGCGCAGATAGGTGACGATAAAGTTGTTTTAGGTCTTTCAGGAGGTGTTGATTCGACCGTTGCTGGTGTGCTTTTACATAAAGCGATAGGTGATAACCTTACTTCTATCTTTGTAGATAATGGATTGTTGCGTAAGGATGAATTCGAGAGCGTATTGGATTCCTACAAAGGAATGGGATTGAATGTGATCGGAGTTGATGCGAAGCAAAAATTCTATAATGATTTGGCTGGTGTTGTTGATCCAGAGGCCAAAAGAAAAGTTATAGGAAAAGATTTTGTGGAAGTCTTTGATGAGGAGTCTCACAAGATTCAGAATGTGAAATGGTTAGGTCAAGGAACTATCTATCCTGATGTGATTGAGTCTGTTTCTGTGAACGGAGGTCCTTCAGCAACAATTAAGTCTCATCATAATGTGGGTGGATTGCCTGATTATATGAAGCTAAAAGTTGTAGAGCCGTTGAATTTGTTATTCAAGGATGAGGTGAGAAGAGTCGGAAAAGCTTTAGGCATTGATGCGAAACTTTTAGGAAGACACCCTTTCCCAGGTCCAGGTTTAGGTATCCGTATTTTAAGTGATGTAACTCCTGAAAAGGTGTGTATTTTGCAAGAAGCTGATGCTATCTTTATTAATAGTCTTCGTGAGTGGGGATTATATGATGATGTTTGGCAAGCAGGAGTGATGTTGTTGCCTGTACAGTCTGTTGGTGTAATGGGGGATGAGCGTACGTATGAAAATGTCGTTGCTTTAAGAGCTGTTGCTTCTACAGATGGAATGACTGCCGATTGGGTTCATTTGCCATATGAATTTTTGGCAAAAGTATCTAACGATATTATTAATAAGGTGAGAGGAATTAACCGTGTGGTTTATGATATATCGTCAAAACCACCTGCAACTATTGAGTGGGAATAGTTCCTTAATAGATGATATATATTATAAAAAAGCGGAGTGTATTTTAATACACTTCGCTTTTTGTTTATTAGTATCTCTGCCTTCTTTCTATTGGAGACCGATGATTGATATTTTCATCTCAAATGAATTAATAAACAATATAGGTCATTTTGTAATTCCATTTGCATTAGCTTAAAGCTTGCTTTAATTGGTCGTGAAAATCTTGAAGACTCATATAGTTTTGTAGTGGAACACTTGCATTCTCTTCATTCAGCTTTTCAATGATGATCATGGCAAGTTCTAAAGGGTGCGCTTCATATCCAACAAAATCTTTACCCATGTTTAATTCAATATGGTACCCTTGATTGGCTATACCAACACACCATTGTTCTAGGAATTCTCCCAATGGAAATGATGTAGGCTGATATGTTTTCCACTCTACTGTCGAGACCTCAAGGGCTCTCTCTTTAGACTCCCAAAAACATAGTTTATTTACTGGCTTGCCTTCGTTGTCAGCGTAGATAGTGGATTGTGTCGTTGCAAATCCTACTTCATTTTCTAATGTCCACACTTCTCCTGTTCGGCTTACTTCATTTAAGAAGTTTTGAAGTTTTAGTAAGACTTCTTTGTTATTTTCCATTGTAAAATATTGTCGTGTATGAATTGAATGGTTCAAATATAATGAAGATTTCCTAGAATATTTCTTGGTCTTTTTCGTGAAAGAACTCTTTATTGAAGTTTAGTAGAAAGGCTTTGTCTTTAGCTCTTGTGATAGCAGAGTATAGCCATTTAAGAAAGTTTGAATCTAGGTGTTCTTCTGTAATATAACCTTGGTCGATAAATACGTTTTTCCATTGGCCACCTTGTGCTTTATGACACGTGATAGCATATGAGAATTTTATTTGAAGTGCATTGAAATAAGGACATTCACGAATATGTTTCCACTGTTCGCGTTGGGTCGCTAGCTCTCTATGTTCTTCCAATATGTTGAAGTATAGCTCTTTTGTTTTTGCATAGTTTATGTTTCCTTGATCTGAGTGAAGAAGGTCAAGGAAGGCCTTGCATGATATCTCTTGCTCACTCTCGAGTAGGCGAAGTTCGAGGTCCACAAAATTAACTCCATAGACATTCTCAGTGCGTCCAACACGAGTTACTTCTGCGATCTCTCCGTTGGCAATAAAGTCAATCTCTTTGTATTCTTTGCTCCAAAAATAGTTGTTCTTAACGACCATGATAAGATCTCCTGTCTCTATTTTTTCTTCATAGAAAAAAATTGAGTTTCTTATTCCCTGGTTGAAAATAGTAGCTCTTTTGTTTGATCGAGTTATCAGTATGGTTTCCGATCTTCCTTGTTTGTCATAACATGTTTCAATCTCCTCGATAACATCTCTGCCATTCGACTTGTTGAGGTCTTCAAACTCTTGAATGTCAAACTTTAACTGTTTGTCCCAACAAGTAGTGTCTGTAATGATGTCTCTTATTTTTGTTGCATTATGCAGGATGCCAGATTGTTTTTGGTGGCGTACTACTTCGGTCAGTCGATAGGTTGAAACCTCGAACCCAAATTGTTCAAGATGTTTTTTGTCCAGTGCTGGAGCATGTTCTTGTCCTATAGGAGGAAGCTGTGCATCATCACCTATAAATATTAATTTGTTATTTTCGCTAGTCAGCGTGGTGGTGATTAGATCTTCTAAGATGTTACCAGATCCAAAAATGGCATCCTTAAAACTTTGACCAGAGATCATGGAGGCTTCATCTATAAAATAGGTCTGAAATTCATCACTAAAAGCACGTTTGTTAAATTGATAGTCTATCGTTCCAACATTGCGCTGTTGGTATATGCTTTTGTGTATTGTGTTTACTTGCAATCCTGTGTGGTCATGTAGGACTTTGGCTGCCCTACCAGTGGGTGCCATCTGAGATGTGGAAATACCAAAAGCTCTTAATGTTTGAATAAATGCTCCAATAATTGTGGTTTTTCCAGTTCCTGCATATCCTTTAATGATAAAAATATTGACATTTTTATCATTGAAAATAAAATTGAATAAAGCCTCAATAAGTCCCATTTGATCGGATGTTAGATCAAATGTTAAGGTGCTTTGAAGTTTCAGTGTAAATTCTTTTTTTTGCATAATGCCAAATTAAGGAAATTACAGAGAATAAAATTTATTTTTTTTCTTAAATTTGCAGACAAACCAGTAATTTCATTAACGAAAGAGTATGAAAAAAATATTGATTCAAGTAGTATTGATTGCTATCTCGGCATTTATTGCGTTTCAGATTTACAAGACAGTTGAGCAACCAATGCTATATAAGAAGGCGAAAAAGGTGCGCTACGATGCCGTAGTTGCTAAATTGAAAGATGTACGTAAAGCAGAGTTGGCTTTTAAGAGTGTTAACGGACAGTTTACAGGTAGTTGGGATACTTTAATTACTTTCGTAGCTGATGATTCTCTTCCATTGGTGCGACGCATTGGTTCATTAACTGATTCGATGGTGGATGCAGGTTGGACAGAAGCAAAAGCACTTAAGAAAGGGCTTATTATTCGTGATACGATTTATATCGGTGTTCAAGATTCTTTGTTTAAAGCGAAGGGCTTTAATCCAAATGACTTAGCTGTCGTTCCTAATTGTAAAGATCAGCGTTTCCAATTGGGCGCAACAATCATTACTACTGGGTCAGGTGTTAAGGTTCCTGTTTTTGAAGCAAAATGTCATAACAACCAATATTTAGAAGAGCTTAAAGGTGATTATGAACAATTTATTATTAATGACAATGAGGCAGCTCGTGTTAATAATAAATTCCCTGGTCTAAAAGTTGGTTCTGTTACAGAAGCAAACAATAATGCTGGTAACTGGGAATAAAGCATAAAGAATAAATAACATAAAACCTTTCATTATGAAATCTAATATCTATGTGGATAGCTCGGTTTCGAATGAGGACTTTTATCGATACGAAAGATCCATCCAAGTTAGCTTGGATGGATTTTCTTTTTCTATAGTAGATGTTGGAGGAGAAAAGCCTCGTTTGGTTGCTTATGGTTTCGAGTCTATTGTTGCAACTCCAGTTGCTCTTTTGGCAGTATCACTTGCTCATTGGTTAGAGACGCTTCCTTTTCGAAATGGTGATTTTAAAAGAAATATTGTAGTTGTTGATCTTGAACGATCATTGGTGGTGCCTACTTCGATGTTTCAAAAAGAGGATGTGTCATTATATTGTGATCTGCATTTTCCTGATTTTAGTCACGAATGGGATAGTATTATTTGGAATGAGGTCTGTCAAAGCAATGTTGGGGTGTTATTCGCTGTGCCAGTATCACTTTTAGAGGTTGTAAAACGTTATTTTGAGCAGTTTCATTTAATTCATACACAGGTTCTGTTGTTGGATGAAAAGCAATTCAAGGGCCCATTGAGGAAACCTAGTCTTGTTGCTTCTGTCAGGCGGAGATCGATGAACGTGGTGTTGTATGATGAAAAAGGTTGTTTGCTGTTATGTAATCGATATGACTTGAGGGGAGGCATGGATGTTCCCTTTTATCTATTTGCGGCATTAAAACAGAATAATTTAAATGTCAAAGCGTCTTCATTGTGTTTGATGGGCGAGATTTCATTGGAAGATGAAGAGATTATGTTATTGCAATCAGAGTTTAGTAGTGTGGATTTTTACAATGGAGGGTTGTATATTGAGCAACAAGAGGAGGTGTTAGATGCCCCAATGTTTCAATATATGCCTTTTTTAAATGTATATAGATGCGAATTATAGGCGGACAATTTAAAGGGAAGCAGTTAAGACCTGGAAAGAAGTTTACGGCAAGACCGACAACGGACTTTGCAAGGGAGAGTTTGTTTAACATTTTAAGAAATAGGATAGACTTCGAGGAGGTCTCTTTCTTAGATTTATTTGGTGGAACTGGAGCTATCTCCTATGAAATGGCATCTCACGGGTGTCGAGATATAACTATCGTGGAAAAAGATAGTCGACATTTTACTTTTATACGAGAATGTTTGGATCAACTGAATATTTCAAGGATCGTAAGTCCTATCAGAGGAGATGTGTTTCGGTTTGTTTCATCATCACGAAGAAAGTTTGATGTTGTTTTTGCTGATCCACCATACGAATTAGGTAAAATAGAAGAAATTCCTGAAAAAATTTTCGGTGCAAATTTGCTTAATGAAGATGGTCTTTTAATTGTTGAACATGGTAAAAAGACGGACTATTCCACTCATCCTAATTTCAGGGAGTTAAGAAGGTATGGGAGTGTTCATTTCTCATTTTTTTGGAAGATTGAAGAGGCAGAGTAAGGCGTGAAAACTCCCTTTGTAAGGTCTCTCTCGAGAAAATTCTTTGAAAAAAAGTGCTTGCAAAATTTGTAAAAAAAGAAACATGATCTATATTTGCAACGCCTTTCGAGAGAGACACACTCTAAAAGAAAAGCACGACATCTTGGTTTGGTAGTTCAGTTGGTTAGAATACATGCCTGTCACGCATGGGGTCGCGGGTTCGAGTCCCGTCCAGACCGCAAGATTAGTTCTTTAAAATAATGATTTAAGAGAGACTGAAGTAAAAGCTTTTGGTTTGGTAGTTCAGTTGGTTAGAATACATGCCTGTCACGCATGGGGTCGCGGGTTCGAGTCCCGTCCAGACCGCTCAGAGGTCTCTCTTAAATGTTTTTGGTTTGGTAGTTCAGTTGGTTAGAATACATGCCTGTCACGCATGGGGTCGCGGGTTCGAGTCCCGTCCAGACCGCAGAAAAGCTTCACAAGAGATTGTGGAGCTTTTTTTTTGTCTTATATTTGAGTAAATATATTCAAGATATGTGCTTTGGACGACACTTTTTATTGATTTTGTGCTTCTTGTTTTTTCAACCTGCAATAGCACAAGATAGGGTTACTTTAACTTTTATAGGCGATATAATGGGCCATGGTGCCCAGATAGAGGATGCAGCATATCACGAACGTCATTTCCCTGATGTGAATGCTTACCAGCACTGTTTTCAGTATGTCAAAAGGTCTTTAAGTAAATCGGATTTTACCATTGGTAATTTAGAGGTGACATTGGCTGGAGCTCCTTACGCAGGATATCCTACATTTTCTTCTCCAGCATCTTTGTTGGACGCGAGTAGAGATGCTGGAATTGATGTCTTTGCATTGGCTAATAATCATGTCTTAGATAGAGGAAGTAGAGGGGTTGTAAGAACTACACGTAAATTGGAATCGCGTGGTATTCCATATATGGGTGCATATAGAGATAGTGCTTCTCATGACTCCTTAAATGGCTTGGTATTACAGAAAGGTGATTTTCGTATAGGGGTTTTAAATTATACTTATGGCACAAATGGTATTACTGCAAGGCCGCCTATAATGATTAATTATATCGATACAGTGCAAATTAAAAATGATATTGATTCCATCAGAAAGAAACAGGTGGATGAAGTTGTGGTGATGTTGCACTGGGGGAATGAATATCAGTTAAAGCCATCTCGATCTCAGCGACGATTGACAACATTTCTACATGAAAACGGAGTGCGGGTAGTTATTGGGTCCCATCCTCATGTTGTTCAGCCAATTGATTGGAATAGAGAAAAACAAGAGTTGTGTGTGTACTCATTAGGTAATTTTATCTCTAATCAACGCGAAAGTCCTAAAGATATTGGGCTAATTGTTCATGTGACATTGATGAAAAATGGAGAGAAGACTCATGTGGAAGATGTTTCCTATCAAACCACCTATGTGCATCGCTTTAAAGAGTCTAACGGTTACTGCTTTACTGTTTTACCATATTCATTTATTGGAAAAGACTCTATTGCATTCTATAATTCTAAACTAAGATCAAAAGCTTCTTCTGATGAGAAAGTGATAAGAGAGTTGTTGGGAAAGTCGAAAGCTCGATATCTTCAATACGATGATCAGTTTGATGATTCTATTCCGTGTGATATTAAGCCAAAGGTATGGGTTCCATAGGTTTATATTAGTGGTCAAGGTTTTATTGCTAGACAAGATGCGTAAAATCTTTCGTTATAGTTGCTGTTTAGAAGCATGTTTATTTGTAGTAATTTGGTAAGCAGTGTTTTATGGTGTGTTTTATGCTTTTTTTTGTACTGTTGATCTCTTTTTTTGTGTTATTAATAGTATGATTAATTCAATAAGAATTATAACTTTGAGAATAGCTGAAACATTCTATTAACCTCATAACTTATTAATTTATGTCTAACGATAATTCTCAAATAAATGATAATAGACTTTTAGTCAAAGATGTTATCGAGTTGATGCTTGCATTACCACAGCTTTCGCCTGTTAATTATTTTAAAGTGGATAGAGAAAACGTCTCTTCTCAGTTGATTTTTGAAAGATCAAATGAAGTCGATGCAGGGTTGATTCGTGTTCCAGGGAAAGAGGAGATTATGGTTTCTGCAACTATTGTTATGGAACGTTTATTACGTATTTCTCCTCAAGCGGCAACAGAATTGGCATTGGCTCAGTTAGTCCGTAAGATATACTGTTTTGGAGCAAGCTTCTCTGCTTATGACATTGTTATTACAAATGTTAATATGTCAAGTCCTTATCATATGGAGATGGTTGATGGCATTAAAGAGGGATGTAAACGTATTTCTCGAAAATATGATATTCCTATGAGCCATCAGAAGATCTTATTTACTTGTGATCCAAAGACACTTGATCAAATGCCTTCATTGGTGTTAAATGGCTTAGGTGTTTTGGCAAAAGAGAACGACTTTGTTACTTCTAGATTTAAAACTAAAGGAAATAATATATATTTGTTGGGTAAATCCATTGAGGATACGCAAGGCTCGTTGTTTCAGAAGTATGTTCTGGAAGAGAAATGGGACTCGTTAATGCGATTTGATTTGGATGTAGAGATAAAATTAAAGAAAGTCCTTGAGGGATTGGTTTCAAATAAATTGATTGAGACAGCAAATCCATTACATCGTGGTGGTTTGTTCTTTTCACTGTTGCGTGCTGGTTATGAGAGTGGTTTTGGTTTTGATATTACCACTGATATGGCTGTGTCTCCTGAGGCATTTTTGTTCGGAGAGTATTTAGGGCGTGTGATTGTAAGTGTGTCACCAGATAAAGATGATGCTTTTATCGATTATATGACTTCTGTTAATCAGCCATTCTATACATTAGGGCACGTTACAAAAGGTGAGATCAGAATAGATGATCAATCATATGGCTATATCGACAAGGATTATTCCGATGTGGAACCTATATAAAAAGTTTTTCAGTGGTAAATCCGTATAATGATTCAGAGTTAGGGAAGAAGCAGCAAGTAGCTGAGATGTTTAATTCAATTGCACCAAAATATGATTTCTTGAATCATTGGTTGTCGTTTGGTATTGATAAACTATGGCGAAAGAAGGCTGTTAAGCTATTAAAGCCATTCAAACCGAAGGATATTCTGGATGTTGCGACTGGAACAGGTGATTTTGCATTAGAAGCGATGAAACTCAATCCTAATCATATAATAGGGATGGATATTTCAGAGGGGATGATGAATATCGCTGCTGCGAAGATTGAAAAACTTCATCTGAATGATACCATCTCTTTTGAAGTTGGTGATTCTGAGGATATGAGGTTCGAAACTAGTTCAATAGATGCCATTACTGTAGGCTTTGGTGTGAGAAACTTTGAACACCTTGAAAAGGGGCTGTCTGAATTCCATCGTGTATTGAAGAGTGGTGGAGTGGCATGTGTGTTAGAGTTTAGTAAACCGAGAGTTTTTCCGATCAAGCAATTATATAATTTCTATTCGTACTATATTTTGCCTTTATGGGGGAGATTGATCTCAAAGGATACTAGAGCGTATACTTATTTGCCAGAGTCTGTTTCTGCATTCCCTGATGGAGAGGACTTTATAAAGGTGATGAAAAAAGTTGGGTTTAATTCGGTGAAAGAATATCGTTTGACTTTTGGTATTGCAACAATTTATTTTGCGACGAAATAGCCAAGAGATCGGAACATTTACAATAATATCATTGTTTTAAAGTTTTATATAATAGTGGAGTTTTTGTATGATATTATTGTAAATGTGAAGATGTATTATGAAAGGATTATTCCTGACCATATTGATAAGTTTGGGTTTTTCGATGAATCTGATTGCGCAATGGAATGAAGTTGCCAATCTTACAACATATGATAAGAAAAGAATTCATTTTGGTTTCTTCTTGGGGACCAACTTTATGGATTTTGGTTTTTCTTATTATAACAAGCCATCGATGAATCCAAGTTATGTAGCACCCAAACCAGGTGATCCTGCTATGAATTATGACCCTAATAGTTTTGTTGCAGCAGAGGTGTCATCATTGAAGCCTGGATTCACTGTGGGAATTATTACCTCTCTTAGACTATATTCATGGTTAGATCTTAGATTTCTGCCAGGTATGTCTTTTGGGGAAAGAACGATCTCTTACCCTTTCTATGATAAAGGAATGGATACCTCAGCTACAGGAGTTGTAACTGGAGGAACAGGTGCTACTGGTAGTACCACTTCTACGAATAAAATTTACACTCCCTATTCCTATATTTCAAAATCAACCTATATTGACTTACCCTTGCTATTTAAGTTTAAAGCACAAAGAGCTGTTAACTTTCGTCCGTATATTGTTGCAGGAGGGAGTTGTAGAATTGATTTAGAGACACGAGATGACGATGCAGACCTCGTTAAATTAAAGAATTTAAGTTATTATGCTGATATTGGAATTGGTTTTGATTCCTTTTTGCAATTCTTTAAGTTTTCGGGTGAGCTAAGATATAGTTTTGGATTAAATAATGTGCTTGGAGATATTCCAACGCCATCACCTGAAAATGATTTTGATCCTCAATATATGTATCCATTAAAATCACTTCGACCTCAAGTCGTCTCTTTGATATTCTACTTTGAGTAAGAATCAAATTTTGAATAGTTAAGATGAGAAAAGAGTTAAATATAACTGCTACTCCAAAGCAGGCCTCGAATGTTGAGTTTTTAAAGCCCATTGTGGCAACAAAACTGAAGATCCAAAAAGATCGAATTTGTGACATCATTGTCCGTCGTTCATCTATTGATGCAAGACGTCCCAATATCAAGATCAACCTTAGTTTGATTATAGATATTGATCAAAAGGAGCCGGCACCAAAAAAGCCATCTTTTGAATATCCTGATGTAAGAGGTGAAAGAGAGGTTTTGGTTATAGGTGCAGGACCTGCAGGGATGTTTGCTGCACTTAGGTTGATAGAGCATGGAATAAAGCCCGTTGTTTTAGAGAGAGGAAAAGATGTTTATGAGAGAAAACAAGATATCTCTGCAATTCATAATAAACATATCGTGGATCCTAACTCTAATTATGGTTTTGGTGAGGGGGGTGCAGGAACGTTTTCTGATGGAAAGCTGTATACCCGATCGAAGAAGCGTGGTGATGTTCGTAGAATCCTTGAAATATTTAATTTTCATGGAGCTCAAGATGAAATATTGATAGAAGCCCATCCTCATATTGGAACGAATGTATTGCCTAAGGTGGTAAAGAATATGAGGGAATCTATTCTTAATGCTGGTGGGGAAGTTCATTTTGGTGTTAAGGTGGAGGATTTTATTATCAACGAAAATAAGATGACTGGTGTTGTCTTACAGGATGGTACGATAAAAAGTTCGGACGCGATAATATTGGCTACGGGTCATTCAGCCAGAGAGATATATTATCGTTTGGATGATTTAGGAGTAGAATTAGAAGCAAAGGCCTTTGCTATGGGAGTTCGATTGGAGCATCCTCAAGAGGTGATCGATCGAATTCAGTATCATGGAAGCGATAGGGGAGAGTATCTTCCAGCGGCATCTTATGCATTTGTAGAGCAGGTGAATGATAGGGGTGTTTATTCTTTCTGTATGTGCCCTGGAGGTATTGTGGTGCCCGCTGCAACCGCTCCTGACGAACTTGTTGTTAATGGTATGTCACCCTCTAGTCGTGGTGGAAAGTTCGCAAATGCGGGACTAGTTGTGGAGATATATCCAGAAGATGTAGGAGAAACTAATGATCCGTTAAGTGGATTACGGTATCAGGAAGCTTTGGAAAAATTATGTTACGAGAAAGCAGATAAGACACAGAATGCACCATCTCAGCGCATGGTTGATTTTGTAGAAGGAAAGCTATCTGATTCAATTCCAAAGTCATCTTATAGGCCAGGTTTGACCTCTTCAAGATTAGATTTATGGTTGCCTAAGCATATCGTTTCCCGGTTACAGAAGGGATTCCTAATGATGGGCAAGAGGGCAAGAGGGTTCTTAACGAATGAAGCAAAGATAATTGGAGTTGAATCTCGTACCTCTTCACCTGTCCGTATTCCTCGTGATCAAGAAACACTACAACATGTTCGAATAAAGAATCTTTATCCATGTGGTGAAGGGGCTGGATATGCTGGTGGTATTGTTTCTTCGGCTATGGATGGTGCAAGGTGTGCAGATATGATTGCATCTGAATGGAACAAATAGTATCTAAACTACTTGCCTTATATGCTATATTAATAATATCTGTAAATGAGCTGTCTCTTTGTACTCTATTTTTAAATCTTGTTTAAACAAAATATATACATAAGACTTTATTGCTCATTTATTAATCCAGTTGGTCTAATAATGCTCTTAAAAGTAGCTTTTAAGAGCATTATTTGTCTATTACTAAAGACCTTTTTGTACTTCGTTCTCTACTTCTTCTACTGTTATCGGAACTCTTTGTCCAATAATTTCGCAACCACTCTTTGTGATTAGAAGGTCATCTTCGAGACGAATTCCTCCAAAATCGAGATACTCATTCTCCAAAAGATCAAAGTTGATATATTCGTTATTAATTTTTTCACTTTTCCATTTTTCGATTAGTGCTGGAATAAAATAAACCCCTGGTTCATTTGTAATAACAAATCCCTCCTCTAGTTTTTTTCCAAGTCTTAGATTTTCAGTACCAAATTGATCTACTGGACGTATTTTTTCGTCATAACCTACGTATATTTGACCATAACCTTCCATGTCATGAACATCAAGTCCCATCATGTGTCCTAGACCATGAGGAAAGAACATTGCATGTGCTCCTTTGGCAACAGCATCATCCATATTGCCTTTCATAATGCCAATATCTTTTAGTCCTTCTGCAATCACTCTAGCTGCAGCAAGGTGACAATCAAGGTTGGTTATACCTGGTGCAAACATGGATTTAGCTTTTTCGTTCGCAGCAAGAACAATATTATACACATCTTTCTGCTTTGCACTAAATCGACCACCAACAGGAATTGTTCGAGTAAAGTCAGATGCGTAATAACTGTTTGCTTCTGCCCCTGCATCAACTAACATTAATTTACCTGTTTCGAGTGTTCCTGAATGATCATGATTGTGCAATGTTTCCCCATGTTGTGACAGGATACATGGAAAGCTTACTCCTTTTCCTTTGCGAAGTGATATGCCTTCTATTAGACCAGCAATATCTTGTTCTTTGTTTCCTGCATGTGCCATTTTCATAGCGGTAGTATGCATTTCGTAGCCAATAGCACAAGCTTTTTCTATTTCTCTGATTTCATCTGCATCTTTCTTCTCACGAAGTTTAATCATACAAGTTCTAAGTGCCGGAGAAATAAATTGATGTAAATTCTTTGGATGTACATCTAAAATATCACCTAAAAGGAGTTCTATTCGGGCTCTATAAGTTGGTAGAATATGAATTTTTCGTCCAGATTCCATTGCCTCTTTTACCTTGTTGTATAGATTGTTAAAAGGTGCAGTGTGGTTTATTCCAAATTCTAGAGCTTTCTCTTTTAGTGGAATTTGAGGCCCCATCCAGATAATATCCTCGATATCTACATCATTACCAAAAATATAATCTTTGCCTTCGTCTAGGTCGATAACACCAAACATGTTTGGAAGGTCAAGACCGAATAGGTATACAAAAGTGCTGTCTTGGCGGAAGTGATAGGTGTTGTGTGGGTAGTTATATTCTGCTTCCATATTACCAGGAACAAGTACAAGTCCCTTTTCTGGCATCATTGCATGTAATCTCTCACGGCGAGAGATGTAGGTATCTTTACTAAACATAGCTTTAATTTTAAATTGACAGCTTAATATATAACTAATCTATTTAAATAACTATGAAATGGTCCCATAAAACCTAATTTAGATAAAATGGATGAGAATTATTGGATGTGTATTTTTCTCTTTAATATGATGGGTAGATGATAAAAAAAATTAGCCCTTCCAAATTATTATGAAAGGGCTAATCATTAAAGAGTAGTTCTTTAATTAGTATGCTAATGCAAATAGAACTCTTCTTTTTGAAGGTTTCCCTGAGTAGATACAAACTCCATCTTCATCTTGAGAATCGAAAGGAATACAACGAATAGTTGCTTTGGTTTCATCTTTGATTTTCAATTCGGTCTCTGTTGTTCCATCCCAGTGTGCAAGAATAAATCCACCTTTGTTTTTAAGTACGTTTTTGAATTCGTCGTACGTATCTACTTGGGTTGTCATCTCAGCACGGAAATCCATCGCTTTTTGGAAAATGCTTGCTTGAATTTCTTCTAAAAGATCAGCAATATAGGTAGAGATACCATCTAAAGACTTAGTCTCTTTAGATAAAGTGTCTCGACGAGCTACTTCAATCGTTCCATTTTCTAGGTCTCTTGCACCAATTGCAAGACGAACAGGTACACCTTTTAATTCGTATTCTGCGAATTTCCATCCAGGACGTTGATTGTCTCTATCATCGAATTTAACACGAACACCTAAAGCACGTAGCTCCTTTGTGATTATGTCGACTTTCTCGCGAATAGCGTCAAGTTGTTCTTGTCCTTTGTAAATTGGAACAATTACTACTTGGTGTGGAGCTAATCTTGGAGGTAAAACCAAACCATTATCATCAGAATGTGACATGATAAGTGCTCCCATAAGTCGTGTCGATACTCCCCATGAAGAAGCCCATACAAGTTCATCTTTTCCCTCTTTATTGGTGAACTTTACGTCAAATGCTTTGGCGAAGTTCTGGCCTAAGAAGTGTGAAGTTCCTGATTGAAGGGCTTTACCATCTTGCATTAGAGCTTCAATTGTATAGGTCTCTAGTGCCCCGGCAAAACGTTCTTGATCCGATTTTGCTCCCATGATAACAGGCATTGCCATGAAGTCTTGAGCAAAATTAGAATATACGTTGATCATTTTTTCTGTCTCCTCCAGTGCCTCAGCTTTTGTTGCATGTGCAGTGTGTCCCTCTTGCCATAAGAACTCAGCTGTTCTAAGGAACATACGAGTACGCATTTCCCAACGAACAACGTTTGCCCATTGATTACAAAGGATAGGAAGGTCACGATATGACTGTATCCAATTTTTATATGTGTTCCAGATAATAGTTTCTGAAGTAGGTCTTACGATTAACTCTTCTTCTAGTTTAGCATCAGGATCTACTACAACACCATTTCCGTTTTCATCATTTTTTAAACGATAATGAGTCACGACCGCACACTCTTTAGCAAAGCCGTCGACATGGTCAGCCTCTTTGCTGAAGAAAGACTTGGGTATAAACAACGGGAAATAAGCATTCACGTGACCTGTCTCTTTGAACATTCTATCCAATTCGGCTTGCATCATTTCCCAAATTGCATAGCCATAAGGTTTAATCACCATACATCCTCTAACAGCAGAACTTTCTGCAAGATCGGCTTTAACAACTAGATCGTTGTACCATTGAGAATAATTTTCTTTCTTTGATGTTAATACTTTTGCCATTACATTTAATTTGGTACGGTTATTGTACTCTTTTTGTTACAATTAAATAAGTGTACAAAGAAAAGAAAAATATAGCGAATATCTAAACTTTTTGAGGAGGACCAACTATGAAACTTGAATTGCGGCTATTATTGATTCTATTTGCTATTGGCTTTGGGGCATGTGCTCCTTCACAATATGCATCGAAGAATTATCAGGACGATCTTTATTATACACCTTCATCTGCGTCAAAAAGCATCACCGAGGCACAAAAGATGAGAGTGGGTAATTTTGCTGACGTTAGTGAAAAGACTGACGGAGAAATTAAGAGTGTACCTACACCTGCTGTTTCTGATGCGAATATCAATGATACCTCGGTAGCTATTGACTATCGTAATTATGAATGGATGGCAAGTGATACTATTTTAAATGAAAACGGTTCTCCTGTTATTCAAAATTTTTATGCTCCTGTAGTGGACTCTTGGGATTATATGAACTTAAACCCTTTTTGGGGGAGATATAGTTATTCAGCTTGGGGGCCTAGTTCATGGGGATTCTCTTTTGGTGTAGGATATTATGATCCGTGGTATTATGATTCTTGGGGGTACTATAATCATTATGATCCATGGTATAACGGAGGTTATTATGGAGGTTATTATGGAGGTTACTATGGATGGAATACTTCTATCTATTATCCAGGATATTCTTACTATCCTTCTGGACATGTTGGAGGAGGTGGTACTGTCACTCATGTCTCTACTCCGACGGTTAGAGGTGGACGAGTTAGAGCTACGCAAGGATCTTCATATTCTCAGTACCGTAGAGGTAATGGTAGTAATAGACCTACTTCGAACGTGGTGAGTGGACGTTCAGTAACAACTTATGGAAGAAGTTCAGCAACTCAATCATCAACTCGATCATCAAGTTCTTCGACAACGCGTTACCGACCATATCGTTCGAATTCTTCTAGTAGTTCAAGAGGAAGTTATAGTCCATCTTCGTCTAGTTATCCTAGATATGGTAATACAACGAGAGGGCGTTCAAGTTCTACTCAGAGTTATTCGAGACCTAGAAGTACGAGAGTCTCTGGTTATCGTCCAACCTACAACTCTAATTCGACAAGAGGTGGTGCAAGTACTAGAAGTAGTTATTCTCCATCACGATCAAGCTATACTCCTTCAAGGTCTAGTTCAAGTTACTCCCCTTCAAGATCTAGTTCAAGTTCAAGATCAAGTTACTCCCCTTCAAGGTCTAGTTCAAGTTCAAGATCGAGTTACTCCCCTTCAAGATCTAGTTCAAGCTCAAGGTCGAGTTACTCCCCTTCAAGATCTAGTTCTAGTTCTAGTTCTAGTTCTAGTTCTAGTAGTTATCCATCATATAATAGCAGTCGTTCGAGTTCTGGTAGTAGTTCCTCTAGCTCTTATTCACCATCAAGAAGTAGTGGTTCTTCGACAGGCAGTTCACGTTCTTCATCAGGAAGAGGAAGACAGCGTTAGTCTTTATGATGATCTAAGAGAAGGTAAAAATGTTTGAAACAAGAAAAAATATGATTATGAGCAAAAGAATATATATTATCGCCTTTTTATTCTTAGGATTTCTACAGATTTCATATGCGCAATTAGTAGATGATATTCCTAGATATAATCAAGAAAATTATGCAGTGACTGCAAGAAGTGCTGCGATGGGAGGAGCATTTGGTGCTTTAGGTGGAGATTTGTCCTCTGTATTGATTAATCCTGCAGGTATTGCAGTTTTTCAATCTAATGAGATATCCTTAACTACAGGGGTATTTAATAGTACAACTGCAAATACCAATTATGGTGGTCAAAATGCTGAAATTGATGGAAGCTATATAAATATGCCTAATTTTGGATTTGTTGGAGTGATTCCGAACCGAAGAGGATCGTCTGGTCTTGTGAACTTCAATTGGGGGATAACATTTAATAGAACACAAGATTTTGAACGAACTTCTTATGCTCGGTTAGATAATACGACAAGTTCTAGGTCTCAGGCATATGCAACAGAGGCTACTCGAAATAATTTGCAATTTGATGACTTGCGATTCTATACAGATGATAATGGATATAAAGTTAATCCTTATTATGGCAAGGCGCCTGTTAATAGTGTTTTAGCTTTTCAAGGTTACTTAATGTCACTTAAAAAAGAAAATGGTAATCCAATTCCAGGGACCTGGGAAAGTCCTATTTTGGATGATGAAACTGTAGATCAGGAAGTTACAAGGGTTACTAATGGTTATATCAATAATTATAGTTTGAGTCTTGGTGGAAATATAGATCACAAACTCTATTTTGGGGTATCTGTTGATTTGAAGTATTATCGATATGAGGAAGAAAGAAGGCATAGAGAATTTGGAAATAATAATGACATAGACTTTTTTGAGCATCGAGAGTATACCTCTTCTGATGCTTTTGGATATGCATTGAATCTTGGACTAATTTATCGTCCTTTCTCTTTTTTAAGGTTGGGGGCTGCGATTCATACCCCTACATATTATAATGTTAATGAAAAGTATTCTGCATCAATGAGTTCAGCTGTATTTTATGATGGTTTTAATGAGAGTGTAGATCGTGAGAAATCGCCTATATATGAAGCTGATTTTAAAGTGCAGACACCGATGCGTTATGATCTAAGTGCAGCATTTGTATTTGGTAAGGTATTTATCTTGAGTGCTGATTATGAGTATCAAGATTATGGTTCTTCACGTTATAAGGTAGATGGAAATAATAAAGATAATTTTGATTTCACGAATACCAATCAAGATGTTTCAAAAATCTATGATGGAGTTCATAATCTTCGCGTAGGAGTTGAGGGTAGGATACAGCAGAATTTTTATTTAAGAGCTGGCGGTCAATATTTTTCTTCTCCTTATAAGGCTTATGTTGACGGAATAGAGACGCTCGATGGAGGAGCTCAGATATCGAGTGATGACGTTCATTATATTTTGGCTGGTGGGCTTGGTTATCGTAATAATAACTTCTTCATTGACGTGGCTTATACTTACGACTATCAGGAGAATAACTATTATCAATATATTGAACAGTTTAATAACTACTATATGGAGTCGCCAAAAACGCAAACACAATGGACAAAGCATACATTGTTAGTGTCATTAGGTTTAAAATTTTAGCTGTTTTATTTGTTGGTCAGAGAAAGATTGTCAATGTTGGCAATCTTTTTTTTTGAAATGGTTTGTAGTGTGGTGGTTGTGAATTTATCTGTTGGAAGATAAATTGATAAAATATAATAATCGTGAAGGATTTTTGTCAGATATTATTATTAGTTTGAATTTCAAAAACATAGATAAAGAATGCGGAAGAATGGGAGTTGTTAAGATTCTGTTTTATTTAAAAAAGTTTTAGTTTTTGTTTTGTACTAAGAAAAAAGCTCCTATATTTGCATCGCAATTCTGAAGCGGATGTGGCGTAATTGGTAGCCGCGCTAGACTTAGGATCTAGTGCCGAGAGGCGTGGGGGTTCGAGTCCCTTCATCCGCACTCGTGATGTTATATTCAAATTGTATTTGTTATTGATGTATCAATAACCACGCGGACGTGGCGTAATTGGTAGCCGCGCTAGACTTAGGATCTAGTGCCGAGAGGCGTGGGGGTTCGAGTCCCTTCGTCCGCACATTTTTAGTATTTGTTTGAAACATCCATGCGGATGTGGCGTAATTGGTAGCCGCGCTAGACTTAGGATCTAGTGCCGAGAGGCGTGGGGGTTCGAGTCCCTTCATCCGCACATAAAGCGAGGCAAATTATTGCTTTGTATTGTCATTATCAAAAATACGCGGACGTGGCGTAATTGGTAGCCGCGCTAGACTTAGGATCTAGTGCCGAGAGGCGTGGGGGTTCGAGTCCCTTCGTCCGCACATAAAGCTTCTAGTTTTTCTAGAGGCTTTTTTTATGTTTAAAAAATCACATCTTTTTCTTCTCAAATAGTGCTCTATCGACTGTATATATCAATGTGATCGTTGATTTAGATAAAAAATATGGTAGATAAGGAAAATCAATTGATCTTTTTAGTGGTTGTAGTTGTTAATTGTATATATGAATAAAAACAACGATAAAATAAGAGAAGCTATGAGACAAAAAGCCATTATTTATTTTGTTATAGTACTCGTATCTTTCTTGCCTTTCTTTGCTGTGGCTCAATCAGTGGATTTGGTGGTTAAAGAGAGGGGCGATAAGAAAATCAATAGTACAATTACTATTACAACAAAAACAGGAGAAGGGGTTCCTAAGGAGACGGAATTTCAAAAGAGTCAAAATATCTACTTTAAGCTAGTACCACAAAAAGGTAACTTATTATTTAAGTTTACTAAACGTGATGTGGATTCTTTAAAACAGTACCTAACGGTTGTTCAAGGCAAGAAATATTTCTGGCCTTCTGATGCTGAGGTGTTAAAGACAAATTTCCCTACAAATGAGATGACTGGTGTTTTGTTAACTTACGATAGGAGTAATCTCGATATTACCCAACCATTTATTTTTTCATATTTTGATAAGAAGACAAAAGAGATACAGATAAAGGAAAATTTATGGAAGGGATATGACACTTTTTTAGCTTTGTATGAAGGAGCAAAGAAGACGGTTGATGAAGATAAATATGCAGCACTAAAAAGTTTAGCAGCATTTACTCCAAAATCTCCTCCTTCGATGAAGTTCTCATTTTCTGCAGATGCAGTTGCTTTGTATACGAGTATCATTAAAGGGATTGTAGATTCTTATGATAAAGGAACAAGTGAGATAGAGGCATTAAGCGCGGATGAGCGATTTAATGAAGTAAACTCTAAGAAAATATCTGAGATGTCTGCTAAGTGGAAGACAGAAGCACCAAAGTTAGTTCCTCTTTTAGATAAAGAGAATAAAGAGCAAGCTGATATTCTAGTGCAGATGACAGAAGTGAATAAAAGGTTTGTCAATTTAGCGAATGGATATGTTCTTCAGGTATTGTATGATTATGATTATAATGAGTATAAGTTCGAATTGTTTATAAATACAATATCGAAGTTATTGATTTTTAATATACCAGAGGATTATATCGTAGACCTGAAACCGATAGATTTAAAGGTGCTAGATCAATTGAAGGACGAGAAAGCTGATCTTACTAAGTATGGCTTTACTTCTGAATTTACAAAGCTGATAGATCTAATAAATAGCAATATAAAGCAGGGTAAATATGTTTTAGATCCAAATGTTGTTGAGAGATTAAAAGTATTAAAAAGCAAAGAGAATTATCCTAATTATGAAATCATCGATGCTTTTAACGCTTTGGCACAAAAAGATGTGTCAACTTTTAATGTGAAAATACACAAAGTTGCAGATGTGGCTACGACTCATCAATTGGTTTATGAACTTTCGGGTTGGATGGCTGCCTTGTATTATACTGAAAAAAAGGTAGATATTCAGGTGATAAAATTAATCAATGAAGGAAAAAAGTACCTGGAAACAAATAATATTGTGAAAGCTGGAGATACTTTTGAGATGGCTTATCGATTGAATCGTATTATGCCGATCACTCAATATTATGTCGGGTTAGCATATTATCTTCAGGGGCAAGAATATACTGGAATTAAGTTTTTTAATAATGCACTTCGTATTGAACCTTCTTTGACAATTCCATATGTGAAGGAGTTAGAGTTTTATATACAAGAAGAGCAGTGGAATGAGGGGCTCAAAATGACAGAACAGGCACTGAAGCAACACCCAAAGAGTTGGTTCTTCTTGCACTCGAAGGCAAAGATGCTATATGAATTAGGTAAATATACTGAGGCTAAAACTTTAATTAGAGACCAGATGATCGAGATAAGACCTCAAGAGATTGGTCAATATTTTCTTGCCGGAGATATCTATCTGAAACAAGATTCATTACAAGAGGCTCGTGATTGGTATAATAAAGCTGGTGATATTGATCCTACAAATCTGATGTATGAAGAAAAGATGAGAGACTGGGAGGCAGAGAAGAAGAAAAGTGGTGTTAAATCAAAACAGAAGAGCCAAATGAAAAAAAAGTGATGTCATTGCAACGTTTAGCGAAGTTTAAATATAATTGATTGTATGTAGAGATCTCTTATTTTAAAAGTAGTAATTGGCATAGATTGTATATAATTTTTAGATGATTAAGACACACCTTTAGTGTAAACTAACAGGTGTGTCTTTCTTTTTATATCTGAATCGGTTTAGTGGGGATGATGATGGCATTTGTACTGTATGTTCTGATATCTTTAAATAATGTGGGGGTAGTCATCATTAAACTATATGTTCTATATCTCTTTTTTTTATTCGATTAATTGATGGTGCTCCAGTGGTTTTTGGTTACTTTTACAGCTAGTATATTGTGTTAAGCCGTATAAGGTTGATTCACAATGATAGATAGATAATTATTACTTCAATAACATTTCCATTAAAATATAACTATGAAGAGTAGTGTTTTAGATCGTTTTCTTAGATATGTCTCCATGGATACCGAATCGGATCCTAATACAGGTTTAACCCCTAGTACTCCAGGTCAATATGAGTTTGCATTAAAGTTGAAGGATGAATTAATTCGTGTAGGATTAAAAGAGGTCTCTTTAGATGACAATGGCTATTTAATGGCATGTTTACCTGCCAATACCAATGACGATATTCCAACAATAGGTTTTATTGCTCATATGGATACTAGTCCTGATTTCAGTGGTAAGAATGTAAAGCCTCGTATTGTCGGTAATTATGATGGAAATGATATTGTTCTGAACAAAGAGTTGAATATTGTTTTGTCTACGTCACACTCTCCTGAATTAAAGAATTATGTAGGACAAGATCTAATTGTAACTGATGGCAGAACTTTATTGGGTGCGGATGATAAAGCTGGTCTTGCTGAAATTGTGACGGCAATGGAATATTTAATCCAGAATCCACAGGTCAAGCACGGTAAAGTGATGGTTGGTTTTACACCAGATGAAGAGGTTGGTGCTGGTGCCGATTATTTTGATGTCGATAAATTTGGTGCTGAGTTTGCTTATACCATTGATGGTGGTCAGATTGGTGAATTAGAATATGAGAATTTTAATGCCGCTTCTGCAAAAATACAATTTCATGGTATTTCTGTTCATCCAGGGTATGCATACCACAAGATGAAAAATTCTATGCGAATAGCGAATCAGTTTATTTCAATGATTCCACGTTGTGAAACTCCAGAGCATACTACGGGTTACGAAGGGTTCTACCACTTGATTGGAATGGAAGGATCCGTGGAATTGACAACACTAAACTACATCGTCCGTGACCATGATAGATATAAATTCGAAGTAAGAAAGAAAGAGTTAGGTCATCTAGTCCGAAAGATTAATGCTGAGTTTGGTGAAGGTTGTGCCACAATTGAAATCAAGGATTCATATTATAATATGAAAGAGAAGGTAGAGCCTGTGAAGTATATTGTAGATATGGCAGAGGAGGCTATGATTGAAGTAGGTGTTGTGCCTATTAAGAAGCCAATTCGTGGAGGTACAGATGGCGCGAGATTATCTTTTATGGGTTTACCTTGTCCTAATATCTTCGGTGGAGGTCATAATTTCCATGGAAAATTCGAATATATCCCTATTCAGTCAATGGAAAAAGGATGTCAGGTGATATTGAAGATTATAGAGAAAACAATGGATCTAAAAAAGTAGTAGAAGAATATTATGGCAAATCAAATGAGTAAGGCTACACCAAATATAAATCCAAATAAAGGCGTTGAATTAAAGCCAAATAAGGATCATAAACATCAGGTTAACTGTCCTTGTGGCGTGGAATTTCGTGCTTTGAGAATTTTTGAAGAAAAGGGAGCATTCCATACAGAAATTGTTAATAGGCGAGTTCATGAACTGCCAGCTGGAGATGTGCTTATTAGAGTTCATTATTCGTCCTTAAACTATAAGGATGTGCTCTCTATGAAAGGTAATCGTGGCGTAACACGTCACTTTCCACATACGCCAGGAATCGATGGTGTAGGTGTTGTTGAAGATTCTAGTGATGATCGTTTTAGAGTGGGAGACAAAGTGATCGTGACATCTTTTGATTTAGGAATGAATCACGATGGTGCTTTGGCCGAATTTATATGCGTACCAGCAGCGTGGGTTGTGCCGTTACCTAAATCGATGGGCGAGAAGGAGTCTATGTCTTTAGGAACTGCAGGTTTTACAGCTGCATTATCTGTTCTGCGATTATTAGAATCAGGTCAAACAGCAGATATGGGTCCCGTTCTTGTTACTGGTGCTGCCGGTGGTGTTGGTTCGATTGCATGCATGTTGTTGAATAAACTTGGGTTTGATGTTATTGCAGGAACTTCGAACATTTCTGACAGTAAGGAGTTTATATCAAAACTAGATGTGGTTCGTCATATTGATAGTACTGTTATCGATGATAAATCGAAACGTGTTCTTGTACGACCAATGTGGAGTGGTGCTATTGACACAGTGGGAGGAAATGTTCTTGCAACTGTCCTTAAATCTTGTTCTTATGGAGGAAATGTAACTTGCTGTGGAAATATAGGTTCCGGAGATCTTGATACAACTGTTTATCCATTCATTCTTAATGGGATAACTCTGTGTGGTGTTGATTCTCAGAATACTCCTATGGATAAAAGACTTCAGGTTTGGGGCTTACTGGCAAATGATTGGAAACTTGATAACCTAGATTTGATTTGTCGTGAAATAGGATTAGAAGAGGTTGTTGATGTCTCTCAAAATCTAGTTCGTAAAAAGGGAAGAGGACGTATTGTGGTGAAGGTTTAACCTCATATGTTTAAATAATATAGACACATCCTCTACGCTTGTAGAGGATGTTTTTTATTTCAAAAATATAATTCTATGATACAGGTTTCATTTGATGATTTTATTAATCGAGAGATAGGAGATGAAAAGACTAAGGTTCTTCTTGCCGTTAGTGGTGGAGTTGATTCTATGGTGATGGCAAATTTGTTTATGAATTCAGAATATGAAATAGCCATAGCAAACTGTAATTTCCACTTGAGAGGTGAAGAGTCAGATGATGATACCCGTATGGTAGAGCTGTTTGCAAAACAACATCATATAACCTTTCATTGTAAGGATTTTGATACGAAGAGTTATGCAAAAGAGAATAATGTCTCAATTGAAATGGCTGCTCGTGATTTGCGATACAAATGGTTCTATGAATTGCTTGATGAACATTCGTATGGGTATATTGCTATTGGGCATCATCGTGATGATTCATTAGAAACATTTATCTTAAATTGGTCAAGAGGTACAGGCATACGTGGATTAACCGGAATTAAAAAGAGTAATGTGAAGGTGTTGCGTCCTCTAATTGATATAAGTCGAGCTGAAGTCGCTTTGTATGCTCAGGAGAAACATATCCCATTTCGCAATGATAGCTCAAATGATTCGGATCTATATCTTCGAAATATTGTTCGTCATAATGTTCTTCCTGCAATGGATCGCCTGAATGCTCAATCGAGAAATAATATGCAAAAATCGATTGAATATCTACAGCAGGTAGAATCGATTTATGATTGGACTATGACCCAAGCAAAGTGTAACGTATTGGAGGAGCTTGAGGATATCTTATATATTGATAAGAATAAGTTATTAGATTTTGTGGTTCCAGAACAACTGTTATATGAGATTCTATACCCTAAGGGATTTAACCCAAAGCTAATTCATCAAATTTTGAAAACAATAGAGTTGTCAATCTCAGGAAAAGAGTTCTACTCTGGAGATTCTAGGTTGATCTGTGATCGAGATAAATTGATATTAATGAAGTGTGAGGAGCACAAACCAATTGACGAGTCAATTTTAGCCGATGATATGGATCGTTTTATTGATTACGGATATGAAATTTTAGTTGATGAATGGAGTCCCGACAAGAGAGTGGAGCGAAATAAATCTATTGCTTACATCGATGCAGATATCGTCTCTGGTCATTGGAACTTAAGACATTGGAGGAGTGGTGATAAGTTTCGTCCATTGGGAATGAAAGGAGAGAAAAAGTTATCTGACTATTTTATCGACAGAAAATGGTCTACAAATAAAAAAGAAAAAGCATTAGTTCTTTGTGATGGAGATCAGATTGTCTGGATTATGGGGGAGCGTTTAGATGATAGATATAAAATAACGAATAAAACTCGTCGAGTATATATATTAAAACCGTTGGATTAACTCTGAGAGTTCAACTTGTTTTATTTCAAACAAATATCGATACCTTTCTCAATATCTTGAAGTTTTAAATAGTTAAACTGATTAATAGTTAACTCATTAAAGAGGTTTTGTGCCTTTTCTCTAAGGCTTGGGTCATCGTATTTTTGTGGTGTATACTCTTTCACAAGCTTACTGTAGAGAGATACACATTTTGTAAGATCTTCAGAGAATATTTCCAATGCGTTTGTTGGTTCTGGGGTGATATTTACCACCTCTCTAAGTTTTTGATTCTGGTCTGCCAAGTATATGCAGATGAATAGAAGAAGAATTGCAAAACAAAGTACGCTGTAGAAAGCTGTTGTATACATAGTATGGAATGTTTTCGTTTTAACTTATTACTGACATTACAAATGTATATTACATGGCTGCATTCATTGTGCATAGAAGATTTTTTCTTCGATCTATCCATTACAACGCCTTTGACTATCGAAATGATAAAGGTGGTTGTAGTAAAAAAGATGCATTGATAATAGTTTTTACCTTACCTCCTTTTACTACAACTTTCCTTATGTATTTTTACTCTACGATTATTTCAGATACACTCACTTCTGCAAATTTATCTGGGTTTTTATGCCATGATGGGTTTCTACGTATATTCTTTGCTACGACCTTAATATATCTTGCTCTCTTTCCTTTTGGGAAGCATGTCGGGGTAACATCATCTCTGTTTTTTCCTATTTCAGGATAACCATATGTTTCAAAAAATACTTGTTTAAACCTTTTTCCATCTTTGGAAGTAAAGTAAGCTAGAGCAGAAGGAGTAAAGACCGATTTATCTTGATCTTCTGTCCATTTAGATGTTATTTTATGAATTTCCTCTTCTTTTCCTAAGTCGATGGTGAATATGGCATCATTTCGAACAAAAGACTGTTGAGCATCTAATAGTCCGTCAACAATTGTGTATTCGCTATTACCTGCTGTCGATAAATATGGATACTTATATTGAACATGTGCCATTAGGGCTTTGTGAGGGTAGAATGTTTTAGAAACGACAGGGGTTATAGAATTATCTTCTCTAATTACTAACGCTTTTATGGTTGTTTCACGCTTGATAGGAATAGGTTTACTGTACTTTGTTGACCTATTATTTGGTGTGTTTCCATTGGTTGTATAGTAGATTGAAGCATGAGTTTCATTCTCAATATTTATCAATGAAGTTCCATCCTTAAAATTTTTGCTAAGATAGAATGTTGGGAGGTATGATGGTTGTCCATATTGTGTTTGGTAGTGATCTAATATGGATTTGTATCTGTTAGCTCTTGATTTAAAGTCGTTCCAATCTTTATGTTCATAGCCATACCACCCTTTTTCTGCAACGACCAGAAGTCGTGGGAATATTCTATAACATGCTATTTCAAAGTTTGGTGAGTTGTTGGTCCACAAGCACCCTGAGATACCATTGAATAACTCTCTTTTCCTCTTGTCGTACTGATCAAACTTTGGAGTGAAGAAGTAGGCATCTTTGATTGTTATATCTGCACGATCGCTCTTGGTCGTGTTATTTATCGATTGTGCATTGTTAAAGCAATAAAAAGCCTTAGGCATCCAAATGAATTTGTGCCCTTTTTCAATATTCATCTCTGCAGTAGCTTCTCTACGCCAAACCATGGACATGGACTCTTTGTTTTTCGAAAAGTCCCATGTGTTGTTCCATGCAATTACCTTTTTCCCTTTGGAATTAATATACTCTTCTATTTTTCTCAAATAGATTCTCTCTAATTCATCGTAGCTTTTGAGGTTATTATCATGGATTATTTTATTGCAATCATCACATATTTGACACTCTCCGTATCTGATGTAACCTGATCCAATATGGATATATTCAGAAGGAAATAACTTTGATATTTCATCGATTACACCTCTCCAAAAAACGATGTTTTCATCTTTTCCTATACATGCAATCGTGTATTTACTATTATTGGTCATATCAAGGTCTAGCTGATCTTGATGGCAAACTAGATGAGGATATGCTTTTGCTGCAGCTCCGATATGGTTTGTTAATTCAAATTGGGGAATTATTTCGATATATCTTGTCTTTGCGTAATGAATTATAGAACGCATATCTTCCTGTGTATAAAATCCTCCATATCTCTTCTTCTCTGAGGTGTTAATTCCAAGACTTTGATTCTCTTTAAAACCAATGGATTCTCTCCATGCTCCGACCTTAGTTAATAAGGGATATTTCTTAATTTCAATCCTCCACCCCATATCATCTGAAAGTTCAAGAGATAATTTATTCATCTTCAGTGATGCCATAACATCTATTAGATGCTTTACCTCTTCTACACTATAAAAATGACGACATAAGTCTAAGTTGAAGCCTCGATACTCAAATTTAGGATTATCAGTTATCGAAGACATTTGAATCTTATAGGGTAAACCTTCTTTAGAAACTAGTTGCCTAAATGTTTGTATCCCATAGAAAATCCCTTTCCTTGAGTTTGAATAAATCTTAATTCCATCCGCAGAAATATCAAGTTTATATCCTCCATCTTTAAACTCCTTTGAATTACGTAATAGAATCAACTGTAGGGTAGGGTTATTCTTACTCTTTGTTACTGTTCCTTCAAACTCTGATGTCCACATGGAACTTAGATATTTTTCGAGTCCTCTCAGTAGTGCAGAGTTGCTATTCAAGGTTATGTCCTTGGGTAGGTTATATACCCCGCCTGTTTCGTTGTATGAAGAGGGATTCGGAACCACGTTACTAGAGTGATAATTAGATTCATTGCATGATATCATGCACATGAAAAGTAAGGAACCCAAACAAAGTAGGATTCTTTGACGTAATACGCTTGCCATTGTATATAGAATATATTGTTGTGTTTCTTGTATGCTACTACAAATATAATATAATTATGTAATATTGTCTTTTGTTAAATAGTTCTTTTTATCTGTAATTAACTACTAAAAAGACATATGTGTAAGTAAGTTATTATCTGCTCGATTAAGTATAACGGGTTGTCATCATAGTATTATGATTAATATATCAATCAAAAGTTCTCGTTTTTTGTTTTATCGATTAAAAAGTTTGAAGGAATATTGTTTTTAGTTAAAAAATGTTTATATTGTATTAGTGTTTCAATGATTTTAGTGTTTTAGATGTCTTTTTGATTATATCAATTAAAAAGACTCATTGTTTAATGTTGAGTTTGCTTATGTTCTAATGTTATTCTAAATGACTTTTGAGGATTGAGCATTATTAGCTTTCTAAAGAAATAGAAAGTCTATAAGAGAGTGAGGAAGGGGTTCTTCGCTCTCTTTTTTTATGTCATAATTTGATAGGCTTGTCAATTTTGAGACTGTGGCGTCTTTCAAATTGAGTCCTGTGCAGAAGTAAAGAAATCTAGTTGAGAGAAGAAGTGTAAATATTGTTTGATGAAAAATAATGGATGAAGTTATTGATACCCCATCCATTATCAATCGTTAGATGTGTGCAATGAATTCAATTTCAACCAGTGCTCCAAGTGCTAAGTCAGTATTCCCAACTGTACTTCGTGCAGGGTGGTTGTCTGTGAAAAATTTACCATAAACTTCATTCATTGCCGCAAAATCTTGTAAATCCTTCAAGAAGACAGATGTCTTTATAACTTTTGTCAGGTCGGAGCCTGCTGCTTTAAGAATTGCTTCTGCATTTTTGAAAACTTGTTCAGTTTGATCTTTAATGTCAGAAGAGATATTACCTGTTTGGGGATCTATGGGAAGCTGCCCAGAGGTGTAGATGATATCGTTAAACTTAGTTGCTTGTGAGTATGGACCAATAGCTCCTGGAGCCTCTTTGGTACTGATGATTTCTTTTTTCATTTTATAAATCTTGATATGTTAACAGGATTTGAAAATAGTCATTTTACAAAACTAAATCGTTGATATTTTTCTAAAATATTGAAATAAACAGTTGAATTTATTGAAATAAGTGTTGATGATATCTTCTAAAGTTGCTAAACCCAATAGTTCTTCAACCTGATAATTCTGAAGTGATAGACGTATTGGTGTGATCAATGTATCCAGATGAAAGATTTTTACTATAGGTTTTCATGAAATAAAAATACTCTCCTCGCTACAAGCATTATTAAAGTGAATTTACACGGGTTTCAAATACAGTCTTTATCTGAAACAGAATGCTTCTTATTAGATCCAACTCTTAGGACTTGAGTTTAGGTAAGTAGACCAAAGGCATACAGAAAAGTGTTACTCATTGTGGAGGTGCAGGAGAAGAGTGTAACCTGATGATTATATCGTACAAGGAGATGTTGTCTTTATGAAACTTTTAATCTTCGTTTATCTTCACATGTTATTGAATGATCAATATTAATGAGAAAAGTGTAGCGTGTTTCGAATGTAGACGTATTCTTAACAGCTTTCTTTATAGCTTTGATTTATTTGATCTGCTGTTTATGGACTATATTACTATTCTGAAAAAAGATCTCTTATAGTCAATGTGGATTTCATCAGATCAACTTGGAAGTTAATGATGTAAGTTTGACTACTTTATTGGTGTTTTATTGTTGTTGTTCTTTTTGTATATTGTTAAACAATTGATTAAGTCTAGATAAATAGTAAATCATATGAAAAAAAATTCTATAAAAATATTTTTATTGATGGGAGTGTTAATTTCATTTCTATCATGTAAGAGTAATTCAGAAGAAGAGTCATTGTATATTGGAACATATACGAATGGGACAAGTGATGGGGTATATACTGTTGATATTAATCATGATAAACTCTATTCACATTTGAAGTATAGGTTGAGTAATCCATCATATTTAGCGCTAGGTGATCGTTACTCTGTTTTTGTGGAAGAGGAGGTCCCTAAGGGTAAAATTGTAATAGATGGATTGCGTGAAATGGATCGTGAGGTGATATCTTCACAAGGTGGAGCTCCTTGTTATATTTCGATTTCCCCCTCTTCTAGGTATATTGCCTGGGCTAACTATTTAGGTGGTAAAGTGGTAGTGTATGATGTTAAACAGAAGAGAGAAATTGTTTACCAGCATACCGGTCAAGGACCTGTAGTGGATAGGCAAGATGCTTCTCATATGCACTGTGCAGTTTGGTCATCCAAAGAAGATATGGTTTTTACCGTCGATTTGGGAGGTGATAAGATAGATATGTGTTCACTTGATTTTGGTGAGATAAATACTGTTTTTAAATTTCCTGGGGGATCTGGTCCACGTCATATGGTTTTTACAAAAGATGGACAATATGCACTTGTATCGACAGAGCTTTCAAATGAGCTCTATTTATTGAAATGGAATGAAACGACCAGTGTATTTGATAAACTTCAGGTCTACTCTACATTACGTGGAGATGGGGTTACAAGTTATGCTGCTGCAGTAAAATTATCGAAAGATGAAAACTTCGTGTATGTGAGTAATAGAGGAGAGAATAACATTGTCCGATTTATTTTTGATAAAGAGTCTGTCGAAATCAAAAAACCTAAATGGTTTGATGTTAAAGGTGACTTTCCAAGAGATTTTGCATTAAACAAGACGAATACTGTTATGGCTGTGGCAAATCAAAAAAGTCAAAATGTTACGCTTTTTGATATTGACTCTGAAGGTTGTTTGTCTTATCAGAATAGAGATATTAATCTAGACCAACCTGTTTTTGTGAAGTTTTATACACATCAATGATAAACAAAATGTTGATCATATTCTTACTATGGTATATGGTAGCCGTTTAAATAAAAAAAGAGTAACCATATTTTGGTTACTCTTTTTAAGTGAACAAGGAGGGATTCGAACCCCCAACCTCCTGATCCGTAGTCAGGTGCACTATCCAGTTATGCTACTCGTCCGAAATGTATTTTCAATCACCAAGCTTTCACACTTAGTTTTAATGGTGAACAAGGAGGGATTCGAACCCCCAACCTCCTGATCCGTAGTCAGGTGCACTATCCAGTTATGCTACTCGTCCGAAATGTATTTTCAACTCACCAAACTTTTACATTTAGTGTTAATGGTGAACAAGGAGGGATTCGAACCCCCAACCTCCTGATCCGTAGTCAGGTGCACTATCCAGTTATGCTACTCGTCCTTTTCGCTAATTGCGGTGCAAACATAATATCTTTTCGTCAAACAAAACAATTTTTCGACAACTTTTTTTGTCTTTTTTGCCCCGTATAATGCCAACTATCGCTAAGTCAAAACATTAAAATTAGTCATATTTTTTCATTTTATCATCAATCCTTACTGGAGAGAGGCTACTTGTTTGTATTTTTACGTATGTCATGGCTGTTTCTGCTCCTGCTTTGTAGCATGCTAATTGAATTTTTTTGACAATTTCCATGATTTGATCATAGTCTCCTTCCATAACCGTTTCAAATGGAGTGACACGATACTTGATTCCTGATTGATCGATAATACTTATTGCTTCGTCCACTAAATCGTATGTATCTACATCTTTACTTCTTGGTAAAACTTGTACAGCAACATTTACTGTATGGTTCATTTCTCTTTCCATATCTTGCAATAGTGATTAACTTATTAATAGCCCTTTTTGTTCTTACAAAACTACTCTAATGTGTGATAATTTTCGATAAAGAAACCTTTTTTTTGATGGACGGGCCTCTATTTAGAAAACAACGTCAAGATTTATATGTTATATTTGCAAACCGATTGTGCAATTCTTATTTAATTTAATTAAGACTAATTGCTCTTATTAATTGTTATTACACGACGATTTACCATATGCTACTATCAGAAGCAAAGACCAACCAACAGGTTGTAATTAGAAAGATAAACGGGGAGGACTCTTTTAGGAAGAGAATCCATGAGATGGGATTCATTCGTGGGCAGAAGGTTTTGGTAGTAAAAAATGCACCATTAAAAGACCCTGTAGAATATCAAATTTTAGGCTACAATATCTCTTTACGTAAAAGTGAGGCTTCTTTGATTGAAGTTGATCTTGATGGTTCTGAAAATGCGAAGTTGTTATCAGAAACTACCCGTTCAGAGATGGTTGATCCCATTGTTATGCCTGCTGTTAAAGATCGCACCAAAAAGGAGATTCATATTGCAATGGTAGGTAATCCCAATTGTGGAAAAACCTCACTCTTTAATAATCTCTCAGGTTCTAAAGAACATGTCGGTAATTACAGTGGTGTAACTGTTGACTCGAAGAAAGCAACAATAAAATGGAATGGTTACCTGCTTCATTTTATAGATCTTCCAGGAATATATTCTTTTACAACTTTTACTCCTGAAGAGGTGTATGCTCGGGATTATATATTAGAGAAACAACCTGATATATTACTGAATATTATCGATTCAACGAACCTCGAACGTAACTTACTTCTAACGACTCAGTTAATGGATATGGGAAAGCAATTGATAATTGCTTTCAATATGTATGATGAACTAGAGAAGTCTGGAGATAAGCTTGATGTGGAGAAATTTGATCATATTACAAAGATTGAAAGCATTCCAACCACTGCGATTAAACGTAAAGGAAACAAAGATATTTTAGACAAAATTGTTTCTGTCTATGAAGCAGGAGAAAATAAATCTGTTTCACAAAGTGTAAAACATCGTTCAAAAATAGAATATTCGATAGATAAAATAGGAACTTTATTTGATCGATATCCATGCAAGCTTAATGAGGCCATCAATACAAGATTCTTTATCTTAAAACTCCTAGAAAGAGACCCTGAAGCGCTGAAGAAGCTTGAAATGTACCCAACTGAAGTGAAGAAGGAGTTGGAATTGCAGATAAAATACATTGAAGATACATATCAAGATGTGTGCGATTCTGTTATCACTCAAACGCGTTACCATTTTATTCGTGACTTGTTGAATGAATGTTATACTCCTAGTAGCGATCAGAGTGCAAAAAGTAGAAAGCGATCTATTGAAATAGATAGAGTATTGACACATAAGATATGGGGATTCCCGATATTTATCCTTTTCATGTTCATTACCTTCTATGCTACATTTACTTTAGGTGCTTATCCTGCTGATTGGATAGACCAAGGGATGTCATATCTTGGTCAAGTTCTCAGCAGTAATATGAATGATGGCATGCTAAAAGATTTGTTTGTAAACGGTATCATTAGTGGAGTAGGAAGTGTTATCGTATTTCTGCCTAACATCCTAATTCTGTTCTTCTTTACCTCTTTAATGGAAGATACCGGTTATATGGCAAGAGCTGCTTTTATCATGGATAAAATAATGAAGAAAGTAGGTTTACATGGTCAGTCCTTTATTCCAATGTTAATGGGATTTGGATGTAATGTTCCTGCGATTATGGCAACAAGAACAATTAAGAATAGAGCCGATCGCCTATTGACAATGATGATTATTCCTTTCATGTCATGTAGTGCACGACTGCCAGTATACATTGTCTTTATTACAGCTTTCTTCCCAAAACACCCGGCACTAATATTACTTGGTCTATACTTAACAGGTATTTTTGTGGCTGGTGTAATGGCCAAATTGCTCAATAGAGTGATGTTCGAACAGGAGAATTCTCCTTTTATTCTTGAACTTCCTCCATATCGTACTCCTCTATTAAAAAACACATTATTGCATATGTGGGATAAAGGAAGCAGTTATCTAAAGAAAATAGGGGGTCCAATACTTATTGGTGTGGTACTGATATGGATGTTGGAATATTTTCCAAGAGAGTCAGAACAAACAAGAGTTATTGATCAACAGATAACTCAATTAGAGGCACAAAAGGCTCATGTTGATGATGCAAAACATATTGATGCTGAAATTAACGAACTACAGCTTCATAAAGATAATGTGAGGCTGGAGGATTCTTATCTTGGTCATATAGGTAAAAATGTCCAACCAGCTTTAGCTCCACTTGGTTTCGATTGGAAAATGAGTGTGAGTTTGCTTGCAGGTATAACTGCAAAAGAGATTGTTGTTAGTACCATGGGAGTACTATATCAAACAAATACTGAAGGACAAGAGGGGGGTGTGATCTTACAAGAGAAGTTGAAGAATGAAGTTCATACTTATGGTAAACACAAAGGGGAGAAAGTGTTGTCTCTGTCAACAGCTTTGGCATTTCTTGTGTTTGTACTGATCTATTTTCCGTGTATTGCTGTTGTGGCTACAATCAAAAGAGAAGCTGGAGGTTGGCAATGGGCAGCCTTTGTTATGTTTTACACTACTGGTTTAGCATGGATTATGGCATATATAGTTAAACATTTATTTAACTGGTTATTATGACACAAACAGTTATTACAGTGCTCATTATTGCTGTCGCTTTATTCTATTTTATCAAGAAGTCTTATAGAAATATAAAACGATTTGCAATGAAAAAGAAAGATCAAAAGCAGAGTGCTTGTGACTCCTGCGATGGTTGTGCTCTTAAAAATAGCTCCAATTGTAGCGAATAGAACTTAATAGAGAATGTGACTAATGATTCTGAATTGTTAGTCACATTTTTTATTGTCGAATATCCATCTGAATGATATGCTCAAATAATGGTTCGTTCCAATCTTTGATGGTTGATATGCCAAACATAAACTAAGTATACTTGAACTTCATCCCACACTCCTCTAGTAGTATACGAATGATTGTAATACGATCTCTATTGATCTACTAGCTCTAATACCATGATCACATAGCTGCCATACCGTTATTCTGCATCTCTCATACCGTGATCTCATAGTTTTTATATAGTTATTTTGTATCTCTCATGTAGAGGTTTCATAGCTGCCATACCGTTATTTTGTAGCAATTATACAGCCACCAAAGAGGGGATCAAAACGTATTGGAAACGGTTCCAATACGGTGATTTTACATGGTTAACTTGAATCTCATCTCGAGTTGCTTCACAAAAAAGGCCAGATTAATGAGTGAACTTCGAAGGAACTATGAACTAAGTATGAACCAGCACCGTATTCTAACCGTATTAAGACCGATTTGAGTCCGTATTAAAGTAGGGGTAAAAAGATGGTTTATTTTTGGTTGCACAAGGGTAAATACCTATTGAATATTTTTTTTGTTGCTACTTAAATAGATCTAGAGTGATAGAGAAAATAGTGATCTTTCATTATGAAGTATAATGATCTCCTTTGTTTATTAAGTATCTTATAATAGGTAAAGCAATGTATTTGCAAGCTTCTCTAATATATTGACTGATCTTTTATGAAGATATCCCGTTTGTTTATAGAGATATGGCGGTTGGGGATCGGTGAATAGCCTCTTCAACCTTTGATAGAACAATCCATCAAAGGTTGAAAAGGTGCTAGTTTCTATCTGTTAAAAACAGAGGTGTGTAAGTCTTACTTTTGTTCTTGAGCTTGTTTAAACAAGATATATTCGCAAGTATTAATAGCTCATTTCAAGACTTAATTGAATTAGATTTGAGGTTGTGGCTTCTATTTTAAATAAAGCTTGCAGACTCCTCTTCCAGTACTACTTTAATCTCATTATGAACCAATAGTAGTTTCTTAAACTCTTCCATCTTCTCTTTGTTACAGCTACTCAGTTCCATATAGCATCTGTTCTTGTTGGGGAAAGTGTGAAGTGCTAGATGGCTTTCTCCAAGAAGCCAAACACAGCTGTATCCTTCTTTTTCGAAAAAGTGTTCAGAGAATGATAATATCATAAAATGACTTTGTACTAAGAGTTCATGAAAGTCCTTCTTTAAGTTGGATGGCGAAATATCTTCTATCCAACCAGAATACTTAAATATCTTAGCATCGACTGTTTTATGTGCAACTTTCGTCATATTGTTCTAATATAGGTCCCAATTTCCTTTTAAGTAAAGGCGATATAAAGTTGGGTTATCAATTTTGTTAACTTGAATATGAGTGGTGTCTTTTGAAAAGAATACCTTTCCAAAGGTCGATATGTGTAGCATTGCATCTTTGTTTATCCATTGTGTTTGAATATTGTCAAATTGAATCTGCTTCGCTTTACTTTTAATCGATACTTCATCTTTTCTCATCCCTAATATCCATCCCCATTCACCAAGCGTAATTAGATGGTTATGAAGTGGTAGTGTCTCTAATCCACATGCTTTAAATGTCTTGTCAATACACCAAAATGCATCTGTCGCATAATATGGGCTACCTGCTTGGGTAATAATGGTGCCATTTTTGCGGAGATGCCTTAAACACATCTGATAGAATTCATAAGAATACAGTCTGCCTAACTCCACTGTCTTTGGGTCTGGGAGATCGATAATTATGACATCATAGAATGTTTTGCTATCGGAAAGAAAGGTGTATCCATCTTTATTGTGTATGGATAACCGAGTATCTTGCATCGAGTTTTGGTTCATCTTCGTTAAAATAGGATGATCCTTACCAAGCTTTGTCATGGATGGGTCTAAATCAACCATGTCTACACGTTTTACTGTTGGGTATTTCCACACTTCTCTTAATGCACACCCATCTCCACCACCTAATATAAGAATATCTTGAGGATGTTGTGCCAATTTCATTGCTGGATGAACAAGTGTTTCGTGATACATTTCTTCATCTACGCTACTTAATTGTTCATTGCCATTGATGAATAACCAAAAATCATCTTTCCATTGTGTAATCACAATTTTTTGATATTTACTTTGCTCCTCGTAGATGACTTTGTCTTTATATCTTCTTTGCTCTCCATAGAGCATTATAGGTTGAGCGAATGAGATTCCTACGACAATAATTACAGCGATAAAAGATGCTATAACTGAGATTAGTCGTTGCTCTTTTATTTCACACTCTTTACGTATCATGAAGAATACAAGTATCGCTACTGCAAAATTGACAATCCCTAGGATAAATGGAGTATAAGTTAAACCTAAAATAGGTAATCCAATAAATGCAAAGAATACTCCTCCTGCGAGACTTCCATAGTAATCATTCTCCATTACTGAAGAGACATTGGTTTTTAATGATTCATAGGTATCGTTGATCCGAATGACCAACGGAATCTCCATCCCGATGAAAAGCCCAACTAAGATGCACATGGCGTAAATTAATACCCCTACAACTTCTGAAAATGATGCTATTGTGTATACTAGCATAGAAGAGAAGGAGACTGCTACCGAAAGTGCAAACTCAATAAACAGAAAGTTTCGTAATAGATTTTGTTTAATAAGTTTACTAATACGACTTCCTATTCCCATAGAGAACATCATAATAGAAACAATCATGGTCCATTGAAAAACTGAGTCTCCTAAAAAATAAGTTGCAAGAGTTGACAAGATGTACTCTGCAACAATACCTGAAAGCCCTGTAGCGAATACAGCGACTTTCAGTCCGGTGGATTTATTCCAGCGCATAATTTAATACGATAATACGTGTGATAGCTACTTATAGTAGCCAAACAATTAATAGTGCAGATGCGATGTATGAGAACGCTTCAATTGTTCCTGCACCGATATTAGCAGTTTCTTGTTCTACCATTTCATGTGTAAGATCTTCTCCTGGAAGAAGAAGTTTATCACAAACAAACCTGCTTAATGGTAGAAGAATTAGCCCTATAACCACTTCAAGCAAGAGGCTATACCCAGTATCACTCCAACTAATAAATTCACCAGAGATACCATTAGATATAAGAATTCCAATAGCTATGAATGCTCCTGATGTACCTATACCTACAGCGACATTATCTTTTTCGATCTCTTTATGTATATTGTATGGGGTGATCGCGTTGTAGAATTTAACTGCAAGGAGCAGAATGATTTGACCAATTGCCCAGAAAATAATGGTATTGCCAAGGGCCCACCATGGTGAACGTCCAGCTATATCCAAGTCCATATATTTATATAAGAATGGTAGCGAATCATCTCCTGATATGGCCCCCATTAATATTAATCCTGCAGCGACATAACTGGCTCCTTGAAGGACACCTGCACCAGTATTTCTGTCACGAAGTATTTCATCTTTGATAGAGAACTTCGAAAAGATCCATCTGTCTTGTACCCATCCTGCAAGATTAATTAAGAGAATAGAGACAGCTCCATATATAATAATGTCTAAAGTGTCAGATAGAATGCCATAACTACTTCCTTTTATTGTTGCACTGACAGCTAAAAGTAGTCCTAATAGGTACCCCGTATGGCTATAGGCAAAAGCGACATTATCTTCTTTGACGAGTGTATGGTCTACTGGTATCGAAGGATGAAGTAAACGGTATACAGCTTTGCCTAAGAAGAGAATTAGGAAAGTTAGTAGAATTGTTCCTAAGGTGTAAAGTAGTGTACTAATACTTATTTCTTGAAAAATACTATTCATGATGATTAAGTTTTGAGAGAAAAACAACTATTTACCAAATCCTCCACCGCGAGATCTGAATGAACTACTCGATCTGTAGCGACTTGAAGAGCGGTTTGTTCTTGAACTACTTGAACTTCTACTTACACGGCTATTTACTCTGTTCTTAAAACTAGAGCTTTTCGTCTGATTCCATTTCTTGTTTGAATTTGAAGATCTGTTACCATAGGTCCCATAAGTGTAGTTTCCTGCACCATAATAGCTTCTTCCATATCGTCTATAGTTGTGGTCATAATTGTACCAAGAGTTATATGGGATAGGGCTAAACATATGGAACGCGGAGCGAAGCATAGCATATTTACCATAGAATTCCCAAAAACTACTTCCATTGTCACGCTTGACCCAATTTCCGTATTTTTCATTTCCAACATAGTTATTATACCCCGCAGGTGAGACCTTTTTAGATATAACTCCATCTTTCTTCGAAACAATCTCCATCCCTAAATTCTTCTCATTGTCCATGAAGAATTCTTGACTTACGTTTTGCCAATCTGTTGAGTCAATTGAGATGTCATCATTAATCGTTTTTATGATTTGATACCTGTGCATATAAGTATCACTGGTGATGCCTTCTTGGGCATCCATATCATAAAGGATAATGGAGTAGTTTTGTACATTGTTTAATTTGACAATAAGCTTGTCTACAGGCGTTTTTTCATATTGATATGAACTATCGCTGTCTGATGAGCTTGAGCATTTAGAGGCCAACCCAATTAATAATATAAAGGCAATAAATGTCAAGACAAGGTCTCTGGTTGATTTTGTCATGATGTAAGTAAAGATTAGTTATCTAGGTAGAATGTTACTTATTTCATAGGGTTTAATAGAGTAGCTTATGCTTGCTTCAAACTCCATGTCATCCCATTGATCGATATCGATAAGTTTGTTTGAATCTCTCGATTCATATCTCCAGGTAATTAACTCCTCCCACTCACTATTACTATCCTTTTGAAAGTATCCTGGGGATTCTGATACCAAACGATATTCTTTTTGTTCAAACTGTATACTATAAGGAGCTTTTTCGTGGGTATTGATGTATTGAGGCAAAGTATCATCTACTTTTGTAATTGAAATGGGAGTTGAAATTTCAACTGTTATTTCATCCTCCTCTTCCACACTAAGAGACATGGTCTTGGTTCCATTGAAAATTTGATACTCATATGAGAAGAAATTATCTCCCCAATCATAAGTGCTTTTTCTCTTTACAGTCCAACTCTGTAAGTCATAGTCAAAGACAAACCCTTCGTCAAGATCTGTAATTTTGATATTTGTAGGATCATATGATGGGGCTTTTTTCCCTCTTAAGAAATCCAATATTCCCATAAGTCATGATATTATTAAATGACAAAACGCTACACCGTTTGGAGTCTTCCTCACCGTGTAGCGTAAAATATCGTCACTACTTCTTTAATTTCATTTTTAGTGCTTCAAGTTCACTCGATGTCTCGGTAGATGTTCCTTGAGATAGTACCGCATCAATTTCATGATCAACGCTCTTTGGTTGCTCATTCATCTCACCATAAGCTTGTGCTAATGCCTCTTGTTGTGCTACTTTATCTTTCATCTTCTCCAGCATAGAGATCGTATTGTCACTCCCTACACGTGATATTGATTTATTGATCTTTTCTGTAGCTTTTGAAACGCGAGCTCTTGCTTTTAACGTACGAAGTTCATTTTCATATTTAGAAATCGTTGTTTGTAGGTTTTTAACTTGAACACCTAGTTTGTCTAGTTGTTGATCAAAATTAGTCACCTCTGTTGCTAAACGACTTACCTCTTGTGTGGCTTCACCTTTACGTTTTAAAGCCTCTCCAGCTAATCGATCAGCCTCAGTTGCTTCAATCTCACCTCGTTCTGCTTTTTGTAGCAATTGAATCGCTTTTGATTCATAGTTCTGCGCTTTGTGAGAGAACTGCTCTTTTTCAGAATATGATCTTATACGTAAGGCTTTAATTTCGGCTAAAGACTCCATGCAAGAAGATAGGTCTTTTTTTAGGTCTCTAATACCCTGCTCAGTCATCTTCACAGGATTCTCTAATTTATCTATTGCGGAATTGGCATTGGCCTCTCCCACTTTGAAAAGTCTTTGGAATATTCCCATAATTATTTAAAGTTTTGATAGTTCAATTAATTCCTCGCCAAACTCACCAAGAAGTAATTCAAGTGAATTCAAAGAGCCGACAAATTCATTTTGATCTAAATGCTCTAACTGTAATGTGTCACAGAATAAAACCCTTTTGCCTGTCTCGTCTAGTGTAAAGGCTCCATGGACAATTTCCCTATTCTTCATTAGAAGCTTTTGATATGCTTCCATCGTGGGATTTTTAAATTCAAATAATGGCATCTCCATCACCAAGATAGGGTCTTCACAATCTATCACCAAATTAGTGATGCCAGCTAGAGGTTTCTCAACTATATACATAGAGGCTTCTTTATCCTCTTCCATTATAAAGTATCCCTCTTCTAGTAAATATAATCGGATCAGTTCAAATTTATTTGTTGTCATATGCGAAGGTTTATATTGAATCATGCTTCTCTTATTACTATTAGGAAGATGTGATTCTCAATTTAAAAATATTTTGACTTAAGTAGGTCAAAAATCATTCCAAATTAGCTTAGCATGATGTTAATATCATAATTGTCGTGTTGGCTTATCCTAAAAGATGACAATGTGTCTGTTAATTGGAATAGTTAATGACAAAACAACCTTTGTATTTGCGTCGAACTTTATTTTTTAGTTTTTCCGCTTCATAACGACTATTAAACTTACCTAGACATATTCGATAGAATGTTTTTCCATCACGAAGCGTGGTGTCAACATATATCTGCTGAGACTCTTTTTTTGCCTTCTCGATAAAAGGAAGCATGTTCGTGATGTTTTCGAAACCACATATTTGAACTCCATAATACACTTTGGTAATATGTTCAACACTACAATTGACTTTAAATATATTCTTATTTACCTTTTTAGGTGTAATTGCTTTTGGAATATTTGGACTGCTGGTTCTCGTTGTTTTATGACTTGTTGGTCCTAATGGAGTTGATGGAGGAACAATAGTTATGGTTACCTTATGGTGTCCACCAGCTAACATATCTATTTTGGAAGCTGCCATTTTAGATAAATCGATGATCCTACCATGAGCATATGGTCCTCTATCATTGATTCGTACCACCACGCTCTGTTTTGATATGTCACTATCTACTCGAACAACGGTATTAAATGGTAGTTTTTTGTGGGCTGCAGTATATTTCCACATCGAAAATCTTTCGCCATTTGCTGTGTGTTTTCCATGAAATTTTTTTCCATAGTATGATGCTTCTCCTGTCTGATGCCATCCAATTTTTTGGCCATACAGGGTAACATGAATAGTCGTAATGAAGAGTAAAAGTAGAAGCTTCCTAATCATAATTATTTAAGAAAAAGTGATCCCAAATATACGTTCTTTATTTAAACTTCGAATATTTTTTATTATTATTCGTTTTTATTTAAATCCATTGGGCGGATTTTATGCTCATCTTAAATGATAAATGACTAAAATATTAAATGATGGAATATATTTTAATAACCTTATCTGTAATTTTTCTTCTCGCGGGAATAATTGGTTGTGTCATACCTATGATTCCAGGCCCTCCTTTAACATTAATCGGGTACTGCTTAGTTCTGTTTATTCCCGATACCGTGACTCCGGAATGGTATGTTATTGCATTTTGGAGTGTGATAATGATTGCGATTACTGTAGTTGATAACCTTTTGCCTGCTTGGGGAACTAAAAAATATGGTGGTACCAAATATGGAATGTGGGGGAGTGTCATAGGACTATTTGTTGGTCTTAGTTTCTTCCCTATAGGCTTAGTCGTAGGACCGTTCTTGGGAGCTTTTATTGGGGAAAAGATAGCCGGACAAAATAGCAACAATGCATCAAAAGCAGGAGTAGGATCTTTTCTGGGATTGATGGCTGGAATGTTATTGAAGCTTATTGCATGTGGTTTTTTAACCTACCAAACAGTAAAGCTTATGCTTTAATCTTTGGGTTTGGTTTAGAGCGTAATACAGTTAGCCAACAGATGTTTTTGTAGTGGTCTAGACTTTCTGAAAACGAATATAAAGAAGAGCCCTATCCTGTTCATCCAGTGAATGAATTGGGATAGGGCATAAAATTAGATACTTAATTGAGTTATTTAATCCTACTGTACCTTTGTCAAATGAATATGCTTTGACATGCTATGTTTAATTTGGATTGTCACTTCCGTATTACCATTTGCAATTAACTGATGTATGATATGTTTTTCCTTTTTTGCTTTGTAAGCACCTTTTATTGATATTGTTATGTTTACAGGAGCACTTTCTGATTTTGCCCATAAACGAGAGTAGATACTAACCTCATGTCGTGTTCCATCTTCGTTGTATTGATCAAAATCGTCACCTTGATATAGGTTGAGATCTGGGTTTGTCACTTCAATCTCTAACTCTTTGGGAGAAGCTTTAACCATGGCTAATGCTGGAACATTGGTATGAAGCAGTGGTCCTGAGAAAGGGCACGTTGTGTTTTGCTTGAAGATAGCATATCCCCATGTGTTAGATTCTTTGTCTACAACAATATGAGCTTCATCATCATTCTGAACGACCATATAATGTTGGTAACTATTTTGCTCACTTGCAAATGTCTTTAAAGCTCTTTGAGTAGATCCAATAAGAAGAGCATATTCATATGATGCATTCTTAGGGGCTACACCGTGGTTGATCCAAGCACTATAGAAAGTCCCTTCATTTGGTTTTTTATTTCTTGGATCTTTAGAGTGTTGATGTTGGTATGCCACTTCTACTTCCTTTCCATTTTTAGGAATATACCAACCATTAGACATATTATCGATAATCAAAGCTTGTGTATCATTGTTTTGAATGATACCTCTATTTTTGATTGCTTTCCCATTAAGAGAGACTTTCGTATTGCCAGCTTTGATGCTATTTTGAAAAATTGTTGTCTCGGTAGGGTAGTTCGTAACATTGTTTTGGATATCAGAACCGAGCATTATAATATAATCCTTGAACATGAAATAACTCTTTGTAGCTCTATGTGAACCATGGTATTTGTCATGTTCATGTAACTTCATTGAATAAATACCTTGCCCATCCATCGAAATAGAAGCACCAAATTTTTCATCAGAAATAAGTAACTCTTCATAACCACTTAAGTGGTCCACCTGAACAACATTTCCTGCAAGAGTGTCAATTGGTAGATGAATGGAGGTTACTCCAGGATATCTATTCCAATCATATCCTTCCATACTAAATCCAGTCTTCTCTTTTCCGTCGATAAAACGTTGTAATTGGTAGTGTCCATAGCTTACGTATCGACCATATGCATTGGCTTTAACGTAGATTTCAGATCCCCAAAGGTAAGCATTGAAACCCTTAACAGAGAATAGCCAATCCTTCTGTCTATGCATATTGAAACTCGCGTAATTCATGCTCCAGTTTCCTTGAGGGTTGGTCTCTGGGAGAATTCCCAATGCCTCGATCTCTTTCTTATGCGCTCTATTTTCTTGGTTATCCTTAATGGCAAGAGAAAGATAGATGGAAGCCAACTCTTTATCTATTTGCGTGTCATCACCACCCATTCCAGCTTTTGCCATATAGTAGTATGGGCTTGGACTAATCTTTCTGTCGCCATACGGATGTCTCCCCGCCATGGAGATCGGAAGAATTGTATTGTGAGAGTATAATCTCATTTTCATCAATGCACCTTTTACAACAGATGTATTGTGTTTTGGAAGGCCAAATATTGTGCCCGAAATGGCATAGAACACAGGTGTTGATCCGTCCAATGCATCTTTAGCATATAGCGGATAGTGATTGTAGTGGTGAAAGAATGAACCATCGGGTTTGAATGGGGCTAATAGTCCTGGTACATAATCTACACCATAGACCAACCAGCTTTTTAGTGCATCTAGGTTTGCCGCTTTTTCTCCTTTGCTTTTAGGCATAAGACAAGCGGAAAGATTACCCATAAGAGTTGTATTCAACATATCTACGTTGATTCCAATATACCTGTCTTTTGGCTCCTTGATCTTACCAAAACCTGAAAACCACATCATGTCTTTGGTAACAGACTTTCTTAACCCTTCTTCTTCAAGTGGGCTTCTCATTAAGAACATTGCAGGGTAGTAGTCTCTAAAGCTATAACCTAAGTGGTGAAGTGTTCCAAGTCCACTACCATCAGCCCATCCATACTTGCGCATGTTTTTAACCATCGATATGAATAATTGCTTTAATGCTGCTTTATCCGAACTATTGTTAGAGAGATGGTATTGTTGTGCAATTTTCAAAAGGTCACCTGTATAACTCTTTAGATTAAGGCCAAATTCGAGGTGTTTGGTTGGTTTCTTTTCCGAGCTATAAAGGGCAGGGTAAGAGGCAAAATATACGAAGTTCCCTTTTTTGTTATCTATGTCATAAGCTTGTTTAAGCTCGTTAATCCATTTTGATATATCCTTTTTACTTTTGGCATACTCAAGAAACATGTCTGTCACCCTGCTCTCTATTTTAGTAATAGCAGCAGTTTGCTCTGATGAGACACTTTGCATGGCATTAATAGGGTGGTTGTTTAACATCTGATCGAAATACTCTAACCCCATCCAGTGTTTATTCGCCGATATTATTGCATTGGTATTTACGAAAGGTACTTGGTGATCTGCAATTTGGTGACGGGGATCAATTGGAGTTGCTGTAATGATTTCATCGATATAGAAAGTGCCTTTTGTAATAGATTTCGGAGCAATAAATCGGAGCTCATTCATCTTCGTCGTAGGTGTTCCTTGCATGTCTCTGTCAAAGGTTACCCAAGCAGTTCTCCACCCCGTGAAATTTAGATGGTAATAAAAGAATGATTTCACTTTACCATTTTCGCGAAATTCGATCTTTAAAGAGTCTTTGCAACTATTGGTATTATAGATCCAAAAAGAAAAAGTGTCAAGGTGTTTATTGGTTGCATCTTTTGAAAGGGGTTTATAACCAATATCTCTTTTAAATGAAAGATAGGCACTAGTGTTCCAATCCCATTTTAAGCTATTATTACCTTTAAGTGATTGTTCATTTGTGATACTTACATCTCCTCTACGCTTTTCGATTGTAAGATGGCTTAGTCCATCTTCAAATCCAACAGATGCTGTTTTTTGAGCCATTAATGGCAAAGACATTATCGATGCGATGAGTAGAATAAAACAATGCTTTAAATTCATAGTGTATTGTAATTAATATAGGGGAATCCCCGTATTCGTGATTATTCAAATAGGTAGACTTTATCCTAATTATATGGACCTGTCATAATCTGAATGCCTATTGGTTCATTTACGGCAATGATAGGATAATAAACGGTTAGATATACTATGAGTGTATGAATGTGTACTTTTTTCGGATAAACCTTTTCAGTATCGAAATAACATCGAAGTGTCTTTTTTTTGGTACTCATGAAGAAAAATGACAATAAGAGGAGATTCACAAAGAGTTATCTATCTTTGCATCAAAATACCAGAATAGATGAAAGTAGACCAATCCATTAAAAATCAATGTTTAAAATTGATTGAACAAAAAGTGAGAGAACAGATTGTGTCGTGTCGTAAGCAGATTAGTGACCTTAAAGACTCATTGATTGATGATACTAAGAGTAGTGCGGGAGATAAGTATGAATCTAGTAGAGAACGGGTTGCAAAGGACCTTAATCGACTAGAATTACAATGTGCACAATACCTTAAGAATATGACATTCATATCTTCTCTTGATAGCGGTATTAAAGATGTAACATCGTTAGGTTCGTTGGTAAAAACCAAACAAGGTGTCTACTTCTTTTCATTGCCCTTAGGTAAAATTACTTTGGGTAAAGATGACTTTTATGCCTTGTCAATTACTTCACCTATTGGAAAAGCGATGCTTGGTACCAAAGTTGGTGATTGTGTCATGTTTCAAGGTCGTGAGATTACCATATTAGATATAATTTAGTATTCAATAAAACAGAAAATATAGATGAAAGATATCTCTAAGTATATTCTAGAGAAAATGTCGTTTGAACGATATAACGAAGTACAGGACCGTATTTTTGAAGCATCAAAGAGTGATGATACTCTCTATCTGGTTGCTCCAACAGGTTCTGGAAAAACGATTGCGTTTTTACGTGTGATGTTTGAAAAAACAAAGCCTATTGATGGAGTGCTACAAATGTTAGTATTGGTTCCTACAAGAGAGCTTGCTCTTCAGATTGAAAAAGTGGTGGCTAAACTACAACTTCCTTTTCGTGCTTATTGTGCTTATGGTGGTCATAGTATTGCATCTGAAGAACGTTCATTAGAAAGAACACCTTCTTTGCTTATTGCAACTCCTGGAAGGTTGGCTGACCATATACGTAGAGGTAATATCGATCTTTCGAAATTGTCTCATGTTGTTTTAGACGAATACGATAAAATTCTACAGTTTGGTTACAAAAAGGATATTGATTTTATTTTTCGTCAAGTTGATCGTTTAAAAGGTGCTATCCTAACTTCTGCAACTCAATTGCCTGAGATGAACTATCCTGAAGGCATTGATAAGAATGGTACTGTTATTGATCTTTCAGAGAAGGTAAAAGCAAATACTTTCCGTGCTCATCGTATTGATGTAGAGGGAACAGATAAGTTAGCAGCCTTAGTACGTCTATTAGAACAAATAGGGTCGGAATCAACCATGGTGTTTTGTAATCATCGTGATGCCGTAGAACGTATCAGTGATGCACTATATGATTTGGGTATTGTTCATGAGTCTATTCATGGTCAAAAGACTCAGGATGAGCGAGAACGTGCCATGATTAAATTTGAAAATGGAACGTCATCAATTATTCTTGGGACAGACTTACTTGCGCGTGGTATTGATCATCTGGAGGTTCAGCATATCGTTCACTACCAGATGCCAAGAGATCTTGATGTTGCTGTTCATCGTAATGGACGTACCTCTAGAGGAGACAAAGAAGGAAATATATATGTGGTCTTAAAAGAGGATGAAACTTTATCTGATGCACTATCTGAAATTGATTGGCAGAAGTGGGACCTAGATCAGATCTTTCCAGAAATAGCGACTCCTTATTGGGATACATTATATATTGGTGCGGGGAAAAAGAATAAGATCAATAAGATCGATATCGTAGGATTTCTGTGTCAAAAAGGAGGGTTAGAGAAGCGCGAAATAGGAATGATTCAGGTCAAAGATTATAGAGCTTATGTTGCTGTTCCCCGAAATAAAATGAGAGCACTGATTCAAACGGTAAAACGTTTGAAAATTAAGGGTAAAGGGGTCATTATCGATAGAGCTTTTTAATCTCTCTATTTCTGAATACCTAAAGAATAGGATGGGTTGATCTTCTCTAAATTAAGAGATTTTAGAAGTTAGATTTCTTCTCTTTATCTCTTGTAGAAGAACTGTTTCCTAACTCTTTATTGAAGTGCAAAAAAGAAGCCACTTTCATCTACTACAAATGAGTAATGAAAGTGGCTTAAATCTATCTGTAAACTGAAGCAAGGACTATTTTAGTTTACTCATTGCTTCTTTGATTCTTCGTACTGCTTCACGAAGCTCTGCTTCTGATGCTGCATAGGATAGTCGAACACAGTTAGGATCTCCAAATGCTTCACCAGTTACAATTGCCACATTGGCTTCTTGAAGAAGGTATAGACAGAGGTCAGATGCAGTGTCTATTTTATAATCCCCTACTTGAGTACCAAAATAGGCTGTTACATTAGGGAATACATAAAAAGCACCATCTGGCTTAGAAATCTTAAGGTTTGGAATTTCGGACATTAATGAAACCATCAAGTCACGACGCTTTTCAAAAGCTTTAACCATTTCGAATACCTCTTTATTATCAGATTCGATAGCTCTTGCTGAAGCAATTTGTGCTACTGAATTTGGTCCAGAGGTAAATTGACCTTGTAGTTTATTACATGCTTTTACAAGCCATGTTGGTCCTGCAATATAACCGATGCGATATCCTGTCATCGCGTAAGCCTTTGAAACTCCATTGACAATAACCGTTTGGTTCTTAATCTCATCAAATTGTGCAATGGTTTCGTGTGCTCCTTCGTAGTTGATATATTCGTATATCTCATCAGAAATTACCACCAAGTCAGGATATTTCACAAAAATATCTGCAAATGCCTTTAACTCCTCTTTAGTATACAGTTTTCCTGTTGGATTGCTTGGACTACTAAAAAGGAAAGCGCGAGTCTTTGGTGTAATTGCAGCTTCTAATTGTTCGGGAGTAATTTTAAAATCATTCTCTACAGTGGTAGGAATAACTACATTTGTTCCTCCTGCAAGCTTAACTAACTCTACATACGTAACCCAATAAGGTGCAGGTATAACCACTTCGTCACCTTCTTGAACTGTAGCCATGATAACATTAGCTAAAGAGTGTTTTGCACCATTCGAAACAAGAATCTGATCAGCAGTATAATCCAGATTATTGTCTCTTTTGAGTTTGTTTACAACCGCTTCACGAAGTTCCAAGTAACCATTTACTGGAGAGTAATGTGAATAATTGTCATCAATGGCTTTCTTTGCCGCTTCTTTAATAAAATCTGGCGTATCAAAATCAGGTTCCCCAACACTCAGGCTGATAACATCAATACCTTGTGCTTTTAATTCTCTACTCTTTTGAGCCATTGCTAATGTCTGAGATATAGCAAGTCGATTAATTCTCTCGGCAATAATACTCATAATTCAAGACCTCTTAGTAATTTATTATTTCAATTGTTTTATTAGAAATGAGATGCTGTAATGGTATTATTTTTTATTATCATTGCAGCTGTCATTTTTCATATTCTATTGTTCACAGAAAATATTTGCGAATTTTACAACGATCATATCGTTGTTCATTCTATATGTGGCGAAAGATAGTAAAAAAAGAGTGGGGAGAGGTGAGAAAAATTCATAAGATCTCTATTTTTAAACGACATCTTAACAATAGATTTGAACTAATTGTGGATAAAAATCATTAAATTACTATTATATGGCTTCAGAGGTCTCTATTTTATGGCTTATTTTAATTGTGACTCTACCTTGTGCAATCGTTGCATTTGTATCTATTTACAGTATGAAAAATACTGTCATGAAAGAGAGAGAAACAAGGGAATTTGAACTTAAGCTTAAGAATCGTGAGAATTTGACTAAATACCGTTTGCAGGCATACGAAAGATTGGCTCTTTTTCTTGAGCGTATTTCTCCTAATTCATTGGTTTTGCGAATTCCTCCTACAGGAAAAACGGTGTATCAGTATCAAAGAGAGCTGCTGATCATGTTAAGGCAAGAGTTGGATCATAATGTATCACAACAAGTGTATGTCTCTTCTGAACTGTGGGGACATATTCGACTATCTAAAGAGAGAATGTCAATGTTAATAAGTCAATCTGCTTCAGAATTAAGTCCAGAAATGCCAGCAGAGGCTTTGAGAAATGAGATATTCGAGAACTATTCTGACTTAGAGGATGATCAACCTATTGAGATGACGTTAGAGGTGTTGAAGCGTGAGGTCTCAAGGTATTTTTAATCACTTTATTTAAATTATACTGTGATGATGAAACTGAATTATCAATGGAAAAATCTTCAGGAGTTAACCTCTGAGGAGATGTTTACCTTATTCCAGCTACGTCAGGAAATATTTGTTGTAGAACAAGATTGTGTCTATCTTGATATGGATGAAATAGATCGTGGATCTTTTCATTTATTAGGACAGGAGCCGAATGATGAGAGGGTATATGCTACTCTAAGAGTCTTCGCTAGTGAAAATGATATATGGCATATTGGACGTGTGGCAACCTCAGTAATGGCAAGAAAGCAAGGTGTTGCACGAAAGATGATGGAAGAGGCTTTAACTTTTCTTCAAAAGAAGAGCGTGAAGGTTGTTGAAATATCTGCACAGGAGTATTTGCTGAAATTTTATGAATCATTAGGTTTCAAAAAATCATCGGACGTGTATATGCTTGATGGGCTTCCTCATATCGATATGTTACTGCATTTTTAGATCGTACTCCACTATTTTTGAGATGGTTTTTTTGAAGATGTTGATCTTAAATGGCGGAATCATTTTCGTATTGATAGGTAAGTGGTTTTCTCTTTGAGCCTTAATGTTTTGTGAATAGATGGAGATATTGCCAGGTCCATTATGACTCTCTACCTGCTTTGATGTGTGATATCTAGCAGATGCAATATAGAACCCTAAATATTAATCTAAGCTTTGTGTAAAGACACTAATTTCATAAAGAGCTCTTAAATAATATTGTAGTTGTCTTTAATGATACCAAAGCTTGCTTTTATCGACAACTTAAATGTGTGTCAGCATAAAAGTAAGCTTTGGTATCCTTTACCATTTGCTAGATTATATCATTGTGATTTAATTCCGTTTCAATTTTGTCAAATAGGTATTCGCTTGCAGGAATTAGAGGAAGACGAAGGTGATTTTCAACAATCCCTAAAGAAGCTAAAGCTGCTTTTACACCTGTTGGATTTCCTTCTTCAAATATGTATTCCATAAAGTGAAGCAGTCGATGTTGTAGTTGAAGTGCTTTTGGATATTGATTTGCCATACTCAAATGGACAATCTTAGACATAAGTCTTGGTGTTGCATTCATGGATACTGATATCACTCCTTGTGCACCAACAGAAATAAGAGGTAGTGTGTTTTTATCATCTCCAGAAAGATAGATAAAATGTTTTGGCGCCTCTTTTGTGATATGCATACATTTGCAAATATTTCCAGACCCATCTTTTACGGCGATAAATTTCTTTGAATAGCGAGCAAGTTCTAAGATGGTTGCAGGAGTCATATCTACTCCAGTTCTTCCAGGAACATTGTATATCACAATTGGGAGAGGAGAAGCTTCTTCAATGGCTTTATAGTGGGAAATAAGACCTGCTTGATTTGGTTTGTTGTAGTATGGCGTAACAGAAAGTATGGCGTCTACTCCTTCGAATGAAAAGTTATTTATTTTATCACATACGACCTTTGTATTGTTACCTCCGATTCCAACAACAATGGGCAGCTTGCCATCATTTTCTTTAATGACAAATTGCAATACACTATCTTGTTCTTCTTGAGTTAGGGTGGCAGCTTCTGCTGTGGTTCCTAAAACAACAAGATAATCCGCACCATTTTCAATTTGGTAGGTTATTAGTTTTGCTAAGGAACTGTAGCATATTTGGTCATCCTCATCAAACGGAGTTACTAGTGCAACACCTGCACCTTTTAATAAATGGTTCATGGGTTCGATGAATTATATTTTGATCATATTATTATTAACTGTGTCACTCATATTTGATCTATCAAATATGGTATAAAAGTAATAATTTGATTTTTTTAGACCTATTAAAAAACGAATTTATTTTTAACAGGGCAATAAAAAAAGAAAATGTAATTTACACTGGGGGTGTTCTTGTATAGTAAAGTTAAAATTTATCAATATATTCTTTCATAGAGGTGAAGATTTCCAAAATACCTTTATTAGGAGATTGAATGAAAAAATCTGCGACTTCATAATGGTGACAGTTTGAGGTGATTTTGAATCTAGAGTTATTCATTGCTAAAGCATATGTTATTGGCAGGTTGTGTTGAATGGATAGATCTATAAGGACGTCAAAAGATGTATTGATAAACTCAATTGCTTCGCTAGATTTTGGAGCACCTGTCCATTTAATCTGTTTTGGGGTGACAACAACATTCTGCACTGAACTCCCATTAATATTTATGGGATTGTTGGTGTAAGAGTATGTATGAATAAAGCAATTTGGTCTTTTCAACTGTTGAATTATTTTTTGAATTTGGTTCGCAGCATTAACATCATTTTGATTCCAGATGATGCCGATGTGTTTTGCTTCTTCAAGCTTATATATGTTTACCGAACGACTCTTTAAGCTTAACTGCTTAAAGAGTCTACGATATGCTATTTTTTCAAGTTTGTTTTTTAACATAAGGTCTGAGAGAGTTAATTCTGTTCAATCATCTTGATAAAATCATTTTCATTGATGATAGGGATGTTCAGAGATTGGGCTTTTTCTAATTTTGATGGTCCAATGTTTTCTCCAGCTATAAGATAGTTTGTTTTTTTCGAGATAGAACTGGTCAATTTTCCTCCATATTCTTCTACCATATTCCCTAGCTCTTTTCTTCTAGTTGCCGTTCCAAAGTTTCCTGATATAACAAACGTGACTCCATCCAGTGTTGGTGAGTACGAATCATTGGAATGGTTCTCTGGTGTTGGAATATTTGAAGATACAGGTGCTCCTAAGTTGGTTAGTTCCTGCACTAACTTAAGATTGTCATCATCTTCAAAATAACGCCTGATTGAGTTTGCCATTTTTTCACCAATGTCATTGACATCAATAAGGTCTTGGAAAGATGCCTGTTTAAGAGAATCAATAGATCCAAAATGTTTGGCAAGTGTTTTAGCTGCAGTTGCACCAATAAATCGAATTCCTAATCCGAACAATAGCTGATGAAACTGATTGTCCTTCGATTTCTCTATCGCATTTAGTAGGTTGTCGACCGATTTCTGTTTTAACGAGATCTTGGATAATTGGTTACATCTAGAGATGATTTTATCTACTCTGAGATTATGTATGTAATTATAAACAATCAAAGCTTTATGGTCAGGTAGAATACTCTTCCATGTGTCCAATGAGATAGATGGTAACATAACAATAAATGGAGCATGTTCTACTATCTCAGCAATGTCTTGTTCTGTTATTTGAGGTATTTTTAATGCCTTGATGACTGCATGTAAAGAGATGCTTCCATTTTTTAGGTCTCCTACAGAAATAGTCTCAAAGATCTGTTTTTGGATAGGAATTCTAAAGTATGTTTGTATCTGTCTGAATAGATGCTTCGCTGTCTCACCCTTTTTGAATGTTAATGGAAGAGATGTTAATGCCTCTTCCGATAGACTTTGAATGCCACTAAGGTCGCTTATTGCTTTTGCGATTACTTTGGCATTTGCGAGAGAGATATTCTGTATTCCAAATTGGAATGCATAGATTACTCTTTCATATGGGATCTGTAGTGGCGGATATTTTTCATCATCTCTTTTGATGGTCTCTAAACCCTCAATCGCAGCTCTTCGTTCTTTTAGTTTATATATGTCTGCAATAGAGTCAAGAAGTTTTTGTTCGTATAATAGATGGATGGTCTCTTTTCCTAACCATTCAATATTCATTGCATTACGAGAAACAAAATGTTCAATCTTTCCTTTAATTTGCGGAGGACACCCTTTATGATTAGGGCAGTAGAAAGCTGCCTCTCCTTCGTTTCTCTCTAATGGAGTATGACATTCAGGGCACTGAGTCGGGAAAATCACGGGAAGCGCTTGCGCTGCTCTTAAAGATGTTTCGATACCGACAATCTTAGGAATGATTTCGCCTCCTTTTTCAATAAATACCTTGTCTTGATAGTGCAAATCTAAATTGGCAATGATGTCTGCATTATGAAGAGAAGCTCTTTGAACGATGGTTCCTGCAAGTGCTACTGGTTCTAAATTTGCAACAGGAGTTACAGCTCCTGTACGCCCCACTTGGAAAGAGACTGATTGTAGTGTGGTTATCTCTTTTTCTGCTTTAAACTTGTATGCCACGGCCCATCTTGGCGATTTAGCGGTAAAGCCCAGTTTATTTTGTAGTGTTTTAGAGTTGACCTTTATCACTACGCCATCAGTGGCTACGTCCAAATTAGCTCTTTCAGTATTCCACTTCTCTAGATAAGAAATTACCTCTTCAATATTGTTGCATTTACGGTTGTCTTTGGAGATTTTGAATCCCCACTTACGTGCAAGTTCTAATGTTTCATAGTGGCCATCAACCAAAGGGGCCTCAGTAAGAATGTCATAAAAATATGCATCAAGACCTCTTTTCGCAACGGTAGATGAGTTCTGTAGTTTTAATGTCCCAGATGCTGCATTACGTGGATTTGCAAACCTTGTTTCACCTTCTGCTACCCGAGTGGTGTTGAGTCTGTCAAAGGTTTTAAATGGGAGTAATATCTCTCCTCTGATGACAAAGCGATCTGGATAATTTCCTTGAAGTTCTAAAGGAATGGTGCGAATGGTACGAGCATTATTTGTCACATCGTCACCAACTTCTCCATTACCTCTTGTTAGTGCTTGAACAAGTTTTCCATTTTCGTAAAGAAGACTTATTGAAGATCCATCAAACTTGAGTTCACATTCATATATGAACTCTTCAGTAATGTTTTTCTTTACTCTTTGGTCAAACTCATAAAGTTCAGTAAAATTATATGTATTGGAAAGAGAAAGCATAGGGTACTCATGCTGCTTTTGAGTAAACTCTTTGTTGAGGTCACTTCCAACTCTTTGTGTTGGAGAGTTTGCATCTTTATACTCTGGGTGTTTTGCTTCTAAAGTTTCAAGTTCCTTTAAAAGCATGTCGAAATCATAATCATCAACTATAGGTTGATTCAACACATAGTAATTATAATTGTGCTGGTGTATTTCGCTTCTTAGCTTCTCTATTTTATTACGAACTTCAATCGCTGTCATCTTCTGCTTTAAATGATAATCAAATTACGTAAAAATAGTAAATCTTTTTTGCCTCTCCTAGTCGTATCGATGGTGAATTGGTCATATCGGATAGTTATTATTTCATAATGAGTTTTTTATATATAACTTAAATAATACAAAAAGCGATGTAAGCTTGCTTCGTCAGCTAAATCAAATCTATTTGGAAAGGCTACTATTTGAAATTACTATTTTAATTTCTTGTCATAGTATGTCGGGCAATGAGAGATCGGTTTAGCGGTAAATAAAAGACTAATTATTCTCTTAACTTCGCTTCTACCTCTGTTTTGATAATTAAAGTATCCCTTTTTGTGTGGTAAATGGTATAAATGAATGTCCTATGGGTCCGTGTTGGTAGTTTGTAATATGTTGGTATGTAGTGATTAATGGGTTGTTGTTTGAATTAATGACGTAATTGGTCGAAGGGATTTTTTTTTCATTAAAGGTTTGAATACTTTAGCAAATTATCAAACTTAGATTCTTTGATTTATGTTGAAGCAAAATGATAATGAGCTTTTAAGCTTTACTACATATACACAACCTGAACATAAAAACTGGATTGTTTTTGTTCACGGTGCAGGGGGAAGTTCTAAAACTTTCTCACGACAAATTGCTGCATTTAAGAAGCATTTTAATCTTCTATTGCCTGATATGAGACATCATGGAGGATCACAGGATATTGAACTCCTTTCTGAAAATGATATGTCTTTTGATATTGTAGGACGTGATATTCTTGATTTAATGGATCACCTTGAGATTGAAACAGCCCATTTTATTGGGATCTCTATGGGATCAATTGTTATTCGTATGATAGAACAATTGGCTCCTGAAAGGATTGAGTCGATTATTATTGGAGGTGGAGTCATGAAGCTAAATACTCGTACTCATATACTTTTTAGGGCAGGACTATTCTTTTCTAAATGGTTGCCATACCATCGATTATATCAAATGGTGGCGCATATTTTAATGCCCAAAGAGAATCATGCGATTGCGAGAAAACTCTTTATTCGAGAGGCTTCCAAAGTGAAAGAGGAAGCTTTCAAATCTTGGTTGTCATTAATCTCTGGATTAAAGACAAAATTGGATGAGCTTTTTGATGTGCCACTTAAGGTCCCTACTTTAATGATTACTGGTACTCAGGATTTTGCATTTGTTGATGATATAAGAGAATATGCGAATTTGTTTCCATTTGTTAAGATAACAGAGATCCCTAAGTGTGGCCATGTTTGTAATATTGAGAAAGCAGACCTGTTCAATAAGCACAGTTTAGAGTTCTTGTTAAGCTTTAAGTCATAAAAAGTTTTAACTTGATCCATATCAATTGTTCCACTTTATGTTTGTTAGGTAATTAAAAAAAATATTATATTGAACATTGAAATAATGAGGTGTTTTAACCATTTTATATTATTTTCGTGTTAAATATGGTATATAATAAAAGTGTACCAAGACACTTTACAATATTAAAACCAATCGTATGGATGCAATAAATGGAAATGCGAATGCAGATCTAGAGCAAAAGAGGAGAGAAGCAACGCTGAAAGAGATAAAAAGATTACAAGGAGTAAATCGTCGTTTACAAAATATGATGATTATCTTAATAATTGTTTTTGTAGTTGCTATTGGAGGTGGATCATACATGGCATCACAGGGTAAATTACCTTTTATTACAGGTGGTGTTGCTGATACTTTAAAAGTGGTTCAGCATGATACAGTATATATGGCAGCGGAATCCGCTGATCAGGATATTGTTGGTTCTTCTGTTATGGGAGGGACATATTATGCCATCCAGATTGGTTATTATAAGCAGTTAAAACAGATTATACCAATTAAGGCACAGTCAGACTTAGAGGTTTATGAGAAAGAAGGAGCTAAGATCTTTACATTAGCGAAATTCAATACTTATCAAGAAGCTGGTGCGTGTAAGCGCTTAATAAAAAAGGTTGGTTTTAAAGATGCGTTTGTTATACATTATGTGGATGGTGAACGTGTCACTATTTCAGATAACGAGTAGTCGTAATATATAATTTTACTTAAAACAAGGTCTTTTCTTTTTGGGAAAAGACCTTGTTTTTTATCATTCAATATTTATATCCTAATTTTGTGTCAAAAAGTTTAATTTAGTGTGCTATTTTTGTTTCTATATTAAATAAACACAAATCAATAACGAATGAGAACGACAATCTTAACTCTTTTATTAGTAGTGTCTACACATCTTGTACAGGCACAATTTTCTACATATTATTATCAGAAAAAATCTTTGTTTGAAAAATTACCTAATGATAAGAATGAAATCATATTTCTAGGTAATAGCATTACTGATGGATGTGAATGGTCTGAAATATTCCAAAATAAAAAGATAAAAAATAGAGGGATTAGTGGGGATGTAACGGATGGAGTACTTCTAAGGTTAGCGGAGGTTTATGAGTCTTCACCAAAGAAAGTCTTTATCTTAATTGGAATTAATGACCTTTCGAGAGGAAAGTCTCAAGAATATGTATTTAATAATATTCAGAAAATAGTACAAGAGATCCATCAGAACTCGCCTAAGACAAAATTGTTTGTTCAGAGTCTATTGCCTGTGAATGACTGTTATGGGCGATTTAAGAAACATACCAATAAGAATGAGAAGGTGCTTTGGATAAATAAAAGATTAAAGGAATCGGCCTCTAAAGCCTCTTATACTTTTATCAATATTCATGATGCTTTTGTAAATGAAAGTGGTAAAATGAGGAAGGACTACTCGAATGATGGACTTCATTTATTAGGAGATGGGTATATGGCTTGGGTCAATATAATTAAACCTTACGTTAAGTAATTTTGTTTCGTATTGATTATTATTGGAATTAATATATAATTCGAAGGAATTGCTATGCTACTTCTAATCAGATTCACTGTATTTTTAATATGGTGTTACGAATATAATTATAATATGGATCTTCAGGTTCCTATTTATAGGTAAGTATAGGATTTGAATTTTAAGTTTGAGAGAATGAAAAAATATGATGTGGATTATCCTGCATATATTCTTGAGCAGGAACGTTTTGAGAAGAATATTTCTCGTATTTGTGATGTGCAACAAAGAAGTGGTGCAAAATTTTTACTCGCATTAAAAGCTTTTTCGTTATGGAGATCTTTTTCGATGTTGACTCCATATATAAAGGAATGTACTGCAAGTGGCCCTTGGGAAGCAAGGTTAGGTCATGAGTGCTTAGGCGGTTTATCACATACTTTTTCCCCAGCATATAATGAGAGAGATTTTTCAGAAGTATTATTACACTCTTCTCATGTTATTTTCAACTCTATAGATCAGCTAAATCGTTTTTATCAAAATTGTATTGATCACACGCAAGATATCTCGATAGGTTTACGAGTTAACCCTGGGTTTTCTCCTGTGGAAACAGATCTATATAACCCGTGTGTGAATGGATCTAGACTTGGGATCTCAGAACTCGTAATGCCAAAGGAGTTGCCTAGTTGTGTTGAAGGTTTGCATTTTCATGCATTATGCGAGTCGAATTCATATGATTTAGAGAAGACGATTCATGCATTTGAAGGTCGTTACCATGATTATCTGCCTCAATTGAAATGGGTTAATATGGGTGGAGGACACCTTGTTACTCATAAAGATTATGATGTCGATCACCTTGTGGCATTGATACAGCGATTTAAGCAGAAGTGGAATGTTGAGGTTTATATGGAACCAGGTAGTGCTTTCGCATGGGAAACAGGTGTTCTTGTGTCTAATGTGGTTGATGTTATAGATCAAGGAGGTGTACAGACTGCAATTTTAGATGTTTCATTTACAGCTCATATGCCTGACTGTCTTGAGATGCCATATCAACCTATTGTTCGAGGAGCTTCAATAAAGATGGTTGAAGATGGTTTTGTTTACCGATTGGGTGGTAATAGCTGTTTGGCAGGAGATTATATTGGAGATTGGTGGTTTGATAAACCAATTGAAATTGGAGATCAGATTGTTTTCGAAGATATGATCCATTACACTACAGTAAAAACAACTTTCTTCAATGGCGTAAAACATCCTGATCTTTTTTTGGAAGAGAAGAGTGGTCATTTACAACTCCTTCGAAGATTCTCCTATGAAGATTATAAGAATAGGATGTCATAAATCATACTATTAACCCGATGTCGATTGATCGATAATATCAGAAGTATATATTGTTGATAATGAGTTGTTTGCTTAGTTGTAAATATCGAAATACTGCCGTCAGGTTAATTAAGTGTTCCCTAATAGATAAAGCAGTAATCGCTCAAAGCAATTACTGCTTTTTTATGTTGTGGAGAATGATTATTGTGTCTGCGTAATATTGTTTATATACTGGTGTAATTGTTAATTTATTAACATCGTAAATATTGTTAAGATGTAGAATATTTGTAAAATTATGTTTTGTTAATATGAAATGAATTAGCTAATTAAAAATTAGAACTTATGAGTTTATTTTTACAATGTATGACGAATAGATTAAGGGTTCACTTTCCCTTAATTTTATTATGTCTATTAGTGATGGTGACAGGGATGAAAAACAGTATCGCTGCCAATAATAATGAAGTAGTTCATTTGGCTCTATCTGGAAATGTTATTGAAATTAGGCATACCTATGTTCCTACAAAATATATCTCAATCTATATTCCTGAGATGATTAAGAGTAGTGTACGTAATTTAAGAGTCGTTGTGGATGATTTGTCTATAGCTGAAGCAGTAGTGGAAACTAGTGGTTCGACTCATACACTGAAAATTATTGCTAAGAAGGTTGTTGGTGAAACTGACTTGCATTTCTTTTATACTGTTGGTCACGATGAAAAAGAGGTGATAAAGAAAATAAGAGTAGTTGATAGAAGTGATATCTCTATAAGTAATGATGCGGATATTGTGTTAGGTTCAACTTCCATTGACGAATTAGATAAATTAATAGGAAGACAAAGTTATCGTTATGATTGGAACTATAGTGTTGATTCAGACCCCTATCTTGTCGTTGATTTAAAATCAAGAGCATATGATATAACTAGTCTTTATATCACATATCATACATATAGTTCTAATATCTACAAGATGAATGGAAAACTGTTAATGACGATTTATTCAAGCGATGATATGCAGGATTGGGTTGTACAAGAACAAGTGTTAGCATATGATTTAGATAAACATTCAAGTTTTAATATTGCTTTGTCGCCATTTAAGTGTAGATATCTTAAAATTGTTCCAGTTAAAGATAATTATATTAGATCAATCGACAGATTTGCTGTATATGGTAAGAATAATGAAGAGAATGTTGCAACAGGTAAATCAGTCATTGATAGAACAGGTGATCTTGATTTTGACCGATTGATTGATGGAAATTTTAATTCACCTGTACCACTGAAACAGCGTGGAGCATTACAGTATACAATTGATTTAGAAGGAAACTATGATATCTCACAGATATATATGAGCACTCCGATAAATTCTATTGAAGGTAGTAACTATGACTCATGGCATGTTGAAGTAAGTCAGGATAAATCAAGTTGGAAGACACTCTATGAATCGAAGGTTTTTGATAGTGGTTTTAAAACCAATTTTCAATTTACAAAAGGAAGTTGTATTACGAGATATATTCGTTTAACAACAGATGTTACTTCTCTTAGTACTGGATACATTGCAGGAAACTCAACACATGCATATGAGTATCGTGTTTTTGGTGAGAAGACAGATGCTCTTGGTGTTGCTGAGCAGATGACCAATGGTAATGAGATAAATGTTTTTCCTATACCTTCTTCAAGAGTATTAAATATTGAGTCAAAAGATTCACAAATTAAGGTCGTTGAAGTTTATGATTTAGTTGGTAGAAAAGTAAAGCAATTAAAGATTCTCTCTTCTAAAATTGATATCTCAACATTAGATGAAGGAAGTTACTTGTTGAATATAAAATTACAGAATGGTAAGGTTGCTAAGAAAAAAATAATCGTCAATAGATAAATTATAATGGGAGTTGAGAAAACTCCCATTATATTATTTACCTATAACTGATGTTTCCCATGTCTTTATTCAGGTTCATAAACCATTGATTCAATGAGTCTAAAGAATCTATTATTTTCGGGTTTATTTTTAAGCATATTGATTATCAGTTCATTAAAATTACTATCGATGATTTCTGCGAGAGTCCTCATCAATTCGAGGATAAAACCCCAGATTCGTTGTATTATTACAAGTTCCATTCCTTGATCTTTTACATGAGCAAAGATTCCACCTAGCGTCTCATATGCCTCGAACCTTTTTGCTAAACTAAAAACGTTAAACTCAATAATAGCTACAGATAGATCTGCTATTTGAGCATCAAAATCACTCGATTGAGATTTTCCTAAACCAAAATAGTTCTTTGATTCCTTAAAAAAGACCTCAATACTCCATCTAATACTATATATCTGATAAGCTTTCTCTATGCTCAGCTTTGTATTTGAGGATACCAATAAATGCCATTTCCCTCGCTTACTATTCTTGCAAAAGAATAGTTTTACTTCTGTACCTTTATATTTCACTGTGATTTCTGCACAATATAGACTAAGTGACTTTACCCATTTTACTCTCTTTCGCTGTTTAAGTAAGAGAGCAAGTTCTTTGGTGCTATATTCTTTTTCTTTGAAAGAATATTTAGCACTAGACATCTTAGCCATTGCAACAAGATGCATACCATTAGAGATCACAGTTTTTAATATTGAGTCACAGAAGAACCAACTGTCCATAAGTATATAATCTACTGTAATTCCTTGTTTAATAGCATTTACCATCATCTCTTTTGCCATCGTTATTTTATCAATAACGAGTTCTTTCTCTCGGTTAAACCCATTACTCTTTGTTGATCGTTTCTTTGAGAACTGTTTTTTACGTTGTTTGGCAGTGAGTCCAAATGGAGTCTTTTTATTCTTCCCTCTTTCTTTATGTAGAGAGAAGTCCAATGTAAAATAGCTTTTACCATCCCATAAACCTAGAAATAATCCTTTAAATCCAAACATATAACGATGGGTTACATGCGACCATATTTTACTAACGTGTTCGGTTTTGTAGGTAGACTTTTCAAAATCAGTATCGTCAATAATTAAGCATCTTTCTGCTTGATTGCAGTCATGAGAGTGAGAGTTCTTGGCTATTTGACCAAAGAGTTTATTATTACATGATGAAACAATAGTACGCCAATCTATCTGGCTGTTATTTTTAAATCGATAGAATGTATTCTTTTGTGCTTCTAACATCTCTGATAGATAATGCTTACTGTAGCTATAAATATTAGGGATAGAGAAAATTGGGAAAAGTAGTAAGCCTAATAGTATGTCACTTTTGAAGTAAGTAGACTGAGGTAATTCCTTAACTCCTAATTTCAATTGCCCTAAGTTGAGTAACTTGTAAAGGCTAATAATTCGATTAATTCCTTTTTCACTTGAGCTAAAAAAACTGTGTGTCTCTGAAAAAACTTTTGTACTTTTATTCTGAAGCATGATTTATTTGGTTATTGGAACAACATTAATTTACTGATAATTAATGAATTACCAAAATAAACATGCTTCTTTTTATGCTGTAAATCAGGATATTAGCCTACATGGGAAACATCAGCCTATAATAATGTTACATGAGTCCGTTTGCTGTTGTGTTCATGACAATGGCAGCATCAAATGACATGATAGCTTTATTGCATCTGGTTACATTTGTCTATTAGACTCTCTCTGTTTTGATTAAATTATGGAGATATAAAAAAGAAGTCTACAAGTTAGAACCTGTAGACTTCTTTTTTTATTACTATTTTATCACAGGATAACCTGTAATGCTTATTTGTGACTAGTTACTTTTTTGTGTCAGTTCTTTAAATAGGTCTTTCACAGAGATGAGTTGTTTGGCTTTATATGCATAGCTTCCGGCAAATGCGTAACCATTTTTTAGATTCCCTTTATATGCATTATATAAAGCGGAAATAATACAATATGGACTCTTCTCTACTTTACATGTTCGAATACAATGAAAAGGACAGCTCTTTGGAGATTTCAACCCTTCTTTTACCTTGTCAATAAACGAGTTTTTAATGGCCCTCCCTGGCATACCTACTGGACTCTGAATGATTTCAATATTTGATTCATCCGCTTTTAAATACTCTTGCTTAAATTTATCATCGGCATCACATTCATATGTCGTTACAAATCGACTTCCGAGTTGAACTCCATCTGCGCCAAGCTCCATGATACGTTGTATGTCATCTTGCGTATGAATACCTCCAGCAGCAATAACTGGAATAGCTTTATTGTATTTAGATCGTAGCGGCATGATTTCTTTTACCACATTGGGGATAATCTCTTCTAGAGAAAAATTATTATCTTCAATCTGGTTGGCTTTGAATCCAAGATGTCCTCCTGCTTTAGGTCCTTCAACAACGATAGCGTCAGGTACATAATTGTAGTTTGTAATCCATTTCTGTGCTATGATTCTTGCTGCTTTAGCAGAAGAGACAATTGGCACTAATTTAGTAATACTATCAGGCTTTAAATATTTTGGAAGATCAAGAGGTAAACCAGCACCAGCAAAAATAATATCTGCTTTTTCTGCAATGGTTGTTTTAACCATGTCTTCAAAGTTGGTTAGTGCAGCCATAATATTGACTCCAATTACACCGATGGTCTTCTCTTTGGCTGTACGGATCTCTTTTTTTAAGCCTTCAATACTTGCTTTTACGTAGTCTAACGACTTTTCTTTGTGGATTAAGCCTAAGCCTGCTGCTGAAATTACACCAACACCACCTTCATTTGCTACTGCTGATGCTAGTCCAGATAAAGATATCCCAACTCCCATTCCTCCTTGGATAATAGGTACAGGGATCTCAAGGTTCCCAATTTTTAACGATTTCATTATTGCTTATGAGTATTTAATTAAGTGAATATATTACTTGCGAAGCTAAGAAAAAAGATAGGTGAGGATGTGTTAATTCTTACATTAAATGTGAAAATGATAATATATAGTAAACAAATGATACTTTTTGTTCGAAAATAGACCAAATGAGTAAATCGGTCTTCGGTTTGGCTTCTGGTAAAATGAAGGTGTGAAAACATGTAAAAAACTAAGTGGTTCTTTTGATAAAAACTTGTGGAATAATTGTTGTGTATTTTAAACTGTAATATAATTTTGATGGTTATACTTAATGAATGTAAAGTTTAGTTGGATGAAGCGATATACGATTAACTCTCTTGAATCACACAAAGACATCTTGTGTAATCTTTTTCAAGCAAAGAGAATAACCGATTCAGTTCTTGAATTGGCAGATGGCATCATCTCGTTTTATTCTCTTGATTTTGGGATTGAAGCAATTGTGTTTGATATTGATCAACATAGCTCCCAACAAAAAGTGATGATTGAGTTTGGTAAGTCCTATGATGTTCAGTATGTATTGACACTTTATCATCAGAATATTGAAATAGGGAATGACGATAGTGCAGTTTTGAAACTTCACTCTCAAAAGAGCCTTACCATAATGCATAGTCAGTATGGTTATATAGTCGATGTTAGTAAAACACAAAAAGTGTCACATATTACATTCTTAATTAAGTATGAGGCTGTTAAAAATCTTTCGTTATATGGCGTATTGTCTGTATTGGACGATCTTAAGCTTTTGTATGTGGATAATCTACTGGATCTACCATCATTAAGATCGATTCTATCAAATCGGAAGTCTTATACAACAGAACTTCAACCATGGATCTCTGATTCATTATTGCGTTCAATTTTCTTTATATCATTAGAGTATATCGTTAGACGGTCGAAGACGAACTTACGTTCTCGTGTATATGATCCTTCAGGTAATTTATTGGATCGAATGTTAGAGATCCAAAATGATATTTGTGACCTCTCTCAGAGTCGATGGTCCCTAGACCATTTAGCATCAAAGTATAGGATGTCTCCAATGTCATTAAAGAAGCATTTTAAAGCATATTTTGGACGAAGCCCAATGAAGTATTATCAAGACTATAGACTACAATACGCAAGGTCTATGTTGCTGTCTAGTGACTATTCTTTGCAGGATATTGCTTATCGTTGCGGTTTTTCAGACCTACCACATTTTTCTAGAGAGTTTAAGAAGAAATATGGTGTGTCTCCTAGAGATTATATCGAGAAATTGTAACTTTTTATTCAAGTAATCTATTTTTTTGTTCAAGTTTTCGTCTGACAACTGCTTTAATTTTGTACCCAGAATTTTTAAATGAGAAATTATGAAGGGATATAAAATAAGGCTATCTGTTTTATTATTGATATTGTCGACATTAGGTGTTTTTGCAAAACGGAAAAATAATAGACCAAATTTTCTAGTAATCGTAGTTGATGATATGGGGTATTCAGATCTTGGTTGCTTTGGTAGTGAAATACGAACTCCCAATATAGATAAATTGGCAGCTGTGGGAGTTATAAATACCAATTTTCATACTTCCGCACTCTGTGCTCCATCAAGAAGTATGCTGCTATCTGGATGTGATAATCATGAAGCAGGTATGGGAACTATGGAAGAGGTCTATACGTATGATAAGCAAAATGGGGCACCTGAATATGCTGGTGTATTGAGTGAGGATATTACGACAATTCCTGAAATACTACAATTGAATGGATACGAAACAATGATGTCAGGGAAATGGCATCTAGGAGATGATAAAGGTCATTGGCCGGTTGATAGAGGTTTTGATCATTCATTTAGTCTTTTAAAAGGTGGTGGCTCTCATTTTAGTGATCGAAGAGGGTTAATGAGAAGGGATGATCCATTACCATATGTGGAAGATGATATGTTATTGGACTCGTTACCTAAAGGGTTCTATTCATCAAAAAATTATACGGATAAGATGCTGTCATATTTGAGGGAGAATAGTGGGTCAGGTAAACCATTCTTTGCATATCTCGCTTATACTGCTCCTCATGATCCTGTACAAGTGCCTGATGCGTGGTTGAATAGATATAAAGGTGTGTACGATGAAGGTTATGATGTCTTAGCTCAACAACGATTAAGAGGAGCAGTTAATTCGGGAGTTGCTTCCTCTAATTCAAAAGTGCCAGATGAGCATCGTAATTATGAGAGATGGAATGATTTACCTTTAGATAGACAAAAATACCTTTCTCGATCGATGGAACTATATGCAAGTATGATTGAATATATGGATGACCAAATAGGCCGAGTAATCTCCTTTCTAGAGAAGAGTAAAGAGCTGGAGAATACATATATTATATTTGTTTCAGACAATGGGTCTAATCCAAAATCGCATGATTTCTACTCAAAATTAGTTGATGATATGGCATATTTGGATGGGTTTAATCTGTCGTATAATAATATGGGTAAGATAGGTTCTTTTGCTTCAATTGAATATGGCTTTGCACAAGCTACTAATATGCCCAAGCATTATGTAAAAACGACTAGCGGAGAAGGAGGTGTGAATACACCATTTATAATTATGGGTCCCAAAGTAGAAGGACAAGGAAGGATAAAGAGAGAGCTGATAACAAGTATGGATGTGAAACCTACTATATTAGATCTCGCAGGAGTTAAGTCTCCCAAAGAGTATGAAGGGAACACAATAATTGCAGATAGAGGTGTTTCATTAAAACAGTATTTTGAAGGAGAAAGAGATTGTCCTCATGCAAAAGGTTATATTGTTGCTCATGAAATATTTGGGACTAGATATATTAGGTGTGGAGATTATAAGTTGACAAATATTGGGAGTGCAATGCATTACGGAGATGATATTTGGAGGTTATATAATTTGAAAGACGATCCGAGTGAAACAATTGATATTTCTAGATCTCATCCTGATATTGTTAAAGATTTATTGATTAAATGGAAAGAGTATAAAGAGGAGGTTGGAATTATCGATTATCTATAGAAACTAGTGAAATATTTGAAAAGAGCGATTGATCTTAAAGATTAATGGCTCTTTTATTTTTCTGAAAATTAATTCATTTACCCCAAAAATGATTCAATTATACCATGAAAATTATTTGTGTATTTGTATGGGAATAATAGGATTGTATTTTGTATTTTACTGTGTTTCAGTGTTTTTGGCTTGGGTGGGTTTAAAAGATGTTAATGTCCATTATTGTTTCATTTGTGCCATAGGTTGTGGTTGTCGAAGGGTATGTTTGTAAGTAGTTAAAGTAGATGACGATATGTCTTCTAAGCGACAATTAAACTAATTACAAAATATAGTTCAGATGAGTCAAATGATAAAAAAAGGGTTGCTGTTCTGTTCATTGTGTTTGAAAATGACCTCTGCATATTCTCAGGAAGGTCTAGTTTCGTTAATGAAATATACCGAGAATAACTATCCTGAAATTCTTGCTAAACAAGCCGAATTGAATATGGCTAGAAGTTCTCTTGATATGAAGAAGGATAATTTTCTGCCTGATGTTGATGTATCATACGATGTTAATTATGCCACAGCAAATAATGTGACAGGTATGAATAATTCATCTACTTCTATAGGTATCAGTGGTCCTCCTGTTCAAGATCCATCATATGATGGATCGATAGGTTCTTCTGCTGGAATCTACATGAAGTGGTCTCCTTACACTTTTGGAAAAAGAAATGCAATGGTAAAAGGAGCAAATAATCTTGTTGAGATGAAGGAGTATGAGCTGCTTGACAAACAGATACAAATTCAAGGTAGCGTCGCATTCTACTATTTGGAGTTAATAAGAGCCGAAAAACAGCTTGATGTGATGAGAAATAATGTAGAACGAAATGAATTTCTTTTAAAGAAATCGATTAGGCTTTATGATGAAGGTTTAGTTTCAGAGGTGGATCGGTTTAAGTTTCAAGGAGAGCTTGCTAAAGCGAAGAGAGAAGCAATGGAAATATCAAAAATTGTTGATTCTAATTATACAAGGTTAGTATCCTTTTTGGGAAGTAAAGTTGATTCAATAGAACCAGAGAAATTCTTTGTGAAGAGCTTGCCCAATAGCAGAAATATAAAAAGTGACATCATTAATTCTCCTAGTATAATCGCTTCGGATAAATCAATACTATATCATTCTCAGCAAGTAAAAATAGCAAAAAAATCATGGACTCCTGATATTGAACTATGGAGCATGTTTGGTAGTAGGGGCTCCGGATTTATGTATGATGGAACCGTTGATCCTTCTCATGGTTTCCAACTTTCTTACACCAATTATGGGGTTGGATTACAGCTATCTCTCTCCCTGTCCGATTTCTTAAAGAAGAAAAATCGAATTTCTTACGAAAGTTTTGCTCTTGAACAAGAGTTACAAGAAAAAGAGCTTTTATTGAATAATTTACAACTTAGAGATCGAGTTGCTAGATCGAAATATAGAAAGTCGATAGTTATAGCTAAAGGTTTTCCAATTGAATATGAGGCTTATCTTAAAGCATATAATACCACGCTTCTACAATACGAAAATGGGTTATCTGACTACACGGAGTTGATTGCATCTCAATATGATTTGTTGAATGTTGAGATGCAGAAAAATAGTGTCTATATCAATGCTTGGCAAGCACTTTTAGAATTATCGTTGGTCCAAGGAGATCTTTCCATCTTTACCATAGAATTTTAAGGATATGAAATTAATTGAAGGGGCTTTAAGAAAGCCCATAACCGTACTTGTGGCAATTTTAGCAGTTGTCTTCTTCTCGATCCTCTCCATTAAAAAGATGAAGGTTGATATTTTTCCTTCTTTTGGATCCCCAACAATATATGTTGCTCAGCCTTATGGTGGTTTGTCTCCAGAACAGATGGAGTCTTTTGTTACGAACTACTATGAGTATCACTTTTTGTATGTGACCGGAGTAAAATCGGTTGAATCAAAATCTGTTCAAGGAAATGCTTTAATTAAAGTTATTTTCCATGAAGGGACTGATATGAGCCAAGCTGCAGCAGAAATTGTGGGATATGTTAATAGGTCTCGAGCCTTTATGCCTCCAGGAACCGTCCCTCCATTTATCACTCGTTTTGATGCAGGTAGTGTACCTGTAGGACAACTCATTTTTTCATCAGATACTAGAACATTAGGAGAGATAGCCGATCTTGCATTATTTAAAGTTCGTCCGATGTTCTCTACGCTGCCAGGAGTTTCAGCACCGCCTCCATTTGGTGGTAGTGCGAAAACCGTTGTCGTAAAACTTAATCCTTCTCAAGTTCAAAAATATAACTTGACTCCAGATGAAATAGTGAATCGACTTGCACAGTCTAATAGAATCTCACCAGCGGGTAATATTGGTATCGGAGACAAGATGTTGATTGCATCACAAAACTCTGTAATTGAGAAAGTGAGTGATTTTGAGAAGATACCTCTAAGTGCAGATGAGGGACCGACTGTTTTTCTTGGAGATGTTGCAAATGTTCGTGTTGGTACAGATATAACTACTGGTTATGCTTTGGTAAATGGTGCAAGGTCTGTTTATATTCCCGTAACGAAAAGAGCAGATGCATCGACATGGGAAGTGGTGAAGAATGTGAAAAGAGCATTACCAGAAATGCAAGCCTCCGTTCCTGAAGATATTAAAGTCTCATATGAATTTGACCAATCGGGATATGTAATAAATTCCTTAAAAAGTGTCGCTTTTGAAGGGCTGCTTGGTGCTTTATTGACCGGTTTGATGATACTTCTATTCCTAGGAGATCGAAGAGGGGCACTGATTGTTGTTTTAACTATTCCAATTGCAATTTTGTCGAGTGTAATATGTCTAGGTATCGTGGGGCAAACAATTAATATTATGACACTTGGAGGGTTGGCGCTTTCAGTAGGATTACTCGTGGATGAAGCGACAGTGACGATTGAAAATATTCATAGACATATGGAGATGGGGAAAAGTAAGGCTCTTGCTATTTTGCATGGGTGTAGGGAAATTGTAATACCTAAACTCTTGATTTTATTTTCCATCTTATCTGTCTTTGCTCCAGCTCTATTTATGTCTGGAGTTCCAAAAGGAATGTTTATGCCGATGTCCCTAGCTGTAGGTTTCTCTATGATTGCATCGTTTTTGTTGTCGATGACTTTTGTCCCTGTAATGGCTGTGTGGATTATGAAGAAGATAGATCATACGAAAAGTGAGAGTAGTAGGTTTTCATCCTTGAAGGCTAATTACGCATTACGACTGACTCGCTCTATTGAAAATAAGAAGAGATCATTGGTGGTACTATTCTTTATTACCTTAATCATTCTTCTTTCTAGTGGTTTGCTTATAGGGGTGGATATTTTTCCAAAAGTGGATGCAGGGCAGCTCCAAGTCAGGCTACGTTTAGATTCAGGGACTCGGATTGAAACGACAGAAATAGCTACGAAATCATTATTGACTACTGTTGATGAGATTGTAGGTGAAAATAGAGTCGATATTAGTTCATCCTTTATTGGAACTCAGCCTTCAAGTTTTCCTGTTAACCTTATCCACTTGTGGACTAGTGGTCCTCACGAGTCGGTTACAAAGATAAATCTAGTTAAAGGTACAGACTATCCAATTGAAGTTCTTAAAGAGGAGTTGCGTAATCGTTTTAAAGTGAAATATCCAGATGCAGTACTATCGTTTGAACCTGGAGATCTTGTAGATCAAGTAATGAACCTTGGTTCAACAAACCCCATTGAAATCACCATTTTAGGAAAGGATTTACAGGGTTCAATGGATATTGCAAGAAAGGTAAAAGATCAAATGGATAAAATTCCGTCATTGAGAGATGTCCAGATTGCAACAAGACTTGATTATCCCGAAATAAAAATATCTATAGACCGTGTAAAAGCGAGTAAAATGGGTATCATGACGGATCAAATATCAAAATCTCTAGTGGCAGCAACCTCCTCTTCGCGTTTTACCAAACCGAACTATTGGAGAGATCCTATCTCTGGAGTTGCTTATCAAGTACAGGTAGAGTTTCCACAATATCAAATGAAGAGTATAAAAGCGTTGGCCTCAGTTCCAGTAAAGAATAATCACGATGAGAAAGTTTATGTTAGAGATGTAGCAACGGTTAAAACGGGAGTTTCTCCTGCAGAGTATGATCGCTTAAATCAACAACGATTTATTACAATTACGGCAAATATTCATAATTCAGATTTAGGTCATGTTATTGGTCAAATAGATCAAGCCATTAAAAGAGTCGGTGAACTACCTAAAGGGGTGAAAGTGTTAACAAGAGGGCAAGCTGATCTGCTTGGATTAACAATGTCCGAATTAAAACAAGGTCTACTGATCGCTATTGTCGTTATCTTGTTGTTACTAGCAGTAAGTTTTCAATCGTTTCGTATATCACTCGTTTCTCTGTCTATTGTTCCACTTGTTATTGGTGGATCACTTTTATTTCTATTGATGACTGGAAATAGTTTAAATATTCAGTCATATATGGGTACTATTATGGCAATTGGTGTTGCAATATCTAATGCAGTATTATTTGTTACAGATGCTGAAAATATCCGAAAATATCACGGTAAAGATGTTGCGATTAATGCTGCAAAAAACCGATTGCGTCCAATTCTAATGACTTCATTTGCAATGATTGCAGGAATGCTGCCTATGTCATTAGGATTAGGTGAAGGAGGGGATCAAGTTGCTCCATTAGGGGTTGCAGTATTGGGTGGGCTTTTCTTTTCTATGATTGGAACGTTGCTCTTTTTGCCTATTGTATATCAACAATTTGTTGCAAATATAAAATATCAGAGTGAATCGCTAGACCCTGAAGATATACAGAGTCGATATTACATTAATAATACATCGAAATGATTCGAAAAAAATATACGGCATGAAATCCAGATTAACTGTTTTAACACTAATGTTAAGCTTCATTGTCTTCGCTTGCAATGAGAAGCAATCAATAGAACCTACAAAAGAGGAGAAAATACACAAGGTGTTCGAATTAAAGCGTCAAAAGATAAAATACAATATATCAATTCCTGTAGAGTTAAGTTCATTGGAGCAGGCAAAAATAAGAGCAAAAATTCCTGGTTATATTAAATTGTTGAAAGTGGATATAGGTGATTTTATTAAAAAAGGGCAACTGCTTGTTGTCGTGGATGCGCCTGAAATGAATGCAAAACTACTTGAAGCGAAAGCACATGAAAAAGAAGCAAAATCGCATTATTTAATTAAAAAGGAGGAGTATGAACGTTTCAAGAACGTTTCTTCCTTAGAAGGGGCTGTTTCTCAAATTCAACTTATAACAGCTAAAAACATGATGCTGTCATCTAAAGAGTTGTATTTGGCCGCTTTGGCTTCAACTCGTTTGTATCGGGAGATGGAACAATACCTTGAGATACGTGCTCCGTTTGATGGCGTAGTTACAAGTCGAGAATTAAATGTTGGTGATTTTGTTGGAGGCAATAAACAAGATGTCATTTTAACCATTGACAACCCTTTTGTGTTACGTCTTCATTTTAATATGCCAGAATTATATGTCAAAGACACCCCTTCAACAGATTCGATCACTTTTAGTACAGAGAGTATAAGGAGAAAACAATTTAAAGCACCATTTTCTAGAAAATCAAATATCATATCCGCACAGTCAAGAACCGAAAAATGGGAATATCGATTCAAAAATGATTCACTTCAATTGCTTCCTGGAATGTATGCAAAAGGAGAATTGAATATGTTCAAAGGATATAAAGGATTCATGGTTCCCATGAGTGCTGTTGTAACCACTATGAAAGAACAATTTGTCGTGGCAGTAGTTGATAAAAGAACCAAATGGATAGATGTGAAAATGGGGGTTGTGAATAACGATTCTGTAGAAATATTTGGAGAGTTGTCTGATAAAGATATACTATTAGTCAGAGGATCAGAAGAGATCCCTGCAGGAAGTGAAATACAATATGCACGGTAGTCTTATAGTTTAGTTGTTGTCATGTTTGTTGATGACTATTTCTCTTGTGCCCCTACATTGGGAACTATTTAGTTCCCATTTGTAGGGGATTCTTGTTTTGCTGTATGTAATGAAAATATTTTAGTATTTGATAATTTTATTCTACATGCTTTTTATACTACTTTTATCTTATCAGAACAATCTCCAAGCTGAGATGGCCTTATGTCAGACACTATTTGTTTGACAAGACTGCTCGACATGAAGATGCTGCTTACATATTAAGAGAAATAGTATTTACATGGAATTAATAAGCGCAGAAGAGTTTTTAGTAAAGTCAGAGAAATATCCTATCATTGATGTGAGATCGCCTGGAGAATTTGAAGAAGGACATATTCCAAATGCAGTGAATATGTCACTATTCGATAATGATGAGCGGGCGAAGGTCGGAACGATTTATAAGAGGCAAGGTAAAGATACGGCTGTTTTAAAGGGGCTTGAATTTGTTGGTCCTAAGATGTCTGTTTGGGCTAAGAGAGCAAAGAAAATGGCTGTAGATAATACAATCCTGATCCATTGTTGGAGAGGTGGAATGCGGTCACAGTCTATGGCATGGTTATTCGAGAAAGTAGGGATTAAATGTTATGTTTTAACCGGTGGTTACAAAGCTTATCGAAGTCATCTTTTGGAACATGTAGATCAGTTACCAAAGCTAATCGTACTTGAAGGATTCTCAGGTAGTGGAAAAACAGATATTCTTCATCATCTAGAAAAAAGTGGAAGTCAAATTATTGATCTTGAGGCATTGGCATCTCATCGAGGATCTGCCTTTGGTGGAATTGGACAAAAGAGTCAACCTTCAACTCAGCAGTTTCAAAATGACCTTTACCAAAAAGTGAGATTACTTGATCCTTCCAAGCCTGTATGGGTTGAGGGAGAAAGTAAATTCATCGGAAGGGTTTTTCTTCCAGATCCTTTTTGGGAAAGAATGAATCACTGTGCTTTATTGGTTATCGAGATGACTCGTGAATATCGTGTAAAACAGTTGGTTAAAGACTACAGTCGTTTGGATACTGATAAGATGAAAGGTGCAATAAACAATTTAGTGAAAAGATTAGGACATCAACGTAAAGATCATATTTTATCTTGTTATGAAAGCGGTGATTTCGATGTGGTGGCAGACCTTTTGTTAGAGTATTATGACAAAACATATGAATATAGTCGTGATCAGATGAAGGATAAAAAGCATGTTTTCACAAAAGTTTTGCCAAACACCTCTTCTGACGATCATGCCAGAATATTAATTGAAGAGATAGAAACAAATTACGACCAAATATATGGAGTGTGTTAAGTTAACCCAATATTCACATGGTGCTGGGTGTGGATGCAAAATTGCACCAAAGGTGTTAAAAGAGATTTTAGATCAAGTTCCAACCTCTCATCTTGATCCTAAGCTATTAGTTGGAAATGGTACTTTAGATGATGCTGCGGTATATGAAATAGATGATGATAATGTTATTATCTCTACGACAGATTTCTTTATGCCAATAGTGGATGATCCGGAGGATTTTGGAGCCATTGCCTCTGTCAATGCCATTAGCGATATCTATGCGATGGGTGGCAAGCCTTTGATGGCGTTAGCAATCCTTTGTTGGCCAACCAAACAGTTGGATACATCTGTGGCCGCAAAAGTAATGAATGGTGCTAGAAAAGCTTGTAAAGAAGCAGGAATTACAATTGCTGGAGGACATAGTATTGATGGTCCTGAACCAATATTTGGTTTGGCTGTAACGGGAATAGCAAAGAAGAATATGATAAAAAAGAATGCTTCTGGCCAAGTTGGATGCAATCTATATTTATCAAAGCCTCTTGGTGTTGGGATTTTAAGTACTGCTCAAAAAAAGGGCCTACTTGATGAAGAGGATCGACTCAAAGCGAGAAATTCAATGATCACATTAAATAAGATTGGTGCTGAATTAGGGACATTAGAGGGCGTAACGGCAATGACTGATGTTACAGGTTTCGGTCTTTTAGGGCATTTGAAAGAGTTGTGTGAGGGCTCTGGTATGAGTTCTGAGATTAGTATGTCGAAGGTGCCATTAATTGATGGTTTGCAGAAGTATATTGATCTTAAAACTTTTCCTGGTGGGACACACCGTAATTTTGATAGTTATGGGGATAAGATATCTCCTCTAACTGAAGAGCAGAAAAGTGTTCTTTGTGATCCCCAAACAAGTGGAGGATTATTGGTTGCTGTAAGACCTGACCAGGAGGAGCAATTCTTCGAAGTCGCAAAGAGATATGGATGGGATCCAATATGTTTTGGACAAACAATCCCTACCTCTGAATATGTGGTTCACGTAAAGGAGTAATCATTAGATAAAATTCCTGCCTCTTAAATTTTAATAGGGGCATAAATTCAAATATTTGTAAAGGTGTAACCAATATTTCGCAAGAAATTGGTTACACCTTTTTTTGTTCGTTTGATTCTTTTGGGATAAAATAGGCTCATGTACGTTCTTCTAATATTAACTTATTGTTATTAAATGACTCTTTGAGAACTCTTAATTAATGCTCTGAAATGCATTTCTTAGAAACGATATTTGTGTTGTGGGTTTGTGTGCGTAATACATTGATAATAAGGTTTTTGTGTGTATATATTTAATGTGTCGTATAGAACATAAATTCATGGTGTATTATACCATTTGATCTGGATATATATGTAAAATCCTGTTTTTATGGTTGAAATCTTTGCTTTATATTTGTCTTAAATCAATTTGGGGGATACTTATAGTTGTTACATGTCGCGTCGAACATTTAATGTCTTTTGCCTTCGATTGAATTAATGAAATCAAAAAAATAATATGCCAGAATCTAATATTAAGATAGAAGTAAAAGACCTAAATCTAATATTTGGAAAGAATAAAAAAGAAGCATTAGCACTACTTAAAAAGGGTATTACAAAAAGTGAAATTCTGAAGAAAACAGGTGCAACTATCGGTGTTAATAATGCATCACTTGAGATTTATGAAGGAGAGATATTTGTTATTATGGGACTCTCTGGAAGTGGAAAATCTTCATTACTTAGATGTTTGAATTTGCTTAATATCCCAACATCTGGAGATGTTATATTTCATGGAGATTCTATTACTAAGATGAATCAACAAGATTTGAGAGAAGTTCGAAGAAAAGGAATGACAATGGTATTCCAGAAATTTGGATTGTTACCTCATCGATCGGTTGTTGATAATGTTGCGTTTGGACTAGAACTCCAAGGTATAAAAAAAGAAGAACGATTAAAAATAGCTCATGATGCAATTATAAATGTTGGATTGCAGGGCTTCGAAGATAAGCTACCATCTGAATTATCAGGAGGAATGCAACAACGAGTTGGACTAGCTCGAGCTTTGGCCAATGATCCTGAAATTCTTCTGATGGATGAGGCATTCTCTGCATTAGATCCTTTAATTAAATCAGAGATGCAGAATGAGTTATTGGACCTTCAAGATAAATTGAAGAAGACGATTGTGTTTATTACGCACGATTTGGATGAGGCCATAAAGCTTGGTGATCGCATTGCCATTATGAAAGATGGTGTCATTGAGCAAGTAGGAACTGCTGAAGATATTTTGACTTCACCAGCAACACCATATGTGGAAGCTTTTGTGGAAAAAGTAGATCGTAAATGTGTTATCTCCGCTGAAACGCTCATGTTTAAAAATAATGATGTAGCTCAGTTAAAGAAGGATGGCCCGCAAAGTCTAATTCATAAGATGCGTCAAAAAGGACTTTCAGCACTACCTGTAGTGGATGAAAAGCTACAGTTCGTTGGGTTTATTCGATTAAGAAATGTGATACGAGCTTTAAAAGATAGCAACTTATCATTAACCAGTTTTATCGAATCTAACGTGGCAAGTGTTTATCCTCATTTTACTGTAGAGGAGATGTTACCTCTTATTGCTGATACACATTTTCCTTTACCTGTAGTTGATGAAGCGAACGGTAAATTATTAGGAATTGTTACCCAGACATCATTAATCATCGAATCTACAAAATACAACTCTAAAGAGATCGAAATCCTTCAGGAAGAAGCTCAAGAAATATAATTATTTATGGAACAAAGAATTTTTAATATCGGATCAAGTGTTGAGAATGCTGTGATGTGGTTAACTGAACATTTTGGTTCTGTATTTGATGTAATTAAAGATAATGGAAATAGCCTTATTGAAGGTTTTGAGAATCTGCTTTTATTTTTTCCTTTTTATGTTGTTATTGCTCTTTTTGTTGCAGTTGCTTGGTATAAAGGAGGTAAGAGTGTAGCACTAATAACAGGTCTCGGATTTCTGTTTATATACAGTATGGGATTTTGGACTGAAACAATGCAGACTTTGGCTTTGGTGCTAATATCTACTGTTGTGGCATTGATAATAGCAATTCCACTAGGTATTATTAGTGCGAAAAAGAGTTCTGTAGAGAAGAGTGTAAGGCCTATATTAGATTTAATGCAAACCATGCCTGCTTTTGTCTATTTAATACCAGCAGTACTATTCTTTAGCATTGGGAAATTACCAGGTGCTTTCGCTACCATTATATTTGCTATGCCACCAGCTGTTCGTCTAACTTCTTTAGGTATAAAAGAGGTTTCACCAGAAGTCGTTGAGGCCGCTAAATCTTTTGGTGCTACACCAATGCAAGTATTAATGAAAGTAGAGCTGCCATTAGCCAAGAACTCACTACTTGCTGGAGTGAATCAAACTATTATGATGTCGCTATCTATGGTCGTAATTGCAGGTATGATTGCTGCTGGCGGCTTAGGAGAGAAAGTTCTTGAAGGAATTAATAATCTAGATATTGGCTTAGGATTTGAAAGTGGTTTAGCAGTTGTAATCCTTGCTATAATACTTGATCGTATCACACAATCTTTTGCTGCTTCTAAAAAGAAATAAAACCAAAAATCAATTATAATGAAAAGCATTAAAAAATTATCGATACTCGTAATAACGGGTTTAATACTTTTTGTCTCGTGTACAAGTAAAAAAAATAACGGAACATCAGATGCAAAAAAAGAGATCGTCATAGGTTATGTTGATGGTTGGGCTGAAGGTGTTGCAATGACATATATTACAAAAGAAATTCTTACAGAGCAAGGCTATGATGTCAAGATGAAAAATGCTGCTGTTGATCTAATATTTGCATCTATGTCGTTAGGTGATATTGATGTATTTATGGATGTTTGGATGCCAGTGACACACAAAGAAAAAATAGCAAAATTTAAAAATAAGCTGGAATATATTAGCACAACTTATGATGAAGCAAAACTTGGACTCGTAGTGCCGGCTTATGTTCCTGTGAATAGCATTGAAGAGTTAAATGCAAATAGAGATAAATTCGAAGGTAAGATTATCGGTATTGAAAAAGGTGCAGGTCTTACAGCAAAAACGGAGAAAGTAATTGCTGACTATGGGTTGAATTTTAAACAAATTAATTCATCATCTGTAGCAATGTTTACTGAAGTAAAAAAAGCGATTAGTAAAAAAGAGTGGATTGTCTTCTGTGGATGGGCACCTCATTGGATGTTTGGTCGTTTTGATCTTAAGTTCCTTGAAGATCCAAAGAAATATTATGGAGAAAAGGAGAAAGTAATGACATATGGTCGAAAAGGATTTCAAAAAGATAATCCTGAATTGGCAAGTTTCTTTAAGGCTTTTAAGTTGACTAATAAGCAAATATCTGATTTGATGAATGATATGGAAGATGGCGATAACAAAACTCAAGTAGCCAAAACTTGGGTGAAAAACCATCAAGAACTTGTGAAATCTTGGCTTAAAAAATAGAGGTCGTGATTGTCTCTTACGGCCTTTATATTATCCTATATTTTATTAAAAGGGTGAAAACTTCGGTTTTTACCCTTTTTTTAGTGCAATAGTTGGAATACTTAACTTGGGCTTTCTCAACATACTTGAATTACGAATCTACAATCTCTCTTCATAAATTCCGGTAAATTATGGAGTCTTACATACGAACATATTTCTCAACCATGGGAATAAAACGGCTTTACTATAATAGAGTGAAGTCTCTTACTGTTCTTTCTTAGCTCATTGGTAGTGTAATCATTTTTCCTTCTCCTATGATAACTTTAGGTACCTTGGCTATAATGAAGCATTCATTTTAAAAAAGTTAAGGAGATACCAATGTGTCACTCTCGTGTCATGAATATTTAAGTCTTTTTGTCGAAGGATACGTACACATCTAAAAGTTTTATTGTGGGATCAATTTGTAAGTAAATTCTTAGTACATGACAAGAAATAAGAGAAAGAGATAAGTTCTGGTTGTTTATTTCACTGATCATCAGTGAAATAATATAGTATCCGAAACTTGTTTATCATGGCAATAACTTGGTTTACCTTTCTGGTCTAAAACTGTATGACCCCAAAACGAACCAGATCGAATATCTCATCATTGCATCTTTCAATAGACAAGAACGTTTATTTTCAGATTACAAACAAAGATGGCAAATCGAAACAATATTCAAGGCATTAAAGCCTAGTGGTTTGAATATGGAAAACACACATCTTAAAGATTTGAAAAGAATCTCAAAATTACTCTCTATGATAATGATAGCTTATATATGGTCTTGTTTAGCTGGAAATGATATAAACGAGAAACATAAGAATATCCAAATTAAATCACATGGACGTAAAGCTTTTTCATTATTCAAATATGGTTTACTAAGACTTGCTTCAGCATTATTTAACAATAGTTCATTTGAATATGATAAAATAAAAAAAGCGAAATACTTCTCTTTGAGATTGTATTTCGCTTTAATATTTTAATCCTTGGTACTTATCCTAAAATAGGATCGATCCCAATTATAGTTGGCTAAGACTATTACTTAAGGAATGCCAATAGGATACCTGCAGCCACTGCAGAACCAATTACACCAGCTACGTTAGGTGCCATTGCATGCATTAACAGGTGGTTGTTCGGATCTGATTTTAAACCTTCGTTTTGTACTACCCTTGCACTATCTGGTACGGCAGAAACACCTGCAGCTCCAATAAGTGGATTGATCTTATTATCACCTTTCAAGAATAGGTTCATCAAACGTGCAAATAATAATCCTCCTGCTGTTGCTATCACAAATGAAATCGCTCCTAATACAAAGATCTTTAATGAATCTGTTGTAAGGAAATATTGTGCTTGTGTTGAGGCTCCAACTGTTACTCCTAAAAGAATAGTAACAATATTAATTAGAGAGTTACGTGCTGTGTCTGCCAAGCGTTCTGTTACGCCTGACTCTTTCAGAAGGTTTCCAAAGAATAACATTCCTAAAAGAGGTATTGCTGATGGAGCAATAAAAGTAGTGAAGATAAGCCCAATGATAGGGAATAAGATCTTCTCTGTTTTAGAGATGGCTCTTGGTGGCTTCATCTTGATCGTACGTTCTTTCTTAGGTATTAGAAGACGCATAATTGGCGGCTGAATCACTGGAACCAATGCCATATACGAGTATGCTGCAATAGCAATGGCACCCATCATATGTGGAGCCAGCATTGCTGACAAGAAGATAGCTGTAGGACCATCAGCACCACCAATAATAGCAATAGCACCACTCTCTTGAGCTGTGAAACCTAATGCTGCTGCACCTAAGAATGTTCCAAATACCCCAATTTGTGCTGCTGCACCTAATAACATTAGTTTCGGATTGGAAATTAAGGAAGAGAAATCTGTCATCGCTCCAATACCTAAAAAGATAAGAGGTGGATAGATACCGTTCTTAACTCCAAAATATAGATAGCTCAAAACAGAACCATCCTCATAAATACCAATATTATTACCTGGAAGGAAAGGGATATTACCAATAATAATACCTGTTCCAATAGGAACCAATAGTAATGGTTCGAAGTCGTACTTTATTCCTAAGAAAAGGAAGAAAAGTCCAACAATGATCATCACAAGATTCAATGGGTCAAAGTTGGCAAAGCCTGTAAAATTGTAGAAAGTCTTTAACCCTTCTAATGCACCGCTAGTACTCTCTTGGAAAGCACTTCCATCTGCACCAAAACATAATTGTACGGTAAGTATAATAGACACCGCACCAATGATTGTGAGAATTTTTTTCATCGTTAAAAGATTTTTTGTAAATCAATGGATCTTCACAGTCTAATAATAACCACGTCGGTATTATTATTGGATCTCTAAAATTACATCATTCTGAAGTACGGCATCTCCCTCATTGACGTGGATTTTGCTAACTACTCCATCTTTCTCCGATAGGATGTTATTCTCCATCTTCATTGCCTCAAGGATAATTAAGACATCCCCTTTTTTAACATTATCTCCTTCTTTAACCTTAAGTTTAAAGATATTTCCAGGTAGAGGAGCTTCTACTTTATATCCTGAGACAGTTGTGTTCTTCTTTAGGATCGCACTATCATTGATCGTGTTTACAACACTCTTACGAACAAGTCTAGGTGTTTTTTGCACCTTTACCTCTTGGTCTATTTCTACCTCGTAAGGAGTTCCATTGACTTCAATATTGGCAATGTTACCTTCAAGATCTTTTATTGATACGTTATATTTACTACCGTTGATGGTAAATTTAAATTTTCTCATGATTAACTGTTTTGTGTCCCGACAACTTATCTTCTATCTAGCGTGTTATTCATACTATGAATCTTGGAATTCCATGGTGAATATCTTCGTTTGATATTCTTGATGGTAATGACATTACTCTCTTCGTCATGTTGACTGTTTAAGAAGAGATGTAAAGCCATCGCAATGGCTGCAGATTCACCTGCAGTGATATCCTCATCACTACAATCAGTAGATTCAGTCGCTTCTCCAGATGCTGATTGAACCATTTTCTTTTTAGGTTTCTTCTTCATCTTTTTAAGTATAAGAGGCATAAGCCACCCAAAAATGAAGATAAGTGTTACAAGAACAAGGAAAACTACAAAATAACCAACCAATGTAATGATCCATGTTTGTGAGGTAATCGAAAGTATGTTCATGGCTATAACTATTTTACCTGAATAATGATTTCAAAATCGATTTCCATCATAAAATGTAATTACCCTTCTCTTGTTCATGCAAACACAATAACAAGAGAAGAGAGATCACTTTATGACTGATTACAATGGAATATTACTATGCTTTTTAAGAGGGTTTGTCACCTTCTTTGTTTGTAAGCTTTGCAAAGCTCGGATAATGCGGAAACGAGTATTACGTGGCTCGATCACATCATCTATATATCCATAAGATGCAGCTTGGTATGGATTTGCAAAAGCATCTTCATACTCATCTGTTTTCTTTTGGACATAATCCAACTTCTCCTGTTCATCTTCAATCTTACGAACATTCTTTCCTTCAAGTACCTCGATGGCACCTTTAGCTCCCATCACAGCAATCTCTGCCGATGGCCATGCATAGTTGAAATCACCTCTTAGTTGTTTGCTACTCATCACACAATGTGCTCCACCATATGACTTTCTAAGGGTTACTGTTACCTTAGGAACAGTAGCCTCACCGTACGCAAACATTAATTTAGCACCATGATTGATGATACCTGCATACTCTTGACCTGATCCAGGTAGGAATCCAGGAACATCTACTAATGTAAGTAGTGGGATATTAAATGCATCACAGAAACGAATAAAACGTGCTGCTTTACGCGATGCATCACAGTCTAGTACTCCAGCCAAGAAGTTAGGCTGGTTGGCAATAATACCAACTGATTGTCCTGCCAAACGAGAGAATCCAACGACGATATTACGTGCATAATTGCGATGAATCTCTAAAAATTCGCTCTCATCCACAATAGCATAAATGATATCTTTGACATCATATGGCATATTTGGATTGGCAGGAATGATATCGTTTAAGTTATCTTCTAATCTGTCTATAGGATCAGAACACTCTGTTATTGGAGCCTCCTCAAAGTTATTTTGTGGAAGATAAGAGATCAATTTACGTATCATCATTAATCCCTCTTCTTCTGATTCCACTTTAAAGTGTGAAACACCTGACTTTGAAGAGTGTACATTGGCCCCGCCTAAATCATTCACTGTAATGGTTTCACCCGTCACAGTCTTTACAACCTTGGGACCAGTAACAAACATGTAAGAGTTCTCCTCTGTCATCATGATAAAATCAGTCAGCGCTGGGGAATAAACTGCACCTCCTGCACATGGTCCAAAAATGGCAGAGATCTGAGGAACAACCCCTGAAGCTAAAATGTTACGCTCAAAAATCTCGGCATAACCAGCTAGTGCGGTAACCCCTTCTTGAATCCTTGCTCCCCCCGAGTCGTTTATACCGATGATAGGAGCTCCTGCTTTCATGGCCATATCCATCACTTTACAAATCTTATTTGCCATGGTCTCTGAAAGAGAACCACCAAAGACTGTAAAGTCTTGTGCGTAAACATAAATTACGCGACCATCTATTGTTCCATGTCCAATGACTACACCATCTCCCTTAAATTTGGTCTTTTCCATTCCAAAATTAGTACAACGGTGTGTGACAAACATATCTAGCTCTTCGAAGCTTCCTTCGTCGACAAGCATTTCGATACGTTCTCTTGCAGTCATCTTTCCTTGTTCGTGCTGTTTGTTAATTCTTGCTTCGCCTCCGCCCATACGTGCTTCATTGCGCAATTCAATTAACTTTCTGATTTTATCTTGATTGTTCATGATGTTAGGTTTTTTGAATCTATTGGGTATAGATATTCAAAAGTAACTGATTATTTATCACCCTCGCAACAAAGCTCTGTAAGTACTCCGTGAGTTGACTTTGGATGTAGGAATCCGATGTCAAGACCTTCTGCACCTTTTCTAGAAGTCTTGTCGATTAGACGAAGACCACTCTCTTCTGCTTCGTTAAGTGCTTCGTTTACATTGTCTACTGCATAAGCAATATGGTGTATGCCTTCACCTTTTTTCTCTACGAATTTACCGATAGGTCCTTCTGGATCTGTCGACTCAAGTAATTCAATTTTAACTTCACCTACTTTGAAGAATGCAGTACGTACTTTCTGCTCTGCTACCTCTTCGATGTTGTAACACTTAGTTCCTAAAAGTGTTTCATAGTAAGGAATTGTTTCATCTAGACTTTTTACAGCAATTCCAATGTGCTCGATTTGCTTTACTTTCATAATTCAAATAACCTTTTGGTTCGATACCGACGCTTACACGTCTTGTTTAAAAGTGGTGTAAATGTAAGTATCAAAAATTAATTAAACAGTGTTCTAATATATGAGATTCGTCTGTTTTAGTTATGTTCTAAAACAGCGCTTCTCAATGTGTTTTTACAAATAAATATACTCGTGAATCAGACTGAAAAAAAATGTCACTTTTCCTGTTCACTTCCGATCATTCCGATCGATTTTATAAGTGAAAAGGAGCCTTTTTGTCGAACAGTTGGGGCGGCTCACAATAAGAATGACTCATGTTTGATTGCCTTTTATTTGATGGGTAGCAATACCATTTTGTTTCACACTTCAATTTATTTGTCTCTTACTTTATTCTTGAACCGATCAGAATAATTACAGTTCATTAGCACTGTAGCCAATTCCAATTGATAGTATACAAAAGTATAATAATATTGAGGAAGCAGCGTGGATTTAATCGATTGTTTTTTCAATAATCCTTATTTAAATAGAATAAAACTTTCGCGTTAAGGAGTGTGAAATTGAGAATAGATAAAAACACTTTTTGGTTTCTGATGTTATGCTGAAAGAATATGTTTAAAAATGAATTCATGCAACAAGAGAATATAGAACATTTTGACTTAGTTGTGATCGGAAGTGGCCCTGCTGGCTTTGCTGCAGCAATGAGAGCCGTGGATTTCAATAAAAAAGTAGCAATTGTCGAGGCAAAGCATATGGGAGGAGCTGGTGTTTATAATGGTGCACTAACTTCTAAAACGATGTGGGAACTATCCGCCGATTTTGCTGTCGCATCTGCAGTCAATAGAGGTTATCGTGCATCACATCTAACTGTAGACTATAAAGAAGTAAAAAAAACGGTCGTAAAAGCTGCTAAGACAAAGCAATATCAGATGCTTTCACAAATAGAAACTTTTGCATACAATGAGGATCATCCTGAGAAAGGTAGTTTAACCCTATATCGTGGACATGCTCAATTTTCTGACCCCCACCATATTGATATCAAACTATTGGGTGAAGATGGAAATGTGATGATCCATGGTGATTACTTTATTGTTGCAACAGGATCACGACCTAGACAACATCCTGTTCTGGTCACCGATGGAAAACAAATAGTGAACTCTGATGAACTATTAAACCTAAAGAAATTTCCAGAGCGAATGCTTATTGTTGGATCAGGTATCATTGGTTGTGAGTTTGCAACGATATTCTCAAACTTTAATCGAACGGAAGTTCACCTTTTAGATAGAGCCCATCGCGTAATACCTTTTGAAGACACTGATGTAAGTGACTTTGTCTCTGAGGGACTTGAGAAAAATGGAGTTCATATTCATCATACTGCCAACTTTAGGTCTGTTAAAAAGAAAAAAGATTCATTAGATGTTGTATTAGATTATGAGGATGGACATAGCCGTGTTATCGAAGTGGATGTAATACTAGTGAGCATTGGACGTATTCCGAATACAGATCATCTTTGTCTAGAAAATACTGGAATTGTTCCTTCTGAAAGAGGATTTTTAGATGTAAACAACAAATGTGCATTAGACGAATTCTTGAAATGTCACATCTTTGCTGCTGGTGACATTACCGGTAATAAGGCATTATACTGTGTAGCCGAAGATCAGGGACGTCATATCGTAGAGGCTATATGGGCGAATGTGGATTATCCTCTAGACTATAGCCATCTCCCAACATTGATGTTCTTTAAGCCAGAATTAGCATCAGTAGGAATGAACGAGTCTCAACTGAGAGAACGAAAGATCCCTTATAAAGCCGCTTATTATTCAAACACACTTGTGAATAGAGCTATTGCGATGCAAAATACTCGCGGTTTTGTGAAAATAATGATCTCCGATGATGGAAAAAATAAGATATTAGGAATGCGTGCTAGTGGCCCACAAGCATCTGCTTTCATCACATCGTTTGCTTACCTACTTAATCAAGATCTAACTGTGGAGGAAGTTCTCAAGAATACACATCCTCATCCAAGTGTTACTGAAGGTATCCAGGAATGTTTGCGTTTATTGATGGGAATGTCAATATATAAACCAGAGGTTTTTCCTGATGAAATAAAGGTCAAAGAGTGGAGGCCTTAGTTTCTATTGTTTTAGTGTCAATCAGTTTGTAATATGTGGGATTAGATTGTTATTCCTTTGTCTGTAGGTTTTTTATGTAATTTTTTAGAACCTCTGTTTATCATGTGAATTTAGCAGATTGAGATGAACTTTTATGTTGAGATATATGTTTAAGTGATATTGAATGTATAAATCACAGTATTATGAGACGATCATTGTTTTTATTTTTAATTCTCACTTTAACAATTGAGGTTTTTGCTCAAGGTGAAACAGCTGATTCTAAGCAAGAAATGTCTGTGAAGGCATTAAATCCAACTGCTAAAATATATAAATTGGTATTAATGAATAATCTGACATTTGCAGATCATGATGCCAATACATTATGGATTGAACCCTCTATTCCTGTGAACTTAGGTGAAAAAATTCAAATGTTTAACTTTGCTATGATTCCGATTGATACAAGGTATACAGATGGTAAAAATAGAACTTCGTTAGGTAATATCATTTATAGTGCAAGTTTTGCTTATCGTAAGCCACTTAAATTATGGGGTGGGTATTTTGTCCCTGCTATTGGTCCATCTATTATCTTAAAATCGAACACTTATGGAGATTATGAAACTTATATGGATGATACATGGAATATCGGTGTGAGTCTTGCAGCTGTTTATAAGAACAAAGGATTTCTAGCGATGGCTGCCTATACTCCAACTTGGGGAGTAGGGGGAAATAAAGTTAATTCTTCTACGTTACAGTATATTTTAAACTATTCATTTAAATCAGGAACAGGGATTAATAGTTCTCCTTTATTGAGTTATAATGAAGAGTTGGGTAAGTGGATTGTCCCTTTTGGTATTGGTGCATCTCAAATTTTCAAAACAAAAAAAGCCATATATAATCTTGCCGTAAGTGGGTATTATAATGCCATCAGACCAGATGTTTTGGATGACTTTAAATGGCAATTGCAAGTGAAGTTTTATGTAATGCTTCCTATGTAATTTTTAATTACATAATATTGGTTTGTGTGACCCTTGTAAATTATGATCGGCAAACACAAATAGGGTTTAATTTTAATCAAAAATGAAAGCCGAATATCCACTGGTGGTATTCGGCTTTTTGACATTATTTTTGATTGCAAATATTACTTTGATATATCTCCTACCAATCTTCTTCCATGAAACTCTTTGGCTGGGACTGCTTTTTTTATCTCTTCAAGATTCTCTTTGGTAACCTTGCCTGCAACAATCACGATAGGAGCTTGTTGGGAAGCTTGCCTCATCTTATTTAGCATTTCAGCCCCCTCTAAGGCCGTCTCTTTCCCTCCTGAAGAGAGAACCCGATCTACCATGCCAATCATCTTAATATGTTTGATGGCTAGGTCTGGTCGTGGACATGTATCTATGGCCTTGTGAAATGTCACTGACATGTTACCAGAAAGTTCACATAGTTCTCTTACAGCAGTAGTGTGTATTTCATGGTCACCTCGTAACACTCCAAACACCACCCCATCTGCTCCTAGCTCTTTACACACTTTGATATCTTTCTTCATAATCTGAAGCTCGAGATCCGAGTATATAAAGTCACCACCTCTAGGGCGTATCATTACAAAAAATGGAATCTTAAGGTGTCTTTTACACATCGCAATTGTACCATACGAGGGGGTCGTTCCTCCCACATGTAGGTTCTCACATAATTCAATTCTTGATGCACCCAAAGCCTCTGCCTTGAGCGCTTCTTGGAAACTTTCAACACATACTTCTTTTATCATGAGGCTATATTTTTGTGATGAATAATGATATAAACATAAATGATCATTATAACAATCAGATACTTCTTATGCTGTAGTTGTGGCTTCTTTCAATTGGTCAATCACATCTGCAGCCAATTTGCTTTTACGATGGATATGTTGAATGATCTCATTAACTACACTATTGGTCTCGAAAGTACCTCTAACTTGTTCAAAATCTTTAATCTGTACACTGTCATCTCCGTCTGGTCCGAAACCAGTACGACTACTCAGTGTAAACTCTTTCTTTGCATCGTTATAAAGCATCTTATCAAGCTCAATAACACTATCTCTCCAACGACCAACCAAAGAAATAATATCACTCACCTCAATCTCATCTAACGACTTATTTAACTCTTTTTCCAAAAGATCTGCTGCCCATGTCCACTCATATTCATAATAGTTAGCATGTGCATCTTCGAAATAATTCTTTACTTGTTTTAGAGATTTTATCTCTTTCTGTTCTATCTTGTCCATGAAATTGGTTACAACCACTTTCGGCGTAATCAATCCTGCCAAATCTACCCATTGACCTTTACCATAAGCTGTACTTGGTTTCAAAACCTCTTGGATGGTTTTATCTTTGTTATACTCCATATTCTTGATACGTGAGATAACAGAGTTGCCAAGAAACTTGGTAATACCTATAGAGTATAGTTGAATACCTCTTTTTAACGACTTGGCTGTAATCTTAGTGCTCATATAATGGTAACTCTCACTTGTAACACCCGAGACGGTCTGCAACTGCTTAAGTATCGAACGACCATTGTACATCTTGTTGATAGTAAATGGACTTAAAAGATTACAGTTTATTAAATCTAATTTATTGGTATCTGTACGCTTATCCCTCTTCGGCCATTTAACTGCATCACGAATGGTTCCCACACTCATAATATTTACAGCAGGTGCTAAGTAACTTTCATCATTTTTCTCAATCAAGTAGCTAAAAGGAAGGTCACTTGTATCTGAGTTCTTATAGTGTCGTCCCATAACCAAGGTGAATGGTCCAATCTTTGCCGGCCATAGAATATAGGAATCAGAGGCCGTCTTAGATCCGCGTTGCATAATCCCTGCATGTATTGGTCCTAATTTATACATGTGATTACTTTGATTAGAACCACTACCAGCATTCATGAATGAGTATAGACCTGCAATTAACAAAGTGGATTTATGGTGTGTAACTGTATATGGTCCTGCAAAAATAGAACAAGCCTCGCCATGGTATCCCTGACAGTTTGCAAAGAATAATGAATTTTCTGCCGAATAGTGTTTGCTTAATTTACACCCTTGTCCAACAAAGCAGTGATCCAAAATCGCACTATCACTAATTTCTGACCCCGATGCTACGATGAAATTGCTCGCAATAACTCCAGAACCAATCTTAACAGGTGCTTTTTTAACACTATTAATCGACCCATTACATAATCTATGGGTATTATTAATGGTGGTATATTTGCCAATCTTAGTATTCTTAATCTCTTTGCAGTTTTCAATGACTGTCCATTCCCCAATCGTACCCACAGAAGCTCGTTGCTTTTCAGCGTACTTCTGGATCATCTCTTCTAATTCACGCACTGCTAGATCTCTATGGCGATAAAGTGCAATGATATAGGCTAAGTGAGCTGATAGCTGGTCAAAAATAGGAACTTGTCGTCCTCCTGTTTCATCTAAAACAGAAACTTTAACGCCGTTACCAAAAGTAGTGTCTCCCTCCACCTCTAGTGTGTTAAGAGACTCGATGCGAACATGACTTTCAATGGTATAGTTCGCAATATAATTTTGTATATTATTTATTCTACAGTTATCTCCAATAGTACAGTTTGAAAGGGTCGCATAGTATATTCCAGATGGCCTATTAATACCATTTTTTAGAATGAACTGATCTTCAAATACCCCTAAACGTATGTTGCCATGAAACTGCACATGCTTTATACGCTCGCAGTCAAGTGGCTGTTTAACAAGCACTCTTTTCCAATCGGAGGAGGTACACCCATTGTCCTCAAGGGTGTTGATTTGATCGACTGTTAGATTTTCGTACATTATTATTGTTCGTTTGTTTTCTCGGAATTTAAAAGTAATAAAAAAAAGCATCTTAGCAGTGCTATTAGGAGGATATAATGTGATATGTTTTTATCCAATCTCTGAATTTTACCCCATCTATAACATTATGCTTCTCAATTAATCGAATGATTTGATCTATACTTTTTTCTTTGTGTAGTGAACGAGGATTTTTACTGAAAAATTTATCTGCAATACAGACAATAATTTGTTCGTCTGTTTTAGGGATGTAGTCGTGACATGGAATAGGTATTTGTTGTGTCATAATTGACTCTTTTGACAGACCAACTCCAGTGTGATTTTCACTAAACTCGGCAAGATTATCTAACCCTTCATCTCTAAGTAATTGACCTCCTAAATATCCATGACATACGTATGGTGCTTGTCCATAACAACCTATTTCTGGGGCATCTGTCTTGAAAATACCTATATCATGTAACATTGCTCCTTGTTCAATGAGATCAAGGTCTAAATCAAGATGTGGGTTGCGTGATGCTATATCTAATGCCTTTTTACAAACTAATTTACTGTGTATTAATAGAATATTATGTGCAGTAGGTGTGGCATGATAGTATTTATTAATTATATTTAAAATATCAACCTTTTTCATTTTTTTTGTAATCTGATTAAACCTTCGTTCATAATCTATGTCTAATATAATAGATTTGGAATTAAGAATAATCATCGATGATTGAGATAGATAATAATATTTGATTTGGGAATGGCTAAAGAAGATGTAATTAAGCAGCAATTGAAGGTCCCAACTCAAAAGAAATATGCATTTCAGATGTTGGTACAATTGTATCAAGAGCGTCTATACTATTTTGCAAGAAAAATGGTTGTGACCCATGATGATGCAAACGATGTGCTGCAAGATAGCTTTTTGAAGGCTTGGAAAGCCATTGATCGCTATCGTGGGGATGCTTCGCTCTATACGTGGCTCTATCGTATTGTGATTAATGAGTCTATCTCTTTGATCGAGAAGCGTAAGAGAGAGGTGAAAATGTTCAACCAAGAATCCATCGATTATAGGGTTGCACACATAAAAACGGACCCTTATTTTAATGGTAGTGAGATTGAACGAAAATTGCATGAAGCTGTCTTGAAATTGCCTGAGAAGCAACAGATGGTTTTTAATATGAAATATTTTGACGAGCTAAAGTATGAACAGATATCTGAGATTCTAGAGACATCTGTAGGAGCATTAAAAGCATCCTATTTTCATGCAAAAAAGAAAGTTGAAGAAGAAATGTTAAGATTAGTTTGATATGTTAGATCTTGATAATATAAATAAAGATAATAAAGAGTGGAGAACTCCCGATGGGTATTTTGATCAACTTCCTTTTGATATAATGGAAAAGATTGAGGAATCTGAAATGGAGCGTGAAATCATTCAGAAGAGCACTACTCGCTTCTCATGGTGGGGGTATGTGGGAGTTGCAGCATCCATTGCTTTATTGGTGATGAATATCTTTTTGATGTCAGAAAATCGACAGATGATGGATAGAGTAGAGCAATATGTTTCTGAAAATAATCAGACCCCAGTTCTAGATGAAGAGTGGTTGTCTGAAGATGAAATTCAAGATATTCAAGAATATTTAGTGGACAATAAAATGATTTATGATGCAATATATAGCGAAGAAGTGGAAGAGTAAGGTTATCCCAATCTTCCTTATCTGTTTGGCCATAATGGCTATGGTGGCACCTCATGATGCTTGCGCTCAAAAATGTATGTCAGGAGACCTGAAAGCGGAAAAGATAGCTTATCTAACGGACTATCTATCTTTAACGCCTCAAGAGTCCCAAGAATTTTGGCCTCTTTATAATGAGTATCGTGACAAAAGACATGAGATACACGACCTTTTAAAGAGTTATTTTAAACAGATTAAGGAGATGCCAAAAGATGCTTCTGATAAAGAAGTGGATTCGTTATCTGAGAGTATACTAAAGACCGTAGAGAGAGAGAACACCCTACTTCGACTTTATCAAACAAAGTTTGCAAAAGTATTAGGTGGTCATAAAGCGCTTAGGCTCTATCTCGCAGAAAGGAATTATCGTATGTACCTCATGAAAAAATATCGTAGAGGTAGCGGAAAAGGAAGAGGACCAATGCATTGATTTCAATAAAGTAAAGTTTGTGTGAATAAAAAGAGAGCCTATTGATTTAGTCTCTCTTTTTTAAATGTTTACGATACCCTCTTTATCCATGTATTTTCATAGAAAACATACGAATTCAAGCAATCTATTATGAGGGAGGATTTTTTTATCCGAACTAAAGTGTTTTAGCCTCTCGTTCTCTAAATCAACTTTTCAGTGTATATAGTTTTATCTTTACATACGATCTTTACCACCACCATTTGATTTTGATAAGATTTAGTTGTAACAAACGTACTGTTCCCATTATCGATATGGATCAAACGACCTTGGATGTCGTAAAATCGTATCTCTTTGATCTTTGAGGTGTCTATAATACGTATGCCATGACGAGATGTTATCACCTGATATGGCTTCGTGATAAGTGACAGATCAACAGCTGTCGGAATAATTTCTTTAATCTTTGTAAACCTACTCCACAAAGGAGCTGCTCTGTAGACATCTACAAATCCCTTCGGTACAAAAAGTGTTGCGTTATCATATGCTTCGTCATCAAAAACAATAATTTCATCAGGTGTTTTTCTTCTTAATATATTGAAGCGTTTGTCTACCCACATCTTTACAATTGGAGGCATTTCAGCAGATATTGTAATCCTTTTTAATTGTTTCGTTGTACCGATAAAGGAACGTTCACTAATTTCATAAAAATTCTCTGGGAGTGTGATCGATTTTATTTCTCGTGCGCCATCTGCAGGATCTCCATTAAATGCAAAATAATCAATGAAATCTATTTTGTCAGGAATGATTAGATTTTGTCTATAAGCACTGCTATTTCTAAAACACTCTTCAGGTATGGTATATATGTTCTCTGGCATTAAGCTGCCTGGTTGAAAATTCTTACAATCATAGAATGTAAATCTACCAATATCCGATAAGTTATTGGGGATTTGTAACTCTCCAGTGAAGTTTGTATTTCTGAAAGCAGCATCACCAATTGATTTTAAATTCATTGGTAGAGTTAATGTTCCATTAAGACCCGAACAATTTAAAAATGCACTATTTCCGATGGCAGTTACTCTTGATGGAATAGTGACATCACCATTCAGATTAGTGCACCCAGAGAAAAGTCCAGTAGATATTTTTGTGATGTTTACCGGTAGAGTAAGCGTTCCATTCAAACCAGAGCATTTATTAAAGGCTGAATATTCAAGTTCTATAAGGGTATTTGGTAATACTAAATTTCCTGATAGACCACTACACTCCTCAAAAGCAAAATACCCGATGTGTGTCACTTCAGTAAGATGAAACTTTCCTACTAAATTGCCACATCCTGAAAAAGCTCGACTACCAACTTTTTTAATATGTGGGGAAACAAGATCTGAGAAATTGACATGTAAATTTTTACATTCAAAAAATGTTTCACTTTTAATTTCATCTACACTATCGGGTATCGAAGATACCCAAGATAGTTCTTCACAGTAAGCAAACGCGTGGTCTCCTAATGTCGTTAGAGACGATGGAAAGGTGAAGCTTGATATTTTTGACCCTACAAATGCATATCGTTCAATAACTTTTACGCTGTTGGGTAGTTGGACACTAAATGAGATGTTATTGCAATTATTGAATGTGGATGAGCCAATAACAAGTATTCCATTATCGTGAGCCTCAAAAGACCTGACTCTGGTATTGGGACTAGTGTTCTTTTGTCCAAATAGTCCTGCTGAACCACCTTTTTTATAACATAAAGCGATGATGTTTTTTCCATCTATCGATTTTGGTACTCTTACATGAGTCCCTTTTCCTTTATATAGATTTAAGCTAATGCCATTAATCCCGTCAATTGTGACCTCTGAAAATTCCCAATCTGTTTGTGTCTTTGATAGATCTTGTGCCGACAATAAGCTCGATGTCAATAATATTATTAACGTCAATAGATGATTGGCCAGAATTCTAATACTAAATATTTGACAATTCATGTATGTGATAATTATGCAATGTTTGTTGTTGTGTATTGTTTCATATAAGATTTTACCTAGACGACCTCTAGTCATCAGATAGAAATAACAAGATTATTTCTATCTGATTCTCTCTCTTACATCTAATATTTGTCCATCTTGGATTAGATAAGCTTTTCAGTGTATACCGTTTGATCTTTACATACGATCTTCACCAATACTATTTGATTCTGATATGCTTGAGTTGTGATAAACTCACTGTTTCCATTTTCAATATGAATCAAACGACCTTGGGTGTCGTAAAATCGTATCTCTTTGATCTTTGAGGGGTCTATAATACGTATACCATGACGAGAAGTTATCACCTGGTATGGCTTCGTGATACTTGACTGATCAACCGTTGTAGGAATAATTTCTTGAATTTTTGTAAACCTACTCCACAAAGGTGCTGCTCGGTAAACATCTACAAATCCTTTGGGTACATAAAGTGTTGTGTTATCATATACCACGTCATCAAAAACAATGATTTCATCAGGTGTTTTTCTTCGTAATCGATTAAATGGCTTATCTACCCACTTCTTTACAATTGGTGGTGTCTCCGCAAAAATAGTAACTCTCTTAAGTTTCTTTGTCGAACCTCGAAATGATAGTTCGCTGATTTCGTAGAAATTTTTAGGGAGAGTAATTGATTTTATCTCTCTGAAATCTTCTGTTGAATATGCCTTAAATGCTGAATAATCGATGAAGTCGATTTTTTCTGGAATATTTAGATTTTGTCTGTATGCCTTACTGTTTTTAAAACAATCTTCAGATATCATATAGAGATTGGTTGGAATAAAACTACCTGGTGCGAAATTTTGACAACCCTCAAAAGCGGATTTTCCGATAGTAGAGACTTGATTCGGGATACGGAGTTCTCCACTAAAATTGGTGTTTTGAAATGCGGAGTTTCCTATTGTCTTTAATCCATCAGGAAGTGTTAGTGTTCCATTAAGATTGTTACAGTCTACAAATGCAAATGACTCTATTGTTGTTATTTTATCTGGGATAGTGATATCTCCTGTTATATTTGTACATCGAGCAAAAGTACTAGAGTATATTGTGTTGAGATTCTCTGAAAGAGTTATGTTACCATTTAATCCTGTACAAGAATCAAAGGCGCTATGTCCGAGATAGGTGAGGGAGTTGGGTAAGACTAGATCTCCTGTTAATCCTGTGCAAGAGTCAAAAGCACTGTTCCCTAGATGGATAAGAGTGTTGGGTAGAGCTAAATTCCCTGATAAGCTTGAACAATTATAAAATGCATTATATTCAATGTGGGTTATCTCTTCGAGTTGTATGCTTCCTTTTAGATTAATACAACCTGAAAAAGCATGATCCTCGATCTTCTTTATATGGGGACGTACAAGATTAGAAATATGAACCTGTAGTTCATCACAATCTTGGAATGCGCCACTCGTAATCTCAGTAACTCCATCGGGAATAGTGGATGTCCATCCTAAATCACTACAGCCAGAAAATGCATGGTTGCTGATCGTTTCAAGTGATGTTGGAAAACTAAAGTTTACAATTTTGGAACCTGCAAAAGCATAACTGCCAATTTCTTTAACACTATTGGGCAGATCTACTTCAAATGACCTATTTATGCAAAAGTTAAATGTTGCGACACCAACAATAAGCAAATTAGCATTGTAACAGTTGACTGATCGGATTGTAAGATTATGTTTAAAATTTGTCTGTCCAAATAGACCTGCATATACTCCTTTCTTATGGCACAAGGCCAATATGGAATTGCTACATTTGACCGGAGATAAGGTTAAGTCCTTAGTAATCTATATTTTATATATTTGCATTATGACACAAGGTAAACAAAGACAAGGGTATGATAAGGAGTTTAAGCTGATGGTTGTCAATCAAGTATTGAGTGGCCGTAGTTCAACTCAAGTTGGAGAAGAGCATGGGCTAGATAGCTCTATGATTCGTCGTTGGGTTCGTCAGTTTAAAAAGTATGAGGATAATAGTTTTCAAGGAAATGGTAATATTGTTGAAACAGAGGATGAGAAGCGTATTCGCATTTTAGAACAAGAACTTAAGAGGGTTAAGATGGAGCGCGACATATTAAAAAAAGCGGTGGGCATATTCTCCTCGACAGACAGTTAATATATGAGTTCATCGTTAGTCATTCGATGGTATTTCCTGTTGAGATTATGTGTAAAGTATTAGGTGTTAGCAGCTCATCTTATTATGAATGGAAAAGTGGTCGTATATCTAAGAGAAAAGAAGCCTTACAACGAGATACAGGATTAATACTTGATATATATAATAAATCAAAACGGCGATATGGTAGCCATAAAATTAAGGCCCAGTTAGGCCGAATTGGTGTGAGTACATCAAGAAATAGAGTAGCAAGAATAATGCAAAGTCAAGGGATTAAGAGTTGTATTTGTAAATCCTATAAACCACAAACAACCACTTCCAATCATGGTAAAAGAGTAGCGTTGAATCATCTTAATAGAGAGTTTACGACTGGTGCACCGACAAAAGTTTGGGTCTCAGATCTAACCTACATCCCGACAGACCAAGGTTGGCTTTATTTAACGACCATCATGGACCTATTTGACCACTCTATTGTTGGATGGTCCATGTCAAAGGATATGACTGCGGAAAATACAATTATGAGGGCTTGGAATATGGCTAAGACAAATCGTCCTCCCCAAAAAGGAATGTTATTTCACTCTGATCAAGGAGTCCAATTTGTAGCAGATGTATTTCAAACAGATTTAAAGAAATATAAGGTGATTCAAAGTATGAGTAGAAAAGGGAACTGTTGGGATAATGCTGTGGCAGAAAACTTTTTTAAGATCATCAAATCAGAACTAATTGACCATAAGCACTATCACTCTTTCTCTCATGCTAAATCCGATATCTTTGATTTTATTGAGGTATGGTATAATAAGAAAAGATTGCACTCAGTTTTAGGTTACAGAACACCATCTGAGTTTATGGAAGAGTATATTAAAAATGTGGCTTAATATTTTATCCGGTAAAAAGTTGCATATCCATCTTCATCTAGCCACTTTTGAACAGCTACAGAGTTTTGCTCATAAGCTCTCTTTTTTGGCTTTTGTGGGGTAAATCCCCAACGACGTAGATAGTCGCCAGTAGTAGTTATTGCTATAACTATACCAAATTGATCTAGAATAAGTTCCTGTACAGCCTTTCTTGTCCATAAAGCAAAGTTTAGCTTTAACTGGTCGGGCATCTTATCAAGAATTAGACTCTGTATTAGTTTTTCTTGTTCTAGGGTAAGCAACTTTAAATCTTCTGATTTTACACCTTTCTTCTTTGATTGTAATCCTGAAAGACCATTAGCTTTGTTTTTCTTTACCCAAGAAGATATTGTAGTGGCTCGAACTCCAAGAAGTTTTGCTACATCTTGCTTCTTTTTACCCATTTTTATTAAACGAATCGCATTCTTTCTTTGAATGAGGCGTTCCGATTCAGGTAGTGTTCGATAGTCTATTTTTTCCATGGAATAAAGATAGTAAATATTATCGATATAATACCGTCGGGTTAATAAGAAACTCCCCTAAGGTCCCACGATGAATGATACCACTATACAAAAGATAGTAGTAGCCATAGTGACAAATTGTCCCAGTCAGAATAATATTTAAAATACCATTCGGAAGGTTGCGATATTTTTTTCGTAGAAGCGTAAGTTGTAACCCTACAATTTGAATACAACAAATAATGATAAAGAGTTGGATATTCATTGGTTTGTCTACTTTTGGTTCTTCTACAAAAATAGCTTTTTATCAAAAAAGTAGAATAAAGATAAACCTATAAGCAAGCCATCTTACCACCTTTTGAGTCAATTAAGAACGATAATGAATAAGGTGCTTTTCTTCCCTTCAATTGATAATCATGAATCGAGGTTGTTTTAATGAACGCAAATAATAAAACGTTTGAGAGTTTGACCTTTTGGTAAAATGAAGATAACCTGTTGCATTAAGACTCTATAATTTACACTATAGATGAAAAAAGAGTCCCTAAAAATAGAGACTCTTTTTTTATATGTTACGTCAGTAATGGTATTGAGTAAAACTCCTAATAACAGGATTTGAGTGCCTGATCGGTCAAACTTCCAATGAATCACCATGTGATTACTCCGAAGAGTTGAGGCCTGCTTTTGCAATCAATAAGCTTTCTCGTTTAAATTGTAAATGTTAGTTTACCAAAAACGTATTACCAACGTAAAAATCTTAATATTCTAAGAGTAGCTATCATAAGATAACCTAACTCTTTAAATGTTGCGTTAGCACTCTATTGAGTAAAACTCCTAATAACAGGATTTGAGTGCTTGACCGGTCAAACTTCCAATGAACCACAATATGATTACTCCTAAAGAGTTGAGGCCTGTCTTTGCGGTCAATAAGCTTTCTCGTTTAAATTGTAAATGTTAGTTTACCAAAAAGACGAAATGCCAACGCAATTAATATTAATATGGGAGAGAGGTCTTTTCTGAAGGCTTCTCTCCTTATTGGGTCGCGTCAGCACTGTATTGAGTAAAACTCCTAATAACAGGATTTGAGTGCCTGATCGGTCAGACTTCCACTGAATCACAGTGTGATTTCTCCGAAGAGCTGAGGCCTGTCTTTGCAATCAATAAGCTTTCTCGTTTAAATTGTAAATGTTAGTTTACCAAAAAGACGAAATGCTAACGCGATTAATATTAATATGAGAGAGATGTCTTTTCTGAAGGCTTCTCTCCGTAATGGGTCGCGCTAGTAAAGGTATTGAGTAAAACTCCTAATAACAGGATTTGAGTGCCTGGCCGGTCAGACTTCCACTGAATCACCATGTGATTACTCCGAAGAGTTTGAGGCCTGTCTTTGCAGTCATAAGCTTTCTCGTTTAAATTGTAAATGTTAGTTTACCAAAAAACGTATTACCAACGCGATGTATTTTAAAGAACTTTTTTGCTTTGCTTGTAATACAAATGTATGTTTTTTTTACTTACGTGATACTCGAATTATGAAAAAAAATAAAAAAAAAGTGTTTTAACACCTTCCCATATAATGGGAAGCTTTTGTAATACAATGATTTCAAGTAACTCTTTATTTTTATAAACAAATGTCCTTATGAAATGTTTCTGTCATTATTGTTAAATTTAGTTTTTACCTGATTTGTGTAAATGAATAAAATTACTGGAAGATATATTTTAGAAGAAGTGAGTCAATATCGTAAGTGTCTCAATAAAATCTCCCTGCTCTCACTACTTATTTATAACGAAGCTTGATTTTTGATCTATATCAAACTCCTTACCCCCACGCATCCTAGTCCTCTAAAATTATACGAAACTTGATTTTAGATGTGAACAGGATATATTAGTTGAATGTCTACACTCCCAATTGTCTATCTACTCCACTCTCTCGGTATTCTCAATTCAATCCCCTTTATTCTCCTCCTTGCAGCTACTTTACCAATGATAAGAAGCTACTTTCCCAAGCTTTAACTCGATCTTAAATCGGTTTCAATACGGTTCCAATACGGTGATAGTTCATAGTTGCTTCATGGTTCATTCGAAGTTCATTCGAAGATTTGGCTTTTTTTATGAGCCAATGGTGAATGAAGTTTGAGCTGTTTTTGAAAGTGCACCGTATTGGAATCGTTTTGGGTCCGTATTAAGCCCCTGTTTGTTTGCTGTTTGTTTGCTGCTTGATTACTGTTTGATTGCTTTTTAATTTTTGGTTGGTGGCAGGTTAGTCGTTGTTTGATTGTTGGGATGCATATTGACTTAGTGGCTTTGTGTTTTTAGTCGGTGTTAAGGTTGATTCGCTGTGTTTTGATGTAATTTTGTTAGTTAATATGTCTATGTGTTAGTTGTTTGTGGTCGTTTTTGTGTGCTTGTTTGTTCTGGGGGATGTGTTGCATTGAAGTTGTATTTGGTCGGTGGTGTGTAGGTTGCTATTGAATTTTTAGAGATAAAAGCGGTTTTGGGTCAAAAATAAGAGAATAAAAGTTGTGAGGTTTGGGATAAATGCGTAATTTTGCCGCGATTTAACACTATATAAAGTCTAATTTATTAATAGAATTAAGAAAATTAAATGAGCGAAAATTTAGAAAACAAGGCTGTTGAGGCAACTGAGGAAGTTAAGACTCAGGTTGTTGCTCACGAGGAGTTTGATTGGGATGCGTATGAAGCTGGTGAAGTAGTAGTTGCTGATAAGGAACTAGAAGCTATGTACGATAATACTTTGTCTGCACTACAAGAAAAAGAAGTAGTTGACGGTAAAGTTATCGCAATGAACAAACGTGAGGTTGTTGTAAACATTGGCTACAAGTCTGATGGTATCGTTTCTTTGAACGAATTCCGTTATAACCCAGAATTAACTGTGGGTGACGAAGTAGAGGTTTACGTTGAGAGCCTTGAAGACAAGAAGGGCCAATTGGTTCTTTCTCATAAAAAAGCACGTTCTCTACGTAGCTGGGATCGTGTAAATGCTGCTCTAGAAAACGACGAGATCATTAAAGGTTTCATCAAATGTCGTACAAAAGGTGGTATGATCGTTGACGTATTCGGAATTGAGGCATTCTTGCCAGGTTCTCAAATCGACGTGAAGCCTATCCGTGACTACGATATCTACGTAGGTAAAACAATGGAGTTCAAAGTTGTTAAAATCAACCACGAGTTCCGTAACGTTGTTGTATCTCACAAAGCACTTATCGAAGCTGAGCTTGAACAACAGAAGAAAGAGATCATCTCTAAGCTTGAAAAAGGACAGGTTCTTGAAGGAACTGTTAAGAACATCACTTCTTACGGTGTATTCATCGACCTTGGTGGCGTAGACGGACTTATCCACATCACTGACCTTTCATGGGGTCGCGTGAACCACCCAAGCGAGATCGTAGAGCTTGATCAGAAGATTAACGTTGTTATCCTTGACTTCGATGATGACAAGAAACGTATTGCTCTTGGATTGAAACAATTGACTGCTCACCCATGGGATCAACTAGATACTGAATTGAAAGTTGGTGACCGTGTTAAAGGTAAAGTAGTTGTTATGGCAGACTATGGTGCATTCGTAGAGATTGCTCCAGGTGTAGAAGGTTTGATCCACGTATCAGAAATGAGCTGGAGCCAACACCTACGTTCTGCTCAAGACTTCATGAAAGTTGGAGACGAAGTAGAAGCACAAATTTTGACTCTAGATCGCGACGAGCGTAAGATGTCTCTAGGTATCAAACAACTTAGAAACGATCCTTGGGCTCAAATCGAAGAGAAGTATAGTGTTGGTACTAAGCACGCAGCGAAAGTACGTAACTTCACTAACTTCGGTGTATTCGTAGAGATCGAAGAGGGAGTTGATGGATTGATCCACATCTCAGACCTAAGCTGGACTAAGAAGATCAAGCATCCATCTGAGTTCACTTCAATTGGAGCTGAAATCGAGGTTGTAGTATTGGATATCGACAAAGATAACCGTCGTCTAAGCCTAGGACACAAGCAACTAGAAGAGAATCCATGGGATGTATTCGAAACTATCTTTACTGTTGATTCAGTACATGAAGGAACTGTAATCGATATCTTCGATAAAGGTGCTGTTATCGCATTGCCTTACGGAGTTGAAGGATTCGCTACACCACGTCACCTTGTAAAAGAGGACGGATCACAGGTGACAGTTGATGAGAAATTAGAATTCAAAGTAATCGAGTTCTCTAAATCAGCTAAGCGTATCATCCTTTCTCACTCACGTGTATTCGAAGATGTTAAGCGTGCAGAAGATCGTGCTAAGAAATCAGCAGCAGCAAAAACAGCTAAGAAAGGTATGCAACAAGTGAAAGATAACTTAGAGAAAACAACTCTAGGTGATATCACTGATCTAGCAGCTCTTAAATCTCAAATGGAACAAGACGAAAAAGGAGATAAGTAATCCTTTGACTTCTATGTCCGACTGGATTTATAGATAATATTAATAGGTTGTTTCTTTCGAGAGGCAACCTATTTTTTTTGATTAAAAAGTAGATTATGAGAGAACCCATTACGGTTACGATTTTAGGCTCAGGTTCTGCGGTTCCTACGCCTCGTAGAAATACTTCGGCACAGATTCTTTCGGTAAATGAAGTGCCATATTTGATAGATTGTGGGGAAGGAACACAGACACAGATGTTACGCTATGGAATAAAGCAGTCGAGAATAACTGCCGTGTTTATTTCTCACCATCATGGAGATCATATTTTAGGTCTGTATGGAATGCTGTCAACGTTTAATTTGATTGGTCGAACGAAACCTTTGCATATCTATGCTCCTTCGGAAGTTCATCGCTATTTTGTGCTGCAGAAAGAGTTTTTTGGTGAGGTGTTTGATTATGAGATAGTGTTTCATCCATTGAGTTTTAAAGGGGTAAAGAAAATTTATGAGGATAAGCGTATTGAGGTTCGATCCTTTCCATTAAAACATAAGGTAGGGTGTTGTGGTTTTCTTTTTGAAGAGAAGGGTAAGGAGGCTAACATTAAGAAATCGGCTATCGAGACCTATGAGTTGTCTATCGCAGATATTGTAGCGGTCAAAGCTGGTGCCGATCATGTTTTGGGAGATGGTCGTGTGATCCCTAATGAGCGAATGGTTGTTCAGCCAGAAGCATCTAGACGTTATGTGTATTGTACGGATACAGCCCCATGTTTGGATCAATTTGACGAATTGAAAGGAGTCGATTTGTTGTATCATGAGGCTACGTTTGATAAAAAACAGGCTCTTTTGGCCAAGAAGACGGGGCATAGTACAACGACTCAAGCAGCGACGGTTGCTCGTAATTTGGAGGTGAAGAGGTTGATTTTAGGGCATTTCTCAAGTCGTTATAAAGATCTTGCACCACTATTAGCAGAGGCAAAATCTGTATTTTCTGAGTGTTCTTTAGTTCAAGATGGTGAGACCTATCTTATTGATTGAGTGTTTACTACTTTCTGATTATTAGATCAAACTAAATAAATTGCATCTTAATACTTTGATGATGTTAAGATGCAGTTTATTTAGATTTATTTGTGGTTACTGATCGGTTAGAAATATCTTTTCAAGTAGGTAGCTGGCATTCATCTTTTCTGTTGCTCCTTTTCTTAGGATATAGTCGAATATGATCTTCTCGTCTTGGTATTCAAATTCGAAACAGAAGTTTTTAAAATGAGTTGGAAAGGTCTCCTCTAATTTTTTTAACTCCAAATCGTGTGTCGCAACTATTCCAGAGGCAGGGTATTCAAGAATTTTCTCCAATACAATTTCAGATCCTTTAAGTTTATCTTTAGAGTTTGTTCCTTTCAAAATTTCATCCAAAAGAATGAATGTGTTTGAGTGGGTTTGCATATGCTGCTTCATCTGCTTAAGACGAAGTAGTTCGGCATGAAAAAATGATATCCCCTCGGATAGCTGATCTGAACTTCTCATGCTTGAGAATAATGCAGACGGTTTGAAGGTCATGTAGGAAGCAAAGACGGGAGCTCCTACGGAAGCAAATATAAGATTTGCGCCAACTGTTCGTAGATAGGTGCTTTTCCCAGCCATATTTGCACCGGTAATAATATGTATTAAATGATCTTGTTTGATGTGAAGAGGGTTTCCTATTGCTTTGGTTTTGAATATAAGTGGGTGAATCATCTCTTCTGTATCCATAATTGTGCTACTAGATGGTGTAGGGTAGGCTGTTTCTGGATAGTGGTATGCAATATGAGATAGGGCACAAAGTGCATCTAATTCGGCTAAGTTTTTTGACCATATCTCAATCTGATGTTTGTTTTTCTTGAACCAACGATCGGTGCGATGGGTTACCCAAAAATCTCTTAAGTATAGTCCATTTAATAGAATATTAACAACAAGGTTACTTCTTTGGTCAAGCGCTGAGAGAATTTTATTTAGCTCTTTCACTTCGGTGATAAAGCTATTGTTATCATTACATAACGGTTCCGTAATTCGCTTGAGCTTATGTGATTTGAAGAGTGGTGCTTGATGGTGAATAAGCATTAAGATCTTGTGTATACTCATCATGGATTTATATGTCCCATCGATAAATAGCAATCGTTTGTTCATTTGGGCTGTAATTAGGCCCGTTGCAAGCAATAGGGAAAGTACAGTGATAATGGCAAAGGCTGGATTGATTAGAGAGAAGCTGGATAAAAGAATGATGGTTATGTTTGTGGTCGTTAGGAAGGTGGCTGCAATGATTTGCCAACGGTGTTGTATTATGCTTTCGTATTTGTTGGCTGATTCGATCATTGGAGTGAGTGCAACCTCTTTTTTCCAGCTAGGGATACGAAGTTGATGTCTCCACTCGATCAAAGGCGAAAGCTCTCTATTAGCTTCCTGAAGTTCTATGATCTCTTCTTCACTTCTTAATGTGGTTTCAAGAAGTTTTGCTAGGTTTTCAGCCCCTTCTTTGGTTGCAGTTCTATTGATAAATTGGAACAGGGAATTGGGACCAAATATTTCTAGATCGTGACTGTATTCGTGTTTGTGGTCAGTGAATTCTTTACCATCATAATGATTAGAAAGGTCTCCGTCTAAAGAGTTGATCTCTGTCTTTAGTATATCGATGAGTGTGTCTAGATCATCACTATAGGCTTGAAATTTGATGTCAAATAGATGTAGGGCAATATAGGGGATTATCGAGAATAATATGATCCAAGGGCTTGTTTCGTTAGCTATCAGGTATATGCTGTAGCAAAAGAATAAGAATAGTAGCATTCTTATCACTCCAATCCATCTGCTTACTTTCCGTGCTTTATTCGATTTTTGCTCATTGGATCTAAGTGTGTTTGTGTAATACTCTCTTGGGTTATGCTGTTTCATATTATTAATCGAATGAGATATGGTTTGTGATTTAATGGTAAAGATATTTAGCTTTTGTTATATATTAAAGAAAAGTGGATGAATTGTCTCTGTTTTTATGAATGTATCGAACTTAATCATTGGTTTTCTGTTAATGATAAGAAAGTATAAGTATAAAAAAAACACTATGGCACATCCTGAACTTACGTATATAGTCTCTGTATTTACTGGTTTTTTTGCAATCATGAATCCTATTGCCAATACCACTATTTTTTTAAGTTTAACTGATGGAATTAGTGATAAGGATAAGAAGTTGATCGCTTACAGATCAACATTCATTGCATTCTTGATTACTAGTTGTTTTGTTGTAATGGGAAATCTAATCTTTCGTGTTTTTGATATCACTATACCTGCTTTTAAGATTACAGGAGGGGTACTGCTATTTTATGTCGGCTTTGGGATGTTGGAATCAAAAAGTAGTTATGGAAGTAGTACTGTAGCTTCTGATGATGTGACAAGTATTGCTGTTTCTCCTTTAGCAATCCCAATTTTGGCTGGACCTGGTACTTTGGTGACAGGTATAAACTTTGTGAGTGATGGAAGTTGGATTCACATATTGTTGACCATCTCGGTATATGCATTTATTTGTTGGGTAACTTATTTGTGTTTTCAAGGAGCAGATAAGATTGTCTCTTATTTGGGAAAGAACTTAATATCTGTTTTTGGTAAGATTATGGGATTAATCCTAGCTGTAATGGGAGTAGATATGGTGATAAATGGGATTAAATTGGCTTTCCTTAAGTAGTGTTCATGAACTAATGGTGTTGGGAAGAATATAGTTGTTTATCGCTGGTGCTTGGTGTTATAAAATGAGAGTGTTATTCATTACCCTTGTAGCGTAAATCTATTGATCTTATTTTACTTATGTTTTGTGTGGGGTGTATGGTACCAAAACTACTTTATTTAAAGTAATATGTGTGTAGAGTAAGAGATGCTTGGTCACACGTCTATCTATTAATAATGTGGGTTCGAACTTTTATCCTATATCATTGTCTTTCCATTAAGTTTCAACTCTTCAAACGGAGTTGTACAATGTAGTGTTCTTCGATTTGTTGCACTTCTCTGTAGCCAACTATGGTCTGTTTTTGTGATCTATACAAAAACAGGGTGTTATATCTCTTTGTGCTTAGGAAGAAGATTAGTGTTGTCCGTTTAAGTTCACGGGTATAAATTATGTGTTAATTTTATTTATGTATATACTTGCTGTTGTTATAAAAATGATATTCATTTGTTTATGATAAGGTAGGAGTAAAAATGTAATTGCCTAATTACGATAAATACAATAAATAAATGATACACGAATTAGTTACTTTTGGTATAAGTGTTTTGACTGGTTTCTTTGCGATAATGAATCCGATAGCCAATACGCCAATATTCATGGGTATTACAGATGGCTTAGGAGATATAGATAAAAAACGAGCAGCAAGGAAGTCAACTTTTATTGCATTTATAATCACGAGTTGTTTTGTACTAACTGGACATTTTATTTTTAAGATCTTCGGAATAACAATACCTGCTTTTAAGATTACCGGTGGGATTTTACTCTTTTATGTCGGGTTTGAAATGTTAGAGTCAAAAAAGAGTAAAGTTCACCATAGCATGACAGAAGATGATGTGTCAAGTGTTGCTGTTTCACCTTTGGCTATTCCGATTCTAGCAGGTCCTGGAACTTTAGTTACAGGAATTAATTTTGTCAGTGATGGTAATATGCTACACATGCCCATTGTAATCATAGGGTTTGGAGTAATGTGTTTTATTTCATATTTATGTTTTAGTGGAGCAAATAAAATAGTTGCTTATCTGGGGAGTAACATGATTGCTGTACTAGGTAAGATCATGGGGCTTATTTTGGCTGTGATGGGAGTTGGAATGGTTGTTGAAGGAGTAAAGTTGGCTTTTCTGAAATAGAATGTATAAGGCTGCCTTTCATAAAGACAGCCTTATATCAGTATTTTGTTTTAAAATTGAGATGACTTGTTTATGGTATTGGAAAGTCAATATCAATATCTGTCATGTTGTGTACGTAATTCGTTACGGTCATACCCAATATGATTCCAATGAAATCCATTAGATCTTTAAGATCATATCCTAATGAAAAGAATACGTTGACATCATCTTTATCTAGATGGCCTCCGTTTTTAGCTGCAGTTGCAGCCAAACAACTTAATGGACCTAGTTTCTTATCTGTCGAACTACAGTGTCTTGCTTCTAAGATCTCTTCGTCTGTCATTCTAATGACATTTTTAGCAATATAACTATGTGCTGCAATGCAGTATGTACACCGGTTGGTTTCCGCTACAGATAGCTTGATGTACTCCTGCTCTTTGGCTGTAAATTTACTTTGTTTCCCTACTGCATCCATCTTGAAATAGGCTTCAAGTAAAGCAGGAGATGTTGCAATCGTTAAGATAATAGCAGGTATGCGACCCATCTTTTTTTTCAATGGTTCAAGCATGTCTTGTGAAGCTTTTGGAAGTGCTTCAAATGCAGGAGCATAAATTTTTTCCATAATATAAATAGGTATAATTTGTTTATTGTATTTGAGAAGACTTTTCGTATTCCCATAATTTATTTTTTTGCCAGAAAATCATAGCATCTTCATTTCCGTAGTTGTACGCTCTTTCAATATAGTAAAGGGCTTTTTTAGAGTCTTTGTCTGTCCCAATTCCATCTAAATACATTCTTCCTAAATAGAACATCGCTTCGGCATGGTTGTTAAGGGCTGCTTTTTCACACCATTGAAAGCTTTTTGTAATATTTTTATTAATACCATTCCCTTTGTAGTAGAGCATGGATAATAAGAATTGCGAGTTACTATCTCCTTGTTTTGCAGCTTCAAGACACCAAAAGAAGGCTTTATGAGTGTTCCTTAATACTGTTTGGTTGCCATAGTAGTACCAACGCGTAAGTTCTATCTGCGCATTGAGATCACCTGATTGTGCTTTATGGATCATTGAGTCTAGATGGTTCTTTTTGGCAGAAAGCTTTAGTCCGCAACATAATAGTAGAAATATATAAATGATTCGTATTTTCATTATCACAAGTTTTATTACATTAGTAAAACAGTTAATCTATCGTGATTGTTTATTTTAGAGATATGAAGTTATTTATTAAGCGTAATCGAATATATTTTGGGTTACTCAGCCTCCTTTTAATACAGGTATTGTTTTCGATAATGAATAGTGCCAATGTGGTTTCATTTTTTTATTTACCGTATGTATACCATTGGATTGGGAATGTTATGGCGTGGGTAAGTGGATTTATAACTGTCTCTTTGTGGGATATCTTTTGGCTTCTATTGGTGGTGTACCTTGTTTTTGGATCTATTGGTGTACTCTTTTTCCGACGTTATAGAAAACGTTATGTTCGTACTCTATTGTTAGTTGTTTTGATTGCAGCCAATTGGTTCTATATCTCATGGGGATACTGTTATGGAAGATCGCCGATCGATAAAGAGTTAAATATTGAAGTTGAAGGTCTACAAAATGAGGATTTTGTTGCTGCTTATAATAAAATTGTATCAGATATCTCTAATATGGATAGTGTGGATTGGAATACCATGTCAAATGATTCATTAATTAGAGTATATAGAGATGGCTTGTCTCGTTTGTCCATACCGTTATTTGTTACTCCTCGTAGGATTAAAACGATGACCTTTAGTCGACTCTATATTCAAAGTGGTGTGTTAGGTTATTTTGGACCTTTCTTTAATGAAGTACATATTAATGGATATCTTTATGAGAAGGATTATCCTTTTGTTGTGTTTCATGAATTATCTCATCAACAAGGGGTCGGATCTGAGAGGGATTGTAATTTTATTGCATTTGCTTTATCCTGTGATCATCCAGATCCATCCATTCGTTATAGTGCCTATTTGAATATCCTTCCCTTTTTTATTAATTACTTCTATTCTTTTCCGAAAGAACAACGGAGAGGTCTATTTGATCAGCTCCCTAAATATGTAATTGAAGATTTGAAATCGAGACGAAAATGGTATAATGAGCAGAGTAATGAGGTTGCAAGTACAATACAATCGAAAGCCAATGATGTATACTTGAAGTCAAATGGAGTTACGGATGGAGTAATGGATTATGGTCGTTACTTTGGAATGGTTGTGAGTTGGATAAACAGATATAAACACCAATAGTGTGGTTTTGTTTAGACTAGATAAATATATCTGAGTTAAAAAATGTATATCGCACATAATGATTACCATAATATTTGCATAATATTATCTCTATGTTAACTTTGTATCAACGAAAATCGAAATGTCCATTTGGACATCGATGTTTTAAGTTGAAAACTAGTATCCGCCGTAATGACTTGGTTTTGGGGGAAGTCTGATTTTTCAGATATTTAGTCTTACGGCAATAGAGCAGAGATCAATTATATAGTGAACTTATTCAGCGGAATCTAGGTAGCAATTGTCTCATACTAAGATCGCTCTTTGGGGGAAGAGTTAAACAGAGTTTTGGAAGTTGTATTGTTCATGGGCAACTTCTTATTTTGAGTGGTTCTCTGTTGATCTGACTTTTATAGTATGGGTGTCCAAAGAATTTTTCATGGATCTCGCTCTATTTTTTTTATATAACAAACAAGGAGTAAAAAGACACAGCATGGTAAGGTTTTTGACTTAGCTACTGTGTCTTTTTTATGTTCCCATCTCACTGAGTCATTCTCATTTCTTCATTGTCAAAATAACCTATTTAAAAAACATATAAGTCATTCGATGCCATATAAACTCAAATGGTCCGTACTTGTGTCTTTTGAGCCATTGATAGCTAAATATGATTTGTGATAAAGCAATTAGAGTTGCGATGACAACGCTTCCAGTTGTGCCGATTCTTGTAGATAGGTTTAATCCATACGGGTAAAAAATGAATGTTCCGATGATTGACTGAAAGATGAAATTCGTTAGACTCATTCTACCATATATCTGTAATGCCTGAGATTGTCTATTGAAAAAAAAGGTTCTATACAGTAGTATGAAGCTTGAGATCCACATAAATGTAAATGATAAATTATACCACATTTTAAGTGTGATCATCATCGCTTCGATGCCAATTGTAATATTTGATATAAAATAAAGAGTCGGTGTGATGATTAAATTGATAATGAATAGACGCTTCCAAAATCTTGTTGTGATATCTGAGAATTTATTGTTTCGGTATAAAAGCAACCCGACAATATATAATCCGAGTGTTTGTGATGCTCTGCCATATTCTATGGCCCAACTTAAACAGGCTTTTATTCCTGTTGTGATATTCGATTGAACCATTGCTAAGAAATCTCCATTTGTTGTCGTTACTTCTAACTGCTTGTATAGTGCTGCTATATTATTTGAGAATGTAATTTCAGAATTAAAACATTGTGTTAGCCCTTTAAATAGTTCGATTGGCTGTAAGAAAAGCACAATAGATATTGCTATTAGAGATTTTGACCTAAGGTGAGCAATAAATGGTAGAACTAGGGCTACTATAGACATAAATATTAATGGATCTCCACCTGAAAAGAAAGCAGCATTCATAAGGCCAAAGCTGGCTAATATCATCCATCTCCAAAGGAAGAAAAGCTGGTATGTGTCGGTTTGCTTTTTAACTTTGTTGTATTGTATCCCAAAAGTAAAACCAAATAGGACTGCAAATATACCATAAGCTTTCCCTTCAAAAAGAAAATATAAGATATTCCTTAGTATTTGATCTATCTCATAAAGCCATGAGAACTGTGTGGGGTATATAGGTTGAATATCATATAAGAAATGATTTGAGCTATGTATTAGAAAGATGGAAATAATGGCAAATCCACGTAAGGAATCAACTGCTTCTATTCGTTTCGTTGCTATCATCCTATGATGTATTCTGATTTCGGTAAGTAAGATAATGCTTTAACGATAAGATAGGAACCGAAAAAAACCAGTAGAGCCATTAGAGGTTGTTGTATCCATGAGTTTAGGATTCCATTCATCTCATATGTTTTTAGACAATGTATCATCCATATGGTGATAAAATAGTGTACAAGGAAAATGCCATAACTGTATTTTGAAAACTCTCTGACTACTTTGTAGAAGAATCCTGTTAAAGTGATCTTCTGAAGTATCATAAATAATCCAGCAGTCATCATAATGACATTTATAGAAAGATTATTGATGAAGAATTCAACTTTTTGTCCTTCTGTTAGAATCCAAGTCATTCTCTCTGGTTGGGATAGGGAGAAGAGTAACCCTTTGTATGTAAAATAGGCTCCAGTTAACCAAAGTGCTGAGCCGAATAGTATGGACCTTACTTTTGTTAGTGTATTGTATTTATGTAGAAAAAAACCAAGAACAAGATAACCTAGGTAACCACTAAAGTTGTATAACATTCCATATTCGTTCCAATCACAAACCCCATGAATCTGAGGGAACCATATTTTTGCGTAATATAGAATAGTTGTGAGTACCCATATGAATAAAAAATAGGACAACCCTTTGGATGTCGTTTTTTCAAACCAAGGAGAGATTATTGGCATAAATAGATACAGTCCAATAATAGTGTAAATGAACCAAAAATGTACATTGACCCACGTGAAGTTGATTGGGATCATTAAAAGGCTTTTAATCCAGGGGGCAAGTGCACTTGCTGTCAGTGTGTTCTCTAGTCCACCGAAATTTATTTTTGAAGGCGTTGGAAGGAATACATATAATATCGACCAAATTAGGAAAGGGATAACTACCCGGGATACTCTTCTTCTTAAAAAAATAGAGGTTGTGTCTTTTAAGGGTAAAAGAAGTATGGCAGAGATCATGATAAATAGAGGAACACACGGGCGTAAGGTGGCAATAAAAAATTGAGTTGCACTATCTGTTTTTAGATCAAAGGCGGAACGAACATGAATCATCATGACCATAAAACAAGCCAACACTCGAATTAGATCTAGATAATGAATTCTTTGTCTTTTTGATAAATATTGAACCATAAATAAGTTGTAGTTTTTCAGTGTAGTCAAACTTATATAAATTCAATCATTAAAAATTTAATGTAGATTAAAAAATAGGATTTATATCGTTAGACGATGTGTCGGCTCTCATTTTACTTAGATGTTGTGGTGTCATTCCTAGATATGATGCGAGATAGCCTAGTTTTACGCGAGAGAATAAATCCGATTGCTCTTCTAGAAGAATCTCATAGCGAGCTTTTGCCGATTTTTGTAGTCGTTCGATACGACGTATTTGTAAACTCAATACACATTCTTGATGAGCGATTCTTGACCAATTTGCAATTTCTATATTGGTCGTATACAATTGGTTCAGATCATCAATATTAATTGCATACATCGTTGTGGGTTCTAATGTTTCGACATATTCGAAACCTGATTTGTTACGATACAATGTGAGTAGGGCAAAGGTAATATCTCCTTCTCGACTAAACCATGTTGTCACTTCTTTATCATCAACAATACAATAGGATCTGCAAAGACCTTTTTCAATGAAATAGAGATAATTATTCATCTTTCCCGCCTCGATAAAGAGATGGTTTGCTGGAAGTTTTATTTCGGTGAATAGATCCGTCAATTCTTTGATTGATTGATCTGAAGTTGGGTAAAAACGACGAATGCTATCTATTGTGTTCTTCATTATAATGGCTGTTCTTTGAGGTGTAGTTTACTAGCTTATAGTCAGAGGAATCTCCAACTATAAGCCTTTTCATATTATTGATTTGTAATAAAGTATCTTATTCTACAAGCATGTCCTTTACTTGCTTCATTCTTCTCTTTGGAAACTCTTAGATAGAGTGTATGGTTCGTATTCTCTAATTCTGGTTCTAGTACAAGATACCATGGAAGGTGTATGTGGGAACTCCAACGAGTGAAGAGATCCACTTTCTTCCAGTTCTTGTTGTCTACTGCATACTCTAATACTCCAGCATCAGGACCTGCGGCAATGGTAATTCCAATAGCTTTTCCTTTGAATTTGTATTTAAGGATAGCATTTGGAGTTTCAGAAATAAGCATTGGAACATGGTGGTAGTTATCTCTCGTTCTTTTTCCATCTTTAGGAACCCAAGATTCCTCCCGTTTCCATCCTTTAGGTATTCTTTTTAGCGCTGTAGTGTTTAATTTACCACCTTCATAACTGTATGTATCCATGGCCTTAGGAAGCAGATGTGTCGTAATTTTATCATCTTCAGCAACTCCACTACTCCATGCTTGATCTAAGAACTCTAGCATAGAATGGGCATAGATTCCTTGACCAAAAGGAGAGGGATGCAAATTCTTAAAGTCTTTCTCCCAAGTGAATTCTTTGTGATTAATTCGTTCTGTAACCTCTAAAGCTAGATTCAGAGATGGAATGTTGTAGTGTTTTGCTACTGCTTCATGATTAAGTATTACTTCGGGGGTGTTGCCGTTATTATAGGTTTCAATTTTATTCGGGTCCACAAAATGCATAAGAACAATGTCCATCTCTGGGTTTTTCTTTCGAAGGTGTCTAACGATTCCTTCCATTGCTCTTTTTTGTTCGATATTGGTCCTGCCATTAGATGCATCATTGACTGCCGCCTCTTCAAATAGAAGATCTATGTTTTCTAAATTTGGTATATCCCTCTCGATTCGGAATGATGCAGGAGTACTCCCCATTGAAGGTATTCCAGCTTTGATAAATTCGAATTGGGTTTGAGGAAAACGAATCTCAAGATACTGACAGATACTATCTCTCCATCCATGGTTATAGGTGATCGATCCACCTAGAAAAGCAACTCTCGCTTTTTTATTTCTTGTAAATTTTATTAAGCTGTTCTTAATGCCTCCTCTTTGTTGGTGATAATTGTTGGCATTAAGATTCTTTTTAATTTTAGGTGTATGGTATATAATAAAATCAGCACCAATTTGTGGCGTTTCAATAGGGAAGTGGTGTCCCCATAGATCTTGTTTGCCTTTTGTGCAAGGAATAATTGTTGCTGGACCTCCATGTTTAATATATTTGTCAACTAGTAGAAATGTGTTTTCTGTAGGTGGTACCACACGATCATTTAGACCTATCATGTGAAGAATAGGGATTTTAGCACTAGCTAATTCTTCAATGCCATTTAGTGGAATATCTTTATAAGCTAAAGCTTCTGTATCATTTTTAAAGCCATACTCCTTTTTTAATTTTTCCCATGTTTCTTTGTGCCCTTTTCCTTTTCCTTGCCCTAAAGGCCAGCTCTTAAAATCACATACAGGTGCTTCTGCATATATTGAGTTTACTTTATCTACGTTGTTCTTAGCCCAATTATAGACAAAAAGACCACCTCTACTCACAGCTTCTAAGGATGTTTTAGCAGACAGGTGATAGTTTGTTGTGATGTGTTTGTAAAAATTATCCCAAATTTTCATTGCTCTAGGTGATCCAAGCATACCATTGGTGTTGATAAATGCAATATGATATCCCTTTTCAAGTAGAATACTGTCCATCTCTGTATGCCAATTAGGAAATCGAGCCCTCCAAACCCATGGGTTTCCTGGAAGTGGGGTGTTGGGTATTACGATATGTCCTTGTATCGGTTGTTCTGAAATGCTTACCGGAACGATAAGTTCAAGTTGAATTTTTTTATGCCCTTTCCATTGGCTCTGGTCTTTTATATTTAGTTTCTCAGTAGGGGTTGATGCTACGGTGATAAAAGTAGATATAAAGAACAGTGTGGTGCATAGCCACATTTTCACTGTTTTTGTGAAGTACATCATTCTTATGGTTTTGTGTTTATTTATTAGTAAAGTTATTCTGAAATATAATGCTTTAGAAGATATCGGTCAAGTTTATTATGGTTTATTCTAAGAAGGAGGTTTACTGTGTTTAAAAATGTGAAATGTTCAATATAAAAAAGAGGTTGTCTATTCGTTTTAATCCGAATTATCTATTCTAAAGCTGCTTGCAGGTATTTGTTCCATACCTGTAGAGTCGTGTCTATTTTAAGATTATAATGGACATAACTGTTTTTTATGCTTTGATTATCTACTCATTTTAAAGATGTGTCCATACGATATATCATCCAATGGATTTTGAAATTCTATTTCAGTGTTTATCACTATTCTATTCTAGGATGGAATTTAATCCCTAAAATGATTGATGAAGAAAGGAAATATGTTACCATAGTGTTATAAATGTAGTTATATGTGAATATATATAATGATATGTTGTTTTAAGTTTGTGGTAATATATTCGTTTAATAATTAATAATAGTACTATGAAAATAAGAGATTTTTTGACCTTTACATTTTTTTTGCTGTTAATCATTTCTTGCAAAGATTCTGATGATGATATTAGATTTGATGTGACAACAAAAAAAATAGAGTTCTACTCAAGAGAGAAAGCAAAGATTTTTGCCGATGGGCCTACTTCAATCGAGTATAAAGTAAAGAATCATGAGGTAGCAGTTGTTAATAAATTTGGAGAAGTAACTGCAGTTAAGGTTGGCAAGACTGAAATTGAGGTGACTGATGGAGTAAACACTTTTTTAGTTCCTGTTGAGGTGAAAGCAAAGTATGCAATATGGGACTTCCCCATTGGGATAAAGAAGGGTATTAGTACAAAAGAGCTTGAAGAGCTAAGAGGAGCTCCTATTAATAAACGGGTGATAAAAGAAGAGCCATTTATGGTTCTCTATGAGTACCATTCAGATGATCCAAGAGTTGAGAAACTATATTTCATTTTTAAAGAGGATAAGTTGTCCTCTATGTCACTATCATATGTAGAGCATCTTTGTCCAAATATAAAAGATGCTTTTTGGGAACGTTATTTTAGATTGAATAAATCTATAAAAGATTCTTATGTTTTTAGGGATCGAAGTAAGCAAGAACTCTCGACATGTGTTTTTATTTTTAGTAAGAGTACCAACTCAATTTCTTACAGACCATTATAAACATATCTATATGAATTTTATCGCATTGGATTAATGAAAATATCCTTTTTATAACTGATATAGATATGAGGTTATGTTTGTTTATTATTTTCAAATAAATATATTTGTTAGTTATTGTTAACCAATAAAGCAAATTATGAAAATAAGAGCACTTTCAATTTTTATGTTTCTGGGACTTTTTGCCGCTAGTTGCAGTAAAGATTCAAAAGAGGATGCAGGATTTAGTGTTACGACAAAGAGCATTGAATTTCTTTCAGGCGAAAAAGCACAAATTGTGGCTGATGGTCCTACATCAATTTACTATAAAGTAAGAAACATTGAGGTTGCTATCGCAAATAATCTGGGAGAAGTGACTGCACAAAAGGTCGGTAAAACGGAAATTGTGGTTACTGATGGGACTCACTCCTCTACAGTTCCTGTTGAGGTTAAGGCAAAGTATTCACTTTGGGATGCTCCTATAGGTAACGTTACAGGAAGTAGTGTTTCTGATCTTATTGATTTAAGAGGAAAACCAACACGTACGAGTAGTAATAGTACAAACCCTAATATTACCTATGTCATTTATGAAAGTGATAATCCAAAAATATTATTCTTAAGTTATGTGTTTGATCAGGATAAACTTAAGACTGTCGATTTAAGGTATGTTCCATATTTATGTCCAAATGTAAAAGACGCATTTAAAGAGCGTTACTTTGAGAAAAAACAGAGTAAATATGATTTGGAATTATATAATAGAAGTAAGTCTTCAGAAGCGACTATGAGATATGTATTTAATGATAAGTATAATTCTATCTTATATTATTCGAGATAAATAAATAATAACAGTAAGGTATTTTTTTATTAATGCCTTACTGTTGTTTATTATAGCCAAGGTTTCATAACACGATCGAGTGCATTCATTCCTTTTGCCCAAGAAAGAAAGATCCCATAATTGGTAATCGGGATATTGAATTCCTCTAAGTCAAGAACTCTACGGTTTAGTTTTTGTGAGGATATCATACATCCTCCGCAGTGAATGACTAAGTCATACTCTTCAATATTTTTATCTTCAAATTCTCTTCCAAAGCTAAAATCAATATGGATATCTGGTTTCTGTTTTTTTAGAATTTTTGGAATTTGTACTGTTCCAATATCTTCTTGTATTCGAGAGTGATTACATGCTTCACATATTAAGATATTACCATCGGACTTAACCTGTTGCCACTGCTTTATACCATCATAAAAAAGCGGAAGTTTTTGTGTGGCATGTTGTATCATCATAATGGAAAAGGTTGTTAACGATATCGAATCCGGCAACCAATCGTGGACGATATCCATGGCTTGTGAATCTGTAATAACAACATCAAGAAATGGGATTTGGCTAACAAAAGAGGTAAAGCGTTCTTTTTCTGTACTGTCATTACCTCGTGCTTTATTTAGGTCTAATCGATAGGTTATAGCATATGCCCAACTCCTAGTAATCTCTTCTAAAGCCATGTTTTGAGGTCTTAATAGTCGCTTTTCAGGAGTCTCCTCGTCCATTGGAATTATGAGTAGATAACTGTGTCCTTTCTTAAGAAAGGGGAGAAGTGAAGTACTTTCTTTATTGGTTTTAAGGTGTCTCTTAATAAATGATATTAACTCATTACGGACATCTTTTTGAAGTAAGTTTTTTGAGATAAAATGATCTTCTGAAATAAAGTGTGTCAGCTGCCCCGTAGATCTGTTTTCGTTAATTTGATTCTCGACTATTACAAAAGGTTTATTGTATTTTGTTGCTAAAGAGATAAGTTCCTCTTCGACCGTTTTGTCTTGTACATCTGTTGGAGTTGTGATGACAACTAAATCACACTCTTTAAGCGTTTGTATTACTTTATTTCGTTTCTTTTGACCTAATATTGAGGTTTCGTCAATTCCAGGTGTGTCAAATATTTTACATGGACCAATTCCATGTAGTTCAAAAAGAGTTATTTTGTGATCTGCAGTTGTTCCAGGAGTTGAATCAACAATGGATGTTTCTTGTTGTGTGAGTAGATTCATCAGGGTGCTTTTCCCTGCATTCATTCTGCCAAAAATACCTATCTCTACGCGTTTCATTATCTAAACATATTAATGATGCGCTAAAGATAAGTATATTTCGATAAACTTACTGAATTGTAATCTTACGACTAATCGTCTTTTTACTAAAATAAATTTTATAAAAATAGACACCCTTTGGGAATTTTGAAAAGTTAAACTTGAATATCCCACGTTCGGTTACACCAGACAAAATGCGTTGGCCGTAAATGTTGTAAAACTCATACTGCATGTTTTTATCGTTAGGATTATCAATTTTAATAGAGAAGTGACCATCATTGGGATTTGGGAATACAATTACATCAGAGAAAGTTGCACTCCTCATATCTCCAGCAGTGAATGCCATCATTTGTCCTTTTGCGGTGACATAGAATCGATTCTGTTGGTCATCTACTTTCTCAAGGGTATTGAATGGCATCAAGAAGCCCTCATCTTGTTTCAGTTCAATTCCTTCAAAAGTTTTTTCAACCTCTTCGGAAGCTACATCCGCTTGATCGTAGTAAAATGATAGATGATATTTTGTCTCTGTTGAGATATCCGTATTTTCAATCTCCCAATACCTGTTAAGAAAATTACCATCTGTAGGCATCGTGGTGTGCCTCTTGCCATTTGCTTTAAAACGTATATGGGCATTGTCATTCTCAGGATTAAGGTCTTCAAAACGTATAGATACTGGAGAGTATTGATTGTTAGCACCGATAGGAAGGTTGAAGACTAATGCTGGATCTGCACCAAAAGCAAAAAACTTTTTTATTGAGCCAAGATTATTTGTGTTGAAAAAACAACCTGCACCATCGACCGAACGAATAACCGTTGCATTTTCTTTCAGTGAAATATCTTCATCTCCTATATCAACGATACCTGAAGAGAGTTTTACTTCTTTACTTATTTCAAGTGGTGCTTCAATAAATAATTTAGGTTTTTCAGTTGGATCGGTCGGAGCTTTATTGACCTCTAGATTTGACATCCTTATAGGTCCTTCTCCTTTTACATATTGCTCTTGATTTCCAATGAAGGTAAAGAATCCCGATGAAAATTCATCAAATAGAGGAAAACTATTGTTTTGTATGTCTCCACTGATGGTGAAATTTCCATCCATTCGAATATAGGATTGATCTTTACTTTTTTCTCCTTTGCTTTCGAAATCACCATGAATGATAACATTCACATCTTTGGTGAGATTTATTGTTGCTCCTTTGATCGATACATAAGACTTTTGCGCATACACAGAGCATACGAAAAGACTTAGTAATATCCATATATGTAATCTTTTGTTCATGATAATTCTTTCCTTAAATTACTAGATCAAAGTCGCTTGGCCTTTTGTTTTTAATACTTTTGTGAACGTACTTTTTTGTATCTACAAGCATTAACCTTTTTCTTTAATGCAAAGCTATTTGAGCTCACTGTAAAAAATAGAGCATCTGTGAGTGTTCCTCCAGCAGTTGAGTCTACCCAATATTCACCATTTGTACCGAAGGATGCTTTATAATTATCAAAAAGTGATTGAAGTTCTGTTTGGTTTGGAAGTCTCCAATCAGAGTATCCAGAAAATGGCTCTTGAGCTTTTGCTACAGAGGTTGTATAGTCCGTATACTCTTCTGAAGCTTCAGAAACTATTAATACTTCTCTTTTACCAGAATTCACAGAGAAGACGATACCTCCCCATAAGCGATCACCTACCACTACGTCCATAGGTCTTCCTCCATATGTCATCCAACGGCTACCGTTAAAAAATACCGGGATGTGTTGGGTGAGATTATATACGACAAGCCCTTCAGCAGGATTTTTGATATCTTTGATCTCATTTGATGTCATTCGTGGAAATAAGAAACCTCTTGTGGTACTGTTTACTTCCATTGCAGCAGAAGGTGATTTTTCATCATTGCTTCCTACAACAATTTTGTTATAGCCCTTGACATCTTTGTTATTGTCTGCAACAATTCCTTTTTGCGCTTCAACAACTCCTTCAGCCCCAAACTTATTATTATAACTATCACTAAGATCTTTGATTGCTACGTCTAACTTTTTGTCAGCATCTGCTAAGCTTGTAGCAGTATTCGTATAACTCCCTGTAAGATCTGCTGCGTATGAGCCATCAGCATTAAGACCAGCCCCAGTTATGATATTGTTGGTCTTGTTTTGTAAGTCCGTTTGGGTGTTTTCTATGTTATTTGTTTTTGTTGTTAAATCACCAATCTGAGTTGTGTGATCATTTACGGATGTCTCTAAGGCTGTCGTTCTGTTTTCAACTCCTTCAATACGGGCAGTATGGTCTCCAATTTGGAGTTTTACCTCTCGTACTTTTCCATCTAGAATAAAGCTTTCATTCTGTAGAGAAGCAGCCGTGTTAATATAACTTGCAGCTGCAATAGGTGCGTAGCTTCCATCAGCTTGTAGACCACTACCAGCTTGCGTAGCATCAAGCTCTTTTTGTAAGTTACTGGTCGTTGTGATTATGTTGGTTACTTTGGTGCTATTCTCTTTTACTTTTTGATCAATAATTAGATCTGCATTTTGTAAAGATGTTGATCCGTTTAAATAGTTTGATGACGTTGGTTTAGAATAGTCCCCATCTTTTGTGAAGCCTGCTGCTGCAATCGTATTGTCTACTTTGGATTGTAGATCTGTAATGTTTGTTTCGTTTTGAGCAATCTTTACTTGGATGGCCGTATTGTCATTATCGATACGCGTAACAAGATTTCTATTTACGGCTAGTTCAGTGTCTGTTGCATGTAGTGCTTTATCTAAAAGAAAAACCTCTTCTTGTGCAAATTTCGCGGTGCTTACATAATGAGCAGATGTAATTGGTTTGTACTCTCCACCTTTTCCTAAACCGAGTGATCTTTGTGTTCTATCAAGTTCATCTTGAGTACCTGTAGATCCACCACCAATTGTTCCTAAGGTTTTATTGATCTCATCGATCTTAGTGATATTACGATTCACTGCCATCGAGTTTGATGCCGATCGAGCATCAACTGCATTTAATGTATTGTCTAATCTTATTGTGGCATCATGAATAGAAGTGGCAGACGAAATATAATTTCCATCAGCTTTCACTACATAATTTCCAGAAGGTACATCCAAACCTGCGCCTGTTCTTGTCGCATTGATTGATTTTAGTACTTGTGCAGGTGACCCTGCCGTTGTAGAAATTTTATCTAAATCGGATTGTAAATTAACACAAACTTGATCTAACAAGTAATCTGCATTACTAGCACTCGTTGCTGTACCAATATAGTGTGCTCTAGCATCAATCTCGTAGATATCCTGTCCTAGTGGCATCCAATCTGTTCCTTTCCAAAAATAGAAACCTTCTACTTTATAGGTTGCGGATGCTACTGTGTTGTATACCAAAAGACCATTTGGTTTTACCCCAGAAATAGGGTCGTTGGGTCCTTTAAGCTCAACTCGAGGAACAAGTACCCCTTTGTCGTTAGAATAGATATCAAGAACTGCAGTTGCTTCAGCAGGTGCATTTTTTATATCGCTAATAGAAACATTCTGCGCTTCTAGTTTAGTGTTCCATGAGAAAACTAGAATAAATAAGAATAACAGAACTGTTCCTTTGTTCTTTCTTTTGTTAAACAGATGACTTTTCATATACTATGGCTTTTCCATGTTCAATACAACGAGTGTAGAATATACTTAAGATAAATATACTTAAAAAAAATATTATGAAAAAGTATTATTACCCTTTATTGAGTTTCATCGCTAATTTATTATGATTAATTATATCAAATATTTCTATAAGAAAAATGAACACTTAGTGTATTTGATTTGTTCTACAAAGAAATTAAAAAATACAATATTATGGTTAATAAATTCGGATTAATATTCTTTTCTTTTCTATTATTCACATCTATCAACTTAAGAGCACAGGTATCTAAAGGTGAATTGGAGATTATAAAAAGTGAGTTAAAGACTGAGAAAAAGGAGCTTGTACGTCGTAATATGAATTTGATTTCAGATGAAGCGGATATATTTTGGCCTATCTATAATGATTATCAGCAAGAAAAGTCTGCGATAATGGATGAGCGAATCAAGGTTCTTCAACATTATGCGGATCAGTATTTGGTGATTTCTGAAGAGGATGCTAAAAAAGTTGCACTAGACCAGTTCAAGTTTAGGAAGAAAAGTATAATGTTACGTCAAAAGTATTTTAAAATTCTGTCTAAGAAGATGTCCCCAGTTTATGGAATTCGTTTTATTCAGATTGATCGTCAAATAGATCTTTTGATTGAAATGAAAATTTTTGAAAGCATGCCTTTGATGCAATATCGTTAGTAAACTTAATTTTACGATAAATAGAAATGAAAATTTAGCTTGTATGGTAATTGAACCATTACAAGCTTTTTTTTGTTTAATAGGTTAAAAGATTTATTATTATGAAGAAAATATTTTTTAGCCTCATGTTGGTTTTCACTTTCACTATTAATGTTTGTGGACAGGGGGTGTACTCTGTAAGAACCTACGCTGATACCGATATAGATAAAGAACAACGTGATCATCTATTTGAGATTATGCCAATGGTAGGATTTCAGTTTGGTGGTAAGATCAATTTTGTTCAAGGTAAGTTAGATATTAAAAATGATATGATGTATGGTATCTCATGTGGAATGCAGATATATTCTGATGCAGATGTCGAATTTGCCTATTCGAGAATGGATACTCGTGCTAATTTTAATAGTAGTGGTGTCTTAAAGAGTGGTAGTTATAACTTGAGTGTTGATTATTTTCAGCTAGGGTATTTGCATTATCTTAAGAGTGGTCAGTTACGACCTTTTGGATTAATTAGTGTAGGGGCTACACTATTAAATTCGAAGGATGATACCGTAAGTGACACCTCTCTTTTTTCTATGGCACTTGGGGGTGGGATCAAGTACTATATTAATGATAAGTTTGGCTTACGTTTACAGGGACGTTTGTTGATGCCAATGTATTTTAATGGAGCTGGATTTATGGTTGGATTTAATGGAGCAGGGTCTTTCACATCTGTAGGAGTAAGTGCGACAGAAGTATTAGTGCAAGGAGATTTGAGTGTCGGAGTTATTTATCGATTTGGAAGCTAATGTTTAGTATAGCATCTGTTTGTGAAAAAATAATGACACGTTTAGAGATCATAAAAAAGGTTGCATCATATAGTAATGATGCAGCCTTTTTTATTTAGTATGACTGATGTTTAGTAATTGAAAATCTCTTCTAGAGAAAGTTCTTCTACTTTACCAAACTTGGAAAGTCTTTTGGGTGTAAGTTTTGATCTATTTCCTTCCACAATAATAGTGTAGTGGTCCGATTTTACTCTGTTGTTAAAGAAGTCATTAATATCTTTTAGTGTTGCAACTTTTGCATATTCATAAACATCTTTACGAAGATCATGAGTATATCCCATCTTTTCGTTCTCTAGGTATGTGAACAGGAGATTATTGCCCGTAATGCGCTCTGATTCAATTTTACGACGGATAGACTCTTTCGCTGTATCAAAGGAAACCTGAGAAAGAGGCATGTCTGTAAGAATCTCATCCATTGCTTTCAATGCATTATCAAACTTATCTGCTTGTGTTGATATATTGGCATAAAGAAGTGATGGCATATTCTTCTCATATGGTTTTGTGTAATAAGACCATGCTGAATAAGCTAAAGCTCTAGATTCACGAATTTCTTGGAAAACAATAGATCCCATTCCTCCACCATAGTATTCATTGAATAGAGAAAGTTTTGGGAAATCTTTTACTTCAGTTTTACCTTTATTGTTGATCATACGAACGAATGCTTGAACCATGTCGTAATGAACAAAATAGACTTTATTTTCTTCAGTTTTCTCGTATGTGTAATCTTTCATTGCAGGTTTTGGAAGGTAGTTGTCTGCCCAATAGTGCGTTTTTTTCAGATTACTAACTACATCATTGGCATCTTTAGGACCGTAATAGATGATCTTATGTGGGTATGATGTCAAGTTTTTGATGTATGTAACCAGCTCTTCCGCTTTTAGTTTTTTCATCTCTTCTGCAGAAATGATATCTGTCACTTTGTTATGCTTTCCATGAAGTGCATATTGAAGAAGGTTACTGCGGAAAATTGTGTTTTTATCATTCTTTGCTTCTTCTCTAATTTTTAGATCATCTTTAACCATGTTATCTAGTGCCTCTTGGTTTGAGGTGACATTTTTAAGGAAATCTTCTACCAATTCCTCTCCTTTTGTCATATTCTCACTAAGTCCACTAATTGTGATATCAAAATATTTTGATCTAGCTTGAGCTTGGAAATCAATACCTTCTTTATAAAGTTCTTTCTTGAACTCTTCTGCAGTCTTATTCTTCGTTCCTAGGTACTCTATTAAGTTCGCTGTATACTCTAATTTTTTGTCTGCTAGTTTACCAACTTCAAAACGGAACGTTAGATTGAAAAGATCATTTTCACTGTTCTTTGCAGCATAGAAAGTTACATTGTCGTTCATCTTCTCTTTATGGATTGCATTCTTGTAATCAATAAAGACTGGCGATAATCTTGGTGCATCTTCATTTGCAATCATCTTTACGAATTCAGATTGAGCAGTTCTGTTAATTGGAACAGAAGTGATCGCCGGCTTATCTACTTTGGTAATATTCTGAAGTTTTCCTTTTCTTTTGTAAACTATAGCATAGTTTTTATAGTTCTCATTGGCGAACTTCATGATGTCTTCTTTGGTTAATTTAGCCATTTCATCATAAAGATCAACACATTTGTTCCATGAACGCTCTGCTATAAAAGAGTCAACAAATTTGTCTGCTGTAGCGCCCTTTGCTCTGGCAGCAATATCATCTTTTTTAAGATTGTTGATTACAGCTTGAATTAACCATGTGTCAAATTCCCCTTTTTTTATCTTCTCAACTTCTTGGTTGATTAAAGATTCTGCCTCTTCTAGTGTTTGCCCTGGTTTAGGAACTGCATAGAAACAATGAGCTCCGAACTCTTGCATGAATTGAGTAAAAGAACCAGAAGCCATCATCTTCTGTTGCTGGTTGATATCTAAATCTAGAAGGCCTGCAACGGAATTACTCATTAGCATATCAATAAGCTTAACTTTTGGATAGTCTGTTGAAGCTTCTCCATTAAAGCGATAGGCCATATAAAGCATCTCCATCTGTGGACCATATACATCTGCTTTTTCTATCTTACTTAGGGCAGGTGTCTCAGGATATGTCATTGGAGCCACCGGTTTCTTTTCCATCTGCCCCCAGTACTTATCAATCAATTTGACTGTCTCTTCCATATCTATATCTCCAGCCAAGCAGATCGCCATATTGTTTGGCACATAGTACTTGTCATGATACTTGTTGATATTGATCATGGAAGGATTCTTTAGATGTGCAGCCTCTCCAATGGTTGTTTGAGTTCCGTAAGGGTGATTTGGATACAACATACGGAAAAGGTTATTCCATACCTGTGTTCCTTCTCTATCTTGACTCATATTGAACTCTTCATAAACAGCTTCAATCTCAGTGTGAAAAAGACGTAGTGTAAGTTCAGAGAATCTTTCACTCTCAATTTGTAACCATCTTTCTAATTCATTCGATGGAATATTGTTTACATATACCGTACGGTCTGTTGATGTATATGCATTGGTTCCTTTTGCCCCAATTAGACTCATCAACTTATCGTACTCATTTGCAATTGCATATTTAGATGCTTGTTGTGAAACTTCATCAATTTGCTTATAGATAGCAGCTTTCACATCAAGATCCTCTGTGTTTTTGTGCTTTTCATAAAGGTCAGAGATCTTCTGGATTAGAGCCTTTTCTTTTGGCCAATCGATCGTTCCGATCTTAGATGTACCCTTAAACATCATATGCTCAAGGTAGTGAGCTAGTCCTGTCGTCTCTTTAGGATCATAAGAGGACCCTGCACGTACTGGAATATAGGTCTGGATTCTTGGCTTTTCTTTGTTTACAGAAAGATAAATCTTAAGTCCATTCTCAAGTTGGTAAATTCTTGTATGGGTTGGATCATTTGTTACTTCTGTATACGAGTAACCATTTGCGTCTTTTTGTGTAATTGTTTCGTATTTCTGTTTTGGCGTGCATGATGCCAAAAGTACAACTACAATCAAAGACAAGATAGAGATGTTGCTCATTATCTTTTTCATTGTAAAGAATTTAATGTTGAATAGATAAACTTCGACTAGAATATTAATGTAAATATAAGTTAAAAATGTCGATTGTTAGATAATGTTTGTCATTAATATTAATGAAATGAGAATATTAATGACACCATAATTATGTATATCATGGTGTGTCATAATGGTATATACTATCTCTTGAGATAAATAATGTCCTTAGTTCACTATTTATGTGAGATCTTAAAATAACTGGTATAGGCTAATTGTTCTAATTGGAATGATTGATGATTATAGTGACTCTCTGTCTCTTTATTTCTGCTAGACTCGCCTGCTTAGTGGAGTATAACTTAATAATAGAAGCATCTTATATTTATCTGTTTTTGAGACTCTATCTTAAATTGTAGAATTAGATCAGCTATTTAATATTCAATAATAGAAGAGTTCTGTTCAATTTAGGATTAGTTTCATCGCAAAGTGATAAAGAGACAGGAAAAATAGATGATATAAAAAAAGTTAAAGCTTGCCTATTTTGATTTTACATAAATAAAATGGACCTATTAACCTCTTCTCTAAAAGGCTTTCTAATAAGCTTATATCATACGTTTTATAGAATCGAATAATAGACTAATATAACATATAGGTCTATGGTACGGATAGTCGTTTGATTTTGCTAGGAAAACAGTAATCTTCCTCTTAGTTTTGCCAATCAAATTATATGAGTAATGCTTTGTATCTCAGATTATTGTGTGAGATGTTCTGGCATATCATTTATATCTATATGAATATGAAGAAAGTATTTATTGCTGCTGTTGCAGCACTATTAATGATAGGTTCTACCTTTCAAGCCGACGCACAAGAAAACTACAACACAAGAAAAATCCAATCTACTTACTTTAAAGTAAAAGGTGGATATGGATGGGGTGTAGCCAAAGATGGTTACTATATTGATATGGGTCAAGGAAGTTCTGTTGATGGAGTCCAAGAACAAATCTTCACCTCTTTGGGAGGAGGAGCCATTGCAGGAATCGCAGTAGGACACTTCTTTACAGATCATTTTGGAGCAGAACTTGATTTTACCTACTTAAAAGGAACGAAACAGAATGTTCAGAATGTTTCTGTAGGTGGTGTGACTTATCAGTCTGCTGATGCATATACCAATCAATATCGATTGGCTCCAACAATTATTATGAGTACAGGTAATAGCAAAACATTTAGTTTGTATACTAAAGTAGGTTTTGTATTGCCGATGGGTGGATATGCTATGGTCGAATCTAGTGCTGTTGATCCTAATACATCCGCAAAGATGGAAATTGACCAGAAGATTAATGGTGATTTTTCAATCGGTTTTACTGGAGTACTAGGTGTTCAATATCGAATTAATGATCGTTTTGCAGCATTCGTTGAATTGGAAGGGGTTTATTTAAATATCAAACGTCAAAAATCTACCATTGAAAAATTTCATGTTAATGGTAATGACCAATTGGATAACTTTACTGCAATTACAGGAAAGCCTATAGAGGTAGAGTATGTTGATTCCGTTGATTCAAACAATCCGGATCCTTCAAAAGCATTAAAGACAACATCACCATATAGTAAACAAGGTTTCAATATTGGTATTACTTACTTTTTGTAAGAATCTTTTTTGTTCTACGTATACAAAAGGATATGGAGTTTATTAATACTCTATATCCTTTTTTTATGTGTTGACCTTTCTATTGCTATATAGTCGATAGAAAGGTCAACAATATATTTAATCTAGTTGTGCTATTATTGTACGGAGAGGTTATTTAGTCCTGAATTTCAGTTTTAGATTTCAGAAGGTAATAGTTTGTTTCACAGGGATTTTTTCTGTTTAGAGTGTCCCACTTTGTTTTTATTTGATTATTCAATCGATATAATTACCTATTTTTATCATACGATTTAGTGGAAATATTGTACTCTAGATCAATGATTAAATTAACCATAAGACAAACTGTTACAAATTATGAAAAGAGCATTAGGCTTTTTAGTTCTTGCAGTGATTGCATTGACAGCTTGCCAAAGCAAAAAGGCAGAAACAAACTTCATTGAAGAGAATACTCAATTTGCGGCCGATCAAATAAACTTAGAGTTTAAGAAGATGGATAGCCTTGGAGTAATCTTAAATCCTCGTACACTACATCGTGACGGTACGGTAAGGTATAATAAGCCAAGGTTGTGGACAAGTGGATTTTTCCCTGGTTCTCTTTGGTATTTATATGAACTGACTGGAGATGAGAAATGGAAGCAGAGAGCGGAGAAGCTAACTAAGACTATCGAAAGTCAACAGTTTACAACGAGTAATCATGATGTTGGATTTATCATCTACTGCAGTTTCGGTAATGGATATCGTCTGGCCAATATCCCAGAATATAAGCAAGTAATTATTAATGCAGCAAAATCATTATCTACTAGATTTCGTCCTCAAGTAGGATGTATTCAATCTTGGGGTGTAACGAATGGCTGGCCTTCAAAGCGTGGATGGCAATGTCCCGTAATCATCGATAATATGATGAACTTAGAGCTGCTTTTTGAAGCATCAAAACTCTCTGGTGACGATAGTTTCCGAGATATTGCAATTAAGCATGCTGATACTACAATTAAGAATCACTATCGTAAAGACTATAGTTCATTCCATGTTGTCGATTATGATAGCATCACGGGTGCTGCTCGTAATGGTGTAACTGCTCAGGGATTTGCTGATGAATCGGCATGGGCTCGTGGTCAGGCATGGGGACTATATGGTTACACAATGTGTTATCGTGAAACAAAAGATCCTAAATATCTGGAACAAGCTGAACGTATTGCCGAGTTTATGTTGAACCATCCACGTCTACCGAAAGATATGGTTCCTTATTGGGATTACGATTGTACTGATATTCCAAACACATATAGAGATGCTTCTGCAGCAGCAGTGACAACTTCTGCTTTATATGAACTATGTACATATGTTGAAGGTGTAGATGCTAAGAAATATAAGGATGCTGCAAATAAGATTCTATCGAGTCTGGCATCACCAAGTTACAGAGCAAAGTTAGGAGAAAACCACAATTTTATTTTGATGCATTCAGTTGGAAGTATTCCTCATAATAATGAGATTGATGTTCCATTAAATTATGCTGATTACTATTTCTTAGAGGCATTGGTTCGTAAAAGAGAACTTGATAAGAAATAAACAATCATTCTAATATAACGTTAGATCGTACTGTTTTAAATAAAGGCTAATAGTGTATTCATGTGATACTTCTATTGGCCTTTTTTATGTCATTTAATGTAACAATACTTGATCTGCTTGGGGACTAAACCATGTTTGTTTCGAATATTGGCTTATAATATTATTAAATTATTTTCTCTACCACTGAATCTGTTTTTCCTATCTGTATCCACAATCTAGACTACTATTATCCACTATTTTCATCTATTGTGTATACCTTTAGAATTACTATATGTGAGTAAGTGTTTGTTTTTTAATGGTTTGTGTTTTTTTGTTGGTTCCGATTTTGATCCCTTTATATTATGGTATTCTGTTTCGACTTAATTTTGATCATATCGTTTTAACGTTGTGTTATAATCGAATAATTAAATAAATAGAAACTAGTTATGAAAAAGGTACTGGGCATTATAGCATTATGCTTGATGGTTTTATCATCATGTCAAACTAAAAAATCTGACAAAGATTTTATTAAAGAAAACACGGACTTTTCTGCCAAGCAAATCTCATTGGAATTTAAAAAAATGGATAGTCTAGGTGTTATTCTTAATCCAAGAACAATACATCATGATGGTACTGTTAGATATAATAAACCAGCACTTTGGACAAGTGGTTTTTTCCCTGGATCACTTTGGTATTTATATGAACTTACAGGTGACAATATTTGGAAACTTAGGGCTGAAAAATTGACTAAGACGATTGAAAATATGCAGTATTCTACGCGAACTCATGATGTGGGATTTGTAATATATTGTAGCTTTGGTAATGGTTATCGTTTGGTGCATACTCCAGAATATAAGCAGGTTATTATCAATGCTGCAAAATCTCTTACAACAAGATTTCGTCCTAGAGTGGGTTGTATTCAATCTTGGAGTACAAAAAAAGGTTGGCAAGCAGAGAGAGGATGGCAGTGTCCTGTAATTATCGATAACATGATGAACCTAGAACTTCTTTTTGAAGCTTCTAAGATCTCTGGTGATGACACGTTTAGAGATATTGCGATTAAACATGCTGATACAACCCTTAAGAATCATTATCGTAAAGATTATAGTTCATTTCATGTGATAGATTATGATAGTATCACAGGTGCTTTTCGAAAGGGCTGTACTGCACAAGGATTTGCAGACTACTCAGCATGGGCTAGAGGACAAGCATGGGGGCTATATGGATATACGATGTGCTATCGCGAGACCAAAGATCCTAAGTATTTAGAGCAAGCAAAACATATAGCGTCGTTTATTCTAAATCATCCGCGTCTTCCTAAGGATATGGTGCCTTATTGGGATTTTGATTGTACTGATATTCCTGATACTTACAGAGATGCTTCTGCTGCTTCTGTAACCTCTTCCGCTTTGTATGAACTGTCCACATTTGTTGAAGGAGATGAATCTAAGAATTTTAAAACTGCTGCAGATAATATCATGGCAAGTTTGGCATCACCAAGCTATAAAGCAAAATTGGGAGAAAACCATAATTTCCTTTTGATGCACTCTGTAGGGAGTATTCCTCATAATAATGAAATTGATGTACCACTAAATTATGCTGATTACTACTTTCTTGAGTCGTTGGTTCGTAAAAGAGAAATAGAAAAAAATTTAAACTAAATACCAGTATATTTGATTTATTGTTCAAGGGTGTCCACTGGTTGGGCACTCTTTTGTTTGTAATAAATAATCTATTTACATCTCTATTTTTACGGATAACAACTATCTTCACAAGAATAATTGTAATTAGTCCAACACAATGCAACAACTCAAGTTAAAAACCACGATTGAAGAATATGTGCTGTTCAAAGATTTTGCAGACTCGTATAAGTTAGGGCCTAAAGATTTGATCCTAACTAATCAATCCCTTTATAAAGCATTTTTATCTCCTTTAGAGATCCCATGTATTGTGATCTTTAGAGAACAATTTGGTCGTGGAGAACCCAATGATGAGATGATCAATGCCATCATATTAGAAATAGAACAGTATGATTTTGAAAGAGTGGTTGCGATAGGAGGTGGCTCCATTGTGGATATTGCGAAGCTACTGGTGCTAGAGGGTGTCAATGATATAGTTAATGTTTTCGAACAGAAGCAATCGTGTAACAAAAATAAAGAGCTTATAGTGGTTCCAACCACTTGTGGCACGGGGAGCGAAGTGACTAATATTTCCATTGTTGAGATTAAATCGAAACACACCAAGATGGGGTTAGCCAACGATGCTATTCTTCCTGATCATGCCATTCTTATTCCAGAACTATTACGTGGACTTCCATTTAAATATTTTATGACGAGTGCCATTGACGCTCTAATTCATGCAACCGAAGCACTGGTGTCCCCTAAGGCCTCTCCCTATACAGATCTTTTTAGCCGGGCTGCCATTCAATCTATTGTGACTATCTTTCAGGGTATCGTGAGCCATGGAGAGGACTATCGCATGGATTACCTCGCTGAAATGCTTCGAGCAAGTAACCAAGCAGGGATAGCATTCGGGAATGCTGGCGTAGGAGCAGTTCATGCGCTCTCTTATCCGTTAGGTGCTGCTTATCATGTTCCTCATGGAGAGGCTAACTTCCAATTTTTTACTCCTGTTTTAGACTTATACCATAAATATCATCCTGAAGGAAAGATTCAAGAGTTGTGCCTTCTTCTTGCCTCTATACTTGATGTGAAGCCTTCGGAGGCAATAGATTCTCTAGATGACCTTCTAAAGCGATTGATTCCTAAGCCTAAATTACATGAATATGGAATGAAAGAAGAGGAGATAGTATGTTTTGTGGATAATGTCATCTTAAGCCAACAACGTCTTCTGAAGAATAACTACACAGCTCTCACTAGATCAGATATGGAAGCCATATATCGTAATCTATATTGAAACAGGGATCTATAGCAAATCCGAATAGGGGTGCTATAGATCCCTGTTGGATTGTGTGATTCCTTACTCTAGTGGCTTCTTCAGTTCATTGACTTCTATATCTGTATGCTCTCTCGTTTTAGCTATTACCTTATATTTAAGGGTATAGCCAATTGGAGGAATTTTAAATTCCCATGTGACCGTTTGACTGCCTTTCGCACGGATTACAAAAGAGTGTTCGGGGTTTAGATGGACCGTTTTGGGCTGAATAGGGGATTTGAATGATGAATCATAAATATGGAGCGAGACAGTCCCTTTTTGTCGTCTATTGGTCAAATTGTCGATGGTTGCACATATTTTGATACGTTTTCTCTCTTTGTCGATACTCGGCTCTATCTGTCGAATATGTACACTCTTTTTGACTATAATGGAGAGTCTCTTTTGTATGCTATCCGCATCTTTTTGATGGGTGAATAATGTTAGTTTCCATTGAGATATGGGCTTTGGTGTATCGAAATTAAATGAGGGTGTTCCAGATTTATTCTCTTGTCGTTTGACTGATAGTCGTGTTGTCCTTTTGGTGCCTTTATGGGAGATCGGCTTGTCTAGTTTATCCCATGTTCTATTTTTATCTAAAATCTCCTTATGATGATCTTCCATTATATCAGTGGTGACAAGGATGCTATCTGCTACCAATGATGTGTCTTTAGGGGAGATGGCGTAATGATTTTTTCCCTTACTCTTATAGGTTATGGGTATCCAATTATAGGTTATATTTTTGGGGTAGTAATAGTAATCTATTTCTTGAACTGATAGATCATCCTCATAGACTAGAGGGGCGACTACAACTGGGAGGTCATCATAGATCACTCTGAAGGACGGAATAGATTGGAATACAAGAGAGGGGAGTGTAACATCAAACTGATCGCTGGTTATATGCTCAAATATATTGGATGTAGATATATATTGATCAGAATGGAACAGTTCTAGATAGGAGTCTATATCGCAGGTATTGGTCGAATCCGTCGGATTTAGGTAGATGTTTCTTAGTCCTTTGTTGCTCAGTCTTATCTCTTTGGTTTCATATCCATATCGACTTAGTTTTAAATGATTATTTTTATCATAAGGAATAATATAAAATCCGTTGCTATAAGTTTTATACACACTGTTTTCTCCTTCGAAATGGATAAATACATTGGATAATGGTTTATATTTTTGATCATATACATAACCATAGATAAATGGTTCATTCTTTTTCCTATAAGAACCTTTAATATTAAGATATTCTCCAACCCCTTTCACTGTGGTTGTATCCTTTAGTATTCCACTGTAATACCAATAGTTTGGAAGTGGAGTATAAAAGAGATTGTAGTGAGATTTATTAAGGGATTTGTTGTTGAAGGAGGTCATAGAGTAGATTTCAGGGGCGTAATAATTGGAATAGTGATGTTTATTTGGATGATTGGAAAACAACAGATTTAAGAGGTTGTGACTTGACGTGCTGGTGCGATCTTTTTGTTTATGGGGACTGCCCTCCATCACCCGAAAACTCCATTGTTCTTTCTCGGTATCATTTCTAAAACTAACAGTCTCCAGATATAGTGTATTTTTTCTTCTTAACTGAGGCGTGATACTATACCTTTTCCTTATGGTACGACCATATTTAGTATAGTGAAAATCTAGAGTATATGTAGGTACATTGGGTTTAATGGGAATGTGAATTTTTCTCTTTCCCTTTTTCATTGCAATATTCTTTTGCATGATTATTTTTCCATTGTCATAAACATTCATCTGGACAGACAGTTGCTTCTCTTCGGAATAGAGCTGTGCTAGAATCGTATGTTCATTTAGTTCTTTTACTTCGATGGTCAATGGCATGGTTAGGTTTGTGGTATACTCTTTTGTGGTTTCAATACTAAAGGTACCTTGGGTTGTTACGGTGTCCTTATGACTCGTAATTGCTTCGATGGTTGTTTTGTAGTTTCCTGGAGGCCAATTTTTAGCATCATTGATGGTAATGATGTGTTGGTCAGCATATGGAAAGTTGTGAGCCCAAAGCGTCTTTTCTCTGTATCCCGATAGGGAGATATCTTGTTTGCTGTAGGCAAATTGAGGAAATGTCTGTGTAAAGGTCTGCTTAGTGATAATGGTTGTATCTGGTGCAGACCATTCTCTCGGAATATGCGTTTTTAGAGAGTTTGGTGTTCTCTGGATTTTGATGTTCAGTTGGGTTGGAATGGTTTGTCCATTCGGTCGTTTTGCTTGATAGTTAATCTTAAGGGGTTGAGCTATAGATTGTATGCTTGGAAGAACCATCTCTGTTTCTAGGTTGTTATGATTCTGTCGAATAGAATCACAGGTTCTGTCGTAATTGGAACTTTGGGAAAATAAAGTACGTGGGAAGTCATTTAAATAAGAGAGCTGAGAGTGATAAGACCAAAATGTACGACCTAGATTAAAAGTGGCAATTAAAGATAAAATAGTATCGTTATGGTGAGATATTTGAGCAAGCATGTGACAATCTGACTTTTTAAGATTCGAAATCATCCATAAGCCCTTATTGTTCGTTTTTCCTTCCATCAGAACCTCCCTTTTCGTCGTTATTTCTTTTTTTAGATGATCCCATCCACACTTAAAATATGCTTTTAATTCGATGGTCGCATCTGATATCGGAGCTCCAGTGTATCGATCTGTAACTTGGAAACATGAACCTTCGGTACTATAGAGAAGAGTCGAAGAAAGATGAGTGGAATAGATCTGTTTATAAGAGAGGATATCCTCCCATGATGTTGGATCTTTTGAAGTCGAAGCCATGACAAGGTAATTTCCTTTATCTAGGGCTGGAAGCATTATTTCGCAACGAAGAGTAGAATCACTCTTGTTTTTGGGCAGTGCATATCGTTGGATATACATGGGGTTATTCTGATTGATAACTTTAAATAGATGATACAAAGATTCATCGTTCTGCACATCTATAGGATAGCGGTAGAATGAGAAATAGATGGTGTCGATGTTATGATATGAAATACTACATAGAGACGGTCGGTTTGGATAGACCGAAGGTTCTATGTTGAATGAAAATATTTTGTTCTCCCCAATCTCTTGTTTTAAAGCCGTGGCTTTATATCTTTTCATTGGGTCATGGGTTGTTTGGATAATGTGGTTACATAAGTCTAGAGCTTTTTCCCGCTGTGCTGGCGAAAGTTTGGGAACTTTTGAAAGAAGACATGCTTGAAGATAGGCAATCTGATTTCGTTGTTCTCCTTTCGTGTTTTGTGCCAACTTATCTATTTCGGTCAGTGTCTGTTCAGATCCACATAAGATACGCTGAGCAAGCTTACAGCGTTCTATGCAGAGCTCTACTTTCTGTCCTGGGCTGAGATTTGGGGCTTTGTAGAAGTTCTTAAAGACCACAAAGGTTTTTAAAATTGGATATTGTAGGGTGTCTTGAGCAAAATCTGTGTCTAAAAACAATTGGTCCGAGCCTAGTAAACTTGAGCGATATTTGTCTGATATCACCTCATCAGAAGTATAGTTCTCGAGGTAAAAATAGATGGCATTGAGTGCCAGTAGATGATATAAAGAGGTGCAACTAACAGGTAGCTTATCTTCAATTTTTAATTGGTCTTTATATTGGGAAATAGGGATATTTAAAAGACGTTCTGCAGGCTCTAAAGAAGCCTCAATATGATGTGCACTCATTTGTCGATCTTTGTCCCAATATGTATTTGTTGAGTCGTTGTGAATTAGGTAGTTGCTGTATAATATACTACTGTAGACATAGTGTAATAATTGTCGATTAGGAAACGAAGCTGTTTCAATCACAGATTCAGGACTCCATATATCGGGGGCATCAAAGGGTTTTAATCTCATAGTACCAGCTAAAAGAGTAAATGCCCTAATATAATGCTGGGTATTGTTTTCTGATTTTGCTGTAGTAAGAATATGGAATGCCAATGAATCAGCCTCATAATAACGACTATTCATATATAAATCAGCTTCTCTATTCCAAAGTGCAGTGTATTTATTCTGTGCGGTAGTAGGGATCACAGCAGAGAGTAAAATTAGTAAAGTGGTGATCGTTCTCATTTTACCTGATGTTGGTAGATGGAAGCATGCTCTTATTAAAAGCATGCTTCCATTTTTGTTCTTATTGGATGCTAATTGTTTCACTTCTAGAAGTATTGCCATATTCTGGGGCATACATACTCTGTATCGTGGCATTGCCACCGGTGTAATCTCCTTTGTTGTTGGCTCTTACTTCATATTCAAAGGTGTATTTCCCTTTGTATAGGTGATCGAAATAGAAGTGTGTTGCCACATCTTTGGTGGATTGATAGTAACTAGCACTATATCTGTAATGGTGTTTCGAGATGACATCTATTGGCTCAAATCCAGAGGCTCTAAGATCTTTAAGGTGAACAAACTCTAGGTTCTCTTTAGACTCGACATTCAGTTGTACTTTTACTTTATCTCCCAAATGAATGATATGGTGTTGATCTACAGGCACCCATTTTAAAGTGTTACCATCTGCTTCTTGTTTATATAGCTTCTTCTGAATGAACACTGGTGCATCGGGATTAGATTGTATATCGTTAAGCTCTTGCCAATATTGCCAATATGCAGCTCCTGTACCAATGGTGGTTCCTCTATTTTCAATGGTAATGGTTGCATCTTTGTCTGTTACTTCTTTAGGAGTCCATGTAACTTGAATATTTCCTGTGGTCTTCACTTCGCTTTTCATGACACCTTGAATCTGATCGATTGCTCTGTCTCCAATCTTTATGGTATAATCCATCTTTATTGCATCCATCGATGTCCCAGTCATCAATAAGGTATAGATCGCTTCTGTGGTAGCCTTAGTGGTTGCCCAATGTTGATTCTTCTTCATATATAGTAGGGCCTGTTTCATTCGTGCGCTTTTTGGAGAATCACCCTCCACCTGCTGATAAGCATCCATTATCATGGTGTGGGTCTCTAGTTGAGAATTATTCCAAAACCAACCATAGGAGTCCCTTTTCCAATACATCCCTTTTTCTACAGCGTATATCGCATATTGATCAAACGATTTGAGAATCTGTTTAGCCGCTTTGTGTTCTCCCATGTTTTGTAAGCATATTGCAGTCATCGCTTGTGCATACATGGAGCCTAGAACCCAGTTCTCTTTAATAACTTGAATCTGTTTGTTTACTATCTTTTTCAGTTCAGAGGATATGGGTACTTCTTTGATAAAGTGACTTCTAATATAGAGATAGTGTATATCTATTGGCTTTAGGTCGGTATACCTTAAAGTATTGTCTTTAATTCTGTTGAATCGCCCTAAGAACTGTCGGTCTAGATATCCAATGGCATTTTTGGCAATGGCATCCAATGTAGTTCTGTTCGCTTTGTCGGCATCAAGCTTTTTAATATGAGATAACGTAACTAGAATATGCTGTGTTATATACTCGTTGGGTCTTCCACCGGCAAACCAAGGAAATGCTCCTGAAGATAGTTGCATGGTGCGTACTCTTTCTAAGGCTTTTCTTTGCGCTTCTAGTAATGTGGTACTATCCAATAGCCTGGCTAATTTAGCCTTTTTCTTAGTGTCATTGTCGAGTTGATCTATCCAAGGAGTTGCTTCTAACAAAGAGGTGCGAAGGGAAGGATTCATTGCCTCTATAGTCATCGCTGGATTGTTTTTCCATTTTTTTAATAGCGCTTTAATTTTAGGATTTTTCTCTAATATGTGATGTGCAATAGCATTGGCATAATACTTAGAGAAAGTCTGTTCAGCACATCCATGTGGATACTCCATAAGATAGGGTAGGGACTCTACCACATTCCACAGGGTGTTGGGTGTGTATTCCAATATCATCCTATGGTCAGAAGCACTCTTCTGTTTCCCCTTAAGATTTTCAAACGTAATCTGTTCAGTGCTGTGTGGATTAACCCATATCGGCATACTCTCAGTGACTAGTACTTTTTTAGATAGTACAGGCAGTACATTTGCTTCTCCATCACTATGTTTCAGAGTTTTTGCGATCATCTTATATTTTAGTGAGTAGATATCACTAGGCACGGTAAACTCCCAAGATATGGCTTGACTGTTTTTAGCCTTTATCTCGAAGGGTTTAGTGGCATCCAACCCCACCTCTTTATGAAATATCTCTTTATCATTTGCAGCATCATAAAGAACCAACATGGCTGTCCCTATCTGTTTTACGTCAGTAAGATTATCGATCTTTGCCCCGAATACCACGCGATCTCCTTCTCTTAGAAAACGGGGTGCATTGGGTGTGATAAATACCTCTTTCTGTGTCACAGTGGTTAAGGTCTTTTGTCCAAAATCAAAATTTTTATTGTGTGCAAACAACATCAACTTCCAGCGCGTCATTGCTTCGGGTGAGTTGAACTCAAAAGATACTACCCCATCTTTGTCAGTATGTAATTCCGGATAAAAGAAGGCCGTCTCTTTAAGATTCTCCCTTATGGGAATATTAATAGGATTAGAACTATTTCTTTGATCAATCATTTCATTACTTCTGGTTATACTTGAAATATATTCAGGAGGACTAGGGGGAGGAGGACTAGGGATATTAGATCCCATTGATAAGGGTATTTCGTCCTCGATATATTGTATTTTATCGTCAAAAAATGCGACTTTATTTTGCTTCAGTACCTCATGATAATAAAGACGCATGTATACATCTAAAAATACTGCACGACTATATTGTTCAAAATAATTTGTATGGTCCTTCGGAACTTCATTTTTGACCTTAAGAAGAATCAGGTTACAGCCCCCTTTATGTTTTACTACATGATCACGTGATTGAAAACCGGATCTAGAGATATGTATTTGCATTCCTTTCACAAAAGGTAGCATATAAAAACCATTGTCAAATGTTTTATATATTGCAGTATCACCTTTAATCTGTATTAAGGTATTGGGTAAAGGGTTATTATACTCATCTAATATAAAACCAAAGGCTTTATCGTTTCGAATTTTGTTCTTGTTTTTCTGTGCCTCAAGAAATTCTATATGAGATTGTTGTGTCCATCCTGTATTCATTCCAAACCAATTGAATGTCCATCGATTAGAGGTGTGATAGAAATACATATTTCGATGTATACTAAAGTGATAAAAATACGGATATAGTAGTTGGATATTCGGATTGTAATAATACGACGTCTTCTCTTTAATTGGAGACCATTGATGTCGTATAAATTTATCAAGAGAGCAATCATACATTGAAGCTAAAACTTCAAAAGTATCGGAAACAGAGTCTGTATTTTTAATACGAAAACTCCACTTCTCTTTAACCCCAGGTTCGATCTTATTTCTAAAACTAACTGTTTCAATGATTGGTTTAAACATCTTCGGTTCATAAGTAACTGATGTTCTCTTTGATAAATCTTTTCCATATTGGATAACATGAAAATGAAAGTCTATCTCTGTTTTACGATTAGTGTGAAATGGAATATCGATATTCTTTACTCTTTTGTTTATTAGTATGTTGCGACTGTCAATATCTTTACCATTCATAAATGCTTGCATATAAACCATCAGCTTTTTCTGAGAGGTTCTTAGCTTTATAGTAACTGTAGTGTCGTTTTTAATTTTTACACTGTAGTCGAAAAATGTAGGAATATTTGCTTTTTTCTTAACATCCTCAATCACCTTAAATTTTTTAGACGTCACAATGGTGTCTTGCAGTTGATTGATTGCAGTAACAGTCATCTCATAATTACCAGGCTTCCATTTTTTAATATCATTTAATTTAAAAGTATAGTTCCCATTACTCTTTATATTCTGATTACATACACATTTACCTATGGGCCAATACTCTTCTGTTTCATTTTTATTATAGGCATACTGAGGGAAGAGACGAGTGAATGTTTTCTTTGGGATAATAGAGGTGTCAGGGAATAACCAATTTCTCTCGAGAAATGCTTTTGTTGGACGAGTATATTGATGTATTTGGATATTTAATTGCGAAGGAATGAAACTTTCATTACAGTTTTTGGTCTCGATAGTTGTTTCGAAAGATTGATTTTTATGAAAAGATTCTTCTAGATGTATAGTGGCTTGTAGGTCTACTGAGCTAACATTGAGCATTATATGTTTACTTTGTGTCTCTCCATTTTTATCCGTAACCTCTATATTTATATCAAATGTTTCACATACATGATAATCAATAAAACTATCAGATACCTCTGTAATAAAGTTGAAAGAGAATTTTCCCTGTGCATTGGTTGTTGTTTTTCCAGATGTTATAAGTTTCGTTTCTTTATCATATTCATAAGCCGACCAATCAAATTGTCTATCTCGTTCTACTTCATATTTTACTGTAGCATTACTTATCGCAGTACCAACATATGAGTTAACTTTTCCTGTGATTTTCACTGAATCATTCTCAACGATTGCTCTATTAATTGGATCAAATGTAAGTTGAAATGTAGGGCGTTTATATTCTTCTAATGATAGAGGTACTGTTTCCGATATCGCGTAAGGTTTGTTATGAGTCGAATCAGCTTCAAGTTCATTTTCTATTTTTAACCTTAAATATCCTGTTCGAATATTTGAAGGGATTGAAATACTGTCATGGATGCTTCCATATGCATTGGTCTTAAGATGAAGTTTCTTAATATCTTCTCCATTGTGTTCAAGTGATATCGTTACAGATTCATTGGGTATGACATGCATTCTCCTATCTTTCGTAGAGCCTAGTCTGTGTACCGTCCCTTTAAAAAGGATCTTTTGACCTGGACGGTATATTGACCTGTCTGTAAAAAGATTTAGTACTATATTGTTTGGTTGGTCAGTCTGTTTTCTAAGAAAATTATTAGTAGTGTACTCATTAATCGTATGAGTAATCGTGTCATCTTGATATGTGATATATACGGTATTATCAGTAGCATGGTTACTTGCCAATAGTTGACTTTTCCATATCCCATTTTTATTTGTCTTTCCACCCTCGTGTTTTGTTTGGTTCCCAAAGCTACTTTCAATATCTATTCCTACGTTTTCTAGTGATCTACCATCCATACAATCAGATACCATAATATATATGCTATCACTTTTATTTAATAATGTAGACGATAGTCTAGTTGCATTAATGTTTTTATAGCAAAGGATTTGATCCTCAAAAATAGGTTCTCGTACCTTCGATACTACAATCAGGTATTTACCACTATTAAGAGGTGGAATAATAATCTCAGTTGATGTTTCGTAATAATTATTTGAATTCGGTAATGAGTACTCTTTGACAAATAATGGAACTGAACGAACGTATCTTTCAAAAACAATAGAATCTGAAAGCTCCTTATTTGATTGTATGGATAGTGGGTAAAATAATAAATATATTGAATCTAAGTTGTTGTATCTAATATAGGATAACGTAGCTTTGTTGGGATAGCAGAAACCATCAATGTAAACAGAGACAGTGGAAGTTGTAATCTCTTGTTTTAAAATAATTGCTTTTGATTTTAAAGGAGTGTCACTCTCAATAATGTCGTTGCATAACCCCACAGCTTGCTTTCGCATAATCTTTTTAGTGTCAATATAACCATAATCGCTAAGTTTCTTGGCAAGGTTGTATTTGATAAGATCTTGTGCATCAGATGAATATTGATTAATGAGTGATTCTAATCCTTCTAAATATATACCTTCATCTTGAAATATTTGATTGGCTAGCTTAAGTCGTCCAATAGAGTATTCTGCTTGTTGATGTGATGTTGAATTGGGTGTATATAAACTTTGATAGACAATAAAAGCATTAAAGACAGGGTACTGTATTGCAATTTTTTCGAATGATACATTAAGGAATTTCTTATCTGTTCCATAGAGTAGCGGGATATATTTTTCTTTTAATACAGCAGTACGTGGAGGATAATGTGTTAAATAAAAATCTATGATATTCATTGCAAAGAAATCGTATAATGAACCTGACACATTTTCAATAGAACCTTCTATATTTAATAGCTCACTATAGTCCTTCATTGTTTCTTTTTCTAAGCTAACTCTAGGTGTTAAAGTTCTTTGGAAATGATACTTAATCTTCTTCAGAAAGAATGCTTTACTCCATAAATCAATATTATCTATAGTTAATGCCTCTTCAGTACATTTATTGTACTCAATCTGATATGTATTTCTTCTAAAGTACTGTTGTAGCATATTTCCATAAACATAGTGCAACAGTTGTTTTGTTGGAAATGTTGAGATAGAGATTTCTTTCTTTAGTTCTTTAAATATATCCTGAAAATTATCCTCACTAGTTAATAAAGAGAATTTAGACTTATATATAAAGGCTTTGACAATTTGATCTGTTTGTTGGTCTTGTCTTGCTGTGACCAAGATTTTTTCCACTAATTTATTGGCATCTTTAAGCTGCCCTGACTGTTCGTAACCTTCTACTTGTTTCCATCTTGGTGTCAATGAATTCTGAGCATCAGCAGGTGAATAGTAAAAGAGTATAATTAAGAAGAAAATAAATTGTCTCATATAAATGGTGTTTTATATTATGGTCGAGTTGAATCTATAAAATAACGATATTTCTGATGAATATCTATATTTAAGTTAAAAAATGTTAGTTAATTCTTGTTGAGGAGGATTAATCTGTTCTTGATGCAATTGATTTGAAGGAGTGGTCGTGAATCTTAAACTGTACGTTAAGGGGGAGAAGAGATTTGATTCGTTAAACTTCTGGGTATCATTTGATACTTTTTTTGGAAGGAGAAATCACTCTAGAATAAACTGAAAGTTTATTCTAGAGTGATTATAATTATTTGATTGTCACTTGTCTACTTTTTGACGTATTGCCATATTCTGGGGCATACATACTCTGTATGGTGGCATTGCCACCGGTGTAATCTCCTTTGTTGTTGGCTCTTACTTCATATTCAAAGGTACATTTCCCTTTGTGTAAGTAGTCGAAATAGAAGTGTGTTGCCACATCTTTGGTGGATTTATAGTAGTATCCAATAGAACTGTAATGGTATTTAGAGATGACATCTATTGGCTCAAATCCAGAGGCTCTAAGATCTTTAAGGTGAACAAATTCTAGGTTCTCTTTAGACTCGACATTCAGTTGTACTTTTACCTTATCTCCCAAATGAATGATATGGTGTTGATCTACAGGCACCCATTTTAAAGTGTTACCATCTGCTTCTTGTTTATAAAGCTTCTTCTGAATGAACACTGGTGCATTGGGATTAGATTGTATATCATTAAGCTCTTGCCAATATTGCCAATATGCAGCTCCTGTACCAATGGTCGTTCCTCTATTTTCGATGGTAATGGTAGCATCTTTGTCTGTTACTTTTTTAGGAGTCCATGTAACTTGAATATTACCTGTTATCTCCTCTTCAGATTTTTCCAGGTTCTCCATGGAATCGAATGTTCTGTCACCAATCTTAATGGTATAATCCACAGATGCTTCTTCCAATGTATTTCCTGTGGATAGAAGGGCATATATGGCTTCTGTCGTAGTTTTGGTCGTTGGCCAATGTTGGTTCTTCTTATAATATAACAAGCCCTGCTTCATCTTCTCAATCTTGTTATCTAGATTCCCTTCTACTTGTTGATAGGCATCCATAATCATGACATGTGTCTCTATTTTCGCTCGATACCAGAACCAATTATAGCTGTTTTTATGCCAATACATCCCTTTTTCTGCAGAGTATATCGCATATTGATCAAACGATTTGATAATCTGTTTTGCTGCATTATATTCTCCCATGTTTTGGAAGCATATTGCTGTCATCGCTTGTTCATACATGGTGCCTATAATCCAATTCTCCTTAATGATCTGTAGTTGTTTGTTTACGATCTTTTTCAGTTCAGAGGACATGGGCACTTCTTTGATAAAGTGACTTCTAATATAGAGATAGTGTATATCTATTGGCTTTAGGTCGGTATACCTTAAAGTATTGTCTTTAATCCTGTTGAATCGCCCTAAGAACTGTCGGTCTAGGTATCCAATGGCATTTTTGGCAATGGCATCCAATGTGGTTCTGTTCGCTTTATCGGCATCAAGCTTTTTGATATGAGATAATGTAACTAAGATATGCTGTGTTATATACTCGTTGGGTCTTCCACCGGCAAACCAAGGAAAAGCTCCTGAGGGTAGTTGCATGGTGCGTACTCTTTCTAAGGCCTTTCTTTGCTCTTTTAGTAATGTGGTACGATCCAATAGCCTGGCTAATTTTGCCTTTTTCGTTGTGTCATTATCGAGTTGATTTATCCAAGGCGTTGCTTCTAATAAAGAGGAGCGAAGCTCAGGATTCATCATTTCTATGGTCATCGCTGGATTGTCTTTCCATTTCTCAAATAGTGTTTTGATTTTAGGATTCTTCTCCAATAAGTGAAGGGCCATAGCATTGGCATAATATTTAGAAAAGGTCTGTTCAGTACATCCATATGGATACTCAATAAGATAGGGCAGGGCTTCTATCACATTCCATAGGGTGTTGGGAGTGTATTCTAACATCAACCTGTGGTCGGATGCACGATGCTGTTTGTCCTGAAGGTTTTTAAACGTAATACCTTCTGTGGACTGTGGGTTGACCCATATCGGCATACTTTCAGTTACGAGTACTTTTTTAGATAGCACTGGTAATACGTTGGCTTCACCATCGCTATGTTTTTTTGCTTTAGCAATCATCTTATATTTTAGCGAGTATATATCACTAGGCACGGTAAACTCCCAAGATATGGCTTGACTGTTTTTAGCCTTTATCTTGAAGGGTTTGGTGGCATCCAACCCCACCTCTTTACTAGATATCTCTTTTCCGTTGGTCGCATCATAAAGAACCAACATGGCTGTCCCCATCTGTTTTTCGTCAGAAAGATTATCGATCTTTGCCCCGAATACCACACGATCTCCTTCTCTTAGAAAACGGGGTGCATTGGGCGTGATAGATACCTCTTTCTGAGTCACCGTGGTTAAGGTCTTTTGTCCAAAGTCAAAGTTTTTGTTGTGTGCAAACAACATCAACTTCCAGCGGGTTATTGCTTCCGGTGAGGTGAACTCAAAAGATACCACTCCGTCTTTGTCGGTATGTAATTCAGGATAGAAGAAAGCTGTCTCTTTAAGATTCTCTCTAACGGTTACCTTCATTAGCTCTGTTAGCCCATCTTTGGTGGTGACAATAACCACTCCTTGTGTTGCTTTGCTTCCATATATGGCTGTGGCTTTACTTCCATCAAGAACCTTCACCTCCGCAATGTCCTTAGGGAGAATACTTTCAAAATCTTGCTTTGTTGCAGGCTCACCATCAATAATATATATGAGATTGGCTTGAGTTAAAGAGGAGGCTCCTTTAACTTTTACACCTTCTTCTTCAACACATTGCAAAATCGTTGATGTTCCATCATCGACTTCTTCATCATCTAGTATCTCTTCATCATCATCTACAATTGTAATAACCTTAGAAATTTTTGCATCTGCTGGTGATCCAGGAACTCTAAACGCAAGGTCTCTTATTTTAATTTTCTCATCTAATAGTTTTGCACATTTGAGTTGATCCATAAATTCGATAATAGATAACCCTCTGTAATTAGCAGATTTAGTGAGTCTCAAATTCTTTATTCCATCTTGATCAGTTGTGCAGTTTAACGTTTTATACCCGTATTTTGAGACTTTAAATCTGATATTCTTATCTGCAGGTAAGATATAAAATCCATTATCATATGTCTTATATGCAGAATTGTCTCCATCAATATGGATCAATGCATTGGCCACTGGTTTATTTTGTTGGTCTAATACAAAACCATAGACATATCGACGGGTTCCCTCCTTTAACTGCCTCTTGAGAATTAACTGTTTGAGATATGTTTTGTTATTAGATCTATAGCTATAGGGATTCAGACATAGGCCAAACCAGTTAAATGACCAAACAGTCGTTGAAGGCAAATAGAAAAAACTCTTTTTATAAAATTCATTCGATTGGATATTTTCGTGCTTTAGATGATGGATAGATGGAATGTAGTAATTATAACTTGGGTAACTCAATGATGGAGACCATCTATGAGATCGAAAGATATCCAATGAAGCATCATACATGGATGCAAGTAATTCAGCACCGTTCACCGTTTGGGTACTATCTACAATTCGAAAGCTCCATTTCTCTTTGGTCCCAGGCTCCATCTTATCTCTAAAACTAAGGGTCTCTATCTGTAGCTGGTTTCTTTTAGTAGGAGCATAGGTCACATTCGTTTTATGAGAAACAAAATGTCCATATTTCATGTAATAAAATTGGAAATTTATTTTTGCTATTTTATTTCCATGATAAGGAATCTCTATTCGCTTTATTTCATTATGCATCTTAATTATCCTGCTACCGATGTCTTTCCCTAAGGCGTAAGCATCCATAAAAACAGTCAACCCTTTCTCTGTGGTGGCAAGGCGAACCATAATGGTGCTATCATTCTTAATTTCTGCTGAATAATCAAGATGGGTGGGAAGAACCTTATTCTTGGAGAGGGCTGGAAGAATTTGAAAGTTTCGGGTGGAAATAAGCGTATCATGGATGGCATTAATCGCCTCTATTACTAATTTGTATTTGCCACATTTCCATTTATTGAGATGATCGATTGCCAACGTGTATTTGCTGTCAGAATTTAAATCCTTTTCGTAAATAGGCTCCTCTTTTTGTATATCCCAATGCTGCTCCTCCTTCTTGTACTTATATTGAGGGAAAAGTTTGGTAAACGTCTTTTTCGGAATGGTGACAGTATCAGGAAAACTCCAATGACGTGTAAAATAGACTTTCTCTGCAGTAGGTGCTGGATAAATACGAACGTTTACCTTGGTGTTAATTGGACTCCCATTACTGTTTCTTGTTGCAATATTGAATTTTAGAGGACGGTCCTGGTAATGGTCATTTTTTACGTCGCAGGAAGTGGCAATATCCTTATCGCTAAGAGTGACGCTTTTTGTTTTTTCGTGCGTTTCGCCATTTTGGTCCGTCACTTCGACAGTTACATGGTATGTGTCGTTACTTTTAGATTTTTTAAAGTGATAGGAGGGAGTGGCCAAGAATGCAACAGTAAATTGACCATTTTTATCTGTGGTAGCAGAGCTTGTTGATAATGATTCATCTTCATCCACTGACCAATATGAATATGGTGCAACTCTTTTTATAGAATACTTTACAGAAGCATTGATTATTGGTGTTCCGTTAAGTGATGTAGCAATCCCATTCACTCTTGCCGAATCGTTGGCAGTGACAAACTGTTTTATAGGATTAAATTTAATTTTAAAAGTGGGACGTTTGTAAGATTCAACAGAAAAGGTAACGGTTCGTTCCGTTTGATTATCGTTCAGAAAGTAGCGCCTTTGTTTAGAAGTGTCCTCATCGCTCGATTTTATCGTCAGCCTATATTGTCCATTTTTTCGATTCATAGGGAGCTGAATACTGTCATGAACACTACCAAATTCATTGGTTCTAAGATGTACCGTTTTTACCTTATTTTTTTCCGCATCAGTTAATGTAATGAAAACCGATTCGTTGGCCACAACATGTCTATTTATCTTATCATTATTGCTGTTTTGTGATGCTTTGTGAAGAATTCCCTTGAAATAAACCATCTGTCCAGGACGATATATCGATCTGTCTGTAAATAAGCTCAGCAAGGTCTTGTTTCTATAGTACTTTTCATCTGGATTGGAGATATACCTGTAATTGTTATATTTATTTATAACATCAAGTAGGGTATCTTTCTTATAGGAGGTGCTTAGTTCCGCGGAATAATAACTTCTATCCAACAATAAGTCGCAATACCATAGCCCTTGTTTATTTGTTTTTCCGTTATCTTCTAAGACCTCTTTACCGCCACTTCTTCGCAGCGTTAAATAGAGGGATGCTTTCGAGATAGGGGAGCCATTCTGTCTATCGCATACGCGTATAAATACGCTGTCTTCCTTAGCAATGGTGTGAATAGATAACCTGCTTACCACAAGACGACTATGGTCAAGAATGTTGTCTCGATTTAATGGAGAGGAAGACTTGGAGGTGATGACAAGATGTTTCCCTGGTTCTAGAGCTGGAATGATAAGCTCTGTCGAATTTTCTTCATAGTTTTTCTTGAATGGAAGAGCGTATGTTTTCTTTAGAATTGGCTTCTGAACCATATAATCAACATAGAAAAGGGAGTCCAAATTATCTGTCTTTAGACTTTCGGGAAAAGGGTAGATGGATATCGTGATAGAATCCATATTGCGATATGTTACTTTCGCTAGTGACGGTTGACCAGGATAAACAATACCATCTACTAACAACGAAGCACTGGGTGACGTAATCTCTTCTTTTTTACGGATCGCTTTTAGTGTAATGTCTGTGTTGTTATTATTTGACACAATAGCTTCATATAGTTTCACTATCTTTAAACGATCTATTAGATGATCGTTATAAAAATTTTCCCAGGTCAGTTTATTGGTTAGAGTATATTTAATGTAATCTTGTGAAGGAGTAGAATCATCGTTAACCATCTGTTCTAATATCTCAATATATTCTTCATCGTTATCAAGAATATTATTTGCGAATTGCAGTCTATCGATATCAAGCTTTGTTGTTTGATATTGTGTTATCCTTGGTTGTTTGTAGAGCTTTTGATAAATGATAAATGCTTTTAAAACAGTCGTCTTTTGTGATGCTTTGGTAAACGAAAAATTACAAAAAGTTGTTTTATCTCCCATTAATATCGAATGGTATTCGGATTTAATGGATTGTGTTTTATAATGATCTTTGTAGTAGTCTATGATATGATGGGCAAAAAAACCATAAAGTGTCCTATACGATTTGTTTGAAGCGCCTTCTGTTTTTAGTAGATCGATATATTTATTAAGAGATTGCTGCATCAAAAGATGGGCAGGTTCTAATGAAGCCTCATATTGCTCTTCAATCTTTTTACGAATTAAATCATTAGACCATAAATTGAGATTATCAATTTTACCATCGGTAATATTATCTTTTTTCTTCCTTTTCCAATAATAATGGTCATAGTACTTCTCCAATAAATTACCATACACATAGTGTAAAAGTTGTTTGGTCGGAAAGGAAGCACCTGCTATCTCGATCTCTAAATCTTTTAACACCTCAATGAGGTTTTTGTCATTAACAAGTAATGCAAATTTCGATTTATAGATAAATGCTTTGATAATCTGATCTGGTTGATCATTTGACCTAGCTGAAGTTAAGATCTTTTCAACCAATTGCTCAGCATCTTTAACCTGTCCTTTTAGTTCATATTTCTCTACCTGTTTCCATGTGGCTAAAGTTGAATTTTGTGCATACGAGAACGAGAAATGGAATAAAATGAGTAAGAGTAGAATATGTTTTTTCATATAGATTTGTTTAGTGTCGTTCATGTTAGTAGTTTTCAATCAAGGTATTGAATTAATGCAAATTAAACAATAAAGTTAAAATGTATGTAGATTTGGTGGGGAAATAAAAATTTATTGTAATTGATCGATATGATATTTCTTCACAGGTCACTGCAAATGTTTAAATAAAAGCATCTTAACGATGCTTTTATTGAGGAGTAATTATTCTCTATTACCATTACCATTACCATGATAATGGTAATATAATTACTTCATGTTTTCATATAATCCGTCAATATAGGTTGGAACTGTAGTGTAATCGGATCCGTCGGGTAGTGACTTTAAGTCATAATCATAATCTTTTTGTCTAAAATAATCCTTCTTATTGATGAACAGCTTTTGTGTTGAGATGAGTTTGTTTGCTACATAGTTTGCAGCAGCAGGAAAACCATACCTGCCTGGTTTGGCATCATACTTTGTGCCAACAGGCTGTACTCTTCCTGTAGAACACCAATTCGAATTATGTCCAAAACCCAAACAATGACCTATTTCATGTGCAAATAGAGCCATCGGTCCCTTCTCATAATAGTAGTCTGGTAGAAAATAAACATCCTCATTCAAAATCTTATCTCCATATTTTAAGGTCTCATAAGGGACACCAACAAACTCACATCGGTGGAATCTTCGAATCGAATTAGCCCACAAACTCAGAGGTCCTCCTTTACCTGCACCTCCACCATATGATGCACCTCCTCGTGCAATACCAAGATCAAGGTGAAAGTCATTACGAAGGTTCTTAAGTACCGCATCCACTGCTTCATGATCATCTTGGTATGTTGTGCCCATATATTTTGTTCCCCAAGTAAAACCACTCCCTTTGTATACATAGGCATTCTCAGCTTGGTCTTTATCATATACAGGATTTCCATCTGTACAGTAATAATACCGTTGCTTTTTAAGAATATCTTCAAACTCTTGTTGCGAAAAGATATAAGCTGTATTCATAATGGCACTAAGCCATAACCGAAATTGAACTGGACGAGCACTGCAAACACCATTCTCCTCTGCCAACTCAATGGTTTTACCAAATTTACGATGCAGATTAATTCTCCAATCACAAGTTATATTTTTAAGAATATTCATCTTCTCATTATCAGGTTCTCCTATAAATGAGAAATTATAGAAGGATTGGTTCTCATGAGATGTCATCTTAAAATTATCTGGCAAGGTGACAACCTTAAAATCTAAATTATAGAACTTACGTTTTCCATCTGCCATCGGATATTCGACAACTGTTTCCGATAATCCTGGTAAGTTCTTTATCCGGCCTAATATTATTTGAGTTTTGTATATATTCATTGTGATATATACATTCTCCATCTCCATAGGGATCATATTCGTAATCTTAAAATGGCCTTGATCAAGATGGTTAACAAAAATAGATTCTGAGATCCTAAAATTATAATTGGATGCGATATCCCATGTTTCTCCATCATTAATAATGTGGTGAAAAGGAGCTGATTTAAGATCTTCTATTTGTGAATAGTCTTTGGGTGTCTCTTGTGGCTCTGATTGACATCCTGCCAGTAAAAGAGTTATTATAATAATTTGATATAGTCTGTTGCACATAATAGCTATAATGTATATTTTTTAGATTCAGAGTGGTCTCTCACAAGGCTTTAGTGCCTTCTACATCGTCTCAACCACCCATTGAAGTTATTATTGGGTTTTAATTGTCATTCTATATTCTGAGATATCGTAGATATTTACTCCTCCCTCATTGTCATTCACAATAAGTTGATTTTCAAATATTGATGGGGATATGTTTTTATTGGGATCAATCAACGAGTTCGACTTCTCCTCACAATAGAATACAGGTAATGACGATCCGTTGGTGATATTCTTGGGATCGAAGAAAATAAGATAGTGCTTTCCACTATCTTTCAAACGCATGAAAGCATGATTCTCATTAGTGAGTCCAAAATCAAACGAAGTTGGTGATATTGGTAACTCTAATGATTTACCACTACTGTATACCTTTGTGATAGTATTAACTAAAGTGAGATTCTTATCATACACATTTATCTTGTACTTATCGGCAATTAATAGATAATTACCCATTACTTCTATCTTATGTGGCTCACAGAATAGATTTGATTTTTTATTGTCGATGGGATCATACATACTGTTTTTTACCCCTAGTTGCCCTTGTGCTACCATAAGGTCTCCATCTTCTTGGGGTTGTGTGAAGTCAGTGGTCTTAAAAATAAGAACACGATGTTCCTCTGGTATTATGGAAAAGACCTTATCTTCGAAAATCGCTACTCCTCTACTGTCTTGTAGTGACGCTTCTTCTCCAGATACATCAACATATTTTCCTTTTATTACTTTAACTAAAGAAAGGGTATTACTGTCCAGTATCCTTATATATGAATATCCACTAAAAGTGGCGATAACACTGTTTTGATAAAAATCTAGATCGTAAAAAGTACTCCAACTACTCATCTGGTTCATGATCACGATTTTTCCTGTCTCTGCATCTATCTTAAGAAGTTGACAATCTTTCCCTTTGCTTTCCAACTCATTGTAATTGGTTCCGTAATAATAGTAGCCTCCATTATAATAGAATTTATTCTTAAACCCTTTAGGGCCTAGTTCTTCTCCATTGTATGTGGTTGATATTTTGAGATTCTGTTGAAACTGAATGTCAATAAAATGTTGTGCGCTTGAATCATTATCAGGAGTACTGTCTGTACATCCCGAAATAATTCCTGCGAGGCTAAGGAGTACGAGGTAACGCAACTTGCTCAATGTTCTTTTTTTCATGAAAAATATTTTACTGTTTGACGAATACTTGAATGGGGATAAGAGTAGACGTTTTAAGTAATACCACTTCAATTTTTAAATGAGAGATAAATCATTTCCAAGACATCTTGTCTGGGTATTGTAAAAGCATCACCTATTGTGGGAGATTTTTTACAATATTGTTTAACTAAGATAGTACTTGAAAAATGTGGCTTATCTGAATACCGTATTGATGCAATATGTTAATTAAAAATATGACTTGAATGATTAGAATGCAATAGCATATTAGCTGATGGGGTATTTGAAATTTATTTATGATAAATTATTGCTATATGTAAACTGTTTTTAATGAATAGGATAGTTTTATTATTTATCGCATTTTTTGTTCTTGCATTTAGTATTAATTAACTGATGCCGTTACTTTATCAGAGTATTTGTATATTTGAAAAGTGAACCAATAGTGATAAAAGATTACTATAACGAATAGTAATCTTTAGCAAAAAGCGTTAAACCGATTTTTGTCTCAAATTTTAATTGGTATCATTACATGGATCAAATTATTCTTTGGCGTTTGAATAATTGATTTTTTTGGTTTTATACCTTCGAACATATCTTAAGATAGTTTGTTGTTATATTTGATTAAGAAACCATACCTTTTTACAGTAAGAAGGATGCCACTCTTTTATGGATTGTTGTTGTTTGTATTTTGTAGCTTCTGTTGAAGTTGGCTTATAAGAGTGTTGGGATGAGATCTTTTCTGTTGGTATGGTTTCCTTTTTTTATTTTAAAATTGACATGAATACCATTGCATGATTGGTATACTTCCCTTTTTGTCTCTTCCTTCTCTTCGTAAACCCTATTATTGCAAGCAATATCATTATCTTATATGAACTGATCGACACTTTTATTCTATGTGAATCGAATATAGAGCTGTGTTTAATATCAATAATTTATGATGGATTTATATCTAGTTTTGTGCTAGTCGTATTTCTTTTGTATTTTCAATGTGCAATAAAACTTAAATAACTATGAAGCAACTTTTTTTATTGATATTACTATTCTCAACTTTGACCTCTGTAATAAAGGCCCAAACACTTGAGGAGTTTAAAAAGCAACAGAGACAAGAGTTGAATAAATTTGCGAAAAAAGAGCAACAAGGAATCCAATCAGAACAAGATAAATATCTTCAATATAAGATGGAAGCATCAGCGGCTTTTACAAAATATTTAGAAGAGGAATGGAAAGCTTTCAATACTTTTAAAGCAAACCCTATACCTGAGAGTGTTGAGCCTGAACAGATTCCTGTTGCCCCAAAAAGACAACGAAAAAAGAGAACGATACACAGAGAACATGTCGATAAAATATTAACCCCTCTTACAACACTCAAAGCGCATAAGGAAGAGGTTATTCTAACTCTCCCTTTATCACAGGGTGTTGACAAGGAAGGGATGGCTATCAGTGAAATCCCAACATATCGATTCTCTTTTTATGGGGCTGATCTGCAGATCCAGATCCCTAATGAGTGGCGGAATGTCAAAATAGATGCCCCTTTCTCTTCGAAAATGATCTCTAACTGTTACAGTAAATGGAGTCGTCTCGACATCGAGGCGATAAAGGATCAAATGGAAGCTTTTCGTTTTCAATATAACCTGAACGATTGGGCATACTATATGCTGCTATCTAAGGTTGCTGCCACTCTGTTTGAGAACCAACCGAACATGACTGCAATGTGGACGTGGTTTGTGTTGTTAAACCAAGAGTATGATGTGCGCATTGCATACGACCATAAGGTCGTCACTCTTTTGATACACACAGATGTGGAAGCCTACCGTCTACCTTATATGATGTTAGATAACAAGCGCTATTATGTTACAGCCAATAAAAATGGGGAGTGGTATACCTACAATAAACAATACGATGGGGCTAAGAATGCGATCAACCTGACCTTCTCACAGCCTGTAAATCTGAATCAAGATATGGTAAATCGTGAAGTGAACTTTAAATACAATCGGAAGCCATATCAGTTTCACTTTGCCTACAACAAGAACTTGATTGATTTCTACAACGACTACCCATCCATAGCCGTTCAGGAATATTTTATCACTCCCACCACCGAACAGATGCAAAAAGAGATGGACAACCAACTAAAACCGATCTTAGATAATATGGATTCCGAACAAGAGAAACTTTCATTCTTACTCTCTTTTGTTCAAGAAGGTTTTCCTTATAAAAGAGATGTCGAACAGTTTGGTAAAGAGAAGTATTTCTATGTGGAGGATATGTTTGCCTACCCTTATAGTGATTGTGAAGATCGTTCCGTTTTGTTATCTTATATGGTTCGCCATTATATGAGAATGCAAACTTTAGGTGTATGGACACCTGGACATATGTTTGTTGCAGTCGGCCTCGACCCATCCAAAGGTGATATCGTATACTATAATACAAAGCAATATACCGTATGCGATCCAACCTATCTTGGGGCAAAGGTCGGACAGGGCATGCCTGATGCTATGAAATCAAAAATGTCACTAATACCTTGCCCTTAATACAAATGAATATTCCCATGGTAAGAAGAGTACCATGGGAATACAGTCTATCTAAGGTATAATAAAATCAGTAGGATACGTTTTTATTAATCCTACCCTTTGGGCTTCACTAAAAAGATACTGTATCGCATCTGAACCTTCTCTTCCTAAGTCTTTAGTAAAATCATTTACATAGAGCTCAATGTGTTTCCTCATTACCGATGGATCCATCTCTTGTGCATGTGCTTTAATAAACGGCATGGTATCTTCTGAATGATCAAATGCATACTGTACACTTCGTGCCATAACACGATCAATCTTTTGTTGCAAATCCAAGTCAAAAGATCGTCGTGTAACAATTCCACCTAATGGTATAGGATGTCCTGATCGTTCTTCCCATAAAGCCCCCAAATCAGCGATCTTATGAAGGCCTCTCTCGTGATAGGTAAAACGATTCTCGTGGATAATTGTTCCCGCCTCGATCTCATCTTGTAATAGTGCATTCTCAATATCAGAGAAGAGCATCTCCTCTTTATTCTGTATCTCGGGATAGGCAATGGTCAACAATAAGTTGGCTGTCGTATACTTGCCAGGTATAGCTACCCTTCCCGTTTTTAAATCTACCGATGATTTGTGTGAGATAAGCAGTGGTCCATTTCCTCTCCCAAGTGCACTTCCTGCTTTCATCAAACGATAAGAGTCTGTTAGGTAACAGAAGGCATGATAACTCAATTTCGTAATGTCTAGTTGGCCTTGGAATGCCAAGTCATTTAACTCTTCTACATCGGCCATATGAACATCAAAAGAGAGTCCTTCTGTATCAATCTTCTGGTGCACCATAGCATCAAATATAAAGGTGTCGTTTGGACACGTGGAGAAGCCTAAAGTAAGTCTCATATCATCTATTTATTTACCCAAAATATCAACGTTGGGATTTAAGTTGTTTAACTAAAGAAAGAAAATGGGTTGCCAGATTTCTCTTCGCTAATGGGATATCCCATTTCGTGAAGTCCCGCTTTTCTACCCTATTAGAGATGGTTCGTAACTCAATATATGGAACCCCTTCTTGTATACATACATACGAAACTGCTGCACCTTCCATCGACTCGATATCTGCCTCCTGTTGTGCCATCACGTTGCGAATAGACGCTGTTGTGCCATGAGAACTATTAGAGGTAATGGAAGAGACCTCCCTTAGCGGGAGTGTAGGAGAGGTGTTGGGGTTTTGTAGCTGCCCATCTGTAAAAGGAAATTGATCTTTATCTTCGAATTTTAACTCAAATACAGATAAAAACCCATGCGGATCAGCAACTCCCCAATCCACAAATGTTTGGGTATTAACGATAACACCATCACCGAGCTTAATGTCATCATTAAAACTACCTGCGATACCTACATTCAATACCCAGTCTGGCTTTGGTAGGGATGATAATACTCTTTTAGTCAGTCGATAGGTTGTTGGATGAATCCCAACTCCAGTAATCAATACTTCAATCGTAAGCCCTGGACATCCATCTATCAGATAATATCCCTTATCTTTAGATCTCTTTAGCCCTTCATATATATACTCAAGCTCCAATGTTGTTGCTGCAACCAGTAGAATATGCATAACTCTAATGTTTATGATAGTTCTTTCTCTTTTCCAAAATCGAAAGTAATAAACTTTCACCATTTCTTTCTTGTATCGACTAAAATATATTGTGCACAACGATCCATGGGAGCATTAATATCTCTTATGTTTCTATATCATCATTTTTACTGATCGTTATAAGATATATTTCTATAACTATTGAAATATTTTTAACTTACCTCTTGATATGAGATATATAGAAGAGTTAATAAAAAAGGCCCAAGTTCTAAAGGCTCCATCTGATAAGGTTTTAGTCATCTCTGGTAGCCCTCGAAAAGGAGGCAATAGTGATATTGTTGCCAAACAAATCATTGAAGGATTAGAGAGTGAAGACATTGACGGTGCACATATCAATTTAGGAGATATTAATTTCTCTGGTTGTATTGGTTGTGAAAAATGCAGAAAAGACAAGGTTTGTTCTAGATTAATAGATGGAATGACAACACTATATCCTGAGATAATGAACTCAAGAGGATTGGTGCTGATCTCCCCAGTCCATAACTATAATGTCACTTCGTGGATGAAAGCTTTTATTGATAGAATGTACTGCTTTTATGAATTTGATAATAAAACCAGACCTCGTGAGTGGAGCTCTCGCTTAGGTGAGCAAAATAGGAAAGCCATCGCGATTGCTATCTGTGAACAAAAAGATATTCATGACATGGGCTTTACATTAGAAGCCATGGAGAGGCCTATGGAAGCATTAGGTTATGAAATCGTGGATTCGTTACCTGTCTTTAAATCTTTCGAGAAAGGCGCTGTGCGTAAACAAAATGAGATCATGGCAAAAGCATATGAATTAGGAGTTAAACTAGGAAAGCAAATGTAATGACCTTTCAGGGAAAGTTGTAACATTATAACAATAAGGTCTGCATTCCATTCCTAACAAAATCTTTAATGAAACAACCACCGAAACCATTTTATTTGACTATCCAACCCTACAACTAGCCCCGAACGGGGTGATTGAACTTAGCCCAATGGCTCATGCTTATGTTGCGCGGTAGCGCAGCATGAGCATGAGCCTTGGGTAAAATACACTCCCACAACCAAGGGCTGAAGGCCTGACCGATTTCATCAATGCGCTCGGCGTGCCTATAAATTGGCATAGACTAAGTAAAATCAACGAAATAAAAATATCCGTTTCATCAGTCTAATCTGTATCACCTGTGTGCCATCCCTTGCACTCCAATCCTTCTTGTCTTTGCGTCTTCGTGGTGATTTTTAAAATTCCGTAAAAATCCGTTTCTGACAATTTCAACCAAGCCCCGAACGGGGTGACCGAACTTAGCCCAATGGTGTAAATCGTATTTTGACCGCAAGGTCAAATATCGGTTGGAGCCTTGGGTAAAAATACACTCCCACAACCAAGGGCTGAAGGCCTGACCGATTTCGTCAATGCGCTCAGCTTGCCTATAAATTGGCACAAACTACGTAAAATCAACGAAATAAAAATATCCGTTTCCGACAATTTCAACTAGCCCCTTGGGTAAAAATACACTCCCACAACCAAGGGCTGAAGGCCTGACCGATTTCATCAATGCGCTCAGCTTGCCTATAAATTGGCACAAACTCTGTAAAATCAACGAAATAAAAATATCCGTTTCATCAGTCTAATCTGTTTCATCTGTGTGCCATCCCTTGCGCTTCATCCCTTCATTCCTTTGCATCTTCGCGGTTCAATTCCCCTTACACCACAACCAAATCCGTCTAATCCGAGGCTATGATATTTTCTTCAACTTATGAGGGGCCAGGCCTTCAGCCTTTGGTTGTAGTTATCGCCGTATTACCCAAGGCTCTAACCTGTATGATGCGCTACTGCGCATCATATGGTTTTCACCATTGGGCTATGTTCGTTTTCCCTTTCAGGGAATGTTGCAGCATAAGAATCCGTGGAAATCAGTCCCATCCGTGCGCATCAACCCTTCGTGTCTTTGCGCCTTAGCGGTTCTTTTAAAATCCGTGGCTATATGTTACCTTACATCAATAAAATAAAATCCGTTTCATCTGTGTGCCATCCCTTGCGCTTCATCCCTTCATCCCTTCATTCTTTCGCATCTTCGCGATTCCCATCTAAATTACTGTATGTGTTTCTGTGGATATTCTGGTGATCAAAATTAATTGTTTAAAAGAAACAATTAATTGATCCATTGGTTAGGTAATATAAGGCTACTTGAAAAAGAGAAATAAGTCGTTTTTACTGCATTTCATTACGTGTTTTTGATAAAAAAGCTCTTAATTTGCAGTCTATTTTTTATTAAGGATATAATTATAAACAAGATAACCATTATGAGTGAGGTGATCAACGGGTATCAGAAGGTGGAAAACTATCCACAAGAAAAAACAGACGCGTTGGCGGATCACTACCAACAGGTTTTAGAACTTCTTGGGGAAGATCCCAAACGTGAGGGGCTTGAGAAAACGCCATTGCGTGTGGCCAAAGCGATGCAATTTTTGTGTCAAGGATACCAACAGAATCCAGCAGAAATACTTACCTCTGCCATGTTCAAGGAGGACTATCGTCAGATGGTTGTAGTGAAAGATATCGAATTCTATTCACTTTGTGAACATCACATGTTACCATTTTTTGGTAAAGCCCACGTGGCATACATCCCTAATGGTACTATTACGGGATTAAGTAAGATTGCTCGTGTGGTGGAGGCTTTCTCTCGTCGTCTTCAAGTTCAAGAGCGTTTAACTACACAAATTAAAGATTGTATCGAACAAACTTTAAATCCTCTAGGGGTTGCTGTGGTCATTGAAGCCAAACATATGTGTATGACAATGAGAGGTATTCAGAAGCAGAATTCGGTGACAACCACTTCTGATTTTACTGGGGCTTTTAAGAAAGAATCTACTCGTGCGGAATTTATTCGACTAATTGGATCACATCTTTCATAAATTCGACTATCTCGAATAGATATGACGAATCCCATGATTTAGAACAAAAAAAGTTGCTGCTTAGTGATAGGATAGTGCAACGAATCATTTACATTTGTTCTAAGTTAAAATAAGAAACTTTACATAAATAACGATAAAGTTCTATAAAACGAATAAAATGAAAGCATTTGTTTTTCCAGGTCAAGGAGCCCAATTTGTAGGAATGGGTAAAGATTTATATGAGAACTCTCCAGAAGCGAAAGCGCTTTTTGAGAAGGCGAACGATATTTTAGGATTTCGTATTACCGACATTATGTTCTCAGGGACGGATGAGGAGCTTAAGCAAACTAAAGTGACACAACCTGCCATCTTTTTACACTCTGTGATCTTGGCTGCAACTCTTGGCAACGATGTAAAGCCTGAGATGGTAGCTGGACACTCTCTTGGTGAATTCTCTGCATTGGTAGTGAATGGCGTATTGAGTTTCGAAGACGGACTAAAACTTGTATCTCAACGTGCACAAGCAATGCAAAAAGCTTGTGAAGTAACTTCATCTACAATGGCTGCTATTGTTGGCCTTTCTGATGATGTGGTTGAAGAGGTATGTGCTCAGATTGATGGTGTAGTTCCTGCGAACTATAACTGTCCAGGTCAGTTGGTGATCTCTGGTGCTGAAGAAGCTATTGATAAAGCTTGTACAGTATTAACAGAGAAAGGCGCACGTCGTGCTTTGAAACTTCCTGTTAGTGGTGGTTTCCACTCTCCATTTATGGAGCCTGCTCGTGTCGAGCTTGAAGCTGCAATTGAAGCAACTTCTTTTGCATCTCCTTCATGCCCTATTTACCAAAATGTGGATGCACTTCCTCAAACGGACCCTGCTGCGATCAAGGCTAATCTTGTAAAGCAGTTGACTGGTGCGGTAAAGTGGACCCAAACTGTTGAGAACATGATTAAAGATGGTGCAACTTCTTTTACTGAAATTGGACCAGGTAAAGTGCTTCAAGGTTTAGTGAAGAAAGTAGACCGTAAGATGGAGACTAATGGTATCAATAGTTTTCAAGGATAATAAAAACCATTAACTTTAGAGTAACAGCTCTTTTTTGTTGCATATCGACAGAACTAAGGGTTACTCTAATACCAACACTATCTTGAGATATCTTTAGGATTATTTCTTGATCGTAATGGCAACCGAATGGTTGATTAAAAAAAAGCGAATCGTTTAACGATTCGCTTTTTTATGTCTATATGAAATAAACTTCAAGAATAGCTTGTGCCTCTTTGGGAAGACACCTTTGGGCACGAAACCACCACCCTTGTGGATCACTGTGGTGCTGTGGTATCAAATTCTTTACCCAATCTTCAAAATAGTGAAACGAAGGAATACCTCTGGTATACAATATCTCTGGATCAATGGTTCTAACACCGGAATAGAATGCCATCAATTGGTTTAACATCACCACCGAAGCTTCGTAATGATTTAATTGATAGAGTCGCTTCCCAAACTGTAGTATCATCTCGCCATAAGATAATGAAAAAGCCATTTGGGGATTATGCGCAGAGGCTATCTGCTCAAAACATTGCATAGAGCGATCGACTTCACCAGCATTCAACAAAGATATAGCCAAACTATAATGATCTTGCTTGTAGTTGGTCAAAGTCGATAGCCGTTCCAAAGATGCTATCGCCAAATCAAATCGCTTTAGTTTGTAGTTGGCCAAACCATGTAGGCGTAAAGCATCTTGTACAATCGATGCATTTGGGTGGTCGATATACTTTTGAGCAATGGACACAGCCCTCTCTCTACGGTCTTGACCATAACACAGCCACCCCTCCTTCAACTTCTTTTGTATCCTCTTTTCTAAAAATTTACGAATCATAATGCATCGATTAAAGAGAGCAGTTCGTTGGATGTGAACCCCGTAATAGGGTTGTTCGACTGGATGAACTTCTCTGCCAATTGCGACTTCTTATCTTTCAGTTTCTGTATCTTCTCTTCAATGGTTCCCTCTGATATAAATCGATAGACAAAAACATTCTTAGTCTGCCCTATGCGGTGTGCTCGATTTATCGCCTGTAACTCTGCAGCTGGATTCCACCATGGATCTAAAATGAAAACATAATCGGCCTCTGTAAGGTTCAATCCCACACCTCCAGCTTTTAATGAAATCAAGAAAATATTGGTCTCATCATCTTGTTGAAACTTCTCAATGATCTCTTGCCTTTGACTCGTCTGACCTGTGAGAATTGCATATTTCCAATCCTCTTTATGAAACTCTTGTTCAAATAGATTTAGATGTTTAACAAAAGAGGAGAACACCAAAATCTTATGTTTCTCTGTACGAAGGATACGTAACATTCGCATCACCTCCTCAAATTTTCCAGAGTTCAATGTGTTATCTTCTTGTATCATTCTAGGATGGTTGGCCCACTGTCTTAAGGTCATCAAACCTTGCAACACAACCAAAGGGGTCTGTTTCTCTCCTTTGGAACTTCCCATCTCCTCATCGAGAATAGCATTTCGAATGGCCGACTTCTCTTTCTCGTACCCTTTATGTTGCTCTTCACTCATGCGTACAAACCTTGTTTGTTCTGAAAGGGCAGGGAGATCCGTTGCAACCTCCTCTTTGGTACGTCTTAGGATAAAAGGTTGAATCAACTTCAGAAGCTTCTTTTGTGCTTCCTCATCTTGCTTCTTCTCTATAGGAGAGATAAAGGTCTTCTTAAACCACCCCTCTGTACCTAATAAACCTCTATTTAGGAAATTTAGTTGTGCCCATAAGTCATGCAGTGAGTTCTCAATAGGAGTTCCCGTAATACTTAGCCTATGTTGAGAATTAAGCTCATTAATGGCCTTATATGTTTTCGAATGAGGGTTCTTAATATTCTGTCCTTCATCCAATATAATATAGTTAAAACGATAATGTTTTAGACTTTCATAGTCATTTCTTATGGTACCATAGGTCGTAAGAATGACATCCGTTTCGTTAATGATCTGACTTAAACGCTCCTCTTTCGGACGATGCGTTCCTATATATTTAAAGCTAGACAGGGTAGGACAGAATTTACGAATCTCATTCTCCCAATTGTAGACCAAAGATGTGGGAAGAATAATCAAACTGGTTGGAAGTGTATCTTTTGTGACATGCTCTGGATGGTCCTTAAGAAAGGCCAATAGCGTAATACATTGTAATGTCTTACCTAGTCCCATGTCGTCGGCCAGACAACCCCCAAACTGATTTTTGTTCAGGTAGTTCATCCAGTGAAATCCTTCCTCCTGATAGTTACGTAAGGTCGCATTAATACTGGTTGGCACCGCAACTTCGATGACCTGATTTGATAACTTCTGTAGTTTATGCTTGATCTTTTGTTTCTCCTTCAGATACAGAGGATCAATAAGAGGGAAATGACTCTTTCGTAGCTTAATATTCTCCTCATCGGTTGTCGCCAAAGAGAAAATCTCTTTAAATTTAGTAAACCACTCTTGTGGAATTAATGCAATCTGACCGTTGGGAAGCTCAAACTCTTGAATGTTATTTAGGATATGATTTTTAAGGTGAGTAAATGGAAACTGATAGCTTCCAAACGTTACAATTCCTTTTAAATCGAACCAATCATCATCTTGCTGTACCGTAAATTCAAGCTCTCTCTTTCCAATAAAATATTGATTCGAACTTGCTACAAATTGATGGGTGATATCAAAAGTAATGTCACTGTCTTCGATAAGATGCAATAGTTCAATAAACGAAGAGGTGCTGTAGTATTTTGACTGGTTCAATAGAATATAGTCATTCTCGATAACAATATTCTGCGACTCTAAAAATGCTAAAAGATGACGGTACTCTGGCTCAGGAAAATCACTCTTGATAAAACAGTACCTTCCTCTCTCTTTCTTATACGATACTATAGATTCATGTTTTGAGAGCGAAGCAGTATGATCATGAAGCGCAAAAAAGATCTTAACCTTCACATTCTCCTCGTCCACATGTTCTGCTTCAAACCACAGCTTGGGTAACTCATGGATATGTTCGATATCAAACCCTCTTCCTTCCACAGGATAACGTTTGATCGTACTCAAGACAAAAGTGGTAAAATATTTATCTTCAATGGACAAAGGTACCGTTACACTATTCTGTGTTAAGAATGGTTTTAGTCTTGTCCCTTGTAGTTCATCAAAAAGATAGATATTGTGCCCAATGAAAAGGGTACATGGATGGTTGGTTAAAACCTTCAGCATTCTATGTGGTAAAGTGATCTTTCGACCACTACACTCCAATGACAGAGAGTACTTGATATGGTCCCTCTCCTTATCAAAAAGAAAAGTAGCATGATTACCCTCTGTATGGATGAAGATCTCATCCTCATCATAGATATTGTTATATTTCTGCCCTTTGGAGAAATATAATTTGGTGCCATTCTCTTTCATCAATCGCAAACACGAAGTCAAATTCAGGTCTATATAAGGCTCAACCCTCTCCAAAAAGTCTTGCTGAGACATGCGATTGTAAAGCTGTTGAAGCCCTCCCTTTTGTCTGAATTTCTTCGCTAGATTTTCATCACTATAACTCTCCGTATGCTTTACGATTCGCTTCTCTAAGGCATTAAACGAATAATCATCATCCTTAAAATTATGTGAACGTATCGGTTTCACTATAGTGTAAAAGGGAGCGCCTTGTCTTTGGGTAATAAGACAAGGTTTGAGTAGTAAACCAAGAACTCTATGTTCCTGAAGTAAAAGAATAAATTTATTCTTCAAGACAGCTTTTATTTTGTGTGGTAAATCAATATGTTATAATTGGCGCAAATTAGATGATCCGCATTAGCCACCAACTCTTTTTGTCTTATAGCCCTCTTTTTCTAATATTGTGATCACTTTATCTCGAAACTCACCTTGAATGAGAATCTCACCATCTTTTGCTGATCCTCCTACACCACATTTTGATTTAAGAACTTTTGCCAAATCCTTCAAATCATCCTCTGTTCCCACAAATCCTTCAATAAGGGTGACAGTCTTTCCTTTTCTTGATTTACGATCCAAGAGAATACGAAGCGTCTGTTGATTCGGTGGAAGTGTCTCCAGCTCATTCTCTTGGTCGTACTCATAACTGTAGTCATCTTTGGTGGAGTAGACTACCCCTCTACGATTATTTTTACCCATAATTTCTATATATAAAGAATTCGGTTTTTACTTTTTGTTATTGACCACAAAAAGCAGGGTTCAAATTTAAATAAAAATGGATATTACGTAGAAATAAATTTGATTAATTTATTCTTCGATACTGTCAAAATGCATATTAATTACTCATTTAAAATTTTTACTTTCGTAGAACAATAGCATGGCGCTCTTGTTAGATTGAAGGTATAAGGTCGAGATATACCGTATTTGTTTATTTTATTGTTATTGTTTACCATTAATAAATCTACAAACGTGAAAGCAATAGTAAAAGCAAAAGCAGAAAAGGGATTGTGGCTTCAAGAAGTCCCTATGCCTAAAGTAGGAGTGAATGATGTACTTTTAAAAGTTAGGAAAAGTGCCATATGTGGTACCGATCTTCATATATATAAATGGGATGCTTGGGCCCAAAAAACAATTAAAACTCCGATGACTATCGGTCATGAATATGTCGGAGAGATTGTGGAGCTTGGTAGCGAAGTACACAGCTTTAAAATTGGTGAACGTGTCACTGCCGAAGGACATATCGCTTGTGGCTTCTGTCGTAACTGTCGTAGAGGACGTAAACATATTTGTGACAATACCGTCGGTATCGGTGTTAATCGTGATGGTGGCTTTGCTGAATATGTCTCTGTACCTGTGGATAATGTGATGAAAATTGATGAGCGTATCCCTGATGAAATTGTCTCTATCATGGACCCTCTAGGTAATGCAACACATACTGCTCTCTCTTTCCCACTTGTGGGAGAAGATGTGATTGTTACAGGTGCTGGTGGCCCTATTGGAGCCATGGCCATCGCTGTGGCTCGTTTTGTTGGAGCCAATAATATTCTAGGTTCGGAAACAAGCGAATATCGAATGAAATTGGCTGAAACGATGGGGGCGACAAAGGTGATCAATCCTCTGAAATCAAGTATCCGCGATGCCATGACCGATATGCATATGGTTTCAGGTTTTGATATTGGACTCGAATGCTCTGGATCACCATACGCCTTCAAAGATATGTTAGGCCATATGTATAATGGAGGTAAGATCTCTCTCCTAGGTCTACTGCCAGAAACAACCCAAGTCGAGTGGGATCGTTTGATATTTAAAGGATTGACGCTTAAAGGTATCTATGGTCGTGAGATGTACGAAACATGGTACCACATGGAGAAAATGCTTCTCTCTGGACTTGATATCTCTCCTGTCATTACCCATAGAATGCACTATACTGACTTCCAAAAAGGTTTTGATATCATGGAAGAAGGAAATTGTGGAAAAGTTATCCTCGATTGGACCGAGTAATTTACAAACTCAAGTTGAGCTAAAAGATGCCAGAAGTATTAACCGCAAAACTATAGAGTAGTAATTTACAAACTCAAGTTGAGCTAAAAGATGCCAGAAGTATTAATCGCAAAACTATAGAGTAGTAATTTACAAAATCAAGTTGTGCTAAAATAGAAGGTCTGGATTAGACAAATCAATATAGCAAGAGAGTGATCAATAATGGTCACTCTCTTCTGCTTTAACCTCTTTTTTTATATGATATCATAGCCATAACCCCTCTCCAACTTGCCCTCTTCAACAAACTACCAATAGATAAAACACCCAATATCGTGGAATTTAAAAAGGAGATAACAGCAGTTTCATAGTGGAATCGAACGGCTTTCAAACGGTCTTCAAACGGTCCTTGTTCATAGTCAGTCCATAGTTCCTCCATACATCGCTCATGTTTAAGCCTAATAATATGAGCGAGTTTCGAAAAAAGTGTTGCCTCGGTTCAAATTAAGACCGTTTCAAACCCGATTCATCCCCGTTTGATTCCCCTATGATCATTCAGTAGTAGCCTGTTGAACCCAAGACACGTCCCTTGCGTTTCAACCCTTCGTGCCTTTGGGCTTCCCTTTATCCGTGTGCTATATTTTAGACGCGAGCATCGCGTCTCTACCAAGTATGGGGCAACAACCTAAAATCCGTCCCATTCGTGAAATCCGTGTCCCATCCCGTGCGTAACAACCATAATAAAATCTGTGTGCTATCCCTTGCGCTTCATCCCTTCGTGTCTTTGCGGCTTCGCGGTTTAATTCCCCTTGCACCACAACCAAATCCGTCTAATCCGAGGCTATGATATTTTCTTCAACTTATGAGGGGCCAGGCCTTCAGCCTTTGGTTGTAGTTATCGCCGTATTACCCAAGGCTCTAACCTGTATGATGCGCTACTGCGCATCATATGGTTTTCACCATTGGGCTATGTTCGTTTTCCCTTTCAGGGAATGTTGCAGTATAAGAATCCGTGGAAATCAGTCCCATCCGTGCGCATCAACCCTTCGTGTCTTTGCGCCTTAGCGGTTCTTTTAAAATCCGTGGCTATATGTTACCTTACATGAATAAAATAAAATCCGTTTCATCTGTGTGCTATCCCTTGCGCTTCATCCCTTCGTGTCTTTGCGGCTTCGCGGTTCAATTCCCCTTGCACCACAACCAAATCCGTCCAATCCGTGGCTATAATTCTTTGTGCTTCTTTTCTCCTTGCGTTTCAACCCTTCGTATCTTAACAGTGTCTTTTCCATTTGTATATCAAATAAGAATATAATCAGTACATATAAAAGGAGGAATTAATTGGAGCTAAAATATTATGTTGTATTTTTGTTTTGTTAACAATAAAGAGTCAAATATGTATCGTATTCTAATATTACTTGCGCTAATGGTCGCGATGTACCTAAACATAACATCTCGTACTTTTCGATTTTCAGGAGGGTTAAACTCTCTTATCGGTACAGGTCTGGGAATATTTTTTGGATGGTCTTTGTGCAACTCTTACCACCATCTTCAATTTCTACGCTATCGAATGAGCTACGGAGTTTATCATTCGAGTCATGGTTTTATTGTAGGTATTGTTGTGGGTGTATTGGTTCTCTTATGGGTTGCGAGTCGTTTTAGAAGACGTTAGTTTATATCGATTGTGATGGTATATCAGAAACAATCCATCTGCGTTAATCTACGGATATATTGTTTTTAGACGCGAGCATCGCGCCGCTACGTAGTCATAAAAAAATCTGTGTTCATCAGTCTGATCTGTATCATCCGTATTTCATCTCGTTCGTTTCAACCAAGCCCCGAAGGGGTAACCGAACCAAGCCCAATGGTGAAATGAATATGTTGCGCGGTAGCGCTGCATAAACATGAACCTTGGGTAATACGGCGATATCTACAACCAAAGGCTGAAGGCCTGACCCATCTTATACATTCAACATCTATCCCCAGCGCTTCGCACTGGGCTATGTTTTATCTCCCCTTCAGAGAATGTTGCAGCATTATCAAAAGAATCCGTGGAAATCAGTCCGATCTGCAACAAGACCCCTTTGTTCTTTAGTCGTTTTTATCTTTAGCACTTCCACGAAAGTTTCTAGCGATAACTTTCTTTTTGATATTATGTTTTTGTGTTTGATCATAATTTATGATATTTAACACTTAAATTATAATGGAATATATATTTGATGAAACGGTATTTGATGATTCTTCTTTTTGCCTCTCTTATTCTTGGATGTAATGAGCCACAGAACAAGAGAGAGCGAGTCTTTGGCGACACTGAAACCTTAATAATGGCGGATGCTGGAGATTATATTGATAAGGCATACACACAGCTTAATGACTCTTTGGAACGAAATGCCGGGTTCTTAGGTTGGCGTAACATACGCGACTATTACGAGATGGGAGATAAGAAGATGCAGCGTCGTGTGAAACGTATCTGGTTTCACTTCTATAAGCCCAGAGTGGTGACTCGGATCATCAAGCATAATTTAGAGGATGCGTTTGTGTCGGTGGGTAAGGATAAGTTACGTGTGAAAGTGAAGAAGATCGATAGCCAGCCAGTGATGGATATCTATTCGCATAAGATTGCTATCTCAGGCATCTTTCTTATTCTAGAGGAGATAGCTGAGTTTATTCTGAAATTGGGGATCGCATCCCTGATGGTTCCACTGATTGTCTTTCTATATGTGACCTTTCAATTTAAATATGGTGGCTGGAAACGTTGGAGCAATAAACGACGAAAGAGAGTGGATGAATTCTCGACAAAAGTATGGAAATGGTCTAAAAGAGTGGCAGGAGTAAGTTTTATTGTAGGCATGTTGTTCTGCGATAATTGGGCACATATGCATATGAAAGCAGAGATTAAGAGAGAGATGATGGGGCAGATACATAAACAGATAGATCTAAATATAAAAGTGTTAGAGAGCGATGGCAAAGATATTTAAGTTACTAACCCTACTACTCCTTTGTTGTTGTTGTAAATCCACCATTAAAGAGAGTTCCCAGTACGTCTCCAAAAGAGAGGTTAAAGCTGTTGGTAAGACGACACGCAAAAAAGTGACCAAGAAAGTGTTAAAGGTCGGAGTGAAGACCTTTGACGACCTGGTTGCCTCAGGAAAATATGTCATCAAAGGGGGAACCAAACGATTTAAGATTCTTACTCCTGATGGAAAAGAGTTGGCTCGAGTGGTTCGTACAAGAAAACAGACGGTAGTCAAAGCACTATGGGTGTCTAAGGGTGCCAATAAGTCGTCGCTCAACTCGCTGTTAAACCTAGAGAATCTACTTCCCAATACCACCTATATGGCCAATGGTGGTAAGTATGTCACCGATGCGATGGCACGCCCTATTGAATCCTCACTACCCGCATTTGCCAAAGCCGATATTGTGCCTCGAAGTGCTAAGATGCAACGGGAAGCAGTAGTGAAAGCTGTCGGTAAGAGCCGAGCCAAACGTTATCAAGGAGGGCATATGATTGCCAACTCATTGGGAGGCATCAGCGAAGGCATCAATATTGTTCCGCAATTCGAAAGGGTCAACAAAGGAACCTTTGCCGAGATTGAGGGGTTGGTGCGTAAAAACCGCAAATATATTAAGAACTATAAGGTGCGGAACATCTATCAAGGTAAATCACGTATCCCCAAAACCCAACGGATCACCTTTGAGTTGAAGGGCAAGAAGCATAGCTATTTTATAGCCAATAAGAGTCGATAGAATAACTGGTTGTGGCGCAAGGGGTCGCACACAGATAAAACAGATTAGACTGATGAAACAGATCTTTTATTGTGGTTGATATTGCATAGTCTGTGCCAATTTATGGACACGGATGTGACGGATCTTTTTTATGACTACGTAGAGGTGTAAGGGAACCGCGAAGCCGCAAAGACACGAAGAGTTGATGCGCACGGATGGGACGGATTTCCACGGATTCTTTTGATAATGCTGCAACATTCCCTGAAAGGGAAAACGAACCTAGCCCAATGGTGAAAACCATATGTTGCGCAGTAGCGCATCATACAGGTTGGAGCCTTGGGTAATACGGTGATAACTACAACCAAAGGCTGAAGGCCTGGCCCCTCATAAATTAAAGAAAATATTATAGCCACGGATTTAACGGATTTCCACGGATTTTTGGTTGTGGTGTAAGGGGAATTGAACCGCGAAGCCGCAAAGACACGAAGGGTTGGAGCGAAGGGGGTGGTACACAGATGAAACAGATTAGACCGATTTCCACGGTTCTTTTGATAATGGTGCAACATTCCCTGAAGGGGAAATATAAAATAGCCCAACGGTGAAAACCATATGATGCGCAGTAGCGCATCATACAGGTTGGAGCCTTGGGTAATACGGTGATAACGACAACCAAAGGCTGAAGGCCTGGCCCCTCATAAATTAAAGAAAATATCATCGCCGCGGATTGGACGGATTTTTGGTTGTGGTGTAAGAGGAATTGAACTGCGAAGCCGCAAAGACACGAAGGGTTGGAGCGAAGGGGGTGGTACACAGATGAAACAGATTAGACTGATTTCCACGGATCTTTTGATGATGTTTCAACATTCCCTGAAGGGGAAATATAACATAGCCCAATGGTGAAAACCATATGTTGCGCAGTAGCGCATCATACAGGTTGGAGCCTTGGGTAATACGGCGATAACTACAACCAAAGGCTGAAGGCCTGGCCCCTCATAAATTAAAGAAAATATCATAGCCACGGATTAGACGGATTTCTGGTTGTGGTGTAAGGGGAATTGAACCGCGAAGCCGCAAAGACACGAAGGGTTGTGGCGCAAGGATGGCACACTGATGAACACAGATTTTTATTATGCTGCAACATGCACTGAAAATCTGATCATATTGGATGATAGTAGAGAAGAGGCGCGAGCATCGCGTCTGTATGAGGTATGGCTGTTTATATGCTGTCTTGGTAAAGGCAGCATTATTTTAGTTGGTCGAAAAATGTAACTATTTTTTGTGCTCCTTTGTGATAATAGTTTAGTTCATCATCCAGAAATTCAAATTCGGTGTCTCTGCCTGTGTATAGACATATCTTGTTAAATGGAGGGTTTCAGTAGCAACGGTATCCTTTTAAGGCTTTGTCTAGTTTTACTTGATTTTCCTTGACGAAAGGATAGAGTTCTTCTGCATCTTTTTGGGTATTTAGGTGAAGGGTGATCAAACCGTACTCATTGGTAATCCAATATCTGGCATCGTAATGATCGGATGAAACGATACGGTCTTCGATTAGAGATAGTTTGATATCTGGGACGAGTGCTTGAAGTTTGGGCAGCCACTGTTTATGCAGGTCGCGATAGTATCTCTTCTTTCCTTCTTTGGTTATGGGTTTTTCTTGCTTTTTCTCCTCCTGAGATGTGATCTGTTTAATCACTTTGGATTGTTTGGTCAGCGTCTCCACCTCTCCTAGACATTCTAAATAGGCTTTCTTGTCGTTTTTTCTTGATAGTTTGATGCCCATCTCGATATTATTCACTTCCGAAAATTCATAAAGGTTCATGGAGCCGATAATGGCCTCATCTTGGTTGATATAACATTTAGCATGGAGGTTCTCTTTGTAATAGATATTACAATGGAGATCCAATAGTAATGTTTTTTGTTTTCGTGTGAGTTCCGTTTTACCATAAATGATCGTCAGCTCCACATTGTCTTCTTTCAGCAGTTGAAGTCTGTCGTATAGCGTCTCCGAGAATTTAAGGTAAGGAGTCACTAAGATTACAAATTTTGTGCCTCGTTTGATCAGTTCTTCCAATTGAAATGAAAGACCTCTAGTCGTATAGAATTCTGCCATAGGTTGTTTGTATTTGTGTAATATGAGTATTAAGGTAATAATTGTTTGCTCTTCAAGTTGAGTTACATTATGTATAAGTCAATATTTAGATTTAACTAGCCTAGAATGTGTTGATTATATAGGATGTAATTGTGTAGATATCATCAATGTAAAATTGGATTAGGTCTTTTTTAATTATTCTAAATTTAAGGTTTGAGAAGTATATATGTATACTGTGATCTTGAGTATAATTCCCCACCCCAATTATTACCCTATTTTTATCATTTACATTTTTACATTTTGAATCATTGTGAATTATATTATTGCGAAGAAGTCTAAAAACATCCACTTTGTTCGTTTCAGGGATATTGTTCGTTTGTATATTTAGCTGGTTTAGAAGATGTTGTGGTATACTGCATCCATTTGGACACCGATTGGTTGGCAAAGATTTTAATTCGCATAAATTTTTTAGGCTGGTTTCATAAAAAGAGTATGAGTCTATAATGATGTTGTGATAATTTCTTGCCTTTTCTTGTGCAATAATATTTTCAAATTCACTTTGAATATATGACTCAAGATAAACGTCTTCATCGATTTTAGACAAAAGATAGTCTTGGATATAACTATTCTCATTTTCTATGTTTTTATTAATGTTTTGAAGTCTTAAATTTAAGATGCCGAGACTAATCTTGATTCTTTTTTCAAATTGTTTTTTGTCTTCCTGATTCATTGTTTCGATCAAAATAGTCTTCATGAATGATAATTCATGAAGACATATTATACTATTGTTCCTTGTTCTATACGCCTCATCTAAGTAACTATTGAGGCTATTAGGTTGAGGCTTACCTTTTGTTGTAACTTAGATTTAGACGGATTCATTTGCATGCGATTGGATTATTTCTTTTATCTTGCTTAAGAGAGGACGAAATATTTCGAACTTATCATTGGAGAGAGTAGGAATAACCTCCTCAGCAAATTTTGTTTTCATACTTTCAATGAACTTTATCTTTTGACCGCCCCCAGCAATTCTTTCGGTTTTAAAATAGTCACGGTGTTCTTCTGAATAGAAAAGATGTTCTATAGACATAAGAGAGTTGCCCTTGAATGTTTCGTTCGTTTGATGATCTTTGATGACTAAATCTTTTATCTCTTGAATATCTGGTACTGGAAGTAGAAATGCATAGCATTGATCACTGAATTGACGCATTAGACCCTTATATGGATCCATTTCGGAAATATGCATCCTTGGATCGTGTTTTGCGATTACTGAATCCCATTGGTTGTATGCTTCATCGAAATCGAAGAGCGCAAAAATTGGTAAATTAGCTAGTTGACCATGAACACGCTCATCTATAATTGTTCTGCGCAGAAAGTCGCATGTAAAAGTCATCATTGGGATAAAAGGAATTTCGGTATCAAAGAGTTTCGACCAAGCTGTTTCTATCATTCTAGGGTCGGTGCTACCTTCTAGAAATAAAATAGGCTTCTTGTCTCTGTTGCAAGTGTAGATCATGGAGATTACATCGTCGACTGTATTTAGACGAAAAGCATTTGTTGCAAGTTGTTTCAATGCAAAATCTCTATTAGCTGGATGACATTTTACTTTTTCGTTAATTACACGAAATAAATTAACTTTTATCCCGTCATAATTAACTAGGGAAGCAGCACTATGACTTGAGATAAGTAAGTGGTTGTTGTTCGTTTGATTGTCAGTGATAGAGTTGAGATCTTGAAAAAACTTAAGTTGCCATTCAGGGTGCATAAAAGCATCTGGTTCGTCTAGAAGAGAAATCGTATTGTATTTACTAAACAACAATTTCATTGCATAAATGTATGTCGTTTGGTATTGACCATCACTAAAATTAGATGTAGCAATTTGTTGATCATTATTAAGAATGAGATTGAATTTAATATCTTCTAGTATTCCGATGGTGTTTAAAGCATCGAGCATCTCGAAAATTTGAAGTGGTGCTGTTTCTTGAAATGTATGCTGAAATGTATCGAGGTTAAAAGGATGGATAAACTGCGTATTATTATTCATCACACCTGTATCGATTACTTCGGTCTCATCAGTCGCACGATAAGAAACACTACATATACTGTCAAGATAAGCTTTGGCTTTTCCTTTCGCTTTCCAGTATCGGGTTTCAGGATCAATAGGGTCAATATTGTATGATTCATTGTTTGCATAATCAGGACGTTTTAGTTTTAAACTGACCTTATTTTCGATAGCTTGTATGCCTAATTTTTCAATAATTATTCTTCTTGCAGGATTAGACGAAGGAAGGAGTAGTATTGTATAGAGCAACAATTTTTTATTATCCTTTGAAATACCCCAGAATCGACGAGAGAAGTCGGTATTTGTATTTCGAATATTTCTTTTAACCTTATTATTAGAATTTTCTGTAATATTTGGAAAGAATTGATTGTGGCCAGAGTAATAAAAGAGAAGGTATTCCGGTTGATCTATTGAAGGTATTGATGCTATTTCATCATCGGCATTATTTTTCCATTTAGAAGCATTGGAATCAAAGGAATATTGGATCTCTCTTCCGTCTAATTGATATTTGATTGTATAGTTATAATCCAAAGAAGATTTTTCCCCCATTATGTGTAGAATTATCTCCGCAATGGCTTCGAAAAAATTAGATTTACCAGATCCATTCTTTCCAACGAAAAGATCGGTTTGAGTATTAGAGAACGTGAAAGAGAAATTATCTAAGTTTTTGTAAGAGTCTATTTTTATGTATAGGAGTTTCATTATTTAGTTTGTGTTGTTGTACCTATAGGGTATCCTAAATTAGATATCCTATAGGTGTGTTGGTTTTATATAGTAATGTGTTTTGATATACTTTTACTCCATTGGTGGTGCAGAGTCTTGGATTTAGCTATATTTTCTTCAAGTTGATCGCATAATGTCAAGAGTTTTTCAACTGTGCTTACGATTTGCTTTTGTTCTTCGAGTGGAGGGAGTGGGCAAATAAAGCAAGATACAATTGCACCTGAAACTTCTTTAAATGTAGTTCCTGTTGCTTTTTCATTTACGTCTTTAACGATTGAATTTAAATAATAATAAATATACTGATTCATCTCTAGAATATAAGGAACACTTGATTTGAACCCTTGATTTGTTGATACCGGATTTTGGGCTATTGCAGTATGTCCTATAGGAGCTCGGCTAGAAAATAAAACTGCTCCTTTAGGCATCAATTGAGCGGAACTTTTAGCTAATCCTAATTCTGAAATATCTTTCTTTCCACGCGATATATATTTAGTTTTAATTCGACCTAGATCTGCAGGAGTAATCCAAGGAATACCTTTTTTAGAGTTCACTGAATAATAATCTAATTCAGTACTTTTTGGGGTCCCTCCCCCATATATCTTTGATATTTCCCCAAGTCGAGTCCATTTCCAAGAATTAGGTATTGCGAAAGGTATTTCCTCTTTTGTAATTTCAGGAAACTTTTTCTCTTTCTTTATTTTCTTCTCTTTTATGAGTCTGAGTTTTTCTTCTTGTATTTCTTGAAATAGAGTTTCCGCAGATTGGGTGTTAGGGTTTTGAGCTCTCCAGTTTTGGGTAAGTTTCCCTTGGATAGCTAGTTGAAGGATTGTGTCACGTAGTTCTTTAACATTTTTAGATTCAGAGAAGAATGTTTTAAAATGGGGAGTCAACATCTTCCAAACTTCAACAGTTTTAGATGAATTGAGTTCATTTAGAGCAGAAGTAACAAAATCTTCCTTCAGTTTGATTCTTTGAACCGTTTTTTCTTGCAGTTGATCCAGTTTATTAAAAAGTTTTTCAACTGTGCTTACGATTTGCTTTTGTTCTTCGAGTGGAGGAAGTGGGCAAATAGCTTCTTTAGCTTTACTCGTACCTAATCGTGGCATTCTCATTCCATGAGTAGATGAATTTGCATATTGTATAAAAAAAGACGATTTAAGAAATAGTCTACAATAAAATGGATTAATGTTTCCATAAGTTTTAATTGGTATTAATTCAGTAGAACAAACTCCATCTTCATTTGCTACAATAACTTTGTCTAGATAAGGACGTAATTTGCCATAAATTATATCATTTTTTGTAAATCTATTTTTAGTGCTTTTAAAATGTCTAGTATGAACTTTTACTTTTTGAATTAATCGAGAAGTTTTTTTTTCAATATCTTCTAATTCTAGAATCCAAGTGTCTTTATCAACATCTTTGGATTCGACTTTTATTGTAGTTCCATAATTTGATATTTCCCCAAGTCGAGTCCATTTCCAAGAATTAGGTATTGCGAAAGGTATTTCCTCTTTTGTAATTTCAGGAAACTTTTTCTCTTTCTTTATTTTCTTCTCGTTTATGAGTCTGAGTTTTTCTTCTTGTATTTCTTGAAATAGAGTTTCCGCAGACTGGGTGTTTGGATTTTGAGTACGCCAGTTTTGGGTAAGTTTTCCTTGGATAGCTAACGTCAATATAAGATCTTTAATCTTATCAATATTTTGAGGAGATGTAGATATATTTTTAAAATGTTGGAGAAGGTGTTTCATTATTGATTTAATGCTTGATTAAGAAAATTGATAATTTGAGACTGAATTGTATCTATTTCCTTCTCACATGAATTAAACTCCTCTAAAATTAGATCAGGTGATTTAATAGTATCGGCTTCCTTATATGGATTTTCAATATCGAGGTTATAGTTTCGTTCGATAATTTTATTGACAGGAACTTTCCAAGCATATTCATTTTCAATACGATTGTTCCACCATTCTTTTTCGAGGTCGAATTCAGAGATATTGATTGGTTTCGATTTGTTGTAGTTTTTAACCCCTTTAGGATAAGGGTGTTTAAAATACCATATATCTTTAGTTGGTTGCCCTTTTTCGAAAAATAATATGTTCGTACTAATATTTGTATAGGGTGCAAATACGCCTTTGGGTAGACGCACAATGGTGTGTAGATTGCATTTTTGTACAAGCTCTTCTTTAATACGAATTTTCACACCTTTGCCAAAAAGTGATCCGTCAGGAAGAACAACGGCACAACGACCTTTGTCTTTTAATAAACGAATAATAAGAGCAAGAAAAAGGTCTGCTGTTTCTTTAGTACGGAATTTTTGAGGGAAATTCGTTTCGGTACCATCCTCCTCTACTCCACCAAAAGGAGGGTTCGTAAGGATAATATCGACTTTATCCTTAGCAGTCCAATCAGAATATGCTTTTTTTAGTAGGTTGTCTCTTCGAATAGCAGGTTTGTCAAAACCATGTAACATGAGATTTGTAGTACATAGCAAAGTAGGAAGAGGTTTTTTCTCGATACCAAGAATTGATTTCTGAAGATTTTGGCGATCGGAAGGCGTGTTGATTTTTTTAGATATGTGATCAATAGAAGAAGTAAGGAAACCACCAGTACCACAAGCTGGATCAAGAATAGAATCCCCCAACTGCGGATTCATAATGTCAACCATGAATTGAGTTACAGCGCGAGGAGTATAGTATTCACCAGAAGAACCCGCAGATTGTAGTTCTTTAAGAATTGTTTCATATATATCATTGAAGAGATGGCTGTTGCTTGAAACAAAATTTATTTTGTTTATTTCATTAATAACTTGACGAAAAAGCGTACCATTTTTCATGTAGTTGTATGTGTCAGAAAATACCGCTTTCACAATTTTAGCCTGTTCACATTTAGTTGTATCAATTTCTTTAAGTTCTGGAAAAAGTTCGTTATTGATGAAACCCATAAGCTTCTGTCCAGTAACACCTTCTTCATTCGCAGCCCATGCGGACCATTTGAATTGAGGTTTAATAGGAGATATGTAACCAGAAATTGTTAATTCCCACTCCTCTTCTTTGTCAGAAAAAATTTTAAGGAATAACATCCATACCATTTGAGATATTCTTTGGGCATCCCCATCGACCCCAGTATCTTTGCGCATGATATCACGAATCGCTTTAATGTTAGCAACAATTTGGCTCATATATATTATTCTTTAGATTTAACGAAATGAAGTTGCAAATATAAGAAAAGCGACCCCTTAAGAAAAGCGATCGCTTAAGTATAATTAAGTTATAATATTGTACTTTTTAGGCAGGCTGATATATTCTCATTTCAAGTTGTTGAATCGCATGGTCGTATTCTGAAGCAGAACCAAATTCGCGTACAATCTCGACAGGAGAACCAATTGTGTTTAATGGGTTTATTGTGAGTATTTCACGATCTTCAATCACTTCGACTCCTTCCTCTATATACTTGTCAAGTATAAGACTAAGAATATTTTGGGCTTTTTCGGAATATTTATGGAAATAAGAATCCTCCAACACTTTCTTTGCTCTTTCTTTTCTAGTAAGTATTGGTTGATCGAAAGCAACATGACAAATAAGATCAAAAGGATCGAGATCTCGACCAATTTGCTCTTTTAACGCTTCGAAAAGTATCCCCTGTTCAGTAAGTTTCGTAATAAGCTCTTTTTTATTTTTTGACAGGTTCCATTGATGTCTAAATATTTCAATTGAGTCAAAGTTTTTGTTTACATTTTTACGAGTATAGTCTTTAAGAGATTCGATAATAAGTTTACCACTAGGGCTTAAGTATTGTACCTGTTCTCTTGTTACGGATACTTCAATATTGTTAATGTAGAATCTTTTTGGGTCATCCATAGACGAACTGGAATAGTTACTCCCTGAATCACTTACGTTTAAAGAATCGTTAGAAGGCTTCTGGTTATTACTATTATTTGATAGCTCAGGATCAATCTCCCCACTTTCATCATTAGAAGGAGGTACCGGAGAATCATTGTTTGTTGGAATGTAAACTTGCACAGGAGTCCCATCGAAGGAGGGATCTGCAAATTTATCAGTATTTCTACGGAAATCTAAAATTGTAAAAAATGTTTTATTATCAGACTCTCTAATACGAGTACCTCTACCAATAATTTGCTTGAATTCAGTCATGGATCCAATAGGCACATCTAGAACGATCACTTTGACCATTTTAGTATCCACACCAGTAGTTAACAACTTTGATGTAGTTGCAATAACTGGACAAGGCTCTTCAATATCAATAAAATTATCAAGTTGATTTTTTCCAAAATCATCGTCACCAGTAATTTTCACAACATAGTTATTGTGTTGAGATAGCATGTCAATGTTACAATTAATGAGAGCCTGTCGCATTCTTGCAGCATGATCGATATCAACACAAAAAATAATTGTTTTTGCAAATCGATCTGTACGAGTTAAGTATTCAGTAACCTTTTGAGCAACGAGTTGCGTTCTTTCATCGATAATAAGAGATCTATCGTAATCTTTAAGGTTGTATATTCTATCGGTAATTTGATTGTCATATTTATCAACCATGCCTTGGGTTGGGCGCCATCCATTATCAATATTTGTATCGATACGGACAACTTTATAAGGTGCTAAAAATCCATCTTCGATACCTTGTTTGAGAGAATAAGTGTATACTGGTTCCCCAAAATAACTCATATTTGAAACATCAATAGTTTCTTTTGGAGTTGCAGTCAGGCCTATATGAATTGCAGAAGAGAAGTAGTCTAGTATCACTCTCCAAGCAGAAGCTTCAGAAGCACTGCCTCGATGACACTCATCTATGATAACGAGGTCAAAAAAAGAAGGAGAGAAATTCAGATAAGCGTCTTCTTGATCTTCATTGCCCACTAGTCCTTGATACAGAGCAAAGTAAATCTCGTATGACTTGTCTATTTGTTTATTTTTAATGATATGCATAATAGAATCGTCGAAAGAAGAGAAATCTCCATTTTTTGTTTGTGAAAGCAAAATATTTCTATCAGCAAGAAAAAGTATTCTGTTCACTTTATTTGCTTTCTTGAGACGATGAGCAATTTGAAAAGCAGTATAAGTTTTACCTGTACCTGTAGCCATAACGAGGAGAATCCTTTTCTGATCTTTCGCCATTGCTTCAATTGTTCTATTTATGGCATTTTGTTGATAATATCGAGGAGACATGCCTGAATCGTCGTTAAAAAAGGGCTGTTCTATGACTTTCTGAGCATCTTTGGTTTCAATGTTTTTATATTTGAGATATTTTTTCCAAAGAGAATCTGGTGAAGGAAACTCGTCTAATGATATTTCGTACTCACGTATAGAATTAGATGTTTTATCGTGAAAAATAAAAGCATCGCCATTTGAGGAAAATACAAAAGGAACTTGACGAATGTCAGCGTATTCTAATGCTTGTTGCATACCGGCCCCTATCGCATGTTTATTATCTTTTGCTTCAATAATTGCAATTGGGATATTGGGTTTATAATATAATATATAGTCTGCAAACTTGCTAGCTCCTCTTGTTGACATATTTCCTTGGACAATTATTCGACCATCAGTGAAGTGTTCTTCTTCACGAATTTGGGTCATAATGTCCCACCCTGCATTTTCAATTGCAGGTGTTATGAATTTGGAGCGAATATCAGCTTCTGAAAGCTTTCTTTTATCTATTTGATTCATCTGGCACGTCTAAATTTCCAATTACTACTCTATCGTGGGTATAAAAATAGTTAATAAGATTGGTAGTATTTAAAATAACGAATATAAAATACCACTTTATTGAGTGTAATCTAGAGGGGATCGAGAAAATTATAGTTGTGTACTAGGATACGTAAATTTAAAATTTTGATTGTCTGTCAGACTTAAATTTTTTTGACTGTAAAACTCATGACTAATACATGAATATGCCGAAATTATTTCCTGAGTTTTGTTTGAGATTGGATTCCCTTCTAAGTTATGAAGTACTTTTCTAAGTTTTTTATTGATGTCAATTATTTGTTGTTGCATCTTTCATTATTGACACAATTTTGGTGGTGTGAATGTAGTGTAGTCATGGAATTAAAAGAATCGCAAAGATAAGAAGGAAGGAGGCGCGATCATCACGCCTGTACGAGGTATCCCTCTCGTGCCAATAAATTGGCACAAACTTGGTCGTATTGGATGCGTTATGTCTGAGATGGGTCAGGCCTTCAGCCTTTGATGATGGGTGGTGTGTTGTACCCAAGGCTCATTCTTATGCAGCGCTACCTCGCAACATATTCATTTCACCGTTGGGCTGTATTCGGTCACCCCGTTCGGGGCTTGGTTGAAATTGTCGGGAACGGATTTTTAAAAATCACCACGAAGACACGAAGAAAAATATGGCCACGGATTGGACGGATTAGACGGATTTTGGTTGACGCATGATGCCGAGCGGAGCGCTGCGTTCCCAGTGGGATGAAGTACAGGAATAAGGAAACCGCTAAGGCGCAAAGACACGAATGGTTGAAGCGCAAGGGAATTATAGCCACGGATTAGACGGATTTTCACGGATTTTTAAAAAGCACTGCGAAGGCGTAAAGGTAGGAAGCATAGAGGCGCGGGGATCGCGCCTCTATGAAGTGGTGATGATGGTTATTTGCGGTGGCGCCCGAAGAGGAAGCACATGACGTAGGCGAGATATTCGGTGAATTTGTTGAGGGTGGGGGTTGGAAGGTCGAGCTTGTGACCAAAGAGACAGGTGAAGAGAATGATCAGAATGACGAGCTCATGGATGTTGCGATCGAGGAATCCTGTGGTTGGGGATTGACTGGCTTGGTCGTTACGGTTGCGTGCATCTTGCTTGTCGGCCGTGGCCGTGTTCTTGATGATACGGTCGGTAAGATGACGTGCTGTACGGGTGATGTGTTTGATGTTTTTCATGATATTGTTTTTTTGGGGTTGATGTAAACATATAGCCTCGGATTTTAAAAGAACCGCTAAGGCGCAAAGGCACGAAGGGTTGAGGCGCAAGGAATTTAGCCACGGATTAGACGGATTAGACGGATTCTCACGGATTTTATTGTGTTTGATGTAAAGTAACATATAGCCTCGGATTTTAAAAGAACCGCTAAGACGCAAAGGCACGAAGGGTTGAGGTGCATGGAATTTAGCCACGGATTAGACGGATTTCCACGGATTTTGGTTGACGCATGATGCCGAGCGGAGCGCTGCGTTCCCAGTGGATGAAGTACATGAATAAGGAAACCGCTAAGACGCAAAGGCACGAAGGGTTGAGGTGCATGGAATTTAACCACGGATCTCCACGGATTTTGGTTGTGGCATGATGCCGAGCGGAGCGCTGCGTTTCCAGTGGGATGAAGTGCAGGGATAAGGGAACCGCTAAGGCGCAAAGACACGAAGGGTTGAGGTGAAGGGGTTGTGACATGGTATGATGTTTTTAGATGCAAGGAGACGAGCTCCTTGCATATGGGTGAATGGTATTAAAGGGTGTTGATGATCTCTTGGACATCGAAATTGGGACAGCTCTTCTTTTTGTTGAAATGGTTGTGACCAAAGATTGCTGTTTTGGGTATGTCAAACTCTTTCATCAACTGGATCAGTAACATGCGTAGACTACAGAACTGATCGGGGGTGAATTTACGGCGACCACTGAGACAGATGCCGATAGAGTCGCGGTTGTGTCCTGCACAGTGGGCTCCAAATGATGCAGGATTGCGACCCCATCGAACTCTTCCATCTTTGGTGATGAAGTAGTGGTAGCCGATATCTTTCCACCCTCGGTTGAGGTGCCATTGACGTACTGTTTGGATGTTGTCATGATCGTGAATATCACTGTCGGAGCAGTGAAGGATAATCTTGTGTATTTTCCTCATGGTGAGATAAATAGATTAAAGTGAATAGAAGTGGTTTCTCTTAGATAGGAACCGTCATTTTTAGTCGCTATATACGGCGCCTCTTTATAGTGGAGTCGTACGTTAGGAAGCCGCTGTGAGGGAATATTGACTTTGAGGTCATGAAATTTAATTCCCAAAAGGGTCATCTCGTATGCCTTTTTGCGGTAGCGGTAGTATTGCATCAGCGATACGTGCAACGCTTTGGCATAGTAGTTGGACGGGATACGAAAATGTCGAGTGACAAAAATACGCCCATAGTTGGGGTGTACCTTGCAATGTGTCATGATCTGCTTTCTTAGATTGGAACATTGGCCTTTGTTTACATATCCTATCTCTCTGAGGATGGAGATATGAAACAGTAAGGCGGTGATCGTAATGATCTTAAACTCCGTAATCTTATAGTGGGGACGCCAGTGTAGTTGTCCTTTGAGATAGATTTCGTACGGAGGCAGTATGTGTTTTTCATCCTGGACGATAAAGGTTAGATACTCGGAGCGATGACGTTTGATGAAGCCTAGTTTGGTCAGTTCGTTGAATCGACGCTGTAGGGTGCTGTAAGATACCTGAAGGGTCTTCATGCAGTATTGATAGGTAGGAGTGTCTAACCGTATCTGCTTCTGGGGCTTCATCAGGTAGTAGAGCTGAAGGGCCTGAAGGATGTTTTTCCGATAGGCGTACTCTATCAATGCGATGGATATGGTTTTGAAATTTGTCATATGTTATATTTGAAATTTTGTCTTTTGTCTTCTCCACTCGGTGTGCGTCGATGGCGATCCAATGGGGAGTGTGGGACAGTACTCGAAAGCACCGTCCTAAAGCGCCCTTAACACTTAAATGACACTCCACTCTAGAGGGTAGGAGGCGAGATCCTACTGTTGCGTTTTTCCGGCAACCTAATGGTGTTTATCCTCTCTATTTGTTGTTTTTTAGGCTTGCGAGGTAGTAGCCATAGTTGTCTTCCAGTAGTTTGTATATATCACTCTCTTTAAAGAGAATGGTTCCACTGAAGGAGGTGAATGGAAGCTCTCCATTAAGTCGCATACCTTGAAGTTTTCTTCTGGAGATATGCAGTAGGTTAAGTACATCTTGTGTATCTATCCATTTGTCGAGCTCCTTTTTGGATGATACTCTTTGTGGTGGTATTTTTGATCTTTGGATCATCTCGATGATCTGGACCATGGTGTCGATAATAAGGTCGTATTTGGTTAGGACTTCTCGAAGGAGCATCTCTATGTTGCGTCGTTTGGGTTGTGCTTCGAGACTTTTCGTAAGATATTTTTTCGATGTCATAAGCTCTATTTTTTTGTTTGAAACAAAGGTAACGGCCTGATGAGCAGTGTCTGTATTTTGATGAAGGGTTACTTCCGTATTTTGTATTGGTGTGACTATGAGGTGAGCCAAGGGATGGGGATGGTATAGCTCTAAAAAAAATATGCTTTTTTTTTAGAGCTTCCGTAAAGGAGAGATTAATGTGAATTACTTCCGTAAGGATACGGAAGTAATTCGTAATATAAGAAACCGTATGGGGCCTAATAAGTCGTAGCTATTTTCATATTATAGTTTCTTTGGCTGTGTTCATTTTATGACATATTTTGTGTATGATATGGTCTTGGTCTACCAAGGTGCATTTACGCAGTTGCTTGGCTTTGATCTTTTGGTACCCTATCTTTTTCGGGTTCTTGATTGATAGCTTGGATGGTTTGAGAAAGAGTTTGGATAACTGCTCCCAATAGGATCTTTTTTTTGGTTTGATGATCTTTAAATCTTGTAGTATCATAATCAATGAGTATAGCTCTTGGTATGTTCCAATCCATATAATCGGTTTTTTTAGTCGGTCGTTGAGAAATAGATCTTTGATCTCGTCTAGCCGATGGTTGGTTAGTCCTGCTTTTTTAAGATCCTTTTGGAGCTCATAGATGCTTTGGTTGTCAATAGGATCTATTTCTTGGAATGGATTCGGATATTTGATCTTTCTTTTAGGAGTGACAACGTTTGGTACCTCTCTCTTTTGTACGGTTTTCGTTGTTTTTTCGATGTTTTGAACATGGTCAGAAGAGGGTACATGATCGACTCCGTTAGAGATGTTTTTCTCCATATTTTGGATGCAATAGTTATACTCATCTTCAAATATCGTAAAGAGTTTGTCTACACTTTCGAGAAAGATCTGATCACACCTGTTCAGTGTGTTGGAAAGGGTCATGCAGGTTAGTAACATTCCATTCACTTTGGCTTTGTGTACCCACATACGATAGAGGGGATTCAGCCGTGTGGTGAAATTATTTTGATGATAGGTTATCCACCTATTGTACTCCTTCATGAGATACTCGGTTGTTATATTCAGCTTTTTATCGGAGCTGAGAGAGAGAAAATATTCGCTCTTGAAGATCTCTCCTAGCTGTTGCATAAGCTGGATGGAGTCTTCAATGGTAGCAGAAAATAGGATGGTATAGCGCCATATTATTAAAGGATTTTTGTGTTTCTCTTTTTTCGTGAAGGTGGTTAGCTCCGAGAGTATCTCGAGCTGCTTGTATACTGAGTGATGCTGTAGGATGCAGTGATCGTCTTGCTCCCCACCACAACAGCGATAGAGGGTGATATAAAAGAAATAGTTTTGAAGCATCTCTAGTTCGATGTCAGGATCATTTAGCATCCGAACAAAAAAGACAAGCTGCGGAATCTGATTCTTCGAATTGTTAAATAGGTAGAGCATATTCGTTTTACGAAAAATAAGTCTACGAGTTTTTCGTAGAATGATGGGCCGGTTGTTCTGTAGACAATACTTGGTTTGGCCGTCCTCTTTTATAAAGGCTTTATGAAAGAGCTCTTTTGCTCGATCTATTTGTTTACTTGCCACTTGTTCTAAGAAGCTGTTAGCGGCGGCTTCATTAAGTGTGAGAGGCATAGGGTAGGTTATTGCCCTAACTGTATTATGCTTCTTTTGCTGATTAGGTTGAGCAGAGCATTGCTCAACAGTCGATACCTCCATAAGAAATATGAGTTTTTAGTTTAAATTATTACAGTAGATAACAAGTGATGTGTTGGATTGGTTGAAATGGTATTGGAGGCTTTTATATAGGCTGGGAACAGGGGTTGCCACGGGATTAAATGAAGTCCAAAGGCACGAAGGGTTGGGACGCAAGGATGGCACACAGATAAAACGGATTTTTTATTGTGGTTGTGGTGCAAGGAAAATATGGCCACGGATTGGACGGATTTGGTTGAGGTGTAAGGGGAATTGAACCGCGAAGCCGCAAAGAATTTATAGCCACGGATTGGACGGATTAGACGGATTTTCACGGATCTTTTTTATGACAAGGTTGGGGCGCAAGGATGGCATACAGATGAAACAGATTAGACCGATGAAACAGATTTTTTATTGTGGTTGTGGTGCAAGGAAAATATGGCCACGGATTGGACGGATTTGGTTGAGGTGTAAGGGAATCGCGAAGACGCAAAGAAATTATAGCCACGGATTGGACGGATTTTCACGGGTCTTTTTTATGACAAGGTTGGGGCGCAAGGATGGCACACAGATGAAACAGATTAGACCGATGAAACAGATTTTTTTATTGTGGTTGATATTGCATAGTCTGTGCCAATTTATAGCCACGGATTAGACGGATGAAACAGATTTTTTATTGTGGTTGAAGTACAAGGAAAATATAGCCACGGATTGGACGGATTTTGGTTGACGCATGATGCCGAGCGGAGCTCAGCGTTCCCAGTGGGATGAAGTACAGGGATAAGGGAACCACCAAGGCACAAAGACACGAAGGGTTGGGGCGCAAGGATGGCACACAGATGAAACAGATTGGACTGATGAACACCGATTTTTTATTGTGGTTGATATTGCATAGTCTGTGCCAATTTATAGCCAGGCTGAGTGCGTTGATGAAATGGGTCAGGCCTTCAGCCCTTGGTAATTGGTGGTGTGTTGTACCCAAGGCTCATTCTTATGCAGCGCTACCGCGCAACATATTCATTTCACCGTTGGGCTAGGTTCGGTCACCCCGTTCGGGGCTTGGTTTAAATTGTCGGGAACGGATTTTTAAAAATCACTACGAAGACGCAAGGGAATTATAGCCACGGATTAGACGGATTTTCACGGATCTTTTTTATGACAAGGTTGAGGTGCAAGGATGAGAATACCACGAAGGCACGAAGGGTTGAGGTGCAAGGATGGCACACAGATGAAACAGATTAGACCGATGAAACAGATTTTTTATTGTGGTTATGGTGCAAGGAAAATATGGCCACGGATTGGACGGATTTGGTTGAGGTGTAAGGGGAATTGAACCGCGAAGCCGCAAAGGCACGAAGAGTTGAGGAGCAAGGAAAATATGGCCACGGATTGGACGGATTGGACTGATGAACACAGATTTGGTTGAGGTGTAAGGGGAGAATATCACAAAGGCACTAAGTTTTTTGTATGCTACGATAGTACCTGTAAGGGAAAACGAACCTAGCCCAATGTGGTAACCTTGGGAAAGAAGGTTGAAGTGTGAGGAATTATAGGTGATTCTAAATAAGGTTTTGGAGGCTATATACCCTTTATATATACTATGAACATTTTTGGTAAATTTATTTAGTCTAAATAGTGAATTTGGTTGAGGATATTCGGTCTTTGTTTTTGTTCTTTTTTACAATCATTTTGGTTTTTGGTGTTATTGAAAAGTTAATATGAGGGCTATTTGCTGTGTAATGGGCGATGAAATGGGGGTTTTTGTTGGTTTTGTGTTTGTAGTTTGTTGGTTTTGAGGGGATAGGGTGGTTTAAGTTAATTTGTTAAAAGGTGATTTTGATTATAAGAAATCTTAACGGAGTTGTTAAAGAACATAATGTTCTCATGTTGGTTTCATAAACTCATGGTTGTGCTGAAGTAGATTTCAGTTGGCATTGGCATGTCATATCGCGTGTAATCAATAAAAAGATAAATATGGGAAGAAGTGTAGTTTTATTGGTGTTCTTTTTTAGTTCGTTTTTTTCTTATGGTCAGCAATCCAGCGTAGTGGAGCCCGAAGTGGGGGATTCATGGAGTGATTTGGTGGTGAACCTAGAAGAGGTAGATCAGATCACCGAATGGTGGAATATTTTTAATGACCCATTGCTGACATCCTTGGTTCAGCAGACGATAAAGAGTAATTACAATGTACAGTCGGGTTTGCAGCGATTAGAGCAGAGTCGCATCATGTATCAACAGAGTCGATCGTATTTAATGCCATCGCTAGAGTATAGTTTGTCCTATGCTACTTCGAATTTAAATCAACCAGTTAATGGGTTGAATGGTTACGGCACGTCTGTACGTTTTAATTGGGAGGTGGATGTTTTTGGGCGGATAAAGGCGCAAACAGAAGCTTCGAAATATAATATTGACGTGGCATCGGAGGATCAAAGATACCTGTTGTTGAGTATTCTATCCGAGGTAACGCAATCATATGTTCGAATGCGCATGTTCCAGAATCAAATTATTGTTTCGGAAGAGAATATTGAGGTTCAGAAGGATTTAGTTCGATTGACACAGTCCGAATTTGAATCTGGATTGAAATCGAAGGTTGATTTTTTGCAGGCAGAAACGATCTTGAATACGACCATGGCGAGTATTAAAGCGATTGAGTCGAAAGTGGCTAATGAGATCAATCTGATCAAAGTGTTGATGGGTAAGATGCCGGAGTCTATCTATCAAGGGTTAGTGCAGAAGCAGTCTCTTCCTGCTTTGCCAGAAAATATTCAAACATTGGTACCACGAGAAGCATTAAGGAATCGTCCAGATGTAAAGCGTGTGGAAAATCAGATCTTAAGTTTAATGGCGACAACCAAGTCGGCTAAAAAAGATCTATTACCTAAGTTAACCCTGTCTGGTAATATTGGTTTCAATTCGGAGAGTGCGGATCAATGGTTCGAACAGAGTGCGATGAATTATTTTGTTGGGCCTACTTTGACATGGAATCTTTTTCAAGGTAAGAGGGCAAAGAATGAGGTGAAATTGCAACAGTCGAAAGTAGATCAGTTTGAGCTGAATTATAAGAACACTCTTTTAACTGCGGTCAAAGAGGTTGAGAATAATTTGGTTAATATCCAGAAGTTAGAAGAGTCGAATGAGTGGTTGGAGCGCGGTGTCAAGAGTTCGAAAGGGGCATTAAAACTATCTATCGATCAGTATAGTCAAGGACTTATAGATTATCAACCGCTATTGAGTTCCCAGCAAACTTTATTGAAGAATCAAAACAGTTTGATTGTATCTCAAGGAAGTTTATTGATTGAAATTGTACTTCTCTATCAATCGTTAGGAGGGGATAAATCGGAGTGATGATAAGCCATCATTATGTGGATATGTTGGGTCTGTTTTTGGGTGTTATATCCAAAGATGTGGGAGTTGAATGCTTCTGATAATGATCTTCCATACCTCACAAAGGGCGGTCTATATAGTTTAAGAGGTCGTAAAAGTATATTAATTTATAAAAAGATTTTTGATGAGATATTTATTCGTTTTATTGGTATCTGGTGCGTTGTTTTTTTCGTGTGACAATACTGTTAAGAAGTCACAACAACCCCTGCCAAATATAGAGTTAGGTCATCCTGTGGTAGAAGATATTACGGTATACCATGATTTTTCTGGGTATACAGATGCAAAAGCTGCGGTGGATATTTTTCCTCGGGTACAGGGTTTGTTAGAGAAGATATATTTTAAACCAGGGGCATTCGTACATAAAGGTGAGCGTCTTTTTGGTTTAGAGAGAGAGCCTTATTATTCAAAGATGAAAGAGGCTTCTTCTGCTGTTGCCTCCTCTAAAGCGCAGCTGGAGTTGAGTCGAATGGTTTTAGATCGATTGGTGAAGGCGAAGAGATCGAATGCTGTGAGTGAGGTTCAGCTTTTGACAGCACAGACGCAAGTGGATTTGGACAGGGCATCCTATGAACAGAATAAGGCTTTGTTGTCTGTTTCGAAGACAAACTATAGTTACACGACCATTGTCTCTCCTATTGATGGATATATCTCTGATTATTATGTCGATCGTGGAAATTTGATGGATCCTAATGGGAAGCAGAAGTTGGCATCTATTGTCGGTGATCGTTTGATGGATATCTATTTTACGGTCAATTCTAGTGAGCTTCAATTGTTGAGAAAAGAGTTAGAGAGCGATTTGGGTCTTTCAGTTCAAATTTATGATGAGTCGGGAGAGATGATGTTGGTGGAGGCAAAAGTCAAATATTTTGATCCATCGGTAGATCTTTCTACAGGTAATATAACATTGAAAGCTACTGTCGATAATGAAGATCGTAAGTTGTTGGCAGGTACCTATCTGAGAATCAAAGTGCCACTACAGAAGATTGAGAAGGCATTGTTGGTTCCACAGAGTGCTATTTCAAGAGATCAAGAGGGTGCATATGTTTATGAGGTCATCGATTCGAAATCGGTTGTGAAGCGAATAGAGTTGATGGGCAGCTATGAGAAGATGTCGATTGTCAAAGGAGGTCTAAAGCATGATGATCAAATTGTGATCAAAGGAACCAATAAGTTACATCATATGATGGTGGTTGAGTGATAAAAGAGATAAAATACCAATTATATGTATAAATGAGCTATATCCGAATATTCTATTTGTCTATCCTATATTAAAAAATAGACCTTAGTGAAAGGCTATGGTTCTGTTTTTAGGATCTGTATAGACAAAATATAGCTTATTCATTCATCGAATTGGTATTCCATAGGGAATAAAAAAAGAGCATTTATGATTTCAAAATATTTTATACAACGACCGATCTTATCAACGGTAGTGTCGTTGATCATTGTGATTTTAGGAGGGGTATCCTTGCTTAAGCTCCCAGTCAATCAATATCCTAATATAACCCCAACGAATGTGTCTGTTAACGCGACTTATCCTGGGGCAAGTTCTGAGATTATTGCCAATACCGTAGGTGCACCTTTAGAACAGGCTATTAATGGTGTGGAGGGAATGACTTATATGTCCTCGGTGAGTAATAACGATGGATCGTATCAGTTGACAGTCACTTTTGAAGTGGGAACAGATGTGAATATGGCAACTGTTTTGGTACAGAATAAAGTGAATCAAGCACTTCCTAAACTACCGGAGATCGTTCAGACTTTGGGGGTAACCACTGACAAGAAGTCTACAGACATGGTTTCGATCATGGGTTTAAATTCGAAAGATCCGACGGTACCTTTATCGTTTCTAACCAACTATGCATCCACTTATATTGTAGATGAGCTGAAGCGTATTCCTGGAGTGGCTTCGATTACTGTTTTTGGTGCCGGGGATTATAGTATTCGACTGTGGTTAGATCCTGTGAAACTGAAGAACCGTAATTTGACTCCTGCCGATGTAAGAAGGGCTATTAAGAATCAAAACTTGCAGGTGGCATCAGGTCAACTGGGTGCTAGTCCTACTGCTTCGAATCAGCAGATGCAACTGTCTCTGATCGTGAGTCCAGGACGAATGACTAAAGAGTCTGAATTCGAGAATATCGTGATAAAGACCGACGCCAATGGTAATACTATTTATCTCAAAGATATTGCAAAAGTGGAGTTGGGGAGTAAAAGTTACAGGCGAACGGTTAAACGAGATGGAAGGCGAGTTTCGGCTGCTATTGCTGTGTATCAGTTGCCTGGAGGTAATGCATTAGATATTCACGAAGCGATCAATAATAAATTTGATGAGTTGAGTCAATCTTTTCCTCCTGATTTTGAATATTCAGAGATCACCAATACCACCGATTTTGTGAAGGCCTCTATTCATGAGGTCACCTTAACGTTATTTATCGCTTTTGTGCTGGTCTGTTTGGTGTTGTTAATCTTCTTACAAGATTGGCGTGCCACTTTAGTTCCAGTGATCACTATCCCAGTCTCTATTATCGGTACTTTTGGAGCCTTGGCAGCCTTTGGTTTTTCTATTAACTTGTTGACACTGTTTGCGATGGTTCTGGCCATTGGTATTGTTGTGGATGATGCTATTGTTGTTGTGGAGAATACTGCACGACATATTGATTTAGGAGAGAGCCCCAAAAGGGCAGCTATTATCGCTATGTCAGAGGTTACAGGGCCGATTATTGCAACGACGTTGGTTTTGATGTCGGTCTTTCTTCCACCTGCATTTATGGGTGGTATTACAGGCGAGTTGTATAAGCAGTTTGCATTGACTATTGCTGCATCTACCTTGTTGAGTGCCATCAATGCCTTGACGTTAAGTCCAGCGCTGTCTGCAATGTTTTTGCGTAAGACGAAAGAGGGAGAGAAGAAAGGTTTTGTGTACCGTAAGTTTAATCAGTTTTTTGACCGTCTGACCTCTTCGTATAGTAATCTATTAGGGCGTATTGCAAGAAAGTCTGTGATCTCGTTGGTTATGTTTGCAATCATCGGAGTGGTGAGCTTGGTGGTGTTTAAGTCTCTTTCGACCTCATTTATACCTAATGAAGATCAAGGTCGTATTTTTGTGGAGATCTCTCTGCCCAATGCTGCATCGGATAATAGAACTGCTGAAGTATTGGCTGAAGTAGATAAGCAGTTACAGACCATCGATGGTATTCATACTTTTATGACGGTAAAAGGATATTCGATTATTGATCAAGCTACTTTATCTAACAAAGCTACCATCTTTGTTACATTGGTACCTTGGGATGAACGCCTTCCTAAAGGTATTACGGACCAGAAGGTTTTGGCTGAGATAAGACAAAAGACTTCAGGTATTAGTGATGCAAGAATACGAATGTTTACACCTCCTGCAATTAGTGGTATTGGCTCAACAGGTGGTCAGAAGATGGTTCTTCAAGATTTATTGGGCGGCGACTATGTTGGATTAGATCGTGTTTCTCGATCGATGTCTCAATATGCGCAGCAAGATCCTGTGTTGGGTAATGTGTTCTCAAATTTTAATGTAAATGTGCCTTATTATGATCTTCGTATCGATATGGAAAAGGCGAAGATGATGAATGTGGCTTTGCCTGATATTTATGATGCTTTGTCGTCATATCTAGGGGCGAGTTATGTGAATGACTTCACCAAATGGGGACGAACTTTTCAGGTGTATATGCAAGGAGATGCTAAAGATAGGCGAACGATCCAAGATATACGAGCCTTGCAGGTGAGAAATGGAGATAATAAATTGGTCTCTCTCGGATCTTTGGTTAAGCTAGAGGAGAAGGTGGGACCGGATTTGATTACGCGTTATAATCTATATAGCGCAGCGATGATTAATGGGGTACCACAGGCAGGAGCCAGTTCTGGAGATGCGATTGAGGCGATGAATCAAATGGCATCAAAAACAATAACCAATACCATGAAGACCGATTGGACAGGGTTTACATTTGAGGAGTTGAAAGCAGCGTCACAAGTGTCACTGATCTTTTTGTTGGCTATTGTACTTGTGTTTTTGGTGTTGGCAGGATTATATGAGAGTTGGATAGACCCTTTGATCGTTATTATGGTTATCCCAATGTCTATCGTTGGAGCGGTATTAGGGGCTTATTTTAGACATCTGTCTAACGATATATATATGCAGATTGGTCTTATTCTACTTGTTGCACTGTCTTGTAAGAATGCAATTTTGATTGTCGAATTTATTAGAGATTTGAAGAAGGAGATGAGTGTCTCTAAGGCATTGTTAGAAGCGGGACGTATACGTTTTAGGCCTATTTTGATGACATCATTAACTTTTATCTTAGGTGTTTTGCCATTGGTTATTGCCAATGGTGTAGGGGCAAATAGTCGTCATTCTTTAGGAACTACGGTATTCTTTGGGATGATCACAGGAACTGTTTTTGCTGTTTTGCTTATTCCACCGTTGTATGGATTAATACATCGATGGATACATAAAGATTAAAATATATAGAAGGGGAGCATAAGGGCTCCCTTTTCTGTGTCAAAGATTTAGGGCTTTGGATTGGGTGGTTGAAGCTCAAAGGGTTGTGGTGCAAGGGGAAATGAACGACTAAGGAGTTGTTGCGCACGGATGGCACACAGATGAAACAGATTAGACTGATGAAACAGATTTTTTTTGAGGTATTGTGCTTGATAGAGACGCGATGCTCGCGTCTAAAATATAGTCGCGAATTTGGTTGTTACGCAAGGAAATTATAGCCACGGATTTAACGGATTAGACGGATTTGGTTGTGGTGCAAGAGGAAATGAACGACTAAGGAGTTGTTGCGCACGGATGGCACACAGATGAAACAGATTAGACTGATGAAACAGATTTTTTTTGAGGTATTGTGCTTGGTAGAGATGGGATGCTTGTGTCTAAAATATAGTCGCGAATTTGGTTGTTACGCAAGGAAATTATAGCCACGGATTTCCACGGATTTGGTTGAGGTACAAGGGAAAATGAACCGCTAAGGCACGAAGACACGAAGAGATATGGCCACGGATTTAACGGATCGGACGGATTTGTTTGTGGTGCAAGGGGGAATGAACTGCTAAGACACGAAGACACGAAGGGTTGAGGTGCAAGTGAAATGAATCGCTAAGGCACGAAGAGATATGGCCACGGATTTAGTTGAAGGCCTGTTTCGAGAATGTATGGTTAAATAGCTCCTTTTATGATTTATTCGGGATAAGAAGGACTTTGTTCAAACAAAAATTAATCAATCATGTTCATCTTAATGGTTGACAATAAATCATAATAAACGCATAGCGGATTATTGTTATCAGAACAAAACTTTATATTTAGAATGGTATAATAAATAATTGATATAATGACAGCAATCAAGAAGAGGAGCCATACTCAAGGCAGTGCAAAGACTGCAGATCAACCAACAGTTATTGTTGCAGTAGAACAACATTTTCCAAAGTCACAAAGAATTGTTGAGGATGATTTAGCTTCTCATCTTTTTTCGGGGGTGAATAAACTTTGGATTACGCTATCAAAGATTCCTTTTATACGTAACTTTTTTGTGAAGATAAATGAGTCGTCTTTCACTGGAGGGTGGAGTGGCTTCCTTGTACGAAAACGTTATATTGACGCACGTCTTAAAGAGACCGTCTTATATAATAATATTGAACAGATTGTTAATGTCGGAGCAGGATGGGATACTCGTTTGTGTCGTCTTGATGAGGTTAAACATATCCCTTCATGGGAGTTGGATCAAGCGATAAATATCTCATCCAAAAAAGAAGCAATAGAGCAAGCACTGGGTACCTTCCCTAAACATATTAAACAAGTTTGTATTGATCTGAATACAGAAGATCCTGGTTCTGCACTGGAAGCACATTATTTTGAGGTCTCAAAACCCACATTCTTTATAATGGAAGCCGTTCTACAATACCTTGAGCAAGGCGCTGTAGATAGAATTTTTGAATCTTTAGTGAAATCTCCTGTTGGGAGTTATGTGGCATTTACCTACGTGGTCGACGATTTCATTCAAGGCAAGAATATCTTTGGTCAGCATATGATGTATAAGATGACTGTTAAGAGTGGTTTATGGAAAACAGGTTTTACTCCCAAAAGTATTCATCTATACCTAGAGAAATATGGATGGGATATTGTTGAAGAGACTGGATATGATCGATTGAATGATCGCTATGTAAAACCTACAGGAAGAAAACTTGGTGTTATGCCCTTAGAGAGAATGGTTTTCGCAAGAAAGTGATAGTCTCTATTACATATCTAAATGAACGATATTTTCTTGTTCAATCTTTCAAATATTGGAGGGCGTCATTTAATTGGTGTGATGATAAAATTCCAATATCTGGATGGTTTTATCCATTCAAATATTGGAACATTATTTGCGCTATAGTTTCATCTTCCGATGACTATTTCAATTGAAATTTAACAACTTTTGTTGTTCCATTTTTTAGTTGGACTTTAAGTAGATATAGCCCTGTAGGATAACCAGTCATGTTGAATTGATCTTTATGGAAAATTGCTAAAGAGTTGCCCATTAGATTAAATAATTCAGCTTGGGCAATGGTTTCAAGAGATTGAATCGACAGCATATTTACTACAGGGTTTGGACTTATTGAGATCTCAATATCTGTCTTAACAGGGATGTCTTCTATTGCAGTACTGACTTTTTCATACACCGCTTCGATCTTACTGTTTTTGCTCATTCTTATTGTAGTTGGGTTGGATGAATTGTTTTTATCTCCTTCCCATCGTACAAAGCGATATCCAGTTTTTGGCTTGGCCGTGAGTTTGACAACTGTTCCTCCTTTAAACACTTTGCTGTTTGGGCTGGGACTTGTCTGTACTTGACCATTCTCAGAGTCTATTTCAAGGTTAAACTCATTGTTTTTACATTCTTCAAAACGAACCCATTGGTTAGAGTAGTTCTTATTTATTGTAAGTTCCATCGGGTTGTTTCTGCTATTTAGTTCATTATAGAAGACTAAAAACTTTTGGCCATTCGCAGGAAAAGCTTCAATTTTCACTTTCTCTCCTTTTCTAAATACATTGCGATTGTCTGTTGTTACCACTTTGTTTCGGCTTCCATCTTCAAAGAAGGTTATGTGAAATAATTGGGTTCCTCCTGAATGAAATACCGTTTTATCGTCCACAATCCAGGCCGTTACAAAGAAAATAAAGCCAGTTTGAATTCTAGGAATGTAATTGGGATCGATCTCAATCTTTGTTAAATTATTATTTCGAGTATCTACCCCTTTAAGCTTTTTATTGTTTCCGTTTCTTAAGTCCAAAGAAGTCATTTCATTACCAGTGCACGACAGGTCTGTTAGGTTACTATTATTTGCTAAGTTTAAAGAAGCTATTGAGTTGTTGCCACATTTTAATGTCTTTAGAAGTGTGTTATGACGTAGATCTAGTGTCTGGAGTTGGTTGTCTCGACAGATAAAATAGGATAATTTTTTATTTTTAGAAACATCAATTTCACTTATTTTATTGGAAGTAATCGTCAAGCTTTCTAAGTTGATGTTTTTAGATAAGTCAATGGAGCTAAGAGAGTTGTTACTTACATTTACAGACTCTAATCTAGTATGGTTAGAAATATCGAAACGAGAAATTTTAGATCCATAACAGTTAAATTTCTTGAGACTATTAGAGTTGGGAAGTGTGAGGTTGGCTAGCTTATCATTATTCTGAAGTACAAGTTCCGTCAAACTCCTATTCTTAGAGAAATCCAATGATGTGAGATTGTTACAACTCCATACCGTTAGCTTCGTAAGTTTTTCATTTGGTGATAAATCTAGCGATCTTAAGTTGGCATTGATGTTTAGTCCAGTCATATTTGTGAAATGTTCTAGCCCACTAATATTATCTACTTTATCAGATGATATTCTGATGCTCCCATCAAATCTTTGAGCCTCTGAGATCTGGATAGCACCATCACGATTCCTATCTAGTTTCCTCACTCGAAGAAGTATTTTTTTTAATTCACTATTTTTAAAATTGATCACTGCATCTTGTCCTTTAGCGCAAAGAGTAATGAATAAGAGTGATAGTACTAAAATTTTTTGGCTCTTTCCGAAACTTAGTGGGTATGCTACATGTTTAATTTCTATATAATAACTTCTAAAATAAGACATCATGTACGATTTATTAGCCTCAGCCTTACATATTGAATCTCCCTATTTTATTGATGGTATTAACTTAGACAAGGAATCCCAACGTTTAGATGTTTATATCGATTTTAAGAGAGGTTCTCGTTTTAGTCACAATGGAGAGGATAACCTACAGGTGCATGATACACGAAAGAAAACATGGCAGCATTTAAGCTTCTTTGAGTATAAGTGTTATTTAACTGCACGTGTTCCCCGTGTTATAAAGGGAGATGGTAATGTTGCTATTCTTGATATGCCTTGGGAAGGTGAACTACCTGGTTTTACACTGTTGTTTGAAGCATTATTAATGTCCTTAATTTCTTATATGCCAGTTCATCAGGTTGCACAAATGACAGGTGTTTATGATGATAAGCTATGGAAGTTGGCAACTTTGTATGTCGATACAGCAAAGGCCGAAGAAGACCATTCTGATATTGAGATGATAGGGGTTGATGAGACTTCTTGTAAAAAAGGGCATAATTATGTTACTTTGTTTGTAGACCTAAAAGAACGCAAGACAGTACATGTTACTGAAGGAAAAGGGGCAGAAACTATTGCTTCTTTTTGTAAGGTTATTCCACATTATCACGACCAAAATAAAGTGATCAAATCAAGTAAAATAAGTCATGTCAGTTGTGATATGTCTCCTTCATTCATTAGTGGCATAGCAACACACCTTCCAGATGCTTCCATTACATTTGACAAGTTTCATATTATGAAGATAATCAATGAAGCAGTAGATAAGGTTAGACGATCTGAAGCAAAAGATGAAGAGTGTCTAAAGGGGAACAGGTATTTATTCTTAAAGAACAAGACAAACTTCACCTTAAAGCAACAGCAAGCCTTTAAGGATCTTTCTATATCAAACAGTAAATTAAAGGTAACTACTCAGGTTCTTCAGATAGGTTTTAACCGACAAAAACTTCAAACACGTTGATTTGGTGTACAATGTTGATAAATAACAATGTATTTGTTGATTACTTTTAGTTGTTATCTTTTCTATTTTGACCATAAGAATAGATCTTTGCAGGCATGAACAAAGTTGATCGTTTAGAAAAAGAAAACAAGGCATTAAAAGAGCAAGTACAATCTTTACTGGCAAAATTAGACATTGTTATGTCGGAGGTAAGAGCTTTGTCAGAAGAAAATGCGATGCTTCATGCTAAGGTTAAGACTCTTGAAGATCAACTATCACGTAGTAAGAAAAATAGTGGTAATAGCAGTTTTCCTCCATCTAGAGATTTATCGACAGTAAAGAAGAATCAATCTCTTCGCAAGAAATCTAATAAAAAATCAGGAGGTCAACTTGGTCATAAAGGCATGACTTTATTTCAAGATGCCACACCGACCGATATCGAATCTCATCATCCTTTAGCTAAGTGTAGTTGTGGAAATAGATTGAATCCTGAGGATGCTAAGTTGCTATGCAAGCGTCAAGTTTTTGATATCCCCCCTGTTATTGAACCTATATGTATTGAGCATCGTCTTTATGAGAATAGATGCAGTTGTGGACAAATCCATAAAGGAGCTATGCCATCCAATGTTAATGCACCAGTTCAATATGGTCCCAACATACGTTCGCTAATTCTTAGTCTGCATATAGAGCACTATATCCCTTTAAATCGTATTAGTTCGCTAGTAGAAGAGCTGACTTCATATAAAATAGGAGATGGAACTATTGACAATATTTTAAAACATGCAGAAAAGGTATTCACTCCTCTATATGAATCACTACGTCAATCTATTGAAGATGCCAATATAGTTGGATCTGATGAAACAGGTTGTAAAATAGATGGCAGTAAAGGATGGATGTGGGTTTGGCAAAATTATGAACTAACTTTTATTAGAGCACATAGATCTAGAGGGTATAAAGTTGTGGAAGAAAATTTCAAAGATGGATTTACTAATGCTACTTTAGTAAGTGACTGCTATGCCTCTCAACTAAAGACCCCTGCCAAACATTATCAACTATGTCTAGCTCACTTACAACGCGAATTAATCTACATAAAGCAACAGACCAATAATAGATGGGCACAAGATATATTAGATCTCTTTTCAGAAGCCATGAAATTAAAACGGGAAGCTGAAGAAAAAGATTTCCCACTAGATAAGGAAGCATCATTTAAGACCAAATTATTAGAACTTCTGAATATCGACATAAATGACGATCAGCTCGATGAAATAAGAACATTACGACAACGATTAATAAAGAAAATCGATAGTGTGTTTACTTTCTTAAATCATTATGAAGTACCGTTTGATAATAATGCTTCGGAAAGAGCAATGCGTAACATCAAGGTAAAACAGAATGTGTCTAAGGGATATCGCACAGAAGAAGGGGCGCAGAGGTATGCCATGTTGCGATCTATAACCGACACATTAAAGAAACAAGGAAAGAGTGTTCTAAACATGATCGCATATTGGCTATCATGCAATAATGTTAACTTAAGCTGGGAATAGATAATTTTGAAAGTTATCTTCTTGAAGCTCTATTTAAAATCTAATAGAGGCTAAACTATAATACTACCTGAGTAGTTACAATTAAAGAGTTTCAGAGCACTCCGAATACGTGAAAGCTTTCAGGATATTTACACATACGCTAACACGGCAGAAGAGTTTGTGTGCTTATTAAAACAATGGTATTATTGGGCAACTCACTCTAGGATGGAGCCTATCATCAAGGCTGCCAATACAATTAAAAGACATTGGGATGGCGTTGTGCAATGGATGGAAACAAAGATAAATAATGGAATATTAGAAGGTCTTAATTCTGTGGTTCAAACAGTAAAAAGAAGAGCTAAAGGATTTAGGGACACTAAAAATTTCATCACAATGATATATCTTGTTACGGGTAAATTAGATTTTAGAAAGGTGAATAAGCATTGTTCTTTTTAATATGATTACCCATCAAATCTTGGAAAGAGCCAATTTTTTTCATAATGTGTTAAAGTTGTTGTTGTAATAAACAAAATTATATAAGACAACCATTTGGGTTTTGCTCCAAGTGTTTAGTTCTCAGATTATTCCCTTTGTGGGATAAACTGATGACTAATTGGATTGTCACTCAATAGTTTAAATTAATATTCTAATGAAATAGATATGTATGGGGATATGTTCCACCCAGGCATGGGTTGGAAAATTTTAGTTAAGTTGATCGTACTCTGTTGCTTAATTACGATAAACTTAATCTAAAGTTAAATTTGGAACTCAGAACTGAACCAATTCAAATTATTCTGTAATTCTTAAAGAATGAGATTTTAATATTCTACTCGAATTAGAGAGGTCGAAAATAAACATAATTTTATGATATAACATAATAATATCATAAGTTATCTGTGATAATTGATGATTTTAGGTTTATCTATTTGTATTTCAGTGTTTTGTTGTCTTGGGTGTGTTTGGTTTTTATTTGTGTATTATTCGTTTGTGATTATCTTGGAGTGATTATAGGTGTTTTGATTGGTGTTTCTGTGGTGAGAATAATGGATAGCGCTGTTCTCCATCTCTTTGTTTTGTGTAAAGAATTGTTGTCTAATGGTTATTACTGTGCTAAGTTCGGTTGTCATTAGGTCTATTTATGCGTGTTGACTAGTGGAGTCTTTGTTAAGCTCACGAGCTACTTCTTGGGGATTTTGTGATACGTCTTTAGCGATTATCACCATTAAAATCCCTATTTATTGGTCTAAAGAACGAACTCATTTGTTTCGAGCTCATGTTACAATAAACATGAGCTCGAAGAAATGATTTATTTGTTCAGATCAATAAATTGAGTTTTTAATAGTAATAAATACTGACTATAACTAAAAGGTTGTTGCACTAGGCTAGAAAATTTATCGCTTTCAGCGCACCTTTGGAGCAAAAGCAGAAAGACTGTTTTTGAATAATTATACCTACTCAGAGTAGTCTTGCAAGTCACTTTTAATGATGTTAATGGATCATTTCTGATTACACTACAATAATATAAAATTTACTCCACTAGATTGGTATCTCTTTTGTTGTTGTTTATGTTGATTTTTCGTGGCGTTTTTCGTAGAATAGGAATCCAGCAAGTCCGATCAGAAACGAAATGACAATATGTATGAGGCTTTTAAGGTCATCGAGTCTTTGTTGTTGCCCCTTGAGTTCAGCATGAATACGGCTCTCCAACGCATCTATTTTTAAGGTTAGAAGAGGAGATAGGTTATAGGCATTTTCTGTTGGAGTTTGTTGTGGTTTTACCTCTTGAGTTTTTGCAAATGCATATTGCATTAGGTGGTTTTTCTTAAGTGGTTGCTGTGGATATAATCCTAGGCAGCAACAGAGCATGATAATCTTTTTCATAACGATATGTTTTTATTTTCATCCGATGTTAATGAGGTGTATCCTTCTATTTTCTTCTCTCCTCTAAACAACGAATATCTGAAACAATTGAAGGTTCAATTTTAAATAGAGTCTCTTTTATTGTAATGATAACGATTAATTGAGGGGGTGGGTTGTTAGGTCAGTATGCGAAAAATTGTGCAATATCACGCAGAACCGCGAATAATCACGTAAGCTCGCATGATTTCATTGTATGCCCTTTGTTTTTCTCATAAGTTTGATTTGAAAATTTAGTATTAATCTAATTATTAAAATGTTATGGGATCAATTAGAAAAGGAGTCCTTGGTGGATTTATGGGGAAAGTTGGAAGTGTTGTTGGTTCGAAATGGAAAGGCACCTATCTGTTGCGATCATTGCCAGAGGTCATTAAACGTAAGAATATTTCGTTGAAGTGTTTGCAACAACGAGCTCGTTTTACACAGACAAATCGTTTTATCTCGGATGCTCGTCATTTAGTTCGTTTGGGTTTTCGACCTGTTTCTAAAAATCGAACAACTTTTAATGCGGCTTATGATGCAAATGATACTTTCTTTCAATTTGAGAACGATCATGTAGTGGCGGATTTTCCAAACTTACAATTGTCAAAAGGAGGGTTATCTAAATTAGAGAATGTTCATCTTACGTTGGATGAGACAGGTGTGTTGCAGATTCGTTGGGGTACCGTTGATATTATCCAGGTGGATGGTGAAGAGTGTATGGTACACTTGTTTGTTTATCGTGATGATATGCAGTATTCAAAATCTTATATTGATTTGGCTAAAGCATCAGATATGTCAGCTGAGGTAATGCTTACCGATTCGATGAAAGGGCATAAATTGCATCTATATGCTTTTTATTGTACTGCAAGTGCATTGACCAAAGATTATGTGTCAAAAACCTCTTATGCAGAGATTTCTGCATCGTAAGTAGAGTGTCTATACCTGTTAAATCATAGCGTGAGCTATTTCTCTGTGTCCTATATTGTTTATGCATCGTTAAAAAATACGCCTGTAGGGAAACGACGCTTCCACTATTGTGGCTTGTCTAAGCAAATATATTCGCAAGATTTTTAGGTCATTTCATAATTCGATGGGTATTACTGGTGGTCCCCATAGTTGGGGATCACCAATCATATTTCTCATTTTTTGTAATTTAATTTATTGTCGATATGGCACGAATAGATGGAAAATATTTTACTGGAACGATTGGTAATTTGGTGTTGGTTAAGATTGGGAATAAGCAGTATGTACGTTCAAAACCAGAGCCTTCGAAAAAGCCCGCATCGGAGAAACAGAAGTGTCAGAGACTTCGAATGAAGTTGGCTTCTAGCTTTTTGTCCAATTTTAAGGATGTGATTCGTGTTTCGTATCGAAAGAGATCTCAGACGATAGCCAAAGCAATTTGCTCGGCAAGGTCACATGTGATAATGGATGCCATTGGTGGAGAATACCCTAATTTATATATTGACTGTTCGAAGGTGAGGATGAGCATTCGAGATGACACAACATTTGGTGTAGATGCAGTATGGTATGATGGATTACATCTTACGGTGAATGTGGATGTTGAGCATAATTCTATTCGAGATGGCTATCTTGTGATATTAAGATATGGTACTGCTGGAGGAGATATCTCAGATATGGTGAAATTAAGGCATCGGGAGGAAGGGGCTCAATCAGATTGGCAACCCTATAGTATAAAATGGAATAATTGCATGGATGCAGAGGAGATTCATTTTTGGGCGATGATATACGATCCACTGCATGAAAAATATAGTAGAAGTTGTTATTTCTCCTTTTATCTGGCCCCAGAATATTGATATTTAGAATATTATGAAGAGTTTAAAGTCTCTGTTCTATCAAGCTTAATTAGGATAGTGTAAAAGTCATTCAAGGAAATTTGCGATATTTATAAACTCTCTCCCTTGTCAAAACGAAATTGTTGGTATGGCTTTATATCATTGATTTGGAGATTATTGAGAGCTAAAAACTTATAATAACGGAAAGGGCACAACGTAATTAAAATGTTGTGCCCTAAGTGTTTTAAGGGGGGCTCTCATAATTATTTAACTGATATTTAACATATTACATTGTAATTCTTATACTAAAAAAGTGATCTTTATAAATATGAACTACAAGAATATCACTAACGATTCATTATTTGATGACGTTTTTAGGCTAGAGAAGCTTCAAGAAATGGGAGATCCTTTATATCGTTTAAATCAGGTTATCGATTGGGAGTTATTTCTCCCCATCTTAGAAAAGGTATATGAAAAAGATCGCAAAAGTAATGCTGGTGCTCCAGCTTACTGTCCTATTATGATGTTTAAGATTTTGATACTACAACGCTATTATAATCTTAGTGATTTTCAAACAGAATATCAGATTATTGATAGGCATTCATTTAGTCAATTCTTAGGTTTAGTTCGGAGTAGTTCTATACCAGACGAAAAAACAATTTGGCGATTTAGAGAAAGACTTTCAGTTCTAGATTTAGAAAGAGAACTTTTTGAACAGTTTCATCATGTATTAAATAATGAGGGTTTGCTTGTTTCTGAAGGTAAAATTGTTGATGCTAGTTTTGTGGAAGTTCCAAGACAAAGAAATAGCAAAAAAGAGAATGAATATATCAAAGAAAACAACTGTGCTCCAAAGGAATGGCATTCAAATAAGAATAAACTTCGTCAGAAAGATGTAAATGCACGTTGGGCGAAAAAACGTAATGAAAAACATTTTGGCTATAAGAATCATATCAAAATAGACAGTGATAGTAAATTGATTACAGATTATACTTCTTCAAGTGCTGAAGTTCATGACTCAAAAGCATTAGATTTACTCATTGGAGATGATACAGATCAAGATTGTAAATTCTATGCTGATAGTGCTTATACAGGAGAACGATGTGATAAGCTTATAGACGAAAGTAAAATGGAGAATAATGTAAATGAGAAAGGAGTAAGAAATAAACCTTTAACTGACCAGCAAAAGGAAAATAATAAAGAAAAATCAAAAACAAGAGCAAGAGTTGAGCATGTGTTTGGTTTTATGGAAAATAGTATGGGAAATTTGCAAATGAAGTGTATTGGATTTGAAAGATCAAGTACAATTATTGGGCTAATTAACCTCACATACAACTTGTTTAGGTATGAACAAATTATAAGATTAAAGTTAATGGTAAAATAACTGTGTCTACACTTTAAATACTGAAATGTAATACACTGATTATCAATAATTAAAAATACACACTATTATATGTGAGGTTTCCCAAATTTACCGAACATATAGGATCAAACAAAAAAACTAATTTTGAGAGGTTCCCTTAAATATTATTGTTGTTTATCTAATTCATTCTGAATTTGTCTTTGTACATGTTGCCATCATTTGTTTCAATCATCAGAATAAAAATCTTATTATTATTCGTGTTAATTTTTAGCTCGTTATCAATTTTTTCAGATTGATAGATGATGTTACCCAAAATGTCGTAAACAGAGATTCGTTTCATCGACGAAGGGTTCTTGAAAAGGATTCTATTTCCATTTGAAATGATTGAGTAGATATCATTTCGTTTAGATTTTACAGAGGTGCTTTTACTATTAATCTCTTCAATGTTATTAAACTCCTTCCATATTGTAGCTTCTTTGTATTTAGTCAATGTACCTTGTGGTACATAAAGAGTCGTGTTTCGATAGGATGATTCATCAAATGTCTTTTTCCCAGTAACTACAGGAGGCGTTAATGCATGTATATGGATTGTTTGTAAGTTGCTAGATGTCCCGCGAAAAGCACAAGATTCGATAGAATTCAATGAGCTAGGAAAAACGATTGTCTCAATCTCACGTCCGTTATCTTGATACCATTTACGATAAAATGCACTGTCAGCAATATTAATAAGTCCCTCATTGAATATTAAATTCTTCGTATAACTTTTGCTTTCAGCAAAGGCACGTCTTTCAATAAATTTTAAACTCTGTGGCATTTGAGAGCCTACGGAAATTTTACTACAGTTATCAAAAACCCCATCATTAATCTGATCTAGTTGCTTGGGTAGTGTTAGTGTCCCTTCAAGACTCGTACAGTTTTTAAAAGCATAAGAACCAATATATTCGATATTTTCATGTACTAAATGAGAGATAGATGTGATAAGATCGACACAGCCATAAAATGTCCCCAACTCTATTCTAGTGACTGTGGATGGAATGGGTGATGCATATGCAAGCTCCTTACAGTTATAGAAAGTGTATGCACCTAAATATTCTAATGATGTCGGAAAGTTAAAGTTAACAATCTCTGAACCACTAAATGCAAAAGGCATAATTTCCTTGACATTATTGGTTAAACTAATAGATGTATTTCTGTTTTGACAATAACTAAAAGTGTATGGTCCTACATGTAGGATATTTGCATTTAGTGCATTAACTTCTCTTACATTTGTGTTGGGAGTCGTTTTATTTTGACCAAATAGTCCACTTAGTGGGCTCCATAGTGCATCACTGTCACTCGATCTACCCACAAGCCTTCTCATATAGTTTGTTTTGCTCATATAGCATAGTGCAATGACAGGCTTAGAATCAATTGAGTTTGGAATATTAATATATTGATCATTTTGGTTTAACTCTCCAATATATCTGTTAAGGCTAATTCCATTTATACCGTTAATGGTTACTTCTGAGTACTCCCATTGATTTTGTGTTGCTGGGAGATTTTGTCCAATTACTCTTAGTGTTGTAATTGTTAATAAAATAAGTAAAATTTTCTTCATCATAAACAAATAAGTTGATTCTTGATTTTATATTTTCTTTTTGATTTTGTGGCAGATGTATTTTTGTTATCGAAATAATTTGTGTGTAATAAGTGCTATTGACAAATAGCTTATTGGCTTCATGTTGATACCCAGTGTGGTAGATGTGATGTGTGGATAATTAAATTCCATAAGTTTGAAATCTAATATTAAAATATAAATGTGTTATAATTAGGTGTTGTTAAAACCTGTTGTGAATAAACATAAATATATGTTTATATTAAAATAGAGGGTATTGTATTAACATAATTTAATCTTGTGTGGATGATATGGGATTGTTTATAGAATATCTAATCTATTGAGTCGATTAGAGGTTGGGTTTCAGAGGCAAACGTTGAAAGTGAAACAGATTGCATAGATGCACATAGATTAGACGAGCCAGAGATATTGATTGACGATCAAGGGACGGAATACGTATGATAATGATTCAACAGATGAACACATATTAGAAGAACTGCTAAGAGACGAAGAGATCAAACATCGTTTATCTTTCTATGCTGCTACATTCTCTGAAAAGGAAACCTAATATAGCTTAAGGGTGGGAATCTTGGGAAAGAATACACAATTTTTTTTGTTGGAGTGTAAGTTGTTGAGCTGAAGCTCAAGGATATGAGGAAGATGAGACCTTCCTCATATGCTAAAGAGATATGCAGCCGATAATATGGTGGAAGAAAAAAGGATGCTACGACTTTTTTGTAGCATCCTTTGTCCTGAATTCTAGTGAAAGTGTTGTTAGAATTTTTTAAGGATATCTTTTACTGCATCTTTATGTACAGTGAATCCCATCATCTTTAATTTGATGTAGTCTTCACGGAAGAAGTAGTATCCAAACTCTTTGACTTTAGGGTCATTGTTACGTGATCCCGAGCTTGAGTCTTTGATTAGATACCAGTTGAAACCATCCCCTTTCCAGTCCTTGATATATCCGATCATATGCATGCCATGGTCGTCAGTAGTACTTTCGTTAGAGAAACGGAATTGACGTGCATCTTCTGTGATGTATTTGGTTGGGATATCGAAATCAGGAACGATAGCACATTGAGTCTCTCTAAGGAATCCAGCTTCTGATACATCCCCTCCAATGCTGACAGTGTATCCTTTGTCGATTACACGACGAATGATCTTCATATAGTCATTTAATGGAATATTGTAGTAGTCTTTGCTGTGCCACCAGTTGTCAGGCACGGTGTATTCTACTTGCTTCCAATAAGGTTCTTGTTTGTATGAAAGGATCTCTACATAGTCTTCTGGATTGATTTTAGCATACTCTTTCATGAAGGTCATCGGGGTGTACTCTTTTCCGTCTACTTTGAAATCATTTGGAGGGGTTCCGATATAGTGATTCATGATTGATTTGATCGTCTCAATGGCTTCCTCTTTATTCCAAGCATTTGACTCCTCTAAACCTTCCAAGAATGCTTTCATCTCTCCATACATCTTTTTATGTGTATGGAATTTGCGACCGTTCAGTTTTCCTGTATACTCGTTCTCAGGAACCAATCCATATTGAGTTGCAACTCTAGCTACTGCATTTCCTTCAGATCCTTGTGCAAAAAGAGAGTTTCCTCTTTTCTCTATAAAACGAGTTGCTTTCAATACATATTCCCAATATACTACGTACATCTCTGAAAGTTTCACCTCTCTCTTCTGCATGCGATATATTTCTGATTCAAGCATAGAGACTGTCGAAAAACACCAACATGAACCTGTGTTTCCTTGCGATATTGGATCAAATGCCCATAGCTTAGTGTATAGATCCACATTGTTCGGTAGTTTCATCTTAGACTGGTCCATTACAAATCGTTTGTATGGTTCCTTCTCGTCTAATTGGTCGTTAACCTTACTGATGTCTTTAAGGATCGTTTCGTAGTAGTATCCTTTACCTCCTTCGATGACTTGTACCTTTGCAGGGTCTTTTGTCTGTGCCGAAGCCACAGAGACAAGAGCAGCACTTGCTAGTGTCAATAGTGTTTTTTTCATGGCTTGTTTATGATATGATTAAAATAATTGTTCGTTGTGTCCTCTACCCATCGTGGTAATTTGACAATCAAATATAAGAAAAGCGTAGATGAGAAAGTATGAAAATATACATGGATTTTGGGGTGAAGTGGTAAGTTGTTGAAGAAGAGGTTAGAAGGTTGGGGTGCAAGGGATGAGGTGCAAGGGGTAGAAATAAACGACGAGGACACACAGACACGAAGGGTTGAAGAGTTGAGGCGCAAGGGATGGCACACAGATGAAATAGATTAGACCGATGAAACGGATTTTTTATTGTGTTTGAGTGCAGGGAATTATGGCCACGGATTGGACGGATTTGGTTGAGGCGCAAGGGATGGCACACAGATGAAACGGATTAGACCGATGAAACGGATTTTTTATTGTGTTTGAGCGAAGGGAATTATGGCCACGGATTGGACGGATTTGGTTGAGGCGCAAGGGATGGCACACAGATGAAACAGATTAGACCGATGAAACGGATTTTTTATTGTGTTTGAGCGAAGGGAATTATGGCCACGGATTGGACGGATTTGGTTGAGGCGCAAGGGATGGCACACAGATGAAACAGATTAGATCGATGTAACGGATTTTATTTTGGTCGATGTAAAGTAACATATAGCCACGGATTTTAAAAGAACCGCTAAGGCGCAAAGACACGAAGGGTTGATGTGCACGGAATTTAGCCACGGATTTGACGGATTTTATTTTGGTTGACACATGATGCCGAGCGGAGCGCTGCGTTCCCTGTTGGATGAAGTGCACGGCGGAAAAGAACCGCGAAGACGCAAAGATAGGAAGGAAGGAGGCGCGAGCATCGCGCCTGTACGAGGTATCTCTCTTGTGCCAATGAATTGGCACAAACTTTGTCGTATTGGATGCGTTATGTCTGAGATGGGCCAGGCCTTCAGCCTTTGATGATTGGTGGTGTGTTGTACCCAAGGCTCATTCTTATGCAGCGCTACTGCGCAACATATTCATTTCACCGTTGGGCTAGTTTCGGTCACCCCGTTCGGGGCTTGGTTGAAATTGTCGGGAACGGATTTTAAAATAATCGCTAAGCCGCTAATACACATGGGGGTGAAGGGGTGAGGTGGAAGGGATGGCATACAGATGAAACAGATTTTTTATTTTGGTTGAGGTGCAAGGAATTTAGCCACGGATTGGACGGATTAGACGGATCTCCACGGATTTTGGTTGACACATGATGCCGAGCGGAGCGCTGCGTTCCCTGTTGGATGAAGTGTAGGGATAAGGGAACCGCTAAGACGCAAAGACACGAAGGGTTGAGGTGCAAGGAATTTAGCCACGGATTAGACGGATCTCCACGGATTTTGGTTGACACATGATGCCGAGCGGAGCGCTGCGTTCCCTGTTGGATGAAGTGCAGGGATAAGGGAACCGCTAAGGCTGAAAGGCACGAAGGGTTGGAGTTTACGGGATGGCACACAGATGAAATGGGTAAGGCATTCAGTTCTTAACTATTGGGATGGTGAAGAAGTTACTACTGATGTCATGGCTTGTTCATCTAGTCGTTCATTGCCCTATACAATACCAAAACTTATGCTTAAGAGCTTAGACTATAGAGTGATACTTCTTGAGGGTATAGAATGTCGCCTTCTCTTTTAACATGATAAGTTAAGGGGTGCTAAGATTTCGATAATGAGATGTGGTAGGCTTATTTTCTTTTTAGAGACGGGTATTGCTACTGCTGTTTGTAGAGATGAATATTACAAACAGCAGTATACATTTTATGTGGAGTGGTTAGGCTTCCGTTTTATATTCATCGATCTCTACTAGACCATGCAGAATAGCATAGATGGTAAGTCCCGATATGGATTTTATACCCAATTTTTGTGTAATGTTTTTACGGTGCGTAATTACGGTATGGGTGCTAATAAAGAGCTTTTCTGCAATCTCTTTATTGCTATTGCCATCAATAATTTGTCTAATTACTTCGATTTCTCTTGTGGATAGATTGCTACTATCTTCTTCAACACCTTTTTGATTTTTTGCAGTGATCGATTTGATCTTATCACAAATTGTCTCTTCTGAGTCTGTCAGGTGAAGTATCGATGTAAATAGCTTTTTTTGGCTATGGTGTTGGATGTTGTAGCCTAACATTGGAATGTTCTTCGATTTGAGAACGTCGGAGAAATATTGGATATCTCCGTTGTAGTTCCAAAGCATGTTGGCATTGACCATTACTAGATCAACTTTTGATTTGATCACTTTTTCAAGGTTTGGGGGGAACGATGAAAGCTTATTAAGAGTGATTGGAAAGAAATTCCGGTTGAGAATAACTTCTATCCCTTCTCTTATGATTGTGGCATCGTCAATGACGACAGCATGTAGTTTTTGGCTCATCTTTCATTTGAGGTTAGTGTCTCAAGTTGTTTTACAAGAGGAATCAGGATGTCATCTTCTAAACGAGAGTGATCATGAATTTCATCTTCTAGATCATAAAGGTTAAGAAGAAATTGAGTTTTCAGGAAGTTGCCATAGTCAGAGGCGAAGTGTTTGATCAAAAGATTTTTCAGATCACTCAGTTTCTCTTCTATATTGGTATGGTGCTCTTCGAACTCCTCCATGGAGAAATCAAGATGTGTGATGTCTTTTTCGACCGATAGCTTATGAAGTTTATTGATATATGGAAATACTTCACGATCCTCATAGCTCATATGTTGCTGTACTTCTTGACAGTACTCGTCAAAGAATATTTTCAATAACCCTATTTGAGGATGTTTGAATTTCTCGATAAATTGAGCAAGAATCTGATTTAAATAAGGGATCTTTTTTTCGAGGAAGTAGTTGTGTGACTCTCTAAGGTATGCTACCAAATCAGGAATGATCGAAAGATCATATTTCCCGTTGAAGTTCTCTGATTTGTCAAGAAATGATTCAATGAGAATGACAAAAAGAGTTAGGTTGGTATTGGTTTGATCACATACCTCTTTTACGGTCATCTCATGAAGTTCAAGATGGATATGTAAGCGGTCGAGCAGGGACAATACTCGTGGATATTTTAGAAGGATGTCACACATCCTTCTATTCTCCCATTTATGTATATCTAAATTGTTCATTGTGAAAATCTCTGTTATAATTATTTGGTCTAAATATAGCGATCTCTTTTGCCAATTAAAATATCATTGTACTGATGATCGAATTTTTCTACTAATTTAGGACGATCGATGAAGTATTGTTCTTGGTGTATCTCTTTCAACTCCTTGGCAATCACTGCTTCTCCAAGTCTTTTTGTCTCTTCGGAGGCGTAGTCATAAAGATACTCTCTAAAAGTAAGGACCCCATTCAGCTTACAGAATTTACCTTCTACACAGTGGCTAAGCATCCCCATGATCGTTTCTCCTGTTCGACCACATCGATAACCTGCAGTACAGAATGATGGAATAAAACCTTCTTTAAGTATCTCTTGGATCACATCATCCAGGTCTCTTGGGTCTCCAATGGTAAATTGTTGTTTGTCTTGGTTTATTTGATCGCTATAACCTCCAATACCAATTCGTGTGGATGCGTCGGTTTGTGTACAACCTAATTTAATCACTTCTCTTTTTAATTCCGGCTTTTCACGTGCAGTTATGATGAGTCCTGCAGTAGGTACAGAGAGTCGTAGTACGGCAACGATCTTTTTAAAATCTTCGTCGCTCACTTGATAAGGAAGGTTTTGACTTAGCTCAGATCCAGAAGCAGGAGTAATACGTGGGAATGATATGGTGTGAGGTCCTACACCATATCGTTTTTCAAGGTCTAAGGTGTGATAAAGCAGCCCCATGACTTCGAATTTCCAGTCGTAAAGACCGAAAAGAGCTCCAATGGCCACATCATCTAATCCAGCATCCATTGCGCGATGAAGGGCATATAATCTCCATTGGTAGTCCCCTTTAAGGGTATCTTTAGGATGAACTTGGTTGTAGGTTTCATGATGGTACGTTTCTTGGAATACTTGATAAGTACCGATACCTGTCTCTTTTAGTCGTTTTAATTTGTCAATGCTCATCGGAGCAGCATTTATATTAACACGACGTATGTTGGTCTCTTTTCCTGAATTGGGTGCTTTTTCTTGTACTTCGTAGACTGCTTTGATAGAGTCTATCATGTAGTCAATATCTGATTTTGGATGCTCTCCAAAGACTAAGATCAGTCGTTTGTGTCCTTCATTTAATACAGACTTGGTCTCACGTTTAACCTCATCGGGAGATAATATGGCACGCTTTTCTGTACAGTTTTTCTCACGGAACCCACAGTACTCGCAGTTGTTTACACAAAGATTGGAGCAGTAGAGAGGGGCAAAAAAGACAATGCGGTTGTCATAAACTTTCTTTTTCAGTTCTAAAGCTGCATCAAATATTCTGTTCCACATTTTATCCGATGTCACATTTAGTAGTGCGGCAGTTTCTTCGGGAGCTAGTGTTTTCACCGAAAGCGCTTTTTCGATAATCTGCTCGATATATTGGTCTGACGGGTTTTCGCCCTCTTTGATTTTTTTGTTGATGGTTTCTTCACAAATAAAATCTTTACCATCTACCAAATATTTATCTATTTCGGATGGTTTAATGACGTCTTTTTTCCAATCTGAGACTCTCATATTCTCTTTTTTAGGACTTTATGCCAAAGTGCTCGGAAAAGAGTATAACAGCAGTTATCTCAAGTGCAATAGTGGTTATATGGTATTGCTTTCCGTTTTTACTTTAGTATAAAAGGTCAGTTCGTTTTCGTGTTCTTATTTGAAGACAATGTAATCTAATTTGATTGGATTACTTATGTCAAAAGTTTTTCTTTTGTATAAAAAGCTGAGAAAGATCGTATTCAAGAGGTAATGATATCCGATCTTTCTCCATCAATGCATCTATCTTCTACGCTTTTTGTCTTTTTTTACGTTCTTCTTGGGCTTTGCACTACTTTTATGATTGATATTGGGTGCAGAATCACTCTTCTGCCCTAATAGTTTGGGTATCCAATCTGTTTTTTGAATCTTTCTGAGTGAACTTTCAATTTTATGTTTTTGTTTCGAATCGTACCAAAAGAAGAATTGGCGTTGTTCTAATTTATCTTTACTAGATTTCGGTGTTTTGACAGGTTTCAATGTGTATGGATGGAATCCAGAGTAGTAGATTACCGTTGCTACTGTCATTGGTGTAGGGGTGAAATCTTGTACCTGTTCTAGTTTGAAATCTAACTCTTTGGTCTGGATTGCAAGATCTGCCATGTCTTTCAGTTGACATCCTGGATGGCTAGAGATAAAATATGGAATAAGTTGTTGATTTAAACCATTTTTTTTGTTTACCTCGCGAAATAGAGGAACTAACTCATGGAACAGATCAAAAGAGGGTTTCCTCATAATATTAAGCACATCGTCAGAGGTGTGTTCTGGAGCCACTTTAAGACGTCCTGAGACATGGTGTTTAATGACCTCCTCAAGATATTTAAGATTTTTCTCTTTTACTTTAGGATCTTTCTGCTCACCCAGGATCATGTCGTAACGTATCCCACTACCAATAAAAGCGTGTTTTACTCCTTCCACATTACGTACCTTCTTATATAGGTTGGTTAGAGTGGAGTGATCATTATCGAGGTTACTACATATTTTAGGGAATATACAAGATGGCTTTTTACATTTACGACAAATGTCTAAGTTTTTCCCTTGCATTTTGTACATGTTAGCAGAAGGGCCTCCAACATCAGATATCGTTCCTTTGAAGTCTGGCATCATCGTAACCTCTTCGATCTCTTGAAGAATAGACTCTTCTGATCGAGATACTATAAATTTCCCTTGATGTGCACTGATGGTACAGAAGGCACAGCCTCCAAAACAACCACGATGGATGTTTACGGAGTGTCTAATCATATCATAAGCTGGTATGGCACCTTTCTTTTTATATCTTGGATGGGGTAGCCTTGTAAACGGAAGTTTATGTACAGCATCTAACTCTTTCCCTTTTAGCGGGGCATAAGGAGGGTTAATGACGATTTGGGTGTTGTGATTTTTTTGAATCAGCTTCTGGGCTTCCCAACTGTTTGATTGAATCTCTATGTTTTTGAAATTCTCAGCATATTTCTTCTTGTCCTCCAGGCAGGTTTGATGAGAGTTTAGTTCAAATGTTTCCCATTTTTTCTGCGTAGCATATTTTTCACCAATTGGACGTACAAAAGCCGTTTGAGGTAGGTTGGTGATCGAAGAGACAGGAACACCTCTTTTTACTAATGAGATAAATTCACGAACCGATTTTTCCCCCATCCCGTAAAAAAGCAGATCGGCAGGTGCATCCGCAAGGAATCCTGGACGTAATTTGTCACTCCAATAATCATAATGTGTAACTCGTCGTAGAGAAGCTTCAATTCCTCCAACGATAACAGGCACATCAGGATAGAGTTCTTTTAGTATATTAACATAAGTATATGCTGCATAGTCAGGACGAGCGTTGGTACGTCCATCGGGAGTATATGCGTCATTCGATCTTCTTCGTTTATTGGCAGTATAGTGGTTAACCATTGAATCCATATTTCCACCAGATACGGCAAAGAAAAGATTGGGTTTACCTAACTTCTTAAAATCTCGTAGGTCATCGGTCCAATTAGGTTGAGGAATAATGGCCACTTTTAGCCCTTCATCTTCCATGATACGACCAATTACTGCAGCAGCAAAAGAGGGATGGTCCACATAAGCATCCCCTGTAAAATAGATCACATCAATATCTTCCCATCCACGTTCTTTTATCTCTTTCAGGCTTGTGGGTAACCAGCTATTATTATTGCTCAATGTCATTTCGAAAATCAAAGATTTAATACGGGAACAAAAGTAATTTATTTCGCACTAAAAGCTCTTTTTCTTTATTGTTTTTTCACGATTGGCTGTCAATATATAACAGTTTTAATATATTACACTTCATTGTTGGTGTAATGTGTTTGATATATAGGTGTTTAGTGTGTGAACAAAGAGGGGTGTAGTCCTGTTTGAACTTTTATATAAACCAAAAATATTTGTTATGAAAAAAATAATTTTATTGGTCATTGGGATGATCTTATCATTAGGATTGATTGCACAAGAAGATTCAGGTATGTCAGCTGCAGCTGAAGCAAACAACCCATTGGCAAAGATTAAAGCTTTTAATGTACAGTTTAATTTTCTTACGGATATTGCAGGTACAGATGCAAAGATGAACATGACTAACGTGAGGTATGCACAACCGATTGGTCGTTTCTTATTAAGAGGGACCCTGCCTATCATGAATTCAACCGTTGATGGAGCACAACAATCTGGTTTGGGTGATCTGAATCTTTTTGCAACCTATTTGTTAAAAACGGGAGCTACAAATATTGGTTTTGGGCCGATGGCTACTTTCCCTACAGGAACCAATTCAATGGGAGCAGATCAATATCAAGTAGGAGCTGCTTTTATTGCATATATTGCTAAAAATCCAAGATTTCAATGGGGTGGTTTAGTGACATGGAATATTGGTGTAGGTGATCGCTCTGATGGTATGACTACATATTATGGACAGGAGATTGATAAGCAAATGAACTTTGTCGCAGTACAACCATTCTATTTCTTCCAATTGGGGAAAGGTAATTATTTAAGAGGAGCACCGATATGGACTATAGATTTACAGAAGGAGGTGTATAATTTTCCTATAGGTATAGGTATTGGTAAGATTGTTAAGATCGGTAATACGGTAGCAAACTTCTTTATCGAACCACAATATTCAGTGTATACAGAAGGTTATGGTGCACCCGTGTTTCAAATATTCTCGTCAATCAATTTGCAGTTTAATTAAATAAATATTAATTGTTGTTTGAATGAATGCGAAGAGGTCAAAGTGTTAAAATAGATCAATTATTCAAGTTGTTTTTACCTATATACGATTTAAAAATGATAAAACAATGAATAAATGATATGTTCTAGGATATGTAAATTAAAAAAAATATATATTTTTGTGCGAAATCAGATTTCTTCTAAATAACTTTTTTACATGAATATCAAGAAGCATACTAAAATTGTTGCGACAATTTCAGACAGAAAGTGCGAACCAGAATTTATTCGCGAACTACACGAAGCAGGTATGAACGTTGTGCGTATTAATACAGCACACCAAATGCCAGAGGATACTGAGCGTGTTATAAAGAACATCCGTGAGGTATCAGATAAGATTGCGATTTTGGTGGATACAAAAGGTCCTGAAATTCGCACAAAGAATGTCGAGAACCCAATTGCAGTGAAAGCTGGTGATAAGGTGATCGTAAAAGGAGGCGAAGGCGAGTCGAAAGACAACGTATTGTATCTTGACTATGCAGGTATCGCAAAAGACGTTCCTACTGGAAGTGCACTACTTATCGATGATGGTGAGCTAGAGTTGAAAGTAGAGAGCGTGACAGAAGAAGGACTTGTTACTGTTGTTTGTAATGATGGCGCGATCAAAAATCGTAAAAGTGTAAACGTACCAGGTGTAACGATTACTCTTCCAGCTATTACAGAGAAAGATAAGAAATTTATCTTGTGGTCAGCTGAGAATGATATTGATTTTATTGCACACTCTTTTGTACGTAATGCAGCAGATGTTTTAGCCGTACAAGAGATTCTTGATTCTAAAAATAGTAGCGCTAAGATTATCGCTAAGATTGAGAATCACGATGGTGTTCAAAATATCGATGAGATCCTAGACCATGCTTATGGTGTTATGGTTGCTCGTGGAGACTTGGGTATTGAAGTTCCAGCACAGAAGATTCCTGGAATCCAAAGAGACCTAGTTCGTACTTGTGTGTCAAGAAAGAAGCCTGTGATTATCGCAACGCAAATGCTTCACACAATGATCGAGAACCCACGTCCAACACGTGCAGAGGTAAGTGATGTTGCTAACGCAATTTACCAAAACACAGATGCTATCATGTTGTCAGGTGAGACTGCATACGGTGATTATCCTGTTGAGGCAGTGAAAGTGATGACTAGTATTGCACAAGAAGTTGAGGCAGCACAAGATCGTACGAATAATTTGGATGTAAATATTGCTCCTTATCAAGTTCCAGCATTTTTGGCAGAGGCTGCAGTAAATGCTGCTAATAAAGAGGAGTTGGATGTTAAGGCGATAGTAACAGATTCAATGACAGGTCGTACTGCACGTTACCTATCTGCTTTCCGTTGTGATAAGCCTGTATTGGCTAAGTGTCACACACCAAATGTAATGAGAGAGTTAGCTCTTTCTTATGGTGTTTATGCGGACGTAATCAAAGGTCGTAAGAACAAAGACAAATTGGTTAAGTCTGTACTAAAAGGATTGATTGAAGAAGGAACTCTTGTAAAAGAGGATAACGTTGTTTATGTTGGTGGTAGCTTCGGTGTAGGAGCTGGAACAACTTTCATGGAGATTGGTTCAGTGGATCATTTGACTAGCAAAAACAAAAAAGATCAAGATGCTGAGTAAGCTATAATACTCATGTGTTAATTGATTTTTTAAAATATAAAAGAGGGAGGCCTAATGGTTTTCCTCTTTTTTTTTAGTCTATATGGGCTAACAGAGCTTGCTTTTATGGGTGTTATTGTCTTCTTTCAATAGTATTACCATATATACTGAGATAAGCAATGCTTCCATCTTTTTGTCTTGTCTAAACAAAATATATTTGCAAATTTCATAGTTCAATGGTTAAGCTATTAGACTTCGCTGTTTCAATCATTTGAAATGAAAATCGATCAATGAGTTGTTTAAGGTGTACGTCTTGATTATTCAATACCTATAGATCCTATTATGAGGTGGTATTTGTATTGGGTGGATAGACATAAGAGAAGCTGGGCAACATAAAGAGTGTACTTTTACGATTGATTCAAAATTTGGTAAAAGTAGGAGAGGAATTGTCTTATTTAATGGTGCTTATTATGGCGTGTGGCGTGATTTAAAGGAGAATTGTTATGGGATAGCAGTATTGGTGGATCTGCTTTGTAATAGCGTGTGGTGACGTGTTCTAAAAGAAAACGGAGACTATCAGCATGTGATAATCTCCGTGTTATATTGTTTAAAGTTTTTCTCGTACAAACTTTTGTATGATCTCTTTATGGTCGAAGGCCATCTCCGGAAGAGATATGATTGGAAACCATTTGGCTTCAAGTGCATCGTCCATTCCTTTTACTGGTACTGGTTCTGGTAGTTCTCCATGGAACACCGCTGAGATAATACGCTGTCTAGGATCACGAAGGACAGCGTCAAAAGTGTAAAATTGATCAAGCTTAACATCTGATATACCTGTTTCTTCGCTGAGTTCACGAGCGGCAGCATCAATTAAAAGTTCGTCCATATTGATGAACCCTCCAGGAAGTGCCCAAGACCCTTGAAAAGGATAGTCCTTTCTTTTAATTAAAAGGATAAGCATCTCTTGGTTTCGTGGTGCAATCACAATTGTGTCTACTGTAATTGCAGGACGAGGATATTTGTAGACAAAGCTCATTATCGAATAAGTTAAATGGATTTAATGAATGATAAATCATTATTGTTTAAGCTCTCAAATATAGGAACTTTTTTAACAAAAAAGGCAATTAGTCAATTTCAAGCGGTATTATTTCTTTTTTTTATTAGAGCATGTACATGATAGATAGATTACTATAATAACTGCCATGCCGTAAATAATAAGATGAGTATTTTCCATAATCCGCTATTTTATTCTTTTAATCAACAGAAGGTGATGTGTTTGTGTTCCTTGGTTGTTGAATATGCCTTGCTCTGTTAAAAGCTCCTTTTGTACCACGCCTGAAGCATGTACTAACATTTGTTCACTTTCAATGAAACCAACATGTGTGATGTTTTGTTCATCTTTTCCAAAGAAGGCAAGGTCGCCAAACTTATGTTCTCCAAAAGGGACCGTCATTCCAACTTTAGCTTGATCTTTGGCATCTCTAGGCAATCTTATTCGAAGAAATTTGTAAAGTAATTGAGTGAAGCCAGAACAGTCGATCCCATAGGAACATCGGCCTCCCCATTTATAAGAAACACCAATCATATGGAGAATGATTCGTTGTAAGGAAGGTTGTTTTCTTGACGATTCATGGATCATTGCACCAAGAGGAAGATGAATGTGAATATCTTTTGTTGGGTCAATATTTGTGATTTTATGGTGAAGAGAAAAAGAGTGAACAGGGATTTGATTTTGATCTAATATATTGGCCGATTCTTTGTTGATATAGACAATATTCGGAGTTGGTATCCATCCTTCATACTGATCAAATAGAAGCTTTATTTTGGACCAAGATATATTGCTCTCAGTGATTGTAAAAGGTTCACCCCATAACACTTCGGATACGACTTCACTTTGGAAATTGTGATTTTTATAGATGGAGATATTGCTACAGTTGATTGTTCCAAATTTGTTCATGATGTAAGATCATTTTAGTTGGCTTAAATATTGGTCTCGATTGTTGGGAGAAAACATTTAGAATTGCTTATTTTTGTGTAAATTAATCATTTTCAATAAGAATTCATAATAGATATTGAAGCTGTTCATTTGTGTAACTTGAGTAATAACTTATGGAAAACAAACCACATCCTTTTGGGCATAAAGTGTATATTCTTTTGATCTGTGTGTCGACCATTGCTATGCTTTTCTTTGCTTTTCCTCGTGAAAAGAACTTTCGATATGAATATCAAGAAGGAAAGCCATGGCGTCATGAAACATTGTATGCACCTTTTAGTTTTGCCATTGCGAAAAACAAGCAAGAGCTAAAGGAGGAGGAGCGTATTGCAATGAAGGGCTATCAGCCTTATTTTACACTGAATGATAGTGTTTCTGATAAAAATATCAGGTATCTCAAGGAAGATATCCGAGGATTGATTGGTTTTAATTCCGTTGAGGAGTCATGGTTTGTTGCTGTGCTCGATTCTGTATATCGAAGAGGTGTGTTAGAGCAGGTAATCGTTAATAATGGTTTATTGGATAGTATTTCAGATGTATCGATTCTTAGAGATCGAGTGGTGCAGCCCCAGCCGGTTGGTCGTTTGTACTCATTGAAAGATGCATTTCAACATATTTCTCAGAAGTGGAAGCAGTACGATCGGCCAGGAAAACGTTCATCTCTATTGGTTTCGTCATTGAATCCTTCAAAATATATCGAGACAAATCTTTTTTATGAGAAGGAAGTTTCTAAGAAAGCTAAGATTGAGTTGCTAGCCTCAATTTCTCATACCAGAGGGATGGTTCAAGAAGGAGAGCGAATTGTTGCGCAAGGAGATTTAATAACCCCTCAGATATATAATATATTGGAGTCGATGCAGTCGAGTATCAAAGAGGTTGGAGGAATGAATGTCAATAACATGCTGGTCTCTTTGGGGATGCTCCTTTTTATAACTATTCTGGTAACCCTTCTTATTCTGTATATATATGATTTTTATCCAGAGATAAGTGAGAATATAAAACAGGTCTTATATCTTTTTGTTTTAGTGGTTATAGCAGTGGTGTCTGCTCGACTTATTAGCCAAGTTCCAGATCTTAACTTGTATCTTTTCCCAGTCTCTATTTTTGCTATTTTGGCTTACTCTTTTCTTGGGCGTAGAATAGCCATTTTTACGAACACTATTTTAGTGGTCATGATCGGTTATTTTGCTCCGAATGGATATGAGTATCTGTTTTTGCAATTTATTGCTGGTACGGCAGCTGTTATGTCTTTAAGGACATTAAAGAAAAGAGGGCATTGGGTACTGACCTCACTGGTTGTCTTTATGACGTTCTTGGTTGGATACATTGCGATCTCATTAATTCAAGATGGAAATATATCGGCGGTAAACTGGTCGATGATCAAGTGGTTTTTTCTACATGCTCTATTGGTTAATTTGGCTCAGCCCCTTGCTTATGTGTCAGAAAAAGCATTTGGTTTTATGTCTGATTTTACTCTGTTGGAGTTGTCAAATATTAACCAGCAGCCTTTATTGAGAAAGTTGTCTAATGAAGCTCCTGGTACTTTTCAGCATTCTAATCAAGTGGCGAACTTATCAGAGAGGGCAGCTATGGAGATCGAAGCAGATGCTAATTTAGCAAGGGCAGGTGCCTTGTATCATGATATTGGAAAAATGATTCATCCTACCTTTTATACCGAAAATCAAGTGGGTGGTGTGAATCCTCACGATCGATTATCTCCGGAAGAGAGTGCTAAGATCATTATTGGACATGTGACTGGTGGTATGGAGTTGGCAAAAAAACATAATCTTCCAAAGCCAATTGCTGATTTTATAACTTCACATCATGGTACGGGGGTGACAGGGTATTTTTATGTGATGAGCAAAAACAATGCAGATGATGGCGTTTTAATTGATAAATCGAAGTTCTCCTATCCTGGTCCTAATCCTGTGACAAAAGAGCAAGCTGTGGTCATGTTCTCTGATGCAATAGAGGCAGCCTCTAGGAGCTTGACAGATAAGAGTGAAGAGAATTTAAAGAAGTTGATTGATCAGATCTTCGATAGTAAGATAGAGATGGGACAGTTGGATCATGCACCCATTACTTTTGCGCAAATAACAGCTCTAAAACGATGTTATTTAGACCAACTTGTAAATGTTTATCACTCTAGGATTGCCTATCCTAAGGAGAAAAAGAAGTCTTAAGTAGAGATAAAAATAAACTATTAATCTAAGCTGTTCGATGTTTTGATGCTTTTTGTATCTAAAATCGGTTTCGATGACTTCTTTTTGAATTAAATTGCGTTGTAAACAGATATAGAGTTATTAAGTTTGTATTAGAGTTGACACGGATGCTTTGTAGTATGAGCCGTGTTGTTTGAATAAGAAATATATTCTTGAATAAAATATTTACAGTATGATTATTGAACCAAAAATGAGAGGTTTCATTTGTTTTACTTCTCACCCAAAGGGATGTGAACAAAATGTGTTGAATCAGATCAATTATGTGAAATCTAAAGGAGCCATTGAGGGTGCTAAAAAAGTACTTGTTATTGGTTCATCAACAGGTTTCGGTTTGGCTTCACGTATCACAAGTGCTTTTGGGTCAAATGCTGCAACCCTAGGAGTGTGTTTTGAAAAGCCGGGTGTCGAAGGTAAGCCTGGAACAGCAGGGTGGTATAATACTGCTGCATTTGAAAAATTTGCTGAAGAAGAGGGTCTTTATGCAAAAACAATTAATGGTGATGCTTTCTCGAATGAAGTGAAAGCGGAGGCTATTGAGGCCATTAAGAAAGACCTAGGAGAGGTAGATTTAGTGATTTACAGTTTGGCTTCTCCTCGCCGTACTAATCCAGTTGATGGTCAGACATACAGATCTGTGTTAAAGCCTATTGATGGGGAGTATTCTAATAAAACAGTGGACTTCCATACAGGAAAAGTGTCTGAAGTTTCTATTCAACCAATTAAGGATGAAGAGGAGATTGCGAATACGGTTCAGGTAATGGGTGGTGATGATTGGAGATTATGGATGGAAGCATTGGCTGAAGCTGGTGTTTTGGCTGACGGAGTAAAGACTGTGGCTTATTCATACATTGGCCCTGAGATCACTTTCCCTATCTATAGAAATGGTACTATCGGAAAAGCAAAAGATCATCTAGAGGCTACAGCTCATGAGTTGACTGAGAAGTTGTCATCAATCCATGGTGAGGCATATGTTTCAGTAAATAAAGCATTAGTTACTCAAGCAAGTTCAGCTATTCCTGTTATTCCTCTTTATATATCACTACTATTCAAAGTGATGAAAGAAGCGAATATTCATGAAGGATGTATCGAACAGATTCAACGTTTGTATAGTGAACGTCTGTATACAGGATCTGAAATTCCAGTAGATGAGAAAGGACGTATTCGCGTTGATGATTGGGAGATGAGAGATGATATCCAAGAGAAGGTCTCAAAACTGTGGGATATCGCTGATTCTGATAATCTTGCTGAGATTGGAGATTTAGAAGGATATAAGCATGATTTTATGAGTTTATTCGGATTTGATATTGAGGGGGTTGATTACACTGCGGATGTAGATGAGACTACATCTGTGAAGAGTATTCAATAAGAGATATATCACAAGATAGAAGAAGAGGGTGTTCATTTGGGTGGACACCCTCTTCATTTTTTTAGTAACCGTACAGTCCTGTGTTTCCTTTCTCTAGGATCGGAAGAAGTTGTTTGATAATATTGCTGTTTTGTTCTGCGATATTCTCATCTTCTAAGGGATCTGTTTTATGGTCATACAGTTCAATTGTAGGTTTTTCATTTCGAAAATACTTGATCAATCTATATTGTTCATTTCGAAGGGTAACACCTTTGTTAAAGTAACCATAAGCATAGTTCTTTTGGCGTGTAGTATCTCCATAAAGAAGAGGAACCATTGTCTCTCCATTGATATTTTGTGGCTTAGGGACTTCTGCTATTTCACATATCGTAGGGTAGAGGTCCACTGATTCTACAATATTTGATATTACTACTCCACTTTTTTTGCTTCGCGGGTCTTTGATGATTAACGTGCTTCGTAGTGCATTTTCAAATAAGGTGTGTTTTCCCCATACATGTTGATCTCCAAGATGCCATCCGTGATCTCCCCAAACAACAATTATGGTGTTCTTGTCTAGCCCTTGTTTTTTTAACTCGTTGATTACCTTTCCTACCTGTTGGTCTACATAGGAAATGCACGCATAATAGGCATGGTGTAGCTTTCGTGAGTATTCTTCAGATGCTTTATGGGTAAGGTCAAGATGTTCGTCACCGCAATGGTATAGATTAAACTCTTTACTTTGATGAAGAGATGCCTTATGGACTCCCTTTGGGATATTTGGATTACTTGATGCTGGAAGGTCTTCTCTGTTGTATAGGTCCCAATATTTTTTTGGTGCATTGAACGGGAGGTGAGGTTTAAAAAAACCAACAGCTAAGAAGAAGGGCTTTTTTTCATTTTTTAGTTGTCCTAATCTCTTTATTGCAAGATTTGCAGTCACACCATCAATATAACCGGTGTCGTCTACATCTGCTATCTCATAAGGTTTAACTTGCTTATTTAGTGATTGTCTGTTTTCGCCATTAGCATAGCCAAAAAATGCATTCCACCCTGTTCCCCATTTACTGTAGTCAAATAGTAGTTCATCCCAACTGTTTGGCAGCTCTCTAATTTTTGATGGTTGTTCTTTATATTTATAAATATATCCATCGGTAGAGTGGCTTATTTTCCCTATCCCAATAGTGTGATACCCTCTTTTTTTTATTCGAGCAATAAAAGTTTCAGGCATACCAGAGCTGTTCTTTTTATGAAAAGCATGTTCACTTGCTGCATTGCCAAGTTGTTTGGTGGTTTTTGGATATAAGCCTGTTAACATCGAATGCCTTGAGGCTCCACATGTAGGTATATTGGTGAAATGGTTTGTGAAGAGAGCTCCCTCTTTAGCAAGTTGATCTAGATTTGGTGATTTGACATATTTGTTGCCATAACATGCTAAGTCCGGTCTCAGATCATCTATTGCAATAAACAGAATATTGGGTGGTTGTTTTTTTTCTGCTTTTATACAACTGCTTGTGAGCATTGCAAAAAGTATGTAGCTACTTATTTTACAAGTTTGTCTCATAATGTTTGTTTTATAGGTTGTATGTCAAAGATAATATTTAGAATAGGTTCCTACAAGAAAAGGCTACCATAAAATATGGTAGCCTTTCGTAATATCTATTTCTGACAACTTAACCTAAGTAACTTTTAAGAAGTTTACTTCTAGAGGTGTGTCTCAATCTTCTGATTGCTTTTTCTTTGATCTGACGTACGCGCTCTCTTGTAAGCCCGAAACGTTCTCCAATCTCTTCAAGAGTCATTTCTTGACATCCAATACCAAAGAACATACGAATAATATCCGCTTCTCTTTCAGTAAGGGTCGCAAGAGAACGTTCAATTTCTTTTGCAAGAGATTCTCCAATCAAACTTCTATCTGCATTTGGTGAATCATCGTTTACTAGTACATCTAATAAACTGTTGTCTTCCCCGTCGACAAAAGGTGCATCTACAGAAACATGTCTACCAGAAACTCTAAGGGTATCTGATACTTTGTCTGCAGGAAGGTCAAGCGTTTCCGCTAGCTCTTCAGGAGAAGGCTTTCTTTCGTGCTCCTGCTCAAATTTAGAGAATGCTTTATTGATCTTATTTAGAGATCCTACCTGATTTAGAGGTAGACGAACGATACGTGACTGCTCAGCCAATGCTTGTAGTATAGATTGGCGAATCCACCATACTGCATAGGAGATAAATTTAAATCCACGTGTTTCGTCGAATTTTTCTGCAGCTTTAATCAAACCTAAGTTTCCTTCGTTAATAAGGTCAGGAAGTGTAAGTCCTTGATTTTGGTACTGCTTGGCAACAGATACAACGAATCTCAAGTTCGCTCTAGTCAGTTTCTCTAGTGCTGCTTGGTCTCCTTTTTTTATCCGTTGAGCCAATTCTACTTCTTCTTCAACGGTAATAAGCTCCTCTTTACCAATTTCTTGTAAATACTTGTCTAGTGAAGCACTCTCACGGTTAGTGATAGATTTTGTGATCTTAAGTTGTCTCATGCTCTCCGATTAAAAGTGCGCAAATTTAACGATTGTTTTTCATAAAAACAAACGATAGCACATGATAAATTAGTTGTTTTTGAAGATGTGGTACGCCCACTCGCCATTAGGGTAAACACCTTCAATTAATACTTGTTTATTTGTTGGGGTATTCATTACCAAATCTTGTAGTTCTTTTACGGAAGAAACTGCATAATTGTTAACACTAGTAATGATAAAACCTTTCTTTATTCCAGCATTTTTTAGTTTGCCGTCTGATAATGAGGTGACTTGTAGTCCGTATTGGATGCTAAATTTTCTCTGTTGATTAATATTTAAAGGTTTAAACTTCGCTCCAAGGAAATCGTTTGTCGCTTTAATGATGTTTGTGTTTCCTTTAAGGTTTTGAAGTTCGACAGTAAATTCTTTCTCATCCCCATCTCTATTTATCTTAACAGTAACGGTATTCCCAGGACTGTATTGTCCAACTTGCTCTCTAAGTTGTGTGGTGTTTTTTATGGCACGCTCGTTAACAGCAATAATAATATCTCCACTTTCAATTCCTGCTTTCTCAGCACCACTACCATCCGTTACTCTTGCTACATATGCACCATAAGTGATGTCAAGATCTTCTTCTTCTGCTAGCTGGCTATTGTTGTCTCTGATTTGTACACCTAATATAGCACGTTGTACGGCTCCATATTTAAGTATATCACCGACTACTTTTTTTGCAATGGTCGACGGTACAGCAAATGAATAACCAGAATAACTCCCTGTTCTAGATGCTATTGCAGTGTTTATTCCGACTAGTTGTCCAGACTGATTAACCAATGCCCCTCCTGAATTTCCTGGATTAACCGCTGCATCTGTTTGAATGAACGACTCTAATGCCATCTGTCCAGACATGATTCCTATGGACCTTGATTTGGCACTTACGATACCAGCGGTCACTGTAGAGTTAAGCGAAAAGGGGTTTCCAACAGCCAATACCCACTCTCCTAGTTTCAGCTTTTGAGCGTCTCCCCACTCTAAATATGGAAGTCCTTCTGCTTCAACTTTCAAAATAGCAATGTCTGTATTAGGGTCCGTTCCAACTAGTTTAGCATCGAATGTTTTGTTCTCTTCAAAAATGACTTTAATGTTATCGGCATCATCAATTACGTGGTTGTTTGTGACAATATACCCATCTGATGAGATGATAACTCCTGAACCACTTGCCTGTTGTACTTGAGGCTGGTTGTAACTCCCTGAGCCATTTCCATAGAATAGATCAAAAAGAGATTGAGGTTGATGAGTCATCTCCTTTTGTGTTGTAATATGTACCACTGCATGAACAGATTTCTCAGCTGCATTGGTTAAATTTGGATATTGTTGAGCTGTACTACTACTAAAACTAGATAGCTGTGTCGGTACTGGTTGCTTGTATGTATAATCAGTATGTGCTACTTGTTTGTTTGAAATGATAGTAAAAACTCCTAAAATTGTTAGTAAACTTGTAGTGAATGCTACAGATAGGTACTTGATAAGGCTTTTTAAATTTTTCATGTCAACTATTATTTTGTAGTTTTGAATTAACGTAAAATAGATAAAAAGATAGAAGGTTGTTATACGTCTTAATTATTTGTTGTAGATTAATAAATTAAAGTAGTTTCAAAGATAATTTAAATATATGTAATGAAAAGTTATAGATTTCATAAATATCAAGGTGCTGGTAATGATTTTGTAATTATTGATAATAGAGATAACAAATTTGATGCCAATAATATTGAGTTAGTTCGTCATTTATGTGATAGGCGCTTTGGTGTGGGTGCTGATGGCTTAATGTTGCTAGAGTCAGATGCCCTGTATGCTTTTCGTATGCGTTATTATAACAGTGATGGTCGAGAGGCTACAATGTGTGGTAATGGCGGGCGTTGTATCGTTGCCTTCGCACATTTTTTAGGCATTTTTGAAGATGAAGTCGAATTTATTGCTGTCGATGGAGTTCATAAAGCGAAAATGGATGAAGATCAGATTGTTGATCTAGAGATGATCGATGTCGATCGTATAGAGCGTGTTGGTGAGGATTTCTACTTGAATACAGGTTCACCACACTATGTTACTTTCTGCCAGCTAGAAGGACTCGATGTGGTTGAAGAGGGGCGAAAAATTCGTTACAATAATCGCTTTGCAAAAGAAGGAACCAATGTCAACTTTGTTCAGATGGATAAGGATGTTCTTCATGTTCTAACTTATGAAAGAGGTGTTGAAGATGAGACATTGGCTTGTGGCACTGGTGTAACAGCAGCTGCAATTTCGGCATGTGTCATGTCGAATAGTCAGTTTGATAGGTTCAAAGTATTTGCTAAAGGAGGGGAATTAGAAGTTCGCTTTGATCAGCAATCGGAACAACACTTTCGACATGTATGGCTTAAAGGTCCTGCTATAAGAGTCTTTAATGGAGAGATACATATATAGAATATATAGCCTCTATCGCTCCACTTTACTTATGTAGAGCGATAGATACTCTTTATTAATTCCACTTTGTTATGGAAGTTTTATCTGAAGTGTTTCTGTAAGTTTCAATATATTCAAATGCATCGTCAATACTTGTTGTTTCAAGATAAAGACCCAAATAGGCCTCTTTAGAAAAACCATCTTTAACAGCAGTCTTAAATTGATCAATAAGATGATCATAATAGTGGTCGATATTGAAAATAACCACTGGGATATTGATCTCTCCAAGTTGTTTCAATGTTAGCACTTCTAATAGTTCCTCTAGAGTTCCGAATCCACCTGGGAGTGCAATTACAGCATCTGATTTCTCTCTCATTAGAGCTTTTCTTTCGTGCATTGTTGGTGTGATGAATTGTTGATCGTCACTGCTTGAAGCAACATTATTGTTCTTAATAACCTGTGCCACGATACCAATGGTTTGGGCACCATGGTTTCTTGTATTCTCAGCCACAATATGCATGAGTCCGACTTTTGCTCCGCCATAAACAAGTTGGTGATTTCCTTTGGCTATTTTTTCGCCTAACTGACGTGCAGTAGTTTGATATTTTTCGTTTAGATTGTTTGCTGAAGAGCAAAAAACACAAATATTCATAGGGATTATTTTTTAGTTTGGTTTAAGTAATATTGATAAATGACAAAAAGCTTTGCTGAAGCTTCTGCATCAGAGATTGCATCGTGATGGTTTAATTGAATTCCAAAATGTTCGCAACAGTGTTTTAGTGTTGTTGGTTCTAACCCCACTTTTTTCCAGAGCCTATAGGTGCAATGCCACTTCTGTGTTAGGTCAAGTTCGGATGCGTCAATATGATAGTATTCGATAGCTTTACGAAGAACGCCACGATCAAAGCTTTCATTATGAGCTACAATTGTTTTGCCTTTGATTCGTTTGTATATCTCAGGAAAGCACACTCTAAAATCATTTGCATATTCGGTTATCTCTGGAGTGATACCATGTACTTGAATATTCTGTATGTCATAATCATTGTCTGGAGGGCGTATAAAAGTATGGAATGTTTCCAGTATTTTCCCTTTTTCAACAGTAACAATTGCAAGAGAACATGCGCTCTCTCTTTTTCTATTTGCAGTTTCAAAATCAAGTGCTACAAATGAATCCATGAAGGTTGTATATTATTTTTTCTTTGATGTATTCGATCTAGCATAGATCGAATACATCAGAGAAAAGTCTTAGTTAATTAGATAAAAAGTTAGTGCTCCTGCAAGAAATCCAATGAATGCCATCCATGATATTTTTTTAAGATACCATCCAAAAGGAATTCTGTCAATACCCATTGCTGCAACTCCTGCTGCAGATCCAATAATCATCATTGAACCTCCTGTTCCAGCACAGTATGTTAAGAATGTCCAGAAGTCACCATTCTGCACAAAGTTACTCAAATATCCTGTTGCTCCAGCTTGAGCTGTTTCGTACATTCCCATTGTAGCTGCGACAAGAGAAGAGTTGTCAACTACCGAAGACAGGGCTCCAATGGCTAAGTTGATACCATATATATTTCCAATATGTTCATCCAGATACTCTGCAATAAGGTCTAATTGCCCTGCAGATGCCAATGCTGCAACAGCAAGAAGTATTCCTGTGAAATAGAGTATGGTAGGGGTATCTAATTTTTTTATGATATAGCCAGGATTAAGTCTTCGTCTATCCTCTGCCTTCCTCTTACGGCGAGAGATAACTTCTGTAAGGGTCCACATGATCGAGAGTCCTAAAAGCATTCCCATGTAAGGTGGAAGTCCAGTCCATGTTTTTAATATCGGAACAAATAGAAGTGCAGCAACTCCAAGGAAGAATACCAGATTCCTTTCAAAAGGAGTCGTAAATACTTTGGTCTCTTCTTGGTCTAGTGTTGGTTTAACTGCTTGTCCTTTGACATAAAAACTTGCAATGATGAGAGGAACAAGTACATTCACAATACTTGGGAGCAGTACTGCTTTGATTAAACTGACTGTTGTTACTTGTTCCCCAATCCATAACATGATGGTGGTAACATCACCAATAGGAGACCATGCTCCACCAGCATTAGCCGCGATCACAACAATACCACCAATAAGCCATCTCTCTTCTTTGGCCGAAATAAGCTTGTTGAGTAGTGAAATAATAACAATTGTGGTTGTTAAGTTGTCTAAAACAGAACTCATAACAAAAGCGAGTATCCCTATGATCCATAGTAGCTTGACTCGACTTCCTTGGTGAATTTTCTGGGTAATAACCTTGAATCCCTGATATCTATCTATAATTTCCACTATAGTCATTGCTCCGAGAAGGAAGAATACAATGGAGGCTACCTCTGATAGATGTGAGTAGAGTTCGGTGTTAAGAATAAAATCTGCTGCACCAATAATCGAGTTGGCGTTGGGGTGAGTTGACAGAAATTCATGCCAGCTATGGCTATAACCAAGTGAAAGAATATCAAAACCATTTAGGGAGTATACCACCCATACTGCAACTCCCATAAACAGGGCCGATGCCGTTTTACTAATTTTGATATTCGATTCAAATATAATCGCTAGGTATCCGATTATAAAAACAATCAACATTAATGAGAACATAGTAATATGTTTTTTATAAATAAAATAATGTGTAGTTCATGTAATTTGTCGTTTAGAACGTTCTATGGTTTCTTAATTAGCTGGGCAAAGGTAGTTGCAAACTGCTCTCGTTGTTCTCTTGTTGAGTAAAAAAAAGTTAAAAGATAGTTTTGGTAAATTCTTGTGTTGGGTGTAAATGTTTGATACCTAGTCTTTATTGTCCTTCTTTTTAGGCTTACATAATGATTTTTTAACTTCACTTTCTCTTGAGCATTTTTTGCAAGAGTATTTCTCATTGCCACTTTTGTTTCCTGTCGATTCTGTTTTACACTTCTTCTTTGCCATCAATTATTTTTTCTAATTAATACAAAGTAGAGTGCTGATTGTTTATGCTATACCATGTTTTTTTAAAACATCTAAAACACCATGGTCTTGATTGCTGGCAACGACATTAAACCTGTTTTTTAAGTCAGAAGGACTATTCTCTACCACATAGGGATTTCCAATGATAGTGAGAAAATCGAGGTCGTTGTAGTCGTTTCCAACCCCAATACTGTGCTCTAAATCTATGGAGAGGGTATGACTTAAAAATCGAACAGCTTTTCCTTTTGATACCTCTCTATGAAATATCTCAATCCAACAGAATGATGCGTCAATAGGTGATGTCGCTCGAATAACTTGAAGTTCGTCCGAAATAGAGTGAATTTGTGTTGTTATCGATTGAATGAGATCTTCGTTATTTGGAATAAAAACCATGAATTGGGCAAGTTCATTATTGAGTGTGGTAAGATTTCGGTCCAAATCTCTCTCGTGTGCATAGAGGTACTGATCAAAATGTTTACACGGATAGTTTTCTTTGTAATATAAATTTTGATTGAAGGGGACTTTCTGTGTGTATATGAAATTATATTTTTGTCGATCAAGGAAATCAAATACTATACGACAAGTGTGCTTTGAAAGATTGTTAACATGAATAAGTGACTGTTTAGATGTGTCATATATGCCAGCACCTGAAGAAAAGATGATAAAATCAAAGAGTTGAATATTCGTTATTGCTCTTCTAACTTTTTCTAAATTACGACCAGTGGCAATAACCTTGATTGTATGAGAGGGAATTTTATTTATTGCATCATATAGTGATGATGGAAGCTGCTCGTTGTTGTTTAGTAGCGTCCCATCTAAATCTGTAATCCACATTTTTTTCTGCATATATGATCCGTTTTGAGTCAAATTTAGTAGTTTCTTTGAAAGAAATATTTATCACATCCCAATAATACCTATTTTTGTTTAGTTAAATCGGATTATCGAATTTTTTAAATGCTATAACTATATTATGGAACCAATTAGGGACGAAAAAGTTGTTCTTTTTAATCAATCAATGAAATTGTATGAAGATGCAATAAAGAATAGATCAAGTCGTGCTTTGCAGAAATTTCTGATGGATACGCAACCTCTTGAACTGTTGGTGGAAAATCAAGATCTTTATGCGCAACTAAGAATGGCACGTTTTGATGCTTATAAATTAATTGGAGAGTTTCAGTACGCACAAAGAGAGTATAAAGCATTTATTGCAACTTATGTTGATGCTCCGGTTATTGATTGGATTTTTAAATTATCAGATCTGTATTTTACAGCATTTGTATACTCTAAAGGTGCCGAGGCTGATAAGTGGATCGAAGCAATGGGGCAAGTGGTTGTTGCATATAAAGCTCGAAGTGAAGCGGCCAAAATAGACCGCTATCAAAGGTTAGCTTTGGCTAATATCCATGCTTTCTATTTACTAAATAAAGGAGATCACTCTTCCATTAATTCACTCTATGAGACTTTTAAGTTTCAACCTGTTGAAATAGCTCTGTGTAATGATCCCAATGCACTACCGTATCTTTATGGGAATATGATGAAGGGATTATGGTGTGCCATTTTGTTGAAAGACAAAGCCCTATTGACGAATTTATTGAAAGTTATCTCCATAGATGATGAAACTCTTTATGGTGAAAAAGACCTGTTTACTCTTTTCTATAAAACCGTAATGGATGTTGTAGATACCAAATCCTCTTTTAAAGATGAATTTAATTTGTTCTTTGTAAAAAAGGATTGGAATAAAAACACTTCTGATATTGCTTACATATTAAATTCTATTAAAGGACAACTAACTCCTGCTTTGAAAGCATATTTCGGTGTTTTTTAAATTTTTTAGTTGAACATTATTCCACTTTAGCTGTCTCAATAATATATAAGTTAAAGAGATGGCTGATTATGAATAAAGAGGAAGTATATCATATTGTAGAGCGTTTTCATCATACCGTAGTTTATGATGGGGCACAAATATCTTTTATTGATGTTGAAGAACAAAAGGGGGCTATAGGCCAACTCATTGTTTCATTACGTAGTGTCTCATTAAATGCAGTAGACTGTATGTATGACCGCTTTAGAATATGGTCGTTCATTTTTGATGGTTTACATCGAATAATAAAGAAAATTTGGTCTCCGGATGATAATTATATTCGTTATCGTTGGATGACTGACCACCACCACTGGTTTATTTCAGATCTGCCTTTTACATTAAAAGATATATATGAAGGGGTATTAGGGCATCAAATAAATAAGAGTGGGAAATACCGGATTGACTACTTCTCTTTTAATGATCCCCGCCGACAGATGATATGTCTATTTCAATGTGAAAATAGGCGAGAAGAGGGGGTCTGTTATACAAGGAGAAACAGTATAGGGGTGCTAAATAAAGCCAATCAATGTGTATATAATTTACCTCAATTAATCTCAAAAGATTATTACTATCAAATGTCACGATTTGATTCAATGTTCGATGCAGTAGTAAAAGACGTATATCAGAAACTATCTAAGGGCTATGCTAGTTTGTTCTTTATGCTCCGGTTCTAAAAGTCTCTTTAGAACCGGAATACAATCGGATTATAGTTTTATTACTCCTTCAACTTGATCCACTTTTTTATACAAGTCAAGTATCTCGTCCGCATTTTTTACCGTTGTTTTTAACGAAACGGAGACGTATTTCAGATCTTTTGAACTACGCATGACCACTTTATTTGGTTCAGGCATCATTGCTTTTACAATGTTGACTTTATCGTCCTGATTTGGCACGATAAATTTAAACATATAAGCTTTAGGCCATGAGTCATCTTCCTTTAATATCTCTTCTAGTCTTTTGTATGGATCTAACATGTCTATAAATTTTATTACAAAGATAGTGTTTCAACGGGGTAAAATTAAAACTTCATTTTACTTTTTGTAGTATGTTGATCACTATCGAATACTTAATTGATGTAATTAAAGCTCAGGGTGATCTTCTTTGTATTGTTTTAAACAATAACAAGTGAGAACTTCTTTTGATCAGCAAATGTTGAATTTGATGTTTTTTAATGGATGTGTCTCGTATAGGATCGAAGGGCAAGACAAGGTACTCCGTTTTTTTTTGACGAGTGGTTCTCCCCTAAATTGTAATGTTCATTCTCCCTTTAGGTCTAGTCCCTCAATTTTTTGGCGCTTTCCGAAACTTGGTGTGTGGACCATATTAAATAGAACAATGCTCATATACCATTATCACATCCGACCTCATCAATATCACCTTACTCTGACCAACAAGCTACTATCACCTGCTTTTCCCCTGAGATGGCTCGAAGTTCATTCCAAGTTCACTCGAAGTTCATTCATCGATTTCCCTTTTTGGGTGAGGGAATTTCGAATATACTTGGAATGACACCCAAGAAAAAACAGGTGATAGTAGCATGTTAGTCAGGTGATGACGGCTTTAAGGGTTCTTTATGAATCTCTATTTATCTAAAACATCTTAAACTCACAGGTTGTATCCTTTAGGACAATATTTCAATGATTCGTTATCCTCTTCCATCTTGAATGTGTTGTCCAATAATCACCCTGCCTTAATAGGCATCTAAACTCTTCTATGTTACTAGTTTTGATGAAGGCGATATGTGGCATGGAGAATACAGGAGTGTGATTGCAATCAATTCTGTCTCCGAGCTGGAGCTGTACGTTCCTCTGAGGGGGCATAAAGAGCATGAATTACCTCATTAAGGTGGTTCATGGTTCTTATGATAACTTGGATAGAAAAAGTGCTTCTACTTTAGGAAATAACAGACATCTTAGATAGGGTTTCCTTCGTAGTTTATTGATACTTCAAGGATACTTCATTGATACTTCATTCATCAAAAATGTTAAATAGATGAATATTCTATGGTGATGCTATAGGTTTGGAGATGCAAAAGAGTTAACAAGCCATAACGATATGTGTTCGTGATGTTTTTGATGAAATTATTATAGTAACGGGTTCAAAAAGCCTAAACCTACTAAAACGATGGTCTGTTTGTCGTAATTTGATTGGAGAATATAGCTTTGCCTTGATGATTTGATTGCAACGATAAGTGGTTACCCATCAAATCTCGGAAAAAGCCAAATAGACTAGGTCAATCGTAACTTGATGTATATTCTCAATTGCTATGTGTGGCATAGATGTAGTGATTGTTGTTGCACCTTTGTGACGATTCAAATTTCAACTTATTCATATTGTATTTTTTCGTGTTTTATGAGAAACCAGATATCCATAATTGAAAATATTTGATTTAAATGTCCTTAAACTGATCTGTTTGTTGAAAAAGTTCAGATAAAATGATCTATTATGGCACTTTTGTTGTTATACAAGTAGAAAGTGCTTGGTTCAATGGTGTGGCTCTGCCTGACCAATGAGTGTTTTGAATAAGGAATAGAAACTCTATGTGTAATTAATTTTTTTTGATGAATAGAATACGATTATTATTTATCATGTGTGTAGCAACATTATCATCATTTGCTCAACAACAAGATACTTTGGTCAATAAAAATTTAATTGACCATACGACTGAACTTGTGAGTAAAACGTTAGATAAAGTTACTTTTACTCATGATAAATACTCTTTCTCTTTATATCCAATGTTAGGTTTTGGTCCTCAGACTGGTTTTCAAGTTGGAATAATGCCTGTCTTTCGTTTTATCCCCAAGGACACACTAAAGGCAAACGAATTTTACCGACCTACAACATTGATCCCTTCCTTTATGGTTTCGGCCCAAGGACAGTTTAGCTTTGAGGTCGACTTCTTAATGTATACTAAGTCTAGATGGATCTTGATGTCCAATATTAAGATCAATGAAACGCCTAATGATTTTTATGGTATAGGTAATAATGACAGTAGTGTGGTTCCTACGGATTATACTTATTACAACCGGATGTGGTCTGGCGAAGTTTCCAAAGGGGTGACCGAAGAGTTTTTTATAGGTTTTCGGTTTTTAATATCTCATACGAAAAATGAACTTGATTTGGATTCAGAGCCTGATGCAGTTCCTTTAGATGAATCGGTGTATGGTTTTGATGGGGGATATGCAATGGGAATAGGTCCTGTTGTGAGGTATGACACAAGGGATGATATTTTATTTCCTCGAGACGGTTTCTTTGGGACTAGTTACTATTTGAATTTTCCTAAGGCTTCGTTTAATGATTATTCATTCCAAAAATGGGTAGTTGATTTAAGATATTATAAGAGTTTAAAAGATCCCAATAGGGTCCTTGCGTTTCAGGTGTTTGCAGATTTGAATTTTGGGGAAGTTCCATTTTATTTGATGAGTAAATTAGGGGGGAAGAAAGCATTACGAGGGATTGAACATCCGTTTCGTTACATTGATGAAAAGGTGTGGTTTACAAGAGCAGAATATCGAAGGATGTTTAAAAATAGATTTGGTTATGCTGTTTTTGCAGGATTGGGTAATGAATTTGGTTCGAATGACAATAGAGCTTTTAAAGATATTAAAGTAGTTTATGGAGCAGGTCTGAGGTTTAAAATCCTTCCCGAGGATAATCTAAACTTTAGAGCAGACGTTGGTTTTGGTCCCCATGGTCAAAATTCAATATATTTGACAGTATTAGAAGCATTTTGAAAAAACGATAGATGAAGAAATATTTATTAGGAGTCTTATTATTGATTTTAAGTGGCCGTGTTTTGGGTAGCAATCAAGATAGTACTTCTGTCACGTCCCCTGAGACAACCCCTACAGTTCAGCGATGGCTTGAGGCGTTTGTCGATTTTGTTACAATTGATAAAGAGACTTACTCTTTGAGTATGTATCCCGTGGCTGGATATGATCCTCAGTCTGGTCTTATATTGGGAATCAAACCTCTATGGACATTATATGGTGACGGAGGTAAAACAACTACCATCGCAACAGAGTTTTCGTATTCTACAGAGGGTTTTGTTGTTGCAGAGGCAGATCTAAATGGATATACAAAAAGCAATTGGAATATTATTACTTCAGTAGGGTATTATCGAAAAGAGAATCAGTGGTATGGAATTGGTTTAGAAGGAGATGTTGAAGATTATTCGATGTTTACAAGTAATGAGTTTCTGCTATCTGGAGGTGTTTCAAAAGGTTTTGGGAATGTCTATATTGGATTATTTTTTGATATTCAAACCATGGGAATTGCTTCAATCGAAGGAGATCTTTTTACTCCGGATGTTCCTGGTTATGATGGAGGGTTTATTATTGGTTTGGGACCAATGTTGCGATATGATAGTCGTGATAATGTAGTATATCCATTTAGTGGTTTGTATGTTGATTTAAAAGCTCTTCACTATGCCTCATGGATGGGAAGTGATTATGAGTTTTCAACATTATCATTAGATATAAGATATTTCAATACATTTGGTTTACCAAAAAAGAATGTATTTGCTTTTCAGAGTGTTTTCAAAAATAGTAGTGATGAGACTCCCTTTTTCCGTATGCCAGTATTAGCCGACAAGAATAGCCTTAGAGGTATTTCGAATCCGAACAAATATTTGGATAATAATATGTGGTATGTGCAAGGAGAATATCGGAGAGATCTCTGGTGGAGGCTTGGAGCTGTTGCCTGGGTTGGTGTAGGAAATGACTACTCTTTATCAAATAAGGGGTTCTTTGATGATGTCAAATGTGTATATGGTATAGGTGGACGCTTTAGGATAGATAATAAAGAAAAGGTCCATTTACGAGCAGATCTTGGCTTTGGACCAAATGGAGATAGTGCACTGTTTCTGACATTTCTTGAAGCTTTTTAAGTTTTATTTCAAAATGTTATGTCTAGGGTGTTTTTCAATTACAATGATATTCCTCATCTTTGTAATCGTAAGGGAAAAGCAAATTTTTCATAGGAATTTAGGTTAGGTTAGGTTTGAGGGTGTCTATTTAGATACCCTCTTTTTTTTGTTGTATTATACCTAATATCCTAGCTCCTCTTTTGTAATAAAAATTTGCTCTGCTATTTATATGAAAAAGATAGTGTTAACATGATCTTGTCAACACCACCTTTCGTCTTGTTATCTATCCATCCGATCTTGATACAGTATTAATACCTCTAGCATTTTTAAGTTTCTGCATTAAGAACTCAAGGTGCCCTAAATCATATACGTATACCTTAATTATCCCTTCGATTTGTCCATTGCCCGAGTCAAAAGATATCGATCGCATCTGAATGCCTGCCTCTTTGGATACTAATTGCGAAATATCGCCAACGATATTTGTTTGATCTAGTCCAGTAATATGTAAGGTTGCTTGGAATGATTTTTTCGTATTGTTTTCACCTTTCCATTTTGCCTTCAACATTCGATAAGGATACCTTTCTAACATTTGAGGTGCGTTAGGACAAGTTCGACGATGTATCTTAATTCCTTCTTTGATCGTAACGAATCCAAAAATATCATCTCCTAGGATTGGGTTACAGCATTTCGATAGTTTATATACTACATTTGTTATGTTGTTGTCAATAACCAGAAAATCATCAGATCCATCTATATTAAGGTCATCGACTAAATCTTCACCAAGAAGTGCTTCTAAGTTTGTTTGCGTAGTATCGTTGTTGTTCGCCTTCTCTTCCTTTTGAGTGATAAAATTTTTGATGTCAAGGATGTCAATCTTATCTTCTGCAATCTTAGCATAAAGGTCTTTAGATAGCTTAATTTTACAATAATCTAGTACCTCTTGAATAATACGATCATTATAGTCTATCTTCCAGTTTTTAAATTTACGCTTTACAATCTCTTTTCCTTGTTCAGCTAATTTACGTTGCTCTTCATTAAGGCTAACTTTGATTCTAGATTTTGCTTTCGTAGTGACTACAAACTCTAACCAATCCATCTTTGGTTTTTGAGATTTAGAGGTCTCAATAGAGATATGATCTCCATTTTGTAGTTTGTGTTTAATGGATACTTTTTTCCCATTAACAAGTCCACCAACACATTGATCTCCCACTTGAGAATGTATATCGTAAGCAAAGTCAAGAAGTGTAGCATCAGCACGTAGCTTCTTTAGGTCTCCTTTGGGTGTAAAGACAAAAAGTTCATCTTCATATACATTGGTCTTAAACTCATCGATAAAATCGAATGGGTTAAGGTCAGGGTTCTCTAGGATCTCTCGAACTGATTTCAACCAATCATCAAAACTTCCAGATTCTTTCCCTCCTTTATATCTCCAGTGTGCTGCGAGTCCATTTTCTGCCGTATCATTCATTCTTGTTGTACGGATCTGTACTTCTACCCATCTACTTCCTGGACCTAAAACGGTTGTATGTAATGATTCATAACCATTTGATTTGGGAATCGAAATCCAGTCTCTCAGTCTATTGGGATTCGTTTGGTAATGTTCCGTTACAATAGAAAAAACTTGCCAACAGTTTGATTTTTCTTCGTGCTGTTCTGAATCTAGAATGACACGAATTGCAAAGACATCATGTACATCTTCAAAATCGACTTTCTTTTTTTGCATTTTATTCCATATCGAATAAATAGACTTGGTGCGGGCTTTCATTTCAAATTGAAATCCTTTCCTTTTTAGTTTATCTTCGATAGGTTTTACAAATTCAGAGACAAAATTTTCACGAAAAGAGCCTGTCTTTTCTAGATTCTTATCAATAAAATAGTAGTCTTCAGAATGAATTGTTTTTAACCATAGATCTTGAAGTTCTGAATTTATCTTATACAGACCAAGACGATGAGCAAAAGGAGCGTAGAGATAGTTTGTTTCGTGGGCGAAGGACATCTTCTTCTCTTCAGGGAAGTAGTGAAGATTTCGCATGTCTCTGAGTTGATCTGCAATTTTGACTAAGATAACACGAATATCACCTGATAAGGTCATCATTAATCGACGAAAGTTATCGCTTTGAATTGCAATATTATCTTTGTCTAATGAGTTGATCTTTGTTAAGCCTCTTAGTATTACTACAACTGTTTCGCCATAAGATTCATTAATTTGGTTTAGATATTCTTCAATATCCGTTTGTAGGGCAGTTGTGTTGTGTAGGAGTGAGGCAATAATAGAGTCTGACGCTAATCCCATCTCTTCCCCTGCAATTAACGCGACTCCAAGAGAGTGTGCATAGTAGGGTTCTCCATCTGGTAGCTTCCTGTTGGATAGGATGGATGATGCCAGTCGTCTTGCGTTATCAACTTTATCTATCTCTTCTTCTTTAAGCTTTGAGACACAATATGATTTTAATTGATCTTCAAGCTCTAATATATATAGTTCGTCTTTGTTTGTCATTCGATAAGATATTATTTATTCGGGTCTTCTCTGAAAGGGATAGGAGATGGGTACTCAGGTAGTTTGGTGTAATCAAATTGAACTGTAAACGAGAAATTATCTCTCTTATATCGGGTATATACAGATCCTCCAATTTGATGAAATGGTTTAACCATATTTTGTATCTGTCTACTGTTAGAGAATGCATAGCTTCCATGTATACCAGCTCCTACTTCAAAATGATCATTTAGTTCGTATGCTAAATAGGCACTTCCTCCAATTTGTTGAAAATTAGCATAACCATTATACATTGTTGGAAAGTCATTAGAACTAGAGAGCCATAGGTTGTGGTTGCTAACAAAAGGTTCTATGCTATATACAATTCTTTTAGAGAGTCGTCCTTGAAGTAGTGGATTTACATACATTCCTAGTTCATTGTAATTGTCAAAATCTGTTTGAAAGTATGTTCCCACTTCGATGTTGAGATCACTATATCCAATAGAATCTTTTGGGATGATAATATGGGGTGAAATGAAATATGGCCTAAACATATCATAGCTATTATATCCATAGTATCTATCATACAAATTTCGTGATATGGATCTGTTTTCTTGAGCATCAGAAGTGTGTCCTAGAAGACAAACAAATAATGTCATAAGTATTGTTTTGATATATGTAGAAAATAATTTCATTTTTTCATTTTTTATAGTAATTCAAAGCTAAAAAAAAATATGATTCTAAAATCTTAAAGCTATATTAAAGCCCTTATATTTTCCCTTTTTTAATATATGGTTTGATTAAACAAGTTTATAGGAACTATTGTTTCAAAAGTATACGTAATTAATTATGTCTCATGATGTATAATGATCTGTCTAAATATTGTTTTCGTTCTATAACTCTTGATGATTCTACTAAGAGACCATCATTTATGACACGTTATGATCAAAAGTTTATCATCCCGTCTGAGTCTTTAGATGTTATATTGGGGTATCTTCAAAAATCATACCATGTGTTGAAAGTGAATGAATCATGGTTGCAAGAGTATGAAAATCATTATTACGATACAGCGCGTTTAGATCTTGCTAGAGATCATTTAAGGGGAAAGCGTCCTCGTTATAAACTCAGAAAAAGAATTTATATTGATACAGAGGATTGTTATTGGGAAATGAAGTGTAAAGTGGTTGGTGGGCAGATGGTGAAGAAACGTATCAAAGCCTCGATGAATGGTGCTGAGAGATTTATTAATGGGTTTGAGATTCCTATTGGTATTGAAGCGTTGAGAAATTCATTAAAAAATAACTATTTTCGAGCTTCATTTTATTCATTAGAGAGTAATGAGAAAGTTACTATCGACCAATCCTTGAAAATTCTACAAGATAATCAATGGGTTGATATTTTAGAGGGGTTTGTTGTGGTTGAAGTTAAAGGGATGCACTTTAATGAAAGTAGCTTTGTCCAATTTCTAAGATCACACTCTTTTCGATCGATTAAATTTAGTAAGTATTGTTTTGGAATAGGAATGTTGCACACTCAATTTTTCCCACATAAGAGAAAAGCAGTGTTGCACTATTTAAAGAGTTTAAAATAGTCTTTATGAATGACCTTTTTTCTATAATCCCATGGGCCATAGTTAGTCCTGCACTTTTAGAGATCGTATCTGTATTTGTGATTTTTGGATTAATATTTACCCCATCAACTTACCAACGAAGGGATTTTCTGTTTTCGTATGTTACGATAAGTATTAGTGTATTTATTCTCGCGTTCTTGCTTCATCATCTTGAATTTGAGCTTTCTTTGGCGGTCGGATTATTTGCAATCTTTGGTATTCTACGATTTCGAACAGATCCGATTCCAATAAAAGAGATGGCGTATCTGTTTGTCAGTATTGCGATGTCCATTATTAATGCACTCTCTTTTGATTTCTTTTTTACACATCAAGTGTTTATTGCCAATGTGATGTTGTGGATTGTTTTGGCTTGGATGGAGAGAGTATTGTATCATAAGAAAAATGCCTCTATGCCAATGGTTTATGATCGGATTGCACTGCTTGCTCCTGATAAAGAGTCTGAGTTGTTGGAAGACCTTCACAAACGTACTGGTTTGAATGTGATTCAAGTAAAGGTGAAACAGTTTGATCTATTGAAAGAAACAGCAGATATTATTGTCTATTTTTCCTCTTAGAATGCCCTTGGAAAAGTTATCTTTGCTACGATTATAAGGAAAACTATTGATGAGCGCGATGAGTAAGAGTGTAATGTTAGCAATGAGTGGAGGAACAGATAGTAGTGTGAGTGCTATGCTTCTTCAAGAGCAAGGGTATTTAGTGAAAGGCGTAACCTTTCGTATGTATGATACGGAGGATGATGTTCCTGAATTTGTGAAGGATGCAAAAATATTGGCACTACGACTCGGAATTGAACATTATACTGTTGATATTCGCCAACATTTCAGAGATGATATAATTAAAGTGTTTACACAGCAATATAAAGATGGAATCACTCCTAATCCATGTGTGTTGTGTAACAATACCATCAAATGGCCATATCTAGTAGAGGCTGCGGATAAATATGGTTGTGAGTATATCGCAACTGGCCACTATACAAAAGTGTCGAAAGTGGATGGTCGATTCTACATTGATTCAGGTTTTGATCCTGAAAAAGAGCAATCATTCTTTTTGTGGGGATTAGATCAAAGTATACTGTCTCGAACGATATTTCCCTTGGGAGAGTTTACTAAAGATGAGATCCGTGAAATGGCCTCACAAAGAGGATTTGAAAAGGTTGCTACTAAGAAAGATTCTATGGGTGTGTGTTTCCTTCAAGGACAAGATTATCGTCACTTTATAAAGAAAGAGTATGACAATAATAAAATTGATATCTCCAAAGGAAATTTTGTTGATGAAGAGGGAGTCGTACTTGGTCGACATAATGGGGTTCCTTTTTATACTTTAGGTCAAAGGCGTGGTTTAGGGATTAACCTTAACAAGGCACTTTATGTGATTGGTATCAATGGTGATAAGGATGAGATTATACTCGGTGATAAATCAAATTTAGAAGTCCGTCGCATTGTCTTAGAGAACCATCTGATTACTGACCCTGATGTGATGAAATATAAAGAGTTGGAGGTTCGGATACGCTATCGTAAGCAATATGTGTTAGGGCATGTTGCAAGAGTTGATGGAGATGAAATGGAAATTATTCTACATGAGCCTGAAATATTAGAAGCACCTGGGCAAACGGCTACACTCTATCATGATGGTCGTATTTTAGCTGGAGGGTGGATAAAAGAGAATTATCAAGAATAAGTAAAAAAGGCTGTTTCGTAAAACAGCCTCTTTATTTTTTACAAATTGACCTTTGTATGGTCATTTGTGTTTGGATAACTAACAGAATATTACTTCTCTATCAATGTGAATGTAGATCATGTTGTTTCAACTATTTAAAATGGCACGATATATAGTCATCTTACATGTATCTAATTATTTATTGAAGGATAGGTAATCTAAAAATAGTAAACGAAACTTCTCTCTAGTGGAGAATTAAAATTGAGTCTCCTTACTAACACCAAACACATTAAAATGTTTTCGTATATCTTATTTATTTAATGAAAAGACAATGGGTAAGGTCATGGTGACATCAGAAGGTACATTTTCATATCTCCCCATATGCCATTTGTGATTTGTCTGTTTTATTAAATCTTTGGCTGCTTTATTAAATAAAATATTCGATGATTCTAAGATTCTTACACTCGAAACTTCTCCCGTTGTTCTCACTTTAAATGAGACAAGAACTTCTCCCTCTTTACCCTTCTGATATGCTTCGGATGGATAGAATAGGTTTTTTGATAAATATGTTTCAAGGTCTTCACCGTTGTGGTTAAATTTGGGCATCTCTATGGATGGAAAAAACTTAAGTTCCTTTCCAGCTTTGTCATAACATGTTCCTCTTTCCAGCTCTCCTTGTGAAAAGTACTCTTCTCTTTTTATCTCACCGGTAGAGTAATAGCTTGTTCGCTTACCATCTAATATGTTGTCATGGTAGTTGGATATATAGGCAATATTACCCCATGAGTAATACTCTTTGATTTCACCATGTTTAATTTTAGACTGCTTATCCTTAAAGCTCCCTTCACGAATAAGTACTCCAGTAATGGTGTAGTCTTTAATGTGGTATGCTTTATTATCACTATTGGATATCTCTCTATAGTAAGCGGCCTTACCTTTGCTTGTCTTCTTGAAGTCATTATTCAAATAGATGCGATTGGCAAAACTTATGGATGAAATGAGGAGTGTGATAAATAGAGTAAAGATTCTCATGACTCGGCCCTCCTTATATTTTGGTTTGTAATACTTAATGTAAAGATATGGATAATATTTAATTAACAAATAGTTTACATATAAAGTTTTCATTTCTACCCATTTATTAAGAATAACGTTATATTTTTGTTTTCTGAACATTAATGTATTATGTCTAATAATAAGATTATGAAATCAACATTTTTAAATTCATCAAACCTAATCCATTTTAAACGATGGAATGGGAAAGCCTACAGTGCTTTCAATACCCTAAAGAGGGTTGTGCATATTGCTACTTTGGTTTGTAGTTATGTCATCGTAACACCAGTCCTAGATGTGGCAGCGCAGGAGGTAATTAAAACCAATAGAGAATCAGAAGATTTGCTTCATGAGGATATTGAGGAGGTAATGGTATCCGCCAAGAGGGTTCCTGTTCTTTTATCCGATGTAAACCGGTCCGTAACAATTATCGATCGAAAAGAGATTGAATTGGCACCCGTTCAAAGTATACAAGATCTTCTTGAATATGCAATGAGTGTCGACATTAGACAACGAGGAGGCATGGGAGTACAGGCAGACATGAGTATTCGTGGAGGTACTTCAGAACAAGTTGCCATTTTGATAAATGGAATGTGCATCAATGATCCTCAAACTGGACATAATACATTAAACCTGCCAATTCCAATGGATGCCATAAAACGTATTGAAATTTTAAATGGGGCATCTAGTGTTAACTTCGGAGTAAATGCCTTTTCTGGGGCTATCAATATAATCACAGATGCTGAGGATACATCAAATTTGAATGTGCAGCTTTCAGCAGGTATGTATGGCTTTTTAAATGGGACGGCTTCAGCTACGCTCTCTACAGAAAGTGAGACCCACTTTATCTCTGCATCGCACAGAAAAAGTGATGGCTACGTAGATAATACCGATTTCACCATTACCAATCTTTACTATACCAACAAATTTAAGTTTAAGAATGCAGATTTAAGGTCACAACTGGGTTATGTTGATAACGCTTTTGGTGCAAATTCTTTTTATACTGCAGATTATCCTGATCAGTTTGAACATGTAAAAACGACTTTCGCTTCTGTTGAGTTAAAGGGTAAAGGTGCGCTTCACTTATCTCCATCTGTTTATTATAGAAATGGAGTCGATCATTTTCAGCTATTTAGAGATCCAGTAAATGCTCCAGAATGGAATAAAGATAATTATCATCGAACAAATGTTTTTGGAGGTAATTTAAATAGTTGGTTTGAATCTTCTCTGGGTAGAATTTCATGGGGCTTTAACTATCGATATGAGGGGATCTTGAGTAGCCAGCTAGGTGAAGAGAGAGATACTCCTAAAACGATTGTTGGTGTGGAAGAGGCTAAGTATACTCATAGTTATAATCGAAATAATTATAGTTTTTTCTTATCTGATGATCTGCATTGGAATAAACTAGACCTCTCGTTGTCTTTGATGTCGGTCATTAATAGTGATCTTGGGAAAGCATTTTGGGCACCTGGAGCTTCTTTTGGATATGAGTTTGTAGAAAATTTAAGATGGATGGTGTCAGCAAATAGTGCTCTTCGTATGCCAACTTTTACGGATATGTTCTATAGTTCACGAACCAATGTTGGGAATAAAGATCTACGACCAGAAAAGGCTTGGTCATATGAAACTGGATTAAAATATCATCATGGTGGTTTGAAATCAGAAACGACTGTTTTTTATCGTAAATCAGAAGATGTAATTGATTGGGTTGCCAAGAAAGCAGGAGTGGATAAGAGGTACTATGCAACAAATATTTCTGAAATAAACACTTATGGTGTAGAAGGAAGTTTTGAGTATAACTTCTTTAAATCACCATTTATCAAAAGGTTGTCTTTAAACTTCAGCTTTATTGACCAAGATAAAAAAGAGATCGAAGGATATGACTCTACTTATGCATTGGACTATTTAAAAGCAAAAATAGATTTGGGAGTGCGTCATAAAATATATGGTAACTTTATTGCCGATTGGAAGGTGACCTATCAGGATCGTAATGGTACTTATAAAACTTCAGTGGCAGGTCAAAAAGATCCAGTATATGTAAACTATGAACCTTTTATTGTAACCAATCTAAAAATCTCATACGAAAAGGAAAAATTCAATTTGTATGGCGAAGTATCGAATATGTTTGATAAAACATATGTCGATTTTGGGAACATACAACAACCAGGGGCGTGGGTGAGATTAGGCGTGAAGTATAAGCTAAGTCTATAATGGATATTTTTTGACTTTTGTGAAAACAGTTGATGCTTTTTTGAAGAATCCAATGTGTCTATTCGAAATAGTTGTTATATTCGTGGCAAATGAAATAATGTGAAATAATTTTTTGACATATGAAGAAAATATTAGCTATTGGGGGTCGTCCAGGTTTATATAAGGTAGTATCAGAAGCGAAGAATAGTATTATTGTAGAATCTGTAGTAGATGGAAAACGTCTACCTGCATATGCAACTTCTAAAATTAGTGCATTGGCAGATATCTCTATTTTTACTACAGAAGGAGATATCCCATTGGTGGATTTATTCCGTAAGGTTTCAGAGAAAGAAGACGGAGGAAAAACGATTAGCCACAAAGCTTCTGCAAATGAAATTAAAGCATATTTTGCTGAAATTCTTCCTAACTATGATGAGTTTCAGGTGTATGTTTCTGATATGAAAAAAGTATTCCAATGGTATAATATTCTTCAAGAAACAGGATTGCTTGTTTTTGACGAAGAAGAGGAAGATGGTGCAGAGTAATTGAATGCAGAGAACGGTGTGTTGGGTTATTAAAATGAAGATAACTGAATTCACTAATAGAAATGAAGCTAGTGCGATAATTCGTACTAGCTTTATTTTTATTTATTGTTAACCAAATAAAGTTTTTCCTCATTCTTGTGCCTCTTTTTTGTTTGCTATTATGTTGTTATATAGTATGTTGTTGTTTAGTTTGATGCAGATAGATATCGATTAAAAATAGTTATAGGTTTAATATAATATTTTTAAATTCGAATAGGAATGACTAACTTAGTATTGTAAAGTGATTAGTTTAAGATATTGTCACCTGATTATATTAAGTGAGACACTTGTTAATTGACTGTATATCAGAGGTGTCCGTAAAGATTGTGTAATATACGTATTGTATGAAAAGAATTAATTTTTATCTGTCCTATGCTTCGATATTCTTATTTCTAATGGGAATAGTGGCATGTTCACGCTCAACCAACAGCTTGTCTTTGTCTAAAAAGAAAGAAAAAGGGTACTCTATTAGAGAAGATATTTTTAACAAAGCATCTGCTTCGATGAAGGGGGAGGTGAAGTTTATTCGTGAAAACAGACCAAGCATCTCGTATGATGAGCATGTGGTATGGGGTTTTATCGATGTAGTACAGCCAACAAATAAGAATAGTGTGCCTCACAATGTTGTTTTTGATATTTCTCAAAAAAATGCGTCTAATTACATTCAGTCGATATCGATATATGAATCAGATGATGTCGAATTACATGCCCAAGATTATAATGTAGGTAGCTTAACAATTAAGCCTGGTCTAAAGAAAGCAAAAGTTGTTTTTGATAGACCGATAAAATATAAAAATGGACATGCTAAACTTATTGTGTCGCTTTACATGCGTAAGTCAATACCGAAAGACACTAAAGTTGAGATAAATCCAAAAGGTTTCTTTTACACTAAAGGACAATCATTGTACTCTGCAAAAATTGCTGATTCACGAGAACCAAAGTATGTTCCTCTAGTTTTTAATAGTAGTGTTCCTTTAGTTGATTACAGTTGGAACAAACCGATGTTTAATGTTGGATTTCTTAAGTTAGATAAGAAAAAGGGGTACCGTAATTCACAAATTGATCCTAGTGAATTTAGTCACGTTATTTTGTCTGATTTTAAAATTGCTACGGATAACTCTATCTTTCTTTCAGATAAGGGATCTTTTATTGTGGATCAAGCTGAGTTGATTAACTCATTGCATCGAAAAGGGGTAAAGGTGTTTATTCGATTGACTGCAATGGTGGATAATGACAACCAACAACGTTTAGATTATTTTACAAGTCTGTTGAGTGATGAGAAGCATATGAAAGCTTTTGCTAGAGAGTTAAAACAGATGTTGTTACGAAATAATCTTGATGGAGTAAATTTAAACTTTCAGATGTTTAAAGAGACTGGCTTGAATGATAAAGATCACCTGTGTCGTTTTATCGATGTGATTCATCAATCTTTTAGAGAAGAGGCAAATTATTCTCTTCAAGTTACTGCAAATGTAACTTCTAACTATAGAGCTTGGGATTATGAAGAGCTATCTAAAAGAACAGATTTCTTGACAGTGATGCTTTACGGCTTCTCTCGTAAGTTCTCTGCACCTTTGGATATAATTAAAACCAGAGTGAAGGAGTTGAAAGTAAAAGGAATTCCTGCAAAGAAGTTAATCCCTATTTTCCCATTCTATGGAAACAGATGGGTTGTAAATAAGACGAATGATCGTCACCTTATGTTGGTAGGTTATGTTCCGATGAAGCTCCATAAGATATATGAAGATGGTGATAAGAAATGGCATGAGAAAGAACAATGTTATACTTATGACTATCGTGATGATAAAGATTGGATTCGTGTATATGCAGAAGGCGAACGTTCTATTGAAGCCAAACTAAATTATGTGAAGAGTCAAGACCTTCTTGGTTTCGGATGGTACAACCTTGGTTTAGAAGCTCCAGAACAGGCTGAAATGCTAACGGCACTATTTGATAAATACAATCAGTTATAGTGAGTTTAATAAATGATAAAAAAAGCTACCTTCTTTTAGAAAGGTAGCTTTTTTTTTACTGCCTTTTTTGTCAATTTATGAGGTCGGAATACCATCGGCCTTGTTTTATGTGCTATCCTTGAATGAGTAAAATTCCAGGATATTTAACTTAAGCGTTCTCTTGAAGGCCTATTATTGCTTCTATGCCCAAACGATAGGAATCAAGACCAAAGCCCATAATGCTTCCTTTGCAAACAGGACCAATAATCGATTCATGTCGGAATGATTCTCTCGTTAATGTATTAGAAATATGTACTTCTATTACTGGGCTATTTACTCCCGCAATGGCGTCTCGAAGTGCAACAGAGGTATGGGTATATGCTCCCGCATTGATCACTATCCCGTCATCTTTAAATCCATGCTGATGAATTTGATTTATCAGCTCTCCTTCCACATTTGATTGATAATATGTAAATTCTACGTTTGGAAATTTTGTCTTTAAAGTTTCATAATATGCTTCAAATGACTGATCTCCGTAGATACTTTTCTCTCTAACACCTAGTAAATTTAGGTTGGGACCATTAATAATCAATATTTTTCTCATATGATTGAACAATAACGTTTTTAATTCCTTATACAGATATAAAGAAAGATAAAAATAATATTATCTAGTAATTTTCTTTATTAAATAAATTATTATTCTTATATTTATTTAACAATATAATAAGAAGGATTTAATTCTGAACTCATTATTATTGTAAAAGAAACGCTTAGAACAGAAACGGAATATTTACTTAGAAACTTAATTGCTTGATTATGAATTGGGATCAGTGTAAAAAAGGGTATGAGACGTATCTACGCCTCGAAAAATCTCTTTCACAAAATTCAGTTAGCGCTTATATGAATGATATTAATAAGCTAACTACTTTTCTTACTGCAGAATATCCAAATATTACTCCGAGAGAGGTAAAAATAGAGCATTTGCGTAAATTTGTTGAGTGGATGAATGGTAATAATGTGAGTCCAAGAACACAGGCTCGTACTATTTCCGGAACCAAATCATTCTTCAAATTTTTATTGATGGAGAATGTTATTGAGGCAGATCCAACAACATTGTTAGAGAGCCCTAAAATTGGACGTAAATTACCCGATATTCTTACTCCAGATGAGATCGATCAGATTATTGATGCGATTGATTTAAACAAGCCTGAAGGTGTCCGTAATAAAGCTATTATTGAGGCTTTATATAGTTGTGGATTGCGTGTTTCAGAGCTAGTGAACTTGAAAATTTCAAATTTACATTTTGAAGAGGAGTATATTGTTGTTGAAGGTAAGTCTGAAAAAGAGAGAATGGTACCTATTAGCAATAAAGCGATCAATGACATTAAAGATTATGTAGAGAAGTATCGTGTAAATCTTAATGTTAGCCCTGATAGTGAAGATATTCTATTTTTGAACCGTAGAGGACGACAGTTAAGTCGTGTTATGATATTTACTATTATTAAAGGTTTAGCGGATAAGGTGAAGTTGAATAAGAACATTAGTCCTCATACTTTCCGTCACTCATTTGCTTCTCAATTGATTGAAGGTGGTGCTGATTTGAGAGCAGTACAAGAAATGTTGGGACATGAATCTATCTTGACAACAGAGATTTATACCCATTTAGATCAAGATTACTTGAAGGACACAGTTAATCGTCACCACCCAAGATCTTAAGATAAGATACGAAATTAAATTTTCTGACCTAAAAAAAGCCATCCTAATAGGGTGGCTTTTTTGTGTGTGTGCCATGCATGGAAATTAACTAATCGGTGTAAGTCCGTAGTGGAGGTTTGTAGAGCCAACCACCTAGCAGAAGGCAAGGGTGCTTATCGTGAGGTATAACCTGAAGGAAGCCGTATGCAAAACTCTGATCCGAGGTATACGAATCGCATTAGGCGGTATATAACTGGATAAGCTTGCACAACAAAGTAAAGTCCGAATTCTACACGGAGTTTATACCGTAGATGTGGCGGATAGATGGAGTGAAAGTTAATTCCCTTACCATGGGAGATCTCACAGGTGGATAGAATGTATTTTCCCTGTCCATTCATAAAAAGTTAACTGTGAGAAGTCAGCCGAGGTCATAGTACTGTACCCACTTTACAGGAAGGACTGAATCTTAAATTGTTCATAATACAGACTGTTACCTAATGAAGGGATCAATGCAGAAAATATCGGAAGATAGCTACTTAAGTGAAGGTAGAGCGGAACTCGAGAATAACTCAAGAGCGCACACTTTCAATGGGATAACTGAAGCCATTATGGAAACGACCATTACAACAGATAATTTATTAGAACGTGTCCTAGAATCAGATAACCTAAATAAGGCTTATTTACAGGTTTATCGTAATAAAGGGAGTCATGGAGTTGATGAGATGCAAGTGGAATCCTTAAAAGATTATCTCAGACTTCATCGAGAAGTTTTAATAACAGAACTACGAGAAGGGAAATACCTTCCCAATCCTGTACGACGAGTCGAAATACCCAAAGAACCAGGTAAAACACGCCCTTTAGGTATTCCTACTGTCGTTGATCGTGTCATTCAACAAGCCATTTCACAAGTTCTTAGCCCTATTTATGAGGAACAGTTTTCCAATTATAGCTTTGGATTCCGTCCGAATAAAGGAGCACATACAGCCATTATAGCCTGTAGAGAAATGATCACATCAGGTTATCATTATGCTATCGATATGGATATGGAGAAATTTTTCGATACCGTCAATCATAGCAAATTGATAGAGATCTTATCACGAACGATAAAAGATGGACGATTAGTTTCCTTAATCCATAAATATCTAAGAGCCGGAGTTGTTGTTGAAGCGAAGTTTCAAGAAACAGAAACAGGAGTTCCTCAAGGTGGACCTTTAAGTCCCTTGCTAAGCAACATTATGCTGAATGAATTAGACCATGAACTCACAAGACGAGGTCATAAGTTTGTTCGTTATGCAGATGATATTGTCATCTTATGTAAAAGCAAGCGAGGAGCTACACGCACGATGAATTCTACAATTCGTTTTATAGAAGATACTCTATTCTTAAAAGTGAATCGAGATAAAACAGAAGTGGTGCGCTACAATCAGATTAAGTTTCTTGGCTACAGTTTTTACAAAACAAAAGGTGCCGTTCGTTTTCGATTGTCGAAAAAGACACAACGGAAAGTGAAGCGCTCTTTGGAAGGAATTGTAGCACGGAAGAATAGTATTGGTTACGATGAAATCAAATCCAAGCTTAAAAGTTATATTCAAGGATGGGTAACCTATTATCGATTGGCAGATATGAAATCATTTCTGAAACAAGTAGATGAATGGCTAAGACGACGTATCCGTATGGTAATATGGAAATGTTGGAAAAGAGTAAGAACGAAGATGAAGAATTTAATGAAACTCGGAGTTTCGAAGAACAAAGCGTATGAATATGCAAATACGAGGAAAAAGTATTGGCGCATTTCAAAGAGTCCAATTCTACAAACGACTATAACGAATAAGAATTTGGAGAAGGCAGGCTATATTACGCTAAGTGATTATTATCAGAAAGTAAAGTCGTGATTTAGGGAGTCGCCGTATACGAGACCCGTACGTACGGTGGTGTGGGAGGTGTACTGGAAGATAAAATATCTTCCAGCCATCTACCCGATCTATACTTAGCGTATTCTTTTTAAATCCACAATAATCTCTTCCAGTTTCTACCTGTTTTTGTTATATCCCAATGATTGGGTTAGAGTATTTGAAGTAATAAAAGTTTTGATGTGATAGAGGTGTTTTCTTAATAGTATTGAAGAGTTGTCTAAAACCTAAAAAAGCCATCCAAAATAGGATGGCTTTTTTATATTTATAACAGTTGTTATGCTTAAAGGACAGGTTTGAAATTTGATTTCCACTTGTACCCTTTGGTTAATTCTTCGTATCTTTTTGTCATCTTCTTTAGAAGTTCAGGTTTGTCTTCTGCTAAGTTTTTAGCTTGACCAATATCTTCTTTGATGTTATACAGTTGATACTCTTCGCTGTTCCCTGTTTCATTCATTACACCCCAGTCAATATATTTTCCTCCTTTGTGTGGTGGAATAAGAATATAATCACCCTGACGTAATCCTGTTTTGTGGTTTATTGCTTCAAAAACAAACTCTTTACGACCTACTTTGTCTTTTCCTAAGAAAGCATCCAATGTGTTTTTACTATCCTTAAGATCTATATCTTTCACTCCTAACATGTGAGCGAACGAAGCCAAGAAGTCCATTTGAGTAACCAATGCATTAGAAGTACCTGGTTTAATATGGTTAGTCCATCGGATAAAGAATGGAACTCTTGTTCCTCCATCAAGAAGGCTGTATTTACCTCCTCTAAGTGGGCCTAGTGGCTTATGATCTCCAAGAAGTTCGTCTGCTTGGTCTGCATAACCATCGTCTGTTACAGGACCGTTATCGCTAGAGAAGATAACAATTGTATTATCATCTAACCCAAGTGATTTAAGATGTTTCATGATCTCACCTACACACCAGTCTGCTTCCAAAATAGCGTCACCACGAGGACCCATCCCTGATTTACCTACAAAACGTGGGTGCGGAATACGAGGTACGTGTGGCTCATGAAGTGCATAATAAAGGAAGAAAGGTTCATCTTTGTGGTTTGTGATATACTTCTTGGTCTTGTCTAAGAATAGATCTGCCATATCCTCATCTTTCCACAATGCGCTTTTGCCACCCTTCATGTATCCGATACGAGAAATACCGTTAACGATTGATTGGTTGTGTCCTTGAGTTGTTTTCATCTTTAACATCTCAGGATTTGCCTTTCCTGTAGGTTCTCCAGGGAAATTATTCTTGTAATTAACTTCTATAGGATCATTAGGATCTAAATGATCTACATGACCGTTATTGATGAATACACACGGTACACGATCATTGGTTGCCGCCATGATATATTCATCATTAAAACCTACTGCTCTAGGACCTGGTGTTACCTCTTTGTTCCAGTTTACTGATCCATCTCCTAGTCCAAGATGCCATTTACCGATAACACTTGTGTGATATCCTTGTTGTTGTAGCATTTTTGGAAGTGTAGTCCAAGTGGTATCAATTAATAACGGAGCATCTCCAGCTAATATCTCCGCACGTTTATTTTTCCATGGATAAGCACCTGTAAGCATACTATAACGAGCTGGAGTACATGTCGCCGATGTAGCATATCCACTTGTGAAACGAATACCTTCATTGGCTAACTGATCCATGTTCGGTGTTTTGATGCTTTTGCTTCCATTACAACTAACATCTCCATACCCTAAATCATCTGCAAAGATTACCAAGATATTGGGTTTCTGAACAGGGCTCTTTGGCTCTTCTTTTTTGACCTTACATGAAGTAGAAGCTAGCATCATTAATGATAAACATGCTCCTCCCAAATGTTTGGTGAAATGTGTCTTATTCATCTGTCTGAATTTATATGTTATGATGTAAATATAGGGCATATATCAATTACATAAACCATACTGGTAGGGGTATTGAAGATTTATGCACAACTGTTGTACGATAATACTACTCCTAGCATAAAAAGGAACCTGTATTTTTCTGTTATGGTCTAGTGGCTGTTTCTGCTTGTAAGGTAGGGATGGAGATGACTTTCTATGTTAGAGATCTATTAATTGAACCCATCTATTTTTGGGTATACCCTTTATACAAAGTGTTGACGATCTGTCTAATAAATAATATGGTACTTGTGTGTGGTAAATTTTGGAATAATAAGATGGTAAAATTGAGCTTCCATATAAAAGGAAACCGTTACAATGGGGAGAAAAAAATCGCTACCATCAATGGATATGGTAGCGATACTGAAATATTATTTATCGTGGTTTAGAACTCTAAATCCACATCTGTTTGTTCAATCCAAGGAAGTCCGTTTTCACCTAAAAGATCTAAAAAAGGATCTGGGTTAAACTCCTCTACATTGTAGACTCCTGGTTTTTCCCATTTGCCTTCTAAGAACATCATTGCCCCAAGCATACATGGAACACCTGTGGTATAGCTAACACCTTGCATTCCGGTCTCATTAAATGCTTGTTGGTGGCTGCAGTTGTTATAGATGTAATATGTCTTTTCTTGACCATCTTTAACTCCTCGGATACGACAACCAATAGAAGTCTCTCCACTATAGTTCTCTCCTAGGTCTCCTGGATCCGGAAGTACTGCTTTTAAAAACTGAATTGGAACAATCTCTTTCCCTTCATAATTAATCGGTTCAATGCTTGCCATTCCAATGTTTTGAATGACACGTAGGTGTGTAAGATATTCTTGTCCAAATGTCATCCAAAATCTTGCACGTTTAATTGTTGGGTAATTTTTAACCAACGACTCCAACTCTTCGTGATAGATAAGATACGACTCTTTTTCTCCAATGTTTGGATAGTTTAGAGGTTTATGTATCTCGTGAGGTTTGGTGGTTACCCATTGTCCATCTTCCCAATACTTTCCCTCTTGTGTAATCTCTCGAATATTGATCTCTGGATTGAAGTTTGTTGCAAAAGCCTTTCCGTGGTCGCCTCCATTACAATCCACGATGTCAAGATAATGAATTTCATCAAAATGATGTTTTGCTGCATGGGCTGTGAAAATGCTCGTTACACCAGGATCAAATCCACAACCTAAGATTGCAGTAATACCCGCCTCTTCAAACCTCTTCTTGTATGCCCATTGCCAGCTATATTCATATTTTGCTTCATCAATAGGTTCATAATTTGCTGTGTCCAAATAGGATACTTTTGTCTCTAAACAAGCATCCATAATAGGAAGATCCTGATATGGCAACGCAACGTTTACAACCAATTCAGGCTTAAATGTTTCAATAAGTTTTACAACTTCTTGTACGTTGTCAGCGTCAACGGAAGCCGTAGAGATATTCACTCCTTGTATCTTCGATGCAATGGCTTTGCACTTAGATTCAGTTCTACTTGCAAGCATGATGTCTGTAAAAACAGCAGGATGTTGTGCCATCTTTTGGATCACTACCGATCCAACTCCGCCAGCACCAATTACCAAAACTCTACTCATTTTCTTTGATAAAAATTGAAGTTAATTAATGAAGATATTTAGCTCTATTATAAGTCGACAAATATATGATTTTTGTCTAATAAAATGGGGTATCCAAATAAGAAAGAAAATAAAATGCCTTATTCTGAATAGAATAAGGCATTAACGCTCTAGAATGAAATACGCAAAGAGTTGATTTTAAAATAATACAAAATGAAAACAGAACAAAATCATCTACATGATAATTATAGTAATCCTAGAGCGATTTAAACATCACTATATACTCATCTGCTCAAACAATATCTTGCCTGTAATGTTTTTATATCACTTCCCTTTTAACGTTTGTTTTGTTTATTCGAAGATATTAATAACTCCTTGATCTAATAGGTTTGCTGAGATCTCAAGCTCTTGCTCAAGAAAAGCATCCATGTCATCTTCATTTTCAAATGTTACGACCAATTGATGGCCTAAGACCATAAGTCCTTCAGGATCTTTAATAATTTTCAAACCAGAAAGTTCTGAACTAAAATCCTTAATTAAAACCCCTGGATGTCCAAATTCTCTTTCATCAAGATAAGCCAAGTAATCACCATACCATGCCTCTACTTGTTTTAAGTTCTCAATATAGTCTCCAAGTTCTTTATGCTTATCAAAGCTCATTAATTGAATACGGAAGATCTCTAAATCGCCTTCTCCATTAATATAAGCCATGTAGGTCGACATCGGTACCTCCTTTTCGCTTAACTCTTGTATCGAAATAGGGTAGATCTTAGTCGAAAAAAATGGAAAATGATTATGAAATAGAATATCATAGTCATTTTCGATATTTGATTTAGGATCAACACCTATTAAGAATTTAGGATTGATATCTTCGGGCATATTCTTACTCATCTTTTTTTCGTTTAAATAATCCTCGTTTTTTCTTTTTCTTCTTTTTCGTAGGATTTGTTGGTGCAATGTTACTACTTTTTTCCTTCTCTGGAACTCTTACAGAACGTATAACATCCATAAAGTGTTCTTGATATTTTTTAAATAGTATTTCGTTGACCTCCTCAATAACCGTGACCGCTTTCCCTTTATTAACTCGAGTAATCACTACTCCTTTGGTTGTATATGGTCCATCTTGATAGCGCCTTCCCATATATCCCATGGTCATACGTGTATTAAAATCACCTTTCTTCCAAGACAGATCACTTTCTCTTCTATAGGGCAGTTTAAGACGCATATTGGTACTGTAGTAAACCAAGTCTTGCATCCAGTCGACATCTTCTTTTATAATCGTTATCGTAGGTGTAGTGGTGCCTACTTTCTTGTGTGTTATGGGTTTAGATGCAAAGGTGAGTATCTGCCGTTTTGTGCTATCATTTCCCTCTTTATGTACCAACTTCCAATCGTTAGATGGGAACTCAATTTCCAACTCTCCCTTATGAATAGGGAATACCGTTTGATATGTCGTAGAGTTAAGTAGTTTACCAGAGGCGTCAAAAAATGACCATTTACCCTCTTTCTTTCCTCCTTTATAAAAGCCTTTTGCTTTGGTTCTTCCATTATTGTGGTACACTACAGTAGGTCCATCGAGTATTCCATTTACAACATTGGATTCGGCACGTATTCTACCATCTTTATAGTACTCTTTTATCTGTCCGCTTAAAACCCCCTCTTCGTAGGTCTCTTCTGCTTTCATTTGGCCATTATTCCAATAGTAGTTGTGGATACCATTAGGCTTACCCCCTTTAAATAACCCTTCATGTTTGGTTCTACCATTATAGTAAAACCATACAAAGCGTCCATCCCATGGTATTGCTTTCTTTCCATTTAAAAAACCTCGCATATGAACCCTATCACCATCATTATTATATACTGTAATATTGGCTTTTTTGTTGATGACCTCAATTACGGTATAATATGCACTCATCTCTTGGGGTACTCGCTCAAACCATTGGTTATAGTATAAGGTATCCTGAGCTAATAAACGCATTCCACTCATGATGATTAAGAAGAGTGTTATGCTTATGGTCTTTTGATTCATGGGCTTATAGTTTTACTCTACTCCATAGAGATATCTATATTATGGTAAATATATTGGTGCGATATTTTACCCATTGTGAGTTGAACTGAAAGGGGTCTAATTTTCTGATCATAAGTTTTACTAACCATTTAATTAAGCTTATTGCATTTTGTGTTCAATATGACTTGTAAACCAAATGGCTAAATAATCAAAATGATAGGAATCAGTTTAATTCATAATTGGTATTATATAATACATTTGCAAAAATAACAAAAAAAGCCAAGATATCATTACAAATGATTGTAATGATATCTTGGCCACAACTATGTTTATCGGCAATGCTTATTGTAGTTTATGTACTACCAAACCAGAACGAAGTTTCGGTTCAAACCACGTTGTCTTAGGTGGCATAATATTATCTGTATCCGCGATATTGACAAGCTGTTGCATAGAGACTGGATAAAGAGCAAAAGCAACTTTCATCTCATCCGAATCTACTCTTCTGCTCAACTCACCTAGTCCGCGTATTCCTCCTACAAAATCAATTCGCTTATCACGTCTTAAATCTTTAATGCCTAATACAGGATCTAAGATATGCTCCGAAAGAATTGTAACATCTAGCCCTTGAATTGGGTCATCGTCGTTACACATCTCTGGTTTAGCATCGAAGCGATACCATTTACCTTCTATATACATACAGAATTGGTGTAGCTTTTCTGGAGTTAACTCTTCTGTTGACGAATCTACAAAATCGAATTTCGTTTTCAATAGATTGATAAACTGATCCGAACTCATGCCATTTAAATCCTTTACCAATCTATTATAATCGATAATCTTCAATTGGTTGTCTGGGAAGTGTACTGCCAAGAAGAAGTTGTACTCTTCATCCCCTGTATGGTTAGGGTTTTTCTCTCTCATCTCTTTTCCCACCAATGCAGCAGCTGCAGTTCTGTGATGTCCGTCTGCAATATAGGTGTTCGAAACCTTTGCAAACTGATCTGAGATGAATCGAATGTCTTCTGGCTTGTCAATCACCCAGAAGTGATGTCCAAAACCATCTTCTGCAACAAAGTCATAAACGGGTTTATGATCTGCAACAAATTTCTCTACATAAGCATCAATAGCATCCACCGCTGGATATGAGAAAAATACAGGCTCCATATTTGCTTGTGTATTTCTCACATGCTTCATGCGATCTTCTTCTTTATCTGCTCGTGTTAACTCATGTTTCTTAATCACCCCATTAAGATAGTCATCTACGGCTGCACAACCCACAATACCATATTGTGTTCGGCCATTCATTGTCTGGGCATAGATATAAAGTTTATCTTCATTATCCTGCTCTAACCATCCTTCTTTTTGGAACTCCTTAAATTTATCTACTGCTTTATCATACACATCTGGTGCATGCTCATCCTTACCTGCCTCAAAGGCAATCTCAGGTTTGATGATATGTAGTAGAGAATATGGATTTCCTTCGGATTCTTTTCTCGCTTCCTCTGAATTTAGAACATCATATGGGCGAGATGCAACTTGTGTTGCCAAATCTGTACGTGGACGTAAACCTTTAAATGCTTTTAGAATAGCCATACTTTTCGTTTTCTATTAAATTACACTCCTAAGAGGATCGAAAGAGAGATGAACTCTCTTTCGTATCTCATTTTTATTCCATTATTTCAAAATAGTAAACCGAATGTATTTGCGTGGTAAATGTGGTAAGATATACTAATGGGGGACTTACCAACCTACATTACTTGTTTACTTGATAATCTGCAACTTTTTCGTTTAGGTATTGAGCCGATTGATTCAATGCTGCTCTACCTGCATTAAAATTCGCTTCTTCTGTTTGTGCTCCTAATTTCTTTGCTGTAAAGAACACTTGATCTCCAAACTCCTCTACAAGCTCTTGAGCATTTGCTGGAGCAATATCTGCTACATAGTATAGATCCGTTCTTTCACTTAGTGCTTTTGCTAATCCTTCTTCATCGATAACCTCTTTTCTTGCTGTATTGATAACCACAGCATTTTTAGGCATCGACATCAGTAGATCGTAACCGATACTCTTTTTTGTCTCTTCTGTTGCAGGGATATTTAGTGAGATCACCTGACAGTTTGCGAACAAATCTTTTACTGTTGGACAGTAAGCTACTTTTTCATTTCCTGTCTCTCCTGGCTTAAGAAAAATATCACAAGCTTCTACTTCCATGTTAAAACCTAAGGCGTAGTTTGCGATACGTCGACCGATATTTCCATAACCCAAAATACCCATCTTCTTTCCTGAGATCTCAAATCCTTGCTTTCCGCTATACTTCTTTCTTGTCATCATCAATAGAAGACCAAAAGTAAGCTCTGCCACAGCATTGGCATTTTGTCCTGGTGTATTCATCACCACGATACCCTTCTCTTTGGCATAAGCACAGTCAATATTATCATACCCTGCACCTCCACGAACGATAACTTCTAGTTTCGGAGCGGCATCGATAGCTTCTTGATCGATCTTGTCGCTTCTTACAATGAGTCCTTCAACATCTTTTAGTGCAGCATATAGTTCATCGCGTGAACCATACTTCTCTAATAATACGACTTCAACATTCAGCCCTTTGGCTGCATCTAAGATATAGTCAGTAGTCTCTTTAGAGAATGGTTTTTCTGTAGCAACTAAGATTTTTTTCATCACTGTCATAGCTTAAAAAATTATAGTGAAAAGTTAGAGCTATTTCTATCCTTTGATTATGATATCTATCATTTATTCAATAAAAATAAATCTTCTTTTCTCTCTGTTTTTGATGTTTTAGAACAACCCTTTTTGATACAGGAGCTGTCCTTTGAATACAAATTATTAATTATTCTCTCAATATAGTTAAGATGTCGTAATGTCTCTGTTGATGGTAAATTAAAATGTTACTCCAACACTGTGTTTAGCTGTCGAAAAACATCCTCCAAAAACAAAAAAATAAGGTCTGAAAAAGGTCGTAAAGTTAACTTTACGACCCTTCGTCTTGTTACATTACGACACGCTATTAGGCTTGCTGCTTTTCAAACTCTTGCATTGCATCTACTAATACTTGAATGCTCGATTTCGGCATAGCATTATATGTAGAAGCACGGAAGCCTCCAATAGAACGGTGTCCTTTAATACCAACAATATTCTTCGATGTAGCCAAATTAAAGAAATCAGCTTCTTTATCTTTGTAACCTTCAGTCATTACAAAAGTGATATTCATCAACGAACGATCCGCTGGATCTTTAACGACAGCTTCGAAACATTTGTTACGATCTAACTCATCATAGATAAGGGCTGCCTTCTCTTCGTTTACTTTTGCAATAGCATCAATTCCACCATTCTCTTTTAACCATCTTAGTGTTTGCAATGCTGCAAATACTGGTACACATGGTGGAGTGTTAAACATAGACTCCTTTTCAATGTGTGTGCGATAGTCGATCATTGTTGGAATTGGACGATCAACTTTTCCTAATGCATCTCTGCGTACGATAACCAAAGTTACCCCTGCAGGAGCCAAATTCTTTTGTGCCCCAGCATAAATAAGATCATACTTCGAAATATCGATAGGACGACTGAAAATATCTGACGACATATCCGCTACCAATGGCACATCTACTTCAGGATCTGTATGTATCTGTGTTCCGTAGATCGTATTATTTGTTGTATAATGAAAATAATCTGCATCACTTGGCACTGTGTAGCCTTTAGGAATGTAGCTATATGTAGTGTCTTTTGATGATGCAACCTCTACAACCTCACCAAACAATTTAGCTTCTTTGATCGCTTTGTTGGCCCATGTACCTGTGTTAAGGTAAGCTGCCTTAGTCTTTAATAAGTTGAATGGTACTGTATAGAACTGTGTCGATGCACCTCCCTGAAGAAATAATACTTCGTGTGTCTCTGGCACATGAAGTAGCTCTTTTACTAGTGCTACCGCTTCGTCCATTACGGCTACAAACTCCTTACTTCGATGGGATACCTCCATTACGGATAGTCCTGTTCCTGCAAAATCTAGGATAGCTTCAGCTGTCTTCTTAATTGTGTATTCTGGCAAGATCGAAGGTCCTGCATAAAAATTATGCTTCTTCATAGCGATTTGGGTCATTAAAATTGTTATTATCTCGAATAATAAGCCGATAAATCGATTCGGCTTATAAGCTATATTTTGTCAATATATTATTTTTTTAAATAAGATCCTATGGTATGACATAAATCATAAGTTTTCTACTTGAAAAACTATACAAAACTTAACATTGGATCAAAATAGCACCATATTCGTGACATAGAGATGGTGCAATGTCCTTTTTTATGGACAAGTGTTATATTAATGGCAACTTTTTGATCAGTGCTGGGATCAATTTCTTGCGAATCTTAATATAAACGGTATTACCAAACTTACAGTGATTGAGATCAATATAACCTAATCCAATACCTTGTTTCAAAATTGGTGATTGTGTTCCTGAAGTCACAACACCAATCGTCTCACCGGCTTCCGTACATATTTCATATCCATGTCTTGGGATACCTCTCTCTTGAAGAATAAATCCTCTTAACCTCTTGGTAACACCATCTGCCTTTTGTTGCTCTAAAAATGGACGATCAATAAACGGTTTATTATCAACAAACTTGGTTGTCCATCCCAGCCCTGCCTCCAAAGGAGAAGTGGCATCGTCAATATCGTTACCATATAAACAGTATCCTTTTTCCATTCTTAGGGTGTCTCTTGCTGCCAATCCAATAGGGGCAATTCCTTCCGCTTCTCCAGCTTCAAAAACCGCTTTCCACAGTGCTTCCACATCTTTGTTGGCACAATAGAGTTCAAAACCACCTGATCCAGTGTAGCCAGTATTGGAGATAATCACATCCTTAATACCTGCCATCTCTCCAACAACAAATTGATAAAATGGAATATCTTTAAGAGTCACTTCTGTAAGACTTTGTAGTACCTCCAGCGCTTTTGGTCCTTGAACTGCCAATTGTGAGATCTCATCTGAAACATTATTCAATGTAATGCCTTCTATTTGATGGTCTACCAACCACTGGTAATCCTTCTCAATATTTGAAGCATTAACGACCAAAAGATAACACTTCTCTTTCTCCATACAGTAGACGATCAGATCATCTACAATACCTCTTTTACCATTTGGAAAATAGCAGTACTGTGCCTGTCCGTGCTCTAGAACCGAAACATCATTCGAAGTCATCATCTGTAGGAACTCCAAACATTTTGGTCCCTCTACGTAAATTTCCCCCATATGAGATACATCAAATACCCCGATACTTTCTCTTACTTTCATGTGTTCGCCTTGAATGCCACTATACTCTATCGGCATATCATATCCAGCAAACTCTACCATTTTAGCACCCAAGTCTCGGTGCACCTTATTTAGAGCAGTTGTTTTCATTGTAGGTCTATATTTTTGAGTTTCTTTCTTTACAAAAAATGGGTATATCTCCCTTTTCCACCATAAAGGTAGTGAGTTCTGTTCAACTAAAAGTGAACTTTATCATATCTCTCAATAGAATTGTTGGAAAACATCTTTTCGATGTTTTTAGCATATCGGATTATCTCAAAGACTCCAATTCATCAGGTGCCGAATACACTATTATATATGTTTGATTCTCTCAAAACTAAGTATAATCATACCTAAATAATGATGCATCTTTTATCTTAGTCAGTGTGTTCATAAATCGGCCCATATCTCTTTTCGACATCAATGCACTGAAAGTGCTAAACTTCTTAGTCTAGGCTTTTAAGTCTAGGTGTCGTCGATCACTCACCAATCTCCAAGGGTTGTAAGTCTGCTCCTTTTTATTTGGTATTAATGGTATGACACAGGGAAAACAGTCTTATCTCCAGTACCATCCTCATGATATTCTCGATCCTCAATATAACCTTCGCTAAAGAACCCTTCTATCTTTTCTATCGCGACATATCGATGTACCCAACGGTCTGTTTTATCATAGAAATATTGAAATCTTTTCACCTCTGCTTTTTTAGTGGAGGTATCTAACTCTCTTTGATATATCAACATCCCATGATCATCATACTGATAACGGATATGAATAGTAGGCTTGTCTTTCTTCTTTATATTCTGTGAAATCAAATGACCTTCCAAGTCGTAGGAGAGAAAAACACTCTTAATTAATGCCTTCTTAAAGTAATATTTCTTCTCAAAAACACGCTGTGCCTTATCAAAAGAGTAAGTCACCTCTTTGCCTGCATCTTCCTTATATAACTTCGCCTTTTGAATATAAGTCCCGGATTGAAAATATTGATACTGATCATATCTAAGAGTATCTCCCTTAAAGCCTCTTCGAAGCATGCGAATCAATCGTCTTTGCCCATCATAATAATAGTCCGACCGATTAACCTTCTTGCCCGTTTGATCGTATTGATTTACCAATTTTAATGTCCCGTTCTCATGATAAAAATAATCATAACGACCATAGGCACCTTTGTTGGTAAAAGTATTCTCCTCAATCTTCTGTCCACGATCATTGTAGCGTACAATTGCAATCGTGTCAATATCTCCTTGCTTTGCATCTGGCTTCATCTGATATCTGCTAGACTCAATGGTGTCTCCCTTACTATCAAAACGATACTTCAAGGCATATTGACCAATTAATTGGGCTCGCTCCATCTTGCCAAAGCGTTCGAGTGCCTTATACTTCTTTGTTGTAACCGAACTATACGCCTTTTTTATCACACTTTGTTTCACCACAGCTTGCCCCACTACCATCGAGGTTGAGAAAACATAAAGAGAAAGGATAAAAAAGAATACAGTAGATCTTTTCATCGGTGTGATCGTTACAATAAAAATGTTGTTAAATAGATGCTGAAACCGCAAGATAATTAATTTTGATCTATTCTGTAAACCTTAATCCTATTTTTGTCCCTGCCTAAGACCATAACTTAGGTGCGTTTTAAGTATTGATGTCTTATAAAATGAAAGCAAAAAACTGAACCATAGGATGATGCCTTTATATCGACACAAACCCCAAACCCTGATCATCCTCCTATAAAATTAGAACTCTTCCAATGACAAACATTTCCATATCTCACACCAACCCACCACATCCCAACTTCCATATTGTGGTGAAATAGTAAATTTTTAATCTGTCTGATCCGTCCAATCCGTCTCATCCGTATTTCATGCTTGTGTCCCAACCCTTAGTTTCGTTGTGTCTTAGTGGTTCTTTTACTCTTGCGCTTCAATTTTTATGAGTTGTTTGCCAATGTTTTACAAATAATAAGATAAACCGACACAAAAAGCACGATTTTTCCATTCATTTTTAGTGGTTTTGATATTACTTACTCCTACATCGTAGCCAATATAAGGTTCAAAATGATTCAGTTTCAGACTTGCCCCAAATTTAACGCCAAAATTTAACGGTTTTATATCGTTTATATTTTCGACATCCGATGTGACCTTTACGTCATAGGCTTGTCCTAGATCTTCCACCTTACCAGAGATACAATACCCTAAAGTAGGCTCAATAGATACTCTAATATTATTACTTTTCTTAAGACTTATGATTTTCAAACTAAAGTTAATGGGGATCTCAATATAATTCAATGCTACAAAATCATCGTAAGTTGTCGTCATATCAGGGGCATTACTATTAGAAGAGTAACCTGGAGGACCATAGGACACTGTCGTTTTTAATTTCCCCCCTCTTTGCGTAAATGCAACTCCAGGTTGGACTCTAAGGTTATCTAGATGAAAAGAGTAAAAAGCTCCAACAGATAAACCTAACGTAGGGTTTACGTAATCCTTGTTAAGCTCGTTTATGTGTAGTCCTGCTCGGAGGCTGAATCCATTGGTTTCTTGTGCTTTCAAGCATTGGAGCGTTGCCAATATGAACACTAATGTAAGAATAATGCTTATTTTTCTCATGGAATAAGGTAAATTAAAATTGATAATGTTAAAATATATAAATTGTAATAAATCCAGAAAGCCATAAATGATTTATTACAATTTATATTGTATTCGTTAAGATTGCCAGCAAGTTTAGCCTAGGTGAAAGAATTTATTGCCATGAATTCAATGGATCATAGAGACCTATATCGATTATTGTTTGTGATAGTTATATCCGTGGCTGCATAACCTTTGTCACATATGATTTTCTTCTTTACACTGATGAATTCCATCCAATTCGTAGCCCCATAATTTTTAACTCTTGCAGACTTTGTGTTCTTATTTTAACTATCACATATTTTAAATAAATGTGTGATAGTTAAAGAGTCATGTCTTTCGAATTTAGTGTATGTAGTAGCCTAAACCAAGATAAACACTTCTGTTTCTTATTTCATAATGATTGGCTGCGATATCATTAATTCCAATATCATAACCTGCATAAGGCTCAAACTGACCAACCTTAAAACTTGCCCCAAACTTTATTCCGATATTTAGCTCTTCATAATAATTTGGCTCTTCGTGGTTAAGTAAAAATACCCTCTTGTCATTTCCTCTTTTAATCTGGTCCGAAATATATACTCCTAAAGCTGGTTCAACATGAAGCCTGACTTCGTTATTATTATTGCGGAAGCCGACAACCTTTAAGCTAAGGTTAAGGGGAATTTCAATGTAGTTTACCACCATGCGACTATCGTAGTCTTCATGAACTATTCTCTCATCAATAATTTCATGATTTTCTACTGTATACATAACCTCTTGTAATAACGTTCTGGTCCCTCTTTTAATATAAATCAAACCAGATTGTATTCTAAAAGAGTTAAGATTAAATGAGAATAGTCCTCCCAAATGATAACCTAGATTACTTCTTTGTTTAAAATTTGCATCAAAATAATTTATATTGGCCCCAGCTTTGACTACAAAATTACTTTTTGATTGCGCTACCGATACAATGGAGTTAGTGAAAAAGGCAACTGAGATTGAAAGGATAAAGCATAGTCTCTTCATATTATAAGATTGGTTTTTAGTTGTTTGTGTAAATATATAAAAAATAATATTAATGAAATATTTCATTTTACTACTTGTCCTTTGACTAGTATATAGACTGTATAATTTCTGTTCACGCTGTGTCTACTTATAAAAGAACACAGCCACAGATTCAACGGATCTATACTGATAAAAAAATATCACTAAGGCACGAAGAAAATATGGACACGGATTGGACATTTGTCTTATTGCAACAAAGATGCACTCAAAGTCCAATAAGATCTAGGAAATGGAGCCACGTAAAGGCGCGATGTTCGCGTCTAAAATATCCACGGATTTCCACGGATCTTTTTTATTTTGCAACCTTCCCTGAAAGGGAAACCGAACTTAGCCCAATGGTGAAAACCATAATTTGACCGTAAGGTCAAGGTATTGGTTAAAACCTTGGGAAAACAAATCTCTTTACAACCAAAGGCTGAAGGCCTGCCCCAAAGGAACAACTGGGAACGCTAGCTCCAGCTCGATATCATGGAACGTATTGAAGTGCAAGGGATGGCACACTGATGAAACAGATAGTACTGATGAGCACGGATCTTTATTAGGGCTGTGGTGCAAGGAAAATACAGCCACGGATTCAACGGATCAGATGGATTTCCACGGATCTTTTTTATTTTGCAGCCTTCTCTAAAAGGGAAACCGAACTTAGCCCAATGGTGAAAACCATAATTTGACCGTAAGGTCAAGGTATTGGTTAAAGCCTTGGGAAAACAAACCCACCACACAATCAAAGACTGAAGGCCTGACCCCAAAGAAACAACTGGGAACGCTGAGCTCCAGCTCGGCATCATGTATCACACTAATGCTTAAATGGAATAATCGCCACGGATTCAACGGATCAAACGGATTTCTATGGATCTTTTTTATTTTGCAACTTTCCCTGAAAGGGAAACTGAACTTAGCCCAATGGTGAAATGCCTAAATTGCGCGATAGCGCGGTATAGGAATGAGTCTTGGGAAAACAAACCCACCACACAACCAAAGGCTGAAGTCCTGACCCCCAAATATGAAATCATAAGGCTTCACCAATTAAAACCTCTCTCACTTTCATCTGATTTTCAACTTCAATATAACTGACCATTGACGTATTGCCTGTTTTAGCAAAACGATATGATTACACAATCAGTCTCAAACTCAACTTCCAACCCCAAAAGTAGTTATGCCGCATACATTACGCTTGCAATTATTATCCTAATCCTTTTCTTTATTACATTACATCCATTTGAGGCTATATAACACCTCCTTTGTCTTGATATGGTGTCATATGGCCCCGAAGTTGTTTTAAATTAAATAAATGCCCTTAGAATGAAATTATGAGATTTTCTTTGGCTAGTTATACTCTCACAATTATTTGCCAAGATGAAGATGGATACATAGCCTCCTGATATATGTTATTTAATCCCAATTTAAAAGTGTAGCTATTCAAATCGGTTCGCAAAATACTTGTCCATACGAATTATTAAAGTCACAAAAAACATGCTAGAATTACGAATGAGACGATTCGTTTAGATATGCAAGTATTAACACCTCCATGACGGAAATTAGGATTGAATGCCAGTACGTTAATGGAATAGGCCGCACAAGCTCAAAAAAACTATCTGTTGATATTAATCAGCCTGGTGTTTTTCTTAAATTGTAGAAAATTGTCTTATTAAACTAACTCGTAATTCTAATTTTCTTTTCCTTATTTAAAATGAAAGTCACTGGCCTATTATTTTTTATAATAAATTCCTTAGCACAAGCCATTTTCAACCATTCATCTAATTGGCTATTGGTTATGGATAATTTATCCTTGATATCTTTTTTAGTCAATGGTTTATCAGTTATGATACTATAAAGTTTGAAGATAAAATAATCAAATAATGTTGCATCATTTAATTTAACTTCAATAATATCACCCTCCTTCTTTATCACCTTCTTTTCTTGTGCTATGTTATTGGCTAGAGAATTATTAGAAGAAAATAAATTAGGCTCAGAAACCTGAATTATTTTTACTTTTACCAATTCTTCTATTTTGTATTCATTTTCAGGAAGTAATTTATTAGCACCCAATTTTATTAACTCATTGTTGCCAACCTCTTTGTTGTAAATAACCCAAAGAGGAACCCATTGTTTTTTTAAATTTTCTTTGGCACCTTCCCATGTTCCTCCTTTTGTGTCTGATTTTACAACTATCGTAGCTTCTGACTGTGTATATATCAATTTATTTCTAGTCATTGCATTCCCTACGTTAAAACTTGCTTCAGGGTTAAATGGAGATAGAAGAACAAGCCTTTTATTGATTATATATTTTCTAAACGTACTGGTTGTTGACTTCCTAATTAATGAATCCGATACAAAACCAATACAATTTCCATTTGCTTCAAGAGCGCCGAGCATAGCAGACTCATCTACTCCTTTAGCTCCACCAGAAACAATTCCAAAGTTTTCGGAAGTTATTTTCTTGCCTATCTTCTTTGTTTCAAACAATTCATTGTCTGTAGTTTTTCTTGCTCCAACAATTCCAATATATTGCTTATTTAATAAATCAGCATTCCCTATTCCAAATAATATCGGCGGGGCATTATCCTTCAATCTTTCTTTTAATCTCCTGGGATATTGTTTATCACCTCTATTAATAATCCAAATTCCTGCTTTAGTCCATTTATCCAAAGCTATTGCTAATGCAGATTTTCTTTCTAGCAGAGAGTCAATCCTTTCTGATGTAATTGTTTTATCCTGCCAACCAAGTAATAAACTAGCATTATCTTGAGATAAGAAATCCTCTGGGCTTATTGATTTTGATTGCAACCATCTAACTAACCTATTCCACTCAGTGTTGGTCAGCGGCTTTATGCTTTTATCCGAACTTTTTGCAAAGTATGATGTAAATAGTAATATTGATTTTGTTCTTTCTGAAATCATAATCTTAATTTGCTGATGTTGAAGTTAAAGTTGCAGGAAAAACAATACCACAGCCTGCCTGCCTAAGTAAAGCCGATGCAATTGTTAGTGTCCATCCCGAATCAATTGCATCATCTATTAGTAACACAGGTTGACCAACTTTAATACTACCGTTGACTTTAAATGCTCCATCAAGGTTTTTACATTGGAAAAAGTTATTTTCCTGTTCTTTTTGAGGAGCAGTTTCCTCTATTTTTTCTATTACTGACACAAAGGGTAAGCCCAACTTCGTTGCTACTCGTTCAGCAAAGGAAGGAACTAAGTCTGGGTGCCTATGTGAAGGAATGCAGGTGACCCATGTTGGACGAGGAGTTGTATTCCATCTTTCATTATACATTTCAACAAATGCATCAACCAATTCATCTCGAAAAAAATTATTATGCTTGTCTTCTGCAACTATACTACCCCAGCCAGCATCTCCCCATCTTGATAAAGATTTACCCAATTCTGCACGGAGGCTTTGATGAAGATTACCACTAAATCCATATTCAGGCAATGCCTCAGATTCAATTTTTATTTTTAATTTAAAATCAAATTCTGAATGTTTCAGAAACAAAGCAGCTTCCACTCCATTTTCATGTTGTACCGTATCTGATAATTTAAGCTTTTGGTCACAATTCGCACATTTTCCACAAAGAGTTCTATTTGGATCATCAAGAGAGTTTTGCAGGAAATTCATCAAGCAATCAGTTGAATCAATATACGTCAACATTTCATGCCATTCATTAAGTCTTTGGTTCGTTAATCTTAACACCTTATCAGAATCCATATCATACTCTACAGCTGTTCTATACCACTTAGTACCAATCTTTATAACAGGAGAAGATTCTTCTACGATTAGATATTTCAATACTTGTTCTATCTGACCCTTTCTTAAGTTTAGTTGCTTCATTAGCTCTGGAACAGATAAACCATCGTGTTCTTCAATGATAGCTAATATAGCCTCTACTCTTTCTTTTGGAGGAAAGGCTGATTGTCTGAAGTACTGATGTATATCGTGATCTTCTCGACCTGATAATAGAACACCATGCGCTTTACTGATAGCCCTTCCCGCCCTTCCTACTTGTTGATAGTAGCTTATTATTGAGCTTGGAGCTTGATAATGTATAACAAAGCCTAAATCTGGTTTGTCATAGCCCATACCCAATGCTGAAGTGGACACAAGAACCTTCAATTCGTTGTTATATAATGAGTCTTCTACATACTGTCGATACTGTGTAGAGTCTTCAAAGTTATTATCCTTAGCTCCAGCATAATAATAAGCAGCATCTATATCGCATTCATTCAACCAATCTGTGACAATCATTGCATCTCTTTTGGTGAGTGTATAAACAATACCACTTCCTGTTAAATTAGGAATATTCTCTTTCAACCAAGCTAATCTAGCAGCTTGATCTTTAAGTGATATATTTTGAAGAATCAAACTTTCTCTAGTTAAAGCTCCTCTGATTACCTCTATATCTCCGAGCTGCGAAACTATATCTTTACACACTCTATCATTAGCAGTGGCCGTTGTTCCAAGGATTGGCATACCAGTTGGCATGAACTTAAGAATATTTACTATTCTTCTATAATCAGGTCTAAAATCATGCCCCCAGTCTGAAATACAATGTGCTTCATCAACAACAAATAAACCAATTCTATCCGCTATTGGTCTTAAAATGTTATTCATGAAATTTTCATTTGCAAGCCTTTCCGGAGAAATTAGTAATGCATCAACTTCATTCCTAAGAACTGCTAATTTGGATATGTTCCAATCTTCAACATTTGTTGAGTTAATTGAAATTGCTTTTATACCTAATCTTTCAGCAGCTTCAATTTGATTTCTCATTAATGCAAGTAGAGGTGAGATAATAATAGTTGTACCCTTACCTTCATCTCTAAGAATTCTTGTACTAATAAAATATACTGAGCTTTTTCCCCAGCCTGTACGTTCTATTACAAGTAATTTCTTTTTCCTATTAACGATTCCATCAATAGCTTGCCATTGTCCTTCTCGGAACTCTGCTGTATCATTATCAATAGAATTCCTCAATAAGTTTAATGCATCAGATTTATTCATCTTCAACCTGTTTTAGATCCATTATATTAACATTAAGTATTTTCGAAACCTTAAACAATACTTCCAATCTGGGGTGTTGTCTACTTTGAACATACCCTTTAATAAGATTATAGCTCTTTACTTAGGTAGCCACCTAGTCATGTCAGTTTTATTTATTTTCCATTGATATTTCTTTTATCCTATTCATTTGCCTTTAGTATAAAACATTCAAATATAATAATACTCAGGGCTTGTTCATAAAACGTGAATTCATATTATATTTGGATTGCGAAAAACAGATATAAATTATGAATAGCGACGTTTCATCTAACAAAATTAGACTATTTTACAACTACCTACAAATAAATCTTAATGATACAAGAAGTAACTCAGGACGTAAGCATGATTTAGCCTTTGTAATGACGCTTTTTTTGATCTGTATTTTGAGAATCTGTGGCCATATAAAGCATGAGTTAAATTCATCGTATTATGGTACGTAACCACGAAAATCGATGTGTTTGTTTACAGAAGGATATTGATTGTTGTATTAGTCGAGTTCAGTTATCTGGAATCTTGTCTTCGTTTTATTTTACCTCCTTTTCATCAATCAATATCAATGAATGGGGCATGTCCAACTTATTCTACAATCAATGTGTTATGTTTCTCGAATAACCCTTGATCATGATATTCATTGTTCTTGAAAAGTAAGACGTTTCTAGTTTAAGCGAGTTTAAAGAAAAATGGGAAGACATCAATATCGCATAGAATTGACATTCGTGGTATTTAAGTCAACAACAAAATATCGATATATGACATTTTGTTGTTGCCTTAGATGTCAATTATATCTTCGGCATCTTTACCCCCAACTTATATATTCCACGATAACTTTTTAGTTCATGCTTTTTTAGATCATCAAGAGCAATGTGCTCCAAACCATTTTCTTGATCGGGATAGATAATCAGGCAGTCAATAAGAGATGAATCTTCAATAGCGAAAGTACGATATAACTTCTCCATGCGGGCATAACCACTCACTTGACGTATATCGTCGATATGAATAGATTGTTCCCTATAGCGTGGTTTATATTTGGCATCCACCACTATTTGAAATCCTTCTGTGTGGATCAAATAGTCGATAGAGAGTTGTCCCGCTTGGAATTGAAATTTCACATCTTCCTTAAGAGTGGCGCGCAATAAGTTGAGGACATGTAGTTCAAACACTTTACTCATATCAATCCAAAATGGGGGAGTGGTGACCTTTATACTAGACGGTGTGGTTTCCTGTATATTGTAGCCAAACCGCTTTAAGATAAAATGTGCCAGTTTCAATCCCCTCTCATACTCCTTAAAAAACTTATTGCTCTTCTGATGTTTCAATTCGTGTAACGAAACATCATCCGAAACATCCGTCAGGGCAGGAGAGATGTAATGGATCGTCGACAGAAGTTGTTTATGTTGTCCCATCTCGATATACTGCGAAAGATATCTTTGAGCAAAAAGAAACGCTTTTTTTAGCAGGCGATTTTCCATATTATTTACCCCAAATGCTTCATAGCAACACTGGGTATGAAGAGGACGTTGGCGCATTATATTGCGTTTGATGGTAGCCCCCACCTGCACTTTCCCTTTAATACGACTATGGAGATTCTTCTCTACACGATAGTATGATTTCTTCAATCCTTTGCGTACAATCTCTCGCAATATCGATAAGTACTCCACGATAAGTAGTGGGGTCAGTAGATCCTCTTTCTGAGATATTTCGATAGGTGTCTCATCCCACTTTACCCAAAACAGCTCCTCCACGGCATGATGTGCATCCGGAAAAGAGAGAGAGTTAAAGATAATACCTAAATAATCCACTTCACCCTCCTCATCATTGATTTTGGGGTGAACCTGAATGGCCTCCTTTCTCTCCTGATATAACCAATCTACACCAATAAAATATGAGGTCTTGAGCTGGTAACTTTTATCCTCATATTGGGTAGAAAAGCATGATAACGAAGCGTCTTTTCCTCTATGTGTCTTTGGAAAAAGCACACATCGATCCCCATAAGAAAAATCGGGAGTCTCTTCTTCTATGAGGTAGGCTATCTCTAAGGAGTCATGCTCCGAACAGGATATAATCTTATTATGCATGGACATCTAACGCTTCGATAATTTCAGTGGCACTAGGTTGAAGAATACCATCTTTCACATACTCTCTTAAGATCGGTTTGATCTCATACTCCAACTTCATCTTCAGATCCGAAGTCGTTTCAGCCATAAAATAACTATGTCCTAACTGTATCTCTTTATAATCGAAATCAGGAGCAAGGTATTTCGCATTCTCTTTTTTATCTCCCTCTTCCGTAACAAAAAGTTCGCTTACACGATGAAACAATTCACTTGCCTCTCCTTCAGTAATCACCTTCTCATTTGGCAACATATCAATAAACGCAAAACGACGTCGAATAGCATAGTCAATATGCCCTACACTTCGGTCTGCGGTGTTCATCGTACCAATGATATATAAATTATCTGGAATGATAATCCTACGATCTCCGTCCACAGCATACATGCTCTCCACCGCTTCGCCTCGATACTCTAATGCATAAATCAGTTCTCCCATGACCGATGGCAAATTGGCCCTGTTAATCTCATCAATAATCAACACAAAGTTTTTTACCGTAGGTTGCTCTTTATGCGTGGAGGGCATATTATTCAGTTCCGATGGAAATGCATCTCTGAATTTCTTCGATAAATTATTAAAATAGGTCGCATGATGGTCTGCAAGTCCCGATAGCCCGTCGGCATGTTTAATGGCTTGCCTTGTATGGGCTTGCAGAAGTTCTATCTGCACCAAATCCTCGAACTTTATTCTTGGTGCATTGCCCCAATTATCTCCCGTATAGCGAAACCCTTTATCACTCACCTCCGAGATATATACAGAATCGGTAATAGGATAACGACCGTCATTATCGATCTTCTCTTGCACTTGGTCCGCAAATTGCGTAAGGAGCTCATAAACGTGTTGCTCTTTCGAAAACGTCTCCTTCTCTAATGTCGCCAACTGTACGTTCTTTAGTGCTTTGTCTGCAAAGTCAGCAAGAATACGATTCTTGGTATTATATTGTATACCATCTTTCCCCGATGACGCTTCAATACCTCTCACAAAATCTTCATAAGAATAAGATGGGTGGAACTGTGTTAATTGAAACTGCTCCGAGGTCTCCAAACGCTTTTTCTGTTCTCTTTTATCTTCCGACACCTCCCCGAATATCATCTCTTCAGCTATATCTTTGGCAGAATAGGTCTTACCTGTGCCAGGAGGACCTTGCAAGATAATCTGTCTCTTCTTCTTCAGTACTGAAATGTCATTTGATGATAAATTATTTTGATGTAGCTCTTTCATTCTTTCAAATAGTTCGTTTTCTGAGTGTATGGATTCGATCGACTTATAACCAAAAGATGGTTTAATCATCTTAACCGTTCCCATTTGACCTGCTCCTTTGAGTGTGTTATCCTGTAACCCTTTATGGGAAACCCCTTTGCGTGGTGATGCATCATCGTGGAATATCCACTCCCTAATCGGAAAAATTTGGTTCCATCCATCCTCTCCATTTATCGCTACCTCTCGAGAACACTTTTCTCCATAAGCAATAAACTGATTATTATACTTCAGAATCAAAATATCACCATCTTGAATCTCCCTGTAATGTCCTCGCTGGGTGGTGTCTTCATGAAATACAAAGGCGCCGTGCTCAATCATACGATCTAGATTTTCTTCTGTATAGCCTTCATGATTGCTCCCAACGCTACAAACAAAATATTGCTGTTTATTCATCCTGCTTCTCTTTTGATAAAATAGACCCATTTATTCAAATGTGAATCCAAGATGAAGATATAAAATTATACACATAGATGGATTCTATATTACCCCTTAACCTTACAGATTAAAAAGTAATACCAAGGGAAGAAGCGCAGGAAATAGCACACAGATGAAACAGATGGCACTGATGAACACAGATTCAAATGGAACCACGAAGACAGAATTGCGAATGCTGAGCCCTAGTTAGGTGTCATGTAACATGTTCAAGTGCAGGGGATAATACACAGATGAAACAGATAGTACTAATGAGCACGGATCTTTATTATGGCTGTGGTGCAAGGAAAATACAGCCACAGATTCAACGGATGAGACGGATTTCCACCGATTTTTTTTATTTTGCAACCTTCCCTGAAAGGGAAACCGAACTTAGCCCAATGGTGAAAATCATAATTTGACCGAAGGTCAAGGTATTGGTTGAAGCCTTGGAAAAAAAATCTCCTTACAACCAAAGGCCTGACCCAGAGGAACAACTGGGAAAGCTGAGCTCCAGCTCGGCATCATGTATCACACTAATGCTTAAATGTAATAATCGCCACGGATTCAACGGATGAGACGGATTTCCACGGATCTTTTAATTTTGCAACCTTCCCTGAAAGGGAAACCGAACTTAGCCCAATGGTGAAAACCATAATTTGACCGAAGGTCAAGGTATTGGTTGAAGCCTTGGGAAAACAAACCCACCACACAATCAAAGGCTGAAGGCCTGACCCAAATAAATGTTTAATAATGCAACAACGATGCACTGAAAGTGCTACAATTAATAGCCCCGTGAAAAGCGATGGGTATTAATGAAAATACAGATCTAGGCTGTAGATCCAATTATCACAAATTCATTCAAAAGTAGCAATTCAGTATATGTCTAGGCTATTGTGTCTAGAACATTTAGGGCTTTGTTGTTGCGGAAGACAGTCTTTATTATAATTTTTCTTACTGTATTCGTTCACAGTTAGTACGGATTACTTCCATGTCATGTGTTTTGTAATGTTAATTTTATTCTTTAAGGCTGTAATGAAGAATGTGTTACATTGATCATAATTTAAAATTGATTATTATTGTATGTTTCATTCTTATCGGTATAATTCTTATCCAACGAATTTAACGATCTGAGTTGATTTCTACTTATATAAATGAATTTCATAATCAATAAATATATTAGTATGGCGTTTTTGAATTTTTTTGAACAAATACTAGAATCCATTGATGACTCAATGACAAGTCGTGTAGTTCCTTTTGTCAATCCAACAGAGGTTTATAACGAAGGTTGGTTGATAAGACTATTAGTATATCAATCAAAGAAATATAATGTTGTAATTGACGGCTTAATTGATTTTTCAGAGATAAATAGTTGGACATCAGAAGGTCTTATTTCAAGTCCATTTATTAAGGTGGATGTAAAAAGAGAAGGGTATACGCATGCGGATATGGCTCTTGGTGATTTTAGCATAAATTATGGAGAGCGTGGAGAGATAATTGTAAATGATGATGCAAAGGTTTTTGGAATTATTGAAGCAAAACTCAAAAGCAACTTAAGTCAAAAAACAACACATGCTCCTGATTATAATCAAGCAAGTCGAAACTTTGCATGTGTCTTGAAAAATGCAAACAATAAATATTGTAAAACTTTCTTTGCCGTTGTTGCACCTCAAAAAAGATTAGACCATTACAAAATCGAAGCTCAGATCAATAAAGACAGGATGGTTAAGCAGATTATAGAGCGTTATAAAATATCAAATATTCCAGTCGATCATGATCTCATTTCAAGAGCTGAACAAGCAATCATAAAAGCATTCTCATATGAAGACTGGATTGCATTGCTACCAATTGAGGTACAAGAAACAACTAATGATTTCTATAGAACATGTCTTAAATGGAATAGATTGTAATCAATATTTTGAATTGTATAAGTTAAGTCTGCTCATATGAAGCAAACAATTAAACCTTCAATTGTTGAAGGCTTAGTATTCTCTTTATTTTATGTTTAAGAAGAAAATGGCAAGTGATATTTTTTATATGTCTGTAGCTACCTTCATAAAAAACTATTCATTGAACAGAAGCGTTAAGTCATTTTTTCAAACCTATATAATTATAACTCGTACTGAAAGCACTATAGTTATGTATCCTTGTGTGAATCGCTGGAGATAGGTGAAATGACTGTAGGGCTGCAAGTCAGCCCTACAGTCTTATACTTCTATACTTATCATCTATCATAGCTAGAACGAGAACTTCTTTAGGCTAAAGGTTGGCTCCTTACCTTCTGATATGCCTAATGAAGAGATGCTATGGTTTTGAGAAGTAGACAGACATGGTTTATTTACACTTTGTATGAACAGGTTGGATGCAAATATCAATCGTTTTTTTTAGTTCTTGAACATTAAAAATTATTTTTGATAAGTTTCGGAGATACCCGATTGCGTCGGTCACTGCAAACTGCATATCCATTTTGCAATGATATCGTTACGAATAGTGACGGTGTAAAATTAACTCTGTCTAAATTTTCTTAAATTAGTATACATGGAAAGAGTAGTTTTATAAGGTAATCCCTCCGGTTTAATTGAGAGATGACAGGGATGTCACTATAGTATGATAGGGATATCAATCGGGTTTTAAACGGGTTTAATACGGTCTTCGTTTATAGTCAGCTCAAAACTAGTCCAGAGTTCACTCATGTTTTTGTCCCCAAACATGAGTGATGTGTGAGCTATGTATGAGGCAAGTATGGACTAGCACCGTTTGAATACCGTATGAAAACCGTTTCATAGCCCTATCCAATAGCAGGTATATTTCAGGTGATCTCATTTTTATTGTATGTGTGGATATTTAATAGGATGTGTAAATTAAATTATGTATTCATGTTTTATGGTTAACCGATCTTACTCTTTTTAGTTCACCTTGCCTTGTCTAATAGGCTACTTTCCCCTGCCTATGCCCTGCGATGACTCGAAGTCGACTCGAATTTCATTCGAATTTCATTCGAATTTCATTCGAATTTCATTCATCGATTTCCCATTTTGGGTGAGGAAACTTCGAATGTAGTTCAAATGATATTCTAAAGAGGGCAGGGGTTCGTCGTATGTTATTCAGGGGTAGGTGGCATTAAAGAGCTCTTCTCTTTGATGTCAAGCTAATTTATGATCCAATACTCTTGGGTGGAGGGGATCAATATAAGAGAGGAAGGGTAAATTGAAAAGGAGATAAGCAAAAGGCTATCTCATGGACCATACAGACGATGGAAATATTGGTTATTCCTACACTATATCTCCATGAGATAGGTTTTTCTTAGATTCTTAGCTCGGTGACTTAAATGTTATACCTTAAGATTTCACATCAAAGACGTTGATCTCTAGCTCTTTTTCAAGCCAAGGGTTTGTCTTTTCAAAGAATGCATTCATATGTGGTGTGGCAATGTGTGCATCTAAAGTTTCTTGTGACTCCCATTTCTCAAAAATAAAGAGATTTGGGCTATCTGCATCTTTTTGGAATATCTCGTATCTTATACACCCTTCTTCGTTATGGACAGTCTTAGAAACCTCATTGAAGGTGTTTAAATAACTCTCTTTGTGCTCTTTTTTAGGGTGACAATCTACTGTAACAATGATCATAGTATTACGCTTTAAATTTATTGATAAAATCGTATTATTTGTCTTAATGAACTCCTCTTATTGTTCTTCAGTTTCTTCATATTGGAAGCATAGAGTTACCAATATAGCTTCAATTTTTGATAATGAACAATATTTACTCTCTTTCGTTTGGTGTATACTCTATTTTTACCGTCATGGTTAAAAGCATGGGTGAAAAAGTTATTCAAACATGGGATGTGTATTTGCCTATTAGCGGAGTGTGATGTAGTAATTGATCGCTCTATTGATAATAGGATATCTCATGGGTTACATACGTATAGCGTTTATTATATCCATCGCTATATTTCTCAACCCTTTTGATCCAGTTATCATAAGAATCAAATTCAAGGTATTCGTAGCTTATCGTATATGAAATATTATCTTCTAAACTTGTTTGGATGCTCTCTATGTGGCCATCTTTATAGGTGTATTTTACATCATAATTACTGATGTCTATAGGCTTTTGTGATGATTTTAATGCTTTATTCTTTTTATCATCGATGGATGAATCTACCTTTTGTTTATATGTGAAGAGCTTATACTTCATCGATTTGATGCGATGATAGATATCATAGCTTACCCTAAATTCCATCTCTTTTAGTCCGTTAGGAGTGAGCTTTTCGTAGTAGGTTTCAAAGTCTGAATAGTATTGGTATTTCTGCGAATACATTAACTGTCCATCCGCATCAAATATCTTCTCGACATCTATTCGCCCATCTTTTCTTTCAGGGATGAGATACATAATAATCTTATTGTCTTGATCTTTGTATTTTATAGAGTCGTAATTGCCCTCGATATTCATGTAGAAATTCTCGAATGCGTACTGTTGTATGTAGCTTTTTGTCCATTTTCCATCTTTTTTCTGTGCATCGTATCTGGTCTCATGACACTCTTTTACCTCTCCTTTTAGTCCTAATATGTCTTTATCTTTTGTAGGGTTGGCACAGGATAGTGTTAAAATGCAAAGTAGTGTAACTAGGAGTTCTTTCCTTTTTATTATTGTCTTTATTGCTTTAAAGATCATACTTCGGATTGTTTATAAATTGATAATAAATGGTGTTCTGTGAAAAAGTGTCTAAAATACAATAATTTCTATTATGAATTAAGTGAGTGGAGATGATTGTGCTTATTAAATGGGATGTTAGAGATAGTATTGTTAGATAGATTTAATTATTGTTAAAAAATATTTTGATTAAAAGAGGTGATATATTATCTTCATGTAACGTTAACTTAAATTTATTACTATGAAAACTAGATCGAAAATTTCCTTACTAGTGCTTTTCGTTGCTACAATCGTAACGAGTGTTTATGCAACAAAAGACATTAGAACTGTCCAAATTCCTTTGCGTCATTTTGATGGGTGTAATTGTTTGGTGAAAAATGGTTCATGTCTTCCAACTATCATTATTACTCCTAGTCCATCACCAGCACCTAAGTTTGTGGAAAAGGGGAATATTGCAACTGTTGCAGAGTAGTAAGACATGATGCTGAAATAAATTTAGATAAGAAGAGGGTACTTATTCTTTTATTGTATCCTCTTCTTTATAAGTACTTATGTTGAGATACTTTATGCTACCTCTATATGATTGAATTTATGCAAGATATTTATTTCTAGCAGTAAAAATACTTTAAGAGATCCGGGGTAATAATATAAATAGGCTGATGTACTTATTTTACTAAAATAGATGGTAAAGAAAATGGACGTTTATAAAATAAGCCAACAGTTTTTAGTAGGACTATTGGCAATTGCTTTTCTTTTCTCTTGCAACAATACAAAGAACGATCAGAAGACATTGAGATTGGGAGAGGAGTTGATTATACCTGTATCTAATCAGTTTGATGTGGATCAAGGTCGTTTTACTTATTACCATGGTGATAAGAAGGGGGAAGAGTATCTTATTTATTATAATAAGAATAATAATGTTGTATCGGAAGTGTCCTTGTCTCAACAATCAGAGCATAAGTTGTTTTCGTTGGCCACTAGTGGTGAGTATAATGTTGGGGATGCAATGATAGTGCAGAAACTCACAACAGATAGTTTTTTGGTTAATAGTCCATTAACTTATAATATGTCGTGGGTGGATAGAAATGGACATCCTGTCAAACATATAGCCTTTCTTGAAGGTTCATCGAATAATCAGACGTCGACAATTTGGTTTGGCGAACGCTCTCCTTTTGTAAAGGTGAACAACAGAATATATGTCGGAGCGGCACCGGATAAGGATTTATCGAGTATCTCTTTTTATAAAAACAGTAATACTTTGTTTGAATGGGCTGTGGAGACAGATTCTTTTCGATACTTTATGCCTTTTCCTAAGAGAGTACAGGAGGATTTATGGGGGATTAATTGTAGTATGCCTACAATCTGTTTGTCTCTAGATCAAAAAAAACTACTACTGAATTATCCGATGATGAAATCTTTGATTTCGTATGATCTTAAAACCAAAACATCTCGTGAGATTTCGATTTTAAATGGGGCTAATTATGAGGTAGAACCAAGAGGTTCGAAATATAGGCAAAATAACATATATGTATATGATATGACCACACCATATCTGTATACTTCACTTATACGAGATCCCTATCGGAAGGTATATTATCGTATTGTGGAGCATGGGCTGGATGCAGAATTAGTGAAAGAGACCAGATATAAATATTGGTTGTATAAAGATATCTCTGTTTTGGTTTATAATGAGAGCTTTGAACAGATTGGCTCTCGTCGATTAGCATCAGGTAGATATGCATGTAGAAAGTTTTTTGTAGGAGAAAAAGGGCTGTATGTTCAGTTGTTTCATCCTGACAATCAGAATTTGTCAGAAGATGAATTGAAGTTTCAATGTTTTGAACTGAAATAGATCATTGTGTAGTTTAAAGTAGATGATGTAGTTGGTGAAATTTATTAATCTCCTATATGGATTTAAAATTTAGATTAATGTTAAGTAAAATAAAGAACATTCGTCCAATGGAATATAATTGGCTTATCCTGGTTGTTTCTTTTATTCTGTTTTCTTGTGTTGAAAATAATGAAGATAAATTTATTATAAAGAGAGGCGAACTTATCTCTGTTCCTGTATCTAATCAGTTTGATGTGGATCAAGGTCGTTTTACTTATTATCATGGAGATAAGAAGGGTGAGGAGTATCTTATTTATTATAATAAAAATAATAATGTCGTATCCGAGGTGTCCTTATCTGAGAAGAAGGAGCGTAAGTTGTTTAAATTGGCTAAGAGTGGGAAAGATAATGTTGGAGATGCAAATATAATTCAAAAGTTAGGCAAAGATAGTTTCTTGGTTAATAGTCCATTGACATACAATCTGTCTTGGGTTGATGGCGAGGGACATCCTGTAAAGAACGTTGTATTATTGAAAGGATCAATGAGTGATGAAACATGTACTGTGTGGTTCAACGAACATACGAACTTTACTAATGTAGATAACCTGATCTATATGGCTGCTGCACCAGATAAAAATCCAGATAGTAGTTCCTTTTTTATGAACAGTAACACCCTGTTTTCATTAGATATTAAGAGTGATTCATTCCAATATTTTATGCCTTTTCCAAAGGATATACAGGGCTACTTATGGGGGTTGACTTGCGCTAGGCCATCCGTCTGTTTGTCATTGGACGACAAATCATTACTGGTGAGTTATGGTATGAAAGAAAGTTTGGTTTCATATGATTTGTCAAGTAAAGAGGTTGGAGATGTGAATATTAAAAATGGCTCTGCATATAAAGTGGAGAAATGTGATCCAAGTTTGGTAAATAAGGGGCTTAGCTTTTATGATATGACAACCCCTTATTTATACACAGGTTTACTTCGTGATCCTTTCCGTCATGTCTATTATCGTGTGGTAGAACATGGCTTGGATAAAGAGCTTGTAAAAAAGACCAAATATAAATATTGGACTTATAAAACTATTTCAATTTTAGTTTATAATGAAAATTTTGAGCAGATTGCAGAGAAAAAACTTGAGGATAGAAAATATGTGAGTCATAAATTCTTTGTAGGAGAAAGGGGGTTTTATGTACAACAATTTCATCCTGATGATCCAAATGTATCGGAAGATGAACTGAAGTTCCAATGTTTTGAATTGATGAAGAGGTCATGACTCATCTTTAAAATCAAGGCCTGTTCATAAAAAGAAAATAAGCCTACCATATCTTATTCTCAAGATCTTAGTATCCCTTTTCTTTTTATATTAAAGGAGAGGGTGACATACTATACCTGATAGGGTATCACTCTATAGACTAGGCTATAAAGTTTAGCATTTTCGGTGTATTGGTATTGCAGTGGGAAATGAACTCTTTTATGAACAACCCGTGTATGTAGAAATTAGACTAATAATAATATCTTGTTGAAAAGTGTTATTTTATAAAAGTGAACCTAAAATGAAAAGATTTGTTTTTTGCATCCTCATATTAAGCTCATGGATTATGACAGGGTGTCAATCTACCTCGTCTAAGGTGTCGTTGGCAGAAACGATTGGAGGATATTATCCAACGCATAAGGGGTATGTTCTTGTGTTACCTCCTAGTGGGTGTCAAGGCTGTATGCGTCGAACTTATGATTTTATTAGCGCACATGATGACTCTTTACTTACTGTGGTGAGTGACTCTAAAAAATATATTCAATCCATTAATGGAGCCAAAAATCGGAGGGGGACAGTGGCTAAAGATCTTAACTATGGGATGTTTCCTATGTTATATTATGTAGATAAAGGGAAAGTGGTTACCCGATTTGAATTGGATAGTTATTGTGTTGTACAAGAGTTGTATGAGTTGGATCATATTCTAAACCATAAAGAAGTAGATCGCGATGATATTGTTTATAGATATTCTCAAGTAAGGATTAAACCTCGTATGACGCAAGGGACGTTTGTTGAAGCAATAAAAGGATTAGATTATAGTATGCCATTGGTGGCATCGCATGAAATATTGATCTGTTTTGTGGTTGGTGTAGATGGAAAGGTTAAAGATGTCGATATTAAAGAACATATGGAGGAGCAAGATTACAGTTATCTGGTGGATCAAATATATAAAATAGGGCCTTGGACTCCTGGGCAAGATGGGGCATTCCCGTCACCTGTGTCGATTATGTTTCCAGTTACTTTAAAGAAACAATCTGAATCTAATACTTAACCTGTTTTATTATGATCTCCAAATTGAATGCAATAAGAATTAATGGATAGATATGAGAAAATATAGTGTCATGTTTTATATCATAATCTCTTTATTGTGGGTTGCTTGTCAGCCTGCAGAAGAGAAGAGAGGTGATGAACAAGCTGTTTCAGAAAGACAATATGCTACGGTGGATGTACGGGTAGAGGAAGCTGTTCATAAAAAGCTTACAAAGGTGGTAGAGATGCAAGGTTGTGTTGATGCTACGGAACGTTATGCTATCTATTTTAAAAGAAATGGCTACCTACTTAAGCTGCCATGTCATGTTGGAGAAATGGTTGGCAAAGGTCGATTGTTGGCACTACTTGATACACAAGAGGTCTATTTTGATTGGAAACGGAAGCAAGTTATGTTTGAAGAGGCGAAACTGACTTGGAAGCGTATGTTATCTGATCAAGGTTTAACAGAGGATCAGTTAGATCCAACCTCTGTCAAAGCTCGTTCGATTGATTTACGGTCGCATTTATCTTTACGAAGAGTAGAGATGGAGGTGGCAAGATCACATCGTGATGACTGTTTTTTAGATAGCCCTATAACAGGTGTCGTTGCAGGTATGGGGGTACGAGTAGGAGATTATATTACAGCAGGGAAGAAGCTTGCAGAGGTGTATAATCCCGAATTGATGTGTGTTCAATCGTCTCTTTTAGAGGAAGACCTAATGAAAGTGCAAGTGGGAGATAAAGCGACAGCACGAATGGCCGAAGGGAACAAAGAATATATTGCGACTATCATCTCTATTGATCCTATGGTAGATGACAAAGGATTGGTTGCTGTGAGAATGGCGCTACCTACAAAAACCAAATTAGTTCAGGGGATGCATGTGGAGGTGTCTTACCAAATAGAATCAGATCATCGTTCTGTTGTTGTGCCAATGAAAGCGCTTGTCAAGCGAGATGGAAAGTACGTTGTTTTTGTCGTTCAAGAGGGCAAGGCGGTTTGGCGTGATGTTGTTTTGGGTGGTCGTAGTGGATCAGAAGTTGAGGTGGTTAAAGGGGTTGAAGTAGGAGACAAGGTTATTGTTGAGAATAACTTGCTTCTTTCTCATGGTGTCGCAGTTCATGAGTTGTAATAGATTTAACTTTCATCCACTTTTACAATTGAATAAATCAAGATTTGATGGTTATAATTAGATATTTGATGCAACGCCCCATATCTGTCTTTATGACTTTATTGGGGGTATTGATGTTAAGCGTTATTGCTTTGAATAAAGTGCCCATCTCTTTGGTGCCGAATACCGCAGTACCCAAAGTAACGATTCGTGTAGATCATGCTATGGCTAGTGGAGATGAAATAGCACATGATGTATTAGAGCCACTTCGTGTTCGTCTGTCTACATTGAGTTATCTAAAAGAGATGACTACCACTGCCTATGATCATCATGGGGCGATAGATTTGAGATTTGAATATGATGTGGATATGGAAAAAGGGATAGCACAAATTCAATCAAAGATTGATCAATGGATACCTAGTATGCCTTCAGGGTATAGCCGTCCTGTCGTTTTATCTCATGAGTCAACTGATATCCCAATGGTTAAGATTCAGGTTGTCGCTTCAGGCTTGTCTTCTTCACAGTTGTACCCTTTGGTTGGGATGGTTTTTAAGAAGAGTTTTGAGTCACTACCTGGTATTGCATATGTAGATTATAGCGGGATCTCTCCAGAGGTGTTAGAGGTCGTTGTAGATGTAGATAGATTGAATCTGTATGGTATTTCGCTAGCCCGATGTAGAGCACGTTTATTGGAAGAGAAGATTGCTTTAGGTAGTTTGATGGTTAAAGATGGCAAATATCGTTTTCCTCTTCGTATAGAAAATAGCTCTCCTAATATTGAAGATCGTTTGTCCACTATTCATTTGATGTTGTCCGATGGATCGGTAATACCTATCACTGAATTTTGTAAGATAGGTTATCGAAGCCATCAAGACAAAGGGGATCATTTTTTTGATCAACAGAAGGGGGTGGTGATGCAAGTACATCGTCAGTCACAAGCAAGGGTAATGGATGTAATGTCTTCATTGAGGGGAATGAGAAGGGAATTAGAGGAAAAATATCCCAATGTGTCTATATCTTTTACGGAGGATCAAACGAATTTACTTCATGAAAGTATATTGAGTTTAGAGAGTTCACTACTGCTAGGTGGCCTATTTGCATTCATATTACTTTTTCTTTTTCTTGGAAGGTCTTACTTGCCTATAATTATGTCGTTGGTGATCCCTATCTCTTTGGTGTTGACCATGGGGATCTTTTACCTTTTTGATATTTCTATTAATATTATCTCTATTGGTGGGGTGAGTTTGGGTATTGGAATGCTTATTGATAATGCTATCATTGTAATGGATAACATTGGAGCTTATCAAAGACGATGGTCTTCAAAAGGTGTCGAGGGATGTTTTCAGGCCTGTGTACAAGGAACATCAGAAGTGGTTGGACCATTAATTTCATCTGTGCTTACTACTTTAGCTGTATTTATTCCACTCATATATTTAAGTGGTGTTGCAGGGTTTCTTTTTCAGCAGCAAGCCTTTGCATTGACAGCAACTTTAGTATCTTCTTTGTTGGTCTCTTTTATAGTGGTTCCTTTATTGTATTACATCCTGTATGTCTATCATTATAAGAGAGGAAAAATATCACAAACTACGACAACGTTATTGTATCAGTGGGTAGAGCAACGGATGACTAGACTCCATGATAGGGTGATGGGGCATCAGTCTGTTTTACTATGGATAGGTATTGTGTGGATTACCTTTGGACTTTACCCTTTGATGAAAATTGAGCGCAAAGCACTGCCTAATTTGACGGAACAACAGATGGTGCTGTGGATAGATTGGAATAAAAAGATGACTAAAACTTTATTGAACAGTGCTAGTAAAGAGGTTTCATTATGGTTAAAACCATATAGTGAGAGTGTGTCAGTGGATGTTGGCACAACTACTTTTGAACATCAGACTGCATATGTACCCATGGAACATTCTCACTTTTATGTTCGTCTAAAAAAAGCATCAGATAAGAAAAAGATATTATTTCTTCTAGAGAAGAAAATGCGAAATAGTTATGCTTTTGCTTCATGGCAGTGGCGAGCGGCAGAAAATACCTTAACGCAATTGGTTTCTAGTGATCAAATCCCTTTTATAGATATACGTTTTAGAACGCTGAATCACGACAATTCAAGATATAAGATATCACAGATAAAGTACATTCATGACTTTGCTGATAATCACGGATTAAAGGTTGCAAGTTCAGGTGCTGTCTATCCGGCTCTCTCTCTAATTATAGATAGAGATCGTTGTGTTCGTAAGGGAATTGCTTATCAAGAGGTTGTATCAAAGTTGTATCGATTGGTTGGTCGAAATAGTTTGATGAATCTTCGAAGTGAAGGAGGGAAAGTTGAAGTTTTGCTACAAGAAGCAAGCCAAGGGTTGTCATCGATCTATCAAAGTGAAATAGATGGTGTTCCACTGGATTATTTAATACAGTTTGAGCCGACAACAATGCCATTATGTTGGGTGTCAGATAAAGAGGGAAGATATATTTCTTTGTATAGCATGGTTCCTATAGCGAATATAGACAAAATACTTGATGACTTGGAAGAATCTCCGGTGATAAAATCATCGTTTCGTATTGGACTTAAAGGGGAATATTTTAGCTATAAAGCGGAACAGAGACATATGATTCAGGTTATTGTATTGGCTCTGCTTATCCTCTATTTCATTCTTGCGGCACAATTTGAATCTTTTGTTCAGCCTTTGGTGGTTATTGTGACATTGCCTTTAGGTATGGTTGGAAGTTTTTGGTGTCTATGGCTTTCAGGACAAACCCTGAATGTAATGGCTTTTATTGGGATTATTGTTATGTTAGGTGTCACGGTGAATGATGCTATTTTAAAAATTGATACCATCAACACTATGAGACGACGATATCCTAACCGATCGGTTGTTGATGTTGTTGATGAAGCATGTGAACTCCGTTTAAAGCCGATATTGATGACCACCTTGACTACTGTTTTAGCACTATTGCCCATACTTTTTGGTGGCGGACTGGGAAATGAGTTACAACAGCCATTAGCCCTCTCTGTAATTGGTGGATTGTCTATTGGTACATTTATGGCTATATTTTGGGTCCCAGCATTATATCTGCAATTAACACGATGGACAGAGAAGGGGAGGCAAAATGATTAAAAGAAACCATTTTCGAATTGTATTACTGTTTTTCATCACGTCTCTCTTTGCATTTTTGTCGTGGGATAGGCTTCAGATTGTTTTTTATCCCCAAGAGCGTGTTCCCCAATTTGTAGTAAGTTGCTCTTGTGTGGGAATGAGTGTATTGGATGTAGAACAATCAGTTACATCTGTACTAGAATCTTCTATTGCGACTTTGTCTGGAATAAAACATATTTCTTCGTACTCGTATGGTCAGCGTGCAGAAGTGCATTTTGAAATGAGTACACAGGTTGAGGAGTCTAAAGTGGAGAGGCAGATGCAGGTATTGTTGAGAGAGGTGTATGGATCACTGCCTAAACGATGTGGATTTCCAGTGTTGCGTCAGGGGGGAAGAGGAGAAGCCGAAAGTGCACTTCAGATATATAATATCACCTCTAATAATCCTGAAGTTGTGGATAATATAACAACATTACATCGCCAACTTGTGGTTCCTATCTCTTCGATTACAGGGGTTTCTAAGGTGGAGTTAGTGGGGGTACCTCAAAAAAGAGTACGGATCTCTATTGACCCGCTGTTATTGTCAAGATATCATATGCAATTTGAACAAGTGATGGAAATTATTCATCGTTCGAGCAACGTTTCGTTATTGGATGGGAGTGGACGTATGGTAAATAAAAAGATCTATTTGGATTGTAGTATCTCGGATTTGGAGACATTGCGTACTCTTCCGATTCAATGTGTAGATGGTCAGATCTTGCGTATGGATGAGGTGGCTGTTTGTGAAGAGATATCACACCATAATGGATCACAGTATAGAGTAAATGGTAAAGAGAATATACGATTACTTATCTATTGTCTTAAAGATGCAAATATATTAGAGGTGTCACGAAATATCGAAGAACAAGTGACTCCATTTATAAATAATAAGGAGGGGGATATTTGTCTTTCTAAGGAAAAAGATCGAACAGCAAGTGTGAAAGGGTCATTGAATTCACTTCTTTATCGCTCTTTGATATCTTTGGCGATCTTGTTACTATTGATTTTTATATCGTATAGGCGTGTAAAATATCTATTGGTGTTATTTGCAGGTTTGGTGGTTAATTTCCTCTGGTCTATATGTATTATCTCTTTGCTTGATATACAGATTCACCTCTATTCTATCGCAGGTATTGCAATCTCTTTTGGGATGATATTGGATAATGCGATAGCTATTTTAGATCATTTCAAGAAATATGAAAATCGATCCAATTTTATAGCCATACTTGCAGCTTCTGTAACTACGATGATGGCTATTGGCTTGGTATTTTTATTGCCATTAGACCAACAGAAGAATTTGGTGGATTTTGCAAAGATTATTATTGTGATGTTATCTGTCTCATTAGTGATTGCGGCTTATTTCACCCCAGCCATGTTCTATCTGGTAGGATTAGATAGAGAAGGCCATTGTGGTACGGTAGGACATGGATTGCTGACGAAAAGTCGCTATAAATTATATAAGAATACTATTCAATGGTTGGCCAATCGAAAAAAAATAGTTTGGATCTTTATGATATTACTGTTTGGTTTACCGCTCTTTTTAATGCCTCGAAAATTAGATGATGGTCCCTTGAAATTATATTATAATACTACGTTTGGATCGAATTTCTATAACTATAAGATGCGTCCTATTGTCAACAAGGTATTGGGTGGTGTTTCTTATGTTTTTTATACCAATGTGTATGAGTCTGAGATTAAGATAGAGGAACCAGAGTTCTGTTTGAGACTTACTGCTAGTTTAATGGATGGGTATACTTCGATACAGTTGGTTAAATTAGTCGATTTGCTTGAGACAGAGATTGCTAAATATGATGGTTATAATCGATTTGAGACATCTATAGGTGTAAACCTTCAGGCGAATATAGAAGTTTATTACCCAAGAGATAATTTTGATGAAGCTGCAGGATTAAAACGAGCGTTGATGTTGATCGCCCTAAAAAGAGATGGGGCGAGTTGGAATATTTCAGGTTATGGAAAACCGTTTACTTCAGGACAGAAAATATGCAGAAGAAAGCATGAGATACTACTTAAGGGCTTTCCTTATGAGAGTTTGGCTTATTGGGCAAGAAGAATTGGAGATAGTTTAAAAACGTCAGGAAGAGTTCTGGAGCTGAATTGTAATGATCGGATTAATGATTTTGATCTATTAAAGACTGAATTTGTTGCGTTTCTTGATCGCAAGAAACTTTATCATTATGGTATATCGAGTTATCAATGGCAACAACTTATTCAATCGAATAATCGAGCGGATTATCCTAATGGACAAGTCGTTTTAGGAGGTCGGCGTGTTCCTATTATTACAGGAATGGAAGAGAATGAATTAATGTCTTTTGAACAAATTGAAGCTGGTTATTTATATGATATGAAGGGGGAGTCAAGAAAGTTGGCTCTTTCCAAGATTTGATGGGTAATCATATTAAAAAGAACAATGCTTATTCACCTTTCTAAAATCTAATTTACCCGTAACAAGATATATCATTGTGATGAAATTTTTAGTGTCCCTAAATCCTTTAGCTCTTCTTTTTACTGTTTGAACCACAGAATTAAGACCTTCTAATATTCCATTATTTATCTTTGTTTCCATCCATTGCACAACGCCATCCCAATGTCTTTTAATTGTATTGGCAGCCTTGATGATAGGCTCCATCCTAGAGTGAGTTGCCCAATAATACCATTGTTTTAATAAGCACACAAACTCTTCTGCCGTGTTAGCGTATGTGTAAATATCCTGAAAGCTTTCACGTATTCGGAGTGCTCTGAAACTCTTTAATTTACTGTTTGATATAGAAAGATCCTTAAAGGCTTGCTGTTGCTTTAAGGTGAAGTTTGTCTTGTTCTTTAAGAATAAATACCTGTTCCCCTTTAGACACTCTTCATCTTTTGCTTCAGATCGTCTAACCTTATCTACTGCTTCATTGATTATCTTCATAATATGAAACTTGTCAAATGTAATGGAAGCATCTGGAAGGTGTGTTGCTATGCCACTAATGAATGAAGGAGACATATCACAACTGACATGACTTATTTTACTTGATTTGATCACTTTATTTTGGTCGTGATAATGTGGAATAACCTTACAAAAAGAAGCAATAGTTTCTGCCCCTTTTCCTTCAGTAACATGTACTGTCTTGCGTTCTTTTAGGTCTACAAACAAAGTAACATAATTATGCCCTTTTTTACAAGAAGTCTCATCAACCCCTATCATCTCAATATCAGAATGGTCTTCTTCGGCCTTTGCTGTATCGACATACAAAGTTGCCAACTTCCATAGCTTATCATCATAAACACCTGTCATTTGTGCAACCTGATGAACTGGCATATAAGAAATTAAGGACATTAATAATGCTTCAAACAACAGTGTAAAACCAGGTAGTTCACCTTCCCAAGGCATATCAAGAATAGCAACATTACCATCTCCCTTTATAACACGGGGAACACGTGCAGTTAAATAACACTTATACTCAAAGAAGCTTAAATGCTGCCATGTTTTCTTTCGTGTATCATGCACCTGTAGGTTATCCTCTCCATTGTGACTAAAACGAGAACCTCTCTTAAAATCGATATAAACATCTAAACGTTGGGATTCCTTGTCTAAGTTAATACCATCAATAAAATAGGGAGATTCAATATGTAAGGCTGAGGCTAATAAATCGTACATGATGTCTTATTTTAGAAGTTATTATATAGAAATTAAACATGTAGCATACCCACTAAGTTTCGGAAAGAGCCAGAAAGTTTAAAGATGTTGTATCCATTGATAAGAGGCAGGTGGCACCATCTATCCAGAAAGAGGATCGAAAATACTTGAGAGCTATTGGACTCAACTATTCTGGAGGTGATATTTTTGCGGCCAGGTATATGAAAAAGACGATGAATAAATTTCGTCATTTGCTTCCTGAGGGGTATGAGTGGGAGTTTAAAACGAAAGTGGTGTTAGAGGAGAAAGAAGAGGAAAAGGTTTCAAGTATGTTGTTATTGTGTGTGCTATTTCTTGAGATTTTCTTTGTGTGTGCTATCTTATTTAATAGTATAAGAACTCCTCTTTGGATTGTTTTAACGATACCTTTTTCCTTTATAGGAGTTATGTTACCTTTTAGTTTATGGGGTTTTACTTTTGATCAAGGTGGATATGTATCATTCATTTTCTTAGGAGGTTTGGTTGTAAATGCGACTATTTATGTGGTCACTCAGTATTTTGAGGAACGTAAGAGGGGAAGAGGTTTGTATATGTCGTTGATGAAATCTGTTTGGATTAAGAGCTTTACTATATTTGTGACTTTGATTTCGACGATAATAGGGTTACTCCCTTTTGTTTTGGGATCACGAAAAATCCCTTTCTGGTATTCCTTTTCTATTGGAACTATTGGTGGACTGCTATTTTCGATGGTTGTCATCTTTTTTTTACTTCCAATCATTATTTGTCCGAAGACGAAGTAAGTAAGAGAGTGGGGCTTGTTCAAGTGAATGTAATAATATTTGAACGTTGTTTTTTCCAAAAGCCTTTGTCTTCTCTTATTAACTGGCATAGGTGATAATATCGGTCTCTTGAGAAGATGTGTTGTTTTAGCAATGGGTTAAAACCACAGGCTATAACGTTTTAGAGCTTTCAGCATCTGATTGTTGCAAAAATATATTGACAGGTCTATGTGCAAGACCTGATTGAGAGGATAAATGTAGAAGCACTTATAGATTTCATGCGAATTCTATGAGTGCTTCTGTTTTATATGATCTAGCTTGCTGTTTTAGTGTCCTCAGTGATTTTATCTTTACGATAGTTTGTTGGAGTTGCACCTTGTTTCTCTTTGAATACTGTACTAAAGTATCTAGAAGAGGAGAAGCCAACTTCTGTGGATATCTCTGTAATACTTTTTGACGAGTGGATCAGTAGATGTATGGCTTTTTTTATACGTGCCTGAATGACATACTCCATAATACTTAATCCCATCAAGGATTTAACCTTATTGGAGATAGACGAACGACTCATGTACATCTTTTGTGTTATTAATTTAAGATCAAGGTGTGGATTGTCTAAGTTATCTTCTATTAGCTTTATGAACTTTGATAGAAAGTCTTCATCGATACTACTTATGGTTGACTCTTCTATGGTTACAGTTGTAATACCTAAATCCTTGTATCTACTTTTAACAATTTCTCGATTTCGTATTTGTGTTGTGATCACAGACATCAACAAATCAAACTGGAACGGTTTGGGAACATAAGCATTGGCTCCCAACTTGTATCCATTAAGGGTGTTATTTGGATTGTTGTAGGCTGTCAATAAAATGATTGGGATATGACTGATCTTAAAATCATTTTTGACTGCTTTACAAAGATCAAATCCGTTCATTTTAGGCATCATGATATCACTAATGATGATATCTGGTTGATATTTATAGATGTCTTCTAGCCCTTTTTTTCCGTTGTTTGCAGTATATACATTTTTAAAAAGAGGATTAAGGTGGTCACTCACCATCTCTTGTAAATCCTTATTGTCCTCTATGATAATAATCGAATATTCTTTTGTGTTGATTTCAATATCTAACTCATTGTGGTGTATGGGTATATTTGAACTTTTGTCCATCGAAGGATTAGTATTCACTACAAGTGTATCTGGGATCTCAAAGTAGAACGTGGATCCTTCTGTATCCTTATTTTGATAGGCATTGATCTTTCCACCAAGTTGCTTCACTAACATTTGAGAGTAAGATAGACCGATGCCATTTCCTTTAATGCCGTGCGTTCCCTGATAGTAACTAGAGAACAACTCGGTTATTTCAGATTCATTGATACCAATGCCTTGATCTTTAACTGATACCCTTACAAATCCATTATCTCTTTTTGTTGAAACTTTAATTGTGGTGTTTTCGTGTGAGAACTTCAACGCATTCATAATCAAGTTAGACAAAATGATTCCACATTTATTTGTGTCAAAAGGTGTCGATTTTATTGTTGTATCAAAATTAAAAACAAGGTCTATTTCTCGTTCTTTTAACTCGTTTGAGAATTCATTTACTTTACTCTCTACCCATTGGTTTAGCTTACAAGAGGTGATTGTCGACATATTTTTTTGCACCTCAAGACTTCTTATATCTAAAAGTGTGTTGATAATATTCATCATATTCTGCACTTGCTTATAAATACTCTCGATATCTTTTTTATTTAAGATATGATTGTTATTCGAGGCAAAGTAACGTTGGAGAGGTGCGTAAATAAGAGTAAGAGGTGTTCTTAGTTCATGACTTATGTTAATAAAGAAATCTACTTTTTCTTCATAGTACTCTTCTTTAATTTGGTTGATCTCTAGTTGTTGCTTTTGAATTCGTCTCTTTTTAATGTTCAAATGAATAATGGATGTGATCGTAATAATGATCAAAATTAATAGCCCATAAAAAGTATTGGTTTTCCACCAAGGTGGAGTTATCACTATTTCTAATAGTTTTTTTTGTTGTGTCCATTCACCATTAGATGATTTATATGAACCAATTAGATTAAATCGTCCAATAGGCAAAGTGTAGATCTCGATATTATGATCAAATGTTTCAATAAAGTTCTTGTTGATTCCTTCAATCATATAACGGAATTGATTTTTATGGAATATGTTTCCTTTGACCTTGAGTTTGATACTCAGTGCTGTGAAGTTCCAAGGAATAGATAACTTTTTTTTGTTGATGATTTGTTTTTTGGTTATATTCTTTCCGTTAAGTTGTAAACTAGATATTCCTAAAGTGTTGCTGTTAATAGCAGGGAAATGAATGTCTTTATTTATTTTTAAAAGACCTAATACCCCCCCCATGTATATCTCTCCCGATTTAGATATCAATTTAGATTGTGCGATGTACTCATTTAAAGGGGTATTATATGTGTCATTAAGTATCCGTAGATTGTTTAACTTAATGTCGTACAAATAGATCATGTTTTTAGCTCCAATCCATAACCGATCATTTTTGTCACATAGAATTGTATTGACTCCGAAAGAGAGACTTTTTATCTTCTTGATTATTTTATTCTTTTTAGGATCAAAACAAACAAGTCCTGAATTCTTCGCTAACCAGAAATATCCTTTAGAGTCAATGCAGGCATCATTGATCATCTCGGGTTGTTTTGTGGTGAATATGCAACGAGTAGATTGAGACGAACGATCAAGTTCAATAAGTTCTACTCTTGAAACGTAGTATATTTTAGCACTATCTTCTGTGACTTTTGTTAGATTTTTGTAATGATAATCAATGTTTTGAGATGCGAGTATTGTGAATTTATTTGTTCGTATGTCAAACAGGTACATATGGCTGCCATTTAAAATAATCCTGTCTTTGTCGTAGTTGCTTAAAGAGATTGACTGTCCTAAATGTGTGTTAAGGTTTGAAATACGTCTATTTAGTATTGTAAAAGGAGTAAGTTTACCATTGTTTTTATTAAATCGAAATACCCCATGTGCAAAGGTCGAAATTAGTAGTTCATCTTTATTAAAACTACATATAGAAGTCACTTTTTTATTTTGGGTCGTTTTATAATGTTTAAATGTTTTTTTTATCGGATCAAATAGGTTGATTCCACCCCCATCAGTTCCAACCCATATTTTACTGTTTTTATCTTCAAATAGGGATACAACTGTTTGATTACTCAGACCTTTTTTATTGCCAAAAGGGACATTGTAAAATACTTCTGAATAGGTCTTTGATACTTTGATCAGTCCAGAACGGATTGAACCTAACCACATATTATTGTCTATATCATTGTATAAGCATCTAAACGATAAGCAGGGTAGGGACGAAGAATTATTAGAATCTTTTTGGATGGAAGAGAACGAGAAGTCTTTTAGTGAAATTATATTTATTCCACCACCATCTGTCGCTAACCATATATGATTGTTATGTTCTTCAAAATCTAGAATAATATCATGCGTAAGGGGGGAGTTTTTGGAGGAGAAATGATGAAGTAATTTCCAATTCTTATTGTAGCATCGGACACCTTTATTGGAATCGGATACCCATATTTGTGAATGTGAATCTACAAAGAGAGCAGGAGTTTTATTGTTGATATTTAAGTTGACTTTTTTTATTGTTTTAGTTTTAAGATTTAGGGTGTATATTCCATTCCACCTACTGTTGGCTAGGATGATGTTGTCTTCTAATTTCTGCAGTTCAGATAGTTGTGTGTTTTTAAGTTTGTCTTTGGATAAGTGGATTTTTGCTAATGAATTGGTTTTATAGTTGTATTCGAACAGGTGAGAAGTTGTGATGGGAAAAATAATTTTGTTCTTTAGAGAAATACTCGTGTGGCTGATGATAGGTTTATTCTTAAATCGTTTTCGTTTGAATTTCTGTGTTGTACGGTCAAATGTTGCTAGACCACGAGAAGTTCCAATCCATAAGGTTTTTTGTTTGTCTTCAGTAACAAAATAGATCTCATCAGATGGTAAAGTCTCCTTATCAAATGGGCAAAAGTTATATGTTTTAACTTGATATCCATCGTAACAGTTTAGGCCTTCATGATTACCAATCCAAATATCCCCATTATGATCCTTAGTAACGCAGGAGATATATGATTCTAATAATCCATCACTAATAGATATTTGATTGAAGCTGTAAGTAGGAGAAGAGTATGTTTTATATGTCGCCGTAAAGGTGAGAAGAGATAAAATAAATAATCGGATTTGCATTATAAATGTGTGTTAAAGTTGTTTTGTGTAGTTCATGTTTTGTGTAGAAAACATAGGAGTAAATTTACAATATTTAATAAAAAACACAAGTAGGTTGCTTTTCATTTGTGATTTCTTCAAATTTTTGTTGTCTGTATAAGCTGATGAACTATATTTTACAAAAGTGATATCAAAAAGTTGAATTGTTAATAGAATCACCATAAAGTCAATTCACTATATCTTTCAAAAGATCAATATATGAATAAAAATACGTTTGTTACAGTAATCGATGTTTCGGTATTGTAGTTGTTGATCTGAATATGTCCCATAATTCAGATTAGAGCTGTTTAAAAGAGGTGGCTAGGTGTGTATTTAGTTGTTTGAAAGGTGTTTGTGTATGATTTTGTGCATATTTATTCCTTTTGATGTGTGTGATATGTATTTAGGAAAATATAGGAGATTAAGAGGTATATTTTGAACATGAATGAGAGTAATATTTGATTATTTAGATTGGTAGAATATAGAAGTATAACTAAGCCAAAACACATACTAATCTTTATTAAATTCATGCTTATGAAGAATTGTAAATTAGCATTCATATGCTTTCTTTTATTTCTCTTACACAATGCGCTCTATGTCCAAGGACAGACACTGATAGAAGATGTCGTCATAAAAGGAAAGGTTTTTGATGATTCTAAAATGGGTATGCCAAGTGTTAATGTTATCGTTAAAGGGTCCACTACAGGGACTATCACGGACTTTAATGGAAACTATACCATTAAAGTTAAGGATAAAAAAACGACTTTGGTATTTTCATACATGGGATATCTGACTCAAGAGGTGGTTGTTAAAAAACAAAAGGTAATTGACATTGTTTTAAAGGAGGATGTTCAATCACTATCTGATGTTGTGGTTGTTGCTTATGGAACGAAAACAAAAGCGACATTAACAGGTGCTATTTCTACTGTCGGCACGGAAGAGCTGACAAGAACTCCTACATCGAATGTAACACAAGCATTGGCAGGAACCTTGCCTGGTGTTGCCACAGTTCAAACGAGTGGACAACCTGGTCATGATGCTGCCAAGATCTATATTAGAGGAAGCGGTAGCTTAAATGATGCATTAGGGGAACCATTGGTACTTGTCGATGGTGTTGAACGAGAATTTGCAAATATTGATGAAAATGAAATTGCAAGTCTATCGATATTAAAAGATGCTTCATCCACAGCTGTTTTTGGTATTCGTGGTGCCAACGGCGTTATCCTTGTAACTACACGACGCGGTGGGAAGGGAAAACCAAAAATTTCAGTCTCTTCTTCTGTAGGGCTGCAAGAGCCCATCTCTTTGCGGAAACAAGCGGGGAGCTACGATTATGCAAGAATGTGGAATATTCGTGCAGAAAATGACCAAACATCTGAGAAGTTTACTCGTGAACAAGTAGAAGCGTTTAGAACGCATTCTGATCCTATTATGGCTCCCGATATTGATTGGCAAGACTACATGTTTAATAAATATTTTATACAAAATAAGAATAATGTAAATATTTCTGGAGGAGGGGATAAGGTAAGCTATTTTGTCTCATTAGGTTATATGTATCAAAATGGATTGATGAAAGAGTTTGATCAACTCCCTTATGATAACAACTATAAATATGATCGTTATAACTATAGGGCAAATATTGATGCATCGTTAACCAATACTACGAAATTAAAAATCAATATTGGTGGAAACATTGGAAAAACACAAGAACCTATTGGCGTTGAAAATGTACGACATATTTGGAATGTAGCCACTGTTTGGTCAGTGCCATTTGCAGGACCTGGTTTGATCAATGGGAAACGAACGGTATTAAATAAAGGAGTCCTACCTTCTGGGTCTAAGGTTAGAGATGGTTTATTTGCTTTTTATGGATATGGTTATAAAGAAGCTTACAATTCGAAGATTAATTTTGATGTTGATATTGATCAGAAGCTTAATTTTATAACCAAAGGTTTGAAAGTTGGGGTAAAAGCATCTAACGATTATCAATACGCTTTAAACAAACGTCATGAAGTGAATATCTACGGTCCCGTAGAGTATCAAACGGCTTATTATGCATCTCAGTTAAATGATCCCGGATTAGATATGAATGATCCTCGTTATGATCGTACTGTGGTGTATGTACCCGTTGGTAACGACAAACCACTTAAATATAAGGAGAGCTTTGGGGCTTACAAGAGAAATTGGTATTTAGAAGGACGATTGAACTATAGTCGTACTTTTAATAATCATAAAATAACAGGATTATTTTTATATAATCAATCGAGGGTATACTATCCAAGAAATGCAATTCAGAAGAGTAAGTTAGCTCCCTATAGTTTTATGCCTAGAGGGTATGTCGGTTATGTAGGGCGTATCACTTATGGGTATCAAAATAAATATTTACTAGATGCCAATGTAGGGTATAATGGATCTGAAAATTTTGCACCCGGTAAAGAGACTCGTTATGGATTGTTTCCATCCGTTTCAGGGGGATGGGTTCTTTCAGAGGAGTCCTTTCTTCAAGGAAGTCCTTTCTTGAGTTATTTGAAGCTACGTGCTTCGTGGGGATTGGTAGGTAATGATAAGTCGAAGTTTCGTTTCTTATATATGCCTGGGATTTGGAGTGGTTCTGGTTCGTATAGTTATGGTATTGATAATCCCAATAGTATGCCTGCTAGTGTGTTAGGAAAGCCGGGCAATCAAGCAGTAACGTGGGAAACTGCAGCAAAACAGAATTATGCTATAGATATGAAATTGTTTGATAACCATCTATCGATAAGTGCGGATGTTTTCTTCGAACATCGTACGGATATTTTGGAGAATTATAAGACTACTCCCTCCATCATTGCAACGTCCCTACTACCTACCAATTTAGGCGAAGTGGATAATCATGGCTACGAAGTACAGATTGGATGGAGAAGCAATATTGGTTCTGATTTTAAGTATAATATTAATGCCAATATGTCTTACGCAAAAAATAAGATCATTTTTATGGATGAGGTTGCTCAGGACTATGATTACATGATGAAGACAGGAGGTTCAACGGGACGTAATGGCGGACTCTATCAGTTTGATAGAATGTATCAGTACAGTGATTTTGCAAAAAATAAAGATGGTAGTTATGAATTAGACTCTAGTCTACCTCAGCCTTTTATGACAGTACATCCAGGTGATGCTAAATATTCTGATTTAAATGGAGATGGCATTATAAATAGTTACGACACCATGGTCGATGGTTACTCACGACGACCTGAATATGTTTTTGGGTTAAATGGTGGATTCCAATATAAAGGCTTCGGCTTTAATATGCAATGGACTGGGGCTACTCATGTTTCCAAATTACTAGAGGCAGATCACCGTGTTCCATTTACTAATGGAGATAGAGGTCTATTAAATAGTTTCGTAAATGAAAGTTGGACAGATGAGAATCAGTTTGATGCCACTATGCCAAGGTTATCGAAGAATATGGAGAAATGGAACCAAGCACCTTCCACCTTATGGCTTAAAGATGCTTCCTATATCCGTCTTAAGACGGTGAATGTTTCATACACTTTTAAGGATAGTCGATTTTTATCATCGATGGGACTAAAGTCTTTTAAGGTCGACCTAAGTGGATATAATCTATTGACATTTACAAAGCTTAAGTTGATTGATCCAGAGGCACTTGCTGACAATAAAGGGAGTTATCCTCTGGTTAGGGTGTATAGTCTTGGAGTGAAGATAAATTTCTAGTGATAATATAAAAAAAAGAGTTTACATGAAAAGCAATATATTAATATTCATCATTGCTGTAGGCGTTATGTTTGTCACGTCTTGTTCCGAAGTGAAATTTGGTGATGAATTTTTAGGTGATAGTCCTGAGCGATTAGGTGCGACATTAGATACTATGTTTTCCTCAGCTGTACATTCGGATAAGGTATTGACTACTGCTTATTTGAATCTGCCGTATGGTACCAAGAGAAGTTATACTACAGATATATATACAGACTTAGCAATAAAAACGGGAGCTAACCCATATTATAATGGCGCCATTGATCCGACGGTCTCAAAAAATGATTTGTTATATGCCGCGGGAGGTGAATCAGATTGGAAAGCGATACGATATGCATGGCTTTATATTGAACATATCGATAAAGTTAAAGATATGGACAATAGTGAGAAGGCACGACGAGTTGCTGAAGCAAAAACAATTATAGCCTTGTGTTATGGTCGTATGTTAAGAAATGTTGGAGGTGTCCCATTAATTAAGAAGTCAATAGGGCTTGATGATGCGTTTACGTTCCCTCGTACTTCTTTTGCCGAAACCGTGGATTATATTGTGACCCTTTTAGATGAAGCAGTAGAGGATTTGCCATGGAAATCAACGGCTAATGATGATGGGCGAATGACTAAGGCTGGGGCAATGGGTTTGAAATTAAGAGTACTTCTGTTTGCTGCAAGTCCTACATTTAACTCTACTACGCCATGGCATGCTAAGGCAAACAAGTATACTCGATATGTAGATGGTGATGTAATGGGGAAATGGCGTCGTGCTGTCAGTGCAGGAGAAGCGTTTATGAGTGCATTACAGGAGAATGGAGAATATATGCTTACACAGCCGACAGAAGAGACTCATGAAGCGAGACGGTTGGCATTTAGAAAAGCATATTATGAAAGAGGAGGAACAGAAATTTTAATCTCGACAAGACGAAGTTTTAATAAACCTGTGTTCGAGGGAGGGATGAGATATTACTTTGGACCAACATTAAATTATATCGACATGTTTCCATGGGCAGATGGAACGGAATTTCCTGATGATTATGATTGGAGTAGTTCGACACAGTCCCCATTCTATGATAAAGATCATCGTCCAACCCGTGATCCACGTCTATATGAAACAGCAGCTGTTCCAGGTAGCTATCATTATAATGGAACTATTGCACCAGTATATTTAGGTCACCCTGACTATCGTAAAGGGTCAAGTACTGGTTTTAGAACCATGAAATTTATACTCGAGTCATATGAAGATAGAGCAGGTAAAGGTACCCAGTTTCCGTATTTACGTTTACCTGAAGTATTCTTGAGTTATGCTGAAGCATTAAATGAGGTAGAAGGTGGACCTAATGAGAAGGCATATGATTTTATTAATAGGGTTAGAAATCGTGTTGGGTTGTCGGATTTGCCTAAAGGGCTTAGCCAAGAGTCTTTTCGTAAAGCCTTGTTAAAAGAGCGTGCTTTAGAGTTTGGTTTTGAGAATGTACGTTGGTATGATTTGATTCGAAGAGGTATGGCAAGCGATTTCACGAAAGATCTAAATATTTTAATCAGTACAGTCACTAAGAAGGAGAATAATGTTCCTGTTTCCTTTCGATTTGAAGCGATTAAATGGAATCCAAATAGATATTGGAAGGAACATTGGGATACCAAGTGGTATTTGTCTCCGATCCCTAGACTTGAATTAAATAAAGGGTATGGGTGGATACAAAACCCAGGTTGGTGATTTGAATTTTCATGTTTTATAGTAACAGGCAATTTTTTATCAAAACTATTTATGATGGTGTTTTGGTATCATGGTTTGTACTGTAAATAATCGTCTCATGATCATGACTTTCAATAATTGTACATGAATAAAATAAAACAGATGAATAGAATATATTTATATATAATAATTGGTTTGTGTTTTATGTCTTTGAGGACTGTGGCACAATCACACACAGCAACCAATAAAAACTCCATCGATTATGCATCTCAAAATGTTGTGGAGAGCGATGTCTTAGAGAGATCGCCTGAAACGGATGTTAAGAAATCTTTATATGGCAAATTAGCTGGACTTAGCGTTTTTCAGGGAAAAGGGCGATCGTCTGTTAATTTTGCCTCATTAAAATACCATGGGTTTGCACCATTGATTTTGGTGGATGGATTTCCTCGAGATATCAATAATATTACCATGGCAGAGATAGAGTCTATTACATTGTTAAAGGATGCTGCATCTTTGGCAATTTATGGGGTAAGAGGAGCCAATGGTGTTCTTAACATTACAACAAAGAGTGGTGTTAAAGGAAAGATGGATATTGATGTCAAGTATCAATTTGGAGTAAATGAACGTTTCAGGTCTCCAGAATTTGCTGATGCATATACTTATGCTACTAAGCTTAATGAGGCATTAACATTAGATGGTCTTGCTCCGAAATATAGTGCACAAGAGGTTGGTGCGTTTCAATCAGGTGCTTATCCGTATGCATACCCCAATGTAGATTGGCAAAAGGAGGTCTATGAAGATTATGGTTTTAATCATCAAGCCCATGCTACGTTTAAAGGAGGAGGAGAGAAATATAGGTATTTTGTTGCTGGTGTTTACTCTTATGATAAGGCGATGTATAAGGATCTTAATGAGAATTCTAGATACTCAACGGTCCCTTTTGATGTGAGACTAAACCTACGTGCCAATGTAGATGCTGATTTAACCAATACGACCAAAATGAAAGTAGGTTTGATGGTAAGAATGCAAGAGGTGAATGGCTCATATGCACAGAATGTGTCGAGACGAGTCTTTTATACCCCATCGGCTGCTTTCCCAGTAAAAACAGAAGATGGTATCTATGGTGGAAACAATATATATACAAAGAATAATCCCGTTGCATTTTTAAGTCGTAATGGTCACAGAAAAGATATCTATAAAACGATGAATGCTAACATAGGTCTCCATCAAGATTTAAAGGCGATCATCAAAGGATTATATGCGGATGCCTCTATCTCTTTTGATAACTATGGCGCATTAAGAGAGTGGTCTGTTAATAATTACAGGTATTCTGACTTGAAGAGTCAGATAATGGATGATGGAACTGTCGTAATGACTCCCGAGATCTATGGTAAAGATTCTCAACTCCCTTCTTTCAAAAATAAATTTGAGAAGTTATATCTAAAAACAAATTTTAAAGGAGCGCTTGGTTATCAAAATAAGACAGCTAATCATGACTTTGCTATGAATTTGATGTATGATTATCAATCAGACTTGAATAATGGTCGAAATAGAACTTATGAAAGACAGTCGTATCTTACTAATATGAGTTATACGTACAAGAATCGTTATTATCTGCATGGTGTGGTCAATTATTCTGGAACGAACTTATTGCCTGAAGATCAAAAATACAATACTTATTATGCTGTTTCCGGGGCGTGGACGCTTACAGAAGAGAATTTTATTAATATTCCAGGGGTTGATTTATTTAAGTTACGTGGTTCTTATGGAACTTCCGGTTGGGATAGATCAATTACACATGAGCTTTTTCGTCAGAGTTATGGTAGTTCAGGTTATTATGTCTTTGGTCTCGCATCAGGAGCAAGTGGATGGAGTGAAGGACGTTTGCCAGTTCAAGATTTGAAAATAACAACATCCGAAAGGTCTATTATAGGAATGGACTTAGAGATGTTTAAGAATCGTTTGGCAATTTCTTTAGATGGTTTCTATGAAAAGAGAAGTGATAATTTAGTGGATATCTCTAACTCGGTTTCCGGTGTCATCGGCATTGATGTTGCTAAGATGAGTTCAGGGGTAAATGAGTATAAAGGCGTTGATATTAGTATGGGATGGAATGATGATATTGGGAACTTTAGTTATGGCCTATCTGGTACTTTCTCATTTATAAGAAGCAAAATTATCGATTTCCAAGAGTCGTATAAGCAATACGATTATTTATATCGAACAGGTAATAGAGCAGGACAAAGATATGGATTAGAGTCTGTTGGTTTTTTTCAAGATCAAGTTGATATAAACAATAGTCCAGTTCATACATTTAGCACGGTACGACCTGGTGATATAAAGTATAAAGATCAAAATGGAGATAACCGCGTTGATAGTGAAGATGTGGTAAAAATGTATCAGACAGGATATCCTGAAATTTATTATGGATTTAACCTTAATATAGCTTATAAATCAATTAGTTTGAGTGCGGATTTTCAAGGTGTGGCAAACAGAACAATTAACCTTTTGGACAGTCCATTGTATAAACCCCTTATTGGAAATGGGAATGTCTCATTAACATTTATTGATCGTGAAACAATATGGACTCCAGAGAATCATGATCGTGCTACCATGCCACGTTTGACTACAGCGGCAAATATAAATAATTACAGAAATAGTTCAACATGGTACCGTGATGGTTCATTTTTAAAATTGAGAAATCTACGATTGGCATTGGATCGCCCTAAATTTTCCATCTACATATGTGGAACTAATCTGTTTTCATTTGATCATATTGATTTTACTGATCCAGAGCAGTTAGGAATAGCATATCCTACAGTGAGAAGCTATTGGGCAGGACTTAAGTTTAACTTCTAATAATCGGTGGGTTATGAAATATATGAATAATATAAATAGATCATTTTTAATAATTGCAGCACTATTTTTTATGGGTAGCTGTAGTACACTAGAGTTTGATGAAACGAGTGGCCTGGTGCAAAAAGAAGATGTATATAAGTACTTTGATAGAACTACAAGTATGTTAAATTATCTCTATACATTTATTCCACAAGATTTTTCTTCGGTTGGAGGTGCACCAAAAGCTTGTGCCACTGATGATGCTGAATTTGGACAAAAATTTAGTGGAGTACAGTTTTTGACTAATGGATCATGGTCTGCTTTAAACCTTGTTGATTATCCATGGGATAAGTATTATAAAGGGATCCGAGCAGCCAATGGTTTTATTAAAGAGATCGATAATGTGGACCTGACCAGGTATCAATATGATAATGGTTATGGGTTGATGATGAAGAAACTCCCGACTTACGTTTATCAAGCACGTTTGTTAAGAGCTTACTATTTCTTTGAACTTGCACGAAGATATGGAGATATTCCTATGCCTTTAGATGTGCTAACCATAGAGGAGGCTAATAGCATTACAAAAACAAAGTTTAGTGATGTGATCGATTTTGTAGTAAAAGAGTGTGATGAAGTTGTTCCTAATTTACCCTTAAGTTATAAAGAGTTGTCAAAAGAGTATGGCCGAATGAATAAAGGATTTGCGATGGCACTGAAGACCAAAGCACTTTTATTTCGTGCAAGTGCGTTACATAACTCTTCGAATGATAAAAAATATTGGGAACGATGTGCGGAAGCAGCACATGCATTAATCGATTCTTCAGAGACCAAAGGATGGTATGGCTTGGCTGGTGTATTGACCGCGATGAACAAATATGATGCAAAAGATGTAATTATGTTTCGTCAGAATGGGCCAAATTCAACCTTTGAGAAGATTAACTTTCCTGTTCGTTTAACAGATGGTAAAAGTAGTACGACAGGTGTATGTCCATCACAAAATTTAGTAGATGCTTTTGAAACAGTCAATGGAGAACAGGTGATTCTTACTGATCAAGGATGGGAAAGTAAAGATCCAACTTTCGATAAAGAGAGGCCATATGAGAATAGAGATCCTCGATTTTATAAGACGATTGTTACCAATGGAATGAAGTTTAAGGATATCACAATTGAAGCTTATGAAGGAGGTCGAGAGCGTGTTGCGGTTTCAGAAGGAGGAACAGCTACAGGATATTTTCTTCGAAAGTATATTGATGAGACAACTAGTTTTGATCCAAACAAACTCGTGAAGAAAAGACATACGTGGATTATATATCGTTATGCTGAAGTTTTGCTTAGTTATGCTGAATCTATGATAGAAGCTTTTGACGATCCTGATTATACAGATACGAAATATACTCGTTCTGCAAGATGGGCGATAAATCAGGTGAGACAAAATGCGGGTATGCCAACAATAGAGACTTCTAACAAGAGTGAATTTATCAAGAAACTTAGAAATGAGTGGCGAGTGGAGTTTGCTTTTGAAGGCCACCGGTTTTGGGATATTAGAAGATGGAAAATTGGAGCAGAGACACAAACAAGATTGTATGGTGTTTCTATCACAAACAAAGATGATGGCTCTCAACAGTACCAACGACAGTTGTATGAGACTCGATATTGGGATAACAAAATGAATTTATATCCAATTAAACAGTCTGAATTATTTGCTAATCCGAATTTGCAACCTCAAAACCAGGGGTGGTAATTATCTCTCTAAAGTTTAATGAAATGAAAATACAGTTAACTAAATCGATATTTTACTATTCATGTCTTGCCATCTCTGGACTATTGAGCATAGGTCTAGTATCGTGTGAAGATTCAGGAATTGATTCACAACCAGAATTTGAACCAAAGATAACTTGGAGTGCTGAAACGCAGTATGATGTCCTTTCTATAAATGTGTCTGACATTGAATTGAAAGTAAGTTCAAATAGGCCATGGGATATTTTAAGTGATCAAGAGTGGTGTACTGTTAGTCCTGTTAATAGTGGAGAAAGCTCCCTCGTTAGTAATGTAGTAATATCTATTGAGGATAATGAAACATTAAAGGCAAGAGAAGCAGTGGTAGAAATAAAAGCAGAAGGGGCTACTTCACGCCGTGCCATTATTAAACAAGAGTCGAAAGTTGTTTTAGAAGTAGATATGTTTGAAACCGAAGCTCTATTTAAACATGAGAGCGAGTCGAAAAGTTTTCGATTAAGATCGACTCGTAAATGGACTATCCAGACTGATCAAGAGTGGATGACTTTTGATGTTGCTAATGGGAGTGGAAACCCTGAAAGCGTTGATGTTGTTGCGACTGTTTTAAATAATGATTCAGAGACACGTGAGGTGAATGTGATTATTAGTAACGGCTTAAAAGAGAAGAAATTCGTATTTAGACAACAAGAGAAGTTATAGCTTTTTGTTGTAGTACAAGTATTGATTCCGGGAGTTTATGGACAATAGCAGCTTATTTCGCAATGTGTTATTGTTCATGACTCATAAGTGTAAAATATAAATTGAGAGAAAATGAAAAATACACGATATAAAAGTGCTCTTTCCATCTTGATGTTCTTTTGTCTATTTCCCATTCTGATGGTTTCATGTAGTGAGGAGGAAGAGGAAGAATTCACTATTGTTGACCTTCGTTATAATCCAAAAGATAAATATCAATTGTCTTCAGCAGATGCAGAAGAGATTAAGTTTGAAGTTAAATCGAGTCATCCATGGAAAGTGTTTGGTAAAGAAAACTGGTATACTATTAATCCTGAAAGTGGACCACAAGATCAAATCTTTATGGTATCTATTAAAGTAGAGGATAATACACTCTTAGATGATAGAGTGGATACTATAACTATAAAAAGTGATTATTGGGTTGGTAAACGTTTTACGATAGAGCAAAAGGGTATTGCTAGATTAGAAGCAAAACACGATAATGATAGAGTACTTAAAAGTGTGGGAGATCAATGTACTTTTACGATTGAATCTAACCAAGAATGGTCTTGTGAAGTGACGGATGGTGGTGACTGGCTTAGTATTGATTCGGGGATAGAAGGAAGCCATGATGGAGAAGTGATGGTTTCTTCTACAGAGAATAAAGGAGAGGAACGTACAGCTATTGTGACTGTATATGATCGACATAAAAAGGAGGCTGCACAGATCAGTGTCCGACAAGCTGGAGTCAGATTAGTACCAGGGGAATTGGAATGGAGAGAGAGCCATCGGGCGCATGAAATTGAGATTAAAGTAGAGTCAAATACACAGTGGACTATTGCGAAGCCTGATTTTGACGTTTGGTATAAGATCACTTCAGGTGTGGATTATAGCGGAACACAGAGTATTAAGATTCAATTTGATGAGAATAGTGGTATTTCCGTTAGAAAATCATCATTGACATTGAAGACTGTAAGTGAAGATCCTTCCGTGAAACCTTTGGTTAAAACGATTGTTTTGAAGCAAGCCCCTACACCTTCTCCGGAACATACAGAGTTAAACAAGGGGTTTTTAAAATCTAAAAAAGCTGCAGGTACTCCAATATACGAGAATGGAGATATGATCTGTTCAGGGAAAAAGAACAGAGTTATATTATGGTTAGATCGTTTAGGAACTCATACATTCCGAATTAAGAGTATGGCTAAAGGTTCATATCCTGTTTGGTATATAATTGACGGATGGGGTAAGAAAGAGTTGAGATACCATCTGGACACGAATAAAGGTTTGACTAAATCTAGTGTGACAACCCAAATTGGTGGGACATTAGTTGGACCAAATGTCCCTCTAGATATTAATAAAGCCCATGATTTGAGTGTTAGGATATCATCCATTGATGGAATGCTTAAATATGAATTGGCATTGGATGGGGAACATTTTAGCTCGGTGCAAACAACTATTCCTGAGAATAAACGCTTAAGAGTTTACTTAGGAGCCAATAAAGGGGACTGTACTTGGGATTGGTATGAATATTATCCTCTTGTCAAGTGGGATGAATAGTAAAATATAGAGATGGGGGAATAATAATTTATATTACTGTTTCCCCCTAAGTTATTTTCTAAATCAATTAACATTAGATTATGGTTCTAAAAATAGTATTACGTAATATATATTCAACAATTGGAAGTCTTGCTGGATTGCTAATAATGTTTACAATCTTAGTGAGTTGCTCCTCGGAAGAGAAAATAACCCAAGACCTTAAACCTCGCCTGTTAAGGGTGAATTTTAAGGTTGGGAATCAAGTGTTAAAACGTGCAGTTGAAGGTGATGAAAATACAATCTATGTCGGAGGAATTGTTCGAAGATCACAGATTAGTGATGTTTGGTTTAATACAACCGAAGGTGTTAAAGTGACGCCAAATCCAGCAGATGTGTTGCAGTCCTGGAAGAAAGAGCAAAAGTTTGTTGTAGGTACAAGCAATAGTAGTTCTCAAGAGTATACTATTGTAATGAGTGATTTTATAGAATATGCAAATGGTAAAAATGCCAATTTTAAGGTGATCGGATATTTACGTTCGAGAGGTTTTAAGGATATCTCAAAGATGGATTTGAGTAAGACCAACTATATGAATCTGTCATTTGCGAACTTAGATTCTAATGGTAAGTTATTCTTCAAAGACAATGTGGATATAACAAATGTAGTGGAAGAACTCAAGAGCTTAGATATAAAGGTGATGATGTCTATTGGAGGTGGTGGAGTAACCGATGAAATGGCCGAACCGTGGCAGCAATACGTTAAGGTCGATAGACGTGAGGAGTTGGTGTCTAATATAATGGATTATGTAGAGCTGTATAATCTAGATGGTATCGATGTGGATTTTGAGAATGATTTTTTACTTAGTTTAGGTGAAAATTATGATCCGTTTATTAAACTACTAAAAGAAGCATTACACGCAGAAGGAAAAGAAATTACAACAGCATTACCGACTAAACGTTCGTTTGCAAATGTATCACAAGAGACTTTAGAATCTTTTGATTTTATCAATGTGATGTCATATACCGCTACAGGTCCATGGAATCCAGAAAGAGTTGGTCCGCATTCTCCTATGTCTATTTTGGATGATGTCTATAATTTTTGGGTCATTAAGAAAGGGATTGCTAAAGAGAAAATAATCCTTGGTTTGCCTTTCTATGGACAAGATTTTGCAAATTTTGATAAGTGGAAGTGGGGACTGACATGGCCGCAGATTATTGATGGCCATCCTGAGTATGCGTATTTGGATCAGGTGGATAAATTGTACTATAATGGTATTCCAACGATAGCAAAAAAGACGCATGATGCAATGGAAATGTTTGGAGGTGTCATGGTTTGGTCTTATGGTTTGGATAAGTATAATGAGATGTCTTTATTGAGGGCTATAAATCAGGTGGTAGATGCAGGTTTAAAAGAGGGTGTTGAAATACAAACGTTCTTTGCCGATGAGGATGGTGATGGGTATGGCAATATTTACAAACCATTTCAGGCATATGAGCAACCTGAAGGGTATGTTCTTGATCGTAAGGATAGTAATGATCAGGATGCTTCAATACATCCTTAGTGAAATATAGCATCTTATTGAAATGAGAGAAATTATTTCATTTTATTCTGTTTATACTTTCTAGCTGAAATTACCTTGTGCAGGCTTATACATCCACTTTTGCCTAGTATAAATATAGATGTAATTATTTCTCTCACATTTCAGAATATAATTGGTGTCAATATTTGACCCATAAGTGGCACCTTTAACTGAACATAGATTATGAACAAGAATCTTTTAATGATAATGTATAAAAAAGGATATTATAGGCTATTGCTTTTCGTAATAATTGGAATCACTAGTTCGTGGAATATCGCCTTCGCATCTTGTTGTCCTAATAGTATGATTTCAACATTCGATTCAAATGAAACAGTTATTGAGGATACTTCATTTAAGGTGGTAGGTTATTTACGCCCGAAAGGGTTTAAAACTTTAGATTATTTAGATTTAAGTAAAACGACTCATGTAATGTTATCGTTTGCTAATGTGGACTCCAATGGGGTGTTAGTTTTTGAAAAAGGGATTGATTTCACAGATGTCGTTCAAAAACTACAGTTACAAGGGGTCAAAGTAATTATGTCTATCGGTGGAGGGGGAGTTTCAGAATCCACTTCTAGTAATTGGAATAAATATATACGAAATGATAGAGAAAAGTTAATTTCTGGAATTGTAGATTATGTGGAAATATATAATTTAGATGGTATCGATATTGATTTCGAAGGAGATTTTATTCGAAGTCTAGGTGATCATTATAATGTTTTCTCAAAAGAACTTCAAGTTGCATTACATTCTAAAGGCTTATCGTTATCTGCAGCATTTCCTGGTCGTTTTCTATATGGCAATGTAACAAAAGAGACACTTCAAGTTTTCGATTTTATAAATGTCATGTCGTATGGTGTCACCCATCCGAATCGACCAAAGAATCCAGGGCAACACTCTCCGATGTGGTTGATTCAAACAGCTGTTGATTTTTGGCATCATAAAAGAGGTGTGTCATTAAATAAAATCATATTTGGATTACCATTTATGGGATTTGATTTTTCTGAAGATAGTACTTATAAGTGGGGTATTATTTGGCGAAATATCATTAAGAATAATCCTGAGAATGGATATGTTGACAGACATGATCAGATGTGGTATAATGGCATTCCAACAATTGCAAAAAAAACACATCGTTCGATGGAACTATTTGGAGGAGTCATGGTGTGGTCATATGAGATGGATGTGAATAGCGATATGTCCTTGCTAAAGGTAATCAACCAAGTTGTAGATGCAGGTTTGAAGGAGGGGGCAGAGATAAAAACCTTCTTTGCAGATGAAGATGGAGATGGTTACGGTAATATTTATAAGCCATTACAGGCTTATGAGCCACCCCAAGGGTATGTTCTTAACAGAAAAGATCTTAATGATCGTGACACTTCTGTTCACCCTTAAAAGAAGAGTGTTAAATAATTACACGAATTATTCAAGCCATAATAGTCACTCTATTATGGCTCGGATTTATTTATATCGAAGAAATGATAATGTTTTATTGTTCGTAATATATACTCTTCATCGCTTTTTGTGAATGGCACACAATAGAGTATTCATCCAAAATATCATAAACTTTTTTAGAAGTAGTGTAGCCTACTTGCCTTATCAACTGTATATTTTATGATGCAATATATTGTTGATCTGTAAGTTTTATTGCTAGGGTATAAAAACAAAAAAAAACTGAAATATACATTAATTAATATTAAGTGATCGTTATGAATAAATTGAAAAGCACATTAGTTTTAAGTTTCTTTGGAATAGGAACTGTTTTTGCACAAGAACGTCCTAATATCATTGTCTTTCTTGTAGATGATTTAGGGTGGAATGATACTAGTTTGGCAATGTCTGGAGAACCAACAGAGTATAATAAGAGGTACAAGACCCCGAATTTAGAGAAGCTCGCAGATAAAGGAATGATATTGACCAATGCACATGCACAACCTTTATGTGTTCCTAGTAGAGCATCTCTATTAAGTGGACAGAATTTTATCAATCACAATGTGATTGGAGATTACGATTGTACCTTTACAAAGAAGAAAGATATATTGATTCCTCCTGGAGATATTTTCAATCCTCGTTATGCACTTCCTCAGATTGTAAGAGAGGCTGGATATAGAACGATTCATGTTGGAAAATACCATTTATCTGAACATGTATCAAAGTTTCCTACTCCAGAAACATCAGGTTTTGATGTAAATATTGCTGGAAGTAATTTTGGTGCACCTGGAAGTTATTATGCCAAAGATAACTATAGCCGAGGTAAGAATATTATGCATGATCTAGAAGGGTATGCTAAAAAAGGAATGCATCTTACGGACGCGCTTACTGACACTGCAAAAGCAGAAATAAGTAAGAGTGTTGCTATGAAAAAGCCGTTCTTTATGTATTTGGCTCATTATGCCATCCATCGTCCATTACAAAAACATGCTCCATACGATCGTGAGTATCATTTACAAAAAGGAGAGGACATTGGAGAGAGTTATTATGCAAGTCTCATTGAAGGAGTGGATCACAGTCTAGGAAGTGTGATGGATCATCTTAAAAAACTTAAGATTGATGACAATACGATTATTATCTTCTTTGGAGATAATGGCGGATTAGTGATGTATCGAAAGAAACGATGTTTATATGGCGGACATCAATTTAACTACCCTTTGAGAAGTGGTAAAGCGAGTCTCTATGAAGGAGGAATAAGAGTTCCTGCAGTGGTTTCGTGGCCAAGCAAAAGAACCTCATCTGGAATTAGTAATGCGCCTGTCATGATTGAAGATATCTATCCGACGGTGCTTGCTGCCGCAGGAGCTAAAGTTCCCAAAGAGTATTCAGTGGATGGTATGGATTTGTCACACCTAGTGAAAACAGGAAAAGCAAAGAGACAGAGAAAACATAGGTCTATGTGTTTTCATTTTCCATATCGTTTTGTTGGTACGGTAATGTGTGGTAAGGACTTCACTATTGAAGAAGTTAATATTGGGGCAGCTATTATTAAGGATGGTTGGAAATTGATCTACCATCAATATGATGAGCATTTTGCATTATATAATCTTAATGAAGATATAGGTGAGGAACACAATATTATTGATAGCCACATGGGTCGAGCACTTGACTTGGCAAAAATTCTCGAAAGTAAATTTAGTCAATACAAACCAACTGTTGCTGTAAGAGTTGATGAGCAACGCAGGGTAAGTAGCCCTATGGAGGCCTTTACAAAAAACTACAACCTCTAGATCATCGATCAGATTGTATTACAATTTGATCACAAATATCTTTTAACCTTCAGGCTTATATGTTTGGAGGTTAGAAGTTTTTGGCTTTATCTGAAAAGAATATGGTTGAACAAACCTAATACAGATGACCTCTATCCTGATTGCAACTTGATTATAAATTTTAAAAACCTAAATTATGAATTTAAACACAAATAAAGTTGAACAATCCATGATGAGATGCTTGGTTTTGTTGGTTCTAGTTTGCTCATTTATTGGATGTAGCTCCACAAAAAAACTTAAAGATAACAGTTGTAAAGAATCTAGAGTTGTAATGAATGATCTTAAGCCAAAGCATGTCCAGAAAAATACAAATGGATTTAAGGTGATTGGTTATTTACGCCCGAGAGGATACAAGTATGTTAAGGATATGGATCTTAGTTGGACTACCCATATAAATCTATCTTTTGGTAATATTAACGAAGAAGGAGAGTTAGTCGTTGATCAAGATATTACTTCGGTTGTATCATCACTTCAAGCACAAAACATAAAGGTGTTTATTGCTCTAGGTGGCGGTGGAGTAAAGGGTGAAGTAGGTAATTATTGGCGAAAATATGTTGATGTCAAACATAGAGATCAATTAATTTCTAACCTGATAGGTTTTGTAAATAGATATAATCTTGATGGTATAGATGTGGATTTTGAGAATGACTTTCTTAAGAGTTTAGGTGATAATTATAATGTGTTTGTTATAGAGTTGAAAAAAGCATTAGGAAGCAGAGGGTTATCTGCAGCTTTCCCAGGGAGATGGTTGCATAAGAATGTTTCAGATGAAGCAATCGATACTTTTGATTTTATAAATATTATGGCCTATGATAATAGAGGCCCATGGAATCCTAATAGACCCGGTCAGCATTCTCCACTATCCTTACTAACTACTGTTAATGACTTTTGGGTAAAAGACAAAGGGGTAAGTAAGGATAAGATCATTTTTGGACTTCCTTTTTATGGATATGATTTTTCAGGAGATAAGGTAAGGTCTGCTGTTTGGTCAAATATTGTCACGAATAACCCTGAGTCTGGTTATGTGGATCAAGTTGGAGAATTATGGTATAATGGTATTCCAACAATAGCTAAAAAAACACATGCTTCGTTAGATATGTTTGGAGGTGTAATGGTTTGGTCTTACGGTGTGGATATATTTAGTGATATGTCTTTGATTAAGACAATCAATCAGGTTGTAGATGCAGGGGTGATAGAGGGGAGTGTTCTGAAAACCTATTATGCAGATAGTGATGGCGATGGTTTTGGAGATATTTATCATCCATTTCAAGCATATCGTGCTCCTGAAGGATATGTTGATAATCGTAAAGATATTAATGATTTAGATCCCTCTGTTCACCCGTAAATAGGAGGTGAGAAGTTGGTGAAACCGTTATTTGTTGATCCATCCTATTGGTGGTTTTTTCTAAACATTTCATCTTTTGTTGCGTTTCATAATTAGTCGTATTGACCATAGAAATGGTAACTTATTTAGAGTCAACATATTTAAATATTAAGTGTAATATTAAGTTAAAATGATTACTTTTGTTCAAACCCAAGAGAAGAGATTCTCTGATTTAAATATTTGTTTTCAAGAAAGTATGATAGTTATAGGAATTGCCGGAGGTACTGGATCGGGGAAAAGTACAGTTGTTCGACGTATTATTGAAAACTTACCGAATGCCGAAGTGAGTGTATTAGCACAAGATTCATACTATAAAGATAGTAGTCATGTGCCAGTAGAAGATAGACAACATATCAATTTTGATCATCCAGAAGCGTTTGAATGGGATCTGTTAATTCAACATATTAAAGATCTTCGAACTGGAAAAGATATTCAACAACCTGTCTATTCTTATTTAACATGTACACGCTCGGAAGAGACTATTACTATTAAACCACAGAAGGTAGTTATAGTAGAGGGAATATTAAGCTTGGGACATGCCAAGTTACGAGATTTAATGGATATAAAGGTGTTTGTAGATTGTGAGTCCGATATTCGTTTATCTCGAGTTGTTCAAAGAGATATTATAGAGAGAGGAAAGAATGTGCAGCAAGTGTTGAATCGTTATGAAAATACTGTAAGACCAAGTCATCTCCAGTTTATTGAGCCAACCAAACAGTTTGCTGATATAATTGTTCCCCAAGGTGGTCAAAACCACGTTGCTATTGATATTTTGACGCAATTTATCCAAAAGAATTTAGCTTAGGTACATAAACCTTGATACATCGGGTTCCTTTTTTGAAGGAACACCGATGTAACTAATATTTTTAGTTATAGTTGAAAAGGAACGAGTTTGGAAGTGGTCCCACTTGGAACTCATCCACTTTATTTAAGTCTATTGTATATCGATAGACCTTTCCTGGTTTAAAATAATCGATAGCATCACCAATGTAAATATCTTCGTTTTTAGGATCTATTCCAAGGGCATAAAATGTCTGTCCTTCGACTGCATCAATAATTCTAGAAGGAGATGTGTCAGTGATTTTCATACGATAGATATCTTTATCAATAAAAAACAGTGTGTCTCCTGCCTTATTGATACAGATATTTCGCTTTGATGTATTACTTGGAAATTCATAATGCCATTCGACTTTATGTGTTTTAGGATCGATTCGATAGATGGAACCGTTAGTATCGGCATATTTAGACCCTGGATATGAACCATCACACAATACCCATAATTTGTTGTTTTTGTCAACAGCCATAGATTGTGGTTGTATTCCTACTTCGATACTATCTTTAAGCATATTGGTATTGGGATCGATCACTAATATTTTGTTGTCATTACTCCATGCATTGGTGAACAACTCATCGCCTATAGCTACAATACGTTCGGTAGTGTGTTGCGGAGCAGAGTAAGGATCGTCAAGTACCGATTGTGGTGTATCGGCATTGTATGTGTCTATTGATCCGACAATAGAACCTGTTTCAAACTCTTTCTGCACCAGATTAACTATCTGGACTTTATTTTCTTTTAAGCTGGTAACATATGCCCTGTGGTCTGGCGTTGTAACCATATAGCGAGGAGAATTCAATTCGGTAGTTTTCCCTAGGTATTCTGCGGTACTGGCATTTATCGTTAGTATTTTACCATCCCCATTTATAATGATATGAATTAGGTTCCCTTCTTTTGTCATGGATTGAGGACTCGCACCTAGGAAAAGTCCATCCTCTCCAATGTCTTTGTTAACACTTTTGAAGACTCCATTTTCGATTTGGTTGCTTTCTGGATGATAGAAATCTAATGTTGCTGCTTTTACATCTCCATAAAGCCCTTCATTTAGAATATAGATACCATTGGAGTATGCTCCTGTAGGTGTTTTTTCTGGTGTAACCTCATCTGCACATGAGATAAAAAGAATCACAAAAGATAGTGCGATGAGCCGTAGATAATTTCCTGCCATTTTAGATTTGTTTTAAAATTGATAATTAATTGAGAATAGAAAGTTGATGCCAGGCATGGTAAGCCCGACGACACTCTCGTATGTTTGATTTGTTAAATTATATACCGATAGCGTATAAGTTAATTGCTGTTTTTGCTTCAAGGTCTGGTGGTACGAAATATCTATATTCGCAACATTATAACCATCAATGACACCATACCCCTCTGTAACCACATTGTTCGTAGTACTGTATTGCATACTATTCCATATCCAAGATATTTGGCTAGACCACTGTTTATAGTTGGCAGACATGTCGTAAGAAAGCGTGTGTAAGGGGGTGTAAGGCAGTTGTTTATTGTAAGTGTCTTGGTCCATATTATTATCGATGGAATGGTTGAGTGTCTTGGAGTAGCAATAGTTCAACGTGCCGCTGATGGTTGTTTTATCATTTGCCTCCCAAGTGCTGGTATGAATAATATTTACTCCATATAAAAGTACTTCCTTTTTGTTCATTGGTGTCCAATATCCGTATTCTGTTGGTTCCCATGCAATCCAATCGTTAATTTTGGATTGATAATATTCAATATAGGTGTCGAAGGAGAATGCCCCAATTTGACTTTTGTTTGTCAAACCTACATTATACCCCCAACCATCTTCTTGTTTTAGATTAGGGTTTCCTCCAGGTACTGCATATTGATCATTTAACGTCGGAAAATTATAACTTCGATTGACACTAGCTGAAAACTCTAATATTTGATTGTCTAGAGCTAGGATGTTGATACCTACAAATGGAATAAGTCCACTATAATCCGTTCCATTCCATTGATTTTGTAGGGATAGGGATGACGAAATACGAGTTGAAAACTGATATGCCATTTTGGCGGAAACATCTTTTTGTATTCTAGTATATTCCTGGGGCTTATTATCGATTTGTTGATCGGTGTTAATAGATAAATAGTTGTATTGGAGATCTACCTGAAGGGATAATTTGTTTGAAATATCTTTATAACCATTAAGTCTATTGTATGAGTTGGTGCTTTTGCTAATATCATCATTACTGTATGCGTTCGCATCGCTATTCTTAAAACGAAAACGATTATACTCATAGCTTAAAGCACTCGTTAAGTTCCATTGCCAACCGAGAGAGTTCGTGAAAAACCGTAAACTACCTCTATGGCTATGGGTATTAGACCTATTTTCTCTGGCATCATTGCTGCTTTCATTTGTTGAAGCCATCGGAATAGATCGATCATTGTCTTGTCCCCAGTAGTGTGCTGAGATCCGACTATGATCATTTACTTGATAAAAAAACTCTTGAAGTAGTCCATATGTTAACCAATCTCCTTGGTCATTCGTTTCTTTAGGGTTAACCCAAGCTGTCCCTTCCTCATTAGGTTCCACTTTTGAGGTGTTAGTGAAAGTAAAGTCATTGAGAGATTTACTGAAGAATGTTCTGGTGTTTGCGGTTAGTTTAGGAAGTAATTTGTAAGAAATATTCCCATCACTATTATAGGTGTGGAAACTACCTATAGATGCTTTAATGTTCCCACTAAAAGAATCGGAAAGATTAGGGAAAGTTTTTAGCTCAATGGTTCCACCTATATTGCTGTTTGATATTCCAGTCGCGCTCCCTCCATAGTATATCGAAGCTTGATCCACCACATTGGTTGGTATTAGCGAAAAGTCTACGGTTCCATACATCGGAGAGTTTAGGGGGATACCATTCCAAATGGCTTCCGTGTGGTTCTTCCCTGTTCCTCTAATGGATAGGTACATCGCTCCGCCACGTCCTTGTTGTTGCGAGTATATGGCACTTTTCTGAATGATCATCTCCCCAAAGTTATCTACATTACTAAGGTGAATGTCTTTAGAACTGATCCTTGTAATAGATTTGCCAGCAACATATTTTGACTTTCCTTTTTGAGTTATTGTGACCGAATTAAGTTGTAGTGTATCCTGCGCTATATTGTTTTGTGAAAGAACCACAAAGGGACATAGCAAAAGAAAAAGAATTAAGTGGCAGAAAAGACGTTTCACAAAAAAAGATATTTAAACATTGTTGTTGTATGCAAATATATAAAAAGAGAAAGAGGTCCGCTACATTTTTGGAGTAAAAATGTAGCGAACCTCTAACTTTAATACCTAAGATAAGGGCTTCTTTAAAACCCTGTCAGTCAATTCATGTTGCAATTATGCACTGAAAGATCTAAATTTCCAAGCCTAGGTCTGGGTCATCCCCAACCTTGTAGGGCTGAAAGTCCGAACCTTTTTATTCTACTTGAATGACTATTTTACTGCTTATCTTATCAATAACGTGAGCCCTTACGTCTTTTTTGACTCGAGTAGAAAACTTATCCGTATTACTTTAATAAGTAATTATAGACAACCTCTGATACGCCATGATCATTGTTGGATGAAACAATAACATCTGCTTTATCTCTTAAAGCTTCATCCACATTGTCTACCCAAACGCCAAGTCCTGCATACTCTACCATACTCAAATCATTACCAGCATTTCCAACAGCAATGATCTCTTTTTGATCTATATTCAAACGTTGTGCCAATCGAGCAATGCTTGCTGCTTTGTCAATACCTTGTGGCGTTACTTCCAAGAAGAATGGTTTTGATATCGATACACTCTTATCTGTCTTCTCCGCTTTAAGTCTATCTGCAACACTTTTAAGATAGGTTGGTTCTTCCAACATGATGCACTTAACCATATTGGTTTTTACTGCATCTTTAAAAGATGGGACAATGCGGTGAGGCATCTGTGTTAATCCGATCTCTACATCGATATATTCCGAAGGGCGTTCACTAATAATAGTTCCATCCACGTAGGTGATAATATCTACTTTATGATCCTGACTAAATGAGTGAAGATCGTGTACCTCCTCTTTTGTCAATGTCTGTTCAAAAAGGGTCTCTCCAGAAGCCATATCTGTGATGATAGCACCGTTGTAACTAACAAGAAACGAACCATATTTCTTTAATTCAAGCTCTTCTGCATATCGAAGCATCGCTGGGGTTGGTCTTCCTGAAGCTAGCACAACATATACACCTCTCTCTTGTGCTTTAATTAATGCTTCTTTATTCTCTATGGATATTTTATGATCATCAGTAAGTAGTGTATCATCCAAATCTAGGACTAACATCTTATAGGTGTGATTATTCATTGTTTTGCGATCTTTTAATTTGAGGGGCAAATAAACGACTTTTTTTGATATAATTAGCTTCCCCTTTATAAGTAATGTGAATTGGGCAATCCATGCAAACGTTTACGATGACTATCACCTTGTCGAACTACTTAAACTGTTTCAATAGTCTTGTTCTTGAACTATTTTTTAACATGAAGTTTTGTATTTTAATATATGCGGTCGTAATATGTTAATAAATAAAGATATTTACATCCCTATTTATGGTGATTGCAATGGATTATTCTTGTTGTTTATTGAACAATGCATGTGTTAATTGGTTGATGTATAGAAGATTGTTGTGGTGCATTGTGTAAATACCTAAAAGTAGTGATTGAATGGTTTGATGTCAAGATCTATTTTTGTGTAGTCTAAATGAGTTTGTTTGCTCTAGTGTGATGCGAATAAATTTCAAACAACAATAACCAAATATCAATTCAAAAACTATCGTATGAGATTAAGAATTCTAGGGCTTCTTTTTTGTCTTGTCGTTATCACTCCAAGTTATGTGATGGCACAGATGATATTAAAAGGAAGTGTAGTCACAGAGGATAATAAACCGTTGATAGGTGCAACGGTGGCAGAAATAAATACAACCAATGGGGTGGTAACGGATAATAATGGTCATTTTACTTTAAAGACGAGCCAATCGGATGCCCAGATTCAGATCTCATTTATCGGATATAAGAAACAAATTTTTCGTGTTTCTGAACTGCAGAAATCGCCTATGGTGACGATGAAAGAGGATGGGTTTAATTTAGATGAGATTCAAGTCCAAGCGAGTATCTCAAATAGAAGGACTTTGAGGTCTACACCAGTAGCTGTTGCTCATATTGATGTAGAGGACAAACTATTGGAGAGTGGTGCGGATAATTTGACCTCTGTATTGAGTGGGAGTGTCGAAGGATTACAGGTGTTTCAAGTAAATGGTAAAGCTGGAAGTGGAACCAAATTTAATGTGAGATCTTCCGCTTCATTCAGCACCATGAAAGACCCTATAGTGATTATTGATGGCGTTCGAATGATTACTTCAAACTATAGTGATGTGACATCTAGTCAAGATGCAATGAGTGCTTTGAATGACCTAAATATGGATGATGTGGCATCGGTAGAGGTGATGAAAGGACCATCTGCAGCAGCTTCTTATGGTGCCGAAGCATCTAATGGTGTGATCATTATTCAAACAAAAAAAGGGAAGACAGATAAGATGTCTGTCACTGCGAAAGTATCTACAGTTGTGTCTAAAAGTGCAGATGACTATAGTTATCTTGTAAACTCAGGGCCAATCAACGACTTTTATCAGACAGGCGTGGGTACCAATGCGAATGTAGGTATTAGTGGTCGAACTCAAAGTGATATGAGCTATTATGCCAGTATAAACTATCGTGATGCGGAAAGTTTTGTTCCAGGTAACACCGATGATCGTTTGGGCTTAAGGTTAAATCTAGATAAAAAGGGAAAATGGTATGAGTGGAGTGTTACTTCGCAATACACCAATGGAAAACTCTCTGTCCCTCTTACTGATGGTGGCAGATATAGTGCCACATGGAATTTGATGAGAACAGTGGAGCCATGGCCCTATCTAACAGAAGATGCATGGAACGCTATTGATATTAAATATGATAATGACCGCTATATCGGCGGAGCCAAATTAAAACTTACTCCTTTTAAGGATTTCCACGTGTGGGGGAATGTCGGTTATGATCAAAATAATGTTTTTGGAACTAATTTATATCCATACGGTTATACCTATGGTTCGATTACCAAAGGTCAGAAGAAAGAGACGAATCACACGACCAAAAGTATGAACATTGAATTTGGTGCAGATTATCTATGGAGAGTGAATGATATTTCCAATTTTCAATTCTCGGTGGTATCACAAACCAATCGTTATTATGATAGGGTTAACTCCATAAATGTGCAAGACTTTCCTTCGCCAGGTGTCGACGGTATTGGTACTGCAGGTAAAGTGAATGGCGTATCGGAGAATGTCTTTGAGAAACGTATTCAGGGTTACTATGGAGAGGTGAATTACTCTTATGATGACAAACTGTTTCTTGGCGCTGGAATACGTAGAGACCAATCGAATCTAATTGGCGAAAATGTGGCATCCATATGGTATCCACAGGTGAACGCAGCTTATGTTTGGGATGATATGAAGTGGGCCGATCAATTTAAGGTTCGTGGGGCTTACGGAGAGAGTGGGCGTTTGCCTAATCCGTATGATGCACAATCTACCTATATTGGAACACAAACTCCTACAGGTAGTGCGTATGACTATTACATCAAAGGTAATCCAAATATCAAGCCTGAGAGAACACGAGAGTTTGAGCTTGGTTTCGATTGGACAAAATCAAAACAGCGTGTAGCATTTACTTCATATTTCCAAAAAACAACCAATTCGATTATCTATACCGATCTTCCTCCTTCAGAAGGATGGCCAACCAACCAAGGTAAATATGCACAGAATTTAGGTGAGATAAAAGGTTCAGGTATTGAACTGTCCTATAATGGAACGTTGTATCAATCGAGCTCTGACAATTTAAAAGTTGACTTCTTTGCAAATATTAGCTACCAGACAAATGAAGTGCTTTCAACAGGTGGTGTAGTACAGAATGTGTGGGCTACCACTATCCGCGAAGGGCTTCCTGTGTATGCATTCTACACCTCTTCTAACGAAGCTACTTTTGACCCATCCACAGGTGTATATACGGGAGTGTCTACTACAGATCCTGAGTATCTAGGCAAACCAACACCCGACTATACTGGTTCATTTGGATTCAACATCAAGATGTATAAAGATCTGACTTTATCTGCCCTATTTAACTATGCATTAGGGTTTCAAGTGTACAATGTAACACAGCGTAACATCGCTCGTGCCACCAATGATGATGGTATGTCACTGAACAACTATAAGCCAAGAGCCGAAGCTTATAACAATATGAATCAATATACCCCAGGCTCTTCTGAATATATCTATTGGGCTAATGAGTATGCTGCAAATAATGGAGCACAACGTGGCGACTTTATTCAAGATGGTGATTTTCTAAGGCTGAGTGCTTTGACTCTGAGTTATGATATGACTACCCTTGTGAAAGAGAAGTTAAAGACCGACTGTTTTAAGAGTGCAAGGATCTCTTTTACTGGAAACAATTTATTCTTGTGGACCAAATATAAAGGATCTGATCCTGAGGTTGATGGTAATGGAGCAAGTTCTTATTCAAGATCAGCTACATATACAGGTATTGATTGGACTACGGTTCCAAGAGCAAGAACATTTACTACAACTTTGTCATTAACCTTCTAAAGAGAATATCGAGATGAAAACCATATATAGTACCCTATTTGCGATTGTAATGATCTTCTCTATGACATCATGCGAATCATGGATTAATGATGCTGAGACCTCTCCTAATGTGATTACAGAGGGGGATATGAATAAACCTGAATATTTTGGATCTTCGGATAATGGAAGCTTTGTTTTCGGACCGAATATATCCTCAATACTGAATAAAGCGATCGACCTATATTCTCCGTTATATATGTATGCAGGTGCAATGAGTGATGAAATTTCAGCACCTTCTACACCAAATAGTTTGATATATAGAGACCTTTCGCAAGATAATTTAAATGTCCATGATGGCTCTCTTAGAGGGATATGGACCAATGCACAAAGTCTTTATAGTATGTCTGAGCTGATGCTAGGATATGCAAAAGAGACAGACTGGAGCGGGAGTGAGGCTGTTGTGAAGAACAATGCTTATTGGTATTGCTATTTCTACAAAGGGTTGGCTCTATATAATCTAGCCTCATATTTTAATGCAGATGCCGACAAGTCCAATGAGGCTTATATCTATATGCATGGAAAGAAAACGAGCAATAGCACTGTCTACCTAGATGCTATAGAGGCTTTGAAACAATCCCTTGCCTATGCGGATCCTTATCAGAAAAGGGTGGCAAATACCGCTTTGGTGCGCCTGATGATTATGAGTAATAATATCCCTTCGGATATTGCTACCTATGCCAATGAGATGATGATAGCTAATGACCTAGATGTGGCCGTTAGCCATGAGTTGCAGAGCAACACATTCTATACTGCCATGGGGGAGAATAGTCGTGATGCAATGGTTAACCAGACTTTCGTTGATGCTTTAACATCAAAAGCTGCAATGAATCATAACCCCACCACTATCAATACTGGGAACCACGTGATTATTCAAGAGCGTTTTAATCAGTTTGATCCACAAATCATCATCTCTTATGTGGAGGCTGAACTATTGCGTGCAGAGCTGATTATGACCAATAAAATTAGTGGTGATTTCACCGAAACCTTAAATCGAGTAAACCGTTACTATGATAATACGGGAAGTTCAGAAGAGACATCTATAGCACCATTAATAGATAATCTGGTTCACTATCGACGTGTTTTTCTCTCTTGGTATGGACAGCGACTATTAGATGAACGTCGTTTTAATCTTGAAGGGGAAGGGGAGCTAAACTTTCAAACAAGAAAATGGCAGTATATTGCTATCGATGATATTGAATATTCGAATTAATCTATAATTTTGGGAAAGTGTAAATGCTTTCCCAAAACTGTTTTAAAACCAACACATGCGAAAATTATTGAGATCTTTTAAAAGAAGAAAACTATCGGCAAAACTTCATCTATACTTTGGACTTCTTCTGTCTCTACCTCTTCTTGTCATCTGTATTACAGGATCACTGTTGGCATTTCAAGGAGAGTTTGGTCGTGTTATTTATCCCAAACACTTCACCAACCAATCCTCAGAGGTGGTCGTTCCATTAGATGATATCATTGCTTCTTTTGAAGGAGAGAGAGTTGTCAATAGAGTATTTCTTCCCAATAAACATAGAGAGACGATTGCTGTCATGTATGAGGGGGAAAACAACTACTATTTTTATAACTCAAACTCAGGAGAGTTCCAAGCTAAGATGCATAATCTGAGAGGAATATTTAAGGAGGTGATGATACTTCATCGCACATTCTTTATCCCTAAGATTGGTTATGACATTGTTGGGGTAATCACTTTCGTATTTTGGTTTTTTATTCTTCTTTCGGGATTATGGCTTTTTTGGCCAAAGAAGGGGCACTTTAAAACAAAAATGTTTCGTGTTCGAAAGAAAGCCTTCTCTCATACTTCCCATAAAGTGTTTGGATTTGCATTCTTGATTCCACTACTAGTTTTAGGAATTACAGGCAACTTTTTCACCTATTCTGATCCATATATAAAACTCTTTAAGTGGTTTGGTCCTGAAGAGAAAAAAGAGGTCTCATTACCTGAACCAACTCCTACCAGTAATGATTATGATCCGAGTAAAGCGGCCTCTTTGACCACCGTATGGGAGTGGATAAAAGAGCAAAAAAAACAGATCCCAGCCTCGTATAGTACTGCCTTCATGATGCGTAATGTAGCTACAGGTCGACCTATATTCGTAAGTTATGAGAATTATGACGACACCTATGGCCTTCCTAAAAGGGTGCGTCTCACACTAGAAGCGCAAACAGGAAAGATCATATCCGAGAATCATCCAGAGCAGATGAGTGATTTGAGAAAATACACTTCAACCATTGTCTATCTTCATATGGGAAAAATTGGTGGTTTTGGATTAAAACTGCTTTGGTTCCTATCAGGTTTGATGGGGGCTTGGTTTTGTATTTCTGGTATTCGTATCTGGATGAAGAAAAGAGTTCGTTAAAGTTAATTTAGATAAAACAATTTGGCCTAATCTTTGTATTGTTACTATAAAATGATAATTTTTGTACTCTAAAAATTAATTCAATGAGTATAGTAATAAAGACTCCAGAACAGATCGAAGGCATTAGAAAGAGTTCTAAATTAGCTGGTCAAGTTCTACAATATATTGAGCCATTTGTTAAAGAAGGGGTAGATACAGAATACCTTGATGACTTAATTCGTAAATTTATGGAAGATAATGGGGCAATTCCAGCTACCCTTGGGTATCATGGTTATCCTAAATCTTCTTGTATCTCTTTGAATAATGTGGTATGCCATGGTATTCCTTCGAAAGATACTGTGCTAAAAAATGGAGATATCCTAAATATTGATGTGACCTGTATTCTCGATGGTTATTTTGGAGATACTAGTCGTATGTATACTGTAGGTGAAGTGACTCCAAAAGCACAACAATTAATTGATGACACTTTGCATGCTTTGAACTTAGGTATTCAGCAAGTAAAGCCAGGTAACTACCTTGGAAATATTGGTTATGTGATCTCTCGTTTTGCACGTACTCGTAACTATGGGGTGGTGTATGAATTCTGTGGCCATGGTATTGGAATGGAGTTCCACGAAGATCCACAAGTAGATCATGCTTCAAGAAAGAATTCAGGACCTAAATTGCGTCCAGGAATGACATTCACTATTGAACCTATGCTGAATGAAGGTCGTCCTAAAGTAGAGATCAATGAAGAGGATGGGTGGACTGCTACAACTATCGATGGTAAGCTTTCTGCACAGTTCGAACATACGATTTTGGTGACCGCAACAGGTTTCGAAGTGCTTACGGATGTAAAGGGTGACTATCCTATTTCGTAATCTATTGGGGGTTAAATAGTATTTTAACAAAAGAGGTGTTTCATCAAAGAAACACCTCTTTTTATTGAATAGCCGTAAGCTCTATCCACGTATTAACTTTTTAATGCCTCTTGCAAATCTTCGATAAATGGAAGAAGATGATCTACTGTCACATGGCTCATTACAACAATCTTATACCATTGTGCCTCTCCATCGTGTGTGTCTGGAACAATACCATACTTATGCGCAATATCCTCAGGAATAAACGAAGCCCTCATCGTTACCAAGTTAGACGCAGGGTGTCTATAGTAATCAACGCCTAGCTCATCTAATTTTGTACATAACCATGTGGTACGATAGTTTAGAAGATGAATCTTCTCAAACCAGCCATGAGGACCATAGGTCATTAGGATCATCCATATAGATATTGCATTGGCACCAGAACGACTCCCAATAACTGTTGCATCCATTCCCTGTACATACTGTGCCTCCTCGGTGGTGGCATATTGCATCCACCCTTTACGAATAATGAAAATACCTGTGCCAAAAGGGGCTTGCACCATCTTATGTGCATCCAATGTTACTGACGTGATCTCAGGATTGTCTAATAGAAGGTCTGGATTCTCTGCAGAAAATGGATATACAAAGCCACCGTAAGCGCCATCCACATGAACTTTATAGTCGATATCTAACTTCTTTAAAACATCGGTATATGTGGTAAGATGGTCCACGGAACCAAACATGGTGGTCATCATATTGGCAATAACTACCACATGTTTTATTTCATTACGTTTGGCTTCGTTCATCTGTTGTTGCAGTGCTACTTCATCTACCACTCTTGTGTTATCATCCACTTTGGCTGATATTAGTGGGATATTAAGAATATTGGCTGCTTTGGGCATGGAGTAGTGAGAGTCATCCGAACATAAGATAGCTATCTCATGATGTTTGGCTTTATGCTCCTTTATGAAGTAGTTACGATAGATCCACATCGCCTGCATGTTTGCTTCGGTACCCCCCGAAGCCACATATCCATCACATTGATGGGGTTTACTCTTTAGGATATCTACCGCGACAATCTCAATCAGTTCCTTTTCAATCTCTTGGGTTCCGGCAAAGAATGCTTCTGATTCCCCCATCGTATGACACCCAATATGGTTGGGATTATATACCATCGATGAGAGGAATGGCGCATCATTAAGAAATGCCATATCTCGGTTAAACACCTTCTCGTCAAGATGAGAGGCTGGTACACCTAAGATGGTTCTTTCATTATAATCTACATTCTTCTGCAGTGCAGAGAAGACATGTTCTTTTATTTGATTGGTAGTTAATTTCTTCCAGATATGCATCACTCTAATTCTTTTAAAAATATAGTTCTTTTATCCACGTTAAGTGCTGGGCATTTGATATACACTGTTCCTAATACTGACATCGTGTCAATCACATGTAGCCTTGTACAAAAGGTGCTATAGCTGTTTGATTAAAGAAAATGATCATGTATAATTCAATTACTTAAATAGGTGGTTTAAGAAACCAATTTTTTAGATATCATATGATGACTTTCATTGCCTTTCTCAAGCTTATACCAAATATTAATCCGATAGGTACTGGTCTATATATTTTTTAGTGCTTGATAGAGTGGTTGTACAGGGAGTCCCATCACATTGAAATAGGAGCCCTTTATCTCAGATATACCGATATAACCAATCCACTCTTGGATGCCATATGCTCCCGCTTTATCGAAAGGCTTATATTGGTCGATATAGAAATTTATCTCATCGTCTGTAAGTGCACAGAAAGTCACTTCTGTGGTGGATGCAAAAGATCGAACCTCTTGTTTTGTTTTTATCGTAACCCCTGTAACCACTTGATGTGTGTTTGCCGATAGAGAGGCAATCATTTCGTAAGCCTCCTCTCGACTCGAAGGTTTACCCAATACGTTTCCTTGGTTAATGACCACCGTATCAGATGTGATAATAAGATCATTGTCTGCCAATTCATTAAAAACGGATGCTTTCAATTCTGAAAGAAATATCGGCACATCCTTTGGGGCCAACGTGTCTGGATAGACCTCTTCTACAGATCTAACTTCGGTGGTGAAATCGATATTCAACCCTTTAAGAAGCTCTTGTCTTCTTGGAGATTGTGACGCAAGAATAATGTTGTATGCCTTAAGATTATCTAGAACCATTAATTTGTAATTTGTTGTATTTTAATTAGAAACTACTCCATGGAGTATCCTTGCTTATAACCCACTTCTCTTGTACTTTTAGTACCTGTTCAATCATATCGCGAACAATCCCTTCTCCACCAAGATAGTTAGATATATGGCGTGAGATAGCCTTAATTTCAGGTGCTGCATCTTTCGGACATACAGGCAATCCAACTCTCTTCATTACATCGTAATCAGGGATGTCATCGCCAATAAATAGTACCTGTTGATTGGTTAATTCATGTTTACTCATCCATTGATCGAGTGCCGCTACTTTGTCATTAGCCCCAATAAAGATATCTTGTACTCCTAATGCTTCAAATCTTTTGCGTACCGCTTCTGATCGTCCCCCTGTTATTATGGCAACAGGATACCCCATCTTTACAGCTTGAACGATAGCATAACCATCTTTTATATTGGTCGTTCTCATTGGTGTGCCATTTTCATCCAATGTTTGTATACTCTTGGAAAGTACACCGTCTACATCAAATGCAAACCCTTTGATATGAACAAGGTCTTCTTTAAAATATCCCATAATATATATGATTCAAATTGACTGAATACTATCAGTAACTTTTTTGTAAATATCGGAAAAAACAGATTGGTTCTCTAATCTTTTCAGGTGATCTTGGATCACATTTGTATCTCTCCTTACCGCAGGTCCCGACTGCCCCTCTTTGGGCGAGAGAAGAAAAGCCTTCTTAATGGTCTCTTCAACAAGTGGTTCAAGGATATCTAGTGAGAGAGATTCTTTGGATAGGAGTTCATCCGCAATGGCCAACATATGGTTTGAAAAATTACATGCAAACACCGCTGCCAGATGAATCACTTTACGCTGGTCTGACGATACTCTATTGACCTTTGTCGAAAGATCTGTGCTCAGTGCTAAAAGTGCAGCCAAATCATCGTGATTATTGGCTTCGATACATAGGGGTATATTATCAAACTTCACATGATGTGTCTTCGTGAAAGTCTGTGTCGGATATAAGACCCCAATACGTTCGGAGCAATGGTAAAGTAGATCCATAGGGATACTCCCTGCGGTATGTACCAATAAGGTCTCTTTGAGTAACAATTTGTTTGTGATCAGAGGCATGGCTTTATCACTAACGGAGAGGATCACCAGATCCACCTCTTCAGACAACTCTTCGAGTTGGGTGATAGGAGTTGCCTCCACCTGTTCTGACAGCAAAACAGCCGACGCAAGGGTTCGGCTGTATATCTGTTTAATATTGTAACTCTTCTGATATAAATTTAATGCCAATTGGGTTGCAACATTTCCTGCTCCAATAAAGCTTACGTTAAATATTTTATGACTACTCATCACGCCAAAGTCCTGTTTCGTTAAGAATATTGTTTTTCTGAAGGTGATTGATTATTTTCTGATAAAGATCTTCAGGTAACATCTTGTGATACAATTCACTATTTCTCTCTTTTAACTCTTCGCTCTTATAGTTTGTCTTGTAATCCGATTCCCAATCGCGAAGGTGAGCCGAGTTGTGAATGGGTAGACACTCTAAAATTCCCCAAAGGTCCGGATCAATCTGTGGTGCAAAGAAGGTAAATGTCGGAATAGATAACGATTTTGCAATGTGTGGATGACCACAGTCGTTTCCAATATATAGATCGACATGGCTCAACATTTGAGCAAGTTCACGTAACGATTTTCCACCTGTCTCCCAACAAACATTATCTTTTCGTTCCAAAGAGTAGTAGAGCTCTTTAGCCTTCTCTACATCGTTCTTATAGTAGTTGAAAAGAATTGTTCCTTCGAACCCTTTGTTGATTTTATCGATAACTGTTTTTATATATTCGGTAGGATAGGTCTTGTTCTCCACACTACCGAGGACCCCAATCATAATAATGGGTTGTTCCACCGAGATGCCATAAGAAGATAGAATCTTTTGTCCAATCTCTCTTTCTCCTGCTTTAAGAAAAATCTTAGGGATATAGTCGAAATCAAAATCTTCTCCTAAAAGAGGAGTCAGAAGATTAAGCCTATTGGCTATCACCTCCCCAAAAGATCGGTCTAGACGATTCGTCTTAGGTGGCAATGCTTGAGTATACAATCCCAAACGGTTTTTGAAAGAGATACGATGTTTGACTCCCGAAAGTGCTGTGATAACCCAACTGTCAAATTTCGAATATGGGTCGATGATATAGTCGTAGTGACGACGACGAATCTTCAATGCAAAACGAAGCAGTGCCACCCCTTTTCTATCTGCATCATCAAAAAGAATGGTTTCGTCAATATTTGGATTTCCTATAACGACCTCTTTGGTGAAGTCAAAAACTAAATAGTCAATAGTCGCATCAGGATATGCTTTGCGTAAATTGTTACAAAGTACAGTACTTACAAGTACATCTCCAATTCTTTTTTGTTGAATGACTAATATCTTCATTTGCAATAATAATGATTGTTACTTCAAGGAATGGTATTCTCATCTCATTGGTTGAGATCCTTATTTAAGCTAGGTATAGGCATTTGCTTATTAGAATAAAGGTACTATTTTTTTTTAGATACAAAAGGATAAGGATAGCTATGCTCGCTTCTATGTTTGAATATGTGTAGATTGTCGTAGAAACACGATGCTATTGTTGAAAAGTTGATTCAGGATAATGAACTTATATATAGTTTGTTGTGTTGTCTTGTATATATAAAATAATGATGTTGTGCAACATTTGTAGCAAAAGAGATAGCCATATACATGCTATATTTATAAGTCATAGTTTGCATTATTGTACACATCTAAACTTATTCAAGTATAAACACATATTTAATTATTAGCATACATTATGAAAAGACTGATCCTGTTTATAACGTTACTATCTTTTTTCTCCTGCGCGAGACAGATAAATGATGAGCCAAAAGATATTTTTCCACTATTCTCTGCATGGGGAAGAGCGGGTATATTTGAGGGTAAATCTGACCAAGAAATTTTAGACTATCTGAAGAATCTAAAATCAAATCATATCGATGCAGTCTTTTTGGATGCACCAAACGATACCTACAAACATGTCTCTCCAATCTTTGCCAAAGCAGAAGTGATTCTACACGCGTGGAGACCTACCATGATCAACAACTCGAAAGAGATGATTGAAAAGCATAAGGATTGGTATGCTGTTAGTCGCGAAGGTAAAAGTGTTGTGGATGCGCCACCGTATGTCGGTTACTACCATTTTATGTGTCCTCGTAATCCCGAAGTCAAAGAGTATTTGACACAAGAGTATTTAAAGATTGCACATATCCCTGGAATTGCAAGTATCCATTTCGACTATATACGTTATTGTGATGTCTATCTTCCTGATGCCCTGCAACCTCATTATGGCTTAGTGCAAGACCATGAGATGGCACCTTACGACTACTGTTACTGTGATCGTTGTCGATCAGCATTCAAAGAGGAATATGGGCGTGATCCAATGGAAGAGAAAGATCCATCTAAAGATAAAGATTGGGCTGAATTTAGATTGAAGCCTATTGTAGACATCGTAAATGCGATATCTGCAAAAGTGGCGCAAGAGACAGGCGTTGCTTCTAGTGCAGCAGTCTTTCCAACACCAGAGATGGCCAAGACCCATGTGCGTCAAGATTGGAGTAAATTTAAAATCGATGCAGTCTGCCCAATGCTATACAATGGCTTCTATAACGAGCCAATTTCTTGGATCGGGGATGGTGTTCGTGAGGGCATTGCGACCATGGAAGTTCGTAAAGAGCTTTTGGCAGGAGTGTATGTTCCAGATATTAAAGAGCCGAACAAAATGAATGAGGCTATAAGTCAAGCTCTTGATAATGGCGCTCAAGGTGTGGTATTTTTTAATCTTCCAGATATGACTGACGCACATCTTGCCCTGATCAAAGAACGTTATGAGCAGTATGAAAAAGATAACAAATAACCGTAGCAGTACGATCTTGACTTGTTTAATATCGTACTGTTATCACAAAACAACACTAAAATGATAAGGTAGAAGTTGTTTTTCATTTATAGTTAATCCGATAGAGAGTGGGCCTTTGGTTCACTCTCTTTTTGGTGTGCCATGCATGTAAATTAACTAATCGGTGCAAGTCCGTAGTGGAGGTTTGTAGAGCCAACCACCTAGCAGACGGCAAGGGTGCTTATCGTGAGGTATAACCTGAAGGAAGCCTTATGCAAAACTCTGATCCGAGGTATACGAATCTCATTAGGCGGTATATAACTGGATAAGCTTGCCAAACAAAGTAAAGTCCGAATTCTACACGGAGTTAATACCGTAGATGTGGCGGATAGATGGAGTGAAAGTTAATTTCCTTACCATGGGAGATCTCACAGATGGATAGAATGTATTTTCCCTGTCCATTCATAAAAAGTTAACTGTGAGAAGTCAGCCGAGGTCATAGTACTGTACCCACTTTACAGGAAGGACTGAATCTTAAATTGTTCATAATACAGACTGTTACCTAATGAAGGGATCAATGCAGAAAATATCGGAAGATAGCTACTTAAGTGAAGGTAGAGCGGAACTCGAGAATAACTCAAGAGCGCACACTTTCAAAGGGATAACTGAAGCCATTATGGAAACGAACATTACAACAGATAATTTATTAGAATGTGTCCTAGAATCAGATAACCTAGGTAAGGCTTATTTACAGGTTTATCGTAATAAAGGAGTCATGGAGTTGATAAGATGAAAGTGGAATCATTAAAAGATTATCTCAGATTTCATCGAAAAGTTTTAATAACAGAACTACGAGAAGGTAAGTGTTAACCCGATAGCGAATTATCATTATTTCATGCGGCATATTGATCGGAGTTTTGAAGAGCAAAGCGTATTAATATGCTAATACGAGGAAAAAGTATTGGCGCATTTCAAAGAGTCCAATTCAACAAACGACTATAACGAATAAGAATTTGGAGAAGGCAGGCTATATTACGCTAAGTGATTATTATCAGAAAGTAAAGTCGTGATTTAGGGAGTCGCCGTATACGAGACCCGTACGTACGGTGGTGTGGGAGGTGTACTGGAAGATAAAATATCTTCCAGCCATCTACCCGATTATAATGAAGTCAGATCATTTACCCTTGTCATTGTGTATTAATCCGCTACTGTCGGGTGCTTTAAGTGTTTGGTTGAAAAATGGGATGGGGGGTAAAAGGTAATGTAAAGACGGTGTGAAATTAACTCTGTCGACGGTGTAAAATTAACTCTGTCTAAATTTTCTTCAAGAATAGTATATGTGCTGTCATGATTTCATAGCCCCTTCCTAGCTATTTGATAGTACCTTCCTAGTACCTATGTCCGTGGTTCAGCCATGGTTCGTCCATGATTCAGCCACCGATACCCCCGAAATCGATGGACAAACCATGGACGAACCATGGCTGAACCATGGACAAAAGTGCTAGGAAGGTGGGAGTAGGTACCTAGTAGGTACTTAGAAGGTATATCGCACAATGTGTGAATTTGTGTAGCATGGTTTGTATATATGTATTGATGTTTCTTCATAGTGATGATGAATATAGACCTTCTATTTTGTGGTTGCAGCGTTGATTAAATTTTCATTTAAATCTATGAAAAAATGATAAGGATAGAAAGATTAAACGCCTAATAGTTTAAAATATAGTCTATTGGTTTTATTTGAGTCTAAGATTATAGTAGGAATTTAATTTTTTGTGATCATTTCTTGTTGGTGTGTACGCTGGTTGCACACATGGGCTTTTTATTTGTGATGGTAACGATATAAGAATTAAAACTATCAAGATGATGAGAAGGGTATGGAGTAGTGTGGTGTGGAGTTTATTCGTTCTGATTGGGATGAACAGCTGTGTAACGACAAAAGGGGATTTTGATTTAACTCTGGAGGGGGTAGAGCGTCCAGTCGATGCAGAAAACTAGTAAGTTTATTTTTATTTGATGTAGTCAAATGATTTTTTGTGGATATAATTAAACGGGCAAATATTTCTTGAGATATTTGCCCGTTTGGCGTTTAATGGTTCCTTTGCTTAGATGATGGGTTTTAAAAGTTGTCCATCTTTTTTAGGATATAAGGCATGCTCTTTTATTAGTTCACGGTCTAGTGACTTCATCATTTTATGAAGCTGCTTGGTGTTTTCTGAAGCTAAGTTTGATGTTTCAAAAGGATCTTCTTTTAGATTATATAGTTCATAGGATGCCGCTTTTTCTACAGGATAGTGATAGATTACTTTCCATGGATATTTGACCATGCTGGTGAAGTAGCTCGAGCGATGTTTGTGCGGAAAGTGATTTAGGAATATCTCATTTCGATGCCGATTTCTTTTACCATCGAACTGAAGTTCTAAAGAGAAGCCATCTATTGTCATCTCTTTGGGGATTTTAGTGTTTGTAATACTACAGATGGTTGGTAAGATATCCATGGCTGTTCCCATCTGTTTCTGTATGGCATCTTTTTTGACAGGAGTGTCTTGCTGTAATGTTTTTTGTGAGGATGGTTTTACCCATGATGCGATAAACGGTACTCGCATGCCCCCTTCCCAGTTGTTTCCTTTTTTCCCTTTAATCGGAGAGGAGCTACTATAGTTTTTCTTTATTGGAAGTGGTGCGTCTGATCCATTGTCTCCCATAAATATGATGAGGGTGTTCTCTCCAATTCCCAGCTCGTTTACATGATGTATGATGTCTCCTAATGATTTATCTATCCCTTCAATTAATGTCGCATATGCTTTGGCACGTTTGCTTTTATCTGAATTGTTATAGTGATCTATAAATCTAGGGTCCGTGTGAAATGGAGCATGTACTGCATAGTGTGCCATATATAAAAAGAACGGTTTTTCTTTATCTACTGCTTTTGAGATCTGCTTGTTCGCTTCAATGGTTAAAGCTTCGGTTAAAAAAATATCATCTTTATAGTAGGCTTCTAGTCCTTGAACAGCTCTTTTCTTGTTTCCTGCGATATTTCCATATCCATCTTTACCATAGTAACTACCTGGTTGTCCAATGGCAGATCCTCCGATATTCACATTAAACCCGATATTACATGGGTCTTCTCCTTCATAGCCTATTGGTGCAAAATGTGCTTTGCCTACATGGATGGTTTGATAGCCATTGTCTTTTAGGAGTTTAGGTAGAGTTAGGGTGTTTTTTTTTATTCCTGTCCAATTCCAGTCTTTAGGTCCATAAGCTCCCCTGTTGTTGCTTTCAGGTTTGATATAGTTGGTTACCCCATGTCTTGCGGAGTTTTGGCCTGTCATTAGTGTCGTTCTTGTTGGGGAGCAGACCGAATGTGCATAAAAGTTGGTAAACCGAACCCCTTGATTTGCCAGTTTCTCCATATTTGGAGTTTTATAAAAGGAGTTTAATGGATAGGTTTTAGGTTTTCCTGATGCATCTATGATAAATGGGACCGAGGTATCCATAAGCCCCATGTCATCTACGAGAAAGAGAATAACATTTGGACGATCTTTGGCATAAATCGGTACTGTGAAAAGTAATAGCGTAAGTAGTTTTACAAGTCTCATTTTCATAATAATAGTTTGTTTTATAGGTTTTGAACATAGATCTTCCATCATAAGATGTTAAGGATAGAGGATTACGTCTCAATAAATATTTTTCAATCGATTAAAATTAATATGTTTTGTTATAAAAAGTGTAGGATTACATGAAAAAGTCTCTATTGTTCCTGAAAAGATGATCTAGAATCAAGAAAAATTATATGCCTTGAAGTTGATCTTGGAAGAGGGGAGTGACGGATATTATTGAACCATTTTACTCTCTGTATGTTTTACTTTTGTAAAGAACGTTTTTAGTATGGAAACATCGAGACTCGAAGCATTTAGTGACGCGGTAATAGCAATTATTATTACCATAATGGTACTTGAAATGGAAGTTCCTCACTCTTCTTCTTTAGAGGCTCTTAAGCCTTTAGTACCTACTTTTATCACCTTTGTAATAAGTTTTGTTTTTCTAGGGATCTATTGGAATAATCATCACCACTTGATGCATGCCGTAAAGAGGGTAAATGGAAAGATATTATGGGCCAACTTACACCTCTTGTTTTGGTTGTCTCTATTTCCATTTGTGACAGGTTGGGTGGGACAGAATTTGTTCTCAATGTTTCCGACACTGCTTTATGGTATCGTATTGTTAATGGCCGCTTTTGCATATCATCTGCTTGTTATAACGATAATCAAGAGTGAAGGTAAAAGATCATTTGTATCACGATATATCGGAAGAGATTTTAAAGGAAAGGTTACTGTGGGAATTAATATTGTGGCAATTATATCTACTTTTTTATCTCCAATAATCTCTATGGTATTATATCTGTGTATGTCATTGATATGGATTATTCCAGATCGTAGGATTGAGAAGAATTTAAAGAGATAGTCTCTTTTTTTATGTCTGGAGACCTAACATAGAGTAGCAGTTTTTTATTTGTCATAACTTCAAAGAGTAAGAACTAGAATACTTATTGCTTATGAAAGTAATACACGAGAATGATGTCAAGAATGGGTTTTTGGGTGTTGAAGCAGATGGTGAGAGAGTTGCTTTGATGACTTATACTTGGGCCGGTGACAAGATGTTTATAATTGACCATACTGAGGTCTCTGAGGATTATGGACATAAAGGTTTCGGAATGATAATGGTCGAGTCTGCAGTGGAATTTGCAAGAGCGCAAGGTGTGAAAATTTATCCTTTATGTCCTTTTGCAAAACACATATTTGATACGGTCAGATCTTTTGATGATGTTTTGTAATAAATAAAGATACGATGAAAAAGAAAAATGGACAAATTGTAGTTTCAAAGTATAGTCCCCTGATGGCTGTCGATATTGAACTTTTTACTCAAGATGGTGAAATTTTACCAATGCCTAGAGTTTTTTCCCTTTGTCGTTGTGGTGCGTCGAAGAAAAAACCTTTTTGTGACGGGACGCATGCTTCCATTCACTTTTCGGGTGAGCGTGCACCTAATAAGGAGTTGGATAAAGCACCTCATGAATATAAAGGGGACAAGATGAGTGTCTTTGATAAAAGAGCATTATGTTGTCATCATGGTACTTGTAATCTCGAAGAGGTATTCACTCATGAGAAACCATGGATTAGACCCGAGAATGCTGAACGTGTTGAAGATGTGGTTGAAGTGGTTATGAAGTGTCCTACTGGTGCATTAACAGCGAAAGTTGGAGATGAAGAGTTCAAAGAGTGGTTCGATGTACAGAAGGTGATCGTGCGTAAAGATGGACCATATTATGTGCAAGGTGGTATTAAATTAATCGATGATCAATGGACAAATCTTGTTTTAGTAACTGAAGATCATTATGCTCTATGTCGCTGTGGTGCCTCTAAAATAAAACCATTGTGTGATGGGACGCATGCTTCAATAGGTTTTAAGGATTGATTCATCAAAGTGTCGTTCGTTTAAAATAATAAAGCTTCTCTGAAAAGAGAAGCTTTATTATTTTAAATCATGAAATGAGTTATATATTCGCAAGTCTTATAGCTCACTTTTAACTCTATTTTGTGCTTATTATCTTATTTCTTAGAAGAAGTATGACAATGAAAGCGTAACACGATTGTTTGCTACTTCTTCACTGTTGCTTATCTTCGCTTTGTTGCTATAGTCTACGTCTCCGTATGCGGCAACTGTATATTCGTATTCAGCAGCAAGTTGTAGGTTTTTTACCTTATAGTATACTGCTGGCGCAATACGGTAGCTGTAGTCTACATCTGTGTATTTACCAAATACATTATTTTTAGTATCTTCTCCTGATTGGTATATATCATCCTCATATTCGAAGTTTTTCATGTATCCACCAAATAAGGCAAGCTTTAAGCGATCAGATGTTTTATAGAAGAACTCTACAAATCCGTTAGCATTACAGCTTTGTGTATAGTCCACTTTACCGTTGTTTTGATTGATGTTCGTGATAGCATACCCTCCTCCCAGAAGCTGGTCACTCATGTTTTGTCCATACATCCCTTTCACTTTTACCTCGAAATCACCTGACGTAAGATCCGCATATGCCATAAAGCGATGAGAAGTCAATAGGTCTGTGTTCTTATAGGTTTTTTCATCAATGGTTGTTTCGTTGAATGGTTGAAGTGTAAGAAGATCATATGCGACTCCTGCCTTAAAGTTCTTTGATTCCGTTTTCAGTAGGAAGTTCATGTTTGGAGCCACTGCATTACGTTGGTAATCTGGAGATTTTCCATCTGGCCCTACACTTGAATATTGACTTTGATAGCATGCTGTGATTTGTGCTTTTAAGGTCTTATTTAAATTTTGCGTAAAACGGATCTGTGGTGCTCTGTTAAAAGGTTGGTATGGAATACCTGTGTTTAGGTTCAATACAACAGGGAATGTTGACGTTACAAACAATGGGTGCCAAGAACGCCCTACGAGTAGTGAACTTTTTTGCCAATCTAATTTTACATATGCATGGCGAAAACGAAGTACATTATTTGTTCCTGCAGCTCCTGTACTTCCAATAGCGTCGAATTCGAATAACCCACTTGTTTTTGCATTGAAAACGTCTGGACCTGTAATTCTAAAGCTTAGTCTTGAGAATAAGCTCAGTTCTCTTGCAGAAGCTTGATCGTTAAGGTCTTGTCCATTTGAATCTAACTCTGGTTTTTTAGGAAAAACGGAATACAATCCTTCTAATGCATAAACATTTTGACGGCTATCTACAACTGCGTCTGTACGGATGAAACCGTGAATAGATACTTTAGGTTTAGCATCTTTTTCTTGCCCCCAACTGAGTGCTGGAAGTAATAGTGCTAGGAGTAATAATGTTTTTTTCATAAATTGTACTTTGTGATGTTGATACTTCTATCTGTCTCTTTCCCTCCAAAGAAACGAACACAAAGAAAATGCTTTCCTAGTGATTAGGAAATCCAAATGACCAATAATTTAATTATTGTATATAAAAGTGCAATTTTCTTTCCCCAAAGATATAAAAACCAACAGAATAAAACATTTTATGTTTATATTTTAAAGCATTCTGAATTACTCATTTAGTGACAAAATATAGCTTCGTTTTAGTGAAAAAAGAGTATTTGAGGGGATAAAGAGTTGTATTGAATCGAATTATTATGGGATAAATGATTAATTTTGTGCTTTTCTACGTTTGGAGATTCTGTAAATCTGTGGTGTAGATTATTTAAAGATGTAATAAACAAAAACTCTAGATAGATTAAGATGGCACAAAAACCGTCCATACCAAAGGGAACACGAGATTTTGGACCTGAACAAATGTCCAAAAGAAACTATATCTTCGATACGATTCGTTCGGTGTTTAAGCTTTATGGTTTCCAACCTATAGAAACTCCTGCCATGGAGAACCTTTCAACTTTGATGGGTAAATATGGGGAAGAAGGAGATAAACTGTTATTTAAAGTGCTAAATTCAGGTGATTTTACAAAGAAAATTACTGATGCAGACTTTTCAGAGCGTAAGATTCCTCAGTTAACCAATAAGTTGAGTGAGAAAGGGTTGCGTTATGACTTAACTGTTCCTTTTGCACGATATGTGGTACAACATAGAAATGAGATCAACTTTCCATTTAAACGTTACCAAGTTCAGCCTGTATGGCGTGCTGATCGTCCTCAAAGAGGTCGATATCGTGAGTTCTATCAGTGTGATGTAGATGTGGTTGGTAGTGATTCACTAATGAATGAAGTGGAGCTTATCCAAATTGTGGATGAGGTTTATCGTCGTTTAGGTATTCGTACGGTGATCAAGTTAAACAATCGAAAAGTGCTAGCAGGTATTGCTGAGACGATTGGTGCTGCAGATCGTATGATCGATATTACTGTGGCTATCGATAAACTTGATAAGATTGGTCTAGACAATGTCAATAAGGAGCTTGTAGAGAAAGGGATATCTGAAAGTGCAGTCGAAAAACTTCAACCTATTCTTCAGTTAAGTGGAACCAATCAAGAGAAGCTGACGCAGATCGAAGAGGTTATCGGATCTTCTGAAGTTGGGATGAAAGGAATTGAGGAACTTCGTGAAATCTTTGGATATTTGACCTTGTTTGATTTAGATGTAGAGATTGAACTTGATCTAACATTAGCTAGAGGATTGAACTATTATACCGGTGCAATTTTTGAAGTAAAAGCAAAAGATGCTGTCATGGGCTCAATTACAGGTGGAGGTCGTTATGATGATCTTACAGGTATTTTTGGGCTAAAAGATGTTTCAGGTGTTGGTATCTCTTTCGGTGCAGATCGTATTTATGATGTATTGGAGTCGTTGGATCTTTTTCCCAAAGATAGTATTACGACTACAAAAGTGTTCTTTGTTAACTTTGGAAAAGAGGAGGAGCTATATTGTTTGCCAATCATCTCTAAGTTAAGAAAAGCAGGTATCTCAAGTGAAATTTTTGGGAACAATGCTAAGATGAAGAAACAGATGACCTATGCGAACGCAAAAGGAATTCCTTATGTTGTTTTGGTGGGTGAGTCTGAAATGAAAGAGGGGGTCGTAACACTTAAAAATATGGAAACAGGTGAACAGCAACAAGTATCTGTTGATGTTATGATTGAGACTTTGTCATAGTCAGCTATTGTTTTCAGGGAAATATATACAAAAAAGGTAACCTATTGAGGGTTACCTTTTGTCGTTTTATAATGTTAGTCTTTGTCCATCCAAAGGAATAAAGATATTGTGTATTTTTGCCTCTTTCACCCTCTGTTTTAATGATTCGCGAGTTTCTAAGCAGTGATCTAAAGCATCTAAATGGACAGCTACAACTTTTGCTTCTGGTGCTTGTCTTGCGATCTCTACTGTATCATCACTATTCATCAGTATTTGATGTTCACCAAGATGTAAGGCTCCTCCTGAATGGGTAATGATTATCTCAGGCTTGGTTCTGTGAATATTCTTTCTTACATCATTGTCTAATATGCTGTCTCCTACCCAATATAGGGTATCATACCCTGGGGCCTCAATGATAAATCCTGTAACTTTCCCTAGTTGATCTTCAATTTCGTGTTCCCCTTGACTTGCGTCTTGGCGATGTATTGTAACATCTTTCCACTTTAACGTGTCATTGATAGTATGAACATTTCTAAACCCCATCTCTCTTAAGATAATCGAATCTTCATATACACAAATGATAGGTTTGTTTTTTGGAATCAGCTCCATTGCTTTTTGATCAAACTTATCAGGGTGTAGATGTGAGATGAGTACTACGTCGATATCTTCTAATATCTTCTCTATTGGTACAGGAAGATCCGTTGTTGGGTTGTTTTTTTTATCAGGTACAACAAAAGACATAAATGAGCCCTTGTCAGAGAGCATCGGATCGGTTAAAATATTAATACCAAAATGTTCGATCCTCATCGTAGCATTACGGTATAATGTAATGTGAATTGGATACTTTTTGATAGACTTCTGATTCATGATTTCAACAATTTAGAGTGTTTTTTTTATTTTATTGAACAATCTAATGTTTCATTTTGTTTCCTTTTTAGATAGTTAAAATAGAAGATCTTACAGTGTTTTTTTGCTGTGAGATTGAACCATATAGCAAATCTATGTGTTTGATAATAACTAGAGATAAATGAATTAAAACTATTTCGCATGAAGAAACGAGGCTTATATTTAAATCTTTTGGCAATCATTGTCGCTGTGTTTGCCTTTATGGGTTGTGAGGATCGCGGTCCAGAGTATATTAGTGATTATGATGTAGTCTATACTAATTATGATAAAGGAAAACAGTTTGGGGATGTGAAGACATATCAGATGCCTGACACCGTAATGTTCTTGGTTCCTAAAGATGACCAAAATTTGTTGAGCCATAGTTATGACAAAACTTTATTGGCTAGTGTGAAAGAAAATTTAGATGCACTGGGATGGACACAACTTACAAAAGCAGAAGAAGGTGTCGTTGAACCAGACCTTTTTGTTACTGTTTCTGCTGTTACAACTACTTGGGTAAATCAATATTGGTATGACGATTGGTGGTATTGGTGGGGTGATTACCCCGGTTTTTATCCTGGCTGGGGCTGGGGAGGTGGTTATTACCCTTGGTATGGCTATCCAATGTACTATACTACTTATGATACAGGTACCGTTTTTGTTGAGATGTTAGATCCTAGCAAAAATACTGATAAAGAAGAAAAAATTGGAGCTGTATGGGTAGGTGTAATTAATGGGTTACTTGAAGGTAGTAATATTAATGCTCGTATTCAGACCAATGTAGACCAGGCCTTTAAACAGTCACCTTATTTAGAAGGTACAGTTAGTCAATGATAGTTGTTAAATGAAAAAATATTAGAGTATGAAAAAGTATATTCTCTTTTTAGCTGTATCGCTTTTTATATGTATGGGGGTGAGTAAAGCACAAATATATGCAGATACAGAAATGACGACCTCCACCATGTCAACAGAGAACCTTTTCTTTATTGACTATACCATGGGCTTTCCATCAGGTGATATTGTTGATTTTGTAAGTCCAACAAGTTTTAGAGGTTTCTCTATGGACTTTCGTCATATGATGAACGATAAAATATCGTTGGGTATATCAGCTGGATTCCAAAGCTTTTATGAGGATTTTGGTGAGATGGATATGACCATTAATAATGGGACATTACACGGAGAGACTTATCATTACCTTTATAGTGTGCCACTATATGCTAATGCTCATTACTACTTCTCTGGAGGAGATAAAATGAAGTTATTTATAGGATGTGGTGTTGGTACTATCTATAATGACAGAGATACTGTTGTGGGAGGTATATCCATGAGTGATAAGGCTTGGCAGTTTGCTGTAGCTCCTGAAGTAGGTCTATTATTCCAAGCGAATGACTATATGGGAGTTCAGGTTCGTGGTACTTATGATATGGCTTTTGAGTCTGGTGATACCGAGGCTGTAGCTTATTATCGTTTACATGTAGGTTTTTACTACAATTTTTAATCATAGATAATACATATTTGATTTGTTTGAGCTACATCCTTTCGAGGGTGTAGCTTTTTTCATTAAAAGTAGGTATTGGTTAACTGTTTGATAGATTGTGTATTGTCTGTTTTATTTAGAATAAATAAGCATAAAATCCCTATAAATGGTGATTGATATGCCCCATATATATTGATAGTTTTGTCTAAGACAAATGAGAGAGAGAAAATTAAATCTCTCAAAATTATATGAATGAATGGCCTAATGTGTCATCCTAATAAATAAAATAATAAGATTATGGGTAAAACAGCTATTGTATTTGGATCTACCACAGGTAATACGGAGAGTGTTGCTGAAATGATTGCAGAAAAGCTTGGTGGTGATGCTTCCATTCTTAATGTTGATGATATGTCATCTTCTGATTTTGAATCGTATGATAATCTTATTCTTGGAACTTCTACTTGGGGTAGTGGTGACTTGCAAGATGATTGGGAAGGATCTATTGATGATCTTGAATCAGCAGACCTTAACGGTAAAGTAATTGCTCTCTTTGGTCTTGGAGATGCAGAGAGTTATAGCGATACTTTCGTTGACGGTATGGGTAAGGTTTATGAAGCGGTAAAGGATAAAGGATGTACTTTAGTTGGCGCTGTAGATACAGATGGTTATGACTATGAAGAGTCAGAAGCAGTGGTGGATGGTAAGTTCGTTGGACTACCGTTAGACCAAGATAATGCAGATGATGAAACAGAAGATAGGGTAACCAATTGGGTAGAAAGCTTTAAATCATTGTTGAAATAAAACATCGTGTGTGAAAGCCATAAGGGGAGCAATCTCTTTATGGCTTATTTTTTGTCTGTTAATTTTAATATAAGGGGGTATTATGAAAGTTTTTGTGCATCATGTATATGAATATAAAAAAGGGCTGAGGAATTTGGTATTACATACTATGGGGCGTATGATGGTACAAGAGGCAATTAAACGGCTTGAAGGATCAAATATCGACTACCATATTCAGGATGTTACCAATTCGAAGGTGAATGTGTTTTTTGGAGCAAAGGAGTGTGTTAAAATTGTGAAGAAGATCTGTGATAAACCGCTCAATGAGCTCTCTGCAGAAGAAGACTTTATGTTGGGGATCATGTTAGGATATGATCGTAAGGTGCAATGTGAGAGATATCTATCACGAAGCCAATACGCAAAAGTAATGGCTTCGTAATAGTATATTTGTTCTATTTGAACTCAACCTTTTTTAGCTCTACTAACCATTTGGGTAATTTGCCTAATCTAAGTTTTAGTTGCTCTTCGTAAAGAGATTCTGGTTTTACAGGTGTTCCGTGTGACTCATCAATCTTTACTTGTGAAGCCTCAAATGTTGTTCCTGCACCATGGAAACCTACGATGGTTGGAGGTAGAAGTTTCCAGAACCATGTTTTTGATGACCAAAATTCGAAACCACTCTCTGCTTTATCAGTCTCTTTAAAGTTCCATAAAATTAAGTCTTCCATATGATTTGGAAGATTCTGTCTTGCACCTCCTGCACGACCTAAAAAGAAACCACCTTCAACACAGTCGAAAAGAGTTGCTCTCGGTTGTGATGCGTGGGATTCAAAACTAGTTTTGTCAGTATATCGAACTCTCCAAATCACTGTTCCAATAGTAGAACTAGCAACACCTGGTGCATGCCATTGTGATGATTGATCATCGATTTTACCTAAGAATACTCTTGACGATGCACTCGCACCTATCGAACTGTGACCTGGAGTCCCTGTGATAACACAGTTAATAACAGATACATTGGCTGAACCTGAAATATGAGATATTCTGTTGAAATCATGAAATGAACATCTACGCATGTAACTATTAACGACACGTCCTAATTTTACAGCAGAGTAACCACCATCATGAAGAGGATTCTTATGATGAATAAAGTTTTCTTTCCAATTTCCAACAAAAGCAATGTCTTCAACTCCTACCTCTTCACTAGAAGCGAAAGTGTAAAGTTTCCAACCATATTGACTCTCCACTTTGTGCATTACAGGTTCGTAGAAAGTTACTTTATTTCCATTGATCGATTTAATCTGATGGTACTCTTTTACATAAATACCTTTCTTTTCTCTTATTGACTTCCATGATTTATCCACTTTACAGCCACACATCTCATGTTCGATAAGGTCTGGGTCTGTATTGCTCAAACGGATATATACCCATTGTCCCTCTTTTAGTCCTGATGCAGATAATAGATGAACTGTTGATTCTCCTTTCTCAAGATCATTAAGTACGTTTGAGATATAGGCATCTTTCCCTTTTGCTGTGAACTCAATAAAATATGGGCATGTCCAAAGCTTATTTGGATCTTTAGGTGGAAGATCTTTTGCAAAATAGAGCTTTGTTCCCCCTTCGCCTGATCCACTTCCTCTCAGGACAATCTTGTCTCCACTAATGGTAATTGGCTTGGTAGGATCTTTTTTCTCTTGTAAGCGATACTCGCCTGCTGGGAAGAATACAATACCAGAACCATTCTTTTCCGCTGCACGAATTGCTTTTTGAACCGCTTTGCGGTCAGACCTCTTGTCATTTGGTTTTGCTCCAAACTTAGTGACGTCAAAAACTTTATAGTCCGCATCAGGGATGGCTTTTTCTCCTCTGTGATATCCTGCATAACTAAAGTCAGGAAGATCTGTCACTTGTTTATCACTCTTCTGTTGAAGAAAAGTATTCCAAGTTTTGCTCTCTTGTGCTTTTATGTTTACGGTTAATCCAAGCGTAAGAGTGATGGCAAAGAATATGTTTTTCTTTATCATTTTAAATGATTTATTTATTATTCGTATCTGTCACAAATATAACGGAACACCATCACTTTATAGGTTAAAAAACGTCCTATCGGTACATGGATTTTATCTGTCAAGTAAAAAACGAACATTTTTACCACATTTCAGTGATGATGACTCATTTTTGGTACTTTGATTTATGAAATTATGTCTAGTGTACTATACCCATTATTCTGCTTTTGTAAAGATATTTGGGTCGCAATACGATCTTTAATCTCTTTCACGTGGCTAATTATTCCAATAGTTCTGTTTTGCTCGACTTGAAGCTTCTCAAGTGCATTGAGAGCAATGTCTAATGCTTCTTGATCTAGTGTGCCAAAACCTTCATCAATAAATAGTGATTCGATTTGAGTTTTTCTTCCCGCTAGCTCAGAAAGTGCAATTGCTAAGGATAGACTGACAATAAATTTTTCTCCTCCAGAAAGAGTCTTCACTGACCGCATACTGTCACCATGGTAAGTATCCACAATAAATAGGTCATCAATCTTATCTGTTTTTTGATAGCTAATCCAGTATCTGTCTGTAAGATTATTCAAGTGCTTGTTGGCATGATACAATAGTTTTCGTAGTGTTAACTCTTGTGCATATTTAGCAAATTTATTTCCACTAGCATCACCGATCAGTTCCGTAAGGTTTCTCCATTTTACGGTTTCTTTACTTTGTTTCTCGACCTCTTCAATTAGCTTTTTTGCATTTTTCTTGTTGAGATCATTTTGTTTTAACTTGTTTTCAATGATACCCATCTCCTTCAATAAGTCATTGTGTTGATTTTGAAGTGTCTCTAAGGTGCTATTCCAAAAAGTAATATCTCTATTTGGTTCAACTTCTGATCTGATCTTTTTGAGTCTCTCTTCTGAAAGTGTCAATAACTCCGATACGCGTATTTTTTGCTCTTCAAGCTGTTTGAGTTCCTCTTTTAAGGAGTGATAACGTTCTTGAGAAAGAATATCTTGGATTAGTGATTCAATGTTAGAGTATCCCAAAGGAGTAATGATATCATGGATCTGTTCCGATAGGCTATTAAACTCTTTTGTGATCTGATCTAGCTCTACCTCGTTTTGTTTTAAACTCTTTTTGTGGAACTCATGATTTTCATTTGCAACGATCTTCTTCTTTTCCAGAATTGTAACATGCTCTTGCTGATCTGTCAGTTTGGTTTGCCAGCGCTTCTCCTCCTCTTTTGGTGATTTGTCATCGAGAAGAGATATGCGTTTTTTTGCTATTTTAGACTGTTCATTACCAATATCCTCCATCTCTTTCTCTAGAGTTTGTGCTTGTTGACTCTCACTCTTTTTCTCTGAGATATGGATCTGTTTTTGAGAATGCAGATCGTTGACCTGTTTTACAACTCTTTCTGATTGATCTTTTGCTTTTTCGAAGTGTAAAATCATTTCCTTTCGGTTATCAATCTCTTCTTTTAGCAGCAGAGGTGATTCGATTTTATGGAATCCATGTGAACGAAGATTACTTTGATAACCATGGAGTAGCTCATATTTCTGATGGAGCTCGTCAATCATTACCTTTCTTATTGTTGCATCTTTTAGTTGTCCAAAGAGCTTTTTAAATTGATCGATTTGGTCTTGTCTATCCTCTAGTTTCTTTTGCTCTAGATTTAGTTGAGAAAGGGAGTTGTTTAAATAGGATTTTGTGGTTGTAAGTTTATGTTTTGCTTCTTGTTGTTCAACCAGTAACTGTTTCCACTTTTTAATCCATGCCCCTCCTTGCTCTTTTGTAGTAAGGAGTTTCGTGAGATTTTGTTGTAACTTATCGAGTACTTTTTGTTCGGAGGCCACTTGTTCTTCCGCCTTGTTGATCTCTTTTGATGTATTATCTATATTCGTCTCTCTATCATGTTCTCTATAGGGGTGTTCTAATGCCCCACAAAGAGGACATGGGTTTCCCTCAGTCAGTCTTTGACGGTCATCAGAGTATTTTGCCTCTAATACCTCTCTCTTTTGTTTGGTCAATAGCTCTTTAAGTCTTAATTGCAAGATCTGATGTCGTCCTTTCTTATGTTCTAGCTCTTGCCTTAACTCAGTAAGTTCTCCATCAATTCGATCTTGATTTTTCATCTCTTGATCAATAAGATTTTTGATCTCTTGCTCTTTTTCCAAAAGTGTCTTAAGAGATGTAATGGATGATAATAGCAGCGAATTTGTATGATGCTCCTTGTCTAAAGAGGTTTCATCAAGTTCAGATAGCTCGTCTCTCTTCTTTTTAATATATTCTAAAGCAGCTTGTTGGCTATTTGCTATATGGGTTAGCTTATCATCTATTTCAGACTGCTGTTCAATAGATATAATCGTCGGATTATTTGAGTGTTGTTGGATAATTTGCTTTATCTCTTTCCGACACTGTATCCATTGAGTATAAGTTGATTCATTTAATGTAATATTTAATTTATATGCCCCGATCTCTTTTTCACGTCCAAGTAGATCTTTTTGCTTCTCTTGTTCTATTGATAGTTGTGACAACTGACTATCAATAGACTGAATCTGTATGGCGCGATGGTTTTCTTGTTTTGTTAACGATGCTTTCTGTTTCTCTAAGCTTGCTCTATTTTCAGCAATGATATTAATCTTCTGATCTAATTGTTCTACTTCTTGCCAGAGAGGTTGGAGTTTTAGATATTGTTCCTTTGCGAGATCTAATTGTTTTTGCTCTTCAACGAAAGAAGATTGATGTAATTTCAATTCTGTTGCTCCATGCTCTACTACTTCTAGAAGTTCTGTAATAGCAATTTTACTTTCGATGTAAAGACTCTTTTTCTGCTTATACTTATCTATATCAACAAGGTAAGGCGTTATCTTTTCATGTTGACTGATCTGCTCTCTTTTCTTCTCGAAAGACAGAAGCTTTTCTATTATATTATCTTTTGTGGCTTGGTCTTTCTGTATTTGGGATATGATACCCTCTTTTTGAATATGAAGTTGTTGCTGACTTTGTGCTGTTTTAAGTTCCGCAAATAAGTTTTCTATCTTCTCAAGAAGTTGTCTCTTCTCTAACTGAATATTCTGTAATTCGTCTGAAGTTAGAATATGTAGATATGAAAGCTCTAATTTTAACTGTTCTAGCTTCTGTTGTTCTTCCTTATTCCTATCGAAGGCTTCGATCCCAATTTTACGATAGACTTCTGTGCCTGTTAATTTTTCTAACAGTTCGCCTCGTTCGTTTGAATTGGCTTCAATGAATTTTGTAAAGGCCCCTTGAGATAGCATCATGGATTTGATAAACTGATCGAAGTTCAACCCAATGATTTGGCTATTTTCAGTTGGAATATACTTTCGCTTCACTGAAATAATTTCATCTTCTCCATCATTGATCTTCACGAGCTCCATGTCGTAATCACGAAGTGTGCCTGTTCGTGTGCTGGAGATCATCCATTTAGAACGGTATGTCTGTCCATTTACTTCATAGGTAACTTCTGCGAGTGCACTTTTGGTATTTCGTGTCATGATAGCGCCGTAGTTGGCCACTTCACTCTTCGATAACTTCCCCGTTCTTGGTGTTTGATTAAAGAGAGCCAAACATATCGCGTCTAATATCGTACTTTTACCTGATCCCGTTGGTCCAATAATGGCAAATATACCTGTGTCAGCAAGAGGTTTCTGATCAAAGTTAATGGTATGTCTACCTTTTAGAGAATGTATATTTTCTATGGTGATGTTACGAATTTTCATAGTCTTAATCTAATAAGGTTGGATTATCCTGAAGTAGTTCATTTAATGTTTGTAGTAAAAGTTCATCATCTTCAATTCCCTTGTCGACTATGAGAGAGGTAAAAACTTCTTTAATTGTCATTTCACTAAGATCCTTTGTGTATTGATCTCGTTCACTCGTAATGTTCTCATTTTGATCAAACTGTAAACTCTCTTTTATAATTTTATATTGATCAGTTTCGCGTTCACTCTCTAGCCAACTTTCATAGGTTGAGATGATATTGGGGTCATAGGTTGGCTCTATAACCTGTATCTCAAACCAATCTTTCTTCTCCAATTCAGATTGATGTTGTTGAAGTGTTAATTGAACCTCTGCGAGTGTTCCTTTCGTTCTTTTCCAGTAACGAAGTTTTGGTGTCTCTAACTCTTTGGTCGATATATTACCGTCCGAATCATCGATGTCAACAAGAATTACTTTTTTTATATCCTTATGCTCTGAAAAAGATAGTGGAATCGGAGATCCACAGTAACGGATATGATCATTTCCCTGTATCTTTTGTGGACGATGTATATGCCCTAATGCAAAATAGTCGATTTCTGGAGGAAATTTATCTATTGGGACTCCTTGAAGTGATCCAATATGAATCTCTCTTTCACTATCAGACATGGATACTCCTGTGACCAATAAATGCCCCATTGCAATAATAGTTGGAGAGATTGTGTTGTCTTCAAGTATATGATCTACGGCTTCTCTGTAGTGTGTTGCTATCCCAAGAGCTGTCGCTTTCATCTTGGTCTCAAAGGATTCGCCTGGTGATGATTTTCGGATTTCTCTATCTCGAAGAAAAGGGGTCGCAATAATGACTAGTGGCCTTTCAGGATTTGAAGTCTCTATACGAATAATCTCTTTCTCCATCTCATTGGGCATCCCACCTACGATATCAATATTTAAGGCTTTTAGAATCTCTTTTGGGGCATTAAGTGTACTTGCTTGATCATGGTTTCCACCAGTGATAATAACTCTTTTACAAAAAGAGTCTTTTAACTCTAGTAGAAAATGATAATAAAGGTGTAACATCTGATTGGATGGATACCCGATATCAAATATATCTCCTGATACGATCAATACATCCACCTCTTCTTTATTAATAGTCTGGATTAACCAATGAAAGAAATTTTTGTGCTCTTCAGTTCTATCCTGTAGTTGTAGTCTGTGTCCTATATGCCAGTCAGATGTGTGTAAGATTTTCATTTGTAGGTAGATGAAAAAAAGACCGCTCAATATGCTTTGTTTAAAAGCAAAGGAGTAGTCTTTTATTTATAGAATATGGTTTGCTCTAAATTGTGATTACGACTCCATTTGCTTTCTAAGCGCTTCCAATTTTGGATCTTGAAAAGGCTGATAAGTCTGTGTTAAAGGATTAAGAGAGATGATTGTGTAGATTTGCTCTACTCTCATATCTGTTTTCTTAAGAGAAAGATGGTCTGCAATTGTGTTAAAAATACGTTGATCGTCTCGTCCCTCTTCTGTAATCGAGATGATTTTATCGATCAAAGGAGCCACTTCTTGATACCCAATAGAGTGATCCATTACTTGAGCAACCTGTTCGATAATTTCATTTACCATTTCTTCTTGAACATCTATCTTTTTTGCCATATCTTTTTTTTGCAAATTAGTGAAAAAAGATGGAAATAGAGAAGGAGAATGCCTAACTAATTTTTGTTTATTCTTCTAAATCGAGCAGTTGCTGTTTATAAAAATTAGAAGGGTATGAATATCTGAGATTTAAAGATTGATCAATTAGTTCCATCGCTTTCTCTGGATATCCCATCATCTCTTCACATATAGCCATGTTGTGAAAGACCTTATACTTATTTGAATTATACTCACCACTTTCTAAACACTTTTTGAAATAGGTTAAAACCTTACCCCATTCGAATTTCTTTACTTGTGGAATAATCAGTTCCTGTTCATATTTCTTGTTTAAGAAAAAGAAATTTCTCGAGCTTTTCTCCCATTTAGGTGTGATCTTTTTCGCAATATCCTCACTGCTTACATATGCCAAATTACCATTTATTTGATAAAAAGGAGGAATTGCTTTAAGTATTGTGTTAAGATTGTATCCTTCAGAATTCCAGTATAGTGATGCCTGCTTTTTTGTTGTGAAAAGCACCTTGTTCTGAACAAGGTCGTAGTATCTCCATACAGCAATATATTTACCAGCAACTTCTAGATTCTTAAGTTTCATACTATATTGTGAATCGAAAACAGTACTGTTTATTTGTGTGATAATTCCTTCTAGAACCAATGCTTTGGGTACACGATATTGTGAATATAATAGCAACATTTGTGCTTCTGAGAGGGGGGCTTTTATTATTTGTGTTGAGTCTTGTGTGGTGGTGTCATTTTTAAAACTATTTAAGTCTAGAACCACCTCTTTGTTTTGATGATATAGCTGATCAGCCATACTTTGTGTTGCAATTGTTGTGCTAATATCACTATTAATGATTGTATCTCCAGTTAGTTTGTGAGAAAGAAAAAAGCTTTGAATCGTTAGTGAATCAAGTGATTTGCTGAGGAAATTATTTCCCCTGTTTACTACAAGAACTGTTTCATCCTCTAGTGGGATTTTACTACTTGTCTCTCCCAATTGCTCAATAGGAATATTATAGGTCATTTTGCATGAAAACATTCCCAATAGTATTATAAGCAGTGTAAAGCGTCCAATATATCTATCCATCATCCTACAAGAAAAGTCGATTACGTTAAAAATAACTTACCAGTTTGTAAATGTACAAAAATTATACCATGATTTAGAGTACTTTTTTTTACTTCTGGCCTCTTTTACATAACGATGATATCTTGTTTTAAATTATGTCAATAGACGAAACTTAGTTTGATTTGTTAATTATTTTTACGTATTATGAGCTTGAAAATTGAAGACACGAACACTATTTTCTATTACCTTTGTTCGTGTTGGTGAGTCTAACGTAAATATAAAATTGATCATGATTAATCATACCGTTTTATTTAAAGTGAAAGATTTTCAGCAACCAGAAGATAAGAAGGCTGCATTAGAAGAAATTAAAGCGGCTCTAATGGGGCTTGAAGGACAGATCGAACAGTTAAGACATATTGAAGTTCAGCTTCATTATACTTTACAGTCTGATTCGTTCGATGTCGCTTTAATCACGCATTTTGATTCAATTGCGGATGTAGATATATATCAAGTTCATCCTCTTCATCAAGATGCAGTAAAAGTGGTCAAACAGTACGCTGTTGGTCGCGCATGTGTTGATTTCGAATTCTAAAAATATAAAAATGGACAGTCTAAAAGGGTTGTATCCTTTCAAATTTACTCCGATATTAAAAGATAAGATTTGGGGTGGTAAGAAGTTAGAAGATATTTTAGGTAAAAAGATAGCTCCTCTTCCAAATGCAGGAGAGTCTTGGGAGATCTCTGGTGTTGAGGGAGATGTCTCTACTGTTGCCAATGGTTTCTTAGCTGGTAATGATCTACAAGATCTTATTGAAGTGTATATGGGAGAACTTGTTGGAGATAGTGTGTATGAATCTTTCGGTACTGAATTTCCATTGCTAATCAAATTTATCGATGCAAACGATGATCTGTCTATTCAAGTTCATCCTGATGATACGCTGTCTAAAGAGAGACATAATGCTTTTGGTAAAACTGAAATGTGGTACGTCGTTCAAGCCGATAAAGGAAGTACTTTGATCTCTGGCTTTTCTAAAGAGGTGACCAAAGAGGAGTATGTAAAGGCTGTGGAGGACAATACCGTGATGGAGATGTTGAATACAGAAGAGGTTCAGGCTGGTGATGTATTCTTTATGCCTGCTGGTCGTGTCCATGCTATTGGAAGCGGACTATTGGTCGCTGAAATTCAACAGACTTCTGATGTAACCTATCGTATCTATGATTTCAATAGAAAAGATGCTGATGGTAATGGTCGTGAACTGCATACGGAACTTGCTGTTGATGCTATTGACTTCACAAAAGAGGATAATTATCGTACTGCATACGAAGTGAAAAACAACGAGTCTTCAGAATTGGTTTCTTGTAAGTATTTTACTACAAATGTTCTTGAGCTGACTGAAAATATTGAAATGAGCTATAATAAACTCGACTCTTTTGTTATCTATATGTGTTTAGAAGGTGCATATGAGATTCAATGGGAAGAGGGAACCGTTGAGGTTGGCTTAGGGGAAACTGTTTTGGTGCCAGCATCGATGGAGAATTTTACTTTAAAGCCGAAAGGTCAAGCCAAACTTTTAGAGGTTTATATTAAGGAAAATATGTAGTAAATCGAACTTTTTTGTTAGAATTACTATTTTTATAAAAGGAAATACTGTTTTAGTGTTTCCTTTTATTGTATTATTAAAAGATAAACCTTATAAAATATGAAAAAAGAGATTGCTTTAACTCTTTCAAGTGGTGGGGCTCGTGGTATTGCACAGATTGGTGTAATTCAGGAGATTCTGAATCAAGGGTACACCATATCTTCTATTGCTGGAGCATCTATTGGGGCTGTGATCGGAGGTCTATATGCCGCTGGCAAGTTAGACGAGTATACTGATTGGATCTGTAATCTAAATCGGTTAGATGTGTTCCATCTGATGGATCTTGATTTCTCCGGACAGACGGGATTGATTCAAGGGAAAAGAGTCTTTGGTCATCTAGAGAATTGGGTTGGAGGCATGACCATTGAGGAGCTCCCTATGCCATACGTAGCTGTCGCAAGTGATATGGTTAACCGTAAAGAGATAATATTTGATGGAGGTGATTTATTGACTGCGATGAGAGCATCTGTTGCAATTCCTGGGTTTTTAACTCCTGTAATTCATAACGATGACCCTTTATTTGATGGAGGTGTATGTAATCCAATTCCTGTCAATAGGATACAAAAAGAAGACCATCATCTGCATGTCGCTGTCGATTTGAATGCATATGTGGAACCAGACCTAAGAGCAACGATGATGGCAATGTTGGAATCTACTGAAGAGGAGCATCTTCTTCCATTCCATATGCAGGGACCTGTATTTGAGAAGGTGGTTTCTCTAGTGCATAAATATTCTCACTTACTTGGAGGTGATGAAAATGAGAATGAACATGATAAGAAAAGCTCTTTATCATACTTCTCAACAATGAACCATATGTTTGATATGATGCAAGAACAGTTGTCTAGCTATATTCTTAGAGACAATCCACCTGATGTTTTGATTAAAATACCACGTGATTTATGCAGTACATTTGATTTTGATAAGTCTCGTGACTTAGTGGAGATAGGTCGTTTGGCAGCACGCGAAACTTTAAAACAATTGGAAAATAGTACTATTGCGAATTAGTATAATAGCTTTTTTACTTTACAATTGGTTCTTTTGATTAAGATATCATTGGTTTTACACATCGCAAAAAAGGTAATATTTAACGATGTGTAAAACTAACGACTAGTTCTCGGTCATTACTTTTTAGAACTACTCGTATTCGCTGCGATAAGTGAATCTATTGCCTCTTTGGTCATGGTCATCAAAGTGGTTAGATCATCCGATTGTACCGGTTGCCCAAATGCAACAGTTAAATTGGTTCTCCATTTTCCCATTTGATTCAAAAAGTGTGGTACAAAAGTAGCACTACCAGTCCATGCATCTTTGGGATTATGGTATATTATTGCAACTGGATTAATTGGAACACCAAGGTCTGTTGCTACTTTGAAAGAACCTCTTTTAAAAGGTGCCGTCTTATTTCCTGTATGTGTCTTTCCTTCAGGAAAAAGAATGATGTTATTACCATCTTTTAACTCTTTCTCTAATGTTTTCATCACCTTCATCATAGAGGCTGCACTTCTTCGATTCACCAATATCATATGAATCATATCGGCTGCACGGCCTATCACAGGCCACTTTCCAATCTCTTCTTTTGCGATAATAGAGTATCTTCCTTGTGCCAATAAGGTGAAGATATCTAGATACCCTTGATGATTTGACATAATTATACCTCCGTCTTTCGGTTTTTCTCCTTCGTACGTGACATGGATATTAAGAAGCCATAGTGCTCCATTTCCCCACATATAACTAATACTTTGACCAAAACGAATATTCTTACCACTCAAGTACCATATGATAAGCCCGAAGAAAACCAGTATAAAAGAGTATACGAAAAGAAGAATCAGTCGAATGATAGAGATAGGATAAATAAATAATTTATGCATATAATAAATATTTCAATGATAAGGACGTAGGATTGAATCCTCCTCCTAATAGTTAGTCTTATTGTTTCAGTGAAAATTACGCGAATCTAAAATATTAAATAGATTCTTAATTTTTTGCAAAGATATACTTATTATTCTTTCTACATTTGTGCAAAGATACTTTTTACGAAGTGTTATAAAGTAGATTGAACAAATCACCGTTCAAAACTGTACTTATTAAGTTCATATTATATTTTTAGAAAGAAGTAATGAAAATACGTGTAAAAATCTTTGCTGGCTTTTTTATTATGGCAATATTAATGATTGCTGCTGGCGCCATCTCTGGAATAGAGTTCTCTAAGATAGGGATATCCATTAATCGTATTTTAGGTGAAAATTATAAGAATATCGAAGCGTCCAACCAAATGCTGGTAGGGCTTGATAAACAAAATAATGGTATTCTTTTAATTCTTCAAGGACAATGGAATGAGGGATACGAAGAGGTTGAAGATGGAGCTAATATTTTCATCAAGGGTTACAACGTTGTCAAGAATGATACCTTAGATGTCGTTGAGAAGTCTAGTATTGAGTCTTTAGGACGACATCTCTCTGCGCTCAATATGATGAAAGATTCTACACTGTTTAATCACCAAACAGCAACCATCGATTGGTATTACTCTAAACCCTATCGTTTGCTTACATTGATGCGTCATGAAGTGAAAAAAGTTCAGAAAATTAATCAAGATGCACTCTATACCACGTCTACAAATTTAAAAGAAAGAGCTAGAAGAGCTATTATTCCTGGTATTGTGGTGGTGGTCGCACTTCTTCTATTCATTGCAATTTTCTCTTATCTTGTTAATCACTTCTTTGTAAAACCACTTCTTCATATCAAAGATAGGGCTAGTGATAGTCTTAAATATGGAAGACCTTTTGATGTGAATATTCAAACAGATGACGAGTTAAAGAACTTAGCAGATGTGATCAAAAAGTTAACCAATAAAAATCAGTAAGCTTATTGTATGAGAGGTTATGTGATTATTCGCCAACTAGGGCTGGTTTGTTTGTTGAATGGAACTTTCCTGTTCATCTCGTTCCTAATCTCTTTGGGTTATGGAGATGGAGGTGAATTGGCTCTATTCTTTAGTAGTATTCTTGCTATTGTCTTTGGTGTCTCACCATATATTTTTATTCCTAAGATTGACAATATTAGTAACCATGAAGGGTTAGCCATTGTTGTCTTAGGATGGATACTTTCCTGTGTTATTGGCATTGTTCCTTATGTATTGTTTGGGGGAGAGTTTACCTTAGCCAATGCCGTGTTTGAGAGTGTCTCCGGTTTTACGACTACAGGCTCAACAATTCTGAATGAGATACAAACACTGCCCAAGGGGATTCTTTTTTGGCGCTCTTCTACCCACTGGTTGGGAGGAATTGGTATCATCATCTTTGTATTGGCTATTTTGCCCCAGTCAGGACAAGCTAAATTGGTCCTGTACAGTAATGAAGTATCACCTCTTGCAAAAGAAGACCTTAGATATACAACCAAGAAATCCATACGTATCATCCTTGTGGTCTATCTTGTTTTAACCTTAGCCGAAACTATTCTATTAATGGTTTGTGGAATGGGTTGGTTTGATGCACTGAACCACTCTTTTGCAACTATTGCTACCGGTGGTTTCTCTACGAAGAATATGAGCGTATCTGCTTTCGATAGTGCATCTATTGAGATGGTAATTAACTTTTTTATGTTGATCTCAGGAATCCACTTCGGATTGTTGTACATGACTGCTTTAGGAAAACGATCGAATGTCTTTACTTCTCCAATAGTTCGCTATTATTTAGGAGGAATGGCGATAGCAACAGTATTGGTCTCTATTAAACTTGTCGCAGATGGATATTATCCTGATTTTATTACTGCGGTACGGTATGCATCGTTTCAATTAATATCGGTCGGTACAACTACCGGTTTTGCTACATGTGATACTGCTGCTTGGCCTCCATTTACTCAGATGATATTGATATTCTTTACACTACAGTGTGCTTGTGCAGGATCGACTTCAGGTGGTATTAAAGTAAACCGTGTAATGATTCTTTGGAAAGGGATGTTAAATCAATTAAAGAGAATTCAGCACCCTAGAGCTGTCGCTACATCTAAGATCGGAAAGATGACATTATCAGAAGAGACAATCTCTGGTGCAATTACTTTTATTGTCATTTATCTTGTGGTAATCTTTGCAACAACCTTAGCTTTAACAGCATTGGATATTGATCTCTTTACCTCATTTAGTGCCTCTGCAACGTGTATGGGTAATGTGGGTCCTGGGTTTGGTAATGTGAGCTCTCTAGGGAATTTTAGCTCTATTCCTGACTTTGGAAAATACCTGTTAAGTGGAAATATGTTACTTGGGCGTCTAGAGATATTCAGTATTTTTGCCCTGTTTTCAAAAAGATAATACGTGCCTACTCTTTATTGTAGGAGACAAAATATAATAGACCCATCAATGACATGATCATTGATGGGTTTTTTTGTCTGATAAAAGTCTATCCTCTCTTATGTTTCGATTTTTAAAAAATGAAAGAACTCCTGTTATAGAACATTATTTCTCCTGTTGGGTTATAGTAAAAAGTGACGATGATTTATTTGAGCTATTTAGGGCTAAATATGGTTTAGGGGATTTTATTGAATCGATAGTGTCATAGTATTATTATTGTTTCATAAGGTTAACTGATGTTTATTAATCATGTATGATGTTGTTGATCCCTTTGCCCATAGCCTAATTTAACTAAATTTACTGATGGTCTTAAATCGAGCAATAAGTGTTACTACTTATTGTTTCAACGAATAGTAATTTGTTTAATTAAAGAGATATAATGGATTTTTTATCAAAAAGAACCAAAGTGGTGGCTACTGTTGGCCCTTCCAGTAGTAGTAAGGAGATGTTACTTCAACTAGCAGCATCTGGAGTGAATGTGTTCCGATTGAATTTCTCTCATGGAACCCATGAGGATCATGCCAAAGTGATTGCGAATATTCGTGAAATAAATAGCAATTTTAGTTACAATCTCTCTATCCTTCAGGATCTTCAAGGTCCTAAGATTCGTATTGGTCAAGTCGAGAATAATGGGGTGGAAATTACTCCTGGACAAAAATTGACTATTACAACACGTGAAGTGATTGGAACATCAGATAAGGTCTCTACCGTTTATCAAGGGTTTACGAGTGATGTGCAGGTCGGTGAGACTATTCTAATTGATGATGGACGAATCCGTTTAGAAGTAAAAGAGATTAGTGGTGATGAGGTTGTAACCGAAGTCATTATTGGAGGGTTACTGAAAAGTAGAAAAGGAATTAATCTCCCTGACACGTCGATCTCAGAGAGTTGTCTGACAGCAAAAGATTTGGAGGATTTACAGTTTGGAATTGAAAACGATGTCAACTGGATTGCAATATCATTTGTTCGTTCTGCAACTGATATCGACCAACTTCGTAGTATTCTTGATGAGGCTAATTGTAATGCACAGATCATTGCAAAGATCGAACGTCCTGAAGCTTTGATAAGAATAGATAAAATTATTGACGCTACGGATGCCATTATGATTGCACGTGGTGATTTGGGTATAGAGACAAGCTTCTCTGAAGTGCCAATTGTGCAAAAACAGATCATCAAGAAGTGTAAGAAGAAAGCTAAGCCTGTAATTGTGGCAACCCAGATGTTGGAGAGTATGGTGAAAAATCCAATGCCTACGCGTGCCGAAGTAAATGATATCGCTTCTGCTGTAATGGATGGAGTAGATGCTGTGATGCTTAGCGAAGAGTCTGCTGCTGGTCAATATCCTATTGAGTCCGTACAGGTGATGAGTCAAGTGATACGTTCCGTGGAAGTGAGTGATGCTTTCCCTTATGATGAACAGTTTAATGTAACCATTAATGATGATTGTTTTTATAGTAGACACATCATTCAGAATGCAGTGGTTCTTGCCAAAGATATTCAAGCTAAGGCGATCATCGTTATTAGTGAAACCGGATTTGCTGCTGCCCATATTGCACGTCATCGTCCGGATGCCAATATATTTGTTTTTACCCCACATCGTAAAATGGTTCATTCGTTATCCTTGATATGGGGAGTTCGAACATTCTTCTTACCTAAGATGCCAACGGTGACATCGGAGTTCTTGTCTTGGATGGAGAAGGAGATGGTTCACAAAAACTATCTTAAGAAGGATGATCGTTATGTGTTTGTTGGTACATTACCTCCAGAACGCATCGGCTCTCGTATGGCACTGATCGGTGTTGTAGGCGAAGAATTATAATATAAGTTGTACCTATATTATTTATCCATATAATTCATTATTATATTTAGGGATTACAAATGATGTAATCCCTTTTTTATGGATATTGTTGAAGAGAAAGAGTGTAGAGAGATTGCTACCTCAAAAACCCATTATATTGATTGTGTTTTTAAACAAGTAGATATAAAAGCGTCGGACATCAAAGGATATGAGTTCGAAGATTGTGAATTTATTGGATGTGATTTTTCCATGGTTGACTTAACAGGAGTCGCTTTTCGTACCGTGACATTTAAAGAGTGTTTGATGCAAGGTGTAGCTTTCAATGCTGCTAACCCGTTTTTATTATCAATGACATTCGATCATTGTCGTTTAGATCAATCTGTATTTCTTGATATGGATCTACGTTCATGTCATTTTAAATATAGCCAATTCAAACATGGTATTCTAGAGTCGTGTAAACTTCAAAAAGTAGCATTTGATGAGACGGAGTTAGAGCAGACTCTTTTCTATCGTTGTGATCTTTCGCAGGCTGATTTTAGAACTGCAATAAATCTTAGTTTTGATCCCGATAATAATAAAATGAAAGGGGCTAAGTTTTCTATTCAAACAGCATTAGGACTACTTGCAAAATATCAAATTAAGATCACCCCGTAACTATTCATTGATACAACGGATTTTGCAATATCGTATATTTGAAATGATATACTTAAAAATAGATACAAAGTCCGTTGGCTGTCATCCCAATGCGATGACTTTTTTTATGTGCAAGAAAATATCCAATACCCCAACCAATGGCAGCCCCTACAATCACATCTGAAGGCCAATGTTGTTTCTCTATTACTCGTTGTGCCGACACTGCAATAGGAACTAAATATATCCATCTTGAGTAGTTCTCTGCGAAAGGGGTGAAGAATGCAAATGCCATGGTAGCATGTCCTGATGGAAGCGACCTGTAGTCATCTCCTTTATTTTTTAAAGGATAATAACTATCATATCTCTCTCCTGTGTAAGGCCGAGCTCTTCCTACTGTATACTTTAGGAGTGATGTTACTGCTGCTGCACCCACAATTGCTTCAATTGATTTTTGACTTGTGACAGATAATTTCTCATCTTTAATAGCCCAACCTGTGAGTGCCAATCCAACAGAGAGGGGGGCCAATATTTTAGCTTCACCGAGATATGAGACTCCTCGATTTCCTTGGGCTTTATCATTAGGAGATACCTTAATCAGGTGATCTAATGCGAATCCAGCGCCAACAACTGCTACAGTAGGGATCCAATGTTTATAGCTTTTGCCTTTGGGATGTTGTGCATAGCATGTGTCCAATGGGGTTATCCAGCTATCTTTTGTCTCTTGTGCTTGTGTCAAGGATGAGAGAGTTAGCGTTAGTAAGATGAGGTATATGATGCTCTGTTTCATTCGTTAGGTCATAAAAAAGAGGTGTCTCTTCCATGGAACAAACACCTCTTTATAATTAATGTCAATTATTTCTTCTTTTTAGAACTTCGATATATAAGATAGACGCCTGCCAATACAAATGGAATACTTAATATTTGTCCCATATTTAGTAACATCCCTGCTTCAAATGCCTCTTGGTCCTCTTTAATAAACTCAATAAGGAAACGAGAAAGGAAAACACCAATGAAGAAAATTCCAAGTAAAAACCCTTCTTTATCTTTTTTATCAGTCTTCCAATAGTAATACATCAAAACGATGAATGTGACAAAATAGGATAAAGCTTCATAGAGCTGTGTTGGATGTTTCGCTACGGTCTCTCCATTTCGAGCAAAAATTACTCCCCATGGAAGATCGGTAGCCACACCATAGATCTCTGAGTTCATTAGATTACCAAGGCGGATCATCATTGCTACCAAAGCAACAGGAACTGCCAAGCGGTCTAATGTCCATAACATCGACTTCTTGGTCACCTTCTTCGAATAGAAGTAGATCGCAATAATAATACCAATCGTACCACCATGACTTGCCAACCCTCCATGCCATGTCTTAAGGATCTCTCCAGGATTTGCTAGATAGTAATCAAAATTATAGAATAATACATGTCCCAAACGTGCTCCTACAATCGTAGCAATAAAGACATATAGAAAAAGTTTGTCTAACCACTCTTGAGGTATCTTCTCTGATTTGAACATCTTTTCCATGATCTTATACCCCATCATAAAACCGACTGCAAAAGCCATTCCATACCAACGAACTTGTATGTTGGGAGTCATGAAATGGGAAGGATGTTTTTCCCATAAAACCATTCCGATTAGGGCAACACCTATTACCGTAAGGATACTGCTTGTTTCAAATTTCTTTTTTTTGATATATTGCAAGACTCCTCTTCCAATAAGAATTCCCATCAAAACAAAAAACAAGTAGTGCCAATTTGCTTCCTTAGGACTAAGGCTAAAAATTTCTGGGGATATATTCCACGTGATTGAAAGTAACATAGAAGAAAAAATTAGTTTATACCAACTCTATTTTGACCCAATTTGACCATCATTTCAATATAGCTCTGGTTTTATATGAAACATAGGGGAGACCTCTCTCGAAAATCTCCCCTTGTATATTATCTATCTCAAGTCAATGAAGAACGTGTTTAGTGTTTTCCGTGACATTGCTTGAATTTTTTACCACTACCGCATGGACATGGTTCATTACGTCCCACCTTCTTCTCCACACGACGAGGTTGAACTCTTTCTTTTTCTCTTGTGTCTTGATCTGCTACTTCTGAGCGCTGCTCTTGGTATTTCGGCTTATCTTTCTTACTAGGAACTTCTGCCTCCTCGATCTCCTCTTGTGCTCTTGCTGGAATCTGACCTTTCATCAAAGTCGAAACCACCGTTTTGTTCATCTTATCAACCATGGTCTTAAATAGGTTGAACGACTCAAATTTGTAGATCAATAGAGGATCTTTTTGCTCATATTGAGCATTTCGAACCGACTGACGAAGATCATCCAACTCTCTCAATTGCTCTTTCCAGTTGTCATCAATCGTAGCCAAGATCACCTGTTTCTGATAAGACAATACCAATTCTCGACACTCAGTGGCATTTGCTTTCTCTAGATTACAAGTAATGTTATAAACCAGTCTACCATCAGTAATTGGAACAACAATATTAGTATACAAATGTCCTTGGTTCTCATATACATCCTTGATCACTGGCATCGCTTGTTCACGAATCGCTTCTACTTTACGTTCGTAACGCTCAACGACAAATTTATATAGCTCTTCAGTAAGTTCATTTGGAGTTCCTTGAACAAAGTGATCGCTGTTAAAGGGATACTCTACCGAAAGGAATCGAATCAATTCGAACTTAAAGTCTTCGAATCCATCACTTCCTTGAGGATGATACTCTTCAACCAATGAATCTACTGCATCGTACATCATATTAAGAATATCCGTATCAATACGTTCTCCATAAAGGGCATGACGACGTTTTTTGTAGATCACCTCACGTTGTGAGTTCATCACATCATCATACTCCAAAAGATTCTTACGTACTCCAAAGTTATTCTCCTCTACCTTGCGTTGAGCAGCTTCAATACGTTTCGTAATCATACTACTCTGTATCGATTCTCCCTCTTCTGGCTTGGTGAACTTCGATTTCGATAATAAATTAATCATCGATTCTGCACCAAACAGTCGAAGAAGTTTATCTTCAAATGAAACAAAGAACTGTGATGACCCTGGATCTCCTTGACGACCTGCACGACCTCTTAACTGACGGTCTACACGTCGAGATTCATGACGCTCTGTACCAACAATAGCCAGACCTCCAATATCTTTAATCTCTTGTTTTAATTTAATATCTGTACCACGACCAGCCATATTGGTTGCAATCGTTACTGCTCCATCATTACCTGCTTCAGCAACAATATCTGCTTCACGCTGGTGTAGTTTTGCATTCAGTACATTGTGTTTGATACCACGCATTTTTAACATGCGAGACAACAACTCTGAGATCTCAACCGATGTTGTACCAACCAAGATCGGACGTCCCTGTTCATTTAGGGCTGTGATCTCTTGGATAACGGCATTGTATTTCTCCTTATTGGTGAAATAGACCTTATCGTCTTCATCATTACGTGCAATAGGACGGTTGGTTGGAATAACCACCACATCCAATTCATAGATGTCCCAGAACTCACCAGCCTCTGTCTCTGCTGTACCAGTCATCCCACTCAACTTGTGGTACATGCGGAAATAGTTCTGTAGTGTTACTGTGGCATATGTCTGCGTTGCAGCTTCAATCTTAACATTCTCTTTCGCTTCAATCGCTTGGTGTAGGCCATCCGAATAACGACGACCTTCCATGATACGACCTGTCTGCTCATCCACAATCTTCACTTTGTTGTCCATCACTACATACTCTGTGTCCTTCTCGAACATCGCATAGGCTTTCAACAACTGGTTGATGGTGTGTACACGCTCAGACTTTACCGCGTAATTTTGTAGCAACTCATCTTTAATGCGAAGCTTTTCTTCCTCCGTGATTGATTCGTTGTTCTCAATCTCAGCAACTTCTGATCCAACATCAGGCAAAACAAAGAAAGAAGCATCTTCCACTCCTTGAGCCAACAGCTCATGACCTTTATCGGTCAACTCAATCGAGTTCATCTTCTCTTCGATGATAAAGTAAAGAGAGTCCGTTACTATATGCATATGCTTGTTGTTGTCCTGCATATAGTAATTCTCACTCTTCATCATCAGTTGTTTCATTCCATCTTCACTCAGAAACTTAATGATTGCTTTATTCTTTGGAAGACCTTTATGTGCACGAAGAAGTAGCATAGCACCCTCTTCTTTTACTTTAGAGTCATCCGACTTAAGTTTCTGTTTTGCTTCTGCAAGAATCTCAGTAACCAACTTTCGTTGAGATAATACCAAGGACTCAATTGCTGGTTTAAGCTCATCAAACTGGTGATCTTCTCCTTTAGGGATAGGACCTGAGATGATTAGTGGAGTACGAGCATCATCAATCAATACAGAATCGACCTCATCGACAATCGCATAGTGGTGTTTACGCTGTACCAAATCCTCTGGATTGGTAGCCATATTATCACGTAAGTAGTCAAAACCAAATTCGTTGTTTGTACCGAATGTGATATCTGCTAAGTAAGCTTGGCGACGTTCTTCTGAGTTAGGCTGGTGCTTATCAATACAATCTACCGAAAGACCATGGAATTGATAAAGTGGTCCCATCCACTCTGAGTCACGTTTTGCTAAGTAGTCATTTACTGTTACTACGTGCACTCCTTTACCTGCTAATGCATTCAGAAATACTGGAAGGGTTGCAACCAATGTTTTACCTTCACCCGTTGCCATCTCAGCAATTTTACCAGAGTGAAGTACGACACCACCAATTAACTGAACATCATAATGGATCATACCCCAGACGGTCATATTACCTCCTGCTACCCATTGATTATCAAAAGTCGTTTTATCTCCTTCGATATTCACGTGTTCATAGCGTGCAGCCAACTCTTGGTCAAAATTGGAAGTGGTCACTTCAATTTGCTCGTTCTCTGTAAAACGACGTGCTGAATCTTTAACAATAGCAAAGGCTGTCGGAAGAATATCCTGTAAAACCTCTTCAATCTTATTGTTAATTGTATCTTCGATCTGATCAATCTCTTTGTAAATTCCCTCTTTTGCTTCAATAGCAGTTTGAGGATCTTCTACTTTGATCTTCAATGTTGCAACTTGCTTCTCTTCTGGCTGAATATACTCTTGTATCTTCGCTTTCAGTTGAAGTGTCTCATTTCTCAAATCATCATTCGAAAGCTTATTCATACGATCATATTCTGCCTTCACCTTTTCGACGATAGGCATGATCTCTTGAATGTCTCGATCAGATTTGTTCCCAAATAGTTTGGAAAGAAATTTATCAATAAATGACATATCTATATTTATTTGCTTTATATTATTCTTATCTAATTGCGTTGCCGCTTCCTACAAAGGTACGTCAAATCTAAAAAAGATATATCGATTTCGCAGCATAATTTTACCATAAAAAGCAATAATGAGTTGAGACGGAATATTGAGATAACTTTTTTGAACAAATAGAACCTTCGTCTTGTAAATAATGATACAGTCCTTATCGAATCAAGCCCCTTGTTATACCGATTTTAATAATTATTTGACAGCCTTCACCTTCTTCCTAATCAAACTCTGACAAATACAGAACGTGATAGTTCTTTTCTGACTTCAACTTGACTTGACTCATTGCTATCCCGAATCGAAGCGTTGTCCCATACTGTTTTTTGTTTGAAATAGATCACATAAAAGCTTGTTATAGTGATGCACAGGATTGATTAGGGATTCATTCGAGTTTCATACGGGGTTGATCCGAGCCCCACAGGGTATTGACAGGGTATTGACAGGGGCTTGAATCGGTTCTCATACGGACTTGAAACGGTTCTCATACGGACTTGAATCGGTTCTCATACGGACTTGAATCGGTTCTCATACGGACTTCATTTGAACTTAGCCCAAAGGTAATTCAAAGTTCACTCATGTTTTTTGCCAATAAAATGAGCGAACTATGGATCAACTATGAGGTAACTATGACCAAAGACCGTATTAAGACCGTATGGAATCCGAATCGAACCAGAGTCAAATATAAGTTTAAGGTTTGCTATTGTCTGATAGTAGTTGAGAAATTAACTATTGATTTCTATTTTCTGCATCTATTGCAGCTTGTGATTTTCCAAAATGTTTGCCTGCCATTTTTTCTACTTTAGAGATTTCAAAGGCTACGGCATAATGTGATACTCCTTTTTTCTTTGGCATATCTATCAAAGTAGCATTGCCTTGTTGTGAAAATTTCACCTTCTTCCCTGTGGCTACATCCTTTACGGTAGCATTTTTGGCTACCAAACATCCTGGCAACATTGCTTTGGACATTTGTTCTCCTTCGTCTAGCAGAACAATTGCATACACTTTACTGTTATCTTTGGCTTTAGTATAGCGTACATTTGCTTCGCTAAAAGGAGCGATGGCACGTGTACAATAGATCGCTTTTCCATTTAGCTTTAACCATTCACCCATTCCTTGAACGGATTCTACCTCTTTCTGGTTAAACCACCCCTTAGGTGATGCGCCTAAGTTTAATAGGAAATTTCCGCCTTTGGATACCACATCAATTAGTTTATGGGTTAACTCTCTACTGCTTTTTACTTTGGTTTCAGGGCTGTCTACAAATCGATAAGAGAAACAACAGTTTACTGTCATATTGCTCTCCCATGGTATCATGTCTGATTCTGAGGGGATATGCTGTTCGGGAGTACGGTAGTTTTCCCATCGACCTCCAATCCAACGATCGACGACAAGAATTCCTGGTTGATGTTCTCGACACATTTCGCCTACTTGGTCCATCTTCATGTCTTGATCTTGGTTGCTTTTTGTTGCCCATGCCCCGTCGAGCCATAGGATATCGACATCACCATATTGGGTCATTAACTCCTCTACTTGATTGTAGAAAAAGTCAGTGAACTGTTTCCACCAATCAGGGTGACGTTTGATTTTATAGTTTACATTGCGTGTTGGTGCATCAAATGATGGAGACCAATATTGTGGGTGGTGCCAATCCGGTTTTGAAATATAGGCCCCAATCATCATCTCTTTTTTTCGCATTGCATCAAATAGAGAAGCAGTGATGTCTGCGTGTTTCGCATTGGCATATGGATATTTGGGATTGGTAATTTTGTAATCGGTTTGTTTGGTATCCCACATGGTAAAACCATCGTGATGTTTGGTTGTAAAGATAAAGTATTTGGCCCCCATATCTTTTGCTAACTGCGCCCAATGGTCGGGGTTAAATTCAGTTGGGTTGAATTGAGCTGGTAGATTAAAGTAATGATCTCTGAATCTTTGCATGTCTTTGTGTGGCGTGAGCCAATCAACGTCTTCAGATACTATAGGCCATGACTCACATAGTCCTTCTACGGAGTATGCTCCCCAATGGACAAAGAAACCTAATTTTAGATCTTTCCACGCTTCTAGTTTCTGTTGAACTTTTTGATCTTGTTCTACAAAATAATTTTTGTTTTTCCATTGTGCAAAAACTACATAAGTAGCGAAGAACAGAGTGCATGTTAAAACTATCTTTTTCATAAATAAGAGGTTTATTTAGTTGTTAATTTGGCCCCAAATTGTTTTTGAAACAGAGTGGAGTCTTGTGTTATTTTGTGGTGTTGAAAAAAAACATTTTTTACAAAGACCATTTGGAATGTCCTTCGGGTATTTCGAAGGTATGACCATTAACGATAAGAGTATACGGATTACTACTTTCGATATTAATTTTGCCATTTTGATATATAATATTTGTGATTATACCACCAAAACGAAGTGACTGTATGCCTTGTTTACTACTCCCTTTTAAATCCCATTTTACTGTTTTTGTGATTCCATCCACATCGTAGAAGCCTAAGATATTTTCAATCATAAGAGAGATTGGTCCTAGGGCTGACCATCCGCAGAAATCAGGACGTACATCATGCCCATGTACATCAGTAGCAGGTTTTGGCTCATTGGGATTGTAGCATTCCCAGATGGTATGAGGGGAATATTCTTGATAGGTTCGAAGCATGTGAGAGACGATCTGAATGGCTTGTTGGTGTGCTAAGTCTCGATATCCATATTTCTCGATGGCTTTAATTCCCATGAATGCTGTAGGAAGCCATACTGATCCTCTCCAATAACCTCCTTCTGGATCAAAATCATTGTCATTCCGTGCTACTGTAGTCCATGGTATTTTCCCTCCTAATAACTTATCGTCTTTAACATGGTTTACCATTTTCTGAACTTGTTCGGGCGAAGCCATCTCTGCGAGTATTGGCCAGTAAGATGCAGGAGTTAGTAGTTTTATGTGACTCAGGTCTTTACGATTAATGTCGTAATATGTTCCATCTTTTTCATCCCAATAATAGGTATTTATTGTCTTTTTTATTGCCTCATATTTATCGTTCCATATTTGAGCCTGTTTTGGGTCATTAACTTCATCAAAAAGACGTGAGATATATAGAGCACTTAAACCCTGCTGTGCAATCGCATCAATCCACAGCATGTCAGGATTGTTTGGCCTATGTGCAATAGCGTGTTTGCCTTTTCTTCCTCTAGGAGTATTGTCCATTCCCGACCTTCCTCCTTCCCAACGATATCCATGAGGGGTTTTCTCTATGCAGGTAGGTGCACTGTTTGCAATGACAGTACCTCTAGGTACTGTGTCAAACCATTCAAAATGTTTTTGAAGATATTGGGTTTCATATAACAACTCTTTGATATGTGTGGTGTCTCCATTTTGCTTGAAAAATGCATGCTCAACCCATGCAAATAGAGGAGGGTTGTCAGGGATTTCTATCTTTAGAGGGATCTCTTTGTGGTCGTGAATAGGTCCATAAAAGTTATTTAAAGATGCCAGAGAAGGGTAATTGCTAGATGAATATTTAAAGAAGTGAAGCATAAAAGCAGTATCCCATATCCAAATCACTTTTGGGTCGAAAGCTTCATCTATATATGGTGTTTGAACTAATCCTTTGCAACTGTCAACATGTTCCTTTGCAAGATCCCATGCTTTATTATAGAGGGTGACAAAATCAGGATGTTCATCGTATATTATTTGGGGGTTGGCATATACTTCTTGAAGTGCATATTGTTCACCTTCTTTGTTATGACAAGAGATAAGAACAAATGTCATTAATGCGATTAGTGTGTGTCTCATAATCAAAAAAATAACTTATGGTTTAATTCGTCAGTTAATCTCTATAAAGGTATAAATTTTTACATGGTATATGCTAAGTATCCATATATCGCTGAGTGTATTCGGTAAATAGTTAATGTGTAGACTTCTTTTAAATAATACCAACAATAATTTGAACTAAGTTATGTCTGGTTTCGAATAAAATTTTGTTTAATTAAGACGAAACATGGCAGCATTGCTTTATCGTACGGTGATATTTTAAAACGTTGGATAAATAACATCTGACATGATACTTCATACTCTTCATCACGAATGTAGCACCTGCAATGATGCGCTGAAAGCGCTACAGTTTCTAGCCTAGTGTGAAACGCTAGGTGTCGATAACCCCCAATAAATAACTGCTGTAATTTCGATTCATCTCATTTAACTCACTATGATGATTTGGATATATGATCATCGGAATTACAGCCCTCCACTGTCTCTTTTACCTAGATCCAGCGCTTCGCATTGGGCTATTAGCTGTAGCTCTCAGCGCATGTCGAAATAAAGGAGGTAGTTCATCAGACCAATAAAATGGGGGAGTACATGGTAATAAATACTGACTATAACTAAAAGGTTGTTGCACTAGGTCATTATGGATAAATTTCGTTCGAATAGTAAAGTGCTATTTCGAATAGGATATTTCGGTAGTTGTAAATATGCTTAAAAGTAAAATATTTAATCATTTTTGTTGTCAAAATAGCTCTATCACAGATAGCAGTCTTATCGATTTAAATGGCCTAAAATCGACATAATCCTATGGGTTTTAAAAAAGGGTTTTCGTGGGGGCTCAAGATTAGAAGATGGTGTTTGTCTATTCTACAATAATTTAAGTTGTTACAAAATTAGATTAGTCTTTGTTAAATTCTGAAAAAAAGATATACCTTTGTGTTTAATATATTAATGGTGATTCTATGATTAATTCTGGTCCTAGAATAAAAGGGAATATGGTGTAAATCCATAACAGTACCTGCTGCTGTAAGCTCAAAAATGATTCTTATATAGTCACTTTTGCCACTCTTTAGTTTATCAAAGGGGAAGGTAATGTAAGAATTGAGTAAGTCAGAAAACCTGCCATTTAATTAAGTGATGATTTCCTCGGGTATTAGGAATTTGTTACATGCTACTAGTTAAATTGGTGTTGTAATTACCACTGGTTGTAAACTAATATTTAGATAAGAAAGTCACATATGAGTAATGCTCCTTATGAGTATTATGATTGATTTTTATGTCTGAATTACTATTTAATATATAACCTAAAGAGTAAAGATGAAACATTTCTACTTTAAGAAAAGAACAATGTGTATTTTCTTATGTCTATTGTTGTCGACGATGACAACTTTTGGACAACAGACATTGGATTATTTGACAAACAACAAGATTGTTGCTGCAGAAAATGCAGTGCCTGATGATTGGCAGAATGATTTGTGGGTTAATAAGGATTTTGTAGAGTTAGCCGTTGGTGATAGCCATGAGATTTGGGCAAGGAGATTGCCAGAGATTATTGATGGTCCAATTAGTAATAATGTACAACTTCCGATCTATAATTTTGTAATCGTCGAAGGGAATAGTGTATCTGTTGATCAACAAGGTGTGGTTACTGCTAATAGTCAGGGAAAGAGTATCATTAAAGTTACTTACAATGAAAAGGAAGCATATGGTCGACATTATGGTCCTGTTTCTAGGGTGAATGTGACTTATGTGGTTGTTAATGTTACAGATCAAAGTGCAGGGAATATAGATATAACCAATGATTTAACCAGTAGCTCTTATGATACCTACTATTTCTCTGAAGAAAACTACATTTTGCCATTATCAGTTGCTGCTGAAAATGCAACGTCGTTAAAAGTCTATTGCAATGGAACAGTGGTTTCAAAAGATGGAGAGAAGTATCCTTTGATATTAGAGAATCGTGCTAATATTATTGAAGTCGTTGCGAGTAATGGGGTTAATGAAAAATATTGGGCAAGAGTTATTGATGCTCGCAAAATTGAAGTGGATATTAATAATTTAAGTTCTCCTGGTCAACCTATCTTTCTGACGCATAAAGTTGAAGTTGGGTTTAGAGGAATTGTACTTCCATTACCTAAATTAGCAACATTTTATAACCCATGTACTAGCTTTGGTTTTGGATGGGGAGACGAAGATAAAACAAAGGTGATTTATTCTCTTGACAATAATGAAGTTATAAAAAGTAATGATCCTCAATTAGGTCAATATGCTTTAGCTGATCACAATAAAATCATATTTAATGTGAATAAGGTCGGTCGCATAGTCCTTTCGAATGGCCATATTAAAGAGTATTGGTGGGGTGAAGCCTTAGGTGAAGATAAAAAATATAAAGGAAAGATAAGTGCTGGTCTCGGTTCTCCAACGAGAAATGGAGATTTCTCTTTTTTCCCTGATATAACAATTGACGTTGCAGCGCCATATAGAAGTGTAACCTTCGAAGATATTGACCTTGAGGGAAAAGATCATACGATGGTCGCAACCCCAGAATCGTTTAAAGACTTTTCAAAAGTATATACTAGTGGTAGTTATTCTTTTAAACTATTTGCTAATGATATGAATCTTACTTTTCCTGTATGGTCAGGGCTTATTGTAACAAATAAATCTGATAATATAACTATTGGAGGTGTTGGTAATCAGCTTAATTCTGCTGCAGGTGGTGATGTTAGTGGTGTGGGTAATTATGGTGTAATATATTCAGCAAATAGTGGTGGAATGCCCCATTCTGATACAAAGGAGATCTCTTTTGAAGTAGATAAAGCACATGCCCCTCACCGTGTTCAAGGATGTTATGTAACAAACAATACATATGCAGTTCATTCAATGGGCTCTTTCCAAGATTTGATGGGTAATCATATTAAAAAGAACAATGCTTATTCACCTTTCTAAAATCTAATTTACCCGTAACAAGATATATCATTGTGATGAAATTTTTAGTGTCCCTAAATCCTTTAGCTCTTCTTTTTACTGTTTGAACCACAGAATTAAGACCTTCTAATATTCCATTATTTATCTTTGTTTCCATCCATTGCACAACGCCATCCCAATGTCTTTTAATTGTATTGGCAGCCTTGATGATAGGCTCCATCCTAGAGTGAGTTGCCCAATAATACCATTGTTTTAATAAGCACACAAACTCTTCTGCCGTGTTAGCGTATGTGTAAATATCCTGAAAGCTTTCACGTATTCGGAGTGCTCTGAAACTCTTTAATTTACTGTTTGATATAGAAAGATCCTTAAAGGCTTGCTGTTGCTTTAAGGTGAAGTTTGTCTTGTTCTTTAAGAATAAATACCTGTTCCCCTTTAGACACTCTTCATCTTTTGCTTCAGATCGTCTAACCTTATCTACTGCTTCATTGATTATCTTCATAATATGAAACTTGTCAAATGTAATGGAAGCATCTGGAAGGTGTGTTGCTATGCCACTAATGAATGAAGGAGACATATCACAACTGACATGACTTATTTTACTTGATTTGATCACTTTATTTTGGTCGTGATAATGTGGAATAACCTTACAAAAAGAAGCAATAGTTTCTGCCCCTTTTCCTTCAGTAACATGTACTGTCTTGCGTTCTTTTAGGTCTACAAACAAAGTAACATAATTATGCCCTTTTTTACAAGAAGTCTCATCAACCCCTATCATCTCAATATCAGAATGGTCTTCTTCGGCCTTTGCTGTATCGACATACAAAGTTGCCAACTTCCATAGCTTATCATCATAAACACCTGTCATTTGTGCAACCTGATGAACTGGCATATAAGAAATTAAGGACATTAATAATGCTTCAAACAACAGTGTAAAACCAGGTAGTTCACCTTCCCAAGGCATATCAAGAATAGCAACATTACCATCTCCCTTTATAACACGGGGAACACGTGCAGTTAAATAACACTTATACTCAAAGAAGCTTAAATGCTGCCATGTTTTCTTTCGTGTATCATGCACCTGTAGGTTATCCTCTCCATTGTGACTAAAACGAGAACCTCTCTTAAAATCGATATAAACATCTAAACGTTGGGATTCCTTGTCTAAGTTAATACCATCAATAAAATAGGGAGATTCAATATGTAAGGCTGAGGCTAATAAATCGTACATGATGTCTTATTTTAGAAGTTATTATATAGAAATTAAACATGTAGCATACCCACTAAGTTTCGGAAAGAGCCATTCAATGGAAGAAGGAGATTCTTTTGCTAAGAAATTTGGAGGAGATCAAGGAACTGACCCCGATTGGTTTTTATTGACCGCAGAAGGGGTTGATGAAAAAGGAGACCTGATAAGTACAACTTCTTTTTATTTAGCTGACTTTCGTTTTAAAGATGATACTAAAGATTATATTGTTAAAGATTGGCAGTGGTTTGATTTAACCTCACTGGGCGAAGTTGCAAAAGTTCGATTTAAGGTAACCTCTTCTGATGTGGGAGGGTATGGAATGAATACTCCAGCATATTTCTGTATAGATAATATAGATGAGCCTAGATTGCAATATGTCGGGAATTATGAGGTTGTCGAGTTAAATGGCTTGAGCACTGAGATTGATTTAGAGACATGGTTTAATGATCTGAACGGTTCACCTATTACTACTCGTGTGATCTCGATGCCAAAAGGGACTAATGCATCCATTGAAGATAATCTTTTAACTCTTCAACGTGACGTAAAAGGTGCTGTTAATGGGCAACTCGTTATTATGGCTGTTTGTGAGAAGATGTCGAAAATGGTAACCATTGATATAAAGTCTGAAGTTGCATCAGATGTTTCAGATTTCGTGACTAAAAAGTCGCTGACTCTATATCCTAATCCTGCTTCTCATATGATTACAGTTGAAGGCATTTTATCTATTGAAAGTCATTCATACAAGATCGTTGATATTCAGGGTGCTGTAGTTAAACAAGGTGCTTTGGACTCTAATAATCAAATTGACATACAGAATTTAATTTCTGGTGTATATTTTATTGTATTAGATCAAGAGAAAGAGTATTTGAAATTTATGAAGAAATAAAAACTTTAGATGTTCGAAATGAAAGGGTAGAGGAGGCTTGTGTTTCTCTACCTTTTCTATTTTCACCTAGATTTGGCGACTTAACAAAAAAAAACGAAGAAATATTTATTTATATTGTTGATTATCATTATCTTAAGTTATTGAAAACAAAATTATTTGATTCACTTTTAAGAAATACTCTTGATCATGTCAACGATAACAAAAATAGGTATTTCACGCTCCAAATTATCAGATCGAGCTGGACTATCACTGATTATGAATTTTATTAAAAACATTGGATTCTATTCCCTAGTATCAAACAAGTTTCTATCAAAGATCGCCTACAGTGGGTATGGTTTAACATTGGAATCATTTTTTTGTCAAATGGTCGCACATTTTATTGATGGAACTCACAGTTCAATCTGTTCCTTTGATAGAAAAAAACTCAGTGCATCATACGCACCCGTTATTGGTATTGAGAAGAATGAATTAGCCTCTAGTTTTCAAATAAAACGATTCATAGTAAAACTGTCACAACTATCAAACAGTGAACTGTCTGAGATTCTAAATGAACTCTTTATTTGGCGATTACTACATGAAAAGCCTAAGGTTATTGTTCTTGGGGTAGACACAATGGTAATGGACAACAATTATTCAGAGAAGAAAGAAGACAATAAACCGACGTATAAAAAAGTAAAAGGTTTTCAACCTCTTCATATATCATGGGAGAACTCCCTTATAGATGTCCTATTTCGTCCTGGTAATCACCACTCTAATCATGGCAATGACTATACCGAGAGAGTAAAACATATTGTAGATTTGATTAGATCTCGTTATAGCGAATCTGTCCCTATAATCGTTTGTTCAGATAGTGGTTTTCTAGATGAAAAAGCATTCAACTTTTTTGATCAGTTGAATATCTCTTTCATTACAACAGGAAAAATGTATAAAGACATAACCTCTGAACTAGAACACATTAAACGAGGTGATTGTGAGAAATATACTAATGGAACGTTACAATGGGATCTCTATGATTTTGGCAATAAATTAAAGAGCTGGAGTAAGTTTTGGCGCTGCATCGCAACTTCATTGTCTCGAGAAGAAGATGGTCAGAGGGTATTAGATCTGTCAGGTCCTGACAATCTGATTTACACCAATATTGGAAAAAATAAAATCTCAGACGAACGATTTAAAAAAGTAGATATGAGTGATATTTTAACTGCGAAAGGTATAGTTCAGTTATCTCACCATAGAGGTGCAGACGAATTGATTCATCGTAGCCTAAAAGAGTTGGCTACTACTGAATCATTGCCATTTAAGAAATTTAATCAGAATAAGGTCTATTACTATATTCTGGCAATGAGTCATTCACTTTTTGAGGCTTATAAGAATGACATTTCCTACGATAAAATATCGGCCAAAGCATATCCAAATACATTTAGAAGAAAATTAATCGATTTTGCTGGTGAAATTGTTGAAGGAGGAAGAAATACAACTTTAAGAATCGCAAAAGAGGTACAAGAAGAATTGTAACTACTCAGGTAGTATTATAGTTTAGCCTCTATTAGATTTTAAATAGAGCTTCAAGAAGATAACTTTCAAAATTATCTATTCCCAGCTTAAGTTAACATTATTGCATGATAGCCAATATGCGATCATGTTCAGAACACTCTTTCCTTGTTTCTTTAATGTGTCGGTTATAGATCGCAACATGGCATACCTCTGCGCCCCTTCTTCTGTGCGATATCCCTTAGACACATTCTGTTTTACCTTGATGTTACGCATTGCTCTTTCCGAAGCATTATTATCAAACGGTACTTCATAATGATTTAAGAAAGTAAACACACTATCGATTTTCTTTATTAATCGTTGTCGTAATGTTCTGATTTCATCGAGCTGATCGTCATTTATGTCGATATTCAGAAGTTCTAATAATTTGGTCTTAAATGATGCTTCCTTATCTAGTGGGAAATCTTTTTCTTCAGCTTCCCGTTTTAATTTCATGGCTTCTGAAAAGAGATCTAATATATCTTGTGCCCATCTATTATTGGTCTGTTGCTTTATGTAGATTAATTCGCGTTGTAAATGAGCTAGACATAGTTGATAATGTTTGGCAGGGGTCTTTAGTTGAGAAGCATAGCAGTCACTTACTAAAGTAGCATTAGTAAATCCATCTTTGAAATTTTCTTCCACAACTTTATACCCTCTAGATCTATGTGCTGTGATAAAAGTTAGTTCATAATTTTGCCAAACCCACATCCATCCTTTACTGCCATCTATTTTACAACCTGTTTCATCAGATCCAACTATATTGGCATCTTCAATAGATTGACGTAGAGATTCATATAGGGGAGTGAATACCTTTTCTGCATGTTTTAAAATATTGTCAATAGTTCCATCTCCTATTTTATAGGAAGTCAGCTCTTCTACTAGCGAACTAATCCGATTTAAAGGGATATAGTGCTCTATATGCAGACTAAGAATTAGCGAACGTATGTTGGGACCATATTGAACTGGTGCATTAACATTGGATGGCATAGCTCCTTTATGGATTTGTCCACAACTGCATCTATTCTCATAAAGACGATGCTCAATACATATAGGTTCAATAACAGGGGGGATATCAAAAACTTGACGCTTGCATAGCAACCTAGCATCCTCAGGATTCAGTCTATTTCCACAACTACACTTAGCTAAAGGATGATGAGATTCGATATCGGTCGGTGTGGCATCTTGAAATAAAGTCATGCCTTTATGACCAAGTTGACCTCCTGATTTTTTATTAGATTTCTTGCGAAGAGATTGGTTCTTCTTTACTGTTGATAAATCTCTAGATGGAGGAAAACTGCTATTACCACTATTTTTCTTGCTACGTGATAGTTGATCTTCAAGAGTCTTAATCTTAGCATGAAGCATCGCATTTTCTTCTGACAAAGCTCTTACCTCCGACATAACAATGTCTAATTTTGCCAGTAAAGATTGTACTTGCTCTTTTAATGCCTTGTTTTCTTTTTCTAAACGATCAACTTTATTCATGCCTGCAAAGATCTATTCTTATGGTCAAAATAGAAAAGATAACAACTAAAAGTAATCAACAAATACATTGTTATTTATCAACATTGTACACCAAATCAACGTGTTTGAAGTTTTTGTCGGTTAAAACCTATCTGAAGAACCTGAGTAGTTACGAAGAATTTGATATTAAAGAATTATGGGAAAGATGTTTAAAACCTCCAATTGTATTATTTACAGCAGCTTAGTATTTGAATCTTGTATTGAAAGAAAAATTAAACCGAACGGTAATGGGAAAGGTATACCCTAAAATAAAAAGGTAGAGTTAGTATCGTAATAGAAATCTAAAATATGACTAGAATAAGACCAAAAACTTACCAGAAAACACTCTTGCTTCAAAAAAAAATGAGATGGCGACTTTGATTTATGCTGATAATCTATAATCGCCAAATTTAGGTTTCATATTTTAGTGTATTAAAACACTTTATCGTTTGTATTGAAATTAGAGGTTTCCTAATTCGTTTAGCTTATTCTTATTTCTGAGACTATCCGTTTCGTGTAAAATATCAAAACTCCTCTTTCTTGAAGTGTTGATATTTTGTAGTTTTGAGATACTAAGCTAAATTGATATAAATAATGCTATTTCGTATTCCGATTCTAACTATAGTTTTACTGTTTGGTTCTTTGATTAAGGCTAATGATTTTGTGGATCTATCCCCCCAATAAATCTTTATTTCAAGTTATTAACCCAATGGTAATATATCGATAATGTTTACTGTCTTTATTCCATGTAAAAAATAGACTATCGAACGCTACCTGAATCGGAACGTCTCATTCAAAGAAAGAATGCGATTCGTTTAATAAAAATGGGTAAAAAGAAGCAAGATGTAGCAAAACTTCTTGGAGTTCGAGCCTACGATATCTTCTTGGGTAAAGAAAAACAAGGCCAATGGTCTTTCAGGATTACAATCAAAGAAGAATGGTGTAAAATCAGAAGATTTAAAGTTACTTACCCTAGAACAAGAAAAACTAATACAGAGTCTAATTCTTGATAAGATGCCTGATCAGCTAAAGCTAAACTTTGCTTTATGGACAAGAGAGGCTGTATAGGAGCTTATTCTAGATCAATTTGGTATAGTTATAGCAATAACTACTACTGGCGACTATCTACGTCGTTGGGGATTTACCCCACAAAAGCTAAAAAAGAGAGCTTATGAGCAAAACTCTGTCGCTGTTCAAAAGTGGCTAGATGAAGACTATCCCTCTATCGCAAGAAAAGCAAAAGCTGAAAATGCCGAAATATATTGGGGAGATGAAACGGGAGTAAAAAACAACTGCAATCATGGACGTAGTTATTCCCTAAAAGGGAGAACTGCTGTAAAAAAGAGTATGTCTAAAAAAACCTCTATTAACCTGATTTCTACAGTAACAAATCAAGGTAAAGTTCAATTTATGATCTACTCTGGTTCGATGAATTCAGACCGATTAATTGAATTTATGACACAACTTATAAAGACTTCTAAGAAGAAAATATTTTTGATATTAGACAATCTTAAAATACACCAAAGTAAGGTCGTAAAAGAATGGTTATCTGATAATAAGAATAAAATAGAACTCTTTTTCTTACCATCAGACACTCCTGATAGAAATCCCGATGAATTTCTGAATTGCGATTTGAAACAAGGTTTATCTATAAAGCCCTCACCTAGAACACAAGAGAAGTTAACCCAAAATGTCAAAGATCAGATGACTATGCTTAAAGAATCACCTTATAGAGTGAAAAAATACTTTAAAGCTGATAGCATTAAATACGCAGCTTAAAATAACGTAAAATCACTGTCGGGTTAATACATTGACGTTGGAGGTCGAAGTTTGTGCCAATTCATTGGCACGCCTTGCACGTTGTTTGGTCTTTGAAATGGTCGATATCGGTTTATGTTTCCTTCTCGTGCCAATGAATTGGTACAAACTATGCATTACGTCATCGAAATAAATGTCCACAAAAGGTTGATGCGTAAGAGTGAAATAACGATGATATGTCTTAAACTGATCTATAACACCACATCATGACTAAAAGGCTATTATTCCCTGACTTTCCTTTGAGATGGCTCGAAGTACATTCAAAGTTCACTCGAAGTACCTTCATCGATTTTGCGTTTTGGGTGAGGAAATTTCGAACCTACTTCTAGTGATATTCAAAAGATGGCAGGAGATAGTAGTGTGATATTCAGGAGAAGGTGGCTTTAAAGGAGGCCTCTCTTTGAAAATCATCTATTTAATGATCAAATCCTGTGTAGAAATTCGTGCCAATTTTCGGGGCATGATTTGTGGAAATGATGCATCTGAATCAGGAATGATATGTAATCATTTCCACCTGGTCTTCTTTGGACATCCTAGTATCCTTCTCCCACCTTCCTAAGGGGTTGATAGGAGTCTCCTCCTACCTTTGTCCATGGTTCAGCCATGGTTCGTCCATCGATTTCGGGGGTATCGGTGGTTGAATCATGGCTAAACCATGGAGTAATCTTGGACAAAGGTGGGAGGAGGTACTTGTCAGATCCCTAGGAGGTAGTAGGGAAGATGTGCTTGCCATTATCCCAATGGGCATTAGCAGGGGTGTTAATTCGAATATTTGGTGTGAGGTAATTCTCTTTTTGAGAAGTGATTTGATTCTATGAATATACTAAAAATAGTAATATAGATTCTTGATTATTTGTTTTTTATGTGGTTGACGTTGATATCGTAGGACCTTAACTATTATATTTGTTCCTATGCTGTGGTTTCGAAACTGCGATAGAGAAGGGGATAAGTAGAAAAAGAAGATCTTATTGATGAAACGAAAAATGGATTTATGGCTTTAAGTAAAATAGAATTGGAAGAGTTTATGATGGAGCTACAGAGGGCTTCGAATGATTTAGGTTCAGAGGAGATCGTATATGCTTCTGAGTGGATTTATCTGTTACCTACACATGGTTTGTATATTAATGAGATTGCTTTGGACTTAGAGTATAATATTCCTACGGGGTGGGATGGATTTGGTCAGGAGGATCTTGATGAACTGGAAACGCGTGGTTTCTTAATGAAGATATCTGAGACCAAAGAAGATCCAATTGACTTTGAAAAGGAGATTGTATATCGAATAATAAAAAACTGATACAGCATATATTTGTTTTGTGTATCAAATATATGCTGTATGTCCTCTATCGTTGTTATTATTATAGATATTATGGTGCCGAATTAAGTTGCTCCATTTTTAAGAGTCTTGTTGGTTGTCTTTAGCTACAATCTATTTCAACTCTAAATCATCGTAGTTTGTATCTTCAGGATAACCATTATGTTTAAGCCATAGCTCGTTATATCGTTCTCTATAATTATCAAGAAAATCTAGTTGATCGTTTGGAATATAACAGGAGTTATTGACTAAGATACCTAAGCTACTTTCCTTATTTTCTGATTCATTCATTACACTTTTCAGTAAAAAGAGGAGGTTTTCAGGGTTAGTGTAGTTTTGTATTGGAAACCCCTCAAGTACTTCCCACGAAGTGTACTTTGTAATATTAGAATGAATATAATTGATTAGTTTTTGATTCACAGGCTTATCTTTTAACGAGAGGATAAATTCATAGTTTGAATTTTCAAATGCACCTTGATATTTATCTTGTTCCCAATGTTCTGTCGGAATTAACTCTTCTATAAATTCATCTTTGTTACGTCTTTGTAAGTAATCAAATTCATATTTTGCTTTTGAAATATGATTGTTAAACAAGATCATTGTCTTAATCATCTTGGAGTTTATTCTGTATAAATTATTTTCATAGACCGCCTTCATTATCTTTCTTGGTGTGTCATAATCTTTAATAATCATCAGATCAGTCATATAGATACAGTTCTTAAATTTAAGACTAATGTGATCGTTATTTGCCCAGTTGATGAAATTGTGTAATTGCTGGTCATCAAAATTGAGGAGGTAAAATTGATCCATCTCATTCTCTAGCACATCTTGAAGTTTACTTCTTTTTTCAGGTTTAGGATGTTTAATAGAAATGCTCTCAGCTAGATCATTATCTTTAAATAAATAGGCAATAAAACGAGATTGTGTTTTATAATTTGATAGTAATTTGTCGAAAAGCCTTGATTGTTTGTTATTGAGTATTGGAACGATTATACAGTGTTGCTTGAAACTGTGATCATACCTATTATCAATAGTCAATTCTTGTAATAAATTCATGTAAAACTCCTGCAACCATTCTTCGTTCTCATTTTTAATAATTGTAGATGCTATATACTTTTCAACGATCTCTTTGTTGTTTGTTTTATTGGTGCTTTCGTGGGAGTGAGCAACCAAGTAGCTAATGATGTCAATATTGATCATTTGTATTGCTGAGAATTGCTCTTTAGAAATGAACTGTACTAAGAGCTTCGCATTTATGATAGCATAATAAGGTGATACTGGCGTGTTGGTATATAGTTGATTAAGAAATAGACTATCTGATTCCGCTAATATTTTATTGTTTTCAGAAATGATGGAGAGGTATCTCTTTGTAATAAGATTCTCATCTAATAATAGAAGTTGTAAATATTTAAACTGTTTTTGACTAATTGTATTGTGGTATTCTCCAAGTAGTATCTCCCAAGAGAAGGGTATCTCGAATTCTTTAAGTTTGTTGTGTATCTCTTGTAACGATCTGTTTTTTAGGGTGAAATTAAACTTTTTTTCGTTTAATAAATGAGAGTATTTTTCTTTAATTCTCATATGTTTATGTCGAATATTAAAATCATCCTCAGCTAGAAGCTCTGACATGAAAGCTACAACATTATATTGTGCTTTATTTTGGATGACGTCTTTAATTGAGTTTTCAGATTTTTCAATTTGTTCATTGGGTAATGAGAATTTTTTCTCTTTTATGATTGCATCTTTAGAAATTTGTACTGAGTCAGAATTGAGGTACTTCCTCATACCCTTTGGGAATTTATTACTGTCATAATCAATAATCAGCTCTTCAATAGAATTGGATGGTTCGGTTTCTATCGAGAACTGGACCTGTTTTTTTAAATAATCAATTTCTGATTCTGCATATTCAATGATTGCATCCTTTCCCTCATTAAATATGTAATGAAGCATAGAATCTATTTTATGAATATTTGCGAACTGTTGAGCAAATAGTGTCTTAAATACCATCAATGAGAATAGCTCATTCGTTTTATCTCTGATGTCGAAACTCTCATTTAACAGGCTTTCACTAACTATTTTTAGGTCGTCATTAGACTTTATCATAGAAGAGGGGTCATCAATAGATAGACCGAATGATTCTATAACCGTATTAACATTCTCGGCACTAATCTCTATAGATTCCCCATGATGAGTTATATTGAAATAATCACGATTTAAATATGTTGCATCATAAGGAATATCATTTTCACCATTCTCTTCTCTGTTATAAGATGGAATTTGTTTTAACAGAGAGAGCTTATTTACAAGATGTTGATTCCATTGTGGTCTTATCTGTTTGTGCCAATATAAAGTGAAATCATTTAGAAGTCCTTTTATCGTTCTGTAATCCGAGAATAACGGGCTTAGAATTATTAAGACTCGTGTGTCAATGGGGAATATTACAGGGTCTGAATAATTCAAAATATTCTTTTCTTTATTCTCCAATGAACTATGTAGAACTCTGTCTAGTAAGGTGTGGTCAATCTTAAATTCATTTGATTGGACATTGTTGTAAATTTGATTTATTGAACCTGTTCCTGTACTAAAAGGAACAATCGAAATATTTAAATCAAATAATTTAGCTCTCGTCTCAGGATCAGTTATTATATCATCTTTCAATGCATAAAAGAATGTAACTTTTTTGTTTTTACGTTTAAACTCAAAGCTATCGTTGATATTTTTATTCAGTTCTCGGAGTTTTGTAAAAAGTGTTATTGCATTAGGCAATCGATCAATATCTTCGAAGACTACCACATCAAGATTTGCACTATGGAATAATACCATAATATCATGAAGATTTTCATCGATAATTGAGCCACTAATTTGATGTTCACTTTGGATTTTGCCAAGATTTAGTTGTAGTTTTTTAAAGTTCCCTTTGTAAATTCCGTAGTAGAGACAACGAAAAATAAAAAAGAAGCTAATACCTAATATCACAAATGGTGACATAAGCAATATTGCCTTACGAAGCCAAAGAAGCATAGTGTATGGTTCAATTCTATAGTTCAGGGTATAGATGGTTCCGATGATTGAAATAATGATGATATTTAGAAGTAGAACGAAATGGGTTCGATTATTTTTTAAGGCTTTTGAATTCCATAAATGAGTCAACGATGTTGTGACTAAATTTGTAGAAAAAAAGTAGGATAGGGCTATTGTCAGTACTATATATAACCAATTTTCTGAGGTTGAATTAAATAGTAGGTTTGATTTTACAATAGAATAATAACTACTAAGATTCCCCTTAATACCAAAATATATAATGGCTAGTATTGAAAGGATAGATAGCAAATATGCCTTCCACATATGAGTAAGATCAATATTTGTTTTACTTTGAAAACGACTAAATCTTAACAACTTGGGATCTATTTGATAGAAAAGTTGTTGGAGAATATTTACCTCGAGTTCAGTTGTTTTTTTATACTCGACCTCTTCTTTAGTCTTTTGTTGTGTTAAAGGTTCTGAATCAATAGTGTTGGCTTGCTTTGAATGATTGATTTGTGGTTCTTCACAGAAGCTGGCTAAAGAGACGATGGCATGTTTGTCGTTGTTGTCTTTCGGAGGATAGTGGTGAAAGAAGCTATGGATTATGGTGCTTTTTCCTGTTCCATAGGCTCCAGTAATGGCAAAGTTTTTGACCGAAGGATCTTCTATCGCTTTTTTGATGGCATCGAAATATATTTGGTTCTCCTCTTTCTCTTCCTTGGTGAAGATATGTGGCGTTAGTAGTTTCAGCATGGTTTGTCGGTTTGCTTTCATGTTCGGCTATAAAAGTAATGAAAAAGTGTTAAACGGATGTGCTGTTTGGGTAAGGAGTCTTCTTACAAAAGGGTGTTCCGATTGAAAAGAGATTATAAATCTGGAGAAAAGGGATAGGCGATGTTCTTAACTCCTCTATCCCAATATATGAAATTTAGAATGAATTAAGCTGCTGGTATTGGTTTGCTAAACCGATACACTCTTTCTGTTTGTCCACTACTTTTTGATAGAATTCTTTAAATTCTGTGTAGTATCTTGTAGGGATGGTTGTGGCATTGATGGTTAATACGGACTCGATCTTTAATGCTCCGATTAGTTGTGTTATTTTGTTGCTGTAGGAGCCAATCTGATCCGATAGTTCTAGTGGAGTAGACCTTATATTGTCGTAATTATTGTAGCGTAAAGAGATGATCCTAAATGCAGTCTATATGTTTGCTCTAACAATGAGTTATAGTAGGTATTGAACCATTGCTGTCGAGATAAAGGTAATTACTCAGATTGTGATATTGCAATTTTAGAATGTGCCTTCCAATTTTATCACTTTTATCCAGAAGTATTATTCGATGTTTCTTTTCGACATCTCTTTTCTATTTAGTGCGAAATGTAGTTTTTAATTAAGATTAGGAGCATGACAACCATCCAAATAAAGCGTTGAGGATTAAATAGGTCTGAACTTTTATTATAATAATTTGTTCTCTTATATAGAATTCTTGTTTAATACCATATTTGTTAATTATGAAATTACTTGAACAATTGCAATGGCGCTATGCGACCAAACGTTTTGCTCCGGAGAAAAAAATATCTAAAGAACAGTTGTTAGAATTAAAAGAAGCGATCCGGTTGGCTCCTACCTCTTTTGGTTTACAACCATTTAAGGTTTTCGTTGTACAGGATTATGATATCAGAAAGAAACTTCAAGAGTATGCTTGGAATCAACCACAAATTGTGGAGTGTTCTCATCTATTGGTTTTTGCATGTAAGGAGGAGTGTACAAGAAAAGATGTGGATGAGTATATACAATTAATTGCAAGTGTCAGAAAGTTGCCTGTTGAGGCGTTGAATGACTTTAAGGAGATGATGTATGGTTGGATTGATAAGATGACTCCAGAACAGATGGAGGAGTGGACTACTCGTCAGGTTTATTTGGCTTTAGGAGTGGCATTAACTGCTACAGCTACGATGCAGATTGATGCATGTCCTATGGAAGGTTTTGATCCTATTGCTTTTGATGAGATTCTTGATATTCGATCGAAGGGATATGGAACTAAAGTCTTGATAGCTATTGGTCACCGGTCGGATATTGATCATACGCAATCGATGAAAAAGGTACGTAAAGGAGTGGATGAACTGTTTGATGAGAACTATTAAATAAATATCATTACAGATAAGAATAAAGGATGCTTTAGCATCCTTTACCTCGCTTTATAACTCTTGATCAAAATAGAGCTTGTAGTAATATTTCTCTTTTTTCTTATCATAACCTCTTTCAATAAGCTTTTGAGATCCATGGACGTAGATGTGGAAGTTTTTGTCTAACTTTAGCACATGCTTAAAACGTTGTTTGGCTTTCTCAACAGCATTATTGGTAATTTCGAATTTATCTTTGAGTTTTAATTTATTATCATCTTGCCATGCTTTTTGGTACTCATCAAATAGTACTTTTTTATCAGGATGTGATTTTAATACTTTATCCTTGAACTCTTTTTTGTCAAAAGAATCTGTATTGGAAAAGTAGTCCATGGTATCCGTTATAATTTCCAATTGCTCTACTGGTTGTACTTCATTTTGTGCATGACATACATCATTGATAAAATTTCGTGTCAATTCGAGATATTGTGATGTTAGTCCTTTGTCATCACATACTAATGTTGCATTGAGAAATGTCTCTTTCCAAAATTTAGCAGTGTCATTTTTTTTCACCTTATCAATCAGGAACATTCGGTAGCCATCTTCTTTTTCTGTATTAATGATAACACATCCTTTGTCCATTTTTTGTGGATTTATACCTTCTTCTTTATTTAGCTTTATCCCGTGGGCAGTCTCTTCAAGTCGTAGATAAGTCTCTTTGTGTTCTGATTTAAATAGTCCTACTGCTGATACGACTTGATCTTCAAGAAGAATGTTTTCGATATAGGTGACATAAAGTTCGCCATTTTTTATGTTTGCATGATTGCAAATGTCATATAAATATTGGGCGATGTCCTGAGAATTTCGGGTGAAATTATCTTGGTCATGAAAGATCTCATTAATAATGCCACAGAGCCGTTGTTCTGTGCTTATTTCTTTTGAAAAATGATAGGCTTCATCCGTAGAGAATGGTGACATAAAAAAACGTAATAGCGTTTCAGCAAATTCTGCTTGAATAGGAGAACATTCATCGGAAAGCTTTAAAGCTTCATTCTTATGTTTGTTCCCAATTTTGTGAACGATTAGGTGTTTGAAATAGGTTTCTTTAGTGATCTGCATTCTCTGTGATTAATGAAATTTTACACAAATATAATGAGAAACTATTATAGTATACAATTCATTGAAATAACTTAAAATATAAAAGAAAGAGATGGGGAATTGATCTCCATCTCTTTCTAGAATTCATTTTAAGTTACTGTCGTAATTCAAGTACTTTCACCACATCATCTGGTGTAAACGTACCTCTCTCTCCAATGGCTGTCATACCTCTGCGTTCGAATCGAGATTTAATATCATTAAATTTATCACTATTGATACCGTAGTCTGATAGACGTGTTTTTACCCCTAAAGACTCAAAGAAATCAATTGTTTTTTGGATAGCAAGATCGATTTTTTTATTCTCATCCTCTTCTTGGATACCCCAAACACGTTCTGCATATTGAACTAATTTTGCTGCTTTTTCGGCCCTTTTTACTTCAAGAACTCCCGGAAGAACAACGGCAAGAGACTGTCCATGATCGACACCATAGAATGCCGTTAGTTCATGTCCAATCATATGTGTTACCCAATCTTGAGGTACACCGACTCCAATTAGACCATTCAAGGCATTGGTTGCACACCACATAAAGTTTGAAGCTAAATCGTAATTGGTTTTATCATTCAAGTATTTTGGACCAATTTCGACAAGGGTTTTTAGAATACCTTCAGCTTGACGATCTTGAAGATATCCATGGTCAGGGTATGTAAGGTATTGTTCCGTCGTATGGATAAATGAATCTACAATACCATTGCTTATTTGACGTTCAGGTAAAGAGTAGATAGCTTCTGGATCAAGAATTGAAAATTGAGGTAAGACTTCTGGTTTGTTCATCCCCAATTTCTCTTGCGTATCTTTATTTGTTACAACAAAATTTGCATTCATTTCCGAACCTGTTGCAGGAAGAGTTAATACTGTTCCTATAGGCAATGTCGGTTCTGTTAATGGAGCATTCTTAGACATGATATCCCAAGTGTAGCCTTTGAAGTTTACTGCTGATGAGATAAATTTTGTTCCATCTAAAACAGACCCACCTCCAACGGCAAGAAGAAAGTCTACTTTCTCTTGACGAATGATTTCAACGGCTTTCATTAATGTTTCGTACACAGGGTTGGGTTCAATACCTGAAAATTCGATCACTTGATGATCTTTAAGTGCTGTCATGACTTGGTCATATACACCATTTTTCTTGATACTTCCTCCCCCATATAGCATCATTACTTTAGACTTTTTGTCTATAAGAGAGTTCAATTTGCTTATTTGTCCTTTACCAAAAACTATATTGACACTATTATGAAAACTGAAATTCTTCATGTTTATGAACCTTTTAAAATTATTATTACCAAAGTAGTAAATAAAAGTCTAATTGTCACTAATAAAAATTGTTGAGTTTGTTAATTTAGGTGTGTCTATAAAATAAATGAAATTTTGCATATGAAACAATGAAGAGCTTTATATTGTTTATCTTTTAGTCAGTTGTAATTGATAATAATATCGTCGTTATGAGCTCTTTTTGTCGTATTTTATTTGTTTTTGATCGGAACCTGAGATTAGATAATAACTCATTGTTGAAAGCATGTTTGGACCGTTGCAAGGATCGTTGTTGTGAAGTGATGTTTCTCTATGTTTGGGATGAAGAGTATTTGTGGCCTCATGGTTATAATGCTTTTCAGGCAAATTTTCTTCAAGATGCTTTAGCCCGATTAAGAAATCAATTACAGTGGTTTGATGCGAATCTCCTTGTAACAAAAGGAGATCGTTTAGAGATTATTCGTAAGTTAATAGATGATGGTGATTATCGTAAAGTCTTCATGGAGTCATCATTATCACCACATGAAGAAGGTGATTATCGTAAGATTGAGGTACGACTTCAAGAATTAAATGGAACTTTGGTCTCTGATTTAGGCAACTGGCTTTACCCTAAAGGTGTAGTAAAATCAAAGCAAGGAGGAGTATTTAAAAAATATTCTCCATTTATGAAGGCTTGTGAGAAATTATTTGAGGAGGACCTTCAACAGTTCAAGGATCATTTTTTTGCTGCAGAACATTTGCCATGGAGTGCTATCAGAGCTGTCCATGAGATTGGATTTGGGTATCTGCCCATGGAAATAGACTCTCTTGGGTTAGATGATTTTTATGTTTGGAATGATGAGATGCTTGAGAGTTATAAGGAATTTCGCGATTTTCCATGGAGAGAGAAGGGGACCTCGATGATGGGTGCGTATCTAAGATTTGGTGTTGTATCGATCAAACGCTTGGCTGTTGAGGCATGGGGAAAATCAAGAACAATGTGGAATGAGTTGGTGTGGAGAGAGTTCTTTGCACATTGGTATGCTGCTTTCCCCGAAACTGCGATTGAGAATTTTGATCATCGGTTTGATATGATGAAATGGGAAAATGATGTGCATTTGTGGGAGAAGTGGATTGAGGGTAAAACGGGGTATTTAATGATTGATGCTGGGATTACATCGTTGGTTAAAAGTGGATATATCCATAATCGAGTTCGGATGGTGGTTGCAAGTTTTTTATGTAAAGATCTTCATATGGATTGGCGAAAAGGAGAAGCTTTTTTCGCAAGGTATCTTATTGATTATGATCCAGCCTCTAATGTTGGTAATTGGCAATGGGTAGCTGGATGTGGAGTGGATGCTGCGCCATATTTCAGAATTTTTAATCCAGAGTTGCAGCAAGATAAATTTGATGCAAATAAAATATATGCATACAGGTGGTTGCCTGTAGATTATCAAGTGAATAAGATGTTGGATCATGGAGTAGAGAAAGTGGTTGCGATGAAGTTATATGATGATTTAAAAAGAGAGTGGGAGTATAATAAAGGTTAAATAAGTCATTGTCTACTTTGTGAGAAAAATGATAAAAAATGTGTATTGTAGAGAGGTAATCTTGGTGGTTATCTCTCTTTTTGTTGTTTTTTAATACGTTGTAAGCCATTGATAGTTAAAATGTATCATAGAATAGTGTGTCCGCGAATTGTTTATAATAATTAAAAAAAGTGTTTATGCTATCATAATTATTACATTTGCGTTCACTTTAATTCTAATATCCATTTTCGTTATTTTTTATGAGAAAAATATTCAAATGGTTTTTTAAGATTTTCATCTTTTGGACCATTGTATTCCAATTTGGGCGTTTGGTATTTGCATTATATGAGTTACCTCAAACGTCAGCATTAGATTTTACGATAATTCTACAAGCTTTTTCCCATGGGGTTCGTCAGGATTTCTCTGCTAGTGGTTATATTACAATGCTTAATGGGATTTTTTTGATGCTATTTTTGATGTTAGGAGTTCGAAAGAATAGAGTGTTCTTTCGAGTTCTTAATCTCATATTAATGATTATTGTAGCTTCAATTGTGTCGATTGATTGTGAGCTTTATCGTAATTGGGGGTTGCATATGGATGCTACACCACTACTCTATTTACAAACGCCTAAAGAAGCGATGGCATCTACAACTCCTTTACAAATGTCTTTTACACTCTTGATAACCTTATTGATTGTGTTGGCCTCTAATTGGCTTTATGGGAGGCTGTTTCAGTCTAATTTATGGTATGAAGGTAAAAAGAAACTGTATAGATATGCAGCTATTAATAGTGTGCTGTTGTTAAGTGCATTGATGATTATACCTATTAGGGGTGGTTTTGGTATTGCTCCAATGAATTCGGGAACCGTTTATTTCAGCAAAGATCTCTATCCAAATCATCTTGCTGTAAACTCGTCTTGGAATTTTTTGTACTCTGTAACGAAGATGGATGATTTTGCTTCTCCATATCGTTTTATGGATAATACGGAAGCGAACAATATTCGTGAAAAGATATTTCATAAATCTCCGATTGTTTCCCCTATGAAAGAGAGTGGAGAGAAGCCTAATGTTCTTGTTGTACTGATGGAGAGTTTCTCTGGTAAATTGGTAGGAGCTTTGGGTTATAAGGACTACACCCCTAATTTGACAAAAATTGCCAATAATAACATTCTTTTTACTAACATATATTCTACAGGGGATAGGTCTGACCGGGGTATTGTTGGTGTTATTAGTGGTTATCCATCTGAGCCAACTGCTTCTATTATGAAATATCCACAGAAATCGCAACAGTTGCCTTTTGTAACTAAGGCTTTAGAAGCGTATGGATATAAAACTACTTATTATTACGGGGGAGATACTGATTTTGCTAATATGCATAGTTACTTAGTGAATGCTGATTTTGATAAGGTTGTGGATATGAGTTATTTCGATCCAAAAGACTATAATTCAAAATGGGGCGTTCATGATGGTGTTATGTTAGACTTTTTATTGAATGATATAAATAAAGATGTTGCTGCTTCAGATACACCATTCTTTAAAATGGTTTTTACGTTAAGTAGCCATGAGCCTTTTGAGGTTCCAATGGAAACTGTTATCAAAGGGGATAGTGAACAAGATAAGTTTCTAAATTCAGTCACATATACTGATCGCTGTTTAGGTCGGTTCTATAATGAAGCAAAAAAGCAACCATGGTTTAAAAATACACTAATTGTATTTGTAGCAGATCATGGACATCGATTACCATATGACTCCAATGCTAATGATCCAGAAAAATATCATATTCCAATGATATTGGCAGGAGGCGTAGTACAGAAGGATACTGTTGTAGTGAAGAGTGGTAGTAACACGGATGTGCCAGCTACAATCCTAGGGCAGTTAGGAGTTTCTTCAGAAGCATTTTTGTATAGTAAAGATCTTATGGATCCTAATTCATCGAGCTTTGGATATTTTGTCTATGGAGGTGGAATTGGAGCGAGCATAGATAGTACTAAGATAGTATATGATTTGAACTCCAATGATGTTGTTTATAAAGATAATTTTTCAGAGAATGGACTTCATGAGATGAAAGCCGTGTTGCAAAGTGCATGGAATACATTTCTAGGAAATACAAAATAGGTCTATATTTGATCCACTTAGGTTGTTGTTAAAGTAAAGAAAAAAATGATTATAACTAAGATATTCAGATTTGAAGGTGCTCACATTGTAAGAGGGTGTTCTTCTGTTCGTTGTAGAGAAAATATCCATGGTCACTCTTATCGTGTAGAGGTGAGCTTGTCTTCTGATAAGTTGGATAATGGATTTATGGTAATGGATTTTAGCCTTCTATCTAAAGTAAAAGAGTTGGTTGATTCTTTTGATCACTCTTATTCTGTTTGGGATCAAGAGTCTGATTCTTTTATGAAAATGGTGGATAGTTTTAATAAACGTCATGTAACAATGCCTATTTCGCCATCGGCCGAAGGGTATGCATTATTATTCTTTTATGTGATAGATAAGGTTATTCAAAATACCATTTTTGCTAATAATGAAGGAAATGTTCAATTACACTCTGTGAAAGTTCATGAAACAGAAACTGGTTCAGCAACATGTTTTGCCTCTGACTTGGATATGGTTTTCTTTTCATTAACTGATTTAAAATTTTCGAAAGGAGTGCAGAGTGAATGGAAGTCTCCTCAATGGTGGCAAGATCTACTTGCTCATCGTTCCTATGTTAATGAAACTCCTAAAGCTTAAAGTTATATGCCACAACTAATTCTTGCAGAAGGCGGTGTTTTTCCTATTATGAAAGGATTACATGGAGAGGAGTTGAATCCTAAAACAGGTTTTTCTATTGCTGGTACGATACAAGGGGAAGGTAAACTTGCTGGAGTTCCTTCGCTATTTATTCGATTGTATGGATGTAATCTTGACTGTGCATGGAAGAATATCGATGGAGAAGAGGTTCGATGTGACACTCCGCATGCAATTGATCCAGAAATGAAAAAAGAAAAATGGGCTGTTGAAGATCTTTTAAAAGTGGTTCAACAGAATATTGGGAATATGAGACACCTTGTTATCACAGGAGGAGAGCCTTTACTTCAGAGTAAAGCATTGATTGCTTTTCTAGAGATATTAAAGAGGTGGCGTGAGGATATTCATGTTACCGTGGAGACAAATGGAACGATATTTTCAAATTCATTGAAAAAATATGTAGATCTATTTAGTGTCTCTCCAAAACTCAGTTCATCGACATATCGTAAGAATCCACATGTTCTTGAGTCGTTAGAGTTTAACGTAGAGAAATTTGCTTTGGCTCGTCTTCGAAACAAAATAGATTTACAGCTTAAGTTTGTTGTCTCATCAGAAGAGGATATGAAGGAGATTGAAGTTCGATTTAAAGAGGTTTTACAACATGTAACAGATGATGATGTATTACTGATGCCAATGGGGATTGGGGATGCTTCATATCAAGAGATTCAAAAGAAAGTTTGTCAGTGGGCTATAGAACGAGGTTGGCGTTTTGCTCCTCGTCTTCATCTAACTCTATTTGGTCACGTTGAAAACACCTAAATTAATGATGTTTTTTTGTGGAATGGATGTTCGCTAATCACTCAGGGATTGGTGAAGTATCCATTAAGAGTGGATGAGATTGTTTATTGCGTTCATGTCTGATTACAATCTTTTTGTTTCACTGTATAGAGTATGTGTTAGAGACTTTCTTTTGTAATGTTATAATTGTCATATAATAAATAGTATATTTTGGGTTAGTAAAATATATGCTATAAAGCATGATATCTATCCAATGTGTTTGTATATGGATCAAATTTGAATTAATTTTACCACATAATAAGATTCTATAAATATTTTATCGTAATTAATTAAGAATATCATGACAAAAAGTCCATTACAGATAGCTAGAGCTCAGTATGCTCCTAAGCTTCCTAAGTCATTGAAAAACAATTCTGTTGTAATTGTTGATGGAGAAAAGACTCAGTCGATTGCAGATCAGGCAGAGATTGAAAAATTGTTCCCAAATACATACGGAATGCCATTGTTGACTTTTGAAGGCTCAGAGGCATCTGCAGAGCTTCCTGTAGCAAACGTTGGTGTGATTCTTTCAGGAGGTCAAGCTCCAGGTGGGCACAATGTGATTTCAGGTATTTTTGATGGTTTGAAAAAATTGAACCCAAATAACAAACTATATGGTTTCTTAGGTGGACCTGGTGGTTTGGTTGATCACAAATACATGGAATTGACTGCTGATGTTATTGATGAGTATCGTAACACTGGTGGATTTGATATCATCGGATCAGGTCGTACAAAACTAGAAGAGACTTGGCAGTTTGATAAGGGTGTTGAAATTTGTAAGGAGTTAGGTATCAATGCTGTGGTTATTATTGGAGGAGATGACTCTAATACTAATGCTTGTGTGTTGGCAGAATACTATCTACAACAAAATACAGGAGTTCAAGTAATTGGATGTCCTAAAACAATTGATGGTGACCTTAAAAACGACATGATTGAAACTTCATTTGGTTTTGATACGGCTTGTAAGGTTTATTCCGAGTTGATTGGTAATATCATGCGTGATGCTAATTCAGCGAAGAAATACTGGCATTTTATTAAACTAATGGGACGTTCTGCTTCTCATATTGGTTTAGAGTGTGCATTGCAAACACAACCTAATGTGTGTTTGATTTCAGAAGAGGTTGCTGAGAAAGAACAGACTTTGGGAGCTGTGGTAAATGAGATTGCTGCTGTAATTGCTAAGCGTGCAGCGAATGGTGAGAACTTTGGTGTGGCATTGATTCCAGAAGGATTGATCGAATTTATTCCAGAGATGAAAACATTGATCTCAGAACTAAATGAATTGTTGGCAGAAGGTCACGATTCGGCTAACGAATTTAAGGCTACTCCTAAGGCAGATCGCTTAGAGTGGGTTGCAAATCATATTACTAAAGCTTCGGCAGAGGTATTTAGATCACTTCCTGCTGGTATTGCGACTCAATTGACTTTAGATCGTGATCCACACGGAAATGTACAGGTGTCTAAGATTGAAACAGAGAAGTTGTTAATCGAGATGGTTGAGGTGAAGTTGGCAGAGATGAAAGAGGCTGGAAACTATGTTGGATCATTCTCTTCTCAGAATCACTTTTTTGGTTATGAAGGTCGTTGTGCTGCACCATCTAATTTTGATGCGGATTACTGTTATTCATTAGGTTTTACTGCTTCTGTATTGATTGCTCAAGGTAAAACTGGTTATATGTCATCTGTACGTAATACTACTGCTTCTGCAGAAGAGTGGATTGCAGGTGGTGTTCCTGTAACAATGATGATGAATATGGAGCGACGTCATGGTCATATGAAACCTGTTATCCAGAAAGCTTTGGTTGAGCTTGATGGTAAGCCATTCCTTGCTTATGCTGAGAAGCGTGATGAGTGGGCTGAAAAAACAAGTTTTGTTTATCCTGGTCCTATCCAATATTGGGGACCTTCAGAGGTTTGTGATTTGACTACAAAAACTTTGTTAGAAGAGCGTGCAAAATAATCTTTTTTAATAAAGATATATGATATAAAGGCTACCTAGAGGTAGCCTTTTTTTGTGTGTGCCATGCATGGAAATTAACTAATCGGTGTAAGTCCGTAGTGGAGGTTTGTAGAGCCAACCACCTAGCAGAAGGCAAGGGTGCTTATCGTGAGGTATAACCTGAAGGAAGCCGTATGCAAAACTCTGATCCGAGGTATACGAATCGCATTAGGCGGTATATAACTGGATAAGCTTGCACAACAAAGTAAAGTCCGAATTCTACACGGAGTTTATACCGTAGATGTGGCGGATAGATGGAGTGAAAGTTAATTTCCTTACCATGGGAGGTCTCGCAGATGGATACAATGTATTTCCCTGTCCATTCATAAAAAGTTAACTGTGAGAAGTCAGCCGAGGTCATAGTACTGTAGCCACTTTACAGGAAGGACTGAATCTTAAATTGTTCATAATACAGACTGTTACCTAATGAAAGGATCAATGCAGAAAATATCGGAAGATAGCTACTTAAGTGAAGGTAGAGCGGAACTCGAGAATAACTCAAGAGCGCACACTTTCAAGGGATAACTGAAGGCATTATGGAAACGAACATTACAACAGATAATTTATTAGAACGTGTCCTAGAATCAGGTAACCTAAATAAGGCTTATTTACAGGTTTATCGTAATAAAGGGAGTCATGGAGTTGATGAGATGCAAGTGGAATCCTTAAAAGATTATCTCAGACTTCATCGAGAAGTTTTAATAGCAGAACTACGAGAAGGGAAGTACCTTCCCAATCCTGTACGACGAGTCGAAATACCCAAAGAACCAGGTAAAACACGCCCTTTAGGTATTCCTACTGTCGTGGATCGAGTTATTCAACAAGCCATTTCACAAGTTCTTAGTCCTATTTATGAGGAACAGTTTTCCAATTATAGCTTTGGATTCCGTCCGAATAAAGGAGCACATACAGCTATTATAGCCTGTAGCCAAACGATCACATCAGGTTATCATTATGCTATCGATATGGATATGGAAAGATTTTTCGATACCGTAAATCATAGCAAGTTGATAGAGATCTTATCACGAACGATAAAAGATGGTCGATTAGTTTCCTTAATCCATAAATATCTAAGAGCCGGAGTTGTTGTTGAAGAGCAGTTTCAAGAAACAGAAACAGGAGTTCCTCAAGGAGGACCATTAAGTCCATTGCTAAGCAACATTATGCTGAATGAATTAGACCATGAACTCACAAGACGAGGTCATGAGTTTGTTCGTTATGCAGATGATATTGTCATCTTATGTAAAAGCAAGCGAGGAGCTACACGCACGATGAATTCTACAATTCGTTTTATAGAAGATACTCTATTCTTAAAAGTGAATCGAGATAAAACAGAAGTGGTGCGCTACAATCAGATTAAGTTTCTTGGCTACAGTTTTTACAAAACAAAAGGTGTCGTTCGTTTTCGATTGTCGAAAAAGACACAACGGAAAGTGAAGCGCTCTTTGGAAGGAATTGTAGCACGGAATAATAGTATTGGTTACGATGAAATCAAATCCAAGCTTAAAAGCTATATTCAAGGATGGGTAACCTATTATCGATTGGCAGATATGAAATCATTTCTGAAACAAGTAGATGAATGGCTAAGACGACGTATCCGTATGGTAATATGGAAATGTTGGAAAAGAGTAAGAACGAAGATGAAGAATTTAATGAAACTCGGAGTTTCGAAGAACAAAGCGTATGAATATGCTAATACGAGGAAAAAGTATTGGCGCATTTCAAAGAGTCCAATTCTACAAACGACTATAACGAATAAGAATTTGGAGAAGGCAGGCTATATTACGCTAAGTGATTATTATCAGAAAGTAAAGTCGTGATTTAGGGAGTCGCCGTATACGAGACCCGTACGTACGGTGGTGTGGGAGGTGTACTGGAAGATAAAATATCTTCCAGCCATCTACCCGATTTGTATACTTGGTTAATTGTGTGTTTAGTTTTTATGTAAATAGGTAACAACTCTCGTTATTTTTTAAGTTTTTTTCTTGTGTAGAGGATTTCTTAAGCCTTAATTATTACTACCTTAAAGCTGCTTAATTAAAGATTTACATAATAGATGAAAAGACGTGATTTTATTCGGAATAGCACCTTGTTGGGTGTTGGAGTTGCAGCAATTAATCCTTTGATAGCTAAGGAAGATGTTGATTTTATCTCTTTGAGACCTGAGGAGTCGGATCGTAAGTTTCGAAGTGGTGCGGTGGATTTGTTGATAGATCAAATGAAAACGAAAATAAAGGATCCTAAGTTGGCTTGGCTTTTTGAGAACTGTTTCCCTAATACTCTAGATACAACTGTGGAGTATAGAGAGATTGATGGCAAGCCTGATACTTTTGTGATAACTGGTGATATTCATGCTATGTGGCTTCGGGATTCTACCGCGCAGGTGTGGCCTTATTTGCCTTTGTTGAATGAAGACGATTCGTTGAGGAAAATGGTGCTCGGATTAATTTACCGTCAATCAGAGTGTGTGCAAATTGATTCTTATGCTAATGCATTTAATTTTGATGGAAGTAAGCCTAGTCATTGGGTATCTGATCATACTGAGATGAAAAATGAGTTGCATGAACGTAAGTGGGAGATTGACTCATTGTGTTATGTTGTTCGATTAGCTTATGGGTATTGGAAGCGAACAGGAGATAGTAGTGTGTTTGATCATTCTTGGTATAAAACTGCGGAACTCATATATAAGACTTTCGTCGAGCAACAACGAAAAGACGGTCCTGGTCCTTATTCTTTTACTCGTACCACTGATAGGCAAACCGATACAATGCCAGGTTTTGGATGGGGAAATCCAGTAAGACCTACAGGCTTGATTTGTTCTGCTTTTCGTCCGTCAGATGATGCTACAACTTACCTTCATCTTATACCGTCTAACTATTTTGCGGTTGCATCATTAAGACAGTTATCTGAAATTATGCGAGATGTATACAAGGATAAGGACTTTGTGAATAAATGCAATTTGCTTAGAAATGAGGTTGTTGGTGCGTTGGAGGCGTTTGCTGTGTTAAAACATCCTAAATATGGGAAAATTATTCCTTTTGAAGTGGATGGTTTTGGCAATGCATTGTTTATGGATGATGCAAATATTCCTAGTTTATTGTCATTGCCGTATTTAGGAGCTATTGATGCTAATGATAAGTTGTATGTACGTACACGTAATTTTGTTTTGAGTGAAGATAATCCTTTCTTTTGGCGTGGAGTAGTCTGTGAAGGAGTTGGGGGTCCACATGTGGGGCTTTATTATGTGTGGCCTATGTCTGTAATCATGCAAGCGTTAACAAGTAGCGATAAAGATGAGGTTGCATCTTGTTTGAGAATGTTGTGTCAGATGGATGGAGGTAAAGGTTTTATGCATGAAGGAGTGCATAAGGATGATGCATCGAAGTTTACTCGATCGTGGTTTGCTTGGGTGAATACTTTGTTTGGAGAGTTGGTTATAAAAGTGTCTCAAGAGTATCCTGAATTGCTCGATAGAGAATATGTCTAAATGATTATGATAATATGTTTTTAAATATTTATTACAATTGAGGGTTTTGTTGTTCGCTGAAAAGTTTTATTTTTGAGTTTGGATACTATAAGAAAACGAAATTCAATAATTAAAATTAGTGTTTTATGAAGAAATTAATTGCTGTTTTGTGCCTTTTGGTGAGTGTTTTAAGTTTGAACGCTCAAGATGCTAAGAAATTGAAAGATGCTGGATATGAGGCATTGAAGCAAAAGAATCTTAGTGTGGCACTAGAGAATTTTGAGAAAGCATATGCTGCTGATACAGAATTTATGAGTGAGCAGAACAACACTTTGTATAATATGGGAACATGTGCTTATAAGCTGAAAAAATATAATAAAGCGATAAAGTATTTTAACCTGTGTTTTGAAAAAGGGTATAAAGGTGAGAAGTCATGTCGATATATCTCTTTTTGTTATAAGAAGATGAAAGATTCTGATAATTATCTTGCTACGTTAAATAAAGGGTTTGAGAAATATCCAAACAGTTTGGCTATCAAGAAGTCTTTGTCTAAGTATTATTTGTTGGAGGCTAATGGTGTCTTTGCAAAAGGTACTAAAGTGTTAACACAAGCGAATGCTAAAGTAGAAAAAAAGACCTTTGATACGAATTCAGATCAGTATAAAGCTGCGCAAAAAGAGGCTCATGGTTTCTATGCTGAAGCATTGCCTGTTTGTGAAAAAGCATTAGTGATCTATCCTGATTATGCTCAAGCGAAGCAGTTGAAGGTGAATATCGAAAAAAGTCTAGAACAGACTGCTGTGAAATAATTGTTGGTGTAATAATTATTTCCAGTAAAAAAAAGAGCCGCTCTATATGGAGTGGCTCTTTTTTTTTACTGGAACCCTTTGTCGTTCTTTTATTCCTCTTTTTATTTTGACTAATGATAAATGAAAGGAATTATGGTATGGATGTTTTTAAACATAACTATTGTTGTTTAGAGAAGCGAAATAGTTCCTTTCTTTGTGTATCAGGCTGCGATTGGTGTGGGATAAAATTGGTGTGGGGGCACCATACCCTATAGGCCAAAAAAGTCTTAAATAACAAGAAGTAAATTAGGGGAATTGAGACAAGAAACTTTTTTGATTTTATATTCATTAATTGCGTGTCCATTCTTTCTAATTTTGTTACATTTGTTCTTCGGTACGAGACCCTGTGGGTTAAAGCCTTATTAAAGGTATTCGAAACTGGGGAATGAAATAAGACATCAGATTGAGAAATCTCATGTTTTAAGAAGATATTTTTTCATTGCTTAGTTAATGAAAAAGTGATAAAATAAAATTAGTATTCATCAAAGCTTGTTTTTCTGATAAGTGAGAAGCAGACAACTTAATCTCTGAGACATGAAAGTTGTTGAGAAAATTGAGTTATTAAAAGAAAGAAGAGAGAAAGTGCGTGCAATGGGCGGTGAAGCTCGTATTGCAAAACAACATGAAAAAGGTAAAATGAGTGCTCGTGAGAGAGTCGATTACTTTTTTGATGAAGGTACTTTCCGTGAATTGGACATGTTTGTTCAACATCGATCAACTAATTTCGGTATCGATAAAGTAGAAATCCCATCAGACGGTGTTATTACTGGTCATGGACTTGTAAATGGACGTCCTGTTTTTGTTTTCTCTCAAGACTTCACATCACGTGGAGGATCTCTTGGAGAGATGCATGCCGCTAAGATTTGTAAAGTTATGGATCTAGCGATGAAATCAGGAGTTCCTGTAGTAGGTTTGTGTGACTCAGGTGGAGCTCGTGTTGAAGAGAGTGTGGATGCATTGAAAGGTTATGGAGATATTTTCTTCCGTAATTCACGTGCATCAGGGGTTATCCCACAGATCTCTGCAATAATGGGACCATGTGCTGGTGGAGCAGTTTATTCTCCAGCAATGACAGATTTCATCTTTATGGTGAAAAAACAAAGTCATATGTTTATCACTTCTCCATACGTGATTAAAACAGTTACAGGAGAAGAGTCTACTTTTGAGGAGTTAGGTGGTGCAATGGTTCACAATGAGAAGAGTGGTAATGCACACTTTGCATGTGATTCTGAAGAAGAAACATTGGATCAAGTCAAAGAGTTGTTAGAGTATCTACCAAACAATAACATGGAGGAGGCTCCAGTTGTTGAAATGGGTGATGATCCAGCACGTCTATGTCCTACATTGGATACAATCATTCCTGATGACGCAAGAATGGCGTATGACATGAAAGATGTTATTGAAGAGGTCGTGGATAATGGTGAACTCTTTGAGGTACAGAAATATTATGCAACAAATGCATTGGTAGGATTTGCACGTTTGAACAATCGTTCGGTTGGTATCATTGCAAATCAGCCTATGGTTTCTGCTGGGTGTTTGGACATCAATGCATCTGACAAAATTAGCCGTTTTGTGCGTACATGTGATGCGTATAATTTGCCAATCATTACGTTTGTTGATGTTCCTGGTTACCTTCCTGGAGTACAGCAAGAGTGGGATGGTATTATTCGTCACGGTGCAAAATTGTTGTGGAGTTATGCAGAAGCAACAGTGCCTAAATTGACTGTTGTGACTCGTAAAGACTACGGAGGATCGTATATTGCAATGAGTTCGAAACATCTTGGAACGGATATGGTTTTTGCATGGCCTTCTGCTGAGATCGCAGTGATGGGTGCTAAAGGAGCGGTAGAGGTAATTTCTACTTATCGTAAGGCAATCGCAGGTGCTGAGGATCAAGATGCAATGCGTGCAGAGAAGATTAAAGAGTATGAAGATAAATTTAATACACCATTTGAAGCTGCAAAACGTGGTTATATTGATGATGTAATTTTACCTTCAGAGACTCGTGTTCGTTTGGTGGATGCTTTAGAGGTTCTTTCTACGAAGAGCGAAGCGTTGCCACCTAAGAAACATGGTAATATTCCTCACTAATTTAATTTTACTTGAAAAATGGCAGATAGAGCAAAAAAGTTAAAAGCTGCTATGGCTGCAGTCTCTTTTATTTTGCAAGAGGAGGCAGAAAATAGCCAAGTGAAAAAGGATAATCTTTGGGTTAATTCAAGTAAGAGAGCGATAATTAACGGTAGAGAGTTAACACAGCGTCGTGGTCGCCTATTGCGACCGGGTCGTGTATCCTAATCTCGAACCATTTTAGTTTAAATTTACGTAGTCGAGTTACTCGATTTCTAAGATAAGATAAAAAGATATGCAATTCGATAAACATGGGGTTCTTGATATGGCCCAAATGAATTACGATGCAGATCGTCCAAAAGCATCAAATCCAATCAAAGTAAACGATGTTTCTTTGAGAGATGGACACCAATCACTTTTCGCAACACGTGGACGTACAGAAGATATGATCCCTGTTGCAGAGATGTTGGATGAAGTAGGATTTAACGCCATTGAAACATGGGGTGGTGCCACTTTTGATACAATGCACCGTTTCTTAGGAGAAGACCCATGGGAGCGTCTTCGTGTTTTAAAGAAGCACATTACTAAGACTCCTTTTTCAATGTTATTACGTGGTCAGAATGTTGTGGGTTACCGTAACTATGCTGATGATGTAGTTAGAGCTTTTGTTCAACGTGCGATCGATAATGGAATGGATATTTTCCGTTGTTTTGATGCATTGAATGACTATCGTAACTTCGAAACAGCTGCTCAAGTTATTAAAGATAACGGCAAGCATTTCCAAGGAACAGTGTGTTACACATTGAATGAGAAGCGTCTAGGTGGTGATGTATATAACATGGATTATTACTTGGGTAAAGTAAGAGAATTGGATGCATTTGGTGTAGATTCAATCTGCTTGAAAGATATGGCAGGTTTGATGGCACCTTATGATGCTTACAATTTGATTAGTGAAATCAAGAAAATATCAGAGACTCCAATTAGTCTTCATACTCACTTCACATCAGGAATGGGTGATTTGACTATATTCAAGGCTATTGAAGCTGGTGTGGATATCGTTGATACATGTATGGCACCTTATGCGTACCGTACTTCACATGCAGCAATTGAGCCACTAGTAGTATCTCTATACGGAACAAGTCGTGATACAGGATTTGATCTTGCTCAACTTTCTAAGATTGGAAAGAAGATGGAAGAGTATATTCCTAAATATCGTCACTTGGATAACAGTCCAAAGTATGCTATCATTGATACAGATGTTATCATGCACCAGACTCCAGGAGGTATGCTTTCAAATTTGGTTAACCAGTTGAAGGCAATGGATGCTCTTGATAAACTTGATGATGTATTTGAGCAATTACCAAAAGTTCGTAAGGACTTAGGAGATATTCCATTGGTAACACCAACAAGTCAGATTGTAGGTATTCAGACGGTAAATAATGTATTGTTTGATAAAGAGCAAGGTGAGTATGCTTCTATTACAGAGCAAGTAAAAGACCTATGTTATGGTCTTTATGGTAAGACGACTAAGCCAATTAACCCTGAGGTTCAAAAGAAGGCATTGGCTGGTTATCCACGTGGAGAAGAGCCAATTACGTGTCGTCCAGGATCGATTCTAGAAGATGAAATGCCTGGTGTTAAGGATAAATTCAAAGATCTTGCAAAAGATATTGATGACGAGGTGTTGTGTGCACTTTATCCTGTGACAGGAAAACGTTTCTTGAAGTGGAAATACGGTTTGGAAGAGGTTCCAGCTGAGGTTAAGCCTCGCACAATGGAAGATGTTAAGCACGATGCAGAGCTTGTTGAAAAAGCACTAAGCGGGAAGTTGACAGACAAAGGAAGCGATGATAAGCCAGAGAACATGCGTGAGCTTGAGGTTTATGTTGATGGCGAGAAATTCGTTGTTGAGGTAGCCGATGCGAATGCAAAAGGTGGAAAACGTAAGAAGAAAGAGAAAAAAGAAGATGTTGTTGAGTTGTCTGCGGATGGCGCAATGACTGCTCCAATTCCAGGATTGATCACAGAGGTTAAGAAATCAGTAGGTGATACTGTTGAAGCTGGTGAGACTGTTCTTGTTTTGGAAGCGATGAAAATGATGAATAATATTTCAGCACCTGCTGCAGGTACTATCGAAGAGATCAAGGTTGAATCTGGAGATAGTGTTTCAAAAGGAGATGTTATGTTTGTAATCAAGTAATCGGTTTCTTTTGCCGATAATATTAAAGGGGATCTCTTATGAGGTTCCCTTTTTTAGTGTGTTAGACATGTATTTAAGCTAGCAAAGTGTCATCTTAATATGTCTCGAATTAATAGAAAACAATAGTAATTGGTTAGGATATTGGAAGTGACTGAGAATATGAAGGACTCACTACAGAATCTGATATAAGGTCAGCTAAGATCTGGGAATCTAGAGGTGGATTGGAGCGCCCAAAATTCAACTGTAGCCTTTACTATAAATCAGACAGTACGCAAGGTTGGTACTCTTTTTGTTATATATTAAATTAAAGAAATGAAATTGGGAGAATCATTTAGTGGTGCATTACGAACATTTGCATATTTTATGGCGAGTGGGTCTCATTATTATATTTCACATTTAAACTATATTGAATTGTATGATGAAGAACCTTCTGTTATTGAACAAGTTTTTGCTATTTATGCAAATGTAATTGAGTTAGATGATAATAGAGTTGTTATAAATGGAAGGTATGCTCAAGAAAGAGCTTGTCAATATATACGATTTCATATGGAAGAAGATTATGTTGTTAAACCTCCTTATGAAGAGTGGGAAACCGCTTTATGGCAACCTCCTCATCTAGAGGATACAAAACTGTAATATGAGGATGAAAAAAGTCACTAGGAGTCTGTCGGACTTAGGTGTTTTTATATTTAAACTTTCGGCCTATTATCGAGAATAAATTGAAATACGGGGTTGTCGGAGGCTTAACTCAGTAAGTTTGACCGATTCCTATTAGTAAAGAATAGAGTGAAATTATTGCAAATTATTTACTCTCTTCAGTTCGGTTTTTACTTCTATGGATTAGAGGTTTACTCTTAGGGAAACTATCTCTTTATAAAAAATGGCATGTGCCTTTGATAGGAGTGTCTGTAACTCTAAAGCACGAAAGAAGTGTTTCATAGTATCGGTGTATTCTTGTTTACAAATCTACATGAAATTATTTAAGTCAGTTCATAGATATTTTTGTTGTGACTCTTTCTCTTAATTAAACGAATCTATCATTACTGTTGTAAAATGATTTATCAATTTGGAAAGTTACGATTTAGAGGTGGTCTGAGACTTCTATATATATTAAAGTATTTACGGTTTAGTCCGATTCATTCTTTTGTTTTGGTAATTGTATTGCTTGTATCTAGATCTGGGAGATCTTATCTATTGCCTATATGCGAAGAATGATACTATGGTGAGGATGTTTATTTTTCTTTCTATACTGACGAAAATATGGTATGTATAGGTGTTTGTCAGGTTCATTTCATATATCTTTGCATCTGTTTATGATAGATTTAAAATATCAAGATCTTTCATTTTCTTCAGATTATGACTGGTAAAAAGGCAAATAAATAAATAAACATTTTAGTATGGGACTATTTTCTACATTATTGGGTACTGCAGATGAAATGGATCAAGATGATCTGGTAGAGGAGTATCAGGAACTTATGGCATACGAAGAAGAGTTGGTTGCTGGTTACAGCTTTATTCGTGATACGATTATTTTTACTAATAAAAGAATGATTATCGTAGATAAACAGGGTCTAACAGGAAAGAAGAAAGTGATGATGACTGTGGCATATAAATCGATAAGTCGTTTTTGTATTGAGACATCTGGTCATCTAGATTTTGATGGAGAATTGCGATTGTGGATTGGTAGTGAGAAGGAACCAAGTATTATTGAAGAGTTTGATAGCGGAGTGAATTTGATCGATGTGCAGAGAATTCTTGCACGATATGCATTGTAATATAATACCTTTTTTATACTTCGTTATATGTGTTTTTACCGACATGTGGCGAAGTTTTTTATTTCTGACAATATCAATTATCTAAAATGAAATCTTGTTGGTATTAATAAATATATCATAACAATAGTTATACCTGTTTTATTTTAAGAGTTGTGTATTGTCTTTATAATTGATGTAAAATATTGTCAATTAAAAGTGTTTGTTGTTTGTATTGTTATGATTGTTAGTTGATTGTGTTTTTGTGGTGTGTTAGTTGAAATAATAAATAAAAATATGGGGGATAGGTTAATGAAATTGGAGTTGTCGTTTGTTGATAAAAAGCGTGCTTTCAGTGAAAAAAATATATATGATAGGTTTTTGGTGTTTTTTTTACATCATAAATGAAGAGGAGCGAACAATTAAATAATTTTTCTTGTTATAAGATATAAATAACATTTTTTACATGAAAGCGAAATCATTGTACTATATCGGATTGTTGTCCATATTATTTATGTGTTTTTCTCCCGTGAAAGCACAAGTGAAGAAGAGGTGTTCTGTTGGTTTTTTGATTGATAAGAAAAGCCCACAGAATAAAGATCTATACCAATCTGTCCGTGATGAAGTGCAGCGTATTATTGGTAATGAAGTTACTGTCGTTTTTGATACTGTAAATATCTTAGAGAATGGTTTTAGTAAAACTGTGGCTAGTCAGAATTATCAGAGGTTGTTAAATGATTCGAATGTGGATATAATTCTTTCTCAAGGAGTATTGAGTAATTATATCTTAGAGACTAGTGTTGCTCCAACAAAGCCTATTATTATGATAGGTGAAGTGATGGAAGAGTTAAGCTCTAGTTTATGGGATGGTGAGCGAAAGAAAAATCTCTGTTATGTTGTGAACCCTTTCTCTTTAAAAAAAGATCTATTGAATTTTAAAGATTTTGTTTCATTCGAGAAGGTCGGAATTCTTGTTAATCCAGTTACATTAAATATATTTCCTATTGATGATTTTATTCGTCAAGCGTTGGGTGATACAGATATTCCATATGAGATTATCTCTGTTGGTTCTAACGTTGAAGAGTACCAAAAAAAGCTAGAAGGTTTTAATGCGGTGTATTTATTGATTGGTGAGGAGTTCACTAAATCAGAACAGAAGGAATTAGTTGATGAAATTAATAGATTAAATATTCGCTCCTATAGCTCTACCATGTACGATGCAGCTGATTTAGGTGTATTGTTTTCGGTAGGAGACACAGAAGATCAAGATCAGGTTATACGTCGTATTGCTTTAAATATTGAGTCAATAAGTAATGGTGTTGAGGCGAGTCAGTTGAAATCAAAAGTTTTGAGTAGTGAAGAGATTAATTTTAATATAAAAACATCTTATGCTATAGGTTTTAATCCTAAATATAGCCAAATGTTTCGATTGAATATTACTGGTAATGTTTTAGAATATAATGCTTCAGAAGAGTATGATCTAAAGAAAGTGTTAGTTCAAGTCGTTGATGAGAATTTCAAGTTGAAGGCTGAGAAAGAGAAAATTGCGATAGCTAAAGAGGATACAAAGTACGCAAAGAGTAGTTATCTACCTCAGGCTACTGCAACAGCCAGTGCAATGAATTTAGATCCAGCGATTGCAAAGGTTTTGGGGGAAAATAATAAATCTATAAATACCTCTGTAAAAGCAAATGTTGAACAAGTGATATACTCCCAAGAAGCGAGTTCTAATATTAAGATAAAGAAATATCAAGAAAAGGCAACTGAAGAGGAGTATTCGTCGCAGGTGTTAAATATGATGAGTGACTGTGGTGGAGCATACTATCAAGCATTGATTGCGAAGACTAATTATCAGATTGCGGATGAGAACTTGACTTTGACACGTAAGAATTATCAAATATCGGTGAATAATTTTGAAGCAGGGCAAAGTGGTAAGGCTGATGTATTGAGATGGAAGAGTGAATTGGCAAATGCAACACAGTTGCTCATTAACTCTTATTTTACTTTAAAGAGTAGTCTTTATCAATTAAATCAATTGCTTGGTAATCCTATCATAAGTATGATAGATGTGAAGAGTGTTGAGATGAATAAGGTTCTAAATAAGGGGAATTATTTTAAGCCTATTTTTGAGATTATTGATGACCCAACTCAAAGATCGCAAGTTGTGGATATTATTTCGAAGATCGCAATAGCTGAATCACCAGAATTGGCTGCATTGGGTTATAATATGAAGAGTGTGGACCGAACTATGAAAATGTATCAGAGAAGTAAATATATGCCAACTATTGCTTTACAAGGTTCGTATAATTATTCAATAGATCAGTCTAGCTCTGAGATTCCTGATCATTATTACATGTTGGGGTTGAATGTGTCTTTACCTCTTTATGATCGTAATCAACGAAATATTCAGAAACGCAAAGCAGGAAATCAGTATGCCCAAATTGCTTATGAGCAACAAAATACTCAATCATTAATTTCTCAGAATGTAAACACACTTTTGAGTGAGATGATTACTAAAGCATCCAATATAAGATTGTCACGAATTTCATCGGAGTCTGCATACGAAAGTTTAAACCTAATGCAGATATCTTATTCATCTGGAGCAACATCAATAACATCTTTGATAGATGCTCAGAAAGCTTATATAAAATCAAAGCAAGATGAAGCAAATGCAGCGACACAGTTTCTTAATGTAACACTTAGTCTACAGCGCTATATTAACTATTTCTTTGTGTTGCATAGTGAAAGTGAGAACTTAGAATATTTAATGAATTTGAAAGCAAAAATATCTCAATAAGATGAATAAAATGAATCGTAGTTATCATTCTATAGTATCTTTGGTTTGGATACTATCTGTTCTAACCATCGTTGCTTTAACTGGTTGTTCAAAGAAAAAGAAAAAGGTTGAAGAGATCCGTTTGCGCCCAGTCAAAATAGGGGTGGTACATCAACTTGGATTAATGCAAGAGGCCGAGTTTTCTGGTCATGCAAGATCAGATCAAGAGATTAATCTGAGTTTTAGGACAAGTGGTATTTTGACAACTCTAAATATAACTAATGGACAGGTTGTGAAAAAGGGGGATTTGCTGGCACGTATTGATAATTCAGAAGCACAGCTCTCTTTGGAGCAGTCGATCGCAGCTCTAAGTAGTGCAAAGACCTCATTAAATACTGCATCTTCCATTTTGGAACGTACCCGGATGTTATATGAGAAAGGTAGCTCATCATTGAGTGATTATGAAAATGCAAAAACTACATATGCAAATGATAAAGCCAATTATGAATCTTCATTGAGATCTGTTGAGATTCAGAAAAAACAGGTTGAATATGGAATTATTTTTGCGCCTACAGATGGGGTTATTACAAAGAAGGCTGTTGAGTTGAATGAGAATGTGAGTGCAGGGCAAGTAATTGCTGTACTAAATGCAGGATCACAAATGGAGGTAAGTATAGGTCTTCCGGATAATGTTATCAATTTCGTTAAGTTGAATGATTCCGCTGAAATATCAATCTCAGTTTTAAAGAACAAAATATTTACGGGGTATATCAAAGAGATTTCACCATCGTTAGATTCAGAGAACTCAACTTACCCTATACGTGTCGCTATTTCAGGAGATACTGAAATGATAAAATCAGGAATGGCAGCAAAAGTGAAGTTTAAATTTGCAGGTACGAATACCGATCGTGAAATCTTAATTCCTGTTGAAGCAGTAGGTGAAGATGGGAAAGGTCGATTTGTGTTTAAAGTAGAAAAAGAGGACGATAACAGTGCCGTTGTTAAAAAAGTATATGTGGAAATTGGAGATCTGACTACGCAAGGTTTTGTGATGAAGCGAGGGTTATCGTCAGGAGATCTTGTTGCAGTTGCTGGACTTCAGACTCTTCTTAATGGGGAGAAGGTTGCTCTACCTAAGAACTTCAAGAGGTAAGATCATGTTAAGTTAAAATGATTATTTGATAAAGCGCTTTATTACTTGATATATGAGTTTAACAAAATATGCTATAGAGAAAAATCGCATTACATTCACTATGTTATTAGTGGTGATTGTGATGGGATTACAGATGTACAAAAGTTTGCCAAGGGATAGTATGCCTCCTTATACAGTCCGTGTTGCTACAATTGTTACACAATTTCCAGGAGCTAGTCCTGAAAGGGTCGAACAGTTGGTTACTGATAAGGTAGAAAAGAAGGTTCAGGAAATTCCTGAGATGAAAGAGATCTCAAGTAACTCACGAACTGGCTTGTCTGTTGTGACTATTAAGCTTTATGACAATGTTACCCCAGTAAAACTACAGGCGGTATGGGATAAGGTCAGACGTAAGCTTGATGAAATAGATGATCTTCCAGACAATGTTGAACCTGTTCTAAAAGATGATGATGTAGGTGTCGTATATGGAATCATGGTTGGTATGGTCAGTGATGGTTTTAGTTATAAGGAGATGAAAGACCAAGCTGATGATCTCAAGGATGAGTTGATCAAGCTTGATGATGCAGCACGTGTAGAGTTGGGGGGTGTTCAAGATGAGCGAGTTTTTGTTTCATATGATGAAGCGAAGCTTCAGGAGTATGGATTGACATCATCGAAACTTCAGAGTATGATCTCTAATACAAACATTCTTAACTCCGGAGGTATGGTTGAGATGAATAATGAACGTATTATTCTTGAGCCTACTGGTAATTTTAACTCTGTTCAAGATGTTAAAGATCTTTTAATACCTGTTGGATCTAATGGACAAGTTGTCTATTTAAAAGATGTAGCGACCGTATCCGCTGGTTATGTGGAGCCAGCAAAAGCTTTGGTAAGTGTTGATGGTCATAGAGCTATTTCGCTGTCTGTTTCTTTAAAGGATGGAGCCAATATAATTAAATTAGGAGAGAAAGTTGATGAAGTTGTTGCAAAATGGAATAGCAAGCTTCCTTATGGCTTGGAGGTAAAGAGGTTAGCTTCGATGGATAGCTATGTGGATAAAAGTATTAGGAATTTTATATCTAATTTGATTCAATCTATTGCGATTGTGTTACTGGTTATGTTATTCTTTCTTGGTACGAGAACAGGAATTGTGGTTGCGAGTTTAATTCCAATTGTCACGATTCTTACACTATTATTAATGGGACTTCTCGGTGTAGGACTCAACCAGGTAACTTTGGCTGCACTAATAATGGCTTTAGGAATGATGGTGGACAATGCGATTGTCGTCTCTGAATCGATAATGGTTCGAATGGATCAAGGAGAGTTAGCTAAAGATGCTGCAATTGCTTCATGTAAAGAGTTGGCCATACCTCTATTTATATCAACATTGACCACATCTGTGGCATTCCTATCATTTTTCCTTGCAGATTCAGTCATGGGCGATATTATGGGGCCAATATTTGTTGTAATCACAATTGCACTTCTGTCTTCATGGGTTGTTGCGATGACTATTACAGCAATGTTCTGTGCTTTATTTTTGAAAGTAAAGAATGTGCAAGAGGGTGTTGATCAGAAGAAGTCAATTGTAGATAAGGCTTTTGATGGTATTACTAATTTTTATAAAAAGTACATTATTAAGGTGCTACCATATAAGGGGTGGGCTGTATCAATCGTTATTTTACTCTTTTTTCTCTCTATCTGGGCTTTTAGATTTATTCCTTTTACATTCTTCCCTGATAGTGATAGAAATATGATTACTGTTGATATAAATCTTCCTTTAGGGACAAAAATTGAACGTACATCTGAAGTTGTTGCGCAAATAGAGAAGTTCATGGAAGATTCGATTATGGTTGGATTGGATCGCAAAGAAGGTGTTGTCGATTTTTCTTCATTTGTAGGTCAAGGGCCTTACTCTTATGATCTTGGTTATTTTCAAGATGAAGCAAACTCTTCTTATGCTCATATGTTGGTTAATACTACATCATTTGAAGTGAATCAGAAGGTTATTAATATGATAGACAGTTTTGGATTTCTTAATTTTCCAAACGCTGATATTAAAGTTGGATTACTGAAAGGAGGAGGCGGGGGTACTCCAATTGAAATAAAGGTCTCTGGTGATGATCCTGATGAATTGGCACGTATTTCAGAATCTGTGAAATCTAAATTAACCTCTGTTTTTGGTACAAAGAATATAAAAGATGATTGGGGGCCTAAGTCTAAGAAATTGGTTATTGATATTGATCAAAATAAGGCACAAATGGCTCAAATAACAAATCAGGATATTGCTACCTCTTTGCGTACTGTTCTTGATGGGTTTAAAACAGGAGATTATAGAGAAGATGATAAATCAATACCAATATTACTTCGTCATGAAGGTAGTCAGCAGTTGAATTTTAAAGAGTTAGAGAATATTAATGTTTACTCTCAGTCTTCAGGGAAGTCTGTGCCGCTGTCACAAGTTGCGCATATTGTTCCACAATGGCAGTATAATAAAATTAAAAGGCTGGATTTGATTCGCAGTATTTTAATCTCTAGTGAGTTGAATGATGATGGTAATGCTGCTGCAATTATGAAGCAGATGATTCCTTGGCTTGAGGATCAGATGAAAGAGTGGCCAGATAGCTATAAATATGAATTAGGAGGGGATAGCGAAAACACTGCAGAAAATATGGGTGCTGTGTTTAAATATATTCCTCTCTCAGCCTTTCTAATACTGTTGCTTTTGATAATTCAATTTAATTCAGTCAAAAAAACAATTATGGTAGTATCTACAATACCTCTTGGTGTTATAGGTGTTGTATTTGGGCTATTGATTTTTCAATCCTATTTTGGTTTTATGGCATTCCTTGGAATGATCTCTTTAGCTGGTATTGTAATTAATAATGCGATTGTACTGATTGATAGGATTGAAATTGAACAGTCTGAGTATGGTAAACCTTTAAAAGAGGCTATTGTAGATGCAGGTGTTCAGCGTCTTAGGCCAATTCTTTTGACGACATTCACAACTTCACTTGGGTTGATACCGCTTTACTTAGGTGGAGGTTTGATATGGGAACCAATGGCAATATCCTTAATGATTGGTCTTCTATTTGGTACAATTATTACTTTGGTATTTATTCCATCTTTATATGCGATTTTTTATAAAGTAAAATATTAGATTGAGATTTCGTTTTTCATAGTTATGAAAAGGCTACATCCATAAGTTTAGGGTGTAGCCTCTTCTTTTTTAAGATGTATAACTAAAGTTTTCCAATAGTATGTAGTGGCAAGGAGCTACTGTTTAGTTATTATAGCTATTAAGTATTCTTGAGTAATATTTATTGTATACTTTCTCAGATACTTCATAAGGTGTTGTTTTTGATTTTAATGTTGAAACACCAATTTGTCTAGTCCATTTTTCTTCGAAGGGAAAAAAGTTCGGTTTTTGCGTATGTTTATTACTGATTTTCTCAAGTAAATAATCAAAATATTTATTCCATCTAGGATAGTAAAATTCACGAAGTAACCCTGCCCATTCTCTATGAGAATATTCATGCAGGTTTGAATCTTTAAAAGACCATGTTGTTATTTGTGTTTTTGCGTTGAATTCAAATAGGTCTTTTTCTGATTCAAATGTTCCACGATCTCTTGCGTTTTTGATCCAGTGATCTAGTGTGAGGCTTGGAATCGTACTTAGCAATTGATCTTGATCAAGTATTAGCTGAAGGAATTCTTTTGTATATTTTGTCAACTTCTCTTTGTCTTTGTTATGGAAGGCTGTAGTTATTTGTTGATGTAAATACTGACTATAGTTCGAAAGACATTGTCTTGTAATGTCTACAAGATCATATTTGTATCCTTCATTTGTTATAAAATTATCTTTATTTTCGATGAAAATTTTCCAAGCAGGAAGTAGTTCCTTCGGATTGTAATAAAGATCCGAACTACCCCATGTTGAAACACTTTTTATATTTAATGATGGCCTTGCACATAAATAAGATTCAGTCGTACCTTGTTGTGAGCTATTTTTAAGTAGTTCTTTGCCATATACTGTTTTTCGAAGAACCTGCCAAGCATCTATGATGTCTTGATTTAATTTACCATATCGACTCTTGATGTAGGTATTTAGCCATTTGTCAAGATCGATAGGTTTGCGATGCCATCTTACATCGAATAAAAGATCATAAATAACACTATTATTATCTATTCCTTCCATCATTGCACCTATACCACATAGGTTTCCTCCAAATTTCTCATGATGAAGTGCTCTGAAAGGTTCTTTTGCAATAATATCCATTCTTCCGAACATTCCTACATTGCCACCAAAATTTGTGATCATAGACCATACCCATGGTTTTCCATTCCATCCGTTTCTCTCTTCCCATTGTGGTCTGTTATCACAATCAAGGTCTAGAATGATGATTTCATCTGAAGGAATATTTTTAATTAGCATTGGGCTTGGGTTATGTTGCCATCCTTGAAATACCCATTTGGAATCTGGAAATGAAGCTCTCATGGCATGAACGAGTTTTTCTCCTGCATTGGGGAGATTAATTCCTTTCGAAGATCCTCCTTCATGAAATGGATCTCCTGAGAAGTATTGAATATTTCCATATAGTTTTTTTAATTCTTCATAATAGATCTTCGATATTTTTATGAATAAAGGATCTGTCGGAGAAAGGAATGCGGGTCTTTGGAAACCTCCAGCCCAAAGACCTTGGTCTCGAATGTCCGCATTAGGATATTTCTCTTTGAAATAGGTTGGTACCATGCCGAAAAAGCCAGGGACAACAGGTTTCATGTCGAGTTCTTTCATTCTATTAAGAATTTTCTTTTGAAGTTCCGCTTGTTGGTCTATATAAGTGTCTGAAAGAGGACCTCCCCAGCCTTCTAAGTTGCCCATTAACCACCAAGCATTAAATGCTGGTCCTGGGATAAATTGATCGATCTCTTCTTTTGAACAATTTAACCGTAGTAATGTGTTACGCCATACTGCTTCGATACCATTCATTGCTAACGGAAGATTAATTCCTCTCATAGCCATTAAATCAATCTCTTCTTCCCACCTGGGCCAATCCCAGAATGCCATAGAGTAGCTATAGGTGCAATAGTTTAAATAATATGAATATTCGAAGGAAGCTTTCTTTTTTATAGGGAAGTCTATTTTAGGTAATGTATTAGGAAAGTCAAGATTAGTTGCTTCCCATGTGATCTGACTATTGGCTTTATTATTAATATACCATTTTAATCCAGATGCTAGAGCTATACGGTTGTTGCCCTCAATAATAACCTTATTGTTGTTTGAATTAATCGTAAATTCATCTTGTAGGTGCTTCTTCTTATTAATATGGAAGAGGAAATTGTTGGATTTATCTTTTAATACTCTGTTTGATAAGGATTCCATCACAGGATCATTTTTGACAGAGTTACATGAGATCAAAGAGACCAATAGGATTGATCTGAGACATGTTTTTAAATTCATCTTTGTTATAGTTTATGGGTTTATTCACAATAACAAATATACAGAATTGAAAAACAAATTTCTGTATGAAATCGTATCACAGAATGTTATAACTTCTTATAATCGTAACACCTTTATTAAGGTCGAAACAGATATCATATTGTCTATTATCTTAGTGTAAATTGTATATGTTGATATATGTATATATTATGATATATATTGACATATGAAATTGTTTTAATATGAATATTATATGATTTTACGCATAAATAGTTGGTATTTGTTCATATTTATTTAATAGTTGTTAAAATATATATATATTGTTGTTTGTTTTAAATGGAGTGTATTTCTGTTTAAAATCTATTATATTATAATCAAACAACTATTTATGAGAAAGATTTACTTTTTAGCTCTACTAATGTTGGCAGTTAGTATGGTTGGAATTGGGGAAAATCGGTATCTTCCATTTTCAAAGCAACGAAAAGGGTATGATTCAAAGGAACAGTCGATTATTCCAGTCCGAAATGTAATTAATGGAAATAATGGATCTTTAGAGGTCTCGTATATGTTTCCTGGGGCTAATGCAGTTGATAAGGAAGTGTCAAAAATAGCCTATTCATTTCTTCATGTTGATGGCTTTGGTCAAACAGGACAAGTCGGAGCTCCGTCATTGCCTATGAGAAATGATATGTATGTCTTTACTAAAGATGAAAATCCAGTTATTCAAGTTGTAGATTCTGAATACATCGAGGTGGAAGGGTTCACTATGCATCCTACTTTAGACTTTGCTTTGGATACAGAAGGTGCGCCTGAGCCAGAATTCAAAAAAGATGATGAAGTATATGGAAAGAATTCATTTTATCCTGGTTTTCAGGCAAAATTAGTCCAGAATCAGATCATGCGTGATACACGTATAGTAAAGGTTCAAGTTTGCCCAGTACAGTACAATCCAGTAACAAAGAAACTACGTCTATATTCGAAAATTGTTTATAGGATTAATGGTGGGAATGGTAAAGTGTATACTGACATGAATCCTACCGCAGTAAGTGTGCTTAAGAATGTTGCACTTAATGGTGATAATATTGAGGAAACTAGTATGTTAGCAAGAGAATCTGCTGATATGAATGCAAAGGATTATTTAATTCTTACGCATAAAATGTTTGAGGGACCTGCAAAAAGGTTAGCAAACTGGAAAGCTAGTTTAGGATATAAGGTTGAGCTAATTTCGAAAGAAAAATGGACTACAGCAATGGTAAGGTCTGAAATATCACACCGCTACCATAATATGACACCAAAGCCTAAATACTTTGTCTTAGTTGGTGACAACGAGCAGATTCCAGCGATGGAATTCAAAAGTTATAAGGACGATCCATTCTTTAGTGATCTACCTTATGCTTGTATGGATGGAAAGGATGATTTCACCCCAGACATGGCAAAAGGTCGTATCTCAGTTAGAACATTAGATCAAGCTAATGTTGTTATTAATAAAATCATCAATTATGAGAAAGATCCTGTTGCAGATGCAAGTTTTTATGAAAAAGGATTGAATTGTGCTCAATTCCAAGATGATGAAAAAGATGGTTTTGCTACTAGACGTTTTTGTCATACAAGTGAAGATATCCGCAAATATGTTGTGGGACAAGGGTACCAAGTGGAGAGAATTTATTATGCAGATAAAAGTGTAAATCCTACAAACTTTAATAATGGAAGTTTCTCTCAGGGCGAACCTATTGCACCTGAGCTATTGAAAAAGAATGGTTTCAATTGGAATGGAGGAAAAACAGAAATTGTTAATTCTATTAATGATGGTCGTTTTTATGTTTTCCACCGTGACCATGGTTATTCAGGTGGTATCGGATGGGCACATCCAAAGTTTGTTACTTCTCAAATTAGTGAGTTACATAATGGAAACAAGTTACCTGTTGTATTCTCAATTAATTGTCATACTGGTGAGTTTTCTTACCCTGAATGTTTTGCAGAAGGATTCTTGCGCAAAAAGAATGGTGGAGCTGTAGCAGTTTTTGGTGCGTCACTGTATTCATTATCAGGTCCTAATGATGGTCTTTCATTAGGTATGATTGAATCAATTTGGCCTGAACCAGGTATTCTTCCATCATTTGGATCAGGAAGTGGTGCTAAAAATCCTCGTGCAAAAGGTTTTGATCAACCGACAACACGTCTTGGTGATGTCCTTAACCTTGGGTTACTAAGAATGAATGAAACATGGGCTCCAAACCAAGAAACATTAATCTATACTTATAGATTATTCCATCTTTTTGGTGACCCTGCCATGCGTATGTGGACTATGGCTCCACAAGAGATAACAGGAACGCTTCCTAAAGAACTAAAAGAGGGACAAAGATCTTTAGACTTAGCTGGAATATCTAAGGATGGAGCGATGGTTACACTTGTGTCTGAAGGAGAGATTCTTGCAAAGGGAGTTGTACAGTATGGAAAATGTCATTTAGATTTTAGTCCTTTGAAAAAAGGTAAGAAGGTTGACTTGACCATCAGTGCATTGAATTCTAGGCCTTTGTATAAGTCTTATTCTATGGATGCAGATAAAGTTGCTCCTATCGCAGAGGTGTTATTATCTACCAAAAGAATTACTGCTGGTTCAAAATTAGCATTAACAGCTTCTGTAACTGGTAGTGTGGATAAGTATAAATGGTCTTTTAGTACTGATAAAGTTGTATTCGAGGCACCTTCAACATCATCTTCGGCAGCACCAACTGTTGTTTTCAGTGAAGAAGGTATTTATGATATCACTCTTGAGGTGAATAATAAATATGGTAGTAATAAAACAGTATTAACAAAAGCGGTTCAAGTTATACCTGCATTGGCACCTGCAGCTGTTGGTACTATCTCCCCAAAACCAAATAATTTTGGAATGGGAATCTACAAATTCACATTGGGTAAGTTTTCGAACAGCTCAAATAGTGTCAATAGAGAACCTGGTTATATGGACTTCACTCAGACGACTGATATAATCAGTACTTGTGAAGGAGAAAGATATCCTATGTCGGTAAAAACAGGAGACACTAATCCTGTTAAGGCATTGGTTTTTATTGATAAAAATGCGGATGGGAATTGGACTGATGATGAATTAATTGCACAAAAAGCAAGCTTTCTAGAAACATTTACTACTGAGCTAACTATTGATGATACTTATACGAAAGACAAGCCCATTCGTATTCGTGTGATGACCGAATATAGTAAAAACCCTTTAGCTAAACCATCTGATGATATTCAGTATGGTCAAGTTGAAGACTATATGATGGTGGTTCACGGTGCACTTCAGCAAATTAAAACGCAACCTGCTGAAGCCGTAGGTTTCAAGCAAGGTACAGTTTTCGCAAAGTTGACGCTTATGGGTAATCCTAATATCGAAGAGAAAGGATTCTACTATGGAGATAAACCAGGTGTTTATCTATACCATCAAAAACAAGTGGTAGAAAATATCGTAGATAATAAAATATCATTTGAATTAACTGCATTGACTGAAGGAACTGCATATTTCTATAGACCTTATATGATTATTGATGGTGAAATGATCTGGGGTGAAGAGATGTACTTTGTTACCTATGGAAATAGGCCTGATGCACATGTTACAGATTTCAAAGCATTTTTAAGTATGAGTAAGCAACAACCTCTGTCATGGAATGCTGCCAAAAGTACAAATGCGATTCATGGATATCTGATTAAAATAGATACGGATAAGGATGCGATTGATAATCCTAAAGATGGTGTCGTAGAAAAAGGTAATGCGATCTATATGAAAGGTAGCAATACTGACTTTGCTCAAATCTCAGGATTGACACCTAATACCAACTATTTCTATAAGATATTCCCTTATGCAAATGATGGTAAAGACATACTTTATTACACAGATGGAGCCGTTCCATTGGCAGAAGCTAAAACTTTAGAATATGGAAAATACCTTCCAATTAATGTAAAGTATAGCTTCCTATCATTTATAAACTACCTCAAACTAGCAAACGTAAGCAATAGTGCAAAACGTTCTGGTGGTGAAAATGATTTTAAAGCATTAGAAATAAATATCTGCCCTGATAGAACTTACACTTTAACACTTAAAGGTAGTGGTTTTATGAGCTACAAAGGTGCGGTGATGGTATGGTTTGACTGGGATCAAGATGGTTTCTTTGATTCTTCTGAAGGAGAGATGGTTTATTCTGATAAAGGGGCATTTACTGTAAATCATAAGATCACGGTTCCAAAGGATGCTAAAACAGGAAAGACATATCTTCGTGTTTGTTATGCGAACGAATCGGAAGCATTCAATTCATTTTCAAGTAGAATGTTAGCTGCTTATGAAGATTACACTGTGAATATCGATAGTAAGTATGACCCCATTGCAACTTGGAATGGAACTACTTCATCGGTATGGTCAGAGGCAACGAATTGGGAAGGTGGAGCATTACCGAAACAAGGAGCACAAATTACGATTAAATCAGGTGCAAATAACCCTATCATTGATACAGAGGTTAATTGTGATTTTATTAATATCGCAAAAGGTGCATCATTAATCGTTGCAAAGAGTGGAACTTTAAACACAGACTCTGATATCTATAATAATGGTGAATTGACTGTGAATGAGGGTGCTGTTAATGTAAGTGGTACTATGTTTGTCGCAGCAGATGCAACGCTGTCAATGAATAAAGGTACGATTGAAACTGTTAATATTAGACAAAGTGCTGACGAGCTAAAGTTACAAGGAACTTATAACTTTAATGAAGGTACCATTACTGTTCATAATAGTTTCTTCTGTGCAGCTGAAGGTTTCAAATCTCGAGTAGGAGAAAACTTTGTTCTTGAAGTTGGAGGAAGCTTAGCTTTAAATGATTATAGTTGGGAAGGTGGTTTCTTCAAAGGAACACTTCGAGTTATCAAAGGACGTAGCACTCACTATGTAACAACTTTTGCAACGAAGACGAATGCATTAACTGTTTCTAAATTTGAAGTGAATGCTCCTGGTGAGAAAGTTTATCTTGTTCATAAGGGTGATGAAATTGAGAAGACCATCACTGTGATGGATAAATGTAGTTTCATTGCTGGAGAGATCTATTCTCAGTATGGAGACATAAAAGGTGAAATAGTCAAAACAGTCAATGCCATTTCAATTAAAAATGTAACCATCAACAAAGATGCTACCGTTGATTTAAGTGTTTCATCTGTTGCACTGGGTGGCGTAGTCGATGGAGATGGTCATTTTAATCATTCAAAAGCCAGTGTTCAAGCGCAATTACAGTCTGAGGACTTAATCCTTAATATTCCTTGTGAATTTGGTGGATTTGAATCTATGGGAGATCATAAGGTTGTTGTAAATAAACCATTTGTGATGTATGACCTGAGACGTGTTAGTAACATGGATGTGAATGCAACTGAGGTTACTCTACCTGCTTTCTCAATTGGAAACCCATTTGCTCCTGCGAAACCAACGATTTTCCATTTGAATGGTTCGTGTTCTTTTAATCAGGTAATGAAGAGCTACAAGAAGTCTACCACTATAAAAGTGGAGCGTGATGGTATTACTTATACCCATTCATTGAATGCAACAGCTAAAAGTGATGAGCATGGAGTTGTTCATTATATTTTCGAAGAACCAACTGCTGATTATGTAAAAGGAAGAATGTTAATTTCTACAGATAAAAATGCTGCAGAAAGAAAGTTCGCCAACACTGTTGCAGTAGAAGGTGTCGTAGAAATGGAAGCTCAATTGCAGTGGGGTACAAAAGAAGATGGTAAGGTTTGGGAAGTTGTAAATACTGAAAATATGACGAACGACCTTAAGGTAACTCTTGGTTCTAAAACACAGATAATTGCAATTTTACCTCAAGCTGCTGCACCAAAGGTCGCTATAGATGATGCATCAGGTGTTCCAGCACACATCACGGGAGTGAAAGAAAATGTTGAGTTCCACTTGAATGACAGATCATGGTGCCATTGTGTAGATAATCAAGAAATCTATCTAAATGGGGCAAATACATTGACTGTCCGCTATGAAGGAACTGATAAAATAATACCTTCAATGGAGTCTGCTGATCTTGATAACGTAGATGATGTTGTTAATGAAATGGTGCTTTCCAATACAGAGGTGAATGAGAATGATGGAGATAAAGCATTAATTGGACAGTTCAATGCTGTTGGAGCAGATGACTATAAGAAGAGTGCTACAACTATCGTTGCATCGTTGCCTGCAGGCGTAGAAGATAACGATCTGTTTGTGATTGAAGATAATAAGTTGTACGAAAAGGCTTCTTTCGATTTCGAAACGAAGGATTCTTACACTATTAGCGTAAACTTTAGTGACGCTAAGATGGCATCACACAAGTATTGCATTGATGTTAAGGATGTGAATGAGTCTCCTGTATTGGTTAAAATTGCGGATAATGAGGTTGCAGAGAATGAAGTTGGTGACATTGCTATTACAGTCAATGATCCTGATGTAGCTCATGGTGATGTGTTAACTTGGATTCTTAAAGAGGGAGTTGTTGATAATGATTTAGTAGAACTGTCTGAAAAAGAAGGTGTATTACATCTACAGTTTAAGGATGCTCCCGATTTTGAGACAACTACTGAAGTAAATCCTGTTATTGTGGTAACAGATAATAGTGGTTTATCTCTTGAGATTCCTGTGGCAATTACAGTATCTGATGTGAAGGAGCTTCCTAAGGATATCGAATTGTCTAAGGCTATTATTGATGAGAATGCTGCTGTTGGGGAGAAAATTACTCTAACTGTTGTAGATGATGATAAGGTAAATGGAGACCATACGATTACTTTGGTTAGTATTGCAGGAGAAAATAAAGAGTTGTTCGAGTTGAAAAACAATGAACTAGTGGTGAAAAATCCAGTCATATTCTACCCAGGTGCTGATTCAAAGATTATCGTAAGTCTATCTGTAACTGAAGAAGGAGTTAAAGGAAGTGCTTCAATTGATAAAACAATTGATATAAATGACATCAACGAGGCACCAAAATTCATTAACACCAAATTCGAAGGACACGTTCAAGAGAACAAAGATTCTGGGATCGTTGTAAAAGAGCTAAGAGCTATCGATCCAGAGGCAGATCAAGTATCATTTGCTCTTGCTGCAGGTGCTCCTGATGCATTTATAGTGAAAGACAACTTCTTGATTGTCAACAAGTCGATGGATTTTGAAGATGTGTCTGCATATGATGTAGAAGTAGAAGCAGCTGATCCACAAGGATTGAAGTCTGCTAAATCATTCAATATTATTGTAGATAACATGAACGATATGCCTATTGCAGTGATGAATGAAATTGCAGATAAAGTACAAGCTGGTACTGATATTTCACTGGATGCTACAAAATCAAATGATGAGGATGAAGGAACAAACCTTACATACACTTGGAAAATCATTGGATTGAATGCAACGATTGATAATGCAGATAAATCGACAGCAACACTTCATATTCCTGCAGTTCAAAAAGAAACAGATGCAACTATTGTACTAGAGGTAAGTGATGGTAAAGAAACGTCAACAGTATACCACTATATTAAAGTTGTAACCGAATCTACAGCAGTAGGTGATAAGATTACGATGAATGTAGATAAGGTTTATCCTAATCCATGTACAGATCATTTTAAAGTAACTCTTCAGTCTGAATTAATTGAAGAAGTACGTATTACTTTGATCAATAATATGGGATCTACAGTTTGGAGCAAACTAATGAATGCGAAAGAAAAGCGTTTTGATGTGAATGTTCCAGCTGGAATCTATTTCGTGAAAATTGAAAGAGCTTCTTCTACATCAGTTCAGAAACTGATTGTGAAATAAGGAGGTATTCCAATATTCAATGTCCAAGGTCGCTCGAGAGAGCGGCCTTTTTTAATTTTATCATATGAGTAAATAGCATTCATTACACCATATTATCTAACTTAAAAAAAATCTATGAAGTGGATCGAATATAAAATATTAGTTTTGAAAATAAAAAATGGAACTAGATGTAGTCATGTCTACAGGTGAGAAGTTGCTTGACAAGCAAGGACAAGAAGTATCAGTCCCACCACAATGGGTGTTTTTGCCTGCAGGCGATGCGGGTGTAACGCGTGCTATCACCAAACATAAGAACTATATAAGAGTAAAAGTATTGCGAGGTAGACGAGCAATATCTAAAGGAATTTGGGCTCCTGAAGCATTAATTCTTGAGGCAAAACAACGAATGGAGGCAATGCGTTCTAGTGAGAGTTATCAGAAACAGAATCTTCAAAGAGGAATTCGTCGCGATCAAAAACAAGAAGTTTTTAAAGGTGCATTAGAAAGTGCAATAAAAGATAAATTGTCGTTTCATTTATGCTATAAAGAGTTGGAATTCAAGTTGGCAAAAGCCATTGCAGATCATTCTGCTCCTATAGGAAGTGGGACAGTGGCTCGTTCATCTAGGCTGACAATGGAACAAAAAGCAGAGAGAGCGATCAATGGCTGGGTACGTCATCATTTAACTCCTTATGACCAATTAAAAATAGCAAGAGTGAAAGGAGCAAGAAGCATGGCACGTAAGATAATGATTGAAAAAGGGAATGAAGTATTGGACATATATAGAATAGGACAAGAGAGACCTTCCCCTTGTCCTATTCAAAAATCGTTAGAGAGCATTATGTCTAACTAGGTGGCAAGACTATAACTCTGTTGAGATATCTTGAAGACTTCGACGTACTTTCTTCATATGTTGGTATTTGTCGTCTTCAGCACGATATCCGACAGGGATTACAAGAGATGCATGAAGTCCTTTCTCTGTAAGATTAAGGATCTCATTATAGCCATTGGCATCAAATCCTTCCATTGGACAAGCATCGATATTTAGCTCCGCACATGCTGTTAGAAGAACCCCCATTGCAATATAGGTCTGTTTGGCACTCCAAATTGCCATCGATTCTTTGTCCATTCTTTGAATATATCCCATAACAAACTCTTTAAACTGAGAAAGAACTTCTTTGGGAAGTGACTCTAAAGTTGATTTAATCTCAATTATTTCATCAACATGTTTCTCCTTTACTTCAGGATAATAGCTAAGTACAATAAGATGGGAGGCTTGTGTAACTTGTTGTTGATTAAAACTGTAAGGCAGAAGATGCTCTTTTAGCGTATTATCTTCAATGATATGGAAATGAAAAGTTTGTAATCCTAATGAAGTTGGAGTTAATTGAAGGGCACGTTTTAGTGTGTCCATATTCTCTTTAGAAACTGTTTTTTTAGGATCAAATGCTTTTGTTGCATATCTCCACTCTAGGTGATCAATTATATTCATATCAGTACTATTCTATTATAAGTCGAGTTGTGATCTATTCCCAATTAATATGCATCATTCAGGTAAATCATTTCTGCTAATATAGTAGAAAAATATTTAGTATTGGATCTTTTAGTCTTTTATTTTAATGATAAAAATGAATATCATGATACCTAAAAAGGCTATTCATATATTATGAATAGCCACTGAATTAATTACAGTTTGTTGTTGAGGATCTCTATGAGGGTATTGCCTCTGAAAGATGTTGTTCTTTGGACATTCGATAAAAGTACCCCTTATTGTTTAGGAGCTGTTTCGGAGTGCCTTGTTCTATTACGCTTCCTTTGTTAAGCACTGCTACATGATGTGCATTTGCAATTGTTCTCATTTTATGTGCGATAATTAGAACGGTCTTGTTTTTCACCAATTCAGAAAGTGCCTTTTGTACTTTCGACTCATTTTCTACATCCAAAGATGCTGTGGCCTCGTCCAAAAGAATAATCGGTGCATCTTTTAATAGTGCCCGAGCAATAGATATTCGTTGCCTCTCACCACCTGATAAGGAATCGCCATTCTCGCTAATTACGGTTCTGTATTGTTGTGGAAGTTCGCTGATGAAATCGTGGCATTGGGCTAATTTGGCTGCTTCTATTACCTCGTTATCCGTAGCATTTTTCTTCCCTAATCGGATGTTATCCATAATAGATGTATTAAAAAGAACCACATCTTGAAAAACAATGGCATAATGTTCAAGGAGTTTTTCAGGATCAATATTTTGAATATTGGTGCCACCAAGAGTAATGGTTCCATTTTGGTGATCCCAAAAACGTGCAGCTAATTTTACCGTCGTCGTCTTGCCTCCTCCAGAAGGACCGATTAATGCTGTGACCTGTCCTTGTTTAGCCGTAAATGAAACTTTCGAAAGTACGTTGTCTCCTTTATCATATCGAAACGATACATCTTTAAATTGGATGTCATAATTGGATGTTTGTAACTGTTCGTTGCCTTCTTGTGATTTTAGTTGATGAATCTCTTTTAGACGATGAATTCGAACATCAAGAAAAAGCAGTACTGCAAAGTTGTTAAAGACTTCATGTATAGGAGTGTATATTTGAGTTCCTAGGGTTAAGAATATGAGGTAATTGAATATGGATAGGTCTCCATTGTTTAAAAGAAATGCACCTGTAAGTATCACCGACGGAAGGCCAAGCTTTAAGATGGCTTGCGAACCATTTACACATGCTCCATTAAATAGTTCGCCATGAATTAATTTGTTTTCATATTCATCCACTTGCCTCTCAAACTCATTGTCGTATTGACTTTCTTGCTGATAGGTTTTGACCTCTTGGATTAGTTCTATCCCTTCTTGTATTTTTTCTGTTACAACAGCTCTTTGGTTATGCAGTGCGATATTCCCTTTGGACATTTGTTTTTTTGACAAATAAATGACGATGAAAGCTGTTGGAAGAACCCAAAATAGAGAAAGAGTCATTCTCCAATCAAGGGTAAACAACCCTATAAATGCTAGCCCAATAGAGATAATGGACGCAAATAGTTGAGGTACTGCATGCGAAAAGATATGTTCTAGGTCTGTGGCATCTGTCATAAATCTTGTGCTCAATTCAGATAAGTCTTTACGAGAGAAGAAAGAAATAGGCAGCTTACGTAGTTTCTCTGCTAATCTAATTCTTCGGTTGGCACTCTCATTATAAACTTTTGTATATACGCTATCGTATTGGAATAATGCCACCATATAGATAAGTCCCATCATCATTACACCAACCATGATAAAAGTGGAGAGTGTCCAAGGGGATGTAAAATAGGATAGGTGTTTCATTGGGAAATATTGGTCTATAAACAGAAATAGAAACACCATTGGCAACATCAAGGTGATGTTCTGTAGTGTAGACCAGCATATTCCTTTTATAAAATCATCTGTTCCTTTATCTGATAGCTCAAATCGTTTTTGAAAATATTGTCTCATAAATCTTTAATTTTTTAAAGTGCCCATTGTGTTGATCGTTGATACTCTTCCCACATTTGGCTGTAATGTCCTTTTGTCGATAATAGTTGTTTGTGGGTCCCGTGTTCTGTGATGATGCCATCCTTTATAAGTAAAATCTGATCTGCATGAATCACATTCGAAAGGCGATGAGCAATAGTGATCACCGTTTTTCCTCGGGTTAACGTTTGTAAGGCTTGGTGGATTAGGTGTTCATTTTCTGGATCGGCAAAAGCAGTTGCCTCATCTAGTACAACAATAGGAGCATTTTTAAGAATGGCTCTAGCGAGACAAATTCGTTGTTGTTCTCCGCCAGATAGATATACGCCTTGGGTTCCAATCATGGTGTCTAGACCTTGAGGCATTTTATCTATAATATCTTTACATTGAGCTTGTTCTAGAGCGATATTAATTTCATCGTCTGTTTTATCTCTTTGTCCAAAAGTGATATTGTCTCTTATACTTTTCTTAAATAATTTGGTGTTTTGGAAAACAAAGGAAATATTTCCCATTAGGTCATCTTTACTCAAGTCTGATATTGGAATGGAACCAATATAGATTGTTCCATTTGTTGGTTCCCAAAAACGAGGGATAAGACGAGCAATGGTTGTTTTGCCACTTCCTGAAGGTCCAACCAAAGCTATATGTTGCCCTTCTTGTACATGAAATGAGATTCCTTTTAATGTGAGATGATCGCTGTTCGGGTATTGAAAATGAATGTTTTTGAATGTGATGGTTAGAGGCTCATCTTTGATTGATTTTGTCCCATAATCAATCTCATTGTAATCGACCATATTATCTATGCGATCTAATGCTTCTGTTGCTTGGCTAATTGATTGGGATAGATACATACTACGCATAATAACATGAGCGAAAATAGGGGTAATTAATATGAGAAGCATAATATTCGTCATGGTCATCACCACGTCTTCGTGAAGGTATGTAATCAGGCCTACTCCAAGAGGGATAAAAAGGAATGCAAAAGAGTTAATAAGCACTAAATAAAGAGACATGGGTTTTTTGCACCAGCGTGTATAAGAAATGACCATCTCTTTATAGTTCATAATGCTTTGATAGAAGTTTTTGAATGAGTAAACGGTCTGTTGAAAGGTTTTTACAACGGGGATTCCTCGAATATACTCGATGGATTCAGTATTCATTTTTTCAAGGTGGGTCATATAACGTTGCATCATCTGCTGACCTTCCTTTCCCATCATGATTTTCATGGTATACACGGAGGTGATTAATGGAATTATACAGACAACCCCCATTCTCCAATCTACGATACAAGAAAAGGTGATGATTGTTAGGGGCATAATGATGGTTCCAGCCAAATCAGGAAGTTGATGAGCTAGAAATGTGTGGGTGATGGACGCATTATCGTCAATGGTCTTTCTGATTTCTCCGCTTGTATATTTGTCGAAGAAGCCAAGTGGCATACGAATGATCTTGTTCATCGCACGCTTTCGAATACAACACTCTGTTCTAAATGCCGCTAGGTGGGAAAGAGAAAGTGCAACAAAATATAAAAGTGCACCTAAAACGGCTATACCTAATGCCATGGCTGCAAGACGAATGTTTGATAACTCTCCCTTTTGGAGAAGTTCTTTCACTATAATCCAAATAATAAGGAATGGGGTAAGTGTAGCAATTGTGCTGAGGGCAGAAATAGCGATCGCACTAGGAATAAGTAGACGCCTATGTGGCATATACTTCTGTAGTCTAGATAGTATGTTCATGATTATTTTGAAATTAATTTTGAATTGCCAACTTTCATTAATTGCTTCCATCCAGCAGTTGAATATTCCACATAATCGTGAAAAAATTGTAGTATCTCTTTTTCAGTTAAATCGTGGGTAACAATTTCACCCAGAATATTGACAAACCACGAGCATATATTATGAAGAAAGAACGAGGATACTGCAATATTAATTTCAGGATATTTTTCTTTCATTTTATCCATATAGGATTTACCAATCTTCCCTTGGAGGCGAACAAAATCGTCTCTAAAATTTTCGTAGGTAGATCCATGGGATTGAAACAACAAAAGCTTTAATTCCTGCTTGTATTTGGTTACAAGTCTTAAATACAGTTTTGAACTTTCATCTTTAAAATGGGTTGAGTAGAACACGTCAATATCAATATGGTTGGGTTCATTATGATTTTCTAAAAGGAGGGTGAGTTCCGTGAGTAATGGAGTCAGGATTTCGGAGAGAATCTCATCTTTATTTGCAAAGTAGTTATAGATATTACTAAGTCCTACATTTGATTTTTGTGATATAGATCTCATTGAGCTATTCTTAAATCCTTTCTCAAAGAATTCGTTTCTTGAAGTTTCGATGATCTTTACTCGTAAATCGTGTTTTTTTGTTTGCATATATCTCTTGTATTAGAGAACGGTGTTCTTTTATACAAAGCACGTCAATATAATGTCCTTTAACAATCCCTATTTTTAAGTATATCTGATAGATAAAAGAGAACAAAGTGTTTGGATGTTCTACTGTCTCTCTAATCTTATTTTTATAGATTTAAGAGTGTGATTACAAATGATCTTTTTCTAAAGATTCTATCTATATGAAGAAGTTGTTTTGATGTTAAAATATGACGTAAAATGTTGTCTAATGTTGATAATGTGTATATTGTGTCAAACTAAACTTTTACTAAAACTAACTATACAAAGAGATATGTTGATGAAAATCCACTTTTTGCCTGCATGTATGAATTTTTTTTCACTTGTTAATTTTCACCTAATGATGACTTCATATCATACATCTTTAGGTTTTAAAGCACTACCTTTAATTAAGTTGATTGTATGAGAAATTCATATTTTTGATTTTGCTTGTGTGAATTGTAGAAGGTGTATAGAAATGTGTGCAGATCTTCAAATATAATGATGACTCATCTTAGTTAAATTGTTATAGATGAATAAACAAAATGATATTGACTCCATTACATTGGGGTGTTTAGCACTAGGTTCTGAGGGTGCTTTACGAAAAATAATAAAAAGATATAATGATGATTTGATGCGATATGCTTTTTCTCTATTGAAGGATCGAGAGATGGCAGAGGAGGTAGTAAGTGAAGTTTTTATTAGTTTTTGGTCCAATCGAAAAAGGATGAAAGACATTATCCATCTCAAGAGATATTTAGTGGTCTCTGTAAGAAACAAATCTTTATCAGAATTGTCAAAGAAACGAATATTAACCTCTTCTGAAGAAAATAATGAAATGTATCAACTGTATAGTGATCATCGTTCTATTGAAGATGATTGGATCTCCAAAGAGTTTTATGAGTTTGTGATGCAGAAAATTGATTTTCTTCCACAGCGTTGCAAGGAAGTTTTAGTTATGGCAAAAATTAATGGGTTGAAACAATATGAAATTGCGGAGATATTGTCAATTTCTCCTAAGACAGTTGAAAATACATTGGCTAGAGCATTAAAAAAGCTTCATGAATCGGTTGGTATTTAGTTGATTGTATAAATAATTGGATATAAATGTAAAAAAATAATACTTAGATAGGGGGATTTTATCTTTTTCGAAGTCTAAGTATATAGTCCGTGTCATTTATGAGTAAAAAAAAATATTACAAGTTAAAGTCGAAGTCCTTACTTGGGACATTAACAAAAGAAGAGGAAAAAGAGCTATCTCTTCTGGAAGGACAAGAGAATAGTTCCCTTGATCTTCGACTTGATGCATTAACTGCTGGTGGCAGTGCTTCAAAAAGAGTGGAGAGAAGGGTTTTAAATGAAATACGTAAAAACGAAAGTCTTGGTGTTAAATGGTGGCTTACTCTTGCTGCATCTGTATTGTTATTTGTGGGCATGTTTAAGTTTGTAATGCATGTAAATATGATAGACAGTTTTGAGACTTATGCTAATAACACTGAAATTGTAAAAAAGATTGTACTGAAAGATCGGTCCATTGTGACTTTAAATAAGGGAGCATTTCTTGAGTTAAGAAGTGATTTTTCCACGGAACGCCGTGTTCATCTTTTAGGAGAGGCTATGTTTCAAGTTTATCATGATGGTAGACGCCCTTTTGTTGTTGAGGGAGAATATGGTCAGGTAGAGGTGTTGGGAACCACTTTTGTCGTTGACAATAGTGATAGTATGACAATGGCCACTTTGGTTGAAGGTTCTATTGCATTTGATAATAATAGTTCAAATAAGGTTGTCCTTAAACCAAATCAGCAAGCTGTTGTCGATCAAGATAACAAGATTCGAATTTCAGAAGTGAAAACATCTCTGTCAACTTCTTGGGTGGATGGACAGATACGTTTTAAGGAAGAAGATTTGAGTTCTGTTGTGCAAAGAATAGGGAAGGAAAAAGATGTGGTGATCACCATTAGTGATTCATTGAAAAGCAAAAGAGTTTCAGGAGTATTTGAGATCTCTGATACTGTGGAAAGTATGCTTTATGCTTTAACCAAAGTTACAAAAACCAATTTAAAAAAGGATGGTAGTGTCTATGTAATAGAATAATTTGTACGTAGATCCCACTGTGTGGGCTGCCTCCTGTTTAACTAAATATCTAAAATAACATTTATGATTTCATTGTCTAAACTAGAGGTAGGCATGGATGGAACACGCAATCGTTTTTTATCCATCAAAAGTTTATGCTTGGTGTTATTTGCACTATTTGTAATGAATAGTAGTTACTCTCAAGCAGAAACGAAACCATCAGGATTGCATGTCAATGCTGGTATGTCATATCAATTGGCATATAATGGTGTCACCTTAGAGTATGTTCTGGGTGAACTACAAAAGACAACTTCTCGTCATATTATTTACTCTTCAGAGGATGTCAATCCTTATAAAGAAGTATCTGTTCATTGTAACAGTAACGATATGGAAGAGGTGATGGGAGAAGTTTTAAAAGAAACTAAGCTTGGATATGAAATTAATTCACAACAAGTTTTAATCTTCAAAGAAACACCTAAAGTTACGACTTCAAAAAGTAGATTGAATACAACACAGTCTGATGAGGTTGTGATTAAAGGTTCGGTTAAAGATGCAAAGGGTAATCCAATACCAGGAGCTTCAGTTACTACGGCTGATGAGTCAAAGGGAGTCATCACTGATTTTGATGGAAATTATACCTTTAGAGTTTCTAAAGATGATATCCTTCACTTTTCATATGTAGGTTACAAACCACAAACTGTACCACAAGAAGGCCGTTCTTTAATAAATATTATTCTACAGGAGGACCTGATGGGACTGGATGAGGTTGTCATAGTTGCTTATGGGGTACAAAAGAAATCAGACCTTACTGGTGCTGTATCTTCAGTTTCTTTAGATGATGTACAAAAAGTTGCTGTTTCAACTCCTGCAGAGTCCCTGCAAGGGCGTGTGTCAGGAGTTTCAGTGTCTAGAAGTAGTGGTGCTCCAGGAGATAGTGTAAATGTGAGGATACGTGGTGTTGCGTCATTTGGTAATAATAAGCCTCTGTATATCATTGATGGTGTGGAAGGTGATATTAATAATGTTAATCCAGATGATATCGCTTCTATGGAGGTGCTTAAGGATGCCTCTTCTGCTGCTATTTATGGTTCAAGAGCTGCCAATGGTGTTGTGATCATAACAACAAAAGATGGGGAAGCAGGAAAGATTAAAGTAAACTTTACGGCTTACGCTGGACCACAGGAGGTTGCTAAGACCCTTCCTTTGATGACAAATAGTGCAGACTGGATGAAAGTAAATAAGGCTGCATATGTTAATGCAGGAAATAGTTTACCTCAATGGCATCAAGACGATATAACAGACTTTGCCAATACTGATTGGCAAGATGAGATGTATCGTAGAGGATTGATGCAGAATTACAATTTAAATTTTAGTGGAGGACATAAGGATCTAAATTTTATGTTTTCGATGGGTTATTTTGACCAAGAAGGAGTTGTTAGAGATACAGACTTTGAAAAGCTTACAGCTCGTCTAAAGCTTAATTTTACAAAAGGGATTTTGAAAGTGGTTCCAAATATTTCTATAACACAGTCTACTTCTAACGATTTTAATACGAGTATATATACCATCAATCGAATTACTCCTATGATTCCTGTATATGATAAGGAGAGGATGAATGGTTATGGATATAGTAGTTATGGAGGATTAGCCGAGAATAACCCTGTTGGTTTGCAAGAGGTCATAGATGCTGCTAGTAAAAATACGGATATTAATACCAACTTGATGGCTTCATTGGATTTAGCGAAAGGCTTGGTATTAAAGATGAACACTGGATATCGAAACAATTTTTATAATTACAAAAAGCATTATCCTGCCTACAGGCTCAATGTGAAAGAGGGAGCAGAATTTCCATATAATGAAGAATCAACGACATATTATTCTCAGTTGCTTTTGGAATTAATGGCAAGTTATCATTATGAACTAGATAAACATTCTTTTGATGTTTTAGGAGGTGTTTCTCGACAGAAGCAATTCTCTAGGAATCATGGGGTGTCTGTCGAAGGAAAAGATTCGAATAATGATCCTATCGGATTCCCAAATCAAAACTTTGATGTAATTAGTGCAGGTTCAGGTGGAACATTTAGTGGTTGGGGTACGGAAAGTACTTTCACACGAGCATCTATTTTTGGTCGTTTGAATTATAATTACGATAGTAAATATCTTTTCCAAGCAACGATAAGAAGAGATGGTACTTCTCGTTTTAATGAGGATGAGCGTTATGGTGTCTTCCCTTCTGTTTCAACTGGATGGAATGTGCACAAAGAGAGTTTCTTTGCTCCGATTAGTGACGTTGTAAATAATTTCAAATTGAGAGCAAGCTGGGGTAAGCTTGGAAGTGATGTCAATCTACAAAATTACTATTATCAAGGCTTGATGAATGTTGGTAAACCTTATGTGTTTGGTGGCTCTCTTATCAATGGTATTTATACTAATGGCTTGCCTGTAGATAAATATGTGTGGGAAGAATCTGAAGATTGGAATGTCGGCTTTGACTTTGGTTTATTAAAGAATCTTGTTTATGGTTCGGTGAATTATTTTGTGAGTACAAGACGAGATATCTTGGTTGATCAACCATTGCCTGTTTCTAGTGGACTTAGCTCTCAAAAGAAGAATTTTGGGGAAATCCGCAATAAAGGATGGGAGTTTGAACTTGGCGCAAGAAGCTCTGTAGGTGATTTTAAGTGGGATGTTAAAGCGACTTTATCGACTGTTTCCAATGAAGTATTACAGTTGGGAGATGGTGTTAATTTACAAAAAGGACCCGACATTGGAGGTAAAATGCCTGTGGTTTGGACAGAGGTCGGAGAGTCTATCGGTCAGTTCCACACATTTAAGGTGGATCGACTGTTCCAAAATGAGTCTGAGATTGCTCAAAGTGCCCAGAAATCGGCTAAACCAGGTGATATAAAGTATGTGGAGGCGAAAGAAGATAAGAGTTTAACATATGATGACCTTCATAATACTGGTTCAGCGCTACCAGATTTTGAATATGGATTAAGTGTTAATATGTCGTATAAGGGGTTTGATTTTAATGCATTTTTTAATGGACGAGAAGGAAATAAGATTTTTAATGTTGCGAGATATTATGGAGAGAATATGTTAGGTAATTTTAATTACTGGACAACAACATTAGATCATTGGACACCTACCAATAGAGACACTTCGATGCCGAGACCTAATATTAATGATTGGAGCAATTCATTGATATCGGATCGTTTTATCGAGGATGGTTCATACTTCCGTTTAAAATCGATTCAGTTAGGATATACCTTTAACAATGAGTGGTTGAAGAAGATTAAGATGGATAAGCTTAGAGTCTATGTTAGTGGTCAAAACCTATTTACAATAACAGATTATACCGGATATGATCCAGAGATGGTATCACAAAATGTTTGGAATATGGGGATTGATTATGGGGTATATCCAAGTTCAAAAACCTACTTATTGGGTCTTCAAGTTAGTTTCTAAAAAAGCACAGATATGAAAAAGGTATTATATTTAGCACTCATCGTTAATTTATTGCTATCAAGTTGCTCTGATTCATTTTTGGAGCAGACCTCTCCAAATAATATAACGACAAGTGAATTTTGGAAGAGTGAAAAAGATGTAAAACAAGCGATGGTGGCTTGTTATTCTGATGTGTCCGCACAAAGCTGGCTGTGGGGTGAGTTATATATGGCATTGTTCAATTATAAAGGTGATGATGTGGATTTGATAGGAGGATCTATTCAATATGGTTATCTTTCTACATTGAATTCTTTTCAAGCAACAAGTGATAATTCTGTGGCCAGTTATGTCTGGAAATTAAGATATAGAGCTTTACGAAATGTCAATAATGTGATCACAAATCTTCCCAATGTGCCTTCGGGTCAGATATCGGATGAAAAGAGAGCTGAATTCATGAGTGAAGCTCACTTTCTAAGAGGATTGCTTCATTTTGACTTATTAATTAATTTCAAGCAAATTATTATTCGTGACCAGGTGGTAACTCTTGATAATGTATTTAAAGCGTTATCATCACGAGAGGATGCTTGGGATTTTGTGATAAAAGAATTTAAGGCAGCATCTACCCACTTACCAAAAGCATGGGATGACAAGAATGTTGGACGCGCTACCAAAGGTGCTGCTTGGGGGTATTTAGGGAAGGCGTATTTATTTAGAAAGAACTACACCGAAGCGATAAAAGCTTTTGAAGAGGTGAAGAAGCTAGGTTATGATTTGACTGAAAATTATGAGGGGATGTTTAATGGAACCAATGAAAACTCTAAAGAGTCGTTATTTGAAGTACAATATACTTCCAGTGAATCAGGAGGTATGACCTACTATGCATCTAGTGCCACCTTTATGGGAATTAGTGAAATTAATGGCTGGAATATGATTGCTCCTAGTGAATTTCTTATTTCAGAATATGAGAAGGAGCGTACTGTAGAAAATAAGTTGGATAAGCGACTTTTGGCTACGATTTGTTACAACGATCCAGATGGGGAAAGTATGTTGTTTGGAAAAACGTGGAAGTCTTATTTTGAGGATGGTGTAACCCCTAAAAGGATGTTTAAGAAGTATATTGATGGTTTGTCTGAGATTATTTCGAATAAGTCAGGTGTAAATCTTCCGATGTTGAGATATGCAGATGTTTTATTAATGTATGCTGAGGCTTTAAATGAGAGCGGAGGTGATGCAACCGAAATTCTAAAGGCACTAAACAAAGTAAGGGGTCGTGCTGGATTAAAAGATTTTGAAAAAACGGATCAAACAAGCCTGCGATTAGAAATTAGACACCAGAGATTCTTAGAGTTCCCTATGGAATCCATACGTTTCCAAGATTTGGTGAGATATGGAGATGTGAAGCAAACTTTGGTTGATAATCAGCATCCATACGCTTCAAATTATACAGATGATCAGGCTTATTATGACGTTCCTGCCGTTGAATCTGCTCAGAATAATCTTATAGATTAATAAGGTCTGGTCTATTTCTTAGATAAAGAATAATTTTAATAATTGGGGTTCTGTTATATTTTATTAGTATAGGAACCCCATATTTTATATGTTATGGTGTAGTGTTTAAAAATCAAGGGATTAACTGGGTGAAAAATTGACTAACGAAACAAGAAAGATATGAATAAGTGTTGCTGGATAATTGGTATGATAGCATTATTTTGTGGACAGGTTTGTCATGCAAAAGAGCGTTATGATTGGGAGAATCCTGAGTTTATTTCAGAGAATAAAGAGGTGCCTCATGCATCTTTTATTCCTTACAAGAGTAAGACTCCTTCTTCTTGGTATGAGGATAAATATGAAAGTAAGTTGGTTAAGTCTTTGAATGGTGAGTGGTCATTTCACTATGTGGATAGGCCATCTGATAGACCAAAGACATTTTTTGAGGAGGGATATGATATTTCTTCATGGAAAAAAATTCAGGTCCCAGGCAATTGGGAAATGCAAGGGTTCGGCACTGCGATTTATACAGATGTGGCTTATCCATTTCCAGCAAATCCACCTTATATCCCTCATGACTATAATCCCGTAGGCTCTTACAAAAGATCTTTTGTTTTACCCACAACATGGCGAGGTAAAGATATTTTTATCCATTTTGGAGGGGTGAAATCTGCATGCTATGTATGGATTAATGGCAATAAAGTTGGTTATAGCCAGGGAAGTAAGACTCCCGCAGAATTCAATATTACTTCTTATGTCAGAAAAGGAGAGAATCATGTAAGTGTTGAAGTGTATCGATACAGTGATGGGGCTTATCTGGAAGACCAAGATTATTGGAAAGTAAGTGGAATGGAACGAGACGTATTTCTTGTGGCAAGAGAGAAGGAGCATATTCGTGATTTTAGCTTTGTGTCAAAGCTAGATGATGTATATGAGAAGGGGGTGTTTTGTGCAGATTTTTATTGGAATAGAGCCTTGTCAAAGAAACATTTGTTGTCTGTGAGCATTGAAAGTTTAGATGGTCAAAAGGTTTGGTCTAAAACGATTAAAGTGTCTCAACGAGATTCTGTTTCTCACGTGGAGACTGTGCTTCCGAAGGTGAAATGTTGGACTGCAGAGACCCCTCATCTCTATAAGGTTATTGTAAAAGATGAAAAAGAGAATGGAAGTGTGAATGAAACATTTGCACAGAATATTGGGTTTAGAAATGTTGAAATCAAACATGGGACATTAAGAGTGAATAATGTACCGATTACTCTAAAAGGTGTTAATCGTCATGAGCACGATCCTGTTACATGTCGTACCATAACTGTGGAGAGCATAAGAAAAGATATCATGCTAATGAAGAAGCATAATATCAATGCAATACGCTGTTCACATTATCCTAATAGAGAAGAATTTTATGACTTATGTGATTACTATGGAATGTATGTGGTCGATGAAGCAAATATCGAATCTCATGGCATGGGGTATGATAAAGACAAAACATTAGCAATGAAACCAGAATGGGCAAAAGCACATATGGATAGAACGCAACGAATGTTCTATAGAGATCGTAATCATAGTTCAATTATTATTTGGTCTTTAGGGAATGAGGCCGGTTTTGGTCCAAACTTTGAGGCTACATATCGTTGGTTGAAAAAACATGATGATGGTCGTCCTGTTCAATATGAGCAGAGTCATTATAACGAGTTTACTGATATCGTGGTCCCTATGTATGCTAGGCCTTATCATTTGAAGGCTCATGTTAATCATCTCCGTAAACGACCTTATATCATGTGTGAATATGCTCATGCGATGGGTAATAGTGTTGGAAATTTACAAGATTATTGGGATTTGATATATAAATATGATCAACTTCAAGGTGGCTTTATTTGGGACTGGGTCGATCAAACTATTGCTTTGAAAGATTCATTAAATAATGCCTATTGGGGGTATGGTGGCGATCTAGGCTTTGTAGGAGTTCCGAATGATTCTAACTTTTGTGCTAATGGATTGGTTGGGGCAGATCGCTCTCTTCACCCTCATATTCATGAAGTAAAAAAGGTTTATCAGAATATCCATTTTGAGCCCGTAGCCTTATCAACAAATCGTTTTAGAATTCATAATCGTTTTGATTTTATTGGAACCGAACCTTTTGATATTAAATGGGTTCTTGAAGGTAATGGAGAGAAAGTATTAGAGGGAACTTTAGACCCACTAAATATAAAACCTCATCACACTAGAGAGGTTGTTATTGACTATGCTACATTTACACCATCTAAGGGAGTTCATTATTTTATCAAATTTTCTGCTTATACGAATAAAGAAAGTCGGTTGGTACCTAAGGGCTATTGTGTCTCAGAAGAGCAGTTTGAATTACCAATTTATCTTCACCCTGAGTTAACCCTAGTGGATGAAAGGCCACTAGGAGTTCAAGTAAATGGTGAAGAGATTCATATATCTAATAATAAATACCAATGGTCTTTTAATGCTTCGGATGGTCGATGGCTTTCTTGGCATACGGACAATAAGTTGATTCTGGAGAATGGTTATCATCCCAACTTTTGGAGACCCGTTACAGATAATGATAAAGGAAATGGGTTACCACAAAGGTGTAAGAAGTGGAAAGGTGCAGGGGATTCCCTCGTATTCAAATCTTTCAAATATCAAAAGCGTGGAGAGGCTTATGAAGTTTTAACGACTTATCGGTTGAAGCATCATCACACAGAATATGTGTTGAAGTATAATCTCTATCCTTATGGTGATTGTGATATCTCGGTAGCATTGATCGCTAAAGACAAAGATATGCCAGAGATCCCACGATTGGGCGGATATATATTAATGGATAAACGTTATTGCCAAAAAGATTGGTTTGGTCGTGGTCCTTGGGAGAGCTATGCAGATCGTAAGACGAGTGCTTTTTTTGGTAGATATCATACTGATGTGTATTCAGACTTTCATCGATATGTTCGACCACAGGAAACTGGAAATAAGTCGGATCTTTTTTGGTTCTCTTTGACTGATATGAAGGGAGATGGTGTCATGATGCTTTCAAAAGAGCGTAGAATGAATTCTTCTGCTTGGCCATTTCATATGGATGCATTGATGGAGGATCCTAGTGGTGTTTTTAAACATGGAGGATCTATTGCATTGGGAGATGATATTTGGTGGAATATTGATTATTTGCAGATGGGAGTTGGAGGAGATAATACTTGGGGGGCTTATACCCATTCGGAATATTCGATCCCTTATCGTGATTATTCATACTCTTTTACGTTAAGACCCGTAAGTGGAGCATTAGATAACTTATCGAAAATCGTTTATTCTAAGTAATTATGAAAATAGTGAATACATTTAAGTTGTTTCTTTTAATGGGTCTGTTTTTGACGGTCTGTTCTTGCCAAAAGCAACAAGAAAATAAGACTAATAGAGGACAGGTGCACTGTGTTGATAACTTTGAGAATGTTTTAGATATATCGTTTACCCCTGTTAAACCATATGATATCAAGCATACATTATTTTCGGATCAGGGGGCATGGCATGCTTATGCTGTGCCTAGTGATAGTCGTTATTATGGTGGTTTTACAGGACCTATGGTGATGTCTATGTATGGGGAGTGGTTGTCAAAAGGGTTTGCTCAATGGAATATTATTGAGGATAATCAGTCTCTTGACTGGAGTAAGTCTATAAGAAGTGTACGATATTTGCCTGGTTCGATTGTACAAACCTATTTGTTAGATGGACTTGACATAGAACAGACTTTAGTTTTTTCAGATCATAGAACGTCTATGATTCGAACTGTGTTTAAGAATGAGGGTAATAAAGCAAGAAACCTTAACCTTACTCTTTCTGGAACTTTATGGAGTTCAAAACAGACTATATCTTCTAATAGTAGAGGAGAGATGGTGGTGAACATCAAAGACCACCACTCCTATCTAGTCCAGGATGTGGTTCCTATGTCAGATAACCTAAAGATTTCAACACAAGATTCATCATATGTGATGCGTTGGAACCATCAAAAGGTGAAACGTAATGATTCTTTAGTCTTTGTTATGACCCAACATTATCAGTTCAAGGAAGAACCGAGGTATTCGTACCATAAGGATTTTACTGTGATGGAAACGGAGAACCAGAAACGATGGAATGGGTATTTATGTAAATATTTCAATCGAGAATCAAGATTATTAAAAGATACATCTAATATTAAAATAGCAGTAAAGTCGATCATGACTTTGGTGACTAATTACAGAAGTAAAGCGGGGGACCTGAAGCATGCAGGGACTTTCCCTTCTGTCTCTTATCAAGGTTTTTATGGTTTCTGGAGTTGGGATAGTTGGAAGCATGCTGTTGCTTATAGCTATTTTGAGCCTCAAATGGCAAAAGATAACTTGAGGTCTATGTTCGATTACCAGGATGATAGAGGAATGGTGGCTGACTGTATCTATTATAATTCAAAAGAAAATAATTGGAGAGATACCAAACCTCCTTTGGCAGCATGGGCTGTAGCAAAGATTTTTGATGCTACCAAGGATACTTCTTTTGTCGAGGAGATGCTACCACGATTGATAAAGTATCATCATTGGTGGTATACCGATAGAGATCATGACAATAATGGATTGTGTGAGTATGGCTCAACGGACGGAACAAGAATAGCCGCAGCTTGGGAGAGTGGTATGGATAATGCTGTTAGATTTGATCATGCAGAGATGATTCAAAATAGGGATAAGGCTTGGTCATTAGATCAAGAGTCTGTGGATCTTAATTGTTATCTGTATTATGACAAGAAGATGATCTCATATTTAGAAAATGTTTTACAGATAAAGAAGCCTTCCTTGACAGCTATTGGTACTTCAGATCTAAGAACAATGATTAGACAGCTGATGTTTGATAAGGAGGAAGGTTTTTATTTTGATATTGATCTAGAAAAGAAAAAACAGATTCCTATCTATGGTCCAGAAGGTTGGATCCCTTTATGGTCTGAGGTAGCCACAAAAGAGGAAGCAATTAGTATTGTCAAAAATATCATGGATACTACAAAGTTTAATACTTATATTCCATGTCCGACGCTAGATGCATCTCACCCTAAATTCAATCCTTTAAAAGGATATTGGCGAGGTCCTGTTTGGCTTGATCAAGCATATTTTGCAATCAAAGGAATGTACAAATATGGTTATGATGACAAGGCGATAGTTTTGACAGAAAATATTATGAATCATTGCCAAGGATTAAAAGATAGAGCTCCAATTAGAGAAAACTATCATCCAATTACTGGTGAGGGGTTAAATGCTATTGGTTTTAGTTGGTCATCAGCTCATCTTTTAATGCTTCTAAGAGAATCTAAATAATATTACCAAAATGCCAGCCTTGAGGGGGGTACTCTATTAAGGAGTATCCTCTTTTCAATTTTCCATTAAAAACAATACTTTTGAGTTTGCCGAGAAACTAAACAAATGGTCTGTTTGTTAAGATAGACAGGAATAACTCTAATTAATTGTGTATAGATAGGAATATGAAGGAAGAAATTAAATGTTGTAATCCTGACGAAGTCGTTGCATTATTCTATGATATGATCTTAGGGTATGTGATTAAGAAAGTACAAGATAAGAACCTTGCTCATGATATTGTGCAAGAGGTGATGGGACGATTAATGGATGCTTACCATAAAAATACTAAGGTGAGTAATATGAAAGCTTGGTTGTTTCAAATTACTCGCAATATCTTGGTTGATAGTTATCGATCAAAAAAGATTGTTTTAGATGAATTTGAACAGGTCGAAGATGTTGAGGATGAGATTGTCGAAAATGGTGCAGCTGATTTTATTATTCCTATGATAAAACTGTTACCTGAAAAATATCGTGATCCTTTATATTGGAGTGATATTGATGGTGTTCCTCAGGCTGAAATAGCTAAACGGTTAGATATTTCATTGTCTGCAGCTAAGATGAGATGTCAAAGGGGACGTAAAATGCTTTATGAGATGTTTACTCAATGTTGTGAAATAGATTATTCAGAAGATGGATCCTTTGTCGCATGTCATTTAAAAGATACTTGTGATAATTTATTAAGTAAAGTATCATCGCTCAAGAAATAAATAATTTATATGGGACCTTGAATCCGCACGTGTATTATATTAATTTTAAGTAAACATCAGTAAGACAATGCATAGTAAGGCTTTTATATGTTCAGAAAAAATCACCTATTTAGGTGAATGATCAAAGATTTTAATTCAAATGTGACTCCATTTGGTGGGATATATTTAATTCATGATTTGCTAATTTCAAACGGCATTATTCAATTTATTAATGAGCAATTAGTAGACCGAGGTCCAAAGTGTATCTATAAGTTCTCTGATTTGTTATTACCACGCATATATACTACTTTTTGTGGAGGTAGTGCTACGGAAGATATTAACTATCTTCGGGATAATACATTGAATAACTTGAGATCAATTTCTATCCCTTCTGCTGATACCATTCTAAGAGGAGATGTGGAGCTTTCTACTCCATGTGAGATTATCGAAGGAAAGACTACAATTAAAGGCCAAAAGATAAATGTTAACACACTAATGAATAAATTCTTGTTGGCTAGTGCTATTAAGTTTAAACAGTTAGATCCTAATGCTTCTGATCTTATCTATGATTTTGATCACCAGTTTATTCCCACTCAAAAGAGTGATGCAGAATATAGCTATAAGAAGACAGAAGGATACTTCCCAGGAGTCGCAACCATAGGTAACATTCCTGTATATATTGAAGGACGAAATGGAAATTGTCATGTTAAAACGGCTCAATTAGAGACCCATAAACGAGCATTAGAGTTGTTGGCATCCAAAGGTGTAAAATTACGATATGCAAGAATGGACTGTGGTTCATATATCAAAGAGGTTACAGACTACTTTCATCAAGAGGGTATTCTATTTTCGATTAGAGCCTCTCACTCTAACGTATTACTATCAAAAGCATCAAAAACAGATAATTGGTCTTGTTGTGAGATAAATAATCAAGCATATGAAGTCAATAGCTTCAAATATGAATTTGGTCAATATACACATAGAATCATCGCATACCGAAAACCCAATAAGTCCAATCAAATGTCATTGATAACCAATGATGCGAAGAGTTATCAGTTTATAGTAACCAATGATTGGGATATTACAGAAGAACAAGCTATTATATTCTATAATCAACGAGGAGCTAGCGAGAAGGTTTTTGACATTCAGAACAATGATTTTAATTGGAAATCAATGCCTCACAGCAACTTAGAAGAGAACACTGTTTACTTGATAATAATGGCTGTAGCACACATTCTATATCGATACATAATATCAAAGTTTGCTGATTTAGTCGACGGGTTAAAGACAACAAGTAGACTCAAAGCATTTATATTTCGCTTTGTTACGGTGGCAGCTAAGATTACCAAAAGTGGGCGAAGAGTGATTGTTCATTTAGCAACAAACAATAAGAAACTAATTAAATCTACAAAGGCTGGATAGAATGATAAACGGAACTGGTATTGGCTCTCCCTCATTAGCCTTAAGACATAAGTGGGTAAGGGAGGTTGTGTCTAACAAAGGTCTAAATTCATAGATGTAGCACGTAGTATCTCCAAATGCAGGCTTAAAATCAGGATATTACCCCATGATAAAGATTTGAGATATGCAAGAAAAACATCTGCGTATTTTAGGTGGGAGTAAAATAAAAGCTATGCTATCTTTTTTAGATGGTGTAGCTTTTTTTTATCAAAAATGTGTCTTTTTGTTTGTTAAGGCGTCTACTCTAATGAAAATAAGAAAATGAATTATCATGAAGCTAACAAGCAAAAGATCTAATATACGTATCATGGTCCGAAAGCGAAATTGTCCAAAGGTTTATAATGCAAGTACCTGTTTATTGTCTGTTCCTTAGTATATGTGTCGAAGATAAAAAATGAGAATTGAATAGATGAAGTATTGACGTATTAATAAAATAAAGAGTGATGCAAGATAAATTAATAGCATTAGTAAAGAGTTTCTTTTTTGACGTATTAAATATAGATACTACTCCATTTATGGAGAGTTTGACAAAATCATTTGGGAATTTCATTTTTATTACCCTTGAACTGTTTATCCTTTTTGTTGTGATTACAGCTTTGATAGAGTTTATCATGATGCATGTATCGCAAACCAAGTTACAAAGATTATTTAAAGGTAAAGGACTTTTGGGGAATATCGCAGGAGCAATATTTGGTGCTGTAACACCTTTCTGTGCATGTTCAACAATACCTATGACTGTAGGTTTTTTGAATGCAAATCTTCCATTTGGGTCCGTAATGTCATTCCTTATTTCATCTCCACTGCTTAATCCAATAATTGTAGCAATGTTGGGAGCCACTGTTGGAGTGAAGAATGCTGCGGTATACTTTATCTTAGCTTTTACATTAAGTGTCATGTTCGGATACTTATTGGAAAAGAGTGGTTTGTCGAAATATGTTAGATCCGTAAAAGTGTCTGGCGGAAGTGACAATATTGTAGATGGAATTGATAAAAGAAGATCACTTTCGTTAGGGACGAAGGTTCGTTTATCATTAGATGCAGGAGTTAATTCATTGAAACCAATATTAGGATATTTATTTATTGGTGTAGCGATTGGTGCTACTATTTATGGTTATCTTCCTGAAGGGGATACCATTGCAAAATATGCTGGAGGAGATAATATTTGGGCCGTACCCCTTGCTGCAATTGTTGGAATCCCACTCTATATTAGAGCAGAAACAGCTATTCCTATTGCAATGTCTTTGATTACAAAAGGGGTTGGAATGGGAACAGCGATATCGTTGATTATTGGAGGTGCAGGTATGGCAATTCCAGAAATGACGATGTTAGCGAAAATATTTAAGCCTAAATTATTAATCATCTTTGTTGCTGTAATTTTTTTGGTGGCAGTGATTTCAGGGTATGTTTTTAATGTAATTGTATAATTTAAAAATAGATATAATCATGTTTGATTTTTTTAAAAAGAAGAAAAGCAATAGTTGTTGTTCAGTAAAGATCAAGGAAATTACTGATAATAAACCAAAATCAAGCTGTTGCGATATTAAGTTTGAGGAAGTAGATGAGAAGAATAAAAAAGGGCAAGATGATTGTTCAACGAAAAGTTAATTTTATATTACATTTTATAGTCTAATAAGTTGATTATTTGATAGAAGTGTTGTTTCAGTATTTGAAACAATACTTCTTTTTTTGTGTCCTATTATTGATACCTCGCGAAATAATATTTTATGTATCTTTGAATGTACTGTGTTACACTTAGTTTTACTATAATTGAAATTGATCGACCTATGTCTGATAATAATGTTAGATTGAATCCGGAGATTATCCAAAAACGTTTTCCAATACTTGATCTTAACCTATGTGAAAAGATTGCTGACGTTGGTTCTTGGACAGAGATCCCTAAAGGACAGATGCTTATACAAGAGGATAAATATATAAAGAAGTTTCCTTTGGTCTTAGATGGAGTTCTTCGGATATACAGGTCTGATTCAGATGGGAGAGAATCCTTGTTGTATTATCTTACCCGTGGGGAAGTTTGTTTGATGGCTCTTACATGTTGTATGGAGCATTTCAAATCTAATGTTAACATCGTTGCTGAAGAAGATACAGATGTGATAAGTGTGCCTGTGAGATATCTTGATGAATGGTTAGTTGAATATGAATCATGGAAGGTTTTTGTTTTAAGATCATACAAATCACATTTTGATGGTTTGTTAGAGACGATTGATAGTCTTGCTTTCAAGAAGATGGATGAGCGTTTGTTGTCGTTCTTTGTTGAATATCAAAAGTCTACAGGGAAAAAATATTTTCAAGGAACTCATGGTGAAATTGCAAGCTCACTAACTACTTCAAGAGAAGTTATTTCTCGATTATTAAAAGCATTGGAAAAAGAAGGGAAAGTTAACTTATCAAGAAATCGTGTCGATTTTCTGTTTTAATATAGTATCCACACAAGTTTTAATAAGCCTGTTATATCAACTATTGCATTGTGGTATAATAGGTTTTTTTTATTTTGATCGTAATCACTGAAGTCTATGGATATCATTCCAGAGTATGTTTTTTATCGTAACTACTCAGGTTCTTCAGATAGGTTTTAACCGACAAAAACTTCAAACACGTTGATTTGGTGTACAATGTTGATAAATAACAATGTATTTGTTGATTACTTTTAGTTGTTATCTTTTCTATTTTGACCATAAGAATAGATCTTTGCAGGCATGAATAAAGTTGATCGTTTAGAAAAAGAAAACAAGGCATTAAAAGAGCAAGTACAATCTTTACTGGCAAAATTAGACATTGTTATGTCGGAGGTAAGAGCTTTGTCAGAAGAAAATGCGATGCTTCATGCTAAGATTAAGACTCTTGAAGATCAACTATCACGTAGCAAGAAAAATAGTGGTAATAGCAGTTTTCCTCCATCTAGAGATTTATCAACAGTAAAGAAGAACCAATCTCTTCGCAAGAAATCTAATAAAAAATCAGGAGGTCAACTTGGTCATAAAGGCATGACTTTATTTCAAGATGCCACACCGACCGATATCGAATCTCATCATCCTTTAGCTAAGTGTAGTTGTGGAAATAGACTGAATCCTGAGGATGCTAGGTTGCTATGCAAGCGTCAAGTTTTTGATATCCCCCCTGTTATTGAACCTATATGTATTGAGCATCGTCTTTATGAGAATAGATGCAGTTGTGGACAAATCCATAAAGGAGCTATGCCATCCAATGTTAATGCACCAGTTCAATATGGTCCCAACATACGTTCGCTAATTCTTAGTCTGCATATAGAGCACTATATCCCTTTAAATCGTATTAGTTCGCTAGTAGAAGAGCTGACTTCCTATAAAATAGGAGATGGAACTATTGACAATATTTTAAAACATGCAGAAAAGGTATTCACTCCCCTATATGAATCTCTACGTCAATCTATTGAAGATGCCAATATAGTTGGATCTGATGAAACAGGTTGTAAAATAGATGGCAGTAAAGGATGGATGTGGGTTTGGCAAAATTATGAACTAACTTTTATCACAGCACATAGATCTAGAGGGTATAAAGTTGTGGAAGAAAATTTCAAAGATGGATTTACTAATGCTACTTTAGTAAGTGACTGCTATGCTTCTCAACTAAAGACCCCTGCCAAACATTATCAACTATGTCTAGCTCATTTACAACGCGAATTAATCTACATAAAGCAACAGACCAATAATAGATGGGCACAAGATATATTAGATCTCTTTTCAGAAGCCATGAAATTAAAACGGGAAGCTGAAGAAAAAGATTTCCCACTAGATAAGGAAGCATCATTTAAGACCAAATTATTAGAACTTCTGAATATCGACATAAATGACGATCAGCTCGATGAAATCAGAACATTACGACAACGATTAATAAAGAAAATCGATAGTGTGTTTACTTTCTTAAATCATTATGAAGTACCGTTTGATAATAATGCTTCGGAAAGAGCAATGCGTAACATCAAGGTAAAACAGAATGTGTCTAAGGGATATCGCACAGAAGAAGGGGCGCAGAGGTATGCCATGTTGCGATCTATAACCGACACATTAAAGAAACAAGGAAAGAGTGTTCTGAACATGATCGCATATTGGCTATCATGCAATAATGTTAACTTAAGCTGGGAATAGATAATTTTGAAAGTTATCTTCTTGAAGCTCTATTTAAAATCTAATAGAGGCTAAACTATAATACTACCTGAGTAGTTACTTTTTATCTGTTAACCTCTACTGTATCATATTTTTAATGTCTATTATAATTGTTGATTAAAAAGATTCTTTATTAACAAATATTTCAATAGTACCATTTCTTTGTGATTTATACCATAAAATCGTATCCGACATACCTTTCTTTGTCTGTAGATATAGAAATGGAATCCAAAACTATATAATAGTTTAATTACTTGATGTTGTTTCGCCTAGTCGTAGTATGAATCCATTGTCTTATAAGAAATCATAAAATTATAGTTGATTGAGAAAGATGTCTAATCATACATTTATAAGGAAGATATACCATTGGTTTGCTTTAATGCTGTTGCTATTTGGTGTGTTTGAGAGATTAATACCTCACTCTCATGTTGTTAATTTAGATTCTCCGTTGTTACGTCTTATTGTATGTGAGGACGATGCTTCTGTTCCTTTTTCGGATCAACAAGTTGAAGAGATTATTCATGGTAAATTCTATGATAAAGAATCCAACGAATTAAGTCTATTTCCCTCTGTACTTTTTGTTAAAGGTAATATTCGTGAGGAATCTATGAATTGGGCTCATGATATTGAACTGCTCTCGCTCATTATTCCGTCATCTTCTATAAGCGTATTGGACTTGTTATATTATTCGTGTAAATCACCTCCAATATTTTTGTTGTAGTGAGAGTAATTGAATGAGTAATTATAATATAATACGTGAATAATATGTTTAAAAAATTATATAGCAATAAATACTTTCCATTGGTTCTTCAAATCGTTTCGCTGGTTGTATTTATTGTCATTTTATCCTTAGGTATTGGTATAACAACAGATAACGTTAAGTTTGCAAAGATTTTAAGGAATACAAACTTAGGTACGCTTGTTGTTTGGTCATATTGGTGGCCTCTGATTGTAGTAACTGCAGTATTTTTAGGTCGACACTGGTGTACAATATGTCCTATAGAGCTTATAACTCATAGTATATCATTTTTAAGTTTGAAAAAAAGAGTCCCAAATTGGTTGAAAAATGGTTGGGGTATTACTGCCCTATATGCATGTATATTATTAATCGGTATAGAAACTCTGAGTATACATAGAGTTCCTAATGGCATGGCTTTTTATTTGTTGACTTTAGTCGCATTAGCAGTTATTGCAACGATCATTTTTGACAAACGTTCCTTTTGTTCTTATTTATGTCCCGTAGGGAATTTATTAGGGTTATATTCTTTGTTTTCTAAGTGGGGGATAAGAGTGAAAGATAGTTCAAAATGTTCTAAGTGCAAGGAGATGACATGTGTGTCAAAAGATAATAGAAATAAATTTTTAGAACGTTCATGTACATCTAATATACATCCGAAAAATCTTGATATCCAATCTAGGGCATGTATTATGTGTACTCAGTGTATAAAATCTTGTAGTCATAACAATGTTTCTTTACAAAAGGTAGATAGAGTGTATAATAGCACTACTTCTTCAAGAATAAAAGGTGCTGAGGTAGGTATGATTGTTCTATTAACAGGTTTTATTAGCTATGAGATTTTATCTTCTTGGAGTTTAAGTAATCAAATGTTACATTTCTTACCGAACTATTTCATTAATGAATTTGGAATGATAGGAAAAGTAGCAAAGTTATTTAATACATTATTTGTTTTTGTTTTAATGCCGGTATGCTTTTATGCTGTTTTAAGTTCGATTATATATTTTATTGAGGATAAACATCACTCTATCATTTCAATTTTAAAACGTTCTGCGTTATATATTCTTCCAATGATTGCATTTGGACATGTTTTTAAAGCGATGCTTAAAACGACTTCTAGATTGCCATATTGGAAATATGCATTAGATAAACCATTTGGTATTATAAATGCACAAAAAATTCTGGAAGGAGAAGTTCATCTTACTCATATGTCATGGATTTCACCTCTAGTTATTTTTTTAGGAGTATCAGGATTGTTATTTGCGTATCGATTATCAGTAAAGAAAATCTTGAAGGATTTGGATATAATGTCTCACTCAAGACTGGTCTACATAATAATATTAACAATATACTTATTGTTTATACTATCAGGGCCTATATCATCATTGTTTTAAATAGTGTGAATTTGGGGGACAATAAATTTTGTCCCCTTTTTTGTGTCTTTTAATCTATTCGTTCGTCATCATTATGGTAAGTCTTTTTTGTAAAATGAATAAATATGAAAATGAACAAAAGTTTAAAAGTTACTTTTATGGCTGTCGTAACAGCGGTAATGTCAGCCATGGGTCTAATCACTTGTTGTGGTTTCCCACTTCTAGTCTCTCTTCTTGCATGGGTTGGAATTGGTACTACTCAATTTGAGTTCTTCTCTGAATATCAAAATATATTCATAATCTTCTCGTTTTTTTCGATTTTATATGGATTCAAATTAGTCTACTTTCGTAAAAAACAGGAAAGTAGTTGTTGTACTAAAAGATCAAGGAATACTATAACAAAAATTCTCTTGTGGTGTTCTTTAATTGGGCTTGTCTATTTAGTCGGTTCAAAGATCCAAAAGCCAACAGCCAGTGCTGAGAATAACTGTTGTAGTTCAACAGTACCAGAAAACTAGCTTTTGAATAGTCTGATGACAAAATTTGCTAGTAAATAGTGTTGGCTTTTTTTGAATATAAGTATAGGTTGTTGTTAATTTCGAGCTATTTTACTATGCTAAGTAATGTTTTTTGATTAAATATGTTATAAAATCTGTGTGTTTGTTATAATAGTCATGGTAATTATGTTAATATTTGCATGTTATCATTAAACATTATAACATGCATAGATTTTTATTAGGAGTTTTACTTACTCTATTTTTTACATCTGTTAATGCAAAGAATGAATATTTACCCTTTGTAAAGCAACGTAAAAAAGGAGTTTTGGTGGAGCAAAACGCATCCCCCAGTTTAAAGACACATAAAGAAGGACAACAGTTTGTTGTTGAATACAACTTTGATGGTGCTTTTATGAGTCGTCATGAAGCTTTAGGAGATTCTTACCGTTTATTACATATCGAAGGATTCAATATGTTAGGTGGAGTAGGAGCACCTGCATTGCCTGTCAAATCCGATTATTTTTTAGCAGCCCAAGGAGAACAGGTTCGTCTTGAGTTGAGCGATGTTACATATACGGAGTATGAAGGAATAGATATCTATCCTGCTTTAAAACAAGCTAGAGATACTGAAGGAGCTTCGGAACCCGAATTTGCGAAAGATGATAAAGTGTATGCGAAAGATGCATTTTATCCTCAAAAGATTGTTTCTGTTGTTGCAGATCAACAGATGAGGTCTGCTCGTATTCTAAAAGTAAACTTATGTCCAGTTCAGTATAACCCCAAAAGAAAAATTTTGAGGGTCTATTCTTCATTGTCATATAAAGTAAAACGAGATAATGATCTTGTCGAACTGTTTGAGAGTTCAGCGATTGCTTCTCAGTTAAAGAATATGGCGATAAACGGGGCTGATGTAATACCTATCGCGAATATTCCAAATAGTTTTAATGGAGATGCGAAAGAGTATATTATTATAACGACTGAGCGTTTTAGAGAAGAGGCAAAACGATTTGCTTCTTGGAAAGCAAGCTTGGGACAAACAGTTGAAGTTGTTTCGAAAGATCGTTGGTCAACTCAAGAAGTAAAATCAGTAGTCAGTACTCGATATAACCAATGGGATGTGAAGCCAAAGTATTTAATGATTATTGGTGATCATGAAGATGTCCCTGCAAAACGTTTTAGTACACCTCGAGGGGAAGATTTCTATTCAGATTTGAGCTATGTGTGTATGGATGGTGCTGGTGATTTTACACCAGATCTTGCAAAGGGACGTTTATCTGTATCAAGTGTGGCAGAAGCAAAAGTGGTTATTGATAAAATTATTAACTACGAACGAAACCCTGTTGAGGATGAAGATTTCTATCAAAATGGATTGAATTGTGCTCAATTCCAAGATGATGAGAGGAATGGTTATGCTACAAGACGTTTTTGCCATACGAGTGAGGATGTTAGATCTTATATGATAGGACAAGGATACGATGTTCAACGTATCTATTATGCAAGTCATTCTGTATCACCTACTCACTTTAACAATGGAAGGTATTCAAATGGAGAAGCACTTCCTCCTGAGATGTTAAGAGCTAATGGATTTAATTGGAATGGCTCAAAAGGAGATATTCGTGCTGCTATAAATGATGGAAAGTTTTATGTTCTTCATCGTGATCATGGTTATGCAGGTGGAACTGGTTGGGCGCATCCGGAGTTTCTAACAAGTGATATTAATGGATTGAATAATGGCGAAAAGCTTCCAGTCGTGTTCTCAATTAACTGCCATACAGGTGAGTTTGAACTGAAAGAGTGTTTTGCTGAGAAGTTTTTGAGAAAAAATAATGGAGGAGCTGTTGCTGTTATTGCTGCATCTTATTACTCTTATTCTGGATGTAATGATGGATTAACCTTAGGTATGTTTGAGTCTATCTGGCCTAATCCTGGCTTTAATCCTTCATTTGGTAATGGAGCAGGAGTTCATGGACATCACCCTCATAATTTTGATCATGCTACAACAACTCTTGGAGATGTTGTTAACCTCGGTTTAATGAGGATGGATGAAACATGGGCACCCGATGAAGAAAGTCGAATTTATACATATCGACTTTTTCATCTATTTGGTGATCCTTCAATGAAAATATGGAAGGCTAAACCAGCTGAAATAAATGCAACTTTTCCAGATGCAATGTCATGTGGTGACCAGCAAGTTACCATTTCTGATATTTCTAAAATGGGGGCACTGATTACAGTGGTTCAGGGGGATAAAGTACTTGCGAAGAAAATTGTTTCAAAAGAGACGGAAACATTAAATTTCAGTGAAGTTGATGACTTGGGAGCTGTTCGGATAACATTAAGTGGAGATCAAATTAAACCTTTAACTAAGGAATATGAGATTTCAGGATGTCATTCCCAACCTAAGGCAAAGTTTGATGTTTGGGGAACAAATTGTTCATTTGAAACAGGTGGTAATGTTATTTCGTTTAAAGATCGTTCTGATTATTCACCTAATGCATGGGAATGGAATTTTGGTACAGATGAAATTGAATTTATTGATGGAACGACTTCTGCATCACCTGATCCAAAAGTGAGATATCTTAAACAAGGTCATTTTACAGTATCATTAAATGTGACGAATGCAAATGGATCTAACAAGAATACTATTAAAGATGGTGTGGTACTTTATAAAGATATTAGTCCTGTCGATTGTAGTGGGGCTACATCTAATGCTCGTTGGGGAGAAGATTATGGCATTTTAACTTTTAAGTTAGGAACTACTACTATCTCATCTAAGACAGCATATAGTGATAAAGGTTACAAAGACTTTACAAGTAAAGGTAATATTCATGTCAGACCAGGACAAAGAGCTGAGGTCGAATTGTCACTTGCTGGGGATAGTCAAAATGGTAAAGTTTATTTTGATTTTGATGGAGACAATGATTTTGGAGATGATGAGATGTGTTATGAATTCTCTGATATTGAAGATGACGTTCGTTTTTACGTCGATATACCAAGAGATATTGGAACATATGAAAGAAAACGTATTAGAGTGATCACTGATGCTGCATCAAATCGTATTGTAGATGCTTGTTATAGTCCCAAAAAAGGTCAAGTCGAGGACTATGCATTTATTGCAATGCCTGGATTAGGAGCCGTTGTTACATCAGATCCAATTAATGTTGATAATAATGAGGTTACTATTGGAGGAGAACAGCTTGCCGATGGTATGTATAAGGTATTGGAGAAAGGTGTTGTTGTCTCTAAATCAGAGAATCCTAAAATCGAGGATATAAGATTAGCATCAGATCTTATCACTTTAGATTCCTACCAAATTACGGTACCTGGATTAGAAGAAAATACGAATTACTATTATCGAGCTTATATTATTAATGAAGCAGGAATATCATATGGGATTCAAAAGAAAGTGAGGACTTATGGTGAAATACCTGCACTTGAAGCTATCTCTATATCGAAAAAAAATCTTTATAGCCATAGGATCGATCTTAATATTGAACCTGAGGATGCGTCAAATGCTATTTGGGGATATTTGCTTAAATGGACCACTGGTGATGATGAGATTATAGATCCTAAAGATGGAGATAAAGAGGAAAATAATTGTGCCTATATTCCATCCCCAAAGTATCTGTTTCAACATAAAGGACTAGAAGCTGATACCAAATATAATTATAAACTGTATCGATATGTAAATGATGGTGCACGTATAGATTATGAGGATGTGGGATCTAATACATTACATGTAACTACTCTTGCTGAGGGGAATTATGCTGCATTGAATATTGTTGAACCAATAAATGCGATTCGTTTAGTTCATCTTGCAGATTTGAATAATCGTGAAGTGAGATCTGATATTGGATATCATGATTTTAAAGATATGACTGCAAATATTCAGCCTGATTATCCATATAAGTTAAATATCGATTATAAAAGAGTCGGTGGTGTTGTTTCTGGAAAAATTGGAGTGTGGATTGATCTTGATCATGATGGGTATTTAGATCAAAGTAAAGAGAAGATTGATGTTAAAAATGCTGATTGGTCTGAAGGAACTGTGACTTTTGATATGAAGATTAATCCACCTGTTTATGGAGCAACTTTAATTCGAATTGCGTATTTTTCATCGTATGATAACTTCTCTTTTGATAAAGGAATTGATAAAGCTCATGTTGAGGATTACACGATTAATATCGATCCTGCAATTAAGATTAAGGGATTATGGAGAGGTGGTACATCTAGTCGTTGGGAGGATATATCCAATTGGGATGACCAAATGGTGCCTGATGCCTCTACAGCAGTAATGTTAAATGATGGATGTGTAAATTATCCAGTTATTTCTACTTCATCTCATTTCAATTCGATTAGTATTTCGGAAAATAGTAGCCTAGGTATTGCTGATGGGGCTGATGTGATAATTGATGGCAATATGGCGTTAAATGGTTCTTTAACAATTGATGGTGGGAATATCCGTGTGGTTAAGAATACATTTACTGCACATGGTTCCGTATTTAATCTAAATGGAGGACATTTCGATACAGATATTTTTGCACAATCGAGTTCTAGTGAATGGGCAAAAGGAAGTTTCAAACTTAATGCAGGTAACATCTCTTTCAAGAAAGGTTACTTTTCTACGAGTATCGTTAATAGCCATGCAAAGATGGACGTTACAATGACTGTTCGAGGGGACTTAGGTTTATCTGATAAATCATGGACAGATGGATTTAAGTCAGCTGTAGTATTTGTAGAAAGTGGCTCTGTTCATAATCTTGTTAGAAGTAGTCAAGGTGTGATAACAGCAATGAGATCTTTGACGGTAGATATTGGGTCTGATATTCTATCATTAAACTCTAGATTTAATACAAAAAAGCTAAAGATCACTGACGATTTTAATATTCTTTCTGGAGAAGTAAGGGCATATGGACACGGCAATACGTTAGGTACTTTGGTTTGTAAAAATATAAATATATCTACTGGTGCATCGTTAGATCTTTCATCTTCAGAAGTCAATATTTATGGAGATATAGAGGGTAAAGGTGATATTGTGTCAAGAAATGCAAGTTTTACATTTAAAGGAGATAAGTCGCAATCAATTGATAAATCATTGACAATTTTTAGGTTGGATCATCTTGGTGATGAAATGCTGAATGTCAATCACTCATTAACAGTTATCGACCAATTGACTTTGCATGACCATAATTTGGCATTAAAACCGAATCAATCGATTATTTTGGGGGAGAATGCTACAACGCAATGGAATACAGCATCTGTTGTATTAGGAGAAGATGCATCTATTCGTAAAAATATTGCTGTAGAAGACTACACTTATTTTGAGGTTCAATTGGAGAAAGAAGCTGTAAAGACGAAGTTTATATATCGAATTAATGATGGTACCGATGAAAAAGGCTGGATAGATTTTAGGATGCCAAGTGCCATTGATGCGAATATTATTACAGATCATTCTTTACCATATGTAATGAGGATGACAGCTTCTGATAATTTGAAAAGCAAGAGAGTAAGTATTCAATTTGAATTGTCTGGCTTTGACTTTAATGCGCATGATTATTTGTGGGCATTTAAATATGATAATCTATGGAAGCGTAGCGAAAAGATGAATAGTCTTCAGTTATATAAGAACTATAATAGCCCAAATGTGGATGTCACTTGTATGACACAAAGAGAAGCTCCAGAGCTCAAGTTAACTATGTATGCTGAAGAAAAAGGGGCAATCAATGGAAGCGATGGTGTGAGTTATCTGTTTCGTAAGAATCTTAGAGATGCATGGGAGCCACTGTTAGATTATCAGCATATTGACTTCACTGATGGTAAAAATAAGCTTTATGTTTCACTGGCTGGAAACAGCCATTCATTACCTTCAAAAAGTACAGATGATTTGAAGTTAACGGCTAAATTATTTACATCTTCTAATCTTGTAGAGTTAGGAGTTACTTCAATATATCCAAATCCTTTTAGTTCTACGATAACGATTATTAACAATGATCAAAAGAAGCACTCTTATGAACTGTTGGATGTGAATGGGCGTGTTGTAAAACAATTAGATGTTAATGGAACAGAGACCTTCTCGATGGATCATTTGTCAGAGGGTATGTACGTTCTAAGAGATCTCACAAATGGTCTTTTTGCTAAAATTTTGAAAAAACAATAAGATCTTTTTTAGAGTCAAAGTATAGAGAAGGGCTCTCCTAAATGGGGAGTCCTTCTTTTGGTGTGCCATGCATGTAAATTAACTAATCGGTGCAAGTCCGTAGTGGAGGTTTGTAGAGCCAACCACCTAGCAGAAGGCAAGGGTGCTTATCGTGAGGTATAACCTGAAGGAAGCCGTATGCAAAACTCTGATCCGAGGTATACGAATCTCATTAGGCGGTATATAACTGGATAAGCTTGCCAAACAAAGTGAAGTCCGAATTCTACACGGAGTTTATACCGTAGATGTGGCGGATAGATGGAGTGAAAGTTAATTTCCTTACCATGGGAGGTCTCACAGATGGATACAGTGTATTTTTTTTCCTGTCCATTCACAAAAAGTTAACTGTGAGAAGTCAGCCGAGGTCATAGTACTGTATCCACTTTACAGGAAGGACTGAATCTTAAATTGTTCATAATACAGACTGTTACCTAATGAAGGGATCAATGCAGAAAATATCGGAAGATAGCTACTTGAGTGAAGGTAGAGCGGAACTCGATAATAACTCAAGAGCGCACACTTTCAATGGGATAACTGAAGCCATTATGAAAACGACCATTACAACAGATAATTTATTAGAACGAGTCCTAGAATCAGATAACCTAAATAAGGCTTATTTACAGGTTTATCGAAATAAAGGGAGTCATGGAGTTGATGAGATGCAGGTGGAATCCTTAAAAGATTATCTCAGATTTCATCGAAAAGTTTTAATAACAGAACTACGAAAAGGTAAGTGTTAACCCGATGGCGAATTATCATTATTTCATGCGGCATATTTGATCGGAGTTTTGAAGAGCAAAGCGTATGAATATGCTAATACGAGGAAAAAGTATTGGCGCATTTCATTTCAAAGAGTCCAATTCTACAAACGACTATAACGAATAAGAATTTGGAGAAGGCAGGCTATATTACGCTAAGTGATTATTATCAGAAAGTAAAGTCGTGATTTAGGGAGTCGCCGTATACGAGACCCGTACGTACGGTGGTGTGGGAGGTGTACTGGAAGATTAAATATCTTCCAGCCATCTACCCGATTGTAATAGATTATCATTACATTAAAAATGTTCAAATATGTAATTAATTTTAAAAAATACTATTGTACTTTTATCTTTCAGATAAACAAGGTTTAGTTGAAGTCTGTTTTATTAGGAGGTAACTCCGTAATAGTTAAAAAATAATATCGATGATGTATAAGAAACTATCTTGCATTGCACTTTTGGCCTCTTTACTTATTGTTTCCTGTCAAAAGGATCAGATGCTACCTCTTTCAGATGTAGAGGTGAAAATGCATACACCTAAATCATTCTCGAATGATAAAGTGAAAATGAAAACAGCAACAGTTACGATTACAAATGTTGAAACTGGATCTCAGAAGATTAGAAAAATCAAAAATTTAGGAGTTCCATTCTTAAAAGTTGAGGATGGTACATATAATCTGCAATTAGATGGAATATTAGAGGTGACTACTGCTGATTTAGATAAAAGTAAGGTGGTAAAAGAAGTGGGAGTGAGAGGAATGAAGCAAAATGTTAAAGTCGAAGGGGGAAGATTGACTCTCGATTTAGATTTGTATGTATACAATATTAATGCAGACTTGATCTTCTCGGAAATATATTTTACTGGATCGTTAAATGTTGATGGTACTGCTTATTCCGAGGATAAATTCTTCGAAATATATAATAATTCAGAACGTGATTTATATGCCGATGATCTATGTATTGCAGAAACGGAGTTTCAAACTGATATTGTCCTTTCTGATCTTAAAGTTGATGAACGAGATAAGTATACTGCTGTTTCTAAAGTTTACCGTGTTGGCGGAAATGGAAAACAATTTTTGCTGAAACCAGGCGAGTCATTTTTGATTGTGGATAGAGCTATAAATCATAAGACAATCAATTCGAACTCCCTTGACCTGACTAAAGCAAACTTTGAATGGTATGATATTAGTACTACTGATGAAGATACTCCTGGTGTGCCAAATATGCAGAAAATGACCGATACTCCTGTTGAGAAATGGTCACCAAATGATAAAGGACAAAAATCTTTTATTCTTTTTAGAAGAAAAGCAGAAACGACGGATGTGTTTATGAAGGCGGCTGCTTATTCATATATCTATACTTATACAGAGAATGGAGTGAAATCTGAGATTAATCGTGATGCTTGGCGAATTCAAAATAGTTCGATTATTGATGCTGTAGAGTGTAGCCCCAAAGGGCAGTTTAATTGGAAAACGTTGTCATCTCAGTTAGACATTAAATATTTTAGTTTATCAATGGATGATAATAATCGATATGGCCATTCTATTCGAAGAAAAGTGGCTTTTATTGCAAATGAGAGACCTTATTTAATTGATTCAGATAACTCTTCTACTGACTTTATTGAATCGTCATCACCTTCACCAGGAATTATTGAGGGTAACTAATATTTCGATAACTAATTTAATGTTTGATATAAGATCTACTCATCATGATGGGTAGATCTTTTTTATGCCTCGTTATCCAAAAAATCTAATTTATTTATCACTGTTGGACTCACTATTATTATTGCACTCTTGTATAATTGAAAGCCATAATTATTAAACGCACTATTTATGCATTAAAATATGGTGTGTGAAGTAATTGAATGAATTAAGAAGCTTAAATTGTTTGTAACAATTATATTTCTCCGATTGTAACACCTTTCTAATAACTTACTTTCATGTATTTATATGATGGTGTTGCAGTGATATGTTTCTTAATATATGTCATACCTCTATGTCATTGTTGATTGTTTGCTTGTATGTTGTTGTATTTTGCTTATTATTAGGTTGTTATTGTGTATTAGGTTGTGTTGTTTCTTACTGTTTTTTTTATGAAAGTCATACTAATGTTTCTTACATATGCTATCTCCTGATATATATATGTTAATATTTGTGATGATCCATAAGGCGTCAAAAATTAGAGTGATGTAGTTTTGTAATAGTAAATAGTAATTCTCATTTACAATCAATCAATGACGGAAAATTTTTCAACTCTTGTTCTAAATTAACACTCTCAAAAAATGAACTGTCTGAAAAAAATTACAGTTACAGCATTTAGCACATTATTCGCTTTCTCCTCTTTCGCAAAGAAGACCGAGAAACCTAATATCATCTTTATTCTATTAGATGACATGGGAAAAGAGTGGGTGCAAAATTATGGTGCCAATGATGTTAAAACTCCAAACATTGATAAATTGGCAAAAAATGGAATAAAGTTTACCAATACTTATTCGATGCCGCAATGTACCCCCAGTCGAGTAACATTGTTAACGGGACAATACCCATTTAATCATGGATGGGTAAACCATTATGATGTTCCTAGATGGGGACATGGAGTCCATTTTGATGCTGATGTAAATCCATCGTTTGCAAAAATGCTTCAAAAGGAAGGTTACAAAACCTGCGTAGCTGGAAAATGGCAATTGAATGATTTTCGTTTAGAACCAAAAGCAATGGTAGATGTTGGATTCCAAGAATATTGTATGTGGACGGGTGGTGAAGGAGGAGGAGATATTGAGACTTCTGTTCAAAGATATTGGAATCCTTATATACATACTAAGAAAGGGAGTAAAACATATAAAGGACAGTTTGGAGAGGATGTATTTTCAGATTTTATTATTGATTTTATGTCCAAAAACAAGAAAGACCCAATGATGGTTTATTATCCGATGTGTTTGCCTCATGGACCTTTAACTACTACTCCAAATGAACCTAATGCTCCTAAAGGAGAACAGCATAAGGCAATGGTACGTTATGCAGATCATATTTTAGGAAAGATTGTTCATGCAGTAGATAGTTTGGGATTATCTGACAATACCATGATTTTTTGGACCACCGATAATGGTACTTCAGGAAATATTATTGGACACTTAAAAGGAAGACCTGTTAGAGGTGGTAAAACCAAACTTTCCGAGAATGGTATTAATGCCCCATTAATTGTAAGTGCTCCCGGGCGAATAAAGCCGAATCAAGTATCAGAAGAATTGGTCGATTTTACAGATATATTACCAACTTTTTGTGATTTAGCAGGAGCGTCAAAAAATAAGAAATATAAATATGACGGTTACTCATTTGTACCTTTATTAAATGGAAATACCAACGAAACGAAAAGGTCATGGATTGTGGCTTTGGGATCTAATGGTGGCCATTTTGAGAATGGGAGATTAGTAAACTCGCATAGCTATAGAGATCGTTCGATTCGAAATAAAAGATATAAAGCATATGTGGATACGCTTGGACAGGTATATGAGCTGATTGATCTAAAAAATGATTTCTATGAACATCATAATTTGATTCGTAGTAATAAAAAAGAAATACAAGAAGCAATCGAAAACTTTCAAGCTGTGGTGAATCAGTTTCCAAAAAAGGATCATGTTCCTAACTATCGAAAGTTGAAGAAGAGTTACTACGACATTCCTGACAAAGATATGAATAAGAACTGCCTGAAAGGGAAAGCAAAACCTAACAAGAGTAAATTACCATTTTAAAGCAACATACGAAAATGATCTATTCAAATATCAAAAAAATAGGATTAGCAGTTTTGCTGACAGGAAGCTTATTGACGGGCTTATCTGCAAAAGAGAAACAGAAAAATTCAGTTCATTTTAAACCATCGATTAAATCGTTAGAACAATACCAATGTCCAGAGTGGTTTAGGGATGCAAAATTGGGGATCTATATGCACTGGGGGGTATACTCTGTTGCGGAACAAGGAGAGTGGTATGCAAGAAAATTATATTTAGAGGGAACACCAGAGTATAAGCATCATTTGAAAACTTATGGACACCCTTCTGGATTTGGATATAAAGACTTCATTCCTATGTGGAAAGCAGAGAATTTTGATCCAGATAAACTAGTTTCGTTATTTAAGAAAGCAGGAGCAAAATACTTCTCACCATGTGCTGTTCACCATGATAATTTTGATTTATGGAATTCAAAGCATCATAAGTATAATGCTGTAAATATGGGTCCCAAAAAAGACATTATTGGAATGTGGCGAGAGGCAACTCTAAAACAAGGTCTACGCTTTGGTGTAACAACACACTTATCCCGCAGTTATAGCTGGTTTAATACCAATAAACTTGCCGATAAAAAAGGTGCTAAAAAAGGAGTGAGGTATGATGGTGCAGACCCAAAGTATGCAGATTTCTATTTTGAAGATCATAAGGATATTCATCCTCGTGCTCCAGAAAATGCTCCTAAAAAATGGAGAAAGCAATGGGAGCGTAGAATGAAGGATTTAATTGACAACTATCATCCTGATCTTCTATATTTTGATTGTGCTATTCCGTTTCGTGGTGATGATGAAGGGAAAACAGGAATGAGTGTTCTTTCTCATCTTTATAATCACTCTCAGAAGATGCATAATGGTCAACAAGAGGCTGTAATGTGTATAAAAGAGAGACCGTGGCAAGGTGCTTACTATCCTGGAGTTGCAACACTTGATTTTGAAAGAGGAAAAGCGAGCCATATTCTTAATGATCCTTGGCAAACAGACGACTCTATTGGTCCTTGGGGATACAAAAAAGGAGCATCATATATGACTGTTAACATGGTAATTGATAAGTTAATCGATATTGTAAGTAAAAACGGTAATATGTTATTGAATGTTCCTATCAAGGCGGATGGTACTTTAGATAAGCAGACAACCGATATTTTAGAAGGAATGAGTGAGTGGATGGAAGTGAATAGTGAAGCAATATTTGAGACCCGTCCATGGTATATGTTTGGTGAAGGACCAACAAATGAGATTCATCATAGAGCCCAAAAGTCTCCATTTACTATGAAGGATATTCGTTATACACAAAAAGATGGAATACTTTATACTTTTATTCTAGATTGGCCAGGTAAAGGGAAACAGGTGAAATTACAACATCTAACGAAGTCAAATAAAAGAATCAATGCAATTAAGAGCATCAAAATGCTTGGATGTAATGATGATATACAATGGTCACAGGAAGGGGATGGCTTAATGGTTACTATGCCAACTGTAAAACCTTGTGATAATGCCTTCTGTTTAAAGATTGAATTCAAACAATAAAAATATTAAGATATATGCTCTCAAAACGAGAGTATATGTCTAGCCAATCACTTCTAACAAAAAGTTAACTAAACAAAATCAAAATGACTAAATTTAATTTATTAGTAGTAGGTCTAACGGTTCTGCTCTCAGGAACTGTTTGTGCACAAAAAAAATCAAAACCTCTATTAGGTTCAAACTATTCCTTTGAGAAATCAACTGCCGAAAAACCCAATTTAGGAGGTTGGAAAACACGTAAAACGAAAGAGTGGAATGTCGTTGTTGATGTAAATAAAGATAGTCAATATATTGTTGATGGAAACCAATCTTTACACTATAATATTGGTGCTAAAGGAAAAAAGAATATTTCTCATCAGGTTGCTTTTGGTAAAAATATTCCGATAAAGAAGATTGATCTTGCGAAAGATTATATTCTAAAACTGAGTATATACGCATCTAAAGAGGTCGTTTATGATTTTGTAGTTTCTTATAAAATAGATGATGCAAGCAATAACAAGATGATGCGTCTTGTTGAAAATAAGCATCAAACATTATCACCAAATAAAATGCAGCAAATAGAGCTTAAGGTCCCAATGTCAGCTTTAAAAGAGACCAATAAGGAGACAATTAAGAACCTGCAATTTTGGGTGAAACTAGCCAATGAGAAAAATGTTGGGGCAGATATCTATTTTGATAAAGTGATATTAACTCCTGTTACAATCTAAACTTTTATACAATAAAAACTATATGTATGGTCTATTAATGATGTCATAATTATGACATTATATGACCATACTCAATTTCAACTCTGTTTAACATTAATTCTATTAAAAATGAAAAAACTTCTATCCTTAACAATCGGACTATTTCTTACATCTACTAGCTTTATTTTTGGACAAGAGCCCGTTAATGGGACAAATCTATTTGGAACAAATGGCTCTTTTGAACAAACTACTGATGCAAATGTTAGTTTTGGTGGCTGGAGAAATCGTAAAGCGAATAATTGGCTTTGCGATGTGGCATTGAATAAAGATTCTAAATATGTTTCAGATGGTATTCAGTCTCTTCACTACAAAGTGACAACAAAAGGAACTCGAGAAATCATAGATCAAGTTGCTCTTGGAAAGAAAATTAATGCGTCGGAATTAAATGTAACAAAGGATTATAAACTTGAATTTGATGTTTTTGCATCGAAAGAGATTACATACGAAGTTGCAGTAGTATACCATAATACTACAGAGAAAAAATCATATCCTGTTATCATCATGAAAGATCAGGTTTTAGCTCCTGGTGTAATGACAAAAATTGTTGTAGATGCCCCATTGTCGACGATTGGGATTAGTGCAGGAGATTTTAAGGATCTTGAAATTTGGGTTAGGCTAGCTAAAGATAGTAATATTGGAACCGACATCTATTTTGATAATTTCTGGTTCTATACAGGTGGAGTTAAAACAGCCGTTGATGAGCTTGAACGAGCATCATTAAATATATATCCAAATCCAACATCAGAGTTCTTTGTGTTAAATAGTGAAGATCCAATTCGCAAAGTAGAGGTGTTTAATGTGCTAGGAACTAAGGTTAAGGATGTCGTGAACTATCTTCCTAATAGTAGAGTTGATGTTGCAAACCTTCCTTCGGGGCAATACCTCGTAAGAGTTACTACTAATAAAGGAACAAAAGTTCGTAGTCTGATGGTTAAATAATTTATCTCTGTAATACGAAACAGTACCTTGAATAAACCTTTTATAGCTAAAGAGACTGTCCTTATTGGGCAGTCTCTTTTTTTGAATGTACCTCAAATAGTCGACTATTTTAAATAAGGTTTAACTACTTCTCGTTTCTTTTGATCAAGAATATAGTCAAAGCCCTATTTTCTCCATACTTAATAGGGGATATTTATTGTAAATAGCATGAATGAAATAATTATTTGCCAATAAAATTTTAATTCAAATACTTAGTCTATGCGTCCACTCTGGAAACCTCCTTTTTCTGAAAAATACTGATTTTACATTTTGTATCTATTTGATAGTCAATGTGTGTTTTTTGAGTAATGAAGTGGAATACAAAATTAAGAGTTGTCAGAGTAGACTCATTTATATCATATCTTAATACTTCTAAATCACTAGGTCCACAAAGACATGCTACTATTACCTGCCTTTCGTATGAGATGATTCGAAGTTCAATCAAAGTTCAGTCGAAGTTCATTCATCGATTTTCCATTCTGGGTGAAGGAACTTCGAATATAGTTCTAGTGATATTTAAAAGAAAGGGTGGGATATTAGCATGTTGGTTAGGTGAAGGTAGCTTTAAGAACTTATTTGCTTTGATGTTTTGATATTTTATGATCTGACTTTGATCCTCAATATAGTATTTTTATCTAGCTCTACTCGTTTTTAAGTGTGTTCTAAATTAATTATAATGAGATATTTATAATGATCCTATTTCTTTTGTAAGGAGATTGTCAAATTCAATTCATGCAATAGCATTGCATGAATTTCGATATAAGAGAATAAAAGAATATCCTATGAAATGGAGTGGTCGATACGAAAGATAATATGTTTTTGATTAATATTATCAATAAGTTAGATTATCCTGAATATCCATGCCTCTTCTGTAATCAAGCTTTCTTGCTTATTGAAATAAAACACTCTTTACATGCCTTCTGTGATTAATTGTGTTTCTGTGTTTGTTTTATTTATCATGTTGTAAATAAAATTATTATTGTATCTTTAATAGTAGGATTTTGCTCCTTTAATGTAATTTAGAAGAAACCTATGACTATGCTAACACCTTTACACACTTCAGCTATTAGTGGTTTGGATCTTTATTATGCCTTTAAAAATGGCACAAAACAATTAAATCTATTTGTAGATGAGATCAACCAAATTAATGTTTTTCCTGTACGAGATGCAGATACGGGTACTAACTTGTATGCTACAACAAAAAGTATTTTAGATAATACCATATGGGTTCGAGATTTGAAAAGTACGATTAAAAGTATCTCTTCTACTGCTATTGAGAATGCGAAAGGTAATTCCGGATCAATCGTGGCATTATATCTAAGGGGGATTCATCGGTCTGTTGATGCTTTTGATGGTAGATCCGTATCTTCTTTATCAGAGATGTTAGGGTCGGCATATCTGTATGTGTACCAAAAAATGAGTGCTCCTCAGGAAGGTACTATTTTAACAATGATGCGAGTTTGGGCTGAACAGCTTCGTGTAATGTCAAATGCCGAGGTCTTATCTATAGCAGAGGCAATGAGACGTTCTGTTTTTATATTGAGAGAAGCATTGGAAGAGACAAAGAATCAATTGGAAATATTATCAAAAGTGAATGTTGTAGATGCGGGAGCATTGGGATTTGTCTGTTTTATTGAAGGGATGTTGAAGCCCTATAGAAAAGGAAAAACAAAACGATATACTCCTTCAAAAGAGATGTTATTTAAAACAGATGATGTTGTATCTTCCCCTGCGTTTCAATATTGTTATGAAGTAAATATAGTAGGAGCGTCAAAAAGACAGGAGGAGATTAACTCTTTCTTGTCTAATTATGGTGATTCTATTATTTGTACTGGAGATGAAGAACGTTTACATGTACATATTCATACAGATTGTCCAACTGTAATCTCTAAGTTTTTATCTGATGAGGGGGTTATTGAGAAGATTAAGGTAGATGATTTGCAGAGCCAATATTATAGGTCAACACTTAAAAAAGAGAAGTATGCTTTGGTTGTGGATTCGACTTGTGATTTAAGTGACGAACAGATTTCGAAATATCATATATATAAATTGCCGATGCCGATGGAGGTGAATGGACATCAGCATTTAGATGGAATAACTATAACTGGAAAAGAGCTATATGAAGATATGCAATGGGGAGATGTGAAGTGTCAAAGTTCGCAGGTGAGTCAAGGGTTTTTTGAAAATTTCTATCGAAGTTTGTTGGACAAATATGACCATATTATATCATTACATATCAGTAAACATTTTAGTGGAACGTATACCAATGCACTAGCTGCGGCTAATGAAGTGTCATGTGAATCCTCTTCTGAAATAGATGTTTGGGATAGTGGAACGCTATCCGCGGCTTATGGTATGATGGTCGAACGTATTGCTATGGCAGCAGTTCATTCTGCAAAAATAGAAGATCTACGTTCCTTATTTCAATCTCTTAAGACTAAAATAGATATTATGGTTTCTGTACGTTCTTTGGATGCTATGGTAAAGAGTGGGCGTGTTCCTATTTCAATGAATTCACTTGCAAACAAGTTGGGGTTGCACCCTATGGTTTCAATGAGCCCTGAAGGTCGAGCGAAATTTGGAGGAGTGGTTTTAGGGTTTAACCGCTCTTTAAATCGAATGGTTCGAAGAGTGGCAAAGAAAAAAGTGAAACGTTTTCAGGTTGTCCATGTTGGAGCAGATTTTGATGCTGTGAAATTAGAAGCTAGTTTAAACCAAAAGCTTAGAGTTGAACATTTGCCATATATAGCTGTTACACCTGTAATAGGTGTCTATGCTGGATTAGGATCAGTTGGAGTTGTTGTTGAATATGAATAAAAACTTAAAGCTATGAACTTTGGATTGCAAATTTTTATTGAGCTCTGCATCGGTGCAATTATTTTTTGGTTGTTAAGTATTAAATTATCTCGTGTAGATTTTGTTGATGTGCTATGGGGAAGTGCTTTTGTCTATGTAGGGGTACGATGTTATGTGCATTTTATGCCAAGTGGTTTTGCACAATGGGTTTATTTAGGAATGATTGCAATATGGGGTAGTCGACTGTCTGTATATTTGCTCTCACGAATGAAGCCAGAAGAAGACAAACGTTATCAATCTTTTCGTGAAAAGTATGGTCCTCATCGATACTGGTGGGTTAGTCTCTTTCAAACATTTTTACTACAAGCAATCTTAGTTTTTCTTGTATCCAGGACTTTTATCGTGTTCTTCTCTTCCAGTATTCCAGTTTCTAGCTTATCTTCATGGTTAATGGTTTTAGGTTTTATTGTTTGGTTAACAGGATTTATTTATGAGTCCGTAGCAGACTATCAATTATTTCAGTTTAAGAAGAACTCCCAAGGAATTTGTAATAAAGGTTTATGGGGATATTCAAGGCACCCTAACTATTTTGGTGAATTTATGTTGTGGTGGGGATTTGGTTTGTTCGCTTTCAGTAGTATGCATATAACTGCTTTTGTCGGACCAATAATTATGACATTATTACTTTTGAAAGTTTCGGGAGTGCCAATGTTAGAAAAGCATATGAAACAAAAAAAAGGGTATGAAGAGTATTACCGTAGTGTGCCTTCATTATTTCCTTGTTTTAAATGTAAGAAAAAATAGATAACATCAATTTGACATCTCCCATTTGAATATCATGTTGTTATAATTACTAAATCTTGACCTATGGAAAATACTTGGATTGTTTATGTTGTAGCTTATATTATGGGTTCTATTCCTTGCGGTTATTGGTTTACTATGTATGTTTATCGTATTGATATTCGTCAGAAAGGGAGTGGAAATATAGGTTCGACAAATGTGGGGCGTTTTACCTCCAAAAGATTTGCGCTATTCATACAGGTCTGTGACATGCTTAAAGGCTTACTTCCTGTTGGCCTTGCAATGTACTTTTATGGATATGAGTCAGTGGTGGTTTATCGAGTTGCTCTATTAACTGTGTTGGGGCATTGCTTCTCTATTTTCACGAAGTTTAAAGGTGGTAAGGGGGTTAACACTGCTATTGGTTCCTTATTCTTGATAGAACCAATATCTGTTATTATTGGGATTATAGTTTATTATATGACCAAACATTTTACTCACTATGTTTCGATGAGTTCTATTACAATGAGTGTAAGTTGGGTCTTATCTAGTTTGATATATCACATAGATGAGAAGCAAGTATTATTGTCGTCAATATTGTGTTTGGTTGTTGTTCTTCGTCACCGAAATAATATAATACGTTTGATGAAAGGGGAAGAACCAAAAACAGTGGAACCATACTAGCCTCGTTCAATAAAAATTCAGATTAGTGTATTTATCGTACAAAATTTGTGGTTTTAGACTTTTTTATCAAATTTACTACGCCATATTTAGTATCATTGTTATATCGTTTGCATAAGACTATGTCATTTAATAATCGCGAATGAAGTGTCCTAATGGTAATCCTTCTATTTGATTTATTTTTGATCTGGATTGTGTATAGTGATAATTGACAGAACCACATAAAACATACTATAAATACAACTATGAATATCTATACTTCATTGAAAAGATCTTTTTTGTGTGTGGCGATTCTAATAAGTTTGGCTGCTCCAAAAGAATGCTTGGCACAACAAGATGATCTAAATAAAGTACATCAAAAAGTGCTTGATGATGCCATCGAATTTCCACAAAAAAAGGTAGATTTTGATCAAACGATCAAGCTATTAAAGAAAGATGGTGAAATTAAAGGATATGAAAGTGATGCAATGTCCATGAGAGATGTGATTCTACCATTAGTTCAGCATTGGTATCATACTCCCAAAGATGTAGATAAGAAGGATCAAAAACGTATTACTAAAGCTATTGGTTATTGGTCAGATCATCATGTGATCTCATCAAATTGGACGAAGAGAGCTTTTGAAGAACCTCGAATGAGTTCTGTCGTAGGTATGCTTTTGGAAAAGATAGATCCGAGTACTCAGCAAGAAAATATTTCTAAGATGGCAATGATTGCTGAAGGTGCATTTGGTAGTCGAATTAATGTTGATACATTTCAAGGAGCAAATATTGGGTACCGTTTAGATGGAATGTTTGGATATGTTGCAATGAGTAAAAACCATCATGCACTGGATCTGATGCATAAAAATATTTCGTTTTCTACAGATGCTCATAATGAGGGTATTGGATTGCAATCGGACTACTCATGGTGGCAGCATAATGGAGGTACAGGACAAGATTATTGGATTGGATACGGAACAAGTTGGCTTGATGATATCTTAAAATATGGTGCAAGAACCAAGGGGACTAAATGGGCACTATCTACACATGCATTAAATCAGATTCAAGATGCAATATTGAATGGACTTTCGTATCACTATTATCGAAATTCATCTGACTTTCATGTTCTGGGTAGACATACCACTAAGAAAGGTAGTGATAATCAACCTCGACATCTGGCTCAGATGATTAAACGACTTCAGGATGTTGGTGGTAAGCAATTAGCACGATATGACGAGTTGGCGGTTTTGGTAAAACAATTAGAAGTTAATTCGTATCCATTTTTGGCAAAATATTTCTTTAATAGTGATATGATGGTCTACCGAGAGAATCGCTATTTCACCTCTTTAAAGATGCGATCAAGACGTTCTAGTGGTCCTGAGAGCGGAAATGGGAATGGAAAAAAGAATTACCATTTTGGTGATGGTACTTTTTTTATTCTAAAAGATGGAAACGAATATAATGATGTAAAAGTCGGATTGAATTTTCAACACCTTCCAGGTACTACCGCTGAAAATCGTTCACAAAAAGATATTCCATTAGTCAACTGGGGGAGTAACAATAAGAGTTTAAATGTATTTGCTGGTGGTCTTGTCGATGGTTATCAGGCTATCGCTGCTTTCCAGCAAGAGAGAGAAAATGATTTTTCAAATATTACTGCAAACAAAGGGTACTTTTACGAGAAAGATCAGATCTTATTTGCTGGAAATAGTATTCATAAGAAGCAAAAATCGGACTGTAAGGTGTTGACAAATATCAATCAATCAAGATGGAAAAGTGATATTGAATTTTATGTCAATGGAAAGAAAGGAAAAATAGAGAAGGGGGATTATACATACAAAGAGTTTGAGATTACTCAAGATAGTTGGTTTCTTCAAGATGGTGTTGGATATTTAATCACACCAGAAAAGGGTAGCAAAGTCTCAGTGATTTTAGATGCATGTCAAAGAACTGGAGATTGGAGTGATCTAGATCAAGTGTACAAGAAGGGAGATGTGGAAAAAGTAGATGTGTTCTCTCTTTCAATCGATAATACACATACTGACCACTATAACTATATTATCTTTCCTACGATAGTCGCTTTGGATATGATGGCACAGGTAACCGAAACATCTTTACAACTTGTTGCTAATAATGAAACTGTTCAAGCAGTATATAGTAGTCATCGTAATCAATCACAATTAGTTTTTTATAAAGCTGGTACTGTTCATTTGCCTTCTGGATTAGAATTGTCTGTAGATAAACCAGTAATCATGACATGTAAAGAAACTGAATATGGAGTTGACATTGTTGCGTCAGATCCTCTTCAGAATCAAAGTCAGCTATTTGTTACGGTAAATAGAAAAATGGCTCATTCTTTATTTGCATTGCAAGTGGAAGAAAAAGATTTATACAGATTAGAAGTACCATTGAATATGGGAGATTGGGCCGGAAAACAGACATCTCGCTTTTACCCATACGAGAAACAGTTGGCTCCTGCAGTACCTAAATTGGTATATTCAGACATGTTGAGAGACAAAAAGAATTGGGTTGTTGAGCAATATAAAGGTGTTTCAGTTACGGTTGAGAACGGAGAGATGGAGATTGTTGACCAAAAAGGTTGCACTGTTTGGTTTAAGAATAAGTTAGAAGGGGATGTTGCGATTGAATATGATGCAACCGTAATCTCTAATGGAGGTAAATATGATCGAGTGAGCGATTTGAATTGCTTCTGGATGGCTCAAGATCCTAGACAGACTACTGATTTCTTTCATACTAAGCCTAAAAGAGTTGGTAAATTCTATGATTATAATGAGATGAAACTTTATTATGTTGGGTTTGGAGGACATAACAATACTAAGAGTCGATTTAGAAAATATACAGGAAACTTTGATCGTCCAATGCCTTTAGAGTATGATTATCGTACTGAGGGATATCAGATTGTTCCTAATAAAAAGAGTACAATACGTATTGAGGTTCGAGGATGTTGGGTAAGATATAAGAAAGATGGTGCATTAGTCTTTGAGATGTATGATCCATCACCTTTGAAGAAGGGGTTCTTTGGTTTTCGTACGGTGAATAACCATATGAAGATTACCCGATTTGAAGTATTTTCTTTGATGTAAATTGTGTTTATATTTATGAAAGGGAGCTTGGTTTTACCAACTCCCTTTTTTTGGTGTGCCATGCATGTAAATTAACTAATCGGTGCAAGTCCGTAGTGGAGGTTTGTAGAGCCAACCACCTAGCAGAAGGCAAGGGTGCTTATCGTGAGGTATAACCTGAAGGAAGCCGTATGCAAAACTCTGATCCGAGGTATACGAATCTCATTAGGCGGTATATAACTGGATAAGCTTGCCAAACAAAGTGAAGTCCGAATTCTACACGGAGTTTATACCGTAGATGTGGCGGATAGATGGAGTGAAAGTTAATTTCCTTACCATGGGAGGTCTCACAGATGGATACAGTGTATTTTTTTTCCTGTCCATTCACAAAAAGTTAACTGTGAGAAGTCAGCCGAGGTCATAGTACTGTATCCACTTTACAGGAAGGACTGAATCTTAAATTGTTCATAATACAGACTGTTACCTAATGAAGGGATCAATGCAGAAAATATCGGAAGATAGCTACTTGAGTGAAGGTAGAGCGGAACTCGATAATAACTCAAGAGCGCACACTTTCAATGGGATAACTGAAGCCATTATGAAAACGACCATTACAACAGATAATTTATTAGAACGAGTCCTAGAATCAGATAACCTAAATAAGGCTTATTTACAGGTTTATCGAAATAAAGGGAGTCATGGAGTTGATGAGATGCAGGTGGAATCCTTAAAAGATTATCTCAGATTTCATCGAAAAGTTTTAATAACAGAACTACGAAAAGGTAAGTGTTAACCCGATGGCGAATTATCATTATTTCATGCGGCATATTTGATCGGAGTTTTGAAGAGCAAAGCGTATGAATATGCTAATACGAGGAAAAAGTATTGGCGCATTTCATTTCAAAGAGTCCAATTCTACAAACGACTATAACGAATAAGAATTTGGAGAAGGCAGGCTATATTACGCTAAGTGATTATTATCAGAAAGTAAAGTCGTGATTTAGGGAGTCGCCGTATACGAGACCCGTACGTACGGTGGTGTGGGAGGTGTACTGGAAGATTAAATATCTTCCAGCCATCTACCCGATTGCCATAAATGATAGTGTTTGTTTGAAGCAAAGTGCCTGTAAGATTCAAGACTAAAGTAGATGCATAAAATATGGTTAACTCAGATTAGATAAGTTTACAGCTGAGTATAGTGTGCAATGTTCTTCTTACAATGAACAGCTCGTTTTAAAATGCAAGAAACTACTAAGTTCTGGTTTAATTTTTATAGAGCTCCACTCGGTGTTTTTATTCAATTCTTAATATCGTTGGTTTTATTGTTGCTGAGATAATATTTGGATGACAATAATATTTATTGACATGGTCTTGTTTTATGAAATGTTTTGTTTTTCTATAAAAAAAGTCTTTTTAGCGATTTTTGTATAAAATAGATGAATTCTATAGAAAAAACAGGTATCATGATTTGTAAAATACAACAAGAATGTCGTTTATTTGTCAGATAGTAAATTTATCGTATTGTAGAGGTAGCACATGATATATAGCTAAGAAGTAATATTTAAGGTTTGGGGGAATCTTTTTTTATGTTGCTACCTCTACTCATCATTAGGTTAAACTTATCATGTGGACAATACCCTAATTAAGACTTCTTATTCGGTCCCATGAATAATTCTATTTTGCCTCCTTTAACTAATTCTTTGTGTTTGAAACATCTTTCTTGCAGAAGTTTTCCATTAAGTAAAACTTTCTGAATATACTTATTTCGTTTTGAATTATGATGTACAACGATTGTGAAATATTTGCCTCCTGTTCTAATCTTTGCATCATCAAAAAGTGGTCGTCCTAGAAGATAAATCGGTTTCCCAGGACAAAATTGATAGAATCCAAGTGAGTTGAGAACAAACCAAGCAGACATCTGTCCACAGTCTTCATTCCCTACAATTCCATTGGGAGTAGCGTTGTAAAATCTACTCATGATACTATCTAGCATCTCCTGTGTTTTATAAGGACTATTGGTCCAATTATATAGATAGGCAATGTGATGACTTGGTTCATTACCATGAGCATATTGACCAATAAGTCCCGTGATATCACCAGAAGCTTTTTCTCCAATGATTTCTGAGCTAGTATGAAACAAAGAGTCCAATTTAGATTCAAATATATCCTTCCCACCATATATTGCAACTAGTCCAATTGGATCATGTGGGGCTAGAAAACTCCATTGGTATGCATTTCCCTCTGTATAATCACTATTTTCATGAGAAGAGTATTTGGGATTAAATGGTGTTTTCCACTTACCATTACCTAGTTTTCCTCTCATAAAGCCAGTTTGTGGATCAAAATAATTCTTATAATAGTCTGCTTTAATTGCATATGACTTGGCGATATCCTGTTTGCCAACCTCTTCTGCAATTTTATATATACACCAATCATAGTATGCCATTTCAAGTCCATTGGATACAGATTTTGATATCGAATCAGATGGGATGATTCCTGTTCTTTCTTTAAAGTAAATATGTTTCGTCATGAGTCGGCTTGCTCTTGGTTCTTGAATTGAATCTAGTAGTTCCGGATGATAAGTGGATGCTAAAACGGTAGCATCTAATAGACGATTCTTATCCCCTTTATAGAGATTCTTTGTGAGGACATCCGCAAGTACTGAGACCGCAGGATAACCGACCATTGTTCCAGTATAATTTGAAGCTAGTGGCCACTTGGGTAGAATTCCACCCTCTGATGCTTTACGCATAAGGTTAGACGCAAATTCCGTACTCATATTTGGTTCAATAATAGTTAATAAAGGGTGAAGTGCTCTGAATGTATCCCATAAAGAGTACACGCTGTAATTAACCTGGTTTGGTGTTGCTCGTTTAGTCTTTCTACGCATATCTAGGAATCTCCCATCCACATCTTGGTATGTGTATGGTGCAATCATACAGTGGTAGAGAGAGGTGTAAAAGACTTTCTTTAAGGTGGTATCTTCTGTTCCGATGACAATGGAAGACAACTTTTCTTCCCATAATTTATCTGCATTTTCAGCAAATTGTTCAAAATCCCAAGAAGTTGCTTCCCTTTTCATATTAATTTTAGCGCCCTCTGTGTCCACTGGAGATATTGCAACTTTGATGATTAATGGTTTGTTTGTTTTTGGGAATTTAAGTTCTAGAGAGATATCCTTTCCGTATGCATCTTTCGTATTATTTTTTCCTTTCTTTTGATGAAATGTAGATTTATTAAATGGCTCACTGAATTCCATCCTAAATGCCACTTGATGTTTATATGCCCATCCTGTGGTTCTTTTTATACCTTCGATTGTTTTGTTATCTATAATTGAAAGCCTACTGTTCATGGGTGTATGACCCCAATTTTGTTGTAGTGTATGCTCTAAATTAATCAATATCTTACGTTGTGAAGGGTTTTTGTATTCATAACGATGTATGCCGACTCTAGGTGTTGCTGTTAGCTTCGCAAGGACCTCGTTGTTTTTTAGGTATACCTCGTAGAATCCAGGAGATGCCTTCTCTGATGATTTATCAAAAGCTCCATAAATTGAGTCATTCCATGCGACAGAGAAGGGGAGGATTGAAATATCTCCTAAATCCCCAATTCCCGTCCCACTCAAATGTGTATGACTAAAACCATAGATTATTGAATCTTGATAATGGTATCCAGAACTTGCCTCCCATCCGTCAAGATGTGTGTCTGGGCTCAATTGTACCATTCCAAATGGGGTTGTTGCTCCAGGAAATGTATGTCCATGTCCACCAGTGCCAATGAATGGATCTACATAGCTTGTGAGTGAATGACGTGCTGAAATCGATGTCTTTGTGTTACATGAGGTCCACAAATATGAAATCATGATGAGTAAAAGAAGATTTTTCATAGAGTGTCTATTTATTGTCAGAGATGGAGAATTGTCCTTCTAACCTTATGTCTTTAGAAGATGTTCCAATAGCTAATTTAAATGTGCCAGGCTCAACTACTTGTTTCATATTTCTATTTAGTAGTTCTAAGTCATCTAGTGTAATATTAAAGACGATTCTCTTTGATTGTCCTGCTTTAATGTGAATACGGTCAAAACCTCTTAATTGCCATGCATAGGTTGTAACGCTGCTATATTCGTCTTGAATGTAGAGCTGAGGAACTTCATCACCATCAATATTACTGATATTCGTGACTAGAAAACTGATTTGTAAATTCGGGTTTGGGGTATTTAGATTATTATTAATCTGAAGCTTATTATATTGGAAATTGGAGTATGATAGTCCATAACCAAATGGGTACAGAGATGTAACGACACGACTGTCTCCAGTGCCATTAGGGCCACTTTGTGCTTGTCCTAATTGTGAGCTTGGTTTGTAAGGAAAATTAAATGGAATCTGACCTACGGATCTCAACCAAGTTGTAGAAAGTCGCCCTGCGGGGTTGTATTGTCCAGTGATGACATCAGCAATAGCTTCCCCTCCAAATTCTCCAGGAAACCATGCACAAATAATGGCATCCATCTCCCTAGATGCATAATTGATTGATAATGGGCGTCCATTAATAAGCACCATAATGATCGGTTTTCCACATTTCTTTAGTGCCATCAGGAGTCTTTTCTGACTTGCTGGAAGATCTAGATTTGTTCTTGTTAGATTTTCTCCGACCATCGTTTCATCTTCTCCCATAAAAGCAATGATGATATCAGATTTTTGTGCTTTTGTGATGGCTTGTTTAATTAATTCTTCTTCACTATTTGTCATTGGTGTATTGTAGACTTCCGAGTCAGGCCATTTCTCTCCATAGAGCTCACTTCCTTTGGCATAGTCAACGGTGGCTTTATCTCTAAATGCAGACTTAATTCCTCTGTATCCAGTAATAACATCTATACCTAATGCACCATAGCGACTTATAGAGCTACTTTTACTCTGAGCTGTTGGGCCCACAACAAGGATATTCTTATACTTTGAAATATCAAGAGGAAGCAAATTATCTCTGTTCTTTAACAATACAAGTGATTCTTTACTTGCTTGTTTTGATAGATCGATATGCTTATCACTACGAACTATACGATTGACTTTTTTAGGATCTCTTAATGGAGAATCAAATAAACCTTCTTTGAATTTGACTCTTAGTATGTCTCTAATCCTATTGTCAATGATTGTAATTGGAATTTTTTTCTCATTGATTAGTTCTCTAAGAGGTAGAACAAAGTTCATAGGGTCATTAAATGTAGTTCTAATGTTTAATCCAGCCATGACAGATTGATAAACAGCATCTTTATATGATGTGGCGACACGATGTTTACTGTGAAGCCAAGCTACAGCATCACTATCAGAAACAACATAACCATCAAAACCATATTGATTTCGTAAAAGCTCCGTCAAGAAATAGTAACTGCCAGTAATCGGGACACCATCATAATCATTATAAGAACTCATAATGCCTCTAGCATGTCCTTTTTTAATTGCCTGTTTAAATGGATATAAATAGATATTGTGGAGTTCTCTAACTGTAATGTGTGGATCTAGTCGAACATGTCCATCTCTTGCTCCTTTAGGGGCTGAATAGACTGCAAAGTGTTTAAGTGTTGAGGACACTCCTTGAGATTGTATTCCTGTTACAATCTCAACTCCATATTGAGAAACTAAAAATGGATCTTCTCCGAAACTTTCAACGATTCTTCCCCAGCGTTGATCTCTTGCCACATCTAAAACTGGAGAATATATGTTGTGGTAACCAAGTGCAAATCCTTCTTGTCCGATACATTTTCCGATCTGATTCATCAAGGATTTATTCCAAGTGCATCCCATTCCTATTTGAGCAGGGAAAGAGGTCGATTTATAGTGGTTTAGTCCTCTAATTCCTTCATTAGTGAATTCTACAGGTATACCTAAACGCGTTTTCTCGATAAAAAATTTTTGGATCTCATTTAAAGCCCAAACATGCTTATTATATGGATATTTGTATTTTGCTTTTGGGTAAACCCCATTGGATGCTTCATCGATATTTCCTAGCCCATCCTTCCATAGTTTATTCATCCATTGCTTTGTCGGGAGTTCGTCCTTGGCAACTCTACCATAGCCGTATAGAGTAACCATTTGGCAAGTTTTTTCATCAATAGTCATTTGAGATAAAAGATTTTCAATTCGATCTTCTATCGTAGCAGTGGGATCTTCATAAATATCTTTTGTATTGTTCTTGTTAAAGTCTATCCACCTTTCATGATAGATGTTTTGTGCCCCTAATGAGTGGCATATTAAGGTGAAAAAGATAATTAGCCATAGTTTTGGCTTTGATCGATTGTGATTTGAGAGATTCATACGGGTGTAGTTATGTGTTTGTTGTTAGTTAAGATGGCTTCTTAACTGATTGAACATCTGTTAAGAAGTGTCTGAATAAAGGTAGCAATAAAATGACATAAAATACGGAAAGTGTGTCCTTCTATATATGTGTTGTAAACTTATCTTAAAGATAAAATGCTGGTCTGTACCGGTCTGCGGTTTTATTGTTAAATAATTGATTCAACCGATTTAATTTATTTACTTTGTTATTAGATTAACTAATAAAACAACAAATCATATGATGAAACAATCAATGTTATTTACAGTGTTGTGTTTTCTAATTCTGTCAAGCTGTAGCGGTGACTTTGAGCTTGATAAAGAATCCCCAACGTCAACGTTATGGTATGACAAGCCTGCGTCCGTTTTCGAAGAGAGTCTGTTGATCGGAAATGGTCAGATAGGTGCGACTATTTTTGGAGGAGTATCTAATGAGAAGATATATCTAAATGATGCAACTCTATGGAGTGGAGAACCTAGAAGTGGGTATGATACTATTACAGCTTTTAAGGAAATTCCGAAGATAAGAGAGATGTTAAGGAATGAAGACTATAATCAAGCAAATAAATTGAATCGGAGATTTCAAGGTCATTTTAGTGCTTCTTATGCTCCACTGGGAACATTGTATCTTGAATTTCCAAATCAAAATAGTTACCAAAACTATTATCGTGATCTTAATGTAGAGAATGCCATTTCAAGGGTCTACTATGAAGTCGATGGAGTAAAATTCCAAAGAGACTATTTTATATCATATCCAGATCAGATGATGGTAATACGAATTAAAACAAATGAAAAGGAAGCACTGAATTTTGATGTGCGTTTTGATAGTCAATTGCGATATTCAACTACATCTAGTTCTGATGATTTAATTGTTGATGGTTATGCTCCTTATTTTGCTGCCCCAGCATATCGGAAGAATGTGGTAGACCCGATTCGTTTTGACCCAGATAGGGGTATTCATTTTGCCACCATTCTTAATATGCATAAATGTGATGGTTCAATAAATGTAAAAGATACAACACTTTCAGTTCGAAATGCTACCACTGCAGAACTTCGTGTTTCTATAGCAACAAGTTTTAATGGATATGATAAAGACCCAGTCCTCGAAGGAAAACCTTATAAAGAGAATGCAATACAGAAATTAGAGGCTGCAAAAAGTAAAGGTTATCGTGAAATTAGAAAAAATCATATTGATGATTTTAGTTCTTATATGAATCGTGTTTCGTTGTCTTTAGGTGAAAATACCGTTCCAAATGAACCTATTGATGTTAGATTAAAAGCTTATGCAAAAGGTGCTGAAGATCCTAATCTTGAGAGTCTATATTTTCAATTTGGGCGTTACCTCATGATTTCTAGTTCAAGAACACCAGAGGTGCCAGCTAATTTGCAGGGAATATGGAATCATATGATAAGACCACCATGGAGTAGTAATTATACTTTAAATATCAATACACAAGAAAACTACTGGTTGGCAGAGAGTGGAAACTTATCAGAGTTTCATCAACCTTTGTTGTCTTTTATAAAAAATATTGCTTCGAGTGGTGAAGTAACTGCAAAGCGCTTTTACGGTATTAATGAGGGATGGACCTCTTGTCATAATTCTGATATTTGGGCGATATCAAATGCTGTTGGTGGTTTTGGTCAAGGAGATCCAAGATGGGCTTCTTGGAATATGAGTGGCCCGTGGTTAGCTACTCATTTATGGAACCACTTTGAGTATACACAGAACTTGGAATATTTAAGGAAGGATGCATATCCATTACTTAAAGGATCTGCCCTATTCTGTTTAAAATGGATGGTCAAGGATAAAAATGGAAATTGGATTACATCACCTTCTACCTCTCCAGAGAATGTTTTTGTTACTGATAAAGGATTTGTTGGTGCTACTCTGTATGGAGCTACAGCAGATTTAGCAATTATCCGAGAGTGCTTAATTCAAACTAGAGAAGCTGCTCGTACATTAGGTATTGATAAAGAATTTCAAGATTGTATCACCTCTGTTTTAGAGAATATGTACCCATATCAGATTGGACAAGATGGAAGTCTTCAAGAGTGGTATCATGATTGGAAGGACAAGAATCCACTTCACCGACACCAGTCACATTTATATGGCTTGTTTCCAGGGAATCATATAACAGTGGATGAATCTCCAGAAATAGCAAAAGCATGTGCAAAAGCATTGGAGATTAAAGGAGATGAGACAACAGGTTGGTCCAAAGGATGGAGGTTTAACTTGTGGGCACGTTTACATGATGGTGAGAGGGCTTATAAGATGTATCGAGAACTATTGAGATATACCGAACCTGGAAGTAAAAATAAAGGGGGAACTTACCCTAATCTACTTGATGCTCATCCACCTTTTCAGATTGATGGGAATTTTGGTGGTGCAGCTGGAGTGATTGAAATGCTAATGCAATCTAACAATGAACAAATCACACTACTCCCTTCATTGCCTAAAGCGTGGAGTTGTGGTACTGTAAAAGGGATATGTGCAAGAGGAGGTATTACTATTGACATGTCTTGGAAAGATGGGAAAGTTACATTGTTAAAAGGAACATCTAAGATAAATAGAGACGTTACTTTTGTATTCAATGGTGAAAACAAAACATTATCTTTAAGAAAAGGAGAAACGACATCAATACTTTAGTAGTTAAATGTCTGATAAGGGTAGGGAGCATATGCACTCTACCCTTTATTCTGTTTAATATTATTTGGTGCTAGGTTTTATTGGTATCGTTAAAATGTAGGACTGCTTTTCTGTTTTAACAGAGGTGAGTAGTGTGGTCGGGCTATTCTTTTCGACAAAAATAAATGGGCGTTCCATCCTTTGTGGCTGATCTGGAGCTCCTATTTTTGTAACCTCGTTCTTCTTGAGTACCACTTCATTTTGTGATTTTTTCCAGTTCTTCCCATCGGCAGACACAACCAACCCAAGGTAAGAATGAGCATGAAATATTCCGTAGAATAGTTTTCTATTATTATCATACCATAAGGACATGTCTTCTGTATCTTGGTTATCTATAACTGGCTTCTCTTGCATAATGAATGGTCCTTTAGGTGAATTCGAGATAGCAATTGCTTGATTTCGAATAAAACGTTTTTCATTGGGCTTGTCCCCTTTAACGATTAGATAGTATTTCCCATCTTCCCCTTTTGCAATAGCCGGATTTACAGTAAGTGTTGTAATTGGGCCACTTGGTTCTATAATAGGACTATTTAATCTTTTCCAAGGTCCTGTTATACTTGATGAAATTGCAACACCCGTTCTTTGGTTTTCACGTAAGAGTTTACGTAATTGACTTTCTTGTGGGCTCTTACCATTGGTGTCAAGTAACATTTTTCGAGTGTAATTCATATCCCCAGCATTTGTAGAGATATAGTATAAGTAATACTTACCATTGAAATACTTGATTTTAGGATTATGAGCTGTTATGGCATCCCAATGTCCCTTACCTCTACCCATAATTACTGTTTCTTCGTATTTCCATGGTCCACTAGGGGTTAATGATACTGCATGAGCAATCTCCGAGGCGGTTAGCCATCCATAGAAATTATCTTTCCATCGAGAGTAGAACAGATGATATTTATTATCCTCTCCTTTGATGATGGATCCACCCCAATTAAAATAGTCCCTTGTTTTGAATATATTATCATCCTTTATCTTGCCAATTCGATGATACAAATTAAGGTTGTCATTTGAACTGTTTTGTGATTTAGCTGTATGACCTAGTAAGACAAGGACATGTATCATACAAATGGTTAATAGTTGTTTCTTCATAATTAGTTGTATGTTCGTTTTACTAATTAAAGCAATATACTAAATATATAGGAATCAGAGAGGTTATAGTTTGTTTCGTATTTTATGCAGAATATTAAAAGGACCATACATTATGTGTTTCACTTCTATTTTTGATATCTTCGTAATTCAATCTTTTTTTCATTAAAAATCTTCCAGAATCGAATGGATCATAGTAGTTTGTTTTGGCTCTCATTGTTGTCTATTTCAACTTTAGGGTTTGTGTTTACCCTATTTTGTTTGTTGAAAATTTATCGTGAACAGAAAAGGTACTTACCTCTTATCTTACTCGTAGTTATTCTTTTTGTTGAAGTTGTAGTACAATGTCTAGTTAAGGTATTTCCTTCTGATATGGTTCATTTACTATATGTTACTGAGCCTTTTACAATGTTACAAGGAGCATTAATTTTTATATATACAAAAGGATATTCTCAACGATCAACTAAATTTGAAAAGGTGGATCTTATTTTCTTAATTCCTTTTGTTTTATCGATCCTATCTTATTTACCTTATTATGTTTTGTCATCTGATGAAAAGCTCCTTGATCTCGCGACATATGGTAGTTTTCAAGCTGATGTTGGAGATAGTTTATGGGAATGGAATTTTGAAATTGTGTTAAACTCTGCATATCTCTTCGCAGCATTACTTCAGATACAGAAATATAACTTTGAGTTAAAAGACTCTCTTTCGAATATTCAAAAAGTCGACCTTCATTTAACAAGATATGTTATATACAGCGGGCTTTTGGTATTTTGTATTGAATTTATTTTTGTATACCTGACCTTTTTAGGATTCCCTTATTCCAAAATGCTTTTCAAAATATTATCAATTTCTAGTTTCTTGGTGTTGATCGCAATATGTTATGATGCCATCATCTCTCATAAATATTCGAAACACATCATTCATGAATTAGATGTAAATTCTGATGTGGTGGTCGAATCGAGTGGTCAGGTCATAAAATATGCAAAGTCGACTTTAGATCAAGAAGCCTCGATTCTGTTAAAATGTAAATTAGAGCAATATATGGATAGCTCGAAGCCATATTTGATCCCACAGCTCCGAATAAAAGATCTTTCGGACTCTTTAAATGTGCCTTTGCATCACTTGTCTCAAGTTATAAATGAGTATTTCCATCAAAATTTTTACGAGTTTATTAATGACTATAGAGTATCGGATGCAAAGCGCCTATTAATGGACTCTAAATATTCTGATTATACGCTTTCTGCAATAGGATTTGAAGTTGGTTTTAATTCGAAATCAGCTTTTTATAATGCATTTAAAAAGAATGTAGGGGTCACACCAATGAAGTTTAAGGATCAGGGTTATAGTTGATATATAGTGTTCACTTGCAAGGCAGGACTCTCTTAATCACGAAAACTTATCCTTACTTATATGTTGAGACGAATACCTTCTTCGATTGTCATAGTTTTGTCACACAAATAAAAAAATGTGTTATGAATTATATGTATTCACTATTGCTGCTTTTGGTTTTAGGAGCTTCTCATCGAATTTGTCAAGCAAAAGATAATCTCAAATCATCTGATGATAAGATCTACGACGTTGTGGTCGTAGGTGGAGGATTTAGTGGTTTGTTTTCATCCTACTTCTTAGAGAAAAAAGATGTTTTAATATTAGAGAAGTCTGATAATGTAGGTGGTCGTTGTCTGACCGGAGAGTGGAATGGATTTCATTACCCTAAAGGGACTGAGTATATCGGTAAGCCTGAACGATATATGAGAAGAATTTTTAGAGACTTGGATGTTCATGCCAAAGTTATTCCAGCTCCTACAGATGGAGTGGCTTATGGTGGTAAGTTCTATTTTGGAAAAGAGCTTCTTGACTATATGACAAACGATGAGAGAAGAAAATATTTCGATCTCATGACAGAACTGAGGGAGCTTGATCATAAAGGAATAGAAAAAGCAGTATGGAGTGATATCCAGAAATTAAATAAAAATGATTATTTAGATAAATTGTCTGTTGAGGAGTGGATGATGAAGAAAGGATATCCACCTATTGTCCAGAAATTTGTTGATGTAGAGAATCGGGGATTGTTTGGTACAAATAATGCGAATTATTCCATGTTATTTAATATCCCTGAAATGACATTTGATCTTCCCGATAATGAGGCTTCTGATAAAAGTGAAGTTTACTCATTCGAGAATGGAATGTATAGCATCGTTGAATCTTTAGAAGAACGTTTGAAGAATAGACTAATAAAAGGAGCAGAGGTTGCCCATGTTAGCGTTGGAACTGATAATATTGTTAAGGTTTGCTATCAAAAAGAGGGTAAATCATATCAAGTAAGATCTAGATCTGTCGTAATGGCAACACCAGCACCAATAACAGCAAAGATATTAGGAAGTAGTATCTCGTTAATTGCAAGTGATATTCTCAAAAGCATTGATTATACCAGTTATATTACGGTAAGCTTTTTTACCAAAAAGCGTATGTTACATCGGACATGGTCTGTATCATGTCTTGATATGGATGAGATAGTTACTTTGTATGATGCGATTCGTCCTCAAGTATCAAATGACTATAGAGGAAAGTCTATTTTATCAGCTTATTTAGCTCCTAAGGATATTCGTGACTCTAACTTTGTTAGACGAAGTGATAAAGAGATATTAGAAAGGACATATCGATCTATGAATAAATATTTTAACTCTTTTCAGGATGAAGTAATTGGATATGATATTACAAGATTTGCATATGCCTTTCCTGTTTTTTCTCCTGGCTATTTGAAGAAATTGATCTGTTTGACTCGTGATCAATCGCTAAAAGGTCCAATTTTTCTTGCTGGTGATTATATGGTTTATGCGACTGTTGATGGTGCACTGATAAGTGCTGAAAATGCAGCAGATGACGTATTGTCTTTTTTAAGAAAGTATTAGATGTTAATATCATTATAGAGTTTGAGCGTTAGAATCCTTTCTGTTATTGAAGGTTTCTAACACTCATCTTTTTATGTCAAGCTCTATTATTGAATTCTGCTTATTGCTTCTGGATAACCTTCTGTATTGATGATAGGACTGTCGCTTACTTTTCCTATCTTAATATCATAAGAGTAAAATCCATTTCCGGTTTCTGTAGATAGCCCAAAGAGAACTTGATGATCTACAATATTTACTGACGCCCCATAGTTGTTGCTTCGAGGTAAGTCTAATTTCTCGATGGTCTTGTTTCGAAGGTTAATTTTATATGATACAACAGTTTTATCTTTTGTGTAACTAGGGGTCGGGCTATAATATTCATTTACATTTCCAGTAGCATACAATTCTCCATCTTTAAAATAGTCAATGTGAATTAAATATGATGGATTGTATTTGCCATTTTTTACAGGAGTACTTGTGATATCGAAAGTATAATTCTTATCGAATTCAGTTTCTCCCGATTTGATGCGGAGAAATCCGGACTTATGGCCTAAGCCTCCAAATCCTGAAATGCAGTTTATATATATGTCATTATTTTCGTCAATAAAAATAGACTTCTCATCAGCTTCTGGTTTTGTTGGCATAGAAAATTGTGCAGTTCTATTGGTAATTTTCTTAATGATCTTATCTGTTTTAGTATCCACAATTAAGACATCTGATTCGGCTCTTTCTTTTGTCGGTGTATAGCCTCCTACAAGTTGATTTAATCCTACAAAAAGGAGACCATCTCTAATAACCATAATCCCAGGGTCAGGATTCTGATCTCCCACACCGTATATAGATAAATCAATATCACCAATTTTTTTTAGAGTACTATGGTCTAAAATTAAAATTTTGCCTAAATAGTTCATTGAGATATAGATCTTATTGTCATGTTTGACAAGTGAAACAGCTCCAGATTTTGCTGGTAGAACAGTAGTCATATCTTCTATGAGTTGATTCCCGTCTAACTTGTGTCGTATGATTAAATCATTCTGCATGCTAAATCCCGGAATCTGATATATCTCTTTGCCTATTATTATAGGAGGAACTGAATATGATGTAGGTAGTGCTCTTTTATTGTTTATTGTTCTTGGTGTTATTTTATTAATTAATTGCATATATGCGCTACCTGAAGTGCCATCACTATTGGCTATTCTTGTGGACAAGAGAATATTCCCTTTGCTTGTCTCTGAGGTTGCTACGTCATTATCTTTACTACATGAATAAAGAGCCGTAATTGCGATTAATAGTAGTATAAAGTTTTTCATCTAGATTATTTTATTTAATTATAAATCTTATTTTAAAGGCATAATTTCTTAAAGGAAGAGGTTTGTTAAATTCTGAAACCACTCTTTGATTGGTTATATTGTTAATTTGTAACGTTAGATATATTTGTTGGAAGTTTAAACTATGTTCGATTCCTGCATTAAAGGTCAATGATTGAGGGATTTTTCTTTTTTGATATATACTTTGTTCAAAGTCATAAAGATATTCTTCAATAAAAGATGCATCACCAAATAGTCGAGTGTTATGACCTTTTCCTCCAAATATATTTTCATGGTGTAATTCTAATCCTGCATTCGCATAGAAAGAAGGTTTATTAGGCATTTTAGAATTATATGTTGGGTTTGCAATTATTGATTCTGCTAAAGTCTTACGTTTATCACGAAGTTCTTGATACGTTAGATTACCCCATAGGTATAGGAATTTAGTGATATCACTTTTTGCTTCAACTTCAATTCCTCTCGAATCAATAATGCCAAAATTTTCGTATTTACTCAAAAGTGCACTTCCTTTTAGTTTAATATAATCAGTTAGATGATTGTAGAATGCATTGAATTCAAGTTCAACCAACTTTCTACTCCCTTGCTGTTTGAGGAATAAACATCCTATATTCAATGAAAGATTTTTTTCTGGCATTAAGTTTCCAGATGCAGTTATTGTATATCCATTTCCTAATAATTCGTTACTTGTGGGAATTCGAACATCATAGACTGCCGATCCTTTGATAAGGAGTTCAGGGCTGAATCTCAGTCTAATTGCTTCGCTTATTCCATAGTCAGATTTGCTCATTTTAATTTTTTGAGACTGGCTCATTCCATATGCAACAATGGATTTAGTGTTGATATCGTAGTAGTGATATTTTAAGGTGGTTGAATTGGTGAAAAATTTATTGAGTGAATGAAACTCATGGTTTATCCCCAATGTAATACTATGCATCTTGCTGTCGAAAGATGTTTTGTAACCAATTGCTTTGTCTTTTATTGTGTCGTTAGGGCTTCCATTTACTAATTGGAAATGCCAATTAAAATTAATGCTTTGTGTTTTGCTGATAAGGTAATTAAAATTTAATCTTTGGATAAAAGTTTCATTTATATCGTGAGAATTATTTGGTGTCTTTCCTACCTCTCCGCCGTAATTACTTGCTGAAGGATAGATTTGTTTATCCCATCCATATGTAAATTTTGCAGTATCAACTAATTCAGCGATAGCATAGGTATAAGTATTATCAAAATCGAGGTCTAAACCATGAATGAGAAAATCTTTTTTTTCTAAGAGCCCATTCATAATGAATGCTTTGGAGTTTGTATGGGCTTCTAAAACAGGATATTCGATTCCTTGTATTTCTTTTGAACCTATGACGATGGCAGGTTCAATTTTCATCTTATCAAAATACCACCTTTTAGACGTTATACCTCCACCAATAACTAGTTTTTCGAATCGATCATGTTTTCGAGTTACATCAATAATCGTATTTGTAGAATTATTTTTCAATTCTTTTCTCGTTGGTATTTTCATGTCATAATTATTCTTGGCAACAGTGTAAAAACCACCGACTCCCATCTCTATACCATTTTTGTTTGTTTTTAAGGCAGTAGAATATTTGTGAACATTAAATGATTGTATCGTATAACTTGCATCCATATATCGTGGAGGATATTCTTTTAATACAATATTAACAGCACCTCCAATTGATGATCCTCCAAATTTAGCAGGGACAATACCTTTATATACTTCGATTCTATCAATCATATCAACAGGAATATCATTAATATTGACAAAATCTAGATTTGTATTCATTGGGTTACCGTCAATGAAGAAACCAACTCTTTTTCCTTCAAGGCCACGAATCGAAATTTTAGATGTACTACCAACTCCACCTGATGCTCGGATTTTTACTCCTGAAGTTTTGGTTAGAATGTCATTAATATCACTTACTGTTCCTTGAAGTTGATTCATCGAGATAACAGATACGGGAAGTGCCATCTCTCTCAGTAATCGAGCTTCAGATTTTCCTGTAACTGTTACGTCTTTAAGTCGTTCTTCTGTAGGCGTGAGTTCGATATTGTATTCTGAATTGATGTTTTTTTGATTTATGAAGAATGTTTCTTTTAGATATCCCAGACAGGAGATAATTAGTGTCGATTTATCTCCATATAATGTTAATTCAAACTTTCCATCTTTGTCTGTGGAGGTGCCTGTTTTTTGTTCTTTTACTAGTATTGAAGCTCCAATAATAGGTGTTTTTGTATTTTTATCTGAAATGATACCTTTTATTTTAAAGGTTAGATTCTGTGCATGCGAGTATGTCCCTACTAGCATAGATAGTAACACAATAAAGAACACTTTACTGATTTGTTTCATTTGATATAATTGTTCGGAGATGCAATTCCCCATTTATAGGGATAGCATAATGGTCCAATTTATGATAACTTTATTTTTATTTATTCTTGTTCTACATTGCAAAGTAATCGTGAAAGTTTTGCGTTTTATTTAATCTGAGGAACTAAAAATTATATGTGAGGGAATAATGAAGTATAAATTTGTATATGATGTTAACGAAGTGATGGAAATAGGAAATTGTCTAGTGCGAGAGTTAGACGTAAATTATAAAATGAAATATTTTCGTTTCCAAGATTCAAGTAAAATGGGTAGTCTTGGATGTACTATGAAAAAAACAGATCAGTGTGTGATTACACAATGGGATTGTTTATTTCATAATGATGTCACTATCTATGAAAATATAGCAACCCCAGTTTTTGCAATGCATTTTATGCTGAATGGAACACCTCTTTTTTCTAATTCAGGAGACAAAAGTATTGTAAAAGAGAATAGCCACAACATATGGTCACTTAATCCTCTTCAATCCAATTATACGAATTTTCGATCTAATGACTACTGTTCATCTTTCGGTGTTATATTAGAGGATTCATTTATAGATCATGTATTACAAGATGTACCTTCCTCTTTAAAATGCATTTATCATAAATACAAGGATGGTCAATCTGGGGCTTTTTTTAATCAAAATACTATAATTTCATCTGAAATACGAATGTTGATTGCACAGATAAAGCATGGCTTTCTAATGGGAGATTCAGAGGCTGACTATATTGAAGAAAAGGTAAAAATGTTACTAGATCTGCAAGTGATTCCTTTTGTAACAAACTCAGAATTTTGCCCATGTTGTCTAAAACAACATGATGTCGACAAACTGTATGAAGCTAGAGAGATTATACAACACCGTTTTGATGTTCCACCTTCTATTTCTATTCTATCAAAGGGTAACTACTCAGGTAGTATTATAGTTTAGCCTCTATTAGATTTTAAATAGAGCTTCAAGAAGATAACTTTCAAAATTATCTATTCCCAGCTTAAGTTAACATTATTGCATGATAGCCAATATGCGATCATGTTCAGAACACTCTTTCCTTGTTTCTTTAATGTGTCGGTTATAGATCGCAACATGGCATACCTCTGCGCCCCTTCTTCTGTGCGATATCCCTTAGACACATTCTGTTTTACCTTGATGTTACGCATTGCTCTTTCCGAAGCATTATTATCAAACGGTACTTCATAATGATTTAAGAAAGTAAACACACTATCGATTTTCTTTATTAATCGTTGTCGTAATGTTCTGATTTCATCGAGCTGATCGTCATTTATGTCGATATTCAGAAGTTCTAATAATTTGGTCTTAAATGATGCTTCCTTATCTAGTGGGAAATCTTTTTCTTCAGCTTCCCGTTTTAATTTCATGGCTTCTGAAAAGAGATCTAATATATCTTGTGCCCATCTATTATTGGTCTGTTGCTTTATGTAGATTAATTCGCGTTGTAAATGAGCTAGACATAGTTGATAATGTTTGGCAGGGGTCTTTAGTTGAGAAGCATAGCAGTCACTTACTAAAGTAGCATTAGTAAATCCATCTTTGAAATTTTCTTCCACAACTTTATACCCTCTAGATCTATGTGCTGTGATAAAAGTTAGTTCATAATTTTGCCAAACCCACATCCATCCTTTACTGCCATCTATTTTACAACCTGTTTCATCAGATCCAACTATATTGGCATCTTCAATAGATTGACGTAGAGATTCATATAGGGGAGTGAATACCTTTTCTGCATGTTTTAAAATATTGTCAATAGTTCCATCTCCTATTTTATAGGAAGTCAGCTCTTCTACTAGCGAACTAATCCGATTTAAAGGGATATAGTGCTCTATATGCAGACTAAGAATTAGCGAACGTATGTTGGGACCATATTGAACTGGTGCATTAACATTGGATGGCATAGCTCCTTTATGGATTTGTCCACAACTGCATCTATTCTCATAAAGACGATGCTCAATACATATAGGTTCAATAACAGGGGGGATATCAAAAACTTGACGCTTGCATAGCAACCTAGCATCCTCAGGATTCAGTCTATTTCCACAACTACACTTAGCTAAAGGATGATGAGATTCGATATCGGTCGGTGTGGCATCTTGAAATAAAGTCATGCCTTTATGACCAAGTTGACCTCCTGATTTTTTATTAGATTTCTTGCGAAGAGATTGGTTCTTCTTTACTGTTGATAAATCTCTAGATGGAGGAAAACTGCTATTACCACTATTTTTCTTGCTACGTGATAGTTGATCTTCAAGAGTCTTAATCTTAGCATGAAGCATCGCATTTTCTTCTGACAAAGCTCTTACCTCCGACATAACAATGTCTAATTTTGCCAGTAAAGATTGTACTTGCTCTTTTAATGCCTTGTTTTCTTTTTCTAAACGATCAACTTTATTCATGCCTGCAAAGATCTATTCTTATGGTCAAAATAGAAAAGATAACAACTAAAAGTAATCAACAAATACATTGTTATTTATCAACATTGTACACCAAATCAACGTATTTGAAGTTTTTGTCGGTTAAAACCTATCTGAAGAACCTGAGTAGTTACATCAAAGGAAGTCGGTTTGAATGAAAAGAAATTGAAGATCGGATTTAAAGAGTTGTTTGGAAATACAATATATGGTTACCTTTTTGATTATAGGATGAATCATGCTAAAGTGCTTTTAGAACAGACGTCACTTTCTGTTCATGAGATTGGAATTCAGTGTGGATATTCGTATCCTTCACACTTTACAACAGCCTTTAGACGTAAATGTCAGTGTACTCCTAAATCCTATAGAGAACGTGTTCTGAAAGTAGGTGTCAAGAATCGTTGAATTTCATGAAATATATGATAATTGTTTTTGATTATTAGTATAGCAGAGCCATTAATTCTAATTAATGGCTCTGCTATACTAATAATCCTGTGCTAAATTTAGGCCTGTGAGGTTGTCTCTAAAGATACAATCTCTTCAAATAAGCCTATTGATTCTTTGTGGTCGGAGGGCTTGTTAATAGGAGTGAAGAGGATCCTATCATTCTCTTTGGATAGTACACCAATAATAAAAGATTCTGAACCATCCTCAATTATAATCTCTTTTTTGATATTCTTGTGATAGAAAATATGATCAGGATTGTTTGTCTTTCCTCTATAAATCCGATAATCAAAGTGAGATATGCGAAATAAACTTTGTTCTGTATAATTTATTGATGCTATAATCAATTTATTCCCTTGTGGAATATGAGATGACTTAAATAATATCCATTCATTGTCTTCATGGTCATTCCCATTCATGTCTCCACTCATGTCATCTTCGCTAAGCTCTCCCCATTCAATATTATTTGTGTCGATTTTTAGTGTTGTAACCAGTTGATTATTTTCGTCTATTTGGTAGCATATTATATCAAGATCCACCGGAATACTATAGGTCGAGTTAAACCAACCTAATTCATGTATTGCTCCCCAGTTTATCCCAATATAAAACTGTTCGTCTTGAATTTCTATTTGCATCTTAAATCTCCTCTAATTGTTGGTTTAATATATCAAAGACCCCTTCTTCTTGTATTAATATCTCACGTATTGGCTCAATATCATCATGATTAATGCAGTGTGCATGGGTTGCTAAGTTACGAATTCGCCTGAAGTTCACATATTCGAGCATTTCATTGACTTCTTTTAATGGCCCCTGCATGTCCTTCATGAAATATAAAATATCATAGAGCTTATAGGTTTGTGTACCATATTGTAACTTATCTTTGAAAAAATCAAGACTGAAATAATCGTAGTTCTCAAAGATGTGATGTAGTTCAATCTCAATAGCCTTTGAATAGCTTATGATCATGGTACTAAAGTCTAAAAAAGAGTTGGTGTTTTTGTCGTAAAAATGTTCTGCTGTAGCAACCGTTTGTATGGTTTCATCTGAAAAATAGTTGTGTCTTTTTTTTAGTATCTCAACTCTATTTTCAATAGGAAATGGACAAATAGAAAATTGAATAAATTGGTCTTGAGCTTGTTGTCGTTTTGATTCACATGTTTCAATAAATGATGTGATATGATCACTAATTGAAGAGTTTCCTTTAAGTTCATTCTTAATTATTTGCGCTTTCTCTTGGATATTCTGCATCCTTCCAATTCCAAGCATCAAGTTGCTAAAACAGACTTCATATTGTTGTTCTGGTTGAAATGTGTTTTTTATATGTTCAAAATTCTTTAGCTCATGACTTAATTGATCGATCAGACAAAATATTTTCTTTTTTTGAGCAGCTTCTAAAGGTTTAAATGCTTGATATGACTCAAGGTCAACAATTTTAAAGGGTTCTTTGGGGATGTCCTTAATAAATTCGGTACTCTCTCCATAAGAAACAAGATGTAAAATTTGGGAAGCACGAGTCATGCCTACATATAAAAGCCTTAGATCTTGTTCTCTTTTTTGTGAGTCTATCGATGATACTGGAATGATATCTTGATTCAGGTGTGTTAGGATTACCATTTGGCTTTCAAGGCCTTTTGTGCAGTTTATCGTCATCACTCTGACAGAGTTGCTTTCAAAGTCATTCTGATTGCTGTTGAATAGTGCACATTTAATCCCTGCTTGTTTTAGTTGCTTTTCTAACTGCTTTGCATCCTGATTCGTTCTTGTGGCGACAATAATATCATTTAAATTGAAATTTTGTTCTGCATTCTTTACTGTATCAATTATATATTGGTTGTGTTGCTCAATATCTTTGCACTCTGCTAAAAAAGGTTTTATCCCTCCTTTATTGATCAAAATAGGTTCAACTTCTTGATAGAAATTATTGTGATGTATTAAGGTTTGTGCTGCCTCTTGTATCTCAAGCGTAGTTCGGTAGTTGTGTTTTAAAATGCGACTACGATTTCCAACTATATCTATTCCTAAGGAGTTAAAACCATGTCCATTCCCTAACCATGATCCATCGTATATACTTTGTGAATTGTCATAGAGAAAGGTGGCACTCGCTCCTTTGTCATCTTTAAGGAAGAACTTTAGAAAATCCAATCGGGCTCTATCCAAATCTTGACATTCATCGATGATAATATGTTTGTATTTTCTTGGTGGATTGGTAGATACTTCTCTAATTGCAAGAAGGCGCATAATATGAAAATCAATTTCTCCTTCAAGAATAAGATTATTATTATAAGTTCGTCGAAGTTCAAATATAGCCTTTCTAACTAGTGACTTCTTAGGGAGTAATTGACGTTTTATCTCATTTTTATTTCGACCTTTTCGATTAAAGATCTGGTATGTTTTCTCATTTTCAATTCTACAGCTATTGATAAAATTGATTTCTTGCTGTAAAAATCGACTGTTTTTAAAAAGAACTTTACAATCAGGATATTTATTTTGGATTTCGCAAAGCGATTTTTGAAATATTTGATTAATTCGATCATAACTAGAAAGATGAGCCGGAAGATTTTTATAGTACTTGTGGTCATTCTTGCTGTCTTTGAACTGCTTATAATATCGGTAAACAAGTTTGTCGATATTAATTATATCTATTTCACCTGTATTGTTTTGAAAAAGATTATAGTTGCCTGTCTTTTTTTGATTATATGTAGCCTCTTTATTTTGTAAGTATGTTAGATAATCAGTTAATACTTTGTGGAACGTTACAACCAATATTTTATCTTTTGGTCCACATTTCTCTTTTAGGAAGTGGATACGATGTAAACCAACTGTAGTTTTGCCACTACCTGCAACTCCCTTGATTGCATAGGGACCTTCTAATGGGAATTGAGCAAGGGTTTCTTGTTCTTTTGAAAGTGTTATCTTTTTCATCGAGAAAAGGGCTTGATTTTATATCATCTAGATAGTTTGTTAACGGTTGCAATTGTCAATGACACTCTTCTGTAATGTATCCATAAAATTGCATCTATTTTGTCTAAAAATAATAAAAACATATGAATGCAATATGTTTTGTAATTGAAATTATGATTTTTGCATAATTTCATCTCATAGACCATTGTTTAATGATCCACATTCAAATATGGGTATGTGATTTTTATGCAAAAATGAAACAAAAAGGCCTTTGTATTGTCATTTATATAATACAACAATAAAGAATAAAATGATGAAAACATTATTATCTCAAGGTAGGGCAAGAACTGTAACACTTTCGGGGGATAACATCGATATAAAAAGAGCTGAAATTCTTAGTTATTTTAAAGATGCTGTTAAGACAGAAGAATGGTTATATTCGGGTGTGACAGATTCATTAGGTTTTTATAAAAGAGCTGATCCTTTACGACATCCATTAATATTTTATTTTGGTCATACTGCATGTTTTTTTGTAAATAAGTACATTGCTGCGGGGATCATATCTGAGAGAATAAATCCTATGTTTGAGTCAATTTTCGCAATAGGTGTTGATGAAATGTCATGGGATGACTTGGATAATAAGCACTATGATTGGCCGCCTATAGGGGAGGTGATTGAATACCGAAGAAGAGTATTTGAGATGGTCGAAGATGTTATTTTAAATATAGATTTTTCATTGCCTATTAATTGGAATTCGCCGATGTGGATCATTCTAATGGGCATTGAGCATATAAGGATTCATATTGAAACATCTTCTGTCTTGATAAGACAACTTCCATTACAGTATCTTTCGCCTGTTCCCTTTTGGACAATAGCTCCCTCATTAGGTTTCCCTCCTTCGAATAAAATGGTTGATATTGAAGAGGGAAAATTGATCTTGGGTAAACCTAATTCTTATTCTACCTATGGTTGGGATAGTGAGTATGGAGAATTGTGTTTAATGATGGAGTCATTCCAAGTTTCTAAATATTTATGTTCGAATGCTGAGTATTTATCCTTTGTTCTTGATCATGGATATAGTAACAGAGAGTATTGGTCAGAAGAGGGGTGGAATTGGGTGCAATATGATCATGGAAATGCTCCTCGATTTTGGTCGTTAAAACATAATAAATGGAGACTTCGGTTGGTCTTTGAGGAGATTGAGATGCCTTGGGATTGGCCTGTTGAGGTAAATTGTTTAGAAGCAGATGCATTTTGTAGATGGAAAAGTAAGAAAGAGAATATTAACTGCACATTACCTTCCGAAGCAGAATGGGAACATTTATATCGATTTGCTGATGTTAAAGATCTCTTTGAATGGAGAGAAGCTCCAGGTAATATCTGTTTAGAGCATTATCAATCGCCTAGCCCGATTCAAATGTATGACTTTAATGGAGTATATGATGTCATTGGGAACGTTTGGCAGTGGACACGAAGTTCAATTGATGGCTATAAAGGGTTTAAAGTTCATCCTATTTATGATGATTTTTCAGTGCCCACTTTTGATCAAAAGCATAATATTATAAAAGGTGGTTCATGGATCTCGACAGGAAATGAAGCCTCTAGGTATGCTCGATATGCATTTCGTAGGCATTTTTATCAACATGCTGGCTTTCGATATGTAATTTCATCTAATCAGACAGATGGAGATAATGGTAATGTCGTCTATGATTCAGATGTTATAGTTAGACTAAAAAAAGAGTGGTTAAATGATGATGGGAATTATCTAAGTGATGTTGCAAGAATATGTTCATCAATTCAAATAGTTGGTATTGGAGATAAAGTTCTCAATGTCGGTTGTTCTACTGGACGTTCTACATTTGAATTAATGAATTTATTTGAATGTGTTCATGGCGTTGATCGAACTGCAAGGTTAATCGGGTGTGGTGTTTCGTTGAGAGAAAGAGGTGAAGTCTCTTTTTGCGACAAGACCATAAAGAATATTAGACTCCGTGATTATTTTAAAGACTTTGAGTCGAATAGAGGGGTTTTTTATCAGACTGATTATGCCAATATGAAACCTTTTTTTGATGGGTATAGTTTGATAGTTATCTCCTCTTCAGACGACCTATTGAGTGATGAAACAATTCTGGTTATAATGATAGATCGGATTCTAGATAATGGTCGGATTGTAATGGTTCATTCAAATTTTATCGATATAGAAACAGTTAATAAAAAGTATGATCATATGATTTTGGATCGAGTAATAAATCTAGACGAGTTTCGATATATTTCTGTCTGGAGGAAGAGTACCTAATTCGTATTATTTCAGATGAAATCTTTTTTGTGAATTATAAGCAATATTTGAATAATTAGCGCTTATCAATGTTTAATGACTCTGTTTTAATATGACTAAACTTAGTCTCTAACATGATTAGAACGATATGGTTCCGTATCTTATGCTTGACGGAGGTGGTTGTATTTGAATATGGATTTTTGTCAAATTAAAATATAAAAAAAAGGGAAAATGTCTTTTAGACAATTTCCCTTTTTGAGCCGAATATCAGATTCGAACTGATGACCCCGAGATTACAAATCACGTGCTCTGGCCAACTGAGCTAATTCGGCATGTGGGCGAGCTAACTACATCGCACTGCTACAACCACCTATCCTTGCTGCCTTCCGACCCTGGGGAGTTTCAGTAGGAGCATGTCGTGTAGCACTCACCCGCCAACAAAAGTAATACCATTTTTGATATTTGCAAGTTGAAAATGGTAATTTTTTAATGAAACATCCCATTAGATGGGATAGTATTGTGAAACATGTTGGTAATCAGAGTATGTGTATGTCATGTTAAACAGAGATGAATTATAGGAAATTGGTATTATTGTTTTGATATCACCTTCCAACTTTACAATCTATGTTTTATGTTATAAAGATATTAACAATAGCCTTATCCTAAAAAGGTAAAAAAAACGTAGTCTAGAACTGATTGCCTAGACTACGTTTCATAAGATGAACTTTTACAGAATTGGTTATCTTCTTTTTTTCATACCTTTCATCTTACCCATCATTCCCCTCATTTTACCTCCGTTAGAGATCATTTTCATCATCTTACGAGTTTCAGAGAATTGTTTTATAAGTCTGTTTACTTCTTGAATAGAGGTCCCTGATCCGTTCGCGATACGACGACGACGTGATCCACTTAAAAGTGCAGGGTCTTCTCTTTCTGCAGGTGTCATTGAGTAGATTATTGCTTCAATACCTTTGAAAGCATCATCATCAATATCAACATCTTTCAATGCCTTACCGACACCTGGAATCATAGCAGCCAAATCCTTGATGTTACCCATCTTTTTGATTTGCTGTATTTGTTTTAAGAAATCATTAAAGCTAAATTGATCTTTTGCAAGTTTCTTCTGTAGCTTCTTTGCTTCTTCTTCGTCAAATTGTTCTTGAGCTTTCTCTACAAGAGAAACGATGTCCCCCATACCCAAAATACGGTCTGCCATACGTGAAGGATGGAATACATCAAGTGCTTCCATTTTTTCTCCAGTACCAACAAACTTAATTGGTTTTTGAACGACTTCTCTAATTGAAAGTGCAGCACCTCCACGAGTATCTCCATCTAGTTTTGTAAGGATTACCCCATCAAAGTTCAGAAGATCATTAAATGATTTGGCTGTGTTTACTGCATCCTGACCAGTCATCGAGTCGACAACGAAAAGGATCTCTGAGGGATTGATTGCAGTTTTTACCGCTGCGATCTCATCCATCATGTCTTGATCGATTGCTAAACGACCTGCCGTATCAACAATTACAACATCATGTCCATTTTCTTTTGCATACTTGACAGCTGCTTCTGCAATTTTTACTGCATTTTTATTTTCAGGTTCAGCATAAACTGGTACGTTGATTTGCTCTCCAACAACTTTTAGCTGGTCAATTGCCGCTGGACGATAAATATCACAAGCAACTAAAAGAGGATTCTTCTTCTCTTTTTGCTTTAGTCTATTGGCAAGTTTTCCAGAAAACGTTGTTTTACCTGAACCTTGAAGACCAGCCATAAGGACAATAGCAGGATTATCTTCTATATTGATTGGTTCAGCAGTACCTCCCATCAGTTCAGCAAGTTCGTCATGGACAATTTTAACCATTAACTGCCCTGGCTTTACTGCAGTAAGTACTTTCTGGCCTAAAGCTTTATCTTTTACTCTGTTGGTAAAATCTTTTGCAATTTTGAAGTTTACATCGGCATCCAAAAGGGAACGACGAACTTCTTTTAATGTTTCTGCAATATTGATTTCAGTAATCTTTCCCTGCCCTTTGAGCATCTGGAAGGATTTCTCTAGTTTTTCGTTAAGACTTTCAAACATTCTTTATATACCCTGTTTTTTTATATTCACAAAGATAGTAAAAAGACAATGATACAAAAGTCTAAGGTTAAGACAAAATGTATCATTGTATTTCCCACTGTATGGTTAAGATTCTCTTCTTACAACAAACCAAGGTTGTTTAAATTGTTTTTTATTGTAAGATAAAGGGGTGCCATCGAATTCAGTGACAGTGCAGCCTGCAGCCTCGCATATCGCATGTCCTGCTGCTGTATCCCACTCCATTATATTACTACACCTTGGATAGATATCCGCTTTCCCTTCCGCTACCATACACATTTTTATAGAGCTTCCGCAAGGAATAATTAGTGTGTTATTAGCTCCCTTTTCTTTCATTATCGCATCAAAGCAAGCTTGAGTTTCTGGATTCATGTGAGATTTGCTTCCTACAATGGTGTATTTATCACGATGTTGTGGGATAGGGAGTTTAATAGCTTTTTGAAGGATCTCTTCTGGGTCCATTTTGTGTGCATTTTTACACATAAATGCACCCTCTTTATGATTTCCAAAATATATAACATCAGCGATAGGAATATATATAATTCCCAATATTGGCTGGTTGTGATGAATCAGCGCTATATTAACCGTGAAATCATTGTTGCGTTTGATAAATTCTTTTGTTCCATCAAGTGGATCAATAATCCAAAGATATTCCCATTCTTTTCTTTCTTCAAAAGATGGAAAAACTTCTTCTTCACTAAGTACGGGAATGTTTGTTAAGGAAAGCACATCGCAAATGACCTCACTTGCTTTTTTGTCCGCAATGGTTACTGGTGATTGGTCTTCTTTATAGACCACTTCTACGTCATTACGTCGGTATATTTTGTGTATTTCCTTCCCTCCTCTTAATGCAGCTTGCATCGCGAGTAGAGTCATTCGTCTCGAGAAGGTATTTTCGGTCATAATATAATTGTAAATTTCAAGATTCTATTGTTTTTACTTCATTGGATAAGATTATATCTTCTCAAATGATAAAACAAAACTACAATAGTATATGAAAGTACAAACAAATGAATAAGTAATTTTACAACATGTTTTGAATATTTATTGAATCAAGGAGTGTTTTCGTGATGTTTTATTATAGACGAGAATTGTTTTCGTGGGTGTGGACATAGAGGGTAGTCGGTTTATTATCATGTTCTTCTGTAGTGCTTTGTCGGAGGGTGGTTGTGGACTGTTTGTCTTTATCAGCCCTTTTAAATAAATTATTAAAATATAAAGGATAAAATGTTCACGGCATTATTTATTTGTAAAATAACATACTAATGAACCTCTGTTTCTTTGTCTGAAGGGTGCTGTTGATTCTATTTTAAGGTAGTCGTACGAAAGTTGAATATTAAATTTCGCCTCTTGAGAAGGTTTCTAATAAGTTTTTTGTTTATTAGTCAAAAGGGAGAAGATCACCTCACTCTGAGATTTTGCATCAAAGAGTGAGGTGAAGGTGTTTTATGTGGTTAACGTTTTGCGTCGGTGTAAAACTCTAGTCCAAAATAATAGAGCCGCTAAGCCTAAGCCTGCGATAATTCCAGTCCATATTCCATATGCCCCCAAGTCGAACTTGAAAGCAGCAATATATCCTAGAGGAATTCCTACAAGAAGATAAGATGTCGTTGCATATATCATCGGAGTTTTTACATCTGCAAACCCTCTTAATACACCTAATCCTAAAACTTGTAGTCCATCAAATATTTGGTATATAGCCGCCATCCCTAATAGCGATGCAGCTGCGACAACTACACTTTCATCATTTGTGAAAATAGCTACTAATTGAGTTGGTATAGTAAGGAAAATGACACAAGCAATACATGAATAGACAAATGTTATGATAAGAGAGACATTGATTGCTGATTTTAGCATGTTGAACTCTTTTCGTCCATAGAGAGTACTGATTCTAATTGTGGTTGCTTGTGCTATACCATTAGATATCATGAATGTGAAATAAGAGAGACTCATGGCAATTTGATGTGCTGCTAGGTATAATTCACTGATCCATCCCATCATAATAGCTCCAAGACTAAAAATGAATGATTCAACAAGCATTTGAAGACCTATTGCACTACCGATTCCGAATAGTTGTTTTTGAAGACTTCTCGTTATTTCTTTTATCTTAAAAGTAAGAGAGAATGGTTTGAAGATTGAGCTTTTCTTAAACACGATGAAAAAAGCAATCATCATAAATAATCTTGAAATGAAAGTAGATATCCCTGCTCCATCTAAGTAAAGTTTAGGAGTTCCAAATTTGCCATAAATCAGAATGTAGTTTCCAAATACATTCATTAGATTTCCTGTAACGGTTAATATCATTGCAATTTTAGTGTTTTCCATTCCTTCAGCAAGCTGTTTGATGGAAAAGAAGTAAACCATTGGAATAAGAGATGCTAGGATAATGAAGTAATATGGCTGAGCCAAAGAAACAACTAGCTCAGTTTGGCCCATGTAGGGCATCAAAAATCCAGCAATTGTACCAACAATTATTAGTATAATGGTAAAGATAGTGTTCAAAAATAGAGAGTTGTGAAAAAGCTTTTGAATGGTCTTCATGTCCTTTTCGCCAAAAGCTTTTCCTACGAGAGGAGTGAGTCCAAATGTTATTCCCATTCCAAACATCATTATAATCATAAAAATGCTATTTGCGAATGAAGATGCCGCAAGATACTCTTTCCCTACATGTCCTACCATAGCATTATCTGCTAGGGTTACAATAATCTGTCCTACTTGTGATAGAACAAGAGGGACTGCTAACACTGAAATCCTTTTAAAATTTTCCTGTGTTTGATTCATTATAATATGTGTCATTAAAACGTGCCTCCATCTTATTAAAGTGAGTTATGAGAGGCTTTTGTTGTTTGTGGAATATGCCACATGTGTATTGGTTATACACTTTAGAGGTGGCAAAAATAGAAGGTATTTTGGGAAATCGTACTTTTTTCCGTAATTTTTACTGTTTGATGTTTGCTAGTCGAATGAAAGGTGTTATATTTGCGGCGCTGTTCACGAAGGTGACAGTTAATTAATAATCATTTAAAGTTAATTATATCATGTTTAACCAGTACGAAACCGTTTTCATTGCTACTCCCGTTTTATCTGAAGGTCAGATAAAGGAAGCGGTAGATAAATTTCGTGCTCTTGTTGTCGATAATGGCGGCGAGATGATTCACGAAGAGAACTGGGGACTTAAGAAATTGGCTTATCCAATTCAAAAGAAGTCTACAGGATTTTATCATCTTTTTGAGTTTAAGGCGGATCCAAGCTTTCTTGCAAAGTTTGAAACTGAATTCAAACGCGATGAGCGTATTATTCGTTTCATGACAGTGAAACTAGAAAAGTATGCAGCGCAATACAGTGAGAAACGTCGTAACAAATTTAAAGCAGAAAAGGAGAACTAAGTCATGGCACAGAATAGTAGCGAAATTAGATATTTGACTCCTCCAACAGTTGAGATCAAAAAGAAGAAATACTGTCGCTTCAAGAAGAATGGCATCAAGTATGTTGATTACAAAGATCCAGAATTTCTTAAGAAGTTTTTGAACGAGCAAGGAAAAATTCTTCCTCGTCGTATTACAGGAACATCGTTGAAGTATCAACGTAAGGTGTCTCAGGCTATCAAACGTGCGCGTCAAATCGCTTTGTTGCCTTATGTAACTGATTTGTTGAAATAATCAAAAACTAAAGGAGAAAAGATGGAAATTATTTTGAAACAAGATGTTGCTCGATTGGGTAGCAAAGATGACATCGTCACTGTAAAAGATGGGTATGCTCGTAATTTCTTGATTCCTCAAGGTCTAGCAATCTTAGCTACAGCGTCGGCAAAGAAAGTGTTGGCGGAAAATCAACGTCAACGTGCTCACAAAGAAGCTAAATTGAAAGATGAGGCATCGGTAGTTGCAGCGAAACTAGCAGATCTTAAGGTAACTATTGGAGCGAAGACTTCAACTACTGGTAAGATTTTCGGTTCGGTAAACAACATCCAAATTGCTGAAGCTCTTAAGGCTCAAGGCTTCGATATCGATCGTAAGCAAATCACTATCAAAGAGGATTCAATTAAAGAAGTTGGATCTCATGCAGCAAAAATCAAGCTTCATCGCGAGGTTGTTGTAGATTTTTCATTTGAAGTGATTTCTGAGTAATTTTAATTGCTCTTAAAGGATTGTTAAACCAATTCCTGAATTAGTTTTAAAAAAGATATTAAACAACATATAAAAAGTGGTTCGATTCGTCCCGAACCACTTTTTTTGTGTCTAAAAAAGATGTTAGTTATTTGCTAACATTTTAACCCGATTAAAATCATCCTTAGGGGATAGTGTAAGGCGTACGATAGAGTCTTCTTTTGCTAAAAGATCATGAGGAACATTTGCCTCAAGAGAAATCATATCTCCTTCAGTCAGCAGGTGAGTTGTTTCTCCTACTCCAAATTCAATTACACCTTTATATACCATTACGACAATGGCTCCAGGTGCAGTATGTTCAGCCATCTTTTGTCCCTTTGTAAATGAAATTTGGATTTCTTTTAACGTTCCTGTGTTTAAAAGTAGTTCAACATTAGGTTTCTCTCCTTGCTTCGGATGTAATGTTTTTATGTTTACGATTTTCATGACTGATTTTTTTTGTTAATACCCAAAATAAATAAATAAAATTGTTTTCAAGTGTTGCATATGTTACACTTCGTGTTTTAATATAACGCGGTTTGTTCATCGAATGTTTTTAGTCTCAACTTATTTGCCTGGATTTTAAAACGGCATGTTTTAGGTTTTTTTGAACAATAATTATTGGATATTGGTGATTCGTTAGGTTTGTAGGTTTTTTGTTTTGGAGTTATTCCGTTAAATTTGAGGAGAACTAAATTTATAAAACAATGAATTGGAGATTAATAAATAATTTAAGAAGTGGTTTATTCTTTTTGATAGCTCTTCTTGTTTGTGGCCATGTTGGGGCAAAGGAACAAAGAAGGGTCAATCCTGTTTTGTTTTTAAGTCATTCTATCAATGAGCGTGAAGCGGTAAAAAAACTTTATCCAGAGGATGTCCAGAAAACTTTTGAAATCGCAGATCAATTAATTCGGAGAGAGTATCTATTTCGATATGATTGGGATATGGAAAAAACCAATAAGATGCATCAGTTTGATGGAGAGATTGATTGGTTGGCGATGCCTAATGGTGACCCTGAGTGGTGTTATATGTTGAATCGTCATAAGTATTGGATTGATCTAGGTAGGGCTTATTGGTTGTCGGGTGATGAGAAATATGCAAAGCAATGGGTGAAGGATTGTTCCGATTGGATTGAGCGTAATCCTTTAGGGACAAAAAAAGGGCATGCTAATACATGGAGACGAATTGAAGTAGGCATACGATGTGAAAATTGGATTAAGACTTATGAGTACATGAAAGAAAGTAAGGCGATGACACCAGTTTTTGTTGAGAAATTTAAAAAATCGTTAGCTGAGCATGCTGCATTTCTGAATAAGGATTTTTCATATTTTTCAAAAACGAGTAACTGGGGGATTCTTGAATATAATGGACTTTTTTCTGTGTCATTGTTTTTAGATGATCATAAAGATGCCGCAGTTTGGAAAAAGAATGCATTAGATCGTTTAAATCAGGCAGCTTTTCTACAAATAGGATCTGATGGAGTGCAGTGGGAAAAATCACCAATGTATCATAATGAGGTTTTACATTGCTTGGAAAATGTCGTTTTTCTAGGGCAGCGATTTTCGATAGATATTCCCTTTCATATTACTGAGTCTGCTCATCGAATGGCTTTAGCTAATTTGCATTGGATGAAGCCAAATGGTAACCAGCCTTTGTATGGAGATAGCGATGATACTCCATTGACACATATGTGGGTGAAACCTGCATTAACAAGTAAAGATCCCTTATTAAAGAAAAGAGTCGAAATTTCTGGCGTTGACTATTCAAATTATTTTGACTTAAGTAAGAAGGATCTGAAGAGATTAAAAAGGGTTAAAGGTGTCGATCCTCAATACCTTTCAGTATATCAAGATGTGTCAGGCGACTTGTATATGAGAAGTGGCTGGGGTAAAGATGATGTATATAGTTCTTTTCATATGAAAAATCTTTATTGCGGTCATGGTCATGATGATTTATTGCACCTTTCTGTATTCGCACATGGAAGAGATTATTTAGTTGATGGTGGACGCTTTACATATGTTAATGTACCTGAAAGGCCATATTTTAAATCTAATAAAGCACACAATACCATTGGGGTCGATGGAGAAGATAATGCAATTTACCAATCTAGTTGGTCAAATAAATGGGAAGCTTCATCAGATTATCAAAATGTAAAAATAGAAAAGTGGGGAGTTTGGTCTGAAGCTAACAATAGAACGTATAGTCGTATGGAAGATCCTGTAATGATGAAACGTTCGGTTCTATTTATTAAGCCATCATTATGGTTGATAAATGACTGCTTTGAGTCGAAAAAGATGCATCGTTTTAATCAATACTTTAATTATAAAGATAATAAAGTGCTTGTTGATGCAGGAGAAATAAAGACAACCTATGATGACCATAATTTGAGTTTAAATCTTGATCCAAGTGTACGAGTATCTAAAGAGGAGTCATTTTGGTCTCCAGAATATAACTTAAAAGTTCCAGCTGTTCGTTTCGTAACTCAATGCGAAGGTAAAGGGTTGACGAGCTTAAAAACACTTATTTATGACCCAGAAAAAGGGTCTCCAAAGTTGAAAAGAGTGGACGTGACTACCCGTACCGGTGGAGAAGTGTCAAAATCTATTGCAGAAGCATTTGAGTTTATATATAATGGAGAGACTTATGTTTGGTTTGTTCAGCATAATTATCCTGCACCCATTACACATTTCTTTATTGTTGGAGGTAGATTTGTTGACATGAGAGTTGGTCTTTGGAAGAAAAAAACTGCAGCTGTAGATTATACAAAAGAACTTGATCATGATATTCTTTTAAAGGTTTATTAACCTATCAAAATATATTCTATTAAAAAAGGGAGGATTTTTATCCTTCCTTTTTATTTTAAAACCAATTTAGAATCGATAAAAGTATTGAAAAGAGGAAGGTATTCAATAATTTATTAAATTTGATGCCATATATAAAACAGGAGTTTAAATATGAAACAGGAAGGTGTAGCTAGTAAAGGCTATTCTGTGCCTAATTTAGAGAGAGCACTAGAAATTGTTGAGTTGTTGTCTGTAAATAGTCAAGGGATGACTCTAAGTGAGATACAGGAGTGTTTATTGTTTCCTAAAAGCTCAGTGTTTCGAATTGTTACAACATTAGTTGAAAGGGGCTATTTATTAAAGAATCAGATTGATGGTAAATTCTCTCTTTCGAAGAAATTTCTTCGAATAGGTTTGTCAACGGTGGATGAGTCAAGTATTGTTGAAAGTTCTTTACCTTATATGCGTTCTCTAAGAGACTCATTAAAAGAGACAATATTACTTGGTACTATCATTGAGAAACGAGGTGTTGTTTTAGAGCAGGTTGTAGGAAATCATGGATTTACGTTTATGTTGACTGTTGGTAAACCATTTTATTTACACTCCTCAGCTCCTGGAAAGGCGATGATTGCATTTTTACCTAATGAAGAGCGTGACGAGATTATAGATACAATAACCTTTGAGTCATTTAATGAAAAGACAATAAGTAGTAAAAAAGCTTTTCTTGAAGAATTAAAGGTGGTGAAGGAGAAAGGGTTTGCTTTAGATCGAGCAGAAGAACTTGAAGGAGTTCATTGTGTTGGAGCACCTGTATTTAATCAATATGGATATCCAATTGCTGCTGTTTGGGTCACTGCACCTTCAGCGAGGATGGGCTTAGATGATCTAGAGGAGGTTGGTGAAAAAATATATGGTTATGCCATGGAAATATCAAAACTTTACGGTTACGATATCTAAACTGATTAAACTAAACTAAACCAATAAATAAAATGAAATATATAACACACACACTTTTTTTATTTTTGTTGTTATCGACAATTAAAGGACAAGCAAAAGTCCAAAATAAAGATAATCAACCTTTATCTATAGTATCTATTGCTGTAGATGATACTCCGAATACAATATACTTTGCAGAAAAAGGTACACAGTGCATTGTTTCATATAATACCAAGACGAAACAGAATGTTACAAGGTGGTCTTTCGATCAGACTCCAACAGGGATCACTGTTTATAATGGAAAAATGTATATAACAACATCTTATGATGTTGGAAAAGTGTATAAAATAGATATTAATAGCAAGGTTATAGAAGATTCTCTCATTACAGGAATGGGGACATGTAGCCCTTATGTTGACCCTATTGGTGAAGCTTTGATTGTATGTAATCAATATAAAAATGATGTTGTAAAAATTTCGTTAAATGACTTTAAAGAGATTTCCCATTGTCATGTACAAAGAGAACCTAATAATATTGTTCTAGGTAAAAATCGCAAGTACTTATTTGTTACCAACTTTTTGCCTTACCAACCTGCAAATTTAGATACTGTTGCTGCAGATGTTTCTGTTATTGATTATAAAACAATGAAGGTTGTAAAGAGCATTAAGCTAACAAATGGAAGTAATGCTTTACGAGATATGGTGCTTACAAATGATGGAAAATATGCTATTGTAACTCATAATCTAGGACGTTTTCAGGTACCAACATCACAATTACAACAAGGTTGGATGAATACCAGTGCTATGTCATTGATAGATACTGAAAAACTTCAGTTATTAGGGACTGTTTTACTTGATGAGCCTGATCATGGTGCTGCTGGTACGTGGGGTATTGTTTGTAATGATGAATATATTTTTGTTAGCCACTCCGGTGCACATGATATGAGTGTCATTTCATATAAGGAGATGATTGATAAATTTAATCATACGGCCGATAAGGAAACCTTATCTTATGATTTAAGATTTCTAAATGGGTTAAGAAAAAGAGTGTCATTAAAAGGCAATGGTCCTCGTGATTTGGTGATCAAAGATCAAAAAGTGTATATTCCAACTTATTTCTCGGATATTCTTAATGTGTATAGTATTGATAGTGAGGAACTGTCTTCGGTCTGTTTAAACCCAGATTATAAGCCATCTGTTGTTCATCATGGAGAACAACTTTTTAATGATGCTTCATATTGTTTAGAAGGTTGGCAATCGTGTAATGGTTGTCATCCTGGTGATGCTAGAACTGATGGGATGAATTGGGATTTGCTAAATGATGGTATTGGAAATCCTAAAAACTGCAAGAGTATGTTGTATGCACATCAATCTCCTCCTGCAATGATATCAGGTATTAGACCTGATGCTGAAACTGCAGTTAGGGCAGGATTTCAACATATACAGTTTGCTCAGGTAACAGATAAAGAGGCAAAAGCAGTAGATGCTTATCTTCAATCGCTGAAGCCACTTCCAAGTCCGTATCTTACGAATGGAGAGTTGAGTGAAAAAGCAAGAAAAGGAGAGAAGCTATTCGTAAAATATAATTGCCATTATTGTCATAGTGGACCACTTTTTACTGATGGTAAAATGCATCGTATAGGAGATGTCGAATTCGAAAATGGATGGGATACACCGACTTTAAAAGAGGTGTGGAGAACAGGTCCTTATTTATATGATGGTAGAGCTAAGTCTATAAAAGAAGTATTTACAATCTATCATCATGGTTTAAAAGATAAGAAACTGAAGAAGAAAGATATTGAATGTTTGGTAGAATATGTCAAATCTCTATAACTAAACTATGAACACACAACTAAAAAAACGCCTTAAAGGTGTAATGATGGTTATCTGCTTTACTGCAACATGTGCCTTGATGGTCTCATGTCATGTTGCAAAGCGAGAAGTTCTTATTGCAGGATCTGGATGGAATAAAATCGTGCGATATGACTTAGATAACCAGAAAATTACATGGTCACACTCTTTAGAGAAAGGCCAAGAGTGTAATGAGGTTTCTCAACCATCAAAGAGTACTGTTTTGTACTCTTATAGAAAAGGAGCAAAATTGATAGATTTAGATCACAATGTACTATGGAATTATGATACACCAAAAGGTACAGAATTGCAATCTGCTTCGATGACTAATGATGGTAATATTTTGCTTGGTCAATGCGGAACACCTGCAACGATAATGGAATACAGCAAAGATGGCAAGCTTTTGTCAAAAACAACATTCGAAACAGGTCTTAAAAAAGCTCATGCCCAATTAAGACGAGTGAGAAAAACTTCAAGAGATACTTATTTAGTTCCAATCTTTGGAAATGGACAAGTCTGGGAAATTGCTAAAAGTGGTGATGTTTTACGAAAAGTAACTGTTGGTGGTGTTCCTTTTTCTGTTGTCGAAATTTCAAATGATCATTGGATGGTATCTTGTGGTGATGGTCATTATCTCTTAGAGATAAATCCTAGTAGTAGTGAGGTTCTCTCTAAAATTGAACAAAATGATATAGAGGATATTCCTTTAAGATTCGTTGCTGAATCAGTTCGTCTAAGTAGCGGTAATACTCTAATTTGTAATTGGGGTGGACATGCTCGAAAGTTAAAGAGAGTCGCTAGTTTGATGGAAGTAACTCCAGAAAAGAAAGTTGTTTGGAGTATTGCTTTATCTGATTCATTGGGAATGGTATCTTCTGTTGACCCTTTGTGGGATACTAAACGTTTGAAATAATAATAGAACCTAATAAAACATTATATCATGAAGTTTAAATCACTGATAGTTGCAATGTCATGTCTGCTCACGACATTGAACCTATTTGCCGAAAAGAGTTGCGACAGTTGGAGCTCGACTTTGTTGCAAAAAAGATCGGCATATCAAACAGAAATTAAAAATGACAAACCTCTGTATGTGTCAAAGGTGATGCATAAAGGAATGTCAGAAAAAATATCGGTTAATGTATCAGGCTTAAAGCAGCTTGTCCTTCAGTCTTGGACAACAAAAGATGGAAATTATACTGATGATGCACTTTGGATTAACCCCATACTAGTTACACAAAAAGGTGATACTGTTCGAGTTAAAGAAGGAGTATTTACTAACCATTATGGAAGGAAACCTTCTTGGCACAAGAACAGACGTAATTGGGATCTAAAATATAAAGGTAAAGTTCAAAAGCATGCCTTTTATGTAAATGGAAATACTTTACAAAGATTACTTTTAAATAAGAAGTATAAGAAGTTTGAAGCGACAGTAGTAATTAGCGATATTGCTCAAAAACAGGCTTCTATGCAGTTTATTGTTGGTCAGAAAGACCCAATAGATTTAATTCAAGATTTAAAGAGTAGCTATCCTGTATACATGGCAGCTATCAATCCTGGGAAAGTGGGGTTGCCATATTGGTTTACAAATAATGATGTTTCACTTATTGAACCTTCAGTAAAAAATTTAGCAAAGTCTCTTAACGATCCAAGTTTCTTTAATCAAAGGATAAAAGAAACATCTAAATTAGAGGATTTAGAGCAGAAGAAAGCTTTGTTAGATTTAATTCCGCAGATTCAAGAGGTGAAAAAGCTGCAAAGCTTAATTGTTTGGGTTAAACCAAGTTCTATTGAGTTGGCATTAGCAGACATGTATGCTAAGGATAAAACCCAACTTAATAAGTCATTAGGGCAGTTAGATTTTATCAAGAATAATTTGGTTTCAGCTAAAAAAGGAATCTATAAATATGACACCAGTTCGTTAGCAACAGCCTATAAGATTATTGAAACACAAAAGTCTTTATTACTAGGGAATAAACTTTTAGATGTTGATAAACTATTAACTGTACAGTACCACTATGATCCAGTCAAAGCACGTCGTGTTAATGCTAGAGAGATGGGATTGCCTCCAAACAACTGGTCTGTTCATACATCAAAGAGAAAAAGAGGTTATGATTGTGAATTAGTCGAGTTGAGCAACATACGAGGTGAGATTCAGAAAAGAGAAATCTATAAACCAAAAAAAGATTATCCTGTAACGGATGTTCATCTTCATTGGGATGGTGAAAGAATCATGTTTAGTTCTGTAAGTAAACAGAACCGTTGGGATCTTTTTGAAGTGAAAACAGATGCAAAAGATTTACATCGCTTAACTGATATCGAAGATGATGATGTTGATTTCTTTGATGGAACTTACCTTCCAAATGGTAAGATTATCATGGATGCGACTTTGGGTTACAATGGTGTACCTTGCGTGAATGGTAGCGATAAAGTTGGGAATTTAGCTTTATTTGATCCTAAAACGAAAAATCTTAGACGTCTTAATTTTGGTCAAGACAATGACTGGGATCCAGTTGTGATGAATAATGGTAAGGTGATGTACCTACGATGGGAGTATACTGATAATACTCACTATTTTTCTAGAATCATGATGCATATGAATCCAGACGGTACTAATAAGAAAGAGCTATACGGAAGTGGATCTTATTGGCCTAATTCAATGTTTGATGCACAACCTCTTCCTGGAAAAAATACCAATAAGTTTATTGCAGTAGTGTCTGGTCACCATGGAACTGTTCGTTCAGGACGATTAGTGATTTTCGATCCAGCGAAAGGAAGACAAGAAGACAAAGGAGTTGTTCAAGAAATTCCGTTTAAGGACAGGAAAGTTGTTCCTGAAATAAAAGATAGATTAGTGGATGGTGTATGGCCTCAGTTTCTAAAGCCTTACCCTTTGAATGATAAATACTTCTTGGTTTCTGCAAAACTTGATCAAGATGCATTGTGGGGAATCTATTTGGTGGATATTTACGATAACATGACACCTCTTGCACTAGATGAGTCAATTGGTTATTGTGAAATAGTCCCAGTACAAAAAAAGGATACTCCTCCTGTAATTCCTGAAAAAGTAAAACTTGATCAGAAAGATGCTACAGTTTATATCCAAGATATATATGAAGGTCAAGGCCTAAAAGGTGTTCCTCGCGGATCTGTGAAGAAACTACGTATTTTTGCATATGAGTATGCGTTTATAAAATCTCCATCTAACCATGCTGCACAAGGTATTCAGAGTGGGTGGGATATGAAACGTCTGTTAGGAACTGTACCAGTTGAGGAAGATGGTTCTGTAATGTTTAAAGTCCCAGCCAATTTACCTATCTCAATGCAACCACTTGATGAAGATGGAGCTGCTATTCAGTGGATGAGAAGTTGGATGACTGCGATGCCAGGAGAAGTGGTTTCGTGTGTAGGATGTCATGAGAATCAAAATACAATTGTACGTCCTAAATTTACTTCTGCTTCTCGAAAGAAGCCTGTTGCAATCACACCTCCTCAAGGTGGTATACGTTCATTTACGTTTAATCTAGAGGTACAGCCTGTATTAGATAGAAAATGTATTGGATGTCATGATGGAAGCAATGGTTTGGCTAATTTTAAAGATTCGTCGATTGATAAGAAGGTCGGTTATGGAAAAAGTTATTTAGCACTTCATCCATATGTAAGACGTCAAGGACCTGAGGCTGATATTCATGTAATGAAGCCGATGGAGTATCATGCAAATACGAGTGATCTTATTCAGATGTTAAAGAAGGGACATCATGGTGTAGAATTAGAAGAAAAAGAGTGGCAATCATTATATAATTGGATTGACTTCAATGCACCATATCATGGAACATTTCAAAGTAATGATTTGAATGGGATTGATCAGGTTTGTCGTCGTCAAGAGTTGATGAAAAAATATAATGATGTATCAGTAGATTGGGAAAAAGAAATTGAGGATTATGCAAAGTATCTTGAAACTCAAGGCCCAATAAAAACTGTAACTCCCAAAAAGACAGGGAAAAAAGAAGTAAAACCTTTACGTGTTCGTAGATGGCCTTTTAATTCACAAAAGGCAAAAGATATGGTCGATAAGCACTCTGCAAAATTTGTAGAGATCGTTCCTGGAATGAAGATTAAAATGGTTTATATTCCTAAGGGGGCATTCGTGTCATATGATCAAGATCTTAACACACATCATACGGTGCAGAATAAGGTGAAGGTTCAAAAAGGATTTTGGATGAGTGAATCTGAAATCTCTAACGAACAGTATAGAGCAATTGTTCCTGAGCATAATAGCCGTTTTATTGCTCAGCAATGGAAAGACCATACAACTGCTGGATATCCAGCTAACAAGCCTACACAGCCTGTTATTCGAGTTAGTTATGATGAAGCAAGTAATTTCTGCGACGAACTTTCGAAAAAGAATAATATGAAAATTATGCTTCCAACAGAGCAACAGTGGGAATGGGCTGCTAAATGTGGAACAGATCAAGGTTTCTGGTTTGGATCAATTAATTCTGACTTTTCTAAATATGAAAATTTTGCTGATGACCAATTGGCGAATATGGCAGTTGTTGGGGTAAATCCAACTCCAATGAAAAAAGATCATTGGTTACGCCCTTATTATGACTTTATTCCACGTGCACAACATGTCGATGACAAACAGATGTTGACGGCTCCAGTTAAGTCATATGAAGCCAATTCATGGGGATTATATGATATGTTAGGTAATGTTGCAGAGTGGACTCGATCTACATATGTCGATAATATTGAATTATCAGGTAATCCAAGAGAATATAAAGTAGTAAAAGGTGGTTCATGGAGAGATCGACCAGAGATGTCAACACCACAGGTACGTAATTTTTACTATCCTTGGCAGAAAGTGACAAAAGTAGGTTTCCGAATCATTATTGAAGAATAAGCATATTATTGATAGTATATAGTAAGTTTAAAAGGGGAGTATCTTGTTGGTACTCCCTTTTAAGTGTGTCATAAATTGAACATAGTTTGTCTTTTGGACGTTGATCTATTTGAAGCTTATTGTGAGAATCAAACAGACCTATTCAATAGATTATAGATCTTTTTTTATTACCTTGTTTCATAAATTTATATATTATCAAACTATGTTTTTCAATCAAATTGTTCAACGAATGCTTTTAATCATGGGAGTAGTAGTTTACTTCTCATCCTGTGGAATTACACAAGACTACAAAGAAAGTAGTTATATCTCAGCATTAAAACCTCAATTAGCTACTGATGAAGTTTATAAAGAACCCATAGGAGAAAGAAAGATCTTTACAGATCATATTGATGTAACTTATAAACTTTTTGGTGGTAAAGTAGTACGCAAAGAGAGTCCAGTCGGAGAGATGTATTACATGCATGTTCCAGGTTTGGGCAAAATGGGGAGAAAGGGATCACCAGCTCTTCCAATGAGAAATGATCTTTTTGAAATACCATGGGATTCTAAACCTAGTATTGAGATAATGGAGGTTGTATATGTAACGTACGATAATTTATTGATATACCCTGCCCAACCACCAATGCCAGATGTTTATGGTGCAAAAGCTCCTCCTTTTTATATTGATGAGAAATTATATTCATCAAATCAGTGGTATCCATTTCCGATTGCTCAAATTTATTCGGACCAAAAAGCTGCTCAGAAAAGATATGTAAGGGTATTGATTGGTTGTGCACAACAGTGTCCTTCAAAACGCCAACTGCGTGTTTTGTCAAAAGTAAAATATAGACTTCATTTCAATCAAAAAAAGAATATAGAATGAACGATACAATAATGAAAGCTTTTTTAGAAGAAAAAGAGGTGCGGGTTACTAATATTCGTTTGTCTGTAATGAACTATTTTTACCAGCATCAATATGCATTATCATTAACAGATTTGGAGACAGATTTAGACGATATTGATCGTTCAACTCTTTTTCGTACCATTCGTTTATTTATTGAAAAGAAAATTGTACATGAAGTGGGGATGGCGGGTGGCCATACAAAATATGCATTATGGGATATTGTTATGGATGAAAACGATAATTCTTGTGTTCACTTTACTTGTTTGAAGTGTCACCATTCTTACTGTTTTCCAAACAGTCCCACCCCTGAGGTTACACTTCCTAATAACTTTGTATTGGATCAATGTGAGGTTATTGTACGTGGACTCTGTGATAACTGTTCAATATGAATTACTGATAATTTTACGATAAGCAAACTGAAACCTTGGTCGTAGATATGTTTTGCAACTCAGTTGCAGTAAGAATTGAGTACCTTTGATAAAGTATACATGTTATGATGATGAAAGCAAATAAAAAATATATATGGAATCTGTGGTGTATCTACTTGGCTGGAGTAGTTATACTTCTTCATATGATTGTTCCTCATCATCATCATTACTATGGGGTTTCTGAGTTTCATAATCATACTGCTAATGATGCTAGTATATTGAATCTTAATCCGAACGTTGAACGAGTATCTAATGAATGTAACCATTTTAATACTTCTGAAAACCAAAGTTGTCTTGCATTGGAGCAGGTTTTTTTTGAGGATATCCGAAATAAGGTAACTGCACTCTTTCCATTTGTTCTTTATGCTTTAGTTTTTATATTATTAGTCTTGCGTTTCCCACTTCTAGGGGATACTTCTAAACGACAATTTTACTTCTGTTTAAAATATAATCTGTTTGATTCTATCATCTCTTCTTGTGAATCAAGAAGAGGTCCTCCACATTTGATTATCTAATCCATAGGTGCTAACAGGATCCCCAAATTATGGCTACCCTATTGGCTCCTATGTGGAAGTTTTTTCTATAACTTCTAATGTCTAAGGAAATGTATTCTCTAGATATAAGGGTAGTTTGCATCAAATCGTTTTTGTATGCTACTGTTTCTATCTAGGATTACCAATATATAATGATAAGATGAAAGATGATGATAGATAAAATTATATCTTTTTCAATAAAGAATAAGTTTTTTATTGCCCTGATGACACTGGTAATGATTGTCACCGGGCTTTATTCAATGAAAAATATACCACTTGATGCAACTCCTGATATAACGAATAACCAGGTTCAAGTAATCACAGTTGCTCCTAATTTAGGGACAGAAGATATCGAAAAGTTTGTTACATATCAAGTTGAATTGTCGATGTCTAATCTTCCTAATGTAACTGAATTACGTTCTGTTTCTCGTTTCGGACTCTCTGTTGTAACTATTGTCTTTAAAGATGATATGGGGACATATTTGCCAAGACAATTAGTGAGTGAGGCGTTAACTAAGGTTAAAGATGATATTCCTAAAGGTTTTGGTGAACCATTTATGGCTCCAATTAGTACGGGGCTTGGAGAGATTTATCAATACACATTGGAAGTAGGAGAAGGGTATGAGTCGGAATTTACCCCACAAAGGCTTCGCACAATCCAAGATTGGATTGTGAAAAGACAGATGTCAATGACTCCAGGTGTTGTTGAAGTAAACTCTTTCGGTGGATACACTAAACAGTATGAAATTGCAATTGATCCTCAAAGACTTCAAAGTGTTGGGATTTCTATGTCAGATGTGTTTGAAGCGGTGAATCGAAATAATCAAAATACGGGTGGTGCATATATTGAGAAGAATTATAAAGTAAACTACATTCGAGGAGAAGGTTTAATTAAATCGTTAGATGATATACGTAATGTAGTAATAGGTATTAAAGATGATTCTCCTGTCTTTATAAGGGATATTGCAACGGTAAAATATGGAGATGCAATTCGTTATGGAGCATTTACACGAAACGGTAAGGGTGAAGCCGTTGGTGGTATTGTAATGATGTTAAAAGGTGCTAATTCTAATAAGGTAATAACGACAGTAAAAGATAAAATAGCCCTAATTCAGAAATCTCTTCCAAAAGGGGTGACGATTGTTCCATTTCTGGATCGAAGTGAGATGATTAAAAAGACAACATCTACTGTTGCTGAGAATTTAGCTTTAGGTGCTCTGATTGTTATTTTTGTATTGGTATTAATTCTCGGGAATGTAAGAGGGGGACTTATTGTTGCTTCGACCATCCCTTTATCATTGTTATTTGCTTTTATAATGATGTATATCTTTGGTGTTTGGGCTAACTTGATGAGTTTAGGCGCAATAGATTTTGGTATATTAATTGATGGTGCAGTTATTATTGTTGAATCAATGGTGTTTTATCTTCATGAAAAACAGCTTATAGGAAAGAAGTTGTCGGCACAGGAAAGGGATCAATTGTCGTTCAAATCCTCAAGTACGATGATGAATTCTGCATTCTTCGGCCAAATTATTATTATGATTGTCTTTATTCCCATTATGGTACTTGGTGGAATCGAAGGGAAGATGTTTAGACCGATGGCTTTGACATTCGGATTTGCTATAATCGGTGTTCTGATTTTATGTTTAACCTATATTCCAATGATGTGCTCCCTTTTTCTTCGGGCACCGAAAAGTGAGAAAAAAAGTATTGGTGATAGAATTGTTCTTGCCTTAGAGAATATATATAGACCAATATTAGAACGGGCGCTTAGAAACACCAAAGCAATTATAGGATCGTCTTTCGCTTTGTTGATTGTTTCGTTATTTACATTTAGTAAAATGGGAGGAGAGTTTATTCCTCAATTGGATGAAGGAAATATTGCATTACATATTCTGATGCAACCAGGTACAGCCTTAACTGAGCTCGTTTCTACTTCGACAAAAGTGGAAAAGTTATTGCTTAATAAATTTCCTGATGAAATTAATTCAATCCAGACAAGAATTGGTGTAGCTGATATTCCGACGGATCCAATGCCAATGGATATTGGAGATAGTTTTGTGATACTTAATCCTCCTAGTGAATGGACCGCAACAAAGGATAAAGAGACCTTGGTTAAAATGTTTAAAGAGACTGTTACTTCTATTCCTGGGGTTAACTATGAGTTTTCACAACCCGTAGAAATGCGATTTAATGAATTGTTGACAGGTATTAGAGAGGATCTTGCGATTAAAATATATGGTGAAGATCTTCAGATATTGTCACAGAAGGCAGCTGAGATTGAAAAATTAATTGCTAATATCTCTGGTGTTGGAGATTTAAGGGCTGAAGCAACACAAGGATTGCCTCAGATTACAATTCAATATGATAGAGAGAAAATCGCTCAATATGGTCTTGATATAAGAAAACTAAATGAGATTGTCTCTACTGCATTTGGCGGTAAAGTAGCTGGAGTTGTTTATGAAGGCGAAAAATGTTTTGATATTGTTGTACGTCTTGATAAGTTATATCGAAAGGATATAAATAATGTTCAAAATCTAAATATAGATTTGGATAATGGACAACAAGTTCCATTAAAAGAGATTGCTGATGTGAGTTATAGATCGGGTCCTATGCAAGTTAGTCGTGATAATACCAATCGAAGAACCTATGTTGGAGTGAATGTTCGAGATCGTGATGTGAAGTCTCTCGTTAAAGAAATCCAACAAAAACTTGATGCAGAACTTATGCTTCCTTCTGGCTATTTTATACGCTATGGTGGGGCTTTCGAAAACCTTCAGCGTGCAACCAATAGGTTAAAAGTTGTTGTGCCAATAGCTCTTGCAATTATCTTTTTATTAGTTTATGTAGCTGTAAAGTCGTTTAAACAAACTTTGATGATCTATGTTGCAATACCGCTATCTGCTGTGGGAGGAATCTTTTCGTTATATCTTAGAGATTTACCATTTAGTATCTCTGCAGGAGTAGGATTTATCGTGCTGTTTGGTGTTGCTGTAATGAATGGACTTGTCTTAATTGGGGGGTTGAATGAACTTTATGAGCAAGGAAATCGAAGTATAAAAGATCTTATACTTAAAGGAGCAACTCGTCGTATTCGTCCAATCATTCTAACTGCTTCAACCGATATCCTTGGGTTCTTGCCAATGGCTATCTCAACATCTGCTGGTGCTGAGGTTCAGCGTCCTTTGGCGACGGTAGTTATTGGAGGAATGATCTCAGCGACCTTACTAACCCTCTTAGTATTACCTGTACTATATCAATTAATAATGACGTCGAAAAGATCGTTGAAGAGAATATCAAAGAACGTTGTGGTTACTGGTTGTGTACTGTTTTTTACATTTAGTTTTGGAACCACAGATATCTACGCACAAGAAAAAACAATTAATCTTGATAAAGCTATCGAAATAACAAAACAGAACTACCCACAAATAAAAGCAGCACAATTACAAATTAAGCAACAAGAAGAATTAAAGCAGACTGCTTGGGATTTTGGTTCTACTATAATATCAACATCAAAAGATGAAACCAATAATAGTTCTCCAGGGTCAGTTACTAATATTGCAGTTACTCAGTCAAATATTGATATTTTCACAATATCTTCTAAGAAGAAGCTATTGAAAGCAAATGTTGATGTCGCACAAGCGTCATCTAAACTCGTGGAGGATCAAGTCATACTTCGAATGTCAAGAGCTTATAATAGATTATTATATAGTAATATGAAGGTTGAGTTGTATGCAGGTCTAGATAGTATCTATAAAGGATTTGTCAATGCTGCAAAAATTAAGTATGAAACTCAAGAAACTTCGAAGCTTGATTATATATCTGCCATGACTAAATATCAAGAGTTACAATTAAGTATACAGTCAATTAAAGGGGAACGTGATGTTGCATTTCAAGATTTAAACCAATTTTTAATGTTAGATGAACTATTTAATGTTGAGTCAACCTCCTCCTCGTTCAACTATTTTAAGGAAGACACTCTGTTTAACTCCTCATTAAATTTGGCTTCAAAAAAAATTGATCGAGCATCTAACAATTATAAAAATCAAAAAATCCAATTCTTGCCAAAAATAAATGCATCATATAAAAATCAAAGTGTAAATGGATTGAAAGGGTATTTTGGATATGAGGTTGGAATATCCATACCATTGTTTAGTGGCCAATTAGCACGATCTAAAGCAGCTAGAGTGAATATGCAAATTGCGAAGGAGAACTATCAAACACAATTACTTGATAATCGGACATTGTACACAAAGATGCAGATTCAATACGAAACTTTAAGAGACGTGCAGTCTTATTATCAGCATCAGGCATTACCACTGATTGAAGAGCAGATTAAAGCTACCCAATTGGCATATCGCACTGGTGAAATAGGGTATGTTGAGTTTGTTCAGAATATTGATACAAGTATTGATACAAAAGAGCGTTACTTGGAATCATTTCTGTCTTATATGAATGTGATCGCGACATTAAAATATATCACAGGACAAAAATAATATAATTGTTAAAATTAATCGATTATGAAGAAAATATCATATTATATAACAGCCTTAGGGGCTATATTCTTTTTGTGCCTATATGGATGTACTGGCATTAACAAGCCTGTTTCAGTTCAAGAACAAGAAGAACTACATGATGATCATGAAATGACTGAAGGGATGGCGGTATTAAGTAAAACACAAAGAGATGCCATTGAATTAAAGATTGGAAAAATCGTTGATAGAGTGATGACAGGAACTTTAATAACCAACGGACGATTAGTGATCTCTCCATCACAAAAAGCTGAAATAACAACTTATATTGGTGGTCGAATAAAACAAATATTGGTGATGGAAGGACAAAAAGTTCGGAAAGGTCAAGTACTGATTATACTTTCGGATCCTAATATTATTACCATACAGCAAACTTTTCTTGAAAATTATAATAAGCTTACCTTTTTAAAGAAAGAGTTAGATAGACAAAAAATACTTTTTCAGAATGATGTTGCATCAGGTAAACAATATCAGAAAGCCACTGCCCAATATAAATCATTATTTGCAAGTTACAAAGGACAGAAAATTCAGTTGGAGATGTTAGGCTTTAATGTGGATCGAATTCAAACAGGGTATATATATAGTACACTTAAAATATTAGCCCCAATATCTGGTTATATTGGGAATGTTAAAGTGAAATTGGGTGAATTTATTGACGCGAATAGTCATATTGCGAATGTCTTTGATACAGATAACCTCCATGCAGATCTTAAGGTGTATGAAAAGGATGTTAGATATATTAAACCGAATCTGAAAGTTAGATTAAGAGCAACAACAAATCCAAATATTGAGCTTACTGGCGAGATCTTTTCAATAGGTAAAGAGCTGGATAAGGGAAGTAAAACGATAATTATTCATTCTACTATAGATCAAAAAGATCCATCATTGAAGGTTGATGGGTATGTGTATGGAGATATATTGATTGGGGGAGAAATGATCTCTTCAGTGCCCGAATCTGCCGTTGTGCAGCAGTCTGGTAAGTCGTATATCTTTGTTCTGAATAGAGATGTTTCTAAGAAAATTCAATCGCATGAGAAAGATGAAGTATCCAAAATAGAGAATGGTGAAATTTCGTCTGTTTATGATGAAAAGTGGGCATTTGATATGATTGAAGTAATTGTAACCCAAAAACAGAATAAGTATTTGGGGATTCAACTTTCAAAGCCTCTATCAGCTAATTCTGAGGTCGTCCTTAATGGTGCTTTTTATTTACTCTCAGATATGAAAAAGGGAGAAGCGAAACATTCTCATTAAAATTCAATTTTAAAAAGAGAGGGAATTGCCCTCTCTTTTTAAGTAAATAAGAAAAATTATTTTATCATCAGTTTATGTAATGTCTCTTTGCCATACATGTTTATTTTGAAGAAATAGATACCTGATGGAAGGTCTAATGTAATGAGATTATCTTGTCTGTCTAGATAAACTTGGTGAATTGTTTTTCCTGACATATCAATAATATCTGCTGAAATACGTTTTTCAGGAGCATTCTCTAATACAATGTGAACTTCTGTTCTCGCAGGATTTGGATAGATACGAATTCCTTCAATTGTCACGGATTTATCCATATTATCTTGGATGTTATCTCTGAAGTTAATTCCATAAGAATCATTAGCGTTTATATTAATGGTATAATCTTCAGCATTAAAGTAACTTAATGAACCTGTCGCTTTTACTGTATTATTATTCCATGCATAAACTATTCTCATTCTACAGCTACCAGCAGTAGCATTGTAAGGAACTTGAATATACTTAGATATTATCTTTTTCTCACCTGAAACGGTTCCTAAGGTATACCTTTCGCTTGTTTCAAAAGAACCATCATGATCCCAATCAATCCATACATAAGTCCAGAATTCGTCCACATAGATATTGTTTACGCCAACTTCTAGTTTATATGTCATGTTAGCTTTTACAGTCGTGAATAGGTGTAAGAAATCATTGTATCCTACTGTGCGACTACTTGTATTATCGATGGTGTTAAATACTGTTTTGTATATTGCACTCAACCCTTGTCCTGATAGAGATCCGTAAGTAAGAGCATCATCTGTCTTCACTAAAGTTGTTGGAACAGAACCTCCAATATAATAACGAATATCTCTACCTCTATTATTGAATGGATAGATTTTAAAATAGTAATTCGTATTAGGTGTTAAACCTGTTATTGTCGTTTCCATTTGATCATTAGTCACTAATTTAGTATCTGTAACATCCTCTTGTCCATTTATAGGAGATGCAATAGAATAACTATTAGTTCCCCACTTAATCACATAACCATCGGGTATCTCATAAGAGCTATTACCCCAAGATAACGTTGCTGAAGTTTGACCATGTTCCAATTCAATGAATTTACTTGCATGGTGTTTAGGTGCTGCTTTTATCTGTCTCTTCGTTGTGAAGGTAACTTCTGCACCATAATTAATCCCAGAACCATTAATAGCATATGCTCTTGCATAATATTTAGTATTTGATTCTAGTCCTTCCAATATTACTCGAGCTGCCATCTTATATGGTTTAGGCGCATCAAACTTCGTGTCATCTACAGTTGGTGCTGAGCTTTCTGAAACAACAACACCTTGTTCAATAATACTTGAACCTCCAGAGGCTGTAATTCTCATGCCTACAACCACATTGTCATCATAAACTTCTGGATTGGCAATTGTTTCGACTACAGGTAGATTGGAACTTACTTCAATAATGAAATCCTCCGACTGACCATAGCTAAGGTCTTGACATGCAGTTGTGATCGCATTCTTATAATAGTCGGAAATAACACGCATTCGTAGCTTCTGATTGCCTAAGAAATGATTATCAACATTAAAAGACAATGTCTGTTTTCCCTTAACTTCTCCTACTATAGCTACACGTTCAGCTTCACTAAATATTCCGTTATTATCCCTATCTATAAAAATAGCAATGTTTTCACTATATTTAGTACCAACAGTAACCTCTATATTAACCTTTTTGGATGTAATCTTAAATACACCTTTATCTGTATGGTCTTTATACCCTTTTTCAGTATAGCTACTTTCAGAAAGTACATATTTAGATCCAATTTGAACTTTATAGATACCAAACTCATACTCTCTTGAAAGGTACTTCGTTGTATTGGTACAAGACGCTGCAGGCATACCTTCAACTAATTGAACAGCATCAGATATAGTATGCGTATTACTTCCATAATCATTTGTTGCTTTTAAGGATACATCATAACTTCCTTTTTCAAGATATTTGACCACTGGGTTTGCAGAAGTCTCGTCTGTATCATCCATAAATTGAATAGTTGTACTTCCAAAGTTCCAAAGATAACTTGTTACCTCTCCTTCACAATCAGCAATAAAATGAATAATAGCACTATTACCCATGATTGGGCTCGTTTCTAGCATTTTGAAGTTGGTTGTAGGAGCTGTTTGTTGAAGAGTATAACTCTTATAAACAGGACGACAATTTATCTTACTAACTGTAACTACTGCTTTTCTCCCTTCAATTATTGAACTAAAGCGCAGTGTTGCATTACCACCACTAACTCTTTGCTTACTGATTAGTTTACCATCCACTGTAAGAGTAACTAATGCGTCTTCTTTATTTACCCCATTGATATTGATACTACTTGTCCCGATAGAGACATCAGTTGGTAATGTCGCTTTGAGAATCGAAGGTTTTTGTGTCCACATTCTCATTGAAGGATCTCCGAAAAGATGGAATAATCGATATGTGTATAGTAAATAATTCTGACTCGGTGCCCACGTCTGGTTCATTCTTAAAAGTCCTAAATTAAGAACATCCCCTAGCGTGGTTGTTGCGTTATTAAAACCTTGTGCAGGTGGATTGTTCGCTGCACTACCTCTACCAAATGATGGTAAGATACCTGGATTAGGCCAAATTGATTCAACCATTCCGATAGACAAGCCATCGTTTGGTCCAGAAAGGGAATAGTATGATGCTCCAAAAACAGCAACAGCTCCAGCATCTTTAAGTCTCAAGAATTTCTCAGCAAAACATTCTTTTAATGAGAATTCACCTGTGTGGCAATTTATTGAGAATACTACAGGAAGTTTATCTCCATTATGAAGACGTCCCATCTGACTTGTTAAAAATTCAGGGTGAGCCCATCCATAGCCACCTGCATATCCATGATCTCTATGGAATACATAGAATTTACCACTGTTAATAGAGCTTACAATATCATCCACGTCGCCATCCCATTTAAAACCATTTGCTCGTAGAAGTTCTTGTGGGATTGCTTCTCCATTCGAAAAATAACCATTATTAAAATGAGTTGGAGTGACATTTGCATCAGTATAATAGATACGTTGAACATCATAGCCTTGATCAATCACATGATTCCTAATATCCTCACTAGTATGACAGAAGCGTCTAGTAGCATAGCCATCTCTTTCATCATCTTGAAATTGAGCACAATTAACCCCATTTTGATAAAAGCTTGCATCTTTTACTGGATCTTTCTCATATTTAATAATCTTGTCCACTACAATATTTGCTTGAGCTGCACTCGCTACAGATAAACGTCCTCTTGCCATATCTGGCGTAAAGTCATCTGCACCATCCATACAGGAATAGTAAAGGTCACTGACAAAATCTTCTCCACGAAGGGCTTTGAAATTCATCGATGGAACAAATTGTACATCCCCAATAATCACGTAATACTTAGGCTTTGGATTCCACTCTCGATAACGATCTGCAATCTCTGTTCTGACTTGTGCAGATGTCCATGTGTCCTGAGATACTAGATCCACCTTATATCCTAAGCTAGACTTCCATGCCGCTAATTTTTTTGCTGCTTGGTCAAAACTACTATGAGTGATAATGATGTAATCCTTTGCATCTGCTGATACCTCTTTTAATCCTCCACTAGCACTGTGCTCTAATTGATCTGGATTTATTAAATCTGCTTTTAGTACATCAACTGCCCTTTGATCTAGAGAAGTATAAGTTTTTTTAGATCCTTTATGAAAACGATAAACAAGTTTCGAATAAACTCTTAACGTTCTAGTTACAGGGTTAAACTGTACTGGACAAATCTTTACTGAAGCGATTCGTACTTCCCTCATTATTTGGTTCATTGAGATTGAAACATTTGTAGAGGGAAAAAATGCATTCTTTTGATATACTGCTGCATCTTTCTCGAATTCTGGTTCTGGAGCACCTTGTGTATCACGTGCAGGCTCTAAAGCAGGATGAACCATAAAATTCGGGTATTCCATAAATTTTGCATCTACTAGTTCAACACTAGCTTGATCCATTTTGGATAGAGCAAAATGATCGTTACGCATCGGTAGAGCTGGCGCTCCAACCTGCCCTAATTGACCAAATCCTTTAATGTGTAGAAATGTGTAAGGGTCTTCTAATACCTCTTTGTCAACGACCTCCGCACCTTTGAAATAGTACGTAACTTCTATTGTTCCATCTGAGAGCTCTTTTACTTCTCTTTCAGGTAAAATAGTCTGTTCAACAGCATCTGTTGATTTCAATTGTTTTGCAAATGGTAGATAACGATTTTGACCATTCACCATTAGGCTTAACACCATCATAAAGATGGTAAGACAATAAAGTTTTTTCATATAAAATAAATTTTAAAAGTTAGTGTTGGTTTCAATGTCTCTAGTGTAAATATACTTTAAATGAAATAGTTGCCTGTGGTAAAAAGTCATGTTTGTAGTTAGTTGTTTAAAAAAGTTTTAAAGTGTTATTCTATTTGATCTTAAATTTAAAATATGTAAGCTATTATGACATTTGTCACTTTATGGTCTCGTAATTCCCATTCAATAGGAGTTATATTAAATAACTCTTGATGAATTGTGTTTAAAATCATAGGAGTTTATCTTCTTTATTATAAATTAAATAAAGAAGAAGCTTAGTGTTAATTTTTATTAATATTCACATCTATTCTGATAAAAAGATAATGTAAGACGATTTTAGGTGTGTCTAATTAGAACAGATATTGATAGTTTGTCTGCGAAATATAATTAATTAGATGAAAAAACTGAAAAGTTCAATGGTTTCGTATTATGATTACTCTTTAATTTGATCATGGTCAATGTCATTTTATCTCTGAATCAGTAACACCATAGCTTTAATCAAAAACGAGTCGAAGACGGTTCTAAAACGGTTCGGAAACGGTGCTCTTTCATAGTTACCTCATACTTCGTTCATAGTTCCTTCGTAATTTTACCAAAGTTATTGAATCAACTTAGATCAGACTTTGAATAGACATTAAATGATCACCGTATTCGAACCGTATTTAATCCGTCTTTGAACTGGGATAGACAGGAGTGATCTCTCTGTTATATGTTCGGTAATTGACTCAGAGGGGTGAGTATAATCTATTAAATATTAACTCAATATGGATGTTTGGTGTGTTGGTAAAAAAGCAAACATCACATTATCAATATTATATGTTTGAGTCAATAATTGATTTATCGACGCTGGGTTAAATGTCAATAATTGATTTATCGACGCTGGGTTAAATATCAATAATTGATTTATCGACGCTGGGTTAAATATCAATAATTGATTTATCGACGCTGGGCTAAATATCAATAATTGATTTATCGATACTGAGTTAAATATCAATAATTGATTTGTAGATGTCTGGTTAATCGTAATTAAGGTATTACAACTCATTTGGTCTGTTATTATGCACTGAGCTGTCTCAAATTGATCCTTTTTAATAATTGCAATGGATTTAAAGAATATGTAATGGGAGGTAGGTTTGCAGGAAAAAGTAGATCTAGGTTATTGGTTTAATTTCGGAGTGGAAATTATCAAATCTAACACTACTACAACATTATATTTTTTTTGGAAAGGAGTTTGTATTCTATGCTTGATATCATCAATCTCTGATAATGAAAAAGTTTGATCACGAAGAAAAGAGAATGTACATTCTACATATAATTCTTGTCCTTGTTTTACCACACTTATATCGTAGTCATCTGCATTGAGTTCTTCGCATAATTGATTGGCAACTTTCACAAAAGGGGTTACATATTTTTTGTGAGGGGCTAGGAGCATCATCTCTTTACCATGGATCCATAAAGATTTTACTGGAATTAAAATAAAGAAAGATGAAGCTAATATTACAAGAGTCGAATCGACGTAGTATAGCACTTGATTAAAACCTAGTAGTCCTAATAACTCTGAAATCCCAAACCCAACTAATACGCCAATGCTTAATAGTGTGTCTCCATACCATTGATCTCCCTCAATCTGTACAATATTAGATTGTATAGCTTTGTTCTTTTTCCTAATATAATGTAAGGTAGACCAGCAACCAATCGTTGAAATAACCGAATACGTTATGGTTTGGGTAGGGTTTACTAAATGACCTCCACTCATAATATCCACTATGCCGTTAGATATCGAGTAGATACATGTTGTTATCAATACAAGCGATTTAAATACAATAAGAAAAGGCTCTAAGTGTGCCTTTCCGACAGGAAAGTGTTCTGAGGTGCCTTCTTTGTTTAATGAATTTGCAACAATCAGTGATAGTAGGCTAAGTATAACACTTACAAAAGAATAAACCCCATCAAATATTATCATTGCAGACCCAGAAATTGTACCCCAAATAATCCCAACAAGAGAAAAAGCAATAGCACTTACTATGGATATCCAGATAATTTTCTTTTCGCTCATATGAATAATAAAAACCTATGGTATCAAAAGTGATACCATAGATTAAATTTACTACTATTATTTAATACAAATTACTTTATAACGTATTTTATTATCCTTAATATCTCTTTCTACTCCGTGAATATCTTTTTCATAACCAGGAAAAGAGTTTTCATATAATTCAAGTATGGACAGATAGGTGTGTATTGATTTACTACTGTTATCCAATATCTCTCCCCCCATCATAACAGGAATTCCAGGAGGGTAGGGAACAAGCATCACTGCTGGTATTCGATTCATCATTTCATCTAGATATACAAATTCGACATTCTTTTTTACAACCTCTTCATATGCTTTTGAGGGTTGCATTACTTGTTTTGGTAGCGTCTCAAATGCACGATGAAGCTGATTTAGAAAGTCATGCTCTTTATAGAAACGATGTAATGCTTCGCATAAATCTTTTAAGCCCATCGATTCGTATTTGTTTGGGCATTTTTTTACTAACTCAGGAAACACCTCTTCTAATGGTCTATTGTGATCATAATCTCTTTGGAATTGAAGTAGAGCTGTAATCAGTTCCCCATGTTTTCCTCTAGTTGTTCCGTAAGAGTGGAGCATTAAGAAGGAGTACGTATCTGTCTTTTCAGCTACTACACCTTTGTCAATAAGGTAGTCCGTGACGATACTAGCAGGTATACCATTCTCTTCAAAATTACCATTTATATCCACCCCAGGTGTTAGAAATGTAATCTTGATTGGATCTAGCATAACATAATTCGCATCGTCTAACTCAAAACCATGCCATTCTTCACCTGGTTGTAGTAGCCAAAACTCTTTATCATATGATAGCGATTGAGGATCAATACTTTCAAAGTTCTGTTTTTTCCATACATCTCTTTGCCATGTCTGAAAGAACCATGATTTCTCGTCATGAGCCTGACGTTGAATTTTCATTATCTCTTGTCGAAGTATAATGGCATCAATTATGTTATCGTTACTCATCTGTTCCCCGTGATTATGCATCATCTGGGAAGAAACATCTAGTGAGGCTATCATCGGATAGTTTGGAGAAGTGGACCCATGCATCATGTAGGCCTCATTAAACTCGACAGGGTCAATTTTTTCATTATCTCCATTTTTGATATGGAGCATTGATCCTTGTGAAAAAGCATTCAAAAGCTTATGAGTGGAATGAGAGGTGAATACAGGAGGCATTTCTTCATTTTGATCAGGAGTCATTCCGTAAAAACCGTCATAAATAGGATGGAATCGAGCGTATGCATACCATGCTTCATCAAAGTGCATCCCTTCTACATTTGGTCCTAAGGTTTCTTTTATTTTTTTGACATTGTATGCTAGCCCATCGTATGTGGAATTTGTAATTGCAGACATGCGAATACCTTTATCTTTATCCGCTTCTACAAGAAGAGTAGACTCTTCTCTTTTTTGTGATATTCGATTAGATGTCATCTCTTTTAATGGTACAGGTCCAATGATCCCGATGCCATTTCTTACAGGACAGAGATACATTGGTTTTGCATGGGTGATAACCATCGCATAATTTAGTGACTTGTGACAATTTCTATCTACTAAAGATATGTCACCAGGTATCACTCGACTTCTCCAAATGACTTGATTTACTGTTGATGTACCATTAAGAATGAAATAGGTTTGGTCCGAATTAAAAGTTTTGGCAGCAAGCTCTTCAGCTTCCTTAACTACGCCACTGTGATCTAAAAGAGAACCTAGTTCAGGTACTGATATGGATAAATCCGATCGCATGGTATTTTCGCCGTAGAAGTTGTAGAAAGCGGTGCCTGAAGGACTTTTAAGAAATCCCTCTCCACCCATATGTCCAGGAGTATGCCAGGCATATTTATAATTGTTTACATAAGAAACTAGTGCCCCAAAGAATGGAGGATATTGTTTATTTACATAATTATCTACTTGGTGAGTAATACGACCCGATAAAAATGATAAGGTGTCATCATCAAGCCAATAGTAAGAGTTTAAGGTGGCTAGTAGTTTTGTTGGTAAAGACTCTGATCGTATGGTTTCAGAAATGAGAAATATTGGTAAGTCAGGGAAATGCTCTCTGAGACTTATTATTTGTTCCTCTTTGTTAAGAGGATCTTTGCTTATATCCCAATCAATAACAACACCTGCAATATTTCTAAATTTACCACATAAGTTCTCAACATGTGAGATGGCGCGAGATTTTATTACATCATAACCCTTCTGCGAGATCGCAATTTCAAGTTCTTTGACCCTTTGAGATTCAAAAATATCTTCATGAAAAAGCGATGCAACTAATATCTTCCAATTATATAATTCCATTTTAATATCTTATTTTGATGAAAAAATGAGGAGTTTCCCACCTTGTTAAATCCCCATGTAATAACTATAAAGCGAGAAACGCCATAAAATAAAACAACAACCAATAATGAGAGAGTTTCTTTGAACTCTTGACCTCTTATTCTTTTACTACATATGTATAGTAGCGTTCAACTCCGTCAGATCCTTTTTGTAGATATGCTCCTTGAATTTCGTTATCAAAACCAGGGAAGTATGGATTGGTTCTTTCAAATAGTTCAAAATAGTCTAACATTGGCTGCGCTTTGTCATCGTATCTTTCACCTGGCCAGATCACTCCGATACCAGGAGGATAGACTAATGCTACGGTTGCAGCAATTCTATTTTTGGCTTCTGAGAATGGAACAAAATCCACATTTCCTGAAAGGAGTGCTTCGTGTGCTTTGTGAGGTGTCATCGCCATCTCTGGGAAATGTTCTGCAGAGAAAATCTCTTTTTGTAACAATTTTGCATTATTACTTTTGTATATACCATGAATCTTCTGAGCTATCTCTTTCACGTGTTTTCCTTTATATAATTCTGGATAACTAGCTGTAAGGTCAGGGAACATTTCATCCATTGTGGCATTGTTATCATAGAGTTCTTTAAAGCGAACAAGTTCAGAAAGCAAAGTGCCTGCTTTGTTTTTCTCTAATCCTGGAGTGACTAAGAAAAGAATCAAATTGAAGTCAGTCTTCTCGTTTACGACACCTCTGGATCGCATATATTTACCTAAGATAGGTGCAGGAACACCAAAATCATTATATGTGTGGTCCTTTACATTGATACCAGGTGTTAAGATCATTAATTTAGAAGGGTCAATCATTGCAAAATCACCTTTTAGTGTCTCGTACCCATGCCAAATATCTCCAGGTTTCATCACCCAAGCCTCTTGGTGTGCTAGAAGAACCTCTGTTGGTACTTCCTCCCAGGCCATATCGATAATTCCTTCAGATTCAATTGTAAGGTGGTGAGGTACAAACGGGTCAAAGAACCAGCGTTTTGCAGGATCTGTGTTTTTTTGATAATGATGTTGCAATTCGCGTATTTTCTTTCGAATCTCAATACCTTGTTTAAATGCTTCATTCCAAAGAATAAACCCTGACTTTCCTTTCATCATCTGTGCTGCAACATCCAATGATCCATACATCGGATAGAAAGGAGATGTGCTCATATGCATTAAGTATACTTCATTCATGCGCAAATGGTTCACACATCTAGGTTGATCTTTGATATGCGAATCTTTAACGATAATTTGGGATGCTTGACTCATACCACTAAGCTGCTTATGTGTGGATTGAACAACATATAATCCTGGATCTTCAGGTTTGAGCTCCAAACTCATTCCATAGCGACCTTTAAAAAGTGGATGAAATTTCATGAAAGCACCCCATGCCTCATCGAAGAAAATATAATCTGCAAGATGTCCTACTTTATCTAAAATGGTTTGGACGTTATAAGTTGTACCATCGTAGGTGTTATTTTCAATGATAACAGCTCTAAATGGTCGTTCTTTTTTCCATGCATTGGGATCTTTAACAAGAGGATTGTTTTTTATCTGCTCTCGTATTCTTTTTTCGTCTAAAGCACCTAGTTTCATAGGGCCTACCATACCATAGTCATTCCTATCATCTTCAATAAATATCGGTATTGCTCCGTATAGCATAAATGAGTGGTGATGAGACTTATGATTGTTTCTATCACACAATATAAGGTCACCATCTTTCATCAATGTTCCATTGACAATTTTAACTGAGGTTGTCGACCCGTTGAGGACATAATAAGTTCTTTCGGAGCCATATATCCTAGATGCTTCTTTCTCCGATTCAAGAAATGCACCTGTGTGATTTGATACATCTCCTAGGTCGGGAACAAAATTGAAGTCTGCTCTCCAAAAAGATTCACCGAGATAATCATGAAGAATACGTCCTTGAGGAGATTTTCTTAAGAAATTTCCACCGTTGTGACCTGGACATAACCACATGTCATTACCTGCTTCTGCCCAATCAATCATTCCTCCAAAGAATGGAGTTTTTAACGATTCGATATATTCCTTAAATGCACGATTGACATATTTAGCCACATATGTAGGAGTCTCTTCTTCTGGATGAATGAAGCCTCTTACCTCTTCAAGCATTGTGACAGGTATCTCGTTGATTTTTTGTTTCTCGGATAAGATGAAGATAGGAACTTCGTATCCTTTATTTCGAATAAAATCAATAATACTCTGGGTGTGATAGTTCTTCGATTCATGATCAAGGTCAAGTAAAATACACCCGAATGCTGGATCATTATCTATCGCAATCTCGGCTTCTTCTTGGTTGGTCGCGACAACTACTTTATGATCCTTGTTCTCAATTTCTTGTATAATATTACGAATTAACGTTCCTGTAATAGTATTCGAATGGACCGACTTGTCGATCACTAAATATTTAAAAAGCTTATTATATTCCATTATGATTGGTATTTAGGTTGTCAATTTTCCGTCTAACATCATACTTACAGCAACAATGGTTGCGATGATAATTAAAATGGCAAGTACACGTTCTTTATTATTAAAGATATGGACACCACTCTTCAGGTGTTCTCTTTTTGCTCTATAGTAGAACGGGATACCGATAAAATAGAAAATGGCAGACATTAATAGGTAGCTTATACCTGCTGAGTAAAGAAGCCAGACCCCATAGAAAGTTCCTCCAATACCAATTATTAACCCCTTAATTCTTCGTTTATGATCTTTATAGGTTAGTTTGTGCTTTTCTGTTCCATCCCATAAATAAAGTGAACTGAGAACATATGGAGGAATGATCATTACAGATGCAATATTTACTGCTGCGAGATAGACATCAGAGGCCGTAAATACCAATCCCATAACAATGGTCATTAAAATAGCCGTGATAACTAATGAAGATACTGGTGCTTTACGTCGATTTTCTCTATCAAAAAATTTCGGTAATAGCCCATCTTTAGATGCTGCATATGGTACTTCTGCAACCAAAACAGTCCATGCTAACCAAGAAACAAGAAGAGATAAAATAACGGCAATATTTACAAATTCATTACCCCAATTTCCTACAGCAACCTTTAAAACAGAACCAGCTGATGGACTTACTGCTTTTGATAGTTCCGGTTGTGTCATAATACCGAAGGATAGTAAGCATATTGCACTATATATAAATAGCGCTCCAACAAGTCCAATCATTGTTGCTCTACCTACATCGCTTTTCTTTTGAGCTCTGTCTGAAATTACCACTGCACCTTCAATACCAATAAAACACCATAGCGTTACCATCATGGTACTCTTTATTTGTTTGCCTACAGATGGCAGGTTATACTTCTCTCCAAAGAATGAATCGACAAATGTATTCCAATCGAAAGCATATATTAAACAGCCTAAAATGACGGAGAGAGCAATCATGATAATGATTGTAGAGTAGGAGCTTAGTTTTGTAGCAAACTCTACACCAAACATCACAATGAAGGAGAAGAACCAGATCATACCTAAGCATAATACTATCGTTTCCCATCCATGCTCTTTAAGAACAGGGTAGAAAAATCCAAGGGCATCATTTAGTAAGATTGCAAAAGCAACATTTCCAACTGCACCAGATACCCAATAACCCCATGCTGCATTAAATCCAACATAGTCACCAAGGTCTTCTCTTGCATATCCATAAATACCGCTTGTTATATCAGGTCTTTTATCTGATAATAGCTTAAATGTAAGTGCTAAAAACAACATTCCGACTCCTGTTATTATCCATGCTATAAGAGATGCACCAGCACTAGCCTCAGCAGCCATATTCTGGGGAATATTATATACTCCACTACCCACCATTGAAGTAAAAACAATGGCGACCAAACCAGCTAATCCTACCTTCTTTGAATCCATAAAGATATTTGGTTAAATTAAACATTACTGAATAACCAACAGATAGAGCCTTAAATATGTTTGATTTACAATTGTTAAAAAAGAAGTGGGGACGATGCTTGCAAATGATTGTGTTTTGAAATGTACTCGAGAAGAGATAGGAGGTATACAGAACAAAAAAAACGCTGGCATGTTAAAGAAACAGTGCCAGCGCAATTGAGAATAAATACGAATAATAATGAAATCGAACTATAGTACTTCAATATTTTTGCGAACAAGAATATTATCTGAACTATTGCCAATCTGAATTTCAAACTCTCCAGCTTCCACCTCTTTCTTCATCTCTCTATTGATCAAATGAAGTTCACTTACGGGGATAGAGAATTCTATTGTCTTCGATTGCCCTCTTTTGATGGCAACTTTTTTAAATGCTTTTAATGCCTGAACAGGAGTCGTTACACTGCTATACTTATCGTTTACATAGACCTGAATAACCTCTTTTCCATCCATTATCCCTTTGTTTCTAACTGAAACAGAAAAGTGGATTGTATCATTTTGATTATATTTCTGTTTTGTGATCTTTAGATTGTTGATATCAAAACGAGTATAGCTTAGACCATATCCAAATGCATATAATGGAGCTGGTGAAGAAAATACATAATCGCGTCCTGGACGTTGTGGAGTTCCTGGTTTATGGTAGTAACCGTGTCCTGAAGGCTTATAATTGTAATTTGATGGTGAATGGCCAGCTGTTCGTACAAGTGTAACAGGAAGTTTTCCAGAAGGATTTACTTTTCCAAGAAGAATGTTTGCAATTGCATCACCCCCTTTTTCTCCTGGATACCATGCTTCAACGATACCATCCACATTTTCTTTTAACCAAGGAATCGAATACCCTCTACCATTAATCATAACAACAATGACTGGTTTCCCTGCTTTTTTAAGTTCTTTCACTAGGTCTAGCTGAACTCCAGGTAATCCTAATGTTGCACGGTCAAAACCTTCTCCACATGTATTGATGTCGGACGTTCCACCACCCCATCCAATACCAGAAAGTATGGCTGAAGTACCTCCAACAGCTACTACAACGACATCACTCTTTGCAGCATTCGCAATGGCTTGATCAAAACCACCTCTGTTTTGGTTGGTTAAATCACAACCTTCTGTATAAAGAACCTGTGATGTGCCTAGCTTATTGGTTAGCCCTTCATAAAGTGTTACACCATCCTCTTTCCTTTTTGAGTAACTATAGTCTCCAAACTGTACTTTATCAGCATTTGGGCCACAAAGAGCAACTTTTAGGTTGTTGGATTTTAAAGGAAGTACGTTGTTTTTATTTTTTAATAGCACCACTGCTTCTTCAGCAATTGATTGAGAAAGTGCGACATGTTTTTTCTGTTTCATCACCTTCTTTACCATCTTAGCATCTACATAAGGATTCTCAAATAATCCTGCTTTAAACTTTGCCTCAAGAACACGTCGTACAGAACGATCTATTAAAGAAATATCTACTTTGTTTTCTTTTATAAGTTCTTTCAGGTTGCTGTAGCAATCGTCATTTGGGGCTTCAAGGTCGACCCCTGCTTTAATACTTTGTAGTGCTGCATCTTTACGATCTTTTGCTACTTTCTGGAAATAGTGTAGCATGTCAATTCCTTCGTAATCTGAAAATACAAATCCATCAAATCCCCACTCTTTACGAAGAATGTCATGTAATAAGAAAGGATTAGAGTGGGCAGGAACTCCATCTAACTCATTGTATGATGGCATAATTGATGCCACTTTAGCTTCTTTTACTGCTGCTTCGAATGAAGGAAGGTGATATGTGCGAAGTTCACGTTCTCCAATGAGTGCTGGCCCTAGGTTTATACCTCCATTGGGAACAGAATATGCAGCAAAGTGTTTTGCCATACACATTACATTTTGACTGCCAATGGCTTGTGGTGTATTTCCTTGCATTCCTGTAATATATGCTACTCCCATTCTTGAAACTAAATATGGATCTTCTCCATAACACTCCTCTACTCGACCATATCTTTGATCTTTAGAAAGGTCAAGAACCGGTGCAAGTGCTTGTTTTACACCAACAGAACTAGCTTCTTTTGCAATGGCAATACCCATTTTATGTGTTAGTTCTGTATTCCACGTCGCTCCAACCGCAATACTCTGAGGAAATACTGTGGCCCCAATAGCAAGGTGTCCATGTAGTGTCTCTGCAATTAATAGTGCAGGGATTCCAAGTCTTGTGTCTTCGACCAAGTATCTTTGAACTTTATTATATACAATTGCAATATTCTCTGAGTGAATAAAGGGACTCGCAAGAGTTCCGATACTCTTGTCACCAAAAGTTGTTTTTATCACTTGTTCAGTCACCTTTTCGTCTTCCAATTTACTGGAGACACTTCCTTGGTGAAGTTGTGCTACTTTTTCATCAAGAGTCATCCTTCCTAAGAGGTCATCAACTCTAGTTTTTACATCTAATGATGGATCTTGATAAGGATACTTCTTCTTCGCTTGTACAACTTGTAGAAAGCAAGAAAAGATTAGGATTAGAACAATGTTTCTTTTGATCGTCATCGAATATCGTTTTTTATTGGTTATTTCTGAAGCCATACCATAACAGACTGGAACGGGTTTGAGTGCAAATATGATACTTTTTTTTGAATAAAATGTATCTAATCGTATAGAAAGTAGTATTCAATATTCAAAAAAAACATAAAACATAAATTGATGTATTGTAGTTCAGTTTTTTACGATGATATATTTGTGTCTAGAATGAAGTTGTAATCAGTTGTTGTTTTTAGCTGTGTTTTTTATGAAAAGTAACTTCTATAAGTCTCTAAATCTACGTGGTGTTGTGCCAGTGTGCCTTTTGAAAAATTTTACAAAATTAGAATTGTCACTAAAACCAATTTTATCCGCGATCTCAGTAATGGATGTTTTGCCTTGTTTAATTAAAGATTTAGCAAAGAGAAGTTTGTAGTCTATTAATAATGTTTGTGCACTTTTTCCCGTAGCTCTTTTTATAGACTCTGTAAGATAGGCTGGGCTAATATTCATTAAGGAGGCATATTCTGGAATAGATAGAAATGGTGATGTGTGCTTGGAAAGCAGTGATTCAAATTGGGATGTAATTTGTTCAGACCTACTTATGATAGCTTTAGTATCACCATTCTTTGTAATCAGTGAGATCTTGAGTAGAATTAGTTTCAAATAGCTTTTTAGTAGCTTACTGTATTCTTTGGTTTCAATTACAGGTTCTTCTTTCATCGATCTAATAAGATATTTGAATGATTGTAATTCATCTTTTGTCAATGAGTAGCGGGGTAGGGTATGAAGTTTGAAGTAAGGGTATTGGTTTTGAATTTCATAGTCTTCTATCTGTTTGCCTAAAAACGAGGCACTAAATAATATTGTATATATTCTACTTGAAGCATTATTGTTTTTCAGGTCCAAGTTTACTGGTGGTTTCATGGAAAACAATTGGTATGGCGAAATGACTTCTATAACACTACTTGAGGAATAAGAGATTGTGTCGCCTATCTGAACTTGCATGCTGTCGTTCTCAATAATTGCAATTTCAAAAAATGTACGGTAATGGGGAACCTTGTATCTTTTGTAATACTGTTTGTTGTCGGATGGATATTCCTTAATGCTACATAGACAAAATTTATGGTTATTTACCATTGTTCTTGAAGCAAATGCTTGGGTGTATTCTTGAATGTCATCATATATATATTGCATGGAAATGAAATGTTTTTACCTAGATAATAACCGTAAAATTAGTAATATATAGTGATATTTTTGACCAATATCATTTAGAGAGTAGATAATGGATGAATAATCCTGTAAGAAGTATTATTTAAAAGAGGTATTTAATGAGTTGGTTGTATTTAATTTTAGCTGGAGTTTTTGAAATAGGATGGCCTTTGGGGCTTAAACTTTCACAGTCTTCAGATAATAAATATCTATGGATATTGTTTGCTGTTGCATCCATGGGGTTGAGTGGGTATTTTTTATTTAATGCCCAAAAGGTGATACCTATTGGAACGGCTTATGCTGTTTGGACTGGTATTGGAGCTGTGGGAACATTTATTGTTGGAATCGTTTTATTTGGTGACGCTTCAAGCATCGCTAGGGTACTTGCTGTAATGTTAATTGTAATCGGTTTAATCGGATTAAAGTTAGCACATTAATTGTTTGGTTCAGAATGAAATATGCAAAGGCAGATGCTCCTCTTAAAGAGCTGTCTGCCTTCATTTTGCATGAACCACATTTGATAAGTTTGTGTTGTAAATCTAATTTGTACTATTGATCTAAAATGATCAAATAACTAGTCTTTGTTGAGAAAAAATTGTGGTTTATATGTCTAATCCAGATATTAATGACCATATTCCTGCACATAATGATATGGTTATACACAATACTTGGAAGAACTTAATAGAAACTTTGGTCGACAGGCGTTGTCCCAATATTGTTCCAAGTATGAGTATGGGAAACGATATTAAGAATATTTTCCAAACCTGAGGTGTAATCATTCCACTTAAGAAATAGCCGATGAAGGCTACCGATGAGGTTAATACACTAAATCGCGCGAAATGCAATCGAAACTCTTGGTTACTAAATTGCATTGATGTTAGAAATAGCACTAGTGGTGGACCACTAACAGATAGTGCTCCTCCGAGAAACCCAGCAGTACTTCCAGCGATGATTTGAGCTCTAATGGGATGTTTAATTTTAAACCTAAAGCCAGAAAGGAATAATATCGATAGAAGTACAAATATAACACCGACAATAACTTTTAATGTTGCCACATCAAGTGTTTGTAGTAGCAGTACTCCTGGAATAATTCCTACAAAACCTGCAATAATTAACCAGTGGTTTGAGTGTTTGCTCTTTTCTGATTTTGTCGTGAAAATAATTTGCGCACTCGTTAATACATTACAAAGCGTTAATGCTGGAACTAATACCATTGGAGAGTAGAAATTCAGTAGTATTGGAAATGCCATCAATGAAAAACCAAAGCTGGTCATTCCTTTTAAGAGGCTCGCTCCTGCAATAACTAAACATAGGATAATAATTGTGTGGTTCATGGCTCTTTATTTTAAATGTTAACTTACATGATAAATAGTGATGTACAGTGAGACTGCGATGAGAACAATCCATAATAAGACCCCGATCCATAATGGCTTGGTTCCTTGATGTTGGATTAAACTTCTATTTATTCCTAGTCCAGTAAGGAAAATTGCGTACAACATGATCTTCTTTCCTATCCAGTACAAATGGTCAAAAGTATTATTCCATTGTGGGAAAAGTTCAACCAATAGAATTGCTCCGATAAAGAAGAGGATAAATACTGGCCATGCTCTTTTCTTTTTTGTCCCATCTTCCGATGTATTATCACCTTTGTGTAACATAACAACACCAATAGTCAGAGGTATAATCCAAAGTGCTCTTGCACATTTAAGCATTGTGCCGATTTGTAATGCTTCATCCCCATAAGTGCTGCATGCACCAACAACAGAAGTTGTGTCTTGAATAGCCAATGCACTAAAGTACCCAAATTGGGTCTGACTCATTTCAAAGAAATGTCCAATAGAAGGAAATATAAGAAGAGCAATAGAGTTTAATAAGAAAACGACTCCTAATGCAATCGAGATGTTTTGTGTCTTTGCATTAGTTGCTGACGCTGCAGCTGCAATTGCACTTCCACCACATATGGCTGTACCACAAGAAAGTAGGAAGCCAAGTTGTTTGTCGATGCCAAAAAGTTTCCCGAGCACTTTTCCAAGTACAAGAGCAGTGGTGATGGTGATAGCAGTGAAGATAAACCCCTCCTTTGATACTTGGATCATAGGTGCCAAGTGCATTCCAAATCCCATTAAAATTACGGAGTACTTCAGTAGGCTGGATGCAGATACTGTATGAGGAACATGCTTGCGTAATGCAGGAATGTTTCCGACAACTATCCCTAGTATGAGAGCAAATGCTGCTTCGAAATGAGGGATGAGAAAAAGAAATGGAATTCCAAGGACTAATTTCTTGTTTAAAGAGTCGTAGTTCCTTATTGGGTTTAATGCGGTTACATTCATAACTACTAATATTCGCGTTAATTATTTAATGCAAAAGTAGTCGAGAAATGAATGTAAGTCAAATACTATATTATTATAGGTTATAACTAAAAGTTATAGTTTAGCGTAAATTCGATAAAATTATCGATGAGTCTTCGAGACTCTCCTTTTTTAGTAGATATCCGAAAGGCTCGATGAAATTTGATCTCTTCACATGGTAGAATCTTCAAGTGATTCCACTTTAATTCATTTTGAATGGCTTGATTTGAAACAATTCCTATCCCTTCGAATTCGGTGAGGTAATGTTTCATCGCTTCCGTACTTCCCAAGTGCATTCTGATATTCAGGTCATCCATGTTAAGATGGTGGTCTTTGAATATATGTTCTATAACTTCAAGTGTTCCAGAGCCAATCTCTCTAACGATAAGTGGATATTTCTTTATCTTTTCCAATGTGAGTTCCTCTTTCCCAACTTTTGTTTTCATCCCCGTAATAATAACGAGCTCATCATCCATCCAATACCTGTAGTTTAAATCGGATCTTGTGGAATGATTCTCAACAAATGCTATATCGATAAGATTGTTATGTAGCATTTCTAATACATGAAAAGAGTTACTACTAACCAAGCTTATCCGTACATTTGGAAAACGTTGATGAAATTTGGCTATTATAGGAGGTAATACATATTGTGCAATAGTGGAGCTCCCACCAATACGTAAAACTCCTTTTGTTTTATTGTTGCGTTGTTGCAACTCATAGATTAGAGTATTTTCAATCTCATGCATCTCAAGGTAGTGCTTCTGCACCAAATAGCCTTCATCAGTTAAAACAATACGATTCCCTTTTCTCTCAAAGAGAGTGGTTTCGAGTGACTCTTCAAGTAGTTTTATATGCTTTGTTACAGCAGGTTGGCTAATGTGGAGCTCTTCTGCAGCTTTTGTGAAGTTCAAATTACGAGCTACTGACAAGAAAACAATACTTCTAAAATCCATAAGTCTGATTCGTTTATAATTTTAAACCATTGGGAATAACATAGAGTTCACAACACAGCCTAATTTCTTCCAAAAACTCCTTTGATGCTTCTCCATAGACCTTTCTTCTTCTTTTTCTTCTTTGGAGCTTTCTTCTTCATCTCTTCGAGCTGTTCTGTAGTATCTTTCTTTGACTTTAAAAAACCTAAATCGATATTTAACCATGGTTTTTTCTTCTTACCTGTTTCTGAAAACATGGACATCTGTCCATTCTCTCGAAGAAACTTATTTGATGGTGGAACGAACTCTCTTTGATACTGTCTTCTTGTTGCTTTTGTTGTCGTTAATCTTTTGAAAAAACCTCCTACAATAGGGAGTGCTAGATATGCTCCTTGTCCATATCGTAATGTTCGGAAATGAATCTTTGGGTTGTTCGCACCTACCCAGGCTCCTGTTACTAAATTGGGACAGTAGCCCATAAACCATCCATCGGCACCATTTTGTGTGGTTCCTGTTTTTCCAGCAATATCGATTCGAAGACCGTATCTGCTGTGAAGGGATCGTCCTGTTCCACTATCCACTACTGCTTTTAAATAGCGGTTCATAATAGCAGCTGTCTCTTGTTTAAGCACTCTGCGTGGGACCTCTGTATCAATAGTCCTTATTGTATTACCATCGGAGTCATCTATTTTTTTAATGATAATCGGCTTGGCATGCATCCCTCCATTGGCAAAGGATGTGTAGGCTGATGTCAATTCAAGTAGTGAGCAATCTGCAGCACCTAGAGCTAAAGAAGGAACATGTGGTAGCTTCTGATTGATTCCCATATTATGAGCTAAATTGACTACATTATCCACACCTGTTTCCATCATTACCTTAACAGCTACAGTGTTTACTGAATGTGCTAAAGCTCCTTCCATAGAGTAGTAGCCGTCATAATGATTTTCAGCATTTTTGGGTGTCCATCCACTATAATCTTCGTATGTCTCTTGAGCATTGCTTATATACTTTCCTGGATCCACACCACTTTCAATTGCTGCAGCATAAACAAAGGGTTTAAATGTTGAGCCAACTTGTCTTTTCGACTTCACATGATCATATGGATAGTATTTATAGTTTGGTCCACCAACCCATGCTTTAATCTGATAAGTTTGAGGGTCAATTGCGATAAAACTTGGATGAAGAAGTTGGATCGAATATTTAATAGAATCCATCGGAGATATCTTAACTTCTTTTATCCCATCATAAGTGAACTTTTGCATTGGGATAGGCGTGCTGAAAATCTTTTGGATATCTTTAGGTGTTGTGTTCTTCTTTTTTAATCCTTTATATCTTCGAGAACTACGAAGAGCTCTACCGATAATTGAAGTATCCTTGCCCCAAGGATTTCGACCTTTCCAATGTCTTTCAAAGTTCTTTTGGACATTCATCATATGATAAAGCACAGCCTCTTCTGCCATCTGTTGCATACGATTGTCAATAGTCGTATATATTTTTAGACCGTCAGTGTAGATATTAAATGGCTTACCATTGGCTTTTATTTCAGATGCGAGATATTTAATCGTTTGAGTTCGGATCTCGTGCTTATAATATCCCGATAGTTCTGTAATTATAGGCCCGTCATCTAATCTTAATATGACCTTCTCTTTAGAGAGGCTTTCATATCTTTTTTGTGATAGATAGTTGTTCTTAACCATTTGATGTAATACGACCTTCTTTCGCTTAAAAGCATGGTCGGGATGTAATCTGGGATTATAATATGTATTTGCTTTCAGCATACCTACGATCACAGAAGCTTCATTTAGACTGAGTTTTTTTGCTTTTTTACTGAAAAAGTGTTGGGATGCAGTCTCAATACCATAAGTATTGTCACCAAATGGAACGGTATTCAAATAGAGAGTAAGAATTTCTTCCTTATTAAATAGTTGTTCTAAACGGTAAGCTGTTATAGCCTCTTTAATTTTATTTACAGGCATGGAGAGAACCCAATGGTTTTCTCTACCGTATATGTTTTTAGCAATTTGTTGGCTTAGTGTACTTCCTCCTCCTGAATTGTGTTGTTGCAAGATAATGGACTTAAAGAATACTCGAAGAAGAGCCATCTCATCAATACCTTCATGCTCATAGAAACGAGAATCTTCGGTGGCAACTAATGCTTGAATCGCGTGAATAGATATCTCATCATAGGATACATTACTTCTGTTCTGAAGGTATATTCGTCCAATAAGTTGATTGTCAGAGCTGTATATTTCAGAAGCAACAGGGTTATTTATCTCTTTTAGATCATCATATGAAGGAACAGGTCCAAATATCCCCATATATATACTGAAAATAAACAGTATTATAAATGTGACTCCAATAATGACCAATGTAAGTAAAATTTTTAGCCATTGTTTGAATGTGATAGCTTTAAACTTCTGCTTTATATCTGAAATTTGCAACATAGGATTTGAGAATTGAATACGATTCTTATTTGAGGACAATAATTGACCAATACGAAGTTAAAAAAAAGTGTAGATATGTAAAGTGGAAAAGGTATAAATGTCGAACATAATAAACCCATCGATTGTTTTAATCTAATAAAATAAAGAAAAAATAGGATGATGAAACAAAAAACTATTGGAATTTCGGGTGCATCTGGATTTGTGGGAAAACATTTATGTAAAGAGCTGAAGTCAGATTATCAAATTATTCGATTAAAAAGAGAAGATATATTGTATAATCCCAAAAACTTAGATCAAACACTCCGTGAGTGTGATGCTGTGATTCATCTCAGCGGAGCCTCTGTCGCAAAAAGATGGAGTAGTCAGTATAAACAAACGTTATGGAGTAGCCGTATTGAAACAACACGGAATATAAGAGCTTCTTTAAATAGAATTGCTTTGCAAGATGAAAAAAATAGAGTATTTATATCTACGTCTGCAGTTGGAATTTATTCACCTGGAGGTCCATTTAAAGAGGATGAAGGAATTGAAGGGGATCGGTTTCTTCAGAAATTAGGAAGGGCTTGGGAGCACGAAGCGATGTATCCTGCTGATCCATCTATACGAACCGTTATATTCCGATTATCTATGGTTGCTGATCCGAGTTATGGTGCTTTTTCAATGATGGCTAGGTTAGGTCAACGCGGAATTCTTATGGCTTCGATTGACCCATCGTTACCATACCCAATGATTCCGTTAGAAGATTTGATTCGTTCCTATCAATGGGCTTTGAGTCATGAAACAATAAGAGGTGTTTATAATATAGCTTTGCCTGAATATATTTCACAAGAGGATGTGTTAGATCAATTAAAAGAGAGATATGGTCAGCGATTGAGAATTACTGCTCCAAAACTTCCATTGACTTTGGCTATGGGGGAAGGTGTCTCTATTATAACAGATCTAGCATATATGGATGTGTCCAAGTGGGAGAACACTGGATTTGTATATCTCTACCCAACATTAGCTTCCTATGTAAACAAATTGTAAGATGACATTTTTCATATATAGTTTTTATGGTTATAATGAGATAAAAGTGCATTTTTGCTGTCCTATCCAATATTTTTTTTAATCTAAAAACGACAGATGAATTACTTTATTCAAAAATTACCCAAAGCGGAATTACATCTGCATATCGAAGGGACCCTTGAACCAGAGCTTATGTTTGCTCTAGCCCAAAGGAATGGGGTCAATCTAAAGTATGATAATGTTGAAGCATTGCGATCTGCATATAATTTTAACAACCTTCAAGACTTTTTAGATTTGTATTATGCCGGTGCTGCTGTACTATTGCATGAGAGAGATTTTTATGATTTAACGATGGCCTATCTTAAAAGAGTACATCAAGATGGGGTCGTACATGTAGAACTATTCTTTGATCCGCAAACCCATACGGAAAGAGGAGTTAAGATGGAGGCTGTCGTAAAAGGAATACATCACGCGTTAGAAGATGGTCAGAAGTGGTTAGATATTAGCTATGTTCTAATTCCGAGTTTTTTACGACATCTAAGTGAAGCGGAAGCTTTAGTTACTTGGGAACAGCTTCAAGAGTTTATCCCATTATTTGGAGCAATAGGTTTAGATAGTTCAGAAAAAGGAAATCCTCCGACAAAATTTGATCATGTCTTTTCTAAGGTTAGAGAATCAGGCCTTAAAGTTGTAGCACATGCAGGAGAGGAAGGCCCTTCTGCTTATGTTTGGGAAGCAATTGAGTTGTTGAAAGTCGATCGTATTGACCATGGGAATAGATGTGTAGAAGATGTTGAATTGATGGCTGAGATCCATCGTTCTGACTTAGCCCTTACAATGTGTCCTTTATCTAATTTAAGTTTAAAGGTCGTCTCTGATCTTTCAGAGCATCCTTTGCTAGAGCTTATGGAACGAGGAATACGTGTAACTATCAATTCTGATGATCCTGCCTATTTTGGTGGTTACCTTTCTGAAAACTACATGCAGCTTAGTAATGCTTTAAATCTCACTAAAGAGCAAATCATACAGCTTGCGAGAAATAGTTTTGATGCATCATTTATAACAGAAAAGGTGAGAGAGTCCTATCACAAAAAAATTGATGCTTTCATCGAGGAATATAGTTCATAAAGACATTTTATGACTTAAAGTTAAGCTCCTATTGCTGTACACATCATTGTAAACAGTAGTAGGAGCTAATTCGTATAGTACATGTTCAAAAGAAGATGTTAAAATAGCTTTTAAACTCATTGTCCCTGTTTAATTGAATGAAAGTTTCAAATATGCAATTACTGGGATTTAAAAACAGTATGAAAAATAACTCAGACAGAGTTTAATTTACACTCCCTCCTTTTATATAATGGTTCTTGAGGGCAAAATGTACAAAAGCCAGTGGTTTACCATAGGATTCCTCCGTAGTTTGTTGATACTTCAAGGATACTTCGTTGATACTTGATTCATCAAAAATGTTAAATAGATGAATATTCTATGTTGATAATATCTTAAGACTAATTTTTATTCTACTGTCAACTTATGTATGAATATCCATTCATAAATCTATTCTCCTAGATTATTGGGTGAGTGTCATCTCTGTATTACTTAATTCAATAGATATTTAACTCAAAAAAGTGCATCTTTCTTAAGTTAAAATATATGGGTCCATATTTGTCACCAAGTACTTCATGGAGAAAATTATCCATTAATTTATTGTGTGAGTATCAATGAACGATTATGGATTGTGATTAACAAATTGATCTATCTTTTCGATTAACTCTTTTGAAATAGGAAGTAGTGGGTCACTATACGATGCTCTATTTTCTTTAATATCATTTCCTACCTCTTTTAATACATGGTTCATCTTGTTGATAATCACAAGTTTTGATGTTTTATTTGCTTTATGAAGTAACTTTGCATCATATAATGGAATTTGCAGGTCTTGTTTTCCTGCAATAATCAGAATAGGGATGGAAACTTTTTTGATCTCTTCACAAGGGTCATATTGAAACCATGATATTAAGAATGGTTGTACTGAGGGTCTAAAGATAGCTCTTAGTGGTATTGGGATATTTGAAGCTTTTTGACCTGATTGTAATAGGTTAAGAATTGGAATTGCTTGATTGGTTAGATCTTGTTGTGGCATTGATCGAAGCTGTTCTTCAATAATTTTATCCCCGGGTTTGCCTGGACCACATAATGAGATTAATGATGAGGCTTCTTCTTTTTGAATTGCAAGCGTTCCTATCAGAGCTCCTTGGCTATGACCAATGACAATAATGTGTGTGAATTTCTTTTTCTTTAGATATTGTATGCAAGCTACGGCGTCATCAACAAATTGGTCGAATCTTAAAAGGTTCTCATCAACTAGGTTAAAAGTACTTCTCCCAATTCCTCTTTTGTCATAACGAAGTGATGCAATATTATGATCTGCTAGAGATTGTGCAAGCTGGAGTAGACAATTGGTTTGTGTGAATTTAGAGTTGCCATTTCGGTCTGTTGGTCCAGATCCAGCAATGATCAAAGCCGCAATCTTCGTTTGTTCTTTGGGTGTCATTAATGATCCATAGATCTTCATTTGTTTCGAAGAAACAACAACTTCCTGATCAAGAACAGTATCACTAGCCACAACAGAGTATGTGGAAGTACAAATTAGGAAGATCGATAAAAGGGTAGAAAGCTTTTTCATTATATATAGATGTTTGATAGATTAACAGTGCTTCAAGCAATTTTGTTTATTTTCTATCAAACATCTAGTGAAAATCAATTGACTTTTACTTCTTTAAAATATTGAGATAATATTTCTTTTGCTTTTTGCAGTTGTTCATCACTATTTTCTTGGACATCCTTCAATTCATATTCCCATCCTAAGGATTCCCATTTATGAACTCCTAGTTGATGATAGGGTTGAATCTCGATTTTCTCAATAGTTTTATAGTCTTTGAAATGCTCTCCTAATTGGTGCAAGTATTCCGGTTGATCGGTCCAACCTGGAACTAAAACATAACGAATCCACATCGGCTTTCCAGAGGACTCTCGATGTGCTGCAAATCTAAGTGGATATGTTACTTCATGGCCTCCTGTAATCTTTTTATGCCATTCGTTATTGATATGTTTAATATCAAGCATTACAAGATCTGCATATTTGTCAATAAGTTCTTTGGTGTGAGCATTGAGTACTCTTCCGTTTGTATCAATATTGGTGTTTATCCCTTCCTCTTTAAATCTTTTAAATAGAGGGATAAGATCTTTGCTGTGGATAAGAGGCTCTCCTCCAGAAATCGTGACTCCTCCGAGTTTGCCAAAATAACCTTTCATATTTACAGCACGACGAACTAAATCTTCTAGATCATATTTAGTCCCTTTATCCATGGGTATGGTGTCTGGATTATGGCAGTATAGACATTTAAACTTACACCCCTGGGTGAAAATAATCATGCGTACACCTGGTCCATCATGTGTTCCGAAACTTTCTATTGAATGTACCGATAAAGACTCCATATATTTAATTGTATTTTTTACAAAGATAGGTCCAAAATTAGTAAAGAGAGCCATATCCTTAAAGCTATTTAAGGTTGGCTCTCTTCATGATATTTGTCTACTTAAGAATATCTTATAGTATTTTACATTTTATCGTGGAACGAACGAGAGATAACCTCTTGTTGCTGCTCTCTTGATAAGCGTGTAAAGTTAACTGCATAACCAGAAACTCGGATAGTAAGTTGTGGATACTCTTCTGGATTCTCCATCGCATCAAGAAGTGTTTCTCTATTAAGAACATTGACATTAAGGTGGTGTGCCTTACGACCAAAGTAACCGTCAAGAGTTGCTACAAGATTGATAACACGATCTTCTCTTTCTGCTCCAAGAGATTTAGGAACAATACTAAATGTATTTGAGATACCATCTTGAGAATCTTTATAGTCAATTTTTGCTACAGAGTTAAGAGATGCAATTGCACCGTGTGTATCTCTACCGTGCATTGGATTTGCTCCTGGAGCAAAAGGTACACCAGCACCACGTCCATCAGGAGTTGCTCCTGTTTTTTTACCGTAAACTACGTTTGATGTGATAGTTAATACGGATAATGTAGGGTCTGCATCTTTATATACTTTAAGTGCTTTCAATTCGTTGTTGAAGTGATTAACCACTTTTCTTGCGATATCGTCAACACGATCATCATCGTTACCGTATTTAGGGAACTCACCTTCGATCGAGAAATCTACAGTAAGACCATCATCGTTACGGATAGGTTTAACTTTTGTATGCTTAATTGCAGAAAGAGAATCGGCAACAATAGATAATCCAGCAATACCATAAGCGATATTGATCTTAGGATTGGTGTCCACTAGTGACATTTGTCCTTTTTCATAGTAGTATTTATCGTGCATGTAGTGGATGATGTTCATCGACTCATTATATACACGAGCAACTGAGTGCATGGCAATCTTAAAGTTTTCTACTACTTGGTCGTAATCAAGATATTCTCCGTCGAGTTCTTTGATTCCTGGTACCATCATTGTGTTTGTATTCTCACAACGACCACCATTAATAGCAAGAAGTAATGTCTTAGCTAGGTTGGTACGTGCTCCAAAGAATTGAATCTGTTTTCCAATCTCTTGGAAAGAGACACAACATGCGATACCATAATCATCAGAACAACGATTCTCACGCATTAGATCATCATTTTCATATTGAATAGATGAAGTGTCGATTGATACTTTAGAACAGAATCTTTTGAATCCTTCAGGAAGGCTTTGTGACCAAAGAATTGTAATATTTGGTTCCGGTGATGGCCCTAGGTTATATAGTGTTTGAAGGAAGCGGAAAGACGTTTTTGTTACTTTTGTTCTTCCGTCAGCAAGCATACCTCCAATAGACTCTGTTACCCAAGTTGGGTCGCCTGCAAAGATTTGTTCATAAGCATCCATTCTTAGATGGCGAACCATACGAAGCTTCATTACAAATTGGTCAATGTACTCCTGTGCATCTGCTTCTGTAATGGTTCCAGCTACAAGATCTTTTTGAATAAAGATATCAAGGAAAGAGGATACATTTCCAAGAGACATCGCTGCTCCATCTTGCTCTTTTACTGCTGCAAGATATGCCATGTATGTCCATTGAACAGCTTCTTTTGCATTATTCGCAGGTCTGTTAAGTTCTAGACCGTAACGGTTACCCATCTCAATCATCTCGCGAAGTGCTTTGATCTGCTCAGCCACCTCTTCACGAACACGAATACGAGCATCGTCCATTGGTCCAACCAAGCCATCCATATCTTGTTGTTTCGCTTGGATCAATGTATCAATACCATAAAGAGCCAAACGTCTGTAGTCTCCAATAACACGACCACGTGCGTAATTGTCAGGAAGACCAGTAAGGAATCCTAATGATCTAAATTTGCGAATCTCTTTTGTATATACATCAAAAACACCATCATTGTGTGTTTTAGCATACTTAGTAAATGTTTCTGTAACTTTAGGATCTACAGTCAGACCATGTTCCGTAACGGCCTTTTCTACAACATTGTAACCACCGTATGGTTTCATGGCTCTTTTCAGAAGCATATCTGTTTGAAGCCCTACGATTACCTCATCCTCTTTTTGGATATAACCGGCTTCAAAAGAGTTAATCGTTGAAACGATCTGAGTGTCAATAGCTCTAACACCATTGTTTTGACGCTCTTCTTTTAGCGCAACACGACATACATCCCATAAACGTTCTGTACGGTCAGTAGGTCCTAGTAGAAAAGAGTCATCCCCTTCATATGGGGTGATGTTTTGAACGACAAAGTTTCTAACATCAATGGACTCATTCCAATTTCCATTTTTAAATCCTCTATTAGACATATTAAGTAGTATATAGTTGAAATATATGTAGTTTTTAAAATCGATTGCAAATCTATTTATTTATACTTAATTTGAATAAATAATTTCTTCTAAATAAGGATTTTTTTCTCTGAATTAACGAAAGAGTAACACTGATACCTCCCTGTAGTCCTACGATTCAAATATTTAGAACGAATGTTCGATCTTTCAAAAAATGTTATTCTGTTCGACTTTTAGAATGACAAAGACGGGTTTTGGATGCAGAAAATGATATTATGATGTTTCTCATGCTTTATGTGATAAAAATACGCAATGAGATCTACTTAATGATAGTCTATTTTGTGATTCCATATAATGATAGTTTACGCTTGTAGCAAAATGATGTTGTGCCGTCTGTATGGTTTTGAAATGACTCTTTTTTAAATCCTAATTTCTCTACTAATGCAATACTACCTCTATTTTGTTCAAACATCTGTGCGATGATCACTTGTATACCGTATTCTAGGTACGCTTTATGGAAAATTTTGTCACATGCATGTTTTCCCACTCCTTTTTTCCAATAGCTATAGTCTATAATGATTCCTAATTCGGCACAATGCTTCTCTGTCTGTGTCATAAATAGACCAATTTCACCTATTACCTCTTGTGTGTCCTTTAGAACGATGGCGAATATTCCAAATCCATCATCGTAGTGTTCTTGGTATTTCTTCCATCTTTCGATTAACACTTTATCACTTTTACTATGTAGTGTTTCAGGAATATATTTCATGTTTTCTGCTCTACGATAGATTTTGATAAGTTGAGGATAGTCGGTATGATGGATTTGACGTATCTCGATTTGGAATGTTTCATTAAGGTTATTGTCCATAAAATATGTTGTTATAGTGAGAACTGTGTTTTTGAATCAGAAACTTAAATTATTGGACGATCCCCTGTATCTATTTTTGGATCATAATGTTTGTTTATTCGTTTGAAATACCGAAATTAAACGGAAATAACTGAAGATAAAACTAAGAATATGAAAAAGTATCTACTTCTAGCATTATATATGATGCTATCTGTTGAAATGATTGCCAGTAAAGAGACGATTATCCCTAAGCCACAAGTCACTATATGGGATGGTGGGACCAAAGTTCTTGACTTGAAACATTACTATATAGTAAATGACGTTGGAGAGATGATTAATCCTTTATTGAATATCTTTCTAAAAGAGATGAAGTCGGAGAGAAAGATAAAATATAGATCAAATGGAGTGCCGATAATATTTAAGAGAAATGAGCATGTTCAATCAACTTCTGGTTCTTATCGATTAACTATTTCTCAAAATATAACTATTGAAGCGAATGATTATCGAGGGTTCTTATATGGAACAAGGTCCTTGTTTCAACTTATCCGGTCTACTTCATTTGACGGGAGATTGTCTTTTAGAACGATTAATGATTATCCTAGCTATCAACATCGAATATTGATGCTAGATGTGGCTAGAAAGTTTATCCCTTATGAAGAGCTAAAAGATTATATCCGATCGATGGCATGGTTTAAGATGAATGAACTTCATCTTCATTTAAGTGATAACTCTTGGGGTGGTTATCCTGCGTATAGACTTCCTAGTACGAAATATCCTGAATTAACTTCGAAAGATGGACACTATTCGTGGGATGAGATACGAAGATTGCAAGATTTTGCTAAAATATACGGGGTGGTAATAACTCCTGAAATAGATTCACCAGGACACTCTTTGGCATTTACTCGTGTACGTCCAGATTTAAAAAGTAAATTGATCAGTGAGAATTATTTAGATATTTTAAATTCGAAGACGATTCCTTTTGTTCAGTCTATATTGGAAGAGGTCATTCCACATTTTGATGCTCCTGATTTTCATATAGGAACAGATGAGTATAGAATTCATCGCATCAAAGATCCTGAAATGAAACTTAAGATTGGCGAGGCATTTCGTGACTATATAAATCAGATGTCGAGATATGTTGAGACAAAAGGGAAGTCCTGTCGTATTTGGTCAGGATACGAACACATGCCAGGCAGGACCCTTGTCAATAAGAATACCATTATTGATATGTGGGAAACTAGTGATGCACAAAATAAATTAGATCAAGGGTATCGATTTATTAATTCATCTCACTATTACACATATATTGTTCCAGGTGCACCTTATTATGGTGTGGATGATAAATTCGTATTCGAAAAGTGGACTCCTCTTATGTTTGGTCCTAAAAAGGAAAGTAACCTTAAACAAAATAGTGAACAGCTTTTAGGTGGTGCATTACATGTGTGGAATGATTTCGGTCCCACGGGTTATACAACAAGTGAAATTGCTCGATTATCGTTACCCTCTTTGGCCATATTCTCACAAAAGCTTTGGGGTAGCCCTGTAAGTGGTTCATATGAAGATTTCCAAACCCAAAGATCTTCTGTAATGGATGTTCCCTTAAGTCATCTGTTAGATCGTGAAAAAGAGAAAGACAGAACAATTATAAAGCGTAACCATGCCAATTTGGATCCATCCAAGGCCTTAATTCTTAGTAAAGAAAAAAAGGAGATAACTTATCCATGGACACTAGAGTTGGAAATTTTCCCAAAAGATACCATAAAGGATGAAGTGGCAATTATCTCTTCTCGTAATGCTGCTTTATATTCAAGTGTAAAACATCTTTATAAAAAGAAAAAGACGAGTGAAATGAAAGAAGGAGTGACATTGGTTCGTGCAAACCAAAACTATTTTCATCATCCGTTAGATTCCCATCGCCCTGATATACTTGTCTATGACTATCAATTAAAGCCTGAAGAGTGGCAAACGATTAAGCTCATAGGTGAGAAGAATAAGACCACATTGTTTGTAAATGGGAAAGAGATAGGGAGCTATCCAATCCAAACGGTTTGTCCGATCCATATGCTAGGATCTGATAGGCAAATGGGTTTCAACGGAAGTGTGAGAAATCTAAAAGTGTACAATTATCTGAAGTGATTACTTCAAAATATAAGCATAATATAACAAGCAGAAGGGGCTATTGCCTCTTTTGTCTTTTGTGTAATATTGTTTCGTAATGTTAAAATGGTTAATTTTATGGTTATTCTATATTGAACATTAAAACAAATTGTGGATGAGAGACTTCAAAGCCTTAATTAGGAGTGTATTAAAGTATACATTGTTTCTAATAAGTTTTCTGTCAAATGCTATTGTATTTGCCCAGCAACCAAAAGAAGTGCCAAACCAAAGTGTATATACTTATCTGTTTAAGATAAATGAAAAGGAAGCCAAAGCGCTTTATCTCAGGTCTCATCCTCCTAAAAATGAGATGTATCACACTTTGGTCGATTCATTCCTAACGGATGGGGGCTACCTAAACTGTTTACCAGAAGGTCATTATATTATGTCTTGCCCTAATCTTAATGGTTTGGAAACATCAGTATTTTCTCAGTCAAATATATTCGCGAAGGTACTGGATAATGATCGAGATCTAATATTACAAATATATTCGTTGGATGGTAAACTCATTGATAATGCCTTGGTAAAGGTCGGTAATAGGAAAATAAATTATAACCAAGACACCAAGTCTTTTGTCGATTATAAATCAACCAAGAAAGGACTTGTTTCGATCGAATATGATGGGTTTACTTCTTTCTATAGCTTATCGTATGGACAATTAAGATATTCAAGCTACTACAGGCCCTTCAACTTAAGACGAAATTATTATTGCATGACGAACTTGTTTCGTAAGAAATATATCTCTTATAACGGATATTTGGTGTTCAATAAACCTATTTACCGACCTAAGGATACGGTAAAATACAAAGCTTTTATTGTAGATAAAAAGGGGATTCCAGTAAAAAAAGATTTGAATGTCCTGCTTCGAAACTATCCTGATCGTAAGATGATATCGACATTGTCTCCCTATGAAGATGGCGCTTATGAAGGTGAGTTTGTATTGAATGATTCGTTAAAACTTAAGCTAGACGCAGACTATTCTTTAGAATTAAGAGATAAGGATCAATCCTATATTCGCAACACATTTAAATATGAAGACTATCAGTTGAATAAGTCTCATTTTGAAGTCTCTTTACCTAGAACTAAGTACTATTGCGAAGATGTACTGTTAGATCTATTAGCACAAGATGAGAATAATTTAAATCTCATGGATGCCACTGTGGAGATTGTAGTAACTCCAAAGCGTGTTTCTCGACTATTCGATAAGCAGGGAGTAATAGGTGATACTTTGTTTACCACTACGACAGAGCTGATGACCCGAGGAAAAACAAGAATTTCGATTCCTTATACGGCGTTACCAAAAGCGAATATTTCATGTGATGTGACGGTGAAAATGGTAACCTCTGATGGCGAAACAATGGTAAAGCTTGCCCGTTTTGATTATTACCACGAGATGTCGGAGTTATCTTATCGTTTTAAGAATGATTCTATCTTGGTAGAATATTTAGTTAATGGGAAACCGGTGGAGAAAAATGTCACAGTGACAGTACTTGATCAGTTTAATAACGACCAACAGATCGCATCCAACAACACACCTTTCTGTTTTCCTCTTCAAACAATTCATAGATCGTATAAGATTTCTTCGGATTCTATATCTAAGAGGATAAATATGAGTAGGTTATCTTCTAGAGTAGATTGTTTTACCTATAGAGATATGGATTCGCTGATGGTGAAAGTCTATAATCCTTATAAGATCCCTTTCAGGTACACGATCTTAGCCAAAGATAAAATAGTGCAAGAAGGGTATGGTAAAACGCTACATTTTAAGGAACTTAATCCACGTAAAGAAAATTATAGTGTTTCGTTACAATACTTATGGGCGGGAAAAGTATTGAAAAAGAATCTAGATATTCGATACAATGCAGACCAATTGAATCTTTTGGTCAAACAACCTCGTTTGGTATACCCTGGTCAAAAGTCAAAAATAGAAGTGGTGGTAAAAGACCCAAAAGGCTTGCCTGTAGAGAATGTGGATCTGACGGCATATGGAGTGACTAAAAAATTCAATGCTCCAGCTCCTCAAGTCCCACTTCTAGGTAAATCTAAAAAAACGAAGCTAAAAAGTAAGAGTCATGAGATGCATAAAAAATATGAATCCCATACATCATATTTAGACTATCCTTTTTGGCAAAAGAAAGCGGGACTAGATACGTTATTGTATTATCAAGTTTATTATCCTGGGAATGATGTCTTTAGTTATGAATATACCCCATTAGACACTATAACGCAGTTTGCACCCTATGTGATGCATAATGGTAAAAGACAGGATGTTAGGGTTGTGTATGTCGATGGGGTACCTGTATATTTTAATTGGATGTCAGGGAGTAATCCATATTCTTTTAGAATTGACCCAGGGTATCATCAAATAAAGATGAGACTGGACCGCTATGAAATCGAAGTGGATAGTGTTCTTTTTAATCAAGGTAAAAAATTGATATTTTCCATGGACATGATGGGGAGTGCTAAAAATGTAACTAGAACCAAAACAAAAAAATATTTTACACCAGAAGAGATCACATTGTTCTCAAAGTATATTCAGAGTTATCATCATGTTGTAGCGGATCGTCTGTCTTATATTCAAAGTGGAAGTGATATCTTAATGTTAGACAACAAGATAAAAAAGGGTGCTTGGCCAAAATATGTTGGCCCAATCCATAATGTAGACCTTCAATTATATATTGAAGGAAATAAGCCACAATCCTTTACTTTTGATCCACATATTCGGTATGGTTTTCTTAAAAACAGAATGTTAAAGTATGAACTTTATAGTAACGTATGCTATGATAAGTTAGACTCTTATCAGGCTAATGATCTCTTTGATGAAGTTCTAACACAACGTAAAATAGATTTGTTATACAAATCACACCAAATATCTGTTCGAAATTCACCTGTTGAATTCCTATCACTGATAAAAAGAAATGGAGCAGCTCGTCTAGTGTTAATCGCGTCAAGGAATGAAAAATTTAATCCCGAAAGGCCTGACAAATTAGTACTACTTAATGAGGAGGATAGCACGTATCATCGTGTGTTTGAGTATCATGATCATTTAACCATAGATCGTCTTAAGGAAGGGAATTATCGTGTCGTTCTTTTTTATAAAGATCAGAAGTATCATATCGTTACACCAATAAAAGTAACTTCGCTTGGCTTGAGTTACAGGAAATATGACCTCCCAATACTTTATAAAGAAGATGCTTATAGCTCTTATATACAAAGCTTGGTAGATCTTGGTGTTGAAAATAGTAAAGTGATAGAACGAATTCTGCCAAATAATACAGCGAGTTTGTATCTTCCTATACAAAAATATCATACCAAGTCGCATGTTCCGAACTCTTATTATTGTATTTCAGGATACGTTTATGATAAGAAGTCAAAAGAGCCTCTTTCTGGTGTCACGATTATGTCGGAGGATAAAGCTATTACTACAAAATCCGATGATAATGGATTTTATAGATTACCACTTTCTTATGGTAATTTGACTTACTCATATCCTGGATTTGAGCGTGTGAAAATAGCTGTTAAGTCACCATACCCTGAGAAAACCGAAGAGGTATTTACCTTAAAAGAAGGAGATTTTGAAATAAAAGGAGTGCTTACGGGTTATAGTAGCAAAGCCCAGTCTGATGATCCAATGAAGTCTTTTGTGGCGGATGAAGCAATGTTTGCCGACCAACTGAATACATTAAAAGGTCAACGTGAGCATATTGCAGTGAAGGTTACACAAAAGGATAATGCTTTGATCTTTTATAAAGGCGAAGAATCTTATTCTTTTGTCCATAAGCCATTGGTTTTACTAAATGGTAATGTATTTATGGGAGATCCGATCTCTTTAAATAATATCGAAGCTCAAAGTGTTAAGGTCGTCAATGGTGATGATGCATTCCTGTTGTATGGTAGAAGTGCAAAAAATGGTGTCATTGAGTTGCAAATAGATCATTCAATTTATCAAAAGCTTGTTTCTGTGGCATACGATGAAGCGGTGGGGGAATCAATCCCAGAACAATCGATCCGAACAAATTTCTCTGATTATGCTTTTTGGCAGCCTAGGTTGAGAACTGATAAAGAGGGGCGAGCTACTTTTGACGTAACATTTCCTGATGATGTAACCAATTGGAAGACTAACTTCATTGCGATGAATGGTCATCGTCAATCAGGTTTTATTAGTAGTGAGATAAAATCCTATAAACCATTGACAGCACAACTTGCTACACCACGTTATCTGATCCTAGGGGATACGGTAAAGGCTATTGGAAAGACGCTTAACTACAGTGAGGATGATGTGTCTGTAGAAACTCATCTTGAAGTAAATGGGAAAAAGATATACTCGCGCTATCATGATGGTGTCTCTAAAATGGTAGATACAATAACCATCTGTGCTGATGCCGATACTTTATCTATGACTTATCTTCTTCAAGAAAAGAATGGATATGTGGATGGCGAAAAACGAGATATCCCAGTTTTTGCCAAAGGAATGGAAACCTATCGTTATCGAAACTATTATTTCGATCGAGATACGACTATTTCGCTATCTTTTGATGCCAGCAAAGGGCCCGTGAAGTTTACGGTTCAATCGAGTTCGTATGATCTATGGGAGGAGAAAATAAAAGATGTTAGAGTTTACAAATATGACTGTACCGAACAACTTTCATCTAAATTGATTGCCTTATTGGCCAAAAAGCAAATTGTCGAATCTAAAGGAGATAGATTTCTTAACAATGCAAAAGTTAAACGTTTAATTCGCCTTATTGAGGAGCGACAAAGATGTGAAAACTTATGGGGTTGGTGGATTGGTGACCAACCTAGATTGTGGATCTCTTTACATGCGGTTGATGCTCTATTTCAAGCAGAACAGATGGGGTATACTATTCATGTGTCAAAAAAAATGTTGACAACTCGTTTACAAGAATATCTGTTTGATTTTGTGTATGTGGATAAGCAAATAAACGCTTTGAAGATTTTAAAACGAATAAATGCACCTGTTGACTACGAACAGTACATTAAAAAGTTCGATGACCGCAAAAATAGTTCTATACACACTAAATTATCCTTGATAGAGCTAAAGCAACTGTGTGGTTTAGATTATGATATAAAAGAGATTGACACATATAAGGAAGTCGATTCATTTGGACTGCTATCGTTCTCAAGCGATAGTAAAGAATATACTGTGAATCGAGGACGAGTTGTAAATACATTAATCGCTTATCGAATCCTGAAGAACGATCCTCAAAGCCCTTCGGAAGAGGTGGGATCATTGCAACGATTCTTTTTATGTAACAGTGATCTGTGGTGTAATACCTATTTGTCTTCATTGGTAATACAAACTATCTTGCCAGACTTAATTCAAAGTAAAACAAATACCAAGGTGCCGAAATTGATCCTTTCAGGAGGATTAAATAAAACCATTACTGCATTTCCTGTAGAGTTGGAATTAGATCCTACAAAAGAGATGACCGTTCAAAACGTTGGAGGCGTAGTAAATATTATGGCTTCACAAAAGCATTGGATAGAAAATACTACGTTAAAGAATAGTGATTGTGCTATAAAGACTTATTTCAAAGATAAGGTAGGGAATGCATTGAAAGTAGGAGAGGCGGTGAAATTAATAGCACAGGTGGAAGCCCCTAAAAATGCCGACTATGTAGCCATCCATGTTCCAATACCTGCGGGATGTAGCTATGTGAGTAAAAAGCCATTCTATAAAGGGGAAACCCATCGCGAATTCCATAAGAATGAAGTGACCATATTCTGTTCTCAGTTGAAAGCTGGAACGTATGAGTTTGAAATAGAACTATTACCACGCTATGCTGGTACCTTTACGATGAATCCCGCAAAGATTGAGATGATCTATTTTCCCGGTTATAATGCAAACAATGAAATGAAGCAGGTGATTATAAGATAATAGCATATATCAAACCAAATATGAGGTAATACTCATTTCTCTATATGAGATAGTTTTCAGTATAGGTGTTATTCATTCCCCAATAATATTCACATAATATTATTGGGGATTTTTATTTTGTCTATAACGAGTTTGAATTTAAAATAGCAATATATCAAAGAGTTGAGCCCTTTAAAGTAACCTTTCCCTGAATAACATGCTACTATCCTCTGCCTTCTTTGGGGTATCATTTAAAGTTCATGCGAAGATCCCTCACCCAAAATGAAAAATCGATGAATGATCTTCGAATGAACTTTGAATGAATTTCGAGCAATCTCAGTAGAAAGACTGAGGATAGTAGCTTGTTTGTATAGCCTGTGTGATATAGAAGTTGTAAGATATGATGATGGGATCATCAATATCTCTTTCTATATTACTATAGGAGTAAATCAGAATACTTGAGTTGTTGTGTGTGTGCGGCTTGCAGTTTGTTCGTTTGTATTTGATTCCCTCTATTTAGGGCTAGGATTGGATATGAAAATTAAATCAATAGTTGCCTGTCGCTTATATGACAGGTCTTTGTATCGTAATATTTAAAAATCGATCCAGGGATTGTATAACTTCCACTGAATAGGGTTAAGTCGCTTCTTCTATCTGAAGATAATTACCTTATAGAATATTTAGATTAATATCTTTTTGTTTTTTACTATCGATCTCTAATGTATAACATAAAAGGATCTAATCGAATGGATCTCAACTAATGTTGTAGGAATTTAGCAAAGCGTTCGTATTAGAAGATTAGGTGACCATCTATTCGTTTTAATCTAAAAAGATGTTATTATTTAGATCTAATGCAGAAAAAGAGATGGGGGGTGTCATTAGACTGGTTACAATTCATTGAATTCATCTTTAGTCGTGGAAATGGCTAAACATCTAGCAGGTAGGCAATAAAAGACTTGATGTAAGGTCTATTTTATCAAATATATTATATAACATATTGTTTTTTTACTCTTAATGTCGGATTTTAAAATATAAATTAACAAAATTATCACTTTGTGTTATGTTTATTCTCCATCGGTTTTTATGTCAATAAAGAGTTGATTTTGGGATAAGTTTAGGTTGTTTGTTTTAGTGATGATATTTATTTGTTAGTGATGTTTTTATTATGAAAATGAGGGATTGGTATTTTAATGTATAAATGTTACATAGATGTAAATAAGGTTACTTTGATGTTACTTAAATGGTTGATTTCAGTTACAATGACAATTTAATAATGAACAATTTTGGTCGATCAAACAATGCAATAGGAGCTGTTTTGTAAAGATGGGACATCATTTTTGACATGGGTATAGATGTCAAATTAGTTTATATGTACTTTCTACTTGCCACCTATTGCTGACTAACGTTGAAAACTAATATAAATTGAACTGTATGAATAGGTACATCTGCTTACTGATACTTATATGTATGAGTATATCAGTAAATGCGCAAACAAGCAAAATTACAGGAGCCATCTTTGACGAGAAGGGGCAACCTTTGCCTGGCGTGGCTGTAATGATTAAAGGAACGACTAAAGGAACGGCATCAGATTTTGATGGGAAATATGCAATTGATGCAATAGGCAATTCAACGTTGATTTATTCGTATTTAGGTTTCCAAAACCAGGAAGTATTAATAAAAGGTAGGACTCAAATTGATGTTACAATGAAAGAGAACATAACTTCTCTTGATGAAGTTGTTGCTATCGGTTATGGTTCAATGAAGAAAAAAGATCTAACAGGCTCTGTTGCCTCTGTTAAATCAGAGGATATTACCAAAAGTGCAGGAGCAACACTTGACCAAGGTCTTCAAGGTAAAGTTGCTGGAGTCCATGTTATGCAAAACAGTGCTACTCCAGGTGGTGGTGTTTCAGTAAGGATACGAGGTGTTGGAGGTTTTAATAATAGTGAGCCATTGTATGTCGTTGATGGTGTACCTATTGCAGCTTCAGGATCTGAGAATAGCAATCCGCTATCATCTATTAATCCGAATGATATCGCCTCGTTAGATATTCTTAAAGATGCGGCTTCGGCAGCAATTTATGGAGCAAGAGCAGCCAATGGGGTAATTATTATTACTACGAAGAAAGGAAAGAAGGGAGAAGGTGTTGTATCTTATAATGGTTACTATGGTGTACAAAAAATATATAATGCTGTAGAGACAATGACAGGAGCTGATTATGCTCAATATATGAAAAATGCGAGTACTATTCTTGGAAAGGACTATCCATTAAATGATCCAGAAAGTTATGGAGAAGGCACAGATTGGGTGGATGCGATTACTCAAATTGCGCCAATTCAAGATCATCAGATCTCATTCTCTGGAGCTAGTGATAAAGGTCATTTCTTCATTTCTGCAGGATACTTGTCACAAGAAGGAACTACTAAAGGTACTTCATTCGAGCGTTTTACGTTGAGAACAAATGTAGATAGACAAATTAAAGAGTGGTTTAAGGTGGGAGCAAACATAAGCTTTTCTAACTCAAAACAGAACAATCTGAGTGGTGGTAGAAATAATTTTAATAGTTTGATTACCTCTGCCTATACTTTCTACCCAACGATTCCTGTGTATGATGAGAATGGAAATTATTCTCCCACAGAAAAGAATTCGTTATATAAACCCATAGGAAATCCGTTATTTTTTGCTGAAAGAGAACGTTATCCAGCAGAAACAAATAAGTTCATGGCGAATGTGTTTGCCAATTTAAATCTTACCAAAGATTTAAGTTTTAAAACTGCTGTTTCCTATACATATACTGGGAGTTATAAAAAAGGAATTTCAGATACTTATGATTTAGGGACAGCAATCCAAGATCGTCAAAGTGTAGGAAGAGGTTTTGGACGATCAACAAATCTTCTTCATGAAAATACTTTAAATTATAAATTGAAATTTGGGAGTAGTAGCTTACAGTCTACTTTAGGCCAGAGTTATCAGGAAAGTGTCTCTGAGAATCTAAATGTCGGTACTAAATATCAGGATAATGGATATTATGTGGTTAGTGCTAATGGTGTTGATCCATCCACGATATCTAATGGCATTCAAGAGCATGGAATGTTATCTTTCTTCGGAAGGGTATTTTTAAACTTAGATGAGCGATTCTTAATTACAGCCAATATTAGACGTGACGGATCTTCTCGTTTTGGATCAAATAATAAGTGGGGGGTATTCCCATCAATCTCTGCAGGATGGCGTATTTCTGAAGAGGCATTTTTCCCTAAAGAAGGCATTATATCTTCGATGAAAATAAGAGGTGGATGGGGGCAAGTCGGTAATAACGGTATTGGTAACTATGCCTATTCCGCTTCGATGGTGTCTGGTTTCTCTTATCCTTTTGGTGATAATTATGGTAAAGTTACGAATGGTGTAGCCTCAAGGAGCTTAGCGAACCCGGATGTAATGTGGGAAACAGTGACGCAAACGAGTTATGGTGTGGATGCATATTTGTTTGATAATAAACTAAGTGTTACAGCTGAATATTTCACAAAACATCATAGTGATATGTTGATTAGTGTACAGCAATCAGCAGTTACGGGGATTTCTTCTGGATCCAATCCTGGTTCTATGGTACAAAATATTGCTGAATTGACTAATTCTGGTGTGGAATTGTCTTTGAACTATACTAATAATATTGATCGATTGACTTATACTGTTGGTGGTAATATTACCACATTTAATAACAAAGTGTGGAATGTTGGAAGAAAAGGATACTACGAAAGTTTCTCTTTCCAAGGGTCACGATTGACTCGAACTCAAGAAGGCCGTGAGCTTGGTGAGTTCTATGGTTATGTTGCAGACGGACTATTTCAAAAAGGAGAAGCAGACAGTTATACAACAACATTAGAAGATGGAACAAAGCAAAAAATCCAACCTAATGCAGCAGATGGTGATATTCGGTTTAAAGATTTGAATGGTGATGGAGAAATCACTGAGGATGATCGTACATTCATCGGTAGCCCTGTTCCAGATTTTACCTATGCACTAAATGCAGAAGTAAGTTATGCTAATGTTTCTTTAAGCGTTGCATTTAATGGTGTCTATGGTAATGATGTGATGAATTTAACAAAACGATCAATGTTGGATCCAACACGTGGAGAGAATAAAATGGTACACCAACCTTGGACGCCTGAGATGCCAAATACACCTTACTTTAGAGCTCACCCAAATGATCCGAATCAAAATATTAGATTCTCAAGTTATTATGTGGAAAGTGGGGCATATCTGAGATGTTCACTAATTCAGTTGGGGTATGAATTGCCAAAAGGAGTAAAAAAGGCCATGCATTTCTCTAAATTCAGGATTTATGGTAGTGTGAAGAATCCTTTTACATTCACGAATTATTCAGGAGTTGACCCTGAAGTGGGTGCTAATGGAGGAAGTAACCTACAATCAGGTGTAGATCATTTCTTATATCCTCCATCAAGGACTTTTATTATGGGTGTAAATATTAGCTTCTAAAAGTAAAAAAAGATGAAGAAAAATATAATTTTATATATAGTAGCACTCATTACATTATATGGGTGTGATGATGTCTTAAATAAGACTGATATGAATGGACAAAATTCAGGTACATTCATGAAGTATGCTAGTCAGGTCGGTGATGCTGTAACAGCTGTTTATGATCCTTTAAGCTATGGAGGACTTTATAGTTGGTCATTCATTGTGCTTGGAGAAGCTCCTACTGATAATATTTATAATCCATGGGGTGATGGTGGTTTTGGTCCAGATTTAGTCTCAATTCATTATTTCCGATGGAAGAATACCAACCAATATTTTGGTAGCAGATGGAATGCTTGTTATAAAGGAATTGTAAGAGCAAATTATGTTTTAGATAATATTGATAATGCAGGTGATCTGTCTCCAGATATGAAAGATCGATATATCGGAGAGGTGTTGTTTTTAAGATCGTTATTCTATTTTAACCTTGTTAGTGGCTTTGGAGATGTCCCTTTTCCAACAACTGTGTTAGCCCCTGAGAAGGCAAACACAATCAAGAAAACAGCTTCTAATGAGATTTGGAGTCAGTTAGATAAAGATCTTTTAAATGCAGCACTAAAATTACCTGTTAGTTATGGTAAATCTGAAGTAGGAAGGGTAACTAAAGGTGCAGCATATGGATTATTAAGTCGTATTCGTTTATGGACTAAAGATTATAAAGGTGCAGCAGAAGCAGCAACAGAAGTAGAGAAACTTGGTTACAGCTTGGTTGATTCTAACGATTTTGTACATATGTTTGATGGAATGAAACAGAATAGTAATGAGTCTATTTTTGAAGTACAGTTTGTCGGTGGTAAAGGTAAATATTGGAGTGCAGAATCTGCTGAGACAACTATTCTACAACATATATGGCCACGTATCTCTTGGGGGCAATATCTACGCCCTAGAAAAGTAAATGATGAAAATGGAAATAAGGTATATGATATTTTAGATATATTTGAAAAAGATGATATTCGTAGGCAGGGCTCAATTCTTATTGCAGGGGTAGACAAGATCAATTATCCTGAATTCAATAAGACAAGTGTTTTTCCTGATTTTGATTTGTACAAAGATTTTAGAGCTGATTTAAAAGAAAAAGGGGCATTGCAAATGCGTAAGTTTCTTTATCATGATCCAGCGTATTGGAGAGCAGGAGGAAAGTATTTTTCGGTGGGATCAGCTATCAATGTTCCTGTAATAAGATATGCTGAAGTAATTCTTAATCGAGCGGAAGCTTTAGCAATGATTCCTGGAAAGACTGCAGAGGCTTGGACAGAGTTGAAGAAAATTAGAGATAGAGCTGGCTTAACAATGGACGGTATCTCAGATAGTGATGCAGATGCATTATTAGTTCAGATTAAGAAAGATCGTAGAGTCGAGCTTCTTTTTGAAGGACATCGTTGGGGAGATTTGAAAAGATGGGGGGAGTTAAATGATCTTGTAGATGCAGGATTAAATTACAATTCTTCATATGAATATTGGCCAATACCATCTAATGAGGTTAATATAAATCCTAATTTAAAATAATTGGAGTTTCAAAATATGCAAGGAGCATTCTTACATAAGAATGTTCCTTGCATGATATCAATCTAAATCCTATCTATCTATTAGGGCTCTTCTATGATTTCTATTTCATCTGGCAATGGGACTTTTTCTCCTGTTTTTGCAATGATAGGCAGTTGGGCTTTTACCTCTCGTAGATAATCAGAAAGCTTTTTTGCCAATTGTTTTGTTCTGTCTTTTTGTTGGCATGCTAGGTTGTAGTGTTCGCCAATATCTTCTTTGATATTGAATAATTCAAATTTTTGATTGGTATGGTAGTATATTAATTTCCAATCCCCTTCTCTTATGGCACTATAGAAAGATATACCCGGTCCAGATGGCCCCCAGAAATTAGGTGAGTGCCAAAATATAGGTCGTTTGTTATTGATGTTTTTTTGTCCTTCTAAGAGTGGTGTGAAAGATTTTCCATCAATCGGCTGGTGCTTATTTGGGAGCTCTTTGACCTGAGCTATTTCAAGTATGGTTGGAAAGAAATCTTCAATAATGACATAGTCATCACATTTAGTATTAGGTTTTACTACTTGTGGCCATTTTACAATCATTGGTTCTCTAATTCCCCCTTCTCTAATTGAACCTTTACCACTAGATAGAGGATAGTTGTGGGTATGAGCTAATCCTCCACGGGCTAATGCACTTAGGCCACCATTGTCAGACATGAAAAGAATAACTGTGTTTTTCTCTAAATTATTCTTTTTGAGATAGTACATTATATCTCCTAAACTTTTGTCCATTCCTTCAACCATGGATGCATATTTTGCTTCTATTGGGCTTAATCCTTGATCAATGTATTTCTGAACGAAACGATCGTCTCCCATAATAGGTGAATGAACTGCATAATGTGCCATGTAAAGAAAGAATGGTTTCTGAGAAGGAACAGAGTCTGTAACTACTTGAAGAGCTTTTTGTGTTAATGCTTCTGTTAGAAAGATATCTTTCCCATGAAATTCTTCTAAACCAGGTATGTTCCAAATAGAATTTTTCTTTTGGGGTTTAGCAAAATTATCGCTCCCTAAATATGAAGCAGGCCCTCCTGCAGCATGTCCTGCAATATTCACATCAAACCCAAGTGATCGAGGATCTTCGGTAGGAGTTCCAATGGCACCGAAATGCGCTTTTCCGCAATGAATTGTGTAATAACCATTGTCCTGAAGGACTTTTGGAAGAGGTTGAGGAGTGTATGCTGTGTGAGATACAGCTTGATCCACCCCGACACCATTATAATTCCATTCAGGTATTTTTAGTCCTTTAGGTGACCCCTGGTTCATCTTATCTTTGTATAGTGTCCAATTGGTCACTCTATGTCTTGCCGCATTCATTCCAGTCATAAGACTCACTCTAGTGGGAGAGCATATGGCACATGCATAAGCTTGTGTAAACATCATCCCCTCTGATGCTAATTTCTCCATGTTGGGAGTGTGAAACTGTTTGTTGAGATATGTTTCTTTATTCCAAAATGGTAGAGATGTATCTTGCCACCCCATGTCATCCACCATGAATACGACAATATTGGGTTGCAATTTTTTTGATGTTTTCTTAGCTTGGACTAATTGCGAGGAGGCAAGAAGAGCTAGGGTAAGGACTTTCGTTGTGTGTTTAAAATTCATCTTGTTTAAATGAAAAGTTGTTAGATAATTTACTCTCTAAAGAATCTTGAGTTTTTAGTGAGTAATTTTTTTTTGATGGACTACCACTTATCTGTACGAAAAGAAGATAGAGGAAGATCGTGCGAATCATAGATATTACCAATAAAGAAATTTCTCCATCCATATCTTACAGCAATAGGTTGTGTAACATTTTTTGAAGATACTTCAATTTTATTTCGACCAACGATCTTTGCTTTGGCAGGGTAGAATTTCTTATTTATGCCTGCTATTTCAAAATATTTTAGATCTTTATCATTACAATGTAAACCTTCATTTGCATCCTTAAATTGTAGAACAATTTTATTTTCATCAATCTTATGGGTTTCATATCTTGGGCTAGATGCATCTATGGCTGTCATACCATATGCTTGGTTTAAAGCTAGTCTCAAGAAACGATCAGCAATAGGTTTTTTCTTATGTGGGTGTATATTCCCTTTTTCTCCTACATCACTTGTAATCACAATGCCTCCTTGGGAGATCATATTTGCTGCTTTGATTTGCGCTTCCCTGATATACTGAGATTGTGATGGCGGTTTATATCCAAAAGGTGCAATTTGTGCCATATATATTGGGAAATCTTGTTGAAATATAGAACGCCAATCATTTGCTAAGTCTTGATACTGTTGAATATATAATTGTGGTGTTTTTCTGTCAGATTCCCCTTGATACCAAAGTGCACCTTTAATCCCATATGGAGCTAATGGTTTTAACATTGCATTATATATTGCTGATGGAATATCATTGTTCCACTTAGTGTACTTTAGATTCTTTAGATCGTATTGATTGTATTTTTTCAACGTCTCTTTACTTAACCACGCTGAGATGTAGCTTCCCCCATAGGAGGTGTGAATAATACCAATAGGAACATTAAGTGTTTGATGAAGTTGTAGTGCAAACATATATGCGATAGCACTTGTATTGGCTGCATTTTGAGGAGTGGAAATTTCCCATTTTTCTTTTGATAGTAGAGTGTCAGATGGGACTAGACTGACTTTACGATCAACATCAAATATTCTAATTTTGGATTGGTTTGAAGCCAATAAAATCTGGTCTCTCTCTAGTGGATAGCTTCCATAACTTCCTTTTAGATTGAAGTTCATGTTCGATTGTCCTGAAAATAACCAAACCTCACCTAATAAAATATTCTTGAATAGTTGTTTTTCATTCGCCGATTTAACTTCTAATTGATAAGGTCCTCCTGCTTGAGTAGTAACGACACTTACAGTCCACTTTCCTTTACCGTTAGCATATGTTGTATAGCTTTTTTTATTCCAAGAAGTTTTAATACGAATCTTCTTTTCTGGAGTAGACCATCCCCATATCTTCACGGTATCGTTTCTTTGCAGGACCATGTTGGAACCAATTATCTGAGGAATTTTTAAGGACTGTGCATAAATTGCACTAGTCCATAAGAACATTAGAAGTAAAATTGATTGTTTCATAAGCTTGTGTGTTTTTCTAGTCTTTATTGAAAGGTAAACTCAATTAGTTATTGTATCTAACTCAAATTATTCTGGTGCTTAAGTTACTGATAATAATAATGTGTAGGCTTTTATTTATATCATAAATAAAAATAATTTATATATTTTGTAATTATACCGTTTAGGGATATACTAATTTAGATGAGTGGTGGAGTATTGAATCAACCTTTCTGGTTATTGCTTTTATCACAAGGAGTCATTTTTTATATGTTTTAATCATTAGGTTAAATGATATAAATTTAAAAGGATAATAATATAAGTTACATACCTTTTAAATTAAAATCATATTATATTTGATTTTAATTAAAAAATGTTAATTTAAACCTTGGTTTAAATGACGTATCCATTTGTGTGGATATTTGACTAAACAAAAATTGTATGAGAAAATTATTAAGTTTATGTGTCGTTGTATTATCCTTATGTTCTATTACAACCGTACAGGCACAAGTGTCGATGGATTCGCCACTACCATTAGAACAGACTATTCGAAAGGGAGTACTTCCTAACGGATTAACGTATTATATTCGTCATAACGAAGAGCCAAAAGAGAGAGCAAGTTTTTATATTGTTCAGAATGTTGGTGCGCTTTTGGAGAATGATGATCAAAATGGTTTAGCTCACTTTTTAGAGCATATGGCTTTTAATGGTACTGAGAATTTCAAAGGTAAAGGGGTTTTAAATACCTTACAAAAACATGGTGTAGAGTTTGGTCGCAATATCAATGCATACACTGCGTTTAATGAAACGGCTTATAATTTAAGTGAAGTACCTACAGGTCCGAAAGGTTTAGTTGATACTTGTCTTTTAGTTCTACATGATTGGACTAATTATCTTCTTTTGACTGAAGAAGAGATTGATTCAGAGCGTGGTGTGATTTCAGAAGAGTGGAGAACACGTCGTAATGCAGGTTTTAGAGTTCGTCAGCAGTTTTTTCCTGTGTTGTTTAAAGATTCTAAATATGCGGTACGTGATATAATTGGAGACTATGATCTAATAAATAATTTTGAGTATAATACACTTAGAAATTTCTATCATGATTGGTATCGTACAGATCTGCAATGTATCATTGTTGTTGGTGATATTGATGTAGAGGAAGTTGAAGGTAAAATAAAGAAAATGTTTACAGAAGTGCCTGCTGTTAAAGATGCAAAGCCTCGCCCATTCTTTGAGGTACCTGATCACAACGAAACTTATTTTGTTCAAGCTTTGGACAAGGAGATGTCTCGTACATCAGTTACGATGTATAAAGTGCAAAAAAACACTGCAAAGAATCCAGAAACGGTAATCGATTATCGTAATGATATGGTAACTAGCTTGATGAATCAGATGTTAGGTGCTCGTATTTCTGAATTGATTCAAAAAGGGAATCCACCTTTCATCTATGGAGATGTATCTTTGAGTGGTTTCGTAAGAGGTTATGATGCTTTCTCTGTTTCATGTGGTATAAAGCCAGGAGAAGAGAAAAAAGGTTTTCAAGCAATTCTTAATGAATGGGAACGTGCAGAAAGATTTGGTTTCTTAAATTCAGAGTTAGAGAGAGCAAAATTGAATATTTTAAGTGCATTAGAGTCTCGTTATAAAGACAGAGCTAAAATATCAAATGACTCTTATTGTCGTGAGATGCAACAGAATTTCCTCACTGGAGCAGCTGTTATTGGTATTGAAGGAGAGTATCAACTAGCACAAGCATTGCTACCATCAATTACGGTAAAAGATGTCAATGCATTGATTGAAAAATGTAGTGAAGAAGGAAATAGAACTGTAGTTGTTTCTGGACCTACTGAGGGAGAGAAACATCTGACAAAAGAAGAAGCTTTGTCAATGATTACAGCTGTAAAAGCAGCGAATCTTGAGCCTTATAAAGATGCGGTAAGTAACGAACCTTTAGTTGATGAAACAAAGGTGAAAGCAGGAACAATTGTTTCAGAAAAAGTTCTTCCTCAATTTGATGCAAAAGAGTGGACCTTATCAAATGGTTCAAAAGTGTATTATCGATTTGCTGATATTGATAAAGATAAAGTGTCATTAGTTGGTTATAGCTGGGGTGGAACATCAATTGTTAGCGATATAAAAGAGTTACCATCAGCTTCTTATGCAAGTAGTTTTGCAGAAAACTATGGTGCAGGGAATTTCGATGCGATAGCACTAAAGAAAATGTTGACAGGTAAACGTGTTGGTGTATCAATGAATATTAATGATCTACAGGAAAAAATCCAAGCGAGTAGTGTTCCTGCTGATTTTGAAACAATGATGCAGTTGCTTTATTTGAAGTTCGAATCTCCTCGTTTTGACAAAGATGCTTTTGATGCGTTGAAATCTAGATATGCTGCATTTGTTGCATCGTTATCAAATAATCCAGATGTGATTAAAAGAGATTCAATTTCATTGATTACCAATGATCATAATCCACGTGTGATGAATTTAAGCCCAGCTTTTATTGAAAGTCTAGACTTCGATATGATGAAGAAGACTTATCTTGATCGTATGCAGGATGCAAGTGATTTTACTTTTGTACTTGTAGGTAATGTAAAAGAGGACGAAGCAAAAAAGATGGTATGTAAGTATATTGCTTCTTTGACTTCAACAAATCGTAAAGAGAAATTTGTGGATCGCAGAGTGACTTTCCCTAAAGAAAATGTTGAGACTGTTATTCCAATTAAACTTGAAACTCCTAAAACAACAGAATATATGGAGTTTAATCAATATATGCCTTACTCTGCACATAATGATCTTTGTATGGATATCGTACAGGCTGTATTGGACCTTCGTTTTACTGAAAAGGTGAGAGAAGAAGCAGGAGGAACTTATGGTGTTGTTGTAAGGGCTTCTTTTAGTCAATATCCTAAGTCTCAAGCTTCTCTATTGATCAGGTTTGATTGTAAGCCCGATCGTTCAAAAGAGTTGATGGAGGTCGTTAAAGCGCAAATCACTCAAATGTTGAAAGAGGGTATCTCAGAGGAAGACTATAATAAGACTGTGAAGAATATTCAGAAAAATCTAGAACAGGGTAAGAATCACAACTCGTATTATGCAAATGTCATTTCAGCTTATGCTGTGAAAGGTATTGATAAAACAAGTAAAAAGAGTGATCCTGAAGTTGTTTTAGCAAATACATCTAAGAAAGATGTAGAGAAATTTGCACGTAAATTCTTCAAGAAAGCAAAACGTATTCATATTGAATTTGTTCCTGAACAATAATCAATAATACGTTATCACATATTACAAAAAGCTATCTCTTCGAGATGGCTTTTTGTATTTGATGAATCTGTGTTCTCACTTGAGCTGATCAAATGTAGATTGAAGATGGATAATATTGTGATATTATTTAGATCATTCGTATAGGCATAACGATCTTTCAAGATTATCTATCATTTCTTCCCTTAAACGATCGGGCTTTATTACTACTACCTCTGGTCCATAACTAAGTAATTCTTTTAATAGATCATAGGTTACACATATTTTGTATTTAAAAGTCGTCCACCCATCTTCATCTTCGCACATTGTCTGAGTCTGATGAAGAGGTTTTGTTTCAACGAATTTAGCTTGTCTTTTAGAACATCTTATTATCACCTCTTCTGGTTTTTTATTATTGCTTCCAAATATGCCGATACAGTGATCAAAATAGTGAACTGCCTCCTCTCTAAATTGGTCATTAAATGTTTGATTATTGTATACTTTGACCTCTTTTAAACGATCAAAAGCATAGGTCCTTAATGCTCGTTTGCTTTTGTCCATGGCGATAAGATACCATCGCCCTTCCCACTCCTTGACAAAGTAGGGTTCTACAAGCTTATTCTCTTCTTCTTTATAGAATGAATGATAGGTTATCTGTGTAATAGACTTCTTTTGACATGATTTCAAAAGAGTCATGAGAAATTGTGTGCCTAAACGGTCACGTTTTTCGAAGTGAAGAAACTTACTAAATCCATGATCCGTTCTCATCACATCAATCATATTAAACATCTCTACAATTCTCTGCTGTTGTTCCTGACATATTGCTTCATCTTCAGGAAGGTGTTCTATGGCATAGCCCTTATAACTGTGTGAGTATTTAATGTTAACATTCATGGAACGTAGTTCTTCAATACTTCTATCTATCGATCTGCCTGATATGGAAAGAAGCCCATCTTGTCCTTCAGGTGTTTGTTTTAGATATGTTTCTAGTTCTTTTTTGGAGATAAATTCTCTAGGTTCGCCATTTCTGTCAAGTTTGTTCTCTAGATAACGAACAATGGCACACATCCGGATTAAACTATAGTTTCTCATTTTGTATCTTGTAATTGGTAGATATTCTGCAAATGTTATCCATAAGTTTATTACATAGCTGTAATTGATAGATTCGCGATAGAATTATAAGTGAATATAGTAACTATTTGTTGAGAAAGTATAATCAGGTAAATTTTGTACAATGATAGAATAAACATATTCTAGATCTTTGCCGTTCTAAATAAAAAAACAAATCACAATGAGAAAAGTAATTCTGTATATTAGTATGAGTCTTGATGGATATATTGCGACAAAGAACGATGATATTTCATGGCTAGACCAGGTTATGGTAGAAGGGGAGGATTATGGTTACAATGACTTCTATAAAGATATCGATACCTATATCGTAGGGAAAAATACATATGATGTTATTTTGACGCTAACAGGGGGAACGTTACCTCAAGCTAGGAATTTAGACTGTTATGTGATTACACGACAAAATATTGAAAAACAAAAGAATATTACCTTTTATAACCAAGATATTGAGTCTTTAATTGTAGACTTAAGATCAAAAGAGGGAAAGAATATTGTTTGTGATGGTGGAGGACAAATCGTCAAGCTTCTTATGGAAAAGAATCTAATAGACGAGTATGTCATAACTGTTATTCCTACTATTCTTGGAGATGGAAAACGTCTGTTTGTAGGAGGAGTTAATCCAATTGATCTTAAGGCTCTTCCTTGCAAATCTTTTGACTCTGGTGTGGTACAGCTTCATTATGTGAAACAATGAGTAATATTATAATAAAAGGAGCAGAACAAAATAACCTTAAGGGGTTTGATATTGAGATTCCTCGCAATAAGATTGTAGTATTTACTGGTGTTTCAGGGTCTGGGAAATCATCATTAGTTTTTCAAACAATTAATGCAGAGGCACAAAGACAACTGTATGATACATTTAGTAGTTTTGCTCGAAGTCGTCTACCTAAATATGAACAGCCTGCATATGATGTGATAGAAAACCTATCCCCAACGATCTTAATGGATCAAAAACGTTTTGCAGGAAATGCACGATCGACAGTTGGGACTACTACGGAGATCTATACATATTTGCGACTACTATATTCAAGAATTGGAGTCCCATCTATTGGAGCATCTAATCTTTTTTCTTTTAATACACCAGAGGGGATGTGTAATGAATGTAGTGGAACAGGAAAAGTTACTCGTCTTGATGTAAACTCGATCGTTGATTGGAATAAAAGCATTAATGAGGGAGCGATAGTATTTGAAGAATTTCGTGTCGGAACAATCTATTGGAAACAGGTTTTACTCTCTAATTTATTCGATTTTGATAAGCCATTAAAGGAATTTAGTGATCAAGAGATTCATGATTTTCTTTATGCAAAATCGATAAGATATAAAATGGGGGATGAGGCTGGTTTCATGAATGGTAATTACGAAGGGATATATCGTAAGATTTGCCGGTTGTATTTAAATAAAGATATTGCATCGCTTTCGAAAAAGAAGCAGGATATTATTACGCGATATATCAATGGTTCTCCTTGTAATGTTTGCGGTGGTGCTAGAATTAACCAAGGTGCATTGACTGTGAAAGTTAATAGAGCTAATATACATGAATTGTCTCAAATGCAATTAACCGAACTCTATGAGTTTATGCAAACGGTTAAGGATGAGACTGTTTTTACGGTAACGAATCAAATTATCGATCGTTTGTCTCATCTTATTCACATAGGCGTTGGTTATTTAAACTTATCAAGAGAAACAGGTACATTATCAGGAGGAGAAGCACAAAGGGTGAAACTAGCAAAACAGTTAGGTTGTAGTTTGACTGAAATGTTATACATCTTAGATGAGCCTAGTGTAGGGCTTCATCCTCGTGATGTACATCTTGTAAATGAGTTATTACAGAAGTTAAGAGACAATGGAAACACAGTGCTCGTTGTCGAACATGACCCTGATGTAATTAAGATTGCTGATCATGTGGTTGATGTTGGCCCAATGGCAGGATCAAAAGGTGGTGAAATTGTTTTTGAGGGGACTTATGAGAAACTGAAAGATGCTGATACAATTACCGCTCAGTACTTAAATTTAGATATAGTATTAAAGGAAAATGTCCGTGGTCATAAGGGGTATTATGCCGTTAATGATGCCAATACAAATAACCTTAAGAATATTTCTGTAGAAATCCCCAAAGGTGTTTTAACTTGTATTACTGGTGTCGCAGGTTCAGGTAAAAGCAGTTTGATCCATAAGGAGTTTTTAAAACAACACAAGGGAGCAATAGTAATTGACCAAGCTCCTGTAGGGCAATCCGAAAGATCTATTCCTGCTACTTATACAGGTGTTTTTGATTTAATCAGGAAGTTATTTGCTAAACATACCAATGGTACGGCGCCTATTTTTAGTTTTAATTCTACCGGTGCTTGCCCAAGTTGTAATGGGTTAGGCTATATAACCATTGAAATGGCTTTTCTCGATTCAGTAAAATCAACATGTGAGACCTGTAAAGGAATAAGATATAAAGATGAAGTACTAAAGTATCGTTATCAGAATAAAACTATTGTTGATGTTTTAGATATGACTATTAATCAAGCAAGAGTCTTTTTTACAGATCTAGAGATTAAAAAACGATTACAATTGATGGTTGATGTTGGTTTAGGTTATCTAAAATTAGGACAACCTTTATCAACTCTTTCTGGAGGAGAATGTCAAAGGATTAAATTATCTAGAGAGTTACATAAAAATAGTAATATCTACGTCTTAGATGAACCTACTACTGGTCTTCATATGTCAGATATTAAAAAGGTCAATCAGATATTGGATCGATTGGTTGATAATGGTAACACGGTTGTGGTAATTGAGCATAATTTGGATGTGATTTGCAATGCAGATTGGATCATAGATATTGGTCCCGAAGGTGGTGTTGCTGGTGGCGAAGTCGTTGTAGAAGGAACACCAAAGAGTATTGTTACGTGTGAAAACTCATTTACAGCCAAGTATCTTTCCCAATATTTTCGTCAATAATATACACGGCGAAATTGATAATACATAGAGTTGGTATTATTTCGTGTGTTATAGTTAACAATACTTCGGGAGTTTTTAGGCGGCATTTGTCCCATATAATCGGATCTTTTTTATCACTTTCTGTATTTTCTGCAAGTTAGTATTTACCCCAATTTTAGATAAAAACACATTTAGCATTAACTCATTAAAATTCAGCTTCTTGATGTTGTTCAATGAAAAAGGGGATTGCTGTATACTCTCTTGATCTAGCCAATCAGCTATCTTAGCTATATTCACTGATGTCATAGACATATTAAAGTGAAAGTGGAGTTTGTTTTCACTTTGAGCCTGACAATCATTCAATCCGGTGTATTGCTTTGCATCTCTGTATATAAATTCTATTTGGAAACGCTTCTTGTAATAATCATATATCTTTGTTGGCTCTAAATTAATGTCTGTAGAGAAATACATTTTGTAATCCGTTTTCCCTTTACCATTTAAAGATTGATAATAAGCAAGACGTATTTTTCTCTTCAATGAAATCGAATATACAACAGCTGAATATAAGGTATAAGTTTCTGTTTCCTCTACCAAATCAAAGTATTTTTCATCAATCTCTTTACAGTTTACTTTATCACCATACACTCTAGGTCTCCCTCTTTTACCAGTCTTTGATCCCGTATAATAATATTTAAGATGAGCATTACAACGAAGACGAGACACAACATTTACTTCATGTTCTATCATGTTAGTTATGAACTTTCTATTTGAAAACCACGCATCTACAACAAGATATTTAGATATCTTTTTAAGCGATGATATCCTTTCAGTCATCACACTAATATACCAGTCATTTAGATTCTGCTTTGGCTTGGGTATTGTTTGAACAGCTTCAAGATGAAAGGCTGTGTTTTTAACAACATCTACTGCTGCAATACCTCCAATCTCTAATCCTCGTTTGGCCTTTCCTGCACACCCTGACCAGAACACATCCATTCCTGCAGTACGTTTGCCAGACTTATTGATGTATGAAGGATCAAAAGCTATAACATATTCAGAACACTTATTTTCTTCAAGTAGATAATAGTTAAAATTCAGAAAGTCAAAACGTTTTTCAAATTGATTCCTATAAGTTTTTTCATTTTTAGATCCATAACGAGACAACTGTAAAAAGTTTATTTTTCCCATAATACTTAAGAATAAATAAATTGTCTCAATCATAAAATTACGTCTTGCCAAACCAATATCTGACATCTTGGAGAGTGTTCTAGAAATACATTCCTTATATATCGTTTTTTTCATCAGTAGTCAACTTAAATATTGTAATTTACACATATATAAGATACTGAAAATTAATGATACAACAAAATAATTCAACTGATAAACAACTGACTATTAGTTGTTTATATGGAAAACTACCGAAGTATTGAGTTAAGTATAATGTTTATAAAGAATATTTTGTCGTGTATTTTAGTGTAATCTATTCTACGATGTAATAAAGAGATATTAATCCTCCTTAGTCGTGCCCAATCATAGTGTTGGGTACGATTATCTCTATCCTTAGTTGATTGAGGATAATGTCGTTGTTTCTGATTTTATTAGAGATAGCCTAAACATATTTTGATTTTTATTGTTACATATAGTACGAAAATATCCCATGTTAGTTAGGAAATTTAGATAAGATTAGTATTAATTTTTTAACCATGGAAAATGAGAAAAACTATATTGTTTACCATATTGTTATCGTTCCCTTTTTTATCAATAGGAAAGGGTTTAGATAATTTCCGAACTGAAAACAGCCAGATTATTTGGGAAGCACGTTTTGAAACAATACACTCAATCGAAATAACAAAAGATTCTCTTTTTAAAAAGTTTACTCAATCAGGGTATGATTTTGAGAATAATAAATCCAATTTTCATTGTAATGATGTCTTTTTTGATTACAGAAAGACTAATGTTTCGCGTTCCAAGTGTCCTATTTATCTGTTGCAAATGAAAGCTAACTTTGATGTTGAGATCCTCTTTGATAAATCGTATTACTATGTGAAGATAAGCAAGATTGATTTAGTTGAATTTAAGTCAATTCCTTCTTTGAATCACAATTATCATGATCATATTATCCATCATTCTTTAGAAGAGCTGGCTCTAAAAAAGAAAAAGAGAACATATAAAAGACGCTTTGAGAAGTACGGTTCTGAGATAATTAATCAAACTCTGATAGAACTATTCGACTTATTCAAGTAGAATAGGCATAGATTTGATGATCTATTGGGCGTTGAGAACTATGTTTCGGTAACACTATACCAAGAATGAACTATCATGATCACTTTGTTTAGTGTTACGTTTAGAATGCTTATTCAAGCATCGGTGTTCAAGTATGTCTTGTTATACAATTTTTATATTACAATGTTCTTCGCATACTCTGAGGGGCTTAGGTTATAGATCTCTTTAAATGCTTTCCTAAATTGGGATGCACTACGGTATCCAACCATCGTACATACTTCAGATATTGAATGTTTGTGTGATTTCAATAATGATTCTGCTTTTTTTATTCTAAAGCTTTTCAAGAAATCAATTGGGGATTGTCCCGTTAGACCTTTGAATTTCCTGTAAAATGTTGCTTGGCTCATTCCAATTTCTTTTCCCAAAAATGAAATTGAGAAGTTACTATCACTATAGTACTTATTTGTTATTTTCCAGACTTTTTCAAGAAATTTTTTTTCTGGTAGATCTATATTGTTATCATGATTGACAATGAATTTTTCTGATAAAAGGTTTTCTTGTAATTTTTTTCTGTTTTGAATCAGTGCTTCTACTCTTGCTTTTAATAATTGAGAGTTATATGGTTTTTCTATATAGTCATTGATCCCTAATTTGAAACTTTCAACTTGAGATTCTACATCACTCTTGGCTGAAAGTAGTATGATGGGGATATGAGAAAAATTTTGATCTTTCTTTAATGCTCTACATAGACTAATTCCATCCATTCTAGGCATCATGATATCCGAAATAATTAAATCTACGTCATTATTCTCTAATTTATTAAGTGCATCTCTACCATCCTTTGCAAGTTCAATAGAATAATTTTCAGATAATAGTTTGCATAATAGAGATGAAATTTGAATGTTGTCTTCAACAATTAAAAGAGATGGTACCCCTGTTTTTATTAGTGACATAGGGGAAACGATATGATTTGAATCAATCCTTATTGGATGGGAGTAAATATTGTTAAGTTTTGTTTTATTATTGTTCGAGGCCCCTAGTTCTTTGTCCTTCTTGAATAATTCCACAGTAAAACAACTCCCTTCTCCGATAGTGCTTTTTAGTGTTATTGTTCCTCCATGTAGATCGACCAAAGATTTAACAATTGCAAGCCCCATACCATGCCCTTTTGCATAATTTGTTTCAGATCTGAAATAACGTTCAAATACTTTATCTTTGTCTGCTACTGTAATTCCACAACCTGTATCAATAAATCTAAACCTTACACTTCCTTCATTTTCCACAATAGAAACAGTGACTTTTCCATGGTTCGGAGTATATTTTATTGCATTAGAAAGAAGATTTGTCATAATCTTTTCGAATTTGTGTTTGTCAATAAGTAAGAATAACTCATTACTGTTGCTGTCTAACTGCAAATGAATCCATTTTAAGGATGCTTTAAATTTAAAGTTATCTATTAATTGTTTCATTAAATAAATGCAGTCACAATTTGCATAGTTTAGCTGTAATTCTCCTTGAAATGCTTTTTTAAAATCAACAATGTCATCAACATGGTTCATCAGCTGGATTGCATTTCTTTGAATTGCTTCGAGTGAATCCGATTTGTTTTGATCCTCTTTATTTAGAAAATCAACATGTCCGATGATAAGAGATAATGGTGTTTTTAATTCATGAGAAATATTTGTGAAGAAATTAAGTTTTTCTTGATCTGCTTTATGTAATTCATGAGATATATTTTTTATCTCCTCTTTTTGTCGGTTAACTTTTATGTTTTTATCTTTTAGTTCTAATGTTTTATTTTCAACCTCTCGTTGTAATTGTATGTTGTGTCGGTTAATCTTATATTCACGATATTTGATAATTGAGACAATTAACAAAATACTTAAGAGTATTACCATAAAATAAAACCAATTAGTACGATAAAATGGTGGTATTATTATAATGGATAATTGTCTCTCTTTTGGGTGAAGAGTTTGACTATTTTGAATCCTTAACTTGTAGTACCCCGGAGGAATCTTAGTGAATTTTATGACGTTATCCATCCTATCAGCATTCACCCAATTGTCTTGAAATCCTTCTAGTTTATAACGATAAGATGCTGTGGTATTTGTTATCGGACGAATAAAAACCTTAAAAGAAAAAGTGTTTTGATCATGTTTAAGCTTAATCTCAGATACTTGATCAAGAGACTTTAATAGAATATTATTATCTTTTTGATCGTATCTAAGCTTTTCGCCTATTAGGTACATTTCTTCAAAAGATGGTTGTTGTTGTGAATAGTTATCCCGAATCTTTGAGGGATCAAATGAGATAAAACCATTATATCCACCAAAGAATATTCGTCCATTCCGATCCATATATTGTGCATTATCTAGAAAAAATCGGTTGGGAAGGTAGCTCGTAAAATGCATTGATTCTGTTTCAAGAAATGTTATTCCTCGGGCGGTACTAATCCATAGGTTCTCATCTTTATCAGTATAAGTTGCATAGACTATATTGTTTGATAAACCGTCTTTTTGATAAAAGTTGTCAACCTTACCACTCTTTTTATCTATTCTAGATAATCCGGATGCTGTTGCTGCCCATATATAATCTTTTTGAGCGCTTAAATGAAAGACTTTTTGGTCACAGACTTCATAAGTCTTCATCGTTTCTTTGTTTTCCAGACTCGAAGGGTGTGACGTGAGGTTCAACTGTAATACACCTCTAGAATTTGTTGCGAGCCAAACATATTGCGAATCAAAAAGTATGTCTCTTATACCGATGTTCGATTTAGACTTGTAATTGTAATGTGTAACCTCTTTGTCCATTAAGTTGATGGATAAAAGACTTGTTCCTCCAAGCCATATATGGCCTTTTTTGTCTTCTTTAATACTCCATATTCCAATAGGGAAAGGAATATTGTATTCATGTTTTAAATTAATAGGAGTTTTATCGCCAACCTTTTTTAAATAAATTCCATTTTTTGTCCCAATCCACAGGTTTCCTTTACTATCTTCAAATATTGCTCTGATGGATTTTATATATTGTCCAGTCGAAAAACAGTTAATGTATTGATTGTCTTTTTCAGTATAGTATCCAATTCCATTATCCTCGTAACCAACCCATATCCGATTACTTTTTGTTTGACAAAGGGCACGAACCAGAGGAATACTATTCGTCCCAACCATTTTGCTATAAGGGTAATAGTGGTAAAATTGATTATTACTTCGTTTGAATATATTTAGACCGTTGTTATATGTTGCAATCCAAACATCATTATGTTTGTCAATCATGACATGTTTAACTTGGAATCCATGAAAATCAAATTTATTATTGGGGGTATTATTTATAGTTTGAATATCCTGTTTTTTTGAGTCTATACAGTATAGTTTTCCTCTAGATGTAATCCAATAGTTGTCGCCATCAAATACTAAGTCTGTATTTTTAGACAACATCTCTTGTCGCCATCTTTGCTTTTTAGAATTAAATTTCACAATTCGAGTTGTTGTTCTCGTTTTGGGATCAAATAATGAAACGTCATTGGATGATAGTAAATGAATCTTCTTTTTGCTTGATAAATAAGCAGCTATAATGTTTTGATTGTGGTAATAACTTATGCTTTTATTCAGCGCACCTTTTTTGTTATAGAAAAGTATGCTCTTGGAGGTGATAATTACAATTGTATCTGTCGAATATTCAAATTGTGATATAACTTTTTTACTCTTTAGAATACGTTTTATGTGGTTGTTCTTTATATCAAAGTAATAGTACTTTTCTGAAGATGTAAATCGTATATTTCCATGATCATCTTCAATGATATTCTTAATGGATCCTTGTCTACAAGGAAATATTGAGTCTGGAAATTGGTCGAATGATTCTTTTTGAGCATCGAAAAAGTTCAAGCCACCATTTCTAGTAACAGCCCATATATTCCCTTTTTTACCTGAATATACTCCCAATACATTATTTCCTTTTATTGAGCCAGGCTTATTACCTCTTGGGATAAAATGTTTGAACTCCTTTCCATTATACCTGTTAAGCCCATTTTGTGTTCCCATCCATATATAACCACGATCATCTTGTGAGATGTTAAAAATTCTATTTGAGGATAGTCCTGATTCAACAGTTAGATGGTCAAAATATAGATGTTGAGACATCACTTGGTCCTGGATTAAAACTAATAGAAAGGCAAAAAGAAATGTTCTCATATAAGTTAGTTAAATCGATTGTCTCGAAACTAGTCATTATTCATTCAAACACAAAATGGTTTTAAGTCATGAATTAAAAACGGTGATCATTGAAATAAAAACAACGGCATGTGTTGAGCTGGATCTCTATTTTAGTACTTGTAGAAAAGGCGATAGCATTTCATTAGGTTTTAATCGCATTAATATGAAACTGTTGTGATAATATAGAACTTTTCATGAGTCAATATTTAAGAGCAAAAGGAGCTATTATATTATTGAATGATTGGGATGAAATGTCCTTAAAGTGAGGATGAATAGGGATAGCTCTCATTTGTGTTCTATTGCCTGATATTTTAATATGTAGGAGCATTTGTTACAAGAGTGTTATTGATTAAATATAGAGTATTAATTCGATGCTCTTTGATTTAATTTCATAGGAATAAAGTAATGGCAGATAAACATGTATCCTATTATTCTTGTATTGCATGTTGCCTGTATGATAAGTTGTATTCATTTAATTAAGATATAAACGACGAAATAACGATAAAATGAAGAACGTGTATTTAAGATTATCCATTTTAATTTTTATTGCTTGTTGTAATTGTGATCTGTATGCTCAGGTAAGGGATCAATTTTTTACCTGTAGAAATGAAGATTACTATAGCAACGGTAAGTTCGACTCAGAAAAGGCAAAAGATGCTGTGATTACACTTTGTAAATATCATGGTTATCCAATACACCCCAATTTTCGAGAAAAATTAAAAGTGAGTGACTATGGAGAAGGTCGATTTGCTGAAATGGGGATTGCAGTCAATATGGTTGTGAACAATCAAGAAGATAAGTATATGTTAATGGAAATTTTTCTTCTTCCTGGTCAAATGCTTCCAGAACATCGCCACCTTAAAGGAGACGATTTGCCAGCAAAATTAGAAGGTTGGTTTATACGCCATGGCATGAGTTATATTGTAGGTGTTGGCAAGGATAATCTCGATAAATTCCCTGATATAAAAATCCCATATTGTCATAATGAGGCTACCACAAAAACCAAACATGTATATCCCGCATATCCAGGAGATTTTACTAAACTACTTAAAGAAGAAACTCTTCATTGGCAGTTTGCAGGCAAAGAAGGGGCTATCATGTCGGAAGTTGCAAATGTTCATTCTTCACCATTAGTGAGACATGCTGACCTTGAAGCTAGGATATATTTTCTCAATAGAGCCAAATAAAACTATTAAACGATAAAAATAATTTAAATGAGAAAGATTTTTGAAGGGATTGTGATTCTTTTTATTGCTATAGGCACCATTCGAGCACAATCCAAAACAATAGTAATGGCTGGTTCTGGAAATCGAAAGATTATAAAAGCAACACGAAGAGGTAAAATATTATGGACCTATGAACTAGAGAAAGGGCACGAATGTAATTGCGTTTCGGAATTGGATAATGGGAACATTCTATATTCATATAAAAAAGGTGCTGCTGAGATCACTAAAGATTATCAAGTAGTTTGGAATTATAAAGCGCCAATTGGAACAGAGGTACAGTCAATCTCGTTAACCAATGAAGAGAATTATCTGGTAGGACAATGTGGCTCTCCAATGAAGGTTTTAGAGATTAATAAGAAGGGAAAAGTAATCTTTGAGATGTCTTTTGACACAAAGCTGAGGAATCCTCATGCTCAATTAAGACGTGTGAGAAAAACAGAAAAGGGGACATATATTGTACCAGTTAGAAAAAAACGTACAGTTTATGAATTTAATAAAGAGGGGGCTATTATAAATGAAGTCTATGTTGGGGGAGTTCCTTTTGCAACTGTTGTACTGAAAAACAATAATTGGCTTGTGTCTTGTGGAGATGGCCATCGTCTGATTGAAATTAACCCATTGACAAAACAGATTGTTTGGGAGGTAAAAGAGAATGATATCGAAGGGATCTCACTTAGATCCGTAACAGAGGCCATAAGGCTAAAGAATGGAAATACTATTATATGTAATTGGGGGGGGCATGCGAAGAGTCTAGAGCATCAAGTCCAGGTCGTTGAGATTGATAAGCATAAAAAGGTTGTATGGAAATTACATGATAAAAAGAAATTTGGACAAATATCTTCTTTAGACCCATCATGGGATAAGGATAAAATAAGATAGTTATAGCTATGTGTAAAATAAAACTAACAACAATTCTATTAATCTTTATTGTTCCTTGTTTAACTACTCTTGGACAGAGCAATAAAAGTTGGAGTGAATATGTCATTACAACCAAGAAGAGGTTGCAAAATAATGCTATTAAACCTTGGACATATAAGTCTGGTCCGATTAAAAAAAATAAACCTCCAAAAAAAATAAAGATTGATATTCATAATCGACATAAAATTGTTCTTAAGAACAATGCAAATACGGATTTGTTATTGGGTAACGCGAAGTTAGTTACAAAGAACGGAAAGGAAATATTCATTGACCAGTTGAATATAAATGTTGGTTACAAGTCTAAGGTATACCTTAATGAAAATAGAAAATATAAAACTCCTAAAATAAACAAGACTACATTTAGTCATAGTATAGTGATCTTAGAGAGAGGTTATTTTGAACTAGTTTTAGATAATAAATATAGTTTTTTTGTTGCTGATATCGGGATCGAGAAAAGTTCGCCCCGTAAGACTAATGTTACTTCGTTAGAAGTGACTAATATATCTGTTTCGGATGAAATGGTAAACTTATATCGTCATTTCCCAAAAGAAACAGACAACTTGATGAATTATTTTAATCATGATCCAAGTTATTGGTTATTCAACAACTGTCTAGATGATTATAAAGAGATCTGTAATAGGTTGGTTAATAAATTAACAAAAAAAAATCTATTCAAGAAAAAACTTCATAATATTGAACAGTCTTCTATCGAAGAGCAAGAAAAGCAATATCTGAATTTGTTTACTCGAATTATGTCAGTATTTAAATTAGAAGAAGAGCTTAGAATTGTAAATTTGGAGGCAATAGAGCTTGCTATTATTAATATGAGTCAATATGATCAGTTTAATACAGAACAGGCCAACAAGGATCTTTTGTTTATCAAAAAACATTTAGAATCTACGAAGAAAAACATCTATTTCGAGGATCAAAAAGTAATTGCAATTGCCAATCAAATTCTTCAAAGAAAGAGACGTATTCTTTTAGCTAATCCATTATTAGATATGGATAAGGTTATTGTTGTGACACATCACCTTAAAGGTAATTCAAGAAGAGTAATGGCTCGCGAGATAGGTACACCATTTAAAAATTCTGCAGGAAATGGTTATATGCATCGGACAGGGTATGATTGTGAAATCTCTGAATTATATGATTTAGGTGGAACAGTTCAGAATCGTACTATTCTAAATCTGAACAATACATCACCCATAACGGATCTTCAATTGCATTGGGATGCCAAAAGAATATTATACTCAGCTGTCAATAAGAATATGAGATGGCAATTGTATGAAGTGAATATAGATGGGAGTAATAATCATAAAGTAACTCATGTTGATGAACCAGATATCGACTTTTTTGATGCAACCTATCTTCCGAGTGGAAAGATAATTACAGCATCTACTATCGGTTATCAAGGGGTTCCGTGTAATAGTGGCTCTGTGCCTGTGGCAAACCTGTGTCTTTATGATCCAAAAACGAATGATCTTCGTCGTCTCAATTTTGGACAAGACAACGATTGGAGCCCTGAAGTGATGAATAATGGACAAATCATGTACCTAAGATGGGAGTATACTGATAATACACATTATTTCTCGAGAATTATGATGCGTATGAATCCAGATGGTACAACCAAAAAAGAATTATATGGAAGTGGCTCTTTCTGGCCCAATACGATGTTTGACGCGAAGCCAATCCCAAATGGAGACAGTCAGTTTGTAGCTGTGGTATCTGGACACCATGGTGTGCCAAGAACAGGTCGGTTAGTGCTTTTTGATCCTACTAAGGGACGTCAAGAAGAAAAAGGTGTTATTCAAGAGATCCCTTATCGTAACAAGCCAGTGAAACCTGTGATTGGAGATAAGATTGTAGATGGAGTATGGCCTCAATTTTTAAAACCCCACCCTTTGAATGATAAATATTTCTTAGTCACTGCTAAGTTATCCCCAGATGGTTTATGGGGGCTGTATCTCGTTGATGTATTTGATAATATAACCCCTATTTCAGTAGTCGAAGGTAAAGCAATCACTGAGGTTATCCCAGTTTTAAAAAGAGATACACCTCCTATCATTCCAGAAAAAGTTGATGTTAAATCAAAAGAGTCAACAGTATTTATTCAAGATATATATGAAGGTTTAGGCACCCAAGGCGTTCCCAGAGGAACAATTAAAGGATTAAGGATTCTAGCATACGAATTTGCTTATAATGATGTAAAATCAAATTTTGATGCACATGGTATTCAAAGTTGTTGGGATATCAAACGTCTTTTAGGAACAGTCCCTGTAGAAAAAGATGGCTCTGTAATGTTTAAAATTCCTGCTAATGTGCCAATATCTATTCAGCCTTTAGATGAAAATGGGGCTGCAGTACAACTAATGAGGAGCTGGCTTACTGGTATGCCTAATGAAATAGTGTCTTGTATTGGGTGTCATGAAAATCAAAATAGTATTGCGATACCTAAAAATACGATTGCATCACAATTATCCCCTAAGATTATTACCCCCCCAAACGGAGGTGTTCGACCGTTCTCTTTTGAATATGAGATCCAGCCAATTTTGAATAAACGATGTATTGCTTGTCATGATGGGAGTCAAGACATTCCTGATTATAAAGATACTTCTATCGATAACGTGGTTCACTTTGGGAAAAGTTATTTAGCATTACATCCATATATAAATAGACAAGGTGCTGAAGCTGATATTCACACGATGAACCCAATGGAGTATCATGCGAATACAAGTGAGTTAGTGAAATTATTAAAGAAAGGACATCACAATGTAACACTTTCAGATAAGGAATGGCGAACATTATTCACATGGATCGATTTTAATGCTCCATATAATGGTTCATTTCAAACATGTAAATATAATGGGGTCGACCAATACAAAAGACGTCAGGAGTTGATGTCAAAATACAATAATATTAGTGTTGATTGGCAGGAAGAGACAGAGAAGTATATAGAGTATTTGTCTTCCTTAGAAAAAGATTCGATAGTCGTTCCACCTCCTTTAAAGAAGAAAAAGAATCACCGATCTCATATCCGACATTGGCCATTTAATTCTACTGAAGCACAGAAAAAGCAAGAGAGTTATTCTAGTAATATGCAAGAGATCGAAATTGCACCAGGAGTAAAAATGAATTTCGTATTAATACCTCAAGGGAATTTTGTTATGGGATCAGATGATGGAGATCAAGATGAATCACCAATGAGTGTTGTTAAAATCAAGAAGCCTTTTTGGATGGGACAGTTTGAAGTTACTAATGAACAATTCAAAACATTTTTCCCAAATCATGATAGTAGATTTATTGCACAATTATGGAAGGATCATACTACAGCTGGATATAGTGCAAATAAGCCAAACCAACCTGTAATTCGAGTGTCATGGAAAGAAGCAATGAAGTTTTGTGAAATACTTAGTAAAAAAATAGGAAAGGAAGTAACTCTTCCAACAGAATCTCAGTGGGAGTGGGCCGCAAGAGCTGGATCAGATAGAGCATTTTGGTTTGGGAATTATAACTCTAACTTTGAGAAATATGCTAACCTTGCGGATAAGCAGTTGAGAAATATGGCTGTGTGTGGGGTGAATCCAAAACCAATGACAGATGATAACACGAAACTACCATATTATGATTTTATTCCAAGATCATATTCTGTTGATGATGGAAGTATGCTAATGGTAAAAGGAGGCAAATATGAAGCTAATCCCTGGCGACTATATGATATGAATGGAAATGTTGCTGAATGGACGCGAACAAACTATGCGAACTATCCTTATGTTGCAAAAGATGGTCGGAATAACTTAGACATCTTAAAAGAGAAGGTTGTAAGAGGAGGTTCCTGGAGGGATAGATCGTCAAAATCAACATCATCATATCGTGTAAGTTATAAACCATGGCAGAAAGTATTTAATGTTGGTTTTCGCGTAATTATTGAGGAATAAAAAGATTTAGATATTTTTAGGAATGGTGAGACTTTATACAATCTCACCTTTTCCTTTATATTGTAAATTCATTTCTTTCCTTCTTCACTCCATATTATATAATTTAATAATCTTGAATGACCTGTTATGTTGAGAATAAATATACGAGACATAATAAGTACCTACGCATAATTAATGACGTATTTATTACCATAGGAATTCAGAATATTTGTTAGGTTGATAATTAAGGTTTGATAATTCTCATATGCAGAAAATCCGATCCAATAGTATTTAATGTGTTTCCACAATATCTCAATTATATTTAATTCTGGCGAATATGGTGTGATAAAGTATATGTAGAGATCCTCTTCTTCCCACTGCTCTATTTTAGCCTTAAATTTCTTAGATTTATGAATCGAGGCATTATCAAGGACAAGTATTGTTTTTCTTGTTATTTGATCACATAGTTTATCAACGAATTCAATAAATATATCAGTTTTTACGGAATCCTCATGTATTTCATATATCAATTTACCTTTTCTATTTACGGCTCCTATGACATTGACTCTTTTGCTTTTAGAAGAGGGCAATCTAATCTGATCACCTTTCTTTTGCCAAGCATATGGAATATATGGCAGCATGTTAAAATGACTTTCATCACAAAAATACAAATCGATGTAACCTACGTCTTCTAATTCCTTCAATGCCATAAGTTCATACTCTTTTATAGTAAAAGCTAAGGCATCTCTTTTATTTCTTAAACATCGTCTAACTCGATGCCAACTATATCCTAACTTTTTAAAAAATTCCTGAGTGTATTACGACTAACCGTAACATCATGATCTTCATTCAATTTGTTGAGTATCTGTCCAATATTTCGACTATGCTCTTTAATTGACTCATCGATATAAGCTTGATACGGTGTGAGTATATATTTCGGACCTCGACCTTTTTTTATCCTTAAAGACTTATACTTAGACTCTTCCCATGACGAAAATAATCGTTCAATTGTTCTTCTTGAGCTTTTCAATATTCCAATAATATCTGATATAGTATAACCTTCTGACGATAATAATAAACAATGACTTCTGTGACGCTCAACCTTATTATCCGAATTGTGATAGCGATTACGTAATTCTAAAACTTCTTCTTCCGTTAGTTCAATAAATCTCATAGTACAAAGAAAGACTTATTATTTTAATAATAAACGATACGTCAATATTTGTTATTAGGTACTTAATAAGATTTGATGTTTTGTTATTTTAACTATATTTGTTAAAATGCATTCACTTTGATTGGTGGCCAAACTTATGGTGTTAAGTTTAAAGATGTCATATTAAAGGGGGAATATTCAAAAGACAGAGATTATTAAATTTAGACTAGGTTAAATGAGAATTATTAAGATGTTTATGGCTATCGGGATAGCTATGATTTCTTGTGGTATAACTTTAGGCCAGAAAAAAGGTGGCTTAGGAATTCAAGCAGGTATCAATAGAGTTTTTGTAACTGTAGATAAAACAGTAGATATAAAAGTCACTCCAATGATTGGATTTCATATAGGGTTCTTCTACAATATGCAAATAGTGAAAGATTTTCGTGTCTCCTCTGCAGTGATTTATATTACAAAGGGTGCAGAGAGTGAGTTTCGTGATGGGCCAGAAACATTCCACAATAAGTCATATGTGCGTTGTATTGAGGTCCCTATTCAGTGTAGTTATCGTTTGTTTAAACTGAAATCTTTTTCTTGTACAAGTGGGGTTTATATTAGTGCTAATCCATATCTAGATATCAATATCTATGGTTCAATCCGAACTTTTAAAGATAAAAAATATGAAGATTATCCTATGAATATTGGTAATTCAAAAGATGATAATATAAAACGTTTTACGAGTGGAATAAAGGTCGGGTTAAGTATTCATCTAGATCATATTGAACCCTATTTAGGCTATGATTGGGGGATAACACCTCTTTCTTCCAATCTGAAAGATAATAGCCATAGAGCTTTTTATTTTGGGTTAGCATTTCATCTATAATGGAATAGCCTAATGCATATTTCCATCTATAACAATATTGTGTTATTTGTGTGTGGATTATGTAGAATGTATGTTAGTTACTGGTTCTTTTTGTATTGATTATGTCAATGATTTTAGAAATAGGAGTGTCAGTGCTAAAGCTGTATCTGCGATAATGATCCCAATCAATAGGAATGTCAGGGTGTAGCACTTTAACTTTATCTGATTTCATAGGATAAAGAATTTGTTGTGAATTTGATATAGTACCTTTTAGCTCTGTATTAGGTAAACAAAAAGGAGTGGATTCCATAAACGCATTGGGAGATTGGCTGGATGGAACACCGACTATTGTCGTTCTACCCAAGCGTTTCATAAAGTACATGAAGTGGAAAGCAGCACTAAATGTTCTAGGAGATGTGATTACATAAATATGGACTCCCTTATTTACCTTCGCATTAGTCAATATATTTTTGCCTATTTCATGATATCCCTTTAATACCTGCTGTCTTCGTTCTTTCAAAGGTGTCGAAGGATCGAATGATCCGAAATTGTCACAAACAATCTCTCCTAGCTGATAGTGTTGGTGATGACTTTGGTTATAGGACTGTATTGAATTGCATCCAATTTTACGAAGATAAAGCGGCGAAATTTTTCGACACATCTTAGCATTGAAATGGTATTTTAAATAATGATCACCATAAAGAAGATATAAAAGTGGTCGAATAAGAGGAGTCATACCTCCACGGTTTTCACTAAGGTCAATGATCAAATTTTTACTTTTACATTGCTTCATTTGTTCCAAAAGATGACAAAAATTGTCATAAAGAGATGGGATGTTGTTCATGTCTATATTGATATCCCCATTCCGTCGTGTCTTCATTATGTTATATGCCCAAGATAAATAGTTTTCTATGGTTTTGGGTGAACGATTATAAGCATGTTGAATTACTTCTCGACTAACCATAGAATTCCATTTAAAGTATCCTGTTGGATTTCTTGGGTTTATAATTCCTGTTTGTATTAGGTTATTATTTAATGTAATGTCAAGACAACTTGTTCTTTCAATAATATGGAAACCACAACCATAGTGAAATTTGTGCTTTTTCAGAACATGGTTTGCATTGCAAAGCGTGAGCGAGATCGTTTTGTTACACCCAAAGAAAGTTTTTGATAAGTTCTCGTTTTCAATGATCTCTATCAAGTGAAGGCGATCACCATAGATATTTTCTGCAGGTCGATATTTATGCACCTTATCAAGCCATTGCTCTATTTTGATACCGTTGATTTTAAGAATATAATGACCAATATAAGATTGGTGTTTTTTGTCACTTTTGCTAATAAATATGTGATCAAATGCTGATTCGAGTTTAATAGGAAGGGTGGAAGATAATCTTTGTGATTTGCTGTTTATATGAGTATGTCCATCTTCTAAATGAGACAGAAACTGATTGGTAATGGTGGTGAATTCATCTAAGGTGATATTGTTCGTAAGCATTGAATACGCTTTAAGAGTCTCTATTTTAAACTCTTCTTTGCCTCCAAAACCACCATAAGGATCAATATGTGTTTCCTTTAATTTATCAATCAGGTACGTAAAGTCCTTCACATATTTGTTTCTCGGTTCTATTTTCTGGGAATGAGCGATGAGAGATAATGACACTAGTAATGTACTAATAGTATATTTTAAGAGTTGCATTAGACAAAAGGCTTTTAAGTTGTTCGTATTTAGTCGTTTTTATAAAAGAGTTGTAATCTATGGTGTAAAATGATATATTTTACATAAATTAACTGAGAAATATTATTATTGCAAACAGAAATAATATGGGGAACCTCTCAAAATTAGTTTTTTTGTTTGATCCTATATGTTCGGTAAATTTGGGAAACCTCACATATAATAGTGTGTATTTTTAATTATTGATAATCAGTGTATTACATTTCAGTATTTAAAGTGTAGACACAGTTATTTTACCATTAACTTTAATCTTATAATTTGTTCATACCTAAACAAGTTGTATGTGAGGTTAATTAGCCCAATAATTGTACTTGATCTTTCAAATCCAATACACTTCATTTGCAAATTTCCCATACTATTTTCCATAAAACCAAACACATGCTCAACTCTTGCTCTTGTTTTTGATTTTTCTTTATTATTTTCCTTTTGCTGGTCAGTTAAAGGTTTATTTCTTACTCCTTTCTCATTTACATTATTCTCCATTTTACTTTCGTCTATAAGCTTATCACATCGTTCTCCTGTATAAGCACTATCAGCATAGAATTTACAATCTTGATCTGTATCATCTCCAATGAGTAAATCTAATGCTTTTGAGTCATGAACTTCAGCACTTGAAGAAGTATAATCTGTAATCAATTTACTATCACTGTCTATTTTGATATGATTCTTATAGCCAAAATGTTTTTCATTACGTTTTTTCGCCCAACGTGCATTTACATCTTTCTGACGAAGTTTATTCTTATTTGAATGCCATTCCTTTGGAGCACAGTTGTTTTCTTTGATATATTCATTCTCTTTTTTGCTATTTCTTTGTCTTGGAACTTCCACAAAACTAGCATCAACAATTTTACCTTCAGAAACAAGCAAACCCTCATTATTTAATACATGATGAAACTGTTCAAAAAGTTCTCTTTCTAAATCTAGAACTGAAAGTCTTTCTCTAAATCGCCAAATTGTTTTTTCGTCTGGTATAGAACTACTCCGAACTAAACCTAAGAATTGACTAAATGAATGCCTATCAATAATCTGATATTCTGTTTGAAAATCACTAAGATTATAATAGCGTTGTAGTATCAAAATCTTAAACATCATAATAGGACAGTAAGCTGGAGCACCAGCATTACTTTTGCGATCTTTTTCATATACCTTTTCTAAGATGGGGAGAAATAACTCCCAATCGATAACCTGATTTAAACGATATAAAGGATCTCCCATTTCTTGAAGCTTCTCTAGCCTAAAAACGTCATCAAATAATGAATCGTTAGTGATATTCTTGTAGTTCATATTTATAAAGATCACTTTTTTAGTATAAGAATTACAATGTAATATGTTAAATATCAGTTAAATAATTATGAGAGCCCCCCTATGGTGATTATTTCTGTTTGCAATAAGTGATTCCAATTTGGTTATAAAATTTGGTTATCGCAAAGTAATTGAATCATATTTGTCTATTTATTACTTAGATTGCTGGAATATTAAATCAAGTCGATATGAAAAAAACACTTCTTACATTTATACTTCTGGTTCAAGGAGTATTGTTGTTTGCACAAAAACATCATGGGGTCATAAAGAATGGTGAGTTTGTTTGGGAGAAGGTCTATAAGGGGAAAAGAGGCTTATTAAAAAACAAAAGATATTTAACCCTAAACTTGACAATGTATGATTTGAGAGAGTATTCAAATCGTATTGCATATGAGATGGACGATGTCTTTCTTAGGTGTAATTCAGTATGGTCTACATTTAATAATACGGTAGTTTCTGGACATGTGATGATAGACTTTAAAGACGATGATTATCGTGTCATGATTACTAAGGTCCGATTTAAAAAATTTCCAGAAAACCTTGATAATATTACTCCTTCCTATACCACTTTTGAGAAAAAGTATATGAATAGAAAAGCAACTAAATTTAAATCGATTTATCATCGTGATCTTGAAGAACGACTTAATTTGACGTTTGATGTGTTGTTTACCATGCCAAGTGACGATGAAAGTTGGACAGAATAGACATGAGAATATGCAGCGATATACAAACGATTTATTCAAATAAAACTTAAATTATAGTCTATGAGAAAAGTATTGATTTTGTTTGTTATCCTTTTTCAAGGATTTAACCTATGTGCGAAAGACCATGGTCAAGTAAAAGACGGTAGTTTTATTTGGCAGAAAATATATACGACTAAACTTGGTGCCTCCGAAAGTAAAAAGAAATTGCTCCTTAATCTTAAAATGAATGATCTACGGAACTATCCTCTTGAGATTGCATACGAAATGAATGATGCTTTTATCTATAGTGATAATAGTCATGGGGTCGAATATAATGATGTATCGGTAAGTGCTCATGTTAGAATTGAATTTAAGCAACATAGATATCGTGTGACAGTGAGTGATCTTGTGTTAAAACATATTTCTCGAGATCGTGAAGAATACAATGTCGTTAAGTACAATGTCGTCCAGTACAATTTTGAGTATAAGTATGTGAATCGAATCAATAACTTTTTAAAATATAATTACGATGAGGAGTTGCAAGGATTGCTGAACGATTCTTTCGATAAGATATTTACTATTTCAGACAAAGATCGTAGTACTTGGTAACTGTTAGAATTATTTACTGATGTTTCCCATGTAGGCTAACATCTTGATTTACAGCATAAAAAGAAGCATGTTTATTTTGATAATTCATTAATTATCAGTAAATTAATGTTGTTCCAATAACCAAATAAATCATGCTTCAGAATAAAAGTACAAAAGTTTTTTCAGAGACACAGAGTTTTTTCAGTTCAAGTGAAAAAGGAATTAATCGAATTATTAGCCTTTACAAGTTACTCAACTTAAGACAACTGAAATTAGGAAATAAAGAGTTGCCTCAGTCTACTTACTTCAAAGGTGACATACTATTAGGCTTACTACTTTTCCCAATTTTCTCTATCCCTAATATTTATAGCTACAGTAAGCATTATCTATCAGAGATGTTAGAAGCACAAAAGAATACATTCTATCGATTTAAAAATAACAGCCAGATAGATTGGCGTACTATAGTTTCATCATGTAATAATAAACTCTTTGGTCAAATAGCCAAAAACTCTCACTCTGATGACTGTAATCAAGCAGAAAGATGCTTAATTATTGACGATACTGATTTTGAGAAGTCTACCTACAAAACTGAACATGTTAGTAAAATATGGTCGCATGTAACCCATCGTTATATATTTGGTTTTAAAGGATTATTTCTAGGTTTATGGGATGGCAAAAGCTATTTTACATTGGACTTCTCTCTACATAAAGAAAGAGGGAAGAATAAAAAGACTCCATTTGGACTCACTGCCAAACAACGTAAAAAACAGTTCTCAAAGAAACGATCAACAAAGAGTAATGGGTTTAACCGAGAGAAAGAACTCGTTATTGATAAAATAACGATGGCAAAAGAGATGATGGTAAATGCTATTAAACAAGGAATTACAGTAGACTACATACTTATGGACAGTTGGTTCTTCTGTGATTCAATATTAAAAACTGTGATCTCTAATGGTATGCATCTTGTTGCAATGGCTAAGATGTCTAGTGCTAAATATTCTTTCAAAGACAAAGAATATAGCACCAAAGAACTTGCTCTCTTACTTAAACAGCGAAAGAGAGTAAAATGGGTAAAGTCACTTAGTCTATATTGTGCAGAAGTCACAGTGAAATATAAAGGTACAGATGTAAAACTATTCTTTTGCAAGAACAGTAAGCGAGGGAAATGGCATTTATTGGTATCTTCAAATACAAAGCTGAGCATAGAGAAAGCTTATCAGATATATAGTATTAGATGGAGTATTGAGGTCTTTTTTAAGGAATCAAAGAACTATTTTGGTTTAGGAAAATCTCAATCGAGTGATTTTGATGCTCAAATAGCAGATCTATCTGTAGCTATTATTGAGTTTAACGTTTTTAGTTTAGCAAAAAGGTTCGAGGCATATGAGACGCTAGGTGGAATCTTTGCTCATGTAAAAGATCAAGGAATGGAACTTGTAATAGTACAACGAATTTGGGGTTTTATCCTCGAATTGATGAGAACTCTCGCAGAAATCATCGATAGTGATTTTAATGAATTGATAATCAGTGTACTTAAAAATAAACCCGAAAATAATAAATTCTTTAGGCTCATTGAATCAATGGTTTATGAACCTGAATAAAGACATGGGAAACATCAGTTATTTATTATGCAAGATAGGCCAAAATCTTAAGACTTTTACTAAGTTTGGAGTTTGTTGTATATACCTTGAAAGATAATAATCATCTAATGTTTTAATCAAATTAAACATGAACAGTCCAATATTCACAGAGATAGCTCCAGGTATTTTTAGAAAGATTACTCATTTGAATGACTTAATGGTGGTAGTCATTGACTTTAAAAATCCTCCAATGGAGAAACCAGATCCTTTTCATTCTCATCCTCACGAACAAATCACCTATGTAGCCAAAGGTAGTTTGAAGTTCTTTATAGAAAATGAAGAATTTCTTTTAAAGGAAGGGGATACAATTGCGATTCCTGCAGGAAAGAATCATACGATCCAAACATTGAGCCAAGGTGTTCGTCTTATCGATAGTTTTTCACCAATTCGAGAGGATTTTTTGGTATAACCCAAATAGACATTACTATCAAAAATAGACCCAGCAGTCACATGAGTGTTATCATTTGACTGCTGGGTTTTTTATGCCTTATATTTCATTCATCTCCCATTAAGGCTCATCTAAAGATTCTTTCTAAAATATGATAAGGTAATATTGTCGGAGTTTAGCCCATTTTTTTCTACATTAATATTTGTGCATTTTGTTAAATGATAAGAATTAAAGAAACATATTTAGGTTCTTATTGTTTGGTAACAAATAAGCCATTAGAGTTGATCTAGTGGTATGATTACATTTTGGATCATTTCTATTCACCTGTTCGTGAAGTGGAGGTGGTCTTACTGTAAGTCTAAATAATATCTTTTTAAACTCTTTAATATTTTTTTCGATGGAGATATTACCAATTCAATTAGACCTAAATATTGATGAAAGGACAGAAACGATCTATCCCGTTTTGATAAAATGTGATGGTTATAACTATTTAGTAGATTGTGGTTATTCGGTTACTTTTAAAGAATTGAAGCGGAAACTTGAAGAAAATGGTGTCTACATAAAGGATTTGACTGGAATTGTGATAACACATGATGATATAGATCATATAGAGTCATTAAAACACTTTAAAGAAGAAAATCCTAATATTTCTATTTTATCAAGTGTTGACGAAAAAGATTCAATTTCAGGGAAAGAGAAATCCGAAAGATTAAGACAAGCTGAGGAAGGTTATGCTTTTTTGCCAGATGAACACCGTGATTGGGCAACTGATTTTATACAATCACTCAAGTCAATATCGCGTTATGACGTGGATCAAACATTAGAAGATAATGAAAGATTAGTTGAAGATCTAAAAGTAATTACTACACCAGGGCATACTAAAGGCCATTTATCTCTTTTTGATCCTGTAAGCCAAATACTTATTTCTGGAGATGCTGTAGTATTAGAAAATCAAAAAATTGTGGTAGCTAATCCTCATTATTGTTTGAATCTAGAAGATATGATAGACTCATTACGCAAGATACAAGATTTAAGCCCCAAAAAGGTTATTTGTTACCATGGTGGGGTTTTTGAAGGAGATGTTAATGGTGCTTTAGAAGAGTTGATCAAACTCTATTCTAAATGATTTACTAATTACAGGTAGATAAAAAAATAATCGAAATATCTTGTTTGAATTAATAGAACTCCAAAGAATATGTTTGAGATTTAATATCAATAATAAAAGGCTAAGTGTCCAATTACTCCTATTATTTGATATGGTTATTTGATTATGCTTTTGTAGGGCATATAATTGTTCTACGTATATTTGCTTAATTGTTGTTGATAAACAGTCTAAAAGATTTAGACTGTTCTAGAATGCTGGGCTTATCCAAAAGTAACTATTATTCTACTCACGAAGTCTCAGCAAGGTACTATATGTAATATCTCATCACTTTTTATTTCGCTGAATTTAAAAGAGTGTCATCTCATAAAGAAATATCTTAAGATAGCTTATGCAATTTCATTATCCTGACCCCTACACATGTTTCTATTATTGAAGTCGTATGAATAATCTTGAGTATAGAAACGATTATCCCTTCTTCTGCAAAACTTAAGCGACCAATCTTAAAGATACTACAAAGGTAATACCTCCCTTTTATTTTTCGTGTAATATGCTAGCAATGTTAATTCAGAAAAAGTATGTGAAATGAATGATTTATTAACTACCACTACTTATCATATGGATCCTATGATAGTTTGTATCCGTGTGGAAAATGAATTTGTTTGCTTTATTGTTGTGCTATTTTATTGATATATATTGTTTTATGGTTAATCGTATGTTTGTGTGAGACGTATTGAACGTTAAATTTATTTCTCCTTTGCAAATAGAGTGCATAGAAGCCTTGTACTATTGCATTGTCAACAATAACTAAATGAGCATGAGGCACTATATTCTAAAACAGGTAACAGATATTCATATATCGTATGATCTCAATCCAGCAAATCCTTGGGCGCTCTTTGAGATTGGATTTATCGAAGGAGAGAAAGGTGGGAGAGAGACATTTTATCTTCACTTAGCAGAATTTCCCCGCTTTGTTCGTTCTTTTTGTGATGGTATTGTCTATCCATTTTCGAGTTTAGAGAATGAAGTTCAGTTGAACGATGGATGTTTTTGTTTGTCAAGAAATGGAAATATCCATAGTATAAAGGTAAGTGATCCTTTGTATTGGAAGACCTATTTCTCTTACCACTATCAGGTAATGCAAGAAAGACTTTTTGGTCCTCATGAAGATGATATCCGATTAGAATTTGGTGCTTTATCTCTTACTAAAGAGAATTCGGAAGTGTCATTATTGGTTGACAATCATGTTGTACTAATCGATATCTCACGTCATCACCTATTGTTATCATTAGAATTAGAACTTGAAGAGACAACTATGTCATATATTCGTTTTCCTCAAACTAATTGTACCTATGCTGTACATCGTCGAGTAGTCGAGTCTGCTATCGATATGTTGCATCATCACACTATTCCTATTAAAAAGATTGTGGGGCTTGAATTATAATGATTCTTCTCTAGATCAAAAACCTTTTTTCTTTTACGATAAGTCTATTTTTTAATCTTATGGATGTGGTAGAGCCCTATTTGATTAATTCATGTTCTATATTTTTTCCTTCTTTTAGGGTCATCCCTTATTTCTTCAGACCCTAGAAAAAGCATGAGTGATGAATGTTACTTATGTTCGGTTGTAAGGTGTGTTACTAGTTGACACACCTTATTTTTTGTATACTGGGCATGTTTTTAAGTTGGCATGGAGTAAAAGTTGGATATCGAAGCCCTTGTATGTGACAAGGAATATAAAACATTAGTAATTTGTTATTGGCAAGGGGGGAAGTAACTTCAGCTTGAATTACTGATACAGGTAAATCATATATAGATATCGAAACCTGATTCAAGGTAGGTAAACCAGCTAGTTCGGGATTGTATTATTCAACAAGGGATACGTAAAATTTTAAGCTCTAACTACGAGAATGGTTTCGTTTTTGACTTTTCATATTGTATAGATAAGTGTTTAGTTCAAGGCGTTTACATCTTATGAATGTGTAGATGAAGATAATGTGCTTGTAAGAGTCTAATTTTGAGTGTAAGTGGTTGTGTACGTCAAGGTCAATATGATGAACTATAGGTGCTCTTAAAATGGAAGAGATGAATAAATAAACTTTCGCATACTATTGCTGTTGTAGAGGTGAAATAGTATAGATGACAGGAAGATTAAAAGCAATTTTCCTGTCATCTAGCAATACGATATGATGTTTATGCTAAAGCAGTAGTTATTTATTATTGGATAGGTTTAATCCAGATACAGTGTCCTCCTCCTTTAGCCATTTTTGCATCTATTACTTGATTTTTTGTTACTTCAATAGTCCGAATTTGGTAATGCTCAGGTGCTTCGTAGCAATCGGTTGATTGGGTATCTTCATAGAGCGTAGCAGTGTATTTCTTACCCTCTTCTAAAAAGGATAATTGGATAGGAAGAGTTCCTCCTTTTTGTGATATGACTGTGCCGATGAACCATTCGTCTTTTGCTCTCCTTGCTGTAGAAATATATTGATTCATTTTGGCCTGAAGTACGATACTTTCGTCCCATTTCCCTGTAGGTTGCTGTTTGATGAACGTAAATAAATCGCTCTTCTTTTTATAAACATCTGGTGCATCTGGTAGACATGTTAATCCAGTAAATGTAATTAAAGTCCGTGCCGCTTCTGATACAACTGTTGTAGGATAGCTATTCAGTTTTTTAGGACCTTTCTCACGACCTCCATTATTAATTTCAAGGATATCAAAATTGCCATTGTTCATGTCTAATGGTCCAGTAATAGCATTGATTAAAGACATATTAATATATTTTTCTGGAGTAAAAGCTTTTCTGGAGTCTTGCTGTGCATGACAGTATTCACGTGTAATCATATTCGGATAGGTTCGCGACACTCCAGTCATTGGAGCAGGACAGTCATGATAATCAATTAGAAGATGATTCTTCGCACTAAGCATGATAGATTTTTTTGTAAAAGGAATGTTTCTACCCATAAAACCATACTTCATACCCTTCATATTTAAAGATGCATAATAAGCGTAGAGAGCATCTTCTCCATAATTTCCATGACGTCTGTCGTAATAAAGAATAATTTCAACCCCTTTTTCTTCTGCATATTTTATTACTTGTTTTATATCTAGTTTATCTGATAAGATGAAATGTCCTTTGGTAACTTTCTTGTACCATAGGTCATCAATGAGAAAGTATCTAATATGATTTGATGCTGCAAAATCAATATATCGTTTGTAACTTTCTGTATCAATTCCATAGGTAAACCCATCATCTGTTTGGTGACCATGAACCCTCCAGTCCCAAAGAGCTTTTCCTGGGTGTATCCATTTTGTCTCTTTTAATTGATTTGGTTTCGCAAGATTAAGGGTTAACTGACTCGTGGTAAAATCACCAATATTATTAGAAATGAGAATAACTCTCCAAGGGGAAGTACTTCTCACTTTTGAAATATCACCTTTGTTCTTCGAGAAGATCGTCTTTTTCTGTTCATTGTAATGAAATGTGATTGTCTCAAAATCTTTGGTGTTAAATAGATCTGATTCCCATAAAGCCATATATTGGTCGTCCTCTAATTCCATTACGATTGGTGCAGAAATAGCCTTCTTCTTATGCTCGGAGAAGAATTGAGGAGCTTCGATATTAGTTATTGATTTATAAGGGTCTCCATTTTGATTTGATGTGTAGAAATTAATCAAGTTGGGAACATTATATTCACAATAAAGCGAGATGTCAGATGTTTGTTCTTTTATCGTTTTCTCGTATTGAAATGCAACACCATCATTATAGACACGTGCATGTAGAATAAACTGTTTATTCTCTGATATCAAATGAATCGATGTCTCATTATAATGGTTCCTTACAGAGCTAAATTGTCCCCATACAGGTTTCCAGTTTGTGTCATGATGAAGTTTGTTGGTAGACAAAATCTTAATAGGGGCATTACTGATAGATAGTTTTGAAGAGTTGATAATTTTTTTTCCAAAATAATTTATGGAATAGTATAGTTGCCCATTTTGCGGTTTTAGCTTTAATGAAATACTCTTGTTTGGAGATTTAACTACGATTTTGGCATTAACATTAATCGTAATCATAGTAAAGAACATCCAAAGGATGTACAGAATTGTTTTATTGGTTCGCATCTAGTTAATCGTTTTGTTAAAAAAATTGACTACAAGATACAAAAAATGATAATTATCTATTTAAATATTAAGTTATCATTTTGAACAATAGAGCTATACGAAAGCTCTATTGTTGGCTGGTGATTTACAAATCAATCTCACTTAATAAAATCTTTTTGAATTTAATATCTTTTGATTCATATAAAACGCCAAGTTCTGTTGAAGATATTTTTACAAGATCAGAATAGGCAGCATTGCCTTTATGTATACATTTTTTCTTCGTCCAATGATGTCCTTTATCGTAGCTTGCCCATAAGGTAAGGTCTTTTCTATTCAGTTCATATGGTCCAGAAAAAATAATTGTGTCTCCATAAGATATTATCGATCCTTGGCAATTAGGTGTTTGTAGGTAAAGGTTGGGTGTAAAGCTCTTCGTTGTAAAATGTTCACCTCCATCACAACTCCATGCATCAGCTCGTTTACATACAGTGGCACCTAAACAATTACGACTGTTAATATATAAATCACCATTGGCTAGTTCTGTTAACATGGTTTCGTTAGGATTCATGTATCGGCTTTTACTACTCTCTTCGTCTATTGCACCAATCTTCCATGTGTCACCTTGATCATCTGAATATATGAGGTGTGCACTAAATCCTGGATTTATCGGATCTTTTTGTGTTGTTGTAATAAGATTATGATTGGCGGGTATAACAATTCGACCTTTGTATTTACCTTTTTTAATTTCAATACCATGCCCTGGTCCTGTAGCATACCATCCCCATATCTTTTTATCACAGCTCTTCTCTAATGACCTAGGTTTGCTCCATTGTTTACCATGATCTTCTGAGATAATTATATATGGCGTACGTCCTCCTTTAGGTGGAATCCCTTGTCTAATAGCTTTCTGATGTGTATTGACCGCTTGTATGACAAATAGAAGCACAATTTTACCATTTTTATCAATTACGACAGGTGATGGATTTCCTGCCACTCCATCATTATTGTCTACGATTACTTTCATCTTACTCCAAGATTGCCCATTATTAGTAGATCTTTTATAAACTAGGTCAATATCACCTACATCACCTCTTCGGTTTTTTCGTCCTTCTGCAAATGCCAATAAATCACCATCTTGTGTTTTGATTATTGCGGGAATACGATAGCTATGATAGCCTTCTTCCCCCGAATAAAATACGGTCGTTGATGTTTGAGCTTTTAATTGATGACATACAAATAATAGGATGGTCATCACAAATAGTGAGTTTCTCATTCTTGTTAATTTAGTTATAAAAGTATACTATAAAGATTGTTTTTTTCTACAATTCTCGCAATAGCTTTTATTTAAAATAAACATAAATGCTAAATGTACTCGGATATATTAGTTGTCTATTCGACAATTTGTAGGATACAATTGAATATAAAAGTTGCATTTGTTGCTTGAATTGACAATTTTATCTCTTCTTATATGAGAGTTATTCCAATTATGTAATACAACTCCATGCAGTCGAGAATAGCTTATTTTTTAAGTGATTATGAACCTATTCGTTAAACTTATATGATATCCTAAAATACGCAGATGTTTTTCTTGCATACCTTAAATCTTTATTATTGGGTAATATTCTGATTTTAAGTCTAAATTTATAGATACTACGTGCTATATCTATGAATTTAGACCTTTGATAGACACAACTTCCCTTACCCACTTATGTCTTAAGGCTAATGTGGGAGAGCCGATACCAGTTCCGTTTATCATTCTATCCAGCCTTTGTAGATTCGATTAGTTTTTTATTGTTTGTTGCTAAATGAATAATCACCCTTCGTCCACTTTTAGTAACCTTAGCCACCACCGTGACAAAACGAAATATAAATGCTTTGAGTCTACTTGTTGTCTTTAATCCCTCGACTAAACCAGCAAACCTGGATATAATGTATCGATAAAGAATGTGTGCTACAGCCATTATTATCAAGTAGACTGTATTCTCTTCTAAGTTACTGTGAGGCATTGACTTCCAATTAAAATCATTGTTCTGAATGTCAAAAACCTTCTCGCTAGCTCCACGTTGATTATAGAATATAATAGCTTGCTCTTCTGTAATGTCCCAATCATTGGTTATAATAAACTGATAATTCTTCGCATCATTGGTTATCAATGACATTTGATTAGACTTATTGGGTCTTCGGTATGCAATGATTCTATGTCTATATTGACCAAATTCATATTTAAAGCTATTGACTTCATAGGCTTGATTATTTATCTCACAACAGGACCAATTATCTGTTTGTGATGCTTTTGATAGTAATACGTTAGAGTGAGACGCTCTAATCGAAAATAGAATTTCCTCTTGATGAAAGTAGTCTGTAACCTCTTTGATATATGAACCACAGTCCATTCTTGCATATTGTAGTTTTACACCTTTTGATGCCAACAACTCTAATGCTCGTTTATGGGTTTCTAATTGAGCTGTTTTAACATGACAATTCCCATTTCGTCCTTCAATATATACAGGGATGTTACCTATGGTTGCGACTCCTGGAAAGTATCCTTCTGTCTTCTTATAGCTATATTCTGCATCACTCTTTTTAGTGGGAATGAACTGGTGATCAAAATCATAGATAAGATCAGAAGCTTTAGGATCTAACTGTTTAAACTTAATAGCACTAGCCAACAAGAATTTATTCATTGGTGTGTTAATATTTATCTTTTGGCCTTTAATTGTAGTCTTTCCATCGATAATCTCACATGGAGTAGAAAGCTCCACATCTCCTCTTAGAATGGTATCAGGAGAGGGGATAGAAATTGATCTCAAGTTATTCAATGTATTATCCCGGAGATAGTTAATATCTTCCGTAGCACTACCTCCACAAAAAGTAGTGTATATGCGTGGTAATAACAAATCTGAGAAATTATAGATACACTTTGGGTCTCTGTCTACTAATTGCTCATTAATAAATTGAATAATGCCGTTTGAAATTAGCAAATCATGAATTAAATATATCCCACCAAATGGTGTCACCTTTGAATTAAAATCTTTGATCATTCACCTAAATAGGTGATTTTTCTGAATATATAAAAGCCTTACTATGTATTGTCTTACTGATGTTTACTTAAAATTAATACAATACACGTGCGGATTCAAGGTGATATGTACCTCATTTATGAATTTTCGTGAATTTTTAATCGAAATAAAAGCTTAAATTGTTTTTAATAGTCAATTGGTGCTGTTCTGTTTTGGTTGGTATGTGGATTGCCCTATATTTGTCTGAAGTTATAGTCTGAGACTCTACTCTGGACTATATTTATTAATCTGACAGCTGTACAAAATTAATTATTCGATGTGCCCGATTCTAGTTTGGTTCAATGATTAATTGATATAGTATACTTAAAATGATGGTAGAGTGTAATTATTTAGTGTAGAATACCAATCGTTTTGAGAACATGACAACCTTTTCGAAATAGTAGGTATGTTAAACCAAACTAAGCAACATTATAAACTGATAAAAATAATACAACTAATGAAACGAACTTTCTCTCTATTTTGTTTAGCAACAACTATTTTTGCCTCCTGTATAACAAAGACCAAGGATGCGAAAAAACCTAATGTTCTAATGATTTATATGGACGACTTACGTCCAGAATTGGCATGTTATGGGTTGCCCAATATTAAGAGTCCAAATATTGACTTGCTAGCTAATGAAGGCATTCAGTTTACTAATGCCTATTGTAATGTAGCTATTTGTGGTGCATCAAGAGCAAGTATGTTGACGGGGTTATATCCAACAAAGGATCACTTTATAAGCTATGATGTTTATGTAAAGGAGGAAAAGCCACAGATTACTTCGATGATTAAAAGTTTCAAAAATAGTGGGTATACTACTGTCTCCAATGGAAAGATATTTCACCATATGGATGATAATCCAAATGATTGGGATGAAATTTGGAGACCACATGCTTTTGAAAAGAATGATAAAGGATTAACTCCAGTTGAGTATTGGGAGTCACTTTGGAGGGATTATCAACTTCCAGAAAATAAGCTTACTTATGCAAAAAACAATAATGGTCCTGCTTTCGAATGTGCAGATGTTCCTGACTCTACTTATATTGATGGACTTCTTGTTGAGAAAGTAATACGAGATATGCATCGATTAAAAGAGACTAACAAACCTTTCTTATTAACAGCAGGATTTAATTCTAACCATTTGCCATTCAACGCGCCCAAAAAATATTGGGATATGTATGACGAGAAAGATGTTAAATTGCCGTACAATAACTTTGTCCCAAAGAATGCTCCTCAGATTTCCATTGGGAATTGGGGAGAACTGAGAGGATATATGGGGATGCCTAAAAAGGGTGCTGTGGATTCTGCAAATGCTGTTAAGCTTATCCATGGTTATTATGCGACCGTTAGTTATGTAGATGCGTTAATCGGTAAACTTATAGGTGCATTAAAACGTGAAGGGTTAGATGAAAATACGATAGTTGTTTTGGTTTCCGACCATGGGTATAATCTTATGGAACATACTTTGTGGGCAAAGTATAAAAATTACAAAACTTCGATGCAAGTTCCATTTATTATCTCTGTACCTGGCTATAGTACAGGAGTGAAGAATGATGAACTAGTGGAACTTGTAGATGTTTATCCAACGATGGTTGAACTTTGTGGTCTAAAAGCTCCAAGTCACCAACTTGAAGGGAAAAGCATTGTACCTCTTCTAAAAGATCCTAAAACAAAGGGGAAAGAGTTTGTTTTTACTAAGAATGCCACTGGGTTTTCGATTCGTTCCAGAGACTATTGTTATACGGAATATATTAACCTTAAAACTTTTCAGACAAAAGCTTCGATGCTTTATGACCTTTCGGTGGATCCAGATGAAAATGAGAATGTCGTAGATTATCCCAAATATGCAACCGTGGTTGCAGAGATGAAAACAATACTTCATGAAAACTTCAATAAACAGATTAATGGTCTATAATTTGTGTCGTCTCTGATTATCGGCAACTTTTTTCAACGATATAAGAATTATCACAAATAACTGTAGCCTTTGGTAAGACGATATACCGTTTTACCAAAGGCTTTTTTTATCTATTATATTAATCTTCCTTGACATATAAGTGTTAAAAATACATATTGTATACCCCAAGGTATTAATACTGTTTGTCGTTATTCTTATTCGATTAAACAGTTGTTCATAAATGTAAAATACTTGCTTCTATATTATATCATATATGTTAAATATAGTTTTATACCGATTGGTTTAGAAATAAACTTATAGCTTCGTAACAGAAAATAAAACATCAGATGAAGAAACAAGGAAGGCCACCCAAATTTAGTAGAGAGGAGATCATTAAAAGAACTGTTGAAATATTTTGGGAGAGAGGGTATACAGCTACGGGCTTACAGCAATTATTAAAAGATGCAGATCTAAATAAAGGGAGCTTATACCATTTTTTTGAAAATAAGAGAGAGTTGTTCATTGCATGTATTGAAGCATTAGAATCATCATCTTTAAGATCATTAGAGCAAACATTAGAACTAAGTGAGACTCCTCTAGAAGTCATCAAGTCTATCTTTTATGGAATAGCAGATGACAGCTATGCAGCACATTGTAAGGGGTGTATACTGGGGAATACGATCGTAGAATTTGCAAATAATGATCCCGAGGTTGCCGATATAGCAAAGAAATATCTATTTCAAATGGAAAAGCTCTTTCAAATTTATCTGGCCAAAGCTCAAGAACGAGGACAATGGACACCTGATGGGAATCCCGAATGGACTGCTAAATATCTTATAAATCTATGGAACGGCTTAAATATAACACGTCGATTGTATGATTCGAAAGAGCAATTAATACAATTGATTGATATGAATTTACAAATCTTAAAATCATCATGACAATGGATCAATCAAAAAGAGTTACAGCAATAGGAGAGAATGTGGAACGATATGGCTTGGTGCTGATCCTATTATGGTATGGGATATTCAAATTTACTCCTACTGAAGCAGAAGCGATTGTTCCTTTGGTAAAGAATAGTCCTTTTATGTCATGGATGCTACATCTTTTTAGTGTTCAAGTTACCTCTAATATTATTGGTAGTGCAGAGATTATTACGGCATTAGCTTTAGCCGTTGGTCCTTGGAAACCAAAGATTGGTTTGGTTGGAGGGATATTATCAACTCTAACTTTCTTGGCCACTTTGTCTTTTTTATTTAGTAGCCCTGGGATGTTTAAATTAGTGGATAATATGTATGTGCCAAATGGTTTTATTCTCAAAGATTTAATGTTGCTTGGCTTTTCTATTTGGGCTACAGGTGATGCCATGCGAAGAATAAAAGAGTCAATATAAATAGACCTGTTTTTAGAGAAGTAAAGAGATTTAATTCCATCTACTTCTCTAAAAAACTCTCTGTTTTATTTACTAAATAGGCTATAACTTCTCTATTTTTAGGAAATAGGTGGGTATAGCCTTATTTTTCGTTGAGATAAACTGTCCCAGAATATCGATATCTTTTAATGGAATATTACATGTGATTGATGATTCTGTATCATTATGACCTACATGCACAGAGTGTACCTTATTATCTACTTTAATCACGAGTTTTGAAACATCAAAGTCCTTTTTATGTTTTTGAATGTTTTGAGAGATAGACTCTTTCATATAGAGGGGGTATCTTGATGCGGTAATCTTATATCTACCTGGTCTCACCACATGGATCTTCCAAGGACCATTATTTGTATCTTTCTTTATTGCTCCTCTTCCATGCCATATACTATTTTTATCTTTGGTATAATGATCTTGTGAGGTCAAATAAACTACTGGACATTGGGGATCTCCAATCCAAATACGAACAGGATTGTTTAGATCATTCGTGTTTTGTTGATACCATTCCATATACCTTCTTTGCATATCACGAACAACAGAAGGATTTTTTTTAGCAATATCTTTTTTTTGTGAAGGATCTCTCTGTATATCGTATAACTCTTTCCCATTTACTAGATGCCACCTTTTATGCATAATAGTCGATTCTTTATAAGGTGTTGGTACTTCTGCCAACCATTTTACACCTGCACCTCCTTGAAGTTGAACTACTAAAGAACGGTTTTCAAACTTGGAAGCTGATTTCCCTCTCAACAATGGACAAATTGATAATCCGTCAAATTTTACAGGATGTTCTTGTTTAAGATTACAAAAATCAACTAACGTTGGTGTAATATCCCACACCCCAGTTCTTTCATCGATATTCTTTTCCTTAATCTGTTCACTCTTTGTCGGTTTGATAAAACAGAATACTTTATGTCCTCCATTATAAGGTGATGCTTTACCACCTCTCAATCCCGCATTATATATCACATCTTTGTCATTCTCTGGTGGGTGTAAAGCAATCGCAGAAGCCCCATCATCTGTTGTTAATACAATGATCGTATTATCGTAAAGGTTTTTCTTTCTCAAGAATGCGATAAATTGCCCCAAATTTGTATCAAAGTTTCTAATCATTCCATAATAACGTGCCTTCTTTTTAGGTACATCACGTTTTGTGTAGAATGACTCATCTCTCTTTGGACAGATATAGGGGGCATGAGGAGCATTGGTTGCTAGGTATATAAAGAATGGTTTTGTACTATCGTTTTCGATATATTTTTGTGTCTCTCGAAACCATACATCTGTACAATAGCCTTTATGATATTCCTTTTTTTCCCCATGAAGATATATATCATCCGAATAGTCGTTTCCCCAATGGTCTGCAATTTGTCCTACACCTCCTGCTCCATGATGTAATGTCTCTTCAAAACCTTGATCTTGTGGTCGCATCGGGTAATTATCTCCGAGGTGCCATTTCCCAAAATGAGCTGTGCGATAATTATTCTCTTTAAATAATTCAGCAATGGTTGTCATCTCTGTTTTCATACTGGACCTACCCACACTGGTTCTCCATGCTCCCGTTTTAGAAGAATACATACCTGTAAGTAGAGCGCTTCTTGAAGGGGAGCATAACAATTCTTGATGAAAATTCCCCAATTGAACAGCTTGCTCTGCAAAACAATCAATATTGGGAGTTTTAAGAACGGGATGACCAGTAAATCCAATATTTGCTAAACCTTGGTCATCCGTCATAATAATAATCACATTGGGTCTCTTGTTTTGACTACTTGACTTTGCATTAACTAGATTGAAATATACAAGGTTCATCAGTAGTATTAGTCCTATTCTAATTTTCATCCTGTTATCGATTGGTTGTTAATTATAACGACTAAATTATTGAGACCATTTGGTTCATGTTAACACATATTGCATATTTATTGATAGAGTTTTAATGGGACACCACTTTATTGATTAAAGTGAGCCTTTGACAAATTTGATTCGTTTGAGGGAAAGACAGTGTAACTTAAACTCTATATGGGTCATACTTATGCCGCCTTTACTTGAGCTTAACCATAGATATACAGCTATTTTCCCCTGCTTTAACACAGTCTTAAAACGGTTCGTCAACGGTTCCAATACGGTGCTATTACAAGATTCTCTCATAATTCATTCGAAGCTGATTCATAAAAAAAGCCGAATCTTCGAAGGAACTATGACCAAACTATGAACGAACTTCGAACCATCACCGTATTGGAACCGTTGGCGAACCGTTTTAATATCCTATTTGACTGCTGTTTAAGCTCTGTTGATTTGCTGTTTAAGCTCTGTTAATTTGCTGTTTAATCCCCAATAATTCCCTGACGCGACTTTGAGTCTTACTGGTTCAATCCTTACTATATTACTGTTTAATATCTGTAAGTTTGTTGTTTTTTAGTTGGGAATTATAAGGGGATTGCGAGGCTACTGTTCTGTTCGATAGGGTGTTGATGCGTTTTTATCGCGTATGATGTCAGCTTGGGTGATCAGTGGAATGCAAAAAAGGACTATTGAAAATAGATATAGCTGTGGTGTGATGACAAAAGCTAAATTGATTTCAAATAACGATGGATACATTGGTTCTGATCAAATAACTCTATTTATATGGAATGGGTTTCAAAATAAAAATTGCATCTTTGCTCGAAAGATAAAGGGAATTTGGAGACTGGCTATATCAACGATATAATCCTAGTTAAACCAAAGCTGTACCCGCAGCCGTAATTCTTTGTAATACCAATACAGAATGTATTCTTATTACCACGTTGTTGCCATGATATAACTCCACTGTCTTATTCATAATATTATGAAGATGGGAAGGGGGGAACAACGCAAGAAAGCCGGAAGACCTGAATCTTTGGTTGTCATAGTACTAATAAATTAGCTTTCGGGAGTAAGAGTTATATTTATCCTTCGGTTGTGCCATATCTTTCTCAATTCAATGGTGGTGTCCATTGTATTATTTTGGGATCGTATATTCCTATATTTGACCGCGATAATTGTCTACTGTCCGTTAGTTTGATGATATATTTTAGAGATGAAGAAGTTAAAGTCTATTATGTTCGTTGGAACAGGATCTGATGTGGGAAAAAGTATTGTGAATACTGCTGTTTGTCGAATTCTACTTCAGGATGGATACCAGCCTGCTCCATATAAGGCACAAAACATGTCACTTAATAGCTTTGCTACACCTGATGGTTTTGAAATTGGAAGAGCACAAGCGGTACAAGCCGAAGCATGTCGTGTAGATTGCCACACTGATATGAATCCCATTTTGTTGAAGCCCTCTGGTGAGAAAATGTCGCAAGTGGTGTTGAATGGAAAACCTATTGGTAATCGTTCTGCGGTACAATATTTTCGTGATGGGAACCACCAAATCCTTGAAGATGCTGCACATACTGCATTTGATCGATTAGAGAAAAGGTATAATCCAATTGTCCTAGAAGGAGCTGGCTCTATTTCGGAGCTTAATTTACGTCATAGAGATGTCACCAATATGTCGATGGCAGTATATGCTGATGCTGCAACTTATTTGATTGCAGATATCGATAGAGGAGGTGTTTTTGGTAGTGTTTATGGCTCTATTGCACTTCTAAAACCAGAGGAACGCAAACAGATAAAAGGCATTATAATCAACAAATTTCGTGGAGATATTGCCCTTTTTGACGAAGGACGTAAAATATTAGAAGAGATTACCGAAGTTCCCGTTATTGGTGTGATCCCTGCTTATAAAGAGATCTATATCGAAGAGGAAGATTCGGTCTCTTTAGCATGTAAAGCAAAATTTGCAGAAGATGGTAAAATAAATATTGCAGTAATTCTGCTTGATAAGATGGCTAACTTCACTGATTTCTCCGTATTAGAGCGTGATACTCGTGTTAATCTTTATTACACCAACAACGTATTAGAAGTCGAAAAGGCAGATATCGTTATTTTACCTGGCTCTAAAAATACATTGGCAGATCTTCAAGAACTTCAACATAATGGTGTGGCTAAGTCCATCATTTCAGCGCATCGAAATGGTAAGACAGTGATTGGAATATGTGGTGGTTATCAAATGATGGGGCGTCGTATTACGGATCCAGAAGGAGTTGAAGGTTCTATTCCATATCTTTCTGGTTTGGGTCTATTGGATATTGAGACTATCATGACTTCGGAGAAAGTAACCAAACAGACGATTTTTAAATATAAAGATTATGAAACCCAATGCGAAGGTTATGAGATCCATATGGGACAATCAAACTTCGGGGATGCAGCCTCGCCTTTGAACCAAAAAGAAGATGGTTCGGAAGGAGTGATGCGATCTGATAGATGTTGGGGAAGTTATATTCATGGAATCCTTGATAACCCTGTGGTGATTGAAGACGTTCTTGCACCTTATGTCGAAGAAAAAAATAACATGGTGGAGGATTATGCCACGTTTAAAGACCGTCAGTACGATCTTTTGGCCGATCATTTCCGTAAACATCTGGATATGGAAAAAATCTATCAAGCATTAACGGATAAAGATTAAAAGACAATGCATTACGGTCATGGAGATGATAGCTACAGATATGCTAAGAAAATTGTAGCAAACCACAGTACCAATATCTGGCCTAAGGGGCCATCTAACAGTTTAATTACGCATCTACAATATAAGCTTGCAGGTATTGGTAGTTATCCTGAATGCTATAGCGAAAGTTTAATGGATAAGTTGGCTGTACAACAAGGGGTTGATGTTTCTAGTGTTGGGGTTTTTAATGGGATTGCTGAGGCAATTTATCTTATAGCGCAGACCTATCGAAGTCGGAAATCATTAATTGTTTGCCCAACTTTTTCCGAGTATGAAGAGGCTACACTTAAATTTGATCACCATATCTCTTATGTTCATGAACACGAAGGAGTAGAGGAAGCTATCGAAGACAATGAGTTGGTTTGGTTGTGTAATCCGAACAATCCTACAGGGAAGATCTACGCAAAAGAGATCTTAATTGATTGGATTCAAAGGTTTCCAAATGTTCTCTTTGTGATTGATGAAGCATATATGGAGCTCATCAAAAACTCAGAGTCTTTGGTTTCGGAGGTGTCTAATTATAACAACCTTATAGTGATGCAGAGTTTAACTAAAAACTTTGCGATCCCTGGATTGCGGTTAGGTGTAGTGTATGCTTCGCCACAAAAACTAGCTTCACTACATGATTTTAGACCTCCTTGGAGTGTGAATAGTTTGGCTATAGAAGCAGGGAAATACTTGATAGATTACCCTCCTTATAACCATGAGACCTTAAAAGAATATTTACGATTAAGTCTAGAATTACAAAACGACTTGTCTAAACTTAATGGGGTACGTGTATATAATACACACACAGGATTCTTTCTATTAGAGACTCCTATTCGAAGTGGGGAGCTTAAGGATATATTGGTTGAAAAATATGGAATTTTAGTACGTGATGCGTCTAACTTCAGAGGTCTCGGAGAATACCATATACGAGTCGCTTCTATCGGATTCGAACAAAATAAAAAGTTGACAGTTGCCTTAAAAGAGATTATTGATTACTATGAGTGAAACATTTATTATATCGATACTTATTCCCATCATTGCAACTATTTTTGATTACATGTTTGGGGATCCTGTTGGAATTCCTCACCCGATTGTCTTTTTTGGAAAGGCCATCTCATGGGGAGAAAAACGATGGAACAAAGGAAAGCATAGGGTTTGTAAAGGTGGAGTTCTTATCTTGAGCTACTGCCTCATTCTTTTTGTGTTTCTATATATCATCTCTTCCTTTTTGAAAGAGAATATGCCAATAGTATACTTGTTATTTGCCATCTATTTTCTGTGGATGGGAATTGCAAATCGAACTTTAATTCAAGAAGGAATGGCAGTGATTCGCAAATTAGATCAGGAAGGGTTAGAGGCTGGACAGAAACAGCTTTCACGTATTGTTGGAAGAGACACTTCCGTCCTTTCTGAACAAGAGGTACGCTTAGCCACGCTAGAGACACTTTCTGAAAACCTAAGTGATGGGGTTGTGGCGCCACTATTTTGGTATCTTCTTTTAGGTGTTCCTGGAATTATGTGTTACAAGCTAATCAATACCTTTGATTCTATGGTAGGATATAAGAATCATCGCTATCTCCGTTTTGGTCGTATTCCTGCACAACTAGATGATGTTGTAAATTTTATCCCTGCGCGCCTAACAGCATGGATGATGTTTTTAGTCACGGGAAACCCTCAAGTTCTCCATTTTATCAAGAAATATGCTCAAGCTCACGCTAGTCCAAATGCTGGCTTTCCAGAATCTGCGTTAGCAGGTATTCTGTCATGCCAATTTGGAGGACCTCATGAGTATGGAGGTGTGATGATTGACAAACCGTTTATTGGAGATACGCCAAAAAAAATAACCACAAAAGATGTCGAGATCACCTGTAATGTAAACCATCGGGTGTTTATTCTATCAATACTAATTATTCTGATCGTCGAAACAGTTAAAACATACATGATATGAAGGTGGATCAATTAAATATTCAACCTCTTTCGAGAGATAAAGAGCAACAATTAAGATTTAAGCTAGATCAAAAAGCGAAGCCGATTAGAGCATTGGGTAAGATGGAAGACATTGCTCTACGTGTAGGTTTAATTCAAGATACACTCAGCCCTAAATTGGTTAAGCCGACCATGTTTACTGTTGCATCAGACCATCATGTTTGTGACGAAGGGGTTAGTCCTTGTCCTACTGAGATGACAAGTCAACAGTGTCTTAATTTTCTCGAGATGGGTGGTGGAATAGGTCTGTTCTGTAAAATATATGGCTTTGATCTTAAAGTTGTAGATGCTGGAGTCGATTATGATTTTAAACCCCACCCACGCCTTATTCAAGCCAAAGTACGTAAAGGTTCAAGAAACATGCTTCATGAGCCTGCAATGACTAATGAAGAGTGTTTGCAAGCTATCGAAAACGGTCGTGAAATGATCCGTCAATCAGCGAATGAAGGAGTAAATGTCGTTGGTTTCGGAGAGATGGGTATTGGAAATACTACCCCTGCATCTGCACTTCTTTCAATCTTCACCAATACGGATGTGAAGGAGTGTGTTGGACCAGGATCAGGGCTGGATAGTCAGGGTATTAATCACAAAGCATGGGTGATTGAACAAGCCATTAAGAGACATGGTGTTTCAGATAATCCGTTAGAGAATTTAGCTCGCTTTGGTGGGTTAGAGATTGCAACCATTTGTGGAGGAATGTTAGAAGCAGCAGCACAAAAGATGGTGGTGATTACTGATGGATTTATCACAACCTCTGCACTACTTGCAGCCTCTGAGATATGCCCTACGGTATTGGATTATGCTCTATTTTCGCATCAATCAGATGAGCAAGGACATATTCGTATGATCAAGCATATGAAGGGTGAGCCTATTGTTCATCTCTCTTTTCGTTTAGGAGAGGGAACTGGAGCTGCAATTTGCTATCCTATTGTTGAGGGTTCTGTTCGAATGCTTAATGAGATGACAACATTTGAAGAGGCCAAAGTGTTTAATACTGCAACAGCGCAAGTGGCATCTTTCGATAATCAGTAAAATTAGCAAGGAAATGATCAAACAAGAGATATATAAGTTCTGGACTGTACTTTCTTATTTTACAAGAATACCTGTACCCTCATTTCCCTATCAACCGTCATATCTTTCTAAAGGAACTAAATATTTTCCTTTGGTGGGTCTTATCGTTGGTGGAATAGGTGGTGGGATATTTTACCTCCTATCTCTTGTTGGTTTTAGCCAATCTCTTTCAGTCATATTAAGTATGGTCGTTACCATATGGACTACAGGGGCTTTTCATGAAGATGGGTTTGCCGATGTTTGTGATGGCTTTGGTGGAGGATGGAAAAAAGAGAAGATATTGACCATTATGAAGGACTCTGCCATAGGAGCCTATGGTGCTATTGGTATTATTCTGTTACTTGGAACGAAATACGTCATGTTATCGGACTTGAAGGTCGAGTACGTTCCTGCTCTTTTGATGGTTGGACATGCCATGAGTAGATTTACTTCGGTATGCATTATCTTTTTTAGTCATTATGTTCGAATGGATGAGAGCTCTAAGTCGAAACCCTTACGAGAGAAACAGATTTCATGGAAAGACTTACTGGTTGCACTTCTTATTACCGTGATCCCTCTTATCTTTGTTCCTTGGCAGATGGCACTTATGTTATGGCCTATCCCATTAGGGATTGCTTGTTATAACCGTTATTATTTTACCAAATGGATTGGTGGATATACTGGTGATTGTCTTGGAGCCAATCAACAATTGGTAGAAGTCGGTGTTTATATTTCAGCACTACTTTATGGTATTATTTTTTAAAAGAATATTCAGATGAAAATTACATTAGTTAGACATACCCCCCCAGAAGTAAAAGAAGGAGTTTGTTACGGACAGACAGACCTTCATGTAGATGACACGTTTAAGAACCATCTCGATGCCATACAAGAGGTGATTACACTGGATGACGATACCGTGTGTTTCACAAGCCCTCTTGTGCGTTGTAAGCTTCTTTGTAAAGCATTAGCTGGAGGAGAGCGTGCCATTGAAGAAGATAAACGTCTTATGGAACTTAATTTTGGTTCTTGGGAAAATAAGAAATGGAGCTCACTTCCTGTGGACCAGATGCAAGAGTGGGGAAAGGATTACTTAAATAGTAGAGTGCATGGTGGTGAATCGATGATAGATCTAAATGATCGTGTCAAAGCATTTTGGACCGATTTGATCGAATCTAATTACAGTGAAGATGAGGACGAAGAGAAGAATATCTTGATTGTGACCCATGCGGGTGTGATCCGTTCAATTTTACATATTCTGCTGGAAATGCCTCTAAAGAAAGCGTTCTCAATATTGGTAAATTATGGAGGTGTCGTACAGATAGAAATGTTAGATAAAGAGAATGCTCAGATTGAGTTTAAGCGTTAGGTAGTTATGGCAACAGTTCATTTTATCACAGGAGGACAACGATCGGGGAAGAGCTCTTATGCACAGGAGCTTGCACTCTCTCTATGTTCTAACCCTGTATATCTAGCCACTTCAAGAATTTGGGATGAAGGACATCGAGATCGTATTTTACGACATCAACGAGATCGAGGTTCTGAGTGGACCAATATTGAAGAAGAGAAAGAGCTTTCGAAACATGACCTTACAGGGAGAGTGGTTTTGGTTGACTGCGTTACATTATGGCTAACCAATTTCTTCTTTGATCTTAAAAGTGATGTGGATGCATCTTTAGAAGCCGCTCAATTAGAGTTTGATCGTTTTATCGATCAAGATGCGACCCTGATTATCGTGAGTAATGAGATTGGACTTGGAGGACATCCAACCAATGAGATACAGATGAAATTCACCGATTTGCAAGGTTGGATGAACCAATATATTGCAAAAAAATCGGATCAGGTGACCATGATGGTGTCAGGTATCCCAATGAAAGTCAAATAGTAATAAGGTAAATCTAAGAGCGAATGCGAATCTATACAAAAACAGGCGATCACGGTGAGACAGGAATATTTGGTGGAGATCGTGTGCCAAAAGACGACTTAAGGGTCGAAACCAATGGTATTATCGATGAAGCTAATTCTCATATAGGATATGTTAGATCTCTAATAGGTGAAGCGCACCCATGGCAAGATAATCTATATAAGATACAACGAGACTTAATGTTGATGATGTCTCATATTGCGACTCCTGCCAATTGTAAAAAAGAGAATCCCAAACCTCATCCAGAGCAGGGACCTGCCTTCTGTGAGGAGTGGATCGAAGCATTGCTCGAGGAGTTACAAGAAGAGAAAGACTTCTTTCTTCTTCCTGGTGGCGATAATATCTCGTCAAACTGTCATATTGTGAGAACTAAGATCCGTACTGCTGAGCGTCGTTTGGTCACACTTTTAAAAGCTGAGTCGAAGCCTCTATACATCTTAAGTTATCTAAACCGTCTTTCAGATCTGTTTTTTGTCTTAGCACGAGTTCAGATGAAAAAGGCTGGCATCAAACCTGAGAAATTCGCATTGTTAAGAAAAAAGGAATCATAAAACATGGCTTCATCTTTTGTTATTGCAGCACCACATAGTGGTAGTGGAAAAACCACTGTCACTCTAGGACTATTGAGAGCATTTAAAAATATGGGAAAGAGGGTGCAGCCCTTTAAAGTAGGTCCAGACTACTTAGATACCACCCATCATACCAACGCAGCCAAGCAAACGAGCTTTAACCTCGACCTGTTTATGTCCGACGAGGATCATGTAAAACAACTCTTTTATCAAAAGAGTCAAGGTGCAGATGTTTCCATTACCGAAGGAGTAATGGGACTCTTTGATGGCGCGAAAAAGATGCAAGGAAGCACCGCAGCAGTTGCTGAACTCTTGAATCAACCCGTTGTGCTCATTATGTCGGGAAAGGCTATGGCTTACTCTGCTGCCCCTCTACTTTATGGTTTAAAGAATTTCTATAAGAACATCAATGTAGTGGGGGTGATCTTTAACTTTGTGAAGACAGCAAGTCACTATCAATTTTTGAAAGAAGCAGCTATTGATGCAGGGGTCACTCCTTTGGGGTATATCCCGCCTAATGATGATATCAAAATATCATCAAGACATCTTGGACTGTCTATTGATGAGAAGAGCAATTTTGAGGCGATTATTGAGAATGCTGCTGCGCATATTTCTGTACATATTGACTTATCTCTATTGTTGGAAAAAACGACATCTGCGGAACCGAAACAAGGAGTGGTTGTTGAGTCCGCTTCTACATCCGGAAAATCAAAACAGGTGATTGCTGTGGCACGAGATGAAGCGTTTAATTTTATCTACCCTGCCAATATCGCCCATCTAGAGCAGCATTACGATGTATGCTACTTTAGCCCATTAAAAGATAAGACAGTTCCAGAGGCCGATGCACTTTATATTGCTGGAGGTTATCCTGAAATGTATTTAGAAGGTCTCTCTCAAAATCATGAGATGAAGAGAGCTATCAAGAGCTTTGCAGATCAAGGAGGACGAGTTTTTGCTGAATGTGGAGGTATGATGTATCTAGGACAAAATATCCTTGATAAACAGGGGGCATCTTATCCGATGTGTGGTATTTATGATTACGACACGACCATGGAAAATATGAAATTACATTTAGGATATCGCGATGTAACTATTGGCGAAGACAAAATCAAAGGTCATGAGTTTCACTATTCTCACTGTATAGAGCATCAGGATATACCTAAAGTAGGCCAAGTTAAAACTGCTAGAGGTAAGGAGATTGATACCCCAATATATAAATATAAGAACTGTTATGCGACCTATATTCACATGTACTGGGCCCACCTAGAACATTTCTTTGCATTTACTGCACTTTAACCATACGATAGAAAACGAAGGAAGGTTAGACTCGCTTCGTTTTCTATTACTATTTTCCTGTCTATTTCGCCTTATCTTCTATGCAGATCTATATAATCTATATGTCGTGTTTTGATTTCCAGTCACTAATTTGACACAATAACAACCCCCTCATTTAAATATCTCATCTGTAGATCTCCATTTAGTGTTATTCTAATCATTTTTTTAGTCGTGGTCTAGGTGTTTTATGCATCCCCTTAATTTATCTCTTTTTGTCATAATAAATAGTAGATCTTTTGGGGCGATGGTATCCTTTTTCTGTATTGAAAGAATAACTCATCGTTGCGATAGATGAAAACCATAATTGTAAGTGACGATATAGTCCAACAACAATAACTACATAATAGTAATCAGCTCCTACTCTCATAGGTGTCTAGTTCGACTATTTCCCATATAATAGTCATCTTTTGACCATATACTGGTTATGCTTTCTTCACATGATATATAACTGAGATATGAAGGATATGTGACCAATATATGAACAACAGTCGAATGAGAGTCGAATGAGGGTGGGATCAGATAGGACTGGAGGTTCAATGAGAGTATTGTTGGAGCAGATCTAGTATCGGTTTGTTGTGGATGTCAATTTTTCGTTATAGTTATGTCTAAAAATGTATATAATACTTGTCAATAAAATAATATATCAGTTTTTGTAGATTTTGAGTTAATTTTAGCTTTATCTTATTATCTATATTTCAATTGGTAAAGGGTCGAACCTGTATTCATTAACCATGAACAAATCGATATGATTATATTTATTAATAACTAAAGCTATGATTAGACGAAAACTAAGCACACACATTTACATTCAATTACTATTCCTATTTGGTTTTTCATTGGGCATAAGTGCTGCTAATGAAAACAATATTCCGAACTATTCACGTGCAGGATATTATGATCTTGATGGGAGTGATAGAAATACTTATAATTTTAATACTGGTTGGCGATTTGTAAAACAAGATGTTGAAGGGGCAGAAGGGGTGGATTACGACGATTCGAGCTGGCAGATAGTAAACCTACCTCATGGATTAGAGTCTCTTCCTATGGAGGCAAGTGGGAGTGTGAATTACCAAGGGCCAGCATGGTATAGAAAGCATTTTACTTTTGGAAAAAAGTTTAAGAATAAGAAGCTATATCTATATTTTGAAGCAGTAATGGGCAAGTGTGAGATCTATATTGACGGGAACTTAATAAAGAGACACTTTGGTGGTTATCTTCCTATTGTCGTTGATATATCTAAGTATATTAAAATAGATAAAGAAGTTGTTATTTCAGTAAAGGCTGATAATTCAAATGATCCTACTTTTCCTCCAGGGAAACCACAGGATAAACTAGATTTTGCATATTTTGGAGGGATCTATCGTGATGTATGGCTTGTTGAAACCAATAAAATACATATTACTGATCCAAACTTTGTCGATAAGCTCGCTGGAGGAGGTGTATTTGTACATTTCGATCATTTAAGTAAAACGAATGTTGATGTTGTTGTCGATACTGAATTGATAAATGAGAGTACTAATAGAGAATCATTATCTATCCATCTTGAGCTAAAAGATCAAGATAATAATATTGTGGCAAGAGGGTCAAAGTCATTTCGTATAAATGAATCTGATACGAAGTCGATCCGTCAAACTCTACGTGTGAAAAGTCCTCATTTGTGGTCGCCTGATTCTCCCTATTTGCATAGCCTAAATATAACGATTACTAATTCTAAAAGAGATACCCTAGATGGATTCAAGAAGAGGGTAGGGATACGAAAGGTTGACTTTGTTGATGGAAAAGGTTTTTTTCTTAATGGTGAGTTATTTAATGATAAACTAATGGGGGGAAATAGGCATCAAGATTATGCTTATTTGGGGAATGCATTGCCCAATACGACCCATTATCGTGATGCAAAAAAACTTCGTGAGGCTGGTATGAGGATAATAAGGAGTGCCCATTATCCTCAAGACCCAGCATTTATGGATGCTTGTGATGAATTAGGGCTTTTTGTTATTGTGGCAACTCCTGGTTGGCAGTTTTGGCCGAAAGAAAGTACTGCTGTTTTTGAAAATAGAGTATATTCTGATATAAGACAGATGGTTCGTCAATATAGAAATAGACCATCTGTAATAATGTGGGAACCTATCCTTAATGAAACACACTATCCTGATCATTTTGCTTTAAAAACACATGAAATCGTTCATGAAGAGTATCCATATCAAGGAGCATTTACCGCTTGTGATGAGAGAGCTAAGGGATCTAAATATTTTGATGTCATATACGGAACTCTTTCCGTAACGAATGAAACGAGTAAGTGTGTTTATACACGTGAGTGGGGTGATAATGTGGATGATTGGTCTTCACATAATTCTCCAAGTAGAACTTCTAGGGAATGGGGTGAACATGCACAGTTAACACAAGCATTTCATTATTCATTTCCATTAAACTACTCATATTTTAATTACGATAAATTATACCGGTCGACTTCACAATTTGTTGGAGGTACTCTTTGGCATCCGTTTGATCATCAAAGAGGATATCATCCAGATCCTTTTTATGGAGGTATTCTAGATGCAATACGACAGCCAAAGTATTCATATTACTTTTTTATGAGCCAACGCCCTTCTGATATTCAATTATCAAATGCTGATTCTGGTCCGATGGTATACATTGCACATGAGATGAGTCCATTTTCAGATCCTGATGTATTGGTTTTTAGTAATTGTGAGAAAGTTCGTTTGATTGTTTGCGAGGAAGATACTATTACACTAAGTGCAGATCATGATAAGTATAAGATGCCTCATCCGTATTTTTTGTTCAAAGATACCTACCATTTCATGTCAATTAAACAACTTCATCGATCAAGAAAATTTGAAAAGGCGAACATTAAAGCTGAAGGTATTATCGATGGTAAGGTTGTGGTAACTCATACAAGGTATCCTGCGAAAAAGGTTGATAAGATCGTTTTAAGAGTCGATGACAACCAAATAGATTTGCTTGCAGATGGAAATGATGTTGTTCCAATTATTGCATCAATATGTGATAAAGATGGGAATATCAAAAGGTTGAATAATAGACATATTATTTTCACTGTTGAGGGTGAAGGTTCTATTGTCGCAAATGAGCTCGAAGGGGTGAATCCAATAAAGGTTGAGTGGGGAACTGCACCAATCTTAGTTCGTTCTACCAATACTGCTGGAGAGATTGTTGTTCGTGCACGTCTCGTTAATGAGGGTTTAAATCAACCTATTGGAGGAGAGTTAAGACTGAAGAGTAAGAAGGATGTTTCGAAGAGTCTTTATCAAGAGATTCCTCGTAAAGAACAGCATGTGGAACAAAATGTGAAGTTAACCTCCAATACGGAGTTGAAACAACGTATTAGAAAGCTTCAAAAGAGAGTAAATGAGTTAGAACTAAAAGAGATTGAACAACAACAAGAGGATTTTGATACTGGAAAGTGATAAATGTTAGATTTACTTCAGTGTTAACCGAACTGAATTAGACTATGTGGTCGCTAATAGATCATTTTGAAATTTTTAAAAAGGTTTGTAGCATAATATTTGATCATGAGTTGAAATTCTTTTTAATTATAAATCCCTCTTTGATTGTAAGGTCGAAGAGGGATTGTCGTTCTCGGATGTACTTTATTTGTCTTATTTTCTATGGAAGCCGATACTTCCCCATTCATACTTGCAGTCTGGACATTGGTAGGAAGCACCATTGAAAAAAGCATTTTCTTGTTGACATCTAGGGCAAAGAGTGCTAACGTATTTTACGGTAGAGGTTCTCTTGAAGTTAACTAAGTTTAAACGTTTCATAATGAATAAAAAGGTGTTCAAGTTAAAAATAGGATCATTCACTACCTAAACTTCATCTTAAAAGAATGAGATTATGTGTAATAGGTAGATACGCAATCGATTAATTAATAATGTTGCACCTTAACCAGCCTTATGACGCAAGTTGTAGGATAAGGGAAATCCTTTGAAATACATGAGCTATAGACTGGTTAATGCTATATAAAGCTAATAATATTTTTGCAAATAAAGTGTGTGGTTTTCATCTTTATTGATGGAATTAGGTATCTGCAAGGTTAATTGATGATTCTTTGAGATGAATAAGTTGAAGGGTCTAATCTGCGCCACAAGGGAAGTGTGCTTTGGGGGCGTGAAAAGTGCGTGTCTCAATAATGGAGACACGCTGTAAATGTTGGATTCGGATAATAAGGAAAACGAAATGTTCTAATTATTCATTTTTCACATAGAATTCAATCTTTTTCTCACTCATATTACCAAGTTTGTCATAAGCTCGGATCTTTACAACATAGAATTTACTCTCTTGGAATAAATCAAGTTCGGATATATCGAGTGTTTTAGGACTTGAATAGTCGATAAAAGCTCCTTTATTAATTGCATACTCAATGCGGTCAGTACCGCAATATTTGTCTGTTGCACCGATATACATTCTTGAATAGTTAGGATATACTGGTACCTTTTTGCCATCTTTTTCCGTGTCATCAATCTTTTTAATGCTGAAGTTGACGTATATTTCAGGAGCAGAAGCATCGACGAATAGTTCACTCGTTTTTTCTACTTCCTTGTTGTTTACTTTATCAATTGAATGAAATTTTACTGTGTAGAAACCTTCAGTTTCTAGTTTCTGTGATTTTTTGTATTTCTTGGTCTCTCCATCATTGATTGAATACATGCTTTCAGAGACACCTGCTCCTCTGTCAGATGCAAGTAATGTGAACTTAGTCTTTGGTCCAACAAATAGGGTATCTCTTGTGAAGAATTGTGGTTGGCTAAATACAATCCTAGTAACAGGGTTTTTGTTATCTAGAAATACACCGAAGGAGTGGATCTTTTCATTGTTTTCCACTTTATCTTTTGCCCAATATGCAATGTTGTGTTTTCCGAATTTGCCTTCGATATTAAAAGGTTCGCTAAAAGTGTTTTGAGCTGTTTGGTCAGGGTTAAAGAATATCTCTTTTACTCCTGCTTTATTGTCCGTAGCTTCCAAAGATATTTTTGATCTGGTTGAGATATATTTGATTTTACCTTTCTTGTATAGATCACCAATAATATTGTATTTGGTTTCTGGGGCAGTTTTATCTACATATACTTTAAAAGACTTCTCTTGCTCCATATTTTGAACATGATCTTCTGATTTCCATCTAACGGTGTGATATCCATCATCCAATTTACCAAAAGTGTAACCAGTAATATATTGTTTCATTTTTCCTTTGTCGATGGCATAATATGTTCTGTGCACTCCAGACAAAGTGTCAATACTACTAAGGTTAATGATAGCTTTGGGGGATACTATCGCTTCTATTTTTGGACCATTGATTGTGTGTGTTGTTGTTGGAGCCGTAATGTCGTAAACGAAATTTTTCTGGTGTGTCTTTTCTACAAAGCCTACATGGTCAATTGCATAAAACTGGATGTTGTTTTCTCCTTCTTTCCATTCAGATAATACTTTGTTGTAGGTTGTAAATGGGGCTTTATTGATGGAGAAGTACGTTTTTTCTACTCCTGAATATTTATCTGTGGATTTTAGTGATACTGTTATACCTTTTCCAAAGAATTGGGTGTGACTGTGAAAGTAGGATGGAGCATTGGAGTAATGGTGACGAGTGAAGGGGGTGGATCCATCTACATAAACATCAAAAACGACATCTATTTTAGGTTCGACGGTTTGTTTTGTTTCTTTATCTACAGCCCATGGGCTTCGAATTGTATTTCGCCCCTCTGTGTCAAAATAGAAAGGATTAGTGTATTGTGGCATTTCTTGACTGTTAAGTCGTTGCATGTCTTTCTTTGCAATGGTATCTGATGTAATATAGAGGAACATGGGGAATGATTTAGGGACATATAGTTGCCCATGATCGTCGGTGTAGTAGTGTCTCTTGACAGTGACCTTTTCTTGTGCTTTTACAGTTTGAAAGCCCATCAATAATAGAATGAAGTAAAGTCTTAAGTTCATAATTGGTGATGTGATTAATTTTTAGATAACATAATCTCACAATATTATGAATAATAGATTTAAATGTATAGTTTTTTATTGTTTAATGTTAATAAATATTTAATTGTTATGGTGAAAAATGTTGCTCTGAGATTAATGACATTAGTATAAAATTGTGTAAAGATATATTGATACTTCTTTTGATGTTATAATCAGGTAGCCAGTATTATGGTTTGTTTTTATAATAACTGAGATTCGTTGTTTAATTTTAAGTTTTTGTGTTCATTTTTAACGGTGTTCTTTAAAATAAGTCAAAGTAGTGGGTGTTGTTAAAAAACATCGAATGATAGTAAACTTTATTCGATGTTATAATGTTTCATAATAAATGTTTTACCCAGACATAATTTGTCAACTTATAAATATTTGTTTATGAAACGTATCTATATCCTTTTTTTCTTTTTGTTACAGTTTCCATTGTTATTTGGTCAGAGTGTCGGAATTGGTGGAAGTGATTTTACTCCCGATCCAAGTGCTGCGTTAGAGATTCAATCTAATAACAAAGGTTTATTAATACCACGAATGTTAGAGGGAGAGAGAAGTGTCATTATTTCTCCTTCAACAGGGCTTTTAGTTTATCAAACTAATGGTCAGGCTGGTTTCTACTATTTTAATGGATCTGCATGGGAGTTGTTGGGAACAAATGTTAATGACAAAGATTTTGATCCTACCAATGAGATCCAAGTTCTAAGTATTTCAGATGATATTATTACGTTATCAAATGGAGGGGGTTATGTCGAGTTACCATCTGGAACACTCGGTGCACAAACGCTGACTTTAGATGGAACAACTTTAACGATCTCCTCAGGAAATAGCGTGGATTTGTCTCCATTAAAAGATAACTTAGGTAATCATGAAGCCACAAAGAATATTGTTTTATTTTCCCATTATATTAGTGGGGATGGAGATGATGAAGGAATAAGTATTAGTAGTAATGGCGATGTTCTATTTAGTAATATTGTAACGATCTTGGGTGATATTGTATTACCAGATGGAAGTATTGATAGATCTGAAATAGCTAATCATGCTGTGGATAATAGTAAATTATCCGATGGTTCTGTATCCGAATCAAATCTTCAAGATAACACTGTAGGTAATTCTAAAATAGTTGATTTATCCGTTACAACATCTAAGATCGCTAATAGTGCTGTGGATAATAGTAAATTAGCTGATGGTTCTGTTGGAATAACGAAGTTGTTAGATAATTCCGTTTCGGAATCTAAAATATTAGATGGAGCCGTTTCAAGTTCAAAGCTTTCGATCGGATCAGTGACAACATCAAAGCTAGCAGAAGGTTCGGTAACGGAGACCAAATTATCAGATGCCTCTATCTCGACGCAAAAGCTAATGAATCTATCTGTTAGTCATGATAAATTGGGTGAGAGTTCTGTTGCCACTTCAAATTTACGAGATAATTCTGTGAATTCATTAAAACTGCTAGATGGTTCAGTAACAGAGCCAAAGTTGGCTGATGGATCTGTTAGTCAGAGTAAGATTCAAAATTTATCTGTTCAAACAGGTCATCTTTCTGATAATGTAGTAACAGAGGTTAAGATTAGTATTGGTTCGGTGACAGAAGATAAGCTCAAAGATGGCGCAGTTACGTCATTAAAGTTGTCAGATGGTTCTGTGACTACACAAAAGATTGGTTTCCAGCAAGTCACTTCGGATCGACTTTCCAGTATGAATGCAAGCATGGATGAATATTTGAAGTGGGATGGATCCGTTTGGGTTCCTAGTAGTATTGGAGGAGTGCTGAACTATAGTGGAACATGGAGTGCATCGTCGAATATACCATCGATTGTCGATGGTAGTGGATCCAAAGGTGATTTTTATATTGCTTCTACTGTTGGCACACAGGATTTTGGTTCAGGTTCGATCAGTTTTTCTCCAGGAGACTGGGTTTTGTATGATGGTTTAAAATGGGAACGAGTAAATAATTCAAGTGAAGTGAACTCTGTTTTTGGACGCAAAGGAGAGGTCACACCCCAAGTAGGCGATTATACCTGGGCTCAGATTGATAAGACGACATCATTTTTGAGTGATTTGAGTGATGTAAGCAGTTCTAATCCCGATGCAGGTTATATTTTACTTGGGGATGGAACACATTGGACTAGTAGTAGTGTTCATGGTGATGTTGTGATGGATTCCAATGGGAAAACGACAATAATGGCCAAGCATATTACCTATAATAAACTACAAGATGCTTCAGGTGTTGATGGTACTATTTTGTTGTGGAATGGAAGTTCATGGCAGGAGACTGATATTGAGAGTTTATTGCGTGATGATTTACAAGATTTACAGCTTAGCTCATCAAATATTTTAGGTTTAACAAAGAGTGGTGTTGCCGTTGACTTGAGTAAGTATTACGATAATACTGATGATCAGGTTTTGAGTTTTGATGGTAATGTTTTGGGTATTGAAGGAGGTAACAGTGTTGATTTGACACCGATAAAAGATAATCTAGGGAATCATGTTGCCACAGAGCAGATTTCTTTAGGAACCCATAAAATTGGTTTTGCCTCAGATAATAAAGGTTTGGGATTTGATAGTAATGGATCCGCGACTTTTACTGGTTTTGTTACAGCTCCAAAGTTAATAGCCTCAGATGTGACTTTCGGCAATGGTACGATAAATACTGCAGAGATAGAAGATGAGGGAATTACGAGTTCAAAGTTGTCTTCGGCTTCAGTTACTAGTGATAAGTTGGCATCTAATGCTGTAACTACAACAAAGATTGTTGATGGTTCAGTGGTTAGTTCAAAGTTATTTGATGGATCTGTGACGAGTTCGAAGATTGGAGATGGTCAGATTACGTCGGTCAAATTATCAAGTATGAATGCGAATACGGATGATTATTTGAAGTGGGATGGATCGGTATGGGTACCGAGTGGTTTTGGAGGTGTGTTGAATTATCAAGGTACGTGGAGTGCACAGAGTAATGTTCCCTCAGTGAGTGATGCCAATGGATCGGAAGGTGATTTTTATGTTGTATCTACTGAAGGAGCCCAAGATTTTGGTTCAGGACCACAGGATTTTTCTGCAGGTGATTGGATTCTATATGATGGAAGTAAGTGGGACAGGGTAAATAATTCGAATGAAGTGAATACTGTATTTGGGCGGAAGGGAGTGATTACTGCACAATTGGGTGATTATACGTGGAGTCAAATTGATAAAACGACCTCTTTCCTATCTGATTTAAGTGAGGTTTTGATTTCTACACCCAATGCTGGTCATGTTTTATTAGGAAATGGAAGTCAGTGGGTAAGCAGTCCATTGCAAGGAGATGTCTTAATTGATGAAAATGGAAATACAACTATTGACAACCAACGTATTACTTATAATAAGTTACAGGGTGCTTCTGGTACTACAGGTACAATTTTAATGTGGTCAGGAGTGTCATGGGAAGAGGTGAATTTAAGTACATTGGTTGCAGATGAGATTCAAGATCCGACTTTGAGCTCTGCAAATTTATTGGGATTGACCAAGACGAGTGTTACGGTTGATTTGAGTAGGTATCTGGATAATACAGATTCTCAAGATTTAAGCTTGACCGATAATAGTTTAAGCTTGACAAATGATATAACAAGTGTAGATTTAAGTAAATATCTAGATGATACAGATAATCAAAATCTAGAGCTTAATGGAACGGTGTTATCGATCGAGGATGGTAACAGTATTGATTTTTTTAATCTAGCTCAGTCTGTAGTTCAGGATCTTTCTATAACAGGTAATGTGCTGTCTTTAACACAGGATGATTCTACGGTGGATTTAGGTAAATATTTAGATAATACTGATGCTCAGACGCTGTCATTAAATAGTAGTAATGAGCTTAAGATTTCAAATACAAGCTCTTTAGTTGATTTGAGTAAATATTTAGATAATACAGATAATCAAGATTTGGCATTAACAGGTAATATCTTATCGATAAGTGGAGGAACAAATACGGTTGACTTGTCTACCATTGTTACAGGAGACAATCAAGATTTGACATTGAGTGGTGATGAGTTGAGTTTAACTAATGATCCTAGTCCAATAAGCTTAAGTCCTTATCGTCAGAGTTTGAGTTTGAATGGTAGTGTTGTTGAGATTAGTGAAGGAACTGGAGTGGATATCAGTAGTTTGTTGGATCTAAGTTTGAGTGGTAATAGTTTAGGTATTTCAGGAAGTAGTACTACTGTAGATTTATCGCCACTTCGAGATAATCTAGGGGATCACCAAGCTACCGAGAAGTTAAAGTTGGGTTCAAATAAGATTGGTTATGGTGTTGAAGATAAAGGATTGAGTTTTGATAGTAATGGTAATGCTGTGTTTACAGGAGTTGTCACAGTTCCAGAGTTAGTTGCAACGGATGTTAATTTAGGAACAGGAACTGTCGGGACAAGTGAATTGGCTAACGGATCGGTTACGCCAGAAAAGATAAATACTTTATTAAGTGGCGAGTTGATCATCGGAACAAGCTCAGGTAATGCTACAGTTTCTATCGGAGGTGATGCTACATTAAATAGTAATGGTGATTTAACGATCAAAGATAATGTGATTACGAGCCAAAAAATATCTGATGGATCTGTTGTGTCATCCGATATTGCGGATTTGTCTATTCAAACGATTGATATTTCTGATGGTGCAATATCAGAGGGTAAGTTAAAGGACGGTTCAGTGACTAGTGGTAAATTGATGAATGGTGCTGTTACGACCTTGAAATTAGCCGATGGTAGTGTGGATGGGACGAAGCTTTCATCGATGTCTGCAAATACCGATGAGGTTTTACAATGGAATGGAAGCCGTTGGGACCCAGCCCCGATAACAGGAACATTAGATTATCAAGGTGTCTGGGACCCTAGTACGAATACCCCAACTTTAAGTAGTGGTGACACTGGTATTTCAGGGAAGTATTATGTCTCATCACAGAATGGTACTGTTAATTTGGGCAGTGGTAATGTTGATTTTAATTCAGGCGATGTTGTTTTAGGTACCACTTCAGGTTGGCGTAAGATAAGTAATACGAATAATGTTATTTCTGTTTTTGGTCGAACAGGGGTAATTACCGCCGAATCGGGAGACTATACATGGAATCAGATTGATAAAAGTGTTTCCAATTTAGATGATATTTCAGATGTCAGTAGTTCGGATAGGACCGGAGGTAATATCTTAATTTCTAATGGCAGTAGTTGGGTAAGTAAATCGTTAAGTGGAGCCGTAAGTGTAACTAGTAGTGGAGTGGTTAGTTTGAGTTCTGGTTCTGTTTTGAACAGTCATCTAGGATCGGGATCTGTTGATGCGGATAAGGTTTTGGATCACAGTTTAACTTATACAAAATTACAAAATGCCACAGGTGTTTCACGAACTGTATTGGTTTGGAATGGTTCTCGTTGGGAAGAGGAATTTATAGAGAATATTGAAGGGGATGCCGATCCACAAAATGAGTTGCAGAACTTGAATTTAACAGGTAATGATTTGTCGTTGTCGTTGAATGGATCCACGATAAATTTGGGTAAATATTTAGATAACACAGATCAACAGTCATTGAGTTTGGTGGGAACACAGCTTTCGATATCTAATGGAAATAATGTTGATTTGAGTGGATTTGCAAGTACGGATAGTCAGGAGTTGGGATTGACAGGGAATACCTTGACGTTAACTCGTTCGGCGACTTCCGCCGATTTGAGCAAGTATGCGCAGACGTTGACTTTCAGTTCATCGACCAATAGTTTAAATATCAGTAATGGTAATAGTGTTGATCTATCTGTTTATTTAGATAATACGGATAATCAAGACTTATCATTGGTTGGTAACACCTTGAGTTTGACAAGTGACGCTACGACCGTTGATTTGTCTGGATATTTGGATAATACGGATGAGCAGCGGTTGTCTATATCAGGTCATGATTTAAGTATCACTGGAGGAAATACGATTGATTTGTCCTCATCAGATAGTCAGGATTTGAGTCTGTCTACGGATGTTTTGAGTTTGAGCAATGATGCAACCCCAGTTGATTTATCACCATATCGTCAAAGTTTGAGTTTAACCTCTAGTAGTTTGGCTATAAGTGGAGGTAACAGTATTGATATAAGTAGTATTAATACGGATGCGCAAACCTTAAGTTTTTCAGGCAGTAGTTTAAGTATCTTAAATGGAAATAGTGTTGACTTGTCAGGCTTGAAAGATAATTTAGGAAGTCATGAGGCAACACAGAATATTGATTTGGGTTCTCATTGGTTAAGTCATGATGGTACGGATAAGGGTTTGTCTATAGGTACATTAGGAGATATTACTATAAATAAGAAGTTGACTGTTGACGAGCTGTTAACTGCGAATTCAGATGTAAGTGTTTCTGGAGATCTTTCGGTTGGAACAGGAAGTAGTGAGTCCTCGGCAGTATTGAATATTTCAAGTAGTAGCAAAGGTATATTGATTCCACGTATGACTGGAACCCAGCGAGATGTAATCGCAGGCCCAGCAACGGGATTGATGATTTACAATACTTCTACCAATATGTATAATTTCTATAATGGCGTTTCATGGCAAGAAATAGGAGGAGATGATAATCTGGGAGATCATACTGCGACCCAAAATATCGCCTTGAATGGAAATGTTTTGAGTAATGATGGAGATAGCGAAGGTTTAAGTGTCGATAATAGTGGTCATGTCACTTTTAGTGGAAACACTACGCATGGTGGTTCTGTATTATTAGGAAGTGGTAGTGTTGATCCATCAGCTATTTTTGAAATTAAGAGTACGACAAAAGGAGCTTTGTTACCACGTATGACGACAACTGAGCGCGAGGCTATTGGTTCACCTGCCAAAGGATTGTTGGTTTTTGATACGACGATCAATTCGTTATTTACATATAATGGAACCAAGTGGGTTTCAGCAGAGGCAAGTGCTAATACCTGGAATGTGGCAGGAAATACAACTGTTGATGAGACAACCGATTTTATAGGTTCAGTGAATGCGGCAGATGTAGTGATTAAGAGCCAGAATGCAGAGGTGGTAAGAGTAACCAAGGATAGTCGCGTAGGAATTGGTACTGTAGGTAGTAGTGTCGAGACATCGGCCAAGTTAGAGGTTAAAAGTACGAATCAAGGTTTCTTGCCTCCGCGTATGACGACTGCACAGCGAACATCGATAGTGAACCCTGCAATTGGTTTGGTGGTGTTTGATACGAATAAGGGTAACCTGTTTATGTATACTGGTATTTGGACAGAAATAGGGGTTCCTATTGGTTCTATTCAACCATTTATGGGGACAGTCATTCCTGATGGATGGATGTTATGTGATGGTTCTCCCTTTAGTGCAACAACATATCCCCAATTGCAGAGTGTATTAGGAAGTACTAATTTGCCTGATTTGAGGGGAGTGTTCTTAAGAGGTTTAGATAATGGCAAAGGGTATGATAGTGGTCGTGCCATTAATACTTATCAGAGTGATACCAATAAGAGTCACACTCACTCTGGTAGTGCGAATTCTGCAGGAAACCATAATCACTCAGGTACTACCGATTCTGGTGGAAATCACCGTCATGCAATGGGGAACTCTTATACACAAAGTGGAGGAGGGTATCCTCATGAAGCCGGTAATACTCGTAATGAGAATACTTATACAGATTATGCAGGTGCTCATACGCATTCCTTTTCAACAAATTATAATGGTTCTCATACGCACTCTTTGTCAATAAATAGTTCAGGAGGTAATGAGGCACGCCCCAAGAACGTTTCTGTCAACTATATTATCAGAGTTAAATAGAAAAGGAGGTTGTTATGAGATATCGTTATATGATAATAGGACTCTTATTTCTCTATTCTCTTGATACTTTTAGTCAAGGCTTTTATGTGAAAGAAGGGGTTGCAACGGTAGGAGGGTCAAGCTATTTTATATTGCATGATACCCATTTAGAATCTGATGGTGAATTTCGCTCGAAGGATCTTTCTCAAGTGATTCTTCGGTGGCAAATGATCGAAGGAGTAGTAGTAGGAAATGTAGGTTTCCAGAATTTGATATTGGATGGAAGTGGATTCTTTGAGAGTGATTTGACTGTTCTCGGAGATATCCGTTTCAGAAGTGGGATTTTAGATATTGGGACTTATAATTTAAGCCTAGGTGGAATATTGTTGAATGAGCGAGAAGATAGTTATATCTTCTCCTCTTCCACGGGTCGTATCTATTTTGAAGGAGCTGTCTCTTCTAGTGTTCGTTTGGATCCGGGCAATTTAGGGTTAGATTTTACCCCAACAGAGAGTGTCTCTCAAGTTTCCATTTCACGAGGAAACATGGAATTGTACAGTGAAGGTAACCGAAGTGTGTTACGTAACTATCAAGTAAGTCCAGCTTTAGCTATGTCTACTTTATCATTTAAGTATTTTGATCATGAAGAAAATGGTTTGGATGCTAATGGATTTGCAGTATGGAATAATAAGGGGAGTTATTGGCAGGGTTTAAAACGAATTAGTAGTTCCGATGGATTGCTTTTGAGTGAGGGCGGATCTTCAATAGGAGAAGTAACAATTTATTCGACCTCAGTGAATAGTGAAGTTGTTTTTCCATCAGGCTTTACTCCGAATGGCGATGGAGTGAATGATTACTATGTTATAGGAGGAGCTCTTTCTTATCCCAACAGTCGTTTGGTTGTTTTTGATAGCTCTGGGAATATTCTTTATGATGTTTCCCCATACCAAAATGATTGGGATGGTCGAACCGGTCAAGGTGTAGATCTGGAAGGGGATCAGTTGCTGGAAGATGGGACTTATTTTTATATTTTTTATAAGGATGCAACGCAAAGTAATGATGTAGACAAAGGTTTTATTGAACTGAAGACACAATAACTTTGGTATATGGTAAAGCCTAATCAGATGTTAAACCAGACAAAAAGATGTAATATGAAATTACAAATAAAGATAATCACTACTTTGCTTCTTTTACTTGTTATTGGTCGGGTTTCAAGTCAGAATTATATTGAGATCGGTCAGTATATGTATCATCAAGCTTTTTTTAATCCTTCTGCTATTGGGAGTTATAATGATATTCGTATTGCAGGTTTGGTTCGTCAACAGTGGGTTGGTGTTGATGGAGCCCCTCGTGTATATAGTGTTAATGCAGCTATTCCTTTTGAAAAGATGGGTTTGGGTTTTACTTTAACCCAGTCAGAAATTGGAGTTCATAAAGAGACGCGTGTTTTTGCTTCATATTCGTATCGATTAAAATTGCAGAAGAACCACTATCTGTCTTTTGGAATAAGTGGCGGTGGCGTTTTGCAAAATGTTGATTATAGTTCAGTGATCACAAGAGAGTCGAATGATGACCTGTTTTCAGCAGATATTAGCTCTACGTTTACTCCCGATTTTCAACTAGGGATTTATTATCTTATGCCGAGGTTCTATTTTTCTATTTTTATCCCGAGTATGTTAACCAGTGAGGTTCGTATGGTTGGCGGCGAAGAAGATGTTACAACCAATTTTGATGCACAACAAGTCCATCTATATTTTCAAGGAGGTTATGAATATCCTTTGAGTGATGATTTTCATTTGAATCTCTCCACGTTGATTCGTTATGTTTCGAGTCTTCCCTTAGAGTATGATCTGAATGCGATGTTGGGTTGGAAAGGTCGATTGGGTGTTGGTTTTTCTTATCGCTCACGCAAGGAGTTTTTTGCACTATTTAATGTAGGGTTAACCGAACACTTAAAGTTGTGTTATGCTTATCAGAATAGTTCCATTGTTCATGATCATTTTAGTAGTCATGAAGTGATGCTTATTTATGCCTTTAAGCGAAATAACAAGCGTAGGATTCGAATTCAAAGTCCCCGTTTTTAGTTTTTAAACACCAAAAAGAGTTTACGATGATAAGAATTTTAACTAGATATTTACTTTTCTTTCTTTCGCTTGTTCCGTTAATGACTTTTGGTCAGCGCAAGTTATATGAGAAGGGGTTGAGAGCCTACAACGAAGGTTTTTATACGGAAGTGATTGATATTTACACTCCGCTAGATGTTTCGTCAAAAGATGTTGATATTGAATTGATGTTGGCACATAGTTATTCCCATTTACAAGATCCCGTTCAAGCTGCGTTTTATTATAATCGAAGTCGATCGCTTTTATGGCCCTTCTCATCCACTTATATGTTGGACTATGGTAATGTTTTGCGATTGTTGGGGCGTTATGAAGAGGCTGAGCAGGTGTATCGTTCGATGGGGCAGGTTCCTGAAGATTTGGTCGCATCATGTATTTGGAGTAGACAGGAGGTTTTAAGTGATCGATTTATTTCGGTGTCTCAAATTCCCGTGGAAGGGACTTATCGAATAAATGGAATAAGTAAATCTGGAGATCGTTTGTTAATGTCTGTTCAAGAGGAGGATATAGATTATGAATTGACATTGTTTGATCTAAGAAGTGGCGAACGTGAATTGTATATGAAGTCATTCTCTTGGCCATTTAATCTGAATAGAGCGCAAGAGTTAGGAGATTCCGTTTTGATTTATAGTGGAAATGCCTCGAAGGAGCGCTATTTAACCTCGAAGGCCTTACGTTCGGGCAAGATTAGTCGTAGAGGGGAGAATATGCTCTATATCTATATGGTGGATCTTCGCAAGGATCGTTTAGAAGGAGAATCATTTGATTTTAATAATCCGGAATATGGTTGTACCCATCCTTTTATGAGTATTGATGGTAGACGGTTGTATTTTGTGTCCAATATGCCTGGAGGTTATGGTGGTTTTGATCTCTACTATGTTGAGTGTCTGCCCACCGGTTGGAGCGATCCTATAAATATGGGAAAGGAAATTAATACGATTTATGACGAGGGTTATCCTTATGAGAAGGATGGTGTTTTATTCTTTTCAAGTAAGGGGCATATTGGTTATGGAGGTTATGATGTTTTTATGGTTTCTTTGGGTTCTGAAGACCCAAAGGTGGTGAATTTGGGAAAGCCTATAAACAGTTCACGTGATGATGTTAGCTATATTGAAGACTCTGTCGCAACAGGTTATTTTTTGTCAAATCGTTTTGAGGGAACAGGCAAGGATCAATTGTGGCATTTTCGTCGTCAGCTAGATTCGGAAAATGAATTAGAGCAACAAACGGATATGGAATTACTCTCTCTTCCAGATTCTATTTATCGAGAAGTCTTATTATTTAGGAAAGAACAAGAGGTCTTCGGTCGAAATATAGAGGGGGTTGTTGTTAAAGGAGATAATAAACGAATTTCATCTTATGTTGTTCCTATGCCTGATCCAATGAGAGAGGGTTTAAATAATATTGATGATTTGGGCCGTAAAAGCTATTTAAGTTTTAATGTTCCTGCATCGAGTGATGTTTCTATTGTCTATGACGAAGATGGGTGTTTGATTCGCAGTGTTACGTCAGAAGTTTTGATGGCGTTTCCTGTTGAAATAGATCAAGATGAAAAAATAAGTCAAGTCCCAGTTTATTGGATTGATCGTGAAAATGAAGATCTTCGAATTGATTATGTATTCTTTGATTTTGATAGTTCTCGTTTGACCTATAGTGAATTGAAGAAGTTAGATGATGTTGCTCTATTTCTTAAGTCAAACCCATCGTATAGCATTCACTTGACAGGATATGCAGATAATATTGGAGATTCAAATTATAATAAAGCTCTTTCTTCTCAAAGAGCAAAATCAGTATCAATATATTTAATTTCAGAAGGAGTGCATGATTTTCAAATCTCAAGTCAGGGGAATGGTATAGATCAACAGAATTATGAAAATATTGGAAAGGTAAAAGATCGTCTTATTCGTAGATCTGTAAAATTTAGTTTTACAAAGAAATAATATTATTTTTTCGTAGATATAATGAGCTTCTGTGATACAATTTTATGTGTTTCAGAGGCTTTGTTATGATTAATATGCCTGTTGTGTGGTAAACCGTGTAACGGATATATTTATATTGAATTGTTAATTTTTGTGTTTTTACTCCCTGAAATACCGTGTCATAATTTTTTATGAAATAAATACTTTTTTATAAAATAACGTTCTAGCCTGTGTTCGTTATTGGATGCCTTGTAGTGGGTTTAGTGTGTTTAGTATTCGGTGTTAAAAAACATTGAATAGTTGAAAACTTTATTCGATGTTATAATGTTTCATAATAAATGTTTCACTGTAACATAATTTGTCAACTACTAAATAATTATTTATGAAACGTATCTATATCCTTCTTTTATTTTTACTTCAGGCCCCATTTTTGTATGGGCAAAGTGTTGGTATCGGAGCAAGTGATTTTACTCCAGATCCTAGTGCCGCTTTGGAGATTCAATCCAATAGTAAAGGACTTTTGATCCCTAGGATGTTACGTGATGAGAGGAATGCTGTTGTTACACCATCCATAGGTCTTTTGGTTTATCAAACCAATGGGCAATCTGGTTTTTATTATTACAATGGAACGGCTTGGGAGCAGTTGGGAACGAATGTCAATGATAAGGATTTTGACCCGACCAATGAGATTCAAGTATTAAGTATTTCAGACGATGTAATCACTTTGTCTAAAGGAGGAGGCTTTGTAGAATTACCTTCTGGGACATTAGGGGCTCAGACCTTGACCTTGGATGGTACGACATTGACTATCTCTTCAGGAAATAGTGTTGATCTGTCTCCGTTGGAAGATAATTTAGGTAATCACGAAGCGACCAAGAATATCATACTTTTTTCTCACTATATAAGTGGAGATGGAGATGATGAAGGAATCAGTATAAGCAGTAATGGTGATGTATTATTTAGTAATGTAGTTACTATTTTAGGAGATATTGTTCTTCCAGATGGAAGCATTAATCGGACAGAAATAGCTGCTGGTGCTATTGATAATAGTAAGCTTTCAGATAATGCCGTTTCTCAAAGTAAATTGCAAGATAATTCCGTTAGTAATTCAAAATTAGTTGATGGTGTTATCACAAGTAATAAATTAGCCAATGGTTCTGTTACCAATAATAAGATTGCAGATGGTTCCGTGAGTATAACTAAATTGGCAGACAATTCCGTTTCAGAGTCAAAATTGCTTGATGGTTCTGTGACAAGTGCAAAACTCTCTTCAGGATCTGTGATTACTTCAAAAATAGGAGAAGGTTCTGTTACAGAGACCAAATTGGCAGACAGTTCGGTTTCTACACAGAAATTGATGGATCTTTCGATAAATCATGATAAGTTGCAAGAAGGGGCGGTGAGGACATTTAACCTTCAGGATAATGCGGTTAACTCTTTAAAATTGCAAGATGGATCTGTGACAACCCCCAAATTGGCAAATGGATCGGTAACTGGTACTAAGATTCAAAATTTATCGGTACAGACGGGTCATCTATCGGATAATTCCGTAACAGAAGGAAAGATTGGAATTGGGTCGGTTTCTGAAGTGAAGCTGCAAGATGGAGCTGTTACGACACTTAAGATAGCAGATGGATCTGTAACGAGTAGTAAAATTGGTTTCCAACAGGTGACATCGGATCGTCTTTCCAGTATGAATGCCAGTACGGATGAGTATTTGAAGTGGGATGGATCTGTTTGGGTGCCTAGTAGTATTGGAGGCGTATTGAATTATAGTGGAACATGGAGTGCTTCTTCTAATGTTCCTTCGATTGTTGATGGCACAGGTTCGAAGGGGGATTTCTATGTTGTATCGACATCAGGAACGCAAGATTTTGGTTCTGGATCGATCAGTTTTTCACCAGGTGATTGGATATTATATGATGGTTTAAAGTGGGAGCGCGTAAACAATTCTAGTGAAGTCAATTCTGTTTTTGGTCGAAAAGGCGAAGTTACAGCCCAGACGGGTGATTACACATGGGCACAAATTGATAAGACAAGTTCATTTTTGTCGGACTTAAGTGATGTGGGTAGTGCGAATCCATCAGCAGGTTTTATCTTATTAGGAGATGGAACGCATTGGAATAGTGGTTCTGTCCACGGAGATCTTTCAATGGATTCGAATGGAAAGATGACCATTGAGTCGAAGCATATTACTTATAGTAAGTTACAAGATGCATCCGGGGCCAATGGTACCATTTTGTTATGGAATGGTAATTCATGGCAGGAAACCGAGTTACAGACCTTATTGCGTAATGATCTACAAGATTTGCAGCTTAGCTCTTCTAATATTTTGGGATTGACCAAGAGTGGTGTTACTGTTGATTTGAGTAAATATTACGATAATACAGATGATCAAAGCCTTAGCTTTGATGGCAGTGTATTGAGTATTGAGCGAGGTAATAGTGTTGATTTGACACCGATCAAGGATAATCTAGGAAATCATGTTGCCACACAACAGATTGTTTTGGGAACACATAAGATTGGATTTGGATCGGATAATAAGGGTTTGGGATTTGATAGTAATGGATCCGCGACTTTTACAGGATTTGTTACAGCGCCCAAGGTTATTGCAACAGATATAGCATTGGGAAATGGAGCCATAAATACATCTGAGATTGAGGATGAAAGTATTACAAGTGCTAAGCTCGCGTCAGGTTCTGTAAGTAGTGATAAATTAGCACCGAATTCCGTTACTGCTACAAATATTGTGGATGGTGCGGTGGTTAGTTCCAAGTTATTTGATGGTTCTGTAACCACATCAAAGATCGGAGATAGTCAAATTACGGCAAGTAAGTTGTCTGGAATGAATGCCAATACGGATGACTATTTGAGGTGGGATGGTTCTGTTTGGGTCCCTAGTGGTTTTGGAGGTGTTTTGAATTATCAAGGTACATGGAGTGCCCAAAGCAATGTTCCATCTGTAAGTGACAGTAACGGTTCTGAAGGTGATTTTTATGTGGTGTCTACCTCAGGAACCCAAGATTTTGGTTCTGGACCACAGAGTTTCTCTGCAGGAGATTGGATTTTGTATGATGGAAGCAAGTGGGATCGTGTAAATAATTCGAATGAAGTAAATACTGTATTTGGGCGGAAGGGAGTAATTACAGCACAATCAGGAGATTATACATGGGCACAGATTGATAAGAGTACCTCGTTTTTATCAGATCTAAGTGAAGTTTTGAGTTCTACTCCTAATGCAGGCCATGTTTTGCTTGGTAATGGAAGTCAATGGGTCAGTAGTTCCTTGAAGGGAGATGTTTTAATGGATGGTAATGGTAATACGATCATCGAGAATCAACGTATTACCTACAACAAATTACAGAATGCATCGGGAACCACAGGAACTATTTTAATGTGGTCTGGCACAGCTTGGGAAGAGGTTAATTTAAGTACTTTGGTCTCAGATGAGATTCAAGATCCTACGTTGAGTTCTGCCAATCTGTTGGGATTGACCAAGACAAGTGCTACGGTGGATTTGAGTAAATACTTAGATAATACGGATAATCAGGATCTGACTTTAACAGACAATAGTTTGAGTTTATCGAATGATGCAACAAGTGTTGACTTGAGCAAATACTTAGATAATACAGATGGTCAGAATCTGACCTTAACAGGTACAGTGTTGAGTATTGAAGATGGTAACAGTATTGACTTTTACAATCTTGCACAGTCCGTAGTGCAAGACCTCTCTTTAACAGGAAATGTATTGTCATTGACCCAAGATCACTCTTCGGTTGATTTGGGTAAATATATGGACAATACCGATGCTCAGACGCTGTCATTAAATAGTAGTAATGAGTTGAAGATTTCTAATACAGCTTCACTGGTTGACTTGAATAAGTATTTGGATAATACGGATAATCAAGAGTTGGCTTTGATAGGAAACATTTTATCTATAAGTGGTGGAATCCATACGGTTGATTTATCGAGTATTGTAACAGGGGATAATCAAGATTTAAGTTTGGTTGGGGATGAGTTGCGTTTGACCAATGATCCAAGTCCAGTTAGTCTAAGTCCTTATCGTCAAAGTTTAAGTTTGAATGGGAGTAGTGTTGAGATTAGTGAGGGGACAGGAGTGGATATCAGTAGTCTGTTAGATTTAAGTCTAAGTGGTAATAGTTTGGGCATTTCAGGAAGTAGTACTACCGTTGATTTATCGCCACTTCGTGATAATCTAGGGGATCATCAGGCTACAGAGAAGTTAAAGTTGGGTTCAAATAAGATTGGCTATGGTGTTGAAGATAAAGGATTGAGTTTTGATAGTAATGGTAATGCCGTGTTTACAGGAGTGGTAACCGCATCAAAATTGATTGCTGCTGATGTTGATTTAGGTGCAGGTACTGTCGGAACTAGTGAGTTGGCTAACGCATCGGTTACGCCAGAAAAGATAAATACTTTATTAAGTGGAGAGTTGCTTATCGGAACAAGCTCAGGCAATGCTACTGTTTCTATTGGCGGGGATGCTACATTAAATAGTAATGGCGATCTAACGATTAAGGATAATGTGATTACGAGCCAAAAGATATCTGATGGATCCGTTGTGTCATCAGATATTGCAGATTTGTCTATTCAAACTATTGATATCTCGGATGGTGCAATATCAGAGGGTAAGTTAAAGGATGGTTCTGTGACTAGTAGTAAATTGATGAATGGTTCTATTACTACCTTGAAATTAGCAGATGGTAGTGTTGATGGAACGAAACTCTCTTCTATGTCCGCGAATACAGATGAAGTATTGCAGTGGAATGGAAGCCGTTGGGATCCAGCCCCTATAACAGGGACCTTAGATTATCAAGGTGTTTGGGATCCTAGTACCAATACACCAACATTGAGTGATGGGGACACTGGTATTTCAGGAAAGTATTATGTCGCATCACAGAATGGTACTGTTAATTTAGGCAGTGGTAATGTAGACTTTAATTCAGGAGATGTTGTTTTAGGTACCTCTTCAGGTTGGAGTAAGATTAGTAATACGAACAATGTGATATCTGTTTTTGGACGAACCGGAGTTATAACTGCCGAATCAGGAGACTATACATGGAGTCAGATTGATAAGAGTGTCTCTAGTTTGAATGATATTTCAGACATCAATAGTTCGGACAAGACTGGAGGTAATGTAATCGTAGCTAATGGTAGTAATTGGGAGAGTAAGACTCTAACTGGTGCGATTGGCGTAACGAGTAGTGGTGTGGTAATATTAAATTCGGGTACAGTTCTTAATAGTCATTTGGGATCTGGTTCTGTCAATGCAGATAAGGTTCAAGACCATAGTTTGACTTATACGAAGTTACAAAATGCTACAGGAGTCTCACGTACTGTATTGGTTTGGAATGGTTCGAGATGGGAGGAGGAGTTTATAGAAAATATCGAAGGAGATTCAGATCCACAGAATGAGTTGCAGAATTTGAATTTAACGGGTAATGATTTGTCCTTATCATTGAATGGATCTACAATAAATTTAAGTAAATATTTAGATAATACGGATCAACAGTCGTTGAGTTTGGTTGGTACTCAGTTGTCTATCTCTAATGGGAACAATGTTGATTTAAGTGGTTTTGCAAGTACGGATAGCCAGGAGTTAGGTTTGACGGGAAATACGTTGACATTAACCCGTTCAGCAACATCCGCCGATTTAAGTAAATATGCCCAGACGTTGACCTTTACCTCATCTACAAATATCTTAGGGATAAGTAATGGTAATAATGTTGACCTGTCTGTATACTTGGATAATACAGATAATCAAGATCTTTCTTTGGTCGGTAATACATTGAGTTTAACAAGTGATGTTACGTCAGTTGATTTGTCTGATTATTTAGATAATACGGATGAGCAGTTGTTGTCTGTTTCTGGTCACAACTTGAGTATTACAGGAGGTAATACTGTTGATCTATCGATGTCAGATATTCAGGATTTGAGTTTGGCAACAGATGTTTTAAGTTTAACCAATGATGCAACGACAGTTGATTTGTCACCTTATCGTCAGACTTTGAGTTTAACATCGAGTAGTTTGGCTCTAAGTGGAGGAAATAGTATTGATATTAGTAGTATCAATACTGATGATCAGACCTTGAGTTTCTCGGGTACAAGTTTAAGCATTTTAAATGGAAACAGTGTCGATTTGTCGGGACTGAAGGATAATCTAGGGAGTCATGAAGCGACTCAGAATATTGATTTGGGATCACATTGGTTAAGTCATGATGGGACAGATAAGGGTTTGTCTATAGGAACTTTAGGTGATGTTACCATTAATAAGAAATTAACAGTTGATGAGAAGTTAACTGCGAATTCAGATGTAAGTGTTTCTGGCGGTTTGACGGTTGGAACAGGAAGTAATGAGTCTTCAGCAGTATTGAATATTTCAAGTAGTAGCAAAGGGATATTGATCCCACGTATGACAGAAACTCAACGTGATGTTATTACAACTCCAGCAGCTGGACTGATGCTTTATAATACTTCAACAAATGAATATAATTACTATAATGGAACTGTTTGGACTGTGATTGGAGGAATGTCAGGAATTCAATCTAATATAACCACTGTAACTTCGTCATATAGTATTTTAGAAGAGGATAAGTATGTAGTTTATACAGGAGCAACTGATGCAACGATGACCTTACCCTTAGCTTCAGGTGTATCAGGTAAAGAGTTTATCATTAAGAATATGTCAAATAAATCTGTTACAGTTAATACAAGTAATTCACAGCAGATATGGTATGATTCAGTGAATAAAACTACCTCAGCAATATTAGGAACAGAAATGAATAATAATTGGATGAAATTGGTTTCTGATGGGGTTAAGTGGTTTAATTTTCAGCCGTTTTTAGCAATAGCAACTGGCTCAAAGACATTTTCATATACTGGATCAGTACAGTTGTTTGAAGTTCCTGTAGGAGTAACTTCAGTTACTGTTTCTGCGTGGGGAGCTCAAGGATGGTCAGGTACTAATTCTGGCGGTTTAGGTGGCTACTCCAAAGCAGATGTTGCAGTTACTCCAGGAACTATAATTTATGTTTATGTTGGACAAGTTGGACAAGGACTGTTTGCCGCAAGTACACCAGGCACAATAGCTTATAATGGAGGTGGTGCCGGAATGGGAAACAACTCTATTAGTGGAAGTGGTGGCGGTGGTGGTGCCTCAGATATCCGAATCGGAGGTACAAGCTTAAATGATAGAGTAATTGTCGCTGGTGGCGGTGGTGGTGCTACTAATAATTCGAATTGCTATGGTGGTACAGGTGGTGGAACAGCAGGAGGTTCTGCAGGCGGCTCATATGGTGGAGGAAATGGAGGTACTCAGATTTCAGGTGGTAGTGGATCAATTAATGGATCTTTGGGAAATGGAGCTAGTGCTGTTTCAGGAATGACTTCCGGCTGGTATGGCGGCGGCGGTGGCGGCTGGTATGGCGGTGGACTTGGAAATACACACGGCGGTGGCGGTGGCGGTTCTGGGTATGTTGGAGGACAAGGTGTATATACGACGAGTAATACAACAACTGGTAATGCGGTGCGAGCTGGAAATGGACAGGTTACGATTAGTTGGTAATTGAACTACATAAATGAATCCCTGTCGTGTATATGTATATAAGTAATGAGATATAAACTTATTTGTAATTTAATGTGTTTATGAATCGTTTGTTAGTTTTCATAGTATTATCATTTTTGATTTCGTCATCTTCATTTAGTCAAGGCTTTTATGTGAAAGATGGGGTTGCAACAGTACGAGGGTCAAGCTATTTTATATTGCATGATACCCATTTAGAATCTGATGGTGAATTTCGCTCGAAGGATCTTTCTCAAGTGATTCTTCGGTGGCAAATGATAGAAGGTGCTGTAGGAGGAAATGTAAGTTTCCAGAATTTGATATTGGATGGAAGTGGATTCTTTGAGAGTGATTTGACTGTTCTCGGAGATATAAGTTTTAGAAGTGGGGTTTTAGATGTTGGGACTTATAATTTAAGCCTAAGTGGAGTATTATTGAATGAGCGAGAAGATAGTTATATCTTCTCCTCTTCTACTGGTCGTATTTTCTATGAAGGCCCAGTCTCTTCTAATGTTAATGTAAGTCCAGGTAATCTTGGCTTAAGTTTTCTTCCTATAGAGGATGTATCTCAGGTGTCCATTTCACGCGGAAACATGGAATTGTACAGTGAAGGTAATCGAAGTGTGTTACGTAACTATGAAGTAAGTCCACATTTAGCTATCTCGACCTTGTCCTTTAATTATTTTGATCATGAAGAGAACGGATTATCTTCAAGTGGTTTTGCTGTATGGAATAATATGGGGAGTTATTGGCAAGGACTAAAGCGTATTAGTAACTCCGATGGCTTGCTTTTGAGTGAGGGCGGATCTTCAATAGGAGAAGTAACAATTTATTCGACCTCGGTGAATAGTGAGGTTGTTTTTCCAACAGGTTTTACCCCGAATGATGATGGTGTAAATGATATCTATGTTATAGGAGGAGCATTATCTTATCCTAATAGTCGTTTTGTTGTTTTTGATAGTTCTGGTAATATTCTATATGATGCCACTCCTTATCAAAATAATTGGGATGGAAGAACAGGGCAAGGGGTCGATCTTCAGGGTGAAGAGTTGCTTGAAGATGGGACCTATTTTTATATATTCTATAAAGATGTTTCAAATAGTAGTGATATAGATAAAGGTTTTATCGAATTAAAGACACAGTGATATATGGTGTTGGATATCTATGATAATGTTAAAGCAGACAAAACGGATGTAATATGAAGTTACCAATAAAGATAATCACTATAATACTTTTTGTGACTATAGGAGGTCGGGTTTTTAGTCAGAACTATATTGAGATCGGTCAGTATATGTATCATCAAGCTTTTTTTAATCCTTCTGCTATCGGGAGCTATAATGATATTCGTATCGCGGGTTTGGTTCGTCAACAGTGGGTTGGCGTTGATGGAGCCCCTCGTGTATATAGTGTGAATGCGTCTATTCCTTTTGAAAAGATGGGTTTAGGCTTTACTTTAACCCAGTCAGAAATTGGGGTCCATAAAGAGACGCGTGTTTTTGCTTCATATTCGTATCGATTAAAATTGCAGAAGAACCACTATCTGTCTTTTGGAATAAGTGGCGGTGGCGTTTTGCAAAATGTTGATTATAGTTCGGTGATCACAAGAGAATCGAATGATGATCTGTTTTCAGCAGATGTTACTTCAACATTTACACCAGACTTCCAGTTGGGTATTTATTACTTTATGCCGAGGTTCTATTTTTCTATTTTTATTCCAAGTATGTTAACTAGTGAAGTGCGTTTGGTTGGCGGTGAAGAGGATGTTACGACCAATTTTGATGCACAACAGGTGCATCTATATTTTCAAGGAGGTTATGAGTATCCTTTGAGTGATGATTTTCATTTGAATATCTCCATGTTGATCCGTTATGTTTCGAGTCTCCCTGTAGAGTATGATTTGAATGCGATGTTGGGTTGGAAAGGTCGATTGGGCGTTGGTTTTTCTTATCGTTCACGCAAGGAGTTTTTTGCTCTATTTAATGTGGGGTTAACGGAACACTTAAAGTTGTGTTATGCTTATCAGAATAGTTCTATTGTTCATGATCATTTTAGTAGTCATGAAGTAATGCTTATTTATGCATTTAAGCGGAATAATAAGCGTAGGATTCGAATTCAAAGTCCCCGTTTTTAGTTTTTAAATACATAAAAAGAGTTTGCGATGATAAGAATTTTAACTAGATATTTATTGTTTTTTCTTTTGCTTGTTCCGTTAATGACTTTTGGTCAGCGCAAGTTATATGAGAAGGGATTGACAGCCTACAAAGAAGGTTTCTATACCGAAGTGATTGATATTTTCACACCGCTAGATGTTTCGTCAAAAGATGTTGATATTGAATTGATGTTGGCACATAGTTATTCACATTTACAAGATCCAGTTCAGGCAGCGTTTTATTATGGTCGAAGTCGATCGCTCTTATGGCCATTCTCGTCCACTTATATGTTAGATTATGGTAATGTTTTGCGATTGTTGGGGCGTTATGAAGAGGCTGAGCATGTGTATCGTTCTATGGGACAGGTTCCAGAAGATTTGGTTGCGTCATGTATTTGGAGTCGACAGGAGGTTTTAAGTGATCGATTTATTTCTGTGTCTCAAATTCCCGTAGAAGGGACTTATCGAATAAATGGAATAAGTAAGTCTGGAGATCGTTTGTTAATGTCTATTCAAGAGGAGGATGTGGATTATGAATTGACACTGTTTGATTTAAGAAGTGGAGAACGTGCATTGTATATGGAGTCATACTCTTGGCCATTTAATCTGAATAGAGCTCAAGAGTTAGGAGATTCAGTTCTGATTTATAGTGGAAATGCTTCTAAGGAGCGATATTTAACATCGAAGGCCTTACGTTCGGGTAAGATCAGTCGTAGAGGGGAGAATATGCTCTATATCTATATGATGAATCTTCGCAAGGATCATTTAGAAGGAGAATCATTCGATTTTAATAATCCTGAATATGGTTGTACCCATCCTTTTATGAGTATTGATGGTAGACGGTTGTATTTTGTGTCCAATATGCCTGGAGGTTATGGTGGTTTTGATCTCTACTATGTTGAGTGTCTGCCCACCGGTTGGAGCGATCCTATAAATATGGGAAAGGAAATTAATACGATTTATGACGAGGGTTATCCTTATGAGAAGGATGGTGTTTTATTCTTTTCAAGTAAGGGGCATATTGGTTATGGAGGTTATGATGTTTTTATGGTTTCTTTGGGTTCTGAAGACCCAAAGGTGGTGAATTTGGGAAAGCCTATAAACAGTTCACGTGATGATATTAGCTATATTGAAGACTCTGTCGCAACAGGTTATTTTTTGTCAAATCGTTTTGAGGGAACAGGCAAGGATCAATTGTGGCATTTTCGTCGTGATGTTGAAGTATATGATGATAACCTGAAAAGAGAGATGTCTGTCCTAACTGATTCTATATACGAGGAGGTTTTATTGTTTCGAGAAGAGCAGCTGTTATTGGGTTGTAGTGTAAGAGGTGTTGTGGTAAAAGGAGATAATGAACGGGTTTCACCCTATGTTGTCCCCATCCCAGATCCATTGCGAAAGTCATTGAACGATATCGACAAGGTTGATCGTTCGAGTTATTTAAGTTTTGTAACTCCAGATGCCGTAACAGAGGCTTTTACTTATGATGAAGATGGTTGTACAATTGAACAGCAATTCTCAAGCGTATTGATGGATATTCCATTACAAGTTGACATCGATGGATATACTAATGAAGTTTCTACATATTGGGTTGGAAGAGATTGTATTAACCTTAGAATTGATTATCTCTTTTTTGATTTTGATAGTGATCGTATGACTTATAGTGAATTGAAGAAAATAGATTTAATTGCAGGATTTCTTCAAGAGCATCCCAATTATCGTATTCAGCTTAAAGGGTATGCAGATTCTATTGGAGATTCAAATTATAATAGGCATCTTTCTAAAAGGAGAGCCGAACGAGTGGCTTCGTGTCTAAAGTTTTTGGGAATCACTACTTCACGTATTGTGGTTAGTGGAGAAGGAGACCACCTTCGTTTTGATGAGGTGATTGATGCGAATAAAGTAATGCCTCTACAAAGAGTAGTAAGATTTCAGTTTGAATAGGCATTGTCTTCCTTTATGAAAAGAAGGTTGAGCTTCTTATCATCTTCTAAATCATTTACTCGTTTATTTGTTTAATATAAAATTATGATTTAATTTCTCGTAAAATAGTTTTAGATTGTTGATAAAATAGGTAATACAAATGGGACACAATTTATTATATATTGCTTTAGGTGGTTCATTGGGAAGTATATGTCGATTTTTGATTGCGTATTTACTTCGGCGAGTAGATTTTTCATTTCCAGTGGGAACTATGATTGCTAATTTGTTAGGGTGTATTTTGATTGGTGTGTTTTATACATTAGTCAAAAATGATTATTTTCTTTCACAAGAAATAAGATATATTGGTATTATTGGATTTTGTGGAAGTTTTACAACTTTCTCATCCTTCGTTTATGAGAACTTAGTTTTAATTGAAAAAGGACAGTTGTTAACTTTTGCATTATACGCTAGCCTAAGTTTTATTTTAGGCTTAGCATGTATTATAATTGGAGTGAGGGCTTAAAAGTTCAAGATATGAGTAAAATTAGACGAGTGTTGATTGCTGTTGATGACAGTGTTCAATCTGCAAGGGCAGTGAAGAAAGGAGTAAAGATGGCTATACAATTAGATGCGGATGTTATATTGGTTTCTGTTGTTGATCAAGCAGATTCTATTGGTGATATTGATTCGGGAGTATTGCCTGAAGAGAGTAAGGTGATTCTGGAGAAAGAAGAACGCGGAGTGTTGAATAATTATATGAGATTATTTCCAGACTTAAATATTGCTACTGTTATTTTGCAAGGAGATCCTGAGAATGCGATTGTCAAATATGCTGAAGAGATGAAAGTTGATTTAATTGTTATCGGAGGACATCAAAAAAGTTTTATGGAAGGTCTATTTACCGTGAATATCCGAAAGTATATTTTTGAACATACACGAATCCCATTGTTAGTTGTACGAGAATAATTACTTAAATTATGTTTGATCGCTTGAGTATGCTTTTGATGTATATCTTGATATGGAGTGTGATCGTAGTGTGTGCTGTAATTTAATTTATTAGCTTTTAACTGCAAAAATGATGGTGTATACTTATATTATGTATTTTTATTGAAAATATGTTATTTCGGAATAAATCGTCATGTTTTATGATTAAGTATATCAAAGTGTTTTTGTTGATTTTATTGCTTCATTTTTATACTTCAGCTGAGGCGGATGAGCGGTTAAGAAAAGAACCACGTTTGGGATTAGTTTTAAGTGGAGGAGGAGCAAGAGGTTTAGCTCATATTGGAGTGCTAGAGGTTCTTGATAGTCTTGGAATACGTCCCGATTACATCACAGGAACAAGCATGGGTAGTATTGTTGGTGGACTCTATTCGATTGGGTATTCTGGTGCAGAATTGAGGAAAATTGTTACTTCTGTCTCGTGGGATAAAGTTTTATCAGATTATTATCCATTAAATAGTGTAGAGTTAAAGGAGAAAGAGGTGTTGGGAAGAACGATGTTCTCTTTCTCATTAAAACGACGTAAGTTTCAACTACCATCAGGGATTATTCAAGGTCAACATATTATACGAATGTTAGATAGTTTAGTCGCAAAACGAGAGGTGCCAGAAGATTTTAATGCCTTTCCAATACCTTTTCATGCGATAACCACAGACCTAACAACAGGTTCAACTTATATCTTTGATCACGGAAAACTTACGATGGCGATGAGGGCTTCGATGGCTATTCCATCTGCTTTTTCTCCTGTTAAATACAAGAGTCGAGTTCTAGTAGATGGTGGTGTAATTGATAATTTGCCGATTGCAGAAGTAAGACGAATGGGAGCTGATTTTGTGATTGCTGTAAATGTTGGATATTTAGATTATCCAGATGAAGAACAGTTGAATAGCTTGATTGGAGTGTTGAATAAAGTATCCACCCTTTATGGTCGTAATGAAACATTTCGTATAATGGATGAGGCTGATATTCTAATTCAACCTAATTTGAAGGAATATAGTATTATGAGCTTTAATAAAGCATCGGAAGTAATTTCTATAGGAAAAGATGATGCGCGTATGTATGTTAATGATTTGGACACTCTCCCTCATCATGCCTTAGTTAAAGAAAAAGTTGTGCATTCTCGGGTCGTTCAACGTATTATTTATGATGGTATTTCAAATGAAACTGCAGATGTATTTAATCATCGGTTAGATTTTACTCCGGGGCAAATTGTGGATGATGTAATTTTGTCTAAATGGAATAGTCAGTTAGTTGCAACTAATTTATTTCATTGGGTTCAGAGTAGTTTTGAAAATTCTTCCTCAGGGGTCGTTCTTCGATTTTCTTTCAATAAGAAAGAGTCACAGCAATTATCTTTTCGTTTGGCTTATCATAATAGCACAAAGCTTGAGATGGCTATTCAATATCAATATTTTGATTCAACTTTAGTAAATAGACGATTGTTGACAGTTTTAAACCTCTCCTCTACGCCCGATTTTTTAGGTGCATATGAATTGTATTTTGGTAGAAAAAAAGATATTGGTATAGAGTTTAGGTCATTGTTTGATAATCAACATATTCCCATTTATGAAGAGAATGATAAGTTAGGGACAATGTCTTTAGTGGATTTTAAGCAGTATCTAAGTTTAAACTATTATTTATCACAGAATGGACGTCTGCAATTATCCGCTATTGCTGATTTTGATCGTTCTAAGCCAAGAGATGGTCTTAGTTTACTGTTTGTAGATAAAATTAAACAGGTGTCTGTAATAGGACAATTACGATATACTTATAACGCTTTAGATCGTAGTTTTTTGCCTCAGAAAGGATGGTTTGTGGATGCAACATATAGTGTTAAGATTCCAACAAGTGTGACAAGTACTGTTAATTTTGATGATGTTGATTATGTGACAGATGATCGTTATGGGGTCTTTTCACAATGGAGTTGCTTGGTGGTTAAGCCAGTTACTTTTATAAAGAGATGGACTTTTACTGGAGAGTTTAGAATGGGGATTTCTCTAGATGAGATGAATCATCTAGATCGATATGTTTTAGGAGGGATACATAGTGAGGAGTTTACTCGTATTATACCTGTTGCAGGAGTTGGTTACGGGCAATATATTGCAAATTCATATTATAATTTTGGAGCGGGTTTACGCTATCGGATTGGTTCTGATTTTTTTGTGAGAGGGAAAGTAAGCTTGTTAACTACTAGTGATTCTGCACTAAAGGATTTTAGAAGTGATGATAATATGATTCCAGCAATTGATTTTGGATTGGGTTATCGTTCTGTGTTAGGAGATATCGCATTTAATTACGGGTACAATTTTGATGATTATCATAGTTATTGGAATATTTCATTTTATCCTTTCCGATAGTTTGTGTTGATCCTTAACCTTTGTTTAACTTTGTTGGTTTTGTCCCTCGTCAATTTCGTATATCTTTGCAAGCTTTTGTAAAAAATAATATATGGAATTGTTAGAACGTGGATCTAAGAATGTGAAAAATGACATTCTTTCAGGGTTGACTGTTGCATTAGCTTTAGTTCCGGAGGCTGTTGCCTTTGCTTTTGTTGCTGGTGTAGAACCTTTAGTTGGATTGTATGCTGCTTTTATGATTGGGTTGGTCACATCCATCTTAGGAGGGCGTCCTGGAATGATTTCAGGAGCTACTGGAGCCTTGGCTGTTGTTATGGTTTCTTTGGTTAGTGAAGGAAATCAGATGGGATTAGAATGGGCTACTCCTGTTGAAAATGCTGGATTGTATTATCTGTTTGCGACTGTTATTCTAATGGGGCTGATTCAGATTGTTTGTGGTGTTTTCAAATTGGGAAAATTTGTTCGTTTAATTCCTCACCCTGTGATGATGGGATTTGTAAATGGACTAGCAATTGTGATTTTTGTAGCTCAATTAGGAATGTTTACACAAGTTGTAGATGGACAACATGTTTGGCTTAAAGGATTTGATTTGTGGATGATGATAGGCCTTGTGTTGTCAACGATGGCAATTATCTATTTCTTGCCAAAACTTACCAAAAAGATTCCAGCAGGATTGGTTGCTATATTAGCTGTTTCTTTAGTGGCAATTTTTGGTGGCTTTGATGTGGCTACTGTTGGTAGCTTTGTGAGAGATAGTGGAGGATCTGGAATTAAAGGAGGATTGCCTATTCCGCAGATTGCAGTTCTCAAACAGTTACCTTTTAACATGGATACGTTCTACTTCATTCTTCCATATTCTGTTATTTTGGCAGCTATCGGTTTGATTGAATCTCTAATGACATTGAATCTGATTGATGAAATAACTGAAACTCGAGGGAATGCAAATAGAGAGTGTGTTGCACAAGGAACAGCTAATATTCTTACTGGTATTTTTGGTGGAATGGGAGGTTGTGCAATGATTGGTCAGTCTATTATAAATATTCAAAATGGTGGTAGAGGTCGATTGTCTGGAATTGTAGCAGCTTTGGCATTACTATCATTTATATTGTTTGGATCATCATACATTGAGATGGTGCCGATAGCGGCTCTTGTTGGTGTAATGTTTATGGTGGTGATTGGTACATTTGAATGGGCTACATTTAAAGTTATACATAAAATTCCTATGACGGATGCCATTGTTATTGTATTAGTAACGTCATTGACTGTTGTTTTTGATCTTGCTGTTGCTGTTGGTGCAGGTGTTGTTGTTTCAGCACTCGTGTTTGCATGGGAAAGTGCAAAACGTATTAGAGCTCGTAAGAGTGTAAGAGAGGATGGGACCAAAGTTTATGAAATATGGGGACCATTATTTTTTGGTTCGACATCTACGTTTATGCAGAAGTTCGATATTAGAAACGATCCTGAAAAAGTGGAAATCGACTTTATTGAGTCGAAAATTTCTGATCAATCAGCTGTAGAGGCAATATCTTCTTTGGTGTCTAAATACGAATCTTTAGGTAAACAAGTCGTATTGATGCATCTTAGTGAAGATTGTAAACGCTTGTTGATTAAGGCGGATGCTCATCTATCTTCGGTGATTGAGAATAATATTGATGACCCAAGATATTATGTTGTAACTGATATCATGGAGCAGGTTTAAATAGATATTTAAATCGTATTTAAAAGGTGATTATGTAATCTGCATAATCACCTTTTGATTTTTTATATATTGGAAAGTAGGTGTACTTTGTGACTATTAATTTGTAGACTTTTGTGATGTTTAAATCCATTTTTCTTGTAGAAGTTAATGTTTTCATCTATCGATGTTTCCAAAACGATAGGGCGTTTCTTGGGGAAGTAATCTGTGATTTCGTTTAGAAGTGATGTGCCAATACCATTGTGTTGATATTCTGTGGAAACACCGATGTACCATAAATGGAGGTGAGGGATCTTGGGGTGATGTTCATGTATGATTTTCTCTTTTTTTAGAACCTTTGGTAGTCTGCGTAACCCAATAACATTCCAGATTAATCTTACCTGGAGTTTTATTTGTATGAACCAGTGTATCTTTTTTTGTGAATCAATGACTATTGCGCAAGCTTTATGATCGTCAGAAATAAAGATATTTCCTTTATGGATACCAATATTAAAAGAGTAGTCGATTAGGTCTTTTATTCTTCTTTCTTTCTTACCTCGTTTTAGTACAAATAGTGTTGATGGGTTTTCAATAAAAGCTAAGCTTAGGATTTTTAAAATCAGCTTTCTGTCTTCTTTCGTTCCAAGTATCATGATCACCTTTGTTTGTGTTAGAAGCGGTTGTTATTTGTGTTGTGGGTTTCGAACTCGAGCAATTACTACGACTAATATTATGGTGAAAAGTATTGAGATATACCCAGCAGCTTTATAGTTTCCAAGAGTCGATTCAGAGATACTGAAAAGTAATGGTGCTATTGCGCTGAAAAATACGATCATAGACATGTTATATCCTGAGATTGCTCCAAGATGTTCCCTTCCAAAGAATCGAGGGTGTCCTACAGACATGACTGTGCTATAAGTTCCGTTTAAGATGCCTAGTCCAATAATTTCACCATAATATGGAATTGGACCAAGATCAAGGTAGGTGAAGCTGATAGCACATATGAAAGCTCCAACGACATATATATATAGTATTGATTTGATTCGGATATAGTCACTGATATAACTGCTAATAATGGATATGAATACAGAAATAATAGTTGCAGGAATGAAGGTTCTTAATGCTTCTGTAGTATTAAATCCGGCATGTTTATATATTGAGATAATATTAAAATTGAACCCTGAAACAAAAAACCCAAAGAAAGTTGTGGAAAGAGCGACTCCCCAGTATGCCGATGTTTTTTTTGCTTCTTCTAGGGTAAATTGTTTTCGTTCGTCTTTTGAAACTTTAAAATTTGCTGTTGGTTCTAATTTAAGTCCATCAGGAATAAGTCCAAATTTTTCAGGATTGTCTCTGTAAAAACATGTTGCAATAACAGCGAAAAAAAGAAGAGAAATGCCTAATACCCTATAAGCACCATTCCATTCAAACATTTCAATGTCCCAAGCAAAAATGAGTGGTGCTACCGAAAATCCGATACTTACAAATACAGCACTAATGGCATTTGCAAGTCCTCTCTTTTGATCAAACCATTTCATGATCATGGTTCTAGATACCATCGTCATCATGCCCTGTCCTGAGAATCGTAATGTTAGAAATATCAAAGACATGGTTGGAATAATGATGAAAAGTCTGTTTGTTCTTTGGAAATGAGAAGAGATGTAGTTTATGATATTGGGTGAATAGGAAATTATCACACAGGAGATGCTTAAGAGCAAACTGGCATATATAATTAGTAAACGTGCTCCCTTTTTATCAAATAGTTTTCCAATCTTTGTGAGAAATAGTGAGCTGCAGATTGTTCCGATCATATAAGCGGAAGTTAGGTTATTTCTGCTAATTTGTAGAGCATTTAAAAGATGATCTGTAAATACTGAAACACCTGATGTTTGTCCTGGAAGACTGAATAAGATTCCAAGTGTTCCAACGGCTACGATTATCCATCCATAGAAGAAAGGTGTTTTTTGTGGATTGATGGGAAAACGATCGAATCTATTCATTTGAGATAAGTGTTAATTTTGATAAGCTAAAGTAGGGTCTTTTCTCCCTAGAACGGTATTAAAGTATAATGAGGTATTCTCATTATGTATTATTAATACAAAGCTAGTGAATCGAAAGTTATTGCTTTTGATTCATGTTTAAACTTTTTATTGAATTAACTTTATTTAATTATAAAATGTTTCGATGTTTTGCTCTTTGTGTTATTGTTTAATGTCAATTGTTTTGTTTATTTAGCGAGTGGAATGCAACAACCCTCCTTGCTATAGATAAATATTGTGGTTGATTATTGAGGAGTTTTGTTGAAAATCTACATCATTGCATGTTGAAAATTATAATGATTTGAGTAACGAAGAATTTGAAGAGTTATTTAATGCGCATTTTCCCTCTTTACGCAATTATCTCTACTATCGTTGTGGAGATCCCGAAGTTGCTTCAGATATTGCACAAGAGTCTTTTATGAAGCTTTGGGAGAAGAAAGATAGATTAGAGCAGTCCAATACGGTAGGTTTGCTATATAAGATGTCCCTTGATTTATGGATTTCGAGAGTTAGACATGAAAAAGTGCAGAAGAAATATAGTGCTTTTGTTGAAGATGTCGAATATCGTACTCCAGAGGATATTGTTGAATATGAACGATTGTTAAGGGATTATGAGCAGGCCTTGGTGGATATGTCCGATAATCATAGGGAAGTGTTTCTTATGAGTAGGCATGACGCACTTAAGTATAGTGAGATTGCTGATCGATTAGGTATTAGTGTTAAAGCTGTAGAAAAGAGAATGAAAAATGCTTTGGCATTTTTGAGAAGTGCATTAGATTATGAGAAACGAAAATAAGAATAGATTACAACAGGAAGAGGAGTGTTTAGAACACGAATTTCCTGATATAAAGATATCCTATTCGGAAAGCCCTGAAGAAATCTGGCGGCGGATGTCGAAAGAGTTGCCGAAAAGAGAATTGGAAAAAACAAATAGCAAAACGATTCGTATGCCATGGTTTTACTGGGCTGCATCGATATTGATATTTGTAGGTGTAGGGTGGACTGCTATTGGTTATCAAAGTGAGTTCGTTGTTGACGAATTGACCCAATTGATTAAACTGCCTGATGGATCTACTGTCTTGGCTAAAAAAAACTCGGTTATTACTTATCGCCCTTTGGGTTGGTATCTTGAGCGTGAGGTTGACTTCGATGGAGAGGGTTTTTTTAAGGTCATGAAAGGAAGTCAATTTACTGTACAGTCTGATTTGGGTAAGACGCAGGTGCTTGGAACTTCTTTTAATGTGTTATCTTCTGATGGAACATTTGAAGTTGCTTGTTATACAGGAAAGGTTAAAGTGACTGCTAATGGTGATCATGAGGAAATTGTTTTATTGCTGCCTAAAGACTCAATGACAAAGCTTGGGAAAGAGAAGGTGAAGGTTCGTAAACAGAATAAGGAATTGTCGAGTAAACCATCTTGGGTGGATCAGAAGTTCTCTTTTCATCAAAGAAGTGTGTATTATATTTCGAAGCGTTTAGAAATAGAGTATGGCGTAAAAATTACCGTTCCTGTTGGGTTGGAGTTAAAGAGTACTATAATTTTTGATCGTCCAAATACAATTTATAATGCACTAAATTTGGTTTGTAAGCCTCTTGGTCTTTCTTTTGTAGAAGAAAAAGAAGATTATTTTGTTCTTACAAAACAATAAATGAATTTTAGTAGAAAAACAATATTTTATTTTAGTCTATTGTGGATAGCCCTTGTGATAGGGCACGGGGAGCTTAGCGCTCAGGAGATACCAAAGAAGCTTGGGGATTATGTTATGTATGTGTCCCATACAAAAGGAATTCAAGTATCTTTGGACGTTGATGCATTAAACCGTTTTACATTGTCACATGATCCTGATGGAAAAACGGTGGATGAGATTTTATATTCAGCCATAAGTGGGACCTCTATTTGTGTCGATAAGATGTCAAATGTATATGTCTTCTATCCGTGTCCAGTCAAGAAGTCAAAGCCAGAGAAGCAGGTGGTACTTCAAAAGGTTAAGCCTATAAAGAGTGTTATCTCTAATAAAGAAGTTGCTTGGCAGTTGAAAAAAAGTCAATTTGTCGCGTTGAATCGAATGAACACATTGGGTTTTCAGACAAGAGAAGGTGAATGGTTATGGAATAGCTCAAATGCCTTTCTTGCAACAGTGTCAGATAGTTTGTGCTTTTCATATAACGATCTTTCTGATTCTCTACATTTACAAAAGATTGTGAATGACACTGTGCCTCATTTAATATGGGCTTATCTGTTAGATAACTCTCGAGATAATCATAGGCAGAAAGAGATTTCTAGATCATTAAATGGGGTTAATGAAAATCATTTTGATCCTATTGATTCTGATGTATGGACAAGCCCTTTGCAAAATGGTGAGAAGTTATTGTTTGATAAAAAAAGTATTGGAGGAGGACAAGGGCCTTATGTGACTCTTCGGAATGATGTGTTGTATGATACCGAGTCGTGGATTTTAAGATCAAATGTACGGGGGTTTCAAGTTGGTAATATTGATTCGTGGTTTCAGTGGAGTTCTAAAAAAGATTCTATAGATCAGTTGTATTTAGTTGCCTCGTTGCACCGAATGCCTTCTTCTTCTCATTCAACAAAAGATGAAAAAGGGATTGTTTTACTTCGTGCAGGGGATGAATACCTTGGGAGTCTTGCTGCGAGGTATGAACATCTAGTAGATAATAAGATGTTGTATGTGGATTTTAAAGGTTCTCTTGCGAATAATAGTTTGTCACAAAAAAATGAAGCATTAGATCAAAACATTGAATTATGTCGTCGTAGATGGTTTGTCGATTTTATGGTTGGGTATCAGTTTTATTTTAATAAAAACCATTCATTAGATATTTCACTTCAAGAAAAATATTTTAATGATAATCATTTGCAGGATAAGAATGATTTCTTGCCTGAGTATCAATTGCAAAATGGACTTTCTTCAACGAATGTGTCAGTTTCTGTAAACTATCCTGTTCGAAAAAGGCATATGTTTTCTGTAGGAATTGATAATGAATTTTTAGCTCCTAAGAGTACTGGGATTGATTATTTAAGAGAAGCTAATTCGGCTTTGATTAGTTCTGTTTATTTCAATGATCAATTTCGTGTATCGACGAAATTGATGTTAAGAGGAGATATTGGTTGGAAGTATTTTAATAATATATATAAGTCATCACTGTATTATAACTTATATATGCAAATTGATCTCAAGGAAGAGTCTTTCTTGGGAATTCGTGCAACAAGGCGTGTTAGTTCGGCTTATACTACGAGGTTGTTCTATTCAAGTACAGGTATGTTTGAAACGTCAATGGTTTATCAAGAAGGTGATCCTTTACAAACCACAAATAGTTATTTTGTTGGATTGAATCGTCTAGATATGGGGTATTTGTATCTAGATATGTCTGCAGGGATGGATCTCAATAATAATGTTAGTTATTTGGGGCAAAGCTCTTTTTATACAGATGAAGTTGTCTCTTCCGCAATGTTACGTTTATATAAGTCTATTTCAGATGTGCAGTTTGGTGTAAATTATGGCTTGAAGAGTTATAAAACAAAAGAAACACATAAAGATTTTGCATACTTGGATGGTGTTTCTCATGTTCTAGGTGCGGATGTAAGTGTCGAGGATAAACGATGGTATTTAGGGGCTAATGCGATGTTGTATATCGGAGACCCTTGGGAGTTGCCTTATATGCAATCTAATGCATATCAGGACTATTGGGTTAATTTTGATTTTAATATTCATTATAAGTGTAAAGTGATGGGATATGATTCAAAAATTAAAGGTTTTGTTAATTATCAAGGTAACCGCTCTAATTTGAAGAGTATGAATGTCGTTTTTAATATTGGAGATAGTAATTCTGACATTGGGCTGGTTCAGCCATCTTATTATGTTGGTGCTGCTGTAGAGATTGTTTTGTCGAATTAATTTAAATAATAGATTCCTCTAAAATAAAATATTGATTTGCTTCGTTAGACTTGTATATTACTGTTTAGTTTACATTTTTAATACCTTATCGGATGAATAAAAGGAGATGGGAAGAGTTGGAGAAGGAAAAACCGTTCCCTGAACTTAGATCAGTGCACTTAAAAGATCCTAATTGGACAAAAATTGATCGTTGGCTCAATTCTTTGAATGAAAGTGAATTGATGTCTCCATCAGAGTTCTCAAAAAGACGTATGCGTCAGTTGGTCTATAGTAAATGGGATGTCGTATGAAAAATAAATCAATAGATTAAGTAATAAGTTTTCATTTTAACAATAGTATTTAATATATTTGTGGTGTGATTGTGACTCTATCGCGGGAACATTTCGTTCACGAGGAAAGTCCGGGCAACAAAGAGCAACATGCTTCTTAACGGGAAGATGGGTGTGAACTTATAGTAGCGTAACAGAGAATAACCGCTCTTCGGAGTAAGGGTGAAAAGGTGAGGTAAGAGCTCACCGGTGTCTGTGGCAACATGGATAGCCGTACGCCTCATGTGTTGTAAGGCCAAATATATCTCGAACTTTGATTAGTACAAGGCTGCTCGCTTTGGAGAAATGATAAGTTTCTATCGAGAGGGGTAGGCTGCTTGAGTTTATTGGTGACAATAAATCTAGATAAATGATAGAGGCTCTTTAGGGAGTACAGAACTCGGCTTATACACAGTCACATTCTTTAAAATAAAGAGTTATACCCAAGGGTGTGGCTCTTTATTGTTATTTGTAAACCAATAAAAAAATATAATGGCAATATTTGGAACATTAGAAGAGGTTGCTTCACAAATTCCAGCACAAGAGTTGTTGGTGAAAGGAATTGAGTTCTTGGAAACTGCTGATCTAGAATCTCTTTTTGATAATGTGGAAGATGGAAAGGCTTATAAGCATGAGATTGAAGGTGACGAGTTGTTTGCTTCGTTCCAACAGTATAATACAAAGCAACCAGAAACACCTAAGTTTGAAGGTCACAAAAAATATATTGATATTCAATTTATTTTTGATGGCGAAGAGTATATCTTGAATGGGTCAATTAAAAATATTACGACTTCTGCTGAGTATAATGAGACTAAAGATGTATATTTCCCAAAACTAGAAGAGTATACTGCAATTAAGGTGAAAAAAGGTGATGCAGCAGTTTTATTCCCATGTGATATTCATGCTCCATGTCAAACTATTGGTGATACTCCTGTGTTTATCCGTAAGATCGTATTGAAAGTTGCAGTTGCATAATTATTAAGCTGTCAATTCGTTCAAAAAGCTTTATATCTTTCTTAGATATGAAGCTTTTTTTTGTAAAATAATTTAGAATTATTCCATTAGGAAAGTTTCCTTTTGCTGTTTATAATAATACTACTTTTGTGTGTTATTGAGTGAAAACGTGGTCTGTATCTTGTGATATTAGACCATAATTAACGAAAGAGAATAATGAATAAGATTATAGGCAAAGAGTATTTTTCGGAAAAAGTGGTTGCCTTTGAGATAGAGGCTCCATTGATAGCTAAGTCCCGAAAAGCTGGTAACTTTATTATCTTACGCGTTGGTGATAAAGGGGAACGTGTTCCTCTTACGATTGCTGGTGCTGATGAAAAGAGAGGAACCATTCGTATTGTAGCACAGATCGTAGGTGCGAGTTCTAAGAAATTGGCAGCACTAAATGTAGGAGACTATATCACTGATTTAGTAGGCCCTTTAGGACGTCCTACTGATATTCATAATGTGGGTACTATTCTTGCTTGTGGTGGTGGTGTTGGTGTAGCACCTCTTTTGCCTATTGTAGAAGCTTTTAAGAAAGCTGGTAACCGCGTTGTATCTGTAATTGCTGCTCGTTCTGAAGAATTAATTATTCTGAAAGAAGAGATGGAAAAATGGTCTGATGAGCTTATTATCATGACTGATGATGGATCTCTAGGACGTAAAGGTCTTATTACAGAAGGGATGAAAGAAGTTCTTGAGCGTGAGAACGTAGATGAAGCTATTGTAATAGGTCCTGCTATTATGATGAAATTTGCTGCGCAATTGACAAAAGAGTATGACGTACCAACTCAAGCTAGTTTAAATGCAATGATGGTAGATGGAACAGGTATGTGTGGGGCTTGTCGTGTAACCGTAGGTGGAAAAACAAAGTTCACTTGTGTTGATGGACCTGAATTTGATGCACATCAAGTCGATTTTGATGAGATGATGATTCGTCTTAAGAGTTATGTCAATGAAGAGAAAGTTCTAAATGATTAACAATCCCAATAATTGTAATTGAAACTTATGTTGCCAGATAGATCTGAAGCTTGGAGAGAAGAGCTAAGAAAAAAAAACAAGAATAAGGATAGGATTGCTCTAGAAAGAGTAGGGATGCCAGAGGTTGATGCCCAAGAGCGTATCAAACACCAAGATGTTGAAGTAAACTGTGGGTTGTCATCTGAAGATGCTCAACATGAAGCTATTCGATGTATGGATTGTGCAAATCCTACATGTATTTCTGGATGTCCTGTTGGGATTAATATTCCAAAATTTATCAAAGAAATTGAATTGGGAGAGTTTGTTAAAGCTGCTTCTACACTAAAAGATAAGAGTGCTCTGCCTGCTGTTTGTGGCCGTGTATGCCCTCAGGAAAAGCAATGTGAAGCACAATGTTTCTATACTCAAAAATTGAAGAAACCTGCAGTTGCGATTGGTTATCTTGAACGTTTTGCTGCTGATTATGCTCGAGAGAACGATAAGAATCCTCAAATACCAAATATCTCTAAGAATGGCAAGAAGATCGCTGCTGTAGGTTCAGGCCCTGCTTCTCTTTCATTTGCAGGTGATATGATAAAAAAAGGGTATGACGTAACTGTGTTTGAAGCATTACATGAAATCGGTGGTGTTTTAAAATATGGTATCCCTGAATTTCGTCTGCCTAATGATATCGTTGAATTTGAAATTGATAATCTTAGAAAGATGGGTGTGAAGTTTGAAACAAACTTTGTTGTGGGACGTACTGCATCCTTTGAAGATTTAAAAGAGCAAGGTTACGAAGCTTTCTTTGTAGGTAGTGGTGCTGGTCTTCCTCGTTTTATGGGAATTCTAGGTGAGAACTTAAACGGAGTATTCTCCGCAAATGAGTATCTGACTCGAGTGAATTTAATGGAGGCCTATCAGTCTGAATCAGAAACACCTGTATTGAAAGGGAAGCGTGTCGCAATTATTGGAGGTGGAAATACTGCAATGGATTCAGTACGAACTGCTCGTCGTTTAGGTGCTGAAAAAGCTATGATTGTTTATCGTCGTTCTATGGATGAGATTCCTGCACGTGTAGAAGAGGTAAACCACGCCATTGAAGAAGGTGTTGAATTTAAATGTTTGCATAATCCAGTATCTTATCAGGGAGATGAGAATGGTCGAATAAAATCGATGAAGCTTCAAGTAATGGAGCTAGGTGAAGCTGATGCATCAGGGCGTCGTAGACCAATTCCTGTGGAAGGTAAATTTATTGAAGAGCCAGTAGATTTGGTAATTGTATCTGTGGGTGTTTCTCCAAATCCATTGATTCCATCGTGTTTACCATCAATCAGAACATCTGAATGGGGGACAGTTTTGGTCAATGAAGACAACATGCAATCAGATGATGTAGATGTATTTGCTGGAGGAGATATTGTTCGTGGAGGAGCGACTGTAATCCTTGCTATGGGAGATGGAAGAAAAGCCGCCGAGTCAATGGATGATTTCTTAACAAAATAGTTTTGTTGGTGTAATATTAAAAACTATTTTGTGCTGAGAAAGGTTGTATATAATATATACAACCTTTCTTTATTCAATAAACTTGATAGTCAATGAGGAATCTATATGTTATATTAAGTACATTGTTGTTTGTGGGAGTATTAACTTCTTCAATACAGGTTAAAGCACAGCAAATACCATATTCTAAGTGGAAAAAAATTTTTTCTGTTAATTCAGTCCCTTCGATAAATACCTATGTACTACCATCTCAGGATAATAGTGCATTGAAACAAAAGTATCCTCAAACAAGAAATAAAAGACTTCAAGTAGCTTCTCCAATCTTTGTGGAATGGGATTTTATACAGAAAGCATCCAGGTTAGAATTTGATGATAAATCCACGGCTTATCTTTTGAGAGTTTTGTCAAAAGATGCCTACTTTTTGAGTATGAATTTCAGTAAGATGTTCATTCCCTCAGGGATGAAACTATACGTTTATGGTTCGCAAACAAAGCAATATCTTCCGATACAATCAGGAATGGAGAATGTTTTGGGGGGATATCAGACGAATATTTATGATGGAGATACATTATTTATAGAGTTAAATATACCTCAAGATGTCAAGACTCAAGCCAATCTTCAGGTTTCATGCTTTAATCATGGTTTTAGACTTTTTGGACAACGGACGCGTAATCAAAGGCAGAGAAAAGGTTTTGGCGACTCTGGTTCCTGTGAATTAGATATTAACTGTTCAACAAATACCGAATACCTAATGTTAAAAAGAAGTGTGTGTCGATTAATTATTAGCGGCAGATATCTTTGTACAGGAACACTGATGAATAGTAATAGGGCTGATAAACCGCCTTATGTGTTAACTGCAAACCATTGTATAGGTTCTGAGGAGGAAGCTGCAACTACTCACTTTCATTTCAATTATGAGTCTTTTCCATGTGACGGACTAGAGGGCAATCAGAGTCAAATAGTGAATGGGTCTGTGTTAAGAGCAACTGCTGTTGACCTAGATTTTACCTTAGTAGAAATGAATGAATCACCTGCCCTAGAATATAATCCATACTATGCTGGATGGGATGTTAGTGGTGAAGTAACTGAGGAGGTTTATGGTATTCATCATCCTGAAGGCGATGTGAAGAAATATTCTGTAAGTAATGCTATCCCTGAACTTGCAAGCTATGGTGAAGAGCTTGTTCCCAATAGTTCTTTGTGGATAAAGAGATGGGACCAGGGGGTAACAGAGGGTGGATCTTCAGGTTCTGCATTGTTTGATAATGGCAAAGTTGTTGGATCATTAATCGGAGGTATTGCAAGTTGTATTAATCCAAGAAATGATTTTTATTCAAGCTTAAGTTATATTTGGGATTACCACCATCAGCAATCTATGCAAATTAAATATTGGTTGTCAAATAACTATGGTGTCTTATCTATGGCTGGTTATGATCCGCAGGATGGGATGCCCACTAAATATGAGACTCAAACAAATGTAACTTCAGATGCTAGTTTTTCAGGGTTAATTCCTGATGATATCATATTTGATGCTGTCGCCGAACGATTTCAAAGAGATAGAGGGGGATCTCTAACACAAGTGTCAATTGCTATGTATCATGGAGAGTTATGGACTAGCTACATGGATAAGACATTAACTATTGCTGTTTACGGTGCTCATCCCAATGATGGAGGCCTTTCATCTCTGATCCAGAGTTATAGTACTTCAACAAATATATTTAAACGTCAGAATAAGGTTTTTTTATCTTTACCAGAGCCATTACAAGTTGGAAAGGATCACTACATTGTACTTAGTTTAAATGATGGACCTTGGACGGATGATTTCATCCCATATCATAGTCTTAATGAGAAAGATGTTTCTAATACTGCCTATTTTATAATTGATGAAGAAATGAATCCAATGAATTCATATCCAATAAATCAGTCTGCTTCTTTTTTTATTGGAGAAGTAATCGAAAAAGATGTTCCTACTACAATCGCAGGAAATAAGATTGGTCAAGATAAGGTGTTGTTGTATGCAAAACCCAATCTAGGTGCTAATAAGTATTTTCTTTATACAGGGGAGCCAATGAAAGATATTGTGTTAACTGTTTATGATATTAATGGTCAATTGGTCTCCACACAAAGTGTTGATGTTCTTGTGGATGGAGCTGATGTTGATATTGATAATTTAGATGTTGGTGTTTATTTCTATACGTTTTATCACAATGCAAAGCAGTTCAAAGGTAAATTTAGATCTAATCAATAATGATTGTTTCGATGAAAGCTATTACATTTGGTTTGTCTATTTAATGTAAAAAAGAAAACCATGAATCGAATTCTTTTAATTCTTTCATTTATAATTGTTCTTGTTGGGTGTAATGAGAGAAAGAATAATACAGATAAAATAAGTTTCGAAAGCGGCGCAAATAAATATGCGAAAGGATTTACTATAGATAGTAGCACTTTAGTCGTGACTTCTCCTTGGCAAGATGCAGAGGGGTTTAATCTTAAATATACGATTCTTGATAATAGTGATTCTACGATGAAAAGTGCAAGTGCTTTTCGTTTGCCAACAAAAATTAATCGAATTATTTCTTTTTCGACAACCCACTTGGCATTTCTTAAAGCATTAGGTGAAGAAGAGAAGATTGTTGGGATATCAGGGACACAATATGTAAATGATTCCACTACGGCAGCTAGGATTCAAAGAGGAGAGATTCAAGAGATTGGTTATGATAATTCATTAAATGAAGAACTTATTATTTCGTTAAAGCCAGATGTTATCTTTGCATATGGTGTTGGTAGTGAGGTGATGGAGCTGTATGATCGTTTTAAGAAATTTAATATTCCAGTCGTAGTTATCGGGGAATATAATGAATTACACCCTTTAGGTAAGTTAGAGTGGATAAAGGTTTTCGGTTTACTTCTTGATAAGTCTAAATTATCCAATACTATTTTTGAAGAAAAATGTAAAGAATACATTAAGGGTGTTAATTTAGTCAAAGAGAGTAGTCAAACCTTACCTGAAGTGATGACAGGATTTCCATATAAAGATGCATGGTGGGTTGCAGGGGATAAAACAACTCTAGCCCAATTTATACGTGATGCTGGTGGAGATTATATTTGGAGTGATCGAGATGAAAACAAAGCTTCTCCAGTATCGTTTGAAGAGGTTTATGTAAGATCCCAAAAAGCACAATTCTGGATTGACTGTGGTATGATGAGTAGTATACAGCAAATTCTTGATACTGACCCTCGATTTAAATCATTCCGTCCTCTCAAAGAAGATCATATTTTCAATAATAATCTTCGTACAGGAGCTTCTGGTGGAAATGATTATTGGGAAAGTGGGGTAATGAATCCAGATAAAGTACTAAATGATCTGATTGCAATATTTCATCCGACCCTATTGCCTAATCATGAATTCTATTATTATAAGAAATTAAAATAAGTGTCTTGAGATCAAATCGTATATATATAGTCTTCTTTATTTTATCTGCAATATTATTAGTAGGACTCCTATTGGTTGACCTTTATATTGGAAATGCCAAAATCTCATGGATGGAGTTATGGGATATCATATTACTACGCTCCACAGCGAATGAAATGAATAGTACCATTGTTTGGGATATTCGTATACCTCGCCTATGGACTGCATGTATTGTTGGAGCCACACTTTCTGTTGCAGGATTACAAATGCAGACTATTTTTCGTAATCCTTTAGCAGGCCCTTACATACTAGGTGTTAGCTCTGGTGCAAGCCTCGGTGTAGCTATTCTAGTGTTGGGTGTGGGAAGCTCATGGTATCATTTTGTTGGAAGTGGAATCGGAAGTTGGTCTATTGCAGCTGCAGCATGGATAGGAGCTGGTATCGTTTTAGCATTTGTTCTCTATGTTTCTTCTAGAGTACGAGGAGTAATGACTGTGTTAGTTCTAGGGATACTATTCTCAGGGGTCGCTACCTCTATTGTGAATTTGCTACAATATTTTGGTAGTAAGGCTGCATTAAAATCATTTGTAGTATGGACAATGGGTAGTATCGGTGCAGCTACAAGTTCACAATTAATTGTTATGAGTATGGTGTCACTATTGGGGGTTGCGATCTCCTTTGTCATGAGTAAGCGCTTAGATGCTTTTATGCTAGGGGAACGATATGCTCTGAGTTTAGGAGTACACCTTAAATGGACACGAGCGCTGATATTTCTCTCTACTACAATGATTGCTGGAACCGTTACAGCATTTTGTGGTCCAATAGGATTTATCGGAGTGGCGATACCTCATATTTCAAGGATGATTCTTTCTTCTGCAAGCCATAAATTCCTAATTCCTGCATCCATGATTCTTGGGGCCATATTCCTAGTCTTAGGTGATATTATTTCTCAAGTACCAGGCTACTCATTAGTGTTGCCAATTAATTCAGTAATGTCACTCTTAGGAATTCCGATTGTTGTATGGGTAATATTAAACAAAAGGGTAATAAACTAATATGAAATAGAGGTAAAATGAAGTTAAAGATAAAAAACGCTTCTATTGGTTATATTGATAATGGAAAAGTCAATACGGTCAAAAATAATATCAATCTTCAGGCTAGCAATGGTGATATTATTGCACTCCTTGGCGGAAATGGTATTGGAAAAAGTACCTTGTTACGTTCGATCATTGGTATACAGCCTTTGTTGGATGGAGATATTTTATATGACAATAAGAATATTAAGAACTACTCTAAGCAATCTTGGTCAAGAAAGATAAGCTATGTTTCTACAGAGCAGGTTTTTGTGCCTAATATGACCGTATATGATATTGTCTCTCTCGGACGTTTTCCATATACAGGTTGGCTCGGTCGATTAAAAGCAGAGGATACTCGTATGGTTAAAGATGCTATGAATAAGGTCGGAGTACTTCAGTTTCGAGAAAGAGAGGTCTCTACACTTAGTGATGGTGAAAAACAACGAGTAATGATTGCTAGGGCTTTGGCCCAAGATACTGAGATCGTTATTTTAGATGAGCCAACAGCTTTCTTAGATCTTCCAAATAAATATGAGATAATCTATCTTCTAAAGCATTTAGCAAGAACTATGGGTAAGATTATCATCTTTTCAACTCATGATTTTAATATTGCTTCTCACGAAGTTGATAAGCTATGGCTTGTAACCAAAGAACTTTGTGTTGAAGGGGCGCCAGAGGATATGATGTTAAATAAAACAGTCGAATCTCTTTTTCAGAGTGATAAAATAGAGTTTGATTTGAAAAAAGGAGATTTCGTTTCCATTCATACTCCTAAATTATGGGTCAATTTGCCTCAATGGTTATCAAATACAAGTTTCATGGTAATAGAAAAGGCATTAAGTCGAATTCATGTTGCTATTACAAGTGAGGCTACTCTTCTATCTATTGATTATGATAATGGAAAGTGGTTGTTGACTGATCAAGATCGTGATATTGTAGCATCTTATGAAAGCATTTATCTATTATGTAGAGCTTTAAATGAATATCTAAATTTAATGCAATAAGAGTTCATAAAATACAACTCTTATTGCATTAGTGATTAGAATGCCTCTCTAATTCCAAAATAGAAGCCAAAACCATCTTTAGAATAAGTGGTGTCAAAACGCACGTTTAAGCGTTCATATGGCAAGATCATATATCTTGCCCCCACGCCAATACTAGGAAGCCACTCAGCGTCTTTAAAATCGTCATAATAGCCATAAACTTTACCTATACCTGTAAAAATAGTGTAACCAAATCGGCTTTTAAATAGGCCAGTTCGTTTGCGCCACTCTATATCGAGGTTAACTAAGTTTTTATCAATATGCGATCCCGTTTCATAGCCTCTCTGCATACCTCCTCCACGGCTATGACCATACATGGAAAAGTTCTCTGGAGTAACATCTCCCGATAGAAAGTTGCCAACAAAATGGTAGGCAAGAATCGAACTGCTTTCTTCATTTAGTGAGAAAAAGTGTGCATAGTCAATAATATTTGCAAAGTAATTATCTGTACCTTTTCCCTTACTGTTTGCAAAATAGTTAATGCCTTGATATTTGACGTAGAATCCATGATATGGGAAGAAAATATTATCTCGATGGTCAGCAGTACCTATAATACCGAGTCCATTTGATATTGTACGACCTGTAAACCCTGCTTGTTTTAGTTTATCCTCCGAAGTGTCATCTCTACCAGTAATGTTAATATTCCGATAACTGTATCGTAAACCAATAAATATTTGATGTCCTATATTGCGTTGAAAATCAATGTTAATTGCAGCAAGTTGTTTCTTAGAATCCGCATCACCTAAGGTCCCAAGTGTCATTGTCTGATTGATGCCACCAATACCAAAGAATCCATTTAATCTCCATTTGTCATGATCTAAATAGGTGGACTGAGCTACACCCGTAAACCACGAACCATTGGTTGTTCCCATTAAAAATATACCTGTAGTGGTCGGTGGAGATATTGTGTCATTCTTATTAGGGTAGTAGGTGAAAAGGTTGGTCAATAGTAGACCAAATTTTGTTGCAGGATCATACGATGGAAGAGGGATAAATCGATATTTCATCTTAGATCGCTCTTCCAACGTATTAAACTGTTGTTTCTGATACTTATTCTTACTCTTTGTTTGTCCTACTCCTTGCAAACAAGAGAAACATAAGAATATGGCAATCGCCAAACTATTGATTTTGATAATTTTTGAAGACATACGACATTTCAGTTGATTCTAAAAGATTAACATCAATGAAATGTAAATAGTTCATCTTTAATTAACTATAGTGTCTTCCATAGCCTTGCTAAAGAGTGTCCAGGTGCATCAATCTTTAGATCTAAAAAATACCCAAAAGGAGTCTGATGTGTCTCATATCCCACACTCTTTAGTCTCTCTTCACATAGATTCAGCATGTCTCTTGTGTACTCCCAGTCCGCTTTTGCTTCTGCTAAATGTGCAAAAGAGTGGATCACTACATTTTTCGTATCGTTCTTTCTACAACACCACTTTAAGTGGTTGGCTAATTTCTTATCTCTTGATTTTAGAGACATCTCTTGGTCAGAAGGTTCAAGGTGAATAAACGCTAGAATTGCATCTTCAATAATTTGCGTTTTCATATTGCTATCAGGCGCAATATCTAAGCTTTTTTGTTGTGGAGTATATTGAAATGACTTAACGTAAAAAACAAGTACTTTCATAAAAATTGGTTTTCAATGAAAAAGGGAGCAAGCATAATGCCGACTCCCTTTTTAAATACATTATAGATGCTTATTCTATAATTAAGATCTTTTCGATTTGGTCTCCAGGACGAATATCATCGATAACATCTAATCCTTCAACCACACGTCCAAAGCAAGTGTGATTACGGTCTAAATGTTGTGTGTTCTCACGATTGTGACAAACAAAGAATTGTGATCCACCTGTATTTCTACCTGCATGAGCCATAGAAAGAACTCCGCGGTCATGATATTGGTTGTCTCCATCCAATTCACAGTCGATAGAATAACCAGGACCACCTACTCCAGTACCTTTAGGACATCCTCCTTGGATTACAAAATCAGGAATAACACGGTGAAATGTTAACCCATCATAGAATCCTTTTTTTGAAAGACCTACAAAGTTTTCAACTGTTTTAGGAGCATCTTGCTCGTAAAACTCAACTTTCATCATCCCTTTTTCAGTATGAATTTCTGCGTACATAGTATAAATCTATTTAGTAATTGTATTTTCTTCTTCTTGTGTGCTCAGTTTATAGAGATAGTGAGCTGAGAGCACTGGGAAAAGAAAGGTTAGAACAGCAACTAGGATATTCATTGGTTCGTTAGGTGTAGTATAAATCCAATGACAAACTAGAGTGGTTCCAAGTAATACAGAAAAAATTCTAAGAAACTGAACCGTTTTTTTATTGCCATTCTTCTTATGAGAAAGAATACACCCTAACCACACAATGGCTGCAATAACACTTATTACTCCCAAGAAATAATCCTTTTTCATTATAAGTTGTCCTCCATATATAAGAGGAATTGCAGTAAATATAAACATTATGCGATGCATACTACCGACCAGTCGATGTAATGTTTCATGGTTGGTAATGGGCGAAAAAACACCAAATTTCTTATTCCTTCCAAACTCTAAGGGGTCCATTCTATCAATATCATCTTCTTGCTCAATAATCCCTCTATCTTTTGCCACCTGAATTAAAATCTCAACAGCCATCGGTTCATAATCATCACGCATAAAAAGAGCCTTACGTATTTCATGATCTGTAAAAGAATTAATTCGTTGTTCTAATTGATGGTAATCCATAGAATGAGATTTTGATGAGATACAAAAATAACTTATTCAAGGGCAAAACACAAAGATTTCGATGAAAGCTCCTCATTTATTCTAATAAAATCAGATCTATTTTGAAATGAAGATAAATTGCTTGAAAATATATTTTGTTTATCAGTGGCAAAAAAGGATTCAGAACCTTATTTTAAGCTATTCTGTTTAAGTATAGTATATGCCTAGAAGTTTCTAACTGAAACTTTCATTCAAATCATTTGATGTAATTAAAGATCGTCAGATATAAATACCTCTACACTAAGCAATATCAATAAACTGAAGAATACTATTTGAAATAAGAACTCTCTTGTGATTTACTATTCTTCGATCCATTCTATTATCTTATCACTCATGGGTTTGGTTATTGAATAGTAAAAATCATGTAACGTTCCATCTCTATTAATGGCATATTTTTGAAAGTTCCATTTGACACTACTATTTTTTACACCATTTAATGATTTCATTGTAAGCCATTTGTATATGGGTGCTTTGTCATCTCCTTTAACTTTTATTTTTGACATCATGGGAAAGGTAACTCCATAGCTTACTGAACAAAACTCTTTTATTTCTATATTATTGCCTGGCTCTTGACTTCCAAAATCATTGCTAGGGAATCCTATAATAACAAAATCACTATCTTTATATTTCTTGTAAAGTTTCTCTAGATCTTCATATTGTGATGTAAAACCACATTTAGATGCAGTGTTTACGATTAAAATCTTTTTCCCTTTAAATTGATCTAATGAGATCTCTTTTCCATCAATGTTTACCACTTTATAGTCGTAAATGCTATTTTGTGCTTCTACTGATGATATAAATGTTAAGATAGCAACACTGAATGATATGATGATTTTTTTCATTGTAATTGTTTTTGATAATACACTTACAGAAACATCATTATCCTGAGAATGTTTATTTATTGTAGTAAATGTGATGGTCTCTATTATATATCGATATTAATTTGTGCGAAGTTTTAGGAGGACAAGACAAAATCGTAAAAAAAGGTTGGTCCATCATATATCGACCATCCCTTTTTTTACTCTATTATTGAAAGCTAGAATCCCAATGAAATAGCTATTGTATGGATATTGGTTGGATCATATGTTCCAATAAGATTCCCTTTTAAATTAGAAACTTGATTCAAATCATTATCAATACCAAGCATAAAGTTATAACTTAGTGAAAGGTCGAATTTATCATTAATTCTCATTGTTCCACCTGCTCCAAATCTATAAACTCCACTAAGAGGTAGGTCAGGAGTTCTATATTGCTCGTCAACAGGAGATGAATCGAAAGAAAGCCCTGCTCTAACAGTCCACTTGTCATTAATAAAGTAATTACCACCTAAACCAACTCGATAAGTATCTTGCCATTTTCTCTCAATATGTGCATCGTACTCTTCTTTCAGAATGATGGATTGATAATCGAAACCAGCCCAATTACAATAACCTAAATCAAATAATAACTCGACATCCCCAAAGTATTTGCTAATACTAAAGTTTACACCATGAGGAATAAGCATATCTGTAGAGTATCTTGCAGAAGTGTATTTTTCTCCATTAATAAAGTAATTTGTAGCATCTGCGTCGCCTTGGAAATCAATGGTTGATTTATATCTGTAGGTTAAACCCAACGAAAGAGTACTATTGGGCCGATAATGAAAACCAAATTGGAACCCCATGCTAAACGACGTTCCATCAATATTTGCTTCTCCATCAGGTGCGCCTGTAATCACACTTGGAATAGCAATGTCTTCAGATAACATACCAATATAGAAGTTGGCAGCCACTCCAAAACTTACTTTCTCACTTAATTTGAAAGAAGCTGCGGGTGCAATATTTGCTACTGCAATTGTCGCTTTCGTTAGATAGTATTTTCCTTCCCAATTATCTCCGTAGTCTAAAGAAGAACCCATTGGAAAATTAAGTGTTGCGCCAATAGTCCATTTATCACTAAGGTGTTTTAACCAGTAAACTGCCAAAGAAGGAGTGAATTTGCCAGCATTATCATTTGGATAAGCACTTTCAGTTGATTCAAAATTAAATTTAGGAAGCATTCCTTGAATACCAACCAACCAACTTTGATCTTTCACTTCACTCATCGCTGCAGGGTTGAAGTAAGCAGTAGATGCATCATGTGCTACTGCGGATTGTCCAGCATTAGCATTCCCGATATTAGGAGTTGCTACTTCATAAAGCATCAATCCTCCTCCTTGTTGTGCTGAAAGTGTAACTCCAATAAACATCAATGCAAAAAGCAAAGCTACCTTTTTCGTTGCAAAGGAATATACTTTTTTCATAATCAAGATATTAGTTAATAAAAATCATTATTCTGCTAACTAATACAATTAAGGTGAGATAATAGTTCAATATCTTACAGATTATTCCAATGAAAATAAGAACTGCTTTGCATGATTTAAAGATGAGATGCTTATTGTATATAATATTCTCAGTGCTAAAATAATTGCGAACATGTCAAAAGAAATATTCTTAAGTTAAGGTCTCTTTTGTAATAAATGATTGTACTAGGGAGGAAGAGAATATCTGGTTCAACTCTTCAACTCTAATACGGTGTTCCATTCCTTCGATAACCATACTCCTTCCCTTAGGAAAGTGATCAATTGATAAGAATCTTTGTGTCCCTTCTATCGGTACGACATTATCTTCTGAACCAAAAACGTAAATACAATGATCTCCCAATCTTGTAGACCTAATTAGTTTAGGCATGAGTTTATCAACAATAGGATGAGAAAATGCAGGGTTCATTAATATTGCTTTGGTTCCATAAAGTGCAGAAAGAGCATGAGCAACCATAGCGCCTGTTGAGGAACCGATAATTAAATCGTAGTTGTCTTTCCTAAAAATGCTCTCAATCTTGTTTTCTATCTCATTTTGATAGTAATCTAATAGAGGTGAATAGATGTTTCTACTTTTTAGATTTTTCTCTAAAATATCACGTTTCCCTTTCATGAGTCCATCAGACCCAAGTCCATGTAAATATAGAATTCTCATTAGTTATTTTGTTTTTTTATGTGGAAGTGTAACAAAATGGTGATGTTTTAATTTGCTGTCAATGATCCACGTGCGGTAAGATGAATCTATATTTAATTCTATGACGCGAACGCCCATTCTCATCTTTCCATAACAGGTATTCTTCCCTGTTCTTCTACCATAAACTAATGGTATTCCATACATTTGAGCCACATAGTCATTGTCGTGATCATGGCCAACAAACACTCCTTTAAATTGATGTTCCCAAAGGTAATAAAATAGTCCACTGTTGATTCGTGGTGCACATACTCTTTCTCTATGAGTACCTATGGGTTTTATATCTCTATATTTTCTTTTGGTTGCCATTGCATATTCAGGCATTGGAATATGAAGAAACATCAGATTATTATTACATTGATCATCTTCAGAAGCGATATGGCACTTCCATTTTTGGTTTAATATCTCCATTGTAGAAAAGCGCACCCAATCATAGCCTTTAATACTTGGGTCTTCTGAAATGCTACCACTGTCTATGCCCCAAAGGTTCCATACAATTTTATCTTGATGATAAATTGGAAGTGCGTAACAAGGGGTGGCAGCTTTATTTTCATAAGAGTAATAGCAATAAGCATTGCTGCTAGAACTTAGTATTTCATATATCTTTGATTTTTCAAGATTCTCAGGGTCATGATTTCCCATAACAAATGCAAAAGGGATACTCAGCTTATCTAACCATTCCTTTAGTATGAGCCATCCATCCTCGGCATCCGCAGAGCAGACAATATCCCCTGTTAGAAATAATAGATTAGCTTGACTCTCATATATAATTTGATTTAGCTGTGAAAAGTAGTCCGTTAAGCTTGGGTGTTTACGGTCAAGATGCATATCTGTGAGTTGAACCACTCTAAAATGAGTTCCATGGAATAATAACCTTTTTTTTGCCGTAGCGACATGGCATGTAAGGTGAAAAATCAAAAAATAAAATAGAAGTTTTGGTCTCATATTCGTGTCGTTTTTTTCATAGATTATGACATGTTACTAGTGTCAGAGTTTCCAATAACCAACAGTTGTAAAATAGATTTATGTAAAGGTGATATTTGTTTTTAACTCATTAAAAAAACAAATATTTGTTGTAACTATTTGGTATTCTGGTTGATTGTGTAATATGGTTTTTTAATAATTGATTAGATTTAATCAGAAGAAAACTTACAAAGTGTCATTCCCTCCGTTTGTTTTCTTAAATTTACAGAGAATTGTTAAAATCATCAATAATTAGATCTTAATTTATAATGAAAAACGGCGGTCTGTTCCTTATCATATTTTTTTACTTCATATTTTCTTGTACTCCATCATATGAGTCGGGGAGAGTTGCCATTGTTGGAGCTATGCCTGAAGAAATTAAAGCGATTTCTAATAAGATGGAAAATATTGATACACTTTTAATTCATAATATTGCATTTATTCAAGGACTGATAAACCATAAAAAAGTTGTAATATTAAAGTGTGGGGTAGGAAAAGTAAATGCTGCCATGACGACCACATTGTTGATTGATCATTTTCATCCTGAATATATTCTTTTTACAGGAATAGCAGGAGCGATAGACGAGAAGTTGGTTCCGGGGGATATAGTGATTGGAACCCAATATATTCAACATGATCTAGGTACACTTCAAGATGGTAATTTGAATGTATGGGCTGCTCCGAACGTGGTAACAGAGAAAGACCATCCTTTATTTATTAAAGCTTGTCCAATTTTGGAGAAAAAAGCAAGAGGTCAATTCTCTACTACAGAAAACTGTTATTTTGGCACTATTGCTACAGGTGATCAGTTTATTGCAGACAACAACAAGAAAAAGTTACTTTCTCAAGCTTATAATGCATACGCTGTCGATATGGAAAGTGCTGCTATTGCCCAAGTTTGTTTGCAATTTAATACTCCATTTATAATTTTCAGATCCATAAGTGACAGTGCCAATGAAAATGCGGAAGAGACTTATTACTTTAACAAGCAAAAATCAGCTGATAGAACTGTAGATATGCTAACTAAGTTATTGTAGCAATATTAACTGTGTAACAATAATGGGGATAATTAAAAGTAGTATCATCGGTTATTGGGACACTGCTTCAGTCTGTCTTGATTTGATATTACATCTTGCAACATAATTACGACTAGTGTCAGAAAACCAAAAAGTATTATTCTTGCAAAATATACGTCCTAGATCTCTATTGCTATATCCAACAATTGGAAAATTTTCGATAGAACCACTCGCATCAGTAATGGTGTAGAACTTGCGATCTTTAGAAGAGATGATAATATCTTGATTCATTGTGCAAATTCCGTATGCTTCCACTGTTAGTGAAATCCGCTTATCTATATGGATCTGGTCTCCTTGATGATATTTATGATAAGCAAATGAATATATTGCTTTATTAGCCACATCCGTAAAATATATTCTATCATGAAATTTCATAAATTGTACAATAAAGTTATTCTGTGGTAGTGTAGATGAAATAGCCATCGAGGTTAATGATCCAGCTTTCATTTTATCCAGTTGGCTTACATCGAAGACCGAAAGTTTCTCACGATCTCTAACAAATAGTTGATTTTCTATTAATAATAGTCCATTCCCACCGACTAATCCTTGTCGGGTATAGTTCCATTTTCCAGTTCCAATAGTGGTAATATGTCCGTAGTTGTTTGTGTCAAAAACTTCAACTTGAGAGTTCTCTTGAAGAATAAAGATATACTTCTCATTCATCGCCATATCTTTTACGACTGCATTGATACTATCTTTCCCTTCAGCTCCTTCCCATCTGTCGATATGATGGATTAGTCTTTTTGTAGTGTATTCTTGAATATCTACTCCAAAATTCGTCTTGGATCGATTTCCGATTAACATTTTATTCTCAAATAAATAATAAGAAGCAAAATCGTAGCTCGTTGGTTCTGAGAACATCTTGTAGCTATGGTCAAACTCAAATTGATAATCTTGCTGCGCGTGATATTCTTTGAAGTCATATGGAGCCTCTTCTTTACTTTTACAAGCTATGAATAATAGAAATGGTAAAATAAAAATAACGTGTTTCATTATATTTCCATGTTTATATTAATGATACTATTCTTTTTCTCAATAAAAGGATCGGCTTCTACAGCAAATGGATCTCCAATAAATGGTAGATCTTTATCAGCATACATCTCTGTGTAAACCTTTTGTAAGATAGGAACCAAACCTTTACTTTCATTTGCATATGTCAAATTGCTACTATGTCCAAAACCAATCGTATGGGAGAATTCGTGTCCATAAACTTCTAATGGCCAATTGTTATTGGACTCAGCATATTTTGTAATGTATTCGCTACGAACACCAAAAGCAGCGCCCCCTCCAAGTCCACCAATCCCACTTCCTGTCACCACACCTAAGTTCAAAAGCTTCTTATTAATCATACTTTCATAGACCTTGTTTCGATCAATAGGATTCTTATTGTTATCATACAGATTGCCTTCGTAATTCTTAAATGCCTTCTCAAATCGCTTAGAGCTGTATAAGTAGGCCATATTAGTAAAAGCGAAAGTGTAATATCTAGCATCTCTCGGTGTTAATACACCCCAGTTTCCTTTACCATATCGAGAAAACTTAATACGAGTCACCTGTCTTATTTTTTGAAGCATAAAAAATAGGGGATCAGGACAAGTAACTCTAAAGCTTACATGTTCAGTCTCTACCTGATGAAAAGGGCCTAATTCAATTCTTTGTCCATTCATGGTTGTAAAAGTGGTTTTTTTGTCCAATCCTGGATAGGTGCCTACCATGCAATGATGTTGAGGGACAAGATCAAAATGGGCAATCATGAACTCCTTTTCGATTGTGTCCACCTTGCAATAAATGGATACATCTCGAAAATCATGTGGAACAGCATTGAATAACCTATAATGTGTGGCATCATGAGGTTTATATCTCAACATTTCATGACAGTTATACCCTCTGGCACTATCACTATATAAAATGGTATCCTTTTCAAAGTCTGTAAACATCTTCTCACCGTATGTGAGTACATAATTTGGTGGATAATAAATGTTTTTTTGATCCTCCACCCCATCCTCGTGACTACAGCCTATAAGCCCTAAAACACTGATTAGGGCTAATGCAATTTTTTTCATACAATAAAATAATAATTGTTCGACAAAATAATTATGTTTGAATATAGTTGACTGTGGTGGTAGTTTGGTGTTAAATAGAGTTAATATATATAGTAAGACTATAAGAAGATTCAGAAGTGGGTGATCATTAGATTATTATCTATTAATAAGAATCGTCAAAAAAAGATCAATTACTCCTCTAATGTTGCTCAACATACCCATCTTTGTTATCTTTGCTTTGAGAGAGAGAGAGAGAACTTCTCATTAGTTCAATAATTTCAACAATATAGCAGATGGGTATTACACAATTGATGGCGAAATACAATATTCCCATCCCAAGATATACAAGTTATCCTACGGTACCTTATTGGGATAAAGACACGCCAGATCATCAACGATGGTTTGAGGTGGTAAAGGAGACATTTGATCAAACCAACAAAACAAAAGGAATTGCGATCTATATTCACCTTCCATACTGTGAAAAACTTTGTACTTACTGTGCCTGTACAAAGCATATCACAAAAAATCACGACTTGGAAGCACCATATGTAGATGCATTACTCAAAGAGTGGCAAACATATCTAGATACGTTTGAGGATCGTCCAGTGATCCGAGAATTACATTTAGGTGGTGGTACACCAACCTTTTTCTCAACGGATTCTCTTCAGCGTCTTCTTTCCTTCATTATCAATTCTGGAGAAAAACATGCTGAATATGAATTTAGTTTTGAAGCACACCCGAATAATACTTCTAAAGCGCATTTACAAACACTATTTGATCTAGGTTTTCGTCGTTTGAGCCTTGGAGTGCAAGATTTTGACCCAGAAGTACAGAAAGTAATCAATCGTATTCAGACTTATGAGACGGTTGATGAGGTGGTGAACAACGCTAGGGAGATTGGCTACGAGTCCGTAAACTTCGACCTAATCTACGGTTTGCCAAAACAGAAAGCTTCTAGTGTAGAAGATACTCTTAAGAAAGTAAGAGTACTAAATCCGGATCGTATTGCTTTCTACTCCTATGCACATGTGCCGTGGAAGGAGAAAGGACAACGAGGTTTTACAGATGAAGACATTCCAACGGGGGAAGAGAAAAGAGAACTTTATGAAATCGGTAAAAGACTTCTTTTGGAGATAGGGTTTGAAGATATCGGAATGGACCACTTTTCTAAACCAACAGATAAACTAAATATTGCTCGTAACCAAGGTACTCTTCATCGTAACTTTATGGGTTATACTACTTCAGAGGCTGATATGATTATCGGTTTAGGTGCATCATCCATAAGTGATGCAGGTAGAGCTTATATGCAAAATGAGAAAAATATTGAGTTTTATAAGAACAAAATCAATAGTAACGAACCGGCTTTTATTAAAGGACACTTTCTAAATCATGAAGATCGTACGATAAAAAGAGCCATTCTTGATATTGCATGTCAAGGAAAACTGACTTTTAATGATGACCTAGTAAACTATATGACCTTCCAAATGCTGACACAACTAAAAGCGATGGAAGAGGAGGGGGTTATTGTTCGTAATCCAAGAGGATTCGCATTGACACCTGAGCTTGGGAAAATGTTCTTGAGAAATGTTTGTAGTGTATTTGATATACGAATGCAAGATAAAGCAGAACAGGATGTTAAATTTAGTAAGTCGATATAGGATTAAATGTTATACGATAAGCATAAAATAAAAGAGCGGCAACCATCTGAAATAGGTTGCCGCTCTCTTTTTATTATTAAGGGTTTAACAAATCTGGATTATAAAATCCCAAGATATTTTGAATCATTTGGCAATACACTTTTGCCTCCTTGTTGTTGTGTTGTGCATAGATATCTTCAAATAGATTTAATGCTTCACCCCAACGTTGAAGTTTGTAAAGAATCTCTCCTTCTAACATACGATAAACTAACATATCTTTTTCTGGAGACTTCTGAATAACAGCAAGAGCATCTTCTAAATGACCTTGCTCACTCCATTTTTTTATCTCTTCAATTTCCATAGTGGGATCATATAATAGGGCCAACTAGAGAAACCCTATGAATCTTTATAGGACTTCTATTGCAGCCTCATAATTAGGTTCATTTGTAATTTCAGGTACATACTCAACAAAAGTAATCACTCCTTCTTCATTAACGACGACAGTACCACGAGCCAACAAGCGTAGTTCTTCAACTAAGAAACCATATTTTGTTCCAAAATCAACATCTTTATGGTCTGACAAAGTTACTATATTATTCAACCCTTCTGCAGCACAGAAGCGTCCTTGAGCAAATGGAAGGTCACAAGAAATAGACAAGACAACTGTGTTGTCCAATTTCGTTGCCTCTTCGTTGAATTTACGGTTTTGGGCTTGACAAACTCCTGTATCAATAGATGGATAAACGGCAATAACCACTTTCTTTCCTTTGAAATCAGAAAGTTTTGCTGGAGTCAAATCATTTCTTAGCACAGTAAAGTCAGGAGCTATTTCTCCAACTTTAACTTGGTCTCCTACTAGTGTTACAGGGTTTCCTGCAAAGGTTACTAACGAATTATTCTTATTCATAATCACAGTATAATTAATTAATGACTCTCTTAATAAGAGAGAATAAATATCTTTTTAATATTGGAGACCATTGATAAAACAACCAATGTCACCTACTGAACAAACATCATTCCAATGAAAATGTTTTAGATAAAATATCTTTTAATAAAAAGAAAATAAATCATAAAGGCATCCTTTGACGTAAGTTGTTTATAGTGACATTGATGTTAAGCTAAATGATAGATATTGTTTGTCTATTCTGCTTTGACGTAAGATCTAGCACCTAGCTCACGGTCCATCATTAGGATACCTTGACCATCTCCTTTGATAAGTTTCAAATTATTGATGATATCACCTACAGTTGCTTCTTCTTCTACTTGTTCGTCAACGAACCATTGAAGAAAACTTTTTGTAGCGTGATCATTTTCTTTTATTGCAATATCCATCATGTTGTTGACAGATTCTGTAACAAATTCTTCGTGCTCAAGCACTTGTTCGAATACTTCTAATACACTACCAAATTCAGTCGGAACTTGGTCGATAGCTCTTAACATAACACGACCGCCGCGGTCATTCAAGTAATCAAAAAATTTATCTGCATGATCTGCTTCCTCTTTTGCTTGAATACGCATCCAGTTAGCGAACCCCTTTAGTCCTTCTGACTCAAAAAAAGCAGACATTGATAAATATAAGTACGATGAGTAATACTCTTTATTGATTTGGTCGTTAATCGACTTTGCAACAGCTTCTTTAATCATAATTTTATTCAGTTACCGATTATTTTTAAAACAGATTCTTCCAAAAATAACGAATTCCTATCAATAATAATAACAAATGAAGCTGCTACAAGTTCGAAAAAGAACCATTAATTCTGAAATAGTTTGTAAACTAGACAGAAAACTATAGTAAACCGTCTAAAGTTTTTTTCACCTCAGCCATAAAATCGTCTGTGGTTAGATAATCTTTGCGTTCCATTTTATCTCCATGGATTGCCAAAGCTAAATCTTTGGTCATCTTACCCGCAGAAACAGTGTCAATGCAAGCCTTCTCTAGCGTATTACAGAATTTAATCAACGATTCATTACCATCTTTTTTTCCTCTAAAAGCAAGTCCTCTTGTCCATGCAAAAATAGAGGCAATAGGGTTAGTTGATGTCTCGTTTCCTTTACAATGCTCTCTGTAATGACGTGTCACGGTACCGTGAGCTGCTTCTGCTTCAAGAATATCTCCGTTAGGCGTCATTAGTACGGAAGTCATTAGACCTAGTGAACCAAATCCTTGAGCTACAATATCACTTTGAACGTCACCATCATAGTTTTTACAGGCCCATACAAAACCTCCATCCCATTTGATTGCAGCTGCAACCATATCGTCGATCAGTCGGTGTTCATAATAAATACCAGCAGCTTCAAAAGAGGTTTGATAATTTTTTTCGTAGATCTCTTGAAATGTATCCTTGAAATAACCATCGTATTTCTTCAGGATGGTATTCTTTGTTGAAAGAAACAGTGGCCACTTTTTTGCTAGTGCCATTTTAAAACATGAATGGGCAAACCCTGTAATTGATTCTAGTGTATTATACATAGACATTCCGACCCCTGCCCCATCATAATGGTATACTTCCATGTTTACAGGTTCACTACCATCATCAGGAATAAATTGAGAAACAAATCGACCTGGTCGATCCGCAATAAAATCCGTTGCACGGTATTGATCGCCGAAAGCATGACGCCCGATAGTAATCGGTTTAGTCCATTGAGGTATTAAACGAGGCACATTCTCGATTACAATCGGTTCTCTGAAAATGGTTCCTCCGATAATGTTACGTAGGGTTCCATTGGGGGACTTATACATACGCTTAAGATCAAATTCTACTACACGATTTTCATCAGGAGTAATCGTGGCACATTTAATCCCAACTTTATACTTCTTGATAGCTTCTGCTGCTTCAATCGTAATTTGGTCATCGGTCTCATCTCTTTTCTGTATCCCCAAATCGAAATATTTGATGTCTAAATCTAAATAAGGAAAAATAAAATTTTCTTTAATTTTGGACCAAATAATTCGAGTCATTTCGTCACCATCCAATTCCACTACGGGATTAACTACTTTTATTCTTGTCATTAAATTTCGGTTTTGTTGTTTGTCCCTTTAACAAGATTTATGGTAAAATGTTCTTTGGTTTTATTCTAAATAATCAGATCTGATTTGTTGTTGTTTTAATTCGAGGGGATTATATTGGGGTGTATCAAAAAAAATACATGACTACAAACCGTTATGGATTCATAACCTTTTTTGCATTACTAAATCAATAGCATGACAATAGTATATTCATCTATTAAACATTTTTGATGAAGCAACTATCAATGAAGTATCCTTGAAGTATCAATAAACTACGAAGGAAACCCTATCCATGATATAGTGAGCTAAAAACTTGATCAAGTGGGGAGTATTCCACAGGGAACGATGAGGTCCTGTTTGATGCCATAATCGAATACAAGCAGTCTATTTCTTTATACTCAATATCTATGCACCACACTTATCAGGTTCGGATAGTCTAACTCCTACAAAAACAATGCGTAAGGCGTGCTGTAATCATCGCAAATTACTATATGTCAATATAGATGGGTTGATAGGCCTGGATCCGATTTACAGCCATGAAGTAGAGTCTGGATGTGTAACTTTTTTGTCCAGAAAAAGCTGCATATCCAAAATGATAAACACGATGTTCTTCAAATCAATTTTGAAAGAACCATAATGATTGATTTTTGTGATAGATAAAATAGTTGTTTAAAAATAGTATAAAAAATGATATGTATAGTGATTTATCTGGTGTAATAATTTTTAGTATATCACAGAATGTTAATTTTGTAAAATTAATGTAATTAAAAAATGAATACTTCTCTAATTAAGCCGTAGCTTTCATTGTGCTTAGTGTAAGAAAGTAATATAACTAACAATGAGAAAAATAATAACTGTATTCTTATTATTGTATTTTGTTTCGACTTTATCTGCTCAGACTTTTCGATCCGGGTTTGTTGTGACGACAAAATTTGATACAATCAGAGGTGCTCTTGCATTTAATAACGAAGTTGCAGACTATAAGATAATCCATTTTAAGAATGCAAAAATAGACACTATTTTTACTCCCTTGTCTATTCAAGGATATAATTTAAAAACAGGAGAGCGATTTGTTTCACGAAATGTGATGGAAAATGGTGTTCAGCTTCCAATTTTTGCACAGTATTTAGTTAAAGGCGAGAAGTCTCTTTATTCATATAAACCCCTTAACGATGAGGTGTTTGCTTATGGTGTTGACGGAGATCGGATCCGTCCCATTCCATATAGTAAAGAAATAAAAGATATTGACGGACGTGATTATTTCGTTGAGTCAAAATATCATGTGGGATTTCTAAAGTTCTTTTTTAAGGATTGTCCTGAGGTTTTCCCAATGATAGACAGAATGGATAAGCCTCGTCGAAAATCATTAATCTATTTGACAGACAAATATCATGATCTTACCTGTGGTGAAAATTCTTGTGTTATCTATACAAAGAAGAATTATCCTATAAGAATGCTTGTAACACCTTCTTTTATGATAGACGGCAATTCTGCTGGTAGTAGTGCCACAGGCTCTTCAACTTATTTATATTTGGCGGGTTGTCAAGTAGCCTTTTGGTTACCTAACGAGAGTGAACGGTTTTATGTGAAGACAGGTTATTTTGTCACTTTTGATACAAGCAATAGTCCATTAGTAAATAGAGCGTGTCAAATCCCATTGATGATTGAATATGTCTTTACTTCTAAACTGTTTATGCCGAAAGTATCTGTTGGGTCCAATTTTCAGTTTATTGATAGTAATTTTGAGATGCATATTCAGGCGGGAGCTGGTTGTTTTATTCGGATGACGGAGAAGCTGTGCTTAGATCTAAATATTTCTACAGACATTCCACTGCTTGGAGGTGATGCTAAGTTTTTACATAACTATGTTGCACAAGCTGGAGTTTGTTACCGAATTGAATTTTAATAGAATTATAGTTATATGTTGTTTCTTTAGGCTTGTGAAATTGGTCAGTTAAACAACAAAGAAGAATAGATACATTTTATTTTTAATTTAAGTTTTTTTTTATTCAATATTTATGAGTCATAGATTATTTTGCCTGTTTGGTTTCATCTTATTAAGTCAAGCTTTGATGGCACAAAATTTTCAACCAGCATCTTTAGTGACACTTAGTCATGATACTCTATCTGGAGTTATCGCGTTTCATAATGAGATAAGAGATTACAATAAAATCCACTTTAGGAACACTCAAATTGACCGATTTTATGAAGCCAAAGATGTCGAGGCCTTTATTTTGAAGGAAGGGTTGGTGTTAAAATCGTGTACATTAAAAAGTAGAGATGCTCAGAAAAAGATTTTTGCTGAGTGTTTGGTATCTGGACAAAAGAGTGTTTATCGTTATAAAGATAAACGAGGTGTTAAATATGCTGTTGGCATAACTAAAAATGAGATTAGAGAAATCCCTTATCGGGAACGAAATAAGATAGAAAAAGATGTTACTTATTCGATTACACCTACAGCACATATTGGTTTTTTAAAACTCTATTTTCAAGATTGTCCTGATGTTTTCCCAGAGATAGAAGAGATGAAACAGCCCACAGAATATAATTTGATTCAATTGATGAATCATTACTATGAAAAAGTAGGTAAAACAGAACATATAGAACTCAAAAAGAGACGATATGATCTAAGGTTTGGTGTTGAACCAACAGGTACATATCTCATCTCTAATCATCGTGTGGATGTAAAACAACCTATGATGGGGATCAATTTATATATATGGCTTCCATGGGGGAGTGAAAGATTATATTTAAAAACTGGTGTGCATAAAATAGAGTCCTGTCGATGGAATAATGATGATATTAAAGAAAAAAATCCTTATGAAAGTGCATATGTTGTCCCACTGTACTTTGAATATGTGGTTGAAGGAAAGTGGATTCAGCCAAAGTTCTCTTCTGGAGTGACTTATATGATAAATCGTGATTCTTGGGGACACCCGTTTTGGAATTTGGGTTTTGGTGCCAATATACGTCTATCTAAAAATATCTTGTTGGACCTTAGTCTTACATCTGATATCTATGATTTTACCTTCCGTCCTGAATGGTGTTGGATGTCTTATGCTCAAGCGGGTATTATCTACCGGTTTAATTTAAAAAAATAAAGATGACATTCATCAATCTCTTGTATCATCATTACTAATGATGGTTCAAGAGTTCTATTGGGTCTCAATCAGATTCCATCTGTTTATGAATATTTAAAAATGCAAATAGTTGTAGTTTCGAATAATAATAAAGAGTCTTTTGTAGTTTTACAAATTAGTTAAACTATCATGGTGGAATTTACATGTAGTTACCTTCCTACAATTCTCTATTGAACCAAATTAATATCCCTTCTGAAAGTATGTCAAAATAGATATTTACATATAAAAAACATTAGTGAATTTTTGTTTCGTTATGTAAATTGATACATTTGTTATAATCCATACATTTGTTAATCATTTGCTCGAAGAAAGGTTGTCTTAGACAAAGTTTTATAGAGTTTATTTAATCTAAGGTTTTTTGTGTTACCTGCTTATTGTTGATAGGTAACAATAAAACTATTATAGGGAGTTAATATGAAAACAACCAAGCTGCTGATTTTAGTACTCTTGCTATCTTTGATAACCACTCATGCTTCATGGGCTAAGGGGCGCAATTATCTTTTTAAAAAGATCTCTACAGAGCATGGTCTTCCTCATAGTTGTGTGTATGATATACAACAAGACTCCCTTGGCTATATTTGGTTTGGAACACACGATGGCGTAGCACGTTTTGATGGGACTGATTTTAAATATATTGGTAAGAACGAGGATCTATTGTCTCGTGAGATACGTTCTATATATGTGGATGAAAATGGTAATGTTTGGTTGGCAGGTGATAAAGGTGTCAGTGTCTATGATCAAAAAAAGGGAACGATTCATAATTTTCCTTTCTTCAATGGAATATATAATTACAACTTAATAAAATTGGTCGCTTCGTCTAAAGGAGAGGTTTATGCGGTATCACGTGATGGGGATCTATTTAAATATGAATCTTTGATTAAAGATTTTGTTGAGCTAAAATTACCTTCAAATTACGGTGTTATTTCACAGACGAGTTCTTTAACTATTTATGAAGATAAACTTCTCATTGGAACAAATCTAGGATTAATGCTGTTTGATCCTGTGCAGTGTATAATGGAGCCTATTATTTTGGATGGAGTTAGTTCTCCAGTAAATGAGATGTTATATATTGATGATAAAATGTGGGCTGTTGCAACAGAATTAGATGGCTTTCTTTTTTTAGATAAGCAGTTTCATGTGATCGACCATTGGAAATCGACTGCCAAGAAAAAGAACCGATTGCTTTCAGATAAAGTGAGGGCTTTAAGTTTAGATGAGAACCGCAATTTATGGATAGGCACATTTTTGGGGTTGACTGTATATAATATTGACTCGAAGCGAATTAAGACAATGCAACAAGAGTTTGAACGACCTTATTCATTAAGTCAAAATTCTATTCGTTCTATATTCGAAGATAAAGAAGGTGGCATGTGGTTAGGAACTTTCTTTGGAGGGGTTAATTATTATCATAATACGAAGATTCAATTTGATTTGATTAACCATAACGGTGGACAGCTATCCCTTAGTGGTAATGTTGCAGCAACCATGTTGGAAGATACTAAAGGTCGTATTTGGGTAGGAACCAATGATAATGGGGTAAATATCATAAGTAAGGATCGAAATCATATTAAGATTTTAAAGAATGATCCTGAGGATGCTAAAACAATTAGTTCGAATAATATAAAGTCATTTGTGGCTTTACCTGATCGATCAATGTTAGCCGGAACACATGAAAAAGGTGTTAATTTGATTAGTCGTTCAGGAGAGATGGTGAAGAGATTTATACATGAGCCAAATGTAAAGGGTACTTTACCTGATAATCATGTGTATGCATTGTTAAAGGATCATCAAAATCATATATGGGTTGGTACTTGGAAAGGACTATCTAAATGGAAACCACGTAGTCAGCAATTTATTTCAGTTGAGAAAGATGCTGTTGGTAATGAATTGCCTAATCCTAAGATTACAACGATGTATGAAGATCGCAAAGAGCGAATTTGGATTGGTACTATAGACGGGTTGGCTATTTATTATCCTGAAACCCATCGATTTGAAAGTTTTGTGATACGTCCAGGGAAAGAGAATCAACTACCTAGTGGGCGTATACATCATATATTAGAAGATCATCGTGGTGTAATTTGGATTGGAACAAGTCGTGGTATTGTAACATTTGATGAAATTAATCGATGTTTCATGCGTCCTAAAGGGCTTGATGTACTTGCTGATCGATTGATCTGCAGTATCGAGGAAGATTCTCTTGGTTCGTTATGGATATCTTACAATGGAGGTCTTGTCTCTTATAATCCAATAGAATTTAAACCCAATGTATATAGTGAAAGAGATGGACTTCAAGGGCGTCAGTTTAATACGGGGTCAAGTTTAAAAAGTAGAGATCGTAATCTATATTTTGGAGGAATTAATGGGATCACTGTCTTTAATCCTATGTCTATTACAGAACAACCTTTTGAGGGGCGTGTATTGTTGAATAGCTTGGCTGTGAATCAGGTGATACAGAAACCTTCTGAGAAAGTATCCGTGCTAGAAAAATCATTGCAGTTTACAAAAAAAATCAATTTGAGTGCAAACCAACAGAATTTTTCTTTTAGTTATGGTATCGTCGATTATATTCAGTCTGGTCATATCAAATATCGTTATCGACTAAAGGGATGGGGAGATGATCATTGGATTGATGCGAATAGAAATAAGATGGCTATCTTTTCAAATATTCCTTTTGGTGACTATATTTTTGAAGTGCAGGCGATTGATCTTTATGCTGATCGTAAAGGTCCTGTTACAAGAATTGAAGTGAATATTGCGAAGCCATGGTATTTTACTATCTGGGCTTATATTGCATACTTTATTTTTACAATACTAACAGGATGGGTGGTGTATCGACTTCTATCAGATAAAGTGAAAATGCGTCAAACGATTTATCGTGAGCGAATTGAGAAAGAGAATCTAGAAGAGGTTAACAAGCATAAATTGGAATTTTTCACGAATATATCACATGAATTTCGTACACCTTTGACTTTGATTCTATCTCCAATAGAGAAACTGCTTGATCGCAATGATTTTGATTTTGACGTTCAGCGCCAAGTAGTCATGGTACATAAGAATGCAAAGAGGCTTCTTAGACTTGTGAACCAAGTGATGGAATTTCGTAAAGCAGAGATGAGAGAGGTTGGACTTAATGTTGTGAAACAGAATATTACAAGTGCGGTTCAAGATGTTTTTAATGCATTTATCCCTAGAGCTAAGAAACAGAATATATCCTATATCTTTGATGAACCAGATGATGTAATTATAGGTTATATGGATGCTGGAACTATTGAAAAGATTTTATTTAATTTAATGTCTAACGCTTTTAAATATCATAAGAGTGGGACAGCGATTACCCTTTGCCTGAGAGAAAAAGACGGAATGTTGATTCTCCATGTAGAAGATGATGGGGTAGGAATCCCTGAAGATAAAAGAAAGCATATTTTCGAACGTTATTATCGTGTGAACGAAAATGAGACTGGAGGCACAGGAATTGGTTTGGCTTATGTAAGTCGATTGGTTGAGATACATAAAGGCTCCGTTCACGCTTATCAAGTCCACCCTTCGGGTGTTCGATTTGAAGTGAAATTACCTATATCAGATGGTGTTTACTCCGATGTTGAGAAAGGTAATGGGAATAAGAATCAATTGTTGTCCCAATTCGATAAAGAGCTATGGGCTGAAGACAATGCTGAAGATCAAACACTGGAAGTTGCCAATGTGGAGTCGGAAGATGGAGATAGTCGATCTCATATTATGGTAGTCGATGATAATGTGGAAATTGGAAATTATTTGGTGAATGAACTTTCTGAATCCCATAAGGTGACATTTATTTCTCAAAGTGAATATGCACTGAAGATTATTGGAGAGCAGATGCCAGATGTGATTATTACGGATGTTATGATGCCTGAAATTGATGGTGTAACACTTTGTAAACGTATTAAACAAAATATATGTACGTGTCATATTCCAGTAATCATGATTACTGCGAAAGCTACCGTTGAAGATCAATTAGCAGGACTTCGTAATGGGGCCGATGATTTTATAGAAAAGCCTTTCTCTATTAAGGTTTTACGTGCTAAAGTCGAGAACTTTATTAAGATGCAACATCGAATGAAGAAAGTGTTTAAAGAAGATGAAGAGATTGAAGTCGAATCACTTGCTTTCAACCGTATGGATGAGGAGTTTCTTTCTAAAGCGAAAGAGATTGTTGAAGAGTCGTTATGTGATCCAACTTTTACGGTGGATCGATTTGCTCGTGAGATTGGAATGAGCCGCTCTAATCTTCATTTAAAGATGAAGGCAATCCTTGGTAGTACTGCTTCTGATTATATAAAGAAAATACGATTTAATAAAGCTTTACAGTTGCTTGAAGAACAAAAATATACAGTGGCAGAGGTGAGTTATATGGTTGGTTTTAACACCCCATCTTATTTCTCCACAAGCTTTAAGAAATTCTTTGGTTACTTGCCAACGGAACATACTCCACAGAAAAGAAAAGAGGTTACTAGATAGTTCTACCTCTAGTAACCTATAATAGTAAAAGACCATTCTTCCCAAAGAGTGGTCTTTTTTATTGAATAAAAACTAGAAGTAATTATGGGGTTATTGTCATGATCTTAATGATAGTACGCCAAGTTCTAGTCGTTGCTTCGCAAGAGAGTTTCTTTTCAATAAAGCTATTACCTAATTTCGTTTTGTGATAGGGCCCTTCACAATGGATATATACGGCATTATTAATTACTTCAAAGGTGTCATTGGCAGTGTCGATTTTAGCTAGAACATCGATTAATTCCAGACTTGGAGAGGATGATAGTAGGGTAACATGTAGCTGTTTTACTTTCTCTTCTGAAGAGCTGTCATATGGGTTGTTATCGATGATGTGTTGTAAGTCTCTTTTTGTGTAAACTTGGATTGGTATGTCAAAATCATAGTGGGTCGAAAGCAATGCGATGAGCTTTTGCTTAATCTGTGTTTTGTTTAATATCGCACTTTCAAATATGACATTCCCTGATTGAATGTACGATTGTACATTTAAAAAGCCCACACTCTCTAGTTGACTTCTTAGTTCAGCCATTTTTACTTTATGGTGATTTCCGATATTAATTCCTCGTAATAGTACAATATAGGTCTTCATCTTGGTTTATTTTAATCTGATAATATTTTTTATAACAATGAATAGGTTTGATCTTTCTTATTTGTTTGTAAACAAGTGCTCACTGTATAATATTGTTCATTAGTTATTTATGATTGAATTTGTTAACTGAGTGTTACTAGAGACTTGAAATAAAAAAGTTTTTTTAAATAATATGATAAAAATAGTATATTTATGTCGCTAATTATTTACAAATATGAAAAAACACACATTAATTGCTATTTTACTTCTATGGATGGGGGTGGGATATACGAATGTTTCCCAAGCTCAGGTGGATGTTAAAATAAAACCTACCCTTACCTCTAGACACTACTGGAGAGGGATTATGGTAAGTAATAGTGTCAATATTGAGACAGATCTACAATTTAATTTTAGTCGTTTTCAACTAGGTTTCTATGGCGGTTATGCTCTAGAGAAAGGTGAGTATTCTGAATTTGATATTCATTGTTTCTATAACATTACGAACAATTTAAGGTTGTCTATATGGGATTTCTACGCATCACGAGGTAAGGCATCTATTGATGAATATGACTATTTTGATTTTGATCGTCTAACTACCAACCACTTGATCAATGCGGATCTTTACTATAGACGAGGGAACTCTCCAATTTCTTTGTTATGGAGTACTTTCTTGTGGGGATGTGATTTAGATACTGATGGGGATCAGAGATACTCATCTTATTTTGAATTAGATTACCATTTCAAGGTAGGCACAAACAATTTGACAATATTTGCAGGAGCTAATGTTTTTGATGAAAGTGCTTATGCTACAAAAACGGCATTTGTCAATGTTGGTATTTCTTGTCAGAATCATATTAAGATTAATGATAATTTTAAACTTCTAGTATGGGCTAAGGTGGCAATGAACCCTGAAAAAAAGACATCAAATCTTATCTTTGGGATAGGAATATAAAGATAACCGCTTATGTCTACACGGCATGATTCAATCCTTATCATTGGATGAGCATATCACTTTAAGGTGTATGTCCCCATTGCTAAGAACACAGCTAGAGACTGCATGATATAATTCAGCAGTCTCTTTTTTTGTTAAAAAAGAGTAGACTACATGGATATGTCTACTCTTACGATTGTAATCGTAATTAGAATTTGTATTTAAGCATTTTGGCAATTTTCTTCTGTCCAAAAGTGTCTGATATAGATTCCCCAATTAAAATAATCTCTCCATGATTTTTACAGTTGACCAAACGGGCGAAACATGAGAGTTGTAACCGATCATTGTTTACCATGAAGTTTTGGGTAATATGAGTATTGGCCATTGAAATAAAATACCATGGTCTACTTACTGCGAAATCAGTAAATACCTCATTGACTTTAATTGTCGGATAATTCTTTTTGCCAATACATATCCCCATACCATCTGCTTTGAATCCGAAGACTCCCTTTTGCAACTCCCATGCATTAAAATAAGCTCCTCTTCCCCAATAAATAGTACCACCATGGATCTCTTGATCGATAATTTCATCAAGCTGTGAATCATAAGGCTTCCATTCAGACCCTATTTTTTTGTACCATGAGATGACTCCTGAAGTGTGTCCCATCTTATATTTGTAATGTTGTGGATGTTCGACATCTTTGGACATCATTCTACATCCCCAAAATACGATAGCGCCACCTTGAGATATGAACTGTTGCAAATATTCGGTCGTCTCGACTCCTTGCTTAGAAGTAAAAGGTAGTTTGTTCCCATAGATGATCAAGGCAGATGTCTGTGGTGAAGATATTTGGGTCAACTGTTCTAAGGTGATAACTTTCTCTTTGACATTTTGGGGAGGAGCAATAAGTCCTTTTACCTCTAATACAAATGCTTTTCGTTTTGTGATTTGTGGAGTCTCGAAGGTTTGACTAGATGGGAGAACCGGAGTTGCTGGAGTCGCATAAACAACTTTTTTTGCTCCTACTACTTTAGTGTTTGCTTCAACCTCTACCTCTTTTATCTGTGAGTCATTTACTGTAACAGTAGTTTGTCCTTGATAATGTGAAATGGTATAAGAGCCATCAGTGGTTGGTACTTTTAAGCTAGTATTTTTCCATTCAGTTGGAATATTTGGAAGAATACGAATTCGAGATTGCTTTGTTTGAATGATTTCAATACCGAATAGTCCCGAATATACTGCATCAATAAATGATCCCGCAGCAGTAGCAAATGCATTGCCTCCCTCTGAAACCCCATCTTTATACATTAACTCCTCCATTAGTCCTGGATATTTCTCAAATGAAAGTGTTTGCGCACAGTTTTCTAGAAGTCGTACTCCTGCTTGTTTGTCTCCATTTAGAGAGTGTGCTTTAGCCTCAATCGCATTCCACCAAGGCCATATATGTTCGTTTTGATCTGACTCAATATGTGTCATTTTAGGAGACATGGTTAAAGATCCTGATTTTCTCCAATTGTGTCGTTTAAGACTTTTGATTATAGTTTTTGCTTGTGACGAAGATGGTATTTTTGCAATTAATGCCAGAGAATTCGCTGCAGATGCAATACGAAGATCTTTTTGGTCATTGATTGCAAGATTGACATAAGCACCCAATGGATCACTCCATAGATTATCATTTATACCATCTACAAATCGTTGTCTGTAAATCAAGTAGTGTTGAGCATCCGTAGTGTGACCTATGGCTCCTGAGATTTGGGAAAAATCTTCAAGTAACTTTACCATTAAAGCATTAGAATAGAGTGTTTGACTACCATAAGGAAGAAGATAGTGTCTTGAATGATCCATCCAATCTGTAACATCAACGATTAGTCCATTTTGATCATAATCACGATTAACCCATTGATCTACCCACGGCTTCAAAATTTGATAACTATCTTCTAACCAATCTAATTCTCCTGTAACCAGGTAGTATTGCCAAATAAGTTGTGTAAGAAAAGAAAGTCCTTCTGCACTCCCTCCTTGTGAGGCATCCTCTGTTGTCTTAAGATAATTAGGCGGGCTTTTCTCATATCTTTTGATATCGTATTGGATACAATCATAGGTGGCTTTTATGTCATTAGACCTTAATGCTCCTATGCCAAACCCTGAACCTAGATCTCTCGACCAAATGTCTCTCCATCGAAACATATCGCATACAATTAACTCTCCATTGTATGCCAGATCTAATAAATATTGGTTGAACGCCATCGCTCTGTTTAATCTTTGGTTTGGAGAGTCAAGGACAATTTTATCCTGGGTGTATGGTTTAATGGCTTCTTCCAATAGCTGATCCCATGATAAAGATAGAGTCCTTTCTGATGAAGAATATTTTTTAATGAGGTTGTTCCCTACCGTATCGGTTTGGGGTATAAATTCTTTGGTCCCAGTTAGTGTTACTGGGTTGTCTGAAGAAGCGTAACGAATATAAATAACAAACGGGTCATCAGGAGTAGATGCATATAGTATATCGATGTTTGAATGGGGACGTGAAAGTTTGTAAACTACAGCTGACGGGTAGAAGTGAGCTTCCTTTTTATATTTATTATTACTCCAACCTATCGCTTGATCTATTTGTATGATACCTTTGATGTCGGAGTTACCTGTTCTATGAAAAGATAAAGGACCAGTGATATAAACTTCTTTGCCATTGCCAATGAGTGCTTCAGGACAGCTCTCTTCGTAAGATATCGCCCACTTATCAATATGGTTTGCTTGTGATGACATGTAGTAAAAAAGAAGAATTAGCAATAAAGGCCATTTCAATGAGTTCATATAGTTGTGCTTTGGAGAAGTCTATCTATTTGAGACTCCATGGTTTAGTTAACAGTTTATCACTTTAAATATATTGCTTTCTTTAAGGATAAACAATAGTGTTATCTCTCTTAAATAACATCTTGTTGCAGGTGTTGGGTTAGACGCCACTCAAAAATAGATCATACTTAATCAAAGTAATCTGTGAATTCATAGCTTAATCATATTGTGTGTACATAGAGATTATATTTCGTCTTTATACATATCTCAACCATTGCTGAAGATTGAAGTAAGCAATGAGTCTATGGATACTTTAGCTCCTTGCTGAATAAGAATTGATTGGGTATTAACAAAACAAGAGATGTCTCTATCTTCGTAACATTTTGAGAGTAAACTTGATGCCTAGTATCTAAATATTTGAGCTAATTATATTTAGATAAATGTTTCAATATCACCTCTACTAAGGTGTAAATAGTCAAACTGCTATGCTCCCTTTTGAAAATAGACTTCATCGTGGCTATTGTCAACTAACAAGATGTCATTTGTGTGCTATTTCGTGACGTGTGAAGTGTTTTCTTGTGTGAGATGTATTACGTTGTGGAATTGATAAAATAAGACCTTAAAACGCCTGTTAATAGTATCGTCCTTTGGGAATAATCCCACAAGTAATAGATTTTTTTGAATTTCCATATCCAAGTACGACATATTATGGCATAGTTGGGTATTAATCTTGTAGAACAAATTATTGGGAACAACAACTACAACCAGTTTCTAAACAAAATGAACTACTATGAAAAGACAGCTTATCTATTCAATGTTGACCTTTTTACTTTTTCATCTGTGTGTTGCATGCAATAAAACTTATGAATGGAGCGAAAAGGAAGAAGAGGCATTAGAATTATTAGATGATTTAACTGATGATTATTCAGAAGTAAAAGAGTATCAGCAATTAGGTGTTTCGAGAGAGACCCTAGAAGCATATAAAGACCATACACTCCCTCCTCCATTGGGCTTTGTTCAAAAAGTGGAAACCTTAGATCAACTGCTCATTTACAAAGAGAATGAAGCGGAAAGACAACGAATGGAGTCTTTTTTGCAAACCTCTACAGGAATGATGTATGGCTTTGTCTATACATGGCAAGGATTGTTAACTCTACTCGGAATTTATATCGGTTTTATCATGATAAGTCTCCTATCGAAGCGGAGTTTAGAGAAATCAGTGACATGCGATTTCAATCAAACTTGTGATGTAGAAGATTGGAGTGAATCACTCTTTACTTCACTATATCCTATTTTAGTAATACTAGTCTATTTAGTATGTTTTATTGTTCGCTTTTTTTCAGTCTAACCTAATTACGAAGTAAATGAAGAATTTTATATGCCCTAGATGTCATGAAGCGCTTCAAAAAGATGAAAACGACCTTTGCAGTTGTTCTTGTGGATACAGACAAAATTACTCTGTGATTATTTCGCAACAACAAGATATTGGGTCTTCGGTGCCAACTCTATCTAACACATTATTGAACAGTTATAAAGCCGTGAGTAATGAGATGTCTAGTTGTAATTTGGATCGAACTTACTTTAGGGCTTCATCAGCGAAGAACGACCTGCAAATAAAAGTGGGGTTTTTTAAGGAAAATATGGTTCCAAGTTATCGAGATCTTTATGAATCTGTAGAGATGTTTGATATTGAAACGACAGCAATACGAAATCAAGTAGCTCTTTCCCTTTCTCATATTGCTAAGATGATTCTGAAAGAATATTATGGGCCATTAAGGGTCAAAGATCCTAATATTGCCCTGTTATCAGAGATCACAGACCTTTCGCAATATAAGCATCCACTCGATTTTGAGAAAGTGGATTATGGTGAAATCGATCAAATTGCTACTGTCTCTTTAACAAATACGGTGGGAGGTGCCATGGGCCAGAGTCTAGAAAATGCATATGATTCTGGTAATTTGCATCGCACCATGGAACTAACAACTCGCCTTTATGAGAACAGTGAGGATAAAGAGGCACGAAAAGAGTTGAACCAGGTGGGAGTGGAAATAGCTGCTGATTTATTAGTGAATGCTGTGAGTTCTGCTACAGAGGCAATCGGACAAAATATGGATGCAATTAGTGAGATACGAGAGGTCGATCAACAGATGGACCAACAGATATTAGAGATGAACCACCATGCTGAGAAGCTTTCGATTCAGATGCAGCAATTAAATAAATATCGTAAACTTTATGCCAAAGAGAGATCTACTTTAGATTATTGTGTCGTTCATGGACTGATGCCACAATTTCAAAGACTGCTTGAGTCAGAGGAGTACGTAAGCTATAAATCAGGACGTAGAACACTTGATGTTTGCTTAGAACGAATGGAACTAGAAAGAGAGATATTCAATACACCTGTTACGCTATCTCATTGGGTGGGGCTTCTCCCTGGTTCAATGCGTTTTCGATACGTATGGCGGAAGAAAACAAGAAATATTGATCCTCCATCGCGTGATAAATATGTGCAATGTTTGAAAACTCTAAAACAGAAATTTCCTCGTAGCATGTCTCGTTATATCTTACGAGAGGAGCAAGAATATCAAGAGTATCTCTCTTTTGAGAAAGCACATAGACCTTCTATAGAATCTTTAGAAAGTCATCAAGGACTAAAAATGTCAATGAAGGATTTTACCAAGGTATTAAGAATTATAAAGAATAAAATAGATCAATAATGGGGATATTAGATAGCGCAAAACAGTGGTTTAATAGGGAGAATGTGGACAAAGCGGAGCGTGGGATCGTTGCGGTGCATCAGAATATGGATAGAGTGGTCGATATCGTGCATAGTGCGAAAATTGTAAAAGAGACAACCCATCAAGTTGTAGGTTCAGCTGATGGTTACGTAGGTGATTATCTTAAGTCTCAAAAAAACAATCATGATCATCAACAGAAAATGACCTCAATACTTTCAAGTCATCATGAGAATATGGTGCAGATAGAGAAAAAGTATGATCAGCAGAATATGGTCTTAGATAAGAGCTTTGATGTTATCGATAGAGGCCTCGAAGATAATAATATTGCATTGGTTGCCGAAGGATTAAAGAGTAGTACACAGATTGCAATGTCTAATCCATTTGAGAAAGAGTTGGAAGCTCTAGATCGTGCTATTGATGATCCAGATGCATTGATTGAGATATAGTCTGTTACTGCGAAAGGGTATTTCAAAGAATCCGATCTCTTTGAAATACCTTTGATAATAATATTACACCTTTGGAACAGGAGTTATTGGTTGGAGTACTCTACAGTAATAACGAGAGGAACAATGAATGGACGACGGAGACCCTGTCTTAAATTAGATTAATTTTATTTCTTATAGAATATTCTTATGAATGATAAATAATTCTTGTTGCAATAGTTCTGTTTTGAAACTATTATGGTCTATATAGAACATAATTGTCGTGTTAAAGATGTATCACAGTCTAAATTATATCTCGACAACCCCATTTGATAGGGGATTCGTCTTGGTTATGACTTTTTTTATATTCTAACTTTATTAAATTTACATCTATTAATAAAGTCCCTTATGGGGCTTTGTGTCATCTTGAGACATAAAGTACACCGATAAAAATTTCATAATTAATGCTGAAAGAATTTATAAAACAGACCGTTAACCTTTCTGATCCGTCATCGATTAAAAAAGCGTTAAATTATTTCTATCAACTGACCAAAGATAGAGCGTTTAAACTAGGGGAGTGTGATAAATATCCTTCTCTATTTGTTAATGACCATGGAGTCCCTTTCCATTATGAAGATATAGAGAATCGACCACGAATGCAGTTGGTAATGAACATGGGGGAGTATAGCTTTAACCATGAGACTCCTAGGTTTGATTATATTCGTTTTTCTGAGACGATATTGTTTGAAGCCGCAGTAAAGTACCCTGAGTTAAAAGCACTCGTCGTAACCATTGCCAAAGAGATAGTGGCACTATCTGTAGAGTTGAATAATACCTCGGATTTGTGGATTGATGAATACCACACTTTTGGACTGCATATCCTATTTACATTGGCACTAAACGATAATCAATATATCTATCTCATTGCTCAATATATCATTCCCTATTGGGATGACGAACATGCTGAAAACTCATTTCAACAACTGCAATATTTTGTGGGAGAGCTTGGCTATAGTAATCCATATGTGTTGAAAGCGATCGCTAACTGTTATAACGATAACCAAGTTCATTTGCTCGCTTTTCAAGAGGATTACGAAGCGGAAATGGAGACTTCATTACTCTGGGAACACTGTAAAGCCAATCCAAAGGATTTCAAGTTGCTGATGAAAGAGTTTATTCAACATATCAAATCAACACCTCCTCACATGAATGAGTTGGGAGGTACTACAAGATTAGGCGATTGGTATATTGAGAACCTATTTGGTTTCTATCCAGGAGATGAAAAAGGTAACACACCTTGTGGAGAAACCACTTTCGAGAGCCTATTCTGGGGATTTAGCAAAGAGGTGGATCAAGTGATGTCGCAGTTCAGTAAGAAGGATCTTTTCTTTCGCGATCGTCACAATGATGAAGAGGAGATCATGCATGACTATGAGAACGATATAGATAATCAAAATAGGGAATTTCTACTCAAAGGATTTGATAATGGCGAAGATATGTTACGCTATGTCGAAACGGGAGCCAATCCTGAAGTGCTTCAAACGATTGAGCCATCCTCTCTCCTTCAATTCTGTAAGAGAAAGAACCTGTCTCTATACTCTCGCGTGGAGTATTACGGAAGTGAATTTGATGAGATGATCCACCTCTTCTTTGAAACATACTATAATGAAGATGCTCATATCGAAGGAATGCAATATTTGGTCAACGGCGAAGACCCTTCAGGAATATCCCAATGTCTACGTCTCTTGGATGTCATCTTCCACCTTAATGGTTGTCGTGCATATAATGAGTACGTTATCCATAGTGTCTGTAATGAATATAAGATGTTATCGCATGCCGATTTCGATAAACGGTATATTCGAATAACGGATTACAAGAGTTATCTTCAAAACCTTGTTGCCTATATCAATCCAATCCACGCTGATGCCCTTCCAACAGAGAATTTGGAGCGTATCTATCGCTTATACAAGCATTCCGAAGAGCCTTGGTTGCGAATCCTTCATGATTTAAGACATACAAACCGTACTGATATTGATAATGAAATCCTTCGTAGTGCATTTGATTATGAGAACGATGTAACTCAGCCTACTGCTACCGAATTAATATCGATAGCTTATATCTGTATGAAAGAGGGGGGATTAAGCGCACCAGAAGAGTTGCGTCCATTAATCTCTTATTTCAAAGATAATTTTTGGAAAGTCTTCGATAAAGCAATGTTAGAGGAAGGCTTTAAATCGTATGATATTGAGCGTAGTGAGAAAGATCGTCTTATCGAGATGATCCATAGCCATTGCGAAGGTCCAAAGATGCCTCCACCACCTCCACGTGAGATAATGATCAAACTGATGAAAGGTGGTCCTGAGAGCCTAAATCCTGAAGAGAAAGAGATCTTCGAAACGTTGAGGAGAGAAGCTAAGAACCAATCCAAACCAGTTAGTGATAGTGTTATCTTTGAGCTCTATAAGAGTGTTGCAGCCGGAAAAAAAGAGGGTCAAAAGCAACTACATATCTCTGTGTTCAAAAGGGATAACTTTGGTCTATTACTCGCTACATGTCTATATAGCTATGATGCATTTCCTGGTGCAATGAGTAGTGTTTACATCCGTCTATTACATCTCTTTATCTCTTTGGCTCCGGTGAAAGCCATTCATGAAATATTTAAGTCATTTGTATCCTCTCGTTATTTCCATCGCGACTACACCTCTCTTGATATTGTGGAGTTTATCGATAAGCTAGAGAAGGTCAAAGTACCGAAATCATATATTACTGCATGGGAAATATACGAAAATAAGCATGCATTGTCCCAAGATGAAGAGGATAGAAGCACTGCTTATGCAACTTATATGTCACATGTTAACGACTATGCCTATGCCGATAGTTTTGAAGAGACCTCTAGTTTTGCCCTCTCTTTCGAAAAGTCACGTAAAAAAGCGGTCAAATTAGCCCTCGACTACCTTGATGCAGATACAATAGAGCTATTCCTCGAGAATGTAAATCAAGTAAATCCTAGTGAGGAGTACCTGCAGTTGAAGGGTGATAAATTCGAACAAGCACTGATTGAATTTACCCGTCGTATCATTAATTATGAAACACCTGATTGGGCACGTTCAGATGAAAAAAAAGAGGCTGTGGCCAAAGAACTTGCCTCTTTTAAACAGATGATAAAGGATTACCTATATGAAGATGAATCGTTTGATATAATAGAAGAGAATATACTACCTCGTGTTCATGATTATATCCCTTCAACTATCGATGATGTGATATGGGACGAGTCGGAAGTGCTGCGCCATCGTGCATTGTACATGTTTGGACGTATGGGCTATATGAATCGATTAGATGACTATTACCGTACATGGGAAAGACAATCTGATGAAGAGGTGATCGATGACTTCTGTAGTCTACTCGAAGAGCTTGGTTTTGAAACATCCTTTGTAGTAAAATTCTTAACCCATTACCACCACAAGGCGGCCCAGAATGATTGGAGCGAAGACTGTGAATATGGCAAACAGCTAATGGATCTATATGAATCATTGGACTTCACGGTAGACTTCAAAGAGATTACAGCTAGCGAGCTCTCTTTCTTGTTAACCCACATGCGTGATAAAGTGGAGTTGACGCCCAAATTACTCGTCTTATTTAATAATCAGAATCAAAAGATACAGTGGGATGCTGCATCTTGTATCGCCCATAATCTAGAGGAACGATACAAATATTTTAGTCCTGAAATAAAAGAGTTTGTTGCAACAGGCGATAGCCAAATTGTTGCATTGATGAAAAGAGTAATCGCCGAAGCTTCTCCTTTTGAGAGCAAAGAGGAAATAGAGCAATTATTGTCATAAGAGATCATTGTAAATAAAGTTAGAGGTACTCCATTGAAGTGCCTCTAACCTTTTGAGAATATCTCCCGACTTAACAAGATATGTCATGTCTTGTTAAGTCGGGAGATAAAAAGAGTAAAATATCTTACGTCAAACACTTTGTTTGAATATGAATTTCCTTGGGATAATTATCTTTGTAAACATAAATTAATGAAATCCTATATGAATAAATTAATTCGAATCCTTACACTTACCCTTCTCATTTCTTGCGCCTATACGCCATGTGCATGGAGCAATAACACCTCTCCATATTTTACTATAAAAAGAATAGCCAACAAAGATTATGCGATACCTCTAGTTCAAAGCGATATCCACCCTAAAGTAGCACAACGAATCAATCAAACTATCCAGATGGCTACCGTAGAGCGTCTCTACAACGTAGTGGGAGAGGGCATGCTCTTTAACAACCTAATGGATGAAAACATGCATGGGGTTTCTAATCTCGATTATAGCATATTGTCCAATACGCCATCAGTACTTTCTATAGAGTTTTGTTACGACACAATGGGAGCCTATCCAGACTATCATATTGCATATTTAAATTTTAATGCTGCCACAGGCAACATCCTAGACCTGTCCCAGTTATTCACTAGTGAAGGAGTCAGGCATCTAAATGATGAGGTAAGTCGGACGTTGAATGCATCTATTAAGAGCGAGTTACTCAATATGGTTACAAGTGAAGGGCTCAAAAAAGAAGAGATAGAAGAGCAGGGAGAGGTCTTGTTTCAACTGACGGAATGTAATGCTACACACGAGATCATTAAGTTTGGTATCAAAGAGGACCGAATCATCATGAATAAAGGAAGATGCTTACCCCATGTCATTCAATGCTATGATATCAACTGGACTATAGAAATGTTATTTAAAGACCTCTATATATCATACTTTTCGACCACGGGACAGAAACTTCTAAAGGAAAAAGTGCCGGTCCTAACTACTACTTATCCAATATCATCTAAAGAGATAAGTATCCATGGCAAGATTGACCACAAATATGCCTTTACAATGTTGCTCGATATTAGTTCAGACTATATCGATGGACGTTATTGGTACGATAAGAATGGAGTACTTATCGAGGTGAGAGCAAAGAAATTTAGTCAGAATGAGTTAGAGATTATCGAAGAGGGAGGCAAGTTTCTTATCGAAATTAATTTGGATGGTACGCTTTCAGGCCACTGGACCAATAACCAAGGAAAACAATTTCCTATAACATTCCAATAAAAAAAATATAGGTATACCCATCTTATGGTTGTTTTTAGACCGTGCGAATGAGGAAGCTAAATTTCTATTTGCCTATCAACCCAATGGAACGATATCTGGTCATTGGATCAAAACAAATGGAGATACTTTTCCAATAACCTTCCAATAAAAGGGATCACCTCACTGTCTTAATAAAAGAAGCTATAATCAAAATCACAATGAAAAAAATACACTACTACCTCTTACTGCTCACCTTAGGGATACACTCCTTGGGGTATAGCGCAAATGAAACGGAGGGGTTTAAAATATTTGCCATAAGCTATGGGGACTATTCGATCCCATTGGTGTCGAATCCCAATAGACCTATGGTCGTTCAGAGAATCAATCAGACCATTCAAATGTCGATCATAGAGAATCTATATAAAGAGAACCCTTCTAGCTACTTTAATCCCCTACTAAATAGGGCAGGTGATCGTATTGTGGGGGTACGTTATACTGTATTACTAAATACTCCAGCACTGCTTTCATTACAAATTCATAAGCACCTTCAAACTAGAGATAGTCAACGTATTGCTTATCTTAACTTCAATGCTGCTACAGGGGAGATCATAGATGTTAGAGAACTTTTTACCCCTCAAGGTTTCAGTGTGTTGGATTTCGAAGCAACGCAAGAATTTAGTATCTCTATAGAGCAATTTTATTACGATATGCTCTCACAGATGAAAAACTCCGAATTGGAAGAGTCTGACAAATCAATATTGGAGGATATGTTATTCTCAATGATTTACTGCAATACACAGCATCGTATATCTAAATATTCTATTACTCCCAATAATCTATTTCTAGCCAAGACTTCTTGTATGCCTGATACGAGATCTTTCTTTAACGATATTAATTGGGGCTATAATGTTGCGATAGATAAGTTAGATACCAACTATCTAACTTCTGCAGGACGACAACTACTTATTGAGAGAAAACCACTTCTTGATCCTAGTTATACGAAAGATGCCAAAGTGATGACCATTCATGGAAAGATCAACCATAAATATGCTTTTAGTATGATTCTAGACCTCACTAGTCATAAGGTGCTAGGAAAATATTGGTACGATAAAAATGGGGGGCTCATTGAATTTGAAGGAAAGAAGATCCATCCTAATCGTATTGAAGTAATAGAAGAGGGAGGGAAGTTCCTTTTTGAAATTCATACTGATGGAAAGATCACTGGAGATTGGATCAAAAGCAATGGACAAATTTATCCTATAGCATTTGATTAAACTATCCGTCACAAATTAGAAATAGCCGACGGATAAATTTATCATCATCAAACAAAATAATTATAACTTATAATCAACACAAAATGAAACGAATACTATATGTTTTTCTGTCATGGATGCTCTTCTCCATTCAAGGGTGGGCACAAAATAGTGTCAATAATCATTATTTTACTATTGACAACATCGATAATGAATATTTTTCGATCCCATGGGTGAAAAATACACAACATCCTAAAGTGGTAGAAAGAATAAATCAGACTATCCAAATGAACACCGTTGGGTGTCTTTACAAAGTGAAAGGTGAAGAGAAATTTTTTGAAGAGATGATGCCTCTCGATGGGACACAAGGAACCGTGGGACTAGACTATGTTATCCTGATCAACACCCCAGAAATTTTATCCATCGCTTTCACTAAGGAAACCAATGCTGCCTATCCCGATACTCATTATAGCTACTTGAATTTTAATGCGGCTACAGGACATCAAATCGAACTCGATGAGCTGTTTACCCCCAATGGACTATTGGAACTTCATATTCTGGCTGCTCGTCAATATAATCGAGCGATTCGTGAATTCTATCAAACAGCTTTTGATCGAGGGTTACTACAAAAAGGAGACTACGAATCTCGAGGTAAAGTCCTACTTGATTTAATGGAGTGTAACACCTCTAATAGAATATCTTTCTTTGGAGTGCAATCAGGCGACATCGTTGTGCGTAAAGATCGTTGTTTTGCCCATGTAGCACAGATTGTTGATATCGATTGGGAGACCACCGTAAGGGTAGATCATTTCAACAAAGAGGATCTTACTGCTCTGGGAGAAGCACTCTTAGTCGATAAGAAACCTATTGCTACAACTCACTATTCAAAGCATCCCAATAGAATGGAGATACATGGCCGAATCGATGGTAAATATGCTTTCACAATGAACCTCTATTTCGATGTAGATTCCGCTTGGGGAAGCTATTGGTACAATCATAATGGTGGTTTTATCAATATAGAGGTGAAGCAACTCTCTCCTGATACGATAGAAGTATCTGAAGATGGAGCAAAGTTCCTTTTCAAAATACAAGATGATGGAACGCTTACTGGACACTGGACCAAGTCGAATGGCAAAAGATACACCATTGCTTTCGATTAAGTGCAGAAAAGATTTATTATTAAGTTACGTGTTCATCTCTCGAATGGATTATCCGTCTATAGAAACCCATTGTCGTCTTATGATTCATCAAAGAGCAATTTAAAAAGATTGCATCATGAAAGAGTTTAAAAAAATCTTGCTGCAATTGTGCATGGCAAGAACTCAATAATTTCTAATAATTCACTTATCCAGCATAATAATAATGACCCAATTCAAAGTAAAAACAATCAACATCAAATTATCTCGTGTAGAGAAAATAACCAATATCTTCATCTTTATCTATATATGTATTGCATTTCAAATTGCTAGAGACGCATACTATGATGTAAATGATATGGCCATGGTCCTTTGGGGCATATCTATAATTGTGGCATTTATCCTCAAGTCCAAAATCACAGAAGTGATGCAAGAGAAAAGAAGAGCCAAGATCCATCTATTTATATTTAAAATAGGAGAGGACTCTTTTTCGATTCAGAAGGAAGGACTTACGCGAGAGTTTATATATAAGAATATGGAGATGATTAAGTGGAATGCTGCTCCACAAAAGCATCAAGCAGAAGATGAACAAGAGGATTGTGATCCTAACTATTATATCAATATGAAATTCAAAAATGGAGAGACCTATAGTCTTAATATGGAGCATAACTATAAGTTCGTTGATGGTGAAGAAAAACAGTTTGCAATCATGTGTGAGTATCTCAAATCTCAAGTTCACCGCCAAAACCTAGGTGCCCTTATCAATGGAAATTTTAATGGAATGGATTGACTTTTTATTATTAGGGTGCATTATTTAAATCAGGGGTTATCCATATTCCATCCTTGCACTCCTACACTTAGCGCCTTAGCGGTTCATTTAAATCCGTAACCATATTGTGGATATGGGACAGGCCTTCAGCCTTTGGTTGTGGGGTGGCTTTTTTACCCAAGGCTCCAACCGATACCTTGACCTTGCGGTCAAGGTACGGTTTCCACCATTGGGCTAGTTTAGGTCACCCCATTCGGGGCTGTTGAAGTATTGAATAGGTTGTTACATCATAAAAAGATCCGTTCAACTCGTGGCTATACTGTTTATTAGACGCGAGCATCGCGCCTCTACGTGGTTCATTTCCATTGTACCACAACCCTTCGTGCCTTTGCGTCTTAGAGGTGCTCACCAACTTACGCGTCAACCACAGAAAGATCTGTTTCATCGGTCTAACCTGTTTCATCTGTGTGCCATCCCGTGTGTTTCAACCCTTCGTGCCTTTGCGTCTTCGCGGTGCTCTTCATCTTACGCTTCAATCACAAAAAGATCCGTGGTAATCCGTCCAATCCGTGGCTATAATTCCCTTGCCCCCCAACTCTTCGCGCCTTAGCGTCTTCGTGGTGCTCTCCACCTTCCACTTCAACCACAAAAAGATCCGTGGTAATCCGTCTAATCCGTCCAATCCGTGGCTATAATTCCCGTGCGCTCCAACCCTTCGTGACTTAGCGTCTTCGTGGTGCTCTCCACCTTCCACTTCAAACAAAGATCCGTGGTAATTTGTCTAATCCGTCCAATCCGTGGCTATAATTCTTTACACTTCAGCCCTTCGTGTCTTAGCGTCTTCGCGGTGCTCTCCACCTTCCGCTTCAGCCCTTCGCGCCTTAGCGTCTTCGTGGTGCTCTCCACCTTCCGCTTCAACCACAGAAAGATCTGTTTCATCGGTCTAACCTGTTTCATCTGTGTGCCATCCCGTGCATTTCAACCCTTTGCAGCCTCTTTCTTTATTGGCAACAAAAAAGGTCTTTATGCAAAATATGCATAAAGACCTTGGGGATATTCTTATGCCTCTGGGGCATATAGAAATCAATTATTATAATGTTTTAGGCGATAGTCTGAATTTAAAACGGTACGTCTTATCTGCATAATACATATATGGCTCATGAGGTTTCGCTCCCCAGCTAGTATCTCCTCCAAGCCCCATCATCTTATGGTCAATATGAAGTTCAACAAAATCACCTACTACAACATCCGCTGGTGTTCTTAGAGCTTTTTTATTCTCTCCAGAATCTAATGTCTCAGTAGATTGGTGAAGGGCGTTGAATTCAATTGGAGTGTCGAGTGCTGTAACAGTCAGACCAATACCATTGAAATCTGAAAGGGATAACCAACGAACATCTGTTTTATGTCCTGTCTCCTGTGGACGACCATAGGCATAATATTGATCAGCCACTTTTGATCCATAAAGACCAATAAAAGCGGAAGTATTACGATCGATATAGTTCTCTTCTGGCCCTCTACCATAGTATTCCAAATTGTCGAAAGATCTTTTTAATCGCATCTTCATTCCGATACGTGGAATCTCTGACAACTTCTTGCCTTTAGCCTCAAACTCATATGCTACATCGATAACCCCTGCACTATTGACAGTGTAATCTACATTAACAGTACCTTCGACCTCTTTCAATGAGAAAACAGTATGAATATGAATCATTCCATCTTCCGACTGAGAACTCTTGATAGATTCCAATCTAGCATTCATTCCAGCATCTTTCCATGCCTTACCACGCTTTGGTAACTTATTACCAAAATCGTTATCTGTTGGAGCTCTCCAGAAGTTCACTACCAATGGGCTATTAACAATTGCTTCTCCATTTAATACATAGCTGCTTAGTGCACCATTATCTTTTGCGAAAGACATGTGGAAGTTCTCTCCTGAGATAGCCACTTGTTTTGTTTCGTCCTTAAGAATAATCTTGTCAGCTACATTCAGCTTATGGATATTGTTCCAATCATATCCTTTTATTGCAATTTGCTCTTCTGCCAATACATGTCCAATCTTAACGAAAGGTCTTGGCTTCATATTCAAGGCATAGATATTCACGAAATACTCTGCATCATCTTTCACTGTACCGTAATCGATACTATAGCTCTTCTCTTGTTGAGGTTTCAAAGCATCTGACCCGAAAGTGCCACCTTTTACTACTTCACCATTTCGAATCAATTCCCATTCGAACATCACATCTGAAAGGTTTTCAAAGAAACGACGGTTTTTAATCTTTACCACTCCTTTGGCGATATCCGATCCATTAAAGTCAATATTTTGATATACCTTCTTTACTTCATAGATACCTGGATGTACAGTGTGATCAGGGTTGATTAAACCATTGAAACAGAAATTACCATCATTATATTTGCCTTTAGGCTCAAAGTGACCACCATAACCCCAAACAGTCTGTCCATTTCGTTGCATCTCTAGCCCTTGATCCATCCAATCCCAGATAAATCCACCTTGCAATTGACGATGAGAATCTACTAGATCCCAATACTCTTTGAAGTTACCGTTACTGTTACCCATCGCATGGCTATACTCAGCCCAAATGAAAGGACGGTCATCACCTTTTTTCAACCACTGCTTCACATACTCAATACGATAGTACATGTGGCCTACGATATCTGTATGACGCTCTTTGATTGTTGTCTCTCTCTCGGCACGTTCATAATGTACTGGACGAGTGGTGTCTAGCTTATGTGCTGCTTTATATGCTGCAAGGAAATTAACTCCTGTCCCTGCCTCGTTACCCATACTCCAAACAATTACTGAAGGGTGGTTCTTATCTCTTTGGATCATGTTTAACACACGTGCGATATGTGCCTCTTGCCATTCTGGCTTATTAGCCAAAGTATTTTTAGGCGCATAACCATATCCATGTGATTCAATATTAGCTTCATCATAAAGATAGATTCCATACTTGTCACATAGAGCATACCATTTTGGATCATCTGGATAGTGGCATGTTCTTACCGCATTGATATTAAACGTCTTCATTAGCTTGATATCTTCGATCATCGAAGCTTCGTTCACTACGTGACCAAATTTGCCATCATGCTCATGACGGTTAACTCCTTTTAAAAGTACAGGCTGTCCGTTTACCAACAACTGACCATTTTTAACCTCTGTAGATCTAAAACCGACCATTGTAGAAGTCACTTCCAACGTTTTCTGATCCTTATCTTTCAATGTTAAAAGAAGTGTGTAAAGATTTGGATTCTCCGCTGACCACTTCTTTACTTGAGGTAGTGTACCGTCAAAAACTACTTTTTCTGATTTACCTCTGCCAATGGCTTTAATACTCGATGTGCCTTCCAACACTACTTTCTTGTCTGCATCCATTAGTTGGTATGCCACACTGCTCTTACGAGCTGTAGATCTATTCTTATTGGTAACATCTACTTCCAAAGAGAATACTCCATTTTCATAATTCTTGTCAAGAACTGTTTTGGCAAAGAAATCACGGATATGAGTTTTTGTGCGAGCAAAAAGGAATACATCACGCTGGATACCAGAGATTCTCCAAAAATCTTGATCTTCTAGATAACTACCATCTGTGAACTGGAATACTTGCACTGCAAGCTTATTCTTTCCTTTCACCAAGTATTTAGAGATGTCAAACTCCGAAGGTAATTTAGAGTCTTGACTATAACCAACTTTCTTTCCGTTCAACCAGATATAATAACCTGATTTAACAGCTCCCAATTGGATATAAACCTCACGACCACTCCAATTTTCTGGTACTTCAAAATAGGTTACATATGATCCAACAGGACTATAATTGTCCGCAATACGAGGTTGGTCTTTCTTAAAGGGGTAGGTTACATTGGTGTAGTTTGCATACCCATAACCATACATCTCCCAGTTTCCTGGTACTGTAATTTCACTCCATTCCGATTGGTCACTACCCATCTTGTAGAAGTCCATTGGACGTGCTGATGCCTTTTCTACATAGTTGAATTTCCATTGACCATTCAGACATTTGATATAGCTTCCTTCTGAAATCTCATTCTTTAGTGCTTTTGCCCTACTGTCGAAAGTGAAGAATGTCGCTCTTGCTTTCTCCCTGTTCTTTTCAAACACATTAGGATTTTCCCAATCGTTTTGAGCAAATGCCGATGTTCCAGTCAAGACTAGAAGCATCATAAATAGTTTTAATCTACGCATGTTTGTTTACAATTTACCGTTTTAGTTGTATATGTTAAAAACAATTAATGTTAATTATGGGGGCAAAGAGGGGGATATGATCCTATAAACCTACCTGTAGGGCAAGATGCGAAATGAGAACCTCGCCTATTGCCATATCAATATAGCTAAAATGCTATATGATAGTGTTCAATAGATCTTCTACTTCTCTTCTACTCATAATTATAACATCTCTTTCTGTGAATTAAGATGCCCATAAGAAAACCACACCTCGAAAGTTTTATAGGGATAAGCCTCGATATTAATAAATCGATGGCCCTCAGTGTGGTGATCTCAAGCTTTTATGCATCTTTATTCATAAAAAGATTTCATTTCCATAAAAGTAACGATATTTCATCACGTAATCAAACCATTTTTATCTCTTTTCTGTTCTATTGTGGTCTACTATATCTCTAATTACTCCCATTTTGCTGTGTCTATTCATTTTATATCTATTCAAAATAATATTAAATATTACTTTATTTATTTTAATCTTTCCCATTCTTTACTCGATTTATCATCGTTTTATTCCATGATTGCTTACTTATTATCCTAAAGCTACACCTTGTTTCAAGAACTGACTTCCGAAAGAGAATTAAACATTCTTACGTCATTTTTTGTCCCAAAGAGATCATTCATTGTGATTTGAATCTCCTAAGAATGCAGAGTCTTAGTGCAATAACCTTTTAATTTATGTCAGTATTTATTGCCATCAAAAACCCAATTTATTGGGATGAACAGATAAATTATCTCTTTGAACTTATGTCATTACAACATGCACTGTAGTGCATCGTTGCAGCAAAAAATAGATGGATTATATTGAATAACTCGACCTGTTAATATCGGTCTTGAAGATCTCTTTTAATAATGTCAATGAATCTTATATGGTAACGCTTCATTAATTACTAAAACATAAAAGTTGTTGCACTAGTAGGATTGTCCATTGTTCCAGATAATATTTTGGTGGCGTTACGATGTATTTAACTCATCGTACATCATGCCACATTATCACTAAAGATAGCCGATTTATGGTTATAGGTTCCCACCCCTCTTGTTTTGCTATCGCTATTTCTCTCCAAATAAAGGATCTGTAACATAAAACCTCCTCTTTTTTTGCGAAAGGATATGGTATTCTCTGATCAATTTAATACCTTGCACCTCGGATAAATTCCATGCGAAGTGCTTTTTTTTGTTATTTAAGACTCAAAAATACAGTTCTTCCTAAATTACAACTACTCGTATATGCCGTTAGGTGGAGTAGTCTTTTTATCATTTCATGATTTAATGGGTGTTATATTACGAGCATGATTACTCTTTCTAATATACACAATCCTTTATTAATTGAAATGGGTGATGTCATCTGTATATGGTACTATCACAGTCAATGATATACAAGTGAGATTCTATCTTAACTAAATAATTACATGTCAAGACAAAATGGATGGAGATGATTTAGTCATCATTCCTATGCTATCTTATGTATATACGACTCGTCGCAAATTAAGAAGCATGTCCTTGTAGTGTAATGTTACTTCGGATCTTCACTGAGGAATATAAATATATATCCAGCCCCTGATATTGTCTCGACTCTCTCTTGTTCAATTTATAGATAAAAAAGTTATTGTGACTAGATTTATGTCTACTTGTAACCAGGTGGTTGTATGTCTACATGGTGGTTGTCAATAACTTCATCATTTTAAATACCATGAGACTGATTATTAAACAAACTAAATTATGAAAAGAAGATTTTCTTTATTATGCATTTGTCTTTTATCGATTCAGATGCTTTTTGCAACACAACCAAATGACGGAGATAAAAAACGTGATAGTTTTAGAGGTAAGAAACCTAAATATGTTTTCTACTTTATTGGTGATGGTTTTGGCCTTTCACAATCGAATGCAACAGAAGCATATATGGCAGCTGTAAATGATTCCGAAGGAATTCAGAAATTAGCGATGAATACATTTCCGATACAAGGATTGTATACAACATATGCACAAAACCAATTTATTACGGGTTCGGCAGCTGCAGGAACAGCATTGTCGACAGGTAATAAAACATCTATCGGTACTATCGGTATGGACGCATCAAAACAGAAGCCCTTTAAAACTATTGCAGAAAAAGCAAGAGATAAAGGCTATCGTGTGGGGATTGTAAGTTCAGTCTCTTTAAACCATGCTACCCCTGCATCATTCTATGCGCATCAGCCTTCGCGAGGTCGTTACTATGACATTAGTGTAGATATGGGAAAAAGTCAATTTAACTTCTTCGGTGGAGGTGGTATCATGCACCCAGAGGGAGATGGCAAGTCAAACAAGAAGAATAAGGCAGCTAACATTGGTATGGCTGGAAATAAGAAAATAAAAGGTAAAAAAGAGAACTCTCTGAAATTAGCTGAGAAACAGGGGTATACTATCGTGAACACCAATGAGGCTTTCCATGCAATTAAATCAGGAGATGATAAAATTATTGCCATCAACGAAACTCTTGCAGGAGGACAATCACTACCTAATGGTATCGATCAGAAAGAGGGTGATCTCTCTTTGGGGGATTACACACAAAAGGCTATTGAGGTGTTAGAGAATAAGAAAGGCTTTTTCCTAATGGTCGAAGGGGGTAAAATTGATTGGGCTTGTCACGCCAACGATGCTGTGACAGCTATAAACGAAGTGATTCAATTTGACCAAGCCATTCAAAAAGCTATCGCTTTTTATCACGAACATCCAAAAGAGACTCTTATTGTAGTCTGTGGAGATCATGAAACAGGTGGGTTAACACTTGGTTTCTCAGGGTCTCACTACAAATCCAACTTTAAATTGCTTGAGAATCAAAAGAACTCTAATGGGGTTTTCAATGCTGAATTGAAGAAATTAAAGAAACAAGATGCTTCTTTTGATGCCGTATTACAGGCCGTAAGAAAGAATTATGGCTTTGATGGAGAAGAGAAGTCAACCAAGCTTTCTGAATATGAACTAGCACAACTGAAACAAGCTTATAACGAAAGTTTTGACAAAGGAGAACAGATTGCCAATAAAGACCAATATTATCAACTTTATGGTGCTATAGATCCAATTACTATCACTGCAAGCCATATCTTAGCACAAAAAGCAGGTATCGGATGGACCACTTTCTCTCATACCGCGACACCAATACCAGTTCGAGCTATGGGGCCTGGATCAACACTGTTTAATGGTTATTTTGATAACACTGATCTTCCTAAGAATATTGAAATGCTAATGAAACTGTAATAACAAATAAATACTGGTCCTGTTATTCTTTATAACAGGACCATGCTTGTAAATTATGAAGATATTATCTACCCAGAAAACAAAGACCTACCTCTTCCCATTGGTCATAGCAATACTCACAACTATTATCTATCTTCTACCATCTCCTTTCGATCGAGAGACTCCTCCTTCAGAGCGGAGAGTTAAAGCAAAAGTGGTATCTGTGAAAGATGATAGTATTATTGAAAACGGGATCATAAAGACCGGGAATCAACTGCTGCAAATAGTAGTTACAGAAGGCCGCTTTAAAGGTGATACCATCCGAGCAAACAATCAATTGATTGGGCGAATGGAGTTCGATAAACTGTTTGAAGTAGGGCAGAAGGCCTTGGTCGTATTGAACCTTGATGAAGAGTGTTCAAAGATAATTAATGCCAATGTTATTGATCATTATCGATTGAATGTAGAGTTTTGGTTGATGATACTATTCTTTGTGTTTCTTATATCCTTTGCTGGCTTTATAGGAGTCAAAGCCATCCTCTCTTTTGCATTCACCGGAGTTGTTATATGGAAACTAATGCTTCCTGGCTTCTTATTAGGCTACTCCCCAGTCTTTCTATCTCTGTTCTTGGTTGCGCTGATCACCTCGGTGATCATCCTCTTGGTTGCTGGAATTAATAAGAAGGGTTTTGTAGCATTATCTGGTGCTATTGTAGGCGTTGCAGTTACAGCCATCCTCTCTTTCTTCTTTGGTGGTTTGTTTAACGTCCATGGGGCGATAAAACCATTCTCGGAGACCCTGTTATACTCTGGTTTTAACCATTTGGACTTAACCCAGATATTCTTGGCTAGTATCTTTATCTCCTCTTCGGGAGCCATGATGGATATATCCATGGATATTGCAGTATCCCAACATGAGATTATAACCATCAAACCATCTATCACCACAAAAGAACTTATTGGTGCAGGCTTTAATATCGGGCGAGGGGTTATCGGCACAATGACCACCACCTTACTGCTTGCATACTCTGGTGGTTTTAGTGCCTTATTGATGGTGTTTATTGCACAAGGAACCCCTACCATAAACATTCTTAATCTGAACTATGTGGCAGGAGAGATCTTACACACCATGATTGGAAGCTTTGGTCTGGTACTCGTGGCTCCAATAACAGCCATCTTAGGAGGTATTATCTACACCCGACGTTAGATATGTAGAGAGTCCCTCTTTCATCAACCCTATTCCCCAGAAACATATCAAAACTACTTTGAAGTAAATCTCATACTATTACAAATATTTTGCAAAAATAGATGAGACGCACCTCAAAGTAGTATTGACATCACCTATACTAATCCCCCAAGAAACACTATCCCCAACCCTTCGTTGTTCATCTCCTTCGCACTTCATCCCTTAGCGTCTTCGCGATACTCTCCACCTGCCGTTTCACCCCTTCGTGTCTTAGCGTCTTCGTGGTGCTCTCCACCTTCCGCTTCAACCACAAAAAGATCCGTGGCAATCCGTCCAATCCGTGGCATAATTCTTTCCACCACATCCATTCGGGGCTGTTGAAGTATCGAGTAGACGCGATCATCGCGCCTCTACGTGGTTCATTTATATCCGCTGCTATTTTTTCGGACAGGCCTTCAGCTCTTGGTTGTGGGGGTACTTCTTTACCCAAGGCTCCAATCGACACCTAGACCTTGTGGTCAAGTTATGATTTCCACCATTGGGCTATATTCGGTCACCCCATTCGGGGCTGTTGAAGTATTGAATAGGTTGTTACATCATAAAAAGATCCGTGGTAATCTGTCAAATCCGTCCAATCCGTGGCTATAATTCTTTACACTTCAACCACAGAAAGATCCGTGGCAATTTCTCTTTGGGCTTCATGTTTTTCTGTGAGCACAGAACATTATTGATCTGTTTTTGTTTGAAAGCCAAGTAAAATAGATGGATCACAAGAAGGTTATTCCACTTGGTGATATCCAGAACCACTAAAAGAGAAAGAGACGATGAGCAAAGAGATATATTTAGATCACAACGACAGGATAATAGAGCCTGTCACAGTAGCAGAGGCTGCTGATTTGATGGCATCCATACCTGAACTACAAGTCATAGATGGGCGTAGTATAGAGTCATATAGGCAGGGGCACCTTGAAGGAGCTCAATTATTTGATGCCTTCAACCCAGATACCGGAGTGGAGCTAGGTCAACTAGATCGTGAAGTTCCTTATCTAGTCTATTGCACCACCAATGTTAGAAGTACGATGATCGTACAATGGATGCAACAGTCTGACTTCAAAAAGATCTACCATATGGTAGAAGGAATGGTCGGTTGGAGACACTCCAACCAGCACATCGTATCATAAAAAATATTGAGACCTATGAATAGAGAGCTATTCTGATAATTATCCTGCCCCAGTGATAAGATCGCATGATCTCCAAGAGAAAAACTCTTAAAAGCCGCTTTCCCCTGACATACATATCACTACCCCCTGACTTCTTTTACATATCCATCTAAATACATTCGAAATTCCCTCACCCAAAATGCAAAATCGATGAATGAACTTCGAATGAACATTGAGTGAATTTCGAGCTATCTCAGGGGAAACTGGCTTGTTGGTCAGGGGTAGGGGATATCGAGATCGTAAGATAGGGGCACGGAATAATAAATACCTCATCATTCATCATGACAGAAGCATTATAATGTGGAAATTATTGTATATCTTTGATTTAGAGTTTATTCGGATAAATTTGTGTCTCTGTGGAGGCATACGGAGAGCACTGTCAAATGTATTTCACCCCTTTTTTCTTTACACCTCCTCATTACCTACTAGCTAGATGATAGGTATCTCCTCCCACCTTTGTCCATGGTTTAGCCATGATTCGTCCATGGTTCAGGCACCGATACCCCCGAAATCGATGGACAAACCATGGATAAACCATGGACGAACCATGGACAAAGGTAGGAGAAGGGTGCTAGGAAGGTGGGAGTAGGTACCTAGAAAGTCATGTGAAACTACATCCCTAAATGTGTGATGTCGTGAAGTGTAATTTGTGGATATGTATCGCTGTTTTTCCATTGTGATAATCAATATATACTCTCTATTTTGAGAAGACACCTTGAGTTAAATGCAGTCTCGGATCTCTCTAAATATATAAAAACCTGAGGGTAGTACAAAGATAAAATGGCTATTTATTTGAAATAAAGAGTGTTGTGTTTGTTGTAGCCTGAAGAATTGTAGCAAATAATTGTTGATCCCTACCACCTTTTTTCGACGAGTAATATTTGGTTAGCCCCGCACTCTATGCAGTTTAACCTTGAATAGATTTCAGTCTTTATCTTTTTTTAATATGTAATATTTAAATGAATTGTTTTGATAATAAGTACTTTTTTATATAAAATGGCTTGAGTAAAGAAATAAGAATTAAATGTTAATGTATTATAGAATTTGTAGTTGTTAAAATTGGTGCCAATCTTGAAATTTAAAGTTTAACCTGTCTAGTATTCAGAAGAATATTTTGAAGGAAGTATGTCAACTTGTTTAATATACGTCGTTATGTTTAATCAAAATTTACCATATTGTATTCATAATAAATTTATTATACACGGAAATGTTTGAGTGTAGATAACACAAAATATGAAAGTGCTTAATTAACCCTACGGTAATATATCACAATCAATTATGTATTATAGTCTTACTTTTATTGTTTTGTAAAAGTAAGAATGTTGTTACACTCTCGTCGGGTTGATTCCTGAATTACTCATGTGTAATAAGTAAATATAGAATGAATATTTTTGCAATAAGTGATACGTGAAAAATAGGGCTATGTACCAATTGTAATTGTGGAAGAAAATCGAAGAATGGTTTTATGATAGCGATCTGTGTTTAGAATAGCTAGGGGTTCGATATTGTATATTAGATAAGAAGTGGTGCTTAAGATTAAAAAAAAGTATTATTGTTAGAATAATTATTAATAAGGGTGTTGTAGGCGAAACATAGTTATTTTTAAGACCAAAAAATCGGAGATTAAATATAAAGGATATATTTTAGTTAAAATGAACTAACTGAAAAAATATCAGAAAGAATTTTTGTTGAGGTATAAGATATTGTGGTAGACTAATTGATTAATTTTTAATGATGACTAATTTAGATCAATATAAAGCAGAGGTAACCCCACCAAAGGCCAATGCTATGATAAACACATTTAGAGCATTTGGTTATAATCTTCAGACTGCTGTTGCTGATATTGTAGATAACAGTATTTCAGCACAAGCAAAGAGAATTGAGATTAAACATGAATGGAAAGGAGATCGGAGCTATATTTGGATAAAGGATGATGGGAAAGGCATGGACCTTAATGATTTGATTTGTGCAATGACGCCTGGAAGTAAAGATCCTAAATTAGAAAGAGAGCAGGATGATTTAGGACGTTTTGGACTAGGGTTGAAAACATCTTCATTTTCGCAGTGTAAAGTTTTAACAGTAATATCGAAGAAACTAAATTACCAAACAATAAAAAGGTGTTGGGATTTAGATTATGTGAATAGTACTAGTGAGTGGAGCTTGTTAGATTATTGTTCTGATATTTCTTTTTCAAAACTTCTTGATGGTCATGATCAAGGAACTGTAGTTTTATGGGAATCATTAGACCGGTTGATTGGGCCATGTGATGTTTTAAATGAAGAACAACGCAAAGCTTTTCAGCATGAGATGAAACTCGTTGAGGATCATTTAGGTTTAGTTTTTCATCGTTATATTGATAATAAAGGAATTCAGTTGTATATTAACGACAGAGAGATTAAATCGAGAGATCCATTTTTAAGAAGTTTTATAGAGACACAAACAATCTTATCCGAAGAGCTATCTAATGAAATAAAGGTGAAGGGGTTTGTGTTACCACATATCTCAAAATTGACAGCAGAAGAGAGAAGAGATAATGATGTAGAGTCGTGGTATAAGATGCAAGGTTTTTATATTTATAGGAATCAACGCTTGCTATTAAGTGGAGATTGGTTGGGTTTATTTCCAAAGAGTGAGCATTGTAAGAATGGGCGTATTTTAATAGATATCCCTAATCATTTGGATAATGAGTGGAAGATCGATATAAAAAAGGCAACTGCTATGCCTCCCGTTTCGATAAAGCAGGATTTAAAAAGGATAGGTAGGCTTGTAAGGAGTCAAGCTTCGCAGATATATAAATATCGAGGAGAACAGATACGAAAAGAGGGAGCAAAGTTTGTTGATTTTAAGAGTGTTTGGAAATCGACAAAAAGAAGAGATGACACTATTGATTATAAGATAAATGAAGAGCATCCTGTTATTCATAGTTTGCTTGAGTCAAATACTATCAGCAGAAAAGATGTAATAACACTTTTAAATTTAGTTTCGAGGACTTTACCTGTTGATTCTATAATACATCAATTTTGTGAGGACCCATTAAGTTCTGAATTAAAAGATAAGAAAAGAGAACCACTTCAAGAGGAGATTGAACAGGCTAAGAAAATATATCATTTATATATTACTTCAGGGATCTCAGATGAGATAGCAAAGCAGAGTATCCTAAATATGGAGCCATTCAACGAAATACCACAAATTATAGAAACTTTGAAATAATGAATAGTATACCAACAGATATATTGACTATTGCCCATGTTCTACTAGACAATGAAAAGAATATATCGAAAGACAAGATAATTGAAGTTATTGAAAGAGCAGTAAGTATTTCTACTGGATATGTTGATAAGGATTTGTTATTACAGAAACTAGAAGAAGATTTTTCTGTAAAAGAAAGAGAGAGCTCGTTTCTTGTCAACGATGAAGTAAAGCCATGGTTGATGGGGAAAAAGAGTAGTTATGAATTTGAACTAACAAAACGATTTTTTCTACATCTAAAAAAAACCTCACCTTATCTAAAAATAAACTCCATAGATGGAGTTACAGATAAGATTTTAGATAAATGTATTGATCCATCAACACTAGGAGCTTGGGATCGAAGAGGAATGGTTGTTGGTAATGTTCAATCGGGAAAAACGGTTAATTATACTACATTAATAAATAAAGCTACAGATGTAGGTTATAGAGTAATTATAGTAATAGCAGGTATACACAATTCTTTACGAGCACAGACGCAAAGACGTATTGATGAGGGATATGTTGGAAATGATAGTTCTTCATTGCTAAAGAATAAAAAGAGTAAAAATATTGGAGTTGGTAACACATCAGCAAAGACTAAGATCTACTCTTATACCTCTTCGGAACATAATGGTGATTTTAAAAAATCATTTGCGGAAAAGCTTAATGTACCTATTGGAGGAGCCCATCCAACAATTCTAGTGATAAAGAAGAATAAGAGTATTTTAGAGAATTTGATTTCTTGGTTTGCCGGTTTTGCAAGAGAGAATTCGGAAGGAGATTTAAAAATATTTGATGCTCCTATGTTATTAATCGATGATGAAGCAGATAATGCTTCTGTAAATACAGGCAAGGATCAGGAGATTAAGACAATAAATGGATTAATAAGAACCCTTTTAAATTTATTTAATCAGAATAGTTTTATAGGATATACAGCAACGCCCTATGCAAATCTTTTTATTGGTTCGGAGTATGACAAGGATTATAGTACTCAAATAAAAGGATATAATTTAAAAGTGGGTGAGGATCTATTTCCGAGAGATTTTATTGTTAATATACCACCACCAACAAATTATATTGGAGCGTCGGAATACTTCGGTTTTTCTGATAGTATTACGGGTGAAAATGTAGAAGGGATGGATTTAATAAGGTCGATAACAGATCAAGAGCCTTATTTCCCAAAAAAATATACTAGAGAGACCAAGAATAATTTACCTGATGGAGTTCCTGATAGTTTAAAAGAGGCGATTAAGTCGTTTATTTTAAGTTGTAGTGTCCGTATTTTAAGAGGCGATGCGAAAAAAGATAACTCGATGCTTATACATGTTGCGTTACTGATTAATTGGATTGATAGGATTGCATTGCTGGTTGATGAAGTTTTGTATGATTATAAGAATCAGATAAGTTCAAATGATGGGCCTTTAATAGAAGAACTAAAGCAGCTATATGAACAAGATTATCTGCCAACAACAGATAATGTAAGTAGTGTTTTAAATTATAAGGATCACAAAATAGTTAGACATTCTTGGGATGAAGTAAAAAAGCATCTACACGAAGCAGTATCAAAAATAGAAGTTAGAGCAATACATGGACAACCTAAAAGAAGAGGTTTAGAGTATACAAATACGACATCTTTAAATTATGAAGATTATAAAGATCAAGGGTTATCTGTAATCGCAGTAGGAGGAAATAGACTTTCTAGAGGAATAACATTAGAGGGATTGAGTGTGAGTTATTTTTTAAGGACTTCACCACTTTATGATACATTATTACAGATGGGGCGTTGGTTTGGATATAGACCAGGATATGCGGATTTATGTAGAGTATATACAACCGAAGAGTTATGTAATTGGTATATGCATATTGCACTAGCGACAGAAGAAATGCGAAGAGATATAGATACAATGGGATCTATGAACAAGCAACCTAAAGATTATAAGTTAAAAGTACGAACGCATCAGGGCATGTTGAATATCACATCGGCTGGAAAATTAGGATTCTCAGAGAAAGAACATGTTGGATTTTCAGGAGCACATATTCAGACTTATGAGTTGCCTAAGAAATATACAGATACTAATTTAATAGTATTTCAAAACCTTATAAATGTCTTAGGCAAACCGAAAATTGAATATGTAAAAGGTAAAATCAATAGAATGATTTTTAGAGATGTTTGTCCTTCTATTGTTGTCGATTTTATCACAGAATATCAGAGTGATATTCCAGCTATCTCAATGAATAGTATAAGTACTTATATTTCCACACAAAACAAGGGAAATAAGCTTACTAAATGGACTATTGTTCTTCGCTTTAGTTCTGTATCTGATCCTGAGTGTCTTAGTGTTGGAGGCGAACTCTATAGTGTCGGTTTACCGCAAAGAAGTTATGCCGAAGAGATGAGTCATGAAAGACTATTGACATATAGATTAAAATCGAACAATATTTCTGGAACAGAAGATCGTGTTGTAGATCTTAATTTAAAAGGGAAAGAGACTACTGCCGAGATAAAGAAAGTTAGAGAAATAGAAGAGAGCTCTTTGTTAACTATTTTCCCAATGCGAATGAAACATCCTGATAAGGATAAAGAAGAATTAAAGAATGAAATTGTTGTTGGATGGGATATATTATTACCGAACATACCTAATGAGGAGAAGGTCGAATATCAAGTAAGGCCATTGTCTGATGCATATGAAGGCCAAGAAGATGATGATATAGATGAATGTGATGACTAAACTAGAAGCTATTTGGGATAGAATTGAGACCCAAAATACAAATAAGACTGAATCTTTGTTTCAGACTCAACTTTATGCAATTTTTGGAGGTTATGCGTGTGAAATAGGTTCGACTGTAAATACAAATAGTCGAGTCTTTATTTTAAAAAACACTCTAGAATCAGAAGGTTTTAAGTTTACAGAGAAAAGGTTAAATGGAGTAAGTATTATACCATTAGAGGATAATAGTCCACAAATGTTGGTTATCTCATTGAATGAGAAAGATTCAATGGATATTTATACGATCTTCATTGAAGATTTGATTGTAAGTTTAAGTAAGTTTAAAGAGCCCGACTTGCTATTAGAATGCTTCAAACAAAGATTGGAGTATTGGGGGAAGTTTTTTTCTAAAGTATATCAGAAAAAATTAAGTAGAGAGGAAGAGCAAGGTTTATATAGCGAAATCTATATTCTTCGAAGGTTATTAGAAAAAGAGACAGATCATTGTAAAGTTTTAAAATCATGGAGAGGACCATTGGGAGAACTTCATGATTTTAAATATAAGGATCGGAGAATAGAAGTAAAAAGCAGTAAGCTAAATGAGAAGGTTATAACGATTAGTAATGAGGATCAATTAGACTATACTAAATTTGAGTATTTAAAATTATGTGTAGTTTATGTTCATGAGAATAGTGAAGGAGATAACACGTTAAGTCGGGCTATTGAAGAGATTGATAAATTTTTAGGAGCTAATTGGGAGACGAAAGATTTATTTTATCAGAAGCTTAATGAGATTGGAGTTTTTGATGCATCAATTTATGATACTAAAAGTTTTGAAGTAGATAAATTACAGGTGTATACTATCAATAATAAATTCCCACGCATAACAAGAGAGATGTTAAACCCACTCGTGAAGGGAGTTAAATATAAGGTCAGTTTAGTATCCGAAGATTTGCATTGTGAAGACTTTGGTGTTGATTTTAATTTTTATATGTAATGAGCAAACTAAAACCGTACAATATAGATTTAGAGAAGTATCAGCAAGAGATGTTTCATGAGGTTGAGTCTTTGGTATATTCAGACGAAGAAGGAGATACCAAAGAAAATAAATTCACTTCACATGTTCTAAATATATTAAATGATGCCGAGGAGACCGAAAGTTGTAGAGTTTGCTTTTATTTAAAAGAAAACACCAAAGAGCAGGTTGTTTACAAAATCAATGGCTATTCATTAGATGACCAATATGAAAATATTGATATTTTCATCTCTTCGTATAAGGATACAAATGAATTGTATGAGTTGAAGAAAAGTGATGTGGCGAATCTCTTGAAATGGTCGAGTAAGTTTGTTAATGACTCTATCAAAGGCTATTTAGAAGAATTGGAACCTTCCTCTGAAGCTTATGGACTAGCAAAAATCTTATTCAAGAATAGAAATGATATTATTAGAGTTAATTTGTTTGTACTGACTAATGGGATAATAAAACAAGAGTTTGATGCAGATTATAAAGTAAAGAACTTAGATAGTATATATTTTTCTGTGAACATTTGGGATATAGAACGATTTCAAAGGCTTCATGAATCGCAAGGTAACAGAGAGCCGATAGAGATTGATCTAGCAACATTAGATAGAAAGTATTCTATACCCTGTTTAAAGATGCCTTCATATGAAGAAAAGTATGATTGTTATTTAGCTATTATTGAAGGGTCTTTGTTATCTCTTTTGTATCGTAATTATGGAACAAAACTACTAGAGAGTAATGTTCGCGCATTTCTACAGCAAGCAGGAAAGATAAATAAAGGAATGCGAGAAACAATACAGATAGAACCAGGGATGTTTCTTCCTTATAACAATGGTTTATCGGCCACAGCACAAAATGTTGTAATCGAAACAAAGGATAACCAACAATATATAACAAGTTTAAAAGATTTTCAGATTGTAAATGGAGGACAAACAACTGCATCATTATTTCATACAGAGAGGAAATATAAGGCTGATTTAAATAGAGTGTATGTACAGATGAAGCTTACCGAGATAAAGGATGTGACATTGAAAAATGATATTGTTCCTAAGATATCAAGATATGCGAATAGTCAGAATAAGGTTTCAGAAGTAGATTTAACATCAAATCATCCATTTCTACAGAGGCTAGAAGAGTTGTCTCGAGTAACGTATGCAATAAATCCAGAGAATCGTAATAAGCAAACGATATGGTTTTTTGAACGCGTAAGAGGACAATATAAAGAGTCGTTGAATAAAGAGCCAACAAAAAGTAGGAAAGATGCTTTTTCTCTTAAATATCCAAAGAATCAGATTATAATAAAATCGGATGTGTCAAAATATCAGAATTTATTGGCACTTAAACCTTTTATGGTATCGCGAGGAGCACAAAAGAATTATGTTGACTTCATAAAACATATAAAAGAAGGAGAGAAGGATTTGCCTGGAAGAACATATTGGGAAGACTTAATAGCAAACTCCTTACTATTTAAAGCGATAGATCAACAATTTGGTAGAAAAGGTAAAGATGCTATTGGAGACACAAATATAAAGTCACATACAGTAGCGTATACTATTTCATTTTTTCATCATATAACAAAGAATAAATTAAATTTTGAGCAGATTTGGAACAAACAAGAAGTTTCTCAAGAGTTAATTGTAGAGTTGCGAAAGTTATTGATTGTAATTTATGAATATTTAACGAGCTTAAATGTTGCGTTAGTCAGTGAAGCAGCAAAAAAAGAAAAGACATGGGAGGATATACTAAAACAAACAAAAGCTATAAATCCGATGGATATGGATGTTGTAAAGAGCTATCTGATCACAGAAAGAGACTACAGGAAACGTTACGCAAAAGACAAAGACAGTCTTGTGGTTGAAGCTAAATTAGAGAAACTTGCTCGTATAAATAATATCGGTTTAAAATTTTGGGATGGATTATGTCTTTTTATGATGCGACATGAATTATATACGGATGTAGAGCAAAATATTATTATATCGATACGAGGGAAATTAAAAACGAATAAGAACCTCACCCAACGAGAAATTGATAAGGGCCAAGTTATTTTAGATAAGTTCATCAAAGAAGGAACAACTGTAGAGGATGTAGAAGCACTGAGTAAAGTAAAACAAGATAATTTATTAGATCCAGCAAGTTTACATGCTAGGTTAAAACAAATAAACTCTTCTACTTGGCAAAGAATTATTTCATTAGGAGAAAAGAGTGGAGCATTAAGCTACAAGCAAGTAAGTACAATTAGAGTTGTATCGAAGTATATATTAAAAGGAGAAGAGGTCGATATTCAAAGGATAACTATTGTTAAAGATGCACTAGATATTGTTTCAAGAAAGTTTAAAATGAATGTATAAAACATAGGCAACATAATAGATTGTAGATGATATATTATGTTGCCTATTTATTTAAATTAAGGATACCTTTTAACAATTACATATGTAGATATTGATGAATTGCGATAGCTATTTTCTTTGCAAAAAGAGGGGGGACAGCATTTCCTATCATCTTATAGCAAGCACCACGACTGCCACAAAAGTTGTAGTCCATAGGGAATGATTGTAACAATGCAGCTTCGCGCACAGTAATAGAACGACTTTGAAGAGCATCTGGGTGAATGAATAGCAATCCATCTTTATTGAGATGTGCAACAATTGTTGGAGAGGGTTTATCCCAACATAAGGATCGATATTTAACAATATTGGAATACCTATTTGTTCTTTGTTTATAGAATTCAAGTTTTTCTTGTTGTGTTTTCTTGTTCATCTCTAATTCTACCCAATCTTTAAAGATTGCAATATCTCTTAAGTTATTGAATCGAGGAAAATGATTTGGCACTTCAATATTAGAAGTTGCCTTATATGCTACTTTTTTACCATCAACGTTTATAGGAAAAGAAAGAGGTGCAAAAGAAGGAAGGTGCTCAATAGCATCGCGAACAGTTTTCTTCTCTTTGGTCTTTTTTTTGTTTATCGTTTTATATATTGTATTAAGATTGTATTCAGTATCGTTTTTTACACCTATAATAATAACTCTTTTACGAGACTGTGGCACCTCAAAATCATCAGTATTTAAGAGACATTCTCTGAGGTTCTCTGGTTTTGTAATATTGTACCCAATTTTATTAAAAGCATCGAATATTCTTTGTGTTACATTAACATCACCTGGTTTAGCACTTAGCATCCCTTGTACATTTTCGAAAACAAAGAGCTTGGGCTTATAGTGATCTACTATCTTAACAAAACTTTCGAAGAGGAAGTTTCTATAATCATCTTTCATTCCTTGGGGATTTTTTGCTCTTCCAGCCAGCGAGTATGCTTGACAAGGTGGCCCTCCAATGATTATATCAACAGGCTCCTCTTTGATAATAGCATTTAGTCCATTTTCAACAATGTCAGAGTGATTTGATCCTTCGAATTCGTTAAGTGCTTTGGTATCCCAATTTCCATTTATTAACTGATCGACACGTTGTATATCGAAGTGAATCACTCTTTTTTGAGCCTCTTCGGTAGAGTGATCCCAATGCGTGTTTAATCTATTTCGAAGCGTATCAACCATTGGCTTTTCCCATTCGACATGAGCAAGTCCGTGAAAAAGATTGCTGCTAAGAAAACCTTCAGATAGTCCACCACACCCTGAAAATAGATCTATAAAAGTCAACTTATTTTGTATCATTATTGTTTTCGTCAATAGTTAAAAGAATTCTCTTAAATTCTTGGGCAAAATAAGAAGCTAAAAGAGGAGGGACGGCATTACCTATTTGTTTAAGTTGTTTACGCGTGGTACCAGTAAAGAAGTACCAATCTGGAAAAGATTGAATACGCGCAGCTTCTCTAGGTGTTATGCTACGAGGTTTATCACCTGGGTGTACATAAGAGTTTCCATCAACTTCAAGATGCGCAATGATAGTTTTAGATGGCTTATTTGGATCTAATTTAAAATATTTATCTGTAAAATTTCGGATACATCTTTTTCCTTGCTCATCATAATAGATTCCATAAGGAACCTTAGACAAAGCCATCTCATTATCAGGATGATCTAGGTATTTTCCATGAGCAAGGTTCTTATATATAAATAAGTCTCTTTCGTTGTTATACCTTGCTTTATGATTGAAAAGGTATTTCGTTTTAATGTCTTTACCCTTGTAAGTATTTATTATATTGGTGTATTTTGATTTATTATTGTCGTCTATAAGGAGACTGTATTCTTCAGAAGATATATTTTGACCGAAAGAATCAATTTTTCCTATCGGGATTTCATTTTTCACTTCGTAATTAGATTTTAGAGGGTTTGCGATAACTTCAGGAAGATCTTTAATCGCATCGTTGAGAGTCAATATATCCTCAGATTTATTATTTTCAATGATATTATTAAAAATATCTACGGCAGATATATCATGATTATTTGAAATATCGCGACGAAGACCTATAAAAAATATTCTTTCTCTATTTTGAGGTATTCCAAAATATTTAGCATTAATTATAGTTGAAGATACATCGTACCCTACTCCCGTATTTCTCAATGTTTCCTCTATGAGGTCACGATATTTAGAAGCGGATGCAAGGCCTTTAACATTTTCTATAAGAACTATCTTGGGCGCAAGTTTATCCGCAAATTTCAGAAAATATTTAAATAATTGATTTCTTGGATCATCGATAAATCCCTTCATTCTCTCTTCTTTGGTAGCCTTTTTTGCTCTACCGATAAGAGAAAAACCTTGACATGGGGGTCCACCCACAAGTACATCTATATCTCTTATAGAAGAAACTATTTCTTCTATCTGTTTATTTTCTTTAATTGACGCAGTCTGTTTATTTACTCTAGCATCCTTATTGGTTTGTAATGTTAGATGACTTTCGTTTGTAATTTCAACTTCATTAACATTTAAGTAGTTATACAATTCTTTAATATCACCTAATATAACACGAGAAGGATCTGTCTCAGGATGTGCATGTTTTAGATTATATTTCAACGTGTTTAATGCATCCGAAAAGATATCATTTGCTAGTTCCAAATGAAAATCATGGTTTCCGAAACCGATGGAGATCCCCCCAGCACCTGAAAATAAGTCAATATATCTATAATTGGACATTCAAAATTATTTTTTAAAGCCCGCTAAGTTACTAAGATATTACCAGAATATGAAGCCTTAAAATGATGTTAATAGATCTTTTGTGTATATTCTTTCTGAAGAACTATAGTAATAACTATTTTGAAAAAATCTTATATCTTTTAGGATTGTCTTTCTCATTCGATATTTTGCTACACGTAGCGAGGTAGATCTTTCGGTTCTAGAGCAAGGGGCATTGATGATTGCTAAAGATGTGAATCTAAACGGGAAAAGGATATGCTTTAAAAAAGTATTTATGGACTTCTTTAAGGAGTTAGGTCGATGTGGTGCTGAATTTGGGTATCGTACGGCCAATGAGATGATCTGTTTGATAGAAAAGCTTAAGTTGATTGATGCTTCTGGGATGACAAGTCTAGATGCAAGAATTGATATTGCGATTATGCAAAAACTTCTTCCTAAATTACATGGTTCACGCAGAAAATTACAACCTGTGTTAGAGACGTTGGCTACTCTTTGTTTTGACGATTATGATGTGGCTAAGGTACGAAGTGAGGTATTGGGTAAAGTAGATTTTGATTTGAAGAATGCCAAATACCCTATTTCGCTTGAAAAGATTTTAAGGATGTATGACGGTATTATGGATAACGGTTTTGTGAGTTATGCTGAGGCTTAAAGAGTGTATTTATGAAGCCAATTAAGTTAGATGATATCCAGGAAGGGTTAGAGCTCTTTTTGGACGAGAGAAGCGATAATACGCTATTTGATTGTGAGGATGCTCAGCAGTTTGGTGAGGCTCGTTATCAGATGGTTGAGGGCTGTCGTTATGATTATGAATTGTCTGATAGTAGCTTAAGTTTGGTTGGTGAGGTGGTAGTTCCTCATAAGCGTAAGAAAAATGAAGGGTCTATTGAGCCAAATATATATGTTGGAACATTGACATTAAAGGTGTGTCGAGAGTCAGAGTGTTTGGGCACAATTCAACTGGAGGTTCGTTCGATTAAGTCAAGCTATCGTGAAGATTATCGTCATATGTTGGAGTATATTACGGATCGATGTGTTGATTTGGTTTTACAGGCAGATTCTCCTGTGTCACAACTCTTTGATGTCGATTTTGATAAAGATAGTGAAACGCTTTATCAGAGATTCTGTTTTGTGCGTTCAGTGGTAGGTTCTTCTGAGTTTGAAGAGTCGATACAACGTATATTAACAGCACCTGTTACACAATGGAAAGAGAGAGAGGAAAAGAAGGATATAAGAAAGATTCGTCGATTTCGTAGTCATAATGTAAAACAGATGGTCTCTGCAAATTGTAGAGAGAACCTTCCTTTAAATCACCCTTTACGAAGTTATGGGGTGGAGAGTGTGGCTAGAGAGGTTTCTTCGTCTCGTAAGGAGGATAGTGTAGATACGCCTGAGAATCGTTTTGTTAAGCATGCATTGTGCTCTTTTCAATTCTTTATGATGGAGATACAGAGAGCCGCAAAGAATCATAAGACGTTAGAGAAAGAGGCGAAAGCATTAGAGGAGAAGTTGAATGGCTATTTGCAATATGGGTTATTTAAAGAGGTGTCGAATCCTCAGACATTGAAACTCAATAGCCCTGTATTACAGCGAAAGGAGGGGTATCGAGAGATACTACGAGCATGGTTGATGTTCGATTTGGCTTCGAAATTAGTATGGAAAGGTGGAGATGATGTATATTCCGCAGGGAAACGTGATGTTGCCACTTTGTATGAATATTGGGTTTTCTTTAAGTTATTGGAGCTGTTTGGTGACTTTTTTGATATCGACCACGATGATCTGGATAGTTTAATAGTCTCTTCTTCGGATGATTTAAGTTTGCAGCTCAAGCAAGGAAAGCACACTGCATTAAGTGGTGTGTATGATTCGGGAAGTCGACAACTACTGGTTCGTTTTAACTATAATCGTTCTTTTGGTAAGAATAACAACTATCATGAGGCAGGTAGTTGGAGTCGTGGTTTACGTCCTGATTATACGCTCTCATTATGGCCATATGGAGTGAATGAATCTGAGGCAGAAAAAGAGGAGTTGATTGTTCATATTCATTTTGATGCCAAATATAAGCTTGCCAACTTTCGGGCTTTATTGGAGGACAGTGATGATGGTGAGGTAAAACGTTCCCATAAGAAGGAAGATATTCTTAAGATGCATGCTTATAAGGATGCAATTCGTCGTACTGGTGGGGCTTATGTACTTTATCCTGGTGATGTGTCTACTCATTTAACTGGTTTTCATGAAGTGCTACCTGGGTTAGGGGCATTCCCTTTATGTCCTTCGAAAGGGAGTGATGGGACCAAAGACTTGAGAGAGTTTATTGATGAAGTTATAAATCATTTTTTGGATCGTGCTTCTCAGAGAGAAAGGATGGCTTATCACTCCTATGATGTATATCGTCAAAAGCCTAATGGTGAGGATCGAGTGGAAGAGGCTTTGGTGGAGACCACGGATAGCTATAGAGACCATCTTCCTAATAACACTCATGTGTTGGTCGGTTATTGTAGGAAAGGTCAATTGGATTGGATTGAAAATAGGTTATTGTATAATGCGAGAACTGGAACTCAGCGGGGGGCTTTGAAGATTGATCCCAAAGTGGCAGGAGCTAAATACTTACTGTTACATTCGGAAGGAGAAACACTTGCGCATCGCCTTTATCATATTGTAGAAACAGGGCCGAGGGTGTTCTCTAAGGCTACGATGATAGCAAATGGATATAGTAAGCCTAATCATGATTATTACTTGGTATATAAGCTAAAGCCTTTAGAGGATCATGTGAATACCTTTCAGTGGGATATACGAGCGCTTAATGGTTATGAGAAGGGAAGAGGTTCAGCATTGCCTTTTGCAGTCTCTATGGCAGAGTTGATGAAGGTGAAAGTGTAAGTATAGATTGAGTTAATATTACAGGGAAACATCTATTGGATATGAGAAGATCAATAGATGTTTTTTTTATGTTACGACATTTTATGGCATAGGTCTCAGTTATGTTTGTACTATTGTTTAATCAGAGGCGGAGATAAGCCTCTAATAAAAGTCAAGCGTGATGAAGATAAAGAGAAATAGTGTTGTGAATTATAGTAGTATGGTGGTCGTGGGATTTTTTAATACAGATTGTCCAAAGTGTCAAGGAGAGAATGCTTATCATGATGGCATGGGATATGTGTGTCCAGATTGTGGGCATGAGTGGTAATGCGCAAGTGAAATGAAGCCCAAAGACACGAAGGGTTGAGGCGCAAGAGATGGCACACCGATGAGACGGATTTTTTTGTGGTTGAAGCGTAAGATGAAGAGTACCGCGAAGACGCAAAGACACGAAGGGTTGGGGTGCACGGGAATTATAGCCACGGATTAGACGGATTTGACGGATTGCCACAGATTATATTGTGGTTGAAGCGTAAGGTGGAGAGCACCACGAAGACGCAAAGACACGAAGGGTTGAGGCGCAAGAGATGGCACACCGATGAGACGGATTTTTTTGTGGTTGAAGCGTAAGATGAAGAGCACCACGAAGACACAAAGACACGAAGGGTTGGGGTGCACGGGAATTATAGCCACGGATTAGACGGATTAGACTGATTTTATTTGTGGTTGAAGCGGAAGGTGGAGAGCACCACGAAGACGCAAAGACACGAAGGGTTGAAGCGTAAGATGAAGAGCACCGCGAAGACGCAAAGACACGAAGGGATGAAGCAAACGGGATGGCACACAGATGAAACAGGTTAGACCGATGAAACAGATCTTTTTGTGGTTGAAACGGCAGGTGAAGCGCACCACGAAGACGCAAAGACACGAAGGGATGAAGCGTAAGATGAAGAGTACCGCGAAGACGCAAAGACACGAAGGGTTGGGGTGCACGGGAATTATAGCCATGGATTAGACGGATTTGACGGATTGCCACAGATTATATTGTGGTTGAAGCGTAAGATGAAGAGCACCACGAAGACGCAAAGACACGAAGGGTTGAGGCGCAAGAGATGGCACACCGATGAGACGGATTTTTTTTTTTGTGGTTGAAGCGTAAGGTGGAGAGCACCACGAAGACGCAAAGACACGAAGGGATGGGGTGCACGGGAATTATAGCCACGGATTCAACGGAATAGACTGATTTTCACGGATCTTTTTATGATGTAACAACCTATTCAATACTTCAACAGCCCCGAATGGGGTGACCGAATCTAGCCCAATGGTGGAAACCGTACCTTGACCGTAAGGTCAAGGTGTCGGTTGGAGCCTTGGGTAAAAAGTACCCCCACAACCAAGGGCTGAAGGCCTGTCCGAAAAAATAGCAGCGGATATAAATGAAGCCCAAAGAGACGAAGGTACAAAGGGGTGATACGCAAGAGATGGAACACAGATGAAACGGATGATACAGATGAACACAGATTTTTTTATTATAACGACGTCGTATTGGATGTGGAATGGATAAGATGGGCCAGGCTTTCAGCCCTTGTTTTTGTATGGGCAGTGTACCCAAGGCTCATTGCTATGCAGCGCTACTGCGCAACATACTCATTTCACCGTTGGGCTAGGTTCGGTCACCCCATTCGGGGCTTGGTTGAAATGGTTGAATGTACAAGAGGAATAGAACCGCGAAGGCACGAAGGGATGTGGAGTAGGGAAATATAGCCACGGATTAGACGGATTTGACGGATTGCCACGGATCTTTTTATGGTTATGAACGACGTAGAGGGACGAAGAGTTGAAACGCACGGGATGGCACACAGATGAAACAGATCTTTTATGTTTATGAACTACGTAGAGGCGCGATGTTCGCGTCTAATTTAACAGTATAGCCATGGATTGAACGGATTGCGTTAACGGGTAAAAGGAATGGAACCGCTAAGAGGCAAAGAGGCAAAGGAAATAATATAGCCACGGATTAGACGGATTTCCACGGATTGAAATGAAGTGTAAGGGAAATGCACCACAAAGACGCAAAGATACGAAGGGATGGGTGTAAGGGAGATATAGTCACAAATCTTAACTATAGTGCTTCTTGATGCTGAGCAGGTGCTCAGTATTCCCAAATGAATATCAATTTTATTTGTGTTGAAGTGTAAGGCGGATGGACGGCTAATACGAAAAGCTTCGTGTTTTGAGTTAACAAAATGAGTCCATTCTGAGAACTCATTTAAGGTCGTAAGAGAATAAATGAGTTCTTTGAAGTAAAGAATATCAATCTGCCTATTATGGCATCAGATAGTCGTAAAACAGATGTAGATTAGATGACATCAAGGAACGGGTCGAATGACATAAGTTTTCCATCAATTCTTAAAGTACAAGCGTATTGGTAATTTCCTTTGTCTCCACGAGTTTCAACAATTCCTTCCCAATATTCTTCATCTCCGAGATCATTCTTTTTAGGGACACAGATTCTTTCTGTAATGATTTGTCCTGTGAATTCAGTAATGTTGACATCATTGTCTGGACTAATTGAGGCTACTCTCCAAATGATCTTTTGGTCATCATGACATTTTGTGCTCAATTCATGTGTTCCTTCTCCATACGATCCTAGATACTTGTTTGTATCGATCATGTATAGGTTGTCTGACAAGTTTCCACTTGAAGTTGCTCCAACAACATCCACTACAATAAGTACTTCAACAGTTTTCATTTTGAGAAATATTTATATTATTCCTACTCGTATCGCTTTTCGGATTCCGCGTTATATATCCCAAAGTGTTTTGTTCATAAAAAGCGGATTGTCTTATGGTTCACTTTTGTCAAATTATAAAAATAAAGACGTTAATCCTATTTATTTGTGTTATATAGTGTTGTGTTTAAGTATTGTTGACGTTTGTTAGTGTTGTGAAAAATAGACAACAAATAGGTCATGGATTGAACGGGTTAGAGATTGAAGGACAAAAGGAATGCACCACAAAGACGCAAAGATACGAAGAGTTGGGTGTAAGGGAGATATAGTCACAAATCTTAACTATAGTGCTTCTTGATGCTGAGTAGGTGATCAGCGTTCTCATGTTTTTATGGAGCTATGTTTTTTGTTGATATTAGTATGTTCAGATACTTCTGTTTAACTTACTCGTTGGTGAGTATGCTACCTTTTATATATAAGTGGTATTGTTTGGAAGGATATTTCTTTTTTACTGTTGTTGAAATATAATGAGTTGATGTTGTGGTTAAGGTGTTGATTGTAAGGTGTAAATATGGAGGTGTTGCTTTTGCTGTATCATCGTCTATAAAGTGAATTTTTGTAGCATGATGTTTATGAATAGTTTTCTTTGTTGAAAGATTGTAAGGAGTGTAATAAACATTAAAATAGAACTACTAATGTATTGTACTGCGATAGGTCTATTGCGTTTAAGTTAAGAAAGAAAAATTGTTTATGAAAAGAGAAGTATTATTAGTGATTATGATGTTTTGTTCGTGGATTGGGTGGTCAGCGAATAAGATCGTACGAGTAACATCAGGTGAGTGGGAGTATCATTTGGTGGAAATTGATGGCGTTGAAGGTGCTAGTCTAGACCTCTATAAAGGTACGGATGTTGAACTTGAGATCCCGGAAGATATCGATGGACATCATGTGATATCATTGTGTCATGATGGAAATGTCTTGGCTGGATTATTTGATCAAAACTACAAAAGTGTAAATAATAATATTGAAAAGGTCTCTACTTTGAATGCGCCTTATTTGAAAGAGATTGGACCCAGTGCGTTTCAATTCTGCAAGCATGCTCGATTTGAAGTATATATGAATGATAAGATTGAATATTTTGGTAAAAAAGCTTTTTCAGGTAGTTCTATTAGTGAAATAGACTTTCCAAGTAGTTTGAAAAAACTGGGGGATATGTGCTTTGAATCATGTGATAAGTTAGAGTATCTAGAGAGTGATTTACCTGAGGAAGTGACTGTAATTCCATTTTGTTGTTTTAGTGGTTGTTCTAGATTTAATGCACGTATTGAATGGATTATTCATTCTCGAATAGAGGCTATTGGGCAGAGTGCCTTTTCAAATTGTTCCAAACTAATAGGTGTTCTATCGATTCCATTAAGTTGTAAAACTATTGGTGATTATGCCTTTTCGAATTGTTCGAAGATAACTGGAGGATTAGATTTGCGTCATGTTACCGATTTAGGTGGTGGTGCATTTTCGATGTGTGAAAGTTTGAATGGTCAGTTACAGTTGCCATTGAATATTACAACGATAGGGGAAAGAACTTTTTTAAATTGTAGTCTCCTTACAGGAGATTTAATACTGAAGGATGAGGTTTTATCTGTTGGTTATAAGGCGTTCAAAGGTTGTCGAAGTTTAGGTCCAAAATTGCAATTGTCTGCTAGCTTGAAGAAAATTGAGGGAAATAGTTTCTTCGGGTGTTTGGGATTTAAGGGAGATTTGTCGATACCTGAAGGTGTTGATGAAATTAAGTTTGGTGCATTTAATTCATGTAGTGGCTTTGATGGTACTTTAACTATCCCATCCACTGTGAAAATAATTGGTAACTCAGGTTTTTATCGTTGTAGTGGACTTCTTTCAGTTGAGATTAAAGGATCATCCCTTGAATCGGTTGGAGATTATGCTTTTAGTGATTGTAAAAAGATCGTTAAAGGAGTGGACTTACCTTCTTCCTTAATTAACATTGGAATGGCTGCTTTTAGTGGTAGTCGAGTTCATAAGAAAAAAATGACACTACCTGAAGGGGTGACAACGATTGCTTTTGATGCTTTTTCTTGGGGGGATAATATTGATGTTGATGAGAGACGAATGTTGAATAAAGTTTATCTTCCTTCAACTCTTGAGGAAGTAGGAGAAGATGCTTTTAATGGCGTGAGTTCTAATTTGAGTGAGTTATATGTTAAAAGTGAAGTCCCACCTCGTGTCTTGCGTATGGCAGATTCAAAGTGGTCTAAGCCTAAAAATCGTAAGATTATTGTATTTGATGAAGAAGCTTTTCAGCATGCAACACTGCATGTTCCTGCAGATAGTTATGATGCTTATGTTTCGGATGTTTATTGGGGACAGTTTCAAAATATTGAGAAGGTTGTTATTTCAACGGCAGTTTCAGATCGTGATGTGACAGCTTCAGTTCGTTCGATAAATGGTACTTATGTGATTGATAACACTGAAATGAAATGGGCAAGTTTAGAGTGTTTTAATATTTCAGGGATAAAGGTTTATTCTCAGAGTATAAAGACGACAGTAGTTACTCTACCATCTCAAAAAACTGGGATCTATTTGGTTCGTCTCTATTCGAAGCGTAAAGAGATTGCTTTATTAAAATTAGTCTATTGATTTCTTTGAGGGCGATACTAAATATTTATCGTTCTAAGATGAAAACGGGAATCGGTTTATAACCGATTCCCGTTTCTATTTTAATGTAGTTGTCTTTTGTGGTGGTATGGTTCGTTAAATGATTGCCTTGATTTGTGATATTACTTTATCAATATCATTTATTGTTGTGAGATGACTGAAGCTAAATCGTAGGTTATGTACTGGAGAGGTATTGTCAAGATTTAAGGCTTTAATCACTCTTGATGTATCTATTACTTTCGCTTTGCAAGCGGAGCCAGAGGAGAATGCAACATATGGCCTTAGAGCAAGTCTTAGGGCTTCAAAGTCAATATGTAGAAATCTAATATTAGATATGTAAGGAGAACGGTTGGCATGATTGGCAATAACTTGTATGTCGGCTATTTTTTGTAGCTCTGTTTCGAAATGTATTTGGATATGGGACACATGTTGGTTTCGTTCTTTGACATGATCTTGAGCTAAGGTAATGGCTTGTTCTAATGCTAAAATCAATGGAGTAGGAAGTGTGCCAGCTCTTAAATGATTTTGTTGCCCTCCACCATGAATGAGTGGGGCTATTTTTAGTTTCTTATTGAATACTAGTGCTCCAATACCTTTGGGACCATATATTTTATGCGCAGAAATGGTAAAGGCATCGAATAGTTGGTAATTTGTCTCTATTTTTCCCACTGTTTGTGTGGTGTCACAAATAAATAGAGCGTCTTTTTGATGGGCTAAATCTGCAATTTGTTCAAGAGGGTGAATGAGACCCGTCTCATTGTTTACCCCCATAAGTACTACAGCAAGTGTGTTTGTGTCTATCTGCTCTTTTAGTTCTTGTAGATCAACTTCTCCTTGTCTGTTGTTTTTTAGAGTGATGATCTCTAGGCCATAGCTCTCTAACTCTTTACACACTTCGAATACCGCACTATGCTCTGTCTGTGCAGTGATGATTTTTGATTTGGTGTTACTTGGGTGGTTGTATAGTCCTTTTAGAATGGTGTTAATTGATTCGGTGGCACCACTAGTGAAAATTAAATCATTAAGCGGGGTATTGAATGCTTTTAATATTTGTGTCGCAGCTTCTGATGTTTGATCTGCGAGGTTATTTGATTTGAGACTTTCTGTATTAGAAGGGTTGGCATACATCTCTGTCATCGATGTATTTAATTGCTCTAATATTTTAGGGTCAATAGGTGTTGAAGCAGCATAGTCGAGATAGATATATTGGCTCATATTACTGAAGATTGGTTTTAATTTACACGTAATTACAAATGTAAAAAAAACCATTGGTTTATGATATAGATCGACTTGTCTTCCTTTATTATTCTGTTTGCTCATCTGTTATGGACATTGTACTACAGTTACTAAAAGCGAAAAAATAGCTGTAGCACAATACCCGTAACTATTATATATTTATAGGATTTTTGTTTTTATATTCGATTTTGTTTTAACCTGTGTTGAAAAATATCTCTGTAGGACGAGGTTGCTTTATTGCCTCGTCCAATCACAGTGTTTTTGTGTAATGAATGTGTAGATCTATTTGAGATTACACTTGGTGTTAATTGACAATTACTTCATCTAGGCGAAGCCAAGTGTATTCAAGGTTCTTTTTTGTGTTGTATGTAGCTTGTCGTCTATTTTTTCCTATCACGTGTATGTATCTAGCGGATGTGTTTGACGGGATACATTTCACTGTTTTTCTCTCCTTTTTTTGTGTCTCTAGATCAAAGTGTACTTGATAGATATTTCTGAATGTTGCTCCATCATTTGAGACTTCATATCTTACAAAAGCAGGAATAACTTCTCCTTTCTTTGGTTTGGCATCCCATGTCGTTCTTATTTCGTTGATATCTTGAATTTCTCCTAAGTCAATGACGAAGTCAAAATCGTCAAGTTCGATAGATTGGAAGTTTCTACATACGCCATCAATAAGTGCCGATTGAAAGCAGTTTGGACGATCCATTGAATAGTTGTGTTTATATGTTATTTTGGAATGAATAGCCTTGTGATTAATAATATTCTTAGATTTTACTGGAGTTGGAATGCCTCTTTTGTCTTTGGTGATACAGTGGATGTTGATAGAGTCTTTTATTTTGATTGGTTGTGTGTAACGTGTTGATTCACTTGTGGGATTCTCTCCATTGGTTGTATACCATATTGGAGTGTTCGATTCATTGTACATAGTTAAAAGGAGTTCTCCTTCAGAAGATTTGGTGGTTTTCAGACGAATATCTTGTGATGGATATCCAACAATAAAGTCTTTTTGTCTAAGATAGTTATTCGCAATTTGTACTCGTTTGTTAAAAGACTCCCAATTATTGTTATTATATCCGCTCCAACCACGCTCCGCAATAGCTAGCAAGCGAGGAAAAGTGCGAATGGAAGCATACTTGAATGATGGTGAATTTTGGGTTGGAAGGATTGCAGAAATCCCTAATATATCATTACCTCTATCATCATTACCTCTATCATCATTATTGATAAAAGGGTTGAAGTTATATACATCTTCCAATGAAAGAATTCCAATTCGTGTGGTACTTAGGGTGTCATGACTCTCATTTTTAGAGAAAACATAGCTTCTTGGACTATATATGATTCTATTTCCATTGTCGCAAATATGATGTGCTTCCTCTATTCCATGTTTTAATTGTGCAATAGAGTTTTGATTCAGAGAGTATTTATATAGGTGATTCCCTCCAATTATTTGTCTTTGATATTTGTTCGCAATTTTTTCAAGTTCTCTCATGTATTGAAATGCTACTTGATCGTAGGGTTTTCTTGAGTTATCGCATGCATTAATACATCTTTTACACAGCCCTTCGGTTGAAAACCTTCTTTCACTATTATCAATAGAAATATATGGATTACGAAAAATATTAGTCATTTCACTGAAAACATCATCCCAAAATACCAAAGCCTCAGGGGACGTTTTACAGATATGATTGTGAGTTCCTTTACATGTTATTTCAGGATATGCTCTTCGGAGTGCACATAGTTGTCTTGAGGTGGTAAATTTAGGGATAATTTGGATATTCATCTGGTGTGCATAACGAACCAGGTTGTGCATTTTATTTTGGGTATAAAAGCCTCCATATGGTTTACCATTATCTTTGTTCATATGGTGTTTTTGATTCTGTTTAAAGCCGATATGATCTCTCATTGAGCATATTTCCGTTAGCTTTGGACGTTTTTTTATTTCGATTCTCCATCCATGCGGATCTCCTAAAGTTAGGATGAGACGATTCATCTTAAAATGAGACATGACCTCAATAAGTCTTTTAAGATCATCAATACTATATATATGGGAGCATACATCTAACTCAAAACCTCTGAAGGCATATTGAGGATCGTCTTTGATATAACACTCAGTCATCGATAGTTTATTCTCGGATTTGTTTATGAGTTGTGTTAACGTTTGTATTGCATAAAGAACACCTGCATTGTCCTTTGCTTTGATTACTATTCCCTCTTGTTTAACTGATAGTTCGTATCCTTCTTTATTTATGGCCTTCTTGGTTTGGCGAATGATCTTAATGAAACCATCTTTTTTAACCTTTTTACAGGTATTTCCTGTGTGATTCTTTATGATGGAGGTCCCCATCTTTATACCACTCATAAATAGTGCACTATTACTAGAGACTGTAATTGTATCGGGGATAATTACAGTTTCTGAATGTACTTCTTGGTATGAAGTTTGAGGTAGGATAGAGTTAATCTGATTTTGATCTTGTCTTTGACAACATATAAGCAAGGGGATTGCTACTATGAATATACATATGAAAAAAATAGAGTGCTTTTTAAATTTTTTCGTCATATTACATGGTGGTTAATGAGTGTTAATTAAGAGTGCAATATATTAAATTAAACAGTTCTATTTATTGTGTTATTTAAAATTATGATAATGTGTTATTGGGCTTGGGTTTGATTGTAACTATTTGTTTATTAGTTTAAGATTGTTCTGATTTGAGAAGTGTTTAAACTGTTTGGGATTAGATGATGGTTTTCAACTTATTAATAGAATTCCGTGTTCTGTTGTGTTTGTGTTTTTTGTTAATTAATGTGATTTGATGTGTTGTGGTGGGATAGAATAGTGTTTTAATACTTATTATTAGATCACAAACTTGCTGGGATCTTTATAAATTATGTCATTTGTGAGAGATATCAGTTCTTTATAATGCTCCTTAAAATGTGGTGTGTCGATTTTTGCATTTGTCGATGTTGATATGATACATGCGCAGATCTGTTGAAGAATAACAGATAAAGGATATTTAATCTGTAGAATAAGATGAAGACGATCTAAGTTATTCTGTTGTTAAACCGAGTTGTAAATAATCTAGTTTTAGATATGAGTATTACATATGAAAGAGAAGAAAGTCGATAGATTTTCAAAGAAGGACTATGGATAGAGAAAATGAATTGGATCATTGATTATATCACGTTTAGATGAAGTTTGTCTCTAAATCCAATGACTTGATAGAGGTTGTAAACTTCTTTTTTTTTTAGAATACATAATGGAATAAGTGGTCATGATATAATCCATTGGAATTTACTTTTATGGTTTATTGTTGGCATTTAGATCTATGTGTTTTGAGGATGGGTCCTAATATTTAATTTGGAAATGAACTTTCGAGAGATTATACAATAACTCAAAATTAAATTAATCAATGATTGTTACGATAGTCTGATGGTGTCTTTTTGTAGACATTCCTAAATGCAGTACTAAAGTATTTGGGGCTAGAGAAGCCTGTTTGATCTGCAATTTCTGATATAGACAGTGGGCTATTACAGAGAAGATCTGCAGCCTTGTTTAGACGAATTCGTTTAATGAAATCTTGTGGTGAATATTTGGTTAATGCTTTAACTTTTCGATATAGTACTGGTCTACTCATGTATATCTCTTTGCATAATATTTCAACAGAAAAAGATGGGTTATCTAAATGTTTATGGATTATTGAACTGCATTTGTCCATAAAGATTTGGTCTAGTTCATTGTTTTGTTTTATGTCTTTAAGCTTATGATTGAGAGAGGAGAATTTCTCTTTTAGTTTCTGATGAGACGTGATTAGATTGGATATTTTTGATTTAAGGATCTGGATATCAAATGGTTTTTCGATATAGCTGTCTGCTCCACATTTATAACTTTCAATTTCATCTTCGTTTGATGTGAGTGCTGTGAGAATAATTATAGGGATATGACATGTTTCGATACTTCCCTTTAATTTAGAACATAACTCGATTCCATTCATGTTGGGCATCATCACATCTGATATTATTAGATCTGGCTCTTCCTCTTTTATATATTGTAACGCTTCAAGTCCATCATTAGCAATATCGATATCGTAAGATTCGTTTAGAGTACTTGTTAATAATACCTGTATCTCTTTGCTATCTTCAACAATAAGGAGCTTTTGAGATGGAAGAGTATCTCTTATCTTCTTACTCGTAGATTGAAATGAAGAGAGTTCTATGTTTTGGTCATGAAAGATAGAGGAACCATTAAAGTGTTTATTCCCTTTAGGAAGTTTGATGGTAAAAGTGGACCCTTGGTTGATGGTGCTTTGAAAGGAGATGATTCCATGATGAGTGTTAATAATTTTTTTTACGAGCATGAGACCGATACCACTTCCTGAAATGTTTGAGTTAATCGCATTGGATGCCCTGTAATATCTCGTAAAAATATATTTCTGCTGTTTTTTTGGGATACCTATTCCATAATCCTTTAAACGAATGGTGGACCAGTTGTTCTCTTCTGAGATTTCTAAAACGACCTTACCATTTGTATGTGAGTATTTAAATGCATTGGATAAGAGGTTGGAGAAGACTTGTTCCATTTTATTTCGATCATACCATATATATAATTGCTGTTTTGGGTGTGAAATCTGGAAATCAACTCCTTTTTCTACGATGATTGGATTGAAGAATTGGGATATCTGTTCAATATGTTCAAGGATATTATAGTGTGAGACCGAGAGTGGTTCTTGAAAAGTTGTTACTTTTTGGAAGTCTAGAAGTTGTTTGAACAATGAGATCAGTTTATTGGTGTTTTTTAGAGATAGATCAAGAAGTAATTTCTCGTCGTCTGTTATATTATTTTTTTTAGATAGAGCAGTAATCGGAGCTTTAATTAAGGTTAGAGGTGTTTTAATATCATGGGCAATATTTGTGAAGAAGAGTATCTTTTCTTGATTACTCTTTTCATGAATTTTGATTCGATAGTAATTGATTATGATTGCAATTAAAAATAGTAATAGAACTGTATATAGCGCATATGCTATTTTGGTTTGCCACCAATAAGGTAAAATATTAATGATCATTGTTTTGGTTTGACTATTCCATTGGTGATCAATATTGGAAGTTTTTACAAGTAGAGAGTAAATGCCAGGAGGTACTTTTGTATAGGATGCTATATTTGTCGTTGTCCTTTTGTGCCAATGTTTGTCATAGCCCTTTAACATCCATGAGTAGGATGTATTTGTTGGGTTTGTGAAATTAATACCTGCAAACTCAAGAGAGAATGTGTTTTGGTTGGGTGCAAGTGTGATCTCTTTTGTCGTATTGATATTGTGTTTAAGAGGACTATGCTTTTGATCTCTTTGACATATTTCGTTGTCGATGCGAAGGTTCGTAAAAATAAGGTTTATATCCCTTCTATTCTGTTTCAAGTGCGATGGTTTGAATTTTATAAATCCTTTATTTCCTCCAAATATTATTTCGTTATTATTAAGCTTATATGCAGCCCTTTCATTGAATGCATCAGATATAAGTCCATCAGAGGTGTCGTAATTTGTGAAGGTCTCTTCTCTTTGATTATAGCAGGTAATTCCTTTTGTTGTGCTTAACCATAGTTTATTACTGTCTTCTGGAATAATACATTGTATTTTTAGAGATGGTAGTCCATCTTTCTTTGTTAAGTATTTAAATGTTTGTAATTCAGGATCGAATATATTTAATCCACCACCATCTGTTCCTATAAATATTTTGTTTTTACTTGCTTGATAAAAGCTTAGGGCTGGACTATTTGGCTGTTTGTGGTTGTTCGGTTTGTATGTATAATGGTTAATGTCGTTTGTGGTCAGATTGAGAGTGTAGAATCCATTTCCACTAGCAAGAAATAGTTGTTTTCTATCGTTTTGATAGATGTTTTTGATGCTGTTTATCGGAAATGTTTTAATACATTGATTTTTTAGAGAGTAACAAATAAGCATTCCTCTGATAGATCCAATCCATACATTTTGTTCTAGGTCTTTATGTATGCAGAAAATATATTGTGTCGCTCGATTCTTCTTTAATGTCTTTGACGTTATGGGGGTTCGTGTTGAAAAAGTATGAATGTTAATTTCTGTTATGCCTCCTCCGTAACTTCCAATCCATACTTTATCTTTAGATATTTGGGTGATGGAAAGTATTTCGTTGTTACTTATGTGAAGAGGTCTATTCTTATGATTTAGATGAATCCACTTTTTAGAACAAGGTTGATATATACTAATCCCTTTTTTTGTTCCAAACCATAGTTGCCCAATGTTATCTTCAAATATTGATTTTGCAGTATTATTGGCTAATGAATTTTTCTCTCGAATTTGATGCTTGATAATTTGAAATGGGTTCTGATTCAAATCATATAGATTAATTCCACCTCCATAAGTTGTAATCCATAGTCGTTTTTGTTTATCTTCCATCAAGTCATAAATCCCATTATTATTAATAGACATAGGGATATCTTCATTATGTGTGTATTGGTCTTTTACATTTCCAAGAGTGTCTAAAGCTATGACTCCTGAACCATCTACACCAATTAGAAGATCACCTGTAGATTGTTGTATTATTTTACGAACCCAAGAGGATGGGGCAATTTTATTGTTTATGTTAGGATGAGAAGTAAGCTTTTGTTGTCGGAGGTCATAGGAATAAATGCCTTTTTCAACTGATGCAATCCATATTCTACCATTATTATCTTTAAAAATATAACTACAGATTGTATTCTTGATCTGTTTGCATGAATCTAAGGGCATCAACAGATCTATATTATTCTTTATATCCATTTGGTATACTCCTTTGTCTGTCGCCAAAAGAATCTGGTGTTTATTATACGAGGTGATAGAATGGACCTCAAATTGTTTCTCTATGACACGTTGTATCTTATGGGTGTGTATGTTATAAAGAATAATTTTTTTTGAAGTAATTAAGACTAGAATCTGTTTTGAGTGAGGGTAAATGAGATGAGGAGGAGAATTATCCAGTCGTTTATTCTCTATTTTTATAAACCGATCCTTTTTACTATCGTAAAGATAAAGACCTTGATTACTTCCCACCCAGATGTTTTCATTCATGTCAATGCATAGATCGTTAATTCGTTCTCTGTTTGGCTCAAGGTAGTAGTACTTGAAGTGGTTTCCATCGTATCTTTCAATACCATTTTTTGTTCCTAACCATATAAGTTCGTTGGTATCTTGCACCACTTTAAACACATAATTAGAACCAAGTCCTTCATCCATTGTGATATGTTTAAACGGTATCCCATTGCTCCAAAAATGACATAGCATCAAAATGGTTATGAGGAATAATTTAGATAAGGTGTAAGTGGTATGTCTCATTTAATGTTAATGGGTCTTATCGGTGAAAAAAGAGAATCGTTTGATGATGATATTTTGAAGTTTTTGCACTGTCCCTCATCTATGCAATCATGTTCAAACGATTGTTTGCAACTCTCAGTTAAATATAGTTAAGATCATGGAATAATAAAATAGTTGATTGTCGATAAGTGTGTTGTTTGAATGTGTTTTTATTTGTAATTGATTGAAGTGTAGGGGTGTATGTCTGCAATGGTGGACAGAATGGAACATCTGTTTATATATTATGAACTTAAATTAGAATTCAAAGAACTCTAATTAGACCCTTTATTGAGAGCAAAAGTCGTCATTTGTGTTATTGCCAATTAGAAGTTAAAGTGAAGAGTATTAATCTTCATTTCAAGTTGAAATTGCTACAAATCCAATAAACTAAATGTACCCATGAAGAAGATCATTATCTTATGTATTATTTCTCTTCACAGCTTTTTGAGTTTCTCTCAAATAGATATAAAAGGTGTTGTCAGGGATAAGGAGGAAGTAACCTTACCTGGGGTTAATGTCCTTCTTAAAGGGACTAAAGTTGGAACGGTTACTGACATAAATGGTCGGTTTCAACTAGAGGTTCCAGATAGAGAATCAACTCTGGTATTTTCTTATGTCGGCTATAAAGCCAAGGAGGTTCAGGTTCGATTCCGAACAGAGGTTGAAGTACAGTTAGAGTCTACACTACAATCTTTGTCTGATGTGGTGGTGGTTGGATATGGTGTCCTTCAAAAAAGAGATGTTACAGGCTCGGTTTCAAAAGTAAAAACTTCAGACAATGAGGCACGGCAGTATACCTCTGTTGATGCATTACTTCAAGGGCGTTCAAGTGGAGTCCAGGTAACCTCTAATTCCGGAACACCTGGATCAGCAGTAAGTGTGAGAGTTCGAGGGACGAATAGCTTAAGGGGTAACAATGAGCCTTTATATGTGATCGATGGAGTGATTATAAACTCCGCAGCTGAGGATGTTAGAGATCCTTCTTCTGATGCTAATGAGATACAAAGTGCACAAAATGGGTTGACGGGTTTAAACCCTCGAGATATTGAAAGTATTGAATTGTTAAAGGATGCTTCAGCTACTGCAATATATGGGTCTAGAGGTGCCAATGGAGTCATATTAATTACGACCAAGAAAGGAGTGAGAGGAGAAGCAAAAGTTAATGTGTATGGTAGTATTTGCTTTTCACAAATGTCGAATAAGATTGATATGCTAGACGCATTTGGATATGCAAAATATATTAATGAGTTTCAATTACAAGTTGGCGGAGAACAAAAATATGAAATGGACCAAGATAATATCTATATATTAAATCATATAGAAGATCCTGATGCAGGCGCCCCAAGTAATGTAATGTCTTCGACCCGTGCCATTGATTGGCAAGATGAAATATACCAGATGGGAATTACACATATAGAAGGAGTATCGGTTAGCGGGACTAGTAATAAGACTCAATATTATATTTCAGGAGGATATACTGATCAACAAGGGTTTATTGAGACATCAAATTTACAGAAAGGAGACTTTCGTTTGAATTTAACCAACAACCTTTCGTCGTCGGTGAAATTAGATACCCGTTTCTCAGGGATATATCAGAAAGGTTCTTTTTCTCAAGCTGGTAGTAAGGCTGGGGGGCCTAGAAGCTTTCCAAAACAAGTCCTTACATACTCTCCAATAGAGAGTGATCAAGAGCTTGGTATAGACCAAGAATTAGAAGTTTCAAGTCCATATACTTGGTTGATAGATTATCAAGATGAAACGTCTGAAACGCGTGTTAATGGATATACATCCGTGAGTATCCGATTATTGACTGGATTAACATATAAAACACAAGTCGGGTTAGATTATCGTAATAAACAGCGTAGCCGATTTTGGGATCGTGGTGTTTTTAAGGGTAAAATAGACAATGGGGTCTTGGCCACTTCAACTCTTTTGCGATATTCATATAGTTTAGATAATTTATTGATGTATAATCGCAATTTTGAGAATGGAAATAGGCTTGCATCTACTATCGCTTTCACCTATGATGAATCGAATTCAACCTCTTCCATTTATGAGACCAAAGATTTTCCATTTACATTCTTAGGTATAGACTCTCCACAGGTCGGACGATTGATCTCAAGGCCTTATAGTCTATATAAAAGTAAGCAATCAATATTGTCGTTATTGGCTCGATTAAATTTTACGTTAAAAGACAAATATATTTTCACTGGTAGTATACGTGCTGATGGCTCTTCTAAGTTTTCGAAAGGCAATAAATATGGTTATTTTCCTGCAGGGGCATTTGCTTGGCGAATAGGAGAAGAACCGATAATCAAATCGGTGAAATGGATCGATAATCTTAAGTTTCGAGCTGGTTGGGGAAAGACCGGTAATCAGGCAATTGGGCCATACAGTACATTTAAGAATTATGCAACGGTATATGCTGCAGATGCAAGTGACAACTTCATTATTGGATCAGTTCCTACCAATATAAAAAATAGTGATCTTACATGGGAGGTCTCTTCCCAATACAATACGGGTCTTGATATCTCTTTTTTTGATCAGCGTGTGAGTTTAGTTGCTGATGTTTATTACAAAACGACAAGTGACCTTCTTCAAAGTATTGAGATCGGAGCATCCAATGGTTATCGTAGAATGCTTGTTAATAGGGGTGAGATTGAAAATAAGGGTGTGGAGTTGTCTCTTGATGTACAACCTATACGAAAAGATGATATTTCTCTTTCGATTGGTGCCAATATCTCATTTAACAAGAATAAGATTAGAGCACTTGGGTTGTCTCCCTCGGAAGTTTATATTAATGGAGAATCAAGGAGCGAAATTTTTTATTATGGAACAAATGTCTCTACTGGATTAGAGTTTAAGTGTCCTGCTAATATCTTTATGGAAGGACAACCTATCGGGATGTTTTGGGGTTATCAAACAGATGGCATTTTTCAAAGTCAAACAGCTGCAGATAATGCAGCAGCATTTCGAGGTCAAGATAATCAAGCAGGTGATGTCTGTTTTATAGATCAGAATAAAGATGGTGTCATTAACAATAAGGATATGACTTTTATTGGTAACCCAAATCCAGATCTCTTCTATGGAATGAATATAAACCTTTCGTATAAAAGGTTTAGGTTATCAGCATTGTTGAATGGAGTATATGGAGTCGATATTGCGAATGGTGTTTCTCTTTCAACTTCATATCCGACGGGCAATGGAAAGAATATTACTGAAACGAGTTATGCTAATGCGTGGCGGGAAAATACCCCCAATAACACTTCTCCAAGAATTGGATATCGTTTGAGTCAATATTTTACTGATCGGATTGTTGAAGATGGGAGTTTTTTAAGGCTATCAAATGTTACATGTAGTTATGATATTATTAGAAATAAATTTGGGTTAGATAATGTCAACTTATACGTTACAGGTAGTAACCTCTTGACGGTAACCAATTATAGTGGTTATGATCCAGAAGTTACGAGCTTCATGTTTAATGGTGGTATTATGGGGGTCGATTGGTCAGGTTCTCCTAATAGTAAGAGTATTCTTGTTGGATTAAATGTTACATTCTAAATAATATGATTATGTGTAAGATATATCGAATAATAATCGTTTGTTTATTCCTCGTATTGGGCATGTCATGCTCGTTGAATGAAAAGCCATTTACCGCCTCTGAAGAGAAATTGATATCTACAGAAGAAGGAGCACAATCTTTAGTGAATGGATGTTATGCAAAGATGGCTTCTTACAATCATATGGGTGCTAGTGCGCAGATGTTAACCCATTTAGGTTCCGGTCTCTTTACAACATCTAAGGCAAGTAATCTAAAAGACATATGTGCCTTGAAACCATATTCAACTCTTAATTATGTTGACAAATATTGGTCGGGAGTATATGCTACTATTGAATCGTGCAATACGACTATTGCAACATTGAAAAAGAGTCATTTAGATGAAGTTAAGATCAAAGACTTATATGGACAAGTCTATTTCATTAGATCCTTTTGTTATTTTGATCTGGTACGTTTATTTGGAAGAATTCCTTTACGAATAGCTCCTTCCAATTCGAGTAATATTAACTCTCCAATGAGTGATGTCTCTCTTGTATATGATCAAGTTATCAGTGATGCGACGCTCGCAAAGAAGATGTTAAAAGAGAAGAGGATGGATGGTCTGCCATCTAAATATGCGGCACATATGCTACTGACAAAAGTTTATGTTACGCTTGCAGGGAATAAAAGAGCTAATGAGACTCCCTACTGGACAAAGGCATATGATGAAGCTATGACGATATACGGGCATTATCAGTTGGTTCATGACTATCGTACTTTATGGCGTGAAGAGACAAGCAATATTACTTCAGAGTCTATTTTTGAGATTATGGGTAACAATGAGCATACCCTTCGACATTACCAACTCTATACACCCTCAAAGGGAAACAAAGGAAAGTCGACATGGGGACGTATCATCCCAAATATTGAACTATATGATGCTCATGCGAAAAAGTACCCTTCTGATCCAAGATTAAAGGAGACATTTCTTACTGAGTGGATAAAGTATGTTAAGAAGCCAACCTTGATGAAGACCTATCCTTCTTTTACAAAACGAAATAACGTAGATAAAAGTTACCCTTTTTTATCCAAATATGTCATGAATAATTCTGAATCGATGGGGTATGCTACCAACATGAACCTAGTATTATATCGTTATTCGGAACTATTATTAACTCTTGCAGAGATCGAGAATGAATTGCATGGGGCGAAGGGGGCATACTTCTATGTAAACAAGGTGCTTGCTAGAGCAAGAGCCAGTTCTGATATCCCATCTGTCGATCCTAAGGACTGGTCCGATTTATCACAGGATCAGTTTAGAGAAGCTATTATGGCAGAATATAATTTTGAATTGTTAGGAGAGGGTAATGACTGGTATGTAGTCCGACGAAGAGGATATGAATATTTTAAAAATCATGTGATCGATGTTCACAATAACACCATGGTGTATGACTTCAAGAAACAACGTGATGTTCAATATCCAGAAGGAGTAAGTACAATGTTGTTTCCGATTCCCATGATAGAGATTACTTCTAACCCAAACATCTCGATTGACGATCAAAACTTGGGGTATTAATTCTATCAATAATATTAATTAAAAAATGTGGTACGATGTTAAACAAATACTTAATGATTACGATCATTTTATTTTCATGCTTTATATGTCAAAGTAAGAGTAAGCGATCTCGCCCTAATGTACTTTTCTTTTTAGTCGATGATATGGGGTGGAGAGATGTCGGTTATCAGGGATCAGATTTTTATGAAACCCCTAATATTGATCGCTTATCCGATAAAGGTGTAGTTTTTTCAAATGCTTATGCTTCCCATCCACGATGTGTTCCGTCGAGGTATGCCATCATGACGGGAAGGTATCCTGCAAGAGCTCAAATGCCTGGTCCAGGAGAGGGGAAACTAAAGTCGAATATTATTGCTGGTGATGATGGGAAGCTTAATCCTACTGATCGATGTATTGCAAAAGAGTTTAAAAGTGTAGGGTATAAAACTTTCTTTACAGGTAAATGGCACCTGGCAACCTCTGGTACGTTTCCTGAGGATGTTGGTTTTGATATTAACATTGCTGGTGGTCATGCCGGATCTCCTATCTCATATTTTCACCCCTATAATGAAGGACGTGCTACAGGTAAAAAAGCACCGATTAAAGGATTAGAGGAGGGATACGATGGAGAGTACTTAACAGATCGAATTACGAAAGAGACATTGAAGTTTCTTGATGATCATCTTAAAAATTCAGATGAGCCATTCTTCGCTTTTGTTTCACACTATGCAGTACATGAACCTTTAGAGGCAAAAAGAAAAGATATAGAACGTTTTCAAGAGAGACAAAAAAAAATGCACTATGAAGGTCCTGAATTTATTCCTGAAGGAACAGGTACAACGAAAGTTCGTCAAGATGATCCCAAATATGCAGCAATGATCTATAGTATGGATCAAAGTTTAGGGCGTATTATCAATAAGCTAGAAGAAGAGAAGGTAATGGACAACACGATTATCGTTTTCTTCTCTGATAATGGAGGTTTATCTAATAGAGGTTTTCGACCAAGGCATGTTGCAACATCTAACTTGCCTCTAAGAGCTGGAAAAGGTCATCTATATGAAGGGGGAATTAGAGAACCAATGATTGTTTATGACCCGAGGATTAATAAGAGTGTTAATCGTTCAGATGCCATTGTGATAGGGAATGACTTTTATCCTACATTAATGGAGATGAGTGGAATGTCTACAAAAGGACTTCGTGGCATAGATGGACAGAGCTTTCTGTGGGCATTAAAGGGACAAAAAAATCCCAATCCACAAAGGTCTATTTTTTGGCACTCTCCTGTGCCTAGACCTCAATCTACAGGTGATGAATCTTGTACTGCAGTGAGAAAAGGGGATTATAAACTCATCGAATGGTATGATAAGGGTATTGTTGAACTATATAATATCACCAATGATATTGGAGAAGAGTCGGACTTGTCTAAAGAAGATCCCGATAAAGTGAAAGAGCTTTTAACTGAAGTCAAAGTATGGCGTAATGAAGTAGATGCCTATATGGGGAAAAAGAAGTGATGCAAACATAAATAGTGATAGGTCATAATGAAGGATTTACTCCAATGATAAACAGAATTATAATACACACATAAAAACAACTTAAATATGAAAAGCAATCGATATACAGAATGGATCACTTTGGTACTCTTCTTATTTGCGGGAGCTATACATGCCGAGAAGGTACAAAAACTGGAGAGAGACAAGAAGACTCAGGCAAGAAACGTTATTTTTATTCTAACGGATGACCATCGTTATGATTATATGGGGTTTACAGGAAAGGTTCCATGGTTGAAGACCCCTAATATGGATCGTCTAGCAAGTGAGGGAGTGTATTTTAGGAATACCTTTGTTACGACTTCGTTATGTTCTCCTAGTCGTGCTTCGATATTGACAGGCCAATATTCTCATTGTCATACTATAGTGGATAATGTGGCTCCGAACCCAGGCAATCTCGTTTTCTTTCCTCAATATTTACAACAAGCCGGTTATCAGACCTCTTTCTTTGGTAAATGGCATATGGGAGACCATAATGATCAACCTCGTCCAGGTTTTAACCATTGGGAGAGCTTTAAAGGACAAGGGAAATATTATAATCCCAAACTGAACATTGATGGTAAGCATGTCCAGTATAAAGATTCGACTTATGTGACCGATCTTTTAACTGACCATGCTATTGATTGGCTAGAGAACAGAGATAAAGAAAAACCATTTTTCATGTACTTATCTCATAAAGCTGTACATGCATCTTTTCAACCTGCAAAACGACATCGTGGAGTATACAAAGGAAAAAAGATTAAACTACCTGCCACTTTCGACCAAACAAAGAATGGGGCATATAGAGATTTAAAATGGCCTGAATGGGTGAAAAATCAACGAGTTAGTTGGCATGGTGTTGATTATATGTACCATGGAAATCACGATATGAATGAGATGATCCAGAAATATTGTGAGACATTGCTAGGTGTTGACGAGAGCGTCGGCAGAGTACTTCAGTTTTTGGAGGAAAATGGTCTTGATGAGTCGACCATGGTGATCTACATGGGAGATAATGGTTTTAGTTGGGGTGAGCATGGTTTGATTGACAAGCGGCATTTTTACGAAGAATCAGTTAAGGTTCCATTTTTGGTAAGGTGTCCTGAGTTAACGTCAGGTGGGATGGTTGATGAAAGAATGATTCAAAATATTGATGTTGCACCAACCATCTTAGATCTTGCAGGATTAAGCAAACCTAGCTATATGGTAGGAAACTCTTTTATCCCTCTTTTATCTAATGAGAACTCAGCATGGAGAAACAGAATTTTCTATGAGTACTATTGGGAGTATGACTTTCCGATGACTCCAACTGTTTTTGGAGTCCGAACCGATAGATACAAATATATTAGATATCACGGAATTTGGGATCGTAATGAATTGTACGACATCAAGAATGATCCTGATGAAATGTACAATATAATTGATAAGCCTGAAAACCAGAAGTTAGTAAAAAAACTTGTAAACGATCTATATGGTTGGTTAGAGGATAGTGATGGAATGCAGATTCCATTGAAACGAACTGTGAAATACCGATTTGGAGATTACAAACATAAAAAACAGTATTGATAGCTTCTTACTCATGGAGTCCATTATTGAACTCCATGGATTGTTTTATTGTTTGATTCTGAGATAATTCTAATAAGAGTGTTTCAGCTCAGTGAATAAAAACATATATATGAATATACGAAATCTAATAGTTGCCTTTATTCTTACCCCAGTATCTCTTTTTGCAAAGGAGAAGAAGAATGTTCTTTTCATCGCAGTCGATGATCTAAAACCAATTCTTGGATGTTATGGAAATAGTTTTATTAAAACACCTAATATTGATCGTTTGGGCAAACGTGGGGTTGTCTTTACCAATAATCATTGTCAACAAGCTGTTTGTGCTCCTTCTAGGTCTAGCTTGTTGTGCGGACTTAAACCCAATCATACTAAAGTATGGGATCTAAAAACGAAGATCAGAGATATGAATCCGAATGCAGTAACCATTCCCCAATACTTTAAAAGCAAAGGTTATTTTGTGACAGGAACAGGTAAAATTTTTGATACTAGAAGCGTCGATCGTAAACATGATGCTATTTCTTGGAGTGAACCTTATTCATTTCTTGGAGACGAAAAATTTATGTCTAAAGAGTATGGAGCACCTGCGTTGAGACATTACCAGCTTGCAGCGACTAAAAGGGAGGTGGCAAAATATCAGCGTATAGCTAAGGAAAAAGGATTAAGAGGTGCTCAAATTAATAAATTTATTCAAGAGCATATTAAACCAAGTGTTGAGTGTGTTGACGTTCCTGATAATGCATATGTTGATGGGGTGATTGGACTAACAGGTGTGGAAAGAATTAAACAGGCTAGCAAGAAACAGCAACCATTCTTTGTTGCCGTTGGTTTCAAGCGACCACATCTGCCTTTTGTTGCACCGAAGAAATATTGGGATTTGTACCAAAGAGAAAAAATTCCTGTTGCACAATATCAAAAGTATGCAAAGAGAGGACCTAAACTATCCTATCATACTTCTGGTGAGATACATTCGTATTCAGACATTCCAAGATTAGAAACTTTCTCAGACATCAAACAAAACATCTTTGATATCGATAAGCAAAAAGAGCTTATTCATGGTTATTATGCTTCTATCTCATATGTTGATGAACAAATCGGAAAATTATTAGATACGATTGACTCTTTGGGATTAAATAAAAATACAATTATTGTTCTCTGGGGTGATCATGGATGGCATCTTGGAGATCATGGATTGTGGTGTAAACATAGCAATTTTGAACAAGCTACTCGTAGTCCGTTGATTATTTCAGATTCATCAAGGAAGACAGGGATTTATCAGTACCCTACCGAATTCCTATCTGTCTTTCCCACAGTATGTGATCTTGCAGGAATCTCAAAACCGTCATTTATTGAAGGGGTAAGTTTGAAACCAGCAATGGACAATTTAAATCGACGCGTGTTAGATTGTGCCGTAAGTCAATATGGTAGAGGTAAAAGAGAAGGTTATGCTTTTAGAACCGATCGTTATAGACTCGTGGTATGGTTCAACAAAATGGCACACCATCCAGAAAATTATTCTAGAGACCTAATCTATACGGAAGAGTTGTATGATTATGATGTGGATCCTCTTGAGACAATCAATGTGGTTGATGATCCATCGTATGATGTAGTGCGAAAGAGACTTGAGACTTACTGTTTTAACTATTTTGAACAGATATCTGAAAGAGAAGAATAACGAATCATTTATAAGGAAACTAAAAACTAAAGCTTTATGAAGAAAAAAATTCAGCTCCAAATCCAATTGTTGTTGGTCATGATCATTGGTCATGTCGCTTTGTATGCCGAAGAATCACCCGTAAAGCGATCTGCTTTATCTCCATCCGCAAAGAGTTCAATCGTACTTGCCGAAGATAATCCAGGAAGTTTACCATATGTTGTCAAACAAAAGTCGAATTTCTTAGATCTTATTATTGGTTCAGCCTATCATGAACGTTTTATGACCGATTCCAATAGAAAGGAGCTATATGCCAATTTTGATTATATCACACCAGGAAATGATTTTAAACAGAGTTATATGCATTCTAAACCAGGAGTCTATCGTTTTGATAAGAGTGATTTTTGGATCAACGAATGTAAAAAATACAATAAAGTCATTCGGTTACATGCTCCTATTAGCCCTCAATGTTCTAAGTGGGTTCGAATAGATAATCGAACGGGGGGAGAGATGCGAGTAATGATGCAAGAATATATGGATACATTGATTGCTAGGTATATGAATGAACCTTGTGTGAGATGGTATGATGTTGTCAATGAAACCATCGATGCTAATACAGGAGATTGGTTTATGGATAAAAGTGGTGTTGACAAGTGGGAGAATCCATGGGTTAAGATGGGGTTTGATCAATCCTCATCATTAAAAGTTCCTAACTATGTGATCGAATCCTTTGAGATTGCTACCCAAAAGTGTCCGAATCATGTAAAGTTAATTATTAATCAACATGGAGCTTTTGAACGTCCTGTATGGAATCGAATGAAAAAACTCGTACTTTTTTTAAGAACGAGAGGTTTTCGTGTTGATGGGATAGGGTGGCAAGCACATATCGACTGTGGTTGGGAGAAAAGTCAAGATAATATTTCTCATCTACAAGAGGTTATTCGCTGGTGTCATACCAATGGTTTGGAATTTCATATCACTGAATTTAATGTGTGGCTGAAGAATAAAACGTATAGTTATCAAGATCAAGCCAATACTTTTGCTAAAGTGGTTAAAGTGGTTTCTAACGAATCTAAGAATGGACCTGTAAGAATCAATTTTTGGCATATGAGAAAAGGAGAGACTGCTAAAGAGACGTTCGATGGTACACCTTTCTTTGATAATTTTACACCGAAACCAGCATATTATCGAATGCGAAAAGTATTACGTAATATTTAGTTTGATCGAATCTATTGCGATGTAACCCCCTCACTATTTTAGGGGTGACAAGTGGAGTATTACGAGAGTAATACCGATTTGAAAATAGAATTCTCAGAGAGATCATTTTTTAGTCTTAGTAGATGGATGTGATCTTCGAGATATTCAAGAGAGTGCTTCGTTTGATAAAGATATATGAAAATAAAAAACACGTAAATCAATGTATAAGTTATTATTTATCTTGACCCTGTCATTAAGTCTAATTGCTTGCAAAGAGAAAAAGACACCAATGAAACCAATCTATTTAGATGAATCTTTTTCTGTAAATAAACGAGTGGAGGATTTGTTGTCAAGGATGACCTTAGAAGAGAAAATAGCTCAAATGTGTCAATATGTTGGTCTCGAGCATATGAAAAAAGCAGAGCAAAATTTGACCAAAGAACAGATGGAGGAAAGTGATGCTCATGGATTCTATCCTGAACTTCATTCAAGTGATGTGGAAGAGATGATCACAAAAGGGTTGATTGGATCTTTTCTTCATGTGGTAGATGTCAATGAAGTGAATCATCTACAAGCACTGGCACAAAAAAGCAGACTTAAAATACCACTGCTCATTGGTATTGACGCAATTCATGGTACAGGACTTGTTGAAGGTGCAACCATTTATCCTACTCCCATTGGTTTAGCAAGTACTTGGGCCCCTGACTTAGTTAGGAAGGTATCCGTAGAAACTGCAAAAGAGATGAGAGCTACTGGTGCAACATGGACATTTACTCCAAATATTGATGTGGCTAGAGATGCAAGATGGGGAAGGGTAGGAGAAACATTTGGAGAGGACCCATTACTTGTATCCAAAATGGGTGTTGCCATGATTCAAGGGTTACAACACAGTGAGAAGAATGGCCATTTTAATGTGGTGGCTTGTGCAAAACATTTAATTGCCGGTAGTCAGTCTGTCAATGGAATAAATGGGGCCCCAACAGATTTATCCGAACGAACAATTCGTGAGATATTTTTGCCACCATATAAGGCAGCTGTGGAAGCAGGAGTGTTCTCTATTATGACTGCTCATAATGAATTAAATGGCGTTGCTTGTCATGCCGACAAATGGATGATGAATGACATCTTAAGAGAAGAGCTTGGATTTAAAGGGTTCTTTGTTAGTGATTGGATGGATATTGAACGTCTTGTTACACGTCATTTTGTGGCTCCCAATCAAAAAGAAGCTTGTTTTCAAACCATCGATGCAGGAATGGATATGCACATGCATGGTCCAGGATTCTTAAAACCTGTTGAGGCTTTAGTGAAAGAGGGGCGTATTTCAGTACATCGTATTGACCAAAGCATTAGACGAATACTTGAAGCAAAGTTTAAACTAGGACTGTTTGAGAATCCCTTTGTTAATACAACAGGGACAACAGAGACAACAGAGACAACAGGGGTGCTGTTTAATCGACTACATCAGGCTACTGCCTTGGAAGCAGCACAAAAATCTATTGTACTGCTAAAGAATAAAGACAATCTCCTTCCTATTAATAAACTGAAGTATAAAAAAATATTGGTTACAGGACCTAATTCCAATAATGAGACGATTCTTGGTGATTGGGTATGGAAACAACCAAAAAAGAATGTGGTGACCATTCTAGAGGGCATAAGGGAGGTCGCAAAAGGTTGTGAGATAACTTATTTGAATGTAGGAGAAGATGTGAGAAAAATAGTACCTTCTAAGCTGTTAGAGGCAAAGAGAAAGGCTCAGAAATCGGATCTTGCTATTGTGGTGGTTGGAGAAAATTCATTTAGGTGGAAATGGCAAGAAAAAACTTGTGGTGAGAATGCTGCTCGTTCAGAATTAAACTTGGTCGGAGAACAACAGAAGTTGATCAAAATGATTAATAGTACAGGGGTTCCTACTCTCGTTGTCTTTGTTAATGGTCGTCCATTGGCAACCGAATGGATTGCTGAAAATATTCCTGCTATTATTGAATCTTGGGAACCTGGTTCTATGGGTGGAAAAGCTGTTGCACAGATAATCTTCGGTGAGGTGAATCCTTCAGGAAAATTGCCTATAACAATTCCACGTAGTGTTGGACACCAGTTGTCTATTTACAACGCGAAACCATCTCAATATTTTCATAAATATGTAACAAGTCGTAGTGATAATCTCTTTTCATTTGGTTATGGATTAAGTTATTCGAAATTTAAGTATGACAACGTGCGAGTTTCGAAAGATACTATTAGATCTGATGAATCAGTCCAGATATCAGTCGAGGTTACGAATGTCGGAGATGTAAAAGGAGATGAGATCGTACAATTTTATTTGCGTGATGAATTTAGTTCTGTTACACGTCCAGTTAAGGAATTAAAAGATTTTAAACGTATTTCATTGGATCCTAAAGAATCAAAGGTCGTATCGTTTAAAGTGATGCCACATATGTTGGGGTTTTTAGGTAAAGATCTTGTTGAGACTATTGAATCGGGTACTTTCATAGGAATGGTGGGAAGTTCGTCAAGAAGAACGGATTTGAAAAGTGCTTTGTTTTATGTAACAAAAGATTAGATTATTCCTTGTCTAGGTATAATTGTTGCATTATCCTGAGACAGAACTAATTTAAAAAATATATTTTGTGATAATTAAAAGCCTCTATTACTGAATGTAGATAGGGGCTTTCGTTTTTCTTATACATTTAATTCTGTAGATTTCGTATGGTCTCTGATAGATGAATGCATATATGTTCTGAGATCTATATTTGAGCATATTGAAAAATGCCTGTCGTATTAAGTTCAATGATCTCATTGTTTTGAATTTTATCTCAATATTGTATTGGTATAATTAACGGTATATGATTACAAAAAATGTATCAACTAGAATATGCAGTATCTCTCTTCCGAAGGAGTCAGATCAATTTAAGATCGGCCTCATAAGAATTATTACTATTTGAGCCCCCTCTATCCTAATTTAATAGTGATAATACGACGTCTTCGTATATAAGTATTCTTGAATCGCTTGGCTAAGAATATCAACGAATAAAATAGTTCTTGTGTTTTTATTTATCACCATCAGCGAATAGATTAATACGCTCTTTTTCGAATTTTTCTCCCTTAGGTTTAAAAAATAGCTTATGATTGATGATCTAAATCTTATGAATGAAAATAATTGATTATTTAGAAAGATATTTTTATTCATATTTAATATAAATAAATATTTTTGTGCCCCATATTGGGAAGTATGTGCTTGAGGTAATGCTTGTGTGATATTTGATTTAAGATACTTTTGTATCGATTAGAATCGTGATGTCTAGAGTATATTCCATTTCATGGAAGAAGGAGGATAATAACGAATAACGTGATAAAAAACTATTAACAACTATTTATGGGGGGAATGTATTCACCAGACGAGATCGTAGATGTCGTAAGAAAAACTGCGCTCAAGAAAGCGAAGTATGGTTCAAAGAAAACACTTATTTTAAGCTTCCTTGCAGGTGCTTATATCGCTTTTGGTAGCCTTTTAGCAATTATAGTAGCAGGCGGAACTCCTGGCTTAAGCGAGTCATATATTGGAATTCAAAAACTTCTATTGGGAGCAACATTCCCTGTGGGACTAATTATGGTCGTCATCGCAGGAGCAGAGTTGTTTACAGGTAACACAGCTTATTTCATGCCTAATATTATAGACGGAAAGCAGCCTGTGTCTGATATGTTTCGGAATTGGATGTGGGTATATATCGGTAATTTTATAGGTTCGCTTTTTGTTGCCTATTTTATTACCTATCTCACCGATGTTGTGGCTCATAAACCTTGGTTAGATATGGTGAATAGTATTGCAATAGGAAAGACTTCAAATCCGTTTTATAAGACTTTCTTGAAAGGCATTGGAGCAAATTGGTTGGTTTGTCTTGCAATGTGGTTAGGAATGGCTTCTAAAAGTGCTTCTGGGAAAATACTTGGAATATGGTGGCCTGTTATGGCATTTGTAACGATTGGTTTTGAACATAGTATTGCAAATATGTATTTCATACCATTAGCGATCTTCCATGGTGCTGATATCTCATGGAGTGATTTTATCTTCCATAACCTTATACCTGCAACTTTAGGTAATATTGTTGGTGGATTGTTTTTTGTTGGAACGCTTTATGGCTATCTATTCCGTAATAAATCATGATGCCTTAAGATCTTACCAAGCACTTTCATTAGGAGATTAGAAAGTGCTTGGAGATTATCTAGAACATAATGATGGAACATAAAGAATCTGTTTTTAATATCTATGTCTCCGATAAGGTAACGATAGTGTATTTGTCATGGTGAAAGAAATAAGTGAAGTTATATTCAAATTAGATGTGAGTAGACTCCTCTTTTTGTGCCGATTATGCTGGATGAAATCATATGCTTAATATGCTGATAGTTCTGTAGCCTTTTATTCGTTCGTATTGAATTTTTTTTATTCGATCTTATTTACGACGAATGTCATTAAGTCACTCGTTATAAGTTCCTAATGATCATTTAGCAAATTATTAATATTTTAAAAAGTTATATCCTTTTATCGGCCTAAATTATATTCTCGATGTTATCTTTAATCGTTGTGACCGAATTTTCTTTTGCCACCATGGAAAGAAATGATTGTTTTATAATATACGATTGTATTCCTAAGATAATACCTACTTCACCACTCAATATGAACATCAAATTAAATATCCTTCAAGATCCTTTTCGATCCATAGAAACCCGCTGTTGAATTATGTGTATTAGTAGATAGGCTAGGTGTCGGTTGTGAAATATGGGGGTGATAGTTTTTTATCATATATCCTGCCACTAATTCAGTTCTATTTTAAAATATGGGTACCTCGTAATTGAGTTAAAATGGGTATTGTGTTGTTTTATAGAGTGATCCTGTCGTTAGATATAGTCGCTGTGTTATGATGTATTCTTACTCAATAGAAAAAAATACTTTATGTTATTGATTTTATCCGACATGTTATTATATTTGTTCGTGAAACGACGAACAATGGGTGTTGAAATAAGTATTCATTTTTTTTGTTTTTAATGTTCGTGTTATTGCGAATAATAGAGTCCGTTATATTACATATGTTTTAAAATAATTGATATGGAAATTAAAGTATTAGGCACAGGTTGTGCAAAGTGTAAAACACAAGAGAAATATGTGCAAGATGCTGTTGCAGAAGCAAATGTCGAAGCTACTGTGGAGAAGGAAGAGGATATTATGAAAATTATGCAGTATGGTGTAATGGCTACTCCTGCAATCGTTATTGATAATGAGGTTGTAGCAAAAGGTCGGGTCTTGTCCGTAAAAGAAATTGTAAAACTAATTACCCAATAAAACCAATTTAATTCTACATTCAGAATATGAAAAACCTGAGAATTTATATCGTATTGATTGTTGTAGTTACATTTTTTACTTCTTGTAACGGAACGAATAAGAAGAAATCGGATTGTTGTGAAAAGAAAGTGGAAAAGACTGCTTGTTGCGATGAAAAGAAGGCTGAGAAGAAGCCTTGTTGTGGGGATAAAACAAAGACTGCTACAAAACCTTGTAGTGAAAAGAAGAATATTCAAAAGAAACCATGTTGTGGGGATAAAGTTGCAAGCAATGGTGTAAAAGTTTACTATTTTCACGGAACTCGTCGTTGTGCTACATGTAAAGCAGTAGAGGCAGTTACTTTAGAAACTGTTTCTGAAACATTCGGTGACAAAGTTGCTTTTATTTCTATTGACAGAGACCAAGATAAGGAAAATCCATTGATCGAAAAGTATCATGTTACAGGACAAACACTTCTTGTGGTAAACGGAGATCAAAAAGAGAATCTTACCAATGTTGCATTTATGAATGCTAAGACACACCCAGAGAAGCTGAAAGCAAAGATTATTGAAACAGTGGAAACATTGAAATAATTATGGAAATACTTCAGGGATGGTTAGAGGGATCTTCATTTCCTCTTCTAACAGCATTTATTTTAGGACTTATGACAGCCATAAGTCCTTGCCCTTTGGCAACAAATATTACAGCGATTGGTTTTATCAGTAAAGATATTGGAAGTCGTAAGCGAGTTTTTATTAATGGAATTGTATACACATTGGGGCGTGCAGTCACTTACACTCTTATTGGAATTTTGTTCTTCTTTGGTGCGAGTCACTTGTCTATCGAAGGAGTATTGCAAGAGTGGGGAGAGAAACTTCTTGGGCCCCTGTTGATTATTATTGGACTTTTTATGCTTGATCTGTTTTCTTTTCGTATTCCTGGAATAGGAGGAGTATCTGAAAAGATGGAAAAGCGTAGCCAATCTGGTTTAGGAGGAGTACTTCTTTTAGGAGTTGTATTTGCCTTGGCGTTTTGCCCTTACAGTGGTGTATTATATTTTGGGATGCTAATTCCGATGACTATTAGTAGTGCAGGAAGTCTATACTTGCCAGCAGTATTTGCGCTAGCTACAGGTGTTCCTGTTATTATTTTTGCATGGATTATTGCTTTCAGTATTGGTTCAATGGGAACTGTTTATAACAAAATCAAACGTTTTGAGATATGGTTTCGTAAAGTGGTTGCAGTACTATTTGTTGCTGTAGGCATCTATCATATTTTGATATTCTTTATTTAAAAAATTTACGATTATTGTTCGTGTTATTGCGAACATTTATAATAGAATGAGTCATGAGAAAAAAAAATCACTTTTCAGAACGAGAATCTGTTTTCAAAGATAAAACTTCATGTGGTTATTTGATTATGGTATCTTTACTTGTTGTGTTTTTAGCTATTTTATATCATTACCTCCCGAGTTTGGTGGATTGGTTTGCTTATGATTTTCTAACGCTTTCATCCACCACTCATCTAGGAAAATCGATCCATTTTTTTCTTTATGATACCATAAAGATTATGATCTTGCTTTTTCTTATAAGTGGGGTAATGGGGATAGTGAATGCATACTTTCCAGTGGATCGTTTGCGGGTCTTCTTGACTACAAAGAAACTTTACGGTCTAGAATACTTAATGGCATCGTTTTTTGGTGCTGTAACTCCTTTTTGTTCTTGTTCATCGATCCCTCTTTTTATCGGTTTTGTAAAAGGAGGTATCCCATTAGGAGTAACATTTGCTTATCTTATCACATCTCCTTTAGTAAACGAAGTTGCTGTGGCTATGTTTTTAGGTCTCTTTGGTTTTAAAGCGACTCTAATATATGCGGGTAGTGGAATTTTAATGGGCGTTATCGGTGGATATATCCTAGGTAAAATGAGACTAGATAAGTATTTGAGCGATTGGGTAAAACAAATCCAAGATAATGCAATGGCAGAAAATGAAGTTTGGAGTGAAGAGAGAACCACCTTTGTTGATCGTTTGCCTATTATTATCAAAGAAGCGTGGGGTATTGTTCGCTCCGTGTTATTATATGTAATCATAGGAATTGCTATTGGCGCAGCGATGCATGGATATGTTCCAGAAGATTTTTTTACAGAATATCTATCTACTGACAAATGGTATGCAGTTCCTTTAGCTGTAATATTAGCTGTTCCGATGTATGCTAATGCGGCAGGTATCGTTCCTGTAATTCAAGTGTTTGTTGCTAAAGGTGTTCCGCTTGGAACTGCTATTGCTTTTATGATGGCCGTAGTCGGACTTTCACTTCCAGAAGCTACATTATTAAAAAAAGTAATGCAATGGCAATTGGTCGCAATCTTCTTTGGAACGATTACTTTGTTTATAATTCTGTTAGGATTCCTATTTAATATGGTTCTGTAATTCAGTGTTTATATTGAAGAGGCAGAGTTTGTCCATGAAAAAAGTGGTTAAGAACTTGTTTGTACTCTTATGAGTATAGATAAGTTCTTCGCTTTATTTACGTAAAGCATTATTGCCAGTGTGTTATTGCATATGAATAATATACTGGCAGTTCTAAATCCCAATTTCTCTTGATCTAAACAGACTAAATAGAATATTGGTGACTGTCCGCCTTTTTTTATTTTACTGATTGATGTAGCTTTTCTAGAATTTATGACCAGTGGAGATCTGGGATAATATAGATTAAAATAGAACAATGTGGATTCTAAGTTTCAATGTGTACGTAACTTAAGAATAGATGGCACATCTTGGGAAATACACTCTGAATTGATTTTTACTGGTCCCTCATGATTCCATACCGTCGGTCTTCATCGTTTACCCCTTTTTTAAATAATAGATGAATCAGCACTTGATCGAAGTGCTTAACTTGTCATTAGAATAATGCAGGGCTTTTGCATAAAAATGTTAATGCTTAAACAAATGAATCGTTTATTGAGAAAATTTTGGAACTGAACGGACAAATAAAAATAACGGAATGAAAAAAAGTCTACCTACAACAATTCTGAGCAAATATTTGAATTTATGAAACACCTTTCATATCTTTATGAAAGGTGTTTCATAAAATAATAATATGGCAGATATGTTAAATGAATTAGGATTTCTTGCAGGGGCTTCAAGATTCCGAAGAATTAGTGAAAAACTGCAACAAGATGGCGACAAAATTTATTCCGATGCTAATATTCGATTTAGGGCAAGCTGGTTTTCAGTGTACTATGTTTTAGCAAAGTCAAATTTGCCCCAAACTATACTTGAGATTTCCAATCAAATCGACTTTTCTCATATTACAGTTAAGAATATTTTACGAGAACTGACAAAGGAAGAGTTAGTCAGCATTAAGCCTAACCCAAGAGATAAACGTTCAAAATTAGTTGAACTAACAAAAAAAGGGAAAGAACTACAAATGGAACTTGAACCATTATGGCTTTCTTTCTCAAATACTCTTAAAGACTTATTTTCAATCGGACATCCAGATATGAGTAACATTTTGAATAGGCTGGATTGGGAGATTAATTTTAAACCAATAAATGAACGTATTCATCAACCCAAAGACGAATTTGTAAAAATCCTTGATTATAAACCAAGTTTAAAAAAACACTTCTATGAATTAGCAGGTCCTTGGCTACTAGGTGTTTTGAATGGCAAATTGGAAGAAGATGATAAATTCACTTTAAATAATCCTGATAAAGCATATTTAGAAAATGGAGGATTTGTATTTTACGCAAAATACAAAAACAACATAGTAGGTTGTGTTGCCTTAAAACGATTAGATGACGACACATTTGAATTCGCTAAGTTATTTATTAATCCAAACTTTCGAAAACTTGGAATAGCTACTAAACTAATAGAACGTTGCATAAGTCGTTGTATGGAAAATGAAGCGAAAGAACTTTGGTTGCAAACTACTATGAGTATGCCACAAGCACACAAGCTATATTACAAACTTGGATTTAACGACAAGTCGGCACCACCCCAAATGGATGTATTGGAAAGAACCGAAAAAATAATGTGTCTCACACTATGATTCATATTATTGGATATACGGCCTTAGCAATAAACTTGACTTCAATGGCAATGAAAAATGTCTTTCTTTTAAGATTGTTATCCTTAATAGCTAATTGATTTATCTAGTTTACGGGATTTTACTCAATGCACCACCATTTATAATAGGATGTGGAATTGCAATTATGATTCACGGATTTCATATTGTTAAAATTAAAAGGCAGCAAGTCTTAATATCTGATGAAAATAATAATTTATGAAAGAATTACTGTTTAGAATACCAAAATAAAACAATATAGCAATTGAACTATTTGAAAAATGAAGCAAGTGGAATAGATAAATATCTAAAAGGCGAACATAGACATGATCAATAATGTCTGCCAAATTTTTTTAAATTATTTAAGTTGTGAAAAATTTTATGATTATAGAACGTTTTAAACCAAATTGTTTTGACAAAGTTTATGAACGATTTAATGAAAAAGGGAGAATGTTTCCAGATGGATTAAATTATTTAAATTCTTGGGTAAATAAAGAGAAAAACATTTGTTTCCAATTAATGGAAACGAGTGATATAAAATTATTTGAAAAATGGTTTGAAAATTGGAGTGATTTAACAGAATTTGAAATTGCACCTATAGATTAATGACGTATTTATTACCATAGGAATTCAGAATATTTGTTAGGTTGATAATTAAGGTTTGATAATTCTCAGATGCAGAAAATCCGATCCAAAAGTATTTAATGTGTTTTCACAATATCTCAATTATATTTAATTCTGGCGAATATGGTGTGATAAAGTATATGTATAGATCCTCTTCTTCCCATTGCTCTATTTTATCCTTAAATTTCTTAGATTTATGAATCGAGGCATTATCAAGGACAAGTATTATTTTTCTTGTTATTTGATTACATAGTTTATCAACGAATTCGATAAATATATCAGTATTTACGGAATCCTTATGTATTTCATATATCAATTTACCTTTTCTATTTACGGCCCCTATAACATTGACTCTTTTGCTTTTAGAAGAGCGTAATCTAATCTAATCTGATCTAATCACCTTTCTTTTGTCAAGCATATGGAATATATGGTGCCATGTTAAAATGACTTTCATCACAATAAAACAAATCGATGTAACCTACGTCTTATAATTGCTTCAATGCCTTAAGTTCATGCTCTTAAAAACTATGGCATCTCTTTTATTTCTTAAACATCGTCTGACTCGATGCCAACTATATCCTAACTTTTTAAAAAATTCCTGAGTGTATTGCGACTAACCGTAACATCATGATCTTCATTCAATTTATTGAGTGTCTGTCAAATATTTCGACTATGCTCTTTAATTGACTCATCGATATAAGCTTGATACGGTGTGAGTATATATTTCGGATCTCGACCTTTTTTAATCCTTAAAGACTTATACTTACACTCTTCCCATGACAAAAATAATCGTTCAACTGTTCTTCTTGAAGTTTTCAATATTCCAATAATATCTGATATAGTAAAACCTTCTGACGATAATAATAAACAATGACTTCTGTGACGCTCAACCTTATTATCCGAATTGTGATAGCGATTACGTAATTCTAAAACTTCCTCTTCTGTTAATTCAATAAACTTCATCGTACTAAGAGAGGTCTTTTATATGATAATAAATAATACGTCAATATTTGTTATTAGGTACTTATATTATTATTCAGTGAACATGAAAATCTGTCACAAATAACGAAAGTATAATGTTGTTTAGGGCTAAAAAAACAAGTGTGTAAACTCGAAGATCCAGATCTAATACTCTTTAATTGGAGGTAGAATGCATTTATCTATGTTTATTATATCTCTTATGAAAAAGTGTTTTAGAGTGAAAATTGTTCTGTGTCAAGTATTTGATTTCATTAAACCATCGTTTTATTGGTAGGGTTAAAAGGTAGTTGTACGGTCTATTAGTGTTTGATATAAATGTCTTTGGGGTGTGCACTCTATTTATGGATATTTAAATTAGTTGTGAATATTATTATTAGCACTAATTTACATAGTTTAATTAAAGGGCATTTGTTTTGTTAAATAGATACGTTTTGTCCACATTTGTGTAGATATTGATTACATTTAAATGTGTTTTAATTATTTGGATTATTTCAGATAGGTTAAAATACTGCGGTTATTGTTCTTTGTATAATAAAAAGGGGATAAAAACTTAGCCGTGAAGGAAAATGAGAAATGATATAGACAGTGAGGCTAATAATTGTGGATACGAATTATTGGCTTCATTGAGAAATGATATATGGTTCACCAATTAATAAGGGATAAGGTAAGATGAAGAGATTATTTTTTGGATGGTTGTTGATGCTACTTTTTGTAGTTCCAACCCAAGCGCAACAGGTCGATAATAGAGTTAAAGCAAAATTCAATTATTATGACAGTATGCGTAAGATTGGATTATGGGAATATGATAAAGCGGCAGAAGTAAGCCCATATTCGAACAACAAAATGCAATTACTAAAACGAATGGTTGCGGTAAAATCTTATGATGCTCTGAGTATTGATGTAATCGTCTCGAAATATGGGGCAGTAAAAGCTTGTCGGTGTCGTCCTTCTGTTAGTCAAGAAGACCAATCTATGATTAATGCGTGTGTGAAAAAACTTGAGTTTGCACCTGCAAAGATGGAGTCTACACCTGTAGAGTCTATCTATACAATCATACTTTAGAGTCGTTTATATACTATTGTTTCTAGAGTGTAAAAATACTATCATGTAGGTTAAAATCCTATTTTTAGAAAGGTGTCAAGTTTATTTTGGCACCTTTTTTGTGCTCCTTATTATGATATATCTAAACTGTTAGAATAGTTAACTTGTTATATTTTCCATAGAGATTGGAAACAGATTATAATTAATAAAGAAAAGATGAAAAGACGACTATTATGCATCATATTGCTTTGTCTCAGTACTTTGTCTTTAGTAGGGCAAGAAAAAATGTTAGGTGCTTGGAATGCAGGAAACCAGAATACGATTGTCGAGGTAGAAGTAGTGGGACAAGTTCTAACAGGAATAATTATCTCTTCCGATAATAGTAATGTTGAAGTTGGCAAATCTATTCTCAAAGAATTCAAACTAAAGGGTGCTAAATGGAAGGGAAAGATATATTCAATGAAAAGAAAATCCTGGTATAATGCTACTTTAGACTTGAAAGATGCAAAGACGTTAGAAATAACAGTATTTGCTGGTTTTATCAGTAAGAAGGTCGTATGGAAAAAAGATTAATGATGATTAGTCTATTTTTCATAAATATTTTATTTGGATAGGTAAGAAAGTCTAAGGTGTCAATAAATGATGAAACCTTAGACTTTGTTGTGATGCATAAACGGACTGAAAAACTTGAAATATACTCTTACTTTACCTTTTCTTTTAAAAGTTATAGATGAGATTATATGCAGCTTTATCGCGATTCAAGTACTGTTGGTGTAAATAGACTCTATCTTCACGGGCGTCACTAATATGTGTATGGCTTTTCAGACTGGGTTCTAGTAAGAGTTCCTTTTGCGACTAGATCGATTATTGTATGTAAATAAATGGTTCTAAATATCGCATTTGAGTCCTGTTTTAGCATTTATTTCACCTTAAGGGATTGTTGATGGACAATAAAATTAAATATTATTCTGTCTATGTGTTGATTTTCAATTTTGCCATTCCAGATGTTATGATTATATCCTTCCATAGGATAAAAAGCGAAGGGAACTTTGTTTGATTTGTATATCTTCTTTAATGTCGTGGCATGATGAAACGGAGTCAGTGTGTTGAGTGTTCCATGGGCAATAAACATTGGAGGATCATTTTTGTCAAATCGGTCAAATCCATACTTGTTTTTTAGTTGATCCAATGATCTTTTTGAGCCCCCTAAGTCGATAATCGTACTCACTGAATAGTCTTGATCTATGTACGTAGAAACCAATGATGGGTCTTGTTCAGTTGTTAGTTCATCTCTAAAATCCTGCGGTTCGGATATTCCCAATGTGATCGCAATGTCTGCACCTTCCGACATGCCACCGATGGTAATATGCTTAGGATTGATATCATATATCTCAGCATGTGCTGCAATCCATCTTATAGCAGTTTTCGCATCTCTATGTGCTGGATACAATGCTATTGTCTTTAATTCGTTTACCGTTGGTGTTGACTCATTTAGTACCACCCATTCTTCAGGGACTGTTCCTAGTTCTCCAAGAGTCCTGTAGTCCGCTGAAATAAATACCCAACCTCTTGCGCAGAAGTAGTTCGCGAGCTGTTTAATTTCGTCTTGTTCTTTAGAGCCATAATTACCATGTAGAAAAAGAAAGGCTGGTCTATTATTTCTATGGTTCTCTGGACAGTAAAGGTCCAGCTTTAACGGTACACTTTGTGTCATACCACTATTTAAAGAGGAGTGATGAAGTCCATGAGCATAGACGATATCCTTTTCTAAGAGCACCTCAAAGGTAGAATCTTTATACACTATAGGTGCGACTTCCTTATTAATTTGTTTCTCTTGATCTTTTTCACTCTTACATCCAGTAAGAATGAGTCCCCATAAATAAAACCATAACATATTTTGCCTGGTCATAAAGTGATTCATGTTCAATATCATTGCATTTTTTATTACATTCCCAAAATATATGTCTGCCGAAAACAAATATCATTACACAAGATGCTCTACTTTATTTAAGTGTTGTTACATCCGATGTTGATTTATAGTGTATTAAATTGAATTTGATGCTGTCTTAATGATTGGATGTCAGCGGTCGTTTTTGGTTCGTTTGGGTTGAATAAAAAAGCCAATATTCCATAATGAATATTAGATTACTCTAATCTTCGATAAGAATATTGGCTGAACATTTAAATTGAACTGTAACTAATTTTAATTCTTGATAAATTGTTGGGTGTGAACCACGTTATCAATGTTTACCTTTAGTAGATATACATTCCTCTTTAGGTTACGAATATCTATATGTTGATCGGTGTTGTTGTATGCTTTTATTTGTTTACCATCTACCGTGTATATTGAAATTGATTGTACTGTTTTATTGGTTTTGATTTGAATATAATCATTTGCTGGGTTTGGGTATATCGTGATCTTATCGTTTAAAGAACTCTCTTTTTGTAAGTCAGATAGACTCTTTTGATTTGCATGTTTATTGGATTTGAAATGCCATGTTTGTCCTTTAATAATCCCATTTTTACTTATCACATCAATTCTCCAATAATAAGTTTGGTTTTTATTCAATTTCTCTGGTGTATAGATATTGTTAACCTGTTGTCCTTTGCATTCGACCGAGGCATCGGTCGCTTGATCAACTGCAGTTAAAGATGTTCCAAAATAAATGTAATAGCCTGTAGCCTGGTAGCCTGGTCTCCACATAAGATCAACACTTTCGTTATTGGTCTCTCCATTATCTGATGGAATGGGCATGGTTGCATGCTCTTCTCTTCTTCCAGGGATCCAATAATTTTCGGAACCAGATTCGTATGCCCCAATGTCAGGAGCAAATCCTTGGTGTTTATATTTCTGGTTATTGATAATGACTCCTTTATCTATAAGTCCATTGCTATCTTCTTTAGGACGGAAATCTAAATTTGAAATATCCCTTAATTGATTCTCAACTCTTTGTAGCGTAACGTAACCATTCCAATTGTGTTCAGCAATACCAGATATAGAACGAAATTTTCCACGGTGACCAGTTAATTCATTTGCTGCATTGTTTTTAGTGACATTGCCTACCCAAGCCATTTCGTCTAGTACGGTAATATCTCGCGATTTACTGTTGAAACATGTATTATGGTAGATCTGATGATAGTCTCCCTTTACCATTAATCCCCTAGCAACATTTCTTGTTATTTGATGGTGAATGATTCCTCTGTGACTCCATATTCTTGGAGGTATTGGAGTGTCAAATCGAACCCCAATAGCATTACTGTTAAAGATCCAATTGTATGAAATATTACAATCTGTTGCTGCACCAATCATTAAGTGTATCACCCCAACATCACCCCCATTATGACTACAGTGATTGAAAAAATTATTGAATACGATTGCTTTATCACTACCGTAGAGACAGTTTCCTGATGCACTATTAATTACGGTATTGTTTTTGAATTCACATAGATCTCCTTTTTGGTAGATAGCGTAAGCTCCATGTTCTAAGGATGCTGTAGAATGATCAATATTTTCAAAATGACAGTTATTGATGATATTTTTGTTTCCATACATCTTTATCGCTTCGCTATCTGTATTACGAAAGGTACAGTTTATTATTTCACAATAAGTTGTCTTTCTAGGATTGGTGTGGAATAACGTTGTGGGACGGTAGCCAAGTTCTCCTATCTTACGTCGTGAACAAGAGGGGTACTCAAAGTCACAGTCTTCCAATTTGGAGTATGATGCGTGTTCCATCCATATACTGTTTCCGTAGAATTTTAGCCCTTTTATATTTAAGTATTTACAGTCCGTAAATTCGAAAAAGTAGTCTTGGATTTTACAGTTCAACTTATGGGCAGGTGCAGAAGAGTTTTCGCTCCACCAGTAAAGTTTTCCTGTTTCTTTATCATAAAACCATTCGTCTTTACTATCGATTAAATTAATGTGATTTTCAAGATAGTAACGTTCTTTTGTGTCATCGATATTTTTATTAATCTCAATTGTGTTAGAATGAAGGTCATGTTTAGTTACTGTCGATAAGTTTAATCGTGACTCAGCGACGAAGGTAGCATTTGTTACATCTTTAGGAAAAGAGCTTAGGTTGATGCCATCGTGAGGAATATCAGTAATTGTTTTATTCGACACACTCATTCTTGCCCATGATTCTTCATGTTGCCAAATTGAGCCATCTTCAAAGTTGGCATTTGGCCAACGAGCATTAATTAACCATCGATTATCTTCTAGGAGTTGCCATGTATCAGCGCTAATCGTAGTTGTCATTATATTAGGAGAGTGAAGTTTCCAATCTTCTTGTCTTATTTCGTCTACATCTATTGTTCCATTAAGAATTACCTCCTCATTGTTGTAATTGGTAATGGTTATTGGCTGATCTTTAGTTCCTTTGAAAGACTTTTGATGTACCATTTCATGGTATGTTCCTTTTCGAATGAATAACGTTTCTCCTGCAGAAAGGGTCGAAACAGCATAGTTGATAGTTTTGAAAGGGCTAATTATAGTTCCATCATTATCATCAGAACCAGCATGAGAGAGGTACTTGTTCTTTTGTGAAGGTCTTGTAAGTTCAGTAAGTTTGATATCATCAAGATACCATTCACACGGTTGTCCATCATCAGGTATTTCGATTGATAAGTTGTATTCCCCAGTGTTGTTAGGCTTGTCTAATGTTTTAATCATTAAATTGTGGGTATGGTAATTATTGGTTGCGGCTAACTCAAATGATTGAACTCTTCCACCTATAATCCCCAGTTGTAACCTCTTCGCATGTTTTGATGATTTTGTTGTCAAGGATAATTTATAACACTTACCTCTACGTATTGAATTTAATGCTTGGGTAATAACAAGGTTTTGTTTCTTTCCATTCGTTCTGTTTGTCGTTATTTTAAGTGCATTATTCCCATTGTTTTGGTCTGTCTCAATTTGTATTATTGCTTCAGATCGATCGTCCTTCTGATATTTATATCCAACATCTTTGCCTTTATCAAAGTCTGAGTTTGTTATTAAGTTTTGACTTATACCAACGGTTGCACATATGAGCATGAAGGTAACTGTAATAAATGTTTTCATTGATAATAGATTATATAATGATAGTATTAAATGTGGTTGATTCTTAGTTTGTTGTGGCAATTGTTGGTGTGTAATGTGAGAGTAAAACTATATAGAATTCACCATTTATGTCTTTTGAGTATGTTCAAATTGTTTCAATTGTGAAAAAAAGTGATGTAAGTGTTATTTCTTGTAATTTTCAATTCGACTATATGTTTTAATGGATTGTAAATATGTTGAAAAGTGATAGTTAATGTTGTTTATGTGAAGAATGTTGTAATGATTAATCTATTGAAATGTTGTTCTGATTAAATATTGAAGACGAGATGTTTTATCTATTCTTGTTCTATGTGAAAAAAAGTATGTTTTAGCCCAATAAGGATTAATATTAGACCTAAGAAAAGAATCTTAATTGGTGGGAAGTCAGATCGTAAATAGTCGTTTGAGCTATTTGTTGATATATACAGGATGAATGAAATATCAGAGAGAGATATTTTCAGTAGTGTATAGTTGATACTACTGTTTACTTATTGAACTTTCATGAACAGGTTTCTGTTAAATAAATAATGGTAAAATATATTTCACTTGATATCGTACGTCCTAGGTTCTCAAAGTCGGTTATAACTAAAGAGGTGTTATATTAAAAGTGATGTATTTCTTAAATGAAAATGAGTCTAATAAAATGTGTCAATAATATGAAGCGACGTAATTATTTAATCCTTTTTTTCTGTTTTGTTATGATGGGTTGTAGTGGAATGAAAAAGAAGGAGAAGGAGAGTGCTTCGACAGAAGTAAATAACGAAAGTCTTAAAGATATTGCTTATGAAGCTTTTGTCTATGCTTATCCTATGATTGAGCAGGTTAAGACCGTTAATACGATGAACAAAGCATATGGTAAGCTGGGGCTTGGGCCAAACAAAGTATATATGGGACATAAATATCCAATGGATAATATTGGTCAACCTATTGTTGCTCCAAACTTCACTTCAATGACAGGCTTGATTAATGTTGATATTTCAGGAGGGCCAGTCACCTTACAAATTCCCGATATAACAGATCGATATGCCGTATTCCAGTGTATTGATGTCTTTACGTATAATTTCTTCTATATTGGTTCTAGAGCGACCAAAGGAAAAGGTGGGAAATTTATTTTTCATAATAAGAATCAGCAGGTCCAAAAAGTCGGTGATGTAACTCCTGTTTTGGTAGAGCAAGATATATTTAGTATTGTCAATCGAATTGATGTGAAGGATAGGGCAGATGTTGCAAATGTTGTAAGATATCAAAATCAAGTGAAGATAATAGATAAGCCTGCTACAACAAGATCGTATCCTACGTATGATAAGATCAAAGTGTTCTCTCCCGATTTCGTAGATTATGTGAATCAATTGATTGTTTGGATTCCAGAGCCCGAAAAAGAGATGTATCAGCGTTTTGCTAAAATCGGAATTAAGAGTGATGTAAAATTAACTGCAGACCAAAGAAAAGAGGTGCAGGTAGGTATTGATGCTGCCTATAAAGCGATTATGAGTACAAAGAAACAGCTGCAGGTTGGAAATGGGTGGACTGGTGCTACGACCATTTTTGGCACAAGAGAATATATCAATGGACGATATCTAGATCTTGCTGCTGGTGCTAGTTTTGGTCTTTGGGGTAACTCGAAAGAAGAAGCAAATTACTATATATTGTTTGCAGAAGGAGCTGGAGAATTGACTTTCACCAAAGAGCAGTTACCTCCATTGTCCGATATTGGGTTTTATTCATTGACTATTTATGATAGCACTGTTCATGCAACAAGGAATAAATATAACTCATATGTGTTAACTCATGATAGAATGAAATTCAATAAAGATGGTTCTATCACCTTTAAGGTTTCGAAGAAACCACAGAAAGGGAATTGGCTGTATCTTCCAACGTATAAATTTGCCTTGTTGTTACGAGTTTATGCGGCTGATCCAAATAAAATTCAAGATTATGTTCCTCCTAGATATTCTCAAAAGAAATAATATATGCTGTCCATAGTATTAGAATAAAAGCTAACCAAATAGATTGATGGTTAGCTTTTATTCTCATTTGATGATTGATTATTTTGGTATTTTAAATTTCAATGCACCATTGAAACTTTTCTATTGCTTCCTATAGTTTGATAATATGTTGTGTGTTCTCACTATCTTTTGATATACATTTGATCATATAGATGTTGGGAGGCAAGGAGGCGATGCTAAGAGGTGTTCGAGGTTTGTGTTTGTAGAAAACTCTTACGATACGCCCATCCATTGAATAGACTTCGATCTTATCAAAGCAGATGTCAGTATCAATATTTAATAGATTCTTGGTTGGATTCGGAAAAACTAGTAGCTTATCATTGTTTTTTGGCGTTTGTGGAGCTAGGTCTTTAAGATTCGTGTTTGCTTCTGTTAAGTTAATCCATTGCCATGTCTTTCCTTTAGTAATGCCATCTTTGCCGATAACATCTATTCTCCAATAGTATGTGGTGTTTTTCTCTAGCTTTCCAGGTGTAAAAATGTTATTATCTTGTCTTTCCTGATAGGTTGAACTATTGGTGGTTGCATTGCTTACACTTGCAAATGATTTACCAAAATAGATGTCGTATTGTTTGGCATCGTATCCAGGACGCCACATCAGATCAATATATTCGTTTTCTACGATACTTTTATCACTTGGAATAGGCATTGTAGCATAAGCTTCTCTTCTTCCTGGTATCCAGTAATTCTTTGCACTATATTCATATGCTCCAATATCTGGAACTTTCCCTTCATATTCGAGAGGTAGTTCTGCTAGAACTGATCCTTGATCAATAAGGTTACTATGATGTCTTGGACGAAAATCATTTTGGCTTACATCTCTAAGTTGATCTTGAATTTTTTGTTTGGTCACATATCCATTCCAATTATTCTTATCGACACCAGATAGAGGACGATGTTTGCCTCTATGACCACTCATTTGATTGGCAGCATTGTTTCTTGTGATATTACCTTCCCAATTCGTCTCATCTAAAACGGTAATATCTTTTGACTTGCTATTAAAACAAGTATTGTGGTATACTTGGTGGTGTTCTCCTTTTATCATTAAACCTCTAGCAACATTCATTGTGACTTGATGATGGATAAATCCATGATTACTCCATTTTCTAGGTGGGATAGGAGTGTCAAACCTAACACCTATAGCATCACTATTAAAAATCCAATTATGTGAAATGTTACAGTTTGTAGCAGGGCCAATCATTAAGTGTATCACTCCGACATCTCCTCCATTCGTACTACAATGATTGAAGAAGTTGTTATGAACAATGGCTGCTTTAAGACTTCCGTAGAGGCAATTTCCAGATGGAGAATTGATCACCGTATTATTGTTGAACTCACAACTGTTTCCCTTGTGATAGATAGCATATTGGCCATGTTCGAGGGTAGAAGTTGAGTGGTCTATATTTTCGAAATGACAGTTGTCAATAATATTCTTATTCCCGTACATTTTTATGGCTTCGCTGTCTGTATTATAGAATGTACAATTGGTGATAGAACAATGGGTTGTTTTCCTTGGATTCGTTTTAAAACTAGTGGTAGGCCTATATCCTTCTTCACCTAACATACGTCTAGAACAAGAAGGATATTCAAAATCACAATCAGTAACATGAGAATACATGGCGTCCTCCAATCTAACTGTATTTCCAAAAAAATGTAGTCCTTTGATCGTGAGATATTCACACCCATTTAGTTTGAAGAAGTGATCTTGTGTTTTACACCTTAAAGGAACGATTGGAGTAGAAGATGATTCACTCCACCAATACAATTGATTTGTATTTTTATCGTAAAACCATTCATCTTTAGTGTCTATAAGATTAAGGTGATTCTCAAGATAGTATCTTCCTGTGGTGCCAATCCTCTTTGCCAATGTGATATTTGAGGTGCTTGGAGTATGATCTACAACATGAGTTAAATTTAGTCCTCCCTCACATACAAAAGAGGCATTTGTAATCTCTTTATTCAATTCGGTAAGATCAATATTGTCATGTGGAGTGTCGGTTACAGTCTTATCATTCATCTTTAACCTTGCCCATGATTTTGAATGATTCCATATGGATTTATCTTCAAAATTTGCATTTGGCCAACGTGCGTTAATAAGCCATCTTCGATCTTCGAATAGTTGCCATGTGTCAGAACTAATCGTTGTCTTCATAATATTTCCCTCATGTAAAACCCAGGGAGTTGTTCTGAGCTTATCGACTTCTATTGTGCCGTCTAAAAGAACGTTTTCATTTTTATATCTAGTTATCGTAATGGGTGTTTCTTTTTTTCCGTAAAGCCTCGATTCTTTTACGTTTTCGTGATAGACACCTTCGCGGATAAAAAGAGTTTGTCCTGCAGATAGTGTTGAAATCGCAAAATTAATAGTTTTAAATGGAGCATCTATCGATCCTTCGTTATCATCAGAACCATACAAAGAGACATATTTCTCTTTTAGATCGTATGCAGGAGCTTCCGAAACGATAAGTTCATCAATAAGCCAAGTTGTTGCGGTACCGCTATCTGGTATTGTGATTGTTAAAGTATAAGATCCATCTTTTGCTGGACGGTCTAATGGTTTTATGATTTTCGAGTGGGTATAGTAGCTTGTATGCGAAGAGAAGGTATACCTCTGTGTTTTTGCACCAACGATTCCAAAAGAGAACTCTTTTGCATATTTTGAAGCTTTTACTGATAGAACTATCTTATAGTGTTTTCCTCGTCTTAGTTGTTTGATTTTCTGAGTAACAGTGATTTTTCGATCAGCATTACTCTCTTCATTAAAAGTAATGATTTTTAGCGCTTTATCTCCTTCTTTTGCACTTGTGTCGATTCCAATTGTCGCGTTGGATTTGTCACTTTTGTTGTATTCAAAATATTCCTCTTTACCTTGTTCAAACCCATCGTTGGTTACCAGGTTTTGTGCTATACCTGCAGTATGGAGAACTGCCAAAAGTACAAGCGTAATAATTCTTCTCATTCATTATTTTTTGCAACAGGAAAACTAATTTATTAAAGCTTCTGTTTTTGTTAAAAAAATGACTGCGTCTTCTGTTATGGGCTATTAAAAAATATGGTTTGTTTATTTGAGTACTCTCAAAAGTTGTTATTGTAAACAATGAGGGTTCTCATGTAAAGGAGGAGAATGTAACTTGAAAATGTGATCAAAAGGTCTGTAAATATAAATATATTTTTCATAATGCAATGATCTGAAGTTGATATATTCATATTGATTGTTAAAATATTTTGCACTCTAGTTTTTTTGTTGTCTTTGAAGGTTTTGGGCTTTTTTTGTCTTGTGAGATGATTTTGGAACCAGCCTTAATAATTAATGTATCCAATTAGTTGACTACCTCCCGAAAAGAGATGTAAAGTTGTTAGAAACATCTGATTTTCTTAGAGAAGAACATGCTTAAGAACAAGAAAGGATAGATTAAAAATGGTTCATCCACATTTTGCATATATATTTCCATGCATTCCTTTAATTCTTAGCATAAAATAATCTAAGTCTCGATAGCCATAAGCTTGTCTTTTCATTGTTTTTATCTTGTTATTTACTCCTTCTAAAGGCCCTGTAGATATCCCACATTTATACCAATTCAATATTCCTGTTTTATGTCTAATCATTAAATCTGCAACCTTTTGGAGTTGTGGTATCTTAGTCTCCTTTACTTCTTCTATCCATTGCTCTAGTAGCTTTATTGCATCATTAATATTGTCTTGATTCCATAATTCTCTTAATTCCTCTTTCAAATAGTATGCATAAAACAAAGAGATGTTTATTTCCAATACCTTTTCCAATCTAATGTCTTCACCTTTCTTGTAATTAAGGTTTTCAGGGTTTTTTAGCAACAACCAACGACTTCCTTTTAATTGCTTCTTAATGACTTTATCCTTCTCTTTGTTGTAAATAGCTCTCCGTACTTTACTTATGGCATCATTGACCTTTTTTACCACATGGAAGTGGTCAAATACTATTGTGGCTTTAGGTGCATTAGTACTCACAGAAAGGATATAAGCTGCCGACATATCTATAGCAACAGACTCTATCTTAACTCCATTTATTTTTATTCTTTTCCAAAATGAATCTAATGAATCGGAACCCTTACCATGTCCAACATGTAGCACTCGACCGCTATCTAGGTCATATACACATGTCATGTATACGTGACCCTTTGGAACGGCAAATTCATCAATAGCAATATGCTTTACACCCTTAAGTTTAGGGAATTGATACTTAATTTTTAAATGAGACTTTATGATATCTTTGACAATGTTCCAGTTAATGTCAAGATAATGACTAATTGATTGAATAGTCAGGCCATCAGATAAAAACAACACTAATTGTTCCAACGATCGGATGTAAGACTTCTGTTCTCTAGCAAAAGTGAGATGCTCCTGTCTTATTATATCACATTTCTTGCAATAAAGACGCTGGACATCCATTTTAATTACACACTTCTTCTTTCCTATTCTAGGGGCTTTAAAGCTACGAGTCACAACTCCACAACATGTAATCTTTTACAAAGACAACATCGCAACTTATCTTTTTTTGTTTTAACTTTAAGGTAAACAGTATCTCCAATATAAGAAGACGATAATAATTTCTGGTCTCGTAAGCCTAAACAATAAAATATACTACTGGTATTCATAATCTATAGATTTAAGATGTGAACTTATTTTTCTTATAGAATATGTTTCCAGTGTTTTTGTCCATATACGCAATTCATGGATGAACCAATTTCCAATTTAGTCCCTAAAACATGGAATACAGAAATTGATGTTTACATTATGCTATTTATATGCAGTGGGTTAATGAAAATAAATGAAGAAAAGAACTTGTCTATAGTCCAGAGAAAATAAACAAGTTCTTTGCCACCTGAATTTTATGAACGGCCCTGTATATGGATCCAACATCACCAATAGTTGTATTTATACCAAATTGATCTCTATTAACAGATGGATGTTCTCCTCTATATGTGTATTTGTTGTATCTGTTTATTTCCGAATTCGACTAAAGGATTGCTTTAAATTCGATGACTTGACCTCCCCCTGCTGCAAGAAATAGTTCTAAACTTCCATTGTTGTTTACCTTCACCTCTTTAATTATGAAAGTGGATGGGTTATCTCTCCAATGGGTCTTTGGAGTATCAGAATATACCTTTGCATTATATTCAATACCATTCTTAAGAAATGATAGATCAATTGAGAAAGAACGAGGATTTTCGTCAGTAATGCTTCCTAGGTACCAATTTTCAGTGTCTCTCTCACGACGAACAACGGTGTAGTAATCTCCAATCTTTGCATTTAGTACTTTGGTTTCAGCCCAATTAGTTGGAACGGACTTTATGAAATCAAATGCTCTATTTCCTATATAGTTATCGGGTAAGTCAGCAGCCATCTGAACTGGACTATACATTGTGAGGTAATAGGCTAATTGTTTACATAGAGTGGATCTAACTCTTCGTTTATTAGAATCTCTTTTAGGATATGTCATCTTAAAGATACCTGGGGTATAATCAATCGGTCCTGAGAGAATTCTAGTAAATGGTAATACTGTTCCATGTTCAGGGCTATTCCCTTTGCTCCATGCATTGTACTCTTGACCACGAGCTCCCTCTCTCGCCATAATGTTTGGATAGGTTCTTTGTTCCCCAGTGTATTTTATGGGTTCATGATGAATGATCATTAGTTTGTGTCTTGCCGCAGTTTGAATCATCTTTCGATAGTGACGAACCATATATTGCCCATGGTGATGTTGTTCGTATGAATTTCTTTTTTTATTCCAATTGACATCTCCAGTATATCCTACTTTAACACTTTTAATACCAAGGTTATGGCACATCTGATAGAGACTATCCATTGCAGGTTCATAGTGGTCAATATCAGAAATGGTTTCGTGGTACATCATCATGCGAACTCCTTTCTCCTTCGCATATTGGCACACCTCTCCAATATTGAAGTCTCCTGCAGATGTCTTCCAATCAAAAATACCATATCCCGTCCATGTACCAGACATATCATCCCACCCTTTATCCCATCCTTCAATAAGAACTTCTGGAAATTGATGTTCTGCCGCAAAATCAATATATCTTTTCGAATTTTCAGTGGTAGCTCCATGTGGTTTCTTTATGGGTTTTCCATGCTGATTTTTTTCTGCCCAAGCTGAATTTCCAATATGCATTTCCCACCAAATACCGATATATTTAAATGGTTTGATCCAATTAGTCTCTTTAATTTCACAAGGAGGATTCAAATTTAATATCAGAGAGGATTCGACAAGATCTCCGGCATTCTCGCCTATTTGGATAGTTCTCCATGGAGATGTAAAAGGTGTTGATGTTCTAACTAGATCTCCATTTTTCCATGGTGTTAGGTGGGCTTTTAATACATCGTCTAGGCGAGTGTTTTTCAAACTCATATCAGCATAGTCAACAAGATTTGCTTCATGAATACTTACCATTAAATTATCATGAACCTTAAATGTTGCAGGAGTGGCACACATAAATGGCAACTCTTCTTTGTTTTTCATCCGAGCAAATTGTGTGGTATCCCCTATTTGATGGATAGGAGATTGGTAGTACTTTTTTTCATAATTATCGTAATCTGCAAAACACCACCATGAATCACAATTATTAATAAAATTAAACTCGGTTAACTCATCTGTAGTAACTACTCAGGTTCTTCAGATAGGTTTTAACCGACAAAAACTTCAAACACGTTGATTTGGTGTACAATGTTGATAAATAACAATGTATTTGTTGATTACTTTTAGTTGTTATCTTTTCTATTTTGACCATAAGAATAGATCTTTGCAGGCATGAATAAAGTTGATCGTTTAGAAAAAGAAAACAAGGCATTAAAAGAGCAAGTACAATCTTTACTGGCAAAATTAGACATTGTTATGTCGGAGGTAAGAGCTTTGTCAGAAGAAAATGCGATGCTTCATGCTAAGATTAAGACTCTTGAAGATCAACTATCACGTAGCAAGAAAAATAGTGGTAATAGCAGTTTTCCTCCATCTAGAGATTTATCAACAGTAAAGAAGAACCAATCTCTTCGCAAGAAATCTAATAAAAAATCAGGAGGTCAACTTGGTCATAAAGGCATGACTTTATTTCAAGATGCCACACCGACCGATATCGAATCTCATCATCCTTTAGCTAAGTGTAGTTGTGGAAATAGACTGAATCCTGAGGATGCTAGGTTGCTATGCAAGCGTCAAGTTTTTGATATCCCCCCTGTTATTGAACCTATATGTATTGAGCATCGTCTTTATGAGAATAGATGCAGTTGTGGACAAATCCATAAAGGAGCTATGCCATCCAATGTTAATGCACCAGTTCAATATGGTCCCAACATACGTTCGCTAATTCTTAGTCTGCATATAGAGCACTATATCCCTTTAAATCGGATTAGTTCGCTAGTAGAAGAGCTGACTTCCTATAAAATAGGAGATGGAACTATTGACAATATTTTAAAACATGCAGAAAAGGTATTCACTCCCCTATATGAATCTCTACGTCAATCTATTGAAGATGCCAATATAGTTGGATCTGATGAAACAGGTTGTAAAATAGATGGCAGTAAAGGATGGATGTGGGTTTGGCAAAATTATGAACTAACTTTTATCACAGCACATAGATCTAGAGGGTATAAAGTTGTGGAAGAAAATTTCAAAGATGGATTTACTAATGCTACTTTAGTAAGTGACTGCTATGCTTCTCAACTAAAGACCCCTGCCAAACATTATCAACTATGTCTAGCTCATTTACAACGCGAATTAATCTACATAAAGCAACAGACCAATAATAGATGGGCACAAGATATATTAGATCTCTTTTCAGAAGCCATGAAATTAAAACGGGAAGCTGAAGAAAAAGATTTCCCACTAGATAAGGAAGCATCATTTAAGACCAAATTATTAGAACTTCTGAATATCGACATAAATGACGATCAGCTCGATGAAATCAGAACATTACGACAACGATTAATAAAGAAAATCGATAGTGTGTTTACTTTCTTAAATCATTATGAAGTACCGTTTGATAATAATGCTTCGGAAAGAGCAATGCGTAACATCAAGGTAAAACAGAATGTGTCTAAGGGATATCGCACAGAAGAAGGGGCGCAGAGGTATGCCATGTTGCGATCTATAACCGACACATTAAAGAAACAAGGAAAGAGTGTTCTGAACATGATCGCATATTGGCTATCATGCAATAATGTTAACTTAAGCTGGGAATAGATAATTTTGAAAGTTATCTTCTTGAAGCTCTATTTAAAATCTAATAGAGGCTAAACTATAATACTACCTGAGTAGTTACCATCTGTAATTATAAAATCCTTTATATTAGCCTGAGTAGGAATCACATATTTAAAAGCAACCCCATCATTATATGCCCTGAAAATCATATCAAGCTTAATATTGCTCTGTTTGTGGATTAATTCCACTTTAAGCATATTGTATTTATTTTGAATAATCTCTTGTTGACCCCATACAGTCTTCCATTGATGATTTTCATGAAGTGAATCGATACTGTTGATCACAAAATTATCTTTCAGATCCATGCATTTGAACTTGAACCCTAATTTTGATGCTTCAATAAATCCTACATTATTATGGTATACCCGGTAATAAATAGCTCCCTCTTTAGTTATATTAAAGCTTATTTTATTTTTTCCATTTGGGGAGATTAATGCGATACTATCATGTTGGCAAGATGTTAAGAAGAGTGTATATCCCAATACAATAAATATCATTACATTAAAGAATCGTTTTGTTTTAAATAGCTGTCTATCCATTTTACTCTTTTTAGTATCCTAAAAATACATTGCTTAAAATATTAACTTCTCTATAATGGTTTCAAGCTACCTTAGTTCCAGTTTTCTTCTATTATCTTATCTATCTTAGGGTAGTTTTCATCTGTTTCATTTAAATCAACTCTTAGTTGGTGTAATCGCGATTTTAGATCTTTTACTACCTTCGAATATCGAGGATCATTGTAACAGTTATTCATCTCTTGAGGGTCTTTTTTAAGATCATAAAGTTCCCATCCAGGTGTCGTTTGCCAGACCCTTTTAGACTTCATTGCTGCGTCTTTGAAATGTAGCCCATAGAAGAAAATGAGTTTGTATTCTTTGGTTCTGATGCCAAAATGTCCTGGGTTCTGATGGTGCATCATATGAGCCCAATAACGATAGTAAGTTTCTTGTTTCCAGTTTTTAGGCTCTTTCCCTTTAGTGATAATCTCTGCAAAACTCTCTCCTTGCATCTGTTTCGGTTTCTTTCCGCCTGCAAGTTCTATAATGGTAGGAGCAAAGTCCGTATTGTTAATGATAGCATCGCTACGTGAACCAGCTCTGATTGTCTTTGGATATCGGACCAAGAAAGGCATACGCATTGACTCTTCATACATCCATCGTTTATCTATATAATCATGTTCTCCTAGCCAAAATCCCTGATCTCCAGTGTATATGATGATAGTGTTATCCATCAGGTTATTTTGTTCTAGATAGTCAAAGAGGCGCTTTACATTATCATCTACTCCTTTGACACAGCGCAAATATCTTTTGAGATACTCCTGATAGGCAGCATGTTTGTACTCCATATCACTTAGGTTGGGATCAATTTTCATATGCTTACCCATATTACGGATGGAGTTACGTTTGCCGACACTCGAACCAATAGAGTCTTTCATCTGATCGTTCAACCCTCGTGTTGCAATGGAGCCATGATTGCCATCATAATACATACTGGCCGGTTCTGGAATATAGGTGTCCTCCAGGTAGTTTTCATACTTCCGATTAAAAACAAACATATCATGAGGAGCCTTGAAGTGGTGCATTAAGAAAAAAGGTTTGCTCTTATCTCTTTTATTCTTCAACCAATCTAATGTAATATCAGTTACTACATCCGAAGAGTGCCCTTTATATCGTTTACCCGGAACCTCTTTGCCTTTTTCCTTATGTGCCCCTGCTGCTTTTCTTGGAACCATTGATGTCATTCCTTTCTCCACAAGAATAGGGTCATAGTACTTCCCTTGCCCGTAAAACACATTGTAATAATCGAAAGTCTCAGGTCTTTTGTGTAGGTGCCATTTACCTACGATAGCTGTTTGATATCCTAATGTTTTCATCTCCGTTGCAAGGTAAAGTTTTTCAGGAGCGAGAGGTTGAGATAGGTCGAGGACACCATTGGTTTGACTATATTGCCCTGTCATAATACATGCCCTTGAAGGGGTACATATTGAATTGGTGCAAAAAGCATTTTCGAAAATAACACCTTCATTCCCAATTCGATCAATAGTAGGGGTCGGGTTTAGAGGTGCCAAACGACTATTATATGCTCCAATCGCTTGAGAAGTATGGTCGTCCGACATGATGAATATTATGTTGGGACGCTTACTCTTTTTTTTAGCATATAGAATGCTCTGTGGTAGCATACAGCTTAATAATAAAATGGTTATTTTTCTCATAGATTTTATATTTTGTATGTTTCAGTTTTATGCAATTTTAGTTGTACGTTTCAGAAGTAACATCAAAATAGGAATGAATATCAGATGTCCGTTATATAAAGTTGTGTATTTGGGCTAATTAGTATGTCCTTAATTGTCCATGAAATGTAATTAAACATCTATAATGCCATCTGCTTAGTCTAAAATTGTCTCATTTGTTAGATAGAGTCCAAGAGTATTGTTCTATTTAATAGAAGATTATGGAGGAGTTATGTGATATTGTCATATGTGTGACCTCTATAGGTCGATCGATCTTTGATCTTTAATATTAAAATTAAGATTTTCATCTTTGGGATTAAATACTCATATTAGACGTTTCTCAGAGGTCGTTTCAAGAGAGTTTGACCTTATTGGAGTATTACCATATTTTAAATTTATAGCTAATTGATGGACCAAACATTTAAGTATTTAACCCAGAATGATAAAGATATAGCATGGGGTATCTATGCTAATGTCTCGGGATATGCTGTGATTAAAAGCGATGAACTATACCCTCCAATAGGTCATCCTGATGATTATAGTTTTGGATGGGAGCAGGGACGAGTTTTGAATGAATATCAATTGCTGTATATAACCAAAGGAGCAGGTGTTTATGAAACTCCCCACACCACCTTTCGTGTAAATGAGGGAGATGTTATTTTGGTCTTTCCTTATGAATGGCATCGATATCGACCAGAAAAGAGTAGAGGATGGACAGAGTATTATGTGGGATTTAATGGAGATATTGCCGATCGCATAATCTCTTTTTTTGATTCGAAGAATCCTGTATTATATATCGGATTTAATGACGATATATATGGCGCATTTAAAACTATAATTCAACTGTCTATAGAAGAGAAAGTCGGATATCAGTATGCTGTGGGAGGGCAAATTATTTATCTACTTGGCCTATTAAAACATATACTACTAAACAAAAACTATGGCAATACAGAGATTGAAAAAGTGATCAACCAATCTCGTATCTATATGCGGACACATTTGACAGATGATTTTCGTATGGAAGACTTAGCGAAGGATTTACATGTTGGTTATTCTCTTTTTAGAATTGAGTTTAAGAAGTATACAGGGGTCTCTCCGCGACAATATCTGTTGCAATTAAAGATTCAAAGAGCCAAAAATCTTCTTGCCAATGCCATCTTCCCTATTAAAGAGGTCGCATATAGGTCTGGATTCGAATCTTCTTACTACTTCTCTAGAGCTTTTCGCAAATATGTGGGGCAATCCCCATCGGACTATCGCAAAGGAATAACGTTGAAAGCAACAATAGGTTTGTGATATATCATTTTGTGCAAAAGAATGATCATTTTATCTATTTATATAGACGTGAGAATGGGGCATATTTGCACTATCGAAATGTTAAATCATGATCCTCGATATTTGATAATTGTAAACAAATGAAACGAAATTGTTTCTGCTTATGCAGGTGGGCGTGTGTGTTTAAATGAATGAGTAAAGTATCGTTTATTGATATGTTTGTTTGTGATAGATTCGAGGATATGATTTTTGCAAATGTGAAACTAACTAAAGGTACGATATATGAATGTAGGTATAATAAAGAGATATACTCTCTTTTTCTTGCTGATTCCATTGTTGTCATTTTCGACATGCTTTGCTAAAGGGCTTAAGATATATGATGCAAAAACGAATGGACAGTACTCGCCATTGGGCATGGGTACTACAAACCCTATCTTTTCGTGGAAACTGAAGTCTAAGCATCGCAATAAGAGTCAGCAGAGTTATCAGATAGTAGTCCTCTCGGATTGTGGAGATCTATTGTGGGATAGTAACCGAGTGAAATCCGATAATAATATACTTGTTAAATATGATGGGAAAAGATTAAGTTCAAATCAAGATTGTAAGTGGAAAGTTAAAGTTTGGGATAATCATGGTGTCGAGAGTGCATGGAGTACATATTCTCATTTTCACACCGGATTGATGAATGAAAAGGAGTGGAAGGCAAAGTGGATTACGACAACAAAGCCTATTTACTCTCCTCTCTACTTGAATGAGTTTGAAATCTCTTCAACTCTTAAGTCTGCCTACTGCTATGTGAACTGCCAAGGATTCTTTGAACTGTATGTCAATGGACAAAAGGTTGGTAAAGATATTTTGTCCCCTGCAGTGAGTGATTATCGTTATGAAAACTATTATTTGACTTATGATATACGTAAATATCTAAAGAAAGGAAAGAATAGAATTGGAATATGGACAGGTAAGGGGTGGTACTCAAAAGGGTTACCTGGTGTAGACCAACCCTCTGCTGTCTTTCGACTACAAGCCCATTTAAGTTACTCCAATAATGAACAGTTGGTTGTTAGTGACACTCATTGGAAGAGTGCCGAGAGTAACCTACAACGTGTTGGTCGATGGAGATGGAATCGAATGGGGGGAGAGCTCTTTGATGACCGTATATCTATGAAACAATGGACTGAGAATAGAGCGGCTTTTCGATGGACTGACGTCTCTGTTGTAGACTCATGTCCAGCTACCACTTCAGCCCAAATCTGTCCTGTAAATATCTTGAGTGAGAGAATTAAAGTAAAAGAGATTACGGCATTGAACAAAGGGGAGTGGCTTATCGATTTTGGTAAAAATTTTACGGGATGGATGAAGATGAGAGTGCAAAATCGCTTTGCTCATGATACAATTAATTTTATATATTCCGATTTTTGTGACCAAACTCCAGAGCAGATTTCAAAATATGAATGGAACTTCGGAACACGAATCATTAGACAGTGGGATGCGTATATTCCTTCAGATCGTAAAGAGGGAGTATTCTGTCCCAAATTTAACTACCATGCGTTTAGATATGTAATCGTACAAGGGGTTAATTATAAGCCAAAGCCTGAAGATTTTGAAGGGATAATGATTGAGTCTGATTTGGAGACCGTCGGTGGATTTACTAGTTCTGATAGTGATTTAAATGCAATATATACATTGAACCGTTTTACATATCGTTGTTTGGATAATGGTGGTTATTTTGTAGACTGTCCTCATCGAGAACGATTAGGATATGGAGCAGATGGCCAAGTTGCGATAGAAACAGGAATCTACAGTTTTAATACCTATAACTTCTATAAGAAGTGGGCTAGAAACTGGATGGTGAATCAAGAACAAGACGGTAATTTTAAACATACAGCTCCTTCTCCATATGGCGCTGGTGGTGGTCCTGCATGGGGCGCGATGGGAGTTATTCTTCCTTGGAAACTATACAAGTACTATGGAGATATTGATTTCCTTCGAAAGTCGTTCCAACACATGAAACGATATGTCGCATTCTTAGATTCGAAATTTGTTGATGGTGTATTAAAACCATACGGTAAAAATACGAAGTGGGGATTTATTGGAGATTGGCTTCCTCCAGGGAGGGGAATGAACTCAAAGAATCGCCTGAACAATGAAGAACGTGAATTATTCAACAACTGTTATATGGTGTATCTATATGAGATGTTGTCAAAATCGGCTCAAGTACTCGAATATAAAGAGGATCAGCAGAAATATAAGAATCTGGCCACCTCGCTGAAAGGTCGTATCAATGAGTGTTACTACCATAGTAAGGATACCATCTATGCTGATGGAGGACAAACGTATCTATCTTTTCCTCTATTAATGAAGGTGCCTGAGAGTGATGATTACCAAAAAGTACTTGAAAAACTCGAACATGAGATTAAAGTTGCAAAGAATGGACACCTAGATACAGGTATGCTTGGTACCTATTTTATGCTTCAACTATTAACCGATATTGGAAGGTCTGATCTAACGTACCTGATGATGAAACAGACCACTTATCCTGGTTGGGGATATATGGTGGCTCAAGGAGCAAACACTTGTTGGGAGCAATGGGACGGCTTTTGGTCGAATATTCATGCCTGTTTTACTTCAGGTGGCGGATGGTTCTACCGTGGCGTGGGAGGGATTCTGCAGAAAGAAAACTCCTCCGCGTTTAAGAGTATATTAATCAAACCTCAGTTGATTGATTCAATCCAAAGTCAAAGTACATATTTTAATTCTCCTTATGGTCGCATTGAAGTCGCGTGGAAAAGAGATAAGAAGGGTAACCTTCAATATGATATTGAGATCCCTGTAAACACAAAAGCGGAGATCCACCTACCTGTGGCGATGAATAAGAAAGTGTACGAATCAGGGAAGATTATTGGTAGAGATATTACCATCGTAGATCGAAATAAGCATACTACGACATTAGAAGTCTCTTCAGGGAAATATGTGTTCACAATCAAATAAGATAGCGGTGTTGAAAAGTAATATTATTCTAAGTTGTTTATTGTTGGGACTATCTAGCGTTACTCCAGCTAAAACTATTGCAAAGGGGAAAAGGCGACCTAATATCCTATTCATTCTTGCAGACGACCAAAGAAATGATCTGTTATCGTGTGCTGGACATCCTGTGGTGAAGACACCTACAATTGATAGGTTGGCTAAAAAAGGTGTTCGATTTACAAACGCTTTTGTGACCACTTCGATCTGTGCCGCAAGTAGAGCTACGATACTTACGGGGCTTTATGAGTATAAACATGGGTATACCTTTGGTAAAGAGCCAATAAAGCAAGAGGATATGAAGATCAGCTACCCATATATGTTGAAGAGGTCGGGCTATAAAACAGGTTTTGTTGGTAAATTGGGGATTCGTTTTAAAGATCAACAGACACTTATAGACTCATTGTTCGATTACAATAAAGTGACTGATAAGAATGCTCCCTATTTCGAGTACGCCAAAGATGGTACAAGAAGGCATAGTGCCGAGGTTAAGGGCGATCAGGCAATCGAATTTATTAATCAACAGCATGCAGAACAACCATTTTGTTTGTCCGTTAGTTTTAATGCGGTACATGCAGTGGATTCAAACAGAAAGCCAGGTAATGAAGGGCATTATCCTTATCCTGAATCTACCAAAGATATGTATCGAAATGTGGTGATGCCTACACCTAAATTATTAAGCCAAGAAATAATTAATAGTCATCCGAATTTCTTAAAGACATCAATAAATAGAGAGAGATATTTTTGGCGATGGGATACTCCAGAAAAGTATCAGGTAAATATGCGAGCATACTTTAGAATGATCACGGGTTATGACCAGGTGATATCTAAAATGATAAAGGCATTAAAAAGAAAAGGACTGGCAAAGAATACAGTTATTATTTACATGTCAGATAACGGCTATTATATGGGCGAGAGAGGTTTTGCGGGCAAGTGGAGCCATTATGAAGAATCGCTTCGTATACCAATGATAATTTACGATCCTAGGATGCGTAAAAAGGATGTGGGTAGGACTGTCGATCATATGGCACTCAACTTGGATATTGCAGCTACTATCATGGATTATGCTGGAGTTCCAAATCCTACCCGAAACCAAGGGATTAGCCTTATGGATGCAGTGGAACAGAAGGATTTTATTTCCAAACGAAGTTGCTTCTTTATAGAGCATCGGATGGATCATCGTAAGATACCGAAATATTATGGGGTAAGAAGCTCAAGATATGTCTATGTTAACTATTATGACCAAAATCCAAATTACGAGTTCTTACATGATCTAGATGTGGATCCTAGCCAGCGGATCAACTATGCAAAAGATCCCGCATATAAAGAAATTATTAGGAAATTAAGTGTAGAATGTCGATCAATAAATGGTACAAGGTGAAAGATGTACACATAATTACGTTATAAAAATCAGATCGATGTTTTACCTTAATTCCATCTTCATAATAATTTGATTAAGTGCCTCTAATTTAACTATCCCCACAGTACATGAAGTTTTGTATTGTGGGGTTTGTGTTATCTGTCGCGTTGTAGATTGTCAATAGGGTGAGATGTAAAATATAAGTAAGTTGATATAACCGTGATATCCACAAGAAACAGGTGTTTGGGTTTATGCAACCATTTGATTATTAGTTGTATGTGTTTTTGGTGCAGTGAACTAAAATGATGTGAGATTGTTGCAATGAATGTAATATGCTCATCCATTGTATGATATGAATGGGTTAAAATCACATACGTTCGTATAACAGAAATAAATATTTATCTCTAATTGATATCACGATGAAAAAACGAATCACATTACTTTTGATTACACTGATGTCTGTATCTGTGTTGGCCCAGTCTCCGGTAGGAAAAAGATACAAGCCTATTGTTTTAGATAATGGTCACAACCATACCAAATACACCACCGAACCTACCGACATTATCTTTAAGTTTGCGGCTTATACCACTTCGTTTGATTCCGATGACAACGGGATTGCATGGGGTATTCCTGAATGGGTCTCATACGAGGTGAAGAAGAAAACAAAAGAGATAGAGAAATATACTCGTCCAAAATGGATGACGGATGACAACTTACATAAAGAAGGTATTGCACCCAATGATGCGACCTATGCTGTTTCTGGAACAAAACTGCTCAAGGAGGTGAAAGGCGACTATCGTTTTGTTCGTGGGCATATGTGTAATAAAGATGCTGCCGATAGAATATCGATGGAAGCGGGATATAATACCCACACCGTACTTAACGCCGTCCCTCAGCTTCAATGGCAGAATAACGGGATATGGAAAAGTCTAGAAGAAGAGGTGAACCATTGGGCTGATAAATATGAACGTGTATGGGTGGTCTGTGGTCCCGTATTTTTTAATCAATCTCCATCCATGAGACTAGGACAGGAGAGTGAGGTAAAGGCTGCCATACCTGATGCATTATATAAAATCGTTATCAAGGAAACGGATTCTGGAATTGAAACTTTAACATTCCTATTTCCCAATATTATTCCTAAGAAAGAGAAAGATTTTAGACTCTATTTGACAAGTATGGGACGCATAGAGGAGCTAACAGGTTTAACATTCTTAACCAACCTTAGTGATAGCCAACAAAAGGAGATCAAGGCCGAATATCGCGATCTAACGGATGGGGCAAAAAAATCGGTTGTAAATAAATGGAAATAATTAACAAATACACTCTTTTCCGAAGGAAAGATAAGACCCCCTAGATCTTATCTCCATTGCAGCTCTTATTCATTAAACATGCAATAGATCTCAGTGATAATAATTCGTTGAAAGTGCAAAGCGTCCAATCTTAAAGGGATGGGGGTGTTACATGTGGCTGGATATCGGGTTAAAACTCTCGGATATCATACGATACGCTCTTCAAGAGATATGGCGCAATCATGTGTTCTATTTTAAAATACTATTATAACAGCTTAAATAGACCAACGTGCAAAGAACTTCTTTACTATCTTAGTATCACAAACAAGTTCTTTGTACCTTTATTTCTATGAACAAATCCAGTTCTATTTGGAGTCGGTGAAATTCAACGAAATAAGTTGATTGTTAGCTGTGTATATTGGTTGTTTTCCGATGTTTACCTCTGTCATGATCAATGAAGAGCTATTTATGATACCATTATCAGATCTTACTCCTTCAATACCATTTGCCCCTGACAAACAAGCTACTGTCTCCTGAGATAGTTCGAAGTTGCGTCAATGTTCATTCGAAGTTCATTCATCGATTTTCCATTTTGGGTGAGGGTAATTCGAATGTACTTGCAATGATATTCAAAAGAAAGCATGGGATCGTCACATGCTAATCAGGGGATAGAGGCTTTAGATCGTTATTATCTTTGGTATGCTGATATTTTATGATCATCTCCTGCATACCATAGGTCTTTTGATGTTAATCCTATTTATATCTTCAATACTTTCTCTCCTTATCCTTCGCACCTTTCAATTAGCATATCTATCTTATGGAGGCCATTAGTTTACCATCTCTTCACAGAGGGATCACTACTATCAAACCCTGTTTTAATACGGTTCGGAAACGGTTCGAATACGGTGATTTTTCGAATATACTCCAGAGTTCTTTTGAAGTTCGTTCAATAAAAAGGGTAGAACTATGACCCAACTATGAACGAAGTATGACGCAACTATGAACAAGCACCGTATTCGAACCGTATTGAAACCGTTTTCGAACTGTATGCAAGTCGGGTAGATTTAGAGTTGAGGTGTCGTTTACTTGGGGAGATACTTTCTGATAGATGGGGTAGTTATACTCCTGGTAATTTGGGAAATTCGAAGTGAATGGGATCGTTGTTTGGATTAAGGTCGTGTAAATGAAAGCTGTCTGACGATGTAAAATTAACTCTGTCTAAACCTACTTGAATTAGTAGATGCGTAAGGAGTTAGCTTAAAGTGGATAGTGGAGTGGTCGATTGTAAGGTGTTGTGTGTTGATTTTTGTGCCATCTATATCTTTTATGTGGATGACAGAAAGTCTAAAGTGCCTTTCTTTCCTTTGACCTTCTGTCATAGTCATATTTATATTCCCAACTTCGTTCATCGTTCGCCTCTACTTGTGTTTCGTATGGTCGTTCAATGTGCATTGAATGGATATAAGATAGACTCTTGCCTGAGATTAAATTATTCGAGTAACTCTTTTCTGAGGCTTTGTTTTAGTGAACATCTTTTCTGCTTGTATTTGGTCTCCACATGGCGAGCTTTAAAATCACCTCCATGAAAAGTCTTAATAGGACTACCTTTCTGTATCTCTGCTTGGTTTTTCCCCTCGGCTTGAATTGCTCTTTTTTGTTTGTTTACCTGTTCAAACTTAATCAATGCAATAAGTCTCTGCTTTGCCAGCTTCTTATTTTGGAGTTGTGAACGACTCTCAGAAACCATCACTTGTAGACCCGAAGGATGATGTTTTGCTCGTATTGCCGTACTAACCTTGTTGACATGCTGTCCACCAGGGCCTCCAGCTCGTATGGCCTGATAACTGATATCGTGATCATGTACGACAAATGAACTGTTGGATAGATTGATTTTGTTAATGGCAACAAACCAATTCTTTTGTTTATGGTCTTTTCGAAATTGACTATGCCCAATCCATAAGATCGTTCCAATCCATTGCTTTGAGAAGCTTTCGACATTTTTTCCTTCTAGCTGAATGGTCGCAGAGAGTAGCGTCCCATTCTCTACCCCTTTTTCTCTGTGCAATATATGGTGTTGACAATTTGCCTTTTGTGCATCTTCAATAAGAAATTTTAGTATTTGTGCTACAACCCAGCAACACTCTGCAGGGCCTCTTCCTGATGTTATTTGTAATATAATAGTTTCCATTTTTCTACTGTTTGTTCATTCTTACAATTTGAGGATAAAACTCACCCTCGATGTTAATTAAACCTTGTTGTGAATTCATCATCTCTTCACGCATTTTGTATGCCATTGGTGCCTCTTCTGTTTCGCCTCAATAAGTGTAACATGTTGTTGGTTAAAGAGTTCTTTTAGATCGCTATGGGTAAAGATCTCTTTGGCTTGTTTTCTACTGAAAGCCTTATCTGCTCCATAAGAGGCGGAGTGGAGTGACTCTGCATTTTCTTTTTCTGAAACCATATAACCGTGATCCAGCATATTTATAGCCAAACTTTTCGCCCTACACGCTGTGTAGTTTATCTTCTTAAGGTCTTTGCTTTTTATTTAGTACTTGCTCATCTGTCAAAATATTACCGACTGTTTGAAAAATAGCAGAGCTACACCACAGATGTTATCTGTAGGTCGCACAAGCGTAGAGAATGTCGTTAAAATGACAGAGATGTCAAAGCATAACCTCTCACTTCTGTATTATTCGACAGTCAAATAAAAAAATAATGAAAATTGAGAATAAGATAAATGTCTTATTCCAGCGACCAAAAACAAGAAGTACGATTAGTTCTCAACTAATCCCTCTGATCTATTTGCGGATATATAATCTAAACTTTAACATAATAAATACCCTCTCTTTAAGTGTAAAACATGAGATGAAGTGTGATGCAAAAGTATAATATAATATGTCAATATCCTAAATCAAGATGAAATAAATATCCGTTCCCATGCAACACGATAGATACATTGACCGATCTCTACTATGCTCATCATAAAAAAGCTATGTATAAATTTTTACTATATATTTTAGTGTCTTTGCACCCTTGTGGTTCTATTTTTAACCATATCATCCCTATTTTCTATATCTCCGCGTTCCCCTTGATCCATATAGATCATCGTCTATTCCAATTTATAGGCATGCCTTTTACCTACGGATATAAATTTCGTCTTCCTGAATCAAATGTAGAGGTCGTAAATATATTTGTGACAATACAGTGTGTATTGGTGTGAATCGAGATAGTGGTCTTTCCGAATATGTTTCTGTCCCTGTTGAAAATGTAATGAAAATTGACGTACGTATTCCTGACGAAATCGTTATCACTTTGTGATACTGTAGAAAAATAAAATATTAAAATACCTTTGAATTAGATCTTGTATATATTCATAAAAAGTCAAAAATAGTGGACTTCTAGAGATAGAGTGACATCGAATATGTCACTCTACTTTATTAGCTATCCATCGCTTACTTTTTATTCAAAACTCTTACAATGCGAAAACCAAGGTCATAATCCTTTGCATTGGTATGGTCATAGTCTCTATTGGTCACTTTGCTATATATAGATGGGCTTTCCCATCCTCCACCTCTTGTAACATTCACAATAGCAGTATTTTGTATTTTAACCTGTAGCTCAGTCGAACCAGCACCTTCTTTCTTAGGGTTCTTTAATGGACTCTTTTTATAAAAATCTTTATCATAAGAGTCATAACACCACTCCCATACATTTCCACTCATATCATATATGCCAAGCTCGTTCGACTTTTTCGATCCAACTACCTGGGATTTCATATACTTTAGACTATCCTCGTGGTTGTAATTATCATGGTAAACCCAGGCCACTTCGTCTACACGTTCTGAACCAGAATAGGTTCTTCCTTTGCTCTTTTTACCTCCAGAGGCAGCATACTCCCATTCTGCCTCTGTGGGAAGTCGGTACGTTTCTCCTGTAATAGAGGAGAGCCATGTACAGAAATCGTTGGCATCATACCAACTGACTAAAACGACAGGACGACTCTTTCTACTTGATTCAAGGTCATACACCTTTTCTCTTTCAGTAGCCAAACAAAATTTATCGTATTGATCAAAGGTGACTTCAAATCGAGAAATATGGAAATCATCTAATATAATTTCATGTCTAGGAAACTCATCTTTGTACCCCTCGTCATCTTGGCATCCCATCATAAATTTATCTCCTTTAACTTTGACCATCTTAATGTTCAGATGTTTTGCTCTCTCGGTATAATTGCGATCCTGACGAGAAAGAAGTGCACACGATGAACTTATGAGTGCCAAAGAAAGGGGTAGAAGAACTGCTCGAATATATGCTTTCATTTCATAAAAGTTTTAGTTGTCTCAAATCAATATCTGATAGGAGAGAAATCTATAGTTTTGGTTATTTTCTTTGAATAAAATAATCTTTTGGAAGTCATTTTATTCTAAAGAAGTGGTTAAGATTAACGCTAATCTAATTTATGAAAATATTCCCATTCCCCAAAGTGTTAAATCCACTAACTCCCTGTTATCTAACTTACATTCTTACGCTTCAACCTTTATACCTTGTATCACAACAAAAAATTGTATAAACTGGTGCGTCACGAGGTGTGCGTCTAATATAAATTAATAAAAACCAAGTAGAATGAAAGAGTCTACCAACCCAATTTGCCGTTCAGGTTGAAGATCTTATGATATGGTAATTTGTAAACAAATATTATGAAGCTCATATGAATCGGACTTGTAGTCTGCATCAGTCAGGCTTCGTTAAACGAATTTAGCAATTCCATACCTGTACCCAGCGCTTCGCAATGGGATAGAAAATTCAGCACCTTGAGTGCAAATTGATTTAAAAACAAAATCTGCGTTCATCTGTGTAATCTGCAGATATATTTCCCCGTGTGCCACAACTCTTAGTGTCTTTGCGCCTTCGGGGTTCCCATCCCTTGTGTGCCACTTACAATAAAATATATGTGTTACATTTAGTCTCATCAGATCCATATTTACCGAAGTCGATCTCCTGTATCCAATCCAAATGTATGACATTTTTATCCGTTAGCTTTTGTCTCAGCTGAAGATTCTTCAAAGACAATCTATTTTACCTCACACTTAAAATAGTGACTGCCATAGAAATGAGTACCCAAAGGTTGAAATAGCATGGCCCAACAATGATAAGATCTATTCTCTTTTTCTAGACTATCCCATGAGATATCTATGCTTTCTGGATTGGAGCAAGTGTGAGGACCCAAGATATGATGTTGATTTTTATCTTCATTATAACACACGACATAAAGAGTGGCACCATGTTTAGGCCAGAAGTCCTTCCATGTAATATCTAAATGTATCTGCTCAGTGGTAGCAAGTGCATCAATATGCTGTATACCACTTTCTGGATCAATACTCATCTTGACTTTACTAAAATCGATTTTTAAGTCAGGGTATTCACCGTCAATAGCATGCAATAGCATGTCTGACCGAGCCGCATTATATCCTGATACTTTAGGATTCTCTGTTTTGAATGATATTCGAATCACTTCTAACCATTTCTTCAGAAAAGGACTCACTAAAGACATCTTCATCTGTTGGACTTTTTGCTTCAACGTGCTCTTTCGTCTGGATCCTCTTTTGGGCTTTGAACGAACATAATTCTCTCCCCACATCTCATAATAAACAGTATTTCCAACTGTTCCTAACAGATTACCTCTTTTTTGTTTTCCCATGATTAATTTGTTTTTATTATTATACAAATGATTATTTATTTAAAAAGCTTTCATTCATAGTGGCTTGTCGTTTAAAGTCTTATTCATTATAAGCCATTTTTTCATGAATGCATGTTGGAAAGACAATCGTTAAAACTGCTCGATTTCAATGTCAGGGGCAAGATTCATTGATGAATCTCAGAATATAAGATTCATTGATGAATCTCAGAATATAAGATTCCTTCTTATAAAGGAATCTATTTCTTTCGACTAATATAAACAATTATTTTCTTTTAATCAAAATAGGCTAAATGGTTGTAGTGGATAGATCTCAAACTATGTAAATATTTACAGATTATTTCTATACTTGATTCAAATAGACCATGATAAACCGATCAATACGGTCAATCGAAATATATCTTATCCTGAAAGAAAATTGGTTGTGAATAGTTTTATATTCAAAAAAGGTTAGCGAATTGTATTCAGATAGTTCATTCATCTATTTAACAATTTTGATGAATGAACTATCAACAAAGTATCCTTGAAGTATCAATAAACTACGGAGAAAACCTATAGGAGATAACTGTTTTTAATAAAGAAGAGAAGAGTTAATAAAATTGGATGTGTAATATCTACAGCCAACTAGTTTCAATTTGCTTTTGAGATAATCAGTACGAGTTCATTTACTTTGCACTTCTGACTTACTTTTTAAGCATATTAACAATTAATAATGAGCAAACGTATATTGGGACAGAGTTGAATTAGTGCATCAATATCAGAAGGTATATAATTTAACCCATAAATTGAGAATGATCTTCTCTCATACAGAAGTAAAATAAGCTGCCTCTACGAAACTTGAAAGGTGGTTTAACGAAGTTGAAGTATCATGTTTAGATCCTTTTAGTAAAATATCAAACATCATCCTCAGCCACTACTCAGATATCTTAAACCTCTTTGAAAATAGAAGTAGTGAATTAAAAAAATGAAGATGATTTTAAGTCCCTAAATCATAGAATACAAAAATAGGTATCTGCCGTTACACTGTTTATATGTAGTGGCTTAATGAAAATAAATAAAGAAGATAACTTTAATAAATTAAGAGAAGAACTTGTCTATAATCCAGAGAAAATAAACAAGTTCTTTGCCTCTTAAATTTTATGAAATGGCCCTGTTTATAATTGTATTATTGATATATCTAAAGGAATACAAAGTTTATTTATCGATAGAGAATACTTCTAATGTATTGGGAGTTGAATACCTATTTTCCAAAACTTCTCAAATTGACCAATCTTTTCTTCTAACAGAGGTCTATCAATGAAGTTCTCTTGCCTATCGAAATTTGGATAGATGATGCAGCAATTCAGCAATTCATCTGATTCCGCATCTAGCTTCTTACGAATATTTATATCTCTTGCATAGGCTGATATTTGTCGAATGTTATCGATATCATACTTGCTTTTATTATATATCATTTTGTATTTGGTGTCTATCACGATTTTTTCATCCTTTTTTGTAAAATCGACCGATCCATATTTACCACTTACTTGATATTGGATTTGATTACCAAATGCCTCTTTTAATTTTCCTAATACATATAATTCGAATAGCAAAGACATATCAATCCAAAATGGTGGCGTTTTTTTCTTCGCATGTTTGTTTGTTTCCGATATTGAATAGGCAAATCTTTTTAAAATGAGCTTTGCCAATTTCAAAGCTTCAGCATATTCCTTGTAAACAGGGTTGATTCTAATGCGTTTGATCATGATGGCATCTATATCATCAGAAACACCATCGAAAGCCGACATACAGAAATTATATATAGTTTGAGTTTTGTAATTCAGCTTGCATTTGTTGATATAAGAACCTGTAAACAAAAGTGTTTTTTTTAGTATTTGATTTTCGAGACAGTCTACTGAATACTCCTGATAATTGCAATAATTATTATCAAAGCGCCCGTTTGAGATATTGCTTTTAAAATGATTTGAGAATTTAATTTTACCCTTTACTTTTGATTGAAGATTCTCCTCCACTCTTATATAATCTCTCTTTAATCCTTTTCTTGCTAAATTTCTAACTGAGCCCAAAAAGTGAACAATCAACATAGGTGTTATATCAAGAGGTGCAGAATCTGTTTCGATTTGCGGATTATCAACATCGATGTAATATATTTTATCCAAATATTTATTTAAATGTGGCCCATTTAAACAGTCCATAAACATGGATAAAAAATCCAAATTCTCAATCTTAGGATTCACTTGAATTGCTGCCTCATTCACATCTAACCAATCAATACCTACAAAATAAGACGTATTCATGTTGGGATTTAAACCAAGAAATTTTACTTGGTCCTCAGAGTATGAGAAATCAAGTTTTAGGCCTTTTATTTGCTCGATTTCTTTCTGTGAAAAAGAGTGATGCTCTTTTGTGTTAAAAACAATCATTTACAGAGATAAAGTGTCTATTTCAGTTTTGATATCATTCAAGGAAAGTACTAGCAATCCATCTTTTATATATTCACATAACAATGGCTTTATTTCGTAATCCAGCTTCAATAGCAATTCATCATCATTTTTAGCCATAAAGTAAGAGTGCCCTACCATAATATCTTTGGGCTGAAACTCAGGAGATGTGTTTTGTTCAACAAGTTTCCAAACTTTATCAAATAAAGTAACCGCTTTGGCTTTTAGAATTTCATTGCTTGAATAATATCCTTCTATTTTCTGCTTATTTGATTCCAAAGTAACAAAACCAAAACGCCTGCGAACCGCATAATCAACATGCCCCAAGCTGCGATCTGTTGTATTCATTGTCCCAATAATGTATAGATTATCGGGAACTCCAAATTCGTTGCCAGAATAAGGTAATCGGCAAGTAATCTGATTCATTTGCCCCAACCGTTTATCAGCTTCTAAAAGGGTGATTAATTCGCCAAATATTTTAGAAATATTACCTCTGTTTATTTCATCGATTATGAGTACATAATTTTTACCTGCATCATCATCTTCTTTATAGCCATCAATACTATTCTCGTCTTTAGGATGATTATGGGAATCTTTTTGAATCGCTTTTTCACACATTCTCTTAAAAATACCTGAGGCTATTTCATAAGATATTTTACCATTCTCGTTACTAGGTTTAATACCTTCGATAAATTCCTCATAGTCTAAGGATTGATGAAAAGTTGTAAAGACAATTTGATCATTATTAACAGCATCCTGATAGGCATTCATCACTATTTTTCGATTAGAAAAATCAATATCAGTTTTACCGATAACCCTTAAAGCAATTTCAGCAGTAGTATAGGTTTTACCAGTTCCTGGTGCTCCCTGGAGTATTATTTGTTTTTTTGCATTAAGTAGCTTTACCGATTCCAAAACTTTTTTTTTCTTATCAATTTCCATAAAAGCTTCTCTAAGGTTCTCTTTAAGTTTAGTAATAATCGAACGATTACAGCGATATGCCTGATCAGTCAAGGTTGATCTTTCTCTTTCTGTGTTCTTATCTCCATCCCATTTAAATACCAAACGAGAAAAATATTTCTTGTCAACATCTTCACCTCTCTTAGCAATAAACGCTTTTACTAATAGTACTAGATCATGCCAATGATTATTGTTCTCTAAATTATGATGGTATTGATTAGATCTTCCTTCCTCAGTTATTCTCTGAATAGCCCCTGTTTTGTCATTATTGGCAAGAGATATTAGAATATCTCTAAACGAATCATCAGATTTTTCAATTATATCCTCAATTACTAGATTATTTAAATCACTTTCATCACTCTCTTTGGGCCATGAATGTCTTTCAATATCAAGCCAGTATAGTGGAGATTTAAAATATTCCAATAATTGATCTCTATTTCTAACTCCATTTATGTTTCTTACATCTCTATAATAAAGTTTATTGGTAGTATACTCACGGCCTTGAAACTTATATTTAACTATTAATACGAGTTGACCATTATCTCGTTCCTCTTCAGTAGTAACATCATTTTCAATGATATCTATTGAATTAAACAATTCAATTAAATCTATAAATATTTGCATACTAAATCTTCTACCAATTAGCTAATCCCCCTGTTTATGATTGCTAACAGGGCTTGTTCCTAAAATTCAGACATAATTAAAAGGTCGATAATTCATATTATATTTGGATTACTAAAAACATATATAAACATCGACCATTCAAACAACAAAATTAGACTATTTTATAATGACCTGCAAATTAAACTTAATAATAGAAGTGCTTTTGGGGAAAGGGCGTTGGGAGAGATGCATGAGTGAAAAATCGTGTTGATCTATTGAATGGATTGGTTATTTGAATTGAGAATTGTCGCATCAAACCTTCAGTTAAGCTAAGTTTTTTACCGTTGGGTTATGTTCGAATTTCCTTTCAGGGAATGTTGCAATATAGAAGAAAAATCAGTGATTACTTTACAACGGAATCTATATCGAAGAGCCAAACAAAGTCGAAAGAATAAGTTTTACGTACTATACGACAAAGTTTTCTATTGTATATCCTGCGAGAATCATGGGTTCGAGTACGAAGGAATAATGGTAGTGTAGGCATTGATGGGATGCGTATAGAAGATGTTGAGCTTTACGGTGTCGACCGATACTTAGAAGAACTAAGAGAAGATTTACGCCAACAAACCTATCGACCAGAAGAGGTAAAGCGCAAGCTGATCGAAAAGGCAAATGGCAAGACACGTCCTTTAGGTATTCCTACAGTCCGAGATAGAATTGCACAGACCGCGTGTCTTTTGGTTCTTGAACCGATTTTCGAGGCGGACTTTGATGAAAGCTCTTATGGGTTTCGCCCAGAACGGAGCACCAAAGGAGCGATCAGAGAGATAAAGGAACAATTACAAAAAGGAAACACCACAACCTATGATGCAGATTTAAGCCAATACTTTGATACTATCCCACATTCAAAATTGATGATTGCTTTAAAGGAGCGGATCACGGATCCAAGGATTTTACGACTAATCAAGAAATGGCTAAAAGCCCCCGTAAAAGACGGCAACAAAATGACAGGCGGTAAAAGTAATCATTTAGGCACCCCACAAGGTGGCGTAATATCCCCATTGTTGGCCAATATCTATATGAATTTACTTGATCGCATAGTCAACAATACACAAAGTCTTTTTGGAGTTTCAGGCGTAAAAATGATAAGGTATGCGGATGACTTTGTTCTGATGGGCAAGATCATAACAACAGATGTTAAGGATCAACTTCATCATCTTTTGACAAGAATGGACTTGGTCTTAAATATTGAAAAGACCGAGCATATTGATGCGAAAGAGGCTAGTTTTACGTTTTTAGGTTTTACGTTTCGTAATGATAAAGATCTTTATGGGCGAGATCTACGGTATATAAATATTGTACCGAACTCGGATTCAGAAAAAAAGCTACGATGGAAAATATCAGATTATTTAAAAAGGCGTGGACATAAAAACCCCACGGATTTAGTACGAGGACTTAATAGCTTAGTAAGAGGCTGGATTAACTACTATGAAATAAGAGGAGTTACGAATACCTCGGTAAGTAAGCGCAAGTTGCGATACTACTTAAGTCACAAACTGTTTCGTTATTATCGACGCAAAAGCCAGCGAAGATGTAGGCATTATGGACCCAATACCTTTGAGACATTAGTTCGTTATTACGGATTAATCGATCCTACCCAATACCATCCTTGTTGACCTTATTTGTGAATGCTTTAGACAAAATATACAGGAAAGCCGTATGCGGGAAAACAGCACGTACGGATTGATGAGGGGGCTGGAGTGCATCTATTATTGCACTCACAGCTCTACTCTACTGGCTAGATTTTCCTTGCCTATCTAGTTATTCTACTATCTTAAATTGGCACCTCCATATCGGATGATTCTGTTTCCTTGTCGATTGAGCTGTTTGTATAAAGCAATCTGCTTGTATTGATTATCGATTTCAGTTATTACCATTGCTTCGTTTTTGAATACTTCTATCCAGATGGAGTAGTGACCAGTACTTTTTGCATTTGAAGCAATTTGTTCCGCCATTACCTGGATTTTTGCCTGATTCCATCTATTAAGGGCATCTGATGCTTGATTCCAAGCAACTTGTCTTGATATCCATCTCGTATCAGCTTCTGTGGGTTCATTCACACCGCCAGGAATTCTGTCTAATCCCATTAGATCAATTGTAGAATTTGCCAAGGATTGAATATTTGCAGGTAAATTGCTTTTCGCTTGAATTACATTTGCTTGTGAGTATTCAAAAGCCAGATCTGTATTGTCAATATCTGGCCATAGATAACCAGTACGATTGGCATTGCGATTGCTTTTAACTGTATTGCAATATTTACATGATAGTAGAAAATTACTCCAGCTTAACGGAGCACCTCCATTTTTTCTTGGAATAATATGTTCCACTTCAATCATATTCCAAGTTGGCATTTCACAATATGAACAATAATAACCAACTACCTTCGCAAGATCGTGACGAGCTTGTCCGTGATCTGTATATGTTTTTGGGGCATTTCCTTTATCAACAGGTCTCATGAATTATTTTTTGAGATTATTAATAATTCGTTCTTGTTCAATGATGGCATAATAAGCTGAATCTTGAGCAAAAGGTTTCATTGCATCATCAAACTCCTGTTTTAATTCAGGCGTTTCATTACCATCTTTAACTGCCTGATAGTATTTTTTAGCCACTTCGAACATGAGCAGTCTTTTTTTACTCCATTGTGGGTTGACCATATCTTGATATTCTTCAGCAATATCTTCGATACTAAGGTTATTGGCTGAGCCTATTTTTCAATCTTGCTATTTTTTAACTTGATTAATTGATTCACTTCTGTTTCTTGTATGAGGAAAGGAGAGTGGGTTGTGCAAACAAACTGAACTTTAGGAAATGTAGATTTCAGTCCTATAATAATTTGTTTTTGCCAATCAGGATGCAGGTGTAGATCTAATTCATCGATTAACACAATCCCTGTCGTTTGAATTAATGCGTCTTCTTTTATCTGTGGATTTAAGGTGACACATTTATGCAATATCGGCAATAAGAGCTAAGAAGTTACGAGTACCGTCGCTTAGGTATGAAAATGGAAGTGTACGACCATCTTGTAGTATAACTTTAAGACCTTGTGGTTTGTCGGGGTCAAACTCGTAATAGATATTCTTACAATCAGGTATATTACTGATAATTGCTTCTTTTACGATTTTATAATTGGTGTCAGTAACTCCTTTTTGAATTTTGGACAACTCTTTCCCTTTGTACCATTTTATGAATTGTTTAAATGTAGATTTGGCTTTTAAACATTGCTTATAAGCTCTTAGTCGTGATGCAATTTCAGGAGTTTTACTTTCTTTGTCTTTGGTTTGTCTAGCCTCATCAAAAAGTCGTCCTGTCGCATAATAAGCTAAGATTGGAAGGGTTATATCTTCTCCAGATCTAATCATTTTATCGTAATCAACACCTGTTTCTTTTATTCTTTTTGCGCCGACAATTAGAGTGCGTCCATTTAATTTGTTTAATTGTCGTGTCCAATTAATTTCTTTATGATTAATAGTGCCATTTGCCGTAACAATAACTGGAAAACCAAACTCTTCGGAATCCTCAAATGTTTTAATCATCACATCTTGTGATAAGATATGTCTTGAATCCGTATTGCGAATTCCTAGAAATAATGAGCCCATTGAAATAGTTAATGCTTCAAGAATTGAAGTCTTTCCACTACCGTTATCGCCAATAATTAGGTTAAAACCAGAGTGCAAGGGGATTTCAATTTCCTCATAACCTCTGAAATTTTTTATGTGAAGTTTATTAATTATCATGACTTTAATTGTTTTTCTTGTTTAGGTTCATCGTAACTAACTCAATAGCTCTTGCTGCTTGTGATTCATTTTCAATAATCTGGAACACTTGACTTGCAAGCCAAAGAGCTATAAACTCGTTTTGATCCGCTCCTAGTAGGTGAGCTAATTTTATCACCTGCTCTCTCTTTGGTCGTCGTTCGCCACGTTCAATTTTACTGTACATTGGCGTGTCGATTTCTAATTCGGCAGCTAATTGTCGTTGCAACAATTTCTTCTCGTCTCTTAATTCTTTTATGCGTTTCCCAAAAAACATGACTGTTTTTGTTTAGACTTGTCAAATATTGGCTAATGTAATAAAGAAAAGTCAAACAAAAGAAAGGTCGAGGGAAATATTTTAGGATAGGTTATCCTTCTATGATTTGTCTAATCCATTGAATCTGCGACCATACTGCTTCGTGTCTTCTTTTCCAAGACTCCAGCCGATATCCAGACCTTCCGTTCAAGCTATGTTTATTACCTTTGGACTAGGTTCGAATTCCCTTTCATGGAATGTTGCAGCATAGAATCGCGATCTGTGACAATCCACTTCATGTCTTAGTAGTGAATTTAAAGAACCCGTGTTAATCCGTCTAATCCGTGGCTCTTCCTCTTTAGTTATATGCATTTTATGACAAAAGTGTGCCGATTTTAGGAACTTTTGGTTGGATGACCGAGGTATTGTATTTTCTAAGGAATGATAAGCTTAGGATTGTCCTTTGACATGGGGGAAATGGGGGAGGCGGATGGGGGTGTGGGAATAAAAAAAGGGACTACGCTTGTTGCAGTCCCTTGGTATATGTTTTTTTGTGTCGTATTATTTTCCGATACAGAAGTTCTTGAAGATGTTTCCTAGTACTTCGTCGGTGTTGATGGCACCAGTGATTTCGCCAAGGTAGTGCATACATTCGCGTATGTCTTGGGATACGAAGTCGTTAGAGATACCTGATTCGATACCTTGGATAACACGGTCGATGGCTTCGCCTGCTTTGGTTAGTGCTTCGAAGTGTCTTGCGTTAGAAACAATGACATCTTGTGTGTTAAAGTTTGCAACTTCGGATACTTCTAGTAGCAGAGAACGGAGTTGCCCGATATTTTTCTGCTCTTTGGCAGAGATAAAACATAGCTCTTCGTTGTGTGCCAAAGGTAGTTCAGAGAGAAGGGTGTCGATGGCTTGCTTTCCAGCCACATCGGCTTTGTTTCCTACAATGATGACTTGTTGTTCGTCAGAGATTTTTTCACGAACTTCATCTAATCGTTCTATATTCTCTTTGATCGGGCGAGATAGGTCCATCATATAAAGAACAACTTGTGCTTGTTGTAGCTTCTGGAAGGTGCGCTCGATACCAAGACTTTCAATCTTATCTTTGGTGGTTCGTATACCTGCAGTGTCAATAAAACGGAAGGCTACCCCTTCAATGTTAATGACATCTTCGATGACATCGCGAGTGGTCCCTTCGATCTCAGAAACGATTGCTTTCTCTTCGTTAAGAAGGGCATTTAATAGTGTTGACTTTCCAACATTAGTTTCTCCTACAATGGCTACAGGAACTCCATTTTTGATGGCATTACCTAATGAGAAAGAGTCTGCTAGACTATGAATCATTTCAGAGATGTTGTTTGCTAGATTCGTCAGTTGTGTACGATCTGCAAATTCTACTTCTTCTTCACTGAAGTCCAGCTCCAGCTCAATTAATGATACGATTTGTAGAAGTTCGTTGCGAAGAGACATTAACTCTTTAGAGAACCCTCCCTTCATCTGATTCATTGCCATTTTGTGTGATGCTGCTGAGTTGGATGCAATCAAATCGGCTACTGCTTCTGCTTGACTTAGATCCATCTTTCCATTGAGAAATGCTCTTTGGGTGAATTCACCTGGATTAGCTAATCGTGCACCGCTTTTCATTAACAGTTGAAGTAGTTGCTGTTGGATATATTGTGATCCATGACAAGAGATCTCTACTACGTCTTCTCCTGTAAAAGAGTGAGGTGACTTAAAAATAGAGGTGACTACTTCATCAATTACTTTTTCCCCCTCTTGTATTGTTCCAAAGTGAAGCGTATTGGCTTTTTGATCCACCAGTCGTTTCCCCTCTTTTGGTGAGACAAAAACTTTATCGGCAATGGTTATTGCTTCATTACCAGATAGACGAAGGACTGCTATTCCTCCTACTCCAGGAGCCGTACTAATAGCACATATGGTAGATTGATCAATCATATTTTTTGTAATTACATTCAACTGTTATCGTGTTCCTGCCAAATATTTTTTGCTGTTTATTGGACAGAATGGCAAAGGTAGTGATTTATCTGTTTATAATGATGAGTTATGCTATACTTTGAATGGTGGATGTGTTGTGACGAATGAATGGAATAAGTATGACACAGATTAAATTCATCACGAAGATACGAAGAGTTTTGGTCGTGTTGCAAGGGGAAACAATAGCACACAGATTGAAACTGATCGGACAGATAGACACAGGATTTTTATTCCATACAGCAACATTCTCTGAAAGGGAAACCAAATTTAGCCCAATGGTGGAGACCATAGTTTGACCGTAAGGTCAAGGTGTCGGTTGGAGCCTTGGGAAATCATGTAATCATCAACTGAAGGCTGTAAGTCTGCCCCAAGACGATCTTGGGTTGTGGTATTCTTCTTGGTATGTCATGTCGAAGAGTTGATTTGGGCCAGGCTTTCAGCCCTTGATTTTTGATGGATGGTGTACCCAATGCTCATTTCTATGTTGCGCTTGGGTGCAATATATTTATTTCACCATTGGGCTATGTTCGGCCACCCTTTTCGGGGCTTGGTTGAAATTGTTTGGATGTACAAAATCTGTGACTGCCGCTGCGAGTGCAGCGCTTTAGCTCGACATCATGTGTCAAGAGATTGAAAACTTAGTATTGCTATTGGGTGGTGTTGTGGTACGATGCCGAGCAGGAGCTCGGCGTTCCCAGTAGTTGTTACGTACGGAATGGCACACAGATGAAACTTAGCGTGTTCTTTTCAAATCGGTAACATAGGGCGGTAGTCTTATGTTTGTTTATGTCCAACAGAAATGAACAGGATTAGTTGTTTTGATAAGTATTAAGGTTTTAAAGGCCTTTTTGATTATAAAACAGGTGTTTGAGCTTGATTTCTCTACTATAATTTGACTATATTTAATGGGTGATAATTAAACATGGTGGTTTATTGACTTTTGATATTAAGATGGAGTGAAAGAAGTGGTTAAATCGTAACTCTTTGCTTTAATATTCTTGTTTGATTATCTCACAAAACTGATTATAAACTTACAAAATTTAAACACGTATGAAGAGATTCATTATTCTTCTTGCTCTAGTCCTAGGGTATGGTTCATTATTTGCAATTGATATTATTCCTGAGCCAACTAAAGTGGTGGAAAAGCAAGGTTCATTCCGTTTTCTTCCTAGTATGAAAGTCTATGCCCCAAAAGTGTTTGGTGCAGAAGCGGAAATGCTTTCTTCTATCATGGAGACCAGTCACGGTTATACACTAGATGTGATTTCTAAAGCGAAAAAGGCTTCGATTGTTTTTGAAAAGGTTAAGTCTTGGCCAGAAAAACTTGGGGATGAGGGGTATCGTTTAACAATTACTCCTGATCAAATTACAATCCAAGCGAAAGATGCCAAAGGGGCTTTCTATGCGGTGCAAAGTATTCGTCAGTTACTTCCTGTTGTAGTGGATGGCTATTATTCGACTCCTTCTGTTTCGTTGGATATTCCATGTTGTGAGGTAGAGGATAGTCCGATGTTGTCATGGAGAGGTTATATGTTAGATTGTTCTCGATACTTTGTTTCGGTAGATCGAATTAAGAAGCATTTGGATCTGATGGCATTGTATAAGATGAATGTTTTTCAATGGCATTTGACAGATTACCAAGGGTGGCGTTTGCAAATTATGAAGTATCCAGAACTTACTAAAGTAGGATCTACTCGTAATAATACAATCGATCAAGTAAGAGGAGAAACATTTTACAATAACCAAACACCTGATAATGGATTCTATTCACAAGAGCAAGTGAAAGAGTTGGTGAAATATGCAGAGAAGCTACATATTACCATTGTTCCCGAGATTGATGTTCCTGCACACTCTATTGCTGCAATTGCTGCTTATCCAGAGATCTCTTGTTCAGGTAATCCTGCCGAGGTTCGTTCTTTAAAAATTGGTGGGATGAGCAATGTGCTTTGTCCAGGTAAGGAGGTGTCCTTCCAATTTGTTGAAGATGTGTTGGATGAGGTCTTTGCGCTATTCCCATCTAAGATTGTGCATATTGGAGGCGACGAGGTGAAGAAAGACGGTTGGAAAAAGTGTCCTCATTGTCGTGCACGAATGGAGAAAGAGGGTTTGAAAGATTATGATGAGCTTCAGTGTTATTTCATCTCTCGTGTGGCCCAATATGCAAAGAAGAGAGGGCATGTCGCTATCGGCTGGGACGAAATCTTAGAGGGTGGTATTGATCCAAATGCTATGGTGATGAGTTGGCGAGGTGAAAAAGGTGGTATTAAAGCTGCGAAGATGCACCACAAAGTGGTGATGAGCCCTAATAGCTATTTGTATTTTGATTACTTACAATCTACAGATAAGGAGAATGAGCCCTACGTACGATTTAAAAAAGTATTAACGCTTGAAACAGTGTATGGTTACAATCCTATCCCAGCTTCATTGAATGCGGAAGAACGTAAATTCATCGTAGGGGCACAAGCAAATATGTGGGGTAATTTTACTACAACCCCTGCTCATTATGAATATATGACATATCCTCGTTTATGTGCACTAGCTGAAGCAACATGGACTCCTAAGAAAAACTATAAGCATTTTGAGTCTAAGTTAGAGAAGCAGTATAAGCGTTTTGATGAGATGCATGTGGCTTATCGCCGTCATGATAAACAGTAGGGAGTAGGTTGTACTGATTATATCTATAAATGAGCTATATCCTTGCGTTCTATTTTGTTTGTTCTTCACTCTGTAGGGTAAGGTTATGCTTCTATTTTTAACCTTGTCTATGCAAAATGTTTTCACAAGTCTTTATAGCTCATCTATTAATCCAATTGGTATGAGATGAGATTCAATTGGTTGGCAAAAATCTAAACTTAATCATGTTATGAATAAAAATCTAAAATCATTGTGTGTGATCGCTTCAACAATATTGTTGGGCGCATGCCATCATCAGGAGTCTAAACGTCCGAATATTCTTTTTGTTATGGCGGATGATCACACGTCGCAAGCTTGGGGAATTTATGGTGGTGTATTGAAAGATTACGTTCATAATCCCAATATAGAACGGTTGGCAAATCAAGGTATGGTATTTGATAACTGTATGTGTACCAACTCTATTTGTGTGCCGAGTAGGGCTTCTATTATGACAGGAACCTATAGTCATGTAAACCAGGTTTATATGTTAAGAGATCGCCTCGATCCTGAAAGACAGAATGTTGCTAAGTTATTGCGAGCCAATGGATATCAAACAGCTTTAATTGGTAAGTGGCACTTAAAATCTAAACCTTCAGGGTTTGATTATTTTAATGTATTGCATGATCAAGGAAGGTATTGGGATCCGATCCTTAAAACAACATCTAATTGGGAAGAAGGAGCTAAGGGTGGTGCAGTATACTCTGGCTTCTCCACCGATGTTATCACAGATTTGACCATTAATTGGTTGAAGCATAGGGATCAAACGAAACCTTTTATGATGATGTGCCATTTTAAGGCTACGCATGAACCGTTTGACTATCCTGAACGGTTTAAAGATTTGTACAAGGATCAAGAGATACCTTATCCATCGACTTTATTAGATTTTGATAAAGACAAGAGTGGTCGAACTTATGATGGCCAGCAGTTGGAGAATCTTGCATGGAGGTGGGAAAAGGCAAGTGAAGCTCCAGATAAATGGTGGTGTAAATATCCCGGTTTGCCATTTACAACTGAAGGCTTGGATTCCATCGAGGCTAGAAAGAAAGTCTATCAGAAGTTGGTGAAAGATTTTATGCGTTGTGGTGCTGCTATTGATGACAATATTGGACGACTGCTCGATTATCTAGAGGATGCAGGGTTGGCTGAGAATACTATTGTGGTTTATACTGCCGATCAAGGTTACTTCCTCGGGGAGCATGGTTTCTTTGATAAGAGAATGATTGCTGAAGAGTCGCTTCATATGCCTATGGTCGTGCGCTATCCAAAAGAGATTAAGGGAGGGACGCGAAATAAAGAATTGGTTTTGAATATCGATTTCCCTGCAATGTTTGCTGATTATGCAGGTGTGGTTAAGCCAGATTGGATGCAAGGGAATAGTTTTAGACCCTTGCTACGTGGAGAACATCCTAAGAGTTGGCGTACATCGATGTATTATAGATATTGGGAACATGCTCCCATACGACCAGGGCATTTCGGTGTGCGTAATGATCGTTATAAGTTGGCGTTTTATTACGGAGTGCCGATGGATGCAGATTCAGACGTTGCAAGAAGTGCTCCTCAATGGGAGTTTTATGATTTAGAAAAAGATCCTAAGGAACTTCACAACGTTTATCATACCCCTGCTTATCAAACACAAATATCCATAATGAAAAAGGAGTTGATTAGATTGAGAAAAGAGGTTGGTGATACAGATCATTCGCGTCCATGGATCAAAGAGGTAGTACAAGAAGCAGCGATATAGATCATATATTAATGGAATTGGTATTATTGATTTTTAGATATTCTCAGTAAGTTTAAGAGGTGTATTGCAAAATACTAAAGTGTCATAAATATGGAACTGATTAAAAATAGTCGAACTTGGTTGGGAGTGGTCTGTGCTCTTACTCTTGGCTTTACCTCGTGTAATGAGCACGAGACAAGAAAACCTAATATTGTTGTTATTTTTGCAGATGATATGGGGTATGGAGATTTAAGTTGTTACGGAAGTCCCAATAATAGAACTCGACATATTGATAAAATGGCTGAAGAGGGCGTTCGTATGAGATCGTTTTATGCAGCAGCTTCACTGTGTACTCCTTCGAGAGCATCTCTACTTACAGGTAGAAGTTCAGTGAGAAATTGTCCGATGAACTTTGATCCCCAATCAAAGGGTGGTTTGCCTGTCTCTGAAGTGACTTTTGCAAATTTGCTCCAAGAGCAAGGGTATCATACGATGGCTATTGGAAAATGGCATCTTGGACATCAGCCCCAGTATCTTCCAACACGAAGAGGATTTGATCATTTTTATGGATTGCCATATAGTAATGATATGCTGTTGCCATGGTGTCCATGGTTGAATGAAGAAGAGAGTCGCCTGTATATTTATGAAGATGAGACGAAAGCAAAAGAGATCAATCGGGATCAAGATAATTTAACTGTTGATTATACAAACAGGGCCATCTCTTTTATCAAAAAAAATAGGTCAGAACCATTTATGCTTTATCTTGCTCACAGTATGCCACATGTCCCAATTAGTACTACTGATGAGTTTAGAGGAAAATCGAAGGGTGGACTATATGGAGATGTTATTGAGACCATTGATTGGAGTGTAGGCCAGATTCTGAAGACTTTAAAAGATCAAGGCCTCGAAGATAATACATTGGTGGTCTTTACTAGTGATAATGGTCCGTGGCAAGACCTTCCTTCAAGAATTACAAAGAATGGTATTCGTATTACGGATGTAGGTAGTACTGGAGGATTGAGAGGTTGCAAAGCATCGACTTATGAAGGTGGATTTCGAGTTCCAGCCATCATTCGTTGGCCTGAAGTGGTTCAGAAGGGAGTTGTGGTTGATGATGTGACTTCGACATTAGATATTTATCCAACTGTACTACATCTTGCAGGGATCTCTGTTCCCAAAGGCCTCACTATTGATGGTCATAATATTTGGGAACGGCTGACCGGAGAGAAGTCGGATGTCTCGAAACCATTCTTTTATGTAAAAGCAGACTCATTACAGGCTGTACGTCATGGTATGTGGAAATGCCGTATTACTGATGTTGATGGAGTGCAGCTGTTCAATCTAAATGATGATCCTGCAGAAAAGTTTAATGTTGCCGCTCATTATCCACAACAAGTGGATCGATTGAGAATATTGATGAAATATTTTGCAAAGGATAGTGGTTCTAAGACTGCATTTTAAAGTTGAGATCTGATAGGAATTAGGTTGATGTGCAAGAGAAATTGTAGCACACAGATCAAACAGATGGAGACTGATTTTTATTCTATACAGCAACATTCCCTGAAAGGGAAACCAAATTTAGCCCAATGGTGGAGACCATAGTTTGACCGTAAGGTCAAGGTGTCGGTTGGAGCCTTGGGAAATTATGTAATCACCAACTGAAGGCTGGAAGTCTGCCCCAAGACGATCTTGGGTTGTGGTATCCTTCTTGGTATGTCATGTCGAAGAGTTGATTTGGGCCAGGTTTTCAGCCTTTGATTTTTGATGGGTGGTTTACCCAAGGCTTATTCCTATGTTGCGCATAGGCACAACATAGGAATAAGCCTTGGGCTATGTACGGTCACCCCTTTTGGGGCTTGGTTGAAATTGTTTGGATGTACAAAATCTGTGACTGCTGCTGAGAACGCAGCACTCTATCTCGGTATTATGTGTCAGGAGAGTGAAAGATTAGTATTGCTATTTGGTGGTGTTCTGGTACGATGCCAAGTTGAACTCAGCGTTCCAAGGGGTTGTAGTATCTCTCTCGTGCCAGGCATTGGCATAAACATGGTCGTATGGAATGTAGAATGTGTGGAGCAAGTGAACCCCTAATGTCGCAAAGGGGTGAAGTGGGTTTTCACGGACTTTTTTCTCTACTATTTGCACTGAAAGGATATAAGGGAGTGGGATGGTTGTTTAAGGAATGGTTCTTAATTTTTTTAATGCTCTAAAGTGTTGAGATCAGATAAGTTACTTTGAAATTAGTAGATCTACAAGTGAAAAAATCTTTTTAATATTAAAAAGTGTATCTATATTTGTGTTGACTTTATGGTACATGATGCTATGATTGGATAGTATATGTTTAAAAGGGAATCCTGTGATAGTCTTTCGTTTGACTCGATTCAGGAGCTGTTCCCGCAGCTGTAATCTCTTGACTCCTCTCTAAAATGAGAAGGAGTACATTATGAATGTTTGCCCACTGTCTTTAATATTAAAGATGGGAAGGGGTTTGTAATGATAAGAGTGAGCCAGAAGACCTGCCATATTGATCGTATCTGTAGCTTTCGGGAGAAAAGCAAAGGTGCAAAGGGCAAAATATGATTGTTCCCTCATGATATGGAACAGTATATTCGAACTTCTGTATTCCCTCTCCGAGAGCTGTGTTTTTATTTTTTATTAAAATGAATAAATACAGCAAATCATGACATTAGAGATTATTAAGCGTGATGGTAGTCGGACTACTTTTCATTCAGACAAAATTGTAAAAGCAATCTATTCGTGTTTTCACTCTTCTCTTCACGACCATAATGCAAAGACTAAGTCTCAAGCCTATGGTATGCCAGTTGTCGATCATTTTTTAGATAGGGATGAGGTGACTGTGGAAGAGGTCCAAGATATTGTCGAGAAGACTTTAATGGAAAATCAAGAGTATGATGCCGTGAAATCATTTATGATTTATCGTTACCAGCATCAGAGATCCGTAAAAGATCTGTTTTCTAATATTGAAATGGTTGATAGTTATCTTGAGGTCAAGGATTGGCGAGTAAAAGAGAGTGCGAACTCATCTTATTCACTCCAAGGGTTAAATCAACATATCTCTACATTGATTAGTTCTCAATATTGGTTGAATGAGCTTTATCCAAAAGAGATAGCTCAAGCTCATGAGCAGGGTGCATTACATATTCATGATCTCGGTTTTCTAAGTGTTTATTGTGTTGGCTGGGATTTAGAGGATCTTATTTTAACAGGGTTTAAGGGGGTAGAGGGAAAGATCGAAAGTGATCCTGCAAAGCACCTCAGAACCATGTTGGGGCAAATAGTAAATTTCTTTTATACCATGCAAGGGGAAGCTGCTGGAGCTCAGGCATTCTCTAATTTTGACACTTTGATGGCTCCATTTATCCACTATGATCAGTTGACATTTGAAGAGGTTAAACAAGCAATACAAGAGTTTCTTTTTAATGTGAATGTACCTACCAGGGTCGGTTTTCAGACCCCTTTTACTAATATAACAATGGACTTAGTTATTCCTGAGAATTTTAGAGACCGTCATGTGGTTATAGGAGGTGTCGTACAAGAGGATTGCTATGGTGCATTTCAAGACGAGGTCGACCTATTTAATAGAGCTTTTGCCGAAGTTATGGTTGAAGGGGATGCTAATGGAAGTGTGTTCTCTTTTCCTATTCCAACTTATAATATTACAAAAGATTTTGACTGGAACAACACCAATTATGATGCGATTTGGGAGATGACATATAAATATGGGATACCATATTTTTCTAATTTCGTGAATTCTGATTTAAACCCTGATGATGTACGGAGTATGTGTTGTCGTCTACGTTTAGATAAGCGTGAGTTGCAACGAAGAGGTGGAGGTCTCTTTGGTGCTAATCCTTTGACTGGATCCATCGGTGTTGTGACAGTCAATCTTCCACAGTTGGGATATTTGTATAAGAGTAAAGAAGACTTTTTTGCTGCTTTGTTCAAGAATATGGTTTTGGCTAAAGAGAGTCTAGAGATTAAAAGAAAAGTGATTGAACGATTTACGGAGCAGGGATTGTACCCATATTCTAAATTCTATTTAAGGCATCTACATAAAAGAGATAAAGCCTTTTGGAATAATCACTTTTCTACTATCGGTATTATTGGCATGAATGAATGTTTGATGAATATGATCGGTGAACCGTTGGTCTCTCGTAATGGACATGCATTAGCTGTTGAAATTATGGATTTTATGAGAGAATGTTTGTCAGTATTTCAAGAGGAGACAGGACATATTTATAACTTAGAAGCCACCCCTGGTGAAGGCACGTGTTATCGTTTGGCCAAGATCGATACAGAGCAATTTGATGGGGTGTATGTCTCAAATCATCGAGCATTTAAAGAAGATGGAGCTGCTCCATATTATACGAATTCAACACATGTTCCAGTGGATTATAGTAATGATTTACTAGAAGTGCTTTCACTTCAGGAACCTCTACAGACACGTTATACCGGTGGAACTGTTTTTCATACGTTTGTTGGTGAAAGACAGCTCAATGGAGAAGCTGTCAAGAGGTGGCTACAAAAGGTGACCTCTAATTATAAACTCCCATATATTACGTTGTCTCCAACTTTCTCTATTTGTCCTGAACATGGGTACTTATACGGTGAACATTATTATTGTCCTAAATGTGAGAAACGAAATAGAAAGAGGGTTTGTACAGTCTATTCACGTATTGTTGGATATCTTCGCCCTGTTAACCAATGGAATAGTGGAAAACAGTCTGAGTTTAGAGATCGAGCTCTTTTTGACAAGAGCTCTAAAACATTCCTTGTTTCTGAAGTATAATGAATGATCCCGATTTAAATATTCCTATGGGAGGTTTTATCCCTTGTAGTATGACTGATTATCCTTCTCATATTTCATGTATTGTTTTTACTACAGGATGTAATATGCGTTGTCATTATTGCCATAATACTAATTTGTTGAGAGAACGAAATTGTGATAGTAATGATGTCTTTTATATGAATCAAGTGAAAGATCATGTTAAGAAACATCGTATGATGTTGGATGGAGTTGTGATTATTGGAGGAGAGCCTACTATACATGAAGATTTGATTTCTTTGATCTCGTGGATTAAAACCATTGGGCTTAACGTGAAACTAGATACTAATGGGACCAATTTTAATATGGTTAATACATTGGTGACGGATGGTTTAGTGGATTATGTTGCCATGGACCTAAAAGCATCTTTGTCTTATGAGTCTTACTGCTTGGTAGTTGGAAGAACATTTCGAAAAGAGCTGTTTGATAACGTGCTTAGGACGAAAGGGTTGCTCGAGAAAGGGGCTGTTGATTATGAGTTTAGAACAACATTATCTGACCGGTTACATAAAGATGACCTATTGAGGCTGGCAGGACAAAAAGAAGGACGTTGGTTTTTGCAACAAGTTGAGGGGCAGAGTTCCTGTTGGTCATTCACTCAAGAAGAGTTAAATGTGTTGAATGAAAAGTATAAAGGTTATATTTCCTATCGTTAGGGGATTGTTATGTGTATGAGGGTCTAAAGACCTAATTTTTTTCGAAAGATTGAAGGGGTGTTCAAGTCGTGAACACTCCTTCTTTGGCCTATTATTTAAACAAAAAAGGTAGCTTACTTTTGAAACAGAAGTAAGCTGCCTTTATGTAAGAATATTAAATATTTCGATTCATGTGCATCGAAATAATTATATTGAAAGCTCTGGGAAAATGGTTGCAATATCCTCAGGGTCATCTAAATTCTTCTGTTGAACCAATAACTCTTTAAATAGTGATTTTACTTTCGATTGGTATTTCTCTTGTAATGAAAGATCGTATAGCTCTTTTGGATCTTCTTTCAGGTTGTAAAGTAGAACCTTCTTTGCTGCAGGATATACAATTAGTTTATAGTCTCCTACACGCACCATTCTTTGTGCATTAAGATAAGAACCATAGATTGCATCATAGTTATTTGGCGCCTCTTTATCTTTACATATAGATAATAAGCTATTAAATTCTACATATGCTGGTTTCTTAACCTTTGCTAAATCCAAAGTGGTTGCCATTACATCTTGAAGGTATACAAGCTGCTCTCTTTTTTCGTTTTGAGGAATAGATGGACCAATAACGATTAATGGTGGTTTCATGCTATGCTCATACATACTTTGTTTTCCTACCAAACCATGTTTTCCTACAGCTAAACCGTGGTCTGCACTGTATATGATATAGGTGTTTTTATCCTGACCTGTACGTTTTAACTCTTTGATGATACGTCCGATTTGAGCATCTAAATGGGTAATTAATGCATAGTACTCAAGACGGTTTACTTTTATTGAGTAACGTGTACGTGGAAATGGAGCTAGTTTCTCATCTCTTAATTTCTTTCCACATTTCATAGCATCTTTCCATGGATATTCAGGTAAAAAGCTTGTCGGGATCTTGATCTTTTCTACATCATACATGTCGATATACTCTTTGGGAGCTTGACGAGGATCATGAGGTGCATTAAATGCAATATACATGAAAAATGGCTTTTTACTTTTCTTGCTTTGATCTAGGAAACCGATTGCATCATCTGCAACAACTTCTGACCAGTGTTTACCACCTTTCCAGTAACCACCATTCTTAGTGTCCCAAGGTTTCCAGTTGTCATCATCCTTGCTAAGAGGTCTGTTGTAGCCAGCAGGAGTTTGGTTTGGCATTCCTGGACGCTCGTGTGCAGTCGTTTTAAAGATATTTTCGACTGGGGCTTTGACATGCCATTTACCAGTCATATACGTATCATAACCTTTAGACTCTAGTAATTGTGCCCACATCATCTTCTGTTCGGCTCTCTGAGGAAAGCTCTTTTCATTGTTCTTTGCATGCCATACAGTCATTCCTGAGTTCATCATAGCTCTACTTGCTACACACACAGCTCCGTTCCAAGCCCCCATATTATAGGTGTTTGTGAAAGTTACACCTTGGCTTGCTAATTGGTCTAAATTCGGCGTGATGATCTGATCATTTCCAAAAGCATGAACCTCTTCGTTACAATGATCATCTGCAAATAGAAATAGAATGTTTGGGCGCTTTTTTGCATAGCTACTTAATGTGATTAGTAGCATTACCCCTAATGTGATTAGTTGTTTCATGTTAATTTTTAAAGATTTTAGTCGATTAAGAAATCTCATATAAAAATAGTGAAAAAGTAAGGGGATTGAAAAGACCACACGGTAAATGGGATAATTTTGTTATGATTTGATCTATCTGTAATGATTATTAGAACAATTTATGTCTTTAATGAAACATAATGGGACATTTTTATGTCCTTATTATTTATAGCTAAGATCAGGATAAGTATTTAATGTCGATTATTTATGTTGATGTCAACCTTGTTTTGTATCCTTGACTATGGGCATTTATTGGAAGAAGAGTCTTATGGCAAGATCCGTTATGAATAACTTGCCATAAGAGTATAACTAAAGTTTAATTATGGAAGTTTAGTATCCATGTTTTTCCATTGATATCCTCGATTATTATTTGATCGAAATCATCTTCAATGTTTTCAATACCAATGGTTGCTTTAGCTCCGAGAGGTAAGATTAATCCATGTGGTCCCGTTTTAATTTTTGCAATATAGTGGTTTTTAATTTTCACTGCATTTGCGAGCTTTTTATCTTCCCATGTTCTAATTTTTTTACCCTCTTTGTAAAGTGTTATACTAAAGATATAGCTGCCATAAGTGTCAATACCTTGATCTCTCATGATATCAAAACTTATCTCATTATTGTTTCGAGAGGCATTTTGAATAATATAATTCGGGTTTTTACTTAAATTATGCAAGTCACCCCACACACCACCATGGAAATGTTGGTTGGTCCCAAGCATAACTATACCCATAAAAACTGCAGACCATAGTATTATCCTTTTTGAAAGTTTTGTAGACATAGAAGAGGGAAAATCATAGCCCATAATAAAAGGAGCCAAAGGTAATTTGCATAGTGGAGAATTCGTCTTTGATAGATAATGATCTAAAGAGTAGTTTCCTGCTCCGGTGAACAAAAGAACAAATCCCGTAGTCATACACAAAACGCCAATTTGCCATTCGTCAAGACATGTTGTTCCTATCCATCCTGATCCTAATAATATTCCTGCTGCCAAACCGATAGATCCGAGGGCTGCAAGTCTAGTAAAAATTCCTAAGAAGAAAGCAATCCCTATTAAAGCTTCAGTAATCGTAAAGATAATCATCGCGAGGTAAAGCATATCTGGATTTTCGACCATCCATTGTATTATCGGTTTTATGAAAAGAGCATTAGGTAAAAAAGCATTGAATTTCTCTCCTACATATCCTGGTAGATCAGGATTTAATTTGTTCATAAGAATGACTCTTCTCCAGAATGCAGAGAAGTAGATCCAACCCATAACAACTCTTAATATTAGAGGAATGGATTGATATATTGATGTATTACGATTGTTCTCCATGATAATCGAAGATTGTTTTTTAGTGAATTTTAAAAAGTATGTGATGATATACAATGAGAATATTTATCCTCTTGTTAAATCAACAACATCATTAGATAATAGTTTAAACAATCTTCTTTGGAGGAGGAGGGCATATCCCAATAAAAACTTCTTTTATGAATCTATTTTTTAAGATATTATATTGGAACACACCTGTATATATTATGTTAGGTTTTTCAGTGATATCTACAATGTCAATGATAATATTTGTTGATTGACAGAATGCATGACTTGTTGATGTGGGTGCATCTTTGTCTGCCTTCTTTCCAATAATCCAAGAAGCTCTTTTTTTGCAGAAAAAGCTCTTTTCAACAGGAGTTGTGTATGGTTTAGATGCAAACACAATCAGTCCAATGATAACAGAGAGTATCATTGTTGTCAGCCTATTAGATATCTTATGTGTTGATCTGATTTCCATCCTTACAATGATATCTAAACCAGCTATTAGTTGCAAATGATTAAATACAAAATAGCTTTATTCTTGTTAAGCATCGTGAAATATCTAATCAACTAGAACGATATATTGATCAATATATAGCCTTCATCACCCAAAATAACTCGGGTTATAAGTGTGTATTCAATTTATGGCAAAACTAAATGATCTAATTATAAACATCTAAATCAATATGTTAATCCATTACAGTCGCTCTTTTATTAGCTCCATATATATGGTGTGAGCTGATAAACATGATAGTTTAGCCAATTCGAGAAGAGAAGATGTGCATGAGAGGCCCATATCTTTTGAGGTGTTTCTGAAGGGTCGTTGTTTGGAAAATAGTTGGCTGGAATCTTCGGTTCAAGACCTTTCAATTGATCTCTATCGAACTCTTGTTTTAATGTCTTTCGAGCATATTCGGCATGTCCCGATACAAAGAGTTGACGGCTATCTCTAGACATCACCATATAGACACCAGCCTCAGGGGACGTCGAGATTATCTCTAGCTCTGAACATGCCTTAATGTCTTCTGCTTTCACCTCACTGTTTCTCGAATGGGGGATATAGAATAGGTCGTCAAAACCTCTTAAAATAGGATGAGTTGGACATGTTAATGTATGTGGGTATACTCCAGATAGCTTTTTTCTAAGAGGGTGTTTCTCTAGTCCATAAAAATGATAAAGTGCAGCCTGTGAAGCCCAACAAATAAACATACTACTTGTAACATGGTCTTTTGACCAATCTAAAACCTCTTTCATCTCTTCCCAATAACTTACCGACTCAAAAGGAAGGTGTTCTATCGGTGCACCTGTGACAATAAGTCCATCATATTTCTGATCTTTAACAGAACTAAATGGTCGATAGAAATTGTCTAAATGGTTAATATTCGTGTTCTTAGAATGGTGGGTTTCGAGGCGAATGAAATCGATCTCTACCTGTAATGGTGTATTTGAGAGAAGTCGCAATAGGTCCGTTTCTGTCGTTTCTTTTACTGGCATAAGGTTGACTACAGCGATTCGCATCGTTCGAATATCCTGACTTTCAGCTCTCTGGGCATTCATCACGAAAATGTTCTCATGTTCAAGCTGTGATATTGCAGGTAGTCCGTTGGGTATTTTAATTGGCATCTCTATTTGATTTTTAGTGGTATGACGTGGATTGAATCTAAGGCCAAGAATGAGTCTGTTTTAGAAACCAAAGATACGATTGGTCTCGAAAGGGAGACCAATCGTATTATAATAAGTGACTAAGCATTTAATGCTTGTTCAAAATCAGCAATAATATCTTCAATATGTTCTAGACCTACTGAAATACGTAGCATTGCAGGATGTACCCCTGCCTTTAATTGTGCAGCTTCATCCATTTGGTGATGGGTTGTTGTTGCAGGTTGTATAATTAGAGTTTTAGTATCTCCGACATTGGCTAAATGTTGAGCCAACTCTACATTTTCGACTACTCTCTTTGCAGCATCACGACCTCCTCTAACATTAACAGTGAGAACACCACCTGCACCGTTTGGTAAATATTTCTTTGCTAAATCATAGTCAGGACTACTTTTTAGTCCAGGATAATTTACTGATTCGATCGCAGGGTGCTTATCAAACCATTCTGCTAGAGCAAGAGTGTTACCTACATGACGTTCCATTCTTAGTGATAATGTTTCAAGACCTTGTGCTAGTAAGAAACTATTAAAAGGTGAAATTGATGTTCCATAATCACGAAGACCTTCTACTCGTGCTTTGATGATATATGCGATATTACCAAAATTACTTCCTACACCAAATGTCTCTGCAAAATTCATTGCATGATCATCATTAGGATCTCCTTGGAAATCTGGGAATTTCCCATTTCCCCAATTGTAGTTTCCTCCATCAATAATCACACCACCAATAGAGGTTCCATGTCCGCCAATCCATTTTGTTGCAGATTCAACGACTACATTTGCACCCCATTCAATAGGGCGACATAAATAGCCTCCTCCTGCAAAAGTATTATCAACAATTACAGGTAAGTCATGTTTCTTCGCAAGGGCTACCAAGGCCTCGAAATCTGGAATTTTAAATCCAGGATTGCCGATTGTCTCAAAATAAATTGCTTTGGTGTTTTCATCAATTAGTTTCTCAAACTGATCAGGTTCTAAGGAGTCTGCAAAGCGACAATCGATACCAATTCTTTTAAATGTTGTGTTGAATTGGTTATACGAACCTCCATATAGGTAAGGAGAGGAGATGAAATTATCACCTACTGATAGAATATTGGTCAATGCAATGAACTGAGCCGCATGCCCTGAAGAGACAGCCAACGCTGCAACACCACCTTCTAACGCAGCAATACGTTGTTCGAACACATCAGATGTTGGGTTCATAATACGGGTGTATATGTTGCCAAATTCCTTCAGTTCAAAAAGATTCACAGCATGTTGGTCGCTATCAAAACCATAGGCTGCCGTTTGATAGATTGGTGTTGCACAGGCTTTTGTGGTTGGGTCAGTCTGTCTTCCTGCATGTATCTGCAGCGTCTCAAAGTTTTTCTGTTGTTTTGTCATAACTAAACGTGGTTTTGGTTTTTATTTTTAATGGGGTCTTCTATTCAAAAAGTGATTTATGCATGGCTTGAATTGCTTTAGATTTGTCGCGTTCATCCACAATATAATAGCTCACTACGGGTGATGCGCATGAGCAGCTCATGCGAACGTTGATTTTTTGATCTGCTAATGCTGTAAATATTCGTGCTGCGATACCATAATTGTCGACAAGACCTTCGCCGATAGCGGCAATAGTTGCAACATTATCAATGTCTTCAACATCCATTACACTTGGGAGACGAGAAAGATCAATTAAACTTTTAGCTCTTGAAAGGTCTCTCTTATTCAATAAGAAATTGATCGAAATTTGTGATGTGATCACTGAATTGATATTTATACCTGCATCACTAAATGCCGTTGTGACAACTGAGAGAATCCCTGGTTTACTCCCTACACCTGGACCTTTTAACTTCAAAATGCCAAATTCATTGGTATGGGTGATGCTTTTTACAACAGTCTCACTAACAGTTGATTCTCCGCCAATAACCGTTAGTGGGTTTGAATCATTACATGCTCCATGAATATGAAATAGTCTTAATGGAATTGATGGCTCAATTAGAGGTTCAACACATCTTGGGTGAAGAATTTTTGCTCCAAAATATGCCAGTTCAGCTGCTTCAACATAAGTTAAGCTCTGAATGTTCTGTGTTTGATTAACTACCCTTGGGTCTGATGTTAAGAATCCTTCTACATCTTTCCATACATCCAATGATTTGGCTTCAACACACTTCGCAATAGCTGCTGCCGAATAGTCGCTACCTCCACGACCTAATAAGGTTATTTTCCCTTTTGTGCTTACTCCAAAGAAGCCTGGAACAACATATATCTTGGCTTCACTAAAATAGCTCATTAAGGCCTCTTTGCTTTTTGAAAAATCAACCGATGCATTGGAGTAAACGCCATCGGTAATCAATCCAAATTTCTCTGGATAAGCGATGTCTGCATTTAATTTGTTCTGTTTCAATACATGGGCTAAGAATATCGCTGATAGCCTCTCTCCATAAGACAAAACGAAATCGCATAGTGCCAATGATGCATCTGCCGTAAGAAAAATACCTTTTAAAAGATTAGTAAGTTCTTCAAGACAGACATCAATCTCTTCCCAGCATTTCTCTCGCAAGGCCTCGTCCGTAATATGGTAGTCAACTGCATCTTTTTTTAACGTTTGAAGATACAGATATACTGCACTGGACACATCTTCTCCTTTCTTTAAAGTTGCTAATGAAGATTCAAGGTAGTTGGTTACACCATAAAATGCGGATACAACAATGATAAGACGTTCGCCGTAATTCTCAACCACTTTAATGATTCGAGACACGTCTTCTTTGTCTTTCAAATTAGATCCGCCGAACTTTACTACGATATTCGGCATAATAAATAAAAATGAAATTGTAAAAATGAAATTATTCTATCGAATGGGGGAATGTATTGCCTTCGAACCTGTTCCTTGAGAGGAGGGCTGAAGGCTATAGCATGGAGGTATTCGTTCGTATTGTATTATTATTCGTGATCATAAAGTTGGGTATTTGTTACATTAATTATGATCTAGGTATTGGCACCTTATTTTGTCATTGATTTTCATCATGTGATAAGAACAAAATAGGTTGTCAGAGATTCATTGAGCCTAGTCTCTCCTCTCTTCTACATAATCATCTGATCTACCTTAGATCTCCGATTTATGTTTCAAACATATTATTTTCGTGTTATTATTCCAAATAATCGATGCAAATAAAAGTAAAAGTCTATTTCTGTTAACAATTTGATAACATCATTTTTTAAAGACAATAAACTCTATTTTTATTCTAAGATAAAGAAAAAAAAGTAACTTTGGTCCCTGGAAAAGCAAGAAGAATGAATCAAGAGTTAGGATCTTAATGTTCTTATTTAAAGAGTTTTATGGAAAGAAAAGAAACGACATCTGTCATTAAGCAAATTGCTGGAAAATGGAGCTTTAATGAGGATTTTGGTATAGGAAATGATACCGGATTTGCTGTGTTTAAAGTAATCGAAGACAAAATCTATGGGAAAATTAAAGTGACAGAACAAATTGAAGGAGATGCCGCATTTGTAGTTGAACATCAAATTGAAGGTCATGTTGAGGAGAACCAATTCTCCTTTTGTAGTGTTCGTTCTGAAGTGCTTTATTCTATTGAGCATATCGATTATGAATTAGATGAATGGGAAGGAACTTTGACCCAAGAAGGAAGAATTGTGGGATCCAGTATGGATGACCAAGGGACTTGTGGCGTCTTTGTAATGGAAAAGATTAGTGACGATATCTCTGAACTTTAGAGTGGCGTTAAACTGATTTAGATGTATCTGCTAGAATGGATTTGATTTATATCTTAGATTTAATAGGAACCATGGCCTTTGCCATATCAGGAACCTTATCTGCAATGGAAAAGCGGTTTGACTTGTTTGGCGCTCTTTTTATTGCATTTCTTACTGCCGTAGGAGGAGGAACCGTGAGAGATTGTCTCATCGGAAGTACTCCTGTCACATGGATGCAAACACCAAATTATATACTAGCGATTGTGCTAGGGGTTTTGGTTACGATTATTTTTAAACGTGATGTGTTGCGGTTAAAGAAAACCTTGTTCTTATTTGATACTATTGGTATCGCTATATTTACTGTGATTGGTATTGAGAAAGGTCTAGATTTTGGTCTTCCTGCCTATAGTGCTATTATGATGGGAGTTTCAACCGCAGTCGTTGGTGGCGCATTACGTGATGTGTTTTGTAATGATATACCTTTAATATTTCATCGTGAAGTATATGCTACCGCATGTCTTATTGGAGGTATCCTTTATGCCGTACTACACTACTGGGGTTGTAATGAGAATCTAATAATCCCTCTTACAACAGCAACCATTATTATAATTCGTTTATTGAGTGTTAAATATAATTGGTCTCTTCCTAAAACCACCCTCAATGATGATTAAATTTTTCGACATTTAATATGAATACTTTTTAGTTTATAATTTATTTTTATATCATTACACTCATATTGTCCCATCCGTAAGGGGACAATGATAATCGATGATATAGTAAACCTCCTCATACCTTAACATTTAAGGTGCTTAGTGGAGTCGTTGAGGACAATAGTAACGTTGGTTTACTACTGCTTTCTGTCTTATCGATCAACTCTCGACCAGAAAGTAGATACTTATAATAATTATAGTTTATGGTGTTATCATTAACATATAATTGTTGCCTAGGTCGGGAGTTTTTATTTATTTTACATTCAGTCTATATAAACAGAGTAATCTCATTATCGTATGAAAAATTCTCAAATGCATATCTTTTCGGCAACAGGCAATACCCAGCGTATTGCTCAATTTGTGATGTCGAAAATAGATGATGCAGGAGGAGATGTTTTAAATGATCTTGTGCTTATTGGCTGTCCTATTTATAAAGGGAGAGTGCCTGTGGATTATATGCAATGGCTTGAAGAACATCCTTTTTCAAATAGAAAAGTGATCCTTGTTTTGAGTTATGGTAATGGACATATTGATGATGCTGTACTTGAACTTTACGATTGGGCAAGGTTACATCAAAACCATGTGATTGGTGCTGTTGCGATGGTATCACCTCACTCTTATTCGACAGTCAGTCACCCTATTGCTGAAGAACGTCCTACAAAAGATGAATGGAACCAATTGGAGAAGTTTGCGGCTGTGATGATCGATAAACTTCAAAAAGGAGATTTGAACGATATTAAGGTTGATGGAAATCATCCCTATAAAGAGTTGATATCTCATGCGGCAATACAACCCCAGAAAGACACCACCCGATGTTGTGAATGTGGTCAATGTGAAGAAGTCTGTGCAATGATCCATCCTGAAAAATTAGGGTTAAAAGATATTCAGGTCTCACAGTGTTTAATGTGTGGTGCATGTATTAAATGTTGTCCCACGGAAGCGATTAGCTTTGAAGGGACAGACATGATGCTAGTATTAGAGAGGGTTAGAGGGTTCTGTGCAACGCCTAAACCATCCCTGTTTATACAATAGCCACATATTATTTCATTTTTGAAGGCCTTCTGTAGGCTTTTATCCTTGTACATTTAATTCCAAACAAAACATTTCATTGATATTAGATGTTACTCTGATGTTTAAAACGATACTATCGTATTAACATTAGTATACATCTGTTAGCAAAAGAACATCTGCTATACCATATGGTTTTTGTACTTTCAGCACATTCCGAAACGAGTATTTTCATCTATTTAAACTGAAGAATATATGACATCAATTCTTATTTGCCTTGTAATTTTTATTGGTCTACTAGGACTTCTTAAATACCTATCTCATCGAAGAGTGAAATTCCATTTTCGTAATCTCATTGCCATATCCTTAGGAGTACTCTTTGGTTGGGCTATATTTAAATGGGTACCAGAAAACAGTTATCGTGAGTTGGTATACTATTTCAAAACTATCTCAAACCTCTATATTAGAGGTTTAAAGTTGATGATTGTTCCTATTGTCTTTATATCTATAAGCTATACTTTGGTTAGAATCAAGGGAGAAGAGAATATTGGCAAACGGTTTCGTCAGATTATTACATACTTTGTTTTGTCTGTACTTGGAGCGGGGGCTATTGCATTAATTATGGCCAAAAGCTTTCATTTCGAGAAGCTAATTACTATTGATCCTTCTATTACCTCGAATATAGCGAAAGGGTATAGTCAACGAATTGATGCCCTTAGTGATGCATCTATAGGAAAAGTTGTGTACGGATTAACACAAAAAATTCCGACATCTATCTTTGAAGGGTTTTCTGATAATAATATTGTTGGAACTCTTGTCATTGCTCTGCTTGTTGGTTTGGCTATTCGTAAGATGCGAAAAAGAAAGCCAGAAGAGATGACTCGGGCTATTAATGGTCTAAGTTCTTTACAGGTTATTATCAATAGCATGACAACTTATATCATAAAATGGACCCCATATGGTGTGTTGGCTTTAATGACAATGGCAGTAGCTGAAAATGGACCTACTCTATTTGGATATCTATTACAATTTGTTGGTATTGCTTACTTGACTATGATGTTGATATTTGTAATGCATTTGGTTATACTCTCTTTTCGAGGTGTAAAACCTTGGGAACAACTGAAAGGAATGTTTCCTGCTTTGATTACTGGCTTCTCTACGCAATCTAGCGGTGCGACACTACCTGTAACTATTAAATCTCTAGAAGAGAATTGTGATGTAGATGCGGAAACTGCTAGTTTAACCTCTTCTCTAGGGACTACTATGGGAATGAATGCCTGTGGTGCAATGTGGCCAGTATTTATGATTGTTCTGGCTGTAGGTGTAAATAATCAGATGGGACTAGTATCTATTGATCTAACTTCTGCTGCAACGATTATATCAATGTTGCTAGCTGTTGTGATCTCATCGTTTGGTATTGCTGGTTTGCCTGGAACAGCTTCTTTTGCTGCAATTACTGCCATGACAATTATGGGTGTATCCCCACAGGTAATGGGTGTCGTACTCACTTTTGTATTGTCTATTGACTCTTTGATTGATATGGGGCGTACTGCAACAAATATATTTGGTGTTTCCAGTGCTGCTACATTTATTTCGAGATCGAAGAAGTAGTGTCCATATCATTGGTTACTTGTATTATGATGTAATATAGCTACACCTAAAAACAAACTCTCTCCAGCCTCACTATTTGGAGGTGGAGAGAAAAAGGTTACTTCATTCCTGTTAAGAATTGATATTGACATGAAGTAGACCTATCAATTTTTAGTGTTTTATCTCTTTTTTATCTATCGTAGCAAAACGATATGAAAAAGATAAAATACAAGGTTGTTTACTTGGACTTATACTAATTGAAAGAGAGTAGTTGTATCAATTTACTCATTAAGAGTAGGAAATAGTTATGAATACATCTTGTATATACAAGGCGAAAAATGAAAATATAGCCTCTAATACATTGATATCATTGAACGAATTATATCCTTCATTATCTATTGTATGGTATAAGTGATTGATTCCTAAACAACTCTTTGTGTCATCCGTAATTATATAAGCCAATATATTGTGTTACGTTTCTATTTCATATTTGTGTCTTTATTCTAATGTTTTAGAGCCTTTTTATCATGCCTTTACTTGAGCAAACATGCTCTATTATAGGATCTCCAAGATAGTATAATGAACCATATGAAGAGAGAATAGCATTTAATTTAATGGATGCATTTACATACACATCTCCAGTACCAGTAACTTTAACAAAACTTACGTCAGAGGTTAGCTCTTTGGCCTTTACATTTCCCATTGAAGATGTGATATAACTCTTTTTTGTCTTTCCTGTAAGATGAGCATCACATGTGCCAGACTGTTTTAATTCAAATTTATCAGATGTAATGTTTAAACTTAGATTTCCTGTACCACTGTTTTTGCAGAACAGATCTTTTACATCCATTACACCATCTACATCACCCGTACCATTGTTTTTAATGCTACCCTTAACAGCTTCTTCAATTTTTAAAACGTGGTCACCTGTCCCATTAAATTGAAAATCATATGTAGAACATTTTAACTTCATATCAACATCTCCCGTCCCATTCTGTTTTAATTGAAGGTCACCACAAAAAATTGCCATGTCACAATCACCAGTACCTGAGATGGATGCGGTGAAGTTGTTTGCTTTAACATTCCCTTGAATATCACCCGTGCCATTCGACTTTATGGTAAAATTATCTCCAAAATCAAATGGCCCTGGAATGTTTACATTGCCGATGCCATCAGTCTTAATACTTTTAAATGATGGAGTATAGATGATGACCAAGCTTTTTCCATAGCTCTCATTACGACGTAATTTTTTCTTTGTTGTCGACAATATTAATCGATCACCTGATTGATCTACTTTAAGATACTCTTTGAATAGATCACTTCCCACTACTTCAATTTTCAACTCTTGAGATTCACGAATCTCTACATTCACATAGTCTCTTGCTTCTAAGTATTTAAAAGAAGTAATTGTCCAATTCTTTACCGCTAACGTTTGAAAAGAGGATAAACATAACCCCAAAAAGATAAGCGATATACACCATATTTTCTTTGTATTGGTCAACATAGATTATTCAATTTTAATTAATGTTCTTCACTTAGTAGACGAATGATGTTATAGAATGTTACAGTAAGTATTGAAAAAAATAATAAAAACGAACTGTTTACAAACTTTTTATTCGGGTTTAACCATAGCTAAAGAGTTGTTTTTTTCTGTGTTAATACCGTATTGTTATCCTGTTTTGTGGTTTTTATGTGATTGATTAGTAGTTGATTGATGGTTTGGGGTGAGTGGTTTTTTTTATGATTGATAATCTCGATAGAAAGGATTGAATTAACTCGTTATATTTTGACTCATTTTCTGTATTTGTGATTCATCTTTTATCTACTGTTAGAAGCGTATCAAAGTATTGTTTGTTATAAGAAATGAATTTCAATGCCTAGTTTGACGAAATAGAACTGTAAGCATGAACATTCTTTTCTTGGGGCTTGGTAGACTGTTTAAGTATATTTGATTGATAATTGAGATATAAGAGTTAATATTCAATCAATATATAATGACTGTCCTTCCCCAATGATAGCTTTTATAAAGTACATCTAGAAGCACTTTGTTTTCATTAATTAGGTTTGCTTACAAATAGGTGGGGTTTTTCGATCATCCTTAATTTTGAGATATTGTATATATAATGTTATCGCACATCCTTCAAGGTTGAAAAGAGCCTAAAAGTTTGGTCATTTTTGTAGAAAGAATAGATCAGAAGTGACGATTGTCACAATATCAGTTTAATCAGTTTTTACTTATATCAATATTTATTGACTCCATTAAAGGTTTTTAGTAATTATTATTCATTGAAAAATATATTTTATTTTAACTAATGATGAGATATGATTTGTTGTAGTAATAGATTGATTTTAAGAGTTATTGTTGGTTGTGATGAGAGGGTAATATACTTTGGGATGAATAGATCTTTAGATGTTAATAAAAACAAATATGAAATAATGTTGTTGATAAACTAAAACCCATTAACACGAATGTATATGATTAAAACAATCTTATTCTCAAGTGAAAAAGGAGGAAGTAACTTAGCACTACTTATCTTGCGTCTCACTTTCGGTCTGTTAATGCTATCACATGGCTGGGCTAAGTGGGAAGCATTCGATACACTTGTTGCCAAAGAGGAATTTCCAAGTATAATTATCTCTGTGAAAGTTTCCCTAATATTGGCAATTCTCGCCGAACTTTGCTGTTCATTGTTAGTTGTGGTTGGAGCTTTTACACGAATTGCGACTATCCCAATTATCTTCACCATGTTGGTGGCAATTTTTGTTATACATCTAGGAGATCCTTTAGCTCAAAAAGAGTTAGCATTACTTTATCTCGCAGGTTATACGACTATTCTTATCATGGGACCTGGAAAAATATCCATTGATGCTATGATAAAAAAATAAGATAAAGATCCTATCCTCATAAGGCTCCCATTATAGGAGCCTTTTTTATAATAGACACAGACTGTCTGTTTGCTGAAAAGTATAACGATGAGTATTGGGTTTTATCGATCAATCGATTAATAGGTTGACCAATAAAATCCCTATCAGTTGTTTACTCTCCCCCCCCTTAAATTATACTTCTCTCAATTGTCTCAGTCTTTGCTTTTTTATTTTTATGTGATGTAAATCTATTTTTCTTTTATGAGCTTTCTTAATTTGATCTTGTGTTGTAATCGAAGAGTATTGTATTATCTTGAGCTTTAGTTTCGAGTAATGAAGAGATTATCTAGCTTGAAGTCAATTTGGAAAAGAATAAATCGTATGATGAATAAAGAGCAGGTTGAGCAGTTGATATTAAATGAGTTTATGGCGGTGCCATTTCATAGTTTATATTTTTATTTGAGACGTAGGCCTGTTTCATTGGCATATGGAGGAACATGTTCTGATAAGGTGTTGCATTTGTATTCTAAGTTGTTAGAATTGGGAGTGAAGGTGCAACTTCAGACCTCATATATGAACGATGTTGAGAGTCATCGGTTGCTGTTGATAAAAATTGGTGGCATCGATTATATTGCTGATATCGGAAATGGATGGCCGTCGATAAAGATGTTTCCTACAAATGAAGATTATACATATTGTGCTTTTGGTGTAGGATTCCATTCTAGGATCTTTGATGATCATGTGAAAATATATAGAGAGATAGATGGATTTAAGAAGCTTGTTGTAGATGTGCCAACAGTAGTGAAGGATGAAGCATTAATAATGAGAGATATTGAGTGTCGTTTTAATAAGGATAATAATGGTCCTTTTTTGGATACCGTACGTTTTGGACAGGTTGTAGGAGATCGATATCTATATTTAAAAGATAAGACTTTGTTTGTCTATGCTGAAGAACAAGGTTTAGAGGTGATCTCGATGGATGGACTCTCTTTGTTTGAGATCATTGATCAATATTTTTACTTCGACACAAAAGGGTTTATGGAAAAATCGATCGCTTTACTATAATCTTTTTTTGTTTTAAGTGTTAGATACATAGATTTGTATTCGATACAACTGAGAATCCTAAAAAGTGAAAACTTCTATTTTAATAGGCTTCGTTATCAATGACTTCATATGGTGGTCGAAGGTCGTTATTTCTGATGTATCTAAGTGTTCCTCCTACTTGCTCCAATGTTTGCTTTAGAAATGAGATTTGTGTTTTGGTAGGTGTTTTGATCTGAGTACAAAAATAGAAAAATATTAAGTAATGATTAACAAAGTGAGAGCAGTTATTTTTGAAATGGTTGGTGTGTTGATTCCGAACTATATTGGCAAATTGCAGAGAAAGAGGTCTTTTCTTCTTTAGGTGTTCAAGTAACATCATAATTATGTGAGAAGACTAAATCTATGACTACAACTGAAGTGACTAAATTCTAGTTTTGCCAGTATCCATGGAGAGGTAAAACATTGTTGGAAGTGGAGCATGCGGAGGTAGAGAATGTGAAATTTTTGATTGAGAGAAATGGTCATGAAAGTGAAGGTATAGAGGATCTACTGATGCATTTAAAGTCTCGGGGTTTGAAGATAGGTCTTGCTACTAACTCTCTGTATGAATTAATCCCTATAATATTAAAAAAAATATACATTTCTGATTATTTCGACTTTTGTACGTCTGCTGAATATGAGCAAGAAGGTAAACCTAACCTTGCGGTATATCTGACTGTTGCAACACAATTTAATGTTGACCCTTCAATTTGTGTTGTATTTGAGTATTCTTATTCTTGAATATTGGCTGCTAAAAGAGTAGGAATGAGAGCTGTAGCATATTTGCCAGATAATAAGAGGTTCGAATTGAAAGAAAATATTGATGATTTTAGAATTAAATCATTTAGAGACATGCAGTCGATTAATGAAATTTTGAATTAAATATAGTGTTAAGGTACTACTTTTTTGTTCAGGGTGAAATATAGATAGGTTTGTGGGGATTCATCGAACTAAGTTGCTTTTTCTCTGTTTAAGTAAGTATGTTGAATTAAACGAGTTTAAAGATGAAAATTCTGTTGATTGTTGGTCATCCAAAATTTAAAGATTCCATCGCGAATAAAAGAATTGTAGAGAGGTTAAGAGCTAGTGATTTCGAAATTGACGTGAGGGTATTGGTTGATCTTTATCCTGATTTTAAAATTGATGTGGAGGCTGAACAGATCGCTTTGACCAAAGTTGATACTGTGATTTTTCAATATCCATTTTGGTGGTATAATATGCCCGGATTAATGAAGATTTGGTTTGATGAAGTGTTTGCACACGATTTTGCTTATGGTTCAAAGGGGAATAAGTTGAAAGGGAAGAATTTTCTATTGAGTTTTACTGTTGGAGGGCCACCATCTGCATATCAACCAATAGGACAGAATCATTTTCGAATTGGGGATTTTGTTAAACCAATGGAACAAACAGCATACTTGTCTCAGATGCATTTTATTGATCCAATTTATGAACATGAAATGATCTATATTCCTGGGGTTTATCATACAAGAGAAGAGGTTGAAGCACGAGCAGATCGACAAGCAGAACGTATTTTGTTGGCTTTAGATAAGATGATTAGGAATTCATTTTGATTTTGTGTTGAATAGAGAGATAAATCGTTGTTGATATCATTTGTTTGGATAGAATAATCTTTTATATTTTAATGCTCTTTACTCGATATAAACTAAATAGAAGTATTTCGCTCTTCTAATTGTAGATTGATTTAACTCAAAAAGAATCAGCCTCTTCTCATATATGGTTAGATGTCCAAGTTGAGGGGGAGGCTGACGGTGGATTCGGTACGATATTTTTACTTAGAGTTTGTTGGCGATGTCTATGAGCGTTTTTTCGTTGTAATTAGGTTTGGGACTAAGTGGGAATAATTCTTTGCCTTCTCGAGCAATAAATGCTGTCTTTAAACCTGCTTTTTGAGCTCCAGCAATATCCCACCCATGCGCTGCGATAAGTATTGCCTCTTGTGGTTTTATTCCAGCTTGCTTGATGGCCCATTGATAACTTTTTAGTGAAGGTTTGAATTTTTGAACTGAATCAACACTGTACATTTCATCAATATATGGAGATAATTGTGCATTATTCATCTGTAATTTAACGCCTTCATAGGAAGAGTTTGTAAGCGTAATAATTCGATAGCCTTTATTTTTTAATATTTGAAGTCCCTTTATTACATCATCATGTGCTGGCAGTGAACGCAAAGGGGTTACAATTGCAGTCTTTGCTTCTTGCTGAGTTAAAGGTATTTCTTTGGATTTTGCCACCATTAGAAGAGTTGCTATTCCTATATCACTGAACTTTTCATATTGATTTATCTCATTTGAAACAAGAGAGTAGTGGAGCATCTTTGAGAACCACAGTTCTGTAAGTTGTGGGTTGTTTCCTAGGGCTTTACCTACTGATGACCTCATTGAAGTTAAGTCTAGTAAAGTTTCGTTAACATCAAGAAAAATAACTTTAATATCATTGGATGTATTATTTGCCATACCAAATGAGTCGTTTGTGAATTGTACCATTATAAGGAGTAAAAAAAGTTTTAGATATCTCATGTTTTTGAGGTTTATGTACATCTACAAGATTTGCTGATAGACGTAGGTGAATTTTAATGTAGCTTGTTTGGTTGTCTACTTTGGTATTAACCGAATAATGACATCTTTGTTTTTTGAGTTAGTATTTTTAAACTATTTTGTTCATTCGATAAGAAATCATGATTTTAAAGGAGTCTTTCAAATTTCATTGTTAAGGGAGTTTTAACGAAACTTTAGTTGAATGTTATTCTGGTTTGGAAGGCTGATTTTTGGTAAAGAAAAGGTTTGAGGGTAGAGGTGGATAGTGTATCTTGTCGATCAAAAATGTTGAAATGGATATATTAGGGCATAATATTTCTTTGTCTTTTGGTGATAAATTGGTTTTAGATCGCTTTTCGTTTCATGTACCCTCTTCGGCACGTGCTGTTTTGAAGGCGCCATCAGGAAAGGGAAAGTCATCTTTACTTCGTATAATTGCAGGCTTACAGTTAATGGATGAAGGTGATTTGTACTTTAATGGAGAGTTGTCTCTTCATGCCAACCGTAAAGTTTTGCAGAAGTCAATGCTTTGGGTTCCTCAAAATTGTATAATGCCTTTGGAGAGAGGTATTGACCTTGTAACACTAATGGGATATGATCGGAATATAGATACCATTCATCGTTATCTTGACTATTTAGGGTTAAATTCAAGTATTTTGAGTTTGCATTTGTCTGAATTAAGTGGAGGTGAAAAGCAACGATTATTGTTGTCTATCTCTTTGTCTGAATATAAACCACTATTGTTATTAGATGAACCTACAACGGGTTTGGACATGGAGAGTGCCCAGCGTTTAATTTCATTAGTCGACTCGTTAGATCAATCTACGGTTATCTCCACTTCACATGATCCTGTTTGGATTGAATCCTGTTCTCAAACTATTATGTTATGAAGCCAATTGTTGAAATAGATCTACTAACCTTAGGGGTGTCTTTGCTATTGCTGCTGTTTCCACTTTATATATTTTATCGATATAAAATATCACTTATCAAAGAGATGGGAGTTAGTGTGGTTCGAATGTTTGTTCAGTTGTTGTTGGTTGGCTTTTACCTCCAGTGGATTTTTGATCTGAATAATCCACTAGTTAATATTGTATGGATTACGATGATGTTATTGGTCGGAGCAGGTACAACTGTGCAGAGAACTGGGCTCTCTTTTGGTCGTTTTTTTCTTCCATTATTTGTTGCAAATACATTAACTGTAATTGTAATATTTGTTTTTTTGCGTCTGTTTGTTTTTGATCGACAGACTGCGTGGGATGCTCGTTATATGATTCCTATTATTGGGATGTTATTAGGTAATGCTTTAAATAGTAGTATTATTGGTATTGAGAAGTATCTTAAAGCACGAAAAGCTTATCGGGATTTCTTTGATTTTGTTCGTATACAGACGGGACGTCCTAATTTGGCCAGCCGACCATTTATCCGTGAAGCTATTCAACAGACCATCTCTCCATTATTGGCAGGGATCTCTGTCACAGGGTTAATTTCGTTACCAGGTATGATGACTGGGCAAATATTAGGGGGATCTGCTCCTACAGTGGCTATTCGATATCAGATCTTGATTTTGGTCACTATTTTTGCAGGAACCACATTGATTCTCTATTTGTCACTTTTGGCTATTCAATACACCCTAAACCGAAGACTATATAAAGAGTGAAGAAGATTAAATTAGTAATGTTATAAATGGCATCAGTTCATAAAAAAGCATCATACAGTCTTAAGTATGATGCTTTTTTATGAACATAATATTGCATTCAACCATTTTTTCGTTACATCTAAAGGTTGAGTAACTTATAACTGATCATTATAGGTGAATCATCTCCATTATATGCACTATAAATAGGATTGGATAAAAATCCTTTTGAGATACCGATATGAACTGGATAGTCATTGAATATCTTTAAGTCAAAATTTAGGCCAAAACCATATGAGTATAAGTGCTCCTTAAATGGTTTAGAACGGATCTGTTGAATATCAAAAAATGCATTGGCATATATGCGTTGGAAGAAAAGAATTCCACCTAATCCAAAATCTGGATAGCATATAGGTATTTGATAGTTGTAAGAACCGATGTAAGTATAGTTCTTATCAAATAGATTGTCAGCAGTTATATTCATCATATTGTTGGGTATCATCATCATCATATCAAGTCTGTTAATCCGATAGTAACCTCTTGCATCATTGAATATTTTATCGAAGCGATCAAATATGTCATAATGGGCCTGTTGATAGCTAAATGTTGCATTAAATCCATCGTTTGCAAAAAAACCAGGGATATATAGTTTTGCTTGAAGGTTCAGCTGTTGCATATTCCTTCGATTCAGGTTTATTTGGAACTGTGCTAATGCTTCTATTCCCCATTTGGGCTGCAGATTCATTCGTTTTTTCTCACGTGTTTTTTTGAAGTTAGATGAAATTGTTAAGGCGTTGAAATCTGCATTTTTCAATACTTCTTCATTCGTGAACGGATCATTTACTCCTTCATATGTGAAATTGTGATGATGGATGGATGCGCGAAGATCGAAATCGTTTTCAGTTAGTCGTCCTTTCCATTTTAAGGGAATAAATACCTCTGCATAAGTGTTGACGTGTTTTATGCTGTCTTTGTAGATAGACAAACCTTCTCCTGAAATAATTGAAGATCCAACTCGACCTTTGATTGGATATTTCCCATAAGTTAGAGATCCATAAAATCGACCTTGGTTGTTCTTATTGTCAAAAGAGTAACCAACTTCACCTGAGATATTGGAAAGAATGTCATCTGCTTTTATTCCAAATCCATATCCATTTTGTAGGTATAAAAATCCCCATGAGTGGATCTTAATTCCATCCCAAAATTCACGATATTTAGATTTGTGGTTCTTTTGGTTAAAGTCGAAACAAGTGATGTCTTTTTCTTGCTTGTTAACAGTGAATTGATTCAGTAGGTTGTTCTTGAGTGGTTTAATATTCACTTCTTTGTTGAAAAAGTTCTCTTTTGAAATGGCTGTTACCTTTGCTCCAAGATGCGTGTAGTCACAATAGTATATGCTATTATTATTTTGATCAAATACAGGATCGTAAGCACCAACTTTAGAAGAGGTCACTTGTGTAATTTTATCATGATGATATAGATTCGTTTTATAGATGTTATCGATGCCTGAATATGAAGCAGAGAAGACAATTGTGTTGTTTGGGGAAATACTAAAATTCGATATCATTTGATTGCTTAATGGTGTAATCTCAATGATCTTCTTTTTGACTATATCCTGTGCAACTAGTTGAATCTTACTGTCTACTTGAAGAATATAGATAATGTATTTACTGTCGTTAGACCATTGTGGATTAAAAGCTTCACCCCCTCTGTAAATAGGGAAGGATTCAAGTTTATCTCCTGTTTTTCTGTCGAGAATTGTTAATGATCGGTTGAAATTAGCCATCTTTTCAATGGTAGCAATGTTGAATCCATCTTTTGAAAGGCTAGGAGAAAAGTATTTCGAATTGTGGGTTAATTGCCTTGTTTGTTTTGTATAGAGATTGTAAGTGAAGATTACACTGTAGTCAAGATGCTTATGCATTGGGTTGTCTCTTCTTTCATTCCACACTATCCATCCATTTTTAATGGAGAAAAAATCACAGTGATCTGTTGGGATTAAAACAACTGATTTCTCTTTCCCATTAGGGGCTATCTGGACAATACGATTAAGTTTTTGTATTGGCTTTTTTAGTGCATATAGTTGTCCCTTTTCATCAAGTTGAAGGCTGCTATAATGTTCGTAGAACCTTTTGTTTGTTTTTGTGAAACCTATTTTGTTCGTGAGAGTTATCCTACTCTGTTGATTTGCGATACGTTGTGAAAGGCTATCGTAAGTCAATTTGTATAACTTTGATGTCCCACACCCGATGTTTGTTCGAACACTATTCGAAAAACTATAGACAACACCATGAAGTCGTGCGGCTGATTTAACCACATCTTTCCACACATCAGGACCTGTCATCTCTCTTGCATGCTCAATCATCGAGAGTCCATAGACTGTTGGTGTTTCCATTACATTGAGGTAGGAGCCATTTCTAATTTGTAAGTATGAGTAATTTTTACCTGCAAGTATTCTTGCTCGTTGTTGTCTGTAAAAAGACGGAGTGTATCCAATACCACCATTAGTAAGAACGGTTTGTGTATATGCAGCATCTCCTAAGAAGAACCAAGCTGGAGTGGTGGTATGAGATAGTATATCGACACCATTGTCCCCATTTAGCCAGTAAAAAATACGAAAAATTCCAGAATTGAAATTTGAGTATTGTAATGCTCTTCTATATGCAAAGATTGAGGATTGGGTAACCCAATCTACTCCTCCTGTGTTTAATATATTTTGCGGTCCAGTGGTCGGAATTAATCCCATATATGGGCCTAATTGAACATTGCTAGAGTTTGATAGGTCGTTTGGAGCTAATAGAATTTGGAGTTTTCGGTTTGAGTTCTTTGATCCTATTGATTGAAGTTTGTAGTCGTGCATGAAATTGGTCAGATTGACCACTCTATTTGCTACGCTATCATACCCTGCAGGGTAAATCACATTTATAGATCTAGTATTGATCTTTTCCCAATCTGTTTTGGGAGAAAATCCCCCTAATCCTTGTTTTTGTCCAAAAGATAGGAGGGTAGAGGTTATAAACAGAGATAATAGAATTGATAGTCTTTTTTGCATTCGTCGTTTACTTAAATTTTAATCGTTATTTCATTCTTGTTTGTCCATTTAAAATCGGAATAATTACAGTGTCTAATATAGTTTTTTATGTTTTATTGAAAATTGGTGATGATAAAGAAATATTATTTAGAATAGAAGAATGAACAAATCGTGAAATGGCTTTGTTTATTGGAATAGTTAACATTAAATACTATAACTATGAAGAAACCTGTTTTATTATTTTTTGCATTTCTGATGATCAGTGTGTTTATGGCACCTGATGCTCATTCACAAAGAAGAAAAAAAGATCAAAAACCTAATATCATAGTGATCTGGGGAGATGATATTGGGCTTTACAATATCAGTTATTGGAATAGAGGTCTAATGGGGTATCGGACTCCAAATATTGACCGTATCGCAAATGAAGGAATTGCATTTACTGATTATTATGGAGAACAGTCATGTACGGCAGGTCGCTCTTCATTTATTACAGGACAGTGTGGTTTGAGAACTGGGATGACTAAAGTTGGTTTGCCTCATGCTCCGTCAGGACAAAAGGCCGATGATTTGACTATTGCAGAGGCCTTAAAGAATCACGGTTATATTACAGGACAGTTCGGTAAGAATCACCTAGGGGATAAAGATGCCGATCTACCAACTAATCATGGTTTTGATGAGTTTTATGGATTTTTGTATCACTTAGATGCAATGCAAGAACCAGAAAATCAAGATTATCCGCAAGATCCAAGCTTCATGAAGAAGTATGGACCTAGAGGAGTGTTAGATTGTACCTCAGATGGTCCTGTTAAAGATACAGGTCCTTTGACAATCGATAGGATGAAAGTTGTAGATCAGGAGGTTACTGATCGAGCTATAAAGTTTATGGACAAAGCAGTGGCGCAAGGGAAACCATTTTTCTGTTGGTGGAATTCATCTCGCATGCACTTCGTAACACATATTGCGGAGAAGTATAGGGGGATAAGTGGACAAGGATTCTATAATGATGGAATGATGGAACATGATATGCATGTCGGTCAATTGTTGGATTATCTAGATAAAAAAGGTCTGACCGAGAATACTATTGTGGTATATGGTACAGATAATGGTCCTCATTACAACGCATGGCCTGATGGTGCGATTACTCATTTTAGATCTGAGAAAGAGACAAATTGGGAAGGTGCTTATAGAGTTCCTACATTTGTACGTTGGCCTAAGGAATTTAAGTCAGGTCAAGTGAAGAATGGTTTGATTTCTCACCTAGATTGGTTGCCTACTTTCGTTGCAGCAGCAGGGGATACTGATATTAAGAAAAAGTTGATGGATGGTGAATATGAAGCAAATGATAAGAAGTTTAAAGTTTATTTAGATGGATATAATATGTTGCCTTATCTTAAAGGAGAAACAAATATTTCACCAAGAGATTACTTTGTCTATTATAATGCTGATGCACAGATTGTTGCGCTTAGATATGAACAGCGAAACTATACAGTTGGTACATCGACATTTGCAGCGGGTGGTGGAACTTTAGGAAATACTCCAGCGGCATCTAAGCCTGATCAAGTGACCTCATGGAAGATGGTGTATGCCGAACAACGAGCACAAAGCATGGCTTTATGGGCTGAACCATTTACTTGGTTGCGTTTACCAAAGATGTTCAATTTGAAACGAGATCCTTTTGAAAGAGCAGATCATAACTCTAATAACTATTGGACATGGTTTATCAATCATGCACCAATCATGTATAAAGCTAATGATATTGTTTTTCAACACCTAGCAACATTTAATGAGTATCCACCTAGTCAAAGACCATCAAGCTTTACTATTGGTGATGCATCAGAACAGATTTATGAGAAAGTTGGAATAGGTCCAGGAGGATCAACAGGGAAAGGAATAAAATAGTTAAAGTGATAGATTGTGAAAAGGGGAGGTCAAAAGGTTGACTTCCTTTTTTCTATTTCTAATCTTTAAACATCTCGATGAAGGTCTTAAATATCCTTCATATCGTAAACTTTAAATAACTAAATCAGTCTTGTGATGATAAAACAAAATGTATTATTTATACTAATGATTTTTTTCTCTTTTACTTTAATGGCTCAAAATCAGAGAGCAGAAGCTGATAATAAATCAACGAGTCCTGCTTTTCTTCAGCATGGATTAAAAACTGTTGAAGGCGTACCTTCTCAATATGGTGATTTTTTTGTAGACTTAACAAAAGCTATTGAGCGTCATGACGAGAAGATGATGATTAAGATGATGTGCCAAAATTCGACTATCATTGAAGATAAAAAACAGTGGGAGCCTTACCTCGATCATTTTTGGGTTGGGAAAGAAGAGCATCGAGAGTATGATGGGTTAGTAACAGTCAATACCAAAGACATAAAGCATTTTGATGTGGTAAGTCATCAAGTAATGAAAGGGGCTATGTTTGTTAATTGCCGATTAACAACAAAAAAGAAGAAGTACGTGATTGTTCAATTGCTCGTTAAAGAGACCGCTTACGGCCCAATTATAAGCGATATTCAATAATATTCATCTTTTATTCATTATTCATCTCTTTTTTTTGAAAAAAGTGAATTTGTAAAACGAACCTTAAGTGATGTTCTGTAACTATTGTTTATCTTTGTGAGCAGACTGTTTTTAGTTTTTACGGCAAAAAACAGTAACAATTGATCAAACCGTATATTTATTAAATAGAGAAATGGATATAGAAGTTATAATTAAGAGTAAAGTAAAGGAAGCTATTGCCGCTTTATATCAAAGTGATATTGATGAATCACAAGTTCAAATACAGCAAACTCGAAAAGAATTTGATGGTGATAAGACTGTTGTTGTGTTTCCTTTTTTGCGAGTATCGAAGAAATCTCCTGAAGTAACTGCTCAGGAGATTGGTGATTATCTAAAGGAAAACCTTGAAGAGATCTCTGATTATAACATAGTAAAGGGCTTTCTAAATCTTTCTATTTCTACTGCATATTGGGTTGGAGTTTTGAATGAGATTTCTGGAAATCCTCAATATGGTTTTAAGCCAGTAACAGAAGATTCGGAATTAGTAATGATTGAGTATTCATCTCCGAATACAAATAAACCTCTTCACTTAGGACATATTCGTAATAACTTGTTGGGCTTCTCTATTAGTGAAATAATGGAAGCCAATGGAAACAAAGTGGTGAAAACGAATATTGTTAATGATAGAGGTATTCATATCTGTAAATCTATGTATGCATGGATTAAAGAAGGAAATGGAGAAACGCCCGAATCATCAAACAAAAAAGGGGATCACTTAGTTGGTGAGTATTATGTGAAGTTTGACAAGATGTATAAGCAACAGGTCAATGAACTAGTTGCAGAAGGCATGTCGGAAGATGAAGCAAAAGAGAAGGCTCCTTGTATGATTGATACTCGTGATCTTTTAAGAAAGTGGGAAAATAAGGATGAAGAGACTATTGCTCTTTGGCGAAAAATGAATGGTTGGGTATACAAAGGGTTTGATGAGACTTACAAGCGTTTAGGGGTAAGTTTTGATAAAATCTATTATGAGTCAGATACATATCTAACAGGTCGAGATGAAGTCCTTAGAGGTCTTAAAGAAGGTGAATTTATACAGGAAGATGATGGGTCCGTTTGGGCTGATCTAGAATCTGATGGATTAGATAAGAAAATTTTGTTGCGTTCGGATGGAACTTCTGTCTATATGACTCAGGATATCGGAACAGCACAAATGCGTTATGAGGATTATCCTATTGATCACATGATTTATGTGGTAGGAAATGAGCAGATTTATCACTTTCAGGTATTGTCTATTTTGTTAGATAAACTTGGATATAAGTGGGGTAAAGATCTTTATCACTTTTCTTATGGTATGGTCGAGTTACCACAAGGAAAGATGAAATCGAGAGAAGGTACGGTCGTAGATGCGGATGATTTGATGGATGAGATGATCTCTGTTGCGCGCAAGGTGTCGGAAGATCTTGGTAAATTAGATGGTTATACTGATGCCGAGAAAGAGAATATCTATCGTATTGTTGCTCTTGGCGCACTTAAATATTTCATGCTTAAGGTTGATCCTAAAAAAGGGATGATGTTTAATCCAGAAGAATCAATTGATTTTAATGGAAATACTGGTCCTTTTATTCAATATACTTATGCTCGAATCCAGAGTGTATTGAGAAAAGCAAATGAAGCTGGAATTAATGTGCCGTCAGTTGTTCCTAATATTGCTCCTAATGCGAAAGAGATTGAGCTGATTAAGGTGTTGTCTCTTTACGGTTCATGTGTTGCTGATGCAGGAAAGAACCATAGTCCTGCTTTGATTGCAAACTATGTATATGATTTGGTGAAATGCTTTAATCAATTTTACCATGAATATAGTATTAACAAAGAGGAAAATAAAGACATTCAATCATTCCGTTTGGCTTTAGCTGCTCAGGTTGGAAAGGTAATTAAATCAGGTTTTTCTTTACTTGGTATCGAAGTTCCAGAAAGAATGTAGTCATCTCTTTCAAACATATTAAAAAAGGCTGTCTTTGATTAAGAGACAGCCTTTTGTTTGTTATGTAATAAGTTATTGTCAATTCTATATTCTTATGTTTTATCTTTGTTGTATAGCTTAGAATAAGCTATCGAGGCAAGGCTTCATTAATTTTTTTGCCTAAACTAGTTTATTGATATTCCATTTGAAATAGACTTGATATAGTACCTCTTTCGATTTACTCCTATTGTAGTATGATTTTCTGAGAGTCTATTGTTCCATCTTTATACATAAGTTCTAAAACATAGATGCCTCTTGCTAATGTAGCTACGTTTAGTGTTTGAGAAGATGAGTTTATTACTTTTTTTGTTAGTCGTAATTTACCATCTAGATTAATTATTTTGATTTTAGTTAGGTTGTTGAATGTTGAGAATATATTAATTAAATCCTTTGCAGGAGAAGGGTATATTGTTGTTCTATACTTTGTGCTTAAGGAACGACTTGAGGTTTTTAAACTGTTGTTGCCAATCTCGATATCTCCAGTGATTTTAGATCTGAAATTATCCAACTGAGAGGTTCCTTTTAGTTTTCCTAGTTCTAGAACTAAATTAAGTTTAAATGGTTCGCTCTGTGGATCTAATTGGAATTTGTAGCTATATTGATTCCAATCGTTATTACTTATGATTTGGTTTTTTATATGCTTGTTGTTCAAAGGTCCATTGTTATATAGTATTACCCGAAATGATTCTCCAATTTTTGTTGATGTTTTTAGTGAGAATTTTACTTCTACATCTATTCCTGAGCTTCCTTTTGTAAATAATGTATCAATACGAGATTCTAATTTTACAAAGTTATCTCTAAGGTCATCAATAATGTCAATAGATAGCTGTTTTTTATCTGTAAAGGGTGATCCTATCGTGGCATCATTTAAAATACAAACTGTATTTTTCGCTTTGTTGTTAAGTTTAATATTCCAATATGAGGTGTAATTATTCAAAAGGTCAAAGTCGGGATTCCATATAAAGCCTGATTTGGTTTTTGTGTTATCGTATTTCGTTCCTCTAATTGTTACCACTCCTTCTTTTGTGATAAATGCTTTCGCTAGTGAATTCGATTTTACTTTGATTTCAAATACTTCATCTCTTTCATTTTCTTTGTCGATATGGGTGGCTATATTAACTTTGGCTATTCTAGAGTAAGGAGGGAATGTAATTTCAATCTCATTGTGATTGAAGTCGGATTCAGTTGTAGTAATATCCGTTATTCCTAGCTTCACTTTCATCGTTGAGGAAATAGCTTGATTTACTTTCACTGTGATATTCGCTACTTGTCCCTCTAAAATTGTGTTATTGCTAATACTGAAAGTTAATTTGTCTTGATTCCATGGAAAGAAATCAGGTTTCCACCTAGCACCAGCAGTCCAAGGGGTTGCTCCAAATTCGTAGGCTCCAATGTCAGGCTTGTTGACTGATCCTGCCGTTAATGTAAATGGACTTGTTTTGTCTTCCACTCCTTTGTTGATAACTTGAGTCGCAGACGCTTTGGGTGTGAAGTCGTAATCTCTAGGGTTGGAGATCAGAGATGAAGGATCGACATGTGATTCATTCTCTTTATTAAAAATATTAGACTCAAATGTTTTTACTAATACATGACTTGGTTTTATTGGATCATCTACATATCGATTTCTACGATGACCTGAAATAGTATAAGCTAGGTTGTTACAGACTGAACTATTTCTGTTGCTGTAGATTGTCTTTTTTGTTTTTGGATCGATCATGGATTCGTTTATAATAATCATCCCCATCCCTTTGGTGTTGAGAACAGTGTTATTAAATACATGGTGAAAATCGCCTTTTACCATTAGACCAACACCACAATTCCATAGCATGTTATGATCGATTGTACCATGTTTTCCACCCATTGGAGACATGTTCATTGGTGCATCAAAGCGTATACCACCTTTTCGCGTGTCATGAAGCCAGTTATGGTGTATCCGACTATTAGTTGGAGCTCCTCTTCCAAATGCCATAATTGCACCATCATTTTGACATAACCCTGTATTCCAGACTTCATTGAATGCAATTAAGGAATTGGGCACCATTACAAGCATCTCTGATGCACCTGTTGTGTGTACTGTGTTGTGTGTGAATGTTAAATGACTGCCTTTTGTGTTAATTGTTGCTCCTGGCCCAGGAATAGCAGCACAAGTGTAATCAATATATTGAAAGTAACAACTGTCGACTGTATTGTGTGTTCCATTAAGAATAAGTCCTGTTCCATCTGTATGTTCGATAAGACATTTTCGCAAGGTGTTTTTCGCATATCCTCTTACCCCTTTTCCTTGTAGTTTTGTACTTAGCTGTGCTCCCTCATCTCTAAGCATTCTTTTGCTGCAGCTAGGGTAGGAGAAAGTGCAAGATTCTACTGTGAAATCTGTACACCCTATAGCTTGAATTGTGGTGGCAAAGAATTTTATTCCTTTAATTTTTATATTCGTTGATTTATTGAAATCAAAAGAATAAGAGATGGTTTTTGCCTTAATCTCTCTACCCGAAGGGTCTCCGTATACATATAGCTTTTTCTCTTTTTGATTGTAGCACCACTCATTTGGAGCATCAATTAGTTCCTTCAATCCTTCGATAAATAGGTATTGATGTTTTTTCTTATTATACCCTGTTTTATTATAGAAGAATTTGTTTTCGCCTATAGTGTGTGCTGTCACCAAACGACAGGTGGATGTGTAAGATCCAATATTTCCTACCATCATTGCTCCTTTAATACTGAATGGTAATGCTGATAGGTTATGTGTTGTTGGATTGATATTCATCTCACCATCAGCTAGGGTCATATTATCGTCTCCTTTTGCCCATTTGTGGTGATCAAATATTGATTGATCTTCAAATTTTGCATTAGGCCAACGTGCATTTATCTGCTGTTGATTGTCAATGAAAAGTTGCCAAGTCTTGAATGGTATTTTAGTACTATAGATGTTTGTGAGCATTGTCTCTTTTTTCCATTCCTGATCAATAGCTGTTGTTCCATCTATAATAACTTCTGCATCATCTTGTGCTTCGATGGTGATGTCTTTGTAGCCGCTTAAGATGAGTTCTGGTTTGTATCTGCCCTCTTTGATGATTAACACCCCACCACCTTCATTATTAAGTCTTTGTAGTGCATGTTCTATGGTTGCCAATGGCTTGGCTTCAGTTCCTGTATTTGCATCAGATGCATTGGCTCCCTTTGAAACATATAAATGTTTTTGAGCCATAATTGATGTAGTGATAAATGTCCACATCATTAGAAATGTAAATATTCGTGTCATTGGTTGTAGAAATATTAATTGTGGTAATATTTCTCAAAAATATGGTTTTATATCTTTTTGTAATAACATGAAATTGAGTGTTTTGTAATATATATGTACCTCTTGTGTTAAGGTGTGAAATAAATGTGTTAGTCCTGTTGTTTTGTATAATGTGTAGTTCTTATATCCTAGTTTTTCTATGCTGTTTCTGATCGTTCATTTGATCTCTTCTTGACGATATTGGATTATTGTTTTGTTAATGCTTCTAATGAAATGTTATATCTCATGTAAAGACTCTAGACTATTTGACAATTTCAGCTGAATTCGTGATATTTATAGGATGAGAATATAACACGGTATTTATATGAAAAAGAAAGTACAATTATTATTATTTTTTTGTCTTGTAGTTTTTAGTTCTGTGACTGCTCAAGAGACGCAACAATTTTCAGAAAATCCTAGTTGGGATGAATTGAAATCTCGACCTTATCCACAATGGTTTAAAGATGCAAAGCTGGGTATTTTTATTCACTGGGGACTCTATTCCGTTCCTTCAATGGCAAGTAAAGAGGGGTATGCTGAATGGTATTTGAGAGGAGTGCAACTTCAAGATTCTGCGAGATTGGATTTTCAGCACCGTATCTACGGAGATGATTTTACATATAGAGATTTTAAAACCCTATTTAAGGCAGAACTTTGGGATCCCAATCAGTGGGCTCATCTATTTAAGGCTTCTGGTGCTAAGTATGTTCTTTTTGTAGCAAAGCATCATGATGGCTATTGTTTATGGGATAGTGAATATGCTCCAGGATGGAATAGTGTAGAGACTGGGCCACATCGTGATTTAGTGGGAGATCTAACAAAAGCTGTTCGTAAGGAGGGGCTCGAAATGGGGCTCTATTACAGTCTTCCAGAGTGGAATAATGAGTTGCATAAATGGGACACTGATGATCCTCGAAAGATTGGACCATATGTGGATCAACATATGATTCCTCAATTTAAGGAGTTGATCTCAAGATATAAGCCTACAGTTCTGTTTACTGATGGAGAGTGGTGGAATTCTGCAGAAGAGTGGCATGCTAGGCAATTAATTGGGTGGTATTATAATACTGTAGGTAATAAGGCAATTACAAATAATAGATGGGGGAGTGGCTCGGATATTGGGTTTCTAACTCCAGAGTATAGTTCGGGTATTGTTTCAAAAGATCGTCCTTGGAGTGAGTGTCGAGGTTTAGGACGATCTTTTGGTTTAAATAGAAATGAGACCTTAGATGCTTATATGACACCTGAAGAGTTGATTCATTTCTTTGTGAAGGCTGTAGCTAATGGAGGTGGAATAACTTTAAATGTCGGTCCAAAGGCTGATGGGCAGATTCCTCTTCTTCAACAAGAACGTCTAATTCAATTGGGGGATTGGATTGGAGTGAATCAAGAAGCTATTTATAGTTCATATGCATGGAATCAGAAAACACATGAAGAGAGACCTGTGATTGAAGAATTAGTGGATTCCGTTGTGAGTTTTAATTGGGTAAGAAATAGGCCTATTGAAAATATCAAGGAAGATGATTTTACAGTTACATGGGAAGGATATATTTCGCCAAATCAGAATGGTGAATATCTTTTTGATTTAAAGGCGGATGATGGGGCTAAATTATGGATTGATGATCGTTTGATTGTTGATAATTCGGAAGAGTCAAAGCAAACTGCTGATGGAAATGTTATGACTAATAATGAGGCTACCAATAAATTCAATCGGATATTTTTGAATGAAGGTACAAGGTATAAGATTAAGATTGATTATTTTGAGAAAAAAAGGAATGCTTCTGTTTCATTAAAATGGAAGGATGTCACTGAAGTTTCATCAGAACTAATTGTTGTTCCAAATGATGTGCTATTTGTTGATGAAACAACGAATCAACATGGTTTAAGGGCTAAGTATCAGTCTATGGAGGATTATATGGTTTATACAGTGAATAATAATTCATTATATGCAATTTTGCTTGAATGGCCAGGAGATGTTGTTCGTATTCCAATAGATAAGCCTTTAAGAAATACTAAGATAACACTATTGGGTGAGGATAGACCATTGAAATGGAGATATCGAAAAGGGGCAGTTGAGGTTGATTTGTCATCATTTGGTCCAGATGATCTGCCTTGTCGTTATGGTTGGACTTTAAAAATTGAAAACTATTTAGAGAAGTAGCTCACATATATAAATGTGTTGAAAAGGAGGCTATTTATAGTGCCTCCTTTTTGTTCGAACTGTATTTTATATTGTTGTCGCAAAAAGAATCATTAGTACACCGATAAAGACTCCTAGTAAAGGTATCAGCTTCTTCTTTTTATTTTTCTCTTTGAAGATCCACCCTCCAATGAATACAGCAATAAAAATCTGACATCTTTTTACTGCAGAGAGAAGCATGATCATTGCCTCTTTGTTTTGAAGTCCATGAAAGTAACTGAAGTCTGCAAGGACAAGAAGTACTCCTACAAATGGAATAGACCACCTCCATTGAATACCTTTTACCTGTATTGGTTGTTTGAAATTCATCCATAATAAGACAATCCCAACTAATGTTACAACATAGAAGAAAAACCAGAATTGCACGGTTTGTGGTTCGTATGATTGATATTGGATGAGAAATTTGTCATATAATCCACTCGAGGCACCAAACAGAGTAGCTAGAATGATAGCAATGATCCAACGATTACGCCTAAAGTCTATTCCTTCTAGCTTTCCTATTTTAGAGTAGAGCCACATAGATATTAATATCATAGTGAATCCAGCCCATTGAATTATAGATGGGCTCTCCCCGTAGATAAACAGTGCTCCTAATAGGGTGAAGAATGGCCCTGCAGCTCGTATCGGTGATACTATGCTAATAGGTAGGTGTTTAAGTGCGCTGTAGCCTAATATCCATGAGAAGGTCATTAACAGAGATTTGAAAAAGATCAAAAGATGGTCTTTTGCTTCAATTGGGTTAATATATAATCCCCAATTTTGTGCTAATTCAGGCTGTAATCTTGAAATGAAATAGATAGGACTAATAAAAATGAGTCCTGATAAAGAAGTTAAAAATAGAACAGGAATAACCTTGTTATCCTTTACACTAATTTTCTTGCATATTCCATGAAAGCCAAGGAATAATGCGGCCAATAAACCATAATAAATCCACATGGCCGCAAAAGTAATAGCTTATGGTGTAAATGGTATAAAATAAGGGAGTTTTTCTACTCCCTTATTGTTTCCTTAATATAGAATGATATTATTTTGTGTAGACACGATTTTCCTGTTCCGAAACACGAATAAATGTTGTACGTTTTGAGAGCTCTTTTAATTTTGCAGCTCCGACGTAGGTACATGTACTTCTGATACCACCTAGGATATCAAGAACAGTTGTTTTTATGGCACCACGATAAGGAACTTCAACTGTTTTACCTTCACTAGCACGATATTCAGCAACACCTCCAGCATGTTTTTCCATTGCTGTTGAAGAACTCATACCGTAGAATTTCTTAAACTTCTTCCCATTGACTTCTACTGTTTCTCCGCCACTTTCATCATGACCAGCTAGCATTCCACCAAGCATAACAAAATCAGCACCAGCACCAAATGCTTTTGCAACATCTCCAGGAATAGCACATCCTCCGTCAGCAATGATTAATCCACCAAGACCGTGTGCTGCATCAGAACATTCAATAATTGCTGAAAGTTGAGGGTAACCTACACCTGTTTTAACTCTTGTTGTACATACGGATCCTGGGCCAATACCGACTTTAATCATATCCGCTCCAGCAAGTAGTAGCTCTTCAACCATCTCGCCAGTGACAACATTTCCTGCGATAATAACTTTGTCAGGATGTTGTAGTCTCATATTTTTAACAAAAGAGACAAAATGTTCTGAGTAGCCATTGGCCACATCAATACATATGAATTTTAATTGAGGATTTGCAGTAAGGATATCTTTAACCTTAAGTGCATCCTGAGCTCCAGTTCCAGTACTGACTGCAATATGATTCTCAATACCTTTAGGAGCATTTTTAAGAAATTCGTTCCACTGTTCAATTGTATAGTGCTTGTGGATTGCAACAAAAAGTTGATGTTCAAATAATGCAAGGGCAGTTTCAAAAGTCCCGACAGTATCCATATTGGCAGCCATTACAGGAACTCCTTTGATTTCAACACCTGCATGCATTGATTTGAACGTTCGCTCGAGAGACACTTGAGATCTACTCTTTAGAGTCGATCGTTTGGGTCTAAACATTACATCTTTGAAACCTAACTTAAGTTCGTTCTCGATTCTCATAACTTGAAAATATATTTATTTTAAAAAACATCTAAAGATAGGTATTCTCTTTAAAGATGTCGAAGAAGAGAGTCTATTTTAATCCTTTTTTAACACAAGAGGTAATAGTCTTAATATTTATGATTTATCAATAGGGTGTAGACTTGCTGTTTTGTGATTGTACGAATTTATTTTAGTGTATAGGAAGTATAAATAAAGAGGCAAATACTTAATGCATTTGCCTCTACTTCGAATTATGATCTACTGTTTATAGTAATCCTCTGTTTTTTAGAAGAGGATCGATGCTTGGCTCTTTTCCTCTAAAACCTTTATACATATCCATAGCTTTTCGTTTTCCACCTTGCTCAAGAATATTTTGACGGAATTTTAAAGCTGTAGTTTGATCGAAAATGTTTCCAGTTTCTTTATATGCTTCGAATGCATCACTATCTAATACTTCCGCCCATAAATAACTATAGTATCCGGAAGAATATCCTCCTGAAAAGATGTGTGCAAAGTATGTTGAACGGTAACGAGGAATAATCTCTTCAATCAATCCAAGTTCTCTCATTTGATCAACCTCGAATTTGTTTACGTCCTCGATATTTGCATCCTTTAATGTATGATATTTCATATCTAGATATGACGCCGCTAGATACTCCACTGTCGCAAAACCTTGATTGAAAGTACTACTCTTAACAAGTTTGTTAATAAGCTCCTTTGGCATTGGTTTTCCCGTTTTATAGTGCTTTGCATACATTGCTAAAACTTCCGCTTCTGCGGGCCAGTGTTCCATTACCTGTGATGGAAGTTCAACAAAATCTCTTTCGACAGAAGTTCCAGAGATGGAATAGTACTTGCATTGAGATAGAAGTCCATGTAGTGCATGTCCAAACTCATGGAAAAGTGTAGTTACTTCATCATATGAAAGAAGGGCAGGCTTGTCACCAACGGGTTTAGAGAAATTACATACAATAGAGATGATTGGTGCAACTCTTTCTCCTTTGTCATTTTTATATTCTTTACGGTAGCTTGTCATCCATGCTCCCGCACGTTTGCTTGCTCTTGGGAAGAAGTCTGTGTAAAGCACTCCAACTAAAGAACCATCCTTTTCACTTACTTTGTATGCTTTTACTTCAGGGTGGTATACTGGAATGTCTTTGATCTCAGTGATCTTTAAACCATATAGTTTATTGGCTACCATAAATGCACCTTCACGTACATTGTTAAGTTCAAAATAAGGACGAATTTGCTCCTCATCAAGATCGTATTTTGCTTTTCGTACTTTTCCTGAGTAGTACCACCAATCCCAACTTTGAAGTTTGAAGTTTTTCTTTTCCGATTTAATCATCTTTTGCATGTCTGCTGTTTCTTCTTTTGCACGAACAATAGCAGGTTCCCATACTTTTGTGAGTAGATCAAATACACGGTTAGGAGTTCCTGCCATACGATCATCGAGACAAAGTTCTGACCAGTTGCTGTATCCCATAATTTTTGCTTTTTGAGCACGTAATGCAACGATTTTTTTGATTACCTCTTTGTTGTCGTTTGCATTATCATTATTGCCACGGTTATACATTGCTTTGTATAACTTCTCTCTTAAAGCACGATTGTCAGCATATGTTAAGAAAGGAATCCAGCTAGGCTTTTGAAGTGTAAATGCCCATTTTCCCTCTTTATCCATTCCTTTTGCTGTTTCAGCAGCTCCTTGTCGAATTGATTCAGGTAGACCAGAAAGATCTTTTTCATTTTCAATTACTAGAGTGAAAGAATTGGTTTCTGTTAGAAGATTTTTTCCAAATTTAATGGAAAGAAGAGATAGTTCCGCATTGATTTTAGAAACTTTTTCTTTGTCTTCTTTAGAAAGGTTTGCACCACTTTTAACAAAACCTTTGTAGGTTTTTTCTAGCAAACGAGTATCTTCTTCATCTAGATTGAATGAAGTCTTGTTATCGTAGACTGTCTTTACTTTGGCAAAAAGTTTGTCATTGAAAGAGATTTGATCGCTATGTTTAGACATCAGAGGCGATATCTCTGTTGCTGTAGCATCGATTTGATCATTTGTATTTGCAGAACGAAGGTTCCCAAAGATTTGAGCAACCGTTTCCAATTCAGTTCCACTCTCTTCTAAAGCAACAATAGTGTTTAGAAAGGTCGGTTTTGTTGTATTGGAAACGATCTTCTCGATTCTTTCATTTTGTAATGCCATACCTTTCTTGATGGCCGGAAGAAAATCTTCGTCTTTGATTTTGCCAAAAGGTGGTACTCCATATGGGGTCTCAAACTTTGAAAGAAGAGGATTCGCCTCGTCTTGTGTTTTACATTCTTTATTACAACATGAGGTCATTAACGTCCCTGCTGTAATTAGTGTTAAAATAGTTTTTTTCATAACATTGTTTAATCTCATCTATTAATCATGTAAAAATATAAAATAGATTCTGTTTTTAAAATTTGTGCATTCTCTTAGTGTACGTAAACAGTTCTGCTTAAATTTGCAGAAATAAGAAGATAATAATGGAAACAAAAGTCAGTATTCAACAAAGATATTTTATTCAATTAGCATATAATGGGGAATTCTTTCACGGATGGCAGATTCAACCTAATGCTATAACGGTTCAAGAAGAGCTACAAAAGGCTCTGACTACGATATCGAGAGAGAAAATCGAGGTCACAGGAGCAGGACGAACTGATACCAGCGTTCATGCCTCTCTTTATGTCGCACATTTTGATGCCGATAATGATAGATTGGATAACCCGAATTTTGCTTATAAATTGAATAAGTTTCTTGGCAAAGGGATTTCAGTGCAGAAAATATTTAAAGTGGATCATGATGATCATGCTCGGTTTGATGCTACACATAGAACATATAAGTACTTCTTGTCTCTTGAAAAAGATCCTTTTATGTTTCGTTATGCATTTAAGCCATTTAAGAAAGTTGACTTTACATATATGAATGAGGCAGCTTCTTTCTTACTTAAGCATCATGACTTTGAAAGTTTCGAGAGAAGTGGGGCAGATAATAAAACAAGTGTTTGTGATGTTTCTCACGCATATTGGGAAGTGAATGGAAATTTTGCTGTTTTTACTATTACAGCGGATCGTTTTCTACGTAATATGGTAAGAGCTATTGTGGGAACACTATTAGACGTTGGTTATGGTAAATTAAGTCCAAAACAATTTAATTCTATTATTGAGAAACGAGATCGTAAATATGCAGGCGCATCAGCTCCCGGAGAAGCTCTTTTTTTGGTAGATATTGGTTATAGGGAGGAGATTGAAGAACTGTTAGAGTACCAATCTCAAGGATTGTATTTTAATCCTCGCTAGAATTGTAGTTCAGTAGATTTATTTTATTTAAAAAGAATGTTATAGTCACAAAGAGTATGGTTTCATGGAGAGTTATATAGATCAGTTAAAAGATTTTATTGATGCTGAATGTGATGCACAAAATAAGCAAGTTGAGGATATTTGGGCCTTAACAATAGACGAACGCATAGAACTAGGCCATGCAATTGACAATATTACTGTGTGGACTGTGTTAGATGGTATTGATTGGTCTAGAAGAGGTCGTGCATTTTTGAAGCTATCATATAATAATTCAAATCTACGTGCAGGAAGCCGTATTCGACTTCATAAAGGTGACCCTGAAATAAACTATTTTTGCTGTGAAGTAACAAAAGAGCATCCAGGGTATTATGAGATAAAAGCAAGTTATGGTTGTAATCTAGTTAATATTACTCATAATAGTTCTGGATGGATTTTAGATCCTGATCGAATTGATTTAAGGCACATGCTCAAAAATACTGTTGAATCTGTATTACATACTCCCTTTGGCAATGATATATTTGGTCAATTAAAAGGAATGATTGCTCCTGTAGTTACAACTTATAACAGTGACTTGGTGGAAACGAACATGAAGCAATATGGATTTAATCAAAGTCAATCTATTGCTTTTACTAATGCATTACATACTTCTAATTACTATACGATTCAGGGGCCTCCGGGTACTGGGAAAACAATGGTGTTGGCTTATTTAGCTCTCTATTTGGCTAAACAAGGAAAGAATGTTTTAATTACAGCTTTTACACATAGAGCCATAAATAATGCACTACGCAAAGTGCGATCATTAGAGAGCTATCGTAAAATGTTTAAAATTGGTCCAATAGAACAGGCCGAAGATCTAATTACGGAATCCTTTACAATTGATAATTTTGAATATTTTATTCAATCACCTTATAATTCTTTGAATACAGGTATTATCGTTGGGGCTTCGCCTATGAGTTTAAGGAGTAAGAGAGTTGGTTCTCTCCGTTTTGATGTTGCTATAATTGATGAAGCGGGACAGCTAACCCAACCTTTAGCCATTTCTGTTATGTTATCGTGTGTGCAAACAGTATGGATAGGCGATCATAAACAAATGCCTCCAGTACTAGTTGCTTCGCATACTGAGAAAGAGGTGATCCGGTCTGCTTTTGAATGTTTAACAGAGAAGTATAATGGCACGATGCTGAGAACAACCTATCGAATGAATGAAATTATCAATTCTATACCGAGTCGATATTTCTATAATGATGGACTCAAGAGTGCTGATGTAATTGCTAAAAATAGAATTAGACTTAGGGATGTAGAGCCTCGGTTTTCCTTCTTGTCAGATCCAGATTTAGCTTCAGTTTTTATTGAGACAAACCATTCACGTTGTAAAGTTCAATCTAAGAAAGAAGCATTGGTGATACGACAACTTTCAGAAGTCCTTATTAATGCAGGAATGCCACCTGAAAACATTGGTGTGGTCACACCTTATAGAGCTCATGCGCGTTTGGTATCCCAACATCTTTCTGAGATCAATTGTAAAGAAAAACAAGTTGATCTATCATCAATTGTAGTTGATACCGTTGAACGCATGCAAGGACAAGAACGTGAGGTTATCTTTTTTTCTTTAGTAATAAGTAGTCTTGATCATATATCTCATGGTATAGATTTCTATTTTAACCTTAATAGATGGAATGTGGCAATGACTAGAGCAAAGACTAAGATGATTTGGGTTGGTAATCCCAATGTCTTTACGCAATTGAAACAACGGTTTCCGAATGATAATAAAATGATGACTTTTTGTGATATAGTTGAATCATTACCTAAAGTTCATACTTCTAAATAGTATTGTGTGTAAGCTGTTTAGTAATGTTTGTAGATACAATGTATATATGTATTATCTTGTATTTTACACTAATTTATATTATTTTACTTCTAGGAGTGGAGCCTTTCATGATAGTTTTGTGATATAATCATTTATTCGGAATTAAATCATAAAACATAGTTCAATGCATTATATTAAGAAAACACTATTATTATTGGGGATCACCTCTACAGCTTTAATGAGTTGTAAAGAAAGAGTCCCGATGGATTTAAATAACGCAAGTTTAATTCCTATCCCTAATGAGATCAATGCAGATGGATTTTCATTTCAATTGAATAAAAATACCCAGATCGTTGTTTCAGAACCTTCATTAAAGAATACAGCTAAAGTACTGCAAGGAATATTACAACCCGCGACAGGTTTTGATATTCAGATTGTAGAGGGTAAAAATGCAGAATCGAATCAAATCTTGTTGAGTTTATCGAATGAATTATCAAAAAATGATAGCTATCAATTGAAGATCACTGAGGATAAAATTATTATTCAAGGAAAAGATATTGGAGGTGTATTCTACGGTGCTCAGACTTTAAGGCAACTGCTTCCTGCATCCATTGAAAAGAAACAAGTGCAAAATATTGATTGGAGAGTTGCGAGTGGTACGATTAAAGATGCTCCGAGATATGAATATAGGGGAGCGATGTTAGATGTTGCGAGACATTTCTTTTCTGTTGAAGAGGTGAAACAGTTTATTGATTACTTGGCGATGTATAAGATGAATTATTTTCATATTCACTTAACAGATGATCAAGGTTGGCGATTAGAAATAAAATCATGGCCAAATCTTACTAAAATTGGAGCTGAGACTGAAGTTGGAGGAGGAGAAGGAGGTTTCTATACTCAAGAAGAATATAAGGATATCGTCAAATATGCTTTAGATCGTAATATAACAGTTGTTCCTGAATTTGATATGCCAGGACATACAAATGCAGCATTGGCATCATATGGCGAATTAAATCCAGATAATAAACCTAAAAAAATATATACTGGTACTAAAGTAGGCTTTAGTACATTTACTGTAGATAAAGATCTTACATATAAGTTTATTGATGATGTAGTGCGCGAAATGGTTGCGCTTACTCCTGGAGAGTATTTCCATATTGGAGGAGATGAAACTCATGTTACAGGAAAAGAAGACTATATAAAATTCATCAATAGAGCACAAAAGATTATTACTTCTCATGGCAAAAGAGTTGTGGGTTGGGCAGATATCGCAGAAGCTAATTTAGAACCAAATACTGTTGCTCAATTTTGGAAAGTTAAAACACATAGCGCAAAGTTGGCATTAGATCAGAAAGCCAAATTGCTAATGTCGCCTGCTGCAAAAGCTTATATGGATATTCAGTATGATTCGATTAGTCCATTAGGATTGCATTGGGCTGGATACACTGAAGTTGATGATGCTTATCAGTGGGACCCTGATACTTTCTTGCCAAATACATCTCCATCAGATATTTTAGGTATTGAGGCTCCTTTATGGTCAGAGACAGTAAAAGATATTAAAGATATTCAATACTTGACCTTCCCTCGTCTTCCAGGTTATGCTGAGATTGGATGGTCAAAAAAATCACAGCAAGATTGGAATACATATAAAATACGACTTGCGAATCAAAAAGCACGCTTTGAAGCCATGGGGTTGAACTATTATCAGTCACCAAAAGTACCATGGAATAAGGAATAAGCACCCTTAATAAACAAAATACACACACACCTTTGAAGAGTTGTACTAATATTAGTACAACTCTTTTTTGGTGTGCCATGCATGTAAATTAACTAATCGGTGCAAGTCCGTAGTGGAGGTTTGTAGAGCCAACCACCTAGCAGAAGGCAAGGGTGCTTATCGTGAGGTATAACCTGAAGGAAGCCGTATGCAAAACTCTGATCCGAGGTATACGAATCTCATTAGGCGGTATATAACTGGATAAGCTTGCCAAACAAAGTAAAGTCCGAATTCTACACAGAGTTAATACCGTAGATGTGGCGGATAGATGGAGTGAAAGTTAATTTCCTTACCATGGGAGATCTCGCAGATGGATACAGTGTATTTTTCCTGTCCATTCAAAAAAAGTTAACTGTGAGAAGTCAGCCGAGGTCATAGTACTGTACCCACTTTACAGGAAGGACTGAATCTTAAATCATTCATAATACAGACTGTTACCTAATGAAGGGATCAATGCAGAAAATATCGGAAGATAGCTACTTAAGTGAAGGTAGAGCGGAACTCGAGAATAACTCAAGAGCGCACACTTTCAAAGGGATAACTGAAGCCATTATGGAAACGAACATTACAACAGATAATTTATTAGAACATGTCCTATAATCAGATAACCTAAATAAGGCTTATTTACAGGTTTATCGTAATAAAGGAGTCATGGAGTTGATAAGATGAAAGTGGAATCATTAAAAGATTATCTCAGATTTCATCGAAAAGTTTTAATAACAGAACTACGAGAAGGTAAGTATTAGCCCGATGGCGAATTATCATTATTTGATGCGGCATATTTGATCGGAGTTTTGAAGAGCAAAGCGTATGAATATGCTAATACGAGGAAAAAGTATTGGCGCATTTCAAAGAGTCCAATTCAACAAACGACTATAACGAATAAGAATTTGGAGAAGGCAGGCTATATTACGCTAAGTGATTATTATCAGAGAGTAAAGTCGTGATTTAGGGAGTCGCCGTATACGAGACCCGTACGTACGGTGGTGTGGGAGGTGTACTGGAAGATAAAATATCTTCCAGCCATCTACCCGATTATATAGGATATCCCAATAAGTAGAGAGTAAGTCTCTGTATTTGCTCAGTCAATAGGAAATATTCATGATTGTAAAGGGAGTTACAGGAGACTCCAAAATCAAGGACGTTATTCGTAAATTTGAAGTGATGATACTTATAGGAATATGATATAATGTCAACTAAGGCTTGGAAGGCGAGTCATAGGTTGAGAATCCCCAAATACAAATGTCCCCTTTATGGTAAATCATGTCCAGTGGTTTGATAGAACTATGAAAGGCGAATTTACCTTCTACATGATTGTTCAATTTTCTCAAATTGATTTCTTCTATTTAATCTCTCTTACATAATTATCTAATCCAATACCTTGAGAAGGTTTTGAATATGTTACCTTGAAGTTGTCTTTATTAGTCGATTCCATATGACAACTTATAATATAGATTGCAATGATGTCTGATGATTGATATGATTCAGAATATATATGTTTATCAATGTTATTCATAACAGAATAGTTCTTTATGTGCATGCATGATTGTCATTTTCACTAAATAAGTGCCAAAATAAAGTTAGTTATTAATATGATAATGATACTTATTGTACAAATAAATAAGATAGATATCTCAAAGTGTAGTTTTTATTGATGAAAAAAATAAGTTAATGACTTGATTCAGTAATCTGATATATAGTTGTTTAGTGAGTGATTTGTTGTTGTGTCTATATTACATGTAATGTTGTTAATGTTTGTAATGTTTGTACCAATACTTTCTTTTTAAAGTAATCATATTTGTTACATGGAAATTTACGATTGTAGATCACGAAAATTAATGTGATTCAGTTTGTAGGTTTCTATTAATGATTAATGACAATGTGGCGATAATTATGTTGCATGGATTTGAATATTAATTATATTTAACAAAGTATGCCAAAACTTACTAAAAACTAAATTTTATGAAATTAAAGAGTTTGTTGTTTATGCTTGTACTATTACTTAGTTTTCCTTCTTTTGCACAGAAGTTTAAGGTTACTGGGGTAGTAAAGGATATCAATAGCGGAGAAACACTCCCAGGTGTAAACGTGATGATTAAGGGCGTAAAAAGAGGTGTAATAACTGATATCGAGGGGCGATTTGTTATAAAGACTCCTAACCCATCATCTACTTTAGTTTTTTCTTTTATCGGATATAAAAGAAAAAGTGTCGCAGTAAAAGGTCGTTCCGTGTTAGATGTTGCCTTAGAAACGATGACGACAGAACTTGACGAAACAGTTGTTATTGGTTACGGTTCAATAAAAAAGAGTGACCTGTCTGGATCTGTTTCTTCTGTAAAATCTGAAGAACTTAATAATACTCCTAACCCTGATGTCGTTTCTGCATTACAAGGGAAAGTTGCAGGTGTTTTTATTGAGACATCAGAAGGAGGTCCAGGTGCTAGTTTGAACGTAAATATTCGTAGTGGGAATTCCATTGGAGCAAGTAGCGCACCTCTTTATGTTGTTGATGGTTTCCCAATTGATGATTCTCCTGTTGGTATGAAAACAGGTATTCCCGGAAATGATAACCAAAATCCATTAGGGAATATTGATCCTGCAACTATTGAATCCGTTGAAGTCTTGAAAGATGCTTCATCAACTGCAATTTATGGTGCTAGAGGAGCTAATGGTGTTATTCTTATTACAACTAAGAGTGGTAAAGCAGGTAAGAATGAGATAACTGTGAATGCGAAGTATGGTGTACGTCGTATTGACCGTCGATTAGATTTGATGAATTCACTAGAGCATGCTGAATATAATCGATATTGGAAAGAGTTTAATAAAACAAATACAGCTCCAGACTCATTGTTAAATACAGATCCGACTTTTCATGGTTTCTGGAAAGGAATTCGGGAAAATCCAAATTTCCCTAATGCAGAAGCATACAGAGATACAATAAATCCAAACCGAATTGATACGGATTGGCAAGATGAACTTTATGGTATCGGAAAAACTCAGAACTACGGTGTTGGTTTTAGTGGTGGTGTAAAGAAGTTCAAATACAATGCCTATACGTCATATTTTGAGAATACTGGTATTATCCCCAATAATGATCTTAAAAGATATCTTGCTGATGTTAAATTAAAGTTAGAATTTGGAAAACTTGCAGTTGACTTTCTTGAGAAGACTAGTTATACAGAAACTAATGGAGTGGATACAAAACATAATGGCTCAGAAGTGAGTGCTGGTGTTGTCAAGCAAGTTGTCAATGCATCACCATCTCGTAAGGTTGATTATCTTCCAGGGGAACTGGTTAATGAGGATACAGGGGAAGAATTAAGTGATTTGAGAAACCCTTATCGATTTGCAGTTGATGTAACGAATAAGAGTAAAGTATTGCAATCGATAAGTAGTGTGGGGCTAAAGTATTCTTTTACTAAGCATTTCTATTATAAGTTGAGTTTAGGTGGATCGATTAATTCTGTGAAGAGTGAAGCGTTCTATCCCACAACAACTGCTATGGGGAAAAGCCGAAAAGGATTGGCAAAACTTCAAACAAAATTAAATGTAAAAGGGGTTCATACAAGCCAATTGAACTATGCAAATACATTTGCTAAGAAACATAGTCTTAATTTGATGGGAGCCTTCTCTACGGAGAAATATTATTCAGAGAATTTTGGTGTGGAAAGTAAGGTGTTTGGTATTAATGAACTAAATACAGCCAATATTAGTGTTGGTCTTCTTCCTGGAACACCTTATTCTGGAAAGGTCGATGGTGGATTGGTATCGTATATCGGACGTATGAATTATGTCTATAATGACAAGTATATTATTACAGGGTCTATAAGAGCAGATGGGGCATCTCGATTTGGAGCTGGCAATAAGTGGGGATATTTTCCATCAGGTGCTTTTGCATGGAGAATCAATCAAGAGAATTTCTTAAAAAATGCTAAGTTTCTTTCTAATTGGAAGTTGAGAGTTAGTTATGGACAGACAGGTAACCAGAGAGTCAGTAATTATGAGTCTCTAACAAATACCGGTTTTGATAATTATAGTTTTAATGGGAGAATTGTAACAGGTTTATACGTTAAGAACCTTGCAAATCCAGAATTAAAATGGCAGACATCAGAACAGACCAACTTAGGAATGGATTTGGGATTTAATGATGGAAAGATATCAATTGTTATGGATGTTTATCGTAAGATGGATAGAGATATTTTGCAATATGTATCTTTGCCAACACATATCGGTTTTGAAAGAATGCGTCAGAATTTTGGTTGTGTAGAAAACCGAGGTGTCGAATTTTCACTATCTACTGTTAATGTTCAAACCAAGAATTTTCAATGGACTACCGATTTCAATATCTCACGTAATGAGAATATTATTCGTGAATTGGGTTATGGTCAAAATAGTTTAATCAATGGCAATTCAATAAAATTAGTTGATAAAATGTCAGGTACTTTTTATGGGTTTAAACAGGTTGGTATAATCGAAAATGAAGAAGAATTAAAGGCATATAGAAACGGAAAGTTTCGTGGTGTAATGAAAGTTGGTCAACGTAAGCTTGCAGATGTTGATAAAAGAGGAAGTGTTTATGCTGAAGATGGAACACCAATAAAAGTAGTCATCGATGATCGAGACCGTGTTGTGCTTGGAAATAATCAAGCAGATTTTCATGGAGGATTAATTAACACCTTTCGAGTTGGAAACTTTTCATTAGGAGTTCGTTTCCGATTCAAATATGGTGGTGAGATATACAACGAAATGAAAACCAAATTGGAAGGATATGATAAACCTACTGACAATCGTTTAAATTCAGCATTAGATTTTTGGAGACCAGAAGTAAAAGCAGCTGATGGTACAATCATAGATGCTGGTAATCCTGATTCCTTTCAACCAGTACCTGGAGTCCGAAATATGAGAGGGTTGATTGATACTTATGTTGAAGATGGATCATATATTCGTTTATCATCTGTGAATATTGGATATAATTTTCCTCGTAAATTAGTAAAATCAATGAGTCTTAGTGGGTTAAGTGTCTATTTTAAAGGTGAGAATCTATATACTTGGACTAATTATAGTGGTTATGATCCAGAAGTTCGAAATATTGATAAAGGAAACTATCCTAAAACGATGAACTTCACTGCAGGTATTAACATTAAATTCTAAGGAGAGACATATCATGAAATTTATATATATCGCAATCATTACATTGTTCCTTTCTTCTTGTAACTCACTTTTAGAAGAACATCCAGAATCATTCATTAATCCAGATACTTATTTTAACAATGCAGATCAAGCATTGACTGCTGTAAATGGAGTATATGGAAAAATGTTACACCGTATCAATACTCCTTATATGGATCTTCATCTTTACAAAGATCTTGGTACAAGTGTCAGTGGTTCGAAACGGTCGAATGAAAATCTTAATCTCTATACTTTTACCTCTAATACAGGACAGTTCAAGAATATCTATTCTGGTTACTTTATAACTATTGAGAGAGCAAATTTTGCTATTGATCGAATTTCAAAGATGGGAGATGAAGTGCTTAATTTTACAGAAGAGGAGAAAAATAGATTTATAGCTGAAGCGAAATTTTTAAGAGCATACAGTTATTTTGGTTTGGTGCGCCTGTTTGGAGCAGTACCTTTGAATTTTAAAGAATCAACTTCATCTGATGACTTTTTTATTGGACGTTCTTCAGTTCGTGAAGTATATAATGAAATCATCAAAGATCTTGAATTTGGATGTGAATGGTTATATTTTAAAAATGGATCCAGTTTAACCCCCACATACAAATCGGCTGATTTAGGGAGAGTGACTAAAGGAGCAGCGTATGGATTGTTAGCAAAAGTTTATTTAACTGCAGCTTCTTGTAAACGCCATTCTGAATTGAATGACTCATGGAACTTAGATATTAATAAGTATGATTGGGTTAATGAGGATGAGTATTATACAAAAGCTAAGGAATATGCAGAGAAACTTGTTGAATTTTCCAATACCGGAGCCAATGTTGGTCTAGAGGATGATTATGAAGCTCCATTCTTTTATGACAATGAAAATGGAAAAGAATCCCTTTTTGAGTTGCAGTTAACGGATGATAATTCACAAAGAGGATTTTCATGTTCAACAATGTCAGGTATATTTGGTGCAAGTAATATGCCAACATCTGGTAAGCAGAAAGTGAACACTGCAAATGGTTTTGTTGAATCGTTTATTCAGTCATATACTGCAGATGATCTTGATTATGCCAACTCAGATCCTCGTATGCTTATCAGCATAAATGTCAATAAATGGGCGAAAAGTGGTCAAAAACTTGAGAACATTGTTGCTCCGAAGGATTTTTCTTTTGTGAAATTTAAGTCCGCATCACCTTGTTACTTTGAGCATGGACAAAATCAAGTACTATTACGTTATGGTGATATTTTGCTTGTTTTAGCTGAAGCCTATAATGAATTAGGTGATCAAGTAAATGCAGCAAAATATGTGAATATAATTAGATCTAGAGCAAGAAATGGTTCTACTATTTCTGCTGATATGGCTGCACCAATTGGGGTGAGATATCCTGTTTCATTACAACCTGCAGATGTTTCTGAGACATTAACGCAAGCAGAAATGGTAGACATTATTTACCAAGAGCGTAAGTGGGAGTTATGTTATGAGGGACAAACTCGATTTGATGCTGTAAGAATGGGCCGTTTAGTGAGTGAGGTTCAGGAATTAAAAATGTATGGAAAATCTGGAGAAGATGCAAAGAACTATACTTATTTCCAGCAGTGTGCTTTAGGGATTCAAGCAAAGCTTGATGACACAAAGAAATCTCCAGCAGCTGAAAACATTGTCATACATCATAATCTATTCCCAATACCATATGCGGAAATGAATAGAAATCCAGGGTTTAAATTTCAAAATCCAAATTACTAATAATAGATTACTTATTGCCTTCCATTCTCTTTCAACTTAATAGTTAAGAATAAGGACTTTAATGGTAGCTTCGGAGTAATCAGGCATGATTGCTCCGAAGAATTGAGAGTGTGACTGCCTTTAAATGTTTTCTCAAATCTATTTCAAGTGTTGGAGAAGGAAGGCATTCATATATATACTCCCATAATTTTACGTTCTCTTGGTATAAGAGGAAATAAAATTATGGGAGTATATATATGAATAGTTTAAGGTTAGTTGTTTGGTATTAAGGAGGTTATTTAATCTTGATTGTTTTATACTATGACGATGTTTATATGCTTTTATGGAACGGTGGTTAAACAAAATTAGATGATTAAATTAGCAGTACATCATGGAAGAGGGGAATTACTTTAAATATAATGATGAAATTGGATTTATGGTCCATCCTAATCCAGTAATAAATGAGTTTGAGATTGGACAGAATAACTCTCAGTCTCATATTTACTACATAATTAACCTTTGTGGAAAAATAGTTGCCACTTTTCGGTATGTTGATCGATCAAAACCGATTATACTGTCTGTGAGAGCGGGTGTGTATATTATCCGAAACCAATCATCAGGTAAATCGCAGAAAATAGTCTTCACATAGTGAGTTAACTCCTTCACTTGGATAAATTACAATACGGTAGGTGTTTAATTGAAGCTCTAAAAAGTGTGTTCTAGTATTTCATTTAAATGAAATACTAGAACACACTTTTCTCTTATATGTATTAAACCATAGAGAAATAGACTTGTGTCAAGTCTGAATGTTAGTAGATTAAATAATACATATCTTTCAATGTTACTTTTTGAGTAAGTATATTGTTAAATTGATCTAATCTTTTATTGAGATATGTAACGTGGGTCATAGAAAAATGTAACAGTTTGCATGCTTATTTCATCGATTGTCTAGTGTGAAATCTATGAATGTAGAGGTTTATATATTTTGGGACTTAATCTATAATTATAATAATATTCATGTGCTATTTGTGATACTTATTTAACTTACTTGATGCTACATTGTCCATATATAATTTATGATGATAAGGACTATCGTTAAACTATCAAAAAGGACCAATAAAAAAGTATTATGAAGAAATGTTTTATTCTACTCATTGCATTAATGGGAATTTTGTCAACCAGAGCAGAGAATCAAATCTATGTCTCTCCAAATGGAAATGATAAAGCAAAGGGGACTCTTGAGGCTCCATATAAAAGTCTTCAGAAAGTATCTCAACGAGTTAAATATCTTGTTCGAAAGCAACCTAATGAAGATATCACCGTATATCTAAGAGGAGGAAGATATCAGCTTAACCATACATTAGTTTTAGGCTTACCTCATACTTTGAAGAGTGGCAAAAAATTGACTTTTGCAGCTTATCAAGATGAAGAGCCTATATTGTCTTCTGGTAAGAATATAGCCAAATGGACAAAAGTGAAAAGATATCCTAAAGGAACTCCTAAAGCTGCAAAAGGGAAATTGTGGGTAGCCAATATGCCTACAGGACTTAAAAGTTTCCGTACTCTTTTTGATGGAGATCATCGGTTGTCTCGTGCAAAAAGTGATAAATTTCAAATGCCACGAAATGAAGAGGTCCGTCGTGCAGATAGTCAGAATACTTATTATAATCGTGATCGTATTCATCTTCGTATGTTTCCTTTTACAAACCAAATCAAAGATTGGAGTAATTTGTCAGATGTAGAAGTATTCTTTAATCCAGTACCATGGAATATTAATATGATTCAGTTAGAATCTGTGGATATGGAGAAGAAAATAGCATATCTAGCTTATGAAGCTAATGCATTACCTTTCTCAAGTGGAAAACATCGTTATGCATGGGTTGAAAATGTGGTAGACTATTTAGATGAACCTGGTGAATGGTGTGTAAATACCCAATCGAGAAAGATTTACTATTGGCCAAAATCTGGAACACCATCTAAGACGATCTTTGCACCACAATTAATGGAGTTAGTGAAAGTTGAAGGTGAAGTAAATTATGATCTACCTAAAGACACACCTGCTAAGAATATCTATTTTAAAGGATTGACTTTCACTCATGGTGATCGTACCGTTTGGTATAAAAATAGAAAAGGTTGGGGGATCCAGCATGATTGGGATACTTTCGATTATGGAAATGCACTATTAAGATTTCGTGGAGCTGAAAGTTGTGGCGTAGAAGCATGTCATTTTACCAATAGTGGAGGTAGTGCGATGCGACTAGATCTTCATGCACAAAACATCAAGATAGAGAGAAACCTGATTGATTATGTTGGGCATATGGGAATCCTGCTTGCTGGATATGGACCTGGAACGAAGGACGTGAACAAAGACAATACCATTACAAATAACATTATTCATCATTGTGGTCAGATTGTATATCATGGTCATGCCATCTTCGCTTGGCAGAGTGGAGGGAATGTAATCTCTCATAATTATATCCATGATGTTCCAAGAAAAGCTGTTGGGATTTGTGGAGTCAGATGTCAGATCCTTTTAAAGGATGAATGTAATTTTGATGAAGCCTCGCGTACTATTCGTTGGGGAGAAGTTATGCCTAATATTGACAGTACTAAAACGATCATTCAGCGATATGCTCCTTTCTTACATGCTCGTAACAATATCATAGAATACAATCGTGTAGAACGTACTCTATTGAAGCTTAGCGATGGCTCAAGTCTAAATGTATCAGGAGCTGGGTTAGGTAATGTTGTTAGAAACAACTATCTGTATGATATCCCTTATGTTGGTATTCGTACTGATGATTGGCAAGATGGTACATTGATCTGCAACAATCTTTTGGTAAATGTAAAGAATATTGGGATTATCCATAAAGGTATTAATACAATAGAAAACAATATACTGATCAACTGTGGTAAAGGCATCCACTTTAGGGCATATCCGCAACAATATTTTGAACCTACCTCTTCGATATCACACAATATATTCTACAATACATCAGACAAGTATGTTCCGAATACGACATTTAAGTGGGGACGAATGTTTGTCCATAAGGAAGGAAAGAAATCAATTCCTTATGAGTATCAGATGGACTATAATTGCTATTACTGGCCTAATGCGAAAGAAGATGTTGCTTTGAAACAGAAGAATGGTATAGAGGAACACGCTGTGATTATGGATCCTAAATTTACAGATCTTAAGCATTTTGATTACCGTATGAAAAACAAGAAATTAATCAAAAAAATAGGATTCAAACCATTTGATGTTTCTATTTCTAATTATGGTGTCTCTAAAGACTATCCTCAGAAATATTTGTTAGAAGATAATAAAGCTTTAGCAGAGATAAAAAAATAATATATATGAAGAGTATAAAGTTGTATGCCTCTTTAGGTTTACTAATGACGGGACTTGCAATGCCAAAAATGGCTGAAGCAAAGAAGAATAAGAAAAAACCTAATATAGTCTACATTCTTGCAGATGACATGGGGTATGGTGATGTAAAAGCTTTCAATCCAAAATGTCAATTCCCAACACCCAATCTAGATCAGATGGCTAAAGGTGGAATGATGTTTACTGATGTACATACCAACTCATCGGTATGTACACCAACTCGATATGGAATTCTTACTGGTCGTTATTGTTGGCGAACTCGATTGAAGAGTGGAGTTCTTCAGGGACATAGTGATCACTTGATTGATCCAAATAGAACAACTGTAGCATCTTATCTAAAGAAAAAAGGTTATCAAACCGCTTGTGTCGGTAAGTGGCACCTAGGTATGGATTGGACATCAGTAGATGGAAAGAAAGTACAACAGACATTTGGTGAAAATGTTGATGTAAAGAAACCAATTAAAAATGGGCCTTTAAGTGTTGGGTTCGATTACTATTTTGGAATTGCAGCTTCTTTAAATATGGCACCTCATGCTTATATCGAAGGTGATAAGATGAAGGGCGATTTTGAGCTCATTATGGATAGGAAAGAATTCAAAAAATATGGGTTTATTGGGGCACGTAATGGTTGGATTGACAAGAACTTTGTTCAAAATCAAGTCTTAACTAATTTTACAGATAAAACGATCTCTTGGATAGAGCAAACTCAAAAGAAAGATAAGGACAAGCCATTCTTTGTTTATATGCCATTAAATGCCCCTCACTCTCCAATTGTTCCGAATAAGCAATTCAAAGGAAAAAGTGGTGTTGCTCCACATGGAGATTTTTGTATGGAAGTTGATTATGCCGTTGGGCGTGTAATGAAAGCACTCGACAAAATAGGAATTCTTGATAACACTCTTGTGATTTTTACTGCTGATAATGGCGTGTCACCACAAGCGAACCTAAAACTTCTCGAAAAAAACAATCACTTCTCTAGTTATTTCTTCCGTGGAACCAAAGGGACACTTTATGAGGGTGGACATCATGTTCCATTTATTGCACATTGGCCAAACAAAGTAAAATCAAATAAAAGGAGTGACTACCTAATGTGTACTACTGACCTTCTGGCTACTGTCTCAGATTTAATGGGGGACCAACTTGGAAACAATGAAGGAGAGGATAGTTATAGTTTTCTACCAGCTCTTTATGGCAAGAACGTAGATGACACTAAGCGTCAAGGGGTAATTCATCATTCTGATGGAGGATATTACTCTATTCGTCAAGGAGATTGGAAATTAGTTCTACATGAAGGAGCTGGTTCACGTCGTAAAGACCCTAAAGATAAGCCAGTAAAAAATCCAGGAAAGATTCAACTGTTTAACATGCAGGAAGATCCTTACGAATCAAATAATCTTCTTAAGATGTATCCTGATAAGGTTAAAGAGCTAGAATTGCTTATGGCAGAATATATCAATAATGGTCGAAGTACTCCAGGTGAACCTGTGGCGAATTATGGTGATATGACCAAAAGACGTCAACTTCGTGAAATTAAAGATTTAATTCAATAAACTAACACAACATAAAGAAGGCAAGGTCATCTGTGTCTTGCCTTTGAACTAAACTATCTTTAATGAAACAACTTTGTACAGTCCTTGGACTCTCCTCATTGATGCTGTTTTCGTGCAAAAGTTCTGAAAACAGCGTATCTAAGAGTGAGAGAACACACTCGAAAAAAAGCCCGAATGTAATTCTCATCATGGCTGATGATCTTGGTTATGGAGATGTTGGGTTTAATGGCAATAAAATTATTCAAACCCCCAACCTTGATGCTTTATCTAAAAAGGGGGTAACCTTCACCAACTTTTATGCTGGAGGACCTGTATGTTCTCCCACTAGAGGAACTTGTCTTACGGGTAGGCATTATAGCCGATATGGAATATATACTGCCAATGTGGGACATTTACCAAAAGAAGAAATAACGTTGATTGATTTGTTGAAAGACAAAGGCTATGAAACAGGCCATTTTGGAAAGTGGCATTTAGGAACAGTTGTTAAGGGAGTGTCATCAAAGGGAAAAAAACGAAAGCCAGTCTTAAATTTTAGTCCACCATGGCACCATGGGTATGATGATGCCTTTGTCACTGAATCTGCTGTGGCGACTTGGAATCCTACAGTAGGTAAGCGATACAAGAAGAATGAGTATTATCATAACGGAAAACGTGTTACAGATAATCTTGATGGCGATGATTCGCGTGTAATTATGGATCGTGTTCTTCCTTTCGTAGATAATGCAAAAAAAGAAAATAAACCTTTCTTTAGTGTTGTTTGGTTTCATGCTCCTCATGAGCCTGTTGTTGCGGGACCTGAATACAAAGCACGATATTCCCAGTATAGTTTGGGAGAACAAAACTATTATGGCTGTGTCACTGCACTTGATGATCAAGTCGGCCGATTAATAAAACACCTTGAGAAAATAGGGGAATTGGAGAATACGATCATATGTTTTTGTAGTGATAATGGTCCAGAAGGTAGAAAACGTGCAGGTACACGACAAGGTTCTACTGCTGGATTAAGAGGTCGTAAACGTAGTTTATATTGTGGAGGAGTTGGTGTTCCTGCATTTATGGTATGGCCAGGAACAATAAAAGCCAATACTCGTTCAGAATACATCTCGTCAACACTTGATTACTTACCTACATTAGTCGATGGATTAGCTCTGAATAATATTGAAGATCGTCCAGTCGATGGTGTTTCATTGATGTCTATGTTCAATGGATCTTCTAAAACACGTCCCAAACCTCTTCCGTTTATGTATAAAGGGAAAGGTGCTATCATTGACAACGACTTAAAGTTTGTTGTATTAGATGGCAAGTTAAAAGAGGTATACAATCTTCGTGAAGATCGTTCTGAGGGGAATAATATTGCAAGTCAGTATCCAGAAAAAGTTTCTGAAATGAAAGCCTATCTAAAAGATTGGAATGCTTCATGTCAAAATAGCCAAAAAGGGAATGACTACAATAATACAAACTACCAACCTGTTGATCGCTGGCAGGGATTAAAAATAAAATAATAATCAATGATGAAAAACATTATTCTAACAGGATGTTTGCTTCTATCTGTTTCATTACTCGGGGCGAAGAATACTCCTAAGACAGAGCATTACCAAGACAACTGGAAATCTCTTCGTAAGCATGAAGTCCCGCAATGGGCTAAGGATGCAAAATTTGGAATCTATGCACATTGGGGGGTCTATTCCGTAACGGGAAACTGGGATTATACTCGTCCAAATTGGGCTAATTACTACATTACGGGCTATTTAGGTTACTATCAGACCAACCAACGTGGCGAACAGGCAAAGTTATTTCGCAAAAATGTTGGAGATATACGCAATGGTGTCGGATATAAGGATCTTGCGAAACAATTTAAAGCTGAAAAATTCGATCCTAAATATTGGGCAAAATTAATAAAAAGATCAGGTGCACAGTATGCTGGTATCTGCGCTGTACACCACGATGGCTACTGTATGTGGGACAGTGAAATTACGGATCTATGTGCTGGAAAAACAGGGCCAAAACGAGATCTCATTGCAGATATATATAAGGAGTTACGTGCTGAGGATCTAAAGATTATTGCAACATTCCATCATGGACGTACATATAAGCATTTTGAGAATGTAACCAAACGTTTTGAAGGAAAGAAAGAGTTTGCAAATGTCGATCTGTTAAACGAAAAGAACTGGAACTACTACTGGTATATGGGTACGAAAGATCGTTTTGCTAAAAATCGTTATGATTTAACCGTAGAGTTTATTGACAAATACAAACCAGACATTTTATGGTTTGATGGTGGCGGTGGTAAGTTTGGAACCGAAAAAATTCTTTCACATTTCTTCAATATGGGAATCGATCAAAAAAAAGAGGTCTGTGTTCATAACAAGGGGAATTTTGGTAAAAACTTTGGGATCTATAGTTACGAAAATGGTGCCCATCGTCCCTCTTTTGTCGACTGGCCATGGGAAGACGATACACCGAGTGCTGTCGGTTGGTGTGATTGGCAATGGAACAAAGGAATTAAATATAAAAAGTCGAGAGACGTGATTGTTCGTCTTTGTGATCTTGTTGCTCGTAATGGAGGCTTACTATTGTCAATGAATCCACGTCCTGATGGAACTTTTGATAAGGCCCAAGAAGATTTGCTTCTAGGTATTGGTAAGTGGTTAGATCAAAATGGTGAAGCTATTTACGGAACAAAACCTTGGGTTGTCTATGGTGAAGGTCACCTAGAGGATCTGTTTTTTTCAGAGACACAGCCTAAGACCGGTAAGAAATCTCGTGAGATTCAACCAAACACTGCATTATTTAATGAGAGAGATGTACGATTCACTGCAAAGAATAATACTTTATATGCAACATTCTTAGGAACAGATCTTGGACGTGAGTGTCGCATCAAGACTTTAAAAGAAGGAGTGAAGATCTCAGATAAAAACCAGATTGAATCCATTCATCTTTTAGGTCATGGCAAGGTGAAATACAAAAGAGAAAAAGATGGATTACATATCTATCTGCCTAAAAAATTGCCAAATAATGTAGCACTCTCTTTTAGAATAGAGGTGAAAGGTGAACTTTTAGAAAATCAATTGAATGGAACTAATGGTGTTCTACCTCTACAAACTTGATTTTAAGTGATAAAGCTATATAATTTGATGATTCAGTAATGAGTGGAGTGTCTTGTTCTCAAATAGATGCTTTCCCTCTTTCGATTCAATTATTTATGATGACGGGCTCTGAATTTTAGATCTGATAGTCATCTTACTACCGATGCTTTTTTGAAATGATAGTTGAGATACTATCGATTATATTTTGCTTGAACAGTGTGAAATTAAGGGGGCATAGTTTTTCCAATAATCATGTTTCTATGCAAAGTATATATGTGACATAGATCAGTCGTTAATCGATCATTTCTGTATTGGTATTGTTGTTAATATCCCGATGCTTTCTTAAAGTAAGCATGTGATATATTTTCCATTCTATCGACTACTTTCAATGTCAGGGAGATATGTATATCTTGATCTTTCATTGTCTGTAACGAATGTAATTCTTTTTTGTTTAGTTAAACTGTAGGGGGTCTTCTAATTTAAAATAGAAGGCCCCTATTGGTTTTTACTACTATATAATTTTCTGACGATGAAATGTGAAACAATAGAAAAGCTATTTATCAGGCATTAAGATCTGTAGGGGGCAAAATTATTACTATTTTTAATACATAAAACTATGAATGATTATATTGGTTACATACGGTGACCATAAACAAAAACTAATGATTAACTAATAAAACGATGAAACAGAATTGTAAACTATTACAAGAAACCTTCGTGCTTTTACTCTGTAGTATGGCATTAATTACACATGTTGGCTGTGTGGATAAAAATAGGAATTTAGTGCCAACAGCTCCTAGTAAAAATCCGAACTATTGGTGTACTTGGTATTGGCAGAACTACTTGATCAAAAAAGGGCAAAAAGTAGAAAAAGTTGACCCAAAAAATATCTATACCAATCAGGCTGCTAGAGATCAACTTACCGAAGAGACCGTTTTTGGTCCTAATGGTATGGCTGTTGTAATGTTACCTAAAACCAGAAGTGATTTCTATTTTCTTATCGACCATGGTTGGCAGGACAAAAATATAAAAGAGAATACATTTTTCACATCAATACTTGATAAGAAAGATTTCCCAAGATATACGAATTTATCTGCAAAAGATCGTATTAAACAGATGAATGAAGATATTGAACAGCTTGGATGGAGGGGTTTAGGCCTTTGGTTTCGAGGAAATAAAACAGAGCAGGAGATGCGCCAAATGATTGAATGGAGCAAATATGCAGGAATAAGATATTGGAAAATCGACGGTGGAGATATCACACATTACTATGCAACGAAGATAAAAGATGTAATCTATCCAGAATTGATCATTGAACATATTACAGGTACTGGTCCTCTTAATTCGAAATGGGATACTCCAAATCTTAATTACTGATGTTTCCCATGTCTTTATTCAGGTTCATAAACCATTGATTCAATGAGCCTAAAGAATTTATTATTTTCGGGTTTATTTTTAAGTACACTGATTATCAATTCATTAAAATCACTATCGATGATTTCTGCGAGAGTTCTCATCAATTCGAGGATAAAACCCCAAATTCGTTGTACTATTACAAGTTCCATTCCTTGATCTTTTACATGAGCAAAGATTCCACCTAGCGTCTCATATGCCTCGAACCTTTTTGCTAAACTAAAAACGTTAAACTCAATAATAGCTACAGATAGATCTGCTATTTGAGCATCAAAATCACTCGATTGAGATTTTCCTAAACCAAAATAGTTCTTTGATTCCTTAAAAAAGACCTCAATACTCCATCTAATACTATATATCTGATAAGCTTTCTCTATGCTCAGCTTTGTATTTGAAGATACCAATAAATGCCATTTCCCTCGCTTACTGTTCTTGCAAAAGAATAGTTTTACATCTGTACCTTTATATTTCACTGTGACTTCTGCACAATATAGACTAAGTGACTTTACCCATTTTACTCTCTTTCGCTGTTTAAGTAAGAGAGCAAGTTCTTTGGTGCTATATTCTTTGTCTTTGAAAGAATATTTAGCACTAGACATCTTAGCCATTGCAACAAGATGCATACCATTAGAGATCACAGTTTTTAATATTGAATCACAGAAGAACCAACTGTCCATAAGTATGTAGTCTACTGTAATTCCTTGTTTAATAGCATTTACCATCATCTCTTTTGCCATCGTTATTTTATCAATAACGAGTTCTTTCTCTCGGTTAAACCCATTACTCTTTGTTGATCGTTTCTTTGAGAACTGTTTTTTACGTTGTTTGGCAGTGAGTCCAAATGGAGTCTTTTTATTCTTCCCTCTTTCTTTATGTAGAGAGAAGTCCAATGTAAAATAGCTTTTGCCATCCCATAAACCTAGAAATAATCCTTTAAAACCAAATATATAACGATGGGTTACATGCGACCATATTTTACTAACATGTTCAGTTTTGTAGGTAGACTTCTCAAAATCAGTATCGTCAATAATTAAGCATCTTTCTGCTTGATTACAGTCATCAGAGTGAGAGTTTTTGGCTATTTGACCAAAGAGTTTATTATTACATGATGAAACTATAGTACGCCAATCTATCTGGCTGTTATTTTTAAATCGATAGAATGTATTCTTTTGTGCTTCTAACATCTCTGATAGATAATGCTTACTGTAGCTATAAATATTAGGGATAGAGAAAATTGGGAAAAGTAGTAAGCCTAATAGTATGTCACCTTTGAAGTAAGTAGACTGAGGCAACTCTTTATTTCCTAATTTCAGTTGTCTTAAGTTGAGTAACTTGTAAAGGCTAATAATTCGATTAATTCCTTTTTCACTTGAACTGAAAAAACTCTGTGTCTCTGAAAAAACTTTTGTACTTTTATTCTGAAGCATGATTTATTTGGTTATTGGAACAACATTAATTTACTGATAATTAATGAATTATCAAAATAAACATGCTTCTTTTTATGCTGTAAATCAAGATGTTAGCCTACATGGGAAACATCAGTTAATTACTACCCCTCGGTATATAGCCAACGAAATGAAACCACCCAGAAATTAAATGCAGTAGCTGGAACCACAATGAACAGTACATCTCTAAAAGCAAAAAAATCATTAGATGTAATCCAACATACCGATGTATTTAGGACTTACGATGCTGCACCTCTTTTAGTAACCACTACTACACTACAAAGAGTTGATGATATACTTCGTCAAACAGCAGGGAATCCAGAATATAGAGCATTTCTTAATGTGCAAGACGATTGTAATGTTGCTGCCGCACTTGGACTTACCGTAGCGGTTAAAAGACATCCAATGAAGACTCCTCGGCATTATAAAGGGATAGATTATCATGCCCAAATTGCAGGAGATCGTCATGTGGACAAGAGATTAAATGAAATGGATCGTTTTGCTATGTGGCAACGTATTGCACCACCAATGAATGCTGGATACGGTACGTATAGATATTCTACACACTACCTTGTCGATAGTATTGTGTTTCGAAATCATCACACATGGTATGCAGCTACTTTTGATCAAATGGTTCGACAAAGTGCACCTTCTATTATGACAAGAAACATTGCATTACCTGAAGTTAAAGCAAATGGTATGGTTCCATACGTTTTGGCTTCTAAATTTCCTAATGGCACGGTTGCTATTGCAACTGAAGGACGAGTACATCCGAGTCATAGCTGGATGACACCTCGAGCGGATATAATCTTAAAGGAAGCTCCAATGTCTAAACATATTGGTGTTTTTGGTTACTTCAAGACTTTAACACTTGAGTTTGAGAATAAACTGCCAGTTAATCCCACCGTATTAGGACAAGATCTATTATCCAAAGAGGCATTAGATATTAGTGACAAAGTAATTGTCAATGGAAGAGTGATTACTATTCCAGGGGATCTTATTGATAAGGTTGGTACAATGAAAAATGATAAAGAAGATATATCATGCCCAGGGATGGTACTCTGGGTTGAATAGGTAAATGAAAAAAGCGCCATACTTAAGAAGAAGTTATGGCGCTTTATATTTTACACACTTCGCTGATAAAAACGTAGTGACACTAAGTTCTTTTTACAAGAATCTCCATCCAACTGAAAGAGTAAACATATTTGACTTCTGATTAAACTTAACGTTAGTCAAACCGTTTTCAAGATTTGAAAGTCCCCACTCATAACGAGCATCAATTGTAAGTAAAGCAACATCAAATCCAAGTCCTAATTGGTATGCCCAATCAACACCAGAAGGATCTTTAAGTCCATTTAGCATTTTATCTTTAACATTCTTTGGAGTATCACCAAAATCAATTTCACTTCCTGTGTTGATTGACATCACAGGGCCTGTAAAAACATTCATTGATAACAGTTTAGCATCGAAAATACGATACCCTAAAAGCACAGGGATATCTACGGTTTTAAGGTCAATCGTCTGATTAACAGTAATCGGATCTTCAAGATTTCCTGTATAATCAAAGCTTGTTTCCCCTTTCTTAACTGCATAATAGAACTCTGGTTGAATATACCAACTCTTCAAGTTTACACGAGCAAAGGCTCCAATCAGATAACCATTGTTATTGGTTGGACTATAATCTTTAAGATTTGTTGAAAGATTAGACGTTGATACCGTCGATGAGTTCCATCCAAACTTTAAACCTAAATTCACTGGCAACTGGGCAAAGGCTCCTGTGGACACTAGCGATAGAATCGCAACAATAAATAGTTTTTTCATTATAATTCAGTATTAGTTATCATATTCGCATAATATGTACAATAACAAAGATAGAGAAGATACGCTCTTTTGCAATAAATTTTACTGCTCCCACTCCTTTTTTTGTTTTGCATAATTAAAATTGTTACTCAGATTATTAGCAAAAAAGAAGAAGGATTATGAGTTTTATATGTAATTACCCTCCAAAAAAATGATAACTTTACGTTTTATAGAAACAAATAAAAATAACAAAGATGACAACAATAAAAGACCTTAACCCTAAGGTAGTTTGGGATCACTTTGATGCAATATGTCAGGTGCCTCGACCATCAAAACGTGAAGAGAAGATTATCGCATTCCTTTTGGACTTTGCTGAGAAAAATGGAATAGAAGCCAAGCGTGATACAATTGGTAACGTGGTGATGCGTAAACCTGCGACTCCTGGAATGGAATCGAAACCAACTGTAATCCTTCAGTCTCATATGGATATGGTTTGTGAAAAAAATAATGATAAAGTACACGATTTCGACAAGGATCCTATTATTCCTGTAGTTGATGGAGAGTGGGTTCGTGCTGATAATACTACTCTTGGTGCCGATTGTGGTATTGGAATGGCAGCACAAATGGCTGTACTTACAGACAAAGATATACAACATGGACCTGTAGAGTGTCTATTCACTGTAGACGAAGAGACAGGGTTAACGGGTGCAATGGAGTTAGAAGATGATATGTTAACAGGTAAAATCCTTCTTAACCTTGATTCTGAAGACGATGGCGAGATCTTTATTGGTTGTGCTGGTGGTATAGATACCCTAGCTGATTTTAATTACGATAAAGAAGCTGTCGATCCAAATATGTTCCCTCTGTCTATTGAGATTAAAGGTCTTTTAGGAGGCCACTCAGGTGACGAAATTAATAAAGGTAGAGCCAATGCTAACCAACTATTAGTACGCTTTTTATGGGCTATTGCACAAGACTATGATCTCCGCATTGCTCATATTGATGGTGGAAACCTTCGTAATGCAATTGCTCGTGAAGCTTCTGCATCCATCATGGTTCCTAAAGCAGACAAGGAAGATATTATCGTACGTTTTAATATTTTTCGTAGTGAAATGGAGCACGAATGGGAGATGACTGAACCAAACTTAAGAATGGATATTGGATCAGCAGAAGCTCCTGCATATCTCATCGACAAAGACACTCAGTTTCGTCTATTAAATGCATTGATGTGTTGTCCACATGGTGTTTTGGCTATGAGCTATCGTATGCCAGGTATGGTTGAAACATCTACGAACCTCGCTTCTGTGAAATTTAGAGACGATAAAATCCATATCACTACAAGTCAACGAAGTGATATTAACAGTGGAAAGATATTTGCAGCAAGTAAAGTTGAATCCGTATTCCGTCTTGCTGGTGCCAATGTAAAACATAGCGATGGATATCCAGGGTGGGCTCCAAACCCAGAGTCACCAATTATGAAAGTCGTTCGTGATTCTTATACCGCTTTATTTGGTCAAGAACCTGAAGTGAAATCAATTCATGCAGGTTTAGAGTGTGGACTATTCCTAACAAAATACCCGCAACTAGATATGGTCTCTTTCGGACCAACTATCCGTTTGGCTCACTCTCCAATGGAGAAAATTGAAATTAAAACAGTGGAGAAATTTTGGGCTCATCTTCTTGATGTACTGCAAAAACTATAATCCATTATATCGATTCAACAAGAACAAGGAGTTGTCATCACACAGCTCCTTGTTTGGTTTACAAAACAGTGGTGTTGCTTTAATCCATCAAAATTTCAACCACAAAATAAAATTGTATCAGAACAAATTCTAGTATTCAATATCCAAACTTTCAGACCTATGAGAACAGGACTCAGATAGTGGCATGGATTTAAGAGTAGTTGTCTTTTATAGAGTCTTCTTTTTTAAATATACAACTGATTTAAAATCTGAACATTATGATGTCAGATCAGTTCTATTTTGATGTATAGATCTAGATGGCCCACTTTCCTTATGCCCCTTACTTCCCCCTGCCTTACGTCCTACCTTCCCCTGCCTTAATCCATCCCTAATCTATCCTTAATCCGTCCTTTGTCCATGGTTTAGCCATGCTTCGTCCATGGTTTGTCCATCGATTTCGGGGTTTTCGATGACTGAACCATGGATCAATGATGGACGAATCATGGGCAAAGGACGGATTAAGGATAGATTAGGGATGGGTTAAGGACTTATTAAGTAGCTTGTATTCCCCTGTTAATTACGGGGGAACTATAATGGGTAGGGGTAGTGCAATTTTATCTTGTTGTATGGGGCATATTGGACTTTTCAGAGAACGGTGTCAAATTAACTCTGTCTAGATTCTCTTAAATTAGTAGGCATGGATAGAGTTGATTCATATGTTGTTATTGGTTGCTTTGTGAGGGGTTTGATGTCTGTCCAATTAGGTTTGTCCATAGTTAATTTGTAGGAGTTGATTGGTTGAGTTTGTGTCTTTTCATATTGGTAAAATGTTTGTCGTGATATTTTTCCCACTCTTCATCTGTAAGTGTGAAATACTTGATACCCGGCCTGTTTGCAGTATAGTATTTATTGGTGAGAACGTTGAGTTTGGCCTTGATCTCAGTATCTTCCTCTTTTTCAATTAGTGCATCTATTTCGGACTTATTTTGGTTGAAGAGATGATAGATTGTCCAGTGTATTTGATAATAATAGTATTGGTCAGAATTCTCGAATGATGTTATTAAATTGTCAATAAGAAATTTTATATGGCTGGACATCAGATACTCTTTGGCAATGTCTATGCAATCAGTACGTAGTGTGAAATTACCTTTATTGTAACTGTCTTTGCAGTTGTATAAGATCGTGATGATTGTCTGAGGGGCTGCTTTTTCTTTGATCGCTTTATCAAATATCTCTTTTTGAATCTCTTGGAGTTCACTTTTTGTGTATGGAAAATCGGTATTTAATATATGTCCAGAGGCTTGATTCTCTTCGTTGCTCTGAGATTCGAGTATAATAAAATATTCATAAATAATTGTACCAATAATGATAGAAGCGGTTGATCGATTACTATCGGTTATGATCGTGTTTATCTCTCTCTTGTCGAATTTTATTTGATTAAGATAACCTTTGGTTAAACAACGATAAATAATTTCTGAGTATAAAGATAGGTTTGGGTCAATTGAATTATATACTGATGTTTCCCATGTAGGCTAACATCTTGATTTACAGCATAAAAAGAAGCATGTTTATTTTGATAATTCATTAATTATCAGTAAATTAATGTTGTTCCAATAACCAAATAAATCATGCTTCAGAATAAAAGTACAAAAGTTTTTTCAGAGACACAGAGTTTTTTCAGTTCAAGTGAAAAAGGAATTAATCGAATTATTAGCCTTTACAAGTTACTCAACTTAAGACAACTGAAATTAGGAAATAAAGAGTTGCCTCAGTCTACTTACTTCAAAGGTGACATACTATTAGGCTTACTACTTTTCCCAATTTTCTCTATCCCTAATATTTATAGCTACAGTAAGCATTATCTATCAGAGATGTTAGAAGCACAAAAGAATACATTCTATCGATTTAAAAATAACAGCCAGATAGATTGGCGTACTATAGTTTCATCATGTAATAATAAACTCTTTGGTCAAATAGCCAAAAACTCTCACTCTGATGACTGTAATCAAGCAGAAAGATGCTTAATTATTGACGATACTGATTTTGAGAAGTCTACCTACAAAACTGAACATGTTAGTAAAATATGGTCGCATGTAACCCATCGTTATATATTTGGTTTTAAAGGATTATTTCTAGGTTTATGGGATGGCAAAAGCTATTTTACATTGGACTTCTCTCTACATAAAGAAAGAGGGAAGAATAAAAAGACTCCATTTGGACTCACTGCCAAACAACGTAAAAAACAGTTCTCAAAGAAACGATCAACAAAGAGTAATGGGTTTAACCGAGAGAAAGAACTCGTTATTGATAAAATAACGATGGCAAAAGAGATGATGGTAAATGCTATTAAACAAGGAATTACAGTAGACTACATACTTATGGACAGTTGGTTCTTCTGTGATTCAATATTAAAAACTGTGATCTCTAATGGTATGCATCTTGTTGCAATGGCTAAGATGTCTAGTGCTAAATATTCTTTCAAAGACAAAGAATATAGCACCAAAGAACTTGCTCTCTTACTTAAACAGCGAAAGAGAGTAAAATGGGTAAAGTCACTTAGTCTATATTGTGCAGAAGTCACAGTGAAATATAAAGGTACAGATGTAAAACTATTCTTTTGCAAGAACAGTAAGCGAGGGAAATGGCATTTATTGGTATCTTCAAATACAAAGCTGAGCATAGAGAAAGCTTATCAGATATATAGTATTAGATGGAGTATTGAGGTCTTTTTTAAGGAATCAAAGAACTATTTTGGTTTAGGAAAATCTCAATCGAGTGATTTTGATGCTCAAATAGCAGATCTATCTGTAGCTATTATTGAGTTTAACGTTTTTAGTTTAGCAAAAAGGTTCGAGGCATATGAGACGCTAGGTGGAATCTTTGCTCATGTAAAAGATCAAGGAATGGAACTTGTAATAGTACAACGAATTTGGGGTTTTATCCTCGAATTGATGAGAACTCTCGCAGAAATCATCGATAGTGATTTTAATGAATTGATAATCAGTGTACTTAAAAATAAACCCGAAAATAATAAATTCTTTAGGCTCATTGAATCAATGGTTTATGAACCTGAATAAAGACATGGGAAACATCAGTTATATAGAAAGAAATATAAACAGTTTTGAAGAAGATATTTTGCAGTATGGTCTCGAGATAATAGTTCCTCTTTAAGGTCTATCGAAAAGAATGAAACATTATAATTATCGAACAGGCTCTTGCTTAAGGTTGTGTATTCTTCTGTGAATTTTTTATCCTGAGGCAAAAAAATGGGCTCTGTTTTGAATAATGATAAGAGTTTTTGCTTATCATTTGAAAATTCAATCAATGGTTTAAAGTACTCTTTAAAGCAATATGAGTCTTGAGTTGAAAGCAGTGTCGAAATATTATATTCTTTACGACAGAGAAGTAATTTAAGTATTTTAGATGTCGTCTCATGCTTGAATAAGGAGGTTGGAATATCTTTCAGCTTAACGATTCTAGGGCTCATATGGTCGTTCTCATTCGCAACTACTTCAAATAGAATTGATTTGTTGAGTTCAAGATGATCTCGCTTAATCATTAAATAGTCATCAAATAGAAAGTGCTGAAATATTGAGAAGAGAAATAAATCGAGTGGCTTAAAATATGGTTTCGTGTAATATTTGTAAAAAGAGAATGTATTGTGAAAACGTTTCACATCTCTATAACTCTTAAATAAGCTGCTTAGGATCTCATCTAATGGTGGTGGGGGAGCTGTTTCATTGGCGAGATACATGATCTTTGGTTGTTCGATATCTTTTAGGTCTTCTTTGATGGCATTTTTAAACTCTTTAAAGTCGTTGTCGTTTAGTATTCCATCAAGTTGATTGAAGTTTGTGTTGTCGTCAATAGCGATAGATAGGTCGAATATCTTGTCTTGGTATGATTCAGGACGTTCTATTTTCCCTTCGAGACTCTGGGTGATATAGTCCTTATCAATGGCAGTGACATAGAATGTGTTTTTGAATTTGCCAATGGCTCTGATCAGTTGGAATAGACTGAAAATCTCGTCTTGATGTAGACGGTCGGTATCGTCGATAAAGACAATTAAACGTAGGTTATTTTTGATCAATGCTTGGTTGATCTGTTCAAACTTACTCTTCGGGTCTCTACTCTGAAGCAGATGAAAGTAGTTAGATATTTTGGTGTTATAGTCGGTCAGTATGGCTTTAAGGTAGCTTTGGAACTTCTCTTTGAAACTTTCGTCGTACTTAGCGAGGGCTTTGATAAACGCATCGATTAATGCTTTTTGGTACCCTTCTTTTTTATCTACTGCCCATGGATTAAAGTGAACCGTTACATTTGTTGTCTCTTTAGGTGGTTTATGTTTATTGATATGATGGAGTCCATTTTCTATATGGTTTAAGACTGTTGATTTTCCCGATCCCCATTTTCCCGTGATGGCGATAGAGAATTCAAATGACTCGTTGTGTTGATGGATGGCATTTGAAACGGAAATAATCAGATTCTTCCTTTCTTGAGACAATGAATTAAATTCAGCAATGGATGATGTCTCTCCAAATACTTGGTCTTTTTGTGGGCTTTGCTCCATCGTTTTATTAGGCGCGAAAGTGTTCAGTTCAATCACTTGTTTATTATCTAGTTTATGAGAGTCTTTGTATGATGGAAATTGTTCTTTAATATAAAAAATGAGGTTGATGACCAATAGGCTTCCAACGATAGGGTCAAGGTATTTAATGGGTGTATTAGGAAAAAACTGAATATGATGTGGGTGTATACGCTCAATAAAATATATCGTAGCAGATGTGAATACGACAGTGTATTGGTTTTTGTGCAGGTGTCTAATATTCCACTTTTTACCGTATTGGTGAATAATAGAGAGAATCCCTATAAAGATAAGCATGCATAGTATAAGAGATTGGAGGGGAGAGAGGTTCTCTGTTAGGGTGAAAGGGTAGTGGAGAGGTGAGATGAAGAGTAGCTTTATAAGGCTTTCCTTGTAAATAGAGTATATAGAAACTGTAAGTATCGGAACTATTAAACATTGTATGTTATCTCTTTTTAAAAAGAGGCAGATCTTATGATAGTAGTCTATTGCTATTTGACGTTTGTCGGTCATATTTAGAGTTGATTGTATTGAGCTTAAAGATATGTAAAATGTATTATGATAATATATTCATTAGATGAAATTATTGATCAGAAGTGAACTGTAATTTCTTCTGTAAATATGATTGAGGCGTAGATGTTTGAGGAGGATTCTATTAAATTGGGTTTTTCTCTTCTTCATGGATTGGGATGGAATAAAATGTTATGTGATTGTTTGGGTTGGTGCTTTTATTATAAACAGTATATTTATGATTGGCAAACTAAATTATAGATCACGTTATCTGTGTATATGGAGAAGAGCATGTTGGACAAGGAGTATTTAACTTGTTATGAAGTATTGAGAAGGAAGAATAAAAGTGTCAATTTTCGTGTGATGATAGATGCTCTTTTGTTGGTTATTGGTGTTATTTACTTTGGCGTTGTAGAGCAAATACATTGGGTCTGGTTTTTAGTTCCTTTTTTTGGACTTGTGTTGGTGGTGATCTACCAAGATTTAAAGATTAAGTGGCTGTTATGGGCCGTGGAGAATGTCCATAGTGTTACTCGCCTTTTTTACTTTCTAGAGAAAACAGAGCCTCATCTTATTAATTATGAGACGATCTTATCTTATAGGGAGAGACATGCTGCATTGAATTCAGTGATCAAGAGTCGAATGTCATCAAATAAGATGAATGTAGATTTAAAGAGTCTCTCTTTTTCTGTGTTCGTGGATGTAAAAAAACAATGGATAGCGGATATCTTCTCTGGAATAATGGCCTTATCAGCTTTGTTACATGTGTTAATGAATTGGACATGGTAAAAAGCATAGTTGGGAATCCTTGAGATTTTTCTAAACAAGATGTATTTACTTATTCTTTTGCTTGCAAATAGAGTTGGTGTGAATCGTTTAAATATGGTCTAAATTAAGAGTTGAAACCTATCAACTTTAGTTTCTTATTGGGAGTGTCTATTATAAACACTCCCAATAAGTTTTATTTTAATATCCAGGGTTTTGTCCTAGCTGAGGATTTCTGTCAAGTTCTTGTGATGGAATAGGGAAAAGGTATTTTTGTTTTGTAATTGTAGTAATAATGTCAGGGTTTCCCTCATTATATTTTTCTACCAATTCTTTTCTTACCAAATCGAACCATCGTTTTTGTTCTGCCGCAAATTCCCATCCTTTTTCATCAAATACTAGTTGATCAAATTGTAGTTCATTTAGACCTATAGGAGCATCATCAGCAATGTTTTTATTGGCACGACGTCTAATTTTGTTAATTGCGTCATAGCATGATGCACTTGGACCTCCTGAAATTTTGTTTTGTGCTTCTGCATAAATAAGTAGTACTTCTGCATATCTGTATACAGGGAACAAATGACTTCCGCTTGCCTGTTTCTTATCTCTAGCTTCATTTGTGTCCCAATATTTTGAAAAATAAGGTTTGCCAACGATTCCATCTTGCCATTTTACTGGTTTTCCTTTGACTGTAAAAACTGTATAGTAAGTAACTTCTTTACGATAATTGTCAGGCATATTATTAAAGAATTTAATTTCTGCCACATAATCACTCCATCCATGTTCGTCAGGTGGTAGGAATGTTATTCCAAATTTTGAATCGTATCCAAGTTCTCTATTGGCTTGTATATTCCATATGTGTTCTTTATTGTTCTTAGTTCCTAAATTATAAAGGTCTTTATAATCATCTACAAGATTATATAGTCCTAAGTCGATAACTTCTTTTGCTTTATTTGCAGCATCAGCGTACTTTTCTGTCTGCTTTAATGGCCATCCAGCCATGGTAAGATAAACATCTGCGAGGAGTGTCTTTGCTGCCCCTTTGGTTGCTGCCCCTGGTTGCTCTTTCCATATTAATGGCAAGTTGGTTTCTGCAAATTTGGCATCTGCTATAATTTGTTCATATACCTTCTCTTTCGAATTTCGTCGAACACCATACAGGTCCGTTGTTAATGGTTTAGTGATAAGAGGGATGTCGCCCCAAAATTTTACCGCACAGAAGTATGCATACGATCTCAAGAAGAAAGCTTGTGCAATCAATTGATTACGTTTCGTCTTATCCATCGATACTTTTTCATAGTTTGCAATGACCATGTTACAGTTCGCAATAATTTTGTAGAGAACTGTCCAATATTTGTAATTATCAATATTGTCAGGGGAATTGACGAATCGGTCAGGATCTAAAAGCCTTGTTTTATTTGCTCCATTTCTAGAGGTCATATCATCTGCTCCCATATGCATGGACCAAGATCGTACATCTACTCCTTCATATTTATTTAAAAAAGGATTGTAGCAAGCAACAATGGCCGCTTGTAGATCCGATTCTGTATTGTAGAAAGATTCGGGACTTAAAATGGATTCAGGCGTTTCTGTTAAATCAATACAACTAGTCCACATCAGACAAGTCAAGAGGGTGATTGAAAATAATATATTCTTCATAATTTTGATTGTTAGAAGTTAAGGCTTAATCCAAAAGTGTAAATTCGTGATAGTGGATATGAACTAGAGTCTCTTCCTGGTTTTGTGTCGGAATTCCCCGATGATGTAATTTCAGGGTCTTGTCCTGAATAATTAGTGATGGTAAACAGGTTTTGTCCGGAGAAATAAATACGAGTTCCATTGATGCCGAATTTCTTAAGGAATGTAGGATTGAATGAATAGCCTAGTGTTAGATTTTTTAACCTGAGATAGGATGCATCTTCTAACCATCTTGAGTTTGCATTGCCAATGTCTTTCTCTGTTTTAGAGAAACCAGGTACATTGGTGTCAGTATTGGTTGAGGTGTAATAGTCTCCTGATTCTTGTAATCTAAATTCTTTATTAAGCCAATAACGAGTTTCGTTTAGTATCTGCCCTCCATAGACTCCATTGAAATTTAATGTTAAGTCGAATCCTTTGTATGACATATTACTATTGATTCCGAAAAGAAAATCAGGTTGTGCACAACCGATAATTTTTCTATCAGAACTGTTAATCAGGTTGTCATTATTTAGATCTGTATATTTTGAATCTCCTGGAACGGCATTAAATACTCTTGCTGATTCACGTTCATTTTCTTGCCATACACCGAGATATTCATAGCCGTAAAATGTTCCGAATGCTTCTCCTTCTTTTAGTACATATTCACCGATGATCTCTTTTTCTCCAAAATCGATAATCTCGTTTTTATTTACGGAAAGATTTAATGAGATATCCCATTTAAAGTCGTTTGTAAAAGGAGAAGCTGTGAGCATTAATTCAATTCCTTTGTTTGTAACCCCACCTATATTTTCTTTTCTGCTTTTTTGTCCTGAATAAACAGGCAGAGGTCTGTTTAGTAAGAGATCATTGGTTTTTTTGTAGTAAACATCAGCATTTAGTGTTATTTTATTGCCTAAAAACCCAAGATCTAAACCTGCATTATATTGCATCGTTTTTTCCCATCTTAGATCGTTGTTTGCTGAAGAGGATGGCGCAATTCCAATAGATAATACATCGTTTCGCATTGGATAATTTGCACCAATTTTTAGTTTAGCAAGGGATGAATAAGGTCCAGTAGATTGACTTCCAGTTACTCCATATGAGGTGCGGAATTTTAATGAAGAGAAAAGGTCTAAATCTTTAATGAAAGGTTCTTCTGATGCTCTCCATGCTAATGATGTGGACGGGAAATAATCCCACTTATGTCCATCTGCTAATACGGAAGAGCCATCTGCACGAAAAGTTGTTGTAAGTAGGTACTTATCTTTAAATGCATAGTTTATACGCCCCATATACGATAGTATTTGTCTTCCATTGGTTGTCGATGAGATGGATTGTTTTGTTTGTGCCATGCCCATATAGTTGAAACCTAGGGCTTCTGTGGGAAAGTCTTTTGCAAGATTACTGTGAGATCTGTATTCTTCTTTTTGTTGTTCGAAAACTGCGGTGATTCCAATACGATGATTTTGAGCAAATGTATTATTATAAGTAAGTGTATTGGTGTTTTGCCAACTCAAATTGTAGCTTGCTCCAACAGACCCCGAATTGGTTCCACTAGTATAGCCATTTAGCGTGTTGACTGTGTTGAAGTTGTTGTTGTCAGAAATATTTCCTTTCCCTCCGAAGCTTGATCGCAAAGAAAGATGCTCATTAAATGTAAAAAGTGCATAACTATTGATAAGTGTTTGGTATTTATTCTGAAGCCTTCTCGGCTCCATTACAGTTGCCAGTGGATTATATAATCCAACGGTTGGGAGCGGAGTGTGGATGGTATAGTCTCCATCTTCATTGTAAACAGGTGCTGTTCCTGGAAAACGTAATGACATCGAAATAGGATTATTGTAATATCCATTGAAGTTCATTCCATGTTTTTTCGATTTGATTCCAGAAATATTTGCACCGATAGTTAACCATTTTTTTAATTTAATATCAATGTTAGATCTTATACTTATACGGTTGTAGTCATTGTTTTTTACTATACCATCTTGTGAAAGGTGGTTGACACTAAGAAAGTAATTTACTTTTTCAGTTCCTCCTGAAATAGAGAGTTGATTGTTGAAAAGAAGCGCATTGTCCCTGTATATCTGGTCTTGCCAATCTGTACCTCCGTTGGTGCGATAATTTTTAATTTGGTCATCAGTGAAAAGTAATTTTTCGCCGAGCGCATTTTGTCTGACATTTAAAAGAGTGGCATAGTCTGCAGCGTCTAATAATTCCACTTTGTCGATTCTCTTTTGTGTAGAAACAAAAGAGTCAATACTAATTTTTGTACTCCCTTTTTTTCCTTTTTTAGTTGTAATTAAAACTACTCCGTTAGCCCCCCTTGATCCAAATACAGCTGTAGCAGAAGCATCTTTGAGAATTTCAATAGATTTAATGTCATTAGGGTTGATATTATTAATATCACCGCCAAGAAATCCATCTACAACATATAAAGGACTATTGTTACCACTAATAGAATTTGCACCTCGAATTCGGATTTTAACATTTCCTCCCGGTGATCCATCGGTAGTACTAATATTGACACCAGCGACTCTTCCTTGAAGTGCTTGATCTACCCTGGTCAGAGGTATTTCTTCCATGGTTTTTGCATCTACTGAGCTGATGGCTCCTGTAAGATCACTTTTCCTTTGAATACCATATCCAACTACTACAACGTCATCAATGATTTTCGAATCCATTTTGAGAGTAACTATTAAGTTATTGTTGTCTTTAATGTTAATTTTTTGTGTAGCAAATCCCACAAAAGATACTTGGATAATATCATTTGGGGAAGCTTTAATCGTAAAATTACCATCAAAATCGGCCACAGTCCCTTTCTTGGTCATCAGATTGATTATTGTAGCATTGGGAACAGGCTCCTTTTTTATGTCAATAATGGAGCCCTTTATCTGGGATTCTTGGGCAGATATTGATAACCATTGAAGCGCTATCAGTACAATTAAAATAATTTTTTTAGTCATTAGAGTTTAGTTTGTGACAAGAGGCGAATAAAAACTATATTGTTTTATGTTGCCTCTTATCGTTTTATTAGTTAATATTTATTGGTCATGCTATAGTGTGAATTTCTCTGTTTTAGTTGATCCGTCCTTAAATGTTACAGTGATGATATGAAGACCATTTAAGGAAGTTGGTAAGACGTATGAATTACTGTTTGGCGTAAACTGGTTGATAAGGTTACCCATGATACTAAATACCTCTATTTTAGTCATACTTCCATTGCTCTTTATCGTGTTTGAACCTGTGGATGTCTCTATATAAAATGAACTGCTTTTTTTCGTTTGTTTCTTCAAGTTGTTAGAAGCTCCTACGGTAAATGGAAGAGTAATCGTTGTCGGTTTTCCAGCATGATGTCCTACTGTAAGATTGATTTTTATGGTTTGAGTTTTAAAAGTGTGGCCCCATAAAGGTCCATTTACAGTAAGTGTGATTTCTTTACAATCAGGATTCATTTCTGGGTCATTGGCTGTAAAGGTTAACATCCCATTGGTCTCTTCTATAAGTAATACGGCAGGATGACTAGATTCCACTGTAAATCCTTTGTGTTTGAATATTTTGGTTTTATCATGAAAGACTATCCCCATGATATGGTTCTTCTTTGATTCCGCAGCTTGTATTTGTTTGCTGTTTTCTATTACATCGATTGGCTTGGCTTGAAAAGCTTTTACTGCTGGTTCCTTTCCTGCATAAACGATATAAGCATAAGTGGCATCCGTTACTTCTTGTCCATGATTAATATACATATGAAAAATGTTGGCACTTGAAGGAAGGTCTTTACGATTTTTGTTTCTATAGTTTCGCTCTTTCCATTGTGTTGCTTTACTTCCTGCTTCAAGTACGATCTCTCCAGAGGTTAGTTCTGGTATCACTGCATATGCAAATTTGTCTTTTTGAGATGCACCAATTAGTTTGCCATCTTGTTTGTTGAAAATTATACTTTGAGGAACAGAAGACTCTTTTACTTTTCCAGGTTCTTCCCATGTACTATAGCTCGCTTCGAGTTTGGTCTGGTCAATGGTAGTCCAAATTTCACCTGGTTTAGATTTCTCTAAATTTTGGATGTTAGAACCTAATGCTAAAAGATAGTCTCCGAAAATGAAGTAGGATTTGTACGCTTTTACACCATAAAGAAATTGATTCTTGTCTTTTGGATCAAAAATGATGTTTTTAGATTTTTTTGAGGCATCTCTAATGATTAACTCATATCCTAGAACTCCATTTGCTCCACCATGGGTTGCTGCACCAGAGAAGTTGATGTCGCTACAGAAACCACTCCAATTGGTTACTTTATTTAATGGAGATACATTTTGTCTTGTTGTGGTTCCTGGTACAGATGTAAGGTTCCATGCTCCTATAGATTGCACATATTCGTTACCGCTTTTTTGAAATAGAGTCATTCCAAGATCCGTGTAGAAGTTGTAGCTGTCAGCTTGAGCAGGTGCCGATTCTGTTCCATCAGTTCTTCTGGATGCTGTGTTTATATAGATATAATAGTCGTCATTTTTCTTTATCAGGTCATCATTATTGTAAAACCAACGTGTGCCGTCATAGATTCCGTCATTATATCCATCCATCTGTATCTTCTTTTGAGATGCTGATTTTTGGAATGCTTGTAACTCTGCAATCTCAGAAGGAGTAAAACTTGCTTGCCATTTTTGAAGAAGTATGTCTACGATTTTTTTAGATTTAATAATATTTGCGTTGGTACTATTATAATCCATTGTAGAACGGCTTAGTCCAAAAGGAAGATATCCTTTATAATAATACCATGAGCTTCCTCTTAAATAATTAAGAAGTACTTCTTTGTTTTGATCTGACATCTTACTGCTCCAAGCTGTTCCATTGAAGTGTTGAAGAAGATTTAGAGCTGCAATACCTCCATCAATAGGGTATCCCCATACAATACTCTGTTTGCCATGTCCCCATCCCGCTCCATCGGCTGTAAAACCTTCAGACCAGAAATCTGTGTCATAGGTTTGTTGTGCTACGGTAGAGATCGCATTTTGTGTTACAGTGCAAAGCACGTCCATCATTGGAATTGATTTCATTGCAGCAGCTGCTGGAAGTAATGAACGATATGCCAAAGCATTTCCTCCTACCCACCAAACGTGTTTTCTAAATCTCTCGACACTTACTACATTTTTATCAGTTGCATCATTCCTATATGGTTGTGTCCATGATTGATAGCTTAATTCTAGAAGTGTTTTATTCGCTTTTATCGCTTCTGGATCAGTATTTATACCATTTTCAACATCTTCCATTAGACTGAAAAGTGCAAAATAACTATTGACAGCTGCCGTTGGAACAATAAAACAACTGGTGTGAAATCGTCCATTATTTAATGCTCCTCTCATGATTTCGATATTTCCATATCGATTGATTGATTTTAATAATTTGGTGAGAATTGCTTCTCTCTGTTCAGGGCTAATTTGATTTCTTTTAATAGCATCGGATATCCTCCAAATACGTGGAATAACATCTCCCATGAGCTTGTTGACTTTTACCTGTGGAGAGTACCATTTGCTACTATACATCTTTTTGTCCATGATTTCATCTTCTAATGCTTTCACATCAGAAAAGCTTCCATTGTCTTGTAGTTTGTCTAAACAATAGTCTAGCTTTTTAGTATTCCGAAGACTATAACCATTATAACTGTGTTTAGAAAAGTAATCTCTAAAGTTATTAATCCCTTCTTCTTTTGTCTGTCCGAATAATGTCTGTCCACTTATCATTATGATATAGAACAGAATGGATCTGAATGATCGTTTTGTCATGTAATTAGTCGTTTTAATATGGTTTAGTTTCGTAAATATCTAAAAATAAATAATATGTTGTATATCAATATGATGTGAGTCATTTTTTTGTCTGTTTCTAGGAGTTTTGTTTTGGTGTTGATTATTAGATGTTTAGGTCGTTTTGTTCGTTTGTTTGATGTGTTTATAAACATATTCCTGCACTAGTATATTTATAGTCACAGAACGGAACATGATAGTGGTGATGTGTTTTGTGGTTAATGATTGATCAATATTTAAAATGTTATTGTGTCGAATGAATCGTGGTGACGTTTGTTGTACTATTATTTATTAAATTTGTATGAAGTTAAAACTAAACACTAATAAGTCTGGGAGGTTTTCTGTGAAAAGTTTAGATGTGATAAGTTTTTTTCATTCTTTGAACTAAATCAGGGACACTATATTGTTTTATTGTGATAAAGTCTTGTTCTATAATCACAGAATAGTAAGAGAGGGATCGTGTGTTTTTAATAATAAGATGTGGGAAATAAGAAACCATTTGTTTATTGACTTCTGCGTGTGTTAAGTTTGATTCCAATTATACTTTGGCCTTTGGGGGTATTTTGTTCTTGTCTCACTTGTTTACTTAATTATATGGTTGTATCCAGTTATTTTGATTGGAAACCTGATTTTAAGTAGAAATATTTATGAAAGGTGTAGGTGGCTTTCATATGTATTGCTAATATGGCCAATTGTTTTATTTGCTTATCCAATGTGTCTCGTTGTCTTAGTGTTGTCAAAATAAGAAAAATAATAATCTAAAATAGATGATAGATATATGAATGCGGAAAGAGTAGATAAACCCTTCTTTTATTGGATAATGAGTTTACTGGGAGGAATTCCTTTTGTTCGATGGGTTGTTTTTGTTTTTACATCAAGTAACATTTTTGATTACCCTGGAGATCGAGTAGGTGTTTTGTTGACTTTATACAGTACTGTTCTTATAGGTTACATGGTGTTGTTTTTGTGGAATCTTAGATATAGTTATGGAATATATGAGACCAACAGGGTTTTATCGTATAGTATGCTTTGTTTGCCTCTTATTATTGGAATGGCCCCTCTTAATTATAGCTTATTCTTTTTATTAGATGTATTTTTTAATTGATGTGATTATTGACATCGTTTTACATATGCTACAGGTGGGGAATACGAAAAGAAATTTAGCTTGTGCTACTTTATATGTACTAAGGTGATTTCTTACTATGATAAATAAACTCCATGTCATCTAATAGAATAAGTAATGATTATTGGGGTGTTAATTAAGTATGTCTGTTTAGATTAATAATCGTTTTATAAGGAGGTGAATTAATAATTATGGCAAATCATAAGAATGCGAATATACGATACCAAGCATTAGATAAATGTTTTCGAAATACGGGTAAGGCCTTTACTATTGATGATCTCTTGGATGCTTGTAATGATGCATTGGCAGAAGAGAATCCTGCAAGTGACGGAATACAGTTGCGTACGTTAAGAAGTGATATTCGGTTTATGCGCAGTCCTCAGGGATATGATGCTCCGGTGATTACTAGTCCTTCAGAAAAAGGAAAAAAAGAGAGGTATTACTATTCTGACAATAATTTCACTATTTGTAATAAACCTTTGACTACGCAAGAAGCATATCTGTTAAAAGAGGCGGTTTCTACTTTGTCTCGTTTTAGTGGACTTCCTCAGTTTGATTGGTTGGAACCTATTTCGATGAGATTGAGTGATGAATTTGGGTTGTGTAATAAGGGTCATGTGGTTAGTTTTGAGCAAAATGAATTTCTGACAGGAAAAGAGCATATCCGGACATTATATTCTGCGGTTGTTAAGTATCGAGTGGTTGAACTTCTTTACCACCCTTTTTCTTATGATAATCCATACCACGCTGTAGTTTCTCCTTATTTTATCAAAGAATACAATAATCGGTGGTTTCTTTTTGGTTTAAATCATGAGAAGATGGAGTTGTGTACTTTTGCTTTTGATAGAATAAAAGAGGTCCAATTTATAAGAGATGAATTCGTGGAAAATGATCAAATTAATTTTGCTGATTATTTTTCAAAGATCGTAGGGGTGACAGTAAATAAAGAAACATCTTTAGAGAAGGTTGTGTTGCAAGTAAATATGGATTTGATGCCATATATTGTCACAAAACCCTTACACCCATCGCAGAATAGTGATCAATCAGACAAGGGAATTATTACATTGGACGTAATACCTAATTATGAGTTAGAAGCGATGCTATTATCTTTTGCCGATAGAATCGAGGTCCTTGAGCCTAAAAGTTTACGTCAGAAGTTAAAAAATAGAGCAAAGACAATGCTAGAACGTTATATGATTGATTAATGAATGTATGTGAATAGGTGACTTTGGTTTATATACTTTTGTCTTAATGTATGTTGGATGTCTATTGCTTTATTCTAATAATAAGAATGCCATAATTAAAGTGGAGCTGATTCGTTGTCTTAGATGTTAATTATGGCATTGCTATTTTTGAGAGAAGAGGATAGTAGTGTCAATTTTAGGTTTAAAATATCACGATATCGAAAGCTATCCTCGAAATGATTTATTCATGATATCTATGTTTTATTTGTATACAATTGTTCTGTGTGGGAATGGGATTTCTATTCCTTCGTTGTCAAAACGTTTTTTTACAGATTCATTGAGATCGCAAGATAAAACAAATGCATCCCCGTTCGTACGAGTCCATACAGATGCTCTAAGGTTGACAGAAGAGTCAGCTAATTCGACTACGCGAACAATTACTTTGGGGATATTTTCTTCTTTCTGTTCAATGGATCTGTTATCAATAAATAATGGGTGTTTGATTGCCTCATCATAAATTATTTTTTTTGCCAAATCAATATCAGAATCATAGCTTATTCCAAATGCGATGAATTTATTAATTTTTTGATCTATAAGATCACTATTAATTATTGTCTCTTCACTTATAATGGAATTTGGGATAACAATTCTTCGGTTTTCAAAGTTTCGAATGATTGTATGACGAAGTGTTATTTCTTCTACCATTCCTTTTTGAGTGTTTCCAATTTCGATGATGTCGTCAACTCTAAAAGGACGGAATATGAGGATGAAAATTCCACTAATAATATTACTAAATGCTTTTTGAGATGCAAAACCAATTACTGCAGCTAAAACTCCTGCACCAGCAAATAATGCTTTCCCAAATCCTTGTAGTGATGGTGTAATAAGGAAAATGACAATAATTCCTATTGTATAAATAACAAAAGTGATTGAGTTCTTTATAAACGAAAAATTCGTTGGGTCAACATTTGCTTTGAGTGACTTCTTTTTGATAAAAAGATTTAAAATTTTACGGATGATAAAAGAAGTAAGGTAAACTGTAACTATTACAATTGCAACCTTCACCCAATAATTGTAATTAAGGTCTGTAAGGTAGTTCATCTTAGATATTTTAAGCTGTTCAATTATTTAATCATTTAAAGTTAACAAATACTCTATGATATTGTTTTATGATAGGAGAATATTATGTTCTAAGTTTTGATGAGAATTGTCATGAATCTAATTTAGAATAAGATCGATTGATGTTTATTTTGAAATAGTCCTCATAAAGGTGATTTTTGTTTGATAATTGAAAGAATAAATAATTTTTGAGATATGGGTAAGAAGATTTCGAAGAGTAAAAGATTACATCACTGGCCTGGATTTATTTTAGCATTTTTCTTTTTGTATTATGGTCTGTCGGGTATTTTACTTAACCATAGGGGATTGATTTCACATATGGATGTTTCAAGATCATTATTGCCTAGTTCTTTTGAATATGATGGTTGGAATAATGCTGCACTGAAAGGGGATTTGAAAATAACAGATGATAGTATTCTTATTTATGGTTCTGTTGGAGTGTGGGCTACCAATAAAGACCGGGATGACTTTCAATCGTTAAATGGTGGATTTCCCAATGGTGTGGATCATCGAAAGGTTAATGATGTTTGTCGAATGCCTGATGGGACAACATATGCCGCGACACAGTTTGGGTTGTATCGCTGGAACCAAGATCAACTGAAATGGATTCTTGTTAAGATTGAAACTGATTATCCTCGATTTGTAGGACTAACGAATTTTGGTGATACGATATATGTGATTAATCGTAATGCTGTGTTTTATGGTGTGACAAAATCAGAAGGTAATGTTGCTTTTGAGAAAGTTGTGCTTAAAGCTCCAAGTAATTATGAAAAGGTGGTGTCTCTGTTTACTACAGTGTGGGAATTGCATTCTGGAGCATTATTTGGTATTGGTGGAGTTCTTTTTGTTGATTTTTTAGGGATACTATTAATCATTATTTCTGTGACGGGAATTGTCTTTTTTATGTTTCCAGATTGGATTAAACGACGGAAGAGAGCAAAGCTTGGGACAAAGAAGCTTAGCTATTGGAATCGTGTCTCAATTCAATGGCATAATAAGATTGGTGTTTGGTGTTTTGTATTGTTTATTTTATTGACTTTTACCGGAATGTTTCTTCGACCTCCGTTGATTATTACCATTGCGAGTAGTAAGGTTGCTCCTATCCCTGGGTCTCATTTAGATCAGGATAATCCTTGGTTTGATAATTTAAGGGATATTCACTATTCGTCATTGAGGAATGAATTTGTTTTGGCTTCATCAAAAGGAATTTATCGTTTGAGTTCTTTAGATCATCAGCCAATTCGATATAAGGTTCAGCCTCCTGTTAGTGTGATGGGAATAAATGTATTAGAAGAACAAGCCAACGGGTCATTTTTAATAGGTTCATTCAGTGGGTTATTTGTTTGGAGTCCGGAGAGCTCAACTGTGATGAACTATGTAACCAGAAAAGTGTACATCCCTAAAAAATCGGGTAGGCCTGTAGGTGACCAAGTTGTAACAGGTCTGCTGCATGGCGAGATGGGCGAAAGGTTTATTGTTGACTATTTTAAAGGTGTAGTACCCTCTAATTTAGGTCGCGAATATTCTGAGATGCCAGAGTCTGTTGTGAGATCCTCTCCGATTTCATTATGGAGTCTATGTTTAGAAATACATACAGGGCGTATCTTTAGAGATTTGCTTGGTGATTTTTATATATTAATTGTTCCATTGTCTGGAATGATTGGGATTTCTGTTTTTATTAGTGGATTTATCCTGTGGTGGCGGAAGTATAGGAAAAAGAAGCATCAATAATTTATTGTATTGGATTAGTCGTTATGTGGTTTGTTTGTAACTGGTCGGATTGAAAATTATCCTCGTGTTTAAGGATGAATTCTAAAGTTGTTATATGTCGTACGTGTTGTTTTACGTTGAATATTGGTCTTGTCAAGTTATTCGCTAGATTATAGCCTTATACTAAGAAAATCGAAGATGTCGTTACATTAAAAATAGCTGTATTTTGTTCAAATATCTGATTTGTTTTACATCTTATTGATTATTTTTTTTGTTGTGAGTCTTTTTCAAGGTGTTGTAATGCAGTTTGTTATGTTATTAGGTGATGTTGTCATAGAAATGTTGTGTTATTCATTCTATTTTTTAGAGTGTCAGTGGTAGATATTATTACACCAAGTGATGTTGAGTTCTTTGTGGTCTTGAAATTGAGTAGTATGAAATTATTAGGAATTGAACATTCTTTTCGATGTTTTTTTAGAATTTACCCAGTATAATGGATAATTACTATACTTTTATATTAGAAACTTATTTGAAATAATGATGAATTGCGTTCAAGATATACAAGAATATTTAGAAAAATCAGATATAAATGCCTATTGTTTGACCTCAGATTTTTTTATTGTGGATTTAAAGGACTTAGCTGCTGGGAAACTAGCTGCGGTTCCATTTTTGCATGATATATTTGAAATATCAATAAGTAAAATTTATCGAGGACAAGTGAATATTGGTGCAGAAAGGTATACTAATTTAGACTCTACTATTGGTTTTTATTCCCCAAGTCAAATGTTTAGTTGTGAGAATGCTTCAGGTGATCAGCTAGGTCGTGTTGAGGTTGAAGGTGTCGCAATAATGTTTAGATCCTCCTTTTTAACACGGTATGATAAAGACTATTTGGTTCAGAATAGTTTTCCATTTTTTCGTGTTTATACCCCTTCTGTTTATGAATTATCATCATCAGATATTGATGAATTGGTCCATGTTATAGATCACATGAAAGATGAAGTGAAGATTCGTGACACTAGTAGTTTGGAAATGGTTCGGTCGATGTTTTCAATCTTGATGCATCGTATAAAACGTATTCTTCGTGCTGATGTTCATGAGGTAAAGATGCATCGATTTCAAGAGATTGCCTGTCAATTTGAAGAGATGGTAAGCATGAATATTGTTAAGGAAAAGGATGTGTGTTCGTATGCTAAACGTTTGTTTGTGAGTAAAGTGTACCTTTCGGAGTGCGTTCGTAAGGCTACTGGTAAAAGTCCGAAACAAATTATAATGGATTATTTGATCTTACAATCAAAATCATTACTTGTTCAGACTTCTTTCCCAATTAATGAAGTTGCTTATAAGATGGGTTTCGTTGAAGTTACAAATTTTACAAAGTTCTTTAAGAAGCAGGTTGGTATTACTCCAAGAGAATTTCGTAAGTTAACAGAAGAAGAATAAGTGATATTCTTCTTCTGTTGATTATAAGTTATTCTATATTGAAGGATCGTGTTTAAGATTATACCTCTGTTCTAATTCTCTTCTTTCTGTGTCATTTAAGGATGCAGTATAAGCTTTCCATCCAGGACAAAAGTTTGTGTGCCATTTCCAAATTCTTCCAAGGATGGATTTGGGTGATTTGTCATACGTTTTACGAAATTTGTAATTAGGGCAATGGTGATTTTTCATAATGGAATTGATTTAGTTTTAATAATTGTCTTGCTTTAAATATACTTTTTTTGTTTGTCATCTGCGTGATGTTAAATAACTTAATTTATATATGTGATGAAGTGAACAAAATGATAACACTATTAGTTTTATTGTAAATGAGATTGTAGTAAATGATCTGATCGTATTTAGGAAGGTATTACAGAAGTAAGAGGGTCACTTCATTTCGTTTAACGATAAAAAAAAGAGTTATGAAAAGAGTCTTCTTAATTGTATTATTATTGAGTGTTTCATTGGGAGCCTTTGCACAGGTGTTGCCTTTTGATATTGGTTTAAAAGCTGGATGGAATTCATCTAAAGTGACTACGGATAACTTTTCAACTGATATTTCTGATTATAGTCCGTCGAATAATTCAGGTTATTTGATTGGCTTTTATTCACGTATTCATATGAAAAAGTTCTTCATTCAGCCAGAGTTGTATTTTCAAAGTAAGAAAGGTGAAACAACGTTAGATCTCTCAGATGGATCAAAAGTTGATTATGAAGTAGATTTTAAAACTATTAACGTGCCAATTCTTATTGGTTATAGGTTTTTGAAATTTCCAATGTTTAAAGTGCAAGCTTTTACAGGTCCTGTAATGATTTTTAATACCAATAGTAATGTAAAAGTGTCAGACCCTTCTCTTGGAAGTGCCACTGATCCTTCAGGGATGGATTGGGGATACCAATTAGGTGTTGGTGTTGATATTGCTCTGTTTACAATTGATGCTCGTTATGAGTGGGGTTTGTCAAATGTCGATGGTGGAATAGGGGATATCTCGTTTGATCAAAAATCAAATATGATAACTTTCTCAGTCGGGTGGAAATTCCTGTAAGCTGTTGAGATCGTTGTATATGTGACTAGAGACTGCATAGATGTGAAGAGTTTATGTGGTCTTCTTTGTTTGATTTAATTTCTTAAGAGGAATAAAAAGTATTATCTTCGTTATTACTAGTGTTTATTAAAAAGGTGTTTTATTGATTACTCAAGTTGTCATAGTTTTTATCGTACTGCTGTTTATAGTTCTCTCACTGTATTTTGAGTGGACTGGGCCATCATTTACCTTCTTAATTGGGGTCAGTGTACTTGCTATAAGTGGGATTTTGACTCCCAAGGAGATTATGGCTGGTTTTGCAAATGAGCAGATTGCAGTTATTCTTCTTTTATTATTAATAGGAGATGTGATCCGTAAAAGTTCAGCCATAGAGAAGTTTTTTGATTGGGTCTTTCGATCATGTCATAGCTATAAAAGCTTTGTGTTTCGTATGACTTTAGTTGTCTCAACGATGTCTGCTTTTTTTAATAATACACCTTTGGTTGCTATAATGATGCCATATGTAGATAGTTGGAGTCGCCGAAATAATGTTTCGTCGTCAAAATTACTTATCCCATTATCTTATGCAGCAATACTTGGTGGATGTGCTACACTTATTGGGACTTCTACTAATTTGATTGTTAATGGACTCTTGTCGGAACAGACAATTCTTCCTGGATTGGCTCCATTGGAAATGTTTGATTTTAGCCTAGTTGGTGTACCTATGATTGTCGTAGGTATAATATATTTAGTCTTCTTCTCTCGAAGATTGTTGCCTGATAAAAAGGATGCAATGGCCGATTTTAATCACTCTAATAGGGATTACTTATTACAGGCAGTTGTAAACGAGGGATCACCATTGGTTGGAAAGCGTTTAGAGGATGATCGATTACAAAACTTGCGAGGTCTGTATATGGTAGAGATTGTTCGTGGTGATAAACATTTGTCAGCGATATCACCTCAGACTCAGATAATGACAGATGATCAATTGACTTTTGCTGGAGATACAGAGACGATTGCAAGTTTGATAACACAATCCGATTCTGGTTTAACTTTTCCAGGTGCCGAAGGATTGTTGGCAAGGAAATATACGCAAGTTATAGAGATTGTAATTTCTCATAACTCTACATTAATTGGAAAGACCGTTTTAGAGGCAAACTTTAGAATGAAATTTGATGCGGCAGTTATTGCTGTTCATCGTAATGGAGAGAGGATTACAGGGCAAATCACTTATGAGAAGTTAAAAGCTGGAGATGCTTTGCTTCTTTATGCTGGACAGAATTTTGTTCGTTTATCAAGAAATACTCAAGATTTTTTCTTGATAACTCAAGTAATTGAGAACCGTAAAATTTCATCTTTTAAGAGTGTGATAATGTTTGTAGGATTAATCGCATCGATACTGTTGTCTGTATTTCGTATTGTACCACTCTTTACCTCATTATTGTTCTTACTTGTTGGTATGAATATAATGGGGATATGTTCGCCAAAGGATATTTACAAGAGCCTTGATTTAAATCTAGCAATGATTATATCTTTAGCATTAGCATTAGGAGTTGCGATGACCAAAACAGGAGTTGCAACCATGATTGCTCAATCTATCATTACTTTGTTTATGCCCTTAGGAGTTCTAGGCTTGCTTTTTGGAATATATTTGGTGACATCATTAATGGCTAATTTAATTACAAATAAGGCTGCTGTGGCACTTGTCTTTCCGATTGTTTTAACCATATCAAAGAATTTACATATACCACCTGAACCATTAGTATTATTGGTAGCATTTGCATCCGCAGCTAATTTTATGACTCCAATTGGATATCAAACGAACCTAATGGTTTATGGGCCTGGAGGATATTCATTTAAGGATTTTACAAAAATCGGTTTTCCATTAACATTTTTATATCTTATTGTGACCGTTATTGTGCTCTATTTTACCTATTTTTAGATTACTTAATCGTTGAATTTGAAAAGTTTATATACTATGAAACATTTTCACTTAGTACAACATCGTCGAAACTTGTTGAGAGGAATATTGGGCCTTGTTTTTGGAGGTGTTATGTTGTTCGTTCCAGGAATAACAGCCAAATTGATATTGATTTGTTTGGGGGCAATCTTTCTACTTATAGGGTTGTCTGGTTTAGTTATTACCTCTAAAAAGATGAGTACGCCATTTCGTAGTTTCCTACATACAGAATCTTTTATCAGTATGCTTATAGGTTTATTATTAGTATTATTTCCTGTTCAGCTTACAGAGCTTTTTTCTATCATTGTTGGAATTGGATTTTTGCTTATGGGAATACGACAAATGGTTAGTTATTTTCAGACAGCCAAGTATATGGCTCCATCAAAGATTTATCTTGTGACAGCTATATTAGTTTTTGGAATTGGCTTATATTTGCTGCTTATTCCAACGGCTTTAATGCGTGGGGTTGTTTTTATTGTAGGATTGGTATTAATGGTGTATGGCATTAATGAATTGTTGTTGTACTTTCAAGTTAATCGTACCTACAAGAAAAGAGCTAATCGGAATATTGATGATGTAGATTTTGAAGAACTTTAGAATATAAAACAGACTAATATAGTGAAGATTTGTATTGCCGAGAAACCTAGTGTAGCAAAAGAAATTGCTATTATTTTGGGTGCGAATTCGAGACGTGATGGTTATTTTGAAGGAAATGGTTATCAAGTAACGTGGACTTTTGGTCATTTGTGTACTCTAAAAGAACCGCATGATTATGATATTACTTGGAAACGGTGGCACTTAGCAACTCTGCCAATGATGCCTTTAAAGTTTGGTATTAAAGTGATTGATAACTCCGGGGTTCAGAAACAGTTTAATGTGATTGAGTCGTTGGTTAAAAATGCTGAAGAGGTTATTAATTGTGGTGATGCAGGACAGGAGGGGGAGTTGATTCAACGTTGGGTGCTGCATAAAGCAAAGTCTAAAGCACCTTTAAAAAGATTGTGGATTTCCTCATTGACAGAAGAGGCCATAAGAGAAGGTTTTTCAAATCTTAAAGATGGTAATGATTTTGATCCATTGTACAAGGCAGGAATGGCAAGGGCTGTTGGTGATTGGCTTTTAGGAATGAATGCCACACGTGCTTATACATTAAAGTTTGGGCAAGGTCAAGGTGTTTTGTCTATTGGTCGTGTTCAGACACCAACACTTGCTTTGGTTGTCTCTAGACATAAGGAGATCACGGAATTTGAACCTAGTCCGTTTTGGGAGTTGAAGACTACTTATAGAGATGCGGTATTTAATGTTAAGAGTGGACGTTTTGAAAAAAAAGAAGATGCAATACAAAAGTTAGATGAGATAAAGGGTTTTCCTTTTGAAGTAACTAATATTGAAACAAAGAAAGGGAAGGAGCATCCTCCAAAGTTGTTTGATCTAACTTTGTTACAGGTGGAGTGTAACAAGAAATATGGATTTACTGCAGAAGAAACTTTAAGGTACATTCAGTCTCTTTATGAGAAAAAGCTTACAACCTATCCACGTGTTGATACTACTTTTTTATCTAATGATATATATAAGAAGATACCTTCGATAATGGGTAATATGGAGAAAGTGTATGCTTCACAGATTGCACCATTGGTAGGTAAACCTTATCGTAAGTCAAAGAAGGTCTTTGATGATAAAAAGATTACAGATCACCATGCAATTATTCCAACTGGAGTATATCCATCAGCACTAACAAAGGAGGAAAAGCTAGTATATCATATGGTTTCATTACGATTTATATCAGTTTTTTATCCTGATTGTGAGATTTCGAATACTACTGTCGAAGGTGTTGTGAATAAGGTGGAGTTTAAAACTACTGGTAAGCAGATATTGAAACCTGGATGGCGAGTTCTTTTTCCAAAGGGGACGAGTAAAGATGATAAAGCTTTGCCTGTCTTTGAGAAAGGGGAAAAAGGATCACATGTCCCTGATTTATTAGAAAAGGAGACACAGCCGCCAAAATATTTCACCGAAGCCTCCCTGTTAAGAGCGATGGAGACAGCAGGAAAGAGTGTTGATGACGAGGAGTTAAGGGATTTAATGAAAGAGAATGGAATTGGTCGTCCTTCTACAAGAGCTAATATTATTGAGACGTTATTTCGTAGAAAATATATTTATCGAGATAAAAAAAGAGTCATGGCAAGTCAAACTGGTGTTGATCTGATTAATACGATTGAGAACCAATTGTTAAAATCCGCCGAATTGACAGGAGCTTGGGAGAAGAAACTTCGGGATATTGAGTTGGGAAATTATGATCCTTCTATTTTTTTGATGGAAATGAGAAAAATGGTTTGGGATACAATCCAAGCAGTGAAGTTTGGTGAATCAAAGGTTATTCATATTGTCGATGAGAAAGAGTTGAAGTCTGAGTCTAAAAAGGAAAAAAAGAGTGTAAGTCCATCTAAATATTTATGTCCAATATGTAAGAAAGGAGATATCCTAAAGGGGAAAAGCGCATGGGGATGCTCTTGTCATAAAGATGGATGTCATTTTATTTTACCTTTTGTTATGGATAGTGCTAAGATTACCCAGAAACAGATGGAGACTTTTATTTTGAAAAAGAGAAGTGGTTTAATCTCCTCTTTTAAAGGTGAAAGTGGTAGTAAATATTCGGGCTATTTAGTATTAAACAATCAAAATAAGGTTGTTATCGAAAGGAAAGAGGAAGATGTTTGGGTATGTCCTAAGTGTAAAACCCGTAAAATGATTAAAGGCAAGAGTGCATATGGGTGTGAAGGATATAATGAAGGATGTCGTTTTATCGTTCCTTTTGAAATAAGTGGAAAAAAGTTGACCGATACACAGTTTAGTACCTTGATAAAGAAGGGGAAGAGTCCTTTGATTAAGGGATTTGTTGATGTCAATCAGAATAAGTTTGATGGTTACTTGTTGTTAGATAGTGACTATCGTGTGATGGTACAGCGAAAAGATTAAAAAACATGCATTTATGAAAGTATTACTATCTCCTGCGAAGAAGATTGATTTTGATCAATCAGTTCCATCTTTTGTAAAGCAGCAATGTCCTGTTTTTGAAAAAGATGCAAATGCAATTGTTCATAAACTACAAGGGTTGTCTATAGAAAAATTGAAATTGTTAATGTCAATAAGTACGGATTTAGCGACACTCAATTATGAGCGATTTCAAACTTGGGATGAAGGAGATGATCGAAACAAACTTCATTGTGCTCTATGGGCATTTAGAGGAGAGGTTTATACGAATTTAGATGTCTCTTCTCTGTCGAATGATGCTGTTTGTAGAGCTGTAGACACCATTCGTATTCTTTCAGGGCTATACGGATATCTTCATCCGTCTGATCTTATTCATGCTTATAGATTAGAGATGGGGACTAAATTTTCTTTTGATCAGTATAAGAACCTATATGCTTATTGGAAGCTGAAGAATACAAATATTCTAAATCAGGAGCTTTCTAGCGATAAGGATGGTATTTTGATTAATTTAGCAAGTGCTGAATATGCAAAGTCAATAGATTTTAAGAAGGTTGATGCGAAGGTTATAACCCCTGAATTTAAAGATCTTAAAGGAGATAAATATAAAGTAGTTGCATTTTGGGCAAAAAAAGCTAGGGGTTTGATGGCAAGATATATCGTGGAGAACAATATTTGTGATGAAGAGGGGCTAACTTGTTTTAATGCAGCTGGATATTATTACAACAAGGAGATGTCTACACTTGATAGGCCTATATTTGTGAGAGATCATTAGTCTAGAAATAATAAAAGAGCTGCACCTTTCTGATGCAGCTCTTTCATATTGTTTATATATATTTTCTTACATCATATACTTTACCTGTGTGATTGTCTTCTAAACATTTTTTATAGATCAAAGCCACATCTTTAGCAGGTGTTCCTTTACTACTATCCATGTTAAGAATTTCCATAGTTTCTTTGACAAATGGAGGGGAAACGACATTAACTTTATGCCCTTTTATTGTTTCTAATGCGACTGCTTTTACAAAACCATTGATTGCAGCATTGGCCATTGAAACAGAGCTAGTGCCATACATTGGTTCTTTGGCAAGTACTCCACTAGACAATATGATCATTCCTTCTGGATTTAGGAATTGATAGCCATATCTTATTAGATTGACTTGTCCCATAAGTTTGTTGTGAATTGATAACCAAAAATCTTCTTCACTAAGTAGTTCGAAGGTTCCTAAGTGAGCTCTTCCTGCTGTCGAGATAATTGCATCTACATTTCCGATGTGCTCAAAAAGACCCGCGATACTATTCGGGCTTGTTATATCTACTTTTAAATGTCCTTTAGAGTGTCCTACTTCGATAACTTCGTATTTAGGAGTCTTGGACAATAATGCTACTACTTCACGTCCAATAAGTCCGTGTGCTCCAATAACTAAAACTTTCATACGCTTATTGTTTTTTATAAAAACAATAAGCACGGATAAAAAGTTTAATTTATTGGAAGATATCCATTACTGATGATTTATAACTTTTTCCAATGGGAAGTTTCTGACCACCTACTTCAAGCATGTTCCCCTCAAGAGTTTCAATAGAGGGGATGGATACAATATAAGATTTGTGGATTCTAATAAACTGATCTGCTGGGAGTGTCTCAATGAGAGATTTTAAAGAGTAGTATGCTGTTACTTTCCTTTTTTTTGTGTGAAAAGTAACATATTCACGTTGACCTTCAATAAAAATTATATCGTTAAAATTTATCTTGTACAATCTATGGTCTGCTTTTATTGTAAGGTAATCTTTTTGTGTCTTCTGAATAATATTCTCTTCAATCGGTTTTCCTTCAGGATTGGCTTCAATAAATTCTAAAGCTTTGGTAGTTGCTTTTAGGAATCTAGGAAATGCGATTGGCTTTAATAAATAATCAAATACATCATGATCAAATCCATCTATGGCATATTCAGAGAAGGCTGAAGTGATGATAATCAAAGCATCAACTTGTATGGTCTTGATAAATTCAAGTCCAGTAATATTAGGCATGTGAATATCAAGAAATATAAGATCAACAGTGTTGCTTTGTAGGTATGTGATGGCATCAATTGCATTATCAAAAGTCTCTTTTACTTCTAGATTGGGGGTTTTTGAAACATATCCTTGTATAAGTCTTCTTGCAAGATGTTCGTCATCAATAATAATACAGCTTTTCATAGTTTTCTAGGATTTTAAATAGATTATCATTTCAACAATAAATTTATTGTCTTCCTTTTTAAAGTTTAAGATATGGTTCTTGGTGTAAACTAGTTCAAGTCTTTTGCGTAGGTTATTTATTCCAATACCTTCACGTCCCGAATTTTCATGGTTATTTGATGTGATACTATTTACCGTTTTAAATTCTATTTTATCACCAACTTGATGAAGATCAATCGTCACAAAACTATCAGGATCAGAACTAATTTTTCCATGCTTAAAACAGTTCTCTACAATAGGAATGAATAAAAGAGGTGACAGTTCAATATTTGGATTCTCGGCATTAATTTTAAAAGAAATATTTAAAGGTGTTTCCGATTTTAAATTTTGAAAATCAATAAAATTGTGTAAATAATCGATCTCTTTTTGTAGTGGGACCGTATTTTCAGCACAATCATCGATGATATAACGTAACATGTCAGAGAGCTTAAGAATATTGTCCGCTGCACCCTCTTCTTTCATGTATACTTGGCTGTAAACGTTGTTCAATGTATTGAAAAGAAAGTGTGGATTAATTTGTCCTCTAAGGTATTTGAGCTCAATGTCTTTTTTTTCTAATAAAACTTTTTCCCACTTTATTTTTGCTTCTTTACCTTTAAATGAAATAAATATAGAAGTGCTTAGGAATAGTGAAATTAAAAAGATTGCCATGTATTTAAACACTGGAAACATTGGTCTAAATTCAGCACCATGAAAAAATTCATCTTTAATTAATGGATATAGGTAGATTTCATAAATATGACAAAATAGAATTACAAATACGATAACCATGAATATGGTAAGGAGAGAATATAAGATGGAAAAAACACCTCCTGGTTTAAGAAAACGAGGCAGTAATACATAGATGTTTGTATATACAATAGTCATGATACCAATAGTATTGACTAATCCATTTTTAAGAATGTATTCCCAACCAAAATTACTGCCAATTAATAAGTTCAGAAATAATATGATGCCCCAAGTAATGAAATGCCATCTGTTTTTCTTGAATATGTCTACGATTGGAAACATAATGATAGATATAATTTAATATTTTAAAATTTTCTTCGATTTCGCAAATATAGTTTATTTGGATCTCTAATCCATTTTATCATCTCTGTTTTCAATCAGTGGCAGGTTTTGTTCAATGAAGGGCAAAAAGTAGGAGTATAACCCAATTCGTGGGAAAAAAAGCCGCTTTTTGAAGAAAGTAGATCATTTATTGAATTCTTTTTGGACTTGATAAAAGAAATCGAATATTTGACATGATTTCTTAGATAAGTTATAATCTAAGTAGATCGTTAAAGTATGATTGTTGATGATGTAATTATATTAATTGTGTATTAATTGTTATGAAGAGAAAAGTTGTTGGTGTATTAATTGCTTTGGGTATAGTCCTAGGTGGTATGGGATTATTTATGCTGCTCAATTCTACAAAAGAGAGCCCAAAAAAGAAGACAAAGTCCGAAACGATTTACGGTGTGAAATGTAAGAGAGCTATTTTTGAAGATCAAGAGGTTCCTTTTTTATATTCAGGTCGTGTAAACTCGAATGCTGTAGTGCAACTTGGTGCAGAAGTTCAAGGTCGTTTGATTGCTGGAAATGCACCATTAAAAGAAGGGAATAGTTTTCGCAAAGGAACAATCCTTTTTAAAGTGTTTAATGATGATTATAGGGCCTCTATAAGGGCTTCTAAAAGTCGATTCTTAAAATCACTTTCAGTCGTTTTAGCTGATATTTATATTGATTTTCCTGATGAGTTTCAAAAGTGGAATGAATTTTTTGAGCAAATTGAAGTTGATAAATCCTTGCCTAGTTTGCCAAAAACGAACTCTTTGAAAGAAAAAGTTTACATGGCTTCTAAGAATATATTAGGGGATTACTATGATATTAGAAAGATGGAAATTACTCTTACTAAATATATTGTTCGAGCTCCATTTAATGGTGCATATGTCACTGTAAATAAAGAGGTCGGCAGTATAACATCCCCAGGGTCAGCAGTGGCAAATATCATTAGAACTGATAATTATGAGATTATTGTACCAGTGTTGACAAAAGATGCTGCGAAAGTTCATGTGAAAGATAATGTGACAATTTTTGAGGATAATGGTCACAGTTTTCAAGCAAGCGTGCTTCGTAAAGCATCATTTGTGGATAGTAATACACAGAGTCAAAATATTTATTTATCGTACCAAGGACATAATTTATTCTCTGGGGAATATGTTGACGTGAAGTTTGGTAACAATTTACTTCAAGATGTGATGGCAGTTCCGAGGGAGTCTGTATTTAAAGGAAATCACATGTATATCGTTAAAGGAGATAAGATTCAGAAAAAAACGGTAAATGTCGTTTATAAGAACGAAGACTATATGTACGTTAATGGTCTTGCCAATAACGACATTGTAATAATCGAATCTTTGATCAAAGCTTACGATGGAATGAAAGTCAACCCACTAATCCAATAAGACAAAAGATTGAATTCATAATATGAAAAAAATATTATCACTTTTTGTAAAATATCCATTTTATGGAAAGGTCATCATTATGTCCTTGCTCTTGTTGGGCGGAATATCGATGTCCTTAATGAAGAAAGCATCTTTCCCACTGATTGAATCTCATACGATCACTGTATCCGTGACTTATCAAGGTGCAACTCCAAAGGAGATGGATGAAGGAGTTACTTCAGTTATTGAAGATGCTCTGCGAGGAACAGTAGGAATGAAAGAATTTTCATCTGTTTCAAGAGAGAATAGTGCCGTAGTTACAGTTATTGTTGAGAATGATTATAATGTAGATGAAGTTCTTACGGATGTAAAGAATACGGTTGACGGGATTAGTAATTTTCCAGCGAATGCCGAGAAGCCTGTAGTGGCGAAACAGAAGACGAAGACTATTGCTTTGTTTATGAAGTTGAGCTCAAAGGAAAATGATTTGATGAAGCTCAAAGAGCGAGCACAAAAAGTAGAAGATGATTTACGTGCTTCTGGTTTAGTATCACAGATTACTATTTATGGTTATCCATCTAGAATGGAGATGTCTGTAGAAGTGGATGAATCAATGTTGCGTAGGTATCAAATGACCTTTCAAGATGTTCAGAATGCTATTTCAAACAATAATGTTGATATGTATGCTGGACTGATAAAGAACCATCGTGAAGAGATAAAAATTAATGCTCGTGAACGATCGACACGTATCGATGATATAGAGAATATTGTAGTTAGGTCCAATATTAATGGCGACCTAGTTAGAATTAAAGATGTTGCAGAAGTTCATTATCAATTTGAAGATATTCCACGTAAATCATTTGTTGATGGAGATCGTTCAGCTTTTTTTGTAATCGAGAAATTAAGAACAGAAGATTTACAAAAAATATCTGACTATATTTTAAACTATTGTGACGAATATAATGAGGCGAACAAAGATATGAATATTAAGATTGTTCGTGACTTTCGAGACTCTCTTGATGCTCAATTAGGAATTTTATATAGTAATGGATTAATGGGAATGATCCTTGTAGTCATTGCTTTGAGTGTGTTCCTTAGTTTTCGTTTATCCTTATGGGTTGCATGGGGAATCCCTTCGTCCTTTTTGGGAATGTTTATCGTAGCAAATATGTTAGGTGTTACCATTAACTTTATTTCGGTGTTTGGTATGATCTTAATTGTCGGGATTCTTGTAGATGATGGTATTGTGATAGGAGAGAATATATTTACTCACTTTGAGATGGGTAAAAGTCCTCGAAGAGCTGCTATTGATGGTACTTTAGAGGTAATTCCAGCGGTATTAACATCTGTAAGTACTACTATTATTGCATTTTGTCCACTATTCTTCATTCAAGGTAGTTTAGAGATGATGTATGAGATGGCTGCTATTGTTGTCTTGTGTTTAATTTTCTCTTTATTTGAAGGAATGTTTGTTTTGCCAGGACACCTTGCTTCAGAAACAGTCTTAAAGCCATTAAAAAAGGATAGTTGGTATGGAAAAGTTCGAAACTTTTTTGATAAACTAATTTTTGGTCTTAGAGATCGATTATATTTGCCTTTATTACAACTACTATTAAAATATAAGGCTATATCGATTAGTGTTTTTACTGCCATTATAATTATTACCGTAGGGCTATTGACAAGTGGTCGAATTGCAACAACTATTTTTCCTGCAGTCTCTGAAGATAACTTTGTTATTGATTTATGTTTAAAACCTGGGGTTAATGAGGGAGTTACTCTTGAACGTTTAAGAATGATCTCAACGAAGGTCGAAGAGGTTAATCAAGAGCTGGCTAATGATTATAAGGAAGAGTTACCTATAGAGAGTATTGCATTAAATACGGGTTGGGCTTTTAACGGAACAGAGTCTGGTTCAAATACGGGTAACATGCGAGTTTTCCTTCGAAAACTAGACGATTCGAAGATGAGTTCACATATGATTAAGCTAGCTATCTCAAAAAAGGTAGGAAAGATTAAGGATGCATATAAATTTACGGTTGGTGCAAGTAATCGCTTTGGAGCCCCTGTCTCAATAAGTTTGATGGGGAGTGATAAAGACGAATTAGAAAATGCTACTGAAGACTTCAAGAGTGAGCTGGCAAAGTTCTCTTCTTTGTACAATATTATGGATAATAACCAGATTGGTACACAGGAGGTCATTGTAAAATTAAAACCTGCGGCTTATGCTTTAGGTCTTAATGAAGTTTCTCTGATGAATCAAGTTCGTAAATCATTCTATGGAGGGCTATCACAACGGATTCAAAAAGGTCGTGACGAAATATGGTTTTATGTTCGTTACCCTATAGAAAACAGAAGAACTGTCGGTCAACTAGAAAAGATGATGATTAATACTTCTAAAGGAATGTATCCTTTGGTTGAGTTAGCTGATTTAAGTATACAACGAGGATTGACATCAATAAATCACTTTAATGGAAAGGTTGAAATACGTGTAGATGCTTATATGGTTGATGAGAGTGAATCAGTGCCACCTGTTTTAGAGAAAATTGAGAATGAAGTTCTTCCAAAAATAATGGCAGCACATCAAGGCGTTACATACATGCACCAAGGTCAGGTTAAGGATACGACAGATGAGGCTAGTAACATCGTTATTTCCTTTGGTGTCGCTTTCTTCTTAATCCTGATAATTCTAATTATATTTTTTAGATCATTCACTCAAGGAATGATGATTGTTGCCATGATTCCATTTGGAATTATTGCAGCTTTATGGGGCCACTTTATTGAAGGGATCGCATTTTCATCAATGAGCTTATGGGGAATGGTTGCTTTATCTGGTACTATCATAAATGATGCGGTTGTTCTTTTAGATCGATATAATCAAAATTTAAAACGAGGTTTTCATATGACGCCGTCTATCATTGAAGCTGCAAAATCTCGATTCAGACCAATTATGTTGACTACCATTACAACAACTGCTGGTCTATTTCCTCTTATTCGTGAAACGAGTAGTGATACGGTGTTTATTAAGCCAATGGCTATCTCTTTAGCTTATGGTATTTTGATTGGAACATTCTTTATTTTAACCGTTCTTCCTGTATACGTTACTGTTGCAAATAAATTTAGACTTGTGTACGCACATCTGAAAGGTGATACTGATGCTACTCCTGAAAGTGTAGAAACAGCTGTTAGAGATCAAAAAGTGTCAGAAGCATTGGAGGTTTCTATGGCTAAAGAGATCGAAGATGATCGTAATGAAAATGATTTTGAATTATAATTAAAAAGGATCATGTTAAAGAAAATAATATATTGTTTTTCAGGTATCTATCTATTGTTGCTTTCCTCATTTGTGGGGAAAGCACAAGATGCTCTTTCTTTAGAACAGGCAATTGAAATAGGACTAAAAAATAATTTCGATATTCAGATAGCAAATAAGAATAGAGATATCGCAGGGATCAATAACCATTGGGGAAATGCAGGACGATTTCCTACCATCTCTTTTAATGCTTCAGGTTCTGCATCCCCGACATACAGGTCTTCTAGCGATGACATGACAAACTACAATGCGAGTAGTTCTGTTAATCTTGAATGGGTTTTGTTTGATGGTTTTCGGGTAAATATAACAAAACAAAAATTGCAAGATCTTGATAATTTATCCGGAGGTCAAGCTGCAGTTGTTGTTGAAGATGCAATTAGGAAAATTATTTCAGCATGGTATCTGGCTCTTATTGAACAAGAGAAGACAGATGTTCAACAAGATATGATGAAACTGTCAAAAGATCGATATGATCAATCTCAAAGGCTCACAGAAATAGGTTCATCAACTAAGTATGATCTACTTCAAGCACAAAATGCATGGTTAGAAGATCAAGGAAACTATCTTTCACAAAAAGTCAATGCTAAAAATGCTCGTAGAAATCTCTACTACGTGATGGGATCAGATGCAAGTAAGGTGTCATGGCAAATTGTTGGAGACTTAAAAGCAAAAGATAAAGACTTTGTAATGTCTGATCTCGTAGACAAGATGTATCGTGATAACAATAACTTGAAAAATCAATATATTAATCAAAAGTTAATGGTTGATGAGCAAGGCCTGGCCAAAGCAAACATGTTCCCAAAAATTTCGTTTAATGCTGCAGTGACAGAAGCATATAGCAAGGTGGATCCGCCAATTCCTACTGGATCACAAGGATGGAGTACTTCTCCTTCTGTTTCATTGAAATTAAGCTATAATCTTTTTAATGGTGGAAATCGTAAAAGAGCCATTCAAATTGCAAACATTAATAAAGATATTTCCGATCTAAAAATTGATGATATGAAGATCTCTTTATCTAATCAGCTAAGTCAATACTATGATCTGTATGAGGTGAATAAGGAGTTACTAAAACTTGCATCGGAGCAGGTTAAAGCATCAAAATTGAATCTTGATATCTCAAAGCAAAAATTTCGCTCTGGCGCGATCAATTCATTCAATTTTAGAGATGTTCAGGTGATGTACTTAAATGCTCAGACAGCTCACTTAAATGCTTTATATAAATTGCAACTATCTTACGTTGATCTTGTAACTATTACAGGAGGCGTAATCGCAGAATATTCTTCAAAATAGATTTTGCTCAGTCTATTTGTGTTTTGCCTCATCCTCTATTTTTTAGTGGATGAGGTTTTTTATGGTTTAATGTAAAGTTGTGATATTAAATACCATAACTTAAAACAGTTAGTATGCTATCCTCTTATATGATTTTAAAAGTAATATGGGAGTGTAATTTTCCCATCTGTTTTGGTACTAATTAAAAAGGAATTAGTGCCATTAAATCGTAAAGAAATAATATTGCAAATAAAATGACAAAAACAAAAAAGATGAGAAGTCCGAGAATTTTACTATTCTTGACGATTATGCAATTAATTGGTATGAATGTTAGCTTTGCTCAAACCAAATCAATATCCGATCGTTATTTAGAGATCGGAAATACTAAAAAAGCTATTGAAGGTTATAAGAAAGATTATAATGCTCAAATTTCTAGATCTGCTAAAGAGTTAAGAGCTTATTTAGTGGCAAGGGCATATGCATTAGATGGTAAAAAGGATTCTACTTTTCGTTATTTAAGTATTGCGTATGCTTCAAATAACTCCGTAAAAGTGCTTAGAGACCCAGCTTTTTATTATTTCTGGGAAGGTGATACCTGGAATGCTTTTGCTAATAACGTGATTCTGAAATCTGAAAATAATCATGGTAAATATAAGGATTTAGATACATCTAGAAAGTTATGGCGAATGCGTGCTGAGTGGGAGGTTCTAAGTTACAACAGTAATGTGGCAAAACTTTCTGGTCTTGGCGAATCCTCAATTTCGAGATTCTTTGATCGAATTAAAGATCGATTACAGAGGGAACAGTATGTGTTCTTAGAGCATTATGTTACTGAAAATGGCTGGCCTAAAAACAGTCAGTTAGGAAAGAATGCTACTTTAACAGCAGCAATGATTGTTTATCAAGGATCAAAGGAACAAATTGAAAAGTATTTACCTTATATCAAGGAGTCTTGTATTCATAATGAGACTTCATGGTACCTTTATGCTTATATTTATGATCGTCTGTGTGTCTATAACGACCAACCTCAAAAATATGGTACCCAACTAGTAGATATCGATGGAGTTCATAAAGGATTATATCGTGTGGAAAATCGTGATAAAATTAATGATTATAGAGCGGATATGGGACTGACAACTGTTGAGAAGTATCTTCTTTATGGAGATGATATCTGGGCTGCCTATTAATTAGTGACAACTCTTTAGTTTAAATACGGCTGTCTAACTTTAGATGGCCTTTTTTATCCCTTAAATGTTACTTTAGTATTGTTTGTTGTGATGTAATATAATTGTGAGTGTAAATAAATGTGTGATGAATTAATGTTGATGTTAATCCGAATTGTGTTGTTCATCAGGTGAGTTAGGTGTTATTGTTCTTATTCCAGTTCTCTATAAATAAATTAAGTGACAAAAATCTTTATAATATTTACTGTCAATAAAAGTTAAATAGAAAAAATATTTTTATATTTGAAATACTAATCTATTTCTTAAATGGAGGAATTATGAAGGATGAACGAAAAATAGACTCAAAAATGGAAGCAGATAGAGACAGTGTTAGACACGAAGATCTCTACTCTCAGGTTGTAAAGGCAGGTAATCGTACATATTTTCTAGATGTGAAAAAGACACGCTATGATGACCCTTATGTTGTACTAACAGAGAGTAAGAAGAAAGTAGATCAAGATGGTAAGTTTTACTATGATAAATATAAGGTTTATTTATATCAAGAAGATATGGAGGAATTTCGTGAAAAAATTGATAATGTTGCAAATTTCATGGAATCTTATTTAGAGAAAAACCCTCGTAGTGAAAAGAGTCGTGTAAGAGTACATCGAAAAGGAGAGGTGACTTCTATTGTGGAATAGATGCTATTTCCCAAAAATGTTAATAAAAGAGGAGATGCTATAGGTGTAGTATCTCCTCTTTTTTGAGTGATGTCTCGGCCTTAAATAGCGTCTACAAAAAGTAATATCACTACTTGCAGAGTTAATTCTTCCTAAGGAAATATTTAAGTATTTGATATGGTCAATATTGTTGATCATTCGTCACAAGTTGACATTTATCTAGATGAAAAGAATATTATTTCTGAGGAATACATTGATGAAAAACTAACCTCTAAAGGATTTCTACCAGAGATAACCATTGAAGATTTTCCATTAAGAAACAAGACTGTATATTTGCATATTAGACGTCGAAAATGGACTAAGGAGACATCTGGTAAAGTCATCACAAGAAATTGGGATAATTTAGTAGAGGGAACACGAATGACTAAAGAGTTTGCTTCTTTTTTTTAGGATTACTTGGACTCATACCCGATCAGTAGCAATAGTCTTGAAAAGTTCTATTATATTGATGGAACATATCTAGGTGAACAGTACAACAAACATTTAAGTGATTATCATGATTGGGATCAAAAAGACCAGGCAGATAAATGGCTTCTATTTCCAGCCAATTGTGGAGAGTATTTGAGTCTTGATGAAACAAGCCTTTGCAATGGTGAGTTATATACAATCCTTACCAACAAAAAAGGAAGTATTGTAGCCATAATTGAAGGAACCAACGCTGAAGATATTATAAAGGTTATCAAACAGATCCCCTCAAACACAAGAGACTATGTAAAGGGAGTTACCTTAGATATGGTTGGAGCAATGGGGAAAAATCGTAAAGAACTCTATTTATCTAAAATGTCTTAATCTAGTAGGTCGTATCCTTTAGGATACTATTTCAATGCTTCGTTATCTTCTTCAATCTTGAATGTGTTGTCCAATAATTGCACTGCTTTAATAGGGATCTAAACTCTTCTATGTTACTAGATTTGGTGAAGGTGATATGTGGCATTAAGAATACAGTAGTGTGATTGCAATCGATTCTGTTTCCAAGCTCGAGCTGCGTGTTCCTAAGAAGGTACATAAAGGTCATGAATTACCTCATTAAGGTGGTTCATGGTTCTTATGATAACTTGGATAGAAAAAGTGCTTCTACTTTAGAAAATAACCAACATCTTAGATAGGGTTTCCTTCGTAGTTTATTGATACTTCAAGGATACTTCATTGATAGTTGCTTCATCAAAAATGTTTAATAGATCAATATTCTATTGTCATGATATAAGTTTGGTGATGCAAAAGAGTTAACAAACCATAACGATATATGTTCGTGATATTTTTGATGAGAATATTATAGCTGCGGGTTCAAAAAGCTTAAACCTACACTAAACGATGGTCTGTTTATCGTAATTTAATTGGAGAATATAGCGTTGCATTGATGATTTGGTTACAACGCTAAATGGTTACCCACCAAATCTCGGAAATAGCCCCTTTTATTTAAATCAAGGGATAAATGGAAAGAGAAGCAGACGTAAAGAGCTTCCATCCTGTTTGAATTATATCCTAATCTGGAAAAGTCAAATAACTTAACCCATAAATTGAGAATGATCTTTTCTCATACAGAAGAAAAGAAAGTTGCCTACACGAAACGAGCAAGATGGTTTAATGATGTAGCATGTTTTGATACTTTTAATAGAATATCAAACATTATTTTTAGTCACTACTCAGATATATTAAACTTTTTTGAAAATAGAAGTGCAAATGCTTCTGCAGAAGCATTTAATGCCAAAACAAAGGCTTTTAGAGCCACACAAAGAGGCGTTACGGATATACCATTTTTCCTGTATCGCCTAACTAAGATATATGCATAGTCCCCTTAATATATTGCCTGATCCTGGATTAAGCATACATAGAAAGATTATTCTAAGACTTTCAATATTCAAATTATTTCTGATATAGAAAAAGGTATCCTAATATAACGTGAAGCAAAATAATGATGGATGTAAAATAAGTAGCCAACAAGAAAGAACTTGAAGGCTACTAATGTTTTGGGTGTTTCATCCTAAATAATCTGTTACACTTAATTTAGAACGAAAAAAATCATGATGTGGAATGGATCAATGAGTGGTATCCTTATAAGATAATTCGTTGCTACTTTACAAATTTCGTTCTTTTTTTATTGCTTGATATGCTTCGTTGAGTTTCTGAAATTTTTCATTTGCAGCTTTTACAATGTCATCACCTTGATCAGCAACCTTATCTGGATGGTATTTGATCGCCATCTTTTTAAATGCTTTATGAACTTCTTTATCCGAAACACTCTCTGAAACTTCAAGTACTTTATATGCCCATTGTGCATCTTGGATGAACATCGACTTAATAGACTGAAATTCTTGTGTATTTAGATCAAATTCATATGCTATCTGAGAAATGAGTCTTTCCTCTTCAGGAGATATTTCTCCATCAGATAAAGCTAAGCCAAATAAAAAATGAATCATTTGAATACGCCCTTCTCTGTTTACATAGAGATTAATTTGATGACAAACATCATTAACAGGTATGTCTTTGTCTAGTATGTCTTTCAAAAGAACTAATAATTCCTTTGCTTTTGCAGGACCAAATGATTGATTTAAAAATGTTTTGACATAATCTAGTTCCGAACGTAAGATGCGATTATCTGCTTTCATAACAGCAGCAATCAGTACCAACAAGCTTACTTCATAATTGTTTGGTCTATCAGTGTTTATGTTTTCGTCTTTATTTTCAGTTAAAGATGAAAGATATGAGGAGGCTGCTAGGCCTATAATCGCTCCTATAGGACCACCTAAGGCCCATCCTAATCCTCCTGCTAGTAATGACTTAAATATACTCATATTTGATTGATAAGGTTTATTATTTGTGGAATAACTAATCTGTTATGGTTGTATATAATGTAATCTGCTTTATTCTCTTTTATTTTGTCATCCAATTGATTCTTAATGCGATCCATAACTTTCTCCCTAGATATGTGGTCTCTAAGCATTACACGTTTGATACGGATCTCTAATGGAGCTTTAATGTAAATAACTTTGTCTACTATTTCATTTGAATTTGATTCAAAAAGAAGAGCTGATTCGTATGCTACGATTGAAGATGTTTGTTGCTGTTTCCATTTAATAAAAGCATCTTTAGTCGCTTGATGAACGACTTTGTTGACAAGTTCTAGGGTCTTTGGGTTGTTGAAAATAAGATTTGAAATATATGGTTTATTTAATTGCCCAGTAGGAAAGTAACTTTTGTCTCCTAAAATCGTAGTTAATTTCGTCTTAATTTGATGGTTTTCAACCATGAGTTTTTTTGCTTCAATATCGGAGATGAAAAGCGGGATGTCAAGTAACGAAAGAATTTTACATATTGTAGTTTTGCCACATCCGATCCCTCCCGTAATACCTAGTGTAATCATTTTGTGTTTTTTTCAATAATATAATCTACCTCTTTTGTTTGGTAGTGATAGTTATGAATGTAAGGATTTGTCTGTTTCACATTAAGAGTCGCTTTCTTATCTACAGATAAACTATCCCAATCGATATAAGTTTCGAATGATGTTTCATTTATATACTTAAACTGGCTGATGGGAACAGTATAAGTAATAATGATTGATTTTGGGAATGTGAATATAGATATTGAGTCTGGGAGATTAAAAGTCTCAATTGTTTTTGAAATACGACCTTCTGTAAATTGCTCAATGTTTGCTTCTATTTTAACATGATGAGGTGTTATTTCAACTTCTTCTGTATTCTCTATGGAAACAAGACGTTTTATCGGTTTTGAAACTTCCGTGTATTTCTGGACTTCTGTATTAACCGATTGAATCTTGTTTATGATGCTTTGTGGACCGGAGATCGTAACCCATTTGGGTTCTGTTTTTATCCCATCAACAAGAAGGTATTGTTGTTTAGGGCTGATTGTTATTTTTGGATTTACTTCTACCTTTTTTTGTATAATATTTTCAAATTTGATGTATATAGACCCTGGTTCAATATCTTCAATATTAACTTCTGAGCTTATTATATTTGATAATTGTTTTTTCAGTTGAATGGATGAGATAGCAAAGGTCGTATCGCTTGATGCAACAATATTTTTGTTGGTAAATTTCGATACGTTGAATATAATTGGTGTAGGGTTGAGTTGCATCTTTAGTCTTAGAAGTGCAAATCCAAACCCATTTACTCTTAATTGGATCTTGGCGGGTAATTCCGAGATAATTACTCTGTCTTTAGGAAGATCTTTATATTGTACAGGGTAGGTTACGTTCGTGGAGTAGGTTTTTGATAGTGCATTAAGTAACCAAAAGCTAAACGAAATAATAAAGCATATCATAAAAATACGCAAGTCTTTCTCTGTAGTATTACTTTTGGGATTAAAGCGTTTGATTACTTTTATAAATTTCTCTTTTATCACGGAAAAGTGGATGTAAAACAAAGCGTCATCGTCCTATTGTTTTGTAACTAAGAACGAATGACGCTTTGATGGGTTAATTAATTATTTCTGATTGTCAGCATCAGTAATATCTTTTATGATAGAAGATTTGTCAACTTTGATTCGAGTATCAGTATCAACCTGTAGAAGAATATGGGTCTCTTTGATTCCCGCAATCTTACCATAAATACCACCCGCAGTTACAACACGATCACCCACTTTTAGACTATTACGAAAATTTGCAAGTTCTTTTTGCTTTTTAGATTGTGGACGAATCATAAAAAAGTAAATAACTACAAATATTAATGCAAAAGGTAAAATCTGCGTAAGAATACCATTAATCGACTGTGCTAGAATAGTGTTAAGCATAAAATATTAATTTGATAAATTTTGAAATAATTCGTTATTAACTATAGCTGTAATCATTAGTGAATAACTAAAGTTCTCTGATGTATAAACGTTTAAAGTTTTCATTTGTTTACCCCATTCTCCAGTAGTATCAAAAGTGACAACAATCCGATCTTCTTTTCCAGGAAGAATTGGTTCTACTGGTCCTTTAATTGTTATACATCCACAGCTCTTTTTGAACCCTTGTATTGTGATTGGTTTATTACCTCGATTTTTAAAATAAAAGGAGGTGTAAACGATCTCGCCATCTTTCACTTTCCCAAAATTATGGATTTCTTTTTTAAAGACCAATCTAGTTGTAGGTGATTTTTCGCTTGAAGGAGGATATTTTTTGATGTCTTTATCCTTAGGATGGCATTCATAGAAGCAAAATAAGGCAATCAAAAAGATGATTGCCTTATAGTTATTGTTATAAAAACGTTTAGTTTTGAAGTCCACGTCCTGCTTTTTTAATTCTTTCATCTGATTGGAAATCTTGAAGCATTTTATCCAAAATTCCATTAACAAATGTACTACTTTTTTTCGTACTGTAGTATTTTGCAAGATCTATATATTCGTTCAATGTAACTTTTACTGGTATAGACGGAAAAGAAATGAATTCTGTTAATGCCATTTCCATGATGATATTGTCCAACATAGCAATACGCTCGATATCCCAATTTTTAGTATACTTAACCAAAACATTTTGATGTTCGGTGTGATTTACCAATGTCTTTCGTAAAAGATTTTTAGTGAATTGGAGGTCTTCATCATCCTTGTATAAATTCATTAGGCGATAATTTTCTCCTGATTCTTCTTTTACTTTTTTGATGGTTTTAATCACCATTGAACAAACGAAGTTAAAGTCATCATGCCAGTAAATGCTTAATTCTCCAAGTTCGTCTTCTAGCTCTTCAGAAGGAATGATAATTCCATAATAAAGATTTTCAATAAATTTTTTGTGATCATTATATGAAACGGTCTCTTTGTTCATGTATTCTTGAAAGAAATCGGTTTCTGAAAGCTCTTGGTATAATTTCTTTAGGATTTCATAATGATTGATCCAATTCAACTTGTGCTCTTCGATGTAATCGTTTAGAGCATTGTTTTCTCTTAACAGACCAACCACTGGATTTTGAACGAACCGCATGTTTGGATTCAAGTCCTCATGGGTAGGCATTTTCTTTTGTTTGGCACGGTCAATTCTTTCTTCAGCGATTTTCGCTATTTCAACTGGAAGTGCTAAAAGAAGATGATAAAGATCGTATGCTTTATTCACACTGTAAAGCAATTCTTGTTCGGATTGTTGGATTGACTTACCCGAATTGCTTAAATTTGCATAGATAATATGCATCACCTTGGTTCTAATGATTCTACGGCTGATCATAATATTCAGAGAACTTTTTTACTTTAAACTAATTGAATTAAATGTAACTTCGTTTCGTAAAAACGGAGTGCAAATCTACGTAAATTATTCTATCCCCCAAACCCTATAATGAAAGTTTTAGATAAAAATATCATATGTTGGTTCAGATTGTTATTTTGAGCTATAGTTTTCCATTTTCTTAAGATGCAAAAGAAAGGAGTAAATAGGGCCTTAAATTCTTGTTTAATTGGTCGTTAATATGGCTCTTTCTGAAATTTGGTGATTAAATATATTATTAGGCAGTTATCTACCTTTCAAGAATCTATCTTAGCTACTGAATATGTGTATCATTGTGATGAGATTCTCTACTCTTAAATCCTTGCGCTCGTCTCTTGATTACTCGTCTCTTGATTATTTGTAGAGAGGAGATGTTCTCATTGGAAAGATACAATTGCAATTGTATCAATAATTTGTATGGAAGATCAAAAATTAGCAGTGCTTTCGCTGGCGACATAGAAAATATTTTTAAGCGAGGTATAAGGGCCTCGCTTATAGTGTTTATTGAATAGACAATGATTGTGCTATTATCTTTAATTCAGAAACGAAATTGTCAATTTCAGCAGTTGTAGTGTCAAATGTTGTCATCCACCTAACAACTGTGTCTCTGGGGTCTCTTGCATAAAAGAAATTGACTTTTTGAAGTGGTTTGATCATTTCTTTTGGTATTCTAACAAATAGAGCGTTTGTGTCAACAGGGTAAAGTACTTGTATGTAAGGGATGTTTTTTACTTGGTTGTAAAAGTATGTTGCCGTAAAGTTTGCTTTTTCAGCATTGATTTTCCAAATGTTTTGTTGGAAATAGGGTATGAATTGCCCTGACAGATAACGCATTTTTGACAAAAGCTGATTGTTTTGTTTTCTTAAGAATGGTATCGCTTTATTAGCTTGGTCAAGAAAACTGATAATTACTTCTCCTATCATCATTCCGTTTTTTGTGCCACCAAAGCTTATAATATCAACACCCAAATCATAAGTGGCCTCTTTGAATGATATATCCATTTTGGCTACAGCATTAGATAGTCTTGCTCCATCCATATGAAGGATCATATTGTTTTGATGGGCTAAAGTTGCTAATGATTGGATCTCTTCTTTTGAATAGATCGTGCCAACCTCTGTTGGTTGCGTGATCGAAATTACCTTTGGTTGTACACTATGTTCATCTCCAATTTGGGCGAGAAAGGGTGTGATTTGTTCTGGTGTAATCTTACCATTGCTAGGTTTAATTGGCAGTATTTTATTACCAGTTACCTTCTCCAATGCACCACATTCGTCCGTATTAATGTGTGCAGTTTCTGCACAGACAATCGCTTCATATGGTCGTGTTAGTGCATTGATAGCAGTGATATTTGTTCCTGTTCCATTTAATGTAAAGAAACATTCTGCTTTGTTGCCAAATTCGGATTTGATTATCGTAATGGCTTCATTCGTAATCGGATCGTCGCCATACCCATGGCAGTGTCCAAAATTTATGGTTTGGATAAATTCTAATATTTCTGGTGAAACACTAGAGTAGTTGTCACTTCCAAACTCTTTCTTAAGATCGTACATTACTTTTTTCTTTGAATATTTATTGTTGGTTTAAAAGTAGTAAAAATCCCACAAATCATGTCCCATTGTTTAAATTGAACCTAAAAATTCAAATTAAGTGTACTATCTGTTTATTATCATATTTATGTTTTTCTATTTCGTTGTTTTTTTTGTTAATTTACCTACTTAAAATAAAAAATAACACATAGTAAGGATGAAACCTACATTATTAATCTTAGCTGCAGGAATGGGCAGCCGATACGGAGGATTGAAGCAGCTAGATGCATTCGGTCCATCGGGAGAAACAATTTTAGAGTATTCTATTTATGATGCGATTCGTGCTGGCTTTGGTAAAGTCGTATTTGTAATCAGAAAAAGTTTTGCTGAAGAGTTTAAATCGAAGTTTGCTTCAAAACTTGAAGGTAAAATCGAAGTTGATTATGTTTTTCAGGAGTTAGATAATTTACCAGAGGGTTATTCGCTTCCAGAAGGACGTGAAAAGCCTTGGGGGACAGGTCATGCAGTGTTGGTCGCAAAGGATGCAATTAAAGAACCTTTTGCGATTATTAATGCTGATGATTTTTATGGCAAGGATGCATTTGTTGCACTGAGCCAATACCTTTCTTCTTGTACAAAGCAGAGTGAATATTGTATGGTTGGTTATCACCTACATAAAACTCTTTCTGATTTTGGATCTGTTTCTCGTGGAGTGTGTAAAACTGATGAGAACGATATGTTGGTTGAGATCACTGAAAGAACAAAGATTGTTGGAGAAGAAGATGGTATTTATTACTACGAAGGTGAGGAGAAGAACTTGCTGGATCCAAAAACTGCTGTTTCTATGAATTGCTGGGCATTTATGCCAGGATTCTTTGATTATCTTCAAAAGGGTTTTGTGTCTTTCTTAGGTAGAGCTGGAGAAGAGATGAAATCAGAGTATTTCTTTCCATTTGAAGTTTCTGATCAGTTGAAAAGTGATAATATTACTGTGAAAGTATTGGATAGTGATGCTGATTGGTTTGGTGTGACATATCCAGAAGATAAGCCTGAGGTTCAATCGAAACTAAACAAGCTTATTAAGCGTGGAGATTACCCTGAAGATCTTTGGGTGTAATTTCATAATAGTTTAGATAATTACGTGATAGAGAAGTGTTGTCGTTCTGAGCTAAATTATGGCGATAACATTTCTCTTAAATTCAACTGAAAATACTAGACCATGAACAATGATTTATTAATGGAATTGACAAGTCAATTCCAACTAAAAGGAGTTGTATGTTGTGTGAAACCTTTAGGTGAAGGTTTTATCAATGATACTTTTATCGTCAAGACAGAGAGTCAAGATACTCCTAATTATATTTTACAAAGAAAAAATAAGAATATCTTTACGGATGTGCCTGCAATGATGAATAACATCCTAAAGGTAACGTCACATTTGAAAAATAAAGTGATTGCTCAAGGTGGAAACCCTGATCGTGAAGCAATGACTATCATTCCAGCTCAAGATGGAAAATATTACTTTCAAGATGTAGATGGAGAATTTTGGGCTGTTTGTGAATTTATCAATGATAATATTACTTACCAAAGTGCAGAAACTCCAGAGTTAGCTTATGCTGGAGGTAAGGGTATCGGAAAATTTCAAAATATGCTTTCTGATATGAAAGAGCCTTTAGTGGATATCTTACCAGGGTTTCATAATATCAAAGTTCGTTATGAGCAGTGGGATGCTGTGATCGCAAAAGATCCTGTTGGTAGAGCAAAAGAGGTGAAGGAAGAAATCGAATGGATTGAGAGTCGTCGTGCTAAAATGATGGAATTCTGGTCATTGGTTGAAGATGGAACCATTCCTTCTCGTGTTACACATAATGATACTAAAATCAACAATATATTGTTTGATGAAAAAGGGGATGTATTATGTGTTATTGATTTAGACACAGTTTTGAATAGCCCTGTATTGAATGATTATGGTGATGCTTTGCGTTCATATACAAATACAGGTCTAGAGGATGATGAAAATTTAGGTAATGTAACCATGGATTGGGATATCTTTAAAGCTTACACTGAAGGGTATCTTTCTGAATCTAAAGCATTCTTGACTGAGAGTGAAATTGATTGGTTGGCTTTTGGTGGTCTGTATATCACATATGAGCAGGTGTTACGATTCTTAATGGATTATATTGATGGTGATAACTATTATAAGACAAAGTCTGAAAAACATAATTTAGTTCGTACGAGAGCTCAATATGCACTATTAAAGAGCATGGAAGGTCAGTATGAGCAAATGAAAGAGTGTGTTTTGTCATTGGCAAAATAACCATACTATTAATAACTTCAGCCATCAAGATAAAATATCTTGATGGCTGAATGATTTTTCTATCTAAAAAATTACTTTTGTTAAATATGTCAAATAGCTACATTTTCTGTTAATTGAGATAATGTAATTAAAGGTTTTATTTACAAATAGCGATAGCCATGAAAAATGCCCTTTCCTTCTTGTTGATATCATGCTTGAGTTGCTTGGTGTCTTATGGCCAAAAAAAAGATGTTTTTACTGTGACAGGTAAAGTCATCTTGGAGAGTGGTGTGGATCGTGATGTGATTATTTCTGCTTTTGGTAAAGGCAATAGAGATCTTATTTTTAAGAAGTATTTAAAGTCAAATGAGCCTTTTGCAATTAAATTTGAGTTCAATAAAGAGTATCAGGTAGAGTTCTCCTCTGAAAACTTCTATTCTAAGTCAATTAATGTAGATACACATATTGATGATGTGATATTAAAGCATAGTGAAGATATTCCTCCTTTTCCAATGGTCGTTTCTCTTTTTCAGAAAGTGAATGGAGTAAGTGATGGTTTTACAAATAAACCTGTAGGTAGAGTGTTCTTTGATGAATATATTTCTGGGTTTATTGCTGATGTATATACTCGGGATTTTGATATTAAAAATTTCATCAACTCAGAAAAGTATAAAATTGAAAGAAAATCAGTAAATAATTTAAAGAAGAACGGTTCTAGCTCTTTATCTGAAGAATCATATGATGTTCTTGAGATCAAATCTTTGTGGATGGAGCGCAAAGAAGAAATGAGTTACCGAGATTATGTTTTAATGGGAGATAGTCTTTATAGAAAAAAGATGTATAATTTGGCTCGTTTCTTCTATGTTCATGCGGTTCGACGAACTTCAGATGATGAATACTGCAATAGACAGATCTTGCGATGTCAAGATAAGATGGAAAAGCAAATGCGTAATATAAAGAAGCAGGAGTTATTAGCTCTTAAAAAAATTGGCGACTCTTTATATGAATGTAAGAACTACTGTAAGGCTCGTTTTATTTACCAAAAAGCACAACTAAAGGCCCCTTTAGATAAGAGTTTAGACGAACGAATTTTAAATTGTAATAAGATGATATCTCCATGATAATCAATATCGGATGTCGATAAGTTCGTGTTTTTGATTATAAGAGTCTGTTAGGGTCTTTGGATTTACTTGTGAACCTAGTATTGGTTCTTTGTGTTTTCGCTTGTAGTTCATTTAGCATTTAAAAGAACACCTCTTGTTATTTTTGTAATATTTAGAAGGTGCTCTTTTTACTATATTAATTATTTCCAATTATCCGTTCGGAAACTAGATGCAGGGATACCTCCAGAGTTATATAGTGTTGAAGGAATGTAGTTTCGGAACCCATAACGAACAGATGAAATACTTATTACCTTGTTGCATTCAACAGTGATAGTTTTGTCTTTTCGGTTGATCATTGCTATTGCGTGATGAAACTTCTTATCTGGACCTGCAACTTCAAATCCTAATAGACGTTTGTCGAAACCTGTTAATCCATTACCTATATTCTTTAAATATAACTTTACGGAACTAGTTCCAAGCCCATCCGCTTTTTCTAACATAGGAGCATCGCATATGATAGAAGAGTAGCCATATGTCTTTTTTAATGCAATATAAGCCAGTCGTTTTCCTACCGTTTCTTTGTCTTGAGGATGTATGCAGTCGTGACTTCCAATGTCCATGGTTACTGCCATTCCAGTGTTTGGAACGATGTCTAATATTTTTGCTTGTTGTTCTCTTAATACAGCTGCTTTTCGTCCTTTGTAACTATAGGGTGCTATTTGTACATAGTAAAAGGGCATATCTTGATCTTCCCATAATTGTCTCCACCTTCCAATCATTGAACGAGACAATCTTGCATAATTATCAGGTTCAAATGTGTTTGCCTCCCCTTGATACCAAAGAAACCCTTTTGCTTTGAATTTCACGATAGGGTGAATCATCGTGTTAAAAAGTAGTGTAGGTGCCTTATGACCATTCTTTTTAGGTATAGTTTGTGGAATTGAAATATTACTAAATTCTTTAAGAGCAGTAGGGTCCATCCAAGCTTCTATTTTTGATGCTCCTTTGGATGTAGCAATAATTCCAATAGGAATTCCAGTGTTACGTTGGATCTCTCGTGCAAAAGTGTAAGCAATAGCACTGAATTCAGGAGCTTCTTGTGATGACGATACAACCCATTTCCCTTGTATATTATCTTGTGGGATTGTATTTAATGAGACAGGAATATGATAGTATCTTATCTTGTTATTATTGGCAGAAAGAATCAGTTCGTTACTGTTTTCTACTGGTTGACAAGAATACCCTTTGATTGGCATGTACATGTTCGATTGTCCCGAACATATCCATACATCTCCTAAAAGTACATCATCTATGTGGTGATTACTACTTCCCTTGACTTCTATTTGGTATGGACCTCCAGCTGTTGTTGTAGGTATTTGGATTGTCCATTTACCATCATTATCCGTTGAAGTCTGTTTTTCTTCTCCCCAGCTAGTAATTACTTTAACTTTTTGCCCAGGATTGTCCCAGCCCCATAAATTAATTGTTGCCTCTCGTTGAAGTACCATGTGATCTTTAATAAGGCTGCCTAATTTGTTTTCGGCTCTAGTGATGTTGCATAGTAGTAGTAAAACTACAAACGTGCATGTTTTCAGCGTCTGTCGATTCATTTTGTTTTTTATAAATTATTTATTGGGAAGTAAATGTCTTACTTTTTTTCTGATAATCAAGGTCAATAAATATTTTTATCGTTAAATAAAATGAAAACATTTTTTTTATGTTATTGACTGTTAGGTGTGACGATATGAATGGGCTAATCCGTCTTTTAAAAATACATGTCATAAGTTTATATTTGACACTACAACTATTGAATAGGTAACAACAAACTAAAAATGTCTAAATATGAAAAGAATAGAAACGATTCTTTCCATCTTATTTGTGGTGATTCTTGTAATCAGAGTTGCGATGGTACATCATATGACTTCTACGAAATATTTCGTTTTAGTTGCTTTTGCAATTTTTTATACTGTATGGGGGATATTAGGATTTAAAGATATATCTCCTTTGGAATTATTTACAAAAAGAGCGTATCGTCACTATGGGAGATATCATCGGATATATCCTATTCTTAATGGTGTTTCATTGTCACTAATTGCAATTGGGATTGTGTTCAAAATACGTATACAAATGGATTATTATATTGTTTTATGGATAGGTGTTCTTATGACATTATTGATTCTTTTTATGGATTCATATGGCTATTTTAAAAGTCATAAAATAAAAATTCCTCGTCCAATATATCGATCCATAGGTTGGGTTATTTTAGGCCTTTTCTTTCTTAATTCGACAGGTGTGGGAATGGTTAAACTTCGTTATCGTCACTATCCAGAAGTAATACGTGCGTATGAGTTACATCTCAAGAATCCAGAGGATATTCGTTATATTCAGGCCTTTAGAAGGTATGTGAAGCGTGTTGAAGATGCTGATATAGATTGATTTTATTTTTGACGTATATCATAAAAGAGAGATAAAGTGACCTAAGAAAGTTTTGTTTCTCTTTTTTATGCACAACAATGAGGTGATTCACTGTAAATATCTAATAGATTATCGTTTTAATTTACCTGTATAATAATATGGGAAGGTCCCATTTGATATTATCTGAAAGAGATTAAATGTGAAATTATGATTAGATAAACTATGGCTGGTTAAGTTTACTAAACGAAACATGTCTTGATTTTATGGACAAACCCTGTCAGTAATTCTAAATTAAGAGAATTTTAAGAGTTAAACATGTGTGTGATTCTTCCGTGGAAGATGTCAAATTGCATTATTCAACGAGCCTAAATACCTAGATTAGCCCCCATTTTGCAGTGGTCTAACTTCTGAGATAATTTTAATATTTTTTTATATATTTGAGTTCAATAATAAAATTTAAACTTAATCTATTTTATGAAGAAAATTGAATCTATTCTGTGTCTACTTATTGGTATTGTTGTACTAATGACTTTGTTTGGAACTCATTCTGCTGCATTGGGAATTTCGAGAACTTTTTTGTTCGCGACAGTTGTACTTTTCTATATTGGGACTTCATTGAAAATATTGGTTTCAATATTTGAGACTTCTTCTGATAATGAAAATAAGCCGATTATAGAAAAGATATGTGAGTCTTTGGTGTGTTTTTTATTGGCAATAATATGTTTGTCTGTATTGTTCAGAATTCAAAAATGGCCATTTATTACATCAGGCTTACCTGTGTTAATTATATTTGGATTATTACTAGTCTTAAAGATACCGATTCTATTCCGACTTAAAGATAAAAAGAGTATAGTTATGCAGTTTTTTTTCCCACTATTTTGGATCTGCATTAGTATTATTGTAATCTACAACACTGAACCATGTGTTATGTTAATGTCTAATGTGGTACAGCCATAAGTTCTTAAATGTGACTTTTAACTATTCTTGTAATATATCCTATATAAATAGTTTGATTGTATAAAGTGTTAAATCTTCAATAATCAATCGAATGAGAAATAACTAATTTGAAATGGGTAAAACCAAATATAAATCATTCATTTGATGCTGTTAATTATATCTAAAAGCTGTTATCTTTGATCATTGTAAGAATATTAAAATACAATAAAGATGAATAGACGAATAAATTTTGGTATTACTTGTTTGGGATTATCTTTGACTTTAACTATGGGGGCCTGTAGTATGGGGACTTCAAAGAAAGAAAATAAGATTACACCAGCAATTAATGTTGCGGACCTTGACTTGAAAGCGAACCCTAGAGATGATTTTAATGCATATTCCAATGGTGGATGGAAGGCTTCTCATCCTATTCCATCAGACCGTAGTCGTTATGGGGCTTTTGATGCTTTAGGTGATCTTGCACAGGAACAAGTAAAAAGTCTTTTTGATGAAATAGCCAAAGGTCAGTATGAGGATGGAACAGATGGGTCTAAGATTGCTACATTCTATAATTTAGGAATGGATGTTACGAAAATAGATATGGATGGGATTCAACCTATTGAATCATATCTTAATGCAATCGATGTGGTATCGAATAAAAGTGAGTTGTTAGATCAGTTCGCATTGTTCCATCGGCATTTTATAAATCCTGGTTTTGCTTTCTATGCATCTTCAGATATGAAGAATAGTAACTACGTAATCGGTCATTTGTGTCAATCTGGTTTAGGGCTTCCTGATAGAGATTACTATACTGATGAAGGCGAGCAAGCAGAAAAAATAAGATCTGAATATAAAGTGCACCTAATTAAGATGTTCCAGCTTTTGGGTCAAAGTGCTAATGAGGCAGAAAAGACGGCGGAATCAGTTTATGGAGTTGAAGATATGTTAGCTCGTCAAATGATGACTCGCCTTGAACAACGTTCTCCAGAGAATGTATATAACATGTTTGATTTGCCTGGATTGAAAAAGTTAGCTCCACAAATTGACTGGGATGCATATTTTAAAAGTTTAGGCATTGATGACGTAAAAGAGTTGAATATTGATCAACCTGAGTATTTAGCTTTCTTTGCTGAAAAGTTTGATACATTAGAGCTTGATGCTTGGAAAAACTACTTGAAATGGAATTTAATTAATGATTTAGCTTCAAGTCTATCCACACAATTTGATCAACAGAATTTTGCTTTTTATGGTAAGGTGTTGAGTGGAAAAGAGCAGCAGTTGCCGAGATGGAAGCGAGTTCAACGCATGGTTGATGGTTCATTGAGTGAAGCTATCGGCCAAATGTATGTAGCAAAATATTTCCCACCTGAAGCGAAGCAACGTATGGTTGACCTTGTTGGTAACCTTCGTCTTTCTTTGAAAGAGCGTATTAAGGGACTAGAGTGGATGGGAGCTGAAACGAAAGATAAGGCTCTTGCAAAACTAGCAGCGATCAATGTGAAGGTCGGATATCCAGACCAATGGAAGGATTATACTGATTTAGTTATTAAGAATGATAGCTATGTTCAGAATGTTATTCGTTCAAGTGAATTTGGTTTTATGGAGAATAAAAAGAAACTATATAAGCCTGTAGACAAAAAAGAGTGGGGAATGTCCCCTCAAACAGTGAATGCATATTATTCTCCTAACATGAATGAGATTGTATTTCCTGCAGCAATTCTTCAACCTCCATTTTTCAATATGAGTGCAGATGATGCTGTTAATTATGGTGCTATTGGTGTCGTTATCGGTCATGAAATGACTCATGGTTTTGATGATGAAGGTCGTAAGTATGATAAAGATGGTAACTTTAATGATTGGTGGACAGTCGAAGATGCCAAACGTTTCACTAAGCGTGCAAATATCTTAGTTGAGCAGTATAATAGCTTTATTGTCGCTGATTCTGTACATGCTAATGGTCGTTTAACTCTTGGAGAGAATATTGCTGATTTAGGTGGTGTTAATATCTCGTATCAAGCATTTCAAAAGGTGAAGAAGAATGACAATAAGATTGATGGATTTACTCCAAATCAAAGATTCTTTTTAGCTTATGCACATGTTTGGGCAAGCAATACACGTAAAGCTGAAAAGTTAAGACGTACTAAAACTGACCCTCACTCATTAGGAAAATATAGAACGAATGGAATTTTACGTAATGTTCCTGAGTTTTATATCGCTTTTGAAGTGAAGGATGGAGATAAAATGTATTTGCCGGAAGATCAAAGAGCAATTATCTGGTAGTATAGGGCTAGGTATAATAAAGGAAAAGAGAGGTTCTATCGCAAGAATCTCTCTTTTTTTGTGCTTTTTAGAATACTATTGATGTAAAAAAAGAGTTATCATAAGAGGAGGCATTTCTTTTACATTTACAAAATCTTGCATCATTTATATAGTATGATTAGACGTATCATTATTTTTGTCTTTATTATTCAGTTTGGATCAACTGTATTAGGACAAGAGAAGACATTGTTAATTAGAGGTATTGTGGAAACTATTAGTGGGAATCCAATTGATGGAGCTTCGATAATAGTCCCGAATTCAAAAATAGCCACTATTTCTCATTCTGACGGATCCTTTGAGTTATCTGTATCTTCGCACATAAAAGAGATTATTATACGTCATATCTCTTTTCAAATATATCATCTAAGAGTAGATGACAACATGAGAATGCCTTTGCGGATTGTGATGAAATCTTTTCAACAGGAGATAAGTCAAGTTGAAGTTGAGAGTATGCGATCTAAAAGTTCGATGAATAGTATTGGTATTGAGAATGTGCAGATGGCACAAGGAGCTTCAGGTGGATTAGAAAGAGTCTTAAAGACACAGCCTGGAGTTCAAAGTCGTAATGAATTGAGTAATCAATATACTGTAAGAGGTGGAAATTATGATGAGAATTTAATGTATATCAACGGTATTGAGATTCATAAGTCTTTACTCTATCGATCGGGAAAGCAAGAAGGTTTAAGCTCAGTTAACCCTCAAATGGTAGATCAAGTACAGTTCTCAACCGGAGGTTTCTCTTCACAATATGGAGATAAACTCTCTTCTGTATTAGATGTGAAATATAAGAAAGCAAAGACTTTTAATACACAGGTAGATGCAAGTTTATTAGGTGCTGGATTACATACGGAAGGACGAGTAGGTCGCTTGTCATATAATGTGGGCTTACGTTATAAGACGACCAATTATATGTTGTCGGGAATGGATGAGAAAGGAGACTATTCTCCTGTTTTTTATGATGTTCAAAGTATGGTCACTTATGATCTATCAAAGAGTTTATCATTGGACTATTTGTTTTTCCTTTCAAAGAATGAGTACGCATTTCAACCTACTTCTAGAGAGACCAAGTTTGGGACAATTAATAATCCAATCCACTTTATGATTTATTATGAAGGGGAGGAGAAAGATCATTTTCTAAATTACACTAATGCATTAAAATTAAATTGGAAACCTAATCAACACTCGGAATTATCTTTAGTTGGATCCAGATGGGATAACAAAGAGAGAATTCGCTATGATATCATGGGACAATATTATCTGCATAAAGCAGGATATGATAGTTCTAATCCAACTCAGGATACTGATAATCATGCAGGGGTTGGAACAGATATGAAACATGCTAATGAGAAAGTAAATATCACGATAAACACGATTCAATTAGATTATAAATTGTTTAATGACTTTCATCGATTTCAGATTGGAGCTAAGATCGAAAAAGAAGATATTTATGAAGATAGTAAGCGTTGGTCTGTATATGATTCTTCTGGTTACTTCTTGCCGAATACCAATGATTTAATTCAAGTTACATCACACTATAAGATGCAACAATCAATGGTTTCTAATCGTTATCAAGCATATGTGTCTGATAACTTGTTTTTTCCAATTGGTGGATCCGAGATGGGTTTGAATTTGGGTTTACGGTATCAGTATTGGGATTATTTGGACGAGCAAATTTGGAGTCCTAGAGCTTCGATAAACTTAAAGTTTAATAATGATAAAACATTTCGATTTGCATGGGGTGTATATCAGCAGATGCCTTTCTATAAGGAGTTTAAGGGGATCGACGGGACATTTTTTAATGATTTGAAACCTCAGAAGTCGATTCATTATATTCTAGGGTATAGCCAGCCATTGTCATTTGGCAACAGGCAATTAAAATTTTCGGTAGAGGCTTACTATAAAAAGTTGTCTAATATGATTCCATATTTGGTCGATAATGTATACATTCAATACTTACCTCAAAATATAAGTAATGGTTATAGTAAAGGGATTGATATGAAGCTGGCAGGGGAGTTTGTTCCAGGTGTAGACTCCTGGATAAGCTTGTCTTTTATGAAAACAGAGGAGGATATTGAAGGAGATGCTTATGGATCTCTCCCTCGTCCGTCAGATCAAAGAGTTAATTTTAATCTGTTTTATCAAGACTATTTACCTGGGAATAAAAATTTCAAGATGAAGCTACTTTTTTATCTCTCTTCGGGGCTTCCATTTACTGCTCCTCAAGCAACAAAAACAGATCAGTACTTCAAAATGCCTATGTATAAGAGAGTGGATGTTGGTTTTTCACGAACGTTACTAGGCAAGGGCAAAAGTAAGTGGTTTAAGGAAGCATGGATTGCTTTTGATATATTCAACATGTTTGATATGTCTAATACAATATCTTATTATTGGATTACAGATATAAATAACAACCAATATGGAGTACCAAACTACCTAACTGGGCGTCTATACAATGTAAGTCTTATGTTCTCGTTTTAGTCTATTTAGACTTAATTGATAGTATTTAAGAATTTTATGTTGTTAAAGATTTGATTTCCTGCTTTATAACATGTGGATAGCTGATGTTGTAAGTTTTATTCTTTTTTTGAATGAATGAAAGGGAATGATCATTGGAAAGTTCTGTAAAATGATTTATTATTATCTCACGGTAGAGAATATGGGGAGATTGTCATATATTTGTGTGTATTGACGACAACTTTCTACTAAATGAATTGATAGTATATTAAATATAAGTTTCAAAAACAAATCAACATGAACAGGCTAATAACAGTTGTTTCGTTATTCCTAGGAGTTCTTATGATCTCTTGTAATTCTGCACGTCGAAGTGAAATCTACTCCCCAGATGCTGACGTAAAGGTGAGGTTAAACCTAGATGAAGGTGTGCCTTTCTATCGCGTTTATTATAAAGACCAATTGGTTATCGGAAAGTCGCGGTTAGGATTACAATTTAAAAATCTTGATAATCTAGATCGTGAAATAATAGCAGTAGATTGTGATACAATAATGCATAGAGAGCAATGGAAACCTGTTTGGGGACAGACATCATCCATTCGTAACGACTACAATGAAGTCGTGTGGACATTACGCAATGAAGCTCGTTTGGAGATGAAAGTACATTTTAGAGTCTTTGACGATGGTATTGCATTTCGTTATGTAATGCCGAATAATAGTCTTGTAGATAGTGTCTTAGTTTCAAAAGAATTGAGTCAATTTAATATTAAAGGAAATCCAGATTCATGGTCTATTCCTGCAAATTTCGATACGTATGAGATGTTGTATCGTCATAAGCGACTGTCTCAAGTGAAGAATGCAAATACTCCAATTACAATGAAGAGAGAAGATGGGGTTTATCTTAGTATTCATGAGGCGAACTTAACGAACTATGCAGGGATGACACTTGATAACCTCGGAGGTAATAATATATTGGAATCAAATCTTGTTCCTTGGCCAGATGGTGTTAAAGTGAGGCTAAAAGCTGGTTTAGTTTCACCTTGGCGTACAGTGCAAATCGCATCTAAAGCTGGTGATCTAATCACCTCGAATATGATTTTAAACCTTAATGAACCTTCTAGAATAAATACTACGGATTGGATTAAACCAATGAAATATGTAGGTGTGTGGTGGGGAATGCATATCGGGACTGAGGTTTGGACCGAAGGTGAACGTCACGGTGCAACTACTGAAAATTCGAAGAGATATATCGATTTTGCACATGAACATGGCTTTAAAGGATTTTTACCTGAAGGTTGGAATAAAGGTTGGGATAAATGGGGACAAAGAGGAGCCTTTGATCAAATTACTCCAGCAAAGGATTTTAATCTATTAGAAGTTGCTCAATATGCGAAAGAGAAAGGTGTAGGCTTTATTGGCCATCATGAAACGGGAGGAGATATTCCTACTTATGAGAAAAATATGGATGCCGCATTTAAACTCCTTGGTGATGTTGGTGCTGTGGGAGTGAAGACAGGATATGCTGGTGGTATTTATCCTCGTGGTCAACATCATCATGGACAGTTTATGGTTAACCATTATCGTCGAGTAGTCAAAACTGCTGCGAAATATCATTTAATGGTTGATGCGCACGAACCTATCAAAGCGACAGGAATTGCGCGTACATGGCCCAATATGATGACCCGAGAAGGGGTGAGAGGACAAGAATGGAATGGTTGGAGTAAAGGTAACCCACCAAGCCATTATGCTACAATCCCTTTTACTCGTATGTTAGGAGGTCCTATTGATTATACTCCTGGAATTTTTGACTTATTAATTAAAAATAAAAAAGATCAACGTGTCAAGTGGAATTGTGATGATCTATCAATAACTCGTGTTCATACGACTTTAGCAAAACAGTTGGCAAACTATGTTGTATTATTCTCGCCATGGCAGATGGTGGCTGATCTTCCTGAAAATATGGAAGGGAATCCAGCTCTTAAGTTTATAGAGGATGTGCCAACAACGTGGGATGAAACATTAGTGCCTATTGCTGAAATTGGGGAGCATGTTGTGATTGCGCGTCGTCGTGGTAATAATTGGTTTGTTGGGGGACTAACCGATGAGAAGCCACGTGATAGCAAATTAGCATTGAATTTCTTGGATGGTAACAGAAAGTATTATGCAACGATCTATAAGGATAGTAAGGATACTGATTTTGATACTGCACCTGAAAGAATTGCTATTGAGACAAAAGAAGTGAGTACTCACGATGTCTTAAATATTCACATGGTTAAAGGTGGTGGATTTGCGATTAAAATTGTTCCGTTGAACTAATTGTTAAACCATTAAAGAGAACTAAGTATGAAAATTGCACAATTATTTAAAAAGAAGAAAGCGGTTTTTTGCCCCTTACTATATTTAAATCCTTATTAACAATAACGAGAGAAATAGAGAAATCGCAAAACGAATTTATTTTTGAAACATGAACATAGAATCTAAAAAAACAGGGCGTATAAGAGCCCGTTTTCACCAGTTTCTTGAGGCAGATGCTTCTGGTGGTGTGTTGCTTATTATTTGTACTTTTGCTGCATTATTATGGGCAAACTCACCATTCCAAGATGCCTATGAGCACCTACTACATTCTGAAATTGCTATTCATATTGGATCCTTTCATTTTGAAATGCATCTATTGCATTGGGTTAATGATGTCCTAATGGCAATCTTCTTTTTTGTTGTAGGATTAGAGATCAAAAGAGAAATTATTGCAGGAGAGTTATCTTCATTTAAGAAAGCAGTATTTCCCGCATTAGGCGCTGTTGGAGGAATGTTATTTCCCGCAGTGTTATTTGTTCTTTTAGCAGGAGGTCGAGCAGGATCTCAAGGTTGGGGAATTCCAATGGCAACAGATATAGCCTTTTCGTTAGGTATATTGAGTTTACTTGGAAAAAGAGTTCCACTCCCTTTAAAGGTCTTCTTGGTGGCATTGGCGATTGTGGATGACTTAGGTGCCATAGTCGTAATAGCCTTGTTTTACACATCTAATTTAGCTGTGGGATACCTGTATTACGCTTTAGCTATATTAGCCGTAATGTTTGTTTTGAATAGAAAAGGAGTATATAAAATTTATCCATATGTTATTTTAGGTATTGTAGTATGGTATTTTTTCTATCTATCTGGAATTCATGCTACGATCGCTGGAGTTTTGGTGGCTTTTACCATCCCTATCCGTAGAGAGTTGGATGAGAAGGTGTTTAATAAAACTTTGACTAAGATTAGTATTGATCCCTCTTTGGCTACTCCGTATACTATTAGTGATTCGGATATTCATAAGATTGATCACCTACGTAAAAATGCGAAACGTGTTTTAAGTCCAGTTCAATATTTAGAACACAAGTTGCATAAGTTAGTTAACTTCTTTATTATGCCTGTATTTGCAATTGCGAATGCAGGAGTACATCTTTCGTCTGGTAATACTGGAGGCGAAGATTATAGTTACATCTCAATGTGTGTAGGGCTTTCATTACTTCTTGGTAAAACTTTAGGTATTGTTGGTATTGCATGGATAGGAGTTAAACTAAAAATAGCAGAATTACCAAGCGGGATTAAATGGAAACAGATGTTTGGTGTTGCAATGTTAGGTGGACTAGGATTTACCATGTCTCTTTTCATTAGTAATTTAGCATATATGGATGTCGCGATGTTAAGTGCGGCAAAAATAGGTGTTTTAATCGGATCGACCATTGCAGGAGTCCTTGGATATTGTTATTTGAAAATAACGCTTCCTGAAGGAAAATGTGCATAGTCTTTAAGGAATAAAATAGAATGAGGCCATCGTGTTATACACGGTGGCCTTTTTTATGAATATCTAAAGCATCAAATGATTTGCACTGATTTCTTTAAACTTAATTAAATGTAATGGGTTTTAATAATGATCTTCTTCGAAGAAATCAAATAATATGATTTTTGATCTATTCCGAATATCAATGAATAAGATATCTTTGCGGGGGTTAAAGTATAGATACAATAGAAGAAATAATATGAATATGGTGAATACAGATAAGAAGAGTTTATTACTTCTTCACTTGGTCGTTCTTATTTATGGATTTACAGGGGTATTGGGTAAACTAATCGATATGGATGCTGTTGTTTTAGTTTGGTATCGAATCTTTTTTGCTTTTATCAGTCTTGGTGGCTATATGATCTTTACTCAGAGATCTTTTAGAGTGAGATGGAAAGATTTATTGCAGATATCAGGTATTGGATTAATTGTAGCCATTCATTGGATAACTTTCTTCTATTCGATAAAGATTTCAAATATATCAGTAGCTTTAGGGACTTTCTCTGTAGGTACACTATTTGCAAGTATTCTTGAACCTCTTTTTTTTCGTAAGAAGGTCAAGAAGTTAGAGGTGATCACAGGGCTATTAATTATTATAGGACTCTACATTATCTTTAATTTTGAGTTCAAATATTTTGCGGGGATAATGATGGCAATCTTCTCTGCATTTCTAGCTACACTCTTTACTGTATTAAATCGATTCTTTGCTAACGAGAGATTCTCACCCATTACAGTCACTTTCTATGAAATGGTAGCAGGTTTTATCGGTATTACTATATGGCTTGGTCTTAAAGGCCGACTAAATAGTGGTATTTTAGATGTATCGCAAATAGATCTTTTTTATTTAATCATATTGGGAGTAGTATGCACTGCTTTTGCATTCGTTTTAAGCGTCCTTGTGATGAGAAAACTTTCTGCCTATACTGTTGTACTGACTGTAAACCTAGAGCCGGTGTATAGTATTATTCTTGCTCAATTGCTGTTTTCAGAATCAGAACGAATGTCATTTGGATTCTTTATCGGAACATTTATCCTTCTACTAGCAGTGTTTTTATTTCCAATTGTCGATAAATATACTCGTAAGAAGAGTCCATCTCATGGAATATAGTGTGTTGTGTAAAGATGAAATATATCTTATATTGGATAAAAAAGGGGGAAGTTTATTTATAAACAAACTTTCCCCTTTTTATCCAATTAATGTAATTATTAACCACATTGGGTATTGTTGCTATCAATACATTTATTTAATTTCTTCATCTCTCTTGTAAAAAGTATAAGAACAAATAGGAATGATAGGGTATCACTTATAGGACCACTAATCCATACTCCGAATAGTCCATAATGTCGAGGTATTACCATCAGTAATGGAATAAGTAAGATCACTTGTCTCATTAATGACATGATTGTTGCAGTCAGAGCCTTTCCGATGGATTGAAAATAGTTAGATACTACTACTTGGAATCCAACAATAGGCAGCATCATTAATAGAATACGTAGTCCCTGCGTTGCAATCTTCATCAACTCAGGGCTATCATTATTAAAGGCTTTGACTATTGTTTGTGGTGAAACTTGCACAAGAATCCAGCATATAATCGAGATAATGGTTGCGAAACGAATGCCAAGAAAGAGAACCTCTTTTACCTTATCATATCTTTTTGCTCCTACATTATATCCGATAATTGGTTGGGAGGCCATATTAATAGCAATAATGGTCATGATAATTAGGTTGATAACACTATTGATAATCCCCATAGCTCCAACAGCTAGATCCCCTCCATATTGGATAAGTTGTGTATTCAAGATGCCTTGAACCATACTTGCTGCAACTTGCATCGAAAAAGGAGCAAAACCAATAGTAAATATATACCATACTATATCCCATTGTAACGATAGATCCCCTTTTTTTAGATGAATAATCGCTTTAGGACTCTTTGTAAAGTGTAATAGCACCCAAACACATAAAACAGCCATTGAAATAATCGTAGCATATGCTGCTCCTTCAACTCCCATACCAAACCCAAAGATAAAGATTGGATCCAAGATGATATTGGTTCCAGCACTAATCAAAATCGAATACATGGCAATTTTGGCATTTCCTTCAGATCTAATTAAGTTATTCATTCCAAATCCGACCATATTAAATACGGACCCAAAAAGAATAATATTCAAATAATCATTTGCAAAATCAATGGTTTGATCACTAGCCCCAAATAATTCTAACACAGGTTGTTTGATGCAAAAACCAATGATGGTAACAAAGGCAGCCAAAATTATTAGTAGTGTTAATGCATTACCTAACACTTTAGATGCTCTCGGAAGGTCTCCCTTCCCTAGATTAATCGATATTCTGACTCCAGCCCCCATTCCGACAAGCATACCGAAGGCCATCATTATTATCATGATGGGGAACACCGCACTAAGTCCTGAAAGAGCATAAGCTCCAACTCCATGACCGATAAAGACTCTGTCGACAATATTATATAGAGCATTAACCACAACACTCGTAAAGGATGGAATAAAATATTTCCAGAATAATTTCTTAATAGGAGTATCTTTTAGCTCCAGGTGGTTGTTTTGATTCATTTACTTCTTGTTTATGTATTACAAAACTAACAAAAACAATCGTGATAATGTTGACTCATTTTTCGATTAGATCATATAATTATGTTATGAATTGTGAAAGTCCTCTTTTAAGAACAAAAAAAGAGAGAAGGTTCTAGACCTTCTCTCTTACTTTCAAATAAACTTTATATGGAGTTATTTCTTTAGATTTTTATCAAGAAAGTTAAAGAATACTCTTTGCCATAGAATACCATTTTGTGGGCGTAGAACCCAATGATTCTCTTCAGGGAAATATAAGAACTCCGCAGGAACCCCTTTCATTATTGCAGTATTAAAGGCTCCCATTCCTTGAGTATAAGGAATACGGAAATCTTTTGCACCATGAACAACTAGGATAGGAGTGTTCCAGTTATCGACGAATTTATGAGGAGAAAAATCTTTGTAACTTTTCTGTGCAGCAGCATTGTTTTTGTCCCAGTAAGCACCGCCGATGTCCCAATTGACAAAGAACATCTCTTCCGTTGTACTGTACATTTGGTCAAAATTGAAAATTCCACAATGTGAAATAAATGCATTGAAGCGTTTGTTTTGATTGTGTCCAGCAAGATAATATACTGAGTATCCACCAAAACTTGCACCAACAGCACCAATATTATTCTCATCTACAAAAGGGAGCTTTGCAATAGAATCAATTGCAGAGATGTAATCATCCATACATTGTCCACCATAATCTTTAGAGATCTCTTCACACCACTCTTGTCCAAATCCAGGAAGTCCGCGACGGTTTGGTGCAACTACAATATAATCGTTAGCTGCCATCATTTGAAAATTCCATCTGTATGACCAAAATTGACTCACAGTACCCTGTGGTCCTCCTTGACAATAAAGCAATGCAGGATATTTTTTGTTCGGATCAAAATGAGGTGGATAAATCACCCATACCAACTCTTTTTTTCCATCGGTCGTATTAACCCAACGCTTTTCAACTTTACCCATTTTGATTTTATCCATCACTGGTTTCGTCACATGAGTGACAGCGACATCTTGACCAGACTCCATATCCACACGATACAACTCAGCTGGAGAAGACATCGAAACTTTCTGAGCAATCAAAGCATCTTTTGCAACCTGTACTGATTGATAGTTATGAACTCCATTCGTTACTCGACGGATGTTATTTCTTTTAATGCTTACTTCGTAGATCTCATCGGTTGCCTGTACATCTGAAATACCGTATAGAGATTTGCTGTTTGAAGCCCAAACTAATCCATGAATAGATTGATCCCAAAGACCTGTTAGGTCTTTCTTCTTTCCATTCTTAAGGTTCATGATAAAAAGACGGTTCTTGTCAGCTTCGTACCCATCTCTTTCCATGCTGCTCCATGCAATATATTTACCATCAGGGGAGAAGATTGGACATTTATCATATCCCATCATTCCTTCCGTTAGATTCTTTGTCGTTTTATCATTAATATTGTAAAGATAGATGTCTGAATTGGTAGACATGGCATACTCTTTTCCGACACTCTTTTTACTAGTATAAGCAATGGCATCACTGGTTGTATTCCAATTGATCTCCTCTAGGCCTCCAAAAGGTTTTAAAGGAGCATCATATCTCTGATCTGGCATAATATCTTTTGCTGCTCCAATAGTACCTGTCGTATAAGGTGCAACAAAAATATGATTGTAAGTAAAATCATGCCATTGATCCCAGTGGCGATACATGATATCGGTTTCAAGTCGTGCATTAGCTAGAGGTAGATCAGGATATAGATCTTGCACTGTGGCATCTAACTTTACTGCCTTGATAAAAAGAATATTCTTCATGTCAGGGCTATATTTAAAGCCTTGAATGCCACCATCAATTTTTGTTACTTGGGTATTTCCAGAGCCATTTGGGTCCATTTCCCACATCTGTAATGACCCAGATTTAGATGAAAGATACCCTATCTTCTTGCCATCAGGACGCCATTGAATACCAAACTCATTCTCTGGTGTATGGGTAATTTGCTTTACATCACCTGATAAGTTTTTCACATATATATCACGTGATGACTTATTCTCCTTTACGCTGTAGTAGCTAACACCATAAGCAACATGTTCACCATTAGGTGATACTTGCATATCCCCAATTCGACCAAAAGACCATAGAATTTCTGGTGTCATTATATCATTGGCTTTCTCATCTTGTGCCTTCACTGGACCCAAAGTGAAAAGTCCACAAGCCAATAATATGCATAACATACGATAGTTAATACGTCTCATTATATTTTCTTTTTAATTAAGTAACATGACAACGAAAATACATGTTTATAATGAGACGTATTATGAAATAACCTCTTTTTGATAAAAAAAATCAAAAAATCATACCCTTCACGTATTCTTACGACAATCTGGTTATAGATTTACCACCTTTGCTCTTTCAAAAATAAAGTCTTCTGCAAGTGGAAGGCGATAAGTAGTATGTTTTTTATGTTCGGTTCCTCCAATCATTTTAGATACTTTCATCATCGGTGGATTAAAATCACCAATCCAATTCAGTTCTAAAGTCTTATATGGAAAATTTGGTTCGGCAATAACCTTTTCAAAATGGACTACCATGGCAGCTTCCATTCCTTTGCCTTGGAACTCTGGTACAACACCAAAAATTCGTCCAATCACACGATCAATAGTCTTTTCGCGCTTCAACAGGAAGAAGAATTTTAGTTTTTCCCACCATCCGAATTTTCCTTTAAACGTCTTGAATATTTGCCCAACATCAGGCATCATAATAAAGAATGAGATAGGGCGCTCTTTGTGAAATCCAAACACGATCAAACGTTTGTCGATAATTGGTTCGATCATCTTCATCTGCTTGGTCGCTTCTTCAAGTGAAATAGGAGGGACTCCCTCAAAGGCTGCCCATGCATTATTGTAGATTTCCATAAAATAAGAAGGAAGATTTGGATTGTCTTTCCCTATATTTCTTACAGTAAAATCACTATTACGCAATACTCTCTGTCCTGCTCTTGTTACAAGAGGGTGAAGCACTCCTGCCTCCATTTTTCGGAAATAGGTGATCTGGTTGAAGTAATTCTTAAAACCATAAGCTTCAAAATATGTAGCATAATAGGATGGATTATAAGGCATATTATATACCGGAGTATATTCTCCTTCGATCAGACACCCCCAAAACTCATCGCGCATTCCAAAATTTACAGGCCCATCTAATGCACGTTTCCCTTTTGAAATCATCCATGCGCTTGCAGTATCAAATAAAAGAGTTGATACTTCTTGGTCTTCAATGCATTCAAAGAATCCGAGCTGTCCGATTTCATCATCATGAAGAGCTAAACCGGCAATTCTACCTACTGCTTGATTGTTATTGTCTCGAACAAGCCAAAGTGCAAAGTCTCCTTTTCTTAGCATTGGATTCTGAGATGGTGTAACTCTATTTTCCACATCTAAATCTAGAGGATTGCCCCAAAGTGGTTTGTCCTCATAAATCTTATATGCAAGTTGAATAAACTCTTTTATATGTTGTGGATTATTAGGACTTAAGGACTCAATCTTAAACATCTGTTTCATGGTCAAGGAAACGGAAAAAAGTTAATAAAAAAGTTTGATGTAATATAAGAAAAGACCTTACATTCTAGATGTAAAGTCTTTAATCCCTTTCATTGAGGAGTATAACTTGAAAAGTCTAAGCTTCTTCTGTTCTCTCTTCAGATCCATTAGAGAAATAAGGGAATACATCCATGATTGGGCTTTCTGCGATGTTCGGAATCTCGAAATCAACAGTCATTCCTTCCATTCCTGATTCAACACGCTCATATGCTTGTTTCACATCGTTTGCAAGAACCAATACATGTTGAGAAACTTTCTTCTCTTTTCCGCTATCCTCGTCTACAGAGATAAAAGTAACTTTTGCTTTGAACCAACGATCACCGTCTTCAGTAGGAATAATTTCTACGATATTAGTTTTAGCGATCTTTGTTACAGTGAATTCTCCACTGATCATTTGCTCAAGCTCTTTGTAAATACGACTTTCAGCTTCTGTAAAAGAAACAGCATCAATTAAATATGCTTCATTTACTTTCTTTTCACGACCTGCTTCGTCGATCTTTACGTATTTAGCTCTACATTCAAACCACGTATTCATCTGATATTGTTTTATTATTAATTGGACTTAATATTCTTTTTTAGTATTTAGATCTAGTTGCTTAGTAACCAAATTATTCGTTATGTATCTAAACATCTTTGTTCTAATCAAAGTTACAAATATAAGATAAAAAACGAAGAACTAAACCTAAGAATATCTTTTAGAGAAAGGATTTTTTTGTACTTATATTTGATCATTAAAGGCTTACAAAATAAATAAAAAAGATGACATTTAATATAATTTTTTATAGTTTATGAAAAACATTTCTGTTTTATATTTGTACACTTTTTATGTAAAAAAACATTAAAATAAAGATATATGAAAAACAGACTATTTGGGATAATGGGAATCTTCTTGTTTGTCATCGCTGTTATTTTTAGCAGCTGTAAAAGCAATGTAGGTAATGGTGATGATCGTAAAACCGTGGCTATCGGTAATGTCGCATATCGTTACATTACTTTAGATGATAAAACTTCTTCGGATCCAACTATTGCTTCGATTATATCCCCTTTTAGAGACAAATTAAGTAAGGATATGGAGAGAGTGATTGGATTTGCTCCGAAGAGTATGTTTAAAGGTCGACCAGAGGGTGCTCTCTCTAACTTCTGTGCAGATCTCCTATTAGAAGAATCTGCAAAATTTGCAAAAGAACGATTGGGAGACCAAAAAGTTGACTTTGCAATGTTAAATAATGGAGGCTTACGTGTGCCAATAAACCAAGGAAATATTACGGTAGAAAATATTTTTCAGTTGATGCCTTTTGAAAATGAAGTTGTGATGTTACAATTGAATGGAAAACAGGTCAAAACATTTTTGAATCACATTGCTTCTCGTGGTGGAGAATCAATGGCTGGGGTTCATCTAGTTATTAAAGATCGCAAGGCTTCTAAGGTAACAATCAACGGAGAAAAATTACTTCCTGAGAAGAACTATTGGTTGATTACAAGTGATTATATCGCAGATGGAGGGGACGGTTCTGGAGTGCTAAAAGATGCAATAAAGAGAGAGAACCTGTCAGTAAAACTTCGTGACTTATTTATCAATTATATTGAAGAACAAACCAAAGCAGGAAAAGAGATTACTGCAACACTAGATGGGAGGATCAAAAATGGAAAATAGAAGATCATTTTTAAAAAAACTAGGTGCTGTTTCTGTTGGAACAGGAGTTGTCGGTACTGCTTTTGCAGAAAGTGGTAAAAAAACAAAGAAATTAACTCTTCTTCATACCAATGATTTTCATTCGCATGTTGATCCTTTTCCAACAGATGCTGCTAGACATGCAGGCGAAGGGGGATTAGAACGACGTGCAACCATGGTTAATAAGATACGTGATGAGGAAGGCGAAGTATTACTTGTAGATGCCGGGGATATTTTTCAGGGAACACCATATTTCAACTATTTTAAAGGTGAAGTAGAGTTGAAATGTATGAGTGCTATGGGATATGATGCTGCAACAATAGGTAATCATGAATTCGATAATGGATTAGAAGGCATAAAAAGCCAATTACCTCATGCAAAATTCCCTTTTATTTGTTCCAACTACGATTTTTCCAAAACTATTTTAGATGGAGAAACCAAAGAGTTCTTGGTGTTAGAGAAGAAGGGGATAAAAGTTGGAATTTATGGTCTTGGTGTGGCTTTTGATGGGCTTGTATTAGAGCGTAATTACGGTGAAACAGTATATTTAGATCCTTTAAATACCGCATGGGAACTAGAAGAGAAGCTTAAGAAAGAGCACAAATGTGATCTTATCGTTTGTCTTTCTCACATGGGGTATAGATATCGATCGGAAAGAGTTTCGGATGTTAAATTGGCCGCTGCAACCAAACATACGAATGTGATTATTGGAGGACATACCCATACTTTTCTCTCGGAACCAACCATCATTCAGAATATCAATGGAAAAGAGGTCGTTGTTTCACAAGCAGGATGGGCTGGAGTTCAACTTGGACGATTAGATATCGAGATATCAGATTCCAAAGATCCCGAATATTCATTCTCCGTTGTTAAACTTAATGGGTGATTATCGAAAATCAAATGCCCTTTATCTCTCCATCTTGCATTGAGTTTGTTAAGGGCTAAATTGGGTTTATCGTAAATTATTAGATGCAAAAGAGAGGGTAACCTCTCTTTTTTGCATCTATCCTTACGTATTGTGAGAGTTTATTTAACGGCTTACGTTTTATATTTGTCAAAACTTCTCTCATTTACTCATTGAAAGATATGTTCAATACAGAATTAATTCAGTTCATATTTTTCCCATAACAGTTGTGTAAATTCAATGATATCGCGACGATATCTTTCACTGTCACTACTCGTCGAACTACGACGATAATCACGGTTTATATCTCCAGGTGCATCCATTCTCATCTCTGTCCATGTCCATACATCGCTATTATCCCAATCTTTTCCACTACTCTTTCGTGCAGCTGGGTAGGGGGGGAATATATCATAGTGTACTCTTGTGTTTTTTAGTAGATCAGATAATTCATATACAATTTTTGCTTTAGCTGTGTTTCTATCACCATCATGGCTAAATCCAATTGAGTGAAGCAGTTCATGTGTCATCACGTAAAAGAGATTTGTAGGAGCAAGTGCAACATTTCCCAACGTAATGTTTAATGGATAATAATATTCATATGGATAAGCATAATCTCCTTCCGTTTGTCCAGTAAAAAGATCAGAGGTTGGCATTGAATTATCTAATACTCCTTTGGAATTTATCATTTTTAGTCTTGCATATAGATACTGTTTATGGTATTTTGAAGGTCCCAATGTCGCAGCCCATTTGCCCCCTTCATTAGTATATACACGTGCATCGTCTGAGAAAATATAGAAACTACTCTTCTTTCCTAGCTCAAGGTCATAAGAGACATCAAGGTCGGGTTTTAAATATCCTGAGTCGAAATCAATAGGTACCGTTTTTAATATAGTCACATCTGCATTTCGATTTGTTAAAGCATGTATGATATCTGTAGAAGTCATAGAATGGACTTTCTGGCTTGAAAACCCCTCCCAATTGTAGGAGTAGTCTAAATAGTTCGTTTTTTTCTCTAATTGGGTTTTAAAGTACTCACTGTTGTACATAATTCGGATAGCCGAATACATAAAGAGATAATATTTCTTCTCTTCATCAGACCATTTGCTCAACTTTATAGGGTTGCCATGAAGTAGTGGAATCGTATTATAATGGGGGTCTCCTGTTGTCTCTCCAACTACTTCAAAACCTGAAATATTGAGCCCTTTCAGTAATGGGTAATCCTTGTTGAAATCATCTAAAGTCCGATCAGAATGAGTTGTGTTAGAAGAATTGTTTTCATTTGGATCATCTAGTGATTTCTCGGAACAAGAGAGTAGTAGTAGAAAAATCAGTGGGTATAAAAATTTGCTCATAAAATTATGTTTTATAGAATTGATGTCCCAAATCTATAATTTATTTGATGATAAACATAATTTATTGTTTGAAATATTTACAAAGGGAAGAATTTCTGTAGTGATATAATAATGCCTGTTGAGAAATTTTAATTCGGGGAATAGTTAATGAATTAAGTAGTGTAATAAAGCCTCTATATTGACCAACTCGATATTGTAAAAATATTTAGTCAGTACCCTACTGGTCATAGACCTATCTTAAAAAGAGACAGAGTCAAGATAGTAGTGGAAAACAGTCGATTGAGAGAGGGGGTGTTGATTATAAATAATTTGTCTTTTTAAAGTCTCTGAATATAACGCTAGCAGTAAAGGTGTTGTCTTTGATGTGGGTTTACAGTAGTTATCATATGGAATTCCAGCTATTAAAGACGGGGATAGAACGGACTAAACACGGTTCGACAACGGTCGTCATTTAAGATTGATACAAACTTTCTTCGAAGTTCACTCATTAAATTCGGCAAATCGATGAGTGAACTTCGAACGAACTATGAGCCAAGTATGAACCATCACCGTTGTCGAACCGTGTTTAGTCCGTTTTATTCCCGTCTTTAACAGGAGTGAAGTAGCTGTATTTTAATATTGAGGGCATATTAAAATAACCTGTGTATTAGTGTAAGTTTAGAAAGATTAAAAAAGCCCCAAATAATGGGGCTTTGGGTTGGGTATTTTATTTGTTTATGAATTTAGATGATAGTGTAACTTTTTTATACCGTATTTGTTGATGGAGGTCGGGCACTGGACTGAAATAAGTGTTATTTGAATTGCTTGGGGATGTTACGATCTACCCATTGGTAGAATGTTTTCCACTCGTTTTCGCTATCCGTTTGTGGTATGTGTTGGTTGATCATTTCTTGCATATGATCAATCTTAGATTTGATCCCACTATCTTTACATACGTAGGCCTTTAGGTTCATGTATTTATATCCCGAAGATCTTTTAATCGGATAGATTAACTTCTTCCATTCCATTCCTAAGATTGAAAGAGTTGGCTTTTTCCCTTTGGGTGCTACCATACACTTTGGAAGTGTATTGTCTTTGGTTAAACGAATAGGAATAGCTGGAGTGGACAAGGGGAATGCGATAGTACTCCACATGGTGGTTTGAGAAGCTGTCTCAATACTTTTTGCACCTTCGATTGTAATGGCAGAAGCCGTTTCATGGCGACAAATGAGGTCCCCATTGTTTACGAATGGCGAAGCTGAAAAATCACGATAGTTGTCGTAATCAATTTTTAAAAGACTTTGGTATAAGGAGCGAGATGTTTTTGTTGCTATATGTGTTGCATTTATTTGATCTCGACTGTCCATTTGAAAGAAAAGTTCTGTCGCTGTTTCAAAACGAATAAAGCCATATCCTACATCTTTTTTTCCAATAAAAGAGTAGTTTGTACGAACGAGATAACCATTAGGGGCTGTTCGAGGATCGTTAGCATCAAACTTTACAAACTGATTATTATCTGTTTCATAGTAGGCTGCACCACCTTGTGCATCAATTACTCCAAAATTAGCATTTAGTCCCATGGGTTTTGGAAGCTTCTTTAGCATTCGTTCAAAATCTTTCAGAGATTTACATGTTTGGAGTGCTTTTTTCATCACGATACCTTCCTGATCGCAGAAATCAGTTGGGTTATCAAGATTTGTATTAAAAGAGGCATTATTCATGATGGCGAAACCATATTCATTATATCCCCCCCAAACCATTGTACTATCATCTTTTATGGCATTTGTTAAAGCCACATACTTATATTTGCCATCTTCAAATATCTGGATTTTATTGTAATGGCTTTGAGTGTCCCGTACTTTCCAAAGCAGTGGACGGCCATTTTTTGTATACTTACCAGATACTACTGCAGTAGTACATGCTAAAGATTGGATTGATGTTAAACAAACCATTGTGATTAGTAAAAGGATCGTTGTTCTATTTCTCATATGTTAAGGGGTTTATTTATTCGTAATTCGATTGTTTCTTTTTCTGGATCTCTTCCGTGCAAGCTTTACACAGGCAGTCACTAAAGTGGGTGCTGATAAATTCGTAGACTTTGGGAGTGATTTTTATTTTGCTACACCAACATGTTTCAATTTTATCGTGGCAACATTCAAATGGCTTATGACATCTAGGACAAATTTTATGCATCTCTCTTGATTTTAATTCGAAACTATAAATATTTTTTGTAAAAAAATATGATCAACTAAAGGATTTTTGAAAATATGGCCCTTACTATTGATTGTTAAAAGAAAAGAGGTGACTCTATTCAGTCTTTATCTGTGATGGTGTATTTAAATATAACCTGTTTTTATTAGCTAAATCGTATGCCGAGCTATTTAGATTATGAAAACTTGTATAATTTCCCATTCAATATTGATACTTGTAGAGATGTGTTATTTTAATTATGAAAATCCAATGATTGAAAATCCTGATGAATTCAATCAAGTTTAGAAGAGATTTGATCTGAAGAAATGGATTAATACGACTTCTAATTTTAGAAATAAGGATGTTTTGTAAGATCGTAAGATGATTATGTAAATTCGACATTTTTATGTAGCATTGTCTCTCTAAATAACATTATACCTATAAAATTGAATCAATAAGATGGTGAAGAGAAGAGATTTTTTGAAGACCTCTGTTGTGGCAGGGATTGGATCTGCATTGTTGGCTTCTTGTGGCGGTGCAGCAAAGAAGGATATTGCAACATTGGATTACAAAGTAGTGGATGCATGGCCAAAATCGGGGGATGGTATTACTGAGGTGGGAGTGACAGGCGTTACTCAGCTTCCTAATGGTCATGTGTTGTATTGTGGAGGGGATGTAGCAAATCCTATTATTGAGTTAGATGCAGAAGGAAACCTGGTACGTAAATGGGGTGGTGATGTGATTACGCTAAAGCATGAAGTGAGGTGTTTGAACAACAAGATATTTATTACAGATATAGGTTCTCATCAGATTCATCAGTTTGATCTAGATGGTAATCTACTTACTTCTTGGGGGATAAAAGATGAACCTGGTACAGATCACCAAAGGTTTAATAAACCAACGGATATCGCATTAGCTCCTAATGGTGATTACTATGTGAGTGATGGATATAAAAATAACCGTGTGGTCTGTTTGGATACGAATGGGAAATTCAAATTCGAATGGGGTGAGAAAGGTTCTGCTCATGGGCAATTTCATATTCCACACAATATTGGTGTAGATAAAGATGGTCGTGTTTATGTCGCAGATCGCAAAAATGGTCGTGTTCAGGTGTTTGAATATGATGGTAAGTTTGTGACATCATGGGATTGGTTTAGTCGTCCATTCGGAATCTTTATTGCTAATAATGGCAATATCTATGTTTCTGATGGAGGTGCAGACCAACCACAATGCGTTCATGTTGTGACTCCTGAAGGAAAAGTGGTGAAGAAAATTGGAAAGACAGGAAAAGCGAAAGGTGAATTTGATATTCCACACTCATTGTTTGTTGCAAAAGATGGTATGATGATTGTTGCAGAAGGGACAAATAAAAGAGTGCAGAAATTTGTCAAGCAATAGTATGTAATAATATTTATCTTGATAGCATAAAACAAAAGATAGGCGATAGTTTCATTTCTATCGCCTATCTTATTATGGATTAAAATTGTTCTAATTGGCTGAAAAAGAAGGATGATTCAATTTCTGCATTTTCATTTGAGTCTGAACCATGGATCGCATTTTTAGAAAGAGATTCAGCAAATAGTTTTCGTATCGTGCCGTCCTTTGCATTATCGGGATCCGTTGCCCCAATTAGATCTCGAAACTCTTTTACTGCATTCTCTTTTTGAAGTACTGCAGCAACGATTGGCCCTGAAGACATAAATGTAATCAGATCGTTAAAAAAAGGTTTCCCTTGATGAACAGCATAAAACTTCTTTGCTTGTTCTACAGTCAATTGAGTTAGTTTCATGGCTTTGATAATAAAACCATTCTCATTGATAATCCCAAGAATAGGTCCGATATGGTTTTTCTTTACTGCTCCTGGCTTAATCATTGTCAATGTAATGTTTTCTTTCTGCATATTCATTCTGGGTTTTTTATTATAGCCTCATAAAAATAAAAAAATAGAGCCGAAAAATCGTTACTACAAGGGAACTTTTTTATATTTGTTGGTATAATGTTTTGAAAATAGAATATGGAGAGATTCGATTGCTTATCGTTGGAACAGGCTAAAGGTTTAATATTAGAAAGTAATAATATTGTGGTAATTCCTCATACCAATGCAGATGGTGACGCAATGGGGGCATCTATCGGGTTATATTATGTCTTGAAAGAGTTAGGAAAAACAACAACTATTGTTTCTCCAACGGATTTCCCTGAATATTTGAAATGGACCGATGCAAGTAAGCAGGTGGTAATTGCAGAATGGGAAAATGCTAAAGCGAAACGAATTGTTCGTCAAGCAGATTTGTTGATATACTTAGATTATAATGATCTTAAACGTGCCGGAAATTTAGAAGAGGTGTTGACTTCTTTAAATACACCATCGATTATGATCGATCATCATCCATTTCCAAAAGAGATTGCAACTGTTCCGTTTAGTGATATAACGTCGAGTTCTACTTGTGAGTTGGTTGTGGATTTCGTGTATGCATGTGGATGGAGTGAAAAGATGTCGAAAATCAGTGCTTCGTCTCTATTCATGGGAATTCTTACAGATACAGGAGGTTTTGCACACAACTCATCGAATTCGGATTTATATCGTGTTGTTGGACTTTTGATGTCGAAGAATGTGGATAAGGATTATATCTACTCGAAAGTTTTTCATCAATTTAGTGAAAATAGATTGCGATTGATGGGATATGCATTATCTGAAAAGATGGTTGTTTTAGATGGAATGCATGCGTCGCATATTGCATTAACTAAAGAGGAGTTGGAACGTTATAAGTTTCAGTCAGGAGATACTGAAGGTATAGTAAATGAGCCTTTACAGATTGTAGGGATGGTTTGTTCCGTTTTGTTTATGGAGAAGGATGGATTTGTTAAAATTTCCTTCCGCTCTAAAGGTGATTTTCCTGTGAATGAAATTGCTGAAAAATATTTCAAAGGAGGAGGTCATTTAAATGCAGCAGGTGGAAGAAGTAACCTGTCATTGCAAGAGACTGTTCTCAAATTTGAAACCGTTTTAGAGGATTATAAAGAATTATTGATTGAAGAAATGCAAAAGCTAAAATAGATGAATAGAACAATAAAATTGAATAGAACCTTTGGCTTTCTGATGATAGCTATGTTGGCGACGTTTTTTTCGTGTAAGAAGACTACCAATCAGGAATTACGTGATGACGAGTTGGCTTTAAGAACAGGATATATTGATCGTTTTCATAAAGGAGCAAGTGCTGTGTTTCGTGGAGTATATATATTCCCTGATAAAGATCAGCCTAAGGATCAGTTAAAAGAAGAGATCAAAGATAAAGATGTCGTTCGAGTATATTATGAAGGATATCTTCTAGAAAATTCTGCCAATGGCGTTCAGTTGAAAGAGACGCGTTTTGATGGGAACTTCAACTATAAGCTCGGAACTGAAAAATATGATCCATTTGAGTTGACCGTTTCTGACAAGGAGCTTTATCCATCTTCTTATACTAAAGAGATTTCTGGATGGCATATTGCATTATCGAATATGAAAGTTGGTGAACGAGCAGAAGTGGTAATTCCTTCTTCTCAGGGTTACAGTTATAGAGGCTCAGGGTCTATTGGTGCTTATCAAACACTTGTATTCTTTATAGAGGTGAAAGAAAAAGTGGGAGATTCAGGTAAAGAGCCAGTGATAGAGTAAGAAAATATTTTAATAGATAAGATGAGAAGAGAGAGGCGTTAATTTGCTTCTCTTTTTTTTGATTAGAATATTATTAATTGGCATCAATAAAGAGCTGTTGGTGTTGTTAACGAAAATAGATATGTATAGAAAAATTAAAGGTTCAACTTTTGTTGTTACCTGTTTGGTGATCCTTTTAGGTCTGTTTGTGTCATGTGAGAGCGATGATAATGCTTTTGAAGAGCTTGAGAAGTTAAGAAAACAAGAAGTGGCTTTAAGAACAGAATATATTGATAGTAATCATAAAGGTGCGAAACCTGTATATGGTGGAGTATATGTTCTTCCAGACCCGAATCAACCTCAAGAGGATGTGAAAGAAGCGATTCAACATGGGGATGTGGTGTCTGTTTATTACGAAGGATATCTTTTGGAAAAGGGTGCTGATGGTGTTAAGTTGAAAGAGAAGCGATTTGATGGAAATTTCGACTATGATACTGGAAGTGGAAAAGTAACACCATTTTCTCTTGATGTGGTTGATCTTGAGAAATATCCCAATGCAGCTAGTCGAGTAATTTCGGGTTGGCAGATTGCTTTGTGTCATATGCATGTTGGAGAGAGGGCTGAGGTCGTGATTCCCTCTCATCATGGTTATGGAAGTTATCCATCTCCAATTGGTTCATTTCAGACCTTAGTGTTTTTTCTTGAAGTAGAATCAAAAGATTAGGTTGAAACAGACTTAAGTAAAACGATAATATTGGTTAGTCTTTCAGTGGATAAATAAAGATGTAGTTGATGAAAGAAGTCATTAGAAAAATATTACCAGGACTTATACCTCTAATGGTATTTATTATTGCAGATGCAATATGGGGACCTCAAGTAGGAGTTGTTGTCGCATTAGTTGTAGGGGTAATTGAGTTATTGGTTGTATATATAAGGGATCGAGTATTGGATCGATTTATTTTGCTAGATACTGCTATTTTGATCATGTTCTCTTCATTGTCTTTGATAACACATGATGAAGTATTTTTTAAGCTCAAGCCTGCGTTTATGGAGAGTTTTTTGCTGGTTGTGTTGGGAATCTCAATCTTTACTTCAAGAAACTTGCTCTTGATGATGTCAAGGCGCTTTATGCCTAAAAATATTGGAGTAGAACAAGAGGTAAGTATGATTCAAATGATTCGACCTCTATTTTGGTTGATGGTTATTCATGTAGTGCTGATTGTTTATTCTGCATATTTCATGTCTAATGAATGGTGGGGCTTTATAAGTGGGGTGCTGTTTTATGTGATTATTCTAGCATATTTTGCGTTTGTGTTATTGAAGAATAACTGGATGGCAAAAAGGGCATTAAGAGATGTCGAATTTTATGATGCGAATAATCAGATGAAGCTTATTAAAGGGAAGTTTAATACAGGTGTTATCGAAGTAAGGCTGTATTTAGTGGACGAGGAAAAATCTATTTATTATTTGCAGCAGAAAGATGCTACTTGTACGAGTTTTAGAGGTGAGGTGAATAGTGCATCAGACATCAAAACAATAATTCCGAATTGGATTGGAGGAGATTTGCAGTTAGAGTCTATGGACGTGCAATCCATTAGGAGATATAATAAAAGGTCTGATAATGATAAGTTGATTTTTGTGTTCTTAGGGAGGATAACCGAGGTTCAACTTAGAAAAACAAGAATCTGGAAAGGCTATACATTGGATGAATTATCTCCAGAAGTTCTATTTGATCTAACTAAGGATGATAGAAAAGCAGAAAGCGATTCGTGATATATTAATTCTCCTTGTGAATCGATTCGTTGTAAGTTTGAAAAGTTTTAAATAATTACTGCTATCTCTGCATGATGGAGAAGAGTAAGACTTCTTTATAATTAATTCAAGAGAGAGTAGCTTCCTAACTGGGTAGTTACTCTCTTTTTTTATTTCCGCATTACTACTTTTAAGAATGATAAAGTAAAACAAGGTTATATCGTAGATACAAGGAGCCTTATCTCAATTGGATTGATCTATTTGGAGAAGCAGGAGAGAGGTTTTTTTCATTCGTAAATATCCTTTAAAGATTGGTATACAGTGTCTTATATTTAGGGTTGCTGCTTTTTAAACACCGTATAGTTCACGTATTTGAGATTAAGTGTGGTTATGTACATGAATACGTGTAATATTTGAAGTCTTAAGTATGATTTTAATGTTTAACTGTTTTCGATGTACATAAAAATATGTTGGGTGAGGAGTTGTGTTATCAGTTTACGTATGTGAATAATAATTCACTGTATGAAAAGATTATGTAGATTACATTTGTAGTCATTTGCAATTGCATACCGACGTGTTTACAAGTGTAAGGTGCCCGCAATTTATATCTTGAAAAACAACTTAGATGTAGATTACACTTGTAGTTTAGAGTTTATAATTACTTGTAAACCATGATTTTGTGTTGTGTTATGTGATGTAAAACTGTAGTTTTAAACTTATTGTATTTTACAATTGTGTAAATTGACTAAGTATTTAAAACAAGTATAACTATAACACTTTGTTTATTAATGTATTACAGTCTTTATCTATACTAATGCTTTATTCTAATAAGAGTTAATACAAAAAGCCAATAGAGATGCTGATACTAAGAGAGGAATATTAATTAGCATCTAGTTTACTTGTAGTTTAGAGATGTAAACTGTAGTTTTGTGTAAAACTTGGATATTGAAGGTCCAGTAAACAAAAAAAAGTATACATATGTAATTATGGAGATGAAAGAGAGAATACAAGAAATTTTAGAGCAATATGGGCTATCCATATCGGAGTTTGCTGAACGTTTAGGTGTCCAAAAATCAAGTATTTCACATCTTGTTAGTGGTCGTAATATGCCTAGTTTTGCTTTTTGTCAGAAGCTTATATACTCCTTTCCTGAAATAAATATCAAATGGTTTATCTCAGGAGAGGGAGATATGGGAGGAATAGAATTAAAACAAGAAGAGGAGGCTCTTCCATTTGATCTATTTGGGAGTTTAGAAGTGGTTGAGAATAACCCTAAAACAAAGACAAAGAGACAAAGAGTGGAGCGAATTATAGTTTTTTATGATGATAATACTTTCAAAGAGTATACTCCAAGTTAAAAAAAGTGTATATTCGCATTTCGAAAAGAAGAATTCTGTGGTGATTAATCCCAGAATTGGAATTATACTTATATTTCAAAAGTTTTCGAATGAATAAAACCGTTCAACGCCTTGTTGTAGAAAGAAAAGAGATTGTAAACAGTGACAATTTCATTTTGTCTTTAAAATCTCCAATTCCTCTTGTTGATGTGCAAGCAGGACAATTCCTCTCTATTAATGTAGAAAAATCTAAAGACGTATTTCTACGTCGTCCATTTTCAATTCACGATGTTCATTATGACAATAATACATTGGATGTGCTGATTAAAACAGTAGGTCCTGGTAGTGCTGCATTAAAGGATGTGGAAGTTGGTGATGAGATTGATACTATTTTTCCTCTTGGGAATAGTTTCTCAAAGCCTAAGAAGGGTGAAAAGGTTCTTCTTATAGGGGGAGGTGTTGGAATAGCTCCAATGCTTTATTTGGCAAAAATATTGGGTCCAATAACGTCTAATATCAACATTCTATTGGGATCAAGAAAGGGAGAGGATCAAATTCTTTTAGATCGTTATTCTGAGGTTGGAAATGTATTGACTACAACAGAAGATGGAACGGTTGGAGAAAAAGGATATGTTACGGATCACTCATTCATGAAAAATGAATTAGAGAATGTGGATCGAATCTATTGTTGTGGACCTGAACCAATGATGAAAAGTATTGCAAAATTGGCAAAAGAGAAGCAAGTAGCATGCGAAGTGTCGTTAGAGAACATGATGGGATGTGGCTTCGGCGTATGTTTGTGTTGCGTAACAGATACGCAAGAAGGTCATAAGTGTGTATGTTCTGATGGTCCAATCTTTAATATTGAGGATTTAAAATGGTAGATTTAAGTGTTGATTTAGGTAATAATCTTATATTAGATAATCCAGTTCTTACTGCTTCAGGAACTTTTGGATACGGTACGGAGTTTGATGATTTTATTGATTTAAATCGTCTAGGTGGCTTTGTTGTTAAAGGGACTACATTACATCATAGAGAAGGGAATGCTTATCCTAGAATGGCTGAAACGCCTTCAGGAATGTTAAATGCTGTAGGTCTACAGAACAAAGGTGTTAAATATTTTGTTGACCATATATATCCAAACCTTTTAAAGTATCAATCTAAGGTGATTGTGAATGTATCAGGTTCGACTATCGAAGATTATGTGGCTTGTACTGAATATTTAGAAGGATTAGAAGGTATTTCTGCCATTGAGTTGAATATTTCATGTCCGAATGTGAAAGAGGGAGGAATGGCCTTTGGGACTAGTTGTGCATCAGCTGAAAAGGTGGTTGAGGCAGTTCGCAAAGTCTATTCAAAGCATTTGATGGTGAAATTATCACCAAATGTGACAGATATTACAGAGATAGCAAAAAGTGCTGAAGCTGGTGGTGCCGATTCGGTATCATTAATTAATACGATGCTAGGAATGGCGATTGATGCAAAAAGCCGTAAGCCTCTTCTCTCAACAGTCACAGGAGGTCTTTCAGGACCAGCAGTAAAACCAATCGCTTTAAGAATGGTTTGGCAAGTGGCCAATAGTATTAAAATCCCTGTCGTTGGTTTAGGTGGTATTATGAATGCCGAAGATGCTGTGGAGTTTATGTTGGCAGGTGCCTCTGCTGTTCAGCTAGGAACGGCAAACTTTATTGATCCTCAGGTAACAGTAAAGGTTGTTGAGGGGATAGCATCTTATTTGAAAGAACAAAACATAGGCTCTTCAAAAGAGCTTATTGGAGGGCTTATTCTTTAAATATTATGAAATAGGGGAATAAATTGTATATTTGTTCCCTTGTTTCAATGAGATATAATTAATGAAAAAGAAACGATCTAGAAATAAAGTGCTGATTTGTACGTTTTTGTCTGTTTTCCTATTGTACCCATATCTGTTTTTTACAGGGTCGGAGGGAAGTGTTCATGATCGTGCTGGTGCTTTATATTCTACAGCTTCATATATCTCATCTCCCATTGAAGTAACAGAAAATGCTCAAGGACGAATTGATCGTATGGTTTCACGTTTTATGGAACGAGAAGAGATGCATGGATTATCATTAGCTTTTGCTAAAGATGGGAAAGTAGTCTATTCTCGTGCATTTGGTGTTGTGGATACTATAAGTAATGATTCTGTTAATACTTCTACTTTATTTCGAATAGCGAGTGTATCCAAATTAGTTACAGCTGTTGGGGTTGGACGTTTGTGTGATGAAAAGAAGATATCATTAGATCAAAAAGTTTTCGGAGATAAAGGTATTATCAATGATACCACTTATATGCCGTATAAGGATAAGCTCTTGGATAAAGTTACAGTTCGAAACTTATTAGAACATTCTGGTGGTTGGACACAGAGGTATGGTGATCCGATGTTTAATACGATGTCTGTTGCAAAGAAAGTCGGAGCTTCTTCTCCATGTGATGCTGATGCGATGCTTAAATATATTACTTCCAGAAGACTTCATTTTACACCAGGTTCAAGATGTTGCTATTCAAATCTTGGATATTTTATTTTAGGGCAAGTTATCGAAAAGGTATCAGGCATGTCTTACGAAGAGTATATAAATAAATATATTCTATATCCTTCGGGGATTTTGGACATGAAAATAGGGAATAGTTTTGCTGATCTGAGATTTGAAAATGAAACAAATTATTATGAACCTGAAGGATCCTTTGAGGTCATGGCTTATGATGGAAGTAATAAATTAGTGTATAAATCGAATGGTGGTAATAATATACCACTGCTGAGTTCAGCAGGAGGGTGGGTAAGTTCTCCAACAGATTTATTGTTGCTGTCTCTTTCAATTGATGGGGATGATAATTATCCTGATATTATATCAAATTCCTTTATCAAAAAGATGGCTTCTCCTCGTCGAGGTTTTGACCCATTGGGCTGGCGAGGAATCGATTATAGTGGGAATTTGTTTCGAACAGGAAGTATGCCAGGTACTCAAGCTTTATTGAAACAGCAAAAAAATGGCATTTCATATGCTATTGTTACGAATACAAACAGTTGGAAGGGGCCTCGTTTTTCTCAATCTCTGGGTTCATTAATGACAAGTTTGGAACGAAAGCTTAATCTATCTGATGGGCCTACTACACCTCATGTTGAAAAAACTAAAAAGAGGAAGGTTAAGAAAAAGAGTAAACCACAAACATTCTATTTTTAGGCATAGTCTCTTTAAAAAGAGGAGAGGAAGCAGTTATTCTCATTTGGTAGAATAGCTGCTTTTTTTATCTCTAATTTTCTTGTCGCTGAAAACTTCTTTAATTCTATACAATTTATTGCCACTCCTCTTTTAATGTTTTGTTGAGGAGGTATTTTACTAATGGTTATGCCTTGTTAAGTGAATTCATTCTTTTCTTTGAAGGAGATGTTGTTTTAGATAATTGGTGGAAAATGTAGATGAGTTGTAATTGCTTCTTTGTGACTGATAATTCCTATATCGTAAATAATAGTTGACGTAAGTCGATGAGATTATTTATTCATATTGAGTAGGGGTTAACCCTTACGCTTATAACCTAAGGTTATGCAAGGCATAAATAAGTGTAAAAAACTATCTGTGACAATATGACATACTTAATTCTTGTTGAAATATCAGATTGATATTAAATTTTGATCAAAAGCTTCAAAACTATTGGAAGAATGGGGTAATTTGTGTTATATTTAACGGAAAAAGTAAATGATAAAAGTAAAGATTTCGATTCATTGGCAAATTTTAATTGCGTTATGCCTATCCGTTCTATTTGGTTACTATCTTAAAGAATATGTCCAATATGTTAGTTGGATGGGAGATATATTCCTACGGTCTCTGAAAATGATTGTTATTCCTCTAGTTTTGACTTCAGTTGCTTCAGGTATAGCAAAACTTGGAGAAACAGAAGGGTTTAAACGTTTGGGGTTTAAAACATTGTTGTATTACATAACAACAAGTGTATTTGCGATTTTAGGTGGATTGATTTTTACAAATTTATTAAAGCCTGGTGTGGGGGTTTCATCGGCTGAAGCAAAGAACGAGTTCGCTGAAAAAATTACTAGTGCAAATAGTGGAAGCATTGGTGAAACTTTATTGCATATTGTTCCGGATAATATTTTCTCTTCTTTTTATCATAGCGAACTTCTTTCGATTATTTTCTTCGCGATTGTAATTGGTATTTTTATTCCAAAATTGAGAAAGAAAGATTCTGATCTTTTGGTTGGAATATTGGATGCTTCATTTGAGTTATTTATGAAGATTACAATGTTTATAATTAAGCTGGCTCCATTTGGTATATTTGGCTTGATTTCGAAAGTTGTAGCAGATCAAAACGATTTAATGGGCATGTTCTCTAGCTTAGGGATATTTATGGTTACTGTTTTATCTGCTTTGTTCGTCCACTTTGTGATTGTTATACCATTAATGGTGAAATTTATAGGGAAAGCGAATCCTGTAAAGCATTTTGATAATATGAGTACTGCACTTTTAACGGCTTTTTCTACGGCGTCTAGTGCTGCAGCTCTTCCTTTAACGATGGAAGCAACGCATGAAGAGTCAGGTGTTTCATCCAAAATTACAAACTTTACACTTCCTGTTGGAGCAACTGTAAATATGGATGGAACAGCAATTTATATCTGTGCAGTTGTTATGTTTGTTGCTCAAATGAGAGGATTAGATTTAACTTTTTATCAACAGTTTATAATTCTTATTTCGGCTTTATTGACAAGTATTGGAACTGCTGCAATTCCGATGGGAAGTTTGGTTGTTATTACAATAATCTTAGATTTATTACACCTTCCAATTGAACTTGTCGCTGTAGTTTTGCCGGTAGACCGTCTTTTAGATATGTTTAGAACAGCAACCAATGTATGGAGTGATTCTTGTGGTGCTGTGATTGTTGCTAAAACGGAGGGTGAAGAGCTTAATGTATAGGTAAAAGAAATAAAAAAAGTGTAAGTCAGTTTTCATGACTTACACTTCTATATTATTCTCCGAGATTTTTAAAGACTTTTGTAATATCTTCTCTCATCGTATCCAACATTTCAAAACGCCTGCGATACATCGCTCTTTTTTTCGACTTGATTTCACTCATGTCTTTATGAGGGGTAGGTGTAGTCTCTAATTGATACCACCAGTCATTTTCTTTTACTCCTCCTACTTCTTTCCAAAATTGATTGTAATCGAAGTTAATAGTATGGATATAAGGAAGGTGAATAGCATGTTTTTTCTTGTAGGAATGATGTTTGTCACTAACACACCTGATTGATTTACAATTGGTGTTACTTATGAATGCTTGAAGAGCATACATTATGACAGAGTTAGGTCTCATTCCATGCATCATTTTTTGAGTCTTCTTAAATGCTGCAGGATCTTCTATTGTACTGTGTCCTTGCACACAACCAACAATAGCTCCCCACTTATCATTTTCATCTTTAGTTATTGAGAAACATGTTGATATAACTTTCCCTCCTAGATCATCACAATATAATGTAAGTGTTAGATCCCCTTCTTTTCGAAATTGATCATCATAACAAAAACGAATTTCTGCGGATGATTCTCCTAATTGTAAATTAGATAATGTAATTCCGTTTTCTTGTTCTAAGTAGTTCTTCTTAATCAAAGGATATTGATCGAGAAAACGGTAAGTATCTAGGATTACCTCCAAAGCTTTCTTTCGATTCCACTTTGTTGAAATATAAACTCTATATGGTTTCATATAGAGAAGAGGTCTATGTTTAAACACCTCAGAAAGTTCACTATTTGTTAAAAAGTTAAACCACCATTGGGTAAACCTTGGTTTAATAAAAACGTGGTATGCAATCTTTTTAATTTGATTTTTTCGGTAATGATCACCATAGTTTCTGTAACCATAGTCTGCCATCTGCATCCCTTTTTTTATATTACTTCCTTTTTGAGTTAAATCTGGTCTTACAACTTTCTTCATGTGTCTGTACTAATAATAAATGGCGTTTGTCTACTTTATAATCTACTGTTATTAGTACTTGTTTTGAGATTATAATTACAGTTCATAAACATTTTAATGAAAATATTCACGTTTTTATTGTTGCCTTATTCGAGTTGTTTTGACAGTGAGCTAAAAGTGTAGTTTGGTTATTTATTTATAATGAGGTGGTTAGTGGGGGGTGTCTTAGATTGCTGTATAACTAAATAATTAGTTTGTTGTTTTATATCTACAGTATGAAATTTTGAGAAATGAGGATATATTTATATGTTTGCCAAAAGGTTTAACTAAATGGTTAAAGTGTATGGTTAATGATGTGGAAAGTAAAATAATTGAAGTAGCAAGAGCTATTTTTATTGAGGAAGGATATTCTGGAGCAAGAATGCAACGTATCGCAGATGTGGCTGAAATAAACAAAGCCTTGTTACATTATTATTTTAGAAGCAAAGAGAAATTGTATGATGAAGTGGTAAAAGACTTGATGGGACAAATTGCATCGAAAGTAATTGGAATTATTGAGTCCGAAGACACGAATACGATAAAAATAGAAACTGTGGTTAGAATGTATACGGAGATGATCGAGAAACATCCTAAGCTACCTCTATTTATTATGAATGAAATTCATGATAATCCAGAACGATTGACACTCGCGATAGATCAATTGAGTAAAAAAATACAAAAGGTTCGCTATTTACTCAGTACCGAAGTGGAGGGAGGAACTTTTGATGGGCTTCATCTGTTTGTTAATTTAATAGGGATGTCTGTATTTCCATTCTTAGCTAAACCTTTATTAAGTCATCTGTTTTTTGATGAGAATGATAACTTGTTTAGTGAGTTTATTAAGAGTAGACCAAGTGTCATTTCAAAAACATTAAATATTAAATAACAAATTCGGATGAAAGCAAAGTTATTAAAAATATTGATGATGTGTATATTGTTCAGCGGTTATGCTAATGCTGAAACAATTACATTAGAAGCATGTCGGAGCTGGTCTCATGAGGTATTCCCAATCTTTAAATCACAAAGTATCTATTCATCTATTCTTAATAAAGAGATGTCTTTGGTGAAATATGATAAATATCCATCTGTAATATTGCGTGGACAGGCTTCGTATCAATCGGATGTTGTGTCTATGAGTGAACCATCTCCTTTTTTTTCTTTTCCTGATCTTTCGAAGGACCAATATCAACTATTTGTTGAGCTAAATCAAAGTATTTACGATGGAGGAGTTAGACGATTGCAAACAGAAATAAATACGCTCAATGATTCGATTCGTCATTTAGATTTTGAAATGGAATTACATCGTCTAGACCAAAAAGTGGAGCAGATATATTGCCAGATCCTGTTTTTTAAGCAACAATATTTTCTTCATCAACAGCAGGTGAGATCAATGGATATTGTATTAAGAGACATTTCAGCTCAAGTAAAACAGGGAAAGGCGATTCGGTTACAAGAGAATGAAATAAAAGTACAGAGATTGGTGAGTGTGCAACAACAAGATCAAGCGTTTGAAGAGTATCGCACCTCTTGTAATGTTTTATCTGTACTGTGTGGTAAAGTGTTTGATTCAAAACATGATGAATTTTCATTTCCTTTAATCACCTTAAACAGTACCAATAACACTCCTAATGATATTTTAATGATGTCTCTTCAACAGTCTCAATATCAAAGGCAATTAGAGATTATTGGAAAGAGCTTAATGCCAAGAATTAATGCATTTGGTAAAGGGGGCTATGGTCGTCCAGGTTTAAATTTCTTAGACAATAGTTTTAGTCCATACTACTATGTGGGAATTGGCATTACTTGGAAACCTTTCGATTGGAAAAATACCCAAAGGAAAAGATCCCTTCAATTAGATCAAATCGAACTAATTGAAGTAAAGAAGAGCCAAAAAGAGTTACTTCGAGAAGCACGAATAAAAGAGATGAAAGGTAAATTGTTTATGATCGAAGATCAAATAGAAAAAGATCATGAGATAATTGAACTTCGTAAAGAGATCACTGAAGATTTACAAAAGCAGTGGAAGCTAAGAACAATTCCATTTTCGATATATGTTGATGGAATGAATAACACATTAGAAGCCGAAATAAGTAAAGAGCTTCATCGTATCCAGAAATTAAAAACAATACTTAGTTATAATCGCTTTCTAAAACAGTCATAAATAATGAAATATACATATATCACATTTTTTTGCACTCTATTTTTTATTGCTTGCAAACCATCAGATAAAAGTGCCGATGCATTTGGAAATTTCGAAGCAAATGATATTGTATTATCAAGCCAAGCACAAGGTAATATTATCTTTATCTCTTCAGACGAAGGAGCTAAAGTGTCTATGGGGGATACATTAGCCATCGTAGATACCACTGATGTAGTCATTAGGATATCAGAGATGAACCTTCAATTAAAAGTGACTGATACAAAGATCGAAAAGGCTTATTTATCCATGTCTAAGACAGAAGATGCTATTGAGACGGCCAAAAATGAGCAGCGAAGAGTCCATCAGTTATATAAAGACGATGTGGTGACAGATAGCCAAAAAGATCAAATTGATTTAGATGTATTATTACAACAGAAAAGTCTCAGACAGCAAGAATTAGAGGTTAAGTCTTTGCGTCAACATAAACAGACGATCAATAATCAGATAGATTTACTGTTGAATCAAAAGAGAAAATGTACAATTACTGCCCCCATTAATGCAACTGTACTCAATAGATATAAAGAAGTTGCAGAATTTGTAATGAATAGCACCCCAATATACAAAGTAGCTTCACTTAATCCTTTGACTCTAAGAGTATACATCTCAGGAGACCAATTGTCCGAAGTGACGTTAGGTCAAACGGTATCTGTAGCATATGATAAAGGCGATGTTTTGAAAAAAGTGGATGGTACAATATCGTGGATTTCAGACAAAGCTGAATTTACTCCTAAGACTATTCAAACGAAGGCAGAGCGTGTAGCGCAAGTTTATGCCGTAAAAATACGTGTAGTCAATCCAGCTGGGGAGATGAAAATAGGTATGCCTGGTGAGTTACATATCCAATAAATTAGAGATGCTACAGGTAAAGAATTTTAAGAGACATTATGGAGATCTTCTTGCAGTAAATCGTTTCTCTATGGAAGCATCTCCAAAAGAGATTGTAGGTCTTATTGGACCTGATGGTGCAGGAAAAACGACAATCTTACGATCCATCGCAACCCTTCAAACGATGGAAGAAGGAGAGATACTTATTGATGGTGATAATGTAAGAACAGATTTCTTATCTATTCGCAAGAAGTTAGGATATATGCCAGGACAATTCTCTCTCTATCCAGATCTGAGTGTCGGTGAGAATTTATCATTCTTTATGGATATCCATGGAGTAACTTTTGATCAATGTAAAGATGCAATTGATCCAATATATCGTCAGATTGCTCCATTCAAAGATCGGAAGGCTGGAAAACTATCTGGAGGAATGAAACAGAAGCTTGCACTTTGTTGTGCTCTTGTTAATCAGCCTTCTCTTCTATTGCTTGATGAACCAACTACTGGAGTAGATCCTGTTTCGCGAAAAGAGTTTTGGAATATTCTTGAGAATTATCGTAATCAGGGAACCTCTATTGTTGTCTCAACTCCATATATGGATGAAGCAAGTCTTTGTGATCGAATATTGCTAATACATAAAGGACAAGTTCTCGAGCAGGGGACTCCATCAGAATTAGTTCTTAAAGATAGAGGAGTCATTTTTTTAGAACTACAAGGGATACGCTCTACAGCGATATATCAATCTAAAGAGGAGCTACTAAAAAAATTTCCTGATCTTTATGCTTATCTCTCTGGGAAGAAAATAAGAGTAATATGTTCTAGGAGTGCGATAAAACATGTAGAACAATATCAAAAAGAACATTTTCCTATGACCACGATCTCTCAGGTTACTCCCGATATTGAAGATATATTTATGTTCCACTTAATAGATGAAAAAGAAGGTGCAGAATAATTATGTAATAGAAGTGTCCAACCTTTGTAAGAAGTTTGGGGCATTTTATGCGAATAAGAATCTATCTTTTGATGTGAAGAGAGGAGAGATATTTGGGTTTCTTGGTGCCAATGGAGCAGGGAAGACTACTGCGATGAAAATCATATCAGGACTTCAATCTCCAACTTCAGGAGAAGTTCATGTATTGGACTATGATGTGTATCATGAAGCAGAGAAGATCAAAAAAGAGATTGGATATATGTCTCAGAAGTTCTCTCTGTATGAAGATTTGTCGGTTTGGGAGAATCTTCGATTCTTTGCTGGGATATATGGTCTATCTCGGAAAACGATTAAAGAAAAAGGAGAGAAGATACTTCATCATCTTGACTTATGGGAGCATCGTAAAGAGTTGGTTAGGGATATCCCATTAGGGTGGAAGCAAAAGTTAGCCTTCTCTCTTGCCACCATACATGATCCCAAAATTGTGTTTCTAGATGAGCCTACCGGAGGAGTTGATCCTTATGTACGTAGAGTATTTTGGGATCAGATATATCAAGCACAAGCCAAGGGGATCACCATATTTGTCACTACACATTACATGGACGAAGCCGAATACTGTGATAGAATATGTATTCTTAGCCAAGGAGAAGTCGTTGCTTATGGGGCGCCAGAGAAACTTAAAAAAGAACATCAGGTAGATTCGATAGATCAACTTTTTGTCCTTTTAGCTCGTAATGTAGAATAACCCTTATTAAATGGGTATGAAAATGAAAATATATGAATAGAAGAGTTTGGGGACTTATTAAAAAAGAGTTCACACATATATTCAGAGATAAGCGGACCTTATTTATGATCTTTGGTATACCATTAGTAGAGATTCTTCTTTTTGGATTTGTTATACGAACGGATATTTCAAATATAAAGGTTGGTGTGGTAGATATGACACAAGATCAAGTGAGTCATGATATTTGTAATAAACTATTAGGGTCCACTTATTTCTCAGAGATCATATCTGTAGATCAGATTAGTGATGCAGATCTTTTGTTTCGAGAAAATCGAATTCATGAACTTATTATCTTTGGTAAAGAGCTTGAAAAGGAAACTACCAATCGATTAGGTGGAGAGATTTCTATCATCCTTGATGGATCGAATCCCACAGTTTCACAATTGATATTAAATTATACCAATGCGGTCATTTCAGATTATTTCTCTTTAGCTGATTATAAAGATATTGTACCGCAATATCGTATGGTGTATAACGAAGAGTTGAATAGTACTTATATGTTTGTTCCTGGTGTGATGGCATTGGTACTACTACTGATCTCTGCCATGATGACGGCCATCACGTTAACTAAAGAGAAAGAGAATCACTCCTTCGAAATGCTTTTAATCTCTCCAATACGCCCTTTAGAGGTAATCATAGGAAAGGTAACGCCTTATCTTGTTCTTTCTTTGGCCAATGGTGTTCTCATACTGTTTTTGAGTAAAGTACTATTTGGGTTACCTTTCTTAGGAAATAATCTTCTGTTATTTGCAATCATACTACTATATGTCTTACTCTCGTTGAGTATTGGGATATTTATATCTGTAGTCGCTGATACACAAATTGTAGCAATGCTATTTTCATTAGTTGTGCTTTTAATGCCAACAATGCTACTATCTGGGTTTATCTTTCCGATAGCAAATATGCCATGGCCATTACAATGGATAAGTAGTATAATGCCCGCACGATGGTTTATAATTTGTTTCAAGGGAGTCGTCATCCAAGGCTTAGGAATCGTAGGAGTATTAAAACCGTTTTTGATACTATTGGGGATGACCTTATTCTTTATGATATTAAGTGTGAAAAAATATAATACGCATTTAGACGATTAAGAAAATGAAAATAATTCTATATCTCATACAAAAAGAGTTTCTTCAGATTAAAAGAAATAAGGCGATACTCCCGATAATATTTGCAATGCCCATAGTCCAAATGCTTGTACTGGTATGGGCTACTACATCTGAGCTTAAAGAAGTGCATGTTGATTATATAGATCAAGACCATTCGGAAATGTCTCGAAAGTTTTATAACAAAATAGATGGGCTTGACTGTTTTTATTTACAATCACTCGATGCCTCTGCAGATGCGATAGAACAACTGCATAATCATCATTTAGATGCAGTCGTTGAAATTCCATTACATTTTGCACGTGATCTTGAAAAAGGAGCGAAGGTCTATCCTCAAGTGGCTATTAATGCTGTGAATAGTAACAATGCAGAGATGATTAAGGGCTATTTTGAAAACGAATGGCAAAGGTTTTTAACAGAGGAGCAAGATCAAGGAGTATCGTTTCATCGCTTAGAGTTGTCCTTCCGATATTGGTACAATCCTGAGATGGATTTCAAATTCTACATGGCACCTGGTATCTTAGCAATACTAATTTCTTTAGTCGGAATGATGCTCTCTGGAATGAACTTTGTAAGAGAAAAAGAGATGGGAACTATTGAGCAGATCAACGTGACTCCGATCAAGAAATATCAATTTATCTCTGGAAAATTAATCCCCTTTTTAATTATCGGTATTGTAGACCTTTTGTTGGGATTGTTTATTGCAAGAATCGCTTTTGGACAACCAATCATTGGAAACTTAGGAACATTGATTCTAGGAACAGCCATTTATTTGGTTCCTCTATTAGGAATCAGTTTATGGATATCTGCCATTAGTGACAAACAACAGCAGGTCATGTTCATCTGTTTCTTCTTTTTGTTGATCTTTATTCTGATGAGTGGGATGTTTACACCAGTCGAAAGTATGCCTCTATGGGCTCAGCAACTAAATTATCTTAATCCTCAGTTTTATTACATAAAGATTATTCGTGGAATACTTTTAAAAGGAGCTACAATTATGGATATATCTCGAGAATTAATATGTCTGACATGCTATGGTGTTATCGTTTTTCTTATTGCTACTTATAAGTATAAGAAAGTATCATAGAATGAATGTAGAGCTGATTTTTATGTAAATATTATATATTGAATACATTATTGTTAAAAAATGTATTGTAATTAATGTCTATTTTGTAGTTTTGCTGCATAATATTATTATCCACCATAGAGGTCGCTTTTGTCAAAGAACATATCATGGTGGTTATTAGATTAATTATCCTTATTTAGAGAAGGATACAATATTAATATCAACATAATTATCTATTAAATGAAATTAAGATCACTATTAATTCTGTTAGTATTATTATGCTCGAACTCGATTATGGCACAAAGGTATGCTATAAGTAAAGGGGCTGTTATGATTGGTGGAGCCGCAGGATATACTTCAATTAGTCATAAAGGTTCTGAAATAAGTACAAGCCAATTAACTCTTTCGCCAGAATTAAATTGTTTTGTTGCAAACAAATTTTTTATTGGCGGAGGTATTGATTTTAAATATCAATCACAAGGAGAAGCAAGTAGTTCTGGTATGGGGATTGGTCCTCAAATTGGAGCAGTCTTTGGTAATGAGTATAGCCAAGCGTTTCCTTTCTTGAAAATGGGCGTTCGTTACTATAACGAAACATTGGATGTGTCTAATACCAATACAAAGATTTCAGGAAGTGATTTCTTCTTTGGTGGCGGTGTGATTATTTCAGCTAGAGATCATTTGGGTATAACTATAGAAGCAGGTTATCATATGATGAATCTTTCTGAAGAGAATTATGAATCATCTGTTGGAGTAAATCAATTTGAAATAAAAATAGGTTTTGCAGGATTGCTATTTTAAAAAGAATCAGTTTTAAAAGCTAGCATAGTTAAAGAATAACAAAAGAGTCTACATAATGTGTAGGCTCTTTTTTATTGCCTATTATTTCAAGTGAGACTACAATTTTTGTGATCCAAAATCATAATGAATTGCACGTATGTTATGTTAATAAACGATAAAAATAGCACAATAGAACAATACAGAACATATAGGTGTGTAATATTTAGATATATTTATTACGACTAAAAACTAAAAAACACATTGGTGCATTTGCAACTCGGGTTAATAGTATATGACTTGATCGCAATTAGGACTAAAAAACATGTAAATAGACTAATCCACACAATGAATCTAGCTACATAAATTAAATCTTTCTGACTCTAACTTTCTTAATAAATTGCGACTCCCTCATGGAATAATTAACTAACTAATATTACTATTTATGAGGAGAACATTACTCGTTATGGTTGTGCTATGTATAATACCCATTATTTCATTTGGGCAATATATAGGACTCGAAGGAAGCGTTCCATCGAATTGGACAACAACAAATGGAACTCTAGGAATTACCAACAGGCACTACAAGTTGGGATCGCAGTCTGTTGAATGGTCATGGAATAGTGGTGCAGAGATTGTAATTGACAATCCAGACAACATGAATACTGCTTTAAACACCTATAAAGGAGGTATCATGTTATGGATCTACAATGAGACGCCTATTGATGATGAAATTGTAGTAGAGTTTAGTAATGGATCTACTGTTCCCTATTGGTTTAATTTTAAGATTAACTACACAGGGTGGCGTGCATGTTGGTTGAGGTTTAAATATGACATGAAGGGTCCTAAAGGAGTCAATTCATTGACAACAATGAAGATCAAAGCTCCAACATCTCATAGCTCTGGAAAGCTCTATTTTGACCGAATGCTTTTTCCGAGTGACCGTATCAACGATCGTGTAACGCCAGATGCCCAATTACCATATATTAATCCAGGGATGAATACCAATCACTGGGGAGCGCTATATCATTGGGAAACGGCCTTTGTTTCAGACCTACCATTAAAAACATCATTGACTACTGAGGATATTGATCAACTAGATACTTTTACTAATAATTTGGTATCTTCATTAAGTACTTGGATAAGTACTGCAGATGTAGCTGCTGCTAAAAATTATTACAACTCTCTTAATATTGAAAGAATAGATGGTCAAATTAAAGGGAATCCCTTCGTTTCATTAGATGAGCAGAAAATTAATAAGTCTGATGGTGATGAAGTGATGGGGACTGTAAATAAAAACTTGTATAAATTAGCCAAGGCATACATCAAATACAAAGATTCTGAGGCTTTGGATATGTATATCAATATGATGGATTGGGTCATTGACCAAGGCTTTGACTATACAAGTGGTATGGGAACAAATCATCACTATGGTTACTCCTTTGGTGGATTTTGTGAATCCATACTATTACTAAAAGATGTCTTGTCAACAAGAGGTTTATTAAATCGTTACTCTAAAGTAGCTACTTATTGGGCCGGAAATCAAGAGTATCGAGAGAATCCTGATGTTAACACTTTTCAGGGAGTTGTGGATAGTTGGTTAACGGTCATCACTTCTCGGCTATTAAGTGTTGCAACTCTTCCAAATACACCAGAAAAATATCGTACACTTCAAGAGATGAAGCGTTGGGTGGATGAGTCACTAGTCCATGCAAATGGAACCATTGGAGGAATTAAACCTGATGGCACAGTATTTCACCACTTTGGGCACTATCCAGCTTATGGAACAGGCGGATTTGATGGGTTAGGTAAATATATTCATTTGACTCGTAATACCACTTTTGGACTTTCGAATACATCGAAACAGAATATGTGGAAAGGATTAAAGGGCATGATTACTTATTGCCAAAAACGTAAATGGGGATTAGGTATTTCTGGACGTCATCCTCTTGGAGGAGGACAGATGTCTAATGGTGCGATTGCTGCTATTGGTCATCTCTCTGTGAGTGGTGATCCTAAAAGTGGTGATAATGTATGGAGAGAGGTAGGAGAGCAGTATCTTCGCTTAGAAACAGGTTCGTCAACCAATAAACAAACCCTTTTAGATGCTGGTGTGATAGCGAAAGATTCTTATCAGGGAGCATATACTTTCAACTATGCTGCTTTAGGGATCTATCGTAAAGACAACTGGATGGTTACCATGAAAGGATATAACATGTTCCTTTGGGGAGTTGAAATATATTCTGGAGACAATCGTTATGGTCGTTATCAGAGTTATGGAACTGTTCAAGTAATAAATAATGGTGCCACAGATCAAGATAAGGATAATGGTTTTCATGAAGAAGGATGGGATTGGAATAGAGCTCCTGGCGCAACATCAATTCATCTACCTTTAGATAAATTAGAAGCGCCAGGTTCGATGATGCAGAGAGTTGGTGACGAGAGATTTACTGGGTATGGAAACTTAAACAATCAATATGGTCTTTTTGCAATGAAGTTGAGAGAGGAAGATCGAACGAATTACACCCCATCTCATCAAGCAGATAAATCGGTATTTAATTTCAGACGTTATGTTGTTTGTGCTGGAACCAATATCTCAAATGACAATACTACATATAGAACAGAGACGACAATATTTCAACATCAGTTGGCTTCACAGAGTCAAACAGTCGTAGTAGATGGAACTACGATCACCTCTTTCCCTTATAGTCAAGATTTCAATGATGATAAGTCTCATTGGTTCATTGATGGCAACAACAATGGGTATTGGGTCCCGGCAGGGCAATCCATAGAGATTCGTAAGCAAACACAGAACTCTAAATCAAATAAAAAGAAGTTGGATACCACAGGTGATTTTGCAGTAGCGATACTAAATCATGGTAATGCACCAACCAATAAAACATACCAATATGTAATACTCCCGAATACCACCGTTGAGGAGATGCAGCAATTTGCAACTACCATGTCTAATTCTAATCCGAGCTACTCATTAGAACAAGCAACGACAAACCAACATATATACAATGCCATTCAAGAAGGGGTAAAAGGATATAGTTTCTTTAATGCATCCACCTTAACAGACAGTTATGTTACGGAAGTGAGTCGTGCTTGTATATTAATTATCAAAAGCATAAATGAGAATCAAATAAAGGTAAGTTATACTGACCCTGACCTTCGTATAGATCCAATGACAAATACCCAATCATCGACATTAAGTCAAATGGGAGAGGGTCTCGTTACATTAAAAGGACAGTATGCTTTTGTGGGTACGCATACAAACTGTGAGATTCAGTCCAAATCATCTACCCATACAGTACTTCGATTCACTACTAATCATGGAATGAAGAGCGAAGTGACACTTAAGAAAATGGGAGATCATATCCTTATCGATGAAAGTTTTGAAACAGCTCCATCTGCGTCTACTTACCAATTAAGTACAACGTACGACACTTCGAATAAGTCATATTTTAATAGATATGAGTTGGCCACCATGAATAAATACTATGCCAATGCTGGAAAGATATTTGGAACGGACCTACAGTACGTTATTGCAGGAGCTGAAATTTCTGAAGAGGGAATTAATCCTGTCGATATAACTTTTTCTCCAAAAACTACAACATCAAAGATTGAGTCTTTACACTGCTCTTTTCTTTTAGGAACACTTTACTCTCCAGCGAATAAATTTGAAGAGACAGACTTTGTACGTATCGAGTATCGTGATAAAGAAGGAGTGTACCAACCTATTGGGCAACTAGTCGGTTCAAAATGGAGTGCTGATGCTGCTGCAACTAACCCAAACTTTGGGAAGCTTGGAACAGATAGAGATGCCAATGCGATAATAGATGCAGATATCAATACACAGTATTCAGATAACACTGTGGCCAAGCAATTTGACTTTGAAATTCATAATCTTGATATTAACACATTGGATTTAAGAATTCGAATTAAATCAGATCACACTTATGAAGGAATACATCTTGATAGAGTGAAAGTTTACAATATGCAATATGGTATAAATATTTCAAATGTAACCCGACAAGAAGATCTATTCTCTGTGGATGTAGAAGCTGTAACACAAGGGACATTGCACTATATATTTACTGATACACCCGTGAATAAGATCACCACCAAACATATTAAGAATAGTGAGGATGGAGTTACAAAAGGATCAGTGGTATTGACAGAGGGAGAGACTACTTCTATTTCACAGTTTAAAGATGCAACTACGAATCTATACCTATATATGTATATAGAAGATAACAATGGTTACTGTTCAAAGGTAGAAAGAGTAGACTCTTCTATTACAGCAGCTACAACTTTTTCAGTTGCTGTAGATAGTGAGGAGCTCAACACTTTTTATCGTAATGATATCCTTTGTCTTGAAGGACTAAATAATATGAAATCATATATAGTCCAACTTTTTGATCTACAAGGTCGGGTGATTGAGCAACAGTCCATATCAAATAATACTGCTGCTTATTTCTATGATACTATCGGATACCCACAAGTTGTATTATTAAAAGTCGTAGATGGTAATCATACGAATACATTCAAAGTGATGAAACACTAAAAATGTCAATTGCAGTTCTTGATACACTTCTCATAATGGCATTCAAGAAGAATATATCAAGAACTTGCAATTGTTTTACCGGGAGAGAGGTATCCCTATAATAGGTCTAGCCCAAATTTTACTCCAACACGAACGTCATATAATCGATGACTTGCTGTAAACGTATGATTCTGATATACTCCATACTCAGTACATCCACCAATGGTGAATAAATGGAAATTTTTATTCTTCCATGGGTAGATATCAAGAAATAAAAGAAGCTGTTGCTTATAACTAGTCTTACCAGGATCGACGAAACGGAATTTACTTTCCGTGTTGTTCTCAATTAAATTGGGCAAATATTTAAATCCAGGGCGAATTAGCCCATATCTCCATATGCATTGAATGGGAGCCGCGATAACCTTTACTTTATCAGGAGCAAAACCAGGAAGCCCATGATCTACACCAAAATCAGTATCCAATAGTATATGTGAAAGAGTCCAATGTAAGCCAATTTTACTGGAAAATCGAGAGAAGTGATCACTTGCATACCCTGCAAAATTTAATCGTGACAGAATTAATCCATTCCCAATATTTCCACACCAGTAGACATTGAACATTAGTGGGGTTGACTGTTGTTTCGCTTCTTTGGGGGTAAGATCACCATTCAATACCTGGATGCCAAATTCTTGTTTTCCAAACATCCGAGATATACACGTCCCTGTTTTCCATACTGGAAAGCCGCAGGAAAGCTCACTATATGCATATACATCCCCTGGTAGATAATAGCCCTCATAGGTTCCATTTATCAATGGTTGTCTCCCTAGGGTGAATTTCCACCTATTAAGTCTATACTTTAATAAAAGCATGTTAATATGGGTGTTCATTTGACCTTCTCGTGCTAGATATCCAGCAAACTCCTGCCTGTAAAAAATAGATAGGTTATTTGTTAGCTTTATATCACTATATAGAATCAAGCCTTGTGAAGAAAAACTACTACTTCTGATGTCATTCTCTACTGTTCCCGCAGGAACATTATCATACTCAATTCGCCCATCAACACTTAGTGTAAACTTCTCTGCAATTATGTTTTTCTGAGCGTAACAATTACCTGAGACCAATGCAATGATGCAAAGCCATTTGCAAATTTCTTCAACTTTCATCCCCTTAAAATTTTAGATTAGTATTCTATAATATTTACTACTTATACTTATCCTTCCCCCGGTAATATGAATAAGCCAGTATATATATGTAAATAATTGTCAAAATTAAATATTTAATACTAAATAAGGGTTGTTTTTATCTATTTATATTATGCTAATTTAAACTTAAAGTTAAATTTCACATATCTTTGTGGAATAATTTAATAATCTTTTAGATTTTATTAGTGATTGAGGAAACTTGTTTATTTTAGTTTTTACTGACAATAAGTATCTGTTTTTGAATTCAAATATTAATTTGTGTTAAGTAAGAGTATATACAATAAAAGCCCTACAATCTAAAATAATAGATTGTAGGGCTTTACATTAAGAATATTTCAATATTATTTAAAGAAGTAGGCTTAGTTTACTTTTTATCTCCTCATATTTCATTAAAAATAGTCTTTTACAGACAAGGATAAGTATTAGATTAGCGTAATACCATTAGCAGTACACTCCTCAATCATCTTATCTGGCCATATCGAAGCTTGTACCTCTCCAATATGTGCTTTTTGAAGAAAGAACATACAGATACGTGATTGTCCAATACCACCACCTATAGAAAGAGGCATTTGATCGTTTAATAACATCTGGTGCCACATTAACGACTCACGCTCTTCTTGACCTGCTTCAACCAACTGACGTTTTAGTGCTGCTTTATCAACTCGAACCCCCATCGAAGAAACTTCAAATGCACGCTCTAATATTGGGTTCCATAGAATAATATCTCCATTCAACCCTTTTTTACCATCTATAGTATCTGTTGTCCAATCATCATAATCAGGAGCCCTTCCGTCATGACGCTCTCCTGATAGAGGTAATTTCCCCCCGATACCGATAATAAATACTGCGCCGAATTTCTTTGCCACCTCTGATTCTCTCTCAAAAGGAGTCAATTCTGGATACATTTTCTCTAAATCTTCTGTATGAATAAATGTGATCTCCTCAGGAAGTACTGGCTTAATAGCAGGGTAGTGCTCATATACCATAAACTCCGTTCTGAGCAAAACGTTATAGATCTTTTTCACCATCTTCACTAAAAAATCAAGGGAACGTTGCTCTTTAGTGATAGAAGCTTCCCAATCCCATTGGTCTACATACATCGAGTGAAGGTTTGTAAGCTCTTCATCTGCACGAATGGCATTCATATCTGTATAAAGGCCATAACCTGCTGGAATATCATATTTACCAAGCATCATACGTTTCCACTTGGCAAGAGAATGAACCACCTCTGCTTTAGCATCACCAAACTCTTTTACTGGAAAAGATACAGCACGCTCTATTCCATTCAAATCATCATTGATTCCAGTTCCTTGCATAACAAAAAGTGGAGCTGTCACTCTACGTAAACGCAGCTCTGACGACAAATTCTGTTGAAAGAAGTCTTTAACAAATTTAATAGCCTTCTCTGTCTCTTTTAGTTTTAGGGCTGATTGGTACCCTTTAGGAATAGTTAAAATCATACTGTCTTATTGTTTGAGATATGGTTAATATTTTATTATAATGTCATTCGTTATACGATATATTTATCGTTTTGTTATTACAAACATAGTATCATTATGACATATATCCAACTAAAAAATAATAAAAATGACACTTTGTTATAAAATACCATGTAATAATATCAAAATGACAAAAGTAAACTCCCTTTCATAAAAAACGATGATATGAAATCTAAATATCATATTATTAGAGATTTACCTTAGTTTTAGGCTGGCTCAACGACAAAAAATATAGAGTAAAGTGCGACGAAAATAAAAAAGGAAAAAAACTTTTATACTAAAGAATCTCTTCATCTCCTTGATGGTTGTATCTTTGGGGTCTGTCGAATAACAAAGAACAACTCTAATATGATATATATATTCTCTGCAACCAATGAACTGGAAATAGCCAATGGTTTGCATAGCTATACCCCAGCAAAACATCTTAGGGATTTTGAACGAGATCTCTCTTTCCTACCATATTATTTTGGTGAAGAAGGGGATATATTATTAATGGAGCAGAAACCCTCTGATAAATTCATTGAGTCCTTAAAAGTGCTTCACCTTCCCAATATTAGAATACACTCCATGCAAGAGACCCAGCAAATGCTCGCTTCTAAAACGATCAATTCAAAACAAAAACTTGCACCGTGGGGATGGAGCCCTAGAATGCACCATAAATTAGACTCTCTGAAGAGACATATCTCTCTACACCCATTCGAACAAAAATGGGAAACATCATATAAAGAGGTCTATTCACGAGTATTTGCCCGGGATATACTAAAGACACTACTATCGAATAGCACGCAAAAAAAGATCTATATCGATAAAAATGATATTCCTATGGTCATCACCAAAAGGGACGAGGTACACCAGCATTTTCAGCAACATGGCAATATTGTCGTGAAAACGCCATTAAGCTCTTCTGGACGTGGAATGATTTTTCTACACGACGATAAAATTCATGACACATATAACCAATGGATAGATGGTGCGTTGAAAACACATGGCTACTTAATGGTCGAAAAGAAAGTGAATAAGCTATATGACCTATCTCTTCATTTTGAAGTAAAAAACAATCAAATAGATTATTTAGGTCAGGCATCTTTTTTTACCCTAGAGAATGGACAATACGAAGGGAATAATCTGCAACCTTTCCCCGAAGAGATGGAAGACCAACAGAAAGAGTTTGTTCAGAACCATATCAAACAATGTGTGGAGGACCTTCTTTCTGCTTTTTATATCCATAACCTAACCAATATATATCAAGGGATTATTGGAGTAGATCTACTCTTATTAAAAGATGCAAAAGGAAATATGAGACTACAGCCATGTCTCGAAATGAATATGCGGTATAATATGGGGACGGTGACATTGGCATTGAGAAAACGACTTCCCAATAATGTGAACGGTTTTTGGAAAGTAGAACGTTTAGGAAGACAAGATCCTATGGAATTTGATCGTATCATGAAACAAAAATATCCATTAGAGATCGATAATGAAGGCAAAATAAGGAAGGGGTATAAAGCCCTAATTGAGCCTACCCCTTCAACCCTTTTTGCATGCTACATGATCTGTAGCCCCATCAAATAAAACAATCGGTACAATGCTATTACTTAATGCATCCTACTTATCTTCTATGGAACAAATAGGTGGGTGCTTCTCATTATTTCTGCCATTTAATACAGAAACGTAAATACTTCTTCTTTAATTCATTAAAAAGACAATAAAAACGTTCCATCTTGTCATTCAAGTCCAAATGGTTATTAAAATAACGGATTTTGTCTTTCATCGCTGCATCAGGAGATATATACTTTAAGCTCTTCTCATCTCTATCAATAAAGTGATGTAGATCACTGAGTTGTGATTCTTCAATAATTAATTCATTTTGTAGCACCTCAAGCTGTTTCTTAAATTCTTTATCTTCAATATTCAGTCCAGATAATCGCATAAGATGGGCACTATACAATTCTACCAAGTCACGATAAAATTTTACATTCTCTAGCCACTTTTTATGCTCAAGGTGCAATGCCTCGATATTTGATAATATATCCATAACCTTAAAGCTTTGTTTGATTAAAATCTCTTTACTATTATAACATCCTCCATAAAACAATGTTCATCTATGATCTTCATTTTTATAAAAAAAATAGAGATCATTATTTTATGGATTGTTTTAAGTTATAAGATATATAATCACATAGAACTAAATAGTTAGTTAGTATATTGCAATCCGATACATACGAGAATTAAAAATTGGAACCAGCTGAAGAAGAAATAGAATACTCTTTACAATTTATCCCATTGTTGAGGGGAAAAGGACTACAGTTTTAATCCACTACATAATCATCTCTATACTGAGTTTCAATAGCAGGTTCACAAATGTGGATCAGGGAAACTTTTGGCTGTAATAGTGGGGTTTTACTTTTACGAAAAATTGATGATAATGAATTTGCTATTTGCAATTTCATCATACGCTAAGCAATCAAGCTATCTTTTTATGCCTTCTTCAGTATCTGCTAGTGGGTTGACAGGTACTTCCTCCTACCTTTGTCCATGGTTCATCCATGATTCGTCCATGGTTTGTCCATCGATTTCGGGGGTTTCGATGCCTGAACCATGGACGAATCATGGTCAAAACATGGACAAAGGTGGGAGTAGATACTTAGCAGGTATATGGTTCGGGTTATGCAAAACATTGCAGTTTTACCCTGCATTACGGTTATTATGTATAACGTGATGAATTCATCCGATTGCTAAATTTCTGATATATTCAAATTTAAAAAATAACCATCTCATTTCAAAAACAACTTGAATTTTTATGCAATTACTGTATGTTGAATGGATGAGGAGTTTTATGGAAAATGGAGCTTAGTTTGTGCCAATTCATTGGCACGCCATGTGGTTACCATTTGATGCAACAGCTATTGACAGGTAAGCGTCGTCTGCCGATAACTCTGAGGGAATAACGTTTTCCTTACGTGCCAAGGCATTGGCACAAACTACGCATTACTGTATATTTAATGGATAAGGGGGCGTTAATCTAGCAGCGTTCCCCGCTATTTTTGTTTTTTACGTGTTAGTGTATTTGGTTTGATGTTGTAAAATGAATGTTGTCTGAATTAGCAACTATGTTATTAGTTGAATATTTGCTATCTACATGATGGGATTTTTATATCTGCATGCTTTTTTATATTTTGTATTGATTTTAAATAAAGCCTAGATTATATGGACACGAAATTTATTTATGAATTCTTAGTTGATTTACAACAAAATAATAGTAGAGAGTGGATGACGGCCAATAAGAGTCGTTATGAAAGAGCGAAAGCTGAATTCATGCGTTTAACGGATGAAGTTATTGTTCGAACGAATCAATTTGACTCTACCATTGGATCGCTTGAAGCCAAAGATTGTATTTTTCGTATTCATCGAGATGTACGTTTTAGCCATGATAAGACACCCTATAAGAGATCTATGGGGGCATATGTTGTTTGTGGTGGCAAGAAATCAATGAAAGCGGGGTATTATTTTCAAATTGAACCAGGAGGGCAAACACTTGTTGCGGGCGGCTTACATTGTCCTCCAAGTGATGCATTGAAGTTAGTGCGAAAGCATATCTCTGAATTTGGGGATGAACTGATCAATATTATTGAAGCTCCAACATTTAAAGAGATATTTCCACGAGGTCTTGAAGGGGAGAGTTTGAAGCGTTTCCCCAAAGGTTATAGTGCTGATAATCCTTATGTTGAGATATTAAAAAAGAAGGAGTTTGATGTAATATATTACTGTGACGAAGATATGGTCAATGATACAGAAATGTTCTTGAATAAGATCGTTTCTGTTTTTAAAGAGGTCGTACCTTTAAATCGTTTTATTAATGAGGCATTAGAAGAGTACGTTTTTATTCCTCCACAAATAAAGAAACGCAACTAATAGGTTTAATGCTTGTCTATAACGATATAATTAACATCTATATAACTACATTGTTAGTTGTTTTTTTTGTATCTATAACCTAGAAAATTGATTATTTACAGGGCATATTGCTTTAAAGGAGAGTAGGTTTGGGAAAAGGATTCTCTTTGGAACACTTTTCCCAAACCGTATTAATTTCTATAATGGCAACAAGCGGGGAGTGCATCGTATATATTTTTATCCGCTATATGATTTGGAGTATCATAGCCTTTTGTAGCAATGGCTTTTTCAATTTGATCTAGAGTTACCATCTTTGGCATATAGTGAAGCGTAAGTTCTTTGGTCTCTTTGCTCCACTCTGCGTGATGTACCCCTTTTAAAGAGTTGGCTGCAGTTTCAATAGTTGTTTTACACATGCCACAATTACCACTAACTTTCATGGTGATAGTTTTCATTTTCATCTTGTGAGATTGATGGTTATTGTTTGTCATTTGATGTGTTCCTTTAGGTGGGTTTAACATACTATGTTTGTGGGACAGTTCGGCACTCGCATCAATCGTAAATGTACCTTTCATTACAACATTTTCCCCCATGTTCAGGCCATTTAGAACTTGATAATAGTGGTCGTACTTATTACCTATAGTGATGGTTCGAGGTATATAATTACCGATAGATTTTTCTACATATATTACCGAATGTTTTCCCGTCCAAAGAACTGCTGTTTCGGGAATAGATAGTACTGGTTGTTTGGCTTTACTTTTTATTTGCCCTTCGATAAACATATTGGGTTTCCATCTATTATCTCTATTTTTTAGCTTGATTCTAACATAAGAGGTGTGGCTCATATGGTCCGCTTCAGGTGAGATAAATGATATTTTTGCTGTTTGGGATTCTCCCAAATATGCATTGCTATGAAATTCAACAGTATCTCCAATGTGCAACCATTTTTGATCTTGATTATATGTGTCGAATAGTGCCCATACGGTACTGTAGTCGTTTAATTCAAAGAGTTTTTGGCCCTCTTTTAAATAGTCCCCGTCTTTAACTGCTATTCGAGTAATATACCCAGCATATTCTGATTGTATTGGGAAATTTTCGATGATTGTTCTGTTTTGAATGATCTTGTTGATGATGCGATTAGATATTTTCCACTGTTTAAGCTTAGCCATCGCAGCTTTTTTTAGCAGAGGTTGATTTTCGGATTCTATTAATTCTCTTTGTGCCGTTATCAACTCAGGGGCATAAAATAGGGCAATCGTTTGTCCTTTCTTTATATATTGCCCAGGATAAGTGACATGAAGTTTTTCAACTCTACCCGAGACATGTATGCTCTGTGTTTTATCGATTTCAGGGTTTGAAACGATTCGACCAGATAACGAAAGTGTTTTTATCGGTTTCATCATACTCACCTTAAATGTTTCCACCTGAGCTTGTTTTAGAGATGCAGGAGATAAGCTTATTTGATCTTCATTGACAGAATCACTTTGGTTGTCCTCGACCAATTTAATTAGATCCATGCCACAGATAGGGCAATCACCTGGATGATCTTGACGTATTTGTGGATGCATTGAGCAAGTCCAAATATCTTTGGATTGTTTTTTCTCAATATGTGTTGTGTCGTGTTTGTGATTATGAATCACTTCACTACTTTTAAATTGACGACCTATTAGTATACCTAGTACTAATGTAGTAATGATGATGATATATATATTTTTCATTGGTTCTTTATTTTAAATATTCAAGTTTTGCATTTAACTGATGTGCCTCTTCTTGGTTTTTGGAAAGAGAAATACGATAGGTTAGAAGTTGTTGTTCTAATCGTAAAAGTTCAATATAGGGAGTGCTATTGGTCAGATACTCTGTTCGTATAAGCTTTAATGCACTCTTAGTAATATGGATCTGCTTTTGGTTTAAAGCGATCTGTTTCTTTTTGTTTGATAACATTTTAACACCTTTAATCCATTGTGCCTTTAAGGTGTTATACTGGTTTAATTTTTGTGAACTAATACTCTTTTGAATAGAGGAGACACTTTTGTGTTGTGCTTTGGCTTTTTTTGATGAAAAATAGGGGAGTGTTATACCCATTTTTATCATCAAGGCATCATCACCGTTGCCTGAAATATTCGTTCCAGAATATGGGTTGATAAAGGTGTAGTTTAGACCTAAATTAATCATTGGCATCTGTCTCTTAGATATTAATTTCTGTTGAATAACTAAGGACTGCTCTTGGGCTTCCAGTGTCTCAATGATAGGATGATTTTCGATAGTTTGATTATAAAAATTTAATTCATCCCAATGATCAAGCGTTAAGACTAGTGCTTCCGGTGTGCGGTTCAATAGTGCATTGAAGTTTGCAACAGATGCACTCTTTTGGTTTTGTATCACTTCAATTTTTGTTCTCTGTTCTTCGATTTGAAGTTGCAATCGAAGAAGGTCGACATTAGAAGCCTCACCATTAGCCACCTGTTGAGAAAGCCATTGCTGTTGCTCTTGATAGATTTTAAGGTTTTGTTTGTATAGACCTAGATCAATCTGTAGGCGCATCACTTCATAATAAGTGGATTTTGTTTGATATATAATATTGCGAATGACCTCATCGAGACTACGTTGTTCCATTGTAATTTTGCTTTTGGATAGTTGCCTCTCTGTTTTTAATGTACCTACCCAAGGGAGTTGTTGTTCTAGTCCAATTTGCCCTTGCATATTACCAACCTTCGTAGAAACAGGATTAATGTAGTATCCTCCCGTGATCATCGGATCGTTTAGTAAACCTGTGGCATCAACATCATTTCTCTTTTGATCGACCATATTTTGTTTGGCTTGCAGCTGTTGATTCTGCTTAAGAGCTATATCGATATACTCATTTAAGCTTTGTGCTTTGGTCGACATGCAGAATATTGAGATCGTGATAGCCAATATGTATTTAAGTCTTTCCATAACTTATTTCTTTTTAAGTGATATTTCAGCTCTCCAACTATAAAGGACCGGAACAATAAAAACAGCAATCAGTGCGATAATCATTCCTCCGATAGATGGAATAGACATCGGGAGCATTATGTCAGCACCACGTCCTGTCGAGGTGATCACAGGTAGTAATGCAAGTATAGTTGTGGCCGTTGTCATTAAGGCTGGACGAATACGTTTTTTCCCAGCCATTAAAACTGCCTGGTGTATTTCGTCCTTTGTTTTTGGTTTGTTTTTCTTAAACGATTGATCAAGATAGGTTGCCAATAGTACACCGTCATCAGTAGAAATTCCGAATAAGGCAATAAAACCGACCCAAACAGCGACACTTAAATTGATAGGGTGAATTCGAAATATTTCGTTGAGTTGAACCCCAAATATATTGATATCTAAGAAGTTTGTAGATCCATAGAGACCAATGAGAATAAATGCACCAGAAAAGGCTACAGTTATGCTTGTGAATACCATCAAGGCAGTATCAACAGATTTAAATTGAAGGTATAGGATAATGAATATTAAAGCCAAACAAAGAGGAACTGCAATTGCTAATCGACGGGAGGCACGTATTTGATTTTCGTAGTTTCCCGAGAACTTATAATGTACTCCATAAGGAACGTGGAGTACCCCCATATCTATTTTCTTTTTGATATAGTCCTGAGCAGCTTCGACAGCTTCTACTTCTGAAATATTATTTTGTTTGTCAAAAATTACATAGCTAATTAAGAACCCATCCTCACTCTTTATCATCTGTGGACCTGCCTCATATTCAATGGTTGCAATTTGTCCAATAGGGTACATCTTCCCTTTGGTATTTGCTATCAAGAGACGTTTTAGGGCTTCGGGGTCTTTTCTATCGTCTCTACTATAACGTACACGGATATCGTAACGTTCGCGTCCTTCAATACTCTTTTCTAATGGTATACCACCGATTGCGATTTCGAGTTGTTTTTGGGCCTCACCGATAGAGATACCATAGTGTGCTAGTTGTTGGCGATTCCAATTAATCAACATGTATGGTTTGCCCACGATACGGTCGGCAAATATAGAGGTTGAGACGATTTGCGGGACCTCCTTCAATGTCTGCTCTAGTGCTAATCCAAATGCCTGTATACTGTCGAGTTGATTCCCTAATACTTTTATACCAATAGATGCTCTCATCCCTGTTTGCAACATGATTAGTCGGGTCTCGATGGGTTGTAACTTAGGAGCTGAAGTTACTCCTGGTAATTTGGTTGCTTTAGTTATTTCGGCCCATATATCTTCTTTGCTATTTATATTGGAGCGCCATTGTCGTAATGGTTTTCCGTGTTTATTGTCTGGAATAAATGATGAAATGGGGTAGTTAAAGGCGCTATCTGCTGCAATATGTTGATGCTCTCTTGTTATAAATCGATTGTCTTGATCTATTTTGAACCGGAGTACTTCACCATGTTGATTTTTCGCAAATTTACTCTTATAGTGAATGATGTTTTCATACATGGATAGTGGCGCAGGATCTAAAGCAGAATTTACACGTCCTGCTTTCCCAAGTACCCCGTCAACTTCAGGTATATTATTTGTTCTCAAATCTAACTCTTGTAGAACACGTCTATTCTCAGCAACACCTGCATGAGGCATTGAGGTTGGCATTAATAAAAAGTCTCCTTCATCAAGTGCTGGCATAAATTCGTTTCCAATGCCTGGAAAGTGTTCTGTCATTGATTGATATAAGGACGATTGGGTTATGGTTTGATTTTTTGAAAAAGGATATCCAATAGATCTCTCGAAGCCTACCCATGTCATCCATGCAGTGGCAATAAGCGTAAGAGGAATAGCTAGAAATTTTTTCTTATTCTTGAGACACCAATTTAATATTGAAGGATAATAGTGTTCAAAGAGTTTGAATGCCCCCATAATAGTCCCTATAAGAATGGTTACGAATAGAATATTTTGAAATGAAGACCTTTCGTATCCTAAAGGGTTCCATTCGATGCCTAACATGATGGTGATCCCAATTATCACTGCTATTTGAAGCACAATATTAATCTTTTTCTCTTTGCTTGGATACTTGGCTTTAGCAAGAGTTATGACTGCAAAAAAGAAGGCCACAGCAGACCATATCCAAGATATCGATAGGTAAAGAGTGAATAGTCCAAGACCAAACAGTATTCCAGCAAAAAGCATCTGCTGCTTTTGTTGTATCTGTTTTTTTTCAAAATCTCTTCTAAAGAAATAGTAGCTAAGGGTAGGTAAAATGAATAGTGCGACCAATAATGCACCTATCAATGCAAAAGTTTTAGTAAAGGCTAACGGATGAAAGAGTTTGCCTTCGGCGGCTTGAAGAGAGAATACTGGAATAAAACTCACAATAGTCGTTGCAATAGATGTCAGTATAGCACTACCTACTTCATGAGTAGATTGTAATACCACATCAAACCACTTTTTCCCTTTGTTTTCTGGATAAGAGATATGTTTTATTAGATTCTCAATTAAAACAATACCAATATCAACAAGTGTTCCAATTGCAATAGCGATACCCGAGAGAGAAACGATATTGGCGGTAATATTGAAATAACGCATCGCAATAAATACCAATAGAATAGATAAGGGAAGTAGTGTAGAGATAATTAACGATGTTTTTAAATTTTGAAGCATAATAACGACTACAAGAATCGTGATAATTATCTCTAGATAGAGCGCATCTTTTAGAGTGAATAGTGTCTCTTGTATTAACTTGCTACGGTCGTAAAATGGTACAATCTTTATTTGAGACATCGTTCCATCAGACAGCTCTTTAGATGGGAGAGAAGGAGATATCTCAGAAATCTTTTCTTTAATATTTTTCAATACCTGCATGGGATTTGCACCATATCGAGCCACAACGACACCTCCCACAGCTTCAACGCCATTCTTATCAAGTATTCCCCTACGATTGGCTGGTCCGAGGGATATATTTGCAATTTGATTTAGAAATATAGGAGTTCCTAATTGATCCGTTTTAATTACTGTTTTCTTTAGATCATCAACATTTTGTATATATCCCAATCCACGAATAAAGTATTCTACTTTATTAATCTCCATCGTTTGGGCTCCAACATCTATATTGCTCTCTTTTACTGCTTTTACAATATCTTTTATGCCAATTCGATAAGCTTGCATCGCTTCAACATTGAGATCTATCTGATACTCTTTAACAAAGCCCCCAATGGATGCTACCTCGGAGACTCCTGTTGTTCCCATAAGTCCATATTTTACAATATAGTCTTGAATAGAGCGTAATTCTGATAGATCCCAACCTCCTGTATTTGCACCTTTGGGATCTTGTCCTTCTAATGTATACCAAAACACTTGACCTAAGCCTGTTGCATCAGGGCCAAGATTCGGTTTTACTCCTAAAGGAAGGGTATTGGGTGGTAAAGAGTTCAATTTTTCAATGATTCTTGATCTACTCCAATAGTAGTCTACATCATCTGTGAAAATGATATTAATTGTAGAGAATCCAAATGCCGAGGCACTACGAATTGTTTTTACACCAGGAATACCTAAAAGTGTTGTCGTTAATGGATAAGAGATTTGATCTTCGATATCTCGTGGAGAACGTCCAGACCACTTTGTATATATGATTTGTTGATTGTCTCCAATATCAGGGATTGCATCTACGGCGACTTTGGCTGATGAGGTGTGGCTGTCATCTGTAAATGGGGAGACAGCGAGACCAATAGCTATTATAATTCCAATTAGCAACCATACAAATAGGCGATTGCTAAGGAAGAAGTTTATTACTCTCTTCATTTTTTGAATTTTAAAAATGATCGTATATATTATTGTTGGAACATATGTTTTTATCTCATTGTTTATTAGATCAATAAGATGAAAAATATGAGTAGCTCACTCCTCCATTAAAAAATGAAGAAGTGTGTAGGTGTATTCTACCAATAACATGTTTAAATAAGCTATATCCACGTGTTCTACTCTACTTATGCATCGATAAGAAAACACTGAGGAAAAAGACCATGCTTCAATTTATTGCTTTGTGCAAAACATATTCACAAGTTTTTATCGCTCATTTTAAAATGTAATTGATATTACACAAATAATGTCACATGGTTGTTTGTGTAATATCAAACAACGTTATACGATCAATATTTAATGAAGAAATGTCTGGAATAGGACCTGCCTACTCTTTTTAAGAAGAGGGGGGAGTACAAGAAATTGAGACCATCGATATTCATCTCCTTCAAGTGATGTCTCATATATCCATTGAGCCAATAAGAATAGTGTTATCTGTTGTACTGGCGTAAGATGAATACTTTCTTGTATATGCTTTTTATCGGTCTGAACTTTCTTGATATGATTTTCACAACATGGGGTGGTTGTAACTTGTTTTTTTTCTGTGCTTATTGATGTTTCCCCAGTATGCTTGACCGAATTCATGTTGCAAAAGGAAATAGGAGCATGAAAAGACATCACTGTATTCACATTTCTGCCTTGACAAAAATGTGATACGATGGAGATACTCATCTGAGAAAGCATCATCGTAATGGATAATATCGTGACTAAAAAATATTTCATTTTTCTATTTCTGAACGCAATATCTAAATAATCCAACTGATTTGCAATTTTATGTTGTTCGTTTTTTTGTTAAATAACAAGAAACACTCTTTAATTGATAATGATATTTATTGAAACTAAATTGTTAGTTGAATATTTACAATCAAAAGAATGGCTTTTTTCCATGTTACTATATTCAAAAACATTAGTCTTATAATGAAGCACCTGTGTTTTTATCGTTAAATAGAATACAAAAAAGTAAGTGTGAGTCGCCATTTTTTCTCTTTTTTTGGTACATTCACAAAACAAGAAAAAGTTTTGTGAATCATGAAGAGAAAAGAGCTACTAGTAGGATTTTTATTAACATTTGGAGTGCTTGCATGTAAGCAAGCTAATAAGAAGAAAAACGAACATCCTCAGAAAATAAATGTCGAATTATTATCTAAGAAAATTGCATCATTTGCAGGAGATAATTACACAAAAAAAGAGGATCGTCGTTTTAGATATGCTCCCGTTGATTTAAATGGAGACGGAAAAGAAGAAGTGTTTGTTGGGATTCCCAATATGAACTATTGTGGTTCGGGAGGATGCACATTCTTTTTATTAGATGATCAGTTAAATGTTAAACAAAAATTTACCGTTAGCGATGTCCCCTTCAAAATATTAAAAAGCAAACATCAAGGATGGAATGATTTGGTCATAAATAGTAAAGGGAAATCCTATTTAATGGAATTTAATAATGGCAAATATCCTAGTAACCCGACGGTATCACCATTATGGAATAATAAAGGGGAGATAGAAAAGACTGTATTTGATAATTATTACAAAGGACTAGAGACTTACTATTATTAAAGGTGATATGAAGAGAGTTATTGTCTTATTATTTGATGGCTATTCCGATTGGGAAATCTCATTTTTGACGCCTGAATTGCAGAAAAATAGAGATGTTACACTCCAATATGTTTCAATTCATGGAGATTCTGTAACTTCCATGGGTGGCTTATTAGTTAAGGGTTTATTTCCATTTTCTGAATTGAATATGGAGACTGTCTCTATGTTGATACTTCCTGGAGGTCCTATTTGGGAATCGGGTGTAGATGAAATAATATTGAATTTAATTCGAAGAGTATTGGATCAAGGGGGTAGAGTCGCAGCTATTTGTGGTGCAACAATAGGATTGGCCCAAATAGGACTTCTTAACGATATTAATCATACAAGTAATGCTCTTGCTTATCTAAAACAATCGGTGCCTTGTTACAATGGCGATAAACTGTATCAAGAATTATTATCTGTCTCTTCTGATCGTATTATTACTGCTAGTGGGATTGCTCCAATTGAGTTTGCGAAGCAAATATTCCAATCTCTAGACATAATGGATGAGGAAGCCCGAGAGAAATGGTACCAACTTTTTAAGTATGGAGTTTGGCAAGCATAAATAGTTTTATTCAAAAAATATGATTCAAACAAAAGTTATCACGATTGGTGATGAATTATTAATAGGTCAAGTGATAGATACCAATTCCGCTTGGATTGGTAAAAAACTGAATGAGATTGGGGTAGCAGTAAATAGGATCACCTCTATTCGTGACACAGAATCGGATATTCTTAAAGAATTAGATGATGCTGAGATGGATATTATTTTAGTAACAGGAGGGCTTGGTCCTACTAACGATGATATCACAAAAGATACTGTGGCAAAATATTTTAACACAGAACTCTACTTAGATGAAGAGTATTATCTTGCATTAGAAGCATTGCTTAAATCGTTAAACTTAGATATGAATCCGTTGAATCGTGCACAAGCATTGGTTCCAAGAGGTTGTCGTATCATTGCAAATAGTAAGGGAACAGCTCCTGGAATGCATATGGTAAAAGGAAATCAACATTTCTTTTTTATGCCTGGTGTTCCCTTGGAAATGAAACAGATGATGCAGGATGATGTTATTCCTTTTCTGAAGAGAACCTTTCAATTAAAGAGTGTTTATCATCGAACCGTATTGACTACGGGTGTTCCAGAATCGGAATTGGCAATAATATTAGAAGATTGGGAGAAGAACCTTTATGATCAAATTTCATTGGCTTATCTACCTAGCCTAAATGGAGTTCGACTACGTTTAAGCTGTTACGATGGAGATGATACACTTAAACAAGAGATAGCGAGTCAAGTTGAATATCTTAAGAATCAATATAGCAAATTTGTATATGGTGAAGAAGATCAAAGTTTGGCTGAGGTAATTGCTCAGATGTTAACAGAGCAAAATCTAACACTCGCAACTGCTGAGAGCTGTACAGGTGGCCATATAGCACACAGTTTCACTCAAATAGCTGGTGCTTCTGCGTATTTTAGAGGAGGTTTAGTGGCCTATGATAATGAGATAAAGATGGAGGAGTTATCTGTTGCAGCAGAACATATTTATGAATTTGGAGCAGTATCTAAACCTGTAGTAGTGCAGATGGTCAGAGGTGCTGTAGATAAATTCGATACCGATTTGGTTATTGCTACTTCTGGAATCGCTGGACCAACAGGAGGGACCGAAGATAAACCCGTAGGAACGGTTTGGATTGCAGTAGGGAATCGTCGTAAAATTGTCTCTAAATGTTTTCATTTTGGACAGAACCGTGAGCGTGTCATTCGTAGAACAACCATGACAGCTTTAAATATATTAAGAAACGAATTTTTGAAGAAGTAGATTTATGAAAAAGGCCTTAAAAGTTGGTGGGATCATCCTTATCAGTATTATATCATTGATGATTATTTTACCTTTCTTTTTTAAAGATCGTATTAAAGAAGAGGTGATTACACTGGTGGAGAATAATGTGGATGCAAAACTGTATACTGAAGATTTTTCGCTATCACTATTTAAAAGTTTTCCTCATTTGAATGTGAGTATTGATGACTTTAAATTAGTACATAATAATACAGAGAGTTTTAAGCAACCTATTGTATCTTTAAAGCGCTTAGAATTAGATGTCAATGTGTCAAGCTTATGGAAAGCAAAATCATTCGATATTCTAAAGTTTGAATTGGTCGAACCAAATGTTGCATTAGAGGTAACCAAAGATGGTAAAGCCAATTGGGATATTGTTAAAAGTAGTAGCGAGAAAGAAGAGGCCACTACTGAAACGACCAGTAGTACCAGTAGTTTCGGTGTGAATATGGAGGAAGTTATTCTTGATCAAGCAACATTATCATATGTAGATCATAGCGGAGATATTCAATTCGTGATGAATAACTTCAATTTGAAGTTGAAAGGAAAGATGACTGGAGTGGATACAAAGTTGTCTCTAGAGAGCAACTCTAATGTCACCTGTCAATATGAGAATGTTGCTTATCTATCTCATGTTCCTGTTTCGTTGTCCACTACCGTAAAAGCAAATTTTGAAAAGATGCTTTTTGAGATTGTAGAGAGCGATATGAAGATCCAGTCTTTTCCTTTGGTAGCTCAAGGAACATTCCAAATGGATGGTGATAACTATGTGCCAAATATAAAAGTACGTTGTCCACACTCTTCTTTTGGAGAGTTATTAGGTTTAGTTCCAGATGCGTATAAATCTTATTTAGAAGGGCTGGATATGACGGGTAAATTGGCTTTTAGCAGTAGTGTTGAAGGCGTTTACAATGCATCTACATTTCCCAAGTTTGGAGTAAATTTAGAGGTTAAAGATGGTCGTATAAAATATAAAGATCTTCCAGAATCCGTGGAAAATATTGAAGTACGTCTCCATATTGATAAACCTCAAGGAGGGCTTGATCTTACTAAAGTGGATGTTCCTTCTGTTGCAATGGTTATCGGAAAGCAACCAATCAAAGCTTCATTCTCGGTAACACAACCAATGAGCAACCCTAATTTTGTAGCGTCCTTAGTTGGAGATATCAATCTTACCACATTAAAGAAGTCGATTCCAGTAAAGATAGAGGTTCTTGAAGGAAAGATATCGGCAAATATGAAGCTTCAAGGGACGATGGATCTAATTGAGAAAGAGGCGTATGATCAACTTTATATGGCTGGATCTTTAAGAGTTAATGGTTTGAAATACAAAGATGCATCACTTCGTTATCCTGTTGAAATTCCGAAAGCAGGAATGGATATGACAGCAAAAAAGATTACGTTACAAGAGACAAAACTGAAAGTACAAAAAGATGTAATCACATTTACAGGGAATATACAAAATTACTTTCCTTATTTATTCAAGAATAAGACTTTAAAGGGTAATTTATCTGTAAATAGTCGTCAGATCGATGCTAAAACGTGGATGAATATCATGGTCTCAAACGAGAATAGTGAGACAGAAAACAAGGAAGTAGTGAAAGAGGTGGCACAAAAAGATACCGTTGTAGTTGAAGCGGTTCAAATACCCAAAGGATTACATTTTGATGGATTCTTAAATATTGCTGCTTTAAAATATGATGATATTCTAGTTTCAAATATTGTTGGAAAAGCAACGATTGTTGATCAAAAGGCTATTTTGAGTAACCTAACCATGAAACTATGGAATGGTTCTATGGTTAGTAGTGGTACTTTTAATACACAAATCGCTGAAAAACCTACTTTTGACTTCTCTTTTAAGGCTGATAAGATTCAGATTACGGAGGCATATAGAGCTTCTCAGACAGTTCAAAAATATGCTCCTATTGCAAAAGAAAGTAGTGGAGACATCTCTGCTAATATGAAAATTAGTGGAGCTCTTGGAAAAGATTTCTCACCTAAATTCAAAACATTCAATGGAAAGGGTGTTATTAGTTCTTCTGAAATTACATTAAAGGCTGATAAAACAACAAAAGAGATTGCAAAACTAATTCAAGGTGAAGGATCTTCGGATCATTTGACTGTAAGTAAATTCTCTGCCAATTTTGATTTGGTTAATGGTAATCTTAAACTACATCCATTTAATACTAAAGTTGCTGGACAGAAAGTTACTTTCTATGGTACACAAAACTTAGAAGGAGAGATGGATTATCAATGTGACTTCTTAATTGAAAGAGATAAACTATCTGGAGATGTGAAGTCTGTTGTGGATATCATTCCTGGAGCTAGTTCCATTAAAGAGTATAATATAGGGGTGAAAATTACTGGTACGACTAATGATCCTAAAGTAAAAGTGGACTTGTCAAAGGCAAAAAAACAGATACAAAAAGAGTTAGAGAAAAAAGCGGGTAATAAAGTGAAAAATGAAATCGGAAATCTTTTAAAAGGTTTATTTTAATACCATTATTCGTATATAATTTAAGAAAAAGGCGTTGCAACTTGTTGTGATGCCTTTTTCTATGTCGTTTCTTTAATACTCAATTCCCAATTGGGGGTACATAGATGATACAAACGTGTATTATAATGGGGGCTTTATGGTATTAAATCCCGTATGTCATTAAGATCTGCAAAGGACAGTGGATCTCCATATAATATCTTAAGGCTATTGTTTATTCCAATATACACATTCACAATTACCACCATATTGACTCTCTAAAATTATTTGGGAGAGTGATACCCCATATTACTTGATTCAATCGTTATTTTAATACAAACTTTTGGTTGTCTGAGAGGAGCTGATAATATTAAAAAGTATCTAGGAATTATTTTTTTGAATATTATTCTGAATCATTCTAAAAAAGGATAATCAACGATTGGATGGACTAGTTTTACTAAAGAATGCTATTTTTTTGCATTCTCTTCTTTTTTCTCTGTATGTTTTTTATCTATTTTGTATCTTCGTAAATGGAAATAGCGATTACCGTGTTTTGTTTAATTTCGAGACCTTGTTATGAGATTAATCACAAAAAACGGTTCTAGTTGTATTTATAGGTAAAAAGGATTATACATTTAAACGTGTCCAGCGGTTATGGAAAATAAAATATATACAGTTATTACTGGATCTGGATCTTCAATTCCTCCTAGGGTTGTTAAGAATGAAGAATTTGTAAATCATAAATTTTATCAGCCAGGGAAGCAAGTTCCTTTTGATACTCCAGGTGAAGAGATTACATCTAAATTTGAGGCAATCACTTGTATTGCAGAGCGTCGTTATGTAGATGAGAAACAGACGGCATCAGATTTAGCTGTGGAGAGCGCGATTCTTGCATTGGACGATGCAGGATTAGACAAGGAAAACCTTGACTTTATTATTGTTGCACACAATTTTGGAGATGTAAAGAGTGGAAGTACTCGTATTGACAACATGCCTTCATTAGCAAATAAAGTAAAGGACAAGCTAGCAATAAAGAATCCTTCGACTTTTTGTCATGATAATATTTCAGGATGTCCAGGATGGACACAAGCTATGATTATCGCAGATGCTTATATTAGGGCTGGTTTCTACCAAAAAGGTCTAGTTATTGGTGCAGATGTATTATCAAGAGTTTCTGATCCTCATGATCGTGATACAATGATCTTTGCTGATGGTGCAGGAGCTGTGGTTGTTGAAGCAAAAGAGAGTGATGTACCAGTAGGTATCTTAGCTCATGAAAGTCGTTCAGATGGGGGCAAATATTGTAATGCTCTTCAAATGGGATCTTCTTGGAATCCAGACTATGATCAATCAGAAGAAGTGATCAAAATGGAAGGAAATAAGATCTATGTTTATGCCCTGTCAACTGTACCTGGTGTAGTTAAGAAAAGTATCGACAAAGCAGGTTTAGATCTTTCTGATATCAACAAAGTTTTTATTCATCAAGCCAATGAGAAGATGGACCTTGCGATATTGGAAAGAGTATATAAACTATATAAAGTGAAGGAAGTAGATTACTCAATTATGCCTATGTCTATACGCGAATTGGGTAACTCGTCAACAGCAACTGTGCCTACGCTATTTGATTTGGTTAAGAAAAATAAAATAGAAGGACAATCTATAGAGAGTGGTCAGAATATTATTTTCACCTCTGTTGGTGCTGGAATGAATGTCAATTCTATAATTTATCGAATTCCATAAGGAGTTATGATGTTACATATTAAAATGGGGCTGCTCAATGTGAGTAGCCCCATTTTAGTTTAGTTAAGACTCAAGCTTTGGTTTGTTCTTTGATTGTATCATTAACCCAAATCCCATAACTACAGAAGTGACCACGATAACTATGAATAATAGACTACTTTCAATTTCAGCGATCAGATAGTTCTTTGGTATGGCGAAGAAAAGAAGAATCGAAATCAATCCTCTAGGTGCAATATAAACTTCGGGAGTAATATTTTTCTTGAAGAAAATCTTCAAGAGTATATAGTGAATGATATATATACCTGCAATAAATAACCCTGAAATAAGCATATTCTGTAGAGAGAAGATATCGTCAAAGGATAAGTACATTCCAAATATTACAAAGAATAGTGTTCGAATAATAAAGGAGCCTTCATCGGTTATCAATTTAAAATGGGAGAGAAGTTCATCTGAAAGGTGGGGATCAACCCAATCACTAGGAAGATGAAACTTATTTAAAAGCGTTTTGTGATTACTTAATAAAACACCATAAATCAGGATTAATAATAGTGATGAAAGATGAAATAATTTCCCTAATGCATAAAGTAATACTAGTACTGCTATAAACACCGAAAAGCGAATATGTCGATGTACCATCTTATGAAACACATAGAATAGAACTAAGCTACTTACAATAGACACGACAACCGTTAACACTGTACTTGAAAGGATGTTGACTGTAACCTTTAATACACTAGTTTCATCAAGATTATTTACCAAGAAATAAAATGCCATAATCCCTAGTATATCGGAGAAAGTACTCTCATAAATTAGAAAGTCTTTTTTCTCTTCAGACATATGATGAACACTTGGAATGACAATGGCACTACTTACTAATGATAAAGGTAAGGCATATAATAAACACTGTACCCAACCTAGGTTTTGTAGAAACACTTTAAATAAGGTAGATAGAACGAGCATACACCCAATAAGTGATATTAGTGCTAGCCAGAAAGATTTTGATATTAATGTTCTCTTTTTTGATGAAATCTTTAAATCTAATGCTGCCTCAAGAACGATGAAAATAATACCAACATTACCTAAGAACTCAAGTAATTGTTGTTTCTCAAAATGCAAATCATATCGATTAAATACATGTTGCATCACAACGCCTAATACAAGTAAACTTAATACGGTAGGAAAGTTGGTTTTTTTATTTAAAGCACCAAATAGAGCAGATAATATTATCACTAAGCATAATATTATCAACATAGCGAATGTGTTCATTGATAATAGTTTAAGGATTGTTGTTTTTATTTTGTCTAAAAAAACTCTATATAGATAGAACAAAAATAGTCTGCTGTTGTTTATGTGGTGTCTATATTAAAATTATAGTTTATGTCAATTTATCAGATATTAATGCCTAAACTAGGCGAAAGTGTAGTAGAAGGAACAATTTCAAAGATCTTAGTATCCGAGGGTGATGAGATTCAAGAAGATGATCTATTGGTAGAAATCACTACTGCTAAGGTGGATTCAGAAATACCTTCTCCAGTAGCTGGAGTTGTTACAAAAATTTATTGTGACGAAGATGAGTTACTGTCTGCTGGCACCTTATTGATGGATATCCGTCTCGAAGGAGAAGAGGATGATGAAGGTAGCGCTGCTGATAAGGAAACGAACACTGCAATTGAAGATAACACCACTATTTCTGATGATGCAAATGAGAAGCAATTCTTATCTCCATTGGTAAAGAAAATGATGAAAGATCACGGCCTTTCTAAAGAAGATCTGCGTTCAGTTAAAGGAAGTGGTGTAGGGGGGCGCATTCGAAAAGAAGACCTTCTGGCTTACCTAGAGACAACGTCGAATACCCAAACTACAACTGCACCAGTTGAAGCTCCTAAGGTAGCAGCACCGAAAAAAGAGGTGTCAACACCTGTTTCAAATAGTGTAACAGACTCTACAGCTTTGGATGGCAATGTAATCGAGATGGGAAATACTCGTAAAATTATTGCTCAACGCATGGTAGATTCTTTAAGCACTTCTGCTCACGTGACTACGGTTGTTCAAGCAGATGTTACTCCATTAGTTGAGTGGCGAAAGAGAATGAATCCTGGTATTAAAGAGAAACATCAGGTATCAGTTTCATATCTTTCTATTTTTGTTGAGATTGTATCGAAGGCTTTGAGGAGTTATCCTAAGCTAAATAGTTCAATTGTTGGAGACAAGGTTGTTCTTAAAGATGAAGTGAATGTAGGATTTGCTGCAGCAACGGAAGATGATGATCTATTTGTTCCTGTAGTTAAGAATAGTGATCAACTTAATACTGTCGGAATCTCAAAACAAGTAAACAAACTTATTGATAAAGTTCGTTCAAAGAATCTTGGTATTGATGAAATGACTGGTGGTACGTTTACTCTTACTAATTTTGGCTCTTTCAAAGGTCTATTTGGAACACCGATCATTAATCAACCTGAAGTCGCAATTCTTGCATTGGGAAATATTGAAAAGGTTCCTGCTGTAATTGAGACAGAGTATGGGGATGTAATTGGTATTCGTCATAAAATGTACTTGTCATTATCTCATGATCATAGAATCATTGATGGAATGCTAGCAGGTAAGTTTCTACAAGAAATTGTAAAAGAGATTGAGTCCTTTAATCCTAATGTAATCTAAATATGAAAGATATTAATAAACTTCATGATCTTGAGGTGCCTCAAGAGTTTAGTGTTAGAAAAACACCAAAGAAGCAACTAGAACATTGGTACCGATTGATGACAATTGGTCGTATTATTGATGAGAAAGCACCTAATTATCTGAAGCAAGCACTCGGATGGTCCTATCATGCACCATATGCTGGACATGATGGTATTCAATTGGCCATTGGTCAAGTGTTTAAGAAAGAGCAAGATTATTATTTCCCGTACTATAGAGATATGCTTGCATGCCTCTCAGCGGGGATGTCTGCAGAGGAGCTATTGTTGAATGGATTATCTAAAGCTGCCGATCCATCGAGTGGCGGAAGGCATATGTCTAACCATTTTGCTAAGCCTGAAATTAATATTGAGAATGTTTCATCGAACACAGGAAATCATACCCTTCATGCTGTTGGTGTTGCCAGGTCATTAAAATACTATAAAGATGACGGGGTTGCGATGAGTTCTCAAGGAGAGAGTTCTGTTTCTGAAGGATATGTTTACGAAGCAATTAATGGCGCATCCAAAGAGAAGCTTCCTGTAATCTTTGTCTTCCAAGATAACGGTTATGGTATATCTGTACCAAAAAGAGATCAAACGGCACGTCGTAAAGTTGCTGACAATTTCCGTGGCTTTAAGAACCTTCGTATTATACATTGTAATGGTAAAGATGTTTTTGATTCAATGAATGCGATGTCTGAAGCACATAGATGGGCTAAGGAGAATCAAATGCCTTGTATTGTTCATGCAAACTGTGTCCGTATTCATTCGCATTCAAATAGTGATCGTCATGACCTTTATCGCGATGAGGATGAGCTAGTTTATACTAAAGCATATGATCCATTAGCAAAGTTTGAAAGAATGCTGATACGTTATGGTCATTTTACAGAAGAGGAACTAACTCAAATAAAACAAGAGTCAAAAGATGTTGTAAACAAGGCACATAGAAAAGTGATTACTGAGAAAGGACCTTCATCTGAAAGTATCTTTGACTTTGTTACTCCAGAACCTTATGTGTCAACAAAATACCCTGATGGTACTCATCAATATGATGGTCCTAAAAAGAAGCTTATAGAGGCTCTAAATGAGACCTTAAAGGCTGAATTTAGACATAATCCTGAGACTTTTTTATATGGCCAAGATATGGCAAATAAAAAGAAGGGGGGAGTCTTTAATGTTGCTAAAGGTATGCAACCAGAATTTGGAAAAGGACGAGTCTTTAATGGGCCTATTGCAGAAGACTACATTGTTGGTACGGCAAACGGAATGTCTCGATATAAAAAACAGAATATTCGTGTGGTAATAGAAGGAGCGGAGTTTGCTGATTACTTCTGGCCTGCGATGGAACAATTTGTTGATTCATCACACGACTATTGGAGATCTAATGGTAAATTTTCACCAAATATGACTATCAGACTTGCTTCTGGAGGTTATATCGGTGGTGGTATATATCATAGTCAAAACATTGAAGGTAGCTTAACTACTTTCCCTGGGGTACGTGTGGTTTATCCATCCTATGCAGACGATGCGGCAGGACTATTAAGAACATCGATTAGATCGAAAGGAATGACCATGTTCCTTGAGCCTAAGGCATTATATAATTCAGATAAAACAGCCACCTCTATACCTGATGATTTTGAAGTTCCTTTCGGAAAACTTAGAGTAAGAAAAGAAGGTAAAGATCTTTCAGTTATTACATATGGGAATACAGTCCCTATGTGTATGGAAGTTGCCAATGAACTGGAAAAAGAAGGGTACAATATTGAGATTATTGATCTAAGGAGCTTAGTCCCACTTGATATTGAAGGGATAAAAGCATCTGTAAAGAAGACAAATAAGGCTATTGTTATTCATGAAGATAAAGTATTTTCAGGTTTTGGAGCTGAGATTGTATCTGAAGTTATGGAGACATGTTTCGAGGATTTAGATGGTCCAATAAAACGAGTAGGGGCAAAATTCACACCTGTTGGTTTTAATCCGGCACTTGAAAAAGCTACACTTCCTAATAATCAATTGATTAAAGATGCTATTATTGACACCCTAAAGTATTAACTCTATGAAAGCGAAAATCGCAATATTAACAAGTAGTCAAGGGAAAAATACCCAAAAAGTGGCTGAGATACTACAAGAGATGATGCCTGATGGCATTTCTCTTGAATCTATTGATATAGACAAATCAGATGGATCAGAATTAAAGGATTATAAACATCTGATAATGGGGCTTTCGACTTGGTTCGATGGGGAAATACCATTTTATTGGGATGAATTTCTCCCATCTATAGAAGATCAATCATTTAAGGGTAAAAAAGTAGCTATCTATAGCCTTGGAGACGCTAAGAACTATCCAGATAATTTCTGTGATGCAATTGGTGTTCTGTCAGAATGGTTGGAGAAAAGAGATGCTAAAATTATTGGTTGTGTCTCAACCAAAGGATACCATTTTGACACCTCTTATTATATTGATAATGACGAGTTCAAAGGTCTACCAGTAGAGTTCAATGTCGAAGATTCTGATTGGGAACGTAAACTATCTGATTGGAGTAAGCAGATTCTAAAAGAATTTACTCTTTAAATGCTCTTCAGTATGTGATATTTTGCTTATGTTTGTGAATATAGGACACTAATTAAGTAAGTAAGCTTATGATCAGAAAAAAGAAGAATGTAGCAATCGTTGCTCATGATAATAGAAAAGCTGACATTGTTGAGTGGGTTGATTGGAATTGGAAGGCTCTTGCTCAGCATTCATTAGTTTGTACAGGAACAACAGGTCGTTTAGTTGAAGAGACAATCACAAAGAAATGTCAAGAGAACGATTTCTTTGCACCTACAGTTAAAAGACTAAAATCAGGACCTCTAGGTGGAGATCAACAGCTAGGAGCTCTTATCTGCGAAGGAAAGATCGATATGGTGATCTTCTTTTGGGATCCAATGGAGCCACAGCCTCATGACGTGGATGTGAAAGCTTTGCTACGTATCTCGGTTCTTTATAATGTGCCTACAGCTTCTAATAGAGCAACGGCTGATTTTATGATATCTTCAGCACTATTCGATCAAGACTATAAGCCAGAAGTAAAAGATTATACATCTTATATTACAAGAGACATTGAATCAAAATAGAACAAAGCATTGATTACATATAAAAAAGCTAGGATAATATCCTAGCTTTTCTTATTTACATAATTGTCATGTAATATGTGTTATGTTAAGTAGTGTGATACTCCAAATATTGAGTAAAGCATATATACTAGAACAAATGCTATCTATGAATATGGTTTAATTACTAACGTTCATAGACAGAACACAATGTCATAAACATTAAATAATTAAATATTGGTGATATCCAGACTCTCCGCCTTCTTACTTCTTAGAATATAAAAAAAGCTGATCCTAAATGAGATCAGCTTTTTTTTATTTTGATAATGAACTTATTATTCAAGCTCTTTCATCTTCTTCATAACAACATCATACTTGTCATTCATTCCTAAACGATAGTATAAGTTCTTTAGATTCTCAAAGGTTGCTTTCTCTTTTGGATTGATCTCTGCAGCTTTTTCAAAATAAGGTACTGCTTTTTCAAACTCAACATTAGCTAACTCTTTTTGAGCCTCATACTTCTTTACCTCACTTGTTGGTAGACTATTTGCAACTTCAAGAAGCTTCACCCCTTTGTTATAGAAAACAGCACCTAAGTTGTAATAAGCATCTGCAAAATCAGACTTTGCTTCGATAGCTTTATTATAAGCCTCTATTGCTTTAGTTGGGTCTCCAAGATTATCATATACAGATCCTTTAGCGAAATAATATGATGGATTCTTTGGATCTGAAGCAATTGCTTTATCTAAATAAGTAAGTGCACCTTCTACATTCTTTGATTGGATATAGTAGTTAATCAATTCAACTAAGATACCTTGATCTGTTGGATACTTGTGAAATGCATCTTGCATAGCCTCTAGAGCTTTCACACTATCATTTTGCGCTTTATAAGCATTAATGATGCCTAGAGCACATTTTTCGCCATTATATCCAACCTCTTGAGTTTTATTGTAATACTCAATAGCACGATCATACATTTTTGCAGCTGAAGATGCTACAGCAATATTGTACATGATAACTGTATCAATTACCGCTTTATCACTACCAATATAAACAGGATTTTCTTCAATTCTAAGAACATTTACAAATGCATCAGATGCACCTTTATAATCTTGAACTTCGTACGCTTTTGCACCAGCATTAGTAAAGTCTGTGATTAAGAACATCATCGCAGCTTTGATCTCTTTAGAGTAACGATTACCTTCATCTATAGAAGCAGCTTTAATATAAGCTGTTAGAGATGAATCAAGTGGATTGACCAGTTGTTTCTTAAGCCCATCATAGCTTTTATTCTTTGTGGTAGCAATAGAACGCATCACCTGCCCTTTAGCAATAAATGTTTTAGGCCAAGCAAGAATCTTATCTGCTTTTTTGTAATTTGGATCAAGAGCACCATTAATTGCTTCATAAGCTTTATCCAATTTTCCTTCCTTAGCATAATTTTGTGCACTATACACTTTGCTTTTTTGTGCAGATGCATTCAATGCAAAAGCAGAAAGTGCAGTAAAGACCAGTAACTTCTTCATGTTCGTGTAAATTTGATTCTTTTATTATTATCTGTTTTTTAACTAAAAACCAAAATCTAATGTTTGTTGTCCGTTGATTGAATTGTCTTCATCATTATTATCCGAAGAGTCATCCTCTTCTTCTGGTGTTTCAACAACATTTGTTTCTTCTATCACTTCTGCATCATCAACAATTTCAATGTTATTATCAGATGAGATATCCTCTACTTCTGATGTTTCAATAACAGTTTCTTCGATTAATGCAGCGCCAGCAATTGAAGTCGCTTCATCGTTATTCTCTTTTAGCTCCTCCTCTACTTCAGACGATGGAACCACGTCTACAGAAGCAATACTATCCTCATTTCTAAGATTAATAAGCTTCACGCCTTGTGCATTACGACCAGTAATACGGATATCCGAAATTGGAAGACGAATAGCAACACCAGCAGAAGTCAAGATCATTAAATCATCACTATCAATAGTTGATTTAATTGCAACTAGAACTCCTGTTTTATCTGTCACATTTAGAGTTTTCACTCCTTTACCTCCTCGGTTTGTGATTCTATAATCTTCAAGTTTAGAGACTTTTCCATAACCTGATTCAGAAACAACCAGAATATTTTCATTGCTGTCAGGAGAAACACAGATCATTCCGACAACCTGATCGTTGTTCTCACCTAGAGTAATACCACGGACACCTGAAGCTGTACGCCCCATTGATCTCAACTTCGTTTCATTGAATCGGATAGCCTTACCTGTACGAACAGCCATCATAATATCATCACTACCATTAGTAAGTCTTGCCTCTAGTAGTTCATCATTTTCACGAATACTGATTGCATTCACCCCATTTTGACGTGGACGTGAATAAGCTTCTAAAGATGTTTTTTTAATTACACCTTGTTTAGTACACATCACAATGAAATGATTATTGATATAATCCTCATCTTTCAATGTTTTCACATTGATGTAAGCCTTAATCGGATCATTGGATTCAATATTAATTACATTCTGGATTGCTCGTCCTTTAGATGCTTTGGTTCCTTCAGGGATTTCGTACACTTTCAACCAGTGACAACGTCCCCCTTGAGTGAATAACAAAATCGTATTATGCATCGTACAAACAAACATATGCTCGATATGATCTTCATCTCTTGTAGATGAACCTTTAGAGCCGACACCACCACGCGATTGAGTTCTAAAATCAACGAGTGGAGTACGCTTGATATATCCCATCTTAGAAATAGTAATTACCATTTCATCATCAGCATAAAAATCTTCAGGATTAAACTCGCTAGAGCTCAATACAATCTCTGATTTTCTCTCATCACCAAATGTCGTATTCGCCTCATCTAATTCATCACAGATAATCCCCATACGGATCTCTTTAGATGCAAGAATCTCTTTTAAGGAATCGATCAACTTGCTAATCTCTTCATAAGAAGCAAACAGCTTATCTCTTTCAAGACCTGTTAGCTTTTGCAATCTCATATCAAGAATTGCTTTTGCTTGAAGTTCATCTAATTCGAAATTCGAAATCAAACCATCTTTCGCTTCTTGCGGTGTTTTAGAGCCACGAATAAGCTTAATTACTTGATCAAGATGATCAATCGCAACAATTAACCCTTTCAAAATATGAGCCTTCTTCTCCGCTTGCTCTAATTCAAATTGAGTTCTACGAGTAACAACCTCATGTCTATGATCTACAAAATTAGAAATCAGTTCGTGTAGATTAAGCAACTTTGGTCGACCTTTTACTAAGGCAATATTATTGATACTAAAAGATGATTGAAGTGGAGTAAACTTATATAGTTTATTCAGCACTACATTACTAATAGCATCTTTCTTAACATCAATAACAATTCGCATACCATTTCTATCCGACTCATCATTGATATTTGAAATTCCATCAACTTTCTTCTCATTAACAAGCTCAGCAACTTTCATAATAAGTTCTGCTTTGTTAACTAGATAAGGAATTTCTGTTATGATAATCTTTTCTCTCCCATTTGACGAAAGCTCGATATGAGATTTACTTCTCATGACCACTTTCCCTCGTCCGGTTCGAAAAGCTTCCTTGGCTCCTTCTGTTCCGTAAATAATTCCACCTGTTGGAAAATCGGGTGCTTTTACAATATCGATTAACTCTTCAATGGAGATGTCGTTATTGCTGATATAGGCCTTTGTTGCCTTTATAACATCAGTAAGGTTGTGAGGTGGCATATTCGTTGCCATACCAACAGCAATACCCGAAGCTCCATTGATAAGAAGTGTTGGAATACGTGTTGGTAAAACTGTAGGCTCACCTAACGACTCATCAAAATTAGGTTGAAAATCAACTGTATTCTTATCCAAATCGGATAGCGTCACTTCCGCAATTTTAGCAAGCCTTGCTTCAGTATACCTCATTGCTGCAGGGCTATCCCCATCGACAGAACCGTAGTTTCCTTGTCCATCAATTAATGGATAACGCAATGACCAATTTTGAGCCATACGTACCATTGCATAATAGACAGAAGAGTCACCATGAGGGTGATACTTACCCAGCACCTCTCCTACAATTCTTGCAGACTTTTTATAGGCCCTATTAGAGAAAACCCCTAGTTCGTTCATTCCATAAAGAACGCGTCTATGTACGGGTTTTAAACCATCACGAACATCTGGAAGCGCACGCGAAACAATCACAGACATCGAATAATCGATGTAAGCAGACTTCATTTGCTCCTCAATGTTGATCTGAATTATTTTTTCACCTACCGACATATATATAATATATTTATTAATATTCGTTACCTATTGCACTACCCATTGTCGACTACTCAACATATAATATTTTGTGACGACTTTATAAGGTAATTCAAGATAGACAAAAATAATAAAAAAGGTTAGTTTTACTCCATATTTTATGGAAAAAGCACCATAAAAACGAGGTCTCAAATAACTTTTTTCACGATCTGTTTTTTTATAAACGAAAACATAAACCGCAAAGAACTAAAAATAAAGTTAATAATAAAGTGGGCTCATGTAAAACAAGATGATCCTTTCATTTGTTCTTCTGAAAAAAGCACGATAAAATGGACTTGAAAGTGTTTTTTTGAATAAAAATGATTATTATTGAAATATGGTAAGGTGTTGAACTGTGTTTACACCTAAAGCATTCACAAGAAAAACTTATTATATGAATTCAGATTTTTCACAAGAGATCCAAGATGTCCTCTCCTTTAGCAGAGAAGAAGCTATACGTCTAGGCAATGACTTTATAGGTACAGAACATCTCTTCTTAGGAATTCTTAGAGAGGGTGCATTATCTCCAATTCTATTAGAGATGGGAGTTGACATTGAGCAGATAAAGAGCAACATCGAAGCTAACATAAAGAGAGAAACTCTTTTAGAAAGCGATACACGCATACAACTTTTAAAAGAGACTGATAAAGTTCTTAAGATCACGCACCTTGAGTCCAAAATATTATCCTCAAAGGTTATCAAGACAGGACATTTATTACTTGCTATATTAAAAAATAACGACTTCTTAGTAACAAAACTTCTACGCCAATATAGTGTAACATATCATAACTTCAAGTCTCGCTATGAGATGACCAAAATTGAAGATCAACAATTAGGAGAAGTAGATCATGAGCTACAAGCCTCATTTGATGATGACGATGATGATGATGATCTTTTTGGAGGTAATCCAGAAAAACAACAATCCTCTTCTTCATTCTCCTCAAGTAAAGGGTCTTCTTCGACAAAATCGGACACTCCTGTTCTAGACAATTTCGGTGTTGACATCACCAAAGCGGCTGAAGAAGGAAGCTTAGACCCTATTGTTGGACGAAAGGATGAGATTGAACGAATAGCTCAAGTTTTAAGTAGAAGAAAGAAAAACAATCCAATTCTAATTGGAGAACCTGGTGTGGGTAAATCCGCAATTGTAGAAGGGTTGGCACTTCGTATAGTCGAAAAAAAAGTATCTCGAATCTTATTTGACAAGCGTGTCATCAGTTTAGACCTTGCTTCGATCGTAGCTGGAACTAAATATAGAGGGCAATTCGAAGAGAGAATGAAAGCCATAATTTCAGAGTTGGCCAAAGTAGATAATGTGATCTTATTTATCGATGAGATACACACCCTTGTGGGTGCTGGAGGCGCAACTGGCTCACTAGATGCTGCAAACATACTAAAGCCTGCTTTAGCTAGAGGTGCTATTCAATGTATTGGTGCCACAACACTTGATGAGTATCGTACCAATATCGAAAAAGATGGTGCTTTAGAGAGACGTTTCCAAAAAGTATTAGTAGAACCGACGTCTATTGAAGAGACAATTGAGATTCTTAATAACATAAAGGAGCGATATGAAGATCATCACAACGTAACGTACACGAAAGAGGCAATTGAAGCTTGTGTTAACCTCACAACTCGTTACATCTCTGACAGACATCTTCCTGACAAAGCTATTGATGCATTAGACGAAACAGGATCAAGGGTTCACATCAATAATATTGTTGTTCCCGATGCGATCATTGAAATGGAGAATAAGATTGAAGATATCCATAAAGATAAAGTCGGAGCAGTACACAACCAAGATTTTGAACTTGCAGCACGTTTCCGTGACAAAGAGAAGCAACTTCAAATCGAGCTAGAAGAGATGAAGGTGAACTGGGAAAAAGAGCTAGAGCAACATCGTGAAATCGTTACTGATGAAAATGTTGCTGACGTAGTGGCTATGATGTCAGGAATACCAGTACAACGAATTGCTCAAGCCGAAGGCAAGCGTCTTGTCAACATGTCTAAAGATCTTCAATCTTCGATTATTGGTCAAGATGATGCTATTATTAAGATAACCAAAGCCATTCAGCGAAATAGAGCAGGATTAAAAGACCCGAATAAACCTATTGGATCTTTTATCTTTCTAGGTCCTACTGGTGTTGGTAAAACCCGTCTTGCAAAAGTATTGGCTGAACATCTTTTTGACAGTACAGATGCCCTTGTTCGTATCGACATGAGTGAATACATGGAGAAGTTTGCCGTCTCAAGACTCGTAGGAGCTCCTCCAGGATATGTTGGATATGAAGAAGGAGGTCAACTGACCGAAAAAATAAGACGTAAACCCTATGCTGTTATTCTACTTGATGAGATAGAAAAAGCTCATCCTGATGTCTTTAACTTATTACTGCAAGTTCTTGATGAAGGCCGTCTTACTGATAGTCTCGGACGTAAAGTAGACTTCCGAAACACAATCATCATCATGACTTCAAATATTGGGTCAAGACAACTAAAAGACTTTGGTCAGGGAGTTGGGTTCAATATCAGAAGATCCAAAGAAGAGGAGAATGAGCATGCAAAACATATTATCCAAAAAGCATTAAAACGTGCCTTTGCTCCTGAATTCTTAAATCGTGTTGATGATGCTGTCCTATTTAACTCTCTTGGAGAAGAAGATATCTACCAGATCATTGACATTGAAATGAAAGGACTTCTACAAAGAGTTAGTGCTCTAGGCTATGAACTTCAAGTTTCAGAAGACGCAAAAAGATATATTGCAAAGAAAGGTTACGATCCTCAATTTGGTGCAAGACCTCTAAAAAGAGCCATTCAAAAATATATCGAAGACGAGTTGGCAGAGGTTATTATTAAAACAGAAATTAAAGATGGAGATAAGATCAACTTATCTTTCAATGACAAAGAGCAAAAACTTGAATTTGCGATTAACTCAGATCTCAAATAGATTTTTAATATATATGCTCAAAGATAAAGATGGGATAGAACTCTTAGTTAGTTCTATCCCATCTTCTTTTTGAATCCGAAACGTTCATTCAAGTAGTTGTAAACCTCAAGGAATAACAAATCATCACGATTTGCTTAACTCTCTTCGACTTAATTCGTATAACCTCAATATCATCAAACAGGTAACATGACCCACCAACGATATATTCCAGAGATGTAATGTTTTACAAATTCTTTGCTTCATTCCACAACACATCCATCTCCTCTAAAGTCATTGTATCCAAAGGCTTACTGTTTGCAATAGACTTTTCTTCTATATAGTTAAATCTTTTCGTGAACTTCATATTGGTTCTCTCCAATGCAGAGTTAGGATCAACACCATAAAGACGCGCTGCATTTACAACGGAAAAGAGTAAATCTCCAAATTCACCTTCTAGATCCACCGCAGTGCCATCGATCATCTCTTGTTCCACCTCATTAAGTTCTTCTTTAACTTTAGTCCAAACATCCTCTTTCTTATCCCAATCAAAACCAACATTACGTGCTTTCTCTTGTATCCTAGAGGCTTTAATCAATGGTGGAAGAGATTTAGGTACACCCTCTAACACTCTTTTATTTCCGCCTTTTTCTTTAAGCTTTAACTTCTCCCAATTTTGGAGAACCTGCTCCTCTCCTTCAACTTTAGTATCCGAGAATATATGTGGATGTCTAAATATCAATTTATCCACCAAGCTATCCATAACATCACTTACATCAAACCAGCCTTTCTCTTCAGCCATTTTTGCATAGAATACAACGTGAAGAAGCACGTCTCCCAACTCTTTCTTAATCTCATCAGATTTTTGTTCCCCTATTGCATCAACAAGTTCATACACTTCCTCCACAGTAAGGCTCTTCATTGATTCGAAAGTCTGTTTTCTATCCCAAGGACACTCTAACCTTAAACGATCAAGAACATCTAAAAGCTTCGCCAATGAAGCCGATTCTTTTTCTCTTGCCACCATAATGTTGCTTTAATGTTACTTTTTACCAAAGGTAACCTATTCTTCTTCCATCGAAAGGAATATTTCACAAAAATAATTCACTAAATTTGTCAAAGATCTTTTGAGAATAATATATGACAGAGATTGTACAAAAAACAATAGAAATTGATGATCCTTCAACACTGTGGGGGATCAATAATGTGCACTTAGAATTATTCAGAGCACATTTTCATTCACTTCGACTAACATCTCGAGGAAATGAACTTAAGATAAAAGGAAAAGATTCAGATGTCGAACGATGCGCAGAATCTTTAAATAAATTAATCAAGCTACTCCACAACAAAGGGAGTATAACAAAGCATGATCTACTAGACCTTCTTGAAGAAAAACATACCGAAAAGGATTTTCAATTCAAAAAAAATATCGTTGGTTACACCCATTTAGGAAAACCCATAGTGCCACAAAGTCGTAACCAACAACTACTAATTGAATCCGTTCTATCTAAAGATCTGACTTTTGCTATTGGTCCAGCAGGTAGTGGTAAGACCTACCTCTCCATCGCAATGGCGATTCAACTACTCAAGGCAAATCAAGTACGAAAGATCATACTTTGTAGACCTGCAGTAGAAGCGGGTGAGAGTCTCGGATTCCTCCCCGGAGATATGAAAGAGAAAATTGATCCATTTCTACAGCCTCTTTACGATGCACTTCAAGAGATGTTGTCTGCAAAGAAACTAAATGATATGATGCAAGATGGAATAATACAGATATCACCACTTGCCTATATGAGGGGACGAACATTAAAAGATGCTTGTGTCATCCTTGATGAAGCTCAAAATGCAACCCACTCCCAACTAAAAATGTTTTTAACCCGTATGGGACCAACCTCTAAATATATTGTTACAGGAGACATCACACAGATTGATCTACCCAGAAACCTTAAGTCTGGTCTTCGAGCAACAATAGATGCCTTAAAACCCATTCCTGAAATTGGCATCATGAATTTAGCTCTGGTTGATATCGTAAGACATCCACTAGTAAAGAAAATTGTGGATGCCCTTGAAGATCCCGAATCCAATATTTAATAACCCAAAATAATTCACAAATGAAAAACCAATTAGTTAAATCGGCATTTCAATTCCCAAATCAAAAATCTGTTTACCATGGTAAAGTAAGAGATGTTTATGATTTAGGCGAAGACCACCTATTAATGATTGTTTCTGACAGAATCTCTGCGTTTGATGTTGTTTTACCTACTGGAATTCCTTATAAGGGAGAAGTTCTAAATCAAATAGCATCTAAATTCTTAGATGCTACTGCCGATATCGTTCCGAATTGGAAAATAGATACTCCCGATCCTGCAGTAACTTTTGGATATCGCTGTGAGCCATTTAAAGTAGAGATGGTTATTAGAGGCTATCTAACAGGGCACGCTTGGAGAGAGTATAAAGCGGGAAAACGTAGCTTATGTGGCATTCCTCTTCCTGAGGGGATGAAAGAGAATCAGAAATTTGACACCCCTATCATTACACCTACAACGAAAGCTGATGTAGGACATGATGAGGATATCTCAAAAGAGGAGATCATTTCACAAGGACTTGTATCTAAAGAGGATTATGAAGCTCTTGAGAAGTACACCTATGCCCTATTTGAAAGAGGAACAGATATTGCTGCTAAAAATGGACTTATTTTAGTAGATACGAAGTATGAATTTGGGAAAAAAGACGGTAAGATCTATCTTATTGATGAGATCCACACTCCCGATTCTTCACGTTATTTTTATGCTGACACCTACGAGGAGAACGTTGAAAAAGGAGTTTCACAGAAGCAGTTGTCGAAAGAGTTTGTTCGTCAATGGTTAATAGAGAACGACTTTCAAGGACGTGAAGGGGATGTGATGCCAGAGTTCACAGAAGAGTTTGTAAATCTGGTTTCTCAACGATATATTGAGCTTTATGAGTATATCACAGGCGAAACATTTGTAAAAACGGATATATCAGATGTTGCAGCCCGCATCGAAAATAATGTAAATGACTATTTGAAGAAAAATGCTTAATGGCATTCTTTAAAATCAATATAAAGAAGGGGCTCTTTTAAGAGCTCCTTCTTTCGTTTCATCAAAAATCACTACATTTACGTGTAATATTAACAGGGGGGTGCCTTAAATTTCAGGCTGAGATCATACCCATAACCTGATCCGGATAATGCCGGCGTAGGTAAATGTTAAGCACGATTCTTCTCAACACCGTATCGTTGAAGTGCTCCCTATAATAATTTATTTAATGGAAGTAATGTTTAATGACCAGAATATATTTCTGGATCAACCTCTAACGCTGTATCAGTTCATAAAAAAAATGAATATTGACAGCATCGGTATTGCTATCGCAATCAATAAAAGTATCTGCACAAAAGATCAATGGGATAAAACCCTCCTTCATCATGGTGATGATATCCTAGTTATTAAAGCGACTCAGGGGGGATAAATCCAACCATCCTCGAATACCAATTAAATTATTTTTTAATCAGCAACTTGATTAGGGTAGAATTGAACACCCTAAACTGAAGTAATTTTTAGATTATGACTAAAGATCGAACAAACGTTACCAGAAAGCCTTTTCCTCAAAGCCAAAAAATTTATGTCCAAGGAGAGAAGTTTAACCTGAAAGTACCAATGAGACAAATAATTCTTTCAGATACACTTACAGAAGAGGATATTGTGATCAAAAACCACCCTATTACTGTATATGACACCTCGGGACCATATACAGATCCTGAGATCGATATCGACTTATTAAAAGGATTAGATTTAGTCAAAGAAGGTTGGAGGTATCAACAACCACATCTTATTTCAGAAGCAATACCAACGGAACTACAATCGCAAATTTTTAAAAGAGAACAAGCTCTGAAGGCAAAACAAGGCCATCAAATCACCCAACGATATTACGCCTCAAAAGGAGTTATCACTCCTGAAATGGAGTATGTAGCGATTCGAGAAAACTGTCTGATGGAAAAAGACACCCAGAACCAAGGACAACACAAGGGAGATGATATGGGGGCGAATATCCCAACAGTCGTTACCCCTGAATTTGTTAGAGATCAGATTGCTGCAGGAAAAGCGATCATCCCTTCGAACATCAACCATCCAGAGATGGAACCAATGATTATCGGTCGTAATTTTAGAGTTAAGATCAATGCCAATATCGGAAACTCAGCCATCAGTTCATCAATTGACGAAGAGGTAGAAAAGGCAGTATGGGCTTTTCGTTGGGGAGCTGACACCATCATGGACCTATCTACAGGTAAGAATATCCATGAAACAAGAGAGTGGATACTTAGGAATTCTCCTGTTCCTGTAGGAACGGTTCCTCTATATCAAGCTTTAGAGAAAGTTGAAGGTGACGTGTCAAAATTATCTTGGGAGGTCTTCAAAGAGACACTTATTGAACAAGCACAACAAGGAGTCAGTTACTTTACGATACATGCAGGATTACGATGGGGACATATTCCTTATACCGTAAAACGAAAAACAGGAATCGTTTCTAGAGGAGGTGCCATCATGGCCAAATGGTGTATGATTCACCACAAGGAGAGTTTCTTGTACACTCACTTCGATGAAATCTGCGAGATCATGGCAGCATATGATGTTGCAATATCACTAGGCGATGGTTTACGTCCTGGGTCTATATATGATGCAAATGACAAAGCACAGTTTAAAGAGTTAGAGACCCTCGGGAAATTAACCAAAGTAGCAGAGAAACATTTTCTTCAAGTGATCATTGAGGGACCAGGTCATGTCCCATTGCATATGGTCAAAGAAAATATGGACAAGCAATTAGACAACTGTTTTGAAGCTCCTTTTTATACTTTAGGCCCTATCACAACAGATATCTCTCCTGGATACGATCATATTACTTCTGCTATAGGTGCAGCCAACATCGGATGGTATGGCACAGCAATGCTATGTTATGTCACCCCTAAAGAGCATCTAGGATTACCAAACAAAGAGGATGTGAAAGAGGGAGTTATCACCTACAAGATTGCTGCACATGTTGCAGATTTAGCAAAAGGAATACCAGGAGTACAGATACGTGATAATGCTATGTCTGCCGCGCGTTTTGAATTCAGATGGAAAGATCAATTCGCTTTGGCTCTTGATCCAGAAAAAGCCATGGAATTTCACGACGCAAGTCTTCCAGACGAAGGGCACAAAACGGCACACTTCTGCTCCATGTGTGGCGAGCATTTCTGTTCGATGAAAGCGAGTAAAGAGCTAAAGAATAAACACAAAGAGATGGAGGAGCTTAAAGAACGTTTTAAAGAGCAAGGAAACGAAATCTATGTAAATGTTTAACTCCATTAGATCTCCTAGATGAAAATCACAGTAATCACACCTCCTTACTGGATAAAAGACGAACTGCTTTTATATGGCATATTACTTGATCGGGGAATAGATTTTATACGAATTCGGAAGCCGACCCATACGGCTTCCGAAATGAATTCATTCTTAAAATCCATTCCAAAGTCATGGTACCCGAAAGTTATCGTTCATCAGCCTAAACTTGATATTTCGAGCTATCCTTCCATGGGAGTACACAGAACAGATACTCATCCTGTAATTAAGGAATCGTGTGGTATACGGTCGACAACAATGCATCACCTTGAAGAGCTTCCCCACACCTCTGAATACGATCAAGTCTTAGTTAGTCCGATCTTTGATAGTATTAGTAAAGAGGGGTATAAATCTAAGTGGAAGAGAGACATGCTAAGTTTTACAAATGAGAAAAAAGAGACCGACTGGATTGCGTTAGGAGGCATCTCTCCTACTCGACTTGATCAAGTAAGTGAGATGGGGTTCAACCATGCAGCTATAATGGGATATCTATGGCAAGATGCAATCCACAATGGAAACATCCATTATGATCTTCTGAATCCTCGCTTAGACACACTTAATCAATCAAAGAATGAAATTTAAATATTTAGAATTCCAACTTCAATTTATCACACATGGTACAGATGATCAAGAGATTATACACCAAGTGAAAGAAGTACTAGAAGGAGGTGGCCGATGGATACAGTTAAGAGCGAAACACTACTCTAAAACTGACTTCTTAAATCTAGCACAAAAAATCAAGAGTCTTACAGATGCCTATAAAGCTGTTTTTATTATTAATGATCACATTAATATTGCAAAACAGGTTGAAGCTTCAGGAGTACATATTGGTACAAACGATATAACACCCAATGAAGCAAGAGAGATTCTTGGTCCCCAGTTTATTATAGGTGGTACAGCCAACGACATCGAGACGATAGATAGAATCAGACCAAATGTGGATTATATTGGTCTTGGACCTTTCCGATTCACATCTACCAAAAAGAAGTTAAGTCCATGTTTAGGTATAGATGGTTATAAAAGAGTCGTAGATAAAACAAGGAAAGAGAGTAACATCCCTATCGTCACCATTGGGGGAATAGTTAAGAGTGATATTCAAGAACTATTACAACTAGATGTCCAAGGTATCGCAACATCTAGCGGATTGACAAAAAAAAGTAACAATACAATCTCCAAGGAGACAGCACTTTGGATAAAAGAGATCAAATTATGTCAGAAAAACTAATCATAGCAGATAAAGAATTTTCATCACGTCTTTTTGTAGGAACAGGAAAGTATAGCTCCAATAGCATTATGGAGAAATCCATCATCGCTTCCAAAACAGAGATGGTCACCATGGCTTTGAGAAGAGTGGATCTAAATGATGGAATTGGTGATGATCTTCTTTCACATCTCAACCACGACCATCTTCATCTACTGCCAAATACATCTGGGGTAAGAAATGCAAAAGAAGCAGTCTTTGCAGCATGTATGGCCAGAGAGGCGTTGGGTACTAATTGGATAAAGCTGGAAGTACATCCAGAACCACGTCACCTTCTTCCCGATGCTATCGAAACCATTAAGGCTGCCAAAGAGTTGGTAGAAAAGGGGTTTGTCGTACTCCCCTACACTATTGCCGACCCTTTGACATGCAAACACCTTGAAGATGTAGGATGTCAAGCCGTGATGCCACTTGGAGCATGTATTGGTAGTAATGAAGGGATCACAAACATCGAAATGATAAAACTTATTATTGACCAGAGTAATGTCCCAGTAGTTATCGATGCAGGTTTGGGAGCCCCTTCTCATGCTGCACTTGCAATGGAGCTAGGAGCAGATGCATGCCTTGTCAATACCGCAATAGCCAATAGTAGTGATCCAATAAAGATGGGAGAAGCATTCCATTGGGCCATAGTATCAGGAAGAATGGCTTGGAAAGCACGACTAGCACAAAAGCCTCAAGAAGTAACCAAGGCAACATCACCTTTAACCTCATTTCTAAACCAATAAAGATGAAAAATCAAAGTTTCAACGACCTATTAGAACCATACGACTGGGATCAAGTGACCCAACAGATCTATGACAAGGGTGAAAGGGATGTAATCCAAGCGCTGAGCAAAGATAGAGCTGATTTAGAAGATCTAAAGGCATTGGTCTCTCCTGCTGCCACACCCTACCTTGAACAGATGGCACAAAAAAGTCAGACGATAACACAACAACGTTTTGGTAAAACGATACGTATGTATGTCCCACTCTACCTGTCGAACTACTGTTCTAATGGTTGTGTCTACTGTGGTTTTAATGCAAAAAATAAAATTCCACGGAAAAAACTTACGACAGAAGAGGTCTTGGCGGAAGCAAACCAAATTATCAAACTGGGGTTTAAAAGTATTTTACTTGTAACAGGAGAAGATCAAAGACGCTGTAACACAGAGTATTTAAAAGAGATCATCACCCTTCTAAACCCGATGTTTGATACCATCTCTATTGAAGTACAACCCATGGATACAGAAGATTATTCCATTCTGAAAGAAGTAGGACTTCATGCCGTCTATGTCTATCAAGAGACATATCACCAAAAGAGCTATCCAGACTATCACGCCTTTGGGAGAAAACGAGATTTTAAATATCGACTTACCACACCAGAGAGAATTGCAGAGGCAGGGGTTCACAAACTGGGGTTTGGAGCACTACTAGGATTGGAAGAGTGGCGTACAGAAGCTTTCTTTATTGCACTCCACTTGTCCTATATGGAAAAAAAACATTGGCAAACACAATATAGCATCTCATTTCCGAGACTCCGACCCCATGCAGGTAATTTCCCTCCTCAATTCCCTATCAATGACACAGAATTATTGAAACTAATCTGTGCTTTTAGAATATTCAATCCTTATGTCGAGCTAACCCTTTCGACCAGAGAATCTGCCTTTTATCGTGACAACCTACTCTCTCTTGGGGTTACCTCAATGAGTGCAGGATCAAAAACGGAACCTGGTGGATATGTCAAAGAGAATAAAGAGCTGAAACAGTTTGAAATAGAAGATGCTAGATCAGTAGAAGAGGTCGTGTCTGCAATCAATGAGAGAGGATACGAGGTAGTTTGGAAAGATTGGGATACTGTTTTAGCATAATCTCATAAGGTTATTTCACGATTTAATTGGTATAACTTCATAATTTATGGAACGTTACGATAGACACTTTCAAATAAGTGATTTTAAACAGAAAGATCAAGATGCACTAGTCAAAGCATCTGTACTTGTTATTGGTGCAGGAGGTCTAGGAAGCCCTATCTTACAGTACTTATTTGGTGCAGGCATAGGTCAAATAACAATTTTTGATGCTGATATTATCACAAAGAGTAATCTTCCAAGACAAATACTATATCATGAGGCAGATATTGGACAGTTGAAAGTAGATAAGGTGCTTGAGAAAGCAATATTGATGAACGCAGAAATTGATGTGGTAGCTAGAGCTGAAACCTTTGATTCCAACACCATCATCGATCAAGATATAGATCTTATCATTGCCTCTCCCGATAATTATACCTGCCGATTAGATGCTGATCTTTTTGCTGAAAGAAATAATATCCCCATTATTCATGGAGCAGTACAAGAGTATAGTGGATATTGGTTACGCTTAGATTCAGATAGTCGTTTACGATATAAAGATATTTTTCCAGAACAGATCAAAACTTCGGAAAAAAGTAAAGGGATACTAGGACCTGTAGCAGGAATCGTTGGTTCTTCAATGGCTATGGAAGCCATTCAATATCTTCGAAATAAAAGTGTATCAAAGGCATATATGTGTACCATAGACACCAGAACATATCGACAAGAAAAAATAGAGATATCATGATAGAAAAACAACCAACCACTCCAGTCGTTCTCTCTATTGCAGGTAGCGATGCTTTTGGAGGAGCAGGGATACAAGCCGACATCAAAACCATCACCACATGTGGCGCTTATGCTGCGACTGCCATTACCTGTGTTACTGCTCAAAGTAGTCATGGTGTTTTTGACATACACCCGGTACCTCCTTCAACCGTAAGGTCTCAAATAGATCACATAATTAATGATCTACCAATCCATGCCGTAAAGTTAGGTATGTTATATGATTTAGAGATTATTGAGGTCGTTGCAAAAGCCTTGGAACAAATCGATTGTCCTATCGTTATAGACCCTGTAATGGTAGCCTCTTCTTCCGACAGTTTGATAGCTGAAAATGCTTTTCACGCCATGGAAGAACTTCTTTTTCCTAAAGCAACGTTATTGACCCCCAATATTCCAGAAGCAAAAGAGATGGGACATAAACATAATGATGACCAAGATTGGCAAGAAGTAGCCATCGATATCGGGAAGAAATATGGATGTGCTGTATTATTAAAAGGAGGACACACAACCTCCAGCATATTGACTGATATTTTATATGATCCCAAGGAAGAGGAAATATTCTGCATTAAAAACCCTCGAATAGATACAGCCAATACACATGGTACGGGTTGTACCCTTTCCTCTGCGATTGCAACTTATTTAGCCAAAGGATATACTTTAAAAAATGCCGTAATAAATGGAATAAACTATGTCCATAAATTGCTTGATAAATCCAAAGAAGTAAAGATGCACTCTAAAAATGGACCTATGTATCATTATTTGCAAAAATAATAGAAGTACGTATTTATCCTCCCTTTGATGTAATTTAGGCGAGGATATCAGGTTGCGTAGTTTGTGCCAATGAATTGGCACAAACTAATGTCGTATTGAATCTGGAATGGATAAGATATAAAACAAAATGGGTCAGGCTTTTAGCCTTTGGAAGTTAATGGTGTGTTGTATCCAAGGCTCATGTCTATGCAGTGCGGTGGCGCAACATAAACATTTCATCCTAGTGCTAACTTCAGTCACCCCCTTTCGGGGCTTGGTTGAAGTTATGTGGATATACAGGGAGAAATATAGCCATGGATTCAGATGAGATGCAATACCGATGACACAAGTTAAACTGAGAAACACGGATTTTTATGTATTCTGCAACAATCCCTGAAAGGGAAACCGAATATAGCCGGTGGAAACCATCATTGGACCGCAAGGTCAAGGAATCGGTTGGAGCCTTGTAAAAATACACCATGATCCACCGAAGGGCTGTAAGTCTGACCCCATTATTTTATCGACGTACAAGGAGAAATATAACTCTTAATTCGGAGGATGTTACTACTCTTCTTTTTATGTATTCAGAAAAAAGAAAAATTGGTCAGTTTTATATTGACTTTACTCAACTAATAACATAGTTGAGTAAAGTCATTTATATAATATCTTATTTTGAAATGGTATTTAACAGCTCGTTTTTGTAATCATCGGAATATTCCCAAAACATCACACCACCAAGCTTCTGTCTCTTCACATATTTCAATTTTATCCTCATCGATTTAGGATTCTCATAGGAGATAAAGACATTTTCTTGTTCATTATACAGATATGGTACCTTTGCCTTCTTATCCCAATATTGGGTATAACCCTTTTCTTTGGTACACTCTGTTCTAATGGTTTTATATGCAATAATATAACCAACCTCTTCGGCGGATGCCCATAGACCATCTTCAGTGTCTTTGCTCACCTTCTTCCATCTTCTACCATAAAATGGAATACCTAGAACTAATTTGTCCGCAGGAACTCCTTCTTTAAGATGTCGTTCAATGGCTCCATCCCCACTAATTTCTTTGGCACCATTTTTCACTTCAGCTTTAAATAAGTTAGCATGATGCCCTGTTGTATGATCGAAACCTCCATACATATCATAGGTCATAATATTAATGAAATCCAAATATTTCTGTGCTTCTCCAAGGTCGGTATTATCCGTATAAGCTTTATCAGCACCTGTTGCAATGGTCAATAAATAATGTTTCTCTTCCTTATCTAACTCTTCTCTAATAGTTTTCAGTAGAAGATTAAAATTCGCACTATCTTCTGCACGATATGTATTGTCTTCGCCCAACTGTCCTGGATACTCCCAATCTAAGTCGATGCCATCAAACTTATACTCCTTCATTACAGAAACAGCACCTTTGGCAAATTTCACTCTAGATGCATTGGTTAGCGCAGCATCAGAGAAGTGATTACTCCACACCCATCCTCCAATAGAGAAAAGCAGTTTTGTACTCGGACTTTCCAAATCACGTTTCTTGACCAATGCTTTAATCAATGCAGGATCTTCCTTCAACATAAACTGAGGCTGTCCATCCACAATATTCGCAAATGCATAGTTTATATGTGTTAATTTAGACACTTGTACTTCTGACACAGGTAATCCAGTCCATCCAGCATAATACCCTATTACGCGCTTACTCTTGGCTACCAATGAGGTAGTAATAAGCATTGCAATTAAAAATAAAAAAGTCTGTTTCTTCATCATTAAATATTCAATTGTTTCTACAAACTAAATTTAATGAAAAAAAAACAGACCCTCTAATGCGTTACAATAACACCCCTAATTATTATAGATATTTGACTTTATTTGATTTTCAGTCTCATCGTTAAAAACTTCAAAAGCAACATTCCAACTTCTATCTTTTCCAATAGAAAAAAGTTTCATTTACTTAAACTCTTGCATCCCTTTTTTAAAATCAAAGTTTAATTTTAAGTCTATCAGCTCTATTGTCTCTTTTCCCCTATCTGAAAGATATCAAAAAAAAGCGGAGACATATCTGTTACCTTCGTTGTAACAAAAAATAAGATCTTATCACTGGTCGCATTTTAATATAACATTTCTCAATCCACTACAGTGTACTCTTTCCTTTTTAATATAGCTCTATCTCCAACTTTAGCCCCGTGGTATATTATGATTGTCACGCCATTTTCAACCAAATATCGAGGACATATAGACAATTGCTCTTCTATTAAAAACAACTCAGAAGAAGTAGTTTAGTCTTTAAGTAAGAAGCAATTTTTCCTTAGCTGTTATATTTGAGTAGTCCTCTCATTACTTTATTTTTTTTGGATGTGGTGACTTATTTAAAATAAATATACACCTCTCCCTTTTTCTTCTTTATCTCTTCTTGCACTTTAGTAGGGAAATTATCTTTATCGAGATATAGGTATTGTAAATTTAACATCTCGAATAGTGTTGCTGGTAATTTATCAATATTTGTTTCTGAAAGGTTAAGTATTCTTAGACTCTTCATCTGGTCAATATCAGATGGTATTTTTGAAATCTTATTTTCCTTAAGATCCAGTGACTTTAAATCTGAAAGCCGTAAAAGTACTTTAGGGAAATATTTCAACTTATTTTCAGATAAATCCAAAAAATCAAGGTAGTTCAATTGAGTTAAAGCATCAGGGATGGTAGAGATCTTATTCTTAGACAGGTTTAATGTATTAAGATACTCCATTGCCCCTATTTCATTCGGGATGTATGATATGTTATTATGAAAAAATGTCACTTCTCTTAACCTATTCAATTTTGTTACAGTTACAGGAAATAGCTCAAATTTATTTTCATGTAACAACAACTTACTTAAAGACAATAATTCACCAAAGGATTCTGGTAGCTGAGTCAATTGATTCCCCCATGCCTCACAAACCTCCAATGAATAAGCATTACCAATGTTTTTAGGTAATGTAGATAATCTATTTTTCGAAACATCTAAATAGACAAGATTTGACAACCTTGAGAAATCAATCTTTAATTTATTTAACCTATTGCTCTTTAGGCTCAATTTCGTTAAGTTTTCAAGATTCGAAAGACTGCTCGGTAATCTTCTTATGTTATTATTTGAAAGTTCAAAAGTACCAAGTTGATCCAAAAGATCAATATTTGACGATATTGATCGTATTCTGTTTTTATTCGCACAAAACATAAATAGTGAATCTAGTTTGGTTACTCCACATGAAATTCGTTTTAACTTATTCTGACTAACAAATAGTATTTTAAGTCGCTCTAACTTTTTTATTCGATTCGGAATTCTCCTCAAACAATTTCCTGAAAGGTCTAGGTACTGGAGATTCTTCAACTTATAAACCTCTTTCGGCACTCTTTTTATATTCATGTTTTTGATACTAAGAATCACAACACTGTCATAATTAGCTTCTTTTAAATCCTCGAGTTGATAGCTCTTGTATTTATTCTGAAAACGTATCATCTTTCTGAGATCATCGTTTTGAGCAAAGGATTGTAGAGTTAAGAACAATAATAAAACTGATATTATTAATTTCATAAATTATTTTATTTGGTTGTTAGTATTATGAAACTAAATTATAACACTTTTTCGTTTTCCAAATTGTTATAATTGAATAACGTCAACAATAATAATTATAACACCCAATCTTTTATTTAAAATCGAGGCTTCATCATTCAATTTTTAAATGTGATATATCTAAACTTAATATCCCCACCTAGAAATATAATGCTTTGCAAGGAATTGAATGACAGCTTATTTAAGCATTTTATTGAAGGTATTAATCAAAAACTATACACAAAAAAGAGCGAACCTCTCCTCTCTTTTTTTATTTTATCAAGAACCTTATTTTCAACACTATCACACACCATAAAGCAATACATTTGTCGTAAATATTTGCGACAAATATAAACAATGAATTATCAACTAACTAAAATCATTTATTCAGAAATTCAACACCTAGCACCTTATATTTATCCTCTTTACTTAATAGACTCAAAATCTTTCCCTAGAGACCAAGGAGTAATATCCAGTCTCTTTTTTTGCAGTATTCCGTAAAAGAAATATTTTGTAAATTCCCATATCCTTTTAATGCATCAAGGAGAGTTCAAACTAATGAACTCTCCTTGATGCATTAAAAGGATGATAAAGATATATCGTCTACTTTTCGTATTCTTGGATAGAGTTGGCTTTAATACGCTCTAAGAATTCGGAAATACCTTCAAGGTGTTCTTTGACTTTCTTATTTTTAAACTCAAAGACTTTTTCGACAAGGCCATCTAAGAAGTCTCTATCGTGAGAAACAAGGATAATGGTCCCATCAAAATCTATTAATGCCTGTTTAAGGATATCTTTGGTACGTAGATCTAAGTGGTTGGTAGGCTCATCGAGAATTAGCACATTGGTTGGTTCCAAAAGGAGCTTCACCATGGCCAAACGTGTTCTCTCTCCACCAGATAACACTTTCACTTTCTTATCCCAATCTTCCTTACTAAACATGAAAGCTCCAAGATAGTCCTTGATTTTTGTACGGATATCCCCTTTGGCCACGTCATCGATAGTATCAAAAACAGATTGTGTCTCATCCAATTGTGAAGCCTCATCTTGGGCAAAATAAGCGATCTGGGCATTATGACCAATTTGAAGTGTTCCTTCATGCTCCAACTGTTTCATGATACACTTAATCATGGTCGATTTTCCTTCACCATTCTTTCCAAGAAAAGCGACCTTATCCCCTCTTTCAATAGTCATTGAAACATCTTCAAAGACATTTAATTCTCCATAGCTTTTATAGATTCCATCAGCAATTACAGGATAATCACCAGAACGAGGTGCAGGGGGGAATTTCACACGAAGACGTGAGGTGTCCTCTTGATCTACTTCAATTCGCACCAATTTCTCTAACATTCGTACACGAGATTGAACCTGATTGGTTTTAGAATAGGTTCCTTTAAATCGTTCGATGAAATCTTGATTTGCATCAATCATCTTCTGCTGTTCATCGTAAGCTTTTAGCTGTTTCTCACGACGTTCAGCTCTCAATTGAAGATAGTTCGAGTAGTTCACCTTATAGTCATAGATACGCCCCATTGTCACCTCAATGGTACGTGTAGTAATACTATCTACAAATGCTCTATCATGAGAAATAATCATCACTGCTTTTGATGATTCAATCAAATAATTCTCTAACCATTGAACGGACTCAATGTCTAGGTGGTTGGTAGGCTCATCGAGAAGAATCAGATCAGGATTCTTTAATAGCAATTTTGCCAATTCAATTCGCATTCTCCATCCCCCACTAAACTCTTTCGTAGGACGATTAAAATCATTACGAGAGAAGCCTAATCCTATAAGCACCTTCTCGATCTCCGCATCGAAATTAATCTCCCCCTCACTGTATAATTTCTCGCTAAGGGTAGAAACTTCTTCAATAATCAGAGAGTAGTCATCCGACTCATAATCTGTACGAGTTGTCAATTCACCATTTAAGAACTCCAGTCGATGCTGCATCTCCAGCACTTCGGCATAAGCTTGAGATGTCTCTTCAAAAACGGTTCTTTCGTCATTTAATAATAGATGCTGTGGAAGATAACCTATCACTGCATCTTTGGGTGCAGATACTTTTCCATTCGAAGGTGTTTGAGCACCTGCAATAATTTTTAAAAGAGTAGATTTACCTGCTCCATTTTTCCCCATTAGAGCAACCCTGTCACTAGGATTGATAACAAAGGATATATTACTAAAAAGCGTTGTTCCGCTAAATTCAACGCCTAAATTGTCTACCGATATCATGTAGTATGTCTTATTAAATCAAAATTCGAGCCGTAAAGATAAATAAAGAACCTTTGTCACGAAATCATCTTAATATTAAAATCAACGGTATTTTCAATTGATTAAAGCATTTTCCAATGAAAAACGGTAACAACCGGTGACTACTCTACCTTGAAGTCGTATAGACACACACGATGACACCAGACTTACCTTCTTTATATTTACAATCAATCTCCACCTAAGTCTAAAAGAGTTTCCGGGTGATCTTCACTTCCCAGAAGAATAAAGATCAATAATTCTCATCTAAATTGAACTAAGGTCAATATCGGATTACCTCGAGAATAGACAATAATTGACTATAATTAAACAGCACCTAAAGACGGTTCAGAAACGGACATGTTACGGTTTGAATACGGTGATAAGTTATTTTTAAGTCAATAATGATTCGAAGTTGATTCGATAAAAACACCAAATTGATGAGTGAACTTCGAATGAACTATGACCCAACTATGAACCATCACCGTATTCATACCGTAGGAAGTCCGTTTTTATCCCCTATTAGGCCAAAGGGAAATAACTGTAATACAGCAGTAAAGTCATATTCAACCTCGGAATATAGAGTCCTTTCTCAAATAATGATAAGGTGTTGTAAATTAAATTCTGACTGGCTTATATTTTAGACATAAACATCGCGTACATACTTCACGAATACATCAATTCCCACTGGGGCAAGCCTCCTATTCTTCCTTTAACCTAAATTTGGCGATTATAGATTATCAGCATAAATCAATGTCGCCATCTCATTTTTTTTTGAATCAAGAGTGTTTTCTGGTAAGTTTTTGGTCTTATTCTAGTCATATTTTAGATTTCTATTACGATACTAACTCTACCTTTTTATTTTAGGGTATACCTTTCCCATTACCGTTCGGTTTAATTTTTCTTTCAATACAAGATTCAAATACTAAGCTGCTGTAAATAATATAACTGGAGGTTTTAAACATCTTTCCCATAATTCTTTAATATCAAATTCTTCTTGTACCTCTTTTGCGATTCTTAAAGTTGTATTTCTTCCTCCTTCAACAATTTCACCAGCAAAATCGATTAATTTTCTTCTAAATGTATTTGGATATGCTTTGTCCGATATTTTATCGTAGGAAATGTCATTCTTATAGGCCTCAAAAAGTGAATGGCTCATTGCCAGAATATAGTAATAGACCTTATTCTGATTAAATTTCTTAAATGGCAATGATTCAGTAGTAGCCAACTCTTTTAGGCTACGATGAATTAATTCGTCTGCACCTCTATGGTGAGATAACTGAACTATACCTTTCGCAGTTAAAACATCACTCATATCTGCTTTTTTTAATCGTTCGTCTGAGATTTTATTTTTTCCAATATTGGTGTAAATCAAATTGTCAGGACCTGACAGATCTAATACTCTCTGACCATCTTCTTCTCGAGACAATGAAGTTGCGATGCAGCGCCAAAACTTACTCCAGCTCTTTAATTTATTGCCAAAATCATAGAGATCCCATTGTAACGTTCCATTAGTATATTTCTCACAATCACCTCGTTTAATGTGTTCTAGTTCAGAGGTTATGTCTTTATACATTTTTCCTGTTGTAATGAAAGAGATATTCAACTGATCAAAAAAGTTGAATGCTTTTTCATCTAGAAAGCCACTATCTGAACAAACGATTATAGGGACAGATTCGCTATAACGAGATCTAATCAAATCTACAATATGTTTTACTCTCTCGGTATAATCATTGCCATGATTAGAGTGGTGATTACCAGGACGAAATAGGACATCTATAAGGGAGTTCTCCCATGATATATGAAGAGGTTGAAAACCTTTTACTTTTTTATACGTCGGTTTATTGTCTTCTTTCTTCTCTGAATAATTGTTGTCCATTACCATTGTGTCTACCCCAAGAACAATAACCTTAGGCTTTTCATGTAGTAATCGCCAAATAAAGAGCTCATTTAGAATCTCAGACAGTTCACTGTTTGATAGTTGTGACAGTTTTACTATGAATCGTTTTATTTGAAAACTAGAGGCTAATTCATTCTTCTCAATACCAATAACGGGTGCGTATGATGCACTGAGTTTTTTTCTATCAAAGGAACAGATTGAACTGTGAGTTCCATCAATAAAATGTGCGACCATTTGACAAAAAAATGATTCCAATGTTAAACCATACCCACTGTAGGGGATCTTTGATAGAAACTTGTTTGATACTAGGGAATAGAATCCAATATTTTTAATAAAATTCATAATCAGTGATAGTCCAGCTCGATCTGATAATTTGGAGCGTGAAATACCTATTTTTGTTATCGTTGACATGATCAAGAGTATTTCTTAAAAGTGAATCAAATAATTTTGTTTTCAACAGTTTAAGATAATGATAATCACCAACATAAATAAATATTTCTTCGTTTTTTTTTGTTAAGTCGCCAAATCTTCCTTTAAGAAAGATCGCATGATGTAACTGGAATTGCTACATTTGACTGAAGATAATGTTTAGCACTTTCATTGTATTGGTATTACAGAGGGAAATGAATTATTTTATGAACAGCCCCTGTATTTAAACACAAGAAGGAATCGCTTGTTTGTATTGAAACATCTACTGAATTAGGTAGTATGAAGAGATCTCACCTAAATAACCTCAGATAATAGATTGACGGTAGAATAAAAAATAAATTTAAGATCTTATCGCTATAGAATATTTATCTATTTAACATTTTTGATGAATCAAGTATCAACGAAGTATCCTTGAAGTATCTACAAACTACGGAGGAAACCTATGGAGATCCACTATATTTTGGCCCCATATCACTAATTGTGATCCATTACTTATACCAATAGAGTTGACACAAAATAGGCTAACAGAAAGAGCTGCTAGCCTATCTCTTTTATGGAAATGGATCTACTTATACTCTTTCAAAGCTTCTTGCCCATCTAAATGACGTTGGGCATTTGAGAACATCGCTTCCATCTCATCCTCACCTGGATGAACACTAATAGGTGCTAGGAATGAAACACGACGTGAAATTTCAGCAACCATCTTTTTATCGTATGCTAATCCTCCAGTAATCAAAATAGCATCCACCTTACCAGCAACGACTGTTGCCATCTCTCCAATAGTTTTAGCCACTTGGTATGCCATCACATCTAGCAAATGCTTACACTTCTCATCTCCTGCTTCTGCTCTATTTTGGATTTCAAGACCATCAGAAGTTCCAAGGTGTGCAACAAAACCACCATTACCACATATCATCTTTCTGATCTCAGATTGTGTATAATCACCAGTAAAACAAAGATCAACCAATTGACCATTAGGTAGTGAACCACTACGTTCTGGTGATATCGGACCTTCGCCATCCAAAGCATTGTTTACATCTACCACAGAACCATGATCATGGATACCAACAGAGACACCTCCTCCAAGATGTGCTACAATTAGATTCAACGACTCATAAGGTTTGGAGATACTGTTTGCATAAGCTCTGGCTACCGCCTTTTGATTCAAGGCATGAAAAATAGAACGTCTCTCAAAAAGTGGATGACCAGCTGTTCTTGCCAACGCGTCGAGTTCATCTGTAACTACAGGATCTGAAATGAAAGCTTTTGTATTTGGAATTTTTGATGCCAAGTCAAATGCCAATAGTGGAGCCAGATTACTTGCATGCATTCCATATTCACGACTATTTAAGTCATCCACCATCGCTTGGTTTATCTCATAAACCCCTGATTCAAGAGGTTTAGTAACTCCACCACGAGCAATAATAACATTCACAGCACCAGGACCAATATTTTCAGTTCCGAGCTCCTTTAATATCATTTTCTTACGGAAATGAAATTGATCATATATGGTTTCATACTGAGATAACTCCTCTGCCGAATGTCTAATAGTTTTCAAGAAAATACATTTCTTGTTCTGAAATACTGCAATTTTAGTCGATGTAGACCCTGGGTTGATTGCTAAAATTTTAGTCTCTTTCATTAGGTATATTTTATTAGTTTGAGAGGATTGCTCCCATTGCTATTGAATTTATCTTACACTGAACACTATCACCTCTAGAGGTTAATACAATCGGAATATGTGCCCCCATTACGATGGCAGCTGTTTCGGCATGCATCAATTTGGTGGCACTCTTATAGAACACATTTCCTGCCTCTAGGTTTGCAAAAATCAAGCCATTACACTCACCTGCTGCAGGACTCTTGTATCCTTTCTCTAAAACAGCCTCTTTATCTAAAGCCAAATCCAATGATATTGGTCCTTCCACAATGACAGCGTTGTCATCTTTAAAATGCTCTTTCACTTCAACAGCATCTGTGGATGATACGACCTTTTTAGATACCACTTCTGAAGGGGTGATAATACCGATCTTTGGATCTTTGATCCCAATTCGTTCAAATATCTGCTTTTGATAGTTCACCATTTGGATCTTATTCTCAATCGTAGGTAGTGGTATGATAGCAACATCAGATACGATAAGAAGTCTATCAAAAGATGGTATTGAGATCGCACTGACATGCGACAAAATTGATCCGCGATCAAATAGGCAAGCATCTTTGGCAAGGATAGCTCTCATATATTGATCTGTCGTTAAGCTTCCTTTCATTACAAAATCAGCCTCTTTGTTCTTAAGTAGACCAACGGTCGTCACGATAGACTCCTCTAGAGAATTCGTAGAAAATATTTTGAATACCGATGAGTCATATCCATGCTTACTACATATATCCTCGATCACACTCTTATCTCCTGTTAGAAGAATATCACAAACACTTTTTTGTTTTGCAATGTAAGCTGCTTCTAAGGTATGATGATCCATAGCATGCATTATTACAAGGCGACGAACTTCTCCTTGTTGTGCTACTTCTATCAAAGTATCTAACGATGTGTTTTTCATATCAAAATTTTTACCCTAATATAAAGAATTTGTTGGTTCGGAAAGCTGCCATTTCTCTCCCTTTGGTCTTTTGTCAGTTTCTTAGCTAGATCCATTCTAAGAAATAAATATATAATATAATAATTCTCCTATTTTTAAATGTAATCTTTTACAGTCTGAAACTGTTTTAAACTATCAAAATGAAATAAGTCTAAAGAATGGCCTGATTCAACTTTTTACCATAAAAATCGTCATTTTTCTCATATGTCACGATCAACTATGTCTTTAGTTCTAATGAGTATCTATAAAGGGAATAAAAAAGTTCAAAGCAAAAAAAGAGGAATACTTAATTAAATAAGTATTCCCCCTTTAGGATATATAGTGAAATGAAATTATCTGTTTTTAATAATTTCAATAGTATCACGCGCAATAACTAACTCCTCATTTGTTGGAACAACAATAAGTTTAACACGACTATCATCTGTAGAGAAGACAGCCTCTTTACCACGAACTTTATTCTTCTCAGTGTCCATTTGACAACCCAAGAACTCTAAATCAGAACAGATACTCTCTCTATGATCCATGGCGTTTTCACCGATACCTCCAGTAAAGATAATCGCGTCCACCCCACCCATAGCAGCAGCATAAGCACCAATATATTTTTTCACTCTGTAGTCAAACATATCAACGGCTAGTTTACAACGAGCATTTCCTTCGTCAACACCTTTACGAACATCTCTACCATCAGAAGAGACACCCGAAACCCCTAATAATCCACTATGTTTGTTCGCAAGGGTATTGAATGATTTAATACCGATTTGCTCTTTTTCCATAATGTATGTCACAGCACCAACATCAAGGTCACCACAACGAGTACCCATCATAAGTCCTTCAACAGGAGTGAATCCCATACTTGTGTCCATTGATTCACCATTCTTAATTGCAGCTAGTGAACCACCGTTACCAAGGTGACAAGTAATCAACTTACTATTTTTGTAATCCAAACCAAGGATCTCACAAGCACGCTCTGAGACATAGCGGTGGCTTGTTCCGTGGAAACCATAACGACGAATACCATACTTCTCATATAGTTTATATGGGATCGCATACATATAAGAGTGCTCTGGCATGGTTTGATGGAATGCTGTGTCAAAAACACCACATTGTGGTACATCAGGAATTAAAGAAGAGATCGCTTCAATACCACTTAAGTTTGGTGGATTGTGTAGCGGTGCTAAATCGATACACTTCTGCATCTCTTTAACCACCTCTTCGGTAATAAATACAGAAGAGTTGAATCTTTCTCCACCATGAACAACACGGTGACCTACAGCATCGATCTCATTAAGATCTTTCAAACAACCATGTTTTTCGCTTGTAAGTACTCCTAATACATACTCGATACCTGCAGAGTGATCAAGGATCTCTCCTTCGAAAATTACCTCTTCACCAGACTCTTTTTCATGCTTTAAGTAAGAACCAGTCATTCCTACTTTGTCTACTAGACCGATTGCAAGAACGGCCTCAGTATTCATATTTATTAATTGATATTTTATTGAGGAGCTACCACAATTTAATACTAGAACCTTCATAATAATTTCTTTATCTTAAAAATCAAAAGCTTAAATTATGACTTAAAGTAGTCATCTTTAATAATTACTCCTTGCTCATCGTAACGATAGAAACCATGTAAAGTATCTTTACCATATCGTTTCGCACGAGAAAGCTTCTTAATTAATGGAGATGGTTTATATTTTACCTTACCAAATTCACCATAAAGGTTCTCCATATATCTTTCGATTTTATCGATACCCAAAATGTCGGCTAACTCAAATGGACCAAAGCGCATACCGAAACCAACTTTCATTGTTTTATCGATACCTGCAATATCAGAAACCCCTTCCATCAAAGTTTCACAAGCCTCATTCAATAGAGTACAGAATAGTCTAATAGAGACAAGTCCAGCTGATTCTGAAGCGCTAACCACACTACGGTTAAGCATATGAACAAAAGTCACCACACTTTGGAATACCTCTTCTGTAGTATAAAGACTCTTCACCACTTCACAAACTTTTGCTTCTGCTGATTGGATAAAGAAATGAAGACTTACACAACGCTCTTTATGATTAAGTTCCGAAGCAAGTTCTGTAATTGCAATCGTAGTTGAGTTTGTTGCAATAATACATTCTTTACTAACGTTGGCTTCAATATCTTTGAAAACGTCCTTTCTTGTTTCAATACGTAATCCTTCTGATTGCTCACGAATTGCCTCAATAACAAAATCGCAATCTGCTAGATCTGCGTAATCCGTTGAGCCAATAATACGAGTAAGGATCGCTTTTTTCTCTCCTGGTGTTAAGCCCCAAGTATCGATACGCTTGTCTAATTCACTATCAATACGTGCTTTAGCTTCCGCAATTTTCTCTATTGAGACTTCAATAAACACCACCTCAATGCCATTGACTGCAGCAATACGTGCAATATTCTGGCCAACCTTTCCACATCCGACAATACCGATCCTAGAAAACAACGTCTTTGAGCGGTGTTTTTTACTTAGACCAAAGTCCTCTATTTGTTCTACTATCTTTGTCATTTTAGCGATTCTTTATTTCTTATATAGTTTTATCTACATATGAAAAGGGAGAAAAATCTCCCTTTTTGTATTTTTATTCTCCAGCAGCTTGATTTGCAGTAATCGCCACCAAGTTAACAATATCACTTACGGAACAACCACGTGATAAATCATTAATTGGAGCAGCCATTCCTTGAAGGATTGGACCTACTGCCTCAGCACCTGCCAAACGTTGAACAAGTTTGTATCCAATGTTTCCAGCCTCTAAACTTGGGAAAATTAAGATATTTGCCTGTCCTGCTACAGGACTCTCAGGAGCCTTAAGCGTAGCAACTTCTTTAACAATAGCAGCATCAAGTTGTAACTCACCATCGATCTTAAATTCAGGAGCCATCTCTTGTGCAAGTTTCGTTGCATTAGCTACTTTATCTACCACATCATGGCTTGCACTACCTTTTGTCGAGAAGCTAAGCATCGCAACTTTAGGATCCATACCAACAATAGCCTTCGCTGTCTTAGCTGTAGCCACTGCGATCTCTGCCAACTGCTTATCATTTGTTTCAGGCATCACAGCACAATCAGAAAAGACCATTACTCCTTCGTGTCCAAATGACTTGTCCTTTAAGAACATCAAGAATGCTCCAGAAACACAACTCATTCCAGGAAGTGTCTTGACAAATTGGAAAGCTGGACGAAGTACGTCTCCTGTTGAGTTAATTGCACCTGCAACCTCACCATCAGCATCACCTGCTTTAATCATGATCGGGCCAAAACAAAGAGGATCATTCAACATACCCAATGCTTTCTCTTTAGAGAGACCTTTTTTCTTGCGAATTTCAACCATAATGTCTGCATATGCATCTCTACGATCATCCGTTGTAGGATCTACGATCGTTGCACCATCAATACAAACACCTAATTTATCCGCATTGGCCTTAATCTCTTCTGCATTACCTAGCAAAATGATTTGGGCAATACCCTCTTTCAACAAAATTTCTGTTGCTTTTATTGTGCGCTCTTCAGCACCTTCAGGAAGAACAATTTTCTTATTCGCTTTCTTAGCGTTCTCCTTAATTTGGTTTAATAGTTCCATCTTTTATCGAAGATATTAAAGTTGAATGCTTTCGTTTTTGTAAGGACAAAACTATATAAAAATGTCCCATTTACTCGATAGATTGATTATTTTTATCAATGAAAAAACACTTTTTTTACAACAGTCTGTTTTACAACATAAAAATTGACATTATGCGTGGTATTTTTCATACTTTTGCAATAAACATTTTCCATTAATTGAATACAATTGTTACCTAGAGATTGCAAAGTTAATAAATAACTGCATTGTCTATATATCTTTTTGGCAATAAAATAGAAATTCTACTTTTCAATTTTTAATATATGACAAAGAAGAACATGATTCACTGGAACAAATTAAATGCATCTATAGATGGTGATCTTTTAATTGATGACACAACAAGAACAATGTATGCCACCGATGCCTCGTTGTATTACATGAATCCAAGTGCAATAGTTTTTCCAAAAAATAGAGATGACATAGTGCAAACGATCCATTTTGCAAATGAACATAACCTCTCAATTACTGCTCGAACAGCAGGTACATCATTGGCAGGTCAAGCAATTGGTCATGGTATTATTGTAGATATGTCAAAATATATGAACCAGATTATTCAAATCCACCCTCAGGAGAGATGGGTAGATGTTGAACCTGGGGTTAATTTATCTTATCTGAATAGTGTCCTAAAAGAACACGACCTCCAATTTGGGCCAGAAACCTCGACCTCCAATCGATGTTGTATCGGAGGCATGGTTGGAAATAACTCTTGTGGATTACACTCTTTGATTATGGGAAGTGTAAGAGACCATCTAATCAAAGCTGAATGGCTTTTGTATAATGGTGAGACCATTCTCTTGGAAGAGCTTACCCAAGAGCAGGTAAAAACGAAAACGGAGGGGGATCAATCTATTGAGTCAAATATCTACAAAAAGATAGACCAGATTGTTGATTCACCAAATTTTGCTTTTGAAATACAACACCACTTCCCTGCCCCAGAACTTAAAAGACGAAATATGGGCTATGCAATGGATCAGATATCTTATCTTAAGGATGGTCAAAAAAAGATTAATTTATGTAAGGTCATTGCTGGATCAGAAGGAACTTTAGGTATAGGAACATCATTTAGATTAAACCTCGTCCCTCTTTATCCTCCATACAACGAAGTGATTACAATTGGTTTTGACGGATTGGAGCAAGCACTACATGCAAACATTGATATATTGACCATAGAACCTATCGCCATAGAGTTGATGGATCACCATATCATTAAGGCGGTATCGAAGCTGAATAGGTATGATCTAAAGATCTATTTTGATGATCAGGCCCAAGCTGTTCTTATTGTTGAAATTGCAGAAAAGAGCCAAGGTCAGTTAGATTTAAAAGTGGATGCACTGCATAAACTTATTCGTTCAAAATATAATCCAACATCTATTTCACGATTTAATACCCGCAGTGACATCTCTACCATTTGGCAAATTCGTAAAGATGGACTAGGTGTATTAGCTAACCTAAAATCAAAAAAGAGAAGTGTCACTGTTATAGAGGACACTGCTGTGTTACCGTCTGTTTTGCCACACTACATCAAGGAATTTAATGATATACTTGATCAAAATGGATTAGAATGTGTTCATTATGCACACATTGCGACAGGAGAACTTCACCTACGACCAATGCTTGACCTAGAAGCCCCTTCGGATCTTGAGAAATTTAAGATTCTCTCTAAAGAGATTGCACTTCTGGTAAAGAAATATAGAGGTTCGCTATCAGGAGAGCATGGGGATGGACGCCTCAGGTCTCCATTTTTAAAGTTAATGTACAGTGATCAGATCTTAGATTGGTTTAATCAGATCAAACATACTTTTGATCCCAACAATATATTTAACCCCAATGTCATCCTTAATAACAATCTGATAACCGACCATTTAAAGTATGATTTACAACCTCCTATTCCTGAGCTGAACACCATCTACCGCTTCAATAATTCAGTCCATCTTCATGATGAAATTGATAAATGTACAGGGTCAGGGATCTGTATCAGAAAAGATCACAACTATTCTGGAATGTGTCCTACCTATCATGCAACAAATGATGAAGCATTCAGTACAAGAGGGAGAGCAAACTTGTTGCGTAAAGTTATTCGTACAGAGAGTAACGAATGGGATACCACCAATCCGGATCTAAAAAGAGTGCTTGAAGAGTGTTTAGGCTGTAAGGCTTGTAAATTGGAGTGTCCTTCATCAGTCGATATTGCCAAATTAAAGTCGGAATATCTAACCCACTATTACAACTCTCATACCCCATCTCTTCGAACACTAATGGTTGCTTATCTGCCTCTATTAAGTCAATGGGGAGGAAAAATGCCTCGACTAACAAATCTTATTATTAAGGCAGATATTTTCAAACGTTTGGTAGGTATTGCTAAAGATAGCAATGTACCAGCATACAGTTACAGAACAACAAGATCTTTAATACCACGAGGCCACGAAGATTCATATGATGTGTATCTCTATATCGATGAATTTACCAACTATTTCGACAGCGCTATTGGCTATAAGACCTTTCTTCTACTTCAGCATCTTGACATTAAAGTATATCCATTATTTTTAAAACAGAGTGGTAGAACCTACATCTCTAAAGGGTTATTAAATCAAGCCAAAAGAGTTGCAAACACGAATGCGAAGATGATATGCAATCTTCCATCAACAGATATACCAATTTTGGGGATTGAACCCTCATGCATTGCAGCAATGGTAGATGAATATATGGATCTCGTGGATCAACCATGCGATTATCAGAAACAGACACAACGGTTGATGCTTGTAGATAAATTTATCCTGGAACAGTTAAAAAACAATCCTGCTCTTAAACAGAAGATAAGAAGTAAACACGAACATATTTTCTATCATGGTCACTGTCATCAAAAAGCATCTTTTGGCATAAATGACACCATAAAGATGCTTCAGGTAGCAACACATGCAGAGGTCTCTACATCAAATTCAGGGTGCTGTGGGATGGCTGGTTCATTTGGCTACGAGAAGGAACACTATCAATTGGCCGTTGATGTTGGTGAAAAAGCACTCTTTCCAGCTATTCGATCCCAACAAAAGAACACTGTGTTTGTGGCCTCTGGTACTAGTTGTAGACACCATATATGCAAACAAACATCGAAAGTGGTACTTCACCCATTAGAATATCTCTATTCGGCTCTTATTTTGTAATCTCACTCTTGAAATCATAGACTGATAGGGTATAAAAAAAGGATCTATGAAGTAGTTTCATAGATCCTTTCTTATACCTAAGGCTAATTTAAATTAGCCAAACCAATAGAACAGTAATGTTGTCACTGCAAATACAATAATAACTGAACCTGCGATTCTATTCCCTAACCTTAGGTTTTGCATATTAAACTTATGACGAAACATATTTACAAGCGATGTCAGTGAGAACCACCATAATGTCGCACCAATAAAGATACCCCCTATCAACATGGCTGCTGGAAGTGGATCACTAGTATTGATGACCAACTTGAATCTTGCAAAGATTGAAAAGAAAATCAGTATCGCCAATGGATTTGAGAAAGTAAGCAAAAATGTAAAAAAATAGTCTTGCCAATATGATGCCGTCTTTCGTTTAAACTTCTGCACATCTGCAGATGGGTCTGACTTAAAAATATGCCAACCTAAAATAATTAAGATTCCTGCCCCAAAAAAACGAAACATCACTTCATGGGTACGAATAACCTCAATAATATAATTCAAACTAAAGCCAGCAATAATTGCATAAATTGTATCGGAAGAGGCGGCACCCAATCCAGCATAAAAGCCTGCGCGTCGATTTTTATTTATTGTTTTTTGTACACATAATACACCAATAGGTCCTAGAGGAATCGAAGCACAAAGTCCAATAATCACTCCCTTTACAAATAATTCTAAAAACATCTAATTACGTTAAATTAATTCTTTCTCTTCTACTAGACATAAGCCAAGGTATATGCTCTTTATTCTCTCCTTCATTGTGTTATAATCATCACGCCTAATTCTTGATTAAAACAAATGATACTTGTTTGGAAACAGATCAAATCTCATACATCGCTAAACTTCTATCCTTTCATCTACTTAATACACCGCTAAACCAATTCTGGTTCACTCAAATATTCATTTAATGCTAACATCATGTCTTTAGGAACTCTTCTCGGGCGATGAGTAACTTTATCCAAAAATGCTAGAACTGTTGTTCCTGAACACAATAAAATATTCTCTTGGTTATACACTTCTGTATATACACTCATCTTCACTTGAGATAGGGATTTCACGGAAGTCCGCACCTCTAATAGCTCATCATACTGAGCTGGTCTTCGATATTTCACTTCAACTGAAGCAACAGGCATCTGAACTCCTGACTCTTCAATCTCTTTATACGACTTAAACACATCTCGAATAAAAGCATTGCGCCCCATTTCAAAGAAGTGTAGATAATTGGCATAGTAAACTATCCCCATCGCATCGGTATCTGCAAAGCAAACTCTGTAATTAACTGATCGGTACTTCATAAGGTAGGTTGGTTTTTAATGTTATTTTGAAAATGGTGAATTTGGCTCCTTAGCCATATGGTTAAAGGTCAATCGATCAAGTAAACTTGGAAAGACTTTTGAAAGAAAAACTGTGAATTTCCCCTCAACAAAAGTCAGTATAATTGACCTCTTTCTTTTTACTACTGCTTTTAAAATATGATTTGCACAAGTCTCTGATGACATCATTTTTGATTCATTACGTGGAGTTTCCCCCTGTGTTGAACCATCCTCAACCAAAGCCTTAGTACGAATCTCTGAAGAGGTAAACCCTGGAGCTGCCACAAGAACATGAACACCATGATGCATGTTCTCTATTCTCACACTATCCAAGAACCCTCTTACTGCAAATTTAGATGCCGCATAACCTGTTCTACCAGGCAATCCTACATAACCAGCGATAGATATCACGCCCACAATGGACCCTTTCGTTTTAACGATATAAGGCAATGCATATTTTGTACAATATACTGTTCCCCAAAAGTTAACATCCATTACATTCTTTAGCACATCTAACTCTAGATCATTAAATAGTGCTCTCATCGATATTCCTGCGTTGTTGATTAGCACATCTATCTGCCCAAATCTCTCAACAGCAGTATCAATTAAATGCTTGCAATCCTCTTCTATTGAGACATCCGTCGAGACACAAACAACCTCCGTTGCTAACTCCGATGCCAACTCTTCTAACCGTTCTTTTCTTCGTGCACCAATAACTAGTCTCGCACCTTTACTTGAAAAAACACGTGCCAAAGCTTCTCCTATTCCTGAGGATGCTCCAGTAATAACTACAACTTTATTTTTCATTATATCCAATGTAAAGCCTATTCAATTTCTTGGGCATTAAAAATAGTGCGAAAGATACACTTATTTTTCATAACTATTTACAATTACAATAATAAAAAAACACTTCCGACAATGAAAAAAATACAATACCAAATCATGCCATCAACCCGAATGAGTATATGATTCTATGCATCAATGGAAAACTATTGATATTCAATTAAAGCTTCTCTATAATAGGTTAAAATAGACTGATTACTACTCTTTTTTACTACATACATAATTGCCATTAACAATTATGTGTTTATTTTAACCCTATTACAGTAAACATAAATTACATAACTGTGTATTAAATTGTATAAAACTTGTGATTAGATATAAACTAAAACCACATCTATTATGGAATTTACTGATTTCGGAAAACAGCTAATTTCTTTAGAACCCCATCTATTTAATTTTGCATTAAAACTGACAAGATCACATCAAAAATCCCAGGACCTTGTCCAAGAGACCTTTTTAAAAGCATGGAGGTATAAAGATCAATTTCGTCGGGATACGAATTTCAAAGCTTGGGTCTTTACAATTATGAGAAACTCTTATATTAACAATTACAGGAAAAATTACACACAAAAAGTAATATTCGATACTAGAGAGTATAGCTATCTCAATAATTATCGATCGAGTAATTCCAATATGCAAGAGAGTATTCTGAGACATAAAGAGATCATGGGGAAAATAATGACTCTTAAAGAGGGAATTAGATCCGCATTCTTAATGTATATTGAAGGGTATAAATACAAAGAAATTTCTCATGAACTTAACTTGCCAATAGGCACGGTTAAAAGCAGAATATTTTTTGCAAGAAAACAACTCACTTGGTGGCTAGAAAAGAGATAATGTCAATTAGATCTTGGAAAAATCAAAAGCTTACTTGAATATATCATGATGTAGTCAAAACATAAGTTGTTACAAAACAACGACGGTATAGTTGCCACGAGGGAGTATAAGTAAAGAATTGCACTATTTAATTACACATCCTGCCTCCTTTCAAATATAATCAGCTTTATTAAACCATAAAGAGATCTATAAACACGGACAATATATCCATTAAGGCTATTGAATAGATACTGATACCTCCTATCGAAATTTCCTCAACATTATGCTTACGACAATCAATCGTGATCGTAATCGCTTTTTAAGAGCCTAAACATAATTACTCGAGTTCGTCAAGATCAAATGTTTTGATAATCAGATAAAAATTAATGGTATCAGAAAAGATAGAAAAACATCTCTGACAACCTTCAAAAACATTCCTTCACAAATCATCATATAAGAGCTATACACATTCCTTAATTAACAATTTTTAAATAGCCCAATACAACACAATGACTATTTTAACAGCCACGTTAATAATTTAACTAAAAAAAACAACAAAACCTTCCTTTTTTTAATCAAAAAAGCTTGTTTTTAGCATTATTTGTTAATAAATTTGGTATAGTTCAATTAGTTAAGTAGATATACTAATTTAAATGATCCCCCTTATGAACCTAATACAGTTTCAAAAATCGCTTCTTCAATTAGAAGATAAACTCTATTATTTTGCTCTCAGCTTGACAGCTGATCCCGAAAGGGCACAAGACCTTCTTCAAGAAACTTACCTAAAAGCTTTAACTTACAGAGAAAAATTTAAGGACAATACCAACTTCAAAGCATGGATCTATACCATCATGAAGAACACCTTCATTAACGACTATCGCAGAAGTATCAAAACTAAGACTACTTTCGACTTTAGCAATAATGACTACCTCTTAAATGTATCTAAGGACATTCACTTTCCTAGTCCAGAATCATCTCAATCAGAAAAAGAGATCTTAAACAATATTTATCGTCTAGATAAAGAGTTTAGAGAACCATTCCTTATGTTTTTGAATGGATTTAAGTACAAAGAGATCGCCTCCAAACTAGGGCTCCCCCTCGGCACAGTTAAAAGCAGGATATTCTTTACTCGAAAGAAACTCGAGAAATGGCTTAAAGAGTACGCCAAATAGATCCGACCCTTGCTTTCCCTTATAACTAATATACATACCTAAATATTATGACAACCTTAGAATTCAAAGAGAATCTTTTAGAACTAAAAGAGAATCTCTACTACTTTGCAATGAAACTAACCTCCGACCCCGCAAGAGCTGAAGATCTCTTACAGGACACTTTCTTAAAAGCATTGACATATAGAACGAAATTCAAACCCGATACAAACTTCAAGGCTTGGATCTTTACTATCATGAAAAACAGTTATATCAATGACTTTAGAAGACAAACAAAGAGAAATAATGCATTTGATCAATCTAACTGCCTTCACATTCAGATTCAGGAGGACTTTATCTATCCAAGCCCTGAATCTATCGAAGCAGAGAAAGAGATCTTAAAAGCAATAGGAAGCCTTGATAAGGTGAATAGCGAACCATTAATGCTGTTTATTAATGGATATCACTACCATGAGATATCTGATATTTTAGAACTCCCAATTGGGACTATAAAAAGCAGAATACATTTTTCACGCAAGAAGCTAGAGAAGCTTCTTGCGGATTATAAATATAGAGACTAAATAGGTTTCACTTTACTCTTAAGGAACGAAACTTCTTGTTCACTTAACAAACCTTTCAATCTATAATACACCTCTTGATGATAACTATTAACCCATTGAATCTCATCATGGGTTAGTAGTTTTGAATCGATCAACTTCTGCTCAAAAGGAAATACTGTGAGTGTATTAAAACGATTAAAATGACCAAATTCATTCTTACGATCCTCCGCAACCGATGCGAGATTCTCTATCCTAATACCATACTCCACCTCTTTATACACTCCAGGCTCAATGGAAAGCACTTGCCCAACACGTAAAGGTTCATTATTAAAATCAGGACGTATTGACATCGGGCCTTCATGAACATTCAAATAACTCCCCACACCATGTCCAGTACCATGTCCATAGTTATTTCCCTCTTTAAGTAGCGCTGTTCGAGCTAGGATATCCAAATGACACCCAGCATAACCTTCAGGAAAAATAGCACTAGAGAGCGCGATAACCCCCTTTAACACATTGGTGTAATCGCGTTTCATATCCTCTGTAACCTCCCCAATCGCGAATGTTCGAGTAATATCTGTTGTACCCATAAGGTATTGTCCTCCTGAATCAATCAAAAGTAATCCATCACCTTGAATTTTTGTACTCTCTTTTTCTGTTGCTGAATAGTGCACTATCGCACCATTGGCATTATAACCGACAATAGGAGAAAAGCTATCTTGTACAAATGTTGGGTATACACTACGAAAATCATTCAAACGACGTCCTATTTGATACTCACTCACACCATCCTGACTATGTTGCTCTAACCAAATCCAAAAACGTAGTAAAGAACTTCCATCGAGATCATGTGCCTTCATCGCTCCCGCCAACTCAATAGGGTTCTTTTTTGACTTAGAGGCAGTGATAGGGGATGTTACAAATCGACATTCTGTAGAGATTACATCCAAAACCTTTTGCGTGGTCTTAGAAGCATCCAAACCGACAGTTTCTCGCAATGCACCTACAGCTTGATAGAACAGATCATAAGCGTGTACCACAACTCCATCTAACGCTTTAACATCTAAAGGAGGCGTATTTCCAACAAACAGATTAATTTTTGTCCTTGATACAATCACAAATGAGTAGAATACAGGATTAAAAGAGATATCAGAACCTCTTAGATTCAATAGCCATGCAATTTCATCAAGAGAGGTAACCAGATAATGATCTAAACCATGTTCCTTCATAAAGTGTCTAAGGTCTTCTATTTTACGTTCTCTTGACACGCCTGCAAACTCAATTGTATGATCCTTGATTTCATTAAAAATAAGTGGAGATAAATCGGATGCAATGGAATCAAATAGATCGCCACAATCGACCCATTCAATCATATCATATTTCACATTGTTTGAATACTCGTGTATAGATACCAGCCGAGCATCAAAACCGACCCTTGCCCCATTAGGAAACCTATCTAAAATCCACTCTACATAGGACTTTGCTCCAGCAACCCGATCTTGAATAAGCTCAATGTCATTTTGACCTAATTCCATCTTTGCTTGCAACATATATCTTGAATCGGTCCACAACGCAGTGTCCGCCTTCGTTACGACAACAAAACCATAAGATCCTGAAAATCCACTTAACCACTCTCTACATTTAAAATGATCATGTAGATACTCACTTAAATGAGGATCGGAATGATAAATTACATACGCATCTAATTGTTGTCTCTGCATCTCTGCTCGCAACAAAGCCACTCTTGAAGCAAATTGAGTCATATTATTTTTCTATTTAATTTTAAATCAACCGATAGCAGTGAAAACATCAAAAGAATGCATCACATCAAGCACAAGATACAAAGAAAGCATTGAATTGTAAATGAAAATCCACCCATTCTATTAGAATGAATATGGATGTCGTAAACCGTTATATCTAAGAACAATTGTCGTTTATAAATAAGCTTTATGGTTAAAAATCATCATTAAGAATAATATTTTTCTCAAAATTTAGACCAATACACAAAACATATTATTTACTTTCGAATGAAAGAACAAATAACAAAAAAGATCATGAACAAACTTTTTACATGTATTGTAGCATATCTGATATGCATACCTATTGGATTGGCACATAAAGGCCATGATGGGATAAAAGAGTGGAATATCGTAAATATAGGGCAACTCCACTTACCTGCGTTCAGCAAACAGGGAGACGTTGACTATAAAAAAACGACCTACAAACAGGTATTATCATCCTACCATACAGAATTTGATAAGATGGCTTTGAACCCTAGTTTAAAATGGGAACAAGTCGTTGAAACAGAAATCACAAAACATCTAACCCTGCAGAAGAATCTATTTCTTCTAGAAACCAATATAGAGACTGGTGAATGGGTGAAAACATCTTTTGATATAAAAATAAATAACCCAACTAAAATATATCTTGACCATAAACTGATAAAAGAGTATAAAGACACCGCTTCAACAACACTTAAAATCCCGATGAAGTTGACTCTTGGCTCTCACCATTTGACCATCGCAATGGCACAGATTCAAGAAAAAAGTATCTTCGAGTCCTCTCTCAAAAAAGATGATCATCAGATAAGCTATACGCCAACAAGCTCTCAATACAAAAGAGTATTGTCATTGGAAGATCTTTTGGATGGCACAAAGATATCTAGCGCGAAGCTCTCTCCTTCTGGAAACTACTACGCTATTATTCTAAAAGATCTAGTAAAAGGGAAAGGGCACTATCGCTATCAAGTGAGAAACTTCAAGACAAAACGCATTATCAAAGAGTGGAGATACGAATCCCTCATCAGCTTTAGATGGGAAAAGTATAATGATATTCTTGTTTATGGTAAAGAAGGTGATGTAGACTATGACATTGTATCTTACAATCCCGTTAATGCTGAAACGAAGATCATATATACAGGTATTAAGAAACTAAACTACTTTTACCTTAGTCCTCATGCCGATAAAATATTTTACACTCAAAATATCTATAAAGAAAAGAAGGAAGATCTAAAACGCATTTATACTCCAGACGATCGCATTGCGAAATACCGAAACCGTTATGGGTTACGTATGGTTGACTTGAACACCATGCAGGACATGCAACTCACCGCAGGATATCTAACAGCATCTCTACAAGATATTAACCCGAATGGCGACAAGATCATCTTCTCAACCAAACAACAGGATTGTAGCGATTTTCCATTCTACAGAATGAAGATGTATGAAATGGATCTAAACACCTTCAAGATAGACACACTATTTAATAAGCAAGATGACGATTTTGGTGTGACCTACAGCCCCGATGGAAAGAAACTAGTATATCAGGCCAACCCAACATCTTTTGATGGCATCGGGATAAATATACAAACCGATCACAAAGCAAACACTTTCGATGCCCAGCTTTTTATCTACGATCGAGAGACAGAGACTACAACAGCTATTACTAAAGATTTCAACCCTTCAGTTAGCAGCTTTGAGTGGGCCGGAGATAATACATTATATATCCTATGTAGCGACAGAGACAAGAAGTCAATCTACAAATACCAATTAGATAAAAAAGAGTTTACACTATTGGAGACCCCAGTTGATGTAATCTATAGCTTTAGCATAGACAATAAATCTCGTAATATTCTATACTATGGAACAAGTATAACCAAAGATGTAGAGGTGTATGCTTATAACATAAAGAAAAAAAGCAACAGACTTATTGCACAAAGCACTAACGTAACTGACAAACAGATTCAGTTGGGGCAGACAGAAGAGTATGACTTCAAGAATCATAATGACGATACTATTTATGGACGCATCTACTATCCACCTCACTATGATCAGAACAAGAAATACCCTGTAATCGTTTATTACTATGGCGGAACCTCACCAACAGTAAGATCATTTGGGGGGCGATATCCAAAGAACCTATGGGCAGCAAGAGGATATATTGTATATGTACTACAACCAAGTGGTGCAACAGGTTTTGGACAAAACTTCTCATCTTACCATGTCAATGGATGGGGTAAAGATGCCATTGATGATATCATCCAAGGAACCAAGTCATTCTTAAAGTCACATCCTAGTGCAGATGCTAAGAATGTGGGGTGTATCGGTGCTAGCTATGGTGGCTTCACTACAATGATGCTACAGACGCGCACCGATCTCTTTAAGACGGCCATCTCTCATGCAGGAATTAGTGATATCACAAGCTACTGGGGCGAAGGTTATTGGGGATATAGCTATAACACTATTGCAGCCACAGGAAGTTATCCTTGGAACAATCAAAATCTATTTATAGCGCAGAGCCCCCTATTCAGAGCTGATAAATTCCAAAACTCCATCCTTCTTCTTCACGGTACCGCAGACACCAACGTACCAGTAGGGGAAAGCAAACAGTTCTATTTGGCATTAAAACTACTTAAGAAAGATGCTGAGATGGTATTAGTAGATGGCGAGAACCACTGGATAATCGACTATACCAAGCGTAAACAGTGGCACCAAACGATTGTTTCTTGGTTTGACTTTAAACTCAAAGATCAACCTCAACAATGGGAATCATTATATCCTAAGAAGCAACTATAGAAAAAAGAAAAAGAGGAGTCGTTTAGGCTCCTCTTTTTCTATTTTTACAATAAGCTACGATCCTATTCCATCGTAATTCAAATGTATCTCTAAGTGATCATACCACTAACGTATATCATTCTTGATTAAATCAACATCCTTCTCATACACAGAAAAGTAATAGCCGATATATGGATGTTTAGACATCTTATTAGGATTACACCCTAACTTCCCTTCGGGGATATCTATTCCCATTTTTTTATAATACTGAACCCAATCCTCATCAAATTGGTTCGTCTCAGGATCTTTAAAGGTCATCGGCTCCAACTGAAAAAAAGAGGAGTCCTTTTTAAAGATATCATATATAAACTCAGAACAGTAATACCCCTCATCCTCTAAAATATAGGTGAAATTATACGGAGCTCCAATCAGTGAATCTGCCATGCTTAAAGCACTATTAATATCCACCTCTAATGGGTTATCTATACGGAAAACATCTACACGATGCGCCACCCCATCTTCCTCCAAGAATTCCTTCAATGTAGATCGTTGCACACCACCATGAGGAGACGAGTGTAACACAACAATCTCTCCATTTAAAGTATCGGACACCCCTATATGAGAGTATCCAACCCCTCCAGTCACTTTGTTTATCGAAGAAGATAAAGAACTTTCCACAGAAGAACGAAAAAGCAAATCCCCACGATGAATGTGGGGGCTACACGAAAACAATCCGAATAATGATATCACTATCAAAAGCCATCTCATCGCACCATCTCCTTTAACAATAGAATCTCTTCTTGCCATATATCTGAATTAGGTGTCTCCAACACCATAGGGATACCATTGAAACGATCATCTTTCATAATAAAATCAAACGCAGCCATTCCAATAAATCCCTTACCTAATGATTCGTGTCGATCCACTCGTGTACCTAAATCTTTTTTTGAATCATTAAGATGCATCCCCTTCAAGTATTCAAACCCAACAATCTCTTCAAAAAGATCGAAAGTCTCTTGGGTAGCCTCTCTACTCGACAGGTCATAACCAGAGGTGAATGCATGACAGGTATCAATACATACTCCAACCCTACTCTTATCTTCTACTTTGGATATAATATGTGCCAAATGTTCAAATCGAAAGCCCATATTCGACCCCTGACCTGCCGTATTCTCTATGACAGCAATCACACCCTTAGTCTGCTCTAAAGCCCAATTAATGGATGCTGCAATACGATCTAGGCAATCTTCTTCTGTAATCTTCTTCAGATGACTTCCAGGGTGGAAGTTTAAACGATCTAATCCTAGCTGTTCGCAACGCTTCATCTCATCAAGAAAGGCATTACGAGATTTCTCTAATGCTTCCTCTTCCGGATGTCCTAGATTAATTAGATAACTATCATGAGGAAGAATCTGAGATGCACTAAAGCCACCTTTCTCACAATTGGCTTTAAATACAGCGATCTGTTCCTCAGTAAGCGCTTTTCCAACCCACTGCCTTTGGTTTTTGGTAAATAACGCAAAAGCAGTTGCTCCTAACTTCTGTGCATTCAAAGGAGCATTTTCAACCCCTCCAGCAGCACTCACATGGGCTCCAATATATTTATTCATACGCACTACCTTTTTTGACCTCTAGTCTTTGGTTTCTTATATTTCTCCTTCATCTTCTCTGCACGGGTCTTCTTCATATTCACCTTCTGGTTCTTCAACTTCTTTTCATGAAAAGCAGGGCCTACATCACGTTTCTTAGTCTTCACCAGAATATTTTTCATCTTAATGACAGGCTTCTCTGCATCCACCAAGACATCAGAGTAAACCAAATCTTCTGGGTTTGGCAAACGATCTACTTTCATCGACATCAACTCCTCAATCATCGCCATACTCTCTCTCTCTCTATCCCCTACAAAAGCAATAGACTGTCCAGTACGATCGGCACGACCCGTACGACCTATGCGGTGCATATAGTTCTCAGGAACTTCTGGAATATCAAAGTTAATAACATGCGTTACTCCTTCTATATCAATACCACGTGCCACGACATCTGTCGCAATTAAATACTGCAAACGATCTTCTTTAAAATCCTTCACCGTATTAAAACGATTATTCTGCGCTTTATTAGAGTGAATCACGCCTACCTGTTCGCCATACTCCACAACCAACTCATCATACAATGAATCTGCCATACGTTTATTAGACGCAAAGATAAGCACCTTCTTCATCTCTTCATCTTGCAATAGGATATGTAAGAGATTACGTTTGGTGTTGAAATTAGGCACCTCATACACGCTCTGGTTAATGTTAGCCAAAGGAGTACCTACTGGAGCTGCTTCCACACGATCAACTGCACCAAAGAAGTCTGCAATAAATGTCTCCACTTCCTCAGTCATGGTAGCTGAAAACATCACATTTTGACGTTGCTCAGGAAGCATATCCATCAAACGAACCAGCTGCTGACGAAAACCAAGATCTAACATCTCATCCACTTCATCAATAATCAACTTCTTGATGTTCTTCGGATTCAAGATACCGTTCAATAACAGATCTAACAGACGTCCTGGAGTAGCTACTAAGAAATCTAACCCCTGCATTATTGTTTGCGCTTGGGTATTGATATTAGCACCACCATACACCCCTACAGGATGTGTATTCATATATGGAGTTAACTTCTCAATCTCTTCGACCACCTGTATAACCAACTCACGTGTAGGAACCACGATCAAAACTTGTGGTAATGGACTCTTGGTAAATTTCCACAACCTTAATGCAGGCAATAGGTAAGCGAGAGTTTTACCAGTACCGGTTTGGGCAATACCCATAAAGTCCACCCCCGACATAAATTTAGAGAATACTCTCTCCTGTATCGGCGTAGGCGTTGTAAAACCTCTATCATTTAACGCATTAAGTATTGGATTACTTAAGTTAAGATCTTCAAATCTCATATCTATCTTCTGTATCAATTTTTGCTCAATTCTATTAACCAATCTCGGGTACCAAAACACTTACAACTCGACGTTGCAACCGTGGCAGCTTTTTGTAACGCCTCAACAAAAGGATACTTTGTGATATAAAAAACAAAAGCCCCATGAAAGAAATCTCCCGCTCCTAGCGTATCCTTCACATCTACGTTCTCAATACACATCTGGCCTTCCTCTTCTCCATCATACCAAACCAACGGATTATCACCTCTCGTAATAACCACCTTCTGGATATTGGAGAACTGAAAAAGATAACGTCTGACATCCTCTATATTAGAGCATCCTGGTGGCAGAAAATCCTCAGAACAGATCGCGATATTAATATATGGCAATAACTGATCCATTCCCTCTTTCCAACTCCCGCCATCCAAAACAACAGGAGTACTATCGGCATAGCTTCCACGCAACAACCTCTCGCTATGCGACATATAAAAACCATCCACCAAAATAGCATCCCATTTAGCATCACTTAAATTCAGATTATGAAAGTTCTCATTACTACACGAAGGTAAGGATGAGACAATCGATCGATCCCCATTATCTCTATAAGTAAAAATTGAAGCAAGAATAGGCATAAACTCTTTTCCAGACATCCAGTCATGAACACGAACACCAAACTGATTCATCTCACGATCAAAAGAATCACAAAAACCATTGTGCCCAAATGCTGTAACCAACTCGACAGTATCCCCCAAATGGGAACACAGTAAGGCGGCATTTGTCGCAGGACCCCCCATCGCAACCAATGGAGCCTCCGTTTTGATCTTCTTATTCCTTATTGGCAAATCATCCACCAAATATTGAACATCTACAGTAGCCAAGCCTACACACAAAACTCTCATAAATAACTGACGCTAATTATATCCAAAAAACCACCTCAATAATGGTCCCAATAAATTCAACGTACAAAGTTAGACAAAAACTCGCGAGTATCATACCTACGACATAACAAATCCCTCTCAGAACAACATCTAATAGCAATTGTTTTTCAATTCGAATAACACACTGAATCAATTCAATCTAGTTTTTAAAACTTAAATCACCTATTCTTTGTTAGAATGATAATCAAACACAAGATTATTACGAAATGTATTACTCTATTAAAAGCTCATTATCATGAATAAACTTAATGAAATCGAATTAATTCAACAAACGATTAAAGGAATGAATAAAAATCTTATTAAAAGTATACACCTTGAAATTGACAAGCTTTCAACCCTTGAGATTGACAAAAAAATTAATAAAAAGATTGTTCTGAAAGAAGATCTAAACTCACAAAAACTAGAAACGTTTCTAGATTGTTTAAAAAAAGAATACTCTTACAAAACTCAGATTAAAACCTTTTTAGATTATCTTCTATCTCTTAGAGAGGATAAGAAGGAAGAATTAATAGACCTTTTATGTTTCTGCGTTCTTTATCAACATTTTCAAAATGAAAAACAAATTCTAGAGTAGTAGATTTTGTATTATTTTATCGTAAAACTCCCTAAAAATAAAAATTGCAAGTCTGACACCATCACAACTTTAATCAATAAATCTTTATTTAATCTACCATACCTGGTAGAGACGCGATGTTCGCGTCTAAAAATATGTCTACAAAGATAGAAAAAAGAAACCCCAAAAGACAAAAAGAGTTGACACACAGCTCATCTTCACCACACCACAACTTTCCCTGAAAGGGAAACCGAATCTAGCCCAACGGTGAAATGAATATGTGGCGCGGTAGCGCTGCATAAATAATGAGCCTTGGGTAAAACACACCACCAACAGCCAAGGGCTGAAAGCCTGACCCTATAGGTTAAATGATGTATTTATAGCCACAAATCCCCATGAAATCCTGTTCAAGAACACGCCTCATATCGGCTACAACTATGCGCTGAAGGCGCTAAATTTCATTGTCTAGGGTGAAACCATAGGTATAGATAACCCACAAACAATAAAGACTTCAAGTCCGAATCTTTTCATTTTAACCCTATGATAAATGGATAGTTAGTCATCAATCACTTGCTTGTTTCAATTCCAATAAGGTACGATTAAAAGAAAAAATGCGCTCAAAAGGTGTCAAAAGCCATCTATGTTTCAATTCCAATAAGGTACGATTAAAAGTCTTGATCCTTTTGGGTGTATACAACATTTGTTATTCGTTTCAATTCCAATAAGGTACGATTAAAAGTAATTAAGCCCGTGTAGGACCTTATTTTTGAAAAGTTTCAATTCCAATAAGGTACGATTAAAAGGTTGCCGTATTTCGACTCTACCAAGTATGATCTTGTGTTTCAATTCCAATAAGGTACGATTAAAAGTCTTTGGCAAGTTCTTTTTTACATCCTATACACAAGTTTCAATTCCAATAAGGTACGATTAAAAGTCAATATGATCACGACGGGTGCCGTGTATGGTTTATGTTTCAATTCCAATAAGGTACGATTAAAAGTGAATGTCTTTGTTACGAGCGTCTTTAGCTCTTGTTGTTTCAATTCCAATAAGGTACGATTAAAAGAAAATTCATTGATATGAATGAAGCATTCGACCTATGTTTCAATTCCAATAAGGTACGATTAAAAGCATTGAATGAAACAATAGACTTTCTGTCAAATGCGTTTCAATTCCAATAAGGTACGATTAAAAGCTTTGTTTTTAAGGCGTACACTATGCGTGACTTTCGTTTCAATTCCAATAAGGTACGATTAAAAGACTCAACCCCTCACATGTTGGTTTGTGGTGCTACGTTTCAATTCCAATAAGGTACGATTAAAAGTATCAAAAGAATGGGGCAAAGTTGGAAACTGCAATGTTTCAATTCCAATAAGGTACGATTAAAAGTTGAAGGGGATAGATATTTACATGTGCCTGGAATTAGTTTCAATTCCAATAAGGTACGATTAAAAGATAATATGTTTTACCGTGTCAGTGATTTCAACTAGTTTCAATTCCAATAAGGTACGATTAAAAGTTATATACTAAGCGAAGTGGCAGAAAACAACAATGGTTTCAATTCCAATAAGGTACGATTAAAAGGTTGTAATACTAAAAGAAAGCTATTCTGATTCATGTTTCAATTCCAATAAGGTACGATTAAAAGCATCTTCGCTGTAGTTTCATCAATAGTTATAATGAGTTTCAATTCCAATAAGGTACGATTAAAAGTGAAGAGGGTATACGTGATCAGGAATATAGACTTAGTTTCAATTCCAATAAGGTACGATTAAAAGAGCGTGGCAATAGAACTAATAAAAGATACTATCTAGTTTCAATTCCAATAAGGTACGATTAAAAGGCATAAGGATATGATTTTAGCAGCCGCAAAGCTAAGTTTCAATTCCAATAAGGTACGATTAAAAGATCTTCGCTGTAGTTTCATCAATAGTCATAATGATGTTTCAATTCCAATAAGGTACGATTAAAAGACAAAATTAGAACAAGAGTTCGAGCGTATAAGAAAGTTTCAATTCCAATAAGGTACGATTAAAAGTCATTAAATAAAACAATAGATTTTTTGTCAAATGCGTTTCAATTCCAATAAGGTACGATTAAAAGGGAGATATAACAAAATGGAAAGAGTGGGATATCGACGTTTCAATTCCAATAAGGTACGATTAAAAGTTTCATCTATTCAACAAAAACAACATAGAGCTATTTGTTTCAATTCCAATAAGGTACGATTAAAAGGGAGGTTACGGACACACTAATAACAAATAAAGTAGTTTCAATTCCAATAAGGTACGATTAAAAGAAAAACACTATTAAAAGTAGTTGGGGGTGAAGACAAGTTTCAATTCCAATAAGGTACGATTAAAAGCGTTGTGACCTTGATCTTCCAGCCGAGTACAGAAAGTTTCAATTCCAATAAGGTACGATTAAAAGGGGGTAATTATATCCGACAACGAGAGAATCAAACTTGTTTCAATTCCAATAAGGTACGATTAAAAGCAATCGGAGAAGAGATTATAGAGTGGAGGAAAAATGTTTCAATTCCAATAAGGTACGATTAAAAGTATGAAATCAGCACCACCATTCCTGTACGAATATCCTTCGTTTCAATTCCAATAAGGTACGATTAAAAGACAAGAGTTATTAACGATAAAACAGGGGACAACAGTTTCAATTCCAATAAGGTACGATTAAAAGACAGCATTGACACTTAAGGTTTATATCTCTCTAAAGTTTCAATTCCAATAAGGTACGATTAAAAGAACTTTAAACATACCGCATACCCATTTCATCAGACGTTTCAATTCCAATAAGGTACGATTAAAAGAAGAGGTGTCCGACCTATCTGTAAGCCTTACTGCTGAGTTTCAATTCCAATAAGGTACGATTAAAAGTGAATAGCAAAATTATAGTAGTGCCACCATTTGCGTTTCAATTCCAATAAGGTACGATTAAAAGGCTCAATGGAACACGAGGCAGCTAGTCATCAATAGTTTCAATTCCAATAAGGTACGATTAAAAGGACGTGGAAGTGTCAGCATACTTGTATGGCTTAAGTTTCAATTCCAATAAGGTACGATTAAAAGTTGATAAGGGGGAGTTTCTTTTAGCTCTTGCAAAAGTTTCAATTCCAATAAGGTACGATTAAAAGTTGTGGGCTATATAGATGTTGACTCAAAAGATCTGTTTCAATTCCAATAAGGTACGATTAAAAGGGACGGCAAAGTCGATAAAATCAACGTTTACACTTGTTTCAATTCCAATAAGGTACGATTAAAAGGTTCTGTTTACTACGAGAATCGTTTTAATGGATTGGTTTCAATTCCAATAAGGTACGATTAAAAGCATTGCTTAATCCTGACGTACTCCAGAATTTCTCTAAGTTTCAATTCCAATAAGGTACGATTAAAAGTGGAGGGAGAAAACAATGGCTAAACAGTTTATATATGTTTCAATTCCAATAAGGTACGATTAAAAGATTGACCACGAGGGCAGAGAGCGTATGGACACTGAAGTTTCAATTCCAATAAGGTACGATTAAAAGCATGTGAGAGTCAATGACCTTGAAAGCTTTGGATGTTTCAATTCCAATAAGGTACGATTAAAAGAACGGATACTTAAATGTAAAACAATGGCAATTTAAACGTTTCAATTCCAATAAGGTACGATTAAAAGCAGGAGGAGCAGGCAGCGCGCCAATGTCTTCATAGTTTCAATTCCAATAAGGTACGATTAAAAGACAGATGAAGTGATTGCAAAAACAACGCTTGGATCATGTTTCAATTCCAATAAGGTACGATTAAAAGCTAAAACGTATTCAGGATTCTGCAGATCATAAACGTTTCAATTCCAATAAGGTACGATTAAAAGATTGTCAATTATCTCATATACACCTGTCAAAGCATGTTTCAATTCCAATAAGGTACGATTAAAAGGCTTTTCAATCGTCCTAAGCGCATGCTTTAATTTAAAGTTTCAATTCCAATAAGGTACGATTAAAAGATATTAGGACAGTTTGGATCTTTCTTAATGCAGTGTTTCAATTCCAATAAGGTACGATTAAAAGTTCCACAACAAACAAATGCAAATGACTATGATTGTCGTTTCAATTCCAATAAGGTACGATTAAAAGGAGGGGGGAAAGAAGTGCAGGGGACCACTGTAGAGTTTCAATTCCAATAAGGTACGATTAAAAGCGCTGCCTCGATCGTATAACCCCCACGCGAAATGTTGTTTCAATTCCAATAAGGTACGATTAAAAGGAGACACCTGCGGGCATGTTTAAAGCCCTAGAAAGTTTCAATTCCAATAAGGTACGATTAAAAGGATGAGATCTTAGACGGCACCGAAGGTATTTACTCGGTTTCAATTCCAATAAGGTACGATTAAAAGCTAAAGTATCAGAGGACCACACAGTATCTACGTATGTTTCAATTCCAATAAGGTACGATTAAAAGATTGTAGAGCGTTAACGCGCGAAATAGAAACCTTTTAGTTTCAATTCCAATAAGGTACGATTAAAAGAAAGCATTACCTTCGCACTGTGGGGGTGTATTATTGTTTCAATTCCAATAAGGTACGATTAAAAGCCATCGTCTCCGATCGCACTTAGCGGCATTTCGTTCAGTTTCAATTCCAATAAGGTACGATTAAAAGCGTTCGACATTAAGATGTTCTTAAACTATTTTACGGAAGTTTCAATTCCAATAAGGTACGATTAAAAGCAAAAAAAGCTTTAGAAGAACAGCTGGGATTGATGTTTCAATTCCAATAAGGTACGATTAAAAGTACAGCACAAGGGAGTAGGCCTATTATTGATTTGGTTTCAATTCCAATAAGGTACGATTAAAAGCTGGGTATGGAAATCAAGACGACTTTAAGTTGGAGATGTTTCAATTCCAATAAGGTACGATTAAAAGTGAGAATTGGCACAGATGGGGATCTTTATTTGAGGTTTCAATTCCAATAAGGTACGATTAAAAGGCGGGAAACGTGTTGTAATGCCAAGTGACATCCTGTTTCAATTCCAATAAGGTACGATTAAAAGAACTGTATCGGATGTATTAAAGGAGGTATGGGGTATGTTTCAATTCCAATAAGGTACGATTAAAAGACACCTGTTTCCAATAGCTAAACACCTCTAATTTTACGTTTCAATTCCAATAAGGTACGATTAAAAGGCCACACTCGCAATGATACAAGAGATGACAACAAATCGGTTTCAATTCCAATAAGGTACGATTAAAAGCTGTGTACTTTCTTTACCTTTAATCGCATACCAAGTTTCAATTCCAATAAGGTACGATTAAAAGGCGTCAAAAATGACATACAAATATACGATAAAATGGGAGTTTACTCCTATTTCTGCCATGATTTTTTACTAAACTAATTGTCGACCTTCAATAGTACAAAAACCTACTGGGTACGACAACACGCCACCAATCAATTGATTATCAAGACATCAAAGAACTGATCCTCCTATCTTTGAAGACTACACAAGAGGATAAAGGACAGAGAGAGAGGGGATCGACAACACAAAGCACTATAAAAACTGATCAATAGTCTGTCGTTCACACCCTATCACCTCCTTATGCAGACCATGATTCACCTTAGAGGTAAATATAATCAAACTATCTTTGTCCTCCATTATCTCATCTGCTTCAAATTTCAGTTTCTTTAGTCTACCTTCAGAAATCTCGCCCTCAAAGACGGAATTTTGAATCCAATTCAAATAGCGTCGACAAAGCTTAAGCATCTTAGCCACACGCTTTTCACCCATATCATACACAAGAATAACATACATATGTCCAAATTTTAAGTTAGAAGAACAACAACCATCTTACCACCACATCTTAAAAGGTTCGTAAGTTTGAATTCCTAAAATATGCTTCTGTAACTTATAACACTCTAACTTAATCAGATGTTTATAGCTCACACTTCTTTGCAATTGTCGATGCTTAATGGTCTCGGTCATTCGTTTTTCAATAGCAGCGACAAATTTCTTCTTTCCCGCATCCTTCATCACCACACGATTCATATACAGATCAAAATCACGCTCTTGTAACACCCGTTTATTCAACATCTTAAAAATTACTCTATCCACCAATAAAGGTTTAAATATTTCAGATAGATCTAAAGAAAGGCTATAACGACGGTCTCCAGGTTCATGAAGAAAACTAATGGTAGGTTCCAATTGTGTTTTCATTATACTCCTTAAACATTCGCTATAACACATCATATTACCAAATGAGATCAAACTATTGACAATATTTAAAGGAGGCTGTTTGGTACGGATTCCCATCACATGGTCATTAATAATCAAATTAAAAGCATCATAGTAATGTTTTCGAATATTCCCTTCAACTCCCATCAATGACTTTATATTTTTACTATGCCATATCTCCTCCTGCAAAGCCTTCATTGGGGTGATGAATGGTTCCATGTCTTTGTCTCTACGATCATAATACTGTAGATTCTTAAGCATATTATGAGCTGCGCCATCCAAACAGCGTTGAGCCAAATCCAAACGTTTGGTATCATTTAAATAGAGTTGCGTTTGTGCTACAAGCATTTTCCCAGAAAGTAAAACTTTTTTAGGAGCAAAACTTCCCGTATAATTTTCGTAGTAATCGAAAAAGTGGACAGCAACATCATGTTTCCCAAGAAAATTATATAACGATGAATTGGCATCCAACGCTCCATAAACATACAACGAATCGACTTCCTCTACAGGAAGATATCTAGGAGACACCTCTTGTCCATCCACAGGTGAAGGGCTAAACTTCAGTGTATTATCTTTCCGGGAAAGACGTCCTGGGTTAAATAAGTAGTAATTCTTTTTCATATTCATCAAAGGTTTAGTAAAGTGATGCTATGCATCACAATAACAGAAATCATAATAGGCACACTTCTTACAGTAAGGCAATCCTATGGTATCTGGACATCTGTCTTGCTCACATATTCGAACAATATCCTCTTTCTTCTGCTCTATCTCCTCTCTGTCGTTGTCACTTAACATGATCTCTTTGGTTTCGCGCAACTTTGGATACTCCAAGAGCCCATATTTAGCATCGATACCAACACTTTGGAAAACATAGAGATAATATTTCAACTGCCATACATGAGCCTCTTCCATCTTCTTAGATCGTTTCAGCTCATGAATCACACCCTTCTTCCGATCATAATAATCGACTTTAATACCCTCTATCGACACCTCTTGATAACGACTACTTCTTTGCAAATAGCTCTGTTCATGCAACAGTTTACCATCATAAACAATCTCACTATTCTGTTCTAAATGGATATCATGGGAAAAGAGCCATAATTTACGATGGCACACATAATAATATTGAAAATGAGTTCCTGTAATCATAACGATAAAGTTTTTAACAACCCTCTCCTAGTGCTTATGAAGATGGATTGAGTAGAAGAACCAATATATATCTTTCTAAATCCTAAATCGACACCTAGGATCAGTTCATCAATTTGTACAGCAATAGCACTGCATAGAAATGAGCCTTGGGTACAATAACCGATCAAAAAAGAACGGATGAAAGTCTGGGCCAACCCATTTAACTCTCTATGATAAATTGGATATATTATCAACGGACTCAGCCCTCGTGTCTCTCTTTTACCTATACCCAACAATTCGCACTGGGCTAATAACTGTAGCACTTTCAGTGCATACTGTAATAATATGAGCTCGAAACAAATAAGTTAGTTCTTTTGACCAATAACCTGGTCTATTTATGATGATAAATACTGATATAAACTAAAAGGTTGTTCACTAGTCCTATAACACTATAAACACTAAAGTGATAAGAAAAAACACAATAATGATGATTAAAGATTAAAGTGCCCTCCTTTTCATGGTGCAGTATGTCACCTCTTATTTTAACACAGAAAAATGATCATACTAAAATTCTAAAAAAAGAACACAGTACATTATCATCTACTGTTCATGAACATACCCTGAGTCGGTGAATAGACAGCAAAAGAAGAGAATCACCTCTTCCTTTGCTATTAGAGATCTATGATAAAGGAGATTCGTAATCAAAAGCTCTCATCCTTTCGATAATCGACGCCACCGCTTTATCCACTGCATCAAACTGCTCGGTAGTAGTACGAACCACCCCATCAGCAGACAACGAGATAAAAGTGTCTACACCAGGCATTGCCTCTTCAACAATAGGCTCAGCCCTTGGAGTCTCATCCTCCTTTAATTTCGCCCGAATAGATCCTGCAATACGATTGGCATTATCGGAAACAGCAATAGCCAAAGTGTCCATCAAACTAAAAGTACGAGACTGATTGGATGTGATAGACCAATTAACCAAAGCTTCAGCCAATGCTGGAATCCATGCCTCTCTAACTTCTTTTGGCGCAGTTAAGCTCTTCCCAAAAGCCGTTTCTACTTCAAGCCATCCTTCTTCTCTCAACTTACCCTCTGTCGCTTCCGAAATCTCAGGTTCTAACTTATCCAAAGAGACCGAAAACAGACGACGTAGATCGACTGCCACATCCATCACAAAAAGTCCTGTAGCCCTTTTGTTATCGGCCAACCATTTACGGCTTAAGCTACGATCCTTTCCCGCTAACAATTCAGAGATTTCCGCTTCGCTCAACGTTTTATCCCCTTCATTTACCACAATACGTGTCTCCTTAGCACCACTACGGTCAAATGTTCCATTCTCCTTAGCAATACCTGCCAACAAAGGGTGTAGCCCCCTCATCGCTGAGATAGAAAGAGGGCTACGTCGTTTCAACGTACGCTCTTTGCCTCCCTTAGAAGCTCGCATCCATCCTCCAAAAAGCTGATCGACATAGGTGGGATCACAAGTACCATAGACCTCCCCTTCACTGATCTCTTTCTTCTTATTGACTTCCGAAATAAACGTCACTGGAGACATCGGCACATTCAAAACATCCGACACTTTGGTCATCATAGAACGTTTCACCTGCTGACCACTCGAATAGGGCACCGCACGTTGAAACTGAGGGTCCCAATAGCTTTTTTGTCCATCGGCAACACAAAACACGGTATAGTCCGCTTTCTTTAACGTTCGAATATAAAATACACTTTCCATCTTTATATATAGTCTTTTAATACAACACTCTGTTTAACAATTCTCTCTTTCTGCGTAAGCATAATCAAACTTCAACAACACTTGAAAATAGCCAAAATCTTCGCTACCCATCAAATGCACACGATCTCTTAACCCTTTAATAAGCGTTTGATCCTCTTCGTTTATCTCCTTTAAGATATCGGTCAAAGCCATTATAAACCCTTTTTTACTTTTTGTACCCAACAGATCTAATTCTATTTGGTTTGGTCGCTTTTTCGAACCTTTGGCTCCACCATCACGATAAGCCATCAAACATTTTGCGATACTAGATGTGTAATCCAACATCTCTTCTTTGTTTTTTGTAATCATAGCCAATATCCAAGTTTTATATGCTCTATATGTTATTATATTCTCTCTATCTTTTGCCAATGCTTTTTGATTCTTCTCTTCATCACTACCTAATTTAGGGCGAGACAATCGCACCTTCTTGGTTCTATCTTTCATATATTTATCCAGATCCTTAGGTTGAAGACTAACCAGACCTACAGCCCCTTTTTCACATGCTCGCTTGATATGAAGGCCATAAAGAGTTTCATAAAAGGCGGCATCTTCTATGGCATGATTCTCTCCAAACAACGTTTGGTAGAATTTACGCAACCCCCGACAAGCAGAGATCTGAAAAGGATAAAACCCCATAGTGGTATTAGTTTGCCCCAAGCTATAGACATAGCCCATCATCATTGGTGTAGCCCACTTTTTGGACATCGAAAACAGCAGCTGATTCCACTGAATCGTACTCACTTCCAAGACTCCCGACTTCTCTACAATTCGACAATGACCTGAAAACTGATGGAAATCGACCTCCTTAATCTCCTTATATTGCCTACAGTAGTATGAGAGCCATTGCCCATTCCATGTATTGATCTGATTGCCTCGCAAAGAGGATATACTCGAATGATTAAGAAACTGTCGATACACTTGCCAACCCTCGAATAAAGCCATTAACAAATCCGAATGATCAAAGAATATAGACAATCCACCAGCCACTCCAACACCAAAACCACCACCTATCCATGACAAATAAAGCTCCTCGCTATCCATCTCCATGGACAAATCTGTTACTTGTCCTGATGTTGAAGCAAACTCTTTTGATTCTGAGGCAGAACCGCCAATAACCATCGAAGCATCTCGAACACCATCCTGAACTTTCACATGAAAATCCTCTAACTTCTCCAGACGATCATCTGAAGTTAACTTGTCGACCTTCTGCCCTTTTTTCATCTGAACAAAGGGAGAGTTGGTCACCCATTGCATATACTTAGGATGATCAAAGAATAGCGGAAAGAAGACTTGATCAAAAAATGTCTTTGCATCATAATCTTTCCTATAATGCGTATTGTAGGCCTGTAAAAAAGTGCGACCAATCACTGCTGCTATCATAATATCTGACTCTTTTCGTTAAACTCACTGGATGCTTTTCGTTCTTGCTTGATTTGATCCACCAGCAATCCATACCTATCATCATACCACGAAGAGGGAATCACAAAAGGACCACTACCCTCTTCAATAGAGATACAATCTCTCACATAGTGGTATGAAACAGGGATCTCCATTTTCATACGATCCATCAATCCAGATATTTTATACATTTCCACATCTGTTTCAACAATGGCCACCACACTCTGAATATCCAATTGACTCAGGAAATAAGATTTCGGATAATCACACAGCTTCTCCAATCCCCATCGACCATCACTTTTCAATACAGAATGGGTTTCAATATCTATTTTATGACATTTAGGGTAGACTGTATCAATCATCGTTTGCAATGCACCACTCTCCAAGACAGCGCCATCTTCAGGTAAGATTTCAAAACTCCGATCCAATACATCCTTGTCATATGGCAGACAGGCCTTTTTATCTTCTGGTGGCGACACCACATAGACCAGTTTATATGTACCTATTGTCTCTTCACTTCTCTTTCGATGCACACGACCAAAACGCTGTACCATGCTGTCTAATGGAGCACATGAGGTGATCATCAAATCAAAACTTATATCCAAACTCACCTCCACCACTTGGGTCGAAACCACCAACACTCCCCTGCTTTGAGGAGCTAAAGCATTCAAATCATACAACTCCGATTCACGACAATTTCGATCGCCACGTTTTAATCGACTATGAAGCAACAGTGTAGCAGCATTAGGAAATTGATCCAAAAATGTTTCAAACAAAGCCTGACTTTGTGCCACCGTATTACAAACCAACAACACTTTTTGTCTCTCTTCAAGAGCTCTTGACACAATTTCGTTGGCCTGCTGCCATTGATCTAAACGAAAAACACGATGACGATTATAACTTGTCAACACATCCGAAGACAATGCCACCTCTAAAGTCTCTTCTTTACCTAATATAGATAAGAGCTCTTTATACAGAGCGGTGGGCATCGTAGCTGTGCCGATATGTATTCGACAAGACAACTGCCTCAACATCTGTACTATTTTCAAAACCATCGCCCTTGAAAAATCACTATACACATGCACCTCATCTAACACCACGTCTTGCCCCATCACATCCACCATCATCGCTTCAAAACCTTTAATCGCAAACACCATAGAAGCCAGCTGATGAGGAGTTAACACTTTCAACGAAGCTCCTGCTTTACTCTGCAGCATCTCTTGATAAACCGATCCTCCTGAAATCGTCACTTTCGAAGCCCCATGAAGCAAACGGACATCTGCATCTTCTCCCAACACCTCCTTCATTCGCTCATACATCGCATTAATGGAAGCCTGAAAAGGCAAAGTATAAAAAACACGCTCTTTACAACGACGCATGAGATAGTCGGTCTTCCCAGCACCTGTCGGCGCCACAACCAATGTGTGGGGTCGATCGCTATCGCTAGAGGCTAGAGAAAGTGGAAACAGAGAACTTCTACGCTGAAAAAAGCTAAGATCAGGCTTACGAAATAGACGGTCCAACCAATCACTTGTGTCGCCAGACAAACCCGAAGCCAAATGATCGGCTGCAACCAACAATCCACGCCATAAAGAGTAGCCTTCACCATGCATACACGTCTCGGCATAATCAATGGCCTTCTCTAAATTTGCCATCGCATCCTCTTTAGAAATAGAGACAGAAGCAATACCTAAGCCTGAAAGTATCGCCAAGGCATCCAAGCTCCACTCTTCCCACCCTTCGAGATAAGAGATCATCAATTCGTCATCATGTTCCTCTAGAAGATCTAAAAGACCACAACCTCTTGGATCATTCTCTATAGGCTTATGATGAGCAACGACCATCTCAATCAATGCCTCATGCTCTTTTTCATCAAAAAGAGACAAGAAAAACAACGACACCAATTCGTGACGCAGAGGAACCGTTCCTTTACGATATCCCGTTAGCGATTTCTGAAAACGAGGATGCACCTTACCAATATCATGCAACAAAGCACCATGACGACACACTTCGACATCGTATCCTACGGCTTTCCCTAGACGTTCAGCCACCCACATGACTTGCTCTAAATGATCATGTAAGGTAGTGTGATCAGGAGCACCCTTAGCCAATATATGTGACAAACACTGATTATGCTCCATCCGATGCTAGCATTACAGGATTACCTACCATTCGTAACCATCCATACATTGGCGTTTTGTTTAAGCCCCGATGATACCCGACCATAAAAGAGCTCTCATTTTTTTCAAACACCAATTCATAACCATTAAACATCGGATCATGATTGAACAATTCAATGGTCGTTTCAATGATCTCCGCTTCTGGCAACAACACATCTTCATTACGTGCCAAACAGAGATGTTGACAACAAGCATCCTCCGCATCTTCCCTGCTCGCAAAAGCCAGACGAAGAACAGGATTGATCAATACACCTCGAACCAAGATAGAATTCGGTCGTAGATAACTACGCTCTTTTTTTGACCCTTTGCCATTCCACCCTCTGGTTTGCACCTGCTCCTGTTGTTGTGAAATACCCTCATAAGCCAAGCGGTGTCCACTAATTTTATATAACTTACCTGAAGATTCTTTTAACAAGTTAGGAAACAATTTACGCTCTATCCCTTCGACCATCGATGGAGTAAGAAACTGTTGCGAATAAGTTTCACCATCTCTAACTGCCGTCCAAGGCTTAATAAAACCAAATGCTCCTCTGTATGTCACAATAAATAATTTATCCATAAACCATCATCTATTTTAATGCCCCAAATCCAATTCCAGTACTTGATCCAACACCAACATTCCATACAAAACGCTTCACTCGATCATCTCCTTTGATAATCACAGGACAAACATTACATCGATTATTAATCTTTTTATAGCGAATCAATTTCGTCTTTGCTCCACCATACATCTGATCAAAATAGATCTTAAAGTCACTATACTCATAACCAACCTGATCCATCTTCTTACACAAAATACGATGCATCACATCACTAGCATTAGGGTCATCAAAACGCAAATGATGTTTCTTATTCTCAGCATCACTACATTTCACCAAGATAGGGCTCCCACAATAAAAACGGTACTCCTCAGAGAAATCAGGCTCTCCCAATATCTCAACCTCTTCAACAACCAAACCATAAAACATGCTAGGATCTTTCTGTATCCCTCGAATTAGTCGATTTAACAGATCTCGATTGAAAGCACTAAACGAGAAACAAGTACCCACTGGAAAAACCAATCCATTTCGTCCTTTCTTTGCCCCATTTAACTGCGAGAATGAGTAGAGCGATAAATTTCCATGCTCCTCACTTTCGCCTAACCATTTATAAACAACCCCAGATAATAGATGTTGGTGATCAAAAGGAACCTCCTCCTGATTCGAACGTATTGTTATATTTAATCTCATAATTACTTCTTTGTTTCAGCTCTTCTAATTTAAAATAAAATTTCTAAAATTTCTACTCTAAGCCGAAAATAATATTGTCTCTCATAGAAGAGAGTACATTTTCTTTCGCAAACATAGCAACCATCTATGCAACCAGTTTACACAACAACAATTATTCTCAACAATCATACTCTTACTTGAGGCTACTTTGTAGTACAGAGTAAAACAAACACCATTTAATTGAGATAAATCGGCCATTATCTAGATACAATATTTTGAATCATTTACACTTTTTACTACATTTAAATTCAACTACTTAACAACCTTTGTCGAGACACGGATGAAAACAACAATCTCTTTATACCGTCCAGAGTTAATTTTACCCTGTCAATACACAAGGCAAAACAGATCGCTTTTGCCTATCTCTACCGTATACCTCCTAGGTACCTACTCCCACCTTCCTAGGTACCTACTCCCACCTTTGTCCATGGTCTAGCCATGGTTCGTCCATGGTTTGTCCATCGATTTCGGGGGTATCGGTGCCTGAACCATGGACGAAACATGGCTAGACCATGGACAAAGGTACTAGGAAGGTAGGTGCAGATACCTATCAATCCACTAGTAGGTGAAAAATTGGGTAGTGTAAATTAAACTCTGTCTGGGTTTTAAATATCCACAGGCACTCTTTTCCCAGACTTGATCCTAAGCTGCTGTACAATTATAGTCCAGTTTTCGAATGCATATGCAAATCATATAGCTCATTTCACAATTCAGTGGAGATGATTCTAAATTTTGTCTTCGAATAATTTTATTGTATTGAAGGAGAAACCTATGTTTGTAGTACAAACACATCAATAAATTCTTATGTCTTTAGTACTCACCGATTCTATTGAGAAGAAGGTAACCCAAGATATCAAAGCCCTGTTCGTTTCGCAGGAAGGAAGCCATGATTGGCAACACATTGTAAGGGTATGGAATACCGCTAGAAAGATCCACGCTGTTGAGAATAGAGGATCTCTTCTAACTATCTTTTTAGCTGCGATGCTACACGATGTGGCAGACGCCAAATTAAAGATACGGGACGAAGCGTGGATTCAACAATATTTGGAACAACTTAAACTCCCTACTGTCCTCATAGAGGAGGTGATGTTTATTACACAACATATCTCTTTCAAGAAACAGAAACAACAGCCTACAAGCGGTTCGATAAATTTTCAGATAGTACAAGATGCAGATAGACTAGATGCTATTGGCGCGATAGGCATTGCACGTGCGTTTGCTTATGGTGGCTCGGTTAATGCAGCCCTCTACGATGAGAATCATCTAGACGGCAATAGAGAAGAGGATAACAGCACATTGGATCACTTCTATGCCAAGTTATTTCGTATAGAAGAGAAGATCAATACGCCATATGGCAAAGTTATTGCGAGAGAGAGAACCCTCTACATGAAGCAATTTGTAGCGCAGCTAAAAGAAGAATGTCAACCGATTAATTAAACAAGATAGACCAATGCATACAGATACATTGTTAGTGATCTTAATAACGATCATCACTGGACAGTTTTTGTTCAACACCCTTTTGACCTATTTAAACAATAGAAATAGAGGTGCATCACTACCCGATAGTCTAAAAGACATTTATGAAATCCAAGAGTATGAGAAGTCGCAAGCATATGGGAAAGCCAATGCGAAACTATCGATGATTTCGAGTAGCTTAAGCTTTCTAATTACTTTCACCATTATTGCGACCAGGATGTTTGGCTCCCTTGACCTTTGGCTAGGAGAATATACAGATAATCCGATATGGCATGCCTTACTATTTTTTGGCATTTTGGGCATTGCTTCTACTATTATCGACATACCTTTCTCTTACTATAGCACATTTGTTATTGAGGAACGCTATGGTTTTAATCGCTCTACACTGAAGACTTTCGTTACTGACCTCATCAAATCTTTGGTTGTCGGAGGAGTGATTGGTGGTATTCTGTTGGCACTTATCGTAAAGTCTTATTTGGTATTAGGAAGTCACTTCTTTCTTATCGCATTTGCCATAGTTGCAGGATTCTCTCTTTTTATGCTTCTGTTCTATTCATCGATCATTGTACCGCTGTTTAATAAGCAGACACCATTAGAGGATGGAGAGCTAAAAAATAAGATTATGGGGTTTGCAGGTCAAGTTGACTTTCCTATCAAAGAGATTTATGTTATTGATGGATCTAAAAGAAGTGCCAAAGCCAATGCATACTTTACAGGATTGGGAAAGATGAAACGAATTGTGTTATATGATACGCTCATAGATCAGCTCGATAGCGATGAGATCCTTGCAGTATTAGCTCATGAAGTGGGGCATGCGAAGAAGAGACATGTAATCCAAAGTATGTTCCTTTCTCTTACACAGACATTCATCATCTTTTATCTATTATCCTTGGCTTTAGAACAACCAGCAACCTCTTATGTAATGGGATCAGACAAGCCAACTTTTGAGTTAGGGTTGCTTTTCTTCTCGTTTGTTCTTACGCCAATAACAGAAATCACCTCAATTGTTATGTCGATCTTCAGTCGTAAGAATGAATACCAAGCGGATGATTTTGCGAAACAACATGGCTTAAAAGAGGGGCTGATTGGAGGGCTTAAGAAGTTAACTAAAAATAGTCTTGCTAACCTCACCCCACATCCTTTTGTTGTTAAATGCTCCTATTCTCACCCAACTTTGTCACAGAGGATTGATCATCTTAACCAGAATAGTGCACCAAGTGGATTAAACAGTGATTCTGAATAGAGTTTAAGTTTCTCCTCTTTTAATCGCGAAGCCTTGATATTCGACAACGATCGAATATCAAGGCTTTTTTCATTCCATCAGCATCTTAAATGGAGAATGTGTCTAAATTAATATTATTTCACCAATTAATTTCACCACGATATTTATCGATATTTTAGACAGCAAGAATATCACTGAACGAATGAATAAATATTTAAACATCAGCCATATTAATGCATAAAAATACAATTAAGTAATAATTATTCACCTCATCTTTTCTCCATATAATACCACACGAAACCAACGTAGGCAAACTGCAACAAAGCTTTTTCTAATTTGTTATACTTAAAAAGCCCACTATATTTGCAGTGATCAATCGACTTATATACAACAGAAAGAAGTAAAGAAAATGCATAAAGAAAAAAACATCTATACTCTAAGAAACATTCTATGGTTTGCGATTCCATCGCTTTTAGGCGTGTTCTGTTTCATGACACCCATACCTTACAAAGAGAGTTTCTCTATTCCCATCGCTATTCTCAAAGATGAATTATTATCCATCATTGGTGATCGTATGCCTTTGCTGATTGCTGCAATAATGGTTACTGCAAGCGTTGGCTACTTGCTATCCATTATTTTCAAACCAAAAGCAATATGGAATAGTCGCTTTTTGAAAGCTCTCTTTGTCGTTGCACCCATATGGGGTATCTTAAGAATCGTTGGTACGATTTTTACGTTTATGGTGATGTTCAACAGTGGGCCCGAGATGATATTAAACGCCGACACTGGAACTTTCGTGTACAGTGACCTTCTTCCTACGCTATTCTCTGTTTTTATTTTTGCGGGATTCCTTCTTCCTCTACTAACACATTTTGGTCTTTTGGAGCTATTTGGTACTTGGCTCACTAAGATCATGCGCCCTCTGTTCAATTTGCCTGGACGATCTGCTATTGACTGTTTGGCGTCGTGGCTAGGAGATGGTAGTGTCGGTATTATTATGTCGAGCAAACAGTATGAAGAGAAATCATATACTCAAAGAGAAGCAGCAGTCATTGGTACGACATTCTCTGCAGTTTCTATTAGTTTCTGTTTGGTTGTACTCAGTCAAGTCAAATTAGACCACCTTTTTGTTCCTTTCTATGCTGTAGTATGTATTACAGGTATTATTGTTGCGATTATCGTTCCAAGAATGCCTCCTTTATCTAGAAAGACAGATAAATGGATCGATGGATCGGATAAAACAGTGGATAAAGAGGCTATTCCAAAGGGGGAGAATGTTATCAAATATGGATTTTACAAAGCAGTAAAAACGACTGATGCTATTGAAAAGCCTTGGCATATTGTTTTGGAGGGGTTAAAGAATAGCTTAGATATGTTGGTAGGTATCTTACCTGTGGTGATGGCCATTGGTACCATCGGATTAATTATCTCGACCTATACCCCTATATTCGAATGGCTAGGAATGCCTTTTGTTCCTTTGTTGAAGTTATTACAAATACCTGAGGCGGTTGATGCATCAAAATGTATGGTGGTTGGATTTGCAGATATGTTTATCCCTTCGATCTTGGCATCATCGATTGCGAATGAAATGACAAGATTTATTATCGCAGCAGTATCTGTAACGCAACTTATTTTCCTGAGCGAAGTCGGCGCACTTCTATTAGGGAGTAAAATCCCAATTAATCTCTGGGAGCTATTTATCATCTTTCTACAGAGAACTCTAGTCTCTCTTCCAATTATAGCGATTTTAGCACATCTTATATTTTAAGATACACAACCAAAGGCCCACTTACGAACAAGAGGGCCTTTGATCTTCGTTTTCTCAATCGGAAGTTCGAGGAGTATATCTCCCATTAGGTAGTTTTTGGGGAATATGAAATTTCGGATTTGTTAGGATTCGCATTAACAGTTGATCTGTCTCTTTCATCTTATGACGGGTATTAAGCTTCCATTCATGAACAATCTCTTCCCCACGATTCTCTTGGGCACCAAGCCACGATGTCAATCCCCAGTAGAGATATTCTGTAGCCATACATTCGTAGCCACAAGTTCTGTCGTCATAAGTAAACCAAGCTTTTAACGGATATTTTGATGGTACTCTTTTAAAGCACCCTCCTCTTGCCATGTCCATGGCTTCTGTCAATAAGGAGCCAGGCATTTCTCCAAAAACATCAGGATAGGCAAAAGCATAGCCCTGACTTGTAATCAGATGTAAAATCTCTTCTAAAGAAGCATCAAAACGTTCTGTTCTATCATCATGCCATAAGATCGATGTTTCGTCCTCACCTAAGTCTTGTGAGTGTTCTAAAAATGGAGAATCAAATCGGCGAATATCTTTCATCTTTGACCACATGATAAGAGAAGCATGGTTCTTTTTTAGTGACTGCCAAACAGACATATCATCTACGATCCCATCTTCATCATTATCGAGATATTGTGCCATGATATTTGCAGCATGAATCATTTTCTTATTCGAAATATGATCCGCACCGTAGATAGGGATATCAAATACATAGATCACCTTATCTACGCCCTCAACTGTTTTGGAGTGAAAAGATTTCACTTTCCCTGTAAAGAAATCTGCCTCCTTAGCCTCAAGCGTCTTGCCTATAAACAGGATTATCAAAAATAAGCAACTAGTTATTCTCATATCATTATGTTTTTACCAATATTAGTCGAAGGTGTCTATACTTTTATTACTTTTCACTCTTATGAATTTTAATATGAGTATACATTAACTCCAATTACCGGTATAGTTGTACCTTACCCTTGATCCCTATTTTTATTATAAGACATATCTAAACAATAGACTATACCTCAACATTTTCAATAGAATTATCTCGAAAAATATAAACATCATTTCAAGATAAAGCTCGTACTATTCAATCACGACTACACAAAGCAGTAAATTCCAAATACTACTCCAAAAACAGATCAATCCTATTATTGATATCTCTATATTTTTAATAAATTTAAACAAATTGTTTTATTAACTTCATCCAAATAAACTTTACTACACACAATGAGAGAAATCAAAATTTATATCGTCTTTTTCATGATAGCAATTTTCGCATCATGTAAAACGGAGACCAAATCCAACACGGATATTATTCCTAAACCTCAATTTATTGAACCCTTATCTGGTCAATTTGAAATTAGTAGCTCTACAACAATCTATGCTAAAAGCAGTGAAGCAATTGAAGCAGCACACTATTTACATCATTTCCTCAGAGATCATACAGATTTAGATCTGTCTATTGTTAACAAAAAGAGGTCAAAAGATCAGATTCAGATCGAAACGACAAAATCACATAGAGCAGCAGAGTGCTACCAGCTATATGTAAACGACAATCTTATTCAAATATCCGCCCCCTATTATGCTGGATTATTTTACGGTGTACAATCCCTACGTGCCCTACTTCCAGCTGAGATAGAATCTTTCGATCAGAGTTCAAACCAATGGGTCATATCAGGAGTTAAAATTGATGATGCTCCTCGATTCCAATGGAGAGGCATGATGCTTGATTGTTCTAGACACTTCTTTCCTGTATCCTATATCAAAAAGCACTTAGATAGAATGTCAAGACTAAAGATGAATGTTTTTCACTGGCACCTGATTGATGATCAAGGATGGAGAATAGAGATCAAGAAATATCCAAAATTAACAGAGACATCATCATGGAGAGCTGACTATGAATCGCTTCCATGGGGAGATCGTCCAACAAAAGATAGAGAAGATGGCAGGAGGTATGGTGGATTTTACACCCAAGAACAGATACAACATATTGTGCGTTATGCCCAAGAACGAAACATTACGGTAGTTCCTGAGATAGAGATGCCAGCACACGTTACTGCACTGTTCGCAGCCTACCCTGAATTTTCATGCAAAGGGAAAAGACTAAATGTACCAACAGGAAGTTTATGGCCCATTACAGATATCTACTGTGCAGGCAAAGAGGAGACTTTTCAATTTATAGAAGATGTGCTGTCTGAAGTAATGGACCTATTCCCATCTAAATATATACATATTGGTGGCGATGAAGCGAACAAGAAAGAGTGGGAGCATTGTCCAGACTGCCAAAGAAGAATTAAACAAGAGGGACTAGAGAATGTAGAAGCACTACAGAGTTATTTTATCACTCGAGTAGAGAAGTTTCTTAACAAATATGACAGAGAGCTTATCGGATGGGATGAGATCCTTGAAGGAGGACTTGCACCAAATGCAGCAGTGATGTCATGGAGAGGAATGCAAGGTGGGATTAAAGCTGCCAAGATGCACCATCCCGTGGTTATGACCCCAACCCAACATTGTTATTTTGACTACTATCAAGGAGCTAGAGATTTAGAACCTTTGGCATTTGGTGCCAATCTACCAATCGAAAAGGTATACGAGTTCAACCCAGTACCAAAAGAGTTGAATGCTACAGAAGCGAATTATATTCTGGGGGTTCAAGCCAACTTATGGACAGAACATGTCGCAACCACCTCTCATGCAGAATATATGACCTTTCCACGCCTAGCAGCCATGAGTGAGGTAGCCTGGACCAATCAAGAGAATCGAAATTGGAAGGATTTCCAGAAAAGGATGCACAAAGAGTATCTGCGATATCAAAAAGCAGGTATCCATTATGCAAAGAGTGCCTTCAATGTGAATTTTAAGACAGAATACAATGAAGAGAAGAAAGTCAATACGATCATTCTTCAATCATCATCGTTAACAGGAGATATCTATTACACATTAGATGGCACTGAGCCTAATATGCAAAGCAATAGGTATTCCTCTCCAATTACGGTAGACAAAACTACGACAGTAAAAGCGATTCAGATCAAAGATGGACAACCTGTAAGCAAAACAACTGAGACAACTGTATATGTTCATATCGCTTCTGACGGAGTACTTACTCATAACACGATACCAAGTAGCAAATACCCTGATAAAAAGAGGTCGTTACTTAACAATTGTACTATGGGAACACAAACCTTTACGGATGGACAGTGGGTTGGTTACGAAGGGACAGATATGGACGTTACTATTAATCTGGGAAAGGTTGAAACCATCAGCTCACTACAGTCAAGACACTTGTACAACCCTGGATCATGGATATTCTTACCTGCATCTGTTTCTTATGAGTACTCTATGGACAATAAAAAATATCAATCTGCAGGTGTTGTAAGAAATGAGTTTACAAAAGAGAAGACTCCTATCTACTATGATTATCCTCTGATATTAAAATCGCCTATTAAAGCAAGGTATATTCATATTACCGCCAAAAACATTGGAGCCTGTCCTGATTGGCATAGTGGCAAAGGTCAACCATCATGGTTATTCTGTGATGAAATCATTGTCAAGTAATCAAAAGGAGTTATACGAAGAAGAGATAGTATCATTACTACTACGCATAAGGTCAAAGTGCCATCGCAAGCTTGTTGATGGCACTTTTTGTCTCTTACACCAATGATAACACGACTTATTTTACTTTTTGGAAAGCACTTCATCTATCACTCTCATGTTTTCCTAAGCTTATTATTTATTGATTAAAGGAAAAAAGGATAAAATAGTTATATTTGTGTAATGGACAACAATTAATAACTATGAAACATATTATAGACAACGGTGAATGGAGCTACTCTTTTATCGACCCCTCAGATAAAAAAAAAGGAGTAAATCTAATTCAGTTCACGGGTGATCATTTTGATGGAGCTATCCCTTCTATTATTGATCAGTTTCAGGTAGTGGCAATTGGTAGTGGAGAAGAAAAACGTCCTCTTTTATCCTGTCAAGACCTTTCGAATATTTCCCATATTACATTTTCCAACGACTCTTATCTTACTGAAATAAGCCCCTACTGCTTTGAAGGAAATAAAGACCTAACAGGTATCACATTTCCCGATTCGATTATCAAGATTGGAGACATGGCATTTAAAGGGTGTGAAAAGTTACAGGAATTAATACTCCCCATGGATCTTGAATTGATTGATGGTGGAGCATTTTGGGACTGTTTTAGCTTAAGAAAGGTGCATTTTAACGATAAGCTCACCACTATAGAGTCATGGGCTTTCATGGGCTGTATAGAGCTAGTAGAGCTACATTTTGGAGAGAACTTGTTTCAAATAGGCAAATGGGCTTTTCAAGATTGCACTAAGCTTAAAACAGTTGTGTTTAATGAAAACCTTAAGGTTGTGTTGGGCGCATCGTTTAAGAACTGTACTGCTTTAAGAGAAGTGACACCAAATGCAAAGCTTAAACATTTCTGGGGCCCAGTATTTCAAGGATGTAAAAACATCGAAAAGGTGACCCTGCATGATAATTTTAAAACCATTGGACGATCTGCATTTAAAGATTGTGTAAGACTTAAAGTGATCAACCTACCTTCTTCCCTACTAAACATTGAAGGACAGGCATTTGAGAATTGCAAATTATTAAAGAAAGTAGAAGTAGAAAGAACAGCTGCTCCATTAACGGTATTAGGAGAAGATGCTTTCAAAGCTAGTGGTATTTCACTTATTATCATTCCCAAAAATACATGTTATGCCAAAGAAGAAAATTGGGCAGATCTAAAGCCTCTATTTTCCACGAAATAATTAACAACCATTAAATTGGTATACTCTCTCTTCCCCATAGATACAATACAGGGAAGAGAGATGCATACTAAATCCTTATCCAAGTAAGCTTTTTCCACACATACTCTATAGGCCCTTGCTTGTATCTTCGTAACCACCACCAACTAAAGAGACATTGCGACACAAAAACGATTAAAGCAATTACAACACTTATCGTAGCACCTACTTTATTATACAAGCCCAATCCCATAGGGTAATAGATAAACACTCCTAATATCGATTGAGAAATATAGTTGGTTAAACTCATTCGACCATATGGTACAAACCATCTTTGCCATTTCATTCCCTTAAATCGAAACCACAGAAGTGTCAATAGTGATATCCAAACTCCTGTCATAAAAAATTTCTTTAGCCCTTCGGTAATTATTCCATAAGAGTGGTGAAAATATTTTGATGTACAGAGTGCATTCGCTTCAGGTATAAATGCAATAGACAATACAGAGAGGGACAAACAGATTAAGAATAGATACTTCCAGAAATCATTATTTGTCTTATTTACCTCAAAACTATTGGCTTTACCTAGTCTCATACCAATGATATAGTATATTATCAGGTGAAAAAAACGACCATTTTCGATCTGCCACAAATTATCAAATAACAGACCATACTTCCAATTGGCAACCATATTATCCCAAATATTTGGGGTTTCAGCAACTTTGGCCCATTGATTGGCATATACAGACCAACGATTAATCGTAAAAGACTGTGTAGGGTTCAAATAAGATTCTATTGCAACATAGAGATCATATGGCTGTAAGAAACAGACAACCACGATCAGAATCAGCCATCGATCTTTTAATTTTTGCAAGAATGGCAAAAGTAATCCTACCACTGCATAAAACATAAGGATATCTCCATTATAGAAAGTTGCATGACAAAAAGCGATTACCATCAAGACAATCATTCGCCACATAAACCTTAAATCATAAGAGTGACCTCGCTGTTGTGCATTTCGATATTGAATCCAAAAGCTCAATCCAAATAGTATCGAAAATATAGAGTAAGCTTTACCCGCAAAGAGAAAAAAGATCCCTTTATAAACGCACGCATCAAGAATATTTAACCACTCATAAGTTGATTTTGGATGTCCAAAAAGATTAAAATGTTCAAGGTGATGTAATAAGATGATAGCCATCAGGGCAAATCCCCGAAGAAAGTCAACAAGTTCAATCCTATGTGTTGACGTAAGAGGTGTGTTCATAAATATTCAGTTTAAGTTCTAGTTGTTTAAATATACATCTTTTGAAGCAAGAATACAACTAGTAACTAGATGTGTAACTCACACGGTTTATTTATAACAAAACAAACCGAACCCAATAAATACAAAACACTAACACATCTAAATTTATAATACAGGTAACACCGATCTAACGGCTACTGATCAAACAGATATCAAGGTAATACAATCACATCATATCAAACTGATTATTGTGTTAATGCCCCCTTATAGATATCCCTTTAGCACAACACAAGATTTCCATTACATCTCCTCATGTAAAGTAAAATTTTAGATGCCAAATACAATAAGGATATTTAATAAAGAGAATGAAGACCATCAACCTATAGTGCATCATGATCTAGAGCTACCCCCACAACAATATGTAAATGACGAATTGTGAGTAATAAAAAACACTAAAGGATATTCGCACCAATCAAATCGCTATATAACAATATTCTGAACATAAAATACCAGGTTCTCTAAAATCATAAAGCATATAGCCATTACAGTGAGTTTTATTCAAATTTTACGCAGAGAAATACATTCTCGTGATGCTTTTTCTTTCATGTTACTCTTTTTTTATTCAATTTTGCAAAAAGGAGAAGATTCAGAATGGACATAAACAGTAATATTACCGAAGAGCAAAAACAGGTTGCTCGTTTTGCAAAAGCTTTAGGGCATCCTATTAGGATATATATATTAAAACGATTGAATGAGTTATGCTGTTGCTATAGTGGGGATCTGACAGAGGAACTTCCTATTGCTAAATCTACCCTATCACAACATCTAAAAGAACTCAAGAATGCTGGATTGATACAGGGAGAGATTCAAACGCCAAGAATTAAATATTGTATTAATAAAGAGAATTGGGAGAAAGCAAAGGTTCTATTTGGAGATCTCTTTAAATAATCCTACTTCTTTCAGATAACACGCGATCCAATTTAAATCAAAATGAAAGACCAACTTTTAATCATAGGAGTTCTGCTAACCTTTTTATTTTCATCTACACATTTAAATGCGCAAGAGAAACAGGCAGAAAGTGAGATTGAGATAATATACTTCCATTTCACTCAAAGATGTTCTACCTGCCTAGCCATTGAGCAAGAAGTAAAGAAGGATATCGAGATGGAGGTAGAGATGAATCACAAACTTTACACGTTTCAATCAATAAATATTGACAATCCCGACACAAAGGAGATTATCAATGCATTTCAAGTTGAAGGACAAACACTACTGATCATTAAAGGAGATAGAATCATTAATCTAACAGATGAAGCATTTCAGTATGCTGATTACTATCCAGACAAGCTAGCCAAGTGTTTAATTAAAACATTGGATTCGATTTAAGTATGCTTATCTTGTACCTACAGTGTTTTATCATATGGTAAAGAAACAGTTTATATATCATTAAAAACAGTTACATCAAGAGAGCAATACTTCAAGTTCTTTATCCATCTAAACAAGAGGTATTGACTACAATTTAATTGATGATTTCTAAATACTACAGAAAACAAGACTTTCTGGTTTAAAAACAAAGAAGAGTTCGCATTAAGATTCTAAAATGATCTTAATGCGAACTTTTTTATTTCCTATTCATTATAGTCTAGCATTATCACCTCTACACCCTCCTTGCAAAAGTGTTTTTTACCACACCCCCACAAAAACACCCCTTAAATATTAATTTATTGTTATTTAAATAACAACACCCCTTAAATAATACACAATAACACCCATTTTTTAACCATATTTGCATTAGACCCCTACAAAACACCAGGTGTCTATTAAAATATTGTTTTAAACAATATTCTCCGTGATTATTCATATAAGTTTCTTCTAAAAAATGATAACGTGAGCTATCATAACTATCATCTCCTTAAAATTGGACGTGGTCGTTTAATAATCACCTATCACAATTATTATAGTTACAGAAATCACAAAAACGACTATAAGTATGAAGAAAATCGAAGCGATCATTCGAAAAATTAAATTTGATGATGTAAAAGAAGCACTGCATGAAGCTGGAATTGAATTCTTTTCATTTTGGGATGTAAGAGGGATTGGAAAATCAGTTGAAGAACGCTCTTATAGGGGCATTCTCTATGACACTAGCAGTATTGAGCGTGTTAAACTTTCTATAATTGTTAGGGATCAAAATCTTCAGAAAACAATTGATGCGATTCTTAAATCTGCATGTACAGGAGAGATTGGAGATGGTAAAATCTTCATTGTTGATGTAATCGATGCCATTCGTATCCGCAATGGAGAGAATGGAGATGCATCATTATACCTAGAGTCCAGTGAAGGTTAAGATGGATACACTTATATTTTGTTTATACGGCATAAAACATCAATTATGGGAGAACGACACTCCTACCTTTTAGTCTTATCGTAACAACATATTATCATATCTATTAAACGATCTTTTCAAAACACCATTGGTATAATACCAATATGGTATCACCTACATTAAAAAACGACAAGAATGCTATATACAATTCTAAACACATCACCATCAACATTTGATTCTCTCGACACAGTATGGATTCTCATCTGTGCATGCCTTGTAATGTTTATGCAAGCAGGCTTTGCCCTAGTTGAAGTTGGATTCACAAGATCTAAAAATGCCGTTAATATCCTAATGAAGAACATGATGGACTTTAGTATCGGATCTGTTGCTTTTTGGCTCATCGGATATGGGATCATGTTTGGCCCATCAATTTCCGGATTAATTGGCACGATAGATATTGGTTTTCAAAATCACTATGGACTTGAAATTCCAGACAACGCTTTCCTCTTCTTTCAAACTGTATTTTGTGCCACTGCTGCAACAATAGTATCAGGTGCTGTTGCAGAACGTGCTAAATTCACGACATACCTTATATTTAGCCTTTTTATTGGAATTGTAATCTATCCCGTATCAGGACATTGGATATGGGGAGGTGGATGGCTTTCAGAATTAGGGTTTCATGATTTCGCAGGATCCACTGTAGTACATTCAGTTGGTGCATGGCTAGGTATTGTTGGTGCAAAGATGTTAGGACCAAGATTAGGGAAATACAACGGCAAGGCAAAAGCAATACCAGGACACAACTTAGTATTTGGAACCCTAGGTGTATTTATACTATGGTTTGGATGGTTTGGATTTAATCCAGGATCTCAACTTGCAGCTCAAGGCCTAGAGAATGCAAATGCCATCTCACACATCTTTATCACTACAAACCTTTCAGCAGCATCAGGTGCTATCGCAGCCATGTGTTTATCCTGGAAACGATATAAGTTTCCATCCCTATCAATGACATTAAACGGAGCACTGGGCGGATTGGTAGCCATCACTGCGGGCTGTGATGTTATATCTCCAAGAGATGCCATTTTTGTTGGTATCCTTGCAGGAGTCACATTAATCTTTGCTGTCGAAATTATCGATCAGAAATTGCGTATTGATGATCCTGTAGGTGCAATCTCTGTTCATGGAGTTTGTGGCGTACTTGGAACACTTCTTGTTGGAATATTAGACCCTCAAGAAGGGCTACTATATACAGGAGACACAACACTCCTTTTAACTCAGCTTGTAGGAGTAGCAGCAGTGGCTGCTTGGGCACTGAGCCTTGGATGGGTCATGTTCTACACTTTAAAGAGAACCATAGGCCTACGAGTGACCAAAAGAGAAGAAGAAGAAGGGCTTGATATTTATGAACACGGAGAGAGTGTATACAACTAACATGAACTCAACCTAACAATCAAATATATCTATTTTACTTGGTCATTCCACACAACTCTTTTAACCGTGTGGAATGACTTTTTTAGTTTATCACAGAAAACACACCCTTCACTCTGTTCTTCTCAATGTTTTACAGAATAGAAAATACAATGTTTACCTATTCAGCATCTTCAGTATACCAACTAGCATACATTGCATAACTATTAGCAATACGATTAATCTCCCCTTCTAACAATTCAGGGCTCAACTCTTTAATCTTCTTGGCTGGAGATCCAGCATAAACAGATCCTGATTTGACAACCGTACCTTTAGTTACTACAGCTCCAGCAGCAATAATAGCATTTGGTTCAACGACAGCATCGTCCAAAACAACAGCATTCATTCCAATCAACACATTATCATGAATCGTACAGCCATGAACAATTGCTCCATGTGCAATAGATACATTGTCACCAATATTAGTTGGTGATTTCTTGTATGTAGCATGAATAACAGCATTATCTTGCACATTTACGTTGTTACCCAAACGAATAGAGTGAACATCCCCACGCAATACAGCTCCATACCAAATACTACATCCATCTCCCATCTCAACATCTCCAATAATTGTTGCTGTTTCTGCCAAAAAACAGTCTTTTCCAATTTTAGGTGTTTTACCTTTGAGCGTTCTTAATAAAGTCATAATGTATAATGTTTATAAATTGATTGCAAATTTACAAAATTCTGGAAATCCTGACTTTTTTAAGAATGATTATTTAACATTTATACTTAACTTTGTATTACGCAAAAAAGAAACAATATGACATTGTTTTGGCTCGAAATCTGACGATTTAACACCAAACCTCTGTTTTTAACAGTAAACTAAAAGGCAATTAGCCAAAATTTTAAATAAATATCCAATTATGTCTACCGAAGCTAAAATTATAGAATTGGACGAAGTTGCAATCCGATTCTCTGGAGACTCTGGAGATGGAATGCAGCTAACAGGAACACTGTTTTCAGATGCATCTGCTTTACTTGGAAATGATATTTCAACATTTCCTGATTTCCCATCCGAAATTAGAGCACCACAGGGAACTGTTGGTGGAGTTTCTGGTTTCCAAGTTCATTTTGGTGCAAACCAAATTAACACACCGGGAGATTTAGCACATGTACTTGTCGCAATGAACCCTGCAGCAATTAAAGCGAATGCTAAATTCATTCGCCTTCAAGGAACTATTATTTATGATTCTGATAGCTTTACTGAAAAGAACCTTCTAAAAGCTCAGTTTAAAACAACAGATCCTTTTGAGGAACTTAATCTTCATGATTATAGAAAAATAGCTGTTCCAATCTCAAACCTAACTAAAGAGAGCTTAAAAGAATTTGGTCTAGACAACAAATCTGTACTAAGATCAAAGAACATGTTCGCTTTAGGACTAGTGTGTTGGATGTTTAACCGTCCTTTGGACTACATTGAGTCGTTCATAAAGAAGAAGTTTGCTAAAAAACCAACTGTCGTGGAAGCCAATCTTAAGGTTTTACATGATGGATTCAACTATGGAATGAACATGCAACACATGACTCCTCGTTATGTGGTGAACCCTGCTCCTATTGAGAAAGGTACTTATCGAACTGTTCATGGTAACCAAGCTACCGCTTGGGGTATTTTAGCTGCTGCTGAGAAGGCAAAAAAACCTCTATTCATTGGATCTTATCCTATTACTCCAGCCACTGATATTCTTCAAGAGTTAGCTGTTCGTAAAGATCTAGGCGTAAAATCATTCCAAGCGGAAGATGAAATTGCAGGTATCTGTACAACTATTGGAGCATCTTTTGCAGGTCATTTCGCGGTCACCTCAACATCAGGACCTGGATTGGCTCTTAAGTCAGAAGCAATGGGATTAGCTGTGATAGCTGAACTTCCAATTGTGGTGATAAATGTACAGCGTGGTGGCCCTTCAACTGGATTACCAACAAAAACTGAACAATCTGATCTTCTTCAATCATTATATGGAAGAAATGGAGAATCTCCAATGGTAGTATTGGCAGCCTCTTCTCCTTCAGATAGCTTCTACTATGCATATATGGCGAGTAAAATCGCAATGGAAAGAATGACACCTGTTATTTTATTAACTGATGGATTCCTAGGAAATGGTAGCCAACCGATGAAACTTCCTAGAATGGCTGATCTACCAGAAATTACTCCTGCACAAGCTCTTGATGCGGAAACATATCTACCATACAAGAGAGATGCGGAAACATTAGCAAGAGAATGGGCTTATCCAGGCATGAAAGGTTTTGAACACAGAATTGGTGGTCTTGAAAAAGGTCTTGACGGAAATGTAAGTCATGATCCAGCAAATCACCAAAAGATGTGTGACATTCGTGCAGAGAAAGTAGCTCGTGTTGCTGACATGATTCCTGAGCTTGAAATCTATGGCAATCAAGAAGGAGGAGAAATCCTACTTGTTGGATGGGGAGGTACTCATGGACATCTATTAAGTAGTGCTAGAGAGTTAAGATCTGAAGGAATAGATGTGTCATTGGCTCATTTCAATTACATCCAACCTTTACCTAAGAATACGGAACAGATATTCTCTAAATACAAGAAAATTATCGTTTGTGAACTAAACAATGGGCAATTTGCATTATATCTAAGAGATCAATTCCCACAATTCAGTTATGCTCAGATGAACAAGCTTCAAGGGTTGCCTTTTACAAATGATGAAATTAAATCACGTGTACAAAAAGAGATGGAAGGATCATTGTCATGCTAGAAAATTCAACTCAATATACAATTAAAGATTTAAAGTCACCAAACGAAATTCGTTGGTGTCCAGGTTGTGGTGATCATGCCATAATCAATGCAGTACAGAAAGCAATGGTAACGCTTGCTATCCCAATTGAAAAATACGCTGTTGTTTCAGGTATTGGATGCTCTTCTCGTTTTCCATATTACATGAATACTTATGGATTCCATACTATTCATGGTAGAGCTGCTGCTGTAGCCTCTGGACTTAAGAGTGCAAATCCAGAGCTTTCTGTTTGGGAGATTACAGGTGATGGTGATGCTTTAGCAATTGGTGGAAACCACTTTATCCATATGGTACGTCGTAATATCGATATCAATGTTATTTTATTCAATAACAAGATCTATGGTCTTACCAAAGGACAATACTCACCTACTTGTGACAGAGGTAAAGTAACTAAAACATCACCTTTTGGAACTGTTGAAGACCCATTTACTCCAGGTAAACTAGTTTTAGGATCAAGAGGAACTTTCTTTGCTCGTGCTATTGATAGCAATGTAAAGAAGAGTCACGATGTATTTGTTGAGGCTGCGAAACATAAAGGAACATCAGTTGTTGAGGTTCTTCAGAACTGTGTGATCTACAACCACAACATCCACACTGAGATCACTGATCCTAAACATAAAGAAGATCGTCAATTACACCTTGAGGATAATAAACCAATGTTATTCGGTAAAGAGAAGAACAAAGGAATTATTCTAAACAAAAAAGGGAAGTTAGAAGTTGCGGTTATCGGAGAGAATGGAATCACTATTGATGATATATTGGTACATGATGCATGCGATGCAGATGGTTTTCTTCACCAACAACTCATTGACATGAAACTTCCTGAATTCCCTGTTGCTTTCGGAGTCATCCGTAAAGTAAAGGATCTTGTCTATGATGAGTGTATGGAAGCACAAATCAAAGAAGTACAAGAGGATGCGAAGATTAAATGTGTAGAAGACCTACTATTTTCAGGAAATACTTGGGAAGTGAAGTAACGATTCTTCAATAAAATAACGATCCCCCTATGAAGATCATCATAGGGGGATTTTTTATCATATTGAATTATCCTCTTTTTCATAAAAGTGAGTACTTTCAATTCTACCACTAAACACCTTCTTTCTCGTAATCAAATATGCGAACACAGAAGGAATTGCCAATACGGTAATGATAAGCAATATCTTCAATGTAAATAGAGAAGAAGAGGCATTATAAATATTCAAGCTATACTCAATATCAATCGAAGAGACCACGATATTAGGGTATAGACTTGCTGCAAAAATCATCAATACAAGACATATCGTTATAGAAGAGTGAAGTAATGATATGTTATAATGAGATCGCTTTACACTATATAGCTCAAGCCAGAGGAATAGAAACAACATCAACGGCACAAGAAATAGAACCGGTGAATAGTAATAGTTTAAGAATGCACTTGGGATATATTTATAAGTAATCCCTCCCAATAGAGCAAAAAGAATAGAGAAGACAATAAGCATTCTATGATGTATCTTTTTCAATCTTGAAATCATATCCTTAGGAACCTTTATTAGGAGAAATATAATTCCATGAATTGAAAGCAATACGACAGTCAACACCCCTACAATGACTGGATAAGGTCTAAATAAAGCAAGCAATCCACCTTCAAAGTTACCATTGGATAATAGCGGAACACCTACCATTAAATTCCCCACCAACAAACCAAATATAAAAGCGATCAATATACTAGACACAGAAAAGGCAATATCCCAGAATAGGACTGAATTGGCACTGCTCGCATGACCTCTATTCTCTATTGAAATAGCCCTGAATATTAAGCAAAACAGAAGTAATATCACAGGAACATAGAACCCTGAGAAGACAGAGGCATACACATCTGGAAAACCCGCAATTAATCCGCCACCCGCAATAACAATCCATACCTCATTCCCATCCCAAAAAGGAGCTATAGCTTCGATTGCAATAGACCTCTGTTTATCATCCTTCAAAAAAGGATAAATGGCACCAACCCCTAGATCATATCCATCCAAGATGGCATATGCAGAAATTATAGCACCTATAAGCAAAAAATACACTGTTTGAATATCCATAGCATCACTTATTTATATTTCTTAATTCCAACCATCACTTGACGCCTAATTGTAAAAACAAAAAGACCTGTAAGGAATATATATATCACACCAAAACCAATGATCGAAAACCACAGATCATACGTTGTTAGGTTTGTGGAGATCCCATCTTTTGTTCTCATTAAGTGATAAACAATCCAAGGCTGCCGTCCTATTTCAGCACTAAACCAACCTAATTGGACAGCAAGTATTGGCATTAAAACACTACCACAACACACCAGTTGAAACCACCTATTCTTAAGGAGCCACCTTCTTTTAAATGAAAACACCAATAACCCTAAAACACCTAACATAGCCATCCCTAAAGCCACCATTGTATGATAGGTTTGAAACACAACATTAACAGGCGGAAGATCTTCCTCAGGATAGTCATTTAAACCTTTAACCTTCATGTTTGGGTCTGCCGAGATCATAAAAGATAGAAATTTAGGAATATACAGTCCCGTGGTTACTTTCTCATCTTGATTCACCCAACCAAGCAAGTATAAATTCCCAGGTTTATTAGAATCAAAATGACCTTCAAAAGAGGCTAATTTCTCTGGTTGGTGTTCTGCAACAATCAATGCTGAATGGTGCCCTGAGACAACCTGTAGGATAATCAAAACCAGACCACTAATAGATGCGACCTTTATTGCAAGAAGAGAGCTTTTGACAAACTTCTTCTTAAAAATATAATAGGCATGAATCGATATGACCAAGAACAGTCCACACAAAAGCGAAGAGAGGATAACATGTAAGAACCGATCCATACTAGAGGGGTTAAATATCATTTTGACATAATCTAAGACCTCTGCCCTAAAAGTACCATCAGCTCTCTGCACAATATGATATCCAGCGGGCGTTTGTTGCCATGAATTTACAATCACAATCCATAATGCAGAAAACATAGAGCCCAACCACACTAAGAAGGTTGAGAAAAGATGAAACTTCTTACTCACACGGTTCCACCCTAAAAGAACAATACTTAAGAATCCTGCTTCAACCATAAATGCCAATAATCCTTCAGCAGCTAAAACACTTCCCATCACATCACCGATATAACGGGAATATGTCGCCCAATTGGTTCCAAATTGAAACTCCATTACAACTCCTGTAGCTACTCCCATCCCGAAGATCACAGCAAATATCTTGGACCAAAAACGGGCTAGGTTGTAATACAATACCTTGTTAGTACGAACATAAATCAACTCAAAAAAGAACATCAACATCCCTAATCCTATTGATAACGGAGGAAAGACATAATGGAAAGAGATGGTCATTGCAAATTGAATACGAGAAAGCAATTCAACACTCATAGTTGTTAGATTTTTATTTATATAAATAAAACATCCCAGAAGATTTTTTGTTTATTTGAATTGAAATTGAAATATATTAATTCAAAAGAGATAATCCAGATGAAAAAACTAATGATGGCACTAATTTGCCTTCTTGTCACACTTCCGTCTATCGCACAGGAGATTACTGGTATTTGGCAAACAATTGACGACAAGACCAACAAGCCCAAATCGGACGTAGAGATTACAATAAAAGATGGAAAGCTTTTTGGACAAGTAGTTGGGTTCTACAACTCTGATCCAAATTACGATCCACTTTGCAAAGAGTGTAAAGGAGATCTTCACAACCAACCAATCAAAGGACTATTCATCGTGGATGGCCTAACAAAGAAAGATGGAGTTTGGGTTAAAGACGATGGTATCCTAGACCCAGAGAGTGGAAAAACCTATGATGTTAAACTATGGCAAGAAGACGGAGAACTACAAGTTCGTGGCTACATTGGCTTTTTCTATAGAACACAAACATGGGTTAGAAAAAAGTAATCACACAATCTATCTCCTCTCTCAACACCATTGTAGTTTTGAAAGAGGAGACAGCTCTTCGTTAACTGCGTTGCAATATCCACAAATTCGATACCTAACAGGTCTAAATAAATTCAAATAGACTCCCTTTTTCGATTCAGTTCCATTATATTTGTAACTCATCATACAAGGTAAAAAGAACAATGGATTCATATGAGATAGTGATTCTAGGAGCAGGAATATCAGGTCTATCTACAGCTGCTTTCCTAGAAGCACAAGGTAAGAATGTACTCATTTTAGAAAAAAGGGATAAAGTAGGAGGTGTTTTGTCCTCTAAAGAGATTGACGGTTACACCTTCGATTTTGCTGCCAACTCCACGGTAGAGAAGTACGAATCTTTTCAGAAACTTCTAAATTGGACTGGAATCAAAGACCAATTAATGCAAGCCAATAGAAAAGCTTCTAAGAAATACCTCTATCGAGACAACCAGATCCACGCCTTAGACGGCCCTCTTTCTTATATCTTCACCAAACTTCTTTCGTTCAAAACCAAACTTCGCGTACTTAAAGAACCATTCGTAAAAGCTAGAAGAGATCATACAGATGAAAGCATGCATGATTTCGTTATTCGTCGTTTTGGGAAGGAGTTTCTCGATTACACACTGAACCCTCTTGTTGCTGGAGTATATGCTGGCGATCCCAAAGATCTAAGCATGCAAGCTGCATATCCTGAAATGGCCGCGATGGAAACACAGCATGGCTCGGTGATCATGGGCTCTTATCACACGATGAAAAACAAGCGCAATGCCTATAAACAAGGGGCATTCAAACCTTCTCGGAATATCATGTCATTTCAAAGAGGAATGAACCAACTCCCTAAAGCTATTGCAAAAAAACTTTCTCCTCAACTCTTTTTAAAGAGTGAAGTAATTGAAATTACACCTTCTGAAAACAGGTATCATATTACCTACCTCAAAGATGGTGAAAAACATACTATTGCCACCGATAAGATCATCTCAACCCTACCAGCATACAAGCTTTCTTCTCTTGTTTCTGATCTCGATCACAAACTAAGTGAAGAACTGGACAAGATCTTCTACCCTCCAGTGGGAACATTAACCCTTGGATATCACAAAGAACAAATTGGACGCCAACTCGACAGTTTCGGCTTCTTAGTACCTGAAAAAGCAAAACTAAAATTCTTAGGAGCACTATGGAGTAGTACCATATTCGACCACAGAGCACCCAAAGACCATGCCTCCTTCACGCTATACCTTGGTGGTAGTAGAAACCACGAAGAGATGCTTCAAAGCGATCTAAATCGTTGGGTATCCGAAGCAACAAGAGAATTTGCGGAGATCATGGAGATAGAGGGCGAGCCTAAAACCAAATGTTTTAAACTCTACGAGAAAGCCATTCCCCAATATAACCTAGGTTACATGGATTTCAAAGCCCAACTGGATAATTTTCATACCCACCACCCTAATTTCATTATCTCAGGCAATTTTGTTGGAGGAAATAGCGTTTCTGACTGTATTAATAATGCAGAGAAGAATGCCAATAAAATGATCTAACATCGAAATTATACAATAGCAAAAGAGAGGTAATGAATATCAAATATGACCTTCATTACCTCTCTTCTATTATAATCAAACTATAATCAGAACAACAATAAACTTATTGCCATTACAGCCATACCAGCCACCAGACCATAAATAGACAAATGGTGTTCTCCATACTCCTCCGCTGTTGGCAAAAGTTCATCCAACGAGATAAACACCATTACTCCAGCAATAGAGCATAAAACAACTCCCATCACCACCTCTAAGTTGTCAGCATTTACAAATGGTAAAATTAAGACATATCCAATCAATGCACCAACAGGTTCGGCCAAACCAGACAAGAATGACAACCAAAAGGCTTTACTCCTACTCTTAGTAGCGTAATATATAGGGACACTCACTGCAATGCCTTCAGGAATATTATGAATCGCAATAGCTACAGCAATAGCCACACCCAATGAAGGGTCATTCAGGGCAGAGATAAAAGTAGCCAATCCTTCAGGAAAATTATGGACCCCCACAGCCAAAGCTGTCATGATACCCATTCTATATAACTTTCGGAAATCCTTTGCTTTCGATGCATCATCCATCTCCTCAATCTTCTTTATCTCATGCGGATTTTCAAAACTAGGAATCAGCTTATCAATCAAAGCTATAATCAAAATACCACCAAAGAATGCCAAAATACCATATATCTCACCCAACTTATCGGTATAATGTTCCTGTAACGAATGTACCCCTTCTGGAAGGATCTCCACAAAAGAGACATAAATCATAACCCCAGCAGAAAAACCAAGTGCCACAGACAATAACTTGGTATTTGTCTGTCTTGACACAAACGCAATTAAACTTCCAATACCTGTTGACAATCCTGCAAACAGAGTCAACCCGAAGGCCATCATAAAATTATTACTCAATTCCATATATCAATCTATCATGTTATTTACACCAAAATATATATTAAAATGACAAATAAGTTATTACGAACATATCTTGTTTAAACAAACAAAGTGGCAACATAGCCTCTTCTACATTGATATTTCAATACGTAGTATAAACAAAATAGATCCTAATAATAGTATTCATTTTAAAATAAGCGTTGGTATTACCGTAGCTTATATGATACAAAGTACGCAAAATTATCGGGACACACTAGCTTATCTAGACTAATTATAATTAAGAAACTATTAAACGGACAACATGTAACATATGCCAAAACATCTACTCAAATCGAACCTACTATATTCTAATCATTTACATAACAAATAAAAAAATATTTAGTTCATCTTTCATATTGATCCTTTTTGACAATCCACTCACAACGAAGGAAACAGAACCATTAAATCAACTCCAAATTATAAGGCTACAGCCTTATATTCGTTAATTATAAGGCCACAACCTTATATTCGTTAATTATAAGGCTAGAACCTTATAATTTGAAGATATTCCTATAGGAGGGTTCTATTCTTTTTACTATCTTTAAATAAAAATAGACGAACATGTATGTAGCATTAACAGGAGATTTAATCGATTCAAACAGATTAAACAACGTAAATAGAGCACATCTATTTTCAATACTGCAACACGACCTAGAGCATATATCTAAAGAGTACGATCTACACTTTCCTTTTGAATTTATTAGAGGAGACGGATTCCAATGCCTATTCACAGATATCGAAATGGCATTAAATATTGCACTCCAGCTTAAAACGATATTCAAGAAAATCACATTCCCTGACCAAGATAAAGACGAGCAATATAATCACATGGATGCTCGCATATCCATCGGTATAGGCAGCATTGACTTTTTGCATAGTACCTTAGCACTATCTGATGGGCAAGCACTGCAACTTTCAGGAAGAAATTTAGAGAGGATGAAACAGTTAGATCAAAAGCTTATCATCCACACAGCTGACCAGGAGATAAATAGAGAGCTAAAGGTCGAATTAAAGCTATTAGAAGCAATTATAGACAGATGGTCTAAGAATGCAGCCGAAACTGCATATTTTCTCTTACAAGGTCTCACTGAGGCTAAAACAGCCGAAAAACTAATGGTATCACAGTCGGCAGTGAATCAAAGGAAGAAAGCAGCCAACTGGGATGCCACTCAAATGATGTTAAACAATTTCAAACATTTAGCCAATAAACTCAAAACGGAATAAACCATGCTCCTATTTCTAAAACTTCTCCTAGCCCACCTCTTCACCGACTTTATTTTACAACCGGATGCATGGGTAGAAAATCGTCAAAATAAGAAATTCAGATCGCCATATCTCTACCTACATGGTCTCATTTCAGGGCTATTATCCTATCTATTTGTTGCCCAATGGGATCTACTATTAATCATTCCTGCGATAACCATAATACACACAGCGATCGATCTTTGGAAAGTGTGTCAAAAAGGGAAACCTGAAGTTCTATTTATTATAGACCAAATTCTGCACACTATATCCATCCTCATTATAACCATACTTATTCTTGACAATTGGCAGCCATTCTATCAACAACTTATTTCGCTTACCAACCAAATAAAGATTATTGGAACTGTTGTAGCATACATCATGATCTTATGGCCATCTGGTATTCTAATAAAAGTTTTAACAAGGAAATGGAGAGATGAGATCGAGACCAATCGAACAAAAAATGAGAGTCTAAACCAAGCAGGCAAATGGATTGGTTACCTCGAACGCTTCTTGACCCTTACACTAATCTTATTAAATCAATATAGTGCCATAGGCTTCATATTTGCAGCCAAATCGATACTACGACTCAATCCAATGCAACAAACTCAATCAAGAAAATACACAGAATATATACTACTAGGAACCCTACTCAGTTTTACCATCACTTTCATTATTGGAATGTTCCTAATCTATGTTATTGGAATAAAAAAATAGGAGCCTCTCCCACATTGGAAAGGCCCCTATTTTAAAAACGATCTTTCACAGACTATTTTTTCATCCAAAGATCTTTAAATTCAATAGACATATTTGCTTGCTTCCATCCATTAATCCTCATCGAATCCGCCCAAGCAGGAACCGCTGTTCCATGATATGGAGGATATTTATATTCACGGTTAGCATCATCATGATTAATCAAAATAGCCAGATGTGGATACTTACTTCCGTTAGCCATATGGAACATTCCGAAATCACCCGTTGTATTTCCAACAGCAATCACAGGGATCTTACCTATATGAGAGTAGATATTCAAACTTTTACCATTATGATTATTCTTAGGTAGATACTTACCGCTCTTCAGAACAAAAGTTGTAGGCTCATCTTTAATATACACAGGCACTTGTTCTTGTCTTGTTCCAATCAAATGAGCTCTATCCAACTTTAATGTATTAGGGCAAACACTCCACAACAATCCTTGCATCGATCCAGACACGATATAGACTTTAAATTGATTCTGTTGCAACAGACGTACAAACTCCAACATCGGTTGATAGAACATATCTCCAAAAAGTATATCATAATCCTTATTCTTATGCTCATCTAGATACTCTTGTGCATATTTCACATAAGCTTCACAGCCCACACCATCAAACGCAGTTAGAATCATCGAATCCAAATAGTTCACATTATCCACAACCCAATGGTTCGTTACAGAGGTATCCTTAGGATTCACGGTCAACTTCTTTGCATACTGATACATTATCTGATCTTCCAAAGAGGGGTTCGCTTTCAACTTATCCATTAAACCAGCCACTGCTACCTCCATCTCAAACCACAATGGGGCTTCACAAGCCAATGTGCCATCCAAGTCAAAAACAGCTACACGATCTTCAACGGGAATCTGTTTTGATGCCATCTTAACATATGATACTATCTCCTCTTTCAAAGGGGTATTATTCCATGATTCTAATGATTCAACAGAATCTTTCTTCGAGAAAGTCTCCCACATCAAGACCAAAAGAATCACAAATATCAATATACCCCATCTATTTCTTCTATTCATAATCTATGATTTTAGTTCATATTTTCAGGTCGCTTAATATAGTTCTCCATATGAGATAGAGGCAAAGTAACGAAAGGAGTTTGCCATCCACCGATACGAACATTTACCCCTGCATATGGGGCTAACATCATAGCAGCTTCCGCCTCCTTTTTCAACAGAGCATCTTTAGCTGTCTCATAAATCTCTTTATACAATTTACTTGTACCGATTGCGACAGTCATCATTCCACCATCTTTCTTCACAAAGGCACGCACAAGCTCCTCAACCATTTCAACAGTACATGCCCCCTCTTCCAAGCACACATCTGTTATTACACCTGCAGCAAAACGGGACAAATTAAAATGTGACAAAGAGTTCATTGTAGACAACGGTCCACTAGATGATGTTCCTGGAACACAAGAGAAGTTCGGTGCGATTGGTTCACTATTTGAACGATTAGCTGAAGCAGCACAACCTCTACCACTCCAATTATACTGTTCAAATGTCCCCATTCCACCAGTGACTTTCATCTTTATATCATATGTCATACCCAATGGCAAACCATAATATCCAGCCAAAGCACGAAGGTTTGCTACTTCGATCCACTTATCCTCAGGGGCAATATCTTGGAACAATCGCTTTCCAAATTTAGCCGAACGCATCAGAGCATCATGGAAAATATTTAAAACCTTTTCCGTAATAAAATCAGCCACAAGATCACCAGTTCCAAACTTAGGACTATGATTATCGAAATCACCTCTTATCTTATCATACAACTCTTTCTCCGTTGACGACAAATGTTCCACACCATCACCATAGTTATTTCTGATTGCACTACAGACCTCTTCTACACTATATTTCTGTTTATCATATACCCATTTCTTTAATGCAGCCACTTGATTTACCATATCTGGAACTCCACCAAGAATAACCCCACCAATATTATAATCTGCACCACCAGATGCTTTGTCTCGTCCTTTTCTCATACATCCTTTTAGATATGCCGAGAACAAAGGAGATGGCGCTGCATTCTCATCCATCATATAATAGACAAAGAGTGCCATTACAGCTTGATCTACCGTAAACCTCATATGATTTTGTAGGTTATCCATCAACATCTCATATGTACTTGGAATAGGGGTTTGAGGAGCCAATTTCGCACCTCTCAACAACTCATCATCTTTCTGTAGTGAAGCGCCTTGATTTAATGCTGTTTCCACAGACTTCAATCCATTTATCATTCCAAAAGTCCAATCCGAACAGCCATTTAAAATTGGCTCCCAACAACCATCCACACAATAATCGTTTGCCAACTGCTGCATCTCTGCACAAACGGACTTATCCTTTGGATCTTCATCTTGCATCAACGCCTTATACATGGCAGGAATCATTATCTCATCATTCAATACTGAAGGATTATTCTTAGTCCTATACACCGAACTTGACACTTTACGAACCAATTCACTCGGGCTATCGTTATGCAAACGAACATATATACCAGGTGTCGATAGATTCACATTCTCAAACGCTTGTAGAATCAAGAAAGTACAACTATTGGTTGCATCGGTACCGTCTGGCTTCTTTCCTCCAACAATTATATTCTGCAAGAAGTTATTTACCCCTGCTTTCTGATCAATATAATATGGATGGGTTCCTAAAACCGTAGCATAGTCTACATGATCTTGCGCCACCAAAGAGTTAGAACCTAAATTCAAACGTCCAGCCAATTTCACAATGAAACATTCAAATATTTCCAATGCTTTAGCCTTGTCTGACTCTTTCTCTAGATATGGGTTTAACACCTGATCCAATCGTCCCAAAGAGATAAAGTTCATCGAAGCATGAAGTGCAATATGGAAGAAACAGATAGACTGCATCGCCTCATGGAATGTATCCGCTCCCTCTCTAGGAACTTTTCTCGCAATACGAGCCAACTCTAGTAATTCGTCACTCTGTTCAACATATTTTATCGCTTTTTGTTCTGCCAATTGGGCAAAACGATCCGCATAACTGACAACAGAACGACATGCAATTTTTACTGACCAATAGAAATCGAATTCCTTCTTCAAATTAATCAACTCACGTTCTTCTTTTCTCAAACGATAAGCAACATAAGAATCGACTTTACCAAGATCAAGATACTTCTCTTCTAATTTAAGTTTCACTTTGATCCTTTCCACCTCCTTTTTTTGAAGCTTAATCTTAACCGAAAGCTTATCCAACTGGAAAGAACAATCATCGATCTTTACCTGAAGCCCATCTCGAAGCAACTCTTCATAATTCATCGTATTATGACCAAACAACGAAGCGGCATTACGATTGGTAATCGAACCAGCACGAAGTTCATCTTCTGTTAAGAAATTAGGAAACACCTTACCTAGCCCATTCGACCCCATAGGTAAAACACCCAACAACAAATCCCCATCAAGAATATCTGCACTATGAGTCTTCTCACTATTCTTCTCATCCGTCATCGCCTTTAACATCGCATCAATAGCCAAAGCCCTACGAACAATTACAGAACACTCTTGCCAAGGTCTCCACAAAGGATATTTGTCATCGTAAGAACGATGTCTTTTCACTAAATCTACAAACATATCTTCTGTAAACCACTCTTCAGAACGATCGCCCAATGCTTTCTGGATTAAATGGTCATATAATGCCCGCACATTATCGGTCATCTTATCCGGAAAATCTAAAAACTTAATATCACTTTTCATCGATAGTAAAATTTAAACGTTTAAAATGGTCTTTTATCTCTCTAGTAGCATCTTCTACTATATCTGTGGAAGGTTTAGTCATCTTAAGTTCCATCCCACCATGGATATAGTTCACATCGAAATGATCATTCCATGGATTAAGATCAACATGCTTTAGATGATACTTATTTAACAACCTGGTTATCACCTCTAATACGGAAGTTTGGTTTGTAAATCCAGGGATAATTGGGATACGTGGAAGTATTTTTGCTTTTGCATCATGTAACAGAGACAAACATCTATCCACCTGAGCCTCTTTACTTGGTGGCACCTCTCCTGTAGTAACACGAAATCCAATAAGCCACACATCCACCCATGGGATAAGTAGCTTATAACGATCAAGTGGCATAAGTCCAGAACTCTCCACCGCAGTATGATATCCATGCGCCTTGCATAACCATAACAATTTCATGGCAGCCTCACTCTGCAATAGAGGTTCGCCTCCAGACAACGTAATACCTCCACCACTACGCTTTGTCAAATCCAAATAGGGCCTTATCTGTTCAAACAAAGTATGCACATCACTTTGTACAGTGGGCAGAAACAAAGCACTAGCTTTCACTCCCTCTCTGCTTTGGGGACATGCTGCCACACATTGCCCACAATGAATACATTTCTCTCTATGAATTATATGCTCTTCACCAACCATCTCATGAACGCCATGAGGACATGCAGAGACACAAAACCCACAATGCGTACAAAAGATCTCATGAAATAGTAAGGGAGAAATAGTAGATTGTGAATGGGGAGAATGACACCACGCACATGAAAGAGGACACCCTTGAAAGAACACCACTGTGCGTAAACCAGGGCCGTCAAACGGAGAAAGTTCCGAAAGATCAAAAAGAGATAAGCGTTCCGACACGTCTACCTCTGTCTTAATACATGGTGAAATCTTCATAATACCTAAGGGGATAAAGTCACTAGGAAAACAATTATCCTCGATTAAAGTTCAATGACATCGTAAGTTTATTCTATTAATATTTAATCAATAAACACGAGCCAAATTATGTTCTATTACAGAACAATAGAAAACATCCTAATGACATTTTTCATCCAATGATATAGCGATTTACACCTCATAAAATCACCATTTAAAGGGATATAAAGAACCTCTTTTTCGATCTATCTTTACCCCCACAAACACAACCTTCAAATGATGTCATTAAAATAAAACCTAAAAAGATGTTAGAGGATCAAAATAACAAGGAGACATTCTGGTCTCAATTTGCTACCGATTTCGAGAAATCAAACACCTATGTCGTTGGAGAGGAGACTCAAAATGAAATCTTCAAATGGATAGGACAACTTCCAGATCTAAAAGAGACTTTAGAGCTTGGTAGCGGAGATGGAGCATATACCCAACGCCTCTATCCCAAAACGACGAAATATCATGCCACAGACCTTTCAGATCAAATGTTAGATCAACTACAATTGCGATTTAATAACCAACCCGATCTATCTATTGAAAAAATAAACTGTCTAAAAACACCATATCAAAATGAATGTTTTGATACAGTCGTTATGGCAAATCTGTACCATATTATTCCTCACCCTAACATGGCGCTGATGGAAACATATCGAATCTTAAGACCTGGAGGTAAACTGATACTTATTAGTTTTACCAAATACCAAATGAAATTTATTAATAAAGTGGGGATGATTCACCGTTATATGAAAACATATAAAAAACAGGCACCAAATGCAAGGGTTCTAGTTCCTCAAGAAGTACACCGCGATCTTAACAATGCAAACTTTGAGATCGAGCAATCAAAACTTATCGGTAATGACACACACGCCATATGTATTATTGCAACAAAAAAATAATACCTATTGAATGGTAAAATGAGCTGCATATTGGGGGAATACACTCTGTTTTAACCCAAGATAACAGAGTCTAAAACCAAGATATAACAGATTTCATGATTTAATTAGAATCAAACTCTAATCAAAAAACACTTCTCATAAAAAAGCACAGCCAAATCCATAGCTGTGCTTTTTTACAACATTTAATCCCAATCTAAATGGTGAAATGAGCGATATCCATCTCTACTTAGAAGATGTTACTCGATCCACTAAATAGATAATCGAAGCATATGGAATACCACTATTTTCAGACAAACCGATCTCACATGTTCTACTGTTTGAATATCCTGCAATGGCTTTCTCCTTCTCCACAACAGGACGTAATTTTCTTAATGCATAAGCATTTACTTCAGGGAAATTAAACCCTCTATCTCCAGCAAAACCACAACATCCAACTTCATCAGGCAACACAACTTTACAAGCGCAAGCCTCTGCTACTCGCTGTAGCGTTCCCGTTAACCCCATCTTTGTTGTACTACATGTAGAATGAATCGTAACCACTTCATCTACTTTCTCAAACTGTAGCTTATCCATTAAAAAAGTATCAATAAACTCTACTGGCTCATACAACTTCAATTTTGGTTCCATCACTTTTCTCATTCTATACAAACAAGGAGATGTGTCACACAAAATAGGATACTCTCCACGGTTAGAAGCTTTAAACAGCGCCGCCTCCAACTCAGACGACTTTTGATTGGCATGCTCTTCAAACCCTTTACTCTCCCACGGTGTCCCACAACAAAGAGAGCTCATATTTTCTGGATAAATAACCTCATACCCCGCTTTCATCAATAGCTCTTGTGTCACGATATGCAACGGACGTCTATCCTTATCTCTCTTTGCAGCACCCATCGTTTGTGCGATACAAGAAGGGAAATAAACCACCTTTAATGGATTGTTCGGGTTCACAGACAATGGTTTAGGACCAGAGACTCCTGTAGGCATCCATGGCGTCCACTGTGGCAGTTTATTGCCACTAATCTTACGAAAAGTACTCGCGATACCCCCTAAAAGAGAAGCCCCCATCACATAGTGTACACCATTCACCATCTTCAATCCACCTCGGATAAGTGTTCCTACCGTATAAAAGTGATCGGCCACCCACTGTGACTGCTTTTGCAGTTTTGGATCAACAACTTGTTTCGCTCTTAATACCTTAATAAACTTTCCAGTATCAATCTTTACAGGGCAAGAAGTCGCACATAGTCCATCCCCCGCACACGTATCCATGCCATAATATTGAAAATCTTGCTCTAACACATGTTGTCTAGCAGGGTCCTGATTGGTATCGATCAAACGAGTGATCTCCCTCATTGTAACCGTACGTTGTCTTGCTGAAAGGGAGAAACCTGCCGTCAAACAATTAATCTCACAGAAACCACACTCAATACATTTATCGACAATCGGATGTACTGGTGTAAGGTGTTTGAAATTCTTGATATAACAATTGGGATCTGCATTAATAATCACACCAGGATTAAGTAAACAGTTGGGATCAAATAGATCTTTCACATCAACCATTAACTGATATGCTGCTTCACCCCACTCATGTTTAACAAAAGGGGCCATATTTCGTCCTGTTCCATGCTCCGCCTTTAATGATCCATCATATTTATCGACCACAAGCTTATCCACCTCATGCATAAACTTCTGATAGATATCTAACTCTTCAGGCTTATTGAAATTCTGGTTAATGATAAAATGAAAATTACCCTCTAAAGCATGACCATAAATCACCCCATCTTTATATCCAAAACGAGAAATCAACTCTTGTAACTCCTTAGTTGCAGCAGGAAGATCCTCAATATGAAAAGCCACATCTTCAATGATACATGTAGATCCAGTCTCTCTTAATCCTCCAACAGCTGGAAAAACCCCTTTACGGATGTTCCAGTATTGCTGATACAGCTCTGGATCACTAGTAAACTCAACAGGTTTCACCATACTATAACGATCTGTTACCGATATGATTTTTCGAATATTTTCACCTATCTCTTTTGGCGAATCCCCAAAAGTCTCAATAAGAATAGCAGTAACATCAGGGCCAAAATTTTTTATAAATGGAGGAATACCTTTTTCATTCTCAACGGATTTCAGTGCAACCCGATCTAACATCTCCGCGCTAAACACGGGTTCCTTCTTCATCTCCACCACAGCCTCACAAGCGGTTCTAATATCTGTAAAATACATCATCGATGTAGACTTACAGTTAGGCTCTTTAATAGTCTTAAGTGTAATCTCTGATAAAAACCCAAGAGTTCCCTCGGAACCGACCATCAGGTGTAGAATAATATCAAAGGGATCGGTAAAATCAACAAAAGGATTAATCGATAAACCTGTTGTATTCTTAATGCTATACTTTTTAATAATACGCTGCTTAAGCTCTTTATTATTTTGCACTCGATCTCTTAACTGAATAACCTTATCTATAAAGACCTTATGACTCACCATAAAAGCCTCGCGACTCTCATCTTTAGAAGTATCCAACAGTGTTCCATCCGCAAAAATAATCCTTGCTGAATGTATCGTTTGGTAAGAGTTTTCGTGGGTTCCACAATTCATTCCCGAAGCATTATTCATCACAATACCTCCTATCATTGCAGAGTTTATCGAGGCAGGATCAGGACCAAGCTTACGTCCATATGGTTTAAGCAACTGATTAACTCTTGCACCAGTCAGTCCAGGCTGAACAGAGATAAGTTCCCCTTGACCATGAATAGTATACTTCTCCCAGTTCTTTCCCGCAATAATTAATACTGAATCTGTAATCGATTGACCTGCCAAAGAAGTACCTGCAGCCCTAAAAGTAACAGGCATTCCATATTTGGAAGCCGACAGAAGAACCTGTTGAACCTCTTCCTCACTATTTGATCGAACAACTATTTGAGGGTTTAACCGATAGAAACCGGCATCAGTTCCATAAGTTAATCGTCTAAGTTCATCAACATACAATCGTGAAGTATCGACATAGCCTTTCACCTCTTGATAAAACGAATCAAAATTCCTTTCCATATTGCAATTTTCTTTTTGTGTTGATTAATCAGTTATCCTAAGACCTCGTTCCCCTAAACGATAATCCTATAACCTTAAAAATCGAATTCATGTTAATTCTAATCCCCCAAGAACTCTTCAATAAATATATATAAAATCCATGCCAATTAATTATGTTGCACAACAGTGACTCTTTCAATAGCATCCATTCAATGGACATAAAACACCTTTAATCAACACGAAGTGACACATACTATTTATAGATAGATCAAACTAAACCACACAACAAAACCATTAACGTACGACTCCATTATATAACAAAAAAAGTAAGACCGTTTTCCACAATCTCACCCTACAATCTCAATTCAAAGACGATGAATTATATCTCTATTTCAATGTCGTAGTCACATAATTGACCCTTCCATTAAACACACTACTCTCTCTTGTATATTTTGGTGTAACCATCGTCTCTTTATCACAGCCTACATTCACAGACTCATCTCCAGAAAAAGCAATACCTTGAGTCTCATCAACCTTCACACTTCCTACCTTCTTTCCATTGATATAAATGGTTGCAACACCACTTTTGCCATAACCTGGGCCATTATATTTAAACTCCATCTTCACCTCAACCTTACCTTTCGGAATTTTCTTTTTCGATACTACGGTAAAATCCTTCACCCCCAAGAAATTATAGGTATAGGCCAATTTCCCTTTAAGCGTATAGAAAGCCCATCCACCAAAACGACCAGCCTGCTGTAAAATAACACCATTGGCAGCTTTATTTGTTTCAATCTCGGCAATAATCTCATGAGAGCGATTCTTTATATTTAAAAAATTATTTCCTGAAATACCTGTCATTCCATCTCCTAGAGTTAAGGACTTACGCCCTAACATAAGAGAAGGACGACCAGCAATAGCAGGATTGAGTCGCTCCACTTTTCGATCATCTAGAGGATAGACATTATATCTCACCGCTTCATTGGCAAACAGCTCCTTCATCCTTTCTAATCTTTCAGGATATTGGGTAGATAAATCCTTTGCCATAGCAAAGTCCTCTTCAACATGATACAAGAACCACTTATCCTCTTCAAAAGAATTTTCAGGCTTTGCTGCCCATGGCACAGAATGTACAGTTCCGGCCATCCAGCCATCATAATAGAGGCCACGATTACCCATCATCTCAAAATATTGGATCGTGCGTCTACTATCTGCATCTCTATCTTTAAATGAATATATCATACTTGTTCCTGCCATTGGTATTTGAGGAATACCATTCACAGTTGTCGGTTCAGGTAAGTTACAAGCCTCAAGTATCGTTGGAGCTATATCTACGATATGATGCCATTGGGAACGCAATTCATGCTTTGGCTGCATCTTTTTTGGCCATCTTATCATCAACCCATTTCTCGTTCCGCCGTAATCAGAAGCAATCTGCTTTGTCCATTTAAACGGAGCATCAAAAGCTACAGCCCAACCAGCCGCCATATGAGGATATGTAGATGGACTACCCCATTGGTCATAGTATCTCATCATAAAATCAACCGTATTCATTTTCTGTTGATTATTGAAAAAGATAAACTCGTTATACAGACCATTCATTCCACCTTCCGCACTGGTTCCATTATCTCCAGTCAAATAAAAGATCAATGTATTATCGGGATTGGGTAAATTATCAATCAATCGCCCTATTTCATGATCTGCCATATCTAAAAAAGCAGCAAAGACCTCTGCTTGACGAGCAAACAACTTCTTCTCTTTATCAGAAAGAGCACCCCAATCTTTAATATCCTTTGGTTTGGGTGGCATTACAGTATTCTGAGGAATAACTCCTAATCGCTTCTGATTTTCAAAAATCTCTTCTCTAATCGCATCCCATCCCTTATCAAATCGTCCTTTTTGTTTATCGATATAGGATTGTGGTACGTGGTGTGGAGCATGAACAGCACCTGGAGTAAAATAGATAAAATATGGTTTACTAGGAGTAATAGCATATTGCTTCTTCACCCATTTAATTGCTTGATTGGTCATATCATTCATCAAGTGATAACCAGGCTCATTGGGAGGATCAACCTGATTAAAATTATGATGTAATGCAGGACTCCATTGATTGGTCTCCCCTCCAATAAAACCATAAAACTCATCAAACCCTTGCCTATTAGGCCAACGGTCATATGGACCAGAAACCGAAGTTTCCCATACAGCCAATTCATGCCACTTTCCAAAAGCAGCAGTACTATATCCATTATAATTAAGAATCGTTGCAATAGAACTTACGTTATTTGGCAACTGTCCTGTATAACCAGGAAAAGAAGTTGCCATCTCTGTAATAGCCCCTTGATTACAGGTATGATGATTTCTTCCCGTCTTCAAAGCTTGTCTTGATGGAGAACAAAGCGAAGTGGTATGAAACTGATTATACAATAATGCATTCGATGCAAATTTATCCATCTCAGGTGTCGGCACCACACCACCAAAGGGGGAAGCTGTTCCAAAACCAGCATCATCAATCATAATGATAACCACATTCGGTGCCCCTTCGGGAGCATTCACATTAAAAGCATCTGGACGTTTCGCATTACGAGCATCCTGCACCGTTATATGCTTATGATATGGACTCTTGATAGGTAAAATAGTTCGATCTAATGGAATCATCTGTTGTTGTCCCAATAAAGGAAATTGGAAACAAACCAATAGTAATAAAGCTAATCTTCTCATCATAACATGCGTCTTATATTACACTTACGACACTACAACAAACCACCACATTAACTTGCTCAATTTCACAAGAATACACACTCAAAATATCCTCACATTAAATAAAAACAGGATAAAAACAGGATAAAAACAGACCTTTCCCTTGAAATATTGATATGATGACATGAATCATTGTGATTTCCAACAATGCCATGCCACAACACTTGGGAACACCGAGTTCCACTCGGCATCATGCCACAACACTCTGTTACAATTCCCTTTTTTGTTTACACACAGTACTGACGACCATTAAAACCAATTCATTTATCACACCTCATATTACTGCAACAATACTCTGAAAGTTTCCTATTCATATCTAAAAGATAATGGAACGACATGTCACTGTACATAATAACCAATTCTTTCACAGACCGTCACAATTGATATTAGAAGATAAAAAACGATCAAATATCTTATCAAGAAGGATATTGGTCTCAATACTCAAATGAGAATTACTACGAAGCTCTCTCTCACGCTGTATATTTCTCTCCGAAACAAGCTCATCTTTACAGTTGTATATCATCTCTTTTAAGGTCTCTGGTGTGCTTTCTAAATGGAACTGCAACCCCAAAACATTCGTTTTATAAAGAAATGCTTGATTCTTACATACCTCAGACTCAAAAAGATGAATGGCTTCTTGTGGTAAATCAAAAGTATCACCATGCCAATGTAGTACAGCGCAGTTTTCAAAAAGATCTTTGTCCTTATCACACTTTAGCACCCCTTTCACCAATTGAATTGGAAACCAGCCGATCTCTTTTGAATGGTTTGAATATACTTTTGCACCTAAAACTTCCGCAATTAATTGCGCACCCAAACAGATACCAATCACTTTTTTATTGGCACTAATACTTGATTGTATAAACCTTTTTTCTTCTTTCAACCAAGGATAGTCCTTCTCTTGGGACACTCCCATTGGCCCACCCATAACGATCAAAACATCGAACTCACTCTGTTCAGGTAATGTCTCTTCATTAAATAGTTTGGTCCCCTTAAGTTGATGACGATTTTTATTGGCCCAATCTTCTATATACCCGATCCCCTCAAAAGGTACATGTTGTAAATAATGGATTTTCAAGCTATTCATAGTACACAATTTATCTGTATCGTATCTAATGATAATCATCATTGATAACTACGTTATTTAATAATGTAAAATTAGACTATATTTGGCTTACTAAAGTCGTACAGTTTTATTAAAAATAGATAGACCAATGAGACGATTATGGAATTTTGATTTGGATATAAATTTCAACTCAAAAAAAGCAATTTACATTCAAATAGCAGATGCCATCATCGAAGCAATTAAAGACGAGCGCTTAAAGGCAAATGATATACTACCAAGCACCAGAAAATTAGCAGAGCATATTGGTGTAAATAGAAATACTTTAATTAAATCCATTGATATATTAATCGCAGAAGGATGGCTTAATTCGAAAGATAGGGTAGGTATCTTTGTTGCTAATGTTAATATCAAGAGTACTAAGAAGCAGACGATACCGAAGAGATCGACTCAATCCACACCCCAACACCATATCATACTTGATGATGGAACCCCAAACACTAAGATCTCTCCCATAAAAGAACTAGCAAGTGCCTATCGAAGAGTTTTTGCATTAAAATCAAAGCATAATATCATGGGATACAGTGATCCTTTGGGGACTTTGGAGCTTCGAGAACTCATCTCTCAAATGCTTAATCATAAACTTAATATACAAACAAGTGTCGATGAAATTTGTATCACTAGAGGAAGTCAAATGGCTTTATACTTAACGGCTCATGTATTACTTACGGCAGGTGACGTTGTGCTGGTGGAAAACCCTGGTTATAAACCTGCATGGAGAGCATTTGAAAGCACCCAAGCAAAACTCATACCTATTGATGTGGACCTAGATGGAATTGTTATCGAGGATATAGAAAAACAGTTGGCAAATCATGATAATATTAAAGCGATTTACCTTACCCCCCATCATCAATACCCCACTACAGTGACATTGAGTTTAAAGAGAAGGATTCGTTTGATAGAATTGGCGAATCAATATGATCTCACGATCATTGAAGACGATTATGATCACGACTTTCACTTTGGCAAACGCCCTATCCTGCCCATCTCTAGCCATTCCAATTTAAAGAAATATGTATATGTCAGCTCTTTTAGTAAGATTATTGCCCCTGCATTAAGAATAGGATATATGACATCCTCATTTGATCTTATCGATAAAGTTTCATCGTTACGAGAAATTATCGATGTTCAAAATGATACAATTATGGAACTTTCTTTGTCCGAACTAATTAAAACGGGAGAACTTAAACGTCATATTAAACGAGCAACCAAATACTATCAAGATAAAAGACTCTATCTGGATGAACTTCTGCAAACCTATTTAAAAAGTAAGGTCAAGTACAATATTCCTATTGGAGGCATGGCATTTTGGATACGTCCTATCAAAGATCTTCACATGCCAGATCTAATTCACAAACTCCGAGAATCATCAAATTACGAATTCGAGAAATTGAATGTTGGTTTTCGATTAGGATATGGAAGTATTGAGAAAGAAGATTTAAAGACTACAATAATTAAATTGGATGAAATACTGTAGACTTTAAATAAATACAGGGCCTACCCATAAAAAAAGCCTAACAGATCTCATTCTCAAAACCTTATTATTCCTTAACTTTTTATGTAAAAAGAGAAGGTGACTTACTATACCCTAAAGGGGTATCACATTCAGTGCATTGGTATTACAGAGGAAAATGATTTTTTTACGAGCTACACCTGATAAACTATACACAATACCACAATATAATGACAAAAATTACAGACAATATGATTCAAAGCTGTCTTTTATTCTTACATAAGCATAAAGGGGAAGTATCTAGATACTCATTTGATAAGTTTATAACATTGAAAATCAACATCAATGAAAGCTTCAATCTAATACCTATAAAATTATTAGAAGATGGATTAATCTCAATAAATCATGATGATGAAGAAACTAAAATTAGAATAAGCACTCTGGGGATCAAAAAACTTAAAAATATAAAGAGAGAATAATAATTTCATATAATCAGTAAGCTATGGATTACCTCTGTATAGGAATGACCAAGTATACCAAACGGAAATTATCCATGTTGCTATTAGATGAATATCTTCATTTAAGACACCAATTAACCAGAGTATATTGACATGCTATGATCAAGACCTATAACATAAACTAAATAGGTTGATATACTTTGCAATTTCAATAGCATATGTACTTTCTTGTCTAAACCTTCACTGAGAAGATGAGTATCTGAAAGTGAAAGCATATAATATACAGTGACAACTTTACATTTGACTGTAGCACTCTATTCTATTTTGTTATATTTGCGCTATGTTAAATAAATTGCATTATATCTAACCGACATATAGTCCATTATACATGAAATATTCCTTACTGTTATTGCTTTTGATCACACTAATTTCATGTGATCCAACATCCGAATCTATCCAAATTCGTCGAGAAAATATTGAACCCCCACTAAGAGTAACTTGCAAAAGCTCACAAGAGAATTCCATCACTTTTGATCGTCACTTGAGATACAAAGTTGAAAACACCTCTTCTACACCTCGCATCATGGCAGGTAAAGCACAATTCGTTTATTATTCTGATTCACGCCGCACAAAAGAGATAGAACTCAAACCAGAGAAAGAAGACTCGTTACACTACTACACCACGACATTATCTAAAATTAAAGCGAAAGACTCGCAGTATTTCCAAGCTAGATTTAGAGAATGGATAGAATTTGATCTTTCGGAAGGGATCATGGCAGAAGAGAAGCCCGACAATATTAAAGTAGATGAACATGGAGATACCATTAAGACGTATCTATACTCAAGTTACGAAGACCTACCCTTCATTTTAAGAACATGCGTAGCAAATAGTTACGCTAACAGTCATCTAAACATCATCTTTCTTGATGAGGAACTTCCTTTTTATATTAAAAAAGAAGAAAATAATCTCACTATAATAACAGCACCGGCTACAATTGTAGATAGATCATACATTGACCCAGCACAATTAATGCGTCCCACCTTCTGATACGAACTCAAAAAAGGACACACCAACAATCAAATTGTAATAATTTCAAAAAACATCCTATTTAAACAATGAAAAATTTAACCATCCTATTTCTGCTTCTAATCATCGTGGCAGGTTGCGACGAGAAGTCTGATGAAGAGTTGTTAGCAAAAGATAAAAAACAGCTACTTATCGAGTTAAACTCATCTAAGATTAACCACTATAAATTTGCTAAACTTCTCATCAAATCAACCATTGCAGATAGCGCAAATAAGAAGGTTGCCTCTTTTAATTCTAGAATTGGCGACATCTCCAACAAAGTGAATCATCATGATTTAGACAGTCTTTCCATAATGGACTATATTAAATTATATCGGTCCTATATGAAGATGGAGAGTATTATAGCAGAAACAGATGAAGATGACTTCCCTACACTATTTGATCTACTGAAAGTAACGAAATCCGACTCAAGCCAGTCAAACTCACCTCTTAGCAAAGGCACAGTAAAAGAATCGGAGATGGTGTTAGAGCACTCTCTACTTAGTGTCTTAGCAATAGCAAGCAGAGATCTTGGAAGAGAAATCTCTTTATACGAATGTTCAAAAAGTCGAATTGAATTACTTCCTGATGATGGGTTCAAAGCACTCCTTCAATTCTTTAGAGGAATAATTTTCTTCGAGAAAGGCTTGTATTACCTTTCAGAAGACGAGTTTTCGAAGAATATAAACTGGCAGAACAAGGCCCAAAACTTATCCTTTCAGAAGATTAACTTTCACGAATTCGAAACGGATAATGAAACTATTATTATCTACATCCATGCATTAAACCATCTCTTCAGAGGATGTGACCGACTGATGATGGAAAGAGAGATTGATGAAAAACGTGCTTTAAAAGACTTTGAAATATTTATCGATGACACCCATAAAATAGGTTTAGATGACGAACTTACTTGGTCTATAGAGACCTACTTATATTTAAAGAACGAAGAACATGATCTTGCTATAGCTTCCTTATCGAAATTAAAGTCAAGTAAACTGCTCTCCTCAAAAGAGAAAGATAGAATTAACGAAGCCATTGCATATCTTGAGGACAGAGAAACTGGACAAGTTCTCAATGGTGTATACGACAAATATTTCTTGTGTCAAATCGCTAGCAGTTACATCATCAATTTATTAGCAGAAGTAGATTGGAAAGCAGTACTAAAAGCAAACAATGTACCACACACCGATGAGCTCTTTATCTATATCGACCAACTAAACGGTCTACTTGAGAACCTCAACAAATACTCTAGTGTGAAATATCTAAATGAGAAGAAAGACCAATTAAAGCAGAAAAGCAAGGATCTATTCAATGATGCAATGAGTCTAATGAAGGAATAATTACGATCAGAATCATGAAATGAGATTTAAATTACAACATATTCACCTTTGTATACAGAATTCCATAAGATGGAAACATAAACAACTAGGAATGCAGCGCTCCGCTCGGCATCATACCGTAACACTCTATTGCAATTCCCATTTTGTTTACCAACAGTATTTACCACCATTGAAACCATTTCATTCATCGCAACCTTGATTATTGCAACAATGCACTGAAAGTGCTACAGTTAATAGCCCAGTGCGAAGCGCTAGGTATAGGTAAAAAATCAACCCAAAAGCTGTAAGTCTTATGACATTGGGAAAGATATGCTGATCAACAACCAATATGCATTTCTAATGATTATCATTATCACAGAGTCTTTGCAGAAACGTTACGCTCTATTTCTTGTATAAGTCATAGAACACCTTGCACAATTTAATTCATAAAAATTCATATGGGAGTCTATTCAAATATAATTTGGATAATTATTGTTCTATATCTTTTAACGGTTTGGGTTGTTATTCATTATTTGCTTCTTTATAGACTGATCATCATCAATCTTCAGAATTGTTAGTACAATAATTCTTAAAAGCACATAATACAGATTTATTAATTCACTATCAGATGTTGGGTTAGTACCATGCATAAAACTATTACGAAGGTCTATTCCATTTGTAAACTCTTTCTTATTTAGGTAATAATTAAAGTAACTCTGTTCAAATTTATTGAATAGTGTATCCTCAAATTCTAATAACCCATTATCGACCATTTTATCAATAATGACTTTGTATTCTTCTGGATAAAGCCAATAGTTTAAGGTTTCTTCTTTATATAATTGCTTTAGGACAAATAACTCGTTTTTATCGCGAATTCTTATATAGCCATTATGGTCTACAAACAAAAAACGACACTCAAATAAGTGGTAAAGCATGTCTCTCTGATATGATTCATAATTTCCATAAAGCACTTCCTCTTTAATGATTAAATCATACAAACAATGGTAGTGACAATCTTTAAATGGCTCCACATAGCTTAATGTAGTTCGGTCTGAAAAGAGTAATTGAATAGGAAACGTCAGCTTATCTTTTTTAAGGTAACAATACTTCTTTGAAACAAAACTTGGAATTTGACTAATATTTATAGCACTTGAACTAATAGAAAGTAGTTCTGGATCGATCTCTCCATCTTCTTTGAATAATTTGTATTGTCTTAACAGAGCATCGTATTCAGCTAATAGGGTTCTAATCCTTTCAGAATAGTTTGTTCCTTCAGAGGGAATATTAAAACGAAAATCTTTTAATCCAAAACAACTATTGAGGTGATCTGATATATAAAAGTGAATAAGTTGTTCTATATTTTGCTTTTGATTTTGTTGCAATATCCTATCATACAGAAATATTTGATAAAAAGATAGTGCTTCCTTTCTGAGAAATACATTTCCTACAGGATACTCGCTTCTAGATTTCATAGAGATCTTCTCAAACGGACCTAGTTCTAAATCTTTACTCACCATTGAAATACACATCTGTCTATCAAGATATCCAAATAATCCGATGAAATGTCTTAGGTATAGAATTGGAATGTCTTTTTCAAAAATGTACTTGGCACTATAGGTGTAAATATTTTTGTTTCCATCTTTTTTAGCTTTGAATGGTTCTGTCTGGTCTTCACGAAAACCTATTTGGATACCAAATAATGTACCTCCATTTTTATCGAGAATTTCCTGATTTAATTTCCTTTCGAGACGTTTAGCTTTTAAACGAGTTCTGTCAGAAATAGCCAAATTATCAGACTTCTTTATATTTAAAGCTAAGCATACATAGTTCAGGTTAGCATCACTCTTCTCTAAATATTTAGAAATAATATCTTCTCTATCTGTCAAACTTAAACTCTTAGGAAAAAAGTAATTATTTCTGTCCCTATCATGTCTCTGAACGAACTGAGATAGTAAAAATCCTGCCGATTTATCATAGCTTATCAGAAAGTCTCGAATTACAGTACCATAATGTTTTACAATCTTTTCTTGATGCAGAATTGAGCTTATATTGCAATTTTCCTGTTGAATAAGATTAGAGAAGGAGTCCTTACTAATACGTTTAAAGGCAGATAGGTTTGAAGTTAATCTCCAAAACGAATCTTGTAAAGTCCAACATTCCAACTGATCAAATAACTCTATAAGATTATTACTAGTAATTTTGTTCCAGAACTTTACAATAATAGAGCAAATCGTTTTAACCTTATCTTTAATTTCTTGTATATCTTGCTCAGTCCATTTTTTTAAGAAGACTTCATTATCGATATATTGTTTAACTTGATACAACTCAATAATATCGTTAATGTTATACTCATTGTCCTCGGAGAAATTATTTAATACCTTTTCTGCTAATTCAATATTTTTATAACAGGCTCCATCATGTACTGAATAAAAATAAACTCGATCTGTTTTCATAAGCTTTAATTTTCTGCATTGTAGTACAAATTTGTCCGATAATATTTAATAATATTGGCATGCCTTATTGGCTATATCTAGGTCTACTTTTAGATAGCCGTATGCATCGTGAATGCAATCATTATATCTGTGGTAGGAATGGAATGCCAAGTAAAATTAATAAATATCCAATTAAAATTTATAAACAGCCATAATTAATTATCTGACCTTCATGTTTACGATAAACATTCAATACATTCAGGGGATAAGGAGTCAAAATTACGGCACCCAACTTTTCAAATAACCTTATACTAAGGCTTCCAAACTTGACGAATATGCTTAGCACTTTTAGCAAATCGTTGACTGCATTATAAACAAGATTTAAAGATAAATCATTAAATGTTCCCAATTCGGTTTAAACAGACCAGTTGTATTACCCCATTGATAATTACAACGAAAGTAAACCTGCTAAAGTTATAAGCATTAGTAGGCATATAGATTAGGTGTAAAACGATGTATATAAAGTTCCTGATATTAATTTTCGCCAGCCATAAAGGCCAATACCCCCTAGAGGTAAATCGAAGGGATGACATTGTCGACAATACTGATAATGAGAGTTTGTTTTGAACATTAATGAGACCAATTCTGTTCCTATTACGTCATTTCATAAACTATATCACATATGTGAGAATAGTTTAAGTAGGAGTATGATTTGTATTCCATTCTTGGAAAGAAACAAATATACCAATAGTGTAACTATTAAAATATTTCTCATGATTAAACCATTTTATTTTATCGTACTTAGCATCTTTTTGTGGTCATGTAATGATCCGGTTATTAATGAAGCCCAAACCATTGAAGCGAAGGTTGACAATGCACACTTTTTAGTTGAGAAGAATAGTATCCAATACAGAGAAATTGTTCAATTAGACCATCATAGAATGGCAAAGAAATGTGGTATTTATACACCTCCAGCAATTGTGAATATTTTCACAGATGACAGTCCAATAGTTTCCAAACTTTTGACTATAAACCAAGAAGTTGCTATGGACATGCCATTTAAAATCTTAGCATACTCAGAGGCAGATACAGTTAAAGCTTCAATAAGATATACTTCTGCAAAGTTTCTACAGAAGAGGCACAGACTGAAAGATGCTGATCTAAAAAACTATAATGACATCATAGAAAAGATCATCTCAAATTTACCAGAAGAATTAATTGTTATTCCCAATATAGATAATCTAACAAGAGGATATGGAATCATAAAAATTGAGTCTAAATACAACTTTCAAGAAACGATGACTCGTATTCAAACGGTATTAAACCTCCCCCAAAATATTGATACTAGGATCTTTACTCAAATCGATTTCCAAAAAGATGCCAAAGCCTTCGGTATTGATATAAGACCTACATTTCTATGGTTATTTGGCGCTACCAAACCGGGAGGTATGGCTATGCATGATGCACCCCAGATCGGATTAGATGCCTTCTGCCAAAAACTCCTTGTTTATGTGGACGTTAATAATAATGTACAAGTTTGTTTTAGTGACATGGCTGCATTTAGCAAACTATATTATCGGCATCATAATAAAGCACAACAGGTTGTTACCAAGAGAATGGCATCTGCATTCAAAAAGGTCTTAACTAATTAAAATACCAAGAAGCTGACTTAGATTGAGGTTATAGGCTCTGATTGACACAATAGGGAAACATAAACAACTAGGAATGCAGCGCTCAGCTCTGCATCATATCGTAACACTCTATTGCAATTCCCATCTTGTTTACCAACAGTATTTACCACCATTGAAACCATTTCATTCATCGCATCTCATATTATTGCAACAATGCACTGAAAGTGCTAAACATTCTTCATTTTTATGAGGAGTAATTATTTTCATCGTTTTCTTTTTATTCGTTTAACTATTCAAGAAGCTTCTTATATCGGCAATTAGATCAAAAAAACTGGCTCTTTCCGAAACTTAGTGAGTAACTATATAGCGCTGCAACCAAATCATCAATGCAACGCTATATTCTCCAATCACATTACGACAAACAGACCATCTTTTATTGTAGGTTTAAGCTTTTTGAACCCATTACGATAATAATTTCATCAAAAAGATCACGAACACATATCGATATGGTTTGTTAACCCTTTTACATCTCCAAAACTACAGCATCACGATAGTATATTCATCTATTTAACATTTTTGATGAATGAAGTATCAATGAAGTATCCTTGAAGTATCAATAAACTACGAAGGAAACCCTATCTAAAATATAGGTTATTTCCTAAAGTAGAAGCACTTTCCCGATCCAAGTTATCATAAAAACCATGAACGACCTTAATGGGGCAATTCATGGTCTTTATGCACCCCTTAGGAACACGCAGCTCCAGCTCGGAAACAGAATCTATTGCAATCACACTCCTGTATTCTCCATGCCATATATCGCCTTCACCAAGGTTAGTAACATAGAAGAGCTTAGATGCCTATTAAAACAATGCAATTATAGAACAACACATTCAAGATTGAAGAAGATCACGAATCATTGAAATAGTATCCTAAAGGATACAACCTGCGAGATTACGGCGTTTTAAATAAATAGAGATTCATAAAGAACTTTTAAAGCCCCTATCACCTGACTAACATGCTGCTATCACCTGCTTTTTCTTGGATATCATTCCAAGTTCACTCGAAATTCCCTCACCCAAAATGGGAAATCGATGAATGAACTTCGAGTGAACTTTGAATCAATTTCGAGCCATCTCAGGGGAAAGGCAGGAGCAAGTAGCTTGTTGGTCAGCGTAAGGTGATATTGATGTGGTCGGATGTGATAATGGTATATAAGCATTGCTCTATTTAAAATGGTCACCCTCCAACTTTCATAAAGAGCCTTTAATACTGTCGTTTGTAATGATCAGGATAGTATATGGGCACCCATTTGATGTGTCGAAAACTATTAAATGTGGAGATGATCAATTGTCTATTTCTTGAGTAACAAACGGTTAGACAACATATAGGGTTTAAGGAGAGATATTTTCTTGATGGCAAGCAAATGAGGAGATGGTCATATCAGAAGGGAGAGGTCTACAGAATATCAAGACAGACCCACTTTATAGACAGTGTCTAACTGGGATGTATTCAGTAATATACCACAACGAATTACATCGTAAAAGAGGGTCTATTATATGATTGTTTTTTATCTTTGGAATGAAACAATGATAAGTGATATGGCTAAAAAATTTGGACTAACATGGTGGGGCGAGAAATTTCTTAACTCTTTAACCCATATAGATAACAACAACCGTCTACCTAGGGGAAGAACTTATGCTCGAAATAGTTATGTGAAGAGTATTGATTTTAAGGACAATCGAATCGAGGCGAAGGTAAAAGGATCGATGCGCACACCTTATCGTGTTGAGATCGTCGTTCCTAAACTCATACAAGCAGAGAAAGATGCTTTGTTAAAAGTGATCTATCAAGAGCCTTTGATTTTAGCCAGTCTACTAAATAGAGAACTTCCTGAAGAGATATATGTAATTGCCAATGAACTGAATATCGATCTCTTTCCTCTTCGATGGAATGATTTTTCAATGGATTGTTCTTGTCCCGATTATGCTGTTCCTTGTAAACATTTGGCAGCGGTGATCTACCTGATTTCAGAAGAGATTGACCGTGACCCTTTTCGTCTGTTTTCACTGAAAGGTTTAGATATCCAGAAGGAGTTGAAAAGAGAGGGATTGAACCTAACAAAAGAGCGTTCTATTCCCTGTATGTCTAACATCTACTCATCGAAACAATATAAATACAAAGTACAGGAGAAGGAGGATCGTAATGCATTGGATATGGACCTATCGTCTCTTACCAAGCAGTCGAAGAATATCTTGTCTTTACTAGATAATCAAACCGTATTCTTTGAAAAGAAGTTTCTCTCTTTAATGCAGAAGCAGTATCGTTCGGTAGAGAAGTATGCCACCACTATCCTGAATAAAGAGGTGACTATGTTTGAACCCATGGAGTTCGAGGATATCTATAGCACATTGGTTTGGATCAACGACAATAGTCTATTTCACAGTGCAATGATGCAGTCGGATCGAGGTGTCGTTGAATTCAATGTATTGGATGATGGCATCTATGGGATGATGAATTTCTTGGATCGTATTCCTAGAAAATATCTATCTCGTTTGTCCACTAGTCTACAAACTCTTTACCAATGTTATCATTTGAGTTTGAAACTAGCAGCAAGTGGCGCGTATATTCCTCAGATTCTTGATATGCGTGGCATTAAACATGTGGTTCGATGGATTCCTGCAACCATTAATCCAGAGGTACATGCTTTTATTGAAATATTGGCATCGAACCTAACGGAAGATCTTGTTCGAGTTTTGGAAGAGGGTACGAAGGTGCATTATCTCTCTGCTTATGATCAGGTGATGGCTATGGCATCACAGTTTCTGACCTATTTTGTTTCGGAGAACCGGCCTATAGAGGTGAAGAGTCTAAAAAGTACCGATGCCAAAGTCGTTAATATGTTCTTTTATGGAGAACCGCAATCTTTCGATGCACTCCATGAGAAGCAGATACCTGAGAGTATCCATCAATATCTACACCTGTTATTTCTCAGTTCCAATCAGTTTGTGCCTATTGTGAAGGTACAAGATAATCCTAATAAGCATCAGTTTGAGTTCGAATTGTGGGTAGAAGATCAGAAGAATGGAATTGGAAAGCCTCTCCCTCTGTCTACATTTCTTGAGGACAAACAGTATGAAACCTTCAAGCCTTCCCTATTAAAGACACTATCTAGCTTAACCAATGAGTTTAAGGATCTAAAGACATTGGTTACGAGCAAGAAAGATCAAAAGCTGATTTACAAAGCAGATGGGTTTATGGATTTTATGACTTATGTCCTGCCTTGGGTTCGATTGTTAAACATTCGTGTGATGCTTCCCGCTTCTTTGAAAGATCTGGCTAGACCACAGTTGTCCATGAAGATTACATCTCAACTGGAGTCATCAAATACAAAGAGCTACCTCAGCTTAGATAGTGTATTAGATTTCGAATGGCAGATCGCCATTGGTGACACCACTGTTTCCATTTCGGAGTTCAGAAAGATGGTTCAGAATATGTCTGGTATTATCAAGTTGAGAGAGAACTATATCATGGTGGACCCCAAAGAGATCGCGAAGTTGTTGGATAACATCAACACAGAGAAGAAGGTCTCGAAAGCAGATATACTCCAGTCCGCCCTATCGGAGAGTTATGATGGTGCAACGGTTACATTGACCGATGAAGTGCGTATGTTGATTAAAGAGACTACGACACCTAAGGATGTTGAGATACCAAACACTTTGGATGCCACTCTACGTCCATATCAAGAGAGAGGATTTCAATGGTTATATAACAATACGAAAATCGGCTTTGGAAGTATTATTGCTGATGATATGGGACTGGGGAAGACCATTCAGATCATTACACTTCTTCTGAAGTTAAAAGAAGAGAAACAGTTAGATAAACATAAGGCCATCATTGTTGTGCCTACGACTTTGATCACCAACTGGAGCAAAGAGTTAGAACGTTTTGCTCCTTCTTTGAGCTATCAGATATATCACGGAACCAAGCGTGAATTGGATGTTTCGGCCGCAGATATAACGATCACCTCTTATGGGGTGATGCGTAGTGACATAGAGAAGCTCTCTAAGGTTAAGTGGGCGATTGCTGCTATTGATGAAGCGCAAAACATAAAGAATGCTGGGACACATCAAACCAAAGCCATTAAGAAGCTTAAAGCAAATAGTAAGATTGCGATGAGTGGTACCCCAGTGGAGAACCGATTGAAGGAGTATTGGAGTATTTTTGATTTTGTAAACAAAGGATATCTAGGTAGTGCGACGGCTTTTCAAAAGAATTTCTCTAAGCCGATAGAGTTAGAGAATAACCATCAACAGCTTGAGGTCTTTAAGATGGTGACCAAGCCATTTATTCTTAGACGTACGAAGATGGATAAATCTATTATCTCGGATCTTCCAGATAAGGTGGAGCACAACTGTTACACACAATTAACGGCAGATCAAACAGCGCTGTATGAAGGGGTTATCAAGGAGGCAAAAGATTCGAGAGATGATACGGACTCCGCGTTTAAGAGAGCTGGTTTGATCTTAAAGATGATGACGGCGTTAAAGCAGATATGTAACCATCCATCTCAATTTTTAAAGAAGGGGGATAGTAATATTGCTCTTTCAGGTAAAGCAGCACACCTTATCTCTCTGCTTACATCGATCATGGAGAGCAATGAGAAGGTGCTGATCTTTACGCAATATAAAGAGATGGGAGATCTTTTGACTCAGATGATTGAACAAGAGTTGCGCCAAACACCTCTATTCTTGCATGGGGGTACGCCACGAAAGAGTAGAGACCAGATGGTCGAAGATTTTCAGAATAAGCCGCATGTTAAGATCTTTATCTTATCTATCAAAGCAGGTGGTACTGGACTTAACCTTACGGCTGCGAATCATGTGGTTCATTATGACCTCTGGTGGAACCCAGCAGTGGAAGCACAAGCGACAGATAGGGCCTTCCGTATTGGGCAGAAGAAGAATGTGATGGTACATCGTATGATTACCAAAGACACCTTCGAAGAGAAGATAGATAAGATGATTCAAAGTAAGAAAGCCCTAGCAGACTTAACGGTGACACAAGGAGAGAAATGGATTGGTGAGTTAACCAACCAAGAGTTAGATGAGCTTGTTCGTATTTCAAAAGAGTAGATAAAATTTAGGTAGGAGTTCTCTCCTACCTAAATTTTATCTAAGCGGTAGTAAACCATCTTAACACAACATGACTTTTAAATAATATCAATTTGTTTTGCGATATCTTTACGAAGTTTTGATAGCGGCTTTTGGCATTTCTCATCATATAGATCTGCCCCGTATATATCTTTCTCTAATTCGTTTGTAGAGACCTTTAACAAACGTGATATCTGATCGAGGTTGGAGTCACTATATTTCATTGATTTATCAACCATTTCATTGGCCTCTTCTTCGAAATGCTTATAACGTCCTTCCAAAGCAAACAAGTCAAATACGGCCTCAACAGCTTTAGTATTACTCAGTATTTCATTACTTAATATGAATTCCTTTTGTTTTTTTTCTGAAGGATATAAGAGGTGAAATCTAAAATCTCGATCTAAAGTAAAATCTTCAGATGATGGTGAAATACTTGATATATTATCTTCAATTACTTTATCAAACTTATCAACTTTCAATGTACAGTTACAGGTATGGCAGGAAGGAACAAAATTATATAACGACAATGAAAAACAAGGATATTTTGCCTTTGGCATAAAATGATCTAATGTGAAATACTGAGAGTATTCTTCTTGAGTATCATTTAATTTCTGCTCAATATCTTTAATGATAATTTCCAGATCTTTATTATTAATTTTATTAATACCAATCAATTCTTCCTGTTCCTTAAAATCTTTCTCAAAAATACTTTCAGCTCTTGCCTTTCCGATATCATTGATTTGTTTTAATTCTTTTTTTGATGCCTTATTTAAGAAATCTATAACATCTTTATATTTTTGAATAGGCAAAGCAAAAGGATTAATGTGACTAATATTGCAGTAAAAACATGATTCCAATTTAACTCCTAAATTAGTTACGTTTTGAAAAAAATCACGAATATCTGGTTGAAAGGTAGTATAATGATAATCGATCTTCTCCGAATTCGTTTCTTTTTTAAATATTTGGTTCAATTCCTCTAAATATGAAGGATATTTTTCAAGAGTATCTTTTATTAGTAGCATCTTAGAAATACTAATAATGAATATCTTACTAAGATATTTTTGAATACAATTAGCATCTATTCTTTTAACAAGTGAATCTGAAGAAATTTTTTCTTCTAGATCACTTAACTTTTTCTTAATTTCGTCGTATTTAGCTTTATTACTTAAGGCGTTGAGATAATCAACTTCCATCTTTATTTTATCGTCCTCCTCAATGGGATATGGTATTTTAAGCATTAGGCTTTTTGTTTAGTTGATCTATTCTTTCTTTTAGTAACTCTATTTCAGCTGCAGGGTCATCTGCATACAGTATTCTCTCCAATGAATTAATCTGTGATTTAAGTATATTCTTAACGGCACGCTCTCCGATCAAACCTACAGTCTGTACGAAGTCAGTTCTTTTAGTTTTATAATCCTGTTTTAATTCATCTAAATCTTTTTTATCTTGCTTATCTCTCTTCACCTTATAGTAGAACTCCACAATTTCATCTATTTTATTTCTAGCAAATTCCCCTATGCTATCACTCATAAAAAAATCTTGAGCTAACATATTATGAATATTCCCTGCAAAAGAATTACTTGAATTAATTACATCATCTTGAATTATTCCATTTTTCAATTTCAGTATAAATTGAGACGGAATATCTGATAAGATATATGGTGAGTGAGTAATAAATGTAATATTGAAATTCTTTATATTCTTAAAGTTATGACCACTTAATGTTTTAATTAGATCATCAATATAGGTTCTTTGCATTTCTGGATGGAAGTACAGCTCAATCTCATCGAGGATAAATGTAACAGAGTCATAGGTTTTTAATATCTCCTCCTCACCTTTCTCTGTTCTAGATACAGAATCGATATTTCGTGCATGATATAGCAGATTGTTTATAGAGTATATTTTTTGCTTCTCCCCTGAGCTTAGGGTATTAAACCAAAAAGGACTTTTATTCTTTTCCTTTTTGAGATCTTTATTCTTTTTCTCTTTGAGGTTTTTATTCTCTTCCTCTTTGGGTTCTTTATCGACAAGTTCAAAATCGACATCAAGGAAAGATGGATAGAAGAACTCACTGTAGCTTTCTTCTGTAATATCTACACCCTTGTCTTCAATTAATAATTTAAAGTTTTTTCGAAATTTCTCAATAGGAAAAGAATAGACAGGACTTATAAAATCACCATATTGATCAATGGAAGAGGCTATTTCATTGATATCTCGATAATAGTCTTTATCATGATATTTAACAAAATTGATTGCACGATGTAATTTGGTCGTTATATGGCTATGGTCAGATTTTAAAGCTTCTCCTAGTTTTGCAACATCAACGTCACATAAATAATGGAAATCACCTAATTTTCTTTCATCATAATTTAATTCATACTGAATAAGATGTTTACTCATTACTACAGATATATCTTCATCTTGATCTCTTTTTATTTGCCTATAACAACAGACAAAAGATCCATATTGCTTATATGTTGCACATATCTTTATTACTTTCTGAAAGATATAGGATTTAATTTTATTTAGGGCATTACCTAAAGAATGCCCATCTAAAAGACCTTTGTCTAAACCTAGCAATTCTAATAAAGCACCTCCAATAACATCCTCAGTATCATAATAATCACCGACACCCTCTAGCTGCTCAAACATCATTACTTTAAATACAGGGTAGTTATTCTTATAATCCCCATAGCTAGTGAATTTCTTATCATTAACTGTATATCTGATATTCTTGACAACTTTATCAGAAACAATTTGAAAGTTCGACTTATCTGTCCCTAATGAAAGTCCATTTAACAACATACGATCCTTTGTTAGTTCACTCTCTTTGTTTACATCAATATTACCATCTTCTCGATGTGGAGTCAAAACACAAGGCACCTGATAGCCATCGTTTTTATGAAACATTTTATCAATCCATTCGCCTATTTCCGATGAATTTAGCCCATATAAAGAATAATTTGTAACCACATGGTAGGGAAAATCATCGATTTTAACATATCCCTTAACTTTCTTAAAGCTAAGTTCAGTTTCGTCTAGATCACATTCGTATCTTGATACATTAAAACCTTTACCAACGAGCTTAATAAGCTTATTATCCTTCACATATATAACTTCAAGATGAAAGTCTTTAAAAGATTGATCTCCATCTAATATGTCTTTTTGAACCGATATCGAATAGAGAAATGCAATAACAAGTTCGACAATTGTACTCTTACCAGATCCATTTCCTCCAACAATAGCACTGATATTTATCGTTATCTCTCTACCATCTGGTTGGCTATAGTCATACAATCTAGGCAAATCCGAAATAATCTTCATTGTTTTTAGATCAACGACCTTATTGAGATAGTAATATTCCCCTTCCTTTAAATTTTTCTTTAGAGAAGGATCACAACCGTTTAATACTTTAATTGCAACGATTTGATCTTGTAATTTGGGTGGTGTACTCATACATTTTGTTTTATTAGTTCAGTTTATAATCCACGATCTAAGCTGTTTCTTAAACATCGCATATAAAGAGATATCTATCTGTTTTTTTAGATAGAGGATGACTTCTTAGATAGATGAATTATGAGTTATGTAAAACTACACATTAATTAACAAAGAAAGACAATACTTTAAGTACATATGAATCTAAATTAAGGGCACAATCAAAAACACCATCTGTATATTTCACAGATGGTGTCAAACGGATTTGAGTCAGATTTTATCGAGTATAGCAAATCCCATAATATGAAGAAAATCCATTACGTTTATATCATTAGACATAAGTTGGTTTAGGTATTTATGTCTAATTAAAGCAATTAGGGGTCAGACTTTCAGCCCTTTTGTTGTTTTTTACTTGGTACCCCAAGGCTCCAACCGATACTTTGACCTTGCGGTCAAAATATGGTTTTCACCGTTGGGCTAGATTCGGTTTCCCTTTCAGGGAAAGTTGCAACATAGACATTTGAAATACCTTCAAGAACCTTGTTATCCAATACATCATAGTTTGTGCCAATTTATTGGCACGAGAGGGATGCCACAGCCCAACGTTTATACTGGTCGGAATGGGTTCAGACTTTCAGCCCTTTTGTTGTTGTTTAATTGGTACCCCAAGGCTGCAACCAATACTTTGACCTTGCGGTCGAACTATGGTTTTCACCATTGGGCTAGGTTCGGTTTCCCTTTCAGGGAAAGTTGCAACATAGACATTCAAAATGTATAAGATCCGTGAGAATCCGTGACTTTTATTCCATTGCACATGAAACTTCGTGTCTTTGTGCCTTAGTGGTTCTATTTCCATTGCACATCAAGCTTCACATATTCGTGGCAATATCTTGATTTATAAGCCTATGAATATGATCATGCAACAGTTACTAGCGTTTCATCTAAGATCTTTTCAATAAGTTGATCAAAAGCATCCAAAATAGGCTTTTGATCTGTTGCGTAGATGGGTTTTCCTTGATCTGCACATGTTCCGACTTCCGCCACCAACGGTATTTGTGCTAATAGTGACGTAGAGATTTCGTGTGCTAGTTGTGCACCTCCTCCTTTACCGAACAAGAAGTATTTCTCTTCTGGATGTTCTTGGGGTGTGAACCACGACATGTTTTCTACGACGCCAAGGACTTTGATATCCATCCCTTGCGAAAGGAACATATTGGCTGCTTTACGCGCATCGGCCACTGCCATCTCTTGTGGTGTGGTCACCACGATAGCATTTGCATTTGGTAGTTGCTGAACAATAGAGATTGCGATATCTCCCGTTCCAGGAGGCATATCTAGTACGAGAAAGTCAAGCTCTTCCCATATCGTATCATGTAGTAGTTGGTTCAAAGCGGAAGATGCCAAAGGACCTCGCCATATTACAGGGTCTTCAGGGTTCATCATAAAACCCAATGAGTTAACTTTTATTCCATGTTTGATGATAGGATAGAATAGCTCTTTACCGCCTTCTTTCTTGGAAGTAAGGCGTTGGTCCCTAATTCCCATGGCTAAAGGGACACTAGGCCCATAGAAGTCGGCATCTAATATTCCTGTTTTATATCCATTTTGGGATAATGCATAGGCGGTATTTACCGCTACCATTGATTTCCCAACACCTCCTTTACCAGAGGAGACCAATAGGATGTTCTTTATATTTGTTATTGACATAAGTAGTTATTTAATGGCATCCCACACATGGTGTAATGATGCTTTTAGCTCCTCGTTTTGGCTGTATTCGATTATATTCTGCTGCTGCTCTATCGCCTCAACAAACTCTCTAGACCAAGGAATTGAAGCGAGAAGAGGGATCTTTTTCTCTTTCAGGTAGATCTTAATTTTATCGGAAAGAGATTCGTTTAAGTCGTATTTGTTGATCACCGCATAGGTTGGGACATCCCATTTCTTTGCAAGATCTAACACACGAATGGCATCGTGCCATCCCGATTCAGATGTTTCTATTACCACCAACACAGCATGGGTTCCTGTTATCGAAGCAATAGTAGAACACCCGATACCTGGAGGTCCATCATTGATCACATACTCTATATTCAACTGCTTGGCAAGGTCACGACTCTCTTTTCGTATTAAGGAGACAAGTTTCCCCGAATTCTCTTCTCCCACACCCATCTCTGCGTGAACTAATGCTCCGAACCGAGAGGAGGAGATGAACCAATGGTTATTTTTATTTATTTGTGATGTGATCGCATTTTGAGGACAACTCCTCTCGCATAGACGACAACCTTCACATTGAAATGGTTTCATTTCGGCTTTGCCATCTTTGTTCATCTGTATTGCATGAAAACGACACAATGATTCGCATAGTTGGCATCCATTGCATTTTTGAGGGTCTATGGTCATCTCCCACCCATATTCAAAAGGGTGGCATTGTTGTTTTTGAGGAGAAAAGATCAGATGAAGGTCTGATGCGTCTACGTCGTTATCACAAAATACTGCTTTTGAACAAAGAGATGCTAGTGCCGCTGTGATTGAAGTTTTTCCAGCACCACCCTTTCCACTTAATACCGTAATCTCTCTCATACTTCTACCCTTTTATGTTTTATTTTTTGTGCCACCGTCTCAATGGCACCTTGTATGACTGAAGGCATTGAGTCAAAAATATCCGCTTTTGCCGAAGCTTTGGCAAATGGGATACTATGTGGGATCTCACCTAGAAGTTCCACCTGCTGTTGTTGCAGGTATGTTTTCAAAGGTGTCGATCCTAATCCAGCTTTATTGATCACAACACCAAAAGGTATTTGCAGTGCTTTCACCAAACGAATGATTAATTTGAGATCATGAAGCCCAAAAGAGGTCTCTTCGGCTACTAGAACGACATAATCCATTTCGTCTAAGGTCTCGACCACGGAGCAACTCGTTCCTGGAGGAGCATCGTAGATGGCAATATGACCTGATGGTCCCCACTCTTTAAGCATACCTATAAGTCGGGTTTGCATTACAGATCCCACCTCTAGCCGACCTTCGTAAAGAGAACCTAAAGGAGTTTGGTGTTGGGTCATTAGGCCAATAGCCACACGCTTAGTACCCAATGCATGTTGGTCGCATACATATTCACATGCGCCACATGAGTGGCATAAGCTTTCATTGACTTCTGCGTGCTTTAATGCTCCAACCATCATGATGGCATTGAACTCACACACATCCACACATTTACGACAAAAGGTACACCTCTCGGTGTCTATTGCTGGGATCTCTTGGATTGCAACCTCTTGTTTGGTTTGTGTACTTGATGGGAAAAATATTCGACTATTTGGCTCTTCCACATCACAATCAACCAAAGATATTGTTTCATTCATCGCTTTTTGAAGCTGATGATATAGTAGTACGGATAGTGTTGTTTTACCTACTCCCCCTTTACCACTTGCGATAGCTATTTTAAACGAACTCATGTTTTTCATATTTTTTCAGCACCATATCATCGACATGTACATTTAACATATCTGCTATTGGAATGCATTTCGCAATCAATAAAAAGAAGGTGTTGGTATGTTTCTCATTCATTAATCCCTCAAAGTTTCCTTGCCCTTTGGAGATGATCATATCCGAAGCATAATAGTGTTCTAAAAAAGCATCACTACAATCTGATAGTACAGTAGATGGGGCATCCGATCCGTTGTCAAGTGTTTTACACAATGAAGTTATACCAATAGTCTCCGCATCTTCTTTTGTCACATCATTAATTACTGGTTCCCCTCGAGTCACATAGGTCACTTTCTCGGGACCAATCAATTCAATCAATAACTTATCGAAGAATATCTCGCCAGCATTATCTCCGAGGTATAGAATATCTTTTGCTCTATCTATCGACTTGACAAAAGAGTCAATTTGATTGGTAACCACTTTTCTACTCAAAAAAGGCTCTATCAGTGCGATAATATCATCTTGTGCACGGTGGGCACCATAGTCAATGATATTGCCAATAATGGCAAGTTTTGAGGCTGTAAACAGAGGTTCTTCAGACTGACGGATATAATTGAACCAATGATCGTATTGGGCCATTAAAAGTTCATTTGCAGATCTTTTTACATGATCGAATGGATCTCTATTCTGCAATATCTCGCGAGATAAACGATGGATATATTGTGCCCTTATTGGGTTCGGTATATCTGTAGTAATATCGAGGTATGCTTTCGCTTGTTGTCTTAATCGAGCTGCTCGAGCTGGTTCTAAAGAGAACTTTTGAATTAACTTCTCCACTGATCGTATATGACATTTCTGACACGATTTTTCCATTATTTTTAAAGGAGGCATATTTTCATTAATATTAATACCTACTAAATCATGAAGTAAGTTGTTTGAACTCGCCTTATCCGTGAAATGCAACTGCTAAACAGAGAAAATGTATTACAACTGATCTCCAGCATGTTATAGACTAATGGTTACATGTATGATCGGCGTCATGGGTACATCCATTTACCCCCACTATCAGTTCGTGTTCAACAAATTGATCTACAATATGATCTGCATTGCCTTTTGTTACACCGGTATAAACTGCTATATTCTTTTCACGGAATAGAGCCAATGCTTTGTTTCCCATTCCAGATGTGACAACATCTGTGACTTTATGTGAGGCCATCCATTCGGGAAGTAATCCTGGTTTATGAGGAGGGGCAAGAAGTTGTATCTTATTGATGACCTTCTTACCTTCCACTTCATAGAAAGTAAAATATGAGGTATGCCCAAAATGTTGTTCTAATTGTCCGTCATGGTTTGTTGGTAATGCAATCTTTTTTTTCATCATGTTGTAATTTATGGGAGTTTGAAATACCTCCTTTCAAATTATATTTTATCTAACACAATAAGAAAGGAGGTGGGTTTGAAGAACGAAATTCAACTTAATATATGCATTGGTACTCTATCGCGGTGCAAGAAGGACGTGATAGCATTTTTCTATAGGATAATCAATGCTCTTTGAGTACAAAAGATGATCCTCTCCTTCTTATATCAATTAAATCATAACTTATATAAAAATGCAATGGGTATCAAAAGATCAATCGAGTCGATATTGGAACTTCTTATTTAATTGTGATTCAATCTTTCGATGATCTCTTCAATAAGAATATCAGCTTCATCCATCATCACCATTTGAATTCCAAACTTGTCTAATAACTGCTTGGCTTTGGGTCCAAAATCACCTGATATAACCTTGGTTACTTTTAGCTCACCCATGGTTTCCGCTGCTTTTAACCCAGCACCATTTGATGCATTTACATGTTCGTTAGGAATAAATCGAATTGCTTCATCTTCTGTATCAAGGATACAGAACCATGCTGCTCTTCCAAATCGTCGGTCAAAAGTCGAAGTTAAACTATCCGACATCGATGTTATTACTATTTTCATTTTATGAATATTTTATGATTTTACGGATACTATATTTTCTGCATTGCATAGAGGACAACGATCATTCGGCACTTGTTCTGGAATAGTGAATCGGGCGTAACAATTATTACAGATATACCAATCTTGATCCATCTCTGCATTACCATATGCCATTCGAATCTCTTTTGTCTCAACAAAGGCACGAGCAAGTTTACGTCTTGCACTCTCGTATATACGGGCAAAGGTCGCACGACTAACTCCCATCAATGTGGCAGCCTCGGCGTGATTCATCAAGTCATAATCAGCAAGTTTGAGAGCTTCATACTCTTCGTATAACAGCTCCTCCTCTTGTGGCGATTTTTGTTCTCTTGCTCCATAAGGCTTATAACCTTTGAATTTAGGAGGAGAAACCACTTTTCTTAATCGTCTTTGTCTTGGCATTAGTACGAATATTGAGATATTGTATTGAGAATATTCTCAATACAAATATAGTGAGAATATTCTCATATAAACAAACTAATTGTACATAAAAGATTCAACCATCCACAAAAGAGACTATATATCAATACAATTAATCACAAAACACTATTAACATAAAACAGCCAATTCTTATATCACCATGTAATTTTAGAACCTAAGGAGTCTTTACATATACTTTTTTTAACTATATTTAGAGCTGAATAAGAGATAAAGACCTTTACTCATGTTATTGGATTGTTAAATTGTTTGAACGCATGCATTCAAACAATTTAACAAACTCTTCCATATTAAAAACATTAATTTCTCGAACACATAATTAAATCATAAATCTAAATGAAACAACTACTCACCATGTTGGGTGCATCATGCCTGTTAGCATCCTCTTGTTCGACGTTGAAACCGACCACTTCTTCCAATAAGAAGTCTTCCCCTAATGTTATCTTGATCATGGCTGATGATCTTGGGTATGGTGATGTTGGCTTTAATGGGAATAAGATTATCGAAACTCCAAACTTAGATGCTCTTTCCCAAAAGGGGGTGACTTTTACCAATTTCTATGCAGGTGGACCAGTCTGCTCTCCCACACGTGGAACTTGTTTGACAGGAAGACACTATGCTAGATATGGTATCTTTCATGCAAATGCAGGACACCTTCCGAAAGAAGAACTAACGATTGTTGATATTCTTAAGGACAATGGTTATACAACAGGACACTTTGGAAAGTGGCATTTAGGTACCATTGTAAAAGGGGTCTCTTCAAAAGGGCAGAAACGAAAACCAACACTTAATTTTAATCCGCCATGGGAACAAGGGTATGATGATGCTTTTGTCACGGAATCTGCAGTTTCGACATGGAATCCAACAGAGCATAAAGAACGATATCACTTAAATGAATACTATCATAATGGTGTATTGGAGACAGAGAATCTTCAGGGAGATGATTCACGTATTATTATGGATCGTGTGCTACCATTTGTAGATAAAGCTAAGAAAGATAAGAAACCATTCTTGAGTGTTATTTGGTTTCATGCACCACACGACCCAGCTATGGCAGGGCCTGAATACAAGAAGAAATATGCCCAATATTCTGAAGGAGAACAGAACTATTATGGATGTGTTACGGCATTAGATGATCAAGTAGGACGATTGGTGGACCACTTAAAGAAAAATGGTCAATTAGATAACACCATTATTTTCTTCTGTAGTGATAATGGACCAGAAGGAAGAAAAATCACCTCTAAATTCCCTGGACAAACAGGAGGTCTAAGAGGGCGTAAACGTAGTCTCTATTGTGGTGGTGTAGGCGTTCCAGCCTTCGTTGTATGGCCAGGAGTTGCTAAAGCTGGAGAAAGAACAGGTTATATCTCCTCTACCTTAGACTACCTTCCGACCCTAGTTAATGGATTGAAATTGAAATTAAAATTAGCAGAAGGAGAGACACGTCCTCTAGATGGGATCTCTTTAATTTCCATGCTAAAAGGAACCTCTACAGAGAGACCTTCTCCTCTTCCATTTATGTTTACACAAAAAGGCGCAGTTATCTATAAAGGATTAAAATTCTTGACTGCAGACGGGGAGATAAAGGAGGTATACGATCTAAGAAAAGATCGTTTTGAAACAACAAATATATACAATCAACATCCCAAGGAAGTTGAAAAGATGAACACTTATCTTAAAGCGTGGGATGCATCATGTCATCGCAGCCAACAGGGTGGTGATTACATAGGAGACTTTAAGCCTGTAGATCCATGGAAAGGTCTTATTCTTAAATAACAGAACTAAGTTACTATTACACTGATTTTAGATAGAGCTATCTTGAGACGTAAATCTAGATAGCTCTATTTTTGTTTTAACACTTTTAGTCGAAGGATAACTATTCTACCCTTCAATGATCTATTGTAAAGTTTACATTTCACCTTTCAAATAAACACCAGTAGACAAGTAGTACTAATCTTTACTGCTTATTTATCCTCGATGGTTACTATACTTTGTATAAGATGCTCCTTCGGTTCATCGGAATATAGACACTTCAGATTAGAGGAAAGAATAACCATTAATTAACTTCTCACCCATCGTTATATTAATTACTGTTTCCCAACGATTATTGGTTTTATTTCTTTAAACATACTTGTAGTATCCACATTCGAATTGAGGTTCCAATGACTCCTATTTGGTTCGTATGATCTTGCACCTTCAAACATATGTGACATATCTTCTACATTATGAATATTCCAACTACTTAGATCTTGGTCGAAAGAGATTGCCCTCCAAAACATGTAAGGCATTTTTATGACATTTGAGACATTCCATTTTTTTAAAGGCTGATTAAATGATTTCGCTCTAGAGAACATGCCGTCTAATCTTGTTACTTTTGGGAAATGCCAATTTTCTAAAGGTTGATTAAATTTCATTGCTCTCATAAACATACAGGTTATACTTTCTACATTAGAGACATCCCATTGCCCTAAGGGCTGATTGAAACTTTGAGCATTATCAAACATATACATCATATCTTGAACATGAGATACATTCCATTTATCGAGCGGTTGATTAAAAGTCCTTGCCCCTTGAAACATATGATTCATATCCTCTACGTTAGAGACATTCCAATCGTTTATTGGCTGATTAAATAATTCTGTACCATTAAACATGTCTGACATATTTTTGACTTGAGAGACATTCCAACTACCCAGGCTTTGATTAAAGGCATAAGCGCCATAAAACATAGAAGACATAGTTTCTACATGAGAGACATCCCAAGCTCCGATATCTTGATTAAAAAAGTATGCAGAGCAGAACATAAATGACATATCTTTTACATTAGATACATCCCACTTACTGATGTCCTGATTGAAACCTCCGGTGTTATAGAACATTTGGCTCATATCCGTTACATTGGAAACATCCCAATGAGCAATACTATATTTGATCTCCTTGGAAAAAGAGAATAGTTTCGACATATTGGTTACTTTAGATGTAACGAGTTTTGACAAATTTGCATGCCCAATAAACTTCCGCAGATATTTCTCATCCACCACCTTGTATCGTTTTCCATCTATGATGCCTTCATCTCCCACTTTTGCCCACTCATGCGCTTTTATTGTCACACCATTGCTATCCAGAAACACTGGTTGTGGTTTGGTTGTATCAATTCTTGTTTGCAACCCTAACACCTGTGGCCTATCCGTTGGTCGAAAACAGGAGAAGAATAGTTGACACATGATTGCTAGAAGTGTGGCTCCTAATAAAACGCGTTTTATTTTCATTTGATCCATGATTATTACGAGTATTTCGGTTAATAGTTTGAAAACTGTGATTTTAAAAAGGTTACTTTATCCATCTAAGAAAGAACATCTTATGATACTTTCATCATGAATTAGACATGTTACATCTACATAGGTGAAATTTCATTCTATCTAGTCGAAGAGGATGTAAGTGTAACCAAAAAGGAGTAAGCGTTCGGCTATACCCGTATTGTGTAGTGTGATTTTTATTGTACTATTTTCTTCTTCCATTGTTCAGGAAGAAGATCATCATATTGAGAAGGCTTTGTATCTATTATCCGATTAAGAACATCAGTGAACCAAGCATGTGGATCTACTTCTGCCACTTTGCACATAGCAGATAGAGTATAAAACAGTGCAGATCTTTGTGCTCCATCTTCAGATCCTGCAAACAGATAGTTTTTTCGTCCAATAGCTACAGGTCTAATCTTATTCTCTACAAAATTATTGTCAATAATGTAACTACCATGCTCCACATATCTACTTAAACTATTCCATAGATTCCATGTGTAATGAACAGCTTTTCCAATAAGACTTTGGGGTAACACTTGAGATGCCTGCGTTTCTAGCCATTTACCTATATCGGTCAATATAGGCACAGCTTTTTCTTGACGAAGTTGAAATATCTCTTCGTGTGACAGGTTATTCTCGACACATTCTCGTTCTATTTGGTAAAGTTTTTGGATTCTTATTAATGCATATTCGGACCGTTCTTTATCGTTTTTTTGTGCATCGAAGAACTTCCGTCGTGCATGGGCCATACATGCTAGCCTTATAATCGGCTTATCTCTTGACAGCTTATTGTAGCCTTGATATCCATCCGTCTGTAACACCCCCTTGAAGTCTTTTAGTATCGCGTCAGGGACATCTGAGTTTCTTGATTTGTTGTAGTCAAACAGACAACATTTTAGGTGTGGAGCATAATAGACCCAGAAGTATCCTAAATGCGTAGCCCCTGGTTTTTTATCGGTAAGCACTTTAATGGTTGTTTCATCCGCTTGAATATAATCGGATGAGACAACCTTATGCTTTACATGCTCATATAATGGAGTTAATAGCTCTGCTGCTTTACTCATCCATCCATTAATGGTGGATTTAGGGAATTCAATTCCCGATCTTTTAAATATTCCTTGGGCTCGATATAGAGGAATATGGTCAAAATATTTTCCTACAATAAATTGACTTATCAAAGAGGTTCCAGCCATACACCTTGGAATAATATCCGAAGGAAGTTCTGCAACAATTACCCCCGACTCCTTAGGTAAGCTATACTTTGGTCGTACGATTCTACGCACGTATAATTTTCCTGGTTCAAATTCAATTCTCTCCGACACCTCTTCTCCTATACGTATCGCCCCATCAGGGATCTCATCAGGTTCAATAACTTCCTCTTGACGTGGAAGATGTTTTGGGATATGCTTTCTTTTGGCACGTTTCTTTTTCTTCACCTCTACAACCACTTCCTCTTCTACTACAGGATCAGAGTTGTCGGAACTATTTTCTTCTATAGGAAGATCTAACTCTAATTGATTTGGATCAATAAAAGGCTCTGTAGTCATTCCGAAGATACGTCTATTAAGATAAGCAATATGAGCCTTCAGTTCCTCAATCTCTTGTTTGAGACTTACATTTTCAGAGTCAATAGATGCATAGGCTTTCGTGACCTGTTGGAGTTTTTTCAACAGGTCATTTATACTTAAGTTATCTATGTTATCGCTCTGATTCATAGTATAAATATACACATTTTTATCTACATAACATAACGTTTTTGCATCTTATATTGTTTAATTACAACCCCTTCTACCATAAGAACAAGATCAGTCCATTCGATACTCTTGTCCATATCACTATCAATTGTTGGAATCTTAAAAGTACCCTGTTCAAGTCTTTTAATAAAAAGGACAAAACCACCTTTTTCCCATCTCAATAGTTTCATCATATTGCGACTCTTGTTGATGAAAATAAAGACATCACCAGAAACTACATTTTGTTTCATTTTATTCAGAACCAATCCTGACAATCCGTTAAAACTCTTTCTCATATCTGTAGGTTCTGAATAGAGACGAAAACGATCATTAGATGATAATGTAAACATTAGCTTTGCAATTGAATTAAAGATTGGATAGTTGAGATGGCGGCACTAGTCGAAGGAATATTAATGGTCACCCCATTAGGGTAAGTGATGACAATATCCGTATCTATTCGTGGATCTGGATTGTCTATCGATACAAAGAAACCTTTATCTACATGGCTATCCAATTCCTTCTTCTGTTTCGATTTCCAATAATTAAATACAGACATCTTTACTGCATGTTGTTTGCAAAAATCAGCAATAGTAATACCACTTTCCTCTTGCTGAAACACCAACTGAAACATTCTTTCCTTCTTAGTCATTTCTTATTGTTTTGATTCGAAATCAAAAATATAGACTATAAAATCAGGTTACAAGATGGTCTTAACCGAACGTTTACAAAAAGGAAAGAGATATTTATTCAAATACGACTCAATAATTCACATGATCTTATATTTAGAAACTAGATTTCATACAACATAAGAGTGATATAATACAAATATAATAAATCACAGCAATTTGCTTTAACATATATAAAGTCGAACCAATAGGACACATATCGATATAACAGACATGTTAACATATAACAATTTCTATTATATTTGTATTGCATATCTATATTAGAAGTCAATATTATCAAACACAATTAAACTATGTCCATCAACAAACAAGCATTGATCCGTTATTACGCATTAGATAAATGTTTTCGCAATGGATCAAAGAAATTCTTCAAACAAGATCTTCTAGATGCATGTCAAGAGGCAATATATAACGCTACAGGCAATAAAGAAGGAATTAAAGAGCGACAGTTTTTTAATGACATTAAATTCATGCAGGAAGAGGGTCCTTGGGACATCAGTCTATTAAAACTGAAAGAGGGTAAAAGAACATATTACAGATATGAAGATTTAAATTATTCGATACAGAACACACCACTTAGTGAGAAAGAAGCACTCCTTCTCAAAGAGGCATTGACTACCTTAACCCAATTTAAAGGAATGCCTCAACTCGATTGGGTGGAAGATATTTTAGAGAGATTACAATCGAACTATGATCTTCCTACAGATCTAAAAACAGTGATTGACTTTGAGAGCAACCCATACCTAAAAGGATTAGAACATATCTCTCCTCTATATCATGCCATCAGAGAAGAGCGACCAGTGGAAATTAGCTATCAGGGTTTCACAATGGATACGCCTCAAGTTAGTCTGTTTCATCCACACTACCTCAAACAGTATAACAATAGATGGTTCGTTTTTGGAAACATAGACAAACAGCCTGATTTCACGAACTATGCCTTAGATAGAATTCATGAGATAAAAGAGAATGATACTCCCTATACCCCTTCTAGCCATGATTATCATGAACTATTTGAGGATACGATTGGGGTTTCTATTCCAAGAAATAGTGAACCAGAGAAGGTGGTTCTTTTTATTGATAGATCACAGTGGCCGTATATCAAGAACAAACCATTACATGGTTCTCAGAAAATCGTTGAGAAGGGTGATTTGGGAGTGACCATATCATTAGAGCTATATTTGAATTTTGAACTAGAGGCTTTGCTCCTCTCACAAAGTCATAGCATCACAGTCTTGTCACCCATCTCTCTTAAAGAGAATATTAAAACTAAGATTGAGAAGGCAATATCTAATTATTGTCAGTAGATAAAGAGATCATGTAATAAAAAATGCCCCCTGAGCCATATTACAGGGGGCATATATAAAAGTCAAAGTGAGGGTAGTTCTATTTCACTTCAAGAATTAAAACAGATCTCGCAGGGATTAATAACTCCTCTCCGACAGATTGAGTTTTACCTGTAATCACATCTTTCGCATCAGAAACGCCGTCTAACATTTCATGAAAACGAGCTGTTTTTAACGAAACATCTTCTGTATTCTTATTGAATACCACCATTACTTTTTGTTTTTTATCATATCTAAAATATGCGTAGACACCATCTTGTGGTGCATAATGCATAAGTTGCCCATCGTGTATTACAGGTGTATTCTTTCTCCAATTAAGAAGTTTTTTCATATATTGCTGTGCATCTAACTCTTTTTTGCTCAACCCTTTTCCTGTAAATGCATTCACTTTATCATCTTTCCATCCTCCAGGAAAATCAATTCTAAGATAACCATGATCACCACCATGTTCAGACTTAGCTAAGATTTCAGTACCATAGAAAATTTGAGGGATACCTCTCATGGTTAAGGTGTAAGCCATAGTCATCTTAAAGAGGTCATCATCTCGATCTAGTTGATCATAAATTCTAGCCATATCATGATTATCTGGAAATATAACTAGATTTCTAGCATCAGGATAGACAAAATCATTGGCTAACATTTCATACATCTTGACAAAACCGCCATTCCAGCTCTCGTCTTCTTTGAAACCGTCTATCATAGCTGTGTTAAGAGGAAAATCCATCATGCTTGGCATACTTGAGATATAACCATCACTATTTACTTTTCCTTTCTGCCAATAAGATACAATCAATGGATTTGTACTCCACTCCTCACCTACAATATTAAGGTTTGGATATTCATCCATTAAAGATTTTGACCAATGAGATAAAAAGGTTTTATCAGAGTAAGGATAGGTATCCACCCTTAATCCCATTAGATCAGCATATTCAATCCACCAAATGGCATTCTGTGTTAAATAATTTGCCATATAAGGATTACGCTGATTGAGATCAGGCATGCTCTCCACAAACCAACCATCCGAGAATTGTTTCTTATCGTCTTGAGAAGCATAAGCATCCTCCACAGTGGTTCTTTTATGAGAACATGGTGTGAATTTACCATTAAAGTTAATCCAATCTTTTGAAGGCATATCTTTCATCCACCAGTGTGCAGAACCACAGTGGTTAAGGACAACATCCATAATTACTCCAATGCCTCTTTTCTTCGCTTCCTTAGATAGACGTACATAATCTTCATTGGTTCCATAACGCTTATCAATTTGATAGTAATCAGTAATAGCATAACCGTGATAAGTAACCTCAGGTTGATTGTCTTCTAAAAGAGGGTTCACCCATACGGCAGTAAATCCCATATCCTTTAGATAATCTAGACTATTGATGATACCTTGAATGTCTCCTCCATGACGACCATCTTTGTCTGTTCGATCACTTTGTTCGATCATTCCTGGTTGATTATCATTAGAGTAATCACCGTTAGCAAAACGATCAGGTGTGATCAAGTACATAACATCTTTGGAAGAATAACCCATTCGATCAGCAGAAGCATCTCTACGTTTATTAAGCTTATAATTATACGTCAAAATACTTTTCTTGCCTTTTTTAAACTCAATATTTATACTTCCTGGCACTGTCTTCTTGTCAATATGCAAGTTGACAAATAGATAGTTAGGATTCTCCACTAGACTTACACTTTCTATGGTTACTCCAGCATAGTCTATTTCAGGTTTAAGCTCTGAGATATTCTTTCCATGAATAAGTAACTGTAGTTTTGGATTTTTCATTCCAACCCACCAAGATATAGGTTCTAGATGATCCACTTTATATTTAGATGCAATAGCAGAAGTGCTTATTAGCATGATTGCAACTAAACCCAATAATAGACGTCTCATATTAATTATTTTTGATGTTTATATCTTTATTTTATTCATATCTATTTTATGTCTTTCATCGACATTACACTCGAAACTATCAATCATTACTTCCAATACCAAACAAATAGGATAAACAACAGGTTTAACCCTTCCAACGACAACAACAATCTATTTTATTGAGGAAGACATCCATTTTTAGCCCCATTTAAGTTGTTTATCCTAAGAATTGAGCTATTCAACATCAATGGTTTGCTTTTTCAAACAAACCCCCTTACTTTAGCTATATACCTTCACCTCTAATCAAAAACTATTATAGTGGATTAAATGTTCTAATAATATCACGAAGATGGATACATTCATTCCGATTAATTATTAAATACCCATATGCAGATTATAGCTCTTGACAATAAGTGGATCACAAAAGTGATTAATAATAGATGGGTACAACATACGACCTATTGGATAATATATGTGGCATTTTTTGCTTATGCATGGGGAACATATGATGCTGATTATATTAAAACAATTAGTGTCGAGTTGATTAATTTACCTGCGAAGATTGCATTGGTCTATACAGTAGTGTATATTCTCTACCCGAAATACCTTTATAAAGGGAGAATATGGAGGTTTCTTTTCTATTTCTCTTCTATCGTAATAGCTGCTGCAATGCTACAGCGCATCACTGACAACCTTATCATTGTAGACTACTTCTTTCCTGAATGGAAGAAAGTAGACACTTTCACTTTTTCTGTTTTGATACAAACGGCCATTAATCTTGGAGCAGTATTGGCACTACCGATGACAATCAAACTAATGGAATATATCGCGAGTGTGCAACACAATGAACAAGTTCTTGCCAAAGAGAAATTAGAGGCAGAGCTCGCTTTTCTTAGGAATCAAGTACAACCACATTTCTTATTTAACACGCTAAATAGTCTATATGCCTTAATACTAAAACAATCTAATCAATCATTAGATGTGGTATTGAAACTCTCTGAACTGCTTCGCTACATGCTTTATGAGACCAACGCAACGAAAGTGGATTTAAGGAAAGAGATTCAGAGTGTACAAAATTATTTAGATCTGGAGAAGATTCGTTATGGTAATCGTGTTGAGATCAGTCTTAATATGTGGGGTAATATTGATCAAAACTCTATTGCTCCTATGCTTATTCTTCCCTTTATCGAAAATAGTTTTAAGCATGGTACCCAAGGATTAGATGAGTCAGCATGGATAACGATCGAAATTGGAGTCAAAGAACACCGTTTCACACTAAAGATTGAAAACAGCATTCCACAAGAAAGTGCAGATATCCATGCCATGGTTGGAGGTATTGGACTTCAAAATGTAAAGAGAAGGCTCTCTTTAATATATCCAGAACAACATACACTAAAAATTGAGGCTGACACTTTATCCTATAGTGTATTTTTAAATATCGAATTATGAAAAAAACGAGATGCCTTATTGTAGATGATGAAATATTAGCTTTAGAGGTTATCGAGGCTTATATTAATAGACTCAATAACCTTGAGCTAGTGGACAAATGCCACAGTGCTATTGAAGCTCTGTCCATATTAAACAGCACGAAAATCGACCTTCTCTTTTTAGATATTCAAATGCCTGGACTTACAGGAATACAACTACTTCGAAACTTATCGAATCCCCCCAAGGTAATCTTCACCACTGCATATTCAGAATACGCAGTAGAGAGTTATGATCTTGAAGCTTTAGATTATTTAATTAAACCAATTCCTTTTGATCGTTTTATAAAGGCTGTCAATCGCTTTTTCAAGCAAAATAACTCTTCATTTAATATTCCAGAGACAGCACCTTCTCTGGATACAGAGAATCCATTCATTTTTGTTAAATCTGATAAAAGGATGGTAAAGATTACCTTGAATCAAATTGAATATATCGAGAGTATTCGTAATAATGTTTCTATTTTTCTTGAAAATGGAGAAGAGGTTGTTACCCCTAATACAATTTCAAATATTGAGGAGAAGCTACCTGAAATGAACTTTATTAGAGTACATCGCTCTTTTATTGTATCTATCTCGAAGATAGAAAGCTATACTGCTGCCAACATCAGAATCAAAAATCATGTTATCCCTATTGGGAGAAACTACAAAGTATCAGTACTTAAAATACTGGACCATAATGCGATTGAATAAACAATCACTTTACGATGTAATGATTTCCATGCAGATCTCGTTCATCTTATTAAGCACCAGTTGATCCTAAATAGTCACGATAACAATTGATGAGCTACAACGAAGATCTCCACAAACAGTGTTTAATTTACATCCTTATTAATAATCTTGTCTTCCAATCATATTCCTTCACCCAGTGTTTCACACTGAGTGAAGAAAATCAAATGCCCCACCACCTAATTACTAGAGAAATGGAGTCTATGTGATTTTAACTATTACTAGAATTTTATTGGATCATGTACATATAATAATGTTCGATCATATTCTTCTGTTTTTAATTGGATTCCATAATTATCAGACAAATACGATTTCAACTCATTGAGGTTATTCTTAGGGATCACATAATCATTCACATTACTCATGACATTTAATGTTACACAGTCCAAATCATAGATTATCTCAATTTTGTTGGCAAGTTTCTCTAATGATGCATTCTTAATCACCATGTAATTCTTGGTATCATTTACTTTTGTAGGGTCTAAAACAACATTTTGATTAAACTTATCTATATTTTCAATGAACAATATCTCTGAAGGTCCTTTAATTTTATAATATGTCGCTTTCTGGTCTATCTTTTTTAATATTTGACGAATTATTGTCGCATGAATAATCTTATATTGCGGTCTATTCTTAGGTAAAACAACTTTAATATCGAAATAGATTGATTTAGTTTGTGGATTATCGTAAACAATTAATGTCCTGGATGCACCACTCAGGTCACGAAACAGTTTTTCAAAGCTTACATTCTTACAACTATAAACGCGTCCCTTTTTCCACATCTTTGTTTTCTTCGAATTGTCAGAGAAGCTTAAGTCCATCTTGTAGCCTTTCATATCAGGGTAACGACTCATAAAGGTCACATAACGATGTGGAAGATTGGACATCAGTTCAGCAGTCTTTTGAATCTGATCAGATCTCAAATATCTATTTGAGTTTTTTGCAAAAACAGGAGTATTATACACTAATGCAAAAATCATTACATTATAGACCAATGAACTTAATAAACTTAGTAAAAACCCATACTTTACTCGAATAAGACTACAAGATAAACTTAATAACAATTGAACGGGAATTATAGTCAATGCCCACCATTTTAAAGATACTCCTTCAATAATAAGTGGAAATTTCAATATTGCATAGAGTAATACAGAAGAGTAAAATATAAGGTTGTAATTACATGTCCAGAATTCCACTAGTTCTTCTTTGATTTCCCAAAACAAAAAAGCAGAAAGCAAAATCACAATATACACCACATACAAATGAAATAAATTCTCGCCTACTGTTTGCAAAAATGAGAAATAGATGAAGCTCGATAATACAAACAAGAATATTAAAATCGAAGTGATTATATTAACAGCTGATAGTTTTAAATGCAGGCGATATATTATCTCTTCAACAACAGCTATTACAATTGGGTAAAGTAGAAACACGAGCCATTTTAAATCACCAGATAGATTACAGGCTTCTGTAAAGTATGAGCTAACTCTTGCATGGTTCAAATTACAATAAATACCCCATGTACAAACTGCTATTAATACGATGAAAGGAATGACAAACATCCATTTATAGTTACAAATACCATCTGCACAGTAGTCTATCTCAATACTCCTTTTCTTCCAATGATTAGAGGGATTACATAACTGATGTTTCCCATGTCTTTATTCAGGTTCATAAACCATTGATTCAATGAGCCTAAAGAATTTATTATTTTCGGGTTTATTTTTAAGTACACTGATTATCAATTCATTAAAATCACTATCGATGATTTCTGCGAGAGTTCTCATCAATTCGAGGATAAAACCCCAAATTCGTTGTACTATTACAAGTTCCATTCCTTGATCTTTTACATGAGCAAAGATTCCACCTAGCGTCTCATATGCCTCGAACCTTTTTGCTAAACTAAAAACGTTAAACTCAATAATAGCTACAGATAGATCTGCTATTTGAGCATCAAAATCACTCGATTGAGATTTTCCTAAACCAAAATAGTTCTTTGATTCCTTAAAAAAGACCTCAATACTCCATCTAATACTATATATCTGATAAGCTTTCTCTATGCTCAGCTTTGTATTTGAAGATACCAATAAATGCCATTTCCCTCGCTTACTGTTCTTGCAAAAGAATAGTTTTACATCTGTACCTTTATATTTCACTGTGACTTCTGCACAATATAGACTAAGTGACTTTACCCATTTTACTCTCTTTCGCTGTTTAAGTAAGAGAGCAAGTTCTTTGGTGCTATATTCTTTGTCTTTGAAAGAATATTTAGCACTAGACATCTTAGCCATTGCAACAAGATGCATACCATTAGAGATCACAGTTTTTAATATTGAATCACAGAAGAACCAACTGTCCATAAGTATGTAGTCTACTGTAATTCCTTGTTTAATAGCATTTACCATCATCTCTTTTGCCATCGTTATTTTATCAATAACGAGTTCTTTCTCTCGGTTAAACCCATTACTCTTTGTTGATCGTTTCTTTGAGAACTGTTTTTTACGTTGTTTGGCAGTGAGTCCAAATGGAGTCTTTTTATTCTTCCCTCTTTCTTTATGTAGAGAGAAGTCCAATGTAAAATAGCTTTTGCCATCCCATAAACCTAGAAATAATCCTTTAAAACCAAATATATAACGATGGGTTACATGCGACCATATTTTACTAACATGTTCAGTTTTGTAGGTAGACTTCTCAAAATCAGTATCGTCAATAATTAAGCATCTTTCTGCTTGATTACAGTCATCAGAGTGAGAGTTTTTGGCTATTTGACCAAAGAGTTTATTATTACATGATGAAACTATAGTACGCCAATCTATCTGGCTGTTATTTTTAAATCGATAGAATGTATTCTTTTGTGCTTCTAACATCTCTGATAGATAATGCTTACTGTAGCTATAAATATTAGGGATAGAGAAAATTGGGAAAAGTAGTAAGCCTAATAGTATGTCACCTTTGAAGTAAGTAGACTGAGGCAACTCTTTATTTCCTAATTTCAGTTGTCTTAAGTTGAGTAACTTGTAAAGGCTAATAATTCGATTAATTCCTTTTTCACTTGAACTGAAAAAACTCTGTGTCTCTGAAAAAACTTTTGTACTTTTATTCTGAAGCATGATTTATTTGGTTATTGGAACAACATTAATTTACTGATAATTAATGAATTATCAAAATAAACATGCTTCTTTTTATGCTGTAAATCAAGATGTTAGCCTACATGGGAAACATCAGTTACATAATAAACTCCAGCATTCTTTTAATTCTCTCATATATTTACCTTGAGATTTGGATAGACACGATATTTACAACTAAAATCTATCTTCATTATTAAATATCTTTATTTTCCAACGATTTATATTGCTTCATATGAACTATAAACTTAGGTACACTAAGGGTTAGACAAAAGACAAACATTCTAAGCAATAAAAAGCCGTTATAATAATGTGGTAGGAATATCGTTTATGTGCATAAGAAAACGATGCAAGAATGGACTTTTACATTCCTACTGAATCTTCTAGTTCTAATATTAACTTTTGAAAAGCTATCACCAATTTATTTAATTGATTACGATTGAAATGATATTTTGATTTGAGTTTATTTTGGGAAATGGTTAATTCGAGATCCCATGAAGGAGAGGATAAAAATCCACTACTTTGATCATCATCAACTTTTATTGAAAAATGATCATCAATATTATAACAATAAGTTGTATAAATACCATCACTTGTCATTGATAAAATTTGGCGAAATATCTGGGTCATTCTTTCAAATTTTGTTTTACTTAAATAACATTCATATTTTTTGCGATTTTGCTTTATCTTAAAACTTAATGATCTATCTTCACGACCTTCAGGAATCTCATACTTTCCCGTTGATTTGTACTCTACACCACTGTCATAACAAGTAAATTGAATTGCATCAACGCTTAAACTCTTTTCAAGAGATGCTGTTGTCACTTTTGAAAAAATAAGATCGTTTAATCGATGTTTTTTCCCTCGCTGTTGGATTACTAAAACATCTTGAAGTAACAGTAGCTCTTCTGTAGTGACAACCTCACTTTGTGCTTTTGCTTCAATAGTACAAATCGCGAATAAAATTGTTAAAACTAATATTCTCATATATGCTATTTTAAATATACTTTCATGATACAATGATTCATTTTTAAATCCTAAATATCATCATATAACTACGTCAGATAAGTTTTATGCCCATTTGTATAATTTTTTATGGGTATAAAATCTATCGGATCATAATGTATCAATTTGTTTAGGTTATGACTCTTATCCTCTAGCTATATCACACATGAACCCCAGCTTGACACTAATTATATTGACTAAAATGACAGATCGTCTATTTTTTAAAAGGAAACTGTCGTGCAAGACCTTTTGAGAGCTGTTGTATTATGGAGCGGTAATATAACAACTCTTCATTGCCTAATGAAGAACTTCTATATTTATCAGATACAATAACTGCAATAGGCTTCTTAAAATCGTCTTTAGAGGTGTAGATATCTAATTTTAAAGCTAAATACTTTATTTCTTCTCCAGCATTAACTTTAGCATATGAATCACTATTGATAGAACCATTTGAGCCATCCATATACTTCCCATTTTGACCAACCCAACCATACTTATAACCAAATTCTCTTTTATAAACACTAACATTGAGAACGGTTTTAATATCCTTCTCCTTTAAAAGATCCTTATATTGACTATCTCCACAGACCTCTCCAGGAAAAACGAGTTGATTAAGAGTAAAAATATTATTCATTTTTGAGCGAAAGCTTTGCTTCATAATATATTCTGATTTCGCATCTTTATTATCCAATACAATCAAAACATTATGTTCTAATTTATTTTTTATTGAACCATATAAATATGTATTCCTTGATAATTCTTTCTGAGAAAAACCTTTAAACGAGAGTAGAATACAAACAATTAGAATAATTCTTTTCATAATATTTAATTTTATTGATTTATTAACATGATATACTTATCTATTTTACAGACACGCACTTATTCACATAAAGATACTTTATCAATTGAAAATTAACCATTTTTTACAAATACACAATAAAATGTTCTACGAATTATTAATACAACTCAAATAATAAACTATTGACATAAATTGCACATAGAAGAAAGGAGACGTAAACAAGAAAGATATCAGCTTATTCGAGAGAGCATTACAATTAAAATCGATATCCTTTATTAGGAGTAAATTACTGAGTCGTCTTATAATTGTCCACAATCACTATAATCTCTCCGACGATGACCTGCTAGCCTTTGCAATTCTATAGACAAATCACTAAACCGAAGAACACACGAGACTTTAATCATATTAAAACAAACCATCTATTTAAGACATATTTAATATCAAATACTATTTTTAAGGCATCTCGATACAATTAACAATCAAAATTGTTGTGAAATAGTGGGTGATTTTGATCACCAAAACAGATTATGACATTTAGTAAATTCAAATGTCTAATTATTTATTTTACAAGCATATGAAAGTTTTTACCCTTACCATGGTATTTACCATGCTGTTTAGTTTTTTGGGATTTACCCAAAAACAGAACCAACACAAATGCTCTAATTCTGAGCAGTACCAATCTTATATGAAGGATTTGAAACAGAATCCCCAATTGGCTAAAGAGGTTGAAAATTCACTGGAAAGATCTAAGAGGCATAAAAAACACTCTTTTGCTACGGACCAAAATTACATCATCCCAATTGTATTCCATATTATTCATGATCATGGCGTTGAAAATATTACAGATGAAAAAGTACATGAAGCTCTTGATATTATCAATGAAGACTACGCTAGTATAAACAGTGATCTAAATCAGCTAGAGCCATCTTTCAAATCGAGAATAGGAGTTCCCAATATTGAATTTAGGCTTGCTAAAGTTGACCCTAGTGGTAACTACACAACTGGTATTACTAGAGATGTGTCTCCTCTCACAATTAATGGAAGTTGGGATCACCCCGAAGTGAAAAGAATAAATTCATGGCCACATGACAAGTATTTAAATATATGGATTGTTAGAAGCTCAAATGGAAGCAATGGTTCCGCTTGGGCTTACCTACCCTATCAAGTAGACAATGATGATTATGCGGACCTCGATGGTATTATTATTTCATCATGGGCTTTTGGAGCAACAACACAAGGATACCATCGTATCTTAACACATGAAATTGGGCACTTCTTAAACTTATATCATACATGGAGCCCATGGCTTGAATGTGGAGCCAAAGATGCTTGTGGTGAAGATGATGAAGTCACAGACACTCCGAATTGTACAGGATATTATGGTGGATGTGACACAAGTCATAGTAGTTGTGGTTCTCTCGATATGATACAGAATTATATGGATTATGCACAATGTCCAGTAGCATTTACCAAAGGACAAGTTGAGAGGATGCATACAGCACTGAATTCTAATGTAGCCAAACGTAATAATCTTTGGAGTGCTGAGAATTTAAAAGCTACCCTATATCCAGAAACCGCTCTTATAGATATCCAAGGAAAGAAACTGATTGAGAGTAGAACGAATGATGGTACATTCGAGAATGTGATAACAGGGAAAATTGTAGATTATGAATTTCTTCAAGAATCTTGGGATCCAACAAAAGTATCATTCGATAACGTTCCTTTAGGATTAACTCCTGAAATAGAGATTGTCGACAATACTCATTTTGAGCTAAGATTTAGAGGAAAAGCAAATCTACATGAAGCAGCTCAAAATATAAGTCTCAAAGTCAATATCGATGGATCATTATTATCTACAGGTTCCTCAAAACCAACAAGCTTTGGTGTTCCTGTTCAATTCAGGAATAAGTATGAAATCGTATATGAGAATACAAATTATCATGTGGACAGTCAAAATACTTGGAAATATTTCACCATTAAGAATACATCATTTGCATATGGTTTTTGGTATGATGCAGGAAAACTTAGACTTGAAACATATAAGAAATCGATTTTATGCGAAGATAATAGTGAAAACATTTCTCCTATAGAGTACGGTCAGCCAATTAACAAGTCAGGAAACTGGAATCCAGGAGGTGACTACCCTAAAGAGCATGATTTTACATCACCGAACTACAAAAAATGGAGTAATAAAACGGCATATCTTGGATTTCAAGTAATCAATGAAATGAATGAACCCATATATGGGTGGATGAAAGTTTCGGTCAACAGCAGTTCTGATGCAATGGATTTAATTGAATATGCTCTTAATACAAACCCAAATGAAGGTATTCTAGCTGGACAAGAACAACAACAGATTGCAGCATTCAGTGTTACTCGTAAAGTATTCGAAGAGGAGAAAGATACAAACGATGGAAGCTTGCTCCAACATAGTTTACTTTCATTTCTTAACCATTACCAATTAGATAGTGATAGAGATCTTAGAGCAAATATCGATTATACAATCACAGGGCTACCTGTAGGATTAACTCCTACTTTTAGATTAATAGATGGGAAAATTGATTTGGCTTTCTCTAGTAGAGCAAAAACACATGGTCTTTCAAACAGTTCATCCTTCACAATTCAATTGAAAGATCATCTATTTACAAGTACGCAAAAATATAGAAATGAAATCAAGTTTGATATCACATTTATTGATCCATATAAAATAATCACAGGTGAACTACCCTCTGTAAGTGTTGACTCTTCAAACAAGTGGAAATGGTTCGCATTATTTGATGAAGGACCGACCTATGGAAATTGGTATTTTGAAGATGGACATATAAAATTAGAGACCTATAATAAAGAGTGCATTACACATATTGGCACTCGTAACATTATGAAATTACGAAAAGGATCAATAATATCTAGTGATCAAAACTGGAAGGCCCCTGAAGCCTACCCTAATCAATTAGATATTTATCATGCAGGATATACTGATTGGTATCATACCGAAGGATATATAGGCATTGTTTTCAATGTTAATGGAACAACTCATTATGGTTGGCTTAAAGGAAAGATGACAGGACCAGGTACACATTTCGAAATCACCCAATACGGATATAATGAGAAACCAAATGCTCCAATATTAGCAGGTGAGTCAGAAGCTCCAGTAATATATGACATTGATATTACTAGTAGTATCCAAACAATTGAAGTAGATGAAAAAGTACAGTATCAATTACATACAACTGAATCAATCGAGAAGTGTACATGGACCTTTGATGGTGGATATCCTAATCAATATATTGGGAATACACCTCCACCAGTTACATATAAGAATAATGGCACCTTCCATGTACAAATTGAAGTATTAATTGATGGACAAACTATAACATTCACAAAAGAGAATATAGTAACAGTTGTCAAACCAACAGCCATAACAGCTGAATTGTTATCTGACAGAAAAGTCATCTATAAAGAAGAAAGTATACAATTTAGTATAAAAGGAAGTCATGAAATCGAAGATTGCCAATGGACCTTTGAAGGAGGAAGCCCCAATAGCTATCAAGGTATAATTCCACCTAAAGTTATATATAATCAAGAAGGGGTCTATAATGTTTCAGCTATCGTAACATTAAATGGACACCAAATGAACATCTTAAAGGACAGCTTTATTACAGTGAAAGAACCTGTTGTTAGCAACTACTGTATCCCTGAAGTTAATCCGACTTATTTAGGATTAAAGATCACTGAAGTTGGAATCAACTATAGACCTGTTACAGTCCACCAAGAAGGATATATCAATTCGAATCATATTCTTTCTTTTAATCAGTCTGGATATAACGTTGTTTCCGCAAAAGTAACTCCAGAGTGGGAAGAAACATATGTAAGAGTCTGGATAGACTGGAATGGGAACAATGATTTTGAAGAATCAGAAAGAGTAGCAGAAATGGTTGGCCCTTCATCACAATATGGAACAGCAGTATACGTACCAGAAGGTGCTGTCACTGACACCAAGATGAGATTTATGCTTTACTATGGGGATATGCAAAAGAGTGCATGTGATCCAATTACATATCAAGGTATGGTTATAGATTATCCAGTTAGAATCTTAAAGACTAAGGTCTCAACTGAAAATAGTATCATACCGAAATCTGAAATTAAAATATACCCTAATCCAGTTAGTGATATTTTACATTTACAGCTAGAGTATAGATCTAACATTGATATTATAAATGTATTAGGAAATAAAATAAAAACAATAAACTTATCTCCTGGACCACACCAAATTATGGTTACAGATCTAAAACCAGGAGTCTATATTTTAAATATTACATCAAAAGAGAGTAACTATCAAAAAAGAATAATGGTTAAATAATCAATCAAAGTTACGGCAATTCTTTTATAAAGCCTGCTACGAAATGTAGTAGGCTTTTTTATGCTTCATTACAATAGACGGAGCCTGATCATAAAATAGAAGAATATCAAAAAGAAGAACTCTTTAAAGCCATCTTCACCGAACTAACATACTAAAAACCCTAGACTTGTTTTGAATATCAATCGTAATACATTCGAAATATCCTCACCCAAAATGAAAAATCGATGAATGAACTTCGAATGGACTTTGAATCAACTTCGAGCCATCATAGGAGAAAGTCAGGGGATAGCAACATGTTAGTCCGAGAAAAGTGATCTAGAAATTGTAAGATATGATTATGGTATAATTAATATCTCTTCATTTATCACGACATAAGTGAGCATAACACAAGAATCATTAAATTCATTTGATTTACAGCTTATCTAAATAAATTTAATTTTCTCTAGAGAAGACATCGTTTACTCCAATAGATCAAACAGCAAAAAACGTGTTTATTTTTTTAGTATCATAATCAAGTTTTTTACTTGTTTCATTTAAATTATTATTTCATCAATTTTCATTAGACCACTATCTATGATAAATTGATGAATTATTTCAAATTTCTGTTCTTGTATATAAAAATGTAATCAATAACCCGATATCGCTTTTACTAAAGGGCTTTCTATTGTAGTATAAATAAATTGAAGAGGTAATTTTTCAATATCAACTGACGTAAATATCATATGATATCTAAGTGACTAAATCAGATCTATGGTCAAACAAAAACACTCCAACACACTAACTCTAAAAGCCTTACATTTTCAATAAATTATCATCACAGGGATATATTGACTATTTTATGTACATCCACCTTATCTACGATATAACCATTCTAATTTTACGTCAAGGAACGAATCAAAAAATAAAATAAGGTCTAAACATTATACTTCAAATTAAATAAAATGATTTTAAATTAATGAAAAATCGATTAATCTCAAAAAACCAGAGACCTATTATACATAACAAAATCGAAGATCTTTCACAAACAACGACTGACTTAACACCATAATAAACAAGTCATTAAAATACACTTTAATTAAAGATTAATATGATAGCATCAATTGGGTTAAATCTATTAAATAGTTTAAACTAATTTACATTCCACATCACACCAATAGTGTCTATTTTTCAATCCTTAATTTTATTAAAAAAATTATATTTGCATCAGTAAAATAAACTTTTTTTTGAAAATATTAGCTAATAAACACATGAACAAAACAAACTCAATCTTTCTACTTCTCTTCATTTGGTGTTGTAGTTCCGCATATGCAAAAGATCATTCTGAATACAACACAAACCTAATAACACAAGAGATGAAGGTTGATGCACATGCTGTTGTAAGACTCAGCTCGACTCATATTGAAATCTCATCTCAAAAAGAACTAAATGTAAAGACCCATAATGTTATTACACTACTTGATTCTGATGGTCATAAATTAATCGACCTTAGTGCCTTTTATAGCAATAGTAGAAGACTCAAGAATATTAAAGCGACCACTTATGATGCATACGGTAAAGAGATAAAGAAATATAGTAAAGGTAAGTTTCTTGATCACAGCCTCTCTAATGGATATATTTTTGCCACAGATAGTCGTTTAAAGGTTCTCGACTTACATCCCCACTCCTATCCAATAACAATCTCTTTTGAGTTGGAGTATGTAGATGAAACAACTGCTTTTATCCCAAGTTGGCTTCCAATTAGATATTATGGATGTAGTATTGAGAAAAGCTATTATTCAATCTCTAAGCCAAGTTTTTCTAAATATATACTAAACGAAAAGAATCTTTCGGAACACAAAATATCTAAAAAGGTACAAGACAATAGAATTGAATATACCTTAAAGAATCAACCCGCTTTAAATTATGAAACGAAGATGCCTCCACAGAACACACTGTTCCCAGAAGTATCAATCACGTTGAATAATTTCTCATACAAAGGCGTTCAAGGTGAGGCTATGAACTATAAAGAACTCGGGAAATGGTATTACAATTCATTTATCCAAAACCACTTCAGTCTATCTACTGAAATACAAGCAAGAGTAAAAGAACTTGTTAAAGGGGAAGAAGACCCTATAAAAAAAGCAAGGATTTTATATCATTATCTCCAAAATAACACTAGATATGTATGTGTAACTATAGATAAAGGTGGAATAGAACCAGAAAAGGCAGAGAAAGTAGCACAACAAGGATATGGAGATTGTAAAGGGCTATCTAATTATATGAAAGCGATGTTAGACGTGGTTGGTGTGCCGTCATATCATACCTTAATTTCATCAGGTGAGAATAATGATATCGACACCTCTAAGGTTCAACTGGGGGGAAATCATATGATTTTAAACATTCCCAATCAAGGAAAAGATATATGGCTTGAGTGTACCTCCTCTGATGGAGCCTTTGGATTTGTACAACGAAGTATCCGAAACAAGAATGTTATTATTATTAAACCCGAAGGAGGAGTTCTAAGTAAGACACCACAATTTCCAGACTCAACCAATATTCTAAAAACAGTTGCAGATGTAATTATAGACAAATCAGGAACAGCAAGTGTCGATTACAAACGTACCTCTACAGATCTATTTTATGGATACTATTACGACCTTCCAAGCTATAAGAAAAAAAATCAAACTAAATTCTATATGAAAAATTGGAAGAATATTCCGAATTTAAGTATAGAGAATATCTCTTATAACCATGATAGTATTCACTTTAACTTTTCAGAGAATTTAAAGTTGAAAATACCGGACTTCTTTACTCATATTGGGGAAACAAATGGAATCCATATTTCCAAGCTTAGTTCCTTTGATCATTACACCCCTAAGTATCGACATAGAAAGTATCCAATAGAAGTATCTAATGGTGTTGTCTACAATATGAAAATGACTTTCCATCTTCCAAAAGAAAATGAGTTTAAATCGTCTCCAAAAGATGTTGACTTCAAAACAAAATATGGAAGTTATCATAGACATATTAAAATAAAAGATCCTAACACAATTATTATTGAGAGAGTGATAGAACTATACAGAGAAACATATTCTGCAGACGAGTATAGTTCATACCGTAGTTTTATAGAAAAGATAGAATCTAAAGAAAATATAATTCTTGCTATTTAACCACATACAATATCACAATCAATTATCCTAAAATAATCAACTAAATTACGTTATGGTACGAAAACTAAACATCATTGCAACTCTAACCTTACTCTTACTAGTATTAAGTGGAACAGAAACTTATGCTAAAAAAATTAAATTTGGAAAGGTTTCAAAAGAAGAACTCTCGTCTTCAATAAGCAATATCGACAGCACAGCCAATGCCGAATTTATTTACAAATATAAGTACGTATATTTCAGCTACGTACCACAAAGAGGAGTCGTTGTAAATGAAGTTACTCACGAACGTATTAAGATATACAATAAAGAAGGATTTGATTATGCGAATAAGGTTATCACCTATTATAGTCCAGAAGCATCAAGATCAAAAAAAGATGTTGGGGTTATAAAAGGTTACACTTATAATCTAGTAGATGGGAAAATTCAGAGAGAGAAATTAAAAGATAGTTCTATTTTCAAAGAACGTAAGAACAAATACTATAACACTAAAAAGATCTCTTTTCCTAAAGTGAAAGAAGGATCTATCGTTGAATATAAATATCAAATACAATCCGATTTTATTTCAATTAGTGATATTGTCTTCGAAGAAGAAATTCCTATCAAAGAATTTATAGCAACTGTACAAATTCCAGAATACTATAAGTTTCATCTTAGAAATAAAGGTTATCATCAAATTAGTCCTATTAAAGAATCCGCAAATGGTCAGTTTCAATCATTAACACAAAATAATGGGCAACCATTATCTTTTCAACAAGATGTATTCGAATTTAAAGCGAATAATATTAAAGGTTATGATCAGAACGAACCATATTCAGGGAATGTTAACCCTTATATTGGGAAAGGTATTTTTGAACTATCAGGTATAGACTTTCCAGGAGCAATATATGAAGATTTTTCAAACTCATGGGATGCAGTATGCAAGCAGGTTAGCAAGGATTATAATTTCACAAACGAATTAGAGAAAAAAGATTATTACAAGAAAGAGTTAGCAACAATCATAGCGTCAGAAAAAGATGATACGCAAAAATTGATATCTATATTCAACTATGTAAAAAACAATGTAAGTTGGAACAATTTTTATGGAGTGTTCACAAATAGAGGTGTGAGACATGCTTTTAAAAACCACCAAGGAAACTGTTCTGAAATCAACTTGATGTTAACTTCCATGCTTAGAAGCGCAGGTTTAAAAGCGAATCCAGTACTCTTAAGTACGAAATCACATGGAAGTCCTTTGTTTCCAACACTTGATGGCTATAACTATGTTATCTCTGTAGTACACCTTGGCAATAATAACATTTTATTAGATGCAACAGATAAGTACGCCCAGCCAAATCTTTTACCTGAAAGATGTATCAATTGGAAAGGATTTGAAATACTTCCAAATAAAACATTCAACTGGATTAATCTTGTTCCGAACACCTATGCATCATCAAATTTCAACTTATTCCTTAATTTAGATGATAAAGGTGGTATAAAGGGGAAATTGCGTAGAAGTTTCATCAACCATAAAGCAATCGATCATATTAAAGAGAATGAGAACAAGAGTGAGGATAAAATTATCACATCAATAGAGAATAAATACAATGTTGATATAAAAGATTATAGTAAAAAACCATCTTCTGTTTTTAATACAACAATAGATGTATTATCATTCTCTACGTCTAATTTTTGTTCGAGGAAAAATAATGAAATAGCTATTTCACCTCTTTGTTTCCTAAAACAAAGATCCAATCCTTTTAAAGCAGAGACTCGTCATTTTCCTATTGATTTTGTTCTACCTCAAAGTCAGAAATCAGTTATTAGTATTACAATCCCTGAGGGATATAAGGTGAAATATATACCAAAATCAAAGATAATCCGTTTGCCAGAAAATCTTGGCTCGTATAATTACAAGATTAAAAATACAGGATTTGCAATATCCTTAATTGCAGAGATAAAGATCAACACAAATATATTTGGTCCTAATTATTACAATGACCTAAAGGCTTTTTTCGATAATATTGCAAAACAGGAAATAGAAAGAATCGTATTTACCAAAGCATAAATATCAAATAACTATTTATTAAGAAGAGAAGATTCATTTTGAGTCTTCTCTTTTTTTGCAAGAGCTTTAGCATCCAAAATCATATAGATAATACAAAAGTGATCAAATTAAACATACCTTAATGTTTGTTCAACTATATTAAAACAAATCCTCCTTATATCAATTTAGAAATCAACTTTCTCGTCTAATGTGTTCGTTTAATAATACATACCTTGATATTAATTTACTAAACTATATTTTTAAAAAGAACGAAAACATTCTTAGGTATGAATAAATCTATAATAATGGCTATTGCCTCTATCGTAATTGCAGGCTGTTCTAAAAACAATGACGAGGGCACCATGTCCATTAGTCCAAAAAAACCTATTCTTGCAGATACAGCTCCTGTTTTTATAGATACGCGTCAAACATCACAAACAGATATCGCATTAAAAACTGATGTTATTGATAATATGTTTATGGTTATAGGTAGTGGTCCATCCAAAGCCACAGTGTCGAGAGAAGTGATGAAAGGAACGCCTATTTATCATTTTAATGCTACAGGGGCTGCGAATAGAATTGAATTCACAACTTGTTATGGTACACCTGAAAATCTAAAAGGGATTAGCACGAAAGAAATTGAAAATCTCAAAAAGATAAAAGACCTTTATCGTTATAGTGAATTAGGTGATTTCGGACAGACCATCTCCTATCGGTGGAGTGCAAAATTTCCAGAAAATATGGGCCCTGATAAAGGCGGTATTTTTGCACAATGGCATGGACGACCTGATAGATGTTTATTTAAAGACCCCAAAGGTAATCTTCATCGTTATAGTATAGATAAAGCTGCATCTATTGTTGATACTGTTGATTTCGTTAAAAATATTGGATATAGCAAAAAAACAGGCAAACCCAATGGATGGGGAATAGAACAATCCGCTGGAGGTCCAATTGGGGCATTTCATTTTAGAGAAGATTACATGTATCTTATTATTAGAACAGATGCCAACAGGATGTCTAATCCACAGTTTAAGATTAAGCCGAGACCTGGAACGAATTATAGTGATGTTTTAGGTCGTGATGGGAAATTCGCAACGATCGTTTATCAAAAAGAGGCCTCTAAAGTGCCTATTAATAAATGGATCGATTTTCGTGTTGACATCAGCTATTCAAAATATGATCCAATCTCAGATAACGTAATTAAAAGTGGTGGTGTTAAAGTATGGATAGATGGAAAACTCGAATCAGATTGGAAAGGTGATGTAGGCAAAAATGATAAGTTCGGCCCTTTCTTCAAATTCGGCATATATAAGCCTAAACCAAAAGGGTTTAAAGTCGACTGTAAGTCATATGAACAGATTATACTTTAAAATTGAATACTTGTATTGTGGGTATCCTTTTTCTATGTGACTTCATAAATGAAGGGGTGCTTCTTAAATCTCGTGAATAGCTGATTCCATGGTTATTTAACTAAAAAAGCGGTTGCCTCAAAGAAGACAACCGCTTTTAATCATTATCCAATTACAAATTATTTATCGTAATTAGGGTTTTGTTTTAACGCATTATTTTCATTTATTTCTCTTTGAGGAATTGGCAACAACTCATGCTTTCCTGTAGTAAAATTCTTTCCTGCAACATAACCAACAGCATTTGGATACTTTGGTTTCTTAGAAGGATATTTTGCATCCATTGAAGCTTGAGTATCCTTCATCGTTTTATCCATAATATTCCAACGGATTAAATCAAACTTCCTCCACCCTTCTCCAACAAATTCAAGTTTGCGTTCTTTGCGAATAGCCATTCGGAGCTCTTCATAAGACAAACTGTTATCTAAGTCAGCTAGTCCAGCACGTTTACGCACACGATTAATCGCTTCAAAAGCATCAGCTAAAGTAACCCCAGTAGGCAATTCATCTCTTGTCTCATTAATTGCTTCTGCCATCATCAATAAAACATCTGAGTAACGCAAAGTACACCAGTCTACATTTGTATTATTGTGATTCTGTGACTTCTCTCCAATCCAGTTTCTACGCCATTTACCTGGATACTTTACGGCCTTTGCTTTCAATGGCTTTTGTTTACCCGTTTTATCTATCTGAAAATCTGCAACAGAAACACTTTTACGTATATCAGTATCCTCATATTCATCCATAAAATCAGGTCGAACAAATACATATGCATTCGCTCTTCCACATGGTGCTGCTTTATGTGCAGGAGGACTATTCCAAGTCCCAATATTACCTGCATCTGTTGTTGCATGTGAAACGTTATAGAAAGCGATTACAAACAAGTTCTCTTTTGGATCAGGATTAAAATTAAGCTCATTCTTAAATACTTGCTCAAAGGAATCAAGTAAAGTATACTGTCCTAGTTTATCTAATTCTTTTGCTTCGACAGCTGCTTCTTTAAGAGTATTCTTATATTCAGCATTTTGGGTAATATTACCATCTTGTGCTAAAAAGTAGGATGCTTTATATAGAAGAGCTCTAACAAGGTAACCTCTAATTGCCCCTTGATTTGCTCTATCATGTGATGTCAGAATAGACTCAGGCATAAGGTCCTTTGCCTCTTTAAGATCCTTAATAATCTGATCATAGACTAGGTTACGATCTGATCTGGAGATATTTGGATCATCAGCTAATGACATTGGCTTCAAAACCAATGGAACATCACCCCAGCAACGAACTAAATCAAAGTATAAAAAAGCACGCATAAATTTAGCTTCCCCAAGAAGCTTATTCAAAGCTTTCACCTCTTTCTCTGAACCATTCTTGAATTGGTTCATTTGCTGAATACGATCAATAGCTAAATTGGCTCGACCAATTCCTTGATATAAATACTTCCATGCAGACTCAATATAACTTGTATAAGGAGATAATCCGTAATGACCAATCAAACGAAAGTCATTATTCATATCTGGACCTTTAACATATGTAATATCGTTATCTAATGGCAAAGCCAAAGATAAAAACTGACTATAGGTCTCTTTACGTGATAATACATCATAAATTCCTATTACAGACTGTTCTGCCTGATCTACACTATTAAAATATGAATCTGTTGAAAAAACAGATTTAGGTGTTACTTCTAATACTCTTTCACAAGAAGAAGTCAAACACAAAGATGCTATGGCCCAAGCGGCAAAAACACCTCTTTTTGCTATATTCTTATAATTCATAATAATTTACCGATCTTTTATTACATTAAAATGCAAGGTTGACTCCTAAAATAAATGTCATACTTCTAGGATAAGCACCCCAATCTACTCCTGGAGTTAGGCCAGATGAATTTCGTGTACTTACTTCTGGATCAAACCCTGAATAAGTCGTCCATGTGTACAAATTATTAGCCGTTCCATAAACACGTAGTGACTTAATCCCAACACTCTTCAATGATTGCTTTGGTAAAGTATAACCAATAGTAATATTATTAAGTCTCAAATATGATCCATCTTCAATATTATCATCGGCAGAACGATACACAACATTTCCATCATAGACAGGTTGTGTTGCATTTGCATTTAATGCCTTTAATTCATCTGGAGTTGAAACAAAATCTCCACTCGCATTAAAAGTCTTCCAACGATCATTTGTAACCGCTAAAACATTCTTATTACGATCAAATCCGTGCGTGTAGTAAATTTTATTTGCATTATAAATGTCATTGCCATAAGACCAATTGAAGAAAATACTTAAATCAAAGTTTTTATATTGAAAAGTATTTGTGAAACCACCAAAGTGAATAGGGTTTGCATCTCCAATAACTTTACGATCCTTCGAATTGATTACACCATCTTCATTTAAGTCTTTATACTTTCTAAATCCAGGTTGAACATTATCATCACCTACAGTATTTGGCACACCCTTTTTTAACGCATACTTCTTTGTTGTCGCATCATAATTAAAGTCATCAACCTGCATTAGCCCATCCGAAACATAACCATACATCTGACCAATAGGACTTCCTACCTCTACAACATAGTCATTCTCAGTAAACTTCTTTCCAGCCCAACCTGAATTAACATACATCGCCTTTTGTCCATCAGCTAGTGCAACAACTTTATTCTTATTGAATGAGATATTAAAGTTTGAAGTCCACTCAAAGTTCTTTGTCTTAACATTAACCGTATTGATAGCAAACTCCATTCCTCTATTCTCTGTCTCTCCAATATTCTTTATAACTGAAGAATGTCCCATGGTGTAAGGAACCAATGAATTAAGTAGTAGATCCTTAGTTCTTGCAACATAGAAATCAGCAGTAAAACTAACCCTCTGATCCCAAAAACCTAAGTCAACCCCAGCATTCAATGAGTGTGTAGCTTCCCATTTCAAATCAGGATTAGCTAATCGCTGCTGAGCCATAGCGCTAGTATATACATTACCCATACCATAACTCACCGCTCCCATCGTTGGCATATAAGCATAATTAGGAATTCGATTATTTCCTGAAACACCATAACTTACACGAAGCTTTCCATTAGATAATGTAGAAACACCGTTCATAAAATCCTCTTCACTGAATCTCCATGCAAATGAACCAGAAGGAAAGTATCCAAATCTATTGTTCGGACCAAACTTAGAAGATCCATCAGCTCTCAATGTCGCATTAAATAGGTATTTATCATTTAAACTATAATTGACACGAGTAAAAAAAGAAAGAAGTCGATCTTCTTCTGCATTACTACTCATATAGTTTGGTACTGCTATTGAGAAGTTATTTAGATTAATCTCATCATTTGTAAAGCCTGTTGCAAAAGATCTCGTAGAAATAGAGCTGTTATACAACTGCTCATTTCCAAGCAACACAGAGAATGATGAACGTTCAAAATCCTTATTATAGTTCAAAATCATTGAGTAATTCCATGAGTCTTTCTCAGAATAATCTCGATATCCTTCAGCACTATTATTTCTTTTTGCTTTAATTGAACGAAGCGCATCATATGAATCCTTTCTTCTTACATTCGATTTAATTCCTCCTGCAACTTTAAAATATAGATCCTTTGTAATTTTAAATTTAAAGCTTCCGTTCAATGTCGTATTCTTAGTTCTAGTCTCCCTGGTTTCGGCCTCAGAAGAGACGATTGGATTTTGCTGAACATTCCCACTATCATCTAAAGCAGGATCATCATCCATCGTAATCAAATCACTATCCTGACCATTTTTCCCAATAGTTGGACGATATCGTGCAATATGTGTCATCTTATTAAAGTGAGCTGATTCACCAGATGTAGACATACCGAAGTACTTTTGATCTATATAACCGAAGATAAAACTTGCCTCAACAAATTTCCCAATCTTTTGATCAAGTTTCATTCGAGCTGAGTTACGACCAAATCCACTATTAATCATAATCCCATCATTGTTATTATGATTTAAAGAGATATTATATTTTGTTTTACTATTACCTCCATTTACTCCTAGATTGTAATTCTGTATTATAGCATTGCGACCAAACATCTCTTCTTGCCAGTCCACACCTTTTCGGTTTGCATATAATCCATCTAACTCACTCCACTCACCGTATAAATTCTTGAAAGACTGCATGCTTTCTGGTGATTTCTGATGATTCTCATATTGTAATAGAACAAAGTCATAAGGATTCATCATATCCATACTATTTGAAACTTTCTTTACTCCATAATAAGCATCAAACTTAATTGAGGTTTTCCCCTTCTTACCACTTTTTGTTGTTACGATGACAACACCATTTGCACCACGAGCACCATATATCGCTGCAGAAGAAGCATCTTTTAGAATATCAATAGTTTCAATATCTGAAGGATCAAGAAAAGCAAGACCTTCCTCAGAAGGAAAACCATCAATAATATACAAAGGAGAATTGTCTTGTGTAATAGAACCACCACCTCTTACTCGAATAGAGATTGATGAACCTGGAGCACCTTCATTTGAAGAAATTTTAACCCCAGTTACTTTTCCAGCAATAGCAGTAGCGACATCAGGAGTTGGCGTCTTTGTTAATTGCTCATTTGAAATAGAACCAACAGAACCGAGTAGATCTCTTTTCTTCATTGTTCCATAACCCACTGCTACAACTTCATTTAATTCTGTGAACGCAGACTCAAGAACAACATTGATATTAGTTCTTCCATTCACTTCTTCAATTTTAGACTTATAGCCTATAAAGGAGTAAACCAATTTCGCTTTTGATGCATCTTTTAAGTTGAGTGTATACTCTCCATCAAAGTTTGTAATTGTTCCACTTGTTGTCCCCTCTACTAAGATATTAACCCCGGGAACAGGTTGTTTGGTGTCATCTATTACCTTACCAGTAATAGTAGTCTTTTGCGCATATAAACTGACACTGAAGATACATCCAGTGAGCAGCAGCAATAATTTATACATATTAATTATGGTATTAGTTTCATTTTATCACCTCCACTAATTATCAATAGAGAGTGACATGACAAAAATAAACTTGTTAGAATGTATTGATTACGTCAGAAGTACATCAAAAGCATAATATCATTCAACACTAATTAACACACATAAATAGTATACAACATATATTAAAACTAAACCAAAATGAAAGTATTAGAATCTATATTTCAGCTCAATCTAATGAAGAAACGGATCAAAATTTGCAAACATATTTAAATAGACATTAACAATAGCCCCAATCCAAATCAATATAGATTATATTATTATAAAAACACTACAACCATCTATAAAACAAACACAATGGAGAAAATTCCAATTTTATCTCAATGCATAAAAACACAAAACGACACACCACTTCTAGTTTAATACATAAATTAACATTTACCTCTATTACGACTACATTTCCTTCGTAGGTCTTTAAACACAATTATAAAATTATATAGTCCCATCAATGGTTAATTCAAAAATGGGACCTTCTTTAACAAGACATGAGTATGTCACACCAACAAAAAGAACCCACCATCACATAAAACACACAAGATCAAAAAACTACACCTAATCTCAATTATAAAAGACGAAGAATGTCATATCCTATTACACACAAAAACTATTGTCTCCCATATATAACTCCACCAAGTACCGCAGTAATCGGAGCTACGAGAACAAGGCCAAAACTCCCTATCATAGTATGAAGTATTTCACCTGCAACATAATTTAGATTCAGAATATTTACAGTAGGAGTACCTTGAGCAATAAAAACCATTAATAGCGCACTAAAGCCTCCAGAATAAGCTAAAAGTAATGTCGTTGTCATTGTTCCAATTACACCACGGCCAATATTAAAACCTGAACCTATCAACTCTTTAGTACTAATGGTCGGCTTAATAGTTTTAATCTCATGTTGAGACACTGCAATATCCATTGCAATATCCATCATTGCACCAGAAGAAGATATAAAGATACTTGCTAAAAATATTTGTGTAAGATCTAAGTGATTATATCCAGAATATAACAGTGTCTCAGAAAAAGGTTTAATGGCACCATGAACGTTAAAAAGCATTCCAAAAACCATAGATAGGATAGCCGTAACGATTACTCCAACAATGGAGCCTGATAGGGCTACGAAACCTTTTTTATTTACCCCTGCAACCAGTAAAATGATTACAGATGTAATTAGTGCAACCAATGCTAATGATAAAGGAACAGGCGGATATCCTAACAAAAATCCTGGAAGTAATAACTTCCAAATAACGATCCCTGTAAATGCAAAAGAGAGGATTGCTTTAACCCCCACAAATCCAGCAAAAGAGATCAAGAATGCAAAGAAAAGAAGTAATAACCAGAACTCCACTCCTAACCGATAATGATCAATCACATTGACGTTTACAATCTTATTCATATCTTCATCAAGGTTCAAAACCACTAAAGCTTTTTCCCCTAGATTAAATATCTTATCAAACTCCATCCGTCCAATCAGTTGGTTCGAGGCAATAAGAGTGTCACCTTTAAATTCACCACCTTGAACTACCACCTCGAGACTCTGACTTCCAGTTTTAATAATTCCAGTCTCGACAATTCCACAATTATCCACCTTAACGATCTTTGCTTTTACCCTCCTAGAATAAATATCATCGTCTTGGTCAAAGGGAGAAGGCAAAAAATATATTAATAATGTAAGTATCCCTATTACAAGTGGAAAGAAATACACTTTCCTCTTCTCTTTGAACACACTTCCCATAGTTATCATATAATAAAACGATCCTTTCAAAACTTATGAAAGGATCGTTAATCATTAGCATTATTATAATTTCATAAGAACTTCAATATTTTTTGGAAGGTCGGTATTGTCAAAATAACCTTCAAATAACGACGATCCTGGACCGATTGCTCTAACAGGAATAGGTGTTGCAGTATGTGAGAAAGTAGTCCACCCAATACCAGCTTTTTGTGCTAGAATATGACCTGCAGTTACTGATATTGGTTCGTAGCTACCATAAAGCTGATAATACTGATCCTTGTTTTTTATCTTTTCTCCGGTTTTGAAACTTTGATTATAAGCCTGTTTCAACTGCTTCATCTCAAACTCTGAAAGCCTCATCTTCTTCTCCCCTGAGTCAAAGCCATAATTATCTCTAACGATCTCCATAACCTCTTCAAAAGAGGCTTTCGTCTTCTTCATTGCTTTAATCTTCGAAGTAAAGATTCCATTCGAACTCTTTTGATAATCAAGAAGTTTAAAATCCGATGCATAATGTGATCCAGAGAAACCTAATGCCAAACCACCCGTTTCATGATCACCACAAACAACAATCAGTGTCTCTTTAGGATGTTTCTTATAGAAATCAATTGCTTTTTGAACAGCTAAATCAAACTGTACAACCTCTTTAATTGCAGTTGCAGCATCATTAGCATGACAAGCCCAATCGATCTTGCCACCTTCTACCATCAAAAAGAATCCTTCTTTATTTTCTAATACTTCAATAGCCTTTTGGGTGTAATCACCTAAAGACAAATCACCTTCTTTTTGGTCAATAGAGTATGGTAATGATTTTCCACCAGCCAGTTGGTAATTTATTGCAACAATTTTGTCATCACCTTTCTTTATGGCTCTAAATGCCTCATTACTCTTCACAAATGTATAACCACTCTTTTCGGCCAATTTAATTGAGTTTTCTTGATGATCATCAATTTTTGCGCCATCATCAAGACCCATATTTGCTTTCGAGTTCTTCTTATTTGATTTCCCATCTCCTTCCGGATGCTTGATACCACCACCGCCAAAGAAATTAAATTGACTCTTACTTAAATCTACACTGATATTATAATAGTCATTTCTTGATGGCTGGTGAGCATAAAACGAAGCAGGAGTTGCATGATCAAGAGAAACAGATGTAACAATTCCAACCTTATAACCTTTATCTCTTGCTTTCTCTGCAATAGACTTAAATGGCTTCTGCTTGGCAGCATCCATTCCAATAGTACCAATAGAGGTTTTGTTCCCAGTAGACAGAGCTGTACCAGCTGCTGCCGAACCTGTAATAAACCTATTTTGTGCATACGTAGTGTAGAAACCCTGCTTAGGGAAAGTATTCATCGCTAGACGACTTACCCCTTCTTCACCATTAACTGCGGCTAAATAAGCCTCCGCAGCATTAGATTGAGACAAACCAAAACCATCACCAATAAAATAAAAGACATATTTAGGCTTCTTTCCCTTAAAAAGGTTACGTTTCTCATCGAACGTATTTGGTTGTGATGCAAAAAGCATTTGTATTGATAAAATACAAATGCACACTAGAGAAAATCTCCTTTTCATAATTCATTTATTTAGTTAATTAAGTAATCTTCATTTAAATAAAATAACTAGCTTATGATAGGCAAACTTAACAAATTAAGACCTATAAGTCTAAATATATTTCAATTTAATTCTATTAAAATATTATGACTTTATTCTTCTTTAATTAATAAAGAAGATGAGTTGATAGGTGAAACAAAAATATATAACCTACACAGAAGAGACTAACAATCTAAGAACAATTATTGCAATATTTCTCTAATACTAACAGTCATCCCCCTTTTCTATAATGTAAAAATCACATAACCCCACTTTGCAATTTCAAATATTCCCATTAACACAATTTCAAAGGCATGATATCATCATTTGTTTAAATTCAACAATCCATGATCTCCTCTAATCAACCCATGACTCTATTTCAACATCAACGACACGATTACCGTAGGTGTAAATCAAACCCCTTCGATATAATTCGAATATCTCAAATCAAATAATGGTTCTTAAAAATCAAACAATATCCGAATCAATCCAATATTATAAGCATGTTCTTACCTGTCACTTTCACAAACCTTGAAAACAGACAAATAAACACAATGAAGATATAATAGGTCGCGATTTTATATTTTTTTAATTAATTTAGATATAAGATTACAAGATCACTACAACCAACTCATAAAATAAGAATCAAAAGATTATATAATAATACCAACCCAATTCTTTATATGTTGAATTAATAATATCGATCACATTATGAAAAAGCTAATTGTATTCTTTATTTTAAGTATCTCAACTTCTATCTGTATAAAAGCACAAGAACAGGAATCCTTCTGGTACAAAGATTCAAAGTACATACATTACTTAGACGATGAACTTGAGATTATCTTCTATGCAAATAAGATGATTGACCCGAATCGTGGGCAGATAATTGGCACTAATCGAGGACAGATAATTTTTCACTTTAATATTTACAACAGAACCAACAGACCTCTTTTAATTAAACCCACAGATATCTGGATCTATGAAGGTATTGGAAAACGAGTTGAAACATATGAGAATAGAAAGTGGCAACTTATTGAACTCATATCACCAAATTATTTTTATCGCCACTATTATGGGCCACAATCAAATTATCAATACACCAATGAGGATTTATCGATGAATCATAATCTTCATAGCCACTACGAAACGGAACAGGTTAATGATTCAACAAAACGACAAGTTCTTGTAACTGAATATATCGCACAAAATAAACCGAATAAATACGAGGTTCATAATCACTTATATATGTCTACACGTTATATAGGAAAAACAACTTTAACTAAATCTAGACACGCAAGTGGTTTATTGATAAGTCTTCAAAATCATAGAGAAGTACCAGAACAAATCAAAATGGTGATTAAGATGAGCGGCACTGCCCAACGGGTAATATACTATAACCAAGATTAATCTTGGTTATTACATATAAAACTCATGTAAACAAATAGTCTTACGAAAACAGGCTGTAGTGAACGCATTCATGTTTGAGATAAACAAAACACCAATCTGACTCTACCGTCTGTTTTTGATAGACATTACCATATGATTACAGCCTTTAAACAGCTATCAAACAGCCACCAAACAGGGGCTTAAAACGGGTTACAAACGGTTCGAATACGGTGATAATACAAAAATAGCCCAAAGTTCATTCGTAGCTACTTCATAAAAAAGACCAAATCTTCGAAGCAACTTCGAACGAAGTATGAACGAAGCATGAACCATCACCGTATTCGAACCGTTTAGAAACCGATCTAAAACTGTATTAAATCAGGGGAAAACAACTGTTTAGTTATGGTTAAATACCTGTAATGATCGAAAAAACATGGTTCATCCATAAATACAGTTCCTTCCAAGATTTGGTGAGTAACCATATTGAATATATTTTTGCTCCTTACTAAAAGTGCCCTATGCAAAATTTCACTCCTCCCTAAAAATAGACAAGGGGATTGCACAAAATGATGTCATCTAACACCAGCTACAACCACTCTCTTTAGAAGCTCACTCTACTCTCCTTCGGGGCTCCTTCGACTCTCCTCCTACTATTGCTCACATATTAGTAATCCATTAGTCACATATTGGGTATGCCTTCTCCACATAATATGTGAAGGATGGATGAAGAGTATGTGAGCAATATGTGACTAAAATGTGAACAATAGTAGAAGGAGAGTCGAAGGAGCTTCGAAGGAGAGTGGAATGAAGGTGGTTTCAATACATTTACACTCCACTGATGCAAAGCCTCCATTCATTTCACACAAACAAGATTTCCAGAAAGGGGGATGGATTGCTACAATGATAAGTTGGTTAAACAAGTCAAAGAATAGGAAGGTGACTTTTTCTTTGTAGATATATTCAAAAAGAAAGAGATACACGGAGATGAGAAGATATTATTGGCCACAATATCATATTACACCAATAAAGTTATCACATTATCCTCACTTTTTCGGCAACAGCCTACCGTTATATCTGATGGCAGAACAACGAGAAGATTGTAATCATTAATAGCAAATGAGCTAGGGGCTATTTTTGTTTGCACACAAATAATCGTTCGTGTAACAAATCGTTAATAGGAATAGTGACAAATCGTATTGGTCTTATGTACCCTTTCGATAAATGACAAATCTTGGATCAAGCAATATATTGCCTGTTCCCAGATCATTACAAAAGGTATCATCATAAAAACAGAAAGGACTGTCACAAAGACAGCCCTTTCATTCTTTGGCATTTTTGGTTTTATATGCACTGCATCTATTACAGCTTCAACTCTAAATTAAGATAAAAATAGTTTTCATCTTTAAATTCTGGATTATTGTCATGATGCACCCATCTATAGTTGGGAGCAATCTTAATTCCTTTACACGGGATGTATTCGAAACCTGTTAGAAACACATTTTCATTTTCTTCTTTATATTCCTCGGCACTATTGGTATATACGTCATATCTCGCAAAAGCTTTGCATCGAGAGTTAACGTTTAGAGTACTGTATATTGAATATATACTCTTGTTATTACCTTCGTTAAATTTGAGGTTTTGCCCATAGTCATACTCTAATCCTAAAGACCATTTCTTATCTTTATATCCAGCGAAAAAAGCAATACTACTTTGATCGTATTTTGTTATAGCATCTTCAACCTCTGGTGCAATATAATAATCTACATATGCCCTAACCGTAAAGTGCTCTTTGGGATACAATGAGAATCCAAGACCATAACGATATTTTCCTTCTATATCTTGAGACTTCTTAGCTCCTTCGCCATTAGAGATCGTTAGATCGGCAGCGAACCATGAGTTAAATTGATTACGGACGTAGAAACCGGCATCTACACTATTATTGAACTTATACTCATCCATTGCAGATTTGTATATATATCGATATCCCCAATTGTTTTCCTGCTCTTTAAACTGCTTCATTCCTATAATTCCAAGGCTGGCAAGAAAAGTACTATATCTATACGATATAAATGCTTTACGCAGATATGCAGTCTCTTCAAATGAGCCATTCTTCGGGTTTCCTGTATCAAATACGACTTGCCCTGACCATTCAGGAGCAAATTGATAAGAGTAGCCTAATAATGCTCTTTGAATCTCGAAACCAGACACATTACTAACTTTCCCCATTCCTGTATGCCAATCTGCAAAGATCCGAACAATCGGCTTCCCCTTTGGCTTGAATTCAGAATCTTTCTCTACTGATTTTGCATACGTACTCAAAGTAATGGCCAACAACAGCATTACTACTCCGATATGTTTCATTGCTCTACTCTTAATATTATTCCTCGTGATGTTTTCAATTACACTGCATAAATACAACAGAGATGTTACAATTTTGTTACAAAAAATCACGTGTCTCACAACAGAGCAGTAACCTCCTCATTATCAGAAATAATTAAATTTGTTTTTTTTCTTATCTTTTTCAATTCTTTACAAAAACATTTTCACCTTAACCTTCAAGCCTGCTTTTCCATGTGGTAATTGTCAAGGCAAAGAATATTATATGTATTTAAACAATTATGCTTTTGTTGGGTATTTATGAATAAATATCAATAGATAATCTATAATTTTAACTTTGTATTCGAATTAATGAAGATCAAACTCTATGAAGAACGAAAGAGAAATAATACTACTAAATATTTCGGGAGAAGATAAACCGGGGCTTACCTCTTCTTTAACACATATTTTAGGAAGATATAATGCTACCATTCTAGATATTGGACAAGCTGTAATTCACAACACACTATCACTAGGTATACTTTTTGAGACTCCAAAGGGTAAAGAGTCGGGACCGATATTAAAGGATCTTCTATTTAAAGCATATGAGCTTGATATACAAGCAAAGTTTACTCCTGTTCCACCTAAGGATTACATGAACTGGGTAGGATTGCAAGGAAAAGATCGTTATATCATCACCCTATTAGGAAGAATGATCTCTGCCGAGCAGATATCATCTGTTACAGATATTATTACAGAACAAGGACTAAATATTGAATCCATCAATCGATTAACAGGTCGTATTCCTTTAAATGAGATTGGGGCTAAAGCAACAAACACAAAATCTTGTATTGTACTAAGTGTAAGGGGAACACCACCCAACAAAGAGACGATGAATCTTCGTTTTCTAGAATTGGCCAGTAGCCTTGGTATAGACATCTCTTTTCAAGAAGATAATTTGTATCGAAGAAATCGTCGTTTGGTTTGTTTTGATATGGATTCAACGCTGATACAGACAGAGGTAATCGATGAGTTAGCTGAGAAAGCAGGAGTTGGTGAAAGAGTTAAGGCAATTACCGAAAGCGCTATGCGAGGTGAAATTGATTTCAATGAAAGTTTTAAGCAAAGAATGTCATTGTTGAAAGGGCTACCTGAAAGCCAATTGAAAGAAATTGCCCAGAACCTACCTATTACAGAGGGAGCAGAACGTCTGTTTAAAGCGTTAAGACGCTTTGGTTTTAAAACAGCAATATTATCAGGTGGCTTTACTTACTTTGGAAACTACCTAAAAGACAAATTAGGCATTGACTACGTCTATGCTAATGAGTTAGAGATTAAAGATGGGGTACTTACAGGTAACTACATTGGTGATATTGTTAACGGAAACAAGAAAGCTGAGCTAATGAAGTTAATTGCCCAGTTTGAACATTTGGACTTAAATCAAGTGATTGCTGTTGGTGATGGTGCGAATGATCTTCCGATGCTTAATCTTGCTGGACTTGGAATTGCTTATCATGCGAAACCTAAAGTCCGTAAAAATGCATCTCAGGCTATCGACACGATTGGATTAGACGGAATCCTATATCTTCTAGGGTTTAATGATGCTTTTATCGATTAATACGATTATTCGTTAAGATAAAATAATCCCCTATTAAACTGAGTTTAATAGGGGATTTTGCTATTGTTACGCTAAGTCAGTAAATACAAAATCAAAATCGTCTTTTGTTTGCACTTTCCACTCTTTCAAATACTCCAAATACTCATCAACAACAGCTCTATTTTCTGGCAAATAGGCTAAATTAGTCATCTCACCTGGATCTTTTGACATATCAAAGAGTTGAAGACGAACTTTACCTACATCATAGATGATTAGCTTATAATTACCACTAATTACAGCACGACCTCTTACTCCAAACCGTTTGGTCATATTACAAAAGTCTGTCTCGACCACAGTATACTTTCTGAAATCAGAGCTTTTATCTTCTACAAGTGCTCTAACAGAAGATCCTTTCATATAGTTTGGCTGATCAATCTGTGCATAATCTAAAATTGTAGGGATTAGATCTATCCCTGAAGATACAGCGGTAGTTTCAATCGTTCCAGGCGTAATATTTCCTTTCCATGTGACAGAGAACGGCACTCTAGCCACCTCATCATATAATACCTGTTTCTGATTCCATTTATGACAACCATTGCCATCACCATGATCACTAGTAAAGAAAATTACGGTATCGTCCCATAAAGATAGTTGGTCTAAGGCATCTACTATTTTCTGTATATGTTGATCTACTTTCTCAACAAGTTGAGCATATGCCCAACGATACTGTCTCCATCTATCATCGTCCCAACTTACCGTTGGATAAGTTCTGGATGAGAGAAGCTGCTGTGTACGAATCATTTCAGGCTCTAATGCCGGAATCTCAAAGTTAGATGGTAGTTCCGGACAATCCTTGGGAGATGGAACATTTGGGATTTCGTCATTTCTCATCGCATCACCTCTTGCCCATTGACAAATATCGTGAGGATTAACAAAAGATGAAACTAACATAAATGGCTTATCACGCTCCTTTTCCAAGAAGGATATTGTAGATGCAGGAACATCTGGATCTAAATCGTTATTTCTTGCATGCTTGATATAATCAAACCCATGTTTTGAGATATCTTTAGGATCCGTTGTTAAATGCCATTTTCCAACATATCCAGTATCATAACCACCTGCTTTCATTATACGCCCTAGATAGGGAAATTTATCTTTGTCCCATTGGGCTCCAGGGTCATTGATTGCAACATTAATCTCATGGGGGTAGAGCCCAGTAAACATACTACTCCTCGAAGGAATACATAAAGGTGTAGAACAGTATGCTTTTTTAATCAGCTTTCCTGCCTCGACGATTCTATCCATTGCTGGAGTTTTGAATAGTTTACTATCTACACAACTCATGGCATCAGCAGTTTGCTGATCGGTCATTATAACTAGTATATTAGGACGCTTTTGTTGCCTCTTTTTACAAGACACAAGACCTCCTGTCGTTGCAACAGTAGTAACCCCTGCTACAACTCCTGCTTGCTTTAAAAAGTTTCTTCTATTCATAATATAGATCTGTTTTATAGCTTATTCCATTAATACAATTCACTCGAACAGTAGTTGTATTCGACGTTTGTTTTACTACCGTGAATGGGGAATTATTCTCTTTTATTCTCAATTTACCCTTAAGAACAATATCTACATCCTGTGCCTTTGCAGGAGCAATCACTTTTTCATGATCAAGATCGCCTATATACGCCACTTTAGGTCTTCTCATATCAGGGTCAGTAACAGATAATGATAACTTCTCTCCTTCTTTATCTATAACTAGTGATACGGGTGAAGAGACATGTTCAACATACCTATTACCTCTCCATTTATGGGTGTCCCATATATTTGAATAGATAGTCCCTTTAGATATCACGACCTCATGTGAGCTTGATGTCATTAATGTTTGACAATCATCTTTCAGCATATTATCGTCCCATACTATCTCATATTTGTAAGTACCCTCTTTAGGAGACTTACCATGAGAAATCCAAACAGTGTAGTTCGGGACCACTCTTGATCTCTTCTTATTCTTCGTCGAAGATAGTTCCTTTCTTAAACGTATGTTTAGTTTCTGGTTTGGAAATATTCGATAAGTTAACCCTTTATTGAATGAAAGTGTGACAATATTCTTTGAAAATATCACGGTATCTGAAGCAGTGAATGGATTCCCATCAATCTTCAGTGGCACACTTTCATCAAACATGGTTTGAAGAACTGTTGTATGGCATTCGTGGCTTTTATCTTTGGATCTAATCATATTCCCCATACACAAAACACTTCTATTTAAAAACAGATATGATTTATTTGCATAAAAAGAGGTATCATAAGCAGTGTCATGGAGTCTGATTCCCATCCAACCGGTCTTATTATAAGATATTCCAGATAAGAAAGTCTGATCACTAAAGTTTCGGTGTTTTTTACTCTTATTACCATATTTAAGTTCATCATCTCTTAAATATAATGCAGTAGTACCAGGAATATGAGACCAATCAAATCCATTGGAAAGAGAAAAACCAGTGGTGGTATTATTCGGTTCAAAAGATTGTAATGCCCCATAACTTAAATAACGTCCATATAGATTCTCGCCTTTTTTACCTGACTCGAAATCCCAGATGTATGCACTCCATCCTTTGACACTAAACATACGATTGTTGCTATTATAAATACCTAACCCTGCATATGGTTTAAACATAAAAGAACTATCCATATTCAACGCATCCGCTATACCTTGAACCTTCGTTTCTGCAGAAACCATTATATTAACAGCTCCCAGAGAGTGTACATACTCTAAATGAGAATCACATTTAGACATTAAACTTTCAAATGCATCACTTCTCTTTTCAGGAAACATCGATTTATAGATACGTCTTAATTCATTTGAATTATCAGTATCTACATGAAGGAGATACGCAATGGCAGGAACAATATTTATATAATTGGAATCCTTATGAGGAAAACGGCCGCAGACCCCCATAGGGATGTGGCGGTTGTAGTTAATCTCACCAGCTGTTTGTACACACTTAGCGAGGTTTTGCTTTGACTCTTTAGATATCTCAAATGCAGTACCTTCTAATAACCATGTAATAATAGATGCCATATGATAGGCATTAGGGCCGTATGCATTCATATATGGACCACGATGATGATAGCCAATATGGTCAGGTTTAAATGTATCAGCAAAACCTGGTGATATTGATAGTGATCTTTCAATCCATCTTTTATAGAAATGCATATCTTGAACTTGTTGATCTCCATCTTCCATCAACACAATCAAAAGCCTATACATAAAGACACTTCTCATAAAATCAGCAGTACATCCGACAAAGTCTGGGAGATGATAGATTTCGTTCCAATTTAAATACCATTTGGCTGTTGCCATCTCACGCTCATAAATACCTTCTTCTTTGAGATATTTTTTCATCAAATATATAGAGTGGAAATAACCAGCATGTCTTAACATTTCATGATCAACGGTCCCAAGAGATGAACCTTCCCTCCATCCTTGATCATTCATATAATTCAACACATTGATATATTTATCTAAACTTGATCTATTTTTATTGTACAGAAAGTCTAAAGATAGCGGCAACAGAACATTCATTGATAAGTCGGCAAAGAAAGGGGTATTACGTCCTCTGATAGAGTAAAGAGGGAGACCATGAATAACACTATCTTTTATCTCAATTTTAAATTCATCATAAGAAGATACACCTTCTTTGATAAATTTCTGAAGGGCCCGATTTCTAATCTTAAAGGCTTCTGTAGTCTTTGTTTTAGAAGGAATAACCCACTCATGGTACTTGTCTGCAATAAGTTCTATTTGTTTTAACGACTCTTTATCGTTAATATACTCAGCACTTATGTTTGGAACAGATAAATTATGCCAATAGTTAGTATATGTCCAAGGATGTGAAGTTCCAAATTTATTAACCAATAGCTTAGATACATATCTATTATCATCCGATTGTTGCCAAAAGACAGTCTTTACAAACTCAAAGTTGTCGAAATAGATTTTACGAGAATTCTTACATGTAAGCACTAACTTGTAATCACTGTTGGAATCTATATTGTTTCGAACGAAAGCCTGTTTCTTGAAATTAATCCATACGGCCTGCCACCCTTTAAAGTTTAGTTTTATTCCCCAATGAAGATATATATTATTTTTATTGTCAACAACATTCCATTGCAGTGTATCATTGCTCTCTGTATCGTTATAAATCCAGCATTGTAAACCACCACTAGGGCTCTTTAATGCTTTTTCTATTGAAGAAGAATCAATAATCAACCTCTCTCCTTCTTTGGCACTCCAACACATCGAATATTTTCCATTTTTTGCATGTGTGTCTACACGAGAAACACGTCCTATCCACTGTTTATATAGATTCGGATTAGCCTTTTCAAATGATTCATAACTTCTTTCTTCGAATTTACGTTGATATGCTTTCACAGAAGTGAAAGCATATGTTAGTATAACGCAAAAAATGATTCTTATAGTTAGTTTCATTGGTTATAGTTTGTTTAGTAATACTTATAAGCATCAGGGTATTGATCCACCATGTGAATAAGCTTTTCTTCTTTTTCAGGATCAATGATATATGTATCGCTTTTGATTAAGTTATATTTTACGCCTTGATAAGTTACTTTATCGTATCCATAAACCAACATGCCTTTTTTAGGATGTTTTGCAATAAATTTAGGAGTCTCACCTTGATCTAAAGAAACTTCGACACTCCATCTTCCAACTTTATAACTACCATCTTTACCCCTTTTCAAGGTGAGTGGTTCACCATTTTGAGAAATTGAAATTAATGTAAAGAACTTAGCTGATTTAGTCTTATTAGTTGCAACACTAGCATGCCAATGTGGAATGTATTTGATCCCTCTTTTAGCGCCATTACCTAACCAGTCTATTGCGGGAGATGCGAACTCATTCGTTACAGAGAAATTTATCTTATGGTCTGAGAAAATATAAGCTTTTCCTGATGCAGAAGCACTTTCGGTTGAAATACATTGATCACGATATTTTAGCTCGGCTCTACTCTGAAGCAGAAATTTCCACGAAACTGGTCGATCGGCTTTTAATTCATCATAGATTAATATCAAATTATCTCCGAGTAGTGAAATATGTCGATCAAACTGTTCCATTTCAGCATCACTGGTTCCTAATACTTCTTCAGGTGTTATTTTATACTCTTTCATTTTGGATAAAAACAGATCCCTGAAAGCTTTACCATTATAAGCATTAGAAGCATCACCTTTAGCATAAGAGATAGCCCCACTAGTACCAAAACGAAGCATCATTCCATATGAACTAGGTGTCATGGGTTGTCCTTTACTATCCATTAAAATACTATTGTGAGCTTGTGTGTGTCTATAGCTCATCATCGAATGAGGATCAGTAAAACTTGAGTAATAACCTGTTCTAAAAAACAGAGGTTCTCCATCTACTTGAATATTGAATGCATTCTGACATGCATGAGAATGTCCTGTTGCACCAAATGGGCTAGACCTAAAAGTTAATAATGTACTATGAGAAGTCGCAGTTTTACTTCGCATGGACACTACACCAATATCACTAAAAGCAGCAGCTCTGGCTGGCTTAAACTTAGCTTTTGATTTACCGTTATGTTTGAAAGGATATAAAGAACAGTACCAATACAACTCTTGTTGGTTCTTCAAATTAAATTTCTTTCGAGAAACCTTCTTCTTTATTCCTCTCTCTTTCTCCTCTTTTCTTAATGATCTTTGATTTTGAAGATAATGTTTTGCAAAGGGATCATTTGTTAATTTTGCAATAGATGCAACGAAACTTGCACAGTTCTCTCTCTTAACATCAGCATTGTCACCAAAACTCCCAGAAATAAAACCAACAGGAGAAGTGTAATAAAAATATTTTGCGGTATTCTTAAACCATGGTTGTTCAAGATAATCAACTTCGGTTAATCGACTAAACAGAACAGACATTGCAATCAAAGAGGTTTTATTTGCATCAAAATATCCATTACCAGGAGCCCATCCTCCATCGGACATACTACCAACAGGTGCTCGCATTGTCCAAAGTTCATAAACATAAGACACCCATTCCTTTGCTTCAGGAACATGATAATACAAAGTGAGGGAAGTTGTAAAAAACGTTCTCAAATGGTGCTGCCAAAGATGGCTATCTAGGTTATTTAAATGCCCTTTCTCTTTTATATGCACAAACGTCTCTTCTTGTTCTTTTTTTAATAGTTGGATTATCTCATTTTTTTCATCATCCGATAATCGGTCATACGCAATATCAAAGATAGTTGCAGAAGCATTAAGATAGAATCCACGAGTGAAATCATTGATATATCCTGAAGCTACAATATTTTCATATTGCTTCTTTAAATATCTAAAATGACACAATGCTACATCTTGATATTTTTTCTTTCCTGTCAATAAATATCCTTTTGAAATCTTATCAAAAGTCTCCAATGCAACTTTATAGATCTCCTTTGTTCTTTTACCAACAAAACGCTTGTATTGCTTTGGTGTCAACACTACTTTTTTCTTATCTAAAACACTTTTCTTTGTGTAAATAAGGCTCTTTGTTGGCTCTGAGGTAGATAGATCAATGGGTCTCAGAAAATCTACAATTGCGCTAGAAGGAATATTTAGTTTTCCTAGTTCATTTGGAAAACACAATACTCTTGGATGAGATTTTGGAATATTTTTCATCCAAGTACTATATTCTGGAGTTACAAAAGTACTCTCATTACCTGTAACTTTGAACTCATATTGCTCTTTCCAAGCGACCTTATCATCATCTAGCCATCCATACTGCCAATACCATGTACCTTTCGTTAATAACTTGTGAGGAGAGTAGAACATTCGATCTAAAACAACACTAGTTGTATTTTCAGATTTAAATGTAGAATCCTGTGACAAACGGAACGCATAACGCATATTGACCTCAGGAAATTTATTGTTTTTATCCATTTTAGGAGTCCAATAAAACCAAGGCTGATTTCGCGTTATCAAACCTGAAATAGGATAGCATTCAGATCGTTTTAATGGCATCAGCTCTTCTCTACTATCTTCTCCAACAACTTCAGCTCTTGTTACTCCACACAGGCCTAAACAGATGAGCAATCCGATGATATATCTTTTCATGAGCATTTCTAAATAAAACAAAAAGAGCACGAAAAAGAACTGGTTTCTCCATTTCATTTTTTCGTGCTCTTCATAGGATTAATACTTTTTATTCTTCAACATAACTATACTCTTCTTCTAGACCTAACTTCTCAATAGAAGAACGACTAGGACGAGGATGTTTGTCTTTTTCAGCATAATATGGTGCATTCTCCCACTTAAGGTCTCCACCATTCACGCGAGGATCACCTGTTTTTGCAAGATAATCATTCATCTGCTTCTTCAAAGAGTCAAATTGAATTTTATAAGCTGAATCATTCGCAACATTGTTCATTTGCTCAGGATCTTTATTTAGATCATACAACTCATACTCAGGTCTCTTCGCGAATGCTAGATTAAACAACGGCTTTACATCAGCTTCATCTTTATGCTCCAATAGATACATTTTAGCTCCACATGGATACTGTAGCATATGTGCATCAACATCTCCATATAATGGAGGGTCGCCTGCTGGCCAATTATTATAATCATAGTTTCGAATTAAAAGAAAGTCATTGGTTTGCAATGCACGCCCTCCATAACCTTTACCATTTTTTCGAACAAAAGCATGACGTTCACGACCAGTAATGATAAAATTACGTTCTTTCTCGATAATACCACTTTTCTTAGAAGATAGAATATTATTCAAACTCTTAGCATTCATATAACCAGGAATCTGAATATCAGCAAGCTCTAAAAATGTTGGTGCTAAGTCATTAAGACTCACAAAGTCATCGACAGTTCTATTACCTTGAAACCTTTTAGGCATGTGTATAATCAAAGGTACACGAGTTCCAAAATCATATAAGTTAGCTAAACCACGAGGCATCTGCCATCCATTGTCACTACACACAATAAGCAGTGTATTATCCCACTGTCCCATCTCTTTTAGAAGCTCAACAAAACTAGCTACTTCACCATCAAAGTGTTCAATTTCTGCATAATAATCTGCAATATCTTTACGAACCTCTTTGCTATCTGGCAAATATGCAGGAACTTTTATATCCTCCATCTTAATTCCCGCTTTCTTTCCTCCATTACGACGGAAAGGACGGTGTGGGTCTCTTGAACTGAACCAATAACAAAATGGTTGTCCTTTTTCTCTTTCATTATAAAACTCTTCAAACGAGTCATATTGATCTCCACCAGGATTGCGATCACGACCAGCAGCATCCACTTCTCCAGGTCCCCAACCTTTTCCCTCATAACCAACTAAGTATCCAGATTTTTCTAAAAGCTCCGGATATACCTCAAATTTATTAGGTAATGTTCCCCATAAGTTAGCTCCCTCTTCTAGTCTCCAAATATCTTGTCCAGTTAACATCGAAGCACGTGCTGGAGTACAAGAAGGTGCAGAACAAAAAGCATGAGTAAATCGGATTCCCTCAGTTGCTAGTTGATCTATATTCGGAGTCTTTACTATTGGATCACCATAACACCCAAGATGGTTGTAAGATTGGTTGTCCGACATTAAAATTACAATATTGGGACGAGACATTTCCTTCTTTTTTGTCTCATTACAGCTAGTAAGCATTGATGCCCCTATCATAGAAGCAATTGCAACTTGCTTACTTCTTTGTATCCATGATTGCTTTATCATCGCAGATTATTTTATATAATTGATTATTTATTCTTATTACTAAATATTGTCTTGTTCTTAATCTCGGGTTTTGCATAAAATGCAATAAAAAGAATATAACTAAGCGTTATAAACAAGAACATCATGGCAATTCTTAATCCAATAACATCTCCTAAAGTTCCTATTATCATTGGAACTAAAGCACCGCCAAATATTCCGGAACAAAGGATTCCAGAAAAAGCTCCAGGATTGTTAGTATAACTATTCAATGCTAAAGAGAATATAATAGAGAACATTACTGAAATTAAAAACCCAAGCACTTTAAATGATAAAACAGCAGCCTCAGCAGAGCCGAATAGTGCTACACCTAAAGCGACCATACTTGAAATCGTGAAACATTTCAATACAAGCTGAGAATCTAACAATTTTAACAACAGCAGTCCAACAAGACATCCTATCGACATATTTCCCCAAAATGTCCCCACAACATCAGCACCTACTTTTACAGGATCAACGCCATGATACTGACTAAGAAATTGACTCATCCAATTTGCCAATCCTTGTTCTGTTCCAACGTATGCCATAATTCCAAGAGTGAACATCCAAACTAACGGTTTCTTAAGAAGTGACATATACTCCTGCTTGCTACTTGTCTTCTCATCCTCTTGTAACTCTACTTTTGGAAATTTAAGTACCGCGATAAAAACAAGCATTACAATAAATAACACTGTAAATATCCAATATAATGAGATCCATGGTAAGGCATCGGGAATACGCCCCATAAAGAAGGATTTAACTGCATTCATTTTGGCAGTTGGTTCCAATTGACCAACCAAATAGGTATAAACTTTGGGGCTAACAAAAGATGCTGCGCCAAAAACTAATTGTCCCAATACAGAATAAAAAGCAAAATGTTCCTCTCCAGCTGCAGCTCTCATTAATGGATTAATAATTACTTGTAACATTGCCATACCAATCCCAAGGATAAACAATGATACTAAAGCCATAGAGTAAGTTGGAATAAAAGCAAATATTGCACTTCCACTTAATGTCAATAAGAATGCGACTAACATTGATCTCTTTTCACCAATTCTCTCGATCATTACACCTGCAGGAATAGACATAATTCCATAAGCAAGAAAGAATGAAAAAGGCAAAAAGGAGGCCATCGTTAAGCTTAATTGATAATTATCAATTATCGCAGGCATAATGGGTCCCAAGATATTTGTCACAAAAGATATTACGAACCATGTGATTAATATCATCAATACTATTATCTTATTTCTCCCCATCTTATTCTAATTTTTATTAGAGTTAAACACTAACGATACAGCTCCAAATATTCCTGCTGCATTACCTAACTCTGCAGGTACAATCTCAGTAAACTGAGAAGTCTCGCTCATCACCTTATTTGCTACTTTTTGTCTCAAAGCCTCAAAATAGAACTCACCAGCTTCAGAAATTCCTCCACCAATAACGACCTTTTGAGGTGCAAAGAGATTTATTATACCAACAATGCCATCACCAAGATAGTCCCAATGACGATTCATCACATCTTGTGCTAATGAATCATTACTCTTATATTTAGCGATGATGTATTTACCATCCACGGCTCCCTTATCCCCATGATCGCAATGACTTACATAGTCTTTTACAAGAGCCGTTGTGGATGCGTATGCCTCTAAACACCCTTTCGCACCACATTCACAATCAACTCCATCACTCTTAATAATCATGTGTCCTAATTCACCACCACGGTTTCTATATCCAGAATAGAGTTGACCATTTAAATACATAGCACCACCAATTCCTGTCCCTACAGTTAAAAAAACAATATCAGATGATGACTTTGCAGCTCCAAAACCGACTTCACCTAGTCCCATTAGATTTGCATCATTATCAATAAACACAGGTAAACTAAAACGCTTTTCTAATTTTTCAGCCAATGAAAGATCAAACCAGTTTGGCAAATTCTCAGCACCTCCAATGACCACCCCATTCTCTACTATACCTGGAGTCCCAATTCCGATCCCAATAACACTAGAGGTTATATTTGGATCAAATCTCAACATCTCATCAATAGATGCAATGATATTGTTTATTACCACTTCACATCCTTTTTCAGTCTGAGTAGCTGTTATCCCATCTGTTATTTTGTTCCCTTCTTGGTCAACCAAAGCAAACTTGATAAAAGTTCCACCAAGGTCAACACCTATCGCATAATTAACGCTCATATGCTACTGTTTAGTTATTGATCTACATTATAATATAAGACAGTTTACTTAACTATTTTTACACTTATGCCATTTACTTAGATTCAGACCCAGTGTTTTCTTATATCTCACAGAACGAAAGTAACACTTAAGGAAACGAGCGAACCTCTATAATCCATCTACACATTTCAATTGCGTTGAAAAATATTTCATTTTTGTATAATTCAACATTCGACTCAAACTAAATCCATTGACAATCAACACACAACACACCATCACAAAAATCAAGAAACCTTATATAATAATCCTATTACTCTCATAAATCAAGGCTGTAAAACAGAATATATCGTATTCCGTTATACTTCGACAAAACCTCAATCAATCATAGTCTTATTGAATTTTAACAAAGTATTATTATCTTTAATGAATTCATTTAAATAGACAATACGCACATTGCTATTTGGACGAATCAAGTTAAAACTGAAATAAACATAACAACAAAAGGTATTCACAATGAAAAAAACACAATGGTGTGTTGTTCTTGTATGCATCGTAATTTCTCTGATGTCATGTAAAAAAAACGACACGTTAACAGTTAATGAAGTAAACATTATACCAAACCCTCAATCGCTCACAATTCAAAATGGACATTTCAAACTCTCCTCTAAGACCACAATAAACATTGATCTTGATAAATTCAATCCAATTCTTCAAAACCAATTTCATAAAGAAATTGATTCATCATCTCTCTCCATCCTAGATTTAAAGGTCAATCCTAATTCAAAAAGCAATAGTATCATCCTATCATATGATGCACAAATTGAAGATGAAGCATATGAACTTTTAATTACTGAAGAGAACATAAACATTAAAGCATCATCAAATGCAGGTGCTTTCTATGCATTACAGACTATTAAGCAGATGATTCCTGCAGAGATGCTTGGATGCAAGCAAGTAAATATCCCTTGCTTAGAAATATCTGACAAGCCTGCATTTAAATGGAGAGGATATATGTTAGATGTTTCTAGGCATTTCTTCCCTATCAAGAACTTGTATGAAGTAATTGATCATATTTCGAGCATTAAGATGAATCGTTTCCATATCCACCTCGCAGATGATCAAGGATGGAGAATTGAAATTGACAGCTACCCTCAATTAAATAAAATAGGTTCATGGAGAGTCGATTATATTAACACGGATGAATCAAAGAGTAATTGGTGGGGACGTCCAGCACAGAAGGAGAAAGACAAAGCTACGTATGGAGGGTACTATACAAAGAAAGAGTTAAAGGCCTTAATTAAATATGCACAAGAAAAGCATATTGAGATAATCCCAGAAATCGATGTACCTGGACACTCTCAAGAGATTCTTGCTTCTTATCCATTCCTATCTTGCTTCCCCGACAAAAAATACCATGTTGCTACTGGAGGAGTCTTTAAAGATAATACGATTTGCCCTTCCAATCCGAAAAGTTATGAATTTCTAGATGCCATCATTACTGAAGTCGCAGAGATATTTCCTTCAAAATATTTACACATAGGTGGTGATGAGTGCAATAAAAAAAATTGGAATAGTCACACTCAGTGTAAAAACTTCATGCATCAACACCACTTAAAAGATGCACATGAACTTCAAAGTTACTTTATCAAACAAGTAGAGAAGATAGTTAATTCTAAAGGAAAAGAATTAATTGGATGGGATGAGATAATCCAAGGAGGCTTATCTCCTAATGCCACTGTAATGTCATGGAGAGGAGAAAAGGGAGGAATCAATGCAGCTAAGCAAGGTCATGACGTTATTATGGCTCCAAACTATGCAAACTATCTTGATCTAAAACAAGGACAACCAAATTATGAACCAAACCTAGGATATTCAAGCTGCCTTCTTTCGACATGTTACAACTACCATGTGATCCCTAAGAATTTAAACCCTGAGCAAGCAAAACATATACTAGGAACCGAAGGATGTTTATGGACAGAATCCATTTCTGATTGGAATAAGTGGGCATATATGACTTTCCCACGTATTTATGCGGTAGCAGAAAACGGATGGACGAATGAAGAACAACAAAATTTCGATCATTTTATTCAAAGGCTAAGAGTACAACTAAAGAAGCTTGACAAAAAAAATATTCGTTATGCAAAGAGTGTTTTTAACCCTAGAATCTATCATAAAGGTGTAGGAAATAAAATTGAAATCAAGCTAGATTCAGAACTTAATTCCCCAGAAATCCACTACACACTAGATGGAACTTCTCCAACGAAACAGAGTCCATTGTATAAAAAGCCAATAACAATAGACCAAACGAGTATCCTAAAAGCAGGGATCTTCAAAGATGGAGAGCTTCTAGGCAATATAATACAAGACCAATTCATTATCCACGATGCAAAAGATGCAAAAGTAATTAACTTAAATACAGATAATAAAAAAATAGGATTAGAAACACTAGTTGATCTATCTTATGGACTATTAGACTTTAGAGGAGACAACCACTGGTGTACATTTGATAATAATATGGATGTAGAAATTCAACTGTGCAAATCTATTAATATCAGCAAAGTTCAATTTGCGGCCTTACGTTTTACTCATCAACGTTATTATCTACCAACCAGTATTACGATTGAAGGCTCAAGTGATGGAATTAACTTTAAACAGATAGGCCATCTCAATTGCAAAGAGCAAGCAATTATTCAAGGAAGAGACATTGAGAATTTATCAATCCCGTGTAAAGCGAGTAATATAAAATACGTGAGAGTTCATGCAAAGAATATCACTAAAATACCGAAATCACATTCAAAGCAGGGACAGCATGCCAAGCTTAGAATCGATGAAATTGTTATTCTTTAACAAACATTTATAGTTTAAACTATTATATCAATTACATAGATTAAGCGCAATAGAGCTTGCATTATACACTTAATCTTACAACTGAAAAGAGCCTAGAAGTTATAAACCTCTAGGCTCTTTCTATATCGTAAAGAGATACACTAATCTAATAACCTAGATCTTCACCTTTATTGATGGCTTTAACTCCCTCATTCATCCACTTAGGTGCAGGCTCTCCTTTCAAGTAATGATTAAAGAACTGAAGCATTCTACGGCTTAAGTCAATTCGATCGCCCCATGCATCGGCACTAAGATTATGAGGCTGACCGTTATATTGCAACATCCAGACAGGCTTTTGTAAGCGACGCAATGCCATAAAATATTCAATCCCTTGATACCATGGCACAGCCCCATCTTCATCATTATGCATAATTAAGAGTGGAGTACGAACTTTAGGCGCATAAAATACTGGTGAATTTTCGATATACTGCATTGGTTTGTCCCAAAGAGTTCCTCCAATTCTACTTTGCGTCTGCTCATATTGGAATTCACGACTTAACCCAGAACCCCATCGTATTCCTCCATATGCACTAGTCATATTACTTACAGGTGCACCAGCCATCGCTGCAGCAAACATATTTGTTTGTGTAATAAGATATGCTGTTTGGTAGCCCCCCCAACTTTGACCTTGTAAGGCCATTTTAAATCTATCGATAAAATCATACCTTTCACACATAGCATATGCACCACTTACAATCGCATCATAAGCACTTTGCCCTGGATATCCCTCTCGATAATAGACATCTGGAATAAATAACACATAATCATTACTTGGGTATAGTGATTTATTTATCGTAGATCTACTCGGAGAAGGCAGCCAATATTGGTGTAAACGATCTGAATATCGTTCATAAAAATAACACATCATTGGATATTTCTTACCTTTATCCATATTTTCAGGAGTCACAAGTAACCCTTTTAAAGAATCTCCATTAAAGCTAACCCATTTGACCATCTTGATATTCCCCCATTTAAAGTCCTTTTGTTGTGGGTTAATATCAGTTTGTTTGGTTGAATTATTAAACTCTAAATTTGAAGTAAAATAATCTGGATAAATTCGATATGTCTGTTTGCTCCATTTCAAGACATCAGCACTCTTCGCTTTTACAGGGTAGCTCAACATATAGTCCCCTTTCATATATTCCTTAAGAGCATTTGTTGAACGATCCAAATAGGCATAAGCAGTTGACATCGTCTCTTTATTCGTCACATAGAACAATGGTCTCTCTGACACATAATCCTCCTCTTTATCTAGACGAATATACCTATATTTCAAATTTTCACTTCGACCACTCGTAATTCGATGAGGGGCTTTCTTTTGAGTTAAATCTATTTTCCAAACATCAAACTCATCGTACACATATACAGTACGATCAGATCCAAACCCCATCACGCCATATGGAGAAGGTGATGATGGTGTATCATGTGACACATCATAAAACGAGGTCGTAAGCTCGTCTGTAAGAGCAAAAGTATTATCTCTCTTTAGGTCTTTAGCATAATACGTACTATCACTCCACTGATAATAAATAGCAAATCTACCATCAGGCGATAAATCAACATCTTGAATATTTTTAGCAATAAGCTCTTTCTTTCCACTTTTTAAGTCAAAAGCATAATAATCACCTCCCCATAGTGCACTCCAACTATAAGATAAACGATATGGCAAATTATCAATTCCAATAGCATAATCCCCTAATCCCTTATTGGGAATATCAAACGACAAACAACTTGAATCATTCATTGCAATAACATGATCCTTTTTAATTTGATATAGTGCGACGAAAGAGCGTTTCTTATCTTTAGAAAGATTGACAAGTTGTCTTGGTTGAATATCTTTATCGTTCCATGACCATAAATCAAGTCTTGCTTTTTCATTCTTCATAAGACTATCTTTAGGAGCTTTTGTTTTAGGGTATTGTACCCCAAAGTACAATCGACCTCCATCTTCAGAAAATTCAATCGAACGATTTATGGACGGCTCCATACCTTCATGCAATTTTGAGTCATTTAAATATGATATCGTTTTATTTGCATCTTTTCTACCTTCATAAAAGTTACATACAAAATGTTTTATCTTAGTTGTATCAGAACTAAACATATATGCTAATTGAAACCCCTCTTTGTCTAATGTAAGTTTTTCAAATGAGGCATTATCACTAGAAAGAACCTTTTTTACACTTCCATCGTTCAAATTAAGATAAAACAAAGATGCATGTTTAAGAGAATCATCCTTATGTTGTACATATGCAAGGGTATGACCTCTTTCGGACAAAACAAAATTTGTTACTTTGCGAACAATCATCGTATCCAGACTCACTCCATTGACAATATATAGATTCGTCTTTGTCTCCTTGCCTTTACTTTTGTTCGTGTCATCTTTATCAACGTTAGCATCTTTTGATTGGACAGAATCCTTCTTCGTTTCGAGCTCTACTTCAGAAGTAAATGCCAACCAACTTTGCTTCTCTTTTGATATCTTAAAACTCGATACTTCATTGACTGTCAACAATGAATCTTTTAAGATAGAATACACCTTAATACTTGACTTCGGAGCTTTATCACCATCGACCAACTTCGTTCGAATAGAGTCTAATGGTGCTTTTTCGATAAATGCAATCGAATTATTATTAGGAAAGAAGACACCTTTTTCTCCTCTTTCGAAACGATGCAACACACTACCTTCAACAGACTTAAGAACTAACATCGCATCACCATGATTGGGTTTAATTTGATACATTAGCCACTCTCCGTTATTAGACAAACGACTCATTCCAATACGATTCCAATCAGCGAAATCATCTATTTCTAGAGATCTTTTCTGACCAAAACTAATGATACTATTCCCAATAATAAGAAACAATACTAAAAGTAAACTTCTACACATATCCATAGTTTTTATACATAATTTTCCGAAAATAGCTAAAAGATTTTTATTTTAATAAGGATGTTTGTCAACAAAATTTATGGAAATAATTATTGAAATATTTACAACACAAATTTTGCTTCGAAACATTAACTATAGACACCTCACACTAATCTAATTTCAAACATATTAGCAACCTGTTCCTTTTTAAGATCTAACACGAATACGTTCATTTTATTATGTGGACACTTTTACATTTCTCAGACAAGCTTTCATGTATGGGGGATATAAAAAAAGACTAACCCATATGAGCTAGCCTTTCCCATTTTAATCCTTATTAATCTAATGTGAAGTGATTTTAAATTTAAATCCTTTCTCCTTTAATTCTCCATTGATCTTCATCAATTCTCTAAATCGAGTAATCGTTAATGAGCCAGAGTAACCTTCACTCTGAACAGGTCTTGGCGGATACTTGATATATGAATTAAGAATTTTTTCTAAATGAAGAGACATCATTGGTACAGTCCAGGTACTTTCTGTAAATGAATTCATAAAGACATCATATCTCTCTTGAGGATCCTGCCATAAATCATAAACTTGAGGAACAGTTGCCACATACATCTCTGGACCTGTCCATCCTAATAATGGAGATGGCTTATCAGATCCAGGAGTAGCACCATTATCACCCCTCATATTAAATACAAATTTCCATCGACCAACCCGAATTGCTCCTGGCGCTAGTTCTCTCTCTGTAAAATAATACCAAGCATCTCTTTTAAAATCGGAAGAATGACCAGTTAACAATGGAAGCATATCATAACTATCAAAGATTGTTGGTTTACCTTCTTGGTCTTCCGTTGGTAATTCAACTCCTGCTAGACTTGCAAATGTAGCCATAAAGTCTAAACCACCAGTTACATCAAAGCACTCGGAACCGGGACTAATTACATTTTTCCACATTGCATATGCAGGAACTCTTGAACCACCCTCTCTATCTGTACCTTTAGTACCTCGGAAAGGAGTATACCCACAATCTGGATACACATCTTGCCAAGAACCATTATCAACAGTGTATATAATTAATGTATTCTCAGCGATCCCCATCTCTTCAACCTTATCAAGAATACGACCAACATTATAGTCCAACTCTTGAACCGCATCAGCATACTTTGTTTTAGCAGGAGAAGTTCCAGCAAACTGTTTCGAAGGGATATTTGGTTGATGGTTCTTTGCAAAATTAATACTCATAAAGAACGGCTTCTTACTTTTGGCATAGGTCTCAATTTGTGGCAATACATTCTCCATCATCACCATATCTAATTCCCCTATATTTTCTTTTGTCACCTTCTCTACTTCTTTCGCAGGCTCATTGGCTTTTCCTTCCAGAATACCCGTAGTTACTTTTTTAAAAAAATCTATTTGCTCTTCAGTCATTCCAGGATGAAAAGATGGCATGGTGTAAGTATATGCATTCAGGTGATATAAGACAACATTTTTCATAATATCATATCCTTGAGCATTCGGAAGGGCATAATCACTCTCACCCAAGTGCCACTTGCCACTAAAGAAAGTCTGATAACCGGCACTTTTCAACACTTCAGCAATAGTCCATTCAGCAGCAGGTAAACCTCCACCTTGACCTTGAAAAGCAACAGTCGTCATTCCACTTCGATTAGGAATACGTCCCGTTTGCATCGCAGCTCTTCCTGGCGTACAACTTGGTTGCCCATAAAAATCCCAAAACTGCATACCTTCTTTATCAAGGCGATCCATGCTAGGGCATTTTATACCACGCCCAAGACCTCCGCCATATGAAGTAAAATCCCCCCATCCCGTATCATCAGACACAATCATTATGATGTTCGGCTTAGATCCTTTTAAATTATTTTTCTTTTTACTTCTTTGCGCAAATGCATCTATAGAAAAAGTTAGACACAATGCCACAATAAAAACAAAAAATTGAAAGTTTTTTCTCATAACTCATTTTTATTACATGGTTATACTTAAAGTAATCATGCAACTTTAACAAGATTAAAGCGAGTAAGGTTCAAAAAAAAATTGCCACTGAAAAAGTAGCAACTTTAAGAATATTTAATTAAAGTCTTTATCACCTTTTGGGTGGCACTTCTATTAATAAAAACTTCGCATCAGACATCATCTTTATCTCTACGTCATCTCCATCTGGCCAGGCACCAATTGCATCACTTGCAAAAGCAACATGATCAACCATCTGAATCATACCTTCCATAGAGATCAAATAAATCCCATTGTTAGGATCATGTGTTTTGTATACAATATTCTTATCTTTTTTCATATTGCCCCAATAAACATACACATCCTGAGCAACAGAACAAGTCTGATCTGGAGTTACTAGAGCGAGCAATTCATCTCGAACTGTAACCAAATCATAATTACAGAAACTATATTTTGGATCGAACCCTTTCTCCTTGGGTAAGAAACGCAAATGGATCAATCTTAACTCTTCATCACCATCATTCATTTCTGAATGCTTTATCCCTTTACCACTTGTTAAACATTGAACAGAACCAGCAGTTAAAACCTGATGGTTGCCTAAAGAGTCCCGGTGAAGCAATTTACCATTCATCACAATAGTAACCATCTCCATATTATCTAAAGGAGTCGATGAAAAGCCTCGGTTAGGCATAATTCTCTCATCATTTAACACCCGCAATTTACCAAATTGCATACGTATAGGGTTAAAATATTGTCCGAAACTAAAAGAATGGAAGCTCTTCATCCAACTTAGATTGGAGAGGCCTCTAGTATTTGCACGATGGATAATAGATCTAGTCATAATCATAAACCTTTTAAATTAAAAACATATATGATCTTTTTTTGTTCACAACATCTACTCTTTAAAATCAAGTTCCATTTTATTTTGACAATTAATCTGCTTAAAAAAACATTATTTAATACAGTTAACCGGTGTACTAATACTGTTATTAAAGACATCAAAAAAGAACAAAATAAGAGACACAATTACACATTAACATTTATTAAACTTAAACTTTTCCTATCTTTGAATACAGAATCAAACCATATTTATAATGAATAACAGTCTAAATAATTGGGAGAGATCCATCAACGACATAAAAAATATTTACCTTCAACATTTCAGCCCAATATCCCAACAATCGACCAATCCATAAGTTATTTACGAAGAAGAATTTATGCGACTATTCTTCTTTCAAGAAACTAAAACTAAATATCTATAATAATTGTTTACAATAAAAAGATATTGCTCTACACGGCATTACATTTGTTACAATAAGTCTTATGGAGTGATGTTATATGGACTCAAAAAAACAGACATGAATCAAAGATTGAAAACCTTTATATTATCTTTTACAATCGTTGTGATATTTATATCTCTTACCCATAGAGGTTATGCACAACCAAGTGAGAATATACCAGATACTTTATCAACTTATTTTGAAAAATACCAAGCGCTAAAACGGAACAACCCCTATCAAGCTGTAGCTTTGATGAAAGAAGCTTCACAACTAGATGTCGTTCAGGACAACCCTAAAGTCAAATCTTCAATCTTCAATCGTATCGGAAATGTCTATCTTGATTTAAAGATTTACTCATTAGCCATGGATGCATATTTTGAATCACTTAAGAATATTAATCTAGCACATGACGAAAATGGTAAAGCTTATTGTCTTAATGATATTGGAAATGTATACTATGCTCTAAATAATTATGAACTTCCAAGACAATACTACCAGCAGTCTTACGAAATATTCGAAAAGACTTCAGACAATTATGGAATGGCTGTAGCGTCTAATAACCTTGGAATGGTTGCATTAAAAACTCAAAATTATGAAAAAGCACTTGCCTATTTTCAGAAAGCATACGAAATAAGAAAACGACAGAATAATCTAGGCCTCATGGCACACTCTAGACTGTTAATTGCACAAGTATTTCTAGAACAGGGATATTTTGAAAAAGCAATTAAATATATGAAAGATGCCAAACAAATGTACGCAAGAGATCGTGAACCAGATAATGTAGCACTTGTAGATTCAGAACTTGGCGAAGCTTACTTTACCTATAAGAAGTATGCTGAAGCACTACACTTTTATGAAAGTTCATTAAATCTGTACACTCTTAAACAACAACACTTAGAAGTAGGTAAAACGACATTAAAAATCGCTTCCTGCTATGAACATCTTGAAGATTTAAATCAAGCTGAGGAAAATGCACATAGAGCTTATAAGCTTTTCGAAAGCTACAAACTCGAGAGTCAAAAACTAGATGCCATTCTTTTCTTATCAAACTTATACATTAAAGAAAAGAGGTACAAAGATGCTTCAGAATACCAGAATAGCTACATTACTTTAAAACAAGGTATTGATCAAAGAAACAGCAGAAGTGAATTCTCAAAACTCCTTTATAGTATCGATGCCTTCAAAGAGTCTCAAGAGGTAAAACAACTGAAACTAATTAACGACAAACAGAAAATCAGGACGAAACTTTTACTTATCCTATTTTGTCTTTCAATGTTATTCTTATTTTTCTTAATCATTTGGTTTAAACAGAAAAGGAAACAACAACAAATGATGAATGCAAAGAAGCGTGAAATTGCAGAACTTGAGATATACAAGAAGGAGCAAGAGAATGAAAGGTTAAATAGAGAGCTTAACTTCAGGAATAATGAGTTAGCATCCAAAGCAATCTCAATGGTCAAAACAAACGAATTCATTGACGATGTAGTAAAAATGCTTCAACAGCTAATAATTCCCAAGAACGCACAACGAAGTGTCAATCAAATCATCGACAAACTACATTTCTTCAAAAAAGATGATGGATGGAAAGAATTCGAGGTAAGATTTGAAAAAGTCCATAGTGATTTTTATCGGAATATTGAAAAAAGACATCCAAACCTGACTCCAAATGAGAGAAAGATATGCGCCTTTTTAAGATTAAATATGACCACCAAAGAGATAAGTGCTCTAACATATAAAAGTGCCAAAAGTATTGATGTTGCAAGATCAAGACTACGAAAAAAAATGGACCTTCCAAGAGATGAAAACTTAATCACCTATTTATCCCAATTTTAATCGTTATATTTAAAACGTAAAAGCAACAATGTCTTTTACGTTTTTTTATTTTATGAAACATATCGCATTATTATCTGACAGTCACGGAAACCTTGATTCTGTTGCAATAAAACATCTCCAGGACGTTGATGAAATATGGCATGCGGGAGACCTTGGAGGAATTGAAGTACTGGATCAATTAGAAAATATTACAAAGACACGTGCCGTATTTGGCAATATAGATGACCATAAAGTTAGGAATGCAACTCCACAAATTCAGATATTTGAAACAGAAGGACTAAAGGTAGTAATGACCCACATTGGTGGTTATCCAGGTAGGTACTACAAAGGAATTGGCCCAATACTCACGAAAGAAAAACCAAAACTATTCATCTCTGGACACTCACATATACTAAAAGTGATACCTGACAATACAAAAAAACTTATCCATATGAATCCGGGTGCCATTGGTAAGCATGGGTTCCACAAGGTTCGAACATTAATCAAGTTCGAAATAGATGCTGGTGAAATTAAAAACCTAAGAGTAATTGAACTAGGAGCAAGAGGAGTGCTATAGACTACGTAACTTAGCTAGCCTTTGACTATTTAATCAAAGGTTAGCTTCTAACTATTCCACAATAAGCACTATTCCCATTAATCGAAATATATCAATTAATAATAGAACCAATCCCATATTGCACGATCTCTTTGGAAGACAATCTACATTCTTCACCCGCTTTTTCCTCTAAAAACCTAGTAATAAAAACATTGGATATTCCTGATTCACACATAAATCGTTCTACTTTCTCAATATTTGACTCGCCAACAATATCTACATAACCATCGAAAGATTGATCAATAATAGAAGGCCAACACACCTTTCTGTTCTTCCCTGAAAGAAATAGCAACAGAGCAACATTATCGACTTTCACCCCTCTTAAAAGAACTGTATTCATCCGACATTTTCGAACCATATAACATAGTTGTATTATTGAAAAAAAATCTATAGCACCAATATAACGATTAAAACAAATAGTTGTAATCTTTGGATACTCTTGTATAATTCTTTTAAACTCTTCAATAGATTCCCAACAAACCACTCCTTCTAAAATTAGAATCCGGGGATCAACACTCTTATTATATGTAAACTTAAGCTTCTGCTTTTTGCTAAATAGGAGCTGAATTTCATTACTGATATTAGATAACGAGAACTCTCCTTTAGTATATTTTATTCCATAAAAAAAAGGCAAAAAAAAGAGTAAACTAACGAGAGATATTTTCAAATACTTCATGACAATTACATTTTGTTTCCGATATGATTAGTCAATTATTCATCATATTTATTACATAAGATCTCTATCGAACGCAAAAAAAAGCCTCATCCCTTAATAACTATTTTCAGCTATTTAAAGGATAAGGCTAATAATTAAAATATAGATGAACGAACCTATACTCGAATAAACTCAACTACTGCCCAATCATCTTTCTCATTAACACTAAGTGATTTGTAACCTTTCTTTTTTGCGTAATCAATCATATCTGAAACATCAGACACAAAAAATCCACTCATAAATATTTTTCCACCTGGACGCTGCACAGATGCATATCTATGCATGTCTTGGATTAAAATATTTTTATGTATATTTGCGAAAATCACATCATAAATCTTTGTTTCAGGGATTGCATTTGCATCTCCTAAGATTGGATTAAGGCATAGATTTACATTGTTAATCTCGCTATTTTTAGTTGTACTGTCAAAACACCATGGATCAATATCAATCGCATCAACAATATCTGCACCTCGTTTTGCGGCCATGATTCCGAGAATCCCTGTACCACACCCCATATCAAGCACTTGTTTTCCTTGACATTCTATCTCTAATAACAACTCTAAGATCATAGCAGTTGTTTGATGATCTCCTGTACCAAAACTCATATTGGGTACAATCTCTATTTGGTAAGGATAACTTGAATCTTTTTCTGGTCCAACTGCTCTGATAAGAATTTTATTAGCAATAAGCATCTCCTTAAATGACTCCTGTTCCCATACTTCATTCCAATTCTGATCAGGAACTTCCTCACTCTGAGTTTCGACAGTATACATTGGGGCAAAATCCAAAGCACCATCTTCTATCAATTGAGTATTGTATAGCTTCGTTTGAACATAAGCATCTAAAGTATCTCCTTCTGAAACAAAACTATCATACCCTAACTCTCCCAAAGTGGCAACTAAAAGATCTCTATTAATCTCATTATCTGGAAAGATCTTGCAAATGGTCTTTGTATATTTCATTGAATGTAATTATTTACGATGGCTTTTAAAACCAATTCTTCTTTTATTTAACTCATTCTGATATGCACGAGCATTGATGAGATGTTGACGATAACTCTTAGCAAAAGCATGATAACCATCGAAAGTTTTATTGGCACAAAAATAGAGATAATTGTGATGGGTATAGTTCAGAACTGCATCAACTGCACTAATTGAAGGAAAACAGATCGGCCCAGGAGGTAATCCTTTATTTACATATGTATTATACGGAGAGTCAATTTTCAAATCTTGTATTAGAATTCGTGAAATTGTAAAATCTCCTAGTGCAAACTTAATTGTTGGGTCAGCTTGTAAAGGCCAACCTCTTTTCAGACGATTAACATACACACCTGCAACCTTAGACATCTCATCGGTATGCCTAACCTCCTCTTGTACAATTGAAGCGAGAGTAACCACTTCTACAGGCAAAAGTTTAAGCTTTTTCGCTTGCCCTAACCTCTGGGCATTCCAAAATCGCATATACTCTTTATGCATACGATCCAACCAATGTTCGGAACTTATAGTCCAATACATCTCATAACTATTAGGCACAAACATGGCAGGATAACTGTATTTATTGAATCCAAATTTTTGCATCTTGACTGAATCGTCAATCATCTTCAACACAGAAACAGAATCAATCATCAATTGACTAGCAACTTTCTTAGCAAGATCAGGAAAAAACCTCACATTATTAAAGGTAAGAACTATAGGACTTTGGTTTCCAGCAATAAATTGATTTACAAGATTATTCCCTGTTGTTCCCTTCTTCAAATGATATTTCCCTGGTTTTATCTTAGAAGATAGCATCTTCTTTTTTGCAATAAATTCAAATGCTTTCATATCCATTAAAGCATCTTTTCTTACAAGACTATCTTTTAACACCTCTATATCAGCATCTTTGCCGATAAAAACATCACACTCCGTTTTAATAATTGGATGAAAAACATATCCAAATAACTTATAAGAATATACACCTGCTCCAATTGTCAACAAAGCAATAACAACAGCAATATTTCTTCCCAATTTTGGGCGGATCAACGCATGATTAGATTTTCCAATAACCATTTTTATTTTTTTACATTATCATTTCAACTATTCAACTCCACGAAATTAACAGTAAAGCACTGTTTCACCAAATAAATATGAAATTCTAAATAAGGACCACATTATCTTATTTCGCTAATTTATAATGTAAAATTGAGCAATAATTATTACTTTTGCCGAACGAATTAAGCCCTCACAATGGCTTAGCATGTTTAATTTGAGATTATTAATTTATGCATCAAGTAAAATTATCCGATGACATCTTCTATGTAGGTGTTAATGACAGACGATCCGACAGATTTGAGAATTATTGGCCTCTAGACAAAGGTATGGCTTATAATTCATATCTTATCGTGGACGAAAAAATAGCGTTATTAGACACCTTAGAACGGGCTTTTATTGATGAATATATTGACAACATTAAGAATGTGATTGGTGATAGAGAAGTAGATTATCTTATCATTAATCATATGGAGCCTGACCACTCTGGAGCAATAAGAGCTATTGTAAAAGAATTTCCAAACATTACTTTTGTTGGTAATAAGAAGACCTTTCCTATGCTTGAAAGCTTCTACAAATTCACAGAGAACACATTAGAGATTAAAGATGGGGAAAACCTAAGTCTTGGAAAACACAATTTGCAATTCCACACAATCCCTATGGTTCACTGGCCTGAAACAATGGTAACCTATGAAACCACAACTAAAACACTTTTCTCTGCAGATGCATTTGGTAGCTTTGGAGCACTCAATGGCGGAATTTTTGACGATGAACTAGACATCTCCTACTATGAAGAGGAGCTGATAAGATACTTTACAAATATCGTAGGAAAATACTGCCCACACACACAGAAAGCTCTTCGTAAATTGGATGGTCTTGAGATCAAAACAATTGCGGCTCTCCATGGGCCCATTTGGAGATCACACATTGACATGATTCTGGAAAAGTATGAAAAATGGAGTACTTATCAATCAGAAAATGGTGTCGTTATCGTATTCGGAACAATGTACGGAAACACAGAGAAAATGGCTGACACCATTGCTAGACAACTTGCAGTGAGGGGAATAAAAAACATTCGCGTCTACGATGCTTCTAAAACACACCCTTCATATATTATTTCTGATATTTTCAAATTTAAAGGTTTTATCGTAGGTAGTTGTGCCTACAATAATGAGATGTTCCCAACCGTAGAAACTTTGATTAATAAAATCAAACACATGGGAATAAAGAAAAAATCACTTGGCGTTTTTGGCTCATTTGCATGGAACGGAGGTGGTGTTAAAAACCTTATGAAATTTGCAGAAGATATTAAATGGGAAGTTGTAGGTCCTCCGGTAGAAGAGAAAGGGGCTCTAAAAGAAGATAAATATCAACAATGTATTGATCTTGCAAATGCTATGGCAGACAAGCTCGAACAATAGTTTTTGTTATATAAACGAAACAAATAATTAAGTTATCGTTCTAAACAGACGAGGAGGCACTATAAATATAGCGTCTCCTCGTCTATTTTAAGCCTATACCATAAAACCACTCCCAAGTAAAGGAACGAAAAAACAGTATTGACGAATCACTCAAATATATCTAATGTACTACGACCTGTTTTTGAACACTTGTACCATCCAAAAAACGAATATCAAAGAAATAGATTCCTGCAGGCACTTGACGTAAATCAACTCTATTTTGTCCCTTTGTCAACTTATTTTCCAGAATGTTATTTCCTTTCAAATTGTAACAACAGAGAACTGAAGACTGGGGAACAACAAGATATACAAAATCAGTAACTGGATTAGGGAAGAGTTTTATCGAAGACAAGAAAACCTCATCAACCTTTGTAGCAAAATTCACTTGATCACTCAGACCTTCAACCTCAACTTCAAAATCCATTACGGTAGTATCATCAGATAGATTGGAACAGCTACCCACTTGAGGAGTTCGCCCTACAATCCAACGAGCTCTCGTCCTATTTACAAAAAATTCTGGCGTATCAAAATGGACAACGCTACCCAAAATACGCTCTGAATTTACGACTCGTTCTTCTTCTTCAAAAACACGATCTCCATCCCAATCAATAAAGCATGTTGTATAAAGCTCATCATCTCCAATCTGAGACAAAACTCTCAGTCTATTTTCAGTTTTATTAAGTAACCATACAATAGGACGCTTATAATCACCAAGACGAAATCTTCTACTATTGATTTCCATTGATACATCCTCCTGATCTAAAGTATGTCTATCCACAGTACAATACTTTACCCCTCTAGCAACAACAACAATATCATAATAACATTCTGTCTGTTTTCCATCATTTAACAGAACTATCGCTTTAACTCGATATTTACCTTCTTTCGCAAAAGAGATATCCTTTATTTCAAGGCTTGAACCTCTCCGACTCTTTACACCATCGACATACCATTGACACTCAACAACATTATCTACATTCTGCAAAAAGAGTTGAATTTTTTCACCAACCTCAACCGTAGAACTCATTGAAACAATTTTCACTGAAGCTTTATTTCCCACACTCTTTTCACCAACAACAATTGGTTTATATGGTTCCAACTGTATCACACAGTCTTTTACAGAAACAGAGCTCCCATTACCATAAACAGATATATTCATCCATCCATAAAATGGCTTATTATCTCTTAATATATAAAATCCTATATAGCATGGTGTTTTCTTCAAATCATCAAAACTAGGACTGCAGACATCAAAGTTCTTCGCATCTTTTTTCCAATTCAGTGATGCATCAACCAAATCTCCGGCTTCTAAAGATTGAATATTATCAGTATGAATAACCTGTGCAATATAGACACCATCTGTAGTTATAGCATAATGATCACGTCCAATTTTCTTTATTCTCATCTCTCGAACAATATCACCCAATACAACCTTAAAAGGATAGCTGTTCACTCGAATAGAGCCATACTTCTTAGTGTGAGGAAAATACTTTTCATTATTATTAAATTCAATATTTAACTTAATGGGAACAAGATATTTCTCTACTGAAGAAAACAGAGATGATTTCAACTGCATTTCTATCACCTTATTATCTTCTTGTAGATGGTTCGTCGCTTTACCGGATATTCGTACAATAAGCCCTCCATTCACCTCTACTAATTCGAGATCCATAGATTCAGGTAAATCACTCACCTCATAATCCTCACCATTGACAAATACTCTATTGGGATTCAGTGTAATTCCATCAGAGAAATAAAATTCCAAAGAATTCCCCATAATACCATTTCCATACACTCGGTCTTCATAAAAAGTATCTCCATTGGAATGTAATGATGAATGGTGGTTTGTTATTTTTTTTCCTGCAACGATTGATTGATAAGGCTTTGTATAAACAAAAATCTCAGAAGCCGTACACTCCTCCCCCTTACTATCTAGGCTCAAATTAACCCAACCATAATAAGGCTCATGGAATTCATTATAAAATTTGATTCCAACATACCCATTCTGTCCAAGCCAACTGGTAAATGGCCCCTGATACAATGTATAGTAGTCTTGATAATACCTTTCAGACACCGTTTGCCAATTTCTATCTTCTCCAATAATTGCCCCTTCAGAAATTACAGCTAGATTAAAACGGTCAGGTTCACAGATGATCTCTCTGCCATCAGTTATAAAGCTCAACCTCTTATCCATATACACTAACTCTAGATATCTGTCCGAAATATGAGTTCGTATAACACTATAAGGTTCATCTTTGTTAACCACCTCTTGTATTTTTTTCGAATAGACTTGGTATGGATCTCTAAACATAACTGACACCAACACCCCAACGTCTCCTTTATTATTGCCGACAAATAGTTCATTTGGAAAATGAAAACGAAGCATACAGTTATGCACCTTTTCATGGTTTATCGTTTTACCTATCAAATGAATTTTAAAAGTTCCATCCGAATTAGACATCACACTACACTTGACACCTTCTGGCAAACCTTCAACAATCACTCCATCCAATAAAACCGATTTGGAAATAAAAGAACCATTCTCAACAACACCATTAAGAACTTGATCAACACTACCGTCATTCGTAACATTTTCAATTACTATATGGTTATCTAAAACGCATCTTATTTGCCCATCGCCAAGAGTCTTTCGGATATTTTCATCAGTCCACAACTTATTTCGTTCTGCAACGGATGAATTTAATGCAGCATGCATTCGATCAACTTGACCTTTTGTAAATGCAACTGAATTTGTGGGATAGTCCATATAATTTTGAACCATATCAAGTGATCCACAAGATTCACGCAAAATATCGGTTTCATTAAGCCCTCCTACCGTATTTGGAGTATCATCCACAGAATCATCTTCGCCACAATTCCTTGACAACCCAACACTATTACCTGTACCCCATGTATGATACAAGTTTAGCCAATGCCCAACCTCGTGAACCAATGTGTCATCAGTACCATCATAAAGCTTTAAAAATGCCCAATAAGACATATGAATTCCATCTTGCCCTTTACTCTTCTCATCATCGACATACATGGGCAGAAGAGCAGAACCAGAAACCCTTAAACCACTTATACTCCTTACGACCCATATATTTAAATACTTACTCCTAGGCCATCTTATTAAATCTTCTACATTATTGCCATCTTTTGTTTTATAACTGACAGTACGAGTTATTCCACTAGTTGGGTAACCATCGGGATCAAAAACAGCTAACTTAAACTCAATCCTAGGATTGCCAACAATCGGCAGAAAGTCAGGAACAAGATCTTTCAAATCATGATTTCGATTTGAATATTTCATATTCAATATAGCAATAGCATCATGAACTTGCTCATCAGTTAGATTTTCTGGGCCATGATGATGAATGAGATGGACTACAACTGGAATAGTATACTTAGGTTTATTTGATTTCGAATCAAAATCAGCTCTTTTTCTTGTTCGCAAAAACCGAGTATAATCTCTTTCAGATAAAGCTTTTGATTTTTCAAAAGAACGTTTAAACTCCGGATCTTTTTCTATAATTCCCTCAATTTTTTTGACATCATGCCCATGATTACACGAACAATTAACATGTCCTTGAGACTTAACCTGTATAACAGACAAAAAAAAGAGGGCAAATAACGAAACGATTTTCAACATATTAAAATATAGATTATTTAAGCTCCTAATATAAACATAATAATACATCTATTCACATCATAATTCAACATTATGATAATAAGAGGTTTATAATACTATACAGTTAATAATGACGTTAAAATTCAACTCACTCAACACTAGTAGGAGACATCGGATATTTTTTAGGAACTGTTGCAGAATGAACCATGATATCTACATATCCTTTTCTTGTATAGAAACTACGACTATGCTTATTATCAAAAGAGAGTAATCCTTTAAAATCTTCTAGCCTGTCATAATTCTTATGAAACATCCACTCTTTTATTTCTGTTAACATTTCAGAAAGGTAATCTAATTTATGCCTATAAATAGTGCTTACAGTTTGAACAGCACTCGCACCCGATAAAATCATTTTAATGACATCATAGCCATTTCGCACCCCACCAGCCCCAATGAGATCAGCAACAGTATTAGGATAAACCTTCCCAATAAAAGGATATACTCGAGGTGATATCGCTTCTGAGGTGATGTCTAGATCACAAATTAACGATTCTGTTTGCGTATCAATATCTGGAAACATTGGATTTCCAAAAAAGATAATTGCATCAGCCCCCGATTTGTCCAAACATTTCACATGATGAAGTAGGTTTGTATAATATGGGCTCAATTTTACCGAGACAGGAATATCAAGAACACTTTTCAGACGTTCAATAACTCGATACTGCTCTTGTTCTGTGTGCCTAGAGCTATAACTCCACGAAAGGTTTGGCAAGCTATAATTTAGTTCTAATCCTTTCACCCCTTGATCCTGTAAAGCTTTGGCATAAGACTCCCATGCATTAAAGTGAACACAATTCAAGCTACCAATCACAGGAGCATTAAGTCTTTTCACCAAATCACGAACATTACTCAAATGAGCGTGTAAATCTCCATGTCTAACAAAAGGGAACATATTTCGTTTCTGATGCTGACGATCTTCAAACTTACGTTTTTGAACATCTGTGGCTTCCTCCATAAGAGCAACTTCTTCAAAAAGAGTTGGATATATTACTGCACCAACTCCATTGCATACAGCATCCATAATGATATTCGGAGAAAGAGGTAAATTAGAGGCACCTAGTACGATCGGTGTCTCAATAGGAATTCCCATATATTTAGTCGACAAATTTACCATAAGCATTAGTTAATTAAAGGCATCATAAAAGTGTACACTTAAAGCACTCTTTAAGTGATAACAAATATTCAAATCGAAAGTTCATCACCGCTATTATAAACAGACTCACTCTTTACAACCAGAGTCACTAAGACTTTCTTAGACACAAGACAAACAATCCTAGAATCATTTGACATTCAGTGACTAAAAACTTAAATATATGGTGACAAATATTGACGCATATACTTTAATAAAAAAAGATCATTTTTGGATTAAGTAATCCGGAGATACCACTCTCCCAAATAATTTTAGAGAGTAGATATGATAGTGATTATGAATAAGTATATACTCAATCATAGATTGACGGTAGAATAAAAAATAATCTTAAGATATTATCACCATAGAATATTCATCTATTTAACATTTTTGATGAATCAAGTATCTTTGAAGTAGCAACAAACTACGGAGAAAACCTATGGAGATCCTCTGCCATTGGAGTAGTGTAAATTAAACTCTGGAATAGCAACTAAAAAGGTTACAATTTTTAAGCTATACTTTTCAAGTTTATATTTCTTAATTCCATCTCCTTCTCAACTGGAGTCTTATAGTCCAAAGCTGAATGCACTCTATCATTGTTATACCAATAGATATATTGATTAACCGTTTGACGTAGCTGTCTCATATTGTCAAATTTAATATGACCTTGAATCCGCACGTGTATTGTATTAATTTTAAGTAAACATCAGTAAGACAATGCATAGTAAGGCTTTTATATATTCAGAAAAATCACCTATTTAGGTGAATGATCAAAGATTTTAATTCAAAGGTGACACCATTTGGTGGGATATATTTAATTCATGATTTGCTAATTTCAAACGGCATTATTCAATTTATTAATGAGCAATTAGTAGACCGAGACCCAAAGTGTATCTATAAGTTCTCTGATTTGTTATTACCACGCGTATACACTACTTTTTGTGGAGGTAGTGCGACGGAAGATATTAACTATCTTCGGGATAATACATTGAATAACTTGAGATCAATTTCTATCCCTTCTGCTGATACCATTCTAAGAGGAGATGTGGAGCTTTCTACTCCATGTGAGATTATCGAAGGAAAGACTACAATTAAAGGCCAAAAGATAAATGTTAACACACTAATGAATAAATTCTTGTTGGCTAGTGCTATTAAGTTTAAACAGTTAGATCCTAATGCTTCTGATCTTATCTATGATTTTGATCACCAGTTTATTCCCACTCAAAAGAGTGATGCAGAATATAGCTATAAGAAGACAGAAGGATACTTCCCAGGAGTCGCAACCATAGGTAACATTCCTGTATATATTGAAGGACGAAATGGAAATTGTCATGTTAAAACGGCTCAATTAGAGACCCATAAACGAGCATTAGAGTTGTTGGCATCCAAAGGTGTAAAATTACGATATGCAAGAATGGACTGTGGTTCATATATCAAAGAGGTTACAGACTACTTTCATCAAGAGGGTATTCTATTTTCGATTAGAGCCTCTCACTCTAACGTATTACTATCAAAAGCATCAAAAACAGATAATTGGTCTTGTTGTGAGATAAATAATCAAGCATATGAAGTCAATAGCTTCAAATATGAATTTGGTCAATATACACATAGAATCATCGCATACCGAAAACCCAATAAGTCCAATCAAATGTCATTGATAACCAATGATGCGAAGAGTTATCAGTTTATAGTAACCAATGATTGGGATATTACAGAAGAACAAGCTATTATATTCTACAATCAACGTGGAGCTAGCGAGAAGGTTTTTGATATTCAGAACAATGATTTTAATTGGAAATCAATGCCTCACAGCAACTTAGAAGAGAACACTGTTTACTTGATAATAATGGCTGTAGCACACATTCTATATCGATACATAATATCAAAGTTTGCTGATTTAGTCGACGGGTTAAAGACAACAAGTAGACTCAAAGCATTTATATTTCGCTTTGTTACGGTGGCAGCTAAGATTACCAAAAGTGGGCGAAGAGTGATTGTTCATTTAGCAACAAACAATAAGAAACTAATTAAATCTACAAAGACTGGATAGAATGATAAACGGAACTGGTATTGGCTCTCCCTCATTAGCCTTAAGACATAAGTGGGTAAGGGAAGTTGTGTCTATCAAAGGTCTAAATTCATAGATGTAGCACGTAGTATCTCCAAATGCAGGCTTAAAATCAGGATATTACCCCATAATAAAGATTTGAGGTATGCAAGAAAAACATCTGCGTATTTTAGGTATGATTTAAGCATTCATATTTGATCGTTTTAAAGAAACTTTCTGCTACAGCATTGTCCCAACAGTTACCCTTTCGACTCATGCTCTGCTTTGCATCACAGTGCTTTATGAAAATATTTCTAAATAAGTTACTTGCATATTGAGAACCACGGTCTGAATGGAAAATAAAGCCTTTTTGTATATCTCTGTTATTACGAGCATTGGTCCATGCTTTCAAAACGGTATTCTCTGTAGTCATATCTTCACTCAAAGCCCATCCAATCACTTGTCTATCTGCAAGATCAATTACAGTTGTAAGGTATGCCCATCGGTTTAAAACCTTAATATATGTGATATCTGAGACCCACTTACTTCCAAGCTTCTCTACACGAAATTCTCGATTTAGAAGATTTGGTGCAACAGGATAGTCATGCCTTGAGTCTGTTGTTGCTTTAAACTTCTTTTTTAAGATACTTTTTAATCCCATTCTATTCATAAGACGTGCGACATAACTCCTTGACAAATAGATGTCAGAACGTCTCAATGTTATGCGAATTCGACAACTTCCATACCTGCCTTTGCTTTGATCATAAATCCTTTGTATTTCTTCTTTTATGGTCAATGTCCTTTGAATAGATGGGTGCTTTGAACTATAATCTTTATTCACCCACTGATAAAAAGACTTCCTACTAATACGAAGAAGTTCACACATTTTCCCAACTGAATAGAAACTTCGATGATCCCTTATAAACAAATACTTATTCAGTCTTTCTTGGAGAAAATGCTCACCGCTTTTTTTAAGATATCACGCTCTAATTCTGCATTTTTTAATGCCTTCTTTAGACGTTTTATCTCTTGCTCTTCTGCAGTAAGCGTTTTTTTTCCTGCTAAACCTTCAATACTAGCGGCTTTCTTTAGCCAGCTTCTAAGCGTTATAGGACTTACCTTATAATCTTTCGCTACTTTGGTAACGCTTTGACCTGATTGCACTAAGGATACAACCATCTCTTTAAATTCAATATCATATTTCATAACTCTGCTAAGTTAAGAAAAGCATAGTTTTTTTTTGTTACCTCAAAAGTAGACATTCCACTTTTATACTGCAGGTTGGGTATGAATTAAGTAATATTAATAATAAATAAACACTTAGGTCATTCATTTTCTCTTTTACTATACAATCTCTGTTTCTATAATTGCATTACATGGTGTTTTATTAATCCAACTCTAATAGTAAGAATCATATTAATCACCTCGACTAAAAACAAAGAGGATAACCCGATGGATTATCCTCTACAAATATCTATTTTAAACTCTTAGTTAATATACCCTCTGACTAATCATCTCTTTCACTTCACGAGCAATAACCTTAGGCTCCTTCTCCTCAGGATAATATAGATCTAAGAATTCGACTTCAATTTTCTTAAAAGGTTTTACAAATTTTGAACCTCTAGGCATTGCATTATAAGCACCTCTAATTGCAACAGGTAAAATTGGCACATTCAGCTCTTTACTTAGAATTGCAAAGGTCGTTTTAAAAGTCCCAACACTTCCATCATAAGTACGAGTACCCTCAGGAAAAATTATCAACTTCTTACCCTGACGAAGCACTTCTGCCATCTTTTGTATTGACTCTTTAAGATCCTTCTTCAAATCCATCACAATCACATTATTACGATCTGCCACACCTCTTAACAAAGCATTATTTATATGCTCTTTTTTAGCGTAGAAGTATGTGTCATTCATTGTTCTATTGTTTATATAGGACGCAACTAAAAGCCCATCAATAAAACTTTGGTGATTTGGTGCAATAATACAAGCCCCTTCTGGCATAGCTTGTCTATTTACCCCTGTTAATCTAAAATAAAATTTAAAGAATAATTTCGAGGCCATACGAATCCAATTAGTTGTTGGCCAGGTACGAGGTAAAGTCACATTCACTCTTTCTTTGAGAGTTTGAGACCAATTAATATTCTCAACCTTATGAAATAGCTTATTTTCCCTAATGTGGTCAACCATATTCGAAATCGAAGGAAATTTTAATAGACGCTCTTCATCTATTTTAACTCCAAAATTCTTTTCTATAAAATCGATTAGATTCATCTTAGCCAAAGAATCTAAAGCAATATCGAACTCAATATGATGTTCCGGAAGAATTTCCATATCAACTTGTGCTTCAATAAAATCCTTAACTGCAGCATACTCCTTTGACAATGGAGCTTTATTATCTTTTGTCTCCTCTTGTCGTGGAGCTTCAGCAGCAGCAATAAATTCTTCCAGTTTATATCGTTGAATCTTACTTAACCGAGTTCGAGGCAACTCCATATTGATAATTGTAAACTTTACAATTCTCTTGTATGAAGAGACTGATTCATTGTATTTTGAGAATACTTCTTTTTTAAAGAATGTATCTATATCTTTAATTCCGTGAGATTCCAAAAAGCTGTATTCAGGAACCACAATTGCATGCAATTGGTCTTGATGTAAAATTACTCCTGATTCCTTAACTCCTTCAGAAATCAAATCTAATTTTGACTCCAACTCGACAGGATTGATATTCTTTCCGTTAGGAGTGACAATAATTTCTTTCTTACGACCTGTGATAAACAAGAGACCTTTCTCATCCATGTATCCCAAATCACCAGTATATAACCAACCATCTTTTAATACATCTGCAGTCTCTTCTGGACGATTATAATATCCTTTCATAATATTGCGTCCCTTCGCAAGGATCTCACCCTCTTCAAACCGAATTTGAATTCCTTGCAAGGCCTCTCCAGGACTTCCTGCGACAATTTTTCCAGGACGAGTAAATGTGATCATAGGTGATGCCTCAGTCATTCCATAACCTTCGAGTATTTCAAAACCCATAATCTTCCAAAAAGCACCAACTTCACTAGATAAAGCAGCACCTCCAGCAATCATAAACTCAAGATTGCCACCTAAGTTATCATGAACTTTTTTAAAGATCTTGCGTGAAAAAGATTTCGAATTAATTCGTTTTGCCAAACGATAAAGAAACATGGCAATCTTAGATTTCTCCATCTTGCTCATTACCCCTTTGTACATAATCTCATACAGGCGAGGTACTCCAATAATAAGATTTACCTTATTATTCTTTAAGGTCTCCATCATCTCATTAGGCTGCATAGACGCCGCAATAACAATTGTGCCTCCTGAAGCCAATGGAATTAACATAGAGCCACCTAATGGAAAAATATGATGTAGAGGTAAAAGAAGTAAGGTCTCCATATCTTCAGTGTAGATAGTAACACCTCCAGTAACTGCCCACACATTTGCTTCCAAGTTAGTGTAACTCAACATAACACCTTTTGGTGACCCAGTAGTACCAGAGGTGTAGATGATAACAGCAGTATCATCCATATTCTTTGGATCGGACCAATTATCACGTTCAGAAGCAATATGATCTAGATCTAATTCATCAAATACAACAATCTTGGGGTTATATCCACAATTAGCAATAGCTTCTATCAGAATAGATTTTTGCTCCTTACTAGTAAATACAACTTCTGGCTTACTATCTTCCAAAACATAGGCCACATCACTAGCCATGGACATAAAGTCAATTGGAACTGCCGTAGCATTATTTCTCCATGCAGCATAAAAAGCATAGATCCATTCAGGGCGATTCTCAGAAAAAATCGCAACTTTATCTACCTTTTCATCCACAAAAAGATCTGCAAATCCATGGATATTCTTTATCATCTCACGATAACTAATGACTTTCTCACGAAAAATCATTGCAGATCGTTCTAGATTATTTAGTTTAATCATATTTTTCCCTTCTTATCTCATCAGTAGCAAACGACACTGTGATTGCACTCATCTCCTTTTTAATGCAAACACCACAAAGTTAATCATTGTTCGACAAACGACTAAACACTAACCGAACAAATCAGTCGAAAGCTTGACTATTATTGGCAATATTGATAAAGAAAAATAGACCAAGACTGGAACTAACAGAGTGAGAACAATCCCATTAAACACAGAAATGACAGCAATCTCTTTACCTGAATATTTTGTAATAATAGGCAAAGTTGTATCCATTGAAGTAGCCCCACCTGAAGCAATTCCAGCAAATCGACCAAAATATCTCACATAAAAAGGGACCAAAATAAGTGTTGTTAACTCACGAATAATGTTTGAGAGTAATGCAATTGTACCCAACATCTCTCCATTAGCTTTTGTTATCAATATAGAAGACAAACTATAATATCCTAATCCTGACCCAACAGCTGCTCCATCTGCAAATGAGATGTTAGGCAAAGCAAATGAGACCAATGCTGCACCAATTATCGAACCGATAGCAATCAAAATAGGAACCATTAATATCTTATAATTCATTGATTTTATCAAGTCCCATGAAGAGCTATCAGCACCCACACCAATACCTACTACGAAAAGCAAACTCATCAAAACATATTCACTCACGTTGTCCACAGGAACATGCTCTAAAGGTAAAAGATCATACACTCCAAGAATTGCCCCTAAAGCAAAAAAACATAATATTATTACACTACCTTTCATAGTTAGCAACTTAACATTTTTAGAACTTATCTCCTTCTGTTTCCAACGTAACCTATTTCACTATAGTAAAAACAGAAGGAAGAAAACTATTTTTCACATTTCAGATCACTTCTTACGGAAAAAACTTCTTTTCTACCAAACGCACAAAGAATATACTCCCAGCAACAGCACCTGCTGTTAATAATAATGCATCTTTTCCAAGCCCAAACAAATTGGATATAATTTTTTCATCTGCACCAACCCCATAACCAAGGACAAAAAGCAATAGATAAATTATTATTGTAGTTAATTTATTATTCACAGAAATAATCTTGCGTTGGTTTCGAAGTAGGTATCCAAGCACTATCCCTGCGACCATAATGAAGATTAATAGCAACATAGATTCAAAATTGATTTAAAGTTTATTACGATATATAATTAAGTTTCTGTCACAAAGTAAACAATTTAAAAATGTCTAAACTTCTTATTCTTAGATTATGTCATTTTTAATGATGTTTTTTTCAATAGTTGGCCTTAACAGTTGGCGCAAATTTTATATCTTTGACTCCAACTTTTCAAAGGTATTAAGACTGAAATAGAATATATGGAAAACTTTATTGTTTCTGCAAGAAAATATAGACCTGGCACTTTTGCATCCGTTGTTGGACAAGAAGCCATTACCAACACGCTAAAAAATGCAATCAAAACAGATCACCTTGCTCATGCATACCTTTTTTGTGGACCAAGAGGTGTCGGTAAAACTACATGTGCACGTCTTTTTGCTAAAACAATTAATTGCCAAAATTTAAAGACAGACTTTGAACCTTGTGGCACCTGTGAAAGTTGTACCTCATTTACAGAAAATCGTTCGTACAACATCCACGAATTAGATGCTGCATCTAACAATTCAGTTGAAGACATCCGTTCTCTCAACGACCAAGTTAGGATTCCACCTCAAATAGGCAAATATAGTGTTTATATCATCGATGAGGTACATATGTTATCTCAAAGTGCTTTTAATGCATTTCTAAAAACATTAGAAGAACCACCAGCACATGCGATCTTTATTCTAGCCACCACCGAAAAACATAAGATTCTAGCCACTATTTTATCTAGATGTCAGATTTTCGATTTCAACAGAATGGAGATTTCGAACATAGAGAGTCATCTACAACACATTGCTAGTCTTGAATCTATTTCACTTGAAGAGGATGCTGCCAATATCATTGCTCAGAAAGCGGATGGTGCCATGCGTGATGCTTTATCTATTTTCGATCAAGTGGTTAGCTTTTGTGGAGACGAAGTAACTTATGTGAAAGTACTAGAGAACTTGAATGTTCTAGATTACGACTACTATTTCAAGCTAATCGATCTGTTTCTTGAAGCAGACTACTTAAAAACCATGCTTATCTTTAATGAAATTCTTTCGAAAGGATTTGAAGGTCAACATTTCCTTGGGGGATTAGCTCGACATTTCAGAGATTTAATGGTAGCAAGTGATACAGTAACCATTAAACTTCTAGAAGTAAGCAACAACACAAAGAATCAATATAAAGAACAAGCGACAAAGTGCTCTCAACCATTCCTTATTGAAGGTTTGCGTATTGTTTCCGAGTCTGATTTTCAATACAAAACATCGACAAACAAACGTCTTCATATCGAGCTTGCTCTCATTAAATTGGCACAACTCGATGCCAAACTAAAAAAAAAAACGATGATGACTCAGTAGATGAGGAAGAATTTGATTCTTTGGCTCCAATGTTCTTAAGAGAAATCTCGAAACAGGACTCTGAGCCAAAGAAAATTGACACTCCACCTGTATCAAATAAAAAGATCCGTAAAACTGTAAGAATTACAAACACACCTGACTCTTCAATTCTTAAAGAAGAAAAAGAATCAGAATACAGTCAAAGTAAAACTCCGACGCAACACACCCCTACTTCTATCGCATACATTTGGAGTGAAATCATGACAAAAATCAAAGAACCAACTGAGTTAGTTTTCTTTCAACAGCATGTCCCAAAACTTGCATCCACAAGAGATCTCCAACTAGAGGTACTTCCCAAAGACATTGACATTGCAAAAAACTTGTGTGATAGAATTGAACGATATTTTACCGCGAGAACAAAGATACAAACAAAAGTATCTATCATTGAAAAAGAAGGGTCAAAAGAAGAACAAGAAAAACAATCCACATTAAATGAAATGATTCATGAAAATGAGGCCCTACATCAACTAGTTCAGAATTTTCAATTACATTTTGAATAGAAAAATAATTATTCAAACAGCAAGTCTTAAAGAGTGATGAAACATGCTTTTCACACTCTTTTCAAAAATGATGAATGACTACATTTTCATTCATTTCTAATAAAACAATAAATCGCATCACACAAAGTCTGAACTAGAAAAAAGTTCCCTCTACAAAACAGATTCAGGAGAATCAATACATTTACAACTTTTATTTCACGGTACTCATATTAAGTTTGATTATTACAATCTTTAATCCCTCCCCCAATCAGCCACACAAAAGTGGCATTTGGCAATGAATCACATCGAGAAGACCAACAGGTGATCTAAAAACATAATTTTTTGATCTATAAAGTCACTAAATGTCATATTGAAAACTTGTGAGCGATGTTATTTTACTGCTATGAAACACATCCACTCACACTTTTATTCTTACAATAAAAATATAAGAACCAGGCAAAAAACCTCCTTTCAGTACTAGGGAAACAGAAAGTAAAAATGTATATTTGTACTGTTTTGAAAAAACAACCATTTATCCAATGACGAGCTGTATATTTTACAACATGTTTTTCGAGATGGGTGTCTAATCAAAATGAATTTAAATAAAACATTATGGGTAGGCTATCTACCCAAGAGGTCTTAAAATATATTGCTTCAGACCTATCCTTGTCTTAACTATATAGACAAGAGTAATTCTGATAACTGTTTAACATATAAACATAAGTAAAGATGTTAATTGAAAAAGTAGTCGGTAGAGAAATCTTAGATTCTCGTGGTAACCCAACAATCGAAGTAGAAGTAACTCTAGAGAGCGGATGTAAAGGTCTTGCAGGTGTACCATCAGGAGCATCTACAGGAGAAAATGAAGCACTAGAATTGCGTGATGGAGACAAGAACCGTTACCTAGGTAAAGGGGTATTGAAAGCTGTTGATAACGTAAACAACGTAATCGCTAAAGAAATCGTTGGTATGAACGCATTGGATCAAGTTTCACTTGACCACAAACTTCTTGAAATCGACGGAACAAAAACTAAGAGTAATCTTGGTGCTAACGCAATGTTGGGTGTTTCTTTGGCTGTTGCAAAAGCTGCAGCAGATTACCTAGATATGCCTCTTTACCGTTACATCGGTGGTACAAACGCAAAAACTCTTCCTGTTCCAATGATGAACATCATCAATGGTGGATCTCACTCTGATGCTCCTATCGCATTCCAAGAGTTCATGATTCGTCCTATTGGTGCTCCTTCTTTCCGTGAAGGTCTTCGTATGGGTGCAGAGATTTTCCACGCATTGAAAAAAGTTCTTTCAGCAAGAAAACTTTCTACAGCAGTAGGTGATGAAGGTGGATTCGCTCCAAAACTTGACGGAACTGAAGATGCATTGAACTGTATCATCGAAGCGATCAAGAATGCAGGTTACAAGCCAGGTTGCGCTGAAGATGGAGGAGATGTTTCTATCGCTCTTGACTGTGCTGCTTCTGAATTCTATGTAGATGGAAAATACAACTATGCTAAATTCGAAGGTGATAACGGAGCTATTCGTTCACGTGAAGAGCAAGTTGACTTCTTAGCTTCTCTTGTTGAGAACTTCCCAATCGATTCTATTGAGGATGGAATGGACGAAGGAGACTGGGATGGATGGGTATTGTTAAATGCGAAACTAGGAGATAAGATCCAGTTAGTAGGTGACGACCTTTTCGTAACTAATGTTGAGTATCTACAGAAAGGTATCGAATTGAGTGCAGCTAACTCAATTTTGATTAAAGTTAACCAAATTGGTACTTTGACTGAAACATTGAATGCAATTGAGATGGCACACCGTGCTGGTTATACTTCTGTAACATCTCACCGTTCAGGTGAAACAGAAGATTCAACTATCGCAGACATCGCAGTAGCAACTAACTCAGGACAAATCAAAACAGGTTCATTGAGCCGTTCTGACCGTATGGCGAAATACAATCAACTTCTTCGTATCGAGCAAGAGTTGGGTGCAAATGCTGTATACGGATACAAAAAAGCTAAAGTTCAGAAATAATTTTATTTCTTCTTTATAAAACAATTTTTGAAGCCATCCATTCGGATGGCTTCTCTTTTTACACACAATACTCTTATCAATAAATATTTACAACAAGCCAAGGCCTACCTAATATTTAAAACTAATACAGTGTAACATAAAAGAATATATTCTTCAATTTAGCTTAAATCAGGACACTCATCACGCTACTTATTTATCACAAAATAAGTTGATAACTGCGATGTATTTTCTGTATAATTCTTGAATCATCTATCAATAAATCTTTACAAAACAACAGGAGATATGAATAGAGAAAGCTCTATTTATCTCCCATTGTAGATCTATCTTGATAGTACAGACCTTTATTTAATAAGATCGATTCTATTAAAAATAGAGTGACATTCAAATCATCTCTTAATATTTAGAAGTAGATTTTCCATTTCTTTAGCAATAGAAGGAAATTGTTCAATGAGATTATTCTTTTCCGAAGGATCATTCTTTACATTATAAAGAGCTGCATGAGATACTCGCTTACCCCTTTTATGATTCGGTATATATTTCCATGCGCCACGCCTTAATGCAGTTTGATTTCCAGGAGCCTCTTCGACAATATAAGGAGCATTTTCTTTGGCTTCTCCCAAGAAAGTGGCTCTCATATCCCGACTATCTTTGGCTTCTCTTGATGGTATATCCACATTCAAATAAGTTGCGAAAGATTTTAAAAAATCTATTTGACTAACAAGAGCATTTGATTTTGCAGGTTTGATTTTACCAGGCCATCTAATAATAAATGGAACTCGAGTACCACCTTCTTGGATACGATACTTACCACCAGTATAGACACCTGTTGGGTCATGACCTCTATCCACCTCTTTAGTTGAAGTTTTCACAGTACACCCATCATCGTAACCATCATTGAAAACAGGCCCATTATCACTACTAAAAATTACAATTGTGTTTTCATCAAGACCATTCTCTTTTAGGGTCTTTAGTATCTCTCCAACAACCCAATCAAACTCTACCATCGAATCACCACGATAACCTAATGTTGTCGTACCTTGAAACCTTTTATGAGGTGTACGAGGAACGTGTATATTTTGGGCTGCATAATACAAAAAGAATGGTTTCTTCTTATGCTTTTTTATGTACTTCTTTGCTTTTGCAACAAAAACATCACTCATATCCTCATCATTCCATAATGCACTTTTTCCACCAGATTGATACCCTATTCTACCAATACCATTGATCACACTATTATTGTGTCCATACATACTCTTATAGTATGTCATGGCTTCAGGGTTTACCTTTCCGTCAGGATATTGTGTGTTATCATGTCCTTCTACATCACTTTTCTTACGACCAATATAAAGAGGATCATTCTTTTTCAATCCTTCAACTTTATGATTCTCCAAATAAACACAAGGAACCCTATCATTTGTTGATGGAAGAATATATGAATAGTCAAATCCTATCTCATTAGGGCCAGGAGCAACCTCTGCATTATAGTCAACCTTATGTCCTTTACTTCCAAGTCCTAAATGCCATTTACCAATGCAAGCAGTGGCATAACCAGCTTGTTGAAAAACCTTAGGCAAGGTGGTAATATTAGTAGGAATCAGAAGAGGAGCACCTGGAGGCAAAATATTCGCATTATACCGAAACCCACAAATTCCTGTTAACATTGAAAATCGACTAGGAGTACAGGTAGATGCAGTACAGTGTCCATCGGTAAACACAATCCCTTCATTAGCCATTCTATCAATATTTGGTGTAGGGATTAGTTTACTACCATAAACACCAACATCAGCATACCCCACATCGTCACCATATATGATTACGACATTAGGTTGTTGATTTTCATTTGATTTTTCTTTTTTGGCTTGGACTCCAACAGAAGCTGTAACCAAAGAGAGTAATAACAAATTCTTTTTATTGATCATTAATTTTTATGTTTTATAGGTTAACACCATTAATTCTTAATTATCCACATGAGGCATTCTAAATTTCTTCAAATTCGAACGGGTATGTTCTTTCTTCATCAAATTTTTCACATAGACAAACAGTAGTGGATATTCTTCTTTCACATTCTTCTGTTCTTTCGGATCTTTTGTTAAATCATATAAGGCCTCTTTCACTTGACCTCGACGTAAATTCTTTCGAATAAGTTTCCAATTTCCATATCTCATTGCTTGCTGACCATCTCTTTCAGGATATTCCCAATAAAGATATTCATGCATCGCTTGCCTCTTATCTACTAGGGTATTAAAGAAGCTTATACCATCTGTATCTTCTGGTATCTTATGCCCTGTAATTTGACAAAAAGTAGGTAAGACATCCCAAAATGCACTAATGTGATTGGATGTTCTTCCTTTCTTAATACGCTTAGGCCAGCAAGCAATCATCGGAACTCGAACACCACCTTCGTGTACGGAACATTTACCCCATCCCATCGATTCATTAAATTGACCTGCACTGTTAAAATGAGGACTATCCGTACCTCCATTAAAGGATGGTCCATTATCCGATGTAAAAACGATCAATGTATTGTCGTAAATACCCATACCCTTCAACTGCTTAACAAGCACCCCAACTTGTTCATCAAGATAAGATATCATTGCGGCATAAGTTGCATGAGGATATCTACATGGGTAATAACCTCTGTTTGCGAGATATGGCTTTTCATCACCAAATTTCTTTTGATAGTAATCGACCCATCTTTTAGGAGCTTGCAATGCTACATGGGGGATTGGAGAAGCCCAATAAAAGAAAAATGGTTGTTTTCCATTTCTAGAGATCCATTCTCTCATTTTAGACGTCATCACATCCGGAGAATAAGTATTCGATGTGAACTTATCGTAACTTTTCACATCCAAAGGGTCACTTCCTTTGGGAAGCTTAAGGTCTAAATCAACCGTATCATTGTCGAGATAAAATCGCTCTTCATTTAAGTATAGATGGGTTGGATAGTATGTATGTGCTACTTTTTGACAGATATAACCACAGAAGAAGTCAAATCCTTTTTTATTGGGAGTACTTACTGAAGTAGGAGATCCTAGCCCCCATTTACCTATCATTCCAGTATTATATCCCTGATCCTTTAGGTATGCTGGTAATAGTTTAACATCAGCAGGAATGGATTTTTGCCCCTCAATAGATGAATCTGATAACATTGACTCGTAATAAGTCTTCCCATTAACTCCACCTGACACAGGATAATTACCTCGGATATAAGAGTGTCCCGTATGCTTACCAGAAAGCAAGACACATCGAGATGGTGCACAAACAGGCGATCCTGAATAATGCTGAGTAAACTTAATACCTTCCTTTGCTAATTGATCAATATTTGGTGTTTCAATTAATCTCTGTCCATAACAACCAAGCTCACCATATCCTAGATCATCAGCAAGGATATAGATAATATTAGGTTTCTGTTGTTCCCTTTTCTCTGCGGCCATACTGTTGAAACTGCAAAGCATCGCTAAAGATGTAGGTATCCACCATTTGTTTACATTCATAATTTAGAAGTAGTTGTGAGTAATTTTAGTTTTATCTTTTGATTCATTAAAACTGATTGTTACGCTTTTCTAGCATTTCTTTCTCAACAATAGCATTATATTCTGGGTTAAGAGTAATAGGAACTGGTGCATGAAGATTTTCTCTCCATGTTTTAATCATCTCATAAAGTTCATGGCACTTTTCAGGATACTTATCCTTTAAGTTATTTCGTTCTCCTATATCAGAGATAAGATTATATAACTCCATTTTATTGTCTTCATAATAATAATGTAATTTCCAATTACCATATCTCACAACAGTACCAGGGCGTGTTCTAAAAAGAACATCTCTTGCTTGATCAATTTTACCTGCATATGATTCTAAGTAGATGGGAAAATGCCAAAAAAGAGGTTTCGTTGATAGTTTATCACCTTTAACAAGCAGTGGTAAGAGACTTCGTCCATCACAAACTTGACGATTATTGTCCTTAACTAAGGCTTTACATGTTGCATATATATCCATATTTACAACCGGAAGATCACTAACCCTATGTCCTCTAATTTTTCCTTTCCAATAGGCAAAAAAAGGAACACGTATTCCTCCCTCGTAATAGCTTCCTTTACCAGCTCGAAGTGGGTCCTGATATGATGTTTTGCGAACACCTCCATTGTCAGAAGTAAAAATGATTAAAGTATTTTCTAGCAAACCACGTTGTTTTAAAGCACTAATCAGTTTCCCCATATTAGTATCCACTGTCTCTATCATTCCTGCATAATTGGCATTAGACTGTCCAGGAGAATTCATTTTATGCTTATATTTTTTAACTAGACTGTCTTTTGCCATCAATGGACTATGCACTGAGTAGTAAGATAGATAGACAAAAAATGGATTATCTTGGTTTCTATCGATAAAACCGATGGCTTCATCAGTAAGTCTATCGGTTAGATATTCGTGTTCTTTCTTGGGTTCTAGCTTTGGTACGTTATATGGAGCAAAGTATCCTTTTCTACCAGGGTTACCCATTTCACATCCAGCAACATTTTCATCAAACCCCTGAGTTAATGGATTATTACTAACATGCCATTTGCCTAGACTAATAGTTTTATAACCATTAGTACTAAACAGATTCCCAAGCGTTTGTATTTTATCTTGTAAAACCAATGTGTTTGGAGTAGGAATAATCTTTCGTGTTTTAACATTACCTCTCTCAGAAGATTTAACAGTATAAATTCCATGGCGTGGAGTATTCTGTCCACTTAGTAAACAAGCTCTACTTGGAGCACAATTAGAGGCTCCAGCATAACCATTATTGAAAATAATACCCTCATTTGCGACCTTATCAATATTTGGAGTTTCATAAAATGAACTCCCTGTATATCCTAAATCTTTATATCCTAGATCATCTACTAAAAAGACGATTACGTTAGGTTTTTTCTCTGCTCTAATTTGTGTAGAAGACAGCATCAATAGAGCAATAAGTGTTTTAAGCAAACGAATATTTTTCATATTTAATCCCATTTATAGTTTTTAGGCACCTCTGATTTTAAAGCAGGCCCATAATCTATACCAAGCTGCTTTAGTAATGAATACTTTTGAATGACACATTCATAAAACTCATCAAAAGACTTTCTCTTCCCATTATGCCACATCTGCTCAGACAACGCATATATTCGAGGAAATACTCGTTGATCAATCATATATTCCTGAACATTCCAGTCGGTCCATAAACTACATCCCATTCCCATAACTAGAGGACTTGGATTAGCGATGTCACTTACATTTTGCTCATAAATAACTTTCAGATCAGATGTTCGATTTTTTTTATATTTCTTCCATGGTACGACAGGAAAATTAAGATATGAGTAACGATTGGTATTAAGAATAATAGGTATATTTTTCTCTAATGCCTTACGATATCCAACATCAGGAGTTCGTCTTGTTTTCGTCCGATTTCCTATCCACCAATTAATTGCTATATTATCAGGAAATTCCACACCATCATGCTCAGCAACTTCTTGCCAAAAAACTACCCTTCGCCCTTTTTCCTTTAAGTATAATGCCAACTGTTTTGAGAAATACTGCTGTAATTCATGACTATCTTTCAAATCGTGTTTCTTTATTTCGCTTTGACAATCTGGACATCTGTCCCACGTATCTTTCTTTGCTTCATCCCCTCCAAGATGAAGGTATTCAAATGGAAAAAGGTCACATGCTTCATCTAAGATATCTTCAAGAATATGATATGTAGTCTCTTTCCCGGCACAACAAAGATTTGATGAAATTTTAGTTTGAATTTCAATAGGCTGATTAAAGCAAGACAACTCAGGGTATGCTACGAGCATTGCATCTGCATGACCTGGCAAATCGATCTCAGGCATCACATTAATCATCCTCTTTCTTGCATATTCAACAATTTCTCTAATTTCTTTTTGAGTATAGTATCCGTGTTGACCTGGCCAATCATGAACAAAAGCTCCAACTTTTGCTAATCGTGGATATTTCTTTATCTCTATCCTCCAACCAAGGCTTTCTGATAAATGCCAATGAAATACATTCATTTTTAACATTGCCATATGATCAAGATATTTTTTAATGAAATCTACACTTTGATATTGACGACCGGAGTCTAACATAAAACTCCTCCATGCATATCTAGGTTTATCGAAAATGTATAATGTTGGAATTGTGACATCCTCAACATCATATTGTAAGTTAGCCTGAATATGGGAAGGAAACAGTTGGATCAAAGATTGAATTGCATAAAAGAGACCATTCTCTGTATAAGCCGAAATTGTGATTTTAGTCTTCTCAATATTTATGTCATACCCCTCCATACCATACTTCAAGGAATCGTCACAAAAAGAAAGGATTAAGTTTGACTTATTTCTTTTTCCTTGACGAACATCACAATAAGAATCGAATCTCTCAGTAAAATATGATACAATACTTTTTGCTTTCTTTGGGTAAGAAACATACCACACTTTCGGCAAGTGGAACAAATCATCTCGCACCTCTACTCTGGAAGGAGTAGGAAGAATGTTTTGTGCCATCCCACTAAGATGACACAAAATCACTATTATAAGGGTTACAAAAAATTTCATTGATTCACAAAGAATGAATATATTCTACAACTATAACCTTTACTATTCTTATTGTGATCCTCTGAAACACGAATACGAATGTTATGTTTCTTTTTATTTGACAAACTCGCATCCAGAACAAAATATCTTGGTAGATGTTGATAATGACTATTGCTTGTAAAAAGATCAAATGTTTGATATGGCCCTTTATCAATACTGTACTCTATTTTCCCAGCATCTGGTCCAGACATTACATTAATACCAATTGCTCTTCCTTCAAAATCTAAACTCATATATCCCTTTGAATTTGCTGCTTTAATTACTGGTATATTACTATATCCTTTACGTATACGTTCCCCTTTTTTGGGTGACCAAGATTGATCATACACCCATCCTTTTTTAAGCTTTGCACTCTCAATAGAGATAAATTCACCTTTTGAATAACACTGAGCATCTAAAGGTGTTGGAATTGTCCTAATTGTCACTTTATCATCGTCAGCAATAGAACCTGAATAACATGACTCGAGAAACTGTTTCATCGAATTAAAGTAAACCTGTTGTCCAAATGGAGATGGATGAAGATTCTTGAAATCGTTCTCCCAGGTAAATTCTTTGTGATCAATTCGATCCGTAACTTCTTTTGCTAAATTTATTGATCCTATTTTATAATGTTTTGCCACCGACTCGTGATCAACAATCTCTTGTGGAATCTTACCATTTCTGTAGTCATCCATTTTTCTCGGGTCCACCAAATGCATCATCACAATATCAATATCTGGATTCTGCTCCATGGCATGACGTACAATTCCTTCCATTCCTCGAACACGATCGTTACTTGAACGATTTAATGCTGGCGACCTGTCATTTACGGCAGCTTCCTCAAACAATAAATCGATAGATCCTTTTGATAGAATATCTCTATCTAGTCGAAAAGCGCCTGATGTAGAACCTTCACTAGGAATACCTGCTTCAATAAACGTGAATTCAGTCTGTGGAAACTTCTTCTTCAAGTAGTCACATATCATATTTCGCCACCCTTTATTGAACGTTATCGATCCTCCAAGAAAAGCAACAGTTCCTGTCTTATCTTTGATGAATTTTATTTGGCTATTCTTTAAACCTCTTCTGATCTGATGATAATCCAATGATTGCAATGGAGCATAGATAAGGTCACTGTTAAAATTGTAAGACCATTTACTTGGTTCAGAGATGTACCCTAACTTCCACAGAAAAATTTCTGATTGATACATCGTATAGTTATAATCATCATCAGTATTCTTTTTTCTAAAATAACTACTATTAAAGAATCCATGATCTTTACCAACAATTGGGATTAATGTACATCTATTTTTATTTTCAAACATCAATGAATCAAATCGGGCAGCATTCTCAAAAGGTGTAGTATGGTCATCTGTACCTTGAAAAATAATAGTCGGAGGTATCGACTTGTGGACTTGATGACATGGTGATATTTCTCTTTCACGCCCTTTCACCTTTTCTGCACCATACCCTTTAGTGGTAGTATCTAAAACTGGATTAAATAAGATCATTGCATTGGGCACTGAAGAAATTGTTAGATCTTCCCCCTTTGCTTCATGTCCTTTAATCACCCCTGTACATGCTGCAACATGTCCACCAGCAGAACCACCACCAGCAACTATCATATTAGGGTTCACACCCAGCTCAGATGCATGTTTACGAACCCAACGGATTGCAGACTTACCATCCTCAACACATTCAAATGGAGTTGTTTTATGAAACCGTTTCACTCGATACTCAGCACTAAAACAGACGAAACCTAATTTAGTGAGGTGTGTTGCTTGTTGATAAAATTGTTTAGGATTACCTCCAACCCATCCGCCTCCAAAAAAGAATACAGCAGCAGGCCTGTGATCATTTGGTGAATAGTTTTCTGGATAAAATGCATGTAAGTAAAGTTCCCCTTGCTTCGTTTGTTTGTAACATATCTTTTTATCTGGAGCATAGTTAACAGCCTTAACAGAGACAGTAATACAAAACAATATCATGAATAATGATAGATACTTCATACTTAATTGTGTTTTCAGTTTATTTAATGGTTTTTTCTTATAAGTTATAATAAGAATGTACTATAAAGATATAATTTTATGTGAATTGATCCTATTTATTAACCTAGTAGAATACCAACATTGGACAAAAGCTAACCTTTATGGAAGAAATTATACTCCCAAGTAGGTTCTTTAGATAAAAAGCCATGCATCCACAGAAATAACTCAGACTCATATAGCGTGAACTTATAATGTATATCTCCTTTCTTTGGATTTTTTCTTTTTTGGTTATTAAAAAAGCTATGCTCTTGACCAAAGAATGGTCGTAGCACAAGATCATTTTTATTTTTTCTCATTTCCTTACGAAAATCCAAAGCATTCTCCCATTTAGCACATTTATCTTTTGTTCCTGTCATAATAAGAATCGGAGGAAGATGAGAACGCACATTATGAAGAGGGGAAAGAATCGTATCATTTCCTAACATACGATCACTCCCAAAACCTTTTTCTGTTGTGTCAAGTATTGGATTATATGCAAAACATAGGTTTGGAACAGCACTTGTACGGAGATCATCATTATCGTCATTAATATTTGTTATCATAGCACAACAAATTGCTAAATGGCCTCCAGCTGATCCTCCACTTGTAGCAATAAGGTTTGGATTCACACCAAGCTCTTTGGCATTTTCACGAACATATCTTACTGCAGATTTTGCATCTTTAACACATTCGTATGGAGAAGTATTATGACTTGTTCGTGTTCGATATTCAGCACAATAGCATATTAATCCAAGGCTACTCAAATGTTCTGCTTGTCCATAAAAATGAGCAGGACCACCTTTAACCCACCCTCCCCCAAAGAAGAATATGACAGTAGGATAGCTTTTATTCTTATCATATGTTGGGGGATAAAATGCATGCAGAGACAATTTACCCTGAGGAGTATATTTAAATGCAATTTTCTTATCGGGGCCTTTCTTTTGAGCAAAGCCATTTAACATTATGAAAATAAGATAAAAAGTTAGAAGTAGTATTTTTCTCATAGGTCACTATTAATTAGATATTCAAAAGAAGATACTGGAAGTCCTGTGGAATTAAAGATTTGAGCAGTACACCAATCACTATACGCATAACGAACAATTGAAGGAACCTCCACTTCGGTACTGAATACTAATATTTTCTTTGGCCCTAATTGTTTTACCTCAGCTTGATAAAATTTATGGTTACTTCCTGATATTGTAAATTCATCATGCCCGTGTAAGAAGATATTTTCATCAAAAGTCAGTTCTATCTTTCGTCCAACTAACTTGACTTTTCTTATTTGTGGAGAGATGGCCTTTATTCCATGTTTATTATAATTTTTTTTCAAAGCAAGAAGTGCAAGTCTATTTCCAACAGGCCTTTTATTCTTAGGATGTATTGATTTTTTCTCTCCAACATCTAATGTAATTGCAATTCCTGTTTTGGTAATAGTGTTTGCAACATCTTTTTGAACTTCTCTAATTTTGTAACTTTCTCCTGTTTCATAATCATAAGGAGCAATTTGGGCATAATAAAACGATAATTCCTTATTCCAATTTTGTCTCCACTGTTTTATTAGAATGGGGAACAATTTGCTATATCGATCCGCGTCATCTCTATTAGACTCTCCCTGGTAATAGATTACACCTTTAATACCAAAACCTTGAATCGGATAAATCATCGCATTATACAATCCATATGGTTTTTTATTCAATTTTTTTGAGGTTAAAAGTTCCTTTGGAATCTCAACTAATTGATTGTTTTCTTTATTAATCCAAGCTTCTATTCTAGATCCACCTACTGCCGAAATCACTAATCCAATTGGTACTTGAAGTTCTTCACTTAACTTCTCTGCGAAGCTATAAGCAACAGCGCTACAATCAGCAGTTGTTTCGGGAGTTGCCTTTATCCACTCTCCTGTCACATCATTGCGTGGGACATCTGATGCCCCCTTACCTACGGTAAAGAAATGTATTTGATGTTTCTGCGAAGAAACTATCATATCTTTGGCATTCTTACATTCGATTTTACGATTATTTTTAAGTGGTTGAATTACTTTCCAAGCCATATTAGACTGTCCTCCACATAACCATACTTCTCCAAATAAGATATCATTCAATTCAACTTTACTTTCATTGTCAGTGATGGTTAGCGTCTGATTATTTCGATTATCAGTTGTTTTGATTACAGTCTTCCAATTACCTTCATTATCCGTTTTCAATTCAATTGTTCTTGCCCAAGAGGATGCAATAACCACTTTTGAATTTGGCAAAGCATTCCCCCATAACCTAACATGATCTTTTCTTTGCATAATCATTCCCGAAGAAAAAATTTTAGGAATCCAAACCTTTGCACTAAGGCATAAAGGCATAAAAGCCATCATCAAAATATAAAAGAGTTTCTTCATAATCGTGTGGTTTAATTTAGTTTATAAATGCAGTTGTTTATCGTTTAGTTATTGGTCTACAACTTAATTTCAAAAGATGAAACAGGTAATCCATCTGTCCCGTAAAGTTCCGCAATACACCAATTCTTGAAAGCATACCTGATGATACTAGGAATCTTTACGTTCTCACAATCAATGATCAGTTTATTATCCTCTTTCTGATATACATTGGCATTATAAAAATGCTCATTATCGCCAGAGATCATAAACTCATTGCTTCTTTTTAATATAATATTCTTATTAAATGTGATTTCCACTTTTCCACCTTTAGCTTTCACCTTTTTAATAATGGGGGACATCACATTCAATCTCTTTCCATATGTTTCATGTAAAGCAATATTAGCTAACCGATGTCCTACAGGTCTCTTTGTTTTAGGGTGGACATTATTCTCATCTCCTAAATCCATTAATATTGCTACTCCTGTATTAGATACTTTCTCAGCAACTCTCCTCTGTATATCGCGGATCATATAACTATGACCATCTTTATAATGATATGGTGCAATCTGAGCATAAAAAAAAGGGAGTTCTTTATTCCAGTCACTTCTCCACTGGTGGATTAGCATAGGAAATGACACTTCATACCTTTCTGGTCGATGTCGATTAGATTCTCCCTGATAATATATTACACCTTTAATTCCATACCCTTTTATAGGGTATATCATCGAGTTATAATGGACACTATTTGTTCGTATCTTCGGGTTAAATCCTATTTTGTTATTATTCTCCTTATTTAACCATGCTTCTATTTTAGACCCACCAACAGCTGAGATGACGATTCCTATCGGAACATTTAACTGCTCACTTAACTTTTCAGCAAAACTATAGGCGACAGCACTACAATTCTCGGTCGTTTTAGGGGTAGCTTTTATCCATTCACCATCGATTCCTTGAATAGGCTTATTCTCCGACCTTTTGGGAACAGTAAAATAACTAATCAAATGTTTTTTTGATGAAGAGGTCATTTTTGTTGCATCATTACAAGATACTTTATGACCACTTTTAAACTTGTGAACAATTTCCCATGCCATATTTGACTGTCCACTACAAAGCCATACTTCACCAAAAAGTATATTATTGATTTCTATTTTACTACTATCATCACATATACTAAGATGTTTAACATCTCTACTATTATCTGTTTTCACTCTTATATTCCAACACCCTTGATCGTCTGAATACGTATGAGTTTCGTTAGTCCATGATGGTCTTAGAACAATCAATGATCTGGGAGAACTCTTCCCCCAGATCTTAACATTTTCATTTCTTTGCAATATCATTCCTGAAGAAAAAATACTAGGGACCCACACTTTTCCTATAGAAGAGAACGGAATGAGTAAAAACCCAATAAAATAAGCAAAACATTTTGCCATAATTATACGATTATAATTTAAATTTTATGGTTCGTTCTTCTTGTCCTCTTAATACTACAGCAGTATACTCTTGACCTTCTTTTAATTTTGATATTTTTTTTTGAAGATCTTTCGCTGTTACGATATCCGTCTTATTAAGTTTTAATACGACATCATCCAATTGAAAACCTAATCTTTTAATAGCACTAGCACCACTTATTTTAGTAATAATAGCTCCAGATACCGATTTTGAACCATATGCTGTTTGTTCAGAGCCAGTATCAAGAGAATTAAACTCAGCACCTTTGTATTTTATGTTCTTATCTCCCCTTCTTACATTGTCAAAATATTGAGATGGCATAATAATATCTACATCTGGAACTAGCTCTTTTAAATGTAATGAAACGACCCCAAATCCACTCATTATAAAATTCTTATAACCAAGCATTAATGCTGGAGAATTACTCTTCACTCTAAAATCACCATCTAGAGGAGCTACAAATTGGGCATCTCCCACTTTACTATTCTTATCTTGAAATGTCCAATCTTGAATAGAAGTTGCACCAACAACCTCTTTAAAACACGGATTATGAAACAAGGTGTAGTCAAGAGAGCCACCCCATTTAGTAGGGAATGTTGACACATAAGTATCTCCGACAATAATATTTGATTTAAATTGATCATAAGTAGGAGATGGATAAGGGACATTACATGTATAATAATTAAAGATGATATTATTATGCACATTTCTATGATATCCTTCACGAGTCTTCAGACCACCTCTAAGACATAAATTGTTATAGATCTCATAATTGGTTGAACCATCATCGAGATCGACATCCCAACCATTATCACACATCCAAAAGTTGTTACGTATAATATTTGTTTGATATGCATCCCACAGAGGTGCATCGTCCCATCTTTCAATCATTTTCTTTATACGTAAAGAACCATCGTCCATTTTTTCTCTAGCCCCATTCGGAGAAGCTGAATGCCAGAATCGGTCACGTCCCCATGAATTAAATGCACCATGATCACCTGTTTCTAATACAGTTTCAAAACATTTATTCCATTCTATAAGGTGACCTCCCCAACATCCATCACATATATTAATTGCGGCCCTGGGTACTCGATATATAGTATTGTGTCGTACAGTGATTCTAGAACTCATTGCAATATTTACTCCGGCTGTTTGCTTTTCCACACGTCCACATTGTGTCATTAAACAATCTTCTACCAAACAATCCTCAGGATAATCAGGTGTTTTAGGTCCCACTGACGTATCAATGTTATCAAAAGGCACTTTCTTCTCTCCATATTGAAATAAAGGGTTTCGAACTGACTGAGTTGAACCAACAAAGTTTATATCCGTAGCACCATTATGGTGGAAATAAGAACTTTTTACAGAGACTCTTCTATTGTAACCATCTACAAATAAAGCATTTCCACCCAGCTGGAAAAATGAACAGTTCTGCAGTATTATATCCTCAGCTCCAGATATATAAAAAGCCCCACTTCTACAGATTGTCCAATCAGATCTTAACAAAGGTTCTTTGTTATCCATGAAAGTTCTAGATGTCCCCGTAAATCTAATTCCATCAAAAACAATATGATGAACGGGCTTCTTTATAGTTGGCATTTGAGCATGAAAAACAATTCCATTACCTCCTTTTATATCCATTTTTGTTAAATAAGGCTCAAATTCTCCAACAATTCTAATGAGTTCTTGAGTCTGAAGTACAGCCTCGATATTTGCCTTATATAAATCGATATCATGAAAAGGATATAGATATATCATTGAGTTCTTTTTGTCATAATACCATTCTCCAGGAGCATCGAGTTCTTCATATATATTTTCTATCATTCGATAACTTTTATGAACAGCAGAAATTGAATTAACACGATTATTTTGCCATCCACCAATAAACTCAAGCTCTCCATTGCTCTTCGTTCCTATTACTTCATAATGAATATCTCCCCATAAGGCTCGATGCATAGCATGCATATATGCTCCTGTGGGATCTTTCCATTCTTCACTTTTTTGAATACTCCAAGCATCTGAAGCTCCACCATTAAAAGGCTCAGTACGTTTTTTACCATTAACTTGACCGACACTTGATTCTATAAAATTAGGATACCTAGCCATATGGTTCATTCGACCATTTACAATCAACTGATCAATGTCCTCTTCTAGCCTTAACTTTGCTTTGTAAATATTTCCTGTACTTTTTTTCCATTTCAAGTCAAGAGCCTGGGCTGAAGTTATTGTCACCTTCTCACCGTCAACTGCTTTTACGACCAATTCTGCATTTTTAGAGCCACTATCATCTATAGATAATTCTATAGGTTGTGATATTCTATAGGTTCCTCCATGAATCCAAATATATGAGCGATTATAATTGGATTTTTCTGATATTCGATAGATTTCAATAGCACGTTGGATGCTTTGTACAGGATTAGTTAAAGATCCATCTTGCTTGTCATTACCATTCACAGATACGTGCACATCTTTAGCTTGTAAAACTGTGATTCCTAATATAAGACACAGTAATAGCCTCCATTTTAGTTTTACTTGGAACATATTTATGTATTATATTATTGATTACTCACCGATTTAAACCATTGAACTGTAGCTAACTTCATTTCTGCTACTAATTCAGGTTTTACTACTGCAATATTATTTTTCTCAGCAATATCTTCTTTTAAATTATATAGCTCTACAACATTTTTATTGGGATATAGAATTAGTTTATAATTACCTCTTCTCATAGCAAATTTACCTCTCCACTCCCAAAAAAGATCCCGTTGATTCAGTTTTTCTCCATCTGACAAAACCCCCATTATGTCTTGTCCATCAATAAAATGATCATTCTCAATTCCAGCTAAATTTGTTATCGTAGGGTATATGTCCATCGTCATTAAGGTTTGATCCAACTCAATCTGCTTAAGCTTTCCTTTCCAACTCACTATGCACGGCACACGATGACCTCCCTCGTATACAGAACTTTTACCACCTCTTAGTGGCGCATTTTTAGCATATTTAGCACCACCATTATCACTAAAGAAGAAGACAATTGTATTTTTTTCTAGATTATTCTTCTTTAAAGAAGCCATTACTTTTCCAATACCTTCATCCATTACCTCGACCATCTCTTTATAAATAAGACGAGTTGTATCATAAGAACGTTTCTTATCAGGAACTTTTTGTCCAGTCTTTCTAAAAGCCATATCTTTTCGTCCTTGAAAAGGTCCATGAGGTGCTTCATGAGGAATATAAAGAAGAAAAGGTTTATCTTTATTACTATCAATAAATCTTAATGCATACTTTGTAATGAGATCCGTAGAATATCCTTCTTCATTTTGAATTTCATCTTGGGTCCACCAATCCATAAAACCTCGGTAATCCTGATGTCCATGATAATCGATATTACCACTAACATATCCATTAAACAGATCGAAGCCTTGATTAATCGGATTATACATTGTTTTATATCCAAGATGCCATTTCCCACATATACCCGTAGTATAACCAGCCTTCTTTAGTTGTTCTGCAAAAGTTATTTCCTCTAGATCTAAGCCATGATCTCTATCCCAAACTGTTACAATTTCAGAAACAGAGGTTCTTTGCTGGTATTTCCCTGTCAATAAAGCAGACCTAGTTGGACTACAAACCGTTCCATTTGTATGGAAATCAATAAGACGTACACCATTGTTTGCTAATCGATCAATATTTGGTGTTTTAATGTCTTTACTACCATAACAACTCAAGTCGGAGTAGCCTAGATCATCAGCTACAATAATGATAATATTAGGTTTCTTCGAGTGTTTTTTTGCCCATGAAAATGACACAAAAAGCACCATTATAATTAGAAATGATATTCTTTTCATAGTTTTTCAATATAAGTGTAATAAGCAGGATAAATAACACGATTCTTATCTTCAAAAACAGAAGAGAGATCATAGTTACCTTTGGTAACATCTAGCTCAAAATAAATTAGTTTATCTTGAGATGTAATCTTCTTTTTCATGTGATATTGAGCAAAATCTAGTTTTGCAAATTCGAAATCTGATTTTGTACTAGCTTGCCATTTCTTTTCAATTCTTTTTTCTTGTACTTTCTTTGGGAAAGTCTGATTTATTCTTAAATCGCTTTCAATAGGAAATCGAGACAATGTTATTCGATATCGTCCACTTTTCTCAAATGAAACTTTAAAGATCCCAGAACCTGGCTTACACGAAACACAGTGGGTTTGATCATAAGTTCCTATTTTTCTTGGAGAGAGTAAGTCATGAGCACTTAAAGCTGTTGGGTTTTCAAATCGAGTTCCAACCTTAATATATGCAAATCTTCGATCTACACCTTCCGATTCCAGTGATTGCCACCAACGATTATAACCTTCGTTTAGTCGTCCAACAACCTCAGGGTATTTATCATATAAGTTTATCTTTTGTCCTAAATCTTCATTAATATCATAAAGTTCATTTCCATTCACTAATCTCCATCGATTATCCATTACAGCATAATCTTTGTTTTTCACCAAATTTGATTCCCTTTGTTTATCCACATAAAGAATTCGGTTCGACCAAGTCGCACTAGAGTCATATAGAAGTGTCCTAAAACTTTTCCCATCAATTTTTTTTGAAAAATTATACTTAACATCGCACATTTCCATCAAGGTTGGAAGAACATCATAGTGTGCTGTTAGATTTTCTATATCTTGTCCTCCTTTTAATTTACCTTGAGGCCATTGAATATAAAAGGGGACTCTATGACCACCTTCATATTGACTGCCTTTAGCTCCTTTCATTCCAGCAGAATAGACTTTATTTCCACCTGCAGTCCCATTATCTGTCATAAAAATAAGGATGGTATTCTCTCTTAAATTATTTTCTTCGAGATAATCTATTAAGCGTTTGAAATTGTCATCAATATTTGAAATCATTCCATAAAAACGTTTAAACTTATCTTCAAGTTTAGGCTGATCTTTATATTTATCGATATATTCTATTGGACAGTTGCGAGGACCATGAGGAGCATTTGTCGATAAGTAACATAAGAATGGTTCATCTTTATTATCATCAATAAAATTTATTGCTTCCTCAAAAAACACATCGGTACAATAACCTTTATATTGCTGCTGCTTACCATTATGATAATAAGTATCATCAAAATAATCATTCCCCCAATAATCTGGAGCTTGACTTATTCCACCACCACCATGTCTTACCACTTCTTGAAAGCCTCGATCCTCTGGCCTAAAAGGATAATTATCTCCAAGATGCCATTTTCCAAACATCCCTGTGGTATAACCATTCGAAGCAAATACTTGTCCCATTGTTATTTCATCTTCAAATAGGAGTGATCTTCCACCTATAGTATGGAACACATTAAGACGATTGGTGTGTCGACCTGTCATTAGTGCCCCTCTTGAAGGGGCACATGTCGTAGATACATGAAAATTATCTAATCGAATAGCATTGTCATAAAATCGATCTAGATTGGGAGTCTGAATGTATGAATTCCCCTCACAACCTAAATCATTTTTTCCTTGGTCATCAGTAATAACAATGATTACATTCGGTCTTTTGTTGTTCTTCTTCCCCATTGAATAAAAACAACAAAAGACTAGATATATTAATAGAAATCTTTTCATTCAATTGTTATTTTAAATGCTAAAGCATATGAATTAGGAACTTCTTTAGTATGAATTCTAAGTCCGGAAGAGGTTTGTTTCCACTTCACTTTACCATTGTATCCTAAAAGAGATATTTTTTTAATTTTTCCATCTAGATACTCGTTTGATTTTCCTAAGGATTTAATTAAATAATCCCCTTTCTCATCCACATCCATAGCAATGGCATACAAATTTTTATCGTGAGTTGTGAATCGAATATCTTCAGACAAATACCCCTTATCATTCTTTGTAAACTCCTTATAATGTCCTTCTTGAGCATTTGTTGGTCCTTCACCATAGATCTTCCATGGCCTGGTACTATAGATTGCCTCACCATTGATATCTAACCATTTACCAATCTTTATTAATTCTTGTCGCTGATTCTCATCAAGAGAACCATCACCTTTCATTGCGACATTCAATAATAAGTTTCCATTTTTACTTACAATATCTATCAACATATCGACAATAACATATGCTGGTTTCTTTATATCTGTGTTGTTTTTACTGTAATACCAAGTACTTAATGGAGTATCTGTTTGCCATGGATATGGACGTAAATCTTTCGCAACCCCCTTTTCAAAATCGTCTACAACTGCCTTTCTATCTTTAGCCCTTTTTATGGTCACAACTGCTTCACAAGAGCCATTATTCTTCTTCATACTTGTATTATAGAATTCGGCCACCACTCTTCGATAAGTTTCACCTAACTGATATCCTAACCCATCAAAATATAAAAGATCTACATTATATTTATCGTAAAGTTCAGTTGTTCGGAGATACCATTTCTTAAGAAATAGTGTATCAGGAGATTTTTGTCCAGGCTTAAGCTTTGGACAATATAAATCGGCAGGATCATATCCTTCCCACCATTTTCCTTTTCCATCTTCTTTTGTAAGGTTCCCATCATAAGGAACTCCTTTCATTGGTCCTTCTTGATCTGAAGCATAAGCTCTTTGATTATGTTTCCAACAACGTCCTGCATGAGAAGAAACTCCAAAATATAATCCTTGTGCTCTAATTGCTTTTCCCCAATCTCCAATTATATCACGCTTTGGACCCATATTTACAGAATTCCAAGGTTGAGAACTAGAATCCCAATTATCAAAATTATCATGATGATTTGCTAGTGGGACCACATATTTAGCCCCAGCTTTTTTAAATAAGGTGACCAGTTCATTCGGCTCCCATCGATCAGCTTTCCATAAAGGACATAAATCTTTAAACCCAACTTTACTGGGATGCCCATGATGCTTTAGATGGTAGTCGTAAGTTCCATCTGCCCAGTCGGGTATTTTCTTAGCCATAGATGCATCTTGCCAATACATCCACTTACTATACCAACCACAGACACCCATATGAGATGCAACTCCCCAATGAAGGAATATCCCAAATTTTGCATCACGAAACCACTCAGGACAATTGTATTGGTGTAAACTTTCATCTGAAGTATTATACACAATTTGATCTTTATTGCTTTTGTCTGATGCCCACAGTGATACACTTTGACTAATTAATACTAGTGCTATTATTATTCTTTTCATAGATTATAGTTTTTTGTAAATACATTCATTGAACTACCAATCCGACATTATCTCTGTATACTTACTAATTATGGCAGATTACATTAAAACCTGATCATTAGAAACTTAACCCTACTTTATAAGAATCAGTAACGTGAAACACTTACTCATAATCAAATTCAGTTGTCTTAGATGGCTTATATCCGATCCGAATTGCTTTCGCAATAACTTCCTGACCTTTCTTTAGAGTTAAAGGCTTATCATATAGTGTCCAATGCTGTCCTCCAATTTGATCTCCCAATTGATATGCGATACTTGCTCCATTAGTCTTACAATCCATCGATAGTTTTTTTTTGTTTAACTTGAAGATTACATTTGAGGTTTCTGGTTGAATCATATTTGGCCACATCATACGTATTAAATCTTGTTCGGCGATAAAACCTTTGTCTGAAACACGTAGTTGCCATTCTCCTAATGCTGTTCTTAATTCCTGTAACTTGTCAAAATACCCCGTTTTACCAGCAAGATTCTTGACTTCATCAGGATCGGAATGCAAGTCATATAATTCTTCTAATGGTTTTGTTGCTGAGAAAATATAATTCTTTGTCCCATCTAACTTACCTTCCATGCTTAACTGAAACAATTCTGGTGTCATTGGGATCTGTTCTCGATACTCTAAACGAGACATATATGGTTTCTCGGGATAATAATTTCTTATATAGACATATCGACCATCTATAACACTTCTCACTTGATCATATACTGCATCCATTCTATCTGCAGATCCATAAATATATCTATGTGTCTTCGATTCTTTATACTTTCCTGCAAAAGCCTTACCATGCATATACGCTGGTGGTTTTATCCCACCAAGTGACATCATAGTAGGCCCGAGGTCCATTAATGATACTAAGTCACTTACACGTGTTCCTGCCGATTGTTTATCAGGATAACGTATAATTAGAGGCACTCGCAGTCCAGAATTAGTTGCGGCTCTTTTTTGTCTTAACAAATTCCCTCCATGGTCACTCCATATAACAATAATTGTTTTATCTAACAGATTTTGCTTTTTCAATTTATCAATCCACTCTCCAACTTGCTTATCAAAAGCTTCAATATTAGAGTATTTTCTCGAAATTGCGCGTCTAACCAAAGGAGTGTCCTTATAATAATCAGGAACGATAACATTATCAGGATCAACAGTAAGAGGTAATTTATCACGCTTCCATATTTGTGATTCATGAGTTACGCCATGATTATATACAGCAAAGAATTTTTGTCCTAAAGGTCGGTTTTCATATGAAGCTTTCCGACTACATTCATCCCATGCTGTTATAGGACAAGCAAATTGATAGTCACATTTACTATTGTTCGTACAGTAATAACCAGCTTTTCTCATATATTCAGAGAAGCATTTCACAAATGGAGGAACAACAACTGAATATTGTGGAACATTATGTCCTCTTTGGTCGTAAATATTTTGAATTGTCTCTAATGTAACACTCTCGGAATAGGTAAAATGTTTCCCTGTTCTCATATTATGAGTTCCGATATTTACAGGATACATTCCTGTAATGATTGAAGACCTAGATGGAGCGCACACCCCTACTGTTGCATACGCATGATCATAAACGACTCCTTCTCTAGCAACCTGGTCAATATTAGGTGTCTGAACCACATTGTTTCCATAGCAACCTAAAACAGGGCCGATGTCTTCACAGCTTAACCAAAGAATATTATAGTCAGATGTATTTTTCTTGGCCTGCGACATATAAGAAGAAAGCAATAATACTGATAATCCTATCTTTTTAAATAATCTAATCATAACTTAATAGTTCGTTTTATGACAACCGTATTCACATTCTCTGCCAATTGGAACTCATACTTTCCTTTCTCAAACTGCCATTCATTAATGTCCTCATTCCAAAATCTCAAATCTTTTTTGGGAATGATAAGTCGAACGCATTTAGCTTCTCCAGCATTGAGATATACCTTCTTAAATCCCTTTAATTCTCGGATTGGTCTCACAACACTACTTTTCACATCTCGAACATAGATTTGAGGAACTGTTGCACCATCTATACGTCCAGTATTAGATACCTTGAACTCACATTCTATATTATCATCTTCTTTTTGGTTCACCCTAAAATGATCGTATTCAAAGCTTGTATAGCTTTCACCTTGACCAAACCAGAAATTTACTGAGTCTTTTCTATCCAAAAACCATCTATAACCAACATTTATTCCCTCTTTATACTCACAAGACATCGGATCATAATCATTCATCACGACACCTGGGTAGTCAACTAGTTTTTTTGCAATTGTAAAAGGTAATCTTCCACTAGGATTAACTTCTCCAAATAGAATACGTGCATAAGCATCACCAGCATGCATTCCTCCGTACCATCCCCACACAATGGCATTTGCCTGTTTTACCCATGGCATTTCAACAGGAGATCCCCCGATCATAAATACCACTGTATTAGGATTGACACTTAATAGCTTTTGTATTATTTGATCTTGACCATTTGGTAATGTCATATTAGGACGATCTTCACCTTCTCTATCTAAACCATGTGAAAGTCCACCAAAATAGATTACAGCATCATATTTCGTTGCTAAAGAAAGATAGTCTACATTATCCACCTCTTTAGGTAGATCCCATCCAACCTTTAATTCTTTTATTTCATTTGTTTGAATTTCAACATCATATATATCACCCTCTATAAAATCATATGGTATAGGCAAATATTCCTTTGATGACACACCATTATAAACTTCTTTATTATTGATCTTGACTTTTATATGGCCAGATGATTTTACCATAAGAGGAAAAGTTGCAGTCACAGGAGACTTCACTGATCCTTTTAAGCTACAATAATCAATCTCTTTCGATATCATTATTGTTCTACCCATTTTATTTAAATCGGAAAACTGAAAATTAGGTGTACCTACCCACACATTAGCTAATGCTCTTTTTTTTAATGAATTATAAAAACTAAATCTCCATGCAGGCACTCCAGCAGCTGTATTTTCAGAAACAACATACTCATCCCAAATAGTATGATTACCTGATGATGAAGCTGTGTTTACATACTTTACCTCAATATCATTACCACAATAACGTTTTAATCCTTCTAAAGGTGAAATCTCATACTTTGATTTAACTTTAGAGCTACCACCACTATGCCCATGTAGACGATTTGCATTTGGCCCTAAAACAAGAATACTTTTTACATCACTAGGCCATGGAAGCACATCCTTATTTTTCAAAAGTACAACTGCCTCTTCTGTAATTCGTTGTGCAATTTCCTGATGTAAAGGAGTATTTCTAACTCCTTGGACCCTTATTGAGTCCATCATTCCAATTGCAAGTTGTAATCTTAATATTCTACGAACCTTATCATTAAGAACTTCTTCATCAATTTCGCCAGATTTTACTTTGTTTAGGAACGGGGTTGCAAGAAAATAATCGTCATAGCTCTTCACATTTGTCCCCATTTCTAAATCCAATCCATTTACAGCTGCCGATTTTGTATTAATATCACAATTCCAGTCAGTCATTAACACTCCACGAAAACCCCATTCCTCTTTAAGTATCTCTTTGACAAGATGCTTACTTTGACAACAATTTGTTCCCCTGAATTCATTATAAGCTCCCATTATAGAGTACACTTCACCTTCATTTACAGCGGCTTTAAATGCAGGCAAATAAATCTCTCTTAATGTTCTTTCATTAGGAATTGCATTTACTCCATGCCTATTCAATTCTTGTGAATTCAATGCAAAATGTTTAACACAAGCTGCTGTTCCACATTTTTGTATTGCAATCACCTCTGGCACAACAATACTCGAAGCTAGAAGTGGATCCTCTCCCATATATTCAAAGTTACGACCACATGTAGGGTTACGTAATATATTTACCCCTGGGCCTAAAATGATGTCTTTTCCTCGATCTCTAGCTTCGAGTCCTAAGACCCGACCATGCAAGTCAGCCATTTTAGGATTAAATGTAGCCGCCAAAGTCGTTAATGGAGGAAGATAAGTAGAGAAGTCATTTGTCCAACCAGCAGGTTTCCAGTTATGAAAATTTATTTGCTCTCGTACTCCATGAGGTCCGTCACTAAGCCACATTTCTCTAATACCTAATCGATCTATTCCATTTACCGTAAATTTCCCGTTAGCATGACACATAGATACCTTTTCTTGTAATGTCATTTTACTTAATAATGACTCCACTCGGCTATTCAACTCTGGGTCAGATAATTTATTCGGCTGAGCATAAGACACCAGTGAAATGAATAAAAGAATAATACTAATGGTATAATTATTTTGCTTCATATCCTTTCTTTGCGTTTTGTAGTAACTCATTTAGTTCATTAACGATCTTATCATTAGACTCTGAAACATCATTAAATTCTCTTCTATCTTTATCCAAGTTATACAGATAACCACCTAGACGATCAATCGAATAGCCTAATTTTTTGTAATAGTCCATCGCTCCTCTATTTTTTGTATTATTCGAGTTGCCATTTCCTTTTTCAATAAAAACCCATGGACCTTTACGAATTGCAAAGTCTCCTCTTGCACTGTGGTGAATTGTGTACGGGCGAACTTCTTTATTCTTTCCTTGTAATAGAGGTAAGAATGAATAACTATCTTCACCTTGAGATTTGTCATGTTTCACATCCACAATTTCAGCAGCTGTTTCAAAGAAGTCTGCCAAACAAATAGTTTGATCTGTTTTTATTCCTTCTTTAATCTTATGAGGCCATTGTGCAAAAAATGGAACACGATGACCACCTTCCCACAAGTCTCGTTTTACACCTTTAAGGTATCCTGAACTATTATGATTTGTATCAAGATAGCGTCTATAACAGATTGTTTCAGGACCATTATCACTAGTCAAAATGATTAATGTATTATCTAAAATTCCTTGCTCTTTTAAAGTGCGAACGACTCTTCCTATTACATCATCTACTTCCATTACGAAGTCACCATAATCACCAATACGACTTTTACCCTTATACTTTTTCCCTGGAGCTACAGGCGTATGAGGGGCATTTAGTGGAAAGTAAATAAAGAATGGCTTCGAACTGTCTTGATACGATTGTATTTGTGAAACAACTTTATCTGTAAACGTTGGAAGAAACCATTCTGGACCTCTCCCTTTTATTGCTGGACCAGGACGTCCATAAGCACATCTTTTACGATAGATAGTATCTGGCTTCTCTAAAAAACGACTATTCTCTACAATAAGGTATGGAGCCATATCCATTGATCCAGAAATACCATAGTAATAATCAAATCCAAACATATTAGGTCCATTTTTTATCTCCTTAGTATAATCTATGTTTGTTATATTCTTAGCATTTATCTTTTTTCCATCAGTAGTGGCAAAGTCCATTCCTAAATGCCATTTCCCTATACATGCAGTTTGGTAGCCTTTTTTCTTTAATAATGCTGCCACTGTCATACGATTCTTCTTCATCAGTGACTTATCGCAACCATTTAACACACCTCTTTTTAGTCTAGTTTTCCACGCGTACCGACCAGTAAGAACACTATACCTTGAAGGTGTACATACAGATGAACTCGAATGTGCATCAGTAAAAGTAACACCTCTTTTAGCAAGCTTATCTATATTAGGGGTTTGGATCTTTGACTTCGAGTTTAAACAACTTACATCGCCATACCCAAGGTCGTCAGCTAGAATAAAGATAATATTTGGGTCTTTTGTTTGTTTCTTTTTTGCCATTGTGTTACCTGCATTAAATACTAACGCGCTAGTACCAACAGCTGAAATCATTAGTTTAGTTAAAATTCTCATTTTGTGTGTTTATTTAGTTATAATATCAAATTCAGAAACTCCAACAAAAGTATCTTCAGCCACATTGCTTTCTGCTACAAGCCGAACATACCTAGCAGTTTGTTCTTTAAATATTTTAGTTTGCCAAATGGGGCTATTTTTTATATTTGAAAACTCTCCATGCAAAACTCTCTTCCATGACTCTCCATCTTTAGATATATCAAATGAATAATCAAAAATGATTCCCTTAGCTCTTCTAGACTGATCTGGCAAATATCGGAAACCTTTAATTGCACATTGCTCACCTAAATCGAAGGTCATTTTATATGGGAATTTATTCACCTTACGAATAAATCTAGTTTGTTGATTTCCATCGAACATTAAATTAGATTTAGCTGATTGAATTGGTTCCAACATTTTCCATTTCGTCTTACATATATCAAAATAGATAGAAGAGGTGTCACTTTTTTTTCCACTATCACGATCAAATACATAAGCTTCTACACATCCTTTTTGATCGAATAAAAAAGGGTTGGTGTATTTCTTGAACGTTGAGCCATCTATTGAATACAAAACATCTATTTCTAGATCAAAAGCTTCGACCTTAACTTCACCTAATTTATTACGTGAAATCATTGGTTCAACAAGTATTTTAGGAGCCTTATATAATGCAATGTTACTTATCGTAGGACACGCACGACTATCTGTAATTGAGAAACGAACCTTCGTAGCGCGAACCGTTTTAAACCGAAGAATTCTTTTGTACCCAATCGTCGTTTCATTTGCTATTGGAATCCATTTCCCATTTTTCTCATATTCTAACTTAAAAGATTTAACTCGTTGCCCTAAGGCGATATATTCTTGAACTAGAAATCGATTAAACGATATTTCTTCTCTGAAACAAATCTCAATATGAGATTTAATCACGCTATCATCTGTAGCCCAATAACTATCTTTATTATCATCAATAACATGAGTAACATCGTACCTAGAGGCCCCTCCTCTAATATTAGAGCTAGTCACCTTCGCATCTTTTATTAAATTATTTGCAAAATCCTGATCTAAATGCTGTTGCCACTTTACTACATTTATTGAATCTATAGGATCTATTAGTCCATTCCTATTGACTGGAAAGTTTAAAAGTCCTGTCCCATTCCTTCCAACAGATTCATAATAGTAATCGATAAGTTGAGTTAATCCTTTCACTTTATGGTCTTCTGATTTATGATAAAACCATCCTGGACGCACAGAGGTATTTATTTCAGCAGGAACCCAATCAGATCCATCTTCTTCACCACGATTAAGGTCCTTTTGCTTAGCACACCCTGGATAATAATCTTTCGCAGTTATCATTGACCAATTTGTTGTTCCAGCTATTCCTTTTTCATTACCACACCAACGAATATCTGGACCAGCATCACTGAATACTAAAGCGTGTGGCTGATTTTTTCTTATTACATCACGAATTGTCGTAGGCCAATCATAATACGTTCTTCTATCTACCGATCTTTTTTCGTTGGCACCACCATACCAACCTGTCCCACCATTTGCACCATCAAACCAAACTTCTGATATCTCGCCATAGTTAGTAAGCAATTCTGTTAACTGACGTCTAAAATATTCTATATATTCAGGAGTTCCATATTCTGAACTATTTCTATCCCATGGAGATAAATAAACACCAAAAGTTAACCCATACTTCTTACATGCATCTGAAACTTCTTTTACTAAATCACCGTTTCCATTCCTCCATGGAGAATTCTTTACAGAATATTCCGTATATCTTGATGGCCATAAACAGAACCCATCATGATGTTTACAGGTCAATACAACTCCTTTTAATCCAGCTGCCTTTATTGTTTTAGCCCATTGCTCTGCATCTAATTTTATGGGATTAAATGTTGTACTTGGTGTATCACCATAACCCCACTCCATATCATTAAATGTATTCAAACCAAAATGAATGAAAGCATTTCTTTCTGATTCGTGCCATTTTAACTGCTCATCTGTCGGGATTGGCATTAATGGCCTAGGAGGTGAAACAGATTTGCAACTGATTGCAAATAATAAAACAATATAAATAGACAGTACAGTAATAATCTTTTGCATAATCATCATCTTTCAATTAGTGAGAACTCATTCAACTATGAAACCGAACTTTTTTAAACTTTATACTGCAAATATCTTCAACTATTAATTCCAGTTATTCTCAATTATCCTTTCTAATTCTGGATACTTTGCATCTTCTTCATTTAGCTCTTTACGCTTATTCCTCAAACGATCTTTCAGTTGTACAACTACCTCTTGGTATTTCGGATCATCATAACAGTTATTCATCTCCATTGGGTCTTCTTGTAAATCATAGAGTTCCCAAGCAACAGGAGTTTGAAGTCTTGTCATCAATTGATATTTATTAGGATTCATACCTCCCCTTACAGTATAGTCTTTTCCATAAAACAAGATTAACTTATAACGCTTGGTTCGGATACCCAAATGGGCTGGATTTCCATGATTATGTGCCATATGCATCCAATAACGATAATATGTTTCTTGCTGCCAATTCTGAGGTTCCTTTCCCGATTCTAAGATCTCTTTAAAACTATGGCCTTGCATCTCTTCAGGGATCTCTCCTCCAGCAATATCAATAATAGTCGGAGCAAAATCGGTGTTATTAATTATCGCATCAGTTCTAGTGTTTGGAGTAATTATTTTAGGATATCTGACTAAGAATGGCATACGCATAGATTCTTCATACATCCACCTCTTATCGATATAATCATGTTCCCCTAAATTAAATCCCTGATCTCCTGTATATATTATTATTGTATTATCCAATAAATCATTCACCTCTAAGTAATCTAAAAGACGTTTTACATTGTCGTCTACTCCTTTTACACATCTTAAATACCTCTTTAAGTATTCTTGATATGCTTGATGCTTATACTCTTGATCTGATAAAGTAGAATCAATTTCCATATGCATCCCCATATTTCTGATTATATTCCGTTTGCCAACACTTGAACCAATTGTATCTAAAAGCTTTCCTACTTCACCTTTGGTTGCAATTGACCCATGATTACTATCGTAATACATACTTGCAGGTTCTGGAATAAATTTTTCCGCTAGATAATCTTTGTACTTTGGATTAAACTCAAACAGATCATGAGGTGCTTTAAAATGATGCATTAGAATAAAAGGCCTACTCTTATCTCTTTTATTCTCCAACCAATCCAAAGACAGGTCTGTAACGATATCCGAAGAGTGTCCATAATATTTGTGCCCAGGTAAAGAATCTACTCTCATCCATATTAGACCACAATCCCTCTTTGACACTTTCTCATCACTGCCTTTCTCATAAAGTACAGGGTCGAAATAACGACCTTGACCATGAAACACATTATAGTAGTCAAAAGCTTCTGGTTTATCTCTTAAATGCCATTTACCTACAATTGCCGTTTGATAACCATTACGTTTCATCTCCTGAGGCAAATATTGATTTTCGGGACTCAAACGTCCAACTAAATCTAACACTCCATTTGTTTGACTATACTGCCCCGTCATTATAGAAGCTCTTGAAGGTGAGCAAATAGAATTAGTACAAAAAGCATTTTCAAAAACAATCCCTTCCTCTCCAATCCGATCAATATTTGGCGTTGGGTTTAACGAAGCAAGTCTACCTCCATAAATACCGATCGCTTGACTGGTATGGTCATCTGACATGATAAAAAGAATATTCGGTTTTCGCTCTTTCTTCTTTGCATTAACTGTAAAAAAGCTTCCTAACAATACTGACGAAATAAACAGTAAACTTTTCTTGTCCATAGTTAGTTGTTTTAGTTTTTCATATTCTTGAAAATAGACGATAACCCTAAGGTAACACAGAGTCTAACACCTTAATAACATTAATAACGATATAATTAACACTAATAAGAATTAGGACATTTCTTTGTACTGAATCGTAGAAAGTTTAAATCCATCTAATTATAACACATTAATTTCAACGACCTGAGACAATTTGAACTCCAAGATCTGATCATTATTAGTTTATATTTCCAATGGATCAAACTCGACTTATCTTCTATCAATTTCAATCATCATAAAACTACAAGGATCGGAATAGCTTTCTGTTATTAGTAATTCTGCAATTGTTCTATAATGTCCAATTTTACCAGATATGTATAATTTAGTCTCAATGTCAATAATCATCCAAAACACTACTAACTAGCATTATACTAGCAGAAGTACGTTATTTGGTCTCAAATACATCTATTGTATGATATATTGACTTCAAATTCAATGATGTAATTATCATCTATATAATATGCATATAAACATATTCGGTCATGACTCGAATTGTATTATAAACAATCAATAAGTTGTAACAAATACTTGTTGTTGTAAAAAAGCTATGAAGGGAAGAGTATACTTTTATCATGATCATTAATCATGCTATAAAATGACATAGGGATATCAAGATCTAATTTTCGTTACTAAAACAGGTAAATTCTCAGAATATGAAAACATTATAGGTAATACAGACGATACGAATCTTTAAAGGTAATTTTAGGATTTTAGTAATCTATATTTACTCGGAGTACATCCTACTTGCTCTTTAAAAACGGTACTAAAATATCTTTGGTTTTCAAACCCTACTTTCGATGATATTTCCCTAACAGTTTGATCTGTATACCTTAAGAGAGATGATGCTTGTGTAATTCTTTGATTACGAATAAACTCACTCACCCCTTTACCTGTAACAGACTTAAACTTAACGTAAAGAGAGGATCGACTCATTTTAAGTTCTGACTGAATAAAAGATGCATCTAAATATGGGTTGTGTAAATTGTTTTGAATGATCATTGTAATCTTTTCTTGAAATTCAACATCATTCGATTTATTATAATCTAAACTTTCACTTGTTTCATTTACTATACCTAAATCCTTTTTCATATAATTACGATTTCTCAACAACGACTGAACCATTGCTTTGATTTCTCTACCATCAAATGGTTTTGAAAGATATAAATCTGCACCATTTTCGAACCCTAGGACCTTACTCTGATAATCTACCTTTGCGGATAAGATTAAAACAGGGATATGGCTATATCTAGAATTTGATTTTATTTTAAGACATAAATCTGAATCATTCATCAATGACATTTCAATATCTGTAATCACTAAATCGACATAATTATTTACGATATGATGCCATCCTTCATTTCCATTTGATACTATAATTAACTTGTAAGTATTCCCAAGAATATTCTGAATATATTCAATCATATTACGGTCCTCCTCAACCAATAAGATTATAGATGATCCGAGAACATCTTCAGCATCTTGGTTCTTACTCACAACAACACAATCTTTTTCCTCTTCGACCTCAACGTAAGGGACAGCTACTTCAAATTTTGCACCAATTGGACTCGTATTCAGAACACTTATCGTTCCATTCATCAATCCAATTAATCGTTTTGCATACGAAAGACCTACACCATAACCAGATTGTGAATTCTCACCTTGATAGAAAGGTTTAAAAATATGCACAAGATGATTTGGATCTATTCCAGGACCATTATCTTTCACATAAAAATATATTTTTTGATCTTTAAATAAAACAGCAAGATCAATAGTATCTCTCTCTGGCGAATACTTTATTGCATTAACAATCAGATTACTTATAACGACCTCTAGCTTATCAAAATCTAGTTCAATTTTTTTATTTTCAGGAAAATCAACATGAAAAGACAAATTCTTTGTTTTTATAAGATCCTCGAATTGATCTAGTAAACACTCTAACCAAAAATGAATATGAAGCGTAGAGAATGATAAAACTTCTCCTTTCGAATCTAGCCGTTGAAATTCAATCACATTGTCTACCATATTCTTCATTTTTGTAGCCTGATAATCCATTTTTTTTAAATGTTCAACAAAATTCACAGGTGTGACCTCTACTTCTCTCAACATTCTTCTTATAGGTCCATAAATTAATGTCAACGGGGTTCTTAATTCATGAGAAACATTGGTTAAAAAAGCATCCTTCTGCTTAATCATTTTTGTTACATCTTCTTTTCTCTTTTTCTCAAGATCTAGCTCCATCAAGAGTCTATTCTTCTCTTTATTACGACGAATAATTATAGTCACAACGAAACAGACACTACAGCCGAGTATCAAAATAAAAAGCCAATGATTCCACCAAGGTTTATTCACATTTAATTTTATCTTGAGAGCAGATTCCCGCCAGCTTCCATCAGGCAAATCACACCATATTGACAATATATACTTTCCTGGAGGTAAATGACCAAGCATTAAGTTTGTTTGATCAAATGGGATTTTATCATCGGTATAACCATCAATCGAATACATAAATCTACGCCGTCTAAAGAAACTTCTTTCATTAACGGAAAAACTTAACTTCACACTTTTATTATCCCATGGTAGTTCAACGAGATTACTATCAAAGGATTTAAACTTCACACCATCGACAACTATACGATTTACGAAAGGTGTTGCATTTGCTCTTTCTTTACACCAAGAATGGTCTTGCTTTTTAATTATAACTAGCCCATTACCTGCCCCCATATAAATATTTCCATCTCTACTGCAACATGTACCTCTAAGGGAGTAACTATAACAAGAAGCTCCTTCTGATGCTCCACAATAACGAACATTTTTTGTTTTCAAATCGACGTGATATAAAACAGTTGAAGTTCCAACCCATAATGTATTATTATCACCTTTTTCAACTGATCGAATAGACTCCCAATCAACACCATTTATATCAAAACGGCTTAAGGTATTGTTTTCATAAAATAATAATCCATAATTTGATGACATCCAAAATCTTTCCCCTTGCTTTATCACACGACTAATGTTTATACTCTTGCCTTTATACAAAGCAATATTTTTAAGTACAGGTGAAATTCGCTTATTCTTGAAATTTATATGGTAAGCCCCTCCGAAACCAACACCAAGGTATAGATAATCATTGACTCTCATTACGTTGTATAATCTCACATCAACTCGACCTTTCCATCCATTAGCTCGAGATAAAGATGAAACATGACCATTTTTATCTAAGACATCGACACCTCTACCTAACTTCCAGACACGTTGCTTGTTGTCTCTAATATAAACAATCGTTGATGTAGGATTACCTCTCATCTTCCTCAACCAAGGGTAGAGATTATTATTATCGAATTTCATTTCCTTAATATCAAACACCCTTGAACTTTTTCGATACATTCGAACGAGTAACTTCCCTGGCTTTAACTCACAAATCGAACCAATCTTTTCATCTTTGAGTTCTGGAACATGAATAAACTTATTTTCGGTAGGATTGAAGACATTCAAGCCTCCACCATCCGTACCGATCCAAATATTACGATAACGACTATCTTCAATAACCGCAAGGATTGCACTATTAGATAGTCCAGCATTATCACCATTCACAACCTCTTTATAACTAACTAAATTACTTTTATTTACAACAGAAATCCCTGACTTAACACTCCCCACAAATAGATTATCATATCGATCTACAAAAAGATCTTGTATTGAGTTTGAAACCAAACTTTGGCTATTTCCAGGGGTATGCTTTAGAGATGATAGTTTTTTACTATATAGATCATAGACTAAAATTCCATCACCATCAGTAGCAATCCAAACCTTTTTTTTACTTCTTGTCATATCCAATACTAATGGGTAATGTGAAGTTGTAAAACTAGAACACTCGATAGGTAACAAGCGTCCATCATTATGAAGTTGAAACAACCCTTTAGATCTTGTAGAAATTAGATACTCGTTGTTAGGCAAAGATACTATTCGATTTGGCACATACCTTTTAAACTTTTTCTGACCTATTAGAGATCGAATACTTTTTCTTTTAAAATCTAACTGTTGAACTCCTTTTCTTGAAGCAATTACAATATTCGAACTCTGAGTAAAGCTCATACCATACATAGAGTGTAATACTTGCTTATTTGGAAAAGGAACAAATCGAGGTTTTCGATTAACACTTTTATTATATACAAAAACCCCATTAGTACACCCGAAGCAAATAAGGCTATCATTCACACAAAATGATTTCAACACCCCATGTTGATTCGTTAGAGATATCACTTTAAATGAGTTATCTCCTTTATTTAAAAATAATAAATGTTTCTTTAAACCGACCCACAAAGTACTATCTCTCGATTCTGAGACAAACTTAACAGATGATAATTTTGGGAAAATATCATCCAACTCTTTCAAACGGACATAGTTAATTTGATCTCCATTATAGCAACATAAACCATTATCCGTACCTATCCATAAAAGTCCTTTATAATCTCTTAAGAGGGAAGTTACCTTATTACTTGGCAATCCATCTTTGACTGTTATTGGCACATAATTATAGGTGGAATTAGCAACACAATTAAGTACAAAAAATAAATTTATTATTAAAAAAGAGAATGTTATTTTCATAGAAAGATTAGGTGCAAATTTAAAGCAATCGAATTAGAATATAAAAACCAAGAACAGAAACATCTCAGTACATTAAACCTCTACTTATCATATACTGAGATTAATCACACTACATCACTACTCTTGTATATTTTCAATCTTTATAACGTAAGCATATTCAACTAAATTCCCATTAGGATTATATGGAGGTAAAGAAACAATGACTCCTCCATTAGATTCTTTAAAAGCTAAAGGCCCTTCATGTCCTAACAAAGTAATGATAGAATTATTTGAAACCTTAACATTACGAACAATCAACTTATCTCCAGGCCATATAGGAGAAATTGCATATAAATCATCTCCTTTTTTTGTAAAAAACAACTCTTTGACGGCCTTTCCTTTTGAAGACCGAACTGTTTGTTTTAATATATAATCACCTCCAACATAAGAGACTTTCTTCTTAGATGTATAATCTCGATCACCTTCTGACCATTGGAAAGAACGATGCCATTTTCTCGTTCCATAAATAGCTTCACCATTTACATCCAACCACTTACCTATTTGCAATAGTCGTTCTTGCATAATAACAGGAATAGTTCCATCTGCTCTAGGTCCAACATTTAACAAAAGATTTCCTCCCATACTAACTAGGTCACATAGCATTAGCACTAGAGCCTTCGCTGAAGTATAATTCTCTATATTTTCTGCCCTATTATATCCAAACGAAAAACCCATACCACGATTTTCTTCCCATGGTTTGTCTCCTTCCATTCCCTTCACCTCATACTCCGTTGTTCTGTATCCTCCGTGTTTATGCCTACAACCCTTGAACCAGCGATCATTTATCACCACATACTCCTTACAAGGAGACTCTTCATATAACCAAGTTAATAATTCACCACTACGCCAATAACGATCATCATGATCCCATGCCCCATCTGCAAAAATCAAATCTGGTACATATCGATTCACTAAATCTTTAAATTGAGGATGATAATGTTTGGTAACAAAACGTGGATCAGAATCAACATACCAAGGGTGATACCATTCATATAAACTATAATAAAGGCCAGCTTTTAATCCTTCTTCTCTCATCGCAGACATATATGGAGCAATAAGATCCTTTTTTGCTCCGACTTCGCCTGAATTCCATTTAAACTGCCTCATATCCTGAGCCTCTCGGTTCGGCCATAATGTAAACCCATCATGATGCTTAGATGTTAAAACAACATACTTAGCCCCCGAACGTCGAAAGAGTTTTGCCCACAAGTTAGGATTATACAATTCTGCTTTGAACATCTTACCAAAGTCATAATATGATGAGGACTCTCCGTATACACGATCTTGAAAATTAGGAATCGCTTTAGGGTCTGGATTATTATTACCAAAAATATTTCGACTCACAAGCCATTTCTGATACCATTCGGTATAAGTCCCTACAGGCGACCACGAAGGTACGGAATAAGGTCCCCAATGGATGAAAATTCCGAATTTTGCATCTTGATACCAAGATGGTATCATTCTTTGATCAATCTTTTTCCACAATTGCGCTGAGATTTTCTTCGAATATGGAGGTAGATTAGCATTACCTTCCTGTGCTATAGCAATAGTGTTTCTAAGAAAAAACACTATCAATATTATGGATATAGTTAGTTTCATAATAGTGTGGGGTTATTCTAGTTAGCTCCACTAATTTACATCTTTTTAAAATATAATCCAATCATTTACTACCTGTTTTAAAATCAAAGTCAGAAGCTATTAAAACAACCTTATTTATGGGAATCAGTTCTTTTTATTCACATAAGGAATCATAGATATCCGAAAAGTAGCTGAACCATATGGTATAAGTTCATATTCAAAAACACGACTCTTATCATAATCAATCGGCATCGCAGGTAATTTAGGATGAAATTCATCTAAATTCCAATCACTTATTTGGAAAAGAGCCTTAATTGAAACCATTGGTTTGTCCCAAGATACTCCACAACAATTTTCATTAACAATTGCACTCAACTTATTAGGAACCACCAAAGACATATTATAGTTCGTAGAATCTTTTAAAGGAAGCGCAAATAACAGTGGACCTCTAGTAACAGTTGCATAAGATGCTCCATGATCAAAAGATGACAACTTCTTATTACTACCAATTGATTTGGGGGCAATATAAAGTTCTTTTCCATCAATATTCATAATCTTCTCCTCGGAACGATTAACAACCACATCCATCGGCAAATGAAGATCAACATCATCACCTTTCATCCAATTTCTTTTGATAGAGATATAACCAGAAACTTTTTGCACAACCTTTACTTGCCTACCATTAACCTCAATATTAGGCGATTTACACCAAGACGGGATTCTAAAATAAATCGTCTGAGACCTTTTTGCCACTTCATTTATATGTATATTAATGTTTTCAGTCATTGGATAATTTGATTTAATATCCATAGAAATATTTGGACTATTGATCTTACAAGGACCATAAAGAAGTAGTGCTAAAGAACCACTTTTAGTTCTCATAGCCATATGCATAATATAATTTGGTAAAATACGGCACAAATTAGCAGTACAACAGACAGGTTTATGAAATGCTTTAAATTCAGTTCCTTTATCTCGATGTTCGATATGTACTCCTTTTATTCTGTTGGGAGTTTGAACATATACATGTTTGGAATAATCGTGTGAGATCGCCTGATGTCCAGCATTGAAAAAAACCTTCTCTATTCGATCTGCATACTTCACATCCCCGGTCAATTTCAACAGCCATAGATTGGACCACATATAGTCAGACACATTACATGTTTCAGATGCTTCAAATCCACCTATTCCTCGCAAATATTCATTTGAACTATTTACCCCATTAGGTAAAACGTGATATTTCTCAAGGTGTTCAAAGGCATTTACGGAAGCTCTTAGATACTGTTTATTACCACTCACTGCATAGCCAACACCATAGAGTTTTGCCATCTCATTGTATGTAACTCCATGACATAAATCAGTGTAACTCCAGTGCTGGAAATCATCAATAGATGTATTACGGCTCCCCCATGATTTTAACATCCCAGATTCATTTGCTTTTAAAATCGAAATAATCTTTTGTTTTAATGACTTCTCTTTCGTAATTAGGTACAGTGAGATCATCACTTCTAAATTTACAAGCCTTCGATTCCAGTGCATTTCCATTCCGCTCATAGGCATATGATTATCATCTCGCTTCCAAATCTGAAAAGATTTATAATTTTCTTGGAGCATATCAAGTATTCGATCGTCTTTTGTTCCATCATAATATGCTAATGCACCTCTTGAAAATGCAGCCATTCCCCATAAAAATGCATCAATCTTCTTATTCCATAAAACTTCATCTTTTGTACCATTCTCAACAGTAGCCCAAGAATTCTTATCCGACTTCATCCCTGAAATAAAAAAGCCATCGTTATCTTGTCTCTTCAAACATGCATTGTAGTAACGAGATACTTTCTTTTTTAATTTCTGGTTATTCGTAATATAAGCAAGTCGTGTTACACCATCCAAGTAATACCCCATTTGTTCATACCCAAAAGCACCACTTTTATGATTCTCCATTAGAAATGGGTGTAATGAAAAAGGTTTGATTGTTGACAAGTCTAAATTCCCAGGAATTCCAGTTATTGCAAATTCAGCTTCTTTATTTAGCCAGCTTCTTGGAGTTATTGTGCCAATAGTCAATGGGGACAATTCTAAATAATTCTTCTTTTTTGACCACCCATACAAAACAGTAAATTGAAATAATAAAAACAATATAAATATCCGCATCATATCTTTTTTGTGTTCAATTTACAACACAACGGGATAATACCATGACACATAATTCACATTTACTAACAATTATAATGACATAAAGTAATGGGGACATATCTCATAATTTATCCTAAAATAAAAAAAATCGAAAACAAACATAAATAACTAATGTTTCTTCTAACAACGACTCCTTAACAACATGAAAATAAAAATCTACTATATATTATTTTTTGTATTCACTTTAGGGTGTACCACAAGTTCTGAGCACACCTCTATAAGAGAAGAAGTTTCTGTTGTCATGAATTTCAGACCCAACAATTCATTATCCTTAGTATTAAAATCAAATAATACGATTCAATACGATTATGAATACACCGGATATACAATTAGGGTATATGGTGATTTAATTGAAAATGACATCATTTATGAAGATGTAGATCTACTCACAGATGAAATTCAGATTGATGTTATTCAAAACAGTACACAGACTTTCTATATTGACGTTTACAATCCCAAGGTAGCATTTAATCCTACTGACGCAACCTTAAAGGCCCATTATGGATTAACAGGATATCGGTGCTTATACGGAGACAAAAAAAACTCAATCACGATACCTCTAGAACTTATCCAAGGAGCATTTACAGTAACCGATCAAGGAGAGGCCAATAAATTGACTCAAAAGATTTTTCTTTACAATCAAGAAATAGAATATAATCAAACTCTTTACATTAAAGAATCAATATATAATGAATATAATATTGTCCCTGCTGTTGTACAATCGATTCATGGAAATAATATCGCAATGGTAGCAGAAGTAATTGCTGGCAAAAGCATTTTATATATAGTTCAATCCTATGACACCAAAATTCAATTTAACTTACCGTCATATAATCAAGAACAACCGGGATATCCTATTCCTCCGGCAACATCATCTATAATTGGGAAAGGCACATATAACGTGAATATAATAGATATCATTGGGGGTAGTGCTATTTTAACTAAACATTCAACCAATAATGAATCAAATGTTTTTGTTTTAAAAGAAGATATCCCTAAAAATAAAAAATTGAGAGATTTTGAAATTGACATTCTAGCAGAATCATTACAAGGGGATAAGATCATTTACGTAAAAATTTATCTTCAACATAAAGGTCATATAAATAATTCAAATGATCTTCTATTATATTACATTATGGGACCGAATGCAGGAAAATATGCAATTGAATCGAGCCCATTAAGTTTCTACAACTTTAATGATTTACCGAAGCATATTAAAGATGCGAAAGTTGAATACTATAAGCAAGATATTAAAACAGGTAATTTCTTCTTGACTTTTGCAAGTGATGAAACCGACCCCCAAACCATAGTTGCGATAAAAAAATTCTCAATCTCAACGAACAAATAATACTCCAAAACATTTATGTACCGAAGCATGTTTTATATTAATATTAACAAAAATAAAATACCATGAAAAAAATACTAGTCATCTATCTAACTATTTTTGCCATGATCTCTTGTAATGATGATGATAATGGCGAAAATGAAATTGGCACACCTGTCAATGTTAATCTTAGTTTTAGAACAGATCAATCTTTAGGATTGAGTCTTAAATCAACTAAAGCCACAGAAAGTGAGTCCACTATAACTTACGAATATGAAACCTCTGGATATACGTTAAGAGTGTATGGTGATATGATCGCTGAAGATATTTTTATCGAAGATATAGATCTTACTGAAGAGGAAATTACATTCCAAGTCATCCAAAATAGCACCTTGACATTTTATGTTGACATCTATCATCCTGACGTTAATACAACACCAACAGAAGCAACAGATAAAGCACATTATGGTCTTACTAGTTACAGATGTGATTATACGCTGCAAAATCCTTCTATCTTAATTCCAATGGAGTTGATTCAAGGTGCCAACACAGTAACTCATCAAGGTGATGTTTCAAACTTGACTGATAAAGTTTATCTCTATGATCAAGAAGTAGAGTACAATCAAACTTTGTATATTAAAGATACAAAATATCAAAACTATGACGTTATTGCAGCTGCCATCACCACGACATATGGTGAAACAGTAGCAATGGCCTCAGATGTATTACCTGGGCAAAGCGTTGTGTTTATCGTTAGAACCTCAGATGGAAAACTTCAGTTCCAACTACCTGAATATGGAGAGACAATTGAAGGATCACCAATACCTCCAGGCTCTTCAACAATTACAGGAAAAGGAACATTTAACTTACAAATATTAGATATTGTAGCAGGAAACTCTGTCGTATCAAACCATAATGAAAATGGTTATTTTTCTGTATTTGTAAAAGAAGAGGATATCCCAGAAAGCAAGAGTATTAGCCAAATAGACATGGATATTAATGCTGAAACGCTATATGGACAAGATGAATTATATGTGGAAATATATCTAAAAAATGAAGGTGGGATTAACTCCTTAAATGATCAACTTACATACTATATCTCGGGAGCGAATGCGGGAAAATATGAGAGCGAAGCTTACCCCAAAACATATTACACGATGTCAACCCTTCCTGTTACATTCAAGAATGCAAAACCTACTGTTTTTGAAAAAGATGGTTTCAATGGAAACTTCTTTATGATTTCAGGAAACAGCAACTCTAATGATAAACGTGTAGTTGCCATTCAAACATTCAATATTGAATAAATATAAAATGGAATGAAACTCATTGATTAAGACAATCATTCCAGATTAGACAACTCAACTATGGCGAATGAGGATTTATACCTTATTCGCTTTTTCGTGCCACCATTCGAAGAACTTTTGCAATCCCTTGATGAAACGTTCCTTCCTCTAAAACAATCTCCTTTTCTTTCAGCTCTAGAATATCTAACTCATTAAATTCACCTCTCAGAAAACCTTCACTATACAATAATTCTATATTATTGGGGCCACCTACTGATGGATTCTTATCTCGATATGAAAGATGTTCTTCACTAAAACATTCAAATATAACATATCCATTATTCTTTAAAAGGGAAATCATCTTTTGGAAATATGAAGTTCTTATTTCAGGTGGAAAGTGTGAATAAATCAAAACAATCGCATCAAAACCATCATGATTCCACTCTAGTTCCCTAAAATCGCCTACTTTATAATCAATAGTAACATCCATCTTCTCTGTTAATCTTAAAGCCTTAACTTTTGCCTGTGCACTAATATCAAATGCATAAACATTAAGACCCTTTTTTGCAACATAGACACCATTCCGCCCCTCACCTTCAGCAACCATCAGTATGTTTCCCTTAACACTATAGCGTTCTAAAGAATCTTTTAAAAAATTATTGGGAGATATCCCATAAATATATTCATCTTCAGAATAACGTTTATCCCACTCATTAACGGCTCGACTCATATTATTTAATTTCATAATTTAACTACTAAAAATAATATAATTATATCAATAAAGTAACTCTTTTAATGTATCAACATATCTAATTCCGAATAAATTAACTATTTTCACAAGATCTGTAACTAATAACATGCACAGACTGTTGCATCCATCCTAACATTAGAATCAGACACCTTGATTAACTAACATAATTAAACTGACTTTCATGAAACCACAACTATGGTCTGTTTTAGTCTTACTTACATTCATATGTAATATCACTATCGCACAAAACTATTGGGAAGACCCATCTTTTTTCCAGAAAAACAAAGAGAAGCCACATGCAACATTAAAACATGTCGAAAAGCCAGAAGACCTTTTCAATACTTCATTAAAAGAGCTTAAAAATTACCAATCTCTTAATGGAAAATGGTTCTTTCATCTTGCTAAAAACCCCAAAGATGCCCCCAAAGACTTTCACAAAAATGATTACAATACGGATAAATGGAACAAAATAACCGTACCATCTAATTGGGAACTTGAGGGATATTCTTTTCCTATTTACACCAATATTATCTACCCATTTAAAAAGAATCCTCCTCTTGTACCTCAAGAAAAAAATCCCACAGCATCATATAAAAGATCATTTACAGTCCCTAATTCATGGAGTGGACAGCAGATATATATACATTTTGGAGCTGTAAAATCCAATCTCAAACTTTGGATTAATGGAATGGAAGTTGGCTACAGTCAAGGATCCAAAACTCCAGCAGAATTTGATATAACTTCGTACATTAAAAAAGGCAAGAATACAGTAAGTGCGCGTATTATGAGATGGTGCGATGGGTCATATCTAGAAGATCAAGACTTTTGGAGATTAAGTGGCATTGAAAGAGACATCTATATCTATGCTGTAAACCCAGTTTATATCAGAGATATTTTTGTTACAAGTAATCTCGATAGAAACTACAAAGACGGACTACTTACAATTGAAGCCAACATTTCGGATCATCGACAAACTTATGATACTCCGTTTGAACTTACCATGCAACTTCTAGATTATCAAAACAATATTATTGCTGCAGATAAAACAGAAGTATCTATCTCTTCAAAACAAACCAAGGTCGATTTCTTCAAACGAATCTCCTCTCCTCTTAAATGGACAGCTGAAACACCAAACTTATATAAACTTGTTTTAACTTTAAAGCAAGGAGATAAAATATTAGATATAACAGGAAATAGAGTTGGATTCAGAAAAGTTGAGATAATTGACAAGCAGTTTTGCGTCAATGGAGTTCCTGTTTACATCAAAGGCGTTAATAGACACGAACACGATCAAATAACCGGACACGTTATTTCAGAAGAGCTAATGAGAAAAGACCTAGAGTTAATGAAGCGAAACAACATAAACGCAGTTCGTCTTGCTCATTATCCTAATGATCCTTTATTCTACGACCTTTGTGATGAATATGGTTTTTATGTCTGCGATGAAGCAAATATTGAATCTCACGGAATGGGCTACGGTAAAGAGTCATTAGCTAAAAACCCGCTATGGAAAAAGGCACATATGGATAGAATGGTTCGTATGGTTGAAAGAGACAAAAACCACCCTTCGATTGTATTTTGGTCCTTGGGTAACGAAGCTGGCGATGGTAAAACATTCGAAGCGATGTCAAGATGGTTACATCGTAGAGATCCATCTAGAGTTGTACAGTACGAACGTATTGAATTTAGACCTCATACAGATATTATATGTCCACAATACCCGTCTATCGAACGAATGAAGAAATATGCCGATGATCCTGCATCTTATCGACCATATATCATGTCAGAATATGCTCATGCTATGGGTAATTCAGTAGGAAACTTTGAAGATTATTGGGACCTAATCTATAGTAAAAAACTTTTACAAGGAGGTTTTATATGGGATTGGGTTGATCAAGGACTACTTGAGCATACAAAGGATGGTAGTCCTTATTGGACATACGGTGGAGACTATGAACCCAAGGGAATACATACTGATGGCAATTTCTGTATCAATGGTATTATTCAACCTGACAGAACCCCAAATCCATCACTTTATGAGGTAAAGAAAGTCCACCAATTTATTCGTTTTATTGCAGAAGATTTAAAGCAAGGTAAAGTTCAAATTATAAACCAATATGATTTTATTGATTTGACAAATATTAGGATACAGTGGGAACTTCTTGCAAATAATCAGGTCATCGATAAAGGAACACTTCATAACTTTAACCTTAACGCTCGAAAATCAAAAGTTGTAACTATCCCAACATCAGAAATCACAGATAAAAAGGGGGTAGAATACTTTCTGAACTTCAAAGCTTATTCCATCTCAGAAACACCACTTGTTCCTAAAGATTGGTTAATGGCTTACGAACAATTCCAACTAACATCAAATAAAAGAAACAAGACATACATAACGACCTCTCCAAAGCTAAAAGTAACGAAGTCGAAGAGTGGAATTAAGATATCAAATAAACAAATTACCATTAGCTTTAACCATTCTGAGGGAAGAATTGATTCATATAAAGTAAATGGCAAGAAAATTTTCAATCAAGGACCGACACCTGATTTCTGGAGAGCACCTAATGATAATGATTATGGAGCAAAACTTCATAAAAAACTAAAAGCATGGAAATTAGACACTGAAAACAACTCAATTGATCGTTATGAAGTAGAGGTAAAAGAGTCAGAAATATCTGTAACCTATCACTACAAACTCTCAAAGACAAAAAGTGATTTAATAATTGCATATCATGTCTATAATGATGGTGTCATTAAGGTAGATGAAAAAATAAATATTGGTGATAAAGCGCCAATGATGTTGCCAAGGTTTGGAATGAACCTACTACTTTCTGATAAATATTCAAACTTCACCTATTTTGGACGCGGCCCTTACGAGAATTATTGGGACAGACACGCTGCTTCAATTGTTGGAGAATATAGTAGTAAAGTAATAGAGCAATATCATGATTATGTAAGACCTCAAGAGAACGGTTATAAAACAGACATACGCTGGGCCACACTAACAGATCGAAATGGTAACGGTATCATATTTATTGCAGACAGTCTTATTTCGATGAGCACACTTCCATTCTTAAAAAGTGATTTCGATTCAGGAGAGAGAAGGACTGGACACTTATATGATCTACCAAAGCGTAAGACTATAAGTGTAAATATTGACTATAAACAGACTGGAGTTGGAGGATATGATAGCTGGTGGGCTCTACCTAGAAAAAGGTATCGCTTAAACAAAAAATCATATCACTACAGCTACTATATATGCCCATTCAATAAGAATGAAAACCCTTTTCAAAAAGCGTCCTTCTAACACTATTAGTTCATATAAGCGAGCAGTCGAACTTAATGTAAGGCATCAACTCTTTTGAACCGAAGAAGGAATTAAATATTGAGGTCACTGAAGAGGTGATTTAATTCAAAGCAGTAAACTGACAAATTATCATTCGTCAGTTTACTGCTTTTTCTCTTCACAATGATATAAAAAATCGGAACTCTTTTTAAGAGTGGAATCGTTCCATAAGTATCTTATCGAAGTGATAACAAAATAGACGTCCTCAATATAGATTCCATGAATATTGAAATGGTACATGTTCCAAATGGACATCTTTTTTAAAGAGCTGCGAAATCAATGTTATCAAGAGGGGAAAATAGAACTCAATCATAAATAAAGACGACTATTACTGAGTAGTACCACAGTATAATCAACACAAAAAGATCGAATAGTAGTAATAATTAGTATCGACCAACGAAACAACCATACAATATGCCATTCTCCCTAGAATAAAATATAATTTTCTGAAAACAAGAAAGGTTGTAGTTCAAACATCTCATTGAACTACAACCTCATATATTGTTTCTTCTACTTTAGATTACTCTAATTTCATCAGTAAACTCAAATGACTCGCATCATCATTGTTAACACCAAAAATTGTTATAGTGATAAAGTATTTATATTCTCGCCTTCATGCTGAATGGATCTCGCATATTTTCTCGCAGAATGACCAAAAATCATAACCATTCCAACCTTATTACCAGCAGGCACCCCAACTTTTTCTTTCAACTCTGGTGCTACATCTTCTAAGACATTTGCTGCGAATCCATCCCATAGAGTAGCGACGTTATTAGAATTTGCCAACAACTCAAAATAACTAAGTGCAATAGTACAATCCAAATCAGGAGAAGTACCATCTTCTGGTGCAGATGCAATTACAACATGAGGTGCATCTCTAAAAATCACATCAATACCTTTGGCAAACCACACTTTAGAAAAATTTGATAAATACTGAAATCTCGAAGAAATTTCTCCCGCTTCAAACTTATCTTGGATCGTTTGATAGATCAACTCTTTAAGTGGTTGCATCCCTGTTTTCTTATCAACAACACTCAAATGAACTGAATTTTCATTTTTTGCAGTAGGTGCATAAGAAGCAGAAGCAAGTAAACTATGAATTAATGATTTATCAATTTCATCCTGCTTGAATTTTCTTACAGAACGACGATTCTTCATTAAATTCTCTAATGCCTCAGAATTTGGTAAATCAACAGAAGTTGGAATACTATTCTTAGGATCCTTACCAAAAATTGATATTGCACCTTGTGAACAAATAGCCAAACAGTGTTGACATTTTAAACAATTCTTCTCTTTCCCCTCTTTTATGGTTGGAAATCCTGATTTACAATCAATAATAAGAACCGGGCAATCTTTACCACACATCCCACATTGATTACATTTTTCCTGATTAACAGTAAAGTTCATCATCTATGTTACCTCTTTTATTTTTCTCACACCCAGCCTACCTCTGATTAGACTTCAGTTGTAATGTTTATAATCTACTCTTCACTCTTTTCACTTCCGATTCGAATCACATCGCCCATCTTACTCATTACATGCTCATAGGCCTTAGTTGAATGTGGAATCAAACAATCACTACAGTCTTTCACTCCATTGGTATATTTGAAGTTACCACCGCACTTATCCTTCAACATATAGAGTGGACAATAACAAAATAGACAATTAAAATCAGCCTCATCTTTTACTTTATGGCATGGAAAGAATTCACATTGCCTATGTTGCGAGAATTTATAATTCTCTGTTTCATGTTTTGTTCTCATCAATCAACATTATTTATTTCTAAAAATAAAACACAAAACTACTGCATGGTCATTCACCAAACAAAAAAGAGCCCCTTATATTCATTTTAGATTAGCAATTAAAACCACATCATCTACGAAGAAAGATGATCCATAATAACATAAAATACCCCACAAAAATGAGATAAAAATCATACTGATAGTGATTCTCTTTATCGAAATCTTTGCTTCCAATGCTATAATCACATAGGTTGGAATACCGATAAGAATAGGGGATAATATTAGCGTTAACATGGCACCATTTCGACGCCAAAACTCTATTGCTTTCTGATAACTACGATGCGTACGAAAACGATTAAAAAAGGGCCATTTATCACCTTGCTTCCATAGTAGATATGTAAAAAAGACTGATACAGCCACAGCACTTAAATTCAACAAACATGCATAAATGAGAGAATACCCCTGTATTGCGAGATATGCAAATCCGAGATAGATCTTCCATAAGCTTAATACAAAAACAGCTAAGCTCTCCAATGCTAATACAGCCATAATCCACAAAATATTGTTATTCAAACAACCTATTGCATTTGGTCGCTTTCGTATATATATATTGAGTCCTTGCCCTTTAATAATCTTGAAACCATAAAAGAGGCCACTCTTTCCACAGTGATTGGTTGATATTTTTTCATTTTCCCTCCCATGTGTGAAAGTAGTTTCATAAAAGGAACTGACAGTTTCTCTGCAAAACGGGAATCACCCTCACGTTCTGCAACAAGTACCGAAGGGCGGTAAATATGAACCTCATCAAAACCGATTCTACTTATTTGCTCTTCCATCTCCGATTTGGTCTTTAAATATACTCCTTTGGCATTTTTATCGGCACCAATTGAACTGATCACGTGTACAGACTTAATCCCTTGAGAAAATCCCCATTTCGCAATTCGAATTACCAAATCACGATCAACTGCAACAAATGCCTCTCTTGAACCCGCTTTTTTCATTGTAGTACCGATGGCTATATATAAAGAATCCGCTTCTATTCTCAAAGATTCAATATTATTATAATCAACCACGACCTCCTCTGTATCTACACCTGTGTTAGTATCTTTTGACGGTTTCCGAATAATATTTACTAGAGATATATCTTGTGACTCGAAATCTCTTTTCAAGTGCTGCCCTACTGCACCTGTAGAACCAAATAAAACAACTTTCATATTATTAATATTAAAGTACAAAACTACCAGTGAATGAATATTCACTTACTACAAGTATACACCAAACAAAAGAGAATTCCATACGAAAACATAAATATTTTACAGCAAAAACACAAAACATAAATGTTAGTATTTAACTATTTTAGCTGCACTAAATCAATTAATCACACGACCAATGAAAATCAAACACTGGCTATTACTTTTCGCAGTTCTACTTTTAACACGATTCACAGAGGCACAAGAGGTCATTATTGACGGAAAGATCAACAAAAAAGAGTGGAGTAAAGCCACCAATATTGGTGGGCTATATGCACCATGGGAAGACCAAATCAAGAAAGACCACACTACAATCCAATATTTTATCAAAGATGGCTGGCTATTCTTTTACTTTATAGTGAAAGATACTACAATGCAATACGAGCCTTACATCAATGAAAGATCTGTTGCTAAATCTGATCGAGTAGAATTGTTCTTCTCCAAGAACAAAGATTTAAAAAAGTATTACTGCTTTGAAATCGATATTAAAGGTAACAAACTTGACTATAGAGCATCATACCACCGCATCTTTGATCGAAGTTGGGATTACACTAAAATAAGAACAGCTTCAACCATTATAGAAGATCAATACATTGTAGAAGGCGCAATATACATTAACGACCTAGACATATTTAGATCGAATAACAAAAGTTTCTATATGGCAATCTTTAGAGCTGATTATGGACCTCAAAAACAACAAATTTGGTATTCTGCAAAAAAGATACGAAATAAACAGCCAGACTTCCATATCCCACAACCATTCTTTAAAGTTAAAACATCTAAGTTTAAACTTTAGATATATAGAACTTTACCAACCTCACTCATAGATTTAATCCATAAAGTACCAAAACGCTTTATGGATTAAATACAAGCAACTTCACTTTAAAGCAATGGAATTAAACACGAGAGATCTCAGACTTCACCTCACCCCAACTCTTGAGCTCAATATTTAACTCTCGCCACATCTCATAGGGAGTTACTAATCCAGGAATACCGCGAACAGCATCAGATATCACAGTTACACTAAACCCATTTTTTGCGAGGGCTATAGCAGCTTGACTTACGCACACATTTTCAGCCACTCCCATAACATACATATGTTTCTCTTTCAAAATAGATAAGAGGTGCTTACTATTCGGATTCCCTTCATAAAAATCGAATTTATCCTTCAAAACAGTAATAGGGCTACCTTTTTCGTAAATCCCCACCAAATGATCTTTAGTCATCATAACATCCCAATCTAATTCTAAGCTCTCCTCTTCGATGCCAGACAAAACACTTCTCTCTCCTTTTTCAAAAGCAATACAATGAGGTGGAAAAGTTCTTATAAAATCAGGATTATCAGAAAGTTCACTAGAATCAAGAAAATGATGATCTTTCGTAGATATCAATCGAATATTATGAGCCCTAACATAATTCAATATCTCCTCCCATAGATCGATTAAATTCTCGGCACCCTCAACATATAAATCTCCTTGAGGATCAACAAAGTCATATTGCGTATCAATATTCCAAAATATAACTGATTTATTATTCATACATATCGCTATTAATGATAAAACCGTCACATGGTCATTAATCGAAAATTTATTATTATTCAAAGAAATCTAAGACAAAAATACCACATACTCAAAGTTAATCAATTAACTAAACCACTACAATAATTCTTTTTAAAATAAAAAAGCTATCTCCTTCAATAAGAGATAGCTTTTTTGTCAATAGTAGAATAAAAACTATTTTAATGCTTTATCAATATGCTCCATCAACTCTTTGAATTCATTCAAATTAAATCCTTGAGATTGATAAACAACTTTTCCATCCTTACCAATCAAATAATTTCTTGGAATTTGACGTTCAGCATATTTATTAAACACTTTGCTATCCATGTCTGGCACAAAGTTCATATCATACTCATATTTCTTTTTAAAATCTAACAAAGCTTCCCAACTATGATCTCGACCCAAAAGAATCAATTCGAAGTTTGGATTATCTTTGTACTTAGGCCAAAGCTCTCTTGAAAATTGAGGAATCTCTTTACGACAAGGAGGACACCAAATAGCAAAGAAAGTAAGTAGTACTACTTTTCCTTTATAACTGTTTAAATATTTTGGTGTATTAGGTGCTATTTCAAAACGGAAATCAGGAGCTTTAGCTCCAATCTTCACTTTTGATCCAGCGACATTTCCCTCATTACCTGCAATAGATGAGAATGCCATTACTAAAGCGACAATACACAGAGTTAATCTTTTCATAAAAAAGTAATTAAATAATCAGACATTATTAGACAGAGAGACAATTTTGTCTCATGCAATTTAAAATTACATAATATTTTTGATTGCATTGTAATCACATAATTAAATTTTATGTAAGTACAACTACAAATCTAAAAACGTTTCGTTAAAAATTAAGCGAATTGCGAAAATAATTAGCAGAAAAAATGATTATTTTTTGTGAAAAGGAAGAAATTGATAAATCACACAAAAACGTCATGTAAATTATCAAATTAAAAAATCACCCCCACCTTGGAATATTTAACATGAGAAACATTTACAACAAAAAAAAGAATACCCTATCCTCCAAAGGAGAATAGGGTATAAAATCTTCATGAACTATTTTAATTATGCTAGTTTCACGTCAACTGCATTTAGTCCTTTGCGACCTTCACTAAGTTCAAAAGTAACTTGATCATCTTCTTTAATTTCGTCAACTATACCAGTTACGTGTACGAAATACTCTTTGTTTGTCTCGTCTTCTTTAATGAAACCATAACCTTTTGATTCATTAAAAAACTTTACAATTCCTTTGTTCATTTTAAAAAATGTTGCGCCTTCTTTAAATATTCATTTCAAACCTTAAAGACGGCAATTACTTAATTTTAATAATAATGTTTTAACAAAAAACGAATGCAGAAATCTAGATATCTTAAATCAACTTAGTACGAGTATTCTCTCTTCATATAAAACAAAAGAATTGTCAAAAACGAGTTTCACTCATAATCATACTATAGACATCCAAACCCAGCTATACGCAATGCTAATTACGTCGAACCATCCTATTTGTATAACTTTACCGAAGTAATATCATCAAAAAAGAATGATCTAAAATCACAAACTCACTAGTCCTTTGCGATTTACTATACTGCAAGGTAGGAATAATAATTGATTAAAGCATAAACCTCTAATATATTTTTATTTAAAAAATCCACACCCCCTAAAAATACCAATAAACAACTAAATATCAATAGTATAAATACATTAAAAAACCATTAACCCCTTCATCTTTTTTGACAATAGATCAAAAAAGATGACAATTTGAAACATCAACGGATTTGATCTATTGCTTTTGCGTTTATCTCATTGAAATCAACCCATTCCATCTCTACTTTTTTAAAAAAATGACGGAATATAATTATACTGAATTAATTTCACACCACCTCTTTACCCCCTCCACGCTATGATAAAATCACACTATGTAGTAGATCGTTTCACTTGACCTCCTTCGACCCTACTCCGTACCTTAGCCGTACCTTCTCCTACCTTTGTCCATGGTTCAGCCATGTTTCGTCCATGGTTTGTCCATCGATTTCGGGGGTTTCGGTGGCTGAACCATGGACGAAACATGGCTGAACCATGGACTAAGGTAGGAGGAGACACCTGTCATCCCCTTAGCAGGTAGGTAGGAGGTACTGAGGAACGAGGAGGAAAGTATAATTAAGGTAGAGGGTAATTCACACTACCTCACACCTACCCACACGTCATTTCCCATGTAACAACCAAATCCCTCCTCTTCATTATATTTTCCATGTCACTTTTTGCAAGAAAAGAACTTTACCACTAATTTGGCCTCGCATTTAATTCTAAGACACAGATACACCAAATGTATTGGTCTTCGTTTTACTAAACATAAGCGATAAATCATGCTCGAAATAATACAACAAGATTTTGACTGTTCCATATACCAAACAACGAAGTCGTCACAACTCAACACTTATTTAATTTCAACACCAGAAACACGACACATTTGTTGTGATCCAACCTTTATGGGGGATCAAGTGACTCATGGTTTAAAACAGGCTCTATCAAGAACCATAGCTCAATTAAAATTCTACGATCTTTTTGACATAAAGCAGACAGCATCCTCTCTTCTTCTTCCTAGCAAAGCGTCTTTAGCATTTCCTGTTAGAGAAGCTTTACAAGAAAGCTTAGGATGGAATCGTTTTAACACATTTTTTTCTTCAGAAGATCTACATTCTTGTCAAACAACAAATGTAATTTTGGCTGAACAAGGACTATCGACAAACACCACTGAGAAATGGTTCAACCAAATATTATCGAATGAGTATGACCAAGTAGAGAATATTTTCTTTTTTGCATTTGCATCACATCAGTATTTAGAGATAGTCAAAAACTATCTTGAAAAGAGCAATAAACTAAAAGAACGAAATACAAACATTACAGTATTTGTGTTTGAAGGGATATTCGAAGAGATAAGTATTGATGGAGATTCTAAACATATCTTTAGTAAAAAAGATGCCAATTTAGCACCTGAATTGGTCGACAACCATTACCACAATCCTGTTTTTAGTATAATTAGATGTCCACTAAATGATCTTTCAAATCGTGTTTTTGCACCGTTGAAATATATCTCATTGCAAACCAAATATTGGAATGACATCATCAACATGGCTGAATTAGGGAGAACATATATTGATCTTTCAAATGAGAAGTACCCCTTTATAGACGCAGATGCTTTTGGAAATATCTCTTTAAAAGATGAAGCATTAAAAATCCTCGACAAACTCTCCTAAACAGGGTGACACCAATACGAAGTATATTAAACTTCGCTCAAGACAAATGCTTCGTATTGGCATATACCATAAAAAAACGTCATTAAATTAAGATAACACCCATAAAATTTGATGATCAAACCATTTTTTTGGATGTAATGCGATGTTCTTTTTTATTTATTTAACAATTACATGTCAATTGTCATAAGATCATTTTTCATCTTTTCTATAGTTTGAGTCCACTAAAATCATAGCACCACAAGGTATCAAGACCAAACACAAAGCTTAAGTTTACCATTAATAATCAACACAATAAGATACAACCACTACTTTCTTCTATTTCATCGATCCATTTCATACAGATCAAAAAATCCCCATCTTTCGGCAACTGTTAACATCGTGTTAATCCAAATTCATGCTTTGTATCCTGTAAAAACAATTGTTAAATTTGTGTGGAAACAATCATAAATGAATACTTATTAAAATATATATCATATGAGTCAAGCTGTAGACATTAAGGAACTAAATGAAAGAATTCAAAAGGAGAGCTCTTTTGTAGATGTAATCTCCAGTGAGATGAACAAGGTGATCGTTGGGCAGGAACATTTAGTAGAATCCTTATTGATTGGGTTACTTTCTGATGGACACATTCTTCTAGAAGGGGTACCTGGTTTGGCAAAAACTCTCGCGATTAATACACTTGCAGAAATTGTAGATGCAGACTTTGCTAGAATTCAGTTTACACCAGATTTACTACCAGCCGACCTTCTTGGTACGATGATATACAGTCAAAAGAATGAAGAATTTGTAATTAAAAAAGGACCAATCTTCACGAACTTTGTGTTGGCCGATGAGATCAACCGTGCTCCAGCAAAAGTGCAATCAGCACTTCTTGAAGCGATGCAAGAGCGTCAGGTGACAATTGGGGATGAGACATATTCGTTAGACAAGCCATTCTTGGTTATGGCGACACAGAACCCTGTGGAGCAAGAAGGAACTTATCCTCTTCCAGAAGCACAAGTTGACCGTTTTATGCTTAAGGTTGTCATTAGTTACCCTAAAAAGGAAGAAGAGAGAGCAATTATTCAAGCAAACCTACTTAAACAGTTCCCTAAAGCATCTAAGAAACTAACAACTCAAGATATTCTTTCAGCAAGAGAAGTCGTAAAGGATGTTTATCTAGATGAAAAAGTTCAACGTTATATTGTTGATATTGTATATGCCACTCGTGAGCCAGAACTACATGGTCTTGAGAAATATAAAGACATGATTAGCTTCGGGGCATCTCCTCGTGCAAGTATTAGTTTGGCAAAAGCTGCAAGAGCTTACGCATTTATTAAGCGAAGAGGATATGTAATTCCAGAAGATATTCGTGCTGTATGTCCAGATGTGCTTCGCCACCGTATTGGACTAAGCTATGAAGCAGAGGCAAATAATATTACTAGTGAAGAGATTGTATCAGAAATCTTGAACGCCGTTAAAGTGCCTTAATTGACCCAAATAATATATTAAAAGGGTGAGAGCAATTGTCACTCACCCTTATATTTGGAGAAAGACATTTAAATAAAAGAGGGTTTTAAAGATAATGATACGTAAATATGGAGACTAGCGAGCTACTAAAAAAAGTACGTAAGATAGAGATAAAATCTAGAGGGCTTTCAAAAAACATCTTTGCTGGGGAATATCATAGCGCATTTAAAGGTCGAGGTATGGCTTTTAGTGAGGTGCGAGAATATCAATTCGGAGACGATGTTAGAAGCATTGACTGGAATGTAACAGCAAGGTATAACAAGCCATTTATTAAGATTTTTGAAGAAGAGAGGGAACTCACAGTGATGCTGTTAATTGATGTCAGTGGGTCTCGTAATTTTGGAACGCTAGAGAAGTGGAAGAAGAATGTTATGACAGAAGTTGCAGCCGTTCTTTCTTTTTCAGCAATTGCCAACAATGATAAAATGGGTGTGATTTTCTTTTCGGATAAGATCGAAAAATTTATACCCCCACAAAAAGGTAAAAGTCACACTTTACGTATCATTAGAGAGTTGATAGACTTTGAACCTGAAAGTGAAAAGACTGATATTAGTTTGGCAGTACAGTATTTAAGCAATGTCATCAAACGACGATGTAGTGCCTTTATCATTTCGGACTTCATTGATGATAACAAATCATTAGAGAAAGCGTTGATGATCGCTAACAAGAAACACGATATCGCAGCATTACGTATCTATGACAAGAGGGAAACAGAACTACCATCGATGGGTTTTGTTAAGTTTAAAGATGTAGAGACTGGAGAATACGTCTTTGCAGACACTTCAAGTCGCAGAACACGTGATTATTATAAACAGATGTGGAAAGAGCACTCTTTTCGCACAGATCAGATGTTCGCAAAATCTGGAATCGACTCTGTAGCAATTGACACAGAAGAAGATTTTGTAAAAGCCTTAATTTCACTATTTCGAAAGAGAGCATAATCACAGGATTGTGATACAAAAGTAATAGAGCAAACAGTTTACATTTAGATTTTGGAAATCTATGAAGAATATAAATACTAAAATATGGACACTCGTACTTTTACTCTTCACTTCATGGAGTGTAAAAGCACAGACCCCCAACAATATTCGTGCTAAAATTGATAGTACGAACATTCTGTTAGGAGATCAAATACATCTAACTTATGATATTGATCAAAAGGAAGGTACTACATTTGTTTTTCCTAACTTCACGGATACGATCATGTCTAAAGTGGAAATTTTGGATGGCCCTAAAATGGATACGCTTCAACAAGATGACAAAACGATTCTTCGTGCAACATACCTTATCACATCTTTTGATTCAGGACAATATAAGATTCCAAGATATCCTATTCTACTACAAAAAGGGAATGTTACAGATACACTTCTTACACCATCTGTGATGCTTCAAGTTCACTCGATGAAGCTGAAGAAGCAAGACGGTATTGTTGATATTAAAAAGCCATATGAAGCACCTATTACTTTAGAAGAAGTTACACCATGGATTTTAGGATTTTTATTAGTGATTTCAATTTTCCTAATTATTCTATATGCGATATACAGATATAAAAATAAGAAGCCATTCTTTTCAGGTCCAATAGAACCAGAAGAACCATATGAGATAAAGGCTGTAAGACTTCTTGAGGAGTTGAAACAACAATATCCAAATACAAAAGAAGAGGTAAAACCATTCTATGTTAGCCTCACAGATATTGTTCGTGAATATTTATCACATCGTTTTGGGGTTTCAACACTTGAGCTTACAACAGATGAAATTGTAGACTCTTTACGTAATGTAAAAGAGACGAAAGAGTATCGCCAAGAGCTAAGAACATTAGAAGAGGTGCTTCGTTTGGCTGACATGGTTAAATTTGCCAAGTATATCCCAGAAGAGAGTGAACATCCACGACAATTGAATATATGTTTGGCTTTTGTTGATAAAACAAAAGTTGTCAATGAAGAAAAGACAGATGATGATGACCAACCTCATGAGACAGCAACTGTTGTCGATACTGAAATTAATAAGGAAACATCGACATTAAGTGATGAGGAAGAGAATTTATTAAAATATGGACCTAAAAACAACCAAGAATAGATGATGGAATCCGTTACATTTGCACATCCAAAAGTTTTCTTTGGAGCATTGCTTCTGATACCATACGTTGCCTGGTATATATGGAAGCGTAATCAGATGTCTGCAAGTTTAGGTTTATCTTCGACTAAAAGACTTTCTGAACTACCGAAATCATGGAAATACTATGGAAGACATTTCATTCCAATTCTCAATATAGGTGTGATATTACTTCTTATAACATGCTTGGCTCGACCACAATCATTCAGAAGTTGGGAGGACTCTCAAACAAAGGGTATAGATATTGTTATGGCCATTGATGTCTCGAGTAGTATGTTAGCTCAAGATTTTACTCCAAACCGATTGGAAGCGGCCAAAGAAGTGGCACAGAAATTTATTGCAGGTCGAACTAACGATCGTATTGGGTTAGTTGTTTTTAGTGGTGAAAGTTTCACGCAGTGTCCTTTGACTACCGACCACGCCACTCTTCAGAATCTATTTCACAATATTAAGAGTGGAATGATTGAGGATGGAACAGCTATTGGTTCAGGTTTAGCTACTGCCATATCAAGATTGAAAGGGAGTAATGCCAAAAGTAAAGTAATCATACTACTTACTGATGGTGCGAACAATCGAGGAGAGATATCTCCTCTTACAGCAGCTGATATTGCACAGACTTTTGGTATTCGTGTCTACACTATCGGTGTAGGTACACATGGAACGGCCCCCTACCCTTTTGACACTCCATTTGGACGCCAAGTACAACAAGTTCCAGTAAAAATTGATGAGGAAACTCTTGAGAAGATATCTGATAAGACGGATGCTAGTTATTTTAGAGCAACAGATAACAACAGCTTAAAAGAGGTATATCAAGAGATCGATAAATTAGAAAAATCGAAGATTGAGGTTAAGAAGTATAGTAAGAAAAATGAAGAGTTTGGCAAATATGCAATTCTAGCATTCATACTACTGTTGTCTTCTATACTACTTAGGAATACAATCTTCCGTAATATACCTTAATTAAGAAACGATAATAATATACAGATGAACTCATTTCGTTTTGCACATCCCGAATATTTATATCTACTAATCCTAATACCACTACTAGTTTTAGGGTATTGGATATTGATTGGCTATAATAAAAGAAGAGTTGAAAAATTTGGTAATTACCAGTTCATTCAAGCTCTTATGCCAAATAAGTCATCCTTTCGAAAAGGATTAATATTTGCGTTATCACTGCTTGCTGCGGTTTTCTTAATCTTTGCCATTGCCCAACCTCAATTTGGGTCAAAAATGAGAAAGATTAAGAAAAAAGGCATTCAGATAATGGTTGCCCTCGATGTTTCAAACAGTATGTTGGCAGAAGACATTAAACCAAGTCGACTTGAAAGAGCGAAGATGGCAGTAAGTAAGCTAACGGACAAACTCAATAATGATCAAATTGGATTAATTGTTTTTGGAGGTCAAGCTTATACACAGATTCCAATTACAAGTGATTATGCGTCTGCAAAGATGTTTTTATCCTCGGTAAACACACAGATGGTTCCTGTTCAAGGTACAGCTATTGGTTCAGCAATTGAATTAGCTACAAAATCTTTCAGTCCAGATTATACTGGAAGCAAAGCCATCATTGTCATCACAGATGGGGAGAACCACGAAGATGATGCGATTGGAGCAGCAACCACAGCAAAGGAACAAGGAATAAAAGTATTCACTTTAGGAATGGGGCTTCCACAAGGTGCTCCTGTACCTGTGATTAGGAATCAACAACGAACCTTTATTAAAGATAAAAGTGGAAAGACAGTCATCTCCAAGTTAAATGAGAACATGCTCAAGAAGATTGCACAAGCAGGATCGGGAAGTTATGTGAGAGCAAACAATACCAATATTGGGCTGAATGCTATTTTTTCGGAGATAAACAAAATGGATAAGAAAGCGATTTCGACACGTCAATATGCTGAATATGACGATCAATTTCCATATTTTATCGGAGCTTCACTCCTATTCTTTGCATTAAGTATGATGCTTATTGAGAGAAAGAACAAATGGTTAGCAAGGGTAAATATATTTGGGAAGGATAAAAAACATGCTTAAAGAAGCTTATATCATGAAAAAGATTACACTAATTATAATAATGATCTTTGTTGGGCTTCAATTTGCTTCTGCTCAACAAGAGAGACGACTGGTCAGAAAAGGAAATAAAGAGTTTCTTGAAGCATTAAAGGATAGCTCTAAAGTTGACTCAGTGAAGTATGCACAAGCAGAAACTTATTATCGAAAAGCTTTAGAAAAAGCACCTGATAATTTTAAATGGAAGTCGAACTTGGCATCTGCGATTCTTAAACAAGGACATCCCAAAGAAGCAATAGAGATGTTTGAAGAGTTGTCTGAAACGGCAACAACAGAAGCCGACAAGGCTAAACTGTATTATAATCTTGGAAACAGCTATTTACAGTCGAATGAGTTTGAAAAAAGTATCGAAGCATATAAGAAATCTTTGAGAAGTAATCCTTCGGATCTCGCAACCAAATATAATTTGACCTATGCGATGAAAAAGAAGAAAGAGAAAGAAGAGCAAAAGAAGAATAAAGATCAGAATAAAGACAACAAGGATAAAAAGAATAAGGACAACAAAGACAATAAGGATAATAAAGATAAAAAGAACAAGGACCAGAAGAATAAAGATAAAAACAAGAAAGATCAGGATAAAAAAGATCAAGATAAGAACAAGAATCAAGACAAGAACAAACAAAAGAATAAAGATAAAAAGGATAAAGGATCTCAGAAGAAAAGTAAAAGTGGCTTAAGTAAAGCAAGAGCAAGTGCAATGCTTAAAGCAATGGAGGATAAAGAAAAGAAGACACAAAATAAAGTAAGAAAGGCTCAGGTTAAACAAGAAAAAGCAAAAGCCCAAAGCATAGAAAAGAAATGGTAAGGACTTTCAAAAACTTATACTTATTTTCGTAGTTGATAATATTAAGAATTATAATATGATTGCAAAAAAGATATCGTTTTTTCTTCTATTGATATTTACTTCATGGAACGTTTTTGCAGATAGAGTTAATGTAAAACTATCTACACCCAATGTTGCACGAGTAGGTCAGCAAATACGTCTAGCAATAGAATCAAATGAACAAGCAGAGAAAGTTAATCTTCCATCTATGAGTAATTTTGAAGTCATGATGGGACCAATGACTTCTTCCAGTAGCTCAGTACAGATAATTAATGGAAAATCGTCTCGTTCTAATTCGTATTCTTACACATATATTTTGAAACCGCTCAATTCTGGAACATTTGTTTTTCCAGCTATTGATGTTGTCATTGATGGTAGACATTATAAAACAAAGCAGAAGAAAATTCAGATTGTAAAAGGAAATGCGAATACAAATACGACATCTTCTGGAGCTGAAATATCAAAGAAAGATATGTTCGTTAAGGTATTGCTTTCTCGTACAAATGTGAAAGAAGGAGAAGCAATTCTGGCGACGACGAAATTATATACAAGACTTCCAATCTCAGGAGTATCCAATATCGAGATTCCTAGTTTTACGAATTTTTACACCAAATCAGTAGGTGAAATTAGGCGTCTGTCGTTGAACCAAGAGGCTTACGATGGAGATATCTATAATACAGCTATTCTTAACAAAACATTGCTTTTTCCACAAAAAGATGGAACGTTAAGAATTGATCCTGCTAAAATTACCGTACAGGTAAGACAGCGCATACAGAATTCTCAAGCATTCTTTGATGATTTTTTCAACTCGACAAGAACAGTAAGTGTAGATGTTGCAAGTGCACCTCGTACAGTACGTGTAAACGCATTGCCTAGTCCACCTGATAGTTATTCCGGAGCTGTAGGACGCTTTAATATTAAAGCATCTATATCAGAAACAAAAGTTAAAGCCAATGATGCAATTACGCTTCGTCTAACCATAAAAGGAAAAGGGAATCTATCGCTAGTTACAGCGCCTAAATTAGATTTCCCACAGGATTTCGAAACATATGATCCTCAAAGCAAGAATAATATAAAGGTGACTGAAAGTGGTGAACAAGGTAGTAAAACCTTAGAATACCTTATTCAACCTAGATTTGCTGGTGATTATACAATCCCATCAGTTTCATTTGCCTATTATGATCCATTAAAAGATAGATATGTTACGCAACAAACTACGCCGTTTAATATTCATGTTACACCAGGCGAAGGTAAAAATGCAACTTCAGCACAGGTAAGTAGTTTCAGTAAAGAAGATGTCAAGACCGTTGGTAAAGACATTCGATTTATTTCGACAGACAAGATAACTTTCAAAAAGCACCACCGCTTATATGGTACTGTGACTTTCTATATGTTATTTATTGGAGGGTTCTTTATCTTTATCGTTATTTATCTGATGAACTTGAAGAAGATTAAAGAACGAGAAGATATTTGGGGGACTAAAAATAAGAAAGCAAACAGTCTTGCACTAAAGAGATTAAAGAAAGCATCTCAGCATCTTAAAAATGATGAAAACGAACTGTTTTATGAGGCTGTTTTAGAAGCATTAATGGGTTATTTAGAAGACAAACTAACACTTCCGAAATCCGAATTAACTAAAGAGACGATTAAGACTAAATTGGCAGAAAAAAGGATGGACAATGTTTCAATTGATGCATTATTATCACTTATAGATACATGTGAGTTTGCAAGATATGCTCCATCTCAAGATCATAGTGCTCAAGAGGAATTATACAAAAAAGCGATTGAGGTATTAAGTTTAGTGGAAAAGAAAATTAAAAAATAGATAGATGATGAAAAAATTAATCGTATTGACATTAGCGATCCTATTCTCACTATCGCTTTCAGCAGAAACTCTAGAGGTGCAATTTGAGAATGCCAACGTTTTATATAAAAAAGGAGACTTTAAAGAGGCACTTGTTGAATATCAAAGAATTAAAAATGAAGGCTATCAGCAGCCTGATCTATTTTTCAATATAGGAAACTCATATTATAAGCTTTCGGATTTCACACATGCTATTCTATATTATGAGAAAGCACTAATGCTTGATCCATCAAATAAGAATATATCTTATAATCTAAAGATGGCAAATCAGTATATTGTTGATAAGGTTGAACCACTTCCGACGGTATTGGTCGTGAAAATTAAGAATAACATCAAACAGTTGCTTAACTCAACAGAATGGAGTTATCTATCGATTCTATTATTTCTTATATTCTTATTGGGTTTATCTTTATTGCTGATATATGGAGAGAGTGTCAAGACAAAAAAATTAGGACTTACGATTGCTATTTTTAGTCTAATTTTATGTATAACGAGTATTGTTATTGCAAGAGATCAATATCTACATGAAACCCGTCATCTTGGTGCAATAATCACAAAACCTAGTGTTACGGTAAAAGGTGCTCCAAGTGAAACTGGTACGGAACTTTTTATTATTCATGAAGGAATTAAGGTACAGATAACGGATAGTATTGAAGGATGGAAAGAGGTGAAGATTCCTGACGGAAACACTGGATGGGTCCCCAATAAATCGATGGAAAGAATCTAAAATCATATAAAAAAAGAGCGATTAATAACTTAGTCGCTTTTTTTATGAACATACATCTATAATATTTGTACTAAAGAACAAAAACACCATATTTCTGTTCATTTTTTAATGGTTTATTGTAACTATTTTCACTATTAAACGTCTTATTAATAGTGAAAAGCTTTGGAATAAGTTTTTCATTGCAAGTTTAACTTAACAAATAGCCCATTACATGAAGACTTGTCGAATATTGAAGCTGAGCAGTCTGTTGGTTCTAATTTTCTTACTAATAACACCTGCAATGACAAATGCTCAAGAAAAAAAATCACCTGGAGATCCTTCTCTTCCATCTAGTAAATCTGAATTGGAAAAGTTAATGGATTATGAAAAGGGAAACTATTCTTATAGCGTTACGGACTATTTTGCGAAACCGAAAGTAAGTAGCCTTAAATTCTCTCCTAATGGAAAGTATTTCTCCTATCGAGAAAAAGACCAAGATGGTAAAAGCCATGTTTTTGTAAAGGATCTATCCACGGATAAAGTCACAAAAGTCCTTGAAGAAGGAAAAGAGCTAATTAGAGGCTATGGCTGGATCAATGATCAACGTATCATTTATGTTCAAGATCAAGGAGGAGATGAAAATTACCAGATTTTTGCAGTTGATCTTGATGGTAAGAACAAAAAAGCACTTACCCCATTTGAAAATGTTCGTGTTAGTATCTTGAATAGCCTAAAAGAGCAACCAAACCATATCATCGTTCAAATGAACAAAGATAACCCACAAGTTTTTGAACCATATAAGCTAGATGTGGTGACAGGTGAAATGGTGAAATTATACGAGAACAACGACACACAGCGTCCAGTAATGGGATATGACTTCGATAAAGATGGAGTATTGAGAGCAATCACACGTCAAGTAGATGGAACAGACTATGAACTTCTTTATAGATCAACTCCTGAAGATGACTTTAAACTAGTTATTAAAACAGATTGGAAGCAAGAATTTGGTATTCTTGGTTTTGATTATAGCACTAAAGACTCAAACTTAGCATACGTTAAAAGCAATCTTGAGAGGGACAAAAGTGCAATTGTACTTTATGACTTAGATGCATGTAAAGAAGTGGAATTACTATACACCAATGACACTTATGACGTAGGTGGAATGAGTCGATCGAGGTTACGTAATTATGAAATAGACTTCTTCTATTACAATGGTGAAAAATCTGAAGTATCACCTCAAAGTAAAACATTTAAGAAGTTGTATAAAAAATTCAACAAGAAGTTCAAAGGTCAAGAGTTCAACATTGTAGATAAAACAGATGATGAGACGAAAATGTTAATCGTTACTGGAAGTGATAAATTATATGGTGTTTATTATTCATATGATGCAAAAGAAGATAAGTTCGAAAAATTATTAGATCTTATGCCTCAATTAGATCCTAAGGATATGGCTACCATGCACCCAATAACCTTCAAATCAAGAGATGGCTTTACAGTACACGGCTTCATTACTCTACCCAAAGTTGCAGAAGATGGACAAAAAGTTCCATTAATTGTTAATCCACATGGAGGTCCTTATGGTATCAGAGATTCTTGGGGATTTAATCCAGAGACACAACTCTTTGCTAGCCGAGGATACGCAACTCTTCAAGTTAACTATCGTGGTTCAGGGGGCTATGGTAAAGAATTCTACCTTGCTGGGAGCAAACAAATTGGAAGAAACATGTTAAATGATTTAGAAGATGGAGTTGCTTATGTGATAGATAAAGGATGGATAGATAAAGGTCGAGTTGCTATTTATGGTGCTAGTTATGGTGGATTGGCAACCTTAGGGAGCTTAATTAAGACACCTGATCTTTATCGTTGTGGTATAGATTATGTTGGTGTATCAAATCTATTTACATTTGTTGACTCCTTCCCTGCCTACTGGAAACCTTTTATGAAACAGTTCTACCAACAGTGGTATGATCCTGAAAATCCTAAAGAGAAAGAGATAATGAAAGAAGTATCTCCAGCACTCAATGCAAATAAGATCACGAAACCTCTTTTTGTTGTTCAAGGAGCAAATGACCCAAGAGTAAATATCAATGAATCAGACCAAATTGTAAAAACTCTTAGAAGTAAAGGAGAAAAGATTCCATACATGGTAAAATATAATGAAGGCCATGGCTTTGGTCACGAAGAGAATCGAATTGAATTATATAAATGCATGATCGGATTCTTCGCTGAACATCTTAAGAACTAGGTTGCAATAGAATTTATATTGAAAAAACCTTATAGATTATTTCTGAAGAGAAGGAGGTGTTTAATCATGAAGCACCTCCTTTTTAAATACATCTCAAACATCTCCATTTAGTATTTTAGCGCTTAAATATGTCGTTTAAGAGAAAAGCTTAGACATTTCAGTCAAAAAAAGTCATATAAGAATAAGATTCATTGTATTTTTGTATAAAATTTTTGACAATGAATTTTTCCTTAAACTCTATAAAGGGTAAAGCAACCATTACCATTATTGTTTTCATTCTAGGCTTTCTTACATTTAGCATTAATGAATTTAAAACTTTTGAAGAATTCATAAATCACTTCGAATCAGACAATTCTTTCATCGAATCATTAGTAAGCCTTTTGCTTAACTATATACAAGTAGAAGTCTCCATCTTTTACATAAAAATCATCAGTCGATTCAATTTTTTAGGTAACAACAAACAGTTGGAACTGTTATTTAAATCATTAATTCTTCTCTTATTTAATGTAATTACAACTTTTATTGTTATTCTACTATTTAAACCACTATGTGAACCTAAAGAAATATCTGAATATCATTTTCTATCGATTATGTACTCACAGATGGTGATCATTACGTTTATTACTTCAATCTATCACAATATTTTTTACTTAGAGCAACAGCTTAAATTGGAGAAGGAGAACGATGAGGTGATGATCAAGTCTCTAAAAGACAGAGAAATTGCCAACAATGCAGAACTTACAGCACTAAAGTTACAGATCGATCCTCACTTCATGTTTAACAATTTTAGCATTTTAACAGAACTGATTGAAACAAGAACATGTCTTGCTTCAGATTTCCTTGAGAAGCTCTCTGATGTCTACAGGTATATAATTCAAAACTATTCTCATAATTTCATACGTATTGAAGAGGAAATTGCTTTTCTGAAAGCGTACCTTTTTCTCATAAAGATAAGATATGAGGAGCGTATTAATATTGAAATTAGTAATACCGTTGAAGAAATTGAAGGCGAAATCCCTCCAGTTGTATTACAGTTATTAGTCGAAAACGCAATAAAGCATAATGTAGCTTCTCTCAAACATCCACTAACGATCAAAATATGGGTTGAAGATCAACTTCTTATTGTACAGAACAATTTGAACATTCGAAAGAGTAATTATAATTCAACTAAAGTTGGGCAGAAGAATATCTTTAGAAGATATGAGCTACTGAATATCCGTATTAAACCTCAAATAATAAAAAGCAAGACCTCTTACACTGTCAAACTTCCTATTGTATAAAACTAGAACTATGAACATACTTGTGATAGAGTATGAAAAACACAACCAAAACAGAATCATCCGTCTTCTAAAAGAAATCAATCATAACAATACCATCGTAGGTGTAACCCCAAGTGTTGAAGAATCTATCGAATTCCTAAATACAAATGTAGCAATTGATCTTATAATAGCAGACATATGCTTATCTGATGGTTTAAGCTTCGAAATATTTAATATTGTTAAAACGGATATCCCGATTATATTCACAACAGCATTCGACGAATATGCCATACAAGCATTTAATTTCAATAGTGTTGATTATCTATTAAAGCCAATTAAAAAGGATGATCTAGCCAATGCCGTTAATAAAGTAAAACAGAAAGAAAGACAATCTGCATCAAGTGAAATTCAAGCATTATTACACCATTTTAATCAGACTCAAAAGAACTACAGAAACAGGTTTCTACTCCCCTACAAAGATGGTTTTAGGACAATCAATACTAGAGATATACATCACATCCATATTGAAAACAAGATTACGAATTTATGCTTAAAAGATCAAAAAAATTATATCATAACTTATTCAATCGAAGAGCTTGAAGAACAGCTCAACCCACAGTATTTTTTTAGGGCTAATCGGCAATACATTATTCATATCGACAGTATTAAGCATATAGCTAATTACTATAATGGAAAACTAAAAATAATATTAACCGACATTGAAAAAACTGAAATTATTATTAGTAAAGATAAATCTAGGGTATTCAAAGACTGGCTAGACCAATAATTTCGACATAACATTCCGAAGTTCGGGGGTATATTTATGACGCTTCAGTAACTTATTTGATTTACGTATTTGATATCACAATATATTTATCGAATACATTACACTTAGTGTTAATTTTAAACCATCGAATAAGAATATGAATCGTTATTTTTTTGTAATTGTAATTAGTCTTATGGTACTAGCAAGTTGTGATTCGAAACGATCTCAACAAATGCAACAAGGCCCAGTGCCCTATGAAGTAATTACACTAAAGAATCAATCAAAAGATATTGAAAGTAGTTATACGACTTCTATTAGAGGGAAACAAGAGATTAAGATCTTTCCACAAATTTCAGGATATCTACAAAAAATATTTATAGATGAAGGAAGTTTTGTAAAGAAAGGTCAAATTCTCTTTATAATTCAACAAGCACCATTCATGGCAGCTTATAAAACATCCAGAGCCAATGTAGAAGTTGCAAAGGCTAATGTTGAAACAGCACAAATAACCTACGAGAGTAAAAAAACTCTTTATGATCAAAAGATCATATCAGAAGTAGAGTTTAAATTAAGTAAAGCAACACTATCAAGTGCAAAAGCACAACTTACATCCTCGAAAGCCGAAATGGATCGAGTGAAAACAAACCGTTCTTTTACGGAGTTAAGAAGTCCATGTGATGGTGTTGTTGGTAAGATTACTGTTCGTGAAGGGAATTTGGTTAGTCCTACGATGACACAAGCAATCACAGAAGTTGCAAGTACAAATGAGATGTTTGCATATTTTTCATTACCCCAGTCTGAGGTTGTAGGTTTAATATCAAAATATGGAGACCTTGAACAAACGATTAATTCTCTGCCCAAAGTTTCTCTGCGACTATCCAATGGTAAATTGTATAATGAGAAAGGAATAATCAAAACGATTAGTGGTATCGTAGATAAAAGAACGGGGGCCGTTTCAGTAAGAGCTAGCTTCCCAAATTCACAAAGAGTATTATTGAGTGGAAGTAATGGTAGGGTATTAATGAATCACCATTTTGAAAACATGATTATAATACCTCAAAGTGCCACTTATGAAATCCAAAATAAGACATATGTATACCGTGTAATCGATGGAGTAACAAAATCAACCATAGTTGAAGTTTCATCCATCAATGATGGTAGAAAGTACATTGTTACTAAAGGATTAAAAGTCGGAGAGAAAATCATTGCTAAAGGAGCAAGTCTCGTAAGAGAAGACACTCCTGTTCAAACATTGTAAAGAATGAAAACAAATACATTTATAAACCGTCCGATATTATCTGTCGTAATATCACTACTTATTTTACTTGCGGGTATCATTGGACTGAAAAGTATGTCTGTTGAACAATTTCCAGACATCGCCCCTCCAACAGTATTCGTTGAAACCTCATATCCAGGAGCTAGTGCTTCCGTATTAGAGAAGACTGTTGCTACCCAATTGGAGAATGCCATCAATGGTGTAGAGAACATGATATACATGACATCCGAATCATCTAATAATGGAACCGTTTTTGTCACAGTATACTTTAAACAAGGAACAGATCCAGACATGGCTACTGTCAATGTTCAAAATAGAGTAGCAACAGTTACAGGATTACTTCCAGCAGAAGTTACAAAGATTGGGGTGACAACTCAAAAGCAACAAAATAGTATTTTACGTTCAATCACATTATCTAGTCCCAATGGTACTTATGATGGATCATTCTTAGGCAACTACTTCTCGATCAATTTAAAACCTCAGATATTACGTATTAAAGGGGTTGGAAAAGTTCAGTCATACAGTCCTGATTATGCATTGAGAATTTGGCTAGATCCACTTAAAATGTCTCAATATAGGCTCCAACCATCTGACATACAAAATGCGCTTGACAATCAAAATATAGAGATTGCACTTGGTGATTTTGGAGGCCAATCTACCAATACGTTTCAGTATACTGTTAGATATAAAGGTCGACTTAATTCCATTGATAAATTTGAGAATATTATTATACAAACAAGTGAAACAGGAGAACAACTTCACCTTAAAGATGTTGCCCAAATCGAACTTGGCAAATCAGACTACAACTTCGACGGAGATGGTTACGGAGTCTATGGTGCTATCTATCAAGCAGCAGGATCAAATGCACTAGAGGTTAATAACCAAATTGATCAACTTATTGGTGAATTAAGAAAGACACTTCCAAAGGATGTAGAAATCACAACATTCACAAATTCAAATGATTTCCTTCAAAGTTCGATTAAGAAAGTTTTGAAAACCTTAATTGAAGCAATTATCCTTGTAATACTTGTTGTGTACTTTTTTCTTCAAGACATAAGAGCTACATTAATTCCGACACTTTCTATTTTTGTATCAATTATTGGAACATTCGCCATTATATATATGCTTGGGTTTACTCTAAACTTACTTACACTTTTTGCATTAGTTCTGGCCATTGGTACGGTAGTAGATGATGCTATCGTGGTAGTAGAAGCAGTTATGGCAAACTTCCAAAAAGGAGAGAGCAACTCTTATCTAGCGACAATTAAGTCCATGAAAGGTCTTACAACAGTTCTTAGTGTTAGTACACTAATCTTTATGGCAGTTTTTATTCCAATTTCATTTGTTTTAGGAACCAATGGGGTCTTTTATAAACAATTCGGGATAACGATGGCTGTTGCTGTTGGAATATCATTAATAAATTCATTGACTTTAAGTCCAGCATTAAGTGCTCTTATATTACGTCCCTACAATCCCAATACGACTTACAAAGCCAATATTGCAATAAAAAAAGCTTACAATGCGACCTTTAATGCAATCTATGGTAGATATCAAAATGCAATATCGAAGTTGATTAAGAGACAATGGCTCGGTTGGAGTATCTTTGCATTAACAATTGTTGGAACAGTTGTACTTATCAAAAACACCAATACTGGTTTTGTCCCAAATGAAGACATGGGCGTTGTATATGTCAATATGTCAACAGCAGAAGGCAATACAATTCACCAAACAAAAGAAATTACTGAGAGGGTTATTGATCGACTTAAAACAATCCCAGAGGTTGAAAATTATACACGGGTTATAGGCTTTAGTTTTGCTGGAGGAACAGGTTCGAATAATGCTTTTATTCCTGTCAAACTAAAACATTGGGATCAAAGAAGTGGAGATAGCTCTGACATCAACAGTGTAATAAATAAAATATACGGAATGACATCTGATATTACAGATGCATCTATAGTTTGTTTCGGAGACCCTGTTGTTCCAGGTTATGGAATGAACAATAGTATAGAATTACATATTCAAAATAAAAGTGGCGCAGATATAAACTCACTATATAGTGTAACTCAAGATTTTGTAGCAGCTTTAAATCAACATAAAGAAATTGGTGAAGCATTCTCAGGATATAAGATTAACTCGGCACAATATCTTGTAGATGTAGATGTAGCCCTTTGTCAACAAAAAGGGATACAACCTAGAGATGTCTTATCTGTTCTGAGTGGATATTATGGAGGAATTTATGCTTCAAATATTAATCGATATTCAAAAGTGTACAGAGTTATGGTACAAGCAGAAAACAAATACCGATTAAACTCTAAGTCTTTAGAAAACATTTTCATTTCAATAAAAGGAGAGATGGCTCCTATCAGTCAATTCATTTCGTTAAAGAAAATATATGGACCTACGATGCTATCTCATTTCAACTTATTCCCCTCTATTTCGGTGAATGCCATGACGGCAGAAGGATACAGTTCCGGTGATGCTATTGCAAAAATAAAGGAGCTTGCTGATGAGAAACTACCTAAAGGATACGGATATGAGTTTGGCGGAATGACTAGAGAGGAGAGTAATCAATCAAATGCTATATGGATAGTATTCGGAATATCTGCATTGTTTGTTTATTTAATCCTTGCGGGACTATACGAAAGTTTTTTTATTCCATTAGCTGTAATGTTTTCTGTTCCATTTGGCATACTCGGCAGTTTTATCTTTGCTATTAACCCGACGGTAATTTAACGTTATTTTAAGCTGCGTATTTAATGCTATCAGCTTTAAAGTATTTTTTCACTCTATAAGGTGATTCTTTAAGCATAGTCATATGATCTTTGACATTTTGGGTTAACTTCTCTTGTGTTCTAGGTGAGGGCTTCATAGATAAACCTTGTTTCAAATCGCAATTCAGAAATTCATCTGGATTTCTATCAGGAGAGTATGATGGTAAGAAAAAGAGTTCTATTTTATTCTTATTGTCAGATACCCATTCTTTTACGATCTTACTATGGTGTACTTTAAGATTGTCTAATATCAAAAATATTTTCTTTTTAGAAGTCTTTATAAGTTGTGTCATAAATTCAATTAATCGGTCTGAATTCATCGAACCAGAGTAGATCATAAATTGAACTTTACCTTGATTTGTTACTGTAGAAATCAGGTTAATAGAGAATTTTTTAGACATACTCTTTTTTACAGGAGTTCTCCCTTTTAGGGAATAACTACGTCCATGGTTGCAGTTGTTTTTGACCCCCGTTTCATCTCCCCAATGTATTTCGGCATTTTCAGCTTTTGCTTTTCTTGCGATAGAGGGATAGTCTTCATCTAGCCACTTTTGAACAGCTACAGAGTTTTGCTCATAAGCTCTCTTTTTTGGCTTTTGTGGGGTAAATCCCCAACGACGTAGATAGTCGCCAGTAGTAGTTATTGCTATAACTATACCAAATTGATCTAGAATAAGTTCCTGTACAGCCTTTCTTGTCCATAAAGCAAAGTTTAGCTTTAACTGGTCGGGCATCTTATCAAGAATTAGACTCTGTATTAGTTTTTCTTGTTCTAGGGTAAGCAACTTTAAATCTTCTGATTTTACACCTTTCTTCTTTGATTGTAATCCTGAAAGACCATTAGCTTTGTTTTTCTTTACCCAAGAAGATATTGTAGTGGCTCGAACTCCAAGAAGTTTTGCTACATCTTGCTTCTTTTTACCCATTTTTATTAAACGAATCGCATTCTTTCTTTGAATGAGGCGTTCCGATTCAGGTAGCGTTCGATAGTCTATTTTTTCCATGGAATAAAGATAGTAAATATTATCGATATAATACCGTCGGGTTAATAAGATATTCCATGTCGACAATAATATCTACCTACAAACAGGATTAATAATGCTGATGGGACTACTTATTAAAACGGCCATCTTAATTACAGAACTTGCAAGTTCGAAAAGAGACAATGAGGGAAAATCCATATCAGAAGCTGCATATGAAGCAGCGAAAGAACGTCTTCGTCCAATTCTTATGACCTCTATGACCATGGTTATTGGAATGATACCTCTCGCACTTGCAACAGGTGTAGGTTCAAATGGAAATAAATCTTTAGGGTTAGGTATTGTTGGAGGAATGTCAATTGGAATTATAGGACTTCTATTTATGGTTCCTGTTTTCTTTATCCTATTCAAAAAAATCGAAGAATATTTCAAGGCATTAAGACCAAGCAATTCGATTGACAAACTAGAGGATGTTGAATCTTAATACAAAATATTAATGCAAAAATTCACACTAATTATCACAGCTGTTATTTTATTCAGCAGCTGTGGGTTATACACAAAATATCAAACACCACATCTTGATAAAGAGCAGTGGTTAAATCAAGATATTGTCTCTATAAATAAAGGCTTCATAATGCCTTCATGGGATGATTTTTTTGAAGATCAAGAACTTATTAAACTAATCGAAGAAGGATTGTCTAATAATGTAGACCTTAAAGTTGCAGAATTGAATATTGAAAAGAATAAAGCTCTATTAACAAATGCTAAGCTTTCGGTATTACCCTCATTCATACTTTCACCGAATGCAACCATTTCAAGTATTGGAGGAAACAAAGCAAGTCAATCTTACCAACTTCCTTTAACTGCAAGTTGGGAAGTCGGAGTTACAGGAAAGGTCAGAAATAACAAGCTTAAAGCAAAAGCATCATTAGAACAAACCGAGATATACGTACAAAAAGTCAAGACAGACTTAATTGCAATGATTGCTAATAATTATTTCACGATTAAGATGTTTGATATGCAATTAGAGTCATCAAGAGCTTCTGCAATAAATTTAAAGAGCAATATCCGGGTAATGAAAAGTTTAAAACAAGCGGGTTTACAAACAGATGCAGCAGTTCAACAAGCGATATCAAACTTTCATCGAATAGAAATATCGATTAAAGACCTTGAAAAACAAATATTACAAACAGAACATGCATTATCTATCCTACTTTTTCGTACACCAGGGATAATTGAAAGAAGTACAGAAAAAGGTCAAATAGAACTTAAAAACATCGAGAATGGAATCTGTTTTCTGAACCTTTCCAATAGGCCTGATGTTCGCTTTAATGAATTAGAACTTGCAAAACTGTATTACGATACCAATATAGCAAGAGGAGCTTTCTACCCATCTATAACTTTAAAAGGTAGCATCGGTTGGTCATGGAATGGTTCTATTACGAGTAATCCTGCTGATCTTCTAATCAGCACGGTTGGATCTATTGCACAGCCAATATTTATGCAAGGACGCAACCGAGCGAACCTTAAAGTTGCAAAAGCATCTTATGATCAAGCACGATTGAACTATCAGCAAACATTATTAAAGGCAGGAAATGAAGTTAATGATGCACTTATCATCTATGACACAGCAGTTCGAAAACTAAAAATCAGAGATGAACAAATAAAAGCTCTAAAAAAAGCGGTGTCTGAAACTGAATTATTAATGATAGGAGGTAAAAATACATACCTCGAAGTTCTGACAGCTCAAGACTCATACTTAAGAGCAAAAATTGAGAATAGCTCAGAATGGTTTGAAGCGCTACAAGGAAAAATTAATCTCTTTAAATCATTAGGTGGATATAAATAACATGATTTATTTGTCATTAAATATGGCACAATAATCACTAATTACATCAATCGAGTAGGTAGGGGGGATTACTCCACCTACCTCTCACACCACCGTACGTACACTCGTATACTGCAGTTTCAATTAACTTTAAACGTTTCGTAGTTATCGACATATTGTATATCCCCAATTCGTCGAACCATTGCAAATTCATTGCTTGATGAGCTTAAGGATAACTTGACTTGCGCCACCAACTCCTTCTCGATAGTACTAGAATCCAACTCTGCCATGAGGGAACCCCTAGATGCTTCAGAAAACGTTTTACTGCGATCGTTTTCTTTCATTGCTTCAAACGATAACACCTTAACTTTCTTCGAATCCATGCGTCAAGTTCTCGCAAGAGACGTTTGCAATTCGCCCTTCTAAAGTAATGAAACCATCCGTGTAAAATAGGATTAAGTTCTTCAACAACTTGATTCAAACTGCAACCTCGTTTACGTTGGGTAACCATTCTCACCTGCGATTCGAGATTCTCCAATGGTAAGCATGCCATTGTTAAGGATAGTGTACCCTAATAGTTGCGTTCTATAACTCTCGCAACAGACACTCTTTCCTTCATTGACTTTTAGTTTAAGTTGAGCAGTGAGAAAGTGGCTTATCGATTCCTTTACACTCTCGCTGGCTGCGAATAAAAATGCTGAAATCGTAGGTATACCTTACAAAACAATGACCTTTGGATTCTAATTCTTTGATTCGCTCTTTTTACTTGCTTCACCAATGATGAATTCGCTCCCACTACGTGTTCATGACTTCCACATTGGTGTATAGAATCCAACCGCTGTTCTATTAACAGATCTAATTGGTACGCTATCTCTTGCTGATGCTCCAAAAAATAAACGTTCTACGGACTTCTCACTCTTATAAATACCTACAATCAGTTTGTCGAGGTTGTAACAGATGGAGAGATCTCTCGGGATAAGATAATAAACTTTCCTTGCGTATCACTTGATTTACTGTATGGAGTTACGGTTGATTTTTGGGCGTTCCCGATACAAATCAGCCTTATATCAGGTTTCTGTAGGTCAATACCTCAAGTTTGCGAATGGCTTCCTTCAGATTTGGAGTCACCTCCAACACCTTTGCCAATAGCTAATGTTACCTATCAACTCGGCACATATAGAGGCTTGTTCTATACGAGCTTATTAATATGCCCGACATACTAAAAAAAAGAGGCTATCATAAATTGATCGCCTCTGCCATTTTGATCACCTATAAAAAGCAATTTTCAAATAACCAGAATAACATCTCTGAATTTAGACCTTTAGAACTCATATAATCATTCGTTGATTCTCTTTTTTCATTTTAAATATCTGATATCTCTTTTCAACTTCATCAAAAGGAATCTCACATAAATATAAACATTCAAAGATATCAGGAAGCTTCGATGTAAAGAAGTCATACTTAATCTTTTCTGTGATGATTTTTAATGCATCATAAGAAACACTGAACCCACCATTGTTACTCTTGTATATGATTTTGCGTAATATTAATTCATTAATTGCTTTTTTAATTGTATTGGGATTCAGCTCTAACTCAAGTGATAAACTTCTTATCGAAGGAATTTTATCTTCCTCTAACCACTCTCCCTTTAATATTTTCACTTCAATTAATTCACATACTTGTAAATATATTGACAAATCCTCTTTAAACACCATCGACTATTTCATTGAATACAAACTATTGATAATTTATCTTTATAAAGATATATAAAACCCAATTGATTTATTGATTCAACTAAGGTCTAAATGTTACTAAATCTAGTCTTTTTATGAATCTAATGGTAATAGTCTCTTCAATATTAGCATAATTTTTATACTTTTACCGCCGAAATCGTATTTTTATGGTAGTATATTATGAAAGTATGAAGTTTAATATAATCTATATCTATGAGTGTTGTGTTAATTAATATTATTGCCATAGTAACATCTTTATTTGTCACAATGGCTTGTGTTCCTACACTAGTACATGTATCTAAAGAAAAAAAGTTATTTGATGAACCCAATGGACGTTCTGCTACCAAAATAATAGTTCCGACTTTAGGTGGATTAGCAGTGTATCTTGGCTTTATCACAAGTTTGACAATGGTACATTCATGGCTAATTCTCCCAAATCTATCTTTAATAATGGGATGCTTAACAATTATGCTTTTTTTGGGATTAAAGGATGATATTCTCGTTCTATCACCAAAAAAGAAATTGGTCATTCAATTGTTTGTCGCTTCATTACTGGTAGTTGCAGGAGACTTTAGATTCACATCACTACATGGTTGTTTTGGAATTGAGTCGATTCCATATTTCATAAGTTACATCATCTCTGTCTTTGCTTGCATCGTTATTATTAATGCATTCAATCTTATTGATGGAATTGATGGATTAGCATCAGGACTATCTATTCTCATCTCTACATTTTTTGGGATTTGGTTTTCTATTAACAATAATCCAGAATTTTCAATCTACTGCTTTTGCTTATCAAGTGGATTAGCCGGTTTTTTCTACTACAACTTTAAAGGAGGTAAAAACAAGATATTTATGGGAGATACAGGTTCGATGTTAATTGGAACATTAATGTATATTTTTGTCGTCAATTTCAACGAATTAAATCTACACCCAAACACCCTAAATTTCCCAATAGATTCTGCTCCTGCTGTATCATTTGGTTTACTTATCTATCCGCTATATGATGTTTTAAGAGTATTTACAATTCGTATTTTACAGAAAAAATCTCCAATGAGTCCAGATAAAAACCATATCCATCATAGAATGCTTGCATTAGGTTTGTCACATCATTATTCTACAATGATTATTATTGGATTTAACTTTGTATTTGTAGTGTCTGTCATTTTACTTCAATCAGTCGGTAATGACCTTTTATTTGCATATATATTAATTGCTTTTGGTAGCATATCAACAATCCCTTCAATTATCATTGCAAGACAAGAGCTTATTTGTAAAAATGATCCTTATCAAAAAGTTTTTATTCCTCGCTTCTTTAGAAAAACAGGGATTTCAGAAAACAAGATACTCCCTGAAAGCAATATAAGAGCAAATAATACACAAGCTTCAAATAAATCTCATGAAGAACTGATCTAAATATCACGATTTAAACAATAAATAGAAATTACGTTATACGACATAATAAGTTCTATTTATGAGACATAAGTACATATATCAATTGCTTTTGATATTATTTTAACATCAAAGACAGAAAGAGATTATCAATAATATCTCATCTATACACAACAAAAAATTGGACTAATTATTAAATTGATTAGTTCAACTCCAATAATCAAAGAATGAATATTACCTGTGTTTATTTTAACACATTACAATAACACCAATGGTATTCATCTTAGATTACTAATATTTATATTAAACAGCTTCAGGCTTTCTTTTTAAAATCAGAAATATATACTACACTTATTTAACAATCCTTATATCAAGTATTATATTAGGGGGCTATGCATATATCTTAGTTTAACGACAAGAGGACGAATTGTATATCAGCTCACTCTTCGTGTAGCTCTAAAAGCCTTTACTTTGACATTAAATGATTCTCTTGCAAAGCAATTGTACTTTTATTCTCAAAGAAGTTTAATATATCTGAATAGTGGCTGAAAATGATGTTTGATATTTTACTAAAATTATCAAAACAATCATTAAACCATCTTGCTAGTTTCGTGTAGGCAACTTTCGTGTCTTCTGTATGAGAGAAGGTCATACTCAATTTATGGGTTAAGTTATATGTCTTCTCTAGATCAGGATATAATTCAAACAGGATAGAAGCTCTTTGCTTCTGCTTCTCTTTCCATTGATCCCTTGATTGAAATAAAAGGTAACCACTTCTTGCAGGAAGTGGTTTTGGTGTATCTCCATTGGTTAGGAGTTTTGAAGGATATTTCCCCCTTTCTCGTTGGAAAATTGGAGTGCTTTATTTTCATTGTCAACCGCTGTCCAGCGATGTTTAATCCTCACCTATTGTAATGCATCATAAGCAAGTTTTTGGACATGAAAATGACCCATAACTTTGCTCGCTTGAGGAAAACACTTGCTTACAACCTTTTCCGTTACACCAGTCAGATCTAAAGTAACCTTGTTATGCACCTACTGGTATCTATCTGACAACTTTCAGAATATTATCAACTTGACTCCCATGGCTATGGCAAGATCACTTCTTTTTTGTCCTATAGGATAAAACGAGAAATAATATTACAACCAAGAACAACACAACCCCTAATATATTACCTGATCCGAAAAAGGTTGTAGATCAATAAAACAATTGAACTACAACCTTGTTCTTAAGACTTTAAATTACTAATAATAATCAGCAATCATTTTGGTACTAATAGACTTGTATTTAAGACAGGATTATAAATTAAACTTCCTCCTAAGTTGAATCACTCTTAAGAGTGTAATACAGAAAAACAGTACTGCTAATTCCCATAATTTAAACCATTGGTCTTGACATACCTCAAGACCAGAATGCATCAATTGCATCTTATAAATCCCGATTATAGCCTGTGTACTTGGGATAAATGAGCCTATTGACTTCCAAAATCCAGGCATATTTTGATATGGCCACGATATACCTGACAAAAAAAGCAAAGGTATAGATGTAAAAAGCAAAAATATCATAGAACTCGTTCTTTCTTTGAAGAAAGTACTTAACAAAAGAGCTAAGCTTATTGTTGCCACTAAGAATGGAAACGCGAACAATAATAAGTCAGTTACACTTGCCCAAGCTGGGTATCCTAAGAACCAGAAACTATTTATCAACAAATGAATAGCAATAGGAATATACAAAACAAAAAATGCTGAACCTCTTCCAATCAACTGTATCAATATTGACTTAACATCTAGCCCCTCTTTTAAAAACCAACTTGTTTTCTCAGCATATGCAGTCCCCGCAAATAGCCCCATACCCATTAGAAGCGTTTGATGTAGAATTAATATGAGAACTCCTGGCATCAAATAACTAGCATAGCCTCCTGATGGATTAAAAAGTGGACGAGAATCCAATTTAATATTTAATGCTTTATCTACAGCATCATTCATCATCTTTCCTTTTAGCAACTGTTTCTTTATTCGAATACCAGCATTCATAGTTCCCACCACGTAATTTGCCCCAGTTAACACCTGCTTGTAGTACATAAAAAAACTAGCATCTGCAAAAACCGAGATATCAACATGTTCACTTCGAAGGATCTTACGTTCAACCCCTTTAGGTATAACGATTATACCTTTAACTTCACCATCCATCAAGAACGACTTAGCTTGAGCAAAATCCACACACACTCGTTCATTAGATATTTGTTGGGTCGCATCAAAATAACGGCACAACTGTCTACTCAACGAACTTCCATCCTGATCGACAATAGCTATCGGAACATCATTAACAACCTCTTTTTTGTACACCCATCCATAAAGAATAGGATAAACAACACTTGCACCGATAATGATAAACAGAACACCAACATCTGAAAATATTTGTGTCAATTGTTCCTTAAATACACTATACAATGTTTCTCTCTGTGCTTTCATGATCATTTTGATTTATAATCTCCCCCAAAACTTCTCGTTTAAACAGATTGTTTTCAATCGTTTTTGCATCAAAAGAGGGATGAATAGAAAAAGTAACATCAGACCTATTGGCAAACATGTACTATAAAGTGGTAAACCTCGAAACACTTGCCCCATTAGCAAATCTAAATAAGAAGTAAATGGCCACAATTTTGACATATAACTCGCTAAAATTGGCATACTATGAAAAGGAAATGTCAATCCCGAAAAACTAAATGCAACGGCACCATAGAAGGAGCTAAAACTCATAGCCATTCTTAAACTTGGGTTTAAACATAAAAACAAAACCCCCATAGATAGACCTGCCAAAATCATTACAAATAACCCGATATTTAATACCATTAAAGAACCCGCAACTGGAACCTTGAAATAATTAAACAATAAGCTATTCATAAAAAGACCAATCACTGTAAACACCACAATATATGGTGTCAACTTTCCCATTAATGCCACAAACATATTACCATCTGCTTGTTCTAACCAAGCCACAGATGTTCTATCACGAAATTCTGTACCTATAGCATAAACAGAACACATCACTACAAAAATTTGCAACATCACAGGTAACAAAGCAGTAACCAAATAATAAAAGTAATTCGTTGTAGGATTCACTAAAATATGGGTATCTAAAGATAGTGGTACTGTTGCAACAAGAGCCTGATCTTCTGACATTCCCTTTTTCATTTTACTCTGAATAGATAAACCCGCAGCAAATGTTTTTACAACTGTCGCAAAACCTTTATTTACCAATCCTCCCGGTAATAAAAAAGAGTTGTTATAGTAAGCTACTACTTTTGGAGCAACACCTTGATAAATATCCTTAGAGAAGGTCTCATCAACATATAAAATACCATAAGCATTACCCTCATATAAATGTTTTTTTGCATCAAGTAATGTCGTCTCTCTATAGGCAACATGCATGCTTTGTGTCTGATCAACCATTTTCATCATTTTCCTAGATAAAGTTGAACCATCTCTATCGACAACAACAACAGGTAATTCCGTTGCAACTCCTTGATAAAAAAGAGTCGCAAAGAAAAAGAAAGAGATTAATGGTAGAAATACAGAAAGCCACAACAATAAATTCTTTTGGCGAATCATGTCAATTTCTCTAAGAACAATTCCCCAAAAGCCTTTTTTTATTGGATTATTATTCTTCATAGTTAAATATTATTCCAATCTAGTAATGCTGTCATACCAGGACGCAAACCTTCAACTTTCACAACAGGTACTGCTCTCACCTCAAATGTCTTCATATCAAATCCACCCATAGTCTGAGTAGCTCTATATGTTGCATATGCTCCTTCGGCTTTGATATAAGTAACTTTCACTCGGACCTTCTTCATATCCATCGCAGGAAGCAAAACATCAATTTCAGTTCCTTTTTTAAACTTACTTAATAAATCCTCTTTCACATTAAACGTAAACCAAACATCAGAAAGGTCTGTTATTGTGACCACTGGATATCCAGGAGTTATCAACTCTCCTCGCTTAGCAATAATACTTGAAATTTCGCCATCCATTGGCGCAACAAGCTTCTTTTCTGACATATAAGATGCAACCTCATTTACCGCACCATTAGCTCGTGCAACAAGTGCTTTTGCAGCTTGCTTATCTTCATAACGAGCTCCCTTCTTCGCCATCTCATACTGAGATAACGCTGCATCTGCAGTCAACTTAGCTGCCTGATAACGAGTCTTTGCCTCATCAAGTTTCTGCTGAGGAACGACACCTTCCTTATACAAATTATCAACTCTAACATAAGTTGTTTGCATTAAGTCTGCAGCAGATTTTGCTTTCAAATATAGGTTGTGGGCAGCACGTATTTGCTCTTTTCTTGCACCATTCTGAGCTTTATGACTTTGAGCAACAGCAGCCATCTTTGCAGCCTCAGCTTGTTCCATCTTTGCAGACACCTCAGGACTTTCAAGCGTAAGCAATAAAGTTCCTTGTTTTACTTCATCTCCTTCACGCACAGTTAATGAATCAATTCTTCCAACAAGTTTCGTTGCAACCTTAATTTCTGTCGCTTCGACTTCACCTTGAAGAATAACCTTTTTAGGCTTCAACATTATCGATCCACCAATAGTTAATACAGAAAGAATGATTAAGACTACAACTCCGATACCAAAACTTCTATTTTTCATCTATATATAATATTTTCGATTTTCCACTATTTTTTATTCACTGTATAGGAAACAAAACTCTCACTCATACCACACCACTCCAGTAATTTTGCAAATGCCATATCATATTGATACATTGACTGAAGTCTCTCAATTTTTGTCTTTGACAAATTCATTTGGGCATCCACCACTTGTGTCGATGTTGCAAAACCTTCTTTAAAAGCTTTATTTCTTACCCTATAATATTCTTCTGCAAACTCCATTGTACTATCTAAAGTGGTCGCAGATTCAGATGCTTTTTCAATTTCATGATATGTTTTTAACACCACTGTGTTAATGTCATGTGAAGCTTTATCTTTATATACAGCAACCTGAGATCTTTTAGCCTTCGCAGCCTTTATTTTATTTTCACGAGCAAAACCATCAAAAATATTGATCTTAACACCAATTCCCACGAACCAATTTGGAACCAAATCAGTTACCTGATATTCATAGATATTTCCAGAACCAATAAGTGCTATCTCTGGTAAATATTCTGACCTCTCTTTTTTCACAAGTTGTTCAACCATTATCTGTTTTTGATCAACTTGAAGCAACTTAGGATTATTCTTTTGAGCGTATTCCTGATAATAAGCCACATCATTCAATGACCCCATAATTCCCAATTCGGTTGTTGGCTCTACCCAATAACCTATTCCAAGAGTATTCTGCAATCCAATCTGAACTAGCTCCATATCTTTTACCGCTGCTTTATGCTTTTGAACAGCATCCATATATGCAACATTCGCATGAAGTCTTTCCGCTTTCGAAATCATTCCCTGTTTTTCAAGATGTTTCGAATCCTCTAGATGCTTCTTAAAACCATCCACGACCTCTCTTCTGACTTTAACTAACTTTGTGGCCAATTGCAATCCATAATAGCGTGCTGCCAATTCTGTGATCTGTTGATTGGTCACATTAATCAACTCTAAATCCGACACTTTATACTTAGCCTTAGCAGCTCTATTAGCCGCATTAATCTTACCTCCCATATAGATCGGCTGAACTAAGTTTCCTGTAATAAGCCCTAGCTGTTGGTCTTGTATCTTTAAGCTCAATGAATTTGGAAGACCTTTGAAAGATGGAGCTGGCACTTTTGACATCGCTCCTCCTATTGCTGCTTGCATTGAAGGCGGTAACTGTCCTACAACTGCTCCCATATAGTCTTTCATCCCATTTAACATTTTGGCACCCACCTTCTTTGCATCCGTTAAATCCACATGCATTTCAATATCATCACTCAATACAGTATAGGTCCCTGTAACAGACAGCTTAGGCATATAAAGTCCTTTTATTGCCTTCGTCTCGTACTTTACACTCTCATGTTCTTTTTCTGTAGCTCTAATACTGTAGTTGTGTTCCCGCAAAACTGCAATGGCTTCCTCAAACGACATAGCAACAGTCTGATCTTTTTTTTCTGTTTGTCCCGCAGCACATATTAATGGTGCTATGAACAAAAAAAATACAACCAAATAAGAATGTCGCATTCTTATCTTCATTCGATTTTTCATTTGAAAATTATATAGTTCTTAAATATTCTTGCTGTAATAATAAAATTATGTCACAAATATATACAGTTTTTTCAAATACTCGACCATATCATATATTAAGTCGATAATAATTCCATAAAACGATATAAACATGATCATATTTAATAAAACTAGGCTTCATAATTAAGAACACATAACACTTATAATAAGACATGTAACTAACAAATAAAGATACACAGATCCATATGTTAATTTAATAAAAATAATAATTTCAACAAGTAGCTAAAGCATATAAAATACTTCCATACATCTTTGATACAAATTCACGTATGACGATAAGTTCCTAAATTATGTATTCGTCTTAACTATGTAAAAATACAAAATCGTAACAATGTCGAATTACTATCTTTATCAGGCTTTTTGTTAAGCATTTATCTTTACGACAAAAATAAGGTAGTCGGTCAACATTTGTTTAAGTAGAAAAACTGTCAAATATGTAGTAGATGATATGGGGTTAGAGAATCAAAATATTCTAAGTACATGACAAATAGACATGTAACAAAATATAGGACATTTAATTAAGCTACGTTTAAATAGTTTATTTTTCCGAATTCAATAGGCGTCAGATACCCCAGTGTTGCATGTCTTCTTGGTCTATTACACCACACTTCAATAAATTCCACAATGTCCACTTTTGCCTGAAAATGTGAGTAATAGTATTTATGATCTATCATTCCAGGATCTGGTTATTTTAAAGAAACTTTCAGCTACCGCATTATCCCAGCAATTACCTTTACGGCTCATGCTTTGAATTATTCCATTCTTAACTAACTTTTCTCTAAACTCCTTCGCTGTATATTGTACGCCTCTATCAGAGTGAAATATCATACCTGGCCTACTTTCACGATTTGTGTTAGCCATTTGCCAAGCTTTAATAATGGTGCATTCTGTAGTCATATTACTGGACAGAGACCAACCTATTACTTTACGATCAAAAAGATCAATAACAGTAGTCAAATAAAGCCATCCTTGATCAGTTGGTATATAGGTAATATCAGAAACCCAAACTTCCGATGGTCTAATGGGGTTAAAAGCTCTATTCAGATGGTTCTCGGATATCGAATTGGAATGATTTGAATCTGTCGTTTGGACTTTATATCTCTTATTTACAATGCTTTTGATAGACTCCATCTTCATTATTCGCGCTACTCTATTTCTAGAAGTAACGACACCTAGGGCTTTTAATTCCGTCGCAATCATGTGACTACCATAGCGAGCCTTTGATTCAGTATATATTTTACGTATACGAATCGTATCCTCTTTTAAAGCAACAGTTATTGGGCTATCATCCCGTGATAACCAGCTACAAAAACCACTTCAGCTTACTTTTAAAATACCACACATATCCTCGACAGTAAATTCAGTCCTATACTTTTTTATAAACTTAAATTTGTATTGTCGCTCTTGGAGAATATGCTCACTGCCTTTTTTAATATATCACGTTCTATTTGTGTCTGGCGTAGCTCTGCTTTTAGTTTTGCGATTTCTTCTTGTTCTACAGTCCGAACAGGATTGCCATTCAAGTGTAGCACATCCACAATGCTATACTTGGTTACGGGCAAATTAGATTTTAGAAAGATGAATAAACATTGTGCTATTTAATATGGCTACCCATCAAATCTCGGAAATAGCCAAAGAAGATATTAAGCTGGAAAAAGTACTAGATCTAAATCCCTCTTTGTTTTATGCATATTATTTGAAGGAGGAACTAAGAGAGTTATGGAATCAAAAGAATATGTATGATACAACTTAAATTATTAGATCAATGGGGAAAAGATGTAAATGAGGCTAAAACACCACAGCTACAGAAGGTTGCTGACTTAGTGGAAGAACATAAAACAGGAATATTAAACTAGTATAAATGTGGAATATCAACAGGACCTTTAGAAGGGGGTAAACAACAAGATAAGAACAATAAAAAGACATGCTCAGGGCTATCGAGACTTAGATTATTTTATGCTAAGAATAAAAGGAATGCATCAGGATATATACGCAATTCATGGATGAACCCAAAAGTTTAAATCACCTCTTTATATTCATTGATTCTGATTACCTAAACAGTAAAAGAAGCAGCAAGCCAAAGAATCGTGATTCTTTCATTTACTGCTTCTAATATGATTATTCGTGTTAGTGTTCAAAAAATAACACCTACTTTATATTATAAAACACCAAGCTGGTTTTAATCTTTTTCCCACCACAACTTTGTGCTCATGCGGTCAGAACCAGAACCTCCTAAAGCCTGTAGTCCAGCATTATACCCTACGGAATTCAATAAAGGCTCCAAGTTAGAATACTTCACTCGATTAGGAAGATCACTCTGAACATCACTAACAAGAGAGATAAAATAGTACTCTTTCCCTTTTTCATCTTCATCAATTACTCCTTCGGTATCAACAAAAGTTACCTCATTGGGTTTTACTAATATCGTTGGATATCCAGTACGACGATACTCAGCCCAAGTATTATAAGGTTGCATATAAAGTGCAATATATTTCTGGGTTAACACAGTTTCCATTGATGCCGCTGGCATTAGATCAATATATTCTTTGATATACTTCTCATCAACACCCCACCTCAACATAGAGGCCCTCACACCGTTTTCATATTCTGTTTGATCCCAACCCTTATATTCTGATAACAGTAAACAGACCTCTGCATAATCCATAAATGGATTCCCAAATGTAGACTGCATTGGAGAATTTGGTAATGAAACATTCTCTAAACCAACGGCCCCAGTTTCATCACTAGTTAAACCATAAGGCATTCCATCATAATTAGATACCTGATAATCACCAACACCCAACTCATCACCTTCCTTAGGAAGATACTCTCCTTTAGAAATTGACTTCGCACCTGATTTACCTGTAACCTTCGCACCTTTAGGTGCAGCATAATAGTAAAGGCGAGGATCTACAATATTAAAAGGTCCAGACTCTCCTTTTAATAAATCAATCAACGGTTTTGCCATTACAAAGTCAGTCCTATTTCCCACTGCAAATGCTTTATAAAATGGGGAACCATTCTTAGCATTATCTTCACTTCTAAACAATGCATTATCATCAACACTTTTCATAACGCCACTTTTTATTGCCTCCTCAATAGCCTTGTTTGCAAAATCAGGCTCTTTGGCACGAATTCTCATTGCAGCACGTAAAACAAGTGAATTGGCGAACTTTTTCCATTTAGAAGCATCTCCATTGAAAATATTGTCTCCTTGAGTAAATGCAACTGCTGATTCATCAATCATTTTAGCAGAAGCACTTAACTCATTTATAATATCAAAATATACTATTTTAGGATCTGCATAAAGTGGAGTTATAACATTCTCTTTAGCTTGCAGAGCTTGGAAGGTCTCGTCTTTATTTCCATAAGATTCATAAGGGATGGGGCCATATGTCTCAGTTAACAACAAAAATGTCCACGACTTTAAGATACGAGCTACAGCAATTTGGTTGTCATTTTTACCATAAGCAGACATAGCACCTTTTGTATCTTCACTAACATTCAGGTCAATAATAGTTTTCAAATCCATAAGATCTGAATATATCAACTTCCAAGCATTTGAATTAGAATTCTCTCTATAAAGATATCTATCTTCATCGGTATAGTTTGATTGGGTCCAATATTCAACCCATAATAGAGCCATACGACCTGAAAACCATTCATCCCGAATATCTTGAACCAATCGATACTGCGCATTGACAAGTAAAGTTGGAGTAGGAACTGTTTCCGGTGAATTCGGGTTCTGATTCCTTTCCGTAAGTTCATTAGAACATCCTAATAAAACGAACAATAGGACAAAGGTTATGTATTTAATGTTTTTCATAATCATTACGAAATTTAAATTACTATTCATTCCATTTGACACATTCAAACTAGAATCCAAACTTAATATTCAAACCATAGGTTGCAGTTGATGGAAGTGCTCCCCCTTCGATACCTTGCACATTTCCAGAAGAAGTAACTGATGCTTCAGGATCAAAATCTCTATTATCCAATCCCCAAGTAATCAAATTTCGCCCATAAAGCCCGACATGAAGATTTTTTACTAATCCGGTCATTTTATTAGGGAAAGTATATCCGAAAGTCACTTCTCTCAACTTAATATATGATGCATCGAAAATATTCTGTGCATCCACCAATGCATAATGGTCAGAAGAATAACGTCGACCAGAAATATTCGAAGTATTTTTAACTGGAGTTGAACTTACATTTCCATTCTTATCAGTATAGACTAACTCACCTTTCGAGTCAAATTTACCATAGACTCCATCTAAAACAACCCCTTTTTCACGAATATCAACACCATTCTGATATACAGAACCTTCTAACATTCCAGAATACATTCCCCACATATTTGAAGTAGAAAAATAACTTCCTCCATGTTGCATATCAATCAAAGCTGTTAATGTAAAATTCTTATACTTGAATGAATTGGTTAAGCCAATATTATAATCAGGAAGGACTGTTCCCAACACCTCAGGACCTTGAGATGCAAGAAAACGTCCACTAGTCGAAATTACTTTATTACCATTCTGGTCATAAACATAGTTAGTCCCCATTATTGCACCATATGACTCACCTACTGAAGCATTCACAGTAACTCTAAAAGGAGCATTTGCCATTTGATAGTTGGTAATACCATCCGAGAGAGAAACAAGCTCGTTGGTGTTTTTTGCAAAATTAAGAGAAAGATCCCAAGAGAAATCATTTGTCAAAATAGGTGTTGCTGAAAACATTAACTCAACTCCTTTGTTAGACATCTCACCCGCATTCATTGTCTTGTAGAGATAACCTGTAGAGCCCGAAATTGCCACCTGTGTAATCAAATCTTTAGTCTTATTAGAATAATAAGTAAAATCAATACCTAAACGATCTTTAAGGAACTTTAATTCTGCACCAATTTCCCATGAATAAGTTGTCTCAGGTTTAAGTTCCGAATTTGGCAAGGTATTGGGTGTACTATAACGTGGAACTCCACCAAAATTCGGCTGATAGTTTGTATAAGTCTCTTTCAAAGAGTATGGATCAGTATCATTACCAACCATTGCCCAACCAGCACGAATCTTACCAAATGAAAGCCACTCATACTCTTTCATAAATTCAAGAGAAGATAGCACGACACTTGCAGTAAATGAAGGATAAAAAAATGATCGATTCTCTTTTGGCAAAGAAGATGACCAATCATTACGGAAAGTTCCATCCAAGTAATAAGTATTTTTATACCCTAAACTAAAACTTCCATAAGCACTTACAACCATTTTCTCTTCCTCAAAATCAGTAACAGTTGCTGGATCTTTTGAGTTAGTAGTTGTATATAAGTCAGGAAGCACTAAACCTCCAGCTGTAGTCGCTGAATTAGAATAATAATTATTCGTTCTAATATTGGCACCAGCTAGTGCACTTAAATTAAAATCATCAGTCAACTGCTTATTATAATTGAACATCATTTCATAATTGTTTTCAATTGATTGACGAACCATTTCATAATAAGATGAAGTTTCTTGTGATCCAAGTGCAATACGCTGATTAATTCGAAATGTGTATGAATCATGATATGCTTTTAAACTACCTTTCAAACCATCTAAAATATCATATGTCAATCCAATATTCCCAATATATCGATTCCTTTGATCCTCAGTATAATTCTCATAACGAATCCAATAAGGGTTATTTGAATAAGCAGGCGTAGCATCATCGTATGCCGTTCTATTCCAAGATCGTTGACTACCATCAGGAGCTTTATAGAAACTTAAATGATCCATATCTAATTGACGTTGACCCCACTGAGTAAATTTCACCATAACATTACCATCACCATATCCAGTCTCTGGTCGTCCTTTAGCTTTAGTATTTATATACGAGACCCCAGCCTGAATCATAAGTTTCTCGTTTAAATATCTAGTACCATTAAAACTAACAGTATATTTATCCAAATTAGAGTGAGGCATATACCCGTTAGTATTCACACCTGAAATAGACATGCGGAACGATCCTTTATCATCGGCTCCAGAAAAGGCAACAGAATTATTATATGTAACGCCAGTTTCGAAGAAATCCTTAACATCGTTTTGTGAGGCTTGCCAAGCCCTTGGATTTAAATAATTAGCAGAATCATACTCATCATATGCATCCCAATGTAAAACTTTATGAGATGAGTCATATTTCGGTCCCCAACTAGTATCTTCATTATATTCTACAGCATCATACTGAACACCATCTATCGTTACCACATCAAACTTACCGGAACTACCTCCACCATAAGAATTTTGATAATCAGGTAAGCGATTAACAGATTCAAAACCAATACCCATATTTACAGAAACACCAAATGACTTAGCTCCACCTTTTTTGCTTCCTTTTTTTGTAGTGATCATAATAACACCATTCGCTGCTCTAGAACCGTAAAGTGCAGCAGCAGAAGGCCCCTTCAAAACAGTCATTTTCTCAATATCCTCTGGATTAATATCCTGGGCCATACTACCATAATCATAACCACCTGCACCTCGAGATGCATCCGTGGAATTAAAATTAGAGTTATCAATAGGAATACCATCCACGACAAAAAGTGGTTGATTATTTCCTGTTACAGAACTAGCACCGCGAATCAAAATTCGGCTAGAACCACCCATCGAACCAGAAGCTCCAGAGACTTGAACACCTGAAACCTTACCAGACAATGCTGCAATTACATTGTCTTGTTTGGTTTTATTCAACTCATCACCGCCTACATTTTGGACTGCATACCCCAATGCTTTCTTATCTCGAGATATTCCTAATGCAGTTACAACCACTTCATCCACACCGATCATCTTAGACTCCATCTTAACATTTACAGTGCTCCCTTTTATTTCGACAAGCACTTCTTTCATTCCAACATAACTAAATTTCAGCACTTTAGTTCCAATAGGAATTTTTAACGAATAGAATCCATCAATATTTGTTACGGTACCAACTGAAGAATTAGGAACTGTAACAGAAACGCCTGGAACGGTTTGCCCATTCGCTGCATCCGAAACAACTCCGGTTATGATTTTAGTTTGACCTCGAAGAGAAAAACTGATCATCATAAATAGACTTGCTACGATAAAGATCTTTTTCATAAATTGAAGATTTAGATTGAACATCAAAAACAAAATATTTCATATTAACAAACCTATTTTAGGTTAACTAACACAAAATACTGTTAACTGTTATCAATAGAAAAACAAACGACACATCCATTTGTTAATGAAAATCAATCTTTTTTTTGAATTTAGTTCATGGCACAGACTTTGTGTAACAGTTAAACAATTGACTATGAACATTATTAGCCTAAATCTTGTTTTATAGAATATTATGCATTTTTTAAATCACACACTATGAAAGGTAGATTTCAAGTTATAGCCATCACACTATTATGTTCATTATTCTTCTCCATTTCCATGCTACAAGCACAAGAACCCGAGAAAGAAATGACTAGAAAAGAGAAAAAAGCTCTAAAGAAAAAACAGAGAGAAGAGAGTGAGAAACTTCAGTTTGACAAAGCATCTAATGCATTAAAAAATGACAGGTGGGTTCTCGAAGCAAACACTGTTTATAACAAACGAGGTCAATCACTTCAGGTAACATCAAATACAAACTTTGTTACAGTACAAGGAGAAGATGTATATGTACAGCTAGCTTTCACCAATTTTGTAGGAGGGCCTAATGGTATCGGTGGGATAACTTTAAAAGGGAGACAAACAAAGAAAGAGTTAAATACAGACAAACATGGAAACGTTACACTTAGAATGTCTGTTATCGGAAATGCCTTAACTGTAGACATTACTGTAAACCTAACAACAGGAGGTAATTATGCTGATGCAACTGTCGAAGCAATCACTCGTGGCACAAGATTAAGATTCTCTGGAAACTTATTCGATATTGCAGAAAGCACATATTATAAAAGTGGAATGGACTTCTAGAGTATACTGTAACACACCAAAATAATAATGGGTTGCACTTAGCTAAGAACAACCCATTATTATCTAGATACACATAAACAACAGACTCGATGAAAGTTAACTACTTTAACTCTATTGATTTACCAATAACTGTCATCCCTGCTTTGTTTACAAACAGATCTGCTTTATCATTCTTGTCAGGAAAGAGTAAACTTGTCGAGATAAAGATCAATAAGCTTATAAGAACTCCAACAATAGCCTGTGTCGAAGATGCTATTTCCCAGCACACAGGAAGAGATAGCCCCATAGCTACTAGAAGATTATATGAAGAGAACAATAGCCCAAACAACATCGACAAGATTGCACCAGTAGCACTTCCTCTTTTCCAAATAAACCCTAACACTAAAGGAATAAAAGCACCTGTAGTGAGAAAATCTGATCCAATCCAAGAGATCTTTAATACAGAATCAACCCTCATGGCTATCAAAGCTGCCAAACCTCCCATAATAAGAGTTGATACTCTTCCGACCATCACATTCTTTTGTGGAGATACCGAAGGTGAAATATATCGTTTAAATACATCTATTGTTAATGACATCGCACCTGTATTAAGCAAGGAGTCCATTGTCGACATTATCGCAGAACAAAGTCCAACAAATATAATAGAACTTAACAATGGATTACTAATATTACGAACCATATCTGGAACAATACCACCAGTTGGAATAGATGAGTAAGACACTAGACTAAACATGCCTGTAAAGGTCACCATCAAGTAAAGTGGTATAAATGCAAAAAAACTAATCAACATCATCTTCTTTGCTGAAGTAGCATTTTTTGCTGCAGAAATTCTTTGCCATATATTTGCTTGAATCATCCAAGATGCCCCAAAAGTAATCACGTAAGCTAATTGATCTGAAACATTATGAAACAAAGAGGTATATCCTATTTGACCTTTTTTTTCTGCTAAACGTGAGACATTCTCTAGTCCTCCCGACGTATCATATGCAACATAGAATAAATAGATCGCAGTAAAAAGGAAAAATACAAATTGAATAAAATCAGTCAGTACAACTCCCTTAAACCCACCAAAAAAAGAGTAGCTCAGAACAATACCTGTTCCAATTAAAATCCCTGAATTATAACTTATTCCAAAAAATGAATGAAAGAATTTCCCAATCACGATAGCCTGAACAGAAGCTGTCAAAACCATAAAAACAATAATAAAAACAGTAAGTAATAGTCCAGCCCAACGATTATATCTTTGCTCCATCAATTGAGGTTGTGAGACAGTCCCAACCTTCCTTATTGCCTTCGCGAAAAGAAACATCAAAAAAGTTGATAATAATACAGGAACACCATAGATCCAGAATGAGTTAATTCCATTCCTAAAGGCATGATCAACCAGATCTATGGCTGAACCACCACCCCACCATGATGCAATAAAAGTAATCGCCAGAAGCCATGAAGGTAACCTTCTCGAAGCAAGAAAATAGTCCTCACTATTTTCACTTTTTCGATTATATAAACCTACAGAAATAATTAGAATGGTATATACCGATAAAAATATTATAGAGAGTGATGTTGTCGAAATCATTATACATTGTTTTTAGTCTAAACAAAGATAACATGAAAAAAAGGACTACCATAACAGACAATTACCATTTACATAAAAAACACCTAATTTTAATCTTTTGCCAATGAGTAGTACTTGGTGACACATATATTGTAATCAAAGAAAGAAGCACTTATTTGAATTAAAGTATCAATTGAACTAGGTTATTTGGAGATCTCGCTCCCAAACAACCTTAGAGAATAGAATATAAATGTATATTCTCTAATAAATTGACGGTAAAATAAAAAATAATTTTACAATCTTATCGCCATAGAACATTCATCTATTTAACATTTTAGATGAACCAAGTATCAACAAAGTATCCTTGAAGTATCAACAAACTACGAAGGAAACCTATAGAGATCCAAGATGCATTGTACATTTTAGACGCACGTCACTATTATAATCCATTGCTTAGATAGGGGTTGCTCAGAAAGTTTCAGAAAAATAAAATTGGCTCAGCGCCTCTATTTCTACTCCACTGATGGTAATCTATATTTTCAGAAAGAAAGTCCCTTAGGATCACTAAAATGCAGTTTAATTTCAGATAGGCACAAGAAAACTTCTGTATAAGTTTTCTTTGAAGTTTCATTAAATTATACACAAGACATATTGAAGCAATCCAGCTTTCACTTGTATCTTGTCTTCGTGCTTTTATATTGTTTAAACCATATTTTCTCTTACATGTTTCAAAGAAACCTTCAACTTCATTCCTCTTTCCCATCTCTTTTTGGAGTATTTTACTCCTCTCTTTTCCTTCTTTACTTTGAGCCTTTCTTCCCAACGGTTTTCCTATAATCTGTATATTTAAATCCTTCAAATAGCCTCTGTTTTCTCTGTTTAGATAGATCTTATCTGCATAAATTCTTGCTGGATAATAACCATGTAAGGTATAGTAGGCTTCCACCTGTTCTTTTAAATATACACCTTCATTATAAGCATTCCATTTTAATTGATCGATCTGTGCAAAACCATTAGAGATGCTTACATTAATCTTTGCACCGAATTCAGTTTTACGAGCCAGTTTGCCTCTCACAATAGGTCGAACAAAAGGCATGTGAAAGCTTACAATACGATCTTTTACTTTTTTGCCTTCAGCGATTTTAAACTGTTGTTCATAAATCTCTTTGATGAAAAAGTATTTATCTACAAGTCTCTTCATAAAAGGACTTTCTGAATTAAACTCCTGAAATAGAATGCTAACGGTAGTAATATTACGACGCAAGTAACGTAATTGTTTCTTACATCCATTCTTATTATTGCGACCTTTTTTATTCATGGCAAATGCAAGGTAGTCTTTTCTTGCCTTTCTACGATAAGTCCGTGGTTTAATAGATCCCTTCCCAGATTTACTCCATAATGAATCAATCATCCTCTCACTTTCTTCTCTTGTCTTATTCAATAAATTAAGATCCAAAGGAAAACGGATATCTGCATCTGCCACAGATGCATCAATCTTTAAGTCTCCATGATTGGTCTCTTCTTCATAATCTAGTTCCGTTACATTTGTCACTTTTAGTTGTCCTTTTTTTACAAAGGATTCGTCTGATATAATCATCGCTTGAATCATTCTCTCTAATATATCTTTTCCTACTCTTTTCCGGATATCCACAAATAACGCTGCACTAAAAACGGGGTGTTTACTGAAGGAAGGTAATCCAACAAAATATTGCAGATAGATATTCTCTTGGATCATTTTAAGGGTGTCTCTATCGGATAAATTCTGCTCATGTTTTATGATTAATGCTCCTAGAACTATACGTGCATCTTTACAGGGAGCTCCGTGGTCTCGACTCATTACACTGTAATAATAAGATGCAAAGGTGTCCCATGGTATAGCATTTGCCAAAATAACCCATCGATTCTTTTCATCGAGTTCTTGATCAAATGGATGTTTAAAACCTTCAAATAGGGACTGTTGTGTACTAATATATCGGATCATAATCTGCAAGCTTTTTGATTCATTGAAGATAAAAAATGATTACTAAAAGCTACTATAAAACCCGTATTTATTTGATAATAAACAATATACACTCTCTGAGCAACCCCTATATATTTAAAAAAGTCGCTCTAAATGTATTAGAACGACTCATTTACCAATCATCAAATCAATTAAATATTTCTGACACAAGGCATATAATAATTATGCATCAACGGGTATCAATTTGATCGTCTTTATATCAATATTCATTGTTTTATATTTTGGATTCTGTTTCTTGAATTCCACAATAGTTGTCACAAAAGGAAAATCTTCCCCTTGATTCAAATATAAAGTATTACGACCTTTTGCTCTAAGTTTTATCGTTCCAATACTCTGGGTTTTAAACCCTTTACTTTGTTTATGCCCTTTACTCTTAGATTTGACCTCTTCATTTCCATCAATCATATCAAGCTTTGCTTTACCTTTCCCACTACCAAAAAGCATAAAAGGATATTTCTCTTCACCAACAGCAAACAAAAATTTCTTATTTTGAAACTTCATCTTATAAGTGATCTCAATTCGATAAGAACCAGGTTTCTTTACATCAATATCCCAACTCCTTGAAAAATCTTTTAATATAGATCGATAACTCTCTTTTCCATATTTACCATAACAGATAGCATCACTCCCTTCAAGTAAAATTACATTATTATCCAGTGGCTCAACGATCGGATCTTTAATAACGAGAGCATTAGACAAATGGACTTTTATACCTGTAAGATATTCATCTTCATTCATATTCGACAAGTCAACAATAATATCATTTCCTTCTTTATGAAATGCAACTTTCTTTGTTGGTTCATTCATCGAGTTTATTGAGACAACAGGGCTACTTAATCCTGGAATTCTTAACTGATCAGACTCAGGCCAATTATACACAAAGAAATAAAGATCGTTGCCTTTCACAGTACACTCTCCCCATGATAATTTCTTAAATGGATTGGTCTCTACGCCCCAAATTCCCTCTTTATGATTCTTCATCCAAGAACCAATACCTTTTAATACATCTTTTTCATACTGCAAAACAGTTCCATCAGATTTAGGTCCAATATTTAACAAAAAGTTTCCTCCTCTAGCTGCAACCTGAACTAGTTTCCGAACCTGTGTCTTTATTTGCACAGGAAGTGTATCTCCTTTTACCCAAGATTTGTAACCCCAAGTGTGATAGAATGTACCAGGTGTTTCCCATGCTAGAGTATCGACAGGGATATCAGGCACATGATTATCAGGCATAGTGATAAAATCACCTTGATTATTCATTACTCGCCCATTAATCATACAGTGAGGTTGTAAATTATGTACAGTATTTGCGAAACGAACACTTTGCTCCTTTGTTGGTTCTCCCATGTCAAAAAACAACTCACAAATATCACCATAATTAGACAGAATCTCTTTCAATTGAGCAACTTGATAATCCTCATTTTCTTTGGAGACCTTACTAAAAACAGAGATCTTCTTATCATGAGGATTGACCTCAGGATTTGGTCCATTAAAATGCCAATCAGGAGTCGAGTAATAAACACCTAATTTCATATCATATTTTTTACATGCTTCAGCTAACTGCTTAAGAATATCTTTTTTATATGGAGAGGCATCCACAATATCATAAGTAGTATGCTCACTTTCGAACATACAAAAACCATCGTGATGCTTTGCAGTTAAGACCACATATTTCATTCCTGCATCTTTTGCCATCTTTACAATTGCATCAGGATCAAATTGCGTCGGATTAAATAGCTTTGCCAACATCTCATATTCATCATTTGGAATATGAGCATGACGTTGAATCTGTTCTCCTAATTTCTCTATCTGTTTTCCTTTCCACACCCCTGCTGGGACAGAATATATTCCCCAATGAATAAATAGCCCAAATTTCATTTTCTGCCACTCTTTAATTGCAGTAACATTCTGAATAGGTTTATTACTCTTAGGCTTTGGTTTTTCTTTACAACCAATGAAAAAAGACTGCATCATACATAGTATAAGCAATCTACAAATCCTCTTTTTTGAAAATTTAAGCATACAAAAATTATTAAAATTAAACGTGCAGCTTATCGGTAAACAAGCTGCACGCATCTATAATTAATTTACTACCGTAGTAGGTGTCCACTTTGTGGACTCTTCAAATACAATACTTTCATCATAAAATTGGTAATCTCTATGATTATACAAATGCTTCTTAACAGACTTTGGTTTAACATATTGACGCATAAAGCGATCTCCTCTTTTTGTTTTTAAATAAGGATGATTCTTCTTGAGTCCAACATATTTATTCTGTAATAGATCTTTAAACATCTGAAGTGTCTTTTGAGAGCCCTTTCTATCTTCCGCTCTCTCATAACCTTTGCCATTATTATGTTGTCCACAATAATAATAACGACCATTGGGCACCCCCAATATTGGATCAACAACTTCCAAAAGGTGATCTCTAGTTCGAAGCATTTGTGTTGAAGCAGAGCATGCCATAATCACATCCTTATGTGTATCACTCTGTCCAGTTAAGAAAGGGGTCATATCAACACCATCACAGGAAAAGTTTTTAGGGTAATCATTTTCTGATAAACCAATGATGGTTGGAAGAATATCAGTTGCATCACATATTTCATGTGTCATACCTCTTTTCTTGATCCCCTTACCACAAACAATATACGGCACATGAACGGCACGTTCAACTCCCCTCGATTTTGCAGTTACTGCAGTTCCATTGTCCGCAGTAAAGATGATTACTGTATTATCAATTTGATTATTTCTCTCAAGAGTTTCATAAATACGACCAACAAGAATATCAATATAATCAATCATCTCCTCAAATCTCTGATCATTAGGCATCTTTGAACCTTTGTTAGGATGATTACTTCCACTCTTCGTTCTCAGAGGTGTTTCGACATAGGGACCATGAGGCAATGTCATTGGATAATATGCTAAAAACGGGGAGCTACTCTTTGAGGAAGTATCAATAAAATCACAAATAAATTTACAGAAAATATCGGGGCCAAAATCAGTAGAATTTGTCTCAACCTCTTTATGGTCTTGGATAATACATGGATGCCAATAACGTGCTGATTTTACACTTTTTGAATTGGTGACCATAGCTGGAGTTTCTGTTCCGCCACTCCATGTCTTATTTGTAATCTCTTTATAAGTTTGAACTCCTTCCCACATACAGTAAGTATCAAAACCAGCACATGCTTCATCTTGATGTTCCGCACCACCGATATGCCATTTACCTGCGACTGCTGTCTTATACCCTTGGTCCTGTAGTATCTTAGAAAAAGTTGGGTGATTATGAAAAATCTTATTTGTATTTTTCCGGTTATTCCCTTCTGGTATTGCAAAAGCATTATAATAAGAACCTGTTGTTGTACCATAACATCCAGTCAAGATCTCCGCTCTCGCAGGGCTACATATGGCTGAATTCCATGCAGTACTAAACACGACTCCTTCAGAGGCTAATTTATCAATATTGGGAGTATGCGTTTTTGCGTTGCCATAACACCCAAACATATCGAAACTCACATCGTCACACATAATAACGACGAAATTCGTTTTCGAATCATCTCTTTCAGAGGCTACCACTGTAGTTGGAGCAAGAATCCCAACAGAAGCCATACCTAAAAGTAATTTTCGCTGTACATTATTAAATAAATCCATTAAAAAAAATTGAGAGTGTGAAATTCAATGTATAAATAATTAGGCGACGTCACCACAACATTGATGATTGCTAAAATATAGCTATTAGAGGTTAGCTTATAAAACGAACATCACAATTCGTAACAATGGAGTAACCATTTGAACACCATAAACAATCAATCACTCTCCATCTCCATTTATGATATATTCTCTATCATTATTTGCAACTATTGTATCACTGTCCTTAAGGAATAAACACAACAAAAAAACATGACACAAAAACAACAACAACCTAATAATAAAACACTTAATATCGATAATAATATGACAAAGTCTAATATTATCACAACTCTAGCTTGAAAAAATATACAATGTCATTTTTTCACTATTCAATCATTATTTCTTTCAATGATATGATTCAATTAATAATAGTTACAATACAGTCATTAATAGAGCACAAAAACGGTATAAATCATATTATTAAACTCTAAAACATCTTCAAATACATTTTTCGACTCTAAGATATTCACAAGAATCATGTCTATCTAAGTATTTTTCTAATATCACCAACCAGATAACACTCGAGGATGACCAAAGAAATTAATAGCGATAACAATTAACAAAAACATTCATTCGAATAATGTGTTAAGAAGCAATATAAAACCCTCAACACTTAGATATTATGAAAACAACTATCACCATTCAAATATTCACCATAGGATTCATGATAATTCTATTCACATCATGTAGTAATGATGTGAATCATGACAGTAACAATCTAATGGATAAAAAGCAAGTCACGTTTACAACATCTATTAAATCACTAGAATCAATCGATGTAACGAAACGTAAAACAGCATTTTATGGTATTAGTTTCAACAACGATGACAAAATAGGCATCTATTCATCTACAGCAACCTTAGCTGCCTCAGGAAATTATTTCGAGAATATCAGTTACACCTCTGATGCAAGTGATAATATTTCACTATCTGAAGGAGAGACTCCGGTTTATTGGCCAACGAACATCAGTTCTTTAAATTTCTTTGCCTATCATCCATATAAAGAAGGAGGAGTAGATGCTGGAACAACAACGTTAAGCTTTTCTGTGGCTTTAAACCAAAACATAGGGAATTCTGCTTTTGATTATGATTTAGTATATGCAAAATCATTAGGTGTAACATCTGGAGCTGATATTCCTCTTTCATTTGAACACAAGCTATGCAGGGTAGCAGTACAACTATTTAGTGGAACAGAGACACTCATTACAAATCAAATCGACAGTGTTGTAATCAATAATGTTTACAAAAATGTGGAGCTAAATTTAGCTTCTGGAGATCTAACAATACCATCACAACCCAAAGTTAATATTCGATTGGATCTCTTTGATGCCGGACAAAATTTCACATCAATCATCCCTCCGATTGATGAAGCTACAGATGTTGAAATAGCTGTATATCGTAATGATGGCAATAGTTTTATTGCATCACTTCCATCTACTACCTTTCAAGGTGGTTACAGTTATAAATATAATGTTTTCTTGGATAAAAAAGTTATTTCAGTTTCACCCGTTACTGTTGGATATTGGTGGTCAGAAGATTCTCAAGATGTCAATGCAACATCTACAAATTAACCATTACAAGAGTCTAAGAACATAATTCTGTTCTTAGACTCCCTCTTTAATAGAAACAACACAGAACCATGATGATAAAGATCTCTTTAATCCTAACAAATATTATCATTTTGTCTTCTTGTTAATACTGATTACACAACGATAAAGGAACCATTGTACATATCCACTCATATCGAAGACAATCACATAAACTCTAATTCTGGAGTTTTTTTTAATGAAGGAACAGCAATAGGAGTCTACTCCAACAATGGAAGAATGCTTACAGGATCCATCAATGTTTTATTTCAAAAAAATCAAAAATACATTTCAGATAGGCATCACTTATTTATGCCTGAGAAAAAACATATTGGCCAGAACATAGACCAATAATTACAATATATGCATATTCACCATACTGGAATACTAACCGATAAACAAATTAATTAATGATTCTCTATTGGCATTTTCTATCTTATTAAATCAAAATATTATGCCTCAAGAGAATGTATTGTATGCAAAAGTTGAAGATTTTGACAAAAGGAACAATAAGCTTCCAATACCATTATATTTTAAACCACTCTTAAATAAAGTCACTGTAGATATAAAAAAATCATTGACCAACTCTAAGGTCCAATCAGTTTCAATATCCAATGTATCTACATCTTTCAAACTATACATCGACAATAATACAAAAGACAAAATTAACCTCAATAAAAATAATAGAACCTCTTTTTCTGCTCTTGTTCCACCAATGAATAGGTATACACATGGTACCCTTACAATAAGCTATCAAAATGGAGATATATTTAAAATTCCTATTCCTCCTATTGATTTGACAAGCAATACTAATTATATCTTCCAAGTTATGATACAACAGAACAACGCTTATATTCAAAATATTGAGATAAACTCTTGGATTAATAGCACAACTTCAATTATTCATGGAACTCAGAATGATTAATTCAAACAACTATGATCATCCTATAAATTTGAGATCTCCAATGAGTAAAAACAAGCAGTTCTGCTACGGAAATTATTCTATAAAAAAAACCTAAATTATTACCTAACCAGAATTTCGCACAAACTATCTTGGAATCTTTTTGTACTTTCATAAGCAAAACACTGAAAATTACATACAACTAATAGAAAAAGTGATTATTATGAAGACAAGAAGAACTCTTTTACTATGGATATTGCTGCTAAACTTCACCAGTTTCGCACAGAATATACCATCTATTTTTCCAACTCCTCAACAAATAACACAGCTAAACATTAAGGATGGAAAGAAATTTGATTTTGATCGCTCATACCAAATAAAGAGTGATCCAAAATTATCTATAGAACACTCCAATTCAATTAAACTTATATTTCCTAATAGTAACCCTAGAGCAGATCTTAAAATAATTATAGGACTCAGTTCATCAAAACACTTTAAGAAGTATGGCAAGGAAGTTCCTAAGAAATCTGGAGCATATAAAATACAGATGACCTCAAACAAACTTTGTCTTATTGGTTTTGATGACAGAGGAGTACACTATGGATTACAAACTCTTAAGCAACTTTTAAAGCAGGAGTGCAATAATATAGAGATTATTGATTTTCCTGATGTTAAACACAGAGGAGTGGTCGAAGGTTTCTATGGAACACCATGGAGCTTTGAAGACAGAAAAAGACAATTAGAGTTCTATGGAAAACACCGTCTAAATACTTACATCTATGGCCCCAAAGACGACCCATATCACAGTTCACCAAACTGGAGAAAACCTTATCCAGAAAAACAGGCCAATGAAATTAAAAAACTTACTGCCATTGCCGTAAAGAATCACGTTGATTTTGTCTGGGCAATTCACCCAGGAAAAGATATTCAATGGGATAATAAAGACCAACAAGCATTGGTTGACAAATTCGAAAGTATGTATAAACTTGGAGTCAGAGGTTTTGCAGTCTTCTTTGATGACATCTCAGGAATTGGTACCGATCCTAAAAACCAGGCATCCCTTTTGAACCATCTTATTGATAAATTCTACTCAAAACATGCCGATCTCACACCTCTAATTATGTGTCCTACAGAATATACAAAACAGTGGGCTGATCCTAGCGATACAGGATATCTAAGTATCTTAGGAGATGACATGAATGAATCGGTTCAGGTAATGTGGACAGGAGATGCAGTGGTTGGACATATTACTAAATCGACACTTGATTGGGTACGAAAAAGAATTAATCGTAATGCTTATATATGGTGGAACTATCCTGTAAGTGATTACTGTACGCACAATCTTCTTCTCGGCCCATGCTATGGATTAACCAGTAAAGGTGCAAATGGTATGAATGGTTTTGTTGCGAATCCAATGGAATATGCAACGGCATCAGAAATATCGTTATTCAGTGCATCTGAATATGCATGGAATGTAAAAGCGTTCGATCCCATTAAATCATGGAATAGATCGATTGAAACCTTATTACCCGAAGTAGCTGACGAATACAAGTTTTTCGCAGACTTTAATGTTGATGCGAACGCATCTTGGGGATGGAAAACTGGAAAAGAATCCATAGAATTTAAAAAACTAATAGATAGTCATAACTTAGAAGCATTGAGAGAGCAATTTCAACAAATGATTATATCAGCGGAGAATATTTTACTTCGACTAGATGATACTGATCTAAAACGTGAAATTACACCTTGGTTACATCAGTTTAAATGGGCTGGTTACCTTGGAATAAACTTACTAGATCAACAAAAATATCTAAACGACGGAAATCTAAAACAGGCTTGGCAACTTTTGCTTACGACATCAAAAATAAAAGATCGAATAGCCTCAATAAGTCAAACGGAAAACCTTGGTCGTGGTGTTGAAGTAGGTAGTAGTGTTCTACAGCCATTTTTAAAAACTACGGATAAAAAACAAAAGCTAGAATTCATTTCAAAAATAACAGGCAATGAAGTAAAAGAACCAAAGTTATTTGGCTATACTACCATTGGAGCTAATTCTAATAATGTATTTGATGAAGACATAAACACAAGCTATACATTTAAAAAGCCTATAAAAGAAGGGGATTATATTGGTGTTGACTTAATGAATCCAACGCCAATACATTCTATCGATATATATCAATCTAGCTCAAGAGATCATATCAAAGAAGGAGTACTAGAGTACTCAAACGATGGAAAATCATGGAAGTTACTATCAAACCAAAAATATTCTGGACCTATTATTCACTTTACTGGAAATGACCATCCTTTACAAGCTCGTTATATCAGATATGTTTCGAAATATAATCCAACAAAAGGAAAAGGTAATTGGGTGAAGATTCATGATATTTTTATCAACCGTAACGAACCATACGCTACATTAATATATTCAAGTCGTCCATTTAGAAATATGCCATTTAATATGGATCAAAATAGTCTTAGTTTTAATAAAAAACTCGAAATTACTACTATTAACCCAAATCAAAAAATCATTCTCTCTTTCTTGAGAAACGAAAACATAAAAGAACTGAACCTTGATCTTGGAGAGCAGTATAATCAATTAGAGTGTTATGTCACAGATAAAGACAACAAAAAAATTGTACTAAAGACAGGGATTATTAATGGCTCTTTTAAAATAGATCGTTCAATTAAAAGATTGGTTATTCAAAATAAAACCAATAAATCCGAGCCTGTAAGACTCTTAAAATTTAATTTGGTATTTAATCATGCTATAGATATTGAAAATCGTCTTTATGATAGAGATTTCCAAACAGCATACCCATTAAAACCAAAAAATGAAATTACGATTACGAAACGGGTAAAAGAACATGGTTATATTTTATTTAAAGACAACACTGATGGTCTTAAAATAGAGTTAACTAGAAATAATGGAGAAATATTACGACATAACATAAATGAGAAGTTATACAGAATTCCTCAAGTTGAAGAAATAATCAAATGTAAATTAATAAACCAATCGAATCGAGTAATTAATATTGTAGAGATACTATAAATCCATAATTTAGAGCAAAGAACGATCTTCTCTTTAAATTATATTGAAAAGAATCAATGAAATAATATCTTTTCATTGATTCTTTTTTATTAGCACAAAGTAGTTAACTGACATATCGAAAGTTTCTTGTTCTACTTCGACTTAAACTTCATCCTTATATCTTTATAAGAATATCATACTCTTTTTATGACCCAAATAGAACGAGATTCGAAATAAATCATCAATAACACACCAATAAGTTAACTTAAGATAAATAACACATCTCCATAAAACATATTTTAACGATATTTAGTTTATATCAATTGAACAATATAAACTAAATGAAAATGAAAATCAATTTTCTAGACAAAATCAAATTTGAAATCAACAAGAGAGACTCATATCAGTATTTTTATCAATACTGGCATTACAAGAACAACCTTGATGGATCCAAATTACAAGAAGCACTTAAGCAAATATATAGTCATTACCCAAAACTAAACAAGAAACTTAAGATCATAGATGATGATTATATGTATAATGATCATAAGTTTTCATCATTTTATCATGAATTAAAACCATCCAAAGAGAGTATGGATGAAAGTATTCAGCATTTTTTATCTATGCAGGTCAATGAATATATTTCAAGCTCTAATGAAGCCCCATTAATTCTAGTACACATTACCACAAAGAGTCAAAGCACATTACTCTTTTTACATAATCATATCTACTATGATGGGCATTCTGCTTTAGCTCTGACTGAACAATTATGGAATATTATTGACGAAAAACAGGTCGAATCACCACCTTATGATGTGAGTGATGCAGAAATCTTAGACTCTCTTAGCCACAAAACAATCCTCAAGAAGGTTAATTTTCCTTTCTGCCTTGCAAAACATCTTATTCGTAGCATGAAATTCTCTAAAAAAGAGAAGTCTATAGAAAAGATTTATACAAAGGCTTCTACAAAAGTAAACTACCACTCCTTTTATATCCGTAGGGAAAAACTAGGAGCAGAGTCTCAAGATTACTCGAACAATACGAAGTTAGTAGCTCTTATTTCTGAGCAATTAATAGAAATGAAGGGTCATTTAACGGCACATCAATGCATTATCTCCATTCCACAAAACATAAGAAACAAAAAACTTGATCTTTTCGGAAATGCAGTGAATAGCATTTCCATAGAAGTAGATAAACACATGAATCTTTCAAAAAAAATGGAAACCATTCACCAAACGATACATAAATATAAATCACCGAACTATATTAAAGCATCTTACCTCCTTTCAACGATTCTGACAAAGAATAAAAAAGACAAAGAGCTGCTTTCTCCATTTGTTAAATTAAGCAAGAAACATCACTGTTATATTAGTAACCATGGCAAATCGGACAAGCTCTTACAGAATCCGGATCTTATTCGTAATGGTGCATTTAATTATCCACTTCAGGAGTACTATGGACTTATTTTCACTCTATCATATACCAAAGAACATTTTTGCATCGGTATCGCCTCCTCAGATCAAATCTTTATACGAAAAGAGTTACACGACTTTGAAATTGGAATAAAAAATAAAGTAACACAATAAGAATTAACTATAAAAATGAAAAATAGAATGTTTATTTCACATATTCAACTTTCACTATTTAACCGATTAAAATTATCATAATATCAAACAATAAGTAATAAACCAATGTAATTATCGCTCCCCTTCAAGTTACCAATACTGTAAAATCAAAAACGTACTATGAATAAAAAAATTATTCTATATCTATGGGGAGCGATTATCATATGTCTAATATCCATATCTGAATCTCCAAACTACTTCATTCATACCAAAACAGGTCAATTTGTTACATGTAGACTCTTAAACCAAGGTCTAACATTTAAACCCAAAGGCAAAAATAGAGACACATTAACAGCGAAAGGTTACATATACTACAATTCAGTCTCGGATTTCAAATGTGCCATCAAGAAATTCCCCAAAGCAAAAACACTTATTCTTGACACCATTCCAGGTAGCTTTGATCAAAATCAAAGCATTATACTCGGCAATATGATTAGAGTTTTAAATATGAACACAGTAATTCCTAAAGATGGGATTGTTTACGGATGTGGGATAAACTTATTCTTAGCAGGAAATAATCGGATGGTTCATGACTCTTGTTGTATAAAAATCCCTGCACTAAACAGTCGTGAAAGGTTAACGGTCACAGTTGAAGAACAAAGAAACAGAGAACAACAGGAATATTACTATCAGAAGATGGGATTAAAACACAATTTCATTGAATATATCGAAGAGAACCAACCACTGAGTCAACTAATTATAACAGCTAAAGAACTAAAGAATTTTCTCTCGAGATAAATTGTATCGTTAAACTTAAACATTTACACCAAAGACTACTCATTCTTGAAGCTAAAGCTTCTCGCATTTAAAGAGTAGCTCTGGTGTAAAAAGCAGGAGACTTTTTTAAAGTTTCAGAATAAATGCCTCCTTTAATTAACGAAATCAATATGAAAACAGAAATTGTACAATTAAAATTAGATTCTATCACAACCCAGTATTTTGCGATAAAACCCATTCTATAATTATTAGACAAACGAATACCCCATTTTGTTACAATTAAAATGTAAAAAAATCATAAACCTGATAATATTACTGTTACACCTAAAATCAATTAAGAACATTTTATCTTCGAACCACATACCTCCTTCTTAATCAAAGGAAATAAAAAACACCTTGACAACAGCCTCTATTGGACTCTAAACATATCAACAAACGAAAAAAAGAATATACTCATCAAAATAAAAACATGTAATCGTATGCCCAATACGAAATAACAAATCATTAAAACACAACTTGACAAATCAACTTCTGACATGGATACGATCTCACTCGACTCTGTCCCGACCCTCTTCCTACTATTATTCGTACATTGGTCATATATTGTTTAGATCTACATCACATATTGTGTGAAGAAGACATAACTAATATGTGCCCAATATGTGAGGGATATATGAACAATAGTCGAATGAGAGTAGAAAGAGAGTCGAATCAGAGTGCTTTGAACTAGGAGCTTTATCGATTTTCAAACAAACAATCAGTCTTTAGGTCATGTTTGGCAGGCAAGAGAGTCATTTATCTAAACTAGTAAGATTGAGATAAAACAAGTAACCTGAAGTTAATATTCATCACATAAACATGCATTACAATCATATCCTTGAAGCTTTTAATTCATTACGTTTTTGTATATCTTAGATCTATATACAAAGTGTAAAGTAACACACCAAGGTACAATAAAAGGATTTAACATGATGAATTTTGCCATAAATATCACCTCTTTTCAAGAACATAAAGATAAAATATGTGAGATCTTTGATGGAGATTGGATTACACCAAACTTCTTACAAGTGGATACTAATTCTGCTTCAGGAATCATCTATTTTCATGAAATTCATCAAACCTACTTTATTCTATTCTACCTCACATTCCATGAAGACATCCACTTTAATATAACTTATCAGAGGAATGATCACTTTACGCACGTCTCTTCATTTTTCAATAACAGTCTTCAGGTGCAGAATCTTAATAATGACAATCTATATAAGTTTCGTCATCAAGGCTTTTATACAAGTACAACGAATATAAATATTAAAGGTGATTACAAAAAGGGAGATCGATTTCACACAATCAAAGCATTCTTTTCGCATAATTCATTTAACCTTTTAACAAATCCCAAAGCCAAAGAGTACTTTGAAAAGAAAGAAAGCTTTTTCTATTACTTCGATGCGAAAGTAGATTTGATCCATCTTCTTAGTTCTCTAGGCCATGTATTTCTTTATGATAAAGAAATACAAACAAAACTTTTCCGTCTAAAACTAGAAGAGCTCTTCTTGGTTTCCATGACCTATCTTAATGAGGTTGAAACAGAACCTATTCCTATTGACAATAAGGTGTCTGATTATCAACAGAAGAAAGTAACCGATATACGTGATCGAATTATATCAGATCTATCACATCGCCCAAATGTTACAGAATTATCAAAAGAGGTTGGTATACACAAGAACCAATTACAAGCATTATTTCAACAGTATTATGGTAAAACTATCTACAATTACTACACGACCATTAGAATGCAGAAAGTACGAGAGATGCTTCTTGCTCAGGAAATGACAATTTCGGAAGTAGCTTACCATTTTGGGTTTAGTAGTATTCAACACCTTTCTAGTAGTTTTACTAACTTTTTCGGGATGTCTCCAAAATCATACCTAGACATAATGAAGTAAAAAAATTAAAGGTTCAAGAAGCTTTTCAAAAGCCAATTGAACCTTTTTACGAAAATCTATAACTGACTTTTATCAATCAAACAATGCTTTTGTAGAAAGCAATTGTTTCACTACACCAACAATATGAATTACAATCAACATACAGAGTAAAAGAAAAAGTAATTGATGAAAAAGCAGTGGAACTTCACTAATTTGACCTTGATTCAATAGTGTTGCCACCCCAGTAATGGGAATAATAAACAACAAAGCATATATCAAAAAATGAACAATATTGATTATTTTCTGATGAAATAGTGAAATATTATTTATCCTTTTGATTTGGGTCTTACGTAAAGATAGCACACGAATAAATGTCAAACAAAAAATCAGTGAGCCTATAATAAGATGGATAATAACACCTATACTAATACGATCAACATCTAAGAAAATATTCACTCCAGAAATTGCAACGAAGATCAATAGTACAAATGTAATCCAGTGTATTAAAGAAATAAACCTAGAGTCATTACGAAGTTTGTTCATAGTTAATATTTTAAATTAGATGAAAGATATTTATAGTCGAACAAATATCTGCATATGCAAGATATGACTGACTTCGCAGCTATGACAGGCTAAATAATATTTTGTTCTATTCTCCTAAGAAGATCTAATATCATATTTTGTTCGTCCTCTCCTATATCTCTCATACTTATTTCAGTTGATGCAATCCAACAAGACTCAACGGCATTCTTTATTTCGTGAGATTTTGAAAGCGCTTCAACATAAGTTATTCGATTATCTTCTGTGGACTTCTCCTTCCTAACATAACCGAGATTAACTAGTTTATCAACGATTCGGGTAATGTTAGCATAATCTTTTCTCGTGACTTTGGATAAGTTGCCAATAGTCATTTTTTCATGTTCCCATAAATAATATAATATTACCCATTGGTCAGGCGTTATAGAAAGATCATAATCTGCAATAATTTGTGTAACCTTCCTTTTTAAAAGCATCGCTATTCGAGCAATATTATAATTAATCGACGTCTCTAAATTAAATTTATCCATCTATCCTATCTTTTATTTTTTGCCATGCATGAGTGCCTTGTAGACAGCATTGGTCAAAAGTATGATACAATTCTTCAAATCGAGACATCGGAATAGCAAAAGTTAATATATTCTCATTAAAATGACTTCTAGCTGCTGGATCGAAGAGTCCAATAAACGTTCGTTTACCTCCGAGACTATTCTCGACTAATGTTTGTGATAATAACGAGCTACATCCCGATCCAAAAGGAACACTAACTGCATCATTATTATTACTATCAAATTGGGCCCAATAAACTAAACCAGAAAGCACATCAGGAGTAGCAAAAAACACCAGTCCTTCAACCATTTTAAGATCCTCAATGTAAGACAAAGGAGCAAAATTCAAGTATTTTGTAGACAAGTTTGGCAAATTAAGTTCATCAATAAAACGTGTAACCAACTCAGGTCTACTTTTAAACTTCTCTTTTCCAGAAACAAACCCACTTAAGAAAGGTGGTTCCTCTGAGAACCCAGCATAGACTTTACCTCCAGGACAACTAATATCATCTAAACCATAACTCAAAAGCCCTCCTTGTCTACATTCATCAAGGTCTTTTAAGTAACATCCTTTACTTTTTCTGCATTGAACAGCAGGTTCTTTGGAATACCAAAAAACAATTGGCAATTCATAGTTACCAAAAGCTGTTCTATAATTCTCAATAAAAGTTTCTTTATTCATAACTCGAAAATGTTTTTTATTCACAACACAGAAATACTTGTCATGACAAATATATAACTTTTATTTGTCATGACAAACATTTCCATATTTGAGAATATTATCAAACCTTAAAGAAAATCATGAAACAAAAGAGTTGTACTATCGGTTAGTAATAAAACATCTAAAACTCTTAATAATGAAAATATCAATTTCTGACTTTCTCCTTAGAAGACTTAAAGAGGTGAATGTAAACTATCTATTTGGCATCCCAGGAGATTATGTCCTCCCCTTCTTTGATGTATTACTTGATGGAGACCATGGTGTTAAGCATATTGGTGTTACCAACGAATTAAATGGTGCATACAATGCAGATGGTTACTCGAAGATCAATGGATTTGGCGCAGTCGCTGTTACTCATGGACCAGGAGCACTCAACACTACAAATGCTGTAGCAGGAGCATACGCTGATGATATTCCTTTAATCGTAATCGCAGGTAGCCCTAAAACGGAAGTATTCAATACACCATCTGATAAATTATATCATCATGTACTAGGAACAGATTTGGATGCTACACTTAGGTTGTTTGATCAAATAACAATTAAGTCTAAACGATTAATGAGATCAGAAGATGCGATAACAATGATAGATGACTTGATTAGAACATCATTGTGCTATAAAAAACCTGTATACATTGAATTACCATATGATTTACAATCCAAGGAAATAGAGTGGGATGGGAATCCCATCAATCTAATGCAAGGACAGTCAAACAAGCTGAATTTAGTTGCTTGTCTTAAACAACTCTCGGTGATGCTTACAAAAAGTAAAACTAGGAATGCTCTCGTAGGACACCTAGTACAAAGAGAATATCTTGAGAAAGATGTTTTATCACTTATTGAAGAGATTGGAGCAACAGTTGCAACAAGTTTTGTTGGGAAAAACGGATCATTTGAAAGGTTAGATTGTTCTGTTGGATTTTATATGGGAGCAATGAGTACTGAACTATGTCTTAATCATGTTGAAAAATCAGATCTTACACTAAAGATAGGAGTCACTAATAATGAATTTGACACAGGTATTTTTAGTGGAAACATAAAGAACGGTGTCGATTTTCTTCAAAGCAAAGTCATTATTGGAGACAAAACTTATGAAAATGTATTCCTTAGAGATATTATTCCTGCGTTGGTTAAACAAGAGAAGCATAATATCTACGACTTTCCTCTCATTAAGGAAGAGAAACGATTTTATTATGACGTTTGTGAAAAGGTCGTACCGACTGATGATCCAATCACTATTGATCGTCTTATGTTGATGTTTGCACACTACTTTGATAAAGGGGATGTCTTTTTTGGAGAGGTCGGTGGCTATATCAACTGCTCACAAATAGGATTTCCTCCCAATACGATCATTCAAGGAAATGGAAATTGGGCCTCATTAGGATCTGGATTTGGAACACTGGTTGGGGCAACTTTTGCTGACATAAAAAATCGCAGGGTAATTGGAGTTCTAGGAGATGGAGGATTCCAAATGACTGCACAAGAGATGTCAACTCTTATTGCACATGACAAGAACATTGTTCTTTATGTACTTAATAACAAAGGATACGCTGCGGAGAGAGCGATTCATAAAGATGTTTACAGATCATACAATGATATTCAAGTATGGAACTATCATCTTCTGCCAATTGCATTTGGAGCACATGAGAATAACGCAAAAGGGTTTGAGGTATATACAGAAAATGAGATGAAAACAGTTCTCAATTTAATGAAAAAACCCAAAGGATTAAATGTTGTAAATATTCATCTTGATCCTAATGATCTCGCCTCTTTTAATGTTGCTTTTAGTGAAAAATTACGACATTAATTTATTCATCCACACTATGTTGTATTATATTATGCAGCATAGTGTTAACTTCTTAATTTCTGATGACACACCAATTGAGACTTAGTATTATTTTTGGAACAATCATACTAATATACCTTTTTTTAACAGAGACATTCGAGATTCGTCATTCTGAATGGGGGCTCATGACTATAGTTGTTATATTCTCGCCATCCAAAGGTCTTTCTGTAAGTAAAGCAATACGGAGAATCTTTGCAACCCTACTTGGAGCACTTTCTCTTATCATTTTTTCCTATATTACTGAAAGTAGATGGTACTACCTGTTATGTTGTCTTTCGATAGCCATAGCAGGTGTTCTATGTATTAAAGACAGCAGAAATTCATATCTATATTTTGTATATATAGCGACTATTGGTGTATTTGGAGTTGGAGTTAAAAATATTGGATTTAATCTTGAATTTATTTCAATCTTAATGTATCGTATTTTGATTGTTGCAAGTGTAAGTATTATTACAGCACTCATCATTACCACATATGATCATATATTTAAGCCAAACTTTGAACAGCCTAACATTCAAAATCATTCTGACAACAAAGTCATAATATATCTCTTCAGGGTTATTATCTGCTATATATTATTCACAGCTTGGATTAAAACATCTCCAGAATCGATGCATGCAGGAGCAGGTGTTATTCTCACAATACTCCTTGGAATAACTGCAACTAAATCACAAATACTTCCCACGATCAAAGCAGTACTAGTGTCCCTTATCATTTCGATTATCATCATTTTTTTATGGAAATACTTATTAATTGAAACTACTCCCAATACAATTCAATATATATTAATTGCAATAATATATTCTTGTATCATGTATGTGTCAATGGGTAACAAAAAACTCAGATCTATTTTACAGTTAACCCTAGTTATGTTTCCACTCATGTACAATATCACCCCTAATTCAATGTCATCCATTAGCCCTTTCATCAAGATATTGCTCATTATGCTTAATGATATTATGATTTTTTTGATTGGCTGTTATCTTGCGACCAAAATCGATCTAATGCTCCTAAAAATGATAAGAATAAAACCCCAATCATAATCCAAAGATGAAATTTGATCAATCAAAAAAGGAAAGGTGATGTGATTATGAAACAGATCTTTACAAACAACCATTTATTTAAGGTCATAAAGAACACATTTTGGTATCACCCATCAAAGTTTTTTGCTTTGAAGGTTACCATATCTATGGTAATCCTAATTTCAATTGCAACACTGTTCAAGAGTGCATTTTTTGCGATAAGCCTCACCACGGGTGTTCTATGCACAGCCATATCTGATGGAGGGGAAGCTACCAATCATCACATTCGTTTTACGATTTTAAACTCGATGGCTTACTTCATTATAGGTAGTATTATTGAGCTGGTTTCACCTCACCCAATAGTATTCACTGTGACATTCGTAATATTAAGTTTTATATTGGCATTTTTGGGTGGTGTTAATGAAATATTCAAAGGGATTACAACAGGAGCAATTCTGATATCAATTTATGCCTTCTTGGGATTGCCACACAGTAGCACATGGTATGAACAACCTACTCTTTTCGCAATAGGAGCATTTGTCTTTGGATCTATCTCATATATTTTTTCGTACTATAATCCATATAGAAAAACAGAAGAGCATCTCTCCAAAGCATTCTTCGCCCTAAGCAAATATATAGAAATTAGAAGCTCGATTCGGTCAATAGAAGCAAACCCTCAACAACTACATGAATATGAATCAACGTTACTGTATGAATCACAACGTTGCTATATTCTTATCAAGAAAAGCAAAAGACATCTATATGAAAAATCATTTCTTATTAATAAACTAAACTTTTTTGAAACAGTATTCGGCTATATACAGATAGAAGTAAAAAAAGAGGATCGTTCAGAAGACACAAAAAATCAACTTATAAGAGGGCAATTCTATATCCTTTTATCGAATCTTTGTAAAGAACAAGCAACCTCTATTCTAGAACAGACAACACACCTCCAGTTAGAACGAACATTCGAAATAATCCAAACCTTCTATATTACCTATCACGATATATTAGAGAAAGAGCCACAGGATCATAAATTTAGAAATATAATTGAAGCATTTAATCTTTCTGAATCCACGAAGGAAGATCAATCAAACCTCAATGGAAGTAATTACCGAAATTACACGATCAGTCTAAAAGACCAACTACTCTCAATCTTCACACTAAACCACTCGTCACTAAGATATGCAGTAAGATTAAGTTTGTGTTTTTTTATTGTATGCATACTAATATATGCATTCTCATTCCCTAAAGGTGGTTGGGTTATTTTAACAAGTTTCTTTGTATGTCAACCGACGATTAATCAAACGACAGAGAAAATTTTTGAAAGAATCATAGGATCTATTATCGGCATATTAGCTGGAGCTGCATTAGCATTTATGGCACCAACATATGCTGGTCAAATTTTTATAATGACAACAGCGAGTTACGGCTTCTTTATATGGTTGAAAAGAAGATATTACATTGCCGTTATATTCATTAACATATTCACAATATCTGGCTTTAGCCTTCTATCTGAGTTGAATGACATCATCATGATAACCCGTATTATGAACGTAGTTTTAGGATCAATAATTTCATTCCTAATCGTAAGGTTCATATTTCACCGTTGGCAATCCAAAGACTATATCTCACTTCTTGAACAGACCTCATCTATTAATCGTAGATTCTTAAAAGAATCACTTTATTCTATCATCCACCAACAACATGACCAAAATAACAGCACTAGAAACAGAGCTATGATATTAGATACCATTCTTATGAATATTTCTAGAGAATTAATAAAAGAACCTTCAACAAAAGAATTAGAAACAGCAATGATTTTTAATCAAATTTTTCTTAATCATACCATGCTGAAAAACGCTATTATTATTAAGAATAGAGTTCTTCAACAATACAGCGAGAGCATAAAACCAATAATCAACGAAACATATCAAATTCTCTTTGAAGAATCAACGACATCATCTCAGACTGATTGGACAATAAAAATAAATCAACTCAATACGAACGTAGACAATCATAGGCAGAATACTTCAAATAATAATGATAGAATCATATTGTATAGTTTGGATAATGTTATTTCAATCTTCAGACAATTGAAACTCAATGACCACAGCAATATGATGTAATAAACTACTACCGATAATAGAACTATCGTATTTTACAACTACAGAATACCTCTGACTACAATACACTTACATCCAACCAGAAAATATATAAGTTCTAAATTGGGATATCACGAGAACAAAATAAGTTATTAATGGTTTATACAAGAAACGAGTAATCATAAAAAAAGATAATCATGAGCGATGAGAATAAAACTCCACTAGTAGCCGTTGCAAGGTATACTTATTTGCATCGTGCTTATCTAGCAAAAGGTTGGTTAGACTCAATGGGTATAGCAAATAGCATTATTCATCAAGGTCTTGACTACTCTATACATACTAATGTTCCTAATGGAATTGAACTATTGGTATATGAAGACGATCTAGACAAAGCAAAAGAAATTCTAAAGAAAATGGGGAGTGTCTATGACAAAGAGAACCCAAATCCTGATGGAATGAAGTTAGACTATAAAGTTGACAAGATTCTTGTTCCCGTTGACTTCTCAACAAATGCATACAACGCAGCAAAATATGCACTTCATGTTGCGAATAAAAAAGGAGCTGAATTAACCCTATTCCATACATATTTCAACCCTATCATAAGTCCTTTGACTTATGAAAACACATTCTCATTCTCTAGCTCCGTCAATGAAGCACTAGCAGATATTGAAAAGAATGCACAAGAGAGTATGGAACGTTTTGTTAAACAGCTTACAGGCTACATTGCAGAACATGATTTAAATCATTTAGCAATTCATACTGATCTTATTGGTGGTATTGCTGAGGATACTATATTGGACTACGTAGAAGAGGCAGATTATAATTTAATCATCGTTGGAAACAAAGGACGAAGTAACAGTGACTATTGGTTCGGAAGTGTTACATCTCATATTATATCTAAAGCTCATGTTCCAGTTGTTGCAGTACCTGAAGATTCAGCATATTTAGAAGGAGAGAAATCCGTTGTTTATGTTACAAGCTTTGAAAAATCAGACTTTGTCGCATTGCATAAATTGATCAACATTTTTATGCCTCACACTCCTAAACTAAATATAAAAGTTCTTCATGCATCTTCCAAAGGGTCTAAATCGCCTTATGATGATGATGAGATTCAACGCTTCGAGATGAAGATTAAAGATGAATTTCAAGATGTGATAGATCTAAAGTTTTATACCGAAGAGATGGATGATATCACCACTTGCTTAGATAGCTTTATCGACAAACATCATTGTGATATGATTGCGATGACAACCCATCGAAGAAACCTTATTACATCACTGTTTAATCCAAGTAAAACAAAAAAAGTATTGTTTCATACAACAAAACCGTTAATTGTTTTCCACGCATAAATGATAGATCAAGAAATGTCACAGTGTTATTTAAACATTAATTTTTCACTATACTAACAGTATTAATTTATACAAAGCATCGATAATTGGTTACATTACTTTTATGCCTTTGGGTCACTTCATTTAAAGAGTTGTGATGACAAAAGCTCTAATAAACAAAAAAGAGAACAGAACTGATTAAAGAAGACCGATGAAGAGAGTTTCTATACAAGGAATAAAGGGGTCGTTTCACGAAGATGCTGCATTGAAGTATTTTAAAAACGAAGAGGTTGAAATTGTTGAATGTAAAACATTCAAACAAGCGGTAGAAATGGTTGACAAAGATCACGTTGATCTCTGTGTTATGGCTATAGAAAACTCTATTGCAGGAAGTTTACTTGGTAATTACTCTCTAATGAGACAATATCATCTTCGTATTATTGGTGAAGTTTATCTTCACATCGAGATGAATTTATTAATGAACAAAGGAGCTGATCCACAAAAAATTAAAGAGATCCACTCCCACCCGATTGCTTTAAAACAATGCATGGAGTATATAGAAAAGCATGCACAAGAGGCAATTCTTCTTGAGAAGAGTGATACTGCAGGTGCCGCAAAAGCACTTATGGAGAGTAAAAGAACAGATGTTGCAACAATCGGAAATACGAGAACATCTGAACTTTATGAGTTGGAAATAAAAGAGAAAGGTATAGAGACAAACAAACGTAATTATACACGTTTTTTAGTTTTAACAAAACAATCGAAAACAACATTGGAGAATAATAAAACATCAATATGTTTTGAATGTGGTCATTATCATGGATCCTTGGCAAATGTTCTAAAAATCTTCAGTGAATATGAAATTAATCTTACTAAAATTCAGTCTATTCCTATTTTAGGTAAACCAGAAGAGTATTCTTTTCATGTCGACCTAGAATATTTAGATCAGGATAAGTATGAGAAAGCTATTCACAAAGCATTAAAAAATGTGAGTAGTCTTTCAATATTGGGAGAATATAAAAAAGGAATTATGCCTAGATAGAATCGATCTCCCTTATAAAAACCACTAACACCTTTATTTTAATTATGAATAAAATCGCTTTAGTTTATGGTCCTACTGGAGGATCAACAGAAAAAGTAGCAAAGTTGATTACTGAGAAATTTGGCAAAGATAAAATTGATCTCATCCCAGTAAAAGAGATCACTACAGAAAAATGGTTATCATATGATAATCTAATCTGTGGTACAGCAACCATTGGAGATGATACATGGGATCAAACTTTCCGCAAAGATGATTGGTCTAATTTTTTTCCAGAACTCCTTAACTTAGACTTAAAACATCAGACGATTGCTTGCTTTGGACTTGGAGATCACATTACTTATTCTGCTCATTTTGTGGATGGATTAGGTAAATTAGTTAAAATATTAGAAGATAGAGGAGTAAAAACTATCGGCAGAGTGGATGTTAAAGACTATGAATTTTCTCATTCTGAAGCAACAGATGGAAATCAGTTTGTAGGCCTACCAGTCGATGAAGATTTTGAATCGGACAAGACTAATGGACGAGTTCTAAATTGGCTTTCATTGATACAACCAGAATTTAACAAGTAAACAGCTCAAAGACAAATAGTTTAAATCAATTCTTCAATTTAAACTATTTGTCTTTTATTTACCTCAAAGGTTAAGCATCTAGGATAAGACAAAACTATTTCTTATATTTAGATCAAATTTATTTCCTATAACATGTGTATAATCATTGCAATTACACACATTTTTTATAAGGATGCGCATAAATACCTTGACATTGCTTAAAACCTAAGATGTTTACCTCACATTATTTCTTGTGAAAGTTGACGCCCTTCATAACCAAATAGTGTTTCACCGCATCATACGACGATAAATACAACAATGAATCAAACACCTATTGAAAACCATATAGTAGCTCGCAATATTCAAAAATTAGAGCTAAAAAGTTTAGATCAAGCTTCCATTAGAGAAATTGTTTTATTGGCAAACAACATTCAAAACGAAAGTGGAGTTCCATTTATTCGTATGGAAATGGGAATTCCAGGAATTCCTGCATTGAATGAAGGTATTCAGGCACAAATAAATGCTCTTAATGATGGAGTTGCATCTCAATACCCTCCGATTGAAGGAGTAGCTGCCTTTAAGAATGAGAGTCATCGTTTTATTAAAAACTTCCTTAACATTAATATTAACCCACAAAATTGTATTCCTACAGTTGGGGCAATGCAAGGAACTTATGCGGCTTTTTTAACATGCAACCAGATAGATGCAAAAAAAGACACTACTCTTTTTATTGATCCAGGCTTTCCTGTTCAAAAGCAACAGCATATGGTTATGGGACATCGTTATGAATCATTTGATGTATACGAGCATCGAGGAGAGAAACTAAAAGCAAAACTGGAAGATTATCTTTCAAAAGGAAATATTCATTCAATAATATATTCCAATCCAAATAACCCTTCATGGATATGTTTAACAGAAGAAGAGTTAAGAACGATTGGAACTCTTGCGAATAAATATGATGTTATTGTATTAGAAGATTTGGCATATTTTGGAATGGATTTCCGACATAATTACGGAGATCTAGGTAACAGTCCATTCCAACCAACAGTGGCAAATTACACTGACAATTACATCCTATTTATCTCTAGTTCAAAGATCTTTTCTTATGCAGGCGAACGCATTGGCCTCATTGCGATCTCTGATAAACTGTCGAAGAAATCATATCCACAACTTAAAGAAAAGTGGAACATTTCAAACTTTAGTGGTGCAATTGTTTATAGAGCACTATATTCTCTTTCATCAGGAACTTCTCATTCAGCACAATGTGCTATGGCAGCAATGTTTAAAGCTGTAAATGATAAAAAAATAAACTTTTTAGAAAATTTAGATGAGTATCGTCATCGTGCAAGTGTTATGAAAAGCATATTTTTGGAGAACGGTTTCAATCTTGTTTATGATAAAGATTTAGGTGAAGATATTGGAGATGGGTTTTATTTTACCATTTCTTACCCGAATATGGACGGAGCAACATTACTAAAAGCTCTTCTTCACTATGGAGTCAGTGCTATTACACTGAACAATACCGGAAGTAACCAAGAGGGATTAAGAGCATGTGTTTCACATGTAAATAGAGAGCAACTAGAAATGTTGCGAGAAAGAATAGAAAAATTTCAATCACAATATCGACAATAGTATTTCACATATTTATTGTCACTAATAAATAAAAAAACCTGTAAGTTATGGCTAAAATAAAAGGAGCTGTAGTGGTGGATCGAGAAGAATGCAAAGGGTGTAACCTTTGTGTTGTAGCTTGTCCGACACAAACACTAAGCCTAAACCGCAACGTCAATGGCAAGGGCTACAATTTCTCCTATATGGAGAATCCAGATAGTTGCATAGGATGTTCCAACTGTTCGTTGGTATGTCCAGATAGTTGTATTACAGTGTACCGAGTAAAAACTGCTTAAAAAGATTTAGATAATGGGAGAACTAAAGTTAATGAAGGGAAATGAAGTAATTGCTGAAGCAGCCATTCGTTGTGGTTGTGATGGATACTTCGGATACCCTATTACCCCTCAATCAGAGGTTATGGAAACCCTAATGAATAGCCGTCCATGGGAAACTACAGGTATGGTTGTTCTTCAAGCAGAAAGTGAAACTGCATCTATTAACATGCTTTATGGTGGTGCGGGCTCTGGAAAAAAAGTAATGACATCGTCATCTAGCCCGGGTATTAGCTTGATGACAGAAGGTCTTTCTTATTTAGCAGGTGCAGAACTTCCTTGTCTTATCCTTAATGTACAAAGAGGTGGACCAGGCTTAGGCACAATACAACCTTCACAAGCTGACTATTTTCAATGTGTTAAAGGTGGTGGACATGGTGACTATAAACTAATTGTTTTGGCACCTTCTTCAGTACAAGAGATGCACGATTTTGTCGAACTTGGTTTTGAGCTTGCATTTAAATATCGCAATCCAGCATTAATCCTTTCTGATGGTGCTATTGGACAAATGATGGAGAAAGTTAATCTTGCTCCACAGAAGCCACGTTGGACCGACGAAGAGATCCAAGAGATATCTGGATCATGGGCTACAACTGGTAAGTCAAAAGATCGTAAACAGAATATTGTCACTTCATTGGAGCTTGATTCTGAACAAATGGAACAGAACAATCTTAAATTCCAAGCGAAATATAAAGAGATTCAAGAAAATGAAGTACGTTACGAAGAGATCGACTGTGAAGATGCAGATTATATCTTTGTGGCTTTCGGATCATCTGCACGTATTTGTCAAAAATCTATGCAAATAGCAAGAGATAAAGGATATAAAGTAGGACTATTACGTCCAATTACTCTTTTTCCTTTTCCAACAAAGCAGATTGCTGCATTGGCAGATAAAGTTAAAGGATTCTTGACTGTAGAGTTGAATGCTGGACAGATGGTTGAGGATGTACGTTTGGCTGTAAATGGTAAAAAGCCTGTAGAGCATTTTGGAAGAATGGGTGGAATTATTCCTTCTCCAAGTGAAGTAGTCACTGCATTAGAGCAAAAAGTTATCGGAGGATAAAAGATGACAGAAATTACAGAAGCACTAAAAAATATTATTAGACCAGAAAACGTTGTTTCACAAAAAAGTTCTGTGCTGACTAATGAAACAATGCATTATTGCCCAGGCTGTAGCCATGGTGTAATACACAAAATTATCGCAGAGATAATTGACGAAATGGGAATTCAGGAGGACACAATTGGTGTTGCACCCGTAGGCTGTTCAGTGTTTGCATACAACTATATCGATATCGATTGGCAAGAAGCAGCACACGGACGTGCTCCTGCACTAGGAACTGCAATCAATCGCCTTAATCCTGAGAAAATTGTATTCACCTACCAAGGAGATGGTGACCTTGCAGCCATTGGTACCGCGGAAACACTGCATGCAGTTAACCGTGGAGAAAATATGGTTATGGTCTTTGTCAACAATGGTATATATGGTATGACTGGAGGACAAATGGCTCCAACGACAATGCAAGGACAAGTTACAGCAACAACACCTTATGGCCGTAATATTGACCTTCACGGATATCCATTAAGAATTACAGAAATGTTAGCGCAACTGCCTGGTGCATGTTATGTCACTCGTCAAAGTGTTGAAACACCTGCCGCAGTTAGAAAGACAAAGAAAGCTCTTCGTAAAGCTTTCGAAAACACAAAAAACAAACAAGGAACCTCTTTTGTTGAAGTTGTTTCAACATGTAGCTCTGGATGGAAGATGACTCCTGAGGCATCAAACAATTGGATGAGAGATAATATGTTCCCATTCTATCCACTTGGAGTTTTAAAAGATGGAGAGAAAGTAAAACCAGAAGATCTACCTAATGTAGGTAAATAATTTGTGTAATTAACAACATTTCTAACGCTTGAATATTATGACAGAAGAAATAATCATTGCAGGTTTCGGGGGGCAAGGTGTTTTATCAATGGGTAAGATCCTTGCTTATTCGGGAGTGATGCAAGATCAAGAGGTAACATGGATGCCTTCTTATGGACCTGAAATGAGAGGTGGAACAGCAAATGTTACAGTAATACTTAGTGATGATCGAATCAGCTCTCCTATCCTACATGAATACGACACCGCTGTTATTCTGAACCAACAGTCTATGGACAAATTTGAAAAGACTGTTAAACCAGGTGGGACATTAATTTATGATCCCAATGGAATCATTCACCCTCCAACTCGAACAGATATTAATATCTATAAGATTGAAGGAGCAAAGAAAGCAGCAGAGATGGGTAATCCAAAGACATTTAACATGATCATTCTTGGAGGTTACTTAAAAGTGAAGCCTGTTGTTCGTCCTGAGAATGTTAAGAAAGGATTAGAGAAATCTCTTCCTGAAAGACATCATAAATTAATCCCAATAAACTTGGAGGCAATTAAGCTTGGGCAAGATAGTATTGAAACGGTTCATCTTGCATAAAACTACAAGTTGATAATCATATTTTTAAGAGAGAGGTCAGAAAGTTGACCTCTCTTTTTTTGTATCACCACTTGAATCAAACGAACACACAACTCCATTTAATTCAAAACATCAATCAGATCACAAAGCCAATACTCATTAAAAAAAGCATCTACATCAGTGGTTAAAATAGTCGAAATTAGTTAAATTACATCAACCTAATATTTTATGGCACAGAGATTGAAATAGATTAAATAGAATCTAAAACTTAAAACAATGATGTGTAATATTAAACGACTAAAAAATGTATGGGGAACTGCTTTGTTATTTACATTAATCCCAATACTCTTTTCTTGTGAAGAACAAGGACCAGAATATGTAGAAGACTACGATTTAGTTGTCACAACTCACGATGCTAAATTCAAATTCGCAGAACCGACTTACTACGAGATCCCTGATACAATAGTACATATTGTACCTGAAAGTTCCATTAAAGATCCTATATCTCATAAATACGATGATCGAACAATTAGCCTAATAAAGGAAGAGCTAAATTCATTAGGCTATTTAGAAGCAAATGAAACTAATGGTGCGACACCACAACTTATGCTTACTGTTTCGGCAATGTCAACAACATATGTAGGTGCCATATCTTATGATTGGTACGATTATTGGGGATGGTACGGATGGGGAAGCTATTACCCATGGTTTGGACCAGGCTATTCTCCTTGGTACCCATATTACAACAGCTACTATGCTTATAAAATTGGAAGTGTCATCATACAAATGATAGATATGGAAAATGCAGATACTAAAAACAAGAAACTCCCGATTGTTTGGGAAGCAAATATCAGTGGACTATTACAAGGTTCTGACAGCTACATACAGTCTAGAATTGAAAAAAATATTCCTCAAGCATTTGACCAATCTACTTATTTAGGTAAATAATAAAACTAGAACGTCATGAACATTAAATTATATATTACACTACTTGTACTTGCAATATCCACGACAGCTCTTCAAGCTCAACGAACCTATGCAAATACAACACCTGCGAGACTTACAGAACCATCTATCAATAGTTTATTTATTGTAAACTATAATATGGGATTCGCAACTGGTGAGATTCAAGATTTCACACAAACCAATAGCTTTAGAGGTACCTCTATTGAATATCGCACATTTGTTAGCAACAAATTATCAGTAGGTTTCAGTGGTGATTTTCAAAACTTCTATGATGCGAAAGGAAAAGAAACAATGGAATATAAAGACATCGTTTTAACAGGAAATGCATACAATTGGGTCTATACGTCATCTTTAATGGGAACGTTTCATTACTACTTAAAGAATCCATCAACGTCAAAACTAGTGCCATACATTGGTATTGGAGCTGGAGGGGTATATACAAGTTACGAGAAAACACTGGGTGGCGTAGATTTCCAAGCAGATAATTGGCAATTTGGAATCGCTCCAGAAATAGGTATAATGCTTAAATTAAATAGTCATCTATTTTTTAATGGTAGTGCAAGATATAATTACACCATCGAGAATAATAATATGGCTTCACAAGAATATTGGTCTATTAAAACAGGTTTTGCCTTCGCATTTTAGACCATTGATATAATTGCTACCAAGAGGAGATACAGTTACATGTACCTCCTCTTGATTTTACACAAAACCTTCATATTAAATGACAACAATCCACAAACACAGCTCTAACATAAGATTAAAATTATTCTAAACTAGTTTGACTGTTTTCTTTAAAACAAGACGATTAGCAGGGAAAGATTGAAACAGTTGGACTAAATACTGCTATTTTTTTCCTATATTTGGGCTTTAAAATTTAGTGCATACTTTTATATCAATCTAGTTACAATGAACAACAAGGTAGTAGATAAAGCAGCGGATAATATTCGAATCCTTTCAGCCGCTATGGTTGAGAAGGCAAAATCAGGTCATCCAGGTGGAGCAATGGGTGGAGCAGATTTCATCAACATTCTTTATAGTGAATTTTTGAGATATGACCCAGACAATAAATTGTATCCTCATCGCGATAGATTTTTCTTGGATCCAGGACATATGTCTCCAATGCTCTATTCGACTTTAGCTCTAGCAGGAAACTATAGTATGGAGGAACTTGCAAATTTCCGCCAATGGGGAACAGTTACACCAGGACACCCAGAGGTTGATTTTGCACGCGGAGTAGAAAATACATCAGGACCACTAGGACAAGGTCATACGATGGCTGTTGGTGCTGCAATTGCCGAGCGATTCCTTGTGGCTCGATTTGGAGAATGGATGTCACACAAAACGTATGCATTCATTTCAGATGGTGGAGTTCAAGAAGAAATCTCTCAAGGTTCAGGTCGTATTGCAGGAACTCTAGGATTGAGCAATTTGATCATGTTTTATGATTCAAATGATATTCAGCTGTCAACGACTACAGACGCAGTTACATCTGAAAATACTGCAATGAAGTATGAGTCTTGGGGATGGAAAACAATTACCATTGATGGTAATGATGCAGATGCTATTCGTCAAGCACTTATTGATGCAAATAATGAGACATCAAGACCTACACTTATTATTGGTAAAACAGTGATGGGTAAAGGAGCTTTAAGTGCTGAAGGAGAATCATTTGAGCGCAAAGTGTCTACACATGGTCAACCATTGAGTGCAGCAGGTGCTTCTATGGAAAACACGATCAAGAATCTTGGTGGAAATCCAGAAAATCCATTTCAAGTATTTGATGATGTAAAAGCACTATACGCAGAAAGAGCAGAAGCTCTACGTTCATGGATGAAAGGCCAGAAAGGCATTGAAACTGAATGGACTGCAGCAAACCCTGAATTAGCTGATAAACTAGTTAAATTTTTCAGTAAGGATGCAATAGACTTTGACTTCGATAAGATCGAACAAAAAGCAAATAGCGCAACCCGTAATGCATCAGCAACGGTTCTTCAATATTTCGCTTCTGAAATTGACAACATGATTGTAGCTTCAGCTGATTTATCAAATTCGGATAAGACAGATGGATTCTTAAAAGGTGGAAGTTATCCTTTCAAGAAAGGTGATTTTACAGGTAGCTTCTTTAATGCAGGCGTTTGTGAACTTACAATGGCTTGTATTATGAATGGTATGGCTCTACATGGAGGTATTATCCCTGTTTGTGGTACTTTCTTCGTATTCAGTGACTACATGAAGCCAGCAATCCGTATGGCAGCTTTGATGGAACTTCCTGTAAAGTATGTATGGAGTCATGATGCTTTCCGTGTAGGAGAAGATGGGCCAACGCATCAACCTGTAGAGCAAGAGGCTCAAATTCGTTTGATGGAGCACCTAAAGAATCATAAGGGTGAAAACTCAATGTTGGTTCTTAGACCTGCAGATGCACAGGAAACAACTGTTGCTTGGAGATTGGCACTAGAGAATACATCAACTCCTACAGGAATGATATTTTCACGTCAAAATGTTCAAGATCTTCCAACAGAAGATTCTCGTTACGAAGATGCTAAGGCTGCAGCGCAAGGAGCATATATTGTTGAAGATGATGAAAATGCAGAAATTATTCTTCTTGCATCTGGATCAGAAGTATCCACATTAGTAGAAGGAGCTCAAAAACTTCGTGCTGATGGTATTGCTGTTCGTATTGTTTCAGCACCTTCAGAAGGACTTTTCCGCAGTCAGTCTGCTGAATACCAAGAAGAGGTTTTACCTACAGCACTTCCTAAATTTGGACTTACAGCTGGTCTTCCTGTAACACTACAAGGCTTAGTAGGAAATAATGGATGTGTATGGGGATTAAGCTCATTCGGATTCTCAGCACCTTATACTGTTCTTGATCAAGAGCTTGGATTTAATGGTGAGAATGTCTATAACCAAGTAAAAACATTTCTTGGAAAGTAAATTACTCTAAGAAACTGTATATTATTCACAATGGGGATGGCATTAGCTATCCCCATTGTTATATCAACACTATTTCACTTTAAAAACATAAGCCTAAAAGAAACGTTTTATATCTTTACAATCAAGAGAACTATCGACCGTTCTCAAAAAATCAATTATTAGCCTTATGAATACTATTGGAAATATATTACGATTAACAACTTATGGAGAATCTCATGGAGCAGCAGTAGGAGGCATACTAGATGGTTGTCCTGCTGGAATAAAAATATCCTTAGATGATATCCAGTCAGAATTAGATAGAAGAAAACCGGGACAATCTCATATCACGACACAAAGAAATGAATCTGATACAGTAGAGATTCTTTCTGGAGTACATGATGAAATGAGCACAGGAACACCAATAAGTTTCATTGTTAGAAACAAAGATCATCACTCATCAGATTATAATAATTTAAAAAATATCTTTAGACCTTCTCATGCTGACTATACCTATATTGCAAAATATGGAATAAGAGATCATCGAGGGGGAGGCAGGTCGTCTGCAAGAGAAACAGTTGCAAGAGTAGCTGGTGGAGCAATAGCAAAAGCTATTCTTTCACATTTTAAAATTGATATTGCAGCATATGTTTCACAAGTCGGTGATATACACTTAAACAAAGACCACTCCTCTTTAGACCTATCAAATATTGAAAGCAATATCGTACGCTGTCCAGACAATCAAGTTGCAGAAGATATGATTGAAGCAATAGAGAATGCTAAAAAACAACAAGACTCTCTTGGCGGAGTCATAACTGGCATTATAAAAGGAGTTCCTGCTGGATTAGGAGAACCTGTATTTAACAAACTCCATGCTGACTTAGGTGCAGCAATGCTAGGAATAAATGCTGTAAAAGGATTCGATTATGGTTCAGGGTTTGAAGGGACATCTCTACCTGGATCAGTTCATAATGATTCTTTCTATAGCAAAGACGGAGAAATACAGACAAGAACAAATAATTCTGGGGGAATTCAAGGTGGCATATCCAATGGAATGGACATTAATTTTAGAGTCGCGTTCAAACCTATTGCAACTTTAGTTAAAACTCAAAATACGATCAATAGACAAAAAGAAGAGGTAACCATCCAACTAAAAGGACGTCATGATCCATGTGTTCTACCAAGAGCAGTTCCAATTGTTGAAGCTATGGCAGCACTGGTTATTGCAGACCATCTTCTTATTCAAAGAACTAGACAGTTATAACTATTAAAAAGCGACAATAGATATCTATTGTCGCTTTTTAATAGTTATAACTTATCCCCCTAAAACATTTATTGAGGCCAAGAATTTACACCATTACCAAAAGTCTTATTCGGCTCTGCACTCATAAAGAATTCAAGTTTAGACCCGGATAATATATGATCAGTTGTTATATACAGTTTATTATAATCCTGACCATTTAATTTCACATGATCAACGTATATAGCATCTGCGGACTGTCCATGAGCAACTACTTCAAAATGTTTCCCATTTGGTAAATTCCACTTCACATGATCAAATATCGGTGATCCTAATACATACTGATTAGATCCGGGTGTAACAGGGTAGAAACCCATGGCACTAAAAATATACCATGCAGACATTTGACCACAATCTTCATTATTTATCATTCCATCGGGAGTGTCGTTATACATTTCTGACATAATCTGTCTTACATATTTCTGCGTTTTATAAGGGGCACCTACATAGTCATAAAGATATGCAGTAGAGTGACCAGGTTCATCACCATGAGCATATCCTCCAATAAATCCAGAAATATCTACATGTTGTTCCCCCTTCATATTCAGAGGAGTTGTAAACAAAATATCTAAATCTTTTTCAAAAGCATCTGTACCTCCTTTTAACTTAATTAATTCAGCCATTTGGTGGGGAACAAAATAGTCGTAAGCCCATACATTTCCAGAAACCCAATATTTATTTAATCTTTTCCAGCTATCTGTTTCAAAAGGCTCAATCCATTGTCCCTTTCTATCTTTTGGCCAAAAACGTTTCATGTTATTATTGAACAACGATTTATATGACAAAGCTCTTTTACGATACTCGTTCTCTATAAGAGTTTCGCCTAAATCCTTAGCCAATTCTGCAACACACCAATCGGCATAAGCATATTCTAACGTTTTTGAGACAGATTTCGGAATCGTTGCAGGAACGTATCCTAATTTCATATAATCCTCAAGACCGCCATCACCATCAGAACTACTTATTTTATTATGCGTTGCTAAATCAACCATTGCTTCTAGAGCTTCGTATGGATCTATACCAGGAACTTTTTGTTGTATAGCATCATAGATAAAGATAATAGCTGGATTTCCAATCATACATGTATTGTCATGTCCTAACAACTCCCATAAAGGGATGTGTCCTTTTGAGTCACGATATCTTGAAATTAACGAATTAACCATATCAGACACATCGTTAGGGCGAATCAAAGAGAGGAGAGGAAATGTACCTCTAAAAGTATCCCATGTCGAAAATGTACTATAATTAGTAAACTCTTTAGTCTCGAAGACCTTTCCCTGTGCAACAAAAGACCCATCTGTATCCATCCATAAATTGGGAGCAATAAAATTGTGATAAATACCTGAATAGAAAATTCTTCTTTGTGATTCAGTACCACCACTCACCTCAATAATATTTGCAACCTCATGCCATTTCTTTACTGTTTCACTTTTTGCTTCATCAAAAGACAGTTGCCCACCACCAAGTATTAAATTATTATTTGCTCCTTCTTGACTAACTCCAGAGATTGCCACTTTTACTTCTAAAGGTTTAACTAAACTTTTATCAAAAAAAACAATGACTCTCGATGATTTATCATCGAAACTTTTACGGGCATTAACTTCTTTATTCCCATCTGTAAAAATTACATCTTTGATTGATTCAGAGAACCACGCAGTAAAATAGATATATCTATCACCACCCCATCCCGTACTATGACAATATCCTGACACTGTGTTATCATCAATAACTTCAACCTTTGTGTCCAATACCTTTCCAAATATTTTGTTCGTTGGATCAATTACTACCCATTTATCTTTCGTATCATTGGAATAAGTGTATCGATGAAAACCGACACGTTTATTGGCGGTCAACTCTACATTTACATCACTATCTAGTAGTTTGACTTGATAATACCCAGGAGACGCAGACTCCTCTTTATGTGAAAATCGTGATCTCCACCCCTTGTCGGGGTTCGATTTTGGACCAGCATCTAAGAAATATTTACCCGAACCAGGCATGAGTAAAATATCCCCTAGATCAGACCAACCAGTACCACTCAAATGATTATGACTAAATCCTTTTAAATTTGTATCAGAATAATGATACCCAGCACACCAATCCCAACCCTTGGTATCAGCATCAGGGCTCAATTGAATCATTCCAAAAGGATATGTTGCTCCTGGGAATGTATGAACATGCCCTCCCGTCCCAATAAAAGGATCCATGTAAGAATATAAATCATCTGTAGACACCTTAGCTAGCACACCAGTACTTGAGGAGGAAGATTTCGAGCTACACCCCAATAATAATGAACTTGCCATGATTATTGACAAGCAACATATAAGAGTATTTTTTTTTCGTTGCATAAGTAATGTTTTATGTAGTATAATTAATTCGTCTCAAAAGATTCGATTCGCATAATAAATATAGCCAATATTATTTGATGTAAAATTAACAAGAACATCATAATTTAAAGAGAAATGCATCTTAACATTATCTATCATACACATTAATGAAGTATCTTATTTTAAAAACGCTTAATAAAAAAAGGGAACCCCAACAAATAAATACTATATAACCATAATTTTCAGGTCAACTTTTTTTACATTTGTAATTCACTTCGATACTATAATATAATCTATAGATCGATTTTGGGAAAATTAATTTCATTACAAACACTTCTTTTCATATTTACTTTTAATGATGCTAAACAGATTTTTATTCGTCATTGTTTTTGTTCATTGTTTATTTCTTTCCATGGGTCTCATGGCACAATCCAATGAAGACACTAAGGTCGTAGTGGGGAAAAAGGTATATATCCTTCACAAAGTAAAAAAATTGGAAACAGTTTACTCAATACAAAAAAAATACAGTATTAAAGCGTCAAAGCTCTACGAGGTCAATCCTAAATTGTCTACAGAAGGATTGAAATCTGACACTTATATAAAAATCCCAATCATTAAGAAGAATCAGAAGAAAGAAAAAAATCTCCTCTTCAACAACATCCAAGATAATGACTCTATTCGTTTTCATAAAGTAGAAAAAAAAGAGACGCTATTTTCAATTGCAAGAAACTATGGTATTTCTGTTAAAGAACTCGAAAGAGCTAATAGCCTTCAAAGCAATGACATCATAAAAAAAGGAGATCTTCTTCGTATTCCTATTGAAATTAAAGAGAAGAATGATGTCATTAATGAAGAACAAAGCATATCCAACTATCAGAAACATATAGTTAAAGATGGAGAAACGCTCTTTTTCCTTTCTCGAAAATACAACATCCCTTTTGAGAATATAAAAAATCTAAATCCGAATATTTCATCTAGTCTTAGTATCAATGACACAATCTTGATTCCAACAATCATTGGAACAACAATTGATAATAAAACAAACAAAGTGATTGAAAATAAATTCTTTCACTATAGAATATCGAGCAAAGATTCATACTGGAAGTTAGAGCAAAAATATGGTGTAACTAAAAGTGATATACTTCATTTTAACCCTATTCTTAATGACGAACTAATTCCGAATGTAGTCATCAGATTACCATATAGAAGAACTACAAATGAGGTTGTTCGAATCCTTGACAATGATAACTTTTATCAATACCATGTAGAAGGAAAAGAGACTTTATATACGATTGCAAATCAACATGGAGTTACGGTACATATTCTTAAAGAATTAAATCCTAGATTAAAGATCCAAGGATTAATGAAGGGAGATGAAATTACGATTCCTAAACCTGAAGTAGCTCGCAGCTTCGAATTAGGAATAAATGACTCTCTACTACAAGCATCATACTTAATTGATAAAATAAGCTTCTTATCAACGAAAGATTTTATTATCAACCCAAATGCTGAAATATTTAATATCGGAATAATGCTCCCAATCTATTCAGAAGTTAATCTACAACTGAATAAGGAGAGGTTTAGTTCTTCAAAAAATGATTCAGTCAATGTTAATTCACCTCGTTTATATTCAAGGTCTAAAAAATTCTTATCCTTTTATGAAGGTGTAATGGTCGGAATTGATTCACTTAACAGAAAGGGGTTAAATGTTAAACTATATCTTTTTGATACAGAGAAAAAGACCCATAGTATTGATTCCCTTTATGCAAAAGGCTTATTTAGTAATTTAGACCTTATTATTGGTCCTATTTTTCCAACGACACAACAAGCATTAATGCAGCATCTCGGAAACAAACATGTCCCAGTTATCTCTCCATTATCATCAGATTCTCAAACGACTAGAAATTATGAGAATCTATATCAAGTAAACCCATCGGCTTCGTTCAAAGCAACAAAAACGGCTGAGTATGTCATCGATACTTATGCAGATAAAAATATCATTACAATTAAGACAAATGATAAAGGACTAACCAATGAGCTAATCACTCCAATAAAGACGGCTCTATTTAAAGAACATATTAATCAAGATAGCATCACTCACTATACAGAGTTTAAACTTGGATTATATGGACTAGAAGGACTTCGATTCATATTAAAGAAAGATCAACCCAACATAATACTTTTACCATCACGTAATGAAGCAATCGTGAGTCAAACTTTAGGACAATTAAATGCGCTCTCTCTAGATTTTGACATCACTGTTATTGGTTTTAATGAATGGACAAAATATCGTAGTATTAAAGAAGAGGTATTACACAATCTAAACCTTCATTATCTTGCTCCTTATCATGTTGATTACAACAGTACAACCACTTTATCATTTATTAAACGCTACCGCAGCTATTTTAATGTTGAACCCAATAATTATGCACTCCAAGGCTATGATATTTCACTCTATTTTGGATCGGCAATGTTAAAATTTGGTAGCAACTATACCCAAATGATCTACAATAACAAAGTTAATCTAAATCAGATGGATCCTAACTTTGTCAAAGTGTCAAAATTCGGTGGTTTCATGAACAACACCTTGTTTATCATGAACTATAGTAAGAACTACGAAATAAAAAAGATAGATACCATTGGTAATAGTAGATCTATTCCAATACAGTAGTTAACACTTAGACGACTGACCGAATCTACAAACAGTCGTCTAAATGTTACCATTTTATGAAGTAAAGAAGGTCAATAAAGAAGACATAAGCAAGGCCTTACAACAGTGCCTCAACACAGGGAAAACGCTTTTAAAACTATTTGATTATCAGGCATTAATTATTACAGAGGAATGCATTCAATAATTTCTCACGGTAGTTGTCATCTAATGTCGACCTTGTAATTTTCTCTTTAAATGAACCTTTTTTTTCTTTACTTTTCCTATCATCAGTCATTTGCATTAGGTTGAGTGCTATTTTATAGATTATACTAAAGTTGGCAGCTGAATTCTCTTTCTTACGCTGTTTATTGTCTTCCCTAAAGATTACATCTAAGCACCAATGAAGATTGTTCTCGATGGCCCAATGCAATCTAATAATACGATTAAATTCCTTAGCACTAGTATTTAGTGATGAAATATAATATCGTGTCTGAACTGTTTCTTTGTCGCTATCCTGATCTATTACACAAGAAGTAACACGAATGAGACTTTGTATACCTTTCCATTTTTCTAGCGTAGAATTCTTCTCAAAGTTTGTTATTATCTCACATATACGAGTCTCAATCCGACCATGACCAACATCCTCTGTAATATTCGAATCATCAACTAGATCTGGATTGAATTGTATCTTTAACTCCTCTTCTGTCTTTTCTTGATTCCCTTTTACCTGTAGAACATAATCTCCTTCTTTATGGATAATCTTTTTTGCTATTTTTGTTTGACATCCCATAGCATCTATTGTAATAACCTTGTCTTTTATCGAAATAAGATCTATTAAATCAGGAATGGCAGTAATTTCATTACTCTTTTTATCTGTGACAAGCTGACTAAGAGAAAGACCCTGTTCCGAAGCGAATGCTGACACGATGTGTACTCCACCTTTTTTACGTTTAGCCGAACCTTTGATACATTTGCCATCGATGCTTATAACACTCTCCTTATTGGTAAAAGAATACTTAGATATCCATTCAGTAAAGCAGTCATTAAAGGCCTCATTATCTATCTCTTGAAATAACTTTGAGATCGTGTCATGGGAGCTTATTCCTTTTTCATAAGGAAAGTATTTCCTTAACCAATCAATTTTAATTTCCCCGAATATTACAATGTCATTATAAGTGTCACGCCCAGATAGTATTGCCGAAATGGTGAGAAATAAAATCTCCAGCATTGGGTAAGTATAATTGCCATTAGTTGTTCTGCGGGGATCAATTAATGAAGAAAAGGATGAAATAAAGTGTTTATCATAATGATATGAAGAATCTGTATACATGGTTTTTTTTTGAAAGGGAAACCTCCCTTTTGTCATGAATTACCTGAGTCGATAAACAACAAAAGCATAACGTCCTAAATATACGTATTTTTTATGTAAATCTTAAAAGCGTTTTCCCTGGTCCTCAACACATCTTTACCCATAAAAACGGTAGCTCTCCCCTGCTTCAATACAGTCATATAACGGCTTTGATACGGTTCGAATACGGTGATGATTCATACTTCGTTCAAGGTTCCTTCATAGTTCACTCAAGAATCAGGTCTTTTTCATAAAGCAACTTCGAAAGAGGCTTGAGCTATGTTAATAGGATCACCGTATTTGAACCGTTTCGACTCCGTATTAATACCCTTTATGGTAGAGGTGTAAACATTGTTTAATGATAGTATAACAACCACTTCACCAATTCCAACAATAGTAAAACTTAATAACTTAAAATATAGAAGGTTGAGTTAACTTCACATCATCTTGACTCACATTACTTCAGTCCTATATCAATAATTGTCATAGATCATTCGGGAAACTATTTCACGAATACAGAAGCCATATTTGTTATATGGAGTGAATCACAAGATATTATCTATAGAAACTGTATTGTAGTCACTCCTATCCCTTCCTATCAATAGGAATATAGTTTAAGGATACTTGGCACTACAAAAATATAATATAGCTCAATAGTCTATCAAATTATAATGTTTACAGGTTCTAAGTAATTGCATTCATATATTGCACCTATCCTATTTTCACGACTTAGAATATTTTATGCTAAAATTTAAATAATGTATGAAATCATATACACAAAAAGCGGATAAAATATATCTTAAATATGAGGCTAATTAATCTTTAATTGAGTTATTTTATTCGCGTTTCCATTGAAATTAAAGAAGGCACAATTCTCCCAAGAAGACCCTGTTCCCCATTGATCTTTCATAGAGGTCGTTATCCAACATGGTTCCCAGTAGAAAACACCGTCACAATTTGCTCTTTTCATTATGTCTAAAAGCGTCTTCCAATACTCGGCTTGCCCTTCTTCGGAGTAAGGAAAACCCGAAATAGGATCTTGCTTATAATAAATATTTGCATAGTTGTCATTATTTTGTTCTGTAAAAGGATATGCTGTTTCCATTATCATTACTTTCTTCTTAAACTTTCTTTTGGAATCCACGACAAGTTTCTCAAGATTAAAGAAGTCAACTTCAGTATGCCAGATATGATAATAAGAAAAGCCTATAATATCATAATCTGTAACAGCACCATTTTGTGTTATATTTGTAAACCACCAATCAATATTTTTGGGATCTGCAATATGAAGCACTATATCTATATCACATGAATTCTCTTTTTCGAAGTCCCTTACCGATCTAATCGCACTATTAATTAATTGTCCTTGTGCTCTCCAATTACCATCAGAAATTGAAACATTAGGAAAAGAATCTAGATTCGGAGTTGACATAATTCCATTGTTTATCTCATTTCCTATTTGGATTAACTTAGGAATAACAGTTTTATCTTTAAACGAATTTAATACCGAATAGGTATAACTATATATAAGCTCATTCAACTCTGTCAGACTTTGAGTATTATCCCAAGCTTTAGGGGGAGACTGATGCAGTGGATCAGCCCAATTATCAGAGTAATGTATATCTAAACATATATCCATTCCATTTTCTTTCGCTCGTACAGCATCATTAACAACCTGACTTATGCTACTATAGTGTGACCTTGGATTATTTGATTCAGCGACAGGACTCCAAGTAGGGTTGTGCCAAAGTCTCAAACGAACGATATCATTCCCTATTTCAGAAAACAACTGATACGAATCAACAACACCTCCTTCAGTTTTAAAGCTACCTCCATTATCTTCTAACTGACTTACATAACTAAGATCCGCACCAATCAGCATAGGTTTTTGAACAATTTTATCCACTTCATTTCTTTCATCATTCTTATTACAAGAAACAAGGAAGAATGAGACTAAAATAACGACAAACAGGTATTCTTTGATCACACAAAAAAGATCTTCTATATATTGCAATATATTCTTCATAATGTATTTATCCATTTTAAATAATGACAAAACCAATTATCTTTAAGACCATCACCTTTTCCAAATCCATGTCCTCCTATATCAAGAATAAACTTCTCATGATAAACGGAGAACTCTAAAAGTTTATCTAAATATAAAACAGAATGTTTAGGTGAGATCCGTTGATCATCTCGTGCATATATAATAAAAGATGGCACAGTATTAGATGAAATTAAACACTCTAATGAGTATAACTTGATGTTCTCCTGAATATTCCAATCACTTCCAATCTTAGCTAAACATCCTTCGTCTTTAAAACTCTCTATCATAGATACAACAGGATACCCCAAACACAATGATTTTAAATTAAACCACAAAGAATGATGATCAAAAGGAAAGTTCACGAGATTTGATATTAATCCAGCAAGGTGACCACCGGCAGAAAAGCCAATAATGTGCATATTATTCCAATCAATTTTTTTACCAATCGGAGATAACCAAAGTTTATGCAATGCATAGTATATAGAAGCTAAAGAGTCACGAATATCACCATAAGGTAAGCAATACTGGACAATAATCGCATCATCACCATGTAAACAAATATCTCTAGCAATCTCAACTCCTTCTGTATTCATAGAAAGTTTACGATATGCTCCTCCAGGAAATATTAAAAAGCAACGATTTTTTCGATTGTGATTTGAAGCAAACAGATGTAGTATAGTCTGATTACTCTCAAATAAAATTCCATCGTGATCTAATTCAGCAAGAGTCTTTTTATCTTGATCAGAATACAGACACTTCTCTTTTTTATCGTATGTTATTACTGTAGCCATATTTTACCAAACATTTGTAATAATATAACTGTTCCATTTATTAAAAACAACTATATGAGAGTATTAATCACAGGAGCAACAGGATATATTGGAAAAAGGCTTATAAATGTTTTATTGAAAGAAGGGCACCAACTCTACTGCACACACAGAGGTCACAATGAAATGATTGAAGAGTTAACACAGACAGACAATCTCAAGTGGATAAAACATGACTTTTTAGATGATGAGACAGGGCTTCATAATCAATTTCAGTGCGATGTGGCATACTACCTTATTCATGCTATGAAGAGTAGTAATAAAGGCTTTGAATCTTTAGAAATACAAATGACTAAAAACTTCTTGCTTTTAGTTAATTCAATCGGGGTATCAAAAATTATATATTTGAGTGGAATAGTAAACACACAACAAACCTTATCCCCTCACTTTAGATCTCGATTTACCGTGGAGAAAATTCTAAACAATGGAAATATACCTGTAATCACATTAAGAGCAGGAATTATTGTAGGATCAGGTAGTGCTTCTTTCGAAATAATACGAGATTTAGTTGAGAAATTACCCATAATGGTAGCCCCCAAGTGGCTTCTTACAAGATGTCAACCAATTTCTATTCGAGATGTATTATTCTATCTTGCACAAGTAATCCATCTATATCCTGACCGTTCTATTCATTTTGACATTGGTGGCCCAGAAGTATTAACATACAAACAAATGTTAATACAGTATGCTGAAGTTCGTTCGTTACATCGATATATCCTTACGCTTCCAGTAATGACACCAAGACTCTCTTCTTATTGGTTATATTTTGTGACTTCAACAAGTTATAATCTAGCAATCAATCTTGTTGAAAGCATGAAAATTGATGTCGTGTGTCATGAAGAAAATATCAAAGAGTTATTTCCCTCTCGATTACTAACATATAAAGAGGCAGTAAAATTCTCTCTATCTCACTACGATGGTAATGATGTGGTTTCCAAATGGAGTGATGCTCATCTACTATCAAACATATATGACGCTATTTCTGAAGAAAAAAGAACAGCTCCATATGGAGCATATCAACAATTATTTAAGAAAGAAATCACAAAAGAAGAGATTAGTAATATCACAGAGAAAATATGGGCCATTGGGGGAGAAAATGGTTGGTATTATGGAACTATTCTATGGAGACTAAGAGCCTTCTTAGATAAATTGGTTGGTGGAGTAGGATATCGTAAACGAAATAACAAAAGCACGTTGAACAAAGGAGAGGCACTTGACTTTTGGAGAATAATAGAAGCTGATAAAGACAAACCGATGCTAACACTAATAGCCGAAATGAAACTTCCTGGGACAGCCATGCTAAAGTTGTACATAACTTATCATAACAACAATTACTACTTTATTCAAAATGCACTATTTTATCCTCACGGGCTTTGGGGAAGAATTTATTGGTGGTTACTTTACCCTGTTCACGTATGGATATTCAAAGGAATGGCACGAAAGATTTGTGCACAATAATAATATCGATGAGATTGTTTCTAAAAAACAATCTCATCTCTTACCTATCCCGCCTTCGGAATAGTTATTTTATATTGCTCAATTTCAACAAGAAAACTGCTTTGCAACGCATCAAAACGAACAATAACTTTCTCTTTTCCATGATGTTCAACCATCTCACCAATATAACCAATAAAGGGACCTTCAATTACTTCTACGGTTGTTCCTGGTCGTATTCTATCACTAACAATTTCAATCTGAACCGAGGTCTGTTCAAGAAAAAGCTTTAGATTTTCAATTTCAACATCTCGGATTACTGCATCACGTTGAAGATGTCTTACGAATTGAATTACATTTTGACATTTTAAAACAATCAAACGCTCAGCAATATTAATACGAACAAATACATAACCACTAATTGCAGGAGTTTCAACAAGTTTCTTGCGGTCACTCCACTGACGCCACTCCCGTTTTAACGGCACATAATTTTCAATACCTAATTTACACAGCGCTTCACCTATCTTTTTCTCTGTTCGAGATCGTACATAGATAGCATACCACTGTCTTTCTTGCAATGCCATATTTGGTTTCATAATTTGAGGTTACACAACAATTTGTCGATGCTAAATTATCAAACATACTAATTTGCAATCTTTGATAAATCAACAACTCCATTCATTCTTTATACTTCTTCTTCGTAAAAAAGAAAAATCAGATCTTTCGATAAGCAAGAATAAACCACAACACATATCATAAACAACGTTAATATTATTCATAATATTGCTCACCTATAATTCATCTGTAAAATAAAAAACATACAATTATAATAATATAATGAAAGACAAATGGTTATGACAAGCGACTTTTTGTTTTTTTAATATCCGATTCTCTACTCTTAATCACGGATGGTATTATAACTGTTTCAGCAATTGATTTATCATCTTCTATCAATTCAATTAAACGTTCAACAGCAACTTTCCCCATCTCCTCACCAGGTTGTCTCACAGAGGATAACTTCGGTGTCAACACAGCACTAAACGGCTCATCACTAAATCCATGAAGAGAAAAATCCTTAGGAACAGATAGCCCTTTCTCTTGTGCTACCTGTAAAAAACTCAGCGCTGTTGTATCATTTGAACAGTAAATCGCATTGGGGAGATTATTCGACGACAAGATTTCCTCAGCTATTCGACGACCTGAAATTCGAGTCAAGTCACACTCTCTATATAATGTTTCATCCCAAACAGAACCCATTTCAAAAAGAGCTTGCTGAAAACCTTTTAAACGATTTCTAAAAACTAATATATTTGATGGACCATTCACAAAGAATATTTTTTTATGTCCATTGCTCAATAATCGTCTAGTTACTTTAAATGAAGACTCTTGATCATTAGTTACCACTCGGTTGAGCTGATCATTATCAGGTACACGATCAAAAAACACGAGTGGAATATTATTCTTAATAAACAAATCGAAATTCAGCTCATTTTCAGTCTCTAATGAAGTCGATACCAATAACCCATCCACACGTTGATTAAACATCGTTAGTACAGCCTTACTTTCAGCAATAATAGATTCTCTACTTTGGGTAATCAAAACAGAGAATCCATGTTGATGTGCATATTGCTCGATAGAAGAAATTATAGTAGATAAGAAGTGACGATCGATCCTAGGAACTATAACACCAATGGTTTCAGTTCTCTGCTTTCTCAAGTTAGATGCAACAACATTTGGACGATAACCATTTTCTTGTGCATATTTTATTACCCTCTTCCTTGTTGCTTCACTTATTCTTTTATCATCTTTAAGAGCCCTAGAAACAGTCGACGCACTGACGTTCAATGCCTTTGCAATATCATGTATAGTAATATGTCCTTTATGTTTAGCCATTCAATTAACTTTTATGATTATTTAGGTAGTGAATTACAAATTTAAGCCAAACATAAAGAACTAAAAAATTTAATGTGTATTAAAACTGATATACAAGTCCCACTCCAATATTAATATTTGAAGTGTAAGAATTATAAGAAACTTCACCTACTTTTTCAATTGGAGTTTCATTTGTGACCTCCTTGGGAACATAATTTTGAGAATAAGTACTTTTGACGTTTGCTCCAGACCAATCACAGTTAAATCTTAAATATATTAGATCTTTAATTGGAATGCTATAGGCAACGCCAACGACAGATGCTAAACTCATATTTTGATCTTTCTCAGAAGATTCTATATACGTCATATTAGGTCTATTAGGCACATTCGGATTACTTAACTCATGCTGAGGAAGAAACCATATCTGAAGACCTAACATCCCATAAACATCTAAATGAGTATTATAGATTGTCCATCGATATTGCGCTCCAGCTAAAATGGCACCTGATAACCAACCATTTATTTCAAAGTCGGTATCTTCGTCATCTGCCTCAAGAGCCATTCCGGGGTAGGATTGCGCTACAGCACTCTCATATGCAGAAAGGTCATCGATTGGATTATTTACAAACCTAACTCGCCCAACCCAACTAAAAGAGCTGTTTACTTCATAATATGCTGAGGCATCTAAAAAGAATCCAGGGTCTGCAAACCCGGACTTACTGTTTGATAAATCTGAGGATGCGTAATTGCCGATAGGCAACGATGTCCCCATAGACAATCCGTAGCTCCAATCATTAGATTGTGCAGAACAAACAAATGAGCTAATATACAAAACGATCAATATTGCTACTTTTTTCATATATAGTGTTTTTGATTTTAAGCATAAATCGAAGAACTAATATACTACAAATTTACTAGTATACATCCCCTCAACAGATACAACCTTTAATAGATAAATCCCAGGATTCAATGTAAATGACTCTTCATTAATACCTTTGAATTGAAAAGACTCAATCTTACTTCCTAAGACATTAAAAATCGATATTTGTTTTTCAACCTCCGTTAAAGACCTAATACATACTCCATGATAAATATTTTGTATAAGAACCATATTAGACATTTCTTGCTCTATAATGTCAATATGAAGTCGAAAGCGATTAGACTCAACATTACCATCCACAGATAATTCAATTTCACCACCCCTTTTAAAATCCCAACACTGTCGATCACCAACTTTCTCAATCCAAAGGTGAGTATTCTGTTCTTGATAATTCATTTCGTCAATTGTCAATATAATTTGCTTCATCTTGTCACTCTGAATCTGAAACTCAATCTTCTGATTTTTTATCTTCCGTTGATCTATCACAAGATTCTTGCCATCAACAACAGAATAGATCTGAGGCAATCCATTCTTTTGATATATTAACTTCACTGCATCTTCTTTAAGAAAATAAGAGTCACTAGCATTCTGGCTTAAAACGACCTTGAGATTATCTTTTTCAGATCTATCCTCATTAAAAACATTCATTGTTATGGAATAGTCATTTTCATGATTCTTACCAGATGATTTCACCTCCACATCTTCTGCATTTGGATTCCATGTAATAGTTCCATCACTTAACTGCTCTACAAAAAATGCTTCATTAGGTGCAATACCTGTAAAAGGAGTTTTCTCATCTAAACTCACCATATTTCCATTATAAACCTGATACCCTGGCTTCTCAGAATCAAAAACATAAATAAATGAAGTTGTAAAATCTTCAATATCATGAGGAAATCCATGATACAAACCACAAGGATTTCCAATAAGAGCCCATTTTTTTACCTCAACTTCTTCATCAATAGTATAATACTCGGTTTTTTTCGAATCACAAAACATAAAATTATTTTCAACGCATAAAGCAGACTTTGTTGAATAAATAATGTAACCTTGATTATGTTTAAGTTGCTCTGTAGGATCTAAATCGACCCAACGACCATTCCATCTTTTTATATACAAAGAACCACTTTCAGGCTCCCATTGCTCCATATTACAGATATTTTCAGTTGGACAGATATAATACCATTGACCTGGCGAAATAATCTTATGACAAGACAAAAATTGATTTGGAGTTAAATTATTAAGACCATAGAAATGTGTTCTATCTGAATATATTATATCGTTTGCGACGATTCGGTCATCAAAAGTGACAGAACCAAATGTTTTTGGAATTACTACATCTGAATAAGTCGAAATACTTTTATGATACATCCAATTTTCCGGATCACAAAAACAAGATGGATTTTTCCCTTGCCAAACCATCTTCCCAATACTTATTCTTCGTCTATACTCATTAATCATCTTCAGCTTAGATAAATGAATAGATCTAAGTTCTCGATCACAGTTGTGGGTCGTTAAAAAGAGACACCACCTATCCTCTATGTTCTCTGTAATTTCTTCGGACTTACACGACACTGATGGAACAACATTATCAAAGAATGAATCTTTAGGACTTTTACACACTCCTATTTTTTGATACTCTATCAGCTTTTCCTTATAGAACAATGCAACCGAACAAGGTTCGATAGAGACGTTCTTAGCGTTACTCATAATTGGAGGTAGCAGCACTGACATACCACGATTTGCTCGTTCAACAAATTCTTCTGAAATTGGAACAACATCTAACACTTCGCCATTTATATCAAACAGTTTAATACTTAAATCTTTAAAAACATCATCTCTAAAAGCTTGTTCAACACAAACACCAAAGGCCCATTGCCCATTTTCAAATTTACCGCCACCATATAAGAAGATCTCGGGGATAGAGCTATGCAAACCGGAAAACACTTGTTTTATATTAATACTTTTTTCTTGAAGAAGTATTCCAGTGTCACCTTCATAATTAAAAGGGATCACCTTTAAGTAGACTTTTTTTGATTGAAATGGAGGTACAATCTTTGCAGATCGTACATCTTTTGAATATTTATGAACATAGTAAGTTCCATTGGAACAATAATTATTAGGATCAAAAACAATAGTAGGTGTTTTCGAAATGATGAGATAAAGTCCATCATAATCACCCTGATCACTCTTCGATTCCCAATTCACATCCAAAATTTCATATTTATCTATTGAAGTTTTAGTAATATCAAATTGTGTAGTCGAAATAGGTGTTTTCACAAGCCGTGTCAGAACAATTACTTCGGGATCCATCTCTTGATCATATTCAAATTCTATTTCATGAGAGTAAACACCACTTTCATGATGTTTGCACTGAACAAAGAATCGAACTTCACCATTTGTAAATTCACTCTTCTCAACTACATAAGATTTTTCAAGACTCCACCACTGATTCTTATCTCTTGATATACGCACTTTCGAATCCGCATGAAATATAACATCCTGAACAAGATTCTTTGCGGTGACATCGATACTTCCAATATCTCCCCATTTATCACACCAATCATTTGCTGCTGATGGTTCTACAAGTTCAAGTTCTATACTAGGCAACAACCTTGTTGTACCTATGTTCTTTTCAAAAATATCACCTGAACAAACAAATCGATTACAATACTCCACCCGAATAAGATAATTGGTTAAAGGTGATAATTGATTGAAAGAACAGTTGTACTGCTGAGATAATTCTACATCTATTCGTTTTTGACTCACGATATGATTGGTATTTTCATTCAGAATTGTCACATTAAGATATTCGGTATTGATATCGTTGGCGATATAAGTAAGGTTAATCATGTTTGAAAAGGCTTTCAATACAATTTCTTGATCGACCCTAGGAGTGATGGCTTCGATCAATATTTTATAAGTATCTGAAACAGTGACAGCAGACTCATCATCTTCTATCTGAATCAAAAAACTTTTCTCACCTAAAGAATTAATATAGCCACTAAAAACCCAAAGTTTTGTTGGTTCATCATAAGTTCCATCCCATTTTATTCCACTCTCTTTAAATGTCAGAAATGCACTCTTTACCTTTCCATCTTTGTCCTCAAAAAAACCTTCTATTCTTACAGTCTTTCTATAATTACATTTTTCATTATAAACAACACTCACAATATGTGGAGATTTATTTTTATTATACACTGGTACGCCTGATAGAACAGGTGGAGGAGGAGGAACAGACTGTCCAAAGATTACACTATGAACGGTTAAAAGTATTAGTAATATTAATAATTTAAATGCAAAAGGCTCTTCTAATAACATTATCTTTTTTTGACTACTTTTACAGTCCAATCTAAGAAAAGTGATCATGTCTAATAATTTAATTAATAAAAAAGAAAGAGATTATTTGAAATCTCCGATGTATTCCTACCTAATCGTTCTGTCATTTATTGTTGCCATTGGATTCCAAGGATGGAGGACATTATTTAACAATTTCGCAATAGATTTAGTTCATTTAAACAGTATAGAAATTGGAGCGATTCAATCTATTCGGGAGATTCCTGGGTTTTTATCTTTACTAGTAGTATATCTCTTACTTGTAATTAAAGAGCATAAACTAGCTTCGCTATCAGTGCTTTTAATGGGGATAGGGATATTGTTCACTGGAGTATTTGATTCATTTTGGGGAATCGTTGCAACAACCCTACTTATGTCAACAGGCTTTCATTATTATGAAACGACAAATCAATCATTAACGCTTCAGTACTTTAAGCCAAACGAAGCCGCATTAGTTATGGGCAAAGCCAAAGGATATGCAGCAGGAGCAAATATACTTGCAGGAATATGTATTTGGGTACTCTCACAGATTCCTTCGATATCTTACAAAATACAATATTTTATTTTTGGAGCTCTTGTGATTATCGTTGCTCTTTGGGGATTAAAATATAATCCAACGCAAAAATTAAAACATGCACAACACAAAAAAATAATATTAAAAAAGAAATATTGGCTGTTTTATGTTCTTAATTTTCTTAGTGGATCAAGAAGACAAATATTCGTTGTTTTCTCTGTATTTATGCTTGTAAAGAAGTATCACTTCTCCATTGAGTGGATTACAATACTTTTTATTATCAATAATATTATTGGTTTTTTTGCGAATCCTTTTATCGCCAGATTGATAAATAAATTTGGTGAAAAGAGAATGCTTACCGTTGAATATATTGCTCTCACATTGATCTTTTGTGGTTATGCAATTTTCGAAAATGGCTATATAATTGCATTTCTCTATGTATTAGATCATATCTTCTTTCCATTTTCAATGGGTATACGTACCTGGTTTCAGAAAATAGCAGATCCTAAAGATATAGGGTCTTCAATGGCAGTTGGATTTACTATTAACCATATATCTGCAGTAGTTATACCTTTTTTAGGGGGGATTCTTTGGAGCATCAATTGGAGAATCCCATTTATATTTGGAGTCGCGATTGCACTTACATCTCTCTATTTTACAAGATTCATAAAGACCCCTATACGCAAAATAGAAAATCACTAATATACTTGAGAAGAGATTGAAGTGAAATACAAACGGTCGCCATCATTAAATGTGGCGACCGTGAAAGAAAGAATACTTATGTCTCGTTAGACCTTTAAATTAAAACCAGCAAAATTAAAGATCTGTATTGCAAACAGAAGTATTACAAAAATACATGATAAACAAAATTTAACATACTGTATTTCATAATATTAAGATAATCGGGTAGATGGCTGGAAGATATTTAATCTTCCAGTACACCTCCCACACCACCGTACGTACGGGTCTCGTATACGGCGACTCCCTAAATCACGACTTTACTTTCTGATAATAATCACTTAGCGTAATATAGCCTGCCTTCTCCAAATTCTTATTCGTTATAGTCGTTTGTAGAATTGGACTCTTTGAAATGAAATGCGCCAATACTTTTTCCTCGTATTAGCATATTCATACGCTTTGCTCTTCAAAACTCCGATCAAATATGCCGCATGAAATAATGATAATTCGCCATCGGGTTAACACTTACCTTTTCGTAGTTCTGTTATTAAAACTTTTCGATGAAATCTGAGATAATCTTTTAAGGATTCCACCTGCATCTCATCAACTCCATGACTCCCTTTATTTCGATAAACCTGTAAATAAGCCTTATTTAGGTTATCTGATTCTAGGACTCGTTCTAATAAATTATCTGTTGTAATGGTCGTTTTCATAATGGCTTCAGTTATCCCATTGAAAGTGTGCGCTCTTGAGTTATTATCGAGTTCCGCTCTACCTTCACTCAAGTAGCTATCTTCCGATATTTTCTGCATTGATCCCTTCATTAGGTAACAGTCTGTATTATGAACAATTTAAGATTCAGTCCTTCCTGTAAAGTGGATACAGTACTATGACCTCGGCTGACTTCTCACAGTTAACTTTTTGTGAATGGACAGGAAAAAAAATACACTGTATCCATCTGTGAGACCTCCCATGGTAAGGAAATTAACTTTCACTCCATCTATCCGCCACATCTACGGTATAAACTCCGTGTAGAATTCGGACTTCACTTTGTTTGGCAAGCTTATCCAGTTATATACCGCCTAATGAGATTCGTATACCTCGGATCAGAGTTTTGCATACGGCTTCCTTCAGGTTATACCTCACGATAAGCACCCTTGCCTTCTGCTAGGTGGTTGGCTCTACAAACCTCCACTACGGACTTGCACCGATTAGTTAATTTACATGCATGGCACACCAAAAAGCTAACAATAAAATACTTTTTTTGTTACCACTACTTATGTATTTCATAAATTTTATAATTATCATAAGAACCAATTGCAGGAACCATAAGTCTTATGGCTGTTTGACCTCCACCTAATGATCCCTCTTTCGTTTCATCAGTAAAGCTAAAACACAACTTATTGTCAATATACCATGCAATATAATTTTTATATTTAACAACCTTTAGTCTGTGTGTTCTATTTGGATGTTTCAATGTTAGATCTTCACCCTTTACTGTTAATATTCTTCCAGGACATTTCCTCATATGTGAAGTCCCACGAAATGGAGCAAAAAAAGATATCCTATAATTTTTAAGATCACCTTTAGTATACTGCGCAGCAACACCACAACGAGGGTTAAGCTTTTTATCAAAAACACTCTGACCTTCGATTCCAGTACAGCTAAACATCAACATATGTAAAGCATGTGGAGATAACGATTTAAAGTCACAAGAAAGAATATAGTTATCAGGAGTATGAAATTTGTTCCAATAAACAATATGTCCTCCTTTAAAAGCTCCTTCATAATAATACTTCTTCACCTCATCTCCAATTTCACTTTCTATCGCGTCTTCAAGAGGTTTATAATAATCAGTGATCCTACCATCAAATATTTGTCCTTTTGATGAAAAATAATCAGCTACTACTTTCTGATAAGAAGGGGTAAGAATTAACTTCCCATTTCTAATGGATGCCACCCCAGGACCTTCCATCACCCAATCATTTAAATCCTCTTGTTTAGAAAAATTACAAGAATAAACGAGTTTCTTTTTGTAATGTTCTCGTTGTTTAGCATGTGTTAATGTTGACATGACACAAAGTAAACAGACTACGATAATATGTTTCATTTTTACCATTTAATTTGATATTGATGCAGAGGAATATCAATACTTTGACCATTCTTCGTTAACACCTTAATCTCTGTATTATTTCCTAAATATTTAATGGATACTAATTGATCCAACTCCTTCTCTGGTTTCCACTTTCCATCTAGTAAAATCGTAACAATTTCCCCTCTCCCATTGGCATGTACAATTGAGTTAGGCATAAAAGACATATTATGATTCCATTTTGCAATATTTAAATCTGGATTTGCAACCGTCAGATGTACTTTATTTTTTTTATTCACTACATAAGCGAGGATCGGATGATTTACAGATTTAATCAATCCATGTCCATCAAATTTCTTCGAATCAAATATAGCAAATGCAGTTGTATTCTTAATCTGGTGCTGAACAATATGAGCCACTTCATCCTGTTCTATAACTCGATATGGGACATTACTCTTATACGACATTGCTTGTTTCCTACTATGATTCATCAACATTGCATACTGATAATGACCTCCTTTAGGAGTAACCCCATGATCAAACCACGCTTTGACATGTAGAGTCTTAATTGGAACATATTTACCTTTTTGATTTAGAAGTGATGACTGTTTATTGTAACGAATAACTAAAGAGTCTGAATTCTTTCCGATAACATATTGTATACCTTGAACATCTGTTATACATGACAGTGAATACTTTTTAGTTTCCCCTAAAACATTTGGGAACTGTTCATTATTAACCCATGGCAAACCCTTTGAAGGAGTAACATCCTCTAAGTTTGTCTGAAACAAAGTTGTTACAGTATGATATTGTTTATCTTGATTAGATATATTCGAACCTAAGCATATAATTTCATCATCAAAGTAAAAATATGATTTTCTTGCTCTAAATGTATCATCAAATAGAACTCCATCAGTATTAGGCCCAACATCATCTCTAAGCTCCATTGCATAAAGTCCATTTTTATGATTCGAAGATAAACCTCCCGCAAAAGTAGTATTTGCAAAACTTCGATGATACCCTTCCTTATATTTACCCGTCGGTTTATTCTCATAATAGACCTTTTCAATTGGCAAGGCTTTTGTCGTAGCACCTGGCAGATATGCCCAATGAAAACCTTTATTTTGTTCAATTCCGGCACGTCTCATAGCATCCCTAGGTGCCCCTTTTAATGCGAGTACTGAGCCAAAGCTTAAATAACGACCAAGATTATTCTCCCCTTTATGTCCTGTTTCATAATCCCAAATATATTTGTTATAACCTTTCACTGAGAAGTACCAATCTTTACCTCTTTGTACAGATAAACTGGAATACGGCATTGATATATTTTGAGCTTTAGGAAGTTCAACGACATGTCCCATCTGTTTGTGTACTATATCAATTAAAGACAAAGTTCCAAGAGTACCTGTATAGGTTAATTGTGGAAATGTCAATGCATAGCAAGCTTCTGGAGAAGACAATGAGTATATATCATTAAGACGTGCTGCCAAACTTCTATCTTCCACTCGCTTATCATCTACACTTAAAAAGGCAAATGAAGTAATTAAATAACGATCTAAAGCTGTATTCTTGTAAGGGAAACGACCACAAACACCCATGTTTAAATAGAGACCATAAGCAATATCACTCTGCCTCAACAACACTTTCTTCAAGAAATCTTTTTTACTATTAGAGAGACTAAAGCTACCATCATCCATCAACCAACTTAACATCGATACTGTATTCAATGTTTGGACTCCATATGAATTTAAATAAGTTCCTCTATGATGATAAACAGAGTAGTCTGGCTTAAAAGTATCTGCATAACCAGGTGCAACTGAAGCAATATGTTCCAAATATCCATTGAAATCATTCATTAATTTATTCTTTTTTGCTCCTGAATCCATTAACAAAATAGAAATTAGTTTTGGTAATGCACCACCTCGAACAAGATCTGTATTTTCCCCCAACGAGTAATCCATTGAAATGATATTCCCTATTCGAGTATGCCATGCCAAGCATGCCTGTATACGATGTCTTTGCTCATCACTCATATCATTTCTCATCAAGAATGCAGAAACAGCAAATCCATTTAGTCGTATTACATGATCTAATGTACCAACAGCACTTCCAGCAGCCCAACCTTGATCCTCTAAATATTTGTATAATGTAAAGACCTTATCTTTTGATGATTTTGTATTATTAAACCTATAATCAAAAGACAATGGGAATAGTGTTGATTCAATCACACGCTGAAAGTTATGCCCATATAATTCTCCTTGTTCATCACGACAAGAATATAGGGGTACCCCTTTAATTCCCTTAGGTGTATCTTTTATCTTCAATTTACTATAGAAATCATTTGCTGTATTAATTCTTTTAGAAAGTTGATCACTGATGGAGCCATAATGACTTTTCCAATCATTAGCTTTATCACCTAAAATAAGATAATCCAAACGATTCTCAATATTTTTAAAATCACCCTTATTTACTACAGTGTTCCTTTCATTCTTCTTTCCAATCCCTAAGTACTTCTGGTAAGAGCTATAAATCTCATATGTATCTGATCTGACAGCTTTTTTGTTATTCTTAAACACTAAATCAGAATGCCTCTTATATGATACAAAATCAACCAATTGAAAGTGATCAAAGAATATTTTACCCGAAGAAATTGAGTTGTTAGGTTGAAAAACAAAGGTATTTACCTTGTTATTTCCCTTATATGATTTCACTTTCGCATCCTCTTCAAACTGAACCCAAACGGCTCTCCATCCAGTAAAATTAAGATTCATCGAAAATCTATATTTAGGGTTAGTCAAAGCTCCTTTTTTTCCATCACCTAAATAACACCACATCTCTCCTTTCTTGGCTTTTTCTTGATATATCCAAAACTTCACACCTCCATATTTATTCTTCCCATAGTATGCAGGCTCATAAACTTCAGGTTGACCTCCTGAATATTCTGATGTAGCTCTTTTAAGACCGATAAGACCATTGACTACGAGAGCATCATCGCTGCTCATAGACCACAGCAAAGAACTCTTCCCATCTTTTTGATGAGATCTACTTAATTTCACCTCTCCTGTCAAAGATCTCCAACTTGACAATACCGAGTTATCTTCAAAAGTGATCTTTTCCGCAATAATCTTATCCTGGACAACAAGTTTCTTTGCAGCAAAAGAAGAGTTGCCTACCAATAGTAAACTCATCGCGAAACCTAACGCTGTTTTTTTAATCTTTTGTGTTATCATATTGAAATCGGTTGTAACATTTATTACTTGATTTAGTAATAGCAATTTTACGAAACACTCATGACACGATATTTCTTTTACAATTCAAATAACCTAATCAATGTTGAAACGATTTCAAATACGTATTTCGACATTCTTTAATCATAGTAATAAAACGATATTCTCAACAAAAACAAACAAATAAGACACAGACGCAAAACCTCTAATAATTAATGTATTGCAAATTTAAATAAAACAATTTCAAAAGTAAATTCAACATTTGCAAACCAATTAATCAAATGGTTTTAGAAAAAAATGAACTACAAATAAGACGATTCAAATTACCTTTACAATAATTAAAAAACAATAATGCCGGCACAATAAAACATACTACAATGATAAAAAAGACTTTATACATGATCAGTTGGATAGCTATACTATTCACAACAACTGGAGCCCTCTCACAAGAAAAGCAAAATACAAAACAGCTATTAAGTAGACTCAGTGCACAAAAAGATATCGCAAAAAGAAATGAGATAATCGACAATAAGTTTATCATTATTGGGAACAAACCACCACATGGAATTGTAAGCAGAGAGGTTACTACAACCGATACGATCTATCATTTTCAGGCAGATAATAAAGCCAACAGAATCGAGTTTACGACCTGCTTTGCTTCTGAAATAAATCTAAAAGGAGTCACCTCGAAAAAAAGAGAAACATTAAGCAAAATAAAAAAACTATATAAGTATAGCCACCAAGGCAACTATGGAGATCTTGTTACTTATGAGTGGAGCGTACGGTTCCCTGAGAAGCTAACAAAACAACATGGAGGCATCTTTGCCCAATGGCACGGTCGCCCAGATAGGTCTCTTTTGAAAAATCCAAGAGGAGAACTAAAATATTGGAATGAAAACACCTTCGCATCGATGCTTGACACCATGTATTTTAAAAAGAATATTGGTTACAGCTACAAAACAAAAAGAAAAAATGGCTGGCAGGTAGAGCAATCAGCTGGTGGACCAATTGGAGCTTTTATTATTAAAGAGGGAGACATCTATCTTATTATGAGAAGTGATGCAAACAGAATGTCTGATCCCTCATTCAAAGTGAGACCAAAACCATTTAATGATAAGTATAAAGATGTAGGTAAAGATGGTAAATTTGGATCTGTGGTTTATGAAAATAAAATATCGTCTATCGCATTTAATCAATGGATCAAAATGAAAGTTGAAATTAAATACTCAACTTATAGTAAAACAGAAGACCTCTCAACTTCGAAAGGAAGAGTAAAAGTTTGGATAAACAACAAAATGGTTGCTGATTGGAAAGGTTATGTTGGAAAAAATGATATCCAAGGTCCATACTTTAAATTCGGAATCTACAAACCAAAAGAACTCGGACTAAAAGTAGATTGTAAAAATTTGAATATAAACATTGAAACCAAGTAGTTTTAAAGAACACAATTCACTCTTACCATAATATCAAAAACAGGAGGCACTTTATCACGATCTCAAATAACGTATGACAATTGCCTCCTGCATCTTTTTACAGACAAAAAGTACATTTTGAACGTCAATATTAAACCTCAAATAAATTGAATGATATTCATAGCAAATGACAAAGAGTCTATTTCATTATCGTTCTTAAAATGGTAGTTCCATTTTCCGTGTCTCCAACCAGAATTTGCACTTTAAATGTACTTTAAGAGACATTAAGTTCTTTGAGTACAATACGACGTGTACCATATTATTTATGAGGAATAGGGACATTTTTTATTCAAAATTGAGTATTCCATAACAAATATATAGTCTATCTTGTTGCTAGTATTTAAACACATGCAATATGATCGAAAAGAAAAACAAACTACACCCCAAAGAAGCTTTTAAAATAGCACCATTTAGAAAGCATATAAGAAAAACAAGACCACATATTCATCACGGCTACTTAGAAATTGTCTACCTGTATCAAGGTCAAGGATCTCATACTATTGATGATCATAGATACGAAATAAATACTCCTTCTATTTTTATCGTAAAGAATGGACAAGTCCACCATTGGGATTTACGATCTGAACCTGATGGTTTTGTGATTCTAATACAGAAAGATTTTTTTCCAAATTGCAGCGATCAAGAGCTCGAACTCTTAAAGGTTAAATTAACTCAATATGAACACATTGAAATAACATTCCAAAATAGTTTAACAAATTTACTCGGTGTCCTCAATGAAGAATACCCAACACTGAACTTAACATTTTTCCATAGTCTTCTTAAAACTATATTCTCTAAAATCCTAGAATTTGCAACTGAACCATTAAGAGTAAAGAAACATCAAACTGATTACAATACATTCTTTCAACAAGTAGAACAATACGCAACCAAAGAACGGAAAGTTAGCTTTTATGCAGCCAATCTAAATACCACACCTCAGAACCTTAACTCAATATGCAAGAAATGTGTCGGGATGGCAGCATCCGAAATCATATCAGATGTAATTATAAAGGAGGCTAAAAGACAAATAAAATATACATCTCTATCCATTTCTGAGGTAGCATATAATATGCATTTTAAGGACCCATCTCATTTTGTGAAATATTTCAAAAGGGTAACGAAGCAAACACCCAATGATTATCGCAAACAAATCTAATTATACCATTTCTTTTTCATTTATACCATAGATAGAGTAAGTAGTTCTATTCTTTTGCATATAGAGAAATATCATAACTTATGTAGATTCTTCTTCACTTAAAATGATTATGCAATCGATAATACAACAAAACTAAATATTTATGAAAACGAAACAACTACTTGTTTTTATTCTTCTCTTGACAGCAAATACACTATTTGCTCAGAAAGGAATTAAAGGACTAGTCAAGGATGCAAATTCAGGAGAGACACTTCCATTTGTGACAGTAAAAGCCATAGAAAAGGCTTCAAATAAACCATTTGGTGTTTTCACTAACAACAATGGAACATATGAATTAAAGCTTAAAGAAGGTAAATATGATGTCATATTTTCATTCATAGGTTATCAAAATGACACGATAAAAAATATCTCAATTACCCAAGGAGGAAAATGGAGATCTCTTTCAACAACGTCACTTTCAACTGCCACACATAACATTGGTGATGTCAATGTCATTGCAAAAAGGAGCACTGTTCAGGCAACCATTGAAAAGAAATCATATAACACGAAAGATTTCGAGACTGCAAAAGGAGGTACTGCAGTAGACATTTTGAACAAACTTCCTTCAGTTGATCTTGATGCTGATGGAAATGTTAGCGTCAGAGGAACTACAGATTTCATGGTATATTTGAATGGAAAACCAACACAAATGGACCCATCTGTTCTTCTTGGTCAAATTGCAGGCGATGCCATTAAATCAATCGATGTTATCACCATACCAACAGCAAAATATGATGCTCAGGGAAAAGGTGGAATCATTAATATCGAAACAAACAAAGGAACAACGGATGGATTTTCAATTACAGCCAACGGACTTATTGGAGGTTCTCCGTGGGGAAACCTTACAGATAAATACAGTGGATATGAATTAAATGATAACAGGTATAGTACAGGGGTTAATGCTTCGTTCACAAAAGATAAATTTTCCATCTATGGAGGTCTTTTCTACAATAAAAAGAATGTAAATGGAAATCGCTCTGGAGATGCTCGATTATTACAAAAAGATGGTTCATACTATCACATGGTAGCACAAGGTGAAAGACCAGAGTGGTATGAATATTACACAGCACAACTTGGTGCAGATTACAGCTTCACGGACAAGACAACATTATCCGCATCATATTTCTATGGAAATAGAAATGATGGACGTTCGGCATTCTATGTATACGACACATTTTATGCTGATGAAAACAAAAAAGATATTGCTGGCATTGACAGAAATGAGAAGTGGATATACAATCCGAACACGGATAATAGATATGGTCAATTTCACTCTTCAGACTTGCATCTTGCCCATAAATTTAGTGCAACAAGTAAGATCGACATTGACCTTCTTTATGAATACTCTGCATTGAGTCGTGAGTTGGATAACAGAAACTATGATTTCAATAAACCACTTGATCAAGTGGAGACTAAGACAGATCATTTTAAACAGACAGACGACACACCTTTACATGCTTACCGTGCGAGTATCGATTATGAAAAACAATTCGATAACAAAAGTCAACTTACAGTCGGATTCCAACCTCAATGGATGAGTATTGCAGGAACATTCAGCTATGATACATTAAATGTGAATACCCAAAAGTGGGGTGATTATAGTTCACTTGAAAATGGAGTAGATATGAATCGTGGAATCTATGCATTCTATGCAGACTATCGAGGAGATATTGGTGCATTCAGCTACGTACTTGGACTTAGAGCAGAGTACATGGACCAACAGATGAAAATCGACAACCCTGATTACTTTAACATTTTCGACCGTAAGACGGATGATCAATATAACACCCAAAAATTAGATTGGTTTCCTTCTCTTCATTTAAACTATAGTCTTAGCGAGAATAACTCTATTTCGGCTTCTGCAAGTCGCAGAATTAATAGACCTGCACTAAAAGACATGGCTCCTTTCCTATATCGCCGCCACTACGAAGTGTATGTCGTGGGAGATCCTACTCTTGAACCTGAATATTTGAACAACTTGGAAGTTCAATATGGATGGAAAGGATCAAACGTTTCTATCAACCTGACAGGATTCTATAGAGGAACTGACAACGCAGTATTCCGTGTCAACACGGTTTATGAAGAAGAGAATGTACTTATCAGAAGTTACACAAATTCAGGTAACACTCAATCATTAGGAGCTGAATTAAACTCTTCGATTAATATGGGACGTTTTGGAGATCTATTTCTTGGTGGATCACTATACAACTATAAAGTAGAAGGGAATATCTTTGGTTATAAAGAGAGTAATCAAAGTACAAATTGGAGCTTCAAAGGAAACCTAAACCTGAATATTACTAAAACGATCAAATGGAGTAGTGACTTTAATGTAAAATCGGCAACAGTTACAGCACAAGGTCAGAATGAACTATACTACCAAGCCAACACCGCTTTAGTTTATAAACCAACAAAACTAAAAGGATGGGACTTCTCTGTAAGAGCACTAGATATACTAAGCTCGAATATTACAGGTTTAAGTACAAGAGCATATGATACAAATGGAGTTCAAATCTTCTATCAAGATACTGAATACAGAAGAAATGGCCCAATACTAGAGCTAAGAGCATCCTATAGCCTAAACAAGATATTTAAGAAGAGTAAAACCGACAGTGCATTCGGTAAATCTCAATTCTAGAAGAGACTGTTTCTAATTGGCGTTAGTCTATAGTATCTAGAGGATGGTAGTCAATCTACCATCCTCAAATTTTATTCTACAACGAGAATCAGACAGACTCTATTTTAAATAATCGACAAATTGCTGTAAATATATCTTGTTGAAATAAAGCGATTCATCTAAATAACAAGAGATCTGTACCATCATTAATCACGAGAATATATATCAATATTCTTAATCAATACGGAGGCAGGAAACCATAAGGTACCTCTTGTACGAAGAACAATATGACCTTTTCCATAAGCGTTATCATCTACGGTATTAAATAAAAGTTTACCATCTACTTTCATCCAAACTTTATGGTCAACTTTCCCCACTTCCACACGATAACATCTACCTGGTTGCATTACATTTTGCTTAGCCATCGCTAAAAATTCATTTCCCTTCTTTGGAACTTTTCTCACAAAAGGAGGATAATTATGTGCGAGATTGTGATAAGCAAAGAAATAGCCATCCACCTCTTTTGTCCACATACTAATAGCTCCATCATAGTCTTTCGGGATAATCAATTGGCCGTCTTTATTTCCATGATTCGATACAGAAAGCATTGATACGACAACAGTCATAGAAGTTAAAGGCACAACATCATATTGTAAAACAACATCTTCTCCATAACTCTTTGGACTAATCAACACCACGCCTCTTGACTTCTCTGATTCAGCCATACAAAACTGTTTATGTACATCTCTCTTACCTCTGCCAATTCCATAAAAACCCCAGTTCTCTAGGTCAAAAGAAGTAACACTCTCATGGGTGAAATGTTTCTTCAGTGCCCCCTTCCCAACTTGACTATATCCAAATTGTAATCCTACAAACATTAGCATCAAAAACGTTGCAACCGATCTTTTTATCATACCTACTTAAATTAATAAATTTATCTCACTTATAATAATTCCAATAATACATCATAACGTGTCAATTTTCAAAAATAACAACCTCTAACCACACTCTTGTGAGTCGACGCACATCAACTTATCAACTGAATACGAGTTAATTTATAAACATACAAAGACAAAAACGATCTATGGTTCAACATTTCACCAAATCATTCAATTCAACATCTTTTAAGTTAGCCTCAACCATACTATAACAATATCTGTATTGAAAGCATAGAAAATGAGAAACTCATAAACGAATCTCTTCATGACATACATACATTTGTTAAAACAGAAAAGAAGTCTAATAACTAACATCGAATAACAATCACTCATTAAATATGATCAAGAAAGGTATACTATCGCTTATCATTGGTTGCACATTATTGTCATGTAGTAACAACGAGCTTAAGAAAGATAACATCAAGTCAACATTTGACAAAACCCCCAAATGGGTATCCAAATCATTTAACACCATTAATGGACATGCAAAAAACATGCTCTCAGAAGTTCTCAAATTTAAACAGACACCGAGATCGACAGAAAGAGGACTCAAACCATCACGCGATTGGACCAGTGGATTTTACCCAGGAACATTATGGTATTTATATGAATATTCCAGAAATGACCAATGGCAAAAAGATGCCCAGAAAGTAACGCAATTGCTAGAAAAAGAACAATACAATACAGAAGATCATGATGTCGGATTCAGAATTTATTGCAGTTATGGAAATGGTTGGTTACTCACAAAGAATAACAGTTACAAAAAAGTAGTTATCCAAGCAGCAAAATCATTAGCAACAAGGTTTAATGAAAAAACAAAAACCATTCAATCTTGGAATGCCAATGAAAAAAGAGATTGGAAATTCCCTGTCATCATAGATAACATGATGAACTTAGAGTTAATCTATGAAGCATATAAATTATCAGGAGACAAGAATCTTAAAAGGGTTGCTCTAACTCATGCAGACCAAACAATGAAATATCATTATCGTAAGGATTTCTCATGTCCACATGTTATTGACTATGATCCAGAAACAGGAGAGTTTAGAAAGATGGATTGGAATAATGGTTTTTGTGATCCAAACACTGCAGCATGGAGCCGAGGACAAAGCTGGGGGCTTTATGGTTACACGATGATGTATAGGGAAACTAAAGATCCAAAGTATCTTAAGTTTGCTGAAAACATTGCCAACTTTATCACAGATCACCCTAAAATGCCAAAAGACTTTGTTCCCTACTGGGATTACTCTTGCCCAAAACCAAAGTCAATGAGAGATGCATCTGCTGCTGCAATTATGGCTTCAGCGCTCTTAGAACTAAGTGAATATAGCGAACAATACGGTCAGAAATACTTTAATATCGCTGAGATTGCTTTAAAAAGCCTCTCCTCAATTGAATACTTAGCTCCAGTAGGCACCAACGAAAACTTCATTATCAAACACACAACAGGAAACTATCTTGCAGGCAGTGAAGTAAATGGTTCGTTAAGCTACGGAGACTACTATTACACAGAAGGATTAATTCGATATCTTAAAATAATTAACAATCAAAAACTCTACTGAAAAAAATGACAACCAACACCATATCCAGATCATTACTTCTAGGAGCTGTAATCACAGCTCCTTACTTCTCATATTCAAGTGAAAAAACAGAGAAAGAGGCTTCTCATCCTAATATCATTATTCTATTCGCAGATGATATGGGGTATGGAGACATTGCAGCCTATGGATCTAAAGTAAACGAAACACCCAATCTTGATAAACTAGCAAATAGAGGAACACTATTCTCCTCATTTTATGTTGCTGCAGCATCATGTACACCCTCAAGAGCTGCATTACTAACAGGATGTTATCCACAAAGAGTTGGATTAGAAAGTGTCGTAGATGACAATTCCAATAAAGGATTGAGTAGTCATGAAATCACTATTGCAGACCTTCTAAAACAACATGGTTATCACACAGGAATGTTTGGTAAATGGCATCTAGGACATCATTTAGAATTTATGCCTAACCAACATGGTTTTACTGAATTCTTTGGTATTCCATACTCTATGGACATGTGGCCTTTTCACCCTAAACCAAACCATGATTACCCACCTCTGCCCGTATACGAGAATGAAAAAGTCATCGAATATAACCCTGATGTCAATCAGATGACAACCAACTTTACCAATAGAGCCGTAGAGTTTATCAAAAAGCATAAAGAAGAACCTTTTTTCTTATACCTACCATACTCACAACCACATGTACCACTTGGTGTGTCCAATAAATTCAGAGGCAAATCTAGAAATGGCATATACGGTGATGTTGTAATGGAACTAGATTGGTCCGTTGGACAAATTACCACAACACTGGAGAAGTTAGGTATAGATAAAAATACAATTGTTATGTTCTCGTCAGATAATGGACCTTGGCTTACATACGGTAACCATGCTGGAAGTGCTGGAGACCTTAGAGAAGGGAAAGGTACAGTCTATGGTGGAGGACATAAAGTTCCATTTATTGTATCCATGCCAGGAACGATACCATCTGGTATAGTCAATGATCAAATGATTACAGCAATGGATATCTTACCAACGATTATGCATATGACCAAAGCGGAATTTCCTCGAATGAACCCTATCGATGGTAAAAACATATGGCCTATACTATCTGGACAAAAAGGGGCTAAAACACCCTATAATTATTTCTTCTTTGTCAATAAAAAAGATGTTCAAGCTGTTCGTAAAGGAAAATGGAAACTACACAAAGCCCATAACTATCGTATTCCAGGTACCGTAGGAAAAGATGGAATGCCAGGAACACAAGATAACGTTGGTGGGTATACTGGAGTTGCACTCTATAATATAGATAAGGATCCTATGGAGTCAACAAACGTTGCGTCAAAACACCCTCAATTAGTCAAAGAATTAACCCAACAAATAGTACTATTTCAAAAGGATATTGATAATAACCACCGTCCTGTAGGCATAGTAAACAAATAATTTTCATTCATCAGTTATGAGAAATTTGGATTCTCATAACTGATTTACACCACATACAACATGGCCACAAAGAAGCTAAATTCGTTTCTATTAACAGCTATTGCGTGTTTTTCAATGTCATGCACGAAGAATCGTAAGCAACCACAACCCAATATCATTGTAATCATGGCAGATGATCATGCCACCAATGCTATCTCAGCATATGGTTCTCATTTAGCCTCAGTAGCACCAACCCCAAACATTGATCGCATTGCAAATGAAGGTGTTTTATTAAACCACTGTTTTTCAACCAATGCTATCTGTACACCAAGTAGAGCAACACTCCTCACAGGTCAATACAATCATATCAATAATGTACGAACGTTAAAGGATCATTTCTATCCTAAAGAAGATCACCTCGCACAGATCATGCAAAAAAATGGTTACCAAACTGCTATATTTGGGAAATGGCATCTACATAGCGAACCAACTGGATTTGATCAATGGCAAGTACTACCTAGTCAAGGTCACTATTTCGATCCTGAATTTAAAGTAAAAGGATATGATAAAGATACCTCCTATGAGGATCGTAAGATGGTCAAACAAAAAGGCTACGTAACCGATATTATTACGAATCTTTCTTTAAAATGGTTAAAAAACAGAGACACAGAGAGTCCATTCATGCTCATGGTCCATCAAAAAGCGCCACACGCATTATGGGAATACCATCCCAAATATAGATCTCTTTTTAAGGGTATTACCCTACCCGAACCTCCATCCCTTTTCGAAGACAAAACACATCGAGCAAAAGAGACAATTGTAAAACAAAATGATCTCCATCGTTTGGCTCAACGAATGTCAGGACAAATAAAGATATCAAGCGTTCATAATTACACGGAGTGGCCAACTGGAGCATTAGATATTGAAGGATTATCTGAACATGATATGATCAAAGCAACCTATCAGAAATATCTTAAAGATTATCTACGGTGTGTTGCATCAGTAGATGAAGGGGTTGGAAAAATATTAGATTATCTCGATCAAAACAACTTGACAGAGAATACAATTATCATTTACACTTCCGACCAAGGCATGTTTCTAGGAGAGCACGAATACCTTGATAAAAGATGGTTCTTTGAGGAAGGCATTCGTATGCCCTTCATGATAAAATGGCCAAAAGAACTATCACATGATCAGAAACGAAACCACATCATCTCAAATGTAGATTTTGCTCCAACAATTCTAGATATGTGTGGTATTAATACACCTAGTCGTATGCAAGGAAAAAGTTTCCTTCCTGTTTTAAAAGATGAAAATACAGACTGGGAGAATCTCTTATACTATCGCTATTGGATGCATCGTGACATGACACCTGCTCATTTTGGAATTCGTACTCCTAACTACAAACTAATCTACTACTATGGAATGAACTTAGACACCCATAGCTTTGGCCATCCAAATAGCAAACCTGCTTGGGAATTCTACGATCTTAAGAATGATCCTCACGAAATAAATAATCAATACCGTAACGCCAATTATCGTAAAACAATCGATTCATTAAAGATCGTATTAGAAATGAAGCGTCAAAAAGTAAAAGATTACGATCTACAGTATCCCGACCTTCTTTCCAATTACATGAAGTCCAACTAGGTTAAACAAATGCCAATGATCAACATGCTTCATTGGCATTTTTACACTCTATTACACTCCGAATACCCCTAACACTGAATGGAATACAAAAAAAGAGTGCCACACCATTATTACAGATGTAGCACCCTTCGATAAATTTGACAATCTATAGAAGTTTATCCAATTGCACCATTAATCATAAATGCAGCAGCAAAAGCTACAATAGCATAAAGCTCAGGGAATACAGCAAGAATTAGAGTCTTACCTGCAACATCATAACCTGCGCCAACAGCAGCAATACCGTTTGCAGCAACTTGTCCTTGACGAATTGCTGAAAACAAACCAGCTAATCCTACCGCAAGACCAGCACCAAATACACCTGATGCTTGTAACCAACCGATTGTTTCAGGATTTAATGCATCACCAAAGTTTAAGAACACGAAGAATGCAGCAAAACCATAAAGACCCTGTGTTCCTGGAAGGGCTGACAACATCAAATAGCTACCAAACTGATCAGGATTTTTTTTCATTGCACCTACAGATGCATTACCTCCAATCGTTACCCCATAAGCACTACCAATTCCAGAAAGTGCCAACATTAATCCAACTCCGATATACGCTAATGTAATAGGTTCCATGATAAAATTATTTTATGAATTATTTTTTATTTTCTTATTTCAAACGTTACTTTACTCTTTTACGGAAAGGGTTATATCTTATCCCACCTCCTGTAAAACCAGAGTTCTTATAGAACTCCACAAATGTCAGACGTACAGGGTGAACAAATGACCCTAATACCCCCATAAACAAGTTCAATCCGTGACCAATTATAAGAATTATTGTCATCACAATGATCTTGCCTACTATATTCTCTGGTGCAAACTGAACTGCCAGATTATTAAATACAAATCCTAAAATTGAAGACGAGATACCCAATGCAAACAGACGGATATAAGAGAGAATATCTCCCATCACTCCTGTTGCCATATTATAACTATCCCACACTCCTGCACCTACATTCGCAAAAATAGAACGATCTGGATTACTAAAGAACAGAGAAACCAATGCCCAAAATCCAACCACTACATATCTGAAAATCGACACGAATCCTTCGGAAACGCCAAAGGATGGAAGGAAGTAAGATAGAACTAATCCAACAAAAAGAGTAATCCATCCAATTGTTCCAACAGCATAACGAACTCCAAACTGTTTGGCTTCATTCACGGCTTTCAGTACCATTCCAAAAATAACCTGAATGGCTCCAAAAATCAAAGCCAAGTTAAACAGGTGATCATTCATGGTCTTCCCTTGCGCTTTCAGCATCTGACTCAAATTACCATAGAATCCCCAGCCTTCATCATAAAGGTTAATACCAAAAAAAGTACCCCCTATCAATCCAAATAGAATCGTCGAAGCTCCAAGCCACTTACATAGTTGCATTGCACTCTTGGTTGCACCAGTAGTTTTAGGAGTAAATACAAAACCAAGAATCATTAATAACAATCCATAACCTGCATCTCCCAAACAGAAACCAAAGAACAATAAATAAAATGGTGCAAAATATGGTGTCAAATCTAACTCCCCATATTTAGGCAAAGAGTAGAGGTCTCCGATCATCTCAAACATACGCACAAAACGATTGTTCTTTAACAATACAGGAACTTTTTCCTCATAAGAGGGAGCACTCTCCTCATAATAAACTCTCTCTTTCTCCAAGAACGCTCTTATCTCATCCGCTTTCTCTTCAGGAACAAATCCTTCGAGTAGATAGACATGGTTCTCCGCCATCTTATCTCCATTCAAGCGTACTTTAGCAAAATCAACACGATCTTGTATCTCCAATTGATAATCTTCAAGCAATGGTAATCCTACCTTTGTAAGACGAACCAACTGTTCTTCAATTAAAGCTATTTTGTCTTTTACTATATCTGCTTCTCTATTCGATTCACTAAAAGAGATCTCAGGTAGTTCAACTTTATCTGCCTCAATACTTACGGTATCCTCAGCAGAAGAAATCACAACAAAATATCGATTCACACCAATTTGAGCAACGTTAAGAATGTCATATTTATCATCCCATTCATCATTCCAATCACGTGAATTACAAGAGTAGAACTCAAGGTTCCAACCTGCATCTTTTAACTTCTCTAATTTCGAGATATCAAAATCTCCCCATGGCAACCAAACCTCTTTGAACTTCTCTACTTGTTGTTGTCTTGCCACTAGTGTATCACGTTCTTCAACAAGCTTATTATAAGCTTCAAGAACTGTATCTACACTCTCATATTTCTGTACGCCAGCCGAATCCTCTAGCGTATTTTTATCTCCGTTGAGTTTTACAAACTCCTTTACTAAGGCATCTACCCGCGACAACTCTTGGATTGTTTCGTCAAATTGTGGATCTTCTACTCCACCCTCTTTCTCATTCACATGAATCAATCCAATAGAACGTAATTGTTCTAAAAATGATTCATACTCTTTATGAAAAAGAAGGAAGGAAAATTTCTTCATCTTTACAATCATAACGTTTCCTCCTCTATATTTTGTTGACGCGACTTCACGATTTTCTGTGCCGACTTTGAAAGATTTTCTTCATCCTCCATAAAACGCTTAATCTTACGAATGGCATCCGCATAACCAGGTATCTGAACCTTCTCAAAAAGATTCACCTTCTGCGTAGTCTTTTTACGAGCATACTCAAGCAGTCCCATCTTACGAGCAAAAAATTCTCGCTCGATACCCACTTTTGCTAACTCTTTTATTAATTCCATACCATCTAAGAACCACAATGGAGTACTGAATAGGCTAAATGGTGTGATTTCAAAATCCACCCCATCCAAGACAGGAGTCATAACCCCTGCAATCTTTTTTACCGACATTCGAACATCGCGAACACGAATCAGTGACGTATCAAACTCTCCCCACAGTGCCACCATACTATCGTACGATCTCATGGCAGTCTCTAACTGTAAGTCAAGTCGTTTCACCTCATCTTTGGCCTTCTTCACCTCCACACGTAGAGCCGACTCCTTACTCTTGATCGTAGGCAATGCACGCTCACGAACCTTAAGGTCCTTCTCTAACTTCTGGAGCGAAGTTTTATTATATTGAAAATTTATAGCCACAATGTTCTGTTTTTAAGGTAAACAACCGATGAAATATCACTCCTAAGCCTCTGGCCAGTATTTATCAACCATCTCTTGCTTCATAGCCACCTCATCCTGAGTAAAGTGACGACTGAATAGATCCCAGCCTTTATCTAGCATCTCAGTGGTATTTATATTCACATCAATTGCAAGCAAATCATTCGAATACTCTTTCGCAAAGGCCAAAGTCCTCTCGTCGTAATCACTTAGGTCAAACCCATTCTCCATCTTTGTCTTTGCATTGGCAGCATCAGCAAACAGACGAACCGCGGTATTCATCACTTGTGGGTGATCTTCACGCGTCTTCTTACCTGCCACCAACTGCTTCAAACGAGACAATGAACGGAAAGGATCGACAATCACTTTACCAATATCAGTATCTTTACGCAAGAATAACTGCCCCTCAGTAATATAACCCGTATTATCTGGAATAGCATGAGTAATGTCACCACCAGCTAATGTTGTTACCGCAATAATGGTAATTGAACCACCCTCAGGGAACTGAACTGCCTTCTCATAAATCTTCGCCAAATCTGAGTAAAGTGATCCTGGCATACTATCCTTAGAAGGAATCTGATCCATACGGTTTGACACAATTGATAATGCATCAGCGTACAATGTCATATCGGTCAATAGCACCAACACATTCTCATTCTTCTCAACGGCAAAATACTCTGCAGCTGTCAAAGACATATCTGGGACTAAAAGACGCTCTACAGGAGGGTTCTCCGTAGTATTAACAAACGAAATAATACGATTTAATGCACCTGCATTCTCAAATACATTACGGAAATACAAATAATCATCATTTGTCAAACCCATTCCACCCAAGATAATTTTATCGGCTTCTGCTCTAAGAGCTACATTTGCCATCACTTGGTTAAAAGGTTGATCAGGATCAGCAAAGAAAGGAATCTTCTGCCCCGAAACCAATGTGTTATTCAAATCAATACCTGCAATACCTGTTGCGATCAATTCTGAAGGTTGCTTTCTTCGTACAGGATTCACAGAAGGACCTCCAATAGCCACCTCTTTACCTTCAATAGCAGGACCTCCATCAATAGGATCACCAAAAGCATTAAAGAAACGACCAGCCAATTGATCACTTACCTTCAATGTCGGCGATTTACCTAAGAAAGTAACTTCAGCATTTGTCGGAATACCATCGGTTCCACCAAATACCTGCAAAGTCACATCATCGCCCATCATTTTTACCACTTGGGCCAATCGCCCATCCACCGTAGCCAACTCATCATATCCAACCGCTTGGGCCTTCAAAGTGATCGTTGCTTTGGTTATCGCAGTAATCTTTGTATATATTTTTTGAAAAGCTTTTGTTGCCATTTCACTCTTTTTTATGATTAAAAACTCATGTCACGAACTACAATACAGCTCTCTCAGCAACAAGATCAAATAACTCCTTTTCAAGATCTTTAAACTTATCCGTTTCGAATTCAGAGTAATTCATCTGACGCATCTTATTAATCAAACGCTTGAAGTAAACTGACACTTCTGTAAAAGAGTCAAATTTAAAGTCAGTATGAACAATCCTCATCACCAAGTTCAACATATATTCTTGACGTACAATAGGAGTCATCATATCAATAGCATCGAAAGCATCCTGTTGTAATATAACGAAATCGATCATCTCAGACTTCATAAATGTCACATGATAATCAACTGGTACACCATCATCACCAAGAATATTGATCTGCTCACTCACCTCAAGACCTCTCTGAAGAATTGTTTTAACCTCGTTGATCATTGGAATCCAATTGTCGCCAATACGATCTTGAATATATGCCTCAAATTCAGGATACTCAAGATACTTCGAATACGAATCAATTGGATTTACAGCAGGATATCGTTTACTATCTGCACGACTCTGTTGAAGTGCATAGAAACAACGTGCGGCTTTCTTTGTCGACTCTGTTACTGGCTCTTTCAAGTTACCCCCTGCTGGAGATACTGTTCCGATGAACGTAATCGATCCTACGGCTCCATTGTTCAAATAAACATACCCAGCACGAGCATAAAAGTTCGCAATAACAGCAGAAAGGTCCATTGGGAAAGCATCCTGTCCTGGAAGTTCCTCCAATCTATTCGACATCTCTCTTAAAGCTTGTGCCCAACGCGAAGTTGAATCGGCCATCAAAAGAACACGTAATCCTTGCGAACGATAATATTCAGCAATAGTCATTGCGGTATATACCGAAGCTTCACGCGATGCCACTGGCATATTTGAAGTATTCGCAATAATGGTAGTACGCTCCATCAATTTACGTCCTGTATGTGGATCATCCAACTCAGGAAACTCGGTAAAGATCTCTACCACCTCATTTGCACGCTCACCACAAGCCGCGATAATTACGATATCGGCCTCTGCCTGCTTTGAAATAGCATGCTGTAATACGGTCTTTCCAGTACCGAAAGGACCAGGAATAAATCCAGTACCCCCCTCTACAATAGGATTAATCGTATCAATAGTACGAACACCTGTCTCTAGAAGTTTAAAAGGACGTGGTTTCTCTTTATAACCTTTAATAGGTTTTTTCACAGGCCACTTCTGAACCATAGTAACCTTATGTAGTTTACCCTGTTCATCCTCAAGCTCAGCAATGGTGTCATGAATACTATACTGTCCAGCGTCAACCAAAGTCTTCACCGTAAAGCTACCGTTCATAACAAATGGAACCATGATCTTATGAGGCTGACCATTTTCATCGACCTCACCAAGCCATGTAGCAGCTTGAACACTGTCACCTACTTTTGCAATAGGCTTAAAGTCCCATAATTTATCGTTATCTAAAGGATAAGTATAATCTCCTCTTTGAAGAAATACCCCATCCATCTTATCTAAATCATTCTGTAGTCCATCATAATTCTTTGATAGAATACCTGGGCCCAAAGTTACCTCCAACATGTGACCATCAAAGTTCACCTTATCGTTAATCTTCAGCCCTCGTGTACTCTCAAAAACCTGGACATAAGCATTCTTGCCAGTTACTTTAATCACCTCAGCCATCAGCTTGGTGCCAGCGGTTTCTAGGTAGCATATCTCGTTCTGCGAAACAGGACCATCAGCCTCCACTGTAACTAAGTTGGCAATAATACCTCTTACTATACCTTTTGTTGACATGCTTAATATTAGCGTTTTAATGAAAACTCATCTTCAAAACGGAAAGATGACTTTAACTGGTTAACAAACTCTCTAAATACTACCATACCCTCTTCCTCATTCAGCCCGCTCCATCTTTCGATCATTTCAAGCTGTATAAGATATCCAAAGATCCTCTCTAAACTAAAATAGAAAAAGAATGTATTCTCCTCTATATAGTTCCAATACAACGCATCCAATGCTTTCTCTCTATCATAGAAATTTGGCATCTCCATCACTTTCATGACTTGAGAAACATACGGAAACTCCACGGTGACACCAAAATCTTTAGCGTTACTTGTCTTCAGTTTCAATGAAAACTCATCTTCTCCTAACACATAAATAGTTCGATCCAATTCAAATTTACGACATTGAATAGCTGTCATAATATTACGAACACTATACTGAAACTTAAACCATTCAGCAATATATCCGTTAGAACAATCTATTCCGGCTTCATAATAAACCGTCGTCAATTGATCTTCCCATGACATATTTGGAAACAGTGTGTCATTCGTTTGATATGCGGGAATAAATCGACGAAACCAACTAGGAATATTAATGTGGCGAGGATCCTCTTCTTCTTGAAATGCCGTTAACATCTCTTTGACCTCCTCTTCACTATAATTTCCTCGATGATCCCACGACCCTTCCACAGCACCTAAACTAACTAATAAGTTTTGGTTATCGAACTTTCCATAGTAGTAAGCCAATAGATTCCAGTCTTTCTCATTGACGGTCTCTGAAAGCAACTCTTTTATAGAAGATGTGGTATGATACGCTTTTGCATCTTGAAGTTGTATCTCTGGCAATCCTGCTACGAAACTGTAATAATTGCTCATGATATCCTCCTCAATTATTTATTCTCAAATAACAATTCAACAACCTTAGGGCGCAACTGCTCTTGAAAATAAGCATCAAAATCAGAATCTGTAAAACGCATCTTAAATCCTCCTGAAGCAGGAGCCATCTCAAATCCACTAGTTAATGTTCCACTTGGTTTAACAGAGAAACCTTTCTCTAATGCGTCTTTAACTGCACTAGACAATTTTGTCTCCAACTCTGTAAACATCGCTTCTGGAACACGTATCTCCATCTCTGGATTATCACTAGAAGACCAATTTAGAATTAATGATTCGATCACCTTTTGTACAAAGGATACATCCATCATAGAAGAAGTAACTGGCTCTGATACGACTTTACCATCTATAAGGGAAATAATTTCCGACTTAAGACGTTCTTTGGCTTGATTCGATGCCATTCGTAAATCAGAGATCGTAGTCTCTTTTAAGTCTGCAGCTTGTTTCTGGGCCTTAGCTACAATATCAGCAGCTTCTTTCTTTGCTGCATTGATAACATCGGCTGCTTCTTTCTTTGCATTAGAAAGAACTTCATCTGCAGCCTCCTTCCCCTTTTGTACACCTTCTTGATATAACTTATCCGTCAGATGTTGAAGTTTATTGTCCATAATAAAACAAATATTTTGGGATTAATTTTTCTTCTCAACATTAATCAATCAAAACAAGCTCTTTTCATACAAAAGAACTGTTCTTTACTCTCTACCATTCATCTATAAAAAATCACAGATGAGACATAGATCATTCCCAAACAACAACAAACTCTCAAGCAAAATGTTCAGACTAAATCATAGCCTAATTCATTCATAATTTATTTCTCAACAACAGTTCGAATAAACAAATTAATTCGTGTCTTTCCCAACACTCAACCGTTTATTAACATTTATTTAACACTTCCAGTCTTCATAAAAAGATGAAGCCCATTGTATAAGATACAGTTACATTTATGAAGTGATAAATCCTTTTTATGACAAAAACAATCACAAATCAACACATTCGATTGAAATATTTCATTTCGAAATAATTATACATCTTTTACAACAACTTCACAAAAGAAACACCATAACAACCAACACTACAAGCAATTACCCCTCACATATTATACAACATACGAATAAAACTCTTTATTCAACACAATTTAGTTTGCATCCATCTAAAATCCATACCATTGGAATATATTCATAGAAAAAGGCCTTAAAAGTTTTAAAACACAATCTTTCCTTTTCTATAGACAAACTAAGGACAATCAAAAAATAGACTTAACAAGAACAAATTAATATAACACCCTTCCTTAATTTGCCTTCTCCATAGCGATAAAAGAACTCTGATTTTCAAAACATGGATTTTATTCCTACACTTTTCAATAATCGGGTAGATGGCTGGAAGATATTTAATCTTCCAGTACACCTCCCACACCACCGTACGTACGGGTCTCGTATACGGCGACTCCCTAAATCACGACTTTACTTTCTGATAATAATCACTTAGCGTAATATAGCCTGCCTTCTCCAAATTCTTATTCGTTATAGTCGTTTGTAGAATTGGACTCTTTGAAATGAAATGCGCCAATACTTTTTCCTCGTATTAGCATATTCATACGCTTTGCTCTTCAAAAACTCCGATCAAATATGCCGCATGAAATAATGATAATTCGCCATCGGGTTAACACTTACCTTTTCGTAGTTCTGTTATTAAAACTTTTCGATGAAATCTGAGATAATCTTTTAAGGATTCCACCTGCATCTCATCAACTCCATGACTCCCTTTATTTCGATAAACCTGTAAATAAGCCTTATTTAGGTTATCTGATTCTAGGACTCGTTCTAATAAATTATCTGTTGTAATGGTCGTTTTCATAATGGCTTCAGTTATCCCATTGAAAGTGTGCGCTCTTGAGTTATTATCGAGTTCCGCTCTACCTTCACTCAAGTAGCTATCTTCCGATATTTTCTGCATTGATCCCTTCATTAGGTAACAGTCTGTATTATGAACAATTTAAGATTCAGTCCTTCCTGTAAAGTGGATACAGTACTATGACCTCGGCTGACTTCTCACAGTTAACTTTTTGTGAATGGACAGGAAAAAAATACACTGTATCCATCTGTGAGACCTCCCATGGTAAGGAAATTAACTTTCACTCCATCTATCCGCCACATCTACGGTATAAACTCCGTGTAGAATTCGGACTTCACTTTGTTTGGCAAGCTTATCCAGTTATATACCGCCTAATGAGATTCGTATACCTCGGATCAGAGTTTTGCATACGGCTTCCTTCAGGTTATACCTCACGATAAGCACCCTTGCCTTCTGCTAGGTGGTTGGCTCTACAAACCTCCACTACGGACTTGCACCGATTAGTTAATTTACATGCATGGCACACCAAAAAAAAGAGACTGCTCACTAACGAACAACCTCTCTCTTTACCATATAAAATAGACCAATTGAATTATGCAATGAGCAATAAAAACTTGCGAATTTATTTTGTTTAGACAAGGCACATAAATGGTATTATAGCTTTCCCTTCGGGGATATTTTAACGACAGATAAACAACACAATCAAATAGCCCAACGAATAAATTCAATTGATATTGATATCAACCTAAAACTCACGCGTTACTTCATGTAAACGAACCAACTTGGTCAATAAACTCTCCATCTTATCTAAATGTAACATATTAGCACCATCAGAAAGAGCATTAGAAGGATCTGGATGCGTTTCGATAAACAGACCATCACACCCAACTGCAATTCCAGCTTTTGCTACAGTTTCGATCAACTGAGGCTTTCCTCCAGTCACACCACTCGTTTGGTTAGGCTGTTGTAGAGAATGTGTAATATCAAGAACCACAGGACATGCATTCTCCTGCATCTCTGGAATACCACGATAATCGATAACCATATCTTGATATCCAAACATCGTACCTCTTTCAGTCAACATCACATTCGGATTATCCATTTCACGAACCTTCTGCACTGCAAATTTCATTGAACCAGCTGCAAGAAACTGACCCTTCTTGATATTCACCATCTTACCAGTTTTTGCCGCAGCAACCAAAAGGTCTGTCTGACGACATAGGAAAGCCGGAATCTGAAGTACATCAACATAAGCAGCAGCCATCTCCGCATCCGCTTCCGTATGTATATCTGTCACTGTTGGAATATCAAAAGTCTCACTCACTTTACGTAAGATCTTCAAAGCTTTCTCATCTCCGATACCAGTAAAACTATCCAAGCGTGAACGGTTTGCCTTCTTAAACGACCCCTTAAAAACATAAGGAATACGAAGTTTATTGGTTATCTCTACCATCTTTTCCGCAACATGCATTGCCAAAGACTCACTCTCCACAGCACAAGGCCCTGCTAATAAGAAGAAATTACCACTATCGGTATGCTTTATTTTAGGTAACTGACCAATCATATCTATCTATATTTAATATTCTCAGAATACAAAGGTCGCAAAAAACTCCCTATTCACCCAACAAAATAGAGGTGAGTAATTAAAATCTTTACCCCCAATCCAACAAGCACAACCCCACCAAACATCTCAATGCTTCCATTCATCTGATTTCCCAATCTCTTACCAAGATAAACTCCTGCAGATGAAAACATAAATGTAGTCAATGCAATAATAAACATAGTGAGTCCAATATTAATCTCAATCAGCGCAAAACCAACACCTAATATCATAGCATCAATGCTTGTGGCTACGGCAACACCAACAAGCCCCAATATACTATTTGTAAAAAGGGTCTCTTTACATCCATCTTCCCCATCATGTGTCAAACCATCATAAAAGAGTTTCCCTCCAATGACTGCTAACAACAGAAAAGCAATCCAATGATCACAAGCCTGAACCTGCTCCTTAAAAGCGAATCCAACAATCCAGCCAAGACAAGGAAGAGCACCTTGAAAAAAAGCCATACATGATGCCACTTTAAACACTTCTCGTCGTCGGATATCCACACTGCATGCTCCCATAGTAACACTTGCAGCCAAACTATCAATAGAAAGCCCAATCCCAATTAGGATAATGGATAGAATATTCATTTTGCCATAGATTTAAATATAGTGTCACAAAATTACGTCAAATCAAGAAAACGCAATCACCAATTTCTTATTTAAAGCCATTACAAATACACCTTCATCCCTTTGAATCTCATACGATTTAATATTTTCTTTAAAGACGTACATTCATTGAAAACTAAAATCTAAAACCATAAGCCCTTCATAATTTGATATTTTTAACATATATTTAAATACATATTAATTTAATTACGCACTAAATGAAAAATTATCTATCCTCAAACATTTCATTAAAAGGATGCATTATTCCAATGATCTTTATGATCATCACATATGCAACACTTATCTTTACAATGAATCCACAAAGTAGTTATGTAGCTTATGGCTTTCTATCATTCATCGCCTTTTTTGCATCTGCTATAAGTTTATCTTTCTGCATGAGGAAAGGTATTATCAATGGACTATTTATTGAAGAAGAACCATTAAAATTCGATGGATCCTTAGGCAGATATTTCTTAATATTGATTGGCTATACTCTTTTATCCATGATTACAGTGGGAATTACAATACCTCTATTGATAAAGAAAAGCCAGTGCTTTTTTATTGATAATACAACATACAAAAAGGAGGCATTTAAGTTTAAAGGCAAAATCCAAGCAATGGTAATATTCATGATAATCTACCTTGCTGCATTCATAACAATATCGATAATAGCTGGAACTCAATTAAAAAATGGCAATATTCCAAGTGGATCAAATTTCCTTCCCTTAGTTATAGTATATCCTCTTATCCTTGTCTTAATTAGTTTTATATCCGCTTATCTATATAACTGGTACGCAAATATAGACTACAAAAACTACAACTTCCACTTTAGATCAAGCTTCAGCGCATATATCACACCATGGTTGTTGACAATATTGGGAACAGTATTCTCTTTAGGTTTAGTAACTCCATTTCTGAACATATGGATTGCAAAAAAATATATAAACGACTTAGAGGCTACAAATGAAGAAAGCACTGTTACCTTCTCTGAAGAATTAGATATTAAAGAAGATGGTATTTATTTACTAGGACAAACGATCCTTACAATCTTTACCATCGGAATCTACCTCCCAATCGCACAACAAAAAATATTGAATCGTATCATCCCTAAGATTGCTTACACCAAAGAGTCGTAATCAATCCATGCTATAATTAACAACAAAAGCATAGAGTCATCTCTATGCTTTTGTTATATCCAGACAATCAAAAGATTTGGCAAACCAAACCACTACAATGAGGTTGGATAAAATAAGAACCAATGTTCATCTATTGTATCATCCGTATTCCATCACGTGTACCTCATCCCATCGTGTCTTTGGACTTATTTAAATCTGTAGTCATCATTTTTTAGACACAATCATTGTGTCTCTACCAAGTATGGAAATTCAAAGAAAGATCCGTTTAATCCGTGGCCACATCTCCCATACACCTCAACCCTTCGTAGCTTAGTGTCTTTGGGATTCTTTTTAATCTAAGGCCGGTCTCTTCTCTATAATAAAAATCGCCAACTTTTATGGATAAAGCTTAGCACAGAAGGCTACTTATTACTTTTTATACATAAATTTGTTTTTTATCATATAACTATTAACATTTACCATGAAAAAGAATCTTACAGCCAATATCTCTCTACGTAACTGCATTTTACCGATGATCCTTGCAATCATTATCATAATATACATTTACACACCGCCAATCATTCCAATTTCAAACATATACCTGTCCACCTCACTAGGACAACTCACAAGAATAATATCTTGGCTTAGTTTATCCTTCTTATCATTTAAAATGGTCAAAGGAATTCTAGAGGGTATAATGATTGACAATGAAGTACTGGAATTTCATGGCATATTGAAAGACTACCTAAAGATAGCACTAATCTACAGTGTCATAACAATCATAACTTTGGGTTTAGCATTTCCACTATTCCTTAAGAAGAAGTATGAATATCTCGTGGCGAACACAACCTATAAAGGGCAACCACTTCAATTCAGAGGTTGCATAAAAGCAATGACGATATTTATATCGGTTATAATGTGCTCAATTTACGCATTTCTTGCCATCGCCATGTTGGATATAAATATTCCATTCTCATTCGACCTATCTGGAGACGCACAGTTTGCAATATTCTATCTACTGCTTATATCTTTCGTAATCATATCTACTGCCTATCTCTACCATTGGTATGCAAGATTCAATTATAAAGACTACAAGCTAGGATTCAAAAATCACTTTACTAGCTATATCCCATACCTACTTCTATCATTTGTTGGCTCAATACTGACATTAGGACTAGGCTCAATATTTTTCAGCTTATGGGTTAAAAAGATATACATTAAAGATTTCGAAGCAAAAAGCGAAGAACAGCTAATTACATTTTCTGAAGAGATCGATATATTTAACGACGGCTTCTATATTCTTGGACAAATGCTACTAATAATAATTACTATTGGAATCTATACTCCAATAGCTTATCAAAAAATATTGAATCGTATCATCCCTAAGATTGCTTACACCAAAGAGTCATAATCAATCCATGCTATAATTAACAACAAAAGCATAGAGTCATCTTTATGCTTTTGTTATATCTAGACAATCAAAACATTTGGCAAACCAAACCACTACAATTAGGTTGGATTAAATAAGAACCAGTGTTCATCTATTGTATCATCCATATTCCATCCCGTGCACTTCATCCCATCGTGTCTTTGCACCTTCGTGGTGAATTAAATCTGTAGTTATCATTTTTTAGACACAATCATTGTGTCTCTACCAAGTATGGAAATTCAAAGAAAAATCCTTCTAATCCGTTAAATCCGTGGCCATATTTTCTTAGAGCCTTTGTGTCTTAGTGGTTCCATTTAAATCTATTTCATCTGTGTGTCATACCCTGCACATCACCCAGCCTCCTTTTTAAAACCTAGACTTCCACCACTTCCTTAAACGTTCGAGAATCTTCTTCTCTTGGGCATTCTCTTGCGGCGTATAGAAACGGCCATTCTGCAACCCTTCAGGAAGAAACTGCTGGTCAGCAAAATTCCCATCATAAGCATGAGAATACTTATACCCTTTCTTATATCCGAGATCAGACATTAACTTAGTTGGAGCATTACGCAGGTGTAATGGGACAGGCAAATGACCCGTACGACGAACTTCAGCAATAGCCTCATTGATGGCACTATATGCAGAGTTACTCTTAGGCGAAGTAGCCAAGTAGATCGTACATTCCGACAGTAAGATACGAGACTCTGGCATTCCCACTTTATGTACCGCATCAAAAGTTGCATTAGCAAGAAGCAATGCATTCGGATTTGCTAACCCTATATCTTCCGAAGCCAAAATCACCAATCGACGCGAAATGAACTTTACATCTTCTCCCCCCTCCAACATTCGGGCAAGATAATACACCGAAGCATCAGGATCCCCACCTCTCACCGATTTAATGAAAGCAGAGATAATATCATAATGCATCTCTCCTTTCTTATCATAGAGAGCCAAATTCTCTTGTAAATTCTTCTGAACAGCATCATTATCAATCACAAGTTTATCCGTATCATTTTGAGAGACCATCGCATTAACCACGATTTCGATCACATTCAAAAGCTTACGTACATCACCACCAGAAAAACGCAACAATGCCTCATACTCTTTAATCTCAACAGATAAAGAAGCCAGATATCGATCCTCATCTAAAGCCCTATCAACAATTTTCTTCAATACCGAAGCATCCACATGCTTCAACACATAAACCTGACATCGAGACAACAGAGGAGATATCACCTCAAAGCTGGGATTTTCAGTAGTCGCACCAATCAACGTCACCACCCCCTGCTCTACTGCACCTAGAAGAGAATCTTGTTGCGCCTTACTAAAACGATGAATCTCATCAATAAACAAGATCGGATTAGGCGTATCAAAAAAACGCTGCTTCTTTGCCTTATCAATCACCTCTCGAACATCCTTTACTCCTGAATTTATAGCACTCAACTCGTAAAAAGGTCGTTCCAATAATCTCGCCACAATCTTAGCCAAAGTGGTTTTCCCCACTCCAGGAGGCCCCCATAAAATAAACGATGAAACGGACTTATTCTCGATCATTTTGCGAATAGGACCATTAGGACCCACCAAATGCTCCTGACCAAAATAATGATCTAGATTCTGTGGGCGTAATCTTTCGGCCAAAGGTTGATTCAAAATACTATCTCCTTCTCTTTAAGAATGTGTTATACGAATTCAATAAAAACATCAACTCAAAGATACATATTTTCCTTCGCTGCTCCTTTATTTCAGACAGAAAGAATGATCACATCGAATTCATCTTATATCACAACACATATCACCCACAACACACCCACATCAACCAAACATCTATCTTACAACAAGATACACAAAAACAAAATCAACATAAAAAACCATCAATACTCCAACCCAATTTCACACCTCTAATTCCACCCATAAACACGGAGCCATTTTAACATATCACCTAGGAGGCTTCATAAAAAATGTATATATTTGTTCCCATTCAAATAAGGTTCCATAGTTCAACTGGATAGAATGTAGGATTCCGGTTCCTATGATAGGGGTTCGAATCCCCTTGGAATCACCCAATTAGAATAATGAAGCCCATAAAATGGGCTTCATTTATTTTACTCCCAGCCAATTACATAACTCTTCAAAGTTTTTCGTATCTTTAATAATAGAGCAAAAATCGGATGTTTGTGATACCCGTTTGTTACACTTAAATTATAGAAACGAATGAAAGCAAAATACAGTTATGTTTATAATAGAAGGAACAAATTAAATAAACAAGGGACTGCTCTTGTTCAAATTTGTGTCTATTTTAAGAGTCGGCAAAGAGTTTATATTTCCACTGGAATATACATTCGTCCAGAAGAGTGGAGCGACAAAGATAAATGTATTTGCAAAAATCCCAATGCTATAAAATTGAATCACCAAATCCGTTCTTTGAGGAATAGAATCGAGGACAAAGAGATGGAACTTTTGGATAGAATAGTTGTATTTGTCGCTTGAATCCACGAAAAAACTATGTTACTTTTAGATATAAGAAATCGCGCATAAAATGATTCTACGAGATTACATGCGTATATCAGTATATTAGCAATAATTTGTGAATGACATGATTCGAAATAACAGATTTGAATAGCATAATATAGTAATAACCAAAAATCGAAAAGGTATAACTTTATGACTAGAAAAGGCTTTTTAAGAATCTCAATATTCTATTTGATAGGGATAACACTTTCAAATGTATTCAGATTTGATTTATTTAACATATATGAATCAGGAGAAAAACTATCTGTAATTGAATTATTATTAACATCTTCTTTAGGAGCAATTGGATTGCTAATTGGATCCTTAATTTCGAGACATTTATTGAGTAAAGAGATAAAATTACAGTATAGTCTATTTGGGACATCTTGGAAATGGAGTTTAATAATGCTAGTTATTCCTATCATCCTTCTTGTCATATTTGGAGTGCAAAACGAGAATGAGATAAATGTACATTATTACGGTTTGATCGGAGGGATTGGAACTCTGTTTTATTGCTTTTGTGAAGAAATAGGTTGGCGAGGATATTTGCAGGATGAATTGCAGTCTGTAAAAGAATGGAAAAGAGTAATATTAATTGGATTCTTATGGTATTTATGGTATCTATCATTTATTTCAAATCAAAATTTCATTGATAATATTCAGTTTCTGGGATGGATCATTTTTGGTAGTTGGGGTCTTGGAAAAGTTATAGATTCAACAAAATCAATAATCGCATCTACCTGTTTTCATATGATTATTAACTGATGTTTCCCATGTCTTTATTCAGGTTCATAAACCATTGATTCAATGAGCCTAAAGAATTTATTATTTTCGGGTTTATTTTTAAGTACACTGATTATCAATTCATTAAAATCACTATCGATGATTTCTGCGAGAGTTCTCATCAATTCGAGGATAAAACCCCAAATTCGTTGTACTATTACAAGTTCCATTCCTTGATCTTTTACATGAGCAAAGATTCCACCTAGCGTCTCATATGCCTCGAACCTTTTTGCTAAACTAAAAACGTTAAACTCAATAATAGCTACAGATAGATCTGCTATTTGAGCATCAAAATCACTCGATTGAGATTTTCCTAAACCAAAATAGTTCTTTGATTCCTTAAAAAAGACCTCAATACTCCATCTAATACTATATATCTGATAAGCTTTCTCTATGCTCAGCTTTGTATTTGAAGATACCAATAAATGCCATTTCCCTCGCTTACTGTTCTTGCAAAAGAATAGTTTTACATCTGTACCTTTATATTTCACTGTGACTTCTGCACAATATAGACTAAGTGACTTTACCCATTTTACTCTCTTTCGCTGTTTAAGTAAGAGAGCAAGTTCTTTGGTGCTATATTCTTTGTCTTTGAAAGAATATTTAGCACTAGACATCTTAGCCATTGCAACAAGATGCATACCATTAGAGATCACAGTTTTTAATATTGAATCACAGAAGAACCAACTGTCCATAAGTATGTAGTCTACTGTAATTCCTTGTTTAATAGCATTTACCATCATCTCTTTTGCCATCGTTATTTTATCAATAACGAGTTCTTTCTCTCGGTTAAACCCATTACTCTTTGTTGATCGTTTCTTTGAGAACTGTTTTTTACGTTGTTTGGCAGTGAGTCCAAATGGAGTCTTTTTATTCTTCCCTCTTTCTTTATGTAGAGAGAAGTCCAATGTAAAATAGCTTTTGCCATCCCATAAACCTAGAAATAATCCTTTAAAACCAAATATATAACGATGGGTTACATGCGACCATATTTTACTAACATGTTCAGTTTTGTAGGTAGACTTCTCAAAATCAGTATCGTCAATAATTAAGCATCTTTCTGCTTGATTACAGTCATCAGAGTGAGAGTTTTTGGCTATTTGACCAAAGAGTTTATTATTACATGATGAAACTATAGTACGCCAATCTATCTGGCTGTTATTTTTAAATCGATAGAATGTATTCTTTTGTGCTTCTAACATCTCTGATAGATAATGCTTACTGTAGCTATAAATATTAGGGATAGAGAAAATTGGGAAAAGTAGTAAGCCTAATAGTATGTCACCTTTGAAGTAAGTAGACTGAGGCAACTCTTTATTTCCTAATTTCAGTTGTCTTAAGTTGAGTAACTTGTAAAGGCTAATAATTCGATTAATTCCTTTTTCACTTGAACTGAAAAAACTCTGTGTCTCTGAAAAAACTTTTGTACTTTTATTCTGAAGCATGATTTATTTGGTTATTGGAACAACATTAATTTACTGATAATTAATGAATTATCAAAATAAACATGCTTCTTTTTATGCTGTAAATCAAGATGTTAGCCTACATGGGAAACATCAGTTATTAATATTATGATGTTTAATGGGCAAATGACAAAAGGGATTGAAAATACATCAAAACATTACATTCTTGGAATTTCTGTTGCTTTATGGATTGTTATAATTGTAATATGGGGAAAACAAGAAAAAACTATTGCTAACAAATTATAAACGTAAAGCGAGCGAAGTGAGTAAAATGATAGAGGGTGAAATATACAACGATAGCGGCAACTTGAAAGTGTAGTGCGTTAAAACCCGCACTACACTCATAAAGTGGCCGTTAGCCATCATTAAAAAAAATCTATGGCTCTTTCCGAAACTTGGTAGGTAACCATATGGCGTTGCAACCAAATCATCAATGCAACGCTATATTCTCCAATCAAATTACGATAAACAGACCATCGTTTATTGTAAGTTTATGCTTTTTGAACCCATATCGTTATGGTTTGTTAACTCTTTTGCATCACTAAACCTATAGCATGACAATAGAATATTGATCTATTAAACATTTTTGATGAATGAAGTATCAATGAAGTATCCTTGAAGTATCAATAAACTACGAAGGAAACCCTATCTAAAATGTCGGTTATTTCCTAAAGTAGAAGCACTTTTCCGATCCAAGTTATCATAAGAACCATGAACCACCTTAAAGGGGCAATTCATGGTCTTTATGCACCTCTTAGAAACACGCAGCTACAGTTCGGAAACAGAATCGATTGCAATTACACTCCTGTATTCTCCATGCCACATATCGCCTTCACCAAAACTAGTAACATAGAAGAGTTTAGATGCCTATTAAAGCAGTGCAATTATTGAACAACACATTCAAGGTTGAAGAAGATGACGAATCATTGAAATAGTAGCCTAAAGGACACAACCTGCGAGATTAAGACGTTTTAGATAAATAGTGATTCATAAAGAACTCTTAAAGCCCCCATCACCTGACTAACATGCTACTATCCCCTGCTTTTTCTTGGGTATCAATCCAAGTATATTCGAAATTCCCTCACCCAAAATGGGAAATCGATGAATGAACTTCGAGTGAACTTGGAAGGAACTTCGAGCCATCTCAGGGGAAAAGCAGGAGCAAGTAGCTTGTTGGTCAGAGTAAGGTGATATTGATGTGGTCGGATGTAATAATGGTATTTAAGTATTGTTCTATTTAATATGGTCACCCTCCAAGTTTCGAAAAGAGCCTTATTTTTTATGGGGAACAAAATTTTGACCATAGATCTTGTATTAGATTGGAATTGTCAAGTGGATTTTTGGGATGATCGTTTTATGTGATATGAACTGAGGCTGAGATAACATGCAAACGTCTATATTTCAAAGCATCTATATTGATCCACTGGAAGTTCTCCTACCTGTTTGAAAATGAAACCCGGGAGTGTGAATTTTACACTACCTTACACTATCACACACTCCTCATATTTTAGAGATCTTCTTTTATTTTTCCGATTTTACATTGACACAACTAGATGATTAATTGCAGATTATGGAACTAAAATCTATTATCATCGGACTTACAGCCCTTCTGTAATTTTTTCACTAATATCCAGCGCTTCGCACTGGATTAGAAAGTGTAGCCCTTTCAGTGTATGTTGCAATAACGTGGATTAGAAACAATCAATCTAATTTCTACGAATAAGATACCGGTTAATTTGCATGGTGGTGTATTCTGCGACTCTTAGGGTTGCAAGAACAATAGCGACGGCATCAATGACGGTAAGGGTATGTCTAGAGTGATGTGCTCCTGTGTTTCCACTAGATTGTAGAAGTCGGAAATAAGATAACATCCAACCAGCATCTTCAAGAATCTTTGTATGAAGCATGGAGAGCATCTCATTTAAAGAGAGTGTAGTCGTATCTATATCTGGAGACCAGATGTTAATTAGACACTCACTACAAATCTCTGCTAATACTCGTCCTGCAACCGCAATACTTTTGACCGAAGGAGTGGGGGTATTAAGGAGGTTATTGATCTCTTCAATATGAGGTAATAGTGTTTCACTGAATCCACCGATTTTCCCCTCCAGCTCTTGTTGACATGTGCGAAGTAGCTCTAGGGAAGTTGTACTGGAAGGTGCGGTGTCTTGTCCAAAGAATGCATCGATAGTATGGTTTAATTTTGATGCTGCTTTCAGGTCATATGCAAAAACTCTTACGGTCTTCAAGGAATCACAACGCATAGCCCATTTTCGTACGACACTCATAATTCCTGTTGCGGTTTCATCTAGAGATAGATTCTGGGCTCCCGATCCTAATAGGGGGATCGAGATGGACTCTAACTCAAGGTACTCGATCACGTCAATAAGCTTTTCAAGTCGCTTCATCGATGCATAGAAATTGGAGTTCTGCTCCTCTCCTGCCTCTTTACGATTGGTCATCTCTAATACCCATAAACATTTATATGCTTCTGTTTTAGGACTGCTTAAATCATAGATACCTTGTCGTAATTTGATGGCATTGTCGGGTAGACCATTCTGAAACGATATATCAAAGCGTTCATGAATACGTCCTAATACGGTTCTTTTGGTTGGATTAAAATCTCCTTGAAATGCAGAGACCAACAATATATCAGAATAACGAGATGTAATATCTCCACCATAAAACTCTAGCGTTAAGGCCTGTCCATTATTACTAGGAATCTCTGTAATATTAAAAATAAAGCTATTGTCCAATCATCATAAATTTAGGAATGACTATTTGTAGACGTATGTGTTGTCACGTCCATTGTAAATATAGAAAAATATGATCACGGATTAAAGGTTAATGCGTAAGGTTTATTAAAAAGAAGCCCAAAGACGCAAAGGCACGAAGAGTTGATGTGGTAGGATTATTAAAAGAACCACAAAGACGCTAAGGCACGAAGGTTGATACGCATGGATTATTAAAAGAAGCCCAAAGACGCTAAGGCACGAAGGTTGATACGCAAGGATTATTAAAAGAATCACAAAAATGCAAAGGCACGAAGAGTTGATGCGGAAGGGAATGTACCGCAAAGACGCGAAGGTTGATTCGAAAGGACGGAATACGGATGATAGGGATAAACTGATTTTTATTCACGCTCCTCATCCGACAGGGACAGCCCTACGTAGAGAAGCGATGGTCGCGTCTAAAAATAGTCGTAGGTTCTTTCAAGAATGTACTCAGGTCTACCATTCATGTGGTCGATACGCTTTGTCCAATTACCATGCTTGTCATACTCATAATGGGACACAGTTTTACTGTCAGGGTCTCCTTTTAAGTCGTATGAAATTCTCTGGCTACGATATCCATTTTGATTGAAGTCAAACGACAATTTATAGTCCAATTGGTTGTCTGCATTAAAATAACTTCTCTCAACACATTGCCCATGATTATCATACCTCATTAAGAGTTTACTGATCAAATGAGACTCTGAAGTATATCTCTTTTCCTCAACACATCGGTTGTCATGATCAAAACGATAGGTGTAGCGATACTCTAAGTTTGCCTCTGCATCATAATCTTCTTGTGCAATACAATTATCCCGAGTATCATATGTAAAGATAGATTTATTCATCAATCCCTCCTGTAAAGAGTAATTTTGTTTTTCCACGCAAAGCCCGTTGTTATCATATACCATGATAGACCTATTCACTAAAAGATCGTCTGAATTATAACTGTTTTGTTCTATACATCTACCATTATTATCATAAACAAGTTGTTGATCATAACCATATGGCCTAGCACGTATGCCTTTAACCACAACATCAGCACTATCCTTTGCGCGATATGACCATTCGGTAAACGATCTCACCTCCCCTTGTAGACGATCCTTAGTCCAATCGTTATAGTGCTTCTTACTGGAACAGCTAAATAAAAATATGGAGAACAATAGTGCTAGAATAAACTTCATATGTTATATAATTTGTATCATGATATTGGGGGCATTCTTCTCTTTCGAAGATGCTCTTTGCATAGTACATAAATTCTGTTTTATTTAAAAACATTATTACAAAAATTATGAGCTACTCTTATGTCTAAAGATAAGAATAGCTCATTGCAAGATGTAATTAGTTAATTTCTAAATATTAGTGACCTCAAATCTATGAAGGGGTACCGATTGGAAGATAGACATGGATGCTCCCTAGACCATGAGGAAAGTATTTGCTTTTCGTTTTCATATCTACAGGAATGATCTTCTTCACCGACATATAATCAGAAAGAGAAGGTTTCTTGCTTGCATGATATGTTTTCAATTGGGTATGACAATGATCGCCATTGACCGCTTCTCCCTTTAGTTCATATTCACCATCACAGTTAAAAAGTACACCTCGATCTTTTGTCGCCACTGCATCGTCATGAAGTTGCATTCCACAAGAGATCACAATCTGAATATCTACAGCTTCTATTTTACCCTCTTTTAAGTAATCAGCCAATCTCTTGCGACGATGATCAAGACATATCTCCACTCCTACCTTAAGGTTTTTACACTTGATATTGGATAGTGGAAGGGTATCCACAGGGTTTATTTTGGCATCTATTGAGGGGTAGTTAACCATTGTTTGAAGATAATAGTCGACATGATCCTCTGTGGCAGAAGGGTTGTTCAGGATAAAATCCTCTTTGGACTTATGTTCCTTTTGAATAGCATAACTGTTTCCAGCATAATATACAAAACAGCGGTTATATACCATCTTCTTTGCCAACGCGTCACTGAGGTCTAATAGATCTGTTAGTAATGCGGAAAGGTATTTTTCTTTGTCACTATTTGATCTCTTCTTTTTATCCGCAATCTTTACCACATTGGCAAAAAGTTCACGTATATGGCTGTTTGATACTGGATCAAGAATATTATATACCCCCAAGTAATCGTTCCCTAATTTCGCGAGCGTTTTATCCTCTTTTGTGACACTATCGGTGATATCATGGGTCGTAAGAATAGAACCAAAAAGGAAGAGCCAGTCATCTAGATTATACTTTTGCTTGAGTTGATCCACCATATTAATAAGCTCTGATGTAATCTTTTGGTAGATACGATCCTCTTTCTTTACATCGTAGTGATATGCTCCCTTGATTCCTCTCCAAAAGAATTCAGGTAAGGCAAAGATTTTTAACGTAGTATTGGTGTGATCAATCTCTTTTGCCTCTAGCAATTGTAATAATACAGAACGAACGACATCCAAACGAGTTTGGATGTCGTTGGCATCCTCCTTGTCTCCTAGATATTTCCCCCAATCACTCATTCCTTCCACAGAAACTTTCAGTTCTGGTGTTGTGGAAAGTGCATGTCCTATAAACTGTACTTGCAAATATTGACTTTCAGCGACCATAGATTAAGTATTAATGGTTAGATAAAATACCTCCATATGAGATAACACCGTATAAGTTAATAAATATCAACCACATAACAAAAAACGAGCAAGTACAAAAGAGGCATTTCACGATATAGATCATATTCATCAGGTCGATAAGGTAGAGCGTATGTGAGTGAAACGCATCCTTTGATGATAAGAGAATTCTTGGCTTTAGGTTATATTGTGACGCACCGAGGAGTTATGCCCATTAATAATTCGATGGGGATAGACTATCTCTTCTTTTGTGATCTCATTGTATGAATCACTGTAGCTAATCCGCCAATTGTTATGATATTCCCTATCCATCCCAACCAAGAGACAAATTGAGGTTCCTTATCAACACCGTAATGTAGTCGTAGGATTGTAAAAGTCAGGATAAACATCGACCCCACACCTATAATTATTGCACTTCTTTTCATATGATATAATTTATTTTTGACTCATTAATCAATAACAATGTTTAACAAATACAATTAAAACTTACACACTAAAATACAGTAAATCAATGGCAAATTTTCAATCATCGAGTCCTTTTAGAAGAAAGAGTTTAAAAGATTCATCAGCCCAAAAGCTACTGAAGTTAGGCGTATGAGGTGCAAAAGAGGTTATCGGTGTAATTGGAGTTATTTGTTTCATCGACTTGTATGGCTCAATACTACTTACAGTCCCCATTGCTTCTTTTGTCTTGGCCACAATCTCTCCGTCATGATTATAAAAGATACTCTTATCAATCCAACCAAGATGGACACCATTAAAACCAAACACATTCATCACGCCATCTTCTCTTTCGATGAAAGCCACAGGGGTACCATCCCATAGAAATATTGGAAGGTCATCATCTTCGGTGTCAATATAGGCAATACACTCCCCATCCTCATTAAATAGTGTAATCTCATCTTGAGCTTTTGATATCAGACTAGATATCAAAATAATAAAAGCAAACACACATCTCTTCATATTATTCGTATTGGTTAGTTAATAAATAAGCTCTACACAATTGATTGTTTCAAAACTAAGTTGGTATTACGATATTGTCTGATAGATGAAAGGGTAAGCGGACTAAGTAGAACTCTTCCATAAAGATCGTCGTATCCATTAAACTTTGTATTAAAATATTTTGTCTATAAAAATCAGTATTCCTATAATTAATGAGATAAATGCAGTAACAAGGACACTTGCTGCGGATAGATCTTTTATCTTTTTTATCATCTCATGTTTATTCGGGGACACATAATCTGCAATATTTTCTATGGCAGAATTAATAATCTCAAGACTTATAACCAAACCTATGCATAAAAGAATAGCTATCCACTCTCCTATGGATATGTGGTAATAGAAACCGGCAGCTACAACAAGTATGGTTGCGAATAAATGAATGCGTGCATTATGCTCTTCTTTGATTAATACCCGCAACCCATTGAATGCGTACTTAAAACTTTCTAGCCTCTTTGATAATGAAAAGTTCTGTTGCTTCATAAGAATTGATTTTTCTATATTGTTCCATAGAGAGTAAGTACGTTGAAATGGTTATATTAAAGTCTCCAATTACACGCAATCCGAATGACTTGATATCTGTAAAATAGAGACTATTATATAAAACGAACACAAGGTAATGTTTATTTAAGTTAAAACAACACCTTGTTTATTTATGGAAACACCAATAGTATCTCTTTTCGAGTTGTGAACTACTCTTTACAATCAATCCTTAACTTTTTTCACCGAATAGTAACTATAATACGTATTTACAATAGGTCCAATTGCGCCGAGCACTGCAAATAGGATTCCTGCAGATACCCTTCCAATAATGATAAATGAAATTGATGCCCCAACTAATGTTAAGCATACAATAATAGTAAAAATAGAGGCACTTTTTCTAGCATTTACAAGAGACTCTGCATTCAACTTCTTTATCTCAAGTTGTTCAGATTCTAGTTGTTGTTTATGTAATCGTTCTTTCTCAGTCATAGACATTATCCTCTCAGGAAAACCAGAATCAATATCTCCGTATTGTTTCATAAGTTCCGGAGACATTACCAATTCTCCTTTTTGTATATTCTCATGTAGTTCAGAGGATTGAACACGACCCATCTTTATTGTTTCAATTTCTTTATCCATAACGCAGTTTTATTTATACAACATTAATTTTGCCAAATAAATTATGAAATGAGCTATAAACCTTGATTCTACACTGTTCATACTTCATAAAAAGATAACACTGAAGGGAAAGCTATGCTACCATTTTTGTGGCTTTGTCTTAACAAAATAAATTTACAAGCTAGGATTGCTCATTTCGAAATTCAGCTGGTATTATCACTTCTCATCATACGAACAATAGAAATATCACTTTGTTTACTTTTGACATGGTAACGAGACGGAATTGTGACACAATAAAGGGACAAAAAAAGTACTATGAATCTGCTCTATGCTAATATCAATATTGAGAACTGGAGTGGTTCTCCTCAACAGATTACAGAGAGCATATAGTAGGAAATTTTGTAGAAGAGAAATTACGATAGATTAGTATAGAAGTAGAAAATCAGTACTTCTATACTAATCCATTCAATGCTTAATGCTTCTTTTTGGGGCCGTAATTATAATTTGGTTTTTTCATGATTCCACTCTTTTCTGACCAAGAAATATGTCGATCAAAAAGAGTAGAGTAGATTTCATAGTTATGTCCTTTTACCGAGTTTCTTGACCATACACTAACCTCATTATCATACAACTTTCTCATTTTAATTAGTTGTCTCTTCGCAGAAGTCTCATTAACTATATTGTGCATCTCATAAGGATCATCATTCAAATTGAACAACTCCTCTGTTGGCTCCATTCCCTCACCATAAAACCAATAAAAGTATTTATAACCATCTGCAACTAGACTAAGACAGTGTGTTGGATTTTCGCCCCATACTTGTATTAAGATTTCATGATCTTTCACTTCTCTCGTTGGATTTGAAAAAAGAGGAGAGAGACTCACTCCATCCATATTAGAAGGGATTTTAACTCCTGCGGCATTCAATATTGTTGGTGCGATATCGACATTGGAAACCAATGCTCCACAATGCTTTCCATTCCCTTTTGCTCCCGGAACGTAGGCTAAGAGTGGTGCTCTTGAACCTTCTTCGTAAGTTAGCACTTTACCTCCAAAACCATGTGCACCACAGTGGTAGCCATTATCAGAGGTAAATATGATTATCGTATTCTTATCCAGACCTTGGCTTTTTAGTTGGTCAAGAATCATCCCTACAGCTTTATCGACACCATATATCTGTTGGTAATATTTTGCGAGCTTCTTATCATATTGAGCAGGAGACCATGTGTCGTTAATTCGTTTATATTGACGGCCCTGTTTAGATTGTTTTGCAAGGTGCTCGCCATTTTCTTTCCAATAGTTTTCCTTTTTGGTAAAGGTTTTATTGGCATAAACATGGTTATATTTCTTATCAGGACTCATCGGACCATGTGGCGCTTTAAAACTTACGGATAAACAAAAAGGTTCTTTTTTATTTCCATAGTCTTCTAGAAATTCAATCGCAGCAGCTCCCAAAGCCCCTGATACATGTGGGTACTTTTTAGCATAAGGGATCATATACTTATTCTTTTCGGTTTTATAGTCTCCTTGTCCAGGCCACCCTCTCCACCAATCGAATTTATCGACAGGTAAGTCTTTATACTCGTGGTATCCACAGAACTTAGAATTTTTTCCTCCTTTAATAGCATAACCAAACTTCCCAGCAAAGCCGACCTTATACCCCGCTCTCTTTAGTAGCATTGGATAAGACTTTTCAAATTTATCAGGTGTCATGGCCCCATGAGAGAAGTTGCAACCAGTTTTGTTTTCGTACATCCCAGTCATAATTGTCGCTCGTGAAGCCATACATATTGCCGTCGTATTATAGTATTGGGTGAAGATGATTCCTTTCTGTCCAATTTTATCAATGTTAGGTGTCTGTATTTCATTATTACCTAAACACCCTACTGCTTGATAACTTTGGTCATCTGTTAAAAGGAAAATGATATTGGGTCTCTCCTCTTTCTCTTTTGCAAAAGATTGATATGCCCCAGTTGCCATTAAGAACGTAGCAATAATGCTTTTCTTCGTTAAGTTCATAGTCTTCTTTTTATAGTTTATTGGAAATAATTATTTACGTCCACAAAACAGCAACAACAGTCAATATGAACTGACTAAATAATCATTCAAGGCAAATATATTATAAAGAGATCCAAAGGGATAACACGATTATTACATTGGGTAATACACCTCAAATTAGGACGTCCCAATAGTGAATTACAAGTAACATGGTTCGATCATCTTTTGAAGGTCAGATGTAACATAAATTCCCTTTATCTAATTTAGTCTATGGATATCATTCAACTGATTATCAACACAAAAAAAGCATATACCCAAAAGAGAGATATGCTTTCTTAATGTTCTTTTCACGACTTCTTTAATAGGAGAAGCTATTCGTTCCACTCTTCAAGATCAAAAGTTGTATTTAACTTCTTTTCAGTCCATTCCCATAGTTTTAGAGCAGCTACGGGATCTTTTGAGATACGTGAAGAATCAACTACAGTAGGCTCCCCTTTTAACTCCTTAAAACCGTCAGGTCCAACAAAGCTCCCAGGGTTTAGATATGGATCAAGTAGAGCTCTTAACGTAGGCATCGAGCCATCTTCCGCATCTTGAAACAAGAATCGCTCTAAAAGCCTTATGAATGGTCTTTGTATTGGAGAAACATACTGAAAGAGGTTGGTTGAGGAAGCCCCTGGATGTGCAGCATATGACTTCACATGGCTACGACTCCTAGAGAGTCTACGTTGAAGTTCGTAAGCAAACATTAGACAAGCTAATTTACTTTGCCCATAAGCCTTCTTCTTATCATATGTAGACTTTGAGTTGTAATAATTCCATCTTGTATCCCCCCAGCGGTGTGCAATGCTACTTAACTGAATAATTCTTCCTTCAGGGGCATTTTCGATCATCGGGAATAGTAGGGAGGTAAGTAGAAAGTGTGAAAGATAGTTTACGGCCAATTGAGACTCGACATCCTCATATTGAAGGTCTAGTGGAGGCATCATGATCCCAGCATTGTTTACAAGAAAATCAATCGTATCATATTTTTTCTCAACTTTCGGCACAAACTCTTCTATTGATCTTCGAGAAGAGAGATCAAGAGGCATAATTTCGATCTTTGCGTCAGGTAAATCTTCAATGATCTCATTCTTTGCTTTGGCTGCTTTTTTAAGATTACGACAAGCCATAATTACAGTAGCCCCCTTTTGGGCAAGCACTTTGCTCGTTTCAAGTCCCAGTCCGGAGTTGGCACCTGTTATTAATGCTACTTTTCTATTTAAGTCAATTGTAGATTCGTAATCAAAATAATCGTCGTCCATTTGTTTATTTAATAATGAATTAGGTATTAATTATGACAATTGTTTCTCCTAAAAATAAGAAATAGATTGAATAAACCACACGATTTATTCGTTATATATTAAAAAATATTTTTTTCTATCTCTTAACAACAACATTAATGTGTAACTTGTTTACTTTATAGAAATTGTCTTATAGTTATACCCATGAAAAATGTAGTTCTACCACTTGTGATTATTATTCTTTCATTATCTCGCCTATTTGGACAGGGTACTGGAAGTTATGGTGGGTACCCACTACATCAAGACTGGAAGTATATCGAAACTGATATTGCCAGAATTGTCTATCCCAAAGGGTTAAAACAGACAGCTGAAAGGGTCATAAATATGGTTACCTATATTTCTTATGAAAAGAATTTATCTATCGGAACCAAGAAGAAGAAAGTAGCTATTCTAATTAATAACACCAATGGTATATCGAATGGTTATGTATCGGTATTTCCTTTTCAAAGTGAATTTTATACACTCTCTCCCCAAGACCTGTATCAACTAGGATCAACCAATTGGATGGATCAATTGACTATACACGAATATAGACATGTTCAACAGTATGTCAATATGAAAAAGGATGTTGTCGCATTTTTATCATACTTTACAGGAGATTATGCATGGGCTGGTATTTCGAATCTAATATTTCCAAAGTGGTTTTTTGAAGGAGATGCGGTAGTTGCAGAAACTGCATTATCAAAAGGAGGAAGAGGTCGTCTGCCAGCTTTCTTTAAAGAGCAAAGGGCACTTATTTATGATTCGATACAGTATCGGTATCGAAAGATGGAGAATGGATCATTAAAAGATATTGTTCCCAACCATTATAATTTGGGCTACAATATGGTTAGAGAAGGTAGAGAAATCGCAGGTCCCAATGTATGGAATGATGTTGTAAATAGCTCAACCAAGTTTAAATTAAAGAATCTATTCTATCCATTTTCTGTATCCACAAGACAGTATGTAGGGATGAGCAGTAAGAAGTTGTATCAGAGGATGCAGAAGAACCAAGAGATCAGATGGAGAGAAGAGTGGCGTAAGATGAGTCTAGATAGCAGTTATCAGATCCCCCTTCGCACTTCCGCTCATAGAGTTTATTTCTATCAATATCCAACGTTGGCAGAGAATAAAGAGATTTATGCTGTGAAATCGAGTTATAATCGAACATCAAAGATTGTACAGATCACAGAAAGAGAGGGATGTAAGGAGAAGACCATTACCAATATTGGTATTACTCAAGACCGATCTATCACTTATAATAATTTTAATTTGGCATGGACAGAGTCTGTGGTCAATCCTTTTTATAAAGAGAAGGTTAGGAATAAAATTATGATTTATGACCTAGGCAAAAAGAAGAAATTTCAGTTGGGTAAAGTCGGATACTATTATGCACCAGAAGTTAGTCACGATGGTAAAAGAGTGGTAGTGGTGGAGAAGAGTGATGATTTGACATATAAGATGTTAATCTGGGATATTGAAAAAGAAAAGATTATAAATACCTTACCCAATAAGGACAACTTCTTCCTCTCACAACCCCAGTGGAGTATGGACGATGGAGAGATACTTTTTATAGCTCAAAAAGAGGATAAAGTGGCTATTATGAAACAGTCGTTATATAATGAAATGCCAACGTCGATGATTACGTCATGGAGTCACCACACCATAAGCGGATTAGACGTAGATGAGAAATATATCTACTTCGGTGCTTCTTTTAGCGGTATTGACCAGATTTATAGTGTTTCTATAACTGGAGAGAAGCGAATACGTCAACATACCAATGATAAGATTGGTGCATACTATCCGACTGTAGATCCAATTTTAGATACTCTGATCTACTCTAATTTCACGTCTAAGGGCTATCGTTTAAGAAAAGTTTCAAAAAGGGACTTTGTAAAAGAAGTACCTCAAATCCCATATAATGCGAATACCGTCGGTGGAGAATTGGTTTTAAATGATGAGGAAGAACCCATAGAAGAGATAAAATTTGACACTTTACATCAAGAGAATAGTTTTCATAAGCCATTATATCATTTCCGACCTTATGCATGGACCATCTATTTCGATCAAAACTACTTTGGTGGACAGGTTCTTTTTTCAGATCTTTTTAAAGAGCTATATGCCAATATTGGGTTTAAATACAATTCGATGGATGAGATCCTCCATTTTAATGGGGAACTAATCTATGCTAGATACCCAGTCCATCTATCCATCAAAGCCGTGATGAAAGAGAATCATGTTCCTAGAGATGATATAAACAGCTATGAAGATTATCGTTGGAGCCTTGGGGCTAACCTTCCGCTACTATGGTATTACGACAATTTTTCCATAGGGATAAACTTATCTGGCAGTTACACATATCATCGGGTTTATTTAACAGGACAAAAGAAGAAGTCGAAACCTGAATCATACCTTATATCAGGAGATCTAAGTGTTATGCATCAAAAAGCAAGAAAGAATATATATCCTAAATTTGGACAATATGTACATTTACAATATCAAAAGGTTAGATCAAGTCCTGAAATCGTATCGAGCTTAGAAGGGGCTACTTATATTCCTGGTCTGGCAGTAAACCATGGAATAAAGATTGATTACGGTTATCAGTCAGAAACACCAAGTTATATTTTAGATGATACATTTGATTATTCAAGAGGTTATAGCAATCGGTTACCTTTTATTGATAAGACAAAGAAGATAGGGATCAATTATGCATTTCCACTATGTTATCCTGATTTCAGTATTGCAGGAATAACTTATCTCAAAAGGTTGAGAGCAACTCTTTTTTATGACTACCAATCAAGTCAATTAAATAATTATCAAGAGTATGTTGATGTCTATAAGTTGATAAACCCGAGCGCTTCTGATGAGCAGATATACAATAGCATCTACCATGGAAAGGATGTACAGGAGGGGCTTACTGAGAACTGCAATAGATATTTTCAACGAAGCTATGGGGTAGAGCTTTATTTAGACTTAAATATTTTTAACAGCGCACTGATAACTGTGGGGGCTAGAGCAAGTTACTTACTAGATCCATCGCAATACATTAATTCCAATATGGCATACAATTTTATTTTGGCAAAAAACTTTTAGAAGAGTATTCTGTCTTTATTTAAGAACTACTATATTTACAATAAGTTTCAAATCAGAAGGCATATCATGAGTAGAAAGAGTGTTGGTGTATTGCTTATTAATCTAGGGACACCGGAATCAACAAGTGTCAAAGACATTAGAAAATATCTAAAAGAATTTTTAATGGACCCACGAGTCATTGATATATCTACATGGAAACGCTGGTTGCTTGTCAATGGTATCATTGCTCCTTTTAGGGCTCCTAAAGTTCAAAAAGAGTATCTCAAACTTGCATTACCTGAGGGGTTGCCACTGCGTATCATCAGTGAAGACCTTGAACGACAATTACAGGAGAACACGGACTTCGAAGTAGTGTTGGCCATGAGGTATGGTGCTCCTAGCATAGCGTCACAGCTAGATATTTTACGTGATAAGATGGTAGATCAGATCATTATACTTCCACTATTTCCACAATATGCATCTGCAACTAACGGCACTGCTATAGAGGAGGTATTTCGCTGTATTAAAGGATGGAATGTTATTCCAAATATGAGAGTGATATCCTATTTTCATGATCATCCATTGTATATTAAAGCGATGACTAACAAAATAAAAAGAGATTTAGATCATCATCAACCGGATCACCTTTTGTTTAGTTTTCATGGAATTCCTGTAAGCCAACTTAAATCACTTGGAAACCATTGTAAATGTATCCAATCCACAACACATTGTGATGTATGTTCAGTTTATTGTTACCGTTCAGCATGCTTTCAAACGGCATCTCTTATTGCAAAAGAGTTAGGCATTTCGGAGAAAGATTATAGTGTGGCTTTCCAAAGTCGATTAGGAAAAACACCATGGATTGAACCATATACAGACCAGACTATCAAACAGCTAGCGAAACAGTATAAAAAACTTCATGTGGTAGCTCCATCGTTTGTTACTGATTGTCTTGAAACCACTATTGAAATTGGAGAACAGTATAGGGAGTTGTACTACTCTTTCGATGGGGAGCAGTTTACTTGGACCGAAAGCCTTAATCAAGACAAAGAGTGGATTGAAGCTTTATCTCAGATTATACAGGAAAAGGTCGTTTCATAACATATTCAGAAAATGGAATGCATGCTTTCAAATAAATATTATCTGCATAAACCATATTCTATCGCCCATTCAGTTCATATTTGACCTTATTATGAAGGGGATATATGTTAAAAAAGGAAGATATATAGATATCTTCCTTCGACCTTGCACTAAATAAAGTGCAATTAACAACCTTTAATTCACATTTATTATTTATATACTTCTAGCACACAATAAATTATGTGCTAATCTGAAATATCACAATTAAATAAAATTCTATCTCTCTTTTTCATATCCGAACACTACTACTCCTCGGGATAAAAGAGGAGTAGTAGATAAAAACATGAACGGATGTTTATTAGATAAACTACCTAATTAACAACTCAAAAAGATGTAACAAATATTATTCTTCAAGAACAATATTTGCAGTACTAAACACAGTTCAAATATATCGGTTTGAATTCAATTATGAGTTAGCAATTTGTACACATATTTTGTGAAATTATAAAGAGTTGAATAGATCGGAAGGTTTCAGACCCGTCATTTTCACGACAAATCGTGAATAGGAGCTTTGGCTATCAAAATGGAGATAATGGCTAATTTCTTTATGAGAAAACTTCTCTATAATCATTAGACGCTTTATCTCAACAATCAAATATTCATGTACAATCTCCAATGGTGTTTTGTCAATATCTCCTTTAATTTGTTTACTCAGAGTCGTTGTAGAAACAAATAAACGATCTGCATAGTTTCGTATATTGCGATCTTCCTTAAAGTGTTTCTGTACCTCATCAATAAATCGTAAAGTTAATGTAGAGACCTCTTTTTCATTACCTCCTTGTAATCGTTCGTGTAGGTCACATAAAAAGAAAGATAAAAATAGTTTTATCTTTTCATTAAATACTCCATTGCTGTCTTTTAATAGCTGATCTAGGATTCCCATATACTCTAGTAGCCGCCTTGTTGTATCATGTTCTAATTTTAAAGAATTTTGGTTTCTTAGTGTAAAAAGAATTGCAGAGGAAAGGTATGGCAAACATGACTCAATGATCTTTTGGGAAAATTGAATAATACATCCATCTTCACTCATTTTACGTTGGATTAAATGAGCTTGGTTTGGAGCAACCATATAGAGCATATCATTCTCTATGGAGAATTGCTCAAAATCAATGACCTGATTTCCTCCTGCACCATTTTCAAAGAGCAGTATCTCATAATATGTATGACGATGAATCTTTGAAAAGTCATAGTGATTTTTGTAAGAGATAGGACGAATGAATATATCTCTATCTTTTGATTCGAGGTTATGTGTCTCCATTGGGATGATTTTTAGTTGTCGCTAATTACAAAGAAAGAACAATCCTCTATTGCAACAAAAAATGATACTAAATAGTTTTTATTAAGATGAAAGTTAATTCCACTTAAATTAAACCTATCTTAAATAGACCAATTTAAGATAGAGATCTATTATCATTCATTTTGAAATAAAAATGATCATACATTAAATGACATTTTCCTATTCAAAATTTAATTAATATCATTTCAAGCACATAAAACAACACCTATCACACTCACTATCAATACACATAAAAAGGTAACACACCATTGTCACATCGTCTCGTTTATCATACATAACGTTTGTGTTATTGTTCAGTAATATTTTTCTATATTTTAACATCTGAAAACAACAACATTAATAGTCTATGAAAAAAATAATTATTTTAATTTATCTAATCACATGGTTATCTCCTGTGATGGGCATGCGGAATCTCCCAGCATCACAAACAGATTGGGAATTTACTGAAATCACCATTAATGGAGACAAAGGTATAAGCCTCAACAAGTATATCGGCAATGATGTTTCTATTGAGATTCCTTATAGTATTAATTCACAAAAAGTTTTGGCAATATGTTATGAAAACAATAGACATCGAGGACTCTTTGACCAAAGTATTATCAACCCTAATTTTACGATTGAAGAAGTTAATCTATTAAATACAGATGTAAAAGTTATTGGTGCATACACATTTGCTTATTGTAAAAGTAGGAACTTTAGAGTACACTTTAATCACTCGGTAGAGGAAATTGGAAAATTCTGCTTTAAGGAGTGTACTGGCATGTTTAATTTTCAATTCCCAAATCAACTAAATAAGTTAGGCCCCTATTGTTTTGCTGGTTGTGAAGATTTATCATGGACTTCTGTACTTCCTAAAGGAGTAACAGTAATCGAATCAGGTACATTTTCAGGATGTAAAGATTTATATGCAACCCTTAAAGGAGACCTTCTTCACGATGAAGTTGAACGTATTGAGGCATATGCATTCTATAAATGCATTAGCATCCGAGGTAAATTATACCTTGGCAATGTTAACTTTATCGGAGAAGCCGCATTTTCTGGGTGTACAACTTTGATGGGAGATCTAATCATTCCCAATAGTGTTGTGGAGATGGAACCTTATGCATTTAGCGACTGTACAGGATTTAATGGAATAATTAAATTATCAGACAATCTGAAAACAATTCCACATTCTGCATTTACACGAGATGAAAATATTACTGGAGATTTAACCATTCCTGAAGGAATTAAAATAGTTGGCGCTGCATCCTTTTTAGACTGTAAAGGGTTAAATGGGCAATTAACTTTACCTTCGACATTAGAAGAGGTTAAATATTCCGCATTTTTAAACTGTCATAAGTTACAAGGCTCGATTAATCTATCAGATAAATTATATGCTATTGGGTTCTCTTCTTTTGAAAACTGCACTAGCTTAAAAGGAGACCTAAACTTTCCATCAACACTAAATACAATTGGCTCTAAAGCATTTAAGAACTGTACTGGGTTGAGTGGTGGTCTTAAGTTCCCAGAGTCAATATCAGAGCTTAAAGGAGGCACTTTTAGAGGATGTAAAAATTTAGATGGGGAGTTAGAACTCCACGAGAAGATTCGCTCCATAGGAGAATACTGTTTTGACGGTTGTAAAAACTTAAAGGGAAGACCAAAAACAAAAGATGCAATTCATACTATTGGAGCAGGAGCTTTTAGAGGTTGTAAAAGCTTTGAAAGAGGCAGTCCCCTCTCCTCTAATATTTACAAAATCAACGACTATACATTTACAAATAGCAACTACTTTAAACGAGATCTTTTCATTCCATCTAAAATTGAATATATTGGGTATAGTGCCTACCAAAATACAGATGGAGATAGTAAGGGTATCAAGACATTAGATTTACCAAAGAATCTAAAGACCATAGGAGAACAAGCATTTCTAGGTAGTACGAAAACACTAAAACAGATAACGATTCATGCAGTAGATCCTCCTGCCATCAAGATGTGGCCAGCAGGCACTTATTCTATTAGTCGATCGCACGCAGACGAAATAATTGTTTTCAACAAGGCTGCTTATAAAACAACAAGGCTGATAGTACCTAAAGGATCGCTTGCAAAGTATCAGAATGCGAAACTATGGAAACGTTTTATTAATATAGAAGAGAATAAAACGACAGGAATTAGGGATATAGACCAAACAGATATCTATAAGTATTGTAGCAATAGAAAAACGTTAGAGTTAAGCTCCTATAATGAAATTCACAAGATTGTATGTTACAATATAATGGGAAATATCATCTTGAATATTCATCCTAATACAAGCATAATTCCGCTTCCAATTAGATCAAATGAGATTTATCTACTTCAAATTATATTAAAAGATGGCACTGTTTTAAAGGACAAATTGATGTAAGATAATACTTACATCAAAAAAAGAGGATCAAATGGATCCTCTTTTTTTATATGAATCAAATATATGACCTATCGATCTTTATACTCTTGAAAGAAATCATTCCCTTTATCATCTACAATAATAAATGCAGGGAAGTTCTCAATACGGATCTTACGAACAGCTTCCATCCCTAACTCAGGGAAATCAATTACCTCTACCGATTTGATGCTTGTTTTAGCAAGAATTGCAGCAGGACCACCAATAGACCCTAAGTAGAAACCACCATGCTTTGCACAAGAATCAGTTACTTGTTGTGAACGGTTTCCTTTTGCAACCATTACCATCGCACCTTTATTGCTCTGGAACAGATCTGTATAAGGATCCATACGTCCAGCTGTAGTTGGTCCAAAACTTCCAGAAGCCATTCCTTCTGGTGTCTTAGCTGGTCCAGCATAATAAACAGGATGATTCTTCATATACTCAGGCATCTCCCCTCCATTATCCAAAATCTCTTTGATTTTAGCATGAGCAATATCACGAGCAACCACCAGTGTACCACTTAGATTCAATCGTGTTTTTACAGGATATTTAGAAAGCTCTGCACATACTTCCTCCATTGGGCGATCAAGGTCAATATCGATTGCCTTTACCAATTCTGGAGCATGCTCAGGAATAAATTGAGAAGGGTTCTTTTCTAATTGCTCTAAAAAGATCCCATCTTCAGTTATTTTCCCTTTTACATTACGATCAGCACTACAACTAACACCAATACCTACGGGACAAGAAGCAGCATGACGAGGCAGACGAATTACGCGTACATCATGAGTAAAGTATTTGCCTCCGAACTGGGCACCAACACCATACTCTTCGCACATCTTCTGCACTTTTGCTTCCCATTCAAGGTCACGAAATGCACGACCACTCTCATTACCTTCAGTTGGCAAATTATCTAAGTAACCAGCAGAAGCTTTTTTCACTGTAGCGAGGTTACCTTCAGCAGATGTTCCACCAATAACAAGAGCCAAGTGATAAGGAGGACAAGCAGATGTTCCTAAATCTTTTATCTTAGCCTTAACAAACTTAGTTAGTGCTTCCTCGTTTAGAAGAGCTTTTGTCTCTTGGTATAAATATGTTTTGTTTCCTGACCCACCACCTTTGGTTAAAAACAAGAACTCATACTTATTTCCTTGATTTGAATAGATATCAATCTGAGCAGGGAGGTTAATACCAGAGTTTTTTTCATCAAACATGGTAAATGGCACCACTTGAGAATATCTTAAATTACGATCCTGATATGTGGTGTAGATTCCTCGAGAAAGTGCTTCTCCATCATCTATACCAGTATAAACATCCTCTCCTTTTTTTGCAACAACAATTGCAGTACCTGTATCTTGACATGTTGGAAGTTGCCCTTCGGCTGCAACCACTGAATTTAACAACATTGTGTGAGCAACAAAACGATCATTATCTGTTGCCTCTGGATCTTGAAGAATCTTTGCGACAGATTGCAAGTGAGCCTTTCTCAAATAGAAAGATACATCAGCCATTGCCTCTTGTGCAAGAAGTTCTAATCCTTTAGGATCTACCTTCAAAATTTTTCTACCATCAAACTCCACCAATTCCACATAGTCCTTGGTTAATAAGCGATACTCTGTAGTATCTTTACCAAGTTGAAAAGGCTTTTCGTAAATAAATTCAGCCATGACTTATTTTTTCTTTTAGATTACTATTAACTACATAAATAAGAAGAACTATCGAATATTAGTCCGTCTTCTTCAGATATGCTAACAAAGATAAGGCTTCATTTATATTAGACCTCGAAGAATGAATGGTTTTTCCCTTTACATGATCGTAAAAGCATCAATTTAAAAATGGTCTAAAAACGAAAAGAACCAATGAGAGATCAACTCGTGTTTTACATTTAATTATTAATTCACACAATATCAAACGATACTGCATGTGTTCATTGCATCTAATTCATCACCGACAATCTTATTCAAAACCAAACTTACTCAATAACAAGAGGAGCATCTCTCATTAAGACACCCCTCTTGTTTGCTTTCATGTCTACACAAAAGACTAATTTGCTTGTATTTTCAAACTTGCAGGTCTTCCTTTCACATTCCATGATATCTCGTTGGAATAAGAGACTGTCCCAGTATCATCTGTGACTCTTACTGCAACGTCATGAAGCCCTTTAGGTAGTCCGACAAAATCAGCTTGGTAATTTGTACTATTGACTTTCTTAAATACGACAGTGTTGTTCACTACACCATCCAATAATAATTCTATTGTACAATCTCCAATCGATCCTACAATAGTCAACTCTAATGAGGTCGATTCATCTTCACACAGAACGATTGTTGGATCGGTAAGAGACAATATAGGATCTAACTCATGAATAATGATGTCGAATGAAACTTCTGCACTCGAATTACCACCAGCATCGACTCCCTTATATCTGATAGAATGTGTTCCTATTGAAAAGCTACTACCACTTGGTTTTCCTTCAAGACGTGTCGGTATAATACCTGTCGTACAATTATCCTCAAATATAGGTTCAGTATAACTAACCACTTTTGAAGTCACTCCCTTAGGAACACTATAGACTTGACTAGAAGGAGCATCTCCTTTTAAAATTGGATCAATAGGATCAACAACAGTAAAAGTTGTTGAACAACGACTGGTAGCTCCCTTAGGATCACTAACAACTAAATCCACTGGAATATCCGTTCCTACATAACCACAATCCAATGTGACACTTGTTGCACTACCCCAAAGTACAGACTCCATACTATAGGTTAAGGCTTCGCCATCAGAATCCGAAGATCCATTATCTAACATAGTAGCATTGAACTCTACGTCTCCTGTACTTGTTAAATGAAAATCTGCAGGTTTTTGACATTTAGCTATCGGAACTTGGTTCAATTTGCTTATCGTGACTTCAACAGTTCCAGTTAAAGACCTTTTACTTGGTTGCCCATCAATACCTAAATCATTTACTCTATAAGTGATAACACATACTTCATCTACTCCTTTTTTAGGCGTAATCTTAAGCATGTTATCTTCATATACAACAGTCGCTTGTCCGGTTATACTTTCTATAGCGAAAGAACTCACATCAATAGTATTCTTTCCATCAATATCATTATCGTTTACCAAAGGATCAATTTCTACAGGAGTTTTATCATTAGTACTCACACGATCATTTGTTAATATTGGAGCCTCATCATTATAATAAGCTACTTCTATTTGGCATTTGCCTACTGAGGTTTGTGTCGCTTGTTTTTGATCAACAATTCGGTATGTAAAATAATCTTTAGGTACAGAAGGAACCAAATCATCGCTAGAGAAAAACTGAGGATCTGGATTATACGTAAAACTACCATCTTCATTTAATACAAGTGTACCATGTTTTACATCTTCTATTAACTGTACTTTCACCCCATCTCCAAGTCCAACATCATTCGATAAGACATTTTCTGTTAGTGTCGCATAACTTGGGTGTGTTCGCTCCTTTGAAGTATATAAATCATCATTAGCCACAGGAATATCATCCACTTCTAGAACACGTACAAGCACTTTTGCAGGAGGTGTTACATCTCCATCCGCATCTTCAATAGTGTAGCTTAAAGAATCAATTCCAGAAAACTCTCTTGGAGGTGTGTAAGAAAACTGTCCTGTCGTTTTATCAAATGAGATTTGAGATACAGGAAAACTCGACTTTACAATCGTAAACCCTTTTGAAGGTAAATCCCCCATAAAATCATTATCACCTAAAGAACGCACCAAGCCTTCTCCTTCGTTTATAGTATAAGAATCATCTCTAGCAATTGGAGTTGAATCATTATCGTTAATCATAACAGAAAGCCTATCCACAGGCATCTCAACTAACGTATTAGAGGTAGTAAAACGTATTTCAAAATCTTCATCCCCTTCCTCTTCGGTATCTTCAATCGTTGTAATATCAAAACCTAGTGCAGCGGCACCGGCAGGAATAGTTATCTGACGTGTAAGTATTTGATAATCTTGTCCAGCTTTTGCACTTCCATCAATATAGTTTATATCCAAAACCAGATCACTTCCAAGTGGAGTCGTCAATGTCACATTAACACGTGCCACTTGTCCCTCTTCAATAGACCCAACAGCAAAAGAGAGCTGTGGTTTTGCATTGATATCTAAAATCGATAAATCGACAAATCGAGTGACATCCACTATCTTACTGGTTCTAAATTGCATCATAAATTTCTCCTGGACTTCAGCCAATCCATCAACTAATGTTGATACAGTGATAGCCCCATCTGTAGTACCTGGTAGTAATTGGACATCTGTCAACGGAACTTCTGTATAATCTAAATTCGCAGTAGCATAACCAGAACCAGCCTTGGTAGTCGTCTTGTACCCAACAGTAAATGTAGAATCCAAAGGAGTTGTTAAATGATATTCCACTCTAATATCATCTCCTTCACGTGCAGTTAACACACTTGATCCTTTAATTGCTAAAGATGGCTTTGTTTCATCATCAACAATAAAAACCTCTTTCTTTGGGTCGATAGACAACTCAGCTTCAGAAACATTATTCAACATTAATTTAAATGATTCTTTGCTCTCAATATCATATAAATTATCATCTATAACCATAAGATGGATCTCTTTTTCCAACTCACCTGGAGCAAAAGTAATAGTCCCTGGGGTTGCATTATAATCTTCACCATTTTTGGCTGTAATATCAATAAATTCATAATCTACGGAAACAAAATACCCTGTTTTTTCAGAAAGTTTCAACGACAATGTAATATCTTTTCCTTCTGTTCCAGCCTCATCAATTCCATCCTTCCAATTATCCTGCTGTAAATCGACACTAAGCTTTGGCAAATCATTATCATTTTCTTTAATCGTAGCTACACATGTTCCAATATTAATTTTCGACATGGTACTTCGAGTAATACGAACCGTAAAATGCTCTTCAGGTTCTCTTATGCTGTCATCCATTAAATCAAAGGATACGGTTGACAATAAAGTATTTGCTGGAATGGTAATTCCCGTTAAACTTCCAATAACCTTGTAATCTGTACCATGGGTTGCAATACCATTACCACTTTCCGAAACAATTTCTAAATCATATGTAACAGGAAAAGGAACTGATTCTGACAAAACAATATTAACATCTAATTGCTCTCCTTCTGTAGCACTTGCTAATCCATCAATATTGATACAAGGGAAAAGATATATAGGATCAGAAGGATAAGTCTTTGACACCCTCCCATTACAATTTAATCCAGCTTCAACAGAGTAATAACCACTACCATTTGTCGTATAGGAAGAACTTGTTGCTCCATCAATTTTTTCTCCATTCTTATACCAATTATAGGTCCATCCTGGCTGGTTATTCTGAACAACAATTCGTGTATTCTCGCCACAGTTTTCCACTGCTCCATCCACAGACAATTCTGGAACAGTAATAGGACGTGTTCCAAACCCAGAAAAGTATCCTGCGGCTCCAACATTCCCACTCTCCCCATACAGTGCTACATTGATGGGGTCTTTTTGAGTATTTTCAACTACATAATGTCCATTACGAGGAACTTGATAAGAAAATGAATACCATCCAGAACCTCCAGGCACTGCTGTATAACTAGAATTGGAAAGAGCTGTACCATTAATCGTAATATTTCTACTTGATGTAGAGCCTTTAATCACAGTATTAAGAGACCGATTATTTCCATTATAACTACGACCACTACCATCAGCTTCAAAGGCTCTTGCAAAAGGAATCGTCACTTTATAATCCGAAGTACATTTTAAAGGAGGAATAAAGCTCATTCCTGTCGTCTGATCTTTATCTCTTACTCCAGTAATCGTTTGATAAACATAAATTGGTTTAGTCGACTCTAAATAAACTGAAGGTAACATCTCATAAGGATCAATATCCCCTGTTCTATAATTATACCATATACGATATCCATCAATTGTTCTTCGTCCTCTAACGCTAGATTCGAAATATTTATCAAATAACTCCTGATCAATAAAGGCAGCATCCCCTTTTTTTGCTAATGTTATCGTTCTTGAATTACCTCCGTTACCATGATAAGTTACGACAGTATTGTTTTTAGTAGCAATAATCACTGCAGCCTCTCCATGTTTGGTTTCATCAAAAGAGGAGTTTGGACTCTTGTTCCCTTGCCCTTTCACAAGAATATACTGATCACCAACAACATTTACAGGAACAATTTGGTCAAAACCAATATCTCTTGCTTGCAAACCCGATGGGCTCGCCGACCAAGAACCTGAATTTACGACGATAGGCTTTGTTGCTGTTATTTCTGTTCCATTTGGACTCTCAAAGGCCACTCCATTTGACGGAAGTCTGCTGCTCGCATTACGAAACTGATCATTATCATAACCTAAAGTAATCGTTTCGCCCTTATTCAACCTGCGAGAATATTTATTCTGTGATGCTCTTTCTAACGTCCAACCTGATTGATCATTCTGATTGCGAGAAAACCAATTAAAATTTTTGTTCTTAATCGACACCACTGTATTATTAGATGTCGCCATGATGGATATAAATTGTGAATTATTTCCATTATATGGAGAAAAGCAACTTTTCATAAATCCCGCAAAAAAATGAGTTCCAGCCCCCACTAAACCTTTTGAAGTCAAACTAGCACCTTGTGCTCGTGTAATGATTCTTACATTAACAAAAAATTCATGATCTCCTTCTAAGACAATTCCCTTATCCGAAAGCACCTTACCTCTGTCCGATGCTTTTATAAATAAAGGTTGCTTATAGGTTACAGAATTCTGTAGAAAATTTTCAATGAGAGTCGGCAATTGGTAATTTACTGAATTGCGAACAGATAACCCATTAATTGTCGTAATTAAAGTCCCATCTCCTCTTTTTATTGTCACATCAAAAGGAGTAGTCTCGTTAGTTGACAAGTATAGCGTAAAATACCCTCTAGCATCATGCATACTAGAAGTAATATTACCATAAAATGGAGGCAAATAGTGTTTCTTCGACAACTGACCTTTACTGATCACTGTAACTAAAGATAACCAAAGAATTAAGACAAATTTGGAAAAGTTATTCATATGCACGTCGTTACTGTATATAAATCATAATTTTATCAAAAATAAACATTATACGTAGACACACAATAGATTACCACTAGAATAACAAACAACAATAAAAGATCAATAATACATACACACAAGACTCAAAAACAACAACATAACAAATAAAACATCCACAAACAGAGAAACAAAATAACTATTAAGGAGCAAATGGCTATTTCACCTCTTACACTTTTAATATTTAAAGGTCTTTATTTCCATATTACTCAATAAAAAAAACCTCAATAAACTAGTTATTAAGGTTTCCTTACAGAAAAACATCTGCATTTAAATCTATCTAATACGATCAGTTGCTCTTACCAAAGCTTCATCTTTTCCGATAGAACGAATTGCCAAATAATCAAAAATCAATGCAATAACAGGAAAAACTAACACATAGTTTAACTTTACATCTCCGTGAATAAGCGAAGCTGTAGTTGAAGCATAAAAATAAGCAACACCAACAACACCTAACTTTAAAATCAAGTTTACCACAGTGATTCGCATTTGCATAATACGATTACGATACATAAAGATCGTGATCAATGATAATATTATAATTAAACCCACAAATATTACTAGTGGTATTAAAGACACATTATCAGCATCGGTTAGTGGCAACGCAGGTGTAAACTTAGTCAATCCCATTGCAAAAGTTTCGCTCTTTGTTTTAATCCACACCAATGTCGGCACGAATAAACTCGTCATCATGATAGCTGACAGTAAAAGAAATAAACTTTGTATTCTTTGAATCATAATTAAACTACTTTTTGATTAAGAGTCACTATTCGATCGACTCTATAACACATTTTTCTTATACAAAGAACGGATAAATAATTATTTATCCGAAAAGTTTAATTAATTATTTCCTAGAATTAGAGGCAATCCATCTTTACTAGAACCAACAACAATTACTTTACTATTATTACTCTTCGATAATTCTAAGGTTGCTTCAATTCCACGCTGCTTCAACACATTATCTGAAAGTGAAGCACTAATAATTTTATTATAATCAGCAATACCATTAGCTTCGATTCTCTTTCTCTCCGCTTCACTCTTCTCTCTTTCTAACTTAAATCGATATGCCAAGGCTTCTTGTTCCTGCTTCAATTTGTTCTCAATTGCTTGTTTAATTTGATCCGGCAAATTAATCGAACGAATTAATAAGGCACGCATTTCAATATGATTCTTCTCCAATGAGGTCATCGACTCTTCAATAATCGATTTCTCCACTTCTCTTCTCTTTGTAGAGTAAATCTCTTCAGCGGTATAACGTCCAGCAACTTGCCTTACTGTAGATCTCACTTCAGGAACAACTAATTGATCAATATAATTACGACCAAAACGTTCATGCAGAAAACCAATCTCATCGTATACTGGATTAAAACGAACTGACACATCAATATTAATTGACAATCCATTCTTATCAAGAACATCCATTCTCTCTTCACGTTTCTGCTCTTTTACATTATATATCGTTATCGTATTCCACGGAGCCTTAATATGGAATCCTGGTTGATAAATATTTTCTTTATCTAATCCGCTCGAATATGGGCGGAAAATCACACCTCTCTCACCAGGATTTAAAGTAAAAAAAAGTTGGCTACCAAAAGCGATGACTCCTAATACCGCAAATACAATTACACCAAGAGTTATTGTCTTTTTATTCATAATCAAACATTTTACATGAAAATAATACTATTCATTACTCTTTCCGAAAGATACTGCTTTTTATTCAATTATAATACATGTGAAAAAGTCATAATTTCATTTCAAATAAAATAATACTTTTACAGTCTTTCTCAAAAAAATTAGATAACATAACGCTTTTTGCTAGTAAAAATTAAATCTATATAATTATGAAAACATTTAAACCTTCAGAACTTATCATCAATCCAGATGGCACTATATTTCACTTACATTTGTTACCAGGGGACATTGCGAAGAAGATTTTATTGGTAGGCGATCCTGGGCGAGTGAGGTTAGTTGCAAGTCTCTTCGAGAATATAGAATTTGAAAAGGAAAATCGAGAGTTTGTTACTATCACTGGAACATATAAAGGTGAAAGATTTACGGTGCTTTCTACAGGTATAGGAACTGATAATATTGACATCGTTGTCAATGAATTAGATGCTTTAGCTAACATCGATTTTGAAACGAGAACTGAAAAAGTAGACAAGACTCAACTTACACTAGTTCGTATGGGAACTTCAGGAGCTCTTCAACCGAATATCCCTGTTAACAGTTTTGTTCTTTCAAAAACATCAATTGGGTTTGATGGTTTATTGAATTTCTACACCGCTGTCGAGAAGATTACAAATATTGATTTTGAAAACAAGTTCATGGAGCACACTTCATGGAATACTCGTTTAACGACACCATATGTTGTGGATGGATCAGATGAGATTTACAACAAGATGAATTCTAATCAAACAGTAGAAGGAATTACAATATCAGCTCCTGGTTTTTATGCACCTCAGGGACGTGAACTTAGAATTCCTCTTTTAGACCCTGAATTAAATGACAAAATTGGGGCATTCCGTTACGAAGGCCGCGCCATTACTAATTTCGAGATGGAATGTTCTGCAATCTATGGACTTTCAAAGCATATGGGACATAAAGCCATGACTATCTGCACCATTATTGCAAACAGAGTTCGTAAAGAAGCTAATGTAAACTATCACGGAAGAGTAAAAGAGATGATTGAATACACTCTTGAACATCTTCTGGATTAATCATTACACACAAATTTAGAATCCCGATAAAATTACATATTACTCCTGGATAGGATTCTCTTATCGGGATTCTTTCTTCATCTTTTCTAAATATTGCAAAAAAGTACAATCACCCAAGAGCCTCATATCCAATATTATTTTCATTTATATTTATATTCTTCTTATTGGGGTACTAAAATCTATTTGACTTACACTCCATAATTATGATTTAATACTTAACTTTAAGCAACGATTAAATCATTGTATTATGACGGATTTTCAAAAAATTCCACTGACATCTATCTACAAAAGACAGAAGTCTGACAGAGATATCTTTCAAGAGTTAATGCCCACAAAAGTCAAAGAAATACTAGTTGTGGCAACCGTTTATGATGCTTACTCTATTGTCAGAGAAGGACAATTTTCTGATAAAATATTTGGTGAATATCTTCAATTGAACCTATATGCATCTCCTCGTTTTAGCTCAGTAAATTCACAAGAGGATGCCCTTCAAATTATACACAAGAAACACTTTGACATGGTGATTATTATGGCTGGTGTCGATAAAAATCTTTCTATCGAGATTGCAGAGAATATTCATTTCTCTAAAAGTCGACTTCCAATCCTGATGCTTGCCAATAACAACCATGGACTTGAAGATCTTCAAAGAGAAGTCTCCAAAGTACCTGCGATAAACCGTCTATTTGTTTGGAATGGAAATTCCAATGTCTTCGTTGCGATGATTAAGTATGTCGAAGACATGAAGAATGCTGCACGTGACACAAAACTAGGTAATGTTCGCATTATTCTTTTGGTCGAAGATTCGGTTCGATACTATTCACGATATTTACCAGTCTTATATACGGCAATCATGACTCAAACACAGAATCTAGTCTCAGAAGAGTCTTCCGATGAGCTACATATGATTCTAAAAATGAGAGCACGACCAAAAGTACTTCTAGTTAGCAATTATGAAGATGCCATTAAAATCATTGACGAATATAGTGAAAACCTTCTATGTGTCATATCTGACGTACGATTCCCTCGCCATGGCATAGACGATGAGGATTCTGGAGTTAACCTTCTTATTGAGGCACGCAAAAAACTAAAATACTCAATTCCGACGCTTCTTCAATCTCACGACCCATCAAACAGAGAAAGAGCTAAAAAGATTGGAGCTAATTTTATAGATAAAAACTCAGAAAAACTGTCGCTTGAGATCATGAAATTTATCAATGATAAACTTGGTTTTGGTGACTTCATTTTCAGAGATCCAGATGGGAACAAAATTGGTATTGCTACAGATCTAGATGAATTTGAAGAACTACTACATGAGGTCCCTAGTGACTCTCTTATTCGTCATGCAAGAATCAATGCATTCTCTTCGTGGTTGATGGCTAGGGGTGAGATTAATATTGCAGAACAGCTTTTACCTTATAATATTGAAGACTTCTCTTCTCCAGAAGAGCTTAGAGAGTTCTGTATCAGAGTATTTCTTGATGCCAAACAAAAAAAACATAGAGGGCAGATTATTAACTTTACCCCCAAATTATGTACAGGAAACAGGTATATTGTAAGAATGGGGAGAGGATCACTTGGAGGTAAAGGACGAGGACTCGCTTTTATCTCGAATTTAATTGAAAATATCGATTTTAAACACTTAATAAAAGGTATTAATATACGTCAACCAGCCACAGCTGTAATTGGAGCTGTTGAATTTGATCGTTTTATTGAGATGAATAATCTATATGACGATATTTATCAAGAAAGACCTGCCGAAGAGATCCGAAAACTATTCCTTGAAGCAGAAATTGGAGTCGTCCTAAAAGATCGTCTATACAACTATCTAAAAGAGATGAAAAAGCCACTAGCCATCAGGTCATCAGGGCTTTTTGAAGATTCATTACTACAACCTTTCTCTGGGGTATATTCTACATATTTAATCCCGAATAATCATACGGATATAAACACACGATTAGAGCAACTATGCAAAGCGATAAAGCTGGTCTATGCATCCATTTTCACTGAGACTGCCGAATCCTATTTTCATGCTGTAAACTATAAGATTGAAGAGGAAAAAATGGCAGTAGTAATTCAAGAAGTCGTTGGACATGACTATAATGCTAAATTTTATCCAAATATTAGTGGCGTAGCTCAATCCTATAACTACTACCCATTCTCATACATGAAGCCAGAAGATGGATTTGCTGTGATTGCTGTTGGATTGGGAATGCATGTCGTAGGTGGCAACAAAGCATTCCGTTTCTGTCCAGCCTACCCACGTCTTATCAATGGATCATTACAAGATCAAATGAGGGATTCACAGAGATTCTTTAATGCAATTGATCTTTCAAAATCTGAGATAAATTTAGAAGAACAGGATGAAGATGCTGCAATTCTTAAACTTCGCATTGCAGATGCTGACAAAGATAACAACCTCAATGACTGTGCATCAACATATAACCATATTAATGATATTGTTGAACCTGGGACATTTATTAAAGGTCCACGAATTATTAACTTTGCAAATATTCTTCAATATGACTCTATCCCCTTAGCACAAACGATACAGTTACTATTAAACCTATTCGAGCAGGCGATGGGATCACCTGTTGAGATGGAATTTGCTGTGGATTTAGAAAAAGGTGAAGATAACAAGCCTACATTCTATATTTTGCAGATCAAACCATTAATTCAACAAGAAAAATCATACCACATTGATTTAGATCAAATTGATGAGGAAAAACTGATTATGAAAGCAAAAAAAGGAATGGGCAATGGGAAACTTGACAATATAAAAGACATAGTATATATTGATCCTGACTTATTTGACAAGCTTTCTACCAAAGAGATGGCAGAGGAAATTCGAAAGATTAACACTGAGATGGTAGATCAAAACAAAGAATATGTCTTGATTGGGCCAGGTAGATGGGGAACAAGAGACCCTCATACTGGTATCCCTGTACTTTGGGCTAATATTTCAAATGCTAAAGTTATCGTCGAAATAGGGCTTCCTGATTTCCCTCTAGACGCATCTTTAGGCTCTCATTTTTTTCATAATGTTACTTCAATGAATGTTGGCTACTTCTCAATACCTTTTCAAAGCGAAGACACGTACATCGACTTGAATAAAATAGCAGCAATAGGAGAAGTTACATCATACGGGAAGTTCACCAAGCATGCACATATTGAAAATGGGGTCACCGTACTTATGGATGGAAGTAAACAAACTAGTATAATCCAGATCAATTAAATATTCAATTCTCAATATACAAAAGATGGCCTCCTATATGACCATCTTTTGTATATTCTCACATCCACGAATAATCAATCATTAAGACAATCACTCCAAAATCAATCTCTTATATTAGCTTTGATTACACAAACACATACTGCCTAAATATTTAAGGTAGAATTGAGGTAAAGCACCTTCTTTATTTTCATTAAAATAAAAACAACCAAACCTCCCTAGATGACAACAAACAAGAAAAAAAACCATAATTTTCGTCAAATATTAATGCTACCTTCATTCTCTGAGAATGATATATAAGATTTAAATCTAGTAATATTCGGTAAATATTTAGGAAGAAACGGTGAAATGGATTTAATAATTACACCTTTTTAACGAGGAGTACTATATAGTAATTAAACAAACAATAAAGACCCGTAAGAAAATGAATACAACCATTTTCTTACGAATAAAACACACCTATTACATGAGCCTAAACTGTCCCCATTCATAAGTTTCCAATAACTCATGATCTAAGGAGCGTAATTCCACCTTGAAATCTCGAATTACCGCATAAGTACCGACTCCATATTTCCCTTTTGGGATAGAGATAGAACCAGGGTTTACCATAAAAGTTCCTTTATGGATTTTACACAATGGAACATGTGTGTGACCTGTAAAAATCCAACGATAACTAGAGGTATCTACATGATCAAGATGACCGTGCGTTGCAATACAAAGAGTATCATGCCACTCAAACTCACGATAATCATCCATCATTGGAAATGATAACAACATTTGATCTACCTCACTATCACAATTCCCACGACATGCATGTATCACCGATGCATATTTATTGAGTATTTCAGCTACCGAGGCAGGATCATAATCTGTCGGCAAAGAATTTCGTGGCCCATGATACATCAAATCTCCACACAGAACCACTTGAAAACTCTCTTTCTCATTCGAAAGGACATCATCCAAATGGTCTAATGCTGCTTTATCACCATGAATATCCGAAAAAACATACAACTTCATGATCCCTTATGATTAAAACTTATGAATAATAAATATAGCAGGGCGTTTATGTAGAGATGGTTTATTCTTCTTCCACTCTGCCACGGTAGCTGTTTTAATATACTCACTCTCAAGTGTAATATCACATGCTACACATATATGTGTGTTCGATGCACAAGTCGATAAAATATCATCAAACATCGTATCGTTACGAAACGGGGTCTCGATGAAAACCTGAGATTGTTGTTCTTGAAAAGAACGCTTCTCCAAGTGTAGTATTTTCTTCACTCTATCAGGCTTTTTCATTGGCAGATACCCATTAAACGCAAAACTCTGTCCATTCATACCTGATGCCATCATTGCCAACAAAATTGAAGAAGGACCAACCAATGGCACTACACGATATCCTTTCTTATGAGCTAACTGTACCACTGAAGCACCAGGGTCAGCAACCCCAGGACATCCAGCTTCAGAAATCACTCCAACATTCTCTCCTTTCGCAAGTGGTTGAATCATCTCTTCAATTTCACGACTCTTAGTTCTTTTGTCCAAAACATAAAAAGTAAGAGTATCAATGTCGATTGCTTTGTCTACACGCTTCAAAAAACGTCTAGTAGTACGGATATCTTCAACAATAAAAACTTTTACACTTCTGATGATCTCTTGAACTTCTAATGGAATTACTCCACCAACTGGTGTTACCCCTAAAGTATTAGGGATCATATACAATGTTGCCATACGCTTTATTCGAAGGTTTCTTTGTGATTAAATCGCGAAGATACAGGTTATTTTAATATGCCAAAAATTATATTTCGTCTCTTTTACGTCGCTGATTTTCCATCATCAACACAACAGAACCTAAAATAAAAACGATGATAGCCATCAGCACCATAGAAACATGCAATCCTAACCTATCGGTCACACCACCTAAAATAGGTCCAATAACCGCAAACAATATACGTATTAAGAAGTTACGAATCGACAATACAGTTGCTCTAATAGATGATGTAGTTCTTTGGTTTACCATATTCTTTAAAGTCGGAGTTGCAACTCCCCGTGTCAAATAAAATATAATCACAAAAGTAAACACCCAATAACCACTCACCAAACCTACAGCCAGGTAGCCACCAACAACACCAATAAGAATAATTACTGACAACCATCTAGATTGAATCCGCTTTTCAATATAAAAAGCACGAATACTCCCCCAAGCAACCAATAAATTCAACCCAGTCCACAATACACCATATTGAGAAACCGGTATGGACATTTCCTTAAACAACAGCTGAAGTAACCAAGCCATGGTTAAAGTTGCCGTTCCGATAATCGAAGAAAACAAAAGTGCATTTCTTAATGCAATATGTTCAACGAACGAAGATTTCACAACCTGTACCACTTCACCAAACGAAGCAATACGATGCTCCGAACTTGAAGACGGTTCGCGTAGCATTAACGCCGCCGGAATACCAATTAAAGAGACAAATGCCTGTCCTATCATAGGATATCGAATAGAGTATGTTGCCAATAAGCCAGCCAACACCCCAGCAACAGCTTCCAACAGATTTCCCCAAGAAGTAATTCGTCCTTCAACTAATAGATAGTCTGATGTTCGCTGTTCATCTTTTAATGTGTCATATAGAAGTGCTGAATCCGAACCAGAAATACAGCTTTGACCTATACCCAACAATATCTCTGCAATTAAAAAGAACCAAAAACCCGAAGAGGTAGCATAACATCCATACCCCATAGCACCAAATACAGTACCCAATACCAAAGCATTCTTTCGCCCCCATACATCCGAAAGGTAGCCAGAGGGTATCTCACACAATACGACCATTACCGAATAGACTGCTTTCAAAATAAAAACTTGTTGCACATCCAAATGAGCAGATTCATAAAAAAGCATGATCACTGGCATAGCCAGCATAAACCATTTTGCGGCCTTTATCAAGTAAAGTTGTACAATATTTCGACACATAAATACTCTCCTAATTAGAATATCGCACAAAGATAATAGGAAAACGATTCATTCTTCAATAAGCACTACAAATCCGAAACTATCATAACATCAAATTAAACTATCCGTACCTTTGTGTATTCTAAATAAGACCTAAATAATCAACTTTCTTTGTGTTATTGTCTATCTAGAATACTTTTACATTAGAAATCACAAATTTTAATGATGCACTAAAGAGAATATCATGATCTCATTTATCCAAGAATTTTTCTTCGAATTCATACGCCTATTCAATGAAATGTCCATATATCTTATGGTTGGATTCTTCTTTGCAGGGCTATTACATAATTTCCTTAAAAAAGAGAGTATTGTTAAATATTTAGGCACCAACTCAAAGAAGTCTGTGTTTAATGCCGCTTTTCTTGGTGTTCCTCTTCCATTATGCTCATGTGGAGTAATTCCCACAGGACTTTCATTATATAAACATGGTGCGAGCAAAGGTGCCACGAATGCATTTCTTATCTCGACACCACAAACGGGTGTTGATTCTCTCCTTGCAACATACTCTCTTATGGGATTTCCATTTGCAATTTTCAGAGCCATTGCAGCTTTCATTACAGGTATTTTCGGAGGAGGGATCACCGATTCACTCACCAAAGAACAAAAGAAAGAAGAGATTCCTTGTCAAGAAACTAAACAGGAAGTTGATACGAATTTTAAAGATAAAGTTATTGGCACATTCAAGTTTGGATTTATCGAATTTCTTGCCGACATTTCTAAATGGTTGATCATTGGACTAGTTCTTGCGGCACTTATTAGCACCATTCTTCCGGACAACTTCTTTGGAACCTTGTCCTCAACTCCATTGCTCAACATGCTGTTGGTACTTCTAGCATCTATCCCTATTTATGTATGCGCAACAGGTTCCGTCCCTATTGCAGCAGTATTAATCATGAAAGGTCTAACACCAGGGGCTGCCTTTGTTTTTCTTATGGCTGGCCCTGCTACTAACATTGCGACACTAGTAGTATTATCTAAAACAATTGGTAAAAAAGCAACCATTATCTATCTTTTATCAATAGTCGTTGGAGCCATTAGTTTTGGTTTAATAATTGACTATCTTCTTCCTGCTGAGTGGTTCACTTTTGCAATGAACCATACAGGACACATCCATAAAGGAGTATCTTCACTGCAAATCATATCATCTATTGTATTTGCAATCCTTCTAATAAGAGTATACATACTTAAGTGTGTTCATTATTTCCAACAAAGGAAAAGAGCCCAAAAGAGCTATGGGGATCAATGTGAGTACACTATCAAAGGAATGGGGTGCAATAAATGCAAAATAAAAGTAGAGACGAATTTACAGCACATAAATGGAGTAGAATCAGTTCAAGTAGATCTTTCGACTGGAAAAACTGTTATTTTGGGAGAACACCTTTCACCCAAAGAAATTCAAGATAAAATAACATCTTTAGGCTACAAGATAGATTGAACGGATTCTCTCAATATCAATACACGATACTTGAACTGTATAAAGAATTCAACCAGCAAAACAGTCCACCAATTAAATCTACACTTAACTGAAATTAAATATAGAAAAAATATAAAGCACCTACAACTCCTTATTATTAGTAGAACCTAAAGTTGATTAAAAGCTGAGGCATGTTTAATAGAGATAAGATAGATGTTACTACAGTTTCAGAATAAAATTGCTTCAACAACCTAAATGGAGTAGTATATCCAAAGCATATATTTTAGGCATTAACGACAAAACACATAAGAGACAGAGAATGAAAAACCTAAATATATAATCCTTTGTTGCATAAAATAATGTATTTTAACAGCCGGTTCAAATACAAATATGGTTCTAAATAATAGAAGCAAAATACTGGATCAAAAAAGCAACGGATATGATAAAAAACTACATTCAAGTCAACCATGACATTAAGTTCAGATGCATCAAAGATACCCCCAATGATAATGAATGGTGCTGGAGGGCAAAAGTTCTTTTAAATAGTAGAAACATCGAAGTAGAGATTGATCAAGAGTTTCATAATAACACTGAGATTGATTGGAAACATGTTGAACAATTTATCGGATTTCTTCAATCCGATGCTCCTCTAACCAAGCTTTTAGAAGAAGGAAAGGCAAGACTTTTACAGCTAGGACTAAATCTCTACGAACACAAGGAAGAGGTCAAGCAATGGGAAATGTTATTCGATCAGACAATTTACTACAATGGGCAATCTAATAATAACAGTTCGAAAACATCCTATTCTCTAGTCTTTAATTTTATGAAAGATAAAAAGAATAATATTATTGGAGATAAATACGGAATGTATCTTGTCGAGGTTGAAGACCAAGAAATTATTGATGTACAAAGAATCGAATGTTAACTTCATAAACTAAATTCGTATAAAAGAGATGTCCAGTATAGCGATGGACATCTCTTTTTAGTTTTATCCTCAATCAAAAAAAATGGAGACCTATTATTTAAAAATAGGATTTTGTTTACTTACAGAAACCAACACGATATTATTTATCGCAATATTCTCTTCATCAACATCGAATAAGATGACACAGAACTGCCATCTATTCATGTCTGACTACAATGAACATGGTTACTTCTGCCACCACATAGAATCACCCAATGTTGCCGATTTATTATACTCATTAGGATTTAGGTTCTTCTCAACTTGTGGATAAGCAATTCGGCTTATAAATTCACCATTGAGCCCAGCTGATGGATCAGGAGAAGGAACAGGAATAAAATCAGGATAACCCGTTCTTCTGAACTCAGTCCAACCTTCAAAACCATCAGGAAATAGAGCAAGCCATTTCTGTGTACTGATCTTCTTCTGATCAATAGTCCCTCCTACTTCAGTAATATAATTAGAGATCTCTTGTGACGATGGTACTGGTCCAGAATAAGTATTACTCTCCTCTTCGCTCCATTGAAGCATACTGGCACGAATTCCTTGATCATAATTGGTCTTCACATCACCACCTAAACCCCATCGAAGACCAGCTTCTGCTTTTAAAAAACACACCTCAGCGTAAGAAAAGATAAACATTGGCAAAGCTTTACCTGCATCAACGGCTTGATAAGTTTGATTTTCTGCATCATAGTTATATTTCGATGCAATTGGACCAACATTTGAATAACCACCTAAATTATCTAATGGAATATTACTCACAGCCAAGCCATTCTGTACTCCTTTAAAATTTATCTCATCATATTCATCAACAACATTATTTCTTTTAGCAATTGGAGCCCAATACATCTTCAGTCGAGGATCAACAACTCCAAGTTTGTCTCCATTCATATAGACTTCCATGGTCTTACTCATACGGAACTCATTCCAATAGGCTATTTCATGAATTGGATTTGTTGCTTCACGGTTATTCGGATCACTTGGTAAAATAGCTGCATCTGAATTAGCACTCATTACACCAGAAGCAATAGCTTTGGTAGCCACATCTTGTGCAAACTCAGTATCGACATTCGACATATGAATAGCAATACGTAAAAGTAATGAGTTTGCAAAACGCTTCCACTTGTCTGTTGCACCTTGATAGATAACATCAGCCGATCCAAATCCACCAGCTTCTTGCGAACTATCTAACTTTGAAATTGCATCCTGCAACTCATTCACAAGATCACGATAAATTGACTCTTGTGAATCATATTTTGGTTTTGAAATTCCACGACTCGCTTCGCTATAAGGAATAGCCCCCCATGTATCAGTCCAACGTTGATATAAAAAAGCACGATAAATACGTGCAATTTGCACCCTATTAATATTTTCGTTTGGATTCTCTACAATTTGATTCAACACACGAAAATGCTCACTATAGAATTCATTCCAAACCCCTTCAATCCAACCATTGTTCATGGTGTAACGATCAGAAGGGAAATAGCTTGTTGTATTTGCCCAATATTGAGCATACTGATTTACATAAAGACTTTGCATCAACTGATAAATTCCCCAGTTCGAAAATCCACCTCGTTTCTCTACTGTAGTGAAGAGATATTTAGAGTCTAACTCTGTTACTTTTGTTGGGTCTGTGTTCAATGAATCGAAATCGGAAGTACAGCCCGATAAAATTATCAATGCTACACAGATCTTTAGTATATTATTTTTCATCATCTTATGTGCTTCTTAAAGGTTAAATCCTAGATTAAAACCAAAACTTCTTGTATATGGCTGGCTAAAAGCTTCAATTCCTTGAACTGAATCATAATTACTAGACGAACTATTAGGCACCCACCCATTAGTATTTTTATAAGCATACCATAGATTGCTACCATATACACCAACAACAACATTCGTCAAACTAAACTGATCATTTCCAATCGTTCCAACTTTATAGCTTAAAGAAAGATTGCTTAATGAAATATACGAAGCATCATAAAGGAAAGGCTCAACAGCACCATTCTCGCCACCAACAGCTTGCCAATATTCTTGTGCAGTTACTTCCTTGGTATTCGGTTTACCTGTTTTTGCATTTACACCAGATATAATCATACCACCTTCACGGTTGTCTGTAGTAAATGAAGCATTACCATTTCCTGCAAGAACCGAATTAGTCCAAGAGTAGACATCTCCACCAAAACTCATATTAAACATGAAGTCTAATGTCCATTTTTTATACTTGAATGTATTACCCCATCCTAATAATACATCAGGCTGATTATTTCCAAGATTTACATAATCTGAAGTTAGTAACGGAAGGCCATCATCTCCAACAAGGACATTTCCATCATTATCTCGCTGAAAACCTCGACCATAAATATCTCCATAACCACCTCCTGCAGTAATGCGAATATTTGCAGGAATAATATTGGAGTTAGACATTACTGAATAATAAGGAAGATCATCAGTTAACGAAACGACGTAATTTGTATTCTTACTAAAATTAATATTACTTGTCCAATTTAGCCCTTCCTTATTCTTTAAAACATCACCTGTAATAGTTAATTCATGACCATAATTCTGAATTTCACCAGCATTAACGACTCGTTGTTTGTATCCTGAAGATGGAACGTCATCAATTACTAATATCTGATCCTTAGTACTGTTATTATAGTAAGTATAATCCAATGAAAGGCGACCATTAAAAAGCTTAAACTCTGCTCCGAATTCATATGATGTAGTTTGTTCAGGTTTCAAATCCTCAGCAGGCTTAATCGGATCAACACGTCCAAATTGATTACCATCTACCCCAGGTTCAAGCTTATAAGTATAATTAGTTAGATAAGTAGGTGCATCATTACCAACAATTGCAAAAGATCCTCGTAGCTTACCATAACTCATCCAACTTGGTAATTCAACACCACTTCTTTTTAACATATCACTCCAGACCCAACCCAAGGAAACAGATGGATAAAAGTAAGAACGATTACTCGCAGGAAGTGTTGAAGACCAGTCATTACGAGCAGTTACATCAAGGTAAGTACTCGCAATGATGTGTTTTATGCTATTTCTATATGATTAATTTAAGGTAAAACACTTATTTACAGATATTTAAATATTCTAAATAATCAGAATTAATAACATAAACTAAATAGGTTGATGTACTTATAAAAAGTGTCCATATGATATCTGACCGAAAGCATATAGAGAATTAATCTTCTTCTCTTCATGATTCCAAAGAGTGATTGGACTCGGCGTATTCGTGATAGAAAACCAACCAGGAACTGTAAGTTGCTCTGCTTTTACTTCCGTATTATCAAAGTAGTGATAATACATATTTCCACCAGCTGAAAATGACGCAGACCAGTTCTCATTAAAATCTTTTTGTGCTGTCAATAAGAAGTCATTATTGATATCAAAAGATTTTGCATTAGCTTCAGCATAGCGTCCTTGTTGGAAAGTAGGGTTTGCATACTTTGAATCAGATGTAAAACGACTGTAATAGTCTACGCCACTACGAACAAATAGAGATAACCAATCATTCAACTGATAAGATAACTTAGCCATTGCAAGTGTACGGGTTTTTCTCGCTTCTGACATAGTATTCTCTGTTAACCAATAAGGATTTAAGAAAATAGTATTCTCATTAAAGTAATGATATGCATGATCATCAGTCACATAACCTTTCATAATACTGTTTGGCATCGAAGTTGGTGTATACACCAACCCTTTCACTGGATTAGCAGCAGAGCTTCCGAAATCACGCTTGTTCTGATCATCATTATGAATAAGATTAATTTTTGTATCAAGATCAAACTTTTCACTTAAATTAAACGTAGTTCGTAGACTCATATTATACTTTTCCAATGAAGTGTTTGGAGAAACGCTGTTCATATCAGTATAAGTAACACCGAGTGTACTTTGAACCTTGTCAGTTCCTCCAGAAACGTTTACGCTATTAACAAACTCATGACCTGTTTCATAAAAATCACTATAACGATTTGCACTTTGATTGGCATTATATTTTGTTCCATCAGGAAGAACTAATTCTTGTCCTGTATTTTTAGGCCCCCATGAGCTATATAGGTTACTATTGTTCCCAGTTGTTGTTGTAAATTGTCCATTATTTCCTTGGACATAATCATACTGTAAACGCTCATCATTCTCTTTTGCTACAGTATTAAAAGTAAATTTCCCACTATAACTAACATTTATCTTCCCTTTAGCCCCTTTTTTTGTTGTTATCAAAATAACCCCATTGGCGGCTCTAGATCCATACAAAGCAGCTGCTGTTGGACCTTTTAATACAGACATACTTTCAATATTGTCTGGATTTATATCGGCAGCAGTATTACCATAATCTTTACCTCCCCATAAGTCATCACCACCTAAGCTACGGTTATCCAGTGGGATACCATCCACAACATATAGGGGTTGATTATTTCCTGCAATCGATGAGCTACCACGAATAGTGATACGAATAGATCCCCCTTCACCTGAAGCAGAGTTGTTCACCTGAACTCCTGACACCTTTCCGGAGAGTGAACTAAGAGGGTTCGAATCCCCCTTATTAATATCATTTGCATTAAGGTCTTGAACAGAATATCCTAAAGATTTTTTCTCTTTTTTTATACCTAAAGCAGTAACTACTACTTCATCTACATTTTGCACATCACTCATTAAAGTAATAGAGTAAGGCATCTCATTATCAACAACAATCTCTTTTGAAGTCATTCCGACATAAGAAATAAGAAGGGTTGCTCCTTTTTCAATATTGATTTTAAATCGACCATCAAAATCTGTTATCGTTCCTATCGTTGTTCCCTTTACGACCACAGATGCGCCCGGAATTGATAGTTGATCCTCTCCTAAAACCTGACCTTCTACAAATAGCTTTGTTTGGGCCTGCGTAAAGATGCTCAGCCCCATAAATAGCAACCATAACATCCCTTTTTGTCCTATTCTCCGATATTTCGAAAAAAGTATAATACAAGAATTCATAAACTGTGTGATTTAATAGTTTTACAACTTTATTAACCATTTTCAACATTGTGGTTTTTAACACCATAACATGTTATTGAATCAATCAATGGTCAAAGTTACGTTCAGATGTATGTGACTATTTAGAATCGACTAGTCTATAAAACAGACCAAATTATTTGCCATTATACAATATCTTATCTTAAAACTCGTTAGACACTATTGTTAAAAAAACACAAGGTCACAAACTACTACTAATAAGGACACTACAGAAATGTTAAATACTTACCCATGGTTTATATCTTATCACATTAGCACAGCTGCAATCGATTTAAATCATTAAACTATGTCAATATACTTGACATAAACAAATAACAAATCTTCTCAAAAAAAGAACTTTTTCATCCTATGACATTTTTATTTACGAACAGCTATTTGTTTTACATCTTTAAATAGTATTTTACCCAACGGAAATTACGCCTTAAGCTCAATGCATATTAGAATCAATTATAAAGATGCAGTAATTGACAATAGTTTCTCACGACACCCATCAACGCAAACAGCTCTATTTCAGAGGATTTTTATTGTCAACATCCAACTTTAATATAGTCAAAGCATATTCATCATATCTCCAGCATTATTACCTTTCTTGTGTTGTTGTTTATTTTTAGAGGATTAATCTCTCATCAGAGGAAGATCATCCTCTGATGAGAGATTAAACTTCATAATGTGGTATGAAGGGAAGAAATATATTATCACAGCTCTTTCTATGATTATTCATCACTCTTTATCGAGATAAAAGTGTGATAAATCCCTAGGATATAATTAAAGTACAATTTATTTTGATATAATCTCATCATAAAAGCTTCATACTCCTTTTCTCCTAGTCCTTTGTATAACTGTTGATGATAAGTAAGATTTAAACGCTGAATTTTCTCATTTGCATTATCTTCTATAGTCAAGTTTTGAATCTTAGTTCGAAAAGAAATATATTGTTCTTTCACTTGATCTAACAGTACTTTAGAACAAGTTGTAGTACCATTAAGAATATTACAATAGATAAATGATTTTTCTTGGATCGCATCATGGTCGTTGTGAATGTATAAACATTTATCCTTAAATTCACCTTCCATATATTGTTTAAGATAGCTCAATGTATCTACGACACCTATAAGGCTAAAACTATAGGTTTCAAAGTCTAACACTTTTAATTTAATAAATTCAAAGTGTACAGACTGATTGTTTCGGCAAGAATCAATATGCTGTTGCATTTGACTATACAGCTCAAGTCTTACATTATACCTTTTACGATCAAGGTGGATTCTTTTACCAAATTCTTTATTTAAACTATCTCCTAACAAAGATCTAATAGTATTATTATACTTCTTCAGTAGATTACTATAAGCATACGATTTCTGTTCTCGTAACATCATCTCACGTGCAATCTTACCTCGTTCTGTGCGATAGTAGAAACAAAAATATCTTATATTATCCGCAATTGTATCGTTAACACGACATGCTTCGATACACATATCTGCGTAAAGGTTTGTAGCCAGATGATTCTCGGATTCATTTAAATATCCATAATACCAATAGTTATTTTGCATCTGTTGTACCAATAAATTTTGCTTTTGTAATAACAAATCTAGATAACCATTGGGGATGATATTAGGAATAACATATTTATCTTCTTTATGTACAAACTTAATTTTCTTATTCTGCACGATGAAATCTTGATTATTGCCTGAAGGAATCATAAATACAGAAGCATTAAGTAGTGATTCTGATTTCATTTTAATCAACTTATCGTGTAAAGCAACCACTTGACGACTCCATCTATTATAATTATTCAACTCTTTACGCTGAAAATGACGTAAAACCATATAAAGGCTATCTCCCAAAATCCGTCGCTCCTGTTGCGCCTTTAAGTTCTTCGCATCTCCGAACTCATGAGAATTAGAACCTAATCCAACAGAAGTTGCATTTATGTTATAACAAACATCACAATAATCATTATTAGTTTGACGAATACGCTCAACAACATCCTTAATAAAACTTTCGTTATTCTCGAGAACAGACATATACGATCCAATATATTTATCTCTTGTCTGAAGGTGAAATGGTAAATAGCTATTATAATTTGATCGAAGTAGGAGTAATAGGCTATCGTATTTAAATTTAATCTGATCAAACTTCTTATTGCAAAAATTTGTGCTATTTTCTTCTTTCTTTTGGGTTTTCTTCTTGCGAATAGGACAACTCAGAGTCTCATTTGAAGATAATTTTAAATTACCAGCATCACACTCCTCTGAAGTTATCAATACAGCGATAACAGGTACTAAAACAACGGTTAAAAAAGTCTTTAAAGAAAATAATCGCCTAGGAACAGTATTTTTAATAATTCTCGAAATCCCCGTCCCATAGAATAAAAAGATGATAACACATACTCTTTTTATTATCCAACTTCTCCTTTATATAAAACACAACAAATGACACTCTTGTTTAAAGGGAGTAACTTTAATTCAAATTATTATGAGCTTACGAGACTTGCGATAAAACGTTGATTGAGATTATAGATTCCTAAATCGGGTAGATGGCTGGAAGATATTTAATCTTCCAGTACACCTCCCACACCACCGTACGTACGGGTCTCGTATACGGCGACTCCCTAAATCACGACTTTACTTTCTGATAATAATCACTTAGCGTAATATAGCCTGCCTTCTCCAAATTCTTATTCGTTATAGTCGTTTGTAGAATTGGACTCTTTGAAATGAAATGCGCCAATACTTTTTCCTCGTATTAGCATATTCATACGCTTTGCTCTTCAAAAACTCCGATCAAATATGCCGCATGAAATAATGATAATTCGCCATCGGGTTAACACTTACCTTTTCGTAGTTCTGTTATTAAAACTTTTCGATGAAATCTGAGATAATCTTTTAAGGATTCCACCTGCATCTCATCAACTCCATGACTCCCTTTATTTCGATAAACCTGTAAATAAGCCTTATTTAGGTTATCTGATTCTAGGACTCGTTCTAATAAATTATCTGTTGTAATGGTCGTTTTCATAATGGCTTCAGTTATCCCATTGAAAGTGTGCGCTCTTGAGTTATTATCGAGTTCCGCTCTACCTTCACTCAAGTAGCTATCTTCCGATATTTTCTGCATTGATCCCTTCATTAGGTAACAGTCTGTATTATGAACAATTTAAGATTCAGTCCTTCCTGTAAAGTGGATACAGTACTATGACCTCGGCTGACTTCTCACAGTTAACTTTTTGTGAATGGACAGGAAAAAAAATACACTGTATCCATCTGTGAGACCTCCCATGGTAAGGAAATTAACTTTCACTCCATCTATCCGCCACATCTACGGTATAAACTCCGTGTAGAATTCGGACTTCACTTTGTTTGGCAAGCTTATCCAGTTATATACCGCCTAATGAGATTCGTATACCTCGGATCAGAGTTTTGCATACGGCTTCCTTCAGGTTATACCTCACGATAAGCACCCTTGCCTTCTGCTAGGTGGTTGGCTCTACAAACCTCCACTACGGACTTGCACCGATTAGTTAATTTACATGCATGGCACACCAAAAAAAACGTACTTCTATAAAAAGAAGTACGTTCGACCTAACTATTAAAACAACTAATAACTACTCCACTGACAGGATTAAACCATCGAGGGCAGGTATATCTACAATGAAAAATGCATCTTGTGATTCCACTGTAATCGTGGATGTAATTTCATGTCCTAAATGATCTTTTAGAACCACTTGATGATCTTCTATTTCCCAATTTTTCACTATAGATAATGGGATATGGATTTTAACATTTAACAACTCCTTCTCAGAAAAGTTTGAAAGGATGAGGAGATTCTCTTCATTAGACCAACGAGCATGTATAAATAACGACTTCACATAAGGGTTCCCCATCGCATCATTAAAACGTGTAAGGTCCTCATATTGCCCCATTAAAGCGGTACTATTTATCGTAAAGTTTAATAACTTATTATAGAAATTTCTTAATGATTTCTCTTCAAGGGAAAGTTGACCGCCATCAAATTTTCCATTATTCATCCACCTTTGATGATGTGGAACTCCTATATAATCAAAGATTGAAGTTCTTGAATGATTTCCGAATCCAGCATTTTCGTTGCCAGGTTCACCAACCTCTTGTCCAAAATAGATCATTGTTGGTGATGTTCCTAAAGTAGCAGAAACAATCATTGCAGGAACTCCTTTCTTAGCATTGCCCGCAAATTCAGGGGAAGCAATACGCTGTTCATCATGATTCTCTAAAAAATGCAACATATGGTGTTCTATATCTGACGTTGCTTCCACAACACTAGTAATATTACGAACATCTCCGTGACCTTGCATTATATGCTTTAGAGTATCGTACAAAGCAACCTTATCATATAGGTAGTCCATTTTTCCTTTATTGATGTAATCTCGATAGAGTTTTGGTTGATAAACTTCAGCCATCAAAAACGCATTTGGATTCTTCATTTTAATTGATGAATTCATAAAACTCCAGAACTCTACGGGTACCATTTCTGCCATATCATATCGAAATCCATCAACACCTCTATCTAACCAAAACAGAGCAATATCACGAAATTTAATCCATGAACTCGGCACTTTTTTATCTTTCCAATAAGCATAGTGATTTTTGTAATCTAAAGTATCTGCTCCATCAGGTAACTTCAGAAAATGGCTCTTTCCTGATGGATCTATGCCATAATTAATCTTAACTGTTTCATACCAATCATAAAAATGGGGTTTCGCACTTCTTGATCCATTTCCAGTCCATTTGGCAGGATGCTCATCAAATTTCCCATCCAGCATTTCTGCCTTATCTCCACCTAGTGGCATATATCCGTTTAATGGATCAGGAACCTCAAAATGGCTTTGGGGAATATAATAGAAATTATTATCCACGTCAAATACAATTGTAGTATCATCCTCTGCTCCAAAATCGAGCTCAGGTTTTGTTATACTATGATAAGAACGAGCAACATGATTCGGAACGATATCAATAATTACTTTCATATTATGCTTATGTGTACGATTAATTAATGCTTGAAATTCATCGAGCCGTTTTGACGGATCGACTGCCATATCAGGGTCTACATTATAATAATCTTTCACAGCATATGGAGATCCAGCACGACCTTTGACCACATCAGGGTCATCCATAGAGATACCATACTTTGTATAATCTCCAACCAATGCATGATGAGGAACCCCCGTATACCATATATGTGTAACCCCTAAATCATTTAATTCAGACAGAGCTTTATCGCTAAAATCATTATACTTACCTACGCCATTTTCTTCCTTAGTTCCCCAAGGTTTATTCGTAGTATTAGTATTACCAAACAATCGAGTAAATACTTGATAAACGACAACTTTCTTTGGAACTTCTTCTTTTATCTTCGTTACATGAGGCTGGCAGTTTAAGAACACCAATCCTAAGAGAAATAATATCGATAAGTTTTTTGGATTCATCATTTATTCTTTATTTTAAACTACAATTCTTGATTAAACTTTGAGCAATCTATAAACATATATACAAAACAGCAATAGTTCATATAACCTTTCATTATGCACACGTTTCCACAAACGTTTGCAGGCTGCATGTTATATAACACATACTAAAATTATATCATCTACTCACAAATATTCAGAAATGAAAATCACCATTTTAATTGACAACACCCCTCATCCAGGGTGGATATCAGAGCATGGGTTATCACTCTACATCGAAACAGAAGAGATACAAATTTTGTTCGATATGGGAGCGACTGATGGATTCCTTCATAATGCTAAAAAAGCAGGAATCACATTAACAAACACTACTCGAGTTCTTAGTCATGGGCATTGGGATCATGGTAACGGACTAATATACCTACAAGAAGGAAAATTGATTGCTCACCCGTCTATATTCACACAAAGGTTTAGAGATAAAGATAATTCATATTTAGGACTAAACATGAATAAGGCAGATCTATCAAAACGGTTTGATTTACATCTTACCAAATTGCCACTATGGCTTACTGATCAAATTGTTTTTCTTGGCGAAATACCAAGAAAACGCAAAGGAAAAACGAACTTCCACCTAGAAGACTTTTCGCCTGATAATATTTTTGACGATTCAGCGATTGCGATAAAAGAGAATAATGGTATTCATATCATAACAGGATGTAATCATGCAGGAATATTTAATCTAATACACCATGCAATGAATGTAACAGAATCTCAAAACATAATAAGTATATCAGGAGGGTTACACCTAAAAGAGATCAATGACGAGCTTTTAGAGTATATCGATTTGCTGAAGAAGTATCAGAATCTTACCCTTGTCCCTTTACACTGTACTTCCCCCATTGTAGTTAATAAGCTAATGGAATCACTTCATGTAATTACACCCAAAATTGGAGAGACTTTTCACCTCTAGTCTGCTTATTTATAAAGATTACGGGATTGTATCATTATTCAGTCAGAGAAGAGATTTAAACGACACTGCGAATAACTGAACATATCCATCAAATAGTTGTTTTAAACAACAAAAGAACTATAACAACAATGCTTATGGGAGCTAAAACGATACTACTAGATAAAGAGACCTTCATCGAAAGAGTGATGGATTTCACCAAAGATTTAGAATGGAATTATAAAGGAGATAAGCCATGTATTATTGATTTTTATGCAGATTGGTGTGGTCCGTGTAAAGCAATTGCTCCTATACTCGAGGAACTTGCAGCTACTTATCATGAGGATATATACATTTTTAAAGTCGACACAGAGAAAGAGATGGAAATTAGTGCATTATTCGGGATACAAAGTATTCCTTCTCTTCTATTTATCCCATTAGATTCAAAACCTCAGATGGTACAAGGGGCACTACCAAAGAATGTACTTGAAGATCATATAAATTCTATTTTGTTAGATTAATTTACAAAAAAGGACCTCCGATATTATTATTGAAAGTCCTTTTTAATGTAATAAATACCGCATCAAATAGAATACTGAGTCAATATCTCAACACAAAAAGAAAAAGTTCATAACTCCTACCATCAAAAGCCAAGACTCGTCAATATCTTTTCGTTTAATTTACGGTTTTTCCCTTTATATGGAAAACAATGAATATGAATGGCAGGATTAAAATTCATTTCAATGATACCGTAATTGTTATCTGAAGCAACATCCTTTATATCTTGTATCATCATATCCAACCCCGTGATTTCAACACAGATAACTTGCGCCGCATCTTCAGCAATTGCATAATAAGAAGGATGAATATCATCAGTGTAATCAATACTATCGCCACCAGTACTTATATTCGAATTCTCTCTAAGGTATACAACTTCACCATCCTTCGGAATATCGAGAGGTGTATGTCCAGTCTGTTTTAAAAAGAAAATTTCTTCTGCTCCTAAATGTAATTTTTCTAAAGGAGTACGATAACCTTTACCTCTTAATGGATCGAGGTTTTTTAGTTCAACAAGTTGTTTTATTGTATGAGAACCATCTCCTAACACATTAGCTGGAACCCTCTTTAATACAGCAACAACTTTCTTATCTATTAAGAATATACGATACTCTTCCCCTTCAATAAAATGTTCAACTAAAACACTTTTATCATATCTAAAAGCCAAATCTAGTGCTTCAGCATAATCACTTTCTGAAAATGACGGATGCAATATCGTGATCCCTAATCCGAAGTTTGTTGACTGAGGTTTTACAACCAATTTATGAGACCTGTATACAACATATTGACTTTTAGCTTTAGCCAAACTATCATATGTATTTCCAGATGGCACATGAATACCAGCACGATTCAGAACCTTCTTCGTTACTGTTTTATTCTCCATCATCAACACGACGCTATATGGATCTAAAGAGGTTTTAGTCGCTTGAACAACATACTCTTCTTTTGTCGCATTAAAAAGTCGAATAAAATTTTCTTGGCGATCCATTATCTCATAATGAACACCTCGATGTAAAGCTGCTCGAAGAAGAAGTTGGGTAGATAGCTCCATATCTTCCAAACCATGAAATTGATATCCTTGCATCTGTGCTTGAAGTTTGAACTTCTTGGCTTGTTTCATATGAAATGCGACAAACCCTTCTCTCTGAATATTTTCTACCAAACGAACTGCAACTCTATTATCGGGCACAATAGATAAAGACTCAACCTTTGCTAATGAATCGACATAACAGTCGGGAAGTTTCAATCCAATCTTCTCAAAATCATCAACCATCTGTCTGATAAATGACCTGACGACATCTTTGATCTTTACTTCTGAATCATTTGGAAGTACTCCATCAGATTGTAGACCATTGCAACAAATCCAATCTTGAAAATCTTGTATCTGTTTTTGCTTATCCACATCAAGTACATCTCTCTCTTCAATAAGAAGCATATGTAATAGAAAAAGATGAACAAAACGTAAGGTATCAATATTAATTCCAGTCTGCTCAAATGGGTCAATGTCTAATAACCGAACTTCAACATGGCTGATATCATCATTTATTGTCTTTATTCTTATTGGAAGATAAAGCTCCTGAGGGCCAATAAGTCGACCTGCCTTAACATGTTTATCAATAGACTTTTTAAATCTATCCCATGTTGAATAATCTAGTTCTATCAACTCATGATTTCGATAACCTAAACGTCCTGATCGAATACTAACCCCTTCTAAACAGACCGGATGGATTTTCTTTTCATCAAAACCATCAATCTTTTTAACCTTTAAGGAACCATCTGCAATAGGACTTGCACCAAATAACCATATTAAAATCCAACGATAACGAATAAAATTACGCATCATCTTCATATAAACAATAGGCTTCAAGTCACTCCGCTCCTGACTCTGATCAAGAGTCCAAATTTCATCAGACAAAGACACATTAAAATGTATTCCAGAGAAGGTTTGCACTTCTGGACCGTAGGTATCTAGAAGATATTCTCTATAATCTTGCTTACCTGAATGATCTCCCGTAAACTTAGCGATTGGAATCATATGAGAGTCTGGAAGCAAACATGGTAGACTCTGAGGCCATAAATATTCATCATCAATATTATCAAAGACAATATCTTGTGCTGTTTCAATAAATCCTAATGCTTCTTTTATTGTAGACATTGGAGGTGAAATCAGCTCAATCTGACTTTCTGAAAAATCCGTTGTAATAAAAGCGTGAGTTGACTTATCACCTAAAGATTTGGGGTGGGGAAATAAAGATAATAATCCTTTTTCATCCACTCTCAGAGCCTCTTTTTCAAGCCCAAACAACCCATCTAACAACAAGCCAGGAGCTTGTTTATTTATATTCTTTAACCACTGTTCCATTATAACCTTTTCTTTTATGAAACACTATCAATACCATAACTGTTAGAACAATTCCTTTTAGGATACTTGTTGCAGAAATACTCCACCATATCCCCGTTAATCCAAGCGAAGTCGAGAACGCTAAAAAATAAGCGATAGGAATACGAATAGAAGTTAACAAGATACTATTAATTGGAGGAAGGACCGTCATTCCTAAACCATTTAATGTTCCCATTCCGATCATCTCAGAGGTCATAAATACCTGTGAAACTCCTATTATTCTGAGATACCATGCCCCTCCTTTTATGATTTCAGGACTATCAACAAAAAGTCGAATAAGATATTCAGGGATTAACAAAAAAGTTAGAGTTAATATAACTCCTGCACTTCCCGATAACAATAATGCCTGCCGATAAGTTTGTTTAATTTCATTATACTTTCCAGCACCATACAGTTGTCCAACAATAATTGTTGATGCTTGTGAGATCCCTGCGACTAATGTAAATGTGATCGATTCTATCTGAATTCCTATTTTTTGTATCGCAATTGCATCTGTTCCAAATGTAGCGATAAACTTCCCCATCACGATATATATCAAACCAAAAATGATTCTCTGTACAGATGTAGGAAAACCTAAGCGAACAATCTCACGAAGACATCTGATTCCATCATTATTAATAGACACTCGAATATAAGATTTACGATAGACTTCTATAGCCAGAAAGTATAAGGTGACCGCTTTAGATATTAGTGTCGCGATGATTGCCCCTTGTACTCCTAAATCCAATAGAAAAATCAATATTGGATCTAATACGATATTAAGTATAAAACCTATCGAATTTATCTTAAATGCTCTTTTAGTCTGCTTATAACTGTTAAGTATGCTGATAAATAACAGGTTTAAGAAAGTGATTATTGCCCCCCAAGAACCTAAGAAAAGATAGTTACTTGAAGCTTCATTTACCCATTGATTATCCATCTGAAAAAGAGATATCCAATAGTCTGTATTGCTTCCCATTAATACGGAAAACAATAAAGCTAAGAACACCATTCCAAGTAGGCCACTTTTAGCAATGACCTTAGATTCCAACTCTTTCTTTGCTCCTATGGATTGGGATAACTTCACATTTACCCCTACAGTAATAATAGAGGCTAATGCCCATCCAAGGTTCAGAAAGAATCCAGCAGTCCCAACAGCTGCGACAGCATCTCCTCCCAACTTACCGACCCAAATCATATCGATAAAATTATAGGTAAGTTGTAGCAATTGAGACCCAACCATTGGTATTGCCAACGTCATAAGTGAACGAAGACCTTGTGAATATTTTTGTTGTTTTAGAATCATCTACGTCTTGAAAATTTCAACATGTTTCGCAAATATACGAACATAGATCCTTTAGCTTATTAAAGAGTGTTATTCTTATAGAAAATTAAGAATTCTATATCACAGTAACATGAACCAACCTTTTTACTAATAAACAACTTAAGTCCCCAAATGGGTTTGACAACAGATAGAAAGAGTGTGAAATAATATAAAAAAGTTACATTTGCGTCTTTAAGACAAAGAAATACTGGACTTAAATAATTTCACAATGAATGTAATATATCAAAGCCAACATCAGGTACACTCTTTCCAAGTAGATTTTCGTAAACAAATGCGCCCATCCTCAATGGTGAGAATCTTTCAAGAAGCAGCAACAGTTCATGCAGAACAATTAGGAATAGGTTATGACGCGCTTATAGAGAAAGGACTTTTTTGGGTACTCTCGAAGATTGAGATGAATATAATCGAACCTTTATATTGGGAAGATGAGTTTGTTATCGAAACATGGACTGTTGAATCCGAAGGACTGCTTTTTCGTAGAGATTTCCAGTTTAAAAAGGAAGATCGCGTAATCTGCAAAGGCAGTTCAGGATGGTTAATTGTGAATGAACAAAAAAGAAGACCTGTACGTCCATCAACAATAAAAACGGATTTACTTCCTTTTCAAAACGAAGGGACAGAGCTATATTTTGAAAATAAGATTAAAGTAGAAGACGATCAAGTCAAAGGGCATATTAGAATTGGTTATAGTGATATTGATATGCACCAACATGCCAATAACACTCGTTATTTTGATTGGCTACTACAATGTATACCTCAGGAGACACTTAAAAATAACCAGATCAAATCCATAACAATTGAATATATAAAAGAAGCAAGTTGGGGCGAAATCTTAGATGTAAAAGCAACCCAAACTGTAACAGATGAGACTTCTTCTATAAACGTAGAGACGGTTCATCCTAACGATGGTAAAATATGTTTTAGGGGCAGGTGTATTCTTGCATAAAAGAGTATATACTTCTAATAATTGTCAGTTATTTCATCCCCCCAATCACGAAATGTGATTGAGGGAGATCTATTATTTTGTATACAATCGACCTTGATAGGTATCATTTGCTTCTAATTTCTTCTCTAATTTAGCAACAAATTCAAAATTCTTTAATCCCCATTTAGGTGCCACTAATAGCTCTGGAGGAGCCGTACTAATAAAACGCTCAACAATGATATTGGGGTTCAATATTTCCAAATAAGCAATTACTAGATCCATATACTCTTCGGCACTATATAAAGAGAACAACTCTGGGTTTTCTCTATATTGGCGAAACATCTTAGTTCCTTTATGGATCTGAAGTTGGTGTAATTTTAAATTCTCTATAGGTAGCTCAGAAATCACACGTGCTTGTTCTAATAGCATCTCTTTATCCTCACCAGGAAGACCTAATATAGTATGAATACAGTTATGAATTCCTCTTTCATGAAGCGCTTGGATTGCTTCGAGCGTCTCTTCATGTGTATGTCCACGATTGATAAATTCTAATGTACTATTGTTGGTCGATTCAACACCCAACTCAACCATTATATAACATTTCTTTGACAGCTCAGCTAAATAATCAAGTATCTCAGCAGATAAACAATCTGGACGTGTTGCAATCACTAAACCAATCACATCTGGATGAGATAAAGCCTCTTCATAGAAACGCTTAAGTACATCAAATGGCGCATAGGTATTTGAAAAAGCTTGAAAATATGCTAAAAAAGAGATTGCATTATACTTCTTTTTAAAAAACTCAACTCCTTGATCTATTTGTGTCGTAATCGGAACTTTTAGGTTTGTATATGAAGGAGTAAAAGTATCATTATTACAATATGTACATCCTCCTCTTGCTTTTGTCCCATCCCTATTTGGACATGTAAATCCTGCATCTATAGATACCTTTTGAACCCTTCTTTCAAACATACGTTTAAAATGGGTGGAAAAATCATTATATCTTTTTGGGTGTCCCCAATTATATGTGTTACTCATCTATCTTTCTTTCCATTAATATTTTGGCACAAAGATACAAAACCATATTACGTATAAAAGATTTTACAAAAAGATGTCAAAAGTCCCATACTGGTTGGTAATTTTTTGACTTTATTCAACATTTTGCTTAACTTGAAATCAAAATAAACTCTATTTTCCAATGATGACAAATAAACTTACCGATCAAAATTCTCTCGTCTCAGAAAAGCAGATTCAACATCAATTACAACAATTTATTGATGGTTTTCCTAGTATTGTACTTAAAAAAAGTGCAACTATTGGAGATGGAATCCGCAAGTATGATAACACAGAAGTAAAGAATAACATTTTGTATTACCAAAATGAAATAGGGCGTGGACTTAAAGTTGAGAAATTTGTTCCTGCTTCAGGAGCAGCGACAAGGATGTTCAAACATCTTTTTGAATTAAAAGAACAACTTGAAACAGGAAAGAGTCTCGATCTAAACGATTCAAAAACATCTGCTTTTTTTTCAAACTTAACAAAGTTTGCCTTCTTTAAAGAACTATGTGATATACATCCAGCAGCAGCTAATATTGACATCGATAACCTAAGTGACACTCTCGCTTTAGAAATTATAGATTCTCTTTTAACTTCAAAAGGACTGAACTATGGCAACCTCCCTAAAGGGGTTCTAAAATTTCATCTATATGAAGATGAAGTTCGCACTCCTCTTGAAGAGCATCTTTTTGAAGCAGCTCATTATGGAATGGACAAAAACAGACACTGTGCAATCCACTTCACTGTTAGCCCTGAACATCAATCAATATTTAAAGAACTCACACAAAGCACTGTTCCTGTTTTTGAAAAGAAATATGACGTTAAGTATGACATCACTTTCTCAACTCAAAAAAAATCGACTGACACCATAGCCGTTAATCCCGACAACACCCCATTTATCAATGATGATGGAACTCATCTATTCAGACCAGGCGGACATGGTGCTTTAATCGAGAATTTAGATGATCTCGATGCAGAGATGATTTTCATAAAGAACATTGATAATGTAACAGTAGAAGATCGTTCAGAAGATACCACGACCTATAAAAAATTATTAGCTGGAGTACTCTTAAAAGAGAGAGATACAATTTTTAGTTGGCTAAGGAAATTTGATGATAACAAAATAAGCACTAATAATATTTCTATTTTAGAAAACTATGTATTAAATAAATTATGTGTCATTTTACCAGAAGATTATCCTCAATTAGAATTCAATAAGAAAAAAGATCTTATTTACACTATTCTAAACCGACCTATTAGAGTATGTGGTATGGTTAAAAATGAAGGAGAGCCAGGTGGAGGACCATTTTGGGCAAAAAACAATCATAATATTTTTTCTTTACAAATCGTAGAGAGTAGTCAGATGGATCATAATGATTATCAACAACAAACCCTTATAAATGGAGCGACTCATTTCAATCCTGTTGATTTAGTATGCTACACTCGAGACTATCATGGCAATAACTTTAATCTAAAAAACTTCATTGATCCTGAAACTGGTTTTATATCACATAAATCAAAGAATGGTCGTCAACTAAAAGCATTAGAATTGCCTGGTTTATGGAATGGTGCAATGGCAAATTGGAGTACCATTTTCGTTGAAGTTCCATTATCAACCTTCTCTCCCGTCAAAGAAGTCAACGATTTACTTAGAAAAGAGCACCAATTGTAGTTTTTTTCATTTTTTTGTTGGAAAACAAATCGTTCTCGTTATATTTGATAGCAAAATAAGGGATTTTTTTAACATTTAACTATATATAGAGGATCCTTCTATATCATTTCAATAATAGTCATCAACACCAACCTTGACTATAAACTGGAGTCAAATGATATAGAGGGAATTTCTATGGTGTAGTATGTTCAAAATGATTAAGCATGGAACAAGAAACCAACAACAACCAACGATCAGGGTCGTGTGCAAAAGAAGCACATGAACTCATTCGTCGTCTTAATCAAGGTGATGCAATCTATTATGATGTAGATCAATATGAAAACTTCATTGACTACTTTATCCAGAAGAATCAACTATCAAACTCTTTAAGAGTTGTTGAATATGCAAATAGACAACATGATGGAGCCATTCCTCTATGGATAAAAAAGTCTCAAATTATATTTAATCTAGGTCAAATAGATGAAGCAATCTCTCTTGCCAAACACTGTATGAAGTTTGAACCATCTAATGCAGAATTATACTATTTAGTTGGAACAGGATACTTAAACAAGAATGATGGAGACAGAGCAAAAAAATATTTTGAACATACCTTCCATTGCGAAAGTGAACATCTAGATGAGGTGCTTTTTAATATTGGATATGCTTATGAGCAAGTACTTGACTATCATAATGCCATATTATTCTTTCGAGGAGCAGTAAAGAACAATCCCAAAAACACCAATGCAATTTATGATCTCGCTTACTGTTATGATAAAATAGAGAATTATAAAAAAGCAATATGGGCATATAAACACTACCTAGAACTCGACCCTTATAATACATCTGTATGGTTCAATTTAGGAATTGCATTAAACCACGAACAGAAACAAGATGAAGCACTTGAAGCATATGAATATGCTCTTGCTATCAATGACAAACATACTGCAGCACTATTCAACAAAGCCAACATCCTTGCGAATCAGTACCTGTATGATGAAGCGATACAAGCATATAAAGACTATATAGAGCTTGATTCAGAATCAGATGAAGCTTATTGTTATATTGCAGATTGTTATTTTAATAAAAGAGAGTATCGTGAGGCTTTAAATTCATATAAGCAGGCAATAAAGATCAATGCTACCAATGACTGTGCATGGTATGGTGGCGCATTAATACTACTCCTAACGGAGGATTACGATCAATGCATGACGTTCTTAAAACAAACGGTAAACATTAACCCTGATATTTCTGACTATTGGATATCAATTGGAAAAGTATCGTTAGTATTAAATCACTACGAAGAAGCGGAATATGCTTTTGAAAAAGCCATTTCACTTTCACCACATGAAACGGAAGTATGGACTGAGATGGCTTCCTTCTACCATCATTACGATCAGACAGCAATGGCTGTTGATACCCTTAATAGATCAAAAACATTTATTCCCAATGATGTAGAAATACTATATGCACTATCTGCATACGCATATATTGATCATCAATTAAGTACGGGGCATCAGAATCTTAAAAAGGCTCTTTCTATTGATTCTGATTCCGCAGAATCATTATTATTTGAAGTATTCCCAGAACTTGAAAAGATTACAGAAATAAAAGAATTACTACATAATCACAAACAAAAAACTACGGTTAAAGTTCCATAGTATTCTCAATTAACGTAACATCTATTAAAGTAGGATATTCAACATTGATTGAATATCCTTTTTTTGTGTCAATTAGGAGGTTATACAAGGGAGTATTGCTAAGTTAATCTTATACCGTCCTAAAAAATTACCGAACTCGACACCCCCAACATCCTACACGCATTGAATTAATCTTAACTCACCTACTAGAGCTACCTAGTAGAATATAACAGTCAAAATATGCATCACAACAGAGCTCAGTTTTATCTATCTCCATATTTTTATATGAAATAAATTCCAAATTAACTCTCAAACCAACAATCTCGACACACCAAACGAGAATCAAATCAATCTAACTTCATATGACAACACTATGACCATACGAACACGACACAAACAAACAACACCTAATATAAGACCTAGCTATCAAATACTTGGACAAACAAACACATTAAAAACACGTCTTGATAATCTATTATAACCATAAAATTTAAAAGTTTGTATTAACTAAGTAAATAATCAAATCTTTATAAATGAAAACAAAACACATTATCATTATTCTTCTTTTATGTTGTACATTAACTACATATGCAAAGAAATACAGTATAGAGAATCATTTTATAAAAAGAACAATCCAAGTAGACGATGGTATTGTTTCAACTGTTGCAGTTCAAAATAAACTAACCCACAAAAAACTAGTTATTGATAATCCTATTGACTTTCAATTGAGGTTGTCTAACGACGTAGACAGTCACACTGGAGATATATACCTCAACAACAAAGACTTCTCTTGTTACAAAGTAGATAACACAGATAAAAGACACCTAATCTTTTTCTTAAAGAACAAGACACAGAAATTATCTATCCAATTACATTATTTAATTAATGATAGCAATAATTTCTTTCACAAATATCTTGTAATCACTTCCCAAAAAGAGATTACTATTGAAAGAGTGGATGTAGATATATTAAAAAATAATGATATCTATCAGCCATATAAAGAGAAGCAACTAACTGCTCAAGGTCCAGCTAAATGGAGGCCAGGACTAGGGCAACCACTCTATTCAAAAAGAACAAACCTATTCTTCGGCGTAGAATTTCCTGGATCATATAATTTTGTAAAAAGCCAAACAGCTTATTGTGGCTATCTTCAAGGGAAGAAACTATCAAAAGGTCAAAGTTATACGACATATAAAGCGGTAATTGGCGCAGGATCAAAGAATAGAACAATTCAAAAAACTTTCTTCTCATACATAGATAAGATTCGTATCAGGCCTCTTAGACTCCAAACACAGTACAACAGTTGGTTCGACTTCTATCAAGGTGTAACTCGTGATAAATTTATTAAAAGTGCAAACAAAGTACATCAAGAATTAGTAGAAGAGAGAGGGGTTACCCCTTTAAAAGCATATGTAATTGATGATGGATGGGAAGACACAAAAAAAGATTGGTCAAAAGAGATGTGGGCTGTTAACACAAACAGATTCGACAATGATTTCCATACAACACAAACTAATATTATCAACAAAGGAAGTAAACTAGGCCTATGGATGAGCCCTGGATGTAACTTTGGATCACAAAGAGCTGTTCCACAAATGAGAAAGAGTGGACTTGAGGCTCTCGACAAATACATGTCGCTTGCTGGTCCTAAATATATGGGGCTTCTAGAAGATCGAATGGTTAACCTCGCATCCGATGGTATTTCTTATTTCAAACTAGATGGTCTTTGGGGGCATCTAAACAGACGAGAATTTGACCTTCATGGCAAGTCATATGGATTACCTGAATTACCATATCTAAAAACAGATGGTCTATCTCCTGCGGATAAACGTCTTAATGCTGTCAAATATGATGAGCTAAAAAGTTACTATTTAGTTCAAAGTACTGAGCGATTAATTGAGATTTTCAATAAAATGGGGAAAGTGAATCCAGATGTATATATTGTCATTTCAAATGCTGCCTACCTAAGTCCATGGTGGCTAATGAGTGTAGATGCCGTATGGATGATTAATGCAGGAGATGCTGCTAAGGGTGCTGGCAGAACTCAAGAGCTAGTCTACAGAGATGGCGTTTACTATCAAACTTGGGTAGAAGAGAAAACACAATATCCAATCAATGCCATTTTCAACCATGAGCCTAAAAAGGTTAAAACGGGAGAATCATCTAAAACCTTTAAGGACTATTTGTGGATGAACCTTTCAAGAGGAACTGGATTTGTTGAACTATACCTGAAAACAACCAAACTATCCTCTTCAGATTGGGATATCCTTGCTGAAGGTCTTAAATGGGTAGAAAATGTATTCCCATATTTCGAATACGTTCAGATGCATGGAGGTGATCCTCGAAAAAACGAAGTGTATGGTTATACAGGATGGTCATCTAAAGGTGGTTACATTTCAATACACAATCCAGACACCACCAAAACACAAACATATCGAATAGCTCTGAATAAAGAGATAGGCACTGACAAGTCATTAAAGAATTTAAAAACGATCTCTGTGTTGAATACTGATGATAAAACACTTAAAACGAATTACAAATATGGAGAGACCATAGAAATCAATATATCTCCTCAAGAAGTTGTGATTATAGAATTACAAAAAAGGTAATACCAATTGAATTATGGAATGAAATATAAAAGCTTGCCAACATATTTTGTTTAGACAAGACACCAAAATAGATGTATAGCTCACCCAACGATGTTATCTTTTAACGAAGTCGAAAAACACAAAGATGTAGCTCATTGCATGATTTAATTGATAAAACACACCTCTGGTTAACATATCTACAGAGCAATGCAATATAGATATCGCAACTTAATGAAAAGGTCTTCTTAACAAGACCTTTTCTGCATTCTATACTCGGAAGGTGTTGCAAGAAATCGCCCTTTAAATGATTTATTAAAGGAAGCTCGACTCTCAAAACCTACATCAAAAAGTATATTATAGATGGGCTCATCTGTTGTTTCTAAAAGCAAGGCAGCCCTATCTAAACGTAAATTACGAATAAATACTTTGGGGGATACCTGGAAGCAATCATGTGTCATTTGATATAAACGAGTACGGCTCACTCCAACATCTCTAGCAAAATCATTCACCGTAAAAGAAGTATTCTTAAGATTCTCTCTCACCACCATCAGCAATTGCTCATTATATCTCTCACACTGCTCATTATCCAAAGTTGCAATGGAATCTTTTTGTACTTTTCGAACTTTTATTATCCCCAAAAACATCAACAATACAATTAGAGCAAATATATAACGAGGCCTAGTTGATCCAACATAAAAAGTACTTTCCAACGTCGAAGCAGATTGCCTATACACCTTCTTAATCTCATTTGAGGTCAATAATCTATTCCATATCAGAAGATCATCAATAGCTCCGATATAAGAATCATTCCAAGCAGAACTACCAATTTCAAGATACTTGGGAACATCCTTATAGGCCTCCCATTCAAATGTTTTCACAACAATGCCATTATAATATATCTTTCCACCAACTCCCTCTTTAAAAGAAAAAGCCACATGTTGCCATTCATTGTTTTTAATCAAATTTCTCTTCGAGGCAAAATCACGAATTTGGGGAATAGTAAATAATAAAGCACCTCTCGGGTTCACACGAAAAGCAAAAGCATGTCCCACAGAAACCAACGCATCATACTTCTTTTCATCCCTTTGCGGCGAGATCCACATAGAAGCTGTAATCTCACGATCAACCTTAAGAGGATCTATCTTAGCATAACTTGAAGACTTATCAAACAGAATATAATCACCCCTTAACGAATCTTTTTCTTTTCGTAAAGAAGACTGCTCCATTTTTCTTCCATCATAGAATCCTCCTTGATAGTGAAAATATGGAAATACCGCAACCAAATTATCAACATAAGGAAATGAGGATACCATTGGCCTATACTGTTGTTTTACCTCATCATCATTTAATGCCCTATCATATAACTCTATTCCTCTCATTTTCCCATGAAAATGGTCTTTCCAAGAGTCCTTACCAATAATAAAACGATGGGAATCAATAATTTTATTTTTAGGAGACTTCACTTTGAAACTATCCACCACAACTCCATTAAAATAAACTCTTGTTGAGTGCTTTGATACAACCATCGCAACTTGACTCCAACCATATGAATCCATATCACAAATAGCGGTATTGTTATCCACTAAACCTGGTTGTGTTAGTTGCAACGTTCTCATTGGAGTCGTTCTAAACCAAAATCGAGAAGGGATACCTGCAATCGACATATTCTTATTCACCAAATCAAAAGGCTGTATCCATGTAATAAAAGTAAAGTCGTCACTATGTAATAACGGCAACGACATATAGGAATTCTCCCCATTAAAGAAGTAAGTAGTATAACCATTTCTGCTATCTTCTTTTACAACTTTATGCATTTCAACATGCTCATCGAATATTAGGTTATTCGAAATACCATAGACATGATTAATACAGCCACAATGTCCTAATAATAGGAAAAAGAACAAAAGGAATCTCCTATTTAAATCTACACTCCACACGCTTCAAATAATATATTTTAATAAGACATCCAACTATGAAACGATCCAAGTCCAGCCTATGTCACCGAAACCAGATAATCGATTTGTTCTATCAAACTCACCATCTTCCATATCCAAACCAATAAAGCTTTGGTCCATACTTACAAAACCTTTCTTAGCATCTTTTGACTTTTCAAAGAATGACCCTACAATATCTGCAACATCCATAATCGACTTGCCTACTGTATACCAAGGCATCGCTCCACCTAATAAGTTTGAAATAACCTGATCAGACTTATCTGCGCCACTAACTTGTTGTAACACTTCACCCAGATTACGATTTCTATCGCGACACTGAACCACCCATAGTCGTGCTTTTATACTAGCATCCTGTGGCATATCGCGCTCTAAGATAAACAAACCGTTCAAATCACCAGCATCCCCTTTCGGTTCAAAATCAATTCTATTCTCATCTCGTGGATGAAGACGAATAGGATGAGACGGAGCAATGGTAATAACGGTCTGACGTGCATCTTGAGGATCCTCAGTAGCAATCAGAAAATATAAATTCCACCGCTTCCTTCGACGTTCAATTTCAATAAAATCAAGTTCTAAACGTAATCTTTTCATAATAAGTAAAGTTTGAGGTTTGCTTAAAATTACAGAAAAAAAAGCAAATGATTAAAAGTTAGACCTCTTTTCTTAAGGCTCTTTCCTAACTAAATGGAGGTATCAAATAATCATCTTACGATCAAACCTCACTTATCATGAAAAATTTATTTTATTTCAGAATTACATATTGAGAACCCATCTATTGATAGTTAACATCTATTTATTTTGTATCAATGGAACGGGATAAGCATCAATCTCTCTCTGAGGAATATAACATACCGTTTCATTCGCATCAAAAGCCACTTCAAGACGTACCGCATCTTTCGTTCCAAGTGTATGAGTACCAGGATAACGTCTATCCAGCACTTGTTTTGTTCGAAAAACATCATATTTACGATGTCCCTCATAAGCGAGTTCAAGACGTCTCTCTTTATACACTCTATAAAGTGCTTGCTCCATATCTTTAGGCACATCAGGGTATGATGAAATATTAGCTCTACGTCTTATTATATTAATATCATCATTGGCCTCTTTTAGTTTACCTAATTGAGCACTAGCTTCTGCTCTATTCAGATAGATTTCAGCCAAACGAATTACAATAGGAGACCAATTATGTGTCTTACCCTCTTGCTTCGAACATTTTAGAACATAGTATTTCGGATACCCATTTCTTACATTCATCATATAAGTTTTCAAAACTTCTATACGTTCTCCTCCAAAGAGGATATAATAGTGTTTGACTCCATGGTCTATAACAATTTCGCCTTCTTCAGTCTTTCCTCCTGTCTCTTTATAAGTAAATAGACTGTTTGTTTCCGAAACCACAGAAGCTTGATGATAACGATAACTCTGATGACCTTGTTTCTCACTAAAATAAGATTCAACCCACTGAATGGCATTCGTTTTGATCTCATCTGTTTTAGTATACTGTGCTTCAATAAAACTCCATCGATAATCTTCAGGATGCTCTCTCAATAGTTCCAAATAACTATACGAAGCATACATTTCGCCCCAACCAGCACCATCAATACTAGCATACATGGAACCTACCGTATACCAAGCACTATTAGATGGCAACTCCACATCGGTGATCGTTCGAATAGCAAATATTGTCTCCTTATTATCCTCTGGAACAAAAGTTGAATACTTTCTATAACTCTCCCCCTGCAGCAGTTCATATCTCTGAGATTTCATTACATAATCACAATATTTACGACACATATCATAAGCCCCCATATATAAATAAACTCTCGACAACAACGCTTGGGCTACCTCTTTTGATGCATAACATGACGACTTATTTGATTCCATCAACTGTTCTGCTTTCTCCAAGTCAACTATAATCTGCTTATACACCTCCGCTACACTACTCCTTTGAGGGTAATCATTCACATCAGAACTCAACTTAATTGGGACACCAAGTCCAGCACCTTCATCTAAGGTATATTGGTGACCAAAAGCATTTACTAAAGTAAAATATAGATACCCTCTCAAAAAATAGTTCTCTCCTAGCAGTTGGTCCATCTCTGATCCTTCTCCTTCTTTAATTCTCTCAATAAGTTTATTACACGAAACGATCACTTTATAACTATTACCCCACAAGCCAGAGAGATGACCATTATTCATATTCCTCTGATAATTATACAAATAAAACAGTCCATCTGTCGTCGAGCCACTTAAAGCTACATTATCGCTACCAAATTCAGGGATATAATGATTGGGTTTAATAAAATACTCCTGCTTGAGAAATGAGTAGTTTCCCACGGTAGCTTTTTTCACCCCTTCTGGAGTAGCCAAAACATTATCATCATTAATACTTTCATATGGGAATCGTTCAATATCGCAACTATACGACAGTAGCATTAAAATAAAAGGGATATATCTAGTTTTTTTCATAATTCATTGATTTGAAAGTCGATTAAAAAGAGAGGTTGATACCAAAGATAAACTTACGAGACTGAGGGTAAAGTGAATCTGCAGTTCCCTCTGAAAAGTAATCACCACTTACCTTAACGGTATTTCCGACAATAGCAGCCTCAGGGTCCATTCCAGAAAATTCGGTCCACGTAAATAGATTATCACCTGATACAGACACAATACAAGAATTCACACCAATTTTCGACAACAGCTTATCAGGCAATTGATAGCTAAGAGATAAGTTTCTTAAACGCAAATAATCGCCTTTCTCTAAATAACGAGAAGATGGTTTATAAGCCTGGTTATTGCCTCCTTCAACTCCTTTTGGATGCGTTGCAATATCTCCCTCTTTCATCCAACGAGACCAACCATCTTTCAACTTCATCTGATTATACGTACTATATCCACCATCGCTATCAAAAGTCTCTCTAGAACGATGATAAATATAATTTCCAATCGAATAATTAAACCCAGCAGTCAAAGTCAGATTACGAAAAGTAAACGATGTTTGTATTCCACCAAACCAATCTGGATCAGAACTCTCATCCAAAAGTTGCCTTGTAGCATTACTATAATTCTCCGTAATCTCCTTTGTCCCATCTTCTAACTCCTTAAACCACATGGGTGCTCCTGTTTTAGAGTTGACACCAGCCCACTCCTTCAGGTACCATTGATTCATGTTATGTCCTTCTGTATATCTTTTGTTACCTGAAGTCATCGCTTTTCCTTTATACAGTTCATTGATACGATTGACATTCTTTGTTGCATTTAACGACAAGTCCCAAGTAATACTTTTTCTATCGATCAGTGTCAGTCCCAAATTTAGCTCAACCCCTTTATTGTTCATCTCACCTATATTTTGCCACTGGCTACTATATCCAGACACTGTAGGCATGGAGACACGATATAGTAATCCCGAAGTGTTTTTACTATACAAATCCATCGAGAAGTCAAGACAATCCCACAGACTTAGCTCTATTGCAATATCTGTCATATACGATTTCTCCCAAGTAAGCTCATCATTTTTCAATTGTGAGGGGAAAGCACCAGGCTCCCCATTATAGCTATAAGAATTAGAGTATAAACCCAATGAACCATAATAGGAAGTAGGCATATTACCAACCGATCCATAACTCCCTCTTAATTTAAAGAAATCCACCCATGACAAGGACTTCATAAATTCCTCTTCATGAAGCGACCATGCCCCACTTATCGTTGCAAAGTTTCCATACTGCTTCTCTTTCCCAAATCTAGATGCACCATCTCTTCTTGCCGAAAACTGTAACATATATTTCACATCATACATATAGTTCAGATTAAAGATATAGGACTGTATCGCATCTTCTTGTTTCCGTCCCTCTACTTCTTGAGGCTTGGAAGCCAAATCGAGTATCTCAGCACCTACAGGAACACCTTTACCATTCGCCTTAGTTGTCGAATATTCAAAGTCAGAATACTCATAAGCAAACAATGCTCTCACGTGATGTACATTCTCAAAAGAGTGGCTAAAGCGTAGCAATTGATTGGTAAATTTCTGCACATCCGTATAGTGGTAATCACTCAAAACCCCTTTATCTGCTTTTCCTGATGTCGAACGAGGGTCTGTATACGTTTTCGACACATAATGATTATATGAGGCACTATTTATCGACTCAAAGGTGACCCCTTCCGCAATCCTAAAATCAAAACCTACATTCAAAGAACCATTATAAGTAACACCATTCAAATAGTTCCATTGCAAATCATACAGATAGTTACTTTGATCACGACCTAACCAATAATCACCATGATCGTTAACAGTAGTTCCCTCATCTCCTCTCAACATCTCCCCTTTGCTATTATAAGGCTGGTCCCATGGTAAATATCGATACATAGAGTAAAGAGAATGTTGACGATCCGACACATCTTTGTACGAAGCAGACACTTTCGTTTTTAAACGAAAACGATCACTAAATTGATATTCGTTGTTCAACCTTGCTGAATACTTAGTGTAAGAATAGCCCTTAATCGCACCATCTTCACTATAATAATCCCCGAGAACATAAGTACTTGATTTCTCACCAGCTCCTTGAAAGGCAACATTAATATTTCTAACCTCTCCCACTTCTACTGCTTGGTCAAACCAATCATAATTACGCTCTTTAAGGCCTTCAGTAAACCAAGGGTTTGTATTCCACTGTTTATGATAGTCATATAATTCATGACTATTCATCAGCTCAAAGTTCCCCATATTTAGTTTCGACACCCCGAAAGTTCCATTTACATGAATTTGGTTAACGCCAACTTTACCTTTCTTAGTGGTCAACACAATGACACCATTGGCTCCTCTTGATCCATATAAAGCAGTCGCAGAAGCATCCTTGAGTATTGATACACTCTCAATTTCATTTGGGCTCAGAACACTTCCATCTGCCCCTACGACACCATCGACAACCCACAGGGGATCGACATTAGAACTCAATGATCCTTTCCCTCGGATACGAATTTTAGCAGGGCTTCCGGGTTGTCCACCTGCATTAGATACAAAAACACCAGAAGCCTTCCCTTGCAGTGCTGATTCAACCCTTGGAGACGTCACATCTACCAATGACTCTTGATCAATAGAAGCAACAGAACCAGTCAATTCACCCTTTGACACCGTCGAATACCCCACCACCACAAGTTCATCAATCATCTCAGTGCTTGGAATCAGTACAAAATCAACAACGGTCTGCCCATTGAGATCCATCTCTTGGCTTTTATAACCAATATAAGAAGCCACCAAAATACCCTCTTTTGATGGTAGCTTAAGCACATACTTCCCATCAATATCAGTTACTGTTCCTACAGAACTACCTTTCAAGAAGACACTCGCACCCACCACAAGCTGCCCATCTCGATCTTTTACAACACCTTTTACCACTTTTTGATGTTGTGCCACCATCTCCTTAGGAGAAGCCATAACATGCCCATTAAGCATAGGGGTATACAATGCCCCTATCAACATTAGGAAAAAACAAATACTTCTAATTTTCATCTAGGTTATATTATTGATTATAGATAGTTAACCCCTATATCATTAATAAATCATATAGAGATAAGATAGTTTCAAAAACGATGGTTAATACGAAGAGAAAAACATAGACCAACCCCAGTAGATAGTTTGTTTCAATTAAAAATGAGATACAATATTGGTTACAAGAAATCCAACATATTAAGATCCCCCCATGCGACAAACGATCAATGATCGTTTTAATGCACCAAAAAAAATTAGCCAACCAACATTACAATCCACTTTAACATCAGGACAATGTCTAGATCCATTACGAACCTCTTTGCATAAACTAAATTTAACAAATAATCTTATAGATCATTAAACAAACCTCCTGTTTTACAACAACCACAAACTAAAAGTTAATTTAAACAAACAATTTCAAAGAAATTCATCACATCTCAATGCTCATTGAGAAAGTAATCATCCCACTACACTCAGAATGAAAGATGTTCACAAACAGACAACAGATACCGACTAGAACAATACACTGCATCTGACTCCTTATTAGCATAGCAAATAGATGAAGTGCATTGTATCTACCCCCTATTCAATTTCAAGTAATCAGAATGCAAAAACCTTTAGACAAAACAACGTTGTTAGATCTTAAATAACCAATCCCTATTCCACACAATAAAATGATGAACTTCCTTCTTGGACCCAATTACTACAGCTTAATGATAATTAATAAAAACAACTATTATCAAACTCAATTAACCCTCATAACAACGATACAATCATGATTAACAAAGAGATAACTTCAACTAAAAATCAGAACAAAACAGTATAACATAAATATATTTTATATACATTTATCAACCAATATAAAAACCCATTATATATCCCTAGTCATTACATTATTGTTATGCGGACCTCTGAAACTAAGCAACAACTCAGAGCGACGATAACCTCTTTACACATGCTCCTTTGTAGTACAAACTGCATTAAGGACAACAACACGATAACGTATGAAAAAAACACAGACATTGGTCATTGATATGAACGATCAATTCAATGCCATCATCGAAGATGTACATGCGATGGAAGCATCCATCTATCGCAAACAGTATCAAGAAGCTGGGAAATGCACCCTCGAAATCTTAGAACAAAGCGACAGGTTGGTCGAAGATGCTTGTAAAAAAAGAGGTTGTAACCACCTCAACCCTTTAGACAAGTACAAAGAACAGGATTTTAATAACATTATCGCTTTTTGTGGTGAGAGAGGTACTGGAAAAACCTCCACCATGATCAGCTACGCCCAATTCCTTGTCGAGTCAAACAAAGAGAGCGAAAAGACTTTTTGGGGAACAGACCATCCCATCTATAATGACAAAGAGAACACATCAAAACACTTACACCACTACGAATACCATGTCACGGATGTGATTGACCCTTCGGCATTCGAAAACAACGAAAACCTATTTGAGCTGGTCTTAGCAAAAATGTTCTCCAAGACCATTCAAAAAATTCAAAGAAGTCATCCCAACGAACATCAAGAGAAAGAAGGCAAACGACAACTTCTCGAACTCTTCTCTACCGTCTATAAAGATCTGGGAGCCATCCACCAAAAAGAAGAGGATCGCTACAAAGGCGAAGCACTCGAAACCTTAAGTCGCTTGGCATGCGGTTCCAACCTTAGAGACAATTTCAAGAAGCTAGTTAAAACGTACTTGCGATTCCATAACCATGACCATTACACCAACAAACCTGGGGTGTTATTAATCCCCATCGATGATTTTGACCTTAACACGGAAGCCGCAACAGAAATGGGCGAACAGATACGCAAATATCTGATGATTCCTCAAGTAGTAATTCTGATGGCGGTTAATATGGATCAACTAACAAATGTCAAAGAACAAGCCGTTCGCAAAAAATTTGAAACTCTAATTAAGGCAGACCGTCTTTATGAGGATCCCAAGGAGTTTGCCGTAAACTATTTGGTAAAACTTATTCCATACTCAAGAAGAATACAACTCTGTTTTCTAGATGATTTTGCAAAAGACACTACACTTCAATTAAAGCAATGGAGGCATCGAGAACCTCAAACAAATAAAGGCAGGTCTATTGAGAATATTGAAGAATTTACTCTCAATATTCTTTATGAATTAACGGGATTACTTTTTATCCCAAACAACCTTGGAACACACTTCCTAATCCCCAAAACATTAAGGAAATTTAGGACTTTAGTCTACCAATTAGGTAAACTTTCTCCTACACTTGGAAAATGCAAAGAACAACCAATTAGTGAGATACAGAAACAAAACTTTAAACAATTCAAGAAATATATATACAAGCAAATAATTAATGACAACCTTGATAAAGACTCAAAAGAACTTGTCGAATCTATTATTGCCGCAGATGCTCAATATCAAAATAAAATAACGATCGATGGAATCTATAGACTTCTTGATAAAAGGTTTAGAAAACGTATTGGAACAAATCAACCCATACAAGTAGAGAGCCTATTCTCAAAAGTCAATTCAGCCGACACTCCAGATCAACTTCTTCGAGATATATACAATTCAGATAATTTATCCCACAATATATCTCTAAGAGATGTAAGGTATATTCTATCTAAATTATCGAATGTAGCAGATATTGATAACAACTATACATTAATAGAAACAATACGAGTTGTAATTTATCTTGAACTCTTTTCAAAAGCAATTATCGATAATAAGACACTAGATTTTGAAGTTCTTTGCGGAGAGAGTATCTTACCATTTTTCAAAAAAACCGTTGAATTACAAACTTGGCATCAAATAAATTCATCTTATAATATTCGAATTAATCTAGACGACACATTCTTAAAACTTAGACCAGTAGATAAATATAAAGACCATGAGAGATATAAAGAAATCATAGACGAACTAAACATATTTCAACAAAACAATTATGTAGTTGCACAAGATGAAGGAAGTAATCTATATGTAATTCATAATTACTTAGATCGCAGAAAAACATCTTCTACGACAGAGCTCACAGCAAGGGTTATTAAATCTGATAGTGATCCGTATTTCATTAATGAAAGAATTGGAATTCATCTTAATGTTTTCAACGAATACATCGCGCTAAAAGAAGTCAAAAAGAAACCATGGTTATTGAGTCTTGATGTAATAGACCAATTATTCATGGGGATCAGCGAAATTCCTACAATATACGAAAACCCATACCCTACATCAAGTAATGATATTGATGAGGTGATAAACAATAATACTTTACCGCTCATTCATGATTTTTTTCAGAAAATAGAAGATACAATGAATAGCAATACTATTCTTAGACGACACTCTATTCATAGTTTTAGTAGCAAGAACCTTATTTCATTGTTTACAAATATCACAAAATACCTTTACGTATACAATGTCGAAACAGAACACCAAAAATATTACACAATTGAAGAAATAAATAGACGAGATAAAGTCACTCGAGACAGAGAGAGACGGAAGTATGAACAGAATATTTATAGTCTAAAGGATGACATCGATGAACTAAGAACTAGGATTAAAGATCATAAAATGTATTCACCGAAAGTTATCGAATCTATTTTACGATCCCAATACTCTCAGCTAACAGATGTAATTGTTCTTGACAAATTACTCGAAATGTACCCTGACATTTTTGAAGGGTACAATCCAAGCTTACTCAAAAGCCTAAAAAAAAGATATCAGAATCAAGAATATATCAAGAAAAGCACAGAAGAGCAAATTCATGACATTCTCGTTTTCACAAATATGTTCTAAAACCGACACCGATTATGACTACACAAAATTTTAAAAATACATTGGTCGTAGACCTTCATGAGCAATTTAATGCCAAAGTAGAATGTTGGGAACAACTAAACAAATCCATATTCTACGACAAATATCGAATTGCAGCAGGTTGTACTGTAGAGATTATTCAAAAACAATGCAAAGCCATCAATCCTTGTGGAGAGAAATACCCTAGTTATCTCCGTTATCAAGAACAAGACTTTAATAATATTATCGCATTTTGTGGAGAACGAGGAACAGGAAAGACCTCTGCTATGCTAAGCTTTGCAGCTTACTTAGAGCATATCCATAAAGATGATAAAGAAGTATTTCAGCATCACTCAAGATCTTTACAGCAACATCATTTCCATATTACCGATACCATCGACCCCTCTCTTTTTGAGAACAATGAGAACCTCTTTGAAGTGGTTTTAGCAAAGATGTTTGCCAAAACTATAGAAAAAATACAAGGCAGGCATGAAAATGAACACCTCGAAAAAGAGGGTAAAAGAAAACTTTTGGAAGCCTACTCCAAGGTCTATAAATCATTGGCTGCCATCCACACCAAAGAAGACAAACGTTATGAAGGAGAAGCACTCGAAACTCTTTCTAAACTATCTTCGGGGGCAAATTTAAGAGATGATTTTAAAAAGTTGGTAAAAGAATACCTCACCTACCATAAAAAAAATAGTTGTAGTCGAGATCCATTGAAACACCAAGATATATTAGTTATTCCTATCGATGATTTCGATCTTAACACCAAAGCTGCAACTGATATGGGAGAACAGATCCGTAAATATCTAATGATTCCCAATGTAGTCATTCTAATGGCAGTCAATATGGAGCAGTTGACCAATGTCAAGGAACAAGATATTCGTACGAGCTTTAAAACAATGATCGATGCCAAACGATTATATGAAGATCCAAAAGAGTTTGCTGTAAACTATCTAATAAAACTCATTCCTCACAACCGTCGAATCCATCTCAATGCAACCGAACTTTTTGTTAAAACGACAGCCCTTCAGTTGATTAATTGGAAACACGAACCACTTCCAAAGAACCCCAAAGACGATGATGGTTCAACAGAAATAAGCATCGAAGAATTTATTCTTCAAACCATTTACCAACTCACGGGATTAATCTTTATTGCTCCTCCCCAAGAACCACATTTTCTTATACCAAAGACCTTAAGAAGATTGAGAGGAATGCTCTATTTATTAAATAGCCTCGCCTCTAAGTCAGATTCAATTAATGTAGTTGAAGTTCCCCAACGCAACATAGAAGCATTAATTATAGAGAACTTAAAGAAGGAGAATATTCAGATCAATGACAAGGAGTTGGAATCATACCGATGTGCCTTAGATAATTTGTCAAAAGTAGTCATCAAAGATCCTCAATTGTCTGAAATACAATTAACAGGAATCCTACCAAACCATGAATCAGATCAAAACCTTTCAAGGTTTAAGGAGTACGTTTTAATCAATTATCTTCCTGAAATCCTTCATATAAATCAAGTTAACATAGTAGAAAATTTTATTAACACCACCCCAAAATGCAAGAACAAACACTTAATTCAGAATATACGCAACTACTTAATTGACACAGCAGGTAAAAAGAATAAAATAGAAGGAGATATGTGCGCTTATTTCCTTCAAGATATATTGTTCATCAAGGAAAACAAGAGACAAAACAGCCATTATGATCTTCTAATGCAGATATTAAACACTGACAATAAATCAGATAATATCTCTTTAAGAGACGTACTATATTTTATCAATACACTGGAAAACTGCATCTATATTGATCATGCCAAACAGATGATTCAAGCTATCAAGCTAATCTACAGCATAGAATTATACGGACAGATGATAAACGAAGATACGCTTTGTGATGCACAAACCATGATTGGTGAAAGCATTGTACCATTAATAAAAGAGATGGATGAAAATCATAATGGAGATAATTCGTCAGTATTCCTTGTAGATATTTTATCTTCAACAAACTTCAAAATTAATTCTAACGAAGACAAGAGTATAATTATTCCTAAAGAGCTACAACCGTTTCTCACCTACTATCCTCCAAATTACAGCATCACAGAAAAATCAAATTCAAGACCCCAAAATCGTAGATCATTCACTCAAAATTATGCCTTACAAGATGTACAAAAACAAATAACTCCAGATACTTTTATTCTATTATTTGACCTATGGAAACCTCTTCTTCAAACCAAAGACAATAAATTCATAAACATATTTTTCCATAGTATCGACCTAATTGAGTCTATTTTTAGCAAAGAAATAAATATTCTAACAGGCAAGTCTGATTTTGACACATTCCAATCATTAATAACTCAAGTGCTTAATGACCTGAAAAATTTAAATTTAAATGCCAATCTAAAAAATAACATTTTAACTTCGTTTAACAACTTGCAAAATCACCTTCTTCGTAGCCAAACAGAAAAAGAAAGTAATCCTCTTAAACACTTTAACTCTCTAATTATCCCATTAAATAGATTTGAAGAACTTCTTAGAGATGACTCTAATAAGGATAAATATTTATATAAATTAAAAGGAGTAAGCAATCTCGATGCTACTACAAAAGAGATAATTGGATGGATTACAGAGGATTTTATTAAACATATAGAGGCAACAAAAGAATTAGATAAGGATCAACAGTTAACAAAGAAATCTAGTATAAGATCCTTTAACGAACATAACTTTATTGATTTTTTTAACATCAGTAAATATAATTATATCGCAAAGATAGAAGCAGGAAGAGCTGCAAAAATTAAGGAAACTGCAATCCGTTAATAGAATGTGACAAGTTTTAGACGATAAATAATCAATATGAAAACACTTAGAGCATCCATACAGTTATTCTTTCGGCAAGTAGATATTTCAGACTTAATAAAAAAACGATATAGTAGTAATAGTATTACGCATAGGAAAGCATTACGTCTGATTGAAGAGATACTTTATGATGAAGATATAACGCATCGAGGGTTCGAAGAGATCTCGGGTTATTCGATGGACGATTCGGAAAGAATGCTACAGAAAGTACAAGAAGATTGGGCCAAGTCGGATCGCAATGAAGGACGTAGGGCACATATATTTGGTTTGATATATCGCTTCTGTACCCATGTACTAACATTAGAACATAACAAACCGACGATACAGTTTGATCATATGTTGCGCTGGAGGGAGCTTAGTCTCCTTCTTGGCGAAGATCTCTTTACATGCCTGTTTACGGCATATGAAGATCTAAGATATCGTCACCAGCGCAACTACTTTGACTGGGCGCCTATCATTAGTACCAATAACTTACGTCTTAAAAACCTTTTAAATAAGGGAATTGCAGAGAACCACTTCCATCTTTTTGGTTCTTCCAACCATTATGATTTAAGCTGGATCAACCTGATGAATAATATCGAAGGCAGATCAAAAGCCTTTAATAAATTTAAAACACATAAATCTAGAAACGAACGTTTTACCTCTAAAAATGATTTAGAACTACTGGTCTGGAAAGCGGCTTATATTCGCTGTATGCTTTTCAATAAGATTAAAGAGCTAGATATTATCGATGCAGCTGGAGATCCATGTAGAGAAACGAAAACAGAAAAGATAGACGGAAACGAAAAAGAGAGTAGTGAAAATAAAAAAGCAACGACCTTAGATGAACTCTTCTCAAAACAGACGGAACAGAGTTGGATGGAGGCAGGCAAAAAGGAAATTCGATCTCGCCTCTCCCAACTGCAAGTAAAGATCGATGCATTGAAAATGCAATATGGCACCGCCTATACCATTGCTGATACTACTGGTACACCAGACTACTGCTATGGACATCAGATTGTCGCAAAAAACAGAGGTGCCAACGAACTACTGACAGGGGAACGGTGGTTCCTCTATCGCTGTTTTCGAAAGGTTGCTGCAGAAACCCCAGCATTTGCACCCTATGAAGACCTACTCTACCTGTATCTATTGATCAAACAACAATTCAGAGACGAAATTATTCAACAAAACAAACAAGTCGGGTTTGCCAATTTCTCCGCCTATCAAAATAGGAAATGGCACTTCTTAGATGGTTACCCTCTGTTTGGTTCTGCACTATGCAGTATGGCTGTCTCGACCACGCTTTTAAATCAAACCATCCAATCTTTAGAGGCCCGTATAACACCAGAAGACACCCCTGACGAAATGTGTGCTAACATCCGAAAAAACGACCGGCTCTGTTTAGAGAAGTTCAATGAGGTAGAACATTTTATGGCAAAAAATGGCTTGGACCAAGACCTGCCTTACCTCAAAGACAAAAACGAAAGTCCGTTGTTCTACAATATTCACTTTATAAAAAAGCCCGACAGCTCAATTAAAAAACTAGGGAAAGAAATATCCAAGACGATATATGAAACGGCAACCCATATCGCCTTATGCCGCCATGACCAATTGAGAAAAACTCTTAAAGTACAAGCTCTTTCCCTTATGAATACCAAGTGGAGTACCAGAAAGGAGGGAAAAAGGATACAGGGAATCGATGCCGCCTCTTCAGAGTTTAGTGCACGTCCTGAAGTCTTTGCCCAAACCTTTCGCTATCTGAAATTCTGCCGCTCTTCACACAACGACGACAACCTTCTTGAGGAGCTTCCAGAGAAACTCCCTGCCACATTTCATGCAGGAGAAGACTTCTATGATATAGCGGATGGGCTAAGAGCCATCGACGAATCGATCAAATTCCTTAACCTAGACAATGGGGATCGTATAGGTCATGCGCTCGCCTTAGGGATCGATGCCGAAGCCTACTATCGATGTAAACACAGTGTGATTATGCTTCCTCGACACTGGCTATTGGACAACTATTCTTGGCTAATTTCTCGTATCCACAAGTATAACCTCACCCAATTTTCAGCCTACTGTGGCTCCCTAGAACGAGAATTTGATGTACTCTTTCAGGATATCTATGGTGATTTTCTCAACGAGCATCAGCACAAAGGAGCAAATGGCATACAAGGTGAGAATCTTCAGAATCAGATCAATGACTACAACGAATTTGTTGCATCCGAAGAAGATGGACCATTTCATATGACCCATATCACACCAACGCTCTATTTTGAAGCGTGGAAGTTACGAGGAGACAACCCTTATTACTACACCTCCACAGGCTATTTCCAACGCAAACGAATGTATTCGCTATGGGATGAAGCGGGAGAGAACTGTATGTATCCCACAGGAGGCGTAAAACGTAGCTCCCGTTTGGTCAATGCCCTCTACCACGCCTACCACTTTAACTATCAGGTAAGAAGCAGAGGTGAAGAGGTCAAACAGTTTAAAGTATCACACACCTACAAGCAGCTTATTACGGCAGTCCAAAAAGCAATGCAAAGAGAGATCGCCAGTCGACATATTGCCATTGAGTGTAATCCATCGTCCAATGTGCTTATCGGAACTTTCCGACGCTACGACAACCATCCCATTAAGGAATTTTTCAATACGGGACTGGTATACGATCAAGAGAAGCTCAATGAATGTGCCCAACTATGCGTCTCTATCAATACGGATGACCAAGGGGTGTTTAGTACCACCTTGGAGAACGAATATGCACTAATGGCAGGAGCCTTAGAGAAGGTGACAGACAAAGAAGGAAATCGAATCTACAAAGAGTCGCAGATCTATCATTGGCTGGAACATGTCCGTACCATGGGATTACAGATGAGTTTTAGAAACCATAACAAAGAGAAAAGATGAATATTGCCAAAATATTACCACTAAAAGAGATCTTCACTGCGATTCTTACAGTTGCGGTCACCTCTATTACATCATTAGGGTTTAAACAGTCCACCACTACGGTGGTCTGTTGCTCTATCATCATTTTAATGGTTGTATTATTTATACAATACAGAAGCAACAAAGAGAAAAGAGAGAAAGCCATTGCAGAAACGCTAGCATACGGTTATTTTATGAACTTTATTCTTAAGTTCTCAAATAATCTACTGCTAGATCAGAAGAACCATTTCACCGTAAACATCGATGGAAAATCAGAAGACCAATACTATCTATTAGACAATATTGAAGTACAAATCATTCTACCCGAAAACAAAACCAAATTACAACAGACAGCAAAAAAATACAATGAACGCAAGCTATATCGTGTTCAAGTACAAAGCATAAAGGATAAAGATGCCTTCTGGTTTAGAGCAGAACTATTAGGAGATAAAATACGTATCACAGACTATCCACGTACCCTCTTCTCTCTTGAGAATATGTATAGCTTAGAGAACAAGAAAGAGTATACTGAAGGCATGTCAAAGAAACAGTATGGCTACTTCAATCAGAAAATCAAACAACTGATACAACAGAACACAGAAAACCAAGTACTCCAACATTTTGATATCCGTTCAAATTGATGAGACTTTCCAAAACTTAGTGAGTAACCATATAGCGTTGCAACCAAATCATCAATGCAACGCTATATTCTCAAATCAAATTAAGATAAACAGAACATCGTTTATTGTAGGTCAAAGCTTTTTGAACCCGTTATTATAATAACGGGTTCAAAAATATCACGAACACATATCGTTATGGTTTCATAACACTTTTGCATCTCCAAACCAATAGCATGACAATAGAATATTCATCTATTTAACATTTTTGATGAAGCAACTATCAATGAAGTATCCTTGAAGTATCAATAAACTACGAAGGAAACCCTATCTAAGATGTCGGTTTTTTCCTAAAGTAGAAGCACTTTTCCGATCCAATTTATCATAAGAACCGTGAACGACCTTAATGGGGTAATTCATGGTCTTTATGTATCCTCTTAGGAAAACATAGCTCTAGCTGGGCAACAGAATCTATTGCAATCACACGCTTGCATTCTCGATATTCCTGTATTCTCAATGCCACATATCGCCTTCACCAAAACTAGCAACATAGAAGAGATTAGATGCCCATTAAAACAGTGCTATGATTGGACAACACATTCAAGATTAAAGTAGATAACGAACCATTGAAATATTATCCTAAAGGATACAACCTGCGAGATGATGACGTCTTAGATAAATAGAGATTCATAAAGAACTCTTTACTGCCAGTCTCTCCTGACTAACATGCTACCATCACCTGCTTTTTCTTGGGTATTATTCCAAGTTTACTCGAAATTCTCTCACCCAAAATGGAAAATCGATGAATGAACTTCGAGTGAACTTGGAATGAACTTCGAGCCATCTCAGGAGAAAGGCAGGAGCAAGTAGCATGTTGGTCAGAGTAAGGTGGTATCGATGTCATCGGATGCGATAATGATATAATAGAGATCTCTTTGTATATCACGATAGCAGTAAGCATAACACAAAAATTATCACATATACCTGACTGAAATTTTATACATCTAGAATGTTAGAAGGATAATATTATATCAGAATTCAATGAATACCTTTTGCAGGATGGTAGCATTAAAATATTATATATTTCAAAGAGGGTTGTTGTCGTATCTATTTGTTATTTTAAAGATGAATCCAGTCAATGATTTCTTAGATCAATAGTAGTATTTTTTTTAAGAACTCAGAATAGGTAGTCGTTGCTGAATAAAGTTATCCTGTTAAAATTAAATGACCTTTACTCTTACAACTTGCACAAACAAACTGAGGTATAAAAAAAGAGGAGAGCCGAAGCTCTCCATCCTAAAATCTATGTATAAAACTACGACGAGCGTATTTTTTCGTTTTGTGCTTAATGCACAATTTTCTTTGTCTCTTGATCCTTATAAAATGACATAACTATCCCCTAGTTGCCATTAAAATATGGTCTTAAAATATATGAGAATAAAATTTGTATGAACTTAAATATAGATCATCATAAGAAACCACCGATAATCTCGATGAAAATAGATGCCTATGTCTAAAGAAAAGTGATAATAGAAATATTACACCATACAGATATGCCAAAAGTCTCAGTATAATATGGTGTTTATTTACATGCGTCTCTTACCCCAAAAACCCCTCTAGGATAAGATGGATACAAACATATACCTTTTTTTTATTTTTCCACTATAATCAGTATGATTTATTATCATAATAATACAAATTGTGACATTTGAATTATAATTTCAAACATTTCAGAGAAATTACTTAAGGTTGTACTCATTAATTTATTCTTCTTTTTAGGATTTTATAGACATTCGTCAGAATCACTATCTTAATAATTTAGAATAGTTAAAAACAGATAGAAACAAACAATAGATCAATAGTATCGGCAGAGATGACCATCAGTAGAGTATTTTTATTTGGCAGCACATCTTTTTTAACAATTTTAAAAGATATACCTTTGCGTAGCTTTTAGAAAAATTATCATGAGCAGTCATTTATACATAAAGAAGGAGCAACATCTTCTATTTTCTTCTTGATATTATTACTACACCATTTTTTCACACCGACTTTCACGACATGAGGGTTGCAGATGTGTTATATGCATTACCAAAAACATTCCTAATATCAAATACATCATTCGAATATGAAAAGTCATATTTTTTATCCTAAATTATGGAGTACGCTTCGTTTGGGATATGACAAGAAAGCACTTACGCAAGATATTCTTGCGGGAGTTATTGTGGGTATAGTAGCCCTCCCTTTGTCCATTGCATTTGCAGTTGCTTCAGGTGTATCGCCTGAAAAGGGATTAATTACAGCGGTTGTAGCAGGTTTAATGATCTCTTTTTTTGGAGGCAGTCGTGTACAAATAGGTGGGCCTACAGGAGCCTTTATTGTAATTGTAGTTGGAATTATTCAGAAGTATGGAATCGAAGGGTTAATGATCTCAACCATCATGGCAGGGGTATTCCTTATTCTTTTTGGAGTTTTCCGACTTGGAACATTACTTAAGTTTATTCCACATCCTTTGGTTGTAGGGTTCACCAGTGGGATTGCTTTGGTTATCTTTTCCACACAAATTAAAGATGCTCTAGGGCTAACAGTGGACGGGATACCATCTGATTTTATTTCGAAATGGGGATTCTATTTTTCACATCTTGATACAGCCAACTTTTATGCCATAGGTATTACTCTATTTACCATTCTAATCACCATTTATAGTTCAAAGTGGATTCCCAAGGTACCAGGTTCATTTATTGCAATTATTTTATCGACAATCGCAGTAAAAACATTAAGCCTTCCTGTGACAACCATCGAGACAGTTTATGGCTCCATCCCAAGCACTATTGAGATGCACATCCCCTCTTTCAGCTGGAGTGCACTTCCTCACTATATCGAGCCAGCTATTACAATCGCACTTCTTGGAGCAATAGAATCCTTGCTCTCTGCAGTCGTTTCTGATGGAATGATTGGAGGTAACCACCGCTCAAACACAGAGCTTATTGGACAAGGAATTGCGAATATTATTACTCCTTTCTTTGGTGGAATACCTGCCACGGGAGCAATTGCTAGAACCGCAACCAATGTTAAAAATGGAGGACGTACTCCGATTGCTGGAATTGCCCATGCATTCACCCTACTTCTGATTATGCTATTCTTTGGTCCATGGGTCAAGTGGATCCCAATGTCATCATTGGCAGGCATATTAATTGTTGTCTCTTATAATATGAGCGAATGGCGATCATTTAAGGGGATTTTAAGTACATCCTTTTTTGATATAGTGGTACTATTAGCTACTTTTTTCTTAACCGTTTTGGTTGATTTAACCGTTGCCATTGAGGTTGGAATGGTTTTGGCAGCACTACTTTTCATGAAAAGGATGGCAGATCATGTAGGCCTACAAGAGGAGGTAGATCAAGATGTTCTAGACAATGATGAGACACTGCCTAAAGGAATTAAAGCTTATGAAATTAGTGGACCTTTCTTTTTTGGTTCGGCTAGAAACTACTGTAATATATTAAAAGAGGTCCTTCCTGAGACGAAGGTTCTTATTCTTAGAATGCGACATGTACCCTTTATTGATGCTACCGGAGCACATCACCTAAAAGATTCACTAGATGAACTGAATGCCAAGAAAATAAGCTATATAGTAACAGGAGTAAATCCTTCAGTTAAACAGACCTTAATGGCAATGGGAGTGGAATCCAAGAAGATATATGATCAATTTGACAAAGCACTAGAGAATCTACCTTAAACAACATTCCACATGATATATGATCCTTATTTAATCTATCTTACTCTACTAAGAACCTTTGATAACAAGTGCAGTAGTTATTATAAAGATTATAATTTAACATAGTTATTTACAATATAATATCTTAGTTTTACATCACATGATTTCATTTTTAATAAGTAACTTGTCAATTACTTATTAAAATCAATAGTGAAAATTAATAACACAATAACTAACCCTAACATATAGATTAACAATGGGAATTTTTGATAAAATACGTGGTGAATTTGTCGATATCATCGAATGGCTTGATGATTCTAACGATACAATGGTTTATCGATTTGAGCGTTATCAAAACGAGATTAAGAACGGAGCTAAACTTACAGTTCGTGAAGGACAGGTGGCTGTACTTATAAACGAAGGACAGTTGGCGGATGTATTTCAACCTGGAATGTATCAATTGACAACGTCCAATATGCCAATTCTTTCCACTTTAAAGGGATGGAAATATGGTTTTAACAGCCCCTTTAAAGCTGAAATATACTTTGTAAATACCCGTAATATAACGGCACAAAAGTGGGGAACAAAAAACCCTATGATTTTAAGTGATTCTCGCTTTGGCATGCTAGAGATTAGATCCTTTGGCACATACACCGTGCGCGTAAAAGATGCATCTATCTTTATTAGAGAAATTGTAGGTACAGATGGGCACTTTACAACCGCTGAAATTGCAGAACAACTTAAAAGTTTAATTGTCACTAGATTTTCCGATGCAGCAGCTGAAGCAAATATTCCTATCGAAGCGTTTGCTAGTAACCTAAATGAGCTGTCCGACTATGTACAACAGGTATTAGCACCCGAATTTGAGAAGTATGGTATTGAGATTACAACATTCTTAGTAGAAAATGTTTCCATGCCAGACGAAATTAAGAAAGAGATATTTGAATTGAGCCGTTTAAATGCTGTTGATCTAAATAAATTAGCACAGATGAAAGCTGCTAAAGCAATGGAGAAAGCAGCAGAGAACAGCAGTGGAACAGCAGGTGCCGGAATGGGTATGGGAATGGGATTCGCAATGGCGAATCAAATGGGGCAAGCTTTTTCAGGTGAGCAACAAACCACTACTCAACCCCATCAGGCTTCACCACCACCAATACCTCCATCTTTATCTTTCTTCATTGTTATTAATGGACAACAAAATGGACCATTTGATCTAACTACATTAAAACAAATGGCTATGCAAAATCAATTTACCCGAGATGTATTGGTATGGCGAGAAGGAATGAGCAATTGGACTGCTGCAAATGAAGTAGCAGAACTAATGAATATATTTAGTAGTATACCACCTCCAATTCCTGGACTTTAATACCACTAAGATATAAAGATCATCGTTATTTATAGATCCTACTTTATTACACTTTTAAAGTAATAAAATAGGATCTAAGGTGATGACTCCACTCCTTACATCTACAAATGCAATATATATTTGCAATAATTTAAATCTATTTCTTAAATATAATTTGGCTAACCTATTCATTATGGAAGAAATTCAAGAAGAATTAAATATAAACACTTTTGCTTGTACCAATTGTGGAGCCGATTTAAAATACAAAGCTGGAACAGATCATCTATCTTGTGATTATTGTGGGGCTTTAAATGAAATTCCTAAGAGTGAATCTAAAATTGAAGAGCACGATTACCTCAAATTTCTAGCAAATGAATCAGAACAGAAGGAAGTTTTTGATGAAAGTTTTGTAAAATGTGAATCTTGCGGAGCCTCATCTACGATTTCGCCCAATATTACATCAACATTATGTCCATACTGTACAACACCATTGATTGTTGAGCAGACTAGAAATGAAAGGATTCTTTTACCAGAATCATTATTGCCTTTTAAATTAGACAAAGATGCTGCATCAGACGAATTCAAAAAATGGATTAATAAGTTATGGTTTGCTCCAAATGCTTTAAAAAAAGCGGCATTAAGTTTTGACCATTTTAAAGGAGTTTACATTCCATATTGGACTTTTGACATGGACACCCACACTCCATACATTGGACAACGAGGTGTGCATTATTATGTAACAGAGGAGTACACAAAAACAGAAGATGGCAAGACGGTCACTGAAACACGTGAAGTCCAAAAAACGAGATGGAGTACTGTTACTGGAAATATCCATAGTTTTTTTGATGACATTTTAACAGTCGCAACCACATCGTTACCTGAGAAGTATATTAACAAACTTGAGCCATGGGATCTAGAAAATTTAGTTCCGTTTGATAAAAGTTATTTGAGTGGATACATCACTGAGAAATACCAAATCGAGATAACGGAAGGATTTAAGATGGCACAAGAGACTGCTGAGTCAGAGATCAGAGATATGATAAGAACTGACATAGGTGGTGATGAGCAACGAATTACGTCGATGGAAACAGACTATAACGACATTGCATTTAAACATTTATTATTACCAGTATTTGTATGTGCTTATCGATTTAAAGGCGAGTTATATCAATTTCTCGTTAATGGGAGAACTGGTGAGGTACAAGGTCGAAGACCATATAGTTGGATTAAAATAGCCTTGACAGTATTAGCAATTGTATCAATAATAACAGCCATCATATTTGTAATTAGATACTATAACGGCTAATATCGAGAACAAGCGTAATATTTTGAACCTCAACACAAGTCTATGAGGGATATTCGATGATTAATAAATTTGAAAAGGTAAAAGGTATCATCACATGAAGAGAGCATTATTTATTTTATTATTACTCCCATTATTAACAAGAGGACAAGGTGAAGAATCATATTCAAAACTGATTAATGAAACCAATCATCTTTTATATATTTACACTGATCTCTATCCCTTTAACAATGAACTTCTGAATATTTCAGATTTAGAGCTAACGCAAAAGGAAGAAAATGACTTAATTTCATCTGCTAGCAAAAATAACAGCATTGATTTATCTGAGAACAATGATTCAATTAGCAATTGGTATGTTATCGGATTTATTCAAAGAAAGATAGTAAAACGAATAAAACAGATAACACATCATTCTGATTTTCTTCATAGTAATATTCGTAAGCTATTAACTTCTGACGAGATTTCAATTGTCATCTCTGATGACAAAAAACTTTTCAATTTTTCTATCGATGAAAAAACCGGAGGATCATATCGTTCGAGGCTATCCATTATGTATTACACAGACTTTAAAGCTGCCAATCCAGTTCAAGAAGAGAAGTTTCAATCCTTTTTCTGTTCTGATGGATACTCTGATATCTACACACTAAACACAAAAGAGGGAGTGAAATATGTATTAACCAATATGGTTCGTTTTTGTTCGATGTGTTTTAGTACATCAGCAAGATTAATTTCATACCAAGATGGCATATTTAAAGAGGAGTTTATTCACTCAAAAGAGAGTAGATCCTGGGAAGGAGGTGTCTCATATAACCCTGAAACAAAAGAGATTGACGTAAGTTATCATCTTGACGACATGGATTCAAGTTGTCATTGCTATAAGAACAAAAAGACAAAACCCGGATGGACTGAATCTAATGGTTCTATTTTTAATTACACTTGTAGATATAGTTTCGTTTTCAATGGATCGAACTTTGAACAAGTTGATGGGTCTCTTTCAAAGGTTATTAGCAATAATAAAAATATTTCAGAGATTATGTCTTTCAAAATTTCGAAGAATCAGAAAGAGGTAAAACTCATCGAATATAATTCCAATTTAATCTACACATTCTTAAAACCAAATAGATTGGTGGAGTTTTCATATCCGTATCACGTTGATTCTGACAATATTGAATTCGAAATAAATCAAGACCATGAAACTCTAACTTTTTATAATGGAGATATTATTTATCAAGTCTATGAAAGATTTGATGTTTTGGGAAATAAGGAAATTGGTATTCTCGTTACGATTGGGAATAAGAAATATGATTTAAAAGGAGAACCAAACTCCTTAACAGGAACATTAGACGATATTAACATCAATAAAATAAATAATATTCGTGTGGAATAATTTCACTTTATTGTGATTCAACACATTTAAATCCATTGTCCATTACAAATCAAGCAGATAAAAACTTGGTTATTATCTGCTTGATTACATGTTGGTCATTGCCTTCATTGGTCCATTATAATAAGATTTATTATTTCTCGACACTCTCCAGCGCAACATCACGAATGGGCTTATCATCGATCATAACCTCTTCAACCAAACTATTTCCATCAAGAACTTTTACGATCGCATACGTTTTACTATTGGAACGTTTCATCGACTTACGGTGTGCTTTTTCTGCAGGTAACGCCAATGACTCTTCCATATAAAAACGTTCAAAAGGGAATCTCACCACAATCTGCTGCTTTTCTGCTTTTACATAGTTGATCTCTGCTTTTATGTAGTCATAATCGTCATTGGGAACATCAGTTGAAACTCTTTTTATGGAAGCATAACCGTTTTGATTCTTTACAATCGTAAGGAACACCTTATCTCCATATCTGAATGCCTTTGCATTTTGTACCTTTAATGTTTCGACATCAAATGAGAGGTGAACATATTTACCTCTAAAGATATCCGTTGGATCAACAGGAGCCGTCTTAAACTTATATACATTTCCATTTCGTAAAATGGCTTCATTATCCCAGACCATTTTCATTGGAATAAACCATTGAATCAGGACCATTACGATAAACAGTGGGAAGATATATTTTATATTTTTCATAACTACTTGACTCTTTTACGCATTAATATCCAAATGTTTGCACCTATAAAACAGCCCCCAAGCAAGATAAAGAGGATGCCTTTTACGACGAAGTCCATTTTCATGTCAAATAGTCGAAATTGGGTCCACACAAAAAGAATAAGAAGACCTAAATTAGTAGATTGCCATAGATTCTTTTTATAGCCATCCAAGATATAGTAGATGCCAATAAACAAAAGCAATATATTTGTAAACAACTTTCCGACTGGCAGATAAACACTTATCAGAAAAACGGGAATATATAATAATATACTGTAAACCAAAGGTGATAATGACCACCTGCGTTTCTGTAACTTGATAACACGATAAAGAAGTACGGCAGATACCACAACACATACGATTGTGCACCAAATAGACGGCTGCATAATCATATCACTTAATGAGAAGGATGCACTAGATAATTTACGCCAATAATGGTCATTCGAGAGTGTAAAGAGAACTGATAGTGCTCCCAACGAACCAACCATACTATATGCGGAATATTTGGCACTTAATGTTTTGGCAAAGCCTCCTATTCCAATGAGATATAAGGTAATGAAAACGGATAAGTATAGAGGTACTATCCAAACCACCTCTGCATCTTTAAATGCAGTTAGAACAACCAAAGAAGTTGTTAAGACTACAACCCAATGAAGAAGTGTGGTCATAGCACCACTGGGAGCTCTTTTTATCAATGATATATAATAAGGTAACATAGGTAAAAGCAGTCCACCATAACTTAATAAGAATAGAAGTGGATCACTTTTAGGGCCTAACGATCCTGCATAGATGGCAGCACCTATTACATAGAAGGCAGTTGCCATTGAAGATCGCATAAGATAGATTACAGGTAAGATTGGAATGATCCATGAGATCATAAAGGAGGACATCTCTCCATCCATATGATATGTTTGACTGATCAATGAAATACTTGCTCCTATAGCCATCACGAGAAAAGAGGCTGCCGCTTCATGCCATATGGATAATTTTTTCTTTTGGAATAGGGTTATTCCACAGATAAATTGACCAATAATCAACGGTGACATCGAGAATATCCCTTTAGTTAAACGACTAAAGGAATCCCAGTTATGGGCAATAATTTCGATAACACCTAAACCAATAAGCAGGGCACCAAGAATGCTAAATATCACCGCAAGACGACGGTTAGCCCCGCCTGATTTCTCTTTATAGAAAGCGGTGATTTTCATTGCGGTGACATCATCGATGACCTCCGCTTCGATCAACTCTTTCAGTTGTTTGGTTGTAATCATAAGTTTATCTAATTTTCATCCGATTCATTAGTTTATAGTGTAAAGTAAGTATTTTCATTAAAAAATGATCCACTTACACCACTATTTTCGTAAAAAGTCAATAGAAAAATGGAAAGTACACGATGTCACTGATCGCACAATTACAACCATATTACAAATCTCATCTTGTTTACTCGTTGACAAGAAACAAGACTCCACAACGGATTTCCTTCTACCCATAATATAAAAAAGGGCACTTATGAGCTTTCACACACAGCACCCTTAAACATCACAATCTGCAAGCAGATATTGGATGATAAAATTCTTTATTTCAACATAATCTTCTCCTTTAATATCGACCCATCAACCATTTCAACGGTCATCATAACAACACCATGGATACTTAAAGGCAACTCCCATTGAGAATCAATATGATTTAACTTAGACAGCATTGTTCCTTTAATATCGTATAGCAGCACCGATTTTACATTAAAAGGTTGTTTGAAATTGATGATTCTCCCATAGTTCGTAATATTATAGACTTCATCTCTCTTTTTCGAATTACTTGAAAGCTTAATCGTGCCATCATCTTCCGAGATACTCTTGAACTCTTTCCAGATAGCAGCAGATTTATAGTTATTCAGCGCCCCAACAGGAACTAACAGTTGTGTATTTTCATAAGCAGCAGCATCAAATGCTCGTTTATTACCAACCGTTGGTGGAGTTGAAGAGAGTACACGAATGAATTTAGTAGTTGAAGTAGACCTTTTAAAGGCATCCACCCCAATGGTTGTTATAGATTTTGGTAATGTGATCGACTCAATCTGCTTTCCATTATATATAAATCCCATAAATGGATGCTCACCAAATGCATTTTCTTGTATTTCAACAAGTCCCTCTGAAAAGACCAAATCTTTTTTATATGCAGAGCTATTAGCAAAAGCATTTCTTTTGATTATTGTAAGATTTGATGGCATATCCGTTCCTTGTTCTATACTACTACAACTTGAAAAAGCGAACTCTTCGATTACATTCATCTCGTCAGATAAGCTCAAATGTCCAGTTAACTTATCACAATCAGAAAAGGCAAAAGGTCCAATATACGAAACTTTTGAATGAACATATTTCTCTATATCTCCTTCAATAGAAGAAGAGAATGTTTCAGCAAAAATATTTGTTACAGCAATAGGTAGGCTTGTGGTCTGTTTTAAAGACGACGATGTAAATGCATTCTTCCCTAAATAGACAAGTGATATAGGAAATATAAACTCCTTAAAGCCAGCTCTTTCAAATGCATTAAATCGAATATATTTCATACTATGAGGCAAAGTTATTGAGATATCTTCATGCACACAATGAGCTAAAGCCAATGGACCAACATATAACAGCGGTGTGTTTTCAGCATTTACTTCGACAAGAGTTCTATTTGGGGCATCAAAATATTGATTAAAAAGCCCATGTAGTCCTTTTACATTACCAATTAATGGAATCCATTTACTTTCATCCTCAGGCTTAATGTAGCATAATGCGATTACACTTTTGCTACCGATAGATGAAGGAATAGTGATTTTCAAACCATTAACAGAAGCATCCCCCAGATATCTGTTTAAACTAATCCCTTTCACACCATCAATGGTCACCTCACTAATATCCCATAAAGATTGTGATGCAGGTAAATTCAGGAGATCCTGACTTTTACTCTGCAAGGAGAGAAATAAGGCAATAAATAAAAATAGTTGTTTCATACTCTTGATTTATATATTTAAGACTAATAATCCCAACAATAAAATTCAACCCATTATGATTATGATGAGTTCATTAATAATAATATGGATTGAATAGATATGTCTTTCAATTAACAACACTCATGTCATTAAATAACATACGTTACTTTAAGTCAGAATTAGAAAACAATAAGTATTAAACATCGACTTCTAAGAGGAAAGAATCAAACGTACAACAATAACAGATATTTATCATAATCACCCATTTTAAAACATTAAATATGTGTTAATTAAATAGACCGCCTAACAACCTTTGATCTTTCATATATTTCATCCCATCGAACAAAACTCTTGATATAGATAAATGGAATTTTATAGCAGAGTCTAAATTTAAGTCCATCTCAACATCGATATCGAACAAGCTTACTTCAATATTTATTGAGAAAAGTCATGTTTCGACACTTTACTCTATGCGATTATTAAGTATATATTATCAACTACAGTTTTCCTGTATGGTAAGGAGGTTTTTGGATTTCTGAGAAAAACAGAATCATATATTTGCACCTATCAAAACCATTACCATAAAATCTTCGTATCTTTAATTAAAAGATGACGAAGGAGCATTTTTACCATATGTAAGTTTCTAATTACAATATAAAAATTGACCCAAAAATGATTCTATTTTTCGAAGGAAGTCAGAGTATCTTAGCAGTGGACAGTTTCCAACAGCTAACGTCTGATACGATTGAAAAACTCACTTGGCTTTTTGGAGACGCCCAACTTCTAAAAGAAGCCACCATGAAAGGGACTTTTATTGGTCCCAGAAAAGAGATGATCACACCTTGGAGTACGAATGCGGTGGAAATTACCCAAAATATGGGGATCAATGGGATTCGTCGAGTAGAGGAGTTCTTTCAAGTAGAGAACAGTGACCCCACATTTGACCCTATGTTGCAGAGAAAGTACACCCAACTTGACCAGCAACTGTTCACCATAGACAAAACACCTGATCCCATTCAATATATTGAAGATATTGAAGCATATAACGAAAAAGAGGGATTGGCTCTTAGTTCAGAAGAGATAGAATATTTAAGAGGGCTTTCCAAAGAGATTGAGCGTCCACTTACCGATAGTGAGGTTTACGGTTTTGCTCAAGTGAATTCGGAACACTGTCGTCATAAAATATTTAATGGGACGTTTATTATTGATGGAGAAGAGAAGCCTTCTACCCTATTTCAACTGATTAAAAAGACTTCGAAAGAACATCCAAATACAATTGTATCGGCATATAAAGATAACTGTTCTTTTACCGAAGGTAGCCAAGTTGAACAGTTTGCACCGATTACACATGATGGTCCAGATTATTATCAGATTAGAGATATCGACACGGTACTTTCATTGAAAGCAGAGACGCATAACTTCCCAACAACTGTTGAGCCTTTTAATGGAGCTGCAACAGGAACGGGAGGAGAGATTCGAGACCGTATTGCAGGAGGTAAAGGTTCACTACCCATTGCAGGAACAGCCGTTTATATGACTTCCTATCCACGCAACAGTGAAGGGAAACGATGGGAAGAAGATAAAGCTCCTCGCCCATGGTTATATCAAACACCAGAGGAGATACTAATCAAAGCCTCCAATGGAGCTAGTGATTTTGGTAATAAATTTGGACAACCTCTGATTAATGGGTCTTTAATGACTTTCGAGCATTTCGAGCAAGATCAGAAGTTTGGTTACGATAAGGTAATTATGCTCGCTGGAGGAATCGGATTGGCCAACAAGAAAGATGCATTGAAAGATACTCCTAACAAAGGAGATGCAGTCGTGTTAATCGGAGGAGACAACTATCGTATAGGTATGGGCGGTGGCGCAGTCTCGTCTGTAGATACAGGTAATTTCTCTTCGTCGATCGAATTGAATGCCGTTCAGAGAGCCAACCCAGAGATGCAGAAACGTACTTATAATACGATCCGAGCTTTGGCAGAGGAGGAGAACAATCCGATCTCGACAGTGCATGATCATGGTGCTGGAGGACATTTAAACTGTCTTTCAGAATTAGTAGAAGAGACTGGAGGACGTATCGACATGGACAACCTTCCTGTTGGAGACCCTACCCTTTCGCTAAAAGAGATCTGTGGTAATGAGTCGCAAGAACGTATTGGCTTTGTTACTTCAAAAGAGAATCTAGAGAAGATTGAACGTATTGCTAAAAGAGAACGCACACCACTTTATGAAATTGGAGAGACAACTGGAGATGATCGTTTTGTCTTTGAGAGTAAAAAAGCAGGAAAAGCACCAATTGATCTGGCATTAAAACACTTCTTTGGAAGCTCTCCTAAAACCGTATTGACGGATAAAACATCGCAGCGTAAATTTGCGCCAGTGACATACGACAATAAAGAGATCACAAGCTATATAGAGGAGGTATTATCCCTAGAGAGTGTTGCTTGTAAAGATTGGTTGACCAATAAAGTAGACCGTTCAGTTACAGGAAAGATTGCCAAACAACAATGTGCTGGTGAGATCCAGCTTCCATTAAATAACCTTGGGGCTATCGCACAAGATTTTCAAGGAGAGAGAGGGATTGCAACATCATTAGGGCATGCATCGAGTGCAGCACTTATTGATGCTGCCAAGGGATCAATTCTCTCTATTGCAGAGTCTCTGACCAATTTGGTATGGGCACCAATGACTCATGGTATTAAAGGTGTTTCGTTGAGTGCAAACTGGATGTGGCCTGCAAAAAACAGAGGAGAGAATGCTCGTCTATATGAAGCAGTGGAAGCAGCTAGTGAATTTGCTTGTGGATTAGGGATCAATATTCCAACAGGAAAAGATTCGCTATCGATGACACAGAAGTACAAAGATGATGTGGTATACGCTCCTGGCACAGTAATCATCTCAGCATCAGGTGAAGTAAAAGATGTAAAGAAAATTGTTGAACCTGTTGTCGTTAACGATGAGTGTAAGGCGATTTACTATGTCGACTTTTCAAACAGTGAATTGGCTCTAGGTGGTTCAGCCTTTGCTCAGATTAACAGCAAACTAGGCGTAGATGTACCAACAGTAAGTGATGCATCGTTCTTTGCCAAACAGTTTGAGTCGTTACAACAACTTATTCTAGAAGGATTGGTTGCCGCAGGACACGATGTTGGATCTGGTGGATTAATCACAAGTCTATTGGAACTTTGCTTTGCCAACACAAAGGGAGGACTAAACTTATCGTTAGACGGCATTAGCGATAAAGATTGGGCTCATATTCTATTTTCGGAGAACCCAGCAGCAGTGGTTCAAGCGAATGACACCAATGTTTTTGAAACACGTGCTAAAGCTTTGGGTCTAAAATATACATCTTTAGGATCTCCTTCCAAAGAGAGAATGCTCACTCTATCACATAAAGAGGAACAACTGACTTTAGATATTGACTATTTGAGAGATGTTTGGTATCGCCCATCTTATGAACTAGATAAAATGCAGAGTGGCGAAACACTTGCAACCGCTCGATTTGGAAACTATGCTGAACAGCCTCTTGCCTTTGATTTCAAAACGTTTAACGCATCTTTATCTAAATTAGGCATTACACCTAGTCGAAGAGAGAGAAGTGGTCTTAAAGCGGCTATTATACGTGAAAAAGGAGTTAATGGAGAGAGAGAGATGGCTTGGAGTTTACATCTTGCAGGTTTTGATGTGAAAGATGTTCATATGACAGACCTTATCTCAGGAAGAGAGACTTTGGAAGACATCCACTTTATTGTTTTCTGTGGTGGATTCTCCAATTCAGATGTACTTGGTTCAGCCAAAGGGTGGGCAGGTGCTTTTAAATATAATCCGAAAGCCCAACAAGCATTACAACGCTTCTATGCACGTCAAAATACAATGAGTTTAGGTGTTTGTAATGGATGTCAATTGATGGTTGCTTTAGATTTAATATCATCTAATGATGTCAACTTAGACGTCAAAATGGAGCATAATGATTCTCATAAATTTGAATCTAACTTTGTTGGGGTCACCATTCCATCAGATACAGACTCTATTATGCTTAAAAGTTTACAAGGAATGTCTCTTGGAGTTTGGATTGCACATGGGGAGGGTAAATTTGTCTTCTCTAGCAAAGAACAACCATCTGGCATTGCAATGAAATATAATTACCATGCATATCCTGCCAATCCGAATGGATCGGATTTTGATACTGCAGCAATCGTTTCTAAAGATGGTCGTCATTTGGCAATGATGCCACACTTAGAAAGATCAGTCTATCCATGGCAGTGGGGACATTTCCCTTCTGATCGCAATAATGATACGATCACTCCATGGTTGGAAGCCTTTGTAAATGCTCGACAATGGATTCAGAAACAAATCTAAAAGGGCAATGCTATCCTCTTTTATGGGGATAGCATTATTCTTTTTATGTTAGCTTATCCTTAATTCTTCCGATCACCTTCCCCCTCCACTTTTTGTTTATTTAGAATAGACCTCCACTCCTCCCTCCCCCCTCATCTTACTATACACTATATAACAGCACAAAACAGTCATTAACATTTCTCTTTGTGGGCAGAACGATTCTAAACAACACTTATTTGCCACTATAAAACATCCTCTCATTCGCTATTTTATAGAATCCCAACTTTTAGGGATTTACTTATTCTGCTATCCCCCGTAGCTTTGTAGCATATAAAAATTAAAATAACCAAAATAGCGATGAGATTCAATTCAAGGATTTCTAACCTAATCTTCTTGACAGTCCTATATCTAGGCATAATTGATCAGGTTTGTGCAATAAATAGAGAAGCACAAGGGATTCTTATTCATCAAGACACAAAAAAGCCTATCATTTTTGGAGAGATATATGTTGGTAAAGAGCACCAACATATTTTCACTAATGACAAAGGACAATTTACGTACACGAAATCTCGAGAACAATTCACTCGAATTATAGTTCGTTGTATGGGATATGCAACAAAAGACACACTCATAGATAACCGATCAGTTGGCCCCATTAAGATATATCTTTCACCATTAAGCTTTAGACTAAAAGAGGTTCAAGTTTCAGCTGAGATAGATGATATGGGGTCAGCAACGATCATTAAATCGATGGCAATAGACCATATTCAAGCTTCAAGTTTTTCCGATATACTGCAAATGCAACCAGGAAATTTAACAACTAAACCAAACTTAAGTGAACCTAATTTTATTCGTTTAAGGGAAGCAGGATATGATACCAACAGCTCTTTAGGAGTAGACTTTGAAGTGGACGGAGTATCTCAATCCAATGATGCAAGCTTTTTCACTAATACCAATGCAGGTGTGGATATGCGAAACATTACTACAGACGAAATCGAATCGGTAGAAATTATTACGGGAATTGCATCAGCCAAGCACGGAGATATTACCAATGGTAAAGTAATTATAACTGAGAAAAGGGGTGAAACCCCTTTAAGTGTTCGTTTGAAAACAGAACCGTCTAGTAAGTTAGTTTCCATTAACAAGGGGATACAACTGTCGAATCACTGGAGTTGGAATATCTCTGGTGGCTATCTTAATAGTCTTAATGACCCAAGAACGACACTCAATGGTTATACTAGATTATCTCAAAAAAATAAGTGGAACTATAAGAAGTTAACAAGCGAAACATTAAAATCATTTTTTATTGACTTGAGTTTAAATCAGTCAGTAGACAATGTGAAATCGGATGCGGAGATTATAGATGGCACACAAAACTATATAAAGAGTCGTTATACCAATATATCGTTTGCTATTACTCATAAAATTGAGAAAAAAAGAGGGTTCCTACGAACATTTACGTGGAATATAAATAGCCGTTATACCAATAATTATAGAGAAGAGTTAAAATCGTTAGTCTCTGGTGCTACTGCCGTTAGTATAAGCAAGGAAGATGGTCCTTCTGAAGGAGTATATCTACCTGCTATTTACGATGCCTATCAGACCATTAATGACAACCCATTACAATTGAATGCAAGTGTCAATGCAAACTTCTATAAGAAGAGTTTTGGCATGATACATCGGATTCAAATTGGAGGGAGATGGAAAGGACAAAAAAATACCGGAGAAGGGGAAAATTACAATTTAAGTAGACCTATGAATGTCCCTAATAATTCTCAAAGAACAGTGACATACCCTCGAATTCTTAAAGACATTCCCATGTATCAGACTTTGTCATTCTATTTAACAGACGACCTCACCCATGAAATAGCAGGGATGAAGATCAAACATCAAATAGGAATTAGAGGAGGTGTAATATTAGGTCTATCGGATAAATATAGTATGAGTAATTCGTGGATAGTAGATCCTCGATGGAATATGACAGCAGAGATATATAAAGGAGATATTTTAGGAAAACGATCTTCTCTAAAGTTATTGGGAGGGCTAGGTATAATGAGCAAACTTCCAACTATGGCACATTTGTATCCAAACACGATCTACTTTCAATATCAAACCCTTAACTTTTATTCTCAAAATGAACAAGCCAGAAGAACTGATTTTTGGAATCAAGCGATTGATCCTACAAATTATGAAATTAAACCTTCGGTAAACAAAAAAGCAGAGATTGGAGTGCAGGGACGAATAGGAAAAACAACCTTTCAGATTACCACTTTCTATGAAAAAAACAACAGTGAGTTTAGTGTGCATACAATCCCTTATAACCAAAAAGTACAGATCTACGTCGAAGATAAGGATAATGCACCGATCTCCACAAATAAGAAACCTTCCTTGGAGCAGTTTTCGACACAGAACATCTCCTCCAACTACCTAATTAGCAATTATAACAATAACGAAAGAAAAGTAAAACAAGGGGTGGAGTGGAATGTTTCGCTTCCTAAGCTTAACACTCTTAACACCAGTATAAGATGGAGTGGGGCATGGTTTAAAACCCACTATGATAATTATAACTCTGACATTAAGAGTTACGGGATTATCCATGAAACACATACAAATCATATTTATGGAATATTTTATAATAGCGAGAACAGAATCATCCAATCGTTGAATAGTCAATTAAGGTTTCATACTCATATTCCTAAATTTGGGATGATCATTAGTACAACCATCGATAATAGAATCTATAGTATGACCCAAACACTTTATCATGATGGACTTCCAGATTACTATGTTGATGTAAATGGAGACACAAACCTTTACAAAGATGAACATAGCACACAACTCGTTTTAAAAGAATTAGTACACAACTACAGTGATTATAACTTTATGAAAAGGGAAGTGCCTTGGGAAAGTCACATACACTTAAGAATGACAAAAGAGATTGGACGACACATGACCTGTTCGTTCTATGCCAACAATATATTCAACATAGAGAATAACTACACCAACTACCATGGTCAAGTTATCTCAAGAAATAGCACGCCATACTTTGGTGCGGAAATTAAATATAAATTTTAAACTATCATGAGAAAATTATTACCTCAACTACTATTAATAACACTATTTATCGGGATGGTTATTTCCTGTAAGCAAGATAAAGTTCTTCCATTCACAGAAGTAACTCTTCAACTAGAAGCACCTAAAGACATGATGGATCTAGCGTTAGACGGATTTAAAGTTACTGCAACCAACAGAAATAGTAGTGCAAAAACGAAAGCGACGAGTGATGTGAATGGTATAGTAAAATTCAATATTGAAGAAGGGATATATTCTTTTAATGTCAATACTTCTAAAGAAGTTATTTTAGACCAAACGACCGTTGATAAAAGTAAAATATCATTTGCTGCATCTAATCAAGATGTAAGTGTAATTGGGGCAAAACTTCAAGTGGAGTTACCACTTACACGCTCTTCTGCAACTAGCGATTGGGTGATCAAAGAGATTTTTATTTCCGCAAGCGACGTTCCTAACTCAAAAAGGATGTATTACTATGACCAATTCTTTGAGATCTATAACAACAGTGATAAGACTTTAAATGCAAAAGGTCTTAGTATTGGAGAGACAGACCAACATTCAGGACCCAACAACATCAATGCTTGGGGACATATTGACGAATATACGGTACTTCAAACAGCTTATTCGATACCAACAGACAAAGATTATATGGTCGCTCCAGGAGGAAGTATTGTTATTGCCTCAAGAGGTATTGACCACACGAAAGACAATCCAAACTCAATTGACCTTTCTAATGCTAATTTTGAGTGGTATGATGGTTCAAGAGATGTTGATGTTCCTGAAGTCGATAATTTAATCAAGAACTTCTCTTACTCTGCATTCATTTGGGTTGCTACAACACAACTTAATCGATCATTTGTCATTTTTAATGCACCAGACATCAATAACTATATCATCTCACATATTGAGAATAAACCAGGGTCTACAAGATCAAAAGGAGTGAAAGTGGAAAACAAATATATTCTAGATGCAGTTGAACTAGCAAGAGAAAACAAATTTGTTGCTAAAGTGCTAGATGTATCATTAGACTTCTCATATGCAATGATCACAGGTGGAGTAACAAGAGGAAAATCTTTACGAAGAAAAGTAAAAGAAGTAGTAAGTGGAAGAACGGTATATCAAGATACGAATAACTCAAAAGACGATTTCGAAGTAATGGATAAACCAACACCATTTATACAAGCAACAAAATAAAATAACCATCGATTATAGATATTCCATTTTTGAATCGAAGGAATAATGTTCATTTCAAAAGAGTAGGGTGATTCGATCCCTACTCTTGTATGATTTACAATAAACCAAATAGTTGAACCAATGTACTCTAAGGTAAATATTATCACTCTTCTATTATTTCTAGGATCCTTTTCAACCTATGGACAACTGTCGTCGGTGGAAGATTCCGTGATTTTAGGTAATACCTACCAACACCCCGTAGCGAAACAGCTTCACCCATTGGTGGGTGTAGGAGATGTACGATTTGGTTATCAAAACAGTTCTATTCCAGAAGAACTACAGTTTCAAAGTGGAAATAAAATTTCCAGGGTCAGTTTTCAAACGGAACAGATTATTCATGAAAAAAACTGGACCTATTGGGGAAACGCAACTTATCAGTATGACAAACGCTATGGAAAATATGGCTCCATACTAACAGAACCATGGCGACTTGGCCCCTATCAAGTCACCGATACTATTGGAGGAAATCAAACACTGGAGACATACAACCTAAAAGGAGGAGTTTCAAAAACAATACAGAATCTGGAACTTGGACTCGAAGGAGGCTATAACTTCTCACAAAGTTATAGAAGAACTGATCCACGTCCCAGGAATAATACATCTGATGTTATGATTGCTCTCTCTTCAGGCTACAAAATAGGAAATATAATGCTAGGGATCACAGGAAGATATAATGTGTATAAACAAAAGAACCAGACACGTAATTATATTCCGAACAGAAAAGATTATATCTTTTTGACTCAGGGCATCGGAAATATATCTGAAAGTTACACGGATAATGACGGTGCTTTCAGCATTGACTATCAAGGTTATTTCTGGAGTGGAGCTCTATTCTTTCATACTCTTGGACAAAAGTCTTCATGGAGAGGAAATATCTTGGTCAAAGTAGAGAATATTGAACAACGTATTAACCTAAATAAACAGAGACCATATCAGTATACTCCACATTTGTATCAATTAGAGGTTGGACACACCTATAAAAAGAGTGCATGGGAATGGCAAAGTATGGCAACGGCTTCATTTCATCATAACACAGGATTAGAAAGACGTTATAAGGAGATTCTTCTTGATAAAGAGGCATACATAACCGATTATATTCTTATTACAGAGTTAGAGAAGTACAAAGAGCAATACTATGACCTTCAATGGCAAAATATTATATCATATAAAAAGAGGAAATTACACAGTTGGTTTAAAGTCAATATAGGTGCTTATGATCATACAATACAAAACCTAAGTCCTAACGAATATTTTAAACAACAATATATTATCCCCTCTTTAAGTTTAACACAATCGCTGTTTATCGGACGTTTTAAACTAGGCTGGAATATAGGAGGGGAAAGAAAACTATTTATTCAGAAAGATAATAAAATAGATAGTAAACTTCATAAAGTTCCACACTATGCTGAAGGACTTCAACATAAATTAGAAACAGCGTATTCAAAATACCATTTGAGAATGACTTGGTCTTATTCTTTACCTAAGAATAAACAAGTCTATATAAACACGAATGGATTTGTATGGCAAACGAAGAAGAACTACTACTCAGCACAAATTATTTTAGGATTAAAACTATAAAACAATAGATATCATGCAACCGATCATCGAATGTAATAATATAACCCACTACTATGGAGAACGATTAATATATCGAGATATCAACTTTCAAGTGGAGAAAGGAAAGATATTAGGTTTACTAGGCAAGAATGGAACTGGAAAAACAACTATCATTAATATCCTTACAGGGTATTTAAAACCGACCTCTGGAACATGTAAGATTTTTGGAGAATCTATGCAGAACATGTCAACGAAAAACATCTCGAATATTGGTCTTCTTCTAGAGGGACACATACAACACGACTTTTTTAATATTCATCAGATAGAGAAATACTATTCACGCTTTTTTAATAATTGGAAGCCTAAAGCTTATTGGAATTTGATGCAACACCTCAAAGTTGGACCAAAACAGAAGATAAGCACGATGTCATGCGGTCAACGCTCACAAGTGGCACTAGGCCTTCTGTTAGCACAGGATCCTGAGTTACTTATTTTAGATGATTTCTCAATGGGGCTAGATCCCGGATATCGTCGTCTGTTTGTGGAGTTTCTAAAGGAATATGCACAGAGTGAAAATAAAACCATTTTCTTAACCTCTCATATCATTCAAGATATGGAGCATCTGATCGATGACTGTATGATCATGGATTATGGAGGACTACTCCTTCATAAACCAACCAAAGATATTATCGAAGGGTTTAGACGCTACACAATTCCTAAAGAGGTACCAATTTCTCTTTTTTCAGAAGGTCAGTTCTATTCTACAGAAGAGAAACAGACACACATTGAGACCTATAGTTTCTTATCTATAGAAGAGACAAGTCAGCTGATCTACAAAGAAGCGGGAAAGAACTTAGAGTTTAAATCAGAATTGCTCTCTTTAGAAGATGCTTTTATAGGACTAACAGGAAAATATTAAATCAAATGATACAATCGATACTATTTAAAGAGTGGATAAAAACAAAACTTATTGTCTATATTATATTGATTGGCATGTTGGGGCTAGCAACTTATGTGATGATGAATATCTTTCATTCCATAAGATATAACGGACAAGTTATGTTGTGGGATATGATTATTCACAAAGACTATATCATGGTCTCTTCATTTAAATATGCGCCAATTATAGTAGGAGCACTATTAGGATTATTCCAAATGGTTCCAGAGCTTCAACATAAACGACTAAAGCTGACACTACACCTTCCCATACCAAGACATAAAATGATTGGGATGATGATGGGTTATGGTGTAATGGTTTTAACTACAATATTTATAGTTTCAATTGGAGTTGCGATGACAATTCTTTCATTCTATTTCTCTTCCGAAATCATGTCGGCATGGGCTTTAGCACTACTACCATGGTTAGGTGCAGGATATCTCACATACTTAATGATGTCATGGATCTGTATCGAACCAACATGGAGAATGAGAAGTGTGACACTTATAATATGGGGGTTATTTGTGTCTCTATTTCTATGGAGTGGCTATTCACAGGGGGTAATATTTATGTTCCCATACTTTGTGGCCATTATTCTACTAGTTGCAACCACAGTCTTCTATGCCACCATGCGTTTTAAAGAAGGTAAACAGGTATAAATATTTGTATCGTTGAATACATTTAGCACACGACACTATGAATTGTTTTAAGAAAATTATCAGATATAGTTGGGTATTATTAATAACCCTGTTATTGTTATGGATTATTCCAGAAACAGTACAAAAAGCATTAGAAGAGAAAGAAGCATATCCCTTCACGTATTATAGCTCAGTAAGGAAAGAGTTCTGTACAACAAATACTATTTCAAAAAATAATGTACTGCGTAAGGATGAATCAGGCAACAGTTACACTGCAGAAGGCTTTGACACAATTATGCCTCTCTTCTTTTATCGCCAAATGCTCTCAAAGGGAAAGATGCCCGACTCTATTAACGGCTACCCGATCTCTCTTAGAAGTATACGTACCGACGGATTCTACTTGCGATTTAGCCCGAATGAAACGGACTCTCCAGAGATTCCTCTTTACCCCCTATTCGAAGCCTATACAGGGAGGGTAAAATTAGAAATGCCAGAGGATGTTTTCCGTATTAAAAATGGTATTGAATTCATTAATGTTAGTAATAACAAAGTCAATAATGAGAAAAGCAATTATTTTAGTCATGCATTAGATAAAGTAGGTCTACAATATCCCGTAAAGGGGTGTTATGGTAATCCTACGGCACGTAAATCGTATGATGAAGGCTATTTTATTCAAGATGCAGAAAACCATCTGTTTCATATGAAAATGGTTAACAGTAAACCATTTATTCGTGAAGTAAAAGAAGTTAGAGACATTCCATTTGTCTACTTTAAAATGTATGAAATTGGAAATAGAAACTTCTATGGATTTATATTTGATAAAGAGCATAATGTCTATCTCCTTACTACGGATAATTATAAACTAAAGAAGCTACCTTTTAAAATTGACCCCTATACAGAGAAGTTGTTGATTATGGCAAATCCTGTTTATTGGACTGTTCAAATTACGAATAAAGATGGACGTCAATATTATGCTGTAGATGCACATTCATTAAAGATTATTAGAGAGATAACACAAAGTCAAACGATCGATTTATGGGAAAAAATTAATCCATACCTCTTCCCAATACGTATAACGTTTGAGAAATATAATTCGGGGTATGTATATCCACGTATATATAAAGGAAATCTCTTCTCTATCGTGATTGGTATTGCACTTGCATTAATACTATTTATTACCAATAGAAGAAAAAGTAATTGGTGTTCATTCATTTGGATTATTCTGACAGGTTTTGCTGGATTTATTTCACTATTTTTACTTAAGAAACATTAATAAAATTCATTGTACACGAAACATTTCAGCTATTGATTAGCTAAATATATTTTATCAACATTTCAAATATAATAATTATGAGAATGAAATTATTTTCCCTAGTTCTTGTGGCTTTCTTGGCCTTTGCATGTAACAATACATCTAAAAAAAATTGTAACGGTTGTGATAAAACAGAAAAATGTGCTGAGGCAAAAAAATCTTGCTGTGATAAAGAGAAGGAGAAAAAGAAAGATAGCTGCTGTGATAAGAAAAAGAGTGTAAGCAGCGAAGTATATACACTAGAATCATTAATGTCAAATGCCGAATCTCTAGTTAATAAACAAGTGCAAGTAAAAGGAAATGTACTACATACTTGTAAACACTCAGGTAGAAGATGTTTCTTGGCAGGAGATGATGAAAAAGTTAGTATTCGTGTAGAAGCAGGAGGCAAAATCAAAGGGTTTAACCAAGAGTTGGTGGGATCTGAGATTATTGTTACAGGTATGATGAAAGAGCGTAGACTAACTAAAGAGTATATCGAGCAATACGAGCATGAACTTAAAGAAAAGCAACATAAAGAAGATGGTTCAGCCGAGTCTTGTGCTGCAGAAAACAACAACCTTACAAAAATGCGTAGTTGGATGAAAGAGCATAACAAAGATTACTATGCGATCTACTTCATTCAAGGAGAAGATTACGAAACGGTACAATAGTCCTTATAAATGAAAATAAACATGAAGCATTGGATGCGTGTCATCCATAGAGATCTAGGTTTCTTAATGGTTGGAATTACCGTTGTATATGCCCTTTCAGGTTTTTTATTAAACCATATGAACGGGAAAGATCCTGCATACGAACAAATTGCAGAACAGTTGGTGGTAACCAAACAGATGAACAGATCCCAATTAGAAGCTTTTTGGAATGCTGATGACTCTTACCCTTCATTAAGAAAAACCACTCAGATAGATGACGAAATGATCCGACTTTATCTACAGGGAGGTATAGGAGTCTATAATGGAAAAACAGGAGAACTAGAATACCAAACGAGTAATAAGAGACCTCTTATCTTTTGGATAAATAAACTCCATTACAATAAACTAAATGGATGGTCTTGGATGGGTGATTTCTTTGCCTTCTCTCTAATATTTCTTGCAATATCCGGCATATGGATGGTGCCTGGGAAAAGAGGGATCAAAGGTCGTGGGAAATGGTATATACTCATCGGTATACTCATACCAATCATTTATGTGATTCTAAATATTTAAGTATTAAAAGGTAGATTACAGATCATTATAGTAATCTACCTTTTTTTTTATATTAAACATTTAACCTCGAGAAACATCATCACAAATACCACTTCAATAAGTGCTACCACAGAACCAATTGCTTATGCATAATTTTTACATAACAATTCTACCAGACCTTCACCGTTCATGTCTACGAAAATAATAATGTGCACATAAATGTAGCAACCCCAAATTTATCAAGAAAGGATAAAAGCCTTTATAAGAAGTGATAATAAAGATCTCAAGAAGTGTGAATTAACCTCACATATAACTTTTAAAGCTTAATTATTTCCCCATAGTCAGCTATTAATAAAGACATTATTTAAATAAGGTGCCATCTGGTTCCGTATTTGAAATAATGTTTTATATTTGAACTATCAAATCATTTTTAGACTAACTTTATGAAACCATTAAAACATGGGTGGCTTGTTCTATCTGCTTTTTTAGCATCTTGTGGAACAAAAGAGGCCCCTCAACCAACACAACCTAATGTTATATATATCCTAGCTGATGATCTAGGTTATGGAGATATCGAAGCATTTAACTCATCATGTAAAATCAAAACCCCTCACTTAAACCAGTTGGCTAAGGAAGGTGCAATGTTTACTGACATGCACACCTCATCTGCAGTATGTACACCTACAAGGTATGGGATCTTAACTGGAAGATACAATTGGCGTTCATCATTGAAAAATGGAGTAACGTGGGGGGATTCAAAAGCATTAATTGACTCTTCGAGAAATACCGTTGCCGATCTATTTCACAAAAAAGGATACCAAACAGCTTTTATTGGCAAATGGCACCTTGGTTGGGATTGGACCATGAAAGAAGATAAAAGTATTGACTTCAGCAAACCAGTAACAAATAATCCCAATGATGTAGGTTTTGATTATGCCTATGGTCATGCTGCCTCTTTAGATATCCCACCATATGTATATGTTGAAAATGGAAAAGCAACTGCAATTCCTACTCGTAAGATAGACAAAGTAACGGGATATGGGTTTTATCGAAAAGGATGGATCGCTCCAGACTTTACGATTGAAGATGCAACGCCAAACTTCTTTAGACGTGCAAAGAAATATGTTGCTGAACAAGTTACGAATAAGAAACCATTCTTTTTATATCTTCCTATTCCATCACCTCACACTCCAATTGTTCCAACGAAAGAGTGGCAAGGAAAAAGTGGATTGAATCCATATGGTGACTTTGTAATGATGATTGACCATTATGTAGGAGATTTAATGGCAGAATTGAAGAAGCAAGGTATTGATAAAAATACAATTGTAGTCTTTACATCTGATAATGGATGTTCACCGATGGCTCGTTTTGATGTTTTAAAAGAAAAAGGACATGACCCGAGTGCCAATTATCGTGGGCATAAGGCAGATATCTTTGAAGGAGGACACCATGTTCCTTTCATTGTTCATTGGCCCAAAGGTATTAAAGCAGGAACAAAGATCGATAAAACATCTTGTACAACTGACTTTATGGCTACTGCTGCTGAAATCATTGAGCAACCATTAGAAGACCGTGATGCAGTAGATAGTTACAGCATGCTATCTATGTTACAAAAAGGAAATACAGGAGAATACACTCGTGATTACACAATACATCACTCTATCAATGGTAGCTTCGCAATTAGACAAGGAGATTGGAAATTAGAGCTATGTGCAGGATCAGGTGGATGGTCTGCTCCAAAACCTAAAAAAGCCAAAGAGCTTAACTTACCAAACATTCAACTCTATAATATTGCAAAAGACCCACAAGAGACCAATAATGTTTTCCAAGATAATCCAGAGGTAGTCAAAACAATGTACACGACGCTTATGAAGTGTATCAATGATGGACGAAGTACCGTAGGGACAAAACAACAAAACTCAGAAGGTTCTAAAGGATGGCCTCAACTAAAGAAGCTAAATAATTTATCGCAAGAAATTACAGCCCTTTAAGAATATAATTCAAAGCAAATACAAAAAGCCTATCAATCATATGTTGATAGGCTTTTTTTTAATACGCTAGAATGAATTAAAAGAACAAAAAATGTGGGAAGCATAATGCATACCCCCCCGATGAAACCTATTTACGATCTTTTTTACAACAGTATGCACAACTCTCAACATGAGAATATTCGCTCTGAGCATTATGAATAGCCATATCGACATTCTTATAAGCTCCAATATACCTACGATCGATACTACCTGGAAGAAACGGACAGTCTGCGGTATGCACCTCGTGCACCCCTTCGCTCTGATACTGATTATTGATATAGTAACTCTTCATAATTCAATTGATTTGATTTATTTAGCTATCTCAAAATACAACTTTTAATTACGAAGAGGAATGATATTTATCAAAAATATTGATTGAACGAAGTTGTTTTACAACATTAACCACCTATTTGATGATAATTTAACATCAAATTTATTCCGACTCAAGAATATTCCCTCACTTCAATAAGCCTTTATGACAAGGAGGAAATAGTGCTATCCTACACAATAACATATCGCATATAACATGAGTTATTTAATGACATTCATTATATAAAAACAACAAAAGAGACCAATTGTGTTCTATAACACATTTGAACCAACCCACCCTATTAAACTAATTAACAACAAGATAACAACAATATACAGACAATTCAATATTTGCTACCACACAATAGTAGACACAAAACCGTACAATAAGGTCATATGGTAAAACAATTATTAAGAACCTTTGCAATGATTAAACCATAAAACGACTATTATATGAATATACGTTACCTTTTAACACTCCTGATCGTTATCGGGATATTTGCCAATGATACAATTGGACAGACAAAAGAGGAAGGAATTGATTATTTTAGAACCTATTTCTCCAACCATTCTTACAGAGGACACGAATTAGCTAAAGCAAAACCTCTTGACGAATGTCTAACAACACTGCAAAATGATGGACGCTTCTCAGATCTTATTGATCAAGAAAATGATATCATGAGTAATAAGAAATACTCAAAACCTTGGACTACTCCTCAGAAGACAGTTAGCACATTAACGGGGGATGCCTTACTTCGCATTTGGAGACTTGCAGAGGCGATACAAAAGAATCGAATAAGCAACGAAGAGAAGAGCCTACTTATACCGAAATTATACAAAGCGATAATTATATATGGTAACATTGAAACGTTAAGAGGCTCAGTAACTGCTGGGCGTTTTCATACAAGTTGTTTTGCAATCCCAACGGCAGCTGTTAACAGTTATTTTTGCCTGTTTGATTTGATGGAAGAAGCTGAAAAAGGAAGCAACAAAGATGCTGATCTTATTCAAGCAAATCAAATGCTTAAATCTCTAAGTTATCAATCATGGACACAACCTTTTAGAAACGATAATACTGATAACAATGTAATCAGTGTGGAACGATTCAGAAATCACGTATGGTGGGTTGGAGGAAATGCATTAGCATATAGATCTTTACTTCCAACTGCTGCTGCAATGAAATCGATCCCTATGATGGATGTACTGTGTACAGTTGCACAAAATGCTCTTTCAACAGTTGCACAAAACACTATTGAGACAGATTTCTGGACTGAAGGTTTCACTGCTGATGGTGCAGGATGGGGACACGGTCGCCAAAGTATCGTTTGGGGGTACCCAATCGATGGAAGTATTGCTGCATTAGATCTATTGGGATACTTTTTAGGAACCTCATGGCAACAAGGTCTCTCTGTAACGAATAAAAATGCAATCTTTAACTACTTACATGGTAGCTCTTGGTATTATTATAAAGGATTCTTACCCATCGGACTTGGACGTGGAGGTATGGATTATAACAACACTGTAGCCAACTCGATTAAGTCTACGAAAATTGTAGACAAACTACTATCTAAATGGAGTGATAGTTTTAATCCTGATGAACTTAAAGAGCTTCAACAATTTCAAAATACAGCAAAGACAAATCTTATCGAGATGAGTAGTGCTGAGCCAGGAGAATATGATGGTACCAGATGGTTCTATAACAATGATGATTTGGTAAAGAAAAATAGCAACTACTACATTTTTATAAATACCGCATCTTATAGAACCGACGGAACAGAATCAGCTCCTGATGAGGGGGATCGATATAACTTCTACACAGACTTAGGGATGACTCTTTTCTTGAAAGATGGAAATGAGCACTATCGTTCAATGGGTGCCTGGGATCTTACATCTATACCTGGAACTACTGTAAGACAGAATGTAAGTCCTATGGTAGCTCGCACAAATTGGAGTGGATATTGCAGTAAAATGAATTATGCAGGTGGTGCTACAAATGGGGGTGAAAATGCTGTTGCTGGATATGAGTTGCAAGTGATGGATGCCAAAAAGAAATCAGAAGGTATTATATCTGATCCAAGTGATCCAAATCCATTCATATATGGCGTAAGGGCTTTCAAATCATACTTTATCTTTGGTGACTATCTTTTGGCATTAGGCTCCAATATCGATAATATGACAACATCAAAAGAGGGAGATATATGGACAACAATTGAACAAACAGTTTGGGAAGGAGACTATCAAATATGGAATAACATATCGACAGTACAAGATAGTAGGACTTCTCAAACATTCACTTTTGATTCAAATAACACCACTTTATATGGTGCTTCACAACCAGGAAAATTTGCTTATGCAGTAGTACCTGAATGGACTTCGGGTGAAGTTATTCTTAAAACGGAAACAAGATCGACAAACTGGAAAGAGCTCAACTATAAAAATCGAAATCGTGGGGATATGAATACTACGGAAGATATATTCCATATGTACATCAACCATGGACGTAACGTTACTGATGCAACCTATGCATATATGGTTTATAGTGGGAATCAATCAGCAAATGAGGCTTTCAAAACAATGCCAGTGAACATTCTGGATAACAGTATTGAAATTCAAGCTGCTGAGAGCACTTTATCTCGTTCAATGGGGGTCGTATTTCATAAAACGACAAAAACGTTACAAGCTGGAGACCTTTCCATTTCAACCAACAAGCCAATAGTTCTACTGCTTGAAGAGGTAGATGGATTAATTCAAATTACAGCAAATGACCCTACCATGGACCCATCTATAAGTTCCATCTCTTTAACTCTAAATGGCAACTTATGGAATAACAGCTTTAACAATAATACCATCGATATCTATCTTCCGACAGGTCACCATGCTGGAAAACCAGTAAAATTTACGATCCTTGAATCAGGTGAAACAAACCAAGATAAAGAGGGGGTGAATACAGATAATATTGATCATAAATCAACATCAATCAAAGTAGTAAAAGAAGGAACCATTTCATACTTAACAAGTGGAGAAACAATCTCACGAGTAGAGATCTTTAACACAAGTGGCATGCTTATTTCACAAGAAATTCCGAACAACAATAAAACTGCCTTAGTAGTACCTCAAGAAGGATTATATTTTGTAAGAATTGTTCTCTCAAACGGCGAATCAGCAATGAAGAAAGTATATCTTTAATTGACTATTTATATTCATATCACAAACAGCACCTTAAAGCTTTGCTTAGGGTGCTGTTCTTTAATGTAGATAGTATAACGAGCTTCATTATTAAACTGACAGAAGTATAACGACATTGAGATATTTGTAAAGCACTAAAAATCAAACTACCATAAAATAATTGATGGTAATATATCGATGTCGGATTAATAGCCATCTTATAGCAATACCTCACTATCTCTATTTTTGATTTAATATCAAAGCATTTAAACATTGCCCTGAGCAATGTAGAATTAACTCGGACAAAATCTCTTAAAGTAGTAGACAAGACTGTATTCATTTGGTACACTCTTCTCAAACTTCCAACCCATATAAAACACCCATGATAGACTAATGACTCTCACCTATTTAAACCTAAAACAACCAGCTTATTACAATATAACTACGAGCGTTTTTTATCACAATTAAGAGACACTTCTCTTACGTTTAGCTTACCTATAAGTCCTGTGGAGGTAATGGAAGGGTAAGTTAAAGGTAACTTAAGGGTAAGTTTAGTATAGGGAAGGTACTTGTAAATATGCTATCTGTATCCTAGTTATTATCCATGAAGTACTGCCAATATTTAGAACGAAAAGCAAATCACTGAGAATATAGATAGATGGTTCTACATGATATATACAATATGCGAAGAGGCTGAAGTAGCCCTCTGTATTGATTTATTGATATACTCGTCCAATAATATTTACAAAGATCTCTAGATATGATGAGATGGCGAACTTCGGAGGGAAAGAAAATTTAGCACATTACAGCATCAGATTAACTTATGCGTTCACTAAAATAAAACGTCATACACGATACGTATATAAAAGTGTACTATTTATTCATCAAATGACATAGGTATTTCCCTCCTTTGTAAGGAATAAACCATTAAACGAACAATAATGAATTTACGTTACATTGTAATCACACTTCTACTCTTTGTAGGGGTGTTTACTCATGAAGCAAGCAGTCAAACCAAGGAGGAAGGGATAGATCACTTAAGAACTTACTTCTCGACTCATGCTTACAGAAGACATGAGTTAGCAAAAGCTCAATCATTAGAATACTGCTTATCTAAACTACAAGATGATGGTAGGTTCTCGGACCTTATCAGTTTAGAAGATGACATTATACGAAACAAAAAGTATTCAAAATCGTGGACAACACCTCAAAAAGAAGTTAGTGAATTAACGGGGGATGCACTTCTAAGGGTATGGCGTCTATCGGAAGCAATACAAAAAAAACAGATCTCATCAGAAGAGATAGAGATCTTACTTCCCAAACTATACAAGACAATCATCATTTATGGAGATATAGAGATCTTAAGAGGGGCTATTTCAAAGGGACGATTTCATATTAGTTGTTTTTCTATTCCAACATCTGCTGTTAACAGTTATTTCTGTCTGTTTGACCTGATGGAGGCAGCAGAAAACAGGACCAATACAGATGTCAATCTTATCAAAGCAAACAAAATACTTGTTGACTTAAGTTATCAATCGTGGACACAACCATATAGAAATGATGAAACAGACAAAAATGTTGTAAGTGTAGAACGTTTCCGAAATCATGTGTGGTGGGTTGGAGGAAATGCCCTCGCTTACCGATCACTTCTACCAACTGCTGCTGCAATGAAATCGATACCCATGATGGACGTATTATGCACTGTGGCTCAAAATGCACTTTCTACAGTTTCTCAAAACACTATTAAGACAGACTTTTGGACAGAAGGATTTACAGCTGATGGCGCAGGATGGGGACATGGACGACAAAATATTGTATGGGGCTACCCAATAGATGGAGCCAATGCAGCAATTGATATTCTAGGATATTTCTTAGGTACAGCATGGCAGCAAGGGTTGTCAATCGCAAATAGAGAAGCATTAATAAACTATATACGTGGCAGTTCTTGGTTCTATTACAAAGGGTTCTTGCCCATAGGCATTGGCAGATATGGAATGAACTACAACAACACCAAGCCAAGTATTGTCAAATCAAAGAAGATTGTTGATAAGCTAATAAACAAGTGGTCTGACAGTTTTAGTCCAGACGAACTTAGTGAGCTTAAATCATTTCAGAGCACCGCGATAAACAATCGGATCAATATGAGTGATAAAGATCAAGGGTTATATGAAGGGACTCGATGGTTCTACAATAATGATGATCTTGTCAAAAAGAACAAAGACTACTATATCTTTATAAATACAGCATCATATCGAACCGACGGAACAGAGTCTGATCCGAATCAAGATGATGCATACAACTTTTATACTGACCTTGGTGTAACACTTTTCTTAAAAGATGGAAATGAACACTATCGTTCGATGGGAGCATGGAATCATTCATCCCTACCAGGAACAACTGTTAGGCAAAATGTTGATCCTATTAAGCCTCGTAAAAATTGGAGCGGTTATTGTAGCAAGATGAACTACTCTGGAGGGGCCACTAATGGTGGTGAAAATGCGGTTGTAGGATACGAACTAGAGGTGATGGATTCAAATGTGAAATCTCAAGATATTATCTATAGTCCTAGCGATCCAAATACTTTCTTATACGGAGTAAAAGCATTTAAATCATACTTTATCTTTGGGGACTATCTTCTTGCATTAGGCTCTAATATAGATAATATGACAACATCAAAAGAGGGAGATATTTGGACTACGATAGAGCAAACAGCATGGGAAGGAGACTACCAAGTGTGGGATGATATCCATGCGATACAAAACAACAACTCTTCTCAGACATTCACTTTTGATCCAAATAACACCACTTTATATGGAGCTTCACAACCTGGAAAATTTGCTTATGCAGTAGTCCCCGAATGGACATCAGGTGAAGTTGTTCTTAAAACAGAGTCCAGATCAACAAAATGGAAGGAACTCAACTATAAGAATCGAAACCGTAAAGATATGAATACGACAGAGAACATCTTCCATATGTACATCAATCATGGACGTAATGTGACCAATGCAACCTATGCATATATGGTTTATAGTGGGAATCAATCAGCAAATGAGGCTTTCAAAACAATGCCAGTGAACATTCTGGATAACAGTATTGAAATTCAAGCCGCAGAGAGCACTTTATCTCATTCACTGGGAGTCGTATTCCATAAAACAACTAAAACATTACATGCAGGAGACTTCTCCATTTCGACCAATAAACAAGTAGTTCTACTTCTTGAAGAGGTAGATGGATTAGTGCAAGTCACAGCTAATGACCCAACAATGGACCCTTCAGTAAGTGCCATTACCTTAACCTTAAATGGAAACCTATGGAATAACAGTTTTAACAATAATACCATTGAAGTGTATCTTCCAACAGATCACGATGCAGGGAAACCTGTAAAATTCACTATCCTTGAATCGGGGGAAACGAATCAAAACAATAACTCTACATCAAGCCTGAGTAAAGATTCTGAGCACCCTCTATCTAAAGTAATATATGGGAAAAACAACACATATATTAGCAGTAGTAAACAGATAATGAATATTGAATTATTTAACCCCAATGGTGTGCTTATATCGCAACAAAAGCCCAATAGCAATGATGTGATTCTAAAAGCACCACAGAAAGGTATCTATATAGTAAAAATTAATTACTCAAATGGAAAATCAGAAACAAAGAAAGTCATTCTTTAATTGACTGCTTTGATTTTATCATTCGACAGCACTTTCAAGCGTAGCTTAGAGTGCTGTCTGTTAAATTGTAATTGGTAATTGGCTCTTTCCGAGACTTGGTGTGTGACCATATTAAATAGAACAATGCTCATACACCATTATCACATCCGATGACATCAATATCACCTTACTCTGACCAACAAGCTACTATCATCTGCTTTTCCCCTGAGATGGCTCGAAGTTCATTCAAAGTTCACTCGAAGTTCATTCATCGATTTCCCTTTTTGGGTGAGGGAATTTCGAATATACTTGGAAAGATACCCAAGAAAAAGCAGGTGTTAGTAGCATGTTAGTCAGGTGATGGCGGCTTTAAGGGTTCTTTATGAATCTCTATTTATCTAAAACGTTATCATCTCGCAGGTTGTATTCTTTAGGATAATATTTCAATGATTCGTGATCTTCTTCCATCTTGAATGTGTTGTCCAATAATTGCACTGCTTTAATAGACATCTAAACTCTTCTATGTTACTAATTTTGGCGATATATGGCATCGAGAATACAGGAGTCTGATTGCAATCGATTCTGTTTCCGAGCTCGAGCGGCGTGTTCCTATGAGGGGGCATAAAGACCATGAATTACCCTATTAAGATTGTTCATGATTCTTATGATAACTAGGATCGGAAAAGTGCTTCTACTTATAGGAAATAACAGACATATTAGATAGGGTTTCCTTTGTAGTTTATTGATACTTCAAGGATACTTCATTGATAGTTGCTTCATCAAAAATGTTTAATAGATCAATATTCTATTGTCATGCTATAGGTTTGGTGATGCAAAAGAGTTAAGAAACCATAACGATATGTGTTCGTGATGTTTTTGATGAAATTATTATAGTAACGTGTTCAAAAAGCTTAAACCTACAATAAACGATGGTCTGTTTATCGTAATTTAATTGGAAAATATCGCGTTGCATTGATGATTTGGTTGTAATGCCATATGGGTTACACACCAAGTTTCGGAAAGAGCCTTTTAATTACATCTTATTTCCTAAATAGGAAATAAGATGTAATACGTCATTGTTCCCATCATCGTTTTTTTTAACTTTAGATATCAAATAATTGCTTAATATTAAAGTGACGGGAATGGACCAGAGAATTCAATTTACACCTGAACAACAGGAGATACTATCAATCAGAGAAGGAAATCACTTTATTATCGCTCCTCCTGGTTCAGGGAAAACAGAACTACTATCACAGTGGATTTACCAATTACTAGAAGAGGGAGAGACGCCAAAAGAGATTATTTGTTTGACTTTCACCAATCGTGCAGCATTAAGCATGAAGGAGAGAATTGAACGTTATCAGTTGGATTCTCAAGTGTTGGTAGGTAATGTACACCACTTTTGCAGTCAGTTCCTCTTCCAAAACAATCTAATTTCTAGGCACAAACAAATTATAGACGGAGAAGATCAAAAGCAAATTATTCAAGATATTCTTGATGAAACGGATCATATCTTATACAATACAGGATACTCTTTTAAAAGACTTTCTGCAGGTAATTTTATTGCAATAAACTCATGGTTCAAACAAGAGCGTTTGGGTATAAATGAAGCGCTTCGTAATAATGAGACAAAGCAATATTTAAGAGTAAAAGATAAAAAGCAACTGGTTACAGTCTGTGATAAATATGAGAATATAAAAACCAATTACCATCTTCTAGATTTTGACGACATCCTAAATCTAACATATAATTTTCTTCATAATAGAACCACGGAACAGTATAAGCTCACGAACTTCTCTTGGGTTGAAGTTGATGAAGTTCAGGATATAAATCCCATTCAATGGAAGATTATAGATTATATTTCTCAAGGTAGTACACGACTATTTTTTGGAGATCCATCACAATCCATCTACTCTTTTATTGGAGCGCAATCATCTCTTTTTAAAAGAAAGATTACAGCTACACAGAAGAGTGACCCATCATCAATTCATACGTTGAGTGTAAATTTCAGATCTCCATCCTATCTTCAGAGAACGTTTGATTTATATCAGAGAGAGAATATTTCCAACGACTATTGGAAAGAGCAAACATCACATCAAGTCTTCTCCGTACCTCCAGCGATGGCCTTATGTATACGAAATATACCGGGGCATCATAGTTATTATGAAAAATGTTACATCATTCACCATATCCTACCATGGTATCTAAAACAAGAAGAGAACAAAACAGCTATTCTTGTTCGTACAAATAAAGAAGCAACAGAGTTAGATGCCATATTAAATGAGCAAGATATTCCATATTTTATGGTATCAGGTACCGATTTTTTCTCTCGTAGAGAGATTAAAGATCTAATGGCTCTGCTATCAATTTCCATTGATCCTATTGACTATGTGTCTTGGAGCCGTATACTTTCTAAAGATATTAGTGGTCTAACATTAAAACAGGCTAGACGATTTATCAAAGACCTGCAAGACTGTGGAATGACTCCTAATGAACTTAGTTTAGATCCGTCTGAAGTTCCAATTGTTTCATACTATCACTCTATCAAAGACGACACATTAATTGTGTTTGATACAGAGACAACAGGTAGAGATACAAAAGAGAACGATATCATTCAGATTGCTGCGGTAAAAATGAAAGATGGCAAGAATATCGCTACCTTCAATCGTTATATTAGAACCAATCAAGCACTAGATCAAACGGTAGAAATCCACCATATTACACCACAATATTTAGATAAACACGGAGAAGAAGCCGAAGTTGTACTTAGAGACTTTATTCAATTTATTGGAGAAGATACTAAGCTTGTAGCACACAATGCACCCTTCGACATCCAAATGCTCAAAAATAATATCGATAGGCATATTGGTGAGAATATTTATAAAGAGTACCCGATCATTGATACCCTTGTAATGAGCAGAAAGCTTTACCCTACAGAGAGATCTTATCGATTGGAGTATTTACTTGAAAGGTTCAAGATTGAAGGTAAAAACAGTCACAATGCACTAGATGATGTCTTAGCGACTTGTAATTTACTCTATTTTACTGTAGATAAAGCAAAAGAGATGATCGATCGTCAGAATAACTTCTTTTCACTTAAAGAGACACTGAAGATTCGAAAGGCTCTACAGACTAGTTTTCTTCCTCGTTATAATGCATTTTTAAAGATCATACGAGAAAGAGTCTCATTTATACAAATTATCAATGGAATCATAGGAACGACACAACAGGAAAAGTGGATCCAAACAGACCTAAATATCCAAAAGTGGTTAGATCATATCGAATATTTTACAGAAGGGAAAGAATATGAATCGGCCTATGAAGGAATGCTAGAATTAGTGCCTTACTACAAAAACTGTAAAGAAGTAGACCTATATTTTGGAAAGGAAGATCTCTTGATCTCCACCATTCATAAAGCAAAAGGTCTTGAGTTTGATAATGTAATTATACCAAGCATCTCGTCAAAAGACTTCCCTCACCCCATGGCTGATAGAGATGAAAAGGATGAATCTGCTAGACTTTTATATGTGGGTATAACACGTGCAAAAAAACGATTAGCACTTACGTTTACAGGTAGAGATATTTCTCCTTTTATTGGAAAGATTTTACCACAATTTAATATTAAAAGTGTCGATATTGAGCAAATTAGATCATAGTCCAAGTAAAGATGTAGTCGAACTCTTCCAATGGCTTTAAATCTACTTATTACAAAATTACGTTATTAACAATATCATCATTCAAAATACAAAAAAGACAACTCGATAATTGAGTTGTCTTTTTTATAAGGTTTATATTAAAGCCCTAGTTATGACTTAGCCATTCCGCAGGAATAGATGTCGGCTTTTTGTTACCAACCTTTACTCGAAGTCTAAGTGTATTCCCACCAGTACCTTCGAAATAACGAATACTAATAGGATAGGAGCCTGATTTTAGAGCTATGATATCTGATTTCCACTGCATTCCATGGGCGCCATCATTATTAACGAGCATCTTATCATTAATTGACAAAGTAGAACCATCATCAGAACCAATACTAAACGTGTAAATATTGTCTTCTGGGACAGTGATTACCCCGTTAAATATTAAACCAAAATGATCTTCTGGCGCACTCTTTACAATCTTCACGTGCTTCGCAGTAAAACGTTTTCCATCCACGACCTTAAGCTGACTACATGACGAGACCTTCTTCTTTATTAAGTATCCATCCAACCCACTTTTCGTTCCTTTTGAAACATTGGCCTCGATATATGAGATCTGTTCTACAGGAACAGAAACAATAGTACTTTTCTCTTTTGGAGAAATGATGTTTATACATTTCACCACACCAGGTTTAGTAATCGTTATAGGACCATTATATTTCAACGACTTACTCGTTGGAGTGGATCCATCTAATGTATAAAAAAGATCTCCATCAATTGAGGTATTTTCAAAAGCTAATTCACCTTTATCCACAAATCGAAGGTTTATAACTGATGGTTTAGGAGCGAGTACTTTATCAAAGAAATTCACACCCAAAAGCTCTAAACGCTTCTTATGATCTTTCATATTCTTCTTAAATCGACTGAAGGACTTTTTGTCAGAAGATAACCATGCCACTTCAGACAATGCACAAGCTCTCGGATAGACCATATATTCAACATGATCACTATTAGGCATATACTCGGTCCAAACATTTCCTTGAACACCAATTATGTGCTTCTTTTGATCAGGAGTTAATGATGCAGGGAATGGATTATAACTATATACTTTACTTAATGGAAGGAAACCACCAATTGCCAAAGGCTCTTCACTCGCAGTATTCTGATAATGATCTAAATAACAGTGTGAACCTGGAGTCATAACAACATCATGCCCCTGTTTTGCAGCTTCGATACCACCTTTTTCACCTCTCCATGACATAACAGTAGCATTGGGAGCTAAACCACCTTCTAGAATTTCATCCCAACCAATTATTTGTCGTCCATTAGCATTTAAGAACTTCTCAACACGCTGGATAAAATAACTTTGTAATTCATGTTCGTCTTTACAGTTCTCTGCCTTCATACGTTTCTGACACTTCTTACAGTGACTCCAACGCTCTTTGGGACATTCATCTCCCCCAATATGAATATATTTAGATGGAAAAATATCCATCACCTCTGTTAGAACATCTTGTAAGAATTCAAAGGTTTGCTCATTACCGGCACAATAAACTTCTTTAAGGACTCCCCAACGCTTTGACACCTCATATGGTCCTCCTGTACATCCTAAATAAGGATATGCAGTAAGTGCAGCCTGAGAGTGACCAGGAAGTTCTATTTCAGGGATAACTGTTACAAATCGTTTGGCAGCATAAGCAACCACTTCTCTGGCCTCTTCTTGTGTATAAAAGCCACCGTATTTCTTATTGTCATAATTAGACCCACTTCTTTGATGTCCAACAATCGTTCCATTTCGATAAGCTGCTACCTTTTGCAATTGAGGATATTTTTTTATCTCAATACGCCACCCTTGATCTTCGGTCAAGTGCCAATGAAAAACATTCAACTTATGATATGCAAGAAGGTCGATATACTTCTTTATAAATGAAACAGGAAAGAAATGACGACCCACATCTAACATTAAACCTCGATACTTCAATAATGGTGCATCTTTAATTTCAACACAAGGAACAGTCCATTCTTTATTCGCAACGACCTGCTTAGACTCTATCTCCACAGGTAACAATTGGCGCAAAGACTGGAAGCCATAAAACAAACCAACTGGAGTATTAGAGGTAATTATAACCTGATCCTCATTAACTGTCAATTGATAACTCCCTTTTACTCCTTGTAAAGAAGTATCCTCCACAAATCGTACAACATTACTGTTGTCTTTGTCAAGTTTAGAGACATTAAGTTTATACCCTGTGGCTTTGGTGATAAAATTAGCAAATTCAGAGGCTACAAAAGCAGCATCATCTCCTCCTTTGTATTCTATTTTAGTAGAAGTGTCGACAATAAATTGTCCTTGTTTGGGAGATAAACTTTCTGGATAAGGTATCAATGGATACTCATTCACAGTAGTATTTTCACTACAGGATGATAGAAAAACTGCTACGAGTAAAGTGCAGATAATAATACATCTTTTTTTCATTCTCAATGTGTGTTTAAATTCAGTTATTATTAAAGAGACTTCTATAACACTAAAGTCTCTTTATGTTAATATCGTTTCAATATAGTCATAATCATAAACATATGAAATTTTTTTATATTCATTCCATTGAATATAAAAAAACACATTCATAATTAGTCCATAAAAAACCGCCATTGAGTAACACTCTTAAATGGTTGATCTGGAGTAATAGTTGTAGATGGAAAAGAAGGAATGTTCGGACTATTCGCAAAATGCTGCGTTTCAAAGGTTACTCCTCCATATTGCGGATAATAACCTCCATCCCAATTCGAAATCGTACCATCTAAATAGTTTGCAGTATATATTTGTACTCCAGGTTCTGTTGTGTATACCTGTAAAGTAATTCCAGACCTATCCTCTTGTAGAATTGTTGCTAACATTAGTTTGTCATGCTTGGCTTTTTCTCGACTTAAAACAAAATTATGATCATATCCTTTCGCGATCTTTATTTGGTGGTTTGTTAAGTCAAACATTTCACCCATTAACGAGAGTTTACTAAAATCAAATGGGGATTCATAAATACTCTTTATATGCCCTGTTGGTATCATATTTTCATCAACAGGAGTATACTTGGAAGCAAATATTTTTAATTTGTGTTGCCATATATTCGTACGACCTCCATCATATAGATTAAAATATGTGTGATTAGTTAAATTTACAACAGTAGGTCTATCAGAAGTAACATGATAAGCTATCGAAAGACAGTTTTTCTTTTTTAATGAATAGACAACTTGACATTTCAACTCTCCTGGAAATCCTTCATCTAAATGTGGGCTTGTAAATTCAAGGATTACTCCAATGCTATCTTTTGTCTCAAACATAGTCCCTCTCCATAATTTATGACTCAACCCCTGATTTCCTCCATGAAGAGTATTTCCACTGTTATTCTTTGAAAGCTGATAATTTTTCCCATTTAAAACAAAAGAACCTCCTTCTATTCGATTGGCATAACGACCAACGACACAACCAAAATACCCTTTTTTAGATAGATATCCATCGAGGCTACGATGACCTAGAACAACATCCCGTCTCTTCCCATACCTATCATCGACTCTTATTCGCTGCACAGAAGCGCCATAATTTATTATCGTAACTTCCATACTTTTACTTTTGAGACAATATGCATACACCTCACCTCCTTCAGGAGTTATTCCAAAAGGTGTCCTAGAGCAACTTAGTTCCTCAGACCTCCCCTCACAGAAAAAGCAGCAACAAATGTATATTAACAAAATTAGCATCCCTCTTATCCTTCTCATTGTATTTGCAGTTTTATTGGTTCGTTATGATAATGATAAAAAGAAATTCTATTACAATACACTAGTTTTCATCATTTAACATTGTCCAATAAGATAAATATATCTAGAAATGAAGTAAACATTACAGTCAAAATCACGCGTACTCGTTCTAGTATGAATAGATTACAATGATACCCCTAAACATTGCTATTACATAATACACTCAATATGAAGATCTAAACTCAGGCACATGAATCGTTACACTATTGTATCTATATCCTAATATTTCATTTGGATATAGAAATCCGTTCTTTAGTTTAGGATTGAAGATCTATGGCAAACAAGGTCAACGAAGATCATCAATAAAAAGAGTTGTCATCTATTCAATGATAAAATAACACTAATTTTACTCATTCACAGAAAGATAGATCACCACACAAAAGACCCAAAGGTGTGAATCTAAATTTGAATGAATACAAATAAGCATTATAAGCTATTTTACTATACCTCTAGAGGTAGAACGAAGCCAAATGTTTCATAAATTTGCTTTACGTTTTATTGAGAAAATCTAATATTTTTAAAATTATGGCTTACGTTATTTCTGAAGAATGTATTGCTTGTGGAACTTGTATCGATGAGTGTCCAGTAGAAGCTATTGCTGAAGGTGATATCTATAAAATTGATGCTGATCTTTGTACTGATTGTGGTTCATGTGCAGAGGTTTGTCCTGTAGAAGCTATTTCAGCAGAATAAGAAAAATCCTTATGGATTCTTATCATAAGAGGCTATCTCATAGAGATGGCCTCTTTTTATTTAAAAGCTATATTTTAATCGGATATATGCACTATTAGGCTGATTTCCATATTCCGAAAGGCTTTTTCCCCAGAACACTTGCCCCATTGTCATCAGGTCAAGGTTATCAAGAATAGAGAAAGTAACACTGGGACCACAATATCCAGATCCGTCAGAAAGGTTTGTAATGACTGAACCTGAAATATAGGTTATTGGCGACAGCTGATAGCTCGCTTGCACAAAGCCCTCATATTTTCCTAAAGACAAATTCTTTGCAGATAAATTCGCATCAACATACAACAAATTTTCTTGGTCGATATCACCTGTTGTACCTAAGCTATTAAACAGGAAACTTGTTTGAAGATAGAGTCCTTTTGGAAAGGTATAGTCTAATGATAAAGAAGCGACCAAAGCTTCCTTAGAATCATCTTTATATCCTGTCATTGGATGGAAATATGACATCTCTCCTCTAAAACCGGCTCCTTTGATATTACCAGTCCAGCCAGTCCCCAACACAAGATCATAACCTTTCCAACCTCCTATAATCTGGATATCATACCCCTTCAGGTTGAAACGATAGGATGCTGCAAGAGTTCTATCAATCATTTCATCAGCCATTTTATACGCCACCTCAAGAGAGGCTGTATAACCAAAGTATCTAGTTAACTTTACCGCATCAGCACCAGGTCTCTCTTCATAATCAAAATCGAGATAGTTGTATGTATTAAATAGATCATTAGGATTCCAAACAAAATTTATCCCCCAATTGATTCTCTGCCTACCAACTGTTAAATTCCATAACTGATATGTATAATCGATATATAGACGATCTATATTGGTATTCAAAAACCAATTATCTCCAGTTGCTATATTCCATGACATATCCACCTTGCCATTATCATATGCGGTATAATCTGCAAAAAATGGAATATCTCGAACCATACTTCCTACATAGAATCGATTCCTCATTTGTACTGTAAAGAGTAAATCTGAAGTGAAAAAATAATCAAAGTTAAGCCTTTGATGCGTAAGGTTATAGTCCATCATATTAGTCCCCAGTTGTTCCTCCATGGAGGAACCAAGAAAGAAGACCCCCTCCATATTTTTCACATAACCAGACACTTGATATTTCTTATCTTGCGCACTCACCGAAGTAAGGCACAAGATAAGTATCCCGATCATGGATATTTTTTTTATTATATTCATACGTAATCGAATCATTGATCTTCTACCTCTTTGGTGTAATCACGGATAATTTTTCCATCTTCGATTTCAATAATACGTCTAGCTCGTTTCATTACTCGTGGATCATGCGTCGAAAACACAAAGGTCATACCTTCCTTTTCATTTAACTTTTCCATCGTTGATAGTAGTGATGATGTAGCATGAGAATCAAGATTTGCTGTCGGCTCGTCGGCTAAAACAAACGATGGCTTGGATGCTAAAGCACGTGCCACAGCCACTCTTTGCTGTTGTCCACCAGATAATTTACTAGGTCGATTATTCTCACGTCCTTCTAATCCGACCTCTTTCAAAAGAGAGACAGCCCTTTCATGTCTTTCTTTTGCAGATTTACCTTGTAACTCCATCACAAAACCGACATTCTCTTCCGCACTTAATACAGGAATTAGATTATACGCTTGAAAAACAAAGCCAATATTGTTCAATCGAAAATCTATACGCTCTTTGTCACTCATCTTACCAAGATCATTATCCTTCACTAGGACCTCCCCTTTCGTTGGATAATCTAATCCTCCAATAAGGTTTAAGAGTGTTGTCTTTCCCGATCCTGATGGTCCAACAATTGCAGTAAATTCGCCTTTGTTGATTGAGATATTAACCCCATCTACGGCACGAATTTCAGACTCTCCGTCATGATATATTTTATATAGTTCTTTCGTTTCAATTACAGACATAACGATAAATTAAATAGTTCGAATTGATTCACAAGGATTATTCTTTAATGCTTTTTTTGCTGGTACAATTGCAGCGAAGATTCCTGTAAGGATTACTAAGACAACAATAAGTCCCAACTCAGAAATATCGATATAAGGTCTTAATATTGTACTATATCCCATTGCTTCAAAACCTTCCGCCTTAGATGAAATATCAATACCATCTTGCGAAGCTAAAATTGCAACTAGAGATAAAACGATTCCTGTAACACCTCCAATAATACAGAGCCATACGGATTCTAAGATGACCATCCAAAATATTTTTGCTCTCTGCATTCCGATAGCCATCAATATTCCAAACTCACGAACGCGTTCTAGTACAACCATCATCATAGTATTAACGATTCCAAATCCCAAAGAGATTAATACGACAATAACAAAAATGAGCATGTAAAACGATGACACTTCCATCGAATACCCTAATTCAGGAGATATCTTCTTCCAAGTTAAAACCTCCTCTTTTGCAAAAAGTTGGGTCACGACAGAAGAAATTTCATCTAGTTTCTCTGGATTGTTAATATGAATTGCTACCTCATGAATATTATTAGCATCTAATGAGGCAATCCGTCGAATATCGAGATCCTTAACATATACAAATTGTTCTTCGAAACGACTATCTGTTGTATTGTAGATACCTACAACACGAAATGCAGCTCCAACGATATCTCCTTTCTGGTTTTGAAAAGAGAGAATCACCTTTGACTTTAGTCTCACCTTCAATTTCTCAGCCAATTTCTTTCCAATAACAATTCTGTTTCTTTTTTTACTTCCATCAAGCCATGTTCCATCTGACACCATAGAAGCAATCGTGGTAGTATTAGACTCCATGACAGGATCAACAGCCAACATCTCAACCCCTCTTCCAGTCTCCGCTGTAGAGGCCATAGCTGTCATCTTATATCTAGGAGACACACCGTCCACTCCATCAATATCAAAGAGACGCTTTTGACGTTGATCACTCCAATGCATGGTCAAGCTCGGGTCTAAATCTTCACGAAACTGCTGTGCATGAATTTGAATAAAAGAAGTTTCTACTTCAATCCCTTCTTTAACCTTATCTTTTATCATTCCTGTGGCTAATGCTGATGCATATATTGCAGCAAACATTCCAATAGCTACTGCCGCAATTACCACTCCACTACGAACCTTATTTCGCCAGATATTGCGCCACGAAATAGATATTAATTGTGAAATCTTTTTTTTCATCATTCCTTGCTTATTATTCACGTACAGCCAAATGTTCTTTCAATCTCATTACACTAATCCATGGATATATTGAAATAAATACCATCATTACAACAAGAACAACTCCTTGCTTTACTAACATCAAGATATCATTAGAAAAATTCATTACAGGTTCCCATCCCATTTCTAATAGCATAACACGCATGTCACCAGTAAGTGGAATTGGATTTTGCACAAAATAAGAGAGGATAATATACGAAGTGAAAGTACCTATTGAGACTCCAATGAATGTCATTATAAAACTTTCATATATTAATATACGAGCAAGTTTCTTTCTCGCCATACCAACAGCAAGCATAATGCCTAGTTCACGTTTTCTTTCCGCAACCATCATAGTTACTGTACCTAAAAGACCAAAACCAATTACAATAAAAAGAATAATTTTAAATACATCACCACCAACACGATCACCTTCAATTTGTTGAATTAGTTCAGGCTGTAATTCATCCCATTTTTTCACAACAAGTGAGTTTGGAATTTTAGATCGTAATTCATCCTTTAGAAGAACACCATCAACGCTATCTTTCTTTAATACCGCAACTGATGAAACTCGATTTGTAACACTTAAAAACTCTTGAGCTGTAGCCATAGGCATATATACCAACCGTTTGTCTACAGAAGGAATTGGGTCTTTAACAATTCCCTTTATTGGAAGGAGTGCAGCAGCAGATTGCCCATGGTATCCTTGTCCTAAAAAAACCAGTGAATCTCCCAAAGAAACATGTAAATACTTTGCAAGTGCATATCCAATAATCACAGATTGATCTTTAGCATTAAGCATCTCGCCTTCTTTCAGTTGGGCATCAAAATGACTCATCTGAATCTCTTTCATCACATCTATCCCTTTCACCAAGACTGGTCTAGACTTTTCTTCAAATGCCACTAGAGCATATGTATCTAATTTCGGAACAAAGGTTGTTCCTGACACAGACCAACGTTGAAGCAGTTGATTATCAAAAGGCATCGAATTATTAATGGTCTTGTCTTCCCAATAATGCTCCTCTTGTATTTGATAATAACCAAGATATTTATCCACAGTATTATTAATCATAGAGGAGTACATTCCTTCCTGCATTCCTGTCATAAAGCTACAGATCAATACTCCGAAGAACATCGATGAAATCATGGTCCATGTTCGACGTTTATTACGCCAAAGATTTCGCCATGCAATTCTTATTTCATTGCTCATAATTACCTAACTCTTTTGGCATTTTGAATACTAAAGAAATTATCATTTAATTTCTCACCAAATCGGATTATATCCATACTCATGGTGGTCTTTTGACCAGGCTTATCCGCAGGAATCACTTCGTAAAAGGTAGGAATTGTTCTGTCTCCAACTTTTTTCACCTTCGACATGCTCTCAGTATTTACTAACTCCTCATCTTCATCATAATACTTATTTTGAAGCGTATATCCATTCTTTTTACTAATCATTGAAACAATTTTACCCCAAACGACAGCTGCATCCTCATGTGGCACCAACTCTATTTCCCAACAATCTTCGCCTCCAACACTCTCTTCACCTAGAATTTTATGATCATAATCATCCACAATAGACGACTCCTTAACGATATCATCATTTGTTAGATCTGACCCCATCCATGACTGATTCATCATACTTGGTGGAATCTTGATCATCCGCCTAATTGACGGCATCCAATTCCACATTTCATTATCTCTTTTCAAAGATACTTGCCCTTTATCTTTGGCTGGTGACATTACATAAACCAACGAATAGTCAGTTCCTTTTGACCATGATTTAAACTGAAGTGTTCTAGTGTATCTTGGACGAATAATAGCCATCGTTGCCTCACTATAACTGGAAGTCCCTCTCATCAAATCATAAGATTTTTTGACAATCGCTTGGGCATCTTGTGCAGAAGCCTTCATACATCCTATTGCTATTATTAAAAACAGCAATACTGATTTAACATTTCTTTGCATACACATCTAATATATGATTACGTACTATATTTATATCTATAAATTCTGGGGCCGAAACATATTGAATACTTATCCCATCTATCAAGGCTCCAACAATAATTATTTCTTTTGCTGGATCTTCAAACCCCTGTTTTTGCAAATAATTAAAAAGCTGCTCCTGATACCACCCCATCACATCTTGTATTTTTGGAGACATTAAGAATTCTTTCATCTTAGATTGCAAAATCAACTGAGTATAAATTTTCCAAGTAGCGACATTATTTATCACATGATCGAACAGTCGATTAATGCGATTTGTAAAATCATCAGGTCCTTCAATCACTTTATTTGATACAAGAAAGATCTCCATTATCTCATCAATCGTACTATTCATAATAGACAACTCTAATTCATCCTTGCTCTTAAAATATGAGTACATAAGACCTTTCGAAACACCGGCCTCTTTTGCAATAGTTGCAATTGAGACTTCAGTAGGATTCTTTTCTGAAAATAACCTCATTGCAGCATCCATTATCTGCTGCTTTCTCTCGACTCTTATTGTCTTATTCTGTTCTTCTGTTCTTGGCATTATTTTTATTTTGACCAAACGTTCAGTCAAAAATATTACATTTAATCAAATTAAGAAACCCTTCTGATTAATTTTAACACAACATAACATTTAACCTAACTGTGCACTATAATTTAGAGTATTGTTGTCATATTTTTTTAAAAATTATAATGATCTTTACATATCAAATTTAACAAACAAGCAAACACCATGTTTAAACGTATCGAAAAGATCCTTTTAAAGTCAAAATCACTAGCACCAATTTTGACAATGGGCTTTTTAACCTTGGTCATTACGACACTATTTAGGTTAGCATATATGATAATCTATTGGGATCGAATTTCAATGGAACCTGAATTATGGAAAATATTTATATTAGGTCTACGAATTGACTTAATTCCAATATCTTATTTCTCTCTAATACCTCTACTCGTATTCACCTTCGTTCCAAAGAGGTTTATACTTAAAGTGAAGACCATCTGGACACTGTATTTCACGCTCTTTGTGACTATTGTTTTTATGATGGAGATGTCAACATATGCTTTTATTGAACAGTACGATTTACGCCCTGACAGAATCTTCATTGAATACCTTGACCATATGAAAGAGGTATCTCAAACGGTTCTAGGTAACAATCCATGGAGTGTACTTTTCACGATAATATTTACGACTGTTGTTGCCATTCTATCTAGAAAAATATTTAGTAGTGTTATTAATAACTACACCCAGTTTACTATCAAAAAAAGTATTATTGCTTTCCCTTTGATGGCTGGTCTAGTGTTTATAGGAGCAAGGTCTAGCTTCTCTCCTCGCCCTGCCAATATTAGTACCGCATATTTTAGTAACGTCAGTAAAATGGCAAACGAGTTGAGTCTTAATTCAACTTTCTCTGTTTTTTGTGCCTACTTAAAGATGAAAGATGAAAAAGATCCTTCTAGAAGATATGGTCAAATGCCTATTGCTGAAGTAATAAAAAGAATTGAAAGAACTAGTCAGGCACATTGGGACAAAGAGGTTAATAGTGAAATTCCATTTTTTCATAAACAAACCCCTTCGATAAAGTCAAATAAGCCTAAGAACGTTGTTATTTTCTTACAAGAGAGTCTTGGAGCAGAATATGTTGGATGTCTAGGAGGGCTACCTCTAACACCTAATATTGATCGCTTAAGTAAGGATGGAATGTTATTGACAAATTTATATTCAACAGGTACTCGTACCGTTAGAGGAATTGAAGGTACTGTCGCTGGATTTTTACCAACTCCTGGAAGAAGTGTGGTTAAACTAGGTAAATCAACAAATAACTTCTTTACTGTTGCCGCTCTACTTCAAAGCTTAGGCTACGATACGAACTTCGTATATGGTGGAATGAGTAATTTTGATGACATGAAAACATTCTTTAAAGGGAATGGCATCCAGAATGTATATGACGAACCTACTTTTAAGAATCCTATTTTTAAAGGAGCGTGGGGAGTTTGTGATGAAGATCTTGTCATCAAAGCAAATGAAGTATTTAAACAAAAGGGGGATAAGCCATTCTTTGCACTTATGCTTAGTACTTCTAATCACGCACCATTCGAATATCCTGAAAATAGCATTGAGCTTTACGACAAAGAGAATCCTGCAACCGTTCATAATGCAATGAAATATGCAGATCATGCTATAGGTCAATTCTTTGAAATGGCAAAAAAGGAAGAATATTTTAAGAACACTATTTTTGTGATCATTGCAGACCATAATACAAGAACGTATGGAGATGCTATTGTTCCTGTTCATAAATTCCATATTCCAGCACTTATACTAGGGCCTGATGTTCCAAAAGAACGTTTAAACACTCTTTCGAGTCAAGTAGATATTGTTCCAACGGTTCTATCACTCGCAGGAATTGAAAGTAATCATCCAATGATTGGCAATGACTTGACGACTCTACCTAAAGATAAAGGTCGTGCAATCATGCAATTTGGACAAAACCATGCCTATCGTACTGGTAATAAAGTTGTAATACATCAACCAAACCTACCAGCAAAGACATATCTTTATAAAGAGAATAAACTAGAACTGATAGATTCTGATACAGAAATGGAAAAAGATGGTCTAGCATATGCCCTCTTACCTTGGTATCTATACTCTAACCGACTCTACACCTTAAAGAAACAAGATCTTTAGTAGATAAAATAGGTTCTAATTCATTGAAATTAGAACCTATTTTTTGCAATACATATTATTTTATGTTCTTTTGCACACACATGGAAAATATATTGAACCCTCTTAACACATCGTGGACTATATGGGCACTTACGGCTTTATGTGCTTTTATCACAGGTTTAAGCAAAAGTGGATTGAAAGGATTTGCAATGGTCACCATTCCAATTCTAGCATTTCTTTATGGAGCCAAAGTCTCAGTGGCAATCTTAATGCCATTTCTCATCTTTGGAGATCTATTTGCAATCATTTCATACCGACAAAAAGTCCCTTGGCACTATATTAAGAACTTCTTCCCTTGGGCTATACTAGGAATCATTCTAGCAGCAATTTTTGGCAACCATATTAATGACATCCAGTTTAAATATACCATGGGGATTGCTGTATTAGTTTGTCTATGTCTTGTTTTATGGAAAGAGCTTCGACCACAAAGTAAATTAGAGCTCAACAAAGGGATCTTTTCTTATGCAGTTGGGATTGCAGGAGGTTTTGCAACAATGATAGGCAATGCCGCTGGTCCTATTTTCAACCTCTACCTAATTACGCTAAAGCTTCCCAAAAGAACTTTTGTATTTACAGGAGCATGCTTCTATCTCACATTAAATACTCTCAAAATCCCACTCCATGTATTTTACTGGCATACTTTATCTTGGGATACACTAAAATTAAACTTTGTATTGCTTCCATTCCTCTTGATAGGTGGTTTTACCGGGAAATATATTATTAAATTCATCCCAGAGAAAGTATACAGAACATTTATTCTTGTTGTAACATTTATCTCTGCAATTATGCTATTCTTATAATACTAGGCAGACTTATAGTCAAGCAATTATTGTGATTCGAGAAAATCAAAAACACCACGATTTAATAGCATTAATAATATCAAAAAAAGAGAACGTAGTTCCTTTTTTCCTCATGTAGATAAAATAGAATCTACAAAATATTAGCTCTTCATGCTATTCGAACTCTTATTCTTGGCTCTCTTAATTGGATATCAATCCGACGCTCTCTCTATTGTTTACAATGACACACATATATCAAATTAACATTAGATTTAGACCTGTATCCCATACCCCTCCGATATCAATTATTTAAACACAGCACTATATTAATTGAATATAAATAATTCCATTTTAACTTATAAAGAATAACTTTCTCACATATCAAATCAAGATAGATAATTTAGGGTCAACACAAAACCCAAACAGACATAATCAACTAATTATCAACTAGCAACAAACTAGAACATGATCATCAGCGTTAAAATATAGAATCAACGTTAAAATTGATTTCTTATTAACAGTTTATCACTCTAGCACCGCAAAGAAAGGCACAACACCAACCCATTTATGGTTTTTTACTTTCATTTTATATATTTGTCGGTTGGGAAATAAGTGAAAATTGCAACAATTATTAATCTCTATACTATATGTTTGACACAATTGAAAAAATGATCAGCCAATTTGATGGCTTTATTACATTGTACCTATTAATTCCAGTACTACTACTTGCGGGGTTATATTTCACATTTAAAACAAAGTTTGTTCAGTTTACGAACTTTCGTGAAATGTTTAGATTGCTAACAGAAGGGAATAACGAAAAAGGGGGAATTTCGTCTTTCCAAGCATTTACAATTAGTTTGGCTAGTCGCGTAGGAACAGGTAATCTAGCAGGAGTAGCATTAGCAGTAGCTGCAGGGGGACCAGGGGCTGTTTTTTGGATGTGGTTAATCGCACTGTTAGGATCGGCTTCAGCATTTATTGAAAGCACCTTAGCACAGGTCTATAAAGTTGAAGATAAAGAAGCAGGCGCATTTAAAGGAGGGCCAGCTTACTATATGGAGCAAGCTCTAAAGAATAGAAAACTTGGAATTGCATTTGCCATCCTTATCACCATCTGCTATGGATTTGTTTTTAATGCAGTACAATCAGATACTATTTCAGCTGCTTTTAATAAATCTTTTTCAACAAATCCCGAGATAATGGGGATTATACTTGTAATTCTAACGGGGGCAATTATTTTCGGTGGTGTGAAAAGAATTGCGAAAGCAACGAATGCGATTGTGCCTATCATGGCTATCTCTTATATAATGGTTGCACTATATATCATTATTACAAACATCTCATTAATACCACACCTCTTCAAGACAATTCTAGATGGCGCATTTGGTATTAACCAAGCTGCTGCAGGAGCTCTAGGTGCAGCAGTCACTCAAGGAATCAAAAGAGGACTATTCTCAAATGAGGCAGGTATGGGATCTGCTCCTAATGCAGCGGCGGCTGCAACCGTTAGTCATCCAGCAAAACAAGGCCTAATTCAAGCATTAGGTGTATTCACGGATACTTTAGTTATTTGTAGCTCTACGGCTTTTATGATTCTTATCTCAGGGGTTCATACATCAAGTAGCAATGATGGTATTCAGTTAACACAAGAAGCTATGATTACAATGGTGGGACCATGGGGTAGTATCTTTATCGCGGTATGTATTTTCCTTTTTGCTTTCAGCTCTATTATTGGTAATTACTACTACGGTGAGTCAAATATCAAATTTATCACCGAAAAGAAAAAATACCTTCAACTATATAGAGTTCTAGTTTTAGGGATGGTTATTTTTGGTGCACTAGCAAGCTCTTCATTAGTTTGGAATCTTGCCGATATATTTATGGTATTTATGGCACTTCTTAACTTATTTGCGATAATCCAATTAGCACCTATTGCAATTAGAGTATTAAAAAACTATACTCAACAGAGAAAAAAAGGCAAGAATCCTGTATTTAAGGCTAAGGATGTTGGTCTTGACAATGAAACACAATGTTGGAATTAATTCCAATAAGATATAACAACAAAGCACTCTTTCCATGTTTGAAAGAGTGCTTTGTTGTTTCACCACTCCTTTTAATCCACTAAAGTAGAACGAAATACCCTAAACATTACAATCAAGAACTAAACATCTGTTTCATTATTCAATTTCACAAGTAAATATATCAGATTGAAAGTTGCACAATAAAATAATTACCAACAGAAAATTTATTGCTATTCATACATTCTATTTAAGAAAAAGAAATATATCTTTAATGTCCCAAAAAAAGCAAAACTAGTCATTGTCTATCCGTATTCCATACAGGTAATTATTTAACTCGGAACATATATTATTGATTGACTTAAACAATGAGATACGAAGAAGCAAGTACTAAATTTGATCTAAAATATACTCCATGGGATGTTGAGAGTATGAAACAGGCCTTAGATAAGTATACACGATTGATTGCTACTGGTGAAGCATTCGAAGATGACTATTGTGTGGCGCATTTCACGCTCGATCTTAATCTCCTATCAGATGAACTTAAGATTTATCACAAAGATTTTATCCAAGGACTCACTGAAAATAAACAATGTCACACTGGAGAGCATCAATTCTATCAAATTGCTGTGGAGATCCCTGGACTGAAAGAGTCCATTATCTCGTCCTGTAGAGCAATGGTTCAATATGCTAGAGACAGGAATGATTCATCCCGAATGTGGCTTACATGTGAAATGCCTTTTGGAATTGAACCTCTTTACCTTACAGCAACCAAATACCCAGAATATGGATACCTACTAGCAAGCTTTTTGATATCTAATTGGGATACAGAACATATGTATGAACCTATTGGTTATCTTCGCATGTGGAGTGAACCAATTGGAATAACAGAAGATACAATTAAAGCATTTTGTTATTGTGACAACAACCTAGCAAGAGAAGAGATGCTTGGGTTTACAACCTGGGATGGGGGTGGAGAGGAATATGTTGGAGAGACCAATTTTGATCTCATTAATCATTTCAGAAAAGATAATAGTGCATTCTATAGCTTTAGAAACACACTGATATCAAGATATAAGGACATGGCTATTCTTATAGATGATGAAAATCAGAATCGTTATAATCCAATAAAACAGATCATTATTGAGATTATGTACCCAACCTCTCCTTATGATGTATGGGATGATGATTTTGATTTAGATCAGTGGCTGATTCAAACATTTATTGATTCCTCTGCAGAGAAAGAAATTGAAGACAGTACCTTATATATAGAAAAAGTACTAAAGCAGAAGATCACCACCCTTTTCACTACAAAGAAAGAGGTTGAGCTAGACTCTGTAAACCCAACAGAAGAAGAATCCGAAGAGGAAGGAGTAAAAAAATGGCATGATCTATTTCTTAAGATTTATCCTAATGGTGCACGACTTTGGTCTTACGTACAAGAAGGACAACACAAAGAAATACTTGAGACAATAGAATCCATTGATATCGTTAAAAAGGCAAAAGAGACAAAGGCTCTTTATTATGAAGAATTTAAAGAAGCTTGTAGCTACAAAACACCTATACAAGACGAATTAAGCAGCTTTTTTAGGGAGTATTACAAAGCTAGAAAAGAAGGAGATCATACTGAGACAGAATTATTAAATGAAATCACTCGTATATATGATGTAATTCATAGAAGTTTAGGCTACCCAATAGTTAGCGATGATCTTAGATATTACTTTTCTCGTACTATCAAGGTAATGAATCGTCATCAAATTATAATTCGTTACCCACAACATTGGACCAATGAATTACCTCACCTAATTGGGTCACTTGATTGCAAACATGGAAGTAACTCTAACAACTTAAAAGTTCTTAATAGACTTCACTCTATCATTCAAGAGAATAGAGAAGAAGCTTCAACCATTATTCTAGATTATTATAATGATAGCGAACTAAGAGACCGAGCATCTAGTAGAAGAAGTCAAAAAGATGTATCAAAGATAGCCTTAACGGTAGTTGCATTAGCAATAATGTATTTTGATCAAGAACGCAAAGTGAAAGACAAGCTTACAAATGCATCCTATAAATTTACTGAAGAGCATTTGAAAAGAATACTCATAGAAGAGATATATAGTGAAACTCAATTCCCGTCATCTTATGAGATTGAGCAGTATAGTGCTGAAAAGGTTTTCGATGATCAACTTAAAAAAGGGAGACAAGCTGTCATACTAGAAGATATTTTGATGTGGAAGAAGGTACTCAACTTCTTGAATACAGAACATATCTTAGACGCTGATGCAAACTTCAAGCATTGTCTATATATTTTAAAAACAAAGCTAAAATATGATGATCGAATAGATATCGCTGAAGATCAACGAAATTACGACCTATACTCTTTTAAGGAAGAAGTTGCACCTTTGATTGTCACGGCTTGGCTGACCCAACAAATAAAGAGTGCTCCTCATAAAGAATTTATGAAACGTTGGTTGAAATTATCCTTTCAGATTGCCCCATTGCGAACTGCAGGTATTATTGAAACCTTAAACCCTTCATTAAAAAAACCAGAGCAGTTTGAATCCTATATTCAAGCAGTGGACTCCATGAAAACAATGGGGTTGACAGATGAAGCTTATTGGGCATATCAATTAGAGTCTTTACACAAACAATTGGTGGATAGGGATCTTGATATTAAATCATTAGACAAAGAGCCCAAATATGTACAACAATATATTCAATTGATCAGGCTACACATTGATTCCTTAGATGACATCACAGAACCGAGCAATCCAATTGGTTTAGTAGCTAATCACCTAACCAATTTGAAGGTTAATTTAAACAATGGTATCCGAAAATATATTGAACGAAATAGTCATTCATCGTTTGTATTTCGTGCAATGGAGGTATTTGGAATAAAAGCACCTTATCAAAATAAACTAGACTCATTAGCAATAGAAAAAATAAAGAGAGATCTTTACGATACCATCTGTGGCCCAGAAAAGTACTACGAAAGCTACTTAAATAAATTTGGTATCGAGAATAGCATTCAAAAATATTATACTGGAGATCCTAATTTTATATCAAGCCTTAATGAAATTCAAACTTCTGAATTAACAGATCAGCAATATGAATCCCTAAAGAGGCAGTATTATACACACAAATCAGGATGGGTCCAAACAGCAATTGTACTAAGAGAGAATAAAGGAAGATCACTCTATAATGCTGATGTACTCAATTATCTTGCTGAAGCTGTTAAAAGAGGAGAATCTTTTGTGGTTAGTTCTCTTACTGTACTATATGTTGCCCCATGTAATGAACAACACCTACAGGCAATAACAGCATACGAAGGATTAGACTTTAATAATACAATTATGAGCTTCATTGATGCTTATTTTTTCGAGAATAAACCGTTCTCTTTTATTGAAAAACTACTAGATTTTTCTTTTTGGAATAATGGTTTATACTGTGGTATTACAAATTACTCTGAATTCTCTTTAGCAAATACTTTTCTTCACCTTAGTCCTAAAATTCAAGAACAGATATTAAATATCATCTGTACACTTCACATGGAAGATGTAGATGAGTTATACCGTTGTAATCAAACAGAAGGACGAAAGAAAATCTCATCTATCATGTATGAGAATGATATGAATCCGAAGATGCAATTTAGGTTTAACGTATTTTCCATGAATAGGCCAGGCCTAGTAGCATTAGCTGAAAAACATGACTGTAGCAATTGGATTAAAGAATGTAATATTGACAATACCATATATGCACTAAAATGTTTGTCTTATATGCCCAAACATCATGCACTTCTATGTGAATTACAAAATCATCCGTCATTGAAGATAAAACGAGCTGCGAAGAGTCTCATTAATGCCTATAAGATTAATGAAGCAGATCTCGCTCTTTACCATATCATTGACTACGGCACATATAAAATGTGTAAGGAGGAGAAAGTTGTTGATAGAAAAGAAAATGTAACACGAGAAGCAAATGCCCCTGTTTGTATTAAACAAACCACAACCATTAAAGCTACACATAACAGTTACATGGGACTCAGATTCACGTCACTACACCCTGCAAAAATGGGAAAAGTGTGCGAACACAGGGTAACCATAACACACCCAGCTAGAAACAAGGATGGAGTTGTTGAAATGATTCAGTCTGGATGGAACCAAAATGGCTACAATGACAGTGCGATATTTCTAGGATGGTTCTTCGACCCTTCTGAAGAGATATTAGAAGGAACTTACCATTTAGCCGCTTTCGATTTAAATGGCAAACTACTTGTAGAGAAACAAATTGAAGTAAAAAAATAGTAAATTAGGGTAGGAATAATCTCCTACCCTAAATATAATTTATTTTTGTACCACTGATGGCAATTTCCATGTACCGTCTAATACTGACTCTTTTGGCCAATACATCCTAAACAAAATCTTAAACTCTTTTTGTGGTGCAGGAATCCAATTATATTCTGCTACCCCTTTGGGCTTCTTGAATGACATATATAGATCTAAACTACCATCTTTATTATATTTTAATGGCATATTGCTACCCGAAGCATATCTATTTTCACTATTTTTCTCCAAATATCCTTCTATATTATATGTTGTAATTGACCAAAAAGCTCCAACGTCAGGTTCACCACCTTTATCAAAATGAATAACATATACCTTTCCGCCATCTAATGATTTCATATCAGAGTCTAGTTGGGTTACACCATACACAGCATCTTCAACTAAATTTGCTCCTAATCCCCACATTGCCCAATAAGCTCTTTTTTTATAATTATCACCCCATACTCCCATCTCTGTTGTATCAAATATCCATGGCTTCTTTTGAGATGACCCTTTGTAGAAAGCTTCTAAATATATCTTTTGTTGAGCAACGAGGCCATCAGTAAGAACTTTTTTTGATGTAGAAGATAGTTGATCAAACGATAATGTTTTACCTCGTTCAACACCAAATTTACCAAGCAACTTAACCATCTCTGTATCAAATGAAAAAGTTTGATTATTAGCAAACATTTTCAGAAATAGATCGTAGTACTCTTTTGCACTCATCTTAAGAGTATATGGAACAGGCTTACGAACCTTTAACGCTGAGTATTGTGCTTTCCAAGTTTTAAATGGATTTTCACCACCATTATACTCTTGATATGTCATAACAACATATTTATCTTGTAACATTGCTGCTTTTTTTGCATCATCATCGTTGTCTGCCTGAATACGCCCAGTTATCCAAACCATATTGGTAGGACATACAATCTTCTCAAAGCCACTTGGGGTATCCCCTTTAAACGAATCATTAACAAGAAAATACTTCTTTGGACCTTGACCTGTTGTTCTTGATCCAATACTTTTGAATGTATTCGTCCAAGCATCAATAAGAGGCATAACAAAATAACGTTCACCCATATCAGGAAAAGTAAAGATCACAGGACCTTTACTAAGGTCTATCCATCCAACAGTATACAACGTATTACGGTTACCCAATACAACAGCTTTATTCTTCGGTTGTGCTAGTTGTTTAAATTTGATCAAACAGTTTGGTTTCTGTTTTGGTCGTAAAGGGTTATCTAACATTAAATCTTGACTAAGCCCCATAATTACTAGAGGATAGGTATAGTCATACACCTCAATAGCATCATCTACATCCACAGTTTTATCTGAATTCTTCTTCATTTTACCACCACAAGAAGAGAGAAATACGATACAAATTGAAATAAGTAATGCAATATTTAATCGCTTTTTCATAACGTTTAAAATTTAAATATAAATACTTTAGAATGCTTGAGTAAAACGTAGGTAAACCCCATGAGACCCTTCTTTACCATAACCAAAGTCTGCATTGATATCTGTTCTAGATTTTAGAATACGAGCCCTAAAACCAATACCACCAGCTACATTCACATATTCAAATTTATCATTGTCTTCTGTTACAGAGTGAGCATTGATAAAACCAGTTAAACCAAACCATTTCTTTACATTAATTCGGTATTCAGCTTCAGCGTACAACAGTTTTTCTCCAAGATATCGGCCTGCAGTATAACCACGACCTGATGTATACCAATCATCACCTCCAATACGTGGCAAGCTAAAATATGGAGTATCTCCAAACGTTAAATTTGCCATCCCCCAAAAAGCTAAAACCTGACGCTTATTTTCACATAACGGGATATGATACCTTGCATCAATTAATAGACTCTGAAAATCACTTGTACTACCTAACCACTCACCATAATAGGTATATGCTACATTGACATAAGCTCCTTCATATGTAGAGTTTACATTATCTCTTGAATCAAGTAAAAAATTCACTCCAATACCAGAAGCAACCGAATGATCACCCGTTCCATAGTTATAATCTCCAAAAGGAGTATAATAATACTTCTGCTGAAGTGCAACTGCATTTGACGGATCGTATTCTGCTTCAAAACCAGAATAATTAATTCCCTCAGTTACCCAGAACTCATCTAATCCATCATTAAACTCTTTGTCGATTGCATCACTAGCTGTCGTTGCATCAGGGCTGCTAGATATAATATTCTGAATATCCACCGCATCTTCATCTTCAATTTGATATTTCCAATCTAATGAATAGTTTACTCCAATATATATATTCTCTTTAATCTTCTTATAAGCTCTTAAAACAACTTTAAATGTCTTTGGCTCTACAATTGTTTTCCAATCTTCAGGGTTATCACCTCCAACACCATAAGTACTTTGTGGAGCCATCGCCCACATCAAGGAACTAAAAATGTAATAATCATTATTATTGGTATATAAATTTGAGTTAAGACGGAAAGTCTGTTGATTATTCAATGTATAGGTATAAGACGGAACAAAATTCGAAAATCTTGTCGTAGATGAATCCCCAAACTTAGTAGACAAATTTCCTCCAACACCAAGAATTAGACTCGTAAAAGGATTATACGCTACTACAGGAAGAAAAACAGAATAAACTTTCTTATTCTTTGCCTCTTCTTGCTTCTTTTTCACTTCATCATTTTTACCCTCTTTAAGCATCTTTTCCATCTTCTTTTTCTTGAATCCATCAAGCAAAGTGAAATTATCAGGATTTAATTTCGGATCAGACCATTTATCAACCTGTCCAAAACTTAAGTTCACAAAGAAAATGGCAATAACAGTTGTAATAAGAAAACGTTTCATAAGCATGATTTTTATTAAACTTTTAATCACATGTACCCACATTGGTGACACCTCATCACCCAATTAGAGAAAGAGGCCTGCACTCTACCTATGAAACAGGACTTCATTAATAAAGTTCAATTTTACTATATATCAACCAATTACAAAAAACCACATAAACTAAATAGCTTATGTGGCTCATATATTTATCGATGATGGGATTATAGAATCACTTCCATTCTTCTAGAAGTGGCTCAGCATTTAGATAGCTCTTTAATACATAGCGAATATATCTAACATCCACAGAGATCTGACGACTTAGCTCTGGTAAATATTGATAGTCAGACACAACACCAGTTTTAACTCTATCAAAGTTTAACCCGACTAATTCTCCATTAGAATTTAGTACTGGACTTCCTGAATTTCCTCCAGTTGTGTGTACATCAGTAATAAAGCATGTAGGAATGTCGTAATCATTGCTTGAAATATTTTCCACGAATGTATCTGGTAAAGAATAGTTTAATGAATCCGATTTATATTTATCAAAGAGAGTTCTAATAGTGCTCTTGTAGTCATAGGCAACATGATGCAGGTTGTATCCTTTTACTTTTCCAAAGGCAATTCTTAAACTTCGGTTAGCATCAGGTGCAAGAGGTTTATTTTGAAACATTTCCTTTATCGATTGAACATATAGCCTATGATACTTCCCGTATTTACGTCTTATCTTTACCCTCTGTCCATAAACTTTGTCTCTATTCAGAAGATAAAAGTTGATACTTAAATCAAACAAAGGATCTTTTTGCAGTTTCTCCACATCCTCCTTTTGATAATGCTTAATGAAATTATTAATCTTCTTTTCATTAGTGAACAATGATTTCTTCATCAAGTGTTTCACATATTTGTTGATTTGCCCTTTATACTCAGCCTCCGCCTTCACTAATGATAGTGGTTTATTATCAACCCCTACATTCTGGCTAAAAAGAATCAAACTAGAAGATAAAAGTTCTTTTTCTACCTCTAATTCATAAGAATCATAGAAATCAGCAACTATTTTTTTTAATCTAACTAGTTCTTTATCTAACCTTTTTTGATTCACGCTCTTTCTTGAACAAATGGCATTAAGCATATCAAATTTAGCAACAAATGAAATAAGGTTAGCACTCCCAATACCTGCTTCCATAACATAAGTATTCACTTTCTCCAAGCTATCTAATTGACCACAATAGTAACGAATACTCGGAAGTACTTTGCCATATTTGCTCTTTCTGATTTCAGATGCATTTACCCATTTCTCATAGCGATCTTCAAAATCTCTCTTCATAGCAACTAGATCATATTGATCAATGCCATATATTTCACCTTGCCAACGTAATAATTTATTTGACATTTGACTGTAGTAGCTTTGGTATTTTAACCATGTCGTACTCTTCTCAGCCATTTTCTTTTCTAAAACAGAGACTTTCGCTTTACGTATAGCGACAGCATGATGATTAGTGATATGAACTAATTGATCTATTGCTTTTGCCGTTAAAAACTTTTTTGTATTTGCAGGAAAACCATAAACCATTGTAAAATCACCTTCGTCAACACCTCCTTCTGACAAATGTATGTAGTTTGGAGAAACAATTGGTTGATTATTCACTGAATAGTTCTGTGAACTGTTTTCATTCTCACCATACACCCTTAAAATACAGAAGTCCGCAGAATTTCTTGGCCAATTCCAATTATCTTTTTCTCCTCCAAATTTACCTATAGACACTGGAGGCATTGCGACAATCCGTACGTCTGAATAAACTTGATATACCTCTAAATAATACTGTGCTCCACTAAAATATGGTTTAATAACTGAACGATACCTCCCATTTTCATTGGCTTGAGCAACCATTTCTTTTCCTCTCTTTTGGATAAGTTTCTGGATTGCATTGTGAGACAATGTGTCACATCCACTTAAAATTCTAGATGTTACATCCTCCATTCGTACCAGTCTTGAAAGGGTTAATCCTTCAGCTGGCAGCTCTTCATTTGGTGTTTTAGCATAAAATCCTTCCTTTAAATAGTTTTTTGTTATTGAACTATGTTTTTGTAGGTAAGATACAGCACAATGGTGATTAGTCAAAACCAAACCTCTATCTCCAATAAACGATCCCGTTGCTGAAAAACCTAAAGGATTGCGCTTAGTTCCAAGCCCAACAATTGCATCATTAAGGCTTTTCTCTCCGACACGATATATCTGCTCTCCAGAAAGATGAAGCCCCATAGAAGTCATCTTCTGTAAAACATCTGACTTTAATTGTGCAGGAATCCACATTCCTTCATCTCCTATTGCATTAAAAGTAATATTTATAAAACAGAAGAATAGTATTATTTTTTTGGTCATAGTAGTCTTTATTTACTTCAGTAAGTATACGAATACAACTTTAAATTATTTACACAGGTTTCTTTTGTGTAATCTAAATCTCCGTTAGTAAGAAAGATAAAAACGAATAATGTTTTTCTAGTTTTCCACTACTCTTAGAAGCTTTCCTAATAACATCTTTTTTTATGTCAGAAAGCTCATATAGAATGTCTGCAATAACAACATTTGCAAAAAGATCCCCTTGCTTCAACTTATACTCATTCAACTCGTTTAAAAGCTGCTTCACATATACCACCTGAAGGTTCTGAATCCAAAATTTTCGTTCGTCTTTCTTTGACAACTGAAACAAAGTATTTGTTATTTGATCAAGATATTCTCCTACAGAAAAAGGCTTATCCATCATCTGAGAACAGCTAAAAAGTCGATACAACACAGCTCTATCAACTAACCCTTTCAAACACTTTTCTTGCCCCTTTACAATCTCACGATGCATGTTACCTAAATGATTCGTAATCTTCTCATCATTACTCCATTCGTAATAAGTCAATAACTGATTCATTATAAAATCTAACGCTGCCTTTTGATCCACTTTACTAACGGGATGATATAACTCTGGATAATGATGAGTTCTTTCATGGAATTCATACACTCCACCAATCATTGTAGTGGCATGCTTCAGATACTGTCCATACTGCTTCATTACGGCATCATACATTTCACGAAAGTAATCCAGTGAATGATTCGATGCATTCGTCCATTCATATAAATTGTCTAAAATCACTTTAATGTTACTGACACCATACTCTGATGCTTTCACAATATCGTCTCCTAATGCCTCAGTCTGTGCAGCGGGATCGAGACATCCATCCCCCATCCCATTTTTGGTCTTGAAAAGATACATATCATCTTCGGCATGTGCCGTAATCCAATCAGATAGTATCTCTACTTCATCCTGTGTCGATGCTACATCATATATAGGCTTATATCCCCACTTAATAGAGAAAATATCATATAATCCTAAAATTGGAGGAGTAAGTGAAACACCGTGATCTTTCGGTTGTGCCACATAATTATTTCGTGCATAATCCATGATAGAAGCAGCTGTTCCATAAGTAGCTGTAAAAGTCGGAGAACGCAATGAATCGACAGGATAACCAAAAGAAGCACGATAGTTGTGCTTTAGTCCTAAAGCATGTCCTATTTCATGTGCTGCAGCATAGCGAATCAGATCTCCCATCACTTTCTCTTCAACATGTTCCATGTCACAACGTATAGAAGGATCATTTGCAGCAGTTTGCACAAATCGCCATTTATATAGTTTAGAAAAAACGCCATGATACCATAATATATTACCCTGAAGAATCTCTCCAGATCTAGGATCAACCCATGCATTCCCCATAGCATTTGCTTTGTCTGAAACAACATATCTAAAGCATGATTTGGTAATATCACTCATTTCATAAGGACCAACATGTTTTGGATAGTCTTTAGCTACAATCGCATCTTTAAACCCAATTTTTTCGAAAGCAATTTGCCAGTCTTCAATCCCAAGTTTAATATATTTTCGCCACTTCTCAGGAAATGCACTATCAACATAGAACACAATCTGCTTCTTTGGAACCACCAATTCACCTTGTTTATAAGCTTCGATATCCGCCCCCTTTGGTTCGATTCTCCAGCGTTTTATATATCCAAAATTACGTCCCCCCAATGTCTCCGAAGACAACTCTTCTTTCTTCACATCGTAATAACCGATTTTATCACTAGATAAACGTGGTCTCATCATATCTTTATCTAGCAGTAAAAATGAGCGATGAAGACGACAACTAAAAGGTTCCTTTCTTCCTGAGAAGTGCATCTCTGTTACCAACTCAATATTCTGATCATAATTACGTATATCCAATGTACTTGTTAAAGTTGGGATTAACCTCCCTGGGGCAGCTCTCCCTCCAAAAGGAGAAATTATTGGTAGAGGATTATGTACAAATTTTGTTACATCAATAACATAACACTCCGTTGATCTATCGTATGTCTTATATCTAAATGATTCTAAGATTGTTCCTTGTCTATTGAGCTTAAACGACGGATATATCGGATCATCAACATCAATCATATTCGTTACATCCTGTTGTTGTAAAATGAGCATCTTATCTTTAAGATCCCATTTTACAACAATAGGATTGTGTCTCATCTGCCCAGCTGCAATCATACGATTAGAACTCACACTCTCTACACGACATGCCATTAAAATTGGGACACCAAATAATTTCTTAGGCACTTCTAATAATAGTTTATCCCCATTCTTTTTTATGGTCATAAACGATCGGCTTACTTCTTCTTTCTGACGCTCTTGTGTTTGAGTCGTTGAATACCCCTCTACTGAAAGGATAAATAACATAAATAGAATTAGAGATCGCACTTTCAACATATATTTTAATTGTTGCAAAATAATTAAACATCTCATTACAAAGAGAAGAACTCCTTGTAATGAGATAAAAAAGAATTAATATCTGTTTATATACTTGATACGTATTGTATAAGTATCACCATCTTTCTCAATATAATACTTAGGATCAATATTTAATCCTGCATCCGCACAGGTGAATTTAACATCTACAATAATCTCTTTTGTAGCAGTATTATATGTTCCAACAGATCTTTCCACCTCAACTAAGACAGTATTTACATTGGTAGAATTTTCAATATTTCCGACAGTATTACGAGAATCCTCATACCAGAAATAATGACTTTCCGTTGATCCATTGTGATCCACAGTTGTTTTAGCTTTCCAATCTACCCCCTCTTTTAAGGTATAAACTTTTAGTGTTTGCTGTGGAATAATTACAGCCCCTTCAGGGCTACGTGCATCTTTTGACGCAAAACGGAACCATCCTTTAGTAGAGCGGAAAGGTGCCTTCTGATAAGTTGCTTCATTCGAAAAGAATCTAGCTAGACCTAAGAGATCGCCACATTGATATTCATACCTTTCCTGCTCTTGGATATCAATACCTTTTCCTCCCAACTCTTTCTTAAATTGATTCACAACCTCTTCAAATTGGTTGCTATCTCTTCCAGAAACATGTAAATAGGTCTCTCCAGAAAGAGTAGACCAACCTGAAGTTGAACTATTGTAATAATATCGTTTTAAGAAATATGCGTCCGCATCCACTATATACTTGGTATCCGATGTGTTCCAACTCGCATATAAATAATCAAACTGGTTGGCATCATTAAACCATGAAGAAAAATCAACCTGAGGATCTACTGCTCTAAGAGTTAACTTATTGTCACTTGCCTTTATAGCATAATCTGTTACAACAGGAGCTGCGAATGAAATAACAGAGGACTTATCCATCCCCACAACACTATTGTTCTTAAAATGCACCGTAAAATTTGCAGAGACATTCCCTGCAGGAATAGTAATCTGATTTGCAGTTATTCCCTCCACAACATAATCAGTACCTTCCACTAATGTTCCTGAAATCTCAAAAGGAATAGTGATATCACTAGCCAAAGATTTGCTCAAACCAACTGAGATCACATGTTCTTCTTCTAAATATAGGTTCGTTAGAACTGAAGTCGTTGCAAAAGACACCTCAGGAGCATCAGATGCAGGAGTTTGATTGTCCTCAATTGTAATCTCTACCGCAGTAGGTGTGCCTATCTGATATATTGCAGAAGGGGCAACTTCAATCTTAACGACTTTGTTTGCCTCAATAGTTGACACATTAATTGGGTTAACAAATAGTTTAACAGAACTTTGATTTGCAGGAATCACTACACTTTCTGGTAATGTTTGATAATTTACACCAGCAATTGCTGTCCCTGATACTTGAAGTTTTACTTCTAATGGAGTATTAACTGTTATATTAGATTTAACAGTCACTACCAATGCAGATGTTGCATTCTCAGCAATTGTAGTTTCTGTTGTTTCTAATGATATTTGAGGAATTATTTGCACTTCCTCTTTTTTACATGAAAAGAATAATACTATGGCACTAACTAGCCACAATAGTTTAAATTGATTAAGCTTCATTATCAATAAAATTAAATGGTTTTATATTACGTTATACTGAGAACTCTAATATCCGGGATTTTGTATCATATAAGGATTATAATTCATTGCATCTTTAGGGATAGGAAGAATGAATAAATTGCTTGGATAAGACATATTTACATTCCTTAGTGCATTACAATCTACTCTATTTAGATTACGTCCCTGCCTTACAATATCAAAAAAGAGATGGCCCTCAAAGCACAATTCTCGTCGACGCTCATTAAAAATATCTTCCTTCAAAAGAGTTCCAGATAATTGGGTGGGTAAAGCTTCAGGGTTAGCTCTCTGCTTTATTCGATCAAGATCTGATCGCGCTTGGACTTCATTTGGAGATGGTAAGTTCATCGATGCTTCTGCTCGTATAAGATATAATTCGGCTAAACGAATAATTGGAGTATAGTGATCTTTATCACCTGCAAACTCTACCCACTTCTTAGTAAGAGTTTTTTCCATTTGAATGCCAAACAAAGAACCTCTAATATCTTTCTGATCGAACAACTGTCTTATATCCTCACTTGGAGTTAAATAAATTTGTGTTCGATTATCTTTTATCCCAATTCTATCAGAAACTGGTGCAGCAATATTACGTCCATTATTGTCCATTATAAAGATATCTTCTCTTGTTTCCATATTATTCTCATAATAAGAAGGTACCTCGTTTTGATCTAACAAAATGTAAGCTCCACTGTTTATCACTTTATTTGCATATTCAATGGCCTTGTTCCAATCTTGCTTATACAAATAGATTCTTGCTAATAAAGCCTGAGCAGCAGCTTTTGAGAAATATCCCTTAAGGTTCCTAGCATTATCAGAATTTAAGGGAGTACCTAGGTTCGACTCTGCATATAAAAGATCCCAAATGATAGATTCATAATTATCGTATAGCAAACCTCTTAAAGCATATTCGTCATACTTTAAGTTCTTTTCTAAGTATGCAATTCCAATATGTTGTGCATTAGCTGTATAGCCATAAGGTTGTGCAAAAAGACGTGCTAAATCGAAATGAGCAAGAGCTCGTATTGCCTTAGCTTCAGCTAACGCTTGCACCTTCTGTTTTTCAGTACCATCTGTTACTGAATTAATGCTATTAATAATGTTATTTGCAGCATTTATTACAGCATAAATTGAGGCATATATATCACTAGAGTAGTCATCATCTCCTGCCACTTGATGAGAGAACTCATAAGAAGGAATATAATTAAATGAAAATGGCGATTGATTTGTTAAGTCATTCACATTCAAATTTCCACCTTTTATTCCTGGTAACACCATCATTTGACAACCATAGTAAGAAAAATCTCCCATTAAATAGTAGGTTCCATTTAATGCTTCAGCCACACCTCCTATAGTACTAAAAATTTCATCGTTTGAAACCTTTGTATCGTCATCGACATCTAAGAAACTAGAACAACTAGTTAAAAAGCATAGGACTACAGAAGCCATCCAAGTCGTAATCTGTTTATAGTTTATTGTTTTCATAACTCACTTATAATTATAGTCCTATATTTAATTGAAAAGCAAAAGTTCTCGACTGAGGAAATGGGTAACGATACTCTTCAATACCATTCCGACCTTCTGGAGTTTTTTCTTTATACCATGTAAAAACATTTGTAACATTCACTCCAACAGATGCATTATTCAAATATATTGACTCACAAAAACGACTAGGAATCTGATAGTTGAGAGAGATAGAACGCAATGAAATATTGGTCATATCATACATAAATTGGTCACTATAAGCATTAAAAGAAATGTTTTGATCCAATCGTGGGACATCAGTAATATCACCAGGCTTTTGCCAACGATCCACCATATTCACACTCTTATTATATAGATGGAAGGTCTTGGGATTCATCATATCTCTTGACGGATATGGCATCATTTTATCTGCACCATACTCGTAGGTTAACATAAAACTGAAACTGAATCCTTTATAACTAAAACTATTCGAAAAACCGCCAATAAAGTCTGGGCTACTTTGTCCAATAATCACTTTTTGTGTCGGGTCACCAGATATAAGGCTATAGTCATCTGTTGCAGTACCATCTTTTAAATACCACATCGGATCACCAGTTTGAGAATTTACTCCTGCATATTTGCTTCCCATAATAATAGAGGTTGATTCCCCGACGATTAATCCTGTATTGCCTTGAATAAGTTGATCCTCATATTGGGTTAATTCATCTAAGCGATTACGATTTAATCCTATATTAAAATTAGATGTCCACTTAATACTTCCTAAAGAAATATTATTTGCCTTTAAGGTCATATCCACCCCATAATTAGTCAAATTAGCACTATTGACAGGAATAGAAGTCCATCCTGTCTCAGGAGCAACTTTTAAAGACATAATTCCATCTTTTGTCTTATTATTATAGTAATCAATATCTATCCCGAACTTCTTAAAGACCTTCATGGACAGTGCCAAGTTAAACTTATAAGTCTTTTGCCATCCTAAATCGGGATTTGGAGGCGTATTAGGAGTTGCGACTAGATTTCCATTATAATCAGACGAAGTGTTGTAGCTGTAAATACCATTCGCAGAATATGAACCTACTCTTGCATTTCCAAGCTTTCCATAAGAGGTTTTTATCTTCAAAAAGTTGATGATCTCGTTTTCTCTCCAAAAATTCTCTTTGGAGACAATCCACGAACCACCTAAAGACATAAAATTCTCTTGCTTTTTATCTCCACCAAAATAGGACGAAGCATCGCTTCGATAGCTTATAGAAAGGAAGTATTTTTTTGCAAAGTCATAGTTTAAACGTCCATAATAGGATAAATTTGCGGATTGACTAGTAGTACCACTTGCTTTCGTATCTTCATCACTTGATCCAGTACCAGGAATCGTTATTTTCTCAGTAATAAGGTTCTCTTGCGTAACAGTCAAACCATTTCTATCGTCTTTAGACAGCTGCATCCCGATAGAACCGGTAAGAGTATGACGCAAATAGCTTCCATTATACTCGATCTGATTGTAATTAACCCAATTGAAATCTTCCAGACGACTTTCTTTTATGAAGCCATTTTTTTTTCTCCCCCTACCATTTTCTTTCGAATAAAAGGTATAGTTTTTGGTTTGAGTGTAATCAATCCCCAATAGAGATGAAGCGCTCCAATTCTTAGAAATCTTTGCCTTTAAATTCAAACTATTGTTAGAATAAAATTTCTTTGAATTATTCGTATTTTGTTCAATATCAGCTAATGGATTGGCATATGTATCCATTTGTGTATAATTACCATTCTCATCATAAGGAGAGATATTCGGTTTATAAGCATATGTCGCAAAACCACTATACTTATCTGTTTTAAAAGATGAAAGTCCTCCATTATAGATTAATGTAATATTATCTGTAAGCTTCTGAGTTAAACTGAGTCGCATCGTGGTAGATTGAAAATCATTCCCCTTTGTTGTTGTTTCATTACTATTATAGCCTAGGGATAACCTAAATGTTGAACGATTTCCTCCTCCTGAAATGCCAACATTGGTACGACGAGACATCGCATTCTGTTGTGTCAGGGCCTGCCAATCAGTGTAAACATCAGTTGGACCAACTAAACTAGGAATATCTTCTTCCGCATAGCCACTATTGCGGTAAAATTCATGACACAGTTCCGCATACTGTTCCGTATTAAGATACTGTATTTTATCAATCGGTGTAGAGTACAACATCTTCTGTGAAAAGGTAACCTTAGTTTGTCCTTTGACTCCTTTTTTCGTCGTGATGATTATCACACCGTTTGCTGCATTTGCACCATATATTGCCGCTGCTGAGGCATCCTTAAGAATTGATACCGACTCAATATCTTCAGGATTAATTAGGGCTAGTGGATTGATCACAACATCTTCGTTTTGCCCAGTTCCGCTATCATTATTTGGGTTTAATGCCTCAACAAGTGGTACCCCATCCAAGATATACAAAGGCTCACTAGAGGCTGTAAAAGTTGAACCAGTCCCTGGTAGAGAATTATTCCCTCGAATACGAACTTTAACAGGACTTGTTGGATCACCGCTATCAGACTCAATTTGCACACCTGCTACTTGTCCTTCAAGCATCTGATCAACACTCTGTGCATTACTGAACTGAAGAAGTTCTTTTGATTTAACTTGCTCAACTGAACCTACAATAGACTCTTTTGATTTAACACTACCATATCCCATCACAACCACTTCATCAATTTTTTGCTTTTGTGATTTTAATCGGACCGTTTTTATTTCACTACCTTGGGCTGCAACAAATTGTGTTTCAAAAGCTAGATAAGAGAAAATCAATGTGGATTCTTTTTGTTTTAACCGCAATGTGTAATTCCCATCTAGGTCAGTCACAACGCCATTTGACGTTCCTTTTTCAATTACGGTTACTCCTGGCATAGGTAACCCCTTCCCTGCTTCAATAACGTGTCCCTTGACCAACCGTCCTTGTGCCCAAGCTGAACATGTTATAAAAAATGACAATAAAATTAAAATGATAGGCTTCATTTATGTTGGTTTTGATTACTCTTTATTATTCTGTTATCTTATTAAATTTAAATGGGTTAATTACATTTTCTTTCTCTCCAGTGGTATAAACAAGAGAAAGTTCTGGCTGATTAATCCACTCATTAATTAAGGCTGGTTCAATTGTATTTTTGACATAATAGATCGATAAAGTGGCTTTTTCATCATATCTTGCCACCATCGCAACTGTTGTTAAATATCTCTTTCCTAAATGATTCGCAAGTAGTTGAAACATCTGTTCATTCTTAGGAAATTCCAACACATCAAATTGTACAACTCCTATTTCCTCTTTATTAAATGATTTGTACTTATTAAATGTGGCCTTATAGTTCTTAAATGTTCTCTTCATTAATCCTTTCCCATTAATAGGTACTGAAGAAGTTGTTATATGTGCAACTTTAAACTTACCATCATCCACTGAATGAAATAAATCTTTAACCTGATTCTCACTCAGTTTAGGACTACAAAAAGCCAATAAACGAATCTCAGTATCAAACTGAGTCTCGAGCTGATAAATACCTTTATCTTTCAGACCTTTGGCCATGTCTTTAAGATCCTCTTTGTCGATATACTTCGACAATCGAAGTTTATACACTACCAAATCTTCATCAAGCTTTGGTTTTTGAACAAATTGTTTACTTCTTGCATAAAGCATCTTTCTTATCTGTACAGCCTTTAGCTTAGTGGTATCATAACTAATTATTGCTGTTCTATCTTTTATGTACGTATCAACACCTGTAATACCTTTCACTTCCTTCATTTGTCGCACAAATCCCATGGAGCTGCTAAAACACTTCAAGTGTGACAAGTGATCAATCCTTACAGTTTTAGAATTATTAATTTCATCTTGACTTCCCCATTGTTTCGAAACAGTTGGCAGGTCATAAAGGCTTCCCAGAATCACGCCTGTAAAGAATAGAGCAATAACAATAACCGCAGGCAACCATTGCATCTTCAACTTATCATTAAAGGTCAAGGCACCAGGCTTTGGACATGAAGAGACACAATCTCCACATATATTACAATCAGGATGTTTTACGACACTTAAATCGGCAACATCAATACCTTGTGGACAAGTTCTTGAACATAGACCACAGTCAATACATATGTTGGTATGCCTCGTTATTTTCAACACCGATTTTACTGTCGTTTTTAACCTATATATCTCAACCACATATCCAACAATACATATCACAGCAACAACATAAGAGATATCAACGCCCAGTTCAAAGAAGTAAACTGTAATCAAAATCAACATGACACTTACTACGCCGATCCAATACTTGAAAATATTTGATATTGCTCCCAAAGGACATAAGTACTTACACCAGAACAGTCGATACATCAATGAACCTAATACCATTAATAAAATGGAGATTGTTGCAAAAAGATAGTTTACTCTGTGACCAAACATCGTTATTGATGCATAAAACGGATCATATTGCTTGCAAAATAACTCGCCTGTTTTCAACGTAATGGTTATTGTAAAAAATAACAGTACATACTTTAGCGCACGTAATAGTTTATCAGGAACTCCATTAATATCTCTACGCAAATTGTATTTGTCTCCAATTCGTCCAATCCATTCAGAAACAGTTCCAATTGGACATAAATAACTACAATAAAGTTTTCCGAGAATGAATATCATTACAATAAATAACACTCCCATTACCATCTGAGTAAAAGTCATATTACATGCAATTATACCATCCTGCATTAAAGTCAAGATTGACTGTATTCCTCCCATTGGACAATAAGATTCAAAATCGACTTCTTTCCATCCCACCTGCTGTAAAATGAAGAAAACTAAAATTGCACCTAATATTAAGAGTTGAATTCCCTTTCTTATTTTACTACCTTTTCTCTTACTCATAATGATTTGACAATTATTTATTACATCGAGAACAAATATTACGATATAACACACAATCATCGTTTCATATAGTCATATGAAACCTCACAATCAGAGAACAAGACAAAAAAACATGTCATATTAAACTAAAAATCAACAATATGCACAACTAACTAGAATTATTCCAAAGAACAAGCAGAAATGATCTTACTGTACGATTTTATACCTTTACGAATCAACACTACACATAAATCAAAAGAAGACACATAGATCTTCTTTTAAACTAACAGAACAAATCACAAATTACTTACAAATAAACACTTCAATGGAATGCAAAAATAGACCAAAGAGTAACCAATCGAACATTGATAATAATTCCATGTCTATTTCTCCATCAATATATATCACGTCGTTTTTAAATAACGCTTATTAAAGTATCTGTGACAAAAATAATTGCATATAACTAACTTGTCAATCACAACAAAAGGTGAAAATCAATTCTTGAAGAAAAATTTATTTTGATCTAGCAATCAAAACCTTACTATGATATAATAACAGATATCGACAAACATCAATATTTTTTAACTAAAAAGATAACTACTTATTGTGAGTAGGGCAACAAACAATTAATGACTTAAGAAGTTATAATACTCTAGGAAATATGGGAATGGACAACGAATTCGCTATAACCACTCACAACAAACAAGTCCTTGATACTCCACAAAAGACTCATTTTAATCAAAATATTTCGATCATATAACTTAAGATACTACAAATAAGTTCGAATATATTCTGTTGGAGTCACATCATTAAATTGTTTAAAAACACGATTAAATGATGATTTTGAATTGAAACCACATTCAAAGGCCAATTGTAGAAGTGAGTATTCCTCATGTTTATTATCTTGTATCAAGGAGATAAAATGAGATATTCGATATTTATTAATATAGTCCGAATAACTACAATTACCAATTCTATTAATAGCATTAGATATGAGATGCTCCTGAATTCCTATTAAAGAAGCTAGTTTTCGTAAGGTGAGATCCCCATCAAGATAATACTGTTGTTCCAAAACGATATTACTTAACTTTTGATATAGTAGAACCATCTCCTCACTGATCGTCTCATCTTCACGAGATTTAACTTCATTATCAATAACCAAACCAAAAGGATGTGCAAACACAAAAGCATACCTAGTATATAAATAGATTAGGCCAATAACTGATAATGTAATGAGTATATTTACAATCATTGTTAAATCAATAAATAATGAGCCAAAATAATTTCCGAATAGCTTAATTGCACAAACTAAGGTTAAAAGAGATAGAAAACCCATTCCCATGGAACTTATCCACTGAAGTCCCATACGATCTATTTTTTTTCCCTTAGTTTGTTCGATTCTTTGACGAACTAATATATTACTTGTTATTACATAAATGAATATTACACTAAACTTGAATCCCTCGCCAATCATAGCATATATATTATGGGAATGATCACATGCCCCCTCTTCTAAACAATCTAAATATCCTAACTTGGTCATTACAATCTTGTAAGTTACAAGCATGAATAAGGGTAATAAATGCCACAAAACATTTAAGTTCAAATGAATACTTGGATTCAGAAAACTTAATGTATAGAAATAGAATATCACGCCATGAAGTATATAACTCGAACAACATAATTCATAAATCCAATGATAGTCTGAGAATAGATTATGCGATGATAAAAAGAAAGTTATTAGAGACAATGATGTCAGGCACATCCATCCAATAAAAATCCAGTCAGACAATTGTTTAGTCGATTGTTTTAATAAAGAGGCACATAGAAAAAAAATAACTACTAAGCCGATAACAAACAGATAATCCATCTTTGTGTTCTTCGTTTTAAGGAGAATAAAATAGTTTCTAAACACAATTTTAACGTTTTATCCTTTTGATGTCAATACGATTAACACTTTATAAGTCTAGTATATTTTTTTTACCATGTCATTGTACACGTTGTTACTTTGGAACAAAAAACACCTAGTTTATTAACAATAAAAATTGTCAAAACTAGGTGCAAACGAATCTATATTTAACATGTATATTTAAAATTCCGAACTTCTTATTTTTTTAAAACAGGAGGTAAAAAACGATATAGTTTGTATTTACCTCTATCTTTTTCATCTAAATAGATTTGTGATGTAGGAAAATACACAAATCCATTTCCATCTATAGCAAAAGAGTCTGCCCATTTTATTCTTTCATCTTTGATCACTTGCTCTAATTCATTACGAGAAGATAGTCTATTAATAGCATCATCCTCAAGTCCTCCCATCCACAAATTACCCTTTGAATCAAACATCATTCCATCTGTAGCGGGAACTTCAGTAACTTTTTCGACATAAACTGCCACTTCTGCATCATCTAAACAATAGTCTCTTAAAACTACTGTTGGTATACGGTATAATGTATGACCAGTTAGTGCTATATAGTATAGAAATTGACCATCTGGAGTTAAAGCAATGCCATCAGAGTCAACACTATTATCCCATCGGACACCATTACACATCAAATGATCTTTTTCACTCTTTGTCGAATAATGCTGGGATAATCGTCTTTTAACTTCTTTATTCTTAAGATCTAGAATGACCAACGCTCCAGATCCTGAATCGGTCAAATAGACAACGTCATATTTACAGTCAACCCTCAAGTCATTAAAATAAGACCCTTTTTGGTAAGTATCCGAAGGGAAATAGTACTTTTCAATCAAACTATTATTAGAGAGGTTAAAACAAAATAGGACTGGTCCTCCTTCTAAGACCCCTTTAAACTTCGGATTGCGTGTATCAAGAACCCATAAACGATCTTTTGAATCAACATATACAGATTGAACTGCAATAAAATGATCCTCACTCTCAGAATTCCACTCTAAATCAGGAAAAGGCATTGCATCACCTCGAACGACTTCCGCAACACTAATTGGAACATCATCAGACCATCTCGGGTAATTGACAAAAATTCGCCCTTCTTTAGAAACAGCAACTCCTGTCCACTGATTTACACCATTACCCATCTCTTCTAAAGGGTCACATTCCTTATCAGGACCACAACAAGATGTAAAGACTAAAAGAGGTAAAAATAAAACACTAAAAATGTAATAAAGGGAACGATGACAATACTCCATATATAAGTTTTTTGTTAAATAATCAGAGATGAATATTTTCTTTATATAAATTCTCTAATTGTCAAATTTAGATCAATATCCCATTGGGGATATCTTACTATGAAAACAAAGTGTTCTACAAATAGTTCATCTTTAAGCAGGTGTATATGTGGTTTAAATCAAACAATCACCAAGGGAAGCATAGATCTCATTTGTTAAATTTCGCAAAAAAACTACCTTTAAGGTAGTTTTTTAACTAAACACTTCAATTCATTAATTATGATAAAGATTAAAACACTCTTCTCCTTAGCATGCACTCTATTGATGCTAAATACATCCTTTGCTCAAGACAAAAATGGTTTCGGTGTTAAAGCAGGTATGAACTTCAACAAACTAAACATCGATAATTTTGATAATAACAGCACTTCATACCTTGATGACACAAAAAATAAAACTGGTTTTCATGCTGGTATTTTCTATAATTTCTGTAGCAAGAGGAATAATATTGTCTTCCAACCAGGACTAAACTTTATACAAAGAGGTACGGAGGCTTCTTATATAAAAAAAGATGGTTATTACACCGACAAGTACGACTTTGATATGACGATGAATTATCTTGAGATACCATTAACAATCAGTTATAATGTTGCCAAATTAAACGGAACTGGTAATTACTTCCGCTTATTTGTTGAACCAGCCATTTCTTTTGCATTGTCTGGAAAAATAGATAACAACAACGATGAATCAAAAATCCGATTCGGGAATGATTTATCAAACGAAGATCAGATAAAACCAATCAATGTTTCTTTGAAATTTGGTGCTAGCGTTAAAATCAATAGCTTTGAACCATATCTTGGATATGACCTCGGTTTAAATGATATTAATAACAGTAATAGCATATATCAAAATAGAGGCTTTTACATTGGTCTATCTTACCACTTTAAATCTATTTATTAAACATATTTCAGGGAAGTTCATAAAACTTCCCTTTTATTACTTTTGATAATAGTCAATTTTTAACGAACAAGTCAATGGAAAACTATTTATTCTTTGTTCAAATATTTGTTTTTGTATTTCAAGAATAAATGAAGATGCATTCCATCACACAATCCCCATTAGGATATTTTGTATATGCCTCACTTCATATTCACTCGACTCAAGCTCGTCCCTTCTTTTACCTTCCTCCCACTCTTACTCACCTATTAGAGGTATAAGGGGCATATATTGGTTATGCATTCGTCACAACACATGTGTAGTTGATGTAACTGATATATGACGGATATGTGACCAATATATCAACAAAAGACGAAGGAAGGGCGAAGGAAGGGCGAAGGAAAGTAGGAGGAGATACTATGGTGGGAAAAATCGAGTAGTTTACGATTCGTTGTTTGGGAGTGTTAATTGACTCAGTCCTCTGTCTGAACAATATTAACCCGTCGGGAGTGTAATATCACGATTTCTTTTGTAAAGTCTTAAAATCAAATTGTCATAAAACAATTAATTGCGACATGTTGGCGTCGGTTTAATAGTATCGATTTATGCATCGGGTTACTTTAAATTAGCATTTTATCTATACTCTATCGAAGCGTCCTCCACCCTAACGGTTATTTGATAGAGAACAAACATGAAGTGGGTGGCTTTTAAGAGTTGTTTAATTCCCTTCTGTTATGGAAGGAAACGATATTCAAACTCCATTTTACCACAGCATAGAGAAGGACAAATAACAACCGTCTGATGTTCGAGCTGGCGTGAACATCAGACGGTTGTTATGATACTTGCATAAGAAAGTTTAGACTCTTCATCAATACATCAATCACATGACACCTTTAGGATATCAGACAGTTACACAAATTCTGGAATTATGTTATCATATTATTGCAAAATAAATATAGGTATCCGAAAACATTTTAGAGTTGCTTTTGTTTAGACAATCGAAAACAAGACATAAATATCTCTTTTATTATTTTTGCGGAAGAGTTAGTAAGAAATCATTATTATAATTACTATGAAAATTAAATCACTTTTACTGTTAGCATATTTGACATTGGGAATGACCATGATCATGCCTAAACCTGTACAAGCTCACTGTGAGATTCCTTGTGGAATATACGATGATGCATTAAGAATTAAGTTAATTAAAGAGCATATTCAAACCATTAAAAAGAGTATGCATGAGATTGATCATTTATCCACACAAAGCAAGACAGATCTTCAACAGATCGTTCGATGGACTAACAATAAGGAAGATCATGCAAAGAAGGTTCAAGAAATTATGACACAATATTTTCTATTCCAAAGGGTAAAATTAGGAACAAATGATGCGACAAAGAAAAGACAAGAACAACTTCTTTTGTCACTTCACGAAGTTTGTGTGTATGCAATGAAATGTAAGCAGTCTTTAGACTACAAAATGGTAGATAAGCTCCAAGCTGCTACTGAAAAATTTGAGAAACTTTACTTTAATAAATAAATATCTATTCGTTTTTTTCCAGCAGTTGTAACTGGTGAGTTCTGCTGGTTCTTTTGTTAATTATTTCTGACATATCGATAAGAGGCAACCATGATTACATGAGTTGCCTCTTTATCTTATTGAGCAATTAGGCTTTAATCACCAAATACATTTGCCCAATCTTGTTGCATATCTACGACTACATAACCATTTTTGTGGGCATAGGGAAGCACTTTATCAGTATGCCCATCATATTGAAACTCTCGTTTGGCATCTGTATGGTGAATTAAGATTGAGAGAGTTTGCCCTTCCCCTTTATGCGTATATTCTAACATATGAAAATCACCATTTGAATTACCAGCAGCAACAATAGGTCGTTTTCCAATCGCTTGCTTTATTAAACGTGGTTTTCCATCCCAATTATTCACATACTGTCCTTTACTCGTTCGATATAAGATCCCTTCATCATATTTCAAGGCAGTGGTTGTTCCAAAGACATGAGAAGGGTCTACACCATATAGTTCACGACTGAAAAGCTTCAAGAAGTCACCTTCATCTGCTGTAATAATGTAGACCTTGAATCCACTCTTTTTCAGGAAGTCTATCAACTCTTTCATCGGCTGGTAGGTCATCTGAAATATTGTTCTATCTAACTTATTATTCCTCCATTTGGAGAAAAAAGTCCTATTCCACATTTCATACTCTTCTACTTTCATGCCAGAAAAAGCACTACCCATTAATTGTCCAACGATATCTAACATTTTTCCTTCCTTATACTCTTCCATAAAAAAATGAAGGTCTTTCATGCTCTTCGAAAGAATAAACTGGTGAAGACTTTTAAATGGTTCCTCATTAACCTTTTCAGGATGCTCTTTAATTAATTGTTCTACTCGATAGAACACACCATAAAAGTGGCTATATAGAGGTTTTTCACTCCACAGGGTCCCATCATTATCAAATACTGCAATACGATCTTCTATTGGAACAAAAGTATCGCTTCCAGGAGTTGTCACTTTATTTACAAATTCAACAATTCTTTTTTTTACTTTATTGTCATTCCAGCTGGCTAAATCTGCAGATGGTTCTACAGGTTGTTTTTGTTCATATTGACATGATATAAAACAAAATAGAGTGATACCAAATAGTATTTTATTCATAATGAATCTTTTAAATTTCATCTCTTTATAACATTATAAAACATCAAATGGTTCACCACTCGCATTCGCACTGAAATAAAAAGTAAATCCACAAAGACAAAATATTAATTGATGGTACCCTTAATAAGATGAGTTGTTTGCTATGAAATTACCAATAAAAACAGATATTACAGAAGCAATAGAGTCATCAAATTATAAAATAAGGCACCCGTTGATGTAATGGTATTCAGTTTAATAAATCAAGACAAAAATTAGATCTAAGAGTAATACACTGAATTTCTTGCCTTGTATAATCAAAATATCTTCGCAAGTCTTGAGATCTCATTTCAAAATGTAATTGATATCAAAGGTCTATTTTCCGGAATCAGAATTTCTCATACAAGATATCCTCAGTCAATTCCACTTTTTCGTTTAATGCATCTATCTGAAACACAAACTGTCCTTTCTCTGCAATTCGTTGCCCATTGTTTAATACAAAGCTTAAATCTTTTGCGGTCAATACAAAAGATATTTCAGACGTCTCTCCTACATTAAGTTGCACTTTTCTAAAACGTCTAAGACGAATTACATCTGGAGTTAACGATGCATAACAATCAGAACTGTATAACTGAACAACCTCTTTTCCTTTACGAGACCCTATATTTTTCACCTCAACTGAGACAGTTATTGTATCCTTAGAACTAAAACTTTTGGGAGATACTTTTAAATTTCGATATTCGAACGTGGTGTAACTCAATCCATAACCAAAAGGGTACTGAGGATAGAAGCCACCGGAATAATCATATAAACCATCTGTGGTTTTACTCTCCTCAGAAGGCTTATGATAATAGACATCAAGAGAATTTGCATGCATAGGATAGGTGTATGGAAGTTTCCCTGAAGGGTTTACCTTTCCAGTGATAACATCCATCAAAGCTTCTGCTGTATAACTCCCAGAGATATAAGTTTGAACGATAGCAGATACTTTCGGTTCTATATTTCTGATTATTCGTGGTCTTCCTTCACTAAGCACCAATATTAGAGGTTTGCCACTCTTTGAAGCAGTATCAACGAGTGTTTGTTGTTTCTCCGAAAGGTCTAGTTCAGAGAGATCTCCAGGCTTCTCTGTATAAGAATTCTCCCCAAGACAAAGAATAATATAGTCTGCTTTCATAGCGCTCTTTGACACTAAGGAGAGGTTACTTGACTCCTCATGAAAATATTTAGCACCACGATATAAGACGGTAGGTAAATACTCTACATTATTTCGACCAAATATTTGAACGGCAGCCTCAAGAAAAGTCGAGTAATCGGCTCCTTCTTTGTCAGCATTCTGACCTTGCCAAGAGTAAGACCATCCTCCTAATAAAGGACGCATTGTATTTGCATTGGGACCCAATATAAGCAACTTAGATTCCGTGGAGATAGGAAGTATATTACCTTCATTCTTTAATAATGTTATAGCTTCGGATGCAGTATTATATGCTAATTTCTTTGAACTTTCTGATGCAATATTTGGGTACTCTCTAAATGAAGTGGTTGGAGTATTAAATAGATTCAACCGATGCTTTAAGACTAGATTACGCCTTACAGCATCATCTAATCTCTCCATTGAAACCTCTTTGCTCTTAACTAACTCAGTAAGCAATTTACAATATCTCACATAATCGAATGGAACCATTGATAGATCTATTCCTGCATTGAAAGCCATTTTAACAGCCTCTTTATGATTTACGGCCACTTTATCTCTCGTATGTATCTTTTCAATATCAGCCCAATCTGTAACAACGACACCATCAAATTCCATCCTTTGCTTTAGCAAATTGGTCAACAAATCTCTATTGGCATGGACAGGAAGACTATTTACAATTCCAGAATTTACCATCACAGATAAAGCCCCTTTCTCTATTGCCGCTTTAAATGAAGGCAAGTAGTAGTCGTACAACGTTGATTTAGAGATCTCGATAGGAGTACGATCTTTCCCTGAGTTAGAGGCATAACAGAAGAAGTGTTTTAAACAAGCAGCCACATGATGCTGATCCACATTATCGCGTGAGACCCCTTGGTATCCAATAACTGCAGACTCACCCATCTTCGAAGCAAGGTAAGGATCTTCCCCATAGGTTTCCCACATCCTAGCCCAACGAGGGTCACTACCTAAGTCCATTACAGGGGAAAAAGTCCAAGGGATTCCACTTGCTCTTGTTTGTTGTGCAGTCACTTCATTTATTCTTTGTGCCAGCACAGGGTTCCAAGTCGCAGCTTGCGCAATTTGTTGTGGAAATAGAATAGCCCCTTTTGTATAAGAAGCACCATGAATAGCATCCACCCCATAGAGGATCGGCACATGTAAACGAGACTCATCGATCGCGACATTCTGAATTTGTTTGATTAATCGATTCCATGTTTCAACAGGTAATGCTCGCCCTTGGGTCGTATTCAATATTGAACCCACATGATATTTAAGAAGTGCTTGATTCAATTTTAAAGTATCAAGCTCTATTCTATGTTTAGACTTTTTATTTATCACCACATCGAGGGTGATCTGTATAGTTTGTCCAACTTTCTCTTCAATAGACATAGAAGAGATTAACTTCTCGACTTCAGGAATTCGTGGAACATCATCATTTTTTTGAGTCTTACATGAGAATAGAGCAAGTGTGATGCTGATGGCAAATAAGAGAGGGTTTTTCATTATAATGTGTTAAGTTCAAAGTTTATTCTGAAATATATCAATTCTATATTCGGACGAGACTTGCCCCCCTTCATGCAGAGATGCACAATCCCTATATCTTTCAATATAATAAAAAACTTTAACAATCACATGATAGCTGAACGTGTCCATTTCAATAGAGCTGTATAGACTAATTTCATCATGTTCCATAACACATAAAAGCGTACTCAGAAACAGTCTATATTTTTCTGTTTAGAAAAGAAAAAAAAATACATTTATCCCTCAAGAACTAATCAATAAAGTAGAAAGGGGAATTCTACTACGTAAGAAAAATTGAACTAAATTAATACCTATGATTACATTTTTAGTATCAATAGCACTACTTGTTATAGGCTACTTTGTCTATGGTCGCTATATGGAAAAAGTGTTTGGAGTAGACAAAAACCGTCCAACTCCAGCAATTGAAAAACAAGATGGGGTGGATTTCGTTCCGATGCATCCAGCAAAAATATTTCTTATCCAATTCCTAAATATCGCAGGTCTTGGTCCAATATTTGGAGCTATAGCAGGAGCATTATGGGGGCCGATTGCATTCTTATGGATCGTATTTGGATGTATCTTTGCAGGAGCAGTTCACGATTTCTTGTCTGGTATGTTGTCTGTTCGACATGGAGGAGAGAGCCTTTCAGAGATTGTAGGGATCTATCTCGGCAAAGCGATTAAGATATTTATGAGAGTCTTTTCAGTCGTACTACTTATTCTTGTTGGTGTAGTCTTTGTTAAAGGGCCTGCAACGATTCTACACGATTTAACAAACATGGAGGTTCCGGTCTTGATCGCCATCATATTTTGTTATTACATTCTTGCGACACTTGTTCCTGTAGATAAACTTATTGGAAAAGTATACCCTCTATTTGGACTATGCTTACTGATTATGGCAGTAGGAATTGCATGGAACCTGATAACGGAAGATTATGCAATTCCTGAATTATCAAGAGAGATGTTTCAAAATCTTCATATTCAGAAGAAACCAATATTTCCAATGCTATTTATAACCATAGCATGCGGTGCCATTTCTGGATTTCATGCAACCCAATCACCTATGATGGCAAGATGCATGACAAATGAAAAGTTAGGGCGTAGGATTTTCTATGGGACAATGATTACTGAAGGTATTGTAGCCCTTATATGGGCAGCAGCAGCAATGTCATTCTTTGGTGGAATTAAAGAGCTTGGAGAACAGATGTCACAACCAAATCACAATGCAGCATGGGTGGTGAAAGAAGTATGTAACTCCATGCTAGGTAAAGTTGGTGGTATATTAGCCATCTTAGGGGTAGTAGCAGCACCAATCACATCAGGAGATACGGCATTTCGTTCAGCACGTCTAACAGTAGCTGATGCATTAGGTTACTCACAAAAGAGTATAGGCAAGAGACTAGCCATAACGATACCAATCTTTGCGATTGGCTTTCTTCTAACACAAATAAACTTTGCAATCATTTGGAGATATTTTGGATGGGCAAACCAAACATTAGCGACCATCACACTATGGGCAGCGACAGTATACTTAATGCAAGAAGGACGAAACTATTGGACCGCATTTATACCCGCTTTTTTTATGACGAACGTAGTCACAACCTATATTTTCGTTGCAAAAGAAGGAGTCGGTTTACCAATGAATTTATCGACAATATTGGGAGCCATAGGCTCCATCGTTTGTATTATTCTTTTTATTTTATATCGCAGAAAATATAATCGTGACAAACTAAACTCTTAATCAACATAAAACAAAGACTTACAAAGCCATTAGCTAGAACAAATATCATATTTTATTGTTCTTCTAGTGGCTTTCATTTTAACAACAAAACCTATGCAAAAAACCTTAATCATTTGTGCTCATTACGAGAATCAAGGATACTTAAACGACATCTATCAGCAGATATCGAAAACACTTGTATCCTCAGGTCATGCCTTAGAAACCATAACCCTCTATAAAGAATCTTTTGATCCCATAAGGAGTGAATATGAGGATAAGATGTATAAGATGGGGATAGAAGCTCCTTCAGATGTTCAGAAATATAGCAACCTTATTATGCACTCCGATCAAATAATCATACTCTTCCCTCTTTGGTGGAATGGATATCCTGCCATTCTAAAAGGGTGGATTGATCGAATTTTCTCACCTAATAGACTCAATAATCCCACTCGAATCACGGAGAATATTAAAACACAAGTTAAGCTTATTGCTTTCTACGAAACCCCATGGATAATGGAGCCAATAAAAGAGACCAAAGAGGCACTAGAAATAACTTTAAACCAAGGGGTATGGGGAAGAATGGGATATCATACCATGCCTATCATATGGATCGAAGACCAAAGAGAGCTCTCCAAAGAGAAGGTTGAAGATCGCCTAAATCGGATTATCCATAAAGTCCAATTAGATAGCCAAGAAGATCAATAAAATATCGTAGGATATAATGTATGAAAAAAGGTAGTACTCGAAAGTACTACCTTTTCAATATTATCTAAAAAGATATCATGTTGACTAGTGTTTACCACTTAGTTTTTCTCATATCTTTTGAATCAGCAAATTCAAGGTGCATATTAAATGCAGACCCTAATGTTTGAGGTGTATGAACGATCTTTTCATTCAATTTCAAATAACCTCTTAATAGGTCTTTATACTCAGGGTGTACACAATTTTCGATAATAGTTTCTGCTCTTTGGCGTGGACTCTTACCTCTCAAATCAGCAATACCTTGCTCTGTAATAATAATCTTCACTGAGTGCTCAGAGTGGTCTTGGTGAGAAACCATAGGAACGATAGTACTAATAGCACCACCTTTAGCAACAGAAGGACAAGTAAAGATTGACAAGAAACTGTTACGAGTAAAGTCTCCTGAACCTCCAACACCATTCATCATTGTTGTTCCAAGTACGTGAGTACTGTTTACATTACCAAAGATATCCGCTTCTAGAGCAGTATTGATCGTAATCAAACCTAATTGACGAACAACTTCTGGATTATTCGAGATCTCCTGTGGACGAAGAACCAATTTATCCTTAAAGAAGTCATAATCACGATAAATACCATCTAACTCTTCAGGTGTTACAGTAAGTGAACATCCACTCGCAAAAGTAATATCTCCTTTACGAATTAATCCAATAACTGAATCTTGGATCACCTCTGTATACATTCTAAATGGTGGGATATCTGGATTAGAACCCAATGCACCTAACACTGCATTAGCAATGTTACCTACACCTGACTGAATAGGTAAAAACTCTTTCGGGATAGTTCCTTTTTTCAACTCTCCTGCCAAGAATTTAGCTACGTTCTCTCCAATTTTTGTTGTTACCTCATCCGCTGGAGCAAAAGCACCAACTTCATCCTTACGGTTTGTTTCAACAATACCAACAATCTTAGCTGGATCTACTTTAATCACTGGAGAACCAATGCGAGTCTCAGGATTCTCAACTGGAATTTCCTTACGGTAAGGAGGATCAAGAGGCTCATAAATATCGTGTAGACCACGAATAAAAGTTGGATGGTTGCTATTCTTTTCGAGGATTACCTTTTTAGCAAGACGAATAGCAGTTGGTGAGATACCTACTCCTGAAGTAAGAACAATTTCACCATCTTCAGTAACATCAGCAACTTCGATAATAGCAACATCGATATCGCCAAAGAAACCATAACGCATCTCTTGCGCTACAACAGACAAGTGAAGATCAAAGTACTCTGCAGAACCATTGTTCAATGCTTTACGTAGATCTTTATTCGACTGGTAAGGAGTACGGAATTTAACCGCGTTTGCACGAGCTAAAGCTCCATCTAAAGAGTCACCTGTAGATGCTCCAGTGATTACTCCAATTTTAAATGGTTCCCCTTTTGCGTGAAACTCCTCTGCACGTTTAGCAATGGCAGTAGGAATATCTTTAGGCGATCCAGCTGGAGTAAATCCACTGAACGCCACAGTATCATCATGTTGAATGAATGATGCTGCTTCTTCTGGTGTTAATATTTTGTATGACATATCAGCAGTATTGCAATGAATTTTTTACGAGTCACAAATATAGCGAGGCAGAATGTAAAAAGAGATGTTTTTTTTAAAAATATAAGCTCATAATCAAAACATTCATATAAACATCCTTTCAATCTTCTATTTGAATAAGATCATAAACAAAGCAACTAAACACTGATAATCAAACACATAAACACACAACTCATTTAACATCTTCACCATAAAGACATTAAAATAAGATTATTTAATTTAGACACTTTCTAATCCAATTGAGAGCCATTCAATAAGGTGTAAATAGTTTTTCATATCTTTACATTATTAAACTTTTAATTTAAAACAATCTCTAATAATTTGAATAAATCCATCCCCTATTCAACTACGATTTTAATCCGTATTACACGATAAACCAGCCATATAGAATACTCATATATATTTTTATGGGAATAATAATTAATCTATCGGATTCCATTGAACCTTGAATTCAAGTGACAAATGCAGGAATAATTCATTAAATCCTTTTTCATTAAGTTGACCTATAAAGCCATAACTAAGATCTAGCGAGATGCCCTTCACTCCTTTTTAACCATAGACAAGCAATTGTTTTCCCCTACTTTAACACAGTCTTATGTCGGTCCTTATACGGTTCGAATACGGTGATGGTTCATAGTTCGTTCAAGGTTCCTTCATAGTTCACTCAAAGATCCGAGCTTTTTTATGAAGCAACTAAGAAAGAGTAGCAAACTAACCTTGTAGAGTCACCGTATTCGAACCGTTTATAATGCGTTTTAATACCCTGTTTAGCTGCCACTTAAATACTGTTTGATTAATATTTAGTCGTCGCTTAATAGTTGATAACGATAGAGATAGTTATATGCAAAATATGGATGAATCCGAAAATAAGCCAAACAAAGTGACTATTGGCAATAAATACGGCACAATTTGGTTACAAAAAAATGATTAGGTATTTCTCGGTAGCAGTAGAATTATTTACTTTGTATTCTTAACAAATGAAGGAGAATTGATGTTAGAACTTAGTGATTATATATATCCACTCGAAGGAGAGATCGATGCCCAAACTACAGCATTCACATTTCCTTTTCAGTACAATCCACACGATCTTGTAGTGCAAGCAAAGTGTGAAGTAATTAAATGCTTACAATCATTCTCATCCAATACCTATTTGGACAAACATGTCAACCAAAAGATGTTTGGAATATTAGTAGTAACCAACAAACAGCAACAGTTGGGCTATCTAGTAGCTATTTCAGGTATTAACCCAGATCTAACAAAAGAGTTAAACTTAGTCCCTTCAATCGTTTCATTAGAGACAAAAGATGGTTTCTTTAGAAAAGAAGAAACATACATTACAAGGATAAATCAGCTAATCCAGGACATTACAGATAAGAGCCTTTACAAAAGTAACGTAGAGAAACTTACACAAGTAAAAACTCAAAATAGCATCTATTTAGAAGAAGCAAAGAGCGTAAGACAGGAGGCAAAACGAAAGAGGGAAGCCATTAGAAGCTCTTTCAATACACTATCTGATGAAGAAGTATTCGCTTTAGATAAATCACTAAAACAAGAAAGTCAACTTCTAAAAAAAGAGTATAAGAGAGAGAAACAGCTTCGCGAAGCATTAGAACAAGACTTACAACAACTTATCGACAAGTATGAAACACTCTTAGATGATCTTAGATGTATAAGAAAGAGGATGTCACAAGCACTCCAGCAAAAGGTATTTAATCAATACCTTTTATCGAATGCAGAAGGAGATCAAATAAATATCACTAAGTTATTTCAAGACACTAAGGGAGAAAATCCACCAGCAGGAGCTGGAGATTGTGCTGCACCAAAACTTCTACAATTTGTATATAATAATAATCTAACCCCTCTTCTAATGGGAGAATTTTGGTGGGATCCAGAACATAAGGATGATCTGAGAAGACATTTACAATTCTACCCTTCATGCAAAAGCAAATGTCAGCCGATCTTAGGTTTTATGCTTCAAGGGATTCATGTCGACCCCAATCCTATTACTGAAACGGCAAATAAACCATACGAACTTCAAATTCTTTATGAAGATGATTACTTAATGGTGGTCAACAAACCTTCAGGTTTATTATCGGTTCCAGGAAAAGAGATACAGAATTCGGTTTACCATATTATTCACACTCGCCATCCTGAATTCGAAGGACCTCTATTGGTTCACAGGTTAGACATGTCGACTTCAGGTATTCTAATAGCAACCAAAGACCTTGAAACTTATCGAAGAATCCAAAAGCAGTTCCTTCAAAAGAAGATACATAAAAAGTATATCGCATTGATCTCAGGAAAAGTGACAAAAGATAACGGTATTATTTCACTTCCTTTACGAGTCGATTTAGATAATAGACCGCTACAGATGGTTTGTGAGAAATATGGGAAAGATGCCATCACACATTGGGAAAAGATTTCAGAATCTAATGGTAAGACAAGATTATCGCTCTCCCCGATTACAGGAAGAACCCACCAACTAAGAGTTCATTGTGCACATACAAAAGGTTTAAATGCACCTATTTTAGGGGATGAACTATACGGTACAAATACAAATGGTAGGCTATGTCTCCACGCAGAACAGATTACTTTCGAACATCCATATACGAGAGAAACCATAGAAGTTCACTGCGAATGTCCATTTTAAAAATCACGCAAAACGTATAATCATAAATAATATTGCAATATATTTTTATTTGTTTTGGTGGTACACAAAAAAAACATATATTTACAAAAAAATAATCAATTTACTTATTAACAAACATTAAAGCTCATTGCCTATCGACATGATTCTACCTTTATAACCAACTCAAACTATATAGATGAATCAAAATAATTTAATCCCAGATCAGACTTTGGTACAAAAGTACCTTGATGGCGATGATTATGCTTTGGACGTATTGATTACACGTCATAGAAATCGACTATTTACTTATATTGTAATGGTTGTCAAGTGTCACTCTTTAGCTGAGGATGTATTACAAGATACTTTTATCAAAATTATTCATTCCTTAAAGAATGGCAAATATAAAGATAACGGTAAATTTATCTCTTGGGCAGTAAGAATTGCACATAATCTTATCATTGATCATTTTCGAAAAGAAAAACACCTGAATACAATATCTAATGACAATTGTGAGGCAGATCTGTTCAACTGTATTCAATTCTCCGACAAAAGCATTGAGACAGAGATAATTAACGACAGGGTTATCTATGAAGTAAGTGAAATCATGAATCTTCTTCCTAAGGATCAACAAGAAATCATTAAACTTAGACACTACTATGGTCTTAGCTTTAAAGAGATTGCGGAACAAACCAATGTTAGCATTAATACAGCTTTAGGGAGAATGCGATATGCATTAATAAATATGCGTAAAATCGTTGATGATAAAAATATAGAACTAACTCTTTGTAGTTAAAACTCATCTAAGTGTTCTCTATGAGAACATCTATATAGGGTGAGGTAAAATAAACAGATTCGATCATCATACTTTTAGAAGAGTGATGATCGAATTCTCATTATATTGCTGCTGAAGAGCTATTATTATATTACAATATGAATATAATAACTCATACCGTTTTTTACTTCTCAAAAACACATCCTGCAACACTTCTATTCACACAGCTATCTTTAAATAGTTGAATGAAATACATCTTCAATAACAAAAATCTAGATATTTTCTTGATTCGATAAAAAGTAGACTAAAATAACACTTCCTAAATCCACACATATAGACTACAATTGAATCATAGACTTTTTTAATATAAAGTCAGAAATGGGTAGTATAATAAAAAAAACAGACTCCAACAACGTAATCACATTAAGTACAACATGTTACTAACAATAAATATATCAAAAAGTATTATTTCTTTGTAAAATAGAGAAGATTACACCTAATATTTATTTACATAATACCACCCCACAAAAAATCAATTAATAGTTTAATTCGATAAAAAACTTACAATTCGTAGATTTTTAAACAAAAAAATCGTTTATTTGCGACAGTTTATAATCTAAGTATATTTTAATCCGTGAATTTTTCAAGACAAGAAGTAAAGCAGCCTACACTATTACAGGCGCTCATTCCAATTGCATTTTTATTAGCATTATTGGCTATAAACGTAAAGATTTTTGATGATACTATTGCAGGATCAAATCAAATTGCATTATTACTTACAGGGGGGCTTGCAGGTCTAATCGCAATTTTTAACGGGCAGAAATGGGAACATCTTCAACATCAGATATTGAAGACGTTACATTCAGCGATGCCATCCATGCTCATTCTTTTTCTCATAGGCTCACTTGCCGGAACATGGATGATCAGTGGAGTCGTTCCAGCAATGATTTATTATGGATTGGACGTCATCAATCCGACATTCTTTCTTGTATCTTCTGTAATTGTATCAGCCATTGTATCAGTTGCAACAGGTAGTTCGTGGTCTACAATTGCAACCATTGGAGTCGCACTATTAGGAATTGGTAAAGCATTAGGTTTTTCAGAAGCAGTGACTGCAGGAGCGATTATTAGTGGAGCCTACTTTGGAGATAAGATGTCACCATTGTCTGACACAACCAATCTAGCTCCAGCCATGGCAGGAACAGATCTTTTTACCCATATCCGTTATATGGTATATACAACTGTTCCATCGATAACGTTAACACTTATTATTTTTCTAGTAATGGGATTTACTATGGAGACAAATGGTATAGCAGATGTATCGGCAGTAAAAGATGCAATAGCACAGACCTTCACCATATCACCTGTTCTATTTTTAGTTCCAATAACACTCCTAGGGATAATTATTTTAAAAATGCCTCCTCTCCCAGCACTTTTAGTTGGAACCTTAATGGGAGGATTGGCAGCGGTTATCTACCAGCCACATATTGTGAATGAAATTTCGGGTGTTACAGATAACTATGCATTATCCTCGTATAAAGGTGTCATGCAATCCATGTTAGGTTCTGTTTCAATAAAGACTGATAATACCATGGTTTCGGATCTCATGAATACATCAGGAATGGGAGGAATGCTATCAACCGTCTGGCTTATCATATCAGCGATGGTATTTGCAGGAATTATGGAAGGTGCTCATTTTCTACAAAGAATCACACAGTCCATTATCAAGTTTGCAAACAACACAACTTCACTTGTAGCGGCAACAGTTGGAACAGGCGTATTCTTTAACTTTACAGCATCAGATCAATATTTAGCTATCGTAGTTGCAGGAAGAATGTTCAAACAACCTTATCAAGATAAGAAAATAGCACCAGAAGTTCTAAGTAGAGCACTAGAAGATTCTGGAACTGTTACCTCTGTTTTAATCCCCTGGAACACATGTGGAGCTGCCCAATCAAAAGTACTAGGAGTAGCAACACTAACATATCTTCCTTACTGCTTTTTCAATATCATCAGTCCACTCATGTCTATCTTTGTAGCAATGATTGGCTATAAGATTCGATACATAAAAGACAACAAAGAGGAAATCATATCAGAATAATTTAAAAGGAGTTCGTTTAGCGAACTCCTTTTAACTATTATAGTGCAACTATCTACCATTCATAGCACTGACCTTTGAGTACACCAGATAATTTGAGAGGTTAGATACTTTAATAAAAATATCATATGAGACAATCAACTGCGTCTGCCATCCTACCTCTAAAGGAAATTCATATGCACGATTAACTCGCTTTCCTTTACTTAATACCTCAACAGAATGCAAAGAGTTGTAAACTATTAATTTTAGTTGATCACATCCTCTAAAACAACATCTCTCAATTTGACGAAGATAAAAAGGAAGTTCAACTATCGATAATTTTTCACAACCTGCAAATACTTCCCTCCCTATAAATTCGAGATGGTCAGGAAGAGAAACATATGACTTTAAATTACGACAATTATAGAATGCACGATCTTCAATATATTGAAGTTTATACGGCCACTTATTAATTCTCTCAAGACACCAAAGACCAGCAAAAGCTTCAGTTGATATCCCTACAATTGGCTTGCAATCAACATAATCAGGAAAAGATAGAGCTATTCTACTCTCTGCGATTATTTTCACATCATTAATAATTATTCGATTATCGAATTCTTTACATATCAATTCGACGTTCTTGTTTAAGGTTACCGAGAAAGAGTAATCGTCTAAGGTAGTCTGGTCAGATACATAAGAATCTGAAGAAGAGCTATACTTATAGGTCATAACAAGATATTTAAACAGTTTTCATGAAGTCTTACATTCATACAACAACAGCAAATTCATATTGTTACAAAAAAGGCACATAAAATATTAATTCTATGCACCTTTTCCTTTTTTTATAGCTTATTGTGACCTTATCAATGATTTTTACGATATCCAATCACCCTCATTTTGATTTTATATCATCATTGCAAGAAGATTTATTAACATTATTGGGGGCTAGTTCTTTGTAAATTTAGAGGAATAAACCAATTTATGATCTGTTCCGTATAACTTAATAATGTACATCCCCGAAATTAATGATGAAACATTAAGAGCTGTTTCATTTGAGTCAATTGCACCCTTTGAAACAATCGATCCCAATACATTGTAGATCTCAAAAGATGAAATTAAATCATTACTTTTCACATTCAATATCTCAATAACTGGGTTTGGATAGATTGAAACATTCACTTTTTGCAAATCTACGCTTGCCAAAGCTCTACTGTTCTCGTAGATAAAAAGTTTGTCAGTAGTAGAAACAAAAACTTCACTTCGACTACCAGCAATACTTTTCAATGCACTAACTTTCACGACAACGTTATCCACAACATTATCTATATTCTCATAGGTAGTAAGTTTCTTATCAAACTGATTTACTCCCCAGTGATTCGAACTTTTGTCTGTAAGAGATAAAACCATAAAGAAATCAGCAGATTCAGCAACAGCTTGTGATTTATTAAAGGTATCGTTATTCTTGTATTTCTTCGAACACTCAAGGTATCCATCTACATGAGCATTACCTTCAGTAATAGAGATACCACGATTGCGGTCTAACATCATTACTTTATCATTTGAAAGCAACATTAAATCTCTCACATCACTAATAATACTTTTCTTTGAACTTCCAGTTGCTGTAAAAGTTTGTTCTAAATTACCATCTGCTGTAAATATCTCCAAATCAATTCCACCAACCCAGATACGACCATCTGCGGCTTCAAGAACACATTGTGGAGAAACAGCTGAAACGAACTCATTAGTCACAACACCTTTAGAGTCTAAAAAATATAGTTTATTAGATACATCACTTACAGCAAGAAAAGATCCATCTGACTTAATCGCAAAAGCATTAATACTTATACCTGGAAGTACTGCATTAAAATCTACGACAGTGGTTAATACAGAAGTCGCAGTATTTACAGTTACAATAGACGCTTTGTTGTTTAATGCATATAACTCATTCTTATAATATTTAAGTGTAGTTAATCCAGCAATATCTAATTCAGCTTTCTTTTTCCAATCATGCGCAGAAGTCAACAACGGCAATATTAAGCCAATAAAAAGTAAAAGTTTTTTCATGTTATGTATGTTTAGAGTTTGTATCTATTTGAATAACACTCTATGGTTATAATTTTGAAAATGTTTACTTCAAAACTATTAATCCTAAAAAGGAATAGACTTCACTTTTTCACATATTAAACACAACATATGTCTAAAATAAATTCATTTTTGTAGAATAGATAAAGACTAATGTTCTTTAGAAGAGTAGACAATCCTAATTATCAATAGGTTCCACGAATAATATTTTTATTCACATTTTATTGGTCTTTTCTGTAACAAAATCTCACTTCAAACGTCTTATGTACAGTAGGCAATTCGTTCACACTGCCGTTACAATGTGAAAGTCTACTATCTCATAGATTTTATATTTGATTTGTAAGGTGATCCCACTAGGTCACCTTATTTTTTTAATATATATAGAAACGATTTGACATTAACCCTAGCACCTCCTTAATCCTATTGTATATGTCCGTTGCAATAGTTCCATTATATATCCCATCAGAACTAAACAGAGGTGTCTCAAATATCGTCTTCCCTTTCTTCTTGACAATAATTCGATCTGGAACCACCCCCATACGACTTGTATAACGCAACTCTAGATTATTACCAATTGCCTGTTCTTGTGACCATGTAGCCACTGAATTACCTTTGGCATATATAACCTCAACTACATCAGCTCCTTTATATGACCATTTAGCGAAATGATTTTCAACCAAACGACTATTAGCTTCAACTAAGCATGCTTGCGTATAGCCTAACAAATCATTTGGAGTTGAATAGATATAAAGACTACCACCACCTATATATTTTTCAAACTTTAGATCACCTTCGATCTTCACATCGCCATAGTGTCTCTTAGTACCACAACTACATGTAATTGCAACTAATAGAAGTAAAACTATTTTCTTCATCATATTTCATTATTTTATAATTATCATAAAACAAATATAATGTTCCAACCCACAACTTATTACAATTTTAAACACTTTATGATTTGACCTTTTTTTACCTTAAGATAGCGCTAGTACACCAAATAATGGTTGTCATAAATAGTAGAGATCTTCTTTTAGAATGGAATTTTAGCGAACGTGAATATTTCACAAATAAAAAAAGCCCAGCATTTATACTGGGCTCATTCACTGCTTATCTGATATGTAATTAACGGTACTCGTTACTTTAACTCTAGTTTTTCAACATTCTTAAGATAATCTGCTCCACGTAATTCAATAAAAATCTTCTTCATCTCCTCTAACTTCTCAGGATTAGTTGAAGCTAAGTTATGTTGTTGACCAATATCTTCTTTGACGTTGAACAATTGATACTCATTGTCGTTTCCAACTTCAATGTTAACAAACGTGTTTACTGCATTTCCTTGGTAAGGAGGAATCAAGATCCAATCCCCTTTACGAAGTAGTGTACGACTTGTAGCCTCTGTAATCAAGGTCTCTCTACCTTTCTTAGACTCTCCAAGCAATGCAGGTAAAATATTTTCGCTATCAGGACCTGAAATATCACTACCAAGCATATGAGCAAAAGATGACATCAAATCCACTTGACAAACGATAGCATCTGAAACAACTGGCTTAATATGTCCTTTCCAGTAAGTGATAAAAGGAACACGTGCCCCAGCTTCGTATAAACTATATTTACCTCCTCTAAGAGGTCCCCATGGTTTATGTTCACCAAGTTTCTCAACAGCATCGTCATAGTATCCATCATTAAGAACCGGACCATTATCACTAGTAACAACAATAATCGTATTCTCAAGTATACCTTCTTTATCTAAAGTTTTCACTAGTTCACCAATAGCCCAGTCTGCTTCAAGAACGACATCACCACGTGGTCCTAAACCTGATTTACCCACAAATTTAGGATTTGGCACACGAGGTACATGAGGTTGCTCTAGAGCATAATATAGGAAGAATGGCTTATCTTTATGATTTTTCACATAATCCTGTGCTTGTGAAAGAAAAACATTTGCCATCATCTCATCATTCCAACGTGCCTCTTTTCCACCTTTCATAAAACCAATTCGAGGTACACCATTAACAATAGTACCATTGTGTCCATGATGCCATTTCATCGTCATCATTTCTGGATTATTTAAACCAGTAGGCTCCCCATCGAAGTTTTTATCATAACTAACATAAATAGGGTCTTTCGGATCTAATCCCTCTACATTACCATCTTTCAAATAAACTGTTGGCACACGATCTGCTGTAGCAGCCATATAGAATGCATAGTCGAAGCCCACTTCATTAGGTCCTGGACTCACTCTTTGATTCCAGTCAACCATTCCAGTACCTAGACCTAAGTGCCACTTACCTACCAATGCAGTCTGATATCCACTTTTACGGAACATCTTAGGCATTGTCATCTGATCTGTTTTTATTAATAATGGTGCCGTCCCAGGTAAAATCTTAGCATCTTTATTTCTCCATGGGTAACGTCCAGTCAACATTCCATAACGACTCGGCGTACAAGTAGCTGAAGTAGCATACCCGTCAGTAAAGAGAGCTCCTTCATTTGCAAGTTTATCGATATTTGGTGTCTTTAAAACCTTTCCACCATATGCACTTACATCACCATAGCCTAAGTCATCTAAACAGATAACTACAACATTTGGCTTTTTAACCTCTTCGTTCTTGCTCTTCTTTTGAGACTGACATGCACCAAATGATAACAGTGCAGCAGTAGAAAATGCAATTGTACCAAGTTTGTTTTTCATCACTTTTTATGTATTTCGTTTTATAGATTCTCGTGTTCCTATTAATTAGATTCTCGCCATTACCATCAAAGTAAAAAGCAAGCGAATAGATTAATCAAAACACCTGCATGCAAGGTATCAAAAAAAGAGAATTATATAGTCACATATTATTCGCAAAGAGTGCTGTTATTATACGATTCATTTGTCCCTTATTATCCACATCACGATACAACCAACTGTATGGCTACCCATTACACAACTATTTAACAATATAAGCTACAAGAAAGACACATCAATTCATCGATGTGTTTAAACAAAATATTAAGAGAAAGTGTTCTTAATATAAAGCATAATAATTATAACAAAAACATGACTCTATGAATACTACAATTCAAAAACTACAAGAAGGAATTAAGGGGACTATTATTGGTCAGGAGGAGCTTGTAGAATCCCTGATCATTGGACTTCTAGCAGAAGGGAATCTACTACTAGAAGGACTTCCAGGCCTAGCTAAGACTAGAGCTGTAAAATCATTAAGTCATGTTATGGACATTGAAATGAATCGTGTCCAATTTACTCCAGATTTACTTCCTTCTGATATTACCGGAACAGAGATATATAGTCCTGAAAGCGAAAACAAATTCCAATTTAAAAAGGGGCCTATATTTTGCAACCTTGTACTGGCAGATGAGATTAACAGAGCTCCTGCTAAAGTTCAATCGGCACTTTTAGAAGCCATGGAAGAGCATCAAGTTACTGTTGCAGGTAAAACCTACAAGATGGATCCTCTTTTTATGGTTATTGCAACACAGAATCCTGTTGAACAAGAAGGAACATACCCTCTACCAGAAGCACAACTCGATCGTTTTATGATGAAAATAAACATTGAGTATTTAACCCCAGAGCAAGAAGAGTTAATGCTCAAAATGGTAAGAGGAGAAGAGGATAATACGAAAGTCGAGATTGTTCCTATCTCTAAAGACTTTGTGTTTGATGCACGTAAAGTTATTTCAAAGATCCATGTTTCTGAAGAGTTGAATCAATACATTATTCGATTAATTGATGCAACTAGACATTCTGAGAAATATGATGATTCTATTGGAAAATATATATCATTTGGATCAAGCCCTAGAGGAACAATTGCATTAGATAAAACGGCTAGGTGTATTGCATATATACAAGAGAGAGACTACATCACTGTCGATGATATTAGACAAGTAGCGCATCGAGTTTTAAGACACCGAATTGCTCTAACATACCAAGCGAATGTAGATAAAAAAAATGCAGATGATATTATTTCAGAAATATTGAATGTAGTCCCGATCTCATAAGCCGATGAAAAAGAACTCGCAAATATCCATCACAGACCTTCTACAACTTGAGGCAATATCAACAGGACCTGAATTCTTTCGTAGACAAAGAGTATCAGGGCTGCTATCGGGGAAACATCGCTCTTCACTAAAAGGGCGCGGGTTAGATTTCTCAGAAGTACGGAAATACATCCTTGGCGATGATATCAGAAATATTGATTGGAAAGTTACTGCCAGAACGCGTGTTACTCACACAAAAGTGTTTAGTGAAGAGAAAGAACGTCCTCAACTGACCATACTAGATCTCAGCAGAAACACACTCTTTGGAAGCAAATATGCACTTAAATGTCATATCGTTTTGAAGGTTGCAGCAATACATGGCTTTAGAGCTCTTAAAATTGGTGATCGCTTTGGAGCTATTCTTTTAGATGATCTAAATATCCAAATTGTAAAACCATCAAGAAGTAGGCAACATTTCCAAGCAATTTTAGACCATGCGGTCACCACCTGTAATGAAGCAACGTCTCGAGCCCAAGATGCACAACCCCAAGTGACAATGGAGGAGGCACTAAGTAGACTATTAGGGATAGCTCATCATGACTATATTATAAATATTGTAACGGACGCATCTTTGCTCTCAGAACAGAGCATTGAATTTATTGGAATGTTAGCACAGAGTAATAGCGTTATGATTACACACATAATTGATCCTTTTGATATCCTATTACCTGAAGAGAAGATTCCTTTTTCTGACACAAATTATCAGATAGACTGGAAAATTGACAATGATAGTCAGGAAGAATATAAGCAAGTATACCTAAATCAACTTAGTGACCTTGAAGATAAACTTGCAGCACTGAATGTTCCATTCCTAAAGCTTCGTACAGACAAAGACCTAAAACATCAATTAAAAGAGATTCTAGATGAAAACTACCAGAGATAATTTTACAGATCTGCTTTCTCCATCTCCAGTCGAATTCTCTTTTGACACAATAGGATGGAGAGTATTAGGAGTAATTGTTTTACTTCTAATACTATCAATAATTGCATGGATTCTCTACAGATATCAGAAAAACCGATATCGTTCTGAAGCACTAAAACTGATTTCTCATATTCACACCAAAGGACATACTCGTTTAATACAAACAGACAAGATTCTCAGAAGAACTGCTTTCACTGCATATAAAGATCCTCAAATCAAAAGCATGAACTATAATATGTGGAAAGATTTCTTACTGCAACATGCACCACCTTATTCAGAAGATACAGATTTCCTATCAAACATAGGTGAAATCGTTTATCAGAAAGATGAAAAAACAGATGATATATTAATCTCAAAATTCGTAAAATATGCAAGATTTTGGATTCGAAAACATGAATTTTGAATGGACACATGCATGGGTATTAGTGTTTATTCTACTTGCACCTCTTGCATTTTTTCTTCTTCCACCAATGCGTCAAAGAAGTAAAGCAATCATTTACCCTGCGTTTACGCGCTTAACACAAGTGTCAAAGATCACCCCGTCAAAAAAAGCATGGGTGACGAAAAAAAATGCCTTACAATGGATATTAATATACATCACTTACATCCTAATTGTCATTGCCTCTGCAGGCCCTAAATTCGTTGGCAAACCAGAGAAAAAGATAAAGACTGCAAGAAGTTTCCTCATTACCGCTGATTTATCTTTTAGTATGAATACAAAAGATTGGCAACTTGATGGAAAAAAACTTACAAGATGGCACGCTGTTCAAGAGATCATGTCTGAATTCATTGATGGCAGGAAAAGTGATCGTATCGGGTTGATATTATTTGCATCACATCCATACCTCCAAGCACCACTAACCAATGACCTATCATCTGTACAATGGCTTTTACAAGATGCAGAAGTAGGTATGGCTGGGCAAATGACAAATATTGGTGATGCTATTGCTTACGGGATGCGAGTATTCAAAAACGATACAATCAAGCAAAAAGTCATGCTACTTTTAACCGATGGAGTAGATAGTGGAATAGGAACAAACCCTCTAGATGCTTCTACAGTTGCAAAAGAGGACAGCATTAAGATTTACGCTTTAGGGATAGGCGATCCAGAAGGAAAGGACAAGATAGATGAAAAGACACTGACATATATCTCGGAATCGACCGGAGGTCAATATTTTAGAGCGATGGATAGCAAAGAGCTAAAAGAAGCTTATCAGACATTAGACAAGCTAGAACCAATAAAGTATGAAAGCTCAGAAATAAAGCCTGAGGTATTACTCTATTTCTATCCTTTAGGACTGGCTCTAATCATTTCATTTATACTCATCTTGTATCTAGCTATTTTATCACGAATTAAAGTTTCGAAAAATGAATAATGCAGAACTTATAACATATCTCAACCAATTTCATTTTCTTAGACCTAGACTTTTATGGTTTCTTCTCCCCATGCTCTTATTGCTGATCTACTTCTTCTTCACAAAAACTAGAGATGGGAAATGGGAGCAAATTATTCGTCCTGAATACCGAATCTTTGTTATATCCAATGCACAACTTAGAAAACTCTCTTGGCCAGCATTAATATATTTTTCAATATTTACTTTAGCAATAATTGGTTTAGCTGGACCTACATTCAGCCAGAAACAGTTACCTAAGGTCGTCAATCAATCAGAAGTCATGATTGCTTTAGACCTATCACAAAGCATGATGACGATTGATATCCCACCGAACAGGCTAGAAAGAGCGAAATTAAAAATCCGAGATTTGTTTGATCTAAATCTTAACACCAAGATTGGATTGTTAGCATATGCAGGTACTACACATACCATATTTCCACCAAGTCAAGACAAAGAAATAATGGTACCATACATGACCTCCATAAAACCACGTATTATGCCAATACCTGGAAGTAACTACCCAATTATGATCAACAATATAGATACTATATTTACAAAAATAGAAGCACCATCGACGATTCTACTTTTAACAGATGAGCTATCAAGTGATAATGCCACACAGTTATCTAACTACATAAATAAAAGTGGAGACTATCTTATCGTGTGGCAAATTAGTTCACAACAAGGTGGTATTGTTCCATCACCTAAAAACCCAAAAAAACCATTACTATACAATAAAGAAGTCGTAAAATCCATAGCAGATCCAGCAATAATATCCTCATTACAAATTAATGATCATATATGGGTCGTTCCGATCACCTTAGACGACACTGACACGAAATACATTGGAAACATCATCAATCAACATCGAGTTATTCAAAGCGCATCTAAAGAGAAATCAGATATATGGAGAGATGTTGGACCATGGTTTCTTATACCTTGTCTATTTCTAGGTCTTTTGTGGTTTAGAAAAGGATGGGTTATTGGTTGGTGTATTCTTATTTTGCCATCTATCTCATCCTGCTCATTAGAATCCAAACATTCATCGTGGTGGTATTCCGACAATTATAGAGCAGAGAATGCTTTAATTAACGGAGATTATGAAACAGCGGCCAAGCTTTTTGACGATCCATCTCACAAAGCTTATGCATACTATAAGAGTGGCGACCTTGACAATGCCACAACATTTTATGCAATGGACACGACTGCGCAATCAAAATACAATCTTGGTCTTATATATGCTCAAAAGGGGGATTTTCTAATGGCACAAAAGTCTATGGAAATGGCTATTCAAAAAGACCCCCAGCTTTCTGTAGCCAACCAAAAACTTGAAGCAATAAAAACAATTATTGAAAATACACCTCAACTTCTTAAAGAACAACAAAAAGAGAAGAAAAGAAGCACGCAAGAATTTAGTAAAGTCGAAGAGATGTCTCAGAAAGATCAAAAACTTGCAGACAAAGATTACAATGCCAATCGTGACACCACAGATAATAGTCATGACAAAGTATATAGCGACAAGCACAAATATAAGGAGGTAGATTGGCCTCAAGATCCAAAAGACAAAGATAAACAGCTAAAAAATAGAGTACAAGCATCTTCACTGTTGATGGAGAAATCCAATAGTGATCCAAGTGAGTTCTTACGGAAGAAATTCATTCTTCAAAAAAAGAAACACTATCCAAATATCAAAAAAGGAGAAAAGACATGGTAAGAAAGATCTTATATATCTGCGTAATTTTATGCATCTCAACCATTGCATTCGGTCAAAAACCTTTTGCAAAAGCATATATTAATCGCACACAGGTTTACAAAACCCAGCCAGTGAGGTTGACCATTAAAGTATATTCTCCGAGGTGGTTCACACAAGGATTACAATTTGATAAACTGAAGGTTAACGATGCATTTATCGTTCCTTTCACACAAACATTAGCAGGAAAAGAGATTGTTAATAGACACTCATATGCTGTATTAACATTCTTCTATCTGGTATATCCTTACGAAACAGGAGTTATCAAAATACCTAAAGTTCCAGTAACAGCATACATTCCTACAGGAAACAGTTATAAAGAGACAAAAATAAAACTTACAACAAACACGATTTCATTTCGTAGCATCCCCTTACCTCAAGATGAACGAACAATAGTTTCATCCAATGTCTTTATTCAAGATAAGTGGAATAGACCTTTTAGCAACCTCAACGAGGGAGATGTCTTAGAACGAGAAATAACGATTACTGCTTATGGAACGATTCCTAATTTCATTCCATATATTGAGATGGAAGATGTACCGTTCGCTAAAATATATAAGACACAAGATTTCACCCAACAAAACATTGACAAAGAAAGTGGTAGCGTTATAAGTAAAAGAATAGAGAAGTTTTCATACCTATTGACTGACAATGGGAAATTTGTTATGCCAGGGACAAAACTCTCCTTCTTCAATCCATACCTTGGAAACTACAAAGAGAAAAGCAGCATGTCCTCTGATATCGTCATCAAGAAAAATGCCCAACTTGGAATTGTTGCATCGATGGCTGATAGCCTCGAGAAACAACAGGCCCGAATGGTCGTTGCAACACCTAAAGTTCCATTTAAGAAGAAGATGATTCGCTTTATAGTACAAAACAAATGGAAACTACTGGGACTAATCCTAATTCTTCTATCCCTAAAATTTATTTTTAACACAATAATGCTCCTTATTGCCAAAATTGCGAAAAGAAAAGAGACTTATATCAACTCCGAACGACATGCATTCTATCAATTGATTAAGGAGGGAAAATTCAATTCACCAAAGTATCTCACAAAACTCTATCATTGGCTTTATAAACTTCCAAAGAGGGAAGCTTCCATCATGCTATTAGCTCACAAAACAAAAAATGAAACAATACGATCTATCCATGAACGTATTTTTGCAAAAATATATCGCAATAAAAAAGTGTCGATAAAAGAACACTTCGCATATACACTAAGGAAATTCAGGAATCAATTACGCAATAAAAAAAGAGAACATACAAGCCATCTTGAAGATTGGTAGGCAAATATGATTTCATCACTTCATTTTACGAATAGCATGATTGGTTGCAAGTCAAATCTACCTTTTAGGGTCACGAACAAAAAGTGCCCCTAAAAGGAGTATTAGCGAAATGACCATACAGATAGCCCCCGCCCAGATATAACTTCCAATATCCTCACGACACAAACTAAATATAAATGGAGCAATAGCACTCATCACAACCATAACTGTCATATTCACACCACTTATCTGACCAAGGTTAGCTCGCCCAAAAAAACGAGGATGAAGTACAGCTGCACTAGCGGTAAAAGATCCAGAGAAAATAGCAATACCAACTACAAGACACCAATAATACGCTGCATATCCCCTCATGAACAGTCCTATTGATGCAATTAATATTCCGAAAACACAAGCTGCTAACACATACTTTGATGCAACATAATCACTTATAATATTGGCCAACAATGCACAAAAAACAGAAATTGCAGTTGCATAAATAAATAAGTTTACAACCATATCCTTACTCCATTGGAACTCTTCTGCAATAGAAGTGATATGAAAAGTAAATCCTCCAATAAAGAAATTACAGAAACCAGTTACCAAACAGATAATCCAAAAAGGATATGTACGCAAAGCCTCTTTAATTGTTCGACCTTTTAGAGACTTTGAAACATTAGATCCTGCTTCACCATCAGGATGTAAATGATACTTTTCTGGGGTGTCTGCATAGAAGAAGAAGATAATTACAGACAAACACATTAATGATATTGCTAATATTCGATAAGACTTCTCCCACCCATAAAGATAAAGCAGTGTTAATAGTATAGAAGGTGCAATAGAGAAACCTACACTTACCATCGTACCGCTTACAGCATTGGCAACGCCTCTCTTTTGATCGAACCATTTCATAATCATCGCCCTTGACACAAGAGCCATAGTACCTTGACCTAGAAGGCGAATAGAAAAGAACACCAAAATCATATAAATCATAATCGACGTTCCTCCTCCTAACATCTGTATAACAAATTCGCTATACGATAATATCCCCTGAATTAAAGCCAATCCAACTGTCGCAGATAACATTACAATTCTAACCCCAAATCGATCATACATTATCCCAACAAAAGGTAAACAGCATGCACTAAACAAAGTTCCGATCAAATAATACAAACTTATTTCATTGCGTGTAAGATGGGTTACAGACATTAAAGCATCTGTAAATGCCGAAACTCCAAAAGGTTGACCAGGGATACTTCCTAGCATTCCGAAGGTCCCAACAATCATTATCACCCAGCCATAAAAAAATGGGTATTTCGAAACATTAATAGGAAATTGGATCTTTCTATTCAAAACTTTTTATTACAAATGAATAACAACATTAATGAAACTCAAAAGAACGAAAACGAATTCTGTGGGGACAGAGCAAATGAGAGCTATATGAGACATTCATCTGAGCTATAAAAAACAAAAGAGATTGTCTGTAATGCATAGACAATCTCTTTTTCAAATAAGGTCGATGATCTAAAACCGATTCTAGAGATAGCTTAAAAGAAAACTTGCTTATAAACGACTTCTCCATCATGAACCACAGCCTTGTAGTATTTACCTGAAGACTCATAATACGAGTCACCATCTTTTTTAACAACTACTGCTCCTTCAGGTACTTGTTTTAGTATTTCGCCAGAGGGGTTTGGAACAACCACATAATGCACCTGGTCACCAACTGCTTCAGGACGATAATATGCTCCATGACACGCATAATATGTCGTACCTCCCTGCTTTACAGTCTTTGTTCCTTCAGGCAACTCTGTCACCATGACTCCAATTGGAGCCTTAACCACTTTAAATTTCTTCTTTTTAATTTTCAAGTAATAAGTCCCGGCAAAATAATAATATGTACTCCCCTGATAATCAAAAGTAGAACAATTATCGGGTAGAGAAGAGACAATAGCACCTATTGGAGCTTCAGTCACTTTATACTGTGATCCTGATTTCTGATAATATACGCCTTCATTATAGTAATAAGGGACGCTATTCACATACATCATAACACATGCAGCAGGTAAAACAGGTAGATAAAAACCTACAGGATGCCAATACGGTCCCCAATACGAAGGGCCTCTATAAATTGGAGGTCTCGTTACAACAACATGCCTAGGAGGCGTATGCACGATAACAGTTCTTCTAGGAGGTGTTACAACAACCCTATTATAACTTGGTCTAACAACAGTTGTACGACGCACCACTCTTTGCCCCATAAGTGGCAAAACAATAAATACAGATAATAATACTAATACATTTCTCACAATAATAATTTTTAAAATTTCAACTCTTTATCTAATTTGAAATTCAAAACATAGCCAGCGGGTACTTTCATATCTCCATTATGTGACAATAATTGAAGTCCACCCATAACAGCTGCTCCTCGACCAGCTCCCGTTCCACCATTAAATGCTGCACCGATTGCTGCACCAGCACCAGCTTTTCTTATGGTCTCTTTTCCTGCCTTCTCAGTCGACAATGCCAATGCAAAGGTTGTCACAGGATGGTATTTTTTCTCATATTGTATAAAGGTTAACTTCAAAACAATCTCTGCAGATCCTGCCAACCTTCCACCTTTTTTAGCAGAAACAATAACACCTTGCACTTTACAATTTTGTGGTAAAACAGAGCCATCGCTAGCAATAACATCCATCGAAACAACACCAGCGAATTTGGTCCCAGGCTGACTACCAGATGCCACCAACATAGAAGACAACTTGATAGGGATTACAGTTCCAGACTCTAACACTAAGGTAGGTGTTGATACAGCATTAGATGCGGGAGGTGCTGTAGTGGTAGTCTCTTGACTAAACACATTACCATCACACAATAGAAAAATCATTAATGTCAATACCACATAAACTAATCGTTTTAATCTCTTTTTCATACCTACATCAATTTAATATCATCATTACACATTCTCATAAAATCAAAAATCGAACCAAAAACAGACCTTGGTTTTATTTTAAATAATCATTAACAACGTACAAGTGATCTCTTAACAATTGTCACTTATGAATAGTGACACTCTTTTTATGCGATTTCAAAATATGTTTGTATCATTGTTATATAAGATAAACACAAATCACTTTTTAATTGTTTAAGAAGATGCTTTAAATAATATTATTTTGTGTCATTTACCCAAAACCAAGAATGATGAATAAGAGAGAGAGATACAATCAGATTATAGAATGGTTTCAGACCAATATGCCTATCGCTGAAACAGAATTAGACTATAGAACGCCTTTTGAATTATTAGTAGCTGTAATACTCTCTGCTCAATGCACAGATAAACGAGTTAACATGGTGACTCCAGCTCTTTTTCAAGCCTACCCCAATGCCGAGAAAATGGCACAGGCAGAAGTGTTCGAGATTTTTGAATTCATAAAATCAATTTCATTTCCAAACAACAAAGCAAAATACCTTGTCGGTATGGCTCAAATAATACATCATGAATATCAAGATGAAATTCCCAATACGGTGACAGAGCTAATAAAACTACCTGGAGTAGGAAGAAAAACTGCAAATGTTATCGTCTCAGTCATCTTTGATAAACCAGCCATGGCTGTCGACACACATGTATTTAGAGTCTCAGAAAGACTAGGGCTCTCATATCGTTCAAAGACTCCGCTAGAAACGGAAAAACAACTTGTTAAGCATATACCACTTGAACTTCTCCCCATCGCACATCATTGGTTGATATTACATGGTCGATATACATGTGTTGCTAGAAAACCGAAATGTGACCAATGTGGACTAACCCAATGGTGTAAATGGCATGCTCGAGAACATAAAAAACCTAAATAATTTTAAACCATTCAAAATAATTCCCTAAACAATTTTCAACCTATCATAAAATTTTCCTACCTTTATAGCACCAATAACACAGCTAGCCCTCCGTCATAGTTAAACGTGCTAAGAACTTTAACTATTGAATTTTTAAGCATTCAAATTACACTTCATAAAAGCATTACAAATCGTCGATTTTTTTCAATAATAAAGTCGATGTATCACTGCATTCTGAAGTTTTAATACAAATAGACAGTTATTCCAACAATACTCTCACTTTAAGTCATTTTTATTTGTATTTACACTCACTTATGCTATATTTACACAAAACTTTTAAACATATTGTCACAGCAATACATGTTTTACAATAGGTTTTATGAATAATAAATAAAACAATCTGTAAAAACTGTGGTTAGAGAGTAGATACAATCGTTATTTTCATCTCAGTGATATGTTTTATACTGTTTGAACAAGTAGTGAAGTAAAAGATAGATATATCAAATTTGTTATTTAGATAGACTTAAGAAAAGATAGCTATGTTACAAAACAAAGACCTTATCCAATACCTTAACCTTAAGCTTACTGAGCTAGGACAACCAGGTTTTAAGTTTGATTCGGAAACATCAGAAAATCAAAGTGCTATTCTTCAACTTACTGAAGAGCTAATGCTTAGTTATAAAGAGAGATATCGTCGAATGGACGATCGTGTTTCTGCTGCCGACCGTCGTATTCAAGAATTCCTAAACGATTATCTCAACGATTTGGACGAAGAAGTGAAACTTCCTTCTCAGACTTTAATACTAGACAGACCAGGGTTGGCTAGAGTATTAAGTCTTCCTCCAAATAAAGATGTTTTTAAAAACCAATATGTTACAACCACTCGTATCGAACAAGGGTTAGTTAACAACCCTCGTAATGATAAACGTACCACTAAAGGAACATTCCACATCGTTGCTGATGGACTTCCTGTCCCTCTAGACAAAAAAGAGGTGCCTCGTGTTACATTTGCTAGACTATTCAATTTGGCAATGCAACCAGACACTGAACTTAAAACACTTCCTTTTACTTCAGCACAAGATGAAAAAGCGGAGATTTTCACCTCTTTCCTTATTCGACCAGTAGTTTGTCCTAAAGTAACAAACTTCATCGAAGAGAAGCGTATGGAGATTCGTTTCTATGCACCAGGTGCATTGGTAAGTAACATTGACTTTGTTGAAACAATTTTTGGTAATGCGGGAGATCCTTTCTTAGCAGAGAATGATGCAGCTCTTGATCCAGACCATTGGACAGGACATACAGGTTGTATTATACTTGCACCTCACCTAAGCAACTACACCAAAAAAGAGCTTGGACTTCCTCATTATGATGACGCGACAGAACGTCAACGTAAGGATGAAATGTGTTGGAAGGATGCTGACGAGAAATATAACAATGGTTCACCATTTAAACTAACTTGTCGTGATGAAAGAGGTGTTACTGTAACTTTAATTGCAGATAACTACTTTGGTTACTCAAAGAAGGAAGTAAAGACACAAATCGGATACTCAGCAAACCTTTACGGTTTAGTTGAAGAAGAGCATGCAGGTGGTGCAATTGCGTATCAACGTATGAATCTAGGAGATTTCTTCTCTGGAATTCAATACATGCGTATGCTCAAGAAGTCTTTCTCTTTTGAGGATGTTAAAAAGACACTTGGAGACATCATGGAAATTTATCCTGAAAACTATGGTGTAGACAAACGATTCCCTAATATCTTCTATATCCAAGAAGATGCTAAAATGGATATCTATAAAGGAAAAGTGACATGGAAACATAATGGTGAAGACTTCCATCTTTCACTTCAACCAGGATATATCTTTGTACACCCTTCTGGACATAAGATCCATATGGAGAAACACCCTTCAGCTCCTTCATGGAGACTAATAAGCACTTTTGCTGAAGGTACATTCTGTCATAAGCCAGCAACCGTATCAGGTGGTGGTAAGAGTGAGATCTCAAAATCATTAATGAATGCAATCATCTATGGTTCTCTATTTGTTGATGATTTCGAAAAAGATTTCGAATTAATCGATAAAGTAATTAATTTCGATTACTCTCAAAGATGGAAAGAGCGTAAGGACAAGAACAAGATAACTTCTCGTTCACTTCTTAGCCCAGAACGCTCTATTGGATCTGTAATTAAGCTATTAACACCAAGTGAATACCAGACTGATGAGTACAATGAATTCCTTAGTACTATTCCTGATCGTGTTAGAGCCATTGTTCTATTCATAAAGAGACTTTATAGAGAACATGGTGAGCAAAAAGGATGGAAAGAGATGTTTTCTGTAGATACAGTTAATGGAAAACAAGGACATGAACTAAAGTTCAACAACCGTCAAGTCATTGCTTCTTACCTTCGTTTAGGTTTTGACCTTGATAATTCATGGTACCTACATAAACTAAGAACAGATTTCATGGCTGCACAAAAAGTGCAAATGGAAGATGATATTTCAGCATCTGTTGTTGTTCCTACGTCTCAGATTAACATGTCTAAGAAAGTAGTCAATCCATCAGTGAAATTCACAACGAACTGTGAGAACTATTTCTTCCAACGTCCTGATGAAGCCATCGTAAGAGGATATGATAAAGAAGCAGAAGAAGATCTTACAAGTCCAAATACTTTTATCTCCAACTACGAACCAATGGACCAAGAGCAAGCAAAAGCTTTGGTTGCAGATGCAGTAGGTTTTGATAAATATACACAGCCTGTTAAAGACTTAATCTCTAAAGTAGCCAACGGAGAAGGAAAGCAATTCTTTATTGCACCATCACATCCACGTATTATTGGCGATGGAAAACCAACGAAGAATCCACGTTACCTTCAGAAGCGTACGGATCTTGACCCATTCGAGAACTACTTGACTGATATCGGAACACGTGTATCACGCAATATCGCTATTGATCGTCCAGTATATCGTCCAGTAAACGCAGTTCTATCAGGAAGAAGAAATAACCCACAAGACAAAGCAGCAGGTATTCGTCCACTTAGTGTATACAGTCCGCTACACTATCAAGAGCTTCCTGAGTTATTGATGGACTACATCTGTAGTTTGACAGGAAAATCTCCTTCTACAACAGGTGCTGGTACAGAAGGTGCACTTACAAAAGGGCCTTTCAACATGCTTTCACCGACAAGTGATATTAACAACTCACTACTGTCATTTATCCTAACAGGATATCAAGGTTATTCTACAGCTGCAGGATGGGTAGGATCAGAGAATCGTTTTGATCATGACATCTCACTATTGGTTCCTGAATTATGGTGTCGTATGACTGCTGAAGATGCGGATGCAAACCTTTTGATTACTGAAGGAGCTTTAGAGAAACTTGACGATTTTGAGTATAATGGGAAAACCATCAAGGCTTCTCGCCTGGGTTACCGTATCACCAAGGATTTCTTATTCCGCTATATGGGACGTGTATTTGATGAGCCTGGTGCAGTATTTACTGAAAAGATGCTGAAACCAGAACTTCAAGACATGGATGCATTTGTGGATGGGGTTAACAATATTGTGGAAGCACAAGAAAAAGTAGCACTTGACTACTTTGCGGACAACACAGTACAAGGTGCAATTCCACCAGTGAAAGTATTGCTTCACATGATGGCTTACGGTCAATTTGAAGGCAAAGATCTTAGCGATCCGGAACTAAGAAAGATGTTCGACCGCGACTATGTTCTAAATTCAGATTGGTACAAAGCTCGTTTGGTTCGCAAACAAGAAATTGACACTGCATATATTGAAAAAGAGATTAAATATCTAAATGATTTTATCTCAAAATCATACAATGCAGAATATACTCAAAGCCTTGAACTTACAGCCAAAGTCACAAAATTAGAAAGTGAACTTGCATTCGTAAAATCAGATGCTTATCTAGAGAAAATCACTGGAACAATTGGAGCTGACATCCTTTACAAAGGATAATCTCTATAGGTTCTAAGATTATACAAAAGCGTTGGTCAGCACATACAGCAGACCAACGCTTTTTTCATCGTCATCATCAAATGATAATCTTTGATCATGAACATTATCACCCACAGTCTATAGCTATGAATTACAGAAAATTGATCTACTTCAATTGATAAACCTTAACATAGTCAACATACATTTGAACTGGCAAATCTTCACTATCTATTTTCCCCACCCATTTTCCTCCTAACTGCTGGCTTAAAATAATATAATATGGATGATCAAATGGCCATTGTTCTGAATCCGCATCTTTCAATTTAGGATAGACAAATGTCTCTTTTCCATTTAATGTAAAAACCAACTTGTTTGGATACCACTCTACACCATACACATTAAATCGATCAAAATGCCCCTTTGCAGTACCATGGTTTGGTGGTGACTTCTTCTGTTTTTTAACATCGGCATACTCTGTATGAATTGTCTGATAAACAATATCATCAAAATTAAGATGCTCCATAATATCAATTTCACCACTTCGAGGCCATCCTCCATAGCTATTCTTTTCTGGCATCATCCATATAGCAGGCCATGCCCCTTTTGCATACTCAAGTTTTGCTCGAACTTCAATCTTTCCATACAGAAACGAAAACTTATTACGAGAGTGGACACCTGCAGTAAGCACCTCACGAGAGTCTTTTTTCACATCAGTATTGACAACTCCCTTTAGTATTAATGATCCATCTTTGATTTCATAGCACCTCGGATCATCTGTCATATGTTTTGCCCAATCTGATCTCTTCCTTTTAACAAGGTTCCAATTATCTGAATTTAATTTGGATGAGTTAAAATCGTCTTCCCATACTAACTTCCATTTGGCACTGACATCAATATTTTTATCCTTCTTTAAAGGATTAGAATAGCCCACAACACACTGAAGTAGGACAACTAAAAACAACATAAAACACTTCATTGGATCTTCTATTTTGGTATATTGTATTAAAATAGATAAAATCAATCTGCGATAAAACGGAAGAGATCAACAATAACAAAATATACCATTTTCATGACTATAAATGGACAATACTTGAGTTCAATACTGAGATCATTGTACTCGACACCTACAAAAAAACAGATTCTAAACATCTAAATGATCTTCTTTTCCTATGATCTCTTATTTGAACAAACATATTTTAAGAAAACAGCATGGAGCAATCAACAAAATGAATAAATTTGTATTAAGTTAATTAATATGATTCTGATGAAATATCTCCTCTTCTTATATACAATATTGTGGATGACACCTTGTCACTCACAATCTATCGACTGGCTAGGCAAAGCTGAAGCTGGCAACCTACAAGCACAATATCGTTTAGGTAAATCATTTATGGTCGGTGACACCATACCCAAAGACATAGATCAAGCCATTACATGGCTCGAGAAAGCGGCATTAAAACAAGAACCACGTGCAATGTACCTCCTTGGACTTTGTTATTATAAGGGAGAAGGAAAAATACAAAACGATACTACAGCCTATCAATATTTTAAATCTTCAGCCTTACAAGGCTATCCCCAAGCCCAATATTCATTGGCATTGAGATACCTAAAAGGAGAAGGAGTTAAGAAGAATGAACAACGTGCATTTCATTGGTTTCGTAAGGCATCAGAAGCAGGAGTACCTCAAGCACGTTATTCTGTTGGTTTACGACTACAAAAAGGAGAAGGAGTGCAAATGAACAAAGAGATGGCATTAAGATTATATCGTGAATTAGTCCTACAAACACCACACGACCCTTTCTTCGATTACTATCTGGGCTATAGTTATTACTATGGAACCTGTGGGGTAAAAGACACAAACGCAGGAAGTCGATATATACAAAAAGCAGCGGTGAATGGATGCAACGAAGCGAAACAGCTACTTCTAAATATTCGTAAAAACAGAAACACCACACAACAAGTCACCTATTTTTAACTCTCTTGATCATATCTTATGTTAGAAACTATATTACTTGCTCTAATTCTTATTCTCCTTGTATATATCATTTGGGGAAAGAAAAGAAACAGAACTTCAGAAAACCTAGACAGTGATGTTAGGTTAGAGATGGAGATTCTCCGCAACGAAAATTCACAACTAAAAAAAGGACAACAGACACATCAAGAGCAACGAGATCAAATAATCCGTCTTCAAACGGAAAAACAAAATATGACAGAGCAATATCAATTGCTTAATGATCAATGTACACACAAAAATGGGGAGCTTCAAAAAAAGGAACAAGAACTAATTACACTCCGTGCATCACACCAACAAATTTCCTTTGAGAAAGACAACTTGAAAACACAAGTAGCACAAGAGAGAGAGAGCATCAATGTGACCAAAGTACAACTAGAGAAAGAGTTTCAGTTATTAGCCAACAAAGTACTTGAGACAAATAGTGAACGATTTGCTGCAAACAACAAAGCCTCTTTAGATGCTATTTTAAAGCCCCTAAGAGATCATATCGACCTCTTTAAGGGGAAAGTAGAGGAAGTATATGATAAAGAGTCTAAACAGCGTTTTAGCCTAGAACAGGAGGTAAAGAAATTAATGGAGTTAAACCAGCGTATCAGCTTGGATGCACAAAACCTTACCCATGCACTTAAAGGCGAAAGTAAAGTTCAAGGAAACTGGGGGGAGATGATTCTCGAATCTATCCTTGAAAAGTCAGGCCTCCGCAAAGGTCAAGAGTACTTTATGGAGCATGTGCTTAGAGATAGCGAAGGGAAGAAACTCCGTAACGACCAGGGGAATTCTATGCGCCCTGATGCAGTGATTGTATATCCTGACCAACGAAAAGTGATTGTTGACTCTAAAGTATCCTTGAACGCCTATATCAGATACTGTGAAACAGACGATCCCAAACAACAGCAGAACGAATTAGACTTACATGTAGCAGCAATCAAACAACATGTGATTTCACTAAGTAAAAAATCTTACGACGATTACCCAGAGGCATTAGATTTTGTAATGATGTTTATCCCTAATGAACCGGCCTATATGGCTGCCATGAAACATGAACTTCAACTTTGGCAATTTGCATATGACAAAAGAGTTCTTATTCTCTCCCCCACCAATCTAATCACAGCACTCAAATTGGTATCGGATCTTTGGAAGAGAGAGCACCAAAATATAAACGCTCTAGAGATAGCAGAAAGAGGAGGTAAACTTTACGATAAATTTGTGGGGTTCGTAGAGAACCTACAAAAAGTAGAAAAAAGTCTTAACCAAGCACAAGGAAGTTTTGGTGATGCTTTTAAGCAGCTTTATACAGGAAAAGATAACCTTGTAAAACAAGCTGAGAAACTCAAAGAACTAGGGGTGAAAAACAAGAAACAGATCCCTGAAAAATACACCAACGATGAGACTCCAATATTACCATAAAAAACACAACACCGAAAGAGATATTATCTTATAGTATCTCTTTCGGTGGCAAGAGCTAGAACAAAGACTAGCAATATTCACTATGCTGTATAAACAAGACTCGCTTGTGCAGTAGGAGTAATCACCATATCATTCACACAAACATGTTTCGGTGTGTTGGTGACATAAACAATCGCATCAGCAATATCTTCAGCATTAAGTGGAGTGAATTTCTGATACACTTTGTCTGCCTTATCTGCATCGCCCTTGAAGCGAACAAGAGAAAATTCCGTCTCCACCATTCCTGGAGCAATATTGGTAACTTTAATCCCATCCTCGACCATATCAATACGCATCGCCTTGCTCAAAGCATCGACGGCATGTTTGGTCGCACAGTATACGTTACCATATTTATATACATCTTTACCTGCAATAGACGAAACATTGATAATATGTCCCTCTTTACGTTCTACCATATTGGGAGCAATCGCTCTTGTTACATATAACAAGCCCTTTATATTCGTATCAATCATTCGCTCCCAATCATCTACGTCGCCATCCTGTATTAACGACAAGCCAACAGCCAAACCTGCATTATTGATCAAGACATCCACTTCACGCCACGTCTTAGTCAGTGAGGCTATCGCCTTATCCACCTCTTGTCTCTTAGTCACATCAAAGCAAAGAGAAGTTACCTGCACCCCCTCTCCTCTGAGTTTGTTCACCATTTGATCCAAACGATCTTGACGACGTCCTGTCAATATTAAACGATGACCTTGTAATCCAAATTGCAATGCACAAGCCTCACCTATGCCTGCCGTAGCTCCTGTTATCAATATGGTCTTCATAATCATTAATCCATTAATCCATTAAAAATCAATCCAATACTTTTTCAATATAGACTCTCTTAAAGATACCAAAAATAATTTACTTCAAGATATATGTCTTGAAGTAAAACAACCTTCTAGTTTATCTAAGTATTCATTGATATTAAACCTCCAGTTTATTAGTCTAAAGAATTTACACCTTTGTTTCGAATCCACGTTATTGAACATGCACTGAAATTAGAATTGCGACATTTGAACAGGCTTACAGCCTTTATTGACAGGGGAATAACCTATTCCTAGGATATAAAGTTTAGCACTTTCAGTACATAGTTGATGCAATTCCAATACATTGATGACTTATGAATAGGACATGCCTATCGATATAATCTTAAAGGTTTTCAATGATAATCACTATAACATAAAAACAGTTCAACTAGTTAGATGATGCTTTATTTGTAATCGAAGACAGTTGTTAATTGTTGGGAACTATAAGCTAGACCAACTACCAGTCAAAGCATTCGCGATATCTCGTAGATACTCTGCGACGCCACCTGGTTTATTAAGGAATTTAATAAAAGAACCTGCAAACTCAGAAAACGAATTTTCAACTCCCTCTAGATAGGCTCCTGCAGACAGTGAATAGACAATAAAGAAGATGTATATAAAGACTAAAACAAATACTTGTTTCCATCGTAACGCTTCACTAAAATAGAATACCAAAATAGTAACAATGAGAAGCATTATACGAATATCAATCAAAGTAGCACCTGCCTCTTTAAAATATATTGGTTCGCCAGTGATCATCAAAAAAATAGCTAGAGGCAACCCCATGCTTATCGTGATATCAAAAATATTCGAGCCCAACACATTTGATAAGGAGTCATCATAATTACCTTTTCGAGCATCTTTTAATGAAATAATAGTATCTGGAACACTACTCGCAGCAGCCACAAGTACAAAGGCAATAAAAAGAGGATTAATGTTCCAATCGTTGGCAATAAACTCAGTTCCTTTAACCAACCCTGCTGAACCAATAGCTATGAATGCGGTACTCATTAATAATAAAACCCAAGCCCTAGCAGTTCGGCCAACTGCACGACCAAATAGATATCTATCATACCACTTTACAGCTTGATCACTCTCTTCGATCTTATCCGAAGACACATCTCCTGCCCCATCTTTAGTCATGGTCACCATCGTATAGAGAATGTAGATAAGATAAAAAAATGTAAATACCCAACCATGCCACATCGTAATATAATCACTTGACAACAATACCAGCAGAAGCAATTCTGCAACGATTAGAAATAGACCATCTCTTAAGATCACTTTTTTGGCCACTCTTACCCCTGATACGCCAATGGCAGTTAATAGCACCATCCCCACCACTAGCATAGGAATAAATACACTATTAAAAATAGCAGAACCAGTACCTCCTCCAACAGATGCTGCAAAACCTTCTGCAATATCTGTGTTGGCATAAAAAACCAGAAAGAATATTGTCGTCAACATCTCTGGCATAGACGACCCAATCGCATTAATAGTAGCTCCCTTAACACCGTCAGCCATATTACGCCCTAGATAATCTGCTGCCAACTCAAAAATATTACAAGCTCTTGCGATTACAATCGACATCACAATCATAAGCCCAATTCCACCAATCCAACTATCAAAAAATGATATAAAGATACCCATTCCTATTTTATTAATTAGCACTGTATATGACAAGACATAATCCTCTTTAATAAAAGAAAAAAAGTATTGCCATTTAGCTAAGATCTGATCTATATACCTTTACGCATAATCGATCCCAACATTTACACAAATATAGTCATTTCACCCCCAATTTTAGATACGTTTCGGTTGGACTCTTTCACAAAAGATCTATTTTAAAATCACTTCATCTCAATATCCACATAATATACCCCAACACAAAATACACCGTTAAAGCCACGACTATACAATCGATAATTAATCAATGGATGGCAAACAAAAAAAGCCCCCGTAAAGATTTAACCTTACAGGGGCTGCGTTTATTTGATGTGGTTCAATACAAAACAATCATCTTAAAATTCACTCGAAAAGGTGAAAATATTTACACTATAGATTTCGAACAACCTCATCCATCTCTTCAAGTGTCTTTCCTTTGGTTTCAGGAACCATCTTCCAGATAAAGATTGCAGACAGAACACTCATGACTCCATAAAAACAGTAAGTACCTCCTCCACTACACTCCATCATCGCTGGATAAGTAGATGAGATAAAATAGTTAGCTGCCCACTGTGCGGCAACAGCCACGGCAATCGCCTTACCTCTAATTTTATTTGGGAAAATCTCTCCAATAAGCACCCAACAAATAGGTCCCCAACTCATCATAAATGATGCAGTATAGATAATAATGAATACCAAAGTGGTCATTCCAATGATATGTTGAAACGAAAGATAACCAATCGCAAACATACCTATTGCCATACCGATAGACCCAACAATCAATAGAGGCTTACGTCCCCATTTATCCACAGTCATAATTGCAACAACAGTAAACACGACATTGATCAATCCCATTACAATGGTTTGTAACATAGAAGCATCTTTAGCTGCCCCCATGCTTTCAAAAATACGTGGTGCATAATATAGTGCCACATTAATTCCTACAAACTGTTGGAAAACAGAAAGAAGAACCCCAATGATAATTATCTTCTTACCATACGACCAGATACTTCCTCCCTTATGATCCACCGTCTTTGCAATAGCACTCATGATAGATGCAGCACGCTCTTTTCCATTAATACGCTCTAAGATAGACAATGCCTGTTTGTCATCTCCTTTCATCGCTAGATAACGTGGTGTTTCAGGAACAAAACATAATAAAACTCCAAAAAGAGTAGCAGGAATAGCCTCTGACATAAACATATATCTCCATCCCACTTGATCAATCCACGCGACACTCTGTCCTTTGGCAATAAACCAATTCACAAAATACACCACCAACATACCAAAGATAATGGCAAATTGGTTGCATGAGATAAGACGCCCACGTATCTCTGATGGAGCAATCTCACTGATGTACATTGGACTTACAGCACTTGCTAAACCAACTCCAATACCACCAATAACACGATAAAAATTAAACATATAAAGCAACGACATGGTCGTTTTTCCTTTTTCGAAGAAGAAGAACTCAGGTTGACCTGATCCCAAAGCAGAGATAAAAAATAGTACGGCTGCTAGCATTAAAGTTTTTCTACGACCAAACTTAGATGCAAACACTCCAGACAAAAGGCCACCGATAATACACCCAATTAGCGCACTCGAAACGGTAGCACCATGAGCAAAAGTCCCTAAATTCAATGGTGTAATCAAAAAAGCTTGTATCGATTTTTCAGCCCCAGATATCACGGCTGTATCATAACCAAATAGAAGTCCACCCAGCGTAGCTACTAGAGTCAGTAGGGTGACATACCCCATATTGTGCTGTTTCATATGTTATGGTATTAGTGTGTTGATAGTGTAGTTATAAAGGTTTATTAAGAAAAGACATTCTTAGATCAAGAATAATCTCTCTAATGGTCCTGTCCTAAAAGATACTTTAGCCGCCATTAAATGACAGCCAAAGTATCCAAACAGTGTTGTGTTGTGTATGCTTCAAATATAAGCAACTTTTTTTGTTAAATAAACATATTTATCAATTGTTCATACCATTCTTGCTTTCCACTAGTCATTTTTGGTTCTCCTGAAGCTTCTGCGATAGCCCTAAGATCCTCTAATGCCAATTTACCGTTTGCAAAGTCAGCACCTGAACCTGCATCGAAAGAGGCATAACGTGCTGCTTTTTTTGCAGAGTAATCACTGTTTGTCAATATCTCGTTAGCCACCAATAGTGAACGTGCGAAAGTATCCATACCCGAAACATGAGCAATAAATAGATCATCAACATCAGTCGAGTTACGTCTCAATTTCGCATCAAAGTTAATCCCACCACCTTGGAAACCTCCCGCTTGAAGAATCACCATCATCGCTTGGGTCGTCTCATATACACTTGTTGGGAACTCATCAGTATCCCATCCATTTTGGTAGTCTCCTTTGTTCGCATCGATACTTCCTAGCATTCCTGCATCTGCAGCACACTGTAGTTCATGCTCAAAAGTATGTTGTGCCAAAGTAGCATGGTTTACCTCGATATTCAATTTGAAATCTTTATCTAAACCATGTGCACGTAAGAATCCAATAACTGTCTCCGAATCTACGTCATACTGATGTTTTGTAGGCTCCATTGGCTTAGGCTCAATAAAGAAGTTTCCAGTGAACCCTTGTTGTCTACCATAATCTCTTGCCATAGTTAAGAAACGTGCCAAATGCTCTTTCTCCGCTTTCATATCTGTATTAAGCAAAGACATATATCCTTCACGACCACCCCAGAAAACGTAGTTCTCACCACCTAAAGCAATCGTTGCATCAATAGCATTCTTCACCTGCGTTCCAGCATGTGCTACCACATTAAAATCAGGGTTAGTTGCAGCACCATTCATATATCTTGGATTAGAGAACACATTAGAAGTTCCCCAAAGAAGTTTCATTCCAGTCTCATCTTGATACTGTTTTGCAATAGGTACAATTTGCTCTAAACGCTTCTCTATCTCAAATACAGAACCATCACCAACCACATCAATATCATGGAAACAGTAATAAGGAGCACCTATCTTTGTAAAAAACTCAAAAGCTGCATCTAAACGATATTTCGCTTGATCTAAAGCATTTGATCCTTTATCCCAAGGCATCAATCTTGTTCCACCTCCAAATGGATCGCCACCTTCGCCACAGAATGCATGCCAATAAGCAACTGCAAAACGCAAATGCTCTTTCATGGTCTTACCACCCACCATACGATTTTCATCATACCAACGGAATGCAAATGGATTCTTTGAATCGCGTCCTTCGTAAGCAACTTTATCGATACCTTTGAAATACTTATTTTCTACTGTCATGATTGTACTATTTTATTGGTTAATTTTTTTCTCTAATTCTCTCTTCCAAACCTTATAATTAGCTCTGACCATCTCTTGTCTCTGCTCATTAGGCTCAATTGTTTCAATTTTAGCCACCTTGCCACAAGCCTCTTTCAATGTAAAATAACATCCTGACCCATAAGCTGCGGCTCTTGCTGCACCTAAAGCACCATCGGTTTCATACAACTCGATATTCGCTCCTGCAACATCACTCAATGTCTCTCTAAAAATTGGGCTCAAAAACATATTCGCATATCCTGCACGAATCACTTTTGTATCAATACCCGCCTCTTGCATCACCTCCATACCATAATAGAAACTATAAGCAATAGCTTCATGTGCAGCACGGATCATATGACCTTGACCATGTAAATTGAAATGCAGATTTTCAATGGATGCTCCTACATTACGATTCTCTAGGACCCTCTCCGCTCCATTCCCAAAAGGATAAACACGAAGACCTTCAGATCCACAAGGAACGGCTTCGGCCAATCGATTCAGCTCATCATACGACAGATTTGAACCGACATTACGACGAAGCCAAGCATTTAATATCCCTGTTCCATTTATACAGAGCAACACCCCTACTCTTGCGGCATCTTTTTGATGATTCACATGAGCAAAACTGTTAATACGCGACGCATTATCATATTGAAAACGGTCACTTATACCATAAACCACTCCTGAAGTTCCAGCAGTTGCTGCTACTTCACCAGGCTCTAAAACATTTAAACTTAAGGCATTATTAGGCTGATCACCTGCGCGATATGACACCACAACATCCTCAGGCAAGCCCCACTGTGCTGCCAAAGCTGGTTTTATCTGACCTTGATTAGTGAAAGTATCTTCAATATCAGGAACCATCTCCTCCGTAAAACCGTAATACGCTAATAGAGGTCGTGACACTTCATGATCAGGGAAATCCCAGAAAATACCTTCAGACAATCCTCCTACTGTTGTATTTATCTTACCAGTGATCATCATCGCGATGAAATCTCCTGGCAACATAAACTTATCTATCTTCTCGTAAATAGATGGTTCATTATCTTTTACCCACTTTAACTTGGAAGCGGTAAAATTACCCGGAGAGTTAAGCAGATGAGACAAACAGTAATCTTTACCAAGATCCTCCTGTGCCTGACGCCCAATCTCAACAGCACGACTATCACACCATATAATCGATGGACGTAATAGCTTCTGATCCGAATCGACCAATACCAATCCATGCATTTGATATGAAATTCCGATAGATTGTATCTTCTCCCTACATTGAGGACTTTGCGATAAAACTTCATCCAAAGCAATCTGTAAATGTTTCCACCACTCCATAGGGTCTTGCTCTGCCCATGAGGCAGCGCCACTCTCAATTGTCATCTCCTGTTTTGGAGAAAAAGAACTACCTACAAGTGATCCTTCTGCTACATCGAGCAGAGACACTTTAACGGAAGAACTTCCTATATCAAATCCTAATGTATACATCGTATTGGTTTAATTCAGTAAATTAGTATTCTGTTCTGTTATGTACAAAACTAAAAAAAATAGCTACACCTACAAAGACTCTCTTAAAAAAACTTTTGTAGGAACGCAATAATCAATGGCTTCACCATCGTTTGCAAACCTTGCAGCAAGGACTCCAAGCTCTTCGAAATCGGTCGAGATAACGGAGATTCCTCTATCCACAAACTTCTTCATCGGCGTTTCATTATATGAAAGAATCCCTACGTCCTCTCCCAAAACATAACTATTCGATTTACACTGCTCAATAATACGTCCCAACATACGATCACTCACAGAGAAGTAACATACTCCTTTCTTCACCTCTAGAGTATCGACAGTTTTTAGTATCGTAAACGTTTTCTTTTTATCCATACAAAACGATTCAAATGCTTGTACTGTTTCGTATGGATGATTTGTATAATTTGGATAGACCATCACAAGCTCATCATAACGATCCATAGCACCCTCAACTTTCTCTAACCCAAGATAAACGGGTGTTCTAAAATCCTGATATAGATAATTCTTAAAACCAGGTATTCCAATCTTCCAATCCACAACCAACGTACGATCCTTTGGTAGAATATCCATTGCATCCACAGCACGTTGATCATCAAAAGGCATTACAATAAAGCGATGATATTTCCCCACATTCTCTCGAAGAAACTTATCAAACAGCTCTACATTGTAATGATGAAAATGAACATCAACCATCACATCATCTCGCAGTGACTTTAGAAACGAATCATACAAAACCTCTTTATAAGCCTTTAAAGTATCCAAGAACAACAAGACACGCTTCTCTTCTCTTGCAATGAAATACCCTTTATTAGGAACGGAATCGATGATCCCCTGCTCTTTCAAACTACGATACGCTTTGAATACTGTATCTCTTGAAAGCCCATTCGCTCGACACACCTCATTTACTGAAGGCAACCGTGCTCCTCGTTCCAAAGTTCCATCAGAAATACGTTCGATTACTTCTGCTACAATTTGTTGAAACTTTGGCACTCCCCCTTCGGAGTCAATAGTAAATTTTATCATAAGCCCATATTGTTCTGTTCTGATCAAGGCCAAATATATGATAAAAAAACCATAGCAACGAATAATAACAATTGCATTTTAAAATGAGCTGTAAAATTTGCGAAGATATATTGTTCACGTAAACAAGAAATGACCACTTCACTTTTCTCTAAGGGGATATTTATTGACGACGTAACACCAATAAGTAAAATTCATATAACAACCATGCATTAGCCTAGTGACTCCACCTTCTAGTTTATGTAAAGATCCATTATCATTAAACTACAAGGTTATTAACATAAAGAGAGAGCTCCTTTGTATCAAATCCATGTTATCACAACATGCGCTAATAAATAACAAGACACAATCCCCAGAAACTCTTTTTACAATTATTCTCTATCCCTCCAAGCCACTAGAACGTATTTGGCAAGGCATAACTATTATAATTACTATATTTAACCCCTATTACCACTCATTTAATATTGACATCAATCCTATGAAGAATTTATATTACACTCTTTTTATTCTTTTACTTTTTATCACATCTCCCTCCTACGGACAGGAAGAAACAATCAATGAGCTTCGTTGCGACATCACACTCAATGAGATAAAAGAGAAGAGCTGCCCAATAGACACCACAGCAAAAGCAGCCTATTTAATAAAAAGTATTAAATACACATTAAAGGAAGACGATGAAAAAGGGTATATATTAATGAAACATGTCCATAAGAGGATTAAAATATATAGACAAGAAGAAGTCGATTTAGGAACCATTGTTATCAAATACTATCATCCCAAAGAGGGTAAAAAAGAGACAATAAAAGATATTGAAGGTCACACCTATTATCTAGATAATGGCAACTTAAAAAAGCAAAAACTTGAGACAGAAAATATTTTTGAGACACGCAAAAACAGATACTACAAAGAGACAAAAATAGCTTTCCCTAAAGTCAACAAAGGGGCTATTATAGATCTCAAATATACCGTGGAGTCAGAGCTATTAGCTATTGATTTCATCTCCTTCCAAGAAGACTATCCAATAAAAGCATTTCATACTACAATTGAAATTCCAGATTATATCATCTATATCATAAAGAGCAAGGGGGAATATAAAATACCGATGAAAGAAAAAAAGGTAGAGGTAAGTTCCGAAGATATTGGTAACCCTTTAAATCCTATAATTCGAAGATTAATAAATAACGTCTACACCTTTGAAGATAAAAACATACCAGCATTCAACACCAGAGAACCACATATCTACTCCGTTGAAATTTATCGACCAGGAATAGAGTTCGAGCTAGCTCGAATATACAGTAACAAATATCGTTTTAAAGACTACACAACCACATGGGAGAACGTATCAAAAACGATATCTAAACACAGTTCGTTTGGTAGTCAAATAAAAAAAGGAAGCTACTACAAAGAGGATCTAGAAAAAGTCATCGCCAACTGTACAACGGATGAAGACAAGATGAATGCTATCTATAAATTCATCCAACAACAAATTAGCTGGAATGAGTATGTCGGCATCTATTCTGATGAAGGGGTACGAAAAGCATATAAAGAACATGAAGGAAATTGTGCAGACATCAATATGATCCTCACTGCCATGCTCCGTGATGCAGGACTTGATGCCAACCCTGTTTTGGTAAGTACGCGCCCCCATGGTATTCCAACATTCCCAACACTCAAAGGCTTCAACTACGTGATTAGTGTCGTTCACCTTAAAGATAAACAGATTCTATTGGATGCGACAGATAGCTTCGCCACACCAAACATTCTACCTTTCAGAGCCATCAACTGGGAAGGACGCGAAATCATCTCCAAAGAAAAATCCCGATGGATCAATCTCACACCCAAGACGTATGCCAAGACCATCACAAATATCTCGTTGGATATAAGCCATGAAGGAGAGATAAAAGGAATATCATATCATACATTAACCAACCACAAAGCAAAGAGATACAATGAAGAGAACCATCTAAAAAGTGAAGATAAAATCATCGAAGATATTGAACAACAATATCCTATATCTATAGATCGTCACAAAAAACAAAAATTGGTCAACCTTAATATTTCAAAAGAGATATTTCAATTCCACAGCAACAAACTCCACTCCGAGGTTAATAATAACATCTATGTAAATCCACTTATATGCTTCAATAAAGACCACAATCCATTTAAATCTGAAGAGAGATTCTATCCTATTGATTACATCTACCCCCAAATAGAGAGATATAATGTCACCATACCCATTCCCTCAGGATCTAAAGTTATCAGTTTACCAGAAAACCTCGAATTAGAACTATCAGAACATATTGGCTCCTACAGCTACAAAATAACACAACTTAACGAAGTATTAAAGATAGAGTCCGTGTTTACAATCAATGCCACAACCATCCCATCAACATACTATACAGAATTTAAAGAGTTCTATCAAAAAGTAGTAGACAAACAGAAAGAGAGTATCGGTTTTAGCAAACCAACACCTGAAGCTTAACCCATTCAATATAAATAACAAAAGGAGCTATAAGGTCTTGTGAAGATATTTTGTTAGAAAAAAAGGAGACTCTTAATAAGTCTCCTTTTAAAATATGTCGTATTGTTTTTGATGGACCATTATAAATTATACGCAACTCCTAGATAAAACCCTCTGTTCATCATGTCTTGTGATGCAGGAGTAATGTCATTTAATCCTAAATCATAACCAATATATGGTTCAAATTTACCAACCTGAACACTTGCACCAAGCTTGATCCCAAAATTAATTGTCTTTATATCATCCGTATCATCTGAACCTATTTCAAAGTCATCTGAACTATCCTCATATTTTAGTTTACCTGAAAGACAGAAACCTAAAGACGGCTCGACAAATATACTCAATGCACTATTTCCTTGATTAAAATCAAGAACTTTGTAGCTAATATTTACAGGGATCTCCAAATAATTCAGAATCATATCTACATCACCGCTTTCCACTTCTCTCGTTGATATACGATTCCCACCTACATCGGTAGTCGTATAAACCGTAGTAACAGAACCTTTTGCTCCTCGTTGAACAAAAGATAATCCTGGTTGAAATCTAAATGATTCCACTTCAAAAGTGTAATATCCACCAATATGAAACCCTAGTTTCATATCAGAATCACCTTCATACTTGATATTATTAAAATTTAAACCTGCTTTAAATCCAAATCCATTATAATCTTGTGCTTGTGCTAGATTTGATAACATCACTAAACATAGTACCGTAAGGAATAAACTGATTTTTTTCATAATTACTGTTGATTTTATATTGTAAGTTATGTACTTCACCAAATATAGTAGGTGAATTATAATAAAAGGGTATCAAATATCATTTGTTATAAGAAGTATTATCATTAACTTATACATCTGTTTAACAATAAGATAGGCACTACATTCATAGACACAAACAACAGTAAAACTAATACATAAAAAAGCTCAATTAACAAAATAGCCTCACAACGTGGTAAAACGATTCATTCCCATTGTTTTGAACCTATATTACGACAACACACACTGAAAGTGCCACACTTTATAGCCTAGGGTGAACCCCTAATGGAATGACCTTTATGTTATAGTTATTATTGTAGTATAATCAAAAATGATCCATTGACATCACTAAAAGAGATCCCAAAGATTATATTGATAGGTAGAACTATTGAAAAGCTGTCACACCAAACACGCCACTTTAACAGGACTCCTTACCCAAACAGCACATCCGTTTAACACTTTTTCATTACTTTTATAGCCGAACATGAAAGCAAACCGACAAACCATGCTGCAACCATTAACACCACATATCCTCAAAGGGAAAGAGAAAGAGGAGAATCAGATATATTTCGATGCCATCAAAGGAGCTATCGACAACCCTCAAGTTCGTAACTTTGCCATTACTGGCGCCTAAGGAACAGGAAAAAGCACCATAATCCATAGCTTCTTCCACCACTATCCCACGGAAGACAGCAACTACAAACATGCCATCGTCTCTTTGGCCAGCTTCTGCCCTCCCCACACCAAATCCACAGAAAAAACCGATGACATCCCCAAAGAAGGTGAAAGCCCTGTAAAAACCCCATCTACAGCTGAACTAGAAGCAAGTATCCTCCAACAACTCTTCTATCAAATCCCCGAAGAAAATATACGCTTTAGTCGCTTCCTGCGCAAAACCAAAATCAGCAACATCAGCAAATGGATAAAATTCTTTGTCATCATATGCTCACTCATTTCAATATTCTCATTAGCACAAAAGGGTAATCTAACTAAGTACTTAGGATACATTTCGACAAAACTAGATATTACAGATGATAATCGTTTCGGTGCTATAGCCGTTTGGAGTCTTGTACTAATATTTATTCTTTCCCTTATTACAATAGGACGAAAATCCCATCGTTATATCACAAAAAAGTGGTCAAATAGACAAAAAAAATCTATTCAGATTTTCACATACACAATGGAGGTCCTATCATTTGCTGGACTACTATCCATTATGGTCAATATTCCAATCCTCAAAACACTACTTTATGCAGGAATAAAAGCATCATTCATCCTTTTTCCGTTCTTAATCATTCTTTGCTCATTCTATTATCTTTTTGAAATGATCTATATCGGCATCTACAAAGGACATTGGAAGAAGTTAGAACTCAAACTAGGAAAGATTCAGTCCGAACATCAAGTATCAGGCTCCATCATCAACGAAAATATCCACGACATACTTGTTCTATTCCATAATGCAGACCTAGATGTGGTAGTCTTCGAAGACATCGATCGTCTATCTAATGCCATGGATATCTTTACCAAACTCCGCGAACTAAACGAAACCATCAACCGAAGCCACGAAATCAAAAATGAAGGTAAGAAGGTAATGTTTATGTATGCCCTTAATGACAATATCATTCCTGAATCCGAAGAACGAACCAAGTTCTTTGACCTAATCATGCCTTTATACCCCATCATTTCACATATAAACAAGGTAGATATGGTATATAACGAATTAAATAAGTTTAACATTGAATTAAAAGAATCCTTATCTAGTAAGTTTATATCAAAGATTGCACCCTTTATCGAAGATATTCGATTACTTAAGAACATATGTAACGAATATGCAATCTATCAAAAGCTTTTCTTTCTTAATACTTCAATAGAAAATCATATAGGTAAAGTGGAGTTGTCTGAGAAAATTTTCACTCTTATCACTCTTAAAATATTCTTCCCAGAACACTTCTACAACAGAAACAAGAAAGATGGTTTACTTCAATCGATATTTGTCGAAACTAAAAACAAACTTAAAGAGGGAGCTACTAAAGTGTTAAAAGATCTCAGCTCAGATAACGACTTCCAACACCTCAACTCAGAGGAAGCATTTATATCGATGGATGACATAAAGGGATCTATGACACTCCATGAATTAATCAAGAATGGATATTACAATCATGAGAGACTTTCTAAATACATTCCCAATAATAAAATAACAACAACAAAACTTAAAGACTTTATTATTACCATTATTAAAAATGGTTACTTGGATGAATTTTACGATCTATATTTATCTAATAAAACATCAGAACTCACTAAAAATGACCAATTGTTTGTTCAGCTCCAAAATACAAATTACGATATCCCTATTGATTACAGGTTAGATTCTCCGATAGATGTTATGGAATTTATCAACAAGAATAAAGTGTCCAATCCATTAAACTTACTAAACTATTCTCTATTATCTTACGATGACAATAATAAGGATTATTACACCATAAATCCTTTGACTATTATTTATGAATTTATACATTCATACGAATCTTTACGTTACAAATTCAACGTAACTACTCAGGTTCTTCAGATAGGTTTTAACCGACAAAAACTTCAAACACGTTGATTTAATGTACAATGTTGATAGATAACAATGTATTTGTTGATTACTTTTAGTTGTTATCTTTTCTATTTTGACCATATGAATAGATCTTTGCAGGCATGAATAAAGTTGATCGTTTAGAAAAAGAAAACAAGGCATTAAAAGAGCAAGTACAATCTTTACTGGCAAAGCTAGACATTGTTATGTCGGAGGTAAGAGCTTTATCAGAAGAAAATGCGATGCTTCATGCTAAGGTTAAGACTCTTGAAGATCAACTATCACGTAGTAAGAAAAATAGTGGTAATAGCAGTTTTCCTCCATCTAGAGATTTATCGACAGTAAAGAAGAATCAATCTCTTCGCAAGAAATCCAATAAAAGATCAGGAGGTCAAGTTGGTCATAAAGGCATGACTTTATTTCAAGATACGACACCGACCGATATCGAATCTCATCATCCTTTAGGTAAGTGTAGTTGTGGAAATAGATTGAATCCTGAGGATGCTAAGTTGCTATGCAAGCGTCAAGTTTTTGATATCCCCCCTGTTATTGAACCTATATGTATTGAGCATCGTCTTTATGAGAATAGATGCAGTTGTGGACAAATCCATAAAGGAGCTATGCCATCCAATGTTAATGCACCAGTTCAATATGGTCCCAACATACGTTCGCTAATTCTTAGTCTGCATATAGAGCACTATATCCCTTTAAATCGTATTAGTACGCTAGTAGAAGAGCTGACTTCATATAAAATAGGAGATGGAACTATTGACAATATTTTAAAACATGCAGAAAAGGTATTCACTCCTCTATATGAATCACTACGTCAATCTATTGAAGATGCCAATATAGTTGGATCTGATGAAACAGGTTGTAAAATAGATGGCAGTAAAGGATGGATGTGGGTTTGGCAAAATTATGAACTAACTTTTATTACAGCTCACAGATCTAGAGGTTATAAAGTTGTGGTAGAAAATTTCAAAGATGGATTTACTAACGCTACTTTAGTAAGTGACTGTTATGCTTCACAACTGAAAACTCCAGCCAAACATTATCAGCTATGCTTAGCACATTTACAGCGTGAATTGATCTATATCAAAGAACAGACCACCAACAACTGGGCACAAGATATTTTAGACCTTTTTACTGCATCGATGAAATTAAAACGGGAATCTGAAGAGAGCGATTTCCCTCTAGACAAAAATGCTTCATTTAAAACCAGATTAATAGAACTCCTGAAGATCGAGACCTACGATAATCAACTCGATGAAATCAGAACATTACGGAAACGATTAATGAAAAAAATAGATAGTGTATTTACTTTCTTAAATCATTATGAAGTCCCGTTTGATAATAATGCTTCGGAAAGAGCAATGCGTAATATCAAGGTAAAACAGAATGTGTCTAAGGGATATCGAACAGAAGAAGGGGCGCAGAGGTATGCCATGTTGCGATCTATAACCGACACATTAAAGAAACAAGGAAAGAGTGTTCTAAACATGATCGCATATTGGCTATCATGCAATAATGTTGCTGTAAGCTGGGAATAGACAACTTTGGAGTATATCTTTTTGAACCATTATTTTAAATTTAATAAAGACTAAACTATAATACTACCTGAGTAGTTACAATTCAACAGCAATGAGCTAACAGATAAATATATCGATATTCTTTTTGACTCGATAAAAAAACAAAAAACTGAAATTACAAATGAGCTTATTAAGACGTTAATTGTACCATACAATGAGAAATACCCATATGAACCTGAACACCATTACAATAACGAACGTAGCAAGGACCGAGTTCAGGAGAAAACAATCGCTAATAGTATCATTTATTCTTCCATAAATGATCAATATTCTAATGATGATTTTATCACATTATTTTTAGAAACTACAAATAGCTCACAGAGATTTGATATTACAAAGTTATCTACACACAAAATTCATATTCCACTTAACACACTCAGATCCACCCTTAGCAAGGAAAGACAACAAATTTATGTCGCAGCTTGGCTTAAACATAATGGTTATCCTGAAGATACAAACTATGAAGATCTAGAGGTGAAATATATTGCAGCTAACGACAACCATCAAGACTCTTAAAAATGGAGCAACTTAATTCGGCACCATAATATCTATAATAATGATAACGATAGAGGACATACAGCATATATTTGATACACAAAACGAATATATGTCTACAGCAAAAGACTAATACCGAAGTGACTTTATATGGGTGGGGTGAAATCAAGAACTTCTATATTTCATCTTAAGTGAGAGACAGCTGCTGGGAACGCTGAGCTCCAGCTCGGCATCGTGTGTCAGGAGAGCGACAACTTAGTATCGCTTCATCGAGGTGTTGATGCACGATATCGAACTGAAACTAAGCGTTCCCAGCGGCTGTCCCCACTCTTACGTATCAACAAAGATCTGTGTTCATCAGTGTGCCACCCTTACGTATCAACCAACATACTATCTTTTCTACATCCAATATTTTCGGTCAGGCCTTCAGCCCTTCATGTTTGAGGGGGGCATTATTACCCAAGGCTCCATGCCAACTCAGAGCTAAAGCACTTCGTCAGCATTCCACCATTGGGCTATGTTCGGTTTCCCTTTCAGGGAAAGATGTAGCATATTAAGCAACCCCATATAATTTAAGGGGGAGTATTTCCTCCTTATCCATTTATAGGTGCATGACAGCTATTTGAACAGGGAGCTTACTATCAATTGGGATGCCCCCTGAGTTTTATAATGGATGCTTACCATTCCGATATTTGTAATATCCATTCATCTCCGCCATCGGGTTCGGCAAGCCAAATCCGTATAAGGATAACAAAACGCACAAGGCGTGCCAATAAATTGGCACAAACTACGCAATACAACGTCGATGGAATGAGGTCATGGGATCGGACTTACAGCCCTCTGATTGTTTTTACACTATTACCCAAGGCTCCAGCCAATACTTTGACCTTGCGGTCAATCTATGGTTCTCCACCATTGGGCTAAGTTCGGTTTCCCTTTCAGGGAAAGATGAAGCATCGTAAAGTGATAGAACAAAAAAAACGATATCACATCCCTTCGTGTCTTTGTGGCTTCGAGGTTCATTTCCCCTTGCAGCCCAACCAACAATAAAATAATATGTGTTCATCTGTTTAATTCCTGTCATCCATATTCTATCCTCTACGATTCAACCCTTCGCGCCTTAGTAGTTCTTTTCTTCTTTCCTCAACCAATCATTGCCGCATTTACGCTTTTTAGCTATCTCTAAGAGCACATCACACTTCTGGCGAGGCAATGTATACTTCTTGTTCTAAACAGCGCTTATATCGATGAAAAAGAGAGATTATTTTATGATAATACGGGAGATCTAGATTTGTATCTCCTTGGCTTCGATACTGTTTATCATAGAGTGATCTGTTACCATATTTCGACAGCATGGCTTCCAAATCACGAGGAACAAGAAGAGAGGCTCTTTCACCTAGATGTTTGCGATAGGAATGCTCGAAGATACGTAGACCTTCGAAATCGAAATCTCCGAAATGGAGGTAGTTATTTTCGATGGTAAGCAGCCAAGATAGTAGATCTTTGGATTGGGGATAACGACTGACAAACAGTTTCGGTTCTGAAGGGAATATCTCCAACTGCTCGTTTAAGTATCGGAAGTTTTCGGCATTCTCCACTCCCACGACAATCACTTCGGGGGGTAGTCGCAATGCTTCATAGTCGTAGATATAGGTAAAAGTTCCTTCTGGAGGTGCTATAAGGATCGGCTTATCTCCCAAGTGGGCTTCAATAGGTTCTAGGGTATTGACCATGAATCCTTTGAATGTACGCACTTTGGTGACCTTCGAGTCAGATGAAGTACGGACACTCTCGGCGCGTAAAGATGGCGTTTCTAGTGTTTCGATATAGGCCATTAGATCTCCTATTCCATATTGATTTTGCAGATAGTTGTTCAGGTGTATGATATTGGGAGCAGAGACCACCTTTCGAGTTCGTCCTATGAGCTGAACGGACACCACCCCTTCTTCGATCATTCTATCGAGCACAGTACTTTTGGCCCCTCCATAAGGCAAGGACTCTCCCTGTTGTAGTAGGGAGAGGTTTTTTGCTATTTTAAGTGTTATTTTCATCTGCTACGTTGGTTTGATGGTGTGACCCTGAAACCAGTCGCACCACCTTGGTCTTCTTATTTTCATCTTTCGACACATGATAGATATGTCGGTAACTTAATGGGGTACTTTCGGTGGGCGATCCATTGATAAGCAATATATTTCTATCGTTAGCGAACTTCAATATCCCTTTGATGTTGTTGGGATGAAGCTTCCCAATCTCATCCATCATACAGTGAAGTTTAAAATTGGAGAATTTGCGTGATGCCCCCTCTTTAAACACATTCAGCAGCATAATGTTGATCATCGCCTTGGCTAGTACATCCGTTCCTTCTGATCCGACATTAGATAGTTTTTCGACCCACCCAGTGTCGTTGCCATTCTCTTCGATACGGAAATTGAGCTCAAAGATATCGGTCAAATAGATATAGTCACTTTTACTCTGATGTATGGTTTTGATCAGCTGTTTAAGTAACCCCACGGCATCCTGCTCACTATGTTGGTTCTCGTTATGTGCAAAAAGATTATTTTCGCCTAAAGGAGAGGCAAAAGTGTCGCTCAGATCTTTAATATTACGCAAGATGGTCACCACAGGATTCTGACTATCGTTAATCCCTAGTTCGATATTTTGTATCGCAGTAACGAAATTCTTACTCCTAAAGTCGGTGTTGATCTTATGGATCACCTTACGGATTTCACCAGTCTTAGAGATGAGTAGGGTGATCTCTTTGCCTACATTCTTGACAATCTCACCAAAACGTTCGCCTGTACGACGTTCAAACTCCTCTATCTTATGGTCTTCAACAAATTCGGTAAGCTCTTCAGCCCAGTCTAGGTAGGCTCTATTTTCAAGTAGCTTTTCTGGAAATTGGAAGATGTTGCCCATAGAGAAGAACGATAGAAACTTATCGCATGCGGCACGAAGCATATCTAGAATATCTTTTTTACGATAGTGCTTCTCATTGATTTCGTCCATAATCACCGAGGCCGTTCGATGGGTACTTTCGATCTCCATCCCTTCGGTTTCCACCTTTAGATCCTCATAGATATGTGATTTTAAGAAGGTATTGTATCGCTCTTTATCTACACGAAATAGTTGTAACTCCTCTTGAGACTTTTTGCTCTCTTTGGTCACTATCTCTATCTGGTGTTGTGATTTACGGTATGCGATTTGAAATTCTTGGTGCAGTCTCTTTAGTTCGCCCTCTATTCGAGCTAACTCTTTTTCGAAATGGGGCATGAGATCAAACAGTTCTCGCTTATCTTTATGGTATTCTCCAACCAGTTCACGATGGCGGTCGATAAAGAGCAGTTCTTTCTCAAGCGACACAATCAGGGCCTCCAGCTGTGTTAGTCTTTCGGTGTCGGCCCCCTCTTCTTTCAACTCTTGGTTGCGTTGTTGTATTAACGCGTCATGCTCCTTTGAGAATGTCTCTTCGAACTGAGCAATGCTTTTCTGAAGCAGCTCTTTACCTTGTTGAGCCTTCTCCAACTCTTGTTTTAACTGTTTTTGGAACTGCTGCTTCACCTCCTCTTTATCTCGTTTTACAGCCCCTTTCATCATTTGTAGCGACTCTTTGCAGGTGGTCACATCTATACGAGCACGATCAATTTTCTCTTGGATAGTAGCGACTCTTTCTACTTGCTCTTTTTCGGCCTTCTCAGCCAGCTCATTACGCATAACAATCAACTTATCGAGATCTTTTTGACACTCTTTTTGTTGATAGTCATTTTGACGCACGGCCTCTTTCAAAGTTTTGATTTTACGCGTATAGCGTCCTTTGAGCTTCTCGACAGCCTCTTTGTGTTGATTATCCAACGCCTTAAATTCCGACTGGATATCGACCTGCTCTTGTTGTAAGCGTTCTTGCTCGAAAGCCAACTGTTCTTTCGAATCTTTGTTATAATCTTCCAATGGGGTTAGATCAAGCTCTACACCATAAAGAGAGTTGCTCTCTGAAGTATGGCTCGGAGCAAGATCATCACGGAAAAGAAGTTGTGGGTCCATCACCTTACCAATATTCGACTTCCACTGCTTTTCGTGTTTATCCAGCCAGCCATAAAGAGAACGATCAAATACCGTGATCTTTTGTTCGACAAGAGCGAATGCCTCTTGGCAGGTAGTAGCACGTAAGCGTAGACGCTCTTCGGAAAGGGTAAAGTTGTTCTTAAACTTCTCTTTCTCAAGTTCCCATTGGCTCTCTAACGTTTTTATCTGTGCTTTATCGTGTTGAATCTTCTGGCTTAAGCCCTCCATATCTAGATGCTTCTGCTCTTTAGCACGATCCATTTCAATGAGTTCATCACGATAGAGTGGGGTATGTTTCAATAGACGTTTTTCTCCTTCAAGTCGATGAAGGTTTTCGTGTCGATGATCGAGCTGTTCCTGTTGTTCTAACAGTCGTTTTTCAGCTTCTCTATCGACCTTCTCTATCGCTTGGTTCTGTGCCATTAGATTGCTATTTTGGGTAGCATTAAAAGCGGTATCTATCTCGTTGATCTGTGTTTGCTTCTCTAATAGTCGCTGCGACTTCTCATTGACCTTGGCTTCTATAAGTGCTTCGTAACGATGTTGTATGTTGGCATATTGGCTACTCAGAATCTGCTTCTCTCTGACCAAAGCACTCTTTTGGCTCTCGACATCTCCCTTTTTAGCAATACGCTCTAATATCTGTTCGATATTTTTTGTTTCGTAATAGGCCTTTTGTTTATGAGAACGATCGATTTTCTCTTGGTTTAGACTCGCTTCTGCTTTCAGGGCATCAAGCTCTTTCTCCATCGAAGCTTTGTTGTCTAACCACTCTCTTTCGAGCTTCTGCTTTTCATGGTTGAGACGCTCTAATTCGCGAATAAGCAGGGGTTCGGCAATCTCTATCTGCGACATACGTCCCTTTAGCTGTACAAATAGTCGCTTCTCTTCTTGAGTCAAGACATGAATACTCGAAAGATGAGAGGCGATCTGTTTGGCATAGCGCTGGGTGCTCTCTTTCTTGAAATTACGGATATCGTTGATCTGTGTCTCAAACCCCTTTAGGTGGTTGGCATACACCGATAGGTCGATAGACAAACTCGACTCTTCCATCGAAGAGATAATGGTCTGCTTGATCTCATTGGCATCCAATTTCGTATTTAAGAAAACATTCTGTATAGTTCGAAAGATGTTGCTATACTGTTTGGATTCGAGCAAGGTATATCGCTTATATTCGGGTTTTCCTAGAAGATTACCATAGATGATATTGCGATACTCTTCGAAACTTTGGATTAGATTAGAACAGTGAATCTGATGGGCATCAAGATTCTTACGTATCGCCTCCCATGAAGTACAGGCACGACGATCCTCATCCATAAAGAGGTCGCTACGATAAGGGCTGTCGATAAAACGGAAACGTACTTTATTTTTATTACGCAGGGCAACCACACAGTAGTTCCCTGTTTCTCGTACCACCTCATAGACGATATAGGAGTTGGCATAAGAGAGATACCACTGTACAAAGTTCTTTACCGTGGGTCCTTGTGGCATGCCGAGCTTTCGAGAGTCAGCATTATAAAAGAATAGGATGGCACGCAGAATAGTACTCTTCCCTACCCCTTGTGTCCCAATAAAGTGGGTGTTTCCATCCAAGGGTATTTCGGCATAAGGTATATTGGCGCTGTTGATAAAAACAATTTTATTGAGAGATCTCATCGGTCACGTCTTCTGATAGGTTAATATTAAGGATTAAAGACTCAAGGTAGTAGAACGATGAGAGTACTTTGTAGGTGTTACTCACTTCGTTTTCCATTTCGATATACCCATCTTTTCGGAGTTCATCGATCAGCTTCTTGATGGTGTCCATCTCTATCGACTCCTTTAAACTCTTTTGTAACTGCTTTAGCTTGGTTTTTAAAGAGGCATTCACCTTCAATTTCACTGCAATATCCTCGGGTGCAAAACGATAGCCTACTGTAAAAGCACTATCGTAAGTCTTGAAGAAGTCTATATAATCGATCCAACGAAATGCTTTCTCTATTTTACGCTGCAAATCTGCTTTACTCTCGTTACGAGTGAAATAGTAGTATTCATCCCCTTGGGTTAGTCTATATCCAATCTGTTCGTAGTAGTCGTATAACTCACTATAATGTTCATCGATATATCTAAATAGTCGTTGTTGCTCTCTCGAAGCACTGTTAGAACAGACAAAAGCACCTCTGCTTAAGCGTTCGAATATGGTCTGTTTTAAGTTATTGTTCTCCATGACTACTGTATTAATTGGGATAAACGATGGCTAACTCTAATCCTTCGAAAGAGACACACTCTTCCGTAAAACGCAGCTCCTCCTCATAGAGGGAGACCATCTGACAGAAGTAATGTACTTTCTGTTCGGTGGTCACAGGCTGATCGTAGGAATAATGATGCATAAAATCCCATAAATGATAGCGTGAGGCTTTAAAGTTATGTATCATCTCGTCGTAACGAATGAACTCCATCTGTTCGGTGTCTTGATCAAAGAAGGTGTTATCGATAGCAGGGGCAATGGACATCTCCTGTTTGGTTTGTCTCTTCTGCTTGCGATGAATGGCATCGATCAACTCATATACCGTATCTTCTTCTAGAATATCTAAGTCGATCTTTAAGGAAGAGGAAGAGCGACTTTCATATATCAGTGCATGATCTTTGAATAGAATCTGTTCGATATCGGACTTCTCTTTTAATTCAAATTGATCTTTGAGATATTTGACCTTACGTAGCTTCTCCACAAAGCGATTGTGTTGCTTCACTTGGTTCAGGAAGTTGATCACCTGCTTCTGTATCTCAATGAGGTTATGGCGTGCATCGTGCAACTGTATCTTTAAGGCTACGATCACAGAGTTAAGCTGGTCGTCCATCGCCTTGATAAAAAAGGTCTTGTGCTGCTCTTGCACCAACTGCTCCGCTTTATCTATCAGCATCATAATATCTTGACGCTTCTGGTCGTAGTTCTCTAACTTCCTTATTTTGATCTTATAGTTAGGCTCTGTCTTAAAGGTGTTTTCGATATTACGATCTAAATCTACCACATTGCGTATACCGACAACACCGATATTTCGGAGGGTGTTTTTCACAACCTTTAAATACCGATACCGACGACTCTCATTGTCTTCAAGCAAGAAGTACTCAATACTCTCTTCAATAAGCTTTAGGTGCTCTTCTATATAAGCTGTGTTAACCTCCTCGTTTACATCTAATACATTCTCAAAAAAGACCAAAAGGGTATCGTTAATCTCTAAGAATGCCCCATTCCGTATAATGATCTCCTTATCTATCAGCCGTTCTACTTTTGTCTCATCTTCTAGTAAAGCTACGGCATCCTCATAACGATAGTTTAGAGACTTTCTCTTTTCAAACATCTCGGTTAAAAGATCTTTGGAGAAATTGAGATCATGAATAAACTCTTTTATAGATTGAAATGTATGCATTCTTTGGTGTTTGCTTAAATATCTCTCTTAATGATGATACTATAACAATAATACATAGTTTTATGTTATAAAAAAAACAATAGCGATGACATCTTTGATAATGAGATGCAATAGGCTTGTTTTATTTTTATGAACAGGCCCTAATTCGAAATAGAGGTTAGTCACCCTAACAAAAAAAAGGTCGGCTCTTTAGTTTACTAAAGCGACGACCTCTAACTACCAAATTATATGAGAAACAGTATTTATTCCAATAGTTATATTGGAGTTACTTCAATAGTTGATGATCAATAAGTTGTTGAAACATCTCTTGCATGGTTTCGTGCATTGGCCTATAGATCATTTTCAAATCATCCTTACTCTTGGTGTTATCCATAATACAGCGGAGGCCAATATTCTTTCGAATAAATCGTCGGCTTAAGCTCTTATCCATCATAGGGCCTAAAAACCATAACAGCCATTTAGGAACGAGTTTTGTGGGTAAAGGGTAGCTATCTCCATAGACAGGTATTAACTCCGTAGACATTTTCAACAGAGAAGCATCGTGTCCTGAAACAATATATCTCCCCTCCACACCAGTAAATATACCAGCACGAAAATGAGCTATAGCCACATCACGCACATCCACTACTCCACATGCTAATGAAGGAAGTCCGGACTTGAATGTTCCATTTCCCATCTTCTTTATAAGCTTAAAGCTTTCAGAAGTAACATGCTTTGGGTCTATGGCTGGTCCCATTACAAAAGAGGGGTTAATGACCACCAAATCCCATCTATCCTGTGCATCATATATCTTCCAAGCCTCTCTCTCGGCAAGTATTTTAGAATACATATATGCTCCATGCGTCAAAGAAGAAGTAGTATTCCAGTCTTTCTCTGTAAACTTACCTGTTACACTCTTCTTAAGATCAATATTGTCGCCATATATGGCAGCCACACTACTTGTTAGCACCACACGTTGAACACTCTCTGTCTCGTTGGCTTGTTCTAAGACGTTTTGGGTCCCACGCAAGGCTGGTTCTACAAGTTCTTCTTTGGGGTCCACTACATCTAAGAAGAAAGGAGACGCTGTATGATAGACTAATTCACACCCTTCCATTGCCTCCTTAAACGAATGAGGATGTAGCAGATCTGCCTTAAAAAATTTAATGGTACCATCTGCCTCTTCAGCCAGTTTCTCTAGCACTGAGAGCTTCTCTTTATTCATTGGATTTCTGACAGTTGCATGCACAGTCATGCCTTGATCTAAAAGAAGTTTGACCAACCATTCTGCAACATACCCTGTAGCACCAGTAACCATAACTGGCTTAGACTTATCTATCTCTTTCATATGCAATAAGATGTGTGTTATGTTATAGACATAAAATCCATTACTTCAAGTGTAACAATGCAAAACAATAAAAGTTCACCCTGTAGGCTAGTTTAGAATCGTATTATAGAAACTCATCGATAGGAACTATCAAATAATAACATTATTTAATTATCATGAAACATTCTTTTTACCTATTTTGACAAAGAAATGTAACAAAACTATTGAACAAACTATCTAAAGAATCCGACTTCAATGTATTTAAGAAAGAACAAAAAGAGTCGATTTGAAATGTTATATCAAGACTACTACAGCGACCTTGTTAGGTTCTGTACAGCCATTGTCTATAATCGAGATGAGGCACAGGACTTGGTACAAGAGCTGTTTCTTGAGCTTTGGCATAAAAAAGACCTTACACATATTCATGGTGAGATTGAGCACTATCTATTTCGTGCAGCCAAATACAAATGCTTAAATCGACTCAAACAGCTATCCATTCACGATCGACATGAAGAGAGTATCAAAGAGGCACTGATCTATATTCACCGATATAGTGATATTTCAGATGAAAAGATTATTCAGAAAATAGAGAGTGTTATTGATCTGATGCCATCAAAAATGAAAATCATGGTGCAAGAGCACTATCAAGAACGAATCACCTATAGGAAGATTGCAGAGAGACATAATATCAGTGTCAACACCGTCAAAACACAGATAAAGAGAGCTTACAGCAAAATTCGTTCAGAACTACAACTACCTAATAATAAAGAGACTATAAAAAAGATTACCATTTTACTATTTTTTTTCACCAAATGATGTCACCCTATTTCAAGGGTTCATTTACTAGTTAATAGAGATTATGAGAAGAGAAAAAGAGATATCATGGAGGCTTTTCCGGAAAGCAAACCGACAGGATTTATCAAAGAAGGAGAAAGAAGCATTTGACAATTGGGCTAAAAAGCCTCAACATCAATCATTTTTTGACAGTGCAACAAGCTTCTATCAAGAAAAAGAGATGGAGGAGGAGATCGATGTAGATAGAGGATTTCAATCCTTTATACAACAAGTGGAATCATCCAATCGGAAGAGTCGTTGGAAGTCATTCGCTGTTGCAGCAAGTATTTTATTGGCAATCACAACTGGTTCTTTGAAATGGTATAGTAGTAATTATAGTGAGGGAGACCACACAAGTGTAGTGGCAGAAATTGACCTTCAGAGGCCTTATTTAATACTTGAAGATGGCACAAAAGTCGCGTTAAAAGATACTGTACAACTACCTAAAGGGCTATTTGAAATCAAATCTGACCGTCTGGTAGTAACTGATATTTCAGCTCAGTGGTTTGTATCTGATAAGCACTATTCACTTGTAGTTCCAAGAAAACAGAGCTATTGCGTGGAACTGGCTGATGGTACTGTAGTCACAATGAATGCAGCAAGTAAGCTAACCTTTCCAAATATTTTTGATGAGGATAGCCGACAAGTGAGTGTAAAAGGAGAAGCATTCTTCAAAGTGAGCAAACAGGAGAACAAACCTTTCTATGTGAGAACATCAGATGTCTATGTGAAAGTGTTGGGAACACAGTTTAATGTAAATACGCGCAACCAAAATCACACAGTAGTCATTCTTACAGAAGGGAAAGTAGAGGCAGTGCATCAGAAGAGCCAACAGAAGGTCTCTATCACACCAGATATGTTAGCATCCTTCCATGATGGTAAGTGGACCACCCAAAAGCATATAAATGCACAACGACTATTGGCTTGGAGAGGTGATGCTTTCTCTTATGAAAATAACACGTTAGAAGAGATCTTCAAGGATCTTTCTTATTGGTATGATTTCAAGGTAAAATATTCAAATAAAGAGACCAAGAAACTCAAGTTTACTGGAACATTTGAGCGCTACAACCATTTTCAAGACATCGTTAGATTATTTCAAACGATGGGAATTATAATAGAATTTAAAGAGGGTATTTATGAAATAAAAGAGAAACAATAAACAACCAACTCTGAGATAATCTCTTTCATAGATTATGATTTGGTGTTGGTTATAATAAACACAATTATCTAATACTAAATCAATAATTTATGAACAGGAATTGGAGCAATTCAATAAAGACTGTAACGACATGGCTGATACTTAGTCTATGTGTGTTCAGTTCTCAGTCTATCTATGCTACAGAAGGTACCGTAGACCTACCTTCCATGAGTGTAAGGGTAAAATCGGAAACACTAAAAGGTCTTCTACTACGACTTCAAGATGCATCTGAACTATCCTTCTTCTTCCAAGAAGATGCGGTAGAAAATATCGTAGTTAAAAACAAAGCATTCAAGGATACCCCATTGTCTACAATCCTTGACGAATGTCTAAAAGAGACCTCCCTAACATACACACTTAATGGGAAAACGGTTACAATACACTCAAAGAGGACTCGTCCTATAAATCAAGATCAACAGAAAGAGACCAACCGCAAAATTACAGGTACAGTTGTTGATGTACAAGGTGAACCTATAATAGGTGCCACCATTCAACTTGTAGGAACAGTTAAGGGTGGGATCTCCGATATCAACGGTCAGTTTGCTTTAACTGTTGATAAAGACGTGACACAAATAAAGGTTTCTTATATCGGAATGAAATCAAAAGTTATTGACATTCAAAACACCACAAATATCAATGTAACTCTTCAACAAGAGTCTATCGGGCTCAGTGAAGTAGTTGCAGTAGGTTACGGCGTGATGAAAAAGAGTGATCTCACAGGTGCTGTTTCTTCAGTAAAAACTGAAGATCTTCCTGAATCAGCAACAACTTCTGTACAACATATGCTTTCAGGAAAAGCTGCTGGGGTTAAAGTAACACAAAATGATGCACAACCAGGTGGAGCAATCTCAATAACCGTTCGAGGTGCAGCATCTGTTGGTGCGGGTAATTCACCGCTTTACATTATAGATGGCTTCCCCGTAGCCGATGGAGTTGACCCGAATACAGGATCAAACAGATATACGGTAGGAACAAGAAGCCCTCTAAATTCAATCAACCCTAATGACATTGAGTCCATCGAAGTGCTAAAAGATGCTAGTGCGACAGCGATATATGGTGCAAGAGCTGCCAATGGGGTTATATTAATCACAACAAAAAATGGTAAAAAAGGGAAAGTAAAAGTAGACTACGGACTAAAAACAGGAGTTCAAAACATATCGAAACCATGGGATGTTTTGGATGCACAAGGCTATATGCAGGCAACAAACCGCCAAGCAAAAGAGAAGTGGATGATGGACAACAAAGTAGGGGTTTATGGTAATGCAGATGCCGCTACAATCACACCATGGGTACCTACCTATACAGAAGATCAAATGAACAATTCTGGCCCTGGTACTGACTGGTTTGATCTTGTCACAAGACAAGGTAAAATTATTGAGAATAATGTAACCATTAGTGGTGCCAATGAGAAAACCAATTATTTAATTTCGGTAAACCATTTCGATCAAGACGGTGTCGTTAAAGGAAATGACTTTATGCGTTTGACTGGACGTGTAAATCTTGATACTAAAATTAATGATTGGTTAAAAGTAGGTATCCGTTCTACGGGGAGTCGTGTAAACTACAATAATGCTTCGATGGGAACAGGGATCAATGAGTATGCAGGAGTAATTGAAACCGCAATGCGATTTACACCAACATTGGATGTGAAAGATGAAGATGGGAACTACACACTTATACCAGGCTCTCCATTCTATCCAAATCCAGTATCTCTACTTGAAATTACCAATGAAACTCAAAAGGATAGACTTCTTGCTCAAGGATACGTTGAGATTTCTCCTTTAAAGAATCTTAAAATGACCACAAAGGTAGGTGTGGATCAAAACAGAGCAACAACCAAACTGTATCTACCCAAAACGACACTCTATGGAGAAAGAGTAGGTGGACAAGCAAATATTACCCAAAACAATCGTGAGGACTACTTATTCAACACGACTTTATCTTACCAATTTGATCTATTCAAAAACCATCATATTAGCTCATTAGTTGGTTACGAATATCAGAAATTCACATGGGAAGGGCATGGACTAGGAAATAATAAGTTTACCACCGATGCTTTTCTTTATAACAATATTGGTGCAGGAGAAGGTGAAAAACCAGGTGTATCATCCTACCAAGGAGAAGATGTGCTTGCATCTTATTTTGGAAGATTACTTTACAATATTAACGACAAATATCTATTTACGTTCACATTAAGAGCTGATGGTTCCACTAAATTCGGTAAGAATAACAAGTGGGGGTATTTCCCTTCAGGTGCGTTGGCATGGAGAATTAATAATGAACCATTTATGGAATCACAAGAGTGGATCAGCAACCTAAAACTTCGTTTGAGTGCGGGGCAAACTGGTAATAGTAATATATCTGGTGCATTTGCATACTACAACATGGGACACAATTGGATATTTGGAGATAATGTAAGCACTGGTTCTTACTTAAGCTCATATGAGAATCCAAGTCTAAGATGGGAAACTACAACCGAATATAATATTGGTGCAGATATTGGTTTTTGGAATAATAGAGTAAGTGCGAGTGTTGAGTATTTCTATAAAGAGATTTCCGATCTTCTAGGTAAAAAAGCATTACGCTCTTTCTTAGAATTGAGCAAAATGAATGCCAATATGGGGATTACATCCTCTAGAGGATACGAAGTAACTCTCTCTACCATTAATATTGACCGTGCTTTCAAATGGACTACAAATTTAAACCTTTCAGCATACAAAGATGCATGGGTTCAAAGAGCTCCTGGCACTATTCTTAAATCTTACGAATCAGAAAAAGATCCTATTCGTGTACATTGGGGGTATGAAATGGACGGACTCGTTCAACCAGGAGAGGCAATCCCTCATATGCCATCAGCAATCCCAGGATGGCAAAAGGTCAAAGACATTAACGGCTTTGATGAGAATAACAATAAAACAGGAGAACCTGATGGAAAATTAAATGAGGCTGATATGGTAAAGATTGCAAATGAAGACCCTTCTCTAATCATCGGATTTACCAATACTTTTGAGTATAAAAACTTTGATCTGAATATTCATATGTATGGAATGCTAGGAATCAAAAAAACCAATGCTTATTTAGAAGATGGACAGTTCGGATATGAATTGTCGCGTGGTCAAAATAAAGCAGTGCTTATCAATGATTCTTGGAGTAGCGAGAACCCAAATGGGAAATACCCTAACAGTGTCGCACGTAATCCATATGCTGGCGGATATCAATTCTTGCTACAAGATGCTAGCTTCATCAGAGTAAAAAATATCACAATGGGTTATACTTTCGATAAACTTCTACAACACACTAAATTTCTTCAAAAAGCAAGAGTATATGTCGATGTATCTAATCCTTTTATTATCACAGATTATGAAGGAGGAGATCCTGAATTTGGTGGACTTTATCCTCCTCAGACAAGCTATACACTAGGATTAAATATTTCATTCTAATCACCTTAAATCCGTTGAGATCCATGAAAACATATCATATAAATAAAATAATCACTTCTCTACTACTTGTTCTCATCTTAGTAGGGTGTGAAGGAAACCTTGAACCGGTTACATACAACCAATTAAGTCCAAGCAATTTCCCTAAAAATGCAGAAGATGTACGAACAGCTGTTACTGGATGTTATTCCAAAATGGGAAGCTATCAAATCCCTAACTGGCAAAATCGATTAATCATGAATATCGCAACCACGGATGAATTTGTCTGCTTCTGGGGACATTGGTCGTGGGAGGATTATTCAAAATTCTTATGGAACTCAAGTAGTGATAATGTTATATTATCATATACAGAATATATACAAGCACATACCATATGTATTAACACTATTGATCGTATTAGTCAAGTCGCGATGAACGAGGACCTCAAAAAACGTTATATCGCAGAGATACATGGATTAATGGCCATGCTATCATATACACTTTACGATTTCTATGGTCCCGTTCCTTTAGTAACGAACACTAAGATCACAATGGACCCTAATACTACTTTTTTGCCTAAGAGACAGACAAAAGAGTGGATGATTAAATATATCGAAGAGAATGTTCAAAAAGCCGTAGAAGGTACACCTAAAATCTATGCAGAAAGCGACTTTGGTAGGGTAACACAAGGAACTGCATTAATGGCTTTACTAAAACTATATATGCATGAAAAGATGTGGGATAAAGCAAATGCTACTGCTGATCAAATAACGGCGCTAGGTGTTTACCAACTGCAAGACACTTATAAATCTATCTTTAGTATTGCCAACGAGAAAAATAGTGAAATTATATGGGCACTACCTCGTAATGTGTCCGATATGTTTAATCAGTGGCTAGCGCACGTGCTTCCGTCACCTTATGTTTCACCACAAGGAATACCTGTACAGAAATGGGGTGGTTATAAAGTTCCATGGGTTATGTATGATAAATTTGAAGAAGGCAAAGATCAACGACTTGAATGCCTTTGGAGGTATATCAATACCAAGGATGGCGTATTAGATCTGAAAGCATCTACAGAGGCTTGGGCAAAGCTTGGTGCTATACCGGTTAAATACGATGAAGACCCAGCAAGTACTGGTCTAGCACATGGTAATGACTATGTAGTATATCGATATGCGGAAGTTCTTTTATCTAAAGCCGAAGCATTAAACGAACTAAATGGACTTAATCAAACAAGCGTTGACTTAGTAAATGAAATTCGTAATCGCGCTGGAGCTACTCCTATCACAATAGGAATGTTTACAGATAAAAATGACTTCAATAACTATATTCTTGATGAACGTTTTAGAGAGTTATTCTGCGAAGGTTCACGTAGAGAAGATCTTATTCGTCACGGGAAATATATTGAAAAGGCAATAGAAAGAGGAGCCGTTGGAATATCAGAAACACACAACCTGTTCCCTATTCCTCAAATTGCTCGTAATGAGAATCCTAATATTACTCAAAACCCTGGGTACTAAACACAGTAATACACTGCTTGGAATCATCTCCAAGCAGTGTATTGAATCAACAAAAAACACATGAAACAACTAATTGTATCATTACTACTTCTTTTACAATGTGTAGGCTGCACAGAAGATAAAAAACACCAAGAACTATATCGTTTTATAGAACGTATTGCCCCACAATACCAAGACAACATCATCATTAAGATTGAAAAAGACAATCGAGATAATGACTATTGTGAACTTGAAACGATAAACAATAAGCTTCTTATTAGAGGGAATAGTAAAGGAGCAATTACACGAGGGATAAAACACTATCTAACGAGATATTGCTATCGTAGCACCTCTTGGTGTGGTGATAATATGAACCTCCCAGAGATTCAACCTAAAGTAAATCCCAAAGAAATTATATCCTCTCCTTTTGAATATCGATATTACTTAAACTATTGCACCCATAGCTATAGTATGGCTTTCTGGGATTGGACGAGATGGGAGAAAGAGATTGATTGGATGGCATTAAATGGAATAAATATCACATTAGCCATAACAGGACAGTCCAAAGTTTGGCAAAATACATTACGAAGACTCGAGTATAGTGAAGATGATATTAATGCATTTATTCCAGGACCTGCATTTGAAGCATGGTGGTTAATGGGAAACCTTGAAGGATGGGGAGGAGGAGTTCCTCAAGAATATATTGATAATAGAGCCATACTTCAGAAGAAAATCGTAAATAGAATGAGAGAGCTAGGCATTGAACCAGTGCTTCAAGGTTTCTATGGAATGGTTCCACATGCTTCTATAAAAAAATACCCTGATGCAGACATTCGAGATGTAGGAACTTGGTGTGGCTACCGACGTCCAGCTTTTCTTACCCCAGAAGATCCGCTATTTGAAAAATTCAGTACGATATTCTATGAAGAACAGAAGAAGCTTTATGGCGAGAATAAATTCTTCGGAGGCGACCCTTTTCATGAAGGAGGACAAACGAAAGGAATAAACGTAACAAAAGCAGGAGAGCGTATTTTCACCATGATGAATCAAGAAAATAATGGTGCTACATGGGTGTTACAAGCATGGCAAAATAACCCGAGAACGGCTCTCTTAAAAGGAATACCTAAGAAAAAAGCGATTGTTCTTGACCTTTGGGGAGAAGTAAGACCTCAATGGGGTGGTACTACTTCTCTGTGGAAACGAGATAAAGGTTTTATCGGTCATGATTGGATATGGTGTACCGTTCCTAACTTTGGAGGAAATACTGGCATTTACGGAAAAATAGAGACCATTGCGGAGGACGCCTACTTTGCTCTTAAAAGCCCTAAGAACAAAGGTCTTTCTGGTATCGGTTCAGCCATGGAAGGTATTGGAACTTATCCTGTAGTTTACGACTTTATTTATGATCTTGGATGGACTGAGAATAAAATAGATATTGACCAATGGATTGCTTCATATGCAAAAGCGAGATATGGTATACTAAACAAAGAGATCAATCAAGCTTGGTCTACTCTATTACACTCTGTCTATAGTTGCCCTAGAAATAAAGGTGCTGAAGGTTGCCCTGAAAATATTCTTTGCGCACGTCCCAAAGAAAAGATTAAAAGTGTATCTAGTTGGGGCAAATCAGATATCTATTACAATCCCCAACAACTTATTGATGCTACAAGCTTATTGCTTTCGCAGAGCAGTAAACTACATGAGTTAGACACTTACCAATATGATGTGGTAGATTTCGTTCGACAAATCATGGCCATTAAGGCACAAAAACTACACATGGATTTAGAAGAAGCTGACAAAGCTGAAAATATCACAGAAGTAAAATCAATTGGAGACCAATTACTACAACTAATTCTTGATGAAGAAAAACTCTTAATGACAAGAAAAGAATTCCTTGTAGGACAATGGATTCAACAAGCAAGAAATATGGTAGAACAGCCCAAAAACAAAGATTTAATGGAATGGAATGCTCGTACACAAATCACGAGCTGGGGAAATAGACATGCTGCCAATAAAGGTGGACTTCACGACTATGCTCACAAAGAATGGGTCGGAGTTCTCTCGCAACTTTATTATCCTAGATGGGAGAAATATATACATCGAAAAATAGCCATTCTAAAAGGAGAAAAACCAAAAGATATAGATTGGTTTGCATTAGAAGATCAATGGTCTAGATCTCACATAGAAACGATTACCTCTCCACAAGGAGATGCAGCTGATACCGCAATATACATGTTCAATAAATATAGTCAGTTATAGATATATCATTAAAAAAACATGGAATCGAGGATATAGACAAAGAGCATCTGTATAGAGTTATTTCTGATGATAACAACAGATCATTCAACTTGTCCTCATTCCATGTTTGACAATTATCATCTAACAATCGTTTTCTCGTATACGAGTTTCAGCCTACTTCAATCACTTTTACCATTCAAAATCATTTAAATACTGATTCCTTTAGACTACCTTTATTGGTAAACAAAACCATGAATAAAAGAATCTATTTTTTATTCTACTAACATATAAAACAATGACTAAGTCTATCGTAATCACTCTTCTCTTGATCAGTTGCAATCTGTTTGCACAAGTCAATTTAAAAAACGCACACTATGAACTTAACATCAATAGTGGTGGGCAAATATCTCAGCTTATAACACATGGATCCAATAAATCAGATACTGTCACATTCCAAAAGGGAGAGTGGGCTGGTCCACAATGGTATGGCAAATGGGACAACAAAGACCATCAGATAAAGTTAAAAGCAACAGACCAACCGAACCGTTTTGAGCAAACGGTAGACGATATTCATTTTCAACTAGAGTATCATTTAGAAACGAAAGGGGTGAGAGTGAGAGCCACATTGAAGAATGTCGGTTTTACCACCATCCAACCTTCAAAGATTGGACTACATCTAGGTATTAACACCTATATGGAAAAATTCCCACAATGGTTACATAAGTTCTTCCCAACCATGCTACGATGTGAAAAGACACACCTTTGGGGATATGCGATGGCCCCAGATGGAAGAGCTTTATGTATCGCATCACCAAATCCTATTGCATCATGGAGTAATGATTTCACAAAGTCTTGGGGAGAACCAGACTATAAATGGTTTGGCCATCGAATCAACACAATGAATCTTGATGTAATCAATCCATTACCACTACCTAAACGCCATCCACAAGATCAATATCAGCTAGCGCGTGGTGAAATAAAAAAATGGGATATATACCTAAGTTTAGTACATAATATCTCAGAGATTGAGCCCAAATTATCAGAACTAACGGGAGCCCCTTTCTTTCATATTTCAGAAACGACAAACGAGGCAGACAAACCGATTACATTCACCCTTGTAGGGCAACATGATAGTAAGGTAATGGTCACTGCACCCAATGGAGATATATTTAATATAGAAGCCAATACTACAGGGGAGTATACATTAGATTCGCACCAGCAAGTGGGGCTATACAAGTTACAGGCGATGTATAATGATAAAATTTCAGAGGCATATGTTACTTTCAAAAAACCTTGGGAGTGGTATCTAAATCAAGCTCGTCAAGCATCATTCAAATATCCAGCAAGAGCCACCACCCATTGTGAAACATGGTACGGTATGTACACGATGTTCTTGGCAGAGAAGTATTTTCCTAATCCAGATCTAAAAGAGAGAGCAATCCAACAATTCGATCAGATATATAGTCAACTATATGATATCAAAGATCCTAAACCGATAAAGATTGCACATCGAATCCAAAATACAAGTAGTATGATTGGAGTTTTAGTCGATAAATATCAAATCACAAAAGATATATACGATCTAGAGAGAGCAAGAGATCTTGCGGACTGGATTATGAAACACGCCCAAGCTAAAGACGGATCATATAGAGCAGGATCAACTCACTACACAAGTGTTATCTACCCAGCCAAAAGTATTATGGAGCTTTTTATCGTAGAGAAAGAGTTAGGAAAAAAAGATGCAAATTGGAAGAAAGCCTATAATCGTCACTTCAAATCGGTGAAGAGAGCGATGGATGAATTGGTTCTCAGTGATGGAGATATCGATACGGAAGGTCAACTTACTTATGAAGATGGAATGGTAAGCTGTTCAGCACTGCAATTGGCAGAATTTGCTCTATTACAAAGTTCAACAAAAGAGAGGGAGAAATACAAAAAAGCCGCACTTAGTTATATCGATGGGCATAAGGCTTTGACACAGTTAATTATTCCTGATAGCAGACAACGAGGAGGTACAATGAGATTCTGGGAATCTCAATATGATGTATATATACAACCCAACATATTCAATTCACCTCATGGATGGACCTCTTGGAGAACTTACGCTACATTCTATCTCTACCAACTTACAGGAGATACAAAGTGGTTAGTACAAACATTCAATGCATTGGGTAGTGCGATGCAGATGATTGACACAAACACAGGGAAACTGCGATGGGCCTTTACCCCTTCCCCTTATGTCGAAGTAATTCAGACTTCTCAACCCCATAAAGATGTCGATCCAACCAAATATAATCCAGGACACTATCACCCTAGAAAATACCCACACCGTAAGTATGTCATAGGAGAACAATATATCGATATGATATCCGATTGGATAAGAGCCAATAGTCAAGACAACGATGTTCATGAACATTTTAAATGTATGGAGGAAGTTGCCATGTCCAATGCATTCATTGCTCAAACAGAAACTGGGGAGTTTATCAGTTACAATTGTAATATCAGTGTTTCAGACGATCAAATTAATATCAATATCCCTTCGAAATTTATTACAAAGCTTCATATTAACCTTAACGATAAGAAGAAGCTTCAAATTAGATATCAAGGAAAAGAACTTCAAAAGAAAATCAACAGTATGAAGTGGATCATCCTTGAGTAGGAAATCAACACATGAATACATAGAACAATCTAAATCTGAATAGCATTTCAAGGAGTATTGTTCTATGTATTCCGATAAAGTATCATCACTCCACAAGATAATAGGACCTATCACACCCCTAATACTCTTCTGATTTGACCAAGTACATTTACAACTTCACTCTAAAAAGGAAATCAAATGATAATGTAATTTAATCTATAACTATTGCGACTTTTTTTGCAACAGTTTAGCCCCTTAGTGATCTTATTTTTGCTCACAGATAACAAATGGTAGCAATCAAATAAATCACATAGTCTATGATACACAATGACAAAATAAAATTAGGGATTCTTTATGGTTTTATCGTTTTGGTATACCTTAGTATCTCTTGGACTCTGAGAATTCCACATATGGAATGGGGACTATTAACCACATCCATCATATTTATCCCAAACTATAAGAGATCTATTCAATCTGCCGTAGAAAGGATTTCTGGGACCATTATTGGTATTGCAACCATCATCTTAATGTATCATCTGGTTCCCAATAACTCCATTCGCTATTTCGTGATGCTTCTAGTTCTCCTATTTGGTCATATGACAATACGATGGAATAAAATCCATAATTTTATCTTCTATTTCACTCTAACACTAGGAATCTTTGGCATTGGCAGTGAAGTAAACCTTCATTCCGATATATACACAAATGGGCTAAAATATAAAATTATTCAAGTCGTTATTGGCTCATTGATAGCCTCGATATCACTATTTATTTATGCAAAGACTACAAGTTTAGAAACGGACGAGACTTCACAAAATCAAATACTCAACCAACCTCCTCATTACGACTTATTTCACTTGAGAGGTATTATTTCATATCTCACACTTATCTGTATCTACTTTATCACACAGAGTGCAGTCGTTTGGAAAATTGGTATGATCTTTACCATATTACTTTCGGTTACTTCTATAATCAAGAATCCTCCTTTTTGTTTCTTCAATATTTACACACAAATAACACTCATAGTTATAATATTGTGTTGCATTTATGATTTGAATGCAAGATACTTATCTGCTTTATCTATCTAAGTACCACAGCAAAATCCCAAAGCATCGTAGCAGATACATTATCTTCATCAAAACAAGAGATGTCAGTTAATGCATTAGACCCTGTAGCTAAAATTTATAAATTGATCATGATGAATAATTTGTCCCTTGGAGAACATAACTCCAATACTTTATGGCTTGAACCAATTATTCCAGTCTATTTAAATGACAAAATCCAGCTTATCAATTTTGCCATGCTCCCTATTGAGACGAAATACACAAATGGTGAGATGCAAACGGCTTTAGGAAACATTATATACTCAGCAAATTTTGCCCCTCGAAAACCAATTAAACTATGGGGTGGTAACTTTGTTCCTGCAGTTGGTCCATCTGTTGTATTAAGAACAAACACCTACAACTCTAAAGAGGCTTATAAAGACAACACATGGAATGTAGGAGCATCTTTTGTTGCAACTTATAAAAAAGATGGTTTCTTAGCACTAGTCTCATATTCACCAACATGGGGAGTAGGTGGTAATAGAGTAAACTCATCTACGTTACAATACCTTTTTAACTACTCTTTTCGCTCTGGAACAGGCATCAACACCTCTCCTCTTCTCACTTACAACGAAGAGCTAGATGGTTGGATTGTGCCTGTAGGACTTGGAGTATCTCAAATATTCCAAACAAAAAATGCCATATATAATGTTGCTCTCAGTGGATACTATAATGCTGTTAGACCAGAGGTTTTAGATGACTATAAATGGCAATTACAGCTCAAGTTATACATAATTCTTCCGATGTAAAACGATTATCTCACAAAAACTGAGAGTAATTTATTAAAAGAAATGATGGGTTGAAGGTATCTAGATAATAGACACCCTGCTTTAGCTCAAATCACATCATCCGACAACTGTTTTTAGAAGAATCATGGAGCTGTATCAATATACAGTTCCTTGGTTCTTTTTTATTACAGACACCAACACTTAAAACTTATATATACGACAATAAATAGACAAAAGACAATACTGATCTAATATATAACTATTCTGTTTTTTCTTATAACAGAACAAGTTACAAGACACATACCTTTGCCTATATAAGTTATTAATCTTAAAACTAGTTCATTATGAAGATTACTGTATCAGATTATTTATTGAGACGATTAAAGGAGTTAAATGTAAATCATCTCTTTGGAATACCAGGAGATTATGTGTTACCTTTTTTCGACCGCATATTAGATGGTGATCATGGTGTAGAACATATTGGTGTAACCAACGAACTTAACGGAACTTATAATGCAGATGGATACTCCAAAGCAAACGGATATGGAGCGATGGCTGTCACCTTTGGCCCTGGCTCATTAAATGCAACCAATGCTATCGAAGGAGCATATGCAGACGATATACCTCTACTACTTATCGCAGGATCTCCAACAACAGAGGTACTGAACAAAAAAACATCTCGTTTATATCACCACGTTATAGGCACCAATTTCAATGCGAACATCGAGGTGATGACACCAATAACCATACAGGCTAAACGCATCGAAAAACTTGAAATGGCTACAGCTATTATAGACGATATGCTTATTCAATCTTCTATCCATAAAAAGCCTGCTTACCTAGAACTGCCTTTTGATATACAAACACAACTTGTAGATGCTCCAGTGTCATCTCTAGATATCCATCATAGAGGAAACGACAATAAGATGCTAGAGGAAGTTGTAAACCAAATTATGACTCTCATAGCACAAAGCAAGAGCAGGGCTATTTTGGTAGGACATATTGTACAAAGAACAAAGAAAGAGGCCGAACTTTTACATATTGTCGAAACCATTGGGGCATCCGTAGCAACAACTTTTGTTGGAAAAAACGGAACCTTTGAATCATTATCACAAAGTGTTGGATTGTATATGGGAGCAGTAAGTGAACCTATTGTAAAAGATGCAATTGAAAACTCAGATATTCTTCTCTCTATGGGAGTAACAGAAAATGAATTCGACACAGGTGTATTCACCAATGACTACTCCAACACAGAAGTCGTGCAGATATTACGTGACCATGTCATCATCAATGGAAATAGATATGATAATGTTTATATTGAAGAGGTGGTGGATAGGATTCATCAAATCTCAAACGGGTTAGCACAAGATTATACTCCCATAGATGGCAAGAAATTCTTCTATGAACCATCAGATGTAAAAGTGACAGAAGATAAACCAATTACCATCGATGTGATGATGCCAATGTTTGCCAACTATTTTCAAGAGGAGGATGTTGTATTTGGTGAAGTAGGCGGATATATAAATATGTCACAAGCCAAGTTTCCTAAAAACACATTTATTCAAGGCAACGGCAATTGGGCCTCACTAGGATCTGGTTTTGCATCATTTGTTGGTGCTACATTTTCAGAACTTTACGGACGTAGATTTATTGCACTACTTGGAGATGGAGGATTCCAAATGACAGCACAAGAGACCTCTTCGCTGCTAAAATACAATAAAGATGTAGCCCTATTCGTATTCAACAATAGCGGGTATGCTGCTGAAAGAGCAATACATCCAGGAGTATATCGATCATACAATGACATTCAAGTGTGGAATTATGAACTTCTTCCAAAAGCATTTGGAGGTGAAGACCTCCAAGGCAAAGGATATCAAGTATCAACAGAAAAAGAGTTAGAGACAGTTCTTGAACTTTTAACATCACCGAAAGGCGTTAACATTGTCAATATACACCTTGACCCCAATGATTTAGCTGCATTTAACGTTGCATTCAGTAGTCGCTTAAAACACTAGTTATATCATTTGAATGAGGATAGGAGCTATAAATTATGGTAAATATATTTTGTATACTCATAGCATTAAGATGAAAATATCGACAATATAGGGCACAAGAAAAGAGCCCACCTAAAAATTTTATTGATACTAAAGAGACAAAAGCACAAAAGCTCAAGAGTCAGACTCTTGAGCTTTCTGCTATATTCAATAGGTATCAATCAAAATGATCTTGTCATAACATCTATGATAAATCTTTTAAATACCATAATTCTTATTACTTGTTTTTAAATGTGGAGATACCAGCAAAAGTAGCTTGATCCCCCAAGTAACGCTCGATACGTAATAACTGATTGAACTTTGCGATACGCTCACTTCTACAACCAGAGCCTGTCTTCAGATGACCAGCACCTACAGCCACAGTTAAATCAGCAATCGTAGTATCTTCAGTCTCACCAGAACGATGTGAGATGAAACAGTTATAACCATTAGCATAAGCCATACGTATGGTCTCTAGAGTCTCTGTAAGTGTACCGATCTGATTTAACTTAATGAGAATAGAGTTAGCTACACCTCTTTCAATTCCCTCTTCCAAAATCTTAGGATTTGTACAGAAAATATCATCACCTACCAGCTCAACTTTATTACCCAAGCGTGCAGTCAATTTCTCCCATCCTTCCCAATCATTCTCGGCCATACCATCTTCTAAAAGTACAATTGGGTATTTATCAATCCACGACTCCCAAAGCGCAACCATCTCTTCTGAACTCTTATATGAACCATCTGATTTAAAGAAATGATATTTACCATCTTTCCACATCTCACTAGATGCTGGGTCAAGGCAGATAGAGATATCCGTTCCTGGCCTGTAACCAGCACTCTCAATCGCTTCGATAATCACCTCTACAGCCTCCTCATTTGACTTTAAATTCGGGGCAAAACCACCTTCGTCACCAACGGCTGTATTATATCCTTTCGCTTTCAAAACTTTCTTCAAATGGTGGAATGTCTCTAACCCCATTCGAATAGCTTCTTCAAAACTATCGGCATGATGAGGGGCAATCATAAACTCTTGGAAATCGACATTATTATCGGCATGAACACCTCCATTAATCACATTCATACATGGAACAGGCATTACAAACTCATCTCCATTGAACGAAAAATACTCAAAGAAATGTTGATCATGATAATGAGCAGCAGCTTTTGCAAATGCCAACGATACAGCCAAAATAGCATTGGCACCTAATTTCGATTTATTTGGAGTACCATCAAGATCAATCATAATACGATCCACCTCTTCTTGTCCACTGACCTCTTTTCCTGACAACGCATCTGAGATAATTACATTAACATTATCAACGGCTTTAGTCACCCCTTTTCCTAAATAACGAGTAGGATCTCCATCTCGTAATTCATATGCCTCTCGTTCTCCTGTAGAGGCACCGGATGGTACGATGGCACTTGCATGAATCCCATTATCTAAAGTTACCCATGCCTCTACGGTAGGATTACCACGACTATCAATAACCTCCTGAGCAAAAACATCTTCTATCTTCATAATCACTTCATTTAAAATGGATTTAATGTACTTATAACAACCCTAATGCAAAAAAGATTTTCAAAATCATCTAAAAATTAGAAGCAGAACAAAATCATCATCACATTATATCCCCCTAAATTCAAATAGTAATTTATGAATCACGTAAAAACAAATTACACTTAGAACTTTTTATATTCAATCACTGTTCTACAATAATAACAAAAAGAAAAAAATATGACGGATAAGATAGGTATGTTAAAAATTGATCACCATGAAGCAGTATTATATCTTCTTGGTGGCATAGAAGAGGGGAAAGTTCTAGAGGAGATACCAGCAGATCCTAGACATCGTAGATGGCATATTCATCACAAGAAAAGCCTTCATCTTAAAGGACAGAACAACCCCGAAGATCATCGTTATTTCAAGGAGCTAATTCATGATATCCGTGGTTTAACCGGAATCGTTCTAGTTGGTCATGGAACAGGAAAAAGCAATGAAGCCCATAATTTCGAAAAATATATGGACGAGCATCATAAAGATCTTAAGAACATTGTAATAGGTCACCTTGTGGAAGATCATCATGAAACAGAAAAAGAGCTGTTAGCAGCTGCCGATAAAATGGTTGGAGAGAAACACTTAGGCCACCACAACAGAAACTAGTTTCAGCTTGTGTTAAAGATTAAACCCACACCGGTTTGGTGTGGGTTTTTTATGATATATCATATCAAGAATGAAGAGAAGGAAACATAAAAAGACCATAATCAAGAAAACTACTCAATACATCTATGCCCTTCTCTCCCAACCTGTTTCTAATTATAAGACGCACAACAGCTCCAAAAGTGACAGCTCCAACCATATTTTTTCCAAATTATCGAAGACAAGCCTATCGAATACCTAAAAAACAACCTAATGACCACCACTAGATTTAAAGTATCTGCCGTCAATATAAAACAAACTCTATCGACGGTGTAAGGTCAACACGGTAAAAATTCGCCTAAAAAATTAAATGATAAGTAGAGTCTAATTGAAACTCCCTGTATACTAAGATCAACACAAAAGATGACACAACCAGAATTTTATTTACACTCCCTGTCAATTTTTTTGCATGACTTTCAGAAGAGACTGAATCCGAATCTGGAATGATATGTAATCATTTCCTCCTCGTCTTCTTTTGACCTCCTAGTACCCTTCTCCCACCTTCCTAAGGGGTTGATAGGAGTCTTCTCCTACCTTTGTCCATGGTTCAGCCATGGTTCGTCCATGGTTTGTCCATCGATTTCGGGGTTTTTGATGGCTGAATCATGGCTAAACCATGGACGAATCTTGGACAAAGGTAGGAGGAGGTACCTGTCAGCTACCTAGGAGGTAGTAAGGTAGTGGCTAAGAAGATGTGCTCACTTCGATCCTATGAAGTTCTGAAATATTCTATGAGAAGGGGTATGGGTAGTGTGAAATAAATACGCGACATTTCTTATTACGAAAGCTGAACAATACCAAATAAGGAAATGTTTAGTTATAAAATTTAAATGATCAATGATGAAAAAATTACTACTTCCATTACTCTTGGCACTACTTGTGGTTGGGTGTAATACAAAAAAGAAGAAACAGCAGGAGAAAGAGAATCTCACTTCTGAACAGATCGTCAAAAGATTAACCAATGCATATCTTTATGGCTATCCATTACTGTCAATGGATTACACTCGAATAAATAGTACCAACGTCGAATTTCCAAATAAAAGAGGAAAAGCTCCAATCAATCAGTTTGCGACACTTCAAGGTTTTCCTAAAGCAGGTTTTAAAGGTGTAGTACGTCCAAATCTTGATACATACTACTGTTTGATATGGACCGATTTAAGAAAAGAGCCACTATATATCACCATCCCTAAAACCGACAGATACTATTTGATGCCGATACTTAATGCTTATACAGAGGTTATCTCTTCTGTTGGCTCAAGAACCACAGGGCAGGATAAAATTGATTTTGTTCTTGCTGGCCCTAATTTTAAAGGGGAGTTACCAAAGGGAGCTAAGATTATACGATCTGCAACCAATATGAATTGGCTCTTAGGAAGACTTGCTGTAGCCAATAACAAAGACGGAAGAGATGCAGTAAAGAATTTTCAGAAAAAGCTTAAGGTGGTTCCTTTAAGTGAGAGAGATAATCCAAACTACCAAGCCCCCAAAGGATCTTATATTCCAAAGAATAATTTAGTACCAATGGCAGTCGTGGATGGTTTAGATATAGTATCATACTATAACCAGATGTTAGCTTTAATGGTGGATAATCCATCATTGGTACAAGATACAAAGATGATTAAAGAGATGGCATCTGTTGGCTTATATCCAGGGCAGAAATTTGATATTCAACAGTTTTCAGAAGAGGTACAAGAGAAGATCAAAAATATTCCTGAAGAGGTGCAGTTGGCTTTCACAGAAAGAACCAATAACCCAAGTCCTAAAACATTTGTTAATGGATGGAACTACATTACCGGTCTTCTTGGTAACTACGGCACAAAATATAGTCTCAGGGCCTACATCGCTAAGATTGGATTAGGTGCAAATCAGGATATTGATGCTATTTATCCAAATACTGCGGTGGATCTAGATGGTGCCATTCTTAGTTCTAAACTCAAATATAAGATCCATTTTGATGCTAAAGATCTACCACCTGTAAAAGGTTTTTGGTCGATCACCGTATATGATAAGGAGGGATTCTTGGTAGACAATCCGATAGATCGATATTGTGTTGGTAGTATGAAACCTTTGCAATATAATAAAGATGGCTCTTTAGACATCTACCTGCAAGCAAAAGCTCCTAAAAGGAATAAGGAGAACTGGTTACCTACGCCCCAAGATGGGAGTAATTTTGAGTTAACAATGCGATTATATTGGCCTAAGAAGTCTGCATTGGAACGTAAGTGGAATATTCCTGGAGTACAGAAAGTGAAATAAAAAATAAGAGAGAAGATGTTCTAACCAGAGGTTAGAACTCTCTCTCTTTTCTGCCCTTTAACAACGAAAACATGATGTAATTTTAAAGGGTTTCCCCTTCCAACGTAAAAAATGTATATCAACCAATAAACAATAAAACAGAACTATTATAAACAAATCAACTTAAACTAAAAGTCAAGGGCATATCATTAAATATCTTTATTCAAATTACTGGTAGGCACCTGCAGAGTAGGTTAACTCGTATGAGTGGGTATAGATTTCAAATACGGTTCCAAAAGGATCTTCTACATAGCACATGCGATACGGTTTCTCTCCTGGGTAATACTCTCGAATAGGCATCCGTTGCTTCCCTCCTGCTGCTACAATCTTTTCTATGAGTCCCTCAATATCGGGATCTTGTATACAGAAATGGAATAGTCCACATCGGAAAGGATCGAAATCAACTTTTAACGACTTACTCTGTGGAAATTCGAACAGCTCGACACCAATTTTATCTCCCGTTGACAAATGGGCTATTTTAAATGAACCCCAGCCTTGGTCAAACACATCTACACACATTTTTCCTATCGCAGTATCCTGTTCTTCTTCAACCAATGTGGGCTCCATCAATACATAAAAGCCCATTACTTCAGTATAAAACTTTACGGCTTTCTCAATATCTGGTACAGTTATGCCGATATGAGAAAAAGTTCTTGGGTATGTATTATTTGCTTCATCCATCTCATCAAAACTTAATAAATTATCTCTATCTATTTAAAAGTAGAACATAGGAATACAAACAATGTTTTGAGACAAAACAGTCATATATTGACCCTTAGGCATGTACTTAACAAATTGATACATTAAAGAGAAATATCACCTCATCCATTATATCGAAGAGGTAGATAACAGAACGGAGAGAGAATCTATTTTATAAAGTAATTACGTTAATAATACACAAAATCATTAACGAGAATGGAGAGGAAGTATGGGGTATTTGGTCTCAGAGACGGCTAAATCGCAGGGGATGAATCTTCATCACTGTTCAATTTTATTTTTTAAAAATAGAACAGTGATGGATCATTATGAATATAGAAAATATCCCATACGTTTTGGAATAAAATACGATCCGAATAGGCTATATCTTACCCTCTTTTGAAAGATAAGCCAAAGAGAGACGAATACGATAGTAGTCAACTTCACCACGAAGGAAATCATAGAGTGGCTTAGTTTGGAGCTTTTCGCCTGTATTCTGAACAGCGCTCAACACATCTTGCACATCTTTTTTATCGATATAGCGAAAAGGATCAATAGGATAGCCTTGCTGAAATAAGAATGCCAAATGAGAATAAACGGTCATCACATTCATTCCTCGCATCTGTGCAATCATATTCACATCGTACCCTTTTTGGTATAGATCGAAAGTCAATTGATAGGTTGAAGAGGCTTTCTTCTGCGACTGTTTAAACCTAGATATCTCCTCTAATATCTCTTCTCCATATGCATCAAATTTCACTTTACCGACACCTGAAATCGATAGCAGGTCAAGAGTACTCTCAGGACGAGAGACGGCAATCTCACGTAACGTAGCGTCATTAAAGACAAGGTAAGGTGGTATCCCTTTGGCACGAGCCATTTCAACACGCCATTTGCGTAGATGTTCAAACAGTTGGTTCCAAGGTTGGCTCTTTTGAGCTTGCTCTTTCGTATAGGTGACTTTGAATCTCTGTTTGCGTATCTCCGCAGCAACCAACTTCACTAACGAAACTTTTTGGTCCTCGAAAAGAACTTTTCTAGCTAGCTCTGTAGCAATCAATGCATTGTTTCGATCATAGGCCACCTCGAGTAATCCAAAGTGCATCATCTGTCGCAAGTACTGTTTCCAGTCATCTTCTGACACATCACGCCCTTTCCCGTAGGTCTTCAGTCTATGATAGCCCATCTCCAACACTTCGCGTTTTTCAGAGCCACGTAAAATATCAACGACCAATTGGCTACTGGCAGACTGTTTGGTACGCATCACAGCAGAGAGAGCTTTTTGGGCAATTATCGTTCCATCAAATTTCTTTGGTGGATTTTTACATACATCACAGTTCCCACAATCTTTTTCTAAGTACTCACCAAAATAGGATAATAGGATCTTTCGACGACATATATCGGATTCAGCAAAAGCTTGCATTTGGGTTAGCTTTTCCAAATTTAGAGCCATCTGACCACTCTCTTCAGCAAACTTTCTTAAGGTGATAATATCTCCTAAATTGAAATACAGAAAAGTGTCCGATGCCAACCCATCACGACCTGCCCTACCTATCTCTTGATAATAACCCTCAACATTTTTGGGAAGATTATAGTGTATTACCCAACGAACATTGGATTTATCGATACCCATACCAAAAGCAACTGTGGCACATATCACTGGGGTACGATCATTGATAAAATCATCCTGTACATTTTCGCGCTGCTTGGCAGAAAGGCCAGCATGGTAGTAGTTGGTTTGAAGCCCTTTGGCATTGAGTTTTGACGAGAGTTTCTCACAACTCTTGCGACTCATACAATAGATGATTCCTGAATCGTTAGGACGCGATCGAATATAATCAATAATTTCACGATCCTTGTCTTTAGCTCCAACACCGACACGCACCTCTAAACTTAAGTTTGGACGATTAAATGAGGCCAGAAATGTTCGTTCATTATGGAGACCTAGTTGTGTGACAATATCGCTACGCGTAGTCTTATCAGCAGTGGCTGTCAATGCAATAATGGGCAGTTTTGGAAAAGTGTGCTTTATCCACTTTAACTGCTGATATTCAGGACGAAAATCATGCCCCCAACTAGAGATACAATGAGCTTCATCCACAGCAAGAAGTGAAACATTTAGCATTCCAAATATCTTCTCAAAACTACGCGTAATTCTCTCAGGAGAAACATAAAGTAGAGATATTTTTCCCATACGACACTGTTGCATGATATAGACCTCCTCCTCTTCAGAAAGGGTACTATTCAAAAAAGCAGCAGCAATACCGTTGGCATTTAATCCATCTACCTGATCCTTCATCAATGAAATTAAAGGAGAGACCACCACTGTCACACCAGGTAACATTAATGATGGAATCTGAAAACACAGAGATTTTCCACCACCAGTAGGCATCAACACTAAGCTATCATTGCCTTGCATTACATGACGCACAATTTCCTCTTGCAATGGGCGGAAAGCGTCATATCCAAAATATTCCTTTAGGAGCCTATGCGACTCCGACACAATACACTCAATATCAACCATGAACACACAAAATCTTTATACAAACAGAGATACACACCCCTGTTTATTCTCAATATCATACGACATAAGATGCAAGTTTAATCTATTCTCATGAATTTACCTATATGGATTATAAATATTTTTCATTCGAGCCATATACGTAAAAAAACAGGCTTTTCGTCAACAAAAATGTTTCTTTCGTGTAAAAAATAATGAAAATAGCATAATTAGTTATACATTCGATATAAGACCTCAAAGGATTCTGATATAGCGCATAACAATCTAAAGAAAAAATTTACTATCGTGTTCTCAACAATCATCATATGGTTCCTTGTAACTAGTGTTTTCCTATTATTGGAATTCATCTATAACAACATTTACTTCTTAGGCATTTCTGTCGATGCTTTGGTATGTGGGATGCTAGCCCTTCTATTTCCACAATTCAACATATATATGCAAGCAATCTTTTTTCTTACGATAGGAATAGTTATTATCAGCTCCCTTCACTCCTATTTTCGCAAGTCTAGAAACAAGAGTAGTGAAGTTGAAAATTACAGCAGTTATATGTCTAGATTAAAAGGTAATATTATTGTTGCAGAAGAAGATTTGGAACCACTAACTGTTGGGAGAGGCAACTTAGATCTAAAGATCTGGTCTATCAAATCTAAAGAAGAAGTGAGAATGGGCGACACATTAGAAGTTATTGGCTCAGAGGGTCCAGTCTTATGGGTTCAAAAGTTCGAACCGTCTCATTCGTTTGATCACATGCCCGAAACATCGTTGCAAGTTTAAAAAAGACTAAGAGAAGTTAAGTCAATATTCATAACCCTATTTTATCTCTACCTTTAATAGGTACAAGAAGGGATGGACCAGTCCATTCAATTACTTAAATTACTGAGATGAAATATTTTAATCACTTATCGTTACTTACAGCCCTGCTATGCCTTATGATGAGCAGTTGTACTACAACGAAGTTTGCTACTAAAAAAACTGTTAATATTCTACCATACTACCATGAGGTAGACCAAGGAGAGAAACAGCTTATTCTTCAAGATGTACACGGACAACAACTTTTCGTGAATGCGCAGAAATTGGTTGGAGCGGAGATGCAGATGGGATACACCCAATCCGTAAAACTTGAGAAAAATAAAGACCAAGGATTATATAAGGTGACCCAGTCGTTAGGCACTGTTATAGACACATCAAGTAGCCGTATTAATGATATGTGGGTACTTAAGAAACTTCATAATAAAGCCATTCAATCGAATGCTCCCACTCTTACAGTAGACCTACGCAAACAGCGTGCATATGGGACTACGGGATGTAACAGATACCATAGTAACTTCCATCTATTGGAAGGTGGCAAAATATCCTTTGGTATGATTGCATCGACCAAAATGTTATGTCCCAACTCGGATGTAGAGATGGAATTCACCTCTTTGCTACAAAAAGTGAATGGTTATCAAATTAAAGATCGTCATCTATATCTTACTGTTGATGGAAATGAAGTGATGAACTTTTTAAAGATCGATTAAAAAAATAACCCTTTCCTAACCTCATTTTTTGTATCTTTAATTTCATTGATTTTATGAAAACCCTACAAGCATGAAAAAAAACACCATCTATCTACTGTTTCTTGGCATTATATGTTTCTGTTTCTTGTTCCATTTAGGACAATGGGGAGTACTAGAAAGTAGCGAAGCACGCTATGCCGAGATTGCAAGAGAGATGGTTTCCACAGGAGACTATCTGCAACCTCAGTTACAAGGGATATATCATTTTGATAAGCCTCCTATTACCTATTGGATTACCGCATTAGGACAGAATATTTTTGGAATAAACCCTTTTGGTAGTCGCTTTTTTTTATCGATAGCTTACCTTATACAATTAGTTTTAGTTTATTTCATCACCTTAAAGTGGTTTGGCAAACAGAGGGTCTCTGAGATTACAACAGTCATTTATGCTTCCCTTCCTGTAGTTATTATGTCAGTGCGAAACCTTACAACCGATGCTTATTTAAATACATTTTCTTTACTGGCGATCTTCCTCTATACAATGCACAGACGAAGTAAGTGTCCGAACATATATCACTTACTTTGGGGCATCAGTTTGGCAATTTTGTTCATGACAAAAGGACCAGTAGCAATGCTTATACCTGTCTTATGGATCTATCCTATTAAGAAAATGTGCCCCGCAAAAGAACCTACGTATCGAATCACACGATGGGTATCCGCACTTATTATGATTGTCTTAGGAGGGATGTGGTATGTTGCATTGATACGAAACAATCAAGGACTTTGGGATTTCTTTACGCAAGAGCAGTTGGTTGATCGTTTTGCGAATGCCCAAGCATTGCGTCGATCAGAACCGTTCTACTACTACTTGTACACCTTTATTCCGGCTCTGCTACCATGGGCTTTTTTACCATTTACAAGAGGTGTGAAGTATGATAAAAAGATGCAGTTAATACTATTGTTTGCAGTAGCCATACCGATGTTATTTTTCTCCATAGCTAGTTCTAAATTGATTCTTTATCCACTGCCTGTAGCTTTTGGTTTTGCCGTATGGTTTGGTTACATATTCCATCAAAAAGAAGAGAAAAAAAGAAAAGGACAATATCTTTATGGTGCATTCTTTTTTGTATTACCTGTTCTTATGGGTATCTATGCCTTCTTAAATATTAAAGGCATCTCGACTTGGTGGTACCTACTATTGATCTTTGATTATACCATCCTTGTTACCCTTTCGTGTAGACAATCGAAGATAAGCAATTCAATCCTTATCGCATCTTTCGCCATTCCAATGATATTGGTACCCTATAGCCCAACTATTTTAGAGAAAATAGAGTTGGATATTAATGGTACGACTCCTCTGACCGAATTTATTGTACAAAGAGGGTTAAACAAAGGACATGTAATTGTTTATGATGAACGTGTGGCTTCATTAGATTTCCAATTACAAAAACAGACATATGAGATTGAAGATGGAAACTATCTTTTGAAACGTAATACCTCATTCCAAAAAGATACGAACTGGCAGAAACACTTGCTCTCATTCAAGACCCAAAGGACGGATATCATGAAGTTAGTAAACCAACCTTCTATATTGATATTCAAATATAAAGTACCGAAACAGGCACTATTCTTGACACGAGCATATAACAAGCAAGTGCATATCGGAAAATGGATTTTATACTATCACCACAAAGATATCGAATCTTCAACACTTAGAGTCGAATAATTTCAGAAATCGCTTGTTTGTACAAATAAAGGCCACACATTTATTGTTTTATCTTCAATAGAAGAAGACAAAAAGCCTACTTTTTTTACATTTGTACAGCAAAAAATAGAGAGAGGAAGGTCTATATTATACTATGATCTAAAAGCGTCTCTCTTATTTAAACAAGAACAAATATTAGAATGTAACAAGACAACTTACGGTATTATGTAAGACTGTGGTTGTCAAAAAATATATAATTATATTATGAAGCTACTAGAAGGAAAAACAGCTATCGTTACCGGAGCCTCAAGAGGTATCGGTAAAGCCATTGCCCTACAACTGGCATCACAAGGATGTAACATCGCTTTTACAGACCTTTTTTATGATGACAATGCAAAACAGACAGAAGAAGAGATCAAAGCATTGGGTGTTAAAGCTCAAGGATATGGCTCTGATGCTTCTAATTTTGCACAAACAGAAGAGGTAGTAGCTGCGGTTGTTAAAGAGTTTGGTCGCATCGATGTATTGGTTAACAATGCGGGTATTACAATGGATACGCTTCTAATGCGTATGACAGAAGATCAATTCGACAAAGTGATTCAAGTAAACCTTAAGTCGGTATTTAACTTCACAAAGGCTTGTCAACGTACTATGTTGAAGCAAAGATCTGGTTCTATCGTCAACGTAAGTTCTGTTGTTGGTGTTAGTGGTAACGCAGGTCAAGCAAACTACAGTGCATCTAAAGCAGGTATCATCGGATTTACTAAGTCTATCGCAAAAGAGTTAGGAAGTCGTAATATCCGTTGTAATGCAATCGCTCCAGGTTTCATCATCACTGAGATGACTGGTGCTATTCCAGAGGATGCACGTAAAGCATGGGAGGCTTCAATCCCTATGCGTCGTGGTGGTACTCCTGATGAGGTAGCAAAGGTTGTTACTTTCTTGGGTTCTGACCTTTCATCTTACGTTAGTGGACAGGTTATTAACATCTGTGGTGCAATGAACACTTAATTAATGCTTATCCTGTTTGGTTTCCTACAAGACAACCGAACAACAAGATAAACATCTAATATTAAAGCGATTAAGAAACCAAACTAGTTTTCTTAATCGCTTTTTTAATGCCATTTAAGAATATTTTTGCACCTTTGTTTATGTAAAAAACACCTATCTTTTGTGTTTGTTTGCAAATATTGAACCATAGTTAGTACAAAAATCATTCTTTTTAAAACTAAAAAATTGATCTTGTTTTTTAGTTTCCCATCCTACAAATTAAAAAAATGTGACTTTTTTGAGTTAAAATATGTTTATAGCTAAAAATTCGACCTTATTTTTTAGTTTTCCATCTTACAAATTAAAAAAATGCGACTTTTTTGAGTTAAAATATGTTTCTAACTAAAAAATCGACCTTGTTTTTTAGTTAGAAATTTATGAAACTAAAAAAACGCTCAATTTATGGCAACCTCGTAGCCTGTTCATAAAACTCTATTTACTCCTTTGTCTCAAGCCTGAGCTGAGAGTTTAACATTTAATAGCCTATGGTGAAACCATAGGTATTGACCATCCCCCAACTATTAGTGAAGTAAGTCCGCTCCTTTTTATTGGCTCTTTCCGAGATTTGATGGGTAATCATATTAAATAGAACAATGCTTATTCACCTTTCGAAAATCCAACGTGTCCGTAACTAAGTATATCACTGTGATAAAATTGTCAGTTTTCCTTTATACGAAGAGCTCTAAAGCTTCTCAGCTTACTATTTGATATCGTAAGACACTTAAGATCCTATTGCTGTTTTTGTGTAAAGTTATTCTTGTTTTTCAAGAATAAGTATCAATGCCCTTTAAGACATCCTTCGTCTTTGGACTCTTCACGTCTTAGGCGATCTACTACCTCATTGATAATCTTCCGTTGCCCCTGCCTTTTCAACACACTTAGGTCCATAATTGATCATCATATCATATTATACCAATAAGTTTTGCAACCATATGTACCGGCATGTTACTCAATAATGGAAACTCACCTTGCTCTGAGCAACAAGCTACTTGCTCCTGCCTTTCTCCTGAGATGGCTCGAAGTTCATTCAAAGTTCACTCGAAGTTCATTCATCGATTTCCCATTTTGGGTGAGAGAATTTCGAGTGTACTTGGAATGATATCCAAGAAAAAGCAGGGGATAGTAGCATGTTATTCAGGAGAAGCTGGCTTTAAAGAGTTCTTTATGAATCTCTATTTATCTAAGATATCATCATCTCGCAGGTTGTATCCTTTAGGATAATATTTGAATGATTCGTTATCTTCTTCAATCTTGAATATGTTATCCAATCATAGCACTGATTTCATAGGTACCTAAACTCCTCTATGTTAGCTGTTTTGGTGAAGGCGATATGTGGCATTGAGAATACAGGAGTGAGATTGTAATAGATTCTGTTGACGAGCAGAAGCTGCGTGTTCCTAAGGGGGGCATAAAGACCATGAATTACCCCATTAAGGTAGTTTACGGTTCTTATGATAACTAGGATCGGAAAAGTGCTTCTACTTTAAGAAATAACCGACATTTTAGATAGGGTTTCCTTCGTAGTTTGTTGATACTTCAAGGATACTTCATTGATAGTTCCTTCATCAAAAATGTTAAATAGATGAATATTCTATTGTCATGCTATCAGTTTGGAGATGCCAAAGCGTTATGAAACCATCACGATATGTGGTCATGTTGTTTTTGATGTAAATATTATCGCTACGGGGTCAAAAAAATTACACCTACAATAAATGATGGTCTGTTTATCGTAATTTGATTGGAGAATATAGCGTTGTATTGATGATTAGGTTGCAACGCCATATGGTTACCCACTAAATCTCGGAAAGAGCCAAGTTTTTACAGGAAAGCACACGCAATTTATTGGGGAAAGAGGGGTAACACTATCCGAATTAAAGCGACAATTAAATGTTGAGGAAGATTATACAGAAGATGATCTATTGCTGGAGACGTTTTTGGGAACGGCTGTTGAGGCCATTGAGAATATGATTAATGGTCATATTCAACATAAAGAGAATAATTCAAGAAATTGACTTAGAGAAAGGGAATACTTTCTATTTCCCTATTGCTCCATTGGTTTGTATTCAAGGAGTGAAGGCAATCAAACCAGAGAATCAAGAATGGGAAACGTTCTCTGTGATTTACGATCTTACATGTAAGTATAACGGTTTTATCTTGAAGTTTGCCTCTTTGCCTTCAAATACACCCTCTAAGCTACGAATAACATATGAAGTGGGTTATCCTTCAAATGAAATCCCAGAACCTTTAAAACAGGCTATTTTGGGACAGGCTACCGACTTCTATAATTCAGAACGAGGTGGATATATAACTCTAGAGTAATAACGGTTTCAGAAAAGAATGACAAAATAAAGTTAAAGAGCAATCATATCATTATATACTACTCTTTGACAAGTTATTTTAAGGCTACACTTTAGGCGTTTCTATCAAAGCAAAATTGACAATCGCATCATCTTTTTCATTATCAAACTTAAAGAAAGTAGCATAAAGCAGTATTTCTCTATTCTTAATACGTTCAGCTAAGTGATTTAACGACTCATTATCTTTGCGAAGATAACCTAGTACTTCTCCTCTAGTCGTTAGACACACTATAGAACTATCAGTCTCTTTTGTGTTCTCTAAACACTCATAAATAAGCAATATTGGATCATCGGGAGTCAATTGAGTTAGAATCCTTCTTTGAGAAGAGGAGTCTATCTTTTCTAAATGCGCTGAATACATTGCAGGAGTTAAAAGATCATACTGTTGTTTAAGGAAATCAAACATCTCTTTTAGTTCTACTACTTCTTCCTGTCTGGTTACGGCTTTACGATTTCTAATTTTATACTTTACAATGGATAGGATCAAAAGTATGATTCCTCCAAAGATAGTCGCAATATTCATCATTCTGCTATTATTGGTTTATTGTAAGTAATTACATCGAAGTACTTACGTGTTCATTATGCTTTCATAAAATTCCAAATTCATTTAGTTTTGGCAAATATCGTGTAATTAAGGTAAATGTAAAAGATTTGAAGGTTTATATTTATTCCATTGCTTTATTCTCTCCCGACACTATAGTTTACATGGTTAATACAGGCATGTATGATAATGGTTTTGGAATGTCTACTTTTGAGGTAACAAAAAAAAACTATGCTTTTCTTAACTTAGCAGAGTTATGAAATATGATATTGAATTTAAAGAGATGGTTGTATCCTTAGTGCGATCAGGTCAAAGCGTTACCAAAGTAGCGAAAGATTATAAGGTAAGTCCTATAACGCTTAGAAGCTGGTTAAAGAAAGCCGCTAGTATTGAAGGTTTAGAAGGAAAAAAAACGCTTACTGCAGAAGAGCAAGAGATAAAACGTCTAAAGAAGGCATTAAAAAATGCAGAATTAGAGCGTGATATCTTAAAAAAAGCGGTGAGCATTTTCTCCAAGAAAGACTGAATAAGTATTTGTTTATAAGGGATCATCGAGGTTTCTATTCAGTTGGGAAAATGTGTGAACTTCTTCGTATTAGTAGGAAGTCTTTTTATCAGTGGATGAATAAAGATTCTAGTTCAAAGCATCCATCTATTCAAAGGACATTGACCATAAAAGAAGAAATACAAAGGATTTATGATCAAAGCAAAGGCAGGTATGGAAGTTGTCGAATTTGCATAGTATTGAGACGTTCTGGCATCTATTTGTCAAGGAGTTATGTCGCACGTCTTATGAATAGAATGGAATTAAAAAGTATCTTAAAAAAGAATTTTAAAGCAACAACAGACTCAAGGCAAAGCACTGTGATGCAAAGCAGAGCATGAGTCGAAAGGGTAACTGTTGGGACAATGCTGTAGCAGAAAGTTTCTTTAAATCGATCAAATATGAATGCTTAAATCATATTAAATCTGACAATATGAGACAGCTACGTTAAACGATTAATCAATATATCTATTGGTATAACAATGATAGGGTGCATTCAGCTTTGGACTATAAGACTCCAGTTGAGAAGGAGATGGAATTAAGAAATATAAACTTGAAAAGTATAGCTTAAAAATTGTAACCTTTTTAGTTGCTATTCCAGACCTCAATCTAAAAGCAATCTGATTAAAAGAGGAGATCTAAACATTTAGACTTTGATATTATAGCCCAATAATTTTACCATAACACTTTTTACTGTATTCTTACTCTATTGAACAGAATAATTTCTATATTCATCTATTATCATAAGTATTTATTATCCACTTTAATTTCAAATGAGACAAAAGGTCCTCCATTTACAACAAGTAACATCTGTTGCTACCTTGCAATCGCATATATGCATAAAATTAAAGATGTATGGATGGCAATATGACACACTGAGTTTTGAAGAAAAAGTGGATCGTTGGTGTTTACACAATCCGAATAAAAGGGTGGTTATCATATTTCACAAACCACTATTAATTAAATCAATAAAAAACAATTTACTAGAGAAGTCATATCGAACCAAGCCTATAAAAACCTCAACAATTCCTATAGGAACTTCATTAGGACGATGGCTTCGGTCGGCAATTAGCTCTTTTTCAGAAGAAGAGTTTGGGAAATTAAACAGACAGGCTCAAAAACAATCAAAAGTTATATACAATAATATAACATCAGAATTAGCCCAGTTAACTCAAAGGCATTCTCATATTCATATCTCTCAACCGACAACAATATCTGATATAATCATTTCAGAAAACAAATCTAACATGTAGTTGTTCGTTCGAATATATCCAACATTATATTGAACTTATTGTGTTATGGTATATATTCATCGACTCTCTCTTTTATTATCAAAGGAACGAATACTTCATCAATCAGAAATTGATCCGAACTATTAAGTGATAGTCTACGGCGCTTATAACAAAAAATGATGTTTCACTTGATAATATAAAGTGACTTTAAGGACTGTACAGATTTATCCAACTCTAGACAATTTTAGAAAGATGTGAATTTTCCGTATAGAATCAAACACATATCTTACATAGTAACTCTACTTTTAAGTTAGGTTCAAACCACGCCGATATTATTAAACAGCTGACATATAACTTGTTATTTATAACATAAATATTACATCGATGCTAATATCCCAAAATAATGATCTGGTACTTATTTAACTAATAAAACAAGATATACCAATCTATAATGGATTGTATACTAACTTAAACAACTAATCTATGAAGTATTTTCTATCTATGTTAATAGCTCTTATACTCATCTCGTGTGAGAGAGAATTTGATGATCGCTTCGATCGTCCATCCTATTTAACTGGAAATATCGGAACTGTTCTTCAGGACAGAGGTGACTACTCCATATTCTTGAAAGCCGCAGAAATGGCTGGATACAAAAACATGCTATACGGTCGTGGCTTTATGACTGCATTTGTACCAAATGATGAAGCTATGAAACGTTTTTTGGAAAAGAAGGGGGTTAGCTCTATTGAGGAGTATTTCCAAAGTGAGGATGGACAGTTAAAAGGAACACAATTGGTTACTTATCATCTAGTAAAAAACAGCTATAATCTTTCGAGACTACGCAACCTTTTTGAAGGAGTTCCTGTTTATAAGCTACCAACATACTGTGAAAATGAACTATTCAATCTATACAACAATGAAGATCAACATAATAGACTCATCTACCTTGACAGTAAATGGGCTCCCGTATTTTACAAAGAAATTTTTGACAACAATAATGTCATGGACTGGACTTATAATATCAATAAGCTCTTTGATCAGTCCTATACAACCGAGATAAATGACCGAGAAAAAGTATATTACTACTCTGGTGCAGAAATTACAGAAGCAGAAATTCCTGCAGATAATGGCTACATCTATTTTATTTCTGAAGTTGCTGAACCACGAGATAACATTTTACAACATATAAAAAAAACACCTGAACTATCTCATATATATGAAACGCTAGCCTCATTCTCTATTTATATATACAACAGCAAACTATCAAATTTAGATCGCAGGGCTAAAGGGGACAGTATCTTCACCATTGAAACATACTTAGGTCCCGCATCTTCATATACCATTAGCAAAGAGAGCGTCGGAAATAATTTTGGAGAAGCGCACTCTTATTTTATTAATACCTTCTTTCCTTATAATCAAACATTAGATGATTATATATCCAAAGTATCCAATGGCACTAAAGATTACAATTCTTTGTCTCTCCTATCAAAAAGGATATTAATTACATCATTAATGGACAATAGTAGTATGGCATTGCCTGAATTAGTAAGAGATGACAAACTAAAAACCTTCGAAGAAGGAACGTCACTACATATCCCAATAGATCAAGTAGATATAAAAATGTGTACCAATGGTTTTTTCTATGGAATGAAACAGTGTCCTGATATTAACTTCCTAAACTGCTCCTTCTCAAAGATATTTTTAGATGAGAATTACTATTCTTTTATGGCTTGTTTGGATCTTTCTCGAGAGCTCCCTTCTATCCTATCATCTTCAAGCAAGGGAGTTACTTTTATTCCTAATAATGAAGCAATGAAAGACGCTTTTGCAATAGAAAAAGGATATGAAGAGATTCTAATTGATGATAAGATTTATGGGTTTAACTCTAAAGGGGAGTCTATCGCAATGTCATCTAGTAGTGTGAGAGGCCAAGTTCTACATCATTTTTCCAATCAAGAAGTTGATGTTGAAACCACTATGACTAAAGCGTATACTACATTGGAACCATTTTCAATCATATATGTACAAGATGGAAAGATTTGGGCTGGAGGAAATGAGACAAAGATCTCTATTGATATTGACTCTGAAGGAGAAGGTTATGATGGAAAATCATACACGATAGAAGGACTTATTAAAGCACCTACAAAGAACTTCCTTAAATATCTAAAAGACACGCCATCATGTAGTGAATTTTTAAAGCTAGTAAAACTTATTCCAGAGAAATTATCTCCTAAAGGTACACTTGGAGATATGTTTTTTATCCCTACAAATGAGGCAATCAAAACTGCCTTAGCCAATGGCCAAATTCCCTCAAACATTTATGATATTGAAAGAGAAAAGTTTCTTGATCCTAGAAAACGTATCATTTTACTTTCGGAAGACCAGAATAAACTATTAAACTGGTTGTCTCAGTTTATCGTCAAGTCTGATCTTTCTTATAAGTCACAATTTATATTTCCCTCAGATGGAACTCTACACCAATTCTTCACCTACTCTCAAGAAATTGATTCAGAAACGGGTAATACTAATATGAGGCGCATCACGATTGATGCCCAAAACCATATATCAATAGACCTTGAAGGAAAAAGAGCAAATGTAGTCACTGATATACCTACATCAATTAAAGATTGTGCTTTATATAGAATTGATAATACCCTAACAGACTTAAAACTATAGCCCAATGATATTGAAAAAATATTTATCCATAATTCTTTTGCTATTCTTCTTGCCCCCAGCCATAGCACAAGACCGTACCATTTCAGGAAAGGTTGTAGATGAAACTGGAGATCCAATACCTGGAGTATATGTAGTGGTAAGCTCAAGCAATAACCGTTTTGAGAACGGTACCGTTACCGATTTTGATGGTAGTTATAAAATCAAAGTTGCTGATAAGTTTAATTTCTTAAATTTCTCATTTATTGGATATAAATCAAGAAAAATCAAGATAGATAAAAAAAGAAAAATCAATGTCACCTTAAAAGTTGAAGCCCACCAAGTTGGTTCGGTCACAATAAAAGCGAAGAACAAAAGAGGAAATGGGTTATTAAACGTATCCGAAAGAGATAGAGCAACTGCTATCAAAACCTTGGATATGAAAGATGCGAATGTTGAGTCAGCTACATCTCTTGGTGATGCATTAGAAGGTCAACTAA